>NZ_CP162581.1:0-4800000 GCF_044218815.1 Pseudomonas sp. A0308
GCAATGATTCGCCAACCGACCCTTGTCGTGGCCTGGGTCGGAACATGCTGGCACGCATCCGCGCACAAAGGGTGCCCCCTTCTTTCCCCGGTGGGCTCCGGGACTGAATACGATCGCAGAAGCGGATGACCGCTATTGCCGGATAGAGGCAACAGTGGTCATCCGCCACCACAATCAGGTCGAGCAAAAAACGGGAATTAAATTCCGCAGAATAGGAGGCTCCGAACTCGAAGAGTTCGACCGAGCTGCCCGGAGCTAATCGGTCTTGGGTCGCCGTTGGCGGTGATCTGAAGCTACTACAGCAAAGAGGTCAACACGACGTCAAGTCTGTAGGAGCCCCTTCATAAGACGCTACGTTGAGCGCGATGAAAGAGGTCACTTACTGCCTAGATGTGCGGCTAATTGTTCGACGGTTGCCAAGATAAAGGCACGGTCGCTTTCTTTCAGTCCACTCAGCAGACCCGCAATCATCTGGCTCTGGTCATTGGGGCGATTACTCGATTCCGTCAGCAATTCATCCATGCGGCAATCGAAAATGTCCGCCAGTTGCATCAGTTTGACCACGGTAAGCTCCACTACTCCCCGTTCCAGGCGAGAGATGGCTTCGCTACCGATCCCTAAACGCTCAGCTACCTCTTCTTGGGTCAGATTACGTTCGCTGCGGTGCTTCGCGATCATGCGCCCGATTTGGGCTTGGGTAGGATGTTTATGTGCCAAGTGATGAGTTCTCCAGTTCAACCCGAATGGTTGAGCAAAGACCCGTTGACATGAACATCCCTAAGGGTTGAGTATCGACTCATTGGGTTGTTATAGTGACTGAAATAGCTGTGTACCGCGACGTGGTTTCTATTCCACCAGGAATCAGCGTCCAAGGTGGTCGGTGAGAATGAAAGCCTGATAGGGCCAAGCTGAGGGACGGTTGAGCATGGAAGACGAAAACAAGGACATGGATCTGATTTGGGATCGAACACTGGAGCTGTTCATCAAAATCCATGATTGCCCTGATAACCCCGAACACTTCGACAGCCTTGTTCATTGGCTCAACGAAAGTCCTGCTCATCTGAAAGCGTTCAACGAACTCGGGCAGATATGGATTTCTATTGGCATCGCCTTGGCCCGAGAAAACGGACAACCTTTGATCGATTTGGAGCGGGCTCAGGCGCCGCTGATAATGCACTGAACAGTGCAACCCCCAACATCATGACGAATTCAACTGAACGGTCATTGACGCTGCGTCTCTTTTCTTATAGGCGTCGTGCCCTTGCAGTTCGGGTACTGCGAGCATGACCAGAACGGACCAGATTTTCCCTTACGCTTGATCATTGATGCATTGCAAATGGGGCAGGTCGGCCCGGCTTTGATCGGTATCGACAAGGTGAGCGATCCACAGTGTTCGACCAATTGCGCAATCCAGTTCGCCTGCTTGGCGACGAATGCATCCAAGGTCAGGCGTCCCGCTTCGATCTCCTCCAGAGCTTGTTCCCAAACGGCGGTCATACCTGGATCTGCGACGGCGGCTGGTACCGCCTCGATCAGTGTATGGGCAGCAGCGGAGGCCATTAAGGCACGTTTTTTCTTCAGCAGATAACCGCGATCAATCAACCCCTTGATGATGCCGGCTCGGGTGGCTTCGGTACCGATACCGGTGGTGTCCCGAAGTTTCTGTTTAAGTCGTGGGTCGGTGACCAGCTTGGCGACGTTTTTCATGGCCTTGATCAGATCACCCTCGGTGAAAGGTTTGGGAGCGGTGGTACGCAAGGGCTCGAGTTCGACGTCGTCCACTGCGCACTGTGTACCCTGTTGTAAAACCGGTAAGACTTGGGACTTGTGATTGGGCTCATCCTCCTCGGTGTTTTCGCAGAGTAAGCCTTTCCAGCCCTGGACCAGGATCTGTTTGCCAACAGCGATCAAACGTTCTTCGCCACACTCCAGCTCGACCTGGGTTCGATCAAACTCATGGTGCGGCAGAAATTGCACGAGGTAGTGGCTACGAATCAGTTCGTAGACTTGGCGTTCTTGTTCAGACATCCGCGCCAGGTTTGCCGGCTCGGTGGTGGGAATGATGCCGTGGTGCGCGGTGACCTTGGCATCGCTCCACACGCGGGAGCGCAATGATCGATCGAGGCTCCCGAATGCAGGTCTGAGTGCCGGATCCGTTTCGAGCAGGGCGTCGAGCACTGCGGGCGCCTCGTTGAACATACTCTCTGGCAAATAGCGGCAATCGCTGCGCGGGTAGGTGGTGGCTTTGTGAGTTTCATACAGGGCTTGGGCGATATTAAGGGTTTCCTGGACGCCGAGCCCCAGCTTACGCGAGCAGACTTCCTGCAATGTGCTCAGGTCGAAGGGCAGGGGTGGTGCTTCGCGGGAATGTTCAGTCTGCAACGAGAGCACCGTGGCGGACTTACCATGGGTGATTGTTTGGACCGCCTGATGGGCAAGTGCCTGCTGCAGGCAGCGGCCCGTCTCATCCCTTCCCGAGTGTGGCGGTAACCACGATGCGATGAATCGATGGCCCATTGACGATAGGTGCACTTCAACGCACCAGTAAGGTACCGGGACGAAGCTGGCAATCTCACGATCCCGATCGACTACCAAACGTAAGGTGGGTGTCTGGACGCGCCCCACTGACAATACGCCGTCGTAGCCTGCCCGCCGACCAAGAAGGGTAAACAGACGACTTAGGTTCATGCCGATCAGCCAGTCGGCGCGGCTGCGGGCGAGGGCTGAGAGATAAAGCGGGTAGGTCTCCTGACCAGACTTCAGCGAGGAGAGGGCTTTGCGAATCGACGCCTCGTTGAGGGCGGACAACCAGAGGCGCTGAACGAAGCCTCGATACTTGCAGAGCTCCAACAACTCGCGGGCAATCATTTCACCTTCGCGGTCGGCGTCGGTTGCGATGACGACGGTGGTGGCTTCAGTGAGCAGGCGCTTGATGACTTTGAATTGTGCCGCGGTCTTGGGTTTGACCTTGACCTGCCACTGCACGGGAATGATCGGTAGATCATCCAACGACCAACTCTTGAATTGCTCGCCATAGGCTTGAGGCGATGCTGTCTCCAGTAGGTGGCCGATACACCAGGTGACAGTTATCTCGGGGCCGATCAGGCAGCCATCACCACGCCGGTTGGCTCCGAGAACCTTGGCGATGTCACGACCTTGGGAAGGTTTTTCGCAGAGGAAGAGGTACATATAACTACTCCGGATTGAGTTCGGAGCAGCGTTGTTCGAGGTAGCAGGGGCGAGATATGAGAAACCTGAATGGCAGGTTCCTCATATTAGTCGGTGAGGGCGGGATGGACCGAGGCTGGTACCCCGTTGTAGCGTGGACGACAGGGTCGGTCTTCACGAGCAGTGAGTAAAAGTAGACCAGCAACTTCGCGCAAAGGCGCAATTTCCATGCCTGAAAGTCTGTCAGTCCGTAGGTGGCTGCCCTCTGCGCTTTCTGGGTTTCGACGCAGGTGAACTGGCCTGTTCTGTACTTTTCCCGACGTGTGTCGCAGATACCGCCGGTTCACTGGATCGTTCGCGCATGACCACGCTGTGCACCCGGTGAGGCAGGATGCCGACTCGACGGGCCTCGATCTTGAAGGTGACCCGCGCATTGTCTTCGCTGTCCTCCCACTCATCACGTACGGTGCGGCCTTCGACCAGCACACGCATGCCTTTCTGGTACAGTGTGCTCCAGTGTTCAGCCTCACGGTGCCATAGCTCAACCGGCGCCCAATAGCCGCCTCGATCTTCATAGCTGCCCTCGCGTGGCACAGGGTTGTCGAAGTACACATTCAGCCGCAGCAAACGCCGTGGCTCGTCATTGCCTGATGGAAATTCCTGGAACTCTGGCGCACTGCCGATATTGCCTTCGCCGACAAAAAAAGTACTCATCGTGATATCTCCACTGCGGTTGTGAACTGGCGCAATAACCGTTCGGCACTGGCCATTTTGATCGCGCAGGTCGAGGCCTGGCGGTAGAGCGAATGCACCACGCTCATCTGCAGGTTCAGTGCAATGCGATCGCATTCGAAACGGTGCAATCTCTCGCGTACGGCCTGCGGCAGGGCGTTGTTGCAGATCTGGCGTTCCCAGACCGCAACCCCCATACGGGCGAAGTCACGGGTGCGCCAACGCAAAAAGGTGCTGCCTGCGCTGGTGTTCTGCAGCACTAAACGAATGTCCAGCAGCGAGTAAGGGGGCTGTCCGGCTTGCTGCACCACAGCCTCCATTAGGTGACATAACTGCGCCTCGATTTCCCTCGCCAGCTGCGCCAAGTGCTCCAACTCCCCCTTACCCTTAAAAGGTTTTAAAAGGCCTTTTAGGGAGGCTGCGTGTTCGAGCTGTCGATAGGCATCCGGTGTTAACGCTTCGAAGGGCATTGGTTGAGCCGGGATCATCCGATTCATGCTTCGTCCTCCGGCACAATCACTGTCGCAGACGACACTCCGACGTCCTCTGCCAGCGCGTCGGCGTCATGCACTGCCACAGCACCACGGCGAGTGATTGGCGGCGCGAACTGGGAGCGGCGATGACCCTCCAGGATGTCCATTGGGGGCAAACCCATCTTCTCGATGGCCGCAATGGCTCGGGCGTTGTTCGCCGCCATATCATCGCGTGTGACGCCGGCATGCCGATAGCGCTGGGCCTGGCCGAATAGGCTGCGCAACAGATGGGCGCCGTCGTCGATCCAGGCTTCCATGTCGATGCGGCCGATCAAGGCGGTGTGATGGGCCAATAGAGTCTGGCGTACCAGGGTGTCGTAGTCGGTCAGCAGGTAGACCGCGAGAAAGCCCAGCTGGCTGCCGATGTACAACGGCAAGGTGACGGGGTGGATGTTGAGGTTGTCGCCCATGTCGATCTGTGTCGGCAGGTCCTGCCTGATTCGGTCCAGCTGTCGGGTCAATTCCAGCATCCCAGCCTTGGCCTGCATCAGCTTTTCTTCGAGTTGCACCATGGCCCAGTCGGCATAGGGGTCGTCTTGGGCCGCGGTTTGTTTGATTAGGTTGGTGACGCTGATGTAGCCGGCCATGCCCATGATCGAGTGGACGCCTTCGCGTGCGGTTCGACCCTGCCAGATACGGGCGGCATGGTGAGTGTGCAGGGTCAGGGTGATGCTGCTGCGCAATGAACCCAGATTGAGTTGATAGTGATCGGCCACGGTGTTGTCCTCGCATTCGCTTGGACGGGAACGTTGCGACAGATGAGGGGCAAGGGCAGCCAAAAAGCTGAATGCGGTCTGTTCGGTTTGGTTTAAGGGGCTAACTATGAAGACCTCAGTGGATTTGATGCCACTGGCATCAAATCTACTGGCGTCCACCCCGTTTGCCGCGCAGTTGGCGCAGCTCATTCAGGCACGCTTGAGCAAGGGCAGACACGGGTTCGCCCTGTTTTCGAATCGGGCGCAAGGGTGGTTGTGCAGGCGGTTCTGCAATGGGTGGCGGTTCGGCCTGACCTGCCCAAGGATGAAAGTCACCTTTCAGCGCGCGCTGGATCAGGCCCATCAGATACGCCGCTGGCTTGCGGATTCCACCGGCCGCACAGCGTGCCCCCGCTTCGTTGAGCACCGCCTGCCGATCCGCTGGTTTGAGCTTGTTCAGCGCCACGGCGACGGCCTGACGCTCGCTTGGGCTCAGGTGCAGCGCAGCGGGCCAGTGCAGGTTATCCACCGTCGGAGTCGCGCGCGGTACTGTACAAATACTTTCTTTTAATACAGTACAGGCGGCGTTCGGATTCCGAACAGTGCCGGAAACACTGGCGTTCAGCCCCGGTTCGGAATCCGAACGAGGGCCTGCACGATTCCGAACGAGGGCATCTTCCCCCCGTCCGGAATCGAGCAGAGCGGTACCGGTTGCCGGATCCAATCCTTGCTGCGTCCAAATTTCGCCCCAGCTGTCGAGCCGTGTCGGTAATCGACCCTGATCGATATCGGTGTCCTGGCGGATTTCTTCCACAATGTTCTGCGCGACAATGCGCACCGCCTTGGTCGCATGACCGAGGGCATGTCCGACCATCGCCAGGTAATCCTGATCCAGTTCGATGGCTTCGGCGGGGGTTAACGGCTCATCGTGCAGAACGTACAGCGAACCTTGAAGACGTCCGCTGAGCTGATCGCGTCCGCGACTCACCAAACTCAGCCAACGCGTCAACCTGAGCATCGTCAACACCCGAGCAATGGTTTCCCGGGAGGCTGACGCACCGTAGGGCACGCTTGACAGGTAAGGCTGCAAATCCTCATAGCGCGGCGTGACCACGCCCTGGCCTTGCAGCATGAGTCGGAACACTTGCCAGGCATTCCGTTCCAATGGCGTCAATCGACTATCCAACAGCAGCCGACGTGGCACGACTTCGTGAGATTGGCCGCTGAACAGAAAGCCCGCCTGCAGAGCCGGGTTGGAGGGGTGTTCAGTGGTGGGGCGTGCGGGCCAGCGTTCACTCAGCTGCTGGGTGCATTGTTGCAGGACACGCTGCCAGCGACTGGAAGGGGCAGTATTCATGTGTTGTTGCTGTACTGGTCAATCTGCTGCCACACGATGGTCAAGCTGATCTGTTGCTCCTCCGCCAGCATCATCATGGCGTCGAGCTGATCCTCGGTACCGTCCTGAGCCCGCAGTTGGCACCAACGCTGCCATAGCGCGTGTTCCTGGGTTTCGCTCAAATGCTGAGGGCGGCCCTTACGGGTTTCTATCTTGAGCAGGCGTCGACGCAGGGCGGTTTCCGAATGCGCCAGGCCGAAGCACTGATACATGATGGTGCTGCTGGCGCCAAGCTTGAGCGCTCGATTGATCAAGCGCTCGTTCTGCTCGTCGCGCTCGGCTTGTTCGATCAATCGATGCAGCACCGGCGAGTCGATCTTGACCTCTACCCAAGGTACGGTGGCATGGGCCAAACGCGACAGCGTGGTGGGTGGTAAAGATTGCAGCAGGTAGATGTCGTCTTCACTCAGCCCGAGCGCCTTACAGCGTTGCAGGTTACCCAGGCGCAGCTCATGCAGTACCTGAGTCAGCATGGCCTGGTTGAGCACATTGAAGGACAGGTTCATGGCAGTTCCTTCGGTGAGTCATCTTCAGGGGTAAGTGTTAAGTCGATCAGGCGACGGGCCAGGCGGATCAGGCGATATAATTTGATTAACAGACTATCAGGTAGTCGTTCGAGGCCTACGTCCATGACGGGACGGTCTGGTAGCGAAAGTTGATAGATCCCCAGCAACAACTGGCCGAATAGCGCTGACGGCAGTTGCTTACGATCTTCCCAGTTCACGTCGTCTTGAGCGCGCAACAGGGCCAGGAGCAGCAGGTGAACGCCGGCCGCGCGAGGCGTGGCAAGATCAACCCGTTCGATGTCTAGAGCGAAGCCCAAGCCATGCTTCTGATCGATAATGCTCTCAGGATGTCCGGCATAGGCCGCCATTTCCCGAGCCAGCCCGGCAATGGCTAAACGCAGTTGTTCGGGGGTATCGAGTGCTGGTGCGATGATCCAGATGTCGTCGATCGTGCAGGTTTCGACGGTGGGCGCTGCATCGGTGGAAGTCTCGCGGTCAATCTGTTCACGAATCTTTTGAACGCGTGACGGAGGGTTGGCCGCTGAGACGACATCCATTTCAGGCGGTTCTGGCAGTTTCTCGCCCCGTGGTTCGATCAGACTCTCGGTTGACTTGGGACCGGGCTTGGAGGAACGCGGTCCTGTCTCGGCTTCATCAATACCCGGCGGAACACTGTTCTCCGAAGGTTTGGTGACTACAAAGCCAGGTGTAGGAGTGACGCGTTGGGTATCGGTCAGCTCTAAGGCCAACATACGGTAGGACTGTCCGAGTAAACCGCTCATGCGTTCGAGCAGTTCATCCTGGATCTGCTCAAGATCGAAGGATTCGGGATCGGCATCGAAGATGACCAAGGTGCCGAGCCAAAACTCGGCGAACGAAACGGTGACGGGCGGGTAACGGTTCCAGGTTCGTTCTGCCTGGCTACGCAGAGCGATCAGGCGTTCGATCTGAGGCTTACCCAATCCGGCATATAGTGTTTGCGGAATGGCGGGCAGCAAGTGTTCAAGGGTGTCCAACATTCGGCTGATATGCGACTGCGAAATGGGATAGCCGCCAGCGGCAAGACGTCGTGCCAGCTCACGTTGAGAGAGCACAGCTCCCTCTGGTTCGAGCATGGTTTTGAGTTTGGCCACGGCCAGCGCACGTTCGATAAAGGTGAGCTGACCATGCAGATCGCTTTCGGCCAAATGGCCGAGCAGGGCGGTGAGTTCATCGGTCCAGGGGCGGAACAAGCAGTGAATGCGAAAGAACCGCTCCTCGCGGGTTTCCTGCCACAGTTCGCCGAGAATCGCCAAGCGTGTATTGCCTCCGTTACGGATTATGAAATAAGACTCTCCCGGACGGCGGGTAATCGGCGGTGGTTGATCCAGCCCGCGCTCACGGATCGAGGCTTTGATATCGTCATACAGAGGATTACGGATGAAACGCGGGTTGTGTTCGTAGGGCCGCAACTGCTCCAGCGTGACCAACATAGGCGTGTCAGCAAGTGGATCGGACAGCCGCTCCAGTTCCGGCCCTCGAGGGAAATGCTCCTGGTGCAGCTTGTCGGTGATCTCTTCCTGACTGAGCTTCTTCATCGGAACAACCTCAGTTAACGCCGGTTACGCAAATGGTCACCGACCTCGAATTTTACGATCTCGGCAGTTCCCGAACCTTCGAAATGTCGGGAGAGCTCTTCGAGGAGCCAACCCATGGCCGAGCGCCCACCCCGCAGGCGAAACACCACAGTGCAGTACTCCTCGCGGGGTGGGTGCTGTGGGCGAGTGGATGGTTGAGCGATGATGGGAAGCTGATCCAACATCAAAAGACTCCTTGCCAAACGCTGTTGGCATCAATGTCGATAAAAAATGACTTGGCGAGAAATGCCGGCTTGGTATTTCGTCTTATTAAATCTCCGCGCATCCGTTCACCCTAGAGATCGCCTCGCGCCATTCCGGAAACAATTCGATAGCTAGCGATTGCATGGTTTGATGCGCGGATGGAGAGCGTTTTTGATGTGACCGACGCTTCTCGATTCGATGGGCCGGTAACCCAAGAGAAGCAGCGTTGAGATACGCCACTCGGTCAGGAACTATGTTATCTAGTACAGAGATGTTATTAACCTTAGCGAAGCTTTCACGCAGGCCACGGATGATCATTCGGCTGTCTACCCGATTGGCGTTCACTTGGTTAAGTAGTAGCCGCAAGGCTGGCGGTGAAACGCCCAGGTGACTAAACGGTTCGAGCTCACTGAGCAGCTTCAAGGTACCGCGGCGCAGTTCGCGGGCCGCGAGCATTTCCGGAGTGATGGGAGAGAGGGCGAGGTCAGAGGCCAGTAAGGCCATCTCCAGTAGGACGCTGCGTGCGCCCTGTGTATCGATCAACAGCAGGTCATAATGGGGGCGCAATGTGTATAGCAGATTGCGCAGCCGCAGCCGCCCATCTGGGGCATGTAGTAACAATGAGCTCAGTCGGCCTTGATCATCGTTGGATAGGATCAGGTCAAGTCCTACAATCACTGTCTTGGAAATAAACTGCGCAGGGGTTGTTAAGTTGAGCGCGATGAACTCGTACGCACCCACATCAGCCTTCTGACTCAAGGCGTAATAGCTGGAGAGGGTGGGTTGGCTATCCAGATCGAGTAGCAGAACGCGGAGACCCGCATCTGCCAATAGACCGCCAAGGTTGGCAGCTATTGTGGTTTTGCCCACCCCACCTTTGGTGGAGACCACCGAAATCACACGCATTGCATCAGGCCTGCGTATCTAAGCGTTCTACGACCCACTGCTCAATCTCCAGCGAGTCCCAGCCGACAGCACGCATCCCAATGCGTTTAGCCTGAGGAAATTTACCTTCCTTCATCAAGTTGTAGATGTGGGCACGCTTGAAACCGGTTTTACGCTCCACCTCGTCGCGCCGCATGATATGACGTTCGATTTGTTTTGGTGGCGGAGCAACGATGGGGGAGGATTGATGGGACATGGTGGTCACTCCTAGAGCCAGATGGCGTTGGGTGGGAAGTGACCTGGATTCAATACCAGAAAATGCTATCGGTCATTGCAATGCAACGTCGATGATTGCAATGCAATCCTCATGTTTTGGCTTGGGCGAGACTACGTTTTGCGGCTGCAAATTTCTCATCCAACGATCGCTTGCTCAGCCCTGGTACTCCGTCGTAATAAGCGGTTATGGAGTCGACGATCGAAGCCTGACTATCGAATATGGAATGCTTTCTTCCTGTTGAAGACGATCCCAGTATGGTGTTTACCAGCGCTCCAATGACATTCAGGTAGCTCGCTTTACTTTGGTTACTGATCTGCTCTTTGTTTTCGGCAAACATGCGCAGATTTTCGCGCTCCAGCCCAGCTGCTTTTAGCTCATCGATCAGCATTTGGAGATGCTTTTTGGTTGCCTTTAACTGCACCCGCAAGGCGTCCCGATCTGCTTGTAAAATCAAGTAGGTGCTGTAATGGATCGCAACCTGATCGGCTGCAACTGGGCTGAAAAGGAAGGTGGGCCGCTGATCTGGATGGTAGTGAAACATCCACCGCTTTAAGTCCGAATGCCTGACGGTCAGTAGTTTAATATCAACGGGAGTGCCTGGTGCAACCGTAGTTCCCAGAGCTCCGTAAGGTAGTTCGTGGTTTCGAATGGCATCCAGAATTTTTTCTATTTTTATGTGCAAGCAGGGCCATTGTGGAAAGGAATGGATAATCCGGCCTGGGGTCTCCCATTCTGATTCCAGAATCTGAGCCTCATAAGCAATTAAATCGCACCAGCGTATCGCTGCTTCGATGGGACTATAGAACAGCTTTTCGATCGAGCCGAAGCTATTGAGGTCGTACATAAAGGTCGCCTTGTTATCAAAGGGCAGACCCGCTAGGTATTGTCTAAAGATCCAACACTTGACCTAGGCTTCCATGCGGTTGCTGTCCTATTTCCCTGATAGGTTGCAATTTCTGTGGTCCTGATGCTGTTTTTCAGGTGGTTTTGTGGGGCACTGTTCGAAGATTGCCAGGCCGTTCCCTCACAGGGCGGTTTGGACGTCACAAAGCAACACGAACGATTGATACGATACCCGTAATTATTTTTTCACCCGTCAGTAGTCCGTTGTACCGGCTGAAGCACTCATCAACGCCATCCAACGTCATGACAATTATCGAGGCGCTGATTCAGGTGCCGACCTTGTTCGATGTCCAATATCTCGGAGACCATGAGGCCGCACAAAAAACCTTGTATTTGATGATATGTGTTTACCATTCCCGCATGATGTAGGGTTTCCCAGCGATATGCTTCGACCTGAGGCCGCAAAAGGGGCAGCTCTTCTCTAGCGTCCACCAACCGGCACAAGTCATCAAAGAACTGATTGGTGGCCGCGATGGTGGCTACGCCTTGTAGGGGCTCAAGCATGAATCGACCTCCTTCCCGTTGATACCTGACCCAGAGCGGAAAACTGACGAACATGGGGGATTCGCGCTGTCTAGAGTCAAGCCGTGATCTGCTGAAGTTTATCACCCTAATCACTATGCATTTTGGCGTCGCCCTGTCTCTGCCGCGAAGGTCTTTTACTCAAATAGGAAGCAGGGAATTCATAGTAGGTCGCACATTGGCTTTCGAACACATGAGCTTTCCGCTACCAATCGACTCAAACGAATGCTGCTATTTTGAGGCACAGCCCAGCAGGGTTAGTGAATGGCTGTGTAGACAGTATTAGCGGTCGATGAGGTTAAGTTAAGATTCTTCTTCTGATCGATAGCTAGCGTCTTGAAATCAACGATCCAGTACTAAAGTTGCCGGCAGGTCTTGGCAGCCGAGGCCTAAGGCGACAGCTGCAGGAGAAAAACGCCATAGCCCCAAAGGAGAAAATGCTTATGGCGGAGAGCCATCAGACCTCAAAGTAGGATCAACCCAATTTAAGCAAGTGGCATCTAAAACGAATTTCGCGCTGTGTCTGCCTATAGGCTGTCACTTGATTATCAAGATTGTATGAAGGATCTATCAATTTTTTATTGAGGGCTGGATATTCAGAGACTTGGGCGATGAATGGCTCATCGGCGTGCAGTAAAAGCTTCGAATGATGGCTTTTGGCCCAGAAAGCCTGAACCTGATGGCTGCCCATGGTTTCGCTAGCTGGCTGCTTGAGGCGACTCAGGTCTTGAGCATAGTGTGCCCGTCTTATCGGCCCGGCTCTATCGTTGATCAGCACTCTGAGTCTGAGAGTTCGTGGCGCAAGCACAGTCCTTCGCCAAGCAACCGCAACGTTTAACATGTGTACGCAGTTGGCTATTGCTTATTTTTTAAATCAATTGGCTGGTGATTTTGGCGAAGTTTTAGTTTCTAGTAAATCAACATCTTGACGAAATATTGAAAAAAGCTCGACCGTTTATTAAAAAACCCGAGCTAATTTTAGAGGCCATGATCATAAAAATATAGGTGTTGTGATGGCCCAAACGTCCAAGTTCGAGCGCTCGCTTATCATAAGCAAGCTTGAGTTGTATGCCGAACGGCTTGCCGAGCTAGCGTATGATCTTAAATGTTCTGGCCAACCCGACAATGCGGCCGAGTTTATGGCCCAGGTGGAGCAGTTGATCAATGTCATTGATCGCCTTATGGCGATAGATAACGATTAGTCGTGTGCGTCCGTCTAACCCACCTTGCGTGATTACACTCGGTCTACCTGAAAGATTTCGCCTCCAATAGCAGTTGAGTACTATAAGGGGTCGCCGATGCTGCCAGCCGCTCGCTCCGTAAAGGAAAGGGGAGAGCATGTTTTTACGAACCATATCGAATTTCTCTTGATGAAAGAGGTTTGGCAAGGCGAGCACCAAATGTCTCCATTTCAAGAGAAATAATGTCTTCAATCTAGAAGCCAAACGGATGGCCAAGGGCCTGTGTGCTTCGTTAGGGACGCGCAATTAACGCAATTAAGAAGTGTCGCCCACCGTTGCACTCGAACTGGTCGCACAGCAGTTGGGTTATAAGGGCTGGAAGGTAGCATCAGCGATGCTTCCGGATGAAAATCCTGACCCCGCTGTTACATTTGACAAATCGACTCCCGTATTGCGAATTTTTGACGAAACTAAGGCCCGCGAGTTATATGTTGATTTTCTGGGCTTCAGCGTCGAGTTTGATCACCGATTCGAAGCGAATCTACCGTTGTATTCAGGGGGCAACAGAAACAGTTTATAGCTCCACTTGTCCGAACAGCAGGGTGATGCCTGTCCAGGATCGACAATATTTATTCCGATGCAAAATATCGAAATTCTACGCAATGAGTTACTTGGCAAACGGTACGGATTTGGTCATCCGGATATTGTTCAGCAGGGAGGGGGGCAGGTTCTGGAGGTTTATGACCCTTTCGGTAATCGGATACGATTCTGCCAAAGTTGATTCGAGCGCCATATCGATCTGATTCGTCTCGGATCCTATAGCTAGCGGAATAGCGCTCACCTAAAACCACCTGCGTGGTTAGGTGGCGCCCACCGATTTGACAACAATTGGCCAATTTCACTCGCTCGCTGCATCGGTAGACGGGGGGAGAAAGACCTTCAAATTTTGCGTCCCAGAATCCATGGTCGAATATGGTTCTCGCGCCAATTATTATCAGTGGGTTGGCCCGCTGCGTATTACCCACATCAGGGACCTTTCCAGCAAATAAGAGAATTCCCTGCTAAGAGTGCTTCATCATGCCTCGGTCTCTGGTCGCCGAAGGGCGCGCCTCAACAAATAACCAGGACGCCTACAAAGAAATGCACCAGGCCCGTATTCACCTCTGCGCTAAAGTGGTGTGAAGAGTTTCCGATCAGTTGCACTAGGGATGGCGTTTCGCCGGAGCATTGCTTCCAATGGGTCCCATCCATGCACTCCTTCGTTGCTGGGCCTCCCTGTGATACATCGGTCTCATCAAAAAATCGACGCGACCGATGCCCGGCTCCGCCTATCACGCATCCAAGAGAACGCATATTGGGGGGGCGCTTGCGATTCAGCGCTTCCGCCTTAGACGTTCTGTTCCTTTTCCTTGTTGGTAATCCGCTCCCCGATGGCGCCCGCGAAAAGCAGGTCATACAACACCGGGATCAACCCTAATGTAACTAAGGTGCCGAGCGCCAAACCGCCAATTAGCGTGATCGCCATGCCTGTCCACAAAGGACCGGCAAACATCATCAACGGGATCAGTCCGACAATGCAGGTCAGTTTGGTCATCAAGATTGGCCGTAGCCGTTCTACTGCTGCCGTCAGTACAGCATCGTGACGGGATTGGCCTTCGGCGACACCCACCTCGATTCGCTCAAGCAGCAGGACCGCGTTGTTCACAATTATCCCTGCCAAGGATAGCAATCCAAATGTGGCCATAAATCCAAACGGATAGCCGGTCACCACCAATGCCAGTGCGGCGCCAATAAGTACAAATGGGATGCTGGCAACGATGATCAGCAGTTTTCGGAACGAGTTGAATTGCCAGACGAACAGTAACAACATCGACAATACGGCAACTGGCATATATTGCACTAACGACTCATTGGCCTCTGCGGACTCCTCCATTTCCCCGCCGATTTCAATATGATATCCAGGTGGCAGTTTAAACTCTGCCACCTTAGGCGCAATCTGCGCGACTAGGGTCGCCGCCGTCAGCCCGGGATTACGGCCTGAGATGGTAATGGTCCGATTTAAATTCCGACGCTGAATCGCAGAGGGCTCTGAACTAAGCGTCACTTGCGCGATAGCCGCCAGCGGAACCGGCGAGCCGTTCGCTTGCGGATAGATCAATGTGCTACCCACGTCTTCAGCTTGGTCACGCTCAGTCATCGACCCACGTAGCATGATTGGCACCGTCGTGTCATCGTCATGGATCTGAGACACCTGTGCGCCTGAGTACCGAGTCTGTAGCGCTTGAGCGACATCGGCGCTGGTCACGCCCGCGCGTCGGGCGCGCACTTGGTCAACCACCACTTCGTAACGTGAGATTCGAGCATCCCAATCGTCCTGCACGTTGACCGTGCCTGGCAGGCCATGCAAAGCCTTAGCTATATGGTCGGCCGCTGCACGTAATACGGTCTCGTCCGGTCCGCTGACGCGATAGACCGCCTTTCCAGATTCGGTGGTGCCAAGGGAAAATCGTTTTGGCTCAGCACGCACTTGCGGGTAGGTCTCAAGCATATGATTGCGCACGCGCGCGATCACCGCATCCATGTCGCTCCCTTGGCGCACACTGATGGTGAAGTAACCGGCGTTCGTGGCAGGCAGCGGTGGATTCAATCCCAGTACGATGCGTGGGCCACCGTCTGAGACGTAGCCGATGCTGTCGACAACTTCCGGATTTACCTGGTCATTCGCTAGCCAGTTGCTGATCTCCTTGACGGTCTGCAGTGTCTGACGAGAATCGCTACCCGGTTCAAGCGTCAATGGCATCTGAAATTGCAGCCGATCTGACTCAGGCAAAAAACTGTAGGGGAGGGACGCGAGTACGGCGACAGCTCCAGTCAGCATCAACAGCATCATGGCAATGAACATCAGTTTATGGAGCATGAGCGCTTGGATAACACGGCGATAGCCCCGATACAGTTTTGAATCGTAGGCGGCCTCCTTATTGCCCGCTGGGGCATGAGCCTTGGCAAAGTAAAGGCATAACAAGGGGGTTACCGTCAGGCTCAATACCCATGATCCCAGCAGCGTTACGGCGAGCACGATCGGAAGTGATCTCAAGTACTCGTTTGTGCTGGTCTGGCCAAGGAAAAAAGGTGAAAACGCCAACACAATAACCAACGATGAAGTCAACAGTGGAATGGCTAGCGTGCGCCCCGCCTCTATGCAGGCGGAGCGTCTCTCCTCTCCGGCCTGAAGACGTCGTTCGATGTCTTCGGCAATCACTATGCCATTATCCACCAGAAGTCCCAGTGCGATGATGATCGCTGCGATGGACACCGTTTGAAGTTCGACCTTCAGCGCGCTCATGACAATCAGTGAGCCGAGAATGGTCAGCGGCACGATTGCCCCCACCACAAGCCCAGTGCGCCAGCCCAGAAACAACATCACCACCGCCATCACAATAATGACTGTCTCGGCCATCACGCTGTTCATCTTGCCCATTTCGCGCTCAACCACGTCGGCCTGGAAGGTCACGATATGTTGGGCAAAACCGGCCGGCAGTTGCTTGGCGATTTCGTTCAATCGTTGGCGTAATTGAAGGCCGAAAGCGGCGATGTTCTGGCCGGATGCCATCGAAACGGCAAGTACCACGGCCGGTTGTCCTTCATAAATTGCCGCCGTTTCCGGCGGGTCGGCTGGCATCAAGCGAATGTCTGCCAATTCACCCAACGCCACAATTGTTGTGTCATTTCCCCTCGGGACGGAGATTAGAAATCGACGCAGGTCGTCCAGAGTTCGCATCTCTCCGGTAGTCATCACGGTGAAAGCCGATCCGGAAACAGAGGGCAGTCCGCCAGGCGTCACAACGTTTTGAGTACGCAGTTGCTCCAGTACAGCGTTGGGACCCAGCCCGAGGCCAGCAAGGCGCTGGCGGTCAAATTCGAGGTAGATGCGTTCTTCTTGTAAACCGTATATAGAGACACGTTCAACGCCTGGTAAAGCGTAGAGCTGCTCACGAGTATTTTTAAGTTGCTCGCGTATTTCGCTCATACTAAAACCGGGCGCGGTGACTGCGACGGACGCTACGGCCACGCGGCCGAAATCATCATCGACAAACGGCCCGAGGCTGCCCTGCGGGTATCCTGCAGCTGCCTCGTTCGCCTTAGCGCGTACACGCTGCCACAGCGCGCTAAGGTCTTTGACCTGATCGTAGGCCGTGATCTGAATCATTGCGCTTCCGGGGCGCACGGTTGTGATGATCTTTTTGATGCCCGCCAGTTCACGTAACTTTTCTTCGGTCGGTCTGGCTAGCAAATTTTCTATGCGCTCTGCCGGCATACCCGGAAAGTAAATTGCAACAAGCGCGTCACGAATGGTGATCGTTGGCTCCTCTTGGGAGGGGAACCGCAGGAACGTTAGTACGCCGCCTATCAAAATCAGAAGTGCGGTAAATAAGGTCAGGCGGCTGGCGCCGAGTGCGCTTCGCGTCAGGTTCATAAGGCTTTGTCTCGGCCAATGTGTGTGGCGGGTTGATACAGACGTACCTCCTGACCATCAACCAGGAATGCGGCGCCTGCGACCACGACGGTTTCGCCGACGGCAAGGCCGTCATGTACAAGTACTCGACCGTTTTCCACCGTTTCTGGGGTGACCTCGCGACGGCTGACTTTTGCGGTCCCTGAGTCATACACAAAGACACTCGCTTGTTTGCTCTGTGTTTGTGGGATAAGTGCTGTCACCGGTACAGAGGGCGATCGTGCTTGCGCTGTTGGCAATGTAATTAGTACTGCCTCGCCGCTGCGCAGCTCGCTGTTAGCATCGACGGGACGAAAGATGGCTTGTACCAGCGCGCCATTTTCCAGGCGACTGGATAGGCTTTCCAATCGGATGGAGACGATTCGCGTGGGGTTTGCATTTGTATAGGCTGACGCGACATCCCCAGGCTTAAGTTTAGTGACCAATGCCGCGGGAAGCATTCCGACGACTTCAGCCTTCTCGGCGCCCTCAATCTGAAGCACGCTTTGTCCCGCTGTCACGTCTACGAAGGGCTGAACTGAACGAGCGACGATGCGTCCATTAAATGGCGACACAATGGCGCTGGTGCGCACGGCTCGACTGGCCATTGCTTCTGTTGCCTTTGCGCTGTCCAACTGCTCGTTGGCGCTCAGGTAGGCTGCACGAGCAGCAGCGAGCGTAGCGGGTGAGATCACGCGATCATCAAACAATGCTTGTTGCTGGCGAAAATTCAGCTCTCGTTCAGCTTTTTGCGCTTTTGCAGCGCTCACATCCGCACGGGCCTGTTGTAGTTTGAGTTGTGCCGGCTCTGGATCCAGCCGTGCGAGTGTTTGTCCGCGCCGAACCGTATCGCCGACATCCACGGCAATGGAAGCTATACGGCCTGAACCTTCAAAGCTCAGATCAGCGCGTTGTTCAATCCGGACCCGACCCGTAATAGGGAGGCGATTGCCATCGCTATCCCGCACGGTTTCAACCTTCACCGAACGAGGCGGGGGTTGTGGGGGCGGTGTTGAACGACCGCACCCAGCAATTAGACTTAACATCATTATTAAAGGTACAAGAGGCGCACGAGGGGCATGGATCACGACATGTATTCCCGATATTTATAGTTGAGCGGCTGCCGTCTAGCAGGGTCAGAACGTATAACTGATGGAGGTAACGGCGCTCACAGCTCCTTTGCGTTCGATCAGAGGGCTGTCCTCAACTTTTCCGCCCAATTCCGATGCGGTTACCAGCACATACGTTGACCAGTTTTCGTCAAATTTATGAGTCCAGTTCGCGTTCAGAGCGTACTGATTCAGGCCGCCCCCAGGGGTAAATGCGGTAAACCTCGATTGCTGAGATTGCTGACCAGTTACGCCGAAATAGGCCTGGTTGTAGCGATGATCGGCAGCTCGGACGTCAAGCCCAAGCACAATGATGTCTCTGGACTGGTTCAATACCGTCGCTTCTAGCCCGGCGCGATAGCGTGTTCCCCTTTCTCCACCATCCAGCGCAAATTCGGCTTCGCCATTGACCGAGAGCCATGGCGTCACTTGCTGACTTAGATACAGAATACTGGTTGCTGTGCTGTTGACTTCGCCCATGCCTGAGAGTCGGTTAGACCCAGGCCTGAAGTCGTTATTGCGATCATCCCTGCCAGCGTCGTAGAAAAATGACTGACTGATGTAGAAGCCGGAAGACGACTGCCACTGCAAGCCTAACCCTCGGTAGGTATCAACAAAAAAAATGCCGCGGCTTAGCGAGAGCACCGGAACCGGCACACTCCGGTAATCCTTTGAGCCCATGTAGCGGGGCCCACCGGCAACACCTACACCGATGCTAGCTTGAGTTTCGCCACCAAAGATGCTGTCGGTAATTGAGGGCGTTTCAGCCTGCACTTGAAGCGCCAACGGCAAGGACATGACCGAACCGTAGAATATGTGGGCAGCAGAGCGTCTTAATGCGTGCGCAGAAAGTTTTTTCATGATTTTTTTCCTAACGTTGCTGGAGCGTTCATGGTTACGCCATAGAAGGCGTGG
The DNA here is from genome assembly GCF_044218815.1 of Pseudomonas sp. A0308. Classification (NCBI taxonomy): domain Bacteria; kingdom Pseudomonadati; phylum Pseudomonadota; class Gammaproteobacteria; order Pseudomonadales; family Pseudomonadaceae; genus Pseudomonas; species Pseudomonas sp. A0308. Next base: position 19,135 of record NZ_CP162581.1, read on the forward strand.
AAAAGGGCGATACGATTAAGGGCTAAGTCCCGTTGCGCGAAAATACCGTCGATGCGGGTTTGGTGGAGCCGAAGGCGTGCCGACAATAGCCGCGGTTGGTCCTCCCATCCCGCTTCGAAGCGCGCAGTCGCTCGCCGAACACGTTCATCCTCTGTGATCCCCAGTCCACGCTCGCTACGTACTCGTTCAATCAGCGCGGTGCGGGCAATGAGCGCATCGGATACTTCTCGGAACGCTGATTGCACGGTTCTTTCGTAGTCGGCCACTGCCGCTTCTTTACGTAGCTGTGCCAGATCGAGATTGGCGCTGTTACGGCCATGATTGAAAATGGGCAGCGTGATTTGAGGAATGAAGGTCCAAACGCGGCCACCTGAATCGAACAGGTTTCCCAGACCATCGCTGGCAGTACCCAATGAGGTACTCAACGTAATTGATGGAAAGAACGCGGCTCTGGCTGCGCCGATGTCAGCATTGGAGGCCCGCAGTTGCTCCTCCGCCTGAAGGATGTCGGGACGTTCCAGCAGTACCTCAGAGTGCAACGAATTCATCCAGTCGAGCGACTCATTGGGATTGGCCAACTCCTCGACCTTTCCCGCGGGGGGCGCGCCGGCGTAGCCAGTCAGCAACTGCAGCGCATTTCGTGCGCCAGCCGCGTCGGTTTGAGCCTGCTGCATGCTTGCGTGTGAGTGTTCGGTGTCGCTGCGTTGCAGGTTCACTTCATCTTCAGATAACGTCCCAACGTCTCGTTGGCGTTCGGCGAGATTGAGTAGGGTCAGCGTATCGAGATATGCGTTTCGCAGTTGTTGTGCTTGAGCCGCAGCTGCGCGATCAATGACATAAGCACGTAGAACTTCTGAAATCAGAGCACCGCGAAACGCGCGTTGTCCTTGAGCGCTGGCCAGATACCGATGCCTGGATGCGTCGGAAAGGCTGCGAACCCGGCCGAAGAAATCCAGCTCGAAATCCGATGTACCAATGGTCGCAGCACTCAATTTCTGTCCGTAGCGCGCATCGAGGCTGGGATCATCGAATTTCTGACGGAAGCGTTGGACTGAGGCACTCACGCTGGGAAGCTGTTGTGCGCGATCAATGCGATTTAGCGCGCGTGCTTGTTCGACCTGGAGCGTTGCGACTTTAAAGTCACGATTGTTAGCCAAAGCACGTTCGACGAGCGGGACGAGATCATCGCTTGTCGAAAACGCCTTAAGAAAAAGGCGTTCCTGCGTAGAGAGCGGTTCCGATCTTCCTTCCGAAACCTTCGAGGTGGGAACCGTCGAAGTATCAAATTTTGCAGGAATCGATGCTTCAGGTCGCTGGTACGTTGGTGCCAGTGAACAAGCAGATAGACTGATGACTACGGGGAGCAGAACCCCGAATACCAGCGTCCCACTGCGTCGGAAGAAACTGGTCTGATTCTCTGTTGGTAAGAAAGTAGCCATCAACTCAACCATTCGCTGTTATCTTGGAAACAGATGGTTGCATATGACTTTCAAGAATCGTTGCGGAAATTATCAAGGTTTCATCAAGAGGCTATTATGGTAGGCAAAAAGGTGCTGGTGGTTGAGGACGACGCCTTAAGTGCAAACACGCTCGAGGCATATCTTCGTCGTGACGGATTTGAAGTGGCTATCGCCGAGGATGGCGAGCGCGGTGTAGAAATGCATGCCCGTTGGAGACCGGATTTGGTCCTGCTGGATGTGATGCTGCCTAAACTTAGTGGTACGGAAGTTCTTTCAATCATTCGCCGTTTGGGAAACACACCGGTAATTATGGTGACTGCGATTGGTGACGAGCCAGAAAAATTAGGGGCACTTCGTTACGGTGCAGATGACTATGTTGTTAAACCTTATAATCCTAAGGAGGTGGTTGCCAGGGTAGTTGCAGTTCTTCGTAGAACAGATGCCGGTGTCCTTGCGCCAAAAAATCAACTTCGCGATGGTTCTCTACTGGTTGATCTCCAAACATTTACCGCGCATGTAGAAGGAGGGAAAATGGGTGGCGAATTGTTGGATCTCACTCCGACTGAATTTAATTTATTAGCAACCTTGCTCCGCGCCCCATTCAAAGCATTTACGCGCAATGAGTTGTTAGAGGCGTGTTTGCCTGAAAGTGGAGCTTTAGATCGCGTTATAGACACTCATATTCACAATCTCCGCAAGAAATTGGAGGTGAATGGTATAACTGATGTGTTGGTCACCGTCCGAGCCGTCGGTTATCGGTTTCGGAGGGCACAATGAAACTCCCTTTTTCGCGTAAAACTCGCTCAACACTTTGGTACTGGGTTTGCCTACGCATGAGCTTGCTTGCACTAGGTGTGGTTTTCAGTATTACATTTGGCATGTGGCTACGATTTGCGATTTGGGACTACACCACGACTCAGCAGATCCCTGCGTCGGTAAGGCCCGAACTCGAAGAGCTTCGCGCAGATCCAAATTACAATCAAGCTCGATTGTGGGAGCTATTTCAACGTTATTATGACGTAGGAGACTTTCTCCCGGGTATGGCAAACCGTGATTGGTGGTGGCTTGCACTATTTGTCATGGTCTCAATACCGGTCGTGATTTTAGGTGGCCTATTGGCTTCTCGGCCATTGTCTCAACAATTTTCAGATGTTGCCCGTGCTGCCCGGAAAGTTGCACAGGGGGACTTTTCGGTGCGGGCGCCAAGTGTCCCTGGTGCTCCCGCCGAGCTTAGAAAACTGGCGAAAGACTTCAACAGGATGACTGCGAAGCTTGAGCAGTATGAGCGCGAGGTTCGTGTGTCCAGTGCGGTGCTCGCCCATGAGCTTAGAACTCCGCTCAATGCGGCGATGGGGCGCGTGCAAGGCATGCTGGACGAGGTGTTCCCCAGTGATCCTCAACAGCTAATGCTGGTCAAAGGTCAGCTTGACCAGTTGAATCGACTAGTGGGTGATTTGCATTTGTTGTCTCTGGCCCGGGCTGGTCAGTTAGCGATGGAGAAATACCAGTTTTCCGTGAATGAGCTGATTTCTGAGCGCCTTGAATGGGCTGCGCCTCAGATTGTCGCTGCGGGTGTCGTGGTGCAGGTTAATGCTGTACGTGAATTCACGCTGATGGCTGATCGAGATAGGATTGGCCAGGCGTTGTCGATTCTGATTGACAACTTGCTGCGCTATGCCGCTCAAGGTAGACATTGCGAAGTGACAGCAAGTCAGTTTGACGGTGCTTTTTTCTTGGTTGTCGCCGATAGAGGCCCTGGAGTGAAGGAGGACCAGCTATCACGCATGTTCGACCGTTTTTGGCGAGCTGAAAGTTCTCGCGCTCGGCCTTGGGGCGGTACGGGGTTGGGGTTGTCAATTGCCTCGGCGATTTGTGAGGCTCATGGCGGTAATATCAGTGCGTCCAACCGCGATGGTGGGGGCTTGGCTATTCAAATATCAATCCCTGCGCTTAATTGAGAACCTCCACACGGTAATCGTGGCGATCGTCGCGCACTGCCTTAGTGAGTATTGCTAAATCTTGATAAAATCTTGATATTTTCTGAATCGTTTATTGAAAAGCGCAGTGTAGCCTTGCTCTGTGCTTTTCAAATTAGACCATCGCTCCCCGTTTACTGACCGCTTGTGGGTTCCTGGTTAAGAATCTTCGAGTGTTCTATACGTTTACGTAGTTACTCAGTAAGAGTGGATGGTGTGTCGAACCCACGTTTAGGAAAACTTACATGCAGCAAAATTCTGACTGGATTATCTGTGAGCATTGCGATTCAGTTTTCGAATATGTAATGCTGGAATCTGGTCAGACAGCGTTTTGCACACGGTGCAAGGGAGTGCTTCAACAGGGATCTACATTTACGATTGAACAGTTGTTTGCGATCTCTATCGCCAGTGCGCTTTTGTTCGTCTTTGCTAATGTATTTTCTGTCATAGATGTGAGTTTTCAGGGGGTGGGTAATCAGGCAACATTGTGGTCTTCGGTTTGGGCATTAGCGCAAGGCGAAGTTACCCCGATCGCTTTTGTGGCTGGATTATGCATTATTTTGGCTCCGGGTCTGCAGATTGCTTTATTGTGCTGGTTGCTTGGATTTGCTAACCGACATCGACGTGCGCCCGGTTTCGAGCGCTGCATGCGTCTGCTAGTGGACTTAAAACCTTGGAGCATGCTCGAGGTATGTTTGCTGGGTATTCTAGTCGCGCTTATTAAACTGAATGGGTTGTTAGATGTTCGGCCAGGATTGGGGCTGTTGGCGTTAGTTTTACTTTGCGTTGTCAGTATTGTTGTAACCAATAAAAGCATTGAGCAGTTATGGGGCGAGGCGCGTTACGTATGATGGCCCGACGTCCTCCAAATGCCTCAGAGTTACAGTTGGTTCTTTGTCATACCTGTAAAAAGACATGCTCCATTCTCGTGAACATTTGTGATCGTTGTGGAGCACAACTTCACCACCGTAAGCCCAATAGCCTTATTCGAACGTGGGCGCTGCTCCTCACGGGCATGATTTTTTATCTGCCGGCTAATTTAATGCCGGTTATGCGTACTGATATTCTAGGTCATGGTCGTGATAGCACCATCATGGGTGGTGTGATCGAACTGTGGAAAAGTGGTGCTTGGGACATCGCGTTATTGATATTTGTAGCCAGTGTAGTAGTGCCGTGCATGAAGTTTCTTATTATGTTCCTGCTACTGACAAGCACTCAGCGCCGCAGCCGATGGCGCACATTAGAGCGATCCAGTCTCTATCGCATTGTTGAACGCATTGGCTATTGGTCCATGCTCGATGTGCTGGTCGTCGCGGTGCTGGCTGCACTTGTACAATTTCAGTTGTTGAGCAATATCGAACCCAGAATAGGGATCGTTTTTTTTGGCCTCGTGGTGGTCTTCACCATGCTGGCTTCTATGAGTTTTGATCCCCGACTTATTTGGGATTCTGAGGTAGAAAATGTCTGATCAACTGAGTGTCGGTGCTAACCAAGAGCCTGAAAGACCTCGTGTAAAAGATCGAAGCAAGGGCTTCTCACTGGTTTGGTTGCTTCCTATAGTTGCTGCATTGATCGGCGTATCGATGGCTGCGCATAACCTTCTGTCAGAGGGACCAGAAATCCAAGTCAGTTTTTCAAGTGCCGAAGGTCTCGTGGCGGGAAAAACTCAGGTGAAATACAAAAATGTAGTCATCGGCCAAGTCGCTAATATTTCTTTGAGCGATGATCGTGATCACGCTGTGGCGACTGTTCAATTAGAACGTTCCGCTAAAGCGTTTACAGCTCAGAATTCGCGTTTTTGGGTTGTTCGACCCCGCGTCGGTGCACAGGGTATTTCGGGCATCGACACGCTTATGTCGGGCGCCTTTATTGGCGCAGATCCCGGTGAATCAAGTGAAACCAAGGTAGCTTTCAAGGGGTTGGAAAGTCCGCCGCCAATAACCTATGGGCAGAAAGGGACGCGTTTTACATTGAACGCTGACGATCTTGGCTCGCTTGACGTCGGTTCTCCGGTTTACTACAGGCGCATCGAAGTCGGGCAGGTTGTCTCTTACCAGCTGTCTGTTGATGGCAAAGGTGTCGAAATCGAAATTTTCATTAACGCGCCAAATGATAAATTTATCACCTCTGGAACTCGATTCTGGAATGCCAGTGGGGTAGACGTGAGTTTTGGCGCAGAAGGGCTGAAGGTTAATACCCAGTCTGTGGCGTCCATCGTATCGGGCGGTATTGCTTTTATGGAGCCGCCCTATGGGGCCGATGCTAAAAATACTGAAGAGCATAGCGCCTTTCCATTATTTAAAGACCAAGCAACTGCTTTGGCTCCGCCAGATGGTGAGCCCTTCTTCATTCGAATGCATTTCGATCAGTCAATGCGCGGTTTAGCGGTAAATGCGCCTGTCGAATTCCTAGGCGTGAACATTGGGAAGGTTGTGTCCACCGATCTGGACTTCAACCCGTCAACCAATAGCTTCGCGGTTATGGTTGGCGCGGTTATTTACCCCCAACGCTTAGGCCAGGCTTATGACCAAATACTTACTGCGTATGGTACAGGTGAAGATGAAGACGGTAAAAAGTCAGCACAGTTAATATCAACATTCGTCAAAGAGGGGCTGCGCGCTCAAGTCCGAACAGCAAACTTGTTGACGGGCCAACTTTATATTGCACTTGATTTCGTCCCAAATGCTCAGCCCGTACATTTTAATTTAGCCGCTCGTCCTATGGAAATGCCAACAGTTCCTGGCAGTTTAGACAAACTGCAGGACCAGGTTCAGCGTATCGTGGAAAAAATCAGTAAAGTTCCGTTCGAGCAGATTGCAGGTAACTTCAATAACAACTTAGTAGAAATGCGTAAGACGTTGCAGCAGGTTAATGGACAGGTACTGCCGCAAATGCGTGATGCGTTAGGCCAGACACAAAAAACGCTGACCATAGTCAACGAGAGTTTTGCTGAGGACTCCCCACAGCGCCAGCAGTTTGGTCAGGTGATGGATGAAGTACAACGTTCTGCACGATCAGTGCGTGTGCTTAGCGATTTGCTGAGCCGACACCCAGAAGCGTTGATTCGCGGCAGAGTGAAGGATGGGCAACCTGACGGTATTCGCTCAAGCAATTCCTCTTCACCCGCTCTATCTTCGGAGTCTTCTGAGTGAAAATAGGTTTTTATGTCCTTGTAGCGTGCCTAACCCTGACTGCTTGCAGCTCTGCGCCCACGCATTATTACACGCTGATGCCTGCTACGGATTCACTTATCACCCCAACAGTGGTGCCGTTTCAGTATGAGCTGACGACCGTTAACGTACCGGCTCAAGTTGATCAGCCTCAGATAGTTGTTCGTCAAGGAGAGAGTGGCGTTCAGATACTGGAGACAGAACGCTGGGCCTCCCCTTTGTCAGATGAGGTGAGATCTGCGCTACGGCATCACCTAAGACTGCAGATGGGGCGGGCGGACAGTGCGGGTGTCGCTCGCGACTCAGGTTTGCAAAATGCGTCTATACAGGTCGACATACGTCGTCTCGAGATGGTTCCAGGGCACTATGCTTTGATTGAGGCAATTTGGAGCCTGAGAAATACTAGGGGAGCTGGTCCACGCAGAAGCTTGAGCTGCACATCAGTGATTCGTCAGGAGGCGACCGCTGAAATGAGCGCGTTGGTTTTGGCGCATCAACAATTGATAAGGGAGCTCAGCGTCCGCATTGTTCAGACGGTGATACCTTGGATGGCAAGCTCGGACTACGCTTGCCCAAATTAAATCAAGGATTTCTACAAACTCTGGCTGTGCGGCGGCTACAGCCTAATTAGCTAACGAGGAAACCGAATGAAACAGTGGATATGGCTTCTTATGGCGATAGTACTTGAGGTTGTGGCGACGCTCTCACTCCGCGCTGCAGTGGATAATCCTCAGTGGATCGTGGTCGTTATTTGCGGCTATGTGGGGGCGTTTGTAGCGCTTTCCATGGTGCTGCGAGAAGGCATGGCTATTGGCGTCGCCTATGGTATCTGGGCCGCTTGCGGAGTGGCGTTTACCGCCGTGGTGGCACACATTTTGTTCAGCGATCCCCTTACTTGGATTATGGGACTAGGCATCGTTTGCATCATCGCTGGCGTCTGGCTAGTTGAAGCGGGATCTGTCGCATCTCATCGCAAAGTGGAGGAATGACAATGAGTTGGATCTACTTGATTGGTGCCATTTTGTTCGAAGTCGCAGGCACGCTCTCAATGCGTGCTTCAGATGGTTTTCGCCGTAAAGTATGGATTTTGCCAGTTCTGGCTTCCTATTTAATTGCGTTTTCATTGCTCAGTTTGACTCTTGCTGAAGGGTTGAGTGTCGGAGTCGCTTATGGGATATGGTCTGCCTGTGGTGTGGCCCTGACTGCAATTGTTGCGAACTATCTTTTTAAAGATCCACTTACTAAATTAATGGGGTTGGGTATTGTCTTAATCGTTGGTGGGGTTTTGCTAATTAAACTAGGCGCTCAGCAGGCTGGTTGATTGTGTCATGCTCGCAGTTAATGCTGGTCAAGGGGATGGTAGGATAATTTTTCACTAGTACTACGCATCTCGGAATCTCCCCTGGCGGTATTTTTATAGAAAAATCTTAAGTGATGGAAGAGTTAAATATCTGAAATTAAGGGGTGTGGGTATGAAAAGAGTCATCATGGCAATACTTCTGTTTTTTTTTTCCTCTGCCTCGCAGGCCGTTGAGCTGTCCTCGTCTGTTGGTTCGACAAGTCAGGGCGGCCTGACTGGTCGCGCTGGTCTGAGCGTGAATTGGGGCAGTTCATGGTTGCAGAGTCGAATAGGGAAACTTACAGGATATTGGGATTTTGGTTACACCTTTTGGGAGGCTGGTAGAAAAGCTGGTGCTAGACATTCCTTATCTTTTGCTCCCGTTTTCGTCTACGAATTCGGTACCTCTCACATCAAACCTTTCATAGAGTTGGGGGTGGGTTTAGCCGTTTTCTCCGGAGGAAATGCAGGTGATAGGGCTATGGGGTCCGCTTTAACTTTGAGGATCGTCTAGGTGCTGGCTTGAAAATCGGTGAGACTCAAAAAGTAGGTGTTCGAGCAATACATTACTCAAATGCTGGGATAAAAGAACCGAATGATGGGATTGAGTCTTTTTCTTTATTCTATAGTCGCGCTTTTTAGTGCGCCTCTGCAAATGCTTTGAAGTTATGCTGATCAGACTGCTGGCTAAATTTCTAACGTCTGATATCTGAAGTTTTAGATATAATCTTTTGCACAGTGATTGTTGTTTCGGCATGTTTAATGCGAGGCGCGCGATCGCGCTGTATCCTATTTTTTTACGAGCGTTGGTTTTATGTGTTCGCGCTATTTTTGCGCGAGACCAGGTGTTTCAATCATTAAGGGCTAATATATGAATGCTTCAAAAAGTGCGTGGCGTGCAAGTTTGGTATGTGGGTCTTCGCATAAAGCCTCAGATAAAATCCATTATTTTGGGAGAGGCTGTTTTTTGATCGCGGCGGTTTTCGGTATTAGTGCGTGTGCCTCGCATACTCCACTAAAATCTGACCAGGCGACGTCTTATCAGGGCTTGGCAGCAAGTGGTGAAAACGAGATGTCGATTCCTCCCCAGCCTGTCGATTTTGGTCGGTATAGAGTGGCCGTTATAGAGTCGGTGCAGGTTGCTCCTGCCGTTGCCAAGGAAGTATCTCCTGAGGTCTGCACAGAAATTTCAGACGTGCTGCGTGATGATGTTAATGCGCAGATGCGAAAGAAGTTTGATTTGAAGGGTGACCCTACTACTGAGCCGGTTCTTCGTATAAAAATTCGTATTACACGAATTACAGAGGCATCTCCTGTGATCAATACTGTAACTTCCTTGGCCATAGGACCGCTACTGAACGGCGCCTTGGCTGTCGAATTGGAGGCGTTAGATGGCAACACTGGGGAGCAAAAGGCAATGTTGTTGTGGGCAGGCTCGGGAGGACTTAAGGAGTTCTTTGGGAACTATAGCCGTACCTCCCACGCACGTACGCTCGCTGGACGCTTCGCCGTTGATGCTACAGCGTTCATCTCTCCGTTGAGTAAACGCTGACGCTGAGCCGATTAGGCGGTGAATTAATAATTAATGGGGAAAGGTGGCGTGTGATAAACGTTTTCAATGATGATGTAAATGCTGGTGGCCTCACACGAGTTACTAGCAGGATGGCTGCTAGTGATATTAACAACACAGATGCAGCTAAGTTACAGCTCTCTAATGTAGCAGCTGCAAGAGGTGCAAACAGTTCAGAAGTTGATAAAGAAACGAGTAGGGGGGAGGGTAACTCTGGCGCTGCATCATCTGATATAATGTCGCAATTGAAACGTCAGATAGCTCAGCTTCAAAAGCAGCTCCAGCAAGAACAACAACAGCTACAAAAAATTCAATCCAGCCAACAGGCTGCCGAGTTGAAAGCGGCCGCCGTTGGCGCTGTTCAGACTCAGATATCAAGCACGTCAGCAGCGTTACAGACTGTAATGGCTGCATTGTTGCAAGCTGTAAAAGGCGCTGGGAGTGAAAATTCTGGCAATATGGTTAACGTCACTGCATAAGAGAACGGCCACTCTCATTAGAGAGTGGCTTTTTTACGGTGGCCCTTGTTGCTTTTGGTAACCTAGCTCGCTGCTAATGCTAAAGCTGCAATCCAATAATAATTCTCGATATTGCGTTTCAATCCCGTCGGGATCCATTACTGCATCGGGCCCAGACAGATTAATAGCGGCCACTACTTTCCCGCTATAATCTTTGATTGATGCTGCAATAGCTGTCGAATAATCGGACCGATGCAGTACCCAGCCTCGTGCTCTGTCTTCGGCAATCAAGCTTTGTAATTCCACTAGTGTACGGGGTGCTGGGTTCGGATAGTCGTCCAGACGGATGTGTTGATAAAGTTGTCCTAGCTCTATTTCGCCAAGTGAGGTTAGAAGCATACGACCCATTGCGGTACAGTGGCACGCAATGCGCGTGCCCACAGGAATATTCACCGAGAGCCGCTGGGCGGCGAAGGCCCGATATAGATAGACGCTGTCACTTTGCTCACGAATGCTTAGATGGCAGGACAAAGATGTGCGATCACGCAGCTCGTTTAAGTGCGGCATCGCCACTTCGACTATATCGCGGCTGGCCAGGTAACTGAAACCATCGCTGATGACGCGAGCGCCGAGTTCGTATTGAGTGTTGTGTTTGTTCAGATAACCCATTTTGGTCAGAGTGAATAGGATGCGGTATACCGCCGAAGTGCTGACCCCCAGCCGCTCAGCGATTTCCTGAATGCTTAGGATGCGTGTGCCGGCGTTGAACATGCCCAGCACACTGAGCCCACGGGTAAGAGCGGGGACACTGTAGTCGGTGTCATTGTCGGGCGTTTCGGCCATTTTCATCCGGGCGTCTCCTTGATAATAGCCCTAGTACTGCCCGTAGCGGTCCGGCTTGCCGGCAGTGAGGCTTTTGAAACCGCTGCCGCCGATAAGCTGTGCTGATAAAGGAGTTGAGTTCACTGGAGTGCTTCAATCTCCAACACCTGCCCATCGAACTCGGTAACGGCATCCATCACTGCGTCCTTGAAATACGCCAGCGACGCCCGGTCGAAGAGGATCTGGAACGCCGGTTGGTCTTTCGCTCCCAGGTTGATCACGATCACGTTGATGCGGGCCGCCGAGGTCTGCGCGACAGCGCCCGGCGGAAAGGCAGCGGGGCGCAGGTCGACGCCACAGAGTTTGGCCATGACTTCGGCAATGCATACGCCACTCAAGTGCAGCCAGGCGTGACTGTCTTCCCGGGGCAATAGGTAGTTGGCGCTGTGATCCAGCTCCCAGCGCGCTTCCTCATCGGCGATGCGTTCGCCACGGTCCTGAAGACTGCCGAGAATCAGGTACTCAGTCTGCGACAGGCGTGCCACATGGCTGCCATCGGCCTGAGTGACCGCCCGGTTTGGCTCATCCGGCAGGTTAAAACCTCGCGCCTGCAAGTAATCGGCGCTTTGTTGACCGCGAAAGCCGACCCTCGGTACTTCGGTCAGATCGACCAGCACGCATTGTTGTAAAGCGCCGAGCTGAAGCGGAGCGGGTTCGATGTATGTTTCTGTGTTGAGGCTCGACATGTCAGAGCTCCTGGCGCTGGTTTTCAGGATCGAAGAAAGGCAGTTTCACCACCGTGGCCTGGACGATCACGCCGCCCTCCACCCGAATCGGAATCTGCTGCCCTGGCTGGCTCTGATCGAACGCGGCATAGGCCAGGCCGATGATCGTGTCCAGGGATTGCGAGTACTCGCAGGAGGTCACGTTGCCGCTGATGTCCGGACCGCGGAGCACCAGATGGCCTTCCAGCGGTTGCGGGCTGGTCTTGGGCAGCGTGAAACCCACCAGTTTGCGTTTCTGCGGCTGGGCTTCGAGGATGTCCACCGAGCGGCGTCCGACGAAGAACGGCTTGGTCCGGCTCACCGCCCAACCCATGTCGATCTCTCCGGGATGGGTCATGCCGTCGGTGTCCTGACTGATGATCACGTGGCCTTTTTCCAGGCGTAGCAAGCGTTGGGTCTCGACGCCGAACGGGCGGATATCCAAAGCCTTGCCGGCTTCCATCAAAGCGTCCCACAGCTTCAGCGCATGGCGCGCGGGAAGGTGAATTTCATAGCCCAGTTCGCCGACGAAACCGACTCGTAGCAAGCGCGCCTTGATTCCCGCCACCGTGCCCTGACGCACGCCCAGATAAGGGAAGCCTTCAGCGGACAGGTCCAGGTCCTGGCATACCTTTTCCAGCACTTTGCGCGAATCCGGCCCAGCCACGTTGACCGCCGAAATCGCCGCCGTGACGTTGGCGATGTCCACATCCAGCCGCCACTGTGCGTTCCACTTGAGCATCTGCTGATAAATGCGATCAACGCCGCTGGTGGTGGCGGTGACGTAAAAATGGTGCTCGCCGAAGCGTGCGCACACACCGTCGTCGATCACCGCGCCCTGTTCGTTGGTCATTAGCGCATAACGGGAGCGACCAATCGGTTGCTTGAGGAAGGCGAAGGTGTACATACGGTTGAGCAGTTCGGCGGCATCCGGGCCGCGCACGTCCAGACCGCCCAACGTCGAGACATCGATGATGCCGACCTTGTTGCGCACGTGCAGCGCTTCAGCCTGCATGCACGCGTCGCGCTCGCTGGCCTTGCCGTAATACGCGGGACGCTGCCAGATGCCGGCAGGCATCATCTTCGCCCCGGCCTCCACATGCCGTTTGTGCATTGGCGTCTGGCGGTACGGATCGAACGCCCGCCCTGCGACATGGGCGAGTTTCTCGGCTTCAAAAGGCGGACGTGCCGTGGTGACGCCGGTTTCGCTGACGCTGCGTTGCGTCGAGGCGGCAACCAGCCGTGCGGTTGGCAGCGCCGAATGACGCCCTTGGGACGGGCCCATGCCGACCGTGGAGTAGCGCTTGACCAGCTGGATGTCGCGGTAGCCGATTTTGGTGGCATTCACTATGTCACGCACCTGCAGGTCTTCATCGAAGTCGACGAAGTCCTTGCCCTTGGGGTGTGGGAAGATCGGCCATGGGAAGTTCACCTGCGCTTCCGGGCGCATCGCCAGCGGCCTGGCAGCGAGTTCCAAATTCAGCGCCATGACGATATTGGCTGCAGCGTGAATTGCATCGGCCAGCACGTTGTCCAACGCGTGATAACCGTGGGCCGAGCCTGCAACGGTGAGGTTTTTCGGTAGACCGCTGAGGGTGAATTCCGCCAGTTGGTCATCGTAGGCCAGCTTGCCACCCGCCTGGCACAACAACTGATAGACCGGCATGTAGCCGCCGGACATGCACAGCAGATCGCAACCCAGAACCAGACCGCTGCTGGCCACCTGGCCTTGTCCGGTGATCTTGCGAATGTCAGCGCCGCTGACGTGGCGCATCCCTTTTTCGTGCAGCGCCTCAAACACGGTGCTGCCCAAGTGACAGACCACGCCGCGCTTTTCCAGCGCCAGTAGCAGGCTGCGGTCGGCGGGGTTGCTGCGCATGTCCACGAGCGCTACCACGTCAACGCCCTGATCGTGCAAGTCCATCGCCGCCAGGTAGCCGTCGTCGTTGCCCGTCAACACCACCGCGCGTTTGCCCGGCTTGACCGCGTACAGCTTCATCAGGCGTTGCGCGGCGCTGGTCAACATGACGCCGGGCAAGTCGTTGTTGCGGAAGATCACCGGCTGATCGAACGAGCCGCTGGCGATCAGGCATTGCGTAGCCCGCACTTTGTACATGCGCTTGCCCTGAATCACCGGCAGGTAGTTGTCAGTGAACCAGGCGTTGCAGGTGGCTTTTTTCAGCACGCGAATGTTGGCGTGGCCTTCGACGGCGCTGACCAGTTCACGACGCAGGGTTTCGGCGCGGGTGCCTTCGAGGTCGAAGCGGGCGTACGTCAGCGAGCCGCCGAGGACCGGCTGTTGCTCGATCAGCAGCACCTTGGCGCCCGCGTTGGCGGCAGTCAGGGCGGCCTGAAGACCGGCCGGGCCTGCGCCGATCACGGCCAGGTCCGCGAACAGATAGGCTTTGTCGTAATACTCGGGCTGGAATTTCAGGTCGAGCACGCCCAGGCCGGCCTTCTTGCGAATGATCGGCTCCCAGAGTTTCCACGCGCCCTTGGGCTTGTAGAACGAGCGGTAATAAAAGCCCACCGGCATGAACTTGGAGAACTTGCCGAGGTAAGCGTCCTTGTCGTTGTCCAGCGAGCCGTTGAAGTTCTGCCCGGTGACCTGCACGCCGTTTTCCAGCAAGTGACTGTCGGCCAGCACGTTGGGCTCGCTTGGCAGCTGCACCAACGTGTTGGCGTCTTGCCCGGCCATGGTCAGGGGGCCGCGTGGGCGGTGGTATTTGAACGAGCGAGACAGCAGAAAGCGGCCGTTGGCAAGCAGGGCGCTGGCGATGGTGTCGCCGGCAAAGCCCTGATACGGATTGCCATCGAAACTGAAATCGAGTGGCTGATTACGGTCAATCAGCAGCCCCATGGGGGCGGGAAGGCGGCTCATCGGGTGGTCTCCCTGGGGGCAACAGCGGTGAATTCCACGCGGGCGTTGAACAGTTCTTTCGGGTCGAAGGTGCGCAGGATTTCGTCGCTGCCGGTGTGGCGCTCGGCCAGAAACCAATAGCTGGAGGGGTTGTGCATCCACCATTCGCGCACCACGCCCAGAGTGTCTTCGCTGTTGAACACGTAATCGGCCCACTCGGCGTCGCTGCAGGTCTGAGGATCGGGCATCTGCTTGAACTCGCCGCCGTAGGTGAATTCGCTGATATTGCGCGGCCCGTTGAGCGGGCAAGTCATGACTTTCATGTGTCTCTCCTGGCTCAAGGGCGGTCAGTGACTGGCCGCTGTGGCGCCCATTTCGTTGACTTGCTGGAAGGTCGAAAAACGCTCCAGACCGAAGGGTTTGATCAGCTCCGGCACCTTGCCGCCGCTGGCCACGAGCTCAGCCATGGTCTTTCCGCAGATCGGCGTGGCCTTGAAGCCCCACGTGCCCCAGCCCGCATCGAGGTAGTAATTCTTCACCGGCGACAGGCCCATGATCGGGCTGTAATCCGGGGTCATGTCGGTGATCCCGGCCCACTGACGCATGAGCTTGGCGTTGGCCAGGAACGGGAACATCTCGATGGCGTGGGCCAGCAGGCTTTCTTTCAGATCCAGCGTGGAGCGGGTGTTGAACAGCGGGTAGGGATCGGAACCGCCGCCGAAGACCACTTCGCCACGGCTGGTCTGCTGCACGTAGCAGTGCAGGGCAGAGGAACTCACCAGCGGATCGAGGAATGGCTTGAACGGCTGGGTCACCATGGCTTGCAGCGGGAAGGTCTGGATCGGCGAGCGAATCCCGGCCTTCTTCATCAGTTGCGAACTCATCCCCGCGACGGCCTGAACCGCGCAGCCGCACTGGATCGTGCCGCGATTGGTTTTGACCGCCGTGATGGTGCCGTTTTCGATGACCAGTTCCTGCACTTCGGTTAGCTGGTGAATCTCCACGCCGTGCTTGGCCGCCTGCTTGGCGTAACCCCAGGCCACGGCATCGTGGCGCGCCGTTGCGCCGTCGATGTGCCACAGCCCGGCGAGCACCGGAATGTGCCCCGGATCTAGATTGAGTGAAGGCACCAGTTCGCGGATCTGCTGGCGGTCGATCATCTCGGTGCGCCCGCCAAAGTGCTTGTTGACTTCGGCGCGCTGACGAAAGGAGCGCACGGTGGCGTCGGTATGGGCGAGGGTCAACTGGCCGCGGTGCGAGTACATGATGTTGAAGTCGAACTCGTTGGACAGGCCTTCGAACATGCGCACGGATTCAGCGTAGAAACGCACCCCTTCGCTGGTCAGGTAGTTGGAGCGGATCACCGCGGTGTTGCGCGCCGTGTTGCCGCCACCCAGGTAGCCTTTTTCCAGCACCGCGATGTTGGTGATGCCGTGGTATTTCGACAGGTAGTAGGCCGTTGCCAGGCCATGGCCGCCGCCGCCGATGATCACCACGTCGTAGGAGGACTTCAGCTCCCTGGGCGCCGGCAGATCGACCTCGACCGGGTATTCCGAGCTGAGCCCGTATTTCAAGAGATTGAAAGGCATACGGCCTCCGAGGGGCTGCTTGGCATTTGGGACGTGTGTGCGTGCGCCTGCTGAACAGCAGCGGTCACCGTGTTTTTCATCAAAAAAGCGATGGTCATCGGGCCGACACCACCGGGCACCGGGGTGATCGCGGAAACCTGGGGCAGGGCGCTGTCGAAATCGACGTCACCCACCAGGCGGCTGCGGCCCTCTTCTTCAATACGGTTGATGCCGACGTCGATGACCACCGCGCCGGGCTTGAGCCAGCTGGCGTCGATCATGCGTGGGCGGCCGACTGCGGCGACGACGATGTCGGCCTGACGGCACAGGGCCTTGGCGTCGAGGCTGCGCGAATGCACCACGGTCACCGAGCAATGGGCCTTGAGCAGCAGGGCGGCCATGGGTTTGCCGACGATGTTCGAGCGGCCGATGACCACTGCGTGCTTGCCGCTCAGATCACCGCAGGCGTCTTCGAGCAACTGCATGCAACCGCTGGGCGTGCAGGGCGTCAGCACGTCCCGGCCCTGACTCAGGCCGCCGACGTTTTCGCTGTGAAAACCGTCGACGTCCTTGCCCGGCGCAATGGCCTGCAGAGCGCGGGTTTCTTCGATGTGTGCAGGCAGCGGCAACTGCAGGAGGATGCCGTTGACGCCGTCGTCTGCGTTCAATTCGGCGATCAGCTCAAGCAGCTGCGCTTGGGAGGTGTCGCCGCTCAAGCGGTACTCCAGCGAGCGGATCCCGGCCTCTTCAGCGCGCAGGATCTTGTTGCGCACGTAGACCTGACTGGCCGGGTCCTCACCCACCAGAATCACTGCCAGCGCAGGCTCGATGCCTTTGAGTTTCAGTTTCTGCACGTCGGCTTTTACGTGGGCTAGTACGCGGGCGGCTGCGGCTTTGCCATCGATTATTTTGGAAGTACTCACCGGAAGATCACCGTTCTGTCCTTGTTGAGGAAAACCCGGTGCTCCAGGTGGTATTTCACCGCCTTCGACAGGGCAACGGTTTCGGTGTCACGACCTGTGGCGACGAGATCATCCGGCAGGTACACGTGATCCACGCGCTGCACTTCCTGCTCGATGATCGGGCCTTCGTCCAGGTCGCTGGTGACGTAATGGGCTGTGGCGCCGATCAGCTTGACGCCACGCTCGTAAGCCTGGTGATAAGGCTTGGCGCCTTTGAACCCAGGGAGAAACGAGTGGTGAATGTTGATGGCCCGGCCCGACAGTTGCTTGCACAGGTCATCGGAGAGGATTTGCATGTAGCGGGCGAGGACCACCAGATCGGTGCCGGTTTCGTCGACCACTCTCATCAGCGCCGCTTCCTGCTGGGCCTTGGTGTCTTTGGTCACCGGCAGGTAGATGAAACGAATGCCTTCGCGCTCGGCCATGGGACGCAGGTCGAGGTGGTTGGAAACGATGGCGGTGATGGTCATGTCCATCTCACCCTTGTGGTAGCGGTAGAGTAGGTCTGTGAGGCAGTGATCGAACTTGCTCACCATGAGCAGTACACGCATGGGCTCGCGGGTGTCGTGCAGTTCCCACTGCATATCGAACGCCTTAGCCACGTCTTCGAAACCGGCCTTGAGCTGAGTGATGTCGCCGGCGTGACCATCGTTGAAACGGAACACCGCGCGCATGAAAAATTTGCCGCTGAATTCGTCGTCGAACTGCGCCATTTCACCGATGTAGCAGCTGTTGCCCGCCAGGTAAGAGGTGACCGCCGCAACGATGCCGGAGGTCGCCGGACAGCTGATCTTGAGAATGAAATGGTTCTTTTCGTGTTGCATGGCATGTCCTCTGGAAGATGGCGGCAGTTCAGCAAACGGCTAACGATCAGCGCGAAAAATTCAGGGGTGAACGAAGATTTCATTGATGAATAAAAATTCCTATCAGGAATTAAATATTCTCGAAGGCTGTTTTATAGGCGAAAGGAAATGACGCGTCCAGAGGTTTATGGAAACTTTTTTAACTGGTGGGAAATATTTGGTGGGTTGAGAACGGTAGGAGCGCGCTGGCCCGCAGGCGGCTCAAGCGTTGCGTACTTCTTATTCGCCCTGCGCACCGTAATTCATGATCGACAGCAACCGGATCGGCACTTTCACCAGCTCTTCCGGACCGTGAGGAATGTCGCCGTCGAAGGTCAGGCTGTCGCCCGCTTCCATGTGGTACAGCTGATTGCCATGGCGATACACCAGCTCGCCTTCCAGCAAATGCAGAAACTCAGTGCCGGGGTGGGAGAAGGTCGGGAATTCTTCGCTGGCGTCGTCCATGGTCACCATGTAGGCCTCGAAACTCTTCTTCGGCCCGCGGGTGTGGTTGAGCAGGTGGTAAGTGTGGCCTTTATCGGTGCCGCGTCGCACCACTTCCAGTCCTTCGTCATGCTTGACCAGCAGGGCGCTGCTGCCTTGCTGGTCGTACTGGCTGAACAGCTTGGACATGGGCATGCCGAGCACGTCGCACAGGCGGCTCAGGTTATCCAGACTGGTTGAGACCTGAGCGTTCTCGATTTTACTCAACATGCCCTGGCTGATTCCTGCGATGCGCGCAACATCGGACAGTTTCAATTCCTGAGCTTGCCGCTGGCGCTTGATTTGAATACCCAGATATTGCTCAAGCTTCAACTTCGGTTGTTGTTCTACTGGCGTATTCATCGACTGTGCACGGTTTCCGTTCAGTAATTTTAAATTCGCACCAGGAATGTGCGACTTGGGCTCTGACTGCTCTTTCTGCGACAGCATTATTCCCCTAATGAAAACGAGTTTCCCATATATAGAGGGGAAATTCCCCTTTATCAGCCTTCGTTGCGCGAGTTGCCAAGTTGGCAAGCTGCTTGCATTCCTGATGAGAAAATAAGTTTCCTGATTGGAATAAATCCCATCGGGCAACAAAACTCTCATGCGTCGTTTTTCACCAGGAGTGAATGAACATGTTGCCACCCGATACACAACGGCTGATCGAGGAGCACGGCATCAAGTACGTGCTGGCCCAGTTCGTCGATATCCATGGATCGTCCAAGACCAAATCGGTGCCGATATCGGGTCTGGAAATGGTCGCTGAAGATGGTGCCGGTTTCGCCGGGTTTGCCATCTGCGGCATGGGCATGGAACCTCACGGGCCGGACTTTATGGCCAAAGGCGACCTGTCGTCCCTGACTCCGGTGCCATGGCAGCCTGGCTACGGCCGGGTGGTCTGCATTGGTCACGTCGAAGGCAAGCCATGGCCGTACGACAGTCGTTACGTGCTGCAGAAGCAGGTCGAGCGACTTAGTGATCGTGGCTGGACCCTCAACACCGGCCTGGAGCCGGAATTCAGCCTGTTCCAGCGTGATGCCGGGGGCAAACTGCAACTGGTGGATGCCAGCGATAACCTCGACAAGCCTTGCTACGACTACAAGGGTCTGTCGCGCTCCCGGGCGTTTCTGGAGCGCCTCACTGAGGCGTTGCAGCCGGTGGGGTTCGACATCTATCAAATCGACCACGAAGACGCCAACGGCCAGTTCGAGATCAATTACACCTACAGCGATGCGATGGAGTCGGCAGACCGTTTCACCTTCTTCCGTATGGCCGCCGGCGAGATCGCCAATGACATGGGCATGATCTGTTCGTTCATGCCCAAGCCGGATCCGAAGCGCGCCGGTAACGGCATGCACTTCCACCTGTCCATCGCCAGCGCCAGCAACAAGAACCTGTTCCACGACGCCAGTGACCCGAGCGGCATGGGCCTGTCGAAAATGGCCTATCACTTTGCCGCCGGTCTGCTTGCTCATGGCCCTGCGCTGTGTGCCTTCGCGGCGCCGACGGTCAACTCCTACAAACGCCTGGTGGTCGGCAATTCGTTGTCCGGCGCGACCTGGGCGCCAGCCTTTATCGCCTTCGGCGCCAACAACCGTTCGGCCATGGTTCGCGTGCCTTACGGCCGCCTGGAGTTCCGTCTGCCGGACGCCGGTTGCAACCCCTATCTGGTCAGCGCAGCGATCATCGCCGCAGGCCTGGACGGCATCGACCGCCAGTTGGAAATCGACCACGTCTGCAACGAGAACCTCTACAAATTGAGCCTCGAAGAAATCGCCGCACGCGGCATCAAGACCCTGCCGCAGTCGCTCAAGGAAGCCTGCGACGCACTGGAAGCCGACCCGTTGTTTGCCGAGGTCATGGGCAATGAAATTGTCGGCGAATTCATCAAGCTCAAGCGCATGGAGTGGGTGGAATACAGCCGCCATGTGAGTGATTGGGAAGTGAAGCGTTACACCGAATTCTTCTAATCCGTTTTTAACCAATTCGTTTTTCGACGCCCTGCGAATGGTTAGGGCGTCTTCTGCCTAGGAGTTATGAATATGTGTGGAATCGTGGGGCTTTATCTCAAGAACCCGGCGCTGGAATCCCAGCTCGGCAAACTGTTCGAGCCGATGCTCGAAGCCATGACCGACCGTGGTCCGGACAGCGCAGGGTTTGCTATCTACGGCGATGAAGTGGGCGATGGCTGGGTCAAGCTGACCTTGCAGGCGACCACTGAACACTACGATTTCAAGGCGCTGATCGCAGCGCTGGAAGGCAAGCTCGGTGCGTCGCTGGACTGGTTCCAGAACGCCAGCGCCATCGTCCTGAAGATCAAGGCTGAAGAAGCCGCCGTGCGCGCCGCACTGGGCGAACTGGCGCCGACCGTGCGCATCATGAGCGCGGGCAAGAGCATCGAAATCCTCAAGGGAATGGGCCTGCCGAAAGAGATTTCCGAGCGCTTTGGCCTGGGCAGCATGAAAGGCAGCCACATCATCGGCCACACCCGCATGGCCACTGAAAGTGCCGTGACGATGGAAGGCAGCCATCCGTTTTCCACGGGTGCCGACCTGTGTCTGGTGCACAACGGCTCGTTGTCCAACCACTTCCGTCTGCGTCAGGAACTGCGCCGCGAAGGGATCAATTTCGACACCGAGAACGACACCGAAGTCGCCGCCGGTTACCTGGCCTGGCGCCTGCAGCAGGGCGACTCACTGAAGACTGCGCTGGACAGCTCGCTGGAAGCACTGGATGGCTTCTTTACCTTCGCCATCGGCACGCGCAACGGTTTTGCGGTGATCCGCGATCCGATCGCCTGTAAGCCAGCGATCCTCGCCGAGACCGACGACTATGTCGCCATGGCCTCCGAATACCAAGCGCTGTCGAGCCTGCCGGGCATCGAGAAAGCCAAAGTCTGGGAACCCGTTCCCGCCACCATGTACATCTGGGAACGCGAGTCGGCTTAAGGAGCATGCACATGAAAACCATCGATCTTTCCACTGCCAGCGTGCGCGACCTCAACCAGGCGCTGCACGATCAAGTCAAGCATCTCGAAGAGCGCGAATGGGTCGTGACCCACCCCAACGGCGCCCATAACTTGGCCGTCGGCGTCAACGAAGCAGTGTCCATCGATATTCAGGGGCACGCCGGCTACTACTGCGCCGGGATGAACCAGAAAGCCTCAGTCACCGTGCATGGCAACGTCGGCGTGGGTTGCGCCGAAAATATGATGTCAGGCTATGTGCGCGTCAAAGGCAGCGCTTCGCAAGCGGCAGGCGCCACGGCCCACGGCGGTCTGCTGGTGATCGAAGGCGATGCCGGTGCCCGTTGCGGGATTTCCATGAAGGGTATCGACATCGTGGTCGGCGGCAGTATCGGCCACATGAGCTGCTTCATGGGGCAGGCCGGCCGGCTGGTGGTCTGCGGCGATGCGGGCGATGCGCTGGGCGACTCGCTGTACGAGACCCGCATCTACGTCAAAGGCAAGGTCGAGTCGCTGGGTTCGGACTGCATCGCCAAGGAGATGCGCGCCGAGCACATCGAAGAGCTGCAAGCGCTGCTCAATCGCGCCGGTTTCAACGAGAAGGCTTCGGACTTCAAGCGCTATGGCTCGGCCCGCCAGTTGTACAACTTCAAAGTCGATAACGCCTCCGCGTACTGATTCAGGAGCAAGAACATGAGCGAGTCCAATACTCCAAAAGCCCCACCCGTCCTGCGCGAGTCGGCCACTTTCGATCGCCTGACCATCCAGGAAATCCAGCGTGCCGCGGAAACCGGCATCTATGACATTCGCGGCGGCGGCACCAAGCGCAAGCTGCCGCATTTCGACGATCTGCTGCTGCTCGGCGCTAGCGTTTCCCGCTACCCTCTGGAAGGCTACCGCGAGAAGTGCGGCACTGACGTGATTCTTGGCAACCGCTTCGCCAAAAAGCCGATTCACCTGAAGATTCCGGTGACCATCGCGGGTATGAGTTTCGGTGCACTGTCGGCCAATGCCAAGGAGGCCTTGGGCCGTGGTGCGACGATTGCCGGGACCAGCACCACCACCGGCGACGGCGGCATGACCCCGGAAGAGCGCGGTCAGTCTCAGCATCTAGTGTATCAGTACCTGCCGTCCCGTTACGGCATGAACCCGGACGACCTGCGCAAGGCGGATGCCATCGAGATCGTGCTGGGGCAGGGGGCCAAACCGGGTGGCGGCGGCATGCTGCTGGGCATGAAGGTGACTGAGCGCGTAGCGGGGATGCGTACGCTGCCCATCGGCGTCGATCAGCGTTCAGCCTGCCGTCACCCGGACTGGACCGGCCCGGACGACCTGGCGATCAAGATCGCCGAGATCCGCGAGATTACCGATTGGGAAAAACCGATCTACGTGAAGATCGGCGCGAGTCGCCCTTACTACGACGTCAAGCTGGCCGTCAAGGCGGGTGCTGATGTGATCGTGCTCGATGGCATGCAAGGCGGTACGGCGGCGACGCAGGAAGTGTTCATCGAACACGTGGGCATTCCAATTCTGCCGGCCATTCCGCAAGCCGTTCAGGCGCTGCAAGAGATGGGCATGCATCGCAAGGTGCAGTTGATTGTCTCGGGCGGCATTCGCAACGGTGCCGACGTGGCCAAAGCCATGGCATTGGGCGCTGATGCCGTGGCGATTGGCACGGCGGCGTTAATCGCCCTGGGCGACAACCATCCGCGTCTGGACGAAGAGCTGAAGAAGATCGGATCTGCGGCGGGTTTCTATGACGACTGGCAAAACGGTCGCGATCCGGCGGGTATCACCACTCAGGATCCGGAGTTGTCGAAACGTCTGGACCCGGTGGAGGGCGGTCGCCGACTGGCCAACTATTTGCGTGTGCTTGTCCTCGAAGCACAAACCATGGCCCGCGCCTGCGGCAAGTCGCACCTGCACAACCTCGATCCCGAGGATCTGGTGGCCCTGACCGTTGAATCAGCGGCCATGGCCCGTGTGCCACTGGCAGGGACTTCGTGGATTCCGGGGCAGGGGTACTGAAACCAACGCACCGGCTGCGGACTTCTGCCGATATTGGCTGACACCGCACCGCTCCCGTAGCCGTCTGGCTTGCCGGCGGAGGCGATTTCAAAATTGCCACCGCCGGCAAGCCAGACGGCTACGGGATTTGTGCCTGGCGCTAAACAACTTATAGGAGTCGGCTTGCTGGCGATGCGGTTGGCCTGCGCCGCATAAGGTGAATGACACTGCGCAAACGCCAGCAAGCGGGCTCCTACAGGATCTTTGTACGGCGCGGATGCGCGTCACGATTGCAGATTTCTGTTGCCTCGCTTAATCCATTCAAAGAGGCCAAACAGGCCCGAGGCTTCATCACATCGCTTTTCTGCCAGACACTTTCCATTCATTGCAGGAGCTTCGACAATGGTTAACCGTCTTCCCGGCAAATCCCTTCTCTTGTCTCTCTTTACGTTCGGGGCGCTCGGCGCCTGTATTCCTCTGGCCCAAGCCGCTGACGCTCCGACCCTCAACACTGGCAGTACCGCGTGGATGATCACGGCGGCGGTGCTGGTGCTGTTCATGTGTCTGCCGGGCCTTGCGCTGTTTTACGGCGGTCTGGTGCGGGCCAAGAACATGCTGTCGCTATTTACTCAATGCTTCGGCATTGCCGGGCTGGTTGGTGTGTTGTGGGTGATATACGGCTACAGCATGGTGGTCGACACTACTAACATGGTCGAAGGCCAGGTCAGCTTCAACAGCTTCGTCGGCGGCTTGAGTCGCGCATTTTTGGCGGGCATGACACCTGAAAGCCTGGTGGGCGATATCCCCGAAGGCGTGTTCGTGACCTTCCAGATGACTTTCGCCATCATCACCCCGGCGCTCATTGCTGGTGCCTTCGCCGAGCGCATGAAGTTCTCGGCGGCGCTACTGTTCATGGCCGTATGGTTCACCCTGGTGTACGCGCCCGTGGCGCACATGGTTTGGGGCGGGGCGGGCGCGCTGATGCATAACTGGGGGGTGCTGGATTTCGCTGGCGGCACCGCTGTGCACATCAACGCAGGCGTGGCGGCGCTGGCGGCGTGCCTGATACTGGGCAAACGCAAGGGCTATGCAAACGCGCCGATGCCTGCGCATAACCTAAGCCTGACCATGGCGGGTGCAGCGATGCTATGGGTAGGTTGGTTTGGTTTCAACATCGGCTCGGGCGGTGGCTTGAATGGTCTGTCCGGGATCGTCATGCTCAACACGCAACTGGGCGCCTGTGCAGGAATTCTCGGCTGGATGTTCACCGAGTGGTTCAAGGTCGGCAAACCCAGTGCGTTGGGTCTGGCCAGTGGTGCTTTGGCGGGTCTGGTCGGTATCACCCCTGCATGTGCGTACGTCGGTGTGGGCGGCGCGTTGGCGATTGGCTTGCTGTGCGGCATATTCTGCTACCTAAGTGTGACCGTGCTGAAAAAACGTTTCGGCTACGATGACAGCCTCGACGTATTCGGCCTGCATGGTATCGGCGGCATGATCGGCGCAGTGCTGACGGGCGTGTTCTGCGTGCCGTCGCTGGGAGGTCTCGTGGAAGGCGTGACTTTGGGTGGTCAGGTCGTCGCGCAAATCAAAGGCGTGCTGTTCACCACTGTGTACTGCTTTGCAGTGAGCTGGATCATCCTCAAGGTGATCAAGGCCGTAATCGGTCTGCGCGCTGACGAACATGTGGAGGAGATGGGGCTGGATCTGGCTGAGCACAATGAGCGTGCTTACAACCACTAGCTTTTGCGAAACATGACGAGTCTTTTGTGTGCGTTTACAGCCTAGTTGTTATCCCAGCTCGGCACTATGACCCGCGACCAAACACTGCTTGAGAAATTGAATCAAAAGTTCTCCAAAATCAAGCACGTGAAGTTTGCCAATTCGCAGCGAGCACATATATTTCGAGCAGGTCAGCCTGCTCGATGACCTTATCATTACCGATATCAGGGCACTTGGAGTAGAGGGTACAAACCGGGGACATCGTTTACATTTCTAACCGGGGACATGGTTTACAGGTTAATACGCATGATCAGGAGGTAACTGATCATGCCCTGGAACCAAGAGTCCCCCATGAACCAACGAATCAAGCTGGTTGCTGACTGGCTTTCGGGTAATTTCACGAAAAGCCAGCTGGCCCGCCGCTTCGGTGTCAGTCGACCGACCGTAGACAAATGGATTTCTCGGCATAACGGCGATTTGAAGTCGTTAGCCGAGGTTTCTCGGCGACCTCATAACAGCCCAAACAAGACCGACGATGAGATCTTGGCTCGCGTAGTGGCCATGAAGGAGGCTCACGATAAATGGGGCCCAAAGAAGCTCATCGAGCTATTGCGAATTGAAGATCCCTCTATCGATTGGCCGTCTCCCAGTACAGCCGGCCAATGGCTTGACCGGCTTGGGCTGGTCAATAAGCGGCGATTCAAGCGTCGGCACGGCACTTCCCATATTGAAATGCGAGAAGCCAATGACCCCAACAAAACCTGGTGCGCTGACTACAAAGGGCAATTCAAGATGCTCAACGCGCAGATGTGCTTCCCGCTGACCGTGACAGACCATGCATCCCGTTTGATTCTGGCTTGCAGGGCTCACCCTAAAATCAAGACCCAACCTGTAAAGCAGACCTTTGAGCGGCTTTTTCAGGAGTACGGCATGCCGGAAGTCATTCGCTCTGACAACGGCGTCCCCTTCGCTTCTCCTGGTCTGGCCAGAATGTCCACGCTGGCCGTTTGGTGGATCCGTTTAGGTATTTATCCCGAGCGAACCATGCCAGGAAGGCCCGCCCAGAATGGTCGCCACGAACGAATGCACCGCAGCCTGAAACTTGAGCTACCGCTAGGGAGCAATTTGGTTGAGCAGCAGCTTTTGCTGGAGCATTTCAAACATGAGTTCAATTACGTACGCCCTCATGAAGCGCTTGGTATGAAACGTCCGGGAGATGTGTATATGCCGTCTACCCGACTTTATCCAGGATGCTTACCCGATGTGGAGTATCCGGCAGAAATGCGGGTTCGAAGCGTCAGGCAGGATGGATCGATCAAGTGGAATGGCAAGTTGGTATTTGTCAGCGAGGCATTATCCGGGGAAAGGATAGGGCTCAAAGAAGCTGAGGATGATGTCTGGGATTTGTACCTGTGTGATTATTCCTTGGGGAGGCTTGGACGAGGTATGACCCGCGTCCAAGCCTCAAATGTGTAAACGATGTCCCCGGTTTCAGATGTAAACGATGTCTACGGTTCTACAGAGATTCAGATGTTGCGAGCGGCGCCAAAGTCGGCCGAGAAAGCCAAACTCCAATCGCCGGCTTCAGCGCAGATCATTGATAGTGGGTATCACAACTGCTAGGTTGCTGGTCTACCCAATGATCGCCAACTTGGCCTACTATCTTCTGCTTCATGCTAGAGGTCGATTTTCGGCCGGGCGAACTTGGCGATTCCGAGTTAAACATTGTCTCAATGGCGGATATTATTGCTGTGCAGCTACAAGCATTGGTAGAGGCGCCGTCGACGTGGTGCTTTGGCAGCACCTCGTCGTAGCTTCACTCTACTTGGGCACGATACCCGTGCACTTCGTAACAAGTTCTCTAAAAATACAACTCCAGTCGTACTTCATTAGATAACATCTATTCGACGTTATGAACAACTCCGTGGCGTGAGAACAGCAGCCATTTTCCCTCTTGCGTCGCAAGCGCTGCAGTCAGTGATTCCTCACTCGGATCCTTAGCGTCTTTAAACGTGCGCCCACCGTCAAGGCTTTGCATCCGTAGGCCATCGAGCCCAATGGCAATTACTTCTATACCATTTGTATCGATAGAGGTAATCGAACCTGTCCTGTCCAGCTGTACACGCACCCAACTCTTCCCTGCATCTTCACTGCGGAGTAACGTTCCACGCTGCCCACCGACCAGAAGTGTGCCGTCGCTTAACTGCGTCCCGCACCATAGAGACCCTTCGTATCCTGTATTCAAGTATTCCCAGGTAGACCCGGCGTCCCTCGAGTGAAGCAACCGACCTCGTTCGCTGGTAGCGTAGATATCGCTTTTAGTGCCAGGAAACAAGTTGAGTAGGTTCAAGTCGGACAATGCCTTATCCTTTGGATTGAGTTTCTGCTCAACCCAAGTCTCGCCACTGTCCTGAGTAGTTAATACGAGCGACCATAACCCAACAGCTACGCCCCGTTTATCATTGAAGAAATGGACAGCAAACAGGGGCCGATCCTCAGTGACCACGAGCCGTTGGGTTTGCCATTTCTGGCCGCCATCAGTTGTCGCCAAAATAGCCCCCCAATGGCCAACAGCCCAGCCACTCTTCGCATCAGCGAAGCTCACTCCGGTCAATGTGGAGCTGATCGGCACCCATTGAGCTTGCCTGAAGGACTTTCCGCGGTTGTCGGACAGCAAAATGATGCCATTACCGCCTACACTTACCGCTCTCTGACCTGCCCAGGTTGCAGCGAGCATTGGTGCTTGAGTCGCTATAGGAGATAGTGACGCCGGCGTTGGCTGGAGTGGTGAGACGAGATCAGCATAGGAAGCTGCTGAGGTCGTGAGTGCTGCAGCAGCGATCGCAAAAGCGATCCCCGACCGATTTGACAATGTTTTCATGTCATCTGCTCCGGACATCAATGCGCTAACAAGCCAGGTGCACGCACTGGGCGGCTACGAGGGAACAGCCGTTCAAGCCAAACGGCGAAAGCAGGCAAAACTGTCACTGCCATTACCATGTTTACGATGAACATAAACGCCAACAATTTACCCATGTCAGCTTGAAACTTTAGCTCTGAGAAAGACCAAGTTGAAACACCGACTGCGAGGGTTATCGCAGTGAAGATTGTGGCTGTGCCGACTTCAAGTATCGACTGTTCCAGAGCCTTAACGACACCGACACCCTCGGCCATGTGAAGCTGCAGTCGATTATAAATATAGAACGCGTAGTCAACTCCGATGCCGACCGCGAGCACCATCACAGGAAGTGTTGCCACCGTGAGGCCTATTTGCAGTTCCTTCATAAACCAATAGCCGATGAAGGTTCCGATAGTGAGTGGGAGGCAGCACGCAAGAACAGCGCGAAAATCTCTGTAGGTGAAAAACACAAGTAAGATGATAGTCGCATATACGTAAAGCATCATAGGCAGCTCACTATGCTCAATCTCTTCGTTGACTGCTGCCAGCAGACCGGCGTTGCCTGACGCTAAGCGAATAGTGACACCCGATAGTTTGTCATCGCTTCGGAATTTCTTCACCGCATCTATTACACGATTGATGGTCGTTGCCTTGTGATCAGTCAGATATATATGCACAGCCGTCATGCTGCAATCTTTGCGCATGATCCCTGGAACTCGACCAATCTCAACACCCATTGAAGAGTAGTTAGCCGAATCGATCGGCACAACCGACATCTTTGGATTACCTTCGTTATAACCTTCGTTGTACTGACGCATCAGCGAAGAAAAAGACAGGATCGACATGACGCCTTCAACTGGCTGCATAGCCCAGACAAAACGATCTTGGTAAATACCAACCTGGACATTCTCGCATGACATAGGAGGTGCTTCGAACACGACGGTCAACCAGTCCAGCCCTACGTCATAGCTCGACGCAATCGACACTGCGTCCTTATTGAATCGAGCCTCTGGCCGAAGTTCAGGGGCGCCCGCCTGCAGGGTTCCAATCACACGATCGCGACTCTGCCAAATAGCAGTGCCGAGCAAAGTTAAGGACAGTAAAAGAATCACCGCAGCGTTTCTAGGCGTAGCGACGCGCGCTAAAACGCGGAGCCAACGTGCTCGCTGTGCCGCTTTCAACTCTGCGCCCAAAGCATACTCATGGCCGACTTTTAACATCGATGCGGCGACGGGTAGCATTATCAAGTTGGTAATAATCTTATACGCAACGCCAAGCGACGCAGTGATGGCTAATTCGCGGACCATTGGAATAGGCATTAGTATCAACGTGATAAACGATACAAGTGCAGTCACTAATGCCAGCGTTCCGGGTATCAATAGCCCGCTAAAACTTGATCTAGACGCGGCGTCCATGGATTTTCCGTTTGCAAGCTCGCGGACGATAAAGTTGATCTGTTGAACGCCGTGCGACACTCCAATCGCAAACACTAGAAACGGTACAAGTACACCTAGCGGATCGAGCCCAAAACCCAGCAACCGTAAAGTGCCAAATTGCCAGATCAGTGACACAAGAGAGCACGCTAGTGGTAACAGCGTCAAACGAATCGAGCGACAGTACCAATAGACCGCGAGTGCTGTGAGCAACAAAGCAATGATGCAGAATTCAAGAACGGAGGAGGCGCCCTCAGCGATGTCACCAATCTGCTTAGCAAAGCCTATGATCTGAATTTCAAACCCAGCATCTTCAAACTTTGATCGGATAGAGGCTTCCAGCTCTCGGTCAAATTCGACGTAGTCGATGTGATTGTTTTTAACATCTAACTCGTTGACGTCCGCGGTAACCATCGCGCTCGTCTGATCACGAGAGACGAGGTTTCCGATGAAGCCGCCTTGCGCTGCGGATCCCGAAATTAAGGCAATAGTTTTAGCATCCAGATTTTCCGGGGTTACCGTGCCCGGAATAATCGGATCCGCTCTAAAGCCGTCCTCGGTGATCTCAGAGACGAAAGAATTGGGTGTCCATAAGGACTGAACGCTACTGCCCGAAACGTTCGGTAAAAATTTGAGTGCTTGGGTTACGTCGTAAAGTCGCTTCAATCCGCTTGGCGTCCAAATGGTGCCTTTCTTAGCCTTAACCACCACGCTCAAGCGGTTGGCCCCGAGTAGGTCTGAACGATACTGTTGGAATGTATCGACGTACTCATGACCAATTGGAAGCTGCTTCTCAAATCCAGCATCCATCCGTAGCTGGATCGCAAAAATACCCATCACAGCAGTGAAGAAAATTAGCACTCCGAGCACAGTTCGTTTGTGACTGAAGAGAATATCTTCCATTTTTTTTAATATCCGAACCATTGCGCTGGGGGGCGCAGATTCGTCATCAGTTATTGACTTCATATGGTGCCTCAGAAGTTTCGTGATACGTTGATGCCGACGAAATCACGGTCGCGTAGCGGGTTGCTCAAAGGATCAGAAGGTCCTAGAAATTCGGTATAATTAATGCTTACCTGCCAGTCTGCGGGGTTTTGTATGAAGTTTACATACATATTTAGCGAGGTAACACCTTCCATGAATTGCTCACTTATATTAGGTGTGTAGCCGAACATTCCTCTACGTACATATATGCCCGGATTTACCTGCCACCCGCCAATTAATGAGCCATCGTAAATCCAGTTGAAATCAACATCGACACCGCCAGAATATTTCGTTCCCTTGGAATCGCCTGGGCTATTTAGTGCTCCGGTTACTGCCAAATCATTAGACTGATTGCCCCATAACCAGCCACCGGCAGCAACTGGTGATCCGCCGTAACTATCGTGTAAACCAGGATACGCAATGACCACTGTTTCAGTAGTCAGGGAAGCGGTGTCTGCGCCTAGCAGTTTAAGTAGCCCTCCGGCATTTGAGGGCTGAAGTGTAAAAAGTGAAGTCAAGTGCCATTGAAATTTCTTCTCATCGACCCAACACTTACCACCCTGCGCCACGCAGCCACTAGCCCCATTTAAAGAAACCGCGTCCTTCGGACGATAGGACAACTCTGTACCTATCGCCCAGTCGCCGATAGGAAAGTTAGCGCTGACACCGAACATGTGACGGTCTTCTGGATACATGTAGACTGTCGAGCCATTTGCATCAAGTGAGATTTGCGGAAGTTTATCGTGGTAAGTAATGGCGTAAACGCCGAGGCTGAGTGCGGCCCCTTCCGGTTGGTAACGTAAGGAAAGTCCGTACTGCCCACTGTTGCGCGCTGCCTCAGTGCGTACGCCATATGCTCCACTTCCAGCCCCTACAGTAGAAGTTGACCAATAGCTACCAACTGGAGGAAGGTAGCTTTCGTCCCAACGACCTTGAATGTAAACTTCGGCATTAAATCCATTCCCGAGTCCGGATGCTACGCTCAGAATTGGAGCGGGCAGTACAAACTCTTTGATCTGTGCACCAGGTTGCGAAGCACGGTTTACATCAATGGCATTGGTCGCGTTGATACCGCCTACCTCAAAAATGCTTTCCCCCCAACTGATCACCTGATTGCCCACTCGAATCCTAGCTTGCTGATCGCCAATATCAACGGTTTTGCTTACCCACAGGTCAAGCAGACGAGACTGAAAACCCAACTTTTCTCGTGCGTGTGAGGCCAAACCATCTCTGATATCTGGTGGCGTCGTTGCAAAAGCGTCTTGTCCACTCGTATTTCCTGTTGTATCGGTTGCTGACACGTCACGTAACCAGGTACCACGTGCCATGAAAGACAGGCCTTCGGTTGGAATCTTGAGCAGTAGTTCGTGACTGCCTTTCAAGTAAGTAGTGAACGCATCTCCTTTGTCATAGTTAATGTCACCTTGGTCACTCATACCACTAAGTTGACCCATTCGCCCGCCGCCAGTCTGTGCGCCAGTGGCGGAATTATATGTCGGTGACACAAGGTTGTTGCTCTGTGACTGAGTGCGAATACCGGTACCTGTCGATATTGTAGAGTCGAAGCTTCCGCGAATAGTGTCGGCATCGTTAGAAAAGGTAAATGCACTTACACCACTGCTACCAGCAATAGATAGTACTGCAAACGTAATTTTTACTGAGCGGTTGTAAGTTTCACGGCGAAGGACCAAAAATCTTTTCATGATTATTTTCTCGTCTGACTATCGTTCGCTCATTGCACGAAGATTTTCCGTGGTATAAAAACCCGGTTTCATATGAGGGTTTCCGCCTGCATCAACAATCCATTTTACGTCCTTGCCACTTCCAATCGGGGAGCCGTCAACTATATAGCGACCTTCAGATAAATTGTATTGGACGAAAGCCAGAGAGTCGCAAGTTCCAGTTTCATATACAGGAATGACATACCCCTCTCGGACTTTTGAAATATTGCCTTGGGTGTCGTAGTCAATTGCGCCTAAGAGTGCCCAGCTGTCTTCGTCAATGTAGAAGTTGCGTTTAGGCGCGGAATGACGCATGCCTTGTTTTACCGTCGCTTCAACGACCCATACACGATGCAGCTCGTAACGACGTTGTGAGGTAGCGACAAAGTCTGATTTCATTACGTCTTCATGTTTGCTGTTAAAATCATACATGCCGAGCGCGTTGTATGGGACAATTAATTCTTTTTTACCGACTAATTTCCAATCGAATCGGTCTAATAAACCTGAGAATGTGTAGGATTCATCAACGTTATATTGATTTTCATACCCAATCTGCGGCGCATCGTACGAGTATGTTGGCATGCGGCGAGTACGACGCTGGCCCGGGAAATAATAAAATACTTCCGGCGGTTTATCTGCCGAATTTAAATAGGTTGCAGCTTGACCAGCCAGTGCCACGGGTGATACGTAACCGAAGTAAGTCATACTTTCTATACCGCCGGTTTCAGCGAATTTAGTTCCGCTCTTAAGTCCCCATGGGTAGTAAGTGTATAAATCGGAAGTGAGCTTGATCCAGTCTGAACCGCCCTTACGCGGGGAAACGGATGTAATTAGGCGACTTAGCTCTACGCCAACGCCGCGATAGCGCATCTTTGAATTCCACATGGCTTCGGCCCCGGTTTTGGGCTCGATAAATGGAATACCCGGCGTATAGGCATCAGCTAGGGCTGTACCATCTGCGCTCATCTTCGCAAAACCGATATTTTTCTTTGTATTCTCCGCAACAAACTCTGGAACACCACAAGTGCGTCGAGACGGGTACACGGGCATGCTGTAGCCCTTGATGCTCTTGATAAGCGCGATTTGGCCGGGATTTAACTGACTTGCATACTTATCGATATTACTGGCATCAATGGTGTACAGCGGAACATCAGACTTATATTGGAAGAAATTCTTCCGAGGCTCGCCATAACTCCAACCTGGCGTCATAGGCTGCGGCGCGGACCATTCCGGAATCCCGCTAACAGTTCCAGCCTGCTCTGCACCAGCGGGGGTCAGTCCAGCACCTTGCGCCAAGACCGACGACGTCACCAGAGCGAAGATAGTAGTAAACACAGACGTTCTCGCAGCTTTATGGATAACTACGTTTTGGACACGATTTAGGAAGGGCACTGTTATCACGTTAATCACCTCGAAAACTTAGCAACTGAGAAATCTTAGGCACGATAGAAGTCATGCCAGTTAAGTCATATTTTTTGCAGCAAAGAAAACCCATCTAAGCCTGGTTCATCAGTATTGATAGATGTGAAACATACCTTTTTCTGAGAAGCGTATTGTCAAAACCTGGGCATGGAGAACCGACCACATCAATTGCGGGGTTGGTCTATTATTCCTGATAGCCTTAATAGGCTATCTCTGCCGTCAATCTTGTCAGGTGCGCGGCCGCAGTTAAAGTTGCCATAGCCCAGATCTGTAGGTACGGTACCGATTGATCTGCATGGTCAGCTTACTCGTTCTCACCTATTTCATTTCATGAAATAAAGCTAGCGCTGGGCTGGCCTACTTTTATTTGTGCGCTCAGTCTTTGTAGAAATTTTTAAATTAGATATCAATGGTCATGGCAGCTTGCTTTTTTCAAGGTTTAAAGTCTTCTCCATAATTCTTCGCTGGCGTAGTAACTCAATCGTGGCCGCATGGCTATGCCTGGTTACCCGGTAGTAGCAGAGGGCTGAAAGCGCCAAGATGTAAAAGATAACGCCCCCTCCCACCCATGCTATACCCAAGTGTTCAATCACTTGAGGTTGAATGCCTTCCAAGTGCTCTTGTGGAAAATTTATGGCGTCTAGCAGAAGACCAGCAACAGCGATTCCGATTGCGCTGCTAGTCTTTGTCACTAGTGATTGGGCGCCATAAATCGTGCCCTCCTGCCGTCTTTCTGTCTTAACTTCAAGCTGTTCCGTCGCGTCTGCGAGCATTGCGCCTATCATGCCCATGATAATAATAAATGCGCCGGTGTCTACAAACAGGAATATGCTAAGCACCGCAAACTCTGGTACAGAAGAGTTCGCAGTCATTAGACCTGAGAAGTAAAGCGCGACAGGCAACGTTACGCTTAAGCAGATAGCTATCAACGACCATAATGCGATGGACTTCTTGTCGCCAACTCGAGTGATAATAAGCGGTGACAGCAGCACCAAGGCCCCATCTAGCAACCACAAAAGTTGGGTACCTGCCATTTGGTCGGAATTCAGCTTCCAGAAATACCCGAATTGGTAGGAGAAAAGTGCGGCATAGACTGTAAATCCGGTTGCAGTTGCCGCGGAGGCAAACAGGAGCGGGGCTATTGTCGGCTCGGCAAAGGAGGAACGCCACCGTTCGAAAATTGCTGCTACACCTGTGCGTCCACCTGGCGATGGCTTTGCTAAGCGTGGGATCATAGGATGGAGGCCGACCGAGCAAATGATCATAGAGACAGCGACGATTAAAGATGACCAGAAGCCAATTTGACGATAGCCCTCAGGGTTGCTAAGCCCATCCGGAAAAGCTGGTGTACTGCTCAGCCAGTAGCCATAGACCGCAACTGAAAAGGCGGGCACAACAATCCAGGCTAATGCAATCCTCGACGAAGCAAGGTGGCTGCGATCATCATAATCTTCCGTCATTTCTGGAAGTAATGCGCTACTCGGAACTTCGAAGAGTGACAACGAAATACGCATGCCGATGAGCATTATCAGAAGGTACAAAGCTAAGCTCAGTCCCTCAAGGTTGAGTGGGGGAGCCCAAATAGCATAATTGAATAGAGCCGTCGGTAAGATGGCCAAGTACATGAAACCGTGACGACGGCCGAAGCGTGAGTTAAAGTTGTCCGAAAGGTAACCTATAAACGGATCCATGATCGCATCCACAACCAGAGTAACGCCGAGGATTAAGGCAATTAGACTGGCAGGAAGATGAAGCGCATTACTATAGAAAACCAATACGAAGGTACTGGTCAGTGCAATGAGAAAACCTGAAGGTATTCCTCCGACCGCGAAACAAGTTCGAGTGACAATCCCAAGTTTTTTCTTCTTTAGTGTATGTAGTACCACGTTCATCTGTCGCTCCCATTTTTTATTTTGATAGATGCATGGAGTGTTTTGGCGGTGCTCGGGTTTAATAACTCCCGCGCCCGCCTCAGTCCCTGGGGATGCATAACTTAATTTGATCAAATCACTACATTTGCCTTCTGTCAACAGTGTCATTTCAAAAGCCCTTAATTCTGAACCGGTCAAAAAAAGTGCGTATCTATCAATTGATAGGCAGCCGATAAGGCCTGCTTGCCTACAAATTCAGCACATGCATGAAGCGGGCCATTGCATAACGCTTGTTATGTGGCATAACGTCTGTTATGTTTCGACGAGAGATGTGTTACGGACGCCTGCGCCGACTGTGGGCTTTTGAAAAAGTGGCCGAAATGAGCGTGACTCAGACCAATGCCCCCGGCTCTCGCTGCGCCCTTCCGGAAACCGGGGAGTTTGTCGCGTGGAACGTCAGTCGTTCGGAACCAAAATTCGATATTAATTTTGCATCACAGACCGTCAGAACTCGCCCTGGCAAGCGGTCGGGCCTGCGTGACCGGTCCGTTGGTGAGCTTTTACAGGTAGCTGATTTGTGCACTCCGAGTTCGACTGATGACGAAGCGCTCGCGGATTTATTTTATGCCCGGACCAACCGCAGTGCAGATCCAGTGAGCTTTTATCGGAGGGAAGGTTTAGTTTTTGGAAGCATCGAAAGCCCTGCCGGCTTCTGCGCCGAAATGAGCCAAGTTTTGCTTCTATCGTTAGCTTCTGTCCGTTATTGGTGCGTGTCCAAGGGGAAGAGGTCGTCCGCGGTGGACAGTTTTGGAGTCGTCGCATGGTGGATTGCGCAAGGTCCAGGCGCGCTGTGTCGTTCGGTAACAAGCCTTGTGCTTTGCGGTGACAGTGCCAATGGTACGTTGATAATAGCGATGGGTTTACGAAATTGGTCAGTAGGCGCTGATTTTCCCATCCACAGAAAATGCTGCCTTATACACTTAGTTTTACGAGTGTGCGCAAGAGGGGGCTGCTCACCAGTTCGGGTATGCAGTGGTTAGCATTCATAGGTTTGTTAACTCGTGCACAATAAACTCTTAAGTCAATTGCGACATAGCAGACTATCTTACTGCACTGAAGCTTCAGGCTAAGGAGTCGCAATGGGCGGCATTTGGCAGAAGTTACGATCTTGAAGTGTCGGTTAAAGGATGCGATGCCGAAACGTAAGCACTTTTGCTGTCCTCTCCAGACGTTTTGGAGGGTATCGGCGTTCTAGTGGTTGATTAATCGGGAGAAGTTAAATGCGTGAATACCTTAAGTTTTACATTGATGGGCAGTGGGTGGAACCTTCTGAGGCGCTGAAGACTCTTGATATCGAGAACCCGGCGAATGAGGAGATCGTTGGACGAATCGCACTAGGTTCGGCCGCCGATGTGGATAAAGCTTGTAAAGCCGCTAAGAAAGCGTTTGGCCCGTGGTCGAACACGAAACCCGAGGAGCGGATTAAGGTTTTGCAGCGTATCTTGATGGAGTACCAGAAACGTTTTGGCGATTTAGCTAAGGCCATCACAGAGGAGATGGGGGCCCCAATGAGTCTCTCTCAGAGTGCTCAAGTGCCTGTGGGCATGGCTCACCTGATGAGTGCCGTGGAAGTTCTAAGAAACTTTAAGTTTCGCGAGGAGCGCGGCAAAACGCTTATTGTAAAAGAGCCTATCGGTGTCTGTGGTCTTATCACGCCATGGAACTGGCCGATGAATCAACTGGTTTGCAAGGTGGCTCCGGCGATTGCTACTGGCTGCACAATGGTGCTGAAACCGTCTGAAGTGTCACCTTTTAGTGCGCACATCTTTGCCGAGATCATGCATGCAGCGGGGGTCCCCGCCGGTGTTTTTAACCTTATCCATGGTGATGGACCAACAGTGGGTGCGGCAATTTCCAGCCATCCGGAGGTGAGTATGGTTTCGTTCACCGGATCGACTCGAGCGGGCATCGAGGTCGCCAAAGCCGCTGCGCCTACCGTGAAGCGTGTAGCGCAAGAGCTCGGCGGTAAGAGCGCTAACGTCATTCTAGATGACGAGGCATTTGGCGCGGCAGTTACGCGTGGCGTAACTGCCATGATGATGAACTCGGGTCAGTCTTGTAATGCACCTAGTCGTATGCTGGTACCACAGGCACGAATGGAGGAGGCTATATTAATTACTCGCAAGGTTGTATCTGCTATTACCGTGGGTGACCCGATTGGCAATAATCAACTTGGCCCAGTAGTGAACAAGACGCAATTCGATCAAATCCAAAAGCTGATCCTGGCGGGTTTAGATGAAGGTGCTACTCTCGTGGCCGGCGGGACAGGACGCCCGGACGGTCTTGAAAAAGGCTATTTTGTAAAA
Organism: Pseudomonas sp. A0308; assembly: GCF_044218815.1. Classification (NCBI taxonomy): domain Bacteria; kingdom Pseudomonadati; phylum Pseudomonadota; class Gammaproteobacteria; order Pseudomonadales; family Pseudomonadaceae; genus Pseudomonas; species Pseudomonas sp. A0308. The sequence goes on from NZ_CP162581.1 coordinate 56,799, forward strand.
CCTACAGTGTTTGCAAATGTCACGAACGATATGATTATCGCTCGTGAGGAAATCTTTGGTCCCGTGCTGTCTATCATAGGATACAGTACGGTTGATGAAGCGATCGATATCGCTAACGATACGCCTTACGGTCTATCCGGTTTTGTCCAGTCCGCCGATGTTGAAAAGGCGCGAAGTATAGCTTTGAGGTTGCGCGCTGGTCAGATCACTATTAATGGAGCCAATCCTGATTTCGCTGCTCCGTTTGGTGGCTATAAAATGAGTGGAAACGGTCGTGAATGGGGCGAATTTGGGTTTCATGAGTTTTTAGAAACGAAGTCCATTCTTGGTTATGCTTAGCACTAAATTATGACTTGCGCTCTTTAGCATAGCGCAGAAATTTAGAGCCCAGGAGAGCAATGGTTTGGGAAGGTCGAGAGCGAAAGGTAGACCGACTTTCCCTTCTCTGGATGTGGCAGATCTTTAACCTCAGTGGTCAATTACGGTGGTGCGGGCACTTTCCTACGCCGCGTTTTCTAACCTACGGCGAGCAATTTACCCATTTGATTCTGTATCGTTAAGCGTTCGCCGAACACAGCCTGCGTGGCTAAACGAGCGTCCATTTATACGGCGTAACTCAGATCCCTCTCGCCCGCTGGGTCGGTCGGCGAGTGAGGACGTTCTTGAGATAGGCATACCGATTATGTTTGGTCGTGCGTGCCGATGGAATCAGTCTCATGATCGCTATCGCCCGGTTTCTGCGACCCCGCGCTTAAGTCGGTAATTCAGAGCTTTTGATGTTGACGAGTAAGCGGCCAGCGAACACACCTTGCGCAGATTAGGCAGGCGTCCACTGATGCGGCAGCAGTCGCTCCATCTCGCTGGCCCGCTGCGTCGGCAGCCGCGTCAGTACATCCTTGAGATAAGCATACGGATCATGCCCGTTGATGCGCGCTGACTGGATCAGGCTCATGATCGCGGCCGCCCGCTTGCCGCTGCGCAGCGATCCCGCAAACAACCAGTTAGACCGCCCAAGCGCCCACGGCCGGATCAAGTTCTCGATCTGGTTGTTGTCGATGGGCACAGCACCATCTGCCAGGTAGCGCGTCAGCGCTACCCAGCGTTTGAGGCTGTAATCCAGAGCCTTCGCTGTGGCCGAACCCTCGGGCACAATTTCACGCTGGGCCAGCATCCACTCATGCAGCTTTTCAGCGATGGGCACTGCTGTTTCCTGGCGTAATCGCCAACGGTCTTCGTCGCTCATTTCCTTGGCGTGTCGCTCGACTTCGTAAAGCCCGCCAATCGAGTGAAGCGCCTGCTCCGCCAATTGGCTTTTATTGGCTACATGCAAGTCAAAGAACTTACGGCGTGCATGGGCCATGCAGCCGATCTCGGTGATGCCCAGCTCAAAGCTGGCCTTGTAGCCGGCAAAGTCATCACAGACCAGCTTCCCGTTCCAGGTGCCCAGGAAGTTGCGCGCATGTTCGCCGGCACGGCTGGGGCTGAAGTCGTAGACAACAGCCTTGAGTGCCGAAAAAGGCGTGCTGCTGTAGGCCCAGACGTAAGCACGATGGGTTTTCTTCTCTCCCGGAGCCAGCATTTGTACCGGCGTTTCATCGGCGTGAACCACGCGCTGGGCCAGCACCACTTCGCGCAACGCATCGACCAGGGGCTGAAGCTGCACGCCGGTTTGACCCACCCACTGCGCCAGTGTCGAGCGCGGGATGGCCAGGCCGGCACGGCCGAAGATCTTTTCTTGCCGGTACAGCGGCAGGTGGTCGGCGAACTTGGCCACCATCACGTGGGCCAGCAGGCCGGCAGTGGGGATACCCTTGTCGATTACCTGCGCCGGCACCGGGGCCTGGATCAGTGTTTCGCACTGCCGACATGCCCATTTCCCACGCACATGCTGTTCGACGGTGAACACGCCCGGCGTGTAGTCCAGCTTTTCGCTGACATCTTCACCGATGCGCTGAAGCTGGCAGCCGCACGCGCACTGGGTGTTGTCCGGCTCGTGATGGATCACAGTACGTGGGAACTGCGGTGGCAACGGCACACGCTTGGGTTGCTGGCGTGGTTCTGCCTGTGCGGGAGCGGGATGAAGGGCTTTTAACTCCGCCTCGATGGCTTCGAGGTCGGTATTGAGTAGGTCATCGAGCAGGCTGCCCTGCGCCGGGCTGATCTGCTCGCTGCGCTTGGCGAACTTGTGCCGTTTAAGGATGGCGATCTCGTGAGTGAGCTGCTCGATAATCGTTTCATCACGATGGATCTTTCGGCTCTGGGTGTCGACCTTGGACATCAACTGCGCAGCTAGTGTGCGCAGTTGTTCGGGGGTCATTTGGTCGAGATCGGGCAAGGAAGTCATGGGGTGGATTTTACCAAAGCAGCCCGACTGCTTCAGCTAAAAGGCAGCATTTAAAGCAATGTAATTGCACCGCCCGCACCGACTCGTTGCCAGGGTAATCCAAGTACCAGCGCCTGGAGTTGTTCGGGGTCGAGTTCGACCTCCGTTCCACGATGGAGGCCTGGCCAATGAAACTTACCTTGGTTCAAGCGCCGTGCCGCTAGCCAGATACCGACGCCGTCGTGCACCAGGACTTTCATCCGATTGGCCCGACGGTTGGCAAAGAGGTAAGCGCAGTGCGGCTTCGCCGCACCGAACACCGCGACCACTCGGGCCAACGCAGTCTCAGTGCCGGCGCGCATGTCCATAGGCTCGGTGGCGAGCCAGATTGCATCGACGCGAATCATTGGGCCAGGCTACGAATGAAACAGGCGCAGCCGTCCGGATCCGAGGCTGGCCATTTTACGGTGATGGATTTATCACCCAGAGGCAGCGAGATGATCACCATCTCTTCTGATGCTCGCCTTGGTCCCGTTTTTACCGGAACGAAAGCCGGCAAGGTTGCAGGCGATTGATCCCGGTAAGTCGGTAGCCACTTGCGGATCACGTTGGCGTTGATGCCGTGATGGATGGCTACGCTGGAAATTGTCGCTCCGGGTTGCAGGCATTCCTGGACGACCTGGGCTTTGAATGGTTTCGGGTAAGAGCTTCGTTGGCGCATGGAAATCCTTGCGATAAGGGCGATCGCGTCCGCTTAAAAATACGCGGACACCATCGCCCTTAATGCTGGAGTTCGGTAGGTGACTTGGCCGGACGGTTACGTTGACGATCCATAGGTCGGTTCTGGTTTAAGTCGTAAACCAAGGCCTTCAATACCGATAATGCCGTGATTCTGTAGTCCCAACACAATTCCGATGGCGTTTCTACTCGCCTAGTGCGAGCTTTTTGAATCAGGGTCTTATCGGGGTAGATCACGCCCTGGTCCACCAGCGTATCTCGCAGCTCATTAACCAAAAGCTGGACCTACACGCTGGTTTACCCAACCCACTACTCCATTGTCGAGCGACCAATGTCAGCCTAAGGAACAAAGATTGTCCCTTGCTGGCTCATGGTCGAGTGTTCGGAACATTCGCGACTATTACGTTGGCCAGCCAGGCTGCGGCCTGGATACCCTTGTTGATCCCCCGAGCTTGTACTGATGCCTGGAACGGTGCTTCGTACTTGCGGCGATCCCATTTCTCGCGAAATTATGCAAAATTGCATTCCATATGACCACCTGATTGCATCGGTAAGCAATATTGCCGATGAGCCGATCTGGCTTGATATCTAAGTATTCTTCGACCCGCTCGATCATCGTTTTGTTGCCCTCGACCTCGGCTGCTCGGTGATCCGGTTTCGGCTTTACGTTCAGGGGCACGCCGTGTTCGACACCAATCATATAGTTGGTCGAGTAAGCGCAGAACGCTTGGCTTTATGAAACTGCTGTCCAACGAGCGAGGTGATCTGTTAGCGACACATGCTTGTGCAGTACTTCGGTCAGAGCCTCTTCATCCAGCGCTTCAAAGTACTGACGGACGGCGCGAGTACTAAAAGACGGATCGCTCGACTTGAACTCTTCGTTCCCAGGTACGTCACGTTGCCGCCGGTCATCCGCTTTGATTACGTTGGCGTCCACAGCAAAGCCTTCGTCCTTGACCAAACCTGCGTCCACGCAGCGACGTAGCACCTCGTCAAATAGCCATCGAAACAGCGAACCATAGCGGAAACGGCAATGCCGTTTTTTGGAAAACTAAGAGTGATCGTGGACTTAGTCTTCGAGGCTCAAGCGGAAAAATCCGCGATACGCCGGGCTCAAATGAGCCTTTGTACAATCTGCGTTCGGAGCAAATACCTTGGCAGTAGCCCACGATCAGCAGGCGATTCATCAGCTCCGGACCAATCGAAGGACGCCCAATCGTGCTGAAGAAATCGGCGAGGTAATCGAGGAGACCGCTCATAGTGACGCATCGATGAATGTCGCGCAGGAGGTGATTGGCTGGGATGTGATCTTTGATGCTGAACGAATAAAACAGTCGCTCTTTTCCGCTCGACAATTGTCCCGTCATGCCTCGAATCCTCCCGCCGGCCAGGCAGGTGATCTACTTTTTCAACATAATCGAACAAAGTCGCCAATCAAATGACCGAAAGTCAGGGGCGATTCATTGCGAATCTTGTACGCGTTTGCGCGCTTTTGTACCGCTGCCGCTTCACTCGGTGAAACCTGTCAATTTGACTGTAGCGAAGAAGGGCCGCCGATCGTTGGCCCCTTTCGACACATCCAGATCTCCTACATGAATCTGTACGCCAGTCGCGCATTCGGGTTAGTCAAAATCAGCAATCCGCCCTGTATCAATGTTCACTCGGCAAGGTGGGTCAGTTTCAATTAGCGCCAACAGCTCGCGCTATCACTGAGGACCGTGCCAGTGCTTGCGTGTCGATATATTCGCGAATGTTTGTCACTTTGCCGTTCCGAACAATCACGGCGAAGACGAAATGGTCCTCGAATGTCCTGTTCGTGGCCTTAACTTTTTCAGTGACGAACCCGACCATCAGAACCCGATCTCCCTGCGCTACAAATTCGGTGGGGTCTGGGAATGAAGTTTCCATTTCGCAGGCCTTCTGAAGCAAATCCTCCAATCCCTGGTGCCCGCGGTGCGTGCCGGCCAGCGGCCAGCCCTCGCCAGGAATGATCCACTCGATATCTTCGGCAGACAACGCCTGCAGACCTGGCTTATCGCTGCGGGCCATGGCCGCAAAAAAATGCTTAACAATCTGGACGTTCTCTTGTGTGCTCATCGAAATTTTCCATTTCCTTATCCAGGATCGTGTCCGATCTAACCCGACACATTGTTGGCCTGCTGGTGAGGACGTGGTGTCGGTGATTCAGCCGATATCGACATTCATGGCGATGTCCCAGGTGCCGGCGCCGTTTTTAGCCAGGCCGATCATCATCAGACCGAGCCACTCGAGCGACTGGGCCATCTGCAGGTTGCCGACATCCAACGGACGCAGCCCGAGACTCTCGAGGAAGGTCGAGACGCGCGCCTTGGCGTGCGCATCGTCCACCGCGATGAACGCGTCGAGGCGTTTATCCTTGGCCAGTACGTGGCCGAAGAGGGTATTGAACGCCTTGACGACATGCGCGCTGGTCGGGGCGACCTTGGCGATTTCCTGCGCGCCGGAACTGCCGTGGGGGGTGACGAGGCCCGAGAGATCGGGAGCGACCGGGTTGGTGATATCGATGATCACCTTACCCTCGAGCGCTTTGCCAAAGTCGGCCAGTACCGCCACCGCATTGGTGTATGGCACGGCGAGAATGACAATGTCGCCCGCCGGAGTCGCGCCGTAAGTCCCGGTGATCGCTGCGGATGCGAGCTTGTCGGCAAGCGCCTGCGCCTTGGCGTGATCGCGGCTGACCACCTCGACAGTGTGTCCGGCCTTGGCGATACGGCCGGCGATCGCCGTGGCCATGCCTCCCGAACCGATGATGCTGATAGTGCTCATGTGCAGTCTCCGTTCTCAAATCTGGTATTTTTCAGCTTTTGCGGGCGGGTTACGCCGTCGCGGCTTGGGCACCCGCCGGTGTGCCGTCACATCATCAGGCGGCCGGGAAGTAATGACCGCTATCAAGATCGGCGAAGAGTCCGGGCTGGGTCGGCTCCCAGCCAAGAACCCGGCGCGTGATGGCGTTAGATGTCGGGGTGTCCAGCGTGACCAGATTCGCAAGGAACCCGAAGTAGCCAGGCAGCATCAGCACGTCCGCGGGAATAGACACGGCCGGCAGATTCAACCGGGTGGCAATGGCTTCGGCGATCTGGCGGTACGGTATAGCCACTTCGGCGATTGCATGCCAGCTTCTGCCCGCGGCACCTTTTTCCAGCGCCAGACGAAACACGCTGGCGAGGTCACGGGCATGCACGGCCCCCTAACGGTTGGCACCGTCTGCGGGGTAGCCGACGACCCCCTTTTCCTTGGCCAGCCCGATCAATAACGGAAGGAAGCCGGCGTTATCGGTGGAGCTGTGCATGATCTCAGGGCTCCTCACGATAGACGACCGTATGCCCTTTTCGGCGAGACCGATCACCGTGGTTTCCACGATGTTGCGAACCCGCAGGGTATTGTTGTACGGATCGCCGCCGGGAAGGGGCGGATCCTCCTCGGTGGCCGGCCGACCCAGGCCCTCCCATCCGGGCGAGCCGACGCTTCCAGACACGACCAACGGCTTTGCGCTTGCGGCCAGTGCTTCGCCATAGGCGAGCATGATCTCAAGCTCCGCGGCCGCAACGGCGTTGATCCCGCCGGTTGGAATCAGGTCCTGCCGGTGTGCGAGGTGAATGACGCCGTCCGAGGCGGCGGCCGCTTCCTTTAGCCCGTCGAGATCCTCGAGATTGCCGCGACGTACCTTGGCGCCGAGCGCAGCAGCCTGCGCCGCGGCCTTGTCGGATCGAGCCAGGGCGGTGACCTCATGGCCGGCGGCGATAAGATCGGAGATGATGTACGGACCGGAATGGCCGGTGCCGCCGGTAACAAAAACGTGCATATGCGCGCTCCTTGTGGGTGATGGCCATTGGCGTCAGCGCCCCGTCGTCAGCTCAAATCAGCCGGAGCAAAGTAATGGCCGTTGTCCAGGTCCTCGATCAGACCGGGCTGAACGGGGTCCCAGCCAAGAGCCTGGCGGGTGATGGCGTTCGACGCGGGGAGGTCTAGCGCGGCCACTGCCGCCAGGAAGCCAAAGTAGCCCGGCAGCATCAGTTCGTCGGCGGGGATGCTCACGGCGGGTATTCCCAGGCGAGCGGCTATAGCCTCGGCGATCTCGCGGAACGGGATTCCCTCGTCTCCGATCGCGTGCCAGGTTTTGCCTGCGGCCCCCTTCTCGAGCGCCAGGCGGAACAGAGAGGCAAGGTCGCGGGCGTGCACAGCGGGCCAGCGGTTCTTGCCGTCTCCCGGATAGCCGGCGAAACCCTTTGTTCTCGCGAGCATGATCAGCTGCAGGCGACCGGTCGCACTGTGTAAGAGAGTGGGAATCCGCACGACCGACGATCTGACACCTCGCTCGGCGAGAGCCACGACGGTGGTTTCCACGATATTGCGTGCCACCAGAGTGCCTGAATCGATCGGGCCGCTCGGTAGCGCAGGATCATCCTCGGTCGCAGGTCGGCCCAGACTGACCGGTGCGCCGATAGGCGCCGCTCTGCCCACGTTCATCGGCGTGCCGATACTGCCTGCGACGACCAGTGGCTTATCCGTGCCCGCCAGCGCCTCGCCGAACGCGAGGACGGTCGCGAGTTCTGATTCGACTAAGGCGGCGATCCCGCCGGACCCAAGCAGTTCAGCCCTGTATCCGAGGTGGATGACACCGTCGGACTCGACCGCCGCCGCCTTGAGCCCCTCGAGGTCGGCAAGATCTCCACGATGCACCTTGGCGCCGAGTGCATACGCCGCTGCTGCGGACGCGTCTGACCTTGCCAGAGCGACGACCTCGTGGCCGGCGGTGATGAGGTCGGGGATGACGTACGAACCGACGTGGCCGGTGCCGCCGGTGACGAAAACGAGCATGTTATTGGTCCTTCTGAGCCGTGTGATGCGAGACGTGCGCCTGCGCTCAGCCAGGAAGGCTGACGCCGATCGCGAAATGGGTGTTTTTGACCGAGTGGGTCATGAGGCCCAGCGACAGCAGACAGACGTGCTCCAGCGTTCGAGCCATAAGCAGCGGCCCAGTGTCCAGCGGGCGCAGTCCGAGGCTTTTGATGAGCGCCGAAACGCGCGCCTTCGCCTGTGCGCCGTCCCCGGCGATGAACACGTCCAGCGGGTGCCCCACGAACGTACCGGCGGCCAGGACGTGGGAAAAGTGGGCGTTGAACGCCTTGACGACTTCGGCGCGAGCAGGGGCGGCGTTGGCGATCTCCTGTGCGCCGAAACTGTCCTGAGGGGTCACAAAGCTTGTGAGATCGGGGGCGACGGGGTTGGTGATGTCAACAAGAAGCTTGCCTGCCAGTGCTTCGCCGTATTGCTTCACCACGTCGAGAGCGGCGGAGTAGGGAACCGCCAGGATGACAATATCCCCGGTGGGGCCTGCGCCGAACGTTCCTGACGTAGCACCGGCTCCGATCTGCTCGGCCAGAGCCCGCGCCTTGGCGGCGTCACGACTCAACACCTGGACGGTGTGTCCGGCCTTGGCGGCAAGGCCGCCGATTGCTGCGGCCATGCCACCTGAGCCGATGATGCTGATAGTGCTTATGCGCAGTTTCCTTACAGCTATGGGGTTGATCATTCAAGACTGCCGGCGCATTCCGGCGACCGCGATCAACGTGCTAGCCATGCTGGTCGTTTCACTTTCAAAAAGCAAGCAACACATAGAAAATTACTTGCGCCATGCAAGCGATGCTAAGATTCAGCCATGAAGACAATTCTTAAAGAAGACTTTCGATCCCATTGCGCGGTGAACTACGGCGTGGAGATCTTTGGCGACCGATGGTCGCTCTTGATCATTCGCGACATCGTTTTTGTGGGAAAGAAGACGTATGGCGACTTCCTGAAATCGGAAGAGGGAATCGCGACCAATGTTCTCGCTTCCCGACTTGCCTTTCTTGAGGAGCAAGGCGTTCTCTCGAAGGCGCCCAGCCCCGACGACAGGCGCAAGGACTTCTACACGCTGACTGAGAAGGGCCTAGACCTCATTCCCATCGTGCTCAGCATCGTCCTTTGGAGCGCGAAGCACGATTCGAAGTCGTACGTACGGGGCCTCAAGGCGTTCATTACTCGATTGAGTCAAAGCCCCACGCAGGTAACCGAAGAGGTCAAGGCGTTGGTCCGTAATGGCGGATGTATGTTTCCTGAGATTAACGAATGAAGCAGACGGCAAGCGAAAAACGAGGTCGGAAACCTCGCAACCAGAACGGTCTTTTCCGAGCCCCGGTCAACTGGCACTGATAGAAATCACGAGCTGAGACAGGCACGCTGAGCTTCTTTGGTGAGGATCCGGCCAGGCGCTAAAGCCACGACCTGAACTCCACGACATTCTCGGCATGTGGATCAAAGTAGGGATGATCGTTAGCCTGGTTGTTTGCTGACATGAATTACCAGCGCCATTTGCCATACCGTTTGAATAGCGTCTTGCTCGGCGTCATCGCAGCTGTGTATCGGGGGGCTTCGAGAGCTAAACGAGGAGGCCAGAACACTCCCCCAGCGCGGTCGTTTGCGATCGGCAGCAACAGGTCGTTCTCCGTCAGTAGTCACTAAGGTGTTTGCTGGTCAAGTCGAATGCAAACGGTTGATCAGACCGGGGGCAATTGACTGGTCAGTGGCAACACAACCAGGTGGCCAAGTCTATGCGCTTACGCACACGTGCTACTCAACGGTAAGCGGGGCAGCCGTGAAATCGAGGTCCTCGCTGACGTCTTCGCCTATGTGCTCAAGCTGGCAGTCGCAAGCGCACCGAGTGTTTTCCTGTCGTGATGTACTGCGGGCACGGGAACTGCTTGAGCGGTTGAGTGCGCTTGTACTGTTGAAGTGGCTCGGCCAGTGCGGTCTGCGGATTGACCGCCTGCAGCTCGGATTCGATAGCCGCGAAAAGAGTGGCGAGCAAGTCATCGAGCAAACCGGCTCGACCCAGTCTCTTCTGCTCGCTGCGCTTGGCAAACGTGCTAGGTCTTCGATGATCTCGAACTGCTGGTCGCCGCAGATGGTTAAATCCTTCCTGTGCATATCCGAAACTGGAACGCTGAGATCGCCCGTATCCAGATCCCCGTATTGTAAGAAGACTCCTACAAACAACAGTGAGCGCAGAATGTTGGCAACCTCGGTTCCGCCCATGGGATCGAGTGCCATCCGTACGTCTTTACCACCAGTGATTTTAGGTTCGCGCTATGGCCCATAACCTTGGTTCGCGGATTAGGGGGCACTCGGCTGAAACCGTCTTGCAGAAATCCAGAGCCTATAGGCTTGGGGCGATCGTAGAGGAGGGCAGATATCAACCGCGTTAAGGTGAGTGGAGATCCGCTGCAGGAGACGCTGCTGAAATTGGGCGCAGGTAACGGGGGAGGGGTAGAAGTGATTTTACATTACAGTTGTTATGTCAGATAACGTCTGTTATGTTTCCCACAAGCAATAACGGTCGAAGATTTCACCGACTTCAGGCAGAGGGAGCAACCTAAATGAACGACGCAGTGCTTAAAGGTCATACCAAATCCGTCCCGTACGTCCGTCCAGACGCCGCCGAGTTTCTGGCCTGGAACAATGCTCGTCCTGAGTCACAGACCGGTGGCGATATGTCACCGCAGGCCATGCGGGCGTGGTACAGCAAACGGGCTGGCATCTGTGATTTGCCGGTTGGCAAGCTCGCGGAAACAAAGGATTTTTTAATCCCGACTCCTGCTGGCGAGATTCCCGGGCGGTTGTTTGATGTGCGTGCAAATCGTAGCGCCGGTCCAGTCGTGGTTTTTTATCACGGAGGGGGATTTGTTTTTGGCGATCTCGATAGTCATGCGGGTTTCTGCGCCGAGATGAGCCGCGTGTTGGATCTGCCGGTGGTTTCCGTTCAGTATCGATGTGCGCCTGAGGGGAAGTGGCCAGCCGCACCCGACGATTGTGAAGCTGCTGCGCGTTGGGTTGCGCAAAGCCCAGCACTGCTGGGCCGCTCTGTAACAAGCCTTGTGCTTTGCGGTGACAGTGCAGGTGGCACGTTGACGATTGTTGCAGCAATGGACTTACGGGATCGACCTGCGCAAGTACCGGTGATCGTGCAGGCGCCGATCTATCCGTCCACGGATGAGGGGGAGCAGTATCCTTCTTATCAAGAGTTCGCTGAAGGATTCTTGCTTACGCGGGTAGGTATGCAGTGGATGCAATTTCATTATTGCGCTGACGCATCAAGTTACCGAGCGGTGCCGATGAAGGGAGATCTCAAAGGATTGCCGCCTGCTGTGATATTGACGGCAGGTCTCGATCCGCTGCGCGATCAGGGCCGTGCTTATGCAGCGGCGCTGATTCGAGAAGGCGTATCGGTTACTTTCCGGGAAGCGATCGGCAACATTCATGGTTTCGTCAATCTGCGCAAGGCCATCCCTTCCAGTAACGGTGATATTGCGGACTATCTCGCTGTGCTGAGGCTTCAGATTGAGGAGTCAGAAGGGCTCCGAATCACAACAAAGGCTAGTGTCTGAGACATCGTCCAGTTTAAAGTTTTGAGTGCGTTGGGTTACTAACCAATTAACCGCCATTTAGGAGTATTTGTGATGCCGGAATCGATTACTGCTGCACGTCTTGATGAAATCATCGCCGCATTCAACAATCATGATGCCGATGCTGTCATTAGCTTCTTCGCGCCTGAAGGCGTTATGTTGTCTCCCGCTGGTAAAGAGGCTGTCGGAACAACCTTGCGTGGCCGGGACACGATACGAGCCGCACTCGCCAAACGATTCGCAGATTCCCCTGATATTCAGTGGACCGAAGGAAAGAATTGGATTTTTGGCAATAAGGCATTGAGTGAATGGCGTGTCCGGGGCACGACTCCTGGTGGCGAGATCATTGATACAATTGGCTGCGATCTATGGGAGTTTGAAGACGGATTGATCGTCAAAAAAGACACTTACTATAAACAAAAGACATAATTGTAATGCCACACTCGCGAGTGCTTCCGAGTCGGCTAACGGCTGTTCTGAAAGCCTGTTAAGTTTTTCTGGTGGCGGAGCGTGTTGCTACCTTAGATTCATATGCAACTCATGGTTAAATATGATAAATGCTAGCTTGCTAGTGGACGAGGGCTTTTGCCATTAAAAAAGAATATTGGCAGCCTGTGTTATTTATTAAATTTTCGATGGCGCGCTTGAGCGGTTTGTTTAGGCGTCGAAGATAATTAATAATAAATATTGGATTTTCCATGTGCGGCATACGGCATCTTTTAAGTTGCCACTCGCGCATCAAGCGAATTTTAGTGTTTCTGTCTGTAAATAAATATCTACGTGGTATTGAGGCGGATGATGACAATGCAAAAAATACTGAGAGAGGCAACAGCAAAGCTGCACGTGGGTGCTACTAACGTGACCGAGAAGGTTGATAATTACGTTAGTGAACCCGCGCACCAATTAATCGTCGGTATTGGCGGAACAACTCGACCAGGCTCGTCGACAGAGCGTGCATTACGCATGGCGCTGAAAGCAGCCGAAGAGCAGGGAGCACGGACGATATTATTCGATGGTCCTTTCCTCGCATCCCTTTCGATGTATGACCCTGCTTCAGAGCGCAACGACGCAGAAAGGGAATTCATCGAAGCTGTACGGAGCGCTGATGGTTTAATTATTGCCAGTCCTGCTTACCATGGTGGCCTATCAGGCTTGGTGAAAAACGCGCTTGACCTGCTTGAAGAGACCTCTAAGGATAAACGTCCCTATCTGCACAGCCGACCTGTGGGGCTTATTGTCACGGCCTATGGTTGGCAAGCGACAGGCGCTACGTTGGCATCCCTGCGGACTATCGTTCACGCTTTGCGTGGCTGGCCGACTCCGTTTGGCGCTGGTTTCAACACCTTGGAGAGCCGATTCGCTGAAGACGGGACTTGCTCCGATAGTTCCGCTGCTTCCTCGCTGGCACTGGTAGCGCAGCAAGTGATGAGCTTCAGCTGTACTGATAAAAATCATAGTTAATATCCCTGCGCTCCGGCTGAAAATAGTCTAGTAAAGTGTTGCTTCGCCTGTTTTTATGTGGCGGTTTTGGCATGTTTATTTCTGGCTGTCACTTCCTGTTTCAAGTTGAAGCAGGAGCACACAGTCGACTGAGTGCCTACGTTCATCTCAGCGTATATGGCCGTAAAGTCTATTGTACTTCTGGTATCGACGTTCAATTGATTGTCGCGTAGTTTAATTGGCAAGGACTTAGCTGTTATAGATTCCACATATGGAGGGTATTGGGGGCGCTCTTAATGTTTTCACTACGCGCAAGGTTACCTTGTACTCTGCTTAGTCCGTGCCGGATATATTTTCCCGGTACCATGATTACTAGAATGTCACGAATATCACCGTTGCCTGCGAGCAATGCCAAGTTGAGGGTTGCTCATCTGCAATAGTGACAACAGTCGAATTGTAGTTCAATGTCTGGAATTGAAGCTCCTACAATATTCAGCGATTTTTTGTCAACTGAGTCCTTCTTGTTGTGCTTGGTGCTTAAGTATTAACCAGCACTCACTGAGCACTCATGGCTGGTCATGTTTTGCATTGTAGTAATAGGAGAATTACAGGGATTTTGATTTTGCGGTAATGAAAAAACGTAGATCTTATTGTCATTTTGCCCTGCCATGAGTCCTGAGGGGGGAGCTTTATTCATGCTGAAAAGTATATCGCTTACATTCAAGCTCTCTTTGCCGCCTATTGTGGCACTTGTCGGTCTATTGCTATTCGTGGCATTTACCGCCATACAGCTTGACAATAATGACATCCGGCTTGTGGCTTTAGAAAAGCAAAGTTATCCGACTCTCGAAAGCGCCGATGCGGTGATTTTCCAGTTCTCGCGCATTCCTGGTCTACTGAATAGCGCAGTTGCCGCTGGAGAAGTGGAAACCTTTCATGAAGCGCGAAAAGTGTTGGACGAGATTAGTATTAAGCAGCGAACATTACAAAGCTTGACCCAAGAGCAATACCAACGAAATCAAGAGCTTATCATTTGGATTGCAGCCGTAAAGAATTACACAGAAAACGCATTTTCGGCGACTGAGCAATTGTTAAAAGGCGCTGCCTTTGAAGATTTGCGTCCAAGCCTAGGCCGGATGGCGAGCGATTTAGATCAAGCGCAGAAAGCCGGAGATTTATTCCGCAAGCACGCTTATGAGGATTTTCAAACGAATTTAGCAAAAACACGTACCGAAAATGCTACGACCACTCGAGTGGGTTTTGGTCTAAGTATCATGTTGGCGCTATTGGTAAGTACCGGTTCGTTGATTGTGATCCGTCGCGTCATGAATAACGTTCATGGAGTTATCACGTCCCTTCAATCTATTGCAAGTGGAGACGGCGATCTTACCCGACGTGTCAACGTAGAAACACACGACGAAATAGGAGTGATGATCAAGCTTTTTAACGACTTCCTCGACAAGTTGCAGGGCACTATGCGGCAAATCATAAACGCGGCTAGCCCTTTGGGTCAAATGTCCAAAGAGTTGTATCGCCTAACCCAAGACACAGAAGAAAACACGCGTTCTCAGCAAGACCGCACTGATTCTATCAGCCGCGACATCTCCGCTATGACGCAGAGCATCCAGGAGGTGGCACGTCGCTCGCAGCAAGCTTCGGAGGAGGCCGCGGCAGCCTCGAAACAAGCCGAAGCTGCGCGGCAGAATATCGGTAGCTTGTCCTCCAGCGTCAGTGATTTGGGCGGTAGTGTGTTGGGCTCGGTACAGGCGATGCAGCAGTTGAAAGAGGAAACTCAACAAGTCGGTTCGGTACTGACGGTTATACGCAACATTGCCGAACAAACAAACTTGCTGGCTCTCAATGCCGCTATCGAAGCCGCTCGTGCTGGAGAGCAAGGTCGTGGCTTTGCCGTAGTGGCTGACGAAGTGCGCAATTTGGCCCAAAAGACGGCTATCTCAACAGCAGAAATTCAAAATATTATTCAACGCTTACAACAAAGCGCAAATGGTGTTCTGAGCGAGATGACTCTAAATGGGGAAAAAGCCGAGGCTAGCATTAAACGTTCAGTGGAGGCTACCCGTACCCTGGAAGTCATTACCAAGTCAGTTCTTCAGATCAATGAACTTAATGCTGGTATTGCTCAGTTTACCCAAGAGCAGATTAGTCTGTCTGACTCAATTCAGAAAGATACAGAAGTACTGCAGAGGGATACCCAAACCACCACGCATGGGGCCGATGCCACCGCGCGTCTTGGCGAGCAGTTAGTAAGTACCGGAGATCATTTACGCGCGGCTACAGTGCAATTTCGTGTCTAACCCTTGCAACCCGAAGAGCATCAAAAAATGAGAAATATTCGATTCCTCGGTCTCTCCGCATGTCTATTGAGTACATCTTCCTTTGCGTTGGAACAAGGTGAATATCGCCTGAATGGCTTCGGTACTGCAGGTATTACGCATTTAGGAGGAGAAGACAGCGGACGTGCCTACGGTGTAACGGGCCAGACAAATGACTCGTGGCGTGGCGATCAATTGTCTAAATTGGGCGGCCAAATCCAGTACGGTATTACTGACACCGTCGGTGTTACGTTGCAAGTCACCGTCAAGCCCCAACAAGATAACTGGAAGGCCAATCTAGAGTGGGCTTATCTGTCCTGGCAAACCACTGACCGTTTGATGTTGCGCGCCGGTCGCCTTCGCAACCCCGTTTACATGTATTCCGAAACGCTGGATGTGGGTTTTACCTACCCGTGGTTACGGCTACCTGACGAAGTTTATAGTCAGGTCCAGCTTAGCAATTACGAAGGTGCTGACGCCTTGTATACAATGCCAATATCGGTTGGTTCCGTGACTTTCCAAGTCGCGGCTGGCCAGGCCGTGAATCGTGATATTTTCGGATTAGGCAAGCTGTACGACATTGATTATAAGAAGATCTTTGCTACCAACATCAGTCTTGCTACAAATAGTTTCGGTACACTGCGTGTAGGCTACACTGAAGCTGATATTGACTCCGTCTACAACTCCGTCGTAACCACTTCGTCGGGTGATCGTTCCGATGTTAATTTTGGTAAACTGAGCAAGCAAAAAGGTAAGTTTACATCGGTCGGCTACCAGTACGACAATGGTACTTGGCTTACCTCTAATGAGCTTACTCGTCGCGTCATCGAAGCTGACGGTAATGTAGCCAGCAAAGCTTTTTACCTTATGGGTGGCCGCCGTTATGGCAATTTTCTGGCGCACGTCACTTATGCTCAGTTAGATGAGGATAATGGTCGTCAAGGTTCTTGGACTTATGGCTTGAACTACAATATTACACCTACCATAATTGTCAAAGGTGAGTACAAGCGAGTCGATACGAGCGGGAAATACAATGGTGTGTTCGTCGAGAGTGCTCAGGAAAACTACGATCATGCAGTTAACGCCGCAACTAATGGGGTTTCGGGAGTTCCTTCGCGCAACTATGACGGCGACATTATCAGTGTCGGCGTGGACTTTGTATTCTAAGGAGAACTCCCATGAAAACGTTTAATAGTGCTCTTGGCGTTTGCATTCTGATTTTCTCTGTCAATGCAGCACGAGCCGAAGTTGCAGTAATAGTAAATCTTGGGGCCAGCGTCACACCTTCGCAATCCGACGTAGCGAACATTTTCCTGGGTAAAGATAAGTCCCTTAAAGGAATTGACCAGAAGGACTGGCCTCCCGCTAAGGAAAAGTTCTATGGCGCAATTGTAAATAAAAACGAGTCACAATTAAAATCGTATTGGTCGGGACTGGTTTTTACCGGCAAAGGTCAACCGCTTCCAAGTGTTGCTGACGATGCTGCCGTGGTTGCTAAGATAAGCACTGAGCCTGATGCTATCGGCTATATCGATAGAGCTTCAGCTACAGAAAAAGTTAAAATTCTTTTCATTCTTCCCTAAGCACGATAATACAAATGAAATTTTTGATGCGAGCTCGAAATCAGCGTAAATAATGCCGTTTGGTCTTTTTGAAATATGTAATTATGTCCGCCGCTGTTAAATCGCTTTGCGAGAACCAGCGTACATAAAATGCAACAATATTTAGAGATGTAGTTCTTGGTTTGCTCGGTTGACGCATCAGTAGATCTTATTCATTTTGCAGTATTTAGCTGTGTTACACCTCCTTAAAACTTAACCACGTATGACATGGTTAATTAATTATGGGGGTGTTGCTTTGCGATAGGGTTTATGGCTTGCCATTAAAGTGTCGGGCAGCATCTCACTAATTATAATTAATCAGTGAGGGGCGTAAGATGCTGCTAATAATATCGGTAAAAAAGTCTATCGAAGGGGCTTGTGTTGCTGAATTAAATTGCAACGAAATCCTGGCTATTTATCTAGTGACCTCAAGAAGTTTCAATTAGATTTACGTCTTGCAGGAGTTTTTCCATGTGTGAGGCCACAACTTTTTTGAGCCGTTGGGTACTAAAGTATTGTGGCTCCAGTACAGCCTGTAGCCCTAATCCGTCAATAAGACTGATCGTGATATCTGTCCAGAGGCGCACATCAAGTTGTGGAGAGACCTCTTGGCTACGCTGAGCGGCCCGCATGAGCCCGCTTATGGCATTTCGCCATTCAGAATAGCGGTTATGGAGTTCTTGCGCCAGGTAAGGCTTACCAAGCGATTGTCCCCAGAACGCTATCCATACACGCCACTCAAGCTTACGGTCATCGTCGAGCGGCAGAACCTCAAGGAGAACCGCGTATAGCGTTTTGAGCGGCGATCCGCTAGACAGGTGCGATGCCATCCTCCTGGCCGCGGCAACGTGTACCTGACGCAAAGCCGCTACAAGAATTTCATCTTTATTGGCGAAATGATGCGTCACAAGCCCCGCTGTACATCCTACTTCAATTGCAATTCTTCGGATTGTCGCTGCTTCTAGTCCCTCAGTCGCTACGACTTTCCAGGTCGCTGCTAGCACCTCGTTGCGACGCTCCTCGTGATCTATTACCCGTGGCATAACTACTCCCAATTTAGCGTTCTTAGAACGCGTATTACAAAAAGAAACGCTGCGCGCAAAAAAAATGATTCGACCGGTTTGTAAAGCAAAATGGGTATGCGTTGAAGCATAAGCCCAATCAACGGGTTACCAAATATGGTCTTGCTGTGAGGCTGATCGTCGCCGTGCCAGCATACTGCATCCCCCGGACTAGACGCTATCGCGCTGGACCACTCCACAGCTACTCAGCGCCACCTTTTATCAGGCATCGAGTTGGTCCTGCATGTCGTGATTATAGGCTTGTGGTTTTTTACAAAACAGGTGTTGCGTAAAAAAAACCGCTGTGCAAGGATACATAACAGTTGTTTTGCAACGTGGCTCGATGATCGCGGTGACGATCCCAAGCGGGTCAGTCGGGCAGTAGTTCAGTGCAATTTGGCGCGCCAGTTGATTGGCGGTTGTCCGAATGCATGAGCAACCGTATTTAGTAAAGTTGGGTCATGTCGGCCTACACCTAAAACACGAGGAACGTAAATGAAAATCGGCATAATCTCCGACGGTGCGTTGGCTGGCACACCGCCACAAAGGAAAATGCACGACATGATCCGCGAGGCTGTGCGTGCAGACGAGCTCGGTTTCTATTGCTGGGGTACATCTGAGGCCCACTTTATTGATGGTCCGACTATTTCAGCCCCTGACGCGCTCTATGGTGCTGTCGCGGCGCTTACTAAAAATATAATTATTCGCTACATGGCCGTTACGATCCCGTTCCATAATCCAATTACGGTTGCAGAGCGTTTAGCTACCCTCGATATTTTATCTAATGGGCGGGCAGAACTCTGTACGGCTCGTGGCAACAATAAATTAGTCATGCAGGCCTTCGGTGTAAAGCCAGCCGAGACCAAAGATCGGTGGAAGGAGGCGATAACGGTAATTGGGGAGACGCTGACCAAAGGTGTGGTCTCTAATCCCAACGGAAAGTACTGGCCTTTTGAAGAAGTTAAGGTCAATCCTAGGCCATTGCAGAAACCATCGCCCCATTTGTTTTCTGTGAGCTCAGGGCCTGACTCTCACAAACTGGCAGCTGAGTACGGCGTTGGAATACTTACCTTCGATAATTTTTTTGGATGGGACTACATAGATGAGTGTATTAGCGCTTACCGCGATACAATAGGAAGCGCAACTCCAGTTAATGATCGTGTGAATAATTCATATGGTTATTATGTTCCAATTTTTCATTGTGCAGCTGATCGAGCAACTGCATTGGCTGAGGTAAGAATGCGAGCCTTTGCTTATGTTCAGTTCATTTTGGATATTTATTTGCCATTGGCTAAGGAACCTACGTATGAGTACTTTGCCGGTATTCAACGTATTGTAGAATATAAGCGAAACCTTGACAAACTCATAGAGCTCAGCCCATCGATCATGGTTGGTACACCTGATGATATTATAGTCGCACTCAGAGCGCTTGAATCCCGCGGTGTGGATGAAGTGATTTTGACCGTTGATGCGATGAGTCACGAACAACATATGCGTACTCTTGATCTTTTGGGAGAGCATGTTCTTCCGCACTTTCATAAATGATCATGTTTATAGTTAACGCAGAGTTTGAGTTTTTTGATATCTCAGACCTTACATGTTCTACTTTGGTGTTTTTTGGATGAGTGTGTAATTCTCTGGCAGCAATCAAAAATCCATAAATCAGGAACGGCTCCATGCTGCAATGTTCAGGGATGGCCAAAAAATAGTCTGATAGTGAGGGCTGGGAATTTGGCCGTTGCCCTGAAAGCTGATGCGTATTCAAATGGCCATACGTATACATTCGATAGTATGCGAAAAGCAATATTCTGCATTCAGATGTACCATCAAACATAGCGAGGAAAACCAATGTATCAAGTGATAGTTCTTTACGGAGTTCCAACGGACCCTGCAGCCTTCGATCAATACTATGAAGAGGTCCACACGCCACTTGTTAAGGCGATCCCTCATCTGAAAAGCTTTTCTGTGAGTAAGGGTCCTATAACCATCGTTGGTGGCGGAGGCCCATACTATCGTATCGCCTTGCTTGGTTATGCTGATCTGGAGTCGCTTGAGGAATCTCAGATGTCTTCAGAGGGTATGAAGGCATCAATGGACGCTGCAAATTTTGCAACTGGTGGCATGACAGCGTTGGTAATGGAAATTAAAGATGAGCTGTAAGTAAAACAGCGGTGGACAAGGGGTCGCGTTGAGATTAACTGTTTCTCGGCGCGATTCCTTAAATGAGCAGCTGTGGTAATTTTTTTTACGGCGCGTACTGGCTGACGATGTTAGACTTTTGAGGGTGTTCACATACATCCCGTTGATGTTGTTTGGTGGAAAACTGTGAAAAAAAACTGTGGAGATGGTGAGTGGTTTTATAGTTGTATTGTGTTTGATTTCTTTATTCGTGGTGTCGCTATGCTTCTTGGTTTTAGCATTCAAAATTAATCACCAAAAAAAACCTGCTTTTGAGTTGTCAGCTAATTTTAAGTTTCAACTATTTGTGATGTGTTTTTTTGGCTTCGATTAATCCAATCTTTAAAATTTGGCTGAGGTGCTACGCACAATGCTTTCTCAGGTTCGCGTAAATCTTATTCCAGGGTGATGAGATGAAAGTTGATGCGTTCGCCTGCGCCGTAGTTCCAAGTGACTCCATAAGCCGTTTTCGGAGGCGTTGCTATCTGGTTCGTCACGGAGATATAGAGTCTTTCCAGAAAGACACTAACGCCTTGGAATCTTGCAATTTCAAACTATCCGATAAGGGTATTCGTCAGGTTCGCGAGCTTGCCGTCATGCTGCAGGATGTTACCTTCGACCGGGCGGTTTGCTCGGATTATCCCCATGCCTATCAAACCGCCAGAATTCTGCTAGATGAACAGGAAGGTATGTTGGAGCGAGCCGAGGCGTTCAGGGAAATAAAGGCTGGCTGCCAGGGCAACATTCCGCGGCACGAGCGGCACGAACTAATCGGTGTTGCCTACGAAACTATTGACGAGGTGGGTGGAACGTTTTTGGGCGGGGAAGACTGGGATAGTTTTGAGGCTCGTGTTCTTGAACAATTTCATCTTATTGTCAGCGAGTCGTCATGGCGTTCGCTTCTTATTGTCAGCCACGACGCAGTAAATCGAATATTGCTGGCCTGGGCAATGGGCGGAGATCGCCACTGCGTAAAGGGGCTTGAGCAGGACTATGCCTGCCTGAACATTATTGATTTGGATCTTATCGGCCAGCAGGTAGTTAAATGCCTGGTGAGAGGGGTTAATATCACTCCCTACGATCCCTGCAAAGTCTTCGACCAACGTACAGGGGAGAGGGTTCATGAGCTATATTACTCAAACGCAGAAAAGCAATAAGTTGTCCCATGGGTGAGTCTGTCGGGTATAAAGCTATTCTACGAGGTGTAAACCATCGAGGGTTACTGTTCAGTTTCTAGCGTTACAGTAGTGATTCCACTGAACTGGAGTAATTTGTTCAAGAGAATCGAATGGTGTGTCAAGCACTTAGCAAAGAAGAAATTCGCTGGGCGTTATTCGGGCGCGCTATTATGTGAAGAAAACCCTCCAAGGCCCACAGGAGGTGTTCGCACATAACACCAACATCCTCAGCATACTCTTGGCTGAAACCGAGGCGAAGGCCGACGCGGAAAAGAAAAAATTTCGCTATTTTGGCGTTATCTCAGTCGAATAGTTCTGATACTGAACACGCCGAGCCATTCATACTCTTGGAGTCGATATGGAGCAAAGTAACGCCTCCGACACCGTCCGCTTAAAAACGAAGAGCTCGAAACCATTATGTGTGATTGTAATCTGACATGTAATTGGACGCATGGGCAGATCGCGCGAAAGCGTGATCGTCCCATTGCTGCAGCGGCGGCAGCGGTTATTGACTACGCTCATCGCGTACGCTAAATGTTTAGAACGCTCGAAACGATCAGCATTTTCTTATCAGCCCATTATCTGAATGTCGACAGTGGGGCTTGGCTGTCATTTCGGCATTGGGCCTTTGCTGGGTCTGCCCGTGACAGCCACGTTATCGGTACAGGTGGGCGCTGCACGGTGACTCAGATCTCGGCCACGAACTTCCCGATCTGGGCGTTAGACTCTATGTATCTATGCGAGGTCAGCGATCTGGTCGAACGGCAAAACTTTAGCCATCAGCGGGCGCAACGTACCTGACTGCTACACCGCCGACTGGATCAAATGCCATTCGGACACGTTCACCATCAGTGCTCCCTAGGCCGTTAAAAACGGCATCCCAAATACCCGCTGCCTCGACAGATGTGATGCCGCTACGTTGGCGTACAAGGGCTTGAACGGACGTTGGCCAGCCGTTGCCGATCTTCATATCCCTATGACGTCCAGCCTATCACTGGAGGTAGCTGCCGAGCGTTTTGGTATCAATGTAAGCCCAAAGGAATGGAATCGTTGCAGCATTACTTCGATGAGAGGTTTGCATCGATCACGATCTACCCGGACGCCTTTAACGCCCAACCTCTGCTCAGATTTTAAGGGATGTTTATCGGTATCTGTTCCAAGATGTCGACGCATTTGCGGTAGGCTTCAACATCGGAGTAATGAAGTCCCACCTAGATATCTAGCGCGAGATCTGCCTTCGGTTGGACGTCAGAAAGGCCTAGGGTATGGACACTTCCAGCGACCACATTGTGATGCTCGGGGATTCGTTACAGTATGTCCAAGATGGCCCCAGAGCGATTGGAGTTTCTGGGTACCATCTGGATTCTATAAGGGGAGGGGGGCAGTAGCCTCATCTACTTCGCCGAGCTAGAGGTCGAGGAGTAGTTGGAGCTAAGGCTGGGTGAATAAGAGAATCTAGCGTCCTGTCAAACCTGCAAAGTCGAGTGAGTCATAACACCTGCATTTCAGTCTTGAGTTGACCTTGCCTTGCTCTATGGACATTCGGGCCACCTTCAGGCATGGATCGCAACTGCCCGACGCGGACGCTCGTCGATGCTAAAGACTCTGTAACAGTCGGCGAGCTGCTGCGATGACTGGCGCGTCGATCATCTTGCCGTCTAAACGAAATGCTCCAACACTTCCCTCAGCGCCATCCACAACCCTGCGAGCCCAGTCTATTTCTTGCACTGTGGGTTCGAAAACGGTGTTCACAACCATCACCTGGCTCGGGTGGATGCAGAGCATGCCGCCGAACCCCCTATCCGAAGCGTCCTGGGCGAACCTGGCAAGGCCTTCAAGATTAGAAAAATCTGGGAACACCGTATCGAGAGGCCTAGCGAGCTTAGACCTCGCAGTTGCGATGAGTATTTCATATCGGACTTGATCAAATATCCGACCTGCAGCGGCGCTCTGCGCACGCATCCCAAGATCTAGCCCCAGATCCAACGCGCCAAACGTCAAGCGCTCGACGCCTGATACTGAGGCAATGGCGGGGAGAAATTCCAATCCCTTGGCGCTTTCGATCAACGGCCAGATCCGTTTGCCTGTGGCCGCAGCACGAGCCACCTGGTCAGCCGACTCTGCCTTGGGCAGCAAGATGACAGAGACTTCGGGAAAGCGGCCGCAGAAATCCAGGTCGGATTCATGCTCATGATGTTCGCTGGCGTTAACGCGAACCACCATGCGAAGCCCTGGGTTGGCGGTAAGGTAGATGCCCAGATGTTCTCGCGCCTGACGCTTCATCGATTCTTCGACAGCGTCTTCGAAATCAACAATTATCGTGTCGGCACCGGTGGCGATCGCCTTATCGAATCTTTCCGGTCGGCTACCAGGGACGAACAGCGCAGTTCTGATTGAGGGTTCCAGATGCATGCTCATATCGCACCCGCCACCTTCAGTTGCTCGATATCACGTACGGAGTAGCCCAGCTCAGCGAGGATTGATTCGCTGTGCTCGCCCAAGGCCGGTATCGCATCCATACGCGGTGTGAATGCACTATTGGCACCTGGTGGCAGCAGCGCAGGCAGAGTGCCTTGAGGGCTCCCCACATCGACCCAGCGATTACGCGACTTCAGCTGGGGGTGCGACCATACGGCGTGCATATCGTTGACCTTGGCATTGGCGATAGGAGCTTCATCCAATCGCTTCACCACCTCCTCAATGCCGAGGGTTGCAAAGGTGTCCACAATGATGGCGCGCAGCTCGCTGCGGTGAGTTGACCGGTTGGCATTGGAGTTGAAACGCTCATCGGCCTGTAATTCAGGCTGACGAAGGACACGCTCGCAAAAGAGCGCCCATTCACGTTCATTCTGCAGGCCGAGCATGACTCTGTCGTTTTCGCCTACCGGGAATGGGCCGTAGGGGTAGATGGTGGAGTGGGAAGCCCCAGCCCTTGGCGGCGGCTCGGCACCATCGAATGCGTAGTACATCGGATAGCCCATCCACTCGACCAGGCTTTCGAGCATGCTGACATCGACACGGCTACCCACTCCCGTGCGACCTCGTAGCAAGAGTGCCGAGAGAATTCCCGTGTAGGCGTACATGCCCGCTGCTATGTCAGCAATGGAGCAACCTGCCTTTGCCAGCTCATCAGCTCCGGCACCGCCTGTTACGGAGAGAAATCCGCCCTCGCTCTGGATCAGAAGGTCGTAGGCTTTCTTCTGCTCATAGGGGCCACCCTCACCGTAACCCGAAATATCGCAGACGATCAGTTTGGGAAAACGCTCATGAAGAGCTTCAAAGGACAATCCCATGCGTGCAGCGGCACCGGGTGCCAAGTTCTGCACAAGTATGTCTGCCTTGGCCAGCAGCCCTTCCAGGATAGAGTCTGCCCCCGGCTTTTTCACATCCAGGGTCAGGCTTTCTTTTGATCGGTTCGTCCAGACGAAGTGTGAGGCGAGTCCCTTTGTACGGGTGTCATAGGCCCGAGCGAAATCGCCGACGGCCGGCCGCTCGATCTTGATCACACGTGCACCCAGGTCAGCGAGCTGGCGCGTGCAGAAAGGCGCAGCGATCGCATGTTCGAGGCTGACAACAGTAATGCCATCCAGTGGGCGAGGGGGGTGAGTAGTTTCAGTCATCTTTAAGCTCCGTCAGCTTGGCTAGATAATTGTCTTCGGCCTCAGGGAGAAAGCCGCCGCGCTGCGGGTGCCCATCGATGCCGAGTGCCGGCTCGCCCACTGGCTCCTGAAAAAAGCACCAGTGCCACAAGGGCTGAAGGGGGGCATTGACGCTCAGGGTGTCCAGATTGAACGTGGCAGCTATACGCTTGAGGAGATTATCGCTTAGAGGGTCTGATGACCGTTCTGTACGTCCCAACCAATCGGTGAAATGAGCCATTAAATTGGCACTCAACAGTTGTTGTTATGAGCAGATCATGAGAGCCTCATAGCGTTCTGAGAAGTAGCGTTTCTTAAACCCTGCGTTTTGAAATGGTTAACACATAGCTAAGGCCACATCCTCTATGCATCTCGACCTAACTGACCTGCGCCTTTTTATCCACATTGCGGAGGCCCCCAGCCTCACGCAAGGTGCTAAACGCGCATTCATTTCTCCTGCAGCCGCAAGTGTTCGAATCAAGGCGCTCGAGGCCCAGCTCAACTGCCACCTACTTTATAGGGGAAGCAAAGGGGTTGAACTGACCGACGCAGGCCAGCGATTGCTCAAGCATGCTCGGCTGATCATGCGACAGATTGGTTATCTGAAAACCGAGTTTGCGGAGTACGGGACAGACTCCTCAGGTCACATACGGATATTTGCAAACACGACAGCCGTCACAGAGTTTTTGCCTGAAGTCCTGGCTGGATTTCTGGCCAAGAATCCGGGCGTTACGGTAGACCTTCAGGAGCGTCTGTCGCGCGACATCGTACGGGGTGTTCAGGAAGGGGCTACCGACATAGGGATCATTGCTGGCCCTGTGGCTGCCAAGGATCTGCAGGTCTTGCACTTCAGCACTGACCGGCTCGTACTGGTCGTGCCGAAGGGCCATGTGCTGGATACCGGTGAGCCTCTGAAGCTCAGGGACGCCTTGGCTTTCCACCATGTGGGCCTGCAGGAGGGCAGCACGCTGCAAGAGTTCATGCGCGAACAAGCTGAAAAACTGGGTGAGCACCTCACCTGGCGGATACAGGTCACCAGCTTCGAATCCATCTGCCGTATGGTTGAGGCGGGTGTTGGTATCGGCGTGATCCCCGAGTCAGCGGCGACCCGGCACAGCCGCACAATGGCGCTGTCGATTGTTCAATTGGATGAACTCTGGGCCGTCAGGGAGCGAAGCATCCTCGTCAGGCAATTGGAGGCACTGCCAGGCTGCATAAGGGCGCTGATTTCCATCTTGCGTCCGGAAGCCATCGACATCCATTCCATGCCCAGCAGTGGTGGGTAAAACAGGGATATGTCCAGGATCAATCGCTCAAGCCTCAGATGCTCTTGGGCTGACGCCAGTCCATTCACCCCATCAGCGACCCATTGAAGCGTCTGAGTGGACAGCGTGCGCGCGTGATCCAGTAACCGCTGAGTACCGGACCCCGGTCGCCACAATCTTTATCAAAAGCTCGTTATGGCGCGGTTCATCCAACTGCAACTGTTCGATCAGAAAGTGGCCGCCTTTTTCTCTAACTACTGCGGCTTTCACCTCAACCATGGGATCTCCTCGCCTTCAATGGGCGTTACTGACAATAATCAACGTATCAAGACAGACCTATTGCGCCATTTTTGCGACCGCCTCGGACACGGGGGTGTCTCCGGCAGTCAACTCGATAATCAGGCGATTCACCGAGGGCGTTTCAATCAACTGCACAAGCGTGGCCGCGACGTCATCGCGCGATACTTCGCCGTACGGGATAGCAAGCCCCGTTCTGATCAGGCCGGTTCCAGGCTCATTGAGCAGAGTTCCTGGCCTGAGAATGACCCAGTCGAGTTCGGTGTGGGACAGGTAGACGTCCGCCTGGCGCTTCACGAACATGTAATGCTCGAAATCTTCAGGCATTCGTTTTTCGCGCCATGCATCTGGAAACGCCGAGACGAGAAGAAAGCGCCACACGCCTGCATATGCAGCAGCATCGCTTGCCTTGGTCACGCCGGCGCCATCCACCGCATCGGTCATCTCGTTGCCACCGCCATTGGCCCCCGCCGTGAAAACCACGGCGTCGGCCTCCAGCATCAGCTCGCTCAGCTCTGTCGTGGACGTGGTGACAAGGTCACCCAGGACAGAAATTGCCCCGATACCTCGCAGCACCTCGGCTTGCTCGGGACGACGGTACAGGCCTACAGCGCTATGGCCTGCTTCGACCAATTGCCGACACAGCCGCAGCCCCGTTTCACCGGTCGCACCCACTACAAATACTTTGGCCATTGGCAACCTCAGACTGGCTTGGCATCAGCCGGTGGGTTGCGCAGGTCGTTCAGGGTGATGGTGTCTCCGAAGACGCCCCAGTCGATTGTGGATACGTCACGAAGCACGATGTAGACCGGTGCAAGATCCTGCTCCGCAATGCCCGCGTGCTTTCGAATGGCTGCCGTGAACCGGGTGATGAGGCTCTCTTTGGCCACAGCATCCAGGCCGCCCTGAAAGGCGTTTACTTCTAGAGAAATGATCTTGGTGCCGCCAGGCTTACCGCCGTGGTAGACATGGGAAGCAGGGTGATCTTTGAAGTAAATCCAGGTGGTGCTTTTAACAAACGGGGTGGTGGGCAGGCCTTCCGACTCAAGGGCCGCGACAGTCAGCTCTTCGGCCAAGGCGTCGCGTGCCGAATCACTGAAGGTGCCTTCGGGGCTGTTTACGTAGATAAGAGGCATTGAGAAAATTCCTGATTCAGTCGAACTTGGTGATGATGACGTAACCGTTGGTATCGAATTTGGGCATCCTGTCCATCACGGACTGGACGTCTTCCAGACTGACTTGCTCGGTCACGTGCTGGCTCGGATTGAGTCGGCCTGCGTCGATCATTGAAAGCAGCTTGGCGTATTCAGGCTGCGGATTGCCCAAGCTGCCGGCGATCGACCATTCGCTGAACACAAGCTTGTCGATCGGGATGGTCAACAGGCCTTTGTCTTCTTCGCTGGACAAGCCCACGGTCGCCATACGGCCACCCTTCATCAGGCTTTCAAGGGCTGTCAGTGTGGCGTTGCTGACCCCGACCGCGTCGATCGATGCGCTAACGCCAGTGCCGTTGTTCAGTGCACGCACTTTCTCACCGGCCTGTTCTGGGGTCAGGCCCGAACTGTTGAGGGTCGCGACGGCGCCAAGCTTGGCAGCGGCCTTGAGCTGAGCTTCACGTGTATCGATACCGATCACCTGGGCTCCGAGCGCAACCGCGATCTCAACTGCTGCGAGACCAACACCACCCAAGCCAACAATCGCTACCTTTTCGCCACCTTTGACATTGGCGCGACTGGCCACCGCTCGGTAGGCCGTCATGTATCGGCAGCCCAGCGCTGCAGCGTCGAGCTCCGTAACACTCTCAGGAAGTGGAACGCAGTTGAGCGAGGCGTTAGGCACTCGAACGTACTCAGACCAACCGCCTGACCCTTCCAGCATGAAAGGCCATGAGGCGTCGTCGCAAATATTCTGAGAGCCCTTGCGGCACTGTGGGCAGCATCCGCACGCGAAGTTGAACGGGACGCTGACACGGGTACCTGCGGTAAGTCCTTTGACGCGTGAGCCGACTTTCTCGACCACTCCGCCAATTTCGTGACCCAGGGTTGTTGGCATTGGCAGCTTCAAACCCAACCAGGCCCAGTCGCCATTCCACAGATGCCAATCGGTACGGCAAATCCCCGATGCGGTGACCCGCACGAGGGCCTCGTCATCACCGATTTCCGGGATGTTCACTCGGCAGATCTTTAGCGGTTCTCGTAGGGTGTCTACTCGAACAGTACGCATGGTGGTCATGTTTTTCTCCATCTGTAATGCTGGTGAAAAAAGCATAGCGAGCACACATAGATTCGACTAGAGTGAACATTATGAAGAGCGAATTCACTTTAAATGAACTTAGGAAAATGGATCTCAACCTGTTGGTAGTGTTGAGCGTCTTGGTACGTGAGCGCAGCGTCAGGCAAACAGCGGCGCTTTTGCATGTGGGATCTCCCGCGATCAGCATGTCGCTGAACCGGCTTCGAGAGTTGATGAATGATCAGCTCTTGGTGCGAACGGGGAGGGGCATGGCACCTACCCCCAAGGCGTTGGAGCTGG
Organism: Pseudomonas sp. A0308; assembly: GCF_044218815.1. NCBI lineage: Bacteria > Pseudomonadati > Pseudomonadota > Gammaproteobacteria > Pseudomonadales > Pseudomonadaceae > Pseudomonas > Pseudomonas sp. A0308. Next base: position 85,863 of record NZ_CP162581.1, read on the forward strand.
TGACGCTGATCGATCCATTTCTGCAAGACCTTCGATTGGCACTTTTGGAACGAGGGCATTTCGATCCAGCCACCGTCACACGTGTGGTGCGATTTGCGATAGCCGATGACCTGGAGGCGGCGCTGCTTCCGCGCCTCATTCGTGCGCTTCAGGAGCAGGCACCCGGCGTTCGACTGGTCGTCAGAGACGCTGACTACCACTGCATCGACAAAATGCTGCAGTCGGGCGACGCGGAGGTGGTGCTGGCTGCATTACTGCCAGAACTGCAGCTCAGAGAGCCTTGCCAAATCCTCTATGAAGAGGGGTTTGTGGCGCTGTTTGACCCCAAACAAATCGTGTTGGCCGCTCCCATAGGACTGGATGAGTACTTAGCGACCCCGCAGCTGCTGATCTCGCCTCGTGGTGAGATCTGCGGAATGCTTGAGCCTCAACTACAGGCGCTAGGACGCACCCGAAATGTCATTGCCACATTGGCGAGGTTTTCAACGCTGCCGCTGGTGCTCAAAGAGACCCCCATCCTGTGCAACGTACCTTCCACCACAGCACACTTCCTGGCCGACCATTTCGGACTGGCCATAAGCGCTCTGCCGTTCAACTCCTCCCGATTCAATATCGGGATAGCGTGGCAGCATGTGTTGAATCAGGATCCGTTCACTCGATGGTTCACATCACTTGTGAGCGAGCTGATGATGGAGCTAAGGGAACAATCACAAGCCAATCAGGCCCCAGCGCAAACACGCTGAGGCCGCGTCCGGGGCCTATTTCTTGAACATGTAGCTCTTGGTGTTGGTGAACCCAGCCAGACCTTCCTGGCCGTTCTCAACGCCCATCCCGGATAGCTTGTGTCCACCAAACGGAATGTCAATGCCGTGGATGTGGATCTCGTTGACCCACACTGTCCCGGTTTCCATTCGCTTGGCGACCGCGATCGCGGCAGCGCGATCGCCACCCCATACAGAACCTGCAAGGCCGTAAGGGCTAGCGTTGACCCGAGCAATTACATCTTCCACATCGTCAAACGCAATGACGGGCAGAATGGGGCCAAACGGCTCCTCCTGCACAATGCGGCTATTCTCGGGCGGGTTGTCCACAACGGTAATCGGAACAAAATTGCCGGCCAGGCTCTGGTCAATAACACCGCCTAGCGGAACGTTGTAGCCCTGCTTGCGGGTATCCTCGAACAGGTCAATCAACTTTTCGTACTGCATACGGTTCTGGATCGGGCCCAGGTCAGTTGACTGATCCATCCCGTCACCCACCTTGACCGTCTTGGCGTACTCCACAAAGGCTGCTGTAAAAGCCGCATGAATGCTGGAGTGCACGTAAAGCCGCTTCACGGCAATGCACCACTGCCCAGAGTTGCCAAACGCTGCCCAGAACAAGGGTTTGACGATCGATGGCCAGTCAGCATCGGCCAGTACCACAGCTGCATCGTTGCCGCCCAGCTCCAATGTGATGCGCTTAAGATTGGAGGCGCCGCTGGCCATTACTTTCTTGCCTGTCGCGGTGCTGCCGGTAAAGCTGATCTTGGCGATAGCGGGGTGTTCTGTGATGATCTGTCCGAGTTCATTGCCCCCGGACAGCACACTGAGCACGCCTGGCGGCAACACAGACTGGGCGATCTCACCAAAGAACAGGGAGGTGAGAGGCGTGTAGGGCGACGGCTTCATCACCATGGTGTTGCCGGTGATCAGGCATGGCGCCACTTTCCACAAGCCAAGAAGCACTGGGAAGTTCCAAGGAGTGATCGCACCCACCACGCCCAATGGCGTGTGGTGAACTTCGACGACGTGCTCCGCCGTATCTTCGATCACCTGGACTGGAATTTCGCGCTTTGCCACTTCCCGAACCCAGTAGATCGCAGCTTCCACCTCTGACTTTGCCTGACTGTGCTTGGGCTTACCCTGTTCCAGTGTCAGCAAGGTAATCAGCTCATCCTGGCGGGCTTCGAGCGCGTCAGCGTATCGCAGGATGTAATCCGATCGGGTCTGCCAAGACAGAGCAGACCAGCTCTTGAACGCCTGAGCCGCAGCCTGGATGGCCTCTTCAAGCTGCTGAGCAGAAGCCTGGGGCGCCTGAGCGATGACCTTATTGTTAGCAGGGTTCAAGACGTCGAAGGAGCGGTCAGCGTCGACCAGCTTCCCATTAATGGATAGGTGGAAAACCGACGGCAATCCAGCCGCTTGGAGCAGATCCAACGAATGAGCAGTATTCATTATGCAATCCTTCTTATTATCTTCGAATGAGTAGACACATCCTCAAGGCTTCAGGATGGGCTTGAGCACGACACCGCTTTCGGAGTCGGCTACGGCCTGATTGATGTCTTCAAGATCGTAGTACTTCACTAATTGATCAAATGGGAAACGGCCGGCGCGCCATAGCTCAATCAGCTGCGGGATGAACACGTGAGGAACGCTATCGCCCTCGATGATGCCCCGCACGCTTCGACCGAAAAGCAGCGTGTTCATGTCCAGCGATACCTCGGCGCCCAGTGGAGCAGCTCCCACAAGCCCGCACACGCCCGGAATCGACAGGCAGTCGACCGCTTGGCGAAGCACTTTAGGGCTGGAGGTGCATTCAAGGCTGTATTGAACGCCGCCATCAGTGATCTCGCGGATGCGATCAAGCGCGTTGGTAGTGCCTGCATTGATGATGTGGGTAGCACCCAGTTCAAGTGCCAGCTCCAGGCGGCTATCATTCATGTCAATGGCGATGATGGTAGTGCAGCCGACGGCTTTGGCCGCCATAACGGCTGCAAGTCCTACCGAACCCGCTCCGAACACGGCAATGCTGCTACCAACGCCCGGTTTGAGCGCATTCATCACAGCTCCAGCACCCGTCTGGATGCCACAACCCAGCGGGCCCATCAGCTCCAGAGGGACATCCTGGGCGATCTTGATCGCATTGCGCTCTGATACCAGCGCATGTGTGCCGAATGAGGACTGATTGAAGAAACATCCACAGACAGTACCGCCATCCCCGCCTTTATAAGGGCTGGTCCCATCGGGCCGATAGCCGCCGAAATTCTGTTCGTAGAACTGAGAGCAATACCCGGGCAAGCCCTTCAAGCAGTTCCCACAGTGGCCGCAGCTGGCATAGCTCAGAACCACATGGTCGCCGGGTTTGAGGGTTTTCACCTCAGAACCTACCGCTTCCACAACCCCGGATCCTTCATGCCCTAACACGAGAGGAAGTGGGACAGGGTAGCCCTGATCTCTGACCACCATATCGGTGTGGCACACACCAACACCGACGATTTTTACGAGCACTTCGTCCTTACGTGGAGCCTCAAGCGTGAGGGTTTCGACCACGAAAGGAGCTGATTTTTGACGAACGACTGCCGCTCTGATTTGCATATTTATTATTCTCCGTGCGCCCCAGGCCAACTTGTTGGTGGTTTTGAAAAATGACAAGGGCGCGGCTATCGCCACCATGCATCAGAATTGGCGTAAGTTGAATCTGCATTCTGAAAAGGGGGTGTTAATCCAGGGCGAACGCTAACTGGCCGCGTTGAGCGAGCTAAATTCCAAGCATTGCGCTTTGAGTGCATGAAGAGTCCAGATGAGTCATTGAATAATCCCGAGGCACGCAGTCGTGGGCGGGCGCCCCGGGATTCAATGCATTTACACCACTCGGCCACCGTCGACCGGAAGTTCAACGCCGTTCAGGAAGGCGGCGCCGTCTGTTGCCAGGAACACTGCGACAGCCGCGATATCATCAGGCTTGGCCAAGCGACCTAACGGGATGGTGGAAAGAAACTTCTGGCGGTTCGCAGGCGTGTCCGGCATACCCATGAAGTCTTCAAGCAGGGCTGTCTCGCCCATGACCGGGCAGATGTTGTTGACCCGAATGCCGTCTGGGCCCAGCTCTACAGCCAGGGACTTGGACAGCAGATTCACAGCGCCTTTCGAGCCGTTGTACCAGGTCAGACCAGGGCGCGGGCGAATACCGGCAACCGAACCGACGTTGATGATCGAGCCGTTCTTGCGCTCGCGCATCAGTGGCACGACGGCCTTGGTCATGTGGAAAATCGATTTCACGTTGACAGCGAAGACTCGATCAAAGGTTTTTTCGTCAACGTCCATCAGTGGCTGATTGCGATGCGTTGTCCCTGCGTTATTGACCACAACATCGGGAACGCCGAAGGTCTTGACGCAAAGATCCACTGCTGCTTGAACCTGGTCTGCTTGAGTGACGTCGCAGGCAGCGGCGATCGCGTTGGCGCCGAGTTCATCGGCCAGTTTGCTGGCAGCTTCGAAGTTGATATCCGCGAGGACGACCTTGGCGCCTTCCTCGATGTAGCGACGTGCGATGCAAGCGCCGAAGCCGCTTGCCGCGCCGGTTACGATGGCGACTTTATTATTGAGCTGTGCCATTTTTCTCTCCGTTACCATTAAGAATCTGATTGTTCGATACAGGCTTAGCCGTGGTGACTGACCACGGTCTTGGTGATGCTGAATTCATCCAAGGCGAGGAGGCCTTTTTCACGCCCGTGCCCGCTTTTGCGGATACCGCCGAATGGCAGCTCGACACCGCCGCCTGCTCCATAGCAATTGATAAACACTTGCCCGCCTTCCAGGCGTTTGGCCATGCGCTGCTGACGTGCACCGTTTTCGCTCCAGATCGATGCAACCAGGCCATAGTCAGTGCCGTTGGCCAGGGCCACAGCATCGTCTTCGTCATCAAATGACAACGCCGCGAGCACAGGGCCGAACACTTCTTCACGCGCCAGTTTGTGGTCGCGTGGAACGGGGCCGAACAGAGTCGGACGCACGTAGTAGCCGCCTTTGGGCAGATCGTTGTCCATGGCACCTTCTGCGATCACTGGCAGATCGGAGTCCTTGCACTCCTGGATGAATTGGTTGACCCGGCCAAATTGAGCTTTGGTGATGATTGGGCCGCAGTCTGGCGCGGTCTCAGGCAGTCCGACACGTACTTCACGGAACTTGGCAGCTACGCGTGTGATGACGTCCTCGTAGACCTCTTTTTGAATGAGGACACGGCTACCAGCAGAGCAGGTCTGGCCTGCGTTCTGGATGATCGCTCCCACGATCACAGGCACTGCCTTGTCGAGGTCGGCATCTGCAAACACCACCTGAGGGCATTTACCACCCAGCTCCAGCACGCATTTGACGTGGTTGACGGCAGCAGCGGTTTGAATGGCGACTCCGACATCAGGAGAGCCGGTGAAGGTGATCAGGTTGATGCCTGGGTGACCCGCCAGCGCGGCGCCCGCTTCGCGACCATAGCCGGTCACGATATTCAGCGCACCAGCAGGCAGACCGGCCTCTGCGGCAATCTCGGCGAAGCGAAGCGACGTCATGCATGCATCTTCTGCTGGCTTGACGATCGATGCGTTGCCCATGGCCAACGCAGGCGCAATCGTACGCCCGAGCATCTGAGCCGGGTAGTTCCAGGGGATGATGTGACCCACCACACCACAGGCTTCTCTGACCACGCTGACCGTGTAGCCAGACAGGTACGGAATTACCTCGCCATGGACTTTATCGGCTGCACCACCGTAGAACTCAAAGTAGCGTGCAAGCGCCTCGATATCCTTGCGGGCCAGGGCAATAGGTTTGCCCGTGTCCTTGGCTTCGATCTCTGCCAGTTCCTCAATGTTCGCCAGCACGCCGTTGCCGATACGAACCAATATGCGGCCTCGCTCGGTAGCGCTCATCCGACCCCAGTCGCCATTGACTGCACTGCGCGCGGCCTTTACTGCCAAGTCGATGTCTTCAGGCATGCCCCGGGCGATTTCGGCATACGCCTCGCCAGTGACAGGTGAGTAGACAGGAATGCTCTGCCCGCCGGTAGCAGGGACTTTGCGGCCGTCGATGTAAAGCGTGCTCATGATTGTGCCTCCATTGGCAGATGGTTAATTGAGTCGGAACCAGTTTCGCGGCTGGTATTGAGGACAGGTGACAGCTCCCCCCGCTCGATGTGCAACACATGGTCAGGGACATCCTTTAGCAGGCTGCCGTTTGATTCAGTCACGACGATGCAGAGGTCTGGAAGACGCTGCTGCAGCTGTTTGAGGGCGTTGCTGTACTCGGTCGCGAGGGCAGGTGCCAAACCCTGAAATGGCTCATCCAGCAAGATCAGCTTGCTGCCGATCATAAGCGCTCGACCAAGGGCAGCCATTTTGCCTTGGCCACCTGATAAGGCTGCGCCAGAGCGGTTTAGCATGGGCTTGAGCTGAGACACGACCTCAAGCGTCGTCGCCAATCGTTCATCAACCTCACGTTTGTTCATCCCCGCAACCTGGCAGGGCAGGCGAAGGTTTTCTTCAATTGAAAGGGTCGGGAACATCACGCGCTCCTGCGGCGCGTAACCAATGCCCAGGCGTGCGCGGCCATGGGCTGGCACACGCGCAAGGTCAGCGCCTTCGAACAGGATTTGCCCTTCCTTGGGCTTGATGAGGCCCATAATCGTACGCAGCAGGGTCGTTTTGCCCGCGCCATTTCGGCCTACCACGGCGATGATGTTTCCTTTATTCAGATCAGCGTTTACGCCTCTGAGAATAGGTACTCGGACGATGTCGGCGCTGACGTTGGCAAGGTGGATCAGGATGTCGTTTTTCATTCGCCAAGCACCTCACGCTGGATGAGCGGATTGCTCAGTACACTGGCAGGACTACCGTCAGCAGCGACCGCTCCACTGATCCAGGCAGCCACGCGGGTTGCGTAACGCTTAACGATATCCACGTCATGTTCGACGAAGATCGCGGTGACCTTCTGGTCGTCCAGAGCACGCATGAGAATCTCCATCACGCCATGCTTCTCTTCTGTCGACACGCCACTGGTGGGTTCATCGAGGATCAGCAATTTGGGCTGAAGCATGAGCGACATGCCCACATCCAGCAGCTTGCGCTGGCCTTCAGGAAGGTTGTTGCACAGCTCATCCTGTCGATCGCACAGACTGATCAGATCAAGCATCCGATCGATTTCTACTGCGCTGCTGCCGCCAGCCAACGAACTCCAGGAAGACAAATTCTCAGCACGCGCGACTGCGGACAGCTGCAGGCATTCGCGCACGGTATGTTCAAGGAACAACTGGGGAAGCTGGAAAGACCTTGCCATGCCCTGTCTGACGATTTTTCGCGGTGACTGGGCTGTAATGTCACGGCCGGCGAAGCTGACCCGACCTTTGCTAGGCTTGAGCAGCCCAGTGCAAATATTGATGAAAGTCGTTTTGCCCGCACCGTTCTGGCCAATCACTGCCAGGCGCTCGCCCTGTTCCAGGCTGAAGTTGATGCCGTTTGCCACCACCAGTCCGCCAAAGGCCAGCGTCAAGTCATGAGTCTGCAAAAGCGCTGTCATGCTGCACCTCCGATGAGGCGTTTACGACGATTCATCAGACCGGTAATGCCTTTGGGCAGGAAGTAGATAATCACGATCAGGATGGAGCCCAACACGAGCTGCCAGGAACCACTGACCAACGCGGCTGCATACATCTTCAAAAACTCGTAAAGGATCGCCCCGACGAATGCGCCGACTGCGTGACCGGCACCTCCCAGGATGGCGATGAAGACGAACTCACCAGACCGAAGCCAGTAGCCCATCTCGGGTGTGACCAGACCTTGAGAGAGGCCAAACAACGACCCTGACAGGCCACACAGCGAGGCCGACAGAACGTACCCTTTCCAAAGCACCTTCTTGGCCGAAACCCCGAGGTATTCCAGGCGGGTTTCATTGGTCTTGATGGCGGCTAGGGCTTGTCCACCGCTGGACACAAAGTAGCGCTGTACCCCCCAGATAGCCGCAAGCGAGATCGCAACGACCAGTACCAACAAGGCAATCTCGAATGGGTCACGGGTCAGTTCAAACCCCAGCAGTGTCGGGCGGTTGATCCGCAATCCATCAGTGCCGCCTGTGACCGCGTAGAACTTGCCAAGGACGGTGAACAGCACCATCGAGATGGCAAGGTTAAGCATGCCGAAGAAGATCTCCCGGTAGCGAACAACGAACGCACCAATGAGCATCCCCGCGACCACACTCGCCAAGGTGCCAAGCGCGATTAGCAAGACCCCGTCCATGCCTGGGAAGCGATGCCCAACAAAGGCCACCACGTATCCAGAGATACAGGCGTACATGGCGTGACCGAACGAGATCTGTCCGGCTTTGAGCAGAACGACAATGCCCAACGCGGCCAAGCCGTAGCACAGCGACAAAATCAGGGGAAGCTTGAGCCAAGGGAATGTCATTGCCAGACCAAGGATGACAACGACCGCTGCAGCATTAAGTAGGAGAGCGCGCATCAGATTTTCCTCGCCTGAACGACAGTGAACAGGCCTTGAGGCCTCGCCAGCAACACCAGAACCATGATCAGGTAGGGCATGACGACTTCAAATTCGGGGGCAAGGTACACGCAGAAAGAACGTGATAGCCCAATCAGCAGGGCGGTGATCAGTGCCCCCGTTATTTGACCCAGACCGGCACTTGCGACGACTGCGAACGACAGTACGATCATGTCCGCGCCGATACCCGGCACCAGTGACGTGGTGGGTGAAGCCAGTGCTCCGCCCAAGGCCCCCAGGACTGCGCCGACGACAAAGGTTAGATAGGCGATGCGCCGAGCATTGATGCCAAGAGCTGTCGCCACTTCTCGGTCATGGGTGACGGCGATGATCTGCCGTCCCATTAGGGTGCTGTTCAGGAACCACTTGAGGAGGAAGTAGACCGCCATCGCCGCGCCTGGGACGAAGAGCAACTGGTAGTTCATGTACACCACGCCCAGCAGTTCAGATGTCCCCATCTGGTTGACGACATCCGCCACAAAATAAGGCTGCGTCCCCCAGATCATCCTTTGCAGATCCTCAAAGATCATGAAGGTGCCATAGGTCACCAGGAGCTGGAGAATCGGGTCGCGATCCTGGAACTGCCTGAGCAAAAGCATCAGTACCGTACCCAGTACAATCCCCACCGCGATAGCGCCTGTGACCAGCAGCAGTACGGATGCCACCGCAGATTCCGACCCCTGCCCAAGCCATAGCCCCAAAGACGCTGCACCATAGCCACCGAACGCGTAGAGGCTACCGTGTGCCACATTCAGGATGCGCACTACGCCAAAGATGAAGGTCAGCCCCAGTGCAACCAGAAACAGCAATCCGGCGTAAGACATGCCGTCCAGCATGGCCAGGATGAAAATATCCCGGCTCATTGCAAGGCGCTCACAGGTTGAACCTGGTCAAGCAACGCTGGCGTCACGGTCTTGACCCACAAAGGGGACTTTTCACCTGGCGGCGTCGTGATCTTGTCGGCAGGGACGATCACGATGTCTTTCAACACTTTGAATTTGTAGTCGGGACTTGAGGTGGTGATGCCAAAGAGCTGAGATTCCAGGCCCTGCCCGTCTTCTGGGCGTATGCGGATCTGACTGGTCAGCCCCCGAAATTCGAGCCCCTTGAAGGCATCGGCCAACTGTTCCTCATTGGGCCATTTGCCGCCGTTGGCCTGGATCGCCCTCAGGTAGGCCGCCTTCATGCCGTCGAGCGCCTGCACCATGTGGTACACCGAGTAGATCGGGTAGGTGCCCGTGCGCTCGTGGTATTTGGTGACGAACGCCTGATGCCGGGCATCCTTGGCGTATTGGGGATTCAAGAAATAATGGTCGCCGCGCGCACCAATCAGGACGCCATCAGGCAGCGTATTACCAAGGCGCTCAAGTGAGGTTTCGCCCAGGGCCAGGAAAAACTTAGAGGTCTTCAGCAGGCCTCTCTGGCTGGCTTGGCGTACGAAGGTATCCAGGTCGCCTCCCCACGAGGTGGTGAGCACGACTTCTGGTCGCAAGACCTGCAGTCGGCTGACCTCGGCAGAAAAATCAGAAGCTCCGAATTTGGGGAACAACTCAGCAACGACTTTCACGTCTGGTTTGAGCTGCTTCAGCACAGCGCTGAAGATTTCCCATGAGTCTCGGCCCCATGCGTAATCCTGGTTTACGACTGCGATGGTTTTGAAATCAGGATTGACCTTTAGCAAGTAAAGGACGCTGGCAACCATTTCGGTGACTGCGTTTGCCTGGGTGCGAAAGACATATTTGTAAGAATGGCCTTCGAGTGCTTTTTCTGTCCCACAGTCCCAGAGAATGTTCACAACCTTCAGGTCTTCAGCGACGGGGGCGAGTGTGTTGCAGTTACCGCTGGAGATCGAGGCGATCATCACCTTCGCACCCTGTTCCTGCACGACCCGGCGGTATTCAGATAAAAGCCGATCACCCCCTACGCCCTCGTCAACGTAGACAGGATCTACCTTGACGCCATCAATACCGCCGGCTGCGTTGAGTTCTTCTATATATAGCTCGGCTGCAGCCTTAGCCGGCATGCCAAAGACTGAGGCGGAGCCGGACATAAATGTCGTGATGCCGATTTTGACGGAGTCAGGCTTATCGCCTTCGGCGTACGCAGGTAGCGTAGAAAGACCCACAACCGCACTGGTCATGATCCGCACGCACATCAACTTGAGTCTGGATGGGGACATAGGAGGTATCTCGATCGGCTTTTGTTGTTTTTATGAAGCTGTGTGCCGAGGATGCGCCGGGGAGGCCGTTTACGGAATTTGCAATTTGGTAAGAGGGTGTTTAGCAAAACAAAACGCGTCGCGGCATAGCGCACATGCGGCTCCCAGCGCCTATTGGGGTCTCAGGGTAGTTTGACGGCTTTGGGATAGGATGGGATCTTGCTTAGAAAGTCGGGTTAAATACATGTGAGGGCTAAGGCATTCATGAGCAATTAATGCCGGCTTAAAGTCCCCGTCCGGCTTTAGTGACACCGATATGGTGCTATTCACCATTCAAACTGCGCTGGCGACGAAGCCACCAGACGCGGAAGAATAGATCTTAGATCTCGATAGCTATCTTGCCAATTTGTGCGTTCGACTCCATGAACCGGTGGGCGTCGACGATTTGAGCAAGCGGGAAGACCTTTGCTATCAATGGACGCAGCGAGCCGGATTGCAGGCCCTTGGTGATGAATGCTTTAGCGCCGTCCAGACGTTCGGGGTCTTGAGTGATTTCAAACAACTGGTATCCACGAATGGTCAGATCTTTGCCAAGCACTTCCATCACAGGGATGCTCATGTCTGCTGTATCGAGCGCTCCGTACTGGAAGAAAATTCCGAGGTAGGAGAGTGCTCGCAGGACATTGGCTACCTCTGGTCCGCCCACTGGGTCAAACGCCATGCGGGCACCTGCGCCTGCGGTGATCCGGTTCACTTCGGAGACGAGATCCTGTTCCTGTGTCGCAATAACGTGGGCGGCTCCCGCGTCCAACAACGCTTGGCGCTTTTCACTGGTGCGGGTTAGCGCGACCGGAACTGCCCCCAGAATGTTTGCAATCTGGATGGCCGCCAACCCTACGCTGCTCGACGCTGCGCGAATCAGAACGGTGTCACCCTTCTGCAGATTCCCGATATCAACCAGAGCACCGTATGCGGTAACGAACTGCATCCAAGTACCGGCGGCTTCTACGGATGTCATTCCTGCTGGCTGACGAACTAAAGCGTGCACCGGGGCAACAGCGAGTTCGCCGTACATGCCGTAGTCTGCGAACGAGAAAGCGGGGATTACATTCACCTCATCGCCCACAGCATACTCGGTGACACCAGGCCCAACGCTCTCGATTGTACCGGCTGCTTCGTAACCGAGAGTGGCGGGCATCTCAGGGGTAAAGGTGTACTGGCCGAGCCGATACATCGCTTCTGCTCGATTGAGGCCAAGAGCCTTAACCTTGATACGAACCTCTCCGGCGTTTGGGCTACGCACATCAACGTCATCAATCTGAAGCACTTCTGGGCCGCCGATACGGTGGAAGCGGACGACTTTGGACATAATGAATTCCTCAAGATAAAGGGCGGACACATACTCGCTCTGGACGTATGCGCCGGCCTGAAGGGTTGCGCCGGCTATTACGCCCGCTCTGCAACCAATTGCGAGATGGCTTCGTTCAACGTTGTCGAACCTTTGCGCATCTCGATACCGCCGCCTTCGAAATCAATCCACCCTTCATTGAAACCATTGATCATTTGAATGCGGGGAAGGGGATTGGTAGCCCCTTGGGATCGGAAAAGTGGCTCCCATTCGGAGCGAGGTATAACGTTGGTTGTTACTCGATGACCGAATGCGAGTGAGAGGGCATTTTCGATGTCCTTAGCGGAATAACGTGATGGGCCCTCCAGTTCCACAAACCTTGCCCCGTCCCACTCCTCATGCAGCAGTTGCGAAACCGTGGTGCCAATGTCGCGGATAGCAATCATGGGAATGGGGTGGTCGGCAGGCTGGAGAAAACTGTTGATGTTGCCGACGCGGGCGTCGCTCAAGTCCCAGGATGAGTTCTCCATAAACCATGCCGCACGCACAAAGGTGATTGGCAGGTTCAAGGTTCGAAAGCTCTCTTCGGACATCTTCAAATTGTTGAGCAGGTTCACGCGCTCGACGTGGGCGCCTACCGTAGACAACACGACGACTTTCGCTGGTTTCGCCTTATCCAGGGCTTCACGCACCGAGCGGTTTGCCTCGACGGTATCCGGGAAACCGGGTGAGGGGTCATAGTTGGGTGGCATCAGGATGAATGCACCGTCCACACCAGTCAGCGCCCGTGTCATGGCCGGTATATTGCGATTATCCGTGACGGCGACTTCACACCCGCGAGCAGCCCATACCGCACCTTTGGCAGCATCCCGGACGATCACTCTGACCTGCTCCCCGGCATCCAGCAATGCGTTGGCAACAGCTCTGCCAACTTGGCCAGTTACACCCATAACTGCAAACATTTGCACCCCCAATCATGAATACCAACATGAATCTCAACGAGAAAAAACCTTGGTCGGCCGCTCACGGCCGCCGACCTGTAGCGTGTATTCGCCCATCATTTTCGGTCGTTTGAGAAGCGAGGCGGGCCATTGCGCTCACTCGACATGCGCATGTTAAAGTTATGATCGTCACCGCGTATATGGCATTTATTTGCACGTAGTGCCAAAAAGCGTACTACCCAACTGAGGATGATGTATGACCAAGCTTAGGAACTATGACGGCGCACCGGGGTGTTCCATCGAAGCCGCGCTTCACATAATGGGCGGCAAGTGGAAGGGGGTCATCCTTTACCACCTGCTGCTGGATGGCACGCATCGATTCAATGAGCTACAACGGCGCCTTACCGGCGTACCGCCGAGATTGTTGATCAAGCAGCTTCGGGATATGGAAGAGGATGGACTTGTGGTACGCAAGGTCTACCCAGTGGTACCACCTAAAGTTGAATACTCGCTAAGCGACGAAGGTCGGAGCCTTGAGCCTTTCATCTTGGGATTATGCGGTTGGGGAGATGCCTGGTTGAAACGTCGGGGTATGACCACAGCAGCGCAGATGAGAGCGGACGAGGATGCTGCAGGGCTGAAATCAGATGCACCGTGCTTAGCTGAAGAGCAAGGGTAGGGCAGTACGCTTAAGCGTACTATATGCAAATTTTCGCAGTATTTACGTTTCTGCCCACTCCGATAGGCTTGTTTGCAAACGGGCATTTGACTGGATCGAGAACTCCAGCCTAGCCCTGAACAACCCTCGGAGGATTGATTTTGTCCGCAAAACTTTTTGAACCAGTAACCATCGGTGGCTTGACACTTCGCAACCGGATTGCGATGTCACCAATGTGCATGCACTCAGCCGATGATGGATGCGTTACGGATTTCCATACCGTGCACTACGGTGCTCGAGCCCTTGGTGGCGCAGGTCTCGTATTTCTGGAAACCACTGCCATTATGAGTAATGGAATGATTGGCCCTGGCGATATTGGGATCTGGGACGACGTCCAAGTTCCAGGGTTAGCCGAGCTGGTCAAAACTATTCAGCGGTTTGGGGCGAAAGCAGGCTGCCAGTTGGGGCATGCAGGCCGTCAGTTGGGTGTCCCAGGCCCATCCATCGCACCTTCGGCCATCTCGTTCACTGCCGATTCACCTGTGCCGCAGGCACTCGATCTGGCAGGAATCAAGCAGGTGGTAGAGGCTTTCCGACAAGGCGCACGCCGTGCTCATGAGGCGGGCTTCGACGTAGTGGAAGTGCACACTGCCCACGGATATCTGCTCAATGAGTTTCTCTCGCCACTCGCGAACCATCGCACCGACGAATACGGTGGCAGCCATGAGAACCGCTATCGCATCGTCCGTGAAGTGATCGATGCCGTTCGCTCCGAGTGGAAAGGCCCATTGTTCGTCCGGATCTCGTCCACCGACTACACCGAAGGCGGTAACACACCTGAAGACTTCCTCATCTACGGCAAATGGATGAAGGAGCAGGGCGTAGACCTCATCGACTGTTCGTCAGGCGGTATCGCTATGGTGAAGGTAAAGGCTTTCCCTGCCTACCAAGTTCCAGCGGCTGAATTGCTGCGTCGTGAGCTTGGGATCATGACAGGCGCCGTCGGTCTGATCGAAAGCGGCCGCCAGGCTGAAGAAATCGTACAGAACGGTCGGGCAGACATTGTTCTGGTTGGCCGTGACATGCTGCGAGACCCCTTCTGGGCCCGCACCGCCGCAGACGAATTGCGAACGGCTATCCCGGTTCCTCCGCAATACACCCGTTATGGATCGGTATGGCAGCGCAGCCAACCGCCGGTGCCATCAGCACCAATGACCGAAAGCTGATCTGCCCACAAGTACAACAGGCTTGATCCAATTTACCCCTGATGCGCCACGCAGCGTTCAGGGGTTTTCTCCATCCGAATTTATCCAGGTCGTTTTCTTTGTTGAAGCGGCTCCTTACCGACTTGAAGGAATAACATGAAAGCCATTGCATTCACTCAACATGGTCTGCCAATCGAAGACCCCAATTCGCTGATGGACATGGATCTGCCAAGGCCAACTCCAGGCTCGCGTGATCTATTGGTGGAGGTGCAGGCCATCTCAGTCAATCCTGTCGACACCAAGATCAGGGCAGGCTCCGCGACTACTGAACCCAAGGTGCTGGGTTGGGACGCAGTGGGAGTAGTCCGTGAGATCGGCGCTGATGTAACGCTGTTCAAAGTCGGCGACGAGGTCTTCTACGCAGGCTCTATTTTGCGTCCTGGTAGCTACAGCGAATTTCACTGCGTGGATGAGCGTCTCGTTGGTCATAAGCCTAAAACCATCAATGCAGCTCAAGCAGCAGCATTACCTCTCACGTCTATTACCGCTTGGGAGTTGCTCTTTGACCGCCTTGGCGTTGCTGAAGGGGGTGGAGAGGGGAACAGTTTACTCATCATGGGGGCTGGGGGCGGAGTGGGCTCAATCCTCGTCCAATTGGCTCGCAAGCTAACCAAAATGACAGTTATTGGAACAGCTTCACGGTCTGAAACGAACGCACCATGCATCCATCCACACGAGCCATCCTTCAGGCGTCTCTGCCTCTTCGATTTTGATCATTTCCTACTTCGGCAAGAAGGGAAACCCCTTAGATTTCAATGGGTAGGACGCTAGATGCGAGTCTCGTTTCCCGCTACAATCTCCTGATTTGTATTCGCTGTATCGTCAATCTGTGGTTATTCGCGCCGCGTTTTGACGCAACTGATCTAGGTAGTTCGCCCATTGTTGGGCAGCCTCTCGGCGTTGCGCCAGCAATTGAGCCCGTGCATACACTGCCCCGAGCGCACCCGGCATTCGGTGAGATAACGAAAGTTCGAGCACGATTGGATCGATACCCAAGTGCTCGTGGGCAATGGTTCTGTAGGTCGCGCGAAAGCCGTGGGCAGTAATGTTGTACTCCGGCCAGATACGCTGAAAGGACTTGAGCATGGAGGTCGGATTGATGGGGCGACCCGGATAGACCGGCGAGACGAACACCCAGCCTTTGCCTTCTTCATCCACCACGCGGGTTCTATGTAGCTCGCGTAACAGAATCAAGGCTTGCTCAGGCAACGGCACGATGTGTTTGCTCTTGTCCAGATGCTTGGTCTTGCTCACCACATAACGCCAATCGGCGCCCACCAAGTCGACATCTTCCCATCGCATCTGCACCAGTTCGCCTGGGCGGACGGGCAATATGACCAGCAGGCGCATTGCCGCGGCAACGCTGCCGTCGCTGCAGTCATCAAGGCGTAGAAGAAACCTGCCCAGGTCGGATGGCCTTTCGATCGCCGGGTTGCTGGTCACAATGTGGCGAATCTTCAACTCCTCAATGTTGCTGAGCGCCACGTTGCGCTCCACCCAGCCGCGACCTTCGGCAAAGCCCAGAACGGCACGTATGATGGTGCGCACGCGCCGGGCCATGGCCATGGTGCGCTGGCGGCGCAACTCAGTGATGATCGTAGTGATGTGTTCCAACTTGATCTCGCTGACCGGTTTATTGCCGATAGCGGGCAAGATGTGGTTATTCAGCGCGCCACTAAACCCCGAGATGGATTTGGGCACCAGTTCCGCAGACTTAAATGCTAACCATTGTTTGGCCACATACGCGAAGGTGCGCTCTTCGTTGAGCAGCTGTGCCTCGATCTTCGCGGTCTTGGCTTTGAGGGGAGCAATGTGGTTGGCTACGTCGCGGCGTGCGCCGCGGGCAATGTCGCGTGCCTCCTTCAGACTGATGTCAGGGTAAGCGCCAATGGAGAAGCGGTTTTCCTTACCATGCAGCCGATACTTCAAGCGCCAGAATTTGGACGGGGATTTACCGGCCCTGCTCGACGCCCTTACCTCCAAGTAGAGGCCAGGGACTTCGCCGTCGGCGTGCTTGCCGGGCTCAGTCAGCGAGCGGATGAAGGCATCGCTGAGTTTTCGTTTGAAAGCAGTAGCAATATCTGGCGGCATCGGTGGGGGCATCCTTTTTAAGGAACCGAAATTTGCCCCCAATTATGCCCCCATGAGCTCTGGAATCCACTGGATTTAGACAGGCGGCGGTGGATTGATTTTTCCTTCAAGTAGTTGTTATTTAAGGATTTTATGGAATACAGTGGAACTCCATTACAAGCTATCGGGGTCCCCAAAAAACATCTGAATCCGCGACCGCAACCAACGCTCGCCCGGGTCATTATCCTGCGAGCCACGCCACGCCATGTGCAGCTCAAACGTGCGCGTCGGCAACGGCGGATCTTCTGCGCGAACGCCACCCGCAGATGTCAGTGCTTCGGCGGCATAGTCCGGCACGGTCGCGACAATGTCAGTTCCGGCCAGCAGCGTGCTCAAACCATTGAACTGCGGCACGGCCAGTACCACATGGCGTTTGCGGCCGAGTTTCTCCAGTTCTTCATCAATGAAGCCGCTGAGGTCGCCGGCAAACGACACCAGGGCGTGGGGCCGGGCGCAATAATCGTCGAGGCTCAACGGCCCCGGCACGGTGTCGGCGCG
This sequence comes from Pseudomonas sp. A0308, assembly GCF_044218815.1. NCBI lineage: Bacteria > Pseudomonadati > Pseudomonadota > Gammaproteobacteria > Pseudomonadales > Pseudomonadaceae > Pseudomonas > Pseudomonas sp. A0308. Next base: position 103,160 of record NZ_CP162581.1, read on the forward strand.
CAACAACTTGGGCGCGCTGCGGCGCAGCACTTTGCGCTTGGCGTTGGCTGGCAGGTCGGTGGTGTAGCTGACGCCGATCGAGATTTCCCCTGACGCCAGCAAGCCCGGCATCAGGATGTAGTTGACCCGGCGCACCACCAACACAATTCCCGGCGATTCGGCGCGCAGGCGTTTTAGCAGCATCGGCAGCAGGGCGAATTCGACGTCATCCGACAAACCGATCCGAAATACCGAAGTACTGGTGGCCGGATCGAATTCTGCCGCACGGCTGACAGCGGTCGAAATCGAGTCGAGGGCAGGTGAGAGCAGGGCGAAGATTTCCACCGCACGGGCGGACGGTTCCATGCTCCGGCCGGTGCGTACGAACAAGGGATCATCGAACAGGCTGCGCAGGCGCGACAGCGCCGCACTGATCGCCGGCTGGCCGAGGAACAACTTCTCGGCGGCGCGGGTCACACTGCGCTCATGCATCAACGTTTCGAAAACGATCAACAGGTTCAGGTCGACACGACGCAGGTCATTACGATTCATCTGGAGTCCTGGCAGAGTCATCAAGCTTGACGAGGGCGGCCATATGAGAACAATGGCCGGCATGAATCTTACGGGGAAAGACTGGTACTCTGCACCGGAAAATTCAGCTTTACTCAGACGGTGGCAGCAGTTTTTCAAGGATTTTGCCAATACCGCGCATACTGCGGAATCAATGACAGGCATGTCGACTATTAATAGCCACTGATAGTCTTGGGTTAAAAGCCCAGATAGAGTTCATGGCATTAGAGGTTACTTTGACGAGGTTTGCGATGTCCCGCACGATCCGTTTTCACAAGTTTGGTCCGGCCGAGGTGCTCAAATGCGAAGAGCATGCGGCCGCTCAGCCAGGTCCTGGCGAAGTGCAGGTGCGTGTCGAGGCAATCGGCATCAGTTGGTACGACACGCTGTGGCGCCAGAACCTGGCATCGTCCCAGGCACGTCTGCCATCAGGCCTTGGCCATGAAATGGCCGGTGTGGTCACGGCGATTGGCGCTGGTGTCGAAGACCTGTCCGTCGGTGACAAGGTCGCCAGTTTCCCGGCCGAAAGTCCGAACGACTATCCCGTCTACGGCGAGTCGATCGTGTTGCCGCGCACTGCGCTGACCCGTTATCCGGATGTGCTCAGCCCGATCGAAGCCAGTGTGCATTACACACCGCTGTTGATCGCCTATTTCGCCTACGCCGATCTGGCACGGGTCAAACCCGGGCAGTTTGCCTTGGTCACCGACGCCAGCCATTGCGCCGGCCCTTCGTTTGTACAGCTGGGCAAGGCCATGGGCGTGCGCGTCATTGCCGCCACCAAAGAGGCGCAGGAGCGCGAGTACCTGCTGTCTCTGGGCGCGGAAAAGGTGATTGTCACCGAAGAGGAAGATCTGTTGTTGCGAATCAACAAGATCACCGACAACCGTGGCGTCGATGTGGTGTTCGACGGCCTTGGCGGTCCGCAGATGTCGCTGCTTGGCGATGTACTGGCGCCCCGTGGCAGCCTTGTGCTGTACGGCCTTCAGGGTGGGAACCAGACACCGTTTCCGGCCTGCGCAGCGTTCCAGAAGAACATCCAGTTCTTTGTGCACTGCATCGGCAACTTCACCGGCAAGCCGGAGCTGGGTATCGCCCAGGACCACGTCGCCGTGCAACGTGCCCTGCGTGACATCAACCAGTTGACCGCAGACCGCGTGTTGCTCCCGCTCAAGACCCGGGTGTTCCCGTTCAGCGAGTTCGTCGAAGCGCATCGCTACATGGACGAATGCCCATGCCGCGAACGGGTTGCCCTCCAAATCGAGTCGGCGTAACCCTGGCAATCAGAGTCCGTGGCCCCACGGACTCTTTCGTGTTTATCCCTCCTTCAAAGCAAGCGTCTCTGGTGCCATGTCCGGGACCTGTTCAGCAACTGAACTGGTTTTTGGCCCGGATCTGTATCTTCTAATCGCAATGTAAGCCCTGATAATTGAATGATTACTTTCATCTCAAGGAATGAGCCATGGCTGTGCATTCAATTTGTCGACCTCAACATATAACCCCCGGTTTTGTTAAACACGGCATTCTTTGTTTAATTGCTGTAGGGCTATTCCGAAACGCCTTCTCTTTTTCTTGTAATCACTTGTCGTGGGACGTTGTGGGAAGTTTCCTAGGATTAATTAACAATAAAAAATACCTATGTAAAACAATAGCTTGAAGTCTTGTTGTGGCAAAAGCAGAGTTTTTGTCAGGTCAAGTGTTTCAAATAACTACGAATTTGTAAGTGTTAGCATCTGAGCGTCTATTACTTATTGATTAATTGTCGTGCGGACGGTTGGTTTTCTGTCTGCGCGCCATGAAACCTTTTATACCGGGTAAATACCGATGAGCACGATCCACGATCAGGCAATGAATTATGTCTACCAGCAAGTATTGCAGCGGTTGCTGAGTTTTTTCTCACGAGCGGAGCGCACGGCGTTGCAGTTGCTGATCCAGCGACTGGCCGTGGCTGCTGGCGGCATGGAGAACATCGGTCAATTCAAAGTGCTGGTTAACCAGACCGGGTCGCGCGACAGCTGTTACACATTGGCGCTGCTGCGGGCAGCGCAATTGAGTATCGCCGGGCGTGCGCCCGGGACGTTTCAGCTACGGGTGGCGACTTTACGCTGGAACGGCAACAGTGACACGGCGCTGCAGAACATGCACCGCAGCTACGGCGCGCTGTTCCTCCATGACGATCCTCGGGTCGAGCTGTTGATGGTGGATCATCGCCAGGTCCTGCCATTCGACCATCAGGCACCGATTTGCGAAGAGGGGCGCGAAACCCATCGTCTAAACCTGCTGCTGCTGGGGCATCGAAGAACCTACAGCGATGCGCTTGAGTTGTGGGACGACGCTTATTTGGCCACTGCCGAGTACTACGGTCAGATCGCCCGATGGAACAATGGTGTCGATGCCATGATCGGCAGTGAGTCGTTAAACCGCCAGAAGCACTTTCTCGACGGCTTGAGTCGCGCCGTTCAAAAAGCCGCCATTGCCGGTCCGCTGGTGACCTCTGCTGGCTTTGAAGCGCTGTTCCCGCTGCTCGACCGGTTGGGTGGTGATTACTATCGCGAGTTCTACACCGAGGAGGAGCGGGTAGCGTGGCGCCCGGAAGGTGAGTTCGAAGCGTGTCGGCGCACCGGTTTTATCAACATCAATGACATGATCGTTGGCAAGCTCGAGGAGCGCTGGCCGTTGCTCAGTGACTTTCTTGGGTTCCAGGCGGACGACCTGAGCCTTTATCAAAGTGACGATGAATATGCAGATCCTCTGGTCGCTGCGCATCTGCGAGGAATGCAGGCGCGATTCATCGAGGGGAGAACCTACGAGGCCGGGGTCGGCGAATACCTGCAAAGCAACCTTGTGACGATGCGTCGCAGACAGGTACCCGAGCCGGTTTGCGAACAGATGCTCGCCCATTTCGGCAATCTGCAGGATTCGCGACAGTTGCGCGTGCAGGCGGAAGGCTGGCTCTCGGCCGGTTTCGATTTGAACGAGATCCAGCTGATGTGCCTGCTGTTTGCGCCGTTTGTTGATAGCGGGGCGGGGCTGGAACGGTTTCTGCGCAATTGTCATCCCGGCATGTTGGTGGCATTGCCGGATCTACACCGGGCAATGCAGGGCCTGCATGCGCCTGAGCAAGTGCTGAAGTGGATGACGGACGTCAGCGGGTTGCCGGTCAAATTGATTGTGCGTCTTTACTCCATGGGACCCGTTCGGTTACTTGCGTGCGGCGACAGCGCCAGTGCGGAGGAGGCGGGTACCGAGCCGACAAACGATCGATCGGCGGAAGGCTGACCGTGAGCCAATCGCCTAACCCTGAATCACAGCCCATGGATGCCGGCTCGTGAAAGCGTCGCGGGAAAACGACTTTGTTTATCAGGCTGTTTATCGCTACCTGACGCTGCTGATCGAGGAAGCAGGGAGCAGCTCGGCAGTGCGCCTGCCTTCCTTGCGGCAACTGGCTGATCGACTGAATGTGTCGATCTCGACCGTCCAGTACGCCTATTCGTTGCTGGAAAAGGAAGGTCGGGTTTATTCAATCGCCAAATCCGGTTATTACGCGAAAGCACTGCCCGCACTGGACGTGCCTGGTTGTGGCAGGGACCTGCTCGAAACCGTCTACGTCAATACCCAGCGACCGGGCATGTGTGTATTGAGCGCCGATGACCCGGCTTCGCTGCAACCGCTGGACCGTCCTTTGCTGATGCTTGAGCGGGAACTGCTGCGCCAGTACCCGCGCCAGCCGCAAGTACTGGTGCAGCCTTGCGGTGAGCTAGAGTTACGCACCGTACTGGCTGCGCGTTACACCTCATCGACGGTGAATTGCTGGCATGCCGATGACGTCTACATCGGTGCCGATTTGCGCGGGGTGCTGGAAATTCTGATTTCGGTGCTCGAGTTGCGTGGGGCCACCGTAGTGGTCGAGTCGCCGTGTGACTGGGTGATCCTGCGTCTGCTTGATTGCGCCCAAGTGCGCGTGATCGAGTTGCCGCTGCTCGCCGGCGGGGTGATTGATCCGCAACGCCTGGAGTCTTTGCTCAAGAACGAGCCGGTGCGGCTGATCCTGTTGTCCTCAGCGTTGAGCATGCCCCACGGCAGCCTGCTATCTGCGACCAATCGACAAGCCATCGCCCATCTGCTCGGGTGTCATGGCACCTGGGTTCTGGAAAACGACTGTCACAGCGAACTCGATGAAGGGGTCGACTCCCAACGCCTGCGCGACTGGCTAGACCCGGATCGCCTGCTGGTGTTTTCCACGTTCGAGAAGTTCATCGGTGCTGAGGCGCCTTTCGGTTTTGTCCTGTCGCGCCATTGGCGCAGTGAGTTGCAACGCCATTTCCTGTTACGCGCCTTTAGCTTGTCGCTAATCCGTCAGAAAGCGATTGCGAGATTGTTGGGCGGCGGACGGCTGGACCAGCATTTGTCGGTACTGCGACGGATGCTGAAGGAGCGACGAACGCAGTTGATCCAGTTATTGCGCGAGCGCCTGGGCGACGCGTTGCAGTTTGTCGAGCCGCAGGGCGGGGCAACGGTCTGGGTAAGCTCGTTGCGTCCGGTAGACATGGAGAATGTCTTTCAGCGCCTGCTCAAGCAACAGATCATTATTGCGCCAGGGGAGTTGTTCAGCCTGCAGGGGTTGCATGCGCACCATCTGCGCTTGAGCTCATTGGGCCATGGTGACCACGATCTGGGGAATGTCGTCGCGCTGCTGGGCGACGCATTGCGGATGGCACCCGAAAGTTAACGTTAAAAAACATCGGGAGTGTCCCGGATAGATCCCGTCGCACTACGGTCAAACTGCCAGTAAACTGCGTTCTATTCCTGAATCACTCTATTTCAGAGGTTTTTGCATGACACTCAGTCCTTTTGCGGGCAAACCGGCACCGGCAGAATTGTTGGTCGATATCCCGCGACTGGTAACGGCCTATTACACCGGCCAGCCTGACGCTTCCATTTCCACGCAGCGTGTGGCGTTTGGCACGTCGGGGCATCGGGGCAGTTCTTTCGACCTGAGTTTCAACGAATGGCACGTGCTGGCGATCAGTCAGGCGATCTGCCTGTATCGCGAGGCCCAAGGGATCACCGGGCCGCTGTTTGTCGGCATCGACACTCACGCGTTGTCGACTCCCGCGGGTGCCAGCGCTCTGGAAGTGCTGGCGGCGAACGGTGTGACCGTGATGATCGCCGAAGGCGACGAGTACACGCCGACTCCGGCCATTTCCCATGCCATTCTTTGCTACAACCGCGGCCGTACTTCGGGCCTGGCCGACGGCATCGTCATCACGCCGTCGCACAACCCGCCACAAAGCGGTGGCTACAAATACAACCCAACCAACGGCGGCCCGGCAGACACCCACATCACCAAGTGGATCGAAGCCAAGGCCAACGAGCTGCTGGCCAATAAACTGGCTGGCGTGAAGCGCATCAGTTACGAGCAGGCGCTCAAGGCCAGCACCACCCATCGTCACGACTACGTGAATACCTACGTTGCCGATCTGATCAACGTGATCGACTTCGATGCCATCCGTGATGCCAAGCTGCATTTGGGTGTCGATCCGCTGGGTGGCGCAGGGGTGCGCTACTGGTCGGCGATTGTCGAGCACTACCGTCTGGATCTGGAAGTGGTGAACAAGCAAGTCGATCCAACCTTCCGTTTCATGACCGTCGATTGGGACGGCCAGATTCGCATGGACCCATCATCGAGCCATGCGATGCAAGGCTTGATTGGTCTGAAGGAGCGTTTCGACGTGGCGTTTGCCTGCGACCCGGATCACGATCGCCACGGCATCGTGACTCCTTCCGGTGGCTTGCTCGCGCCGAACAACTATCTGGCAGTGTCTATCGATTATCTGTTCCAGAACCGTCCGCAGTGGCGTGCCGATGCTGGCGTGGGTAAAACCGTGGTCAGCAGCGGTCTGATTGATCGTGTCGCCAAGCGTCTGGGGCGTCGTCTCTACGAAGTGCCGGTCGGTTTCAAATGGTTTGCGGACGGCTTGTTCGACGGTTCGCTGGGTTTTGGCGGCGAGGAGAGCGCCGGTGCATCGTTCCTGCGCAAGGACGGCGGTGTATGGAGTACCGACAAGGATGGTCTGATCCCGGCACTGCTCGCGGCAGAAATGACCGCTCGCACTGGTCGCGACCCAAGCCAGGCCTATAAAGCGCTGACCGATGAACTCGGGGAGCCGTTCTCGGTACGCGTAGACGCCAAGGCCAACCCGGAACAGAAAGCCCTGCTCAGCAAGCTGTCGCCGGAGCAAGTCACTTCGACCGAATTGGCGGGCGAGAAGATTCAAAGCATTCTCAGCCATGCACCGGGCAATGATCAGGCGATTGGCGGCTTGAAGGTAATGACCGAGAACGGCTGGTTCGCGGCGCGTCCGTCAGGCACCGAAGACATCTACAAGATCTACGCAGAAAGCTTCATCAGCGACGAGCACCTCAAGCAATTGGTGGTTGAAGCGCAAACTCTGGTGGATGGCGCAATTTCCAGCAAATAAGCTGAAGTCCACCGAGCCAAAAAAAGGGGCAACCATTGCGGTTGCCCCTTTTTTTGCCTGCGATCAGGCGATCAAGCCAGGTCCACCAACACAATCTCACTGTCTTCAATCGCGGTAACGGTCAGTACCTGCTCATGCGCAACCGCCACACCGTCTCGAGCTTGTGCACGCAAGCCATTGACTTCAATCACACCAGTAGCCGGCACCAGATAAGCGCGGCGTCCTTCGTCGAGACGATATTCCGCCGTCTCACCAGCCTTGATATTCGCCGCCACCAAACGTGCATCGGCGCGGATACGCAGGCTCTGATCATCGCCATCCTTACCGCTGGCAAGGGTCACAAACCCTTCACGCTGACCTTTGGGAAAGGGTTTCGCACCCCAGGACGGCGGGGCGCCGGTTTCGGTGGGCAGGATCCAGATCTGGAAGATCTTGGAGTCCTGGGCTTCCAGGTTGTATTCACTGTGCGCGATACCCGTGCCGGCACTCATGACTTGCACGTCGCCAGCCTCGGTGCGGCCCTTGTTGCCGAGGTTGTCCTGATGAGTAATCGCACCTTCGCGCACGTAGGTGATGATCTCCATGTCGCGGTGCGGGTGCTGCGGGAAACCGCTGCCCGCGGCGATTACGTCATCGTTCCACACCCGCAGATTGCCCCAGCTCATGCGCTGAGGGTCGTAGTACTCGGCGAACGAAAAATGGTGATGCGCATCCAACCAGCCATGATGGGCGGCGCCCAGTGTGTTGAAAGGTCTGAGTTCAAGCATGATCGTCTCCTCAAAAGGTTAATGACGGGGCGCAGTTATCACGCCCGGCCCAAGACCGGTGGTTTATGACGGCGATCATCTATCAGCCAAGTATCGATAAAAAGCGTAAAAAATGCGGCATTAAGATCGAATAAGCCGATCAAAAAAAGCTCGAAGATTTCTCATCCCACCTTCAGTTCATCGCCTAAACCAATGAAGCGTAAGCATTTCGCTAGAACCCGGCGTTAAATAAAGACACCATAGCCTTCAACAGCCTTACTTACTGGAGCCCGTCAGCGTGGCGCAACAAACCCCCGATCTTCCTCCCGAACTTCGCCCATTGGCCGAGATGCCGTGGTTCAAACGTATGGCCGCACGTTTCTTCGGCCACGGTTTGACGCGTTTGCGCGCGCAACACCGTGCGTCGTGGCTGCATGGTCAGGCGGATGGCTTTCGTAGCGGTCATACCGCGGGTGTCGAGTACGGGTATAAAGAGGGCAAGCTCGAGGGGTTTGAAGAAGGTCGGCAAGTGTTGCTGATCCGCGACAGCCGCAACACCGAACATCGTCCGCCAAGCGTGGACAATCTCCTGTTCGACGACTGGCGCCTGCCGCTCACCGCTGAGCTGAAGAAGCGCATGAAGGCTGATGTCGCGAGTTTACTTCCCGCACACGCTCAGCCGAGCACTGCGCAGTGGAAAATGATTTTCAGCGATACGCCTTCGACTTCCGTGGTAGCCGGCGCCGGAGCGGGCAAGTCGACCACGCTGGTCCTGCGCATTCTACTGTTGACGCACTATCTGGGCTTTGAACTCGATTCGATGACCGTAGTGACCTTCACCCGCGAATCGCGCAAGGACTTCATCAACAAGCTGATCGAGCTGTTTGCGTTGTGGGGGCGGGCGCTAAGCCTGAAACAGGCGCGGGAGCTGGTGCGAACCTTCCACTCGCGAATTCTGCCGATGGTGCGCAGCCTGGCGGGTTTCGAGCGGTTGCAGGCTTTCGAGAACCTCAGCCATCGAGCGCCCGGAGCTGACGAGGAGGTCGACAGCAATCCGTTCGACCTGCGTATCAACGACGCGCAGCGCCAGCAGCTCAATGCCTGCTATCACCGATTGTTCACGCAGGACGAGCGTTTCCGCCAACTGATCCAGCCGATGACAAAGGCCGGGTTGCAGCTCAAGGAGCTGGAGCGTGATCACCCCGATGTACAGAAGCGTATGGCCGTCACCGAGCTGGCGGCCAAGCGCGATGAAGAACTGTGCGATGCCATTGAAGATCTTTGGTTCGGCGCCGGTGCCTGGCCTATCAAAGGCATTGAGCCCAACCGGCAGACCTTCGAAATCAATGGTTCGACATTTCACTGTCACGGCTACATTCCAAGCCTTGATGCTTGGGTCGTACTCGGTTTCGACCCCAGGGAAAACGCCCAGCTCTGCCGACCGAATGCGAAACTTTCGATACGTGCAGAGTGGGCAGTAAAGCGCACCCTGTTTCAAGCTTTCTGTCGTAAGCCATTGATATGGCTAGATAGTTACGAGTCGTCAAAACGCGTTTTGGCGACATTGGCAGGTGATGCCAGTGCAGGCCCGGGCTTCGATTACAAGGTCAAAGGTGAACTCGCTTCCGCGCCGTTGCTCGACTGTTTCGTGGCGGCGGCCGGGTTTATCGAGAACCTGGGGCTGGACGTGCCGGATGCTGTTGGCCGCATGAGTTTCGCCAAGGATGACCCCGACCGGTTTTTCTTCGAGGCGTTGAGCCTGTTCTGGCGCGCCCTGGAAGATCACCTGCTCGACCAGAAGCCGCCGATCATGACCTACAACCGCATGTTCGCGCTGTTCAGCGAGCACTCGCCGGAAAACCTCAAACTGCTCAGCGATGAACTGCTGCGACCCATGTCGCACCTGATGATCGATGAGTTTCAGGACGTTTCGCCACAGATCGTTTCGTGGATTCGCGCGAGCCTCTCGGAGATTCGCAGCCGTGGGCCGGCCATGCATGTCGGACGAGGCGCGCAGCGCTCATCGCTGCTATGTGTGGGGGATGACTGGCAATCGATTTACGGCTGGCGCGGCAGTTCACCGAGTTACTTCATGGAGTTCAACAAGGAATTCCCGTCGCCGAGCACCACGCGAGTGATGCTCAGTGACAACTATCGCAGTCATCAACACATCATCGATGCGGCGGAACACATCGTCCGTGCCGCACCCGCGATCCCTGGTAAGAAGGCCAAGGCGAGCGGCGAGCCCAAGCCATTGCTGCCAGTCAACGTACTGGAACGCGACGATCAGGCACTGGGCGAACGTCTGGCCGAGCATTATCGGCAGGGACATTCAATCTTGATGCTTTATCGAAAAAGCAGCGATAAGTTATTGATAGAAAAACATATTCAGTCTGTAGTTAATGTTGATTCGAGCTTGCCGTACGAAGCTCGTCGCTTGAAACAACTGACGTATCACAGCGCCAAGGGCCTGCAGGCAGACGCGGTGTTCCTGCTCGGTGACTGTCAGCATCTGACCAGTTCTCCTTACAAGAACCAGGTTTATCGCATGGCCGGATTGGGCAAAACCGGCGACAGCGAGCCGTATGACAGCGCGCAAAAAGACGAGATCTTGCGCCTGGCGTACGTCGGGATTACCCGTGCGGTCAGCCATTGTTATTGGTATGTCGAGCCGCAGGAGCCGCAAGCGGTGAACATGCCCAAGGCGTCCGACCGAGTGGCGAAGGGCAAGCCATTCTTCGCTGATCATCGAGCAGAAAAGCAAACCGCGTGACCCACAAAAAAGCCCGCATTAATGCGGGCTTTTTGTTGTAAATCAGAAGGTTATGCGTAATTCCTGAGAGACTCTGGAGGTATGAAAGCGTCCAGCTCATCCTCCACGGCCTCGATAATTCGCTCGACGTCTGCCGCATTCATTACCGTTGCGCACGGGATGCCTGCGATAGCGATCATGGTTTCACCACTGGCTCGATCAAACAATCGGGCAATCATGCTGCCCGGTGCATCCATCGTTGCTTCGAAACCCATGGGATGAAAATGCCAGCGCATCAACTGGCAGGCGTTGGGGAACGTGACTTTGCTTGACCCATTATTCATGTGTTGCCCGCCTTCTTCATCGAGCGCTTCCTTTAGCTCATGTTAGGTGGGAAGAGCCTTCATTGGCTCAACCAGTGACTGACGTTAAAAGTAGCATCTCAATGTGAAATTCCTGTGGGAATTTTCAGTTCATTTAGCGATTGATTGGTATTTTTTGATGTAAGTCACGGCCTACGCATTCATCGCCAAAATGCCACCATGGATTAGTCATTGATGCCCGTGCTGAACTTCGGCAAGCTCGATTCTTTTTCGCCGAGCTCCTTATGCACGCCGACGACGACGGCCCCGCACAGACCCAGGCCACGACCGCCACGGTCATGCGCTATCACTTGAGCTGGAAACACCGCGACCTGGACAGCGTGATGGCGCTGTATCACCCGGACATTCAGTACAGCGATTTTTTCCAGAACCGCGTGCTCGGCCTCGACGAGTTGCGCGAGTACGTGCGTGTGAGCATGCCGCGCGAATCCGACGAAGCGCTTGAGCATTGCGACCGCATTCGCGTTGATGGCAACACTGCGTTCATTCAGTACGAAGTGACCCTGCGCGGCGGCGAGGGACTTGTGTCGTTCCGCTCCAGCGAGGCGATCACGGTCAAGGACGGGCTGATCTGGCGCGTAAATGAATACGCCTCGTTGGTGCGTGCACAGGTTGGCAATACCACTGCGCCGAGCCAGCGCCCGGCCGTCAGTCGCCTAGGCCTGTCGCCGCGTCAATTGAGTTTTATGGCCGACGATCTGCAGCAATACTTCGAACGCCAGCAACCGTACCTGGATCCAGAGCTTGACCTGCAACGGGTTGCAAAGGAGTGCGGGTACAGCCGCAATCAGATTTCCTACCTGCTTAACCAGGTGCTTGGGCAAAGTTTCTACCGCTACGTCAACCACGCGCGACTGCAACATCTGCTCAAGTCACTGGACGATGCCGCGCCGCCAGTGCGCATCGATGAGTTGGCGTTCGCCGCGGGTTTCAATTCGTTGTCGGCGTTTTACAGCTGTTTCCGCCAACACACCGGCCTGTCGCCCAAGGCTTACGTTAAACAAATTTCTTTGCGGACACGCGCGCAAGACATCTCCTGAGGTCGCGCACTAGGATCGACGCCATCGAAGGTTTTCAGTGGCGGAGTCTTGCATGCCGGCGTGGCGCACTATCAGTTTGTGGATGGATCAACTCGACGAGCCGCTGATCGCGCGGCCCGAGCTTGAGCGGGGTCTGGACGTCGACGTGGCGATTATCGGCGCCGGTTACACGGGGCTGTGGACGGCGTACTACCTGAAGAAGCACGCGCCGGGCCTGGACATCGCGATTATCGAGGCGCAAACCGCCGGGTTTGGCGCATCCGGGCGCAACGGCGGCTGGCTGATGGGCAATCTGCTTGGCGAGGAGCGTTTGCTCGCCGGACTGTCTCCCGAGCAGCGTCGCGCGTCGTTTGATCTGCTGCACAGCATCCCCGATGAAGTGGAAGTCGTCCTCGAACGTGAGGGTATCGACTGCGATTACCGCAAGGGCGGCGTGCTGTACTGCGCGGCGCGCTATCCGGAACAGGAAGCGACTCTGCGCGACTACCTGGCCAAACTCCACGCCCAGGGTCTGACCGACGACGATTACCGCTGGCTCAGCCCTGAGCAACTGGCGCAGCAGATTCGTGTCGCCAAACCTTACGGTGGCATCTACGCCCCGCATGTGGCGACCATTCACCCGGCCAAACTGGTGCGCAGCCTGGCGCGCACCGTGCAAGGCATGGGCGTGAAGATTTACGAAAACAGCCCCGTTACGCATTGGCAGTCGGGCAGTTTGCGCACGGCCAAAGCCAATGTGCGCAGTCGCTGGATCGTGCCAGCAGTGGAAGGGTATTCGGTGACATTGCCACCTCTGGGTCGCTACCAATTGCCGGTGCAAAGCCTGATCGTCGCCACTGAACCGCTGTCCGCCGCTACGTGGGACGAGATCGGCCTCAGTCGCGGCCAGGCTTTCAGCGAATTCAGCCGCCAGGTCACTTATGGCCAGCGCAGTGCTGACAACCGTCTGATTTTCGGCGCCCGCGGTGGTTACCAATTCGCCGGCAAGCTGCGCCACAACTTTGACCTGACCCGCGATGAAGTCGAGCTGCGTCGTTATCTGTTCGGTGAGCTGTTCCCGCAACTGAAAAATGTGCAGATCACTCACGCCTGGGGCGGCAACCTCGGCATGTCCCGCCACTTCAAACCGCACATGCTGTGCGATCGGGCCAACGGCATTGCGTTGGCCGGCGGTTATGGCGGGGAGGGCGTGGGTGCCAGCAACCTCGGCGGCCGTACCCTGGCCGATCTGATCCTTGAGCGCGACAGCGAACTGGTTAACCAGCCGTGGGTGCTGCCGGACGGCGGGATTCATGCGCTGCGTGCCTGGGAGCCGGAGCCGTGCCGCTGGCTCGGTTACAACGCGATCATCAAAAGCTTTGTCCACGAAGACCAGACCCTCGCCAATCCGGCGACTGCGCCATGGCGGCGCAAACTCGCCAGCCAGGTGGCCGGGTTCATGGAAGGTTTCATGCACTGACAGTTGTTTATTCACAAGACAGGTAACGCCATGAGCATCACCCAGTTCAAAAACACCGCCACGTTACAACTCGATGAATCCAACCCGGTCGCCGTGCCGCTTGGCGAGCCGATAGCCATTGCCTCAACTACCAGCGTCGAGCGCGACGATGGTGTCGAAACCGGCGTCTGGGAATGCACGCCCGGCCGTTGGCGCCGGCAGATCACCGCGCAGGAGTTCTGCCATTTCATTTCCGGGCGTTGCACATTCACCCCGGACGACGGTGGCGAAACCCTGCACATACAAGGTGGCGACGCATTGATGTTGCCGGCCAACACGCTCGGTATCTGGGATATCCAGGAAACCGTGCGCAAGACCTACGTGCTGATTTTCTGATTGCTTGAGATTGCCTGCCAAACAACAATAGCCTCTACAGGAATCGACCCATGATCCGGAAAACCCTCACTCTGGCACCGCTGTTGCTGGTCGCCTCCATCAGTCACGCCGCCGAGACGGTCAAGGTTTACAACTGGTCCAGCTACATCGCGCCGGACACCACGAAAAATTTCCAGAAAGAAACCGGCATTGGCGTCATTTATGACGTCTACGACAGCAACGAAACCCTCGATGGCAAGTTGATGACCGGCAACTCTGGTTACGACGTGGTGTTTCCGTCCAACCACTTCATGGCCCGGCAGATTCAGGGCGGCGCGTTGAAGAAGCTCGACAAGAGCCAGTTGCCGAACTGGAAAAATCTCAATCCGGTGTTGCTCAAGGCCCTGCAAACCAACGATCCGGGCAACGAGCACGGCTTCCCGTATCTGTGGGGCAGCACCGGCATCGGTTACAACGTTGCCAAGATCAAAGCGGTATTGGGCGACGACGCGCCGGTCGATTCCTGGGATCTGATTTTCAAACCCGAGTACATGGAAAAACTGCAGAAGTGCGGCGTCGCGATTCTCGACAACGGCCCGGAATTGCTTCCAGCGGCCCTCAATTATCTGGGCTTGCCGCACCACAGCAAGAACCCCGAGGACTACAAGAAAGCCGAAGCGCTGCTGATGAAAGTGCGGCCTTACGTCAGCTATTTCCATTCCTCGAAGTACACCAGCGATCTGGCCAACGGTGATATTTGCGTGGCGGTCGGTTTCTCCGGCGACATCCTGCAAGCCGAGAGCCGCGCCAAAGAGGCGAAGAACGGCATCGAGATCGGCTATTCGGTTCCCAAGGAAGGTTCGCCAATCTGGTTCGACATGGTCTCGATGCCCAACGACGCTCCGGACGAGAAGGCCGGCTACGCCTTCATGAACTACCTGTTGCGCCCGGACGTGATGGCTGACATCAGCAACTCGGTGCACTACGCCAACGGCAATGAGCAGGCCGACAGCCTGATCGATCCGGCGATCAAGAACGACACCAAGGTTTATCCGACCCCGGAGATGTTGGGCAGGTTGTTCGCCCTGGAGGCAATGCCGATGAACATCGACCGGATTCGTACTCGGATCTGGAACAAGATTCGTACCGGTAGCTGAGATATATCGGTAAATGCAAAACCTGTGGGAGCGAGCCTGCTCGCGAAAGTGATGTTTCATTCAGCATTGATGTTGGATGAGCTTTCGCATTCGCGAGCAGGCTCGCTCCCACATGGGTTATCAGCGTCTATTATCGGGTGATATCAATGCGCTGGCACATGCACTAATACAAGGCAAAAGTGAGACGCCTTCGACAAAAAACAACTTAGCCTTATTTAATAATTAAATAGAAAATCGTCAGACAATTAGGCAAAAACCAGCCATCTGAAACATTCTTTCGACCGCACATGCTTTGTTTACGGGAGCTTCCCGGAATAGCTCGATTTGAATTCAAAAAAATGCTTTACGTCAGATTTCAAATTGTGTCAGTTTTCTTTCGCCTTCATTGGGCGAGTGATAGGACGATCTCGCCAGAGATTGTCGCTATCGGACAAAAACTGTTCCATTGCTTAACAAGGAAGTGTGTTTATGTCGAAAGTTAAAAAGAATGCTATTGATACCGCCGAACAGGCTTTTCAGCCTGTAGGGGCTGCGCAGTCACTGGCAGCATCCAGCTCCGCCTGGAACCAAATCAATAGTTTCAGCCATCAATACGATCGCGGCGGCAATCTCACGGTCAACGGCAAACCCTCCTTCTCCGTCGACCAGGCCGCAACCCAATTGCTGCGCGACGGCGCTGCCTATCAAGACAAGGACGGCAGCGGCAAGATCGAACTCACTTACACGTTCCTGACTTCTGCTTCATCGAGCACGATGAACAAGCACGGGATCTCCGGGTTCAGTCAGTTCAGTGCACAACAACAAAACCAGGCCAAGCTCGCCATGCAATCCTGGGCCGATGTGGCCAATGTCACCTTCACCGAAAAAGCTACGGGTGGTGACGGTCACATGACCTTCGGTAACTACAGCGGTGGCCAGGATGGCGCTGCAGCGTTCGCTTATCTGCCAGGCACCGGCGCCGGTTATGACGGCACCTCGTGGTACCTGATCAACAGTGGCTACACGGCGAACAAGAATCCGGATCTGAACAACTACGGTCGTCAGACCCTGACTCACGAGATCGGTCATAGCCTCGGTCTGGCTCACCCTGGCGACTACAACGCCGGTAATGGCAACCCGACCTATAACGATGCTTCCTACGGGCAAGACACCCGCGGCTACAGCATCATGAGTTACTGGAGCGAGAACAACACCAGCCAGAACTTCAGCAAGGGTGGCGTGGAAGCCTATGCCTCCGGCCCGCTGATGGATGACATCGCAGCGATCCAGAAACTCTACGGCGCCAACACCACCACTCGTACCGGTGACACCACCTACGGTTTCAACTCCAACACCGGTCGTGACTTCCTCAGCGCTTCGTCGTCGAGTGACAAAGTAGTGTTCTCGGTCTGGGATGCGGGCGGCAAGGATACTCTGGACTTCTCGGGCTTCACCCAAAACCAGAAGATCAACCTCAATAGCGCCTCGTTCTCCGACGTTGGCGGTATGGTTGGTAACGTGTCCATCGCCAAGGGCGCGATCATCGAAAACGCCATCGGTGGTTCGGGCAGCGACTTGCTGATCGGCAACAGTGTGGCCAACGAGCTCAAGGGCGGTGCCGGAAACGACATCCTCTACGGGGCTGGCGGTGCCGACAAGCTGTGGGGTGGCGCGGGTTCGGACACGTTTGTGTTCGCGGCCAGTTCGGATTCCAAACCGGGTGCGATCGATCAGATCCTCGATTTCGTCAGCGGTC
This sequence comes from Pseudomonas sp. A0308, assembly GCF_044218815.1. NCBI lineage: Bacteria > Pseudomonadati > Pseudomonadota > Gammaproteobacteria > Pseudomonadales > Pseudomonadaceae > Pseudomonas > Pseudomonas sp. A0308. Next base: position 119,817 of record NZ_CP162581.1, read on the forward strand.
TGGACAAAATCGACCTGACCGGCATCACCAAGGGTGCCGGCCTGCACTTCGTCAGCGCCTTCACCGGTGCGGCGGGCGATGCGGTATTGACCTCGTCGGGCGGCAATAGCCTGCTCTCGGTGGACTTCTCCGGATTCGGCGCGGCCGACTTCCAGGTCAGCACCGTTGGCCAGGCGGCAATCAGCGACATCGTGGCTTGATGTGAAACAAGAGGGCGGCGCGTGATGCGCCGCTTTCTTCGCTTGCATCGTCTTGCCCTGTAGGCAAGGCTACGCATTGGGGTGAAATTTCCTATGAGTCGAAACGTTTTTACCTACATGACGGTGGCGTGGCTGATGGCGACGCTGATGATGATTTCAGGAGAAACAAGCATGGCAAGCAGCCTCAGGCTCGAAGAACCCTCGGTATTTGCCGGGCAGTGGCAGGCGACGCTGAGCGCCCGCGATGACAGCGCTGAAGCGCAAAAACTGCAGGACAAACCGTCGAATACCTGCACTGTCGATCTGCAATCCAACCAGACGATTGGTAAAGGCGCTGACTGCTTGGGGGCATGGCTCGAAGAGGCGCCGATTGGCTGGTTTCCCGACCCGGACGGTATTTCTATCACTGGCAAGGAGGGTTCAAGAATCCAGTTCTTTAGCCGTCAACGTGATGGGTTTTATCTGGCGACTTTGAAGTCAGGTCTGAAAATTACCCTGGAGCGCGTTGCGCAATAGTCGTAATGATCAATCAGACGACAAGATTTTAATATAAGGCGTCACTGTCAGGTTATAAGCGACATGTTCAATCACAACTGCACTGTATTAATCAGAGCTAGTTGTTATGAATTTGTAAGCGAACAGCTTGGAAATATGTTCCCGCGTTGCGCGGATAATCAATTTGAAGTCTCGCCAAAGATTGGCGAGAGTTAGACCTCAGGAATAATCAATGAAGATGGCGAAGGCCCCAGCCACCGCGCCCTTGTTCAAGGCATTGGGTGACTATAAAAGCATCCTGATCAGCGTTGGATGCTTTACGGCACTGATTAACGTGCTGATGCTGGTGCCCTCCATTTATATGCTTCAGGTCTATGACCGGGTGCTGTCTTCGCAGAACGAAACCACCCTGGCGATGCTGTCGCTGATGGTTGTCGGCTTCTTTGTCTTTATCGGCCTGCTGGAAGTGGTGCGCAGTTTCATCGTGATCCGCATCGGCAGCCAACTGGAGCGCCGCTTTAACCTGCGGGTGTACCAGGCGGCGTTCGAACGCAATCTGTTCAAGGGCGAGGGCAATGCCGGGCAGTCGCTGGGGGACTTGACCCACATTCGTCAATTCGTCACCGGCCCGGCGCTGTTCGCTTTTTTCGATGCGCCGTGGTTTCCGGTGTATCTGTTCGTTATTTACCTGTTCAACGTCTGGCTCGGCGTACTGGCCACCGCCGGTGCGCTGTTGCTGATCGCCTTGGCGTGCCTCAACGAATACATGACCAAAAAGCCGCTGGGCGAAGCCGCCGGTTTCTCGCAGCAATCCAGCCAGTTGGCCACCAGCCACCTGCACAACGCCGAAACCATTCAGGCGATGGGCATGCTCGGTTCCTTGCGTAAACGCTGGTTCCAGGTGCATTCGCGCTTTCTCGGTTTGCAGAATCAGGCCAGCGACACCGGCGCGGTGATCAGCTCTGTGAGCAAAACCCTGCGTCTGTGCCTGCAATCGCTGGTGCTGGGCCTTGGCGCGTTACTGGTGATCAAAGGTGACATGACCGCCGGCATGATGATCGCCGGCTCCATCCTGATGGGCCGCGTACTCAGCCCGATCGACCAGTTGATCGCCGTCTGGAAGCAATGGAGCGGGGCTAAGCTGGCTTACCGTCGTCTCGATGCGTTGCTGCAAGCCTTCCCGCCGAGTGATGAAGCGATGGCCCTGCCAGCGCCCAAAGGCCAGATCACCTTCGAGCAAGTCAGTGCCGGCCCACCTGGGCAACGCGCTGCGACCTTGCACATGGTCAATTTCAATCTGGGCGCAGGTGAAGTGCTGGGTGTGCTCGGCGCGTCCGGTTCCGGCAAATCGACCCTGGCCCGAGTGCTGGTCGGTGTCTGGCCGACCCTGGGTGGCACGGTGCGACTGGACGGCGCGGACATCCATCGCTGGAATCGCGATCAACTCGGCCCTTACATCGGCTACCTGCCGCAAGACATCGAACTGTTCAGCGGTAGCATCGCCGAAAACATTGCGCGTTTTAGCGAAGCCGATGCGCAGAAAGTCGTGGCGGCTGCCCAGCAGGCCGGCGTTCACGAAATGATCCTGCGCCTGCCGCAAGGTTACGACACGCAGTTGGGCGAGGACGGCAGCGGTCTGTCCGGTGGTCAGAAGCAACGAGTGGCGCTGGCGCGCGCCATGTACGGGACGCCAAGCCTGGTGGTGCTGGATGAGCCCAACTCCAACCTCGACACCGTGGGCGAAGCGGCGTTGGCCAGCGCGATTGCGCAACTCAAGGCCCAGGGCACCACAGTGGTGCTGGTGACACATCGCTCCTCGGTGCTGGCTCAGGCTGACAAATTGCTGGTGCTCAACGAGGGTCGTTTGCAGGCCTTCGGCCCGAGTCAGGACGTGCTCAAGGCGCTGTCCGGCGCCGCCAATGAACAACCACGCGAGAAACCTGCGCAAGCACCGGGCGGGCTCAGCATGAGCCGGCAGTATCAGCCCACGACAAGGAATTCGGGTGTATGAGCAGCGCAAACATGAACACTGAAAACGAAGCGAGCATGGAGCACGCTTACATCGCTGAACGTCCGGAACGTGACGCGAAATTCTTCGCACGCATGGGCTGGGTTCTGGCGATTGTCGGCGCGGGCAGTTTCTTCACCTGGGCGGCATTGGCGCCGCTGGATCAAGGTATTCCGGTACAGGGCACGGTGGTCGTGTCGGGTAAACGCAAAGCCGTGCAGTCGATGAGCAGCGGGGTGGTCAGCCGGATTCTGGTGCGCGAAGGCGAGATCGTTAAGCAGGGCCAGCCACTGTTCCGCCTCGACCAGACGCAAGTCGCGGCCGATGTGCAATCGTTGCAGGCGCAATACCGCATGGCATGGGCCAGTCTGGCGCGTTGGCAGGCCGAGCGCGACAACCTCAAGCAAGTGACCTTTCCGGCGGAGTTGAGCAATGACCCGGACCCGCGCCTGGCGTTGGTGCTGGAAGGTCAGCGCCAGTTGTTCAGCAGCCGCCGCGAAGCGTTCTATCGCGAGCAGGCCGGCTTGCGCGCCAGCATCGAAGGCGCTACCGCGCAACTGGCCGGCATGCGCCGCGCGCGCACCGACCTCAATGCCCAGGCCGACTCGCTGCAACAACAGTTGAGCAACCTGCAACCGCTGGCCGACAACGGCTACATCCCGCGCAACCGCTTGATGGAATATCAGCGCCAGCTCTCGCAGGTCCAGCAGCAACTGGCGGAAAACACCGGTGAAAGCGGGCGTGTCGAGCAGGGCATTCTCGAGTCGCGCCTGAAGCTGCAGCAGCACAGCGAGGAATATCAGAAGGAAGTTCGTACGCAACTGGCCGAGGCGCAGCTCAAAAGCGTCACGCTGTCGGAGCAACTGACCTCCGCCGGTTTCGACCTGCAACACAGCGAGATTGTCGCCACCGCCGACGGCGTGGCGGTCAATCTTGGCGTACACACCGAAGGCGCCGTGGTGCGTCAGGGCGAAACCCTGCTGGAGATCGTTCCGCAAGGCACCACCCTGGAAGTGGAAGGGCACCTGCCGATCAATCTGATCGACAAGGTCGGCCCGCATCTGCCGGTGGACATCTTGTTTACCGCGTTCAACCAGAGCAAAACCCCGCGTGTGCCGGGCGAAGTCAGCCTGATTTCCGCCGACCAGATGGTCGATGAAAAAACCGGCGTGCCGTACTACGTGTTGCGCAGCAGCGTCAGCGATCAGGCCATGGAAAAACTCCACGGCCTGGTGATCAAACCGGGCATGCCGGCAGAAATGTTTGTGCGTACCGGCGAGCGATCGCTCCTCAACTATCTGTTCAAACCGCTGCTCGACCGGGCCAACTCTGCGTTGACCGAAGAATAAGGATGTTCAGCTGTATGAATAAGCTTTGCATGCTCGGGGCAGCATTGACGCTGTTCGCGAGTCACTCAGTCGTAGCGGCCATGGGGCCGTTTGAGATCTACGAACAGGCGTTGCGCAATGACCCTGTGTTCCTCGGCGCGATCAAGGAACGTGATGCTGGCCTGGAAAACCGCGCCATTGGCCGTGCCGGGCTGCTGCCGCGTATCGGTTACACCTACAACAAGGGCCGCAACTCCTCGAAGGCAACGTCCCTTGATGAGCGTGCGCGCAATAAAACCGATGACCGCAATTACAGCAGTTACGGCTCGGCCCTGACCCTGCAACAACCCTTGCTCGATTACGAAGCCTATGCGGCGTATCGCAAGGGCGTGGCGCAGTCGCTGTTTGCCGACGAAAGCTTTCGCGGCAAGAGCCAGGAACTGCTGGTGCGCGTGCTGGATAACTACACCAAAGCCTTGTTTGCCCAGGATCAGATTGATATCGCACAGGCGAAGAAGAAGGCTTACGAGCAGCAGTTCCAGCAAAACGAACACATGTTCAAGCAGGGTGAAGGCACGCGCACCGACATTCTTGAAGCCGAGTCGCGTTATGAGCTGGCGACCGCCGAGGAGATCGAGGCGCGCAACGAACAGGACGCAGCGCTGCGCGAGCTGGGCGCACTGGTCGGCGTGCCGGCCGTGGATATCGGTGATCTGGCGCCGCTGGATCAGAACTTCCAGACCTTCGTACTGCAGCCAGCCAATTTCGATACCTGGCATGAAATGGCGGTCAGCAACAACCCGAACCTGGCCTCGCAACGCCAGGCTGTGGAAGTGGCGCGCTACGAGGTCGAACGCAACCGCGCCGGGCACTTGCCGAAAATCAATGCTTACGCCTCGATGCGCCAGAACGAATCGGAAAGCGGCAACACCTACAACCAGCGTTACGAAACCAACACCATCGGTCTCGAAGTGAGCGTGCCGTTGTACGCCGGTGGCGGCGTGTCGGCCTCCACCCGTCAGGCCAGCCGCACCATGGAACAGGCCGAGTACGAACTGGACGGCAAGACCCGCGAGACACTGATCGAACTGCGTCGCCAGTTCAGCGCCTGCCTGTCGGGGGTGAATAAACTGCGCGCGTATCAAAAGGCCCTGAGCTCGGCGGAAGCGTTGGTGGTGTCGACCAAGCAAAGCATCCTCGGCGGTGAACGCACCAACCTCGACGCGTTGAACGCCGAGCAACAACTGTTCACCACCCGCCGCGATCTGGCGCAGGCGCGGTACGACTATTTGATGGCGTGGACCAAGTTGCATTACTACGCCGGCACGTTGAATGAGCAGGATCTGGCGCGGGTGGATGAGGCGTTTGGACAAGGCCCAAAAACTCGATAACACCGAAGATCAAAAGATCGCAGCCTCCGGCAGCTCCTACACAGAGCCGGAAAGTGATTAATCCAGAAATATGCATGCCCCTGTAGGAGCTGCCGGAGGCTGCGATCTTTTGATCTGGCTTTTTGGTTCGCAGCTTTCGGCAGCTCCTGAATAAAACAATAAAAGTGAGTAGTGAACATGGAAGTACGCATCAAGCCAATTTCGGTCGGCACGCTGTTGCTCGCAATTTCTATATCCCAGGCCCACGCCCAGTACTTGGAGGCCGGCAAACCCGGTGATCCCGCCAGTTGGCGCAGTGCCGAGTTTCTGCGTGATTGGGGCCTTGCGCGCATGCAGGCCGATCAAGCCTACGCTGCCGGCATTACCGGCAAAGGTGTGAAGATCGGCGCGCTCGATTCCGGTTTCGACGCCGCCCATCCCGAATTCGCCACTGAGCGTTACCACCCGGTTCTGGCCAACGGCAGCTATGTCGACGGCTCGCCGTTCAACGTCGATGGCACCCTCAACGCCAACAACGATTCCCACGGCACCCATGTGGTCGGCACCATGGGCGCCTCGCGTGACGGCACGGGCATGCACGGCGTGGCCTATAACGCGCAAATCTTTGTCGGCAACACCAACAATAACGACAGCTTCCTGTTCGGCCCCAAGCCCGATCCGCGTTATTTTAAAGCGGTATACGACGCATTGGCCGATGCCGGCGTGCGCGCCATTAACAACAGTTGGGGCAGTCAGCCGCCGGATGTCAGCTACCGGACCCTGGCTGATCTGCACGCCGCCTACGCTCAGCATTGGAACAAAGGCACCTGGCTCGACGCCGCTGCCGATGTTTCGCGACGCGGGGTGATCAACGTATTCAGTGCCGGCAACAGCGGTTATCCGAATGCCAGCGTGCGTTCGGCGCTGCCGTACTTTCAGCCGGATCTCGAAGGTCACTGGCTGGCGGTCTCCGGTCTCGATCAGAGCAATCAGCAGAAGTACAACCAGTGCGGCCTCGCCAAATACTGGTGCATCACCACGCCGGGCGCGAAGATCGACAGCACCATTCCCGATGGCGGTTACGCGATCAAGTCCGGTACGTCGATGTCGGCACCGCACGCCACCGGCGCCTTGGCTCTGGTGATGGAACGCTACCCGTACATGAACAACCAGCAGGCGCTCGAAGTGCTGCTGACCACCGCCACCCAGCTCGATGGTTCGGTGACGGATGCGCCGACCGAGCGGCTCGGCTGGGGCGTAGCCAACCTGAACCAGGCGATGCGCGGCCCTGGACAGTTACTCGGGGCGTTCGACGCCAATCTGGCGGCCGGGCAGAGCGATGTCTGGAGTAACGACATCTCCGACAAAGCGCTGATCCAGCGTCAGGGCGAAGACTTCGCTGAACACGTTACCTGGCAGCAAACCCTGCAAGACAAGGGTTGGCAGAACGGCATTGCGCCCGGCGCCAGCCAGCAGGATCAGACCGACTACGCGGTGGGCATGGCCCGTGATGCCGCCGCCGCGGCGCGGGTTTATCAAGGCAGCCTGATCAAGTCCGGAGACGGACAACTGTTTCTCACCGGGGACAATACCTATCGCGGCCCGACCACAGTCAATGGCGGCCTGCTGAGCGTCAATGGTTCGCTGGCTTCAGCAGTGACCGTCAACGATGGCGGCACCCTTGGCGGCTCCGGGCGAATCGGCTCACTGATCGCCAACAGCGGCAGCCGCGTGGCGCCGGGCAACTCCATCGGCACCTTGAATGTGGCCGGTGACGTGACCTTCGCGCCGGGTTCGACCTACGCGGTGGAGCTGTCACCGACCCGCAGCGACCAGATTGTTGCCGGCGGCACGGCCACGGTCAGCGGCGCAACCGTCAGCCTGGCGCTGGAAAACAGCCCGACCTTGCTCAGTGCCTCCGAGGCGCAAAGCCTGCTCGGTCGCCAGTACAACATCCTGCAAGCGGCCGGTGGTGTTCAAGGCCAGTTTGGCGCCGTGGTGCCGAACTACCTGTTCATTGGCGGCAGCCTCGATTACGCCGCCAGCGCGATCCAACTCAATATTGAACGCAACGCGACCGCGTTCTCCAGCGTCGGCCAAACCCCGAATCAGCGTTCGGTGGCCACGGCTGTCGAAGGCCTGGGCGCAGGCAATTCGGTTTACGAAAGCGTGCTGCTGTCGGCAGACGCCGCGTCTGCGCAACAGGCCTTTCAGCAACTGAGCGGCGAAATCTACCCGGCCCTCGGTTCGATGCTGATCAACGACAGCCGCCAATTGCGCGATGCCGTCGGTGAGCGCCTGCACGATGCCTCCGCGACGCCAAGCAACGGCTGGATCAAGGCGCTCGGCGCGTGGGGCAGCACCGATTCGAGCCATGACACGGCGGGCTACAACACGTCGATTGGCGGTCTGTTGGCCGGTGTCGACGGCGCGCTGGACGAGCAGACCCGCATCGGTCTGGTCACCGGCTACAGCGACAGCTCGCTGAGCATGGGCTCGGGCACGCACTCGTCGGCCAAGGTCGACAGCTATCACCTCGGTGCTTACGCCGGGCATGAAATCGGCGCCTGGCGTCTGAGCACCGGCGCGGCCTACAGCTGGCATCGCGCCGATGTGAAACGCGATCTGCAGTACGGCAACGTCAGCGCCAAACAAAAAACCAAGGTTGATGCGGCGACGACTCAGGTGTTCGGTGAGGCGGCTTATCGACTGCACCTGCAACCGCTGGCGCTGGAGCCGTTCGCCAATCTGGCTTACGTGCATCTGGACACCGAAGGCTTCACCGAGAAGGGCGACGCTGCGGCGCTGAAAAGCTCGGGCGATCAGCGTGATGCAGTGCTGAGCACCCTCGGTGTGCGGGCGATCAAAACGTTCAATCTGTCGACTCGGCAAACACTGGATGTGAGCGGCCATCTGGGCTGGCAGCACAGCCTTACCGACATCGAATCTGAACAGCATCTGCGCTTTGCCAGTGGCGGTACGCCGTATAGCGTCGAGAGTTCGGCGCTGGTGCGCGATGCCGCGTTGGTCGGCGTGCAGGCCAGTCTGGCGTTGAGCAAGGACGTGCGCGTGAACCTTGATTACAACGGGCAGTTGGCTAGCCGCGAGAAGAGCCATGGCGTTGGCCTGAGCCTTAACTGGCAGTTCTGACCGAACCCCTCAAAAACAGGGGCGCTAGCTGAACATAGACGGATTTTTCGTAACACAACTAAGGAAGGTCGCAGGATGAAAAACAATAAAACCCCCGCGCAAACGGGTGGCTGCTTTGCCCTGAAAACGTTGACTGGCGCGGTGTTGTGCGCACTCACCACCTGGGGCACGGCACACGCCGCGCCCTATGTGGAAAACGGTCGCACGGGCGATGTCGCCAGTTGGCGCAGTGCCGAATTCAAGGCTGACTGGGGCCTGGGCGCAATCGGTGCCGAACACGCCTACGCCGCTGGTTACACCGGTAAAGGGGTAAAACTGGGGATCTTCGATCAGCCGGTGTACGCCGCACACCCGGAGTTTTCCGGCAGTAATAAAGTCGTCACTCTGGTCACCAGTGGCATCCGCGAATACACCGACCCGTACATCCCTGTCAAAGCCGGGGATGCGTTCCGTTATGACGGTTCGCCCTCGGTCGGTTCCGACGGCAAACTCGGTGCGCACGGCACCCACGTCGGCGGCATTGCGGCGGGCAGTCGTGACGGCGGGCCGATGCATGGCGTAGCGTTCGGCGCACAAATTATCAGTGCCGACAACGGCGACCCCGGCCCTGAAGACGGCATCGTCCGCGGTAACGACGGCGCCGTGTACAAGGCCGGCTGGGATGCGCTGATCGCCAGTGGTGCGCGGATCATCAACAACAGCTGGGGCATTGGCATCACCGATCGCTTCGACCTCGGTGGCCGCGATCCGGCGTATCCTCACTTCACCGTCAACGACGCGCAGGTGCAATTCAACGAAATCCGCACGCTGCTCGGCACCAAACCCGGCGGCGCCTATGACGGTGCGATTGCCGCGGCACGCAGCGGCATCGTGACGATTTTCGCCGCCGGTAACGACTACAACCTGAACAACCCGGACGCCATCGCCGGCCTCGGTTACTTCGTCCCGGACATCGCGCCGAACTGGATCACCGTCGCCGCGTTACAGCAGAATCCGGACCTGACCAGCGCCAATCCGTACATCATGAGTACGTTCTCATCGCGTTGCGGCTACACCGCAAGCTTCTGCGTTTCGGCGCCCGGCACGAAGATCTTCAGTGCGATCATCGAGGGCACCAACGCCGACAATCTGACCACCGCCTACAAAAACTACAACGGCACCTCGATGGCCGCACCGCATGTGGCCGGCTCGATGGCCGTGCTGATGGAGCGCTTCCCGTACATGTCCGGCGATCAGGTCGCCAGCGTGTTGCGCACAACCGCGACCGACCTCGGCGCGCCGGGCATCGACGCGTTGTATGGCTGGGGCATGATCAACCTGCGCAAAGGCATTGATGGCCCGGCGATGTTCGTCACCGAGCAGGACATTCCGAGCGAGTTCCGCATCGACGGCGCTTACGGCTCCGGCCAGTTTGTCGCGGATTTGCCGGGCATCGGCGCGATCATCGATCAGGGCAAGCCCACCGAGCGCGTGTGCAACGACATCACCTGTGGCCTCGATACCTGGCGCAACGACATTTCCGGCCATGGCGGTCTGACCAAGCAGGGTATCGGCACACTGGTGCTGACCGGCAATAACAGCTACAGCGGCCCGACCCTGGTCAATCAGGGCCGACTCGCTATCAACGGCTCGCTGGCCTCTGCGGTCACGGTGAATGACGGCGGCATCCTCGGCGGCAATGGCCGGATCGGCGCGTTGTCGGTGAACAGTGGCGGTACCGTGGCGCCGGGCAATTCGATCGGCACGATGAATGTCGCCGGTGACGTGAACTTCGCGTCGGGTTCGACCTACGCGGTGGAACTGTCGCCGACCAGCAGTGACCAGATTATCGCCACCGGTAAAGCCGTGATCGAAGGCGCCACAGTGACCATGGCGCTGGAAAACAGCCCGACACTGCTGACCACTGGCGAAGTGAAAAGCCTGCTCGGCACGCAGTACAACATCCTGCAAGCGGCGGGTGGTATCGAAGGACGCTTCGGCCAGGTGTTGCCGGATTACGCGTTTCTTGGCGGGACGCTCGCTTACTCGGCGAACGGCATTCAACTGGCGGTGGGGCGTAATGACGCTTCGTTCGCCAGCGTGGGTCTGACGCCGAACCAGCGCGCCGTGGGTGCCGCTGCCGAGCGCCTGGGCGCGGGCAATGCGCTGTTCGAAACCCTGCTGGTGTCACCGACTGCTGCCGTAGCGCAGCAAGCGTTCCAACAGTTGTCCGGAGAAATTCATCCGGCCATCGGCACGATGCTGATTAACGACAGCCGTTACCTGCGCGATGCCGTCGGCGAACGTCTGCGCGAACGTGATCTGTTCGACGCCGCAGCGCCGACGGATGACCGCAGCAACGCCTGGGTCAAGGTGCTGGGTGCGTGGGGCAAAAGCGATGGCGGGCATGAAAATGCCGATTCCAACAGCTCCATCGGTGGCTTGCTGGCCGGCGTCGACGGCTTGATTGCTGAAGATACTCGTCTGGGTTTCGTTACCGGTTATAGCGACAGTTCACTGAGCATGGGCAGCGGCACGCATTCGTCGGCATCCGTCGACAGCTACCACTTGGGCGCGTACCTGGGGCATGAAATCGACGCACTGCGTCTGACCGTGGGCGGCGCCTATAGCTGGCACCGTATCGACGTGAAACGTGATCTGCAATTCGCTGATGTCAGCGGCAAGCAGAAGGTCAAACGCGATGCGAGCACCGCGCAATTGTTCACCGAAGCGGCCTATGACCTGGGCCTGCAACCGATGAACCTGGAGCCGTTCGCCAATCTGGCTTACGTGCACCTCAACAGCGACAGCTTCACCGAGAAGGGTGACGCCGCCGCGCTGAAGGGCGGTGAAGACAACCGCGAGGCGGTGCTGTCGACCCTCGGCGTTCGCGCCAAGCGCACGTTTGCCCTGTCGGACAAGCATCAGCTCGAACTGGGCGCGACCCTGGGCTGGCAGCACAACCTGAGCAGCGTCGATGCTGAAAACCATTTGGCGTTCGCCAATGGCAACAGCGCGTTCAACGTGCAGAGCGTGTCGCTGGATCGTGATGCTGCGGTGGTCGGGGTGCGCGCCGGTCTGGCGCTCAACCGCGATGTGCGGGTTAACCTGGATTACAACGGGCTGATCGGCTCGAACGAGAAAGACCACGGCGTAGGTCTGACGCTCGACTGGCAGTTCTGATTTCAAGGAAGAGAGAGCACAACACATGGGACTGTTTGATTACAAAAATGCCGATGGCAAAGCGTTGTACAGCGATGCCATCGCTCTGACGCTGTATGCCTACACCCCGACCGGCAAGCCATTGCCGGCCGGGGGGTGGGCACCGGTTACAGCGACGACGCTGGGCTATCAAGGCAAGGTCGGGCCGCAAGGCACGTTTTTCGGCGAGAAGGATGGCTTCACCAGCGCCGAGGCCGAAGTGCTCGGCAAGTACGACGCGGCCGGTAAGATGATCGGCATCGGTATTGCGTTTCGTGGCACCGGGGGGCTGGGTTACAGCGACACCTTCGGCGACATGAAAAACAATCTGCTGGCCGCCATCGGGCCTTCGGACTACGCCAATCAATACGCGAAAAATGCCTTCGATAATTTGCTCAAGGCTGTCGCGGCGTTCTCCATCGCCCATGGCATTGGCGCCAAGGACGTGTTGATCAGCGGCCACAGCCTTGGCGGGCTCGGGGTCAACAGCGTGGCTGAATTGAGCGCCGGCAACTGGGGCGGGTTCTTCAAGGACGCCAACTACATCGCCTTCGCCTCGCCAACCCAGAGCAGCACCGGCAACAACGTGCTGAACATCGGGTACGAGAACGATCCGGTGTTCCGCGTGCTCGACGGCACCACGTTCAGCAGCGCATCGATGGGCAAGCACGACAAGCCGCACGAATCGACCACCGACAACATCGTCAACTTCACCGACAACTATGCGTCGACCGCGCAGAACCTGGTGCCGTTCAGCATCGTCAATCCGATGAACTGGTCGGCCCACGGTTCCCTGGGGTATGCCGACGGCTTGAATCGGGTGATCGATTCGAAGTTCTACGGCCTGACCCACAAGGACTCGACGATCATCGTCTCCAACCTTGAGGAGTCGTCCCGGGGTAAAACCTGGGTCGAGGATCTGGGCCGCAGTGGCGAGCCGCACACCGGCTGCACCTTCATCATCGGCACCCAGAGCAACGACTGGCTCAAGGGCGGGGCGGGTAACGACTTTCTTGAGGGCCTGGGCGGTGATGATCGTTTTCGCGATGACGGCGGCTTCAACATCCTGCTCGGCGGCCAGGGCCACAACACCTTCGAGCTGCAGAAGCCGTTGCAGAACTTCAGCTTCGCCAACGACGGTGACGGCACGCTGTATGTGCGCGACGCCTACGGCGGTATCAGCATGACCCGCGACATTGGCGCGCTGGTGAGCAAGGAGTCGGGGTCGTGGTGGGGCAGCAAGGAGATCACCTGGGGCGTCACGGCCAAGGGTTTGACCAATGGCAGCGAGCTGACCCAGTACAATCATTCGCTTAGCGGCGATGGCTACGGCAACGCGCTGCACGCCACGGCCGAGGGTGACTGGCTGTTTGGCCTGGATGGCGACGACACGCTGATCAGCGACAAGGGCCATGTGACCTTCGTCGGTGGCGGGGGGAACGATGTGATGAGCGCGGTGGGTGGCAACAATACCTTCCTGTTCAGCGGCGCGTTCGGTTTCGATGCCATCAATGGTTATCAGGGCAGCGACAAACTGCTGTTCATGGGGGTCGAAGGCGCGGGGCAGGGCTACGACTACAAGCAGCATGCGTCGCAGGCAGGCGGCGATACCGTGCTGAAGATTGGCGAGTTTGCCGTGACGCTGGTTGGGGTAGGAGTGGCTAACCTGTCGGACGCAAGTTTCGTCTTCGCCTAGGTCCAAATGTGGGAGCGAGCCTGCTCGCGAAAGCGGTGTGTCAGCAATACAAATGTTGACTGACACTGCTTCTTCGCGAGCAGGCTCGCTCCCACAGTAAAAGCAGTAAGTAGTTTTGAAATACTCCGCGGCGTTCCGCGAGGGGCGCCCCGGCTGTGAGCTATCTCTGACAATTCCAACAAAAAGAGAGGCAATGGCAATGGGTGTGTATGACTACAAAAACTTCGGTACAGCCGATTCCAAGGCGTTGTTCAGTGACGCCATGGCTATCACGCTGTATTCCTATCACAACCTCGATAACGGCTTCGCCAGCGGTTATCAGCACAACGGTTTCGGCCTCGGTCTGCCGGCCACGCTGGTGACCGCGCTGATTGGCGGCACCGATTCGCAAGGTGTCATCCCCGGTATTGCGTGGAATCCCGATTCAGAAAAACTCGCCCTCGACGCAGTGCAAAAGGCCGGTTGGACGCCGATCACCGCCTCGCAATTGGGCTACGACGGCAAGACTGACGCGCGCGGAACCTTCTTTGGCGAGAAGGCCGGTTACACCGGCGCCCAGGTGGAAATCCTCGGAAGGTACGACGCCCAAGGCCATCTCACTGAACTGGGCATTGCCTTTCGCGGCACCAGCGGCCCGCGAGAAAACCTGATCCTCGACTCCATCGGCGACGTGATCAACGACCTGCTGGCGGCCTTCGGTCCCAAGGACTACTCGAAGAATTACGTCGGTGAAGCCTTCGGCAATCTGCTCAATGATGTGGTCGCCTTCGCCACGGCAAACGGCCTAAGCGGCAAAGACGTGCTGGTCAGCGGTCACAGCCTCGGTGGATTGGCCGTCAACAGCATGGCGGACTTGAGCGGCGGCAAGTGGGGTGGCTTCTTCAGTGACTCCAACTACATCGCCTACGCTTCGCCAACCCAGAGCAGCACCGACAAGGTGCTCAACGTTGGCTACGAAAATGACCCGGTGTTCCGCGCGCTCGATGGCTCGACCTTCACCGGCGCTTCGATTGGCGTACACGATGCGCCCAAGGAATCAGCCACCGACAACATCGTCAGCTTCAACGATCACTACGCCTCTAACGCCTGGAATGTGCTGCCGTATTCGATCCTGAATATTCCAGTCTGGATCTCGCACTTGCCGACTGCGTATGGCGAGGGCATGAACCGGGTGATCGAGTCGAAGTTCTACGACCTGACCAGCAAGGACTCGACGATCATCGTCGCCAACCTGTCGGACCCGGCGCGGGCCAACACCTGGGTGCAGGACCTCAACCGCAACGCCGAAACTCACAAGGGCAGCACGTTCATCATCGGCAGCGACGGCAACGACCTGATCCAGGGCGGCAGCGGCCATGACTATCTCGAAGGTCGCGCCGGTAACGACACCTTTCGTGATGGCGGCGGCTACAACGTCATCCTCGGCGGGCAGGGCAGTAATACCCTCGACTTGCAGAAATCGGTAAACACCTTCGATTTCGCCAATGACGGTGCGGGCAATCTATACATCCGCGATGGCAATGGCGGGATCAGCATTACCCGCGACATCGGCAGCATCGTCACCAAGGAGCCGGGCTTTCTCTGGGGGCTGTTCAAGGACGATGTGACCCACAGCGTCACGGCCAGCGGGTTGAAGGCTGGCAGCAATGTGACGGCGTACGAATCCAGCGTGAAGGGCACCCACAGCGCCGATACGCTCAAGGCGCATGCCAGCGGTGACTGGTTGTTCGGGCTCGATGGCAATGATCAGCTGATTGGCGGCGCGGGCAACGACGTGTTCGTCGGTGGCGCGGGCAATGACCTGATGACGTCGGGTGGCGGGGCGGACACGTTCCTGTTCAACGGCGCGTTCGGACAGGACCGAGTGGTGGGGTTTACCGCCAACGACAAACTGGTGTTTCTTGGGGTGCAGGGTGTTTTGCCGAGTGATGACTTCCGTGCTCATGCTTCAGCGGTTGGGCAGGATACGGTGCTGTCGTTTGGTAATGATTCGGTGACGTTGGTGGGGGTGTCGCTGAATAGCTTGAGTGGCGATGGCATTGTGATCGCCTGATGTTGATGGGGCGCCTGTAACGACGCTTTCGCGAGCAGGCTCGCTCCCACAGCGGATTTGCGTCGAACACAAAACATGTGGCCGACCAGGAACCGTGTGGGAGCGAGCATGCTCACGAAGAACGATAACGCGGTATCAGAAGTGACTCGATGGCCACTACCTGACTCTCAACCTGTGCAGAACAGGAAAAGCGGCCTAAAGCCAGCACGTGCGCACACGTTCTATAGCTAGCCGCCACTGAGCACAGGAGATTCAAACGTGAAAGGTTTCAAAGGGTATGTCGGGATTGTGGGATTGGCGCTGCTATCGGCCAACGCCTGGGCCGATCTGCCTCAAAGCTCGATTCTGAGCCGTTACGGCATCACCACCGATGAATTGCCGAGCCCGGCGAAAACCGAAGTGGTAGAGCCGGTCGAAGAGAAAAGCCGCTTTCAGGTCCAGCCTGAACAGCCCTTCGTGACCATTCGCCTGGGTGACGGCAAACAGCCGCAGACCACCGGCAACCTGAGCATTGACCGCATGGCTCAGCAAGATCAGGAACGTTGCCAGCGTTTGCAGGGCGAACTGGCCCGGCGTGGTGGGCAATATTTGCGTTGCGACGACACGATCCCCGGCATGACCCCGGATCAATAACACCGCGAAACCCCTGTAGGAGTTGCCGGAGGCTGCGATCTTTTGATCTTGATCTTAAAAAAAGATCAAAAGATCGCAGCCTCCGGCAGCTCCTACACAGGTCGTGTTTCGTCAGTCTTCTTGGCGCACCGTAGCCACTTCAGCCGCGCGTACTTTCACCTTGGCGCCGGAAATATCCTCGAACTCATAGAAGCCGTCCTCGGTTTCGGTCTTCGGCATGTCCTTGGTCAAATACTGGGTGCCGTTTTGCAGGGTGACCACGGTCGGGCTTGCGCAGCCGGCCAGTGTCAGCAAGGTCGCTACCGCGAGGGGGATGCCCAGAGTCTTGATTTTCATACCCATCTCTAATTCCTTAATCCATGTGATTCCGAACGATGTCGGTGTTCTAACGCGGTTGGTGCCATTCAGCCAGAAAAAGTTCGATAGGCCGGCGAAAAAATGCCATTGATCCTTTTCCGTTTGCGCCGGGCGGGGCAGAGCTGGTATCTGTACGCATAACCAGTATTCGCTCCCCGTGGCCCAGAATTCCCGTGACTGCCAATCCACTCGACGATCCGTTCTATTACCTCAACAACTTCCGGCAAGTGCTTGAATGGCTTGAGCTTCGCTATGCCGATGTGATGGGTGAAGCAGAGCATGCGTTCATGCGTGACTTCAAGGCGTTGCCGCGCGCTTCGCAGGGTTTGCTGGTGCGGTTGGTGATGCGCAAGGGTGCACATTTTCGTGCCGGCAAACTCAACTACCCGGAAATTGGTGACATCGGCCAAGCGGCGCATCCGCTGCTGGAGCAGGGCTGGATCGACGAGCATGCAGCGCTGGCGATCACAGAGCTGTTCGACGTACTGCTCAAAGCCGAAATCCTGCAAGCCTTCGGCGCTTTCATCGAACAACCCAAGGGGCGCAAGGACGATTGGCTGCCAGCGTTGGCCGAGCAGTTCACTGATGCGCGCACGCTGCGTGACTGGGCGCCGGCGCTGCAGGATCGCCTGTTCAGCCTGACCATCATGGAGCTGTGCGACCGCTTGCGATTGATGTTCTTCGGCAACCTGTATCAGGACTGGTCGGAGTTCGTGCTGGCCGACCTTGGCATCTTCACCTATGAAAAAGTCGAGTTCTGCGCCGATTCCCGTGGTTTGCGCAGCCGTGAAGACGTCGATGCCTGCCTGTTTCTGCACCAATGCCAACTGCGTTTCGAGGCGGGTGAGCCGCTGGAAACCATTGTTGAGCAGGTCAGCGCCTTGCGTTTCGACAACCCGTGGCTGGAGCGTCGACGCGCCAAGGTGCTGTTTCAGATCGGCCAGTATTGCGAGCGCATCAGCGAGTTTGCCCTGGCCCTGGATATTTACCGGACGTGCGCCTATCCCGGTGCGCGATTGCGCATGATCCGGGTCTTGGAGCGTTGTGGCGACTACGGCTTGGCGCTGGAACTCGGCACGCTGGCCGAACAGGCGCCGCAAAGCGCCAACGAACAGCAAGGCCTGCAACGCATCCTGCCCCGCCTGCGGCGCAAACTCGGCGGCCCGCCGTTGAAACGGCTGGCGCCGCGACCGGTGGAGCGTCTCGATCTGCATTTGCCGCGCATCGATCCGGCGCGGTCTGTGGAGTTTCATGTGCAGGCGCATCTGCACGACGACGAGGGCCCGGTGCACTACGTGGAAAACAGCCTGATCAACTCGTTGTTCGGTCTATTGTGCTGGCCGGCGATTTTCGCGCCGCTGCCGGGGGCGTTCTTTCACCCATTCCAGCGCGGCCCGGTTGATCTGCTCAACGAAGACTTTCAGCAACGCCGCGCCGAGATGTTTCAGGCCTGTCTCAACGAGCTGGACGACGGTCGTTATGCCGATACCATCCGCCAGCGATTCGTCGCCAAGTGGGGTGTGCAGTCGCCGTTCGTGTTCTGGGGCGCGTTGAATGAAACGCTGCTGGAGCAAGCGCTGGCCTGTTTGCCCGCGGCCCACCTCAAACACTGGTTCAGCCGCTTGCTGCTCGACATCAAGGCCAACCGCGCCGGGATGCCCGACCTGATCCAGTTCTGGCCGCAGCACAAAACCTACCGGATGATCGAAGTCAAAGGCCCGGGTGACCGCTTGCAGGACAACCAGCTGCGTTGGCTGGAGTTCTGCCATGAACATCAGATGCCAGTGGCCGTGTGTTACGTGCAATGGGCGGAGCAGAGCGCTTGAGCTACAGCATTGCAGTGCGGGCGCTGTGCGAGTTCACCGCCAAGACTGGCGATCTCGACTTGCGCTTCACGCCCTCACCGACGGCACTCGAAGGCATTGCCGGCCATCGCACCGTGGCCTCGCGACGCAGTGACAACTACCAGAGCGAAGTGGCGCTGGAAGGCACGTTCCGCCAATTGAAGGTCAAGGGCAGGGCGGATGGCTACGATCCGGCGCAGAACTGCCTGGAGGAAGTCAAAACCTACCGGGGCGACCTGAGCAAGCAACCGGCCAATCATCGGCAGTTGCACTGGGCGCAGGCGAAGGTCTACGGCTGGCTGATGTGCCGCAAACTTGATCTTGCGCAGATCAACGTGGCGCTGGTGTATTTCGACATCGTTAGCGAGAAGGAAACCTGTCTGGTCGAAGCGTTCAGCGTCGAGGCCTTGCAGGTTTTTTTCGAGCAGCAATGCAGCCTGTTTCTGTACTGGGCCGAACAGGAAATGTCCCACCGCGAGGCGCGCAATCTGGCCGCGCAGCAACTGGCCTTTCCCCATGCAGACTTCCGTCCCGGTCAGCGCCATCTGGCCGAATCGGTGTTCAAGGCGATCAGCACCGGTCGCTGTCTGATGGCGCAGGCCCCGACCGGGATCGGCAAAACCCTCGGCACGCTGTTTCCGATGCTCAAGGCTCTGGCGCCGCAGCAACTGGACAAGGTGTTCTTCCTCACCGCCAAGACACCCGGGCGCAAACTGGCGCTGGACGCCAGCCAGGTGTTGTTCGACCAATCGGCAACCTTGCCGTTGCGCGTGTTGGAGATGGTCGCGCGGGACAAAGCCTGCGAACACCCGGACAAGGCATGCCACGGCGAATCCTGCCCGTTGGCCCAGGGCTTTTATGATCGCTTGCCCGCCGCCCGTGAAGCGGCCAGTCGCATCAACCTGCTCGATCAAGCCGCGATGCGTGAAGTCGCCGCGCAGCATACGGTGTGTCCGTATTACCTGAGTCAGGAGATGGCGCGCTGGGCTGACGTGGTGATCGCCGACTACAACTATTACTTCGACTTCAGCGCATTGCTGTTCGGCCTGGCGCAGCTCAATCAGTGGAAAGTCGCCGTGCTGGCAGACGAGGCGCACAACCTCGTCGAGCGCGGCCGACAGATGTACAGCGCCAGTCTCGATCAGGCCACGCTGGGCAGCGTGCGCAAAACCGCACCCGCACCGCTGAAGAATTCGCTGCAACGGGTCAATCGCGAATGGAACGCGCTGCATGCGCCGCAACTGGCGGCTTATCAGGCCTACGACAAAGCCCCGGAAAAGCTCTTGCAGGCGATTTCCCTGTGTTGCGCAGCGATTGGCGATTACCTCAATGACCATCCGCAAGGTCTCGACAGCGGTTTGCAGAACTTCTATTTCGACCTGCTGCAATTTGGCCGGGTGGCGGAGCTGTACGACGAGCATTACCTGTTCGACATCAGCAAGCGCGACCTCGACCGCAAACGTCCGCTGTCGCAGCTGTGTTTGCGCAATGTGGTGCCGGCGGCGTTCATCGGTCCGCGCCTGAAGGCTGCGCGCAGCAGCGTGCTGTTTTCCGCGACCTTGAGCCCGCGCAACTATTACGCCGACTTGCTCGGTACGCCCGCCGATACCGTGTGGATCGACGTCGAATCGCCGTTCAGCGCCGAGCAGTTGCAGGTGCAGATCGTCAGTCGCATCTCGACGCGCTTCAACCATCGCCAGGCATCGCTTGAACCGATCGTCGAGCTGATCGCCCGCCAGTTCAGCGAACGGCCGGGCAACTACCTGGCGTTCTTCAGCAGTTTCGATTACCTGCAACAAGTGGCAACGTTGCTGGCCGAACGGCACCCGCACATCACCCTGTGGCAGCAATCGCGGGGCATGGTCGAAGGGGCGCGACAGGCGTTTCTCGATCAGTTCACCGCCGATAGCCAGGGCGTCGGCTTTGCAGTGCTGGGCGGTGCGTTTGGTGAAGGCATCGATTTGCCGGGCGCACGCTTGATTGGCGCATTCATCGCCACCCTTGGGCTGGCGCAGCTCAACCCGGTCAATGAACAACTGAAACGGCGCATGGCGGCGATCTTTGGCGCCGGCTACGACTACACCTATCTCTATCCCGGCGTGCAGAAAGTGGTGCAGGCCGCCGGCCGGGTGATTCGCACACGCGAAGATCGCGGGGTGGTGATGCTGATCGACGACCGCTTTGCCGAGAGCCGCGTCCAGCAACTGCTGCCGCGCTGGTGGGCGATCAATAATGAGGCGCCGGCTTCCCAATTCCCCGGATTGCCGCATACTTCCGCTTATGACAACGGCTGGTGAGTGTGATGAGCGATAACAACAAGTCCGCAGCGATCGAAGAGATGCGTTTCAGGCTTTTGATCGATGCGGTCGTCGACTACGCGATCTACATGATCGACCCCGACGGCATCATCACCAGTTGGAACTCCGGCGCCAAACGCTTCAAGGGTTATGAAGAGGCGGAAATTCTCGGTCAGCACTTTTCGCGGTTCTATACCGCCGATGATCGCGCAGCCGGATTGCCGCAACGGGCACTCGATACGGCGATCCGCGAAGGGCGATTCGAAGGCGAAGGCTGGCGCGTGCGCAAGGACGGCACCAACTTCTGGTCCCACGTGGTGATCGATCCGATCATCGACCCCAATGGCAAACTGCTGGGTTTCGCCAAGATCACTCGTGACCTCACCGACCGCAAGATGGCCGAGGAAACCCTCAAGCAAAGTGAACAGCAGTTTCGTCTGTTGGTGCAGGGCGTCACCGACTATGCGATCTACATGCTCAGCCCCGAAGGTCGGGTGAGCAACTGGAACCAGGGCGCCCAGCGGATCAAAGGTTATCTGCCGGAAGAAATCATCGGTCAGCATTTTTCGATTTTCTATACCCCCGAGGACCGCGAGCGCGGCGAGCCGCAGCGGGCGCTGGCGATAGCCACCGAAACAGGCCGCTTCGAGAGTCGAAGCTGGCGTGTGCGCAAGGACGGCACGCAATTTCTGGCGCACGTGGTGGTCGATGCGATTCGCGGTGAAACCGGCACGTTGCTCGGTTTTGCCAAAATCACCCGCGACGTGACCGAAGCCCATCAGGCCCAGCAGTCGCTGGAGAAGACCCGCGAGGCGCTGGCCCAGGCGCAGAAGATGCAGGCGATCGGTCAACTAAGTGGCGGCATAGCGCATGACTTCAACAACCTGCTGACGGTGATTCTCGGCAATCTGGAGATCGTCCAGAAACGCATTGGCGACGACCCGAAAATCATCCGCCTGTTGGAAAACGCCACTCAAGGCGCACTGCGCGGCGTGTCACTGACCCAGCGCATGCTGGCATTCGCCCGGCGTCAGGAGCTCAAGACCGAATCGGTAGACATACCGCAACTGGTGCAAGGCATTACCGGCCTGCTTCGCAGCTCGCTGGGCCCGGGCATTCGCATCGATACAGATTTTCCCGAAGACCTGGAACCGGTGTTGGCGGACGTCAACCAACTTGAATTGGCGCTGCTCAACCTGGCTACCAACGCGCGCGACGCCATGCCCGAGGGCGGCAGCGTGACCATTGCTGCGCAACGCGAAGTCGTGCTTGAACTCGGTCATACGGAATTGGCGGCGGGGCGTTACATTTGCCTGAGCATGACTGACACCGGCGACGGCATGGACGCGCAGACGCTCGCTTCGGCCCGCGACCCGTTTTTCACCACCAAAGGCGTGGGCAAAGGCACTGGTCTGGGTTTGTCGATGGTGCATGGCTTCATTGAACAGCTCGGCGGCCGCTTTATCCTCAAAAGTGAAAAGGCCAACGGTACTACCGCCGAACTGTGGATTCCGGTGGCCGGCGAGGGCGCGACGGCGAAGGCCTTGTTCCCGCCGGCCGCTCCGATCGTTGTACCGCGGCTAAGCGTGTTGGTGGTGGACGACGACTCGTTGGTGCTGACCAGCACCAGTCTGCTGCTCGAAGACCTCGGTCACCGTGTGGTCAGCGCAACCTCCGGCACTGAGGCGCTGGCGTTGTTCGACCGGGGCGAGGTCATCGACCTGATGATTACCGACATGGCCATGCCGCACATGAGCGGCGCGCAACTGGCCCACGCGGTGCGGGTGCTGAAACCTGATCTGCCGATCGTTCTGGCCACCGGTTACGCCGAGCGCCTGGAAGGCTTTGCCGCGCAGTTGCCGCGCCTGCCGAAACCGTTCACGCAGTTGAATCTTGTGGAGATCATTGCCCTGTCGATGAAATGAGCTTCGGGGATATTCGGCTGAACTAGTGTGAGGCAGGGGGTTTCTAAGTTTTTTACCTGCCCCGGAGCCCGTGTCTCGTGTCTCGCATATTGACCCACCCGACCGCTGAAGAAATCCAGACCGAACATGACGCCAAGATGTTCGGCTCACCCAAGGAACGTCTGGACTTCTATCGGCGCGAAATCCAGTACGAAACCAGCATCCTCGCCAATCGCACCGATGCCTATCTGGCGGCGCAATCGTTCCTGGTGATTGCCTTTGCTTCGTGCATGTCCAACCTCAACCCGGAATGGGGCAAGTTGTTTACCTTGGTGGTGCCACCGTTTCTGGCGCTGTTGGGGCTGCTCAGCTCGCTCAACGCCTGGCCTGGGATTCGCGCGGCGTACGACATCATCGACCACTGGCACTTCAAGCAGAGCCATTTGCTGCACAGCGAGCCTTTGATGGGCCTGGCGTACGACGAATCACCCCTGTTCAGCGAGACGGAGTCGAGCCACAAGGGGTACCGTAAATCGCTGTTGTTCTCGGTGCGCACGCCGTGGATTTTTGCCACGTTCTGGATGATGCTGGGCAGTTATGCGGTGTTTATTCAGGTAACGAATCCTGGGGGCTAGGTTTTGGCTACCAGAGTCGCAGAGTCGAAGAATCAACAGCCCCTCACCCCAGCCCTCTCCCTCGGGAAGAGGGCTAGGGTGAGGGTGAGGGGCTTTTTCAGCTTACTCCGCCGTCTCCAACTCCCGACGCAACCCCTGCGAATTCTGCACCGACATCGGAATCGGCGGGAAATCCTCGTTCAGCACGCACAGATGCTCAATCGCATCGGCAAACTTCACATCGGCTTTTCGGCGTAAAGCCCGGTAGTGCTCAAACTGTTCGAGATCCAGCTGCCCGCTTTCGAGTAACTGATAAGCCGCGCGATTCAACGCGTGTGCTTCTTCGAACAATTGACGATTGCGTTCCAGGGCCAAAGCCCTGCAAGCCTTGATTTGCGCAGGAGTCGAGCATTCTTTCATGACCGTAACCTTAAATATCGGGATTCCTTTTCAGGGCGCGATGCCGCAGGGGAACCGAACCTGCCGTACCCCGTCGCAGGGTGCGGCAGGGAGTTAAGGTTGTGACCGTCGGCAGTTGCAGAGCGATCCATTTTTTTCATCACCATGTTCAGCAGTTATTGCCGGGAGCGCTTTTTGCGCTGTTCATATCGCGCAAGGATCGGTTGCGTACTGATGCCATGCAGCAAAATACTCAGCGCCACCACCGACAGCGTCAGGTCGGTACATAGCGTGGCCACCGAATCGCTCAGCCCATGATTCAAGGCATAAAACAGATAGAACAGGCTGCCGATCCCGCGTATGCCGAACCAGCCGATCAGCAAACGTTGCCGTCCCTCCAGCAAAGAACCCCACGGCATCAGCGCAACGCAAAGCGGGCGAATCAGGCAGAACAACACGCCGCCAACCATTAATGCCCGCCAGTCCCAGTGTGCAATCAGCACAACGCCCAGCAGTGTGACGAGAAACACTTCCATCGCCCGTTCGACCAGGCCCCCGAACGACAACATGTCACCCATCATGATCCCGGCAGCAACCTGACTGTCTTCCATCCGTTCGGTATCGCCATGCACGGCATGCTGCGGTTCCGCATTCAGGTGACCGACTACCGGTTGCACCAGATGCTCGGCGGGCGGCTGGCTGGCACCGGTGGATTGAACTTCCACCTGACGCAGGCCCAGTCCCGCAGCAAATACCGACAGAAAGCCATAGCCACCGATGGCTTCGGCCACGACATAGGCCAGCGCGATCAATGCCAGCGCCAGATAGTCATTGGGGCTCAGGGTGCTGTCTTCGTTGTGGATGCGTAATGACAATGTCACGCGGCCGATGCCACGGCCCATCCAATAACCGGTCAGCAACCCGGCGGGTACAGCCCATAACACGCTGCGCAAGATCCAGTCCTGCCATAGTCCCGTGTTGCTATCGGCCTGCAGTAATACCAACCCGAGGATTACGAAAGGAAAGGCGATACCGTCATTCAGCCCGGCCTCGCCGGACAGGCCGAAGCGTACGCCGTCGACGTCCCTCGCATCGTTGACCTGGACCAGCGCCGCGAGCACGGGGTCGGTCGGCGCCAGAATCGCGCCGATCAGCAACGAGGGCCCCCACGCGAGTTGCAAGCCCCAATGCAGCAACAGGCAGACGCCCGCTATGGTCAGTACCATCACCGGGCCGGCCAGGCCGAACGCGATCCGCCAACGCTTGTCGCTTAATGGCAGGCGCAGTTTCAATCCGCAGACAAACAACGAAAAGAGCACCGCGACTTCCGTCAGGTGCTCCATCCACAACGAGGCGTCATCCAGCGACAGTTTCAGCAGATCCAGGCCACTGGGGCCAATTGCAACACCCAGCAGCAAGCACACTGCCGAGGTCGTCACCGGCATCCAGCGCAAATAGGAGGAGGTCAGCGCCAGGGTCAGCAACACGGCGCCGAGCACGGCCACCCACACGGTAAAACTCATGATTCATCTCTCGTACTGGCCAGACCGGGCGTCGTGTTCATTTTTCCCGCCGAATTCCCTGTAGGAGCTGCCGCAGGCTGCGATCTTTTGATCTGGTCTTCTAGAATCAAAAGATCGCAGCCTGCGGCAGCTCCTACACGGGACGGGGGCGGCACTGATCAGGGCGAACGTCAGAGCATCGGTTTACCGCCGGTCACGCCATAGCGTTGGCCGGTGATGTAGCTGGCTTCATCCGAGGCCAGCAGAACGTAAATCGGCGCAACCTCCACCGGCTGGCCGGGACGCCCTAGTGGGGTATTGCCACCGAAGTTCTGCACTTCTTCATCAGGCATGGTCGAGACGATCAGAGGCGTCCAGATCGGCCCCGGCGCCACGCAGTTCACGCGAATTTCCTTGGGCCCCAGCATCTGCGCCAGACCACCGGTGAAGTTGGCGATCGCACCTTTGGTGGTGGCGTAAGCCAGCAGGCTCGGCTTCGGCATGTCCGAATTGACTGAGCTGGTATTGATAATCGACGCACCGGGACGCATGTGTTTGATCGCCGCCTGACACAGGCGGAAAATCGCCGTGATGTTGACGTCGAAGGTCATCACCCATTCGTCATCGGGGATGTCTTCGAAGTTTTCGTGGGTCATCTGGAACGCGGCATTGTTGACCAGCACGTCGATGCGGCCGAAGTGTTCAATGGTTTGATCGACCAGTTCCTGGCAATGGGACCTTTGCGCGAGGTCGCCCGACAGCAACAGGCATTGGCGACCGGCCTGTTCGACCCAGCGTGCGGTTTCCTTCGCGTCTTCGTGCTCATTGAGGTAAGCGACGACAACGTCAGCGCCTTCACGGGCAAAGGCAATAGCCACAGCGCGGCCGATACCGCTGTCGCCGCCAGTGATCAGGGCGATCTTGCCGGCCAGTCGGCCCGAGCCAACGTAACTTTGCTCGCCGCAATCAGGATACGGCTCCATTTTGCGTTGCGAACCGGGAACGGATTGGGCCTGCGCAGGGAAGGGTGGTTTTGGATAATCGGTCATCGTGGGTCTCCGAGTCTCATGGCGGGTATGGCCGGTTGACCCGGCAGGTTTGCCATGAGTTCGATCGGATTTGCGCTGACGGTTCTACATTGAGCAAAACCCAAGTCCCCTGTAGGAGCTGTCGAGTGAAACGAGGCTGCGATCTTTTGATCTGTTTTTTAAGAGCAAGATCAAAACATCGCAGCGTGCCGCAGCTCCTACAGGTGCGGGTTACAGACCAAGCGCCGACAGTCCCGGATGATCATCCGGGCGACGGCCCAGCGGCCAGTGGAACTTGCGCTCGCTTTCCTCAATCGGCAGGTCGTTGATGCAGGCGTAGCGCTGGAACATCAGACCGTTGTCGTCGAACTCCCAGTTCTCGTTCCCGTAGGAGCGGAACCAGTTGCCCGAATCGTCATGCCATTCGTAGGCATAGCGCACCGCAATGCGCGTGTCCGAGTAGGCCCAGAGTTCCTTGATCAGTCGGTAGTCCAGCTCTTTCGCCCATTTACGGGTGAGGAAGGCTTTGGCCTCTTCGCGGTTGTTGGCGAACTCGGCGCGGTTGCGCCATTTCGTCTCGAGGGTGTAGGCCAGCGAGACCCTCTCGGGATCACGGGAATTCCAGCCGTCTTCGGCCAGGCGAACTTTCTCGATGGCCGATTCAAGGTTGAAGGGTGGCAATGGCGGACGTACCTGAGCTGCAGTAGACATGATCAGTCTCCCGATAGATTCAACGTTTAAACAACTTGTCTGGCCTATTAAGGCGTTACAGGTCCAATAACTTGCGCGCCATGCATTGCGCATTATCGGCGGCACTGTGATCACCCATCACAAGCGCTACGGTAATGGCGCCGTCAATCAGGATCAGCAGCTGTTTGGCCAGCAACTGCGGATCCTTGGCGCCATGTTCGGTACACAGCTCGCACACGTAGTCGAGCAGCTTCTGTTTGTGTTCCCTGGCGACCAGACGCACCGGATCTTGCGCGTCGCCGGTCTCGCCGCTGGTGTTGATGAAGGCGCAGCCGCGAAAGCCCTCCGAGGCGAACCAGCCCTTGAGCACGGTAAACAGGTTGAGCAGGCGATCGGCCGGCGTTTTGGCCTGATCGACAGCGCTCCGGTACCAGTGCATCCAGCGCACGTCGCGGCGTTGCAGGGCGGCAGCCACCAACTGATCTTTATTGGTGAAGTAGCGGTAGATGCTCTTTCTGGAGACGCCGGCGGTTTTCACCAGAAGATCCATGCCTGTGGCGGCGATACCACTTCTATAGATCAGCTTTTCGGTGACATCCAGAATGATGTCGCGGGTTGAGATGTCTGTGATTTCGTTCATGTGGCGAACAGTAGAACGGTCGTTCTTCATTGACAAGTTATTTTTTAAAGTCAACAGATCGCAGCCTTCGGCAGCTCCTGCACGGGGATTGTGAACACCTTGTAGACGCTGCTGAAGGCCGTGATCTTTCGATCTCTTTACAGACCCTCACAAGACCCGCAGGGATCGATGGTGTAAGCTCTCGGGTTCTTCGGATTCGACCCATTGCGAGCCCTATGCCGTTGCTCTTCAAACGCTCTCTGCTGCCTAAACTGCGCAGCTTTCCGCTGACCGCCGAGGCCGTGACCATTTTGTCCGGCGCCGCCGAGTTCCGCCGTTGCCTGCTGGAGAAAATCGCTGCGGCGACCCAGCGCATCTATGTCGTCGCGCTGTATTTGCAGCAAGACGAAGCCGGTCAGGAAATCCTCGATGCCTTGCACGCCGCCAAACTCGCGCGTCCCGAGCTGGAAATTGCCGTGGTGGTCGACTGGCTGCGCGCCCAGCGCGGGCTGATCGGTGCCGGCAAGCAGCCGGGCAATTCGGCGTGGTATCAGGAAATGACCCGCACCCACCAGAGCGAAGTGCCGGTCTACGGTGTACCGGTGCAAACCCGCGAACTGTTCGGCGTGCTGCATTTGAAGGGCTTCGTGATCGACGATTGCGTGGTCTACAGCGGCGCCAGCCTTAACAACGTTTACCTGCACAAGTTCGACAAGTACCGTTTCGACCGCTATCACGTCCTGCAGAGCCCTGAGCTGGCGGACTCGATGCATCACCTGGTCAAGCACGGCCTGATCGAATCCAAAGCGGTGCATCGCCTCGACCTGCCGAATCTGCCGACCACTCGCAGCCTGCGTAACGACATCGGCGATCTGCGCAGCCGCCTCAAGCACGCGGCGTACGACACCAGTGCCGGCAGCACCGCCAGAGTAGGTTTGTCGGTCAGTCCATTGCTGGGCGTGGGCAAGAATAACCCGCTGAACCGGGCGATTCTCGAATTGATCGCCAGTGCGCAAAAGCAGCTGACCATTTGCACGCCTTACTTCAACCTGCCGCTAGGGGTGATCCGCGAGATCAACCGCGCGCTGGCTCGTGGCGTGAAGATCGACATTGTGGTTGGCGACAAGACCGCCAACGACTTCTACATCCCGCCGAGCGAGCCGTTCAGGGTGATCTCAGCGCTGCCGTACCTGTACGAGATCAGCCTGCGCCGCTTCGCCAAACGCCATCAGCGCAGCATCGACAGCGGTCAGTTGAACCTGCACCTGTGGCGTGACGGCGACAACACCTATCACCTCAAGGGCATGTGGATCGATCAGCGCTACACGCTGTTGACCGGCAACAACCTTAATCCACGGGCGTTCCGCCTGGACCTGGAAAATGCGTTGTTGATCGATGATCCCAAAGGCGAGTGGGTGGACCCGCGAGCGCAGGAGCTGGAGGCGATCTTCCGCCATACCTCGCGAATTTCCAGCTTCCACGACCTGGAGACCTTGCCGGAATACCCGGCCGGGGTGGCGAAGTTTCTCAAGCGCGTGAGTCGGGTGCGGATTGAGCGGTTGCTTTACCGGATTCTGTAAATTGATCCGGATGATGCGGCGAGCCTGCTGACGTCATCGCTGGCAAGCCAGCTCCCACAGGGTTTGCAGTGCACACAGATTTTGTGAACACCGGCCAAACCTGTGGGAGCTGGCTTGCCAGCGATGAGGCCCTGAAAAACCCTACAAAAACTCAGTTCAGCCCCAACTTCCCACGCAACGTGGAAAGATCTTCCGCCAAGGTATTCACCGGCCCGACCAGTGCCTTGCGGTCGTTATCCTTGACCTTGTCATACGTCTCAAACCCGCCATCCTGGGTCTTGTACCTGGCCAGTACTTTGTTGACGGTGGCGAAGTTCTTGTCGACTTTCGCTATGAAAGCCTTGTCCTGCTGCTCGATCTGCGGACGGAACAAATCGACGATTTTCTTCGCGCCATCGATGTTGCCCTGGAAGTCATACAGGTCGGTGTGGCTGTAGCGATCTTCCTCACCGGAGATCTTTGTCGCGGCGACTTCTTCCAGCAGCGCAGCAGCACCGCCCACCACTTTTTCCGGCGGGAAGGTCAGGCCGGCCACGCGGGTTTGCAGGTCTTGCACGTCTTTGTTCAAGCCATCCGCCAATGCATCGAGGCCCTGGGTGCTCTTCTGCGCGAACAGCGAATATTCAATGCGGTGGAAACCGGTGAAATCTTCAGCCTTCACGCCTTTCTCGTGATCATCGACGCGAGAATCGATGGACGCATCGAGGTCACTAAACAACTCGGCAATCGGTTCGATCGACTCGTAGAAGACGCGGGTCGGTGCGTAGAGTTTTTGCGCGGTCGCCAGGTCGCCTTTCTTCACGGCGTCGGTGAATTGCTGGGTGTGGCTGGCCAGTTCATCGAGTTGTTCGGTGACGTAGATCTTGTAGTCCGACACCGGCCCGACCAGATCCAGCGGTGCTGTTGCGGCGAATGCCGACAGCGGGGTGTTGAGCAATCCGAGGGTCAGCAATAACGCGAGTGGCGTCTTTTTCATGGGGGCGGCTCCAGTGTTGAAGTTGTTTTATGCGGCTGTTTTGGGTTGTGTGGCGTTGAGCAGCGAGCGACCGATAAAGTCCTTGTCGCCCGTCACACCCGGCAGGGTGAAGAAGTAACCGCCGCCGACCGGTTTGAGGTATTCCTCCAGCGGTTCGCCGTTGAGGCGGGTCTGCACGGTGATGAAGCCTTTTTCCAGATCGGCCTGGTAACAGATGAACAGCAGGCCCATGTCGAGCTGGCCATTCTTGTTGACGCCATTGGAATAGTTGAACGGTCGACGCAGGATCAGGTTGGCCTGGCTGGCGGCGGTGCGCGGGTTGGCCAGGCGAATGTGCGCGTCGAGCCTGGTCAGCTTGCCTTCCGGGTCTTTGCTGTAATCCGGGACCTCGCTTTCGTGGTGACCTCCCATTGGCGCGCCGGTGTTCTTGGTCCGACCGAAAATGCTTTCCTGCTCCTGCAATGGCGTGCGATCCCAGCGCTCGACGAAGTTGCGGATGATCCGTACCGCTTGATAACTGCCGTGCGCCGCCCAGGCCGGTTCGTCGCTGCCCGGTTGCACCCATACCAGGCGATCCATGGCTTTATCGTCGTTGGAATCGGGGTTGGCCGAGCCATCACGAAAACCCAGGAAGTTACGCGCCGATTGCGCCGGCACACCGGGCTTGGCCGGGGCTTGCGGCGGCACGCTGCCTTCCTGTTTCCAGCGCACCAGCAACAGGTCCGGCAGGTTCTTGACGATGTCGCGCAGGGCGTGGATGTTGGTGTCGGCGGTGTTGGCGCAGAACTGCAGACTCAAATCGCCATGGCAGCAATCGGCCTCCAGCGCATCGTTGGGAAAACCGACCATGCGTTGCAGACGTTTGGGTTTGGCGTCCGCCAGGCCGAAGCGCTCATCGAACAGCGATTCGCCCACCGACACGGTGATGGTCAGGTTGTCCGGGGTGACGACCGGGCCGAGGATACCGGAGTCTGGCGGCGGCAGTTTCGGATCGATCTGCGCGACCGGACCGCCCTTCATCAGGAAGGCGATGCGCTCGTTGAGCGTGCGGAACAGTCGCTCGAGATCTTCGCGATCGCTGGCCAACACATCGAACGCCACCAACATGCCCGACGCCGGGCGAGGGGTGACGATGCCGGTTTGATGCACACCGTGGAAATCGTGACGGTCTTCGGTCTTGTCGCTGCTCGGTGCTTCCGTGACTTGCGCAGGTGCAGCCGCCATAACCGGGCAGCTCAGGGCCGATCCAGCCAGCGCGACACCGGCAGCGCCCATGCCCATGAGTACGCGGCGGCGTTGCAGGTTGAGTTGTTCTGAATCTTTCATCGGTACGGGTCTTCTGCTTACAGGCCGGAAAGGCCAAGGGCTGGATCGATGCCTTCAAGTGCGTCGGCCAAAGCCTGAGCCTTGTCGGCGATCTGCTTGCGATGCGCGCCGCTGATGGCGTCGTAGCTGGCGTAGCCGTCCTTGACCTTGTAGCTGTTCAGTTCGTTGTCGAAGTCGGCCAGCGTCTGGTCGATTTTCGGCAACAGATCCGCCGCCGACTTGCTCAGCATCGGCCGCAGCAGATCGACCACTTTGTGTGCGGTTTGCAGATTGGCGGCGAAACCGTTGAGGTCGCTGTGGCTGTAGCGTTCTTCTTCACCGCTGGCGGCACGCACGTCGGCGAGGGTGTTGAGGTTGCGCACGACGATGTTGACCAGTTGCTCGGGCGGCAACGATTGCGCGAGCAGTTGCTGTTTCAGCGTGGTGACGTCGCTCACCAGACGCTGGGCGACGGCGGCGAGATCATCGAGTTGGCGTTGCTGGAACAGTGCGTATTCGATGCGGTGGAAACCGACGAACGCCGGGTCCTGCTCGCGCTTCTCAAAGTAATCGGCGCGCGCATTGATCCGGTTGTCCAGTTCGGCCAGTCGCTGAGCCGCCGGGGCCAAGCGTTGATACGCCGCCCGCGCCGGCAGGTACAACGCCTGCGCCTGACTCAAGTCACCGCTGGCAATCGCCTGATTGAGCGCGGTCGTGGTTTTGATCAACGCGCTGCCCTGGCTGGCCAGATACACACGGAATTCCGACAGCGGCCCGATGAAGGCCACCATCGACGGCTTGGCTTTCGCGGCGGCGTCAGAAGCGGCGGTCGGTGTCACATGCAGGGTGCCGCGCGGGTTGCTCAGCAGGCCGCAAGTGATGGCGTAGTCACCGGGTTGCAGGTTGGCATTGATCACCTGACTCAGGCCCGGGGCGATGTTTTCACGCTCTTCGACCACCAGCACGCCGTCGAGGATTTCCCATTCCACCGCCCGTTCGGAGCGGTTGACGATGCGGAAACTGGCGCGACCGGCCGGGACTGTCAGGGCGTTCGGCTCGCAATTGCCCGGATGAATGTTGACCACCACTTCATCGTGGTTGTGCTGACGTTTGGCCGCGGCCATTTTCGAGGCGTACCAGAACAGGCCACCGGCGGCGATCATCACGATCACCGAACCGGCCAGCGCCCAACGCAAGGCACGGGGAGGCGAGGCCTGAGGAGTATTAGGCTTTGACATGAGTGCCCTTATTGGCTGGAAGCAGAAGACGATTGCGCGACAGGCTTGGGCGCGGGCAGAAAGAACATCACCAGCGCCAGCAGCAGATAGATCAGGTACGCGCCAAGAGTGCTGACCGTCGGCGCATCCTGATAACCGAACATGCCGGCCAGCACCGAGCCCAGCGGGCCATCCATCGGCAGTGTCGCGCTGAAATCGAAGAGCACGGTTTGCAGGTGATTCCACACGCCGGCTTCATGCAGGGCTTGCACCGAATTGGCAAGAATCCCCGCGGCCACGACCAGAATGAACAACCCGGTCCACTTGAAAAATGCCGAGAGGTTGAGGCGCATGCTGCCGCTGTAGATGAGGAAGCCAACGATGATCGCCAGAATCAGGCCGAGCAGGGCGCCAATCGGCGCGCCCGGGCCTTCGCTCTGCTGGAACATTGCGAGCAAAAAGAACACGGTTTCCAGGCCCTCTCGCGCCACGGCGAAGAAAACCATGGCGATCAGCGCAATCACCTGATGTCTGGACGAGGTCAGCGCCTGATCCAGCGAGGCGTGCAGCGAATGCTTGATCGACCGCGCGACCTTGCGCATCCAGAACACCATCGAGCTGAGAATCGCCACGGCCGCCAACCCGACCACGCCTTCGAACAGTTCCTGCTGCTTTTGCGGGAATTCGGCGCTGACCAGTTCCAGGCCACCGCCGACCAGCAATGCCAGGGCTGCCGCGAGAAAAACACCGATCCACACGGCGGGCATCCATTCGCCGCGGCCGGTCTGTTGCAGGTAGCTGGCGATAATGCCAACGATCAACGCGGCTTCAATGCCTTCGCGCAGCATGATCAGAAAGGGAACGAGCATTCGGTATCCGCGGTGATTTAGATAGGAAGCTAAGTTGTAACATAATGACACTCATTCTCATATGGTAATCATTGACAAGAACCTGAACGCAAGCTGAACAACATGACGTTATGTTCAGCACAAAACCCTGTGGGAGCGGGCTTGCCCGCGATTGCAATGGAACAGCTGGCATTTCTGTTGACTGACAGGACGCCATCGCGGGCTAGCCCGCTCCCACAGGGTTGCATTGTTTTCGGGCCAGCAACGCGCGGGTGGCTGCGGTAAGATGCCCGTCACTCAAAAACAACAAGGTCTGCCGCGTTCCATGTCGGAAAAAGACACCATCGCCGTGCAACTGGTGCGTGAAGCGCTGCTGCAAAGTTGTGCCCCGGGCGTGGCCAGGGAAGAACTGTTGAACAAGGTCGGCATTGCCCCGGCCTTGCTGGAAACCGGCGAGGGCCGGGTGCCGGCATCGCAATATGCGAAGCTCTGGCGTCTGTTGGCTCGGCGGGGGGATGACGAGTTCTTCGGCATGGACCCGCGCAAGCTCAAGTCCGGTAGTCTGGAGTTCCTTTGCCGCAGCGCCATGGCACAACCAACGCTGGCGGCCGGTTTGAGCACGGGCCTGAGTTTCCTGTCGTTGATGCTTGAGCGCCTGCCGGCGCAACTGGTGCATCAGCAGAGTCTTGCGGAAATTGTCCTGCTTGAAGACGATCCCGAACCACGTCGCGCGTTTACCTACTTCACCTATTGGATGATCGTCCACGGCGTGGCCTGCTGGCTGGCGGGGCGGCGGATTCCGATCCTGGCCATCGAGCTGCGCTGCCCGGCGCCGGACTTTACCGATGACTACCGGGTGATGTTCTCGGACAACCTGCGCTTTGATCGGCCACGCACGCGGATGATCTTTTCCGCCGATTGCCTCGATCTGCCGATCAAACGTTCCGCCGAGGAGCTCAAGCGCTTTCTGGCTCACGCGCCGGCCAACATTCTGGTCAAGTACCGCGACCCGCAGAGCCTGGCCAGCCGGATCAAACACGATTTGCGTCAGTTGCCTGCCGAGCAGTGGCCGGAAACCGAAGCGTTGGCCCAGCAACTGTGCATGTCGGCCTCGACGTTGCGCCGTCGCCTGGCCGAGGAAGGGCAGACGTATCAGGGCCTCAAGGACAGCGTGCGCAAGGAACTGGCGATTGTCTGGCTGGCCGAGCCTTCGATCAGCTTTGTCGAGATCGCCAGCCGCTTGGGGTTTGCCGATGCGAGTTCGTTCTACAAGGCGTTTCGCAAGTGGTCGGGGTCAAATCCGGGGCATTACCGGACGTTGATCCTTAACGAAGCCGTCTGATTCGGACTCCATGCTGGCTGATTTGGCCCCTTCGCGAGCAGGCTCGCTCCCACAGGGTGAACGCATTTCAAATGTGGGAGCGAGCCTGCT
Source organism: Pseudomonas sp. A0308 (assembly GCF_044218815.1). Classification (NCBI taxonomy): domain Bacteria; kingdom Pseudomonadati; phylum Pseudomonadota; class Gammaproteobacteria; order Pseudomonadales; family Pseudomonadaceae; genus Pseudomonas; species Pseudomonas sp. A0308. Next base: position 154,542 of record NZ_CP162581.1, read on the forward strand.
CGCGAAGGCGGCAATCCTGGCGGCACATCTCTTGAACCCTGGCCAAACCAGTCAGCCACTTTGATAGCTTTGACCATTGCCCCAAGCCCCTTACAGCGCGACTATCCCTCTGTTGTTTACGGTTCCCAGCCTAATAAAAACACAGAGGGATTCTGGCAATGCGCGACTACTTGTCTGCCACCGAACAGTTCAACTATCAGCACACTGTGGATGCCGCGCTCAGCGGCTCGCTTGAGGCGCTCAACGCCTGCGTCGAATGTTGCGACCGCCATGCATTGCCGGGGCGCATCGCGCTGTTCTGGGAAGGTCGCGACGGCGCCAGCGCGACTTACACCTTCAGCGACTTGCAGGACAAAGCCGCGCGATTCGCCAACTTCCTCCTCGCCCAAGGCGTGCGCAAGGGTGACAAGGTCGCCGGCCTGCTGCCACGCAATATCGAATTACTCATCACCGTTTTCGCCACCTGGCGCATCGGCGCGGTCTATCAACCGCTGTTCACCGCGTTCGGGCCCAAGGCCCTCGAACATCGACTGAACAGCTCCGGCGCCAAAGTCGTGGTGACCGACGCCGTCAACCGACCGAAACTCGCTGAAGTTGCCGACTGCCCGACGCTGGTCACGGTCGGCGGCGCCAAGGGCCAGGGCATTGTCCGTGGCGATTTCAGTTTCTGGGCTGAACTGGCCAATTATTCCAACGTCTGCGAACCCGTGCTGCTGAGCGGCGAAGACCCGTTCCTGCTGATGTTTACCTCGGGCACCACCGGCCCGGCGAAAGCCCTGTCGGTACCGCTCAAGGCGATCGTCGCGTTCCAGAGCTACACCCGTGATGCGGTGGATCTGCGCCCGGAAGATGCATTCTGGAACGTCGCCGATCCGGGCTGGGCCTATGGCATCTATTTCGGCGTCACCGGCCCGTTGGCAATGGGGCATCCGATCACTTTCTACGATGGCCCGTTCACCCTCGAAAGCACCTGCCGGGTGATCAACAAGTACGGGATCACCAACCTCACCGGTTCGCCGACTGCTTATCGTCTGCTGATTGCCGGCGGTAACGAGTTCGCCAGGTCGATCAAGGGCAAGCTGCGGATCGTCAGTAGCGCGGGTGAACCGCTGAACCCGGAAGTAATCCGCTGGTTCGCTGACAACCTTGATGTGGTCATCCACGACCATTACGGCCAGACCGAACTGGGCATGGTGCTGTGCAATCACCATGGCCTCGACCATGCGGTTCACGTTGGCGCCGCCGGTTTCGCCTCGCCGGGTCATCGCATTGTGGTGCTCGACGAGCAGCACCAGGAACTGGGCGTCGGTCAGCCAGGCATCCTCGCCATCGACCGTGCCAACTCGCCGATGTGCTGGTTTGGCGGCTATGAAGGCGCACCGACCAAAGCCTTTGTCGGCGATTACTACCTGAGTGGCGACACCGTGGAGTGGAATCCGGATGGCAGCATCAGTTTCGTCGGCCGCAGCGACGACGTGATTACTACATCTGGCTACCGCGTCGGGCCATTCGACGTCGAAAGCGCGTTGATCGAGCATCCGGCCGTGGTCGAGGCCGCGGTGGTCGGCAAACCCGATCCGGAGCGCACCGAACTGGTCAAAGCCTTCGTGGTGCTCAGCGCGCAATACCGCGCGGCACCAGAGTTGGCCGAAGAACTTCGCCAGCACGTACGCAAACGTCTGGCCGCGCATTCGTACCCGCGTGAAATCGAATTTGTCAGCGAATTGCCCAAGACCCCAAGCGGCAAATTGCAGCGCTTTATCTTGCGCAACCAGGAAATCGCCAAGGCTCAAGAGGCCGCGGCGCACAACGTTTCAGCTTGAATCGAAGGAAACAGTCATGCAGATCGAGAACAAGGTTTTTATCGTCACTGGCGGCGCTTCCGGCCTGGGTGCAGCCACCGCTGAATTGCTGGTGAGTGCCGGCGCCAAAGTGATGCTGGTGGACATGAACGCCGAAGCGGTTGCCGCGCAGGCCCAACGCCTGGGTGCGCAAAGCGTCGTCGCCGACATCAGTAATGAAGCCGCCGCCGAAGCCGCCATACAAGCGACCGTCACTGCATTCGGCAGCCTCAATGGTCTGGTCAACTGCGCCGGCATCGTCCGTGGCGAGAAGATCCTTGGCAAGAACGGCCCGCACGTATTGTCCAGTTTTGCCCAGGTGATCAACGTCAACCTGATCGGCAGCTTCAACATGTTGCGCCTGGCCGCTGCGGCGATTGCCGAGAGCGAGGCCAATGCCGATGGCGAGCGCGGCGTGATCATCAACACCGCCTCGGTAGCGGCGTTCGACGGCCAGATTGGTCAGGCCGCGTATGCAGCGTCAAAAGGCGCCATCGCCAGCCTGACCCTGCCGGCCGCCCGTGAACTGGCGCGCTTCGGCATCCGCGTGATGACCATCGCCCCGGGCATTTTTGAAACGCCGATGATGGCCGGCATGACCCCGGAAGTCCGCGACTCGCTGGCGGCCGGCGTACCGTTCCCGCCGCGTCTGGGCAAGCCTGCCGAGTACGCCGCGCTGGTTCGGCATATCATCGAAAACAGCATGCTCAACGGTGAGGTGATCCGTCTCGACGGCGCCTTGCGCATGGCCGCCAGGTAAGGAGGATTTGTCATGACTATTTCCAACGATCCGATTGTTATCGTCAGCGCCGTTCGCACCCCGATGGGCGGCTTTCAGGGCGAACTGAAAAGCCTCACCGCGCCGCAACTCGGCGCCGCCGCCATCAAGGCCGCGGTTGAACGCGCCGGTGTCGCCAGCGATGCAGTCGATGAAGTGCTGTTCGGTTGCGTATTGCCTGCGGGCCTCGGCCAGGCCCCTGCGCGGCAAGCGGCGCTGGGCGCCGGGCTGGATAAATCGACCCGTTGTACCACCGTCAACAAGATGTGCGGCTCGGGCATGGAAACCACCATCCTGGCTCACGACATGCTGGTCGCGGGCAGCGCCGATGTGGTGATCGCCGGCGGCATGGAAAGCATGTCCAACTCGCCGTATCTGCTGGATCGTGCCCGCGCCGGTTACCGCATGGGCCACGGTCGGGTGCTGGATTCGATGTTCCTCGACGGTCTCGAAGACGCCTACGACAAGGGGCGCCTGATGGGCACTTTCGCCGAGGAGTGCGCCGACACCAATGAATTCAGCCGTGAAGAGCAGGACGCCTTCGCCATCGCCTCGACCACGCGCGCGCAACAGGCGATCAAGGACGGCCGCTTCAAGGACGAAATCGTCCCGCTGACCGTGACCGTCGGCAAAGAGCAGGTGCTGATCAGCAATGACGAACAGCCGCCAAAAGCCAAACTGGACAAGGTCGCTTCGCTGAAACCGGCGTTCCGCGAAGGCGGGACGGTGACGGCGGCGAACTCCAGTTCGATTTCTGACGGTGCAGCGGCGCTGGTGCTGATGCGTCAGTCGCAGGCGCAGAAACTTGGTTTGAAACCGCTGGCGGTCATTCACGGTCACTCGGAGTTCGCTGATACCCCGGGCCTGTTCCCGGTGGCACCGATCGGGGCGATCAACAAACTGGTGAAGAAGACCGGCTGGTCGCTGGCCGAGGTTGACCTGTTTGAAGTCAACGAGGCGTTTGCCGTGGTTGCGATGGCGGCGATGAAGCATCTCGATATCCCGCACGAGAAGCTGAATATCCACGGCGGTGCTTGTGCGCTGGGCCATCCGATCGGTGCGTCGGGTGCGCGGATTCTGGTGACGTTGCTCTCGGCGTTGCGCCAGAACAATCTGAAACGCGGCATCGCGGCCATCTGCATTGGTGGCGGCGAAGCAACGGCCATGGCCGTGGAATGCGTTTACTGAAGTTGACACCTGACCCTGTGGGAGCGGGCTTGCCCGCGATGGCGGTGGGTCAGACAGCCAATATTTTGATTGACGCGGCCTCATCGCGGGCAAGCCCGCTCCCACAGGGTTTTGCGTAGCAAACCGGATTTAAGGACTCACCATGATCCCCAACGAAGACCAACAACAGATCCGCGACATGGCCCGGCAGTTTGCCGAGGAACGGCTGAAACCGTTCGCCGCCGAGTGGGATCGCGAGCACCGCTTTCCCAAGGAAGCCATTGGCGAGATGGCCGAGCTGGGCTTTTTCGGCATGCTCGTGCCGGAGCAGTGGGGCGGTTGCGACACCGGTTACCTGGCCTACGCCATGGCGCTGGAAGAAATCGCCGCCGGCGACGGTGCCTGCTCGACGATCATGAGCGTGCACAACTCGGTCGGCTGCGTGCCGATCCTCAAGTTCGGCAACGACGATCAGCGCGAGCGTTTTCTCAAGCCGTTGGCCAGCGGCGCCATGCTTGGGGCTTTTGCGCTGACCGAACCGCAGGCCGGTTCCGACGCCAGCAGCCTGAAGACCCGCGCACGCCTGGAAGGCGATCATTACGTGCTGAACGGCTGCAAACAGTTCATCACGTCCGGGCAAAACGCCGGGATCGTGATCGTCTTTGCGGTGACCGATCCAGGTGCCGGCAAACGCGGGATCAGCGCGTTTATCGTGCCGACCGATTCGCCGGGCTACAAAGTTGCCCGCGTCGAAGACAAGCTCGGCCAGCACGCCTCGGACACTTGCCAGATTCTTTTCGAAGACGTCAAAGTGCCGGTCGCCAACCGGTTGGGTGAGGAGGGCGAGGGTTACAAGATCGCCTTGGCCAACCTCGAAGGTGGCCGCGTCGGTATCGCCTCGCAATCGGTGGGCATGGCCCGCGCAGCATTCGAAGCGGCGCGCGATTACGCCCGTGACCGCGACACGTTCGGCAAGCCGATCATCGAACACCAGGCCGTTGCTTTTCGTCTCGCCGACATGGCGACGCAAATCGCCGTCGCCCGGCAAATGGTGCATTACGCCGCGGCGCTGCGTGACAGCGGTCAACCGGCGCTGGTCGAAGCGTCCATGGCCAAATTGTTCGCCTCGGAGATGGCCGAGAAAGTCTGCTCGATGGCTTTGCAGACGCTCGGCGGTTACGGTTATCTCAACGATTTCCCGCTGGAGCGCATCTACCGCGACGTGCGCGTCTGCCAGATCTACGAAGGCACCAGCGATATTCAGCGCATGGTTATTTCGCGCAATCTTTGACCAGGAATTTTATCCATGACTTACGAAACGATTCTGCTGGAAAACCACGGCCGCGTTGGCTTGATCACTCTCAACCGGCCACAGGCGCTGAACGCGCTGAACGCGCAACTGGTCAGCGAAGTGAACCAGGCACTTGATGCGCTGGAAGCGGATGCCAATATCGGCTGCATCGTCATCACCGGCTCGAAAAAGGCTTTCGCTGCCGGCGCCGACATCAAGGAAATGGCCGAGCTGACCTATCCGCAGATTTATATGGACGACCTGTTCAGCGACAGTGATCGCGTGGCCAACCGCCGCAAGCCGATTATCGCCGCGGTTAACGGCTTCGCTTTGGGCGGTGGCTGTGAGCTGGCGTTGATGTGCGACTTTATCCTGGCCGGCGACAGCGCCAAATTCGGCCAGCCGGAAATCAACCTCGGCGTGCTGCCGGGCATGGGCGGCACACAACGTCTGACTCGCGCAGTGGGCAAAGCCAAAGCCATGGAAATGTGCCTGAGCGGACGTTTGATCGACGCGGTTGAGGCTGAGCGTTGCGGCATCGTCGCGCGGATCGTGCCGAGTGATGAATTGCTCGATGAAGCGCTGAAAGTGGCAGCAGTGATCGCCAGTAAGTCGCTGCCGATTGCGATGATGGTCAAGGAAAGTGTGAACCGTGCGTTTGAGGTCAATTTGACGGAGGGTGTGCGGTTTGAGCGCCGGGTGTTCCATGCGGCGTTTGCGACGCAGGATCAGAAGGAAGGGATGGCGGCGTTTGTGGCCAAGCGGACGCCTGAGTTCAAGGGTAAGTAATTCGCGAACTTGACTGGCCTCATCGCCAGCAGGCTGGCTCCCACAGGCGATTTGTGTAGAGCGCCGATCCAATGTGGGAGCCAGCCTGCTGGCGATGCTTTTAGAAGATCAAAAGATCGCAGCCTGCGACAGCTCCTACACGGGAATATGTGTTTCCTTGTAGGAGCTGCCGCAGGCTGCGATCTTTTGCTTTTAGAGCTGGTAGTTCTTCAATTCCCGAGCAATCACCATCCGCTGAATCTCGCTCGATCCTTCATAAATCTGGGTAATCCGCGCATCGCGGTAATACTTCTCGACCGGATAATCTTCCAGATACCCATACCCGCCATGAATCTGAATCGCCGACGAGCAAACCTTCTCGGCCATCTCGGACGCAAACAGCTTGGCCTGTGACGCCTCTGACAAACACGGTTTGCCCGCCGTGCGCAGGCGCGCCGCATGCAAAATCATCAACCGCGCCGCGTTCAATTGCATGTGCATGTCGGCCAGCAGATTGGCGATGCTCTGGTGTTCGTTGATCGGCTTGCCGAACTGCACCCGATCCCGCGAATAAGCCAACGCCGCTTCGAACGCCGCGCGGGCAATCCCTAACGCTTGCGCGGCAATGCCGATGCGTCCGCCCTCAAGGTTGGACAAGGCAATCGCCAGACCTTTGCCGCGCTCGCCAAGCAGGTTGGCCTCGGGAATGCTGCAGTTGTTCAGCGTCACCGCACAGGTGTCGGAAGCGCGGATGCCCATTTTGTGTTCGGTGCGATCGACGATGAAGCCCGGTGTATCGGTGGGCACCAGAAACGCCGAAATACCTTTCTTGCCCAGATCCGGGTCGGTCACCGCAAACACGATCGCCAGTTTTGCCCGTTTGCCGTTGCTGACAAATTGCTTGGCGCCGTTGATCACCCACTGGCCATCGCGCAGCTCGGCGCGAGTGCGCAGGTTGTGCGCTTCGGAACCGGCCTGCGGTTCGGTCAGGCAGAAGCAGCCGATCACCGCGCCACTGGCCAGATCCGCCAGCCAGGTCTGTTTCTGCTCGTCGCTGCCGTAGTTCATCACCGGGCCGCAACCGACCGAGTTGTGGATGCTCATGAACGCACCCGTGGCGCCATCGCCAGCAGAAATTTCTTCCACGGCCAGCGCATAAGCGACGTAATCAACGTAGGTGCCGCCCCATTCTTCGGGCACGACCATGCCCAGCAGACCCAACTCGCCCATCTTCGCCACGAGGGCGTCGTCGATCCAGCCAGCCTTTTCCCAGGCTTGCGCATGAGGCGCGATTTCGCCGCGGGCAAAGTCCCGGGCCATGTCGCGGATCATCACTTGTTCTTCAGTCAGTTCGAGATCGTGCATGGCTCAGCTCCCGCTCTCAGCAAAACCGTGGAAGAAACTCGCCACATGCGCAGCGTCCAGCGCGGCGAGGTTCGGCGGGTTCCAGCGAGGTGTCTTGTCTTTGTCGATCAGCAGGGCGCGCACGCCTTCGATCAGGTCACCGCGGGCGAACCACTGACGATCCAGATGCAGTTCGAGGGCGAAGCACTGTTCCAGGCTCAAGTGCCGGCCACGACGGAGCATTTCCAGCGTAACGGCCATGGCCAGCGGTGAGCGGGTTTCCAGCAGATCAGCCGTTGTGGTCGCCCATTCATGGCTGTTGGCAACGGTGACGGCGCGCAGTTGCTCGACCATGCTTGGCACGTCCGGCAGCGCGAAGAAGTGGTCGATGGCCGGACGCAAGGCTTCGAGTGGCGCATCGGGCAGGGTTTGCACGGCGTGTTTGGCCAACAGGTTTTGCAGCGACTTGAGCGGTGTGTCCTGCCATTCCATCTGATCGAGTTTTTCATCGAGGATGGCCAGTTTGCTGCTGTCCAGATACCAGTCGGCGAGCCCGCAATACAACGCATCGGCAGCGCGGATCTGCACGCCGCTGACGCCCAGGTATATCCCCAGCTCGCCGGGAATGCGCGGCAGGAAATAGCTGCCACCGACGTCCGGGAAATAACCGATGGCCACTTCCGGCATCGCCAGACGGCTCTTTTCGGTGACCACGCGCAGATCGGCGCCTTGCACCAGACCCATACCGCCACCGAGGACGAATCCGTCCATCAGCGCCAGCACCGGTTTGCGGTAGTGGTGAATCGTCAGGTCGAGGGCGTATTCCTCGACGAAAAAATCTTCGTGCAGCGTGTCGCCGCTCTTGTAACTGTCGTAAAGCGAACGAATGTCGCCGCCAGCGCAGAAGGCTTTGTCACCGGCACCGCGCAGGACGACGGCGTGCACATCGGCGTCGCTCGCCCAGGCGTCGAGCCGCTGTTGCAGCAGGCGAACCATGTCGAGGGTAATGGCGTTGAGGCCGGTAGGGCGGTTGAGGGTCAGGTGACCGATGTGGTTGCGAACCTCGGCCAGCACTTCGTTTTGCGTGGCATCCATGGACAGAGTCCGCGGGGATGAAGCCTGAGCAGTCATCACTAACTCCCTGCTTTTATTGTCTTTATTCGAGAAGCTCGCGCGCGAGCGTTAACGGATCGTAACAGTGCAAATTTGCCCTGTACAACGAGGATATCTGCAGGGGCTGTGTGCATTTTTACATCAGGTGATGGAATGCAATGACAGTGTAGGAGCCTTCGGCAGCGCCTACACAGAAGTGTGGGGATTCAGGACGGGCGGGTGAAAACTTCACCAATGCTGCGGCGTTTGGCATGCAGTTCAGTGGCGTGGATCAATTGCTCCAGGTCTTCAGGCGTGATGTCGATGAACGCCTCCATGTCAGCCAGCGCCAGTTTCAGGTCTTGAGCAGTGATCGCCTGGCTATCGACCGGGGCAACCACCGGCGCAGGTTCGGCGGGGCGTTTTGGGTAACGGATGCGCGTCAGGTTGTTGTAGGCCAAGGCACTGGCCAACATGCACGCAGCCCCCAACATCACTGGCTCCATGGCTTTCCAGTCCATGGCGATGGTCGCGGGATCGGCCAGCACTAACGTCAACGCCAACGCGCCGGCCGGTGGGTGCAGGCAACGCAACCAACACATCAGAATCAACGCGATGCCCGCCGCCAGACACGCGCTGCCGAGTGTTCGGCCGAGCACATGGGCGACCAACAATGCCACGACACCGGCACACAGATAGCCGCCCAGAATCGACCAGGGCTGGGCGAGGGCGCCGGACGATACGGCGAACAGCAGCACCGCCGACGCGCCCAACGGGCCGATCAGGTGATAAGCGACTTCATGACCGAATACCTGGGCGCACAACCACACGCTGAACAGCGTGCCCAGTGCCATGCCGATAGCGGCGCGGCTCCATTCGGTGGGGCGAGTGTTGATGGCGGCGGGCAACCAGCGAGCGAGCATGTGAAACCGATCCTTGCAAAAATCCGGGCAAAAAAAAGGACTTGTCCGGCAAGTCCGGAAAGCCCTCGAAGTGTTCCAACATTGGGGGAGGAACGCGCACAGTTTGCCGATCAATCTCGATGCTGACAAATTCATATTAATGCAGTTTTAGTGCATTACTTTTGCATTGAAGCGACCCTGCGCCCGCTGACAAAACACAGATAGCCGCCCAGCGCCGCGAGACCACTGAGGGCGAAAAACATGCTCGGTGCCGGTGTGTGCATCAGCAGGAACCCGCACATTACCGGGCTTAAAGCACCGCCCAGTGCCGCCAGATTCTGTGCGCCGTAGTAGCTGCCGCGCAGTTCTTCCGGGGCCAGGGTGTCGACGAAGAGAAAATCCGCCGGGTAAATGATCATCTCGCCCAGAGTGAAGATGAACATCGCCACGCACCAGCCGACGAGGCTGTCGGCGACACTGAAGCCGATCAGTCCGACGATGAACAGCGCGGTGCCCCCGGCAATCCAGTACCGCAGGTGCTCGCGCTTGAGGAACCGGCCGATCTGATATTGCAGCAGGATCACTGTGATCGCGTTGCAGGCGAGCAGGGCGGCCATGGTGTCCAGCGTCTGTTGCTGAGTGTGGGTCACCAGCAGGTACTGCGACAGGTACAAGGTGAAACGCCCGTGGACCAACGTACTGAGCAGGCAGCCCAGGGTGAACAGGACCATCGTGCGGTCGTTTTTCAGGATGATCAGGGTATTCAGAAAGCTTTGCGGCTGGCCGAGCGGCGTTATCGGGCTCACCTTCCTGGCGACGCCGAGCAGCAGGAACACACTGGCGCAGGCGATCGCACCGGCGACGATAAACGGCGCGCCAGGCTGAATACCTGCGATCACCACGCCGATCATCGGGCCGACTGCGTAACCGATGTTGGTCAGCGTGTAGTTCAGGGAAAACGCCTTGACCCGCTGACCGATGGGCAGGTTCTCGCTGAGGATCGCCTTGGAGCAGATCAGGAACAGCGCCGAGGCGGTTTCGCTGATGATCAGCACCAGCGTGACCAGGTACAGATTCTGCGCGAAGGTCAGCAGCATCAGTCCGATGCCGCTCGAGAGCATGGTAAGGATCAGCAACTGGCGCTTGTCCAGTCGATCGATGATGTAACCGCCATACAGCGACAGCAGCGTGGCACTGAACACCGCGATGCCCAGTAGCAGACCGACGTCTTGAGGGTTGAGGCCGAGTTTGTTGCTGAGGAACAAGGTCAGCAATGGGCTGATCAGGGCACGGCTGATGACGACTGTCAGCGAGCTGATCATCAGCCGGCGGATCAGGGGTGAGTAGGTAGCCACGAAGAGGTCAATGTCCTTATTTCAGATGCACAAGCGGGCGTCGCCATCCTCGCCGGGTCGCAGTCACCGGTCAACCTGACACAACAAAATCCCCTCTGTAGGAGCTCAAAGGTCGCAATAACCGGTCAGGCGACGTCGGACGCGCGGGGCCATTGCTGCAGCGAGATTGGCAACTTGCGCGACTCGCCACGGCCCATCGGGAAGTACTGGATGCCATTGCGCGCCAACCGCTCGGCGTCGTACAGGTTGCGACCGTCGAAGATCACCGGGGTGTTGAGGCGCTGCTTGATCAAGTCGAAATCCGGCGCCTTGAACTGCTGCCACTCGGTGCAGATGATCAGCGCGTCGGCGCCGGGCAATACCGACTCAGGCGTGCCCATCAACATCAGTTTTGCTTCGTCCGGATAGAGGTTTTGGGTTTCCTGCATGGCTTCGGGGTCGAACGCGCGCACGCTGGCGCCGGCGGCCCACAGTTCTTCCAGCAAGACCCGGCTCGGCGCATCGCGCATGTCGTCGGTGTTGGGTTTGAAGGCCAGACCCCACAGGGCGAAAGTCCTGCCGCGCAGGTCGCCTTTGTAGAACGCGTTGATACGCTCGAACAGCTTGTGCTTCTGCCGCTGATTGATCGCTTCGACCGCTTGCAGCAAGTCGCTGGAGCAGTGCGCCTGTTCGGCACTGTGGATCAAGGCGCGCATGTCCTTGGGAAAGCACGAACCGCCATAACCACAACCCGGGTAGATGAAGTGGTAGCCGATGCGCGTGTCGGCGCCGATGCCCTGGCGCACCGATTCGATGTCGGCGCCCAGGTGTTCGGCCAGCTCGGCGATCTGGTTGATGAAACTTATTTTGGTCGCCAGCATGCAGTTGGCCGCGTACTTGGTCAGCTCGGCGCTACGCAAGTCCATGAACATGATGCGGTCATGGTTGCGATTGAACGGCGCGTACAGATCGCGCATCACGTCACGCACCTCATCGCCCTCGCAACCGATGACGATGCGATCCGGACGCCGGCAATCAGCGACGGCGGAACCTTCCTTGAGAAACTCCGGGTTGGAGACGATATCGAAATGCAGCAAACGACCCACCTTGATCAAGGCCTTTTCGATGTGCGTGCGCAAGGTGTCGCCCGTGCCCACCGGCACCGTGGATTTCTCCACCAGAATCAGCGGATGTTCACGGTGACGGGCAATCGCATCGCCGACCGAGAGCACGTAGCGCAAATCCGCCGAGCCGTCTTCACGCGACGGCGTACCCACCGCAATGAACGCCACACGGCCGTGCTGCACGGCGAGTTTTTCGTCGCTGGTGAACAACAGGCGTTTCGAATCCAGACCCTCGCGCACCAGGCTGGCCAGCCCCGGTTCGAAGATGCTGACGTGGCCCTGACTCAGCAAGTTGACCTTGTTATGGTCGACGTCCATACACACCACGTCATGCCCGACTTCGGCCAGCACAGCCGCTTGCACCAGACCGACGTAACCACTGCCAAATACCGTGATTTTCATGAAGCACTCCTGAATGCGGACGCACGAGCCAGATGAGTGTTGATCTGTTGTTGACCGCGATCAGGGTAGGCAAGGGCATGTTTCAATTCGTCTATCGCGCCTGCAACGTCCGCCCGGTTGTCTGAAAAACGCGGAAGTTCAAGGGCTTGGGATACCGGTCGGAGAATGCCTGATTGACTTTTAAGCCCTTGGCCGGCAGGTTGTGAGCCTTTTCCGGCAACCGGTCGCATTCAGGTTTTGCCGTTTTTTGTCATGTTGTAATGAACTGTTTTCCATTCAAGGCCGTTTCGTTTGATTGACTTGTCGAGTACCCCATCTTCCCCGTCCAACACTAATCCGCTAACGCTTTATCTGGCACGCCTGGCGCCTTCCAGCCAACTGACCATGCGCTACGTCTTGCAGGACGCCGCCGACCGTCTGGGTTTCGAGGACATGAATCTCGAAGACATTCCATGGCACGGCTTGCAACCTGAAGATGTCGTTGCACTGGTGGCGGCTTTGCGTGAGGACAACTACGCGCCCAATACGTCTTCGCTCTATGTAAATGCCGTGCGCGGGGTGATGAACGAAGCCTGGCGCATGAGCCTGATCACTCAGGATCACCTGTTGAAAATGCGTTCGGTCAAAGGCATCGCCGGCACGCGGTTATCGCAGGGGCGCAATCTCAAACGCACGCTGATTCACGAATTGATGGAAGTCTGCGCCGCCGACCCACGCCCGCAGGGTTTGCGTGACGCCGCAGTGATTGCGCTGCTGTACGGCACCGGCATGCGCAAATCCGAGTCGGTGGATCTGGATTTGAATCAGGTCGATTTCACTGAGCGCAGCCTGACCGTCATCGGCAAAGGCAACAAACAACTGATCAAGTACGCTCCGGCGTGGGCGTTCGCGAAGCTCGATGCGTGGCTGGAACTGCGTCGCTCACAGCTCAAGGAAGGTGAAAGCGATGACGGGTTTCTGTTCAATCGCATCCGTCGTGGCAGCCACATCACCCGCGAACGCATCACCAAACACGCGATCTATTACATCGCCCGTCAGCGCGGCACACAGGTCGGGGTGAAGATCATGCCCCACGATTTCCGGCGTTCGTTTATCACCCGGGTCATCGAAGAGCATGATCTGTCGATTGCGCAGAAGCTGGCGCATCACAGCAACATCCAGACCACCGCCAACTACGATGTGCGTGACGACAACGAGCGGCGGCGGGCAGTGGATCGCTTCGATCTCTGATCAGGAGGCGGGAGGGCAACCGCGCGACCCACTGGCGGCCTGAGTGATTTGCGCGGCAAGACGTTTGACGTTGTTTTGCTGCGCCGCCACCAGTTCGTCGATGCTTGGCCCGGACGGCGTTTGCAGGACGGAACGGCAGGTCAGCAGTGCGCTGTCAGCCGCGCCGAGTGGCCGCAAACGCCATTTGACGTCGATCAAACCGTACTGGCCGGGGATCGAATCGAAGCGCTGCACGTCGACGCGCACCGAGAGTTTCTGCTGGCCGCTGGCGCTGCTCAACTGGTCGACCAAGGCAGTGCGCAGTTCATCCGCGAGCGTCGCGCCCCACCATTCAGTCTCCAGTATCGCCAGGCCACTGTTGCCCTGCCGGATGACGATTTGCGCGCGATCGACCTGCGGCGGCACGGTGATGCCTTCTATGGCGATCTCCGATCCGCTTCGGCCAGAACCCGGTTGTGCCGGCACCAGCGTGTGAAAGCTGATCGGATCGCTGCGACAAGCAGCAAGCAGCATAAATGCAGCGAGCACGGTGATCTTCAACGGTAAAGCCATGGTTCAGCTCCTGTGCTCAATTGCGTGGCGGTCCTTTCAGGTCCATCGGCCCGGCGTTTTCGGGACGACCGCGAATCAACGATTCCGGATGACGACCCAGGTAGTCCGAGAACTCACGCAAGGAGCGCGACATGCGAGAGAGCTCGTCGAGGGTCTCATTGATTTTTTCCCGCTGCGGTGAGTCATCGGCCAGCGTGGAGTTGGCGGACTGCAGGGTTTTGCTGACGTCGGCGAGGGTGCTCTGTACGCCCGGCAAGGTTTTCGCATTGAACTGGCTCAGGCCTTTGCGCAACTCGACAAGATTGCCGTCAAGGTTACTGGCGATCCGTTCCACCGGCAGTTTGTTGATTTTGTCGACCATCGCTTCGAGTTTTTCCTGCAACTGTTCGAGGCTGCCTGGCACGGTCGGTATGACCACGGGACGAGCCGTTGGATCGAAGACGACTTTTTCGGCTTTAGGGAAGAAGTCCAGCGCCACGTACAGTTGGCCCGTCAGCAGGTTGCCGCTGCGGGCCTGTGCGCGCAGGCCATTGTCGATAAAGGTGCCCATCAGGCGTATACCGGCGGCTTCGTCGTTGGGGTCATGATTGAACGCCGTGAGCATTTTTTTGTATGCCTGGCCGAGGCGCTGCGGGTAAATGACGATGCCGACGTTCAGCGGGAAGCTGCGTTTTTTCGCGTCGAAATCCAGATTGATTGCCACCACCCGGCCTATTTCCATGCCGAGGAACTCCACCGGTGCGCCAACCTTGAGGCCGCGCAGGGACTGGTCGAAGCGCAAGCTCAGGTATTGCGCCTTGCCGTTGGGTGGGGCAAGGGCGGTCAACTGATCCTCGAACAGCTCGAAGTCTTTGTCATCAGCCGCTGCTACATCGTTGGGACTGTAATCCGGCGCACGGAAGGCGATGCCGCCGACCAGCATCGACGACAACGACTCGGTCTTGACCTGAAAACCATTGGCGCCAACGCTGACGTCTATGCCGCTGGCGTTCCAGAACCGGGTGTTTTCGGTGACGAAGGCATCGTTTGGCGAATGAACGAAGATTTCGATGTCGACGCCTTTGCCGTCCTGGGCGAGGGTGTAGGCGACCACTTGGCCAACCGGGATCTTGCGGTAGTAAACCGGCGAACCGATGTCCAGCGAGCCGAGATCCTGAGTGTGCAACATGAAGCGCTTGCCCGGTTCGCCGTAGGTGATCGGCGGCGGGTTCTCCAGACCCTTGAACTGCTTGGCGCGGTTATTGGCTTGGCCGATGTCGGCGCCGATATAGTCGCCGGAGAGCAGGGTGTCGATACCGGACACGCCGCCAGCGCCAATGCGTGGGCGTACCACCCAGTACTGCGAGTCTTCGCGGGTAAAGCTTTCGGCCTGCTTGGCCAGTTTGATGGTGGCGTTGACGCTTTTCTGGTCATCGCTCAATTCGACATCGGTGACCCGGCCGATGACCACGTTGCGGTATTTGACTTCGGTCTTGTTCGCCACCAGACCGCTGCCGGTCTTGAAGTTGACGGTGATGGTCGGCCCTTCCTGCATCAGGTTGTGCACCACCAACGAAATGCCCACCAGCACAGCGATAATCGGCACGACCCATACCAGCGACAGGCTGAAGCGTCGGGTTTTTATGGGCGCCTGGCCCGGTGCTGGCGGCTCGTTGGTGGCTGACGACTTCATCCGTGTCCTCCTCTGATAATTGGGCACTGAGCGTCAGGAACGCAAAAGCACTTCATCAATATAGAAGTGCTTGGCGATAGAGCAAATTACTGACGATGTTGCCGGTGATCGTTCCCACGCTCCTGCGTGGGAACGATCAAATCAAGCAAGATCAAAAGATCGCAGCCTTCGGCAGCTCCTACATGGGATCGTGTGTTAGCCGAGCATCTCGCGCAGGCGATACCAGAACATGCCCAGTGCCAGCAACGGCGAACGCAGGGCCGGGCCGCCGGGGAAGGTCATGTGCGGCACACCGCTGAACACGTCCATGCCCTGACTGTGGCCGGCATCAATCGCCTCGCCGAGCAGTTTTGCGCACCAGTGAGTCACGTTCAGACCATGGCCGGAGTAACCCTGGGCGTAGAACACGTTCGGGTGCTGTTGTAGGCGCCCGACCTGAGGGAAACGGTTGGCGGTGATGCCGATCTTGCCGCCCCACTGATAATCAATGCGCACGTCGGCCAGTTGCGGGAAGACCTTGAGCATCTTCGGGCGCATGTAGGCGGCGATGTCTGCTGGATCTCGCCCGGAGTAATGGCAGGCACCGCCGAACAACAAGCGCCGGTCCGCCGAGAGCCGGTAGTAATCGAGTCCGACCTTCTGATCACACAAGGCCAGATTGTGCGGGATCAGTTGCGCGGCGCGTGCTTCGGACAACGGCTCGGTGGCAATAATGTAGCTACCGGCGGGCAACACTTTGCCGCTCAGTTGAGGTTCGAGCTCATCCAGGTGCGCGTTGCAACCGAGCACCAGGCTGCCGGCACGCACGGTGCCAGTGGCGCAACGCACCTGAGCCGTCGAGCCATGGATGATTTCCAGTACCGGGCTCTGCTCGAATATTTTCACGCCAAGCGACGTCGCCAGTCGCGCTTCACCTTGCACCAGATCCAGTGGGTGCAAGTGGCCCGAGCCCATGTCGATCAGACCGCCCGCGTAGCCCTCGGCATTCACCACTTGCTGGCGAATCTGCTCGGGCCCGACCAGATGGGTTTCATGGGCGTAGCCGAGTTCGGCGAGGCTGACTTGTTCTTCCTTGAACGCGGCGAATTGCGCCGGCGTATTCGCCAGCTCACAGAAGCCCCAACGCATATCGCATTCGATGTCATTGTCTGTAATGCGCTGGCGCACCAGGTCCACCGAATCGATCCCGGCGCGCTGCAAATAGCGCACGCCTTCATGACCCACGTACTTGGCGAAACCTTCGACCTCGTGGCCAATCCCGCGGATCAATTGGCCGCCATTGCGGCCGCTGGCGCCCCAGCCAATCCGCCGCGCCTCGATCAACACCACCGACAGCCCGCGCTGAGCCAGCTCGATGGCGGTGTTGACCCCGGTGAACCCGCCGCCGATCACGCAGACATCGACGCTCAGATCGCCGTCCAGGACAGGGTAGGGAGTGGTCGCCCGAGCCGAGGCTGCGTAGTAGGAGCGGGCGTGTTCTTGGGTGTACTGATTCATTTGTTCGACTTCACTTTGCTCCAGGAACGGGTCATCAGACGCATGATTGCCTGGGGCGGGGTAGAGGAGATGTAGAGCTTGTCGAGCACCGCTTGAGACGGATAAACCTCAGGGTTGTTGACCAGCTCCTGATCCATGTACTGCTTGGCGGCCGGGTTCGGGTTGGCATAACCGACCGAACCGCTGACCTTGGCGATCACTTGCGGATCGAGCAGGTAATTAATGAACGCGTGGGCTTCTTTGGTATTGCCGGCGTCGGCCGGAATCGCCAAAAGGTCGAACCACAGGTTGGCGCCTTCTTTCGGGATCGCGTAGGCGATGTTCACGCCGTTCTTGGCTTCCTTGGCGCGATTGGCCGCCTGGAACACGTCGCCGGAATAACCGAAGGCCACGCAGATGTCGCCGTTGGCCAGGTCCGACACGTACTTGGACGAGTGGAAGTAGGTGATGTACGGGCGAATGCTCAGCAGTTTGGCTTCGGCTTTCTTATAGTCTTCCGGGTTCTCACTGCGCGGGTCCAGGCCCATATAGTTGAGGATGGCCGGGAAGACTTCGTCGGCAGAGTCCATCATCGACACGCCGCACTGGCTGAGTTTCTTCAGGTTCTCCGGTTCAAACAGCACGGCCCAGGAATCGATGTGATCGATGCCCAGCACTTGTTTTACCTTGTCGACGTTGTAGCCGATGCCGTTGGTGCCCCACAGGTACGGCACGGAATGCTCGTTGCCCGGGTCGTTTTTCTCCAGCAGTTCGAGCAGTTTCGGGTCGAGGTTTTTCCAGTTGGGCAGTTGCGTGCGGTCCAGTTTGAGGAACGCCCCGGCTTTTACCTGACGGGCGAGAAAGTGGTTGGACGGCACCACCACGTCATAGCCGGTGCGGCCGGCGAGGAGTTTGCCTTCAAGTGTTTCGTTGGAGTCGAAAACGTCGTAGATCACCTTGATCCCGGTTTGGCTCTGGAAGTCGGCGAGGGTGGTTTCACCGATGTAGTCGGTCCAGTTGTAGACGCTGACCTGTGGCTGGGCGTGGGCTACGGCGCTGAACAGAACGCTCAGGCTGAGCGGGATCAGGGATTTCAATAGACGCATATCGACACCTCTTCTTGGATTTGTTTGGTTCCCTGTGGGAGCGGGCTTGCCCGCGATGAGGGTGGTGGCTTCAGCAACATTGTTGGATGTGCCAAAGCCATCGCGGGCAAGCCCGCTCCCACAGGGTCAGGTGGTGTTACTTAAACGCTCATCATCAGGAACTCACGCTCCCACGAGCTGATCACGCGCTTGAAGTTTTCATGCTCGGCACGCTTCACCGCGACATAGCCACGGACGAACTTGCTGCCCAGGTACTCGGCGACGGTGGCGCACTCTTCCATTTGCGTCAGCGCTTCTTCGATGGTGATCGGCAGGCGCAGGTTGCGGCGCTCGTAAGCACGACCTTCGACGCCCGCGCTCGGCTCGATCTTCTCGACCATGCCGAGGTAACCGCAGAGCAGACTCGCGGCAATCGCCAGATACGGGTTGGCGTCGGCGCCCGGCAAGCGGTTTTCCACGCGCATCGCCTCAGGGCTGGACGTCGGCACACGCAAGCCGACGGTGCGGTTTTCTTCGCCCCATTCGACGTTCACCGGCGCCGAGGTGTCCGGGAGGAAGCGGCGGAACGAGTTCACGTTGGGCGCAAACATCGGCAGGACTTTCGGGATGTACTTCTGCAAACCGCCGATGTAGTGCAGGAACAGCTCGCTCATCTGCCCGTCAGCGGTGGCGAAGACGGGTTTGCCGGTGGCGATGTCCACCACGCTCTGGTGAATGTGCATGGCGCTGCCCGGCTCGTCGCCAACCGGCTTGGCCATGAACGTCGCCGCGACGTTGTGCTTGAGCGCTGCCTCACGCATGGTGCGTTTGAATACGGTGATCTGGTCGGCCAGATCCAGCGCGTCGCCATGACGGAAGTTGATTTCCATCTGCGCCGGGCCGTCTTCGTGGATCAGTGTGTCGAGGTCCAGACCTTGCAGTTCGCACCAGTCGTAGACGTCTTCGAACAGCGGATCGAATTCGTTGGCGGCATCGATGGAGAATGACTGACGACCACTTTCAGCACGGCCCGAGCGGCCCAGTGGTGCCTTGAGCGGCAGGTCCGGGTCTTCGCAGCGCTGAGTCAGGTAGAACTCCATTTCCGGCGCGACGATCGGCTTCCAGCCTTTATCGGTGTACAGCTGCAAGACTTTCTTCAACACATTGCGTGGCGACAGTTCGATCGGGTTGCCGAACTTGTCGAAGGTGTCGTGGATGACAATGGCGGTCGGCTCGATCGCCCATGGAATCACATAGACCGCATCCGCCACAGGCTTGCAGACCATGTCGATGTCGGCCGGGTCGAGCAGGTCGTAGTAGATGTCGTCGTCGACAAAGTCCCCGGTTACCGTTTGCAGCAGCACACTTTCCGGCAGGCGCATGCCTCGCTCATGCAGGAACTTGTTGGTCGGTGCGATTTTGCCGCGGGCAATGCCGGTCAGGTCGCTGACCACACATTCAACTTCGGTAATCTTGTGATCTTTCAGCCAAGTGAACAGCTGATCGAAAGGGGCATTCATAAAGACCTCGTTATTGGTTTTATTGACGCCGGGGAGGGCGGGTTTCATCTTCCGCCCCTTCCCCTGTAGCGCGTTGACGACTATCTTGGGCGAGCCTTGCAGTTCCATCTATCCACTTTAAACACACCAAAGCGCACCAAAAGAGTGCGCAAGGTCACCCCATGACAACGTGCAATTCGCTCCAGGTTCAAGCGTTCAATACCGCCGATGTGGCCGAGCAAGTCCGCGCCACGCCGGGCTGGGTTCAGCATTACCAACAGATGTCGCCAGGCCATTTCGCCGGACAGATTCGCTATCTGGATCTGCAGGGTGTCGAAGTCTACGAAGAGCAGATGAACACCCGGGTCGAGCAAAATTTCAGCGCGCCATCGGGTGCTTTGGCGTTCTGTTTTGATCGCAGTGACAACGCGCTGTACCTGCTCAATGAAGAGAGTCGCAACATCTGGATCACCCCGGAGAACTACCAGGAAATTGCCGTGGTGTTCGGCCCCGAATTCGTCCGCCAGCACGGTCTGGATGTGGCCAAACTTGAAGGCCTGTTCATGGCGCCGCTCAATGGCGGGCAGAACGCCTTGTTCAGTCGCTGGTTAAGCTCGACTCTCACGAAGTTGACGCAACCCATTGATCTAGTTGAAAAAGAGGCGTTGACTCAACAGTTGCTTGAGGACTGTCTGTTCATCCTCGATAACGCGCGGGTGCATCTGGATCGCGGCGGTTTGCAGCGCCGGACCGAGGAGCGAATGATCATAAAGCGCATCGGTGAATGGGCGGCGGATTCACCCGAAGAGACGCTGAATCTGCTGGAGCTTTCGCACGTGGCGGGTGTTCCGCTGCGGCAGTTGCAGCAAGCCTTCAAGCACTTCACCGGGATGACGCCAAGCCATTGGTTGCGACTGCGCCGGTTGAACAGTGCGCACCGCGAGTTGCTCAAGCGCAGGCCGACGGAAACCACGGTTGCCGAGGTCGCGATGCATTGGTCGTTTTGGCACTTGGGGCGGTTTTCCAGCAGCTACCGGGCGTTGTTCAAAGAGCTCCCGAGCGAGACCCTCAAGCGCTCACACATGGCCTGACCCGTAAAAAGACCTTTGTCTCATCCGCGAAGTTAATTAGAATCAGTCTCATTTGAATCTAACTTCGCGCAGGGTCTCTTGAGATGATTGAAGCAGCGGCGCCCTCGGAGCAGAACCTGCACGACCTGTATCGGGATCACCGCGGCTGGCTGGAAACCTGGCTGCGTCGACGCATGGGCAACGCCTGGGATGCGGCAGATCTGAGTCAGGACACCTTCATGCGCGTGCTGTCCAGTGCGCAACCCCTGGCCGATATTCAGGAACCGCGAGCCTATCTGCTGACCGTGGGCAAACGCCTGTTAAGCAATTTCTACACCCGCCGCCAACTCGAAAAAGCCTATCTACAAGCACTGGCGCAATTGCCGGAGGAGAGCGTGCCTTCGCCAGAGCAGCGCTGGCTGCTGCTGGAAACCCTGCAAGCGCTGGACGAGTTGCTCGATGGTTTGCCGCGGCCGGTGCGCCGGGCATTTTTGTGGAGTCAGCTCGAAGGGCTGGGTTATCGCGAGATTGCCGAGCGCTTGCAGGTTTCTGAGCGCACGGTCAAACGCTACATGGCGCAGGCATACGAGCATTGTTTGCTGGTGGATTTGTGATGCGTGTTGCCCCCAGCGACGAAGCGCGTGAAGTGGCCCGCGCTGCTGCGCAATGGCTGGCGTTGCTGGAGTCGGGCGAGGCCACGGATGATGATCACACGCGCCTGCAACACTGGCGCAGCAGCGATCACCGCCATGAAAACGCCTGGCAGAAGATTCAGCTGTTGCGCCGACGCTTTAGCGGCCTGCCTTCGGCATTGGCCATGGCCACCCTGGATCGCCCGGATCCGGCACGTCGTGCAGCGCTGAAACGCGCGCTCGGTCTGGCGGCGCTGGTGCCGGCGGCGTGGCTGATCAGTCGGCAATTGCCGCTGGACGCCTGGCGGGCCGATCTGCACACCGGCACCGGTGAGCACAGTCAATTACAGTTGGCGGATGGCAGTTCGTTGCAGTTGAACACGGACAGTGCGGTCAACATCGATCTGGTTGCCCGTCAATTGACGCTGGTGCGCGGCGAGATGGCGCTCAAGGTTCCCGGCGACTCAGCCTTGATGATCAACGCACCTTACGGGCGGATCAGCGTCAGTCGCAGCGAAGTCTGCCTGCGCCTCAGCGAAGGTGAATGCCGCGTTTCGGTGGTCAGTGGTGCGGTGCAGTTGCAGCCGCTGCAAGGGCCGGCGCTGATGTTGAGTCAGGGCCAGCAGGTCAGTCTGCAAGCGTCCGGTGCCGGGCGTGTCGCAGCGTTCGATGCCTTGATGCCGGGCTGGCGTGAAGGTGTGTTGATGGCGCAGAACCAACCACTGGGGGATTTCCTGCGGGAGTTGAGCCGTTATCGTTCCGGGCTGTTGCGCTGGGATCCGGCACTGGAGTCCTTGCGCATCACCGGCAGTTTCCGCCTCGACAACACTGATCAAGTCCTTTCATTACTGGCGGCGAGTCTGCCAATCGACGTCCATACGCGCACCCGTTTCTGGGTTTCTCTCGTCCCGCGAAAAAACGTTGGCTAAAGGCTGTCCCTTTTTTTCGCCTCGCTGGTCATTTCAGGCAAGTGAACAAAATCGAGAGCTTTTTCCAATGCCCGCAGTATTCCCAAGTCGTTTGCGTCCGTTGTTGCAATTGAGTCTGCTGCTGAGCCTGAGTGCCAGCCCCTTGTTGATGTCGACCAGTTGGGCCGATGGCGCAGAGCGCCGCAGCTATCAGGTACCGGCCGGTAATCTGAGCACGGCGTTGACGCGCTTTGCCGGTTTGGCCGGGGTCAATCTGTCGGTAGACCCGGCACTGGTCAGCGGGCGTAACAGCGCAGGGCTGTCCGGCGAATACGGGGTGGAGGAGGGCTTCACGCGCTTGTTGCTGGGCAGTGGTTTGCAGTTGCAGCCAGTGGGCGGCAATGCCTACATCCTGGTTCCGGCGGCGGACGGCAGCAGTCTGGAACTGGCGCCGACCTCGATTCTTGGCGCCACCGGCTCGTCGGATGCCGACGTGTTTGCCGGCGGCCAGGTCGCACGGCGTGGTTCGCAAGGGCTGTTGGGGTCCAAGGACTTCATGGAAACTCCGTTCAGCATGACCACTTACACCAGCGAAGCGGTCAAGAACCAGCAGGCCCGGACCCTGGGAGATCTGATCGCCAGTGATCCTTCGGTGCGCGCGACCAACCCGGCAGGGGGGCGTTACGAGCAATTCACCATCCGCGGCTTCAGTCTGTTCAACAGTGACGTTGCCTATAACGGGCTCTACGGCGTATTGCCAACGTACACGATCGACATGGAAATGGCCGACCGCGTCGACATCATCAAAGGCCCGAGCCAACTGATTAACGGCATTTCGCCTCGGGGCAGTGTTGGCGGCGGGATCAACGTGGTGCCCAAGCATGCTACCGACAAGCCAATTACTTCGTTGACGACCAGTTACGCCTCCAACAATCAGCTTGGGGGGGCAGTGGACGTCGGTCGACGTTTCGGCGAGGACAACCAATTCGGCCTGCGTTTCAACGGCGTCAAACAGTCTGGCGACACTGAATGGGATCACCAGCGTATCGATCGCGATATGGCGGTACTTGGCCTGGACTTTCGTGGCGATCGTCTGCGCCTGTCGACCGACATCGGTCATACCGAGCGCGATACTGACGCCCCGCAAGAACGTGTTCAGGTGGCGGCCAACGCGAAGGTTCCAAACGCCAACGACGTGCGAAACAACTACGCGCAGCCCTGGAGCCAGGCGCGAACCAAGGACACCTTTGGCACGGTCAACGGTGAGTTCGATGTCAGCGATTCGGTGATGGTGTACGGCGGTGTCGGTGCACGCAAAAGCAACCATGACTTCCTGCGCCATGCCGTTTCCGTCACCAATGATGCTGGCGATTTCAGCGTGCTGCCACGGGATTTCACCCGCGACGAGAACGTCCGTACAGCCACGGCTGGCGTGCGTAACTGGTTCCATACCGGCCCGGTCAGCCATGAGGTCAACCTGGCCGCCAGCTATTTCTACATGGACTTCGAAAACGGCGGCGCCCGCTATGCGGCAGGACGCAGCAACCTTTACGACCCGGTGACAACTGCCAAGCCCGGCACACCGACGCGTCAAGATGCCAAGGTCTATACCGAAAACCGCTTCAGCGGCGTGGCGTTGTCCGACACGCTGGGTTTCTTTGATGATCGCCTGTTGCTGACCTTCGGCGCGCGCTGGCAGCGGGTCAAGGTCGACGACTGGAGCGACGATGTGAAGGGCGACACCGCTTACGACGAGGAAAAGATTTCGCCTTCGGGGGGCATTCTGTTCAAGGCGACCGACAAGTTGTCGCTGTACGCTAATTACATGGAAGGCTTGAGTCAGGGCAAGATCGCGCCTTCGACCTCGGTGAACGAGGATGAAATCTTCCCGCCGTTCATCAGCCGCCAGGTCGAGGTCGGCGCCAAATACGACGCCGGCGCTTACGCCTTGACCGCTGCGGTGTTCCGGATCAAACAGCCCGCCTACGAAACCAACGCCACGACGCGGGTATTCGGCCCGAACGGCAAACGGCAGAACAGTGGGGTGGAGCTGAGTATGTTCGGTGAGCCGCTGAAAGGTTTCCGACTGCTCGGCGGTGTGATGTATATCGACAGCGAATTGACCCACACCACCAACGGCACTTTCGATGGCAACCGCGCGCCGGCAACGCCGAAATACAACGTCAACCTGGGTGCCGAATGGGACGTGCCGACTGTGCAGGGGTTGACGCTGACCGGGCGCGGAATCTATTCCAGCTCGCAGTATCTGGATCAGTCCAACGAGAAGGAAATCGACTCCTGGGAGCGCTTCGACGTAGGCACGCGTTACGCGTTCAAAGTCGATGACAAAAACATTACCCTGCGTGCCAACATCGAGAACGTGATGGATAAACGCTATTGGAGTTCGGCGGGCGCTTCGGATGACAGCGAGCCGGGTTTGACGCTGTCGACGCCGCGGACTTATCTGTTGTCAGCGACAGTCGATTTTTGACGGTGAGGTGGGAAGGGCGGCGGTATCATCTTGTGGGCAACGTCGGTAAATGTCTTTTAATGTCGTCGATATGCCGTTAACTATACTAAATGGTCGTTTAGTAGAGCTAACAGTAATAAGCCATCAATCAAGAGGGAAGGCCATGATTCAGCGCGATATAAAAGTTGATGAGCTAATTACCGCGCTGGATTTAGAGCCCCACGTTGAAGGCGGCTATTTTCGCAGAACCTATCAAGCCGACCATCGCAAAATGCTCGATACCGCTGGCGGCCCACGATATCTGATGACGTCGATCTACTATTTGCTGACCGAACAATCACCCGTGGGCCAGTTTCATTTCAACCAATCCGACATCCTGCATTACTTTCATCTGGGCGACGCCATCGAGTACAGCCTTATCCTGGCTGACGGTTCACTGCAGACGCTGGTTATGGGCAGCGATATTCTGGCAGGACAACATCTGCAATTGCACGTACCGGGTGGCATTTGGAAAGCTTCACGCTTGCTTGAAGGTTTACACGGATTTGGTTTGATCAGCGAAGCCGTCTCACCAGGATTTGATTTCGGCGATATGGAGATGGGTAATCGCGAGAAACTCACGACGCAGTTTCCTCAGCATCGAACACTGATAGAAAAGATGACGCGGGAGGAAGATTGAGCATGCGGCATTTAAGGAGGTTACAGCACGTCGAAGTAACCGCGACCCTATCTCCGTGATTTAGAATTCTATAATAATCAATCGATTGCTCGTAATGGCAGGAGTGATCATGGTTGAATTATCCAGTTTTACTTCCAAAATTTGGAAGTAAAACTTTAGCTATCCAGGTCATAAAGAACTAAGTTTGAACCTAACGTGACAGGCGCTATGCGTCGATAATAAAGTAATGTGTCGACAGATGAAAAACTGGTCAAATGCATGCAAAATGGTCTTTTTGATATTGTAAAGGTATTTCAAATTTCTACATAGCTTCGAATCGTTCCAAAAAACACCCGTTGACCGCGCTAAAATATCGGAAGCAATTTTGTTCCTTGGTATCAGTGCGGAGAAAGTGCTATGCCGTCCTTGAAGAGCCATCGTCGTAAGCAAATTATGTCTTCAAGGAAGGGGAACAGACATGGCAGTCTGTGGCTGGTTTATAGCCCGAAATCGAACGAAGACCTCACCATCACCAGTGATAGAGAACTGCTGTATTGGATTTCCGAACTCGAGATTAATCATAATGTTCGTCGGTTCAAGTTTGACGCTGAAGTCGAAGTCTGTCTGGACGAGAGCGACCCTGATAAGTTTGAATCAGTCAGTTTCACACTTGTAGAGTGCGTAGATGGTACGACTGAATTGCATGTGATTGACGCACGCGAAAATCTTGATACGGATCTCAAAAGCCTATCGGTTCGATTCCGAAGTGAAAATCACGTTACACATAAAGCTAAGATCGTAAGAGTTCCACTTGCACGCTTGAAACTGTTTTCGCCGCAGCTGGGTTTTTGGCTCCGTATTCTCGCTTTCGCTTCACAGGTGAGGGAATACAAGCTTGATGTCGAAGCAGACTTGGTAAATTTGGCAGTATCTACGGATGGTGAGGGCACGATTAGTACGCTCCTGTCGACGATTCAGATTCAAGATCCAGCTCTTGCGGTAGGCGCTATATGTAGGTTGATTTTGTCTGGAGGGATTCTGGTTGAGGCAGGAGGGAATAGCTTCGGCCACAATACCTCATGGAGGTCATCATGAAATCGCGACGTTCCAGGGGCGAGATCATCGCGCTTATAAAAACCACAATGCCGTGGGAGCATGTTTCTGTAGAAATGTTGCCACCAGATGCAGTAGAAACATTCCGGCGCAGGAATGAGGCGCTTGATCTCTATATGAATGGAAGATCAATACCTGAGATAAAGCGGATCACCAAAATTGGTGGTAACTATCTCAGAAGAATAATTGAGCGGTGTCTTATGGTGGCGCCGGATGGACAGCCGTTTGGATACCGCGCGTTGCTGCCAAACTTTCCAATCAAGGCATACTCACGAACTAAATCATTAAATACACGGGCTAGGGGGGCCGGGCTCGCTGGAGCACTTGGCACTTTGTTTGAAATGTATAAAGATCTGAAGGATTTTTTGTACTCTAAAATTCTCAAGAGAAAGTCCGCTAAAACCGAGCCTGAGTCTATCAACGAATTCTCTATTAGGACGAAGGATGTTCATTATGAGTTTATCAAATTTCTTGAGCGGCATAATCATCCGCCCAGCGAGTGGCCTTTCAATGTGAAGTATCGTGGGCTACGAACTATTTCTGATTTTGTCAAAGAAACGCGCCTGCAGAATTTCAACAGAGCAGTACAAATTATTGGTAACAGCGCCGCTATTGCACACATACCTATTGGTAACGGCCAGTCACTTATCCGTTTATTGGGTCTAATGGATGGTATTGAAATTGATAGCCATACCTATGATGCAGATTTCGTGCTTTCAGTTCCAAACTCGGCGGGACTGAACAGTTTTTTTGAAATGAAGCGGCTACACGTACTCCTAGCAGTGGAAATATCTTCAACTGCAGTCCTTTGGTATCACGTTGTTTATGGCGATGACGCTACCGCTGAGGATCTTTTGGCTTTGATTCGTGAGATGTTAGGTTCGGAACGCCCTCTACCGTTGCAAGTGATTCCGGATATCAAGCTTAAAAACGGCGCGGGATTCCCAGCAGATTTATTTCCATGTCTGAAACAAGCATTGCCATCGGTTATTCGGTTCGATAACGCCCTTATTAATTTATCAAGTAAGGTTAGTAGCACGCTGAGAAAGCAATTAGGTTGCGCGCTGGACTATGGTCTCCCAGGTCACTTTGAAAGACGTCCCACTGTTGAGAATACATTCGGCCGTTTTACGGAGGACTTGTGTAAAAGATTTCCTAGTACTACTGGAGCTGGCCCAGATGACGGCAGAGCCAAGAATCCTGGTGAGGAAGCAAGGAAACATATGATGGAAAGCTCCGCGCTTGAGCAACTGACTTATTCTTATTTTGCCAATCATAATGCTGAACCATCAGAAGGGTTAGGTTTTTTATCACCTTTGCAGGCGTTAGAGCAAATGATCGCTGCACGGAATGAGCATTTTATTCCAAGGTATCCTCCTTTAAATATGCAGCAGTCAATCGGAACAGCCTCCATTAGGGAAACCAGAAGGGTATCGGCAGACCTAAAAAAAGGGTTGAGGCCACATATAAACTTAGATGGCGCAAGATATAGTTCAGAACGTCTTAAGCAAATGACCGCTCTTGTTGGCAAAACGATCATTGTCGAGATAAATGAATCAGATATGCGGGTCGTCCATGGCTACATCGAGACCGGGGAACCCATAGGGCAACTGACAGTTCAGGGTGCATGGAGCAAGCAGCCTCATACCAGGAAGACACGGAAAACAATAAATTCCCTGAAGCATAAAAAAGTCATTTCATATGTTGAAGGTGAGTGCATTGTAGACACTTATCACAAATACCTGCTGCTAAAACTACGTGGAGCGAAACAAGCTGGAAAGCAAAATCGAGGCACTGCATCCAAGCTAGATCGCCTACAGCACGAGATTTCGCAGTCACCTTCAGAGCTACCAAGCCGTGATGAAGCGACATCCACACTTATACCTCCCCATGACGACACCCCTCTTCCCCAAAGAGCCTGGATGGTGTCAGCCGCTGATCTTAATCTACTTGAATTAATTAAGAAGTTGTGAAGAAGGCGGTGGGTAATGGACAAATTTGATCCGATGAATATCACTCAGCAACTTGCACTTTTGCCGAAGCATCCATTGGTAACCAATGACTATAAGGTGCTGACCCCCAGTATGCCAATAGTGCTGGAGGCAATCATGGACGCAGTAATGTTGCATAAACGAAGCCTATTTTTCAAGGCGATGCCTCAAATGGGCAAAACTCAGACCTGCCTTTTCGCCGCAAAGGCGATAGAAGAGTTTCATGATTTCCAAGATCGGCTCGTAATCGTAGTGACAGCTGACCCTCGGGGGGAAGAAAGCATTCTAAAGAATATTGCTCGTTCCAGTATGTTAAAATTACCCAGTAGGCCAAACTTAAGCTGCGTACGGAGCTCAGTGTTGGCTTACATTGAAAGTCGTCTTAGATCCCTAAACGGTCGGCACATCGTTCTTTTTATTGATGAAATGCAAGCGTTGACTCTCGCTGACTTCGAAAATTTGCAATTTTTGCAGAATGAATTGGGCTTGCGGAATATCGGAGTCACAACGATAGGTTTTGGACAAACGCAGATTGAAGCCACCATTTCATTGCTTCGACAACAGGGGCGCCCTGAATTAATTGCCCGATTCCTGAACGAAGAATGTGATCTCCCTAGGTGTATGGATCATTATTGGATGGCTGGGGCATTATCAATGTTTGATGAGCATTTGACTTACCCAGTTGGGAGCGACTGCACATTCACTCGCTTTTTTTTGCCACAGGCATATGAGTCGGGATTCAGACTGACAGGATCTGCCAATGAAATTCACCAAATAATGAAAGAAGCTGCGAAAAAAGCGACGTTGGCGGTTTTACCAACAGTATATGTTCTTGAGGTTTTCAGACTTATTTTAATTCGGCTAAGGACGAAAGACTCCTCTAGGTTCGAGTTGAAGGATGACGCAATCTGGGATGCAGTCAAAGAGTCTCAACTTCATACTTATTCAACCTATCTGAAATCCGGGGAATAAGATGTCAATGTGTGATAAAAAAAATTTAATTTATCCCGGGCTGGCGATTCCATACTCCTCGTCCTGGCTCGTATGCATGACGATTTTGAAATGGAATTCGATACGGAATTTTCGAGAGCTTCGCGAGATTTTTGAGATCCATAGTGAATCTGAAACTATGGACATCTCTAATAATTGGTGTTCTAGTGATCAGTCGTTTCAATGGAAATTGGAAGCCAGTTTAGGGCTTCAACAGAATAAATTGAAGTCGTCTTTTTTTAATGCGTGGTTTCCATTTCCAAATAAAGCGGAGTGCTCTGGAAGTTATTCCAGGCCTCAAGTATTAATACGCCATTGTTCCGAATGTATAAAATTCGGCTATCATTCTGTAATATTTTATTTTGAGCACATCAGCCATTGCCCTTGGCACAATGAAGAGCTTGAATTTTGCCATGAGTGTACAACTGTTCTAGGTAATAATTGGCCAATAAAAAAGGGGATTTACGGCTCTGCTGGTCGTTGTGCGCATCTGGACTTTATTCTGGATGTTTCGGCGCCAAATATGCCTTCGACCGAGCACATCGACGAGGTTGAAGCTTGGTGTTCTACATTTATGGATTGGGTTCATTGTAGCTCAAAGCTAATCGGGAACACTGCGTATGAAATAATAGCTTCGAAATCCTCTGCTAGATTTCAGGATAAACAAGCGGCAATCGATTTTTTGGTCGAGCGGTTTGGCTTCCCGGGAGTTAATTGTCGGCTGTCAAAACGGATGACAATCATGAAGCTGCCGCGATCCAAACTTGCTTGGGAGATTCCATATCATAATATATTGCAGAGCCCGAGAATGAGGACAATAAGACGGCAGCAACCGCAAATTGACGAGAAGTCGGAAATATCGATACTCAAATCTATTCGTCGATACATTTTTCACACCTATCTTCGCTCCCACCGGAGGTGCTTGGCAGGCCTGAAATCTTTGAGTAAAGACGATTGGTGCCGGCTCAATGCAGAAACAATTTGCCCTTGTGTTATGGCTTATCTGATCCTATTTTCAAACCTCAGCTTCACGTCGCCATACGAATTATTACACTCGCGCAGAACATTTTCCTTCATCAAACGTCCATGCTGGGGTGCCGTTTTAAAGTGCGAAACAGAACTCTTGGCATTTCACTATTTGCAGAAATACTTTATGATTTGGAATGCGCTTAGAAATACTCACAAGGTGGCTTATAAGTTTTTAGCTTTCAGTAACAGATATGAGGCGTCGTTGTTTCCCATAAAATTCCCTGGGTATTTTGATAGTAGTCTTCTGTGTGGGCGTGGCGCTTATTGGGACTGCTATTGCTTCTTTGAAAATCCTGAGGTTAGTTTGGAAGCAAGTCATCCTTACTGTGCTGCTCGGCGAACTCAATCGTTGTGCCTAGCGCTAGATGAGTCTTTTATTGATAATTTCCTCAACAATGAAAATGTTCAGTGCGTGATACATAGCCCGTCTTTAATTAGCGAGTTTGGCTCTAGGTGGTGAATCTAAGTTTTTGGCGCTGGATTCAATTTAGTTGAAGTTTTTGTAGGTATAGGAGCAA
Organism: Pseudomonas sp. A0308; assembly: GCF_044218815.1. Classification (NCBI taxonomy): domain Bacteria; kingdom Pseudomonadati; phylum Pseudomonadota; class Gammaproteobacteria; order Pseudomonadales; family Pseudomonadaceae; genus Pseudomonas; species Pseudomonas sp. A0308. The sequence continues at coordinate 185,478 of NZ_CP162581.1, forward strand.
CTAATTTTGAAATTTACTACACTATTCGGATTGCCGCTGCCAGATTCGGCTAACCGTCGCTCTTGATATACCTTGCTCCTCTGCGGTTGCCTTCTGAGTCATACCTCGAGCACGACAAGCAAGAATGGCCTCAACTTTTTTTGGAGGTGTTCTTCTACCTGCTTCCACGGGGCGCAGGGCGCCATCTCGAAATTCTCCAGACCATTTTTCGCTAACACCAAGTCTCGTCAGTTGTTCGCCTTGTTCGCGAAGCTGATGAAGAAGATCCTCATGAGAGATACCACGGTTAAGGCTCGCGGCGACCGTAAGAAGGGTCAGCGGATCAATTTTCAACACCGACGCCAGCAGCTCGAGCGTATCGAGCGTGACGCCGCTTCTTGCATTCTCGAGGTTGAATACGTGCTTGGGGTCGACCACTCCCTGAAAGTCATCCTTACTGAGCCCGCGCGAAATCCTCAGGAGCCGAATGACCGCGGCTAATGACTCTCTCAGTGGCATGTCGATTCCTCAAAGCTGAGGATAGAGCCACATTGATTAATTTCAATCCATGGAATATATTCCCTGCAAATGCAATTCGAGCATTTGACCTTCATGCCATGCCTGCACTGCGCACCGAAAGGTCGCTCTGCCAATTTCTCAAAAATGTTTAGGGTGGGGTAGGCGGCCCTTACCGTGCGGGCAGTCACAACGGCTTGAATTTTGATTGTCCGTTTTCCGGCCGTTGTCCCTAGCAGCAGCCTCTCGTTGGATGAGGCGGCTGTAATGCTTACCGCCTGAAGCTGCAGACCATTCACTACAAACCCAGTGCATCGCCTTCGCGATGGATGCAACGAGAAACCGATGTTTAGAACAGACGATAATGATTTGGCAGGTGTCCCAGGAGTGTTCGGTGAGGGCCTTGCACACTGGCATGCCGTTTCCAGGATGCTCAGGAAGCATTGGTTCCACCTCACCGTAAAAATGATCGTGAAGGGCAGGGCGCATGAGTTTGAGCTGATGGTCAATGACGAGCCCAAGCTTCAGCAAGTGCTCCAGTCACAAGACGATGAGGTCTTCGTCAAAGAGATTCAAATTGTCACACCGGCCAACATGAATGGTGGCGACGCTTGGCGAATGGAGAAGGTCGAGAGTGTGGCCCTAGGAGACGATTCAGATGGGGACGCCGTCTGTGTCGTGACGGTTGAGGGTGGATCGATTTATCACGACTCGTATCGCTCCAGCCTGGATGTGAAGACGTTGACCAACGTGCGCACTCTTTACAATCGCAACGCTGGGCGAGGCGTGCACTGACTCGTCAGAGGTGCAGGGGGAATGGCTATCGCGGACGATAACGAGCTGTTGAATGATGACCATACTTCTATAGACGGCTTATCGCTGAGCCTGGATGAGGCTCGTGAGCTTGTGTCTGAGCGCTTTCCGAGGAAAGCTTATTGCGTGGTTGAGCATTGGACTTTTTTTCAGGCAGACGTATCCGCTGATGATCTGGCAAAGATTCACGCCGCTGGGCATCTTCCATTGGTGGTCTTTGCCCATCGAGTAATAGAAGATAGCCGTGGTCGCTTTCAGCAAGGTGATTGGGTGCGGTCGAGTATGTGCACATCGTTCGACGGTAGCATCCTGGCTGAGACGAAGAACACCGTGTATGTGTTGGTCGGCCCCGGTCGACGCCAAACGGCGAGTCTGAAAACGATTTTCTCTTTTTTCTGATCGCGTATAACAGTGGTCAGTCCATCTGGTAAGGACACTTAATGCCCGGTTCCATCGATGTAGATTTTCACAGCAAACAGCATTCTGACTTTGAGCTCCAGTGCATAGCCGGAGCCGTTTCCCAAGGCTTCGCTGAACCGGTTACTGCATACCTCACTGAAGCCTTCATTAAGTCCCGGACATGTGTTGGAGTGGTATTCGGACATCAAGGCGATGACGCTCATGGAAGGTTTGAAGACGGCCGCATTATTCGAACGGGCGTCGTGGTAATGGCGCAGAAGGAGGGGGGTTATTGGGTCTTGTCAGATGAGGCGGGCGGCAGGTTCGTGCTCGTCACATTTCGCCGAGATGGTGGGAGTGAGAGTCTGCTGAATTATCTAAAGACGGCTGAACCGCAACCAGAGCTACCTTGCTGAGCTGAACATGAACGATATTCCCTCGAACGGCCAGGCTCTTCCTGAAATCGAGATTGAAGAGTTCAGAGCGCGTTATCCGCAGCTTTTCTCGGATCCTAGAGTGGATGAGATCTACTGCGATCCAGGTTGGCGCGATCTTCTTTTGTCCCTTTGCGACACCTTACAGTCGCATCTAACACGGCATCCTGATGTCATGCCGGTGACTGTCGCCCAGATCAAATCGAAATTTGGCGAGCTTCATTTCTTTTATGACGGTGGTGATGCGTATTGTCGAGGAGCTGTTGATTTGGCTGCGGGGCTTTCTCTGAAAACTTGTGAGAGGTGCGGTGCTCCTGGCAGCCTTGTCGGAGCGCAGTGGGTTAGCACGCTGTGTTCGACCCACGACGGTAGCAGTGCCGAATAAAGCCTTAGGATCTCACTGATTCGACTGGGGTGGCGTGCCGCTTTCGCGGACGGCTGTCGTAAACCGAGCCACTCCGCGTCTCGGCCCTGCCGGGCTTCCATCCTCACGTCTTTGGCCATAGGCCTGCGCGCTCCGCTTACGTGGGGGCGCTGCGCGGTGCTAACGATTTTTAGATTTGAAATTGAGGCGAATTAGAATTTCCTTCACCTGGAAGAGTAGATGCTTTCAGCCCTTCGGCGTTGAACATCAGGCAGAACAATTTATTCACTCGATCATCACGCTTTGGTAGTAGCCAGGCCACATTGAGCGAAGCGTTACCTTGCATAAGCTCTTCGACAGCATTTTCTTGTTGTTGGAAATTCTGACGATTTTTCGACCCGCAATCATATTACCCACCACTGCCTCAGATGGCAGTACCCATATCCAACTCGTCATCCTTTTCCCCTCATCAAAACTTCCAAGTCGAATCACAGCCTACCAAACCAAAAGCATCGGAGTGCAGCGGTCTTTCTGCAAAAATCAGTTTTTTGATGCCTCTAACCGCGACTCGATGGATGAACTAAGCACAGTATTGGATCGATCTGCTGGGCTAGTGTCTGCGACTTGACTTTTATAGAGAAAATTTTCAGTATTGCCACTGCGCCAATGACGGTGGCGTTCAGCCCTAGCTAGATAAAGCCTCTGCACCGTTGCTTCAACTTCTTCATCCCAGCCATCTCGAATGGTCAACGGAATACTAGGGTTCAACGTTGGCCGTGAGAGGTTTGGCCATGAGTCGTTTTGTTACCCCTTCCCTCAGTGCTTTCAAGTCGGATGCAGCTGTCCTGCTTCGCGATTTCCGTGACGGTTGTCCTGATGCCACCAATAGGCTCGCTCGGTATTCGCCTCGTCCCAAGACAGAAATCAAGCTCGCGACATGCCTGCGAACCATCGCCAGAGAATACGAGACCACATACTAGGAAATCACAGCTGAAGAGCAGCTGATTTCTAGGTACGCGCAGCATTCCTATGCGCAGGGGTACTGGAGGCAGCCCTACAGCGGCGAGTTTCGTCGCGCTCGATTCCTGCTTCAGTTTGATGCGCTTATTGAGTGCCTACGAGATCAGGTGCCCCTTGCCGTCGCCGCCAACAAACGAAATGTAGATTTCAGTGGCTTTCACTTCAGTAGCTTGCTTTTCAGCAGGATCAGTCAAGTGCTCGCTCGTAAAAAACTCCCTGACTTTAGCAATCTCCAAGCACCAGGAAGCCTCGTGCACTGGCACTGGGTATTGGATGTGAAGAGTTTTAAGAACTCAAATTTGAGTGACGCAAAATTCTATTCGACGAGCGTCGATCCATTGGTTCTACCGGGAGGCAATTGTTGGATGGCAGACTTCGAAAGCGCCGACTTAACTGGGGCGGATTTCCGCGGATCCTACCTTAGAGGTGCGAGTTTTTGTAGCGCGAAATTGGAAGGCGTGGATTTTCGTAATGCCAATATTTTCGAATGCAATTTCACCCGTGCTCAAGGGGCATTTGTGAGTGGTAACGTTCCGGATGATGATTGGGACGTAGGGCCAAAGGGGCTCATTGAACCAGACGCCGAATTCACGTCGCGGTGATGTATTTGGAAAGTTTATCACCTCGCTTTGTAGCCCAATCCTAGTCGCTCACATTGCTCAACTGTCTATCGAGCTAGGCGGGCGCCAGCCCCATTTACGGGGCTGGAATCTAATTGTTAGCGTTTATCTGGAGGTGCTTTTCGGTTGATAGCCGGTTCTTCAGATCTTCGCTGATATTCAGTAGTGGGAGGCGGAGGAGGTGGAGTCTTGTTCTCGTTGTTCTGCAGGTTCTTGTCTGTCATGAGGTCAGCTCTCTGATGGTTGTGAGAATCGCAAGTAGCATGAAAAACCCGGCGCCCCAGACAAGTTCGCTGTAAGCCAAATCAAGAGGCTTAGATTTCGCGTCGATGGCAACTTGGAGTTTTCCGATGGTGTCAATGTAGCATTTGTAAATGTGGAGCTTTTGCTGTTCAGCGTCTACGGCAAGCAAATACTCTGCAGTCTTACGACTCGATGGTAGGCTCGGACAATCGCAAATGCGTAATGCGCTGAAAGCATGCCCCCAAGAGCAAGCCACGCAGATGGCGGTAGCAGCAAATGAAATGAAGATCAGTGCAGCGAAAGGGGATGTCACCTGGAAAAGTATTCCGTTTTTCAAACCTGCCAACGCGCTCAAGGCCGCAATCACAATCGATACCGCAGTCAGAAATTTTGCACATTTGTTTTCGAAGTGATCAAAGCGACCCTGTTCCTCTTTGAAACGATCTTTCAGGTAGCTGATTGTCTCGTCCATATCAGTACGTATCCGTTTAAAAAGCGTGAAGGCTGTATAGAAAATCGAGTGGGCCACTCTACAGGGATTGCTATGATCAAGCTTCAGTCAAGGAGCGGCGCATGAGCATTGAAATGTATCGAAGGCAGGTCAACACGTGTCAGCAAAACATCGCAAAACTGCAAGCTGACAAGGGAAAGCTTTCGGTTAAAGCCGCAGCGGCATTGAAGAAAAAGCAAGACGCTTTGGCTGCCGCTGGCAGGTCTACTAGCTCTTCTACAATCAACATGAAGTTGCGAGAGGCGGATCGTTATGCCTCCGATAACAGCAGGGCCACGATCGAAATGGCCAAGCTCGATAGCAAGATTGCCGATGAGCATAAGAAGCTTGTGGCCGCTCAAAGCAAGGTTAGCCAGGAGGAGACTCGCGAGCTGAAGAAGCAGGATGCGGCTAAGAAAAAGCGCGATGCCGATCTCAAGAAGCAACAGGCCGATCATAAACGCACAGAGCAGGCCAGAGAGCGACGTATGCGTGAGATGGGAGCAGGGCTGGCCAGGCATGAAGATTTGCACGCAGAAGTGGCCTTGCAGATTCAGATGCTGAAGGCATTACCTGAACAGATTACCGTACTTTTCATGGCGTCGGATCCCGGGACAAACAAGCTCGCGCTTGATGAGGAGGCTAGGTCTATTGGTGAAAAGCTCCGAGCGTCACAGCATCGGGATGCCGTAAATTTTCAGACGCGTTGGGCGGTCAGGCCGATGGATATTCTTCAGGCTATAAACGAACTTCACCCGACGATTGTGCATTTTAGTGGTCATGGCACCTCGGCAGATGCATTGGTTCTTCAGGATGATCATGGTAGGCCGAAGCATGTTTCCAAGGAGGGGATCGTCAGCGCAATCGCATTCGGCTCTGACAGCGTCAAACTTGTGTTTTTCAATACGTGTTTCTCTTTCAATCAAGCGCGTAGCAGCGTTGAAAAGATAGATGCTGCCATTGGTATGAATCGTGAAATCGGCGATGAAGCTGCTCGGGTATTCTCATCCCAGTTTTACTCCAGCATTGGCTTCGGCCACTCAATCCCGAAAGCATTTGCACAGGCCACATCTGCGCTGATGATGGAGGATCTCACTCAGTGCGATATTCCAGAGCTCCATCTGAAGGAGGGGCTTTCGGACGAAGATTTGACGCTTGTGCGTCCTTCGACAACGTCAAGTAAAAAGCCCTGACTTTAGGAGTGACAGTGAGCGATGGGTGATTACGTTCGTTGCGTGGCCGCGCCTTTGGTGCATGAAGAAGCGATCGAGCATGCAAGGACTTAGACCGGTATCGCATCTCTCTCAGGATTCCAAAGCCGCTCAACAGCCCAGAGCGGCTGACGCCCCTGAAATAGTCGTATAGCTTTGATATAGGCGTCGTAGGTCGCACGATCAAAGGTTGTCCAAGTTGTGCCCAGTTTCTTGGCAATTTTGAGCTTACGACGAAACTCCTCGAGATCGCATTCCTGATCTATGGACTCCGCTGAGTCTAGGGCCTTCAATAACACCGCATCGAGCGGAGGGTGCACACCTTTCGTGTGCGGATGATCATGATGTCCAGCGCAGACGATTTTCAGTTTCAAATACATGTTTACAAGCTTTTGAGCACGACCGTAGCTGCAAAATAAAGGCTCTGTGGTGTTTGGCCCGCCTTTCGGCCGCTTTGTGTAAGTAAGGCCTTGGGACGCTGCCATGACAGCTTGTATCCGCTCATTTATAAAATCGTCCATTAGTTCAGGAGGCGGCAGTTGATCCGCTGTTTTGGTTGATCCCAAACCAGAACGCTCGATTAGATATCTCGCGACTGCGATGGTGTGCCCAGGCCCTTGCCGAGAATAGGCACGACCAGCTCCCCAAACGGCGACACGATGCCGGTGCTCATGAATGTCGTACATAATTAGTTCCCGTTTCTCAATCTGCTTCCGCAAGAAGCTTATCCACGTGTAAGGCTTTCAATGCGCTGGCGCCATATTCCAGTCCGAACGTCTATAAAAGTGTTGAATGCGTAGGGCTAATCCAAAACATTCTCTTCAATTGGTTGCGGTGGTGGTACCCGGAGCGGGGCCTTCGCTGAACGTGTAATTGATGACCACGTCATTGCGGATCAAAACGTCGAGAGTTTTCTGAGTGTCCGTAGTCGTCACCTTCATGGTGACCAGGTAGCTTTGGGCATGGGCTGAGCCATTGGTGTAGGTGTAGATCCACTTTTCGTCAGTCTCGCTGACTGCGCTCTTGGCGTAGTGCTCACCGAATAGCGACTTCAACTCAGAAGTCGTGGTTTTGCCTTTGGTGATGCTAGCTACACTGGCCGAAGGGAAGTCTCGGCCTGCCGTGTAGTGCGACGTAGCGCAACCGCCAAGTACCACGCACATTCCCAGAATCGCGATGAGCTTTTTCATATCCGTCCTTGATCGTAGAAGGTTCCAATCTAGCTGGCATCGAGGCTAAAAACCATCACCACCTTGATCACCTGCGCTCGCGCTTGTCGGCAGCTCATAGCACACTATCCTGCGCTGGAACTGCAGCTTTGTTCGCCCTCGAGATCCTCCCGGCATAAGGTGCCTTAATCGGCACATTAAGCCCTTAAACAAGGATTAATGTGCCATTTTGGGATCACTACGCCAGCATTCATTCGGTGGGAAGCGCAAGGCTTGTGATGAAGCTAATCGCCACTAAAACGCACATACCAGCCAACAGCGGGATTGAACCAAATTTCTCTAGAGCAAGTGCTGCTGCTACAGGGCCTGCAGCCTGGGCGATCAGCATGGGACGAGCCAGCAGCCCCATGCGTGTTCCGTAGCCATCAGCGCCGAATAGAGCCAAGGGTAATGTTCCGCGAGCAATGGTCAGAATTCCATTACCTGCTCCGTAAAGCGCCAGGGCTACGAAGGCTAGCCACGGGATGGCCGGTAAAAGTAGGGCAATACCCACCCCGCACAGCAGGATGGCGATACGAGCCGACCAGGTAGGGTGCAGGTTTCTCCCAATCGAAAACTCAGCAAGGCGTGCCACGACTTGAGATGGCCCAATCATCATTCCTATGGCTAATGCTGTTGAGGTTGCGATGCCAAGCAGTTTCAGCACATCAAGCAGGTGGACTGAAACGGAAGAAATCACCAGGGATTGGAATGTCAGTAGCGCTGCCAGCAGGATGTATATGCGATTGGTTAATTTGCTGGCAGTTGCAGTGGACTGGATACTTGCAAGAGGTGCAGATTCATCTGGGGGGCCTTTCTCGCTGGGAATTGCCAGAAGATGGATTGGTAGACCAACTACTAGATGCATTGCGGCTAAGGCAAAGCAGCTGTACCGCCAACCGATCTGGTGCTCCAGGCCTGCGATCAGTGGCCAGCCTAAGGTGCTGGCAAACCCACCTAGCAAGGTTAGACCAGTCATCGAGGCTCGTGCATGGTCGCCAAGTAGTCGTCCGAGTGTCGAAAACGCTGCGTCATAAAGACCAGCAGCCATGCCCGCGCCGATCAGCGTCCATGCTAGGTAATAAACGGCTAAGTTACTGGCTAAGCCCATCAACAGCATACCCATCGCCAAAAATAACGAGCTAGCTGCCAACACGGGGCGTCCCCCACTTCGGTCGATCCATCGTCCCACCATGGGCGAGCAAGCTCCTGCGACCAGCAGTCCCCAAGACAATCCAATTACTACGCTCGTAACTGACCATCCTGTTTCTTTGGTGATTGGTGTCGCAAGAACTGCTGGCAGGTAATAGGTCGAACTCCAAGCGAGAATTTGTGCGATGCCTAATGCCCATACAAGCCTGAGTCGGTTGATAGGTTGCTGGCTGCTTTCTAGGTTTTTCACTAGCTACGGGCTCTTGTGTTTTTCAGACGTAAGCTGCTCAGTTTTGCGTTACAAGCGTGGGGGCGGCTTCCAAATTACGAACTCGCTTTAGCAAATACGGGAGTATGTGTTCTGCGTCAGGCCCCACGCCTCGTAGGGTTGCAGAGGCGAAGTTGCGTTGTTTGGGCAAGCCTACAAAGTACAAGCCTGGGACATGAACTGCTCGCCCGTCGCGTTGCGCCACTCGTCCCTGCTCATCCATTACTGGAAGGCCTTGGAGAAATGGCAGGTTCGGACGAAAGCCAGTGGCAAAAACGAGGCTATCAACGGTTTCATGCTGACCTTCGGCCCAAATCACGCCTGTTGAAGTGACCTCGGAGAACATTGCTGCTTGATTGAAGTATCCGGATCTCAGAGCCTTTCTGTACGTGCCGTCGTCCAGTACAGGCGTGCTTTGATCATTTAGCCACTTAGTTTTCTCTAGGCCTGTCCATTTCAACCAAGTATGAAAATCTGCTCCTAATATCCGTTGTGGCGCGAATCGAATCGCCTCTCGCGTGGCCAGAGTCACTGTTGCAACTTTGGATAAATCGTAAGCGATTTGTACAGCGGAGTTAGCAGCGCCAACTACGACGATGCGTTGCCCACTAAATGCTTCTGCATTTCGATAATGAGCACTGTGAAGCTGAGTGCCGCTGAAGTTTTTTAGCCCAGCTATATCGGGTACGTAGGGACGACTGAAGGCTCCTGAAGCCACGACAACTGCTCTCGCCGAAAAGCATTGTCCGTTCGTGGCAGTGATCCGAAATCCTTCGCCTTCCTGACATACGTTTGCGACCCTAATCCCTTGGAGAATAGGTAGCCGGAAGAAGTCGGCATACCGTTCGAGGTAACGCACGACTTCATCTCTAGTAGGGTAGTGGCCTGCTGCTCCAGGGAAAGGAAGCCCCGGAAGAGAGGAATATGCTGCTGGTGAGAACAATTCAAGGCTGTCGTAGTAATTACGCCAGTTCCCCCCAGGCTGCGGTTGCTCATCAAAAATAAGGAAATTGAGGCCTTGCTGCTTCAGGTGCCAACCGCTAGCCAACCCTGCTTGGCCAGCACCAATGACAACAACATCAAACATCTGATTCTTTGCGTTCATATGTGCGCACTCATGCACGTTTTATACAAAAAAGGATCAGTCATTTTTGCCTGGACAGCACAGCGGGGCGATGCTTTTGGTGTGGAGGAGGATGGCTTCTAGACGCTTGATAATGGCTGGGCCGTCCACTTCATAGAACATCTGGCGCCCTACCTTCGCAGCTCGAACAATCCCTGCTTCCAGTAGCACCTGAAGATGACGAGATACAACCGAACGCTCCTGAGGCAGCTCAGCCGCAATTTCAGTTACATCCGCGCGACCTAATAGCATGACTCGCTTCAGCACCGCGATTCGCGGTGGCTCACACAGGGCCTTGAAGAATGCGCCGTCCAACGATTCGATGGCGGCCTCAATGGCTTGGTTTCGGGTTAGTGATGTAGTCATAAAGGAACTATATGTGCATGTATGTGCACATGTAAAGGCTAGGTCGAAACTGGACACTACCTCCCAGGCTATCGGATGGGCAAACTATCAGCCATTGTCGAATGGTAACGCCTTGCACATGTAGCAAGCCGAGCCAGGGCAAAGCCCTCTGAACTGCTCCGTCTGAGAAATCATAGGCGGCGCAGAACCTCGTTGATTCACTGCATAGCCCTGTTGCTCAAAAAAGCCTGATGCAGTCGTCGTCAGGAGATGAAACCGAGCAATACCTCGCTCGGCTGCTATCGCTTCAATGGCCCGCAGCGCTGCGACCCCGACCCCTTTCGATCTGTATGCCGGCTCTACGACCATGGAGCGCAGCAATCCATCTGCTCCATGCGTTTCAAATCCTCCCCACCCGACACTCTTACCGTCCCTTGTGAACTCAAAAAAGGTTCGGCCTGGAAGGTCAATATCGTCTGCAGGAAGATCGGCGGATTTCAACGCAGCGCGAAAACGCTGCCATTGCCCTCCAGCTATTTCCGTTCCCTGGATCATCATCTTCCTATCCATCCTTTTATCTCCTTTGTGCCGCTTTACATGGACTGTTACGGCTCAAGCCGAAGCAGCAGCCATCATATTTGCTTTACCGGATATTCGAAAAAGCATATATTCGTTTTTCCATATGCATCGAGTTCAACCATGAGCCTCGCCATCAAAGTGCTTTTCGTATGCGTTGCCAACTCCGCCCGCTCCCAGCTTGCAGAGGCTTTGCTGCGGCACACCGACCCGAGCTTCGAGGCCTTCAGCGCCGGTTCGGAACCGTCTGAAGTTGATCCGCGCACCATTCAGGCATTGGAGGCAGTTGGAGTCGATGCAGCGGGCCTGCGCAGCAAGTCCATCAGCGAGTTTCAAGCTGATCGATTCGATTACGTAATCACTCTTTGCGATAAATCCGCGAGCGAGTGCCTACCAATGCCCAGCGCAGGTGAAGTCATTGCCTGGGATTTTCCCGACCCAGTAACCAGCGATGATCCTAGCGCATTTCGCCACACACTCCACGACATCCACGAGCGCATCAAGCTCTTCGTTTTGGTCAAGACCAAACACCTGGAGGATCTATGACAGACCCCTTGAACCCCACCACCTTATTCAAGTGCCTGGCGGATGACACCCGAGCAAAAATTTCGCTGCTTGTCGTGAGTGAAGGTGAGCTGTGTGTATGCGAGCTAACGGCAGCACTCGACCTGAGTCAGCCGAAGATTTCTCGTCATTTGGCGCTGCTGCGCTCTGCCGGTTTGTTGTTGGATCGTCGACAAGGCCAATGGGTGTACTACCGATTGAATCCTGATTTGCCCGCGTGGGTGACTGCAGTTTTGAAGGAAGTGGTAGACGCCAATCAACAATGGCTGGAAACCGAGGCTAAGCGCCTCTGCGGCATGAACGACCGCCCGATCAACCAAGCCGTGTGTAGCTGATTCACGCGCAACCGGATTAATGAAATGCTGATTGCCGTATTGATCTTTATCGCCACCATCGTCCTTGTCATCTGGCAACCCAAGGGGCTTGGGGTTGGCTGGAGTGCGATGTTCGGTGCCATCGTGGCGTTGCTGGCAGGCGTCGTTACCCTCGCAGACATACCCGAGGTTTGGCGCATCGTCTGGAATGCCACTGGGACTTTCATCGCGGTCATCATCATTAGTCTGCTGCTTGATGAGGCAGGCTTTTTCAAATGGGCTGCGCTGCATGTGGCCCGGTGGGGAGGCGGGAGCACCCGCAAGCTGTTCGCATTTATCGTTCTGCTGGGCGCAGCGGTGTCGGCCCTGTTCGCCAATGACGGAGCAGCATTGATCCTCACACCTATTGTGATCGCGATGTTGCTGGCGTTGCGTTTTTCGCCTGCTGCTACGTTGGCATTCGTTATGGCAGCCGGTTTTATCGCCGATACGGCGAGCTTACCGCTGGTGGTTTCCAACCTGGTCAACATCGTTTCTGCCGACTATTTCGATATCGGCTTCAACGAATATGCTTCGATCATGGTGCCGGTAAACATCGTCAGCGTGGCGGCGACATTAGCCATGCTGCTGTGGTTTTTCCGCAAAGATTTACCAAAGACCTATGACCTCAACCAACTGGACAATCCGGACGAGGCAATCCACGACCGGGCCACTTTTGTAGCCGGTTGGTGGGTGCTGGCACTACTGCTGATCGGTTTCTTTGTCATTGAGCCATTGGGGGTGCCAATCAGCGCCATTGCAGCGGTCTGTGCATTCATTCTTTACGTCATCGCGGCTCGTGGTCACGCCATCAACACAAGCAAGGTGCTTAAAGAGGCGCCATGGCAGGTGGTGATTTTTTCTTTGGGTATGTATCTGGTTGTTTATGGCCTGAAGAACGCCGGCCTGACCGACCACATCGCGCAGATCCTGAACGTGTTCGCCGGTTATGGCGTTTGGGGCGCGTCCCTAGGTACAGGACTGCTAACAGCGTTGCTGTCTTCGATCATGAACAACATGCCCACCGTTCTGGTAGGCGCCTTATCCATTCATGCCGCCGAAGTCGATGGTGTAGTCCAGCAAGCGATGATTTACGCCAACATCATCGGCTGCGACTTGGGCCCGAAGATCACCCCAATTGGGAGCTTGGCAACTCTGTTGTGGCTGCATGTGCTCGCACGGAAAAACATAACGATCAGCTGGGGTTACTACTTCAAGACCGGGATCGTGCTGACCTTGCCTATCCTCGTCGCCACATTGTCCGCCCTGGCACTGCGCCTCAGTTTCTGAATCAAGGAATCGTTTGATGAAAGTCTTGTTCATGTGCACCCACAACAGCTGCCGCAGCATTCTGTCCGAGGCGCTTTTCAACCACTTGGCGCCCGAGGGTGTAGAAGCCGTCAGCTCAGGAAGCTTTCCCAGTGGCCGGGTGAATCAACGGGCATTGCAAACGCTGGAGGCGGCGGGTATCTCCACTACGGGCTTGAGCAGCAAGGCTTCGGATGCTTTTGAAGTCTCGCCTCCAGACATCGTGATCACTGTCTGTGACCGGGCAGCGGGTGAGGCATGCCCAATCTTCTTTGGGCCAGCTTTGAAGGCGCATTGGGGTCTGGCCGACCCGTCTGACGCTAGCGGGTCGGAAGCCGAGATCACCGCAGCGTTTGAAACCACACTCGCCAAAATTCACGAGCGCGTGAGCGCATTTCTTGCGCTGCCACTGAAGACCATCAGCGCTGAACAGTTGAAAGCTGAACTGAATCGCATCGGTTCGCTTTAAAGATTAACCGAGGCGGTGCCCAACCTGGCGCCGCCGTAGGAGTTTACATGCAAGACACATTGCCGAACGTACACGCCGACCTGATCGACATTCCGTCGTTGGAGCAACTGGAGCCGCGTACACCGTCACTCCATAAACCTCGAATCTTGCTTCTGTATGGATCGACGCGAGAGCGCTCTTTCAGCCGGTTGGTGACTCAGGAAGCAGCCCGCTTGCTGGAGGAGTTTGGCGCCGAAACCAAAATCTTCGACCCCTCGGGTTTGCCGCTGCCGGACGATGCTCCGGATACGCATCCCAAAGTCGCGGAATTGCGCGAACTCATGCAATGGTCTGAAGGACAGGTGTGGTGTTCGCCTGAACGGCACGGCTCCATGAGCGCAGTTTTCAAGGCCCAGATCGACTGGGTTCCGCTTGCGATTGGTGCTGTTCGACCTACGCAAGGAAAGACCCTTGCAGTAATGCAGGTCTGTGGCGGCTCGCAATCTTTCAACGTGGTCAACCAACTACGGGTATTGGGGCGGTGGATGCGCATGTTCACCATCCCAAATCAATCTTCGGTGGCCAAGGCGTTCACCGAGTTCGACGAGGCAGGCCGTATGAAGCCTTCCTCGTACTACGACCGACTGGTGGACGTGATGGAAGAGCTGATGAAGTTCACGCTGCTGTTGCGGGGTCGCCAGGACTACTTGGTTGATCGCTACTCCGAGCGTAAAGAGTCAGCTGAAGAGCTGTCCAAGCGCGTCAACCAGCGCTCCATTTGATACCACCGCGAGGAAACGGTATGAGTCAGATAACGATTTATCACAACCCGCAATGTGGAACCTCTCGCAATACCTTGGAGCTGATCCGCAACAGCGGAGAAGAGCCGACGGTTATCGAGTACCTACAGACCCCACCTGACCGCACCACGCTTGTCAGGCTGATCAAAGATATGGGTATCGAGGTGCGGGCCCTGCTTCGTATCAAAGGCACTCCCTACGAGGAGCTAGGACTCGGCGATACGTCACTTACTGATGACCAGCTCATCGATGCCATGATGGCTCATCCCATCCTGATCAATCGCCCCATCGTCGTGACGCCTTTGGGCACACGCTTGTGTCGTCCGTCAGAGGCCGTCCTCGACCTTCTGCCGCAAGAGCAGCGCGGCAGCTTCGTCAAAGAAGACGGACAAGTCGTCATTGATGAGAATGGCCGTAGGGTTTAAACCGATGTAAAGCAGATTGGCCTGGAGGCATGAGGCCTAATTGCCGGCTGACCAACGGCAGCTTTAGCATGTTCAACAGATGATCGAGATCAGATTGGATTCGTTCTTGGGTCTCTATACTGGCGACAGTTCAGCATCGACTTAAGGTTTCCCCCCATGACTCATTCGGCCCGTGACAAACTAGACGTAGTCATTATCGGCGGGGGGCAGTCAGCTTTGGCAGTGGCGTATTTTCTGCGCCGAACGCAACTGTCGTTTGTCATCCTCGACGCAGAGGAAGAGCCCGGTGGTGCCTGGCGGCATGGCTGGAACTCACTGCGTTTATTCTCACCCTCCACCTGGAGTTCGATACCTGGCTGGATGATGCCTCCAGCGCAGGAAGGCTACCCAACACGAAATCATGTGATCGACTATCTCAGCCAATATGAGCAGCGCTACCAATTTCCGATTGAACGCCCGGTTCGGGCTATTTCTGTAGAGCGTATAGAGTCTGGCTTACGAGTACGTTCTGACGCCAAGTATTGGGATGCCAAGATTGTAATCAGCGCTACCGGTACTTGGAGCAATCCGTATATCCCTCACTATCCTCATGCCGAGCTATTCGCCGGTCGTCAGCTTCACTCCGCGCACTATGTTGAAGCGCAAGCGTTTGCTGGCAAGAAGGTTCTGGTGGTGGGGGGTGGTAATTCAGGCGCGCAGATTTTGGCGGAAGTCTCCAAAGTCGCTGAGACTACTTGGGTAACGCCTACTGAACCTGTGTTTTTGCCTGATGAAGTGGATGGACGGGTGCTGTTCGAACGGGCTACTCAGCGCTTGAAAGCTCAACAGGAGGGGCGCGTCATTGACCAGCCCATCGGCGGGTTGGGCGACATTGTCATGGTACCGCCCGTTATAGAAGCCCGTGAACGCGAAGCTTTAAAATCTGTACGCCCATTTGAACGTTTCACTCGCGAAGGCGTTATTTGGGCCAATGGATCTGAAGCTGCAGTGGATGTTGTCATCTGGTGTACCGGATTCAGGCCCGCACTTCAGCACTTGGAGCAGCTGGGAGTGATCAACACCGAAGGCCGTGTCGAGGTCGAAGGCACTCATTCGATCCACGAGCCAAGACTATGGCTGGTGGGCTATGGCGAATGGACAGGCTCGGCTTCCGCGACGCTAATTGGTGTCACACGCACCGCACGCAGCACCGTCAATGAGATCGCGACCTGTCTTGGCGATCCATCCATGGCCTAGCGCGCCTAAGCCTCAGGAGTAGAGGACATGAACGACATGATCGTGCGCTGGCCTGCGCGAAATCCCCGCCTGTTTTTAGCGGCAGCAGCGCTTGCCTAATTCGGATTGTACGAAGCCCTTATTCCTGTCTCAGAGGCTTTGGTCGCAGCGCTTCCAGTTGATCGGAATAGCCACCTTGGAGGCGCCTTACAGTTTTTTTTCTACGACACGCCCAAAGTGTTGATGCTGTTGACGGGCATCGTGTTCTTGATGGGCATGCTCAACTCCCACTTCACGCCTGAACGCACCCGCGCAATATTGGCAGGGCGAAGCGAGGGAACGGCCAATGTCATGGCGGCCTCGCTCGGTGTGTTTACCCCATTTTGCTCGTGCTCAGCCGTTCCTCTTTTTATAGGTTTTGTTCAAGCTGGCGTGCCCCTGGGGGTGACGTTCTCCTTCCTTATTTCTGCGCCCATGGTGAATGAGGTCGCGCTGACACTGCTGCTTGGCTTATTCGGCTGGAAAGTTGCGTTGCTGTATCTCAGCCTAGGGTTGTTTATTGCGATTGTGGCTGGCTGGGTCATTGGCCGCCTGAAAATGGAGGCCTATCTGGAAGATTGGGTTCGTGAAATGCCCAGGATCCAGGCAACTGCCGGGAACACACGCATGCCCCTGTATGAGCGGATAAGTGCCGGGTTTGGCAGCGTGCGTGAAATCGTCGGAAAAGTCTGGCCTTACATCCTCGCCGGTATTGCCATTGGCGCGGGCATTCACGGGTATGTGCCAGAGGATTTCATGGCCAGTTTCATGGGCAAGGAAGCCTGGTGGTCGGTTCCGCTCGCGGTTCTTATCGGCATCCCCATGTATACCAATGCGGCAGGCATCATCCCCATTGTGCAGGCATTACTTGCAAAGGGCGCGGCACTGGGCACTGTGCTGGCCTTCATGATGAGTGTCATCGCTCTATCTCTTCCGGAGATGGTGATTTTGCGCAAGGTGCTTAAAGTTCGCCTGATCGCTACCTTCATTGGGGTCGTCGCCGTCGGCATTCTCATCGTTGGTTACGTCTTCAACTTCGCTTTGTAATCCACCTACCGAGGTTTTATGAAAGACATCAAGGTTCTGGGCACCGGTTGTGCAAAATGCAAATCGACAGTCGCCATCATCGAACAAGTGGCGAGTGCGAAAGGCATCCCCGTAAAGCTGGAAAAAATCGAAGACATGCAACAGATCGTCGGCTACGGGGTCATGTCCACCCCGAGTGTTGTGATTGATGGAAAGGTTGTTCACTCAGGGGGCATCCCGACACGTGACAAGGTTGAAGAGTGGCTCAGCGCTTAGAGGGGCTAGAGGCTCCTCAGGCCACAGTGGGGAGCTGCCCGGCATTGTATCGTGCACCGTAAAGGAAGCTCGCGAACGCGGTGTGCTGAACGCGATACGGCCATTCACGCATTTCATTTCAATGGGTGTTGTGTGGCCATCGGTAACCTAGACGAAGATCGATGTCGTCATCTGGTGTACTGGATTTTCTCCGGCGGTCGACCACCCGAGCAACCTGAGTATCATCGGCGATGGCAGCAAAGTCGCTGTGAATGAAAACCGGAGTGTTGATTCACCCCATCTGTGGATGGAGGGCTACGGCGGTTGGACGGGGCTTGCCTACGCTACGTTGATCGGAGTAACCCGCACCGCTTGGGGTGTAGTCAACAAAGTCCAAAGCTATCTCAAAGGTGGAGCCTGATGGCTCGCAACGCAAATCGATTGCGCCTACTGTGATGAGACTTCAAGCTCCGGGAAAAGAACAGGCTCTAAGGGAGGGGTTGCCTGGCACAGTCCGAGCCGCCAGTAGCCGACGTCGTGCCATTTCCCAAGCTTGAAGCCAACCTCCGGATATGTGCCGATATGGACGAATCCCAGCGACTCGTGCAGCCCCACACTGCCTTCATTGGGCTGTGCGATTCCGGCATAAGCTGCGCGAAAGCACTGTTTTTCAAGGATCGGAAGCAAGGTCTCATAGAGTTCACGGCCAATACCCTGACGGCGAGCCGATTCGGCTATGTACACCGTTACGTCAACGGCCCATCGGTATGCCGGACGTGCGCGGTGCTGGCTGGCATAGGCGTAGCCCTTGATCTCCCCACCTTCTTCGGCCACCAGGTAGGGATATGTCTGAAGTGTCGTCGCTATTCGCTGAGCGATTTCCTCGGCGCTTGGCGGAATCTCTTCAAACGAGATCGCCGTTGTTGAAACGATGGGGGCGTAAATGCGCTGGATGGCTTCAGCATCTGCTACCGCCGCCGTACGAATCTTCGAGACCATTGAAGTCGCCTTAATTCAAAACGTAGACACTACTTTTCCGATCACCATATCCAATATGGCGTTCTGGCGGTGCTACCGAAAGCATGTTTAGCACCACAGATGTTGATCAGGAGTGGGCTGGTAGGGATCTACTGCCCGCAGTAAACCGTCAGCATCATGTACGCTATGAAATCCACTTAGAGCTTGACATCCGGTCGCAATTGAAAAGGGATTTGAGGTATAGTGCCAGCTCTTCATACCCTTGAGCTACAGGAACACTCGCATGACTGTACTCCAAACGATCTACTGGCAGCCTACGCCGCCTTAGCGCTACGCCCCCTCGCAACACCCTGCTTCCGCTAGCCTCGCTCGCGGGTGCGCACTGCTGTACGCCTGGTTTACACCTTAAGCACACAGCAAAAATCCTCAAAATTTGAACTTGTATCGGTTCGCTCGCCTTTCCCTTGGCGTGCGCGATGCTTTGCCTTGGATATTTTCTATGCTGCAAAAACTTAGACAAACGTGGTTTTCCAACGTCCGTGGCGACGTGCTCGCGGGGCTGGTGGTCGCGCTCGCGCTGATCCCGGAAGCCATCGCTTTTTCCATCATCGCCGGGGTAGATCCCAAAGTCGGTCTCTACGCCTCCTTCTGTATCTGTGCTGTTATCGCCTTTGTCGGTGGGCGCCCCGGAATGATCTCGGCGGCTACCGGCGCCATGGCACTGCTCATGGTTACGTTGGTTAAAGAACACGGACTTCAGTATTTGCTGGCCGCAACCCTTCTATGTGGCGTACTTCAAATCCTTGCCGGCTACCTGAAGCTTGGCTCGTTGATGCGGTTCGTTTCACGGTCGGTAGTCACCGGTTTCGTAAACGCATTGGCGATCCTGATTTTCATGGCGCAGTTGCCGGAACTTACGAATGTCACCTGGCACGTCTACGCCATGACGGCAGCGGGCCTCGGGATCATCTACCTGTTTCCATACGTACCGAAGATCGGCAAGCTGATTCCGTCACCGTTGGTGTGCATCCTGACGCTGACTGCCATCGCCATTTACCTCGGTTTGGATATCCGCACCGTCGGTGACATGGGCCAACTGCCTGATACGTTGCCGATTTTCCTCTGGCCCGAAGTGCCGCTGAACTTTGAAACCCTGCGCATCATTTTCCCATACTCGGCTGCCTTGGCCGTAGTGGGTCTACTCGAGTCAATGATGACCGCGACCATCGTCGACGACCTTACCGATACCACCAGCAACAAAAACCGCGAGTGCAAAGGCCAGGGTGTGGCCAACATCGCTGCCGGCATGCTTGGCGGCATGGCAGGTTGCGCCATGATCGGCCAATCGATCATCAACGTGAAATCCGGTGGTCGTACCCGTCTCTCAACATTGTGTGCCGGCGTTTTCCTGCTGCTGATGGTGGTATTTCTTGGCGAATGGCTCTCCAAAATCCCTATGGCGGCACTCGTGGCTGTGATGATCATGGTGTCCATAGGCACCTTTAGCTGGGATTCCTTGCGCAATCTGAAAAAGCATCCGCTGTCGACCAACCTCGTTATGGTGGCGACCGTCGTGGTCGTCGTGGCCACTCACAACCTGGCCTACGGCGTACTGGTTGGGGTGCTGCTGGCTTCGCTGTTCTTTGCCAATAAGGTCGGGCACTACCTAGATATTAAGAGCACTCTGGAAGAGACGGAATCGCATCGGACTTACCACGTCGTGGGCCAGGTGTTCTTTAGCTCTGCAGACAAGTTCACTGAAGTTTTTGACTTCAAGGAAGCGCTCAACAAGATCACCATCGATCTCACGCAGGCGCATTTCTGGGATATCACCGCTGTCGCAGCGCTGGATAAGGTCGTGATCAAGTTCCGCCGTGAAGGAGCTGAGGTTGAAGTGCTCGGTCTCAATGAAGCCAGCGCAACAATCGTTGACCGCTTCGGTGTGCATGACAAACCCGGTGCCATCGACAAGCTCATGAGCCACTAAGGAGAATGACAATGACCCACGTAATGGCCTGCATTGATAACTCACAATCTTCATTGGCGGTCTGCGACTACGCAGCATGGGCGTCGCTACAACTTAACGCGCCCCTTACCTTGCTGCATGTATTGGATGAGGAGAAATACCCTGCATCTGCAGACCTGAGCGGCAATATCGGCCTTGGTAGTCGAGAGCATCTGCTGGAGGAGCTGGCTACATTGGATGCCCAGCGCGCCAGGCTTGCTCTGGAGCAAGGTCAACACATGCTTGAAAAGGCCAGGGAGCGAACTGTCATTTGCGGAGTTGCATTTCCTGAGCTAAAGCAGCGCCACGGACACTTGATAGAAAGCCTAGTTGATCTTCAGGACGATATTCGACTCTTGGTCATTGGACGAGTGGGTGAAGGCAGCACACGTGGAGTGCACAGCCTTGGCAGCCAGATTGAATCTGTCGTGCGCACAATTCACCGTGCAATTTTGATCACGAGCAGCGGCTATAAAAAGCCAGAAAAAGTAATGCTCGCTTTTGACGGCAGCCCCACAGCCCACAAAACCGTTGAGCTGCTTGCCGCGAGCCCGCTCTGCACAAATCTACCGATTCATCTTGTTATGGTTGGCGCTGGCTCGGAAGGCAACCGAGAAGCGTTGGAGAAAGCCAAGAGCACGCTCATTAGTGCTGGCTTTGTCGTCCAAGCTCAGATCGTACAAGGAGAAGTGGAAGCAGCGTTGCACGTTTATCAAGCCGAGCATGGAATTGATCTGCTAGTCATGGGCGCTTATGGGCACTCGCGCATCAGACAATATCTGGTCGGTAGTACAACTACGACGATGCTTCGCACAGCTACCCTGCCTGTATTGCTGCTCCGCTGAAGTGACACGCCTAACCGCATTGTTTCTAACACTCTGGAAACACTGCGGTTATCCTAATTGATGAATATCTAAACACGTCTTGTTGAGACCTCATGCAACTCATAACTGAAATTGTTCACCCCGAGCTGAAATCCAAACAGGGCAGAGTATTCCGCCGACATGCAGCTCGCGGCATAGTGATGCGGGGGGAACAGATCCTGTTGCTGTTCACCGAGCGCTATAACGACTTCAGCTTTCCTGGAGGCGGCCTTGATGGTGACGAGGACATTGTCACAGGCTTGAAGCGTGAGCTTGAGGAAGAGACTGGTGCCCGTGAAATACAGGTGCTCCAGCACTACGGTTACATCGAGGAGTACCGGCCCTACTGGAAGCCACAGTACGATCTGATGCACATGACCTCGCATTTTTATCAATGCGAAGTAGCGCCCCAGCTAGAGCCCGTGAGAATGGAAAGCCACGAAATCGCGAATGGTATGCGGCCTGTCTGGATCAACCTGCATGAAGCCATAACGCACAATGAAGCCGTGATGCAGAGTCAGGATTCATCGATGGGGCAGTCCATTTAGCGCGAAACTTTCATGCTGAAAAAAGTTGCTGCGGAGTTGCTGGTGCAAATCAGCCGTTGAGGGGGGCGAGTGAACATCGATCCTTCTTTCCAAGCGTATGGTTCCCCGGATATTTGATGATCGGAGCAACTGAGGCCCAACATAAATGCAAGCACCTCAGCGCGACCCTCCGACAGAGGCACTTCAATCTGGCGCAAGCCTATTTGGGGATATAAGCAGCTACCGACTTGCGAATCTCTTCCCGCGCTTCATCTGCGCTCCCCCAACGGCCCATCTTCACCCACTTACCCGGCTCCAATGCCTTGTAGTTTTCGAAGAAGTGCTGAATCTGTGCGAGGAGTAACGCAGGGAGGTCTGAGCACTCCTTTACATCGCTGTACATCGAGCTGAGTTTTTCATGAGGGACTGCGATCACCTTGGCATCCGCTCCGGCTTCGTCAGTCATGTACATCACACCAACCGGGCGACTACGAATTACAACGCCAGGCGATACTGGGTAAGGGCAAATCACTAGGACATCCAAGGGATCTCCGTCATCGCTGAGCGTATTGGGAATGAACCCGTAGTTGGCCGGGTAGAACATCGGTGTGCTGAGGAAGCGGTCAACGAAAATTTGTCCGCTTGGCTTGTCCACTTCGTACTTGATCGGCGAGTGGTTTGCAGGAATCTCGATAACGGTGAAAAAGTCGTCGGGGATGGCGGTGCCAGCTGGGATGTCCGCGTAGCTCATGTTCATAGCTCCGAAGTTGTGGAGGGTGTTGAGCTGGACGGCGTTTTTCCAAGTGTGCCCATCTCGATTGGCGTCTTCGTGAAAAACACCGATATTTCCTCAGAGTCCAATCGTTTGAACAATCGTTCTGCCTCATCTTCCGTGATTGCCAAGCGAATCTCCGTGGGTTGATCCGCCAGCTCAAAAAAGTGCGATGAATGCAGTTTTCCTGTGTGCCCAAACCCCTCGATTCCGGTGCAGAGCGTGGCGCCGCGTAACCCCATTTCTTTAGCAACGTTGACTATCCATTCGCCTAGCATTTTTCCCTGATAACGACGGTTTTGTTGGGTGAAGAAAACGACCATATAGCCTTTCATTTCTATCTCCTCAGCGAGTACCAATCATTTGGTAGGACAGAAGCCCGGCAGCGGTCATCGCTAACGAGCCTACGACGTGCAACGAAATTGAGCCAAGCGCCCAGAGCAGCCTGCCCTCGTGAATCAAGGCAACCGTTTCGGCTGAAAATGTAGAGAAGGTGGTAAGCCCACCACAGAAACCCGTGATGATTAGGAGACGCCACTCTGGGCTTAGTGTCGGAGATGCGGCCAAGAAGGCGATGGCCAAGCCGATGATGTAGCCCCCAACCATGTTCGCAACCACAGTACCTGGAGGAATCGTCGGGAACAGAGCATTCAGTTTCATGCCCAATATCCAGCGCAACCAGGCTCCAAGTGAAGCGCCAACGGCGATGACCATTAATGACTTCAGCATGGCGAGCCCACCTCATCAGACCTGAATGCAATAACAGGCGGAGGGTAGGTGCAGAGAAGAAATCGAGACTCAAAGGGTAAGATCATATCCTGTCCTAAATGGAGGACAGGGAGACACACCTACGCACCCTGTCCAGGGTTCACGTAGGCATCATCAGCACGAAGGCGGTTAAAGGAGGAATGCCATCTCCTGTTCTGATCCTATAGCATCAGCGCCAATGGCATCAAGAGCAACTGCATGCGAGCGATCTGAAGGCCCCTTTGATGAGGCAATATGTTTGATCAATGATCCAGGTACGGGCCGCCTCTTTGCATAACTAGGTCATTTGGGGCGTTTACATGGATTTAACCGATACCACTTCCACGTACTTGTACCTCTTCCTAGCAGCCTTCACAGCCTCCTGCTCAGCAAGCAAAGAGCTCAACGTATTTGCCTCGTGAACCAACTCGATCATTTTCCCTTCAAACTCGTTTCCAACGCGAAGCGTGACCTTCAGCCTAGGCGTAAATGATTTCGCCGCTTTCTTTTTGGGCGAAGGCGTTGATACTGGCTTGGTAAAAACAACCACTGGGGCAGGCTGTGGCGTTGGAGGCGCAGGAACCACTTCGGGCTCAGTCGAACCAAACAATGCACGACGCATTTCTTCTTCAGTTAAATCAGAGCTCATGGAAGATCTCAAAGGGGTGCTTATTATCTCGACAAATTCCACTAGGATTGTTGCCTACCGGTATCGTAGGGGAGCTTGCCTAGACGTCAAATCCCAAGTTCGATTTTAATGCTAGAGCCGCGCAAGGCTCGCGAGAGCTGCACCTTTGGCAGGAGGGTAATGAGTCCATCAGCTAAGTTGCTAGCGTGACGAGTATACAGCGTGACTGTGCCCGCATCCGGCGTCCGACCTGATACGACAGCACCTACTCTTTGCTGGGCAATTCTAAGAGTATTCAAGACTTCCTGATTGACCTCATTGGTGGACAGATGCTCAACGAGCGGCCTGGTCGGAGGGGCGGAACGGCTCCACAGAGCTATGGCCGCTTGGAGCAGGCCGTCTGAGCTCAAATGCTCTAGGGCCATCACACACAACTTCCCCTCTTGGGCGATATCTAGGCGTGCCCTACTAATTGCGAAATCCTAAAAAGCATCAAGCTCACTCCTGATTGCGGATTTTACCCAGCTTTCGGCGAAGCGGCGCTCATATAGCTGGGTTGGTCGCAGAGGACGGGGCGCGAATTCTACGTTGAACGGCAGGATATTAGATATTCAAACTCGCGGAAGGATGCTGACTTGGGCGCGTAACATCAATCGCTCGCCGCCTGGATGGGGAACACCCCGATTGAACGCATCCTATTTCGTAGGATGAAAGAAGCTTCGAGGAGAAATAGAGCCATGCCCACCACATCGGCCACGAAATGGTCATACGCATTTATCCCCAGCCAGCCACCTTCGTTCAATGACGTCTGAAATCTGAGTGTATGTCAGGCTCTCCTTTAACCAAGATGTTCCAGTGTACATACAAGCCCACCTTGGACAGCGCGATCAGTTTATGGCGTTACGTGATGTACTGGTCAGTCTCCTAAATCCCAAGCCTAATAACTAAAGCGATAGATAGCTTGGTCGGCACGGCGCAGCAATTCTTCGGTGCTAAGGTCTGCAGTCCAACTAGCGACATCAAAGCTTGCCGTGACGCTACCTGCGACGGCGATCTGTTGATTGCCGAGGGAACTGCGAAGCGAATTCGCAAGTTTTTCGGCCTTCTCCAGTGAAGTGAATGGGCAAAGGATAGCTAGCTCTTCACCCTAATTCGGCAAAACACGTCACTGGTAAGTAAGCGCTGGCGGGTTATTTTGCATGTTTGCCTCAGCACCATGTCGCCGACGTCGTGGCCGTAACTGTCATTGCTGGATTTGAAGTGATCCAGGTCTAGCCTGATCAGGGAAAAAACAACGGTGTAATGTTTGGCGGTGGCCACCAGTTGCTCAAGCGAACTCATAAAACGACGGCGATTATAAATACCGGTCAACTCATGGGTAATAGTTAGGTCTCGCTGCTTCTCTTCGCGATCCTTGAGCTCGGTTATGTCAGTGAATGGATACGGCTTTCTTTTTAGCAGCCGCTCCTTGCGCATACCTCCACCTTATTTCCTTTTGCTCTCACCCATAAACCTAATTATTCCATCGCTTCAGCCCTTTGCCACTAAGCTAGCTTGCAGTTGAAGGATCACCCAACCGCAGCACCAAAAGGAGCAACACGTCATGCTGTCTCTCGCCCATGCAATTCGTAAAAGTTCCGGCTCTCTCGCTCAAGTACAAAATGATTACAAACAGAACGTAGTTGCGGTCAATACCGTAATGACGAGTGTCTTGGGGTCAAGCTTGCCTACCCTCCATCAAGTGCCTCCGGATTGGCAGTCCTTTGTCAGCGCTTTTGAAGCGGCCAATGGCGACGCGCTGAATTGGGTCAATACAGTTATGGCTCGTTTGCTGAACGTTCCCCAAGAGGTGATCGGTTACAACGCAGTGATCAGCCAGGTTCTTCAGGATGCCAAAAGCCAAAGCGAAACACTTGTCGCTCAGCCAACAAATCAAATAGCACTGGCTACGCTCAATCAAGATCTGACTACGCTCACGAACCAGCTTGGCCTGGTGACCTCGTTCATCAGCGGAGCAATCGTCGCCTTACAAACATCACGTGATACGCTTCCGGATATGGCCGCCCAGCTACAGAGCATCGCTGATAAGTCGACAGTCGATGCCAATGCTGACCAAGCTCAAATTGATAAGCTCAATGCTCAAATTGATCAATTGAAGGCCGACATCAAAAGCCTCACAGCTGCCATTATTGCGCTTGGTATTGCTGACGGCGTTGCATTGACATTGGGGACGGTTGCGACAATTGCACTCTGGCCCGTTGGCGCGCTTGTATGGTTTATGCTTGGCCCAGCGATAGCTGTTGCCAGCACTTATATTGCGCTGGACGCCAAACAAATAGAGGCTGATCAAGCGAGCATTACTTCGACCCTTGCCACCATCCAAGGTATAACTGCCGATGTTGCAACCTTGCACGTGTTAGCGCATAACTTTTCCGATCTGGCGACGCAGTCGGTAGCTATCGAGACAAATCTCCAGGCAGTATTGGCTGAATGGCAAACGCTGGAAAATGATGTAAACGCTGCGGTAACTGACATCAAAACGGCCATTTCTGACGCCAGCTCTACCAATTTCACGGCAGTGCTTAATGACGTTAATGAAGCCATAAGCGAATGGAACGACTCCTATGCTCAAGCTGGCTCGTTACAGCTTGATCTGCAGGTGAACGATGCCAATCTCCAATATGGCATGACTTCTGCCCAAGTGCAGTCAGCGGTGGCCGGAGCTAAAACAGTGGATTTGATCACGTACTACAACCAGCTGTCGCAGCAAAGAAAAGTTGCCTGAGTTTGATAATTGCCCCGCACGTGCGGGGCTTTTCAAATAGGGTAGAGCTGATAGCGGTCAGTCGAGTCTGTTTGTCCGCGCTGCCGGAGCTCAAAAAACCAGTTTGTCTTGCCCGTTTCGCCAGTGCTCGTCTCAAGACGCATTTTTAAGCTTGGCCAAACCATGTTTGATGTGCCCCGCATTCTCACCAATCGCCCATAAAGCGCCGCGAACGTTGTTCCCTACCTCAGCGTTCCCTTGGGCTTCGACATGGAGCGTTAACTCCATCACAGCTGCCTCTAAGGCGAGTTGATTTTGATACATCCTTTCCAGCACGTCGGACAACGAGTATTCGCCTGCCATTTTCTTTCTCCTTTCCTTGAATCATCGGAGCATATCCGTTGCAGCACGACCTAGGGTATCAAGCGCATCTCGCGTAGTTTGTCGAACACGCCGAAAAATGCTTGATCACTCGCCTGGCACGCAGTGAAGCCCATTGCACGACTTTTCGACATATCCGTGACAACTTCGATTGGTCGACCGAGGTCTGCATCGGTATACCATAGGGATATCAGGCGACCAATGTCCGATTCCTTCAAGCCATTTTCCGCGACTTTTTGCGTCCATACGGCTTGGTCGTCAGTCATCTGCTTCTCAAGAGGTGACACTGAAGCGGAATAATCGGCAGCAGGCAAGTCGAAGTAGTCGGCAATTCGGCTCCACATCCATTTCCAACGGAATACATCGCCATTTTGACGTTGAATGCCTGATTGGCCGCCGCCGGCGTGGTGGCCACCCACAGTTGTTGTTTAGCCAACTGCCGGGCGTCCGTCATACCGGTAAGGCTGTCCCACTGCACTCTTGATCCTGGAAACACAAAAGGGCGATTGGACTGTTTGCAAAATCGAGGCATAGACGGCGAGGGTGGTTGCCATGTTCATCGCATTACCACCTTATAGTTCTGGCTGGCCAAGTGATTTTGGTTTGAGTACAAAAGGGCCTGAGAAGGCCCTTAGTTAGTTGGCGAGGAAGAGGGCTAGAACTAGAAAGCAGAGCGTTTTTCGCGGCCCCATGCAATGACAAAGCCTGTGGCTCAGTATGTTGGGGCTATCGGTTAAAGCGCTCGACCAACGAATATTGAGTTGCCGCTGTCTTGGTTAACTCCTTGCTCAGTTCTGCTGAGTGATGAGCTTGCTCCGATGTCTGATCCGCGAGTTGGGCAATGGTGGTGATGTTGCGGCTGATTTCCTCGGCGACGGCGGTTTGCTCTTCAGTGGCGGCCGCAATCTGCGTTGTCATGTCAGTGATGTTGGCTACGGCTTCACTGATTCCCACCAATGCCTTGTCTGCTTCAAGTACCCACGCCACACCTTCTTCGGCTTGACGATGGCCGCTCTCCATTGTCTGTACGGCAGTGTTAGAGGAAGTCTGAAGCTTGGTGATCAGGTCATGGATCTGCTTAGTGGACTCAGACGTGCGCTGTGCCAACTGACGTACCTCGTCGGCCACCACAGCGAAGCCTCGACCCATATCGCCAGCGCGCGCGGCCTCGATCGCGGCATTCAGTGCCAGTAAGTTGGTTTGATCGGCAATACCTTTGATTACGTCGACCACTGTTCCGATTTCGTTGCTGTCCTTGGCCAACTGCGCGACGGTCTCCCCAGTTTCACCCACCACTGCAGAGAGGCGCTGGATTGCTTCGCGGGTATCACGGGCAATGTCGCGTCCGCGTCCGGTCAACAGATTAGCCTCCTGGGTGGCGTCAGCGGTGCGCTGGACATGGCTCGCGACTTCTTGCGTGGTCGCCGCCATCTGATTGACTGCAGCGGACACTTGCTCGGTCTCGACGCGCTGGCGATCAAGTCCACGTGAGCTGTCGGAAGCCAGTATGTCGGATCTCCCGGCTAACCCACTGAGTTGCTCTGCGGTGTCTTGCAGGCGTGTAAGACAGGTCTTCAGACGCGCAGCCTGGCTCACAAAGGCTGTTTCCAAACGCGCTTGAGCCCCGTGCTGATCACTGTACATCTGTGCAATAAGTTGATCAGAAGTTGAGGGCTCAGCCATCTGCAACAGGCGCATTGTTCCTTGCTTTTGCCAACGAGAGGTCATCAGTCCGAGCGGAACGGATATGCCTATTGTGGCGACAATAGCTACGGATGCGTCCAGAAGTAGACCGCTCAAAGTGCCCACTAGACCCATAACAAGGTACGGCAGGTAGTCCAGCAGGGCAGGCAGCCATTTGTCTCGAGTGGGAATGGCGGGTTTTCCCTGGCTGATGCGCCGGTAGAGGGATTCTGCGCGTCGGATCTGCTCAACGGTAGGTTTGACTCTGACCGATTCAAAGCCAACGACCTGGCTGCCTTCAAAAATTGGTGTTACGTAAGCGTTCACCCAGTAGTGATCGCCATTCCTAGAACGGTTTTTGACAATCCCCATCCACGGGTTGCCTTGCTTAAGAGCGCTCCACATATGCGCAAAGACTGCAGATGGCACATCAGGATGGCGGACGATGTTTTGAGGGGCGCCAATCAGATCGCTTCGGTCGAAACCGCTGATCTCGACGAAGGCGTCATTGCAATAAGTAATCACTCCTCGGACATCTGTCGTTGAAATGAGCTTTTGCTGAGGCGTTAGCGCAATTTCGCGCTGCGTTACTGGTTGATTGTTTCTCATTCCCGATGCCTCTTATGTCCAATTAGAATGCCATCGGCAGATACTAGGAAAAGGTTAGTGCTTATAGTAAAAAACCTTTAATAACAATAGGTTGTGTTAAGTGTATTGGGGTGTGGCCACCTCGAGCAGTTTGAGCTATACGAGCGATTTGTGATGTTCTATGTCCCGAATGCGATACACGCCCTGAGGTACTAAAAAGGTCAATCAGATCAGTGATGATTCGGTGACTGATAGAAAGCCCCCGCTTTTAGGCTGCCTTTAACGATGCCTTGGGAATCCCATGGGTTCGGCACGTGCGGCTGCACGGTTAGGCATACGGATCATGATGTAGATCACTCCGGTGCCATGAGCATCGCAAGAGTCATATCGATGAAATCTTCGTTCTTGCTGATCGTTTCCAGCGTACTACGCCCATTGCTTCCAACCTAACCCGTTCCACGCTGCTTGACACATAGGGTGAGCTCCATGATGGCGGTCTCACGCGAATTGGTTTTGATTGATCTTGAATAGTAGGGAAGGGATCAGGAATGATTTGGCATCGCGAATCCTCCTGAAAGAGGTCGGCGTAGCAAAAGGTCTTGGTAGCCGGACGCGGCTCCGACAAGGTCAGTCTAGGTTGACTAAGTGATTTTAGTTTGATTACGAAAAAGGCCCGCCACGGCCTTTTTTGTTATAGATTTTTATTGAGTTCGAGGGCGATTTTGAAGCCCTATTCTGCTTGTAGAGGCGGCGTATTCCCCCCGTCACTTTGGCAAGATATGTGAACTTTAGTGATACGCGAATTTCCATTGCTTGAGAGTAAAGCCACCTAGTTATCAGCCCACTGATCGGCTGTCGCAATCTCAAGCCAGGAAGTTGAACGTGAAGACTACGCCCCCCAAGACCTCCCTGCGTCGCGCCGTCACTGGCCCTATGCTTTTTCTATTTATCCTCGGCGATGTACTCGGGGCGGGCGTTTATGCGCTCGCCGGGACAATTGCGGGCGAGGTAGGTGGCGCAATATGGGTGCCCCTGCTCATCGCTCTGTTTTTCGCGATGCTTACTGCAGGTTCCTACGCAGAGTTGGTGACAAAATATCCTCACGCGGGCGCCGCATCGGTTTTCGCAGAAAAGGCGTTCCGGTCTCCGCTCATTTCTTTTCTCGTTGGCTTTTGCATGCTATCGGCAGCTGTTACGAGCGCGGCGGGTTTATCGCTGGCGTTTGCGGGTGATTACCTAGCGGCGTTCATCCGTGTATCGCCTCACATCGCAGCCCTACTGTTCCTTCTCGTTATCGCGCTCTTAAATGCGAGGGGAATTAAAGAGTCTTTGGGAGCCAACCTGGTGATGACAGTCATTGAGCTGTCGGGTCTTCTTTTGGTCGTTGTTGCCGCTGCTTGGTATTTCCGTACAGGCGAAGCGGATTTGGGTCGCAGCCTGGAGTTCAAGCCGGGGATCAGCCCGATGTTAGCCGTTTTGGGCGCGGCATTAATCGCCTTCTATTCTTTTGTAGGATTCGAAACATCCGCCAATCTAGCGGAAGAAATTCGAGACGTTCGAAAAGTTTACCCGCGCGCATTATTTGCCGCATTGCTGACCGCCGGAGTCGTCTACATGGCTGTCGGCGTCGCGGCATCTTCCGTACTGCCCATGGAAAAACTTGTGGCAACGTCGGCTCCTCTTCTTGAAGTGGTTCGGGCGTCAGGTTTAAACATTCCGCCTCGCGTCTTCGCCTTCATTGCACTGATCGCGGTAGCCAACGGCGCACTATTAACCATGATAATGGCGAGTCGCCTTACCTATGGCATGGCCTGCCTTGGGCTTTTGCCGGTCGCCTTGAGCAAGGTGCTTCCTAGGCGACGCACCCCCTGGATCGCGGTCATCGCCACCACCCTCGTAGCAATCGCACTCACGCTGACGGGAACGCTAGCTACATTGGCCGAAACCGTCGTCCTGCTCCTGCTGTTTGTATTTCTCAGCACTAATTTGTCCGTGTTAATCCTGCGCCGTGACGAGGTTGCGGAAAATCACTTTCGGGTACCGACGTGGGTTCCGGTAATTGCTATCGTCTCGTGCCTAGTGCTGCTCAGTCAGCAAAGTCTGGAAACTTGGATGCGGGGAGGGGGGTTGATCCTGATAGGCATGCTGCTTTTTGTCTGTTCAAGAGTGGCACTGCCGGCGCCAGTAGAGCCTGGCTGATCTTGTAAGCGCTTCGCCTTTCTATCGCAGCGTAAAACTTGTCGAAGTCATAGGAGTGCGGGGTGGGCGCAGTTGTATCGGGTGCGTCCAATGTCTCGGATCGTCGATTCTGAGGAACACTGGAACACTACCCGATCAATCGTCTGACATGGCTGCATGCGTGAACCCGCCGGGAGCGGGGAGCACATCAACCCAATCCGCGTGCTTACAGATCGCTCACGGACGGGAAGCCACCTCATCCAGGTGCCGCAGCAGTGCCATAGGATCCTCGTAGACGCGGAGTGCACCAGCACGTTCAAGCTCTCCTGTGTCGTAACCACCAGAAAGCAGCCCTATACCGGTGGCCTTACATCGGCGTGCGGCAAGCATGTCCCAGATGGCGTCGCCGATCACCAGGCATTCTTCGATGGGTGAGTTGAGTTTGCTTGCAGCGGCGAGGAAAAGGTCTGGATCGGGTTTGCCATTTTTGACGTCATCACGGGTGATGAGATTGACCTCCGCACTACCCAAGCCTAATGCCTTCAGATTTATCGCCGCAGTGTCCATGCCACCGCTGGTCGCAATGCACCACTTGATCTGATCGCGGTTTAGCGTATCGAGAAGCTCTACAGCGCCAGGCAGAGCGGTTATCTGGCCCTGCAGATCCTTGTAGGCTTTATCATGTTTATCGCTGAGTCTTTTAGCCTGGTCTGGATTGATCTCCAAGCCTGTCTCACGGGCTAACATCTTGAGCAGCAGCCCACCGCTCATACCTATCTTTCTGTGAATTCGCCACATGGCCAACGGTATGTCTTCTGAATCGAGCGCGGTTTTCCACGCGAAAACATTCTGGTAGACGCTATCAGTCAACGTGCCATCCAAATCAAATATGAATGAGGTTTGCTGGCGCATACGTGACACCTCCATTAAGCAAGTTTCAGGTAGTAGATGTCGCGTCTTGGGAATATTGGTCGCATCGAATACCAAGGGAGCTGATGTTAATCCTTTAGTCTTTCCAAGTCGGCTGGGCCGGGTTCCACACGTGGTTCGTCGCCAAGAAACTCATCTTCCCTAACGACTCGTTCGTCATCTGTTAAGCCTGTTTCTGACACGTCTGAGACGAGAGCAGAATCTTTCAGTGCTTTGCTTTTTACTGATGGAGCGGAGCTTTTTTCAGTCATGAGATTTCTCCTCGACCCTTGAAATTTGAAGCGCTCAATTTTTCGAAAGCACATGGTCTGAGTCGTTCCGTCTTTCGCAAATCTCCAAGCACAGTAGCCGCAGAGCATGAATGGCAGTGCGGTTTCCTTTGCCTTGCTTCCGCTTTTCCGACGAGGTTTTTAGCGCGAACAGATTTGGTTCAAGTAGAAAAAGGGCCCTTGAAGGTCTTTTTTTATCTGCCGGCAGTGTTTATTGGAAATTTACCTTGAGCCAAAGGTTAATCAGACTCACGAAGCAAGCTGAACCATTCAGAATAAGGGGAGTTAGTGACCCGGAATCTATTGAAATCAGGACTGCCATCAGCCCACCAAACAGGGCCCCGCTCACCAAGCCCTACTTTGGCCACTTGTACCTTTTCCCGGGCGCGCTTTAGCTGCGATTCGTCTTCCGAATCTTTTGCTTTCTTCACCTCGCGTCGAGCTGCCATGAGCGCATCGACAAGACGCTGGCGCACGTCCTCTTCCAATGATGGGTTTGAACGGCGCCACAGCTGCCCTTTGACGACGAAGTAACGACCGTCAGGTGTTACTGGATGCATACCTAACCTCCGATCTTCAAAGGGCGCCTCTCCATATACCTCACGAAGGACGACTACCTTAGCTTTCGGGTAGGGGGACGTTTAGCTTGTTTGACCCCAAACACTATTCCCAGTATTAGCGCTGCGCCCGCCGCCAGGAGTATTGGATAGGGATGTTTACCTGACATCCAGACGCCCTCAACTCCGTGTTGATCGCTTGTTGAAGTAGGGCGATGTCCCGATGACGATGGATTACGACTGATCGGAATGTCAGAGGGATCGATCTCTGCTTCGTAGGGCATTTCTTGTAAAGGCAAACGCGCACCGTCTGCGAGAATGAGGGTGAGGTCTTCGACCGTGCCGGCAAGCCGATTGGGAAAAGCCGGCTCACCCGTGGGATCAAGCTCATCGTAATAAAACTGCTGGCCTTCCAGCCAACCTATGGCCGTCATCAATTCGGGGCCAAGATAATATTTCCCGTCGAGGAAGAAGCCTGGGAAATGTCGTGTGCGTTCGAGACTTTCTACTATGTAACGCTCGCCTGCCTTCATACCGGTTGCTGGGTCAATCATGATGACGTCCTCAGATTCGCTGGTGTTGCGATAGAGGATGCGACTTGGCGCAATGTTCCATCGAGATGACTGAACGGCAGGATGTCGATAACTGGTAAGCCGATAAATCGAACATTCGATTCAAACCCTCGAGCGGACGTAGAGCGACGTAGAACATGGAATGAAGCGCCGCGAACTCCCCGTCACGATAAGTGCCGACGTCTCTCACGGACTACGGACTTCCTAACGAGCGGCAAACGGAAGGCCTACCGCTAGGCCTCCTTTCGTTCTGATCAGTTTCGTAAAACACTTCTTTCTGAAAATTTTTGAACCTAAATCGAGATCGGTTGCTCAACCGGGAAAGCATCGGGGTGAGTGAAATGAATGCTTTCAAGAACCAACTGACGCCTGAGCAGGATTTGAGATTACAAGCCTTGGATGGTTGGCATCGTGCGTTGGAAAATAGAGAACTTCGCATGGACTGCCCAGACGCTTATCACGACGAGCTATTGCGCCTCTCTGATGAGATGGATCGCTTGGGTATGTTAACTCTGGCCGAATGGCGCGATCTGCGAAGGGCTGCGGACGTGGCGTATCTGCATGCGGTCGCTGGTGAGGACTATCACTGAGGTCATTCGGATCATGTCTATCGCCGCCGACACTGTTCAATACCTTCGCGACAATGACTTGGTGCTTACTACGGCGGAGTCGTGTACTGCCGGTAAAATTGTGATGCTGTTATCCGAAGTCGAAGGCAGCGGCAATTTCATAGAGTGTGGGTACGTAGTGTATTCGCCTCAGGCGAAACAGCGCCTATTACATGTTAACCCCCATACCATTGAAACATTCAACCTAACCAGCGTTGAGGTTGCGCGGGAAATGGCGACGGGGGCATTGCGAGACAGCACCGCCCATGCAGCTATCGCTACGACCGGGATTCTGGGCCCGGACGATGTAGACGGTATCCCTGCTGGCACAATCTGCTTTGCCTGGGCCTTTCAAACGACTGATGAGTGTCACGTGTTCAGTCACCAGCACCGGTTTTCAGGCGGACGCTGTGAAGTGCAGAAACAGGCCACCGAGTATGCTTTGCAGTGGTTGGCGCATTTCCATGAGCGTGTCCTGCAGGGTGAGAAAGGTGAACTCTGATGAGCGATGATCTCGACCATCCGGAATTGCGCAGCCGGAGTTATCCCGTAAGCGAAGACATGGCCTATCAGTTGAAGGTTTGGCGATTCGAGCGAGTTGGCTGGTACGTGTTGGTGTTAGTCGTGGTGCTTGGACTGATGGGGGTGTTCTCCAGAGGGTTGATCAGTTCAAGAGATGTGCGCAGTGACGATGGCAAGATCGAGGTGGAATATGAAATGTTCCATCGCAATGGATCTACCAACCCCATGAAAATCAGTGTGAACGCAACGCCCAAAACGGCGGTGGAACTGGAGTTGGCAGGTCAGTTGCTGGAGGCATTCAGTATCGAGACCCTGCAACCTGAACCTCTGCGCTCAAGAAGCTCTTCACAGGGCATTAAGCTCTGGCTTCAGACCGACCTCGATGGTCAAGCGTCGCTTTACATCACCTTGCGCGGGGATGGCCTCGGCTTCTTTCGAAGTCGAATTGCTTCACCGGGCACCAGCGGCGTAAACCTTGAACAGTTCATTTTCCCTTAGGTGATTTATGGATTCGGTACTACGTGCGAGTGCCATGTATCTGGCGCTCATGGTGCTCTTCAAAATCGCTGGCCGGCGCTCCTTGGCAGAGTTGACCACATTCGATTTCGTTCTCTTATTGATGATCGGTGAGGCAACTCAACAAGCCTTGTTGGGCGATGATTTTTCACTCACCAATTCATTGATTGTCATCGTCACCCTCGTCGCCATCGATGTTGGCTTGTCTCTGCTCAAGCAGCGCTCGAGGTGGGTCTCACGGCTGATTGATGG
This sequence comes from Pseudomonas sp. A0308, assembly GCF_044218815.1. Lineage (NCBI taxonomy): Bacteria > Pseudomonadati > Pseudomonadota > Gammaproteobacteria > Pseudomonadales > Pseudomonadaceae > Pseudomonas > Pseudomonas sp. A0308. The sequence goes on from NZ_CP162581.1 coordinate 221,012, forward strand.
CGAGCCGACAATCATCGTTGAGAACGGAAAACTTCTACACGAGCGTCTTCGCCGTGCTCGATTGTTAGAAGCTGATGTAATGGAGGCTGCGCGTTCCAGTCAAGGCATCGAGAAGCTGGAGGAGATCAAGTTCGCTGTCCTTGAGCGCAATGGCAAAATCTCCGTTATTGCCCAGGAAGACTGACGTGCTGGATTCGATATGTGTTGGCGAAATTACTTGAACATCCCTAAATGCGAGGGGCCTAAGCATTATCATTCTGAGGAGGACGTAATCATGTCGGAAGCTACCAGCTATTTCGCGATTGCCGTCGCGGTGATGATTTTGCTCGTTGATCTGTGGGCGATTGTCAGCGTGTTTCGCAGCGACAAAACGGTGGGAGTCAAAGCAGGTTGGGCTATCGGCCTAATCGTCTTCCCCGTAATTGGGTTGATCGTGTGGGGTGTTGCAGGGCCTCGTGGGATCAAAGAAGGGCCTTCGTCGCCTGAACACAGTAAAGGGTAACCAAGTGCCCGTTGGTCGATAGCGCGAAAATTTTTTGAAATTATCCTCAGCGCGTTTTCTTCAGATAAATGTGGGTCATTCGGTCTCTCACCGAGTGGACTGTAGATCAGATTTGTCTGAGGAGAATGTCATGTTCCTACATAACAAACGACTTCAATACACCGTGCGCGTTGCTCAGCCCAATCCTGGGTTGGCCAATCTTCTGTTGGAGCAATTCGGGGGAGCCCAAGGGGAACTCGCGGCGGCTTCACGCTACTTCACGCAGGCATTGGCAGAAGATGATCCTGGCAGGAAGGATCTCCTGATGGATATCGCCACCGAGGAGCTCAGTCACCTTGAGATCGTCGGCTCGATCATCGTGATGTTGAACAAGGGAGCCAAGGGACGTATGGCTGAAGGTGTCGAGGAAGAGGGTGAGCTGTATCGCGCCATTAACGGCGCTGGCAACGATTCCCATATCACAAGCCTGTTGTACGGCGCCGGCGCTCCTTTGACTAACTCCGCAGGCGTTCCTTGGTCGGCGGCTTACGTCGATACCATCGGCGAACCCACAGCAGACATGCGCTCCAATATTGCCGCTGAGGCTAGAGCGAAAATTGTCTACGAGCGTTTGATGAATGTCACAGATGATCCTGGTGTGAAGGAAGCCCTCGGATTTCTAATGACGCGTGAAATTGCCCACCAATTGTCTTTCGAAAAAGCACTGCACGCCATCCAGCCTAATTTCCCTCAGGGCAAGCTGCCGGGTATGGCGGAATTCACCAACGTTTACTTCAACATGTCTCATGGTGAAGGCAGCACTCGCGGCCCTTGGAACGAAGGGGACGACTGGGACTTCGTAGAAAATCCAGTGCCGGCGGTGGATGGAGGCGACGGCACCGCGACTGTGCAATTGAGCGCCGAGGACGAAGCGCTGCTCATGGATATGAAAACCAGGACGATGTCCGACCCAGATAGCAACCCTATAACGGGTGCGGACTTGGGGGCAGGTGTGCAAGGCGAACCACAACCTTGACGACGTGACCGCACGCCATCTGGCGTGCGGTTTTCCATCTGATTCGGAGGAGACTCATACCATGGTTATCAAAAAATCGGCGCATCAAAATCTAACAGTTCCAGAGATATTCTACTCCACCAGCGTCACTTTCGAGCGTGACGCGCAGCGTGTATCCAGGCAGTTCTTGCGGTCGCTATCTGGATTCGCTGAGAAGACGAACTCAAGAAAATAAGAGGCTGCCATGCCCGAGCCATTGATCTCATCAGGCGCGCCAATTCGCTCCTTACTCGCCCGCCTCTCGGACTTCGGGTGGGGTGGACGAGTCTTCTGGTCGATATTGATTGCTGTGACAGTCTTCCTGCTGATCAGCGGGCTATGGAGCATTCGTCGGCGCCAACAAGGCAAATCTCTACCTCGCTTTTTGGGGCGGCCTTTCGGGCTTCGCCGCTACAGCTCTTGGAGCTGTAGCAGCAATAGCGGTACGGGATATCAACGCTCGTACCCAAGACATCATGCTTGGCTTCGCAGCCGGCATGATGCTGGCCGCCAGTTCGTTCTCACTCATTCTCCCTGGTATCGAAGCAGCTCAGGTGCTTTTCGGTAACCAGTTGCTCGCAGCCTGCGTAGTTGTTGCGGGATTGGGACTAGGCGTAGCGCTGATGGTCGGGCTTGATCGTTTTGTCCCGCACGAACATGAGAAAAGCGGACGCCGGGGGCCGGACGCGCAGCGTATCAATCGTGTTTGGTTGTTCGTCCTCGCAATCACATTGCATAACTTGCCGGAAGGCATGGCCATTGGAGTGAGCTTCGCGAACGGCGACATGAAGGTTGGGCTCCCGCTGACCACCGCTATCGCCATTCAAGATATTCCCGAAGGCTTAGCTGTCGCGCTGGCGCTACGGGTGACAGGCATCTCAGCGCTTCATGCAGCGCTTATAGCAGTGGGTTCAGGCTTGATGGAGCCCATGGGCGCCATTGTTGGATTGGGAATTTCTAGCAGCTTTGCATTGGGCTATCCCATTGCGCTCGGCTTGGCAGCTGGAGCCATGATTTTCGTGGTGTCTCATGAGGTCATTCCGGAGACTCATCGCAATGGTCATGAGACCCCGGCGACCTTAGGACTGATGCTCGGATTTGGCGTGATGATGTTCCTCGATACCGCTTTGGGTTAGCGACAAGCCTTTTATCCGTAACCCTGAAAATTTTCGGAACGCCTTTTAAATCAGGCTGGTCAGTTTTTATGCACGGCAAATTTTGCATGCATGTTGATCCAACGCGGACGCTTACCAGGCGCCGCTAATGCTGACCAGAAGGAAGTTTAGAAATGGCTAGAAAAACTGTCGAAGACTTATTTATCCATGAACTCTCTGATGTTTACAGTGCGGAAAAGCAGATCACCAAAGCCTTGCCGCGCTTGGCGAAAGCGGCGACCAATCCATTGTTGGCTGATGCCTTTACCTCACACTTGGAAGAAACCCAAGGCCAGATTGAGCGCATCGATCAACTGGTCGAGCTGACCGGTATCAAGCTGAAGCGCATGAAGTGCGTGGCCATGGAGGGGCTCGTCGAAGAGTCGAAAGAGCTGCTGGAAGAAATCGACAAAGGCGCCGTACTCGACGCCGCACTAATCGGTGCGGCTCAAAAGGTGGAGCACTATGAAATTGCTGCCTACGGCACCCTCATAGCAATGGCCAAGCATCTAAAGCTCGACGACGCGGCAGCTTTATTAGCAGCGACGCTTACTGAAGAAAAAGGTGCGGACGAGAAACTGACCAAGATTGCGGAGCAAGGTGGTAATCAAGCAGCGACCATGAATTCTAAATAAACGGTATCAGCAAACGTGCTGGTCGACAGAGGCGAGATTTCGTCGACCAGCCTCGATAGAAAATTATGATCAATTCAAGCTCGATCCAGTTATGGCGAGCTTGATGCGCTGATCCATGGTGCCGAATTTTCCTAACTAGCTCTAGGATAGCCAAGCAGGAGAAAACGATGATTGATGAATCGGTAATTCGCGAAAGGGCGTATGCACTCTGGGTAAAGGATGCTTGCCCAGAGGACGCTGACCTTTTTTATTGGTTTCTTGCTCGAGAGCAGCTTGAAACAGCGCTCAAGCGAACTTCCGTCGAGAGTGACGTGTGCGATGGAAACGATAAATTTTTTAATAAAAACGGCACGAAAAAAAATGAAGTAAATTTACGTTCCAGGAAGCGAGAATCGGCGTGAGAACGATTTTCCTTACTTTTTTGACCGCCAATTAGTCAGGAAGAGTCAACTGGCAATATTTTCAGACAGGTGCTACGCCTGTATCGATGCATCCATTTGACTCTTCGCGTAGCTAAGCTACGAGCTTGTGTTACGAAAATTTCCGCAAATGCAGGCCAATGATTAGAGGGCTGTATGGATGCGATTGATTCGGCGCTTATGGCAGCGCGTGCCCAGTTCGCGATTACCATAAGCTTTCATATCGTGCTGGCAGCCTTCACCATTGGCTTGGCCAATTTTCTCATGGTGCTGGAGGCACTGTGGCTGTGGCGCAGGCGAAGGATCTACTTGGATGTATACCTTTACTGGCTAAAAGTGTTTGCGCTCACCGTTGCGGTAGGCACAGCGTCGGGTCTGATTTTGGAGTACCAATTCGGATTGAATTGGTCACGCCTCTCGACCCAGGCGGGAGACATTCTTGGGCCGTTGATGTTCTACGAGGTACTGGCGGCATTTTTCCTAGAAGCGGGTTTTCTCGGCATCATGTTGTTCGGGTTGAAGAAGGTGGGCCCTAGGCTGCATTTCCTCGCCACCTGCGCGGTCGCAGTTGGATCTTTGATCAGCGCCTTTTGGATCCTTTCAGCCAACTCCTGGATGCAAACACCCGCCGGCTATTCAATTGGAGCCGGTGGACGTTTTATTGCCGAAAACTGGTGGGCGATCATCTTCAATCCTTCGTTCCCTTACCGGCTTGTGCATATGACATTGGCCGCGATTATAGGCAGCGCCTCGCTGGTAGCTGGTGTTAGCGCTTGGCAGTTGATGCGTGTGCCACAGAACCCGCGAGCCCGGCTTGCCTACTCCATGGCGTTGTGGGTGGTTGCGTTGCTGACGCCTGTGCAACTACTGGTGGGCGATCTGCATGGTGAGCACAGCCTTAAAGTTCAGCCACAAAAGGTTGCAGCCATCGAAGGTTCCTGGACACGACCGGCGGTAGGAGAGGGGGAACCATTACGTTTATTCGCCATTCCAGATATGGCTGAGCGACGCAACCATTGGGAAGTAGCGATTCCGCGCGTAGCTTCGTTGTACTTGCGGCATGACCTGAGCGGCACAATTAAAGCGCTTGATGAATTCCCGCCTGAGGACATACCACCTGTGCCACCCGTGTTCTTCGCTTTCCGTGTCATGGTCGGATTGGGGCTGTTGATGCTGGGGCAGGGGTTAATCAGTATGGTATTACGCTGGCGGCATCGCTTGTACTCTGCCCGTTGGATGCTCCGAGGGAGTGTGCTAATGGCGCCTGCTGGATTTCTGGCGATGCTAAGTGGTTGGGTTGTGACAGAGGTAGGCCGTCAGCCCTTTACTGTCTACGGGTTGATGCGAACTGCTGACAGTCTGTCTTCGGTGTCTCGTCAGCAGGTGGTAGGGGCAACGTGGACAATCCTGTCGTTTTATCTGGTGATCTTCGGCGTGGGTTTCTGGGTACTGCTGCGACTTTTGCGGGAGCCACCTCACGAAGACGAGCCTGGGCCTCAACCCTCTTTGGCTGACGAAACGGGTAAATCCGAGGGTAAACATCCATGATGGACAATGACTGGGTAACGCTATTGTCCGCTGCCGCACTGGGGTTTTCGGTTTTGAACTACGTGCTGTTGGATGGCACTGATCTTGGTGTGGGGGTGCTGCTGGGCCTTACTCGTTGCAGTAAGCACCGACGTACCATGGCGGTGACTATCCTTCCGATTTGGGACGCTAACGAAACGTGGTTAGTGCTCGGTGGCGGCGGTCTGCTGGCGTTGTTTCCGCTGGCTTACGCTGTCCTGCTGCCGGCGCTTTATTGGCCGTTTATCGCGATGTTCCTGGCATTAATTCTTCGCGCGGTCGCGCTGGAATTTCGTGATTACTCGAGAAGCTGTCGTATGAAGCGCATGGTCGATGGCTTGCTGCTGATAGGTTCACTGCTGGCTGGGGCAACTCAGGGGATTGTGTTGGGAACGCTTGTACAAGGGGTGCCGAATCAGGATGGGCAGTACAGCGGGAGCGGCTGGGAGTGGTGGGGCCTATTTCCGCTGTATTGCGGCGCTGTGCTCGTAGTGGGTTATATGTGGTTGGGCGCCTGCTGGCTGTATTGGCGTACTGTCGACGATCTGCAATGTAGGTCAGGTCGACAGGCAAGGGCGTTGGCCATCGTGACCATAATGCTTTTGGCCGTGCTGGTGGTCTGGACAGCGACGCTGGATGCTCAATATGCGCAACGGCTTTCCAATCGACTTATCTGGTTGCCGGCGGCAATGCTGCTTACTGCATTGCTGTTCAGTTTCGCCTTGAGCTTTCGAAGCCGCCGGCAATATCTGCCGCTATTCACCGCACTGGGAATTTTCATCTTGGCGTTCGCATTGATGATCGCAGCGCTCTTTCCGTTGATTGTCCCGCCTAACCTGACCTTGCGACAGGCAGCTTCAAGTCCCACCAGTCAGATTTTCATGTTGGTCGGGTTCGCCGTGCTGATCCCGGTGACGCTCCTCTACAACACCTACGGCTTCAGAGTGTTCAGCGGAAAGGTTCGCGCCGTTCGTGATTGACTTCTCAACTCAACGCTGGCCAGCCCAATACCGGTGTACGGCGCCTTGCGACCCTTGCACCGGATCCTGGTCGGGAAACGGCAGCGTGTCGATGCTCGCCAGTTGAGCATTGGTGGGGGCCTCTCGGCAGATATCTGCACATTGCCCCGGCGGATAGGCACCGACTACCAGAAAATCTTCACTTGAATCTAAATTGCAATGGCCGGTGCCGGCAGGCAATAGCAATACGTCGCCTGCACTGACTTCAAGTACATGACCCTCCGGGCCGCCCAGCATCAGCCTAGCTCGACCGCTGGCGATGCCAAGCACTTCATGACCTTCGGCATGGTAGTGGTGGTAGCTGTAAATCCCATATCGCCATTGTGGTGGCCAGCCATTGGCGATGAAGGTTTGCTCGAACAGCACAGCTGGATCATCGCCCTGAATTGCAATCGCGTTGGGGTAAATGAGTGCCGGCAGGCTCGGGTTGTTGGGAACCCATTGGTTGCGTTCAAACATCAGGGTTTGGACGGTAGCTGTCTCAGCTCGCGGTTTGTTCATTCAAGGATCTCCGAAACCCTGATGTGGCAATGGAATTTCATACATTGATCTGCAACTCCAAATCAGTATTATCCAGTCTGCGGGCGTGGGCCACCGTACCGTTCAAGCGTTCTCCCGAAGAGAGAATCATGGTCAAGGAGTGAGCCTTGTGTAGATCATCAGGTACTGGGGATAGCACCTGCACCTGAAAGGCACCTGGCGTGATGGGAGTGATGACTACGTCGCAATCAATAGTTTTGGCGATAGGGCCAAAAAGGGTGTCGTTTAAGTAATTCAAACGTGCGCGCTTGGTCATGGATATGTCCTCTGACGCCAGGTATTTAAAGCATAATTTTTGTGCTTCATTTGTATGCTAGACGACACCCACGACAGATGAGTTCAACGCCATGGAGTGATGGTTCCTTGCTTCATGCCGTCTCTAATGATGCGATTGCTGTCACGCAGGGGCCAATGAACCAGCGGAGTAGGGTTCAATCGATGGCGTTAGATTGGTAGAACTCGTCAAGTGTCATGAAACAACATGAGACGGACGTGGAGGCGATGACTTTCACTTTAAACTAACCACAAACGCCAAGACGAGACGCCCGATGAAGTCCCGGGTAGTCTCGTCCTTGATGCTCTATGAGCTCTAGTTAGTCATGGCAGTCGTGCTTGCATCGATCTCCGGTTCAACTACATAATTTGTTCCGGGAGTCAGAATCACCTTTCGGCAATCCTCCTCTTTTTTATCGAAAATCTTATATCCCTCGGCGGCCTGTTCCAGTGACATGCGATGGCTGATGATGACTTCCGGTGAGAGACGACCTGTCTCGATGTGGTCGAGGAGCTCAGGTAGGAAACGATGCACATGGGTCTGACCCATTTTGAAGGTCAGCCCCTTGTCGAAAGCATCACCGAAAAGAAAGCCATGAATGAACCCAGAATAGACGCCTGGTACGCTTACAACGCCTCCGCGTCTGACCGCAGCGATACACTGACGTAAAGCTTTACCGCTGCTTCCCTCAAGCTTGAGTGTCGCGAGAACGGTTTCCGTCGTACTACCTTTTGCTTCAAACCCAACTGCATCCACCACGCCATCAACTCCCCGCATTCCTTTGGTTTGCCGAATGATCGTATCTGCAGGATCGTCGTCCTCATCGAAGTTGATCGGAATTACACCATATGTTTTCTGCGCGTAAGCCAAGCGGTAAGGATGGTGATCGACCATAAAAATTTGGTCGGCACCGAGCATCCTTGCACACGCCGCGCTCAACAATCCGACGGGGCCTGCACCGTAGATGGCGATGCTTGAGCCGTTACCAATCCTTGCGTTCGTTACAGCCTGATAAGCAGTTGGAAGGATGTCTGAAAGGAAAAGAACCTTTTCATCCGACAGCGTCCCCGGCACTTTGAACGGCCCGGTGTTGGCTTTCGGCACGCGCACGTATTCGGCTTGCCCGCCAGGCACACCGCCATACATATGACTGAAGCCGAACAGCGCGGCTCCTGGTGGTATCGCCTTTTTATTTATGATCGCTCCGCGCCCCGTATTTGTTGTTTCGCAGGCCGCAAACAGATCCATCGCGCAGAAGAAACAGCTGCCGCAGGCGATTACAAAGGGAATTACCACGCGGTCGCCTGGCTGTACGGCGGTGACCGCTGAGCCTGCCTCTTCGACGATCCCCATGAACTCATGCCCGAAGATATCGCCATGCTCGACAGTTGGGATCTTTCCTCGATAGAGATGGAGGTCAGATCCGCATATCGCCGTCGCGGTAACTCGAAGAATGATGTCATCACTTTCCTCGATAACCGGATCGGGAACCGTGTCGACTTTGACGCTGTGCGCGCCGTGATAGGTGAGTGCTCTCATAACGTCTTACCTACTTCAGCTGGATGGTAAGTGGGAGAGGAGGATCGAGGAAAGTAAGTTCAGAGTGATATCGACGCAAATGACTAGCGGTCGCCTATGTTGGTACGTTCGTAATTTTTTAAACCTAATGGAGCGGAAGTGGGTCGACTGCAGGAGTCAGTAACTCAGGTCGTCGGAGGTGACGTTAATAATCGGTGTTGTCATAGCCTCAGCGTGGTTCATCGGTTCGCAACGAGCGCACCGGCGCATGATCGCCTTTTGGGGATTTATCACCGGTAATGCGCTTTGGGTGATCTGGGGGCTTCACGCTGATGCCTACGCACTGATCCTCCTTGAGTGCATCCTTTTGGGGATGAATGCGCGTGGCTTTAAGAAGAATTTCGATGGTCACCGTCAATCCTGAGACTGCTCGTTTTCTTTACCCTTCGAATTTTTCTTTAGCCCTCGAAGGTTCATCAGGAATAGACAAACCTGTAATACGATCAATGCATACGCGTCTGCGTCAAGTCCCCAAATCACCCACAACACGTTGCTCACACTGAAGCATACAAACCCAATCATCCGCCTTCCTGGCCGCTGCGATCCGATTAGCCATGCAGCGAGAACGGTAACAACCATCGCGGGCCATTGAATCCAATCCAGATAAGCCAAGTTTTCCTCCGTTACGGTTCAGCAAAGTGAATTTCTATATCGATGCCGCCCTATTCAATCGGGCCCTTGATGGCTGGATGAGGTTTTCGATTTGCCGAGAATGTAGCAAGGATGCAGCTGACCATTTGGGTGGGTTGTGACGACCACAGAAATCAATGACCAGCCTTCGCGAAGCTTAAGGTTTGCATCGTGGGCTGATAGCGATTCCATGACTTGAACTGTCTCGGATATGTGCATTTCGTCTATCTCAAATCCTAGGGGTCAAACATTAGGCGTCGCACAAGAGGAAGGGTTCCTTTATTGGTGCCTCGCTCAGTTGGATCATTCGCGCTAGCGCCGGGTCTACATTGAGACATTATTTGAAGGTTGATCAAGTGAGCAAAATCATCAGCGCACATGACTTACAAATTGACCTTCAAAGTGCGAACGAACCCGGTTTGTTCAAATGGCTGATCGCCAGTTTCCTGATGGGCAAAAGAATCCAGGGGTCGATTGCCGCCAAGGCGTACCAGGTGATCGTCGTGAAACACCATCGGGATACGCCGCACAAATTGGCGAGTTGCACTCACCGCCAGTTGGTCATGATGCTTGGTGAGGCTCACTACGTCCGTTACGACGAGACCACCGCGTCGCGGTTATTGGCATTGGCTAACAAGATGAATGCTGAATATCACGGCAAGGTCAGCAACATCGTCGCGGCAAGCGCAGATCGTAAGGCCTTCGAAAAGCGGCTATCTGAATTTGAAGGGATTGGGCCGAAAACCATTGAGATTTTTATGAGGGAAGCAGCTGCATTGCTCTTCAGACCCTCCTGCTAACTCTCATCTACACTGCCTCCCAGTTGCGTGCAGCATGGAGAAATCATGGCAAACCACAGGCTAACCACGCAGGGCTTGCAGTTGAACGTTTCGATCTGCGGTCAGGGCTCGCCGCTGCTTTTGCTCAATGGTCTGGGTGGCTTGATTCGTACCTTCGATTCGCTGCGCGATGAACTGGACAACTTCATGACCATCACGCTGGACGTGCCAGGGGTCGGCAAGTCGCAAATGCCCCGTTGGCCCATTCGCCTGCCACGCCATGCCGACGTGATTGCAGAGATGCTCCAGCAATTGGGAATCGACCAGGTCGATGTGTTCGGGGTGAGCTGGGGAGGTGCATTGGCTCAAGAATTCGCTCTTCGTCACCCGAGCATGGTACGCAGGCTGATCCTCGCGGCAACCTCTCCCGGCCCAGTGCTGTTGATGAAGCCTGCTGACGTTATGGATTTTTTCCGTACGAGTAAAAACGCCAAAATGCGCGAGCAAGATAGCTCCCGCAATTCAATTCACACATTGCTGCGGTTCGGTGTGATGAAAGGCATGCTCTCTGTTAATCCGCAAACCTACTATTTCCAGCTCGCAGCCTTGATCGGATGGACAAGCCTGCTTCGGTTGTCCCGGCTTCCTCAACGCACGCTGATTCTTACCGGCGACCGCGATCCGTTAATACAGGCATACAACGCCCATATCCTGCGCCGCACAATTCGACGTTCAGAACTTCGCCTTCTGAAGGGAGAGGGGCACTTCTTTGTGGTGACCAGCGCTAGCCGAACTGCCGTCTTGATCCGTGAATTTCTTAGCCGGCGGTATGAGGATGAAGAGATGGCACCGAGGTTCGCAAACCGAAACGCCAAGGCTAGCCTGGAGCGCACCTAGGTCAATTAATCCGCTCGTTAACGTCGTTGTGGGGGGCGCACACGCAGTCGTAGGCAGCATTAGTTTCTTCGCCAATCCTTTCAAACTCTCCAGTTCGACGATGGTCAACCTTACTAGCTGTTGTCGATTAATCATGTCGAGGTGATCCATGGATAACTACCACATCACGAAAAAAGAAAACGCTTGGGAGCTTGTCAAAGAGGGCGCGCAACGTGCTTCCAAGACGGCCCCTACGAAAGCGGAAATCACTGAAATAGCCAGCGAATTTCTGCAAGGTAAAACAGCCTCTCTGAAAATCCACAAAGAGGATGGGACGATTCAAGAGGAACGTACCTTTCCTCGTGCCGCCGACCCTAGGAAAACAAAAGGCTGATTCGAATCCAAATTAATGGGCGGCTGCGAAGAAGACTTTCGATCCTTATCAAAGAAGTCAGTTTTACCAGAAGTTCGCTTTCCGATCCCGCCCGCGCATGTCTAACCATAGGGACTCTTCAATGGTAATTGCATGTCTAGGATGGGGATCCCTGATTTGGAAACCTGGAGCATTACCGCTCGCAAGCAAATGGTTTTTGGATGGGCCCGATTTGCCCATCGAATTCGCGCGAGTCGGTGATGGTGGAGAGCTCGCGACGGCGATCTGCGCGAATGCGCATCCTTGCACCGTTCTCTGGGCAGTGTTGCATGTAGAAAACCTTGAAGAGGCATGCGAGGCCTTGCGTGTCCGAGAGCAAATTCCAGAGGACAGGGAGGATGGAATCGGTGTTTTTACCACCAGTAGCTCCCCAGTGGGAGTAATCGCCGAATGGGCACTCCTTCACCAATTGGACGCAGTCATTTGGACTGCACTGCCGCCCAAATTCGAAGACATTGAAGGTTTGATCCCAACTGTTGATGACGCCGTTTCATATCTTGCTGGTTTGAGTGCAGATGCGCAGGAGCACGCGCGGGACTACATTAGGCGGGTGCCGGCTCAGATCGATACGTCCTATCGAAGGGAGATCAATTCAAGGCTTGGGTGGCATCAATGAGTGCACAAAGCCAAGCTCAAATCGGCGCCATCTTTGATCAGCTGTTGGCTCTGCGAGAGAGCGTCAACCTTCTTCAGCAGATGGAGGATGAAAGAGTAGGTGCGCTTCGTGGCCACCAGACCGTGGATGTGGACGGCGCTTTCCTGTTGGTTTTTCAGAAGCTTCAAGACAACATCGCCGATATGGAGGAGGCTTTGGCCACCATTGCGGAAGCCACAGGCGATGCACCGAAGTTCTAGCAAATGGTCATTGAGGCAAAATTACATGCCATAACGATCTTCCCTGACCAACCTAGCTTCATAAACCTATTGCGAGCTTAGCCGAATCTCCATTTTCTGCGGCCTACCTAACCCTGGAATGTTGGGTTCTCCCAGATTAAGGATCGCGAGCAATCTCTATCTTTGTTCCAAGGGTGGCAACCACTCAGCTAGCTATAAATCCCGTAAGCGCGTGGCAGTGGTCGCCATGGCCATCTCGTTGAACGTACACGGACGCAGCGCCAGAGCTGCCCCATCTATCACCCTAGACGGAACCTGTGATTGGTTTTTCTGGCAGTGCTGACTCGCGAAAAGTCCAAAGGCTAGCCAGTCAGCTTGATGATTCAGTGCCGCTGCTCATTGCCAGTCGGATCTTCGATTTGAAAGCCCTTTCCATTACGCCAAGCATCAGCACCTGGGTCTATAGGAGGGACAGGGATGGCTGCACGGGCGTTCTTTTTCCGAGAGCTATCGACGTCAAATCTTTTATCCCGGTCGCTTACCAGTTGCTGGTTGATCTGGCCATCAGCTGTGAATCCCATCATCAGTTGCGGTACGCCTAGCGGTAGGTCTTTGTTGAGGTCGGTGTGCCACGTATGCCAAGTCTTGCCATAGGTATGGATGAGCTTTTCCATAAGCGCATGTTCTGCAACGTCCGGAATGCCGGGAGCAATCAGTTGGCCCGACTTCACTTCATGAACATGGCTGTGCCAAAGCGCTTTTTCAGCGTTCGGCAATTTAGCAAATAGCTGCTCATCGATGATGTATTCCACCCCCATGAGCTTCGCATCCTTGCGATTTCCATCATAGATCACGCACTGGATCACCTGCTCATTGAGAATGGAGCAATAGTGATGAGCCTCCATTTGAGCGTCGGGATGACCACTGTAAAAATGGAAACCATCCAGGTAGGCATTGAGTTCATCGATGGGCGGGCGCGATTGAAGTAGAGCGGCACCGGTATCCAGTGCGCGCGTAGTGGCTGTCTTTTCCTCACCCGGTGCAACGACATAGGACGGTGTGGTGTTAACGGCGCACGCAGTCAGCAAGCCGAGGCCGGTCAGAATCAAAGATGGTCTGAGGGCGGTGAAAAATTTTCGCTGGCTATTACCTCTATTCATTGCGCTGATCTTCCGTCCCTTTAGCTTCCAGGCGTCGATAACAAACGACGATTGCCTTGGTTACCGATGCCCATATACCTAGATAGAAAGCTCTTAAGGGCTTGCGTTCAAATCAATTGTCACTGCGGCCCCTTTTGGCGTGAGCCTCGCCCTGCTTGATCTTAAAGAGAAGGGACTGGTGTAGGTCTAGCTTCGACACCATGAGTCCTCGAGGGAAGCAATATGGAGATCGACTACCGCACGTCGTGTAAAGGGAAACCCTCAATGCGTACGGGCATCCATTGTTCATATCACTGTGGAGATTTGATCATGAACGACGACCCGAAGGTGCAGGCCTTTTCCACTTGGCATGAGTTGCTTGTGAATCCGGAAGCCCGAATGGGTGCGCAGGATCAATACGACGAATTACTGCGCTTAGCTGACAATTTTCGAGAAAAGGGAATCATCGGTACGGAAGAGAGGAAAATTTTAATACAGGTGGCCACGTTGGCTTATACGCGTTCTGTGGAAGATCTGAGTCGCGGAGATTTGTCGCCGGCTTCGGGACAACCTTCGAAACGAATTTAGATTTATAAGTTTTATTCTCATCTCAAATCGCTATGAGCGTAAGGATTAATGTAGAGGGATTTCACATGCTTTCACACTTAGAACTAAGACACATTATTGAGACAGCATTCCTGCCTGCCAAATGCATTTGCTCCATATTCGCGGACAATCGCATGACTGTTCAGTTGCTCGACGCCAGTACAGAAAGGGAACAGCTTACGGTCGTCGGTTTAGATTCAACCAAGCTGGTCAACAGCCAAGCAATCGCAACCTTGGTGGCCGAGTTGAAAGAGGAGGCCAGAATCAGGCGCACGGCCCACTGCAAAGCGTACACGCGAGTCTAATTCAGGTTGCAAAGTAGCAGCGGTGTGTCGCGCAGGATTCAATTCGCAGCGCAGATCTGCGCGTTCGCGGGATCGTATGATTCCACAGCGGCTATGCACGGGCGCGATGGTGTACCGCCCTGGGAGGCTACTGAATGATGTCCAAGGCTAGCATTCCCGGCGCTTTCTTCTCCCCCCTAGCGGCTCAAAATATCCAGCGGTTGTACTCTACTGAAGAGACCGTGATGGCGGATGTGGATCCGTTTGCCCATTGCGTCGATCAACGGTTTCGTTGTCCCCAGTATCAATGGAATTCACGTATCAGAAAGTATTTCTCCTCTCATCTAGGGTCTGAAAGTGAGATGGCTCCCACGTGAAAATGGAGTTAGCATTCACATATTCGGCTTCAACAGCCTGTTTCAGATCAGGGTCGCAATGTGGAAACGCTAAATCGCCTTCAAAGCGGAATCGAAGGACTGGATGCTCTGCTCAAGGGAGGTCTGGTCTCAGGCTCTTCCTATATTATTCAGGGTCGTCCGGGGTCTGGTAAAACCATCTTGGCCAATCAACTGGGGTTCCATCATGCCCGAAATGGTGGCCGAGTTTTGGTCGCTACATTGCTTGCCGAGTCCCATGATCGCCTTTTCCAATTTCTTTCGACATTGAGCTTTTTCGATGCGTCCATGGTGGGGGCTGAAATCCAGTTTGTCAGCGCTTTCGACACCCTGGAGAATGAGGGGCTCGATGAAGTCGTAAAGTTGCTGCGACGGGAGATCAGCCGCCAGAAAGCTACCGTGATGGTGGTGGATGGATTGCTCAATGCGCGCTCCAAAGCCGACTCCCCCATCGACACCAAGAAATTTATCTCCGAGCTTCAAGGCCATGCCGCATTCGCCGGCTGTACTGTGTTGTTCCTGACCAGTTCCCGGCTAGACGACGGCAGCCCTGAGCACACGATGGTCGACGGCGTCATTGAAATGGGCGAAGAGCTGTATGGCACCCGCTCCGTGCGCCGTATCCAACTTCGCAAGACTCGCGGTAGCGGGGCCCTGACCGGGCTTCATGAGTGTGAGATCAACGACCACGGCTTGGTGGTCTATCCACGCTTGGAGACCCTTTACAGTCGCCCTTCGTCAAATGACAGCGCCGATATGACGCGCATCGCCAGTGGTGTTGCCTCATTGGACATCATTCTCGGCGGCGGATTGTACAGTTCCAGCGTGACGCTACTCATGGGGCCCTCCGGAATCGGCAAAACAACCTTGGGCCTTAAGTTTCTAAGCGAGTCGACCGTTGATGCCCCTGGACTTCATTTCGGCTTCTATGAAAGCCCAGAGCGTTTGCGCCTAAAGGGTCAATCGCTTGGGATCGACATCAAAGGAATGGAACGGAGCGGTGCGCTGAGTATTGCTTGGCAACCCACCACCGAAGGCCTGCTGGATGGCTTGGGCGCACGGCTGTTAAGTTTGGTTGAGGAAAAAGGCATCAAGCGTTTGTTCATCGATAGCCTAAGCGGGATGACGCGGGTTTCGACGAACCCTGCGCGAATCACCGACTTCTACAGTGCTTTGATGAACGAGTTGCGATCCAGGGGGGTAACGGTGTTGGCCTCATGGGAGATGCGAGATTTATTCGGCTCCGAGGTCAGCGCTCCGAACTCCGATCTGTCCAGCATCGTTGATAACCTCATACTCATGCGCTTCTTCGAGAATTACTCTGAACTAAGCAGAACAATTTCAATTCTTAAAGTACGAGATAGCTCTTATGACCCCTCGCGATTCGAGGTCGTCATCCGTGACCAAGACGTTGACCTGAAAAAGGCTTCAAGAAATGAACCGCCAGTTTCTAATCATTCAGCGCTGCCTGGTTCTACATCCTAAGTCTTGGATTCGGGTTGAATTGACATGACCACCATCTTGGTCGTCGACGACGAGTATTTGATCGCAGATATTCTTGGCTATGCGCTGGAGGACGAGGGCTTCATGGTCGTGAAAGCCAGCAATGGGCAGATAGGGCTTGAGGTACTGGAGCGCGAGCGACCATCACTGATCATTACGGACTTCATGATGCCCGTCATGGATGGTCTCGAGTTCGCCACAGCCGTGCGTGCCTTACCATCCGTAAGTCACCTGCCGATTATCTTGATGAGCGGCGCACAAGCACACATCGGCATGCAGAGGTCTGACTTGTTCAATGCCGTACTGGCCAAGCCATTCAAGATTGATTTGATGATCGCTGAAGTCAGGAGCCTTTTGGCCCCTGCTTGATTATCAACCCTTAACGGTGTCGATAATCCCGGTTGTGACCAAAGCTATCGATAGACAGCAAAGCAAATAATTTAGATTACTCGTCGGGCATAATTCTGAACGTTGGTCATCAGCCAAGGGGCAATACGACGCGGAAAAGCGTTCCTTTCTCCAGCGTCGATTCGACCTCAATGGTTCCTCCATGGCCTTCTACAATCTGAGCCGCGATGAACAGCCCCAAGCCGAGCCCTGAAGATACTCCTTTATCATTATTGGAATGTCGGGAATAGCGACCCTCCGGATCGAAAAGCGTGGATAGCACACTGGAGGGAATCGGTTCACCATAATTTTGCACGCTAAAAAACGTACTGGTGCTTTCAACGCCTAATGAGACATTGATGGGCTGCTGTGAATCGCCATGGCGCACGGCGTTACCAATGAGATTTGAGAAGGCTTGAGCGATGCGCTGGGGGTCGTAATGGCCCTTTAGCGGGCCTGGCTTGTTGAAAAGGATTTTCGCGCTGGGATGGGCAATTGAGAGTTCATCGACGACAGATTTACAAATGGACGCGAGATCAGCCTTTTCCGGTCGTACAGGGATGCCGGTACCAAGGTTGCAGCGTGCCAGGTCGAGCAGGTCGTTCACCATCTGGTTGGCGTTTTGGGCACTGAGGGAAATCTGGGAAATTAATCTTTTCCCATGGCTACCCAATTCTTCACTCTGCCTCAGCAGATCGGCGCCCAGTGTCACAGCGCCTAATGGAGTGCGCAGATCGTGGCCCAATACGCCTAGGACTGTCTTTCGCGTTTTCTCTGCCGCTATACCATAGGCGGTGACTGCCTCTACCAGCGCTTGATCTACAGCCTCGTTGAAGTGAATCATGTCCTCAACTTGATGGTCTTCACCCGCGTACCCCCGAGCCAGCCAAAGTCTAAGTACACTCGAACGGAGGGCGCGATATTCGGAGACCATCTGATCAAGCGTGAAACCCGCTATAAGGCGAGTCTGCGCGTGAGCTTGGGCTGCGGTGACATCCTCAGGAGTGGCCTCCAGCTTTTGGGATTCGACACCCCGTGGCAGCGGAGAATGCGTCCTCCGCATATCACTCGCTACATTCCTCAAAATGTACTCTGCATGATCCCTCAATCCACGCGAGTCCATCGGCGGCATCGCTGTATCTACGGATCTGGCAAATTGCTCCCAGGCTTGCAGAATAAGCTCAAGATTTTTGAGGATAAAATCTGAAAGTCGCATATTCATCCTTTGAGGAGCTTTTGTAATCCAAGGTAGCAGCTTGAAAATATTGGCACACTGAATCAGATCAGCGGGTCTTCTTTGAGGCGATTACGCCGACTAGGGGGGCAGCTCTTTCGTAGCCTGCAAGCTGGACGGCACTAACCAGCGCTCCTCGTCATTTCATTTCGGAAGAATACCTACCGGGAATACAGGGGGAAATAATGGCAAAAAGCCGTAACGGCTTTACTATGTTCTTTATAACGAATGATTTGCCGTTTGAGGGTATGGGTTTGAACCTCTCGTAATAGTGTCCTAGGTAATATCGGCCCCTTTAAGGATTTTTGTTTGTTCAGCTTTTGCTTCGCCGGCAGAGCTCCGAGCAGTAGCGAACCTCCTCCCAGCAGCGTGCCCATTTCTTTCCCTACATAAAGGGAAGACCGCAGGTCGCGCAGATTTTTACTGGGCGTTCCCTCTTATTCACGATGACTCCCTTTCGTCCAAGCTTGTGGCCACGCCCGGCGCAAGTTCTTGGAGCTACACGCCACCAGCAGGCGCATGCTCGCTGAAAAAGTCCTGCGCTACATACAGCTACCATTCGAAATCGAACGCGAAGCCCGCGACCTGAAGCCGGATCTACGGCGCCAAATACACCAGGAAAAAACCGTCCCCGTCATGGAGAGGCCGCACACTTGGATGATCGCCAGCGAGAGCTCGTACCGGAATGTTCGGCCATCCGCAGAACGCTTGATTACAGACTAAAACGCTGGGCAGCACTGTCGCGCTACCTCGATGACGGGGCTGTATCTATTGATAATAATTGGGCAGAGAGCCAGATCCGGCCATGGGCTATGGTACGAATGCAGGGTCGTTACGCAGCGGCAAATGGGCGGCTACTATCATGAGCTTGATCAAGTCTGCACGGCTTAGCGAGATTGATCCGAGTGATTATTTGAAGGGCGTGCTCACTCGCCTGCCGTCGCAGCGGGCGAGTGAGACTACCGATCTGCTGCCACACAATTGGTGTGGCCATCTAACCGCGTATATTCAATGCGGAAATTTGCGGCGTAACGCCAAGATGCTTAATCCTGCGCGACTTTGATTACTACCTTACCAAAGGCGCCTTTGGCCAAATGTTCGTACGCTTCGCGTGCTTGATCGAATGGATACACGTGGTCGATTACCGGACGAATCTTGTGCTCATTCAAGAATTCGTTCATTCGGTCAAATGACGAGCGTGGAGCAACAGCTATGCCGCGAATCGTTGTTTGTCGGAAAATCATAGGCATCAGGTTCAGGGCAGAGGTTTGGCCTGTCAGAAAGCCGATCTGTGCGATACGTCCACCTACCTTTGTTGCAGCAATCGATTGATTGATGCCGTCACCGCCTGCCACATCCAGCAGGAGATCTACTCCCTTACCGTCAGTGAGCTTCAGCACTTCCTCTGCCCACTCAGGGGTGGTGCGATAATTCACACCAGCAACAGCGCCCAGTTTTTTTACAGCGTCCAGATTGGCATCACGGCTGGAGGTGACGATAACCTTGGCCCCCAGAGCTGTGGCTATTTGTGCCGCAAAAACAGAAACACCTCCAGATCCTTGAACCAAAACGGTTTGGCCGGCCTCGATCTGGCCATAATCGACGAGCGCATACCATGCCGTCAGAGCAGCAATTGGAAGGGTCGCTGCTTCCTCATCCGACATGTCGTCGGGGGCACGTACCGCGCTGTCTTCATGGATGATCATGTATTCAGCAAGACCACCAGGCAATGGTGAGCCGAAGCAGTAGTTGGGTTCATCTGGCCCGGGCATGCCGTCCAACCAGCGCGAGTAGAGGTGTGAGTTGACCCGATCTCCAATAGCGAAGCGGCTGACACCATCACCAACTGCCACGACAGTCCCTGCCGCATCGCTGACGGGGATCAGCGGCTTGGGCACCATGTGAGGTTCGTAGATACCGTCAACGATGGCCTTGTCCCGGAAATTCAGTGATACGGCGCCTACTTTAACCAGCAGCTCACCAGCTTGGGGCACGGGGGTTTCCGTTTCGCCCTGTACCAAATTCTCTAAGCCAAAATCTTTCAGAAGCCACGCTTTCATTGTCTTTCTCCAGCAATTTTGAAGTGCTTAGGAGGAAAAGCTCCCCCCTGTACGCTGAAGTCATTGTTCCGCTTTGCCACTTCTGGATAAATGTGCAGAAACCAACAGGATTGTTATCCTGGCAAGCAACAATCATCGCAGTCACATGCATTTCGGGGGAGAGTTATGGAGCTTCTACAGGCGATGCAGGTATTCGCTAAGCTAGCGGAGCTAGAGAGCTTCACGAAAGTCGCGGAAGCATTGCAGGCAGGACGCCCGCACGTCACGCGCACCATTCAGGATCTGGAAGCTTCGCTGGGTGTCCGTCTCTTCCAACGCACTACTCGCAAGGTAAAACTGACTGCTGAGGGCGAGCGGTTTTACGAACGCGTCAAAGAGATTTTGGCAACCATCGCAGAAACCACTTCCATGTTCGACCGCAGTGGATCGACGTTGCGAGGACGGCTTCGAATTGATATCCCCACTGCATTTTCCCAGCACAGCTTCATGGAAAGCCTTAGGAGATTTACCGAGGCATTCCCCGAAATCGAGCTTGCGCTAGGCGTGACCGACCGTATGGTAGATCTCGTAGCCGAGGGCATCGACTGTGTAGTGCGAATTGGTGACCTCCCAGATTCAAGTATGGTGGCCAGAGAAATTGGCACCGCCATCATGGTGACCTGTGCGTCCCCAAGTTATCTCCAAGCGTTCGCGGCACCTACAACACTGCAAGGTCTAATAAACCATCGGTGTGTCAGCTTCCTTTCCGGTCAAAGCAACAGGCCGCTCCCTTGGCACTTCTCGGTGGACGGCGAGGATCATCCTCACACCCCCCGTGGCGGTATCACTGTGAATGAGTCAAATGCCTACGTTCAATGTGGTGTTGCCGGCTTCGGCATTATTCAAGCTCCGGGGATTACCGTTGAGACCTTCCTCGCAAGTGGAGAACTGGTTGAGGTGCTCAGTGAGCATCGCCCAAAGCCGCGCTTGGTCTCCGTGCTTTATCCAAGCAGGACGCATCTTGCTCCTCAGGTCGACGCATTTGTGGCTTGGCTGAAGGAACATTTCCCTGTGCTACACCCCAGTTGGTTCACAGCGCACTAACCTTCGCTCGTATGCTGGCTCCACACCAAACTTAGCCAGGCAAGATATGTCCTGCAGACGCTTACGTGAGATGACCTTGAGCCGTGCCAAATTCCGCCGAGAGGGTTTCTTGCACACTATGCAGCCTCCAATATGTAGCCCAAAATGAGCTCATAGGAATAGCGGTTCGTAGTACCGAGCCAGTCCTACCGCCGAAGTGACATCATGTTCAATCTCGATGAATTCCGATTCAATTCTCACCACCTTCTAGTGGCTCTCGATGGGGCGACAAATCACCTAATGATGCTGGTGGTGGCGAAGGAAGTCTCAGGCGCCCGTTGGGACGAAGCAGTGATTTGCCACAAAGGCGCATATGACGCTTGGACTAGGTTGCTTTCTACAGTCCGACCTTGCATTGAGCCTTGACGGTCGCCCGTCTGACAGCCCTGTTCTAGATTTGGATTACCTACCATGGCGTCCAGATAGGAAAAGTCTTAAACCTAGCCTTCATGACGTCTTAAGACGCGGATCGCCTGGCCGGAGCAGTTTTGCGACAGCCATCATCAGCTCGGTCATAGACCAAGGCTTACCCAGGTAAATTGTTGAAGATGGAACCATCGACGGATCCAGCGCGTAGCCGGATGTAAGAATTGTGGCTGTCGTGGGCCATTTCTCCTTAATGATTTTTATGAAATCTGCACCTTGAAGTTCACCAGGCAGCCCTTGATCTGCAATCACCAGAGGGCAGCTATCGGACGTGCTCAGCAGGTGGGTTAAGGCCTCATCTGCAGTGCTGAAATCCAACGTGCGCATACCGACCTCCGATAAAATATCGACAGTCAGCAAGCGAATTGATGGGTCGTCCTCAACTACGATTACCAACCCTTCTATCGGGGGAAGTTTTTCCCAATCTTCGTGCATAAGATCGTTCCTGTATCCGATCTATTTTTCTAAAAGTTTTGTGTAGCGGCCTAAAGTGTAGGCCTTTTCGATGGAACTGATTCGGTCGGAACGGGAATAAATTGAGTGTCGGCTTCAAGCAGTGAGGTACGTGCGCCACCCCACCGTAGGAAGATAAAGATGACTGTCGAGCAATCGCCCGAGTAATTGAGGGCGGTAAATCAAAGGTGCTCAACCGGTCAATCGGAGCTCCTCCGCCAATCGCTTATAGCTCTGCCTTCTGACTAGATTCGGCTTGACTCACACCCAGAATGTCGAGAAAAACCAGCCTGAGTTTTTACGATTTCTTTACGGTAGATTTTTTTGCTCACCACGATACTGGCCGCGATTTTTTATATCGTCCATGCGCCTAGCTTTGCAGTTGGCCCTGGAAAAACGTATTGCCCAAGGATGGCATGCAGTTACTCCCCGCTAATTGAGAGGGCGCCACCTTGAGTGAGACCGCGACCGCTACACACGTAGACTCCCCATCCAAAGCATCAGGGGTGGGCTTGCTCGTCGCTGCTGTAGGTGTGGTTTACGGAGACATTGGCACGAGCCCCCTCTACACGTTGAAAGAGGTCTTTTCCGGGCATTACGGGGTTCAGGTGAATCACGATGGCGTGCTAGGCATTCTGTCGTTGATCTTTTGGTCACTGATCTGGGTAGTCTCGATCAAGTACGTATTGTTCATTTTGCGTGCCGACAACCAGGGCGAAGGCGGCATCATGGCTTTGACTGCGTTAGCCCGCCGCGCAGCTGCACCTTACCCACACATGAGCAAGATACTGGTTCTACTCGGTCTGTTCGGTGCTGCACTTTGTTACGGTGACAGCATGATCACCCCAGCTATTTCGGTGCTCTCTGCAGTCGAAGGATTACAGTTAGCATTTGACGGAATAGAGCACTGGGTGGTGCCGATATCAGTGATCGTGCTCGTTGCGCTGTTCTTGATACAGAAACATGGCACAGCCCGAATCGGCATTCTGTTTGGCCCGGTCATGGTGTTGTGGTTTGTGGTGTTGGGTGCCCTCGGCATCCACGGCATTTTGCAGCGGCCCGAGGTGCTGCAAGCGCTAAACCCTGTTTGGGCGGTGCAGTTCTTTGTTGCTCATCCTGGCATGGGTGTAGCGATTTTAGGCGCGGTCGTGTTGGCATTGACCGGTGCTGAAGCACTGTATGCCGACATGGGGCATTTTGGCCGCAAGCCGATTTCTCGGGCATGGTTCATGTTGGTGTTGCCGGGGCTGGCACTTAATTATTTTGGTCAAGGCGCCTTGATCCTGGAAAACCCAGAGGCTGTGCGCAACCCGTTCTATTTACTTGCGCCGAGCTGGGCACTGCTGCCGATGGTCGCGCTTTCCACACTGGCTACGATCATCGCTTCTCAAGCCGTCATCTCCGGTGCGTTTTCCCTGACGCGCCAAGCCATCCAGCTAGGGTACGTCCCTCGGATGTTCATCCAGCACACCTCCAGCCAAGAGCAGGGGCAGATTTATATAGGCACGGTCAACTGGGCGTTAATGGTCGGTGTAGTGCTGCTGGTGATTGGCTTCGAGTCATCCAGTGCCTTGGCTGCCGCCTACGGGGTTGCAGTGACGGGCACCATGCTGATCACGACCATCTTGTCCTCGGCTGTAGTGCTTCTCCTCTGGAAAACACCGCGATGGCTGGCCATCCCATTGCTGCTGGGCTTTCTGCTAGTAGACGGTCTGTATTTCGCGGCCAACGCGCCAAAGATTTTTCAGGGTGGTGCGTTCCCCGTGATAGCCGGCATCGGCCTGTTCATCTTAATGACCACTTGGAAGCGAGGGCGGAAGATTATCGTCGAGCGCTTGGACGAGACCGCACTTCCTCTGCCGTTGTTCATCAGCAGCATCCGTTCGCAGCCACCGCATCGCGTGCAGGGTACGGCAGTGTTTTTGACGGCCAGATCTGATGCTGTCCCTCATGCGCTCTTGCACAACCTTCTGCATAACCAGGTTCTGCACGAGCAGGTGGTTTTGCTCACGGTGGTCTCTGAAGACAGCCCGCGTGTGGCAGCTGATCGGCGCTTCGAGGTCGAGGCTTACGGTGAGGGATTTTTCCGAGTTAGCCTGCACTTTGGCTTTATCGAGGAACCTGACGTACCCGCAGCCTTGAGTCTTTGTCACTTGGGTGAGCTGGACTTCAGTCCGATGCGTACAACCTACTTCCTTAGCCGCGAGACGGTTATCCCGACCAAGCGTATAGGGATGGCTCGTTGGCGAGAGGGCTTGTTCGCTTTTCTGCTGAAGAACGCCAACAGCAACCTTAGATACTTCAACTTGCCGCTGAACCGAGTGATCGAACTGGGTACGCAGGTTGAGATGTAGACACAAACAAGGCCGCAACTGCGGCCTTGTTCTATTCAGGGTGTCACTCGTGAGAGTGTCCGTGTTCAGCGGACTCGGAGGTTTCTCCTTTCTCACCACCGCCGCATGCCGTCATCAGGCCGAAGAAGCAGATCAGGAGCATCGAGCGAAACAGAGTGGTTGGGGTTTTCATGGAGGGACTCTTCATAATTTGGAAATAAATGGTCTGGTGCTGGCTGAACGCTGGATTTCGGCAGCAGGACAGCCATCGCTGTTCTGAATTACTGTTTGACGCTCAAGTAATCGCCGTTGGTTTTAAGTGCAATGGTCACGTCATTGCTGCTGCGATTACGCCAAAACCAACCATGGGTGCCATCAAAAATGGCGGTAAATTCACCCTTGTCACTTTTGACCTGCTTGCGCTTGCTGTAGCTATGGAAGTAACCCTTTTCACCGTTGTAGGGTTCGCCATGGGTATCGAAGTTCACAGGCCCGCCAACCGCAGTCCATTCGTAGCTAACAGACTTGCCCTTCAAGACTTCGAGCTTTATTTCCGTCCCTTCACCTGGCTTGAGAGTGACGCTCATTTGATTAGTCTTCAAAGCAGACGTGTGTGTGGGCGCCGGCTGAGCAACAGGTTTCGCAACAGGCTGGACTTGCGCAACCTGCGGAGCAGCAGCTTGCGGTGGCGCGGCATCCGCCAAAGCTTCCTGAGCAAGGATGATCTTCAATTCGCCCATTTGGGTCAGTCCCAGTGCTCGGCCCACACCCGTTGGATCGACGGCATATTCCGAAGGCATAACCACTGTCACCAGCAGGCCGACCGCAGTCAGCAGGGCAATAACAGTGGAGCGCACCAGTTTGCGAGTGCTTGGTAATTCATTAACAGTTGGAAGCGGAGTATTGAACATGGTCAGAATTCCTTACGCGGAGACAAACAGGCCGGTGATCTGGTAACCCATCAGGAGGAAACCGGCACTCATCATGGCGACGTTGGCGGTATAGGCGTGGCGCCAAAAACTGCCGGTGCGCCGCCAATAACCCATCAAAATGAGAATCGCGCTGAGGGCCAGCAGCTGGCCGATCTCAACGCCAACGTTGAAGGCGATCAGGTTCGGAATCAGGCCATCAGATGAGATCTCGTACTCCTGGATCTTCGTCGCCAGACCAAAACCGTGGAGCAAGCCGAAGATCAGCGTGGCCACTTTGGTGTTGGGTTGGAAACCGAACCAGCGCTGGAATGCGCCCAGATTGTCGAGCGCCTTGTACACCACCGAGAAGCCGATGATGGCGTCGATGATGTACGAGCTGATGCTGACCTCTGTAAGTACGCCAAGCAGCAGCGTGACCGAATGGCCTACAGCGAACAGCGTGACGTAGAGCCCCACGTCTTTCAGGCGATAGAGGAAGAAGATCACCCCGAACAAAAACAGCAGGTGGTCGTACCCGGTCATCATGTGCTTAGCGCCCATGTAGATGAAGGGCAGCAACATGACGCCGGAGCTTTCCTGAATGAAGCCTTTGTCACCCTCCGCGACGGCGTGAGCCATTGCCTCGGGCATTCCCAGGAAAAGTGCAGCGACAAGTAAAAACAACAGCAATACGGGGCGGTGCAAAGGCGCAGTAAACGCGCCGACGCCGCTCATCGAGTACGAATGCATATATCAATCCTACGTTGCAGAGATCGAAGGCCGCAGTGCGACCAAGGTCAAGATGCGAACGAAGGACGGGGTGGACGCTCGATCAAGAATATCGGCGGCAGGGGAATAGAGTCTCGAAGCGCATCGACCCGGATGGATAGTATTGGGGATGTCGCCAGCATCAACGCCGCTGTGAGTTGCGGTGTTTCGTGCTGGTGATCAGGGGTCAATGGCGAATGGTAGTGATCTGAAAGATTCGAGTAGCTGGATGAAGCCTCTCCGCCGTGGGAGTGATGGGCGTCTTGCGTGATCTCCCAGGCTGGCTGTTTCGACGCCACTGATAACGAATAGGTATGCCCGGCCCAAGCCACCAACATGGCGAGAGCAAGCGCGATTACCACCGTAGTTGTCAGTGTTCTGCTGAACATGGCGTTAGGGTTTCAACTCGGTTTATAGGGCTTTTACGCGTTTGACCGCATCCCCCTAGGGGGGATAGGATGCCAGCGTAATTCATTGAGACCTGAGGCTCAAGTCATGAGTGAGCACGAACACGAACACAGCCATCCCCACACCCACCAAAGTCACGAGGCGATCATCAAACGTCTCAAGCGGGCGGACGGGCATTTACGCGGCATCATCACCATGATCGAAGAAGGTCGTGAGTGCGTTGACATCGCCCAGCAGCTGCATGCGGTTGAAAAAGCAGTGTGCCAAGCCAAACGTACGCTCATCCAGGATCACATCGATCACTGCCTGGAGGACACCGTTTCGGCGCTAGGCAATGGCGAACGCGCACCACTGGAAGCCTTCAAGCAAATCACCAAGTACCTCTAGGTCAGACATGCCCAATTTCGCTGAACTGCTGCAACAAGGCGGGGCTCACGCCTGGCTGTATTTCCCGAGCGCGATCCTGCTCGGCGCCTTGCATGGCCTGGAGCCGGGACATTCCAAAACCATGATGGCGGCCTTCATCGTGGCCATCCGTGGCTCGGTCAAACAGGCTGTTTTGTTAGGTTTGGCCGCGACGTTGTCGCATACCGCAGTGGTGTGGTTGGTCGCCATCGGCGGCATGTACCTGGGCAAAGGCCTGGATGCGCAAACCACTGAGCCGTACTTCCAGATTGCCTCTTCTGCACTGATTATCGTGATTGCGCTATGGATGCTCTGGCGTACTTGGCGCGGCGAGCAGATGTTCAAGTTCGAGCAAGGTGATGATCACCACCACGGCGAGCACGGCCATGGTCATGGTCATGGTCATGGTCATGGTCATGGTCATGGTCATGGTCATGGTCATCATGATGAAACCCATCGAATCGATACCGGTCATGGCCGCATCCAACTGTCGATCTTCGAGGAAGGCATGCCACCGCACTGGCGTCTGAAGACACTGACCGGGCACGCTTGGGCTGCCTCAGATGTTCGCCTGATGACTACTCGTCCGGACGGTAGCAGCCAATCGTTCTCTTTCGTTGAGCGCGACGGCTTCCTAGAGTCGACGGTCGATATTCCGGAACCACATGAATTCAGTGCTCGCTTGAGTCTTGGGCATGCAGGTCACTCCCATGATTACGATCTCCAGTATCAGGAACACGATCACGGGCATGCTCATTCCGAATTGGAAGGCTTAGAGTTGTCGATTGATGGCTATCAGGATGCGCATGAACGTGCGCATGCCAACGATATCCGCAAGCGCTTCACTAATCGCGAGGTCACTACGGGCCAGATCGTTATGTTCGGCCTGACTGGCGGTCTGATTCCTTGTCCGGCAGCCATTACCGTTCTGTTGCTATGTCTTCAGGTAAAAGAAGTCGCGCTGGGAGGCATGCTTGTCCTGTGTTTCAGCATAGGATTGGCTCTCACCTTGGTCACTGTAGGTGCTGCTGCGGCAATTGGCGCTAAGCAGGCCTCCAACCGTTGGCCTTGGCTGGGCACCGTAGCTCGTCGAGCGCCGTACTTGTCCAGCGTGCTGATCATCGGTGTTGGTCTGTACGTGGGCTTCCATGGCTGGATCGGCCTGAACGCACACCCAGCTCACATTGCGTAAATCAGATAGGCTCTCGATCACTCGCAGCTTTATTGCGGGCAAAAAAAAGCCCGCGATGGGGTGCGCGAGCCGTGAATTGTTTGAGGAGCTGACTTAATCGTACGCCGACGGATGTGAAAAAATTGTAAGACGTAGTCATGGAGACTTCTTGAGGCGTGCCAAACCTTGTTTGATGTGACCAGCGTTCTCAGCAATTGCGTAAAGCGCACTCCGGACACTGTCTCCGACATCTACGTGACCTTGAGTTTCAGCGTGCAGCGTCAACTCCATCAAGGCAGCCTCGAGGGCCAGTTGATTCAGGTACATCCTTTCCAGTACGTCTGACAGCGAGTATTCACTGGGCATTTATGTGGCCTCCTTAAAAAATTAACATCGCGAGTCATGGACTACGAGTAGACGCTTTCCTCACAGTCCCTACAGCTCATCATCATTGAACTAATCATCAGACGTACGCCCCTAAAGTCGTGCTGGTAGCCACTCGACCAGGGCTGTATGGAACTCCCCACTCACACGCGAAGGTCTGATGAATTATGAAGAGCGAACAAGTAGAAGGTGTAGCAGAAAAGCTGGCCGGCAAGGCGCAGAGCGCGGTCGGGAAACTGATTGGTGATTCGAAGATGGAAGCTGAAGGTGCGGGGCATCAAGCAGCTGGGCAGCTGACTAAAACCTACGGGGATACGCTGAATAGCGTATCCAAATTCGTCAAAGAAAAGCCAGTCGCGGCACTCGCGATAGGTGCTGCAGCGCTGATCCTGATAAATCGCATTTTTCGTCGTTGAGCCAAGATGAAGGGTTTCGCCAACTGGGCATTCCTTTCCATCGCACTGTTTCCCTGCACTCTCCCTAGCGCTGTCTGCTAGAAGGGTGCGAGGACGAAAGACATGGAGCGTCTTTTGCCTCCAGCATTCCTTGCTCAGCGTACATAGCGGCTAAAACAGACGGTTCAAGTGATTGAAAGCGAATGCATAAGCAGTAGGCGTAGTTGCTAATAGTCGCAACCGTCAAACAGGAGCCTCACCGTGGAACGCCCAACTTTCTTTCTTGATTTTGAAGCCTCTCGCATAGCTCCTGATAGCTATCCCATCGAAGTCGCTGTCGTGTCGTGTGAGGTCTCCTTCAGTTCGCTGATCAAGCCAGCCCGTTACTGGATGCACTGGTCGTATGATGCGCAAGACATGCACGGAATCTCTCAGGATCAGTTACGTCGGGAAGGTGATACCCCAGACGCTGTGGCGAGGAATATGAATAAGCTGTTTTCAGGGCAGATGCTTTGCAGCGACTCACCTCAAGACAGTTTTTGGTTCGATGTGCTTTTCGAGGCCGCAGATCTGATGCCCACCTTCGAGTTGAAGCCTTTGGAGGTATTTGTGGGCCGGAAGGCTGCTAGCGATATTTACCGCTTACTGCCTACAATCAAGCACCACCGAGCTTTAACCGACGCAACTGCTTTGATGAACGCCTGTCGTGCTTTTTTCGAAGCTTGAACTATCAAGGGGGTGGATATGGTGCGCGGACATTCGATGCATTCCTGGGATCTGATGCTGGAGCTGACACCTCACTCCGTATGGGGGTCTACTTTCTTATCTATCAATCTGGTTGGCAACGACGCGATTGGCGCGAGGAGAGGGGCAACGTCTACGATTGTCGAATCCTCAAAATGGAAGCTGTGATGGCTTGAGCATTGGCATCCAACGCTTCCATGGCCGAAATAGCATGACCCGCGACACTTCCGACGCCATTTTCTGAGAGCCACTTGGCTATTTCTTCAATTGCAGCACCCAGTGCGTGCTGGTTGTGAAGCAGCAATGTCAGAGAGTCAGCCGTGGCGATCTTGTAGTTCCAGTTATCAGACATGAAAGTCTTCCTTGAGAGTGATGCTCAGAGCCTAGTTCATCTCTTCGCAGGCACGAACGGCGCTGGGTAAGTTCGCCATCGTCCAATCATGTGTCCCGACGAGAGAGTATAATTGGGCTGCTCAGTCGATCCCTCGGCCATCGCTCCGGAGTAACGATCCCAGATGAAGCAAACGGTTTTGCGACTCCCCAAGAACGAAGTGGGCCGTGACTTTGTAGTCGGTGATATCCATTTCAAAACCATCGAACTCCACAAGGGGCTTCGTGCACTCGGGTTTGACAGTGCGATTGATCGGGTCATAGCTGTAGGCGATCTGATTGACCGCGGGCCTGGGATGCTGGATGGCCTAAAACTGCTCGGTGAACCTTGGTTCTTTTGTGTCCAGGGCAATCACGAACAGATGCTGATCAACGCTTACCGTGAGAACCCACAAGCACCTTACAGCTCCCATGGTGCGGGGTGGTGGTCAACGATCGCTGATGAATCGAAAGGAATGGTGATCGAAAGGCTGGAACGTCTTCCCACCGCCATAGAAATTCAGTCCGCACGTGGCTTGGTCGGTGTCGTTCACGCTGATGTGCCAACAGGGATTTATTGGCAAGAGTTCGTGGGGAGCCTAGACAACGCTCAGATCGAAGAGATCGCTCTGTGGGGCAGGGAACGGATCATCAAGCATTATCGTGACGGTGTTCCAGGCATCTGGAGAGTTTGCTCGGGACATACGTGGATTCCGAAACCGCTGAGACTGGGGAATTTTCTCGCGCTTGATTGCACGGGAGGAGGGGACGGCTCTTTGGCAATCTACTGTGTCCAAGAAGACATTATCTATGTTGATGGGCGTCCTGTGTCGCTTGATAGCGCAGAGAGCATTTCAGAGCAGCTGCAGGAACTCGAGAACATCATCAGTCAGCTTAAGACAGAAGTGAATGGCAACAGGTTGATTGAATCGCAGAGCCTTAGCCGAAAGGCTGAAGCGTTGGCCAAGCAGGCAAACTCATCGTGGATCACGATGAGAGATGAGGACGCCGAATCTGAGAAGCTCATTAATGCGTTGCACGGGCTTAGCTTACTTACTGGCGAGCGCAGAGGTGCCAAGCTTGATGAGCTGAAGGCAAGGTACAGAGGAACGCAGACGGAGCAGCTGCTTCAGCGGCTTTTCGGCGCCTGATTTACTGCTCTGGGCATCACAAAGTGGTTCTTCAGGATGCTCTCGTCACACAAACCGAAAATATATTTTCCCCGCCCCCTTGAAAGTAAAATTTCAAACCGGAGACCTTATATTTGAAAACAAACAAAAAGCGACGTTCTCCAAGAGTCTCCCGTTTTTTTGGCCTGCCTTGAGCTGTGGGGCAATCGACCCGATTGCCTTGTTGTTGCTCTATGGGCTTGCGCTCTTTCTGCTTTAGATCTTTTGGCCTCTGCTTTCGGTTTTCTCTGCGTTGGAATGCATGATGGAGGGCGGCGAAGCCAGTGTTGTGTATGCTGATCGCACCTTTGCGACGTCAGTCGCGGCTACTTTTTGATTCCAAAAGACACCGAATTTTTTTTAAAAAACTGCCAAACTGCGGTCTCCAATGCGTAGGTAATGATCCCTCCGGCTTTGCAGAGCGCCCTAGTTCGCCGAAGTCTCAAAAACTTTGGCCCAGTCGCGACTCACGAGTTCAGAACAAGCATTGGGTGCTCCGCCAAAGCATTGTTGGCAAACACTCAACATTTCCACCTCAGTACGATACTGAATAGGGTTTCCGGATTCGTCGACCAAAACGCCTTTGGCACCAATCAGCAATGCGTGCCCCGCAACTACGTCATGGGCTGACACCGGATATAGAGACAGTCCGCAAACTCCATCCCCAGCAGCGACCTTAGCCAGTCTGTACGCAATCGATGGCATGGGGTAAAAACCTGCCGGCGCACAGAGCTCGCGATTGGTCTGCGGTTTGTTGCCAGCAGCAGCGCTCACCATCACCAAGCTTCCGTCCGTAAGCTCCTGCTTCGAGAGGTCTACATAGACGGGAATTCCATTTCTAATGAGGTTATCCATACCTTGCGCCCAACTGATGCAGTCTGGACGTCCGCCAGGAGTAACTGGGGCATGTACTACGCCCAAAATGGGATGATTGTTGTGAAGCAAACCTACTGAAATTGCTGATCCATCTAGTCCTTTGAGGAAATCACTGGTGCCGTCGTTCGGGTCAACAACCCAGCAGAAGGAGTTGCCGGAAAGTACGTGGCCGGTCTCTTCACCCCACCAATCGCATGGCAAAATTCTCAGCAATTCCTCACGAAGAAATACCTCGATTTCAACGTCGATTTCAGCTTTATCACCGTATCCCCTTCGGCCTCCCGGACGGACGCATTCGTCAGCCAATAAAATACCTGCCCGTTCCACAACCTTGATAACTTGGGGAAGAAACTGCTGCATTTGCGTGTTGATCATGGCGACCTAGCGAGCTAATGGATGGAGGAGTGTAGGGGGGATATTTTGTCCGTAAGCAAATAGACAAGGCTCCTACTCATCTTACAGAAGCTGCGAACCAAGCCATCGACTAAGGCGATCAGCTTGAACGCTTTCCAGCTTGTTGGTGGCTCCTTTGAGCATTCCGACCATGGCATCTAAATCATGATCGTCCGGAAACCACTCTGACAGCTCGACGTTGCAAAACTCTGAGCGGCCGAGCACCCACTTGAGAACCATATCTCCGGTCGCGCGGAAGTGGTCGGCCATATAGATCTGGTGATCGGTCTTCCACCCCCTCCGCTCTAGTTCATCGGTGGTGTTCAAGATGCCCGTGTCACCAAAGCAAAATGCCGTGTCGGGGTAGTGGATACCAGCAAGCGACACCTTCGCCTCACCGACCTCGCTGTTCCAATATGCTAGGTAGTGCCATCCACCCGAAGTGGCGTGAGGCCTCGGGAAATTTATGGCTGCCTTGCCGGTGATGAAGTGCTCGTAGGTAACCCTACTCAGGTCAAGATCGAAATTACGCATTACTCGACCTCTTGGATTTTCCAAAGGTGTGCCACAACACGCAGCCGTGTCTGCCGTCTGAATACGTGACAATGAAAAGCGTCTAATCAGCGAAACAGAATTCGACTTGCTGGGACTTCGTCACTGAGCGATGACTTGGGGGCTTTGGAGAGGGGCGTGGTGCTAGTAACTCATCACACGACGAAATCGCCAGGTTATTGAGAACGCCCTCATGGCCTAGGCTCGCCAGTTCCTCTTGGGTGCGACGCAGCAAAGCGTCGACGGACTCTCCCGACTCAGCGCAAAGAGTTATGGCTACCAGGGTCATAGGACTCACTCTGAGCGGCCCGCTCAAAGCCGTGATCATCTCGAGCGTGGGGCTTGACTGGGCGCGCTCTAGTTTCGAAACGTATGTTCGACTGCTGACTTCAGCGAGATTTCTCTGGGTCAATCCTTTGCCCGCGCGCATCGCTTTTAGCAAAGCAGCAAAAGCAATTTTGAGCGTCATAAACACGTTCCTAATCAGCCAGTCTTTTTGAGCGTGGTTGCGCTTTATGAGACATTTTAGCCATGTGGAGCCAATCACGGTATGTCGATTGGAGTGGCTTCGCTCACCAGACAAGGTTGGGGTTCCCGCGCCGCCTCTCTAGCCTCTCGCAGTCTTTGCTCAGCGTACATCGCCGAGTCATCCTCAGGCAGCGGGTAGCCGGCCGCTGAGAGTGCCTTTGCGCGTTCTTCGATCAGCACGCGCCCAGGATCTCGAGCGGACTGGTAAGCCCTCCCTTTTACCCGTTGAGTTTCATCCATTTGCGACTCCTCAGAGGCTGAGTAGAAACCAGAGCAAGTTTTACCAAGGATAGGCTAAGAGAAGTATCAAATTCTTCTGGGCCTTGACATCAAAAATCAGCTGGGAGTGTGGTGGCAAGCGGAGCGCGCAGGCCGAGAGGCCGAGGCGCGAGGATAGACGCCCTTCGGGCCAAGACGCCGCCCTGGCAGATGGCTTGGTTTACGACAGCCATCCCCGGCAGGGGCGCGCACCAAAACTAACGTCAATCAATCGCCGATCCACTGCTGCATTCGGATCGTAAGACATAGCACTCCCAACGAGGCTTGATTGCAGCACCGGTACATACCAACATCAGGGTTTCAGCTTCCTAGTTTGGAGGACTTATGAGTCGTGATGACAAAGACACGGTGTACTGCAATGTTCAAATGCCGATAGCCAAAGGCAGGGAGCTTTCGCGGTTAGTAGCGGAGCTTAGAAAGTCAGGTGCTCATCCCGAGCTAGACTCAGTCTTTGAAGAAATACAGCACGAGCTGAGCTCGTCAATCGAGTTCGTGGAGGAGCAACTCTCCGGCGCTGGCGGATTTGGCCGGCGGTCACACTGAAATAGCTCAGCCACGAAGCCCGCGACCTTAAGAAGAGGTCTGGGTGTCCGCATTAAGGAGGAGAACCTAATGTCTAGCGGTGTTGTTGATCAGAATCTGCGTGAGCGAGAGAAGATCAGGAGGAAAGCATTGTGGGCGCTATCTGATCTTCTGCCAGGCGATCCCAAGGCCACTCCAGTCGTGTCTATGCTCGACGAAATCGCACGCCAGGATGAAGCCGACAGGTTGCTGAGAGATGTGGCGAAACTAGAGGATCTTCGCGACCTTGTGGTTATCGAACCTCGCTCGAGCGGCCTCCAAATTGTTCGAGAAGAGAGCATTCCAGAACCGTGGCGGGAACGATTTCTACAAGCGAGTATCGGTTCGACTCGACTCGAAGCGGGGCCTTATCTTCACGACTTAGAGAAATTCATCAATCTTTGGACGCAGGAGAATAAGCACCTGGAGGCACACCGTTCAGGGATCGATAAATAGGTTTTTGAGCGCATGCTGGGTGAGCTCGCAACCTCAATCAAATCGTTGAAAATTTACCTATATGGAGCCCTAGGTGTCAGTGAATAACTCTCCTTCGGACAC
Organism: Pseudomonas sp. A0308; assembly: GCF_044218815.1. NCBI lineage: Bacteria > Pseudomonadati > Pseudomonadota > Gammaproteobacteria > Pseudomonadales > Pseudomonadaceae > Pseudomonas > Pseudomonas sp. A0308. The sequence goes on from NZ_CP162581.1 coordinate 255,697, forward strand.
CTCCGCTCTGCCTTCAGAAGTCTTAGCTACGCAGGTTGACTCTCCCAGCTGCTTGACTCTTATGCACCGCTATCTCTTCACCAGATCTTTGTACAGTTCTCGTGCCGCCAAGATCTGATCTCTGAGTTCCTCAGGGTCAATCCTCATCCCGCCGCGAGGAGTTGTCTGCAAAGTTTTCAGACCGTTGGCTGCCTTGATGAAGGCTCGCTCCTCTGCCTGAACCCATTCAGGACGTTTGTCTTTCCAAAATGACCATGCCATTCGCTGAGCCTCGTTCCTGAGCGGATGAGGCTAGTATGTGGCAGCTGAAAGAAATGTCCAAGCTAGGTGGCGACCTTGGTCATAATGTAAGCGGAGCGCGCAGACCAGGAAGGTCGAAGGCATGAGGATGGACGCCCGCAGGGCCAAGACCCGTCGATAGACGAGGCTTGGTTTACGACAGCCATCCCCAGAGGGGCATGCCCGAAAAATAAAAGCTAGGTTATCCAACCGCACGCTGTTCGTTCGTACGAGGAGCTACACCCATGGCGTAAAGATCATAAGTCTTTCGCAACAGCACTTCGTCATCAGACGATACATGTGCGTGCGTAAAGACTGTCGACAAGAAACGCTTCCGTTCGCCATTGCCAACCTCAGACCAAACCCTCGGTTGCCCTTGAGCATCTGGGACTGCCAAGCGATCAAGAAGGTACTCCTCAAGGCTATGCAACCGCTGCAAGCCATCGATCAAGATATCGCTGCTCTCAGCCATTGCTCGCCCCGCAACCGAATCACACCACTCATTAGTGAGATAGCTTCCGAGATCCCCTCCAGACCACACAGAAACGATGAACCGAGCCTTTTGACCCAGATTCCAGACCACTGAGCGATGCCAAGACGGAACAGGAATGCCCATTACAAACTCCGCAGCCCAAGGGTACTTCTCGTGAGCAACAGATGGCTCGACCAAGTGTTTTTCCCAGCGAGAAACGAGGATATCAATCGGATATTGATTGGTGCTGGTTGCCAAAATTTGACGTGGCATTCTGAGGCTTGGATCTGAAATTTCGTCGTCCGCGTAGCGCTGAAATTTGGAAGTCATGAATGTCCTTGGAGGAGGGGAGTGTTAAAGGTGGACGAACCATTGGCGCGGATGAAATGACGCCGCCACTCATCAACGATTGAGATGATCAGTAAGTCACGCTCTGTTGAGATTTCGATCTGCTCTCCGTCGACCAGCGCTTGCGCATAGCCCTCAGCGAAGGCTGCAGCTCTGTCAAAGTCGGAAGGGGAGTCAGAGGACGCGATGTAGCTGACCAAGCGTTCCCACGCCCTGCTTTGACGATGACCCTGAACGGTCTCGGCAAACGGCACGGCGCCTTCCAAGGAGCGTGCAAATACGATCGTTTGTAGGTTCAAAACCGGTTTCTCTGGATGTCATAGATATGAAAAACGGTTCGTATTGAGAAACCTTGAGCCGTATAGGAAGTTTTTTTGTGCCGACGCAAACAGGCGCTAACCGGACGCGAACGCGTGGACGTGCTAATGGCACTCAGATATTGTCGCAAGCGTGATTACGCGCTAGCCGCGTGACGACTCATGAAAGGGATAGACGCGATGATTTACCAATGCAACGGATGCAACAGGACTACCTTCGAGATCGCATGCCCGTGGTGCATGGGTTCTCAAGTTTCACCGTCATCAGAGCTCACGTTGCGACACCTCACGCCACTGGATCCTTCGTTTTATCCCGACTTTCAATACAGATCCAAAGGCTTGATTCAAGATTTCTTCGGGAAGAAGAAGGAGCAAGCCCAGCTCAACGATCTCCTGAATAACGTGTTGAGAAAGTACGCAGAGCTGAAGCAGCCATACTTCACGAACTTCATTCACACAACGCGCGAAAGCGCAGGTAGCAGCGATGACGCAGGCGTACCTGGGCCACGATTGGATGGTGTGTACAGCGAGAGGGAGTTGTTTAGGGAAGTCTTGATTCGCAAAGGCTTTGACGAGCTTGAAGGGCTTCCATCTCTCTTGGACAAGCTGCTGCAGACCACAGCTTTCAACTCTGACTATATGGGGTTCTCCAGAGAGCTGACCCGCCACATTCGAACTGATCTTGCCGACACCTTACGTTCTTGGATTGAAGAGGCAGGAACGACCTTCAGGTCTGACTTGGCTTTGTTCTATTACTACCTGTGGGAAAATGACGTTGCGTTCCCCAATGTGCAATTCAACCCTCAAGCGGCTTCGACATCTGGTGTGCCACTCCTCCCGATACAGGTTTTTCGTAATGGCCTGAGCCTTTGCGAGGAGATTTATTTCGATATTCTCGTCGAGCGGCTGGGATCTCAGCTGGAGCATTTCAATCCGAACCAGTTCATCACCATGTACCTAGTGGACGCTATGGACGGATTTCAGTTTGAAGCCTTCCTGGTTGAGATATTCCAAACCATTGGATACGACGTTAAAGAGACCAAGAAGACGGCTGACCAAGGCGCTGATCTTTTCGTCAGCCGCTTTGGCAAAAACATGGTGATCCAGGCAAAGAACTACTCGGGCTCCGTAGGCAATGCGGCTGTGCAGCAAGCCATCTCCGCAAAAGCCTTTTATGGGTGCGACGAGGCCATGGTAGTCACGAACTCCTACTACACGAAATCAGCTAAAGAGCTGGCCAGCACAGCAGGCGTCCGGCTGATCGACCGGGACGGGCTTCAGAGCTATCTGGATGACTACAACCAGAAGCTCATCGAGGTTTTCCAGGCCGAGGAAGAAAGTGCCTAATCGTTGGCCGTTTGGTATTGATGTTTCGTAGTGGACGCCTCGGTCGTATTGAAAGCACCGGGGCGACATGACACGGAGCTTACCAGCCTCACCAACTCATGGACGCAATCACGCCAATGGCGGCGTTTTTTAGACTTACACGCCGTCCTTCGTTGAATTCAAAATTTGTACTGCTTCGTCAACGCCAATAGGCAATCGTCTAGCTTTTCATACTACGCTCCACTGTCAGCTACCCAGAGAAGGGGGCATGAGGCAAGTTGAGTTCATACGGAGCATGTATGTCGAGTCTACGAGCAGAGTATCAGCGGTTTCTGGTTCAACTCGGTAACCAGCAAATGTCTGACGATGTACGCCGGATGGCCAAGCTGGTTAGGTAATCACCTCCAAGAGGCATCTCGGAGGAAACTGGAGAAGGAAAAGATCAGTATGCGCATTACCAACGACGACTATTCACCTATTCAGCTTGTCAGTGAGCTCTCGACACGAGAAACCTGTAAATGGAATGGCCACGGAAGTTTCTTCGTTGAAGAAAAAGCTAAGCATGAATGGATTGTCGAAGCATGGACGGAAAAGCTCGACGAAATTCTGAATCTCTTCCAACGATACGGAACGCTAGCCGCGAGTTGTCAAAGCGTGCGCGACAATGGCATCGACGTGTATCTGACATTCACCAAGGATGACAAAGCACATCGAGTTGGGTTCCAGCTCAAATCAGAGTCGGAAGTGCTTCGTGACAAAGGCACAAATGAAAAACACTCCGTTATAGGAGCCTTGAAACGTCAAGCCTATGAGGCCATCCACTCTGGAAAGGTTGATGAGTGGTGGATTGTGCCATGCATAAATTACGATAAACATCCAAAGCTAATTCAACAAATCAATGCTGAAATTATAGTAGGTAAGTCTAACCATAATGGCGTTGAGATTAAGCTAGTCGACCCGCGAGATGCCATTTCGTTTCTATCGAAAGATAGTGGCGAAATAGACGCACTTTGCACACTTCTCCTCTGTTGTGAAGATGAAATATTAAAAGGGGCCATTCGTGAAATCGAGGATCTTACCGTCTTTCAGCGCAAGTGCATCCTAACCTTTATGTGGCAGGCATTGGATGGTAACGAGTCTGTTAGAAGTGACGATATGATGCACTTGGAAACCGGCGATGAGGAAGATATTGCGACTGAATTCGCGCATTTGGAAGACATTGGATTCTTGGAGTCGAATGGGGGCGAAGGATTCATCATCAGACCCTATAACCTCCCTGGAATATGCGCACTTTACTTCGAAGGGAGGGTTCGGCACGGCATGTCTGCAAGCGGAGCTGAATCGTTTGTGATGACCTTGATTTCTAATCCTGACGAAATGGATTAGCCAAGCAGTAGTTAGCGGCTGCTGATTCTGGCGCTCCTGCGGGCGAATCAATCAAAGACTGCGTAACCAGCTTCGATAGCTCCTCATAGAGCCGGCTGTAGGCGGACGCTTCCTGCGCCACTGGACACCCTGTCAGTGGCATTGCCCGCACCAAGAAGCTCACTACGGACTGAAGCGAGAGCCATGATGCCAAGCCACTGGCCTTCCTCAAATAGCTTGCAGAGGGTCATTCCTCTTACGGAAAGCATGCCTGCAAATTCAATTGCCTCAGGTCAGCGCTCATCAATGAGTTTCAGGGTAATGTCAGCGAGAGATTTATTGAAAGCTTCCACGGCTAAAGCCGCTTCTCCATCCAAGCTGGGTGAGTGGTCGTAGAGCTTGTTGATACTCTCCCTCAATGCCACGTTACTAGATAAAACAATATCTTTTGCTGAGATCATTCTGAGAAGGTTGTTGCAAAGATTTCTCCCCTGTACTGTCTGTCCAATGTACAAGGAAATGTTAAGTGCATTGGTTTGAATCCTTACAAATCGTACGTGCTCATCATAAATATGGAAGCGGGGATGATACCAGTCTGAAAAATCTTCAGGCTTAGGATAATCTTCAACTGACACTACAGATGGATTTACCCAGAATTTGTTGCTCTTCGCATGATTACAGTCGAAGCAAGCAATAGCCATGTTCCAGAAGTGGAAAGTGTGCTGCACGAATGGCTGCCGAGGCAAAACGTGCTCAATTGGCTTGGCATTGGCAATGTTAACGAGAGGGCGCCTACAGTAACAACAGAGATTGCCTTGCTGCTCCTCAAGAAATTCACGTAGATGTTGACGCAAGAGCTTTCCTGTCACGCCTGATTTCTTGGTTTCGTTATGCTTATATAGTTTCACCCATAAGTCGCTCGAACTGGCAGGATTTCCCGCCTGTCGATTGCTAAACTCTTTTCTAGCCAAATCGGAAAATTTCTTTAAAAGATTAAAAGTACCTACCTTATGCTTTTTTACACCATGACACCTGTCGCGGTATTTTTCTTCTACAGCCGCAATATCCGCCTTTTGCTTTACGCTATAGTTTGCCATAAAGGTTAGCCTGAAACTTGTTTTGTTGGAACAACCGAACGAATAGCTGCAATTGCCTTTTCAAGCAGGTCAAGATCACCGCGCGCCTGAGCATCACCATTGTGCTGACCAGTCTTCTGAATTATGGCAGTGATACTCTCTAGCGCGGCAATCGCTTTCGCCCCAGCATCTGTGGCTTGAACCTTGTCCGTATTCACCAGCCCAATAACGTTGGAAACCAAATTTGCGCATTTTTCGTGAACCTCCCTGTTGTGGGGAGTATAGGTCTGAAAGCCTTGAAGCAAGATTGTTTCAACGGAATGCCTGTCTTTAGAGTTAATCAGCTCAAGTGTGCCTGCATGGGCAACGTAGCAAATAGAATTACCAAAACTTGCGTTAGCGATAATTACAGGGGAATGGGTAGCTAAAACCAACGAAAGCTTGAATTCTTTTGCAATACTAGAAAAAATATTTGGCAGAACTTGTTGCCATTTTACATGGAGGCTAATCTCAGGCTCGTCTACGAAAAAAGTAGCCTCGCGGGATGCAGCACTAACAAGCAAAGTAACAAGCTGGATAATATTTCGCTTGCCTGAGCTTAGTCGACTGAATGGAATGATGTAATTTTCATCTCTAGGCACTATACCGACTTCATATCGGGCTGGATCGATACCGTGCGGACTATCTGGATCAGAGTGATGTTGAAGTGAGAAGTATTTCAAAGGGATAACTGATTTAGAGTTTGAATCTTGTTTGCCGGCATTACTTTTCCGAACCAAGTATAAGTTCTGGTTGAAGCCTAGTGCGGTCATGGCTTCAGTGAATACATCAAATCGCCGATCGAATTTGCCTAGCATTTCCAGAAGCGCGCGTGTTGTCGATTCGCTTCGCTTAGATTTTGAGCTGAACTCCCCCATACGACGGTAACGGTCTCCGAGACCGTCTGACATGGATGGAAATCTATCTGCTAGGGACACAGTAAGCGCTACACACTCTCTATGATCTTCCACCATTAAATGTATAAGGTCGCGGAGGAGAAAGCTTTTTCCTTCACCGTTGTTGCCAATGACATACAGACATTGATTGCCCCGCGAACTGCTCAGCTCGTCGAGAATAGGCGCACTATTGATTAAGAGGCTTGGCTGATATTTGCTCCTGGAAAGCTCGTCAGGTTCTTTCAATGAGTGAAGTCCGATTCGAGTCTTGCTCGACCATCTAAATACGCCACACAACCTAGGGATATCTCTGTAGCCATGCTCAAATTGCGCATTCAGAACCCGCTGGACATTTAAGTTGCTGCTATTTTCCTCGTGGTGACCATTCCATAGTTGGTATATCGACGCGGCAAGCTCGGATGCCTCTAAATAATTTAGCTCCTGAAGCGCCGTATTCCCTTTGCTTATATCAACATACAACACATCGCGGTATTTTTCTTCACTTCTATCGCCATCTGTGATAACCATCAATGCGTTCGAAACTTTACCGCTTTCTGAAGCCGAAAACCGGATAACGGCACTTATCGGTAATCGTTCACTAGCTAGCTTAAGAAGTTTTTCACCAAGACGAAAGTTTTTATCTCTCATGAGCGGAGTTATGATTACACATCGATTCTGGATGCCAAACGTCATGAATTGCTTAAGTGTGGATACAGGCTCACTTTTGGGCGCTTGCGAGAATATTCCTTCGGAACTCGTTGCGTTAATATCCAAAACACAAATAGCCCTACTAGATATTCCGCGAGCGATATCATTGATCCCGATCTGCTGATAGGCAATATTATGTAAGCTCAACTTTAGCTTTAGCAGGGCGTCAGCTCCAACTTTTTGTCGAGCCATGTATGGTTTTACATAAGAAAGTTCTCGGGCGGCGACGAAAAGCTCTCCAGTTGAGGGTGTAACATCGATTAACTCTGAATCTTTACCACGATTAAAAATACCTCTCACCATTAGTGCCGAGACTTTTGAAGCACCTATCTCGTAACCGATATTTGATGAGATTAATTTATCAATCAAATAAATTGAGAAGTCTCGCAACTCAGCGTCGCTTAGTTCTTTCAGCCATTGAACTGTGGCACGCCAACACTCAATTAGCGCATCGTCATCAAGACTCTTCAGCGTCAACGGGATTATATAGTCTTCTTTCTCGAATCGACGCTCTATCTGCTCTCTAAAATATTCAGCAGGTGCATCCCCGTTAAAGTCACTTCCGAGGAATTTATTTCCGAACGCGACGGAAAAAATCATTACAGCCCAGTCGAGACTCTCTGTCCGTGCGCTGCTATATCTCAACGCGGACTTGATAGAGTTTTCCAGCTCAGCCCAATCTGCATCCCTAGCGCTATTTTCCATCAATTACCCGTACTTAATCTGGTTGAAGTTGAGACCTGAAATTGAAAAAAATCTAATGACATCATTATGCCACACTGAACATGCCTCGGACGTATCTGTAGCCTACGGTTAGCTTTAGTGGGTTGGGTTTCGTTCCAGTTTGGATAGGTAAAAGCCCATCCAGGTATCGGTTTACTTCATGCTTCTAACCATGGACATGAACTTCGTAGCTTTCGATGGCTAACGCTGGCTTCGCGAGAAATCACAGAGAGAGAGTGAGGCCTAGGGCAGGGAGTTCGTATCGAGCACCAACATCTTCAAAACGTACCATGCTATGACCAAAAAACATAAACAGCCAAGCGAAGCGCGCAGGCGTGAGGATGGAAGCCCGGTAGGGCCGAGACTGGGCTCCGCTAGACTCGGTTCACGACAGCCATCCCCGTAGGGGCACGCACAGAGTCAAGCCCGTAAATCGTGCAATCGCTATCTCCACAGCAAGGATTTACATGGTTCCAGGGCCGTAATGATCACCCTCCATGATGAACGTCTCACAGAGTCGGTTGCACAGATCAGAGGCTGCAACTCATCCGTCATTTCTTGAGAGGTCAGTGAGTGCTGAGGCTAGCGCTATCGCCTGCTGATGCGTGAACCTAAAGCGCGACTCATCGATTTTGATAGAAACTACGCCATTGGATTCTGTATCCAGGAGAACTGCGTAGCTGTTGTCATCGTCTATGACTTCACCCTCGGCAGTGCCGGGCCGAGTGAAGATGGCGAGCCTAACTTCGTCCAACTCACCCTCGGGCGAACCATCCTTGAACGTGAAGAATCTGTTCGGCGGCAGTTTTGTACTCATGGTCTCGATATTCCTCAGAAAATAAGTCGCATGACTATTTAAACGGAGGCGGAATTCGAAACTTGAGTGTTGGGTTTAAAAAGACATCTGCCTGAAAAATAATTTTGCGAAGCACTAAAGTTTTGCAAAAAAAAATCCGTTTAAGTTTGTATTTCACGGTAAAGGGCTGTGTGGGCAATGATGAAAGAGCATGATTTTGCGGAAATTACTAAGTTCAGGGCCGAGCGCGCGTTTTTATCTCATGAAGATGAGGGTGAGGGTGAGGGTGAGGACGCTAAGTGGTTCAAGGCATCTGTTGAACTCGCAGATAGCCAGGTAAGGCTCGTTCTAGACGGGTCTGAATATGACTTCACTGCTCAGCAATGCGGAGAGCTAGCTGATGGGCTGTCGACCCTGATCAAAACGCTCCATCAACGGAGCCCAATCCTCACTGGTATCCCTAATCCGCAGAAATTAGATTTTGGAAAGCTATTTCACCAACTGATTCTGTCTCGTACTCAGTCCACACAGCAGGATTGGTTGTGCAACCACGGGTACGACTCGGACGGAATGTTCTTTGGAGCATCTGGGTCGTTTCGCTACCCAGAGTCGCAAAGCTATTTTCAGCTTTTCATAGGGGTGAACGACGAGCTATTCGTACCGATCTTGGGGATCGAAGATAGGGTATTCAAGTTCAGCGTGGAGGACGCTTCGTGGTTGATTGAGCAGCTGTGCGTAGGAGGATACTTGCTAGCTCGGCTTGAGAGACCGTAAGAGGAGTAGCCTGCTCCTGCATTGACAACTTAGCATGGCCAGCTCACGAAAAAACCTCAACCCCTGCATAGAGTGGCGTAGTTACGATTATCCGTTGAAGACGTGCAGCTGGTTGTAGACAGCATCCGAGGCGCTGAATGGAATCTCACACAGGGAAGGCATGGAGATTGCACAGGCACCAATGTAGATGCCATGAGCTAGCTGCTATCTGTCGAGTGCCGCATTGATGGGTAAACTACCTGTTTTTTGCGGTGTGATTGGCGGATTACAATGGAGTGGCAACCTTCTTTTCTCTCGCGGCTGCTCAGAAGGGCGGCATCATGGCGTCTGACGATCGAGAATGATCAATTCAGCGTTACGTTGAATGAGCAAACGTACTCGATACCTCTCGAAGCGTTTTCCTCACTGCGCTTTCGCGATGGCCTGTTATGGACAAACGTCACTGCTTGGGTTGGTTACGAGATTCATCTCGTCGGCTTGCCAAAGTCGGCTCGTCACACGCTGAGTGAGCAGCTTCGGGCCGTCACGAGCAGGCAGAATTTCCGTACTTATTACGCCAGGATCATGGGTTGGCTGAAATTGGTCGATCAAGTTGCGCTGACGGTAGACGCAGAACATCGATGGCTGACACACGACATGCAGCAGGAGCTTCTTTTCGAGAAGGATGCTTTGAAAATCGACGATGCTGATCTCAAGTCACTGTTTGATTCTCCAGTTATCCAAACTGCATTGGGAGACAACAAGACACGCGTGTTAGGGCGGTTGCGCCAATGGTCTCAAGATTGGCCAACGCATTGGCAGACTCGTAACAAAGCACACATGATCCGCGAGCTGGATGCTTGCTCAAATCTTCTGGATAACGTCGAGTCCCGTGAGCTCAATGATGAGCAAGCAAAAGCTGTGGTTTGCTTCGACAATCGGGTTCAGCTTATTGCCTCCGCCGGCTCCGGCAAGACCTCTACGATGGTTGCCAAGGCGATTTACGCGGTTCATCGCGGTTTCTTGGCCCCATCCGAGATCATCATGCTGGCCTTTAACAAAGATGCTGCACAGGAGCTGCAGGAAAGGGGCGCTCAGTCTCTCGGAAGGCTAGGTATGGCCGGTGTCACGATCAATGCACTGACGTTTCATTCACTGGGCTTAAAAATCATTGGCGGTGCGACAGGCAAAAAACCTAGCGTCCCCAAGTGGGCTACCAAGGCGGATCTTGGGCTTGAGAAACTTGGTGTGATCGTTGACACGCTTAAAGACAGGTCAGATGAGTTTCGCACCAAGTGGGATCTTTTCCGCTTGGTATTCGGGCGGGATCACTCCACTGCGCCGTTGAGAGATGTGGCGGAAGCTTTCGACAGGGAAGGGGAGGCTCGGCTTATCACACTCAATGGTGAGCATGTCGCGAGTCAGGAAGAGCGCTTGATTGCCAACTGGCTTTTCTACAACGGCGTCGAGTACGCCTATGAGCGGCCCTACGAACACGACACTGCAACTGCCGATCACCGCCAATATGCGCCCGACTTTTATTACCCGCAGCTGAACCTCTATCACGAGCACTTTGCCTTCGATGCAGAGGGCCAAGCACCCGCGCATTTCGTGAATTATGCGGAAGGGGCCGATTGGAAGCGGAAGACCCATGCCAGTTATGGTACGCAGCTGATGGAGTCGACTTCACACCAATTGCGGACGGGTGAAATCTTCGCTCATCTCTCTCAAGAGCTGACGTCGCGGGGCGTGGAGCTAAATCCAAACCCCGACCGTCCGATCCCGGACTCCGGCCTAGTACCACTGGAACATATTGACTTGGTGAAGGTGCTCCGATCGTTCATCTCTCACTACAAAAGTAATAGCCTGACGGCGGCGATGCTGCACGAACGGTACGACGCTCTTCCGATCAGCGTTTTCAAGTTCCGGTACAAAATGTTCCTGGAGCTCGCGATTCCGGTGATCGAAGGCTGGGATGCCGCCCTGAAAGAAGACCGTGGGATCGATTTTGAGGACATGATTAACCTGGCCGCAGATTGCCTAGAGCGTGGCTACCAGTCGCCTTATCGCTTGGTCATGGCCGACGAATACCAAGATGCGTCGCGCGCTCGTGCGCGACTCTGCCGGGCGTTGGTACAAGAGCCCCATAGTCACCTGTTCGCGGTGGGTGATGACTGGCAGTCAATCAATCGATTCGCCGGCGCGGATGTGAGTGTGATGACTGGTTTCGTGGAATGGTATGGCCACGGTGAGGTATTCCGATTAGAGAAGACTTATCGCTGCCCTCAGGCTATCTGTGACACCTCCAGCCAGTTCGTGGCTAAGAACCCTGCTCAGTTGCAGAAGACCGTGATTTCTGTGACGGAGCCCATCGGGCCCGCATTCCAGGCATTTCAGCTATCGAGTAGGGATCAGGTTCAGGATGGCTTGCGCCAGTATTTGGACGATCTTTACCAGCAGCTTTCGACCGGCGTAGTCCCCGGGGCAAATGGTCGGCTGATAACAGTCTTCGTACTTGGACGCTACAAAACCGATGCGCAATTCATACCCCAGGGGTGGGAGCAACGCTACGGAAACAAACTTGAGATCAGATTCAAAACCATTCACACCTCAAAGGGTGATCAGGCCGACTATATTTTGCTCCCCGGAATGATGGCTGGAGGATTCCCGAGCATGAAAGGGGACGATCCGGTCTTCGGCCTAGTTATGCCCGAAGGAGACACCTACCTGCATGGCGAGGAGCGCCGACTTTTCTACGTGGCGTTGACCCGGGCTCGTAGGTCTGTAGTGATGTTCACTGTGTCTGCCAGAAATTCACCGTTCCTCACCGAGCTGGTAAAGGACGGGGTGGTAATAGTCACAGATATCAAGGGTGAACCAATCCAGGAGGAACGATGCCCGGTGTGCCAACATGGGGTCGTGCTTCAGCGCACCGGTAAGTTCGGTGATTTCAAATCCTGCTCAAGCTTTCCTCGTTGCAAGTACAAGCCCGGAAAACCAAGACGCCAAGATACTCGGCAGGCAAAACTGACTCGGCGACGTTAAGGGCGTCAGTACCAGCCAGCCCCGCACCCGGATAGCGCAAAGCCTTCATATGTGGCATATAGCCGCTAACGAAGTGGCGCGTAGGTTTTCATTGTGACTACGTCGACGCGTGTATTGAAGGCGATTGCGGCCCAGCGCTGGGCGGCGGGCCGAGAACCAGGATCAGGAAATGTCAGGGAAAATCGTACGCGGCGCCAGCCGCTGTTGGTGGGCGCTAGTCGCCGGTGGACGTGCAGCCCGGCGATCATTCGCAGCTTGGCGAAGTGAGGATGGACTCTATTTCGAGCCCTTGACTCCCATTCTGGTGGAGAACGACAGAGCGGCAAGATATGAGCGTGAACTCTTGCGGGCACTGCAAAACGATGAAGTACTCAACATAGCAATTACCGGTGGCTATGGGGCAGGTAAAAGCAGTGTCCTGAAGACGTTTTTCGAACACCACCGTAGCTTCAAACATACTTTCGTATCGTTGGCCACATTCACCAAGGCGAACGCTCCCACCACCACTGTCTCACCAAAGCCGATTGACGAGTCATCTGAGCCAAGGCTGCTCGAAGCACCTCGGCCTGCATCGGTTGAGATCACCACCGATGGGGCGGCTAGTGATGACCTAATCAATCGGATCGAAGAGACGATCGTCCAGCAGCTTCTTTACGCGGTACAAGCGAAAAAATTACCCAAAACACGACTTAAGCGCATTTCTCATGCCTCAACGCTGCGCGTGTGCTGGCGTACCCTGTGCGTCGCAGCGATCGGTATCTGCGCGTTGCGCCTGGGTGCACCGAAGTTGCAAACCCTTTCCGAGGTCGCAAAGGATTGGGCATTGAAAGGGCTGATGTGGGTACCAGAACCGGTTGCACTTGGTGTGGTCTTGCTTGGCTGTGCGTGGGCCCTTTACTCTGGCTTAAAACTGCTCTCACTTTTCAGCATCGATGGTTTGACGCTCAAGGGCGGGAAGCTTGAGGCGACTCACCATGGCTCGGTGCTGCACAAGAACATCGACGAGATCATCTACTGCTTCGAGCGCAGCGACATCGACGTTGTGGTGATTGAGGATCTGGACAGATTCGACATCCAGGAGATCTTTTTCAGGCTGCGAGAGATCAATTTCATCATCCGCCAGTCTCCCCAGGTGAATCGCCCTATCCATTTCATCTATGCGCTGCGGGATGAGATGTTTACCGTCACGGACAAAACGAAGTTTTTTGATCTGATCATCCCGATCATTCCCGTGGTGAACTCGGAAAACTCGCGTGAAAAACTGATCGAGCTGCTGGAGCAGCGACATGTAGGTGGTCAGCCGCTCACCGCTGGTCTCACGCCCAAGCTGATCGAAACGGTGGGCTACCACGTCGATGAGATGCGCCTGATCAAGAACATCGTGAACGAGTTCGACATCTACGCAAACATTCTCGCCAATGACGGCCTGGCGCTTGAACCTGACAAGCTTTTCGCGATGGTTGCCCTTAGGAACCTTCACCCTGAGGTGTATTCGGATCTCCTCAAGCGGAAAGGACTTGTATATGAGGTGATCGACGGCTACCCCGAGTGGGTTAAAGGTGAAGCACAACCCCATCAGCGCGTGATTGCAGCCCTGAAGGAACAGCGAGAGAAGCATGAGGCAGATATTGCTCCCAATTTGGCAAGCCTCCGTGCGTGTGTTTGGTTAGAGCTCATCCGTCGAGGCAACCTCAGAGAGGCCAATACTCTATGGCTAGAAGACGGAACCGTCATCTCGCTGATGGATTTTGTCGAAGACCAAGTGTTCGACCGGGTGGTCAATCAGAGGAATGTCTATACGCAATTTAATGCCAGGGGTTACGGATCTCAGCGAGGTGACGCCCAGAGTCCCAAAACAGTGCTCCAGGAGCTGTCGTACTCCGATCGCGCCGCGAGGTTTGAAAAGTCAATTCATGAGATTGACGATCAGATTGCGGATTCGCAGAGAGAGATAACAAAACTGAAAACCATGCCGTTCAGAGACGCCTGTAAAAACGGCTATGGTGACTCGTTCAGTGCTCGCTTCGCTGGCTACGAGCTGATCATTTTCATGCTGCGCCGAGGCAAGCTTGATACCGATTACACGGACTACCTGGGCTACTTCTACGAAGGCTCATTGACCCAGACGGACAAGATGCTCACGATGGCCCTTGCCCGGGGCGAAATGCTTGACGTCGGCACCCCCATACGGAATCCCGAGCGTGTTGCGAGCAAGCTGGATTTCGATTCGATCGACAAGGGGAAAGGGTTGTTGGTGCACTTGATGGCCGAACTCGTCCGGCCAAGCCAGGATGACGCTCAGTCCAGGGAAGACAAGCTGCAGGTAATCATCAAAAGCAGTTCTCAGCATCTAGCGCGCCTTGCTGAGGTTGTCGAGCTGCTCCCAGATGAGGCGAAGACTGGGTTCATCAGGGCACTATTCAAAAACCATCCTAACGTCATCAATGAGCTCGTCGCCTACGACAAAGCGAACTTTGTGCTTGAAGATTTGTTGGTCATGACGTTGGATAGCTTGACGGCCGACGAACTCAAACAGCTTGAAGGGCGCAGCGACACGGTGTTCAAAGCCATCAACGACCTGCGCGATGTTTCAAAGCTGATTCCCGGGTTGGCTTCAAACCAGATGGGCTGGGATTGGCTCAGAAAGAAACCCGCGCAGTTTTGGAATGTCAGCGACACATCTACTTTTGACGAGCTCCGATCACTGGTGGAGTGGGGGTGCCTCAGTCCCACACTGCCGATGTTGAAACTGCTATGCAGTACTCTGGATCATGGCACCGACCCTGGCACCGTTTCCCACGATCGGCTTTCCCAGTTGGAACTCGTCGGCTTCGATGAGCTGATTGAGCAATCTGCTGCAGCGTACGTTTGCGGATTGCTCAGCCAAGATGGCAGCCTACCTGAGACGGAGATCTCGCTACTCGACCTGTTTGCTCTGCTCGAAGATATCGAAGACATGGAGGGGCTTCAGTTGGAGCTCTTCAAAAAAACCAGTTGCTTGATCACTGATATTGAAAGACTTCCTCATGCGCTTTGGTTGTCGGCTATGGAGTCTGAGCGCTTGTGCAACATCGGGGATACCGTATGGACATTCTTCGATTACGTCATCATAACCGGCGGAGAGGCCTCGTCATCTGAAGTTGAACGGATAGATCTCGGCAATTCTGCTGCTCCTACCTTCATCAAATTCGTCACACGCAACGCGGCAAGGCTGACCGATGAGATTTGGGGAGCAGAAGGGGAGGAAGAGTTGCAGACATTCCTCATCCAACATGAGCAGGTTAGCGATGAGACTTTAAAGTCCCTGTTTTCTTCGATCGTCCTGGCGCCGTCGGTATTTTTGAAACACTCCGTGCCAACAACCCGATGGCTCTGTTTCTCAGATGCGTCCTTCGTCCCTTACAGTTCAGAAGTCAGAGAGCTATTCGCACAGTACAACATCTCACTAGCGGCACGTTACATCGCCCATCATTGGACGGAAGCCCGTGAAACTCTGAGTCTAACTACGTTGCCAATTGGCTTGGTTGCGGCCCTCAGCCGCTCTGGTGTCGCTTCTGTAGTAGACACCATTACGATGTGGCAGGGCATTACTGCAGATATGTTCAGCACTTGGGAGGGCTCGGTCGTTGAATTGGCCAACGCTTGCGTTCGCGCTAACAGTGAGCAAGCCACATTCCCGGTGAGCTACTTGCCCGTGATCCTGCATTGCCTTTCCGATTCATCCCTGAGCACCTCGAATCGGACAGAGATGATCATCCAAGCCCTGCAGATGAATTGCGGCTGGACTGACTTAGCCGAGGTACTACCTTTACTGGGAGAAGAGCATGCTGACCTCGTTGGAAAGAAGCGTGCGCACCTCCCGCCATCCTCAGACGTTCGGCGCCTTGTTGAGGCCCTGAAGCGCCGAGGGTTCGTGGGGGTTGTCCGCTACGAAGATAAGCGCACAGTGGTCTTCAGCAAACGAAGCCAACATGGCCTAACCTGAGACGGGCCTGTGCAGGTTAGGGAAAGACTTTCCCTGCCTGCAGCGTTAAGGCCTGCGGGCGCAAAAGTTGTAGCGGACGATAAAGCGAGACTTTGTGTAAATCCAAGAGGATATCAAACGGTTTTCTCTGCAGGCTGCAGAGGCGCTTCGGCGCTATCAAGAGGCGATGGCCGCAGGGACGTGGAGTTTTTGCACTCGGAGGCAGAAAACCTGAGCCAGGCCGTGTCGGACTATCTATTGAGAGTTATGGGGACGCCGTCCCCGACGCTGCAACGAAACGCTTGGTTGAACTGCATTCTGGTCGTGCTGGGGCAGAAGGGATGTTGGTGTTATTGAAAATGAAAAGCTGGCGGCCGCCAGTCTCGCTCTCGATTCTGCTGTCGGGGCAGGTTCCTGCGGGCGGTAACGTTCATTTCAGCGGCTATATCAGAGGAAATGATGTGAAGCCCCCCGGATTGTGAAAGCTTGAACGTCTCCTCCACCTCTATGGCATTAGACACCTATAACTACGACAGCCGCCACACTGATCTTGGCAGTAATGATGACGCCGGGAAGGTGGAGATGAGCGCCTCTGGGTTCCATGGTGGCCATTTTAGTGGTAACTACCCTATGCCTCTTATTACTCTGCTTTTTCCAAAGCATCCTCGCGGGCTCGCTCAAGATTAAACGCCAGTCCTCTCACGTTGCCTTCGCACAGGTCGTGTATAGCCATCCAGGTTCGATCACCAAACAAGAACTCCACTCGCTCAATCAACTCTTTACTGAACACCGCAGGTTCAATGTTTTCGTGCGGCTTCGCTCGAGGGTTGATTCGAATCATTCTTGCCTTGAACAGGTGATAAAAGCGCCAATCTGTTTTTACGCGCTCGCTGTTTCTCCGGAATTCCCACCTGTGGTGACTTCTGAAATAGGCGTTCACGATTCCCGAAAGCAACCATTGGCAATGCCGAGGTAGGGAGTTTACTGCTAAGAGCCACATACGCAAATTTGCTGCCAGCTCGGGATGCTGAGTAGGTTCAATCTCTAAAACCCCCAGTAAATTGTCCGCCATGCTGGTTTGCCAGTTGCGAGTGAAGCTCAAAGCTTGTTGGTCGAGATCAGCCCTGTATGGCTTACGCAAGGCCATAGATTGGTTGAGTGGATGTGGCATTCCGAGGGTATGTTTTTCCTCATCGTTGAGGCAGTTCAAATGATCTGCACAAGTTAATGCCACATGGTCAGTGTTCCAGAATTTCGTCCAATCACTATCATCGTCAATAACGTTGTATATGGGACGTAGGAGGCCTGTAATTTTGCCTTCCTCGATCGCTCTGCGACTACATCCGGGCTTTTCGCATCTACCGCCCGATCGATAGAAGATTGCTTTTATGGAGGCTGGATGCATGGCCGAGGCCTCGTTACTTCCTATATGTAATTCCCAGCCCAACCCAGCTAGTCGCACCCCGTACGGGTCATCATTCTGGGTAGCCGGCAGCCCCAGTGACTGGGCAAGAGGGAGAAGGGATGATGGATTAGCCAGTGTAAGAGGGGTCGTCTTGTAAAGACCGAGCTTCAAAACGTTTTTGATGTGGTGGTACTTCCTGACTTGCTCCAGCATCATTGGATAAGTCATAAATATGATGCCTTCCTGCATATACAACCTATCAATCAATGATTGATGCGCTTCGTTTTGCGGTGTTTCATTTCCTACAACCAATACATAGCTGATCTCTATCCGAGCAAGCGATGTGGGATTTCCATGGTCGTCAAAAATCGGCAGCGGATACCCTATGAACAATTTTCTCAGTTTGCGTAGTAGAGTTTTCTGTGAAGCTTCATTCTGCATCTCTTCACGCCAGTTCCTGACCTGATTAAGCGCGGCCTCTGTCTCGCACCGAAAGGATGATCGTCGGCCGATGGAGTTATGGAACACCGCCTTCGACGCCTTTTCAATTTCAACGAGAGTAACCTTGATCACACGGTCTTGAACGGTGATATACGTGAAGTCGGTGATGTGACCCGAGGGCAGTTCATATTTATTCAGAAGTGCATCCAGGTAGAGTCCGCCGGCGTACAGCTCTGGTGTGTGGAGAAGAAAAGGATGCTGAACGATCATTTCGTGCAGAGCCTGCTCTCTGGTGGAAGAGGCAACCTGGTTGACTTTTCGACTGCTCCCCTGCTTCAGAGCAGGATGCCGCTGTCGCTTATCCTGACTTTCCTTCCCTTTTTTGAAGATGGGGTTCTGAGGAAAGGATTTCGAATAGGCATTGGCTGACTCGGTCGCCACTTTTCGGACGGGCTTAGTAACATTCACCAGCCGTTCGAAACTTTCAACAATCTCATTGATGGTGGCGGGGTTTTCCATTGGGGGCGTGCTCCAGAGAAGATCAGATTTTCTAGCGATCCTGCTAGGCGCTGTCAATCCTTAATCGCCTGCTCGAAGCTCGCAGGCGCAACAGCTCAGTCGGGGAAAGTAGTCAAGGGACAACGGCGTTCTCAGGGCTAGTGTTAGCCTCCTCGGCTCCCTTTTTCACCTAGGCAGTATGATCTGGTCGCGCGTCATCTCTGAAGCGTTGACCCAACTGCACCAGAGATGAGCGCGTCCTACCAGAAAGATCTCGGGATCAGCGAGTCTCGGCTCTTTGCTGATGTGATTTATCGCTAAGGCTAGCCACTCACCCTACATACTCTGCAATCTCCTACGAGCTTTGCTTTCCATCACCTATGCAGATTTCGGTGGCCTGCCTTTCTCAGCCCTGCTGCTCAAGGCTGAACTTTAAAAAAATGGTCTAGGGTTGCCGTTAGCTTCCCAAAGGTCTGCCAGCTTCTGCGGCCTGTAAATCCAATCTTTCTGGAAGCTATTAATGTCCGAAAGCTTATCAACGACCCCGCCGTCTTCCGTTACCAAAAGCGCCGGTAGCTTGAGGTAGCTGAGGAGATCGTAATCAATGCCATCGTTACGTTTGCTACGCGATGACGGATTGTAGGCGCCTTTTTTCTTCTGCATCCGAGCGAACTGCCGCCAGTGATATCGGATTTCCAAATGCATTCCTTGTGTCTCGTGAACAGTCTTGTCGTCCGCCGATTCAAAGGAATTGAACACCGCCGCACGGAGTTGAGGCTCGATCACATCCCACCGATTTCGGTTCTCGACCGAGCTGGTAAGCGCATCGTGCACGGTATCGACAGTCGCTGTGGCGAAATCTGTTGCCCAAGGCCCGCTTTGCAAGAATTGGAGTAGTTCATCCGGACTCAACTCCTCTGCCGCTTCCAAAATCTTTGTGTTCTTGGATCTTAATTTATCGACAACTATTTGCCAGTGCGCAAGGCGTTCAATCCATTCATCGCGAGCTTCTTGAAGCAGGGCATCTGGGCCATCGCCTAGTGGGTGTGTGTGTCGGCTTTCGAGCGCCTGCCAAGTTTGAGCCGACAACGAACGACATGAACTTTCACTCCAAGGCTCAGTGTTGATTTGGAGCATGCCGAGTAGGTCATTTTTTCCGAGTATTACCGGCAGTTGGGGATTGAGGAAGAGGGCCAGACGCTGGCACAGACGCTCGATCTCTTGTGCTTTGATCGAATTTCGCGCCCGCTGGTTAAGAAGCTCCATTAGAGCACCGTCAGCGAGCGAAAACGAATAGCCTTCCTTCTTCATTTTAGCAAACGTTAAAGCCCAAGGCGGACACTGTAGTTCGTGAGCGAGGTTGCGGGCTGCATTGGTATCAAGCACAACGATTGTCTCACCTTGATCGACGATCAGGCGTGGAGGGGCTGGTTTTGGCATAAATATCCTTCTTTACCGCTATGATCAGAGCAGATGCGTACTTAGCAAAAGGGCGGGGGTGTTGGCCGTGAGATAGTACGAAAAGTTGGGTTAGAGTTAGCGTCTGTTTATTCCGATGGCCACACCTTGGAGCTGATTTGGGCTTCTCGTCGGCGTTGCTGCGGCGTGCAAAGCAATTCCACCGAAGGACACACTAGCATCCACATAGCTCAACGCAGACTTCATATCCTTCCAGCCCACATAGCTCATCAGCCCTTTGATGTCCCACCCATTGGCGGACGCCCAGGTTGCAAAGCCTCTCCGCATCGAGTGGCTGCTAAAGAGCTCGGCTGGCAATCCTGCATCTTTGAAAATGCGGCGTAGCACGGGTATCAGACTATGCGGCTGCATGGCTTTGCCTGACAGGTTTCCCCAGCGATCAATCCGCTGGAACACCGGGCCTTTAGCGATCCCGGCAACCGTTATCCAATTGATATAGGCCTCCACAGGGCAAAGCATAGTTAGGGCCGGCGTCTGGAACGTGGTTCCTTCATGCTGGCGATCACCCTTGGTGTAGGGCAGAAAAAAGGTAATGCCTTCTCCGCTTACGGCTTGGGTGTCCTCCACCGTCAGCCTGGCCAACTCGTCGCCTCGAAAGCCACGCCAGAACCCAATCAAGATGATCGCTACCGAGCGCCGGTGACGTACCAGCGTTTTGTAATCTCCCCGTTCAATCGCAGCTGCAGCTTCCCCTTCAAGCCATGTGACCGCCTGCTCTAGGTGCTTCAGTAGCAGTGGGGCGGCCTGTTTCACTCTTGCGGGGTGCACGACCTTGATGCCCTTGATCATCTGGCGCACGTCAGGGGTCTTGGTTGGATCAGGGAAGCCCTGAGTTATGTGCCACTGCGCAAGGGCCGCCAAGCGCTGCTTCAGAGTGTTGATGGAGAGTTTGTCGGCGTACTCCGCCAAGTAGCGAACGACGCCCGCTCCGGTCGTGGGTAGGTACCCGCCCCAAGTCACTTCGAAGTGCTCGATCGCCGCCCGGTAACTCTTTCGCGTGTTCTCCCGGGTACCGGCCCTGAGGTACCGATCTGCCTTTTCCATCGTACTTTGCCTTCAAAATCGGAGCGTTTTGCTTTCCCAGCGCAACTAGGAGGCTTTCTGGGTGCCAGAAAGCATCAAGAAGCCATAAAGCACTATTATGGCCTCCTAGTAAATCAAACTCAAACGGTGTAAAATTTCAATTAAGTGTTATGTACCTACATGACATGTAACACAGTACGATATCGTAGGAGAATCCCATGGCTCGAGGCGGAATCAATAAAGCTGTTGTGCAAGCAGCACGTCAGGCGCTGCTGGCCAGGGGAGCCAACCCCAGCATCGATGCAGTGCGCGTAGAGCTTGGAAATACGGGCTCCAAGACAACGATTTCTCGGTACCTGAAAGAGCTTGAGCCCTCCAGTCGAGAGCCCGTAGCAGCACGTGAACGCATGGGCGAGACGCTCAACGGTATGGTGCAAATGCTGCTGGATCAGCTTATGGAGGAGGGCCAGGAAGTAATCTCCCAGGCGACCGCAGCTTTTGACCTGCAGCGGGCCGCGCTCGAAAACCAGATCATCGAGCTCAGATCGGAGTTGGTTACCGCCCAACGTAATTCGGCCACCCAACAGGCCGCGATAGAGACGCAGAACGCTGAACTTGCGACCACCCAGTCCTCACTCCAGACTGAGCTGACCCGTAACGCGGGCCTCAGTCAGCGCTGTACCGACCTTGAGTCGCTGGTTGCTGAAAAGGACAAGCACATCCAATCGCTGGAGGAAAAGCACGTCCAGGCGCGTGGAGCGCTCGAGCACTATCGGGAGGCGGCGAAGGAGCAGCGAGATCAGGATCAACGCAAGCACGAGTCTCAACTACATGAGATGCAAGTTGAGCAGCGCAAGCTGCGGGAGACCATCTCTATGAAACAGGACGATCTGACGCGACTGAATCGCGACAATGAACGCCTGCTCGGTGAAGCCAGGCAGCAAACCAAGGCCCTGCACACGCAAGAAGCCTTGGTTCAGTCTCTCAACACGCAAATTCAAGCACTGCGCCACGGTGAGGCCAAGTCCGCTGGGGTGGTTGAGCACCTTATGGAGCAGATCTCAGCTCTGCGCGAAGAGGTCAAGGCACTCCACCAGTCCGTCGCTGTAGCCGATTTGCGTGAGCGAGAAACCACGGTATTGCTGGCGACTGCACAGAAAGAGAATGAGCAACTGCGGCCCGCTAGGGTTGATGAGCCAAGCCTGGAGGAGGGTAGCAATGCCTCCTCAGGAGTAGAGGATAAGCAAATCGCCGAGCACGCCAAGCCTTCGAAACGACCTAGGAGTTGAAACATGGATCAGATCACAGGAAATCCACGTAGCCATGATGCAGGCACCTCAGGTTGGAAGTTCGCTCATCAGCGTCTATCCCAAATGCTCATAGAAAGGGTTGAGCCATTCGGCTCCCTGACTCCGATTATGAAGCTGGATGCCGCCGACACCAAGATTCCATGGCAGCCGCGTCACGTGGCCAACTTGATGCCAATGACTGAATGTGAGGCGCGTCGATTCTGAGCTCAAGGCTCGAAGCGCACCGGTAAATTTAGCAGCGCCTCAGACTCTCAAGCCACTTAGCAATTAACTTGATACCTAAGCCGAAGGCGGGCCCGGGCTGACGCTACAGACCGGCCTCAGCCTGCTTGTTATTGCGATTTTGGAACAGGCGAGCGATATCTTGGGTGGATGGCGGGGCAGCCACTGTCATTGGTTTCAGCTTGGATTTGATGGGCGCTCCCATGACGATATGGTTGACGAACATTCGACGCTCATCGCAGGGCTCGTCAGCTTTTTCCCAAGCGTGCTGAAAGGCGGTATGCATGATGTAGCGATAGCCTACCTTGCAAGATGCTTCGTAGTTGGCCTCCTGCTCCTTCCAAAAATCGGACTTCTCGAGGCTGCGGACGTCCGATGCCGTCCAACGTTCTCGCGTCGTCCGCTCGGCCCAGTATTCGATGACGCAGTTTTGGATGTTACCTTCGCTGGCCTGCATGGCCGACTGGAATGCTGACTGCCAGTCGGCATATGCCGGTGTAGGGCATGTCAGGTCTTCAGAATGTTTGGCCAAGCCTTCTTGGTAGTTTCGCGCCAGCATCGCATCTAGGGCGGCGCTGGGGGCCCGGGCTTGCTTGGTGGCCTCAGCCTACAATTGGGATAGCGTGGTCTTTGCCAGGTCGACAGGCTGCAGCTCTAAGGACTTCAATTTTTGTGCAATGGCGCTAACTTCGTCTTCTTCGAAGACTTTCAAAGTGTAGGTACTTCCCGAGCGGTTCACGATCTGAACGATGCTACTCGGCATTGCCAGGTCGCCCAGAAGGCTCTGCAGCTTCAGCCCATAGTGCTGAGTTTGAAGCATGGAGAGGGTGGATTCAGCCGTTTTTGCCTCGACAACTGCTTTCCCGGCTCGGCGCGTTGCATCTCGCGCGGACTTCTCTGCATCGACTACCTTCTGGTTGAGCGTTGCAATTTGGCCTTCGATGGCAAACCGCTGATCAACCAGTTCTTTGTTTCTAGTTTCCCCCGCTGCCAAGGACTCGGTCTGCTTACCCATCTCCTGTTGAAGCTTCCGTTGTTCGATCTGCAGGCGGGCGAGATCTTCGGAGACAACTTCCTTCTGGAAGACTGGCCGCACGGTAAAGATGTAGCCAAAAACGACGACCACCAGCATGAATACCTGGGAAACGTTGGCGATAACACCTGTATACGATAGTGTTTTCTGCAACCGCGAGGAGCTGCCAGTCGGCTTCGAAGTCTGTGTCACACTGGCGTTGGAGCGTTGTTTTCCGAGAAATCGTACGTATCGATTACGAGCTGCCACTTGGTTTCCTAATAGGTGAACATGATTTGGGATCGGCGCGCGCACGCGGCGGAATGGTACGAAATTTCGCGGCCTTGAGCTGATTTTTTCGGCGTGACACATGCGATGCCAATTCGCGTTCCATATCGCCTGGGCAGTCAGGAGGATCTGACCACCTGAATTGCCTAACGCTGACGGAGACGGGCTCTTGGTCAGGCAATGGTTCCGGCGTCGATGCAGCTCTAGTTTTTGGTGGGCTGGGCATCAGACTGGATCACCACAGGTTGATTGTTACTCCGTGGTTTCGCTTTCCCATTTCGGTAGGGAAACGAAGTGAATCGTTTTCTCCCCAGCCAACTCGAGGTTTGCGCCAGCCCGGCGTGAAAACCAGAATGCCGATTGCGCCCGGACAGTCCTGGCAGCAAGTTGCTGGGAATCCGCCCTAATGCTTGGATCATCTTCCTTGATCACCAGTGGGTACCAGAGCTGCGGCGGAAGCGGAAGCCGACTGTGACGGCAAGCCATCACTAATACCGGCCAATGTCCTAGGTAAACAGCAGACAGCCGCGAGTAGTCTCCTTCTTGAGAGCACTCCCTCTCCAGTGTTCTTCTGGCCGCCTCGCCGTCAGCAGTGATTGGAATATCACACAGCGCTAGCCCATGCGACGTTTTGCTGAGATACAAGAGAGCCTCGGTGTCAGGCCCAGGCATCCATAGCTGCTGATTACAATGTTTCATCTCGCTCCGAACAAATCGAGAGAATCCTTCGCTAGAGCGCGTTTCGCCTTCCAAAGTGGCCCAGAGCGTGACTATGGGAATGAGCGCGCTGCCCTTGGTATTCTGCGCCCGATACTCTTCAGTTCGGGCCTGGGGATGCCTTATCAGCTCCTGGTAGCTGGCGTGGATGCTCGGGTACTTATGATGCTTGGTGAAATTGAAGTGGTAGTAGCTCAGAATCTCACCGCAGTAATCCTGCGCATAGCTGCGCCAGTCACGCATCATGGACAGGAAAGTCAAGGCGCAGCTGATCTCAATCACTTGCTCGTCAGCTACTGGCGCCAGCAGCGACCTATTGTTCTTGATGAGTTCCGCGATATGCAGTGCGAGTTTGGAGGCCTCCTCTGGTACCTCGGAGGCTTCAAGGACTCGCAGCTCATTACCGTCCAGGTGGGGCCAGAGAATCCATAATCCCCTCACTGCGATACGCCCCAGAGTCTCAAACAGCTTGAGGTTGATGTCGACAGAGCTGTGAGAGTTTACGGAGCAGGCCAGCGCATCTCGTTTTGATGTGAGCGGCAGGATTTTATCTTCCATCAGCTCGGCCCAGATCTTTGTGTGCAGATCCAGCAGCTCGCCGAAGGTCAGCCCGATGCGCGTGTGCCCGATCGATGCATCCTCGATGTCACCTTTGACCAATTCCCAGGCGCGCAGAATGACCAGCTCACTGGCTCGGTATGGGGCTTCGAGGTTCTGCTGCGTCCGTGCCCATACAAACAGCACAGAGAGGCAAATGTACATTTGTCGCAGTGTGGCAAGCCGCTGGGGGGCTTCAAGGTTTTCCGCTTTGACCAGCCCTTCGATCAGTGCGGTGAAGTGCTGAACTGAAACGTCAGGCTCGTCGAGCATCGCGATGGACTTCTGGAACCGCGACTGCAGTGTCTTGCTCACATGCTGGTGCTGTAGCAATCCATCAGCGAGCAAGCCCGCCATGTAGTCGCCATTCCATTCCTGGAAGGAAATGCGATCATCGCTCAGCCTACTGATCATGCCCGTCAGGTTGTCCCTCACAGCCTCTTTCACACTGCCCCCAAAGCATAGACAGATGACAACCTTCAATGACTCGTACTGAGTGGAAATCCGCTTCGGAATGTAAACGTCGATGATATCGTTGATTGAGCATCGTACACCTTGGGGCACTGCGTCCCACTCGGCTCGCGTCAGGTCTCCCTGCTTGATAGTGAACAAGTAGAGCCTCTGCTCGCCGCCCACCATGGGGCTTACGGCGGCGACGTCGACGCCGAACTGGCGTGGCCCAGTCGATGGACGCGAGATTACGTTGTAACCCAATTCGCTCAGCAGATCGGGTAGAACGACATCCAGCTCATTGCGCTCGCGGAGCGAGGCGAGGTACTCACGGAAGACGAGTTTCATTGCGAGCGCTTCTCATACAAGAAGTTGAGGATCTGGATCTCTAGCGTGGAAGGCTCAAGAACCGAATGCCGAGGTATTTGGAAGGTATGCTGAATAGTGGCGAGCGATTGCTCCATCCGGCGCATCGCCCCCGTTTCATCGTCAGCCATGTGCTGTGGAGATGGAAACTCCGGCACCCAGCTGGCCATGCCGGTGCCGTAAAGCAGCACTTTTTCACTGACCAGACTCCCTATGATTGAAGACTTGCGAGCCTCCACCATGTCATTTTGCATCTCCTCATTACGTCGATGATGCTCCAACTGGCGCTGACGCTCCGAGGGTTGCAACTCGAGGATGTACGCGTCCCCAAGGCCCTCTAGGTACTTCTGCAGTTCCTGCAATGCTCGATGGACTGCCTTCGAAGCCGGATCAGTGGGACTTGCTGCTATCTCGTCCAGGTAATCTGATCGCAGACCGGAGTAGTTGATCAGAACTGGGTCGAACAGCAGGCTCTCCAGCGCACCCAAGGTCACATCCGTGGCGTTACGCATCATGCTCACTAACAGGGAGGCAATGAAGAGGGGCTTTGAGAAAAAGGTGCCGAGCGCTTTGCGTGCGATGAAAAGGTAATCGCTTTCCGGTACGTCCAGCGCCTGGCTGAAATCGAACGTGAACACCCGACCCTCACTTGCTGCAAACAGGCCGCGCCTGAGCGCTAGAGATAAGCTCAGTGACTCAGATTGAAGCCAGCTCACCACCCACTTGTCCAGGACAGCAGCATCTCCGCCCTCAAGCTCATGCAGAACGGAAGTGAAATGAGTAAATAGTACAGAGGGGGCGCCGAGAATAAGTTTCTCAACCACTCCCCGAGCCTCCAATACCTCACCTCTTCTGATAAGCCCGGCCAAGACGATGTCCAGCAACTTGACGAGCTCATCTTCTGGCTGGCCTGACGCCAGAAGAGCAAGGAGATCTCGACGAACTTGAGCGCTATAAACATTTGAGCTGCCCATCAACGCAAGGGCGATCGCTTTTTTGGCCGCCAAAGTGACGGGGGAGGTGGATCGCTCGATCAGCCTGTACGTCGATCGTTCCAGTTCGACCGGAGCATCCTTTTGCCAGGCAAGTGCCAGGGCGAGGAGCGCGTCTTGTACTGAAGGCTCGGTCTCACGCTCGATCACGGCGAGGATGGTTTCGACCAGATCAGCAGTCGTTGCCCGTACTTCAGCAGACAAATTACAGAGGGCTCTGGCTGCCTGGGCGCGTCGAAGGGCGTCACCGTTTTCGAGAAATTCAATGGCCTTTGCCAGGTAGAAAGCTACATCTGTCGAGAGCCCGGTACTGATGCACGCCTGTAAGCAATGAAACCTTTGAGCGAGCAGGTCACCCGACTCAATGAGTCGTAGTAGCTCGACGAGGCGATCAGGTGAAACTTGGCACCATTTTACTGCTTCAGCGTACGGTAAGTGGCTGAGCATGGAGTCATCGTAAGGAACTGCCCCAGCCATCAATACAAGCAAATCCGCACCGCTTGTTGCGATGGAGCCCAATGCGGGTAGGAGAACATCCATGCCCTGATACAATTCGTTGCCCGAAAATCCGGGCGGCTCAGGCAGAGGGAGCAGGGCGCGGAGATCGACATCCTTTGATTGATGAGCATCAACCAAAGCTTGCGCATAGGATGCGCCATCGTGCTTCCAGCTGTCCTTAAAAATCAGATCAAGAAGTCTGCCTTCTGTTGCTGCTCCAGCGATTTCATCTCGCGAGGGGATGGTCATTTCAGCTCCTTCCAAGCAATCCATTGCTCAGGCATTGCCGAGCTCGGTAGTGCACCAGATGTTACGACCTCTGCAGCAAACAGGCGAGTATTCAGGGTCGACTTGTTCGACGAGGAACCAACGATAATTGTCTGGCCATCAGTGTGATGGAGATGAGGCTCCGTGGCCGGGGAGAACCGGGCGGGTAATCCCGGTGCTATCATCGGTATCCGCAGGTATCAACCATACCGTTGAGCCCACTCCCTGTCGAAATCGTAAACCTCTAAAAGACGGGCGCTCGACCCGTGACAGCTTTCAATGCTTTCCAAGGTATATCTATGGCTATTGAATTAAATGAAGAAGAAATGCGGAAGGCACTCTTCGGAGTCAGTGTGGATCCGGTGACGCCTAACGCAGCAGCACCAGTAGTTGATACGACATCGACCCCACCAGATCCAAGTCCAGCCACCCGCCCGAAGAAAGCTACTGGTTACCATACGGCCAAACTTCGTGTGACATTACATGTATCTAAGGTGTACGACGGTGAAGTCGAAGCCTTTGTTCACGACTCGAGCAGCCTCAGCAAACTGGTAGCTGAGCAGGAGGCAAAGGCCGCGGCGAAGAAGCAAAAATACAAATACTTGGAATTGGTATCTGTTGAATCAATTTCGAAGTAACGCCCCAAGAGCAGCGTCGATCACAGTGTTCGTGGCGTACATGCACCTTCTGCTTTACTGCTCTGCGCGGGAATGAGAGCAGCGGAACTGGGCTTCAGGATCTCTGAGGTTTTCTCTAGCTTCAGCGTACGTTTACCGGCTCGACAATCTCAAGGCGATCCACCCAACGCAGGCTAACCGTCCGGTGAACTAACCTAGCCGACTCCGGCGATAAGGACTCCCATGCGCCTGAGAGCTTCTTACCTCAAACTCTTAGCCAAATGCCTGCAACCGAGCTTACCCATCGCCAGTGGCTCATGAAGATGTCGAGAAAGGTAGTGCTGCTGCTCGTCGATAGTCTTTGCGATATGCTGGACGGCAGCTCAATATTTTGGACTCTAAACTACTCGCACACAGCAGTTTTCTGCCTAGTGACGCGGCGACAGCAACGCTGTACGTTAGCTACGACTGCGACATCAACTATCGAGAATCCATCATGGCGGACGATGAAAACAAAGGCGCTAAGGCTAGTGAGCCAGCGGCACCTTCTACCCAGCCCAGCGGCACGGCGAATCTTCTCCAGAACTACTCCGAATTTATGAGCATAGAAGAGGAATACGATCGATCCGTAGCCTCAGGTCTGTTGCGCAAATCGCTTGAGCAGCACGGTGTCAAAAAAACGCTTGGTGATGTGCAAGCCTGGGCTGATGTCAGCAGGGCTATCGTGACAAACCCCGTTAATGTCGGTCAGGAATTCAAAGAGGCGAAGGGAAAGACCGACGCCTACGTGAACGGACTGTTGTCCTCGGGGGCTGGGCAAGACAGTCAACCGACCGGCGCAATACCTGTCGACTCCACATCTAACCAGCCTGGGCCTGAACAGTATGCTCATGGGCTTTTAGATGACCTGGACGATGATGAAGTTGACGATGACGATGACGATCAGATTGAAGATGAGGAGGAATACGATTCTCTTCAGGAAATCTTCAATACTGATGACCCCGAGGACGCGGAAGAACAGGCTTACGACCATGTCCTTAAAATAATGGAGAAGGTTGACTAACCGGTTTCAGCGTGTTCAGAGATTGCAGCGGAGTCCCACAGCCCTAACCCCTGCACCTCTTGCCACCCTAGATCCGGTTGCAGGCGGCATAAAGCAGTAGACGGTCGGGTTTAACGGCACGGCGGTAAACGGGCTGCGGCAATCATGATCCGTATGCCCACATGAAACACATTTTGACTCGCATGCTCACACAGCGGGCGAGTCAGATCGACCAACTGCTTTCGCATCAGTGGATGCCTGCACGATCTGAGCATTGTGTGCTCCTCATCCCTCCTTAAAGCGCAGGAAACTCTTCGAAGCCGTATCGACATTGCGTAACGAGGAACAGCGCAATCCTTCCTTTGTTTCTATCGTTTAATCACTCAATACAAGACGAAAATTACCACCAAGGCGAGGACACCCCGGGATAGGATTTAGATCGCAAAAAGCCCAGCATATGGCGTTTAAATCGATATCCGATGAAAAATCTAAGCACACCACGCCGCTCTTTAACTCCGTACAATTTCATCAGCGGAACAGTCAGCTCTGGAAAAGGGATAAGAAACTCTCCGCCGTTAAGTGTGAAAGGGGTGTCCGCATTGATGGAGAGATGCTTCGCATTTGAACACTTCAGAAGCATATGCCTAGAAAAAAACACTCGGTGAATACTTAAGGTATTAGGAGGTACTAACTTCCGTGTAAAACTTTGCGCTAGATAGGGGATGTTATGCTCTTGAGCTAATGAAACCCGATTTTTCCCTTCGCCTGCCTGAACCAAAGGGAAGGGTTTATACCAGTGCGCCAAGGCTCCCAAGGCTGTTCCTCCTAGAACTGTATCCTCATCAAATTTTGCGAAAAGCCCAAGCACATCTGCTCGATTTTTCTGGGTGTGCCCGCGCCATGGAGCACCTACCACCAACTCTGCTGATATGGAAATTAGCTTCTTCTCATCGAGTGAAAATTCGTAGAAAGGGCTGATCAGCAGCTCGGTATATGCATCTGGCATCAAAACGTAATTTTTGCCTAGAGCTTTCTCTTTGGGTACCGGGATACCTAAACTGACGAGTTCTGTTGTACCTGTATGGGCGCTCCAGTTGCTGCCGGCCTGCTCAATTGACTTCTTGAGTGCGATACCTTGTCGGATAATATCCTCGGCATCCTTTGCGGCCTTATCTAATTTCAGCACATATACCACCGCGCCGACCGTTTGGCTTTGCTTTTCATCTTTTACAAGCGAGACCTTCATACCGCTCCATATCGTCGTTACGACTAATTACTCCATGCCTATTTAGAAGATAGTAGGGCGTAGAGGTATAGATTTTTTGGCCACATATAGACTTTGACCGCAGAGTCGATACGCCTGGTTAGAACTCCGGCATGATCGACTGCCCGGCCTACTGGTTAACCTACTCGCTCACTATCAATTGGTTTCTACCCGGCCATGAGCCTTCTGAGGCTGTTACGCCATCAGGCGTTGGTGCGAGTGACCAGATACGAGCTTCGATACCGTCGTTTTGCAGCTTGCGCATGAAGTAACGAGCTTGAAGGGCATCGTGGGTTGCAATCACGACCTGGAAGCCATGATCGACGATGTAGTCACGAAGCACATCGAAGACTGACGCCGCATGCACAAGGTCATGATGCTGGGTTGGGTCATCCAGAAGCAGGCCGCGCCAGGAAGACCACTGATGATCCAGCGCCATTGACAGCAGGAAAGTCAGTTGCAAATCCGTCAGTTGAGCTTCACTGGCTATCGCTGGTACCGGAACCAGTTCACCGTGGAGCGGCACCGACACTTCAGCACGCTCCTTTCTATAGAGGCTGCGGAAATCAAGGTTCGTCCCGGTAAATCGCGGTTCCCTAACCACTCGCTTCAAGAGCGCCTGCCACCGGGGCACGACCGCGAGGACATGTTTTTGGACGTTCGCGATTTCGGTTGATAGGTGCTGATTGAGAGTATCCATCGCATCCGAAAGAAGTGACAGATGCTTCTGATCCGATTGTTCTTTCTCCACCCGCTGACGAAGATTAGTGTTGAACTCAACTTCCGAGAGCTCGCCGCGGCGACGATCCAAAAGACCTTGAGCCAAGCGCGCCTGCTCCAACTTGCTCCAAGCACCGATCTCGATTTGGATCGTTTGAAGTGTTTCCGAATGTCGAGTCAGCTCGCTTACGGATGACTGCAACTGAGCCTCTTGGCTGCTCGCGACCTCGGCAAGGGGATCGCCGGCGAACGACAGCTGGCGCCAGGAAGCTCGTACGGTAGCGAGGCGAGCCTGAGTGTCGGACAACTGGGTTTCCAGCTCAGATACCTTATTTGTCAACTCAGTCAGCGGCGCCTGCTGGCGATCCAAGGTCGACTGCTCGGCCGCCACCTTGGCGTTCAGGTCTGCGACGTGCTTGGCATTTGTGTTTTGCGCAAGCGACAGTTCCTCCAAGGTTTGTGCTGGCGGGGCGTCTGCTGTAATTGCGGCCAACGCCGCGGTCGCTTGCTCGAGCCTACTACTAGCCTCTGATCGGTCTTCTCGGGCTACGTCCAATGCAAGGACGGCGGAATCGTAGGCGCTCTTTGTATGCTCAAAAACTTCCATAGCAGGGGCGGGCGCAAGATTGCTCTGCTTCTGGTCGAGTTGAAGCTTGGCTGAAACATTTGCATCTTCGCGAAGTCGGATTGACTCTTTCGCAAGAGGTACTGTATCTCCGCCGAGCAAAGCGTTGCCCTTGAGATCGTCGACGTCTGCCAGCAGACCCGCCTGCTGGTGTTCCAGCTCAGCAATTTTGCTTTTGCAGGTTTTCAGCTCTGCTTCGGCGTTGGCTACCGCCTCTGTGCATTCACGCAATGCATCGGTGGCATTCTTGAGTCGTCTTTCAGCCTCGACGACACTAGGGTCTATCGCCTCCAATGCCTTGGCAACACGCTGATGAAGGATTATTGCACCGTGCTCTTCGCCACAAAGGGGACAATCTCCACGCTCGGCGGGCAAATGGGCTGCGATGGACGCAACTGCTTGCCGTATTGAATCAGCGGCCGAATTCAAAGCCTCGTGCTGGCTCTTCGCAGCGAGTTCCTCAGCCTCAGCGGCCACCCGCGACGTGACCGCACTACGAAGCTGTTCTTGAAGGATATCCTCTTGCGCCTCTTCACCTCTGATGGCAACCGTAACCGCTGCAACGTTCTGGAGCGTCCGCTCCCATCGCACAAGGAGTTCTCGAGCGATCAGAAGGTCAGCATCTATAAGGAGTAAAGCGTTTCGCTGTCTGTTAATGAGCTCATGCTGGACGCCGAGCTGCTGATTGCCCTCATGTGCAGTACGCAATGTGGAGACCTGAGTTTCAGCGCTGGTCAAGGTCTTGTCGGCGGTCTCCAATACTTGCTTACGCCGATCGACCGTTTCTTTGGCCTGACTCTCGCTCACGTGCCGGTTCAGCTGCTGAGCAATGGCATCACGCTCACCTTCCGCACTGACCAACTCCTTTAAGAACTGCTCATGACTGGTATCGACTAGGGAGCGATCTTGTTTCTTCTCCACCAGTTGCTGTTTAGCAGCGATCAAATCGTTACCAAGATGCTCTGAGCGTGCCTGTTCAGAAACGAATCGACCGATTATCCCGTCAACCTCAGCCAGCGCCGTGATCTGATCACGAAGGCGGTCAAGTTTCGCTTGTACCAATTGCTCCAATGCGTCGTGCACCGTTTCCAAGCCGTCTTGGCCCAGTGGCGGCACGAGTAGGCCTGCGGGCAGCTGCTCCAAGGCCTTCGCCTGCCGTGCGATATCTGAAATGGATTCAGCGATGTTTTCTTTGCTACGAAGCGCGCCTTGAGACTGAGAAGCTGCAAGATCCCGTTCAAGGGTAAGGCTTTGCCATTCACTAAATTCTGCTTCGAGTGTCTCTAGTGAGCTTTTGGCTTGTTTCAGTTGCTCAGTGAGCGCGCGTCGAATGCCGCCGAGTACAGAACTCACCTGGGTGC
This sequence comes from Pseudomonas sp. A0308, assembly GCF_044218815.1. Lineage (NCBI taxonomy): Bacteria > Pseudomonadati > Pseudomonadota > Gammaproteobacteria > Pseudomonadales > Pseudomonadaceae > Pseudomonas > Pseudomonas sp. A0308. The sequence goes on from NZ_CP162581.1 coordinate 288,998, forward strand.
CATCCTTGCCAATTGGCAACCGGGCCAACTGCGAGCCTGCAATTTTTGGTTCTGCTTTTACCAGCCATTCCCCTTCACGCTGATCCAACAAGTGGGTAAGCCTGAGCAGAAACGGAATGTCCTCAGGGTTTGTGTCTGGAAAAAGAGGGCTTAAGTCGCCGGTTCTTTTTACGTCACCAATGTTGCTGACCTGAGCAGAAGCTTGTACATCACCGAAATCTAGGCTCACTCGAGCCATGGTTTGAGTGTCTCGAATGATTGGGGAAAGATTGTCGCCAAGTCGCGATATCTTGCCAGTGAGACCGAACTCTATGGCTTCGAAGATCGCCGTCTTTCCGGTGCCATTGGGCGCGAGGAGAATGGTTGCGCCGCGGCTAAGCTCAATCGTGGTATCGGCGCCGAACCTTCGGATGTTGGAAAGAGTAATGGACTTCAGCTGTTTCATTGGGAGTCCTCTGCACCAAACGCGTCAACCTTAAGGGCTTCAGCGATATCACCGCCGGATTTTCCAGACAATAGTAATTCTCGCCACGTTTCGAGGTGTGGCAACACCCAGGAATGCGACAGGCCCAGTGACCCCAGCGACGCTAGAAGTGGATCACTGATATTCTCTGAGCTGCCGGCGGGCGAAAGGCTCGCCAAGAAACTACGGTCTAGAAAGGATCCGACATCCTCCTGCTCTCTGACCACTAGCTTTCTGCAGAAGCGATCATCCGTCTCGAGACGAGCTGCGTCCTCTGATGCGATGCCTTCGATAAGCATGAACATATAGAGGTCAGCTGTTTGCGGCTCCGCAAGCATGTCACGGACATCGGCGGCCCATCGAAACGCATCTAGAATTTTTGCCTGATCGTAAGTAAAGGCTGCAATCAAAATGGTTCGCCAGCCCGCACCTTCTTGATTGACCCGCTTGAGCTGCACCGTAGTTGAGTCGATCTCAATCGACGGCAACGTCAGTTCAAAACTATCGGACAAGGAAACATCATAGCGACCTTCGGCCCGCTTCGAGATGGCTGCAACCATCTCCTGTATTGTTAGCATTTCAGAGTCCTTTCGCGTTCGTCTCGATGGCTGACTCGCGAGCGAGTAGTCGATCTTGCCATTGCTTAGTGAAGTGTTGCCGCACAGAGGCCAGATTCCCCCGACGCAGAAGATTAAACACCCCAGAACGGGTGACGAGTAAGTATGGCTGGCGCTCGGCGGCCATGCTGGTAGCCGCCTCTGCGTCGTCAGCCATCCCTATGTTCAATAATTCTGAAGGGGAAGCGCTCACGCCTGACAAGATTACGACCGGGGCAGGGGAAGGCCCGATAACCGTCATTAAAGGATCGTCAGATAACTCCCGAACTTCCGGAGCGCTGCCGGCGGGCCCAGACCAGTACTTAAGTGCAATGCTCAGCACCGCCCCACAATTTGGGAAGGATTCCCAGTCTGTGCCACTTCCACCGACCCCAACCGAAACCAACAAAAGAATTTCCACTGCAGTGATCAGCAGGTCTACAGTACGGGGGCCGAGACGAAGAGCATGCTTCGCATTTTTTCCTTCTGTTGGCGGGTACAGAAGCTGTTCCAGAAATTTGCGGCGGCTCATTGGATCCTTTGCGAATCCGTCCAACCAATCCAGCCAAACCGCTTCCATCGCATCAGCGAGGGCCAGATCAGTAATCGCAGTAAGCTTTTCAGAAACGCCTCGAATGAGACGTTGCCACACGAGTTCGTCCATGGCGCTTGCGAGCGCTTCAGCTTCAGCGCGGGCCGCTCCTTGTGTCTTGAATTCATGATCCAGCTCGCACGTGAGCCGCTCAGGGTTCTCCAGCCAAGGTAGGTTGCTCAGGTCGCTTTCTGCGGAGCCGAGTGTGTGACCGACCTCATGGCCAACACTACCGCGCCACGCTGGTAGGCCCAGCATTAAACTCTGACTGCCATTAGGTAAGTGTAAAGCCATGCGCAGTATCGCAGATGGGAGAGTGAGATTTGCTCCGATAGAGGGCGTGTACGGGGCGTAGATCCTGAGCTTCCGGTTCCCAGGGTCGCTGCTCCACATGTGTTCCACAACGCCCTGCGCAGAGCAGGAAGCTCCACCACCAAGATCGTGGGTACCAGCGAACGACCAAGACCTGCCGGCAGGTAAAATTTCTTCGCCTAAAAGATACTGTGCCCAGGTTTCGATATCTGGGCGAAGCTCGTCTTTGAGCTCTTTCAATACCGCATGGCACCCCAAAGTTGAAACGTGGGAGGTGCCCCAGGTGATGTACGTTAACAGCCGTTTAAGCGCACGCTCAGGATTGGTGAAGTGCCGAGCTAGAGTTTCAGAGCAACGTTGCTCCAATGTGGCGTCATTGCCCACGCAGACTATGGTGACTCGACAAAGTACGTCCTTGATCTGAGCCCAATCCCTGAAGCCACACCAAGTAGTCAGCCATGTATAGACCTTAACAGTCGGGCCATCCGTGCTGCTAGCTAGCTCAGTGAGATTGACCCCGTCCTGGCGGCACAGTTTGCATAAGGCATCGACATGGTCAACGGTTAGATCAGCCTTTACCTTCATGCTGGAGCCCACGAGGGTCAACTTGAATTGGCGGTCGGGTAGGGCGTCGAAAGTGCCTTTGCTGGCATGCTTCGCGAGGCTAGCGAACGCTGAATCCAGAACGGAGTCTTCCTTCGGTGGCTTTTTAGGCTTGAGAGGTGCATTCAAAGGGGGCGGGTTGGGGTCAGGTAAGGCCTTCAGAGTGGCTTTCGCAGATTCGTTCTTTGCCTGTTTGGCTTTGTATTTGGCTTTATCAGGATCTTTGGTGCAGAAATCACTGGCTTGGCGTTTGACTTGCAGATGCTCAAAGGAGGCCTGTGAATGCTGGATAACGACGTCATCCCACTCCTCGATACCGCCCTGTTCGGCTCCGATCGCGATTGGAGCGAGCCGTCCATCAAGGAACTTCACCAGCATGTCCGACAAACGCTGAGCTATCACTAGCCTCTCGTAATGAGACTTCTGCTCCAGCCGGAACCGCCTAATCATACCGACATCCCTTCATTTTATTGTTTTCCCGACCAGATCCGCTGGCAGTGTGCCACATGCTAGCATCTGAAATGGCTCAGTGCTGCTCTCCTATCATCACCAAAGTCCGAGCCAGTCGCGTCAGCACGTGCCGCATTAGAAGCTTGCGCGGCATCCAGCTGTCGCAGAGTTGAAGCTTTATCGAAGTCAACAGCCCCGCGGTTGTCCCGTTCAAATCATCCGGTTGGAGAGGGCACGCTTAATCTCGATTATGGGATGTCGAAGGTGACTGGAGAACTTAAACGAGAAGCTTGTTAGGTTGATATGGCACGGCATCGGACTTCACTAGGTCAGAATTACCGTCATAACTGACTGGATATCAGATGAAGTGAAGTTATGCAGAGCCTATAAATTTTCATATCGTTACTCTCAATCGCCGTTTAACCCCCCCCTTATAATCCACTAATAGTCGAGCGATAGATATCGTTTGTGTTTGAAATCGCAAAGCAAGTGGGTTGACGCTGCACCGAAAGTAAGTATCGGAGTAGGGCGACCCGCCACTATATATTTCCTTGCGACAATCTATTTATTGATGGTATCTGTCCTGTAGGAACGGCAATGCCGTTCATCATGCGCGCATTGTTAGCTCCATGATCGCGGACAGAAAACGCACTTCACCGAGCGTGATGCGACGGGTTCATTGTCATGCTATTAGCGGCAGCTTCGCAAAACGGCATTCATTAGTGAACTATTTTATGAGTATTGTCAGTTACGAGCGCAATAATGTTGAAATGGAAGATTTTCGTTTATTGGCGATGATCCTAGCTCATGCAGTGCGAACGCTGTCAATTTATGCTAAACATTGATGACGTAGCTAGCGCGGGAAGCCACCCAACCACGTGAAAGCGCTTCATATCATCTGGTTATAACGGCGTTCTAAGCGCCACGGGATCTTTACGACTTCGGTAACACTGCTTTTTTTGAGCAGACAAACGGTCGCCCTGGATGGGCTAAACTTGAGCATCAACGGTATGCGGAGCGAAGCCTCATGAATGCCCCTCATCGATCCGATGCAATCTACCTCGCTCAAAAACGAATTAGCGAGCTAGAGCTGGAAATCAGCACTCTTCGCAGAGAGCAGCAGTCGCAGCGCGAGATAGATTTTATGGAGAAGCTTAAGCTGCTGATGCAGAAATTCAGCCTCCAGCCAGCTGAGGTGATAGCAGTGCTCGAGCTGCGGGGGGATCTTGATCGTAAGCTTTTCAGTTGCGAGACTACCTACAAGCTGAAGCATATTTTAGGCCTTAAGGAAGTGGATGCCTCTCATAGGCCACCCAGATGAAGAATCGTTCTAGAGGCGGGCGAGGGAGGACATCCGAATCTGATCGGGCGCATGCCGTACTTGACGAAAATTTCCAATCAAATGCACATTTGATTGCTCGACTTTTTGAGTTAGACAGGAAGATTGCTTCCGATTACGAAGCTGCTTGTGCGTTGCTAGAACTCTCAGATGTTGTCAATACAGTGCGGTTTTTGGCGGAGTTGGACAGTTTGGCGACGAGCTATAATATTTCGCCTAGGGAAATAATTACGCTTTTGGAGTCGAAGAACTATTAGAGTGCTGTCGCTCTGAATACAACAGAAACCAGCTCAACTAAATAACTCTTTAGTTGAGCTATTATGCAAATAGTCATCAAGAGAGAAGGTGGGAAATATTACCACCAGGCATTAAAACCAATTTACGAGCGAGTGACGCCATATTAAAGGCTCGGAATGAATTTGGCTCGGTATCCCCCTATTCGCTTCGAGACTTAAACCGAGCCCAGCTAGACGCTAGGAAAGCCAGCAAGCTAACTGGTGGCTGATCGCTTCACTGGAGAGCGAAAAAAGGCGCATTAGAACTTGCTTAGCCCATAAGTCCGTACATTCTAGAGAGGCATAGCTGTGGCGCTGCCACCAGATTCGCTTCTTTGCGTTCAGCTTATCAAAGTTACTTCCAAAGCAACGGCAAGACCTTTTGTCTGAAAGTTTCGCGGCAGATGACACTCCGTGATCTGATAATAGGCTATAGAAAATGTCTCCAGAGTCAGCGCAAAAATTGTTTGAGCTTTTACGGTGTAGGCTTACAGCCAACCGGCCAATGATCATATCTATGAGTGCCTGGTTGAGATTCAGAAGACTTTTGGTTTGGAACTGACTTTGATCTCAAGTAAACAGTAGACAGCATCGCAAGGAAGTGTTTTGCCGGCTGGTCTTTTATCAGCAGACGGTGATGGTCAGATTTGTGCGGATGAGCTCTTAATCCAGGTTGCTTCCAAACCTAGTGTCAAAGTCACTTCGACGTCCTGTTACCGGGCTCAAGGAACAGCGGCGTCAGAAGCAGCGCGGGAGGTTTAATTCCTGTGGGCAACCGGGTCAATCTCGCAATATCTTGTTACGTGTAATGTATATTATGTTAAATCATGCGTTATGTCAGATATGTTACATCGACGACAAGCTGCCCTCGCTTCGACCGCCAGTTTCGTGGTCGGCGCAGCGTTGCCGCTGGCAATAGCCTTCACAGCGCCAACGGACAGCGTTGTATCTTGAGCAACATCAACAAACGTCCGCTTCGAATGGATTAACTTAACCTGACCTTCGCCGACCCAAGGATTCCCCATGCCTGCCGAAGTGGATGTTGCGATTATTGGCGGTGGCCAGTCCGCACTCGCCGTGGCTTACTTCCTGCGCCGTACCGGGCGTTCCTTTGTGATTATTGATGCCGAAGCGGGACCGGGTGGCGCCTGGCGGCATGGCTGGGATTCCCTGCGACTGTTTTCACCGTCGGCCTGGAGCTCCATCGCCGGTTGGATGATGCCTCCGGTCACTGACGGCTACCCAAGTCGCGACAACGTACTCGATTACCTGCGCCAGTATGAGCAACGCTACCAATTTCCTGTCGATCGGCCCTACTGGGTCAACGCTATTGAGCGTCGGGGCAATCACCTCCACGTAAAAGCCCAGGGCCGCAGTTGGCTGGCCCGCACCGTGGTCAGCGCGACCGGCACCTGGCGCCATCCCTACCTGCCGCATTACCCCGGCAGCGAAACCTTTACCGGCCAGCAATTGCATTCGGCCCACTACGTTAACGCCAAGCCGTTTGCCGGGAAAAAAGTCCTGGTGGTGGGCGGTGGCAACTCCGGCGCACAGATCCTCGCTGAAGTCTCGCAAGTGGCCGATGCCACCTGGGTCACTCCGCAGCCGCCAGAGTTTCTTGCCGATGACGTTGATGGACGGGTGCTCTTCGAACGCGCCACCGAACGCTTGAAAGCGCAGCTGGCCGGCATCGTCATTGAAAAGCCGGTTGGCGGCTTGGGCGATATCGTGATGGTGCCGCCAGTCGTCGAGGCTAGGGAGCGCGGCGTGCTGCACGCGGTTCGGCCGTTCCTGCGTTTCACCGAGACCGGCGTGACGTGGGCTGATGGCTCGCAAACGCCAGTCGACGCAGTGATCTGGTGCACCGGCTTCCGCCCTGCCCTCGGCTATTTGGAATCCCTGGGCGTGTGTACCGCCGACGGGCGCGTGGCCGTAAAAGGTGCGCATTCGATTCAGGAACCGCGTTTGTGGTTGGTGGGTTATGGCGACTGGACAGGCGCCGCTTCGGCGACACTGATCGGCGTGACCCGAACGGCGCGCAGTACCGTTGAGGAAATTGAGCGGTTTTTGATGGAGCAGTGAGTCGGCTGTTGTGAATCAAGCCACGCACAACGAACGCCAATGCGAGTCCGGTTTAGGTTGAACCTCTGCTGCTCAGGCGGACTCCCAAACCTAAATCCAGGAGAAACGTATGACCCATACAGCTTTGGTCGTGGGTGCCAGCGGCATCGTCGGCAGCGCCATCACTCAATTACTCATCGATAACAAGTGGCAGGTCGCCGCGCTGTCGCGGCATCCGTCACAAGTGCAAGGCGTGATACCTGTCGCGGCAGACCTTCAGGATCCCGCTTCGTTGGAACATGCGCTGGCGGATTTGAAACCCACTCATGTGTTCATTACCACATGGTCACGGCAAGCCACAGAAGCCGAGAACATTCGCGTTAATGCCGCCATGGTACGCAACGTACTCGCCGCCATTCGCCCAGCCAATAGCGTTGAGCACGTAGCGCTGGTAACTGGGCTAAAACACTATCTCGGCCCTTTCGAAGCCTATGGTAAAGGCAGCCTTCCGCAAACACCGTTTCGCGAAGAGCAAGGTCGTCTGGATGTCGAGAATTTCTATTACGCCCAGGAGGATGAGCTTTTCGCCGCAGCTGAAAAGGACGGCTTCACCTGGAGCGTTCATCGCCCGCATACCGTTACTGGAGTTGCTGTAGGCAATGCGATGAATATGGCAACCACCCTCGCCGTCTATGCCTCAATTTGCAAACAAACCAATCGCCCTTTTGTGTTTCCAGGATCAAGCGTGCAATGGGACAGCCTTACCGATATGACGGACGCCCGGCAGTTGGCGAAACAACAATTGTGGGCGGCCACCACGCCGGCTGCGGCGAATCAGGCATTCAACGTCACTAATGGCGATGTGTTTCGATGGAAGTGGATGTGGAGCCGAATTGCCGACTACTTCGACTTGCCTGCTGCCGATTATCCCGCTTCAGTGTCACCTCTTGAGAAGCAGATGGCTGACGACCAAGCCGTATGGACGCGAATAGTCGCGGAACACGGTTTGAACGAGTCGGATATTGGTCGCCTGGTGTCCCCATGGCATACCGATGCAGACCTCGGTCGACCCATCGAAGTTGTCACGGATATGTCGAAAAGCCGTGCAATGGCATTCACTGCCTACCAAGCGAGTGATCAAGCATTTTTCGATGTGTTCGACAAACTACGCGAGATGCGCTTGATACCTTAGGTCGTGCCACAACACATATGCTCAAATGATTCCAAGGAGAGGAGAAAGAAAAACGTCCGAGGTGCTTTGTGGGCCCATTGGTGAGAACGCCGGGCATATAAAGCAGGGTTTAGCGAGGCTCAAAAAAGCATCGTGAGCCTTTGCCCGAAGAAGCGATAGCCTGGGGATCGACATTAGGTCTCCAGGCTTTCCCGTATTCAGTGCATCGCACCTCAGCAAGCGATGACTAGAGCTAGGTACACAGCTTCTCACGTACGCCAAGACATATACGTCGGCTCTTGAGCTGGCTGTGTATTCAGCGAATCCTCCTGGCATTCGCTTCTATGAGAACCAACGCTTTGAAATTCTCAATGAACGTTTGGATGAGCACACTTGCCACCTTGAGAGATTGATGCGCTGGGGCATCTGATTCACGCCCCTTCTTTCAGAATGCTGTTTTCAGGCTATTGCCCTTTGTACCCAACGCTAGGCAATGAAACATATTTTGCGGGAGTGGTTCCGAGCGCCAGCTTGAACATCCTGATGAAGCTCGTTACGGCCTCATACCCTAGGTCTCCTGCTACTTGCTGGACGCTCTTCCCCTCAGCCAACAACTTCAGCGCGACCATCAGATGAAGCTGTCGACGCCATTTACCGAACGACATCCCGGTGTCCTTGAACAGCTGTCGTGAAAATGTGCGTTCGCTCATCCCGCCAAAACTTGCCCATTGCTCTAGCGTTCTTCTGCTATCAGGAGCCTGGATTAATGCTTCAGCTACCCGTTGTAACCTCGAATCTGCGGGTATTGGAAAATGTGTGCTCACCCTTGGCATAGCGCTCAACTCTTCAACCAGTAAATGGGTGATGAGATCTTTACTGAGAGTAGTGCGGTCGCTGCGACCCTCGCATAGCTCAATAATCATTTCGCGCAACATGGCACTGATACTCAACGTACAGCACTCGTCTGGAAGAGTGGATGCTGAGGGTGTGATGAAAAGGAAATAGCCGTGGGCGTTCGAAGAGGCGCGACTCTGATGCGGGACGCCGGCGGGAATCCAGAGAGCGCAATGTGGTGGCACTATCCAATGGTTATCAGCAACCTCGCACGCGACAACCCCTTGCATAGACAACACCAGTTGCCCTTGCTCATGAAGATGAGTATTTGATCTCGTGAGTCCCTCACTTAAGGCAGTAAAACTAATCGCAGTTACGATTTTTCCTGACGCGCCGGAAGGTAGAAGTAGATGCTTTGCCATTTTGACGTTTTTTGCATATTAATTGACCGGATATACAAATCCTACCACGGCTGATCCCAATAAAATCCTCCACAAGCTTGAGATGGCTATCCCCCATCTGCCCGGAAATCACTGGAGGAAGGTATGAGTAGTAATTCGATTAAAGCCCGCATGATCAGCTCTGATGAGGGGCATCACGTTTTGCACCCTACAGGCGCCCGCATGAACATCAAGGTGTTTGCTACCGAAACGGGAGGAGTCTATTCGCTTATGGAGACCGTACTCCCACCCGGAGGTGAAGTGCCGCGACATATACATGAGGGTGAGGATGAAAATAACTATATCCTCGAAGGACAGTTAACCATGCAGATTGGCGAGGTTTTTCACTTGGCAGGGCAAGGCAGCTACGTCGTTGCTCCGCGCGGCGTACAGCAGTATTTTAAGAACGACGGTGACAGCGACTGTCGATTTCTCACCACCTTTACTCCTGGAGGAGCAGAAGGTTTTTTCAGGGAGGCCGGTGAATTGATACGTCGTCTGGCTCCCGAAAGGCCCACTCCGGAAGAACTGCTCCAGCTCCAGCAAAGATATGGTCTGAGCTATCTATAAAAGTGAAAAAGAACCGAGGCATCTTTGGGCTGTACCATCAGATGTTGTTCGCTCGATAGACGATGGTGAGTCATTTTGAAAAAGAGTGAGCTACCGGTAAAAACCTGCGTGACCTGCGGCCTTCCCTTCACATGGAGGAAAAAGTGGGCACGCTGCTGGCAGGAAGTCCGCTACTGCTCGGAGCGTTGCCGGCGCAAATCACCTTTAAAAGTCAGATCGCAAAGGTTGGTATAGACTTGCGTGAAAGTCACAGGGACTCTGGAAATGATCAATGCAGAATTGCTGAAACTGATGATCGAGGCATCCAACGATGGCATCGTTGTGGCAGAGCAGGAAGGTGATGAGAACGTTCTTATATACGCCAACCAAGCCTTCCAGCGCCTGACGGGCTACAGCTCTGATGACACCTTGTATCAGGATTGCCGGTTCCTGCAGGGCGATGACCGAGACCAACCAGGCATTGTGGCTATCCGCGAGGCAATAAAGAACTTTCAGCCTTGCCGGCAAATCATTCGAAACTATCGCCAAGACGGCAGTGCTTTCTGGAATGAGCTGTCGATTACCCCAGTGTTCAACGACGCAGATCAACTCACCTATTACATCGGCATCCAGAAGGACGTTACTGTTCAGGTCGAGGCGAGCGAGCGTGTCCGCGAGTTGGAGGCTGAAGTCGAGAATCTGAAAGCCCAGTTGACGGAATTACAACGAAACGCTTCATCGATTTAAAGAGCCATAGAAAACGGCAAAACAAGTCCGTTCACATACAGCCAAAAGTCACTCTGTCACCGATAATCTTGGCGTGGAGCTCTTTGCGAGCTCAATGGCAGCGTTAATGGCGGCTCGAGCCTGGGGGCTGTTCTTCCAACAAGTAGATCCCACTGCAGCCGATGCCTGGGCCAAAATGTCACAAACATCCGCTTTGCTGAGCATTGCCAGGGAGTCAAACCCCATCTGTTCAAGGCGAGCGATAACGGTTGGTCCTACGCCCTTCAATGCCAAAAGGGCTTGCTGTTCCTTCAGGGTAAATGGCATCCGTAACCTCCTGTTCTCGGCCAGTTAGCTACTGACTCTGCCCTACTTCGGCGGCCATCTCAATAGCCAGCGATGAGCCGCCGAGTTGCCTCTGAATCGCGGCCAAACCAAGCAGAACCAACGTCAATAAGATGCTGCCACCCACCTGAAGGCAACCAAGCTTGAGACTCATGAAGGTATGCATGTTCGAGACAGCTGACTAATCAGCAGCCAAGAGCTTTTTAACTTCGGCGATGATCAAGTCGATGTCGAATGGTTTTGCCAGTACGGCATCAAACAGATCTGATCTCTGCATACCGATATGTGCCTGAGCACCGCTCATCAAGATGATCGGCAATTGACTAGCTGAAGGGAGAGCTCGAACGGCTGTAGCGAACTCCAGCCCGTCCATGACCGGCATCATGAAGTCGGTAATGATCAAGGCGGGTCGCTCTCTATCCAGTATCTCGAGCCCTTTTCGACCGTTGCTGGCCGTCACCACCATGAACCCCTCATCCTCTAGCGCAAAGCTGAGAATGTCAGCGATCAAATACTCGTCGTCGACGACCAGGATGGTGGACATGTTAATTCAACCCACTCAAAAGCTTAAGAAATTGAACCGGGCGATGACTCAGCGGGAACTGATGGTTCACGTCTTGAAGCCTTTTCCAGGAAAACATCTTGATTACGGATCACGACCACAAATCGCGAAGGATCGTAGGAGCTGTCTCGTATTTTAAGAATGGAAAGCGTCCTGCTAAGTTCAGATTGATTCTCAGAGAACCGCATGAGCATGAGATTGTCGACGATGCTGGACAGGTCCGAGTTCGGCGCGCTGACCTCGGAGCCGAAAAGATCGCGCATTTCCCAAGAGGCAAATACGGTAACGCCTCTGGATCGCAGCTCGTTCATCAGTGCACTGAAGAAATCAGTAATCCGCGCCGGATTTGTCGAGACTCGCGTCATACCGCTCAGGCTATCGATAAACAGGCGCTTGATGCCCTTTTCTTCAACGAGATTCAGTAGGCGTGCGCCCAAACCATCCAGGAGGCCCTCTGTGGTGGGTTGCCATGCGATGGTCAGTGCGCCGCTGTCTTCCATGCTTTTTAAATCGATGCCCAGTGATTGGCCCTTGAGTCGCAGCCGTTGGGGACTTTCGTAGAAGCCGAAATGCAGACCCGGCGCTTCCACGGTCGACTCGGCCAGGAATTTGAGGCCCAGCGTCGTTTTACCAATCCCGGAGGGGCCTATGACCAGAGACACACTGGAACTGTGCAGGCCTCCGCCCAAGATGTCGTCCAGTGATTCAATGCCACTGGCGATACGCGTCATGTCGGCGCTGTCGGGAGAGGACGGATGGCTGTAGAGACTTTCGAGCCGTGGATAAACAACCAGGCCATTGTCGGTAATTTCACACTCGTGAAGGCCGGTCATTGCTCCGCTGCCGCGAGTTTTACGCAGCTGAATTCGACGCACCGAGCGAGTGCCATACAACTCTTCGCCCATCTCGATCACGCCATCAACCATCGTGTGCTCAGGACTGCCATCGTCAAGGCGAGAACTGGTTAGAAACAGCACCGTGCAACCAGCGAACGCGGCGTGCCCTTGCAACTCAGAGATGAATTTCTTGGTGTCGATATGGGAATCAGCTTTTGAACGCGCATTTAGCAAGCCGTCGACCACCATCACGGTGGCTTTCTGACGGCTTATCTCACGCCGAAGCAGCTTCACTACTTCATCCAAACCTTCGTTTTCCAAAGTATCGAATGCGCTGACGAACTGGATTTCAGCCCCGACTTTGGAAGAGTCGAAGAAGCTCAGAGTCGAAAGAAATTGAAAAAGGCGATCGTGTGACTCGGCCAGCAGCGTTGCGACTAGAACCCGCCCACCCTTTTGCGCGTGATGGAACCCAAGCTGGTTGGCCAAGATCGTTTTTCCAGACCCTGGGCGCCCTTGGATTATGTATGAAGAGCCCGCTACCAGCCCGCCCTTGAGCAGAGCGTCGAGCCCTTCGATTCCACTTTCGAGGCGTTTTAGCTTTTCCACAATGCGACCCTGATCTGAAAAACAGGCTGTTTAAGCCGAATGGGGGAATGCTAACGCCATTTTCGCTCTGGGCCAATGCACTAATTGGTGGCATGCGTTTACTTACAACATGCTGGACGCCTACCTCGGTTTGATTGCTTGGAGCAGCTTGAATCATCGGTAGGCGCTGCGAATGGATCGTCGATAAGGCTATAGAGATGGAGTTACGCGGCGCCACGCTCTGCACTGGAATTGAAGGGTTTGGACATACCGGACAGCTACATTCAGCCCCACGCTTAACTCTCCAAGGAGCGATATCTCTTCATTCGGTACATTTCACTATCCGAATGGGTGAGCAGTGTATCGGCATCATTTCCGTGCTCGGGATAATAGGCAACGCCAATACTGCACAATGGCATCTTGAGTGTGCCGAACTCAGGGCCGAGTGGCTCAGCCATGACGTTGTGAATCTGCTCTAGCTTTTCGGAAATCGTGTCCCTCGACTGGACGTCTGTTAGCAGCACCGTGAATTCATCGCCGCCAATGCGAGCCACGGTGTCTGTCTCACGCACACAGCTTTTCAGACGCTGGGCAACAATGCACAGAACACTATCTCCCGCTGCGTGACCATGGACATCATTGATACTCTTGAAATCATTTATATCCAAAAAAAGCAGAGCTAGCTCATTACCATGGCGCTGCGCAGTCTGCAGTGCAGATATCAGTCGATCACTAAAGAGCGACCGATTGGTTAATTTCGTCAGCGGGTCGTGATGAGCGAGGAAGCGTAACTCCTCCTCGGCTTTAGCTAAGGCTGTAACGTTTCTAGCGACCCCAATCCTGGCACCGACCTCCTCCGACCAGAATGCAGCCCACAGGATGTACACGACTGCCCCATCCTTGCGGATGTAACGGTTCCGGAAATCGAAATGAGGTTGGCCATTCATGACCCGGGAAATCGAAGCTCGCGTCGCATCCAAATCTTCAGGATGCATATAGCTGGTGATACTGGTGCCAATCAGCTCATCAGGAAGGTAGCCCAATAGGGCCTTACAGGCATCACTCACAAAAACAATGTGGTCGCTTTCATCAACCACAAAAACAGTATCCAACATTAAGTGGATCAGTTTGGGGTAGAGCGCTTGAAGATCGATGGCCATAAGTCATGTGGGTCTGAGTCGTTGAGCGCGATCATATCCCGATTTACAGGGTGGACTACGAGGAATCTTGGTGGAAGTGGAATCCCGTCGCTTAGGCCGTCTAGAGTGGTTGCGTCCGCGGTGTAATTCCGGACGTTCGTTGGCGATTTACCATCGCCCTATACGCGCTCGCTGAAAAGCGCCCAGTGGTACGGGGAGCGTCAGTGACCATCAGTTTTTTACCGGCTGACGCAAAAGAAAAGCTAGGGATTTAACAGCGGTATTTTCAATACGAATTCGCTTCCCTTGCCTTCCCCCGCACTTGTGCCGGTCACTGTTCCACTATGGGCTTCAACCAACTCGCGCACCACCGTCAGACCAATGCCTAAGCCTGCGCCATTGAAACCCACTGCATGATCATCCTGGACAAACGGCTCAAAGATGAAAGGCAGCGCTTTGGCTGAGATACCAATGCCGGAGTCCCGAATGCGAATTTCCAGCAGATTGGCTTCAACGGAAACGGCAAGTGTGACAGTGCCACCTTTGGGCGTGTACTTGGCTGCGTTACCCAGCAAATTATCAAGAATCTGCGTCAGCCTTACAGGATCGCCGTTCACCGCTAAACGAGATTCCAAGCGTTCTGAGCTGAAACTCAAGCCGTGGGCGAGCATGACCGGAGTATAGATCGCTATTGCGTCACTAATGATGTCAGCCATATTAGTAACCTGGAAGTTCAGGCGAAATTTACCGGTGGAAGCACGAGCAATGTCGAGCAAATCTTCCACCAGCCGGGACATCCGCTGTACTTGGCCTTCAATCAATAGCTGCATGCGTGGCAATTCTTCGCGAGGCATTCGCACCAGCCGGCCAGCAATCATGCTGATGGGCGTCAGTGGATTTCGCAGCTCGTGGGCCACTACAGAGAGGACATTGCGCTGCTGCTCCAGTGCCTGTTCAGCTGCAATTTGCAGGTCTTGGGCACTAAGCGCTGCGATAACCAATCGCTCATTGGCTTCACGCATTTCCAAGTACAGATGCTGTTCTGCCTGAGCATTTTTCTGATCTTCAACATCCGACTGCGCCGATAAAATTGCCAGCACTAACTGCTGATTGGCCTCAATGAGTTGCTCGACTTGCAAGGTATCGACAAGCTGGCTGTTGGCTTCGCTGAGTTGCTTTTGCAGCGCCGCGAGTGCCGCACGAGCCGCGACCGTTTTCCGGCCCAGTAGGAACAGCTCGCGTGCAGCAGTGGCTAAAGCCTGTTCATTCTTGCCGCTGGCCTCACTCATCATTCTTCGCTCATCTATCGACCTTGTTCAAAACCTGCCTTGTCGGTCGCCCACCGAGCAAACCTTCCTGCTCCGGCAACATGTCACCGATGTGTAGGCCGCTATCATCAATGAAGTACTGACGTAACTCATCAGAGTGCGCACTGGCGCGAACCTTGACCACGGCCATGATGCGCAGCAACCGGCTCTGCACCTCAATATAGCGCTGGACGATGATTGCATCCGTCAGAAACGCCGTGCCGTAAGGGCTGAAACGCAGATCGGTGTAACGATCTTCCAACTCCGAGGTCATCAAGACACTGACCCCGGAATTGGTCAGCGCCGTGACCATGCGCGACAGCGACTCGCGAAAATCCTCGCGAAAGGTCGGCGCCACTGCCAGTTCGAAGCCCGACAGCGAGTCGATGACCACGCGAGTGGCTTTCAGCCGAGTGATCTCGCCGAGCAACAGCTGGACAATTTCGTCAATCGAGAGATCGGGAGCGCGACTATCCACCAGACCGACCTGCCCGCTCGCAATCAAACCCGACAGGGTCGCATTCTGCGAGTGATTGGGCCGTTGTTCGAATACTGCGATCACGCCGGTTTCACCATTGCGCGCGCCTTCGGCGAGGAAGGTCGCCGCGAGGATGCTTTTGCCTGACCCCGATGGGCCGGCCACCAGCAACGAATAGCCCCGAGGCAGACCTCCCCCGAGCATCTCGTCGAGCTGCGCTACCCCCATGCTCAAGCGCTTGATCGGTGATTGCGGCGGCGTATCAAACGGGCTGGCGATTACGGGTGCAAAAACCTTGATCCCGGAAGTTGCAATGCGGAAGGTGTGCAGGCCCGGCAACGTCGGTTGGCCGCGCATCTTCATGATTTCCAGCTTGCGTACCATGGAGTTGCGCTGAACGCTTTGTCGAAGCCAGATCAGGCCATCGGCCACGGTGAAAATCGGGTTGGTGTCGGTTTCAGTGAAATACTCGCCGATGAGGAACGTCGTCGCTTGCCACGTCGTCATTAGCATGCCCAGTTGCTGAACGAACTGCGGAAGGTTGTTGTTGGGGTTGTCCTGGGTCTGGCTGGCCAGCACCACGGAGCGGAACGAATCGACAAACACCAGCGCCGGCGAATGCGCTTCGACTTCGCTGACGATGCGCCGCAGCACCTCGTCCAGATCCCCGGCCAGGGTATCGTCGGCCAGGTTGATGTAACGGATCGACTGGTTGATCGCTTCGCTGTCGAAAAAGTCGAATTGCTGCTGATAACGCAGCATCTTCAATGGCGGTTCACCCAGGACGGTAAAGAACAGCGCCGGGCGTTCGGGCGTTGCCAGGGCAAACATCATCTGGTGGGCCAGCGTGGTCTTGCCGCAACCAGGAGGGCCGGCAATCAGATTGAACGAAAATTCCGGCAATCCTCCACCCAGCACCTCGTCCAGTCCAGGCACGCCGGTGGCCAGACGGTTGATAGTCACTTTGGTGCTCATGGCGAATTTTCCTGCGAGGGGGTGTCGCTCAAAGAAGGTTCCCACACGCCACGAAGCAAACTAGCGGTGAGCGAGGGCCCGATCAGTGTGGTCAGAAGCTCGTAGAAAGTAGTCAGCAACACTTCACCACAAAACAGTGCTTCGGTGTCCTGCTGCTCGACGAGTACGGATTTAAGGGCAATAAGATCCATCGCGGCCGGCAGACTGTCATAAGTGCCGGCGAGATGCGGATGAGCAGAAACACACAGATGTAAACTGCGCCGGTACAGGGCGACAACCTCTTGCTGGCCAATAATCGGCGTAAGGGCTGCGTCCATAGCCTGCAATTTCGCAACAATCGCCTCGGCGATGCTTGCAGTGTCAGCATTAAGACCGACACCCTGCGCCAGAGAAGCTACGATCCGGCGGCTCTCTTCGCTAAGCGTGGACATGGCTGACTGATATCTGATGAGCAGAATCTGATGGTACACCCTCAAGCGAACTATTGAGTCCCCCTCCCCCAGTTTCGTGCCAACATCACCTGATAGATCTGAGTTACCACCTGCGTCGTCGCCTCTTCGATTGTTCCTTCATTACGACAGAGAACCCAACCGTGGTCGGCTACCGCTTTTTCGAACGACTCGGTACACGCAACGTGCTCTGCATATTTCTGAATCACAGTGCCGCCCAGTCCTCGCGAACGTGTCGAGGCCCTTGCCCATGAAATTTCCGGTTCGGTAACGACGCCGACATGCAGGTCTGGCACTTGTACGTTTCGATCCATGTTCAACTGGAGGATGTCGGAAAACGGGACTGATTGCCGAAACGCAGCGTCAGATGGATACCAGCGATCAATCAAGATGATGCTGTCTGGCGGCTGTTTCGTCAGCACGTGACGGGAAATCCAGCTACGGCTTTCAGCAAAACCCTGGCATACAGCCCACTCCAGATCCGTGGAGGGATTTCGGGCGAGATTGTTAACCAGGGCCATGGTTTCACCCCTGAAAGGATCGCTTTTTCTCTCGCAAAGCCGGATGACTTTCTGGTTGCCCGCGCGCAGTACCTGCGTAATGGCCTCCAGCAGTGTGGTTTTGCCGGTGCCCTTGGGCCCATCCAGAGAAACAAACAGCGGACGATTCATTGTTCACACAACAACTGAGACATTGATGAGCACTGTAACCTCATTCCGGGTATTCCATTAGCTCACCCCTGCCCCTTGCTGAGGCTTTGCAACATTTGTGCAGTGCAAAACGATGACCTGTCGTTATGTCTGAGCCTTGATCGGCCTGCGTCCAACTGCCGCAGCAAACAGCCATTGGCAAATTCCGCACAAGCCTTAGAATCCGCGCGCTCTTGCAGTCGCCAGATTTGGCGCCCGAGGCATACCTGACGGGCTGGCCCCACCTCGGACTCAACCGCCCCGCCCGTTCGGCGGGCACTTGCACCCCACACACTTCGGCTTGGCAATCGCATGCGCAGAGGCGCGCGTTCTGCTGTTCGTTTTCTAGAGGTTTTTATGTCTGCGCGTTTGCTGGCCATGGCGCTGGCGCCCTTGCTTGGGCTGTTCATTGTTGCGCTGGGCAACGGTTTCATGTCGTCCCTGACCACCCTTCGACTGGACGCTGCCGGTGCGTCGACCACGATGATCGGTATCGTCTCTTCGGCCTACTTCATTGGTTTGACCCTGGGCGCCGTGTTCAATGACCGTTTGATTTTGCGCATCGGTCATATCCGCGCCTACGGCAGCTTTGCCTCGCTGATCGCGGTGACCATCCTGCTGCAAGGGTTGTTCTATGACACGTGGGGCTGGTTTGCCCTGCGCCTGATCAATGGCTGGGCCACGGTCGGTGTGTTTCTGGTAATCGAAAGCTGGCTGTTGCTGGCAGGTGACGCGAAGATTCGCGGGCGCTTGCTCGCGTTGTACATGATCGTCTTGTACGGCGCCGGCGTGCTGGGCCAGGCAACGCTGGGGAGAATTACCGGATTGAGCGACAGCGCACCGTTCATGGTCGCTGGCATGCTCGCCTCGTTTTCAGTGCTGCCGATCGTGATCCTGCCGCGAGTCTCGCCTCTGCTCGATCAAGTGGAGCCGCTCAAGCCACGGCAATTGTTGGGCGTGACGCCGACCGGGCTGGTCGGTTGTTTCGGCTCGGGTATCACCATCGCGGCGATTTACACCTTGCTGCCGCTGTACCTGCAACGCAGCGGTCTGAATGTCGGCGAAGTCGGTAGCATGATGGCCTGGACAATTCTCGGCGCGATGCTCCTGCAATACCCGGTCGGACGCTGGTCCGACCGCAAGGACCGCTTGCAGGTGCTGACCCTTCTGACCGTGGCGTGCAGCGCATTGTCGCTGGTGATCGTCGTACTGCCGTTGTCCTCGACCATGCTCGCCGCGATGTTGTTTTTGCTCGGCGGCGGTGTGTTCGCGCTTTACCCGGTTGCCGTCAGCCACGCCGCTGATCGCGCCCCTGCCGAAGCGTTGGTGCCGATGATTCAGGGCTTGCTGCTGATCAACTCGCTGGGCTCGGCGATCAGTCCGATGATGATCTCGCCGGTGATGAATTCGTTCGGTGCCAATGGCCTGTTCTGGGTATTTGCGCTGGTCAATCTGTGCATGGTCACTTTCTTCCTGTGGCGACGTGGCAAACGCCCGGTTCCGGCCAACCCCGCGCCTTTCGCGGCGGCGGCGACCTTCTCGCCGACAGGTGCGGAGTTGCGGGTGACCGAAGATCTGCGTCAGGCGGTGCAGGATCATCCCCCGATGGTTGACGCGCTGAGCGGCGAGCCTTCGCCGCAATGTGAAGCACGCTAAGCTCATTTGCGTAATTCGATGAGCCCATTAGTGCCTTTTGCCTACACTCCTTGGCATTGATGTTTACCTCTGTGCCCAAGGAGTCACCTTATGTCCAAGCTCTACCCCAGTGTCGATCCCGAGGGGCTAATCGAGTACTCAGTGGTCTACACCGACCGCTCGCTAAACCACATGTCGCAGTCCTTTCAAGGGGTGATGAAGAACATTTCCGCAACCCTGAAACAGGTCTACAACGCCGAGGCTGTTGCGGTGGTTCCGGGCAGCGGCACATTCGGCATGGAGGCGGTGGCGCGGCAGTTCGCCACCGGCCAGCAATGTCTGGTGATTCGCAACGGCTGGTTCAGCTATCGCTGGAGCCAGATCCTTGAGATGGGCAACATTCCGGCCGCCACCACGGTACTCAAAGCCCGGCCAGTGGAAACGGGTCACCAAGCGGCCTATGCCCCGCCGCCTCTGGACGAAGTGCTGGCAGCCATTGCGGCGCAGAAGCCGCAAATAGTTTTCGCGCCCCATGTTGAAACTTCATCCGGGATCCTCCTGCCCGACGAGTACTTACGGGCAGTCGGCGACGCCGTGCATGCGGTAGGCGGCCTGTTCGTGCTGGACTGCATCGCTTCAGGCACGATTTGGGTGGATATGCACAAATGCGCCGTCGACCTGCTGATCAGCGCACCGCAGAAAGGCTGGAGCGCCTCCCCTTGCTGCGCCCTGGTAATGCTCAGCGCTCGGGCCCTCGCGCGCATCGAACAGACGCAAAGCAGCAGCTTTGCCTGCGACCTGAAAAAGTGGCTGCAGATCATGCAAGCCTACGAACAGGGCGGACATGCCTACCATGCGACCATGCCCAGCGATGCCCTCGCGCGGTTCAACGAAGTGATGAAAGAGACGCAAGCCTACGGTTTCGACAAAGTTCGCGACGAGCAACAGGCGCTGGGTGATCGGGTTCGCGTCCTGTTGACCGGTAAAGGCTTCAAAAGCGTGGCGGCTGCCGGCTTTCAGGCCCCTGGCGTCGTGGTCAGCTACACCGATGATGCCGACATCAAGAACGGCAAGAAATTTGCCCACCATGGCCTGCAAATCGCTGCCGGCGTGCCGTTGCAATGCGACGAACCGGCCGACTTCCAGACCTTCCGCATCGGGCTGTTCGGCCTTGAGAAACTGCAGAATATCGAGCGTACGATCAATATGCTTGAGCAGGCAGTGGATGAGGTTATTTAGATACCCGGCCGCGTGCGTCCAGATAAATGGTGCCTTGGCAGAGGCTTGAACCGTGTGCTGGAACTCGTATGAACGGGTGGATGAGAGCAACTGTCTGACTACCCGACAATCAGATCCGACCGTGGGCGTTTGGCCGTTCAAACTGGCCACTACGACCTATACTGCCGAAGCACTGTCGTCGAGGCGGTGACAAGTCGTTTCGCCCGGCCTCGGCGCTGCGCGTGCTGTCGTATGACCATGACGCTCGTGCAGTACGTACAACCACTCTCAAACAGAAGGAGAATGTCGCATGAATATGAACAAGTTTTTGCTGGGTGCCACCACTTTACTGTTTGCCACCGTAGCCAGTGCTGATATTCCGCTACTCAACTACGACTGCCCGACTAATATCGCCGTGCATGCGGATCAGGGTGGGCCGGTGTACATCAATGGCAAGGAGGCCAAACTGAAGAAGTTCAATAACAACGCCTATGAAGCCAAAGGCTCTGGCGTGACGATTTCCCTCACGCGCAATCCAGATGAGTCATGGGACGTATCCTATACCGGTAAAGGCGGGGCCAATGGGGTGTGCAAGCCAGCGACATCTGGCGCTGCGAGTGCTGCCGGTAGCGCCAGTGGCACATCTGCCACCAGCAAGGCAGAGAAAGCCTGCCTGGCCGAGGTGGCGAAGAAAACCGGTGTGGCCGTCAGCAAACTTTCGGTGACCGACGTCATGACCGCCGAAGCGGGAGTTGGCGTGACGATCAAGGTACCTGACGCGGACGCTCCTTGGTCGTGCCTGTCTGATGCCAGTGGCAAAGTCCAAGGTGCAAGTTATACCGGATCTGAAGGCAAACTCTGAGTTCTAGCCAAGCGCCTTCTGCTTGCGCGATCGGCATCCCAACAGGGCTTCGCCCTGCCGATCGCGCAACTCAGCGACGCCTTAATGCCCAGAGGGTAGCGCAACCAACAGGGCGATAATGAAAAGCGTCCAGTCGTTGAGTATATGAGCGCCCGTGGAGACCCAGATGTTCTTCGTCATGATGTAGGGCAGCAGCAGAATCAGCCGCGCGCTGCCGATGACAACGAACGCCTGCACCATGCTCCAATCATAGGTCGGCAAGTGCGCCGCGCCGAATAGCAGGGCCGACAAGAGCCAAGCACCGATGATCGCCCCCTTGCGCGACCAGTGCAGCCGCACAATCAGGAACGTCATGATTGCGAGGAATGGCAAAATCGTCAGCACCTCCTCGCCCAAAACCTGCGGCAGCGTCTTGAGAAAGAAGAGCAGGTGCTCGACGGTTGTTTGCGACGCCAGCCCGGCGAAAACCGGGTTCGAGTGCATGCCTATGGTCTTCATGACCACCAGGCCGATGACCATGGTCACGATGTTGAGCAGCGCGAACAGTATCATCCACTTGATGTCGCGGATCGTGACCCTGCGGAACAATGCCCAGCCATGTTGCCGCGTGATCCATGCCAGCACCGCCAGCGGGATGGCGAAGAACAGGATTGCGGGAATGAATTGCCCAACGCTTCCCGCAAACAATGGCAATGGCGCTATTAGCACCAGGAACCCGGCCACCACCCCAAGCATTAACAGCATCCATTGTTTGCCTGAAAGGCCCATGGGCTTGCCGTTGTAGTACGGGAAGTCGTCGTCGGGGTACTCCAGCCAACGGAAAAGCTGAACTGCCGCGGATTCGTCGGCACTGACCTGCTTGCGGTTATCCACGGGGGACCTCTCTGCGACGGAACTCCACACTGCCATTCACCGTAGCAGTGCTGGGCCGAGTCGCAAGGCGTTTTCGTACGCCGAGCAAAGACACCCCGCTGACAGAGACAACCAGCCCTATCTGCTGGTGCTGGTTGGGAAATTGTCAGAAAAGCAGAGCGAGCGTGTCTATTTGCTTAGCGTCAGGTCGTCGGTGCGTCCGGATCATCTACAAGGTGTAAGAAACACCCACTTGAACGGTTCGCGGTTCACCAGGGTATGCGTAGACATTGCCGAAGGCGCCTTCTTCATAGTCGCGGTCGAAGACATTCTTCACATCAAGATTAAGCCTGACCTTGTCGTTGATCTTGTAGAAGCTGAGCAAATCAACAACGGTGTAACTGCCCATTGAAAACGCCGTGTTAGCAGTCTGACCGGCACGTTCGTCAACGTACTTGCCGCCCATACCCAAACCCAATCCCTTCAGATTGCCATCCTGAAATTCATAAACGTTGAGCAGGCTGAAGCTGTTCTTCGGAATGTTCATCAGTCGCGTGCCCGACTGGATTACATTGTCCTTGGTGACTTCAGCGTCCACATAGGCATAACCGCCAATCACCCGCCACTCTGGGGTTACGTTGCCTGCGACGTTGAGATCAAACCCACGGCTGCGTACCTCTCCAGCTGCCACGCTGAAAGTGGAGTCCACGGGATCGGTGGTGAGGACGTTTCGTTTTTCAATCTGGTAGATCGCTGCGTCAACGCTTAACTGGCGATCCAGCGCTTCCCATTTGATCCCCATCTCATAAGACTTACCCTTTTCCGGTTCAAAACCGCCGCCCTGCCGACTTGCTCCCGTATTGGGTTTGAATGAGCGCGCGGTATTGGCATACACCGCGACGGTATCGGTAAGGTCATAAAGCAAGCCAAGACGCGGGGTTACCGCATTGTCGCTTGCCTCCCAGCTTTTACCGCCTGGTACATAGGTTTCATAGTCATGCTCGAAACGTTCGAAACGGGCGCCCGCCAGAACTTTCAGGCGCTCGGTCAATGCCACTTGATCCTGGATGAAGGCGGCGTAGGTCTTGAGATTTTCCTTGTCGTGGGTCGGCGTACGGGTCAGGGCGGGACGCGCCTGACCATATACCGGATTGAAGATATCAATCGGGTAGGCACCTACCGCGCCACTGGAACGCTGGATGATGGACTTGTAGTCGTAATCCTCGTACTCGATTCCGGTCAACAGCGTGTGATCGAAGCCCCCGGTTGAGAAATGTCCGGTGAGGTTCAGTTGGGTATCCTTGTCCGTCCACTCCAGTTTGCGATAGTTGAAGTTACGCCCCAGCGTGCGCCCGTCGGCAGCGACGCCATTCGCTTCAATGGCGTTGCCATGCAGTGTCCCATCGAGCCATTGGAAACCACCGCCCAACGTCCAGTTATCGCTCAGTAGATGTTCGAAACGCAGCTGCGCCATGTTGTTGTCGTTGTGCAATTTGCCAACATCTTTTTCGCCAAAGAAGGTATCGCGAGACGCGGTACCGATCTGATTCGGATAACGCGTGACACCACGATCCAGCGGGTGATTATTGCGCATGAAATCACCCTCGAAGATCACCTTGGTGTCGTCGCTGGCCTGCCAGGAAATAACCGGCGTCACGCCATAGCGCTCGGTTTCAACATGATCGCGAAAGGTATCACCGCCCTCACCCACCACATTCAAGCGATAGGCCAGGCGGCCTTCTTCGTCGATCGGGCCGGAAGCATCCAGCGTGCCACGCTTCATTCCCTGATCATCGAGTTGGCTGCCCAGGGTCACGGTGCGCTCCATCAAAGGCTGTTTGGAGACCACGTTGAACGTGCCACCTGGATCACCCCGGCCATAGAGAGTAGTGGCGGGGCCTCGCAGTACCTCAAGACGCTCGATGGTGTTCGCATCGGGCATGTTCGGATAACCACGGTTGATCGGGAAACCGTTGCGATAGAACTCGCCCGTGGTAAATCCACGCACCGTGAAAGTAGTCAGTCCCTGGCCTCCGAAGTTATTGGCCCGCCCTACCCCTCCGGCGTAATCAAGCGCGTCCTGAAGCCGAGTAGCGCCGATGTCTTCGACAGCGTCTTTGGTCACCACGCTCATTGACTGCGGGGTCTCGTGAATCGACGTGTCGGTTCGTGTTGCGCTGGCAGAGCGCGTTGCTCGGTAGCCCTTCACCGGCCCTTGGGCGGCTTCGTACTGCGCAGTACCGACGATGTCGGTCGCCTCCAACTCCAGAATGGTTGTATCGGATGTCGCCTGCTCCGCCCAGGAAGAAGCGGAAAACGCCTGAAGCACGCAGATGGAAAGCAGAGTACGACGCATCGAGGGAGCCTTGAGGAAATAGCCAAATGGGACGGCATACGTGCCAATAATTTGCGGGAAATAATATCTGACATTTCCAGCATTTGATACGTATTCGCATTTGTATTCATCAACGCCGCTTGAATAGCCGTGTTGAAGATCGATCCCTCCAGACAACCCAACCTGTGCAACCAATGCATCCTCGCGTGGTGACAATGAAAATGCTGGGTGTTGCCCATTGCCACTTACGACTCACAACCCTTCAGGTCGCCGCACACCGCTTTATCGAACCCCTGCAGCCGCGGCGGGTCTGCTCGTATACAACTTCTCTGCTCGGAAATATTTAAATGCTCGCCCAACACACCCTTGTTCTGCTCGCGCGTTGCGGTTACGCCGCTCGGGGCGTTATGTATCTGATCATTGGGATATTCGCGCTGCTGGCGGCTCAAGACGCTACGAAACCAAAAGACAGTCATAAAAGCCTCGAGGCACTGCTGAGCCAGCCATTTGGGTATGTTTTGATTGGACTGGTGGTGGCAGGTTTACTCGCCTTCGCGGCGTGGCGCGTGTTGCAAGCTATTCGCGACGTTGATCATCACGGTACCGAACTCAAGGGGCTCGTCATTCGTGCAGGTTTGTTCGCGGGAGGTGTGGTCAATGGCGCGCTGGCGTTTTTTGCATTGGGCCTGCTCGTCAGTGGTGCTGGAAGCTCGGGTAACTCCGGGGATGGCAAGACGAAGGATTTGTTGGCGCATCTTTTGTCGTTCGAGCATTCCAACCTGCTGATCTACCTTGTTGCGCTAGTTCCGTTTGGTGTCGGCATTGCGCACATCATCAAAGGCTGGAAAGCGTCGTTCGAGAAGTACTTTGAAGCCGACGAAGACGTTATGCGCTATATCCGCCCGGTGTCGCGATTCGGACTGATTGCACGAGGCGTGGTGTTTATCGAGATTGCAGTGCTAATGGCGATCAGCGGCTCTCTTTACAAAGCCACGAATCCCCCGGGCATGAAGGAAGCCCTTGATGCTCTGCAAAGTATGCCTTTTGGCGGTTTGATTCTGATGGTGATGGCGTTGGGGTTGATCGCCTTCTCGGTTTACAGTTTTTCCGAAGGCGCCTGGCGCAAAATAAACATGGACGTGCCGGGCGTAGAGAAGCACTAGCGGCAAAGTGAATGCTGGTCGCAGGAAGTTGTAAGGCGAGCGCCCTTGTACGCATAACGCAATCAGCGTTCAGGGCGCAGCGTTTCATAGGACAGCGCAGCAAAACAGCAAATCCGTGTTCTACTTCACGTTGCGGCTTCCCCATCACTCCTGTCTGGAACTCGCCCTCCTGACCAGGATCCATGCACATGCGACTGTCTGACTTCATCACCGCCAACCTCGAGCCGATTCTGCAGGACTGGGACGATTTTGCGCGAACGATTGAGACACCCGGTGCACCGCTGGACACAGAAGCCCTGCGTGATCATGCCGAACAGATGCTCGACGCCATAGTGCTCGATCTACGGACTAAACAGACTGCAAAAGAACAACTGGCGAAGGCGCATGGCAATGCCCCGTCCAACGATCTGGAAACACCCGCTGAAACCCACGCGGTCACGCGGCTCATGGCAGGCTTCACGATCGATCAGATGGTCTCCGAATATCGCGCGCTCAGAGCCAGCGTACTCAACCAGTGGTCTAAACAGATCAAGGCCGGCACGCCACTCGACATCGATGACATGACGAGATTTCATGAGGCAATCGACCAAGCCCTCGCCGAGTCAATTGCAAGCTATTCGCGAGCCGTTGAAGCGTCACGGAATCTATTTCTGGGCATCCTTGGCCATGATCTGAGAACCCCGCTGGGCGCGATCTTGCTCGGCGCCGACATGTTGCGGCGCTCAGAAGACATAGGCACCAAGGCCACGAAGATTTCCACGCAAATTTACACCAGCGTCAAGCGCGCCAGTCAGATTGTCGGTGACCTGCTGGATTTGACACGTTGCCAGATGGGCCCCGGCATACCTGTTAAAACAAAGCGCCTGGATTTGTTGCCCTTGTGCGAGCGCATCGTTGATGAACTGCGGGCGTTCTACCCGAGTGCCGCTATCTTCTTTGAGCCAAAAAGATCCTGTCATGGTGAATTCGATGGCGCACGGATGGAGCAGGTTCTTTCCAACCTGATCGGCAATGCCGTGCAGCATGGCGATAACCAACGGCCAGTGACCGTTACTCTGGATACCGATGAGGAGCATGTGATTTTCACCGTGCATAACAGCGGTGAGCCCATTCCAGATGATGTGATG
This sequence comes from Pseudomonas sp. A0308, assembly GCF_044218815.1. Lineage (NCBI taxonomy): Bacteria > Pseudomonadati > Pseudomonadota > Gammaproteobacteria > Pseudomonadales > Pseudomonadaceae > Pseudomonas > Pseudomonas sp. A0308. The sequence continues at coordinate 315,969 of NZ_CP162581.1, forward strand.
CCGTTCATCTTCAACCCGATGGGCCGTTTTTCTCAGCACTCGATCATCGACCATGACCCAAGTGAAGGCTTGGGACTGGGGTTGTTTATTGCTTCAGAGATCGTTACATCGCACGGCGGCGTCATCGAGGTCACTTCGGATTCGCAAAGCGGTACTACCTTCGTCGTCACGGTTCCAAAGCTTCATCGCAAGCACAATGATTCCTGGCATCTGCAGCAAATGACACTTACAGCCCACCCCTCACATACTGATTTCGACCCCGTGCCTTAGCGGTGTACAACGCCTGATCGGCCACCTCGATCAAACCTTGCAGGTGATCCAGTTCCGACAACGTAGCGGTCGCAATCCCGATGCTGACACTGACACGTCCGAGCGGGCTGGCGGTGTGGGGGATGTTTGCTTGCTGCAAGCGGTCGATGATCAGTTGCGCCACTATTGCGGCGCCGTCGCTGTCGGTGTCAGGCATGATCACGGCCATCTCTTCACCGCCATATCGGGCCACCAGGTCCGACGGGCGCCGCACACATTCGTCCAGGATTCTGCCAACGGTTTGCAGACAGGCGTCACCGGCAACATGCCCGAGTGAATCGTTGAACAGCTTGAAATGGTCGATATCGATCATCAGCAATGCCAACGTCGTGCCGTCACGTCGTGCGCGCCGGGCTTCCATGGCGAGGCTTTGATCAAAGCAGCGTCGATTGGCCAGACCGGTCAGGGCATCTTTCATCGCCAGCAACTCCAGTTGCCGATTGGTTGAGAGCAACTGCTGCTGGGCTCCTCGCAACTGATCTTCTGCCCTGGTACGCCGACGGATATCCACAATCAGGAACCAGCCGATGAGGCCCGTGAGCCCCAGCAGCCCGGTTACCACCACCGCCGACAACAATGCCTCCGTGCGCCACGCGGCGAGAGCTTCGCGCTTGCCGAGTGCCACCGTCGTTATCAGCGGCAGCCGGTCACTCTTGCGGAAAGCGTAGAGCCGCTCGACACCATCCAGGCTGGATGTAAACGACGCGGTGCCGACTGATCGATCCACCAGATACTTGGCATAGATGGGCGATTGGGAAAAGTTGCGACCCATGTCCTGCTCGCGGAATGGATAACGAACCAGCAACGTACCATCGGTGTAGGACAACCCGATGGCGCCCTCCTGCCCCACGTCGATCTTTCCGAACAACCGAAGAAAGTTTTCGACGCCCAACGTGACCGCCACCACCCCGGCAAACTCTCCGCGCGCATCATTGAAGCGGCGGCTGAGGGTGATCACCCATTCCTGATTGGAGCGGCTCTGGATAGGCGGACCGATAAAGGTCTCACGGCTGGGATCGTCGCGATGATGAATGAAATAGGCCCGATCGCTGCTATTCGCCCCGGCCGGAATCGGTCGGTTGGAGGACATCAGCCAGCGTCCCTGATTGTCGTAAATCGTGATACCACTGAGCTGTGGCATCAACGATTCCTGGCGGATGATCAATGCACTCAGCCGCTGAATCTGCGCGGGGCCGCTACCTTCGATTTCCAGGCGCTCGACAAGCCCGAGTAAAAGCAGCGAGCTCTGGCGGACAATTCCCTCGGAGTAGGTAGAAAGCGCCTGGGTCAGGTTCAAGCCGTGGACATCCACTTCCTCCAGTGCTCGATCTCGAGAGGCCAATACTTTCCAGACCGTCAATGACGCCAGAGAGCAACCGATCACGAACAGCAAAAGCACAACCAGGTGCGAATCACGCTTCACGTCATTACCTTCAGAAAAGTCCGGTTTTCCGTTCCCGTGACTATTGGGTCAGGGCAATAGCTGGGGCCATTCGTCCTCGTGTAACGCAAGGATACAAGTTGCGCAAAATCGTTGCAGTAACTGAATAGTGGGAGAAAAAGGTGCTGCGCATAAAGTACTTTAATGGTCTGTTGTCCTCACCAGCCCTCCTGCTGACGCCGCCCCACCCCTTGAACGAGCACGCCCGTTCGCCTCAACCGCCACGATCGGATACCATGCCGCCCGCCGGTTTCCAATTGGGATTAATAGGGAATCCGTGATGCGCCCAACGCATCAAACGGAACTGCCCCCGCAACTGTAGATGCTGAGCCTTAGTCCGAACTGCCACTGGGATTGCTCCCGGGAAGGCTGACGCAGGCGACGACGCATCAGTCAGGAGACCTGCCGGCCAAGCAACAATCACTAACCGGCGGGGTGTCCGGGAAGGACATCCTTGTGCGCGCGTCACTTCGGTGATCGGCCTGGCACTGCTTTTAAGGCAGCGTAAGCGATGTGTTTCCAGAACCTGCACCCTGGCTCCGTGTACGGTTCAAATGGAGATTGCATCATGCTGTTGCCTCGTTTTGTCGCCCTCGTCGTTGGCCTGGGTGTTGGCGCCCTCGCCCATGCTGCACCGACGCAGTACCCCCTGACGATTGAAAACTGCGGCAGCACGCTGACCTTCGCGCAGGCTCCTGCCCGTGCGGTGACCATCGGCCAGGCCGGCACGGAAATGCTTTTTGCGCTCGGGCTGGCTGACAAAATGGTCGGCACATCGCTGTGGTTCAACGATGTGCTGGTGCAGTACAAGGCGCAAAACGACAACATCGAGCGCTTGGCCGATAACGAACCGAGTTTCGAATCGGTGATTGCCAAGCGCCCGCAACTGGTGGCTGTCGAACTGGAATGGATGGTCGGGCCACAAGGCGCGGTCGGCACCCGCGAACAGTTTCACGAACTGAAGATTCCGACGTATCTGATGCCGTCTGACTGCGAGGCCAAGGACAATCTGGTCGGTTCCGACGGCACGCGTCTGGCGCCGTTTCGCATCGACAGCATCTATAAAAGCATCACCCAGTTCGGTGAGATTTTTGATGTCCAGGCGCGTGCGCAGCAGCTGAACACAGACCTCAAGGCAAGCCTGGCCAAGTCCATTGCCATGGCGAATGGCAAGAACCCGAAAGACATCAGCGCGTTGGTCTGGTTTTCCAGTGCCAGTCTGGATATCGACCCGTACGTTGCAGGGCACAAGGGCGTTCCAGACTTCATGCTCAACACGCTGGGCGTGCGCAACGTCGTGGAGTCCGATGAGGAATGGCCAACCGTCGGCTGGGAAACCATCGCCAAAGCCAACCCGACGTTCCTGGTCATCGCACGCATGGATCGCCGGCGCTTCCCGGCTGATGACTACCTGAAGAAGCTGGAATTCCTGCGCAACGATCCCGTGACCCGCAACATGGACGCGGTGAAAAACAACCGCATCATTATTCTCGACGCCATGGCCATGCAGGCCAGCATGCGCACATTCGACGGTATCGCCGCGCTGGCGAGCGCCATCAACGGATACGACCTGTCCAAATGACCGCGACGTTGATACGCACTTTGCTTGCACTGACGATCCTGCTTTTAGCGGTGATTGCGGGTGTGGCGATTGGTGAGACAACCATTGATCCCATCGTGGTGTTCCAGGTGCTGGCCAACAAACTGTGGGCGGCCGGGTATGTTCTTGATCCGATCGACGAAGGCATCGTCTGGAACTATCGCCTGACTCGCGCGCTGGTGGCTGCCGCTTGCGGCGCTGGCCTGGCGACTTGCGGGGTGATTCTGCAATCGCTGCTGCGCAACCCGTTGGCCGATCCCTATCTGCTGGGCATTTCCGCTGGTGCTTCGACGGGCGCGGTGATGGTCGCGTTGCTCGGGTTCGGCGCGGGGGCGATTTCCATGTCAGTTGGCGCGTTCGGCGGCGCTGTTGTGGCGTTCGCCGTGGTGGTTTTGCTCGGCCGCGCCGCTGGCTCACCGGGTAATACCGGCCAGATCATTTTGGCGGGGATCGCCGGCTCGCAGCTGTTCAATGCGCTCACGGCATTTCTGATCACCAAGTCGGCCAGTTCCGAACAGGCACGCGGCATCATGTTCTGGATGCTCGGCAATCTCAGCGGCGTGCGCTGGCCATCGGTGTGGCTGGCGGTGCCGGTGGCGGTCATCGGGCTCGTTGTGTGCCTGTGGCATCGGCGTGCGCTGGACGCGTTTACCTTCGGTGTAGATTCAGCTGCCTCGCTCGGGATTCCGGTGCGTCGCGTGCAATTGCTGTTGATCAGTTGTGCCGCATTGGTGACGGCTGTGATGGTATCGATTGTCGGCTCGATCGGTTTCGTGGGTCTGGTCATTCCCCACGCTGTAAGGCTTTTGCTCGGCACTCGACACACGCGTCTGCTGCCAGCGAGTGCACTGGGTGGCGCGGTGTTTCTGATTGCTGCTGATGTGCTGTCGCGCACGCTCATCAAAGGCCAGGTGATCCCGGTCGGCGTGATTACCGCGCTGGTCGGTGCGCCGGTGTTCGCGCTGATCCTGATCGGCCGGAGGAATGCCCGATGAATACGCTGTCCCCGGCTGCCGGCGAATCGGTGCTGCAGTGCTGCGGCCTCGGCTTTGATATCCGCGATGCAAGGTTGCTGCACGAGATCGATCTGGACATCCGCCGCGGCGAAACCCTTGGCCTTGTCGGCCCCAACGGTTCCGGCAAATCCACTTTGCTGAAATTACTCTGCGGCGTACGCGCGCCCAGTCGTGGCGACATCCATCTCCACGGCCAGCGTTTGAAGACGCTATCGCGCCGAACCGTCGCGCAAACGCTGGCAGTGGTTGAGCAGCAGGCGGACACCCTCGACGCGATCAGCGTGTTTGACGCAGTGGCGCTGGGTCGAACGCCCTGGCTGTCGGCGCTCAGTCCGTGGTCTGCCGAGGACGACGGCATCGTCGATCAGGCCTTGCGCGATGTTGACGCGGCGCATCTGCGCAATCGCTCCTGGCGCAGCCTTTCCGGTGGCGAGCGCCAGCGTGTGCACATCGCTCGCGCCCTCGCCCAGCGCCCGCAAATTCTGTTGCTGGACGAACCCACCAACCACCTGGATATCCAGCATCAACTGTCTATTTTGCATGTGGTGCAAGCGTTGCCGGTGACCACGGTGATTGCCCTGCACGACCTCAATCAGGCACTGACTTGTGATCGTTTGGCGGTACTGGAAAAGGGCCGACTCGTCGCCCTCGGCAAACCCCTTGAAGTGCTGACTGCGCAACGCCTGCTGGAAACGTTTGGTGTCCACGCGCACTACCTGACTGACCCGTTCGACGGCGCGCAGATCCTGCGATTGCGCTCCTCCTGATGGGTCAGTTTTGAATCCGGCAATCCATATGAGTCGTCTGCCAAACCGGGTCGGCATCCACAGCGATCACCTCAAAGCCACGCTTGAGCCAGAAATTGATCGCGCCCGGCAAGAAGGGGTGCGTGTGCAGGTAGATCACATGAACCCCTGCACGTTCGGCTGACGACTTCAGTTCTTGGTAAAGCTCACTGGCCAATCCTGAGCGTCTGAACTCGGGAACGACAAACAGCCGCACCACTTCCACGACCTCGAGTTGCTGATAGTCGAGGTGTTCGAAGCGATCGTCATAGGGTAGATAGCCGATCGTGGCGACGATGCGACCCTCATGACGGGCGAGCAGAAAACGTCCGGCGCCACTTATGTAAGTCTCTTCAAAATTCGCCAGATCTGGCGGGATTCCTGTGGCGCTCAGCTTCGGAAAAAGCTCAGCGCGAGCCTGCATGACAAAGTCGATGACCTCGGCCATTTCTGACCGGGCCACGGCCTCGATGTGGAATGTGGACACATGCCCTCCTTTGTTGACCATCGTTTTGACAAGACGATGAGCGATTAGCCCAGCGCCGTGTCGAGAAACATCATCACGCCGAACCCGAGCATCAGCCCCAGCGTCGCCGGTGTTTCGTGGCCATTGCGGTGCGTTTCGGGAATCACTTCGTGGGACACCACGAAAATCATCGCGCCAGCGGCAAGCCCCAGCGCAATCGGATAACCGAGGGCGAAGCTGCTGGAAATGCCCAGACCGACGACCGCGCCGATCGGCTCCATCAAGCCCGATGCGATGGCAATCATCGCCGCGCGCAGCGCTGAAATACCGGTCACCCGCAAGGCCAGAGCCACCGCCAGGCCTTCGGGAATGTCCTGAATGGCAATGGCTGTTGTCAGGGGCAGGCCGACCTGCATGTCGCCATTGGCGAAACTGACGCCGATGGCCATGCCTTCCGGCAAGTTGTGCAAGGTAATCGCCAAGACGAACAACCAGACCCGATTGATGCGCTCGACTTGAGGCCCGCGCCGTCCACTCTCGGTATGTTCGTGAGGGACGAATCGGTCGAGTCCGATCATCAACGCCACCCCCAGGCCAAATCCCAGCACGACGATGCCGGCAGCCAGCAATGGGCTGCCGCTAAGCTCCCGAGCAGCTTCGATACCGGGAAGAATCAATGAAAACGAACTGGCGGCGAGCATCATGCCGGCGGCGAAGCCGAGCATGATGTCCTGCGTGCGAGCGGCGATGTCGCGCAGCGCAATGGCCGCTACGGCGCCCAGTGCGGTTGCACCAAATCCGGAAAGTCCGCCCAGTACGGCGAGTTGCAAGTTATCGCGGTTGGCATTCACCAAAGCACCGTAGCCGCTGACCAGCAACAGCACCGCCACTCCTGCCAGTACCAGCCAAAACATCATGCCCATCCAGCGTCGGTTTGGCGGTTGAGTCGGCCTTGCAGACGCAACAGGTTGTGACATTGATCCTCCTGATTTTTCCAAGTTGGAACACCTCACGCCTGCGCCAGGATCGGCACCGGTGCAGGCATTCCACAATGATCTGAAACGCGGTCGAAAGGAATAATTGCAATTTTCATGGCGCGCCTGCGACGGGCGGCGCTCACCGCCGATTCTGCGCCTGTCGACAGCATTTGGCCAAACGGAACAAACGCTTAACGAGGTCCGAACCTTCCGATGGAGCGCTTGATTCAAGGACGAACTACGCTTGAAGCGTGAAATTGTGTTTTAACTAGGTAGTTACCTAACTATATAATAGGCGCCTCATTTCAACGGGGCTCTCAACGTGAAGCAAAGTCAACGCGTCTCTGGCGTATCAAAATTCATTCTGATCGGGCTGGGTGTGATCATCGCCCTGCTCGGTCTGGCGCTGGCGGCCGGGGGCGTGAAGTTGGTCGGCCTCGGTGGTTCGTGGTACTTCCTGGTCGGCGGTGTGGCGATGGCCATCGCCGGTGTTCTTATCGCGCGCTACAAGCCGGCCGGTGCCTGGTTGTTCGCAGCGTTCCTGCTCGCAACCGCTATCTGGGCGGTCAGCGACGTGGGCCTGGTGTTCTGGCCGTTGTTCTCGCGTCTGTTCATGTTCGGCGCGGTCGGCCTGGCCGTTACGTTGGTCTACCCCCTGCTGACGCGTGCCAACGGTGGCGTGCCTGGTCGTGGCGCTTATGGCGTTGCCGCCGTATTGGCGGTGGCACTGGCCGTTGCCGCCGGCAACATGTTCGTCGCCCACCCTACCGTCGCAGCGACCGGCACTGGCCCGGGGCTCACCCCCGTGGAGCCAGAAAAAGCACAGAAAGACTGGGCTCACTACGGTAATACCGAAGGCGGCAGCCGCTTCGCCGCGCTGGACCAGATCAACCGTACCAACGTCGACAAATTGCAGGTCGCATGGACTTACCACACCGGTGACGTCGCCGAGAGCGATGGCAACGGTGCCGAAGACCAGCTCACCCCGCTGCAGGTCGGCAACAAAGTGTTCATCTGCACCCCGCACAACAATCTGATCGCGCTGGATGCCGACACTGGCAAGGAAATCTGGAAAAACTCGATCAACGCCCAGTCGAAAGTCTGGCAGCGTTGCCGTGGCATGGCTTACTTCGACGCCACGGCGGCAGTCGCCAAGCCAGAAAACTCGCCGGTCGCTCAGGACACTGCCGCCGCCCTCCCTGCCCACTGCCAGCGCCGTTTGCTGACCAACACCATCGACGCACGCCTCATTGCTGTGGATGCCGACACCGGCGAGTTCTGCCGGGGTTTTGGCAACAACGGCCAGGTTGATCTCAAGGCCGGTCTGGGCAATGTCCCGGACAGCTACTATCAGCTGTCCTCCGCACCGCTGATGGCCGGGACCACCGTCGTCGTTGGCGGTCGTGTGGCCGACAACGTGCAAACCGACATGCCGGGCGGTGTGATCCGTGGGTTCGATGTGATGACTGGCGCCATGCGCTGGGCATTCGATCCGGGCAACCCGCAGGATCGCAACGCACCAGCCGAAGGCAGCACCTATGTGCGCAGCACGCCGAACAGCTGGGCGCCGATGTCTTACGACGCGGCGACCAACACCGTATTCCTGCCGATGGGCAGTTCTTCCACCGACATCTACGGTGTCGAGCGCAGCAAACTGGATCACACCTACGGTGCATCGATCCTCGCGCTGGACGCCAACAGTGGTGAAGAAAAGTGGGTGTTCCAGACCGTTCACAACGATCTCTGGGACTTCGACCTGCCGATGCAGCCGAGCCTGATCGACTTCACCAAGGACGGCAAAACCGTTCCGGCGCTGGTCATCGGTACCAAGGCTGGTCAGATTTATGTGTTGGATCGCGCCACCGGCAAACCGCTGACCAACGTTGAAGAAGTGCCGGTCAAAGCGGCCAACATCCCTAACGAGCCGTACTCGCCAACCCAGCCAAAATCGGTAGGCATGCCGCAGATCGGTGCGCAGCACCTGACCGAATCGGACATGTGGGGCGCGACGCCGTACGACCAACTGTTGTGCCGTATCGATTTCAAGTCGATGCGCTATGACGGTTTGTACACCGCGCCGGGCACCGACAAGTCACTGAGCTTCCCGGGTTCGCTGGGCGGCATGAACTGGGGCAGCATCTCCACCGATCCGGTGCATGGCTTCATCTTCGTCAACGACATGCGCCTGGGTCTGTGGATTCAGATGATCCCGTCGCAGAACAAGGCTCAGGCCGCTTCCGGCGGCGAATCACTGAACACCGGCATGGGCGCCGTGCCGCTCAAGGGCACGCCTTACGCGGTGAACAAAAACCGCTTTCTGTCGGTCGCCGGTATTCCTTGCCAGGCGCCGCCGTTCGGTACGCTGACCGCCATCGATATGAAAACCCAGAAAGTCGCCTGGCAAGTACCGGTCGGCACCGTTGAAGACACGGGCCCGTTGGGTATACGCATGCACCTGCCGATCAAGGTCGGTCTGCCAACCCTCGGCGGCACGCTGTCGACTCAAGGTGGCCTGATCTTTATCGCCGGTACTCAGGACTTCTACCTGCGCGCCTTCAACAGCGGCAACGGTGAAGAAATCTGGAAGGCGCGTCTGCCTGTGGGCAGCCAGGGCGGTCCGATGACTTACGTTTCGCCGAAGACCGGCAAGCAGTTCATCGTTGTCACCGCCGGTGGTGCTCGTCAGTCGACCGATCGTGGCGATTACGTGATGGCTTACGCGCTGCCGTAAACATCTGCGAGCCACTTCATTGCACTTGTGCGCGGCACCTTCGGGTGCCGCGCCGCTTTATGCCTATCGCTGAAGATTTCACCAGGAAGATTTCCATGTTTCGTTTTTCTCATATCGGCTGGCTCAATGGCGTGCTGTTGGGGCTGACCTGCAGCACCGCCCTGCCCGCCTTCGCCGATACCGGTTCGAACCTCTTGACCCGCAACACCCTGACTGGCGATTGGGGCGGCCTGCGCCACCAGATGGACGAAGACGGCATCAAGTTCACCGGCGATTACAGCGGCGAGACGGCCTACAACGCCGACGGTGGGCTGCATCGTTCGGCGCGTTACTCGCAGAACATCAAGCTGGGTGTGCAGTTCGACCTGAGCAAACTGTACGGCGTGGACAACGCCGGCAAGGTCCAACTGACCATCAACGACCGTCGCGGCAATAGCGCCTCTGAAGATCTGGTCGGCAACCGTCTGCCAATCCAGGAAAACTACGGTGGCCTCTACACACGTCTGACCGAGTTGAGCTACGAACGCTCACTGTTTACCCCGGCGCTGAACGTCAAACTCGGCTACATGGCCATGGGCAACGACCTCGGCGGGCTGGACAGTGGCATTCTCTGCAACTTCATGAACGCCGGTTTCTGCGGCCACCCGCTGAACATGTCCGGCGGCAGCGGCTGGACCAACTACCCCAACGCCCGGTTGGGTGTGCGGGTGAAATATGACCTGTCGCCATCGTGGCAACTGCGTGTGGCGGCATTCAATGTCGACCCCGAGAGCAACGGTGACGCCAGCCGTGCCTGGCATCTTGGCCCGAAACACACCACGGGCACCGTGGTGCCGATCGAGTTGGTGTACAAGCGCGCAGGTGACTTGCCGGGTGAATACAAGGTTGGTTACTACTACGACAGCTCCGATGTAAAACGCATCGACAGCGACAAGGAAGTGTCCGGTCGCGGTGGTCATTACTTGCTGGTCGATCAGGCGGTGTGGCGCTCGCAGGCGTCCGAAGGTCGCAGCCTGCACGCCTTCGGCCAATATTCGGCAGCCAGCACCGCCGCCTCGCCGTTCAGCAAGTGGTATGGCACGGGCGTGGTCCTGTACAAACCGTTCGAAGGCCGGCCGCGTGATACCGTTGCCCTTGGGTATGGCCGCGCTGTGCCCAACCCGCGCAGTCGCGATGTGCAACAAGACGCCGCACTCAACAACGGCACAGCGTTCCCGAATCTGGACAGCGCCGAACAGTTGATCGAACTCGGTTACGGTTATCAGGCCACGCCCTGGCTGACCTTGCGGCCGAATATGCAGTACATCATCGAGCCGGGCGCTTTTTCCGGCCAAGACATCGACAATGCGCTGGTGTTTGGCTTGCAGGTGAAAGCTGCGCTCTGATTGGTCGATTGCAGACCAAAAAAAACCGGCGGAATGCCGGTTTTTTTATGGCTCGATTATGTTGATCAAGGATGCTCGCTTGATACCGAGTTATTCGCATCCACATCGCTCATGTCTTCCTCGAGCGGCGCTTCGTCGTCTGCTGGCAACGGGACCTCAGGTTCATCGCGCCGCGGATCGTGTCCGGTCTCGTTGTCTGTGGTGCGTGTCACTTCCTGCTGAGACTTGTTGCCTGGCGCGTTTTCATCAATTTCCATGCTGGCTCTCCAACCGGGGCGCGGGAAGTCCGTGCTTGAAGTTCAGAAGCGATCCGCTCTGAGGAGTGCCGCGTTCTGGACGAATGGACGACAGGTATTTCAATCAGCGAACCTTTACCCCGAAAACACCGTCCGAGCTAGGGCGTAAATGCTTACCGCTCGCCTCGAGGTTTCCGTTTGAAAGCTGCCATCATCAAAAAATACCGTCTGATCATCAAAACCATGGGCTATGTCGGCTGGGCCCTGTTTTGGCTATTGCTCTGGGATATCGCCGTCACCGTAGACTTCATGTTGTTTCTAAATGCCAAGATCAACCTGCCGCTGATGCCCCTGACATTGCTCGGTTCAGCATTGGTGGTGTTGATCAGCTTTCGCAACAGCAGTGCCTATAACCGTTGGTGGGAGGCGCGAACGCTGTGGGGCATGATGATCAACAGTTCCCGCAGCTACGCCCGGCAAGTGCTGACGCTGCTGGACGACACCGGCAGCGAGGTGAATCCGGTCAAATCAACCCTGCTGCGCCGTCATGTGGCCTATGTGAATTGCCTCGCTGCGCATCTTCAAGGCGAGCCTTGCCCCGAAGAAATTCGCGCGTTTATCCCTGCCGACGAGTTCGCCCGCAGCGGCACCACCAATAACTTCGCCAACGACATCCTCACCGGTTCCGCCGCCCTGCTGGCGAAAGAATACAAGGCCGGGCGACTGGACAGCATTCGCCTTGCGCGGCTGGAATCGACCATGGTCGATCTGTCCAACAGCCAAGGCGGAATGGAGCGGATCGCCAATACGCCGCTGCCGTACCCTTATGTGTATTTCCCACGGCTGTTTATTTCTCTGTTCTGCCTGATCGTGCCAGTGGGGCTGGTGGAATCCCTGGGTTGGTACACCCCGCTCGCCTCGACCGTGGTGGGCTTTATGCTGCTGGCCATCGAACGTATCGGCACCGATCTACAGAGCCCGTTTCGTCTCAGTGAACACCAGATTCAGATGGAAGCGCTGTGCGAAACCATCGAGAAAAACCTGCAGTCGATGCAGCGTGATTCCTTGGGTGATGTGCACAGGGTTGAGGCGCTGGCCTGAAGTGAAGCCATCGGCTTGAGGAAAGCTAGGGCGTAAAGCCCTAGCAGATTGCAGGTGTCACTTTTTCTTCTTTGCAGGCTTATCAGACTTCTCTGATTTCTTGGCCTTTTCTGGCTTGCTATCAGCCTTCTTTGCAGACTTCTTGGGTTCGGCGTCTTTCTTTTTGTCCTTCTTGTCGGAGGATTTGGAAAGCGTCGAAGCCGCCGCTGATTTTTTTGCCGGTGATGATTTTTTGTCTTTCAAGTCCTTGCTGGCTTTCGAAGCGTCACCTTTGCTTTTCTTCTCGTCTTTAGCCACGTTGATCACCTCTCGGAGGGTGCCGATATTGGCACATTGCCTGTGTGATTATTCACAAGCTAATCATTAGGTGAGCGAGCCCAAGAGCGGTTCAAATTTTTTATGCGTTGAGATCGGCTTTGAGGGATACACCGCTTACTTGGCAGGTGACCTGGTTCATACCAAGACACTCATCACCCACCCCGCCACTCCCGTGCCGATTACAACCAGCCACGCCGGCAACTTCCACACCATCAGCGCCATCAGGGCAACCAGTGCGAGGCCGAAGTCTTGCGGCTTGAGAATCGCGCTGGTCCACACAGGTTGATAAAGCGCGGCCAGCAACAGGCCAACGACGGCCGCGTTCACCCCGGCCAAAGCGGCTTGTGCACGCACGCTGCGACGTAAATGTTCCCAGAAAGGCAAGGCGCCGACGACCAACAAAAACGCTGGGGCAAAGATCGCCAGCAAGCAGATCATGGCGCCCGCCCAACCTGAAGGTGGGAAGCTCATGGAGGCGCCGAGAAACGCCGCGAACGTAAACAACGGACCCGGCACAGCCTGCGCAGCACCGTATCCTGCGAGGAACGTTTCGTTGTTGACCCAACCGGAGGGCACTACTTCTGCTTGCAGAAGAGGCAGAACCACGTGGCCGCCGCCGAATACCAGGGAGCCGGAACGGTAGAAAGCATCGACCATTGCCAGGCTTTGATCGGTTACCCGTTCGGCCAACAACGGTAGCCCCACCAACAACAGAAGAAACAAGGCCAGCCACATCACCCCGGCTCTGCGGCTGACCGGTAAAGACAGCACGTCGTGCTCGACACGTTGCGCGGGTTTGAACAGCATCAGCCCCACCCATCCAGCCACGACAATCACGCTGACCTGCCCCCAGGCAGACGGCGCAAGCAACGCGACGCACGCGGCAATCACCATGAGGATAATTCGCGGTACGTCCGTGCACAGGTTTCGAGCCATTCCCCACACGGCTTGAGCAACCACCGCGACAGCCACGATTTTGAGTCCGTGCAGAGCGCCGGGCGAAAGAACAGCGCCGTAACGGGACAGGCCCAGCGCAAACAAAATCATCAGCATCGCCGACGGCAACGTGAACCCGGCCCAAGCAGCGAGCGCACCGCGATATCCTGCGCGGGACAGGCCCAAAGCGATGCCGACCTGACTGCTCGCCGGTCCCGGCAGAAACTGACACAACGCGACCAAATCGGCATAGCTGCGCTCGGTCAGCCATTGCCGCCGGCTGACGAACTCATGGTGGAAGTAGCCCAGGTGAGCAATGGGACCACCGAATGAAGTCAATCCGAGCCGCAGAAAGATCAGAAACACCGACCAGGCACTGTTTCGTTCAGTCGTACAAGAGTCGGCCATGTACCCGCGTTCCTTCTTGAATAGTCGAGCAACGATAGCGTATTTCGATTTATTGAGAAGTTACAGGGTCGTTGTTCCATTACCGTTAAAACGCTGCGGACGCTGATCAACTGCTTCCTGCCGCACCACCTGCAACGGCTGGAGCATTGGCATCCGGGCCAGAGTAGTAACGAGTGGCCGAAAGCTGAGACTCAGAATGCGAACGCCCAACAAACCGCTTAGAGCTGCATTTCGGCGAGCGCCCTGCGCAGGGGCTGATCGGATATCTGGATAGGGCCGTGAAATGGCACATCCATGTCCAGCACGAGGTAAACAGAGGCCGCGATGAGCAATGACGAGACAATGAACATTCCAATCACCATCGAGTTCCGGGGAGCGCGGTATCCGAAACTGGCGAAGATGAGTGTCAACCAGGCAACCAGCATCCCAATCAAAGGGCCCGGAATCGCCCCCTCTGACTGCTCGACGATCCTCCAGCGTTGCTCGATGAGCGAATGATATTGCTGACGGATATCCTGAAGCATCGTTTCATGGAAGCGATCCGGTGGCTTTATGCCGGTCAACGACTTGCCTATGTCATCCAGGTATTTAGCCGCTTCGCTGTCGCGATGCTGCAAGGCCTCATCACCTCGATACGGAGTCTCGATAGCGCGCTCGAGATAGGTGATCAGACGGTTGCGCGTGTCTTGTGTCGCCTCTCCATAGCCTCGTAGCGTCCGGTCAAAAATAATCAGACTGGTTGCATAGCCATGGAAGTTCGCATCTATGGACTCGTAGGTGTTTTTGGCAGAATTGATCATCAGACCAAAGACCAGCGACGTCATGACCACAAAAATGTTGGCGACCAGGCGAATGACGGTATTGGTCTCGTCATCCCGGTGGTGGGACGCCAGCTTGGGGTACCCATTCATCATGAAAAGCGAAGCAGCAACCAGGCACCCGAAAATGGCCAGGGCGATCCAGAGAGAGTTCATGCATCAGCACCCTGAGCAGTTGAGTCAAGTCTTGGAGCATAGACTGTCAGGCGTTCTCGGAGTTTCCCTGTTCAGATACAGGTTTGCCTGCTGGGGAATGACCGCGATGCTGAGTCGAAAGCCGGCGTTGGTGAATGGCAGGTATGGGTCGACCTCTGCCCAAAATTCTGGTTAACCACGGGCTACTGTCGGCCCATATAGAGGGCGCATGGACGGAATTCAACATATCCGCGCCATGCGCCCTGGCATCTCAAGCCTGATCCAGTGCCTCGACCAACCCCTTGTCTTCACCCAGAAACCCGCCGCTTTGATGTTGCCAAAGCCGCGCGTACACGCCGTTCCTCTCCAGTAATTCGCTATGGGTGCCCTGTTCGATAATGCGTCCGTCATCCATCACGATGAGCCGGTCCATGGCCGCGATCGTCGACAGCCGATGGGCGATAGCAATCACGGTTTTGCCCTGCATCATGTCATCGAGGCTTTCCTGAATGGCCACTTCGACTTCCGAATCCAGCGCGCTGGTGGCTTCATCAAGCAGCAGGATCGGCGCGTTCTTGAGCATTACCCGGGCAATCGCGACGCGTTGCCGTTGACCGCCCGACAGCTTGATGCCCCGCTCACCGACCAGTGTGTCGTAGCCGCTATGGCCTTGGCGGTCGCTCAGTTGACTGATGAACTCATCGGCCTGGGCGCTGGCGGCGGCGCTGCGGATTTGCGCATCGGTGGCGTCGGGACGGCCGTAGGCGATGTTGTCGCGAATCGAACGATGCAGCAGCGAGGTGTCCTGGGTAACCATGCCGATGGCGCTGCGCAGACTGTCCTGGGTCACTTTCGCGATGTTTTGCCCGTCGATGCGAATCTCGCCGCTGTCGACGTCATAGAAGCGCAGCAGCAAGTTGATCAGCGTGGATTTGCCGGCGCCGGAGCGGCCGACCAGACCGATTTTTTCACCCGGGCGGATGTTCAGGCTGAGGCCATCGAGCACCTGGCGTTCGCCGTTGTAGTTGAAGTGCACCTTATCGAAAGTAACGGCGCCGCCCTTGGTCACCAGCACACCTGCATCCGGCGCGTCCTGCACCTTGGCGCCTTGCGTCAGCGTGGCCATGCCATCCTGCACGGTGCCAATGCTCTCGAACAACGAGGTCATCTGCCACATGATCCAGTTCGACATGCCGTTGATGCGCAACGCCATGGCAGTGATTGCCGCCACGGCACCGGCGCCGACATCGCCCTGGTGCCAAAGCCACAGGGCGTAACCACCCGCGGACATGATCAACCCTACCACCAAGGCCTGGTTGACGATCTCGAACCTGCTGACGAGACGCATCTGGCGAAAACCGGTCAGCTTGAAATCTTCCATCGCTGCACGGGCGAAGTGCGCTTCACGATTGGAATGGGAGAACAGCTTCACCGTCGTGATGTTGGTGTAGGCGTCCGAGATACGCCCGGTCATCATTGACCGCGCATTGGCTTGCTCCTGCCCGACTTTGCCCAGCCGCGGCACGAAGTACCACATGGCCAGCGCGAACAACACTGCCCAGCCAATGAACGGCAGCATCAGTTTCAGCGCGAAGCCACCGGCCAGCGCGATGATCGCGATGAAATACACGCCGATCCCGGGAATGATCTCGATCAGGGTAAACAACACGTCACGCACTGCCAGCGCGGTTTGCATCACCTTGGTGGTGACCCGGCCGGAAAACTCATCGGAAAAAAACGAAAGGCTCTGCCGCAACATCAGGCGATGGAAATCCCAACGCAGGCGCAACGGCAAGTTAATCGCCAATATCTGGTGCTGCACCATGGTGCGCAACGCCACCAGCCCGACACTGGTCACCATGACAATGCCCATGCCCCACAACACCCGACTTTCCTGCGCGGCCGCTTCGCCGCCCGCCTGCCAGGTCGAGAGCAGATCCACGACCTGCCCAAGGAAGGAAAACAGCCAGGCTTCGTAAATCGACACAGCGGCACTCAGCAGCGCAAGCAGCAGAATGTAACCGCGCGCGCCTCGCGTACAGGCCCACAGAAAACGCGCCAGGCCGTTGGGCGGCGGTGGTACCTCGTCAGGCGGAAAAGGGTCGAGTCTTCGTTCAAACGCACGAAGCATAGTGATCTCCAAAACTTTCAAGTTGAGGGGATTCTGCCATTGAATGGTTGGCAGGAGGGCTTTGTGAAAAAGTGTGTGTCCGTGGCGACGGCTGCGGCCATAAACCACAGATCGCTTTTCACGCAGCTTTCCAGCAGGTCGAATAATGCGCGTCTGCCCAGCTTAGGAATGCGATCCCATCGAATTCGTATAACCACGGAATGTCCTGGCGCTGATAACGGTGCCCCTGACAGCGGCTAAAGACGTGGTCATTGAATCGGCAACTCAACCCGCGCCACTAACCCGCCACCGCTGCGATTGCTCAACGTCAGTTCCCCGCCCTGCTCACGCACGATGGCCCGCGCCGCGGAAAGCCCGAGTCCGACCCCGCCGGTTTCGCGGTTGCGTGAGGTTTCGAGGCGTAAAAACGGATCGAACACGCGCTCCAGCGACTCTTCGGCAATCCCCGGCCCTTCGTCGCTGACCTCGATGCAGATCGTGTAGCCATCGCCGCTCAAGGCGATGCTCGGGTGTTGCGCGTACTTCTCGGCATTTTCCAGCAGGTTGACGATCACTCGTTTGATGCCAAGCGGCCGACCCTCATACACCCAGTGTGCCGGGCCGCTGTAACCGACGGCGATGTTCTGGTCACGGTAGTCATCGATGATGGTTTGCAGCAGTTCGGCAAGGTCAAACGCCGTGGTGGGTTCCCCGTGGGTGTCCTCGCGAAAAAACGCCAACGCGGCGTTGATCATCGACTGCATTTCTTCGATGTCACGAATCTGTTTGCCTTGGTTATCCAGATCTTCCATGAACTCGCTGCGCAAGCGCATGCGGGTCAGCGGTGCGCGCAAGTCGTGGGAGATGGACGCGAGCATGTGCGTGCGTTCGCCGATGAAATGCTGAATCTGCGCCTGCATGGTGTTGAAGGCGATGATCGCCTGGCGGATTTCCTCAGGGCCTTCGATTTTGATCGGCGGTGCGCGCAGATCACCCCCGAAACGCCGCGCGGCGCTGGCGAAACGCTGCAAGGGTTTGGCCAGTTGGCGCGTGGCGATCCAGGCCACCAGCAAGGTAGCGATCAGGCCGAGGGCAATAACCACCGCAATCCGCGTACTCGCCTCCAGCCCCCAAACCCGTTCCGGTGGGGTGAACGACAACCAACTGCCATCGACCAGTTGCACAAGTGCGGCATAGTGCGCCTGCGGGCTGTGGCTCGGCCAGTCGTCGGGGTTGAAGGCTTCCATGGTTCGGCCATCGGCCAACAGCAGTTGCAGCACCGGCACCCTGCCCGCTTCAACCGGATTGCCGCCCGCCGGCAGCCCGAAGTCGGCGCGCTGCGCTTTCCACGCCACTTTCAGCCGCGGGCTGCTTGCCGCGTCCGCCAACTGCGGGCGCAACGGTACTGGCGCGGCCTCGATCACGCGCACGGTAGCGGCAATCTGTTCCAGCAAACCGGTACGCTCAATCGGCGGACGCGCCCAGATCCCGGCGACCTGCACGAACAAGGCATTAAGGGCCAGCGACGTCAGCATCGCCGCGACGATAGTCAGGGCAATCCGCCGACTGAGGGTGTCGCGCCGCAGCATCCGGCGGATCACGAGCGGCTGACCTTGGCCGTGAACATATAACCGCCGTTGCGAACGGTGCGGATCAGGTCTGGACGCTTGCAGTCGGGCTCAATCTTGCGCCGCAACCGGCTGACCTGCACATCGATGCTGCGATCAAACGCGTCGTGGCCCTGGCCATGGGTCAGGTCGATCAATTGCTCGCGAGTCAGAATGCGTTGCGGATGCTCAAGAAACACCACCAGCAAGTCGAACTCGCCGCCGGACAGCGGAATCATCACGTTTTGCGGTGAGCGCAGTTCGCGGCAGGTGATATCCAGATGCCAACCGGCGAAGGCAATCACCGGCCGGGACGGTTCGCTCGGCTGACTGGCCGGTTCGCTCGCGCGGCGCTGCACGGCACGCAGACGAGCCAGCAGTTCACGCGGTGCAAACGGCTTGGTGACGTAGTCATCCGCTCCCAGCTCCAGGCCGACAATGCGGTCGCTCAGTTCGCCCATGGCGGTGAGCATGATGATCGGAATGGCCATCTGCGCGCGCACTTTCTGGCACAGACTCAAGCCGCCCTCCCCAGGCAGCATCAGGTCGAGAATGATCGTGTCCGGTCGCTGCTGCGCGATCGCCGCCCACATCGCCTCGCCGTCCGCCGCTACATCGACTTCATAGGCGTGCTGGACGAAGAACTTCTTCAGCAGCGACAGAATTTCCACGTCGTCGTCGACGATCAGCAGTCTGCTCACGGGCACAGGATCCTCAATCCAGAAAAGAGCGCATCTAAAACCATTCTGGCGTCCGGGTCATTTATTTCAATCGAGCAACATTCCTTCGCCAGTGACATCAACCGGACATCGTCCGGCAAAAACCGTCATGCATCCTGCACACCTTTCCAAATCAGGGGGTTGTTCATGAAGGCCTTACACAGCAGGTATACCGCCGAGGGGCATAACGCCCAATATCCGTTGATCCTCAGCCAGCGCACGACAGCACCGACACACGATACGCCCATCCTGTTTCAGGAGTTTTGCCTGGGATTGTCCAGTGATCAGAGCCGGATTGTCCTGCGCCGTTACTTCGAACAGTTCAGCCCGACCAACGCCCAGTGGGTGGAGTACGCCCATTCGATCCCGGCCGCCGACCTCATCCACTGGATCATGACCCACGGCCAGTTGCACATCGAGTGCTCGCAAGACACCCCGCCAAAGCACAAGGAATCGCATTGATGAGAAGCCATTGCCTGATGTCGATTTTGTGCACGGCGTCCCTGAGCATGTCGGCTTGCAGCAGCCAAAAGGTCGAACATACCGGGTTTCTGCACGACTACAGCGTATTGAAGGAGCACAAGTCGCCTTCGGGTCAGGACGTATTGGGTTGGGTCAGTCCGGCATTGGTCAGAGGTCGTTACACCCAGGCCTATTTGGCGCCGAGTCAGTTCTATCCCAGCGCAGAGCCGACTGACCGGATTCCACTGAGCACGCTGTCCGGGGTGACCGAGTATTACGACGCAGCCCTCAGGCATGAACTGGGCAAAGTGCTGCAACTGGTGTCCACGCCCGGCCCGAATACGCTGATCGTCAGGCCGGCTATCACCCGGGTCAGTGCCAGCACCCAAGGCCTGCAATTTTATGAATGGCTGCCGGTCACACTGGTCGCGGCTGGCGTGAGCACCGCCACCGGCATCCGCGATCAGGACAGTGAAATCGCCACGGAAGTCTCTTTCGAGGACGGTTCGACCGGCGAAGTGGTGGCCGAAGTCGTGCGCAAGGGCACCGGCGTGCCGCTGGAAAACGACAAACAGGTGCTGAGCGCCGACGACGTCAAAGTGGTGCTCGATGGCTGGGCCAGTGATCTGGGTAAATCGTACGTGGCGATTCGTAAGTAGAGCCCGTGGCCGGGTGCATCGGTCGTAAAGACGTTTTTTGTCTGATGTGAAGTGCAGCTTTCGACAGCCCTCGGGACACTGCCCCCCGTAGGAACTGTCGCGTGAAACGAAGCTGCGATCTTTTGATCTCGTGTTTGAAAATTAAAAAAAGCCGCGAGCGGTGAATTATTTCGTGTCCTCATGTATCAGACCCATTAAGCACGCGCCATCAAATAGATGGCATTGACGCGAAAAGATGGATCAGTAAAGAGAATACCCGGATGAAATCACGTAAAAGCAGCGTCAAACCGATTGGTCTGAAAGACATCACAATCGTCGATGACGTCAAGATGCGCAAAGCCATTACGGCCGCTGCACTCGGCAATGCCATGGAATGGTTCGACTTTGGCGTCTACGGCTTTGTCGCCTATGCGCTCGGCAAGATCTTCTTCCCCGGCGCCGATCCTGGCGTACAAATGATCGCGGCATTGGCGACATTCTCCGTGCCGTTCCTGATCCGGCCGCTGGGCGGTCTGTTTTTCGGCGCGTTGGGCGACAAGTACGGACGACAGAAAGTCCTCGCCGCGACCATCGTCATCATGTCCCTCAGCACCTTCGCCATTGGCCTGATCCCCTCCTATGACTCCATAGGTATCTGGGCGCCGATCCTGCTGTTGCTGGCGAAAATGGCCCAAGGCTTTTCCGTCGGTGGCGAATACACCGGTGCCTCGATCTTCGTCGCCGAATACGCGCCGGACCGCAAGCGCGGCTTCCTCGGCAGTTGGCTGGACTTCGGTTCGATTGCCGGTTTCGTCCTTGGGGCCGGTGTAGTGGTGATGATCTCGACGATTATCGGCGAAGAGCAGTTTCTCGAGTGGGGCTGGCGTCTGCCGTTCTTCCTCGCCCTGCCATTGGGCATGATCGGTCTGTATTTGCGTCATGCGCTCGAAGAAACGCCAGCGTTCCAGCAGCACGTGGAGAAACTCGAACAAGGCGACCGCGAAGGTCTGGCCCGTGGGCCGAAAGTGTCGTTCAAGGAAATCGCCACCCAACACTGGCGTAGCCTGATGACCTGCGTCGGTGTGGTCGCGGTGACCAACGTCACCTATTACATGCTGCTCACTTATATGCCGAGTTACCTCTCGCATAACCTGCACTACAGCGAAAACCGTGGCGTGTTGATCATCATCGCGATCATGGTCGGCATGTTGTTCGTGCAGCCGCTGATTGGTTTTGTCAGCGACAAGATCGGCCGCAAGCCCTTTATCGTCATCGGCAGCATTGGCCTGTTCGTCCTTGCCATTCCGGCGTTCATGCTGATCAACAGCGGCAAAATCGGCCTGATCTTCGCCGGGCTGCTGATGCTGGCGGTGTTGCTGAATTTCTTTATCGGCGTGATGGCCTCGACCCTGCCAGCGATGTTCCCGACGCACATTCGCTACAGTGCACTGGCGGCGTCCTTCAACATTTCCGTGTTGATCGCCGGCCTGACGCCGACCGTCGTGGCCTGGCTGGTGGAAAGCACCAACGACCTGTACATGCCGGCGTACTACCTGATGGTGGTTGCCGTGGTCGGTCTGATCACCGGCGTGACAATGAAGGAAACGGCGAACAAACCGTTGCGTGGCGCCGCCCCCGCAGCCTCTGACCTCGCAGAGGCGAAGGAGCTGCTGCAAGAACATCACGACAATATCGAGCAGAAGATCGAAGACATCGATGCCGAAATTGCCGAGCTGGAAGCCAAGCGCAACAACCTGGTGCAACAGCATCCACGGATCAACTGAACCATACGTGGCCCGGTGCAGAATCCTGCCCGGGCTGCTGCAACCTCTTCAGCACTGCGTGATTCAGGACAGATTTTGCTCTGGCGGCGATTCCAGCACCTGGGTGACGTCGTCGGGTTGATACACCCAACCCATAAACAACGCATAACCGACCGCCAGAATCACCGGCCCGGTGAACAACCCGATAATCCCGCTGGTCACCATGCCGCCGAGGGCGCCGATCAACACGACGGGCATCGGCACGGCCACGCCGCGTCCCAACAGCATCGGTTTGAGCACATTGTCGGAAAGCCCGGCAACCACCATCCACACGGCGAAAATCACCGTCGCGACGCTGACGCCTTGCTGCGCAAAAACAAAAATCACCACAGGTAGCGTGATCAACAGCACCGGCAATTGCGTGATGCCCAGCAACAGCACCAATAGCGCTAATATGCCGGCCGCCGGTACGCCCATGATCACCAGGGCGACGCCGATCAGCAGCATCTGGATAAAAGCGATGCCCACCACGCCCTGAGCTACGGCGCGAATGGTCGCCGTGCACAATTGGGCAATCTGCTGCCCACGCGCGGGCCCGGAAATCCGCGTGGTGACGGCGACGGCGGTGCGATGGCCGCTTTCACCGTAGGTCATGATCAGCCCGGCAACGATCAGCGCTACGACGAACACCACAATGCCCGCTCCCACCCCGGCCGCTTGGTGCAGCATCACTTTGCCCCAATCCTTGAGGTGCGGCGCCAGTTCCTGGAAAGCCCAGCTCAGATCCTGCGAAGCGTGCTGCCAGATGCCGAAAATCGGTGGCCCGATCAGCGGCCAGTTCTCGACATTGGCCGGCGGCGGCGGGATCTCGAATTGGCCGCTTTCAAGCACCTGCATCCCGCCCTTCACCGAGTCGGCCACCGAGGCGCCCAGCAGACTCAACGGCACCATCAGGATCAGCAATCCCAGCAACACCAAAATAACCGCCGCCCAGCCGTAGCGCTGACCAAGTTTTGCGCCGAGCATCCGGTTCAACGGGTACAGGGTGACGGCCAGGATCAGCGCCCAGAGCATCACATTGAGAAACGGATGGAAAATGTCGTAACAGAACAGCACCAACGTGGCGATCAACCCCGCACGGATCAGGACGTCAAGCAAAGCTCTGGAACTGTTGAAAGCGATCAGCGGCTTCTCGTCCATAGTGGTTTCCCTGTCAAGCGCATCGTTAGGAATGCGCTGAGCCTAGATCACCGCCTTGCAGTCTGCCTGTTTGATTGATGGGCCCGCCAAGGAGGCATCGATGGACAAAAACCATCCAGCCGATTACTCCGCGCCCGGCATGGTGTTAAATAGGCGCCAGTCTTAACCTTGTCGCTAAAGCCGTGCACGAGAACTGATATGAATAGCTCTTCAAAAACCCATGACGCTCAACTGCAATCGGCGGTGAACGCATGATCGAAGTCACTGAAGTTTCCATCGCCCAATTGCGCGCAGCGCTTGAGTCCGGCCAGACCACGTCGCTTGAGCTGGTGCAGGCCTATCTCGCCCGCATCGATGCCTACGACGGCGCCGACACGGCGACAGCGCTCAACGCGGTTGTCGTGCGCAACCCCGAAGCGCTGAACGAAGCGCGGGCCGCCGACGCCCGCCGCGCCAAAGGCGAAACCCTGAGCCCGCTCGACGGCATTCCTTACACCGCCAAAGACAGTTATCTGGTCAAGGGCCTGACCGCCGCGTCCGGCAGCCCGGCCTTTGTTGATCTGGTGGCTTACCGCGACGCGTTTACCATCGAGCGTCTGCGCGGTGCCGGGGCGATTTGCCTGGGCAAGACCAACATGCCGCCGATGGCCAATGGCGGCATGCAGCGCGGGGTTTATGGCCGCGCCGAGAGCCCGTACAACGCTGACTTCCTCACCGCACCGTTCGCTTCCGGTTCGTCCAATGGCGCTGGCACCGCCACGGCCGCAAGTTTTGCTGCATTCGGCCTGGCGGAAGAAACCTGGTCGAGCGGGCGCGGTCCTGCTTCGAACAATGGCCTGTGCGCCTACACGCCGTCGCGCGGTGTGATCTCGGTGCGCGGCAACTGGCCGCTGACCCCGACCATGGATGTCGTGGTGCCCTACGCGCGCACCATGGCTGACTTGCTCGAAGTCCTCGACATCGTCGTTGCCGAAGACCCTGACACCCGAGGCGATCTGTGGCGCCTGCAACCTTGGGTGCCGATCCCGAGTGTCAGCACCGTACGCCCTGCCGCTTACGCCGAACTGGCTGCCGACCGCACCGCGCTGGCCGGCAAGCGCTTCGCCGTGCCGCGCATGTTCATCAACGCCGACCCTGACGCTGGCACCAGCGAAGCGCCGGGCATCGGCGGCCCGACCGGCCAACGCATCAACACGCGCGCGTCGGTGATCGATCTGTGGAAACAGGCACGTCAGGCGCTGGAAGCCGCCGGTGCCGAAGTGATCGAAACCGACTTCCCGCTGGTCTCCAACTGCGAAGGCGACCGCCCCGGCGCACCGACCGTGTTCACCCGTGGGCTGGTGTCCAAAGAGTTCCTCCACCATGAACTGTGGGACCTGACCGCCTGGGCTTTTGACGACTTCCTGCAAGCCAACGGCGACCCGAAGCTCAATCGTCTGGTCGACGTCGACGGTGCGAAAATCTTCCCGCACGAGCCGGGCACTCTGCCCAACCGTGAGGGTGACCTTGTCGCCGGCATGGACGAATACGTACGCATGGCCGAGCGTGGCATCACGCCGTGGAATGAAATCTCCACTGTTCCCGATGGCTTGCGTGGCCTGGAACAAACCCGGCGCATCGATCTTGAGGACTGGATGGATAAGCTGGGCCTCGACGCCGTGTTGTTCCCGACCGTCGCCGATGTCGCCCCGGCGGATGCGGATGTGAACCCGGAGTCCGCCGACATCGCCTGGAGCAATGGCATCTGGGTCGCCAACGGCAACCTCGCGATCCGCCACCTGGGCGTGCCCACCGTCACCGTGCCGATGGGCGTCATGGCCGACATCGGCATGCCGGTCGGCCTGACCTTCGCCGGTCGCGCCTACGACGACTCGAGCCTGCTGCGCCTGGCCGCGGCGTTTGAATCGACGGGCAGTAAACGCATGATCCCGCCACGCACCCCGCCGTTGTCATAACGCGGTCAAGCTGTGGGAGCGAGCCTGCTCGCGAAAGCGGTGCTTCAGTTGATAGAAATGTTGCCTGATGCACTGAAATCGCTGGCAAGCCAGCTCCCACAATTTTATCTGTTACCAAAAATGGTGGGCACATCCCAAATCCCTGTGGGAGCTGGCTTGCCAGCGATGGCGCCGACTCAGTCAGCATCGCTTCGCGCACCACGTTGGCGTTCGGCGAAATGACAGTCGAAACCCCGGTGTTCGACAAACGCCTTCATCCGTCACTCCGGCATCTCAGCGATAATCTCAATCAGATCATCCCGGCTAATGTCATTGGCCTTGACCGCCGCGGCAACATCGCGCCTGGATAAAGGAAAACGTTTAAAAATGTCGTTCAACGTAACGGCATCAATGCTTTCCAACCACTGCGGGACAACCACCGAGCCGCCGTAATTCGGCTCCATCGTCACCGTTTCGTGATCAATCGGGCCTTTGTGGTTGAAGTAGACCAGATAACGCGTGAACCCTTCCGGGTAGCTTTTATCTTCATAAAGTGTGGTGCCCATCGGCAGTACATAGCTGTTTTCATCACCATAACGCCCGCCAATCAGCAGCGGTTCTGTGGTTCTGATCATTGGCATTCCACGTGTCACTGTGCCGTGCATGATCACGTAGTAAAGCCATCCCGCAGCATTCACACACACCAACAAGGTGAAGAACAGCAAGGTGCTTCTGGTTAGATTTTTCAAGCGGATCTCCGGCAGTCCATTGTCAGGATTGCCGGATGGTACAGGGTAGGCGCTGGCGAAGGCTGCGATCTTGTGTTTGCAAAGTGGCGGAAGGCAGCCGGAGTCGAACCTGCCCGGGAACGGATGCCGTCCCCAACCGGGTTTGAAGCCCGGCCGCGCCACCGGGCGCGATTGCCTTCCTTGAACTCAGTGCGCGTCCGCCATGGCCAACGCGTTGTCGTGACGGATTTGTCGTGATTCGCCGCTGCGCCGGGTCAGGCCGAGGCGATCGAAGTATTCGAGGTATTGAATTGAGCGTTTGCGTCCCAAGCCTAGCGCATCGCGGAAGGTTGTCACTTGGATCTGCGGATTTTCCTTGGCCAGTTGCAGCAACACGGCCACCATTTGCTGCAGCATCGCGTCGCTGATAAACAGGTCGCGCACCACTTGATGCATCAGCCCAAGGCGCGCGAGTTTGCGCAGCAGCAAGCGGACGACGGCGTCGTCCTGCTCAACAACTCCTCCGATGTCGCGCACCCACGGCGGATCGAATCCTGCCTGCTCGAACAGCGGTTGCAGTTGAAGCCACAAGGTTTCGTCTTCGGCATTCAAGCGCACCTGATGATCCGGCAGGTGCAGCCACGGCCCGCTGGCGTTGATCGAACCGGCGCCGAGCAATTCCTCCAGCAGACTGCCGAAAATAGAACGCTCCAGCGCCAACCCGCTGAAACGCCGCAGACGATCCCGATCCGGGCCCATCTGATCGGGCTCCAGTTCATGAAACTTCGTCAGTTGTTCCAGCAGCGTGAATTTCAGCTGACCCCAGCGCTGTACGTTGAACAGCACCGGCCCTTGGCGTGTATCGATCAACCGGACGTTCTGCGGCAATGACCAGTCTTCGCGGGGACGATTGAACTGGCGCTCCAGCCGCTGCGGATCGAGGCCGCCGGCGCTGTGATTGAGCAACACCGGCAGCACCTGCTCAAAACGTTCACTGCGCGCCAAGGCCTCAAGTTGCGCCAGCCGTTCGGGGCTGCGACGTTGGCGGACCGGGGCGAACGGGTCGAGCACTTGGCCGCCGCCGAGGGTACGTTGCGCACTTTGGTCGCGCAGGATCAGCCGATCCCCCTTCACCGCGTGCACCGGCGCGTTGATCAGCAATTGCGCGAACATGCGTTCGCCGGGGTTCAGGCGCGGGCCTTCGAGCAGGGCGACGCGGGCGATCACGTCTTGAGTGCCGAGGTGCAGATGCGCCGGGTGGAAGTGCTCGAAGGGGCGTTCGCCGGGCAACAGTTGAAACTCGATATCGACCCGTTGCGTTGGCGCGTACAGCCACTCGCTCAGCAGCCATTGGCCGCGGTGGATTTGCTCCAGTGCCAGACGATCGCCGCTGATATTCAATGCCACGCGCTGCCCGGCGCCCCCGTGTTCGGAAGGCTGATTCTGCGCATGCAAACCACGAACCCTTACGGCTTTACCGGCAGGCCCCAAAAGCAGTTTGTCGCCCACCGCGACCACGCCCGATAGCGCCGTGCCGGTGACCACAATTCCCGCACCGGCAACGCTGAAGGCGCGATCGATGGCCAGACGAAAACCACCGTCACGACTGCGTTCAAGCACTTCACGTTGGCTCTGCAACAAGATCTGTCGCAATTCATCAATGCCCTGCCCGCTCACGCTCGATACAGCCAAAATCGGCGCCTCGGCAAACGGCCCGGCTTCGAGCAAGTCCAGCGTCTGGCGCTGCACTTCCTCCACCCTGCCCGCTTCGACCCGGTCGCATTTGGTGATCGCCACCACCGCACGCGGAATGCCGAGCAACTGGACAATCGCCAGATGTTCGCGGGTTTGCGGCATCACGCTGTCATCCGCCGCGATTACCAGCAACACCAGATCAATGCCCTGCGCGCCGGCAAGCATGTTGTGGGTGAATTTTTCATGGCCGGGTACATCGATAAAACCGCTCAGCCCGGCACCCGGTTCCAGCTCGGCATACAGATAACCGAGGTCGATGGTCATGCCGCGCTCGCGTTCCTGCGGGCGGCGGTCGCCGGTTTGCCCGGTCAGCGCTTGCAGCAACGAGGTTTTGCCGTGGTCGATGTGCCCTGCCGTGCCGACAATCATTGCGCGACCTGCAAGAGCGGCAACTGCGCCAGCCATGCGGGCTCGTCGTCGAGTTGGCGCAGATCCAGCCACAACGCGTCGTCATCGATGCGCCCGAGGACCGGGATCGGCAAGGCACGCAGCGCTGCTTCAAGGTTGAGCAGATGACGGCCGCGCAATCGCCTGGACACTTGCGGCCGCAAACACAGCGCCGCACTGGGCAGGCGCGCCACCGGTTGGCTGCCACTGCCGATCATGCCGAGTGACTGCACGGCACCCACACGCCAGACCTCGCCCAAAACGTCAGCCATGGCCGGTTGCAATCGTGACGCTTGCGCAAAAATGTCGGCTTGCGCACGGGTCAACAGGCGCAGACTCGGCAATCGCTCGGCCAGTCGATCCGGATCGCGATACAAACCCAGCACGGCTTCCAGCGCCGCCAGGGTCAACTTGTCGACCCGCAATGCACGCTTGAGTGGGTTCTTCTTGATCTTGGCGATCAGCGCTTTGCTTCCGACAATCAATCCGGCCTGCGGGCCGCCGAGCAACTTGTCACCGCTGAAGGTGACGATATCGGCACCATCGAGCAGCGCCTGTCGCACCGTCGGTTCCGCCGGCAAACCCCAGCGCGTCAAATCCAGCAGACTGCCGCTGCCCAGATCCTCCAACAACGGCAGCCCGTGACGATGCGCCAACTCCGCCAACTCGGCGGTCGGCACCCGGGCCGTAAAACCCTCAATGCTGTAATTGCTTGCATGCACACGCATGATCAAACCGCTGCGCGGGCTGATCGCTGCTTCGTAATCACGGGCATGAGTGCGATTGGTGGTGCCGACTTCGTGCAAACGCACGCCGGCGCGGGCCATGATGTCGGGGATGCGAAAAGCGCCGCCGATCTCGATCAACTCGCCGCGCGAGATGATGCCTTCCTTGCGTGCACCGAGGCTGTTCAGCGTCAGCAGCACCGCCGCGGCATTGTTGTTGACCACGGTGACGGCTTCGGCGCCGGTCAGTTCGCGGATCAGGCCTTCGATCAAATCATCACGATCACCGCGTTTACCGCTGGCCAGATCGAATTCCAGATTGAGCGGATAACGCGCCGCCATTTGTACCGCTTCGATGGCTTCTTCAGGCAATAGCGCCCGGCCGAGATTGGTGTGCAACACCGTGCCGGTCAGGTTGAACACCCGCCGAACCTGGCTGCGTTGTTGCTGCACAAGCCGTTCGCCCACCCGGCCGGCCAGCACTTCAGGACTGATTTCAACCGCCGACAACTGCCCGCTCAACACACTGGAGCGCAGTTCATCCAGCAGCTGTCGCAAACTCGTCAGCAACGCCTCACGCCCATAACGCTCGGCCAGCGGCAGACACACCGGGTGACGCAACAAACCATCAATGGAAGGTAATCGCAGGGCAACACTTGCAGACATCTGCCACTCCCGAAACAAAAGACTGTCCGGCGAGTGTAGACGCTGCGCTCATTCGTCTCCCGGTGCCAGCAGCAGATTGGGTGCCAGACGCTGATAGCCGTCCTGCGCCAGACGCATGTCCAGCAGCAAACTGCTCAGATCGGCCGACAACGCCTCGGCGTCGGCATCGTTCTCCAGATAGAGCAATTTCAGATAGCTGTTGCAGCCCGGACAGACTTCGGCGCGCAATGGCGCCTGATTGGCCGCGTGGCGATCGTCCTCAAAACTCAGGTAGTCGAGGCCTTTGCTCGACTCGCAATACACGCATTTGACCCTCACCACGTGCCATTCACAGGCGCACAGCGAACACACCAGATAGCGCAAGCCGTTGTGTTTGCCGCGATGGCGAACTACGCCGATCATGGCTGGTGAACCACAGGCCGGGCATTGGCTGAGGCTGTCGCCGGGTTTGAGTTGCAGGTTGGGCGCGCTCAGCAGCCAGTGGCTCCACGCCGCTTGCAACGCCGCGCCAAGAAACGGCACCAGTTGCGCCGGCACCATGGAATATTGACCGCTGACCAGCGCCACCGCCCAACTGCGCAATTGCCCGGAGTCGGCGCTACGCAGCACGCTGATTGCATCGATCACGGCGGGTTGCGCCGGGGGTGCGTAGCGTTGCAGCAGAGCCGCAAGCCAGGCTTGCCAGTCATCTTCGCGGATCAACGTATCGGCGCCGAACGGCGGCAAACCGTGTTGCTGGCACAGGGCAAGCCGTTGCTGATCGACTGGCCCGGTCGACGGCGGATCATCCAGCACTTGCTGCTGAGCCCGGCACAAACCGGCGATCAAGCGCAGATACTCGGCCAACGGGTGCCCCTCGGCCAATCGCTCCAGACGTTCGGCGCGCAAGGTAAAAAGGTTGTGCGGTGGCAGGTGCAGAAACGGCGGCGAACTGGCCGCCGCTTCGATTTCTCCGGGTTCAAGAATGCTTGGCAAAGGTCAGCCCTTTTTGGTGATCGGTCGCTCTGGCACGTCCGGTTGACGCTCGTCGCGGGTGATGTCGCGATACCACAGTGCGTGGTGTTTCTTCGCCCAGGCGCGGCTGACCCAACCATGCAGCATCGCGTCGACCGAGCCCTTGATCCACAGCCCGGCGTAGATGTGGATGATGATGCTGAGGATCAGCACAAACCCGGCCAGTGCATGCAGCAGCATTGACCAGCGGATCAGGGTGATGCCGAAAAACGCGCTGAACCAGGCGCGCCAGATCACCAGCCCGGTGAACAGCAACGCGAGCATGCACAGCAGTAAAGTCCAGAACAGCAGCTTTTGCCCGGCGTTGTACTTGCCAACCGGCGGCACGGCTTCTTCGTCGTTGACCAATACCCGATCAATGCGCCGCAGCCACTGCCGGTCGTTGGCGATGAAGAAATTGGCACGCCAGAAATTGAACACCAGACCGAGAAACAACACGAACATCGCCACACCCATGAACGGGTGCAGAATCCGCGTCCACGGTCCACCGCCAAACAGATTGGTCAGCCAGAACATCGATGGATGAAACAGCGCCAGTCCCGACAGCCCGGCCATGAAAAACAGAATCGCCACCAGCCAGTGATTGGTGCGCTGGTTGGCGGTGTAACGCAGGATCGTCTTGTTGCTCATGGCCGGTCCTCCCCGCGTGGGTCGAAGGTATGCACCGCCGGATCAACGACATGCACCGAGGTGTCGGGCGCGGTCGAATGTTCATCCTCTTCAACCCGATTCGGGCCGATGCGCACGTAGTGGAAGAACCCGGCCAGCACCGCTGCGCCCATCGCCAGCAGGCCCAGCGGTTTGCTGATGCCTTTCCACAAGCCCACCAGCGGACTGATGGTTGGCGCGTCGGGCAGACCGGCGTAAATCCTCGGCGTGTCGGCGTGGTGCAGCACGTACATGACGTGAGTGCCGCCGACGCCGGCCGGATCATACAAACCGGCGTTCTCGAAGCCACGGCTTTTTAGGTCGACGATGCGTTCGGCGGCGTGTTCCTTCATGTCTTCTTTGGTGCCGAAGACGATGGCGCCGGTCGGGCAGGTTTTCACACAAGCCGGCTCCAGGCCTACCGCGACTCGATCCGAACACAGGGTGCACTTGTACGCCTTGTGATCTTTTTGCGAGATACGCGGAATGTTGAACGGGCACCCGGTGATGCAATAACCGCAACCGATGCAGTGATCCTGATCGAAGTCGACGATGCCGTTGGCGTGCTTGATGATCGCGCCGGGGCTCGGACACGCCGCCAGGCATCCCGGCTCGGCGCAGTGCATGCAGCCGTCCTTGCGGATCAGCCATTCGAGGTTTCCGGCGTCGGTTTCGTGCTCGGTGAAGCGCATCAGCGTCCAGGATTCTGCGCTCAGATCCTGCGGGTTGTCGTAGGTGCCGTGGTTGTGACCGACCTCGTCGCGCAGTTCGTTCCATTCCGAACAGGCGACCTGGCAGGCCTTGCAACCGATGCATTTGGTGGTGTCGATCAGCTTGGCCACCGCCTCCTGATTCCTCACCGAAGGCGGCACCGTGGTGGTGGCCGAGCGGGCAATGATGTCTTGGCTGGCCATTTAGATTTTCTCCACGTTGACCAGGAATGACTTGGATTCCGGGGTCTGTGTGTTGCCATCGCCGAGGAACGGCACCAGGGTGTTGGTCAGGTAACCGTGACGCGTCAGGCCGGTAAAACCCCAGTGCAACGGGATGCCGATCTGATGCACGACCTGGCCGTTGACCTGCAGCGGCCGGATCCTTTTGGTCACTACCGCGACCGCTTCAATAAATCCGCGTTTGCAACTGACCCGCACTCGATCACCTGCAGCGATGCCCTTCTCTTTCGCCAGCACCTCGCCGATTTCGACGAATTGCTCAGGCTGGGCAATCGCGTTCAACTTGCAGTGCTTGCTCCAGAAGTGGAAATGCTCGGTCAAGCGATAGCTGGTGCCGGCGTACGGGAAGTCCTTGGCTTCGCCGAGGGTTTCCCACACCGAATCGAAGATCCGCGCTGCCGGGTTGCTGGTGGCCTGTTTGTTTTGCGGGTGCAGCGGGTTGATGCCGATGGGGGTTTCGAACGGCTCGTAATGCTCGGGGAATGGCCCTTCATTCATCTTGTCGACGGCGAAGAATCGCGCCACACCTTCCGGGTTCATGATGAACGGGTTCATCCCGGCTTCCGGCGGCACGTCGGCCTTGTAGTCCGGCACATCGGTGCCGGTCCAGACTCTACCGTTCCACCAGACCAGACGCTTTTTCGGGTCCCACGGTTTGCCCGCAACGTCTGCGGAAGCGCGGTTGTACAGAATCCGCCGATTGGCCGGCCAGGCCCAGGCCCAACCCTGGTGCTGATGCATGCCATACGGGTCGGCATTGTCGCGCCGGGCCATCTGATTACCGGCCTCGGTCCAGCTGCCAGCGAAAATCCAGCAACCGGACGCGGTGCTGCCGTCATCCTTGAGCAACCCGAACCCGGCCAGTTGCGTGCCAGCCTTGACCGTTGCGCCGCTGGCATCGGTGAAGTCTGTGACGGCGCTGCCGTTGATCTCTTTGGCCAGTTCTTCCGGGGACGGTTCGTCGGCGATCTTGTACGGCCACGTCAGTTTCAGCAGCGGGTCGGGAAACTTGCCGCCCTCAGCCTGATAACGCTTGCGCAGGCGCAGGAACAGCTCGCTCATGATGCGGATGTCGGTCTGCGCTTCGCCCGGGCCATCGGCGCCCTTCCAGTGCCATTGCAGCCAGCGGCTGCTGTTGACCAGCGAGCCGTCCTCTTCGGCAAAACAGGTGGTCGGCAGGCGAATGACTTCAGTCTGGATCTCTGCGCTTTTGACGTCGTTGTACGGTCCGACGTTGTGCCAGAACTCCGACGTTTCGGTGGCCAGTGGGTCCATCACCACCAGCCATTTGAGTTTGGCCAACGCGCCCATCACGCGGTTTTTGTCAGGCAACGCAGCGATGGGATTAAAGCCCTGGCAGAAGTAGCCGTTGACCTTGCCCTGGCTCATCAGGTCGAACATCTTCAACACGTCATAGTTGGGGATGTCGAGTTTCGGCAGATGGTCGTAGAGCCAATTGTTCTCCGCGGTGGCGTGGGCGCCGTACCACGACTTCATCAGGCTGACGTGGAATTTGCTGTAATTCTGCCAGTACGAGAGTTGCCCCGGCCGCAACGGTACTTGCGTACGTTTGTGGATATAGGTGGCGTAATCCTGCTCGGTGTCGGTGCCCAATGACAGATAGCCCGGCAACGCATTGGAGAGCAATCCGAGGTCGGTCAGGCCCTGAATGTTCGAGTGCCCGCGCAAGGCATTCACCCCGCCGCCCGGCATGCCGACATTGCCCAGCAACAGTTGCACCATCGCCGCACTGCGGATGATTTGCGCGCCGATCGAATGCTGGGTCCAGCCGAGCGCGTAGAGAATCGTCATGGTCTTTCCCGGTATCGAGCACGTGGCGATTTCGTCCCAGATTTTCTGCATGGCATCGACCGGCATCCCGCAGATCTGGCTCGCGAGGTCGATGGTGTAGCGGCTGTAATGCTGCTTCATCAGTTGATAGACGCAGCGCGGATCTTGCAGGGTCGGGTCGACTCTGACGAAGCCGTCCTCGCCCATTTCGTAGCCCCAACCGGATTTGTCGGTATAGCTGCGCTTGGCCACGTCGTAGCCACTGAAGATGCCGTCCTCGAAGCCATAACCGGCTTTGACGATGAACGATACATCGGTGTAATTGCGCACGTATTCGTGCTGGATCTTGTCCTCGGTCAGGAGGTAATTGATCAAACCGCCCATGAAGGCGATGTCGGTACCGGTGCGAATCGGCGCGTAATAGTCGGCCACCGAAGCGGTCCGGGTAAAACGCGGATCGACCACGATCAGCCGCGCGGCGTTGTGCGCCTTGGCCTCGGTCACCCATTTGAAGCCGCACGGATGCGCTTCTGCTGCGTTGCCGCCCATCACCAGAATCAGATTCGCGTTAGCGATATCGGTCCAGGTATTGGTCATGGCACCACGGCCGTACGTCGGGGCAAGACTTGCCACCGTCGGACCGTGTCAGACACGCGCCTGGTTATCGAACCCCAGTAGACCGAGGCTGCGAATCACCTTCTGGGTGATATAGCCCGCTTCGTTGGACGCCGCCGAGGCCGCGAGGAATCCGGTGGTCAGCCAGCGATTCACCGTTTGCCCGTTGGCATTTTTCTCGATGAAATTGGCGTCGCGGTCGGTTTTCATCAGGTCGACGATGCGGTCCAGCGCTTCATCCCAACTGATCCGCGTCCATTCGCTGCTGCCAGGTTTGCGCGTCTGCGGATACAGCAAACGGCCCGGGCTGTGAATGAAGTCCAGCAGGCCCGCGCCTTTTGGACAGAGAGTGCCACGGTTGACCGGGTGGTCGGCGTCGCCCTCGATGTGGATGATATTTTGCGCGACATTCTTCCCGGCATCGCCCTGGCTGTACATGATCAAGCCGCAGCCGACCGAGCAATACGGGCAGGTGTTGCGGGTTTCATGGGTGTGGGCAAGCTTGAAGTGACGCACCTGCTCGGCGAAGGCAGGCGTCGGGGCCATGCCCAGCGCGCCCAGGCTTGAGCCTGCAAGGCCGATACCGGCGACCTTGAAGAACTGACGACGGCTGAGATCCATCGTGCACTCCTGATCAGGTGGAACCCGGTACTGATGCCGGGCTTTATCTGGACAAACACGGTTGAGGCAACGGGTGCCCGCTTTTTCACTGTAGACAATGACCACACAGACTGTGTGAAAACCGACCGTCGGCCGTTTGTCGGGGCTCTCCCTGACAACTTCAATTCCCTGTGGGAGCTGGCTTGCCAGCGATGACGTCGGCACATCCAACAATGATGGTGACTGATCCACCGCTATCGCTGGCAAGCCAGCTCCCACAGGTTTTGTGTGCTCCCACAAGGTCATGGGCTTATCATGGCGGACAGAACTCACCCGCCTTCACGAGACCGCGCATGACTTTCGATTTTGATCAGGTATTCGACCGCCACAACACGGGCAGCACCAAGTGGAGCCGCTATTCGGCCGACGTGCTGCCGATGTGGGTCGCTGATATGGATTTCGCCGCGCCGCCGGTGGTCATCGAGGCGCTGCAGCAGCGCCTGCTGCACCCGCTGGTGGGTTACAGCGTCGCGCAAGACAACCTGCGTGAAGCCATCGTTGCCGACCTCTGGAACAAGTTCGCCTGGAAGGTGCAGCCGCAAGAGCTGATCTTCCTGCCAGGCGTTGAATCCGGTTTCAACATGGCGCTCAAGGCGCTGGTGCAGCCGCAGCAGAATGTCGTGGTGCAAGTGCCGAACTACCCGCCACTGCGCCATGCGCCGGCTCATTGGGGTTTGAACAAGGTTGAGCTGGAATTCGTGCCGCAGGCTGACGGCACCTACGCCACGCCGCTGGACACTTTGCGTGATTCGCTGAACGGTGGCGGCGCGCTGCTGTTGAGTAACCCGCACAACCCGATCGGCAAAGTGTTCGGCCGCGATGAGTTGCAAGCAGTGGCAGACATCTGCGTAGCGCAGGACGCATGGATCATCTCTGACGAAATCCATGCCGAGCTGTGCTTCGATGGCCGCGTGCACATTCCAACCGCTTCGCTGAGCGCGGAAATCGCCCAGCGCACGATCACCCTGATGTCGGCGAGCAAGGCCTACAACATCGCCGGTCTCAAGACCTCGTTCATGATCATCCAGGACGCCGACCTGCGCGAACGCGTCAATCACGCCCGTTGCGGCATGGTCGACAGCGTCAATCCGCTGGGCATGGAAGCCACCCGTGTCGCTTACAGCGAAGCTGGACCATGGCTTGCCGAGTTGAAAACCTACTTGCAGGCCAACCGTGATTATCTGGTTGAAGCGGTTCGCAGCCGTTTGCCGGGCGTGACCATCAATGTGCCGCAGGGGACTTATCTGGCCTGGCTCGATTGCTCGGCGCTGGATCTGGAAAACCCTCAGCAGTTCTTCCTTGAACAGGCCAAGGTAGGTTTGAGCGCCGGGCTGGACTTTGGCGATCAGAATCAGCAATTCGTGCGGCTGAACTTCGGCTGCCCACGGTCGTTGCTGGAAGAAGGGATTGCGCGGATGGCGCGAGCGTTGGCTGGTCGCAACGCCTGACGCTTAGCCAGAAGCTCCTGCAGGGTCTTTGAGATCAACGCAAAAACCTGTGGGAGCGAGCCTGCTCGCGAAGACGTCCGTCGACTCGCCGCAACAATTGGAAATGAGTAACATGGCAGCCCTCCGCGCAGCCCCGATCTGCGCCCCTGCCGAATAAGTCGACTCCATGCCTTTTGAACTCAGCGTTGACCTCACCACTTTGGCCATTCTGGCCGTTGTCGCTTTCGTTGCCGGTTTTATCGATGCCATCGCCGGCGGTGGCGGTCTGTTGACCACGCCTGCGCTGCTGACCGCTGGCCTGCCGCCGCATCTGGTACTGGGCACCAATAAACTGAGTTCAACCTTCGGTTCGGCGACGGCCAGTTTCACTTTCTACCGGCGCAAGCTGTTTCATCCTCGCCAGTGGATGCACGCGATTGTCGGCACCCTGGTCGGTGCGTTGACCGGTGCCGTCGTCGCTCATTACCTGCCGGCAGAATGGCTGAACAAAATGCTCCCGGTGATCGTCTTCGCCTGCGGCCTGTATCTGCTGTTCGGCGGCACGCCAAAAGCGCCGCTGGACAGCAACGCGCCGATCAAGAAGAAGTGGCAATCGACCCAAGGCTTCAGCCTCGGTTTCTACGACGGTGTGGCCGGTCCCGGCACGGGGGCATTCTGGACCGTCAGCAGCTTGCTGCTGTACCCGATCGACCTGGTCAAGGCCAGCGGCGTGGCGCGCAGCATGAACTTCGTCAGCAACATCGCGGCGCTGTCGGTGTTCGTGTTTTCCGGGCAAGTGGACTGGATCATCGGCCTGAGCATGGGCCTGTCGGTGATGGTTGGCGCATTCTTTGGTGCGCGCACCGCGATCAGCGGTGGCGCCAAGTTCATTCGTCCGGTGTTCATCACCGTAGTGCTGGGATTGACCGTGCGCCTAGCCTGGCAGCACTGGTTCAGCGTGGCCTAAACGCCGCGCCACATAAACGTCGATCAGATAACGTGCAATCGATTTTGACGCCGGCAAAGGCGGCAGGTCGTGCACGTTGAACCACTGGGCGTCTTCGATCTCGTCTTCCTGACAAACAATCTCCCCGCCCGCGTATTCCGCGTGAAAACCCAGCATCATCGAGTGCGGGAACGGCCAGCACTGGCTACCCAGATACTGGATGTTCTTCACCTCGATCTGCACTTCTTCGCGCACCTCGCGAATCAGGCAGTCCTCCGCCGATTCGCCCGGCTCGGCGAAACCGGCCAGCGTGCTGTAAACCCCAGTGACAAACCGCGGTGAGCGTGCCAGCAGAATCTCGTCGCCACGGGTAATCAGCACGATCATGCTCGGCGAAATCCGCGGATAACTGCGCAGATCACACGGCTGGCAATACATCGCCCGCTCGCGCGGCACTTGCCTCATGGCCTGCCCGCAATTGCCACAGAAGCGGTGTTCACGGGCCCAGGTGCCAATCTGCGCGGCATAACCCAGCACTTTGTAGATCGTGTGATCGCCGTCGAGCATGAACGCCCGCAGGCCCTTCCAGCTGCAACCCATGACCTCGCTGGCACTGCGCAATTCCAGCAGGTACACCGGCTCGCCATCGAGGTGGCCGATGCCATGCTCGGTCAGCACCGACAAGTCCTGACGCTTGAGCCATTCCCGTGGGAACAGCGCGCCGTTGTCGTCGAACAGAAAGCCTTCGGGGCTACGCGCCACGGCCCAGCCGCCGGGTTGATCGGTGTCCAGTACTGCAGTGGTCCAGCGAGATGTCATGGTTCTCAATCCACAAATTCGGGTTTCTGTTTGCTCATATGGGCGGCCATGGCCACGCGCAAGTCGGTGGATTGCAACATGGCGGCGTTCCAGGTGGCAACGTATTCGAGGCCGTCGTCGATGCGATGGTCACGCATGTAGCTGATCATTTCCTTGGTGCCGGCAATTGCGATGGGCGACTTGGACGCGATGTCGCGAGCGATATCCAGCACACCTTCGAGCAGCGCGTCCTTGTCACTGTAAACGCGATTGACCAGACCGATGCTGCGCGCTTCTTCAGCGCCAAAGCTGCGACCGGTGTAAGCCAGCTCACGCAGCATGCCGTCACCGATGATCCGTGGCAACCGTTGCAAAGTGCCAACATCGGCGGCCATGCCGATATCGATTTCCTTGATCGAGAATTGCGCGTCTTCGGCTGCGTAACGCATGTCGCAGGCGGCGATCAGATCGATCGCGCCACCCAGGCAATAACCCTGAATCGCCGCGATGACCGGTTTGCGGCAGTTATCGACGGCGTTGAACGAGGCTTGCAGGGTCAAGATCTTTTTGCGCAGCAGGCGCGCGTTGCGGCCGACATCCTTGCCCAGTTCATCGGCGACGCCGGCGAGCATCATCAGGTCGATGCCGGAGGAAAAGTGTTTACCGTTGCCGCTGAGCACCACCACGCGCACTTCGTCGGTGTCGTCGATCCACTGGAAAATCTCGACGATCTCGCTCCAGAACGCGGCGTTCATCGAGTTGATCTTTTCCGGACGATTGATCTGCACATGGGCGATATTGTCGGCCAGTTCGACGCTGAAGGCGGAGTATTGAGACATGGCAGTGATCCTTTACCGGGCTGAAATGAGGCCCGAACTATAACAAGGCATCACGGTGGCGGTTCGGCCAAAAGCGGGACTGTCAGAAATACATAAACCGTGTAGGAGCTCCCGAAGGCTGCGATTTTTTGATCTTGAAAATCAAAAGATCGCAGCCTTCGGCAGCTCCTACAGGGATTACCAACGATCAACTGGCCAAACGCCGTAGACCAAACAACATCCCTCCCGCTCCCAGCAACATCGCCGCCAAAAACAGCGGATACGAGACCCACCACGGTGTTCCTGCCGTCATCATGCTGAACTCCGACATTCCGCCAATGCTCGCAATCAGGTTCAACGGCAAAAACACCACGTTGATCAACGTCAGTTTGCGCAACAGGTTGTTCATGCTGTTGTTCATCAGGTTGCCGCGCGCGTCGATCAGCCCGGAGAACACCGTGGAGTAAATCTCCGCCTGTTTGTAGCACTGGTTGTTTTCGATGATCAGGTCGTCGATCAGGCCGATCGCTTCGCTGTTGAAATGCAGTTTTTCGGCGTGGTTGCGCAGCCGCGTCAGCACTGCGCCGTTGCTGTGCAGGGCGTTGATGTAATAGATCAGGCTTTCGCTGAGGTTGAACATCTGCACCAGATGCTGGTTCTGCATCGAGGCATTGAATTTTTGCTGCAACTCGCGGGCGACCAGTTTGATCACCTTCAAGTGCCCGAGGTAGTGATGGATGTTGTTGAACAGCAGGTCGAGCAGAACATCCAGCGGCGTGTTTAACGGTTGGCGCGTGCCGAGGCCGTGCAGCGGCGTGTCGTCGGTGGCGATCACCAGCAACTGCCCGGGCGAGAACAGCAAACCGCACGAAGACACCTCAAACGCCAGACTGCCGCCGCCGGAATAGTTTTCCGGGCGCTTCCAGATCAGGAACAAGTGGTCGGGGTGAAACTCGATTCGCGACACTTCGTCCGGATCGAGTGCCGAGGCCAGTGCGTGCTCATCGACTTTGAAATGACTGTGCAGCAGGTCACGCTCGGCGGCGTCGGGATCGCTGAACAGCATCACCTCGGCGTCCAGTCGTTCGACTCGCTGCAAGGCGCCGCGGCTCAATGCAAAACTGTTGATCATCGGCGCTTCACCATGCCTGGCCGCGACGCTTGAGCTCCAGCCGCCGCACGAACTCTTCCAGCACCAGTGAATACAAATCGTCCTGCAAATAAGCGTCTTCGATGCCGGCGTCCAGGTTCGGGTTGTCGTTCACTTCGATCACCACCACCTTGTCGCCAGCCTGTTTCAGGTCCACACCATAGAGACCGTCGCCGATCAGGTTGGCTGTTTTCACCGCCAGTTCCACCACGGCGCGGGGGGCCTCGTGGATCGCCATTGTCCGGCATTCGCCGTTGATGTCCTGACCCTTGGCCTTGTGGTTGTAGATTTGCCAGTGTCCCTTGGACATGAAGTACTGGCAGGCGAAGATCGGTTTGCGGTTGAGCACGCCAATGCGCCAGTCGTACTCGGTGTAGAAAAACTCCTGGGCCAGCAACAGCACCGAATGTTCGAACAGCTCGGCCGTGGCTTCGAGCAGCGCATGCTGGCTTTCGACCTTGATCACACCCCGCGAGAAACAGCCATCGGGGATCTTCAACACCAATGGAAAACCAAGCCGTTCCCCTACCCGTTCGAAATCTTCGGGTCGCTCCTTGTACAGAATCTCCGTCGCCGGCATGCCCAGTTGATGGCTGTTGAGCAGGTCGGTGAGGTAGACCTTGTTGGTGCAGCGCAGAATCGAGGCCGGATCGTCCATCACCACCAGCCCCTCGCTTTCAGCCTTCTTGGCGAAACGGTAGGTATGGTTGTCGACGCTGGTGGTTTCGCGAATCAGCAAGCCGTCGTACTCGGCGAGTCGCGCGTAATCCTTGCGCTCGATCAGCTCGACGTCGATGCCCATGGTCTTGCCGACCCGAACAAAGTTCGCAAGCGCCTTGCTGTTTGATGGCGGCAGCGCTTCCTGCGGATCGTGCAAGATCGCCACGTCATACCGCGCCACTTGCCGGGAACGCGGCACCCGCCAGACTTTGCGGCTGAAGCCATCAAGGGCATTGGCGAATTGATCTTCCTGGTCGTCGCGCAACTTATGTAACGTGCCGGACTTTATGCCCTCGATGTGCCAACCGTTAGTTCGACGAAACTCAACTAACAGAATCGGACAGGGAAACACTTCAAACAATTGTCGAGCCAGATCCTGTAATGGCTCGATATGAGTTTTGCCAAAGTACAACGTCAGGGTAAAACCTTCGGTATCGCTATATAGATGATGACTGAGGGCTTTTTCCAGGGTTTTATCGAGGTCGTCCAGCGCCAGGCCGTAAAGTGATTTTTTGGTCAGTTCGCTGATCGTGCGAACCGACGGAATCACTTTGTGCCCGCGGGCTTCGGCAAGTAGCGAGCAGTAATAGCCATGGCCGAGGTACTTGTAGCTGCGGCACAGATTGATCACCTGCACACGCTTGCCCGGCTCGCTGTCACGTGTTTGCTCGAGGTATTCCTGCGCCGTGATGATGTCCTCGCTGGGGAAGTACGAAGCCCAATCTTCCTTGCGCTCGACAATGATCAACACTCGACTGGAAGTGCCAGTCGCTGAATTTAAATAAGTTGCCGCCGGCAAATTTTGCTCGGATACTTCGCGCCAATGACCCTGTACCGCTGACATAGAGATTGATCCGTTGGAGAACAAGACCTTTTCTATTAAGCACGAAATTTTTCGAAAGTCTCGTTTCGTTACGCAACTTTTACGGTGGTCATATGAGTGCTGTTTTTCGTTTGGCGGTAGTTGAAGATCTGCCGGCGTTGCTGGCATTGGAAATGCAATGTTTCACCACGGACGGGCTCAGCCGTCGCAGTTTTCACTGGATGATTACCCGCGCCCACGCACAGCTGCTGGTGGCCGAGGTCGACGGCCATTTACGGGGTTACGCACTGGCGTTGTTTCACCGCGGTACGTCGCTGGCGCGCCTGTATTCCATTGCCATTGCCGCCGAGGCGCGCGGGAGCGGATTGGGTAAACAACTGCTGCAACGTATCGAGGCTTGCGCGCTGGAACACGATTGCGCGTACCTGCGCCTGGAGGTACGCACCGACAACCCCGCCGCCATTTCCCTGTATGAACGCAACGGCTACCGGCGTTTTGCACTGATCCACGATTACTACGAAGACCATGCCGACGCGCTGCGCCTGGAGAAACGCATTCTCCAGCATAGAGACTCACGCAGCATCAAAGTGCCTTGGTACGGTCAAACCACCGATTTCACCTGTGGCCCGGCGTGTCTGTTGATGGCCATGGGGGCGTTGCAGTCAGAACGCTTGTTGGAGCGCCGTGAGGAACTGCAGATCTGGCGCGAGGCGACGACCGTTTTCATGACGTCGGGGCATGGTGGTTGCAGTCCGCAGGGATTGGCGCTCGCCGCATGGCGACGGGGATTTCGCGTGCGTCTGGAGTTGAGCCTGGCGGGGCCGTTGTTCCTCGACGGCGTACGCAATGAGCATAAAAAAGACGTCATGCGCCTGGTTCATGAAGAATTCACCGCACAGTTGGCGCAGACCGATGTCGAGCGCGTGATCGGTGCTCCGCTGGATTTGCCGCGCTTACTGGAAGCGGGAGGCCAACCTCTGGTGCTGATCAGCAGCTATCGGCTGACTCGATCGAAATCGCCGCACTGGGTGGTGGTGACCGATTGCGATGAGGATTTCGTTTACCTGCACGATCCGGACGTCGACCATAGCCAGCACCGCCAGCCCATTGACTGCCAGCATGTGCCGGTCAGTCATGGCGAGTTCGAGAAGATGTGCCGGTTTGGGCGGGGGAAGTTACGAGCGGTGGTGATTCTTTACGCTCGTAGTGAGTAGTCGGCCCCTGATGCTGATATTGAACCTGTAGGAGCATTTCGGCAGCTCCTACAGGGGCATGAGTCTTAGAGATCGGGTTTCAGGCCGATCTTATAGAGCGAACCGTTCTCCTCATCCGTCAGCACATACAAGTACCCATCCGGTCCCTGCCGCACGTCTCGAATGCGCTGTTTCAGCTCACCCAACAAGCGCTCCTCATGCACGACCTTGTCGCCATCGAACTGCAAGCGAATCAACTCCTGACTCACCAGCGCGCCGATAAACAGATTTTTCTGCCAGGGTTTGAAGCGATCGCCATCGTAAAACGCCATGCCCGTGACGCCCGGTGATCTCTCCCACACATGGCGCGGATCGACGCCCCCTTCGACGCTTTTGCCTTTGGCTTCAGGAATCGGCAGCAGCGAATAGTTGATGCCGTGGGTCGCCAGCGGCCAACCGTAGTTTTTCCCGCGTTCGATGATATTCACCTCATCACCGCCGCGCGGGCCGTGTTCGTTTTCCCAGACGGTGCCGTTCCACGGGTTAAGTGCTGCACCCTGCGGGTTGCGAATGCCGTAAGCCCAGATTTCCGGCCGCACGCCTGACTGCCCCACGAATGGATTGTCGTCCGGAACCTTGCCGTCCGGGTAGATCCGCACAATCTTGCCTTGCAGCTTGTCGAGATCCTGCGCGGTCGGCCGGTCGTTGTTTTCACCCAGGGTGATGAACAGATAACCATCGCGATCAAACACCAGCCGAGAACCGAAGTGGTTGCCGGTGGAGAGCTTTGGTTCCTGACGGAAAATCACTTTGAAATCTTTCAGCGTTTTCAAGTCATCCGACAGGTAACCCCGTCCCACCGCTGTGCCTGCCTTGTCCCCAGCGCCGCCACCTTCGGCATAGGACAGGTAAACCAGTCGGTTCTGTTTAAAGTCGGGTGACAACACGACATCCAGCAAACCGCCCTGCCCCTTGGCCCATACTTGCGGCACGCCGCTTAGAGGAGCCGATAGCTTGCCGTCCGCACCCACCACGCGCAGATTGCCCGGTCGTTCGGTCACCAGCATTCCTTGGCGATCCGGCAGGAAGGCCAGCGACCATGGATGCTCAAGCCCTTGGGCAATTGTTGTGACTT
The DNA here is from genome assembly GCF_044218815.1 of Pseudomonas sp. A0308. Lineage (NCBI taxonomy): Bacteria > Pseudomonadati > Pseudomonadota > Gammaproteobacteria > Pseudomonadales > Pseudomonadaceae > Pseudomonas > Pseudomonas sp. A0308. The sequence goes on from NZ_CP162581.1 coordinate 360,016, forward strand.
CGAGAGTGCCTTGCTCGCTTTGCAGCTCTTTGGGGGCAGCGGCGAATGCCGGAGCACTGATCAGAGCGCCGGCGCACAGGCTGGCCAGAAGGGTTTTACGCAACATGCACGATTCCTTTTGTCGTATCAAAGTCTGGCAGAGCGTTTTACCTGCCGTTTAACGTTGAGTGTCGGTGCTTCGCGAGGGTGGGTTTGGAATGAATGTAGGTGGCTTGGCCGGCGCTGAACGGATCGGCTGGCCATTGCCAATGCCCCGGTTATCGAGGGTTGGCGGACGCGGCACGGGAACGGTGCTTGGTCCACGGATGGGCGGCGCACTGGGCTGGGTGCCCTGCATGCTGTTGGGATTCGCCCGGCGAATCGGACTGTTATAGGGATTGTTGCTGTTGCCGGTCGGGCTCTGCGCCAGCACAACGTCCGCATGAACCAGACCGCCACTGAGTGTCAGGACGGCGATGCCAATCAGAAATCGGTTCATGGGTCAGCCTCTCGATGTGCTTGGTATAGAGCCTTCGAGTCCACGCTACGCTTCAGGTTCGGATTTGTTAACCCGTCGGCGTTAAACAACATGTAACACGGCTTGACCGAAGCCAATTGAAAATGCGCATTCTCTGGAAACTTTCGCGCCGGGCTTCAGGTCACCTGATCATCACTCGGAGAACTCACCATGGCTCGGGCAATCTGGAAAGGCGCGATCAGCTTCGGACTGGTCCATATCCCTGTCGCGCTGGTTTCAGCGACCTCATCCCAAGGCGTGGACTTTGACTGGCTCGACAGTCGCAGCATGGACCCGGTGGGCTACAAGCGCGTCAACAAGGTGACCGGCAAGGAAGTTACCAAGGAAAACATCGTCAAAGGTGTGGCCTACGAAAAGGGTCGTTATGTGGTGCTCAGCGAAGAGGAAATCCGCTCCGCGCACCCGGTTTCGACCCAGACCATCGACATCTTTTCCTTCGTCGACGCCGAGCAGATCCCGTTGCAGAACATCGATACGCCCTACTACCTGGCGCCGGACAAGCGCGGTGGCAAGGTGTACGCGCTGTTGCGTGAAACGTTAAGCAAAACCAACAAGGTTGCGCTCGCCCGCGTCGTCTTGCACACGCGCCAGTATCTGGCGGCGGTGATGCCGCTGGAGTCAGCGCTGGTGCTGGTGAAATTGCGCTGGCCCCAGGAAGTACGCGGCCTCGATCAGTTGGAACTGGGCAGTGAAGTGACCAAGCCTCAGCTTGCCAAAGGTGAGTTGGACATGGCCAAACGTCTTGTCGAGGACATGAGCGGGGACTGGAGCCCCGAGGATTACAAAGACGAGTTCGAAGACAAGATCATGGCGCTGGTGGAGAAAAAGGCCCATAAGGGCGAGATCGAGGATGTCGAGACGGTGGGTGGCGAGGAACAGCGCAAGACTGCCGATGTTATCGACCTGACCGAGCTGCTTAAACGTAGCCTGGGTGGAAAGGCCTCCGCCAAGCCGAAGGCCAAAACGGCGAGCAAGTCAACGCCAGCGAAGAAGGCTAAAAAAGCCTCTTGAATCATCGGGTGAATCTCAGGGCCTTATCGCTGGCAAGCCAGCTCCCACAGGTTTTAGCGGTGTAAATGCGATTGAAGCATCACACCTGCCATTGTGGGAGCTGGTTTGCCAGCGATGGCGTCAGGACAGTCACAGCAATAATGTTCAGATCAGAATAAAGATCGCCAGCAAACCACCAAAGATCGCCCACTTTTCCATGTAGTACCGAGCACGATTACGCTTTTTCAGCTCTTTGCCACGCAACCTGATCTTGTAGATTTTGGTAAACAAACGGTTGATCCCTCCGGTACGGTCGCCCGCATCGTTGGGCGCACCGGCGGCGGACATTACCGTACGGCTGAACCAGGCATTGAACGCTGCAGCCCAGCGATACTTCATTGGACGCTCAATGTCGCAGAACAGGATGATGCGGTTCTTGTCGGTGGTGTTTTCCGCGTAATGGATGAAGGTTTCATCGAACATCACCGCTTCACCGTCACGCCAGTGGTAGCTCTCACCGTCGACGTTGATGTAGCAACCCGCATCGTTAGGCGTGTCCAGGCCCAAGTGGTAACGATAGGAGCCGGCGTACGGGTCGCGATGGCGTACCAGTTTCGAACCTGGCGGCAGTTCGGCGAACATAGCAGCCTTGATCGAGCCGATGCTCTGAACCAGTTCCGTGGTGCGCGGGCACAGCTTCATGGCCGACGGATGGCTCTCGCCGTACCACTTGAGGTAGAAACGCTTCCAGCCGCTTTTGAAGAACGAGTTGAAACCGACGTCGTCGTATTGGTTCGAACGCTTGATCTCCCCCGCGCGCAGCAGGTTCTGGCCTTCTTCGCGGATTTCTTCCCAATGCGCCTGCAACGGGCTCAGGTCGGGAAATTCAGCCGGATCAAGGTAAGGCTTGTTCGGCTTTTTCGAGAACAGGTAGAGAAAGCAGTTGATCGGTGCCAGAAACGTCGAATGATCGCTCAGTTGCCGACCCAGTTTGTGGCGCACACGGCCACGCAAGTGAACGTATGCAATGGAAATGACATAAATAGCAGCAATGATGAGTTTCACGGAATTCGTCACACGTCAGAAGTTAACAAACTGCGCGCCTGTCGGCCTGAGGCCCAGCGTCTTATGCAGTGGTCTGAGTACAAAATGGCACGTCCTTGAGCCCGCGCCGCTGTAGGGCGGTGGGTGAATGGATGGCATTTTAGCCACACTTTGTAACCGATAGTGAACCTTCATCTGTGAAAAACTGTCTCGCGATTGTGCCAATCGGCACCCGCGACGTCTTCGCCCTATCGTTTAAAGAGCCAGACCAGTACAATCGCCGCCAAACTTTACGCGCCCCCTTGGTTGATGCCGGGAACTCCCGCCTCAGCGCACCTTGACTCGGGCCAAGCGCTACAGCCGCACCCTCGCTATTCAGAATGCTTCGCAGGAAAAACTCTTGATCTCTACAGCTAACATCACGATGCGATCTAAGATGCATCGTGATGCGGCCAAAAGCGCAATAAAATCAGTCGGTTAGCGCGCACGAGATCGCACCAGAATACGCCATTTAGCAGCTGATGGTATCAAAATTGGTATCAGCTTTAGTCCTGCAAGCTTCCGATATGCCAGCTGCTGGGTAAGCAGCCCTTCCCTGGGCGCTTCTTCGCAAGCATTTTGATCAAAGCTAGCCCACCAAAGATTAAATTGAGCATGTCCTACAAAACACGGGATTTTAAGTCCATAACTTTTTACTTCTAATTCAGAAGCTTACGGCCAGCATTTTTCCGCATCACCGAAATTTTCCCTCCGTTCCAAGACAGCAAAACCAGCACCTGAAAATAAATTGCGGAAAGAAATCGGGCTGTAGGATCACGCATTTTAAGACAACTCAGATGCACGTCAGTAGCCAGACAGCCAAGGAATGGTAGACCAGCCCTGGGCGGACCGGCTTCCACGGCCACAAAAAAAGGCTCCCATACCAGGGCCAGGTGTGGGGGCCGATTGAACATAGGGCGGAATTCAATGAACAGGTCATTAAGGCCGCTATCGGCCAGGAGCGGACGTTTTTGAGTTGTCGGTACTAGGTAGATTTGACCATCCATTTGTACTGAATTTGATCCGCCCCTTATTGAGCGATACCACACTCAATCCCCGTTCTTCGCCTCCCATGTGGCAAGCAGGAAAAGCGCAGTTGAGCCCGCCAGATTCACTGCCAGTTCTGCATGCCGTGGAGCAGCCTTCACCCCGCCTTTTCCTTTTCCGTGAGCATCGCTTAGACGATTCCGAAGCGCGCCTAACCCTTCTACAACTGCTGTACATCCTCCAAGGATTTGCTTGAACACGACCTCTTCATGCTGTGCCTTCGTCAGATTTAAAAGCGTAGCTGTTTGTTTGTAGAGCTTGTTCAGATCAGGAGTCGTCTCATGGTCGCTCGTTCCGGCTTCGTCAAGAATGTGTTTGCATACCGATTCTAGGAGCGTACGAGCCATGGTGATAGCTCCCTCGGGGTCAGTTGAGCGCCTTTCAAGTGCCTTTGTCCAAGCGATCCGAACGTGCTCAGCATCAATGCGGTCCAGCGCCTCCGAGACAACGATATCCGAAGGGTGCTCCCCACCCGATTCAGCAAAGTCGACGAGCGCCCTAAAATCATCCCAGATGAACTTCCTACGCTCTGCGTAGCTTGGGAATTTCGGCTGGATGAACCCCCAAAACTGATCCAAGTTCCTGTAACGACGCACCCACGCGGGCACCAGCGAGGCCACACGAGGGTCATCAAGAACGCTTTGCCGGTAAAGAGGGTAATCCCGCTCATCATCGTCGTTTCCATTCCCGGTGGCACGATTGATGTAGATCGATTGCAAGCCTTCAACGTCATCAATGAGAGCCATGGCTTCCCTACCTTCGTAGCCTGTATACCAAACAGTTATACCAGCTCACGATTGCCTGTGAACCTAGCTCGTAACGGCATTTCTGCGCGGGCGCCTTCGGGGGCGGAGCTTTCGCACAATCTCAGATCCGCTACTCACCATATGGCTGAATGACTGCATTTGGCCGTTCGTTGCCCCTCAAGACCGGCTGAAAACGGCCAGAAGCGGACAGTCTCACTGGGACTAGATTGGTATCCCTGAGGCTCGAAAGCATCTATGAAACTCGGGGCCATTCAAAATTCACATCACTTACTCATTTCGAGAGCTTCCTCCCCCCCCCTCGATCACTAGCCGAATCGGGCCAGTGAGCGATACTGTTGGCACAGTCCCACCCATGAATGGACTAAGCGCCATTGCGTAACAAGACGGTGAGGATGGCCAACAAGGAGAGAATATGAGTCAGGCTTGGCGATACGCTGGCGCCCGCTGGTGGAAATTCGATTTTCACACTCACACCCCGGCATCAAAGGATACGAATGCTTGGCAAGCCGCGATTGGTACCGTCGATGAGTTGACGCCGCAAAAATGGTTGCTCAAGTACATGGCTGCTGAGATCGACTGTGTGGCAGTCACCGATCACAACAGCGGTGAATGGGTGGATGGGCTTAAGGCCGCCTACTCGGACATGAAGCGTGAAGCAAATGCCGGGAGTCCACCTGAGGGATTTCGCGAACTCCATTTATTCCCTGGCGTTGAGATTTCTGTTCAGGGCGGCTTCCACTTGCTCGCCATTTTCGACCCATCTGCCTCCAGCCAAACCGTCAGTGATTTGCTGGCGAAAGTGCATTACGCGGGAACGCGTGGGGATAGCGACGGTGTGACACGTGAGGGCGCTGCTAAGGTGATCGAGCATGTCATTGCCGAGGGCGGATTAGCGATTCCTGCTCATGTGGAGGGTGACAAGGGCCTACTGCAGGTTGAGCAGGGAACCCGAAAATGTTTGCTCGATACGAACACCGTCAAGCAAGTTCTAGAGGAACCGGGCATTTTGGCCATGGAGTGGACCTCAGGAAGCAGTTCACCTCCCATAGTGCTTGAAGAACTGAAGCTTCTCTTCGCCAGTGTGGTTGGTAGTGATTGCCACAGTTTCCAAGGGACGGCGGTTCCTGGCTCGCGCTTCACCTGGATCAAAATGGCCAAACCCAACATGGAAGGTCTGCGCCTCGCGCTACTGGACGGGCAAGAGGTTTCAGTACGCCGTAGCGACCAAAGCGCTGGCTTCGCACCATTCACTACCCCCGATCACTTCATCGAATCTATTGAAATTCGAAATGCACGCTACATGGGGCGTGGAAAAAATAGTGCATCTCTCCCCCTCAATCCATATTTTAATGCGCTGATCGGCGGTCGAGGAACAGGGAAATCAACCATCGTGCACGCCCTTCGCTTGGCTTATCGGAGGGAAAGGGAACTGTCGCAGGCTTCCGAGGCTGGACAGACCTTCAATAAATTCAACGCTGTCGGGAAGACTAAAAACGACAACGGCGGCTTACTCGACGACACGGAGATCCGTGTGCAGGTTCTTCGCAATGGCTCGCCCTATCGCCTTACTTGGCGAAAGGATGACACCGAGAACATTGTGGAAGAATGGGACATCCTATCTACTGATTTCATACCCTCTGACAGCCAGGTCATCAATGAGCAGCGCTTTCCTGTAAGGCTGTTTAGTCAGGGGCAAATTGCTGCCTTGGCCGGCGACAGTCAGCAGGCTTTACTGAAAGTGATCGATGATGCCGCTGACACGCGACCGCAAAGAAACGCACTTGAAGACGCAAAAAGCGCATTTCTGGCTTCCCGGGCAAGAATGCGCGAAATGGAAGGGAAGTTATCAGCCCTCGAATCCTTAACGCTCGCACTGCAAGACATAAAGCGAAAACTTGAACGGTTCGAAGGCCTCGATCACACGGTTGTGTTGAAAAACTACCAACGCACCAGCCAACAGAATCGGGAGCTTGAACGTCAATTTCAGGCGGTGACCAAGCTTGTTACAGAACTGGAAAATGTCGCTGCCACTTTGCTGCCTGACGACCTGCAAGCAGGGCTATTTGATGCCGATGATGACAGTCCCGCTCTGGCCTCCATTCAGGCCTTGAACGAGGTTATCGGCAATGTAAGACAGGACATCGAGACTTCCGCTACCGAATTGGCAATGTTTGGGCAAGCGCTGAAAACAGACCTTGAGTCATCGCCTTGGTTTACCCGAATCGCAACTGCTAGAGAAGCCTACCACCAGCTAAAGGAGAGTCTTCAGCAGCAGGGGGTCAACGATCCCAGCGAGTACGGCCGCTTGGTCCAAGAAGATCAGCGACTGGATACCGAGTTGAGGAACTTGAACGCGTTGAAGTCGCAACATGCTGAGCTGCGCAACACTGCGATGTCACAGCTGGAGCAAATCCAGTTGGCACGCCGGGCAATCAGTCATCGACGCAGCGAATTCCTCCAGGCCACCCTACATGACAACCTCTACGTAAGGATTGAGCTCGTTCCCTATAGCCGCGATACGCGGGGGATCGAGCGATCATTGCGCGAAGCGCTGGGTGTGGGAGACGGCAAATACGCGGATGACTTGTATCAGGAGCAGGAAGGTTCGACTCCTAAGGGGCTCATAGCAGATCTCATGGTGGCAGACGAGTTGCTCGGGGACACGCCCAGTTTCGAAGAATTGCTGAAGATTTTGAGGACGCGATTATCCCAGGCCTGCCGTGGCAAACCAGAATTTGGGAGTTGGTTCAATAAATATTTGAAAAGTGAAACGGACAGACGACCTGAATACATGGACCACCTGCTGTGCTGGTTCCCTGAGGATGGTCTACAGGTTGAATATAGTCGCAAAGGCAACGGACGGGACTTCCAATCTATCGGTCAGGCCTCTGCGGGTCAGCGCGCAGCTGCCATGCTGGCTTTTCTGCTAGCGCATGGAGGTGAGCCTTTGGTTCTCGACCAGCCCGAGGATGACCTGGACAATCATCTTATCTATGGACTGGTCGTTCAGCAGATTCGCTCTAACAAGCAGCGCCGACAGCTAATCATCGTCACTCATAATCCCAACATCGTAGTAAATGGAGATGCTGAGCTGATTCATGTGCTGGATTTTAACAACCAGTGTCATGTGAAGCAGACTGGCTCACTACAGGAGCAGGACATGCGGCAAGAGGTTTGCCAGGTGATGGAGGGAGGCTCGGAGGCGTTTGAGCGCCGCTACCAGCGTTTGGGAGGGGAGTTCTGATTAGGGTCTTGGACGCCGACGTAAAGTGTGAACGGCCAGAAAAAATTGAGCCCATGGTGCGGTCAGGCATGGTGACCCATTGCAACCTATCCATGTGACCTTGTCTCAAGCTGACAATTGGACAGTCTTCAGCGTGCAGAATCGCGGCGAACTTATACCTGCCAGCGCAATGCTGCACCTTTTCAATCCCCAGGTCCGTTACTCAAACTATGCAGCAACTGAAAAAGGATCGACCGCCGGCTTGGGGATGGGTCAGTTCAACGCGTCGGAGATAGTGACCGCCCACGGAGGAAAAATTGGGGTGGTTTCCACACCTGAGCAAGGCACCATCTTTAAGGTTCAGATCCCGATCGGCCAGTGATCCAATCTCACATGCTCTAGAGTGGAGCTCGTCACGGTCTACACTCAAGTTCGACCCTCGTGACCCCTTCATATCCGCCTCCCCTTGGCGGGTTTTTTAACGAGTATCACATCCAGTCTTTACAAATAACGCTCACTCGCATGAAAGCAAATGGCGATAACCGACGCTTACGACTGACCGCTTTCGGCCAAAAGCTGCCACTCAGCGCGACTCGATAATTCCAACCCGAACATGCATCATCAGGCCGCCACGATCCCGTCGTGGCATCGAAGCCATAAGTGCAGAACCTGCCCGCCTGCACGAATTAGCCTTTTGAAATGGAAGTCATCTCATGTTCGAACGTAACAAGCTGGTTCCGGAGTTAATGGTCACCAACCTGGATAGCAGCCTGGCTTTTTGGGTTTCTTGCTTGGGGCTCAAAATAGCTTATCAACGTCCGGAAGACGGATTTGCATACCTTGATTTGAACGGTGCTCAAGTAATGCTTGAGCAGATTGATTCGGACGCGGGGCAATGGCTGACTGCGCCGTTGACTAAGCCGTTTGGAAGGGGCATCAACCTACAGATTGATGTTGAGGCTGTCGCACCCATCATCCAAAAACTTGATCTGGCTGGATTTCCACTCTATCGAGAATGCAAAGACACTTGGTATCGGGCAGATAATGTAGAAGTAGGCCAGCGCGAATTCATCGTCCAGGATCCCGACGGCTATCTTGTAAGGTTGGTAGAGCGGTTGGGGGAGAGACCGGCTTGCTCAATCTGAAACTGGGCAAAGCCTACCGTCAGCTTTGTGCCGGTGCAGCCCTTCACGACAGGCAGCATCCGGCCAATACCGGACGTTCATGTCGACCGCTTCCGCCCCAAAGCTGACAGTGGACGATCTGCGGTTGCTTCGACGCTTTTCAATGAGCATCATCAGTACTCGACAAGGAGACGTCCCCCATGACTCAACCAATGCTTCATTTGATGTCAGGCAAGATTGCATCCGGCAAGTCGACGCTGGCCAAGTCCTTGGCTTCTGAACGGTCGGCTATTCTGATGAGTGAGGATTATTGGCTCTCAAGGCTTTATCCTGACCAGATCCATTCAGTGGCCGATTATGTGCGGCTTGCACGTCAGATTCGGGCATTGGTGGGCCCGCTTGTCACCGATGTGCTGAAGGCTGGCGTGACTGTGATTTTGGATTTCCCGGCCAACACTCCAGAGGATCGGCAATGGTTATGCGGTCTGGCTGACGCAGCCGAAATTCCCCACTGTTTCCACTACATCGAAGTGGATGATGAGACCTCCTGTCGGGGCCGGCTACATCAGCGCAATGGCCGCGCAGAGCATGAGTTTGCAGCAAGCGACGCTGAGTTCGATTTGATCACGAGCTACTTTCGTGCTCCGGATGCAGATGAGGGAATCCAGATTAAAATTCACCGCTTCTGAAGGGCAGTGATGCCTGAGCAAATTATCTAAAAAGTCCGCTTTTGGCCGATAGGAGTCGTTTCCGAGCGTTTGCTCATTGGCCGATTTCTGCCTCACAAGAGAATTCCCTCCGCTTGCAAAAATCGATCGGGCCGGCATGCGCAAAGGACACTGGACACCTTGTCATCGATGATCTCCTCGCTGGCCAGACGTCCCACGGTCGCCGCCAAAGTAATTCCAGGATGCATTGCACAAACGTAGACGCCACCCACTTTGGGTAGATAACCAATGATGGGGATGCCATCGGCAGGCATGGGCCTGAGTCCGACACAAGCCCGCTCCGGATCTATAGAAATAACACCATGGAGTTCGTTCTGGATCGTCTTGGCAGTTCGAAGCGCTATCGCTGCCGGCTGATTTTCCACGGCGTCGTCCAGGTAATCCTCTGCTGCCAGCAACGCACCATCCGAACTTTGCCTCACTTCCATTTCAGGGCTGGAGATGAGGGTGTGCACGAGGTTGGGTTGTGACTTGTAACGGATGAAAATGGCGGGAGATGCCTCTATTGGCAGGGACACTCCAAGCATGTCTGCCAGCTTCGTGATGCCTGTCCCGGCTGCCAGTACGACAATATCGGCATCGAGGATGCCTATTGTAGTTTCGACTCCAGTCATCCTTGCACTCTGGCTTACAAAACCGAGCACTCGCGTCCGAGTGAGAATCTTCGCCCCATGCGCCTGGGCACCTGCGATCAACGCATGCGTAGCTGCTACTGCGTCCAGCGCTCCTTCTTCAGCCGCATAAAGAGCAGACTGGGGAGGGTTCTTGAGATTTGGTTCCAAGTCGAGAATCTGCGATCGAGACACCAGGTTTGCCGAAGCTTGGTGACCTGAGGTTGGCAGCGCTTCAATCGCCATCACGCTGTAAGACAAGGCGCCTGTCCATCTTATCTCCAGACCTGGCAGCTGGGTTTCGAGTCGACGGTACTCCTTGATGGCAGAACCGCGCAGTTGCGCGATTGGGTCGGGTTCGGGGTGTGAGGCATTGAGCCAAGCGAATGAGCTGCCAGTCACTCCCGAAGCTATATCTTCAGCTTCTACCAAAGTGACATTCGCGCCTTTACCTGCCAAGTGATACGCCAATGACGCGCCAACGATGCCTGCACCAATGACAACGACTCGTTTGCCCTGACCATCTCCCATATCAACCTCCGTTTTGTTGATGTGCGGATGGTACGACAGCTGGATGATTTCATTACATGAGAACCTGATCGTTCAGGACGCTTTCTGAGTGTCTGCTACTGGCCGAATACGGTAGCCTGGTACGGCAGGTTTCGGCTAGAAGCGCACTCGACAGTTAGCCGCTGATGTCTCTACGCTGATCGATCTGGTGAAAGCACACCACTAAAAGGAGCAGTCATGTTGGTAGTTGCCATTGATCGAGATAGCGTTCATGCGGGAGATGATCTGGAAAGTCATGCAATATCGGTCACACTCGATCAATCAGCAACACTGCGTACCTTGATCGAAGTGATACAAGATATGGACTACCTACCTCGTATCAGTGGAGGCAAGGCCACTTGGGTTGTTTATTCATCTGGCAAACCATTAGGTGTTTTAGCCCAGCAATGGCCAGAACCTAGATGGGTCGTGCGCCCCGAGAGCATCGTGGATCAATATTTCGGAAATATCGAGCCTCGCCTACTTTTCAGATATTGGTGTCAGGCAGATCCAGATGAGGTCTTTTCGGATGCCCAGGCCGGAAATGAACTGCCATCACGATTTTAGGATGGGCAGGAGGCATTGCTTTAGATCAATGCGGTTCAGATTACTGCTGTGGGTCGATAGCTGCCTCCCGTGAACGACCGCTTTTGCCCGTTAGCGGCCGTTCTGAGGAACATTGCAGGCAATCAAAGCGGAACACTGCGGCTCATGACTCATTGAAGTTCGACCTCGACACACCTGGGGATGTGGATGTCTTCAACGGACAGCTTTCGGCCCAGAGTGTGCAAAAACGCTTCGCCAAAATTGAAATGTGCGCACCTACGTTAAATCTGAAATTTATCGGCACGTCAGCAAATGTGGATTTGGTTCGGCTCACACCTGCGGCATATCACACAACGGATAGCTACTGTCCGGCACCACCCTCAATCGTCGGCAGTTGAGGCAAGCGCAAACCAGACGCAGACTTCGAATCCTTGCGTTCGCCCAGTCGCCGGCGATATCAGCCGCATTTTCCCATTGACGCCCTGCGCTATGGTTTGTGCAATCGCCAATCCCAACCCTGAACCGCTGGTTTCGCTGTGCCCCCGCACAAAGCGCTCGGTTAGCTGCTGCAACACCGCATCGGGTACCGGCGGGCCACCATTGACCACCCGCAGCAGCGCCTGGTCACTGAGGCTGACTTCGACCGGTTGATCCGCGGCGCCATATTTGAGAGCGTTCTCGATCAGGTTGCGCAATAGGATGGCGAAGGCGTCCGGGTCAATCGTCGAGTACAGGCTCGTCCGGGTTGGCAGATGCAACTCGATCCGGTGCCCGCTACTCTGGTTCCACTCATCGACCACATGGGCTAGCAACGGAATAAGGTCCTGGGGCGTTTCGGACAGCAGCCCGCCCCCCTCGGCCTTGGCCAATTGCATGAGTTTTTCCGAGAGCCGCGCCAGTTCGCGCAACGAGTTTTCGATTTTAGCCGCGCGTAACCGCAACGGGCCTTCGGGCACCTCGTGGTGTAACCGCTGGATCTGCGCCAGGGTCGCGGCCAGTGGCGTGCGCAGTTCATGGGCGCTGTTGGCGGTAAAGCTGCGCTCCGCTTCCAGGGCCTTGCGTAAGCGCTCCAGCAAGTGGTTGACTGCCTCGGCCAATGGATCGATTTCTGCCGGCAGGCGAGCCACCTTGATCGGCGACAGATCCCCCACCCCACGCGCCTCGACCGCCCGACGATACGCCAACACACTGCGCAGGCTGATCCGCACGAACAACCAGGTGCCCAACAGACTGATGGGAATCAGCGCCAACAGCGGCAACAACAAGGCAAACAAAGCCTCCCGCGCGGCTTCACGGCGATGACCCAGCGGCTCGGCGATCTCAATGAACAGCGTCTCGCGTAACGCACTGGCGCCATACAAGCGGTACTTTTCAGAGGTGGAAAATCCCTCGGTCGGCTGCTTACTGAAGATCTTCGGGTTGGCGTCGTGGGACTGCATCAGGATCTTGCCGCTGGCATCGCGCACCAGGTACGTCAGGTATTCCTTGTGCATTTTCAACGTCGCAACGTGCTGCGCTTCACGGGGTTCCTCCCGGTTGCTGATTTCCAGCACGGCCAGCGGCAAGATCCGTTGCGCGGTCTCTTCCAGCGCACTGTCGAACGCCTCGTTCAATTCATGTTGCACCACCAGCCAGGCGCCAACGGTCGCGCCCAGCCACAGTAAGGTCATGCCCAGGGTCAGCCCCAGGCCGAGGCGTTTTTGCAGGCTCGAAGAAGACTTCATGCGGCCGCCAACCGGTAGCCCATGCCGCGCACGGTTTCAATCAGATCGCGCCCCAGTTTTTTACGCAGACGGCTGATGTACACCTCGATGGTATTGCTCTCGATTTCGGCACCGAAGGCATACAGCCGCTCTTCGAGCTGCGACTTGGACAACAACGCGCTGGGGCGCTGCACGAACGCTTCGAACAGCGCCCATTCGCGAGCCGTCAGGTCCACGGTGGTGCCGGCACGCTGCACAGTGCGGGCGCTCATGTCGACCTGCAAATCACCGAGTCTGATCTGCGGATTGGGGTTGCCGCTGTATCGTCGGGCCACCGCCGCCACACGGGCCGAGAGTTCAAACAGGTCGAACGGTTTGACCAGGTAATCGTCGGCCCCGGCATTGAGGCCGGCGATGCGATCGGAAATCTGATCCTTGGCCGTCAGGATAATCACCGGTGTCACGTCCCCGGCCGAGCGCTGCTGACGCAAGAAATCCAACCCGCGACCGTCCGGCAGCATCAAGTCCAGCAGGATCAGGTCGTAAGGCGTGGTGCGCACGCTGTTGCGCGCATGGTCCAGGCGCTGCACCCAATCGATGGCGTGACCGTCATCGGCGATCTGTTCGCGCACCGCTTCCCCCAGCCCTGGGGCGTCCTCGACCAATAAAACCCGCATCTGAGACCTCCTGTAGTGGTTGTCGTGCCGCACCTTAATCGCCTTACCTGACGTGAATCTGAAGATTCAGCTGGTTGTCAGGAATGCACCTTAGGGTATGCCACAGACGCCGACCTCGGCAGGAGACAGATCATGAAATCAGGTTTTATTGCCCATGCCGCGCTGTTGAGCCTGCTGCTTAGCGGTTTCGCCATGGCCGACGACGACTGCAGCGACCCGGTGAGCGACTGGCAACCGCGCGAGACTTTGCGACAGCAGGTCGAGCGGCAATACGGCTGGAGCGTGCAACGCATCAAGGTCGACGACGGTTGTTACGAACTCAAGGGTTTGGACCGCAAGGGCAACGCCATCGAAGCCAGCTACTCACCGGCCTCGCTGCGCCTGCGCACGCTCGAGATCCATTTTCGCGACGACGGCGATGCCAGGGATTATCTCGGCAGCCCGCTCACCGAATGACGCCTCACCCGTCGATGAGTTTTTCCTGTGATTCAGGTTGCTGTCAGCAAGCAGGTCCAGGCTCTCGACCTAACGATCAAAAGGACACCCTCATGAAAAAGATCATCGCAGCCACCTGTCTCGCCGGCGCCATTGCCCTGCCGGGGTTGGCCCAGGCCCGGGAAGTTACCCTGACCACCCAGCTCAAGGACTACAGCGGCAATGATGCCTACCTGGCGATCTACGTGACCGACGCCAACGGCCAATACCAGAAAACCCTGTGGGTGGCCGGCAAGAAGGCCAAGTACTACAAGCACCTGGGCGACTGGGCCCGTGGCAGCGGGATGAGCCCGAGCGAGTTTGACGGCGTCAGCGGCGCCAGTGTCGGCAGTGGGCGCACGCTCAAAGTCAGCGTCGAACTGGCAGACATCCTGATCGATGCTGGGTATCAGATCCGCATCGACAGTGCCGTCGAGGACAAGCGTGATGCCCGCGCCGATGTCAGCGTGCCCCTGACGTCCAATGGCGCAGGCCAGCCGGCGACCGGCAGCACCTATGTCGAGTCCTTTACTTACGATTTGTAGCACCTGCCCTTTCTGGAGGCTGAACATGCTTCGCCAGTCCCATTCCCTGTCCGGCCTGATCGCCGCCCTGTTGGTCATGCTGTTGGCCATCAGCGGCGCGATCCTGTCGGTCGACCCGGCGCTGGAACGCTTGCACAGCACCCCCACCGCGGCCGGGCAACTCAGCGTCGGTCAATTGGCCGGGCGTATGGCTAATCACTTCCCGGGCGTGGAGCAGATCCAGCGCACAGCTTCCGGGGCGGTCATCGTCTACTACAACCAGGACGGTCAGGCCGGGGCTGAAACGGTCGACCCACTGACTGGCGAAGGCCTCGCACCTTATGCACCCTCCGGGTTCACGCGTTGGGTGAAAGAGCTGCACCGCTCGATGTTCCTTGGCACGCCGGGCCATGGGGTGTCGGGTGTCGGCGCGTTGTTCATGCTGATGCTGTCAGTGTCCGGCGCGCTGTTGCTGGCCCGGCGCCTGGGTGGCTGGCGCAACCTGCTGCGGCCACTGCGCGGCACGTTCAACCAGCGCTGGCATTCTGAAGTCGGGCGAATGACCTTGCTCGGGCTGCTGCTGTCGGCCTTGAGCGGGCTGTATATGTCTGCCACCACCTTCGGATTTATCGCCGACGGCAGTCAGAATGAACCCGCCTTCCCCGTTCACGTCAGTGTCGGGCCGGCCTTGCCAGTGGCGAGCCTGCAAGCCTTGCAGGCCACCGACCTGAATGACCTGCGCGAGCTGGTCTACCCCAGTCCCGGCAACCCGAAGGACGTGTTTTCTCTGCGCACGGCCCAAGGCGACGGCTACGTGGATCAGGCGAGCGGCGCCTTGTTGTCCTACCAGGCCCACGACTCGATGCACAACCTCTACGAATTGATCTATCAGCTGCACACCGGTGAAGGCCTTTGGTGGCTGGGCCTGCCGCTTGGGCTCTGCGCCCTCTGTGTGCCGTTGATGAGCGTCACCGGCATCCTGTTGTGGTGGCGCCGGCGCAAGGCGAGCCCGAACATCCGCCACAACAGCCCTGCCCACTCCGCCGACAGCGTGATTCTAGTGGGCAGTGAAAACAACAGCACCTGGGACTTTGCCAAGACCTTGCATGACGCCTTGCACCTGGCCGGACACCGAGTGCATAGCGCGGCGATGAATCAATACGCCAACGATTACCGCAGCGCCCAACGCGTGATCATCCTCACCGCGACCCACGGTGACGGCGACGCGCCAGCCTCGGCTTCGCAGTTTATGTCGCGGCTGGCCAAAACCGGCCTCAAGCCCGGCCTGCCCTTTGCCGTGCTGGGCTTTGGTGACCGCCAATTTGCGCAGTTCTGTCAGTTCGCCTATCAAGTGCAGGACGCGATGTTGCAGGCCGGTGGCTCGCCGTTATTGGGGCTGGAAACCGTCAACCGCCAATCCTCTCAGGAATTTGCACGTTGGGGCCACGCGCTGGGCGACGTGCTCAAGCATGACCTGACACTGGTCCATATCCCGCAGCGGCCACAGACCCATCCATTGCTGCTGACAGAGCGCATCGTCTATGGCGAACAGGTGAACGCACCGACCCACGTCTTGCGCTTCAAGGCACCCGGTGCGCTGCCGGACTTCCTGGCCGGTGACCTGGTCGGGATTGTGCCTCCGGGCAGTCCAATCCCTCGTTTCTACTCGCTGGCCAGCGGTTCGCAGGACGGCGTGCTAGAAATCTGCGTGCGCAAACACAACGGCGGCGTGTGCTCGGAATTTCTTCATGGCCTGGACGTCGGAGCATCGATCGAAGCGTTTATCCAGCCTAACCCGCACTTTCGCCCGGCGTCGGGCACGCACCCGGTGATCTTGATCGGTGCCGGTACCGGCATCGGTCCATTGGCCGGTTTTATCCGCAACAACACGGCCCACCACCCGATGCACTTGTATTGGGGCGGGCGCAACCCGGCCTCGGACTTCCTCTACGAGCCGCAACTCAAGCAGTACCTGGCCGACCGGCGCCTGACGGCATTGCGCGCCGCCTTTTCTCAGGTTCAAGACCGCTGCTATGTGCAAGACCGGCTGATCGGAGATGCCCAGGCCCTGCGTCTACTGATTGAAAAAGGCGCCCAGGTGCTGGTGTGTGGCAGTCGCGAAATGGCCAAAGGCGTGATGCACGCCCTCGATGAGGTGTTGGCACCTCTCAACCTGACGGTGCTGACCCTCAAGGCACAAGGACGCTACCGTGAAGACGTCTACTGAGTTGCAGCGCTACAGCCTGAACGGCGAAACCATGGGCAGCCGCTACACCGCCCTGTTCTATGCCGGGGCCGGAATCGATACCGACGAAGTGGGTCGTCACTTGGCGTGCGTGGTGGCCCGGGTGGACCAGCAAATGTCCACCTGGAAACCCGACTCGGACCTCAACCGCCTCAATGCCGCCCCCGAGCAGCAATGGATTTTGGTGCCCCAGGAACTGGCAACGGTGCTGTCAGCGGGACTGCGTGTCAGTCAGCAATCCGGCGGCGCCTTCGACATTGCCGTCGGTGATCTGGTGAATGCCTGGGGGTTCGGCCCCGAAGAACCGACCGTTAGAGAACAGGCGCTCGCGACGATGCCGCCGCGCACCCGGCTGTCAGCTAGCGCCGCGTTGGTGGTCGACCCGTTACGCTATCAGGTGCGCAAACGCGCCCCGCTGCACCTTGATTTGAATGGCATCGCCAAGGGGTTTGGCGTCGATGAGTTGGCTCGTTGCCTGGAAGGTTTTGGCATCACCCGCTACCTGGTCGGCATCGATGGCGAGATGCGCGCCCGGGGTGTCAAACCCGATGGCCAGTGCTGGACCGTAGCGGTGGAAAAGCCTGACCGCGGTGTGCGTGCAGTCATGGGCGTCATGGAACTTGGCGATGCCGCGATCGCGACCTCCGGGGACTACCGACAGTGGGTCGACGTGGCCGGTCAAGCCTATGCTCATACCATGAACCCGGCCACCGGCGCGCCGCTGTGCAACCGGCTAGCCGCCGTCACCGTGGTGGCTGCTTCGTGCATGCTCGCCGATGCCTGGGCCACGGCGCTGATGGTGCTGGGTGAAACCGAAGGGCCACGTCTGGCACAGGAACGCGGGATGGACGCGCTTTTCGTGCTGCGCGACGGCCAGCACTTCAAGGAAATATCCATTGTCGGCGGCCAGTTGCAGGCGCAGATTGAAACCCGTCCGATGTGAACCGCCTAATGACAGTGAGTCGCACACAACCATGAAATTCATGCACAGGCACACCGAATCCCACCGCAGTGATCGTATCGGCTGGCTGCGCGCCGCCGTCCTTGGGGCCAACGACGGAATTGTCTCCACCGCCAGCCTGCTGATTGGCGTCGCCGCCGCCAACGCCAGCCACGCTACGTTGCTGGTCACGGGCATGGCGGGGCTGATGGCCGGCGCCATGTCCATGGCCGCAGGCGAGTACATCTCCGTGCACTCCCAGGCCGATACCGAGCGCGCCGATTTGTCCCGCGAGCGGGCCGAGCTGGCCAGTGACCCGAAAGCCGAACACATCGAGCTCGCCAACATCTACATGCACCGTGGCGTATCATCCGAACTGGCGCATCAGGTGGCCGATCAATTGATGGCCCATGATGCGTTGGGTTCGCACGCCCGGGACGAACTGGGTATCAGCGCCACCCTTACCGCCAAACCCTTGCAGGCGGCCCTGGCCTCCGCCGCCAGCTTTGTGGTGGGTGCCGCCCTGCCCTTGGCGGTGACGTTTGTCGCGCCGGAGCACAGCGTGGTGCCCTGGATATCGGGCATGTCATTGGTGTTTCTCGGGACACTGGGTGCCATCGCCGCCAGGGCCGGCGGCGCCAAGGTCATCACCGGCGCCTGGCGGGTGACCTTTTGGGGCGCGTTGGCCATGGCGGTTACGGCACTGGTGGGGCACTTGTTTGGCGCCGTGGTCTAGCTCACGTCCGCTGCCAAAAACAAAGGGCGCCCGTTGAAGGGGCGCCCTTTGTACGCTGCTAACCTAAACCACGCCTACGAAATCGCTCGCTGCTCAACCTTCAGGCCAGCGAAAGATAAATGGCGGCTACTAGGGTACTTCGGACATACGCCGCGCGGGCCTCGGCTCGGAGTCCACCGTTGATCGAGTGCAGCCAAATGCGCGCAAGGTCTGCAATAATGACGGTCACAGCGGCACGAGCTCGTGCCCTCATCCGGCATTCGGGTTTGGAGAACTCCATGCGTGACATTATTGACGGTTTTCTGCGCTTTCAGCGCGATGTCTATCCGCAACGCGTCGAGCTTTTCAGGCAGCTCGCGACGACACAAAGTCCGAAGGCATTATTCGTCACCTGCTCGGACAGTCGTGTTGTGCCCGAACTCCTTACACAGCGCGAACCGGGCGAACTATTCGTGATTCGTAACGCCGGCAACATTGTGCCGTCGTATGGTCCCGAGCCCGGCGGCGTCTCGGCCACCGTCGAATATGCGGTCGCAGTGCTCGGCGTACAGGACATCGTAATCTGCGGTCACTCAGACTGCGGAGCGATGGGCGCGATTTCACGCTGCACATGTCTGAACCATCTTCCGGCGGTCGCTAACTGGCTACGTCACTCGGACGCCGCGAAAGCGATTAACGCGGCGCATGATTTCGACACGCCTCGCGCGAAGCTCGACGGCCTCGTGCGAGAAAACGTGATCGCGCAACTGGCGAATCTGCGTACCCATCCATCGGTAGCACTCGCGCTCGAGCAGGGGCGAATGAATCTGCACGGCTGGGTTTACGACATTGAGACTGGTTGCATTGATGCGCTTGACGGCGCGACACGACAATTCGTTTCACTTGCTGATTCGCCGACCACAGTGGCGATCGCTGCGCGCAACGGCAGACAGATGTAATGGCGACAGGCAAGTGAGGGTGCTCGCATTACTCCCGAATATTTTCGTCCCAGCTAGGTCTGCAAAGTTGCATTGTCTCTATCGGACAAGTTTCGGAGAAGATAATCCGTTCGAATGCCTGTCCGACGGGACTGGCGAGCGACCCGAACTGGCCGGAAGCAGCCGCTCACAAACAACCGTTTCCGGCCAAAAGCGGACGTAAGAGCCAAGTCAGGAGCAGCCATTCCACCCTGCCTGTCAAATAGTGCCGGGCACCTACTATTGCCCACACTCCTCTACTAGCTCGTACAGCTCTGCTTTGCGAAGTGGTGACTGCAACACACCTCGGAGCGGAATTGCATAGCTTCTAGCCCACAGAATCAGGTTTTGACGCTGGATGGAATTTACGTCCGAGACCGCGACAATTGAAAAGATAGCGCAAAACCTAGCCAGCATTTTTAGGTAGCCTGCGTCCATATCCAAGTCAAACGAATCGTAGACCAAGTATTCAAAGTGCTCTCCTGCCTCCAGCAGATCGACTACCTCGTTGACCTTAGTGCATAAACTAAGTGAGTAGTAACCAACCTCATTGAGCACTTCGGCGTACCGGTAGAGAGAACTGAGGTTTCTGTTGAGCACGACGATCTTTCCCATCCCCTTGCGCATAGCTTGACCCAATGCAAAAGCAAGAAAATTAACTCCACGCCCTTAACTTATCCACGAGATTGGCCTCATAGATCTCCAGAATTTTCTTGATTCTTAACCAGACACAAAGACACCGGTGCCGCCCAAGAAAAATCTTGTCACAGAGACAGAAAAATCGGGATCCCAGTCAGCGAAAAGCCGGTGTCGAGCTAAGCTTTTACCTGCAATAATTTGTGTCGAAAATAGCAGGCATCGCGCTGTAAACGACTCAGATCTTTAAACGTAATCGTCTGCATTTTTGCAAGCCGGATAGTCAGTGGCATCGAACGTCAGAAGATTATCGCCCCCCCCTCGTCACTACGCGGATTTGAAATTTATGAGTAAACGAGTATTGATCGTCGATGATCATCCGGTAGTTTGCCACGCCATCAGCATGGCGCTTGCGTCGATTGGCTACGAAACAATCGGCGAAGCGTCCGACGGCATTAATGCCCTCCAGATGATCGAATCGCTGAAGCCAGACATGGTCATTCTCGATATCGGCCTGGAAGGAATGGACGGCTTGGCAGTCTTGAAGCGAATCACTCGAGAGAAGCTCGCTACCCGGGTGCTCGTTTTCACGTCTCAGATCAAAGAAACCTTTGCCACCCGCTGCCTGCACGCCGGCGCCAGTGGTTTTGTCAGCAAGAGCGAGCCAATCACCCAATTGATCAAGGCGGTTGGAATCATTTCCGAGGGCTATGTGCACTTTCCAAGAGACGCCATACCGCTGTTCGCAGGTGCCGTTGCCTCGGATGATCTTGGAAACCTTACGGATCGTGAGATGCAGGTTCTCAAACTGCTAGCCGATGGGCTGCCCAACCGTGAAATAGCAGAAAGGCTCAACCTGAGCAGCAAAACAGTAAGCGGTCATAAAATTAACATTCTGATGAAACTCAATGTCACGTCAGTGGTTGAACTTGCCAGCATAGCCAAGCAGCACAACCTCATTTGACGCTGGCCTGATGAAACCGACATCTGCACTACTCAGCGTTTTCCTTGTCCTGTTGGCGATAGGCTGGCGCATTCCAGACGCCGGAGCTGACGATCTGCAACCCCATGCGCGGCAACCGCTCGACAGCGTGAAGGTGCAGATTAACCAACAAGAACGCGAATGGCTTCAGCACAAGCAAGCGTTGATTGTCGGCGTAACCACTGACACCTTCCCACCCTTCGGCATCATGACTGAGCATCACAGCTACGAGGGCTTGACGGCTGACTATCTGGTAGCGTTGCAGCGTGAGCTTGGCATTGAGTTCAAAGTACGGCCGTTCGACTCAGCAAAAGCCGCCTACGAAGCATTGCACTCAGGACAGATTGATTTGGTGGGCAGCGCCATACCTCAAGATGCCCCCGATTTCGGGGTGCATCTGACGCAACCTTACGCACTGACAGAATTGGCGCTGCTTTCTGAAGGAGGCGACCTTCACGTCTACAACACGCATGACGCACACACGCGGATCGCCGTTGCCAGCAAAGACGCCCTTGACTTGTATCAACGCAGCGGCGGCCAAGGTGCCTTCGCGCTCTATGCCTCTCCCCTGGCAGCCTTGGCCTCTGTGCTGACTGGTGACACGGATGTTTACCTTGGCGATACCTACTCCACCAATTACATGTCCAGCCAGTTGTTCAGCAATCAGTTGGAGGTTAACCAGGACACTGCGCCGCAGGAAATTAAAGTGGCTTTCGCGATTCGCGAAGACCACTCAATTCTGGCAGGTCTGCTCGCGCAAGGTTTGCAGGGTGTCGACCGTTGCACCATGGTCCGTGCCCAACAGCTGTGGGCTGACATCGAGGACTGTGACCTCGGCAGCTTTCGCGACCGCCTTACAGATCCAGAACGTGCATGGCTTGATAACAACGCCACGGTGAAACTGGCGGTCAGCGAAGACTTGGCGCCCTATGCCTTTTTCAACAGTAACGGCCGTTTCAATGGCATCGCTTCGGACTTGCTGGGCATCATTCAACGCAAAACCGGATTACGCTTCGAGATTATCCGCGTCAGCTCGTTGAGCGAGGCCAATTCCCTATTAGTCAACGGTGAGGCGAATCTTGGCATCCTCACTGAAATCAGCCGGGCGCCATCGCCGTACTTGCACAGCCGATCCCTGGCCACCGCGCCCTACCTGTTTGTCATGCGTAACGACGAGACAGCGATCCTCGATCAACACAGCACCGCGACCATCGCAGTCGCCCAAGGCTATTTGCTGCCTGCTTCGCTGGCCCTGCAATTCCCCAACGCCCGTTTCGAAGAAACCGACACCATGGGCGAAGCCTTCAAACTGGTGCGCGACGGAGACGTTGATTTCGTCGTGTCGCCTTCAAACGTGGCACGTTACTACCTGTCTTTTAAATACGAGACCAGCCTTAAAGTGGGTGGCCTTCTGGATCTTGATAACGCGAAGATCGTGTTGGCTGCGCCCGAAGCGCAACGACTGATGATCTCCATTATCAACAAAGCCATGCTGGAAATACCCCCTCGAGATTACCCGCAGATCATCGGACGCTGGCGCGCCAACTCCGCCACCGACGAGAAGTACTGGGAGGGCGTCGCTTCGTACATCTGGCGATCTTTTGAAGTGTTGGGAGCCTTGCTGCTGGTGGCCGGGTTGCTGATCATGCTTCAGCGCCGTCACCTTCAGCGCGAGCGGCGCGATCTGAAGCAACGCAAGCTTCTCCTCGACGAACTCGAAGTGGCAAAGGAGTCCGCCGAAAAAGCCAGCCGCACCAAGTCTGTATTTCTGGCCACCATGAGTCACGAAATCCGCACGCCGCTCAATGCCATCATCGGCATGCTGGAACTGGTGCTCACCCGCCAGGAAAACGCCCGGCTCAATGCACAGTCCGTCCACATCGCTTATGAGTCAGCGACCCACTTGCTGGCGCTTATCGGCGACATTTTGGACATCTCGCGCATCGAGTCAGGCAAGCTGACTTTGACGCCCGAGCCCGCCCGGATCAAGGACTTGATCGAGTCGACGAGCAATGTGTTTTCTGGTTTGGCGCGACAAAAGCAATTGCAGTTACACGTGGACATTGATCCGATGGCCGCAGAGCTGGTTTGGGTAGACGGGTTGAAGGTCAAACAGATTTTGTCCAATCTTCTGAGCAATGCGATCAAGTTCACTGAGCGTGGCGGTGTCGACATTCATTGCAAGGTAACAGCCGCAAGTGATAGCGCCCTGCATTTTGTGATCAGCGTCAGCGACACAGGAGTAGGCATTCCGGCCACACACATCGATCAGATTTTCAAACCATTCTTCGTAACGCGCGAGGCTGTTAGCGACCGCAATGCAGGGGCGGGCCTCGGTTTACCGATTTGTTTGGCATTAAGTGAATTGATGGGAGGTCATCTGGAGGCTAAGAGCCAAACAGATGTTGGCACTCGCATGACGTTCAGTGTTCACCTCCAGCGCGTCAGTGCCGAGATTGCAGTGACTAGCGCTAACCTGGCAGCGCACGCTGCTCCATTAGACGATTCGCCGCTGGCCGTCCTGATCGTCGAAGATCATTTGCCGAGTCAATACCTGCTGCATCAGCAAGTAGCTTACCTGGGGCATCGTGCACTGACCGCAAACAACGGCCTTGAAGGCGTGGCAATCTGGCAAGAGAACGAGATCGACATCGTCATCACCGACTGCAACATGCCCGAGATGAACGGGCACGAGATGACCAAGATGATTCGTCAGCTAGAACGCAGCCAGCGCGTTCGACCATGCATCATCGTCGGGTTGACTGCCGATGCTCAGCGAGAAGAGCTGGATCGCTGCATAGCATCAGGCATGGACCATTCACTGGCCAAGCCGATCACCCTCGCCGTCCTCAATCGCTGGATTCCCAAACGGGGTACGGATAAGCAGCCGTCGGAAACTACGTCGTCACCCCTGAATGACATCCGGGGGACGATGGCCGAAGAAGTCATTCAAAGCAACGGTGTCGAAGGTAAAGCCCTGAGTCACGCATTGGAAAAGCGCGACCTGCAGGACGTCATACGGATCGTGCACAAGCTCAAGGGCACCGCCTACCTGCTCAATCACTCTGGCCTGCTTGAGCAGTGCATCGAAATCGAGGATTTATGCGCGCAAGGCACGATGTCCGTGGAGATGCATGAGGCCGTAAGCGCTTTGATCCGGAAACTGGAGGGAATCAACCGGTCACTACGTCAGGAATGAATGCTGCGTGCCGAGCAAGGAAAATCCTGGTGTCATTCCAGAAAAAACCGGGCGAACAACAGATGGATCTTTCGTGTTGTCAGCGGGTGCCCACCTAAGCTTGGGAAGTATTCCAAACGATCACCCCTCCCCATGCCAAATCGATCCCCGCTTGCACTCGTGTCAAATCCCCAAGTTCAACAGGCTACGCATCGAGAGCCTGAATTTTCATATCTACTCAAAGCGCGCACTCATTTGCCAGATGCCGACGATGTTCTACGTGGGCTTTGGCGCCGAGAGTTTCGAGCATATCTGCAACCCAAGTTCGATTTGCGAACGGGCAAGGTGGACGCGGCAGAAGTCCTCGCACGCTGGCACCACCCAACCCGCGGCGTACTCGGCCCGGCAAGTTTCATCCCGTTGATGACGCGTAAGCAATGGCTCGACGAGTTGCTGTTTGAATTGCTTGAGCAAGGGTTGGCGCTACAACTCAAACTCCACGAACAGGGTACGCTGCTTGGCTTGGCCTTCAATTTGTCCCTTGGGCAGTTGCAGAACAGACTGTTTATCGATGGTTTGAAGACTCGGTTGCTCCAGCACCGTTTGCCGTTATCAATGCTGACTTTTGAAATCACAGAGGACGGCCCGGCCGATGCTGCTTGCTGCGTTGAACAGCTGAATCGACTGAGCAATTTGGGAGTGAGGCTGTCAATAGATGACTTCGGAACGGGTTATTCATCACTCTTGCGACTATGCCAAGTGCCCTTCCATGAAATTAAACTGGCTGGGGATTTCACCCGTTTTATTGACACGCCCAGTCGTTATCAGGTGGTCATTCGTCATGCGCTGGGGCTCGCCGAAGATCTGAAGTTGTCATTGGTGGTGGAAGGCATTGAAACGGTAGGGCAACGCGATAGTTTGGAGCAGATGGGGGCTCGTGTGGGTCAAGGATTCTTTTGCGCAAAACCTATGTTGATTGATACGTTTGAAGGCTGGATGACTAAACCCTATCGAGATTTCCGTGCTCAGTCTTGAGAGGATGCGTGATAAGAGCTGTTCACTCACGCCTCTTTTAGAACCAAGCGATATCAGTTGTATTCGAGAACGTAGTTCAACGTGGCGTTGGCCCTACCTGCCTCAGCCTTTTGCGATGCCTTCTTCACATACTCAGCAATCACAGGCAGACGATAAAGCTCTCCCTGTGGCTCACTCCGAATCCAGGTCATCGCCAACGCACTGCTTTGTAAAAATGGCAGTTTCACTCCTTTACTACTAAGCAACGATATCTCAACCCCTTTGGCACCTCCTGGTTCAAGATTGAGCCGCCCCGGCCCGTCTGAGCTTCCTTCAAAATAAACCTTAACCGGAACAATGGTTCCTGCAGACATACCAGAGCACAGGACGTCGAGATTGAATGGTGTATTCGACTCCTCGAGCTTCATTACCAATACACGCCCCATAGAAATATTCAATTTCTCAACACCGGCGCAGCCGCTGAAATAGCCTTCAGAATTGAGTTTTGTGGTACCCAATACCGTAATCTCAGCTGCATGCCAACCATTTAAATAGTTATGGATTGTTAGTTCGATTGGTACGTCGCCAGCTTCAACGTCACGCGAAGTTCGCACAAATTCAAGTTTTATTCTGTTAGGAACACTTGAATATAAAAGATTGTGATTGGGGGTTGTTTCCCTGACAAATGGAATTGGAGACTTATAACTGCCCACACTCAAAACCCTCACACCTATACCTTTCAATCGAGTTTTATAAACATTATCAAATCCGTCAACCAACTCCAGATTTTTGAAAAAAACCTCTTGCCGCAAAGTAGGATAGCGTTTCGGAGGACACTGACTTTGCCATCCTTCACTATGTACGATGAGTTCCGCTGAGCTAGCCATAACAGAACCAATTGGCACTCTGCGCAAAGTCAATAGCTGAGGTGCGACAACACTCCAAACTCTCAATTCGGTAGATCCAGGAATAGGTGTAGAACTACTCCAGGCGCATTCATCAGAAAGAGCATAAGCCTTGTTGAAGCCCTGCGCAGAAACAAAAAGTATAAAAATACAAACGAAAAATTTCATTTTTTACGTCGCCTTGAATTGAACACAAGATACGAGCTTAACTCCAGTACAAAAAACTGATAGTCGTAAAAAGGAGTTTCATAGAAATCCTAGAGATACAACGAGTACTTTCGTGCCAGCAGACATACCGGAACACAATACGTCCAGATTAAAACGTTTTCGATCTGAGACTACTTCCGATCTAAAAACTGCCCAATGAAATGTCGAGCTTATCTAGCCCTCCGCACCCGCCAAAATAATTAGGAGAGTCAAATTTTGCTACGCAACATTAGAGTTATAGCTAGAGGGCAAATTATTTACCAAGTTTCGTAATGAACATCAATTATTGGGGTGCCAGCCATTACTGATCCCACTTCGGCCTTCCGCAAGAAGATTGAACTAGCAGCAGTAACACTCCAAAACTTCACGTCACACCCACTGATATTGCCAGCTAAAGTGCGCCATCCGCATCTATCAAAGTCGACTGCCTCAGCGGCTTCACCCCACAAAACCCCGAATAAAAAAACAAACATGAAATCTTTGATTTTCATTTATTAATACTCAAAAAACAAAACATCCCAGACCGATTCGAGCTGACCATAAATTACAAAAGTACTCCACCCAGGAAGCTTGTAGAAAAATTTGCATTGACTATCGCTTCAGCGTCGAGTAGCTCGACAACGTTAGTTGTACCAAAACCAGTGCACAGACTGAACATCAATCAAGATCAACGCGCATTAAGATTTAACCAACACATGCATTTACTTCAGTTGTATTCCAGAATGTAATTCAACGTCGCGTTAGCCTTACCCGCGCGAATTTTTTGCGAAACCTTTTTCGCATACTCAGCAACAACGGGTAGTCGATAGATCTCTCCCTTGGATTCACTTCGCATCCATGTCATCGCTAAAGCATTACCCTGTGAGAATGGCAGCCTCACCCCCCGATCATTCACTAACAAGATCTCGACGCCCTCGGCTCCCCCTGGGTCCACGTTCAATAGCCCGGCACCACCAGAGCTGCCGTCAAAGTAAACTTTAACCGGTACTTTGGTCTCGGCAGGCATACCGGAGCACAGCACATCAAGATTAAAGGATCTATTTTGAGTTCCTATTTCCGTTGCAAGCACGCTCCCCATAGAAATATTAAGCTTCTCAATACCGGTGCAACCGCTGAAATAGTTTGTAGACTCAAGCGTCGTGACGCCACTTATTCTGATCTCCGCAGCACTCCAACCATTAACTTGGTAATTAATTGAAAAATTCATTCTTACATCACCAACTGCAACGTCACGGGAAGTCCGAACAAACTCCATTTTGATTTTATTTGGAACATTACCATATGTGCTAATACTGCTATTCTTATACTCAGCAGATAACGGCAATACACCCTTGAATAAATCTAGACTCAAGAATCTTACACCTACTCCAGCAATTCCAGTCTTGTAAACATTACTGAATCCATCCACCAACTCCAAGCCCTTAAAACTAGTTTCTTCACGCAACTTCGGATATTGCGGCCAAGGGCAGTCAACTTGCCGTTGCTCATCATGAATAACAATCTCTGCAGAGCTGGCCATCACAGACCCAACCGGAACTTTACGCAAATTCAATAGAGAAGGTCCAACAACAGTCCACAACCTCATGTCAGTGCTGCGGGGACGGGATGTATACATACTCCAGCGACACACTCCGGCCCTCGCTTCAACGAGGCCTAAAATAAAAAATAGAACTACTAGAGAGCGAACTGAAAACCTCATGTAACTACTCCATCGCCAAGCTAAAGTCGCATGTAACTTTAACTTGGTCATACACAACTGATGGGTCGCGCTCAGGGAGCTTGTAGGGGACTGTGCAGTTTCCGCCGACCCAGTTCAACGTCAATCGACCGTGCTCTTTTATGCCAAACACCAATGCGCGTGATTGGTTGTCCACCACGGCTAACAATCTATTAGCCTCATCAAAGAGTTGCGCCCCGAAAGGCATCTTTTTGCCATTAGCTTGAAGCAGGTCAAATTGCACGCGTCGGCCAGTCGAGGCTTCAAACCGAGCTGTAACTACCGAACCACGCCGCGGAACCAGTTGTTGCGAAGTCTCAGTAACGTCGACATCGCTGCCCAGCGTCTGGGTATCAAGGTTTACCCAGTTATACCGATAGGGCTGCACGTAGCTTTCGATGGTGTAACCGGCGCTGTCAGTTCGAGCCGTAGAGCCTTCGACAGCCACACCTTTCACGTTAGGAACTTCGACAAGTGCGAATGTCTCACCCACCGGCTGACCAAACGTCACACCGCCGCTATGGACCACCACCGAGCCGGACGCGGTCATGTCCAAATGACGAGAAGGGCCAGACGTTGAATAGTTCGCCGCCAGCTTTGCCGATGGCGCATCCCAACCTATGCCAACACCACTTGAGCGCTCGTTACCGGCCAGCCCGGCCTGAGCTGAATAGGACAAGGTGCTCTCATCGTTGAGGTAACCCGCAACGCCACCTTGCAGGTTGTCCTGACCATTACCATCGGTGGTCAGGTTGCTGTAGAAACGCTGCGAGCGGTTGCGGTCGCCGAAAGGAACGCTGACCGAAAACGCCAACTGGTTATCCGAATCACGCGAACGATCAGCGTTTTGCGTGTGTGAGGCCGACACGCTGTAGCTCACCACGCCCACACTGCCGCTGTAGCCGACCTGCAATCGTCGAGTACTGCCGGCGCGATCCCAGTAGTTGGTCTCGCCTGCACTGAGAAACAGCGAGCCGTTGCGGCCGAGGGTCTGGTTGATGCTCAAATCCAAGCGATGCTTCGGGCGACCTCGGTTGCTGTAGTGATTGGCAGAGTCCAGTTCGTCAATGTGTTCGCTCAAGGTCCGATACCCTGACGTGGAATAGCGATAACCCGCCATGGTGAAGGTGGTGTTGGTCTTGCTCAGGGTTTTCGAGTACAGGAACCGTACACTCTGCCCAGTCGTCACCTGGCCGGCATCTACTCGCGAACGGCTGTTCGTCACGTCTACCGAAGTGCCACCCAATGCCGAATTGACACCTACACCCAGGTTAAGCGCGGTATACCCTTCTGTGGCCTGTGCTCCGCCATAGGTGGTGAGGTTATCGGTGGCGCCGTACACGGCAGTTCCTTGCACCAGTTTTGGTGACACGGCGCCTTCGTAATCATATTTGCCCAACGAGAGGCTGTATTGAAAGTTGCCGCGCCGAGTCATAACCGGTAAGTATGCGTACGCCTGGCTGTACTTACGTTCGCGGCCGTCGGATTCGATGATGGTAATTTCCAGGTCGCCGTTAGAACCACCCGGATAAATATCGCGGATCTCGAAAGCGCCCGGCGAAACCGCGGTGGAGTAGATCACGTAGCCGTTCTGACGAACTTCCACCGTGGCCTGGGTTTCGGCAATGCCGCGCACGACCGGCGCGTAGCCAGCCTCGTCATCTGGCAACATGCCGATGTCGGAGCCTAGCTGTACGCCGATGAAACGGCTGCTATCGAAAATATCGCCGTTGCTATAAAGCTGACCTAGCGCAAATCGTCCCTTGAGAAGGGTGACATCGTGCTCCAGGTAGCTGCGGTTACTGGTAAAGGTCCGCGGTGTGCCGGTGCCTTGACTGATAGATGATTCATTGCGCAGCCGCCACTGGCCGATGTTCAGGCCATTGCGCAGTCCCAGGTACCCATAGTCGCTGCTGAAACCGTTACCGGTGTTGCGGTTGAAGTTCAATTGATAGCTGCTGAACACGGCAGTGATACCGTCATCCCACAGCGAAGGATCAACATAACCCCGGGCGCGACGCTGGATGTAGGCTTGAGGAATGCTGACGTAAAGCGACAGCTTGGCCACGTCGAGTTCGACCGAGGCCCCGTCAATCCGCAACAACTCGACGGCGTCGTCGTCGCTGCTGTCTGGGGAGACAATCCCGTCTTGTTTCAGGCGCTGGATATTGACCCCCATGTCGTGCAGCAGTCCAAGCGTCAGTAGCGGCTGTGGATCGGCGCTTTCGGCGTCTGCGTCTACCTGGAAAGTGATCTCCTGACGACGATTCAGCCGCTGATTCAAATAGAGATCGACGCTGTAGGTGCCTGGCACAACGCCGCTGGATTGTTCGAAATAACGCAGATCAACTTCGGCCCCCTTGTCCTTGAGAAACATCGGATTGAACTGCGCAGCGTTGGCTTGGGTGGCGCCTAATACACCCAATGCAGCCATATAGGAAAAAAGGCCGCTGAAGCTCAACTTCGAAAGTTTTAAATGGTCGACGTGCGATAGGAAATTTTTCATTACGATATCCTTATGCGCAACGCAACCCCTGAGCCATTACCCATTAAATGAAAATTCAAGAGATGAAGTTTACGCGCGTTACTACTGAATAACTGCCTGATGCTTGACTAGCGCACCATAATCATTGACGGACTCCCAGCGAACTTCTGCGCTACCAAAAAATTTACCGGCAATACCTTTTACATTCATTTCGGAGTGACTTTCCGGGCTGACCATCTCCGTATCAACTGCGTACTCTTTGCCGTTGACTACTATCGACGCACTTGCCAGCGAAACATAAAATGCAGAGGAATTACTGACCGACAACTTCGATTTACCCGAGTCACTCACCCAGCTCCACTTGAGGTTTTCGGCCGACTCATCGGGTGACCCTGGAAGTTTCAAAGGTCGATAAAACACTTTCAGCCGTTGGCGAAAGGCTACTTGCAGCGTGTTCTCCGAGCCCGACAACTGCGGAATTTCCTGAATGCTGAGCCAGTACACCGACTCACGGTCCACAGGCAGCCCTTTACCTTGGTAAAAGATGCGTAACGACTGCTGTTTTTTATAACTCAGACGCGCGAGAGACGGAGTGATTGCGAATGGAATATTACCTTCCATCTGGCTCGGAACCGCTTCGATCCAAGACTGGATCATGGTGTCTTCAGCGCCTTCATTACGCACTTGAATGGTGGCTTCACGATCGGACGCGGGGAAGATGATCCGTGTGCCGCTCACCTGGATGCCCGCCACACAAATACCAGGGCAGGCAAACAGCGCCGCCAGCAGGACGCAGCGTAAAACTAACGTGGCGTTCATTCATAACCTCGTGAAAGGCGGAGCATCACACTCCGCACGGAACAGTTACTCGTAACTCAGCGTGAAAGGCAGCGTACCGAAGGCTGTGCCCACTTCCAGTTCATCGCCATTGGCAACGTAAGCAGCACGCATGGTCAGGCTCGCGGTGTACTTAGTGTTCTCATCTTCACCACTCTTGACCAAATCACTGGAGTACGCTTCGTTCGCGGAAAGATTGATCAGATTGTTGTTAGCGTCGTACATCCCGATGCCAACACCTTTAGCGGAGCCTGTTGTCTTCAACAGACTATTGTTCTTCTGATCGATGCCAGAGCCGGCCATCGGGTCAAAACCGAGTTTGACGGTGGTCAAACCGGCAGCAGTATTACCGCAATCCAGATTCAGGTTGATCGATTTACCAGCGGCAATACCCCCACCCGCAGACCCAGTGAGAGAGTCCAGGCTCACCTTGCCCAAATTCACGTCAACGGTCTGATTGCCAACGCCACCGCCCACAGATGTACCCGCACCAGAAGATGCGACGCAGGAAGCGGCGATAATTTCGCCAGTGAAATTGATGGTGCCATCAGCTGCCAGCGCGGTATTAGTTAATGCACTGATTGCCGAAGTTAGCAGAACAAACTTAAGTGTTTTCATTGGATGAAGAATCCCTATAGGCATCGCTATGTTGATTGGCGTTGAATAAAGCGCCACAACAATCTAGCCTCATAGATAACCGGGATATACAAGACGAAGCTTGTTCTCATCCAAGAATTTTCTTGAACTGAAAAGAACACGAAAAATATTAAAAATTCCATATTATGCGGTGACGTCACCCCGACATTCACGACATTTAAAATGGCGACGTGATTCACAGCCCCTGAACAGGTCTCATATATCAAAAAAAACCCGATTGAATAAATTCAGAATATCCACACCAAAATTATATCTTGAGTCGTAGCTGCTTATCTCAAGATCATCACCGCAATTCAATCTCTCGATCTCTTTTGATTGAGGACATAATAGAAAACGTTTTTGAGTTTTAACCTATCGGCCTCATACACCAGTTCTGACCGGCAGCTATGGTCGTAAGCAGCCTTCAGTGAATGGTAGCTATTGGCCGAAAGCAGTCATCGGTGAACGGCAGCTATCGGCTAAAAGCGGTCAATGTGGGTCACGTTGTCCACCGATGAGCTCTCATCGCATACAGTTAGCACTCGTTGAGTTCAAATCCAAAATCGTCGCTGGACACCTGACACGCTTCGTCTAGCCGCTGGCGCAATGCGGCAGTCAACTGCCGCTCCACTTCCCATGGATCCGACAAGGCAGCGAGTTGCGGTGCCAATTGAGGCGACATACTCATCAGCGAATGATTGAGCGAACGTGCCGTTTCAAAAGCAGCTTTTTGCACAAAGCCGATTTCCACCAGTTCGCCCTGCGCTTTGCGAAACTCCATCTCTGCCATCCGCGCCAGGTAATGCTCGCGATGCGCTCGTGCTTTCTGAAAGTCTGGAGTCTGCCCTTGCGCAGGATCAGCGGGCGCTGGCGCAGCCATGTTAGTCAGCTCGGATTGGGCTGCGACGTGACTGTACACATCACGCTGAAGCCGCTCCTGTTGGTGGCGAGCAGCGACGGCGGCCTTGCTCGGGTCAGCGGTATCACGGATCAACGCCTCAGTGGCCAGCACGTCGACCTGCTTGCCATTGGGTGACAGGACCAGCCGGCCGTTTTCCTTGAGCCAGGTGATGTAACTCGGTGACCGACCGATGTGCGCGGCGAAGGCGCTTTTGGACAGGTACGTGACTGCGTTCATAAGCTCTCCTTTTCAGCGGCTTTTTCAATGAATCCTTTCAAGATTTCAGTGGATTGAAATTTCAGTAAGCTGGCAGACCTCCCACTAACAAGATCCCGCGGGTTTCCGACCCCGTGTCCTTTGAAAGTCCCCAGGGTCCCCGGCAGTTTTCTGCCCGGTCCGGTCGGTCGAGCCTGCATCCGAGTGCCATGCCCTGCCCCATCCGTTTGGAAAGACGGACATCCCTGCAAAGGTTTCAGCTAGAGAGATTCCGCGAGTTCGATAACCCGTGTAGGGGGCGGCCCTCAGGGAGGACCCGTAAATTCGGCGCCCTACCCGGCCTGCTCGGCTCATGCCTTCGGCTCGGCCTCGCTCAGGTCCAGCCGCTTGGCCACCCAGCGCTCGTACAAGCCGATGGCGACATCGGCGCCGGCCATCGCGGTCAGGCAACCCAGGGCGCCCGCCGTCCAGATCGATAAGCCCGCGCCGAACAGCAACATCATTGCTGACACGCCGCAGACGATGCAGGCGCCGGACCGAAGTGCGAGGCGGCGCAACAATGCCCAGCCTCGTGCCCCATCCTTGTCAGCGCGCCACATCTCGCCGGACACACCGCCAACCAGGGACAGGGCAATCACCAACCAGATCGGCATCTCTGCCAGTGCCTGTTGCTCGTTCGTCATTGCGCTGCCCCTTAAACAAAAAGACCCGGCGCAATGGCCGGGTCAGGTGGTGGATGGCCTGCCGCGCTTTGCGGTCGCACCCATCGAAGATGGCCCCTTTTTACAGGTCGATTCTGGTGGCAGCAAGACCGTTTTAATGCCATCCGGTGAATGTGTGGGTTACGCCCGGTGAACGGCTGGCGAATGTCGGTGAATATCTATCCCGGCTGTCTTTTGCTTTTCTGGCGTCCCATGCGTCCCACCTCTCTAAAACTAGGTGGGACGTCCGAAAGCCCCATAGATTGGGGCTTGGCCCCACCGTCCTACTTTTAACTCTCCTTTCTCGTGTATAGAGAGAATATTTAAAAACACGCGTGCGCGTGAACACGCGCATTGATG
This sequence comes from Pseudomonas sp. A0308, assembly GCF_044218815.1. Classification (NCBI taxonomy): domain Bacteria; kingdom Pseudomonadati; phylum Pseudomonadota; class Gammaproteobacteria; order Pseudomonadales; family Pseudomonadaceae; genus Pseudomonas; species Pseudomonas sp. A0308. Next base: position 394,231 of record NZ_CP162581.1, read on the forward strand.
CCCGCTACGCATACACGGGCGGGAGACATGAAAAAGGTGGGACGGTGGGACAGCCCAACAACGACGGGGCCTGCGCCCGTCCCACCACCGCAAAAAGCAGTGGGACGGAGGCAGGCCAGTGGGACGGCGTGAGCCAAAGTAATGCCCACGATCAAGCCGCTTCCTCCAGGAGGAAGTGCTCAACCACGATGTGAGCGTCATGCAGGCGCTGGTAGTAGAGGTTGCGTGTGCAGCCACTCTCAGCCAGACGCGCAGTCAAAGGCGCATCAGGCTGGAAGTAATGCACCTGGACCACCGTCATCAACTCGGGATCGAGGCGTTTCTTCACGATGCGCTCGATGTCCAGTGAGGCTTCCAGAGGCACCCTGCTCCCACGCCTGCCGCGCACGAGCTGGCCACCGCTCTCCATCATCATGGCGACCATATTGCCGCCCGAGTAACCGGCGGCCACCTCGTCGCTGTGCAGCTCCTGCGCCCATTGTTTGTCGACCTGGTGAAACGCCAGGTACATGTCTGCCGCACCGTAGCGCTTGGCCTTGTCGAGGAGCGAACCAAGACCAACAAGGACCGCTTTGTTCTGCTGAATGAACGAGCGCTGCACGCGCTCGAGTTCGCCCGTCAATACGCAGAGCGTCGTGCAAACGGCATCGGCAAGATCAAAACAACGCCCTACGTGTTCCCGCCTTCGAAGAACAGCGAGTACATCAAACAGACGTCGGACCTGCACAAGCAGTGGAGGCCAGCGCTGAAGGCTTTAGCGCTGCCTCATCGGCCGCCGTACAACTGCCGTCATACTTATGCGACAATATGCTTAATGTCCAACATGAACCCCGCATTCATCGCTCAGCAGCTTGGCCACAGCGTCCAAATGTTGCTGACGACGTATGCGCGTTGGCTCAACTCAAGCTCAGACTGGGGGGAGCTGGAAAAGCTCCAGATTGGTATCAAATCGGTATCAGGCAAAAAAGACCAGCTCTAACCCATTGATAGGTAAGGTAATTGATCTCCACAGCTAACATCACGATGCAGTTCGGCGCCAAGCCGCTCTTCGAAAACGTTTCCGTCAAATTTGCCGCGGGTAACCGTTATGGCCTGATCGGCGCCAACGGTTGCGGCAAGTCGACCTTCATGAAAATCCTCGGCGGTGACCTTGACCCGACGGGTGGCCAGGTCATGCTCGAGCCGAACGTACGCCTGGGTAAGCTGCGCCAGGATCAGTTCGCCTACGAAGAATTCACCGTGATCGATACCGTGATCATGGGTCACGAAGAGCTGTGGAAGGTCAAGGCCGAGCGCGATCGCATCTACTCGTTGCCGGAAATGTCTGAAGAAGACGGCATGGCCGTGGCCGAGCTGGAAACCGAATTCGCCGAAATGGACGGCTACACCGCCGAATCCCGTGCCGGTGAACTGCTGCTGGGCCTGGGTATCGGCATCGAGCAGCACTTCGGCCCGATGAGCGAAGTGTCGCCAGGCTGGAAACTGCGCGTGTTGCTGGCTCAGGCACTGTTCTCCGATCCGGAAGTGCTGTTGCTCGACGAACCGACCAACCACCTGGACATCAACACCATTCGCTGGCTGGAAAACATTCTGACCCAGCGTAACAGCCTGATGATCATCATCTCTCACGACCGTCACTTCCTGAACAGCGTGTGCACGCACATGGCTGACCTGGATTACGGCGAGCTGCGCCTGTTCCCGGGCAACTACGACGAGTACATGACCGTGGCGACCCAGTCCCGCGAGCAACTGCTGTCGGACAACGCCAAGAAGAAAGCACAGATTTCCGAGCTGCAATCGTTCGTCAGCCGCTTCTCGGCCAACGCCTCGAAAGCCAAGCAGGCCACTTCCCGCGCCAAGGCGATCGACAAGATCCAGCTGGCCGAGGTCAAGCCTTCGAGCCGCGTGAGCCCGTTCATCCGCTTCGATCAAAACAAAAAGCTGCACCGCCAGGCTGTCATGGTCGAGAAGATGGCCAAAGGTTTTGACGGCAAGCCGCTGTTCAAGGATTTCAGCTTCCAGGTTGAAGCCGGCGAGCGCGTCGCGATCATCGGCCCGAACGGTATCGGCAAGACCACGCTGCTGCGTACCCTGGTCAACGAACTGACTCCGGATGCCGGTAGCGTCAAGTGGACCGATGCCGCCGAGCTGGGCTACTACGCTCAGGATCACGCGCACGACTTCGAAGACGACATGACCCTGTTCGACTGGATGGGTCAGTGGACTCAGGGCGAGCAAGTGATCCGTGGCACTTTGGGTCGGATGCTGTTCTCCAACGACGAAATCCTCAAGTCGGTGAAGGTGATTTCCGGTGGTGAGCAAGGCCGCATGCTGTTCGGCAAGCTGATCCTGCAAAAGCCGAACGTGCTGATCATGGACGAACCGACCAACCACCTGGACATGGAATCGATCGAAGCGCTGAACCTGGCGCTGGAAAACTACCCGGGCACGCTGATCTTCGTCAGCCACGACCGTGAGTTCGTATCGTCCCTGGCCACTCGCATCATCGAGCTGAGCCCGGACGGCGTGACCGACTTCAGCGGTACGTACGATGATTACCTGCGTAGCCAAGGTGTGGTGTTTTAAAAGCAGCTACTAGTTTTCAGCTGCCAGCGATAAGTTAAAAGCCCTGTCCATGTGACAGGGCTTTTTGCATTTCAGGGTCAGTCATTTTTTGGTGCAGACACCTTCGCGAGCAGGCTCGCTCCCACAGGGGAATGCATTTCCGGAAAAATAGTTAGCCAGCTTCCTTTTATTCCACACCCACGCCATGATGCGAATTCTCCCACCGCCGCCCGCGAACGAGTCCTCATGTCTGCGCAGCAACTGCCACCGCAACGCTCCATGGCGATCACCGTGCAGATCGTCTCTATCGTTTTCTATACCTTTATTGCCTTCCTCTGCATCGGGCTGCCGATTGCGGTGCTGCCTGGTTATGTTCATGAACAACTGGGTTTCAGCGCGATCATTGCCGGACTGGTGATCGGCTCGCAGTACCTGGCCACCCTGCTCAGCCGGCCTATGGCCGGGCGCATGTCTGACACCATCGGCACCAAACGGGCGATCGTGTATGGCTTGCTGGGGATTGTGCTCAGTGGCGCGCTGACACTGTTGTCAACGCTGCTGCAAAGCTATCCGCTGCCGAGCCTGTTGATTCTGATTCTCGGGCGATTGTTGCTGGGCATTGCGCAGGGGCTGATCGGTGTCGGCACCATCAGTTGGTGCATGGGCCAGGTCGGGGTCGAGCACACCGCCAGGTCCATCGGCTGGAACGGTATCGCGTCCTATGGCGCCATTGCGATTGGTGCGCCGCTGGGGGTAGTGATGGTGGCCGAATACGGTTTCGCCAGCCTCGGTATTTCGCTGTCGGTACTGGCGGCGGGGGCGTTGCTGTTGATTCGTAACAAACCTTCGGTACCGGTGATACGCGGTGAGCGTCTGCCGTTTTGGGCTGTGTTCGGGCGGATTGCACCGTTTGGCGCGAGCCTCACGCTGGCCTCAATCGGCTACGGCACACTCACCACATTTATCACACTCTATTACCTCAACCGCGGGTGGAGCGGCGCGGCGTATTGCCTGACGGTGTTCGGGGTGTGCTTCATCGTGTCGCGGCTGATGTTTATTTCGGCAATCAGTCGATTCGGCGGCTTCACCTCGGCCATCGTCTGCATTGCCGTTGAAACCGTGGGGCTGGTGATGCTGTGGCTCGCGCCCTCCACCGCGTTTGCATTGATCGGCGCCGCACTGGCGGGGTTTGGCCTGTCGTTGGTGTATCCGGCACTGGGCGTGGAGGCGATCAAGCAGGTACCGAGTTCCAGTCGCGGTGCCGGGTTGAGTGCCTACGCGGTGTTCTTTGATCTGGCACTGGCGGTTGCCGGGCCGTTAATGGGGGCGGTGGCGTTGAATCTGGGGTATTCGTGGATTTTCTTCAGTGCGGCGCTGTTGTCTGTGACGGGACTGGGGTTGACCTTGATGCTCAAGCGCCGGGCAGTGGGTTGAAAAGCGGGATCAAAAGATCGCAGCCTTCGGCAGCTCCTACAGGGTGTACGCCATCCAAATGTAGGAGCTGCCGAAGGCTGCGATCTTTTGATCTTATGGGTTACTGATCCGCAGTCTGCATACCCGCCCGTGTAGGCCGGCCCAGGGCATGGGCGAAGAATCGGCCGGCCTCGGAAATCAGATTGCGATGGATGTCTTTGCGATCAACCCCATCTGCATCCGTGCACAACGCCGGCATGGCAATGATCTGCTCTTCGTTGCACGGCGCCATGAACACAAAGTGCCCTGCCCCGGCCAGCAATTTGAAGTCCGGGGCAGTCGGCAGTTTGCGCGCCAGTGCGGCAGCGTTTTTATCGAAAGCCACCAGCTTGTCGCCATCACCGCTGTACAGCAGCACGGGCACATGCACGTCAGCCAGCGTATGTCGGCCGAATTTCAGGCTGAGCGGCGCCATCAGCAACAAGGCATGCACGCGTGGGTCGGCCACCGGTTGCAAGTCATCACGGTCAACAATGAGCTCGCCTTGGGTGTTGCAGGCATCGCGGTCGTCCGGGCGTTCCTGGCAATAGCGGCGCAGGCGATCCAGATCCGGTTGCGCCCCCGAGAGAATCAACGCTGTCTCGCCCCCGGCCGAATAGCCGATCACGCCAACCTGTTCAGCATTGACGAACGGCGCCAGCATGGGGTCGCCAAGGGTCGCAGTAATCGCTTCGGAAATCTGGATCGGCCGCCCATAAAGATTGCTCAGGGTGCCGAGTCGGCTGTGATCCCTGGAATTGTCGCCGGGGTGAATCACCGCCACCACGACGAACCCCTTGCGCGCCAGTGACGTGGCAAGATCGTGCAGGGCCAGCGGCGTGCCGGTGTTGCCATGAGACAGCATCAGCATCGGGAATCGGCCAATGGCGACCTTGGTGTCTTCGCCGGCTTCGACCGAATACCCCTCGAGCAGGCTCAGGTGTTCGCGGTCGCTGGAGGGATAGAACGCGATGGCGCGCATCGGTTGCAAGTCGAGCGGATCGAGGAACGTCATCTCGTGGTAACCAACGCTCCAGACAGGATGGCGCCCGGGCGCCGCCTGCACCGTAATCAGGCTGCCGAGCAGGCAAATCAGTAACGTTGCACAAAGACGTATCACCGGACGCCCCACCCTGTTGTGACTCAATCGAAAGATCCGTTGCAGTGTGAGACCAGAAACCCGTAGATTCGGTGCACAGGTCACAACATTGGACTCAGACGCTGATCGTTTGACTGCATAACCCGGGCCAGATTATGTAACAGCCAGAAACAAAAAACTCCGTATTTGGCCCTTGCGGAACCAGAATACAGAGTTTTTTGGGGGCTGCCTGAACATCAGCTGTTTCTTACGCAAGCCTTAAGCGGCGGCGAACAGTTGCTCGCTGATCTTCGCTTGCGCGGCGGTCATGGCGTTGTTGCGCACTTCGTCACCGTACGCCAAGCCTTCGGCACGGACGATTTCGATGTCGGTGATGCCAAGGAAACCCAATACCAGCTTCAGATATTCTTCGTGGGCGATACCGCTGGCCTGACCGGCGTGAATGCCGCCAGAGGTGGAAACGATCACTACTTTCTTGCCGCCGCACAGGCCTTCGGGGCCGGCTTCGGTGTAGCGAAAGGTTTGACCGGCAACGGCAACACGGTCGATCCACGCCTTGAGTTGGGTCGGTACGGTGAAGTTGTACATCGGTGCAGCGATCACTACAGCGTCAGCAGCGATGAACTCGGCCAGCGTCGAAGCGCTGAGGTCGGCTTCGTGTTGCTGTGCAGCGTTGCGCAGTTCAGCGGTGGTGCCGGCGGCAACCAGCGTGGTCGACGAGAAATGGCTGATGGCGTCAGCGGCCAGGTCGCGGTAAGTCACCACAGCGCTTGGCTCAGCGGCTTGCCAGGCTTTGACGACTTCGCTGCTCAACAGACGGGAAGCCGAGTTGTCGCCCAGAATGCTCGAATCGATATGCAGCAGTTTCATGTGGAATCCCCTGGAATGAATCGCCGGTGGCGACGGAATGGAGACAATCCTACGCAACAAACCAATAGCTGATTAGCCGCCAGCAATGCGATAGTTCGTCCCACTGATAGAACAGTTGGATATCAACCATGCAAGATCTCAACGATCTCTACTATTTCGCCAAAGTCGTCGAGGCTGGCGGTTTTGCGGCGGCCGGCCGTTTGCTGGGGATTCCCAAGTCACGACTGTCGCGGCGCATCGCCGAACTGGAAGAGCGTCTCGGTGCGCGTTTACTGCAGCGCACCACACGCCAACTCAACCTCACTGCGGTCGGCGAGCGTTATTTGCGTCACTGTCAGGCGATGCTGCTTGAAGCGGAAATGGCCGACGAAGCCGTCGCCAGCATGTCCAGCGAACCGCGGGGACGTTTGCGGGTGTCCTGCCCCACCGGCCTGGCGCATGAAATGCTGCCGTGGGTGATCAGCGACTTCCTCGGCAAATTCCCTCAGGTGCAACTTGAAGTGGTGCTCCTCAATCGTCGGGTCGATCTGGTCGCCGAAGGATTTGATGTTGCCCTGCGCGTGCGCGAGTTGGGCGATGAAGACCCGTTACTGGTCACGCGCCGTCTGCGTCAGGCGCAAATGGTGGTCGTGGCCAGCCCGACATTCATGCAAGGCCAGTCGATCAGCCACCCGCAAGACCTGAAGAACTTGCCGGTGCTCGGGGCGCTTGAGGCCGATCGGCTGGTGCATGTGCGTTTGCTCGATCAACAGGGCACCAGTTTCGAGCTGAGCATGGAAGCACGGCTGGGCATCGACGATTTTGTCGTGCGCAAGGCTTGTGTCCTGGCCGGCCAGGGCTTCACGTTACTGCCCATGATGTATTGCGAGGCCGAGCTGGAAAGCGGCGCGCTGGTGCAGTTGCTGCCAGAATGGTCGCTGCCCGGCGGTTGGCTGCAAGCGGTGTACCCGCATCGACGCGGGGTCATGCCGGCGGTGCGTGCGTGGATTGATCACCTGGTCGAGTCGTTCAATGCCTGTGGGGAGCGGTTGTTATGAGCAAGGGAAAAATGAGCGAAGCGGACGTCGCCGCGTTTTGTCTGGCATTGCCCGGCGCGCGCGAGGACTACAAGTGGGGTGGCGTGCGCGTATTTTCGATTGCCGGCAACAAGATGTTTGCCTTGCAAGGGCTGCGTGGGGATTCGCTGGCGTTCAAGGTCGACAAGGATCTGTTTTTAGGCCATTGCGACCGCCCCGGGATTCATCCGGCTCCTTATCTGGCAAGGGCACAGTGGATCATCATGCATCCGCCCTACCCGCTGGGCACCGAGGAATTGCAAGGGTTGCTGCAACGGTCGCATCAGTTGGTGGTGAGCAAGTTGCCGAAGAAAACCCGGATCGGATTGCTGCTTTAACACCTCGCTATGGCGGCATTGTTGCTTAACACTTCACCCCTGTAGGAGCTGCCGAAGGCTGCGATCTTTTGATCTTGGCTTTTAATTCAAGATCAAAAGATCGCAGCCTTCGGCAGCTCCTACAAGGGTTTGCGTGGGTTCAGATGAGGGATAACAGGTTCGAGCCGAGGAACAACTGGTCGATCCAGAACACCTGATGCAACACAACGATCACCCAGAACAGTACCTGAAAAGACACCTTGCGCGTCTTGTGTCGGAACACCTGTTGGGCAATCAACGCACCCGGCCAGCCGCCAGCCAGTTCCAGCGCATGGAGGATGTTTTCCGGCGTACGCCACGCATCGTTGCGAGCCTTGCGCTTGTCCGCCCAGTACATGAAAAACGCCAACACGCTGACAATCCCATACGCCGCCAGCGGCACCAGAGAAATGCCGCTCAGCCACATCGACAGCGAGCCTGCCAACGGCAATGCGCAGACGATCAACAGGACGACCAGCTTCAGTTTCAGGTTCTGAATACCGCCACCGGACGGCCGACCTTCAGGGCGGCGCGCGCGCGAATCACTCATGCCTTGGCCGCCGACCAGTCCACCCAGCCGAACTGCCACGTCGCCAGAATCACCAGCCCGAACACAATCCGATACCAGGCGAATGCCGCGTAGCTATGGCTGCCGATGAACTTGAGCAGACCGCGCACCGCGATCATCGCGAAGATAAACGCGGTGACGAAACCGATGGCAAACACCGGGAAATCCGCCGGCACAAACAGATCGCGATACTTGTAGCCCGAGTACACCGCGGCACCGACCATGGTCGGCATGGCGAGGAAGAACGAGAACTCGGTGGCTGTCTTGCGCGACAGGCCGAACAGCAGGCCGCCAATGATCGTCGAGCCGGAACGCGAAGTGCCGGGAATCATTGCCAGACATTGGGCGAAGCCGATTTTAAGGGCGTCGCTCCAGCGAATCTCATCGACCGTTTCAGCATGCACTTCGTGCTGACGCTTTTCCGCCCACAGCATGATCACACCGCCCACCACCAACGCCGCCGCAACAGTGATCGGGTTGAACAGGTATTCGTGGATCAGGTCGGCAAAAATCACCCCCAACACCACGGCTGGCAAGAACGCGATCAGCAGATTAGCCGTGAAGCGCCGCGCACTTGGCTGGGTCGGCAAGCCAATGACCACGTCGATAATCTTGCGGCGAAATTCCCAGACCACGGCGAGAATCGCGCCGAGCTGAATAATGATGTTGAACGCCATTGCCCGTTCGCCGCCGAAGTTGAGCAGGTCGGCAACAATGATCTGGTGTCCGGTACTGGAAATGGGCAAAAACTCCGTCAGCCCTTCTACAACTCCTAGTATCAATGCCTGCAAGGCGGTCCAAAGATCCATCAATCCCCCAAAGAGCGATGCACGCGGGCATGCCCCGATAGTATTTTTTACGTTCACTGCGATCAGCGTAGCTGGTTAATGCTGGACCGATTCCGCGCGCACAGGATCCCTACGAACGGGTCAAAATTCCGTGAAATATCAACTTCGATTCAGGTTTTCACGCGCGGGGCCGAAATCCTAACAGACAAGCCTTAATAGCGCTGCCGCGTTATACGACTTGGGTCGCGTAGGCCCGCTCGCGAAATCGTGATCGGATGCTGGCGGTCGTTAATTACAAGAAAAAGAATCCGGAGTGACAGCGTTATGAACAGCTTGCGCAGTGTGTCGATCAGCCGACGCTTGTGGCTCATCTTGATTGTGGCGGTGGTCATGTTGCTGACCTTGGGCGTGTTGATGCTCAAGCAGATCCACGACGACCTGTATCACGCCAAAGCCCAGAAAACCCAACACGTGGTGCAGACCGCCAGCGGCCTGCTGACCTATTACCACGACCTGGAAACCGCCGGCACGCTGACTAAAGAGGCCGCGCAGAAACAGGCCCTCACTGCCATCCGTGGGCTGCGTTATGACCAGAGCGATTACTTCTGGATCAACGACCTCACCCCTGTGATGGTCATGCACCCGACCAATCCCAAACTCGAAGGCCAGAATCTTTCGGCCATCCGCGATCCGGACGGTTTTGCGGTGTTCAACGAGATGGTCGCGATTGCCCGGTCCAAAGGCGCCGGCATGGTCGACTACCGCTGGCCGAAACCGGGCGCGAGTGAGCCGGTGGCCAAGACCTCCTACGTCAAGCTGTTCGAACCGTGGGGCTGGGTGCTCGGTTCCGGCGTGTACGTAGACGATGTGCAGGCCGAATTCCAGGGCCAGGTGATCAAGGCGACGGTGATTGGCCTGGCGATTGCCGTGATCATGGCTCTGCTGGTGATCCTGATCGCGCGCAGCATCGTGCGTCCCTTGCAGGAAACCGTGAACGCCATGGCCAACATCGCCAGCGGCGAAAGTGACCTGACCCGCAGCCTCGATACCCACGGCAAGGACGAAGTGACCGAACTGGCTCACCACTTCAATGCGTTTACCGCCAAATTGCGCCGGGTGATCGGTGAGTTGCAGGTGTCGGCCAGTGCGCTCGGTCAATCGTCCAGCGAACTGGGCAACGATGCCTCGCAAGCCCAGCAACGTAGCCAGCAGCAATCGCAACAAATGGAGCTGGTGGCCACCGCGATCAACGAGGTGACTTACGGCGTCCAGGACGTGGCGAAAAACGCCGAGCATGCGGCCACCGAAATGCGTGATGCCGAGGCGCAGGCGCAACAGGGCCAGATCAATATCGACGGCAGCCTGCAACAGATCGACAAGCTCTCGGGCACCATTGACCAAGCGGTCGAGGTGATTCGCACCTTGGCCACCGAAAGTACCCAGATCGGCAGCGTGCTGGAGGTGATTCGCTCGATTGCCGAGCAAACCAACCTGCTTGCCCTCAACGCAGCGATCGAAGCGGCACGGGCCGGTGAACAGGGTCGTGGATTCGCCGTGGTGGCGGATGAAGTGCGTTTGCTGGCGCAGCGTACGCAGAAGTCGACAGCGGAAATCCAGTCGATGATCGAACGCCTGCAAAATCATTCCGAGGCGGCGGTGAAGGTCATCGGTGACAGCAGCAAGGCGTCGCAACTGACCATTGAACAGGCTGGGCTCGCGGGCGCGAGCCTGAATGCCATCGGCCAGGCGTTGCGCAACCTCAGTGGCCTGAACGCGTCGATTGCCAGCGCCACACTGCAACAGGCGCATGTGGTCGAGGACATCAACCAGAACGTTACCCAGGCGGCGGGGCTTTCTCACAGCACGGCCATGGCGGCGGAACAGTCGAGTGCGGCGAGCGTAAGACTTGGGCAGTTGAGCGAACAACTCAACGGCCTGCTGCGCCAGTTCCGCGTTTAGTACATAACCTGTGGGAGCGCGCTTGCTCGCGATAGCGGCTTGTCGGTTGGGAGATGTCGCCTGCCCCACCGCTATCGCTGGCAAGCCAGCTCCCACAGGTTTTTGTGCAGTGCCATTTTCTGTGAGCACAACATAAATCCCTGTGTGAGCTGGCAGACTTTGGCGGCGTGCTCATAGGCTGAGCACTGCATAAGCTGGCAGGCTTTAGCGGTGTGCCACAAAGCCTGAGTGCCACATAAATCCCTGTGGGAGCTGGCTTGCCAGCGATGGGGGCGCAACATTCAGCATCAGTGTTGAGTGGGCCGACACACTCGCCAGCAAGCTCACTCCTACAGGGTCCTTCAGTGTTCTGGCGAATACAGTACAATCCGCCACCTCTTTCAACTCCCCTCAAGGAACCCACATGTCCGGGCTTGAACTGTTTGCCGCCGCTCTCGGTGTCATCGCCGTGTGGCTGACGGTCAAACAGAATCCGTGGTGCTGGCCGATCGGGCTGGTCATGGTGCTGCTCTATAGCTGGATCTTCTTTGAAGTGAAGCTGTATTCGGACATGTTGCTGCAAGTGATCTACGCCGCCCTGCAAGTTTATGGCTGGTGGCAATGGACCCGCGCCGGGACGATGCATGACGGGCGTCAGGTCACGCGCCTGGATGCTCGTTCGATAGCCCTTGGCTTGGGTGTCGGCGCTGTCGGCAGTGTATTGCTGGGTGCGGCCATGGCGCACTGGACTGACGCAGCGCAACCGTGGCTCGACGCGGCGCTCACCGGTTTCAGCCTGGTTGCTCAGTTATGGATGGCGCAGAAACGCCTGCAATGCTGGGCACTGTGGTTCGTGCTGGATGTGATTTTTGTCGGCCTGTTCCTTTATAAGGGGCTTTACCTCACCGCGGGCCTGTACGCGCTGTTCACCGTGATTGCCATTCAGGGCTTTCGTGAATGGCGCGCCGACCCGGCACTGCGCACATGAAGGTCGTGGTGCTGACCGGCCCGGAATCCACCGGCAAGAGCTGGCTGGCGGCAGGCCTTGAGCAACAGTTTGGCGGTTTGCGGGTGGACGAGTACGTGCGTTGGTTTATCGAGCAGAATCCGCGTGACACCTGCCTGGCCGACATCCCCGAGATCGCCCGCGGACAACTGCAATGGGAAGATCAGGCGCGGGCGCAACAACCTGCCCTGCTGATTCTCGACACCCACTTGTTGAGCAATATTCTCTGGAGCCAGACCCTGTTTGGCGCGTGCCCGGACTGGCTGGAAGGCGAGTTGCTGGCGCGCCATTACGACTTGCACCTGCTCCTTTCGCCGGAGCGGATTGACTGGACCGATGACGGTCAGCGCTGCCAGCCGGATCTGGATCAGCGCCTCACTTTCTTCCAGGCCACGCGCGATTGGCTGCAACAGCATCGGCAACCGTGCCAGATCATTCAGGGCGACTGGGCCGAGCGAAAGGCCCAGGCCTTCGCGGCCGTTGCGCGCCTGTTGGCCGACTGACGGGGCGCCAGGCTCACTGTTTCACCCTGTTTTGGGGGAAGACTGTCCATTCCTGAAACACTCGCCCGAGTGCAGAGGGGCCGTTTCAACGCTATTCATCGCTTTGTCATGGCACTTGTTACGCCACTGATACACATCCCCGCAAACCCTTGTTCCAGAGCTTTGTTTAGCCAATTGACAGGCTGGCGAGACTGCGTGTGTTTCAACGCTGAAACACACTGTGCATCGACTCTGCGCGTTTTACTGATAACTCATTGGAAAATAACAACAATTCAAAAGCGGCACAGCTTTCGCTATCACCTTCATAACGCTGACAAGGGCAGCCCACTGAAGAAGGAATTGCAGCCGTGGGGAATATCCAAAAAAGCATGACCTGCCTTCTGCTGATCGGATCAGCGGCTAGCGCGTTTATCAGTTTCAACGTTCAGGCCGAAGGCAATGGTGTGATCGTCCTAGATCGCGATGTTCAGCCTATCCCTATCGGTCGCAATGGCGGCAAAGACCCCTACCCGACGACAGTCAATGCCAACCCCTCCGCTCGAATCAACCAGAGCCTGAGCAGCACTGAACTCAGTGACGGTGACTTCGCCGGGGTCGCCAGTGGTTCTTCGATACGCGGCAACATGAACACGCCTGCTTCGAACCTGCCGGGGATGAACACGCTGACCAACACCAACGGCTTGCCGGGCATGAGGACTGGCACCGGCGGCGGTGCCGGCGGCTCGATCTCCAATACCGTCAACCGTGCCATGAGCACTGGCCTGGCCCCCTTGACCCGCATGGCCGGAGGCCAATGAGATGAATCGCACTCTCCTTCTCCTCGCCGTGCTCGGTTGCACCAGCGCCATGGCTGACCCGAATTCAGTCAACAGCGCAAACATTCAGGATTCAGGCATGCAATACCGCGGCAATTTCAACGTCAACCAGGCCGCCGGTGACCAGATGCAACAAGCCAATACCAAGGCGATCGCCATCGGTACCGAATCTCAGGCCAGCACCCGCGTCATTCAGAGGATCGACACACCTGCCGATCGCTCGATGAACGCCACCGCCAACATCGGCGGCAACTCTTTCAGTAATGGCAACGGAATTCTGGGTGTCAACCAGGGCGCCGGGGCCAACAACCAAATGGCCAATGTGACGCGTGTCAGCATCAGTGCTGCCCCGCAGAGCATTGACGATAGCGCCCTTTCGCAACAGAACGTGGCGTTGTTACCGAGCTCAGGAGCAACTGGTACCTCAATCGGCAGTCGCCAGGTCACGACAAGTGATCAGGCCTTCACCGGCAGCCGCGGGGTAATCCAGGTGAACCAGAGTGCCGGGGTGGGGAACCGTATGGCTAACACCCTGAGCATCCGGGTCGCAGACTGACCCAAATAAAAAGCAGTGCAATTAGAAAGTACCAACACTTAACCAACTAATAAGCACGATGGAGAAACACCATGAAACCTACAATGGCTCTCAAACCACTGGTTTTCGCACTTGCAGCAGTGATGGCAATCGCAGCACAGGCAGGCGGTCGTGATGACGATCATGGTAATGGGCACGGCAACGGGCATGGTAATAACCAGCCTAAAGGCCCAACCCTGGAACAACTGCTGCAAATCACCGCAGGCGCCGGCGCCGCTGTGCTTGACGTGCAAGACAGCGACGGCAACGTGGTGAAAAACCAGGGCACTCTGAACAACGCTAATGCCAGTGATTCGCTCAACGGTTCCAACGGCAACATGGGCGCCAACGTTGCAGGCGGCGACGGCAACCAGCAGGACAACGCTGCTGCACTGGCCACCGCTGACGAAAGCTTCATCTTCGGCAACGCTGTTGCTGCCTCGAGTGCTACTCAAGTCAACAACAACAACTATGTGAAAAACTCGTCCACCTTCAACAACGCCAATCTCAACAACGCAGGCAACAATGGTTCCGGCAACATCGGTATCAACGTCACTGCCGGCAACTTCAACCAGCAGAAAAACAACCTGGCGATCGCCGTATCCGGTGGCCGCGTAGCTCAGGCTGCTGCTTCTGCCAACCAGTCTTCCACTGGCCTGGTTGTAGAAAACAAAGGCGTGCAGGCCTACAAAACCGACACCCTCACCGGCACCTATGCCGCTGCCGGCGTGTTCAAGGCAAAAGGCACTGCAACCATCGAAGACGATAATGATCACGGCGGTTGGGGCAATCGTGGCGGCGGCCACGGCGGCAACGATGACCAGAAAGCCAAGTTCGAAGCCGTGGGTACCTTTGGCCTCGCTGGCGTAACCACTCAGCAAGTCATGACCAAAGACGGCTGGAAAGCGCCAGTGGTCAACAATGCCAACATGACCAACTCGATGAACAACTTCTCCGGCAACGGCGGAGCCAACGTCTCGGCGGGTGTGGGCAACCAACAAAGCAACTCGCTGTCCATCGCCGCAGGCTGCAGAGCCTGCATGTAATCGCGATCGAAACGAAAGCCCCGGAAACGGGGCTTTTCCTCAGTCCGCAAAGGCGTATCGATCATGCGTAAAACGGCTCTTTTCGCTTTGCTTTGCCTGTGTGGCCTGACTCAGGCTGCGCAGATGCCTGTGGCTGCCCTGCCGGGCGGCGTACTGGTCTACAAGGACGTGCAAAGCATTCGTGAGCGCAAGTTTGCCGACATCGTCGAACAGAAAACCGATTTCAGTTGCGGCGCTGCCGCACTGGCAACGGTGTTACGCCAGGCTTATTGGCTCGACGTCGATGAGGATCACATCATCAAAGGCATGCTGGTCAATGCAGACCAGGACCTTGTTCGTACTCAAGGTTTCTCCATGCTCGACATGAAGCGTTACGTGGAAAGCATCGGCATGCGTGCCAGAGGCTACCGGATACCGCCCGAGAAGCTCGAAGCGGTGACGATTCCGGTGGTGGTACTGATAGATATTCGCGGCTACAAGCATTTCGTTGTGTTGCAGCGTGCAGACAAGGAGTGGGTTTATATCGGAGACCCTGTCCTGGGACATAAGCGCTACAAACACGATGACTTTGTCAAAGGTTGGAACGGCATTGTCTTCGCCATCGTCGGCCCCGGGTACGACAAGGCCAACGCCTTGCGCAGTCCACCGGTACCGTTGACGGCCAAGAACCAGCTGGATGGCTTCAACCCTGTCAAAGATGCTGAATTGATGGATTTCGGGTTCATACAGAGCGACTTCTTTTAATCGCCGATTATAGAAATGGGACTGGATGTCCCGGGAGCAGCAAATGAAAACCTCATACTGGCTGGCCGCCGCCTGCCTGGCGGCGAGTGCTTCAGGCTATGCCAATGCAGGATTCACACCTATCGAAATCAAGGACCATGAGCTCGCCGAGCTGCGTGGTCGTTATGTCATGCCGGGGCGAATTATCAGCTTCGGCATTGTCATGAGCAGTACCTGGCGCAACGCCAGCGGTGACTTGATCGGGGCCGCGACCTCGATGCAGATTCAGGCCGCGACGGTCAAACCGGAATTCTACGTCTCGACCATCAAAGAGACCGGCAACGGCAGCGTCCCTGTGCTGGGTACGGGCACCGTTATCGGTGGCGCGGGACTCAACAGCAGCCAGGGCGTGACGCAAAGCGTACGTGCTGCCGGCGACAGCAATACCGCCAACAACAATGTTGCAATCAACGTCAAAGAAGCCAGTCAGGCACCTGCATTGGCACCTTCCCAAGGCCAGGCGCTGGTCGCCGGACAAACCATCAATGGCAGCAACGCTGCGGGCAGTGTCGCGGTTTCGGCCACTGGCGGCGGCGTTCAAATGGCAATTCAAGCCAGCGGCAATCAGGGGACTGCACTGCAACAGGTCGCCCAGGGCGGTTTGCTGCAGAACACTCGATTGCTGGGCAGCGCCAACGTGGTCAACAACCTGACTCAACTCAACGTCGTACTCAACAATAACGGCAGAAGCGCCGGTGCACTGGACTGCAACCTGACCCAACTCGGTGCCCTACGCAGTATTGGATATTGAACTACGCTGATTCTCGATCATTGGGCTTAAAGGGACGGCTTATTCATGTATCGATCAGTATCACTGCGCGCAGCAGTGTGTTTGAGCACTCTTATCCCTGCCGCGATGCTGCAAGCGGCTCCTAACGCGGATGTAGAGGCCCTGAAACAGGAACTTCTGGAGCTGAAGCAACGATACGAAGTACAACAAAAAGCCCTGGCGGTACTCGAGCAACGGGTCCGCCAGGTAGAAGATCAACCCTCTGCCCCACCACCAAAACGGCTGGCGAAATCGCCGTCGGACATGAAAGGCAATCGCGTCGCCACCGGCACCGGTGCCGCCGCAGCATCAGGAGGAGCCGCCGGGGGCAGTGGCGCCTCTTACGGGCAATCGCTGGCTGACGATTCACAACCGGCGCAAAGCGTATCCAACCTCTATGACGAGGCCAGCGGCTTTTTTGGCGGTGGCAAATTCAGCGTTGAAACCGGCATCACTTATTCGCGCTATGACACTCGCCAGCTGATTCTCAACGGCTTTCTGGCACTGGACTCGATTTTTCTCGGCAACATCAACCTCGACCGGATCAAGGCCGATACCTGGACGCTCGACCTGACAGGCCGCTACAACTTCGACAATCGCTGGCAGTTCGATTTGAACGTGCCCGTGGTGTACCGCGAGTCGACGTATCAGTCGGGCGGCGGCAACGAGGGTGCGGCGGGCGTCACCACCGAGGAAACCGTCACCAAGGATCCAACCATCGGCGACGTCAACTTCGGTATTGCGTACAAGTTCCTCGACGAGTCGGTCAACACGCCGGATGCGGTAGTCACCTTGCGGGTCAAGGCGCCAACCGGCAAGGATCCGTTCGGGATCAAACTGCGCCAGACCGACGCCAACTCCAACCTGTTCGTACCTGACACCCTGCCGACCGGTAACGGCGTCTGGTCGATCACACCGGGCATCTCGCTGGTCAAGACGTTTGACCCGGCCGTGCTGTTCGGCAGCCTGTCCTATACGCACAACCTCGAGGAGTCGTTCGACGATATCAGCTCCACCGTCAACCAGAAAAACCCGGGCAAGGTGAAGATCGGCGACAGCTTCCAGATCGGCGCCGGTATTGCCTTCGCACTGAACGAGAAGATGAGTATGTCGTTCTCGGTATCCGACCTGGTGCAGCGCAAGAGCAAATTGAAGCAGGATGGCGGGGATTGGGAATCGGTGGTGTCCAGCGACGCCAACGCCGGTTACTTCAACGTCGGCATGACCATTGCGGCCACCGACAACCTGACCATCGTGCCCAACTTGTCGATCGGCATTACCGAGGATGCGCCGGACTTTTCCTTCAGCCTGAAATTCCCGTACTACTTCTAAACTTGCCTACATGAAAAAGGCCCGCTGCGAGATGATCGCAGCGGGCCTTTTTCATGCCCCCCGCCCTAGCGGATCTGGTGTTTGTGCAGCAAACGGTAGAACGTCGGCCGGGAAACGCCGAGCACTTTGGCTGCAACGCTGAGATTATCGCTGTGCCGGTTCAAAACGTCGCACAGGGCCTGGCGTTCGGCGCGGGTCTTGTAGTCTTCCAGGGTGCCCATGGGCGTGGCGATCGAATGCTGGCTGATCAGCCCCAAATCCCGCGCTTCGATCTGCCGGCCTTCGGCCAAAACCAGGCCCCGACGCACGCGGTTGGCCAATTCACGCACATTGCCGGGCCAGTCATGCTTGCCCATGGCAATCAACGCATCTTCGCTGAAGCTGCGCGGACGGCGGCCAGTTTCGTGGCTATAGAAATGCGAGAAGTGGTTGGCCAGCATCGACAGATCACCATGCCGTTCGCGCAACGGCGCGGTGACGACTTGCAGCACGTTGAGCCGGTAATACAGGTCTTCCCGAAAGCGCTTCTTCTCGATTGCCGCCTCAAGATCGACGTGGGTCGCCGCCAGCACGCGTACATCCACCGCAATAGGCTGACTGCCACCCACTCGCTCAATATGTTTCTCCTGCAGAAACCGCAGCAGATTGGCTTGTAATTCCAGCGGCAGATCGCCAATTTCATCCAGAAACAACGTACCGCCGTTGGCCGCTTCAATGCGCCCGACCTTGCGTTGATGGGCGCCGGTAAACGCACCTTTTTCGTGGCCAAACAGCTCGGACTGAATCAAATGCTCGGGAATCGCCCCGCAATTGATCGCCACAAAAGGCTTGCTGTGGCGTTGGGATTGGCGATGCAGTGTGCGCGCAACCAGTTCCTTGCCAGTGCCGCTTTCGCCACGGATCAACACTGGCGATTCGGTGGGCGCCAGTTTACTGAGCAACTTGCGCAGTTCGCGGATCGGTTTGCTGTCGCCAAGCAGTTCATGTTCAGGCTGATCGACGTGGATCGTGCCCTGCCCGCGCAGCCGCGCCATGCCGAAGGCCCGGCCGAGGGTGACCTGCACCCGTGACACGTCGAACGGCAAGGTATGAAAATCGAAAAACCATTCGCAAACGAAGTCGCCAACGTTCTGCATTCGCAGAACTTCCTGATTGAGCACGGCGATCCATTCGGTGCCGCTGCGGCTGATCAGTTCTTTAACGGCTTCGGGTCGTTCCAGATGAAAGGGCTGCAAACGCAAGAGCCCGACATCACAGCTGCGGTCGGCAGCGTTTTCCAGGGTACAACTGTCGACATCCCACCCTACCGCGCGTAAACCCGGTAACAGGCGATGGCAGTCGTCGCACGGATCGACCACCAATAAACGTCGTAACGCAGGCGCTTCGCTCATGACTGTTCCTTGGCGCCAAATTTTAGGAAAAGGTTGAAAAAACAGTCATTTGGCAGACCTGGCTGTAACACTAGCAAGATTTTGACAGCGCCTTGTATCGTTTGCTTATAGGTGTACAACCAAACTCGTTATAAGAACGTTAGTTGTTAGTTAGCTATCGACTTATGTCTGTTTTTGACTCGCCGTTAACAAGCTTTCGCCAAGCTTTCAAAACTGACTTAAAACCGGGTGTATGAAAGAAAGTCGAAATTTCTTTGCCAAGAGTGTGACCTGCTCCCCGGTTGCGTGCATCAGTACAAGTAACCAGCCGAACGGTCAGCCCAACCGACGGCAAATCACTGATTGGGCACTTATAGAGAGAAGACCCCATGACCGCCCCGCTCCGTATCAACGAAGCACTTTTGATTGCCAACCACGCCTTCAAGCCTTTCCAGTGCGTGGCCTGGGCGCCGCAAGACGGCAATGGCGAACTGAGCCTGACCGTTATCGACCGCACCAACTCCCACATCGGTCGCAAACAGATTCCCAGCAGTGCCTACTCCGATCCAGCACAACTTGAGCAACTGCTGCAGCAGGCTCGTGCTGAACTGAGCGAAGAAGGTTACGCGCTGCAATCCTGGTCGATGCCACACTGATAACCGGGTGATGCGGATGACTTCCTGGTCATCCGCCCTCCTCTTGTTAGTTGCTGTTTCTAGTGAGTCCTCGGTACTTTTGTACAACTTCGGGGATTACGCTCCAGCGTAAATTGCTTGGCACGCTTGCAATTGGTTCAAAAAGACACTGTTCTGGCACAGTGCGACCCTCCACCTGTTAGTTCTTACAGTTGTACTTCCCTCAGTTCAGGTTTTGAATGTTCCGCTCATGCAGTTACCAGCCGGTTTTCGGTGTTGGTCAACTCGCAAGGAGATGCGTGCATGTCCACACTGAACGCCTTTGCGCTCCCAGCGTTATTGAATGACGCGGGACAACTTGACCAAACCTTTGCCCACGGCGGCGTTGCTCAGGTGTATTTCGCCGGCAGTTTGTCCAGCCTGACCGAGGATGTCGCGCTCGATGCGCAGGGGCGAATTCTGGTGGCGGCGAAAGTCGGCGTTGCCGAAGGCAGCCGTTTCGGCCTGGCGCGGTTACTTGCAGATGGTTCTGCGGATTTGTCCTTTGGCAATCAGGGCAGCGTGATTGAAACGTTTACCCATGGTTTCGAAGCAATGGCCGGCAAAGTCCAGGCGCTCGCCGATGGACGCATCCTGCTGGCCGGTTTGCACTATGAAAATAGTCATCGCACCTTGCCCGCCCTGGCCTTGTTCGACGCGCAAGGCAATCCGGATCAGACGTTCGGCGACAATGGCCGGCAAGTCGTGCGTCTGCCGGGCGATTTGTCCATGGGCACCCGCGATACCTGGCTCCCGCCCGGTGTACCCGGTGCCGAAGCCTGCGACTTCGCGGTTCAGGAAGACGGGCATATCCTGCTGATCGCCAACCATCACTTCGAACTCGCCGATCACGCCGGCATGCTGATTCGTCTCAAACCCGATGGTTGCCTGGATGAGACTTTCAACGGTCGCGGTTTCGTGATGATCCGCCATTTGCTGCTCAATACCTGGCTCAACAGTCTATTGTTGCAGGCCGACGGACGGATCGTGGTCGGCGGATCGATCGACTTTCCGCAGCAAGGTCTGTTGGCGCGATACCTGCCCGAGGGTTGTCTTGATGAAAGCTTCGCGGTAGATGGTTTCATGGCGTTCACCGCCCAAGGCAAAAGTGCACTGGTCAGTCAGATTCTTGAGTCCACCGAATCACTGCACTGTTTCGGCAGCAGTCGCGACCCGATCCGCTGCCTGGCGCTCACCCTGCACCCCAATGGTCGCCCGGATTCGCACATCAACAATGGCCAGCCGCAACTGCTCGAAATCGGACCCAGCGGCTGCCAGTGGAGCGCCGCACAAAGCATGGCAGACGGTCGGATGATTGCGGTGGGAGCAACCCTTGGCGGTGTCGAGGCAGACTTCATCGTCGCTCGTTATCGCACCGATGGCAGCCTCGACCCAAGCTTCGGTCATGGCCGCGGCTGGCTACGCACACGCCTTGGCCGCAGCCTCGACACGGCCAACTCACTGGCCGTGCGACCAGACGGCGCGATACTGGTGGGTGGCTATTCGCTGGATGGCAACTACCGGGCGATGGTTGCACGGTACCTCAATCACTGAACTTCCCCTGACACAATTACGCCTCCTGTAGGCGCTGCCGAAGGCTGCTATTTTTTGATTTTAGAAACAGGATCGAAGGATCGCAGCCTTCAGCAGTTCTACAGAGGCGTGTTTCAGGCAGTTAGAACTTGAACTCGGCTGAAACATCCGGCAACTTGCGCGCTTCTGAATACAAGGAGCAACCGATGTCCGGTTCAATCGCCCAGGCGCTCGCGCACAACTTTCTCGGGCACTCGCCACGTTGGTACAAGGCGACCATCGTCGGCTTCCTGATCCTCAATGCGCTGGTGCTGTTCACCGTCGGCCCCGTCGCGGCGGGCTGGCTGTTGGTGATCGAGTTCATTTTCACCCTGGCCATGGCCCTCAAGTGCTATCCGCTGATGCCCGGTGGTTTGCTGTTGATCGAAGCCCTGCTGCTGAAGATGAGCACGCCGCAGGCACTCTACGATGAGCTGGTGCACAACTTCCCGGTAATCCTGCTGTTGATGTTTATGGTCGCCGGCATCTACTTCATGAAAGACCTGCTGCTATATCTGTTTTCGCGACTCCTGTTGGGCGTGCGCTCCAAAGCGATACTGTCGCTGATGTTCTGCTTTTTGTCGGCGTTTCTCTCGGCGTTCCTCGATGCCCTGACGGTAACCGCAGTGATCATCAGCGCAGCGGTAGGCTTTTACTCGGTCTACCATCGGGTGGCCTCGGGCAACGATCCGCGCAAGGACAGCGAATTCGGCAACGACCAGCATCTGCCGGCCCTGCACTATGACGACCTGGAACAATTTCGCTCGTTTTTGCGCAGTCTGTTGATGCACGGCGCGGTCGGTACAGCGCTTGGCGGCGTCTGTACGCTGGTGGGCGAACCGCAGAACCTGCTGATCGGCCATGAAATGGGCTGGCATTTTGCGGAGTTCTTCCTGAAAGTCGCGCCGGTGTCCCTGCCGGTATTGGCAGCGGGCCTGGTGACCTGCGTGTTGCTGGAGAAACTGCGCTGGTTCGGCTACGGCACCCTGCTGCCGGACAACGTACGCGCCGTACTGGCCAACTACGCCGCCGAAGACAACGCCGAACGTACCGCGCGTCAACGCGCTGCGCTGCTGGTGCAAGGCGCCGCCGCGCTGATCCTGATTGGCTGCCTGGCCTTTCACGTGGCAGAGGTCGGCCTGATCGGCTTGATGGTGATTGTGCTGATCACCGCATTTACCGGGATCACCGACGAGCATCGTCTGGGCAGCGCGTTCAAGGACGCCATGCCGTTCACTGCATTGCTGGTGGTGTTTTTTGCCGTGGTGGCAGTGATTCACGATCAACAGCTGTTTGTGCCGCTGATTACGTGGGTACTGGCGCTGCCGGTGGAGCAACAACCGGGGATGCTGTTTATCGCCAACGGTCTGTTGTCGGCCATCAGCGACAACGTGTTTGTCGCAACCATCTACATCACCGAAGTGAAGCAGGCATTCCTCGCCGGCCACATGAGCCGCGAGCATTTCGAGACGCTGGCGATTGCGATCAACACCGGCACCAACCTGCCGAGTGTGGCGACGCCGAATGGTCAGGCCGCGTTTCTGTTCCTGCTGACGTCGGCGATTGCGCCGCTGGTGCGCTTGTCTTACGGGCGGATGGTATGGATGGCAGTGCCTTACACCGTGGTGATGGGCCTGCTGGGCTGGTATGCCGTCAGTTACTGGCTCTGATCAGTACCGAATAAACCTGTGGGAGCGAGCCTGCTCGCGAAGAGGAAGAGTCAGACAACGGATTCGTTGATTGACACACCGTTTTCGCGAGCAGGCTCGCTCCCACATCGTGACCCGGTTGAGTCAGCGAGCAAGGATGTATTTCTCGATCGCCTGGGCCACACCGTCCTCGGTGTTCGGCGCCGTCACCACGTCAGCCTGACGCTGCACCGCCTCTTCCGCCTGGCCCATGGCAATCGACAATCCCGCGCAATGGAACATCGCCGGATCATTGCCGCCATCGCCAATCGCCGCTGTGTGCGCAAGCGACACGCCCAGATGCGCAGCCAGTGTCGCCAGTGCCGTGCCCTTGTTCGCCTCCAGCGCCGTGACGTCGAGGTACACCGGTTGTGAGCGCGAGACTTGCGCCATGCCGTTGACCTTGGACAACAGGCGCGCTTCCAGCTCGATCAGAAACTCGGTGTTGTTACTGGTCGCGACGATCTTGTCGATGCGCTCCAGATACGGCTCAAAACTCTCCACCACCACCGGCGGATAACCAAGGCCATGCTGCTCGCGCGGCACCATCGGCCCGTGCGGGTCTTTGAGCAGCCAGTCACCGCCGCTGAACACCCAGACTTCAACATCAGGCTGGTCCGCGAACGTCGCCAGTGCAATCAGTGCGGTTGTCGCCGGCAGGTAATGCGCCACCAGCAGACTGCCGTCCGGATTGACGATGGTGCCGCCATTGAACGCCGCCGTCGGCAGGTCGACGCCCAAGGCTTCGATCTGCTGCAGCATGGCTTTGGGTGGACGACCCGTGGCGAGGCTGAACAGCACGCCCGCCTCGCGCAACGACCGGACAGCATCGATGGTGCGCTGGCTCAGACTGTGATCGGGCAACAACAGCGTGCCGTCCATATCGCTCAGCAAAAAACGGACAGGCTCGCTCATCCCAGACCATGCCAGACGCGGCCATCGCGAGTCAGCAGATCTTCGGCAGCCTGTGGGCCGTCTTCACCGGCGGCATAGCTTTGCACGCTCGCATCCTGCTGCCAGGCGTCGAGGAACGGCTGCACGGCACGCCAGCCATTCTCGATGTTGTCGGCGCGCTGGAACAGTGTCTGATCGCCAGTCAGGCAGTCGTAGATGAGTGTTTCGTAGCCGGTCGACGGCTGCATCTCGAAGAAATCCTTGTAAGCGAAACCCAGCTCGATGTTGGCCATGTTCAACGCCGGACCAGGACGTTTGGCCAGCAGATCGAACCACATGCCTTCGTTCGGCTGGATCTGGATGCGCAGGTAGGTCGGCTGCAACTCGTCGACTTCGGTGTCGCGAAACTGCGCATATGGCGCCGGTTTGAAGCAAATAACGATTTCGGTGTCGCGCACGCTCATGCGCTTGCCGGTGCGCAGGTAGAACGGCACGCCGACCCAGCGCCAGTTGTCGATCATCACCTTGAGCGCGACGTAGGTTTCGGTGCTGCTGTCGGGTGCAACGTTGGCCTCATCGCGATAACCAGCCAGTGGCTTACCGCCCACTTCGCCGGCGCTGTACTGCCCGCGTACCGAGTTGGCCCGCGCTTCTTCCACGGTCCATGGGCGAATGGCGCCGACCACCTTGGCCTTCTCGCCCCGCACCGCATCGGCGCCGAACGCTGCCGGAGGTTCCATGGCCACCATCGCCAGCAACTGGAACAGGTGATTGGGCACCATGTCGCGCAGCGCGCCGGTGTGCTCGTAAAAACTGCCACGGGTTTCAACGCCAACGGTTTCCGCGGCGGTGATCTGTACGTGGTCGATGTAGTGATTGTTCCAGAATGCTTCGAACAGGCTGTTGGAGAACCGGCTGACCAGAATGTTCTGCACGGTTTCCTTGCCCAGGTAATGGTCGATCCGATAGATCTGCTTCTCGGACATCACCTTGAGCAAACAGGCATTCAGTGCTTCGGCAGTTTGCAGATCGGAGCCGAACGGCTTCTCGATCACCACCCTTCTGAACGCTTCAGGGGTTTCCTCGAGCAAACCGGCGCTGCCGAGACGGCGCACCACTTCGCTGAAGAAACGTGGCGCGGTGGCCAGATAGAACACCGCATTGCCGGTGCCGCTGTCGGCGATTTTCGCCGCCAGCGCGGAATAAGTGCTGTCGTCCAGGAAGTCGCCCTGGACGTAGCTGATACCTTTGGCGAGCTTGGCCCACAAGGCCGGATCAAGCATCTGATCGCCCTTACCGACCTTCGCCGCTACTTCGGTACGGATGAAGTCTTCGAGTTTTTGCGCGAAGGCTTCATCGGTAATGGCGTTGTGATCAACACCGACGATCCGCAGACCCTCATCAAGCAGGCCGTCGCGACTCAGGTTGTACAGCGCGGGCATGAGCAAGCGCTTGACCAGGTCACCGTGGGCACCGAACAGGAACAGCGTGGTCGGTGGTGCGGGTTCTGCCTTGGATTTTCTGCGGATCGTATGGGTCATTTTTTCGCAGTCTCTACGTGGCCGCCGAAGCCGAAGCGCTGGGCCGAAAGAATCTTGTCGCCAAAAGTACCCTGACCGCGTGAGCGGTAGCGCGAGAACAGCGAGTTCGACAGCACCGGTACCGGCACCGCTTGTTCCATGGCGGCTTCGATGGTCCATTGACCTTCGCCACTGTCTGCCACCGAGCCGGAGAAACCGTCGAGTTTCGGGTCGCTGGCCAAGGCGTCGGCAGTCAGGTCGAGCAACCAGGACGACACCACGCTGCCACGACGCCAGACTTCAGCGATGTCAGCCACGTTGAGATCAAAACGCTGATCTTCCGGCAGACGCTCGCTGGATTTGGTCTTGAGGATGTCGAAACCTTCTGCGAAGGCCGCCATCATTCCGTACTCGATGCCGTTGTGAATCATCTTCACAAAATGCCCGGCACCGGCGGGACCGGCGTGGATGTAACCGTGCTCGGCACGCGGGTCATCGGACTTGCGGTCCTTGGTGCGCGGAATATCGCCCATGCCCGGCGCCAATGCGGCAAACAGCGGGTCGAGACGTTTTACGGTCTCGGCATCGCCGCCGATCATCATGCAGTAACCGCGCTCCAGGCCCCAGACGCCACCGGAGGTGCCGACGTCGATGTAGTGCAGGCCCTTCTCGGCCAGGGTTCTGGCGCGGCGGATGTCATCCTTATAGTTGGTGTTGCCACCGTCGATAATGGTGTCGCCAGCTTCCAGCAGGTTGCTCAGCGTTTCGATGGTGTCTTCGGTCGGCGCGCCGGCCGGCAGCATGACCCATACGGCCCGTGGTTTGGCCAGGCCTGCAACCAGTGCCGGCAAATCGGCAACGCCCGTGGAGCCCTCGGCGACCAGGTTATCGATGAAAGCGGTATTGCGGTCGAAAACAACGGTGGTGTGACCGTTGAGCATCAGACGCCGCGCAATATTGCCGCCCATACGGCCCAGTCCAATAATCCCGAGTTGCATGTGCTGATGCTCCTTACTACAAATAATGTGTGTCAAAAGGTATAGCCCAACGCGACTAATGGAGGTTAGTCCAGAGCACCGGGATGAAGTTTCCGGGCATTGTGCCCGATCTAGACTGATAACGCCCTCAAACCTGTCGAAGACACACCGACCATGAAAAATAAAAAAGTTCCATTCAGTGGCAAAAGAAAACAAAATTGATGCCGATAGTAAGTCAGCACCTCAAAACGGGCGCTATTTACAGTTGAGACATACCATTTGCGAGGTGAGCAATGGGC
Source organism: Pseudomonas sp. A0308 (assembly GCF_044218815.1). Classification (NCBI taxonomy): domain Bacteria; kingdom Pseudomonadati; phylum Pseudomonadota; class Gammaproteobacteria; order Pseudomonadales; family Pseudomonadaceae; genus Pseudomonas; species Pseudomonas sp. A0308. The sequence goes on from NZ_CP162581.1 coordinate 420,744, forward strand.
ACAGTACACACAGCAATGCCGGCACAAACCCTGTACGTCACGATTCGTCGCGATGAATTGCGTCAGTTGAAAGACGAGCGCGACCAATTGAAGCAGGAGTTGGCGCAACTGCGCGCGTTGACCCATGGCGCTCAGTCCAAACCGCTGCCAGTTGTCCAGCGTCACCCGCACGCCTGATCTTCCCCGCTGTTTTCGGGAGCAGCCGACGCTGTTCCCGTCACGATGTACCCCCGGCCGTTTAAGCACAGACAAGCGCGCCGATTAACAAAACTTTCACATTCCCTTCGTGATACTGCGCCGCATTCTGGCCGTACCTGCGCGTGCGGCGTCCGTTCGTCGGTTTCATGGATGTTCCGGCGGTAGTTGTAACGAGTGAGCTGGAGCGCCGAATGGCATTGTTCAAACGCAGCAAAACGACTGCGGCAGGTTTCGATTGGGCCGGTGTTCTCTGGCTGTTTGTATTCTTCTGGTACTTCTCCGGCATTACCCAACTGCTGATACAGATAACCGGCACCTCCGGTTTCACGGGGTTTCGCCAAGCGTTCGTGATGAGCGCGATCTGGCTGGCACCGATGCTGTTGTTCCCCAAACGCACAAAACTGCTCGCCGGCCTGATCGGCGTGGTGCTGTGGGCCTGTTCGATGGCCAGCCTGGGTTACTTCTTCATTTATCAGCAGGAATTCTCCCAGAGCGTCATCTTCATCATGTTCGAGTCGAACGTGTCTGAAGCCGGCGAGTACATGACTCAGTACTTTGCCTGGTGGATGGTGGCGGCGTTCCTGGCGCATACCGCATTCGCCTGGTTCCTGTGGACTCGCTTGCGCCCGGTGTACATGCCCCGTGGCCGCGCAATGGTCGCTGCCGCGGCTATCGTGATCGCTGTTGTCGGTTATCCGCTGATCAAGCAAACGCTGCGCATGGGCAACTTCGCTGAAGGCTTCGAGAAGTTCGAAACCCGTATCGAGCCGGCGGTGCCATGGCAAATGGCAGTGGCTTACCACCGTTATCTCGAAACCCTGGAAGACATGCAGGGCATGCTGGACAGCGCCAGCAAGATTCCGCCGCTGCATAACCTCAAAGCTGCCGGCGCCGATCAGCCGTCAACGCTTGTGCTGGTAATCGGCGAGTCGACCAACCGTCAGCGCATGAGCCTGTACGGCTACCCGCGCAACACCACGCCGGAACTGGACAAACTCAAGGATCAACTGGCGATTTTCGACAACGTCGTAACCCCTCGCCCTTACACCATCGAGGCGTTGCAGCAGGTACTGACTTTCGCTGACGAAGAAAACCCGGACCTCTACCTGTCCACGCCATCGTTGGTCAGCATGATGAAACAGGCGGGTTACAAGACCTTCTGGATCACCAACCAGCAGACCATGACCAAGCGCAACACCATGCTCACGACCTTCTCCGAACAGGCCGACGAGCAGGTGTACCTCAACAACAACCGCAACCAGAACGCTGCCCAGTACGACGGCGACGTGATCGAGCCGTTCAACAAGGCGCTGGCCGATGCGGCGCCGCGTAAGTTGATCGTCGTACATTTGCTCGGCACCCACATGAGCTACCAATACCGTTATCCGCCGACCTTCGACAAGTTCAAGGATCGCAACGGTGTTCCGCCGGGTGTGCGTGATGATCAGGTACCGACCTACAACAGCTATGACAACGCCGTGCTGTACAACGACTTTGTCGTCTCGAGCCTGATCAAGGATTACGCCAAATCCGATCCGAATGGCTTCCTGCTGTATCTCTCGGACCACGGCGAAGACGTGTTCGACTCGGTAGGCCACAGCACCCTGGGCCGCAACGAAAACAAACCGACCGCGCCGATGTACACCATTCCGTTCATGGCCTGGGCCTCGCCGAAATGGCGCGAAAACCATGACTGGAATCTGGCCGGTGACTTGCAGCGACCGTACAGCAGCTCGCATCTGATCCACACGTGGGCAGACCTGGCCGGTTTGAGCTTCGACGAACTGGACCGCAGCAAAAGCGTGGTCAGCGACAGCTTCAAGGTTCGTCCACTGCTGATCGGCGATCCGTATCAACGTGAACAACGGGCGCTGATCGATTTCAGCCTGATGAAGCCCAAGCCCGTCGCGGGCTCAGAGTCGAAAGTCGTACAACAGTGACATCGCAAAGGGGCCGAAACCGGCCCCTTTTTCATGCCTGCAACATTTTCAAATGAAAGTATTTCGCGTTTGATACTAAATCGCAGTTTCGCGCTTCGTCTTTGAACAAACGGAATTTTTCCCCTCTCGAAGACAAGGAGTCGGCTGCGATGTTCGCGCCCATCACCCGTTTCATGACCCTTACCCTGGGCCTCTGCGGAGCCGCCCTGAGCCCCGATCTGCTGGCTGAGTCCGAAGCCGAAAAACCACCGGAGCCCACCGCTCCGGCGCTGGAACTGGCATCGACCAACATCTCCGCGCAAGGCCTGGGCAGCAGCACCGAAAACACCCACGCTTACACCACCGGTGCCATGAGCACCGCTACGCGGATGAACCTGTCGATCAAGCAAACGCCACAGTCGGTGTCCGTGGTCACCCGCCAGCAGATGGATGATTTCAAGCTCGGTACATTGTCCGAAGCCATGAGCCAGACCACTGGCGTGGTGGTCCAGCACCTTGACTCGGATCGGGTCAGCTATTCCTCCCGGGGTTATTCGATCAACAACTTCCAGATCGACGGGATGCTCAACACGTTCGACCGCATGAAGTCCGACGCCGACACCATCATCTACGACCGCATAGAAGTCGTGCGCGGTGCCACTGGCCTGACAACGGGTGCGGGCGATCCGTCGGCGACCATCAACATGGTGCGCAAACGGCCGACGGCCCAGCTTCAGGCGCTGGCCGGGGTCAGCGGTGGCAGCTACGACGATTACTACAGTTACGTCGATGTCGGCGGCCCGCTGGCCTTTGATGGCCGTTTGCGCGGGCGTACGGTGCTGGCTTATCGCGACAGCCAGTCGTTTCGCGACAAGTACGCGCTGCAACGGGAAGTCGGCTACGGGATTCTTGAGGCCGACCTGACCGATTCCACGGTGCTCGCCGTGGGTTATGACTATCAGGACAAGCAGGTGCAAGGTTCGGCCTGGGGCACCGTACCTTACTGGAACGCCGACGGCGGCAAGGCCGGACTGGGTCGCTCGACCAATATGGCGACTTCCTGGAGTTCGTGGCCGCTCAAGGATAAAACCGCCTTCGCCACCGTTGATCAGGCACTGGCTGGAGGCTGGCACCTGAAGGCGGCCTACACCCATCGCCAAAGCGATATCGACGGCAAGGTCTACTATGGCGGCGAAGGTTTCCCCGACGCAGACCGCAGTGGCATGGTTGCTTACTCTTCGCACATGGTCGGCACGCAGAAAATGGACGTCTATGACTTCAATCTCTCCGGTCCCTATTCGTTGCTCGGTCGTGAGCACGAGATGATGTTCGGCTATGGCGAAGCAGAACACCGCTCCTACTCCCCGAAGACCGTCAACGGACCGCGTGCCGCCGGTTACGGCAGCATCCGCGACTGGAAATACATGGGCGATATCGCCAAGTTCCCCGACACCGTCACAGGCCTCACCAGCTCCAGGGGCAACACGCGACAGAAGGCGGGCTATATCGCCACGCGCCTGAGCCTGACCGATCAGTTGCACGCCGTGATCGGCAGCCGCTACGGCAGTTGGGAAGGCGAAAATGCCGACTACTCGTATGACAAAAGCCTGCGATTGACCCGCGTTGAAACAACTCGCCAGCAACAAAGTGACGTCTGGACACCCTATGCCGGCCTGCTCTACGACCTGACGCCGGAATACACCGCTTACGTCAGCCACACCGATATTTTCAAACCGCAGAGCAACCGCGACAGCAGCCGCAAGTACCTCGATCCGGTCGTCGGCAGCAACTATGAAGTGGGCCTCAAAGGCAGTTTGCTGGAAGAGCGGCTCAACGTGGCCACGGCGCTGTTCTGGAGCAAGCAGGACAACGTTGCCGAGGTCGACAATTCGGTGCCGCCAGATCCGGTCACCCGCGAAAAGTTCTACAAGTCAGGCGGTAAAGGCAACAAGGTCAATGGTTTCGAAGCCGAGGTCTCCGGCGAAATTCTCAACGGCTGGAACATGACCGCCGGCTACACCTACACCCATTCGGCCAACGGTGAGCAACAACGCACCAATGAAAACCAACCGCTGAACATGCTGCGGCTTTCCACGGCGTATCGTTTGCCGGGTGAATGGCAGGCGTTGACCGTCGGCGGTGCAGTGAATTGGCAGAGCCGTATTTTCAGAGATTCGAATCGCCCGATCGGCCGCGATGCCGAGGGCGAATTCATCACCGAAAATGCCAAAATTCACCAGGGCGCCTACACCGTGGTCAAGCTGATGTCGCGCTACGCGATCGACAAAAACCTCTCGGCCTCGCTGAACGTCGATAACCTCTTCGACAAGAAGTACTACGAAAACGTCGGTTTCTACAACGGCGTGTATTGGGGGGATCCGCGCACAGTGACGGTGAGCCTGGACTGGAAGCTCTGACTTTCTTTTATGCACCCATCACCTGTAGTGCAGGAACAAGCGTCCTCGCTACAGGTATGGCACGCCGTCAAAGGGTGTTAACCCCGAGTTAATTCGCTCCGCACACAATTGCCTCCGAGATCTGCTTCATGGACGAACGGCTCCGACTTGTTCAGTAGGAGGCACCATGAAAATCACCACCGCAATGCTTGCCGGGCTACTCGCCCTTGGTTCCGCCAGCGCTTTCGCTGAAGGTGGCGCCGAACGCATGCGTCATTACTTCGACAATTTCCCGGTCCATCACGCGCAAAGCGAACAGGCGAACGACGCCAACGCGAAAGAGATTCGGGTTCCCGCCGATCAGACGGCGCAAGTGACCGAGTCCTACCGCGACTGATTTTTTACAGAGCAACCGATGAACCTCCCACGGCTGCGCTCCGGCCTGGGGGAAGACAGTTAGGCGCCCTTTTCGGGCGCCTTTTTTTATGCCTGAAGATCCTTGATCCAGAACAGCATGCGCCCGTGATCAGGGTTGAACATGCCGGGCGCAAAGCCGAATTTGCTGTAGGCGTTCTGCGCCACGGCGTTGCCTTCCAGTACTTCGAGAGTGATCTTGCAGCAGCCGCGCTGACGGGAGATTTCCTCGACCTTGCGGAGCATTTTCTGGCTCAACCCCAAACCGCGAAACTTGCTCATCACCGCCACATCGTGGACGTTGACCAAGGGTTTGCATGCGAACGTGGAAAACCCCTCAAAGCAGTTCACCAGCCCTGCGGGTTCACCGCCGACGAACGCCAGCACACTGAAGGCGTGCGGCCGGCGCGCCAGCTCTTCGGGCAGTCGTCGCAGCAACTCAGGGTCGATCGGCTGCTCGCCGCCCATGGGATCTTCTGCATAGTGATTGAGTACAACGCCAATGGCCTCGGCATGCACTGGATTGGTGTAACTGGCCTGAAGCACAAGAATTTCTGCGGAATCCATTTCCATCCCCGAACACAAAAGCCCCAGCGCGCAAAGTGCTTGCTGAAAGGCACAGCAAGACCTTAGCGCGAGCGCGGTGCGGCCGACAACCCGCAGGGAAAGCAAAAGATCACAAGGTCGCTCAACGACCCCAGATCAGCTCCTCGGTCCAGCCCAGCTCAGCAAAATCCCCGGCGCGCAATCGCGCCTCACCCACACAGAAAAACTCGTCGAGTTGCGGCGGTTTCACGGCGGTGTCGCTGAGCATCGCGTGCACCTGCCCACGATGATGGATCTGATGCTCAAACAGGTGTGAAAGCATGCGCAAGCGACTGTCGTGCTGCGGTATCTCGCGGGCGATGGTGACGAGCCGGCCCAGATCGGCATCGCGCAGTTGTTCGCAATAAGCGATCAGCCGACGATCGACACGGGCCTGTTCCTCACGCAATGGAAGTGGGTCGGTAAAGGGTTCGGCGGCGTTGAAAAACACGTAGCAGTCAGGATGCGGTTCGTCCCCGCGCAGTTCGCGCTCCAGCGCATCCACGTAGAACCAGTCACAGGTGAGGATATGGTTGAGGGTCAGCCGCAGGCTCGGAAAAAAACTCACCCGAGGGGCCGAAAGGTCGCTGTCGTCGAGTTGCGTCCAGGCCTTGGCCAGTCGGTGATTGGCCCAGGCGTTTTGATACGCCATGGTCAATAGATGATGGGACAGCGGCTGGTTCATGTGGGCGCCCTCTTCTTTCAAGCCTCGGCAAAGCGCTGCAATTGCATTTCCTGCAAGCGACTGAGGGTGCGGCGGAACGGGAACTGCAGATAGCCCTCGGTGTAGAGCGCCTCCATTGCCACGTGTGCCTCGATGTACAGCGGGACCTTGCGGTCGTAGCACTCGTCCACCAAGGCAATAAAACGCCGCACGCCATCGTCGTGCACCGATAACTGTGGCAACTCACGATCCCCCGCCACCACTTGCGCGCTGCCGTCTTCGGTGCCGCGAGCGATACGTCCTTCGCGCTTCTGTGCGCTGAGGTTCGGCACGTCGCTCAACAGAATAGCCCGGTAGTTGTCGCACAGCGCGATGAAATCCATGGCGGCGAACGGTTGCTCGCACAGGTCGGCGTAACGACACCAGAGCACAGTCGGACTGGCCTGCACCACGTTGAGCACTCGATGGCCGACCGTTACCGGTTCAGCGCTGGCCGATTGCCCGGCCGTCAACGCGTCAAAGACCTCGCCCAGCGCACTGGTGCTTCCGGCATTGGCGACAAAATAGCGCTGGTGGATCGCGCCCGGATGCAGGCGATGATCCTCGGCGCCGTTCACCGGGACCACCTGCATATGCGCCTTGATCGCGGCAATCGCCGGGACAAAACGGTCGCGATTGAATCCATCGGCGTACAAATCATCCGGCGGCAGGTTGGAGGTGCAGACCACTACCACGCCTTCGTCGAACATGACCTGGAACAGGCGCCCGAGAATGATCGCATCGCCTATGTCGTTGACAAGCAGTTCGTCGAAGCACAGCACCCGCACTTCGCTCGCCAACTCCTTGGCCAGCGCACGCAGCGGATCGGCGATGCCAGTCAACTGGAACGAACGCTGGTGCACCCAGCCCATGAAATGATGGAAGTGTTGCCGCCGCGCCGGCACTCGCAAGCTTTGATAGAACTGATCCATCAGCCACGTCTTGCCGCGCCCGACGGGCCCCCACAAGTACACGCCGCTGACCGATCGGGCGCCGGCGTGCAAGGCTTCGTGGCATTTTTGCAGCGCCCATACGGCGTGTTCCTGAGCTTCATCCTGGATGAAACCCTTGTGCTCGATGGCATGCTGCCAGGCGCTTAGCGGAGAGTCGAAAGTCATGCGCGGCAGTATGCCATGGTGTCCCCCGAAAAAATGTGGGCTTTTTGCCGACGTTTTTAACCTCTTCCCAATCCCTTGTAGGAGCTTCGAGTGAAACGAGGCTGCGATCTTTTGATCTGGCTTGTGATCTGAGCAACCAAAGTCAAAAAATCGCAGCCTTCGGCAGCTCCTACAGGATCGGGGCTGTATTCAAACCTTCCACACCCAATAAAACCTGACCTTTCAGGCAGTTTTATTGCGTTGCCCTCGCCGCCCTCTTCCGGCATCCTGCGCCTCCATTTTCTGACCCGGCCCCGCCTCACGGCGCGCAAATCATCATGACCGCCTCCGAAAAAGCCCTGCGCAACAACGATCTGATCTACGGCCTCAACGACCGCCCGCACCTGACCGCTACTGTGTTTGCAGCACTGCAACACGTGTTGGCGAGTTTCGTCGGCATCATCACCCCGACCCTGATCATGGGCGGCGCCCTCGGTCTGCAAAGCGAAATCCCTTACCTGATCAGCATGGCGCTGTTCGTCTCGGGCCTGGGCACGTTCGTTCAGGCCAAGCGTTTCGGCCCGGTGGGCTCTGGCTTGCTATGCCTACAAGGAACAAGTTTTTCCTTTATCAGCGTGATTCTCAGTGCCGGGTTTATGGTCAAGGCCCGCGGTGGCGGCACCGATGAAATCCTCTCGACAATCTTCGGCGTGTGCTTTTTCGCCGCGTTCATTGAAGTAGCGCTGAGCCAGTTCATCGGCAAATTGCGCATGCTGATTACCCCGGTGGTCACTGGCACGATCATCACGCTGATGGGCCTGTCGCTGATCAAAGTGGCAATGACCGACATCGCCGGCGGTTTCGGCGCGGCGGACTTGGGCGGCGCCAGCCATTTGTTTCTGGCGGCGCTGGTGCTCGGCACCATTGTTGTGCTGAACCGAGTCGACGTGCCGTTCCTGCGTCTGGGCGCGATTGTTATCGGCCTGACCCTCGGCTACGTCGTTGCGTGGTTGATGGGCGCCGTCGACTTTGCCAATTTGCCCGACGTGCCAGTGGTCAGCGTGCCGGTGCCGTTCAAGTACGGCTTCAATTTCGACTGGGTAGCGTTTGTACCCATCGCAGTGATTTTCCTCGTCTCGCCACTGGAAGCTGCCGGTGACCTGACTGCCAACTCGATGATTTCCCGGCAACCGGTCAAAGGCCCGTTGTACATCCGCCGGATCAAGTCCGGTTTGCTCGCCGATGGTCTCAACTCGGCAATGGCAGCGGTGTTCAACAGCATGCCGATGGTGACTTTCGCGCAGAACAACGGCGTGATTCAGCTCACTGGCGTTGCCAGCCGTTACGTCGCCTTCTTCATTGCCGGGCTGCTGGTTTTGCTGGGGCTGTTCCCGATGATTGGTGCGGTGTTGCAACTGATGCCCAAACCCGTGCTCGGCGGCGCCGAACTGGTGATGTTCGGCACCGTGGCCGTGGCCGGGATCAAGATCCTCGCCGAGGCTGGCCTGCACCGGCGCAACATGCTGATCGTGGCCATTTCCCTGGGCATGGGCCTGGGCATCGCCGCCGTGCCGGAAGTCCTGCGCGAACTGCCCCAGGCGCTGCGCAACATCTTTGAATCGCCGATCACCGTGGGCGCGTTGTGCGCTATCGTGCTGAACATCTTCTTGCCGGAAGAATTCATCGAACTTGAGGAGGACGACTTCGATCCGGAAGCCTCTATCCTGCAAGTCATGGAAAACCCGGATGTCCCGGCCAAGGGTGAACCTGCCTCGCCTGCGGCTGTCGCACAGTTGAACCGCTAACGCTGCGCTCTGAATAAAAAAGGGCTGATCCGGTAGCGGCTCAGCCCTTTTTTGTTGAGAGACTGTTTATGCGCCGCTTGCACGCTTTGATCCTGTCGCTACTTTTGCTGTCGCTCAGTGCCTGCGCGCTGTTTCCCAATCGTGACCCGGTCAACATCAACGTGGTCGGGATCGAACCGCTGACCAGTCAGGATCTGGAAGTGCGTTTCGCGATCAAACTGCGCGTACAGAACCCCAACGAAACCGCTATCGATTACAACGGCATCGCCCTCGATCTGGAGGTCAACGGCCATGCGCTGGCCTCGGGCGTCAGCGACCAGAGCGGGACGATCGGGCGGTTTTCCGAAACCGTGGTCTGCGTCCCGGTCAGCGTTTCCGCGTTCTCGGTGTTGCGCCAGACCCTCGGCCTGAGCCAGACGCAAACCCTCGACAACCTGCCCTACGTACTGCGCGGCAAACTCGCCGGCGGACTGTTCGGCACCATGCGTTTTGTCGACAGCGGCAAGCTCAGCCTGCCCAAGGCCAGCGCGGCGACCTGGTAAAAATGCGTTAGCCTCGCTGATCAACCCACTGACCTTGCCAGGCCGGCGCAATCCCGGATCCCGGTTGTTGTCCTGTGGGGATCCAGATACGACCCAGGCCAGGCTTTGCCACAAGGGTTATGTGTTGAACCGCACGCCCGGTTTGGCGCGCTCATCAACGCTCAACTCGAACACATCCGGCCGCGCATAATGGCCGACGACGTCGAAGTCATAGCGCGCCCGGATCAGGTCATCCGTATCGATTTCAGCCGTCAGCAGCCCTGCCTCGCCGCGTAACGGCCCCGCCAGCACATCACCCATCGGCCCGACGATCACGCTGCCACCGGCAATCAATGGACGATCCTGCGGCCAATTGGCGATCTCTACCCCCAGCTCATTCGGCGACGCCTGCACCTGACAGGCGCTGACCACAAAACAGCGCCCCTCATGAGCGATGTGGCGCATGCTCACCTGCCACATCTCGCGCTCATCCACGGTCGGTGCGCACCAGACCTCAATGTCCTTGGCGTACATTGACGTGCGCAGCAAAGGCATCATGTTCTCCCAGCACACCACCGCGCCGAGTTTGCCGACCTGGCTGTCGAGCACCGGCAGCGTCGAGCCGTCGCCCTTGCCCCAAATCAGCCGCTCGGTACCGGTGGGCATCAGTTTGCGGTGTTTGGCGACAAGTCCGGACTGCGGATCGAAATACAGCGCCGTGCAATACAACGTGCTGCCCGAGCGCTCGATCACGCCGATCACCAGATTGGCCCCGGTGCGCGCCGCCAAAGCCGCCAACGCCTCGGTCTCCGCACCCGGCACATCAATGGCATTGGCAAAATAACGCGCATACGCTTCACGACCTTCTGGCAATCGATAACCCAGTTGCGTGCCGAAGCCCTCACCTTTCGGATAGCCACCGAGCAAGGCTTCCGGCATCACCACCAACGCCGCGCCCGATTCAATGATGGCCGCCTCCCAACTGAGAATCTGCGCCAGGGTTGCGTCTTTGCCGCCGGGTAATGCGCCGATTTGCAGCGCAGCAACGATTGATTTTGGCATCGCGGTCACTCCATCCGATTCAAGTGTTGCTGATTGTCCGGCGTCACGGGATCATGAATAAAGCCCCGTTCGCTGCTGAATGATATGAGCCAAATGAATATCGCCACGGTCGACCTCAACCTGTTGAAAGTCTTCGAAGCCCTGCATGAAGAATCCAGTGCCAGCCGCGCAGCCCTGCGCCTGGGCGTGACGCAATCGGCAGTCAGCGCGGCATTGCGGCGTCTGCGTGAGGTTTACGGCGATCAGTTGTTTGTGCGCACCGGCCGCGGATTGGCGCCGACACTCAAGGCCAATCAGTTGAAACCGGTGGTCAGCGAGGCGCTGAACAAATGCAGGCAAAGTCTGGCGATGGTTGATCCGACGGCCAATCACTACGACGGTCGTTCGGTCACTGTTGGCCTTTCGGACGATTTTGAAATTGCTTACGGCCGTCGCTTGATCGAGGAAATCGCCCGAAGTGCACCGAAACTGCGGCTGATCTTCCGCCAGACCCACAGCCAGATCGTCGCCCGCGCGCTGATGGAACGCAGCATCGACTTGGCAATCACTGCTGGCGGATTTGCCGAACGCTTGCTCAGCCGTCAGGTGTTGGGCGAAGGGGGTTATGCGTGCCTGGTGGACCCGGTGAGCCTTGCGCCCGGCCAGCTACAAATCGATCTGCAGGAGTTTGTTGCCCGCGAGCATCTTCTGGTGTCGTCGGGTGGTTTTATCGGCATCACCGATGAAGGGCTGGCGGCATCAGGCCTGAGTCGACGAGTGTGTGCGTCGACCACGCATTTTGCCGCGCTGCCTTTTCTGCTCAAGGGCAGTCACGCGGTAGCGACGATCCCGGCGCATGCCGCCGCGAGCATCGCCGCCCTCAGCGGCCTGGCGTTGTTGCCCTGCCCGCTGGCCTTGCCGCGTTACCCGATCGAACTGGGCTGGCGCACCAGTACCCAGCTCGACCCTGTGGTGGTGAAAGTCCGCGAAGCCATTGTTGCGTGTTTCAAGCGCGACTGAAGCGGCGTTACTTCGCCGCCATCAAGCGGTTGACCTCACTGCGCACCATGTTGGCGAACTCCGGCGGTGACATGCCGTCCAGTTCCGCACGGACCCACTCGGCCCATTTGCCTTTGCGCTTGGCCCGCTCGCCGAACAACCGTGCGGCTTCGCCTTTGGCCTTGCCCAGATTACTTTGCCAGAGGTCGAACAGACGGGATTTCTCGTCTTCCAGCGCGGCGCGCTCTGCGAGGGGTTTGTCGGCCAGATTGAAACTCATGGGGATTTATCCTGCGGCGTAAAATGCCGACATCTTACACGCTCGACGGAAATCTCCCGCGCAGGTTTTTGATTCCGGACTAAATTCAGTGCAACTTTTCACCCAGCGTCACACTCCATTGATCACTGTCCATTCAACTGCAAGGAGTCACCCAATGGCCCGCAAATCCGCCGTGCAAGCCGCCCAGGATCAAATCAAGGATCAAGCCTTCAGCGACCTTCAGGCGCTGATCGAAGAGTCCGAAAAACTACTCAAGAGCAGTGCCTCGATGGTAGGTGAAGAAGCGGAGACCCTGCGCGGACAAATCTCGGTGAAGCTGCAGCAGGCGCTGGACTCGGTATCCAGCGTGCGTGATCGCACCAAACCTGCGGTCGAAGCCACCGAAAGCTACATCGGCGGCCACCCTTGGCAAACCGTGGCCATCTCGGCCGGCTTTGGCCTGGTGGTGGGTCTGCTGCTCGGTCGTCGCTAAGCAATCTCCTGTGGTGAGGGGACTCGTCCCCTCACCACACCTCAGTATCCAGCCAGCGTTCTAAGCTGCAGCAAAGTCGCCTCATCCAGCACAATCCCCTGCGCCAGTGACCTCGCCCTCTGCAAATGCCGACGGTCCCCCGGCAAGCGCTTGAGCCCTGCCCCATGCATCTGACGCACCAGTTCTTCGCTGCGTTCGGCAAAGCTTTGCCCCGCCGCCTTGCTTGGGTCGATGACGATCAACAGCTGGCCGGTCCACGGTGTTTTCGCCCCTGGATGGTTGGACCAGTCGAACTCGAAAGAAAAATTCCCTCCCGTAAGCGCCGCCGCGAGCAATTCGACCATCATCGATAGCGCCGAGCCCTTGTGCCCGCCAAATGGCAACAATGCCCCGCCTTCCAGAATCGCCTTGGGGTCCTGAGTCGGCTGGCCGAGGCTGTCGACGCCCATCCCCGGCGGCAGTTTTTCACCTTTGCGCGCGGCGATCTGCACGTCGCCATGGGCGATGGCACTGGTAGCCAGGTCGAAAACGATGGGTGCGGCGCCGGCGCGTGGGGCAGCAAATGCAATCGGATTGGTGCCGAACAATGGCCGGTCAGCGCCGTGCGGCACCACGCAAGTCATGCTGTTGACCACGCTCAATGCCACCAGCCCTTCCTCGGCGAAAGGCTCGACATCCGGCCACAGCGCGGCGAAATGGTGAGAGTTGCGAATGGCCAACACGGCGATTCCGGCGTGACGCGCCTTCTCCACCAGCAGCGCTCGTGCAGCCGCCAGTGCAGGCTGGGCAAAGCCATTACCGGCATCGACCCGGACAAAACCCGAGGCGACGTCTTCAACCTGGGGCACTGCCTGGCCGTTGACCCAGCCACTGTTCAGGGTCGAAACATAGCCGGGAATGCGGAACACGCCGTGGCTATGAGCACCATCACGCTCGGCATTGGCGCAGTTGGCAGCCAGCACCCGCGCTACTTCGGCACTGGTGCCATTGCGCAGAAACACGCTTTCAAGCAATCGGGTCAGCGCCTCAAGGGTGATCGAGGAAGCGGCGGCAGGTATTGCACAATCGTTTGGCGCAGACATCTGAAGCTCCAGAATAGTTATTGGAGGGAACACCAGCGTACGGACAACTTGCGCACCGATTAACCACGTCACAACAGTACCCTGTCAACCCTTCGACGCCTGCCGTCCAAAGCACCAGCATCTGGCCGTGCGATAACTATCTACCACCTGCGCCACCTTCATCGCCCCTAGTCTCGGACTTCATTCTTCGCGCCGCACGCGCCATTTCGAGACCTGATGATGACTGAGCCGGCATCCCCGCTGCTGTTCCCCGAAACCCTGAATGTTCCCGCGCTGTGGAGGCAACTGGGTAAAACGCACAACCTCAATGCCAAGGATTTCACCTGGCTGGGTCATGTAAAACTCGCCACCCAGGCACTGCGCAGCCGGCAAACCCCGCCGATGCTCGCGCAAAGCATTCACATTCACGCGGGCACGGCGCCCTCGGTGACGTTGGCAGGCTGTTTCATCCTCAGCGAAACGCCTGATGACCGGGGCGCGATCCTGTACACGCCCTATGACGGCATCAAGAAATACGAAAGCCTGGCCACGCTGAAAAAACAGCTCGAAAAACGTCTGAAGGACGCCGAAGAAGACGACCTGCTCCTGGCCTTCATCGCGCTCGGCCAACGCAGGGACATTGTCGAACAGCGGCAACGCACGCTCACGTTCGAAACCATCGAGGGCGACATTTTCGATCAGCAGAAGGCGCAGATTCTCGCGAGCCAGCAACGCAATGCTCAGGCCACACTCGACGAGTTGAAACGCCTGCCCTCGCTGACATCGATGCTGGAAACGCTCCTCAACGGCTTGTTGAACATCCGTTTGCCTCACATCAATCAGGCGCTGACCCGAGTCAACTTCTACCTCGATGCCGCGCCGGGCAGCGCTAACGCCGTATCGCCAACGCAGTCCGTCAGGCACTGGCACGACTCCATCAGCCTGAGTGACGCAGTGTTGATGGTCTACCGCAATCAGGGTTGGCCAACTGACCAGATGCATGAGTTCTCCCATCCCGGGCGTGCCCCGTTCGATCGCGACCAGGCCGTATGGGAAGAGGCGCTTGATGCGGTCGCGGGCAAGCTGCAGGTGTTGCTGTTTCAGCAATTGCAACACTACTGGCAGGCGCCCGCCGAAACAGGTTCGCCGCGTAACGCGTTCTTCAGTGCCGTGCTCCAAGAGCAGGCCCGCGCCGACCTGATGATCAAACGCGAAGGCGCCATCCTCAGCGCTGACAAGTTCGCCGTCCTGCATCAGATGATTCAGCCCGACGCATTACCGGCCGGTCGCCCGACTATCGAAAACGTGCGGATCTGGGAGTACCAACCCGAGTATGTCGAGTTGGCCGGTTCGCTGATGATCAGCCACATCGATGCCTGTCTGTACACGCCCACGCACGGTTTGCAGGTGCTCAAGGACTACCCTGACCTGCGAGACACCGTGTTGAGCAAGTTCGGCGCACGCGGTCATCAGGACGAATTCTATGGCTTGCTGAGCATGCAGGAGCGCAACCGGTTCATTGGTTTCAATCGCCCGAACGTGACGGGAGAAAGCCTCGGCGGCGAGCCCTTCAAAGTGCTGTGCGAGGCGATCATCACCAAGCAACGGCAGAACATCGCCTACGCCTTGCAAGTGTTCCGCCAAAGCGATGGCGGCGTCGACATTCATTCATTGTTCGACAAGGCCCTGGATATCCGCGCCATGCTGCATGAACGGCTGTTAACTCTCGACGCCGGCGAGCGTTGGTCGACAAGGCCGGTATTGACCGGCGTGCAACAACCTTCCGAAGTGCTGGCGCACAAGGCGACGAGGATTGCCGACACCTGTGATCTGGAAAACATCGTGCTGACCGGCACGTTCAGAGGGCAGCCGACAGCGACCGAAGCTGAACAGCGCCGGTACCTCGACACTCTCAAAGGCAGGCTCAGCAACGTGTTGGTCAGCGGCGTGACCCATGAGGCGCAGCTACGCGTTATGAGTGGTTCGCTCAAGGCGCCGGAGCAAGCGATTGTCGACACCGTGTTCAACAACGCTCAGCCCAGTCGCGATGATCGTCGCTCGCTCAATGGTTTCCGGCCCGATGCCTGGTCAATCACCCTCAGGAGCGCCGGGGTGGCGCAAGCGTTGGCTTTGGCCCACTGCTTTTTACTGACCGAGCGTGGCGGCCTGGATGACCTGTACTCCGGTCGCGCCGTTTTGTGGACTCCGGCACAGGGCCTGGAAGTCTTTGCCAGCATCGGCGCCGCCCGCCTCGCCCTGGAACATCGGCTCAAGGACAAGCTTGATCGCCTGACCCTGCTGGAAAACCTGCTGCCCCAGCAACGTCGGTTTCACAACGAGTACACGCTGGGTGCCTTGCGGTTGATCGAGGACAACGTGCTGCTGGAACGTGTGCAGTCCGGCATCGAGCATTTCCTTGCGCGTTGCAATCAGCTTCGCCAGCGCATCAAGACGGCGTCGAAACTCAAGGCTGCCTTTGACGTTGTGGTGAAAACCCCGATTGACACCAATTTGGAGCGCAGCGTCTACCTGGCCAACGCCATCCGCCAGCAACAATCGCTGCCGGCCTGGATGGGCATGGCGCCGGTGCAGGAGCAACAGCTTTATCTCGAACTGCTGGAGCAATGGCGCCACAGCGTGGTTGACCAGCAGGATTACCTCAGCGGCCTGCCCTCACTGCCCGAGTACGTCGGCCAGCGCTTGCAATCGTTGCTCGACAGCCGTTTCCCGGGTAGCGCGCTCGACCCGCAGAACATCGAGATCACCCCCAACCTGGCATTGGCCGGCCCTGCGCTCCCGCTGACGGAATTTGCGTTGAATCATTTCAACATCGGCCAGGGCACCGGGTTCAAGGTCGCCTCGAAAACCACTCGGCGTCTACCGGCCGGCCTGGATCAAAGCGCTGTCAGGCAATTGCTGTTGTCGCTGGACATACCCACGACATTCACGGCGAAGGTCACCGCCGCGTTGTCACCGGGCCATGCGCAAGCCACGGCGCGCAGACAGCGCTTCTATCGCCAGTTGCCCTGGCAATTGCTGCAACATGCGCAAGGTCTGAAGATGCAGCAGCAGCTGTCCGCCAGCACGTTCGATCACCTCTGCCAGGTGCTCGACATGCCGGATGGCCTCGCCCGCAAAACCGTCGAAGGCGCCCACGCGATTGTTTCTCCGCTGTCATTGTTCAAGACCGCAGGCGCAGTCGCTGTCGAAACCTTGGGGATGTACCTGATCGGTCCGGGTGGCGGCCACACCGGCCCATTGGTCCTGTATTCGCCGTATGGCGAAGAGGTGTTGCGCGAGTTCGCGGATTCGGCGAGCGTCATCGCCGCCATCAACACACCGGGCAGGTTCCAGGACCTGCTGATTCGCCGTTTGCCCCAGGCACAACAGTCGGTCTTCGCTACGCTTCTACAATCAAGTGCTGGCACGACCAGTGAGTTCACCCTGTCCAGCACGCCTATCACCGGCAACGTGCTGCACAGGTTTTTCACTGACAACCTCAAGCTGCTGCCGCAATTGCTGAGCTGCCAATTGCAACGCGACGCCCAGGCCGACTGGGACACGGCCAAAGCGCTGTTCAACCGAGGTATCAGCCTGAGCGCGAGCCTGCTACCGGGTAAAGTGTCCTACCTCACTTTTCTCTGGCAGGCCTACAAAGACTTCAAGCACTCCGCCGAAGGCTTGCAGGATCATCACTGGCCGCAAGCCCTGAAAAGCTTTATTTCAGGGGCGGCGCAAATGATCTCGCTGGGGCGTCTCAAGCTGGAAGGCGCCGCGCCCGTCACCGACGTCCCCGCACCGCCCACCGCGCAGGCTGCACCGAGCTGGTCGCAAATCAGAACCACCTCGCCGCTGCGCACCGAGTTGCAGCCCTTCGAAGCCACGGATGTCGCGCTGCAGGATCTGCGGCATGTCCCACAAACCGGCCTCTACGAGGATCTGCTCAGCAAGCGCACCTATGCGCCGATCGCTGGCAAGGTAAACCGTGTAGAACAACCAGGGCCCGTCTGGCAGATGGTCAACGATCTGGCACCCGGTCCGAGCCTGGTCCAGAGCGGCTCGCGCCTGCTGCTGGCGCCTGATCAGAACGCCGCGCATTACGGCAAAGTCATGTCGATCCTGTCGCGCGCGGATGATATTGAAGCCAACCGCAGGGCATTGCTGAACATTGAAGCGATTGGCATGAAGGAGATTCAGCGCCTTCATCCGTATAAAGCACGGCAGATCCAGCAGGCCATCGACATTGCCCGCTTTTACGCTTTCAACAGTTTGCACAATCTGGCCCAGCTCAAAGCCAACGTTCCCGGCAGCCGGCTGGATGGCTTTCTCAAGGTTTTTTTCGGGGTGACTGCGGTCGATAAAAACCTGTTAGGCAAGGTGCACAAGGCGATCGTGCCGATCTGTGAAGCGCTGGTAGACCCCAGCGATGACCTGATGAACACGGAGCGGTTCGTGGTGGGCTCCAATATCTACAAGTCCTCCGTCAGTGCGTTTGTACTGATCAAGGACGAGCGCAAAATGGTGCATTTCACCGAACATTTCTTCGACCCGAACCTGGCCTACTACCAGGAGCATCTGAGTGAGCCCTTCAACATCGAAGGCCACGCCCAGGCTGCCACCCTGATCCACGAATTTTCCCATCAATACTCCGGCACCGAAGACTTCGCCTTACTGGAAGCGCGGCGACCGTTTCCCGATCTGATCAACACCATCACGGTCTTCGGGCGAAACCTGAGGGATTCGCTGGAAGAATTTCGAAACACTGCACTGTCCCTGCAAACGTCTCGTCAGGCGCTGTTTGCGCGCGAAAGCAATCAGCGCGGCGTGTTTGTCGATCTGGACAAGATCCCCGATGGCAAACACATCGGCAAAGAAATACTCAGGCTGACCAGCAGCCCGAACATGGATGAGGCGCGCAACGCTTTTTACAACCGGATCTCAGCGGATGCGCGGATCGATATCATTTTGCACAATGCCGATTCGCTCGCCCTGTTGATCTGCGAGATGGGCCGGCAACTGGACCCGGTGCCGGCGCCCTGAAAAAAAACATAAAAAAAGGCGCAGGTCGAAACCTGCGCCCTGGCTCAGACGGTCGGGATCAGTCTTTCTGATCGCGCAGAATGTTGCCCGATGCGCCATCGATGCGGAACTCATAGACGACACCGTCAGACTTGCGCCCTTCCCCTTCCCAATAGCCATCGTTATCGGCCTCGATCTTGTAGATCTCGACATAACCTGCCTTGGTCTTCGCGGTATCGATGGCTTTTTCGATGGTGATCCAGCCTGCGCCTGGCTTGTCTGCCAGCGCGGCACCGGCGCTGAGCAGGCTTGCAGTGGCAATCAGTGCAGCAAAGGTCTTCTTGATCATTTTTTCACTCCATTTGTGGATAGTGGTCATTGGCGTCCTGTTTTTTGGGCGCCTGAGCGAAAAATAAGTTCCACATTGATGGGTAAATGCCATGACTTATGTTCTCGGCAACTTCCCGTCAAGGTTAGAATGTGCGAAATCAGGATGAGTCAATGACCCAAGACACTCTCTCGGAAGCCGAATACGATGCGATCACCGATGCCGCCGCGCATTGGTGCATGCGTTTGCACGCCGCCGACTGCACGGAAGACGAGCGTCGCGCATTCCAGCAATGGCACGATGCACATCCTCTGCATGCATTCGAGTACGAAGCCATGCTGGAAATCTGGGACGTTGCCGGACACCTGCCGCGCCCGGAGACAGCATTGGTTGTGCCGGTTACTCAGCCTGACCGCCCATGGCGCCGCTACGCGATAGCGGCCGGGGTCTGCGCACTGGCGTTGCCGCTGACGGCTTACACCGGTTGGCATCTGGGCTGGCTGCCCAACAGTTATGAGCATTTTGCCGCCACTGACAATGTGCGTCAGGTGACGCTGAGTGACGGCAGCCAACTCGAACTGAACCTCAACACTGACCTGACCTTCAGCAACTACAAGGACGAACGCCGCGTCACGCTGAAAAAAGGCGAGGCATTCTTTACCGTCAGTCACGACACGTCGCACCCGTTTGTCGTGCGGGCAGGCGAAGGCAGGATTCGGGTGACCGGCACGCGGTTCAATGTCTGGATGTACGAGGATCAAGTGCGAGTGAACCTGATCGCAGGTTC
Organism: Pseudomonas sp. A0308; assembly: GCF_044218815.1. Classification (NCBI taxonomy): domain Bacteria; kingdom Pseudomonadati; phylum Pseudomonadota; class Gammaproteobacteria; order Pseudomonadales; family Pseudomonadaceae; genus Pseudomonas; species Pseudomonas sp. A0308. The sequence goes on from NZ_CP162581.1 coordinate 440,369, forward strand.
GGTACTGGTCAGCAGTAATCGTCAATTGCCGGGCGATGGCTTGCGTCTCGAGCCCTCCATGCAAGCGCGTTACAAACCGGGCGACTACATGCCGCAAATCAGCCAGACCTACCCTGACGATGCTTCGCTGGCCTGGCGCAGCGGCAAACTGGTGCTGGACAATCTGCCGCTCAGTGAAGCCCTGCCGCTGATCAACCGCTACCTGGAAAAACCGTTGATGCTCGCCGACACCAGCACCGGAGCAATTCGGGTGGGCGGTATCTACAACATCAAAGAGCTGAACAACCTCGCCAACTCCCTGCCCAAGGTCTTGCCCGTTTACCTGACGCGCAATAAGGAAGGCAACCCGGTGATCAACCCGATGCCGCAACAGCCGCCAAAAAGCTGAAGGCCGCGCCCCTTGCGGGATGCGGCCTTCAATTGTTTTTCCAGTAATGCCGTGTTTACTTCGCGGCGACCTTCCCCGTTTTGTCCAGCGTCCCGTGAATGGTCTGCACCTGATACTGCGGGTCAGCCTGGATCTGCTGTTCGGTAAACGGCAGCACACTCCACTGTTTCTTCGAGAATGCCTCAGTCTGATCGCGCGAGTATTTCGATGCCGGATCGCTGGACAGCGAGAAGGCCAAGAGCCCCTGCGCGTGCGGGCCCTTTTCATCGAACGTCACGACTTGCAGATAACTGGTGCCACTGACCACCTCAAGCTTGCCATCCTCGCGTGGCACGCTCTGGATCGCATTGTAGATCCCCAGCGTACCCGGCCCGCCATGGATCGGCGTCTGCCGCCCGCCGCTGCTGACCACCTGAATGTCGCCCCAACGGGTTTGCGGTTTCAGGCCCATTTTGGCCACGGCATCGATCGACGCCAGCATCGCTTCGCGAAGCGCCTTGGCCACCGCTGGTTGCTCGATCGCCAGACCACGCGGCGTGTGTTGCGCGTCTTGCGGATCGAAGGCGACGCGCCAGATGTCCACCGACTGCTGCAGGGCTTGCATGATGTTCTGGAAATGCACCAGGCCCAGGCCCGAATCCAGATTGGCCCGCCCGTCCCACGCCTTCAGGCTGGCACACACCGGTTTCAGTGCTTGCGCATCGGCGCCAAGGTCAGCGGCGCAGAACTTCAGCAAATCCGGCACCACCTGGGTCGCCAGATACACTTGATCGTCCATCACCATCTGCTGTAGATCCTTGATCCCCAGCGCGCCTTTTTTGTTCAGGCTCGCCAGACGATCGAGGGCAAAGCGCGAACGCAAGCCCAGCGGTTGGCCGTCCTGACTGATCAACGGCGAGAAACCGGTGAGCGGTTGCGCCGGGTTGGCCAGCCATGCGGAATCGTTGGAGTGCTGGACGAAGTCCTTGCGCAGCAGTTGCGGCAATTGGCTGGCAGCAAAAATGCCCTTCTGCGCGGCTTGCGGGTCGACGTCCCAGGCGCAGGCGCTGTTTGAGCCGTCGAGCACGATCATCTGGGTGCCGATTCGCGGGTCACTGCACTTTGCGAGTTTTTCGCCGCTGACGTTCGGCACCACCGACAGGTTCATGTACAGCGTCTGCCCCTTGTCATCTGCGGCGAGCGTATTGACCCAGGGAATACCCTGAATCTTGTGCACCGAATCCTGCAAATCCTCAAGCGTGGAAGCCTGATTCATCGCATACCACTGCTTGAGCACGCGATCGTTGTCGAGGTTGGCATCACGCAGGCTGTAGGCGAACTGATTGTCCCAATCGAGCTTGCCCGGCCACTGCACAATCGGGCCGAACTTCGAGCTGTAGATGTCACGTGCCACCGGCAGCACTTGCCCGTCGGCCTGTTTGACCTGCACGGTCACTGTCTGCTTGCTCATCGGCAATGATTGGCCATCGAGCAGATAGCGCGTCGGGTCTTTCGGATCGAGTTGCAGGCGATACAGAGTGAAGTGTTTGGAGGAATCGACCGTATGGGTCCAGGCCAGATGCTGGTTGAAACCGATGTTGATCATCGGCAGGCCCGGTAACGCGGCGCCCATGACGTCAAGTTTGCCGGGAATGGTCAGGTGCATTTGATAGAAACGCATACCGCCAACCCAGGGAAAGTGCGGGTTGGCCAGCAGCATGCCGCGACCGTTGAACGAACGCTCGCTCCCCACCGCCACGGCATTGCTGCCACGATCAAGCGCGAAGCGCTGCTGACGGACATCTGCCATTTGGTAGGCGTGCGTATCGTTGGCGATCCGCGCCGTGGCCTGTGGCGGCGTGGCACCGGCAAGGGCTTCGGCGAATTGTCCAACCCCGCCCTCGACCAACAGACGACGGGTCAGCTTGACCAGATCTTGCGGGGCAATATCGCGAACCCATTCGCCCTGACATTGTTGCGGCAGACCCTGCTGACGGCGTTCGGCGAGATAGCGGTTGTAGCCCGCGGCATAACCCTGGACCAGATCACGCACCTGTGCCGTTTGCGCCTGCCAGAAGGTGCTGACCGCTTCCGGCGTATTAAGCCAATTGAAAAAAACATCGCTGACACGGTTTTCACGTTCTTCGACAGTGAACTGATCCGGGCCGAAATACCGCGACCGCTGGCCATTGACCGTGACGATTTCGTTGGCCAGCAGGCACAGGTTGTCCTGCGCATAAGCGTATCCGATGCCGAAACCCAGGCTACGCTCGTCTTGTGCGCGGATATGCGGCACGCCGAAACCGGTACGACGGATCTCGGCGCTGGTATCAATGGAGGGGCTGAATGCATGGGCCGAAAGGCTCAGCCCGAAAAGCATACCGGCAACGGTCAGTCCGGTTAACTGCCTGGAAATAATCACGCTCGCTCCTGATCGAAATGCCGAAGAGCGGATCTGCCTTGCCGCGCGAAACATGTGACGGGCAACGGATCCGCTGTGGTAACACCCACGCGTCCACGCGCAATGAGCCTGTCCTGAAAACGAACGTCGACGAAAAAAATTTAGCGCGGTGCGCGGCAGTTTTGCGCAGTGATTACGCGCAGAAGACGAAATCCCGACAAATTTTCTACATTTTTTCTTTCATGATTTGGCGAGCTGAAACGTCTTGTTTAGAGAGCGCAAAAAAACCTTTCCCGATCGGGCTCTGAAAAGGAGTAATTGCATGTACAACCCGCAACTACCAACGGACGGTAGCCAGGCGCCACAAGGAGCATCCATGAGCCCCCACGCGAGCGATTTCGGACAACGCATCGAGCGTCACGGCAACGAACGCATCCGGCTGTTGCTCAAAAGCTTCGGTCTGCGCACCAGCCTGATTCGCCTGAAGGTCATCGACGCCCTGCTGGTCGCGGCACAAAACGACCGTCGCCTGGGCGTTCGCGGCGTCCATAGCCAATTGCTGGATCTGGATATTCCGCTGTCCTTCCTCAGTGTGCGCGAAGTCCTCAAGCGCCTGAGCGCCGAAGGTGTGATCACCTTCAACGCGGACAAGAGCTACAGCCTGCATCCGCAGGCTGCTGCAGTCCTCGACGCCGAGTGAAACGTACTGCGATCGCCGTCAGGGTTTGACCTTGCGGCGCATTACGCCGTTGATCACCACGACGATCACCGCCACACCGATGGCGATGTACTGGAAGGTTTTTTCATCGATCTTCCCGGTGTTTTGCAGCCAGGACAGGCCGAGCATGATCGCCAGTACGGAGACGGCGATCAGAATCGAATAAATCAAACGTTGCTTCTGGGTCATTGCGGCTTCCTGAAACTTTGGAATGTATCCACTTGCATGCCATGCACTTGCCGTCATACGGGTAGGCGCCGCTGCAAACGGGGCCTCATGTTACAGCCGATAGAGGCTTTTGGCTTCATCACGGCTTCAAGACGACCATCATCCTTGCGCCGGGGAAGCCCCGGCGACGATCAACATCGTTAACAGGATATTTCACCCCGCCTGCTCGCCAGTGTCAGATGCCGGGCATGAAAAATACACACTGAATTAACTGAAAAACAATGCCCGCCCCATTCGCGGGCATTTTTTTTTAGCATGGATGAGTGCCCGGTAACGTCTTGTTTTACTGGCGTTTTAGGTCCGTTTCATATCCTGCAAAGATTCGAAATTTAATGTTTCAGCTAACCAGTAGGTCACGCCAATGTCTGGACCTAGGCTCTGCAACCTCCTCCTTACCTGACAAGGATGTTTATGCAGAGAACATTGATAAGAATCGGGCCACGCCAAGTGGTGGGATTCTGCCTGGCGCTTAGCGCTTTTGAACTCCTGACCTATATGGCCAGTGACTTGATCATGCCAGCGATGTTGAGCGTCACTGAAGAGTTCCAGGCCGATGTTCGCCATGTTCCCAATGCCTTCAATCTTTATCTGTTGGGCGGCGTCTGCCTGCAATGGCTGCTGGGCCCAATGTCTGATCATTGGGGGCGGCGCCGACTGCTGTTGATCGGCTGCGGCGCATTCGCTGCTGCCTGTGCCGCCGCTTTCGCTACCCGCAGCATTGAAGCGTTCAATGCGCTGCGCCTGATACAGGGCATGGGGCTGGGGTTTGTCGTGGCCGTCAGCTATCCGGCCCTACAGGAAGTGTTCTGCGAAGCGGATGCCGTGCGCCTGATGGCCCTGCTCGGCAACATTGCGCTGCTATCGCCGTTGCTCGGCCCCATGCTCGGCAGCGTACTGCTGGAATGGCTGACATGGCGCGAACTGTTTTTGGCACTCGGCATTGCTGCGGTGCTGGTCTGGCTGGGGCTTTACGCCTGCATGCCGGAGACCGTGGGGGTTATCCGCCGCGATGGGCAGCAGCAAGCCCGCGTGGCCTTTTCCATGCGTCAGATCCGCCAGCGCTACCTTGCCCTGCTCGGTAACCCGCGGTTCCTCGGCGCGAGCCTGGCCCTGGGGCTGATGAGCCTGCCACTGATTGCCTGGATCGGTCTGGCGCCGTTGCTGCTGATCCAGGGCCTGGGCCTGACACCGCTGACGTATGGCCTGTGGCAAATTCCGATTTTCTCTGCCGTCATCGTCGGCAATCTCATTCTCAACCGTCTGCTGGTGACGCACTCGTTATCACGCCTGATACAACTGGGGCTTTGGCCGTTCTGCCTGGGCCTGCTGGCGCTGATCGGCTGCGCGATGCAGGGTCTGGGACTGACAGCGACAGTCGCCAGCCTGGCGCTTTACGCCGTTGGATTGGGCATCAGCAACGCGGCGTTGTATCGGCTGGCGCTGTTTTGTTCGGATGACAGCAAAGGCCTGGTCTCGGCCATGGTCGGCATGATTTCGATTGCCGCGATGGGCATCGGCGGCTCAATTATTGCAGCCATTGGCGGCGGAACCCGGCTTGAGTTTTTCGCCCTGTGGGCCGCGCTCGGAGGCTTGATGTGCCTGCCGCTGTTGCTCTGGTTTCTACAAGACGCCAAAACCGCGTTCGCCGCACCTGAATAAGGGAACATTGATGATCCATTTACCCGCGAGCGATGCGTTATGCGCGTTGCCCCATCCTTATTGCCCGCATTCCGTGCCCACGGGCCTGTTCGAACGGGCCATGGCCGAGATCAGTCGTTTTCATTGCCAGCACACACCGGGCTACGAACATTGGTTGAACGCCCACGGGCTCGGTGCGCATGACCTGGACACGCTTGATGACTGGTCGCACTTGCCACCGATCTTCGCCAATTTTTTCAAGCAACGGCTGCTGCTCAGCAGCACCGGCGCCAATGCCCTGGAACTGACGTCTTCCGGCACCAGCGGTCAGCGCAGCCGCATGCGCTACGACGAGCGCAGCCTTGGCGCGGCGCAATTCATGGTCGTGCAGATCTTCCGCCATTACGGTTGGGACACCCCGGACACGCCCTGCAACTACTTGCTGCTGAGTTACGAGCCGCAAGGGCTGATCACGCTTGGCACCTCGTTCACCGATCAGTTTCTGTGCCGCTTCGCCCCCGCCAACCTTGTGGTCTATGCCTTGCGCAGCACCGGTAACGGTCATCGGTTTGATGTGTTTGGCGTCATCCAGGCCTTGCAGGCGTTTGCCGAAGAAGGTCTGCCGGTACGCATCCTCGGCTTCCCGGCGTTTCTCTGGCAGACCTTGCAACAGATGCAGGCCCTCGGCATGCCAGATCTGAAACTGCCGGCCGGTTCCCTGGCATTTTTCGGCGGTGGCTGGAAAACCCAGGCCGCACATGAGATTCCCAGGCAACAGTTATATGCCTGCATCCACCGCCAACTGGGCATTGAAACCTCGCGTTGTCGAGATGGTTACGGTGCCGTCGAGCATGCCGTGCCTTACATCGAATGCGCCCATCACCGTTTTCATGTCCCGGTCTATTCGAAGGTGTACGTGCGCCATCCAGCTGATTTTTCTATTCAACCCTATGGCCAGCGAGGCCTGCTGGGATTCGTCTCGCCCTATATCTCGTCCAGTCCCGCACACGCGGTGGTGATGAGCGATCTGGCGACGTTGCACCCTGGCCAGAGTTGCGGCTGCGGGCTGAGCAGCGATTGGTTTGAACTGCACGGCCGCGCAGGCACTACCGCAGGCAGAAGTTGCGCGATGGCAGCGGCCGACCTGCTGGGGAGCTACTGATATGTACTTGATCGACGGACAATTACGCGACGCCTGCGACCTTGACGCTGCGCTTGAATGCCTTCAGGCAGATCTTGCGGATCATCTGAGCACGCCGCTGCAAAGCAGCACGGTGATCAGCGCCGCGACCTGCTTTGCTGAGCAACTGAGCGGCGACAATCAAGAGCTCGCGCTCGATCTCGAACATCGACAGGCCCTGATCGAGTTCTGCACGGCCGAGGCATTGCAGATCAAATTGCAACGCGAACTGGGCGCCCAACCGGGCTCATTGCGCCGCATCGACTATCGACAATCGCACTTCGAATGCTGGAGCCCACTCGGGCTGGTGGTGCACATCACGCCGGGCAACGCGCCGTTGCTGGCGTTCTGCGCGGTACTGGAAAGTCTGTTGGCAGGCAACGTCAACTGGTTACGACCCAGCAGCAGCGACCAAGGCCTGACCGCACGGTTACTGCACGCCTTGTTGCAATGCGATTCGAGCGGCCAAATCGCTGGTTACGTGGCGGTATTGCCAGTGGGCACGGGGCAGATCGGGCAACTGTGTAAACGCGCCAATGGCGTTGCGGCGTGGGGCGGTGAGCCCGCCTTACAAGCCATTCGCAAGCAGCTCCCGTCCGGTTGCCGGTGGATCGACTGGGGACATCGCATCAGTTTCGTCTATCTGACGACCGAAGCCGCCACAGCGCAGAACCTCGATGCTGTCGCCGATGAAGTCTGTCGACTGGATCAGCAGGCCTGCTCCAGCCCGCAATGGCTGCTGGTGGACAGTGACGACCCGGTCGTATTGCGCGAGATCGGTGAACGCCTGGCGGCAGCCTTCGAACGCCGCGCCGGGCAATGGCCGGCGCTGTTGCCAACGCCACAGGAAGGCGCGCAAATCACCACGCACACGCACATGGCACGCCTGGCGCAGAGCTTCGCGGAACAAACCGGCCATGTCTGGAGCGCGCCGGGCTGGCGGGTGATCTGGGCGCACGAGCGTCAACTCGCCCCCTCCCCGCTGTTTCGCAGCGTGCTGCTGCATCCGGTACCGCGGTCGCTGATCACCGACACCCTGCTGCCATGGCGCAACGTCCTGCAAAGTTGCGCGCTGCTGTGCGGCGAAGCACAAATTGGCGAGTTGGCACGGATACTGATCCGTGCCGGTGTGACGCGCATCGCGCCAGTGGCCGGCATTCACGATGGCTATGACGGTGAGCCCCATGATGGCGTTTACGCGTTGCAACGACTTAGTCGACGTGTGTCGGTCAGCGTCGCCGCCGGCCTGTTGCCAAGCCACGCCACCCTTGATCCCGCGCCTGTACCCGTAACGCTTTGCGGGCAGCCGATCATGGACAAGGAGCGTTTCAAGGGCCAGCCGTTCAACGCGGCGGCGCAGTTGTATTTCCGCTCCGGTGGCAGTAGCGGGACACCCGCGCTGTCCGGTTATAGCTATGGTGATTTCCATCGACAGATGCGCGCAACAGCGGACGGTTTGTTTGCTGCGGGCCTGGATCCGGCGCGGGATCGGGTAATGAACCTGTTCTTCTGCGGCGGGTTGTACGGCGGTTTCCTGAGTTTCGCCAAAGTGCTTGAGTTGCTGGACATCCCCCACCTGCCGATGGGCGCCCCGGCCGATGACGATTACCGCGACATCGCCGAGCTGATCATCAGTCAGCGCGTGACGGTGCTGATGGGCATGCCAAGCACTCTGCACCGCTTGTTCCTCAACGAACGGGAGCGCTTGCAAGCCTACGGCGGTATCACCAAGGTGTTTCTCGGCGGCGAACATCTCAGTGAACCGAGTCGTGCTCTTTTGCGCCGGTGCGGTGTGACCAGCGTCCGCTCGGCGATTTACGGAAGTGTCGACGCCGGCCCCCTCGGTCATGCCTGCCAGGCTACGGGAGATGGCATTTTTCATCTGATGAACGACACCCAACATCTGGAAATTGTCGCGCTCGACGCCGATGAGCCTGTGGTCGGCAATCAAGTCGGCCGCCTGTTGTTCACCTCCATCGCCCGGGAGGCGCAAAACGTTCAGCGCTATGACGTCGGCGACACTGGCCGCTGGGTATCCGGTGCCTGTGCTTGCGGACTGGCCTCTCCACGCTTCGAACTGCTGCAACGCCACGGCAAATTGATCCGCATCGGCACCGACTTCATTTCATTGAGCGAACTGGCGGTGCATCTGCAAGTGCCGTTTCAACTGCTGCTGGATCATGCACCCGACGGTATCGAGCGCATGCGTTTGCGCAGCGAACTCGAAATTGTTGACGTGCAGGCCCGACTGTCGAGTTACCCGACCCTGGCAACGATTATTCACAGCGGGTTGCTGAATCTCGAAGTTGAAGTCTGTGCCATCAAAGACTTCGCCCGAAACAAGCACAGCGGCAAGACGCCGTTAATGATTGATTCGCGCAACTGACACTTCCCGTGAGTCAAGCCAGAAAACTATAAAAAAGGTCAACCTTGTGAACATCACTGACTCAGTGGGCGAATTGATCAACTTCGCTCGTCAGCACTCGCCCTATTACCGCGAACATTTTGCCAAAGTCCTTGGACAAGTCACGTTGCTCACCGAGCTACCGATCGTTGACCCCGACGAATTCTGGCGTCACAGCGAAACCCTCGATCTGTGGCCGGTATTGACCGACTCAGCGAAGGGGGCACTGGTATTCAGAACCGGCGGTTCCACCAGTGCCGGGAAACTCTCTGTTTACAACCGGGAAGAATGGCGGCGCCTGGTCGGCGATTTCGGCAGCGCCCTCAGTGTGCAATTCAACCCGGGAGACCGGGTGGCCAATCTGTTTTTTGCTGGCGACCTGTATGCCAGCTTCCTGTTCATCCACGATTCATTGGCACATGTGCGTGTGGACATCACTGAGTTTCCGTTCACCGGCGATATCGATTCTCAGGTATTGGCGCAATCCATCCAGCAGCATCGGATCAACGTGCTTGCAGGCTTGCCGGCACATCTGTTGACCTTTGCCGCCTGGCTTGAGCGTCGCAAGCAAACCTTGCCGGTTGTCGACACGCTGCTCTACGGCGGCGAAAGTCTGTTTGATTCACAGCGCCAGATTCTCAAAGTGGTCTTTCCCAACGCGCGCATCGCCTCCATCGGCTACGCCAGCGTTGACGCCGGTTTCATCGGCAGCAGTCAGCGCGACTGCGCCGAGGGCGAGCATCGAATGCATGAAAATCACGCCATCCTGGAGATCATCGACGAATACTCGGGAGAGGTGATCGAGTCTTGCGATGAAGTGGGTTTGCTCGTTCTGACCAGCCCCCACCGGCGCTTGATGCCGCTGATTCGATACCCGGTAGGCGACCGCGCCTGCTGGCGAGAACCGCTCGGCACTGCGCAGCGAAAATTCGCGATCAAGGGGCGCAGCGCCAGCAGCCATCGGGTCCGAGTGGGCATTTTGTCGCTGGTCCCCCAGGAAATCGCCGAAGTGATACGCCGCGACGCTGCCTGTGACGACTGGCAACTGGTGATTGAACAGGTCGCGCTCAAGGACGTGCTGACGCTCAAATGGGTGCCAACTGCACAGTCTCCCGACCGCGCCGACGTCAATCGGCAACTGGGAACCGCAATGCTTGAGCTTTATCCGTTGATCACGCAATTACGGGCGGATCATTTGCTGGAACTGCACATCCAGTGCTGCACGCATGAGGATCTGCCACGACATCCCCGTTCGGGCAAATGCCTGCGCGTGCTGGACCTGCGTCGTTATGGACACAAGGATCAGGAGGGTCCGGATGGAACCGCTGATTCTGCGTAATTATCGCGCCAGCGATGCCACGGCGGTCAGCCGGTTGTTCCGCGAGGTGTACGGCGATCTCTATGTGCAACCGCACGTTTATCTGCCGCAGATGATCAACCAGAACCACGCCCACCAGCGCTGGCACTCGCTGGTCGCCGTGGTCGACGGGCAGATACGCGGACACGCCACCCTGTTTCGCGACACAGGCGCCCGCACGGCCGAACTGGCATTGAGCGCCGTCCATCCTGATGCCCGGGGACAAAACATTGCCACACGTCTGAGCCAGCAACTGCTGACCCACGCGCAAGCACTGGGCTGCCACGACGTGTCCATCAAACAGGTCACTCACCACCCGTACACGCAACGCATGGCCGCCAGTCTCGGTTTTCAAAACACCGGGCTGTTGCCGGACTACGTGCCCTCACCATTCGGTAGCTCAACGCCGGAATCGATTGTCGTGGGATGTCGCATCATCGACGGGTATCAACGCCCCTTGCCACGGCAGACCTGGCCGTCCGCTTACCGCAGTTTCATGGAACATTTATGTGATGTATTCGGCACGCAAGAGCAACGATTTTACTGGCGTGGCCCCGCAATTCAGCTGGAACAACACACCAATCGTTACGACATCCTGCTCAAGGCCCTGCGGCCCGATCTGCTCGAGCAGCTAAGGGGATTGCCGCAGCAATGGCTGGTGTCGATCCGGCTCGGATTGTCACAGCAATTCACCTGCGACCTGAACAGACTGGCTGCAATCGGATTTGTCTTTACCGGGCTGGCACCCGTCGAGGGTAAGGAGGGAGGATGGCTGGCGCTGTTTCACCGGGGTTACCGGCTGGGAAAACTTGAGTTGCACTGCCCGCAGATGCAGCAGTTACACGATCAGGCACAACAGCAAGTCGTGCCTCACCTGAGCAAAATAGCGCTGTGACTTGAGCGTACCGCGATCTTGCGAAATGACCCGCTCAACTTGAGCGGGTCATTGTCTGGCGGCTCAAGCCCTGGCTTTGATGCCGTCTTTATTGGGAAGCGGCGCGTTGCCTTCCCCATAGGTTTTCAGGTTTTGCAGGACGTAAATGGCTTTCTTGAATTCGGGGATCAGATTTTTGCCGTACGCATTGCCATTGAGACCATTGTTCTGGATCGCATCAAGCTGAGTCGCGAAATACTCCAGCGCATTGAATTTGGCATCAATGTCTTTGGTCACGCCGAAACGATCGAACTTGTCGCCGGCATTCATCAGAGTGAAGGACGTGATTTCCGAGATCAGCCCTCGGCTACGCAGCATCGCCGCCAGGTTACCCATCTGTTTTACCGAGACGTTCGCGGGATCAAAGCCCTTGATGTTTTTGCGCAGGCCTTGCTTGTCCATCTCGGCAGTGTTCAAAGCGTTAGGATCGTTACCAACCTTGGTGAGCATCTGCTGCACCTTGACGCTTTGGGACACCTGCTTTTTGCCGCCGGTGTTGCGCACCATGACGCCAGCCTTGCTTTCCCAGCCGCCGACAATGCCAATCGTCATGAGAAAACTCCCTGTGAAATGAACATGAAATATCCTTGTTGAAGCACTCGAATGCTGGGGAGTATCCACCGGCTCACTGATGGCACCAACCCTTTTTGTGCACTCACTTACAATTCTCGTACATTCTCGATACAAATCAGCAGACCTCCGTGGATGCTGGCTTTCAAGCCCTTCATCACGCCGCGACCGGTAGAAATTCACTCTGGTGCCATGGCTGGTTAATTCCTGTGTATCAGGTCCGATACCGACCAGTCATCGGCCTTCAGCTTTTTAGCACGCCGGTACCTAAAGCTTCTGACGGCAACGACGATACCTAGTGATACCCGCACTGTTTATGCCTCCCGCCCCTAATAAGAATCGCAGCTCAAGGACCGGTTTCCATGCCCGCATTCCGCACTATTCAGGCTCGCTACACGCTGTTTCTGGTTCTGTTCATGCTGCTGTTGTCAGTGCTGACCGTGGTCGGTATCAGCCAACTGGTCGCACCCAAACTGCGTCAAACCGAAGAACAGGTGGTGCTCAACCGCATTGCCGAAGTCGCGGAGCAGATTCAGGGCGAGTTGAACAAGGTTCAGGCGCAACAACGCAGCATCACCCAGACCATCCCGCTGCTCGACAGCGCGGCCATCGACACGGTATTGCCGGGCCTGGTGGATCAATACGGCGAACTGAAAGTGTTTGGCGGTGGTATCTGGCCGCTACCCGGCCAGCGTGAAGCCGGACGCAACAAGTTCAGCACCTTCTGGCATCGCGATGCCTCGGGCAAACTGGCTGTCAACACGTTCTGGAACAGTGACGCGGCGCCCAACTACTACGACCAGACCTGGTACAAGGGCGGCATGGCCACCCCGCGCGGTCAGTGCGCCTGGGCGGCGGCCTACAAGGACGACGCCAGCGCCGAGCCGCGCACCAACTGCGCCATGGCCATCCAGAAAAACGGCAATGCCTGGGGCGTGTCGACCATCGACGTCACCCTGGGTTTCTTCAACGACCTGGTGGCCCGCAAGGAAAAAGACCTCAACGCCGAAATGCTCATCGTCGAGGCCGATGGCAAAATCATCAGCAACAGTTCGCGCATCAGCGGACCGATCGTGCTGAAGAACATCAGCGAACTGGCTGCCAGCTCGACCTTCGCCAGCCAGGTCAAGGCGGGTCTGCAAAGCCGTGATCAGGCGCAGCGCGTCGAATTCGACAACAACGGTGAAGCCAGCACCTTCTTCATGCGCCCGATCGAGGGCACGCCGTGGTTCCTCGCCACTGCTCTGCCGACCAAAATGCTCACCGCCCAGCGTGACGACGTGCTCAGCACCCTGAGCCTGTTGCAGATTCCGCTGGTGATTCTGTTAGTGCTGTTGCAGATCTACGCGATCCGTCAGCTGGTTTCGCGCATGAAAGCGCTGAAAGCCAACATCGACCTGCTGTCCAGCGGCGATGCCGACCTGACCCGACGCATCACCATCCGCGCCAAGGACGAACTCGGCGCCATCGGTCATTCGGTCAATACCTTTATTGCCTATCTGCAAAACATGATCGGTGAAGTCACCCAGGCCACCGGCGCCATGGCGTCGAGCCTCGACAACCTGCAACGTACCTCGACGCATACCAGCCAGATTCTGCTGCGTCACGCTTCGGAAACCGATCAGACCGTCACCGCCATCACCGAGATGAGCTCGACTGCCGAAAGCGTGGCGCAGAACGCTGCTGAAACCGCGGCGTTCACCCAGCGCGCCAACGAAAACGCCGACCGTTCGCGTGTGGTGGTGGGCGAGGCGACCAACAGCGTGGTTGCGCTGATCGATGAAGTGGCCAGCGCCACCCATAAAGTCGAAAACATGCAACAGGACGCTCAACGCATCACCGAGATTCTCGGGGTGATCGGCGCGATTGCCGGTCAGACCAACCTGCTGGCCCTCAACGCCGCCATCGAAGCGGCGCGCGCCGGTGAACAGGGTCGCGGCTTCGCCGTGGTGGCCGATGAAGTACGCGCCCTCGCCGCCCGGACCCAGGCCAGCACTTCGGAAATCAACGAGATGTTGAAGCGACTGACCCAAGGGGTCAGTTCGTCGGTCAGCGCCATGGAAAACACACAGGCCAGTTGCCAGTCGGCGGCCGACGCCACGGCACGGGTCAACTCGGGGCTGGATGAAATGGCCGGTTCCGTCAGCCATATCAACAGCCTCAGCACGCAAATCGCCACCGCCGCCGAGCAGCAAAGTGCGGTGACCGAAGAGATCAACCGCAGCATGGTGCAAATTCGCCACATGGTTGATGAACTGGTTCAAAGCGGCCAGGCCAGTGAACTCAACACCCGTCAGTTGCTGGAAGCCAACAGCCGGGTGAGTGCGATCATGGGGCGCTTCAAGGTCAGTTGATTCACCTCAATCTCATGTAGGAGCTGCCGCAGGCTGCGATCTTTTGATGTTGCTTTTAAAAGATCAAAAGATCGCAGCCTGCGGCAGCTCCTACACAGAATCGCGTGCAACCTTACGGATTTGTCATCTCTCGCTCATGGGGCTGTCAGGGTTGATCTACGATTATCCTGCCAGTCTGCCTTGTAGCAACTTGAAACACTGAGTTGATGCCTGGCAGGAAAAACCGGTCAAAATACGTTCTTTTTGACCGCCACCCGAGTCGAGAGTCCGTCATGCGAACCCACCTGCGTCTGGTCGCCCTGAGCGCCCTGTTCATCTCCTCCCTGGCCCAGGCTGTCGACCTGATTCCCATCGAAGTCCATCGCGATGCCAATTGCGGCTGCTGCAAGAAATGGATCAGCCACCTAGAAGCCAACGGTTTCAAAGTCGAAGATCACGTTGAAACCGACATGAGCAGCTTCAAGCAACAACACGGCGTGCCGCCACGGCTTGCCTCATGCCACACCGCAATCATCAACGGCAAATTTGTCGAAGGCCATGTCCCGGCGGAGCAAGTGCTGGCCCTGAGCAAGCGTGACGATCTGCTGGGTGTTGCCGCACCGGGCATGCCGATCGGCTCGCCGGGCATGGAAATGGACGGCATGAGCGATGCTTATCAAGTGATTGGTCTGAAAAAGGACGGCGCTGACGTCGTAGTGGCGGACTACCCGGCTCGTTGATGGGCGCGGCTTACACAGGGCTGTTCTTTGCCGCCTTCGGCGCCGCGACGTTGCTGCCACTGCAATCCGAAGCCCTGCTGGTCGGGTTGATCGTCAGCGACCGTTACTGGCTCTGGGGATTGTTGGCGGTGGCGACCGTGGGCAATGTGCTCGGCTCGCTG
Organism: Pseudomonas sp. A0308; assembly: GCF_044218815.1. Taxonomy (NCBI): domain Bacteria; kingdom Pseudomonadati; phylum Pseudomonadota; class Gammaproteobacteria; order Pseudomonadales; family Pseudomonadaceae; genus Pseudomonas; species Pseudomonas sp. A0308. Next base: position 455,400 of record NZ_CP162581.1, read on the forward strand.
GTCAACTGGTGGCTGGGTTGCAGACTTGAGCGATTTCAGGATCGGCGCTGGTTTCCGGTCAGCGCCAGACACATGGAAACCGCACGCAAGCACTATGAGCGATACGGCCATTGGTCACTGCTGTTCAGCTGGTTGCCGATTATTGGCGATCCGCTGACGTTGGTTTCCGGGGTGATGCGCGAGCCGCTCGGGCGCTTCCTGCTGATCGTCACCCTCGCCAAAGGCGCGCGGTATGGCGTACTGGCCATGCTGACGCTGGGCTGGATCGGTTGAACCATCATCGCCGCACATTGCCTGTGTTTAACGTCGCCCTAATCCCGCCGTTCCAGCATCGGCCGATTTCAATGGAGTTAGCCCTTATGTCTGTCACGTTATCCCGTTGGCTGCCCGGCCTGTTCCTGACTGCCGCCCTGCCGCTGTTTGCCCATGGCGCCACGCAAACGACAGCCCCCGCCGAAGGTCCGGCGTATGGGCCACAGCTGCAAGGCTTCGAATACCCCTACACGCTTAAACACTTCGATTTCCAGTCTCAGGGCAAAACCCTGCAGATGGGTTACATGGATGTCGCCGCCCTCGGCAAGGCCAACGGTCGCACGGTGGTGCTGATGCACGGCAAGAATTTTTGCGCGGCCACCTGGGACAGTTCGATACAGGCCCTGAGCGAGGCCGGTTACCGGGTGATCGCGCCAGATCAGATCGGCTTCTGCACCTCCAGCAAACCGGACAACTATCAATACAGCTTCCAGCAACTGGCAACCAATACCCAGCAATTGCTCAAAGCGCTGGGCATTCAGAAAGCCACCCTGCTTGGTCATTCCACTGGCGGCATGCTCGCCACGCGTTACGCGCTGCTGTTCCCGGAGCAGGTCGACCAATTGGCACTGGTCAACCCGATTGGTCTGGAAGACTGGAAAGCCCTCGGCGTGCCGTATCGTACGGTGGATCAGTGGTACCAACGGGAGTTGAAAGTTACCGCCCAAGGCATTCGCGACTACGAGCGCACGACTTACTACGATGGCCGCTGGAAACCTGAGTTCGACCGCTGGGTCGACATGCTCGCCGGCCTGAGCAAAGGCCCGGGCAAGACCCAGGTGGCGTGGAACTCGGCGCTGATCTACGACATGATTTTCACCCAGCCGGTGTACTACGAGTTCAAGGACTTGAAGATGCCGACACTGTTGCTGATCGGCACCTCCGACACCACGGCTATCGGCAAGGACCTCGCGCCACCTGAGGTGAAAGCGAAAATCGGTCACTATGAGGTGCTTGGTAAACAGGTCGCCAAACTGATCCCGCAGTCGACTCTGGTTGAATTCCCCGGCATGGGCCACGCGCCGCAGATGGAAGAACCGGCGAAGTTTCACCAGGCCCTGCTCGGCTGGCTGAACAAAACCAATCCCGTTGATTGATGAGGTAAGGCTGATGGCGGTGCAGATTGCGGTGATCGATGACTGGCAGGACGTGGCGCGGGACGTGGTCGACTGGTCGGTCCTCGATGGCGTCGGTGAGGTGACGTTCGAGCATGATTACCCGGCGGACAATGCCACGCTGGCCGAACGCCTGGGCAAGTACTCAGTGATCTGCGTGATGCGCGAACGCACGCGTTTTGACGAAGACCTGCTCAAGCGATTGCCCAATCTCAAGTTGTTGGTGACCGGCGGTATGCGCAACGCAGCGCTGGACATGCAAGCCGCTGCGGCGCTGGGCATCAGGATCTGCGGCACCGACAGCTACAAACACGCCGCGCCGGAACTGACCTGGGCGCTGATCATGGCCGCCACGCGCAACCTGCTCAATGAAGCCAACGCATTGCGCGCAGGCGTGTGGCAACAAGGCCTTGGCGGCGACTTGCATGGCAAGACGCTGGGCATCCTCGGCTTGGGCAGCATCGGGCAACGGGTGGCGCAGTTCGGGCAGGTATTTGGCATGCGCGTTATCGCCTGGAGCGAAAACCTCACGGCCGAGCGCGCGCAACAAGCCGGCGTGACCTATGTCAGCAAGCAACAATTGTTTGAGCAGGCGGACGTGCTGTCCGTGCATCTGGTGCTCAGCGACCGTAGTCGTGGGCTGGTCAATGCGCAGGCATTGGCCTGGATGAAGTCGACTGCGCTGTTGGTGAACACCGCCCGCGGCCCGATTGTCGATGAAGCAGCGCTGATCAAGGCCTTGCAGAAACAACAGCTCGGCGGCGCGGCGCTGGATGTGTTCGATCAGGAGCCGCTGCCAGCGCTGCACCCGTTTCGCACACTCGACAATGTGCTGGCGACCCCGCATGTGGGGTATGTGAGTCGGCAGAATTATCAGCAATTCTTTTCGCAAATGATCGAGGATATTCAGGCTTGGACGGCGGGCAGTCCGGTGCGCTTGCTGAATTGATATCAACCTCTGTCTCGACATTGCTGCGCCCTCTGCGCCGCCATCGCTGGCAAGCCAGCTCCCACAGGTCCGTGGCGCCCACAAGATTTGTGTACGCCGCCAGTCCTGTGGGAGCTGGCTTGCCAGCGATAAGGCCCTTGGACACAACCCATCAACAAATCGCACGCACCACAACAGTGCATCCATCTTCTTCGCTAGCACGAAAACGTGACCGCCCGGTCACCGTTTTGACCCTTTCAGGCAAAAAAACCTGCCCTTCGTCGGTGCGTTTCCCTCCACATACCTCCCCTCGCAACACCACGTAACCGATTGTCGAACAATTTACCCATTTGCTCTGGCCCGCTCTAGGATCTGGCCTAGACTCATTTTCGCGGGGTAAAAACTGTCGGTCACAAACTCGAAAAAAAGTCGAAACTTTTGCTGAGCCCGGCGGGTCATCTCAAAGGTAGGGCTGAAGCGAGTGGTGCAATCCTTGCAATGGCCTCTCCACCCATTCTGCTTTGCGCGTGTTGGGTAGCGTTTGCTCCCCACTGCGCGGTGCGTTTGCGCCCGGCCACAGGATTTGGCCATGAACATCGTTTGTTTGAGACAAGAATCAGATCAAAAACACGGGAGATTCATATGATCAGTGCGGCATTGGACATTCAGGGAGAACGTGCTCAGCAGTCGATAGGCGAAGCGAGCACCGTCAGCATTCCCGGCAGCCGGTCGATCAACGTCCCGAGCAGCAAAACACTGACACCGGTAGCCAGTCAGAATCCCAACAAGAAAAAAGTATTGTTCGTGACCTCGGAAATCGCCGATCTGGTGAAGACCGGCGGCCTGGGTGACGTGTCCGCCGCCCTGCCCCGCGCCATGGCGCATCTGCACGACGTCCGGGTGTTAATCCCCGGTTACCCGCAGGTGATGCACAGCGAGAACCCTATCCATATCATCGGCGAACTCGGCGGCCATGCAGCGCTGCCGCCGTGCAAGATCGGGCGCATGGACATGCCCGACGGGCTGGTGATTTACGTGTTGATCTGCCCTGAACTCTACGAGCGTGAAGGCTCGCCCTACGGCGCCAACAACGGCCGCGACTGGCCGGACAACCACATTCGCTTCGCACGTCTGGGCCTGGCCGCTGCCGATATCGCCGCCAACCTCGCACAAATTCACTGGTGCCCGGACCTGGTGCACGCCCACGATTGGCCCGCTGGCCTGGCGCCTGCTTACATGCACTGGCGCGGTCAGCGTACGCCAACCCTGTTCACCATCCACAACCTGGCTTATCAAGGCGTGACCAGCCTGGGCTCGTGCCCTGAACTCGGCATCCCGAACCATGCCCTGCAACAGGAAGGCATGGAGTTCTACGGCAAGATGTCGTTCCTCAAGGCCGGCATGGCTTATTCGAGCCACATCACCACGGTCAGCGCGACCTACGCGCAGGAAATCACTACCCCGGATTTCGGCTGCGGTCTCGACGGTTTTCTCGCCGCCAAAACCCAGCAAGGTTTGCTCAGTGGCATTCCCAACGGCATCGATGAAAGCTGGGATGCCGCAACCGACCCGCACCTGTTCGCGCCGTTTGCCATCGGCGACTGGGAAGGCAAAGCGGTCAACGCCGCGCACGTTCGCCAATTGTTTGGCCTGAAAGATTCCACTGGCCCGCTGTTCGCTGTGGTGTCGCGCCTTGTTTATCAGAAAGGCCTGGACCTGACCGAGGCTGTCTCCGAGTACATCGTGCAGAACGGTGGGCAGATCGCAATCATCGGACGTGGCGAACCGGAAGAAGAACAGGCCATGCGTGAACTGGCGTTGCGCTTCCCCGGCCAGATCGGTGTGCGCATCGGCTTCAACGAAACTGACGCACGCCGCATGTTTGCCGGCAGCGATTTCCTGTTGATGCCTTCGCGTTATGAACCCTGTGGCCTGAGCCAGATGTATGCGCAACGCTTTGGTTCGCTGCCCGTGGCGCGCAATACCGGGGGTCTGGCCGACACCATTGAAAATGGCATGACCGGGTTCCTTTTCGACGAATCCACGCCTGAAAGCTATCGCGAAGCGCTGAGCCGGGCGTTCAAGGTTTTCGCTTTCCCTGAATTGCTCAACGCCATGCGTTGCCGCGCCATGGCTGCGCCGTTCAACTGGTGCAAAGCGGTCGAACCGTACGCTGAACTTTACGAAAAACTGGTCGCCAAGGCACTGGGTAAGGCTCACCACAAATAAGCAGGGAGTTTTTTAACGATGCCGTTACGGACCCAAGAGAACTGGCCCCACGGCGCGATCAAGCTGGACGCCGAACACACACAATTTGCGCTGTGGGCACCTGACGCGTTTTACGTCAGTGTAGAACTGGACAATGGAGAGTCGCTGCCGATGCTGCCTCAGGCAGACGGCTGGTTTGTGGTCAAGACCCGCTGTCCGGCGGGCACTCGCTACCGTTACAACATTGATGGCGAACTGGAGGTGCCCGACCCGGCCTCCAGAGCTCAGGACGGTGACATCGATCGCCACAGCGTGGTGGTCGACCCTCTCGCCTATCAATGGCAACACCTCGCCTGGCACGGTCGCCCGTGGCACGAGGCGGTGATTTACGAACTGCACGTTGGCGCGCTCGGCGGCTTTGCGGCGGTTGAAACGCATCTCGCGCGACTGGCCGAAATGGGCATTACTGCTATCGAACTGATGCCGATTGCGCAGTATCCCGGCGATCGCAATTGGGGCTACGACGGCGTCTTGCACTACGCACCGCAAGCGTCCTACGGCACGCCCGAACAGCTCAAACACCTGATCGATACCGCCCACGGCCATGGTCTGGCGGTGATTCTCGACGTGGTCTACAACCACTTCGGCCCCGACGGCAATTATCTCAACCGCTATGCCAAAGGCTTTTTCCGCGAGGACAAGCACACGCCTTGGGGCGCCGGGATCGATTTCCGCCGCCTGGAAATCCGTGATTTTTTCATCGAAAACGCTTTGATGTGGCTGCTGGAATACCGCTTCGACGGGTTACGCCTGGACGCGGTGCATGCCATTGAAGACCCGCAATTCCTGCGCGAACTGGCGCGACGCATCCGCCAGCAGGTCGATCCTTCCCGGCACGTCTGGCTGACCGTGGAGAACGAATTCAACCAGTCGAGCCTGCTCGAAGAGGACTACGACGCGCAGTGGAACGATGATGGGCATAACGCCCTGCACGTGCTGCTGACCGGCGAGACCGATGCGTATTACGCCGATTACGCGCTGCAACCGACCGAGCAACTTGTGCGCTGCCTGAGCCAGGGCTTCGTGTTTCAGGGCCACATCACCCGCCATGGCGAGCCTCGGGGTGAACCGAGCGAACATCTTCCTTCGACCGCTTTCGTGCTGTTCTTGCAGAACCATGACCAGATCGGCAACCGTGCCTTTGGCGAACGCCTGCATCAACTGGCCGACCCTCGAGCCTTGCAAGCCGCTACCGTGTTGCTGCTGTTGTCGCCGATGATTCCGCTGATGTTCATGGGCGACGAGTTCGCCGCCGAACAGCCGTTCCTGTTTTTCACCAGCCATCATGGCGAACTGGCGGAGCTGGTGCGCGAGGGCCGGCGCAATGAATTCGCCGCGTTCAGCGCCTTCGCCGATCCGCATAAACGCGAGCAGATTCCCGATCCCAATGCCGAGCAAACCTTCCACGCCTCGCAGCCACAGCTGATAGACGGCGGCACCGCGCAACAGCAGGAAACCCTCGCGCTGTACCGGCAACTTCTGCAATTGCGCCATCAGCACATCATTCCGCACCTCAGTGGCACACAGGCCCTTGGCGCGCAAATGCTCGGTTATGCGGCCGTCAGTGCGCGCTGGCGTCTGGGCGATGGCAGCGAGCTGCGAATCGACCTGAACCTCAGCGATACCGCAGTGGTCAACCCTCCACGTACCGGCGCGGTGTGGCTGTTTCAAAAGCCGCCCGCCGTCGAAGTGTCGGATGAAGGCCTGCTGCCACCGTATTGCGCGCTCGTCAGCCTCACGGCCGCACCCCCCTTGCAACCTCTGAATGGAGAGCGCCTATGAGCGATGCGCAACTGGAAATTCTTGCCAGCCGAGCCGGCCTTGCTGTCGACTGGATTGACGCCAACGGGCGGCCACAAAAAGTCGCCCCGGCGGTGCTGCGCAATGTTCTGATCGGCCTCGGCCACCCCGCCAGCACGGCGCTGGAAATCGATGCCAGCCTGCTTGAATTGCAAAAAGTCCAGCAAGACCGCCATCTGCCCCCGCTGCTGACCAGTGACGTGGGCGTCAGCGTTGACCTGGCCCGCTTTTTCAAACCCGAGACGCCGTGTGAAATCCACCTTGAAGACGGTTCGCGGATGAACCTGAAACTCGATTCCGAAGCCATGCTGCCTGGCGTGGTCCCGGTCGGCTATCAGCAAGTGCACATTGACGATCAGTACTTCACGCTGGCCGTGGCGCCGGAACGCTGCTTCAGTGTCGGCGATGCGGTCGACAACCCGCTCCCCCGCGCCTGGGGTCTGAGCGTGCAGTTATATGGCCTGCGTCGGGCTGGCGACGGCGGTTTCGGTGATACTCAGGCCCTGGAAGAACTGGCCAGGGTCGCCGGCGAGCGCGGTGCCGATGCATTGGCGATCAGCCCGATGCACGCGATGTTCAGCGCCGACACCGGGCGATACAGCCCTTATTCGCCGTCCAGTCGCTTGTTTCTGAATTCCCTGTATGCCGCCCCCGGCACGATTCTCGGCGAACGCGCCCTGCGCGATGCCATCGACAGCGCAGGCCTGGCGGCGCAGTTCGCGCAACTCGAAGACCTGAAACTGGTCGATTGGCCAGCCGCCGCCGACGCCAAACAAAAACTGCTGCAAGCCTTGTATGAAGGCTTTGTCGCTGGCGAGCATCCGTTGCACCCCGACTTCGCCAGTTTCCGTCACGCCGGTGGTGATGCGCTGGAAAACCACTGCCGCTTTGAAGCCATTCAGGAAATGCGCGCCGCCCGTGGCGAGAGCCTTGACTGGCGCGAATGGCCCGAGCACTGGCACGACCCGCGTGGCGCTGCCCTCGGCGCATTCGCCGAAGAGTATGCCGAGCGCATCGGTTACTTCGCCTTTTGCCAATGGCTGATCCACCGCTGCCTGGAACGCGCCCAAACCGCGGCACGCAGTGCTGGCATGGGGATTGGACTGATCGCCGACCTGGCGGTCGGTGCCGATGGCGGTGGCAGTCAGGCCTGGAGTTTTCAAGATGAGCTGCTCGCCTCGCTGACCGTTGGCGCGCCGCCCGACATCCTCAATCGTTCCGGTCAGGGTTGGGGGATTTCCGCATTTTCTCCCGAAGGTCTGATTCGCAATGGCTTTCGTGCATTCATCGAAATGCTCCGTGCCAACTTCGCCCATGCCGGCGGCTTGCGCATCGACCATGTCATGGGCCTGCAGCGGTTGTGGGTGATTCCCAATGGATCGGCGCCGGCCGACGGTGCGTACCTGTATTACCCGGTGGATGATTTGCTGCGTTTGCTCACCCTTGAGTCGCACCGCCATCAAGCCATCGTCCTCGGTGAAGACCTCGGTACCGTGCCCGACGGCCTGCAGGAAAAACTCATCGCCCGCTCCATACTTGGCATGCGCGTGCTGTTGTTCGAACAGAACAACACCCATTTCAAACCGATTCTCGACTGGCCGGACAACGCACTGGCGACTACCAGCACCCACGACCTGCCGACGCTCAACGGCTGGTGGCATGGCCGCGATATCGACTGGAACGCCCGCTTGGGTTTTGTCGATGCCAATGGCGAAATCGAATGGCGTCGCTACCGCCAACGTGAGCGCGAAGGGTTGCGCGGTGCCTTAAGTCAGGACCCGCAGAATTTTCGCGAAGAGTCACACGAAGCCGATCAAATCGTCGACGCCGCCGTGCGTTACCTCGGCCATACCCGCGCACCGCTGGTGCTGCTGCCGCTAGAGGATGCGCTGGGCATCGACGAGCAAGCCAATCTGCCGGGCACCATTGACACGCACCCGAACTGGTCGCGGCGATTGCCCGGCAACAGCGAAGCATTGCTTGACGGTGCGGATGCCGCACGGCGTCTGGAACTCTTGGCGTGTGCGCGCCTGCAAGCTGCCGAGCGTGACCAATGAACCAAGCGAACATCCAACCGTTGCGCGCCACCCTGCGACTGCAATTTCATAAAGGCTTCACCCTCGAACAAGCCGTGCCACTGGTGCCGTACTTTGCTCGCCTCGGCATCAGCCACATTTATGCCTCGCCACTGCTCGCTGCGCGGGCCGGTTCGATGCACGGCTATGACGTGGTCGACCCGACGCAAGTCAATCCGGAACTAGGTGGCGAGCCTGCGCTGCGCCGTTTGGTCAGTACCCTGCGCGAACACGGCATGGGGCTGATCCTCGACATCGTCTCCAACCACATGGCGGTCGGCGGCAACGATAATCCTTGGTGGCTGGACTTGCTGGAGTGGGGGCGTCTGAGCCCTTACGGCGAGTTCTTCGACATTCAGTGGCACTCGCCGGACCCATTGATGGAAGGCCAGTTGCTGTTGCCGTTTCTGGGCAGTGATTACGGTGTCGCGCTGCAAGAGGGCACGCTCAAGCTGCAGTTCAATGCGCAAACCGGCGGCTTTTATGTCGAGCACTATGACCATCATTTCCCGATCTGCCCGAACGATTACGGCGAGCTGCTCAAATCCGAAGAAGCGCTGAAATCCCTTGCCGATCGTTTCAGCTCACTCAGCTACCAGACCGATGCTCATTCGCTGGCCATTCCTCTGAAAGAAGAGCTTCGGCAATTGGCAAGCGAGCCGCAGATTGTCGCAGCCATTGACAGCAATCTGGCGCATTACGACTCCACCACCGAAGAAGGTTTCCAAAAGCTGCATCAGTTGTTGGAACGCCAGAGTTATCGCCTGGCCAGTTGGCGCACGGCGGCGGATGACATCAACTGGCGGCGCTTCTTCGACATCAACGAACTGGGCGGTTTGCGCGTCGAGCGTCCGGCGGTCTTCGAAGCGACTCACGGCAAAATCTTCCAGTTGATCGCCGAAGGTTTGGTGGATGGCCTGCGCATCGACCATATCGACGGCCTCGCCGACCCGCGTGGTTATTGCCGCAAACTGCGCCGCCGTGTCGATCTGCTCGCGCCGGGGCGGCATCTGCCGATCTACATCGAGAAGATCCTCGGTGCCGGCGAAACCCCGCGCCGCGACTGGGCGGTGGATGGCACCACCGGTTACGAGTTCATGAATCAACTGTCGCTGCTGCAACACGATCCCGACGGTGAACACGTGCTGGGCGACTTGTGGCAACGCCGCACCGAGCGCCCTGCCGCGTTCATCGAAGAGGCGCAACTGGCGCGTCAGCAGATCCTCAACGGCTCGCTGGCCAGCGATTGCGAAAGTGTCGCGCAGGCGTTACTGCAAGTGGCCCGCGATGACTTGATGACCCGCGACCTGACCCTCGGCTCGATCCGCCGGGTCTTGCAGGCGTTGATCGTGCACTTCCCGGTCTATCGCACCTACATCAGCGCGATGGGCCGCTCCGCTCAGGATGAGGTGTTTTTCCAGCAGGCCATGGACGGTGCGCGGCAGACCCTCGGCGAAGGCGACTGGCCGGTGCTCGACTGCGTCGCGGCCTGGCTCGGTGGCACGCCGTGGCGGCAGAAGCCGCGCGGGCGTTCACGCAAGATCCTCAAGCACGCTTGCGTACGCTTCCAGCAACTGACTTCACCGGCAGCCGCCAAAGCCGTGGAAGATACGGCGCTGTATCGTTCGGCCGTGTTGTTGTCGCGCAATGACGTCGGCTACAACACCGAACAGTTCAGCGCACCGGTCAGCGATTTCCACGAGATCAATCAGCAGCGTCTGGAGCAGTTCCCCGACAACCTGCTGGCCACCGCCACCCACGATCACAAACGCGGCGAAGACACCCGCGCGCGCCTCGCTGTTCTCAGCGAGCGCAGCCACTGGTACGCCGAACAGATCGAACTGTGGCGCGCCCTCGCCCGCCCGGTGCGCAGTGACGATCAAATGCCGTCGACCGGCGATGAGCTGATTCTCTATCAAGCCCTGCTCGGCAGTTGGCCGCTGGATCTGCACGATGGCGATCAGGCCGGATTGGCTGACTACGCCAAACGCATCTGGCAATGGCAGCAGAAAGCGTTGCGCGAAGCCAAGCTGCAAAGCAGTTGGAGCGCTCCCAATGAAGCCTATGAAAACGCAGCGCAGTCGTTCACCGAAAAACTGCTCACCGGCGAAGAAGGCGAACTGCTGCGCGCAGCTCTGCACAAGACCGTCAACAGCATCGCCGCCGCCGGCGCGCTCAACGGTTTGGCGCAGACTTTGCTGCGCATGACCGTGCCGGGAGTGCCGGATTTGTATCAGGGCAACGAGTTCTGGGACTTCAGCCTGGTCGATCCGGACAATCGTCGGCCGGTGGATTACTCCGCTCGCGAGCACGCCCTGCAAGCGGCGTTACCGGTCGGGGAGTTGCTGCACGATTGGCGTGACGGGCGCATCAAGCAGGCCTTGATTGCCCAGGTGCTGAACCTGCGCGTCGAGCATGCCGAGTTGTTCCGCCGCGGCTCGTATCAGGCTCTGGAGGTGCTGGGCAGCCAGGCGCACAACGTGCTCGCCTTTGTCCGCGAACATGCAGGGCTGCAAGCTATCGTCATCGTGCCGATTCGCTGCGCGAGCTTGCTGGAAAACAGTGCTGTACCGCAGGTCGATGCGCTGCGCTGGGGCGATACGCGAGTGGTTTTACCGTTCGCCGCCTCTGACACAAACCTGAAGGGACTTTTTGCAACCCGCGCAGTCACAAAAAACAGGGAGTTGAAAGTCAGCGACGCGCTGGGGGATGTCCCGGTCAATCTCTATATCCAACACTTAACCTAAGCGTGAGTTCAGTTCAGGAGTATTGCGATGAGTACCGACGATAAACGCATTCGCGAGTTCGCCTATCAGATCTGGGAATCTGAAGGTCAGCCGCAAGGCCAGGAAGAACGTCACTGGGAGATGGCGCGCAAACTGGCCGAGGCCGAAGCACTGGCGCCGAAAAAATCGCCCAAGGCTGCCGGCAGTAAAACCGCTGGCAAGTCTGCAACCACCAAGACAGTAGACAGCAAAACCGCAGCGGCAAAACCTAAAACGGCGTCCAAGGCCAAGCCTGCAAGCGCTGCCTCGGTGATCCCGCCGGGCGAAAAAGCCGCCGAGAAAAAACCGCGAGCCGCACGCAAGCCCCCGGCGAACTGACGCTCTTCCGAGTATTGAACTGAACGACCATGTGGCGAGCGTGCTCGCCACCGAGGGCTCACTCGCCCTGAAAAAAGCACACAAACACCTGTGGGAGCGAGCCTGCTCGCGAAGACGTCGGTACATCCGACATCGCTGTTAGCTGACCTACCGCCTTCGCGAGCAGGCTCGCTCCCACAGGGGCTTGTGTAAAACGAACTACCCGAATTTTGCAGGAGCAATCATGACCCGTCCAAATAAAGCCGAGCCCGCCACACACGCCGAACCATCGAGAATTCGTGAGGGTCTGCCCTTCCCGCTCGGCGCGACCTGGGATGGCTTGGGGGTGAACTTTGCCCTGTTCTCCGCCAACGCCACCAAGGTTGAACTGTGCATCTTCGATGATGCCGGCGAAGTCGAACTCGAACGCATCGAACTCCCGGAATACACCGACGAGATCTATCACGGCTACCTGCCCGACGCGCACCCGGGGATGATCTACGGCTACCGCGTTTATGGCGCGTATGACCCCGCCAACGGCCACCGCTTCAACCACAACAAACTGCTGATCGACCCCTACGCCAAACAATTGGTTGGCGAACTCAAATGGTCGGAAGCGCTGTTCGGCTACACCATCGGCCACCCTGACGCCGACCTCAGTTTCGACGAACGCGACAGTGCGCCATTTGTACCCAAGTGCAAGGTCATCGATCCGGCGCACACCTGGGGCAACGATCAGCGCGTCAGCGTGCCGTGGGACAAAACCATCATCTATGAGACCCATGTGCGCGGCATCAGCATGCGGCACCCATCGGTGCCGGAAAATGTGCGCGGCACCTTCGCCGGTTTGATGAATGACGATGTGCTCAAGCACATTCGCAGCGTCGGGGTGTCGTCGGTGGAGTTGCTGCCGATCCACGCTTTCGTCAACGACCAGCATCTGCTGCACAAGGGCATGACCAATTACTGGGGTTACAACAGCATCGCGTTCTTCGCCCCTGACCCGCGTTATCTGGCCAGCGGCAAGATAGCCGAGTTCAAGGAGATGGTCGCTCACCTGCACGAAGCCAACCTCGAAGTCATCCTCGATGTGGTCTACAACCACACCGCCGAGGGCAACGAGCAAGGCCCGACCCTGTCGATGCGCGGTATCGACAACGCGTCGTACTACCGCCTGATGCCGGATGACAAACGCTATTACATCAACGATTCCGGCACCGGCAACACCCTGGACCTGAGTCACCCTTGCGTGCTGCAAATGGTCACCGACTCGCTGCGTTACTGGGCCAGTGAGATGCATGTCGACGGTTTCCGCTTCGACCTGGCGACCATTCTCGGTCGCTATCACGACGGGTTTGACGAGCGTCACAGCTTCCTCGTGGCCTGCCGTCAGGACCCCGTGCTGCGTCAGGTGAAAATGATCGCCGAGCCTTGGGACTGCGGCCCCGGTGGTTATCAGGTCGGTAACTTCCCGCCGGGCTGGGTCGAGTGGAACGACAAGTTCCGCGACACCGTGCGTGCGTTCTGGAAAGGTGACGACGGCCAGGTAGCCGACTTCGCCGCCCGGATGACCGCATCCGGCGAGATGTTCAACCAGCGTGGACGGCGGCCGTATTCGTCGGTGAACTTTATCACCGCCCACGACGGCTTCACCCTCAATGACCTGGTGTCGTACAACGACAAGCACAACGAGGCCAACGACGAGAACAATCAGGACGGCAGCAACAACAACCTGTCGTGGAACCATGGCGTCGAAGGCCCGACCGGCGATCCCGAGATCAATGCCCTGCGCCATCGGCAGATGCGCAACTTCTTCGCCACCCTGCTGCTGTCCCAAGGCACCCCGATGATCGTCGCCGGTGACGAATTCGCGCGGACTCAAGACGGCAACAACAACGCATATTGCCAGGACAGCGAAATCGGCTGGGTCAATTGGGACCTGAGCGAGGACGGCAAAGCCCTGCTGAAATTCGTCAAACGCCTGATCAAGTTGCGCCTTGCTTACCCGATCCTGCGCCGTGGCCGTTTCCTGGTTGGCGAATACAACGAAGACATCGGCGTCAAGGACGTGACCTGGCTGGCACCCGATGCCACCGAGATGACCACCGAACATTGGCACGACGCCAATAACCGTTGCCTGGGCATGCTGCTCGATGGCCGCGCGCAGGAAACCGGCATCCGCCGCAAGGGCGCCGATGCGACCCTGCTGCTGGTGGTCAACGCCCACCACGACGTCGTCAACTTCACCTTGCCGGAAGTGCCTGAGGGCAGTTTCTGGACGTGCATGATCGACACCAATCAGCCGTCGATCCGTGGTCAGGAACGATTCGACTTCGGCAACGAGTACTCGGTCACCGGGCGTTCGCTGCTGCTGTTTGAACTGCAACGTGATGAAGAAGATTGATATGGACTTGCAAAACTATCTCGCCCGCCGCCCCCCGGACTACAGCGATACCGTAGCGCTGGGTGGTTGCTTGCGGGCGATGGTCGAGGCAGGGCTCGACCGCTTGCCGCTACCGGGCAGCGGTCACACGCTGCAGCGGTGGCAGCATCTGGCCAATGTCAGCGGCCACGATCTGGGGCTGTGCAAACTCTATGAAGGCCACACCGACGCACTGGCAATCATCGAGCAACTGGGCGGTTCGCCGACGCCGGGCAGCACGTGGGGCATGTGGGCGGCAGAACCGCCGCAGGCGCGGGTGCAAGTGAGACCCGCCGGGCACTTGGTCACGTTGCATGGACACAAGGCCTGGTGTTCTGGCGCCGCCGTTCTCAGCCATGCGCTGCTTACTGCGTGGGACGCCGATGATCAACAGCAACTGGTTGCGGTCGCACTCGATCAACCGGGCGTGACCATCACCGATCAAGGCTGGCAAGCGGTTGGCATGGGCGCCACCGGTAGCGTCGAGGTCTTGTTCGACGGCGCCGAAGCCCAGGCCATTGGCAATCCCGGCGATTACCTGCAGCGCCCAGGGTTTTGGCAGGGCGGGATCGGCATCGCCGCCTGCTGGTATGGCGCGGCACGGCAGATTGCCGAAGTGTTGCGCCAACAGTGCTCACAGCGACAAGAACCACACGCCCTCGCCCACCTCGGCGCAGTCGATACGGCGTTGCAGGCGGCTGCCGATGTGTTGCGTTTCAGCGCCTTGCACATCGATGCGCATCCGGAAGAGAACGCCGAACTCCTCGCCCGTCGCGCCCGCGCCGTGGTCGAACAGTCGGCTGAGCAGGTGATTCGCGAAGCTGGCCGCGCGCTGGGCGCCGGGCCGTATTGCAAGGATCGGCATTTCGCCCGCCTCATCGCCGACTTGCCCGTGTTCCTGCGGCAAAGCCACGCCGAACGCGACCTCGCCGCCCTCGGCCAAATAGTTGCCGCGCAATCTGCTGAGGCCTGGACGCTATGAACGCCGCGCAGAAAGACAATCCGATCGTGGGTCACGGCACGTCCCTGCAGCAATGGCAGAACTCGCGGCATCTGGCGGAACTGGACAGCATCGATATCCTCGAGCTTGTGCCTGCGGGCGCCCGGGCGGTGATCATTGCACCGCACCCGGACGATGAAGTGCTGGGCTGCGGCGGCATGTTGCAACTGCTTGCCGCCGCCGACCGTCCAGTGCAACTGATCTCGGTCACCGACGGCTGCGCCAGTCATCCCGGCTCGGAGCGCTGGCCGGTGGAGCGTTTGAGCGTGATTCGTCCGCAAGAGTCCGCCGAAGCCTTGCGCCGGCTCGGCATGCCGATGCATCAACTGAAATGGCTGCGCGGTGGTTTCGCCGACACCCAGGTGGCCGCTCAGGAGTCTGCATTGAGCGACTTTATCGAGCGCTATCTAAGTCCCGGCGATGTGGTATTTACCACTTGGCGTGAAGACGGCCACTGCGACCACGAAGCCGTCGGCCGCGCCAGTGCCGACGCTGCGCGCAGGGTCGGGGCAAGCTGCCACGAACTGCCCGTGTGGACGTGGCACTGGGCAACCCCCGAAGACGCGGTCGTGCCGTGGCAACGAGCACGCAAGATTCTGCTGACGCCCGAACAAGTCGCACGCAAACGCCACGCAGTGCACGCCTTCGCCAGTCAACTGGAAGGTGATCCCGCCGCCGGACTCGCCCCGGTGCTGGCGCCGCATATTCTCGAGCGTCTACTCCAACCCTTCGAAGTGGTGTTTTTATGAGCGTCGAGGATCGATATTTCGAAGGCCTGTTCGCAGACAACGATGACCCTTGGGCCTTCCGCGAACGCTGGTACGAACAGCGCAAACGCGCGATTACCCTCGCGGCGTTGCCTCGAGCGCACTATCGGGCAATTTTCGAACCGGGCTGTGCCAACGGCGAGTTGAGTGCAGAACTGGCCAGCCGTTGTGACCGACTGTTGTGCTGTGACACGGCGAGTGCTGCGGTGAAACTGGCGAAAACCCGATTGGGCTTGTTTGATCACGCCGAAGTCCGCCAGAGCCGCTTGCCCGGCGACTGGCCGGAGGAAAAATTCGACCTGATTGTATTTAGCGAAATCGGCTACTACCTCGATGGCAGTGATCTGACAGAAGTGATCCGTCGGATCAGCGATTCACTGACGGCCGACGGGCAATTGCTGGCCTGTCACTGGCGCCCGCCCATTGAAGGCTGCCCGCTGAACGCACGGCAGGTTCACGATCTGATTCACGAACAATTGCGGCTGCCGCGTGTGGCGCTGCACCAGGAGTCGGACTTCATTCTCGAGGTGTGGAGCCGCGAACCGCGCTCGGTGGCGGCATTGGAGGGCTTGCGATGATTGGCATTCTGATCCCGGCGCACAACGAAGAAGACCTGCTCGACGAATGCCTGAGTGCGGCCATACGCGCCAGCCAGCACGGTTTGCTCGCTGGTGAGCGAGTCGAAGTGCTGGTGGTGCTCGACAGCTGCACTGATCGCTCCGCGCAAATCGTCAGCCGATACCCAGTGCAGAGTCTGCACATCGAGGCCCGCAACGTCGGCCAGGCCCGCGCCGCCGGTGCCCAACTGTTACTGGAGCGCGGCGCGCGCTGGATATCCTGCTCGGATGCTGACAGCCGGGTCGCCGATGACTGGCTGGTGGCTCAACTGGGGCTGGGCGCGGACGCGGTGTGCGGCACGGTCACGGTTGAGCGCTGGCATGAGTCGTTCGATGATGCGGCGCAAATCCACTACCACCGAAACTACCGGGCCTGCGATGGTCATCGGCATATCCACGGCGCCAATCTGGGCATCAGTGCTGACGCCTATCGATGGGCCGGAGGCTTTAAACCGCTGGCGTGCGACGAAGATGTGCAACTGGTCCGGGAGCTGGAACTGGTCGGTGCCAACATCGCCTGGAGTCATCGCCCGCAGGTTCACACCAGCGCTCGCCTGGACAGTCGGGCCCGCGGCGGCTTTGGCGACTATCTGCGTCATTTGGCACAGTTGGACGCAAAAAAACCGGATCAGATTGATCTGTGACGCGACGAATCTGAATTCATGGGCAATACTCCTGTGCGCGGCAATCCAGGATTCGGAGCGCTGCCAGGCAATCAACCAGCCTTCAGGGGTCGACCACGTCGGATTTCATGACGGTGAGCGCGATCGAGGGCGAGACAAACAAGGACGTCACACCCATGAAAACGTTATCGCTAACTGAAGGTCCTTCGTCGGCGCAAATCTGGAATAGCGCGGCGCAACTCGACAACATCCCCGTCATCAACACCCGCAGCCTGGTGCCCACCGGCGCACGCGCGGTGATCATTGCGCCGCATCCCGGCGACGAAGTCGTGACCTGCGGCGGCCTGCTGCAATTACTCTCAAGCCTGGGCCATCCACTGCAATTGCTCTCCATTACAGATGGCAGCGCCAGCCATCCCGGTTCGCGACAATGGTCGGAAAAACGCCTGAGCGTATTCCGCCCGCAGGAAAGCGTCGAAGCCCTGCGCCGCCTCGGCTTGCCGATGCACAGCCTGAAATGGGTGCGCGGTGGCTTCACCGACAACGCCCTGAGCGATCAGCACAGCCAGTTGACCGAGTTCATCGGCCGTTACCTGCGGCACGGCGACGTGGTGTTCAGCACTTGGCGCGGCGACGGCAACAATGACCATGAGGCAGTCGGTCGCGCCGCCGCCGAAGCCGCAGAACTGGCCGGGGCGACCTTCCACGACGTACCGGTCTGGGCATGGCATTGGCCAGAGCGCGACCAGCAATTGATCCCCTGGCAGCGAGCTAGAAAACTGCGCCTCGACACCTGGACGGTCGCCCGCAAAAGCCACGCCACCCACGCTTACGCCAGCCAGCTTAAGGGCGAACCGGCACTCGGCATCGCACCGATGCTGCCACCGGTGATTCTTGAGCGGATGCGATTGCCGTATGAGATTGTTTTCGTCTGAACTACCCGTGAGCTGCCGAAGGCGACGATCCTTGCTTTTAAACGGCGATGTTTAAAAGACACTTGCAGACACGGGTTCCAGGCTACGAATCCTTGCGCCTTTGCCTACAGCTACGCCAGAATCCGCCGGCTTGTGCGCTTTGGGCGGGATCTCTATCGTGGATCGGTCGCTGACGAATCAGCGATCGGGCTTAGCGATCCGGCACTTTACAGACGTCACAATGCCCAGCCTCAACTGCAGTTTCTGTCGTTCCTGCAATTGGCGTCATGGTGGCTGTGCGCGGGAGACCTTCGGGTCTACCCGGGGTTTCTGTGACCCGGATCGCTAACCTGCGTACAGCCGCCACCTTTACTTGTTTAGCGATGAGCCGTGGCGGCCTAATCAACCACGGAGCTGAACCATGATAAAACCCACGCCCAACCCACCCGAAACCGACCCCACCTCCCCCTACGAATCCCTTGATTCAAGAAAACTCAACGACGCCGCCGACCGTGCCCTCGATCACTACCTCTGCCCCCCCGGCTTCACCCCACCGCCACGTCAAACCCGCAGGATGTACGCCGTTACCGCGGACTTTAAAAACGAGGAGCTGCTGGTCGACGCCTGCGAAACACTCGCCTCAGCCAAAACCATCGCCGAAGACTTCGCCCGTCTCTTGCCAGCGTCACAGCGCCGGACGCTGTTGGGGGTTGCGCAACTGATCATGCTGGGAGAGCTGGCGGTGAATCGCGTGCTGGATAATCTGGAATTGCCGGGCTAACCCTCGGCACATCCCCCTCGCAACAGAATGGGGCAACTCCACCGGTGGGTGGGTGTGCGCATTCCGACGGAACTGCCACCCCCCCCATCAGTCGCATGAACAGGCACTCAGGATTCAGAGGAGTAACCGTGTCCAGCGATCCCCAGCCTCACCTCGTCGACGCACCCGCCATTCATCGTCTGCGGGTGCTGACGGTCAATACCCACAAGGGTTTTACCGCGTTCAACCGGCGTTTCATCCTGCCGGAATTGCGTGAAGCGGTACGCAGCACTTCGGCTGATCTGGTGTTTTTGCAGGAAGTAGTGGGTGAACACGAGCGGCATTCGAACCGCTACAACGAATGGCCGCAAACGTCGCAATACGAATTTCTCGCCGACAGCATGTGGAGCGATTTCGCCTATGGGCGCAACGCGGTCTATCCCGACGGTCATCACGGCAATGCGTTGCTGTCGAAATACCCGATCCGCGAATACCGCAACCTCGACGTCTCGATCACCGGCCCCGAGCGCCGTGGCCTCTTGCACTGTGTGCTGGATGTGCCGGGTCACGCTGAAGTGCACGCGATCTGCGTGCACTTGAGTCTGCTCGAAAGCCATCGTCAATTGCAGCTGCAACTCCTCTGCCAGTTGCTCGAATCCCTTCCGGACGACGCACCGGTGATCATCGCTGGCGACTTCAACGATTGGCAGTTGCACGGCAACGCCACCCTCGCCCGTCGTGATTATCTGCACGAAGCCTTTGAGCGCCACCACGGTCGCCCGGCCAAGACGTATCCGGCACGGTTTCCTTTGTTGCGTCTGGACCGGATCTACCTGCGTAACGCCAGCAGTCATGACCCTCAGATCCTTGGCAACAAGCCCTGGACGCACCTGTCGGATCACCTGCCGCTGGCGGTTGAAGTGCATCTGTAGCATTACATTGTGCAGGACCGTTCGTCAGACATGCTGTCCGAAGCCGGGAAAACCTTCTACACCTGTAAAGGCTAAGGACAGCACTTTCATAACGTTAGGGTTCAGATCTCACGTAGTTCATCAGCAGTTCAGAGGTTTTTTAGATCAGGCACCCATCCAAGGATTAATACCCACTGGTTCCTCCATGGAAATTGCCAACATGCGATCTATAAATTCTTTGAAGGCTTTGCCACAAACTTTACTGCTGCCCGCTTCCATCCTGCTGCTCGTCAGCCCGCCGGCCTGGTCCGCCTGCGTGTTGACACCCGGCGCCGGTAACGACGCCTTCACCTGCGACAGCGGCAGCAGCGGTTCACTGACCGACCTTGCGGGCAACAACAGCCTGACTCTCCCCACCAATGGCACAGGCCGGATCGACGGCAGCGTGACCTTTGGCGATGGTACCGACCGCGTCGACATACACTCCGGCGTCATCACCGGCGCCGTCAGCCAAGGCAATGGCATTGATGATTTCGTAATGTCCGGCGGTTCGATAGGCTCTTTGGCTCAGGGCGACGGTCGCGACACCTTCCTGATGACCGGCGGCACCATCGTCGGTGCTTTCGAGGACGGCGATGTCGCGCGCATGATTGGCGGCAGCATCGGCCGGGTCGACATGAAGCTCGACAAAAATATTTTCGATCTGTCCGGCGGGCAGATTATCGGCAACCTGGTGACTGGTTTTGACACCGACACCATCATCGTCTCCGGCGGGCGCGTTGGGGGCAATGTCAGTGTCAGCGGCGGCAACGACAGCATCACCGTGACCGGTGGCGAAATCGGCGGCGAGATCCGCGCCAGTACAGGCGATGACACCTTGCTGTGGGACGGCGGTGGCATTATCCGCTCGGCAATCCTAATGGACGTCGGCAATGACAGCGCCACATTGCGCAACCTTGACGACAGCATTCTCGCGCTGACCCCCAGCGTCAATGGCGGTGTCGGTACCGATGTGCTGACTTTCGACAATACGCGCACGGCCCTGCCCGCGCGGTTTATCAACTGGGAAACCGTCAATCTGAGTAACCGTTCGCAACTGGATCTGGGGTCGAGCAGCCTGGTGCTGGGCGACGCCGGAACCGGCAGTGGCGTGCTCAATGTCGATGCAAGCAGCGTTGTGCTCGCCACGCAAGGGGCTGTCGCTCCCGCAGCGGCCGGGCAAGCGGTGACGTTCAATAACGCTGGCACCATTGACCTCACCCGCAGCAACAGCCGCACCGACGACACGCTCACGGTTCAGGGCAACTATGTCGGCAACAGCGGCCAGTTACTGCTGCAAAGTGTGGTGGCTGGCGATGATTCGCCGAGTGACAAACTGGTGGTCAACGACGGCAGCCTCGGCGGTGCCACGGTGATCAGCGTCAGCAACGTCGGCGGACTCGGCGCACTGACTCAGGTCAACGGCATCCAACTGGTGCAGGCGCAGGGCAGCACGGTCAGTACCGATAACGCGTTTACCCTCAGTGGCCCGGTATCTGCCGGCGCCTACGATTACTACTTGTTCAAGGGCGGCGTGACTGCCGGTACGCAGAACAGCTGGTACTTGCGCTCAGCCGTGGTTGCGCCGCAGGTGATCAGCGTGCCGAATCCCGATCCAGCGTTGCCGCCGATTCTGGTTCCGGTAGTGGCCACCCCCGTCGCGGCGGCCATCACGCCTATTGCCAGCTCAACTGGCGAACCCGGCGAACCTGCGCCTAACCCGGCACTGGCGGTACTGCCTGTCCTGCCGGCGGCTGTGCCGGGCGCCGAGCCGATTCCTCTCTATCGTCCGGAAGTCCCGACCTGGTCGGTGCTGCCACCCGCTGCGGCGCAGTTGACGCTCAACGCACTGGGCACATTCCATGATCGTCAGGGCGATCAGCGCTTGCTCAGCGAGACCGGCGCCTTCGGTGCAGGTTGGGGTCGGGTTTATGGCAAAAACCTCGATCAGACCTGGGCCGGCACCGTCACGCCGCGCCTGGACGGCTCACTCAATGGATTTCAGGTTGGCAACGACCTGTACAGTTCGCTGACCTCGGGTGGCCAGACCCAACGTCTCGGTTTCTTCGTTGGCCATAGCCGCTTGCAAGGTGATGTCGACGGCTTCAACGAAGGTTTTCAGAACAACAGCGCCGGCAAGGTCAAACTTGAGGGCGACAGTTATGGCTTGTACTGGACGCTGACTGATCCGTATGGCTGGTACATCGACACGGTGGTGATGGGCACCCGCTTCGACGGCGACAGCCATTCCGACCGCGGTGTCGAACTGGACAATCGCGGGCATGCGCTGACGCTCTCGGCGGAAGCCGGTTATCCCTTTGCGCTCAACGACACCTGGGTAGTCGAGCCGCAGGTGCAAGTCATCCACCAGAAAATCTCCCTCGACAGCCAGGACGATGGCATTTCCCGGGTATCGTTCGACTCCGACGACGCCTGGACCAGTCGCCTCGGCACGCGACTCAAGGGTCGCTATCAGGTCAGCGGTATGCCGCTGGAGCCGTATCTGCGTGCCAACCTGTGGCATACGTTCTCCGGCACCGATTCGGTGACTTTCGACGACAGTGATGTGATCAGCACCGAGCAAAAATCCTCAACGGCGGATGTCGGGTTCGGTGTGGTGCTGACCCTCGACCGCGCAGTGAGTGTCTACGCCAGCACCGATTACAGCCGCAATATTGACAGCAATGACTTGCGCGGCATGTCGGGAAACATCGGGATCCGCATTAGCTGGTGAACCTTCCGTCGGTAAGAAAATGCTCTGGGCCGGCGCTTTCGTTACGTTTTTCCATGCAAACAACCACTTAGTTATGTGCAGAAAAACAAACGCTTGCGTCGGACAATTTGCCAATACCGCTCATCGTTCAATTTCTTGACGCGCGCCCTTCACTCTTCTTATCTCTACCTTACTACCCCCGGAATCCTAACCGGGGCAAGCCTTCGGACTCTCGCGAAATCGAGCGCCCACGGTTTGCCTCGCTCCATTCGGTCGCCCCTCGTTCGGGGTAGGAGAGGCGCCACATCGAGATGCTGCATGCGCCCGCAAGGTAGACCTCCATGAAAACGTCAATCACCCCACACGAGATCAAAATCACTTTTTGCACAGTATCGAGTTCTATCTTGCTGTGCTCATCCATGGAGGCGCAGGCCGGTTCTGCGGCGGATGAAACGTCCCCTTGGTATCGAGAGAACGTCCCGGTGATGACCTTGCCCGCGACGGTGATCACCCCGGAGCCGCAACGCTTCAGCCAGCGCCCTGACCTGCAAGACTCCCGCCTGATCACCGAAGACCTCGCGCCCGGAGCCTGGGAGCGGTTCTACGGCCAAATCTCCCGCCAGGCGCAAATCGACGTGCTGTCATCAGGTTTCGCAGTACCCGGCGGTGGCCATTCAAAAGGTCCTGCAGTCCTGACACTGCAAAGCGGCAGCGGCGCCACCCAGACCATCGGTTTGATTGGCGGCGTCAACCAGATTCAGGCCAACGGCAACGGCCCGCTCACCAGTCGCGCCCTCGCCGACCCGTCCACCGCCACCCTGAATCTGGAGGGCCAGAGCCTCGGCGCCTATTACAGCCTGACGGGTGCGCAAGGCTGGCACGTCGACCTCTCGGCCAGCGGCGGGCGAGTCAGTGGTTTCAGTCGCAATCAACAAGGTGCGCGGCAAGCCACCGAAGGCAGCGCGATCACCTTCTCGGTCGAGGGCGGCTACCCGATTGGCTTGAGCGAAAACTGGGTGGTCGAACCGCAGGCGCAACTGATCAATCAGCGCATCACCCTCGACACACCGTCAGCAGGCTCGGGCAATGCGTCGTCAAGCGACCTGACCTCATGGAGCGGTCGCGTAGGTGCACGGTTGAAAGGCAGTTATGACTTGAACGGTTTGCCGGTCGAACCCTATGTGCGGACCAACCTGTGGCACACGGTGTATACCGGCAGCACGGTGACCCTGGACCAGGTCGACAAGATCAGCAGTAGTCGCAAGTCATCAACTGTGGAATTGGGACTGGGACTGGTGGCGCGGGTGACACCCGTGGTCAGCCTGTACGTCAGCGCCGATTACAGCAGCGACGTCGATGACAATGATTTGAATGGGCTGATAGGCAGTTTGGGTGTGCGGATGCGGTGGTGATCTTCGGATCACCTTAAATCCCTGTGGGAGCTGGCTTGCCAGCGATAGCGGCAGGCCAGACAACCGAATGTGCTGGCCTCATCGCGGGCAAGCCCGCTCCCACAGGTTATGCGGCGCCTGGCTAGCCCTGCGGTCGCAAGATCAACACCGCGAGCGGCGGCAGGTTCAGCTCCAGTGACATCGCCTGGCCGTGGCTCGGCACTTCTTCGGTAAACGCCCCGCCGCCGTTGCCATAGTTGGAACCGGCGTAGGTGTCGGCGTCGCTGTTGAGCAGCTCAGTCCAGCGCCCGGCAAACGGCACGCCAACGCGATACGCCTGACGCGGCACCGGCGTGAAGTTAGCCACCACCAACACTGGCTCGCCGTCCTTGCTCCAACGCAACCAGGCATAAACGCTGTTGATCGCATCGTCACCGATCAGCCACTGAAAACCCTGCGGCGCGTCATCCTGATCGTGCAGCGCCGGCACTTCGCGATACAAGCGATTGAGGTCGCCGATCAGTTTCTGCACGCCTTTGTGCTCGGAATACTGCAGCAGATACCAGTCGAGCTGTTGATCATGGTTCCACTCACGCCACTGACCGAACTCGCAACCCATGAACAGCAGCTTCTTGCCCGGATGGGTCCACATGAAACTCAGGTAGGCGCGCAGGTTGGCAAACTTCTGCCAGCGGTCGCCGGGCATCTTGTCGATCAGCGAATGCTTGCCGTGCACCACTTCATCATGGGAAATCGGCAGGATGAAGCGCTCGGACCATGCGTAAACCAGACCAAAACTCAGCTCGTTGTGATGATGGGCGCGGTAGACCGGGTCCTGCTGAATGTAATGCAGCGAATCGTGCATCCAGCCCATGTTCCATTTATAGGCAAAGCCCAGGCCGCCCTGCTGCGTACTCTGGCTGACGCCCGGCCACGCGGTGGACTCCTCGGCGATCACCAAGGCACCCGGCGCTTCGAGCTCAACAACATCGTTCAAATGGCGCAGGAAGTCGATTGCTTCCAGATTCTCGCGTCCGCCATGGCGGTTCGGCACCCATTCGCCAGCCTTGCGCGAATAGTCGCGATAAAGCATCGAGGCCACCGCATCGACGCGCAAACCGTCGATGTGAAAATGCTTCAACCAATGCAACGCCGAGGCAAGCATGTAGCCATGTACTTCGGTGCGCCCGAGGTTGTAGATCAGCGTGTCCCAATCCTGATGGAAACCTTCCAGCGGATTGGCGTATTCGTACAGGGCCGTGCCGTCGAACTGGGCCAGACCGTGGGTATCGGTTGGAAAGTGCGCCGGCACCCAGTCGAGGATCACCCCGATCTCGGCGCGGTGGCAGGCATCGACGAATTCGCCGAACTGTTCCGGTGTGCCATAACGCGCGCTCGGGGCGAACTGCGAGAGCAGTTGATAACCCCACGAGCCGCCGAACGGATGCTCCATGATCGGCATCAGTTCGATGTGGGTGAAACCCAGTTCCTTGACGTACGGAATCAGCCGTTCGGCCAGTTCCGGCCAGCTGTACTGGCGCGCCACTTCACCGAGATCATCCAGCTCGCATTGCCACGACCCGGCATGCAGCTCGTAGATTGACAGCGGCGCTGCATGTTTCTGCCGATCGTGGCGGCTGTTCATCCAGTCCTGATCCTGCCAATTGACCTGCAATGGCGCGGCGACTTTCGACGCGGTGTCCGGCGGCAGGCTGGTGGCCAGCGCCATCGGGTCAGCCTTGAGCGGCAGAATCCCGTGAGCACCCAGTATCTCGTATTTGTACAGCTCCCCCGCTTGCAGGCGCGGGATAAACAATTCCCAGACCCCGGAAGGATGGCGCAGGCGCATCGGGTGGCGGCGACCGTCCCAGACGTTGAAATCACCGACCACCGAAACCCGCCGGGCATTCGGCGCCCACACTGCGAAACGTACACCGTCGACGCCATCAACCGTTTTCAGTTGTGCGCCGAGGCAGGCACTGAGGTCACGGTGATTGCCTTCGGCGAACAGATACAAATCCATTTCGCCAAGCAACTGCCCGAAGCTGTAAGGATCCTCGGCAACCTGCTCACCACCGGCCCAACGGGTGCGCAAGCGATAGTGCCGCTCCACGTTGAAGTGGCCAACAAACAGCCCTGGCGTCTCGGTCTGCTCCAGCGCGCCGAGTTCTTCATCGCTGTCCTTGGCCAGCACGGCAACGCTTAGCGCACCGGGTAGATAGGCTCGAATGAACTGCCCGCCAGCGCCATCGCCGTGCGGGCCAAGAATGGAAAATGGATCCGGGTGTTCCGCACGTACCAGCGCGTCGATGTCTTTCGCCGACGGCAGTAACGCTTCTTTAGCGTGACCCTGTTCCTTGTTCGAGAAACTCATGACTACTCTCCACCAAGATCGGAAAAGGGTTTAAGCCCCGTCAATAACCCATACAAACCGTGCAACGGCACGGGCAGCCACGTGGGGCGATTTTCGGCTTCATAGGCCACTTCATAGGCCGCCTTCTCCAGACCGAACAGCGCAAGCGCGGCGTCGGCACCTTCAGGATCCTGCCAAGCATGATCAAGACTAGCTGTCGCTTGGCGATATGCCTCGACAAATGCTGCACGCGCCTCAAGCAGATACCGCTGCGCCACCCGACGGCGAGCGTCTTCGGATTCCGAGCTGTGATCGACGTTGTGCACGTTGATGGTCATCGCTGCGGCGTAGTCGAAAGAACGCAGCACTCCGCTGACATCCTTGTACGGACTGTGCTTGCCACGGCGTTCGCTCAGTGGTCGCGCTGGCTCACCCTCGAAATCGATCAGATAAGCATCGCCCTTGATCACCAGCACCTGGCCCAGGTGCAAGTCACCGTGGACACGAATACGCAAACCACCGACGGCTTTTTTCGCCAGATCCTGCACATGGGCAAGGATGGTTTTCTTCTCGTCGAGCAGCCGTGCGACCAGTTTCTGATCCGCAGCACTGAGTTGCCCCTGATGTTGCTTCAAGAGTTTCAGCGCATGCTCGACCTGCGCCACGACATCCTTGCCGGTCGCCTGCATATCCTTGGCCGAACTCACCTGTGGCGCAAAATCGGCGTTGTCGGTCGGCGCAGCCAGCAGCTGGTGCATCTCACCGAGGCGCTGGCCGAGCATACCGGCAAAATCCTTCAACTCGCCCAAAGCGTTGTAGTGCTGATCCTGCTCGGACATGGAGTCGGCCAATTCATCGCGCAACGCCCGTTCGAGGTTGTTCTGCGTCCATTCCCACGCATCGCCCTGATTGCTCAAATAACCTTGGGCGATCATCAGCAGGTTATCTTCGCCCTTGGCGTCACGACGGATCACCGATCCCAGCAGCGGCGAGATATTGGCAAATCCGGCAGCGGTCAGGTAAGCGCTCATCTCCAGTTCCGGGTGTACGCCAGACGCTACTTTACGGATCAGCTTAAGTACCAGGCTGTTGCCGATCACCACGGAACTGTTGGATTGCTCCGCCGACAGATAACGCACTTCAGAGTCGGCACCCAGGTTGAGTGTTTCCAGATGTGCAGTCGGTGCGAAACGGATTTCGCCATCGGTCGATTCCAGCACGGTGTTGTTCTGCATGCCTTGCAGCACCGCATGGACAAACCCTTCAAGGCTGAAGGCGTCAGTGATCAAACCAACCTGACGAACCCGACGCACCCGGGCCAGTGCCAATTGCTGTGGCAACGGTGGACCGACGTAATCTTCGGCGATAAAGCCGAACGGCAGCTGATAACGGCTGGTCTGGCCACCACTGGTGACTTCGATTTCGCTGAGCAACACGGGTTGCTGCGCATCGCCAAACCGCACGCCGTAAGCCAGATTGACCTTCTCGATGGCCGCATCCTTGCCGGCGAACCAGCGACGGTTTTGCAGCCAGCTCGGCAGAATGCTCTGCTCCAGCGTCGTGCGGGATGGCGCTTCGAGCAGCTCTTCCATGCGTTTTTTCAGCACGAGCGTGGTGAAGTCCGGCAGGCTCTGTACCGGTTCCACGTGCCAGCTCGGCATCTGGTTTTCGGTCGCCAGGGCGAACCAGTAGAAACCGTACGGCGCCAGGGTCAGGAGGAAATTCAACTGGCCAATCGGCGGAAAAGCATTACCGCCGAGCATTTCCACCGGCACCATCCCGGTGTAGGCAGACAAGTCGAGTTCCGCCGCCTGAGCACTGCGCGACACGTTGGCCACGCAAAGAATGATCTCGTGTTTGCCGTCGGCATCGGTGAATTCGCGGGTGTAGGCCAGAATCCGGCGGTTGCTCGGCGAAAGCATTTTCAACGTGCCGCGCCCGAACGCCTTGGACTGTTTGCGCACAGCGAGCATGCGCCGCGTCCAGTTCAGCAGCGAGTGCGGGTCGCCGGCCTGGGTTTCGACGTTGACCGACAGATAACCGTATTGCGGGTCCATGATCGGTGGCAGCACCAGGCTGGCCGGGTCGGCGCGGGAGAAGCCGCCGTTGCGGTCGATCGACCACTGCATCGGCGTGCGCACACCGTCACGGTCACCGAGGTAGATGTTGTCGCCCATGCCGATTTCATCGCCGTAATACAGGGTCGGCGTGCCCGGCATCGACAGCAGCAGGCTGTTGAGCAACTCGACGCGACGACGGTCGCGCTCCATCAACGGCGCCAGACGTCGGCGAATACCGAGGTTGATCCGCGCGCGACGGTCAGCCGCGTAGTAATTCCACAGGTAATCGCGTTCCTTGTCGGTCACCATTTCCAACGTCAGTTCATCGTGGTTACGCAGGAAAATCGCCCACTGACAGTTGGCAGGGATTTCCGGGGTCTGGCGCAGAATGTCGGTGATCGGAAAGCGATCTTCCTGGGCCAGCGCCATGTACATGCGCGGCATCAACGGGAAGTGGAAAGCCATGTGGCATTCGTCGCCATTCAGGCCTTCGGCGTCGGTATCACCGAAATACAGCTGAGTGTCTTCCGGCCATTGGTTGGCCTCGGCGAGCAGCATGCGGTCCGGGTAATTGGCGTCGATCTCGGCGCGGATCTGCTTGAGGACGTCATGAGTTTCCGGAAGGTTTTCGTTGTTGGTGCCATCGCGCTCGATCAGGTACGGAATCGCGTCCAGACGCAGACCGTCGATGCCCATGTCCAGCCAGTAGCGCATCACCGACAGCACGGCTTTCATCACTTGCGGGTTGTCGAAATTCAGGTCCGGCTGGTGCGAATAGAAACGGTGCCAGAAGTACTGGCCGGCGACCGGGTCCCAGGTCCAGTTGGACTTTTCGGTGTCGAGAAAAATGATCCGCGTGCCGTCGTATTTCTGGTCGTCGTCCGACCACACGTAGAAGTCTCGCGCCGCCGAACCGGGTTTGGCCTTGCGCGCTCGCTGGAACCACGGATGCTGGTCGGAGGTGTGGTTGATGACCAGCTCGGTGATCACTCGCAAACCGCGCTTATGCGCCTCGGCGATAAAACGCTTGGCATCGGCCATGGTGCCGTAATCGCTGTGCACGCCGCGATATTCGGCGATGTCGTAGCCATCATCGCGACGTGGCGAGGGATAGAACGGCAGCAACCAGATAGTGTTGACGCCGAGTTCGGCAATGTAATCGAGTTTGGCGATCAGGCCGGGAAAGTCGCCGATTCCGTCGTTGTTAGAGTCGAAAAACGATTTGACGTGAACCTGATAAATCACCGCATCCTTGTACCAGAGCGGGTCTTTGATAAAGGTGGCTGCCTTGGGTTTCTTCGCCATGTGAAACTCCTGCGTTCAATTCTGGAAGCCAACCGGCATCCTGAAAAAATGGTGGTCATTGTGGGAGCTGGCTTGCCAGCGATAGCGGTGGTTCAGCGATAAACAAGCAAGCCGCCAGAACGCAATCGCTGGCGAGCCAGCTCCCACATTTGATAGTTGTCGGGCTCAGGAATGACTGATCCGCCAGATGCCGAACGGCTGATACGCCGGATCAAGGCGCATGAACTGGTACTTGCCATGCCAGTCCCAGCGGTGCCCGTTCATCAAATCTTCGCCGTGCGTAGTCGCATCGTCCGGCAGGCCCATTTCCCACAACGGCAGCTCGAAATTCGCTTCCTGCACGTTATGCGGATCAAGGCTCACCGCCACCAGAATGAAATTGCTGCCATCGGCGCTGCGTTTACCGAAATACAGAATGTTGTCGTTCCACGCGTTGTAGACCTGCAAGCCCAGATGGGTGTGCAGCGCGGGGTTTTGTCGGCGAATGCGGTTGAGCTGGGCAATTTCGGCAATGATGTTGCCCGGCGCATTGAAGTCGCGGACGCGGATTTCGTACTTCTCGGAATCGAGGTATTCCTCCTTGCCCGGTACCGGCGCCGCCTCGCACAGTTCAAACCCCGAATACATGCCCCACAGGCCCGAACCCATGGTCGCCAGCGCCGCACGAATGAGAAAGCCCGGGCGCCCGGATTCATGCAGGAACGCCGGGTTGATGTCAGGCGTATTGACGAAGAAGCTCGGTCGATAGCATTCGCGCCACGGCGACTCGTTCAGCTCGGTGAAGTACGCGGCCAATTCGGCCTTGGTGTTGCGCCAGGTGAAATAGGTGTAGCTCTGGGTGTAACCAACCTTGCCCAGGCGCGCCATCATCGCCGGCGTGGTGAAGGCTTCGGCGAGGAAGATCACTTCCGGGTGCAGCGCCCGCACATCGGCAATCAGCCATTGCCAGAACGGCAGCGGCTTGGTGTGCGGGTTGTCGACGCGAAAGATCTTCACGCCCTCCTCGACCCAGCCAACGACGATGTCCCGCAGCTCGACCCACAGACTCGGGATCGCGTCTGGCGCATAAAAGTCGACGTTGACGATGTCCTGATATTTCTTCGGTGGGTTTTCGGCATATTTGATGGTGCCGTCCGGCCGCCAGTTGAACCAGCCCGGATGCTGTTTGAGCCACGGGTGATCCTGGGAACACTGGATCGCGAAATCAAGGGCGATTTCCAGACCATGATCGGCAGCCGCAGCCACCAGCCGACGGAAATCCTCACGCGTGCCGAGCTGCGAGTGAATCGCCTCGTGGCCACCCTCCTCGCTACCGATGGCGTACGGGCTGCCGGGATCATCCGGCCCAGCGGTCAGAGAATTATTGCGGCCCTTGCGGTGGGCGCGGCCAATCGGGTGGATCGGCGTGAAGTACAGCACGTCGAAACCCATGTCCTGAATCATCGGCAACCGCGAGTGCACGTCATTGAAAGTGCCGTGACGGTTGGGATCCTCGGTGATAGAGCGCGGAAACAACTCATACCAACTGGCGAACTCGGCCAGTTCGCGCTCGACATCCATGGGGAATTCAGCGCTGACGCTGAGATAAGCGCGGTGATCCGCCTGGGCCATCAGTTGCGCACTGCGCGAGTGCAGAAACAGCGCGACCTGCTCGGTTTCGAGCAGACCGGACAGTTCATGGTGCAGCGCGGCCAGTTGTTCGCTGAGCTGACCTTCACTGCGCTCGGCGGCGTGTTGCACCATGCTGCGACCTTCTTGCAGCTCCAGTGAAACCGGGACGGCGGCGTTGTGTTTCTTTTCCAGTTCGTACTGGAAACTGGCGAAATGGTCGATCCACGCTTCGACGCAATACACGAATCGCCCTTGGTGTTCCGGGCGGAAAGTGCCACGCCAGCCGTTGTTGCCCAGCTCCGACATGACTTCGCTTTGCCAGGTTTCCTGACCTTCCTCGCGCCAGCGAATGCGCACGGCGAGCTTGTCGTGACCGTCGGCAAACACCTTGCTGGTAACGATCACGTCGCGCCCGGCAATCGACTTCACGGCGAACTGACCGCCATCAAGAGTTGGCATAGTGTCTTCGATAACGATGCGAGGCAGCAGCAACGCCTGCGATAGCGGCATGTGCGGGTTATAGCTCAGCTCTGAGGGTTTTTCAGCAGTCATCGAGCATCTCTCCTTTACGCCCCAAGGACGCTCTTGTGCCGGTTCAGTCTTCACAACAAAGCACCTGCCCCGGAATGAACTCACTTAGGTTCCGAGCGACCGCGGCCGAGAAAAGTTCACAGCGATTTGTCTGTTTGAACCGGCGGATCGAATTCGTCGCGAGGTGGTCAATCCACTTAAGCACTTCTCACGCCATGTGCCACACGGAGGTCTACCTGATGAACAACCCGTTCCCGGCGGAAACGCCAGATCCGAACATCGACAACCCGACCATTCCTGAAACCGAGCCGCAACCGATCCCCGAGCAGGAGCCGCCAGGCACCACGCCACCGCCCAAGGAAGAGCCTCCGACGACGATGCCGCCGGTGATCCTCTAAACCGAAACAATCGCTCCTACGCACAGTGTGGGAGCGATTGATTACAAGCGATCATCCTTCTGCTCATCCTTGTCAAAAGGCTGATCGTCCTTGTCGAAGATGCGCACGATCCTCGGCATCAGACTGAAAATCCCCAACGTCAGCAGGGTACTGAACAGTGCGGTCGCCTCCTTGCCCAACCCGGCTGCCACACCGATGGCTGCCGTCATCCACAACCCGGCAGCGGTGGTCAGGCCTTTGACGTGCCCTTCATCACCCTCCTGATTTTTCAGGATGGTGCCGGCGCACAGGAAGCCGATCCCGGCAATCACCCCCTGCAACACCCGGCTCATCGCGTCGGACTCTGCACCCGAGGTCTGCGGCACCAGCACAAACATCGCCGCACCCAGCGCCACCAGCATGTGCGTTCGTACGCCCGCAGCCTTGCCCTTTTGCTCGCGCTCGAAACCGAGAATCCCGCCAAGGATCGCCGCCACCAGCAGGCGCACGGTAATGCGCGTCAGTTGCGACGCATCACCGATGTCGGCGAATTCCGCTTGCAGCGTTTCCAGCACCTCTTCCCACCACGCGTTCATCGTCCAATCCTTGTTATGGCTATATAAGCGATGGACAGCGGCGACCATTAATCAGTTGCGCAGAACGATCTGCGAGTCCTGTGCCCTAACCTTTCAGATACCCGTGAAAAAAGGACCGCGTCATGACCGTTCGAATCGATGAAACCAATCCCGACTCAAAAGTGTGTTTTTTCACCGTTGAAAATGGCGAGGAAATTCGCATCTGCGACACCCTTGAGGTCCAGACAGATAGCGAAAAAGCCATGTCATTCGTAGAAATCGAAGCGCGGCGCGTCTACATCACCGAAGTAGAGGCCGACGCCTTGACCGTTGCAGGCGTCAAGGACGGGCGTAAGCATTTGAAGGCCGATACGAGTGATTCGGTGATTTGATTGACCTTGGTCAACACTTCGCGCAAACGTCTGGTTCAGGGGTTTGCGCCTTGGCCTGCGGGCTGCTTCAAGTTGTCGCAGGCGCTGCATCAAAGTTCATCTGATACGGTTTTTATTGAATTAGCTGAGTCTGTTATGCAAACAGATCGACGCTCATAGTTCATCGGCCTGATGGAGGCTGATGAGCGAATGACCATGAGCGAACAAATCCCCGTCCGAACCGTAGAAGCAACCCCCACCATAGCTCCTCATATAAAAAAGGTGCCCGCACGCCCAATGAAGGCGACGGCCAAGTCCAGCGACAACCAGATTCATACCCGCAGTTTCACCGGCCTGTTCCGCACGCTGCGCATGAGCGGCGCGGGGTTTCTGTTTTTGCTGTTCTTTGGCACGGTGTGGTTGAACTGGGGTGGTCGTCAGGCTGTGTTATGGGACCTCGCGGAAAGCAAATTCCATATCTTCGGCGCGACCTTCTGGCCGCAGGATTTCATCCTGCTCTCGGCCCTGTTGATCATCGCCGCGTTCGGCCTCTTCGCCATCACCGTGTTCGCCGGACGCGTCTGGTGTGGTTACACCTGCCCGCAGAGTTCGTGGACGTGGATCTTCATGTGGTGCGAGAAGATCACCGAGGGCGAGCGCAACCAACGAATCAAACTGCAAGCCGCGCCCTGGGGCTTGAACAAACTGGCGCGCCGCGCGGCCAAGCACACCCTGTGGCTGGCGATCAGCGTGCTCACCGGCCTGACCTTTGTCGGTTACTTCACGCCGATCCGGCCGCTGGCCGAAGAGCTGCTGACCCTGCAAATCGGCGGGGTCAGCCTGTTCTGGGTGCTGTTTTTCACCGCCGCGACGTACATCAATGCCGGCTGGCTGCGCGAAGCCGTGTGCATGCACATGTGCCCGTATGCGCGGTTCCAGAGTGTGATGTTCGACAAGGACACCCTGGCTATTTCCTACGACGTGGCCCGCGGCGAAAACCGTGGCCCGCGCAAACGTGAAGTAAAACCGCTCGAGGCCGGGCTGGGCGATTGCATCGACTGCCAGTTGTGCGTGCAGGTGTGCCCGACCGGTATCGACATTCGTGATGGTTTGCAGATGGAGTGCATCGGTTGCGCGGCGTGCATCGACGCCTGTGATTCGATCATGGACAAAATGAACTACCCGCGCGGCTTGATCCGCTACAGTTCCGAGCGCGAATTGCAGGGCGGCAAAACACATCTGCTGCGGCCACGGCTGGTCGGTTACGTGGCGGTGTTGCTGGTGATGATCGGCGCACTGGCATTGGCCTTGGTGGAGCGGCCGATGGTGTCGCTGGACGTGACCAAGGATCGCGGATTGTTCCGCGAAAACGGTCAGGGCCAGATCGAAAACATCTACAGCCTCAAAGTCATCAACAAGACCCAGCAGCGCCAGGATTACCACCTGAGCCTGGTCGACGGCGAGGGCTTCCAACTGCAAGGCAAAACCGAACTGAGCCTGGCGCCGGGTGAGATTGTCGATGTACCGGTGTCGGTGGCGATGACCACGGAGCGGCCGAGCAGCAGCTCGCAGACCTTGAGTTTCAAGATTGCCGACAGCGACGAACCTGAAGTTTATAGCGTGGCGAAAAGCAGGTTTGTCGCGCCGATGAATCGCTGAGTCGTTAGAATCTCTGCCCTCACCCCAGCCCTCTCCCAGAGGTAGAGGGAGCCGACCGAGGTGTCATTCGCTATGCATCGACCTGGGCGACCGAGTCGATTATGGGTTCAGAGAAGCGCGTACTTCCAACATTCAACACGGTCAGTCCCCTCTCCCTCTGGGAGAGGGCTAGGGTGAGGGGCAGTTGCCTGGCACCCCACACAGCCAACAAGCACCAAGGCCCTCGATGAAACGCTACGAAAAATTCGCCGAAGACATCGCAGAACTGATCCGCTCCGGCGTCCTGGGCCCCGGTCAGCGCGTGCCATCGGTGCGCTACGCCAGCCAGACTTACGGCGTCAGCCCGTCCACGGTGTTTCAGGCCTATTACCTGCTCGAACGTCGTGGTCTGATTCGTGCCCGGCCCCGCTCCGGTTACTTCGTCAACACCCATGCACCGAGCCCGTTCTCGGAGCCGGTGATAAGCAGCCACGTCAACGATTCCACCGAAGTCGACGTCAGCGAACTGGTGTTCTCGGTACTGGAATCGATCAAGGACCCAAGCACCGTGCCATTCGGCTCGGCATTTCCCAGCCCGACGCTGTTCCCGTTGCAACGGCTGTCGCGGTCACTGGCCAGCGCCGCGCGGGAAATGGACCCGCGCATGGTCGTCACCGACATGTCGCCAGGCAACCCGCAACTGCGTCGACAGATTGCCCTGCGTTACATGGTCGGCGGCTTGATGCTGCCGATGGAGGAACTGCTGATCACCAACGGCGCCCTCGAAGCCCTCAACCTGTGCCTGCAAGCGGTCACCGAACCCGGCGATCTGGTGGCCATCGAAGCACCGGCGTTCTACGCCAGCCTGCAAGTGCTGGAACGACTGAAACTCAAAGCCGTGGAAATCCCCGTGCACCCGCGCGACGGTATCGACCTCGGCGTGCTCGCGCAGACGCTGGAACGCCATCCAATCAAGGCCTGCTGGTGCATGACCAGCTTCCAGAACCCGATGGGCGCAACCATGCCCGAGGCCAAGAAACAGGAACTGGTCGAACTGCTGCGCCGCCATCAGGTGCCGCTGATCGAAGACGACGTCTACGCCGAACTCTATTACGGCCAACAGGCGCCAAAACCGGCCAAGGCCTTCGATACCGAAGGGCTGGTGATGCATTGCGGTTCGTTCGCCAAGAGCCTGGCCCCCGGCTACCGCATCGGCTGGGTCGCTGCTGGGCGCTACGCGCAGAAAATCGAACGGCTGAAACTGATGACCTCGCTGTGCGCCTCGATGCCGGCGCAAGCGGCGATTGCCGACTACCTGCAACACGGCGGCTACGACCGGCACCTGCGTAAATTGCGCTATGCGCTGGAAGAACAGCAGAGCGCAATGCTGGCGGCGATTGCCCGGTACTTCCCGGCGCAGACGCGGGTCAGTCAGCCGGCGGGCGGCTACTTTCTATGGCTGGAATTGCCACCGCAGATGGATTCGTTGAAGTTGTTTCAGATGGCGCTGGCGCAAGGCATCAGCATCGCGCCGGGGCCGATTTTCTCGCCGACGCAGCGGTTCAGGAACTGTATTCGCTTGAATTACGGTAGCCCGTGGACCGAGGACTCGGAGAAAGCGATGGAGACGCTGGGGCGGATTGTGCGGTCGTTCTGAAAGTTTGAGGTTGATGGCACCGGCCTTATCACTGGCAAGCCAGCTCCCACAGGATTCGATGTCGCTCACAAATTGCGTGTTCAACACAAATCACTGTGGGACCTGGCTTGCCAGCGATTAGGCCAGACCAGACAAAACAAAAGATCGCAGCCTGCGGCAGCTCCTACAGGGGAACACAAATTCCTCTGTAGGAGCTGCCGCAGGCTGCGATCTTTTGATCTTGCTGTTTATCGCCCGCCCCCCAAATCAACAAACGTCCCGGTCGCATACGAAGCCTTGTCCGACAGCAACCAGATAATCGCCTCCGCCACCTCATCCGGGCGCCCACCACGGGCCATCGGGATCGCCGATTCCAGTTTGCTGACCCGATCCGGATCGCCGCTCAGCGCGTGGAAATCGGTGTAGATGTAACCCGGACGCACCGCGTTGACCCGAATCCCCTCGCCCGCCACTTCCTTGGACAAACCAATGGTGAAGGTATCGAGCGCGCCTTTGGAGGCCGCGTAGTCAACGTATTCATTCGGCGAACCGAGGCGCGCCGCCACCGACGATACATTGACGATGCTGCCGCCCTGCCCGCCGTGTTTGGGCGACATGCGCAGGATGGCGTGCTTGGCACAGAGGATCGGCGCCAGGACGTTGGTTTTCATGATTTTGAGGATGCGGAATTCGGACATCTCATCGACACGCGACTTTTGCCCGACGGTGCCGGCGTTGTTCACCAGCGCGGTCACTCGCCCCAGTTCGGTGTCGACCCGGTGAAACAGTGCGATCACTTCGTCTTCGATGCTGACGTCGGCGCGCACCGCGATGGCTTGTGCGCCCAGCGCACGGACTCGCTCCAGCACGCTGTGCGCGGCCTGTTCATCTGACTGGTAGTTGATGCAGATCCGATAGCCGTGTTCGGCAGCCAACAACGCCGTGGCGGCGCCAATTCCGCGCCCGCCACCGGTGATCACAATGACTTTATCCATGCTGGCCTTTCCCCCAAATGCACACGTAACCGTCGCGGGGAAGAATAACCGCCATTGGCCGGTTTTGCATGGGCTGCGTTGCGCCCGGGTTTACCCGAAAGAACCCGGGGGTGGGGTCATATCACCGCCAGCTTCTCGCCCCGGGCAATGTCACGCATGAACTGATCCGCCGGCATCGGATGCCCTAGCAGATACCCCTGCAACGAATCGCAACCCAGTTGCGTCAGGAAATCCTGCTGCGAATCCGTTTCAACACCTTCAGCAACGATGCGCAAACCAAGCGCCTGGCCCAACGCGACAATCGCCGAAACGATCGCAGCATCGTCGCTGTCATGCTCCAGATCGCGGACAAATCCACGGTCGATCTTCAACTCGTTGGCCGGCAAGCGTTTGAGGTACATCAGGCTCGAGTAGCCGGTGCCAAAGTCATCAATGGACAAATCGACGCCCATGTCCGACAACTCCTGCAACACCGTCATGCTCGCATCGGCGTCGCTCATCGCCGTGGTTTCGGTGATTTCCAGGGTCAGGCTGTTGGCCGGCAACTGGTGGGTCGCCAGCGCCTTGGCAACGCTGCGCACCAGCCCCGCGTGGCAGAACTGCAACGCAGAGAGGTTCACCGCGATGCGCCAGTCGGTGTAGCCGAGCACGTACCACTCGCGCATCTGTCGGCAGGCTTCGTTGAGCACCCATTCGCCGATCGGGATGATGACCCCGGTTTTCTCCGCCAGATCGATGAATTTGTCTGGCATCAGCATGCCGTGGATCGGGTGCTGCCAGCGTAGCAGCGCTTCGGCGCCGACCGGTCGACCGTTGGCGGCGTCGAATTTGGGTTGGTAATGCAGGCTGAACTGGCCATGCTCCAGCGCTGCGCGTAAATCCTGCAGCAATTGCAGCTGTTTGCGCGCATTGGTATTCATCGATACGTCGAAGAAACTGTAGCCGTTTTTGCCACCACCCTTGGCGTGGTACATCGCTGCGTCGGCGTTCATCAGCAATTCCTGAGCACTCTCGCCATTGCCAGGGTACAGGGCGATGCCGATGCTGGCGGAAATCTGCAAGTCATGTTCAGCCACGTGAAATGGCTGCGCGATCAGCCCGACCTGGCGTGTTGCCAGGCCCAAGGCGTCGTCAGGCTCGGTCAGGCGCACCAGCAAGACGAATTCATCGCCGCCGATCCGCGCCAGCGTGTCGAGGCTGCGCAAATCTTCGCGCAGACGCACGCCAACTTCACGCAACAGTTGATCCCCCATGTGATGGCCGAAAGCGTCATTGACCGGTTTGAAGCCGTCCAGATCAATGAACATCAGTGCAAAGCAGCCACCCTGCTCATTGACCTTTTTCATCGCCTGATTGATGCGGTCATCCAGCAGCATGCGATTGGGCAGACCGGTCAGGGTATCGTGCAGCGCCAGTTGCGTGAGCTCGCGGTTAGCCACGGTCAAGGAGTGCGCCAGATCGGCGGTGCGCGCTTCAAGACGCGCGTCGAGTATCGAGGTCAGCAAGGCAATCGAAAGCACCGCCAGTGTGGTGATCAGCACGAGACTGTCGAGGCCATTGCCTTTCAGGCCATCGATCGCCGCGCCGCAAAAACTGCCGTCCGGAAACTGCGCGGCGGCCATGCCGGTGTAATGCATGCCGACAATGGCGATGCCCATGATCACTGCAGCGCCAGCGCGAATCAAACGGACATAGGGCGAATGCTGGCGTAGGCGAAAAGCGATCCATAGCGCCGCCGCAGAAGCACCGATCGCGATCAACAAGGACGCACTGAACAGCGTCGGATCGTAGTCGATTCCCGGGGTCATGCGCATCGCCGCCATGCCGGTGTAATGCATGGCACTGATGCCGGCGCCCATGATCAGCGCGCCAAACGCCAATTGCAGAATTGGCAGTTTCGGCTGACTCACCAGCCACAAGGCAAAACCACAGGACAGCACTGCGATCAGCAGCGACAGCGCCGTGAGGGCGATATCGTAGCCAAGTTCGATCGGTAGCTTGAAGGCGAGCATGCCGATGAAGTGCATCGACCAGACGCCAATGCCCATGGCGAAACCACCACCGGCAGTCCAGAAATGCACGGCACGGCCCTTGGCGGTGGTGATGCGGCCAGTGAGGTCGAGCGCGGTGTACGAAGCGAGAATCGCGACACACAGCGAGATGAAAACCAGAGTGGAGGAATAACTACCGATGAGCATGCGGATTCTCGAGGCTACCCATACCGGCTTGCGTCCATTCTCGGTCGGGCAAATGCGGCGATTGTACTGATTGCGCAGAAGAACGCACTGACAAAGTAACCATTTTGCCATCAACCCGATGAAACGCTTGTTTGATCCTCCTGCCGGGCTCTGGCCCGGCCATCAGAAGCCTTTAAGCCAAAGGCCTCCAGAGGATTTGCCCTGACTGTAGGAGCTGCCAAAGGCTCGGGCCACGATGAACGATCTTTTGATACTGATTGTAAAAAACAGGATCAAAAGATCGCAGCGTGCCGCAGCTCCTACACAGTCATTCGGCGGGCAGGTCCCCATCCCATCCACCGCCCAACGCAGCAATCAGTTGCACACTGGCAATCAGCCGGCTCTGCAGGATATTCAGCACATTGCGTTCGTTACTCAGCGCCGTGGCCTGCACCACCACCACGTCGATATAGGCAATCAGCCCGGCCTTGTACTGGTTTTCCGTGAGGCGCAGCGAATCACGGGCAGCATCCAGCGCTTCCTGGCGCACCGCCGCTTCGTCCTCATAAACTTTGAGTTGGACCAGATAGTTTTCCACCTCGCGGAAACCGTCGAGCACCGTCTGCCGGTATTTGGCCACCGTCTGGTCGTACACCGCTTCAGTGCGGTCGACCTCTGCCGAACGTATGCCGCCGTCGAACAGCGGCAAGTTCAGTTTCGGCCCCACCGACCAGAAGCGGTTCGGCAGACTGATCAGGTCGTTTGACGTACTGCTGCTGTAGCCACCGCTCAGACTCAGCGACAGATCCGGGTAATACGCGGCTTTGGCTACGCCGATGTTGGCGTTGGCTGCAATCACCGAGCGCTCGGCCGAGGCGATATCCGGGCGGCGCTCAAGCAGTTGCGAAGGCAGGTTCAACGGCACCTGCGGCAGGTTCGGAATGGTCTGGGTTTCGGCGATGTCGAAGTTTGCCGGCGCTTGCCCGGTCAGCACGGCAATGGCGTTTTCAAACTGCGCCCGCTGCCAGATCAGATCGACCAGATCAGCCTGGGTACTTTTCAGCTGCGTCTGCGCCTGCGCTACCGCGTCACGCCCGGAAACGCCCGCGCGGTATTGGTTCTGAGTCATCTTCAACGAACGCTCATACGCCGCAACCGTGGCTTCGAGCAAACGCTTCTGCTGATCGATCACCCGCAGTTGCAGATAGTTCTGCACCAACTCCGACTGCTGGCTCAAACGCATCGCCGCCAGATCGGCGAAGCTCGCCTGGGCACTGGCCTCATCGGCTTGAAGCCCGCGGCGCAGCTTGCCCCAGATATCGGCTTCCCAACTGACGCCCAATTGCGCGTTGTAGGTATCGCGAATACCGCTGGAGGAACTGCTCAGGCTTGAACTGCTGCTGCCGGTGCCCTGACTGGAGCGTGTCTTGCCGACGCTCAGATCGACACTGGGGTAAAACGCTCCACGCGCACTGCGCACCAAGGCCTGGGCCTGACGGTATTGGGCTTCCGATTGCGCGACCGTCTGGTTGGCATTGTTGAGTTTCTCGATCAGACCGTTGAGTTGCTGATCGCCGTACAGCTCCCACCACGCGCCGCGGGCCAGCGAATCGCTCGGGTTGGCCTGGCGCCAGCCTTCGGCTTCCTTGTATTGGGCGATTTCCGCTGTCTGTGGGCGCTGGTAGTCCGGGCCGACGGCGCAGGCACTGAGCATTGCCACACACAATGACAGACTCAACAGGCGCGAGCCGCGAGCAGTGGCCAGATTGAAAAGCGAACGGTCAGTCATAGCGGAGTTTCCAGAGCGGCATCAGTACGCACGCCACGCCATTTGTTGAAGCGATGGCGCAGCTTGTCGAGATAGAGGTAAACCACAGGCGTGGTGTAAAGCGTCAGCACCTGGCTGAAAATCAGCCCGCCGATGATGGTCAGACCTAATGGCTGGCGCATTTCGGCACCTTCGGCGCGGCTGAGCAGCAACGGCAAGGCACCGAGGATCGCCGCCAGCGTGGTCATCAGGATAGGTCGCAGTCGTTGCAAACACGCGCTGCGGATCGACTCCAGCGGAGTCATGCCCTGATGCCGTTCCAGTTGCAATGCGAGGTCGATCATCAGGATCGCGTTTTTCTTCACCACGCCGATCAACAGGAACAATCCGAGCAACGAGATCAGGCTGAACTCACCACCCAGCGCATAGATCGACAGCAACGCGCCCACGCCGGCCGAGGGCAGCGTCGACAGAATCGTCAGCGGATGGATGTAGCTTTCATAGAGCACGCCCAGCACCAGATACACCGCCAGCAGCGCGCCAAGAATCATGAACGGCTGGCTCTTCTGGGTCGCGGCAAAGGCATCGGCGGTGCCGGCCATTTTCGCGATGACGTCTTCCGGCAAGCCGACCTTGGCAATCGCCCGCTCGATGGCGGCACTGCCCTGCTCCACGGTCACGCCTTCGGCCATGTCGAAGGAAATATCTTCGGAAGCGAACTGGCCTTCGTGGCTGACGCGATCGTCTTCGAGGCTGTTTTCATAGTGAGCAAAAGTCGACAGCGGCACCCTCGCACCGTCAGCGGTGATGACCTGTACTTGCTTGAGCGTCACCGGGTCCTGGGCGTATTTCGGATTGACCTCCATGACCACTTGATACTGGTTGAGGCTGTCGTAGATCGTCGAAATCTGGCGCTGGCTATAGGCGTTGTTCAACACCGAAGTGACCATGTCCATGTCCACGCCAAGGCGTTTGGCCTGGTCGCGGTCGACGATCAACGTCACCTGTTGCGCGCCCTTGCCTTCGCGGGCGTCGATCGCCGTCAACTCCGGCAAGGCTCGCAGCGCGGCGACCACTTTCGGATACCACTTACGCAGCTCACCGAGATCGCCGCTTTGCAGGATGTAGCTATATTGCGACGAGGTTTGCTCGCGGCCACCGCCAAATTGCAGATCCTGATCCGCCATCAGCATCAATTGCGCACCGGGCACCTTTGGCATTTCCTTGCGCAGGCGCTCGATAACCTTCTGCGCCGACAACTGGCGATCCTTGATCGGTTTCAGACGCACCAGCATGAAGGCGTTGTTGGTGCCGTTACTGCCACCGATGAACCCGGCGACACTTTCTACCGCTTCATCCTTGAGTACGGCGCGGCGGAAGATCTCCATTTTCGGCTGCATGACACTGAACGACAGACCGTCGTCGCCGCGCACGAAACCAATCAACTGCCCCGTGTCCTGCTGCGGCATGAAGGTTTTCGGCACCACCACGTACAGCGCGACGTTGACGCCAACGGTAACAAACAGACTGAGCAACGTCAGGCGACGGTGGCGCAACACCCAGTCGAGGCTGGTGGCGTACCTGGCGACCATCCAGTCGTTGGTTCTGCGACTCCAGCGTTGCAGGCGGTTTTCCTGCCCCGGCGTATGCGGCTTGAGCCACCGCGCACAGAGCATCGGCGTCAACGTCAGGGACACCACCAGCGAGACCACAATGGCCGCGGCCAGAGTGATGGAAAACTCGCGGAACAGGCTCTCGACAATCCCGCCCATGAACAGGATCGACAGGAACACCGCGACCAGCGACACGTTCATCGACAGCAAGGTAAAGCCGACTTCCTTGGCGCCCAGATACGCCGCCTGCATCGGTTTGACGCCTTCGTCGATGTGCCGGGAAATGTTTTCCAGCACCACGATGGCATCGTCCACCACCAACCCGGTGGCGAGAATCAGCGCCATCAGCGACAGGTTGTTCAGCGAGAAGCCATAGAGGTACATCACCGCAAATGTGCCGACCAACGACACCGGCACCGCCAAAGTCGGAATCAGCGAGGCGCGGAAGTTGCCCAGAAACAGGAACACCACCAGGATCACCAACGCCACGGCGATCAGTAGGGTCATCTCGGCTTCGTGCAGGGTTGCCTTGATTACTGGCGAGCGGTCCATCGCCAGATTCAGCTTGACGCTGGCCGGCAACACCGCCTGCAGCGCCGGCAACTGTGCCTTGATCTCGTTGACCGTCTCGATGATGTTGGCGCCGGCCTGGCGGTTGATCACCAGCAGGACTGCCGCGTCATCGTTGAAGAAACCACTGTTGTAACGGTCTTCGACACCGTCACTGACCTTGGCCACATCCTTCAGGCGCAGCGCGGCACCATCGGCGTAGTGGATGATCAGCGATTCGTAATCCTTGGCTTTCTCCAGCTGATCGTTGGCCTGGATCTGCCACAGCCGCTGACCG
This sequence comes from Pseudomonas sp. A0308, assembly GCF_044218815.1. Taxonomy (NCBI): domain Bacteria; kingdom Pseudomonadati; phylum Pseudomonadota; class Gammaproteobacteria; order Pseudomonadales; family Pseudomonadaceae; genus Pseudomonas; species Pseudomonas sp. A0308. The sequence continues at coordinate 498,995 of NZ_CP162581.1, forward strand.
TCCTCGACCGAACCTTTCGGCCGGCGCACGTTGGCATCAGCGATGGTTTTACGCACATCGTCCAGCGCTACACCGTACTGGTTGAGTGCCTGCGGTTCGAGTTCGATGCGCACCGCCGGGAGCGAACTGCCGCCGATCTGCACCTCACCGACACCCTGCACCTGCGACAGGCTCTGCGAGAGGATCGTTGACGCCAGATCGTAGAGCTGGCCCTTTTCGAGCACATCCGAGGTCAGCGACAGCACCATGATCGGTGCCTGCGACGGGTTGACCTTTTTATAGGTCGGCATGCTGCGCATCCCGCTCGGCAACAGATTGCGCGAAGCATTGATCGCGGCCTGCACTTCCCGCGCCGCGCCGTTGATGTCGCGGTCGAGATCGAATTGCAGAATGACCCGGGTCGAACCCTGACTCGAACGGCTGCTCATGGTGTTGACGCCGGCAATGGCGCCGAACGAACGCTCCAGCGGCGTCGCCACGGTGGACGCCATGACTTCCGGACTGGCACCGGGCAGGCTCGCCTGCACAACGATGACCGGGAAGTCCATTTGCGGCAGCGGAGACACTGGCAGCAAGCCGAAGCTGACACCGCCCAGCAGCATGATCGCCAGGCTCAGGAGCATGGTTGCCACCGGGCGCTTGATGAAAGGACCAGAAAGATTCATAGCGCCGAGCCCCAGGCTTCAAGCGTCAAGCTAAAAGCCAGGTATCTTGCAGCTTGAGGCTGGAAGCTCGCAGCTGCCTTCATACCGCCACCTCTTCGGTGTCGGCATTGGTTTTGCCAAAACGTCGGCCCAGACGGTCGAAATACAGGTAGATCACCGGTGTGGTGAACAGCGTCAGCACCTGACTCACCAACAAACCACCCACCATCACCAGACCCAGCGGTTGGCGCAGCTCAGCCCCGGAACCGGTGGCGAGCATCAATGGCACGGCGCCGAACAGCGCCGCCAGCGTGGTCATCAGGATCGGTCGGAAACGCAGCAGCGCCGCTTGATAGATGGCCTCCTGCGGCGCCATGCCCTGATTGCGTTCCGCGTCGAGGGCGAAGTCGATCATCATGATCGCGTTCTTCTTGACGATGCCGATCAGCAGGATGATGCCAATGATCGCGATCATGCCCAGGTCGTTACCACTGAGCAGCAATGCCAGCAACGCGCCGACCGCCGCTGACGGCAGAGTCGAGAGAATGGTGATCGGGTGGATATAGCTCTCGTAAAGCACGCCGAGCACGATGTACATGGTCACCACCGCCGCCAGAATCAGCAGCAAGGTGCTCGACAGCGATGCCTGGAACGCTTCGGCCGCGCCCTGGAACTGGGTCTGCACGCCGACCGGCATGCCGATGTCTTTCTGCACCTGTTCGATGACATCCACCGCATGCCCCAGCGCTACGCCCGGCGCGAGGTTGAATGACATCATCACCGCCGGGAACTGGCCGATGTGGGTGATCGCCAGTTGCGCCTGGCGCTCCTCGACATGGGCCAGACTCGACAGGCGCACCTGCGCGCCGTCAGTGGTCTTGACGTGAATCTGATCCAGCGCCTGCGGCCCGATCCTTTCCCCGGCCTGCGCCTGCAACACCACGCGGTACTGGCTGGCCTGAGTGTAAATGGTCGAGATCTGCCGCTGACCGAAGGCGTCGTACAGCGCATCGGTGATGTTCGCCACCGACACACCGAGGCGCGACGCCGCATCACGGTCGATCACCAGATAAACCTGCAAGCCCTTGTCCTGCAAGTCACTGGCGACGTCGGTCAGTTCCGGACGTTGCGCCAGGGCCTGAACCAATCTGCCGCTCCATTGGCTCAACAGCTCGGAGTCTGGCGAGGACATGCTGAACTGGTACTGGGTGCGGCTGACGCGGTCTTCGATGGTCAGATCCTGCACCGGTTGCATGTACAGACGAATGCCGACCAGTTTGTCCAGTTGCGGTTGCAGGCGCGCGATGATTTCGGTGGCGGTGAGATCACGCTCGCTGTGTGGTTTGAGATTGATCAACAACCGACCGCTGTTGAGCGTGGCGTTATCGCCATCGACGCCAATGTAAGACGACAGGCTCTGCACTGCCGGGTCTTCAAGAATGACCTTGGCCAATGCCTGTTGACGCTCACCCATGGCAGCGAAGGAAATCGACTGCGGCGCTTCGGAAATACCCTGAATCACCCCGGTGTCCTGCACCGGGAAGAAGCCCTTCGGCACGACCATATAGAGAAACACAGTCAATGCCAGAGTGCCGATGGCGACCAGCAACGTCAGCGGCTGATGCTTGAGCACCCAGCGCAGCATTCGACCGTACTCGGCGATCATCCAGTCGATACACGCGCCGCTGGCCCGGTAGAACCGGCCCTGCTCATGCTCCTCGGGTTCGCGCTTGAGCAGACGCGCGCACATCATTGGCGTCAGGGTCAGCGAGACCACGAGGGAAATCAGGATCGCCACCGCCAGGGTGATGGCGAATTCGCGGAACAGCCGCCCGACCACGTCGGCCATGAACAGCAGCGGGATCAGCACGGCTATCAGCGACAGGGTCAGGGAAATCAGGGTGAAGCCGATCTGCTTCGCGCCTTTTAGCGCGGCCTGCATCGGGCTGTCGCCCTCCTCGATGAAGCGCGAGATGTTTTCCAGCATCACGATCGCATCGTCGACCACGAAACCGGTGGCGATGGTCAGCGCCATCAAGGTCAGGTTATTGACCGAGAATCCGGCGAGATACATCACGCCGAACGTACCGATCAGCGACAGCGGCACAGCCACCGACGGAATGATCGTCGCGCTGAAACGGCGCAGAAACAGGAACGTCACCATGACCACCAACGCGATGGCGATCAGCAGTTCGTGCTGCACGTCGGTGACCGAGGCGCGAATGGTTTGGGTGCGATCGGTGAGAACAGTGACTTCGAGGCCGGCCGGCAAATTGTCGGTGATGCTTGGCAGCAAGGCTTTGATCCGGTCGACCACCTCGATGACGTTAGCGCCCGGTTGACGCTGAATGTTCAGCAGCACAGCCTGATTCAGGTTGGCCCACGCGGCCAGGCGCTCGTTCTCGGCGCCGTCGACAATTTCCGCGACATCCTTGAGCCGCAACGGCGCGCCGTTCTTGTAGGCGAGGATCAGGTTGGCGTAATCCTCGGGCGACGTCAGTTGGTCATTGGCATCGAGCATCGACACCCGGGTCGGGCCGTCGAAGTTACCTTTCGGCTGGTTGACGTTCGAGGCGCCGATCAAGGTGCGCACGTCCGACAGGTTCAGGCCATTGGCGGCCAACGCCTCCGGGTTGACCTTGATCCGCACGGCCTGACGCTGACCGCCCGCGATGCTGACCATGCCGACGCCACTGATCTGGGCGATTTTCTGCGCCATGCGCGTATCGACCAGGTCATTGAGTTTGGGCAGCAGCATGGTTTTCGAGGTGATGGCCAGGGTCAGCACCGGGGTGTCCGCCGGGTTGACCTTGTTGTACACCGGCGGCGCCGGCAAGTCGGTCGGTAACAGATTGGTCGCAGCGTTGATTGCCGCTTGCACCTGTTGTTCGGCGACGTCCATGTTGATGTCGAGGCTGAAACGCAGGGTCAGCACCGAGGCGCCGCCGGAGCTGGTCGAGGCCATTTGTGTCAGGCCCGGCATCTGTCCGAATTGACGTTCAAGCGGCGCCGTGACGGCGCTGGTCATCACGTCCGGACTGGCGCCGGGATACAGGGTCATGACGCGGATGGTCGGGTAATCTACCTGCGGCAGCGCCGACACTGGCAGCAGGCGATAAGCGATCAGGCCGGCCAGCACAATGGCCAGCATGCTCAGGGTGGTGGCTACCGGACGAAGGATGAACAGCCGCGAAATGTTCATGCGCCCTTCTTGGCCTTGTCAGTAACAGCGGCATCAGTCGGGGTGGCGGCGGACTTGCCTTGCAGGTGTTCGGTCGGTGTGGTCGGCACTTGATTGCTGTCGTTGACCACCTCCACTTCGCTGCCTTCCTTGAGGCGGTCGGTGCCTTCCAGCACTACGCGGTCGCCAGCGGCCAGGCCTTCAGTGATAACGGTGTTTTCACCGTCACTGGCGCCGATCTTCAACTGACGAATCGTGACTTTCTTGTCGCCGTCCAGCGCGTAGACGAAGGTGCCGTTGGTGCCGAACTGAATCGCAGCGGACGGTGCCAACACGACGTTTTTCAGGGTGTCGGCCAGCAGGTGCACGTTGACGAACTGATTGGGGAACAGCGACTGATCACGGTTATCGTAACGAGCCTTGAATTTCAGGGTGCCGGTGGCCACATCGATCTGGTTGTCGAGGCTTTGCAGCACACCGGTGGCTTGCAGTTTGGTGTCGCCGCGATCCCACGCTTCAGCCGGCAGCTTGGCGCCGCTGCGGTAGCGGGCGAGCACGGTTTCGAGGTTGTTTTCAGGCAGGGTGAAGGCGACGCTGATCGGCTGAGTCTGGGTGATCACCGCCAGAAACGTGGTGTCGTTGGCCGCAACGAGGTTGCCGACGTCCACTTGACGCAGACCGACGCGACCGGCAATGGGTGCGCGGATTTTAGTAAATTCGAGATTGAGTTTCGCGTCGTTGACCGCCGCCTGGTTGGTCTTGACCGTGCCCAGATACTGGCCGACCAGCGCTTCGGCGGTGTCCAGCGTCTGTTTGGCAATGCTGTCTTCCTTGAACAGACCGCGATAGCGCTCGACATCAACCTGTGCGTTTTTCAGTTGCGCCTGATTCTGCATCAAAGTGCCTTGCGCCTGAAGCAAGGCGTTTTGGTAGGAGCGCGGGTCGATCTCGGCAAGCAAATCGCCCGCCTTGACCATCTGGCCTTCCTCGAAATGGATTTTCACCAATTCGCCACCCACTCGACTGCGCACGTTAATGGTGTTGAGCGCAGTGACGGTGCCGAGCGCTTTGTAATACAGCGGAAAGTCACCCGTGACCGCCGGCGCCACGCGCACAGGAATTGGCCCGGTGCCGCCGCCGAAGCCCGGCCGCATCATCCCGGAACGCCCGGCATGTCCGGCTGCAGCCTTCTCGCCGCCCTCCTTGTCGGCTGAACCGGCAGGCCAGAATTTCCAGCACAGTACGGCGATAACCAACAAGACAAGCAGGCTGAACAGCCAGCGACGGGAGTTGCGGGGAGACGATTGCATGGAGTGATTAACCATTGGGCGCGTGGGCTTCTTCTACGGGAGGCTGAACGATAAGCACTGACGGGAATTAAGCAAAGCAGCTTTACCGGCAATTTACCTTCAACTTACGTTTCAAGGTGTGAGTCAAAACACTGATACACAAATGAAAACGGCCTGGACAGGGCCAGGCCGTTAACAATTGTAAAAGCGCTGTTGCGCAGTTTACTTCAGTACCGCCAGAGCAGCGTCGTAGTTCGGCTCTTCAGCGATTTCCTTGACCAGTTCGCTGTGCAGGACGTTGTCGTTCTCGTCCAGTACTACAACGGCACGGGCGGTCAGGCCTTTCAGCGGGCCGTCGGCGATGGCAACACCGTAGTTCTCGATAAACTCGGCGCCACGCAGGGTCGACAGGTTCTGCACGTTTTCCAGACCTTCGGCACCGCAGAAACGCGCCTGGGCGAACGGCAGGTCAGCCGAGATGCACAGCACCACGGTGTTGCTGATGTCGTTGGCCTGGGCGTTGAACTTGCGCACGGAGGTAGCGCAGGTCGGGGTGTCGACGCTTGGGAAAATGTTCAGCACTTTGCGCTTGCCGGCGAAGTCTTTCAGGGTGACGTCGGACAGATTGCCGGCAACCAGAGAAAAGGCTGGCGCCTTGGAACCGGCTTGTGGCAACTGGCCGTTGACTTGAACCGGGTTGCCTTTGAGGGTGACTTGAGCCATGACTTGAGTCCTTCTGAACGTTGTTTTAGAAAATCACGCAGGGGCCGAAGTTAACCACGAAATTGTTCGACAACCTATGCCCGCGCTGAAATTGTCATGTTCTGAAATGAAAACTGCATACAACTCGTAACCCCTGTAGGCGCAGCGTTCCGCAGCTAAGGGGCTTGGGTGACAAACGCACAGTGACCGACGGCCCCGTCATCGAAACCAAAGAACGGGTGGCCGGGTACTGGATCTGGGACGTGAAGTCGAAAGAGGAAGCTATCGAATGGGTCAAACGCTGCCCCAACCCGATGCCGGGCTGTGACTCTGAAATCGAGATTCGGCAGATCTTCTCGGCAGAGGATTTCGGTGCAGAGTTCACGCCTGAGCTGCGGGAGCAGGAAGAGCGGATTCGCGAGCAAGCGAAAAGCCCTGAGCAGTCCTCCGTGAACGCGACCTACTGTAGGAGCTGCCGCAGGCTGCGATCTTTTGATCTTGTTTTAAACAATCAGAGTCAAAAGATCGCAGCCTGCGGCAGCTCCTACAGGGTGCGCGATTATTTAGCTTCAGCTTTCAGCTTGAGAAGGGACTGATGCAGATCCGAAGCCCAGCCATCGATCACGGCTTTGACGTCATTGGCCTGCATTACCTGCGAGTCGTTCTCCAGCGGTTTGCCAGTCCCTTTACGCACGACCTGAGCGACGACCTTGTTGGTGGCGCCATCCATGAACACCGCTTCAGTGGCCAGAGTAGTTTCCTGATCGCGGATCCCCGTGGCAGTGCTCACTGCCGCCGCCACCAGTGCAATCGGGATCACTTCATAAACCTGCAGGCCTTTGGTCTTGCTGCTCACAGCAGTAATCGCCGGACGCACCACAATCACCCCAGGACCAGGGCCGGTGGCGAGTGGCAACGACTTGCCGAGCTCACGCTTGAGCGCCTGATCGTAGTAGCTGGTAATGCCGTTGAGAGTCTGTTGCGGGACCTTGGCGGTCGCTTGTGGTTTGGGGTAGAGCTGGCTCGGCTCGACGTAAACGCTGGTGAATTTGTTGACGTCGAGTTTCGGGTCCATCCAGCGCATCACCTCGGCGCCGGACGGTGACTTGGCCTCCTTCAGCTGACTGTAGTCCTTGAGAAACCCCGAATATTCATCGGGAGCGACGGTTTTGCTTGAGCAGCCCACCACGCCGAGGGTGGCGATGCACAGCGTGCCCATCATTACTGCTAGCTTCATGCTGTAACTCCTGTCAGAAGGCCTGAATGTATTGCTTGAGGGGGAGTTACAGGTATAGCTAAAACCGCAGCAATTGCGATTTGAAACCACAAAAAAAGCGTGATTCTGGAGGGTTCGTCCAAGGTACAACCGGTTGAAGCGCAATGCGCGGCTCTCGCGGTGCAAAACGGCGAGGCACCAAGGGCGCAGATGTTGTTGCGGGGTTGGAAGAGGATGAATATGGGGGACCCGGCGCTGAAGTGACCGGCTGGAGATTGTTGTCCCCTCACCCTAGCCCTCTCCCGAGGGAGAGGGGACCGATTGGGGGATGCTCAGGAGATTCATCGACGAGAACAATGCTCTGTGAATCCATAGTCGACTCGGTCTTTCAAGTCGGGGTGGATCGTCGCACTACTCGGTCAGTCCCCTCTCCCTCCGGGCGGTCCGACGTTTCGGGAGGGTCAGGGTAAGGGGCTTTTGATCTTCAGCCCGTCACCAGGAAGAGGTTTCACCACTGCGCAACGCTATCTCTCGCCGGGTATTGGCGCGCATCGCCTTGTACAACGACACCGTGCCCACCAGCAAAATCGCAGCGCCAAACAGGAAGTCGATGTTGTACAACCGGAAATCCTCCACCGGCCCGATCAGCAGCACCCGCACCAGCGCAACACCTACCAGCGTGGCGAGGAAGTCGATCCCCGGCTCTTCGCGATAGAACACCAGCAACAGCGGCAGACACAGCACCAGCAGAAACAACAGCACCACGGCTTTGAACGAGCCCTTGCGCTCAACGCTGAATGCGCATTCGTGCGGGCCGTAGGCCTTGTAGTCTTCGTCGCGGATCAGCGAGGTTTTCTCGTTGATGTAGTCGACGCGGTTGTACTTCTGGATCGGCGTGAAGGTGTTGGACATCTCCATCAGCGTGGTGATGTTCTTGAAGCGCAGATCGATGCGCTCGCTGCCTTTGACGTAATACAGCACCGGTTTGTAGCCGTAACGGTAGGTGTCGAACGGGAACTCGGTGACCTGCCCCTGCACGCCAATCGGACGCGGTTCAAGTTCGGCAAATGCGCTTTTGTTGGTGGCTGAGAGGTTGCGACTCAGGGGCTGGACCTTGACCTGTTCAAGGAAGATCGGCGTCGCGCCGTAGGACCACTGCAACGGTTCCAGGCGCAGACGCAGTTCGTTGCGGCCCAGATCGTAGCGGTTGAATGTGCGTTCGGAGACCACCAGTGAACCGCTGAGCATGAACTCGCCACGCAGGTTATTGGTGACGCGCAAGGTCAGTTGATCCTTGCCCAGCAGCGCCGCTTCAGTGGACGGCGGCGTGCCACACCATGCGGTGCTTTCGCCGACACCGCCAAGTTGGCCGTCGCGGTTTTGATTGAATACATAAAAGTAACTGGCCCACAGCGTCAGCATCAAAAGCAACGCGGTGAGGCCCAGGATTTTCTTGCCCGGACTCACTGATCAGACTCCCTTCTTCGATTCTACCGTCCAGCCGAAAACCCGCTGGCGACGGCGACTCTACCAAAAGGCCACCATCGACCCAAGGAAAAATCCCGAATGAGCCAGGGTTCTAGGGGTTTCCCCGGTATGGCCAAGATCAAAATATCGTAGCCTTCGGCAGCTCCTACAAGAGCTGCATTGCCATGCAGGAGCTGCCGAAGGCTGCGATCTTTTGATTCATTAGCGTCTACGAAACAACGGGCGCGGCTCGATGACTGAGCGGCCATACAGCACGCTCATCCCTGCCAACCCCTTCAGCGCATCCTCAGCCGATTTGTCTTCTCGCACGGCAAAACTGTCGAACCCGCACTGGCGCATATGGCTGAGCTGATCACGCAACACGTCGCCAATCGCGCGCAATTCCCCGGTCCAGCCGAAACGGCTGCGCAACAAATAGGCCTGGCTGTAGGCGCGACCGTCACGAAAACTCGGAAAGTCCAGCGCAATCAGGGGCAGTGACGCCAGCCAGGGCACGAGGCTTTCGGCGTCATCATCCGGGCCGAGCCACACGGCGTGGGTCGAAGGCCGTTCCAGCCAATGAATCAAAGGCAGAATCAGCAATCCCGAAGCACTGGCCAACACAGGCTCGCGGACCAGCGTCCACGGATCGTCCGTGACTATTTGCGCCACGCCCTCGTGCAACCGCAGCAGATTGTTCATGCCGACACCTCCAGAGCTTTGGGATACACACGCTCCTTGAACGGCTCCAGTCCGATCCGCGCCAAAGTGTCGACAAACAATTCCTCACTCTCGCGATAACGCACGAAAGTGCTGATGATCCGCTCGATCACCTGCGGCACCTCTGCTGCGCTGAACGACGGGCCGATGACTTTGCCCAGCGCGCTGTGCTTGCCCTGCGCGCCGCCGAGGGTGATCTGGTACCACTCGCTGCCGTTCTTGTCGACGCCGAGGATGCCGATATTGCCGATGTGGTGATGGCCGCAGGCATTCATGCAGCCAGAGATGTTCAGGCTGATGTCACCCAGATCGTGCAGGTAGTCGAGATTGTCGAAACGCGCCTGAATCGCCTGGGTGATCGGGATCGATTTGGCGTTGGCCAGTGCGCAGAAATCCCCGCCCGGGCAGGCAATGATGTCGGTCAACAAACCGACGTTGGCTGTCCCCAGATTTAACCCGCACGCCAGTTGCCACAGCGCATACAGATCGGCTTTCGGCACATCGGGCAGGACGATGTTCTGCTCATGGGCGATGCGGATCTCGCCGAAACCGAAGCGCTCTGCCCAATCGGCGACCGCCAGCATCTGCAACTGCGTCACGTCCCCCGGCGGCGCGGCCTGACCGGGTTTGGTCGACAAGACTACGCTGGTGTAACCCGCCACTTTGTGCGGCTGCACGTTGCGCGCGACCCAGCGGGCAAACGCCGGGTTTTCGGCCAGCCGCGTGCCGTGATCCAGATCGGTGTCGGGCAGCGTGTGATACGTCGGTGGCACGAAAGCACTGGCAACCCGCTGATATTCGGCCTCGGTCAACTGCGCCGGGCCGTCCTTAAGGTGCTGCCATTCTTCTTCGACTTCTTTGGCGAAAGCTTCGATGCCCAGTGCCTTGACCAGAATCTTGATCCGCGCCTTGTACTTGTTGTCGCGCCGGCCATGGCGGTTGTAAACCCGCAGCACCGCCTCGACGTAGGACAGCAAGTGCTGCCACGGCAAGCCGTCACGGATCTGCAAACCGAGGATCGGCGTGCGTCCCAGCCCGCCTCCAACGATCACTCGCAAAAGCATTTGCCCATCGCGCCCGGGGTAAAGATACAGGCCGATGTCGTGCATCATGATCGCCGCGCGATCCTGCTTCGCCGAGCAGATGGCGATCTTGAACTTGCGCGGCAGGAAGAGAAATTCCGGGTTGATCGTCGACCATTGCCGGAGAATTTCCGCCAGGGGGCGCGGGTCGATCAACTCATCTGCCGCGACCCCGGCGAAGGCTTCGGTGGTGATGTTGCGCACGCAGTTGCCGGAGGTCTGGATCGCATGCATGTTGACTTGCGCCAGGCGTTCGAGAATATCCGGTACCTCAGCCAGTTCGATCCAGTTGAACTGCATGTTTTGCCGCGTGGTGAAGTGTCCGTAACCACGATCATAGTCAGCCGCGATGCTCGCCAGCGTGCGCATTTGCTCGGCGCTGAGGGTGCCGTAGGGAATCGCCACACGCAGCATATAAGCGTGTTTTTGCAGGTACAGACCGTTTTGCAGACGCAGCGGCAGGAACTCCTCTTCGCTCAATTCCCCGGCCATGAAACGCTCGACCTGATCGCGAAACTGCGCAACGCGCTCGAACACCAGTGCGCGGTCGTAATCGTCGTATTGATACATGCAGCGGCTCCCACAGTTTTCGTAACAGCACTATGACGGAGCGGCGCAGCGCGTTACAGATTCACCTGAACGGATAAAAACCGTATCAGGGCGCGTCAGATGGCCGCAGGCAGCACTTCAATCTGATCCGCATAAATGAAAGATTCCTGAGCCTGTTTTGTTTCCGGTGGGGTTTCTACAGTGCAACCCATGCCAGACCGGGTGGCCTGGCAAGACTTTGCAACCGTGGATGAACTGACCATGAGCACAGCAACAATCGGACAGGCTTATAACTACAAGGTCGTCCGCCAATTCGTCATCGCGACTGTTTTCTGGGGTGTCGTGGGCATGGCGATGGGGGTATGGATCGCCTCGCAACTGGTATGGCCGGAGATGAATCTGGACGTGCCGTGGACCACCTTCGGCCGCTTGCGACCGTTGCACACCAGCCTGGTGATTTTCGGGTTCGCCGGCAGCGCGCAATTCGCTGCCAGTTACTATGCCGTGCAGCGTACCTGTCAGGTGCGGCTGTATTCGGACAAGCTCGCCGCGTTCACGTTCTGGGGCTGGCAATCGGTGATCGTGATCATGTTGATCACCCTGCCGCTGGGCTACACCACCACCAAGGAATACGCCGAGATCGAATTCTCCGGTGCGGTGTGGATGGCCGTGGTCTGGGTTGCCTATGCCGTGGTGTTCTTCACCACTGTGGTGCAGCGCAAGACCAAACACATCTACGTCGGCAACTGGTTCTTCGGCGCGTTCATCGTGGTGATCGCCATGCTACACGTGGTCAACCACCTGGCGATTCCGGTCGACTGGTTCAAATCCTATCCGGTGTATTCCGGCGCGACCGATGCCATGGTGCAGTGGTGGTACGGGCACAATGCGGTGGGTTTCTTCCTGACCACAGGCTTCCTCGGGATGATGTATTACTTCGTACCTAAACAGGTCAATCGGCCGGTGTATTCGTACCGGTTGTCGATCGTGCATTTCTGGGCGCTGATCACCCTGTACATCTGGGCCGGCCCGCACCACTTGCACTACACCGCGCTACCGGACTGGGCGCAGTCGCTGGGCATGGCGATGTCGCTGATCCTGCTGGCGCCAAGCTGGGGCGGGATGATCAACGGGATGATGACGCTCTCGGGCGCCTGGCATAAGTTGCGTACCGACCCGATCCTGCGCTTTCTGGTGCTGTCGCTGGCGTTCTACGGGATGTCGACCTTTGAAGGTCCGATGATGGCGATCAAAACCGTCAACGCCCTCTCCCATTACACCGACTGGACCATCGGCCACGTTCACGCCGGGGCACTCGGCTGGGTGGCGATGATCACCTTCGGAGCGACGTATCACATGGTGCCGAAAGTGTTTGGCCGCGAGCAGATGTACAGCACGCCGCTGATCAACCTGCACTTCTGGCTGGCGACCATCGGCACGGTGCTTTATATCGCTTCGATGTGGGTGAACGGCATCACCCAGGGCCTGATGTGGCGGGCGATCAATGAGGACGGCACGCTGACCTATTCGTTCGTCGAGGCGCTACAGGCCAGCCATCCGGGGTTCATCGTGCGCTTTGCTGGTGGGGTGTTCTTCCTGACCGGGATGCTGCTGATGGCTTACAACATCTGGCGCACCGTGCGGGTCGCGGACGTGGCACTGGCACACCGTGAAGCGCAGATCGCCTGAGGCAGGGAGCCGGGTCATGTTCGAATTTTTCTTGAATGGGTTGGGCGTGGTGTTTCTGTGGCTGGCGGTGGAGTACTGCTTGCGCCGTGAAACCGCAGACAGTCTGGATGAGGCGAGCATGGTGCCGTTTGCCGATGATCCGGAGGTGGCGCGAAGGGTTGAGCTGGCGACGGGCAAGGCCGTGAAAGCGGTGGCGCCGGAGGTGGCGAAACCGGGTTGGGTCAACCTGGATATGTAACCTCCTGTAGGAGCTGCCGCAGGCTGCGATCTTTTGATCTTGCGTTTAAAAAAAAAGATCAAAAGATCGCAGCCTGCGGCAGCTCCTACAGGGGGAATGCGTGTTTCCTTGGGGGCTCAGCCGCGGTCTCGAGGAATCAGGCTCTGCAACTGCAACGCCAGGAAGTCTGCATCAAACACAAAGGTATCCGGGTCTTTCAGGCCGTTGGTCTTGCGCCACTGCCACTCCCCGTCCGGCAGGCCCACCAGCGAAATACTGCCGTAGCGCGCCGCTGTCAAACCCATCACCGCCAACGAAATCTGTCCCGAACTGCCCATCACATCGGGCACGAACTCCACCGGTTTGCCGGCAATCACAATGGTCAGTTTCTCGGTCTTGAAGGTTGAAGTCTCGACCGGTGTGCTCGGGCCGAACGCGACATACGCCTCACGGCTGACCTCCAGCAAACCCGGTGCCTGCACCGGTTCAAGCCATTGCTGAATCTGCCCGAACAATTCGGTAATCCGTGTCGCCCATACCTGCGACTGCGTTTCGAACAGTTGCTTCTTGTGCGACTCACTCTCGGCATAGTGACGAAGCATTTCGCCCAGTTGTTGTACGTCGTTCATGGGTACATTCCTCTGAGGAGCCTGCGATACCTGATAGTGACAGATCGAAGCACTGGCGTACGTTTAACCTCGAAAGCGACCACCGAAACACTTTGCATCTGGATGATCGGTACAGTTGATTTGCGCTGGCGCACGCCGGTGAACAAATGGACACTCGGCTCCGGCCCGGCCTTTCGTCTGGGCATCTGCCCGGGGAAATCGAATGCGCACCATCGGTCTGATCGGCGGCATGAGCTGGGAGTCCAGCGCCGAATACTATCGCCTCATCAATCAGCAAATCCGCGATCAGCTCGGCCCGCTGCGGTCGGCTCAGATGCTGATGTACAGCGTCGACTTCGGCCCGGTCGAACAGGCCCAGCATGCCGGGCGTTGGGACGACGCGGCAGCGATCCTGGTGGACGCCGCACGCAGGCTCGAAGCGGGCGGCGCCGAATGTGTGGTGCTGTGTACCAACACCATGCACAAGGTGGCCGAACAGATTCAGGCGGCAATCAGCATTCCGTTTTTGCACATTGCCGAACCCGCGGCGCAAGCGGCGTTGAAGATCGAGGCGCGTACGGTCGGGCTGTTGGGCACGGCGTTCACCATGGAGCAGGATTTTCTCAAGCAGCGCTTGATCGCCCAGGGCTTGACGGTCGTGGTGCCGGACGACGCTGAGCGCAAAGAAGTGCATCGGATCATCTACGACGAACTCTGCGTCGGAGTGATCAGTGAGGCGTCGCGCAAGATCTACCAGCAGGTGATCGAATCCCTGACCGCTCGCGGCGCCCAGGCAATCATTCTGGGCTGCACGGAAATCGGCATGCTGATCAAACCCGAACACAGCGCCCTGCCCCTGCTCGACACCACCGAGCTGCATGCGCAGTCGGCGGTGGCGTTCGCGCTGGGCGACTGAGTCAGGTTTTCGGACGATTACGCAGGCGGGCCATGCTCAGGGTGTCGACCCATTGCCCGTCGCGTACCGCGTAATCACGGAACAGGCCTTCGGTCTCGAAACCGAACTTGCGGTAGAGACCGATGGCCGCCTCGTTGTCGGCGTACACCGACAGCTCGACGCGGTGCAGATTCATCCAGTTGTCGGCCACATCCAGCGCTGCCGCCAACAACGTCGAACCAACGCCCTTGCCTTGCCACGCGGTCGCGACACCCATGCCGAAGCTGCCGGCGTGGCTGCGGCGAATCCGCGAAAAATGCTCCAGGCCCAAGTGACCGATCACGACACCCTGATGGAGCGCCACCAGTTTCACCGCCCGCTCGTTATCGGCTAGTACCCGCTGGCGCCACACCTCGGCGGACTGAAACGGCATCTGCAACACCTGCCGGGCGACGGCGGCATCGTTGTACAGCGCGGTGACACCCTCGACGTGGGATTCGTTGAAACGCTCGAGGTGAATGGCGGGGTCGTGGTCAGGCATGGCAGATCCTTCCTGGATCGATGTGTGGCTGGCCACTCTAAACCAGTGCGATTGCGTCTGGCGAATATCAAACGGTGGGAGCTAGCCTGCTAGCTCCCACAGGGGGAATGGGGGATGCATGGGGTTTGGTTCAGGGCTGGAACCATTCCTGGCGCTCATTGAAGGTGTGGTGGATGAGTTCGATCAGGGTTTGCACTTCGCTGACATTCTGCGAGTCGGCATTCACGGCCAGCCAGGCATTCAGTTGCATCGGCTGCTCAAACAGGCCTGGCAGCGCCACCAGCCCACGGTCATAGCGACTCATGTACATGGGCAGCAATCCGATGCACGCGCTGCAACGGATCATCTCCAGCATCAGTTCGTAGGACTGCATCTGTACCACCCCGGCCAGACGCTGTTCCACCAGCTCGTTCCAGGGGCGAAAGCTGTCGATCTGCCGGTCGTGCTGCCATTGCACCAACATGAAATCAGCGAGGTCGTCAGGGCTGTCCGGGCGAGCAGTGACACGCGAATAACGTTTGGCGATGTGCGGCAGGTAGTCCAGGCTCGCCAGCCGTTGCGGTTGATGAGTGGCGAAGGACGGACCGGGGCTGGGTGAGTCTCCGGGAGCAAGCCACAGAACGACGTCGGCGCTGACCGCACGCAAGGACAGTTCACTGTCGAGGGCGATGATCTCAAGGCGCACACTGGCGTTGCGGCGCAACAGCGCGATCAGGTCGCGACCGAGAATATCGTGCAGGATCGACTCGGCGACGGCGAGGCGAATCAACGGCTGCTCGACCACCGGCAGTTTGCGTTCGTGGGCCAAGGCGGTCAGTTTTGCCTGCAACTGCTGGCCTTCACGGGTCAGGCTCAGCACACTGCCCTGAAAACTGAACAAGGTGTGCTGGAGTTCCTGCTCAAGCTGCGCCAATTGTTTGCGCAGTAAGGTCGAGCGCACGTTGAGGCTACGCGCGGCCTGCATGAAGCAACCGCAGCGGGCGCTGACCAGAAAGTACTGCGCGACGTCGGTGTCAATGCTCGCGGCTTGCGCAAGCCAGGGTTCGCTGCCGTCCTGCGCCCAGCACAAATCGGCGCCGCCCTGTCGTCCTGCGGGTTCGGTGAATGACATCGATGACTCCCTGTCGATCTTTGTTGTTTGATGGCTTCCAGTACTTTGAAAATATTCTGAACCCAATGGAGAACCCTGTGGGAGATGGCTTGCCAGCTCCCACAGGGGTCCAGTGTTGAACCTGGATTAATGTTTTTCCTCAAGGACTTTGTTGAGTTCGGCACCATCGATACTCAGCGTCGCGGTGTTGAGCATCCCGTCCAGATAAGCCTGGGCAATCTGCTCCTGGCGCTGGGCACGCAACGCCTGAGTCAGTTGGTCGCGCAGTTCATCCAGCGTCGCGGTGCGCGCCGGTTGCTGCTCGGTGAGCTTGATCACATGGAAACCGGCCGCACTTTGCACAGGGTCAGACACTGCACCGACCTTGAGCCGCGCCACCGCGCCACGCACCTCCGGCACCAGTTGCTGCAACGGTTGCAAACCAGTGTCGCCGCCACGTTCGGCCGTCACGCGATCCTGCGAATACTGGGTCGCCAGCGCCGCAAAATCCCCCGGCGTCGCCTGCGCCTTTTTGCTGAGTTCCGCAGCCTGTTTGCGCACCGCATCTAGGTTCTGCGGATCATTTACCCCGAGGAAAATCTGGCTGACCCGATACAACGCCGGGGTCTGCCAATTCGCCTTGCCTTCGTCATAAGCCTTCTGCAGCTCGGCCGTACTCGGGTAGTCCGCCGGCACCTCGCTGACCGAACGCAGATAATCGCGGAAGACGATTTGCTCGGTCGCCGCTCGGGTCTGTTGCGCGACGCCCGGACGCTGCGCCCAACCCTGCGCGTCGGCCTGTTCCAGCACCGCTTTCTCGGCGAGTCGTGCGCGGATCAAACGCTCCAGCGCTTCGCGATTGCCGCGCAGTTGCTCACGGGTCGCGGGTGGAACGGTTGCCAGCAACGCCTGCAATTCCGCCGGTGTGACCTGCTGACTGCCCAACCGAGCCACCGCCGGCCCCGTAGCAACCGCCGCCACCGACGACGATTGCTGGGCGGCGACCGGGTCATTGCCCGATCGCACCACCAGCGCCACGGCCACCACCAACAGCGCTACAGCTCCCGCGCCGATCACCATGGCTGGTTTTTTCACAGTGCGACTTCCTCTTGCTCGGCGACGGCCATTTTGGCGGTCTGAGCCGTTGCACCGCTCTGGGCGAAATCACGCAGATAGACGATGAACTCCTGCAGCAGGCGATCCCACAATTCGAGGTTGCCACGCAGGTGGTCGTTGCTCACGCCGGCGGCCAGTACCACGTCCATTTCCATCACCAGAAACTCGCCCTGCAACGACAACCGCGCAAAGCGCCGGGTGGCATTCCACTGCTCGGCCACACCTTGCGGCAACTCACCCTGCACGCGCAGCGCACAACTGAACGTGAAATCGACGTAACTGCCCTGCTCCACCGCAGGGTTGCCGAAACGCACGGCGTAACCAATGCCCTGGCTGGCGCTGAGCAACTGGACGATGCCGTTCTGTTCAGTCTGATTGACGCGATAACCGGCGGCTTGCAGGACGTCGGTCAACGATTGCGGGGAAACGTGGCTGATCAATTGAGTCATTGCTTCTTCCTTGTTTATCAGGCTTTTTAATCAGTGCGAGAGCGCGGCTTGCGGCGCGTCGAATTGAGTCTTGTAGAGGTCATCGCCAAACCCTTGGGCCAGTTCTTCGAACTTGACCCGTGCGCTGCCCGCGAAGGGCTGGCGGATCTTCATCACCTCGGCGACATCGATGTTTTCGTAGGCCGTGAGGATCTGTTTGGCGACGCCGTACATCTGCTGATTCTTGGCTGAACATTGCTGCACTTGTGTGTCACGTTCAGTCAATTGCGCTTGAAGCTTAGACCGTTCTGCTTCTTTGGCACGGGCCATGACAAGCAACTCGTCATAGGCCTTTTTGAACTTTCCGGTCTGCTCGTTGCTGGCCGCCACTTGCGCCTGCGCCTGGCTGTGCAGGCTCTGCTGCTGCCCGACTAACTGGTCGGCAAGGCTTTTGGTCTTGGCCAGTTCAGCGGTCAATTGCTTGATTTGCGCCTGCGCGGCCTTCACCTCGTTCTGCGCCGCCAATTGTGCGGCGCTGGCCTGGGCCTGCTGACTTTGCAGGGCCTGGAGCTGCTGGGTGGTGCTGCGCAACTGCGTGCGCAAGCGTTCTTCCATGCCTTCGGCACTGGCACCTGTGGCGATCAACATCCCAAGCCCCAGCCACAAAAATCGCGTACGCATAACCCTCTCCCGGCGCCTTAGAAGCGCGTGTTGATCTCAAGCTGCAAGACGTCGATGTCGAACGGCGCGCCATACACCGCCTCGGTGCTCATCCAGCGACCGGTCGCCGAGACGTTCTTCGCCAGACCGTAGTTGCCGCCGAGGAAATACCCTTTGGCATTGGTGCCACCGAGGTGGAATGACGAATCGTTGAAGCCGTCCGGCAAGGCATCCGGCTGGATGTACTTGTAGCCGGCGAAGAGGTTCCAGTCGCCCTGCTTTTTTAGGTCCAGTTCATTGCCGAGAGTGAATTGCACCATCCAGGCATTGGCGCCGCTTTCGATCTCGCCGTTGCTGTCGAGGTTGTTGACGATCTGTCCGGCCGAACGCTTGCGCATGTCGCCTTCGTCATAACTGAGGTTGTGGATGTAGTTGCCCTGGCTGCGCAACTTGAAATCTGCCGGCAAATCGGCGTCCCACACCAGGTTCAAGTCGAGCAGGTTGAACTCGGAGGCCAGGCCGACAAACTGCGGTTGCGCCGTGGTCGTCGGGTTGGCCGGGTCAGGCGTGATGTCACGCAGCAGGAACACGCTGTTGCCCTTCTGCATGAACGCCGCGCGGCTGCCGTCGCTGTCGCAACCGGGTGCGCCGGCCCACGGTTCGCAGGGGCTGGAACGCTGGCCCTGGATATCGTCGAAGCGGTAGTAAGCCAACGCACCCTTCAAACGGTTGTTGCTGTTGATCGCCCACTTGGCGCCAAGCTGCGCGCCGTACAGCCATTTGTTGTCGCTCTCTTCCTTGTCGAAACCGTTGCTGCTGCTGGTGTCGTTGGTGTAATCCACCGGGAACGCACCGACGGTTCCGAATACGCCCCAATCGTGGTTGAGCTTGTGGTCGAAAATCGCTGCCACGCCATCGAAGTTGAGGTCGTTTGAATAAAGCATGTCGGTGGACATGAACGGGTTGGCGAAGCGGCCACCGGTCAGGGTCAGTTCTTCTGTCGGCTTCCAGTTCAGGTAACCCTGATCGAGCCAGATATCCTTTTTCGCGAAGCCGCCGCCGAGGTTTTGCGTGGTCGACACCGGATTGTTGTCGGAGCCGGTGCCGATGCGGATACCTGCGGTCCATTCCGGCGAGATCAGCGCTTTCATGCCAAGGCGCGCGCGGATGCGGAACTGGTTTTCGCGATCTTCGCGGGTGTTGAGCAACGGCGGCAGGCTGGTGCTGCTGTTGGGGTTCACGTCGTACGGGCCGTTATTGTTGAGCTTGGCGAAGTCGACGATTTCGTTGCTGTTGTTGCCTGAGTAGTAACGCGATTCGTCACGCAGACGAATGTCGCCGTCGAAGCTGATGCGTGAGGCCCATTCCGGGAAAGTGTTGGGCGCTGCCCAGTTTTCCTGTTTGGCGGTGGCCATGACTTCGGCTTTGACCTGATCACGGATCTGGTCACGCACCGCCGCAGGCACGTACTGCACACGCACGTCGCCCGGCGCTGCAACCGGCCCGGCTGCGACCGCAGTGGAGGCCGCAGCCTGTCTGGCTTGTGCGGCTTCATTTTGCGCCTGAGCGATCAGCGCGTCGGCCTTGTCCTGTTTCAGAATGCCCTGCTCGACCAGCAAGCGGATCAGATTGATCGTGGCGTTCTCCGAGGGCGCAGGCGCTGCCACGGCCTGACCGACCAGGGTCGCGATGACCATGCCGACCGCCAGGGACAATCGATTCACGTTGGAAATCATCTGCACACAACTCCTTTTGGCAAAACTGTAAGAATTCGGTTAACCCGGGCGCCGCCCTTGCAGGGACAGGCGCACGGGCAAAGTCATAGAGGCCGGTGGCCGTTCGCTTAAGTGCGGCGCATTGCGCAGCGCCGCTAAAACCTGGGTGTCTATTTCAGGATTACCGCTGGACTTGATCAGCTCGACCCGGGTGATTTCACCGACGCTGCTCAGCCAGACATCAGCCTGCAAGGTGAACGCGAGGTTGCGCAGGTCTGGGTTCTCGCGCAGCAGCTTCTGAAACGTGAACGCCAGAAACTGGCTGTACGTGCCCGTCCCCAAGCGTCCGCCCCCGGCACCCGCCATGCCGCCACCCTTGCCGGCGCCGATGTTGAAAGCGTCGTTGCCGGACTGCGCATCGCCGTCCATTTGCATCGGGTTGGCCAGATCGTCCGCCGGCGATGGCGGCGCCTCTTCTTCAGGCTTGACCTCTTCGGGCTCAGGCGACGGCTCGGGCTCGACGACTTTTTCTTCCACCGGGGTTTCTGGTTCGGGAGGTTTCTCCGGCGGCGGTGGCGGTGGTGGCGGCAACGGAATGATCGTCGGCACCTTCGGCGCTTCGCGGCGGATACCGCTCATGTCGTTGGCCCACTGCCACAGCAGATACGCGGCGAGCGCGCCGAGCAACAGCCCGGCGCCCCACTTCACAAAACGCAGCGGCGACTTTTTCACGGGCAGCGGCTCGATGGGCAGTTGTGCGGTCATGTCTCAGCCCTGACTCGGTTTGCCGGTCACGAGACCGACCTGGGACAGTTCGAGCCGGCGCAACAGATCCAGCACCTCGATGACCTTTTGGTACTGCACCGTCGCGTCGCCGCGCACGATCACCGGAAAATCCGGGCTCTGCGCCTTCTCGATGCGCAAGCGTTCCTCCAGCTCGGCCAGTGTCACCGGGTAGGCATCGAGGAACACCTGGCCGCCATCGTTGACCGAAATCGCCTTGGTCTTGGCCTCCGACAGCGACACCGAAGCGCTGGCCTTGGGCAAGTTGATCTGGATGCCGGAGACCTGCGCGGTGGCAGTGAGGATGAACATCACCAGCACCACCATCAGCACGTCGACCAGCGGAGTGATGTTGATGCTGTCCACCGCTGCATCTTCATCATCGTCATGGGAGGCATTTACGGACGCCATGTCAGTGCTCCTCAGGCCAGTACGGAAGTGTTGGCGTGATGGCCGCGCTGATGCGCCGACTCACTGAACTGGCTCTCGCCATGCATCTCCGCCAGACGGGTGATGAACTCGTCGACGAACACGCGCATGTCGGCGCTGACTTCCTTGTTGCGGGTGATCAGGCGGTTGTAGCCAAACAGCGCCGGGATCGCGACGAACAGACCCATAGCGGTGGCGAGCAAGGCTGCGGCCATGCCCGGGGCGATGGCGTTGATGTTGACGTCACCGGCCATCGCGGTGCCGAGAAACACCACCATGATCCCCAGCACGGTGCCGAGCAGGCCGATATACGGGCCGCCGGCAATGGCGTTGGACAGGGTCGAGAGTTTCGAGCTGAGGGCTTGATTCTCGCGGGTGCGTACGCCGTCCATTGAGCAGCGGATGGCTTCGATGGTCGCGGCAGAAACCGAAGACGTATCGGCGCCCTGCTCGCGGCGGGTGCGAATCTCTTTCACCGCCACCAGATACAGGCGCCACAGCGACGAATGCTGCAAGCGCTGGGCGAGCTGGGTGTCGTCGGCGAACATTTCAAGACGCGTGCCGACCTTGGCGAACTGCTCGCGGAAATCCTCGTTGGCTTTGCTGACACGACCCAGGGTGCGGTTCTTGCGCAGCATGATGATCCACGACTGGAACATCATCAGCACCAGCACCGCGATGATTACCCAGGCGTCCACGGGCACCGCGTTGAGCAGAAAACCAAGGCTGCCGAAACCGTAACCGGACTGCTCTTCATCGACGCCGTAAGCCACCAGTTTCGACTCGGCACCTTGCGACGTTGCGTCGGCCAGCAACAACGGCGCCGGACGCGCGACTTTCGACAGGCGCAGCTCATCGATCGCACCCACGAACGGCTGGAAAGGACCTTCTAGCAGATCCGCCCCCACGGCCATGACCGAGTTGAACGCCGGCATCGCCAACGCCAATGTCGCCCCTTCGCGACCGTTGATGAACAGCGTGACTTTGGCGCCTTCAGCGGTGAGTGCAACGTGTTGCCATTGGCCCGGATTCAGCGGCTGAGTGGCGACGGCGCGCTGGCCGTCGATTTCCACAAACGGCACGCCTTGGTTGGCGCCAATCAACAGGCTGTTGGCGCCTTCACGGCGGGCCAGAATCAATTGCTCGCCAGTGGCCTGGTCCAGTCGCAGCCAGGCACTGAAGGTGAATGCGCTGCCAGCGTTGTGTTGCAACGAAGGGCTGGCCGGCAGCAACAATGGTTGGCCGCTGAACTGCAACGCTCGCCCCACTACGCCGTCAATCGCCGCGCCGGTCGCGCTCTGCGCGGTGTTGCCGTAAGCGGTGGTGTCTTTGGCCGGGGTGCCAGTGGCGCCGTCGAAGTGATAAAGCGCCGTGTAATTGGGGTCGAACGTCAATTGGCCGTTGCCGGTCGCCGGAGCTTTCTGGTTGCCGTAATACATCCAGATGTCCTGACGCTGACCGCCCTCGACATTCGGCACATCGACCCAGATCAGCGCCATGCCCATCAGCGCATCGAAACTTTCGATCTGGTGGTTGAGCACGGTCTTGTCATCGGCAGCGACGAAACGCAGATCCGAGCCGTCTTCCTTGACGCCATCGAAGGTGAAGTTGCCGGTGTGCAGGCGCACCAACAGCGCGGTGCGGCCCAGCGGCTGATTGATCGCGGCGCCTTGCGGCGTGGTGTCGACGGCGATCTGTTTGCGGTAATGCCAGTCGTCCTGCCACCAGGCCTGAGCCGTGGCCGGAAGCACGAAGCCCAGGCAGATCAACAACGAAAGAATGAGGCGCTGCATGAACGTGCTCCTTTAGAAAGTGGCTTGAAGGTTGAAGTGCAGGCGCGATTCCTGTTTCGAGGTGTTCGGCCCTTCGAGTAGCGGGTAGCCCCAGTCGAGGCTGCCGGACAGCCATTTGCTCAGGCTGGCGCGGGTGCCGAGGCCAACGCTGGCCAGGGCGTAATTGGCGTCCTGATCCGGCAGTTCGTCGCGCAGGTAGAGTTGCG
Organism: Pseudomonas sp. A0308; assembly: GCF_044218815.1. Taxonomy (NCBI): domain Bacteria; kingdom Pseudomonadati; phylum Pseudomonadota; class Gammaproteobacteria; order Pseudomonadales; family Pseudomonadaceae; genus Pseudomonas; species Pseudomonas sp. A0308. The sequence goes on from NZ_CP162581.1 coordinate 522,015, forward strand.
CGCCTTCGGCGAAGGCGTAGAAACGCCAGTCCTGCATCCACGTGCCGGCGAACCTGGCCAGCGATGGCGTGCGCAGTTCCTGGCTCAGCAGGTAGCCGTCATCGGCAGTACGTTCGGCGGCCAGATAGCCACGCACCGACGTCGCACCGCCGGCGGAGAACTGTTCGTTGGAAATCAGTGGCCCCGAGGCGAGTTGAAACGCGGCTTTGCTCGCGCTCTGCCAGTCGCTGTCGAAGGTCCAGGTGTAACTGGTGTCGCCCTTGAGCACAGCGAAACTCGGCTTGGCGCGGTAGCGTTTGTAGTCGAAGTCTTCGTCATCGCTGCCGTAGCCGAAGACGCTGCGCGTGGCCGCGACCAGACTCAGGCCGAGGCCAAGCTGGCTTTTTTCGGTGTAGCGATAGCCGTTGTAGGCGAAGGTGAATGGCGCGTACTGCAGCGGAACCTTGTCACTTTCGCCGGACAGGGTCAGGCGCTCGTCGAAGTCTTTGAAGTCGATGCCGGCCGACAGCGAATTCGACCAGTTGCCGCTGGACGGCAGCGTGTAAATGGCCGACACACCATAGGAATGGCCCTTGCCCAACACGTTGCTGCCGCCGATGGTGGCGACGTTGCTGTCGGACTGGTAACCGGAGAACTGCACACTCCAGCGACCCGTGAGTGGCGCGGTGTAGGAACCTGACCAGACCTTGGCGTTGTCGGTCTCTTGCGGTGCAGTGAAGAACGTCAGGTTGACGCTGTGACCAAGCTGCCAAAGGTTGTTGTAACCGAGGCTGGTGACGGTGCGCAATTTTTCAGTGTCGGCGCTGTAGTCGTTGTTCAGACCCACGCTGGCGGTCCAGGGGTTCTGGTCTTCGACCTGCAAATCAACGTCCATGGTGCCGGGGCGCTGACCTTCGCGAACCAGCGGCATGACCTGGCGGCCCGGGGTCTTGTTCAGTTGCGCCAGTTCGCCCTGGACCTTGGCGAAGTCCGGCACCTCGCCTTCCTTCAGCGCTGGCACGTCGTCGCGGATATCCAGCGGCGAATAATGTTTGGCGCCGACCACACGGACTCGTCCGACCTTGGTTTCGCTGACTTGCAGATAGACAATGCCGTCCGCTACCGCTTGCTCCGGCAACTCGACGAACACCGATTGATAGCCGCGTTCCTGATAGGCCTTCTGCAACGCATCACGCGCGCCCTCGATGTCGGCCAGAGCTTTTTGCGGGCCGAGAAACGGGTACACCGCCTCTTCAATCGCCCGTGCATCGAGCACCGTATTGCCGCGCACGAAGTATTCGTTGACGTCGACCAGACGCTGCGCCGCTGCACTTTCGCCAGCCTCTTCGGCCAACGCCGGCTGCACGCCCGCCGTCACCAGCAGCCAGCCCCACAGCACCAGCCGTGACGTGAAAATCTGTTCCACACTACCCCCTGAAATTCGCGTTGACGTGTCGGCGTTCAAACGCCCTGTTGCATCAGTTATTGGCTATCGAGGCGCCGGCATGTTTGCCGAGCCAGGTGTGCAACAGCGCGAAGTTCAAGGAGAACTCGGGCATTTGCAGCAAGGCGCCGCAGAACACTTCGCCGATGATTTTCTGGATGAGTTGCACCGCACGCGGGTTGTTGAGCAGCGTGGCGATGTCGCGACTGAGGACGTTGAAACTCCAGACTTTCTGGTTCAGGCCCAGGCCTACGAACCAGCGGAACAGCAGGTTGTAACTCAGCTGTTCATAGAGCTGCTGTTCGCTGGGCACCGAATACAGCAGTTGCAGGAGCAGGATGTGCATGACCGTTTGCGCGGGAATGAGCATGCCGGGTTCGGCATTGAGGTCGTGCAGAACGTCGCGGTGGGTATCGAGCAAGTCCTCGATCTGTGGGCGCAGCAAAACCAGTGAATGGCCCGGCGGAATGTAGCTGGACACCTCTTTCAAGGCGCCCTGCCAGTCATCCTGCGAGACGATCCAGACCCACGGCGCGCCGTAGCGATACACCGAAACCGGCTTCTTGCGCGCGGCTTCGACGATCTTCGACAGGCGTTGATCGAGTTCCTGCATGCCCACTTTCGAGTAGCGTTCCATAGTCCCCACTGCCTCACTCCCGGCGTCCCGCCTCGGCTTGTGAAAAGCGCCCCGTTGGGGCCCTCAAGCGCGTTACATAGGCATGACCGGACAGGCGATGGGCTACCGAACTTTTGTCATAAAAGCTTCATTACTCGAAAGTTTGAATGGGGTCTCACATACACCACAAAACCTTGTGGGAGCTGGCTTGCCAGCGATGGCGGTGTGTCAGCCAACTACCAAGGTCGCTGACCTGACGCCATCGCTGGCAAGCCAGCTCCCACAGGGGACGTGGCGTTTGGCTTGGATGCGTTTTCAGGTATAAACCGCCCAGCTGTCAACAATCTTGCCGCCACGCACCGCCAGCAAATCACCGAATTGCAGGAGGACGGCTTCGGTCTGGGTCGGGCGCAGGAAGACCTGATCCTCGATCTTCAGGCCCACCGCATTCGAGCCGTTGACCATTTCCTGATTCGAACTGCGGCCGTAAACAGTGTTGCTTTGCAGTCCCTGCGGCGATTCGAACTCGGCCATCCAGTTGCCGCCGTAGATGAAAAAGGTCTGTCGCTGATTCTGGTCCCACCATGAGAACAGTTTCGACTTCTCGTCCAGCGCCGGGATGTTGACCGCTCCGGTGCTTTTCAGCACGGGCGTGGCAATGTAAGTGGCCGGTACATGATCGACCAGGGACCGGAGATCGTAGTGCGTCGGCTTGAGCATTGCCGTACCGACTGAAACTTCCGTGCTCAGGGTTTCCTTTTCATGGATGCGATAACTCGGGCTGCCAGCGGTGTTCAGGCACAAACCGTCATGCCACAACCCCGGAAATTGCTGGCGGGTGAAATCAACGCAGCGCTGATAAATCACCATGACCCTGGCAAACAATTCCTCGGGCGAACCCAGAATCCCCGGCACCCCCATGCCCACGAACGGGTCGTAACCCATGAACCCGGAAAACTGCAGGTGCTGCGGGTTGGCACTGATCAGCGCGAGCATCTGCCCCAGCACGTTCACGTCACTGACCCCGCCGCGATGCAGGCCCACATCCAGCTCGATGTTGATGCGCATCCGCGTGCCCAAACCCTGCGCCAGCGCCAGGTACTGCTGCAAACGCTCAGGGCTGTCGAGCAGCCATTGCAACTGCCTGGCAGGATCAAACGGGCCTTTGTGGATCTGATAAAACAGCTCGGCCGAACGCACCGGCAACGGTTTGCCGAGCAAGATATCCGACTGAGCAAACGTTACCGCATCGTGATTGAGAAACGGCTGATGAAACGACATCAGTTTTTGCGTGCCGGCACGTTGCGCGATATAGCTGAGCAACCCTGGCGATGGCAGCGACTTCTCCACCAATCGCAACTGCTTGCCGCCACGTTTGACCGATTGCATGACCACGTCGATGTTGTGATCGAGACGATCCAGATCAATCAGTAGCACCGGGCGCATCGGCCCCTTTTTCCTCAGTTCTTTATTCAGCGCCCGGAAATAGTCGCTATAGGGCTCACCGCGATCCCCCGGCCGCAACCACGCGCCGACGCCCACCAATAAAGCCCCGACACCCAACGTGCCGAGCACAAAGTTACGTCGATTGACCGCCATCAGCTCACCCCCAGAATCGACGACAAATGCGCATTGAGAAACCGCGCGCTCGGATCAAGCGCCTGGCGCACCTGGGCAAACTCACGCCAGCGCGGGTACAGCGGTTGCAGGTTTTTCGCGTTGAGCGTGTGCAACTTGCCCCAGTGCGGGCGGCCGTTGTATTTCCAGAAGATGGGCTCGACGGCGGCGAACAGATTGTGATGGTCCATCTGGTAATGCTGGTGCACCGAGATCGAACAGCTGTCGCGACCCTCGAACATGCTCAGCGGGATGTCGTCGGCCTTGACGTAGCGATACTCGATGGGAAACCAGGTGCGCAGGTCTTTGTCATGTATCAGCTTGAGAATCTCGCGCAGGCAGGCCGGGCCGTGTTCGGCAGGCACCGAGTACTCCATCTCGTTGAAGCGCACGGTGCGTACGTTGGCATAGATGTCGAACGAGTCGCCGACCCGGTCATCGAAACTCGCCAGATGCCGCAGGCTGTTGAGCATCGTGCGACGCAGCTCGGGAAAATCGCTCGCGTACTTGTCAATCTTTTCAATCAGGGTCACGAACTCGTTGCCGCCCTCCTCTTCGGGACTGATCGGCGGCGTGGCCGGGTCGTCCGTTTCATTGAGGGCGATGGACAAGGCGTAGTCGGAATGGGTAACCACGAGCATTTCCCAGTGCTGATTTTCGCGGGTATTGGTGTCGAGGTCTTCCAGCAGCTCTTCGGTTCTGGCGATCCACTGGCGTTCGCGCAGGCGATAGGCCGGGCGGTTTTGCAGGCGAATTTTTGTCGCCACGCCGAGTGCACCGAGGGATACGCGGGCGGCATTGAACACCTCAGGATGGCGCTGACTGTCACAGTCCAGCACCTCACCGCTGGCCGTCACCAACTGCATGCCGCAGACATGGGCCGAGTAGGACTGGAAGTTTTTGCCGGTGCCGTGAGTCGAGGTGGCAATCGCGCCGGCGAGGGTCTGATAGTCGATATCGGCCATGTTTTGCAGCGCTTGGCCGACGTCCTTGAGGGGCATGCCCATGCGCGACATCGGTGTGCCGGCGGCGAATTCGGCCTGCAGGTTTTTCGGGTCGTGATCGAGCAGCCCGGTGAAGTAGCTCAACGACAACAGCGTGCCGTCGGTGGGCACCAGGGCGCTGAACGAATGCGCCGAGCCGACCGGACGAATCGTGCCTTGAGCCTGACGAATCACTGCCGTCAGCTCATCCAGATTTTTCGGCGCCAGACGCGCCGCCGGCAGGCAGCTCTGCGCGCCCGACCAGTTGCGCCAAGGGATCAGCCGTGGCGCGCGCATCAATTGGCCCAATGCCGGGTTGCTCGCCAACGCACTGAACGCGCCAACAATGCTCGCCCGTTGCAACAACTGACGCCGTGTCAGATCCATCGTCATGCGCGCACCCTTATTCTGGAAGAGGCTGGTCGGCCATGAAGCCGATCAATTGCAGGAACTGCTCTTGCGAACACTCAACGCATTGGCCCATCGGTGGCATGCCGTTGTAGCCGTTAATGGCATGGTCGAGCAGTGTGTCGGCGCCCTGCTGGATGCGCGGTTCCCAGGCTTTGCGGTCGCCAGTGAGCGGCGCATTGGCGGCCGGGTTGGCGTGACAGAGTTGGCAACTGTTGGCGTAGATCTGCGCCAGTGCCGGGTCGGACGGGGTAGCGCTGCTGGCGATGCTGGAAGTTAACGCCGGTTTGGCATCGTCGCCGCATCCGAGCAGCATCGTGGCCAACGCCAGCAGCAAAGTGATCGGGATTGCCCGCATAACGATCCTCAAGGGTGGCCCCACTTATTGTTGTGATCACACCTTAAGACAGCGACGCCAGAGGCTTGAGGGCATTGCGGGACAGCGAGGGGGACTTCGACGGCCAGTTGGGCTCACTTCAGGATTGGGCACACCACAAAACCCTGTGGGAGCTGGCTTGCCAGCGATAGCGGTGTGTCAGTCAATGAAGATAATGAAAGTACCGGCCACATCGCTGGCAAGCCAGCTCCCACATAGTTCGCGGTGTTGCTAGCCCCTCTGTTCTGCGCCTTTGCGTGACATTCGAGTGACATTTACGGGTTTAAATTTCGCCGCATTCAGGCGTATAACCTGTAAAGACTTTTTGATCTGCACGCGGACATCAACACGGGGTAGCGACATGACCACAGCAAACATCCTTGGCAACCTGTTCCCTTCTGTCAGCGACATCCCGGAAAAATTCCGCCTCGACGGTCAGGTCGAGCAACGCGAATACCTGGTCGACGGTGAATTGCGCCGCTGGGACGGCCCGCTCGCCACGGTTCGCAGCCCGGTCTATTTGCACGGCGAAAATGGCGATGAGCAAGTGATTCTCGGCAGCACACCCCTGCTCGACGCCGACACTGCCCTCACCGCGCTGGACGCCGCCGTCCGCGCCTACGACCGTGGCCAGGGCCTGTGGCCGACCATGCGTGTGGCCGAACGCATTCAGCACGTTGAAGCGTTCCTCGGGCGCATGCGCCAGCAGCGTGACGCAGTGGTCAAGCTGCTGATGTGGGAAATCGGCAAGAACCTCAAGGACTCGGAAAAAGAGTTCGACCGCACCTGCGACTACATCGTCGACACCATCAATGCGCTGAAAGAACTCGACCGCCGCTCCAGCCGTTTCGAACTGGAGCAGGACACGCTCGGGCAAATTCGCCGCGTGCCGCTCGGCGTGGCGCTGTGCATGGGCCCCTACAACTATCCGCTGAACGAGACCTTCACCACGCTGATTCCGGCGCTGATCATGGGCAACACCGTGGTGTTCAAACCGGCCAAGCTTGGCGTGCTGCTGATTCGCCCATTGCTCGAAGCATTCCGCGACAGCTTCCCTACCGGTGTGATCAACGTCATCTATGGCAGCGGCCGCGAAACGGTCAGCGCACTGATGGCCAGCGGCAAGATCGACATCTTCGCCTTCATCGGTACCAACAAGGCCGCCAGCGACCTGAAGAAACTGCACCCAAAACCGCACCGCTTGCGCGCCGCGCTGGGGCTGGATGCGAAGAACCCCGGCATCGTCCTGCCGGAAGTCGATCTGGATAACGCCGTCAACGAGGCGGTCACCGGGTCACTGTCGTTCAACGGCCAGCGCTGCACCGCGCTAAAAATACTGTTTGTCCATGAGGACGTGGTCGACAGCTTCATCGAAAAATTCAACACCAAACTGGCCACGCTGAAACCGGGCATGCCATGGGACAGCGGAGTGTCACTGACACCGCTGCCGGAGTCGGGCAAGGTCGATTATCTGCATGGGCTGGTCGCGGATGCGCGCAGCAAGGGTGCCGAAGTGGTCAACCCGAATGGCGGCGAGTCGCGCGAGTCGTTTTTTTACCCGGCAGTGCTGTACCCGGTGAACCCGCAGATGCGTGTTTATCAGGAAGAACAGTTTGGCCCGGTGGTGCCGATCGTGCCGTACCGCCATCTCGATACGGTGATCGACTACGTGCTGGAATCGGACTTCGGCCAGCAGTTGAGCATCTTCGGCACCAACCCGGTGGCCGTCGGACGGCTGGTCGACACGTTTGCCAATCAGGTCGGCCGGATCAACCTTAACGCCCAATGCCAGCGTGGCCCGGACACTTATCCGTTCAACGGCCGCAAGAACTCCGCCGAAGGCACGCTGTCGGTACACGATGCGCTGCGGGTGTTTTCGATCCGCACGCTGGTGGCCACCAAATACCAGGACAGCAACAAGGATCTGATCAGCGAGATCATTCGCGGACGTGATTCGAGCTTCCTGACCACCGACTACATCTTCTGACGAGGACCTTGCACTGAGTACGTTCAGCACCCACCGACTGCCACCGCTGTTGCGCCGAATCCTGCGTCCGCTGCTGGACCCGTACCGGCGCTACCGCCACGCCCGACTGATCCACGCGGTGCGAGTGGCATTGGGGTTGCTGGCAACCATCCTGCTGACCACCGGCATCAACCTGCCTCATGGCGAGTGGGCATCGGTGACCATGCTGGTGGTCATCGGCGGTTTGCAGCACCACGGCAACATCGGCAAAAAAGCCGCCGAACGCGCCACCGGCACCTTGATCGGAGCCGGCGTCGGTTTGTTGCTGGTGGCGCAGGAGGCGTGGCTCGGCATGCCGTGGCTGACCTACTTTGCCATGGCCGTGGTGTGCGGCTTCTTCTCGTATCACGCCATCGGCAAGGGTGGCTACACCGCCCTGCTCTCCGCGATCACGGTATTTATCGTCGCCGGGCACGGCGACAACCCGATCACGGATGGGCTGTGGCGCGGGGTCGACATCCTGATCGGCATTGCCCTGGCGCTGGCATTTTCCTTCGCCCTGCCGCTCTATGCGGTGTATTCGTGGCGCTACAACCTCGCCGATGCCTTGCGCGATTGCGCCACGGTATACGGACGCATCATCAGCGGCCAACCGGTCAGCGCCGACGAACATCTGAAACTGATGGGCCGCCTGGGTGCGGTAATGGTGCAACTGCGTTCGCTGATGCCGTCGGTGTCCAAGGAAGTGAAGATTTCCATGACCGAACTCGATGCCATCCAGCGCAACTTGCGCATGTGCATCAGCACACTGGAGATCCTCGGTAACACGCGCCCCGACGGCAACGACCCCGAAGCCATGGCCCATCTGCAATCAGCGTTGAAAGCCGAGCACCGGCAGATTCGCGTGCAATTGATTGGTATGGCCCGCGCACTCAAATCGGGAGCGACGCAGCGTCTGGATCGGCCAGCGGAGTTGCCGGACGCCAGCCTTGACGCACCGGTTTATAGTGCTTTGGATGGCTATCGATTGCTGACCCGGCAACTCGCCGCAAACATCGGCGAGTTGCGCCAGCGCCTGGCGAAAACCGCGCCGCGATGGAATATTTGACGTTTTACTGCGCAGCCAGTCGCCGAGCCTTGAAACCCCAGCCCTGTTGCATGCCCGCAGCGGCCAGCAGAATCGCTGCCACGCCCACCCATTGCAGGACTTCCAGGCGATGACCAAAGGCTAACCAGTCGACGAAAATCGCTGCAATCGGGTAGATGAACGACAGTGCGCCCGTCAACGCTGTCGGCAACTTCTGAATCGCGCCATATAGCAGCACGTACATCAGGCCAGTGTGAACGATGCCCAGTGTCACCAGGCTGGCCCATGCACTCGGCGCTTGCGGCAGTGCCGAAAAGTGCGCGAAAGGCGCGAGCAACAACACGCCGGTGCAGACCTGGATCAGCGCAATCAAGTGCGGCGGCGTGCCCGTCAGGCGCTTGATGATCAACGCGGCAATCGCATAGAGAAACGCCGCGCCCAGTGCCAGAGCAATGCCCAGCAGATACTGACTACCTCCATCGCCTTGCTGGCCGTGGGCACTGACAATCGCCAGCATGCCCATAAAGGAAATTGCCAGCCAAAACAGCTTTTGCAGGGTAATTTTCTCGCCGAGGAACAGCGCCGCCAATCCGACCAGCATGAACGGCTGCACGTTGTACACCGCTGTACCGATGGCGATCGAGGCCCGGGAATAAGACGCAAACAACAGCACCCAGTTGCCGACAATCGCCACGCCGCTGAGCACCGCCAGCAAGAATGTAGTGCGTGTCAGTAAGCCGGGGCGCAAAAAACCGAAAATCGCGCAGATCAACAGCAAAGTGCCGGCCCCAAACACACAGCGCCAGAACACCACGTCCAGCACCGGTTGCCCGGAAACGAGGACGAACCAGCCGATCGTCCCGGATATCAGCATGGCCGCGGTCATTTCAAATGAGCCGCGACGGATCGGGTTGTCCATCATCAATCTCCTCAGCGTTTGGCGAATGCGTGGCAAAAGTATGCCAATCCGACGCCGGGCCATTCCAGCGCAAAAAGCAGGCTAAACTCGGTTTCTGCCTTTTTTATCGAGGGTGGTTTTCATCAATTGCCTAATGCTGGAGATTGACCATGACCGATGACATCGACCAGATCCTCATCAGTGCCTTGATGGAGGATTCGCGGCGTTCATTAAAGGCCTTGGCGCAAATCAGTGGCCTGTCTTCGCCCAGCGTCGCGGAACGCTTGCGCCGACTGGAAGAACGCGGCGTGCTCAAGGGCTACACCGTCGAAATTGACCCCAAGTGTTTTGGCTATCAATTGCAGGCCATCGTCCGCGTGCGACCGCTGCCGGGGCAGCTGCAAGAAGTAGAACGGCAGATTCTGTCGATTCCCGAATTCACCGAGTGCGACAAGGTGACCGGCGAGGACTGTTTCATCGCCCGCCTGCACGTACGTTCGATGGAGCAGCTGGATACCCTGCTCGATCGCCTTAACAACCTGGCCGAAACCAACACGGCGATCGTCAAGAAGACACCGGTCAAGCGCCGACTCCCGCCAATGGCATGAATGCTTTTTGCCCTCGTTCGGCGTAGATTGAGATTTTTGCGGCTAAGGATTGGCGGTATGAGAGTTCAGGCAGTGATGTTGGCGACGCTTATGCTCGCCGGTTGCGGGACCGTGCAGACGGTAGTGCGCAGTGATCAAGTCGCGGCGGACTATCTGAAAGACAAAAAATCCCACTGCGGCGCCGTTCCGCGGATCTACAGCGGCGTGACCTATGATTTCTGCCTGCTGCACGCAGAGCGGCCGGATGATGTCGATGCGTTCAATTACAACAACGCAACGCCCGGCGTGCTGGTGGATGCGGCGTTGTCGGGGGTGCTGGACACACTGCTGTTGCCTTACACGATCTATAAGCAACAAGCCGATGGCAGCATCGTGATCAATTGATCACCTTTTCTGCAGTCAACAAAAAACCCGCCTAGGCGGGTTTTTTGTTATTTCATGGACTGCGATCAGTCATCGCGGCTCATGATGCCGAAGATCTGCAACAAGCTGATGAACAGGTTGTAGATCGATACATACAGACTGATGGTCGCCATGATGTAGTTACGCTCGCCGCCGTGAATGATGGCGCTGGTCTGGAACAGGATGCAGACCGACGAGAACAGCACGAAACCTGCGCTGATCGCCAGTTGCAGGCCGCTGACCTGGAAGAAGAAGCTTGCCAGCGTTGCACCCAGCAGGACGAAGAAACCGGCGGTGATGAAACCACCCAGGAAGCTCATGTCCTTGCGGGTGATCAGTACGTAAGCCGACAGACCACCGAACACCAGTGCCGTCATCGCGAACGCGGAGCTGACCACTTCAGCGCCACCCTGCATGCCCAGGTAACGATTGAGGATCGGGCCGAGCAGGAACCCCATGAAACCGGTCAACGCAAAGGCGGACACCAAGCCCCACGCGGAATCACGAAGTTTGTTGGTAAGGAAGAAAAGCCCGTAGAAGCCGATCAGCACCACGAAAATGTTCGGGTAGCCAACACGCATCTGCTGGGCAACGAACGCCATCACGCCGCTGAATGCGAGGGTGAGAGCGAGTAGACCATAAGTGTTGCGCAGGACGCGGCTAACCTCTAGCTGCTCAGCCTGCACGCTGTTATTAACTGCGTAATCCTGTTCGCGCATGGCGACACTCCTGTTGGTTTGAAACGTTCAGTCGCAAAGATCATAACAGACGCTCTGTAACAAGCCATGCAGAGAGTTTGACAGTGTGTTTCATTCAGGTATTATGGCGCCCGCAACGCAACGGAGGTGTGGCCGAGTGGTTTAAGGCAACGGTCTTGAAAACCGTCGACTGTAACAGGTCCATGAGTTCGAATCCCATCGCCTCCGCCATATTTGTACCGACAAAGCCCTGATTATTCAGGGCTTTGTCGTTTCTGGCATTCGGGAAATTGGCTCCTCTCTCTATGGATCGTTTCCGCATCTTTTCGGCCATTTCCGCAACCCTCCCCTTCCGACATCACTAGTTCGACCTGGATACCTGAGGATGTGGCTGTCTTCAACGGACAGCGTTCGGCCAATAGCGGTCATCGAATGTCTACACAACCAGTGGCGATTCATGTAGATGGAAATACGAATTGCTGAGTGCTAAAGAGAGCGGCTCGCGCGTAGGAAATTTCCTACAGATCCGTCGGAAAAGCCTGAGCTTTTGCCGCTAAATTTCCTGTTCAAATCTCTCCTCAATGACTTTCGAGCGCTGGCTTGTTTAAGCCTGTCCTGAAAATAATCAATGAATGAGAGATTTATGAACAGCATCTACCGAACTATATGGAATCGCACGCGTACCTATTTTACGGTGCCATCGGAGTCGGCGTCTGACGCTTTAAAATCGCGCAACAGCCTTGTGCGCTTTTCTTCAAAAGCTCCGGCTTTTCCCTTGAGCACATTGTCTGCCAGCTTGTTGTTGGCCTTTTCCAGCATGGGGCACGCCGCTGTTGTGGTCGTCGATGGCACGACCTATAGCGGTTCCGGGACAATGACGACATCAGGTGACAACAACCCTGTATTGCGGGTTATGAATGACGGTGAGGCGACTTGGAGCAACGGCATTCTCAGCACTTCAGGTACGGGCTTGGGCGCTGTGCTGGTAGAAAGTAACTCCACGCTGAATCTGATCGGCATGACCGTAAATTCTCTCATGGCCAAGACGTCTGGGTTGATGGCGTCTGGCGGCTCTACGGTAAACCTTCAAAACACCCAAATCGCTGCACTGGGTAGCAGCGTCGCACTGGATGTCAAAGAAGCAAGCCAGCTACGTGGCAACAATGTACAGATCAACAGCACAGGCTCGGGCCTGCACGTGACGAATTCGACGGCCGATGTCAGTAATCTCGATATTGTTACCTACGGATCTAACGGGTATGGAATTGCAACAACGGGGACCAGTGACGTCAACGTGCGCGGAGGTTCCATTAAAACCACCAATACCAGGGGCTATGGAATTTACGCCACCGCAGGCGGGACGGTGGTGGGGGACGATATTGCGATCAGTACTTCAGGGGACAACAGTCGTGGAGTGCTGGCCTCAGGAGAGGGTGCTCATATAAGTCTGGACGGCGGCAGCATAACCACCACCGGATCAGGGTACGCCTATGGTGCTCAGGCATCCCAAGGGGCGACCGTTGATGTCAAGAACATGGACATCAACTCTAACGCCGAAGCCGTATTTGCTGATGTTGGAGGGACGGTGAATGTTGAGTCGTCAAACCTGCACTCAGCGGCCACTGCCATCTCGGCCAAACAGGGAGGTGTGGTCAATGCGAACAATGTGAAGATCACCAGCGACGGATCAGGACCTATGCTCCGGGCATCTGCAGGCTCAACCCTCAACTTGACTAACAGTGAAGTGGATTTAGGGGAACACGGCTACTGGAGCAGCAAAATCGATGGCGGGAAAGCAACGTTCGATAATGTCCGTATCCACGGTGAGCACGGCGGCATCGGTCTCTACTCTGCATCTGGGGGTACTGTCATTGGTAAGAATGTCGATATCGCTCTCAATGGTAATGGCAGCTACGGTGTCTATGTAGGCACGGACGTCGGTTCATCGTTGAGCCTCGAAGACTCACGTGTTGTGGTCAATGGCACGACCGCTGTCGGGATCGCCGCTCTGACATCGGGCCAGCATAGCGTTCATCTCAAAAACAGCCTGGTCAGTTCCAATGACTATGCCATCAAGGGAGGGGTTCTCGCCGGTGTTGATGTGACCGCTGACGGTTCAACGATTGAAGGCAACATCTTGATGGGCTCCCGTAGCGTGGAGACTAGCGGCAAGAAAATCGAACGTATGACACTGGCCGCCACCAATGGGTCGCGACTGAAAGGCGACGTGTCGATCGATCATGATCACACGCTAGACAGCAGCATCAACCTTGAAAATGGTTCGACCTGGCAAGGTGCAGCGCAATGGCTGGACAAACTGGGTGTAAACAGTGGAAGCGCCTGGACAATGACTGGCGACTCTTCGTTGGGTGCTCTTTCGTTGAACGACGGCCGTGTCAATTTCGACCACGCCAACGGCTTGTTCAAAACGCTGACGGTGGGCAATTTGAGCGGCAATGGCAGCTTCTTGCTCAACACTGACCTGGCAACGCTGCAAGGCGACTTGCTCAAGGTTGAAGGACAAGTTGACGGGGAGCACACGCTGATCGTTGCCGATTCCGGCCACCAGGCCCAAGGTGGTGCACTGATGCTGGTGGATACCAACGGCGGCGCGGGCAAGTTCGATTTGTACGGAGGTAAAGTCGACGTGGGTGCCTTCCGTTATGGCCTCGAACAGCGTGGCGATGACTGGTACCTGGCCGGCACTGCCGAGGATGCGGGCGGTGGCGAGGGGCCAGTGGGTGATACCGGTGGTGGTGCCGGAGACATCGTTGCGCCAATTGATCCCATTATCAGCAATCCTCAACCAGAGAACCTGAGTAAGGGCGCGAACGCTGCCATCGCTCAACAGGCGGCGGCCACAGGACTCATCGGTGCGCAGATGAATGCTTTGACCAAACGACTGGGCGAGTTGCGTATGGGCAATGATGAGGGCGGTCTGTGGACACGTGGCTTCGGTAAGGAGCAGCGTATCGATACAGGTTCCAGCCGTGCCTTTGAGCAGCAGGTCAACGGTTTCGAGATCGGCGCCGACAAGGCCATTCCTTTCTACAACGGCAAGCTGTACCTCGGCGGTATGGCCGGACAAGGTGAGGCTCGACAGAACTTCGGCGAAGGCAGCAAAGGCCAAATCGACAGCGCCATGCTCGGCACCTATGCCACCTACATCGACCAAAACGGCGTGTACGTTGACAGCGTGCTGAAATACACCCACTTGGACAACAAGGTCGACATCACTAGCAATATGGGCCAGAAGGTCGACGGTAAATACAAGAATCACGCAATTGCGGCGAGCGTAGAGGTTGGCAAGCAAATCGATCTTGGACAAGGCTGGTTCGTCGAACCACAACTGGAAGTGCAAGCGTTCCGCGTGGGCAGTGGCGATTACACCGCAAGCAATGGCTTGAAAGTCGAACAGGACGCCGTTACTTCCGTTCAGAGCCGAGTTGGCAGCCTGTTCGGTCGTAACATGAAGCTGGATAATGGTATGACTGTGCAGCCATACGCCAAAGCATCGTGGATTACCGAGCATGCCGGTGACAGCCAGGTGAGCGTCAACGATGTAAGTCTGGACAGCAAATTGCCCGGTTCGCGGGCGGAAATCGGTGGCGGGGTAATCCTGCAAACCGCCGAGAAGCACAAGTTCTTCATCGACGCGGAGTACACCAAAGGCGATGGTATCGAACAGCCTTATTCGGTGAACGTAGGCTACCGCTACGCGTGGTAAAAGCTTCCTGAAGGCAGTTTCAGATAAGCGACCAAGACCCGGATCTTTGAATTCGGGTCTTGGTCGTTTGTACTTTTGTTGATAACAATCAGCAGGTTCATTTCGTTATTTCAGACAAGAAACAATTCCCTCCCAGGAAAGTAACCGCCGCCTGTAGCCAATTGGGGCACATGACTAGTACGCATTGACGTTTCTGTTGGCAATTAGGCGTTTAGACAGCTGTCCGATTATGGCCGCGAACTACCGCTTCTGACCGGCTGCTTCAGGCTGATTCATGCATAACGCGAAAGGTTCCGACGCCCCAAAGCAGAGACCGAAACAGGCTATCTACAGCAAGCCGCAAACACATGTTGAACCCAAAAAATCTGCCGCCCTCAGGCGGCAGATTCCAATGTCAGACGTTCCGATATGAATTACAGTATTGATAGCGCAGGTCGTCCCCTATTTGTCGCTTCTTCACCAACACTATCGTGTTCAAGCGCGGCATCCAGCACCTTGTTAGTATGGACAACTTTATTATCGCCATCACCCTCGTAGTCAACATGTTTGACTCCGTCCAGCCGATTAATCGACGATCCGTTTTTCCCATCTTCCTCTTTGAAGTGATTCCACTCCCTTGACTGATAATCGAACATACTTTGATCATCGGGCGTATCACGCTGACCGTAATGATGAATGGCGTATCGGGCATATTCGATTTTATCCTGCCAGCCCGACTGAAGCAGGCCTTCCTTGTCAAGATCGGCGTACCAGTCACTTTCTGCGTTAGTCGCGTCCTGTTCTTGTTTGTGTTGACTAAAAACCGACACGACCGCACCGGCAATACCCAATGCCGCACCGACCAGGAACAGAGGGCCCACGGCCACTGCTGCAGCAGTGGCGCCCAACAGCCCGGCAATCCCGATTCCGCCTGCAGCCACGCCTGTTGCACCTCCGACGACCTGCAAGCTACCGGCGACTTTCAAGAGTGAATCGTCCTTTTCAATACCTGCCTTGATATTGAAAGCGCCAAGCACGACATCCAGTGCGCCTCCGGCGAAATCTGTCACGGCTCCCAGAACCTTTAATGCTGAACCGCCCAATTTCGCAGGCATCGACATCGGCACTTTGGCATCGGGTTCAACGACGGAGCTGGCCAGACTTGCACTATCTGGCATGCTCGACGATGTCGGGCGCCCGATTGTGCTATCGAAAACTGTATCGTCGATGGACGAAAGCCGCTGAAACTCTTCGTTAAAGTGAGAGAAAGGCTCATTTTTCAGCCTGCTATCAATGGCATTCAACTTTTCGTTGACAGTATTTGACGACGTGTAAGGTTTTTCGTCTGGCGGAGCACTACCTAAAGGTCCTTTTGCATCCCAGATCTCCGGCAAGGTCTTATCAAGCCCCAAAAGTTCGAAAGCACCGTTTTTCGTCAATGAATCAAACATTCCGGTTTTGATAAATTGAGAGCTGTTAGAGAGGAAGCTAATGAAGTCTTTGGAAATAGCCACCCGTTCCAAAGGATCGTCAGACAGTTTTCCACCTTGTCCGACCAACTGATAGATGCCGCTCACCAGTGAAGCGGTTCCCGATAAAGAGCTCAAGATGCCTTGGGAGTTCATAACACTGAATGCCTCCTTGAGCTTGGCGCGTTCGGCCGACGGTATGTAGGTTTTATCGACGACCTCCTTTATCTCTGCCTCAGTGACAACGCCACGGCTTTTGAACTCATCCAGTGCAGCCATCGCTTCAGAACTCTTGGCTTTATCCAGGAGAAATCCATTGACGAACTGATCCATGCTGTCTTGAACGCGCTTGGGAACATCAATCCCTACATTCTTTATGGCCGCCTTGGCCACTGCAAAAACGTCCTTTATAGCCAGTTCCTTGTTTTCAGCACTGACCTTTGACGCATCGCCCTGAAGACTATCGAGCTGCACGGTCAGGCTATTGCAGGTGAGTGTATCCGTGGCTTCCTTGGCCTTGACCGGATCAAGTAGTGTCAGGCTTCCAATCAGTGCAGACACATCCTTCTGCGCAATGTCCCCTTGCCCGCTGCCGTTCATTTTCTGCAGGTAGTTCGTGTATTCGGGACTGGTCAGCTGCTGCACCAGGCTTTCAACCAATTTGTCACGATCCGGCACCGTGCTGATCGCGTCGCTCAGACTTTGCTTGTAGTCGCTGGCGATATCTTCATTGGCAAACAATTCAGTCAGGCGAGCATCCACCTTGTTTCCGTCAATGATGTCCTGCTCATCGGCAGCCGTCAGTTGAGTTTTCTTTTCATCCATTTCTCGATAGGTCGTATTATTGAACCGGACATCTTCTACATAGCCGGTCAGACCTCTGCCATTTTGCAGCGCCCCCTGAGCTTCAATGGCCATCACCAACTTGGCCTTTGGATCATCCTTATCAATCGAGCCGTCGGCGATACCCTGAGTATATTTATCCAACAGCGTCGTAGTGGCTTTTTGCGATACCGTCATATCGTCTGAGCTTTTTTTGCTGAGAATGTCCAGATCATCCAGTTTACCCAGGCCATGCTCTTCTCGCGTCTCGGAGACTTGTTCGGCGTCGGCATTCGTATGTAAGCCCGCCACACGGTCGTAAAGCTCAGGATTAGTACTCTGATCGACGATGTATTTGGTATCTCCGGACTGACCATTTTTCCTGTCAGTCCCCTCAAGTTCAATCAGACCGTTTTCCGGTTTCCCAGGGTTATCAATGTCACTGGCGCCCAGATATAGATCTGAATCCGCGAGCGTGGCCCCCTTTCCCAGAGCCTTATCGAGGGCGGCTTGCTTGGCGTCCTCCGAATTGACAGTCGAAGGTTGATCTTGCACCAACTCCGGTGGCGGCTTCGTCGCACCCGAGTCCGCAAGCAGACTGGCGGCATAGTCCTTGAGCAGAGCAAACAGTTTAGGCGCGTTCTCTTTCAAAACTTCCGTCAGCTTTCCGTCTGCGGACACATACACAGCGCCAGTGGCTGTGTTCAGGTCGCCGTTCCAGTTAATCTGCAGCTCGGCGTTCAAGGCCGGTGGCGGGGTCGAGTCGGACGCGCGCAGCACCTCACCTCCGAGCAAGTTCTCCGAGTTCGTTTGATTGCTTCTGGACGTCGCGTCACTCAACTGGCTGTTGAAAACGCTGGCATCCTGATTGATCGCGAGCGAGCCAGCATTACCGGTGTCGGTCATAGATGAAAGTGAGTTCAGACTCATTGTTTTTTTCCTCACGCTGATTTTCGTAGCGACGACTTACCTCACGGCAGATCCGTCACGGGTCGAGCACCCCAACCCCATCTCCCATTTCGGGTGACAAAACAGAGGTGCGTACACGCGCCCAATAGCGTTCGAAACTCTCGGCGCTGGGCGACGTCGGGTGACGCTGAGCGGAAAGCATCGGCCCAGGTCGAATGAGTTTTTTGCGCCTCGGTTTAGCCCTCAGGCTCATAACAAGCGCGCTCCCACTAACAGATCGGCGACAACCTGGAACGTGTCGTCTGGCAGTGGGCTGCCTACCGGGCGTAACGCAATCCGGGCGGCCAGTTCGGCGTTCACGGCAACAGGTTTGTTAAGGCGTCGGGCGTCATCGAGCAGCGCGTGCGAACCTTCTGCCTGTGCTCGACAGACGATTACCGGGACGGGGGTTTCTCCCCTGACATATCGAACACCCACGACCCAACCACCCGCCGCACCGATTAGCAAAGTGGCGTGATGCACACCTCGCTTGGCGGTCGATGCCTGCATCTCGCTACGCTGACGGTTGCGTTCACGGCGGATCAAAGGGTCTCCGTCCATATCCTTGTGTTCGCGCTTTTGATCGCTCTTGCTCATGCGCATATCCTTTGCGAACAGCCATCGCTGAATCAGTACGTCGACCGCCCCTACAAGCAGAAAAGCCGCAATACCAGTGATGACCAGCGGTGTGAGCAATTGGAAGAATGAGCTGTAAAGGCAAGCGGTACCGCAGGCCGATGACTCCATCAGGTTCTGCAACCCATTGCGATAAACCAGTACAAATGCCACTCCGAGCGCCAGCATCTTCAACAACGCCTTGATCAGTTCGATCAGACTGCGCATCGAGAAAATCCGCTTGAGCCCGGCCACCGGGCTGATTCGTTCGAACTGCGGCAGGATCGGCTCGACCGCAAATACGGCACCACCCATGACGAGAATATTGGTAAGGCTGACGACGACCACCGTCACCGCCAGAATCGGTACAACGGCGCGCACCAGAAGGCTCTGAGCCATGCCCATGATTCGCGGCCAGACTGTCTCGAAGGGCTCGACATACACCCGCGCAACCAACTCCAGAAATGCCCGAACCTGTTGTTCCAGCTCTGCCGACGTCGCGACCAGATAGAGCGTGCACGACAGAATGACGAGGCCGGTGACGAGATCCTGACTTTTGGAAACCTGCCCTTTCTTGCGCGCATCACGCAACTTCTTCGCCGAGGCCGGCAGGGATTTCTCCTCACTGTGCTCACTCACGGACGCTCCCCTCCATCGACAATGGCAGCGGTGCTTTGGCGGCCATTTCCAGCACACTAAACTGGCCGCGCAGCTGGCCAAGCTGGGTAAAGAAGATGGGCAGCAGAAAGCCCACATACACCACCATCAAGAATGCGAAGACGAGGTTCTTTACCGGTAAGGACAAATCGAAAAGATGCAACTGCGGGGTCATGCGAGAGAGGTAGGCGAGTAGTAGATCCGCCACCAGCAAGGCGATGATGATCGGCGCAATCATCATTACGCCGACCTCCATTACGTTGTCGAGCAGGTTGAGTGTTGCCAGCGCCATGGCCTGATTGACGATCGGAGAAAAGTCGAAGGCCGGCCATAATTGATAGCTGCGATAGAGTGCGTCGAGCAGGAGGCTGAAGCTGCCGGACATGAAAAACAACGCCGTCAGCGTGATGCTCAGCAGAGTTGCAGTGATGCTACTTTCTCCAGAGCCCAACGGATCAAGCAACTGCGCCATCGTCGCCCCGCGTTGCAGGTCGATCAGCTCGCCTGCCACCTCTGCGGCCCAAAAGGGGATGCCGAACATCAGGCCGATCAACAGGCCGACGAGCATCTCTTTAGCTAACAAGCCTGACAACATGAAACCCGAGGGCGCTTCGATCGCGGACAGGGCCTGGAACACCGCCGGGGCCACGGGAACGGCAATCACCACCGCAACCGCCGCACGCAGCATGCCGGTCAAACCAAGTCGATTGAAGGCCGGTGTGATCAATACGACACCCAGCACCCGCGCTACCGCCAATGCAAATGCGGTAATGAGCGGATAGACCACCTCAAAAAAGCCATCGAGGTTATGCAAACTCATCGTGAGCCCGCCATCAGCGTGTCCACGCTGCAAAGTTGTCGAGCACCTGACCGGCAAGGTTGCCGACCTGATTAGCCAGCAGCGGCCCGACAATCATCAGCACCAGCAGAACTGCAACCAACTTGACCGCCTGAGGAAGCGTCTGATCCTGGATCTGCGTCAACGCCTGAATCAGACCGACGCCAAATCCCACGACAATCGCAACAATCAATGCAGGCGCAGACAACAGCAGCACCAGCATTAACGCGTCATTCATCAGGGTAAGAAAAACATCCTGGCCCATGCGTCAGGTCCCATAGCTCATGATCAAGCCGTGCATTAGGCGCGACCAGCCACTGACCGCGACGAACAGGAAGATCTTCAAAGGAATGGAAATCAGCGTCGGCGAGACCATCATCATTCCCATGGCCATCAGGACATTGGACACGATCAGGTCAATCACCAGAAACGGGATGTACAAAAGGAATCCGATCTCAAACGCCCGGGTCAGTTCGGAGCTGACAAAGGCCGGGATCAATACCACAAGATCATCGTCACGCAGGTCCGACCGCGCGGCCTCCGACCAGACACTTTCCGTGGCCTGGAGGAAAAACGCGCGTTCACTTTCATTTGCGTAACGTTTCAGATGCGCTTGCAACGGCCCCCGCAGAACTTCGGCGGTCTCCATGATCTGTTCGACACTCTGCAAACGCGGTGGCCGTGTTTCCAGCTGATATGCCATTTCGCCCACCAGAGGCGCGGTGACATACACCGTCAGGATCAATGCAATGCCGTAAAGCACCAGATTGGGCGGTGTCTGCTGGACGCCAAGCGCGTTTCGAATCAAAAACAGCACGACCGAAATCTTCAGGAAGCCGGTCATGGTGACCACGGCCAACGGCACCAGCCCGATGGTCGACACGACAATGATGATTTCAATCAGGTTGGGTTGATATTCACTCATGGCAGTCAAGACTCGTCAGCCGTACACCCAGGCCCTCACCCAGCTTGACCAGCTCACCCTGACCGAAAACTTTGCCGTTCGCACGGATGACAACCGTCACATCCGGCGACTCGGACACACTCAAGACACTCCCTTCGCCAAGGGTTCGCACCAGCCCCAGAGAGAGTTCCAGGCTTGCGATTTCGCAGACAACACAAACGCTCGCCTGCTCGAGCCTGGTCACAACAGATTCGGGTGCAGCACTGTCAACGGGCACCATGTAAGGCTCCTTGAACGAGAAAACGGGCTTTAAATGAGTGGTCAGGTGCAGGTTGTATTCGTCAGCTTCAGCCAATGCCCACAGGCAGTCCTGGACGACAACCCGAACGCCGCTGCTGGGATGGTCCAGCATCAATACGTCGGTGATTTGCAGGTTCTGCAGTTCTTCAACTGTTAAATGCTGCCACCCTGCCTGCAGCGAAATCGCCATGGGAAATGAGTCCAATGTCCTCGGCTTGAGCGCAGCGTGCTGAGTGAGCAACCGATGTAGCTGCGAGGCGCAATCGAGATCCAGTTCCAACCAGGCATAAAGAGGCTTGCTGTCAGCCTCAAAGTCGAGTGTCACCAACAGACTCATACGCTCCACACCGGCAACGTTGGTGGGTGACGCAGTGAAGGAAACCGACAACGCTAGCGCGCGTTCAGCCTTCACCAGGTTCTCAAGCATCAAGTGCTCGAACACCAGGCAACGCTGGGCCAAACCAGAGAGTTCGAGGTACTGTGAGACAGGTCCATTAGGTACCAGACGTTTCAACAGGCTGGGAGAAAGGCTCAGACACCCTCCTCGACCCGCCAGTGAAAAAGGTAAGCGCAAGGCGTCGTCAGCCGCTCGGCCCATCCCGGAAATCCGCACTTTGACCGCCTCTCCAAGCAGTTCAATAGCCACCGCCTCTCGCGGTTGCGCGAACTGGTTGTGCAGCATCGCCGCCCGTGTCGAAAGTGCCGCAAGCTCGGAGCGCCAGCTCAAATCAATGTCAGCAGATGATGCGTGAGCCCGGCTCATACGCGTTCCCCCACCGACTGATCTTGCGCGTGTTCTTCAAACAACCATTCGGCATGACGGCTTGCCTTGGCGACCTGTAGTTCTACCAACGACGAAAGCGCTTCGTATCGGGTTTGTTGCTGGTGCAGCGCTTGTTGCAGCGGTTTAAGCCTGGCCAACGCCTGGACTTGCTGAATCTCGTTAATCCGCTGTCTACGCGCCAGAGCATCAAGCGTCGCCAGACTTTCGGTCAGCCGAAGCTGCGCATCCTGCAAGCCGTGAGTATTAGCCACGGTGCATAACATCTGCTGCCATGCATGCGCCTCGGCAGCCAGAAATCGTTGTCGCTCACCGTGGCGCGCTGCGTCCAAGGCTGCGGCGTGTTGTTTAAGCTTCAGGCAATGTTTTTTCTGGTGTGCCAGCGCCGCTGCGGCCTTGCGTTGGCGAAGCTTGCGTAAAGCCAACAGCAGCGTCATGTCCTTGGAGGCGCAAATCATGAGATCAACCCCTGCATCCGCCGCAACGTTTCCGATAGCGCTACGTGCTCTTTCGACGACTGCTGTAAAAACGCCTGAATGGCAGGTTGTCGGGCGATCGCGGCGTCGATATCACTGTCGCTTCCTGCCTCGTACTCGCCCACGCGCAACAGCAATTCAACATCCGCATAAAGCGCCAGCGATTTACGAATCAGCGCGCCGGCGTGGATTTGAGCAGGTGAGTTGACGCTGTCAGCCAAACGACTGCGGCTACGCAGCACATCAATGGCGGGAAAATGATTGCGCTGAGCCAATTCAGGGCTGAGAACGATATGTCCGTCGAGAATCGACGTCACTTCTTCGGCAACTGGGTCAAGGCTCGCATCACCCTCGGTCAACACGGTGTACAAAGCCGTGATCGTGCCATTTGCACCAGGCCCGGCGCGCTCCAGCAAACGTGGCAGTGCAGCAAAGAATGAAGGTGGAAAACCGCGACGGGTCGGCGGTTCACCGGCCGCCAATCCCACTTCTCGCTGAGCTCGGGCGAAACGCGTGACGCTGTCCATCAGCAGCAACACGTCCATCCCCTGATCCCGAAAATACTCCGCAACGGAGGTGGCAACATGAGCGGCGGTCACACGTTCCATGGCTGGACGGTCGGATGTCGCCACAACCGCTACCGTTCTTGAGCGCGCGACGGCATCCAGTTGCACGTCAAGAAGTTCACGAACCTCGCGCCCACGCTCGCCGATCAATCCGAGGACGATCACCTGTGCATTGGTTCCACGGATGATGCTTGCAAGCAACGACGACTTGCCAACGCCAGGCCCACCAAAGAGTCCAACACGCTGCCCACGCGCAATGGTCAACAGGCCGTCGATTGCGCGTATCCCTAATTGCAGCGGCGCCTTAATCAATTGCCGGGTAAACGCCCCCGGCGGGTCGGCATGAACCGGATAGAGCTGTATCGGCAGCTCGGTTTTAGAAAAAGGTGATGGCGATTCGCTGCGCGCAACATTCAGGGTTGCGCCCAAAGGGCTGATAACCCGGCCGAGCAAATGCGCGCCCATTTTTATGCTGAGTGGTTGCCCGCTGGGAATCACTTCACAGCGAGTCGACATTCCATCGAGTTCACCGATGGGCGTGAGAATGGCCTCTTCATTCGAAAAGCCGATCACTTGCGCAAAAATCGCTCGGTGGGTCACCGGGTCGTATAACTGGCAGAGTTCTCCGATACACGCCACGGGCAAGCTGGCGTAGACCATGGTGCCGCGAATGCACCGCACCTTGCCACGCAGCAGCCGCGGCCGCGCCAAACGTGCCAGGGCCATCAAACTTGGCACAATCGCTTCAAGCTTGACCTGATGGCTTGCTCGCATCCCGTTCACGGACACTCCTGCAAGTCATTCGCCGTCAGCGCGCGACGCAAATTGAGCAACTGCGTGTCCAGCCCCAAGTCCACTGACACCGTCGCGCTGGACAATACGCATTGGCGCGACTGCAATTGCGGGTCGCCGCTGACCGCCAAACAAAGATCAGAGCGTATCGGGTTCAGTTTGAGCATGCGCTCGACGGGTTCCAATTGCGACGGAGCGACACGCAGTGTCAGCCTCTGCCCATCACGCCAGTCGATCAGCGCCTTTTGAGTCAGACGCCAGAGCAATTCGGTGTCCTCGAGATTGCCCACGCACTGCTCGGCAATCGTAAGCGCCAGCTCGCCGAGCTGAGCCTGCAGCCCATCGATGTAATGTTCGACTTGCCGATGGGTATCAAGCAGTAACTGCGCGGCTTCGATTGCTCCGGCTTCGCGCCCTTCGGCAAAACCTTTTGCATTGGCATCAGCGATCTGCTGAGCCGAATTGGCAAGCATTTGTGCTGCTTGTTCTCGGGCACGATCCAGAAAGTCATACCCATCCATCCAGGCAGACGCTTGTGAAGCGCTCAAAATGATCGTTTCTGGTTGCTTGGGTAATGAACTCATGTCGCCTCCGCCAAGTGATCACGAAGGGTCCGGCTGGCGAGGACGCGACGCATGATGCTCGGGCCCAACTCGCTTATCTCGAGTCTTGGCGCCGAACAGATGCGAGCCGGGCTGACCATCAGTTTCAACCATGCCATCACGGATTTCGGTTGCTCTGCCAACCAGGCCTGAACGCAGGCTCCACCTGCCTCGTCGACAGCTAGCTCAAGTGCATCCAGATCGGCAGGGACAGGTTCATTGCCAGCAAGGTCGTGATGCACCAGCGCCAAGGTTTGCAGATGCTCGCCGAATCGCTCCGACTGCGCACGGACAGCCGAAGCCCTGACCTCCTGAATGAAGGCTTCGGACCAGTAGATCGCACCGCACTCACGGGCCAGATCATCGAGATTCAGCAACGGCGCTTCGGCGCCGCCGACGTCTGAGGGCACAGACAAATCGAGGGGCAGACAAATATCAAACCGCCGCTCGAGCATACGTCTCAAGCGCTCATGGAACCGCGGTTCTCGAGCCATCAGATAAAAATCCTGCGACTCCAATCCACTGCCTTCAAAACACGCAGCCAGGTTTGCCGGATGGACGAAACTCACCGGCTGCTCGATAAAATCAGCCCAAGTGCGATCATGAAAGTTACGCGCAGTATCTGGGGTCATGGCGCCGTATCCAGGACAAACGCACGGGGCTGGCGATTTCGATGAAGTAGCCATGCCAATGCTGCCACCAACCCCACAACGGTCAGCAGTAAAGTGCCAAACAACAGGTAGGCCAGGCCAAGACTGCTTTCGAACATCAACATGCCGAGAAAGGAGCCAACCGGTGCACTGGAGTCGCTCGGCACACGCTTTTCAGCCCTGACAGGAATCACTGAAACACCCTCGTAGGAAAGGCCCGAGATGCCCTTGGCCACAAGTGTCTTGATTTGCGGGATTAACGAATTGATATCCAGCCCGGCTTCGTAGCGCACAAAAACTGAAGCCGACGCGGGTGCAATATTGCGCTTGAGCAGATCGTTGTCAGGCAGCACCACATGGACCCTTGCAGTCAGAACGCCGTCAATCTGCGAGACGGTATGCGCCAGCTCTTCGCTGAGGGCATAAATCATTTGCGCGCGTTCCTGAACCGCGGACGACACGAGGCCGTTGCTTTTGAAAACCTGGCCCAGGTTGGCGAACTCCGGGCGCGGCAACCCGATCTCATCGAGCGTGCTGACGGCCTGGGCGAAGCGATCTTCAGCGACGTTGACGGTCGAACGGCCATCTTTTTGCACCACCCGATTCGCTGCTATGCCTTTATGTAACAACGCGGCAACCATCGTGTTGGCGTCATGTTCGCTGAGATTGGTATAGAGCTCGACTTTGCAGGCCTGCAGCAAACCGCATATCAACGTGAGCAACAGCAGTCGTGCGATCGGGCGCGTGCAAACGGATTTGAGCAAAGGCCTTAACGGATTGCCGAACAACGTAGAGAGGAAACTCATGCGGCTACTGGCCCTTCAACAACGTATTTGCCGCGCCGGATACCTGAGTGGCACCGCGCACGACCAATTGGGTTTCGATTGAGTGATCGAACATCAGGCTCAAGGATTTGATCGTCATCTCCAGTGAGGCACTTGAAGCAGGTCCGGACGAGACGTTGCCGCCGGCGGGCGATATGCTGCTCAAGCTTTGGGGTTTGCTGGGTTGTGAAGGCGACGACAAGGTGCCGGCACGATCAGCAAACTGCTGCACACGACTCAGAAAACCGTCAAGGTTTTGCATGACGTCCACGCCCACCTGGGCAGGACTTGCACCATGAGTGACTCCCTGAGAAATCTGCGCCATGTGCTCGAAAAGGTTCTGCGACGCCTGAGCGGCTAACGCTTCGGTCGTGACCGTTGGCGCGACCGGTAATCCGGCTGAAAGGCTGGGCATCATGCTGTTGTCCTTTTTAAGTGAATGACGCAAAAAACTCAGGAAGTCCCTCGCAGTTACTCGTCCGACATGGCTTCGTTCAACATTTCATTGGCCCTCGGCATGATGATCATCTGCCCTGCGACGGTAACGGCCCCACTGATTAACTGGTCGGTGAACTCGGCGTCGCTGAGCCCGGAAGCGCCGTCGAGGGCAGCGTCGAACTGTTGTTCATCACGGCCAGCAGGCGACTCATTGATGGCGCTCGGATCAATTGCATTGATGGACATATGCGTACTCCAGGTGTGTTTGCCCGCAGGCGGTGGTTGATGCTCAGGAGCGGGTGCCAGTAACCCTTACGGTTTCACTGCCCCCGCGAAACACTCTGACCCCTTGCTCGGTGACTGCAGGCAAAGGTCGTAAAGACGCTAAAAGCTGTTCAACCAGCGCCCGGTAACCAGGCGGGCCGGAAACGGTAACCACGTTTTGCTGCGGGTTGAGTTGCACAGAGATGCGTTGCCCGACGATCTTCAATCCATCCAGCAGGCGTTCAATGCTGCGGCGATCAAGCGCGTGGGTATCAAAACTCTGACTGCCCATGTCCTGTTCGGAGTCGATGTAAAGCGCGTGGCTGTCGTAGTACCAGGTCAAGCCATTGGCAGTGGTAACCCGTGCAAGAAATTCTCGGGCGTTGTCTTCAACGACGCGGCCACGAACCCGGCCTTTCACGGTCCCCGAAAGCACAACGGGGATATCGAGATTGCGTCCAAACTCGTTGAGCACACCGCGCACATCCTGATCAATGACCAGGTATGGATAGGGCGCGACTTGCCAGTCATCGACTGAAGCAATCGCCCACTGCGTAACCAGCAGCAGCGATGCGCAGACCAGCGTGGAACGCGGTGATTGAAGAGGCCTCATTCGCCCTCCCCCGGAGTAACCAGGCCGATAGCCACAGCGCGCCTTTGCGAGGTCTGGAGCGCTTTGATGGCACGCGCCTGGGCAATGAGTTCACGCCGTTTGAAGACAGGCATGTCTCCCAGGCTGACGGCGGCACCCCGCGCATCTCCGGCGAGGATCAGGATCAGTGCCTGACGCCGCAGGTGCTTTGCGCCGGCCTCCGGCGCAGCAACGACACGCGCGATCTGATCCAGCGCGGCTTTCAACTGGCCAGTCAGGCCCAACGCCATTGCCAGGTTGCTGCGCAATTCCAGGTTGTCAGGCTCCAGCGCCAACGCGGCAGTAAATGCATCTACGGCTACCTCGGATCGCCCCGCCATGGCCGCTGCACCGCCCCAGCGGTTATATGCAACCACGCTACGCAGTTTGTGAGCAGCCATGGCCAATGTGCCTTCAGCTCGCTTGAAGTCACCGGCATACAATTGCACAGTGCCCAGACCGAGCAACGCAGGTTTGGAGTCGGGCTGATGCACCAACACCGACTGAAACGCGGACTCGGCGCCTTTAAGGTCACCGGTAGTCAGGCGCACGCGCCCCAATTCGAGCATCGTCGCCGGTGCCTCATCGGACAGCACCGCAGCACGTTCGAACAACGCGCGTGCCGAAACCGCATCACCCTGCCGCTCAACTTCTCTGGCCAGATGCATGACTCTTTGCTGTTCGAGCGATGCCGTGGATGTATGGGTGCAGGCACTGATTGAGAGGCAGACAAATACGATGCCTAGATGCCGGCGCAGGATGTTTCTCGATGCGGTTTGCGTGGGCAGCGTCAAAGAGATCGATCCAGTCTCCGTTCGACGTCCCTGCGGCATCCGTTTATTGCGCAATGTGCAGTTCATCCGCTGATGCCTCCCGATTACTTGAGGAGGACAACGGGCGCGCCTCATTTCCTTGTATGTAGCGCTCGGCCGCGCGTGCGACCGGCGCAGACAACGTTGGGCCAATGTCTTGCCCCCTGTGCAAATCCGAAGCGCTTTCAACCATGCGTTGCAAATTCAGATTGTTGGCGCAACCTTGCGGCAGGATCTGTTCAGTGCCCTGCACAGCCACTCCCAGACAGGCTTTGGGTAGATTTGCCAACGCAGAATCATTACCCTCACCGGGCAAGTAGTCAGGGGAATAAAACGGCGTTTCCAGGTGGGTCGAGCACCCCGACAGGACCAGACTCGCCAGGAGCAATAACCTTGCTTGACGCGGCATTTGATCAATCCACATAAAAGCCGAACTCCTCACCACCATGATGGCGGTAGTCGGGAAAATCCCCAGCCGGATTGGTGGTTCGAGAATCCAATGGGGTTGCCAGATGTCTAGCCGATACGGGTTCGACTAAATAGGGAGTGATCAGAATGACCAGCTCGGTTTCGTTACGCTGAAAACGCTTGGACTTGAAGAGATTGCCTAATACCGGGATGTCACCTAGCAGCGGCAGTTGATTCAGGCTGCTGGAATTGCTGCGCTGGAAAAGTCCGGCAATGGCAAATGTTTGCCCGCTACCGACTTCGACACGGGTATCTGCACGGCGCACCAGAAATGTTGGCAAAGAAAAACCGGAAACGTTGACCGTACTGTTGGTCACCAGGCTGCTGACCTCGGGTCGCACCTGCAGCGCAATCCGCTTGTTCGGCAATAACGTCGGCGTGAACTGCAGCGACACCCCGAATTGTTTGTACTCGACACCGACCAAATCATTGCTGACGGGTACTGGCACTGGAATTTCCCCACCGGCCAGAAAATTCGCAGTCTGGCCACTGACGGCCGTGATGTTCGGCTCGGCGAGAATCTCCAGCAATCCGTTGCTCTGCAATACGTCGAGCAGAACATCAATATTCGCGCTGTTTGAATGCAGGCCCGCCGATATCAGGTTGGCGCCCGGGACACTTCCGGCGGAGATCAAACCAAAAGAAAACGAGCCGTTGTTGAATAAAGCGCTCCAGTTGACGCCGTACTGTAATAACTGGTCGCGCGACACCTCGGCAAAACGCACACGCAGGTTGATCTGTGCAGAACCGGCGTAGGTACTGGTATTTAGCGCGGGAATACCCGGTTGCGCACTGCTGCGAAGTAAAGATGCAAGCTCAACAGCGGTCTCTAC
Source organism: Pseudomonas sp. A0308 (assembly GCF_044218815.1). Taxonomy (NCBI): domain Bacteria; kingdom Pseudomonadati; phylum Pseudomonadota; class Gammaproteobacteria; order Pseudomonadales; family Pseudomonadaceae; genus Pseudomonas; species Pseudomonas sp. A0308. The sequence continues at coordinate 551,493 of NZ_CP162581.1, forward strand.
ATTGCCGGTCTCGCCACTCGCCAGCAATTGCTTGCCAACGGGTTTGATGCTGGGGTGCGCCCCTGCATGACCGACCGAAACCGCTTGCTGGGCTGCCGGTATGACACGCAGACGCACAGAAAACTCAGTGGCTTGATCGGCGTCCAGGGCAATCAAATTGGTTTCGCCACTGACCTTGCCATAGACATAGGCTACGCCCGGCGACACCACACGAATATCCGCGACCCCCACGTCAGCCACGAGCAACGACTCTACGGGTTGTTCGAAACGCAGAATGCGTCCCTGGCTCTCCACCACCTCGAGAATTTCATGGCTGGCCGGATCAACGGATGTCGCCCCTTGGGCCGCCCAACAACTTGCCAAAAATAGAACTGCCGTGCCCCACTGCAAGACCCGCAAGGCACGCGTATCAATGCCACGACTTGAGGAGGTAGTGCCAGGTTGGCCGAAGGCGAAAGTCATCATGGCGTCACTTCCGTAAGAGAGGACTGCGCCGGGACTGGTGCTTGCGCACGCCCATTGGGCAGATTGAGTGACAGCACCGATTGGAGGCTGAAATCGAGGGTCAGATCCTGGTAAGCGAGGACCGGCACATCCAGTTCATTTCTCATCAGCAGTTGGCGCAAGTAGCGGCGTAAATCGGCCGAAGACATGACCACCAGTGACAGGTCGTCCGAACAGATTTCAAACTGTTTGCGCAGCGGGTCCACCACAGCCTCAACCAACCACTGAGGCAAACTTTCAGTGCGCCCGGAATCGGTTCGCCGCAGTGCATGCCTGATGGCATCTTCCAGAGGTGGGGACACGACACAGGCGCATATCACGTGCTGATCGTCGGCATATTGATGGCAGATTTGCGGTGCAATGGCAGAGCGCACGTGCTCGCTTAAAACATGCAGTTCCAGATCACGAGCGCCATGCTCTACAAACACTTCCAACAAGGCCCGCAAGTTAACAAGAGGCAAGCCTTCATCAAGCAACCGCCGAAGGATCTCTGCCAGCTTCTGCAATGTGGTGACGCGCAAAGTTTCCTTGACCAGTTCCGGATACTCGGCCTCCATTCGGGTCAGCAGTTGACGTGCCTCCTGAATGCCTAGAAAGGCACTCGCGTGGCGACCGAGCGTCTGTTGCAGGTGCGCGGCCAGCACCTGATCAAGGGTTCTGATTTCTACCCTTGCTTCTTCGAGCCTAGTGCGGTGCTGCTCGTCGACCCATAGCGTTTCCTGGCGCACTAGTGGCATGCCGCGAACCGTTTCAAGACCCAGCAACTCCAGATGCACTGGGTCGTCATGCACCAGTAAATAGCCGACAGGCAAACGGCCACGAGTGACCGGAACCGCCTCCAGATCAATGGCGAAGTGTTCGGCAGGCAACTGGCGATCGACTCGAATACCAACACTGGGTAATTCGATGCCAAATGTAGATGCCAACGCGTTTCGCGTTTTTTCCAGTAACGGAATCATTTCGCCAGGACTCAGATGAGCAGCGATGTCATCGCTGATCCGCAGGAGTACACGCGTACTGTCCTGAGGCCACTGCGCTGCCTGTGACAGAGGGTCTGGCTCGGTGCAAAGGTGTTCCGGTGTCTGCGTCTGGCGCGCAGTTTCACTGCGACGGTTGATTAGCCACGCTGAACCGCCAAGCAGCGTCGCAATGAAAATGAACACTGGGGCGGGGAAACCCGGTATGAAAGAAATGGCGAGCAGAACACCGGCTGTCAGTGCCAACGCCTGGGCGTTAGAACTGAGTTGACCAATTATTTCAGTGCCGAGATCTCGTTCTTCGCTCGACGCAACACGCGTCACGACGATGCCCGCGGCCAGCGCAATCAGCAGTGCCGGTATCTGGGCGATCAGACCATCGCCCACTGACAGAAGTGAATAGGTATGCACGGCATCCGCAAATGCCATGTCCCGCCGTACCATGCCAATCATCAACCCGCCGAATAGGTTGACGAAGAGGATGACCAGGCTGGCAATCGCATCACCTTTGACGAATTTCATCGCCCCATCCATCGCACCGTATAACTGACTCTCGCGCTCCAGGCGTGAGCGACGCATCCGCGCTTGCACAGGATCGAGATCGCCGTTGCGCATGTCGTTGTCGATACTCATCTGTTTGCCTGGCATTGCATCGAGTGAGAAACGCGCGGCCACCTCGGCCACCCGCTCCGCACCCTTGGTGATGACCAGAAACTGCGCCACTGTGATGATCAGGAACACCACCAGGCCAATGACCACTTCACCGGCAATGACGAACTCGCCGAATGCCTGCACGATTTGACCGGCGTCGCCATCCAGCAAAATCAAGCGGGTGGTAGTGATCGACAAGGACAGACGGAACAGCGTGCTCAGTAGAATGATCGGCGGCAAAGCCGAGAAATCCACAGAGTGGGATACATAAAACGCGACCACCAGAATCAGCAAACTGAATGCGATGTTTATCCCGATTAATGCATCCACCAGCAATGTCGGCAATGGAATGATCATCATCACAACGGCCAACAGCATAAAAGCTGCAATCACCACATCACCGCGACGTGCAGCGCAGTAAGCCAATCGATTCAGGGCCGGGAGGATCATCATGAACGCTCCTTTCCTTGCAGAGCCAGACAGTCACCAAAAACTTGTCGCGCCTGGTCCCTTTGGCCGAGATTCCACAAAATTCGGCTTTTGAGCAGCAGCAGAGGCGGCGTCAGACCTTGTAGAACTGCCAGGTGCTCAATCGCCTTGAGTGCCCGAGAACCGTCTCCATTCATGTCAAACAAGCGAGCAAGAGTCAGCAATATCTCGACGTTTTGCGGAGCTATCTGATTGGCCATCAACCCGTAAACCAGCGCGTGCTGATGCTGACCACTGCGCGCATAACGTCGAGCATGCATATGCAGCCACTTGACCGAGTCGAGATCCATCTGCGTCATCATTAATCGAGATCCGCGACGTAATTGATGTCGTCCATTTGCATCGACTTCGCGCTACCGGCCACTTGCAGTTGCTCAAGTTCGGTCTGCAGCAATGACAGCGCTGACGTCCGGGCATCAGGCGTCAGTCGCGACACATGCGTGTTGATCAAATGCTGAAGAATTTCAGTGGAACGTTGACGACTGAACGAAACCGCCTCGCCGTTCACCAATGAGCACAATTGCCCAAGCGACTGCTGCCGGTTGACTGCTGACGGGGCACCGCTGTCAGTTTTGGTATTGGCTTTCTCCGCTGCGGGTTTAACGCTCGACGGGACAGCCCTCTTCAATGAGACGCCGAACACAGACTCGGCAAGGGACGAATCGGACTTCAGTTGTCTATTCAGTAAATCGACTTTCATAGACAGCCCATTGCAGGAGTTAGAAGGAGGCGCCCGGAGTCATTCATAGGGTGAACACATACTCAGTGGCGTTACGTTTCAGAACCAATTGGGTCTTCTCGATGCGCAATAGAATCCATCCATCGCTCATCGCAGCCCCTGGGTACAGGCGTTCACCGTGCTCGCCAATCACATACGGGGCTACTCCCTGCCAGACCGCTTGAATTTTCACTCGCGGTGCTGCTGGTTCAATCTGGATCGTTACTGCGTTTTCAAGAACATGAGTAGTTCCGTAAGTACGATCAAACCATTGCAATGCCTGTTCCCAGCGAGTTCGTTGTTCACTTGTCAGTGCGCCACTGACACGTAAATACGTGCCCTGCCCTTCAATATGCAGAGGCGTCAATTGGAGCTCAGCCAGTTTGGCTCGCAATGCATTCAATGCCGGCGGCAACTTCACATTGTTAGTGCCTTTTTCGACACTTCGCTGAACACCAGCAGGTGCGACCTCAATAGTATCCGCCTCCACCAACAACCCACGCAGACTCAGACTCAGTGCCAGCACTACTCCAATCGATATCAGGCCGACCCGATACTTTTTAAGTGCAACAGAAAAAATATCGAGCCTAGAAACTGCCGAGGCTGACGCACGAGCTGTCATCCTCAGAGAAACACCATTTACAGTTAATTTTAATGGCAACAAACTACGAAGCCCGGTTCCCTCGGGAACATTTATATCATCGACAGTAATACCGCCCGCATACGCCTTCACCATGACATAAGGAAACTGGAGGCCTATATTTAAATGATGCGACTCAAGCCGTGGATCCCGCAGAACAATGTCACAGGTCGGTTCCGAACCAAGGCTCAGATTCGCCTTGTCAAATACAACGGTGACGCCTGCGTGCAAGCCTGAGAGGATTTCCAACTGCGCCTTTATTATTTTTTTATTCGAGAACACAGCGAGACCATCTCAATGACTAATTAATCATCAGAAAACCAACACACTACAAACTGTCAATCAAAAAGATCCAGCTTAATCAAACAAGAAACACCACGCTCATTAAACGGCGGGGCTACGCATGCGCACAGCCCCGCCGCCAATCAGTTCTGTGGACGCTGTTTAGCAGCATCGAGATCAGATTTTTTCTCTGTAGTGATTTCAGTTACTTTGGCAGACTTTTCTATAGCCTGATCAAACGCAGCAGTCATTTTATCGAGAGCCGCATCCGAACTACTGTTGCCAACGTTACCAACGGGTGCTGAACACATGATTGCAATCTCCATTATTTATTATTAGCGCATACCAAAAGTTAAAAACCTATCAAGGTGCGCAATAACAACTTCCCACACGAGATCCTACCAAGTCAAGAGTCACAACAAGAAAAAACGGCAACTTATCACCCGCAAATATACACACCCACACTGCATCCTTTAGATACACCTAAATACAATAATGACAAACGTAAAAAACAAAAAATCCTGAACAGACGCATATACGGATTTTTTGATTAGTAATAAAACACATCTAACACTTCGCATATAGTAGTTACTCGTGTGCGCACTGAATGTAGGAAAATTCCCAGCGAGGTGTAGGACTTTTCCGAGCGACCAATTCTTCGTTCTAAAATAAAAGAAACCTGTGCACCGCATCGAAAATTCGACACCAGAATGTCAGCGATACAAACCTCGTGCGCGTAGTCTGTCTTTTCGACGAACTCGGCTTGGTCAATCTTGTATTGGCGGTGCCATCCAAGCCGATACTGGCCGCCATGCTTACAACTTTGCAAGCTTGCTAAGAATCTACACCTATGGATATCTCAACCTTATTCAGTCGAGCTGACATTTGTAGCGAGAAGCCCAGCTAAATGTCGAACTGATTTGGTTGACCGAGCGCCTGATTTCTAACTTCAAGATCAACTTCCGAAAAACAACAGCAAAGCCATCCGAGGCATCTGCCGTCAGTTCGTTTGACCTAAGCTATCTTTCCACTTCACATCGGCTACAAAGGGCGGCTGCGCAGCCATGTTAGTCGGCTCAGATTGGGCTACGACGTGACTGTACACATCACGCTGAAGCCGATCCTGTTGGTATCGAGCAGCGACGGCAGCCTTGCTTGGATAGGCGGTATCGCGGATCAACGCTTCAGTGGCCAGCACATCGACTTGCTTGCCATTGGGAGATAGGACCAACCTGCCGTTTTCTTTGAGTCATGTTATGTAGCTTGGTGGCCGGCCGATGTGCGCGGCGAAGGCGTTTGGAGCGGTAGGCAACTGCGTTCATAAGCCCTCCTTTTCAACGGCTTTTCAATGAATCCTTTCAAGTTTTCAATGATTGAAATTTCAGTAAGCTGGGGGGCCTCCCACTAACACGCTCCCGCGGGTTTCCGACCCCGTCCCCTTCGAAAGTCCTCAGGGTCCCCGGCGGGTTTCTGCCCGGCCCGGTCGGTCGAGCCGGCATCTTGGTGCCATGCCCTGCCCCCATCCCATTGAAAAGACGGACATCCCTGCAAAGTTTTCAACTAGAGAGATTACGCGAGTTCGATAACCCGTGTAGGGGGCGGCCCTCAGGGAGGACCCGTAAAAATCGGCGCCCTACCCGGCCTGCCCGGCTCATGCCTTCGGCTCGGCCTCGTTCAGGTCCAGGCGCTTGGCCACCCAGTGCTCGTACAAGCCGATGGCGACATCCGCGCCGGCCATCGCGGTCAGGCAACCCAGCGCACCCGCTGTCCAGATCGACAGGCCCGCGCCGAACAACAACATCATCGCTGACACGCCGCAGACGATGCAGGCACCGGACCGAAGTGCGAGGCGGCGCAGTAATGCCCAGCCTCGTGCCCCATCCTTGTAAGCGCGCCACATCTCGCCGGACACACCGCCCACCAATGACAGGGCAATCACTAACCAGATCGGCATCTCTGCCAGTGCCTGTTGCTCGTTCGTCATTGCCCTGCCCCTTAAACAAAAAGACCCGGCGCAATGGCCGGGTCAGATGGTGGGCGGCCTGCCGCGCTTTGCGGTCGCACCCATCGAAGATGGCCCCTTTTTACAGCTCGATTCTGGTGGCAGCAAGACCGTTTTAATGCCATCCGGTGAATGTGTGGGTGACGCCCGGTGAACGGCTGGCGAATGTCGGTGAATATCTATCCCGGCTGTCTTTTGATTTTCTGGCGTCCCATGCGTCCCACCTCTCCAAAACAAGGTGGGACGTCTGAAAGCCCCGTAGATTGGGGCTTTGCCCCACCGTCCTACTTTTATCTCTCTTTTCTCGTGTATAGAGAGAATATTTAAAAACACGCGTGCGCGTGAACACGCGCATTGATGCCCGCTACGCATACACGGGCGGGAGACATGAAAAAGGTAGGACGGTGGGACAGCCCAACAACGACGGGGCCTGCGCCCGTCCCATCACCGCAAAAAGCGGTGGGACGGAGGCAGGCCGGTGGGACGGCGTGAGCCAGAGTAATGCCCACGATCAAGCCGCTTCCCCCAGGAGGAAGTGCTCGACCACGATGTGAGCGTCATGCAGACGCTGGTAATAAAGGTTGCGTGTGCAGCCACTCTCGGCCAGACGCGCAGTCAAGGGCGCGTCTGGCTGGAAGTAATGCACCTGGACCACCGACATCAACTCGGGATCGAGGCGTTTCTTCACGATGCGCTCGATGTCCAGTGAGGCTTCCAGCGGCACTCTGCTCCAGCGCCTGCCGCGTACGAGCTGACCACCGCTCTCCATCATCATGGCGACCATGTTGCCACCCGAGTAACCGGCAGCCACCTCATCGCTATGCAGCTCCTGCGCCCATTGCTTGAGGGCCATATCGATCGCTTTAATCATCGAAGCAAGGCTCCTCAAACGCAGGTTGTTCCAGCGCAGGCGCCCTGCCCCAACCCTCTGGTTTCTTGTACGCCCATGGCCGCTGGCCACTCTTGCTCAAAGCGCCCAAACGAAACCGTCTCCAGCCCAGTCGATGCAGAATCGCACCCACGCGCATCTGCTCGGGTTTGCCCCAATGACCGGGATCGAGCTTGAGCGCCTGGCTCATCACCTCACTGCCGGTGGTGGTCTCGCCGATCTGCGACTCTTCGAGCCAGGTCAGGATGGGCGTTTCCCATTCGTCCACCACAAAGCGTTCGTCCTGTTCCTCGCTGAACATCGGCGCTTCCTCTCGTGTTACCCACCAGAGGTCGCCGGCCTCAAAGCAAAACATCGCTTCGGCCCACAGCTGGTCGCGGATCTCGCGCAGCAACGCCACGTCGACCTTGGTACAGGCCACAGGCCAATAGCGACGGTTAGGTCAATGAAAAACGGTTCAGAGTGGGTCGGGTACTACTACGACGGAAGAGATGAACATGGGAAGAGAAAGGAAATTCCGTTGGGTGGCGACTTGAATGTCGCCAAGGCGGAATGGGCAAAACTCGATTGCAAGCCAATTTCGCAAAAGAATACCCTTCTGGGAAAAGTTTTCGACCGATACGAAGCTGAGATCATTCCGGCGAAAATGCCTAGAACCCAAAAGGACAACTTGCTTTCACTGACGCAACTCAGGAAAGCATTCAGTGAAGCGCCGATCAATGCGGTGACACCACAGGTGATAGCCCAGTACCGCGACAAACGGACCGGGAAGGTTCGGGCGAATCGCGAGATCTCACTGCTCTCACACATCTATAACATTGCCAGAGAATGGGGTATCACTGACAAGGAAAACCCAGCCTCCGGTGTGCGCAGCATCAATGAATGCTGCCTTGCGGAAACGAAATAGCGTTAGGTTATTGATATATAAAGATTAATCTTCGGACTTGAAAACCGTCGACTGTAACAGGTCCATGAGTTCGAATCCCATCGCCTCCGCCATATTTGTACCGACAAAGCCCTGATTATTCAGGGCTTTGTCGTTTCTGGCATTTGGGAAATTTGCTCCTCTCTCTATGGATCGTTTCCGCATCTTTTCGGGCATTTCCGTAACCCCAGCTGTTCGTTCCCTCCTCCCGCCAAATTATATAGCCCGACCAAAAAGTGAAGGAAACGTTTGAGATTGGGTGGTGGGCAGCTTTCGGCCGTATCTGCCGACCAGAAACGGTGGAAACCTGCCACTTGCCGCCACTCATCGATGGTAACGAATTACTTCCCTTCATCTTCGTCACACCACTGCTGCTTCAATCGTTCTTGAGCGCCAGACAAAAGCCAGCACCATCAGTAGCCCCAGACCCGCCATTGCCGCTCCGGCCAAGGAGATCGCCGGATAACCCAGACCTGCATTGATCACCGCTCCGCCCAGCACTGCGCCTATCGCGTTGCCGAAGTTAAAGGCTCCGATGTTCACCGCCGAGGCCAGATTGGGCGCGTCCTTCGCAGCTTCCATGACACGCATCTGTAGCGGCGGGACCAAGGCAAAGCTGGCGATACCCCAAATCAGGATGGCTACGGCAGCCGGCAGCGGCCAACGCATCAGTACGGTGAACGCCAACAAGACGATAATAAGCACGCTCAGCGAGATGATCAGCGTGCGATCTATTGAACGGTCAGCAGCCTTGCCGCCCCACATGTTGCCCAGCGTCAGCCCGACACCGAATAACACCAGCATGGCGGTGATGAAGGCGGTGGACGCATGGGTCTCGCTGCTGAGGATCGGCGCGATGTAGGTGAAGACTGTGAACATGGCACTCGAGCCGACTACAGTCAGGGCCAGCGCGCCCAGCACCGGGCCGCGTCCCAATACCCGAATTTCCGCCATTACACCGACGCTTTGCGGCGTCTTCAGATTGGGAAGTGCGAACCACAACGCGGCCATGGTCAACACTCCCAACCCGGTAATACCCCAGAAAGCGGTTCGCCAACCGAACAGTTCGCCAAACCAGGCGGCCAGCGGCACACCGCCGATAGTCGCCAGAGTCAGACCCATGAACATCGCCGCTACTGCCCCGGCACGTTTCTCCGGGGCGACCACACTGGCAGCGACGATGGAGCCAACGCCAAAAAATGCACCATGGTTCAGTGAGGTCACCACCCTGGCGACCATGAGACTGTAGTAATCGGTGGCCAGGGCTGACATCAGATTACCCAGGGTGAAAATCGCCATGAGCGCGACCAGCAGATAGCGCCTGGGAATCCTGCCGGTGGTCAGGGTCATCAGCGGTGCGCCGAGCAATACGCCCAGCGCATAAGCACTGACCAGCAAACCAGCGGCGGGAATGGAAACGCCCAGATCCGCAGCGATACCCGGCAGCATACCCATGGGGGCGAATTCTGTTACGCCGATGCCAAAGGCACCGATGGCGAGCGCGACGAGTGGTGGATTGATACTCATGCAAACCTCCTTATCTATGCCGCTAATGCTACGATCCCGTCTTTTCAGGCGGTAGATAGCATTTTTGGTAATCACCTTTGCGCAGGAGGCACAAGTGGATTTCAACGGCAGATCAGGTGAGATGAGCGTGTTCACCACCGTGGCGCAGGAAGGCAGCCTGTCGGCCGCCGCGCGTGCACTGGGCCTGACACCCTCCGCAGTCAGTCGGATCATCGCGCGCACCGAGCAACGTCTTGGCACCCGCCTGTTGCTGCGCACCACGCGAGCGATCACCTTCACTGCCGAGGGCGAGGCGTTCCTGCGCGGCGCTCGGCGTATCCTGGCCGACATGGACGAGGTCGAAGAAGCAATCGCCGACCAAGGCGTACCCAGAGGACGATTGCGTGTCAGTGCCGCGCTTGGTCATGGGCGGTTGGCCATCGTGCCCTTGGTCGCAGAATTCAGCGCCCATTACCCGAATATCATCGTCGACCTAACCCTCGGCGACGAAGTGGTCGACATTCTCGGCGGGCAGGCCGACGTCGCGGTCCGCTTTGGTCATCTGCCCGACAGCCCGCTGACCGCGCGCAGGATCGGCGACACCGGCCAAGTAGTGGTGGCATCGCCCAAATATTTGCAGCGCCATGGCATCCCTCAGGAACCGGAAGACCTGCTAAAGCACAATTGCCTGCGCTTCAACTTCCGACGTGCCGAACCTAACTGGCCGTTCATCCGCGATGGAAAAGAGTTTTCCCTGAAGGTCAGCGGCAACATCGAATGCAGCAGTGGTGAGGCGTTGGCACAACTCGCGCGGGTCGGTGCCGGCATTGCACGTATCGGTGAGTTCAGCGTGAGAGAGGATCTGCAGCGCGGCGATCTGATTACGCTGTTGGAAGCTTGGAATCCAGGGGACCGAGAGCCGATCCATGCGGTATTCGTCGGTGGGCCGGCAATGCCAGCGCGGGTGCGATTGTTCGTGGACTTCTTGCTAGAACATCACCGGATGTAAGCGAGGCCGTAAGCTAATACTTGCGGGGACTAATGGGGCATCTGCACGTCTAAATGGCCGTCGTGGAAGACTGCTTTCGGCCAGGAACCGACATTACAAAACAACAGCGATCCTTGGTTGTTTCTGTAATGTCGGAGACATTGCTGCCGCACTGAAGCGTTGCAGCCGCAACGTTTGGGACTCGCGTCAATATCAAGGAGAGGTCGACCACACGGCTAGCTCATAGCCATCGGGGTCGATGAAGTGGAAACGGCGACCACCCGGAAACGAAAAAACTTCACGACTAATGGTCGCACCCGCTGATTTGATCCTTAGCTGGGTTTGCTCAAGATCATCCGCATATAGGATGATCAAAGGTCCACCCGTACGTACTGACTCTCCAGTAGTGAATCCACCACTCATACGTCCGTCGCTGAACTCGGTATAAGTCGGGCCGTAGTCAACGAAACTCCAGCCGAAAATGCTTCCGTAGAAGGTCTTGCTTCGGTCGATGTCAACGACATTGAACTCAATGCTGTCGATCTGACGGTCTTTTCCTTGCATGCCCATTGACGCTTCCTTAGTTGATTGGGAGGAAGCGAGTTTAGGACAATTTGGCCATTCAAGCGCTGAAGCAGATGTCTATTACCGTCGCGACATCATGAGTGACCTCCTCGGACTTGAAAACCGTCGTCTGTAACAGCTCCATGAGTTCGAACCCCATCTCCTCCGCCATATTTGATACGAAAAAGCCCCGATTATTCAGGGCTTTGTCGTTTCTGGCATTCGGGAAAATTGCTCCTTTGTCTACAGATCGTTTCCGCCGGCTGTGCAACCGAAGCCGTTCAACATCTGGATGTCCGACGTCTGAGACGGTAGGCGTAGAAACTTGATCGGTTGATATCAAACACCTCATATAGCCATTCAACCGCATCATGGGCGCTCAGTTGACTGAATCTGCGACCCTGCCCCTTCACGAATTGCATTGAAAACAAGCAAAACGCCGGAGAGGTTGCACGCAGTTCATGAAAAGAGTTGCTAGAACTATTTCGCTTTTTTCAACCAATTCAGAAAGTCTTCTGCAGCCATAGGACGTGCATACCAAAAACCCTGTCCTTGTGTGCAACCGATATCCAACAGTTGCTGACATTGCGCTTCGGTTTCGATGCCTTCGATCACGACTGACATGCCGAGGGTTTCGCCCAGAGCCAAAGTACTGGCGATCACTGCTAGACAGCGCGGTTCTTGCTCTAGAGTACGTACGAACTCGGCGTCCAGTTTGATTTCGTTGAATGGCAACTGACACAAGCGTTGCAGCGAGGAAAAGCCGGCACCGAAGTCATCGATCGACAGTCGACATCCCATCATACGCAGGCGCACCAGGCTTTCCAGGCTAATGGTCGGAGCTTCCAGCAAACCGCTTTCTGTCACCTCGAACGTCACTCCGCTACCGGCAGCGCCATGACGCGCCAGCAACTGGCGGACGTTGCTCGCCAGCTCAGGGTTAGCCAGTTGCGCAGCATGCAGGTTAAACGCCATGTTCAACGCAGATCCTTGATGTCTGGCTTGCGCCTGTACGTGCAGCGCTTGATCCATTTGCGCATACAACCACTGATCCATCAGGCCGCAGCGCTCCAGAGTTGGCATAAACGCCGCCGGAGAAATCACGCCTTTGCAGGGGTGCAGCCAGCGCGCAAGAACTTCGACACCACACACATCGCCGTTTTGCAGGTTGAACTTGGGCTGGTAAAACGCCTTGAGTTGCTGCGTGGCGAGCGCCCGACGGACTTCTGACTCACTGGCCGGGTCAGTTGCCACGGCTGCCGACGATGCCGAGACAGGGCAGGCATTCAACTGTTTGTTCAACAGTTTGCCCAGCGCCTCGACGCGCAAGGGTTTACCGACGTCGCCAAGAAACTCCAGCCCCAGCAGCGAAACGATCTGCCGCACCGCCCGGCGTAAGTCGGCCGACAGCGAACTGCTGATGATGATCGAGCGCACTTGCCCGCTCGCTCCGATGCGCTGGATGAAGTCCAGACCGTCCATGCCCTCCATTTTCAAATCGCACAGTGCAACATCGACCGGGCCTGAGGAGTCCAGCAGCGCCAGGGCTTGCGCGCCATCGACCGCCTCCAGAACTTCACTGCTACCCAGATGTTTGAGCATGCTCACCGCCACGGAGCGCTGGAACGTGTGATCTTCTAGAACCAGTACGCGAAGTGGAAGGCTGGGCATGGTAGTCAACTCCTCTGTTGTCAGGACAGTGTCCGGCATTCAAGCGACAAGCTATTCAGGAAAATGCCGCGATGCTTGTACGAAATGTCCCAAGCATCTGCGACGTCCACCCTTACCAGAGGTAGCGATAGCCCACGCTGACACCCCAAGGTTGTTCGATGGAGTTGCCCTTGGCGTATTCGGCGTCGATGGAAATCTTGCTCTTCTCGCTGACCTGCAGCACACCACCAAAACCCAGTTCGACACGATTACCCGGCAGTTCAGCATCCAGTTTGTTGCCGTTTACGCTGACTTTGCTGCTGCCGGCGTGCTCCGTGACGTAAGAGGCTTTGACGTAGGGCTGGGCCTTCATGCCGTTACTCAGTTCCATGCTACGGCCGAACAACGAACCCACGCGGCTTTGCAAGGAGTCCATATCATCGGACTTGACCTTCAGGCCATTGCTCGCGGTGTAGCTCGCGCCCTGAGTACGGGTCGCAGTCAGTTCCAGTTGTGGCTCGACGAACCAGCCGTTGCCCAATTTGATCTGCTTGCCGACCTCGACATTCGCTCCCACGCCGTTGGTTTTATACGATCCCTTTACCGACTCCCCAAGGTTGCTTGGTGTCTTGATTTCGTTGTCGAAACGGCTGTACTTCAACACGCTGTCGACGTAGATACCGTTGTCATGCAGGTAGGTCGCGTAGACCCCGAACATCTTGCTGTCGATGTTGCCGGACGCCCCCTCACCGAAGTCCAGATCCGACTGCGCCGTGCCAACCATGCCTCCGACGAAGACCTTGCCGCTGTTGAGCGCGAACGCCTTATCCGCACCGATCTCTATACCCGAGATGTCTTGGGTATAGGCACGGCTCGAGTGCTCACTGATATCGAAGCGCTTGCTAATGGCCCGGGTCCAGACGCCACCGTCATCCTTGCCCATGCGCAATTCGCCCATACGCTTGACCAATGCATTCATCTGCGCGTTCCAGAGACTGGCGCTGGCAGTGTGCGCGGCAACGGCGGCATTGGCGCCCTTGGACAGACCTTCCGGAGTTGGATTGACCGGACGAACCGGGGTGACCGGGTCTATGGGTTTGCCTGGATCGACAGGTGTTACTGGATCTACCGGGGTGACCGGATCAACCGGATCAACCGGATCAACCGGATCAACCGGCGTCGTTACCGGGGGAGTTCCTGCACTCGCCAGCACCCAGTCATTACCTTCCTGCTGCAATGTGTAACGGAACGCGCCCGCATCGACATGACCTCCGTACAAGCCGAACTTCGCGTTGCCGCCGTTGGTGTCCACCAGCAGCAAACGCCCATCGGACGCAGTCGGCTCATGGCCCGAGTCGCCGACGATCAAGGTGTGGTCGCCATTCGCAAGTCCCGCTCCCTCAATCACCAGCAAATCATCATGGGCGGTGGCAATATCAGTGTTCATCGAAATGCTGCCGCTGCCGGACAATGCATTGACGGTAAACGTCTTGAACGTACCATCGGTGCTCGGCACGAACGCCAGACGGCCACCATTAAGGGTGAGCGAATCAACGGTTTTCACGCCGTTCTCCATCACGTTGACTGTTCCGCCCGCCTCCGCCACCACGCCGTTGGCCTGGGCGCCGCTGTACAGGTTGACCTGACCGCCGTTGCTGACGGTGCTGTTGTTGGCGGTGCCGGTGTCTCTCACGTTCTGTACGCCGCCGTCGATCAACGTGTCGGTGGCCACTGCACCGCCGAGCATCCCACGCTCGATGTTTTGCACCCCGCCAGTCTGCACGAGCGTATTTTCAACCGTGCCTTGGTTAAGCAGGTTTTGCACACCACCGTCATTGATATGCGTATCAGCGCCAGCGGCGCCCAACGACAAGGTTTGTACGCCACCTGCGTTAATCTCGGTGCCAACGGCGCGGCTGTTGGTCCCTTGCACAGTTTGCGTACCGCCGTTCAAGACGGTGCCGTTGGAAACGCCTTGAGTACTCAGTGCCTGTGTTGCGCCAGCGTTGACGATGCTGTTATTGGCAGTGCCGCTGGAAACCAGTTGTCGGCCATTGACCGTGGCGTCGTTTGATACACCGAGCCAAAATACACTTTGAGTGCCTGTAGCCTCAATTAAGGTGTTGTTGGCCGTACCATCGCTGCTGATACTTTGAAGACCGCCCGTCACGGTCTCACCATTGACGACTACGCCGCTGTTGACCAATGAAGTAAACGCCTGCGCCTGCACCGGCTGCAGCATGAAGATGGCCATCGCCAGTGGCGAAAGAACCAGAATCGAAGATTTTTTCGGGTGAAGGGTCGTCATGTTCAGTACCTCAGTCTTACCGCCGATCCGGCGATGCAAATGCCCATGGCATAAGGCTGAGCAGCATCTGACGGGAGGCCAGTGGCTCAGTTGAGGTAGCTAATTTAGAGATCAGAGCGGAGAAAAAGAGTAGGAAAATTCCCTACATTTGTAGGAATTTTCCCACACAAATGAACGGTCACATGCGATGACGAAAAACTGCTCTCCCATTGCGGGAGAGCAAACTCATGCAGTGAATCAGTTCCGCGCGCCCACCATGTCGGCGCCGTTGGACACGATCACTTCGACCCGACGATTGTGCTGGCGACCAGCCGCGCTGCCATTGTCTGCAACCGGATACTCCTCGCCAAAACCTTGAGTCAGAACACGCAGTCGATCCACGCCCAGGCTCGACAAGGCGTTGGCAACCGAAGCCGCTCGTCGCTCGGACAGTATTTGATTGGAGTCCTCGCTGCCAACGTCATCGGTGAAACCTTCCACGCGGACCTTGCGCTCCGGATTATTGTTGAGGAAGTCGGCCAATTGCTGGAACTGTCGCTGGCTGCCGTACTTGAGATCAGCTTTGCCGGTATCGAACAACACGTCGCCAAAGGTTACGACTTCACCGCGCTCGGTCTTCTGCGCCTTCATCGCCTGCAAGGCTTTGAGTTGTCGGGTGCGCACGTCGAGTTGCACCTGGGTGCGCTCGGCATCGATTTTCTTCAGACCCGCTTCAGCCTGACGCATGGCGATGGTCTGCTCCGCCAGAGAGATTTTCTGGTTGGCAATGTAGGCCAACTGATCAATTTCCGCAGCTTCGCGGTCCTTGATCGAAGCCTGATCGGCCTTGTTCAGGGCACTGAACGCATCCTTGGTTTCAATCGCCGCCAGCGTGTTCGACTCCGGCTTTTGTTGAAGCGCCGCGAACTGCGCGCGGGCCTGAAGCAACTGCGGGTTTTCCGGTGGTGTGGCGCAACCGGCGAGCATCAGGGCGAACAAGGAAACGACGGGCAATAATTTAAAAGCAGGCATTGAATCAGTCCTTATTGAGCGCTGGCGGGAGGGTTGAAACCAGGGTCCTGAAGCATTTCCTGCTTCAGTACCTGAATGCCGTCACGGGCGTCTGTCAGTTGTTTGCGCCACTTCACGGCACGCGCCTTGCGCTCGGCGAGGTTGGCATCTACTTCGATCTGCTCGGCGAGAAGTCTGGCCTGCGGATAATTCTTCTCACCCAAGGCGCGTTCCATCAGGAACATCTTGTCCTGTGCCGCTTGCATTTCCAGCGGTGCGTATTGGGTGGCTTCTGCCGATACTGCGCGGTTGACCGCATCCCTGGACAGCGAGACCTGTTGATCGGGGATCGGCGCACTGGCACAAGCGCTCAGCGTCGCCGCAACCACCAACGTGCCGACGGACAGCCGCGCACGGGAAGACATACGTTGAATGTTCATCAACTGCTCCAGACATTAAAAATGAGCTGCATCGGCACAACGCCGACACAACTGCACGTTAACGAGGCTGGCTGTGTGATGAATGTAGGAAAATTCGCAAGTATTGGATCTGATTGATAAAACCCGAAGGAACCCCATTCAAGCCAAATGGACTTCCAGCTGCGCGGCCAGCCGCTCCATGGCCTGATGCAAGGCATCGACCGCGTCGGCCAGCGCAGGCGAATCGATGCCCTCGCTGGCAACTTCCAACGCTTCGCAAGCCTGAATCAAAGCCTGCGCCTTGATGATTCGCGCACCACCTTTTACCCGGTGCGCCAGATCCGCCAGCCCCAGTAAGTCGTTGTGGCTGAACAAACGGATCAGTTTGGCCATGTCGTCATCGTTGCTGCTTGCCAGATCGGCCAGCAGACTTTTGATAGAGGCCTGATCGCCCCGAGTCAGTTGCTCCAGGCTGCTCAGATCAATTCCGCCGCCGGGGCCAGGCACTGCGGGAACGTCGTCAGGTTCTGTGCGTGGCTGCGGCGTGACCGAAGCCAGCCGCGCGTTGAGATTTTCAAGGCTGATCGGTTTAAACAGGCAATCGTCCATGCCCGCCTCGGCGCAGCGCTGCTTCTCTTCAATCTGCGCGTTCGCCGTGAAACCCAGCACCAGACAGCGTGAAAGCCCCCGCGCCGCCTCTTCGTCACGGATCGCGCTGACCAGTTCATAACCGTTCATGATCGGCATGTTGCAGTCGGTAATCACCACGTCGAAGTGTTCATTGCGCCAGGCGCGCAGACCATGGGCACCGTCCTCGGCATCCGTGACCCGGTGGCCAAGATAGCTGAGTTGCTGCGAGAGCAGCAGACGGTTGGCCGGGTAGTCGTCGATCACCAGAATATTCAACGCGCGACTGACTTCGACCGACTCCACCTCGGCCACTGGCGTGCGGGCCAATGGCTCCAGCAGCGGCAAATCAAGCCGTACTTCAATCTGCGTTCCCTGGCCCAATGTACTGTGCAGCGCCAAAGTACCGCCCATCATTTCGCACAGGGTACGGCTGATCACCAAGCCCAGCCCGGAGCCGCCCCGCGACGACTGCCCATGATTGCCGGCCTGAGTGAACGGACTAAACAGCCGCTGCTGATCCTCGAGTGAAATACCCCGCCCGCTGTCTTCGACCCGCATACACAGCGTCAGTCGTTCCGGCCCGCCATTGGTATTGACTTGCACGCTCAGACGCACATGCCCGGTGTCGGTGAACTTGATCGCATTGCTCACCAGATTCGACAGGATCTGTTTGAACCGCAGCGGATCGACCAGCACTTCAACATTGCTCAGCGCATCGAGATTAAGCTGCAAGCGCAGCTGCTTTTGTCGTGCGAGGCCGTCAAAAATGCGCACGACGGATTCGATCAACTCACGCAGATTGGCGCGTTCAGGGGCCAGTGAAAGACGTCCGGATTCTATCCGGGCGATATCGAGAATGTCGCCGATCAGATCGAGCAAACCGCGCGCCGCCCCGGAGGCAACTTCGATCGCGAAACGATCCAGAACGCCCTGATCGGCTTTTTTCATCGCCAGTTCGAGCATACCGATCACCGCATTCATCGGCGTGCGGATTTCGTGACTCATGGTCGCCAGGAACGTGGTTTTCGCCCGGTTGGCGTCGTCGGCGCCCTCCTTCGCTACCTGCAATTGCTGCAACAGCTGCTGACGTTCGCTGACGTCGATCCATCCGGCAATCATGCCGCTCACCGCGCCGTCACTGCCACGATACGGCAGCATCCAGTGGTAGATCGTCAGTACTCGCCCCTGCGCCAACGTCAGCCGGCGATCCTGAATACGCGGCAGACCTTCGTCCATGACCTGCAAATAATCCTCGTGATAGGCGCGGGCCTCATCGGCGTCATTGAGCACGCCTTCAGTCACGGTTTTGCCGATCACCGCTTCGCGCTCAACATCGAACACTTTCAGGTAACCGCTGTTGCAGGTCATCAAACGACCATCGCGGTCGCGCACGTAAATCGGATGCGGCGTGCCGTCGATCAACACGCGCATGAACTCCATCTGATCATTGAGCGCGGCTTCGGCCTGCCGGCGCTTACGGATCAGCAAGCGCAAATAGGCGATCCAGCCCAGCGCCACCAGCAACAATACGCCCGCCACCACAAAGCCTTGAATGATCGCGCTGCGGTTGCGCAACCAGTAGCTGTCATCGATGACGATCTCGCTGCGCCAGCGATTGGTCAGTTCGTCCATTTCCTCCGGAGGAATACTCAGTAAAGCTTTGTCGAGAATCGAATACAGTTCCAGCGCGCCACGGTTGGTTGCAAACGCGATGCGCGCTGGCAAGGTGCCGACGGTGCTGGTGACTTGCAGGCGATTGCGGTACTGGCGGGAAATCATATAACGCGCGCTGATCAACGAATTGATCGCTCCGTCGGCGTCGCCACGCGCGACCATGGCCATGGCGTCGACGGCGTTGTCCGCGGGCACGAGTTGCACCTGCGGATAGTGCTCGATCACATATTCACGCAGCACGTTGCCGCGAATCAGCGCCAAGCGTTTGCCAGCCATCTGATCCAGGGTTTGCGGGCGATCAGCGCCGGTCGGCGTCACCAGCACAAACGGGTTGGTCAGGTACGGCCGGGTGAAACGCAGCTCGTTTTCGCGCTCCACACTCGGGGTGAATGCGGCGAGCATGTCAGCTTCGCCACTGGTGACCTGGTCGATCAGGTCATGCACCGAATCGGCACGCTGCAAATCGAATTTCAGGCCGGTGCGCAAGCTAACCTTAGCCAGCACATCGGCGCTGATGCCACGAAAGTTGCCGGCATCATCAATGAATGTGAGTGGCAGGAAGTTTTCGTTGATAGCGACTTTGATTCGCGGATGCTGATCCAGCCAACGCTGCTCGCTGACACTGAAGTGCAATACCTGTTGGCCAGGCATGGTCGCCCCACCGGCATTCCATCGGCGCAGAATCGTCATGTGCTCATTGGCCGGAATGGTCTTCAGCGCCACATTGAGAATTCGCAGCAGGCGCGCGTTGTCCTGAGTCACTGCGAACGCAAACGGTTGCACTTCCATGCGCGAGAAATCGCTGAGCTGAACGTTGTTCAGGTAATTCTTGCTGATCAGGTAATTGGAGCTGATCGAGTCGCCGAGATAAACGTCAGCCTGACCGAACGCCACGGCGCCGATTGCGCTCAGGGTCGATGGATAAAGCTGCACGGTGGCCTTGGGGTAAAACGCCTTGACCGTGTCCGGCGGCAGATAGTGATACAACATGGCCACACGCATGCCGGCCAGGTCCGTCGGCAGACTCTGGCTTTCACCAACGCGAGTCACCAGCGTCGGCTGATCGTCCGCGTAGGCCTGGGACATCGCCAATTCCGGGTCACTGGCCTCAAAGCCATTGGCGGTGCCGAGCAGATCGATCTCGCCACGTTTAAGTGCGGCGAGCACTTCGGCGCGCGACGGATAGCGCCGCACCTCGACCTTGACGTGCAGCAGTTGCGAGACCAACTGCGCGTAATCCGCTGTCAGGCCTTCGTAATCATCACTGTTGCCGGTAATGCCGAACGGCGCGTAGTCCGGCGCCGATGCACCGAGCAGCAAAGTGCGTTTATGCCGCAGCCACTGCCAGTCGGCTTCATCGAGGGAAACAGAATACTCGTCCACCGTCGAGCGGCCGAGCACTTGCAAGACATCGGGTTCGGCAGCCGCTGCGCTGAACACGCCAAACATGCCGAGCAGCCACGCAATGGCCAGGTATTTTTTGCTGAAAGTGTTCATCTAGACCAAGTGATTGCGTTTGGCGAAATCAGCGAGGTAGACCACCGATTTGACGTTGAGCTTTTCGATCAGGCGGGTCTTGTAGGTGCTGACAGTCTTGTTGCTCAGCAGCATCGCCTCACCGATCTCCTTGTTGCTCAAACCGTTGGCCAACTGCTGCAGAATCGTCAGCTCGCGGTCGGACAATGTCTGAATCAGATCCAGCTCCGTGGCCTCGACATCGCTGCGCCGTACCGAACTGCCGGCCAGATTGGGAAAGAAGGTATAGCCATCCATCACCGCCTTGATGGCTTTGATCAGCTCGTTGATGTCGTTGGTCTTGGAGATGAATCCGGCCGCGCCGGCCTTCATGCAACGCATCGAATAGAACTGCGCTGACTGTGAGGTCAGTACCAGAATCTTCGAAGACAGGCCCAGGGCGCTGATACGCGAAATCACTTCGAGGCCGTCCAGCTTGGGCATGCCGATGTCGAGTACGATCAGATCCGGAGCGTGCTCGCGGGCCATTTGCACCGCATCGGCGCCATTATCCGCTTCAGCCACCACGTCGAAGTTTTCTTGTTTGAGCAGCATTTTGACCGAAGAGCGAATGAACGGATGATCGTCCACAACCATCGCTTTAAACATAAAAACCTCTGTAGAGATGTTTTCGCGAGCACGCCAGGTTTTTTACCGTACGTCAGCGGTTTTATCCAGCCATTGCAGCAGTGCATGGCCATTCATGGGTCGTTCAAGATAAAACCCCTGACCCGTTTCGCATCCCAGCTCCAGCAGTCGGTCACGCATGCGCGGACTGCTGATGCCTTCGATCACCAGGCTCATGCCCAACGCCTGAACCAGCGCTTGGGTGCTGGCGACCATCGTGCGGTCAGCCGGGCGATCCAGACGCTGGACAAACCGGCCATCAAGCTTGATCTGGTTGAACGGTAGCTGGCAAAGCCATTTCAGCGAGGAAAATCCCACGCCGAAATCATCGATCGCCAGGCCACAGCCGAGCAATCGCAGACGCAACAGGTTTTCGTGGGTCCGCGGCGTGCAATCGAGCAAGCCGTTTTCCGCCAGCTCAAACACCAGCGACGAACCTTTGAACCCAAGGCGCTCCAGCGTGCGTTTGATGTCTTCGATCAAGCCATCACCAGCCAACTGCGAGGCATGCAGATTGAACGCCAGCGTCAGGCTCACACCACGACGACGCAAGATCTGCAACAGGCTCAAGCCCTGTTCTAGCAGTTGCAGGAACATCTGGTCGATCAAGTCATAAGCGAGGACTGCAGCGAGAAAATCGCACGGCAGCAGCACGCCTCGGGCCGGATGCTCCCAGCGCACCAGCGCTTCGGCGGCCACCACACTCCCGCTGCGCAGATCGAACTGCGGCTGGAACCAGCCTCGAAACTCGCCGAGCGCCAAACCACGACGCACATCGTTTTCACTGGGCAGTTCGCGGGGTGGTAACGGTGCGAGACGAGGAAGCGGCGTGTAAGTGAATCCGTGCAGAACACGATGCAAGGCACGCAACTGGATCGGATGGCTCAGCACACCGAGCAGCCGCAACCCGGCAAGCGAACTCTTTTGACCCAGCGTGCGCTGTAACTCAGGTTGCAATTCGCCGCACAGAACCACCGAACGAACCAAACTGCTCTTGCTTGCGCGGGCCAGGAATTCAAAACAATCCAGCCCTCGATCGCCCAGATCACAGAACACCACATCGACTTTGCCCAGCAAATGCATTTGCAGCATGGCGTTTTCGCCATCGCTGGCTTGCAGCACGTCCGGCGCGCCGAGTCGTTGCAACATCCTGACCAAAACGCTGCGCGCGAAACCCTGATTTTCCAGCACCAATACTCGTGGGAAGGCCATCGTCCATCCGTCGCTCAATCGACCCGTAATACCCCATAGTGGCGAGTATGCGAGACCGTGAGCGAAGGATTTGTCCGAGCGTCATGTAGGAAAATTCCTAACGCGCCGCACACCGGTCAATCAGTAATACACCACCTGCACCACCATGATCGCTTCAAACGGTCCGACTTTAGGATCGCCCAGCGAAACAACCGAGGCACTGAAAGGCACATCGATATGACTGACGTCGGCCGGAAAATTGGCCAGCGGAAACGGTTCGTTGATCGGTACCAGGTTGTTTTGCGCATCCCTCACCTGAATAGCGAACTGGCTATCCCCCGCCGGCAAGATGTTGTACTCGCCCTGCTGACTGGCGGTGACGAAGGTCGCGCCGATGTTGATTGCGCTGCTGCATTTCTTCTCCAGGGCCAGGCTGAATGGCTTGGTCGGGTTGGGTGGCGAAAACCCGGTGGTGGTTTTCTGGATCACGCCGAAGTCGACGATGCCCGGCTCCGGGGTCACGGTGACATCGACCGTACACGCGGTGCCGACGATGTTCTGTAATCCGCTCAGTTGAAAGCGGAAGTTGCCGAAAGGGTTGCTCGGGCCGCCATTGAGTCCGTACAGGCCGTCAAACTGAAACACGTCGTAGGTGTCCTGGGACGGACGCTGCAGCGGCAGCAGCCCTCTTTTGCGGATCACCACTTGAAACGCGATGCTTGGCGTCACGCGTGAACAGGCCAACATGTCGGCATCATTGGCTGCGCCGGGGCAGCCACGGGATATATAGCCACTGTTGACGCCCTGCGTCGGGTTGGCGCTCCAGTCGCCGTCCCACGAGGTGACCTGGCGGTACACCAGGCCGAACTCGATGCCCCAAGGCGTGGCGTCGAGGCCGGCCGGGTTGCCATAGAAATAGATCGGATCGTCTTCCTGAAAGTGAATGTCGTGCACCTTCCAGCAATCGGCGGGCACCACGTGGGTTTTCGAGCGCCAGATGATCGTGCCATCCGGCACGGTGTCAGGCACCGAGACCGGGCCGATGTACTCGCTCAGGTAGCTGCCGCCCTGCGACGATTTGCACACCAGCGCCCAGGACGCCTGGGAAAACGCCAGCAGCAACGCGACCACGCCCAGTCTGAGCAACGCGCGGTATGTCATGGCTTCACGGCCTTGCACACATTGGCTGCGCAGGTGAACAGCGAGTCGGTCTGGCCGCCGAAGTCATTCATGTTCGAAACCCGCAGTTCGCTGAAGCTGGTATTGCTCAGGGCAATCCGGGCGCCGCTGAAGGGTGCGATCATCAGCGTATCGATGGGCATTTTGGTCTGGTCCGGGCCGGTCAGCAGACCGACCACGGTGATGTGAAACGGCGAAGGATTGTCCACCAGCAATTGCTTGCCGAGCGGGTCGATTTTCAAGTTCATGCGCAATGCGAGATCTTCGCCGCGCTCACGCTTGGCGGCTGCCGGGCGGTAGAACAACTTGATCTTCGATTGCAGCGCAATCTGCATCGAATTCACCGCTTCGGTCTTCGGTGGAATCTCGCGCACGTTGAGATAGAACACCGACTCACGGTCGGTGGGCAACGCCACATCCGGCAGTTTGACGATGCGCAGCACGCTACTTTCATTAGGCTCGATGCGCTGTAACGGCGGCAACACCATGAACGGTGAACTGACCTTTTTGCTGTTCTGGTCTTCGATCCACGACTGCACCACGAACGGCAATTGCGGGTTCTTGTTGCTGAGTGTGACGCTCACCGACGGTGCGCTTTCTTCAAAAATGACCCGCGTGCGATCCGGCACCACGGCCGCGTTGGCGAGCAGTGGAACACACAACCCGACCAGCAGGCTCAGGCGGTTGAATAAAGGCTGGATCTTGAAAACTGACATATGGGTTCTCCACAAAAATCAAGGAACAGGCATCGATCGATGCCCGGATTACAGGCACCGCACGGGCTTGGCGACATTGCTCAGCACGTCTTCTTCCGGCAAAACAGCCAGCGTGCAGCTCCTGGCTTCGTCCCAGCGTGCAACCAGTCGCGCGCCGCTTTTTGCGCCGAGCAAATAGGTCACGCCCGCCTCGCCGACGATTGCGACTTCCTTGTTCGTGTCCTTGTCCTGAACTGATGCGCCGAACGGCACCGGCTGACCGTTGGCCTGAGTCAACGCTACGAGGGCGTTGTGGCCCTGGCCGGTGGCGAAGTTGACATAGCCGATTGCGCCCTCGGTCAAAGCCAGGCGTTGAATCGGGTTGGTCACTTCGGTATTGAGCGGCAACTTCTCCATGTTGACCCGGGCCTCGTAGGCCTGAAACGAAGGCAAGCCATCCATTACCGCGTAGCCATCCTTGTTGGTCCGCGCCTGACCGGTGAAGGCCACGTCCGGCACGCCGTCGGTGGACACCAGCAATCGCGTGTCGCCATTGGACCCATTTCCATGGGCCGACACGCCGTAACGGGTCACGACCAGCGAGCTGTCAAGTTCGCCGGTCAGCGAGCGATAGGTGCTGCCATCGGTGGTCGCGGAGGCGTTGGCGCGATAAGTCGAGGCACGTTTGCCGACGTAGGCATTCACGTATTTGTTGTCGCCCACGCCGCCATACAATTGATAATTCACGCCCTGCCCGTCGTCATGGCTGTAACCGGCATTGGCCGATGCTCCACCGGAGCCAGAACGCTGGAAGTTGCTCGACAACATCGAATTGCCGCCCAACGGAATGCTCACCCCGAGATAGATCTGCGAGTCGTTGCGCTGCGCATTCTGGGTCTGGTACGCCGACAGATTGACGTTGATGTTCTTGACGTTGCCCACGGAAAAGCTGCGCGCCAGCGACAAGCCAAAACGGTCGGACGGCGCCGCGTCCCAATAGGTCGAGTGATCGTAGGAAAAACTCGTGGACAACCAGCCGAAATGCTTGGCCAGCGTCACCGAATAGCGCTGCTTGCCCGAGTTCAGGGCATAGGAATCGGGATCGCCGACGAACTGCGAGAAGTTGGTAAACGTTCGGTCGGAAAAACGGTAACCGAGGAAGCGTAGATCGGTGCCAATGCCATCGAAATGTTTGGAATAGTTGATGCGGTACGAGTTGCCCACCGCCGTCTCGCCGGTCCAGCGCAACTTGGCGCGCGAGTTGGTGATATCGGCTGAGAGCGCACCGAAAACTCCGAGGTCTTTGCCGACGCCAAACGCGTTCGACAGGTAGTCGCTGGCCGCCAGCACACCGCCGTAAAGCGTCCAGTCGTGGGGTAAGCCGTACGCCATTTCCGAAGCGACGAACCCAGGTTCGGTGCCGCCACTGCCTGTGAGTCGCGGCTGACCTGCCGAAACCTTGTAACGCAACTCGCCTTCGCGCGACAGAAATGGCACCGCCGCCGTGGACACGGTAAACGTCTGCTCGCTGCCGTCCTCTTCGCGCACAGTCACGTCGAGCGTACCCTGCACGCTGCTGTTGAGGTCCTGAATGCTGAACGCGCCCGGCGTCACGGTGGTCGAGTACAACACCCGGCCCTGTTGCGAAACCGTGACCGTCGCGTTGGTGCGCGCCAGGCCGCTGATCAAAGGCGCATAGCCACGCAGGTTGGGCGGCAACATGCGGTCGTCACTGCTCAGGGTCGCGCCGCGCAGCGCGAAAGTATCGAACACGTCGGAGTTCAAATAGTCTTCGCCGACGGACAATTTCGAACGGATCGCCGGCAACGCACGGTAGGCGTATAGACGATTGAGCTGGAAGGCCTTGTCGTTGATACCGCGATTCTGCTCGCCGGAATTGTGTTGGGCCTGATAGTCGGCGCGCACCCGCCAAGCGTCAATGTTCAGCCCGGCGGTGCCGTAACTCTGCAATGAACGCGAGTCGCCCGAGGCAGCGCTGGACTGGCGATCGTTGGCAATCAGCCGGTAATCCAGCAGCGCGCCATCGAGGCCGTCGCT
This sequence comes from Pseudomonas sp. A0308, assembly GCF_044218815.1. Classification (NCBI taxonomy): domain Bacteria; kingdom Pseudomonadati; phylum Pseudomonadota; class Gammaproteobacteria; order Pseudomonadales; family Pseudomonadaceae; genus Pseudomonas; species Pseudomonas sp. A0308. Next base: position 577,564 of record NZ_CP162581.1, read on the forward strand.
CCAGGCAGCCGGAGGAATGTAATTGGGGTCGTCGTACTCGAAGGAGGCTTGCGGCAGACTGATCGACAGACGACCGAGGTTTTTCAGGTATTTGATCGTGGCGTTGTCGATGGCGCGCAAGTCCACGCACTGGCCACCGGCGAGGCGCGGCAAGCCTTTGAACAAGTCCGGTTTCAGGCCAAACATGGTCACCAGTTCTTCGTCCAGGCACGCGTAACTTTCCTGCGGGTTGTCGCCAGGTTTGAATTCGATGGAGCGAGTTCCGAAATAACGTTGATTAACCACAATATCCAGCAAGTAGTTGCCCGGCACTGTGTATTGCGCATGGGTGAACTGGCCGAGGCTGATATCGTCATTTTGATCAATGTTCAGAAACTCGGTATTGAATTCCAGCGCAGACGAATAACGCGCGCAGGAGAACAATACGCAAGACACCAATAGTTTGCGGCAGTACACGGAAAGTACCCTTCAATCAGCAACGTAACGGACAAGAAAAAAGGGGCTCTCGCCCCTTTTCCTTACAACACTCGATACGGGCGTATCAGTTGTAGGCCACGGTGAAGTTGGCAACGCTGTCTGCTTCACCAGTGGTCACGGTCGCCGCAGTCGCTTCATACATCGCAGCAAAAGTGACGGTGTTGTTGCCGTTCTGCAGGACAACCGGCGCAACTTGCTCCTTGCCGTTGTCGAGCATTTCGCCGGCGCTGGCTTGCAAGCGAATACCAACGTTTTGTGCCAGACCAGTGGTGGCGAACAGTGCCGGAACTGCTGGATCCTGGACGCCGCTGAAGGTGAAGCGGGCGTTTTTCTGGGTAGCGGTATCGCAGTCGGTCAGGATGATGTCGAACTTGGTCGGCGTCGAACGATCACCGATCGCCTTGAACTGGTTCGATGGCACCTGGCCCAGGGACACGGTCTGGTCCAGGGAGCTTGCGTCGATACCGCAAGCGCCGGAAACGATTTCACCGATGAAGCGCACAGTCCCCGGGTTGCCGCTCGCCGGCGTGGCGGCGTTGGCGAAGGAAGCAAGGCCCATGACAACAGTTGCGGCGGTAACAGCGACAATCTTCTTCATTTAATCCATCTCTTGGGATAATTATTGATCAGGCCGAGAGATCCGACTTGCAGACTATTGATTACCAGCCACTAAACTCACTGTTGAAATTCAGTGACTCTCGAACAACTGCCAGCTCCCCTTCCATATGCTCGGCAGTTGTCGAAAAGTTGTGCGGCAATAAATGATCAAGCAAGTTTTATCTCTCTGCTCCGGGAAAAATAATGCGCGACACCCAGAAATAGAAATGTAGGGAGTTTCCGCTCGAATTGTAGGAACTTTCCGCCTAGACAATCTGACCATAGATGCTGCCGCTACAAATCTTCGTTACCTCCCGATGCGATAACAACGACATGCGGTACATGGCGGATAAGCCCGAAGGCATCGCTGATCGCATAAAACGCCAGTCCCCATAATCCCTCCCCCAACTCAACAGCCTGTCCGTGTGCGGCCATGCTGGAGAATCGCTCACTGAAAACCAGTTCAGCACCAGTACCTTCCTCCTCGGATTTACAAGCGCTCACGAAAGCGAAAAAACCCCGTGAATGGGGACTGACGACCAAGGCGCAAACCGATCAGGCTGCAGAAGTTAGCGGCCTGACCATCATCAAGCTGCACGGCGCGCGATTTATCAGGCATTGCGCCGTGCCGCCGATAAAATCGTCGAGGCCGTGATGGTAGGACGTACCCAGCACCATCAGGTCGAACGCGTTCTGTCGGGCAAACTGTTCGATCACCCGGTAAGGGATACCGGTCAGCAAGTGCCTGTGTTTTTCATCGACAACATAGCGCTCGGCCAGGGTATCGAACGCCTCTTTCTGAGTATCGGTGATCGCATCGCGCAAGCTGTGATCCAGACTCAGGTTCGGCACACTCATCGCGGCATCACCCACTACGGACCAATTGCTCACGTTCAACAGATGCAACGACGCTCCGCACTCTGATGCCAATGTCGATGCCAGGCTGAGTATCCGGTCGTTGAGCCCTTGGGTCAGGTCCTCAAGGTGGGAAAGGTCTACGGCCGCCAAAATCTTCAAAGGCTTCGGGTTCGCTGCATCGGTGACCAGGTGCAAACAGGCTGGGCAATCGCGCAGCAACATCCAGTCCAGTGGTTGATGGAATGCCCGATCAAGGGCCGGAACATGATGGGCGTCCTTGATTACCAGATCGGCGTGGAAGTCATTGACGTACTCAAGCACATGCGCCGGTGTGGACCTGGCCCAGACCACTTCGGTAGTGACTTGCTCGCCGCTGCCACGCTCGAATCGGGCTTGCTGTTCCAGCCAATGCCGATGCACCTGCAAATAACCTTCGCGCGCCTGCGCCATGGCGTTGTGGTCAAACAGACCGGCAAGCGCCAAGGCCTGCACATAATCGAACGCCACGATGTGCAACAACGCACCGCTGGCCCGGGCCAATGCCTGGGCGCGGTCAAACGCCGGAGTGCGAGTCATTTCGGCGGGTGCGATCAATAGAATGCGTTTGAGCTTGAACATGAGGTACTTCTCCTGACGATGCTTCGCCGGCCTGATTGCCAGCCCGACATCCGTGTCCGGTTTGATGTAATCGCCGACTACTTGCGCGCTGCCTTTTCAGCCATCCGCTTGACGCGCTCATTGGCCTCGACGGCTGCACGCTCCGGTGGCTGTAGCCAACAGAGGATACTCAGCACGATGATGGACGAGCGCATGTTCATGATTTCCCCTTGGTGAATCACTGCTCTGCTAAATCGCTGAACTGAGTATCTGACGATGCCCGCTCCGGGCTCTGATTTTTGTCAACAAACGAGAGCATCGATGGGTAGCAGTGATCGCTGCTGTGTTGTTTCTTTACGAGTGTTCGTTACGCCTGAGCCACTGGCCGCCGAAATTGAAAAACGGGGCAACGATTGATTTACATCAAGTATCAACATCAACCTTGAAGCTCAATAAAGGCGAAATTGCCAGCGCCTCGCTAATCCGGGCACTCCGCTCGTCTGCAATCAAGGTGAAAGGCCAAATGAAAAGCACTCGCGCCGCTACGACGCCTATGCTTATCACGACCCTTGGAGGCGCCTTTCCCATGCTTGAAGCTCATTCTGCCCCGCCACTGCTCAAAGCTGCCTGTTCCAATTGCAGTGTGGTGGAGTTATGCCTGCCGATCGGCCTGACGGGTTCGGAGGTTGATCGACTCGATACACTGATCGTGCAGCGATACAAGGTGAAGAAAGGCACCGCTCTATATCGGGCAGGTGACCCGCTGCGCTCGCTGTACGCTGTGCGCATAGGTTCGTTCAAGACCAGCGTGCTGTCCGTCGATGGCCGAGAACAAGTGACGGGGTTTCATATACCCGGCGAAATGCTCGGTCTGGACGCCATCAGTGCCGATCAACATGCTTGCACTGCGTATGCCCTGGAAGACAGCGAAGTCTGCCCGATTCACTTCGCGCAACTGGAAAAACTGGCGCAAAGCCTTCCTTCCCTGCAGCACAATCTCAACAAACTGCTGAGCCGGGAAATCGTGCGCGACCACAGCATGTTGATGCTGATGGGCAACATGAACTCCGATGAGCGCCTGGCGGCATTCCTGCTCAACCTCTCGCAACGCCTAAGCGTGCGCGGCTATTCCTCCAAAGAGTTTGTGCTGAAAATGCGCCGTGAAGAGATCGGCTCCTACCTTGGGCTGCGTCTGGAAACCATCTGTCGCGGCATTGCCCACTTGCGCGATCAGGGGCTGGTGGAAATCGCCGGGCGCGACGTGAACATCCAGAACATGGAAGGCCTCAAGCACATGGTGTCCGGCTGCAATCGCCAGAATCAATGACCCCGTCCGCAACGCAGATCGATAATGCGCGCCCATCCCGGTTTTGTGCGCCCTCGGGCAAGCCGTTGCAAAGCGACGGGCGTCCTGTACCAATGAATTTGAAATAGTCTGGCTTTCTACGCGTTGAGCATCCCGTAAGAAGACCAACACTGCGATTGCTGTGGCATCAATCAAAACAGGCAAGGGGGTTGAGTTTCAGAACTTAGCCCTGCTTTGCTTTGCCAACGCACTAGCACTAGCACTAGCACTAGGCGGTAGCGGGTTTATTACCGCGTTCGTTGGAGGGCTGCTACATGGCTTGAGTGCCAAACCAGGTGGCTCACGGCTGGCAAATCGTATTGATTGATAATTATCAGAAATGCCCCCGTCTGCCGGTACTAGTGTTGTGACGAGAGCGTGACTAAGCGTCTGTCCGAACAGCTCTCATATACCGAAGTTTGGGCAGGAGCATGAGCCTGCTTCGCAGTGCATTCGATGGTTGAGCGGTAATGCGTTTCGCAGATCGAGGGGATTCCGATGGCCGACTCAAGCAAGAAAATGAACCTCATGGGGCTCACCACACTGGTTGCGGTAAACATGATGGGCTCAGGCATCATTATGTTGCCGACGAGCATGGCCCAACTCGGGGCTGTTTCATTGTTGTCATGGATCGTCACCGCTGTTGGCTCAATGGCCATCGCGTATTGTTTTTCCCAATGTGGCATCTACTGTCTGCGCTCAGGTGGGTTATCCGCCTACACCGAAGAAGCGCACGCAAAATCAGGTTTTTTCCTGTGCTCTTATCTGTATTTCCTGTCGCTGGCCATCGCCAACGTGGCGGTAGCCATCTCCGCAGTGGGATACATGACATCGTTCATGCCTTGGCTGGGAAGCGGCGCCATTCCATTGTTCATCGGAACGGTCGGCTTGCTCTGGTTAACCACCGTGGCTAATTTTGGCGGCCCTGGCATCACGGGCAAGATTGGTGCGGTTACTGTCTGGGGGGTGATCATCCCCGTGGCGGGCTTGAGCATCATCGGTTGGTTCTGGTTCAAAACCGATCTGATAGTCGCAGCCTGGAACCCGAACAACCTGCCGACATCCGAAGCGATCAGCAAAGCGATTCCTCTGACCCTCTGGGCCTTTCTCGGCATGGAGTCGGCTGCCCAGGCCTCTGACGCGGTGGAAAACCCCTCGCGCACCGTGCCGCTGGCATGCCTGTTCGGCACACTGGGGGCAGCCGCAGTCTATGTGCTATCGACGACGGTCATTCAGGGCATCATTCCCAATGCCGAACTGGCCAACTCATCAGCCCCTTTCGCGCTCGTGTATGCGCATATGTTCAACCCCACGGTCGGCAACATCATCATGGCGCTCGCGGTGATGGCCTGTGTGGGATCACTGTTGGGCTGGCAGTTCACTCTGGCGCAAACCGCCAAGATGACGGCTGATCAGGGCATGTTCCCAAAACTGTTCAGTAAGGTCAGCGCACACAATGCTCCCGTCGTCGGGATGCTGGTCTGTGGCGTGCTGCAGACCTTGATGGCGCTGTCGACCATTTCGCCAAACGCGAGTGCACAGTTCGGAAAACTCGTCAGCCTCGCAGCGGTGACCAATCTGATCCCCTACGTGACGGCAGCAACCGGGCTGCTGGTCATGATGTACAAAGCCAAAGTCAGCGCAGGCGTATACACGCGCAACACTCTGCTGTTAGTGGTTGCAGTGGCCTATTCCTTGTATGCGCTGTATGCCTGCGGCAAAGACGCCGTGTTCGGCGGCATCCTTGTTCTGGTATTCGGCTACTTGCTCTACGGTTTCCTCGCTAAACGTTTTGTCGACGCCCCTGCGCCTGCTGGCACTCGGGCCGAAGACCCTTGATACAAGTCTTCAGTACGGCACAGATATCTGAATTCGAGGAAACCCTTCTATGAACGTAAAACTTGCCAAATCAAACAACCTGCTGCTCGTCTGCATACTGGCGCTGCTACCGATAATGGTCCATGGCAAGACGCTTGAGCGCATACGCGCGAGTCACGCTATCACTCTCGGCTACCTACCTAACTTCGTGCCTTTCAGTGATCAGGCAGCCGATAAAGCCAGCGGTTATGCCATCGATCTTTGTCTGAAAATAGCCGAGAAGGTCAAGACCGATTTGAATTTGCCTGAGTTGAAAATTCAGTACCAACCTGTCTCACTCAAAGACGAGATGAATGACGTCAGTTCGGGGAAGATCGACATTCTTTGTACGCCGACCCCACCCACACTGGCACGGCGAAAGATCGTCAGCTACTCGGTGCCGATTTACACTGCCGGTCTCTCGGCAGTGGTCCGCCAGAATGCTTCCGAAGCCTTGCTCAATGTGCTGGGCGGCAAGGTGGCTCATACGGGACCAACGTGGCGAGCGACTGTGAACCTTGGTCTATCCAATCAGACGTATGTCGCCATCGCTGGCGGTGTCACCGAGACGTGGATACATCAGCAGATGCGATTGCTGGGTGTTGTAGCCACTTTGGTCACAGTAGAGAACGCAGATGCAGGTCTCAATCTGGTTGCCAATGGCAAAGCCGATGCGTTCTTCGCTGAACGCATGATGCTCGAGCATCTGCTAACCAGGAATTACCCTTCAGGAAACCTGGTACTGCTAGAGCGGATTTTTGAGTACGCACCGACTGCAATGGCAGTGGATCGGGAGGATGAAGATTTCCGTCTGCTGGTCGACACTGCGCTGAGCGAAATGTATCGATCCGGCGACATTGAACGGGCCTTCGAAAAATATCTGGGGGGAGCCGGTGATTCAGCCAAAAAGCTATTCAAGATCTATGCAATACCTTAGCGACGTGATGAAAACACGTTTGAGTGCTGATTCCAGCGCCATGGGCCGGCAGGGTTTAAGACTGCACCCGCCCCACCTGCCCTTCGTCGATTTACATCAAACCGATGCCAATGAAAAACCGCGATGGCCTGTGTCTGACTTAGATCAGATGCAGCCGCGGGCAACGGTGTAGAAGGAAGCCAAGCGGACGTTTTTTCACCGCGCGCCAGCCTTTCAACTGGATGGAGGATGACCCATGCTCACCGTTAAAGACCACAACGATCAGGCCGTAGCCGCCTATGCGGCGGTCTCCGGCCAATATTGGATTGAGGCGCTCAAGGACGGCCGCCATGTGTTGATCCGCCCGCTCTCGGAAAAGGATCGCGAGCGCGAATACAACTTCATCAAGCGCCTGTCTCCCGAATCCAGGCACATGCGCTTTCTTGCCCAGATCAGCGAGCCCGGCACCGCCCTGCTCGACCAGTTGATGGACACCGATAACAAACAGCGTACGGCCTTCATTGCACTGGTTCACGAGCACGGCAAGTTGATCGAAATCGGCATCAGCCGTTATGCCGCCACAGGCGAACATCAATGCGAATGTGCCGTGACGGTCGCCGATGAATGGCGGCACTTGGGCCTGGGCACATTGCTGATGGAGCACTTGATCAAGGCTGCCCGCCACAACGGTTTTCGCCAGATGTATTCGGTCGACGCCGCGAGTAACGCGTTGATGCGTGATCTGGCCAAAAGCCTAGGCTTTGAGACTCAGAATGATCCCGACGATCCGCACCAGGTCATTCATCGACTTCACCTGTAAAAAATCGCCTCGTGATGTGTCGGCCAACGACTCATCACGGGGCGATCCCGCTTCAGGACTGCAAGGTGTGTTGCGGCTTGATCGCCAACACACTGCACGGAGCTCGATGCAGCAGCTGTTCGGCGGTGGTGCCTAACAACTTGCTCAAGCCGTGGTGCTGCACCGTTCCCATCACAATGACGTCAATCTGCATCTTGTCGGCGAACTCGCAGATACTTGGGACCGGCGCGCCCTCAATGAAATGTCGGCATGGATCTGGTACGCCGTGACGCTCGGCCAGGGCCGCAAACGCCTCATGCTGAGCGCTACCCAGCGTTTCATGGATACCGGTGGCCAACGGCAATGCGCCGAACCCCATGTCCGTGGTGTAAACCGTCGTCCAGTCATACACATGCACCAGCTCAAGTCTGGCATCACATTGCTCAGCCAGTCGGGTGGCTGCATCAAGGATCTGGTCGTTGAACAGGCAATCCTGCTCTTCGCTGCGCAAGACATCGACGATGGCCAGTACATTGCGCGGGCGGGGATGAGTGTCGTCAGTTACCAGGTGAACCGGCACTGGACAATCGCGTAACAGTTGCCAATCCAGCGGGGTATAAAAAATTCGCTTCAACGCGGACTCGTGCTGGGCATCCTTGATGATCAATATCACCGGCATCTCATTGACGAACTGCAGGATCTCGGTAAAGGGATCCTGAACCCAGACCACCTCGGTGGTGACCTTGATGTGATGCCTTGCCAGCAATGACGCCTGCTCTGTGAGCCACTGACGATGGGTGCGCAAATAACCATCGCGGGCCAGGCGGATTTGCTCAGGGGCAAACAGGCCTGCCACTGCCAGCGCTTGCACATAGTCAAAGGCCACGATGTGCAGCGGCACTTGCATAGCCTGGGCAAGCGCCGCCGCGCGCTCAAACCCCGGCGTGCGCTCCATGACGGGAGGAGCGATCAACAGTAAATGCTGAGTTTGCGACATTGGATACCTCGGCACGCGGCCAGCCATAAGGAATAGACCTTCAGCGTGAACGCTGCGGCCGCAAGCACTTTGATCTTTATCAGCAACTGCACGGATTTTGACGGCGCCGGGTTGTGAGTCAGCTTGCGATTAAATCAACACGTAGCCGGCCCACATCGCAAGCGTCAGCAATAGCTGGCCCGAAATCACATAGGCGGCGAAGCGTCTGCCGCCGCTGACCCAGGCCACTACACATTTACTCACCGAGTTACTGCTGACGGCAATCAGCGCGGGCGCGGCTATGGCGTCATATGGCAGCTGCCCCGCCTTGGCAAGATTCGCCACGGAGGCCGTGGCGGAATGCGCATCAGCAAAACCTGTCAGGGTCGCCGTGAGCATCATTCCAGCCTGGCCAAAGTTGTTGAGCATTACCGATGACAGCAGCGTGATGCCGGTCAGGGTCAGCGTCACGATTATTGCGAGTTTGAGATTGAACGCGCCGGAGGTCTTGATCGGCTCGCTGCGGGTACCCCGTGTCGGGTCGGGAAACATCAGGCAGGCTCCATAAGAGACTGTCGCTACCAAGCCGAAACCCAAAGGCGCCCACACGTCGCGTAGCAAGTCCGGATCAACCATGGCGAAGATCAGGCCGACCTGAACCACCGTGGCAAGATTGGACAGAATGGCGGCCGCGCTGAGGATCCTGATGTTGTCCGGTTCATGGACGACTCGCTGGCCCATGGTGGCGATCGTTACGGTACTCGAAGCGAACCCCGACGCGATTGCGCTGATCACGTAGCCATAGCGGGTGCCCAGCATACGCACGGCGATATGACCGGTCGCGCCGACCAGCATCAGCAACACCGTCAGCGTACAGATAGTGCGTGGATTGATCGCGGCGTAGGGTCCCATGTACCGATCCGGCACCAATGGCAAAACGACCAGCGCCGCGATCAGCAAGATCAGGCCGTCGCGCATTTCAGCTTCGGTCAATTGGCTGTTGGCAAAATGATGCAGCGTCTGGCGATACGCCAATAAACCCGCGATGACCACGCCAAGGGCAATTGCCAGCGCCGGCGCAGTCGTACACAACGCGCCCAAAAGCAACACCGTGATTAACGCCACCTCGCTGGTTACCCCGGGATCGTCGCTGAGGCTGCGCCAATACGCGACGCTGATCAGCAGCGTCACACAGGCGGCGATGATCCCCAACAGCAGGCCACCGCCGACTTGCAGCGCGACATAACCTAACAAAGCGGTAATGGCGAACGTGCGCAAGCCGGCGCAGTGTCGCGCATCGCCAGTGCCCTTGTGCCGTTCACGCTCAAGGCCGATGAGCATGCCGATCCCCAACGCCGCCGCGGCACCGGAAAGATCGAAAACTTCGTTCATGATGGGTAACGCCGCGCAGGGTTTGCGAACTGCCCTGCACGCAGCTCAGAGCGATCATTCAACGCTCGCACCCATCCGGCGAGCCACAATCGGCCTCGTTGGCGTCTGAGCACAAGCATTTGGCCACACATGAGGTGCATTGATGCGGGCCTGAAGCACATCGACAAAATCCTGCGCAGTCTTGACGCTCCTGAAGTTCACATCCCAGCCATTCAGGTGCACGACCCAGACATGGGGTGCCTGTCTTTCGGTGATCTCGATGTTCATGAAAACCTCGACTTCTGCGGCACATCCATATGCTTTCAAGGAGTGATTGCCACCTTCATAACGCCGTCGCGTTGATGCGCGAACAGTTCATAGGCGGCCTCGATATCGTCCAGTTTGAATCGGTGAGTCACCAGCGGCGAGAGATCTACCGCACCGCTCTGCACCACGCCCATCAAGCGACGCATGCGTTCCTTACCGCCCGGGCACAGGGTGGAGACGATGCTGTAATCGCCCAGGCCCGCGGCAAACGCGCCGAGCGGGATACGCAAATCGCTGGAATACACACCGAGGCTGGATAGGCGCCCACCGGGGCGCAGGACTCGCAATGCCGACTCGAAAGTGCCCTGAGTGCCCAGCGCTTCGATGGACACATCGACGCCACGGCCATCGGTCAGCGCCATAATCTGCTCCACCACGTCACCGTCATTGAAGTTGACGATATCAGTCGCGCCCAACTGGCGGGCCACACTCATTCGTTCAGGCACTGCGTCCACACCGATTATGCGGGTGGCGCCTTTCAGGCGCGCCCCGGCCACGGCACACAGGCCGATGGGCCCCAAGGCGAAAACGGCGACCGTGTCACCAATAGCGATCTCGCCGCGTTCCGCGCCGGAAAACCCGGTAGACATGATATCCGGGCACATCAGCACCTGTTCGTCGCTCAGTCCATCGGGAATCGGGCACAGGTTGGCCAGCGCATCCGGTACCAGCACGTACTCGGCCTGGCAGCCGTCGAGGGTATTGCCGAACTTCCAGCCGCCGATGGCCTTGAAGCCATGCCGGGTCTCGGGGCCATCCTGCGAGCCGCAGCCACACAGGCAGGCATAACTTTGCCCGCTGGGGGTGATGGCGCCGGCAATCACCCGCTGCCCTTCGACAAATCCGCGGACTTGCGAACCCAGTCGTTCAATGACGCCGACCGGTTCGTGGCCGATGGTCAGCCCTATGGCCACTGGGTACTCGCCGCGCAGGATATGCACATCGGTGCCGCAAATGGTCGTGGTAGTGATGCGGATCAAGGCATCCAGTGGCCCTACTTCGGGGATCGGCTTGTCGTCGAGCACGATGCGGTTCTTTTCAACGAAGATCGCGGCTTTCATGGTGGCCATGGTGACTTCTCCCTGCGCCAGTGGCGCGTTTGAGTTCAGCACTCGACCCGAGCTTGCGCCGCGCCGTCAGACCGCAGGTTGATAATGGTCAACAATCGGTGGATGAGCCGGAATGCGCGACCGCGCATCCGCTGGTGTGATTGATCAGCCAGGCATTTGACAAATATCAAGCGCCCCACCGCCGCCCGCGCCAGGATCGGTACATGTCGCTGCCGTTGCTCCTGAACGTTTGAGTTCGTGAGCGCATTACTGCTGTGATTACCCACGGGAGTTTTGTCATGTCTGATCAAGCACGCTTCATGCTCGTCGCCTCGCCGCTGATGAAGAACAGCCCTGCGTTCGACCGCGCCGCCGCACTGGCTAAAGCCTCGGATGCCGCATTGCACATCGTGGCGTTCGATTATCTGGAGGGTCTGGCGACCGCCGGGCTGGTCAACGAACAGGCCCTGGAACAAATGCGTCTGGGTTACGTCGAGCGCCATCACCAATGGCTCGAAGACCAGGCCCGGCCACTGCGCAAAATCGGTGTGCATGTCACCACTGAAGTGGTGTGGGTTGAACGGCCCTTGCAGGAAATCCTCATCCACCTGCGGGAACAGCCGATGGCTGCGCTGCTCAAAGCACTGGAGCATGAATCGCTGCTATCACGCCTTATGTTCACGCCGCTGGACATCCACCTGCTGCGTGAATGCCCGGTACCGCTGCATTTTGTCAGCCACGTACAACATGCCCTGCCGCGTCGGATCGTTGCCGCCGTCGATCCCTTCCATCGCGATGGCCAGTACGAGGGACTCAACGACCGGATCCTGAGCGAAGCAGCAAAGCTGGCGAGTACCTGCAACGCCGAACTTGACGTGATCTATGCCCATGACCTGTCGTCCCTCAGCGCCGCCGAATTCGGCTTTGATAACGCGTCAGCGTTCTTTTCCTCCAGCGCCGCCAAGAGGCTGTTTGATGCCCAAGGCGAAGCCTTCCAGGCGCTGGCTGCGCGCAACAATATCCCCGCAGAAAACCAGCACATGATCATGGGAGATCCAGCCAAAGTGCTTTCCAGCTACGCCGATGCGTACGACGTCGATGTGATCGTAATGGGCCGTGTTGCCCATCGAGGGATAGGCCGACTGATCGGCAGTACGGTGGAGCATCTGTTGTACAAAATGCCTTGCAGCGTGTGGGTGGTGGCGCCGCAAACCCTTTCCCTCTGAAGAGTGCCATCAGGCTGCCGCTCCACTTCTCGGGGGGGGCGATGATGTGCGCATGAGTATGTCAGGCCGTCACGTTCGACTCGGCAAGATGAACTTCAGTGGCACTGCGACCCGCCAGCCAGGCGAGCATGGACGCAGCAACCAACACGGCCGCACTGAGCTCGAAGGTGGCTTTATAACCGCTCAGATCAAACGCCAGCCCGCCAACGATCGCCCCTCCTGCGATAGCCAGTTGGACGATGGCCACCAGCATACCCCCGCCGGTTTCCGCATCATCGGGAAGCGTTTGCGCCAGCCATGTCCACCATCCAACGGGAGCGGCCGTAGCGACCAGCCCCCAGAGGCCGAGCAACACCGCGGTCAGCCACGGCGACGCGCCGAAGTTCACTAAAGCCAGCGCGATGGCAGCCATAATCAGAGGGATAACCGTCAGCGTGCGGTAGAGGCTATTGCGGATGAATTTTTCGATCAGAAAGGTTCCGATCAAACCTGAAAGCCCCAACCCCAGCAGCATGAAAGACAATGTCGAGACGCTGACACCGGTCACCCCCTCAAGAAACGGGCGCAGGTAAGTGAACAGCATGAACTGCCCCATGAAAAATACGCTGACGGCGACCATTCCCAATGCGACCGGCAACTGTTTCATCAGTCGCAGGGCGTTGCCGCTGCCTGTCGGGCGCTCTGTCTTGAAGGACGGCAGACTGATCATCAGCCACACGGCCGCCAGTGCGGCGACAGGAACAACACAGAAAAACGCACCGCGCCAGCCGATCAGCGAACCCAGGAAGGCGCCTGCTGGGGCGGCGATTACCGTAGCGAGCGCGTTGCCACCGTTGACGATGGCCAGCGCACGGGAAACCTGATTTGCCGGCACCAGACGCATCGCAGTTGCCGCCGACAATGACCAGAAGCCGCCGATGGCGATGCCGATCAAGGCACGCCCAGCCATGAATGACGGGTAGCCCGGCGCCAGCGCGACGATCGTGCCGGACACGATCATCAGCAAGGTGAGGCACAGCAGCAACTTCTTGCGTTCGACGCGAGCAGCGATCGATGCAATGACCAGGCTTGTGATCAATGCAAAGGCACCGGACACAGAAATCCCCTGCCCTGCCTGGCCTTCGCTGATGTGCAGGTCTGCCGCAATAGGCGTCAGCAGGCTGACGGGCATGAATTCTGAAGAGACCAACGCGAATGCGGCCAACGACATGGCCAGCACGGCGCTCCAGCCGCGTTTTTCTGTAGAAGGGAAAGTCATGGGAATTACCTGTGGTGCCAGAAGCGTGTTGATGTGATGCGCAGGGGTTCAAGGGGTTTGTCGCCGGCGTGAGCACTCCCCCGTAACAGATCGACACATTCTCCCGGTCAATCGGCTCGGGCCCTAGTGCATTCCTCTTGAATGCTTGCCTATTCCTGTGAGGATGCAGGGAGAGGCAGCAGCGAACCTCCACCAGCATTTGCGCCATTCCACCGGCATGAGCCTCAGTAGCAAAGTGGTTCGGACGCCGCACGCCTTGCCCGACCTATCCGATTGCGGTACAAAACGAGCAGTTGTACGACAACATAACAATAACCCGCACGCCATCCCGAATGGCCGAGCACTGTTCGAGATCTGCCATGCCCCGCTCTACCCTTGCGCAAACAGCTCCGACACCCTTCCCCCGCCACCTAGCCGTGATCATTCTTCTGTGCATGGGCTGTGCTTTCGCCGGCAACCATGTGGCGGCACGAGTCGCTTTTGATGATGGCGCGGGGGTGTTGCTGGCGATCTTGCTGCGCTCGGGCGGGACTTTACTGGTGCTCGCCATCCTGGTGCTGTGGCAACGGCAAAGCCTGCGTCTGCCGGCAGGTGCCTGGCGCTGGCAATTACTGCTGGGTCTGCTGATTACCGCGCAAAGCCTGTGTCTTTACTCCGCCGTCGCTCGGATCCCGGTGGCGTTGGCGCTGCTGGTGGCCAACGTGTTTCCCATTCTGCTGGCGTTGCTCACTTGGGCGATGGGCGGCCCGAGACCGACCGCGCGCACCGCTGCGCTGATGGGTTTGATTCTGGTGGGGCTGGTGTTTGTGCTGGACGTGCCCGGACGTCTTTCGTCGACGACCGGCGTCGGCCCGGAATGGTGGCTGGGCGTAACGCTGGCATTCTGCGCCGCCAGCGTGTTCGCCTGCGCGCTGTGGATCACCGACCACAAGTTGTCTCAGGTACGCGGCTCGGCGCGCAGTCTGTTGACCATTTTTATCGTCTTCAGCAGCATTAATCTGGCAGGACTGACGGGCGCCTTCCCAAGCGGACTGAACCTGCCCGCGACCTCCACCGGATGGCTGGCACTTACCACGCTGGTGGTGCTCTATGGCACCGGTTTCATCGTCCTTTTCATTTCCGTGCCTCGGCTGGACATGCCACGCAATGCGCCGGTCATGAACATCGAGCCGTTGGCGACGTTGTTGATGGGCTGGATTGTGCTGGACCAAATGCTCAGCACAGGGCAGGTTCTGGGCGGGGTGATTGTGGTCACCGGCATCGTATTGCTGACGTATCGCAAATCAACTATCAAGGCTGAAGCCAAAGCTGTCGTGTGACAATTGCTCGACAGCGAAGCGATGTGCAACTGAAGTGACCAGACGTAAGCCTGCCGGTATATTTTTCGTTCGGGAATCGCTCAAATTACATAAGGCTCGAATAGGCATCGCACATCCACCCTCGCCTTTAGCTTCGAGGCCAACAAGTACAACCCACCCACCTTGCGATGCAGAAACAGAACATCCACCGGTGGCGTGTGCCAGAAGTCACGATCAGCACCCAGTTGCCACCCTGCATCGCGCAAGCGTCCTGCGAGGTCAGACATCGCAAAGTCATAGGCGCCTTGATACCGCAGTGGCTCGCAGGCCTGGGCAATGAGGTCGGTCAGCAACAACCGATGCCTGGCCAGGGTTTCATGCTGAAAGTAGCCCACTTCCAGCGCCGCCTCGGTGATGGCGGCGCGGTCTTCATGCAGGCCTGCAACTAGCAGTTTGCGAAATGCCTCGGTGCTGTTGCGGCTATAAAGGCGCGTGGCACCGAAGTCGAGCAATACGATCTTCCCGGTGTCTTGCTGATAAAGGTAATTGGCAAAATTGGGGTCGGTCTGGACGCACTGAAACTCAAACACCTCGCGCAGAAGCAGGCCGAACAGCAATGTCACGATCCGGTCGCGCTCTGCCTGTGGCGCGTGTTCGAGGCTCTCCAATGCGGCGCCGTCGGCGAAGGACATCACCAGAATGTTCGGCTTACTGAATTCGGCATACCCACGAGGAACCAGAAAGTCCGGACTGTCGGCTAACAGTTCATGAAAGCGCTGTAAGTGCTGAGCTTCTTTCAGGTAATCGGCTTCATTTTGCAGTTGGGACTTGGCCTCCTGGAGCAGTGCTGTGACGTCCATGCCGGGAGGCAGCAGCCCGGACATGCGCAGCAAAGCAGCGACGTTATCTACATCACTGGAAATACTTTCGCGCACACCCGGATATTGCACCTTGATCGCCAGACGTTGCCCGTCTTTGCTTTTCGCAGCATGAACCTGGCCGATGGATGCCGCCGCCAAAGGCGTGAAGGAAAACCGTTCGAAGCGTCCTTCCCAGCCCTTGCCCCAACTTTCGTCAAGGACTGCTACCAACTGGCTCATGGGCATCGGATGCGCGTCGGAGCGCAGACGAGAAAGTATGTTGCTCAGCTCGCTCGGTAACAAATCACCCGCATCCATTGATAACAACTGCCCAACCTTCATGGCCGCACCACGCAATTGCGACAGTTGCTCGGCCACCCGTTGCGCATTACCCGGGGTCAACAGCAGATCACTGAACGCCGGACGTTTACCTTGAGCCAACTGCCGCACACTTTCGGCCAGCATGCCGCCCGCCACACCGGAGGCCAAACTGCCAAAACGCAATAGCCGCGACAAGCGACTGCCTGGCACTGCAGACGATTCGGGCCGGCGCGGTTTCACGAAAAAATGACTACAGCGATTGCGCCAATAAGCAGGCAAACGCTAGCCACCGCTGTCAGGCGAAATCGCATCGGCAGGTACCAGGCGTCTAGGTTCACAGCCCGGACCAACTGCCGGTCTTGCCAGAAGTGGACGAGAAATCCGACGATCAGCAGCAAGCAACCCACTGACACCGGCAGTAACGTGCTGAGCCAAGCGATAAGCGCCGGGATGACGCTCCATATAAGCCGGTCGCGGCGCAATTCGGCACTCATGTTTTGCACTGACATGGCGAAGCCCCAGTGCAACGCGCCGACGAAGCTCAGGATGACCGCGCCATAGTTGACCAGCGCCACCGCCAAAAGCGGCCGATATTCCACAGATGTGAGGATGAGTAGCGCAAGACCAATAAACGGCAGCAAACCACCGTAGCCCAGCAGGACAATATGCCTTGGCGGCGAGATCGAAGACGACACGTTCATTTCAACTGCTTCCACTGCCCGATATACAAGACTGTAGACCCAAAAGCCCTGGCCTGATGCCAATGCTTTTGACCTGAACACTGGGTCAGACTCCTTTCCATAAAGAACCGGCCGTTTGGGTCTTTTTCTGCCCTTGGTGACGGGTAGTAGTCGGCCAATAGCGGGCGTTCGAGAATCGTGCGCTCGCAGTCATGTCGGCACCTGGCTAACCGAATCAATCACTTTGTCGATAATTAAAATGGCCGCCGGATCACGGGCCCTTTGCTCGAAGCAGCCATTCAGGCTTCGAAGCACTAACAGCCTCCAGAAGCGTTCGTGTTTGCTCAGTAATTTCAAACTGCACAGGGACACTCGATGATGCGAAAAGAAGATTTATCTTTACCTGGATACGCGGCCCCTGGGCGGATGGGGTGCCACCATCGATCTGACGGTAGAGCTGTAAAGCCCATGAAACAACAGCTTACAGTCGAGAAACTAATACTGGATTATTAGCAATTCGTACCTACGCTCTTCACGGGGGATGCACTTTAAGGACGGTCGGGGGCTCGTCTCAGGTACTCACGCAAGTACGCAGGAGCTCAACATGAACCGGACAAAGTTATCAACGGCGTTCGCTGTATCAATACTGTTGTCTGCAGTGGTTTTCCCCGGCCTCTCTCAAGCCGCCGACAAAACAGCCCCTAACATTGTAGTCATCATGGGTGACGATATTGGCTGGTCCAACATCGGTGTCTACAACCAAGGCATGATGGCCGGTCGAACACCGAACCTCGACCAGCTGGCGGCTGAAGGCATGCGTTTTACCGACTACTACGCCGAGGCCAGTTGTACCGCCGGGCGGGCCAACTTCATCACCGGCGAACTGCCGATCCGTACCGGGATGACCACTGTTGGGCAGGCCGGTTCTCCCATTGGTATTCCCGCCGAAGCCTTGACCATCGCTACAGCGCTGAAATCCATGGGCTATTCCACGGGCCAGTTTGGCAAGAATCACCTAGGCGATCTCAACGAATTCTTGCCCACCGTGCACGGGTTCGACGAATTCTTCGGCTACCTCTATCACCTCGACGCCATGGAAGACCCGTCGCACCCCAACTATCCGCAGGAGCTTCTTGCCACCGTTGGCCCGCGCAATATGGTCCACAGTTGGGCGACCACCACCGATGACACCACAGTCATGCCGCGCTGGGGCAAGGTCGGCAAACAGAAAATCGAAGACGCCGGCACGCTCTATCCGGAACGGATGAAAACCATCGACGAAGAGATTCGCGACAAAGCCTTCGCCTTCGTCGACAAGGCCAAGCAGGACAACAAACCGTTCTTCCTCTGGCTGAATCCGACCCGCATGCACATCGTTACGCACCTGTCTGACAAGTACGAAGCCATGCGCAACTCGCAAAATGGCTGGTCGGAACAGGAAGCCGGCATGGCACAGCTCGATGATATCGTCGGGGACGTCATGGCCAAGCTGAAAAAAGACGGCATGGATGACAACACCATTGTCATTTTCACCACTGACAATGGCGCGGAAAACTTCACTTGGCCGGATGGCGGCACCACGCCGTTCGCCATGGGCAAAGGCACCGTCATGGAAGGTGGATTCCGGGTTCCGGCGATCATTCGTTGGCCTGGCAAGGTACCGGCCAATCAGATTGCCAACGGCATCATTTCGGGTATGGACTGGTTCCCGACCCTGGTCGCGGCGGCCGGCAACCCGAACATCACTCAGGAACTGCTCAAAGGCAAACAACTGGGCGACCAAACCTACAAGGTGCATCTTGACGGCTACGACCAGACACCGATGATCACGGGCAAGGGGCCGTCGACCCGTAACGAAATTTTCTATTTTGGCGAGAGTGCGCTGGGTGCAGTGCGAATAGGCGACTACAAATATCGCTTTATTGACCAGCCAGGCGGCTGGATGGGCGCCAAGGTGGCGGTCGACGTACCGATCCTGACCAACCTGCGCCTTGACCCCTTCGAACGTATGGGTTGGCCGGAGAATCAGGCAGCGCAAGGGTCGCAGCAGTATTTCGACTGGTTCAAGTACCAGTTCTGGCGCTTCGTGTTCGTCCAGCAGCAAGTCGCCAAGCTGGCGGAAACGGCTATCGAGTTCCCGCCGATGCAAAAAGGCGCGAGTTTCAACCTCGATTCGGTAAAAGCCAAGATCGCTGCGGCCCGGGCGGAGATGGCCAAGTAAGCAGTCGGGTAAACGGGTGGTCGGTGTTCGGTGTTCGCCACCCGTATTTATATCGCCATTGTCCAATGGCGCAGGGTTGAGCGTTAAAACCACCTGGTTGAATGCCTTGAGCAAGCGTGGTTCACCACTGCGGGGGAATCCCGATTGAGGTTGACTGAATTCCGCGGGGCGTGAAGTTGCGGGTCAGCAATGGCTGAAATTGACCGGAGTTTGCCAATTGCGAAGGGCCGCAACCGACCCAAAGCCGACAGCCGGTAATGCCGCGACTGTGAAACGAGTGAAGAGATCAACAAGTGACTGCATAGCTGCGATTGAGCGTGCAAAGCGAATGCGGATTCGCAGGTTAAAGCTTAAAAAGCACGAACTCAATCGACTGGCTGTATAGCTTATTTTTTCTTCTTGAATATTTTATTCATATAGTACTTGAGGCTGAAACGATCTTTCGGCCGAGGTTTGTAGTGAGTTTTGTTTCTTTGAGTGGGATCGATCGCCAAGGTACTGGCGGTATAGTAATAAAGCGCTATCGACCTGCGGGTGATGTGCTCTGGGGTTGTTAAAGGCTCTGGGTGCCCATGATTGCTGTCTTTGTCTGTATTGAAAATGACGCAGCGATTGTAAACAGGCAGGATTTTCTTAAGGCAGGTCTTCATCTGGATGTCCCACAATTCCAAATTGCCCCCATATTCTTCTTTCCAGTCCTTATTTAGATAAATAATGATATTCAGCCTGCGCTCGACATTAAGCTTTTTATTGAGCCTGAAGTCCGAGTGCACCCCCAAAAAACCACCACTTTTCGTTTCATGCAAACCACCGCCGGTAAAGTAGGGGTCAGGTATCAATCCTTCGATGCCTGTTAACTTCTCGAGAAATTGCAGCATGGGTGCGGAGTTGAAAGCATTGAAAATAGTCTTTAAAAATGGAGAGCATTCATTTGGGCTGATTTGGCGTTTTCGTTGCCCTTTATAGCCGCGTTCGTAGAGCATTTCGTTGTTGGTTGGTTCGACCGGGAAATTTGAGCAAATACCTGCAATCAGATCTTCATGCAAGAAATTTTCGATGACTATGTGCGGAAATGGCGTAGCCTGAATATAGTGACTAGCCAATGAATCACCAAAGGCGCTGGCGCTGTTCTGGTCGAAATCAAGCTCAGGTGAAAGTTTCATGGGTAGTGTTTGAGTAATGACTGCCATTGTTACTCCGATATTTAATACAACGACTTGTGGTGACTAAAGCAAATTCGAACGCACGGTTCGTGCATGCCCGTGTGGTTTAATCATTACTGTTAAATTTGTTCAGGCGCTTAAGTATATTGTTGTACATTCTGGTTCGTCTATGAGTCTCTCCATAGCCGCCAGCCGCTGCGACAGTGCCGGACTGGATATGATCGAGATAGCTGAAAATTTTACGTGGCGATAAAGACTCAATGACATAGCCAAGCTCGATCATGCGGTCTTGAAGGGTATATCCAGGAACACGATCATCCATCGAAAAGTGCATGCCATGCTGTTTTACAAGTTTGCAGTTCCACAATGTGCAGAAGCTCTTCAAATAGACTTCTCTATAGGGCTTTGGTGCTCTGGATCGTAATCCAAAAGAGATTTTAAGGCGTCTATAGTGATGTTTTAATAGTCGAGAACTAAAGCGCCAAGCAGTTCTCGCAGCGCCTCGATTTATTTGCTCTACACACCCAACGGCTACGACTTTTTTGTTTTTTATGCATTTGTTCAGCATCATCGGAAAGACATTTTTATCGAAAATAAACGTATCGGTGTGCATCAAGAATAAGTAATCAGTTTCAATTCGCTCCAAAACCAGGTCGAGTGCTTTGCCGTGTGCGATATGGCCTAGTTCTGGTTCAGAAACAGATCGTTCGATTAAATTGATCCAATCAAGTGTTCGTAAGTACCGGGTGCTTTCATCGGCCGAATAGTTGTCAACCACCCATATTGGGGCACCGTTGCTACCAAGGTGTTGGCGCAATAACTCCAAGCATATCTTAGTGATTTCTGGTGTTTTGTAATTCACTATGACTATACTGAAGTTTTTTGGGGGATCAGTCGGTGGGTCAACGTCATTCATTTTTTAGCTCTCAATTATATTGTATTTATATGTGGGCTTGTAGAGTCTGTATCCGGTTTAGAATTTTGTCTATCCGAGGCCTTACGCATCTTTAAAGATCACTATTAAAGTCGCTTTGTCATGCACTAAACTCACATGATTTACTCGCGCCTGATGAAAGCAGCAGATACCGTCCACATCGTATTCTGATCCACTCTACAGGTAAATATCCCCGAAATAATTCGTTACATCGAAACGCTATCCAGGTATGCCCACCCGGTAGCTTCGAATATGCACAAAGCTTCAGATCTGACACAGCTGAAGCTATCATTCGTGCTGCACGATTAAAGAGACCCTCCGCAATCGATGGCTAAAAACTGCAATTACAGCTTTCAGGCACTTCGACAATCCTTACAAGCGCCTTCGCCGCGAGACAATTGAGTAACGAGTTTGTCAGCAACGAGTATAGTCAATGGATTGATGCCGCGCTCTCGAGCGCGGCGATCGTCCGCTTCTGGCCCTGAGTGTGTAAAAACGTCAGATTGGGTTTTCTATACTGACGCTAGAAAACGCGCACCGATCTGCTGAAGCATTGGAGGTTTTGCCGCAGCAGCAGCGCTCTCTTGGAGAAGCGCTGACCATGATCGTTGAGATGATCGTCGCCGAACACAGCGTTGCGCCGGCTCATAACAAGGCAATTGAGGAGGTGTTGCCAGGCGCTGTTCGTCAATTCGATGAGGATCAAGCACATTTACAGAAGCGGTTTTCGCAAGTATTGAACCCGTTCATGCGCAACGTCCCGCACCCGAATCTTTCGATCTACTTAATGGGCATCGCGGCACACGTGATCATCCATATTTACTAACTGTGCTCAGATCTCTTCGGTATTGATGGATACAGTGATGTTGAAGAATTTTATTTCTGACCACGAATTACGTTTGTTCACCGGCGTCTCCTCGGAGCCCATGCCGAGCAGATACCATCGCTGGTTTTTTTTATCGCGATAAGAATAAAATGTTGAGTCCCAGCCGCAGCAGATAAACCGGAGCATCGGAAGGTTGAAAGTCTGGTTCATGTATTTTTCCGCTTCAAGGGCGTCTGAGCCTTTTACGCGGTACCGAGCAATGAGAGGCTTTCCCTGTTCATCATTGTTTTGAGTGCATTCCACGTACTCTACAAAATCAGGCTTGTTGCTTAGTTTTGCCAGAAAGTCATCGCATCGAGGTTTAGCCATCGCGCAGCTGGCAAGCATTGAAAAACTTATCAAAAAAAGCAAGGAGATTAATCTGTTCATTTATTTTTCCACGATAAGTTTGCCAATGTATTTCCCTCTGCCGTTTTTCATGCGCTTATTAATTAAGTAGCCGTAGGTATCATTCCACTTCAGTAATTCTTACAAGGTCACGCATCCCTCTGATAAATGACCGATGTGAATATACCGACTGCTATTCCCTGTTGTGCCTTCAACCTCAATCAGGAACCTGACGTCATTGCAGCGTACTCTTCCTGGGCGTGCGGCCTTGTAACCGGCTGTAAAAATATTGGCATGAGACTGATCCGGAGCCCCCTAGCCTCCCCGGTCAATCTCAGCGTCGTAATGGCAGCCACGGTTGTTCCGCTCAGAAACATCGCGGGGGCACGCAGGATCAGTCCCGGTATCAACGTGACCAAAGGCACGCCTAACAGATACCAGGAACCTAGATAAAGCGGACTGCCAGCCGTGCTTGCGTAAAGCAGCAAAGGACAGATCAGGAAGATGGCGAAGACAAGATCACTTCGAAAGCTCACTGGCATTTCCCGGCCCTCGTTAGCAGATGCGTACTTGCAGTGACAGGATAGTTAACGAGGAGGATTTCGTCGGTTCTACTGGTACTTCGAGAAACAGTGCGGATTTACTGATGGTGCAAGCACGAATTTGCGCATAAGGAGCCGGCGGCGAACTGTTGGTCCAGGCCGCCGGCATTGAGGATCGCTACTCTACGGTGCAGATCCAGCGGTGGTTCTGCCGGTAAGGCGCGCGGGTGAAGTGGACGTCTGAAACCAGATTCATGCCGCGCTCCTGGAGCGCTTCGGCCAGTTGTACGAGTGTCTCTGCCTGGATAGTCATCGCTGTTACCTCATCAGATTTACTGCGCTCATAATTCTTGACCGAACAGGCAACTGACTAATTCAAATTTTCTCTTGGGCTTGCACGGGCTGCCCTGAACAGGCTTCAAGCGCCAAAGTTAAACGCAATGGAAATCCGCGGCCTCGTTCCTTCATAACGTTTCACCGAGTGCATCAACCACGACGGGAACATGAGGAAAGTGCCACTTTGGGCAACACACGTAGTGCTAAAACCCGCACTGAGGCAATCTTCAACTCTCATGCGTAAAGCAGGATTGTAGGTCGATGCAACCATGCCGCGGGGGTCGATGAATTCCAGATCACCGCCCACATTAAAAAAGTTAAAGCACGTTGGCGCCATGTTGCCTTGAACTTCACGGCACGCAGGCATCGTGCTAAAACGGCAGCTACCCGTTTTGCAGGAAAGTCACCGAATGCCCAGGATACAACCGGCCAGTAAAGAGGCCGCAACCGCCGCAGACATCGAGCGATCAATCCAGGCGCTAAACAAAATGGCCGAACGCTTGTGGGGGGATGGTCGAGAAGCGGAAGCCAAAGCCCTTCTCGACGCACTTGATGCACTAAACCGCGCGCTCGACCGGATCCGGATTGGCGAGAGTCGCCGGGTTGTGACACTGCACTAAACCCTATGGCTTGAGAATCAACAGCGGGTCGCCCTTCTTCACGATGTAAGTCGCCAACTCCGAGCCCTTGTCAGTACCGATGTTCTTGGCGATATGCGCCACACCCTCAGGAATAAACAGCGAATCACCGGCCTTCAGCGTCACGGGCGCCCTGCCCTCAAGTTGATATTCAAATGTGCCGCTGATCACGTACGCGACTTCCACGCCCGGATGCGCATGACGTGGCGAGGTCACGCCGGGTTCAAAATCGACTCGTGCCTGAATCACTTCGCGGTCGGCAGCGCCGAGATCCTGGCGAACCAGATCAGTTCGGCTCAGGCCTTGCTGCCAGCTTTTAGGCTGCGTATCGGCGGCGTGTGCGATGCCGATCATCGAAGCAAGTATGGCGGCAGTAGTCAGGAACAATGGACGGCGCATGATGTTGCCCTCTCAAACTCAGTGGTGTGTGGTGACGCCACTTTGAACAGGGCTTGTAGTGCTGATGTGTCGTGAATTCTTGGTTTGTTATTGGCGTGTGTACCCGGCCGGGATTGATACACGCTTATACAAACGTTTCGTCTTTCTGTCTGTGTGGGAGCGACCGCCTCTGAGGTGCGAAGCGTGACTGGCCTCCATTCGATTGACCAAACGGGCCATGTCGGCAACGAATCTGTAAACTGCGGCGATCTTTACTCGCTCAGACAAGGGACCCACATGGCCAACCAAGACATCACCTTCACGCCCGATCCGGATGCCGAGTCCATTTCTTCCGACGTCGCGACCTTCGGCGGGATCATGGTTTCCACCCAGATTCCGACCCGTGCCGATGGCAGCCTGGAACTGGGCGGCATCACCGAGCAAAGCGAATGCACACTACAAGCGCTGAAAGTTGCACTGGAACGCGCGGGCAGTTCGATGGACCGGGTCATGCATCTGACCATCTACCTCACCGACATGGCTGATCGCGCCGCGTTCAACGAAGTTTACAAGCGCTTCTTCGCCAAACCGTGGCCGGTGCGGGCGGCGGTTGGTGTTGCCTCGCTGGCCGTCGAAGGCATGCGCGTGGAAGTGACAGCGATGGCTGCCAAGGCCTGATCGCGATGGCGCACAGATAGTCGACATCTTTATTGACTGATCCACTGCCATCTCGGGCAAGCCCGCTCCCACAGGGTTTTGCGGTGGTCGCGAGATCTGTGTATGGCACAAATCACTGTGGGAGCGGGCTTGCCCGCGATGGCGGCGGGCCAGGCAACATTGATGTTGGATGTGCCTGCCCCTTCGCGAGCAACCTTGCCCCCACAGGGTTTGGCAGGGTGGCGTTTGCCATCGGGCAGCACGGGCGTGCCCGGCGCGCATTTCGGGGCTACAATGCGCGCCTCAACCGTGACAGCCTGACTAAAAAAACTATGTCCTTGCCCAAGCATCATCTGGAATTGCTCAGCCCTGCCCGCGACGTGGCCATTGCCCGCGAGGCGATCCTGCACGGCGCCGACGCCGTGTACATTGGTGGCCCAAGCTTCGGCGCCCGCCACAACGCTTGCAACGAAGTAAGCGAGATCGCCGGGCTGGTGGAATTTGCCCGTAAATATCACGCGCGCATTTTCACCACCATCAACACGATCCTGCACGACAACGAACTGGAGCCGGCGCGCAAGCTGATCCATCAGTTGTACGACGCCGGTGTCGATGCATTGATCGTCCAGGATCTGGGCGTGATGGAGCTGGACATTCCGCCGATCGAGTTGCATGCCTCGACCCAGACCGACATTCGTACGCTTGAACGGGCAAAGTTCCTCGATCAGGCCGGCTTCTCGCAATTGGTGCTGGCTCGCGAACTCAATCTGCAGGAAATCCGCGCGATCGCCGATGAAACCGACGCCGCCGTCGAGTTCTTCATTCACGGCGCGTTGTGCGTGGCGTTCTCCGGCCAATGCAACATTTCCCACGCGCAGACCGGGCGCAGCGCCAACCGTGGCGATTGCTCCCAGGCCTGTCGCTTGCCGTACACCCTTAAAGACGAAAAGGGTGGCGTGATCGCCTACGAGAAACACCTGCTGTCGATGAAGGACAACAACCAGAGCGCCAACATCCGCGCCCTGGTCGAAGCCGGTGTGCGCTCGTTCAAGATCGAAGGACGCTACAAAGACATGGGCTACGTGAAGAACATCACCGCCTATTACCGTCAGCGCCTCGACGACGTGCTCGAAGATCGTCCGGACCTGGCCCGCGCTTCCAGCGGCCGCACCGCGCACTTCTTCGTGCCCGATCCGGAAAAAACCTTCCACCGCGGCAGCACCGATTACTTCGTGACTGATCGCAAGATCGACATCGGCGCCTTCGATTCGCCGACCTTTACCGGTTTGCCGGTGGGCACGGTCGAGAAAGTCGGCAAGCGTGACATGCAGGTCGTGACCCACGAACCGCTGTCCAACGGCGACGGTCTGAACGTACTGGTCAAGCGTGAAGTGGTCGGTTTCCGCGCCAACATCGCCGAGCCAAAAGGCGAGTTCGAAGAAGACGGCGAGAAGCGTTATCGCTACCGCGTCGAGCCGAACGAAATGCCGGAAGGCCTGTACAAACTGCGTCCGAACCACCCGTTGAATCGTAACCTCGATCACAACTGGCAGCAGGCGCTGCAAAAAACCTCTTCCGAGCGTCGCGTGGCGCTGAGCTGGGCTGCGCGTCTGCGTGAAGAGCAGCTGGAAGTCACCGCCACCAGTGAAGAAGGCATCAGCGCCAGCGTCACCCTGAACGGTCCGTTTGGCGTTGCCAACAAACCTGAGCAGGCACTGGAGCAGTTGCGCGATTTGCTCGGCCAACTCGGCACCACGCAGTACCACGCCACCGACATCAAACTCGATGCGCCACAGGCATTCTTCATCCCTAACTCGCAGCTCAAATCCCTGCGCCGTGAAGTGATCGAAGCGCTGACCGCCGCCCGCGTCGCCGCTCATCCGCGCGGCGGCCGCAAAGCCGAAACCACGCCGCCACCGGTGTACCCGGATTCGCACCTGACGTTCCTCGCCAACGTCTACAACCAGAAAGCGCGCGACTTCTACCATCGTCACGGCGTGAAGCTGATCGACGCTGCGTACGAAGCGCACGAAGAAGCAGGCGAAGTGCCGGTGATGATCACCAAGCATTGTCTGCGTTTCTCCTTCAATCTGTGCCCGAAACAGGCCAAAGGCGTGACCGGCGTGCGCACCAAAGTCGCGCCGATGCAGTTGATCCACGGCGATGAAGTGCTGACGCTGAAGTTCGACTGCAAGCCGTGCGAGATGCACATCATCGGCAAAATGAAAGGCCACATCCTCAACCTGCCGCAACTGGGCAGCGTGGTTGGCCACATCAGCCCTGAAGACCTGATGAAAACCATCCCGCGCGCACCGCACTGAGTGGTCGGCGTGCGCGGTGCTTCGGCGCCGCGCACGCCTGCCCTGCTCCATCGAGGCCAAATCGCAGGCATAAAAAAACGCCAACTTCTTTCGAAGTTGGCGTTTTTTGATAAATGGCAGGGGCGGCTGGATTCGAACCAACGCATGGCAGGATCAAAACCTGCTGCCTTACCGCTTGGCGACGCCCCTACAGCACTTGTCAGCGGCTCCGTGAGGATCACTGCAAGAACGGGGCGCAATTTATCAATATTCGTTACGTTTGGGAAGCCCGAAATGAAATATTTTTTGTTTTAAAACAGCGACTTATTTTCTTGGCCGGTTTTAGCCCAATGATCGGCCCGTTTGGCGGCGTGTATCACACTGTGTACCTACCCCGCCGCGATACAGCGGATTTCAACATCGCCCCTCTTCGACACAGGTCAGATACGTCTCGGCGCTCAAATGCACTCAAGGTTTGAAGGGTTCATTCGCAACCCTCATCCGACAGTTCGCACAGGAGACGTCACCATGAAAATGGCACTGCACACCCGCAAAACCGCATTCGGACTTTCGATTCTGGCGCTGTCGTTGTTCGGCGCCTTGGGTACGGCTCAAGCCCAAACCGCAGAACCTGCGGCTGCGAGCTATTCCGCGCCCTCGCCGTTCGGTCCGCTGAAGCATGTGAAGGCGGGTGTGCTGGACGTCGCTTACGCCGAAACCGGTCCGGCCGACGGCCCGGTGGTGATTCTGTTGCACGGCTGGCCCTACGACATTCACAGCTACGATGAAGTCGCGCCATTGCTCGCGGCCAAAGGCTATCGCGTATTGATGCCGTATGCGCGGGGTTATGGCGATACGCAATTCCTCTCCAAAGACACCCTGCGCAACGGCCAACCGGCGGCGCTGGCCAGTGACGTCATCGACTTCATGGATGCGCTGAAGATCAAGCAAGCGGTTCTCGGCGGTTATGACTGGGGCGCACGCTCGGCGGACATCGTCTCGGCGCTTTGGCCGGAGCGGGTCAAGGCGCTGGTGTCGGTCAGCGGCTACCTGATCGGCAATCAGGCGGCCGGGCAGAACCCGCTGCCGCCCAAGGCTGAATTGCAGTGGTGGTATCAGTTCTACTTCGCCACCGACCGCGGCCGCGCTGGTTATGCGAAGAACACCCACGACTTCGCCAGGCTGATCTGGCAAACCGCTTCGCCGCAGTGGAAGTTCGATGACGCAACCTTCGATCGCTCCGCCAAAGCGCTGGAGAACCCCGATCACGTTGACATCACCGTGTTCAATTACCGCTGGCGCCTGGGCCTGGTGCAGGGCGAGGCGAAATACGCGGCGCTGGAGCAGAAACTGGCCACCGCCCCATCGATCAGCGTGCCGACCATCACCCTGGAAGGCGACGCCAACGGTGCACCGCACCCGGCGCCGGAGGATTACGCCAAGCGCTTTACCGGCAAGTACGAGTTTCGGCTGATCAACGGTGGCATTGGCCACAACTTACCGCAGGAAGATCCGCAGGCGTTTGCCAAGGCTGTGATTGATGCGGATCACCTTTAAAAGTCTTCCCCTACCCGCACAAAAAAGCAGTCAACCGCTCAGGCTGACTGCTTAATGGCTAACGTGCGTAATTACTCCGTTGGCACAACGATATCCAACGCCTTGTTGACCGCCAACTCTCCCAACATGACCACTTGGGCGATACCCAACAAGGTATGACGGTTCGACCCTTCCAGCAGCCCTGCAAAGTTACCGAGCATGACCGTGGCAGACGCTAAAGAGCCGCTGGCATTGGTCAGCAAGGACTCGGCGTTGGACTGCGGGTTGACCATGAACATAGTGCTGGGCGTATAGGGTGTTGCCATGATCCCGGCTGCTGGCAGCAGGTAATGGTCAAGCGCACGCTCTGCCGCTTCGTGGAGTTTTCTTGAGTTGGGTGATACGTACGGCGATGCCGGATCTGTGACGGGTGGTTCGGGTTTCTTGGACATCAGCTGAAACTCCATAAGAGCCAGAAGGCCTGAAGCGTCACGATCGCGACCGCAGACGCTTGTGTGCAATGAGGGAGCAAGCCCCCTCACTCATCTGCATCGCGACTATTGCGGCAAGCGCTGGTTATCCAGGACTCGCCCGACCACCAGTTCGCTGAGCATGATTACCTGCTGCAGCACCAGCATCTTTTTGCGATGCGGCCCCTCCATCAACTCGGCGAACTCACGCGCCATGTCACTGGCAGACGACAAGGTTTCGTAGGCCTCGACGAGCAGCGTTTCGTCATCCACCGTGGGGTCGATGAGATAGATTCGGCCGGTCTTGCGTGTGGGGATTGAAGTCTTCAATGCCGAGGGATTGAGATAGAAGTTGATCGCGCGTTCTGTTGCCTCTTTGATGTTTTGAGGTTCGAGCGCTGCGTCGTAGGGGATTGGATCGGTTTCTGGCGGGTTGGGCGTGATTTTGAACATAGATGACACTCGCTTAGCAAAAAATAAGGAGCCATCACTCACGCTACCAAACGAGGGTGGTGACCATTACGCAGGTTGGTAGACCGGTCTAAGCGAGTAAACCCCGGCGCTCCCGAAAGAGCCCCACGCATGGCCACCATATAAAACCGAGTCCCGAAAGGAGACTGTATATAGCGGCGCATTACGCTTAGAGGACGGGCTACCAAACCCGATCACTGTTTTGCAGTGACAGGGAAACGATACAGCCCGCCTCAAAGCGCGTAAGCCGGCGGATTCTGGCGTACGCGTAGGCAACGGCGCAAGGTGGTGTAGCCGTTATGGCGTAACAATGCGTGTAAGTTAAACGTGCATGCGGAATAGTGTTTAAACAGCCTGCATGCCCTGGTCCTGAGGTGCCTTGGCAAAGAGTTGGGCCAAATAGCGTTACTTCCGTAGGTTCATTTTAAGTGTGGGCCTGATAAAGCATAGCGGCTTGCCTCTGCCATCAAGTCATCGCACATAGGATTCGCCTTGAGGACGTGTGCAGCCGGGTCGATTATCGACAAACCCAGCGACGTCTCTTCTGTGGCGCAAATCCAGACTTCTCCCATAGGCCCGACAATTTGGCTTTCACCTCGGAATGTCGCCTCTGCGCCCGCATACATTTCCACACCCGTACGATTGGCACAGATCAGCGGAGTGGCGTTTTCCATTGCGCGAATGCGCGCAAGCTGGGTTGTCCAAGGCCCACCATAATTGGCTGGACAACACAGTAACTGCGCACCTTGGCGCACCAACAGGCGAGCGGCCTCTGGCATCCAAAGGTCGAAACAGGTAAGAACGCCGAAACGGCAGATTCCGTCATCGAAACACGCTAATGAATCGCCTGGGGTGAAGATCAGCTTTTCTATACGAGACAGGTGGCACTTGCGCTGTTTCCCCAGCCAGCGCCCGCGCGATACGACAATCGCCGTATTGTAGATTTGATCGCCGTCACGCTCGGCGATGCCCGCAATCAGCGTTGCATTCTTGTCTGCCGACAGCTGCAGTAAAAACTGCGCCGTTGGCCCATCGAGTGCCGATTCAGCATAAAGAAACAATGCCTCACGCGATTCGTGAAAATAACCAATGGTGCAAAGCTCGGGCATTACCAAGAGATCAAATTGTTCCGAGTCAACAGCATCGCGAATTTTATTGAAGTTTGCTGCTGGGTCGCCAAATGAAACCGGGTACTGCAAAAAAGCGGTCAGCATGAATTCTTCCAACCATTATGGGGAGGGATCTGGGCCCGGAATTATCTTGCTTCGGGCGGCATCAAATTTGGAATATTTCCTTACCGGATGTCAGGCAAGCCACCCGCGCCGCATCAGATCAGTCACCGTAAACAACATCGGCCTGGAAAAACCGAAGTGAACTCGGGCTGGTAACGGTTTGGGTTATTTGACGAGGCGTTTTTCCTTCGAAGGTCGATACCCAAAATACGAGCTATAGCACTTACTGAAATGACTCGGCGAAACAAACCCGCACGCCACCAGCACTTCCACCTGCGAAAGCTCGGTGTGTTGCAGCAAGCGCCGTGCTTCGGTGATGCGCAATTCCAGGTAATAGCGCTGCGGTGTGGTGCCGAGCTGTTCCTTGAACAAGCGCTCCAACTGGCGGCGGGAGCGGCCGGCGTAGACCGCCAGTTGCTCCAGCTCCAAAGGTTCTTCCAGGTTGGCGTCCATCAGCTTCACCACTTCACGCAGCGGTGCGCTGACGCAGATATTTTCATCCGGTTTGATCCGTCGATAACGCGACTCCTCGAAGGCGAGGATATCCTCGACGCCCTCGACCAGGGCCTTGCCGTGGAGGTTCTTGATCCAGTCCAGTGCCATGTGAAACGCCCCCGACGGGCTTGATGCCGTGAGTCGGTCGCGGTCGATGACGTAGGGTTCGCTGCTGACGTGGGTGGTCTTGGCGATTTCGGTCAGCGCCGGGCGATGTTCCGGGTGGATCGCGCAACGATAGCCGTCGAGCAATCCGGCGCGGCCCAGAAACCACGCGCCATTCCACAAACCGGCGAGGCTGACACCGCGTTCTGCTGCCGCTTTCAACAGGTTGATGAACTCGTCACTGGCGCGCAGTTCGGTTCGATAGCCGCCGCACACCACCAACAAATCCAGATCCTGAAGTGCCGCCAGATCAATCCGCGCATCTGGCCGAATCACCAATCCCAGATCGCTGATGACCTCAGCTTCACTCAAGCCAAACGTGCGCGTAGAAAACAGCTCTGCGCGCAACAGATTGCTGGTGATGATCGTGTCCAGCGCCTGGGTGAAGGCCGGCAGCGAAAAGTGTTCAAGCAGTAAAAAACCCGCGCGCGTCACGCGGGTCTGGTCAGCGGATTGCTCATTCAGATAGCGGAGGTTTTTGCCCTTCATGCCCCCGCTGAATTGACGTCGTTCGATCAAGGTCTGGTCCATCGGTCATGTTGTTATGCGCCGATAGTTGGCCTGAACCGCGCCGGAGTCAATCACGCCTATTACTGACCGGGTCATCCTGACTGCGTTTACACCGCTGAAAAAAGCCCGGCGCCCACTCGCCCTTCCAGGCGACCGAAGAGCACGTAGTGCTGATAGCCGCTGGTGAAAGCGCCGGTGGAAACGGCGTGGCGCACGTCATCGTTCAATTGAAGGTATTGGGCTTCATCGAAATTTTCGGAACTGACCTCGCCGGCCCGGCCGAGTTGCTCGCTATCAATCGGCAAACCCGCAATGGTGCGTTGCTGGAAATCGATCATGCGATTGATTGCATGACTTTCAAGCACGCCCTTGCCGGGGTACATCGCGTAGATGTGCATCCCCTTCTTTACGCACCGATTGCACATGTCGACACAGTTTTTCTGCGTGTTTTTACGCGTCATCAATTCGTCGACATTGATGTCCAGATACTTTCCGACCTGATATTCGCTTTGATTGAAGATGGTGCAGCAAAGCACTGTATTGCCGTTGCAGTCGATCACCAACCAGTCATCTTTGAGTGTGCACGCTTGCTTGTGGAAGTGTTGTACGACATTGACCAGATCGTCGTAAGGCGGCAATGCCAGCCTTTTCAGGGTCTCGTGGTCAGTGTCGGTCACGGAAGGGTCGCGTTCGACAATGGCCAGCGCCTTCTCCAGCGGCATCATCACGGAGTAACCCGTGCTGAATGTAAAGCCGAGACGCTCACTGAACTCGCGCATCAGTGCTTCTTCCGCCAGGTTGTCCAGATACCGATGGTAATAAACCTCGACATGGGTGTTCAGACCATGACGCTGCACTATTTCACTCAGCGTGATCATGTTCTGTTTTACAACTTCGATATCCCCCCCTACATGCCCCTTTGCGTAGGTCTCCTGGTAAAACCCTGACAGCGAAATACGGAAGAAACCCGGCTCGGCCAACAAGGCCTTTTCCATGTTCTTGGCCAGGTTCAGGTTAGTGCTGACGCCACTATTCATGCCGGCCGCATTGATGATCTCGATGAACTCGCCGATCTTCGGATGCACCAAAGGCTCAGTCCAGTTGTAGAGAAAAATCGCTCGAACGCCTTCGCGTTTGGCCTTCTCGACGATCTGCCGGAACATGTCGAGTTGCATGGCTTTTTTGAAGTTGAGGTTTTCCGAGTTGCCCATCGGGCAAGAGGGGCAGCTCAGATTGCAGGCGCCGACGATATCGATGTACATATTCATGATGAGTAAAGCTCCTTGAGCTCAACGCTACTCTGGTCAACGCCGCAGGCTTTCGGGTTGCCGGATGTGTTAGTTATTTGACGACATTGAGCACGTCCAAGCAAAAAGCGCACCACACGCCTGCTATGCCATTAACTCCACAACCCAATCGATAAATACTCGCAACTTCAAGCTGATATGCCGGTTCGGCGGATACGCGATGTAGAGAGGCATCGATTCAAGTTGCCAGCCCTCGAACAGCGGCACTAGCTCGCCGCGCGCCACCGGGGCGTCGGACATGTACCTGGGCAGCCACAGCACGCCCATGCCGGCCAGACCCGCCGCAAGGTAGGCATTGCCGTCGTCGACTGCCAAAACATGGCGACCCTTGATCTGCAGGCTTTGCTTATCGTTATGCAGGGCATACGGCATGGGCTTGCCGGTGCGCGCCCACAGGAACGCAACCACGCGATGATGGGAATCTTCCAGCTCCTGCGGATGCATCGGCGTGCCGGAGCGAGCGAGGTAGTCGGGCGCGGCAAACACGCCCAATGGCAGATCCGCGACCTTGCGCGCCATCAGTGACTGGTCCAGCAACTCGCCGCCACGCACCACGCAGTCGACGTTCTCATCGATGATGTCGACGATGCGATCGCTGACGCCCATATCGATTTGGATGTCTGGATACCGCGCGTGAAATTCGGGCAATGCCGGGATCAGAATCAAGCGAGCGAACGGGCTCGGCACATCCACGCGCAATCGTCCACGTGGCGATACCGAGGCACCGGGCAAACTGGTTTCGGCGTCCTCCATGTCGGCCAGCAACTTGATCACGCGCTGGTAATACGCCGCACCGTCAGCCGTGACATTGACCTTGCGCGTGGTGCGATTGAGCAATTTGACCCGCAACCGCGCCTCCAACTGCTGGACCAGTTGCGTCACGGTGGTCTTGCTCATGTGCAGGGTTTCAGCGGCTTTGGTGAAGCTCCCCGCCTCGACCACCCGTGCAAACGCCTGCATTGCATCAAAACGGTCCATTGCTCGGCTTCCGATTGTTTGGGTTTCACAAACAGTTAACGCCAAGCTTGCGCGTTTATCGCGCACCTGCAAATCCCTAAAGTTGGGCCATCACCTCATTGATGGAGACACCCCCATGACACAGCGCGATGTTGTTTTCCCACCTACCCGCCGGACCCTTTACGAGCGCCATCGCTACTCTCCGGCGATCCGCTCCAACGGTTTTCTGTTTGTCTCGGGCCAAGTCGGCAGTACGGAGGACGGTACGCCCGAGCCGGATCTGCAGAACCAGGTGCGTCAGGCCTTCAATAACCTGAACGCGATTCTCGACGAGGCCGGTTGCACGTTCGAGGATGTGGTCGACGTCACGATTTTCATGGTTGATCCGCAATCGAAGTTCGAGACGATCTGGAACATCGTGCTGACGGAGTTCTGGGGCGAGGCGCCGCATCCGACCGTTACCGCCGTTGGCGTGACCTGGCTGTATGGTTTCGACTTCGAGATCAAGGTGATCGCCAGACTCCCCGAAAAGCACTGATTGCCCCTTGTAGGAGCTGCGGCACGCTGCGATCTTTTGATCTTTAACAACAAGATCAAAAGATCGCAGCGTGCCGCAGCTTCTACAGGGGTTGTCGGGGTGCATCAAGTGTGGCCAACGCTGATGCGCGCTGGCCTTTAAACCCTCGAATGCGTATAACCTCGCCGTTTCGTCTAACCTGACTTTGCGCCCAGCCTCGACTGCACAACGGCGGCGCTTCGACTTTGACGCTCACGAAACGGAGAATTCCATGCTCAAACGAACCCTGGCACTGACGGCCGGCCTGGCCCTGTCCTTTTCCGCGCTGATGGCGCAAGCCGCTGATGTATTGAAGGTCAGCGCCATTCCCGATGAAGCCCCGACTGAACTGCTGCGCAAGTTCGAGCCATTGGGTGCGTATCTGGAACAGCAATTGGGCATGAAGGTGCAGTTCGTCCCGGTGGCCGATTACCCGGCAGTGGTTGAAGCCTTGGCCACCGACCGTCTCGACATGGCCTGGCTGGGTGGCTTCACGTTTGTGCAGGCACGCCTGAAGACCGACGCTACCACTCCGGTGATTCCGCTGGTGCAGCGCGAACAGGATGCGCAGTTCACCAGCAAATTCATCACCGCCGACCCGAACGTCAAAAGCCTGGCCGATCTGAAGGGCAAGACCTTCGCTTTCGGTTCCGTGTCGTCGACTTCCGGCAGCCTGATGCCGCGCTACTTCATGCTGAAAAACGACGGTATCAAGCCTGAAGCGTATTTCAGTCGCGTCGCCTACTCCGGTGCCCACGACGCCACGGTTGCCTGGGTGCAGGCTGGCAAGGTCGACGCCGGTGTGTTGAACGCCAGTGTCTGGCAGAAACTGGTGGACGCCGGCAAGGTCGACACCAACAAGGTCAAAGTCTTCGCCACCACTCCGTCGTACTTCGATTACAACTGGACTGTGCGCGGCACACTCGACCCGGCGCTGGCGGCGAAGATCAAAAAAGCTTTCCTTGATCTGGATCCGGCCAACCCTGAACAGAAGAAGATTCTCGATCTGCAGGCTGCCAGCCGTTTCATCGACACCAAGCCTGAGAACTACAAGGGCATCGAGGAAGCCGCCCGCGCTGCCGATCTGCTGAAATGACGCTACGCCTCACCCACGTCAGCCTGCGCCACGCCAATGGAGTCGATGCCCTGCGCGGCGTCGACTTGCAGATTGGCGTCGGCGAACAAGTCGCGATCATCGGCTCGTCCGGGGCCGGTAAATCGAGTTTGCTCAACCTGCTGGCCACCGCACTGCGGCCCAGCAGCGGCGAGGTCGAAGTACTCGGCGAACGCGCATGGCACTTGTCTGCCCGCCAGCGACAACGCCTGCGCGCGCGTATTGGCCTGGTGCATCAGGCGCCGCCCCTACCGCTGCGCCAGCGCGTGGTCACGGCGGTGCTGGCCGGCAAACTCGGGCAATGGAGCTTGGGTAAAAGCCTGCTGAACCTGCTGCATCCACTCGACGTGCCCGGCGCCCGCGCGGCATTGGCACGGCTCGATCTGGGCGATAAATTGTTCGCCCATTGCCAACAACTATCGGGCGGTCAGTTGCAGCGCGTCGGCATCGCTCGGGTGCTGTATCAGGCGCCGGAGATTCTGCTGGCCGACGAGCCGGTGTCGGCGATGGATCCCGTCATGGCCGGGCACACGCTGACGGTGCTGTCGCGTCATGCCCGCGAACATAACGTCACGCTGGTGGCGAGCCTGCATGCGGTGGACCTCGCGCTGTCGCACTTCCCGCGCATCATCGGCTTGCGTGACGGGCAAATTCTGTTCGACAGCCCTGCCGATCAAGTCAGCCACGACATGCTCGACGCGCTGTACGCCAATGAACATCTGCAATCGCCGCCCTCGGCAGTTGCGCCTTTGCCTGTGCAGATTCCGCGATGCTGAGGGCCGCTTCACGCGATCCCGCGGCGTGGCCGCGTCTGCTGCTGACGGTTTTGGCGATTGCGGTGCTGTGGCCGGGAATCCAGCTCAGCGAGCTGAATCTGGCCGTGCTGCTGCCCGACAGTCAGAATGAAATGGGCCGGTTTGTCGCGCAGTTCTGGCCGCCCGCTCACGATGAAGATTTTTTGCAGTTACTGTTCAAAGCCACGCTGCAAACCCTGGCGATTGCCACGGCAGGCATGGCGTTGGCGCTGTTGCTGGCGGTGCCCGCCAGTTTGCTCGCCAGCCGTGCCTTGTCGCTGTCTGCCGCTTCACGGGGTGGCGTGCCAAGTCGTTTCGGTCGTTTGTTGCGCTGGCCGGTTCGTGGGTTGCTGATCTTCCTGCGCAGCGTGCCGGAAATCGTCTGGGCGCTGTTGTTCGTGCGCGCCGTGGGCCTCGGCCCGGCGGCGGGCGTGCTGGCGATTGCGATCACCTACAGCGGCATGCTCGGCAAGGTCTACGCAGAGATTTTCGAATCCACCGACCAGCGTCCGGCGCACGCGCTGTTGCAGTCGGGCAGCGGTCGACTGGCGAGTTTTGCTTATGGAATCTTGCCGAATGTCGCCGGGGAATTGCTCTCGTACACGGTCTATCGCTGGGAGTGTGCGATCCGCGCTTCGGTGGTGATGGGTTTTGTTGGCGCCGGTGGCCTGGGCCAGCAAATCGACCTGTCGATCCGTATGTTCGCCGGCGGTGAGGTCGCGAGCATTCTGCTGACGTTCCTGCTGCTGGTGCTGGTGGCCGATCAACTCAGCCGTTTGCTGCGCTGGAGGCTGGCATGAACCGTCTGATCAATCTGTTGCTGATCGCCGGCATCGGCGTGGCCGTCATCGCTTCGTTCATCTACTTAGGGCTCGACCTAGGCGAGCTCGGCAGTGCCACCAGCCTGAAACAGATGGGCGCGTATGTGCAGCGCTTTCTCAGCCCGGATCTGAGCGCCGATTACTTGAAAGCGATCCTCCATGGCTCGCTGGAAACCCTGGCCATGTCGGCGCTCGGCACCCTGCTCGCCGCGCTGCTGGGCATCGTCCTCGCCCTGCCCGCCGCAGGACGTTTCGGCTGGCCGCTGCGCAGTGCTTCGCGATGGCTGCTCAATGCTCTGCGGGCCATTCCGGAACTGGTCTGGGCCGCGCTGATGGTGCTCGCCGCCGGGCTGGGCCCAAACGCCGGGACGCTGGCCCTCGCCCTGCACACCACTGGCGTGCTTGGCCGCTTGTTCGCCGAAGCGCTGGAAAACACCCCGCCGCAACCGGCCGAAGCGATCCGCTTGCAGGGCGGTAATCCGATCCTCGCCTTCTGCTACGGCACCCTGCCCAACCTCGCCCCACAACTGCTCGCCTACGTCCTGTACCGCTGGGAAAACAACATCCGCATGGCCAGCGTGCTGGGTTTTGTCGGCGCGGGCGGATTGGGGCAGATGCTGTATGTGAGCCTGAGCCTGTTTCAGGAAGCACAGGCCAGCACGGTGATTCTGGCAATGCTGGTGCTGGTGTTTGCGGTGGACTGGTTGAGTGCGTGGAGCCGCCAGCGCTGGGTGAAGGCGTAAGTACAGATGCTAGCGAGTGGATATCTGTCAGAAGCTGATTATGCTTCAGGAAACCTCGCACACCCGCGAGGCGGTCAGACTGTGCAAGTTTCACGCGACAGCAATTGCGGCATACGCCACAAGGCCAGAGTGCGATAAAGCGGTAATGGGGAACTCCGGCCTACAAAAAACACGTACGACGGAGTACACCCATGACCACAATCGACACGACACCCACAGGCAATCCACCTCGCAGCGGCGGCATCACCAAGGAGGAGCGCAAGGTCATCTTCGCTTCGTCCCTGGGCACGGTGTTCGAGTGGTACGACTTTTACCTTTACGGCTCACTGGCGGCGATCATCGCCAAGCACTTTTTTGCAGGCGTCAACGAGACCACCGCGTTCATCTTCGCTTTGCTGGCGTTCGCCGCCGGGTTTGCCGTGCGGCCGTTCGGCGCCATCGTGTTTGGCCGGCTTGGCGACATGATCGGGCGCAAACACACGTTCCTGATCACAATTGTGATCATGGGTGTGTCCACGGCTATCGTTGGTCTACTGCCCGGATACGCAACCATCGGCGTCGCCGCGCCAGTCATCCTGATCACCCTGCGCCTGCTGCAAGGCCTGGCGCTGGGCGGCGAGTACGGCGGCGCGGCGACTTACGTGGCCGAACATGCACCACCGGGCAGACGCGGCTTTTTCACTTCATGGATTCAAACCACCGCGACCCTGGGTCTGTTCATGTCGCTGCTGGTGATCCTCGCCTGCCGCACCGCGCTGGGCACCGAAGCGTTCGAAGCCTGGGGCTGGCGGATTCCGTTCCTGCTGTCGATCCTGCTGCTGATCGTTTCGGTGTACATCCGCCTGCAACTGAGCGAGTCGCCGGTGTTCCAGAAGATGAAGGCTGAAGGCAAGGCGTCCAAGGCGCCGCTGACTGAATCCTTCGCGCGCTGGGACAACCTCAAAGTGGTGATCATGTCGCTGCTCGGCGGTACAGCCGGTCAGGCGGTGGTTTGGTACACCGGGCAGTTCTACGCGCTGTTTTTCCTGTTGCAGACGCTGAAGATCGACCCTCAGACCGCCAACCTGTTGATCGCCGGATCACTGTTGATCGGCACGCCGTTCTTCGTGATCTTCGGTAGCCTGTCCGACCGCATCGGCCGCAAGCCGATCATCATGGTCGGCTGCATTCT
The DNA here is from genome assembly GCF_044218815.1 of Pseudomonas sp. A0308. Taxonomy (NCBI): domain Bacteria; kingdom Pseudomonadati; phylum Pseudomonadota; class Gammaproteobacteria; order Pseudomonadales; family Pseudomonadaceae; genus Pseudomonas; species Pseudomonas sp. A0308. Next base: position 617,100 of record NZ_CP162581.1, read on the forward strand.
GGCAGCGCTGACTTACTTCCCGATCTTCCATGCGTTGACCCAGTACGGTAACCCCGACGTGTTCATCGCCCAGGAGAAAAACCCGGTCAAGGTGATCGCCAATTCCGATCAGTGCTCGTTCCAGTTCGACCCGGTGGGCAAGGCCAGATTCACCAGTTCCTGCGACCTGGCCAAGACCCTGCTGGCGAAACGCGCGATTCCTTACGAGAACGTCGAGGCCGAGCCCGGCACCGTCGCGCAAGTGCGCATCGGTGACAAGGTCGTCGAGAGCTTCGAGGGCAGCGCCCTGCCCGCCGCTGACTTCAAGGCGCGCAACGATTCGTTTACCGCCAATCTGAGCAGCGCACTGAAGGAGGCGGGCTACCCGGAGAAAGCCGATCCGGCGAAAACCAATTACCCGATGATGTTGCTGCTACTGACCATTCTGGTGATCTACGTGACCATGGTGTACGGCCCGATTGCGGCGTGGCTCGTCGAGCTGTTCCCGACCCGCATCCGCTACACCTCGATGTCGCTGCCCTATCACATCGGCAATGGCTGGTTCGGCGGGTTCCTACCGACTGTAGCCTTCGCAATGGTCGCGGCCACCGGGGATATTTATTACGGGCTGTGGTATCCGATCGTGATAGCGGTAATGACGGCGATACTCGGTACGTTCTTCCTGCCGGAAACCAAGGATCGCGACATTCTCAAGGACTGATGCTGATCCATACGGGAACCGAGACAGACTCTCGCCTCCTACCATTCGTCGAAAATCCCTGCGCACCTGTCAGATCTGACAGGTGCGCAATTTTCCCATACAACGTTCAATTACTCCGTCACCTTTCTGAACGGAGTTCCTGATCATGTGCACCCACAAACCACTCGCAAGCAGCAGGCACGCTTTCCCTGTCGGGGCTCGATCAAACAGACTTCTCAATGCCTGAAGTTGTTTCCCCCCACGACAGGAACTTCGACATGCCCTCCGACAATATCTACCTGTTCCCCCACGTCGACGACAACGAGACGCGGTCGCTTCGTCCCCTGCTGATCGCGGGTATTGTTCGTCCCATTAAAGACGGAGATGGCGGCATCAATATCGCAATGGTCAAAGACAACCCCGACGGTATGTTGTGTGCGATCAATCCGTACATCGGCATGAGTGAGCGCGACATGCTCTTCATTTTTTGGGATGACATAGAGGTCTTCACCAGAGAGGTAGCGTCTGACGAAGTCAATAAAACGCTGTTCTTCTATTTGCCTGCGGCGCTCGTGAAACCAGGCTGGGTCGAAAGCTGCTATTACCGGTTGCTGCGAGCTGGCCAGACGACGCCCGATGACGATTCGGTGGCGTCGCGATTATTGGTCAAACTCACGAACCCCGGCGGTCGCGACAAGGCGCCGCATCTGCCGGACGGGCATTCCGAGCTGCATCCGGTGCAGTTGCCCGAAGATGTCGTGCAGCAAGGTATTGATGCCGAGTGGGCGAAAAAAGGCGTGCCCTTTACCATTCCGTTCTACCCGGAAATGGCAGTGGGTGACACGATCCTGGTGCATTGGGGGAGCGCCAACAACATTCTTGCGCCCCATACCGTGACACAGGATGAGGCCGATAGAAAAACCCCCATCGTGATCATCGCCGACCAGGCAGCCATTCTGGCCGGGGGAGACAGTGTGGCATTGCTAGTGCGCTATCACATTCGCGATATCGTCTTTAACTGGGCGGTCCGGCGTTCGCAAAGCACGCGCGTTCGCGTTGATGCCGGTGGCTGGCGCCTGGAAGCGCCCGTCATCGAACAATCGATCAACGGCATCATTACGATCAGGGATCTGAACAAACAGAACGTCACGATTCAGGTTCATGTGCAGAGCAAGGATTTCGCTCTCGGAGACGAAGTGATCTTTTCCTTCATCGGCACGCCCAAGACCGGTAAGCCATTGATCCGTTCAGCGTGTAAAACCGTGAACAGCATACCGACCATTCTGGATTGGGAAGTGTCCTACGCGGATATAAGAGCCATCGCCATGGGCCTGGCGGATGCTTCATTTCTGTTGAAGAAAAAGAATGGCGAGACGCTCTCATCCAGGCGCACTTTTGCCGACGTGGTGGGTGACGTTGTGATGCTGCCAGAGCCGACCATTCGTGAGCTTCGCGGCGACAAGCTGGAGCCAGACGAACCTCGCGCCACCGCGGACCTCCGGTATCAGGGCATAGGCAGCGGCGACTTCATCAACCTGCTGTGGAAAGGCGAGCGATCCAACGGTAACCCGTATGCGCACGAAGCTGAATATACCGTCACCGCCAACGACGCAAAGGCAGGGATCGTCACCTTGCATGTCGACAATGAGCATATCAGCGTGCTCGACAATGGCAGCCTCGATGTTTCATACCGGGTGTCCAACGACCAAGCGGCGCTCTACGGCGTCACTGAATCCGAACGGTTGCTGGCCAAGGTCGAGAAAATTCGCGCCACGCTGCCGATACCGGTGGTCGAGGAAGCCGATCCGCCGGATATGCTGGATCCGACCAACTTGTTCGACATGGTTCATGTACTGATCGGGGCGAATACAGAAAAGGATGACATCGTCACCTACTACTGGCGTGGGGATCATCCCCTCGGCAGTACCAGTGACTGGGCGCCCATCACGACAGTGACCGCAGGCCGGCCTGTGCGATTCAGAGTGGATGTACGGTTCGTGACCCCCAATATCGGAAGAAACGTGAAGGTGATTTATGTGTTGTTGCGAGCCGCCACAGGGCGGTACGAGTATTCGGCAACGCTCGATCTGCTGATAGCTGGATGGATGTCGCCGACGATCGATTCAGTGATCGATGCCAAGGGAGCCGAAATCCCCGACAACGGCGTCACATTCGACACAAACGTCACGGTCAGCGGCACGGCCAGCCCCAACCAGAAAATCCGCTTGCGCGATGGCACCAACACACTGCATGAACCCTCCGCCAATGCTAGCGGCAACTGGAGTCAGGTGGTCAGCTCATTGAGCGTGAAAGCCTACAGCCTCACCGCACTTGCCTTGTATGGCGATGGCCCGGTGTCGCCATTACGCACGTTTACCGTCGCCCAAACTGTCACGCCAACCATCGCCAATGTCACCGATTCCAAAGGCGTGGTCGCGAACGGTGGCACTACATTTGACCGCTCCGTCACCGTCGGCGGCACGGCCAGTCCCAACCAGAAAATCCGCCTGCGCGATGGCACGAGCACACTGCATGAACCCTCCGCCAATGCCAGCGGCAACTGGAGCCAGGTGGTCAGTTCATTGAGCGTGAAAGCCTACAGCCTCACCGCACTTGCCTTGTATGGCGATGGCCCGGTGTCCACGCCGCCACGCACGTTTACCGTCGCCCAAACTGTCACGCCAACCATCGCCAATGTCACCGATTCCAAAGGCGTGGTCGCGAACGGTGGCACTACATTTGACCGCTCCGTCACCGTCGGCGGCACGGCCAGCCCCAACCAGAAAATCCGCTTGCGCGATGGCACCAGCACACTGCATGAACCCTCCGCCAATGCCAGCGGCAACTGGAGCCAGGTGGTCAGTTCATTGAGCGTGAAAGCCTACAGCCTCAACGCACTTGCCTTGTATGGCGATGGCCCGGTGTCCACGCCGCCACGCACGTTTACCGTCGCCCAAACTGTCACGCCAACCATCGCCAATGTCACCGACACCAACGGCACAGTCGCGAACGGTGGCACTACTTTTGACCGCTCCGTCACCGTCAGCGGCGCGGCCAGTCCCAACCAGAAAATCCGCTTGCGCGATGGCACCAACACACTGCATGAACCCTCCGCCAATGCCAGCGGCAACTGGAGCCAGGTGGTCAGCTCATTGAGCGTGAAAGCTTACAGCCTCACCGCACTTGCCTTGTATGGCGATGGCCCGGTGTCCACGCCGCCACGCACGTTTACCGTGGAAACCTGGACAGATTCTGTTACTGATTTTACGAACGGCACTTCAGGCAATTGGCTAAAAGGCCCTGCAGGGTTTCAAGGTCGCGTGACCGGCGGTGTATTTCACAATGACACTACTGCGGCCTCGGGTCACTCCGGTTTATTGTTCAGTCAGACATTCCTGCTATTAGCCGGCCATACCTACTCATTCAGTTATCGAGTCCGAAATTTCAGCCCTCTGAGCAATAACGTCCCACCTATTTTTTCGGTCACGCTTGCATCCGGCCAACAGATTTTGCCGCCCTACAATGTTCCCCGTAACAGCCAGTGGTATACGCAGGCGAGGAATTTTTCAGTCACCCAAAGCGCGAAACATACCATTCAGATAGTGAGCCATCAGGATCGAGGTGGGGGTGGTGGGTCGGATGGTGGCAACGATTATCAGATCGATGACATCATCGTTCGCCTGATCCGGTAATTCGGGCCCAGGACGTGGTGACCCCGGGCAGGTCCAGATTGAGTCATCCTGCGGCCACCCCGTTGCAAGATTTCTCCAGCGTTGATTCAGTAATCGGCAGAAATATCGAACGCTCTGCTTTGGGAGACCTCCAATGTTTACACCAACGGAGGTCAGCGATATGAACAGCAACGACAGCAAAACCCCGAACGCCCCGCCTACCGATACGTCCGGCAAACCGGTCAATGTGGTCGAGCGCGATCTTGCGGACAGGGACGATGACACCAAGGCTGTGGACGAGGTCATCACGCCTTCATCCACTCGGGTCAAAGAGCAGGATGCCGAAGAGCTGCAGCGCAAGGTTGATGAGATCGAGCGCAAGGTCGCGGATGGGAATTGAGTTTTTGAAGTGTCGGCGGGATTTGCCCCCGGACCGCTCCAAGGCGCGAGGTGAAAGGGAGCCGACCGAGTGCAGTTCAAACCCGAGTTCGGCTCCCGATTTCAGGTCGGTGTATCTCGCCAGAACAACGCGGTCAGTCCCCTCTCCCCTTGGGAGAGGGTTAGCAGCGCCACCGCCGCGCGTTGCCGCTCAGGCTGGCGTTGAACCACTTCGCCGGGTCTTCCAATGAAGCGCCCTTGGCAAACGTCATTTTCACCGCGGCCCTGCAGGTCTCGCCGGTGCAGATAATCCCGGCTCTGAACTCAACACTTTGCTCCCGCCAGTTTCCAGCCTCAACGCACGTTGCGGTACAGCATCATCCTGGCGCTTTCGTGCAAGCCTCGGGTCAGTTCCACCAACCGCTGATACTCCTGCGGATTTTGTTCGGCGACGTTTTCCAGTGGGGTTAGCGAGCGCAGGTCGTGCAGGGTCGGATTGCTCCCGTCGTGCTGCATTTGCAGCAGATGATGGCGGGTCACGCCACCGATCAGCGGGAATGTGCCCTCGCGCAATACCAGCGGCACCACACGCTCACCTTCTGGCGGCGGTTGCTGAATATCGCGCCCCATCGCGCCATTGGTGAACGGGATGCCGGCCATGCCCGCAACGGTGGGCAGCAGATCCGCCAACCCCACGGCCTGGTCGATCACCTTGGGCTTGAGCAACCCCGGGGCATGAATGAGCATCGGCACATGATTGCTCTCCAGCCCCAGCTGCTCGAAGGCCGGCGGCATGTGCGGGATCTGGCTGATGCGGGTGTTGTGGTCACCAAAGAATACAAAAATCGTGTTGTCGTAGTAGCCGCCGGCCTTGGCCAGCTCCATCAATTTGCCGATGTTGAAGTCCAGCAGCCGCACGGCGTTGTACTGCTCGACGCTACGTGACCCGGCGGCCTGCACCTGTTCCAGCGACAGGTTACTGACCTGAAAACCGTCGTTGTTCTCGGGAATGGTGAACGGCCTGTGGTTGCCCGAAGTTTGCACGTAAGCGAAGAACGGCTGATCCCTAGGCAGATCGCGAAGTATCCGGTCGCTTTCCTTGAACAGATCCAGATCGGAAATGCCCCACACATCCACCAGCGGCGCGCGCCAGTCGCTTTCCTGGTACAGACGCACGCCCTCGATGCTTTGCTGGATCAGCGCATTGATGTTGGCCCACCCCGCGTTGCCACCAATCATGTAGAGCTTGCGGTAATCGGTGAAGGCATTGATCAGCGTATGTTGGCGGGTGATCAGCGGATGGCGGGTTGCCGTTTCCTGGCGGGTGACGTCGGGAACCCCGGTGATGCTCGCCCATACGGTTTTCGCGGTGCCGGTGACCGGGACGTAGAAGTGCTTGAAGAACCAGCTCTGGGTCGCCAGTTGATCGAGATTAGGCGTCGGGTTGAGCGGGTTGCCGTAAGCCCCGACTGCGCTGGTGCCAAGGGACTCGAGCATGACGAACATCACGTTCGGCGTACCTGCGACCCGGTACGGCTGCACGCCCTGCTGGCGATCAAAGGTCAGCCTTTGTGCGTCCGGACGATCCACGCCCAGATAGCGCGCAACCGCCGGGTAATGCTCGCGTACCTGAGCCTCGTCAAACTGCGCCTGCCCTGCCTTGAGCGTGTCGTACAGAAACAACACCGGGTTGAGCCCTAACGCCGCCGTCTGCGCGTTACCGGAGAAAAATGCATCGCTCCAGCGCAACGGCACCGGGTTTTCCAGGTTGAGATTTTCCACTCGTCCGAGCAGTGCCAGCAGCACGGCGATCAATCCGGCCCCGGTGCCGATGGCGAGCGAGGTGCGTCCGATGGCCCGAGGCTCACGCGTCAATGTCAGCTTTTCAAGACGCAAGAATCCGCAGAACCACAGGCCCAGCACCGTGAGCCAGCCTAGGGTAATCCACAGCACCGGATAGGTTTCCCGAACCATCTGCTGCGAGATCTGCGCATCCTCCAGATAACGCAAGATCGTGGCGTTGATCCGCACCCCGAGGTAGGCGTAATGGCCAAAATCGATGATGTACACCAGGCCAACAATGCCCAGCGCCAGCAGCCAATAACCTCGAGCAACAGCACGCAACAACGGCACTCGTATCAGGTTCCAGCGTGGCAGCCAGGCCAGCACGGCCAGTGGCAACATCAGCAACACGGCCAGCCGCAGATCGAAACGCAGGCCGATGCCGAGGGTTTCGCGCAGCTGCGGATTATCGACAAACTCGCTGAGCGCAATGCCGGAAAAACCCAGCACAAACACCAGCCTGAGCAGAGCGAACAGCAAAAATGTCAAACCTGCCGCACCCACGCCGTAGCGCAGGCGTCGCGATTGCAAGCAGCCCATCGTTAACCTCTGAGTCATTCGTTTAGATAGAAGATGCCGCGACAGCCGACGTCCGGCGTAAACGCCGCCAGATCGATTCGAGGCAAAGCATCGCGCCGGCCACCAGGCAGTAGCCAACCAGCAGCGGATCGATCAGGTAATCCCAGTAGTTTTCCGAAGCCTTGAGCCTCAGCGCAAAGGCCAGCGTGCCGAGCGCGAGCATCCACACCGCCAAGCCATTGCGCAGCCATACCAACGCCAGCGTCAGCAGGCCGATGCAGACGATCATCGGCTGCGGATTGAAACCCCAGCGGTAAGGGTCGACATAAGTCAGGCCCATTGTCGCCGGGTACAACACCGCGGCCAGCAGGCCAAACACCAGCAACACTTGCATGCGCACCACAGGTTTCACCGGCTGGACGACGCCCAGGCGCAACAGGCTCGCCCAGCCCAACAACACCAGCGTGGTGATCGCCAGATCATCGGTAAAACTGCGTACATACGCGGCCAGCGGCAGGTGATTGACCGGTATGAAACTGACCAGCGCCAATAGCGGCAACAACCAAGGGCGCCAGCGCCGGGTGCCGCGCAATGACCCCAGCAGGACAAAACCCAACAGGATAAAACTCAAATGGGCTTGCCATGGAAACAGCATCACAGGCGCTCCTCCAGCCAGGCTTCATTGAAACTGACATGTTTGATGAAGGTGTTATTCCACGAATACACCAGGTGATAGAGGCCGTCGGTGCCACGGCTGAAATAGGGGTATTCGTACTCGAAATCACAGCCTTGCGGCTTGCACACGCGGTAATCCAGATTGCTCAGGAAACGTTGTTCCAATGGCAGCCGGCGCGCGCCGCTGGAGGCGCGAAAACCTTCGCCAATGATCGCCTTATAAGCTTCGGGCGAGAACGGCTGACCAAGCGGATCCGGTGACTGGTCGAGTTCGATGACGCTGCGCCAGTCTTTGAAACTGGCATCGGTGCCGTACAGGCTCAGCTTGAACCGACCATCGCGCAGATCGTTCAATGCCACCAGCAGACCATCGTCAGCGGTGCCCACGGCGGCCAGCGAAGAGTTGGGGTTGGCCGGTTCCAGCGGATACGGCTCGCTCCATGTTTGCCCGGCGTCTTCGGTGCGGCTGGCGAGTACGCGATGATGGGTGTCACCGGCATAACGCAGCATCGCCACGGCGCGGCGGGCGTCCAGGGGCACAATGGTGGGTTGCAGCGAGTTTTTGCCGCGGCTGATGCGGAATTTATCGATGACCGCGCCGTCCGCGCTCAGGTACAGGTATTCGGCAAATTTGCCCATGAATTCGTGATACACCGGCAAACCGATTGAGCCGTCGGCATGGAACACCGGCGCGGCGCGCACCAGCGTGCTGATGTTGAAGAATGGCGAGGTGATCAACTGCCGTGGCGCCGTCCAGTTACGCCCCATGTCATTGGAGACCATCACGTTGATCGCGCTGGTGGCCCAGCCGCCCACGGACACTGAAACGTAGAACATCCACAGACGTTGATCCGGCGCCAGGGCAATCACCGGGTTGCCGAGTTTGCGGATATATCGACGCGTGCCGTCACGGGTCGATTCACGGGTGGCCAGCACGTGTTCGGCGCCCCACTCCGCGGTGTCGGCGTCATAGCGCGCGGTGCGGATCTGCACATCAGCGGCGCCTTCGCGCGAGCCGGCAAACCACACAGCCATCAGATCCCCGCCGGGCAACGCCGTGACCGAGGAGGAATGCACAAAGTCTTTCAGTTCAGAGGAAACGAAACGGCTGCTGTACTTCGGTTCGGGGGCTGGCAGCGCGGCGTCGACCGGGGCTGTTGCGACCGCGAACGGCGCCAGAACATGGGTTGGATGGCTGCGCCAAGCAGCCAGAAAAACAAGGCACACGGCCAGACTGGCAAGTATAAATTTCAGGCGTAGAGATAACGCACGCATAGTCAACTCGCGGCAAAGGCAGGATGGGTGGCAATCGGCAAAAAATCCTTGTCAGCGCGTCGAATCGTCCGGCAATCGGCGACGGCGTCCGGTGAGCATCGACAACGGCAAGTTGTCGCGAACCTGAAAGCTTTCAAACACGGCGGCGGCGATGTGGATGCAGACCAACACCAGCAGGCCATCAGCTGCGGTTTCATGAACCTGAAGCGGCCAATCGGCGCCCCACAGGGCATCAATCTCTTCCATGGCCCAACCGCTGAGGCCGACAGTCAACAGCGCCAGCAGCATCAGAATCATCACCAGCGCACCCAGCGGCGAATGCCCAAGACGATGTTCGGGTCGCCCGGCCAGCAACGAACGCGCGTGGCTGGCAAGTCGCGACGGCGTCGGCCAGAAGTCCGCCCAACGCGCACTGCGTGGCCCAATGAACCCCCACACCATTCGCACCAGCAGCCAGGCTACGGCGTAGTAGCCGAGCCAGACATGCCAGTCATCGCCGGCCTCATTGAAGAAGTAATTGGCGACGAAGACACCCGCGATGGACAGATGAAACAGCCGTACCACGGGATCCCACAGGCGCAGGGACTCGCTCGGCATCAGCCCTTGATCTCGGTCTTGATCGCTTTGCCGCTGACCGGGTCGTGGTAGATCTCGACCTTGCGCTTGTCTTTGTCAAAGCCGTAGATCTCATAGCAATTGCCATCAGTGACTTTGAACTTGCTGATCTCGTAGCCCTGGCCTTTCAGTTTCTCTTGAAACGCCTTCTCGTCTTGCCATTGCGAACGCTCAGCGGTGGTGCATTGCGGGCCGGCAAGCGCCATCGGGCTGGCGACAATCAGGGATAACAGCAGAAGTTTACGCATGGAAACACTCTCGCTCGATGAGGAAGGCCTCACTGTGCAAAAGCAACCTTAGTGAAAGCTTAGTTGGCAACGAGTCGTTACATCTTTCCCGTCGGCCGGACTGCCACGGCTGGCCGTACAGCGGCATGATGCCGCCGATCAAACGCCCTATTTCCTACAGAGAACCGTCCATGCGCCTACTTCTGGTCGAAGATGATCGCGCCCTCGGGCAAGGCATCCGCGTTGCGCTGAGCAACGAAGGCTACACCCTCGACTGGTTGCAGGATGGCATCAGCGCCTTGCATGCATTGCGCAGTGAAAGCTTCGATCTGCTGTTGCTCGACCTCGGCCTGCCACGGCTCGACGGTCTGGAGCTGCTGCAACAACTGCGCGGCGGGCAGCAGGACTTGCCGGTCTTGATCCTCACCGCCCGCGACGGCACCGCCGAGCGCATTGCCGGGCTGGATGCCGGCGCCGATGACTACCTGATCAAGCCGTTCGATGTCGACGAGTTGAAGGCACGCATCCGTGCCTTGCTGCGCCGCAGTCAGGGGCGTGCGCAACCGGTGCTGGAGCATGCGGGCGTGTGCCTCGATCCGGTCAGCCAACAGGTAACCTGGCACGGCAACGACGTCGTGGTGACACCGATGGAATACCAGTTGCTCCATCAGCTGTTGGTCCGCCCCGGCAAAGTCGTCACTCGCGAGCGCTTGTCCCGGGCTCTTTACGGTTGGCAGGAGCGGGTCGAGAGCAACACCCTCGAGGTGCTGATCCACAACCTGCGTAAAAAGCTCTCCACGGAGTTGATCCGCACCGTGCGCGGCGTCGGTTATGTCGTGGAGCTCAACCCATGATTTCCATACGCGCGCGGATTCTGGTGCCGGTGCTGATTCTGGTACTGATGGGCGATGTGCTGATCAGCTGGCTGGTGCTGCGCGACAGTCACCATGAAATCGAAGAGGTCTACGACGCACAACTGGCGCAGAGTGCGCGCTTGTTGCAAGGCGTGCTGGCCCAGCGCGCACCGGGCGACAATAACTGGGATCGGCTCCATCATGCTTTCGATCAGGCCATGAGCCGGGTTGGCGATGGCGAAGCCGCACACCCCTATGAAACCCGACTGACGTTTCAGGTCTGGCGCAGCGACGGCCAATTGCTGATGCGTTCCGCCGAAGCACCGGAACTCAAGGCGCCACCAACGACGCTGGGCTCGCACGACTTGATAGACAACGGCCGCGACTGGTGCGCCTTCCTGCTCAAGGATACGCAGCAGGGGCTATTGATCTGGGTTGGTGAACGTGACGACATTCGTCAGGACCTGATCGAGCGTATCGTCGGTCATACGTTGTGGCCGAGTGTGATCGGTGTGCCGCTGTTGGCCCTGCTGATCTGGCTGACCATCGGCTGGGGCCTGCAACCGCTGCGGGCCATGGCCCAAAGCATTCGTGGGCGCAATACCGAAACGCTGAAACCGCTCAACCTCAGCCCCCTGCCCCACGACCTCGAACCGATGCAAACCGCGCTCAACCGGTTGTTGCAGCAGATTGACAATCTGCTGGGGCGCGAGCGACGTTTCATCGCCGACGCGGCACATGAGCTGCGCACGCCGCTGGCGATTTTGCGCATCCACGCGCAAAACGCGCAATTGGCCGGCACGCCGCAACAACGCGAAGAGGCGCTGGAGTTTCTGCTCAGCGGTGTCGACCGTGCCACGCGCATCGCCAGTCAGTTGCTGACCATGGCGCGCATCGAGCCGCGTCTGGCCAATCCGGAAAAAAGCGCAGTGGAACTGACTGCGCTGGTACGCGAAGAACTGGCGGAACTGGCGCCGCTGGCACTGGAAAGAGACGTAGAGCTGATCCTCGACAGCGACCACCACTGCCCGGCAGATACCGATCCCGTCGCCCTGGCTATCGCTCTGCAAAACCTGGTGACCAATGCATTGAACTTCGCCCCACCCGGCAGCGAGGTGCGGGTTCAGGTGCTGCCGCAAACTTCCGGGGCGGTGTACATCAGCGTCGAAGACGCCGGCCCCGGTATCAACGAACAGGATTACGCACGGTTGTTCGAACGCTTTTACAGTCACGGCCACGCCAACGGTGCCGGGTTGGGGCTGGCCATTGTGCAAATGATCGTCAGCAAGATCGGCAGCACGTTGCAGCTGTACAACCTGCCGCAGGGTGGATTGTGTGCGCAGTTGCGGATCAATGAGACTCACTGAAATGTATGCCGGATAGTTAAGTCTGGCGGTGACTCTGTGGTGAGGGGATTTAGCGAACGCCCTCACCACAGGTTATTCGTCGCCTTCGAATTAATCGGGGGCTTTGACAAAATTTTCATATTCGTCCGACTAACATCCGCAGCCTCGTTGGGGAGTAGCCTGTTTCCGAGACTTTCGGAAGCGTTCGTATCAACATTCTCGGCAACCTGCCGTGGTACGAACACCTTTTGGTTGGTGAGACCGACGACACATTCATGCCTAAAGTCGGGCGTGTGATTGTGTCGTTGACTCATAGCCCGACTGGAAGTGTTGCCGTGAATCCCGTTTCCCTCATATTTCTCGCCCTCGCCATGTCCACGGATGCGTTCGCCGCTGCCATCGGCAAAGGCTCCAGCCTGCACAAGCCGCGTCTGACCGAAGCCCTGCGCACCGGTCTGATCTTCGGTGTCATCGAAGCCATCACACCCGTTATCGGCTGGCTGATCGGTCAGGCCGCCACCCGTTGGGTCGCCGAATGGGACCACTGGATCGCCTTTACTCTGCTGGTGATTCTGGGCCTACACATGATCTACAACGGCCTGAAACACGACGACGAGGAAGAAGAGAAATCCGGCCAGCACTCGTTCCTGATTCTGGCCGTCACCGCGTTCGCTACCAGCATCGATGCGCTTGCCGTTGGCGTGGGCCTGGCGTTTGTCGACGTGAATATCTGGGTGGCCGCCGGCGCTATCGGCTTGGCGACAATGACCATGGTGACCCTCGGCGTAATGCTCGGCCGTGTGCTGGGTGCGGTGGTTGGCAAGCGTGCGGAGATCGTCGGTGGCGTGGTGTTAATGATCGTCGGTTCGACGATTTTGTATGAGCACCTGTCTGTCTGACTCAGAGAACAAGGCAGTGGCGATGCCGGCCAGCGACTTGTTGATGGCCGGCGGACGATAGAACGAGCTGTTGATTTCCACGCTATTCAATCGCACGGCGAAGCGCTGCAGGTGCGTGCCTTGCGCCGGGAATGAAGGCCAATGCTCGCGCCCCAGACTTCACCCTGCATAGCTAATGAAAACCAACAGCCCCCCCGCTCGGTTATTTTTTGCCGGGCAATACCGAACTCAGTACTTGTTTGGCGGCTTGCACGATGATCCCCGCCTCATCCGGATCGCCCTTGAGCAACGTCGTGGCGAATTTCTTCGCCTGTTCAAGCTTGATGTGCGGTGGCAATGGCGGCACGTTCGGGTCGGTCTTGAACTCGATCAGCACCGGCACGTCCGAGGCCAGTGCCTGTTCCCAGGCCGCCGCCACGTCTTCTTCGCGGTCGACGAAAATACCTTTCAGACCGATGGAAATGGCGAACAAGTGATAAGGCACATCGGGGATGCTCTGCGACGCCTCGAATTTCGGATCGCCCTCCATTACCCGCTGTTCCCAGGTGACCTGATTGAGGTCTTCGTTGTTGAATACCGCGCAGATCCATTTCGGGCTCGCCCATTGGCGCCAGTATTTGGCGACGGTGATCAGTTCGGCCATGTTGTTCATCTGCATCGCACCGTCGCCCACCAGCGCGATGACCGAGCGCTCGGGATAAGCGAATTTGGCCGCGATGGCGTAAGGCACGGCGGCGCCCATCGAGGCCAAACCGCCAGACAGAGAGCACTTCATGCCCCGACGAATCTTCAAATCGCGGGCATACCAGTTCGCACATGAACCCGAGTCGCTGGTGATGATTGCCTGATCCGGCAGGCGCGGCGACAACTCGTACACCACCCGTTGCGGATTAATCGGTTTGGCTTTGGCCATGGCACGCTTTTCCAGGGTTTTCTCCCAAGTGCCGCGCCACCCTTCGACTTTCTTGCGCCATTTGCCCGAGCTTTTCTGTTCGAGCAGCGGCAGCAACGCGGCCAGTGTTTCTGCTGCATCGCCCTGCAGATTGACCTCCATCGGATAGCGCAGGCTGAGCATGTCGGGCTGCAAATCGATCTGCACGCCGCGCGCCTGGCCTTCCTTAGGGAGGAATTCTGAATACGGGAAACCCGAGCCGATCATCAGTAAGGTGTCGCACTCGGCCATCAACTTGTAGCTGGGTTCGGTGCCGAGCAGGCCGATGCTGCCCGTGACCCACGGCAAATCGTCGGGCAGCACGGCTTTGCCGAGTAGTGCTTTGGCGACACCGGCGCCGAGTTTTTCGGCCACGGCGATGACTTCGTCAGTCGCCTCCAGCGCACCAGCGCCGACCAGAATCGCGACCTTTTCCCCGGCATTCAGCACGTCCGCCGCACGCTGCAAATCTGCCTCGTAAGGCATGATTTTCGGCTTGCTGTAGCCGACACCGGAATGCGCGGTGCCATGCGCACGGGCCGGTGCCTCATAGGCCAGATCCTGCAAATCGTTGGGCAGGATGATCGCGGTGACGCGACGTTCGCCAATCGCCGTGCGCACCGCGCGGTCAAGCAGATGGCGGACCTGCGAGGGCGCCGATGCCTGCTGCACAAACGCGCCAGCGACGTCCTTGAACATCGAGACCAGATCCAGTTCCTGCTGGTAGTGACTGCCCAACGCGGTGCGCGCCTGCTGACCGACAATCGCCAGCACCGGCATGTGGTCCATCCGCGCGTCGTAGAGGCCGGTGATCAGGTGCGAAGCGCCGGGGCCCGAAGTGGCGATACAAACCCCCAGCTCACCGGTGAACTTGGCATGCGCCGATGCCATGAACGCGGCCATTTCTTCATGGCGTGCCTGTATGAATTCGATCTTTCCGTTGGCTCGGTCTAGCGCGCCAAATACGCCATTGATGCCGTCGCCCGGATAACCAAAGATCCGCGTGACGCCCCATTGGCTGAGCCGCTCAACCAGAAAATCTCCTACTGTCATCGTCATCGTGTGCCTCGCCTTTCACCGGTGCATGGAGCTTTCCGGCAGCGCATCCGCCGGAAGTTGTAAGGGTCTGGACACTCGGGTTGGTGGCGAAGTTTCGACTTTCTGGTGGTCGGTGCCTATCCGCCTGGGTAACACGCCAACATCTGTCGGGACGCGCCGAACCGGGACGAATGTACCTCACCGATGCGGATGCACCGTCCACGCCACCAGTTTGATCACGATGGGCCGAACGAAGAGGATGCACAGGAATGCCACCGGCATCGCCAGTTTGTAAGCGTGGAGCGCATTACTCAGGTAGTCGTTATCAATGCCGGAATTGGCGGCGGTGATCACCAGAGACATCAGAAACGCCATGATCGTCGCCATGTACAACGCAAACACATAGGGTGTGGCACGCGCTGACAGCTTGCGACGACTGACATACAGGGCATCGGAGCTTGTTCTTTGATTCATATGGCTTTTGCATCCATTGACAGGGAGCGGGCACCTTAGCAAAGCCCTTTGCCTCCAACTAGACGGCCAATCACAGGTACTTTATAAAGCATTACTTACGAATCCTCTTCCCGGCAGGCCATGGATGAATCTGTTAGCGGCGATTGCCAGTTTTATCAAAGTGGTCGAATCGGGCTCCATTGTCGGTGCAGCCAAAACCCTGGGCGTCAGTGCAGCGGCGGTGAGCCAGACGATCAATCGTCTGGAGGCGCATCTCGGCGTGCGCTTGCTGCAACGCACGACGCGGAGCATGGCGCTGACTGAAAACGGCGCGGTGTACTACGAAAAGGTCAAGCGCATCGCGGCGGATCTGGAGTCGGCGCAAAGCTCAATCAGCAATGAAGAAACCGAACTGCAGGGGCGACTGAGCATTGCCTCGACGTCTGCATTCGGCCGGCATGTGCTCGCACCGCTGATCGCCGGTTTCGCCGCACAGCATCCGCGCCTGCTGCTTGAGCTGTCGACCACCGACGGCAAGATCAGCCACATTCAGGATGGCATTGATCTGAGCCTGCGGATCAAACCGCAACTGGAAGAAGGCATTGTCGCGCGCAAGATCGTGTCGCTGCCCTTCATCCTGTGCGCCGCCCCCGCCTATCTCGAGCGCGCAGGCGTGCCGCAATCACCGCACGACCTGCAAAACCATGCATGCCTGGCGTTTCGTTATCCTTTTGATGGGCGATTTCTGCGCTGGAGTTTTCTGCGCGACGGCCAGCGTTACGAGGCCAATATCAACGCCACAGCGATCAGCGACGACATCGACGCACTGGCGCAGATGGCAATCAGCGGCGCCGGCATCACGCGTCTGGCGGAGTTTGTAGCAGCGCCTTACATCGCCAGCGGTCAACTGCTGCCACTGTTCGAAACCCGTCACGGCGCACAACACGCCGTTGTCGAACCCATGGAGATTTACGCCTGCGTGCAGGAGCGCGCGGCAATGACGCCGAAGGTCAAAGCGTTCATGGACTATTTAATCGAACACTTGGCGCTGCGCTGGCCGATGGAACAGCTGTCATCGGGGCGCTAAAAGATACTCGCTGAAACATGTGGATTAAGGCAAAGTCCACATCGCCAATCGAGGCTCATCATGGAAGATAAAAACAATGAAAAAGGCTTTGCGCGCCCTGCTTCTGCTCTGCCTGACCACCCACGCATTCGCTGACGACACGCCTATCGGTTTCCAGCGTTCAACACTGCCCGACACGGACAACATCCGTCCGTTGGAAATGGTCGTTTGGTACCCTTCCCGTGCAACCACCAGTGCCCCCAAGTTGATCGCCGACAATCCGGCATTTGTCGGTGTCCTGTCTGTCGAAAACGCAGCACCGGCTGAAGGCGAACACCCATTGGTGGTGCTTTCCCACGGGTATCGCGGCAATTGGACTAACCAGGCATGGCTGGCCAGCGCGCTGGCGCATCAGGGTTACATCGTTGCGGCGGTCAATCATCCCGGTAGCACCACGCATGACCGTAGCCCACAAGCAGCCGCGCAGCTATGGCAGCGTCCCGCAGACATTGGCCGGGCCATTGATGCGGTGACGGCTCAGCCGGCAAAATTTGGTGAAGTCGCGACGCGGCGTATTGCCGTTATCGGTCATTCACTTGGCGGCTGGACAGCAATGGAAATCGCCGGCGCGCGTTTCGACACGGACCTGTTTGCCCGCGACTGCCGCGTTCATCAGAAGTTAGCCAGTTGCGGCGTTTACCAAACCATGAATCCCGCGAGCAACCCGGCATCAAAGGCCCGACTCGCCGCTGATTTACGCGACAAGCGCGTCACGGCCGTGGTGGCATTGGACCTGGGTTTGTCCCGCGGCTTCACGGATGCCAGCCTTGCAGCGCTGCCGGTGCCGGTGTTGGTGATCGCAGCGGGCGTGCCGTCTGAAGATCTGCCGGCCGAGTTGGAGTCCGCCGACCTGGCCAAGCGTCTACCCAAAACGTCGAGCCAGTACGTTGAAATTGGCGATGCCAGCCATTTCAGCTTTCTGTCGCTGTGCAAACCGGGCGCGATAGCCATGCTCGAAGAGGACGTGCCTGGTGATGGCATCATCTGCACCGATGGCCAGGGTGGACGTCCGCGTGAGGTGCTCCAACAGCAGGTTATTACGCTGATCAGCGAGTTTTTGGATCAGCCTGCAGGTCATTGAAGAAACATGACCAGAAACATACCGCTCTCTCTTTCGGGAACAACATGCCGATGAACATTTCGAAAAAAGCCGCAATACCTGCGGTAGCCATCGCTGCCGCTGCTGTGGCCGCGCTGCAACTGTTTATGTACGACAGCGAAATAATCATCGCTCAGGCGACATTGGGCAGTATCCCGGTTGAGTTAATCGCTGAAATACTCATTACCATCACATTGCACGCGTTCTTCGTCTTGATGATCCCGCTGATATTGATCGCACGGCAGAACATCACGGCTGGCTACGCGGCACTCGCGTTATCCCTTGCAGCCTACGTCCAGCTGACAACAGATTTGAGTTTGATCGGGATGGCAGTCACCGCCATCGCCTTTTCAATTCTGGCTGTCTGGGCTATCAGTAAAGCACTTGAATGGGTCCGCTATCTGCGCGCCAGATGAATGTGCGCAGGGTTGCTCGTATCACGATCAGGGAAACACTCCACACAGGGCATTTCCCTCATAACCATGCACGATCGGCCCTAACACCATGAGAGGACCACAAGCGTAAAGGGGAGATGCCATGGCTGCATGTCGAGGTAATGTCCAAAGCATCCTGGTATGACATTCAGGATCACTGGCCACAGTGCCAATCCTGACACATTGAATGGAACGAGATTTTTCCCTACGGTGTCCCTCTATTCTCAGCCAGCAACGATGAGGTCTTTTTCATGAGCAATGCGCCCTACGTTCCGCCCAAGGTCTGGAAAAACGAAGCAGCGTCCGGCGGCCAGTTTGCCAGCATCAACCGTCCGATTGCCGGGCCGACGCACGAGAAAACGCTGCCGGTTGGCAAGCATCCGTTGCAGCTTTACTCGTTGGCCACGCCCAATGGGGTGAAGGTGACCATCCTGCTCGAAGAGTTGCTGGCACTGGGGCACAGCGCCGCCGAATACGATGCGTGGCTGATCCGCATTGGCGAGGGCGATCAGTTCTCCAGCGGTTTTGTCGAGATCAATCCGAACTCGAAAATCCCAGCCCTGCTCGACCGCAGTGTCGAGCCACCGATTCGCGTATTCGAGTCGGGCTCGATCCTGCTGTATCTCGCGGAAAAGTTCGGCGCCTTCCTGCCTGAAGATCCGGCTGGGCGCACCGAAACCCTGAACTGGCTGTTCTGGCAGATGGGCTCGGCGCCTTATTTGGGCGGCGGGTTCGGACACTTCTACGCCTATGCGCCGGAGAAACTGGAGTACCCGATCAATCGCTTCACCATGGAAGCCAAGCGGCAACTGGATGTGCTCGATCGGCGCCTGGCCGAGAGCCCGTATCTGGCCGGCGACAGTTACACCATCGCCGACATCGCGGTCTGGCCATGGTACGGCCAACTGGTGCGCAACAACGTTTATTCGGCAGCTGAGTTTCTCGCGGCCCACGAGTACACCCATGTCCAGCGCTGGGCAGAGGACATAGCCAAGCGACCAGCCGTCATCCGTGGACAGCGCGTCAACCGCACGTGGGGCGATGAGGCGAGCCAGGTCCCCGAGCGGCATCAGGCTGAAGATTTGAGCTGATATTCGCGCAACGCTCCCCTGCTTTAAAAACGGCCGATCAAAATCAAATTGATCGGCCTTTTTTTTCAATCCCTACCTTCATCCAATCACCGGCGGTGACTGTTCAGTCGTAAGCCAGATGTGAAAAATTTGTTAACTAACTGACTCGTACGGCTTTCTCCGAGCGGATCAATCTGACAGACTAATGCGAATAATTCCTACACGCATGTGCATCAGATTCGTCTTTAGTATTCTTGGGGAAGCAGATTGATGTCGTTTCATACCGGTTTTCGCCGTTCGAACCTTTCGCCTAACTTATTGGCAATGGCCATTTGCATGGCCGGCGTCGCGCCAGCGCTGGCCGATGAAGCAACTCCAGCCACGCCAGAAAACACCGCGGCGCCCGCCACGCTGGAGCTGGGTGCGACCGAAATTGGCGCCACTCAGATGAGCAGCACAACGGAAGGTTCAGAGTCCTACACCACAGGCCCGATGCAGACCGCGACCAAGCTGTCGCTGACCATGCGCGAAACGCCGCAGGCGGTGACCGTCATCACCCGCCAGCGCATGGATGATCAGGGCATGACCAGCATCAACGATGTGGTGCGGGGCACGCCGGGGTTGTTCCTCAATCAATCCAGCGGCCCGGGTCGGCAAAATTACAGCGCCCGCGGTTTCGACATCGACAACATCATGTACGACGGCCTGCCCAGCTCTTACCAGCCGTACTCGATGGCAGTGCAGCCGAATCTGGCGATGTTCGACCGGGTTGAAATCGTCCGTGGAGCGACCGGCCTGGTCACCGGTGCCGGCAACCCTTCGGCAGCGATCAACATGGTGCGCAAACGCCCGACAGCTACCCCGCAAGTGACGCTCACCGGTGCAGCCGGCAGTTGGGATGATTATCGCGGCGAGATTGACGCCTCCGGCGCATTGAATGACAGCGGTACCTTGCGTGGCCGCGTAGTGGGTTCCTATCAGGGCGCCGACAGCTTCCGCGACAAGGAAGAAAACGATCACGGCCTGTTCTATGCCATCGGTGAATACGACCTGAGCGACGCCACTACGGCAACCTTGGGTTTCTCCCGTCAAAATGAGCAAACCAACTATTTCTGGGGCGGTTTGCCGATCGGCACCAACGGCCACCATCTCGACCTGCCCCGCTCCACCTACCCGGGCACCGACTGGGAAAATCGCAAGCTGCAGATCGACACCGTGTTCGGCGAAGTCGAGCACCGCTTCGACAACGACTGGAAACTCCACGTTGCCGGCTCGTCCTCAACGCTGAACGGCGAATTCTCCGGCACGTACCTGTCGCGTTACCAAGGCCCGCTGGAAACCACCGCGTACCAATCGCATCACACCGACAAGCAGACCGCGCTCGACGCATTTGCCAGTGGCCCGTTCGAAGCCTTCGGCCGCACCCACGAACTGGTCGTCGGCGCCAGCACTCGAGAATTCGATGCCAACACCAAGGAATACAGCCCCTACACCACCGCGTGGCCAATCGGTGCGCCGAAGCCTGATTTCGTGCGCGATGGCAACACCCACAGCATCACCACGCAGGATGCGGTTTACCTGACCACCCGTTTGAGCCTGGCCGATCCGCTGACGCTGATCCTCGGCAGCCGCCTCGACTGGTATGACTACGATGACCGCACCACCGACGGCGACTACAAAATCACCCGCAACCTGACGCGTTATGCCGGGCTGATCTACAAGTTTGACGACCACCACTCCGTTTATGCCAGCTACACCGACATCTTCACCCCACAAACCAGCAAAGACCTTTCCGGCAAAGTGCTGGAGCCCATCGTCGGCGAAAACTACGAGGTCGGCATCAAGGGGGAATATTTCAACGGCGCGCTCAACGCCAGCCTGGCCGTATTTCAGATGGACCAGACCGGCCGCTCTACCACGGCGGACAACCAGTTGGGTTGCCCGGTGATGACCTGCTACAACGCGTCCGGCAAAGTCCGCAGCCAAGGCATCGACATGGAACTGCAAGGCGCACTGACCGAAAACTGGCAGCTCGGCGCTGGCTACACTTACACCCGCGCGCATTACATCAAGGACGAAAACCCGGCCAACAATAATCAGAAATTCGACAGCGACACGCCCGAGCACTTGTTCAAGGTCTCGACGATGTATCGCCTGCAAGGCTCACTGGAAAAACTCCGCGTCGGTGGCAGCGTTTACTGGCAGAGCCGCATGTATAACGACATCGCACTCGCCAATGGCAACAGCTATCGTCTTGAGCAGGGCAGCTACGCGACCGCCGACCTGATGGCCGGTTACGAAGTCAGCAAACACCTCGACCTGCAGGTCAACGCGAACAACATCTTCGACCGCGTTTACTACTCCGCCATCGGCAGTAACGTCACCTGGGGTTCCAACGACAACTACGGCACTCCGCGCAGCTACATGCTGACAGCCAAATACAAGTTCTGAGTCCTGTAACCCTCACCTCGGCACACGCAAGGGCGCCTGGACAAGCCATGGCGCCCTTTTTTCGGACGGGCCAATTAGCCAAGACTGGCAATAAGAGATAGTCTTTCGACGACATTATTTCGAAGCGCCGCCATGACCGATCCTCAGTTCACATCAGACATTGAAGCCATCCGCAGCATTGATGCGGTGCCTGTCATCCTGAGCATGGTCAAGCACATCACCGGCATGCGTTTCGCGGCGGTGGCCCGGGTTACCGAAAATAACTGGGTGGCTTGCGCGGTCGACGACTCGATCGATTTCGGTCTCAAACCCGGCGACGAACTGGTACTCGAATCGACCATTTGCCACGAGATCCGCCAGCATCAACAACCTGTCATCTTCGGCCATGCCAGCCTGCATCCGATCTTTTCATTGCATCACACGCCGAGAACCTATGGACTGGAGAGCTACATTTCCATTCCTATCGTCAAAGCCGATGGCGAATTTTTTGGCACGCTGTGTGCGATCGACTCCGTACCGGCCAAGCTCGACGAACCCGCCATCGCCAAGACACTTACGCTATTCGCGCAACTGATCGCCATGAGCCTCGACACCCAGACGCGTCTGCACGCCGCCAAAGTCGAACTGGACACTGCCAATGAGCTGGGCCGGCTGCGCGAGCAGTTCATCGCGGTCCTAGGGCATGATCTGCGCACACCGCTGAGCGCCATTCGCATGAGTGCCGATTTGCTCGAAACCAAAGTCGAAGACAAGCGTTCGCTCAATTTTATCGCGGCGATCCGCAACAGTTCTGTGCGCATGGGTGTGTTGATCGAAAACATCCTCGACTTTGCCCGCGGACGCCTCGGCGGCGGCATTCCAGTGCAGCGAAAACTGGTCGACGATTTGCAGCGCACGCTGCGGATGACGCTTGAAGAGGTTCAGGTGTCCCACCCGCAGGCAACGTTCATTCATAGGCTGGACGTGCCGACAGGTGTCTATTGCGACGCGTTGCGCATCAGCCAATTGCTCTCCAATCTGCTGGGCAATGCGGTCACCCACGGTTCAATCAGTGAACCGATTGTCCTCAACGCCTGGGCTGAGAACGACGAATTTGTGATCTCGCTGACCAACCAGGGCACACCGATTGCCCCCCATTTGATTCCGCTGTTGTTTGAGCCCTTCTCGCGCTCCGAAGCCGGGCAGCGCTGCGAAGGACTGGGTCTGGGCCTTTACATCGCTTCGCAGATTGCGACGGCGCATAACGGCAGTCTGAGCGTCACCTCAGACAGCGAATCGGGAACCTGTTTCGTGGCGAGATTCCCGGCGCAGTTCAAATGGGTCTGAGCACGTGCCGCCCGAACATGCCTGACGTGACGGGTCACAGGTCAGCGAGAATGCCACACTGCGCCGTAAAGAAGCCTGCGGCAATGTTGGCCGGCATGACCTGGCGCAACGCTTCGTCGGCACTGGACATGCAATAGCTGGCCTGAGCCGGTTGCCGCACTAGGGTCGCACTCATCATTGCAGGCTCTCGCGGGTTGGACCGCGAAAATGCACCTCGTTGATGTGGCAGCTGCGCGGCTGGGTCAGCACGAATCGCATGGTCTCCCAGATGGACCGCCCATTGAGCAGCTTGCTCTGGGGATCGACCCTTTCATCCAGACCGGTGATTTCAAAATCCGGCGGATAAAAACCGGTGACCCGAATCTGCTCGCCGGCCAGCCGATCAGCCATGTTCTGGCAGAAACCACTCATGCCGTGCTTGGCGGCAAAAAACGCTGGATGGGCGACGGAATTGGTGAAATTCGCCACCCCGCACACCGATACCATTGCGACGATGTCAGCTGCACCTGAGCGGCGCAGGCTTGGCAGCAATGCCCGGGTAAGGACAATCGACCCCGTCAGACCGGAGTCAATGGTCGAGCAGATTTCCTCGTCGCTATCGTCCTCTGCCAGCGGCCCTTCAAGCCACTGCGCCGCACTGAGCACGAGGATGTCGACCGGGCGATCATCCTCCAGCAGGCGTTCGGCGAAAGCACGCACCGACGCCGCACTGGCGATGTCGCATTGATAGGCACGGGCGGTACCGCCCTCGCGCTGAATAATCTCGCAAGTGGCCTGCGCACTGGTCAAGTGTCGCGCGCACAAGTCGACGTGGGCGCCTTCGCGGGCCAGCCAGACCGACACCGCCTGGCCGAAATCGCGCCCTCCTCCGGTGACAACAACACGTTTGTTTTTAAGCATGATCAACGTACCTTTCAATAAGCAGACTGTTACAGCCCAGGATGCGCAACGGTGCAGCTACCGGAGATCTTGCCCTGGTTCGTCGGCGTCGACCGCGAACTGGCAGCCATAGACCTTGTGTCCCCGTGCTCTGCCAGCGCATGACTCAGGGCTTGGCCTAAACCGCGGCTGACGCCGGTAATGGCGATCCTGAGCGACTTCCTTGTATTCATGATGAAAACTCCTCCTTGATGTGTCGGCTGCCAGTGCCGAAATGTATAAGCAGATTGTCGGGCCGTAAGTCAGGTACCTCACCGCACAGTAATTGGCGGGCCAAGCAAAATCCAGGCAAAAAAACCCCGCAACCCAATTAAGGGGCGGGGTAAAAAATTGGTTGGTTGCGGCCAACCAAAGGAGCTCTGTGAGATACGGTTAACGGGCGAAATCAGATGCACTCCTGGGCTACCCGTTCAAAACTTGATGGCAGGAAGTTCGAGGCCAGCAGGTGGCGCTCGTAAAGGAACACCTTGCCGCCGCTGCCGGCCTTGTAGGCTTCCAGCACGTTGTCCGCCGATACCTTGCTCGGCACCACGATCCGGTAACTGCGCTGGGTCTGCGAGACGGTCGGGTTAAGCGCAATGCCCTGCAACTTGGGCACGACGCAATCGGCGTATTGCGCTGGCGTCTTGCTGGTCTGCAAGGTCAGGGTCGGGTCGTTCGGTGCAGAGGCGCAGCCGGCAAGCAGCAAGGAAGCGACAACCAAGGCAGAAACGAATAAAGGACGCATCGGTGTAATCCTGAAAATAAAGTTTCGGTTCAACCGGCAACGGTTCGGCTTCACGCTGCCGCCATTGCCGTTGATATTTGCGATGTCAGCTTGCCGAGACCAACGCCTTGAGCGAGCTGTCGAACTGCTTCAATGCGTTGAGTTGCAAGTCGCGTTGCTTGTCGATCTGCGCGGCGATTTGCGGCGGCGCCTGGTTATGCACCCAGACCGACGGCATCTGCTTTTCCACCGCGCCTTCCGCCTTGCCGATGTATTGCAGGTCGGCGTCATAGAACCGCGCGGTAAAACGCGCTTCGACCAGATTGTTGCGTTGGGTCAGCAGACGATTGAACGTGTCGAGTTTCACCACCACATCGGGATGGGCCTGCACCAGCTCGTCGAGGCTGCCGTAGACAGTCACTGACAAGAACTGCTGTTGTAACGAACTCATCAACCAGTCGATGGCCAGTTCCGGGTCGGAACTGGCGACGAAAGCGTCGCGAATCCGCGAGTCGAGCGCATCTTTCGCGCCGTTGAGGGCCATGTCGTGGTAACGCTCAAGGTATTGCAGGTTGTCCAGGGTGTTTTCGCTGTACAGCACGCCAACAGTCTGCGAATGCTGCAACGTGGCGCTGCTGCCGGTGATGGATTGAAAATGACACGACCGGGCATTGTCGGCGTAGGTCGGCGCAGCAACAGCGCCCATCAGCAGGGCCGCCAGAGCCAATCGAGTCAGAATGTTCATCGCGCAAATTCCTTGAGCTGCGTGTTCGATGGAGCGATTTTCCGCCCATCGGCGACAAAGCAGAACTTGCGTTTGGTGATGGTCACTATTACTTCTAGCGATAGTTGCGCAATGTGCAGACTGATTACACACTCGATCACAACTAGAACAAGATGAATGAGGAATTCTCCTTGAGAACATTTGACCTGATCCGCGACGCCGTCCTATCCGAGTATCGCGAGCGCGTGGCTGAATACCTGGTCCAGTACGAAAGTGTCCTGCTGAGCAAGGATGACGCTGACCAGCAGCTCATTCGGGACACCGCCAATCAGTTGCGCGGCTACCTGCGCGGGCTGAACACCACGCGGGTTTTGGGCATGGCGTATTGGGAAGAGCTGGATCGACGGGTTGTCGACACGTGGCTCACGTCCGAAGAATGACCGTACATTCAAGCGCGGCGGCCGTAACCGCATTCGCCTGACCGGGCTCACTACTTCAGGATGACCACACCCATGTCCAACCTCGATACCCCACTGCAAGACAGCGCCGCCCCCGAAGGCGTTTGCTACGGCTGCGGCGGCAGCAACCCCCACGGCCTGCACATCAAGAGCCATTGGCATGAAGATGGAGTGCACGTCATCGCCGAGCATCTGCCGGATGCCAAGTACTGCGGCTGGCCGGATCTGGTCTACGGCGGACTGATCGCGATGCTGGTCGACTGCCATTCCAACTGGACGGCGATGGCCTATCACTATCGCGCAGAAAACCGCGAAGCCGGGACTCTGCCCCGCATCGATTGCGTCACCGGCAATCTCGGTATCAAGTTCATCAAACCCACGCCGATGGGCGTAACGTTGACCTTGCGGGCGAAAGTCGAGGGTGAAGTCGGGCGTAAAACCCGGGTGATTTGCGAGGTGTTTGCGGGCGACGTGCTGACCGCGGTGGGTGATTCGGTTTTTGTGCGAGTTGATACCGGGCAGTTGGCGGATGCTGCGCATAAGCGCTAACTTCGGAAAACTGTGGCAAGGGTGCAAGCTCCCTCGCCACAGGTGATCATTTCAAAATCACACCGCGACGCTGGCCCGTGCCGAATGCAGCTTCTTATAGCTCTCGATCAAGCGCAGATGCCGATCAAGGCCCTCCAGCTTCATGCTCGTCGGCGTCAAACCATAGAAACGCACGCTGCCGTTCACCGAGCCAATGGCCGCGTCCATGCGCTCGTTGCCAAACATGCGGCGGAAGTTGGCTTCGTAGTCGGCCAGTTCCAGATCTTCGTCCAGTTCCATTTCCAGCACCACGTTCACCGCTTGGTAGAACAAGCCGCGTTCGACGGTGTTGTCGTTGTATTGCAGGAAGGCTTCGACGAGGTCTTTCGCCTGATCAAACTTTTGCAGCGCGAGGTAGATCAGCAGGCGCAGTTCGAGGATGGTCAGCTTGCCCCACGGCGTGTTGTCGTCGAACTCGATGCCGATCAGGGTGGTGATGTCGGTGTAATCGTCCAGCTCGCTTTTTTCCAGACCCTGGGCCAGGTTGCGCAGGCCGACTTTGCTCAGGCTGTGCAGGTTGAGGATGTCGGCGCGAAATTGCAGGGCCTTGTTGGTGTTGTCCCAGATCAGGTCTTCGACCGGATAGATTTCCGAGTAGCCCGGCACCAGAATCCGGCAGGCCTTGGCGCCGATGTGCTCATAGACCGCCATGTAGACTTCTTTGCCCATGTCTTCGAGGATGCCGAACAGCGTTGCGGCTTCTTCGGCATTGGAGTTTTCGCCGTGGCCGGAGAAGTCCCACTCGACGAACTCGAAATCCGCCTTGGCACTGAAGAAGCGCCACGACACCACACCGCTGGAGTCGATGAAGTGCTCGACGAAGTTGTTCGGCTCGGTCACTGCCTGCCCCGAAAAGGTCGGCTGCGGCAGATCGTTCAGGCCTTCAAAGCTGCGGCCCTGCAACAGCTCGGTCAGGCTGCGCTCCAGCGCGACTTCCAGGCTTGGGTGCGCGCCAAATGAGGCAAACACGCCGCCCGTGCGCGGGTTCATCAGGGTCACGCACATCACCGGAAACTCACCGCCCAGCGACGCATCCTTGACCAACACCGGGAAGCCTTGCTCTTCCAGGCCCTTGATGCCAGCGAGAATGCTTGGGTATTTCTCCAGCACTTCCTGCGGCACATCCGGCAGCGCCATTTCACCTTCGAGGATTTCGCGTTTGACCGCGCGCTCGAAGATTTCCGACAGGCACTGCACCTGCGCTTCGGCCAACGTGTTGCCAGCGCTCATGCCGTTGCTGAGGAACAGGTTTTCGATCAGGTTGGACGGGAAGTACACCACTTCATTATCGGACTGGCGCACAAACGGCAGCGAGCAGATGCCACGCTGAGTGTTGCCGGAGTTGGTGTCATAGAGGTTCGAGCCACGCAACTCGCCATCGCGGTTGTAAATCTCAAGACAGTATTCGTCGAGAATCTCGCTCGGCAACTCGTCCTTCGGGCCAGGCTGGAACCAGCGCTCGTCCGGGTAATGCACAAACTCTGCGCTGGCGATGTCCTCGCCCCAGAACTGATCGTTGTAGAAGAAGTTGCAGTTCAGTCGCTCGATGAACTCACCCAGCGCAGACGCCAGTGCACCTTCCTTGGTCGCGCCCTTGCCGTTGGTGAAGCACATC
Organism: Pseudomonas sp. A0308; assembly: GCF_044218815.1. Classification (NCBI taxonomy): domain Bacteria; kingdom Pseudomonadati; phylum Pseudomonadota; class Gammaproteobacteria; order Pseudomonadales; family Pseudomonadaceae; genus Pseudomonas; species Pseudomonas sp. A0308. The sequence continues at coordinate 645,038 of NZ_CP162581.1, forward strand.
GGCGAGTGCGCGTCACGGATATGCAGCGACCACACATTGGGCACGATATTGCGCCACGAAGCGATTTCGATCTTCATGCCCAGGTCGGCGAGAATTGCCGACATGTTGGCGATGGTCTGCTCCAGCGGCAGGTCCTTGCCGGCGATGTAGGTGCCCGCCGCCGAGCCCGAGTGCGGCATCAGCAAGGCCTGGGCATCGGCGTCGAGGTTTTCGACTTCTTCGATGATGAATTCCGGGCCGGTCTGCACGACTTTCTTCACCGTGCAGCGGTCGATCGAGCGCAGGATGCCCAGGCGATCCTTTTCAGAGATGTCCGCCGGCAATTCGACCTGGATCTTGAAGATCTGGTTGTAGCGATTTTCCGGGTCGACAATGTTGTTTTGCGACAGGCGAATGTTTTCCGTGGGGATATTGCGCGTATCGCAGTACAACTTCACAAAGTAAGCCGCACACAAGGCCGACGACGCCAGGAAGTAGTCGAACGGCCCCGGTGCCGAGCCATCGCCCTTGTAGCGGATGGGCTGATCGGCGATCACCGTGAAGTCGTCGAACTTGGCTTCAAGTCGAAGGTTGTCGAGAAAGTTGACCTTGATTTCCATGCGGGATTACCAGAATACGGCTAAACGAATGGCGGCCATTATCCGGTTTTTGAGCGGGAAGTCTTGTGCTTTCGGGAATCGCCGCTGACCGGGGAGACGCCTTCTTCGGCGCGCAAACCCATATCCGGCGCGGCTTGGCCGGGTCAGTCGTCACTTGTTGCAAACTGGCGAAAGCAAAGTCTCCCGGTGTTCACTACGCTTCTACAGACTCCGATCAGCATGATCCTGAAGAAGAATCTGAACATTGCACCAGCGGCACTGTTCTAGATTCAGAAGACAGCGGATCAAGGACGAGTGAATGGACATTTCCACTTACGCAGCACCGCTTCCCCCTCGGCAGAGCGTCGTCACCCGGCGCCTGGCGGTCGCCGTGGGTGCGCTATTTGTCACTGGCGTGATTGCTGCGGCCGTTGCCTTGCTCGGCATCGCCAACAAACTGGATAAGGAGGAAGTCCGCAAGACCGAGTTCTACTCGGTTCGCGCCCTCGAAAATCGCATCACTGCCTCGAAAAACTACATCACCAGTTACGCCTACTGGACCACGGCCTATGAGCGCCTGAGCGATCAGGTCGACACCCAATGGGCCTATACCGAGCAAAACCTGGGTAACACGCTGTTCACCGCCGACGGTTATGACGGCGTGTTCGTGCTGGATCGCGAGCGGACCAAATACGCTGTGGTTCGCGGCCAAATGCTCGATACGGATATCGCGGCGTTCGTGGAGGTCAGCGCGGCTTCACTGCTGGATCAGGTGCAAGGCCAAAGCGACTTGACCCACCCCGTCAGCCGCTACTCACTGTTCGAAGGCTGGCCGGCGCTGGTGTCGGCAGCGGCCATTTTGCCTAACGATGAGCGGCCGCAGAAGACTGCGCTGCAAACCTCTGTGCTGGTGTTCGTCGACAAACTCACCCCGACCAAATTGCGCAAGATCGGCAGCGCTTACGGCTTGAAAAATCTGACCCTTGCCCCGAATGAAACCCTGGACCCGGCACGCCCGCGAGTGCCACTGGACAGCACCGGTTTTAGCCTGGTATCCGATCTTGAGCGGCCGGGGCAACAGTTATTGTGGTCATTGCTGCCCACCCTCGGCGCGACGATGGTGGTATTGATGCTACTGACCGCCTACTTCTTCCGCCACGCTTTGCGTTCGTCGCGGTATGTCGACGAAAGCTTTGCGGTGATGCAGTCCTACAACCTTGCACTGGAAGCCGCCAACTTCGGCCTGGAAGCCAGTGAGGAGCGTTTTCGTGCGGTGGCGGAAGCCGCTTCGGACTGGATCTGGGAGACCGACCGGCATCTGTCGCTGACCTATTTGTCGGCGCGATTCAGCGAAGTGACCGGCTACCCACAAACCCTTTGGCAGGGTCAGGACATCGGTCAACTGCTGTTCTGCGACACCACCCCACTGGAACTGTGGCTGAAGAAACTGAACGAGGAAGGTCACGCCAGCGATCTGCGTTGCACCTACCGCGACCATTCCGGGCAGCAACGTCATTGTCGTCTTTCGGCTCGCCCGATCTTCGACAAGCAAGTCGTCATCGGTTATCGCGGCACCGCCAGCGATATCACCGACGAGGTCGCCGCCCATGCTCAAATCCAACACTTGTCCATGCACGATGCCCTGACTGGGCTGCCCAATCGCAATAAACTCGCGCGTTATCTGGATGAAGCGCTGATGCTCAGGGAGCACGCGCCGGCGCTGTCGCTGCTGATGATCGATCTGGACAACTTCAAACCGATCAATGATTCGCTCGGCCATCCGGCCGGTGATGCGGTGCTGCAGGAAGTCGCCGCCCGTTTGCGTGAATGCACCCGCGACGATGACATCGTCGCCAGGCTTGGCGGGGACGAATTTGTCGTGGTGCTCAATGGCATGGACGCACCTAACGAAATCGACAAGTTCTGCACCCGACTGATCGGCAGCCTGCATCAACCGGTGGTCTTCGAGCATCACCCGTTGCACATTGGCGCCAGCATCGGCATCGCCCTGAGCCGACGCCATGGATTCACCCCCAGCGAACTGATCCGCTACGCCGATATTGCGCTTTACCAGGCCAAGTCCGAGGGCAAGAACACCTGGTGTTATTTCGAAGCGCACATGAGCGACCAGATCCAGACACGCCGGCAAATGGAAGACGACCTGCGACATGCGCTCAAGCACAACGAGTTTATCCTGCACTACCAGCCGCGCTATAAAGTTGATGGCAAGCAGATCGTTTCAGTCGAGGCACTGGTGCGCTGGCAGCATCCGACCAAGGGTTTGCTTGGGCCCGACCTGTTTATTCCGTTGGCGGAGCAGACTGACCTGATCGTCCCGCTCGGGCGCTGGGTGTTGCGTGAGGCTTGCGAAACGGCGCTGACGTGGCCGGAAGACATCTTGCTATCGGTCAATCTGTCGCCTGCGCAATTCGCCGTGACCGATGTGGTCGAGGATGTCCGCGAAGTGCTGGTCGACACCCGCTTCCCGGCCAGTCGACTGGAGCTTGAGATCACTGAAAACGTCATGCTCAACGATACCGACGGCGCGCTGACCACCATGAACGCTCTTAAAGAGCTAGGCGTGCGCCTGAACATGGACGACTTCGGCACCGGATACTCATCGCTCGGTTACCTGCGTGCGTATCCGTTCGATGGCATCAAGATCGACAAGCGCTTCATCGCCTCAATCAGCAGCGGCGCCAATGACCGGGCGGTGGTGCAGGCGATCATCGGGCTGGGCAAAGCCATGGGCCTGACCGTCACTGCCGAAGGCGTCGAAACCGCGGAGCAACTGGATATTCTGGGGGCTGATCAATGCAATGAAGTACAGGGTTACTTCATGAGTCGTCCGGTCGACAAAACCGAATTTATGGGTCTGCTGCAAACATCGAGAAGTGGCCAGGCAACGCAGCCGAAGGCAAAAAAAGTCAGCGTCAGGAGTGGCCTGAATCTGGAGGGTTTGTGATTCCCCCCCAGAACATGAAGGCTTACATCGTTCGGTTTCAGCCAAGTGTCTAAGTCATATCGCTGGTAAACACGCTCCCCGCATCCCGCACCAACTGTCGCCATTCGGCGCTGGTAATGATTCCCTGCGCCTCCATTTCATCGGCAGCCTTGAGCAGTTCGTCGTACTGCTGCTCCGGATCCATCTGCAATTGCGACTGAGTCGCCAGGTTGCGCCATGCCGCCAGTAATTCTTTCTTTCGCTGATCGAACATAGGGTTTAACTCATGGGGGACTTCCCCTATAGAAAGAGGCGCAGGCGCGGTTGTTCAGCGCAGTCGACGGGTGGAAGGCTGACTCATGATCCTGCCGATCCCAGCACAGGTTCGAGCACATACCTCTAACGCCGAGAGCGAGCCGTCAGAACTTGTCTGCAACACGTTTGTACTGATAATCCGGCTCGCGGTACTTGCCCGGTTTCTGCCGCTTGGGCAGCGTGACCGGCTCATGTGCGACTTCTTCATAAGGAATGCGGCTCAACAGATCAGTGATGATATTGAGTCGCGCCCGGCGTTTGTCGTTGGAGTCGGCCACCAGCCAGGGGGCGTGGTTAGTGTCGGTATGCTTGAACATCTCGTCACGTGCGCGTGAGTAGTCATACCAACGGCTGTAGGACTTGAGATCCATCCCCGTCAACTTCCAGGTTTTGCGGCCGTCGTTGATACGCGCTTCCAGTCGACGGGTCTGCTCCTGCGGGCTGACCTCCAGCCAGTATTTGATCAGGATCACCCCTGACTCGACGATTGCGCGTTCGACCAGCGGTGTAGATTTGAGGAACTTGTCGGCCTGCTCCTCGGTGCAGAAACCCATCACCCGTTCGACACCCGCGCGGTTGTACCAACTGCGATCAAAGATCACCACTTCGCCCGCCGCGGGCAAATGTGGCAGGTAGCGCTGGACGTACATCTGGCTTTTCTCGCGTTCTGTTGGCGCCGGCAGCGCCACCACGCGAAAGATCCGTGGGCTGACCCGTTCGGTGATCGCTTTGATTGTCCCGCCCTTGCCCGCACCATCGCGCCCCTCGAAGACGATACAAACCTTCACGCCCTTGGCGATGACCCACTCCTGCAGCTTGACCAGCTCGACATGCAGCGTGCGCAACTCCTCAAGGTAAGCCTTGTTTTTCAACCGGGGAGTTTCGGACGTCTTTGCGGCTTTCTTCTTGTCTTTTGCCATGATCGAGCCCTCACGGATTGGAATTTCGCTGTGAACCAGACTCGTGAGATTAGTTTATGGCGCGTTGTTTTCCATTGCCGGACAATAAGCAAAATCGCGATGTGTTTCTTTCGTTCTTTCTAACGTCGCACTGTTCATTGCCCGTGCCTGTCTTGTCTGGAGTTTTTTCGATGCCTTCGCCCAATTCCCTGCCCACCGCGTTGTTGGGGCTGGCCCTCGCGTGCCCGACCATGGCTCAGGCTCAAGGTATGGAGTTGGGGCAGGTGCTGATTTCCGCCGAGGATCGCAGCGGTACCGACGCGGCTGTCGACGACGCCAAGGTGCGTCTGGCCGGTGTGCCCGGCGGCACCAACGTTGTCGACATGCGCCAGCCATTGCAGGGCCGCGTGGCGAGTAATCAGGATGTGCTGGCCTATCAGCCGGGGGTTTATGCGCAGTCGGCGGGCAATGAAGGCGTGAAGATTTCGATTCGCGGCTCGGGCATCAATCGTGCGCCGGGCGCTCATGCTTCGGGGCTTTATACAATGCTCGACGGCCTGCCGCTGACCGGCCCCGGCGGCACGCCTTACGAATTGCTCGAACCGTTGTGGGTCGACCATGTTGAGGTGCTGCGCGGCGCCAACGGCTTCGATCGCGGCTCGCTGGCCCTAGGTGGTGCCATCGATTACGTCAGCCATACCGGCTACGACGCGCCGAAACTGCAAGTCCGCTATGCCACCGGCAGCCATGGTTACCAGCAGCGTCAGGTCAGTTCCGGGCAAGTGCTCGGCGACTTCGATTACTACGTGTCGTTGACCGACTCGAACGCCGACGGCTATCAGGATCACACTGCCAGCGAAAGCAAAGGCCTGATTGCCAACTTCGGTTACCGCTTCAACCCGAACCTGGAAACCCGCTTCTACATCCGTTACCGCGAAACCGACAACGACCTCGCCGGACGCGTGACCAAGCACTCCATCGAACACAACTCACGGGCCGCCAACCCGGCGTACGTGTCGCGCGATGACAGCCGCAAGCAGCCGGGCAGCACCTTCATCGGCAACAAGACCACCTTCTACATCGACGACGATTCCAGCATCCAGACCGGTCTCGTTTACCACGACTACCCGATGGATCTGCGCGAAGGCCCGAATCGTCTGAAGGTCGCCTATACCGACGTCAGTGGCACCTTCGACTACAAGCGCCGCGACACACTGTGGGGCATGGAAAGTCGCAGCAATGTGGGCCTGCGTGTGACCAAACATCTGCCCAACGATGGCGCCAGTGAGTTTGTGCGCATTCCCACCGGCAACACCGCAGCCTATGTACCGGGCACGCGCATGCGCAATTTCACCTATCAGGGTTCGGACACCGTTCTGCACTTTGGCAATGATCTGGAAATTGCCGATGACCTGTGGCTGACCACCGGCCTCGCCGCCATCTACACCCGCCGCGAAAGCGCCGTCACCTATCCGCAGAGCGGAGGCAAAACCAGCATGAACGACTGGGACTACGCGCCCCGCCTCGGCCTGCGCTACCAGGTGACACCGGACCTGCAAGTGTTCGGCAATCTCAGCCGCTCGGTCGAAGCGCCGCATCCGTGGTCGCTGATCTACAGCTCCAACGTGCGCTTCCCGACTGGGAGCGGCGCGGCCACCGGCACACAGCGCGACCCGGTCAAACTGCAAAATCAGACAGCTACCACGCTGGAACTCGGCGGTCGTGGTGAAAGCGCGCTCGGTGAATGGAGCCTGGCCTGGTACTACGCGCAAGTGCGCCACGAGTTGCTTTCGGTGCTGCCAGACGCCACCGCAGTCACGCCGTATGAGCTCAACGCCAGCCCCACCGTGCACCAGGGTGTCGAAGCCAGCCTGAACAGCAAACTCTGGTCTTCCGCCGACGGGCAGCAGTTAAGTTTGCGTCAGGCGTACACCTTCAGCGATTTCCACTACCGCGATGACGATCGCTTCGGTGACAACCGCTTGCCGGGATTGCCGATGCATTACTACCAGGGTGAATTGCGCTACGACTGGCCGCAGGGTTTCTTCGCCGCTTTGAACACGCAACTGGTGTCGAAAGTTGCAGTGGACTACGCCAATAGTTACTACGCCGATCCGTATGCGCTGTTCGGCGCGACGTTGGGGTACAACGCGCCGAAAGGTGACTGGCAGACCTGGGTGGACATGCGCAATTTGACCAACAAACACTACGCGGCGACGGTCACGCCGGGGTATGACGACAAGGGACTGGACGCGGCGCGGTCGACGCCGGGTGAAGGGATGGGCGTTTATGTCGGGGTTTCGTGGAGTTTGCTCTGAGGCCACGACAGGATAGGTAAATACCCCGCCAATCTCTGTGGGCCAACGATCAGCCATTTCAGACCGAGAATTGAAAGCGCTGCCATTGAGGACGTCCCTCCCCGCAAGGGACGTTCGAAAGGCAGCGCTTCGGGGCCTCAATGCCCGGCAACCAACGTTCGTCCATGTCCACGCGTCCCCGGCTTGAAACCATGCCCGCGCGCGCGCCAGACAATGGCAAACCCGACAGCCACCAGCAGCGTCATCGCCCACGGAAAAGACGCGACGCCCCACTTGTCCAGCAATACGCCACCGACAACGCCGCTGCCCGCAATTGCGCTATTCCATGCCACCACATTCAGTGACAACGCCACGTCTGCGCCATCGCCGGCCGCATCCGCCAGCGCAGTTTGCAACAACGTCGCCGCGCCGCCAAAGCTCAATCCCCACACCGCTACTGCAATGTAGATCACTTGCGGTACGTGCCCTGAGAAACCCAGCACCACGCATACCGCCGCAAATGCCGCGAGGCTGACGAGTGTGGTTTTTCGCAACAGCGGCTCAACCAATTTCGCCGTCAACCAGATCCCCACCAACGCAGCGACCCCGAAGACCAGTAAGACCAGATCCACCCTACTCTCCAACCCCGCCGACGCCACGAACGGTGCAATGTAGGTGTAGAGAATGTTGTGCGCGAGCATCCAGCTGATCACCACCGCCAGTACCGGCCGCACACCCGGCGTGGTCAGCACGCTGCGCAGCGACATGCGTTGATGCGCAGGCTGCGGTGGGTAGTCAGGCACTTTCACCAATACCCAAACTATCAGAATCAACGCCAGGCCCGACATGATGCCAAACGCGGTGCGCCAACCCACCAGACCACCCAGCCATGTACCGAGTGGCACCCCCAGCGAAAGCGCAATGGGTGTGCCGACCATGGCCAGCGCCAAAGCCTTGCCCTGCTGATCGGGCTCGACCATGCGGCGGGCATAACCGGCCAACAAACTCCACGCCAACCCGGCCGATACGCCGGCAAAGAAGCGCGCCACCAACGTCACGCCATAGTGAGAGGACAGCGCCGTGATGGAATTGAACAGCAGGAAACCGACGATAGTCAGCAGCAGCACATTACGCCGGCGCCAGCCACGGGTCGCGATGGTCATCGGGATGACCGCCAGCACCGAGCCTAACGCATAGGCCGTGACCATCTGGCCGGCCATCGACGGCGAGATCGCCAGTCCTTCGCTGATCAACGGCAGCAAGCCGGCAGGTAGGGTTTCGGTGACTATGCAGATAAAACCTGTCATGGCCAACGCCAGCAAGGCGCCGATTGGCAGGCTTTTCGGCGTTGCCGATAAAGTGAGTGAAGGCGTCACGGGAAGTCCTTGAGTAGTGATTTCGAGAATTAAATACCGATCGATATAAAATACTGATGGCAGCGACCACTCGTTGTCAACGACTTATGTATCGTCTAGTATTTAAATCATCTCACCGAGGAATCCTGAAATGGCAAGAACGGGCCGCCCCCGCAATTTCGACCGCGACGACGCCGTCGAGCAAGCCATGCAATTGTTCTGGCAACACGGCTATGACTCCACCTCCCTCGCTCTGCTGAAAGCACAATTGGGCGGCGGAATTTCCGCGCCGAGCTTTTACGCTGCGTTCGGCTCAAAGGAAGCCCTGTTTGACGAATGCGTGCAGCGTTACCTCGAGACCTTTGCTCAGGTTACCCAATACCTGTGGGACGAAAATCTGCCTCCGCGCCAGGCTATTGAAACCGCGTTGCGCCAGTCGGCGCGCATGCAGTGCGAGGATGGCCACCCCAAGGGTTGCATGGTTACTCTCGGCGTAATGAGCGCACCCAGCCCTGAAAATGTCCGAGTGGTTGAAGCCCTCACCCAGTCCCGCGCACGGACTCGTGCGGGGATCTTGGCGTGCGTCAAGCGGGGAATGAATGCTGGTGAGTTACCGGCCAATACGGCGGCCCCCGCCCTGGCGACGGTTTTTGACAGTTTTCTGCAGGGGATTTCCATCCTCGCTCGGGATGACACCACGATTGAGGTGATTGATGCGGCAATCACTCAGGTATTGATGACGTGGGACATCGCGGCCGCCACGTCTGGCAAAGATTGATCAGTGAGAGCGCGTTATAAAAAGCGCTGAAGCGGAAATTCGCTGCCTGTTGTGAACGAGCTATGTAAATTGAACCTAGATACCAACCGGACTGTGTCGAAAAATACTGTATTAACTTTTCTGCGGGCAAAACAAAACCCCAACTGCTTTCGCAATTGGGGTTTCGGAATTTAATCTTGACGATGACCTACTCTCACATGGGGAAACCCCACACTACCATCGGCGATGCATCGTTTCACTGCTGAGTTCGGGATGGGATCAGGTGGTTCCAACGCTCTATGGTCGTCAAGAAATTCTGGTACTGAGTCGCGACCAGATGGCCTCGCTTCAGCAAATTGGGTATGTGATAGCTTTCGGTGTTTGTGAACATCGAACTTTCGGTTCGTTTCGTCTTCACACACCGCAATCTGATGCTCTTTCGAGTAGTCAAATTGCTTGGGTGTTATATGGTCAAGCCTCACGGGCAATTAGTATTGGTTAGCTCAACGCCTCACAGCGCTTACACACCCAACCTATCAACGTCGTAGTCTTCGACGGCCCTTCAGGGAACTCGAGGTTCCAGTGAGATCTCATCTTGAGGCAAGTTTCCCGCTTAGATGCTTTCAGCGGTTATCTTTCCCGAACATAGCTACCCGGCAATGCCACTGGCGTGACAACCGGAACACCAGAGGTTCGTCCACTCCGGTCCTCTCGTACTAGGAGCAGCCCCTCTCAAATCTCAAACGTCCACGGCAGATAGGGACCGAACTGTCTCACGACGTTCTAAACCCAGCTCGCGTACCACTTTAAATGGCGAACAGCCATACCCTTGGGACCGGCTTCAGCCCCAGGATGTGATGAGCCGACATCGAGGTGCCAAACACCGCCGTCGATATGAACTCTTGGGCGGTATCAGCCTGTTATCCCCGGAGTACCTTTTATCCGTTGAGCGATGGCCCTTCCATACAGAACCACCGGATCACTAAGACCTACTTTCGTACCTGCTCGACGTGTCTGTCTCGCAGTCAAGCGCGCTTTTGCCTTTATACTCTACGACCGATTTCCGACCGGTCTGAGCGCACCTTCGTACTCCTCCGTTACTCTTTAGGAGGAGACCGCCCCAGTCAAACTACCCACCATACACTGTCCTCGATCCGGATAACGGACCTGAGTTAGAACCTCAAAGTTGCCAGGGTGGTATTTCAAGGTTGGCTCCACGCGAACTGGCGTCCACGCTTCAAAGCCTCCCACCTATCCTACACAAGCAAATTCAAAGTCCAGTGCAAAGCTATAGTAAAGGTTCACGGGGTCTTTCCGTCTAGCCGCGGATACACTGCATCTTCACAGCGATTTCAATTTCACTGAGTCTCGGGTGGAGACAGCGCCGCCATCGTTACGCCATTCGTGCAGGTCGGAACTTACCCGACAAGGAATTTCGCTACCTTAGGACCGTTATAGTTACGGCCGCCGTTTACCGGGGCTTCGATCAAGAGCTTCGCGTTAGCTAACCCCATCAATTAACCTTCCGGCACCGGGCAGGCGTCACACCCTATACGTCCACTTTCGTGTTTGCAGAGTGCTGTGTTTTTAATAAACAGTCGCAGCGGCCTGGTATCTTCGACCGGCATGAGCTTACGGAGCAAGTCCTTCACCCTCACCGGCGCACCTTCTCCCGAAGTTACGGTGCCATTTTGCCTAGTTCCTTCACCCGAGTTCTCTCAAGCGCCTTGGTATTCTCTACCCAACCACCTGTGTCGGTTTGGGGTACGGTTCCTGGTTACCTGAAGCTTAGAAGCTTTTCTTGGAAGCATGGCATCAACCACTTCGTGTTCTAAAAGAACACTCGTCATCAGCTCTCGGCCTTAGAATCCCGGATTTACCTAAGATTCCAGCCTACCACCTTAAACTTGGACAACCAACGCCAAGCTGGCCTAGCCTTCTCCGTCCCTCCATCGCAATAACCAGAAGTACAGGAATATTAACCTGTTTTCCATCGACTACGCTTTTCAGCCTCGCCTTAGGGACCGACTAACCCTGCGTCGATTAACGTTGCGCAGGAAACCTTGGTCTTTCGGCGTGGGTGTTTTTCACACCCATTGTCGTTACTCATGTCAGCATTCGCACTTCTGATACCTCCAGCAAGCTTCTCAACTCACCTTCACAGGCTTACAGAACGCTCCTCTACCGCATCATCCTAAGATGATACCCGTAGCTTCGGTGTATGGTTTGAGCCCCGTTACATCTTCCGCGCAGGCCGACTCGACTAGTGAGCTATTACGCTTTCTTTAAAGGGTGGCTGCTTCTAAGCCAACCTCCTAGCTGTCTAAGCCTTCCCACATCGTTTCCCACTTAACCATAACTTTGGGACCTTAGCTGACGGTCTGGGTTGTTTCCCTTTTCACGACGGACGTTAGCACCCGCCGTGTGTCTCCCATGCTCGGCACTTGTAGGTATTCGGAGTTTGCATCGGTTTGGTAAGTCGGGATGACCCCCTAGCCGAAACAGTGCTCTACCCCCTACAGTGATACATGAGGCGCTACCTAAATAGCTTTCGAGGAGAACCAGCTATCTCCGAGCTTGATTAGCCTTTCACTCCGATCCACAGGTCATCCGCTAACTTTTCAACGGTAGTCGGTTCGGTCCTCCAGTTAGTGTTACCCAACCTTCAACCTGCCCATGGATAGATCGCCCGGTTTCGGGTCTATTCCCAGCGACTAGACGCCCTATTAAGACTCGCTTTCGCTACGCCTCCCCTATTCGGTTAAGCTCGCCACTGAAAATAAGTCGCTGACCCATTATACAAAAGGTACGCAGTCACAGAACAAAGTCTGCTCCCACTGCTTGTACGCATACGGTTTCAGGATCTATTTCACTCCCCTCTCCGGGGTTCTTTTCGCCTTTCCCTCACGGTACTAGTTCACTATCGGTCAGTCAGTAGTATTTAGCCTTGGAGGATGGTCCCCCCATATTCAGACAAAGTTTCTCGTGCTCCGTCCTACTCGATTTCATGACTAAGAGATTTTCGCGTACAGGGCTATCACCCACTATGGCCGCACTTTCCAGAGCGTTCCGCTAATCTCAAAGCCACTTAAGGGCTAGTCCCCGTTCGCTCGCCACTACTAAGGGAATCTCGGTTGATTTCTTTTCCTCAGGGTACTTAGATGTTTCAGTTCCCCTGGTTCGCCTCTTGCACCTATGTATTCAGTACAAGATAACCATCTTATGATGGCTGGGTTCCCCCATTCAGACATCTCCGGATCAAAGTCTGTTTGCCGACTCCCCGAAGCTTTTCGCAGGCTACCACGTCTTTCATCGCCTCTGACTGCCAAGGCATCCACCGTATGCGCTTCTTCACTTGACCATATAACCCCAAGCAATCTGGTTATACTGTGAAGACGACATTCGCCGAAAATTCGATAATACTCAATTCAGAGTAACTCACAAATTTTACCTTAGCCTGATCCGTTACCAGTGAAAGTAACGTTCAGTCTATCTTTCTATCACATACCCAAATTTTTAAAGAACGATCTAATCAAAAGACTAGAAATCAATATTCAGCGCGAATATTCATTTCTAAACTCTCAAACTTTCGAAGCAGTTTATGGTGGAGCCAAGCGGGATCGAACCGCTGACCTCCTGCGTGCAAGGCAGGCGCTCTCCCAGCTGAGCTATGGCCCCATAACAAAATTGGTGGGTCTGGGCAGATTCGAACTGCCGACCTCACCCTTATCAGGGGTGCGCTCTAACCAACTGAGCTACAGACCCAATTTCGAGCTTGTAACTGTTAGCTCAGAGCTATCAGCTTGGAGCTTAAAGCTGCTTCTATCGTCTTCTTCAATGAATCAAGCAATTCGTGTGGGAGCTCATGGAGCAGCTGATGTCGTCGATTAAGGAGGTGATCCAGCCGCAGGTTCCCCTACGGCTACCTTGTTACGACTTCACCCCAGTCATGAATCACACCGTGGTAACCGTCCTCCCGAAGGTTAGACTAGCTACTTCTGGTGCAACCCACTCCCATGGTGTGACGGGCGGTGTGTACAAGGCCCGGGAACGTATTCACCGTGACATTCTGATTCACGATTACTAGCGATTCCGACTTCACGCAGTCGAGTTGCAGACTGCGATCCGGACTACGATCGGTTTTATGGGATTAGCTCCACCTCGCGGCTTGGCAACCCTTTGTACCGACCATTGTAGCACGTGTGTAGCCCAGGCCGTAAGGGCCATGATGACTTGACGTCATCCCCACCTTCCTCCGGTTTGTCACCGGCAGTCTCCTTAGAGTGCCCACCATTACGTGCTGGTAACTAAGGACAAGGGTTGCGCTCGTTACGGGACTTAACCCAACATCTCACGACACGAGCTGACGACAGCCATGCAGCACCTGTCTCAATGTTCCCGAAGGCACCAATCCATCTCTGGAAAGTTCATTGGATGTCAAGGCCTGGTAAGGTTCTTCGCGTTGCTTCGAATTAAACCACATGCTCCACCGCTTGTGCGGGCCCCCGTCAATTCATTTGAGTTTTAACCTTGCGGCCGTACTCCCCAGGCGGTCAACTTAATGCGTTAGCTGCGCCACTAAGAGCTCAAGGCTCCCAACGGCTAGTTGACATCGTTTACGGCGTGGACTACCAGGGTATCTAATCCTGTTTGCTCCCCACGCTTTCGCACCTCAGTGTCAGTATCAGTCCAGGTGGTCGCCTTCGCCACTGGTGTTCCTTCCTATATCTACGCATTTCACCGCTACACAGGAAATTCCACCACCCTCTACCATACTCTAGCTTGTCAGTTTTGAATGCAGTTCCCAGGTTGAGCCCGGGGATTTCACATCCAACTTAACAAACCACCTACGCGCGCTTTACGCCCAGTAATTCCGATTAACGCTTGCACCCTCTGTATTACCGCGGCTGCTGGCACAGAGTTAGCCGGTGCTTATTCTGTCGGTAACGTCAAAACACTAACGTATTAGGTTAATGCCCTTCCTCCCAACTTAAAGTGCTTTACAATCCGAAGACCTTCTTCACACACGCGGCATGGCTGGATCAGGCTTTCGCCCATTGTCCAATATTCCCCACTGCTGCCTCCCGTAGGAGTCTGGACCGTGTCTCAGTTCCAGTGTGACTGATCATCCTCTCAGACCAGTTACGGATCGTCGCCTTGGTGAGCCATTACCTCACCAACTAGCTAATCCGACCTAGGCTCATCTGATAGCGCAAGGCCCGAAGGTCCCCTGCTTTCTCCCGTAGGACGTATGCGGTATTAGCGTTCCTTTCGAAACGTTGTCCCCCACTACCAGGCAGATTCCTAGGCATTACTCACCCGTCCGCCGCTGAATTCAGGAGCAAGCTCCTGTCATCCGCTCGACTTGCATGTGTTAGGCCTGCCGCCAGCGTTCAATCTGAGCCATGATCAAACTCTTCAGTTCAAACATCTTTGGGTTTTTAAGAAACCCTAAACTTGGCTCAGCAATCGTTGGTTACATCTTTGATTTCTCGCGGAGTAACTTGTGATGCTGATAATCTTGTTGACTACCAGTCTGACTCCACAAGCACCCACACGAATTGCTTGATTCAGTTGTTAAAGAGCGGTTGGTTAAGATCTTTCGTCTCAACCGAGGCGCGCATTCTACAGCAGCCTCATTTGCTGTCAAGTGATTATTTTCATTTAAAATCAATCACTTACACCCGCTAGAAGCAATCTGCTGTCTGGCGGGAGGTGAATAATACAGGACTAAAACTTATGGTCAACCCCTCCCGGAAAATTCTTTTCCAGACAGAAATCAACCGGTTGCAGCTCAGTCTGCACCAACCGTCATAATCCTGTTATCTGCGACTGCTAACCTCCCCCGCCAGACGAAGTCCCCACCTCCAAGCGCCCCCGATCATGGAACGACCCAAGGTGTTCCCAATCCCATCCGCACTGCCGGCACCATCATCCTCAACCACACCACCGAGTCCATCGGCGTTTCGTAGAGCGGGCTGGCGATCATGTTCCATTCGAGTGGAACGGGGCTGCGGTCTTTTGATCTTCTCCCCAGCATGAGGATCAGGATCAAAAGATCGCAGCGTTCCGCAGTTTCTATCGGGATTTGCGTCAGTGATTAGCGATCACCTGAATGTGTGTGATCCCCACCCGCTCGGCCTGCTGCAGAATTTCCTGAGGCGTTGAGTCTGCGGTGGGCATGATCAGGCCGTTTTCGGCATCGCCCAGATGCAGTTCCAGCAGATGCATGGCCGCCTCGTGATCGCCCAATTGAGGCTCCTTGAGCTCGAAGGTGTGAGTGCGAGGCTCACCGTTGAACAGGTATTTCAGAAGATAAGTGTGCATGGTTTCATCCAGGGTTGTAGGAAGAAGCAACTGATTATCCTGACTCAAAAGTCAATTTTTAGTTCAACTGCATTTCGCCTCGCGCATGAACGGATAAATGTCTTCACTCAATGCAAACTTTTCGCGCCACCGGGCGTCCTTTTCTTACACTCCCAAACAGCTGACCACAGCTAAGGACTGGCGATGACCTTCTTTATATTCCTTCTGGCCTGCGCGGCCGCCGCGACCACTGGCGTCATGTTCAAACCGGGCGAGTGGTATGAGTCACTGGCCAAACCCGGCTTCACGCCACCCAACTGGGCGTTCCCGGTGGCCTGGACAGTCATCTATGTGTTGCTGGCATGGGCGGGTTACCGCTTGAGCCTTATTCCCGGGAGTCAGACGGTGCTGGCTTTGTGGGCCGCGCAGATAGCCCTGAATACACTGTGGACTCCGGTGTTCTTCGGCGCACATCAAGTTCTCGCCGCCATGGTGATCCTGACGTTGCTCTGGCTAGTGGTTGCGACAATGGTGGTACTGGCCGTGCAGCTTGATCTCATCACTGGTTTAATCCTGTTTCCTTACCTGGCGTGGCTATGCGTTGCCGCGGCGTTGAATTTCTCCATTCTGATCAAGAACCGCTGATGAACACATTCACCCGAAAAGCGCCGTGGCCGGAGGGCGAGCGTGAGTTGGCGCAAGTGCACGCCTTCAACAGAAAACTCTCCTGGTTGCCGCGCTTTAAAATTCGCAATCGCGTGCTGCCGAGGATGATTCAAACGCTGCTGCGCGCCAGTCAGGTCGGCGGCGCGAGAAAATTGCTCAAGCATGGCCTCACGGCTGAAAGCAGGGTGATTGATAGCGGCGGAGTACCGGTGGCCGTGCGGATCATTCGGCCCAAAGGTCGAGCAAAAGGCGTTGTGCTGGATTATCACGGTGGTGGCTGGGTGATCGGCAATGCGCAGATGAATGACAACTTCAATGTCGCCATCGTTAATACGTGCGATGTGACTGTCGTCTCGGTGGATTACCGGCTTGCGGTATCGACCCCCATTGAAGGGGTGATGCAAGACTGCCTGGCCGCGGCTCGATGGTTACTGACTGACGATGAGTTTGCCGACCTGCCGGTGATTGTCGTGGGCGAGTCGGCCGGCGGCCATCTGGCAGCAGCTACTTTGTTGGGGCTCAAGCAATCGCCCGATTTGCTGCAACGGGTAAACGGCGCGCTGTTGTATTACGGCGTATACGATATGACCGGCACACCGAGCGTCCGCACCGCGCCGCCGCAAACCCTGGTGCTGGACGGCCCCGGCATAGTTGAAGCGTTGCGCATGCTCACGCCAGACTTGAGTGACGAGGAACGCCGACAGCCTCCGTTGTCACCTCTATATGGCGACTTCAGTGATTTCCCGCCTGCGCTGATGTTTGCCGGCGAACTGGATCCGTTACGCGACGACACCCTCGACATCGCCGAGCGCTGGATGCAATCGGCGCCTGTCGAAATGCACCTGCTGCCCTCCTCGCCCCACGGTTTCATTCATTTTCCAACGGCTATTGCTGACAGCGTATTGACCTACAGCCGTGAATGGATTTGCGCTCGGGTCAGCGGGCAAATGAACGCTTCAGCCTTGGAATTGGGCAACACGCCCTCATAACAATGACTACACACATCATTTCCCGAGGGGAAGGACAGACCATGACCAGCCAAACCGAAACTGCCATCCTCGCCGGCGGGTGCTTCTGGGGGATGCAGGACTTGCTGCGGCGCTACCCCGGTGTCTTGCAGACGCGGGTCGGCTATACCGGCGGCGATGTCCCCAATGCGACTTATCGCAACCATGGCAATCATGCCGAAGCGATCGAAATCGTCTTTGATCCAGCCGTGATCAGTTACCGGCAGATCCTCGAGTTCTTCTTCCAGATACACGATCCGAGCACACCCAATCGCCAGGGCAATGACCTGGGCCCCAGCTATCGCTCGGCGATCTATTACCTCAGTGAAGAGCAACGCGATGTTGCAGAAGACACTGCAGCTGACGTTGACGCTTCAAAGTTGTGGCCGGGCCGCGTGGTCACCGAAATCGAACCGGCCGGTCCCTTCTGGGAAGCAGAGCCTGAGCACCAGGATTACCTGGAGCGGATTCCAAACGGCTACACCTGCCACTTTATTCGGCCGAACTGGAAGTTGCCCAAGCGCAACGGATAGCCAAGTAAGTTCGAAGCTCTCCGACATCAGCCCCCGATACCTCACTTTAAAGGTACGGGGGCTGTTCGGCTTTACGCGTCAGCCTTTAGCAAACTCCGGCCCCTCAATGTGGTAGACCGTCGGCTCTTGCGAAAAGTAATCCTGCAAGCCCAGCATGAACCTCTGATGGTCATCACTCGCTTCAAAACCCGGCGTGTGATCCTCGAGTGTTTGCCATTGCACGATCAAGTTGAAGACCTCAGGACTTTCGATCCCCTGCGCGAGTGTGTGACCGAGGTAACCCTTTGCCCGAGTGAGTAAAGGCGCGACCTCGGCGAACGCATGGCGGAACTGCTCTACTTGTTCTTTATGGACGGGAAGCAAAGCGATTTCATAAATCATGGCGTGTCTCCAAATTGAGTTTCAACGGTTGAAAGTGCACTCAGCCAATAGGGCTGTCTTCGATGGCAATCGCGATTTTTCCCTGGATTCCATTGTTGGGACTCTCCAACCGGGCATGCGCGAGTGGAATGTCGGCAAGTGAATAGACGGCCCCCACGTGCGGGCGCAGCTGACCACGCTCAATCAATGCGCTCAGCTCATCGAGTTTGCCGCGGTTTTGTCGGGTGAAAACGAAGTGATAACTGGCGTTCTTGCCCCAGGCCTGGACAAGATTTTGTGGCATTGAAATGTCGACAATCGAAACTACGCGACCCAGTTGAGCAAGCGCATCGGGGCTGCGTGACAACGTGTTGCCGCCAATGGTGTCGAACACCACATCGACTCCACGCCCAGCGGTTTCTCGCAGGATGGCTTCGACGTAATCCTCCTTTTCGTAATCGATGACCACATCGGCCCCCATACTGCGTGCGAACTCACTGTTCGCTTCACGCACCGTCGTGAACACCTTGGCGCCAATGGCTTTTGCCAGTTGAATCGCCACATGCCCGACGCCCCCGGCACCACCGTGTATCAGAATGGTTTCGCCCACTCTGAGCGCCGCACGCACGACCAATGCTTCCCACGCCGTCCCGCCCACCAACGTCAGGCTTGCTGCCTCCAGATGGCTCAGCGCGGCAGGCTTCTTGCCGACAATGCTTTCGGCGGCCACGTGGTACTCGGCGTAACTGCCTTGGCCGTCAAATATCTGCGGGGTGTACCAGACCTCGTCTCCGGGAACGAAGCTCGTCACGCCCGGCCCCACCGCTTCGACGACGCCCGATACGTCATGTCCGGTTATGGCCGGCAGTTGCACCAGGTCGGGATAATCGCCGCGTCGAACCTGGAAATCCAACGGGTTGATCGAAGTCGCGTGAACCCGGACCAGAACCTGTCCCGCTTGAGGCACGGGCTTGGGCACGTCGCAAAGTTCGAATGCTTGCGGGCCGCCAAATGATTTAAGTATCAGAGCTTTCATCGTATATCCTCATTTCGATAAAAAGGGATATCGAGATTTCTCGATATCTTCAGGTAAAAAGACAGCTCAAAACTACAGGTCCTTCCCGATGATCTCGGCAAGAACGCTGATGGTTGCTTCATTGCGCTTGTAGTAGGTCCACTGGCCGATACGCCTGACTTCAACCAGACCCACGCGTTGCAGCGTTGCGAGATAAGAAGACACCGTCGACTGCGACAGCCCGACACCTTCCT
Organism: Pseudomonas sp. A0308; assembly: GCF_044218815.1. Taxonomy (NCBI): domain Bacteria; kingdom Pseudomonadati; phylum Pseudomonadota; class Gammaproteobacteria; order Pseudomonadales; family Pseudomonadaceae; genus Pseudomonas; species Pseudomonas sp. A0308. Next base: position 664,324 of record NZ_CP162581.1, read on the forward strand.
GGATACTGCTCACACAAACGCCCACCGTATGAACGTCACCTTCATCCTGCGGCGGGAAGTTCTTTTCGGGGTCTTTCAAACCCTTGAGGATTTCAAGTCGGGTCTGGTTTGAAAGTGCTTTGAATATTTCGAGTAAGTCCATGCCGCGAGAATATCGACATTTTTCGATATGTCAATGCGAGAATCCAGTACTTTTCAGTCGGCCGGGAGCATTGCGATATGATCCGCAGCAACCGATTCCGATGGACTCACGCTCATGCCAACCGCGCAGACCCGCCCTACCCCCGCGCCATTGCTCAAACCCGGCGAAACCGTGGTGCTGTTCGACGGTGTGTGCAAGCTATGCAATCGCTGGGCGCGTTTTTTGATAAGGCATGATCATCAGCGGCGCGTGCGACTGGCGGCAGTGCAGTCACCCGAAGGGCAGGCGCTGCTGGCGTGGGCGGGGTTGCCGATGGACCAGTTCGACACCATGGCGGTGATTCGCGACCGAAATTACTGGGAGCGATCAGATGCCTTTTTCGAAGTCGTCGGTCAGTTGCCCGGCCGCTGGCAGCCCTTGCGCTTGCTGCGCGTTTTCCCGCGTGGGCTGCGGAACTGGGCTTATGACCGCATCGCGTTGAATCGCTATCGGCTGTTCGGCAAGTACGACAGCTGCCTGCTGCCGAACCCTGATCACGAGCAGCGCTTTCTGAAAATGCCTGCGCCATCGGTGGCTGGATCAGTAAGCTGACCAGGACTGCCGTCAGAAAACTGCACGGACAGGCTCAGGTTGGCCGGATCGTTGATCGCAGCCAGGTATTCGTCAACGCTGATTTCGCCGACGCAGGGCCGGGCACCCGGTTGCGGCACATGACCTCCGGCCATTTTCGCGGCCAGTGCGACGGCTGCGCAGCTGGGGATTTGCGGGCCTTTGTCGTTAAAAGCGGTCAGTTGTGCGGTCATGGTCAGCGGTTGCCCTTCAACGCCTGCGCCCTGAACGTCGATGTACATCGCACTTTTGCCATCGCCGAATCGCTCGAATCGACAGCCCAGCCGATGCAGTCTGGCGGCCCAGGGGAGATGGTCGCGAACCAGCCCGATCTTGACTGCCTGCGCTAACAAAGCATTGGCAACACCGGCGAGTTTCAACCCCGCACCTGCCTTGAAGCTGAGCGTGTGTGCACCATAGCGGCCGGCGAAGATATCCATGTCCGGTACGTCGACATTGGCCAGCAAGCGAGTGCCCAGTCGCGGTATTTTGCGCAAGGTCAGATCCTGCCAACCCGACACTTCATGCACCTTGCCGTTTTTCAGTTGTTTGATCGGCTTGCCGGCGTAAGCCAGCACACCTTCGATTGTCGACAATCCCGGCATTTTCGTCGAAGCGCTAACGCCATGTTCGATCGCGTCAATACGCGAGAATCGGTGACGCTGCTGATCAATGATCGCTGACGAAAGCGTCGGCACCGAACTGCAACCACTGAGGATCGCCACGCCTGCCGCTTTCGCCCGTGCATCGAGAATACCCACGCCGTTGACGAAGGTTCGGCAGTCCGCCAGGTCGCAGTAATTCACTTGAGCAGCGATGCAATTCTCGGCGACCGCATAAGATTGCCCCTGAAACGGCCCGCCGGTGTGGATGACCAACCGGATATTCAGCGAGCGCAAAGCGGCGCTGAACGCAGGGCCCATGGCATCACCGCACCAACCTTGGACGACAGCAGCCGATTGGCTGTTCAGCTCATCGACCTTGCGCTGCAACTTATGCGGGTCGCGTCCCGAGAGCAGCAGTTCTACACCCGGCATGACCGCCAAATGCCCGCAAACGATGCTACCGAAATTACCGTAGCCACCGACCACCATCACCCTGAACGGCATTCAATTCTTCCCTAATTGAAAGGCTGTTCTCAGCCAATATCCAACGCACATAAACAGCCGTGAAGAATATAGACCCGGGCACCCGCAAGCCACTCAACAATTGCGCGATGCCGTCAGCTCGATACCTGTTCAAGAAAGATCAGTTGCAAGGGCTCCTCAAGCAGGTCATCCGCCGTAGCGGCGAAACGCTGGAAATACGGCATGGCGAAATGCGCATCCAGTGCCGCTTGATCCTTGAACGCCTCGCGCATGTAGAACGTACCGCGCTCATCGCGCAGTTCAAACAACACATAATCGAGATTGCCCGGCTCTGCCCGGGTCGGTTCGACCAGTGCCAGAAGCCCTTCTTTCAAGGCCTGTTCCTGACCCTTTTTGGCCTTGAGTACGGCAATCGAAACCAACACTTCAGTGGACGCATTCATCATCAGTTCTCCGAAAAATAAACAGGTTTTAGCGCGTAGGCGCAGGCGCCGCGTCGATTTTCAGACGCAGCAGGCTGTAGGGTTTCTGTCGTTGATCCTGCCCGCCGCGAAACGCCGCCTGGCGGTGCAACTGGTTGGCGATGAAATACAGATAACCGTCGGGGCCGATCGACAACGTGTCAGGCCAGAGCAACCGTGGGTCGTGCACCAGCGTCTGCCATTGGCCATCCGGCAGCCGCTTGCGGATCGAGTTGTGTTCGTAGTCCCCGGCATAGACGGCGCCGTCGGCGTCAGCCTCCATGCCATCGGAGGCACCTTTTTCGCCCAGATCCTGCACGGCGGCAGCCAGTTGTTGCTCGCTGACGCTGGCATCGCGCAGCAGCGCAGTGGACACGGCATACAGGTGTCGACTGGACAGAGGCGTGAAATACAGCGTCTGGCCATCGGCTGACAGGGCAATACCGTCCGACGCCACACCCAGCGGTTTGGGTTTGCCGTCGGCGCCTTCGACCATCACTGGCAAACCTTCAACGACCGGGACGAAAGCCGGATCAACCGACGTTGCCGGCACGCCGCTCAAACGACGCATGGCACGCCCACTGGCAATGTCCATGACAATGATCGCGCCCGGGCCTCGCAGCGAGGAGTCGGTGAGGTACACGGTGCCCTCGGCGCCGTTGCGAAAGTCGAAACGCATGTCGTTGACATACGTGCTGGGCAACATCACGTTGTCCGGGAACACCAGCCGCTTGACGACTTTGTTGCTGGCAAGGTCTATCGCAACCAGTTTCGCTCCTCGCGGCTTGGGGTCGGCGAAGCCCGGCGCTGCGGTGTCGAGCAGCCAGACACGCCCCTGACCATCAGCCACCACGCTTTGCACACTGATTAACCCGTCGCTTGGGTCGTTGGGGTTTTCCTTGTTGATCGCGGCGTTCGGATAGGCCACCACTTTGCCGTCGCGGATCTCGCCCACGGTGAACGGCACATTGTCGCCCCAGCGCGGAAAGTTGACGAAGATCCGTCCGGTCTCGCTGACGGTCACACCGGTGGGCATCGCATCGTAGAACGCATGCACTTGTTCAAGCTTGCCGAAGGATCGATCGGCGGGTGCATCCGCCGGCAAGGCGACAGCGTTGATGGCGTGGGCGAACGGCGCACCAAACGCGGCAGCCGATAACAAGGCGATAACGGCGGGAAGGGTTTTCATACGCATAAAGTGCTCCTGACGGGCCCTTTATGGCGCCCGTATGACGGTTCAAGTGACGGTTATCAGAAGCCTTCGAGAACGATCTTGCCCCGAGCCTTGCCACTCTCGACCACTGCATGAGCGCGGCGCATGTTTGCCGCGTTGATCGCACCGAAGTGCTCGCCGACGGTGGTCTGCAAAACCCCCAGATCAATCAGGTCCGAGACCCGGTCAAGCAGGTGATGCTGCTCGATCATGTCCTCCGTTTCGTACAACGAACGGGTGAACATCAACTCCCAATGCAGCGACAACGACTTGCGCTTGAGCGGCATGACATCAAGGCTCTCGGGATCATCAATCACCGCTAGACGACCCTGCGGTCGCAGCACTTCGATCAGCTGTAAAAAGTGCTGTTCGGTGTGGGTCAGGCTGGCGACGTAATCGACCTCGGCAATACCGAGTGCCTGCAACTGAGCGAGCAGTGGCTGGCTGTGATCGATGACGTGATGGGCGCCCAACTGCTTCACCCAATCAGCGGTCTCCGGGCGCGAGGCGGTGCCAATCACCGTGAGTCGGGTCAACTGCCGAGCCAGTTGCACCAGCATCGAACCGACGCCACCCGCCGCGCCGGTAATCAACAGGCATTTGCCCTCCCCGCTGGCCTCGGCGACACCGAGACGGTCGAACAATAATTCCCACGCTGTGATCGACGTTAGCGGCAATGCCGCCGCCTCGGCAGCACTCAACGAACGTGGCTTGTGCCCGACAATCCGCTCATCGACCAAATGCAATTCGCTGTAGCTGCCGCTGCGAATAATCGAGCCGGCGTAAAACACTTCGTCGCCCGGTTGAAACAGAGTCACTTGCGAACCGACTTCGCGGACAATGCCGGCCGCATCCCAACCGAGAATTTTCGGTTCTTTTGTGAAAGTACCGGCGCGCACCTTGGTGTCGACCGGGTTGACTGAAACAGCCCGTACCTCGACCAGCAGATCACGCGGACCGGGCACTGGCGCAGCCATCTCGATGTCTTGCAAGGATTGCGGATCTTCAATGGGCAGGGCGTGGTGTACAAAGGTGATGGCTTTCATGGGGGCTCGCTGTCTGAAGGGTTGAAGCATTCACTTGCCACCATCTTCGGCTTCCCACGGAGAAAGAAAAACCTGCAGAATGCGCCAACACTTTCACTGCAGAAGAGAAAATGATCCGCATCGATGACCTCGCCCTGTTCACCCGCAGCGCAGCGCTGGGCAGCTTTACCGCCGCGGCGCTGGAGGCCGATTTGTTGCCGGGGCAAGTCGCCGCCGCCATCAAACGCCTGGAGCGCGAACTGGATGTGCGCCTGTTCGCGCGAACCACCCGCAGCCTGCGTTTGACTGCCGAAGGTGAGCAATACCTGCCCACCGCCCACGCCGTGCTCGAAACCCTGAAACAAGGCGAGGACAACCTGAGGGGTGAAAACGCCACGCTGCGCGGCGTGCTGCAAGTCACTGCGCCGTCTGATCTGGGGCGCAATATTCTGCTGCCATGGCTAACGATGTTCCGTCGTCAGCATCCGGAACTGACCCTGCGCTTTGTGCTGTCGGACCAGATGGCCGACCTGTTTCGCGACCCCGTCGACGTCGCCATTCGATACGGTACCAACGAAGACGCCAACTACGTGGCTCTGCCACTCGCGCCTTGGAATAAACGGGTGCTGGTCGCATCGAAGGACTACGTGCAACGCCACGGGCAGCCAAAAACGCCGGAGGACTTGTTGAATCATCCATGCCTGCTCTACCTGCAGAATGGTCGGGTCTTCGATAAATGGAGCCTGGCCGGTCAGACAATTCAAGTCTCTGGCCCGCTGTTCAGCGACGACGCCGATGTGGTTAGGCGCTGGGCACTGGACGGTGAAGGTATCGCCAACAAATCCTGGCTGGATGTCAGCGCTGACGTGAGCGCAGGACGCTTGCTTGTGCTGCTGCCGGACTTTCCCGGAGAAGCCTCGCCGTTGAGTCTGGTGTGCCCGCATCGCAAACAAATTTCCCCCGCGGTATCGCAACTGTATGCGTGGTTGAGCAACCAGTTTGCCGCCCTGCAGCCGGGCTGAACTGAGCGTCCGATAATGGCTGCGGCGTTGACGAACGGTCTTTCGAGTGTTCAGATGCCGTCCAGTTTCAGGTGTCCCATGCCGCCGTGCATGGGGTGAAACGGGAAACCGGTACGTTCTTTTTGAACAAGTCCGGTGCTGCCCCCGCAACGGTATGCGCGTGATGCTTTCGACACACCACTGTGGCCAGACGGCCATGGGAAGGTGAAAGCATCGATACGCGCGAGCCCGGAGACCGGCCCGAAATTTCTGTTTGGCAAAATCCTGCGGTGGGCGGGCATGGGCCGGTGTCGGCGTGTGCGCGATGCCTTCTCCTGCATGCTCTTCTGCGAAGATCCTTTTCGAGAAGACAATGATTCGACCTTTCAACTCCTCTGCTCCATCCCTGCTATTCGGTTGCCTGTTCAGTCCGCTGCTGCTGGCCGACGAAGCGCCTCTGGAACTCAATCAGCAAATCATTTGCGCACCGTCGGTGGAGTCCACGACCGTCGCCGACATGGCGCATTACGGCAGCAAAGTGGACATCGTCAGCCGCGAACAGATCGAGCGCGCCGGCCCCGCGGCGGATGTCAGCCGCGTCATGCAGATGTTCATTCCCGGCCTCTATGTCGCACCGAAAAACGGCCCGTTCGACTACGGCACTTATTCCCTGTTGGGCGGGCGCAACGACGATACGCTGATCCTGCTCGACGGCGTGCGCTTGAACAACCGCTTGTACGGTGGCTTGTATCTGGACACCTTGCCGGCGAACGCCATCGAACGCATCGAAGTGCTCAAGGGTGGGCAGAGTCTGTTGTTCGGCACGCAAGCGGTGTCGGGGGTGATCAACATCGTCACTCGCTCGCCACAGCGTCGAAAGGCCTCGGGCGAGGTGAACATGGGCCTCGATACCTTCGGCGGCACCACCGGCGATGCCCGGGTCGAGAATATCTTCAGCAACGGTTTCGGCGATCTGGGCTTGCTGGCGTATGTCAGCCACAACGTCTCCGACGGTTACCAGCCGTTTCGCAACCGCGACATGAAAAACGTCACCGAGAAAAAACGCGCCTATGAAGTCACCACGTTCGGTGGCAAGGCGATTCAGTCGTTCGGCGACGACTCGCGGCTGGAACTGTTCTACCAATACGCCGACGCCAACCTCGATTTCGCCCGTCCGGTCGGCAACCACAAAACCACCAACGACCGCGTGCAACAGATCGCCACAGCGACCTTCGAGCAAAACCTCAATGAGCGTCTGAGCTACTTCGTCAAAGGCCATGTCAACGATTGGGACACGCGCTACACACGCATCAATAACGTCGAGGGCGGCGCCACCAGAGTCATCAACCGCAACGACTACTGGGGCTTCACCGATTGGGGCATACAGGCCGAAGGCAAGGCTGAATCGTCCGACGGTCACGTGCTGGTGTTTGGCACCGACAACCAGTGGTTCAAGGGCCAGGACGATGTCCTGATCATCGACAACGACAAGGCTGAAGCCCACGCGATCTACACCCAGTTGCGTCCGCGAATCGACGCCCTGCCCGACTGGCACCCGAGCATCGGCGTTCGCCACGAAGCCATGGGTGGCGGCGACAGCGCCACGGTCGGCATGCTCACTTCGCTCTACGATCTCAACGACAACTGGGCCGTGCGCGGTCAGTACGGCAGCGCCTATAAACTGCCGAACGCCGAACAATTGTTCGTCAACGAACCGGGCGACGAGATCGGCAACCGCAACCTCAAACCGGAAAAAAGCCGCAACGCCGAACTGGGCCTCGACTACAAGGGGCTGCTGCTTGATCGCGCGTTCAGCGCCAGCATCACCGTGTTCAAACGCAGAATCGACGACCTGATCACCCTCGACGATAGTCGCTGGGTCAACGGCGAGGGCCAGGTGCGCATGCGCGGTTTCGAGGCCGACGCGACACTGGCGCTCAACGCGCAATGGAGCCTGCAAGCGGACATGACCCGCAACCTCACCGAATCGCGCAGCGGCGTGACCATCAATGACATCCCGAGCTTCTTCGCCCGTTCACGCATAGGCTTCGAGTCGGAAAACCGTCTGTGGGGTGCCGGCGGTGCGATCCGCTATATCCGCGATGTGACCAGCTCGAAACAGGTCGAGTACGGTCACTATTCAGTGATCGATGCCGACGCTTATCGCTACCTCGACAATGCCCGTCAACACCGCGTCAGCCTGCTGGTAGAGAACCTGTTCGACCGCGATTACGTCACCAGCCGTGCCAGCAACGTCGACAACCTCGGACGGCCGTTCACCTCAGAAGTACGCTACACGTACCGCTTCTGATGCCTGAATTCAAAACGGTCGACGGCGTCGACACGCACCCGGACTGGTCGCACGTTCCCGAACATGCGCGCCACGTGTTCCTCTGCACCGGCCCGCGCTGCACCCAGCGCGGCGCCTTGCAGTTATGGAAAACCCTGCGCCGGCACCTGCTGGCGCACGACCGCATCGAAACCCCGGGCGGCGTGTTACTGACACGCACGCATTGTCAGTTCCCGTGCAATCTGGGGCCGATTCTGACGGTGTATCCCGAGACCTGCTGGTATGGCGCGCACAGCGACGCCGACGTGCAACGGCTGGTCGAGGTGCACCTGGTCGGTGGTGAGGTGGTCGAGGATTTGCTGATCAAGGAGCGCTCATGAGAACACTTGGGTTATGCCTGACGGCCCTGCTCTGCACAGCACCGGCCCTCGCTGACGATTATCGAAACTGCGGCGAAACCTGGAGCGCTGCACAATTGCCGCCATCGCGCATCGTCGCACTCAATCAACACGCGGCTGATCTGCTGATCGCCCTGGATGCAGGGCCGAGTCTGGTTGGCGTCGCCTATCTGGACGACACCCATGCTGGGGATCGAAAGGCCGAGTACGCAGGCGTTCCGGTGATCGCGCCGCGCTACCCGTCCAGTGAAGTACTGTACGCGCAGAAACCGGATCTGGTGGTCGGCGGCTTCGCCACGGCGTTCGGCGACGGCGTCACTTCACGCTCGGGTCTGGCGCGCAACGCCGTCGCTTCCTATTTACTGGAGTCGGCTTGTGCGGGGCATTCGCTGGATTATTTCGGGCATGTGCGCAATGACCTGCTGACCCTCGGTGCGCTGCTGCACAAACAGTCAAAAGCGCAGCAACTGAGCGCCGCCATGGACGCCGATCTGTCCCGCGCCCTCGCACTGATCGGCAGCGAAAATCCGCTGTCGGTGTTCTATCTGGACAGCGAGGTCAACGGTCTGGATTCAGAGGGCGGACGCGGTTTCGTGACCACCCTGCTGGCGGCTGCCGGGGCGCGCAATCTATTCGCCGACATCAACCAGTATCGCGTGACGATAGATCGCGAAACCCTGCTGATCAGCGATCCCGACGTCATCTTGCTGGCCGATGCCGAATGGTCGCCAGCCTGGCGCAAACGTCAGCTGCTAGAGAATGATCCGGTGTTATCGCGCTTGCGCGCCGTGCGTGAGCATCGCCTGATCGACATCCCCTTCACTCACCTGCTGCCGACGGTGGGCAGCGGCCGTGTCGCACTTCACCTGGCGCAGCAACTCAAGGCGCTGCAGAAAAATAAATGAACCCGCCGAACCTCAAGCCACCTAAGAAAGACCATCAGGAGGTAGCCAATGCATATCGAAACCGTGTGGATCGTACTGGCGGCAGTTCTTCTATTGATTGAACTGTGGGCCATCAATCGGGTGCGCAAGAGTGAGGGGAAATCGAACAACAAGGGAGTCTGGATCGTGTTGATCGTGTTTGTGCCGTTGTTCGGGCTGATCGCCTGGGCAATCGCGGGTCCTAAACACATCAGCCCGAGCACGGCCGCGCGTCCTGGCCGTTAATCAAAAAGTACCGGCCCTGCTTCACGCCTGAAAATCTCGACGGTCTTGGGACCGATCCCGTCAAATTGCGCCAGGCGTTTCTCGAACGCCTGGCGCGTCGGCACTGGCTGCCACGATACGGCAGACCTTCCCCGCAAAATGGCCAAGGCCTACGCCTTACCTATCTCAAGAGCTTGCACAAATATGAAATTCGCGTCTTTCTGCCAGGCCCTGTCCAATTGGGCCGGCAGCTCAAAAACCTTTATCGCCGCCATTGTTCTGATCATCATCTGGGCGCTCACCGGCCCGTTCTTTCATTACAACGACACCTGGCAACTCATCATCAATACCTCGACCACGATCATCACGTTTCTGATGGTGTTCCTGATTCAGAACACGCAAAACCGCGACAACGATATCTTGCACCTGAAGATCGACGAACTGATTCGCGCCACCAAGGACGCGCAAAACGCCACGTTGGGGCTGGACAAAATGGGCACACGTGAACTGCGAAAATTGCGCAAGCACTACAGATCGCTCGGTGAAGCCGATGAGATCGACGTCGACTCGACTGCACAGTAAACACTAGCGGTGATCTGCAATGCTTGACCGACGTTGTTCATGCAGGGTGCACCAAGGCTTTTTTCCCCATTCCTCGCAGACCATTGATCCAGCGCGGTCAAGGGTAGCGTCACGAGTTGGCACAGCTAATGCGAGCCTGGGCCAAGCCAAACTCGATGAACCCGGCGCGCAAATTAAAGCCATGAAGGCGAGCCACAAGAAAGACATGGCGGCCGGCAGTATGGCTGCGTAATGCTCTGAAGCTGTTCCGGGCCCGGCATTTTGCCGGGCTTTTTTTTGCGGTCGATGGCCTGCCCCAGGTCTTGGTGGCTTAGAAGTGCCAACTTTTGCCGCAAGGGATTTGCAAATGCAACGCATCGTCATTCTGGGCAACTCCGGCAGTGGAAAGTCCACCTTGGCCCGGGAAATCGGCCAGCGTCTGGACGTACCCGTTGTTCACCTTGATCCGCTGTTCTGGGAACCCGGCTGGATCGAACCGGATGACGAGGCTTTCCGTGAGCGGGTACGACAAGCCATCGCCGGTGATGCCTGGGTATGCGAGGGCAATTATTCCCGACGCTCCTTCGATCTGCGCCTGCCCCGTGCAGACCTGATTATCTGGCTCGAAACACCGCGCCTGACCTGCTTGCGACGGGTCATCACGCGCAGCGCAATGAACCGGCCACGCCCGGATCTTCCGGCAGGATGCACCGAACGAATGGATAAAGCCTTTCTGGTCCTTCTTAAATATGTCTGGCACTTTGGCCGAGTCAATCGCCCAGCCAGCGAGGCCAGGCGAATGGCGATAGCACCGCAGATTCCGGTTGTTCACCTGAGCGGGACGCGGCAGATTTCGGTGTTTGTGGCGGGCCTGAACAAATCAGCACCTGGCCACAGGATCGACAGCGATATCGTTACTGGTGAGGCTGAATGATGTCGCGACTTGAGCTTGTGAGTATTGATCTAAGTGAAGTGCAAAGTAGCCAGGCACTCCATGGCATGTTGAAAGAAGCCCTCGGATTCCCCGACTGGTACGGCTGCAACTGGGATGCTTTTTGGGACGCCATCACAGGGCTCGTCGAAATGCCCATGCATTTGAACATTTGCGGGTGGGATACTTTTTCCAGCCGCCTGCCCAGAGAGGCGGCACTGCTGAAAAAATGTCTGGCAAACATGGCGAGCGAGTATCCAGAATCAGCGCCCGCTGTGGCATTCGACTGAAGATTCAATTCATGGGCTACAGCTCGAAAAGGAAGTCATCTCATGTTTGAACGCAACAAACTGGTTCCCGAGCTCATGGTTACCCACCTGGATAACAGCTTGGCTTTCTGGGTGTCATGCCTTGGTTTCAGCATTGCTTATCAGCGTGCGGAAGATGGCTTCGCTTATCTGGATCTGAACGGCGCTCAAGTCATGCTGGAGCAGATTGATCCGAACGCTCGTCAATGGCTGACCGCTGCGCTGAGCAAGCCATTTGGCAGAGGCATCAACCTGCAGATTGATGTCGAGGCTGTGGGGCCCGTCATCCGCAAACTTGGCGAAGCAGGCTTTGCACTTTATCGGGAATGCCGGGACACCTGGTATCGGGCTGATACGGTAGAAGTGGGTCAACGCGAATTCATCGTTCAGGATCCGGATGGTTATCTGGTAAGGCTGGTAGAGCGCCTGGGTGAACGGCGAATCAGTTCAGCCTGAAAGCTCATCATTACTCCGTCTCGCGTACTCCTGCGCGCCCTTCAAAACTCAAGGAACGTGACTCACCATGGACGACACCATCACCTACCGCCTCGCAACCGCTGAAGACGCACTGACCATGTGCGAGTTAGGCCAGTTGCTCAACGCCGTACACCACGCTGCCCGTCCCGATATTTATGCTGCCGCCACCGAAGACTTCTCCCGCGACCTGCCGCACTGGTCGGGCATTTTCGAGAAGCCGGATCAGGTAGCTTTTATCGCGCACGTCGGCGATCAGGCCGCCGCATTCATTACGGCCAGCTTGTCGGCCAGTTCGCCTCCGCTGATGCAGCCGCAAAAGGTTGTGCGCATCGGCTCGGTGTGTGTCGCCGAGCGGTTTTCCGGCAAAGGTATTGGTCGGGCGCTGATGCAACTCGTCAGGGATTGGGCGATTGAACATGACGCACAGGATTTGCGCCTGACAGTCTGGCCGTTCAATGAACGTGCGGCGCGCCTCTATGCGGAGCTCGGTTTTGAGAAACGCGCAGTCGAAATGGGCATGCGTCTGGTATGAGCAGGCAACGCCGACTCTTGATGATCGTCCTCGGTTTAGTGGTGTTTTACATTGGACTGTGGGCGGCGTCTCAGTGGTGGGAAAAAGCGTTGGCCACCCCTTACGGCGACGCTGACATCAGCCCCGATGGCTGCGTCCGGGTCCAGGCGTTCAGGCCTTATTGGGTGTTGCCAAACTCCTTTCATCCTCAGTTCCATCCTGACGACCCGCAAGATCTGTCCTGGTTCATCCGTTGGGAGAGCCCGGCGTTTTTCCGCTTATACGATAATCGTGACGGGCAATTGCTCGGTGAGAGCGAGATCTACGACCTGACGGCGTATGGCGCGCCGGTGTCCTGGGGCTCCAGAGGCCACCCTACCGTAATGGTCGGTCTGATCCAGATTGGTGATCTCCCGCCCGACTGCGCGCGTAACCGGCCGTATTGATCGCTCCGCAAATGCAGATGGCAAATCGCGTCTATGCTCACTCGGTTCCGGGTGAGGGTATTGGTTGATGGAAGAAGCGCGCGCCCCGACGATCAAAGCTGTTCGGGTCTTTATTGCGATGTGAGCAATTGATGTTGCCTGCACCCCGGCCATGCGTCAGGATGCCTGCCCTTTTGGGCCAGAGACAGCGACGCTTCCTTATGCGACTCTCTGGCCAATGCGCTCGAGAAGCCCTTCGATCGCCGATATCCAACAGACAAACCGAGTCGTCAACATGAACCGTCAGAAAAAACTGAAGCAGTTGTTCAGGGAAAAAGCCAAGAAGGCCAGCGCGAAACTGGCCCCGAAAAAGGAAAAGTACATCAGCAAGGCTGACCGCCTGAAGATGGCTGAGGAAACTGTCGCCGAGCCAGTCGTTTCTACCGATAGCTGAGGTATAGCCCCAACGGCCTCAATCGATCTTGATCACCACCTTGCCGAACGCCCCTTTCGCGAGATGCTCGTGCGCTTGGCGGGCTTGCTCGAACGGATACACCTGATCGGGATGCCTTGGTCGCCGCGACCGATTGATTGAAACCACTGCCGCCCGCAACATCGAGCAGCAGGACGACGCACCCGCCTTCAGTGAGTTTCAGCGCTTCATCCACCCCATCCGGCGTGGTTCTGTATTTAATGCCGCCCACCGCCCCCAGACGTTTCACGGCTTGCTGATTTTCGTCACGGCGGGATGTGGCGATTACCTTCGCACTCAGTACCGTGGCGCGAACTCCCGAGTCGCACGCATCTGGCCCCGCAGGTGCGGGGGCTTATCGAATGGCTCTAGCGCGTTTAACAGCATTATCACCGCTGCTTAAGACACTGCGCGTTACGCCATTCAAAAGCGGGCCCAGCCCGGCGCTTGGATTGCCAGCAGCGCACTCAACCCTGGCCCCAACGCAAACCTCGTCCACAAATGGATTCGGCTGCAAGTGCAGAAAAACAAGACGCTGCAACCCAAATGCGCTTTTTGTGGACATGCAGAACGATTAGCTGAAGATCTTTATTCCCAAGACTCGCCAGCAGACTAGAGTGTTAAGTCAGGCATCAAAGGCTAATGCGGCAATTGAATTCGATACCTGGCCGAAGCAAACAGCCGCGGCTAGACGTGCTTGGGACATGGGACAATTCGCACTATGCCAAAGAACGCCACTAAGAAGCCGATATCGGGCAAATCTTCCGTAAGATCTAACGGACTGTTCAATCACCTTTACTTCAGTTTCATCGGCCTATTGCTGCTAGTCGCTGGCGTGCTTTTGTACATCGCTCAAACATCCCAAGAACCGGTGATCAAGCTACCTGTCGTCGCTGAAAAACCTGTCGAAAAGCCAACGACCCAAGCTGCGCCAGCTTTTTTTGTCGATGAACAACAGTGCATAGGCTGCCACCACGTGCAGGGCAAGGACTGGCAAGGTTCACATCACCAACTGGCCATGCAGACAGCGACCGGACAAAGCGTGCTCGGCAACTTTAACAATACGACCTTCAAAGGCGAAAAAGACACCACGCGTTTCTTCCGCAAAGACGATGACTTCTGGGTCAATACCGTCGATGGCGATGGCAAGACCAAGGATTTCAAGGTGGCATATGCCTTCGGGGTTGCACCGTTGCAGCAATACCTGCTGGAAACCGATGGCGGACGCCTTCAGGCATTGGGCGTGGCCTGGAATACGGAAAGAAACCGCTGGTTTCATATCTACCCTGGCCAAGGGGTGGACTTCGAAGATTCGCTGCACTGGAGCAAGCCCGGGCAGAACGCCAATTTCATGTGCGTTGAATGTCACACCACTGGCTTCAAGCGCAATTTCGATGCCGACAAAAACAGCTTCAACAGCCAGTGGAACAGCCTCGGTGTCGGCTGTCAGGCATGCCACGGACCGGCGTCGAACCATCTGCTGTGGAGGAACAAAAATGACACATCCACAGCACCGATCAATGCTGGGTTCGAGATCAACCTGAGCAAGGCCGACAACGCGACTCAGGTCGATATCTGCGCTCGGTGCCATGCGCGTCGCGCGCCACTGAGTGATGATCAGAAGCATGGCAAACCACTGATGGATGCTTACCTACCCAGTGCCCTGACCCGCGAGCTTTACGAGTTGGACGGCAAGATCAAAGGCGAAGTGTTCGAGCACGGCTCCTTCGTGCAGAGCAAGATGTTCGCCAAGGGCGTGCGCTGCAGCAATTGCCATAACCCGCACAGCAACGAGTTGAAAGCTCAAGGCAACAGTGTCTGTCTGCAATGCCACAACCCCGGCGGCAAGACTACGGTACCTGGCGTCGACGGCGCAGGCCTGCAAGCAAAAAACTACGACTCGCCCGAACACCATCACCACCAACCGGGACAGCCAGGCTCGCAGTGCATCGACTGCCACATGCCCGGCAAGTTGTTCATGGGAAACGATCTGCGCCACGATCACAGTTTCACCCTGCCTGGCCCGGCACTGGCCAACAGCATCGGCATCCCGGACGCATGTCTGGGTTGCCATATCAAGCTGCCGGCTAAACAGGTAGTCGAGCAATACAAGACCTGGTACGCCCAACCGCAAAACGCGACCCAAGACTACGCTCGCAGCCTGTGGCAGGTCCGCAGCGCGCAGCCTGGTGCCGCAGCGACATTGTTCGAGCAACTGGAATCCACCCAACTCGCGTCGATTCGTCGCGCGACATTACTCGCCGAACTGCCGAACTATCCAAGTCAGCGCGCGCTGGAATCCAGCAGCAAAGCACTACTCGATCCGGAGCCGCAAGTGCGTGAGGCGGCGGTCAACGTGGTCGCAGCACAATTGCCGCCAGGCCAGCGTCTCGACCTGCTCGGCGCGCTGCTACAAGATCCGATCCTCGCGGTGCGCATCGCTACTGCCCGCGCACTGCTGGGCAATATGCAGCAACTCGGTCACTTCCAGAGCAGCTTTGATAAAGCCATCGCTGAATACGAGACCGTGCAGTTGAGCTTGCAGGAGCGCGCCGAGGCTAACCTCAACCTAGCCATGCTCTATCAGGCCAACGGCCACACCGTGCAGGTCGAGCATTATTTGCGGACGGCCATTGATCGCGATCCTGACTTCCTTCCGGCGTTCATCACCTTGGTGCAATGGCTGGATGCCAATCAGCGCATGCCCGAAGCGTCGGCGCTGTTGTCCGAAAAGCTGAAAAAGAAGCCAAGATCGGCGATGTTGCAATTCACTCAGGGTTTGGCACTCGTCCGGCGTAACCAGCCTGTGGCTGCACTCAAAGCCCTGCGTGAAGCTAATCGGCTGGAGCCGGAAAATGCTCGGTACGCCTACGTACTCGCCATCAGCCTGCAGGATCGCGGCGACCAGAAAGGCTCAAGGCAATTGCTCGAATCCACCCTCAAACGCCACCCGGAAAACCGCGAAGTGCGCATGGCTCTGGTGGCGCAATTACGTGATGAGGGCGAGATGCAGCAGATGAAAGCTAGAATCGAGGAGCTGAAGGCTATCAACCCTGGCGATCCTGCTTTGCAGCCGAGTAACCTTAGATAAAGATGCAGCAGAAGGAAGCGGCCGACATGAGGCCCTCAACATTTCCTCGGCAAAGACTAGAGGAAAAATAGGCCGGTTCTTACGGCGTTAGCGATAGACACACACTCAAGCTCATCTTGGCGCTCACCCCGGCAAGCTAAAAGACATTGTTTTTACAAACTATGTGCCATAGGCGGGCTCTCGGAAGGCGCACTCGGGCGTTTTAAGGTTTCAGTTCCCATGCTTTGAGTTTTTTCGCAGCGGTGCCGAAAGGACCCAACTGGTAGATGGCCGCGCCGGCGGGCGAGAAAAAAAATGACTGGAATGGTTCGGCATTCATCTTGTCGAGATAGTCGCGAGGTGCAACGCCCGTGCTTACGTGCGGATTAAAATTCTCGCCAGACATTTTCGGGACGAATGTCGATACGTACTGGATGAGCGCAGCGTCACTGCCGGTATCGTCGTGCGCAGCAGTGAACGCTTCAATTGGGCCGGTTTCTGCGGTGAACGGCTCCACAGCGACAATGATGTCCGCTTGCAGCTCGATGATTTCCGGCGTTGGCTTCGCGCAAATACCTGCGACCCCGACCGCTCCAGCGGGAGCGTAGTAGTATTTGAACGCCTCCAGCTTCATGGCGTTCACATTGGCGCTGACGAGAACCTTCTCAGCAGCGGCATAAACCTTGTCGAGATCCTCCGTGCGGACGAAACGCTGAACCAGCGTGATATGTGGACGGTGCGCGGCATCCAGGGCGAAGCCTTTCGGGAAGACCTTAAGTAGGCGAGCGTTATTCGCGTCGGAGTACTTGAGCATCGTGCTGTCAGGCTCCAACAGGATGTCGATGGCGGTAACCTTGGGTTGCGCGGCCGGGAAAACGGTTTTCCAATCGTTCTTCATGCTGACGACGGTCCAGCCGCTTTTTTGCGCTTGTTCATCCAGTGCCGGAGGAAACGCACCAAGCTTGACGTCTGGCAGCCCACGAGCCGGACCATAGGCGAACTCGCGCTGCGCATCATCGTGCAGCACCAACAGTTCGAATCGCAAACCGCTGCCACCTTGTGTGTACTCCAACATTTCTTTGTCGCCGCGTGAATTACCAAACGCGGCGATTGGGCGCCGGCCAATGTGCTGATTGATTCCGATCGGTTTACCGTCCTTGTCATCATTGAAATTGAGTTCCGACAGGCGCACGAGTACCGGTTTGCCGTCGAGCAGCTCAAACTTTGTTTTGACGCTGCTGCCAATGACCTGATCGGGCGGTATCCCGTAAACCCGCTCGGCCCAAGGCCGCATGAACTCTATCCCGCCACCGGAGACGATGAAGGTCCTGAAGCCATTCACTCGCAAGTAGTCGAGCAGTTCGAGCATCGGCTGATAGGTCATCTCGGTAAAGAGCTTGCCGGTCTGAGGGTTTTTCGCCGTTGCGATCCACTCCTTGACGATCTGCTCGAATTCAACGGTGGTCATGCCCGAGTGAGTGGCCATCACTATTTCAAGCAGTGCATGCTCGCCACCCGCCAGCGCGGTTTTCACATCCCCCTTGAGCAGCGACGCGAACGGCTCCTGGGTTTTCCACTCGGGATGCTGAGCGCTCAGCACCTTGACTCGATCAAGTGCGAAGTACAGTTGAACGGGCAAGGGCTGTTCACTCCAGAGCGTGCCGTCGTTGTCGAAGGTGGCAATTCGTTCCGGAACCGGCACAAAGTCTGGCGAACCCGGTTGTGTGGCCTTCTCGACGAAAGTCACGATTGATTGTTTGGCTTTGCCGTCATTCCAGCTGGGAAGCGGATCAGCGGACTGCGCACTGATAGCTGTAAATGCAAATACGCAAGCCAACATGGCGGCCTGGACCGTTTGTATACGCATAGTCTTCATGAGTGCGGCTCTCAAAATAGAAGTCGCACCCAGTGAAAAGGGTGCGGCTCAGTTAGCGGGCTCAGCGTTTCATTGTGTGCACAGCACTATTGTTTTCCCGTCGACATGTCTTCGATCTGCTTCTGCATCTTCGTCAGGTTGAACGAACCGGGCGTCTGACTAGGTGGGTAGTCCTTCATGGTCATGAGGAACTTACCGACCATTTCGGTGATCGGCACGATGGCGTAAACGTGATCGATCCACCAGTCGTTGTAGGTGTTGGAGTTGTGCTGGGCTTTCTCGAACGGATCTCGACGCAAGTTGAAGATCAGTGGTGCACGCAGTTCAACGAAAGGTTCGCGCCAGAGATTCATGGTTTCTTCGCGGTTTTCCATGAAGACAACCTTCCAGTCCTGAAAGCGAGCAGCGACGATTTCACCGATGTCATTCACATAGATGAACTCCTTGCGCGCAGAATCTTTCGTCTTGCCAGTGAAGTAATCGATCTGGTTGTAGCCATCGATGTAGTTCTTGTAGTGACGGCCATTAAGGTCCGTGCCTTTGAGCAACTGTTCCTTGACGTCCGGCGCACCGGCAACGGCAGCAAAGGTCGGCAGCCAGTCTTCATGTGCAACGATGCCGTTAAGTGTGGTGCCTGCCGCGAAATGGCCAGGCCAGCGCACAAACATCGGAACACGGTAAGCGCCTTCCCAGTTGGTGTTCTTTTCACTACGGAAGGGAGTGGTACCTGCGTCAGGCCAGCTGTTGTAGTGCGGACCGTTGTCCGTTGAATACTGAACAATCGTATTGTCGGCGAGGCCGAGGTCATCAATGACCTTGAGCAGTTCGCCAACCTGCATGTCGTGCTCGACCATGCCATCGCTGTATTCATCCTGCCCGGAAATACCGCGATGTTCGGCCTTCACATGGGTGCGAAAGTGCATGCGTGTGCCGTTCCACCAGACGAAGAACGGCTTGCCGGCTTTGGCTTGAAGCGTAATAAAATCCTTGGCAGCCGTGACGGTTTCTTCATCAATGGTTTCCATGCGCTTCTTGGTGAGCGGGCCGGTGTCCTGGATAGTCTGGCCACCCTTGCCGTCAGCGAAGGTATGGAGCACACCGCGCGGGCCATATTTCTTCAGAAACGCAGGATCTTTCGGATAGTCCAGATTCTCTGGTTCCTCTTGAGCGTTCAAATGGTAGAGATTGCCGAAGAACTCATCAAAGCCATGCATCGTCGGCAAATGCTCGTCCAGGTCGCCTTGATGGTTCTTGCCAAACTGACCAGTTGCGTAACCCTGACTCTTGAGGACTGTCGCCATGGTTACATCAGTCTTCTGCCAGCCTTCCTTCGCGCCGGGCAGGCCAACCTTGGTCATGCCGTTGCGAATGGGTACGGAACCCCCGATGAAGGCCGCACGTCCGGCGGTGCAGCTTTGCTGAGCGTAGTAGTCGGAGAAACCCAGACCTTCCTTGGCGATACGGTCGATGTTAGGCGTCTGGTAGCCCATCATGCCGCGGTTGTTATAACTGATGTTTTCGATGCCGATGTCGTCTCCCCAGATGACGAGGATGTTGGGCTTTTTGTCAGCCGCGTGAGCCATGGCCGATAGCAGCACAATCCCGACGACGGCAAATAGCCTGCCCGGGGTTCGTTTTAACGTCATGTGATTTCTCCTTGATTGACCCAGCAATCAAATAATGAGGTCTCGTGTTAATGCGGTATGACTCCTTGTGTTTAATTGCCCTTCAGCGCGGAAACAGAAACGCCACCGCCGCGCGCAATCCCCAGCTCTGCGCGCCACCTTCTGGGCTGTCCGCCCAATAGCGTGGCCCGACTTGGATGGTCAAAGGTTGACCTGAAATTTTCAGCAGTTGGGTGACCGTCAGGTTGACCGGCACCGACCACTGATGGGTTTGCCAGTTGTAGGTCGATTCCGTATTCACCCCGAAGGTGGTGTAGGTATCGTTGGTGTAGGAAAGGAATGGCTGCAGGAAGGTCTGATTGACCTTTTCCTTGCCATCCGGTGGGCTGCCGTCGAGTCCCCAGACATGGTTGGCGAGCATGCCGCGGGTCCAGCCATTCGATTGCTTCAGCGCTACGGCGGTCGGACCCAGGCCCCACTGCTTGCTGCTCAGCAAATCATTGCTGCCGACAGGAATCAGGATTGCTGGCCCAACACCGAGAATCCAACCAATGTCCGTGGGTTTTTTGGGCGAGAAAAAGAAGCTTTGGGTGACATCGCCAATCCCGGTTTTATCCGCCTGGCCATCCGGGGCCAGACCGTGTTGATCGATGATGGGCAGGATGGTGCGAGAGATAAGATCCCAGTCGTCGTTCAGCTCGAATGGCAGCACCGGCTGAATATTGGTCACGCTGTGCATGCCGTTACCGGTCCGTCCCATCTTCTGGTCCCAGTTGTATTGCACTGGCAAGCTGTACATCGCCGCAATCGGGTTGAGCGCCTGTTTGGCCAATTCGGCGGAACTTTCAGCCTCGGCCACACTGCTGTGCAGTGCGAAGACAATGGCCGGCAGCAACGTAAGCCGTAGCGATACTCGCAAAATGTTCAATCGCGTGTTCTGCGGGAGCCAACACGGTGGCCAGCACAACCGCAGTGGTTGCGCTGACATTCGCCTGTAGTGCGAGTCGCTATTTGAGCAGTGCGCTCATATCGTCCGTGACGCCTTTGATGGCGGCTTTGAAGTCATTGGCGGTAATCGCCTGACTGTTGTTTTCCAGCGCTTTACCGAACACTTTGCGCACCGCTTTTACGACCGGCAAACCGGAGGTGGCATCAACAAAGTAGGCCTCGACATACAGCTCGGTATTCTGATCACGATGCCCCGTGGCGGCAGAAACCCCACCCACAACGGCCGCGATCGGCACTATTTCATACCAGTGCATTCCTTCATTGGAGGCCGAAACGCCTGTGATCGCCGCGCGCATGATCAAGGTGCGGGCACCAACAGGGGCGGCTTGCAGGGTGGGTACGACCCTGTATTTTTGCGCCAGGGTGTTTTTTACGCTGGTGCTGGCGTAATCCTGCAACGACTGCAGGGTTTGCATGTTGACTCGTTCAGTTGGTTTCGGCGCCGGGTACATTTCCAACTGATTGAAAACTACGGTGTCATAAGCACTCGGCTTGAAGCCTGGAGCCATCCAGCGCATTGTTTTCTGACCGCTCGGAGTCGAGACTTCCGTTAAGCCCTCATAACCGGGCAAGAACCCTGAATATTGGTTTTGTTCGGTCACTTTCGAGACGCAACCAGCAAATAGCAGGCTGCTCAACGCGACACCAATAAATAACTTGCGGGACATGTTCATTTGACGTGGTACTCCCAGAGCTGTGTTTTGTTATTCACTGGCCAGGCGCTAGAAGCGCCAAGTCAAATTGCCGGTCAGGGTTTGAATCCAGGCATTACTGAACTGGCCGGAAGTGCGTTGGCCAGACAAGGATTTAGTTTGATCAACCGGCAAGTCACCCATCCAGACCACATCCCAGCCAAGGTTCAGGAGGGTACTTTTATCCAGCGCATAGGTGGCGCCAGTACCCAGGCGCCAGGTGGCACCCACCGGCATGACCAGGCTTCGATTTGCGTCGGATACCGCGGAGGTGTCATATGCAACGCCCACATTCCACAGCAACTTTTGGGTTGCTTGGTACTGCGCGCCCAGCGCCAGTTGGTAGGTGTCTTTGAAGTTGGCATTGACAGTGGTCGACTGCGCACCGGCGGCATTGGTGTCAACCTGCAGGGAAATCTCTCCGAAACTTGACCAGTCCTGCCAGTTGACGGTCGCCAACAGCGCCCATTGCGGATCGAGCTGCTGATACAGGCTGAGCGTGGCTGTTTGCGGCACACTCGTACCAATCTTGGTATTAAGACCGTCCAGACTATTCAGCAGTTGACCCGTGCCTTTAACGTCCAGGCGATCCTCGAAGTCAAGATCGACTTTGCTCGTGTAGGCCAGACCAATCCGGGTACCCACTTGAGGGGAATAGATCGCACCCAGGTTGGCGCCATAGCCCCAGGTGCCGTCTTCATACTTGTATTGGCCATCGCTGCGGTCGAGCAAACCGAAGGGCGCGCGATTAATCGCTGTCTGCGACTTCAGTATGCCGTACATGGCTTTGAGACCAACGCCCAGCGACCACTGATCATTAAAGCGATAGGCCACACTGGGAACCAGTGACAGACCGACAATGCTGGCGTCCTGCACGTAATAACGACCAGTCCAGCTATTACCGAAACTTTCCGCCAGACCGAAGTCGCCATAGGAACCAAACCCGACGCTCCATCGTTCATCCAGTTGATGGCTGATAAAAAAGCTGGCACCGGGAGTCAGTCCCAAGCCGTTGTCTCCGTTACCACCGTTGCTGGTGGTTGAAGAGTCTTGATCAAAACTCACATTGCCAAACAGCAGTTGGGCGCCGGCACTTATTTGGGTGCCCTCCAGGTAGCTCATGCCTGCCGGGTTGCTGGCGATAGTCGACGGCCCTTGGGCTCGTGCAGCAGCGCCTGCATTGACCAGCCCCGTATTATCACTGCCGACTTCATACAACATGATCCCACCCGCATGTGTCCACGAAGAAACACACAGGCACACCATGCCGTAGATCAGTTTTCTGGCCATCTGAGCGTCCCTGGAATTTGTCATTCCACTGTTGTTAGACTTATTGGAAGCAAGCGATCAATGACGAGGACAGTAACTTCATTACATCTAACGTTTAGTGCTTTGGGTGTTCTGTAGACGAGTTTCAACGACCGTATTTAGCGAGATTTGACCTAGATCAAATTATTTCTCTTGCACGTTATATTTTTTACACAACCAGGAGCCATTCCCGGACAGGCCGTTTGAATCCACAGCCGAAAACAGCCACCCATTCCCTGCTAATCTCTCCCCCATGAAAACCGCCATCATCTCCGACACCCACGGCCTCCTCCGTCCCGAAGCCCTGACCGCCATCCAAGGCTGCGACCTCATCCTCCACGCTGGCGACATCGGCAGTCCCGAAATCCTCGATCAACTGTCAAAAATAGCCGCCGTCCAGGCCGTGCGCGGCAACAACGACCTCGACCTCCCTTGGGCTGCCAACATCCCCGACCACCTCAGCCTCGATCTCAACGGCTGGCCAACCCTGTTGATTCACGACATTGCCGACGTCCCTGCCCTCCTCGCCGCCAACACCCGACTCATCATTACCGGCCATTCCCACAAGCCGTTAATCGAATGGCGCGACAACCGCCTCTACCTGAACCCCGGCAGCGCCGGTCGCCGTCGTTTCAAACTTCCCGTGACGCTGGCCCTGCTCGAGGTGCGTGCAGACGCACTGGAACCGCAGTTGATCCACCTCCTGCCCTGAAACTTTTCCGCTCCATCCGGCTCGATCACCTAACCTCATAGACTGTGTGTTCCTTTCGAGCCCGTCCTACCCATGCGTAACACGATGAAGTCGTTGTTTCTGGTCGCTTTCATGCTGCTCGTTCCCGGCAGTTTTTCGCTGTGGGCTGCGGATCTGCCGGCGCCTTCCGCGACGGCTGAGGCGCCGTTGCCGGCGATTAATCAAAGTGATCTGCAAGCGCTGCAACAACGTCTCGATGCGCTCAAGCAGCAGATCTCGTCGGCGAACAATTTCAATCAACTCGAAGGGCCGCAGGATCGGGTTCAGGCTTTTATGCTGGATGTTGATCGGCTAACGACGTCGTTGTTGCCGCAGCAGGCACAGTTGGCGGTGCAGTTGGGGGTTTTGGGCGAGGCACCGGATGTCGAGGCGGCGGCGGAGCAGGCAGATATCGTCGCGCAGCGGGCGGCGCTGTCGGAGCAGAAAAACAAGATCGATGGCACGCTGAAGAGTCTGGCGGCACTGAAACAGAGTGCGGCGGATTTGATCACGCAGATCGCCGGTATCCGCCGTACGCTGCTTGAGAGCGAATTGACGCTGCGCACACTGAGTGTGCTGAATCCGGATTTCTGGGCGCCGCTGGTCAATCCTTCGGGGAGTGATGCCCAGCGTTTCAATTATTTCTCCGACCAGATCCGCAAAACCTGGGCGACGGTATGGGCGCCGGGTGAGTACTTTTTCACGCTGGTGCTGATGCTGATCGCATGGCTGGTGTGGACGCTCGGGCGGCGGCTGGCCGAGCGAGGGCTGACGTGGGTGTGTATTCACCGCGTGCCGGAGGGGCGCTTGCGGCGCAGTGCGCTGGCGTTTGCATCGGCGCTGGCGACCATCGTCACCACCGCCCTCGCCTTGCAGTTGCTGTTCTATGCCCTGACTCGGCAAGCGCCGTTGACGCCAATGCTGACAACGTTCTCCGAAGAGTTCGAGAAAGTCGTCTATGCCTGTGTGCTGATCACAGGTTTGAGCCGCGCGCTGTTGGCGACGGAGCATCCGTCGTGGCGTTTGCCAGCGATTGCCGATGAAGTGGCGCTAGCCCTCAAGCCCTATCCGCGCATCTTGTCCTGCACATTGCTGGTGTTGGTGACGCTGGTGCAGGTCAGCAATGCGACGGCAATGAGCAGCAAGATTGTGCTGGCCGGCCGTGGCGTGGTCGCCATGGTGGTCATGGCGATCATCGTGACGATGCTGTTGCGTGTTGGCAAAGTGCGCAAGGCGCTGGCTGCGACTCATGACCCGCAGACGAGCAGCACCTTCGCCGGAGTGATTTTCACCGTCGCCAGCATTTCAATGGTTGTTTCGACGGTCGCGCTGCTGACCGGTTACGTGTCGCTGGCACGCTTCGTCACGTATGAACTGGTGTGGGCGTACATCGTGCTTGCAGGGTTCTACCTGTTGATTCAGGTGGTCAAGGACGGTTGCGAGTTCGCGTTTTCGCCCAGGTATTCAAGCGGCAAGGCGCTTGAGCATCTGTTCGGGATTGGTGATCGACGGCTGGATCAGATCGCCATCCTGATATCCGGCATCAGCCGCGCCGTGCTGTTGCTGTGCGCGGTGATCACGCTGTTTGTCGGCGGCATCGGCACCACGCTCGGGCAGTTGACAAGCAACATCCTGGCGATCCTCGGCGGCGCCGGGTTACGCAAGCTGAACATTGTCCCCGCTCATCTGCTCAACGCGGTGTTGGCGCTGCTGATCGGCATCTGGTTGATCCGCGCCCTGCGCCGTTGGCTGGACAACGAGTTCCTGCCCAAGACCGACATGGACCCGGGCATGTGCGCATCGCTGAGCACGCTGTTTTCCAATATCGGTTACGCGTTGGTGATCTTGCTGACACTGTCGTCGCTCGGCGTGCAGTGGACCAATCTGGCGTGGATCGTCAGCGCACTGTCGGTGGGCATCGGTTTCGGTTTGCAGGAGATTGTGAAGAACTTCGTCTCGGGCCTGATTCTGCTCACCGAGCGCCCGGTGAAGGTCGGCGATTTGATCAGCATCAGCGGCGTCGAGGGCGACATCCGCCGGATCAATGTGCGCGCCACGGAAATCCAGCTCAGCGACCGCTCGATCGTGATCGTGCCCAACTCGCAACTGATCTCGCAGAACCTGCGCAACGTCACCCTCGGCGGCAGTGCCCAGGGCGTGGCGTCGCTGGAGTTGATGTTCCCGCTGGATATCGATCCAGAGGAGGTCAAAGAGCTTCTCCTCAACACCTACTGCGAGAACGAAAACATCCTCGACAAGCCGGCGCCGTTTGTGCGCTTCAGCCATTTGTCGCCGGACGGGATTACGTTGACGGTGACGGGGTATGTCGGCAGCCCGAGGATTGTCGGGGTGACCAAGAGTGATTTGCTGTTCGAGGTGCTCAAACGGTTGGGCGCGGCAGGGATTGCGTTGGCGAAGCCGGCGTCGAGTGCTTGATTACAGATTCCCGGATATTTAAAGAATCTGCGCCAGACGCCGATCACTCTAGGAGTGAGCCTGCTCGCGGTGAGGGCATTTAGCGGCTGGGGCCAGCTCCGCAGTCCATCGGGGGATGAATCCTCGCCACAACGCGGACACGAATAGAAATAATCACGCGCATTTTGTCCTTGTGGCCCGTAATCACCAGCCCTTATAAAACCAGCCTTTCCGTAACGAAATATTAGGACACGAACATGAGCGACACCTGGAACGAAGGGTATTTCACCGACGAAGGCTACACCTACAGCTATAGCCGGGAAATCAATCCTGTCTTCCAGCGTTATTGCTTGTTGCTGCGCGGCTTTGCCAGCCTGGAATCGAGCGAAAGCTATCATTGCGAACTGGGCTTCGGCCAAGGCGTATCGATCAATATCCATGCCGCCGCCAACCCCGGTTCCTATGTGGGTACAGACTTCACACCGTCCCAGGCCGCCTTTGCCAGTACGCTCGCCAGCGACTGGAACAGCGATGCCCGGCTGTATGACGACAGCTTCGCGCAACTGCTGGCCCGCAATGACTTGCCGCAATTCGACAGCATCAGCCTGCATGGCATCTGGACCTGGGTCAGTCGCGACAACCAGCAACTGATCGTCGAGTTTGCCCGTCGCCATCTGAAACCGGGTGGAATGCTGTACGTCAGCTACAACTGCTTCCCCGGCTGGTCGCCCGCAGCGCCACTGCGCAACCTGTTCAGCCTGCATGATCGCTTCACCAAATCGGCGTCTGCCGGCCCGGATCAGCGTATTGACGCCGCTCTGCAATTCTCTGAAGCGCTGTTGGCCGCTAATCCCAACTACGCCAGCGCAGCGCCGAACCTGGATGCCAAACTTCAGAGCATCAAGGGGCAGAATCGTCAGTACATCGCCCATGAATACTTCAATCGCAGCTGGGATTGCATGTATTTCACTGACGTGGTCGACGCCATGGCTCCCGCCAAACTTGACTACGTCACCACCGCTGTGCCGCTGGATTCGGTCGACCCGCTCAACCTCAGGCCCGAGGGCATGGATTTCCTGGAAGGGATCGAGCATCCGATCATGCGCGAACAAGCGCGTGACTATTTCGTCAATCAGAGTTTCCGACGTGACCTCTACGTGCGCGGCGCCACCCGGCTGTCGACCGCAGAGCAGCGCCAGGCATTGTTCAATACCCGTTTCATCCTGCTGCAAGCGCCAGAGAGCGTGCCTGTCCACGTTCGCGGGCCTGCGGGTGAAGCCTCGCTGCAGACGGAGATTTACGGCCCGGTACTTGAAGCGCTGACCGCCAACAACTATGCACCGAAAACCTTGCGCCAGTTGTCAGCCGCCGCGTCCTCGCTGGCATCTGACGATGTGCTACAGGCGCTCAACGTGCTGATCGGCATGAATGCCGTGGCACCGTGCCAGAGCGAAGCTGCAGAGAAAGGCGTGCAGGCGCGTTGCAACGACCTGAACCTGGAGCTGTGCAAGCGCTCGCTGTTGAGCGACAAGATCCAGGTGTTGGCCAGCCCGGTGACCGGCGGCGGCATCACCGTCAGTCGTTTCGAACAGCTGTTCCTGATAGCGATCAAGCATGGCCAGGAACACCCCGCCGAATGGGCACAACTGGCGTGGGCTATCCTCGGCGAACAAGGCGAGGTCCTCGTCAGGGACGGCGCGCCGCTGGCGAGCGCCGAAGAGAACATCGCTGAGCTGACGCTGAGTGCCCAGGTATTTGCCAGTAACAAACTGGTGATTCTCAGAGCGTTGAACATCGTCTGACAGGCACACGCGCGCAAAAGTATCGCGCATGAAAAAACCGGCTGAAGAGGCCGGTTTTTTTTGTCACTACAGGCTCGGTTTCATTCGCGGCAACCGCATTAGCTTCTTCGCAGCTCAAATCATTTGCACTTGGCCAACACCACCTGACAAGTATTCGGCGTGCCGCCTGAGCGACCGGCATAGCGAATACAGTTGTTCATGGATTTCTGCCGCGCCATGTTCAGGCTGGAGCCCCAGGCCAGACCGCCCTCGCCGACCGTCGGCATCGCTTTTGCGTAGCAACTGTCGCCTACGCCGGAGGGCGGATAGTGTTTGCGGTTCGAGCAGCCGGCGCTCAGCGTCAGGCTGAAAACGATGAGCGCAGGCAAGAGCCACTGCGAGCATCGGTGCCAAGGTGTTCCGATCATCGCGTTGCTCCTGTCGCATGAGGTTTGTGACTCATTCAGTCTAGCTGCACTGAACACGCCCCACTGTAGGAGCTGCCGAAGGCTGCAATCAAAATCTAAAGATCGCAGCCTTCGGCAGCTCCTACAGGGAGGTCGTGGCCTGGCGATACTGGCGCGGGGTGAAACCGGTCGAAGCCTTGAACTGGCGGGTAAAGGCGCTGTGATCGGTGTAGCCACATTGCAGTGCAACCTCGGTGATCGGCAGGTCGGTGTGCAACAGCCGATGCGCATGTTCCAGCCGTACTTTCTGGATCATCTGTCGTGGCGTCAGGTGGAATACCCGTTTGCAGTAGCGCTCCAGTTGCGCCACTGAAATGCCCGCAATGCGAGTGAGTTCGCCCAGCGTGACGCGCCGATTGAAGTGCTTGCGGATGTGGTCGTCGACTGCGGCAAGTCGCTGGAATGCCGGATGCGTTTCACTGGCCGACTGCAAATCGACCGAGATTCCGGCCAGCCCGATGATCGCGCCATCACCGTTGTACAACGGGTGTTTATGGGTCAGGCACCAACCCGGTTCGCGGCTGCCGTACAGATGCAGCTCGAGCTGATCCTCCAGCACGAAGCCCTCCTCCAGCACTTTGCGATCCTGTTCCGTGTAGCCCGGCCCCAGTTGCGCCGGGAAGACCTGCGCGCTGGTTTTCCCCAGCATTGGCCGCAGATCCTTCAAGCCACAACGCTGCACCAGCGTGCGGTTGGCCAGCACATACCGGGCCTTTACATCCTTGATGAAAATCGCCGCATTGGGAATCAGGTCGAGCATCGGCAACAGCGGCGCCGCGCCGGCCAGGAGCGCTTCCAGCGTTTGCGGGCGATTGCCTTGACCCTCCTGGCACAGGATTGAAAGCGCGTTGTACATCGAAGGTTTCTCCCTGTTCGCAGGTCGGCCGTGGGGCAGCCGCCTGCAGATTGCAGCAACGTCTGCGCCGTGTCGAGTGACGCCGTGCATCCACGCAACTGTGCCGATTTCGTCATCAATCGCACCGCAAAACATCAATCGCGCCAATGCCGATGAGTTCAAAGTCTGGCCGTCCCAGTGACACAACTGCCTATCCAATAACTCACAAGAAGGCAACGCCATGTCTGGTCAAGGCAAGTTCAAAAAACAGCTATCACTGATTGATCTCACGTTTATCGGCCTCGGTGCGATTTTCGGCTCGGGCTGGTTGTTCGCGGCCAGTCATGTGTCCGCCATCGCCGGGCCGGCGGGGATTTTTTCCTGGCTGCTGGGCGGCTTCGCCGTGTTGCTGCTGGGCATCGTTTATTGCGAACTCGGCGCCGCACTGCCACGCGCCGGCGGCGTGGTGCGTTATCCGGTTTACTCCCACGGGCCGCTGCTCGGTTACCTGATGGGCTTCATCACCCTGATCGCGTTTTCCAGTCTGGTGGCAATCGAAGTGGTTGCCTCGCGCCAATACGCGGCGGCGTGGTTTCCCGGTCTGACCAAAAGCGGCAGCAATGACCCGACCTTGCTCGGTTGGCTGGTGCAGTTTGGCCTGCTCTGCCTGTTCTTCGTGCTCAACTATCGCAGCGTGAAGACATTCGCCAAGGCCAATAATCTGGTGAGTATTTTCAAGTTCATCGTGCCGCTGCTGGTGATCGGTGTGCTATTCACTTTCTTCA
Organism: Pseudomonas sp. A0308; assembly: GCF_044218815.1. Taxonomy (NCBI): domain Bacteria; kingdom Pseudomonadati; phylum Pseudomonadota; class Gammaproteobacteria; order Pseudomonadales; family Pseudomonadaceae; genus Pseudomonas; species Pseudomonas sp. A0308. The sequence goes on from NZ_CP162581.1 coordinate 693,976, forward strand.
AACCGGAGAACTTTCAGGTACAAGGTTTTGCGCCTTTCGGCCTGTCGGGTGTGGAGATGGCGGTCTCGGCAGGCGGGATCATCTTTGCCTATCTTGGGCTGACTCCGATCATCTCGGTGGCCAGTGAAGTGAAGAATCCACAGCGCACGATTCCCATCGCACTGATCCTTTCGGTGTTGCTGTCGACCCTGATTTACGTACTGCTGCAAATGGCCTTCCTGGGCAGTATCCCGACAGAAATGCTGGCCAACGGCTGGGCTGGTGTCAGCAAGGAATTTGCCCTGCCGTACCGCGACATCGCGCTGGCACTGGGCGTGGGCTGGTTGGCCTACCTGGTGGTCGCCGACGCGGTGATCTCGCCAAGCGGCTGCGGCAACATCTACATGAACGCGACGCCACGGGTGATCTACGGCTGGGCGCAGACCGGTACATTCTTCAAGGTCTTCACCCACATCGATGAAAAGTCCGGTATTCCGCGCCCGGCGCTGTGGCTGACGTTTGCGCTGTCGGTGTTCTGGACCCTGCCGTTCCCGTCGTGGGAAGCGTTGATCAACGTGGTCTCCGCCGCATTGGTGTTGAGCTACGCCGTGGCGCCGGTGACGGTGGCGGCGCTGCGCCGCAATGCGCCGGACATGCCACGACCGTTCCGGGTCAAGTACATGGGTGTGCTCGGGCCGGTGTCGTTCATCATCGCTGCGCTGATCGTCTACTGGTCTGGCTGGAACACCGTTTCGTGGCTGCTTGGCCTGCAAATCCTGATGTTTGTCGTGTATCTGCTGTGCGGCCGCTTCGTGCCAACCGCGCACCTGAGCCTGGCCCGCCAGGTCCGTTCTTCTGCGTGGTTGATCGCCTTTTACGCAGTCACCATCGTGCTATCGAAGCTCGGCACCTTCGGCGGCCTGGGCATTCTCGCCCACCCTTTCGACACAATCGTCGTGGCCGCGTGTGCCACCGGTATTTATTACTGGGGCGCCGCCACGGGCGTGCCGGCACACCTGCTGCGTCTTGAAGAAGACGATGAAGAAAGCGAAGTCGCCTCCCCCGCTACCACCGTGAACGCGCGCCCTGCCGGCGCCTACTGAACTCAGCCAACGGGACACCTCTCATGAAACGAGTACACGTCATCGATTCCCACACGGGTGGTGAACCCACGCGCCTGGTGATGAACGGCTTCCCTGAATTGCCCGGCAGCACCATGGCGGAAAAGCGCGATGCCCTGCGCAATCAGCATGATCAGTGGCGCCGCGCCTGCCTGCTGGAACCGCGCGGCAACGATGTGCTGGTCGGTGCGCTGTATTGCGCGCCGGCGTCGGCGGACGCCACCTGCGGCGTGATCTTCTTCAACAACGCCGGTTATCTCGGCATGTGCGGCCACGGCACCATTGGCCTGATCAACTCGTTGCAGTACCTGGGGCAGATCACTGCGGGCGTCCACAAGATCGACACACCCGTCGGTCCGGTCAGCGCGACGTTGCATGAAGACGGCATGGTCACGTTGGGCAACGTACCGTCTTACCGCTACCGCAAACAGGTGCCGGTGGACGTGCCCGGTTTCGGCCGCGTGTCTGGCGATATCGCCTATGGCGGCAACTGGTTTTTCCTGGTGTCCGAGCACGGTCAAAACCTGTCGATGGACAACGTCGAGCACCTCACCGACTACACCTGGGCGATGCTCAAGGCCCTCGAAGATCAGGGCATTTATGGTGAAGACGGTGCCGTGATCGACCACATCGAACTGTTCGCCGATGACCCCGACGCCGACAGCCGCAACTTCGTCATGTGCCCCGGCAAAGCCTATGACCGCTCCCCTTGCGGCACCGGCACCAGCGCCAAACTCGCGTGCCTGGCCGCCGACGACAAACTGCAGCCCGGCGAGCGCTGGGTGCAGGCGAGCATCACCGGCAGCCAGTTCGAAGGCCGCTTTGAATGGCAAGGCGACCGCATTCGCCCGTACATCACCGGCCGCGCCTACATGACCGCCGACAGCACACTGTTGATCGACGAAACAGACCCGTTCGCGTGGGGCATCTGAGCCACCGCGCCGACTTTTCAAACCCATCCGAATGATGTGCCAAGGAGTTAAAACAATGAGCGACAACATCTTCACCGGTTGCATGCCGGCCCTGATGACCCCGTGCACCGCCCAGCGCAAACCGGATTTCGACGCACTGGTGGCCAAGGGTCGCGAGCTGATCGATATCGGCATGAGCGCTGTCGTGTACTGCGGATCCATGGGTGACTGGCCGCTGTTGACCGAAGCCGAGCGCCAGGAAGGCGTGGCGCGGCTGGTGGCCGCGGGCATTCCGACGATTGTCGGCACCGGTGCGGTGAATACCCGAGAGGCCGTTGCCCATGCAGCCCACGCGGCAAAAGTCGGCGCGCAGGGCTTGATGGTGATTCCACGCGTGCTGTCGCGAGGCGCTTCGGCCGCCGCGCAAAAGGCTCACTTCGCCGCAATTCTGCAAGCCGCGCCGAACTTGCCGGCGGTGATCTACAACAGCCCCTACTACGGCTTTGCCACCCGCGCCGAGCTGTTCTTCGAACTGCGCCGCGAGTACCCGAACCTGATCGGCTTCAAGGAATTCGGTGGCGGCGCCGACTTGCGTTACGCCGCCGAGAACATCACCTCCAAGGATGACGACGTGACCCTTATGGTCGGCGTCGACACTCAGGTGGTGCATGGCTTCGTCAACTGCAACGCCACCGGCGCGATCACTGGCATCGGCAATGCTCTGCCCCGCGAAGTGCTGCAACTGGTGGCCCTGAGTAAGCAAGCGGCGAAGGGTGATGCCAAGGCGCGGCGTCAGGCGCGGGAGCTGGAATCGGCACTGGCAGTGCTGTCGTCGTTCGACGAGGGCTGCGATCTGGTGCTGTATTACAAACACCTGATGGTGCTCAACGGCGACAAGGAATACACCCTGCATTTCAACGAAACCGATGCGTTGAGCGACTCCCAGCGCCGCTATGCCGAAAACCAGTACGCGCTGTTCCGCCAATGGTACGAAAACTGGTCGGCGGAGCAGAACTTCGCCTGACCCCAGGCTTTGTTTTCTTGCCCGCCGGGTTTGCGGCGGGCGCTTTTTTCTCATCAGGAAGACACCATGACTCTGACGGGCAACATGCTGATCGGGCAGCAACGTATTGCGGGCAATCGTGAAGCCATTCGCGGGATCGACCCGGCCACCCATACCGTGCTGGAACCTGCCTATGCCGGTGGATCGGCCGCGCATGTCGAACAGGCCTGTGCCTTGGCGTGGGCGGCGCTGGACAGCTATCGCGAAACAACGCTGGATGCCCGCAGCGAATTTCTTGAAGCCATTGCCCATGAGATCGAAGCCCTTGGCGACGAACTGATCGACCGCGCCGCCGCAGAAACCGGTCTGCCCCGTGCGCGTCTGCTCGGTGAACGCGGGCGTACTTGTCAGCAACTGCGTCTGTTTGCGCGCACCGTGCGCAACGGTGAATGGCTGGACGTGCGCGTCGATACCGCACAACCGCAGCGTCAGCCGCTGCCGCGTTCGGATTTGCGGCAACGTCAGGTACCGCTGGGCCCGGTGGCCGTGTTTGGCGCGAGCAATTTTCCGCTGGCGTTCTCCGTCGCCGGGGGCGACACGGCGTCGGCACTGGCCGCCGGTTGTCCGGTCATCGTCAAGGCGCACAGTGCGCATCCGGGCACCAGTGAGCTGATCGGCCATGCGCTGGCGCGGGCGGTAAAAGCCTGTGATCTACCGCCGGGCGTGTTCTCGTTGCTGTACGGTTCCGGGCGCGAAGTGGGCATTGCGCTGGTCACCGATCCACGCATCAAAGCCGTGGGTTTTACCGGTTCGCGCAGCGGTGGTCTGGCGCTGGTTCAAGCGGCGCAGGCAAGGCCGGAGCCGATTCCGGTGTATGCGGAAATGAGCTCGATCAATCCGGTATTGCTGTTTCCGGCGGCGTTGCACAATCGCGCGCAAGCGCTCGCTGAAGGGTTCGTTGCTTCACTGACGCTAGGGGCCGGGCAATTCTGTACCAATCCCGGGCTGGTGATTGCGCGTAAGGGCCCCGCGCTGAACAGCTTTATCGCGGCCGCTGCCGAACGGTTACGACACAGCCCGGCGCAAACGATGCTGACGCCCGGGATCTTCAATGCCTATGAGGCTGGCGTGACTGCGTTGCTTGAAAACCCGCGCGCGCAACTGTGCGCTGAGGGCCTGATGAGCACAGGGCCAAATCAGTGTCAGGCCCGGCTGTTCGTCACTCAAGCCGGGGATTTTCTCGCCGATCACAGCCTGCAGGCCGAAGTGTTTGGCGCGGCGGCGCTGATTGTGCAATGCAGTGATGACGATGAAATCCGTCAAGCAATCGAACGCCTGGAAGGCCAACTCACCGCCTCGTTGCACCTTGACGACGAAGACCTTGAGCAGGCCCGCGCATTGTTGCCGACACTGGAGCGCAAGGCCGGTCGCTTGCTGGTCAATGGCTGGCCTACCGGCGTCGAGGTGTGTGAGGCGATGGTTCACGGCGGACCGTTTCCGGCCACGTCCGACTCGCGCACCACGTCGGTCGGCACCGCAGCGATCCACCGGTTCCTGCGCCCGGTCTGTTATCAGGACTTCCCCGACAGCTTGCTGCCCGGCGCGCTGAAACAGGCCAATCCGCTGCGGTTGCGACGCTTGCTCGACGGGCAAAGGGAAGCGCACAACAATGCCCAATAACGCCTCGCACGATATCGCCGTGGTCGGCGCCGGCATCATCGGCGTTGCCTGCGCATTGCGTCTGGCTCGCCAGGGGTTGCGAGTTGTCGTCATCGACCAACAGGAACCGGGCCACGGCGCATCGTTCGGCAATGCCGGGCATCTGGCGACCGAACAAGTGTTTCCGATTGCCGATCTGTCGATACTCAAGCGCCTGCCGGCCATGTTGATGGACCCGATGGGGCCATTGCGCCTGGACTGGAAATACATGCCCCGCGCCCTGCCCTGGTTCACACGGCTGTTATTGAATCTGCGTTCGGAACCCTTTCAGAAAACCGTCGCCGGACTGCGTGCGCTCAACGAAGGCAGCCTCGAAGCCTGGCATCGCTTGCTCAGCGACATCGAGCGTCCTGACCTGCTGAAAGTCGACGGTTCATTGCTGGTGTTCGAACGTGCGGAATCACTTCAGGCCATCGAAGCGCTTCAGGCACGCTTGCATCAGCAGCAGGTCCCCGTCGATTTCTGGGAGGCAGATACGATTCGCGACACCGCACCGCAACTCAGCGAGCGGATTCGGGGCGGTTTGTTCTTTCCCCGCACCGGGCATTTCATCGATCCTTATCGCGTGGTTTGCGAGTTGGTCAGCGCAGCCAAGGCCAGCGGCGTGCGTTTTGAGAAGCAGCAGGTTCAGGGCGGATATGTTCAGGAGCACGGTGTTTCACTGATCACCGGAAACGGTGGTTTGACCGCGAGCCGCGTCTTGATCGCATGCGGCGCGCACTCGGCCAAACTCACGGCCGCGTTGACCGGTAAAACCGTGCCACTGGACACCGAACGCGGCTATCACTTGATGCTGCCCCAGGAACACGACCGCCTGCCCTTCCCCGTCACCTCCATGGAACGCAAGTTCATCATGACGCCGATGTCCGAGGGACTGCGGCTGGCCGGTACCGTTGAGTTCGCAGGGCTTGAACAGCCGCCGAAGATGGAACGCGCGTGGCAGTTGCATCGGTTGAGCCAAGGGCTGTTCCGCAAAGATCTGAGTGCTGAAGCGGCGACACCGTGGATGGGGTTCAGGCCGTCATTGCCGGATTCACTGCCAGTGATTGATCAGGTGTGCGGTGGCAAGGTGCTGCTTGCGTTTGGGCATCAACATCTGGGACTGACGCAGGCGGCGGTCACCGCAGACATGATCGTGCAGATAGCGGGTGCGGCAACCACAAACCTGCCCAAAGACCTGCCATGCAGCGAGGCCTATCGACTGGCGCGCTTCTGACCTCGCGTCAAATGCGCTGAAGCGCGTCGCCTTGGTGCAGTGATCTTCGCTTTTAAACCAAGGTGTTTAAATGACACCTGAGGACACGGATCCGAGGCTACGCATCCTTGCGCAATTGCCTACAGCTAAGCCAGAATCCGCCGGCTTGTACGCCTTGAGGGCGGGTTCTATTGTGGTGCGGTCGCTGACGAATCAGTGATCGGGTTTAGCAGCTCGCCAATTTTCAAGGCACGTAAGTCCCGCCATTTCCCTATGGCGGCTTTGCGTGGGGCACTTCGGTGCGCCGGGATCCTTGAGCCTGGTCTGCTAACCCGCGCACAGCCGCCACCCTCTTCGTTTAGCAGCGAAGGCTGACGGCTCCATTTCTCAAGGAGCTTCACCATGATCAAACCAACACCAAACCCGCCCGAAACCGACCCCACCTCCCCCTACGAATCCCTCGATTCAAAAAAACTGAACGAAGCTGCCGACCGCGCCCTCGATCACTACCTCTGCCCGCCTGGCTCCACCCCTGCGCCACGCAAAACCCGCAGGATGTACGCCGTTAACGCGGATTTCAAAAACGAGGAACTGCTGGTCGATGCCTGCGAAACGCTCGCCTCGGCGAGAACCATCGCCAATGATTTCGCTGCTTTGGTGCCGGCATCGCAGCGTCGGACGCTGGTGGGGATTACGCAGTTGATCATGCTCGGGGAGCTGGCGGTGAATCGGGTGCTGGATAATCTGGAGTTGCCGGGCTGACAATCGCGGTCAATATCCGCAGCGTTATCCGGGGCCAATTCTGGCCCCTTCGCGAGCAGGCTCGCTCCCACAGTTGACCGCGTTCCAATGTGGGAGCGAGCCTGCTCGCGAAGGCTGACGAATAAGCAACGCAGTGTCATCAGGCAAAAAAACCGCCGTCCCGATCAACCAGGACGGCGGTTTTTTGTGACCGCATTGGAATTATGCGTCGTAGAACGGGGCGACTGAGACGCGACTGCCGACGAAGAAACTATCCGCCACCAGCCGCAGTGGCTGAAGGTCGAGGTCGCTGGCCTTGTCACCAATCAACTGCTGAAAGTGCCGATAGACTGCCGCATATTCACCCTCCTGCGAAACGGTCTGGCGCACACCGTCGATACTCAACAACGCGCCGCCGTTGTCCAGTCGCAACACCCCTTCGGCGCAACGGATCTCGATGCTCCAGAGTTCGTCGTGGCCGTGGTCGAAGTCGAACTCGGCACGTACATCAAGGTGGCGTGCATCTGACATTTTGATCGACGCGGCAATCGGTGACTGGCAGTTTTCGGGAACGCGCAGTTCGGCGGACTCGACAAACAACGGCAGCGCCAGCAAGTGCGTGACGATCGACAAGGCATTGATGCCCGGATCGAAGACGCCGAGACCGCCCGGCTGCCAGATCCAGGTCTGGCCTGGGTGCCATTTGCGCACGTCTTCCTTCCAGTCGATCTGCACGCTTTGCAGGGTGCGCGTGGCGAGCCAGTCGCGGGCGGCGGCAATGCCGGGGGCGTAGCGCGAATGCCAGGCGAACAACGCGCTGACGCCTTGCTGCCCGGCCAGGCTGACCAACGCCATGGCCTCGCCTAATGTGGCGCACGGCGGCTTTTCCACCAGCACATGTTTGCCAGCAGCCAGCGCCTCTTGCACCAAAGCAAAGCGCCCTTGCGGTGGTGTGCAGAACGCGATCGCATCAACCTGCGGGCCGTTGGCGAGCAGTTCGCTCAGGGACTGAAAGTTCTCAACGCCGGCGCAAGGCTTGCCCTGTGTGGCAACAGACACCAACTTGAATGCGGGATTGGCGTTGATCGCCGGGACGTGTTGATCCTGGGCAATCTTGCCGTAGCCCACCAGACCGAGACGGATCGGTTGCATCAATGACTCCTGTTTTTGTCTTGTTTTAGTCAGCGAGCCGGCAGATTACCCGCAATCACCGCGTTCGTCTGTCGGTGCAACGTCACAACGACGCACAGAATCAGGCAAGCATTGCACAGGATTGCACTACTTCACGGCAGCGCAGAACAGCAAAAATGGACGTCCGAAAAATTCATTGAGGACGTTCCCATGCTTGTACAAGCCTACGGTGCCCACGCTGGCGACAAACCCCTTGAGCCCATGCAGATCAACCGCCGTGCACCCGCGGCCCATGACATCCAGATTGATATCGCCTTCTGTGGCATCTGCCATTCGGATTTGCATCAGGTGCGCGCCGAGTGGGCAGGCACACAATTCCCTTGCGTGCCGGGCCACGAAATTGTCGGTCGGATTTCGGCGATCGGCGCGCATGTCGCGGATTTCAAGGTCGGTGATCTGGTCGGTGTCGGCTGCATCGTCGACAGCTGCAAACACTGCGACGACTGTGAAACCGGTCTGGAAAACTACTGCGACGGCATGATCGGCACCTACAACTTCCCGACGCCGGACGCACCGGGCTGGACGCTGGGCGGCTACTCGCAAAACATCGTCGTGCATGAACGCTATGTGCTGCGTATTCGTCATCCCGAAGCGCAACTCGCGGCCGTCGCGCCGCTGCTGTGCGCGGGGATCACCACCTACTCGCCGCTGCGTCACTGGAACGCCGGCCCGGGCAAGAAAGTCGGTGTGGTCGGCATCGGTGGCCTCGGTCACATGGGCATCAAACTGGCCCACGCGATGGGCGCGCATGTTGTCGCGTTCACCACCTCTGAATCGAAACGCGAAGCGGCGAAGCAGCTGGGTGCCGATGAGGTCGTGGTATCGCGTAACCCCGAAGAGATGGCGGCGCACGCGAAGAGCTTTGACTTCATCCTCAACACGGTTGCCGCACCCCATGATCTCGATGCTTTCCTGGTGCTGCTCAAGCGTGACGGTGCGTTAACGCTGGTCGGCGCGCCCGCCTCGCCGCATCCATCGCCCAACGTGTTCAACCTGATCATGAAGCGCCGCACAATTGCCGGTTCGATGATCGGCGGCATCCCCGAAACCCAGGAGATGCTGGACTTCTGTGCCGAGCACGGAATTGTTTCCGACATCGAACTGATCCGCGCGGACCAGATCAACGAATCCTACGAGCGCATGCTCAAGGGTGACGTGAAATATCGCTTCGTGATCGACAACGCGACGTTGGCCGGTTAGTGGTTTGACCCGATGGCGGCGCTGGCAAAACCGGCGCTGCCAGCGGATCGCAACGCGGCCCTTATCACGGGGATTTGACAGGCAACGCATAGCTCGACAAAGTCGCACCCCTTTTGCGGCCACCAGTGCCGCAAGTCAGTGTTGAACAGGGGTTGTCGTTGAACGAACACACATTGTCCATGCGCCTGGAGCGCGTGGCGGCGCACGTGCCCGCCGGCGCGCGACTGGCCGATATCGGCTCGGATCACGGCTATCTGCCGGTGGCGCTGATGCGCCGTGGCGTGATTGCAGCGGCAGTGGCTGGCGAAGTGGCGTTGACGCCGTTCCGCTCGGCTGAACGCACGGTGCGCGAAAACGATCTTGAACAGCACATCACCGTGCGTCATGCCAGTGGTCTGGCGGCAATCGAGCCTGGCGACGCAATCACCGCGATCAGCATCTGCGGCATGGGCGGCGAGACGATCCGCGACATTCTTGACAGCGGCAAAGCGCGGCTGAGCGGCGCCGAACGCCTGATCCTGCAACCCAACGGCGGCGAGCAACCCCTGCGCCAATGGCTGATGGATAACGGCTACTGCATCCTCTGTGAAGAACTGCTGTGGGAGAACCGTTTCTACTACGAAATCATCGTCGCCGAGCGTGCAGATTCCGTCGCCTATACGGGTCCGGAATTGTACTTCGGGCCACTGCAAATGCAGGCGCGCAGCCCGGCGTTTCTGAGCAAGTGGCAGCGCATCCTTCGTGAGAAACAAAAGACGCTTGGCCAGTTCGCCCGAGCGCGGCAGGCGTTGCCCGAAGCGAAAGTGCGAGAGATCACGCAACAAGCGCAATGGATCACCGATTTATTGGCTTGAGCGGCGTACGCCTGATCGTAATGACCGCTTCGCTTCAACCCCCAGCGCACATCCGTTGCGACCTAGGCTCCTGAACAACTTCCCCGTCAGCACCCTCAGTGGAAGGATCCCACAGGGTTCGCCCCTTTCGATTTGATACACCACATCACAAATGAAGTACCTCAAGGCGTATTTATCAATCGCGCGCCACTTCTTAAAGTTCACTTCAACAGCAGCCCATCATCCCGACAGGCTGGCTAGTGGAGTTACTCCAATGCCTTTCATCAGCGTACGCATCACCCGTGACGGCGTCACTCGCGAGCAAAAAGCCCAGGTGATCAAAGAGATCACCGAAACGATGGAGCGAGTACTCAACAAGGACCCAAAACTCACGCACATCGTGATTGAAGAAGTCGACACGGATAACTGGGGTTACGCCGGTATAACGACCACCGAGTACCGCCAGCAGCTAGCGGACGAACAGTCATGAGCCGCACGGTAAAAATCGACTTTGTCTCGGATGTGGTCTGCCCGTGGTGCGCCTTGGGCGCTACGGCCCTTGAGCAAGCGATTGCGAATCTGGCCGGTGAGATCGATGTTGAACTGACCTACAAACCGTTCGAGCTGAACCCGGATATGCCGGCCGCAGGTGAGCACGCCGTCGAGCACATGATGCGCAAATATGGCCGTAGCGCTCAGCAAGTGGCGGAACGAAACGCGATGATCATTCAACGCGGCAAAGACATCGGCTTTAGCTTCGACCTGGAAAAACGCAGTCACTTCTTTAACACGTTCAATGCACATCGCCTGTTGTTCTGGGCACACATGGAAGGCCGGCAACGTGAACTGAAGCAAGCCTTGTTACGTGCTTACTTCACCGACGGCAAGAATCCGGATGACACCCAGACGCTGTTGAAGCTGGCGGGCGAAGTCGGCCTCGACACCGGGCGTGCGCAAGAAGTGTTGGCGAACGGCGAGTTCAGTCAGGAGGTCCGCGAGCTTCAGCAGTTTTATCAGGCGCGAGGCATCAACTCGGTCCCGGCGATGGTGCTCAATGACCGAGAACTGATGTCCGGATCGCACTCGGTCGCCGAATACCAGCAAGCGTTACGGCAGGCGACACGAGAGACCTCTCACGCCTGATTTGCAGATTTTTCTACTCAATCTCTATCGATTCAATGAGGAATTCATCATGAGCACTTCCAATAAAGTCGTAGTGGTCACCGGCGCCTCGCAAGGCATTGGCGCGGGCCTGGTCAAGGGTTTTCGCGATCGCGGGTATCAGGTTGTAGCGACGTCTCGCTCCGTCAAACCGTCGTCAGACCCGGATATTCTGACCGTCGCAGGCGACATCGCTGATCCGCAAACCGCCGAGCGGGTGATCCGTGAAGCCGTTGCACGCTTTGGTCGCATCGACACACTGGTCAACAACGCGGGCATCTTCGTCGCCAAGCCGTTCACCGATTACAGCAAAGAAGATTACGCCCAGGTCGTGGCGACCAACATGAGCGGCTTCTTCTACATCACCCAACTGGCCATTGCCGAGATGGAAAAAAACCGTAGCGGCCACGTCGTCAGCGTTACCACCAGCCTGGTCGACCACGCGATTGACGGCGTGCCTTCGGTGCTGGCTTCGTTGACCAAGGGTGGCATCAACGCGGCAACCAAATCGCTGGCCATCGAGTACGCCAAGCGCGGCATTCGGGTCAACGCGGTTTCGCCGGGCATCATCAAGACGCCAATGCACGGCGTGGAAACCCACGAAGCGCTGGGCAATCTCCACCCGGTTGGCCATATGGGCGAGATTGATGACATCGTGCAAGCGATCCTCTATCTGGATAACGCGAACTTTGTCACGGGCGAGATCCTGCACGTCGACGGTGGCCAGAGCGCGGGTCATTGATCCAGCCGCTGTCCTCGCCACAACAAACGGCACCGTCGGTCTATACCGGCGGTGCCGTTTGTTGTGGTAAATACCGGAATGAAAGATCCGTTGAGCCTCGGTGTAATCGATTATGAAGCGCCACTTTGAAGACTTGCAGTTGGGCAGTATCGAACTCTTTTGCCTCGCCGCCGAAGCGGGCAGCTTCACCGCGGCCGCGCAACTCGCCGGGGTGACACCGGCAGCGGTGAGCCGGTCGATTCTGCGTCTGGAACAACGGCTCGGTGCTCGGCTCTTTGCGCGAACCACGCGCAGCATTCGCTTGACCGAGGCCGGTAGCAACTTCTTCGTCCAGTGCAACCAGGCGCTGACCCAACTGGTTGAAGCTCAACAAGAGGTCATGGGCGCACAGACAAGTGCGTCAGGAAGATTGCGCATCAGCCTGCCCACCACTTACGGGCATCACCGCATCCTGCCGCTGCTGCCAGAATTTCGTGCGCTGTACCCCGACGTCACCGTCGATATCCACTTGGGTAATCGCAACATCGACTTCGTCGCGGAGGGCTACGACTTGGCGATCCGCGTCCGCGCCCAACCGGACTCAACGATGATTGCGCGCCTGCTGGAGGACGCCAAACTGGTGGTGGTCGCCTCGCCCGAGTATCTGCGCAAGGCCGGTACGCCGCAGACGCTGGAGGATCTGGTCGAACACGAGTGCATCCAGTTCGAACTGCCCAGCAGCGGACGGCGGATTTCATGGCTGTTTCAGGAAAATGGCAGCGATCGAGAGATTATTTCGGACGGCGGTTATTCCTGCTCCGACGATGTGCTCGGTGGCGTGACCCTGGCCAAGCACGGTGCCGGGGTGTTCCAGACCTACAAATTCATTGTCGAGCAGGAATTGGCGGACGGCCGACTCGTCGAAGTCCTGCAGCCCTATAAAGGTCGTTCCCGGCCTTACACCTTGCTGTATCCGCACGGGCGCTACGTGCCGCAACACGTGCGGGCCTTCGTTGATTTTCTGCTGCAATACCGCGATCAATGGGCGGCGCTTTAGCCGACCGCCGAACTCAAACGCTGAGCAGTTGCCGGGTGGTCGCCATCGACGTGTTCAGCGACTGCCCGGTGCGCTGCAACTTGTTAAGAAGACTGGCGCCCAACCACATCTGGTACAAGGTTTCCGCCAATTGGCGAGCATCGCCGTCAGGAAGGCTGTTTTCAGCCTGGCCCTGCTCGATGCACAGGGTAATGCGCGACACCACTTGTTCGGCGCCATCACGCAAAGTGAGGCGCATCGACTCGGACAGGTCGGCGACTTCGGCGCTGAGTTTCACCACCAGACACTCATCGCCATGCCCTTCGAGCGTGCAGCGGTTCTGCCAGCCCAGCCAGTAATCCATCAACCGCTCATAGGCCGTAAGGCCCGGCAGCGTCAGGCGCCGCTCCATGTCGGCGAGATAACCGACGAAGTAATCCTCGAGCAAGGCCTGGCCGTAGAGCTCTTTGGATTTGAAATAGTGATAGAACGAGCCCTTGGGCACGCCAGCGGTTTGCAGGATTTCATTAAGGCCGACACTGGTGAAGCCCTTCTCAGCCATCATCCGGTGGCCGGTATCGAGCAAGTGTTGGCGGGTGTTGTCGTAGGTCGGTTTCATGGGGCGCAAATTACCAGACAATAGACCAGTCGTATATTTCCAGGGAACGGGAGTTTGCCATATCTGTCAGTGAAAAACCTGCGTAGAAAAAACTACTAGACGACTGGTCTAATTGGAATCTATGCTGCGCTCCGACAACTCATCTCCCGGTGTCGGCGTTTCGCAAATCCGTTGCGCAGCGACGCCACCTGATCAACCAAGGGTGCTTTATGAAAATCTTGATGGTTCTGACTTCGCACGATCAACTTGGCGACACCGGCAAGAAAACCGGCTTCTGGCTCGAAGAGTTCGCCGCTCCTTACTACGCCTTCAAGGACGCCGGCGCCGACGTCACGCTGGTGTCCCCGGCCGGTGGCCAGCCACCTCTGGATCCGAAAAGCGACGAGCCAGACGCACAGACCGCCGAGACCGATCGCTTTCGCAATGATCCGGCCGCCCAACAGGCACTGGCCAATACCGGGCGTCTGGCGGATGTTCGGGCGGATGATTTCGATGCGGTCTTTTACCCAGGTGGCCACGGCCCATTGTGGGATCTGGCCGAAGATAAACAGTCGATCGCTTTGATCGAAGCCTTCGACCGCAGCAACAAGCCGCACGGTTTCGTTTGCCACGCACCGGGCGTACTGCGCCACGTTTTGAATGCCGAGGGCAAACCGCTGATCCAGCATCGCCAGGTCACCGGTTTCACTAACGCCGAAGAGGCCGCGGTCGGTTTGACTGATGTCGTGCCGTTCCTGATCGAAGACGAGTTCCAGCGTCTTGGCGGTTACTACTCCAAGGTCGCCGACTGGCAAGTGCATGTGGTGGCAGATGGGCAATTGGTCACTGGCCAGAACCCTGCCAGCTCCGCAGCGGTCGCCGAAAAACTGCTGAAGATGCTCGGCTGATTTCTCAGGCCAAGCCCTTCGGGGGAAAAACCACCCGAACGCCGTGCGCGTCATGCACGGCGTTTTTTTTACGCTCACTCAATAGTTGACTGGTCTAATAAACCAGTAAAAAAGGTCATTCATGAACAACAGCAGTTTCTTCACTCCCACCCAATTGGGCCTGCACACGCTGAAAAACCGCATCGTCCTGCCGCCTCTCACGCGCCAGCGCAGTACCCAACCGGGCAACATCGCCAATGAATTGATGGCCGAGTATTACCAGCAGCGCGCCGGCGCGGGTTTGCTGGTGACCGAAGGCACGCAGATCGAGCCGCGGGGCCAGGGTTATGCCTGGACGCCGGGCATTCACACCCCCGAGCAAATTGCCGGATGGCGCAAAGTCACCGATGCCGTGCATGCCGTCGACGGGGTGATTTTCGCCCAGCTCTGGCACGTCGGCCGTGTGTCGCACAGCGCGTTGCAACCTGGCGGTGCGGCGCCGGTATCGGCTTCCGCCGTGGCGACCGACCGCGTCAGTGTGTTCATCGAAACCGCGCCAGGCAAAGGTGAGTTGGTGCCGCCGTCCGCACCGCGCGCGTTGAGCACTGATGAAGTTCAGGAGCTGATCCAGCTCTATATCCAGGCAGCACGCAACGCGATGGAGGCCGGTTTCGACGGCATCGAACTGCACTGCGCCAATGGCTATCTGGTCAACCAGTTCATCTCCGCCCACAGCAATCTGCGCACCGATCAATACGGTGGTTCGCTGCACAATCGCCTGCGTTTTCTGCGCGAAGTGGTGGCGGGCGTCGCCGAGTGCATTGGCAAGGAGAAGGTCGGCGTGCGCTTCGCACCGCTGTTCACTACCACCGATGAGGCGCGCACGTACCTGGGCCTGGTCGAGGAAGATCCGCACACCACCTATATAGGAGCGATCAAGGTGCTGGAGGACGTCGGCATTGCTTATCTGTCCATCGCCGAAGCCGATTGGGACGACGCGCCAGCGATGCCGCAAACCTTCCGCCAAGCGGTGCGCGATACCTTCAGCGGCGCGATCATCTATGCCGGGCGCTACAACGCCGAATCCGGTGCGCAGTTGCTCGACTCCGGTCTCGCCGATTTAGTCGCTTTCGGTCGGCCGTTCATGGCCAATCCGGATCTGCCTGCGCGAATCGCCAACGGCTGGCCGCTGAATGCGCTGAACCCGGCCACGGTGTATGGCGGCAGCGCTGAAGGTTATATCGATTACCCGGTGTACCCCGGCTAGCAAAAAAACCTATACAAAACCAACTTTCCGTACAACTATCTGAGTAAGGACTTTCCCACCACTGGCTACCTCTATTGCCTCTCATCAGGCTGATTGCGTTCGAATGAAGACTGTTAACCGCTTGTGCCTGGTCCTTGGTGACCAGTTATCTTTCGATCTCGCCTCGTTGCAAGGGCTTGATCGCGAACGCGACACCGTCCTTTTGGTCGAGGTGATGGAGGAAGCCAGTCATGTTCCTCACCATCCGCAAAAAATCGTTCTGGTGTTCAGCGCCATGCGTCATTTTGCTCAGGCGTTGCAGGAGCAAGGCTTTCAGGTGCAGTACGTCAGGCTCGACGATCCGCAAAACACCGGCGCTGTGCCGAGTGAGTTGCAGCGCTGGCATGCGCTTCTAAAGCCGGACGAGTTGCACCTGACCGAATGCGGCGACTGGCGTTTGGAGCATTCGCTGCGCGATTGTGGTTTGCCCATCCATTGGCACAGTGACAGCCGTTTTCTATGCACCCGCGCCGAGTTCGCCGATTGGGCGGCCGGTAAAAAGCAGCTGCGCATGGAGTACTTCTACCGCGAGATGCGCCGCAAAAGCAGGCTGTTGCTCAATGGCGACGGCACTCCGGTGGGTGGCGCTTGGAATTTTGACGCCGACAACCGCAAGTCGCTGCCCAAAGGCGTGAAGCCGCCCTACCCGCTCAACTTCAGCGCGGACCCTGTCACTCAGCAAGTCCTCGCTTTGGTGCGCGAGCGTTTCGCCAGTCACTACGGCGCTGTGGACGACTTCAACTACCCGGTGACCCACGCCGACGCCCAAGCGCTGTGGCAATACTTTCTGGATTTCGGCCTGGCCGGTTTTGGTGATTATCAGGACGCCATGGCCAGCGACGAGCCGTTTCTGTTCCATGCGCGCATCAGTGCCGCGCTCAACATCGGCTTGCTCGATCTGCGGCAACTGTGCAACGACGTCGAGTCGGCCTATTGGGCGGGCAGCGTTGCCCTGAACGCCGCCGAAGGCTTCATTCGGCAACTGATCGGCTGGCGTGAATATGTGCGCGGGGTCTACTGGCTGAAAATGCCTGACTACGCCGAAGGCAATTCATTCGGTAACACCAGGCCATTGCCGGAGTTCTACTGGACCGGCGAAACACAGATGAACTGCATGCGCCAGGCCATCGGGCAAAGTCTCAAACATGCCTATGCACACCACATCCAGCGGCTCATGGTCACGGGCAATTTCGCCTTGCTGGCCGGCATCGCGCCGAGCGAGATCTGCGAGTGGTATCTGGCCATTTACATGGACGCGTTCGACTGGGTCGAGTTGCCCAACACCCTGGGCATGGTCATGCACGCCGATGGTGGATACCTGGGCTCCAAGCCTTACTGCGCCAGCGGCCAGTACATCAAGCGAATGTCCGATTACTGCCGCGATTGCGCCTACAAGGTGAGTGAAAGCACCACCGACAATGCCTGCCCGTTCAATTCGTTGTACTGGCATTTTCTGATGCGCCACGGCAACCTGCTGCGCAGCAATCAGCGCATGGGCATGCTCTACAAAAACCTCGACCGCATGCCTGAAGCCAAACAGCAGGCCCTTTGGCAACGCGGGCAAATGCTGCTCGACACGCTGGATAACGGGCAGTCGTTGTAGATCCGCAAGCGCCGTCCTTCAAGGCTGCAACTTATGTAGGTCGCGCCGTGTCAATGGGTGACCCGTAGTGTTCGTTTGCAGCACGCTGAACGAGTCCGGACCACAATAATCAATCAGGCGTGAGTGGTGAAAATCCTGAAACATCTTACCCGCGAAGCGCTTGAGTCAGAGGTCATGCGCCTGCGCCAGGCGCTGGAAACCAGCGCAGGACAAACACTCGTCAACGGCGCACAGCACGATATCGCCGCGCAACTGGCCGCCAGCCGTGCGGCGCTCGCCGCCAGTGAAGCGCGCCAGCGTGCGATCTTCGAGTGCGCGATCGATTTCGCCATGGTCGCCACCGATCCGCGAGGCAACATTACCGAATGGAACGCCGGCGCCGTCAATGTCATGGGCTGGACCGCCGAGGAAATACTCGGTCAGAGCGCGGCGATTTTTTTCACGCCGACGGATCGCGCCACGGGCCGCGTTGAAATGGAAATGCAGCGCGCTCTGCTTGAAGGGCGCGCCTCCGATGAGCGTTGGCACCTGCGCAAGGACGGCCAATTGTTCTGGGCGTCGGGCGAACTGATGCCGCTCTATGCTGACGATCAATCCCATTTGGGCTTCGTGAAAATCCTTCGTGACCGCACCCAGGAGCATCTCGCTGGCCGTGCACTGTTCGAATCGCAAGAGCGCTATCGCCTGGCGCTCAAGGCCACACGCGATGCGGTCTGGGACTGGGATTTACAGACCCGGCAGATTGTCTGGAACGAAGCCCTGCAACAGGCTTATGGATTCCCGTGTGCGGCCATCGACTCGACGAGTGAATGGCGCTTTGCCCAGATCCATCCGCAGGATCGCGAACGCGTCGAGGAATCGATACGCTCGGCCATCGACGGCAGCGGATCGACCTGGAGCGCCGAGTACCGCTTCCGCTGCCAGGACGGTTCCTACGCCGAAGTGCTCGACCGCGGCCACTTGATCCGCGACGCCGACGGCCGCGCCGAACGCATCATCGGCGCGATGCTTGATCTGACGCGCTCGCGCAGTGCCGAAACGGCGCTGCGCCTTAGCGAAGAGCGCTTCAGCACCATTCTGGAAACCATCGAAGCCGCATTTGCCATCGTCAAGGTCAAATTCGACGCCGACGATCGTCCGGTGGATTACTACTTCGTCGAGGCTAATCCGGCGTTCGAACGTCAATGCGGGGTCAATCTACGGGGTAAATGGGTGACCGAGTTCGCACCCAACCTGGAAAAGTTCTGGTTCGAGACCTACGGGCACGTAGCCAAGACGGGCGAACCGGCGAACTTCGAAAGTTACGCCAACACCTTTGAGCGATGGTTCGACGTACGTGCCATACGAGTCGGCGATCCTGCCGACCGGCAAATTGCGATCCTCTTTAATGACGTTACCGAACGACGCGACGCCGAAGAGCGCCTGCGCGTCAGCGAAGCACTGGCGCGTGAAAACGTCGAGCGTGTACAACTTGCCCTCGCCGCCGGCGCCATTATCGGCACATGGCACTGGGACCTGCCGACCGATAGCTTTACCGTGGATGAAGCCTTCGCCAAGGTTTTCAATCTCGACCCGGCTCTGGGCCGCACCGGTCTGAGCCTGGAACAAGTGGTGACGACCGTCCACCCCGACGACCGGGACGGACTCATCGGTGCGATCAACGAAGCGATTGCCCGCGGCGGCGCCTATTCCCATCAGTATCGGGTGCGCGACGCTGATGGCAAATACAATTGGCTCGAGGCCAACGGGCGCGTCGAGTGCGCCGACGACGGTACGGCGCTGCGCTTCCCCGGCGTGCTGATCGATGTGGAAGAGCGGCGCAGTGTCGAGGCCGAGCGCGATCGGGCCAACGCGGCACTGCGCGCGCTCAACGACACCCTGGAACAACGTGTAATCGCGCGCACTGCCGATCTCATGCAAGCCGAGGAAAAGCTGCGGCAATCTCAGAAAATGGAAGCCGTCGGGCAACTGACCGGCGGCCTCGCCCATGACTTCAACAATCTGCTGGCCGGCATTTCCGCCGCCCTGGAGCTGATGCAAAAACGCATCGCTCAGGGCCGCTTCAAGGACGTCGACAAGTATTTGGCCACCGCCCAAGGCGCGACCAAACGTGCGGCGGCGCTCACCCATCGATTGCTGGCGTTCTCCCGGCGCCAGACTCTCGATCCGCGGCCAACGGACGTCAACACGCTGATTGTCGGCATGACCGAGTTGATCCAGCGCACCGTCGGCCCGAGCATTCGCCTGAAGACGTTGGTGGCACCCGATCTGTGGCCGGCGCTGGTCGATGCCAGCCAGTTGGAAAACGCTCTGCTGAATCTGTGCATCAACGCCCGCGATGCCATGCCGGATGGCGGCAGCATCACGGTGGAAACCGCCAATCGCGCCGTGGCCGTCGAGTCGGTTCGCACGCTGGACATTCCCGAGGGCGAGTACCTTTGCCTCTGCGTGACCGACACCGGCACCGGCATGAGCACTGAAGTTATCGCCAAGGCCTTCGACCCGTTTTTCACCACCAAACCGCTCGGTCAGGGCACAGGTCTGGGGCTGTCGATGATCTATGGCTTCACCAAACAATCCGGTGGCCATGTGCGCGTGCATTCGCAAGTCGGCCAAGGCACCACGATGTGCATCTACCTGCCACGCTATCGCGGCGAAGCCAAACAAAATCACGACGCCACCCGCAGTACGACAGCACCGCTGGTAAAAGCAGGCGAGACCATCCTTATCGTCGACGACGAACCCACGGTGCGCATGCTGCTCAAAGACGTGCTCAGCGAACTCGGCTATACCGTGCTGGATGCGGCTGACAGCATCGAAGGCCTTGAGACGTTGCGCTCCAACGCGCAGATCGACCTGCTCATCACCGATGTCGGCTTACCGGGCGGCATGAACGGCAGGCAAATGGCCGACGCGGGCCGGGAAATCCGCCCGAAACTCAAAACCCTGTTCATCACCGGTTACGCCGAAAACGCCGTCATCGGCAGCGCTCAACTAGGGCCGGGCATGCAAGTGCTGACCAAGCCTTTTGCGGTCGATACCCTGGTGTCGCGAGTCAGTGATTTGCTGTACGAAGCGAAAATGCCGTAACCCTCAACCGACCCGTGCAGGCGCTGCGGCATAGGCTTTGATTCTGCCGTTGAGCGCCCCGTGATCTCGGCTATCAACATGCCAGAAGCGCCTGCATCTTCAGAGGGGTTAGCAGATGTATCCAACCACGCCTGACGGCCGTTATTTCGTGGTCAAAGAACGGCTTTGGCGATGCAGTAACCCGTCTTTGGACCCGCAACAACGCCAGCATCTGGTCGACGACTTGATGACTGCGCGACGCGAAGTCAAAGCGGCGAAGTCGCTGGATGCCCCGCAAGAATTGAAAACAGCCAGGGCGCATGTGCAAGCCGCCAAAGTGGCACTGGGCGAACGTGGCCCGGTCTGGTGGGAGGATGGCAGTGCGGATTACAACCGATACAAAGTGAGCAACACGCCGTATGCCGAGTGGTATCAAACGCTGAAGCCGCAAAGCGATTAAAGCGTTCGGCACCTGCGCAATGCGTGCTGTTTGCCTTCGGCGAAAACAGTGATCAGGCGTTCATGCTGCTCATCCGTATCAGACGAACAAAAGCCTGCTGTTGAGGGCAGGCTTTTAGTAAGTCAGCGTCGACTTATTTTTGCTGCGCCGTCAGCGCCGCATAACCATTCATCAAGTTGCGATAGTTCGGAATCCGCTGCGACAGCAGATTACCCAGTCCTTCGATGTCGTTGCGCCAGTCGCGGTGCAGCTCACAGGCTACCGAGAACCAGTTCATCATCTGTGCGCCGGCCTGAGTCATGCGGCTCCATGCGGCTTGTTGCACCGTGGTGTTGAAGGTGCCGGAGGCGTCGGTGACCACGAACACATCAAACCCTTCGGCCAGTGCCGACAATGTCGGGAACGCCACACAAACATCGGTGACCACGCCGGCAATGATGATCTGCTTGCGGCCGGTGGCTTTGATCGCCTTGACGAAGTCTTCGTTGTCCCAGGCGTTGATTTGGCCTGGGCGGGCAATATAGGGCGCATCCGGGAACATCTCTTTCAGTTCCGGCACCAGTGGGCCATTCGGGCCTTGTTCGAAACTGGTGGTGAGGATGGTCGGCAATTCGAAGAACTTCGCCAGATCGGCCAGGGCTAAAACGTTGTTCTTGAACTCGTTTGGCGAGAAGTCCTGCACCAGAGAAATCAAACCGGTCTGGTGGTCAACCAGCAGTACTACGGCGTCGTCTTTGTTGAGGCGGTTGTAGGTTGGAGTATTCATCTGTGCAGTCCTTTTTAGTTGGGGAAGTTCTTGTTGCGTTCAAGATGGGCACAGATTACTGACACTCCAGCGCTGGATAAATCGGCTGAAAAGCGTTTCACCGTCAACCCAAAAAGGACAATCACGCGACACTGATCAAGGATTTCGCGGCGATCCCGACCTTCGCGGCGATCCTTGTCATACTGTTACCCGCTTCACGTGTGCAATAAACCCAAGGAGATGTTCATGCTCGGACGCCACTCGCCAGAGCGGAACACAAACAACCCCGCATCTCTACTCAGGCATCGCGCAAGTGCGCGCCGTCGTCGACGACACCGAGCGTTTGTATGGCTATCGCGCCCTCACGACCTATCCACTGGTGGTCGAGGCGGGTCTGTCGCGTGATTCAATCATCGAACCCTGGCAGCAGGATTTGCTGAAGAACGGCTTCGTGCTGGTGTTTCTGACTCTGGTGCTGAGCTGTTTCGGGCTCATCGTCCTGAGCCAGTTGCGCCAGCGTATGGCGATGGAACGACAAATCCGCCACGCCCATCAGACCATGCGCGACATGGCATTGACTGACGCCCTGACCGGGCTTGGCAACCGTCGACGCCTGGACAATTCGCTGGCCGATGAAATTCGATTGGCCCGTCGCCAAGGCTCGGCGCTGTCGTTGATCATGCTCGATGTCGACCACTTCAAACGCTACGACGACCAATACGGGCATGCGGCGGGTGATGATTGCCTGAGCGTGGTCGGGCAGGCGATCCAGCAAGCGGTCAAACGTCCGGGTGACCTGGCCGCACGCTATGGCGGCGAAGAGTTCACCGTGTTATTGCCCAATACCGATAGCGCTGGGGTGATTCAGGTCACCGAGGACATTTTGCAGAGTATTCGTGCGCTGAAGATGGAACATGCCGGACATCCTCTGGGGAATGTCACAGCCAGTGCCGGCATCACCACGCGTCATCCCGTCGACGACACTTGTCTCTACGAGGCCAAGCAACAGGGGCGCAACCGTTGGTGTTTGAGCGCAGCGGTTATGAGCCAATAACGCCTTCATCACGCCATCGCTCGCGCTGGTCACTTTTTCTTACACCTTTTGTCGCCCTGCGACACCCTGTCAGCCGATCGAAAACCGACTCGCCGGTTCAGTTTGTTATCATGCGCCGCTTTTACGGTTAACCCACCCCGCCGGTCCTGCCGACTGACGGGCTGCAAAAGGCGGTATTAGATGACGGCTTTGTTGACTCGCCGCAAGGTACTTGCGGGAATGGGCGTACTCGGGCTCGGCCTGCTCGCCGGCTGCGACACCCGCGGCCAACTGTCGTACAAGTACGGCAAGGATCTGAGTAACAAGATCATGGGCCGCACTTTCAAACTGAAGGACACCGACGGCGACACCATGACCCTGTCGAGCTTCCGCGGCCTGATGCCGATGGTGTTCTTCGGCTTCACCCAGTGCCCGGCGGTCTGCCCGACCACCCTGGCCCGCGCGGCAAAAATCAAAAAACTGATGGGCAAGGACGGCGATCGCTTGCAGGTGATCTTCATCACCCTCGACCCCGAGCGCGACACGCCGCAAATCCTCGACGCCTACGTCAAAGCCTTCGACCCGACGTTCGTCGCGCTGTACGGCACGCTTGAGGAAACCAAGGCCACGGCCAAGGAATTCGACGTGTTTTTCGAGAAGGTGCCGGCCGGCGACACCTACACCATCTCGCACACTTCCACCAGTTACGTCTTCGACTCGCGCGGCGAGCTGCGCCTGGGTCTGTCCACCTCGCTTTCGGCAGAAGAATGCACGGAAGATTTGCTTACTGTTATGGAGGTTTGCTAATGCAACCGGTTCTGAACAACATCAAACGTGCGGTACTCGGTCTGTCCCTGCTGGGCCTGGCCTTTCAGGTTTCGGCGCAGACCAAGGTCGACGATGCGTGGGTGCGTGCAACCGTGCCGTCCCAGTCCGCCAGCGGCGCGTTCATGACCCTCACCGCCGACAGCGACAGCAAGCTGCTCAGCGTCGCGACCCCAGTGGCCAAAGACGTGCAGATTCACGAAATGAGCATGAAGAACGACGTCATGAGCATGGGCCCGGTCAAATCGGTCGACCTGCCGGCTGGTAAAGCCGTCAAGCTTGATCCGAACGGTTACCACGTCATGCTGATGGGCCTGACCGGTCAGTTGAAAGAAGGCGAATCCGTGCCGCTGACCCTTACCGTGGAAAACGCCAAAGGCGAAAAAGAAACCGTTGAAGTGAAGGCCAGCGTGCGTTCGCTGACCAACATGGAAGGTCACGATCACAGCAAAATGCATTGACCTGACTAAGCGGTAACAAAAAAGGGGCGGCCTGATCGTTGATCAGTCCGCCCCTTTTTTAGCTTTAGCTGTGCACCGCATCAACGCTTGCGGGCCAATGCGTTGCGCACGCTCTCTCGTGACATACCCGATCCGGAACGGGGCACGGCTGGAGCTGCGGTTACCTGAGCCAGCTGTTCCTTGCGCTTTGCCACCTGGCGCCACTGGTAACCGAAATATCCGGCTGCAACGAAAAACCCCAGCCAACCGAAAACCGAACCGACGAAGAACCACAGCCCGAGGGTGATCAGCACGGTTTTCCAGGTGAACAACTTCAAGCTGTCATCGGCAGGCACGGGTTCAACCGGCGTCTGGTGCGCCACCGGTATTTTTTGCACTTCGTTCAGATCAAAGCGCAGCGCGAAGTCCGCGCCGGGAACCTGGACGTCTAGTCGATCGCCGACAGCGGAATGCACACGCACCTCGCCATTGACGATCGACACCGAGCTGAAACTGATCTGGCTTTCGTAGTGAATCTCGCCGTTGACCAGCGTCACGACCGTCCGTTGTTCGGCCTTTGGGGTTTCGCGCATGTCGATTCCTTGAGAATTGCACGTCGAAGGATGTGCACAGGGAAAGTCCGTTGAGCGCAAATGCTACTGAGTGGCCCTTACCCTGTCCAGAAAGCAAGACGTTAAATGCCAGGGATAAAGGGCTGTTGCCAAGCTGATCGAAAGCGCTGGGCTTCGCGGTTGCCGCTTCAGCGCTGCTGACCTTCAGCAACGGCTTTTTGGAAAACGTCGGCGCGCCGCACATCGCGTGGACTTGCGTGTGGCCAGTTATGGGCTTGATGTGGATCCTCGGCCTTCCAGATTGCCCGGGCGTTTGAGCTGTCGATTGAAAGCATTTTTGATGATGGCTTGAACTGAGCAAAAGTCGGTGCAGGCGGATCCCAGTTTCGGTTAAACAGCCTGAAACAAAAAAACGCCTGCACCGATTCGCCTGCCGTATTCCGGTTAATTGTCAGACACCCGCCCCTGACTGGGCTCCAGCTCGGTGCCCACGCTTACAAGTGCTCCCGACACCGGATCACCTTCAAGTTTTAAAAGGCGATCAGACAGCTCACCCTTGGTATCATCACCCACACTTTTTTGACGATTTAATGACTGGAAGGTCTTTTTTTGTGAGCGCTCTTTTTCGCTGGTTGCGGCAGCCGCATGCCCGCCTGTTCTCTCTGATTCTGCTGGTACTGATCGTGCCGGTGTGCCTGCGCGCGACGCTGGGCTGGTCGACACCGCTGGGTTATCTGTCGGACCTGGCCATTGGCAGTCTGTTGGTGGTTCTGCTGCATCGCCGGGCATGGTGGCTGGCGATGCCGGTGCTGGTGTTCTGGGCGCTGCTGGCGGTGGCAACGGCCGAGTTGGTCAGCGCTGTTGGCCGTTTGCCGAATCCTTCCGATCTGCATTACCTGATTGATCCGCAATTTGTCGAAAACTCCACCGGCGGTGGTTTGGCGCATCCGGCGCTGGGCATCACATTGCTGCTGGCCTTGGCGTTCTGGCTGCTGACGCAGTTCACCGGTCGCGGCATTGTCCGCCCACCCCTGCCCCGCGCGGTCTGGAGCGCGCCGCTGGTATTTTTCGCCGCGCACTGGGGCGCGCAGAATCTGTGGCCGAGCGAGGACGATCCGTGGCGCGCGTACAACCTGCCGCATCAATTGCTCGCCACTCAGGTCGCCGATATTCAGATTCAAGCCGAGGAATGGCTTGACGGTGATGTCGAAGAAGCCACACCGGCGATGGCCGGGCTCACCGACGTCGACCTTAACGGTCAAAAACTGCTGGCCGCGCCGGGGCAAGCACGCAACGTCTTGATCATTGCCCTGGAAGGCATTCCCGGGGCTTACATCCGCGCCAATCGCGAAGCCATCGGCAGCCATTATCAGGAAGACCTTATGCCCAACCTCAGCCGCTGGGCCGAGCGCGGCATGAACACTCCGGATTACGTTCTGCACACGCACCAGACCATTCGCGGTCTGTACGCGATGCTCTGTGGCGATTACGACAAACTCAACAACGGCACGCCCAAAGGCGTGGAAATGCTCACCCAGAAGGAACGCAATCAGGCCTGCCTGCCGGCGCAGCTGCGCGAACATGGCTTCAGCACCCACTACCTGCAAGGCGCCGGCCTGCGCTTCATGGCCAAAGACAAGATCATGCCGCACATCGGTTTCGATGCGACTCATGGCCTGGAATGGTTCACCAATGCCAACTACCTGGAGTTTCCGTGGGGCAAGGATGACAAAGCGTTCTTCGAGGGTGCGCTGGATTACGTCGGCCAACTGAACAAGCAGAAACAGCCGTGGATGCTGACGTTGTTGACGGTCGGCACTCATCAGCCCTACTCCGCGCCGGACGAATACCTGGAGCGCTACGAGACACCCAAGCAGGCCGCCGTCGGTTATCTGGACGATGCGCTGGACCAGTTCCTCGCAGGGCTTGAGCGCCAAGGTGTGCTCAAAGACACGCTGGTGGTGATCACCTCCGATGAATCCCACGGCATCGACGGCGTACGTCTGGCCTCGTCGTGGGGCTTCAATCTGACGCTGGCGCCGGAGCAACCACAACTGCCGCGACTAAATGCCGGGGTCTATGGTCATGTGGATCTGAGCACGTCGATCCTCGACTACTTCGACCTGCCCGTGCCCTCCGCGCTAAGTGGCCGTTCGCTGTTTCGCAACTACGATTCCGGTCGTGAAATCATGTCGTACACCAACGGCAAACTGCGCTATCACAACGGCCAGGGCATCTTTTCCGAATGTGACATGCCGCGCCGCTGCCGCTACTACGAAAGCGCCGGCTTCATCGCCGAGCGCGCCACGTTCAAGGGCAGCTACAGCGGCCAGCGCGCCCGGCAAGTCGCCGCCCGCGCCTCGGCACTCGACCTGTCGCTGCTGCGCACCCCACTCAACCATCGCTATCAGTTCGGCAGCACCAACGTCATTGCGCTGCAAGCACAAATCAACGACGACTGGGCCGACAACCTGATCGGCGCGCAATACCTGGAAATGCCCAAGGGCTCGCACACCCGCGTGCGCCTGACCGTGCGCTCTGTCGATCCGCAACAGGCGGCGTACATCCAGCTCAAGGCCAAGGAGTTCGAGCAGGACGTGCAACTGGGCTTGCCAGCAGAAATGGTCGCCACGGCGGATCAACCGCTGGAGATGGATTTCAGCTTTGATAACCCGCAGCAGCGCAAGGCGTTCTCGTTCCATTTGCTGGGTTATGGACTGGGCGCGGTGGAGGTTACGGATTTCAGTGTGATTACTGAAATACCGGGACAAGAGGACATTCTCGACGACGTGCTTGAGGACGAGGCCGCGCAGTCGAGTTGACTGCGCAATCCCGTGTAGGAGCTGCCGCAGGCTGCGATCTTTTGATCTTGCTTTTTAAAGACCAACGTCAAAAGATCGCAGCCTTCGGCAGCTCCTACAGGGGGTTATGCGCTATGCCGAGTGAGGGTTTTGCAGCAACATCTACGGTAAAAGACTCTGCCTATCAGCGTCCAATAGTCGGGCTATTAGCCGACTCGCCAACTCGGGTCTAGCCTTACAAGTCCGAAGTCGGCACGAGCCGGCCGTCGCAGACCTGATAAGGACCCGAACATGGCAAATGAATCGAAATGCCCGTTCAACCACGCCGCCGGTGGTGGTACGACGAACCGTGACTGGTGGCCGAATCAACTCAACCTGAAGATCCTGAGTCAGCACTCGCCCAAGTCCGATCCGCTGGGCAAGGACTTCGACTACGCCAAAGCCTTCAAAAGCCTGGACTTCCAGGCGCTGAAACAAGACCTGCGCGCACTGATGACCGACTCCCAGGACTGGTGGCCGGCAGACTTTGGCCACTATGGCCCGCTCTTCGTGCGCATGGCCTGGCACAGCGCCGGCACCTATCGCACCGCGGATGGCCGCGGTGGTGCCGGCTCCGGCCAGCAACGTTTTGCCCCGCTCAATAGCTGGCCGGACAACGTCAGTCTCGACAAGGCCCGCCGCCTGCTGTGGCCTATCAAACAGAAATATGGTCGCAATATTTCCTGGGCTGACCTGATTGTTCTCACCGGTAACGTCGCGCTGGAATCCATGGGCTTCAAGACCTTCGGCTTCTCCGGTGGTCGCGCGGATGTCTGGGAACCGGATGAGGACGTGTACTGGGGCTCGGAAAACGAATGGCTGGGCGGCGACAGCCGTTACGGCAAAAGCAAGGAGCCGATGCAGGAGCCCGGTGACGGTACGCTGGTCGCCGAGCCGGATTTGCATGGCAAAGAAGAAAGCCGCACCGACCAGGGTGAACGCAATCTGGAAAATCCGCTCGCCGCGGTGCAGATGGGGCTTATTTATGTGAATCCGGAAGGCCCCGAGGGCAATCCGGACCCGGTAGCGTCGGCCCACGACATTCGCGAAACCTTCGGCCGCATGGCCATGAACGATGAGGAAACCGTGGCGCTGATCGCCGGCGGCCACGCTTTCGGCAAAACCCACGGCGCCGGCCCTGCCGATAACGTCGGTGCTGAACCGGAAGCCGCCGGGCTGGAAGAACAAGGTCTGGGCTGGAGAAACAGCTTCGGCACCGGCAAGGGCGCTGACACCATCACCAGTGGCCTCGAAGTGACCTGGACCACCACGCCAACCCAGTGGAGCAACAACTACCTGGAAAACCTGTTCGGCTTCGAGTGGGAGCTGACCAAAAGCCCGGCCGGCGCGCACCAGTGGAAACCAAAAAATGGCGCGGGCGCTGGCACCATTCCCCATGCCCATGACCCGAACAAACGTATCGACCCGACCATGCTGACGTCTGACCTGGCGCTGCGCTTCGATCCGGCTTACGAGCAGATCTCCCGGCGTTTCCTGGCCAATCCCGACCAGTTGGCCGATGCATTTGCCCGCGCCTGGTACAAGTTGATCCACCGCGACATGGGCCCGCTGTCACGCTACCTCGGCCCGGAACTGCCGAACGAGGAGCTGCTGTGGCAAGACCCGATTCCCGAGGTCACTCATCCGCTGATCGACGATAACGATGTGGCCACGCTGAAAAGCAAAGTGCTGGCATCGGGGCTTTCCGTCTCGCAACTGGTTTCGACCGCCTGGGCGGCGGCGTCGACGTTCCGTGGTTCGGACAAACGCGGTGGCGCCAACGGTGGTCGCCTGCGTCTGGCACCGCAGAAGTTCTGGCAGGCCAACCAGCCTGAGCAATTGGCCAAGGTCCTGCAAACCCTCGAAGGGATTCAGGGCGAGTTCAATGGCGGCGCAACCGGCAAGAAAGTTTCGCTGGCCGACCTGATCGTGCTGGCGGGTAATGCCGGGGTCGAGCAAGCGGCGAAAAATGCCGGCCACGCGGTCACCGTGCCATTTTCGCCGGGACGTACGGATGCGACTCAGGAGCAGACCGACGTCGAGTCATTCGGTTTTCTCGAGCCGATTGCCGATGGCTTCCGCAATTACAGCAAGGGGAAATACACCGTAGCGGCCGAGGCGCTACTGATCGACAAGGCGCAATTGCTCACCCTGACCGCGCCGGAAATGACCGTGTTGCTCGGTGGTCTGCGGGTGCTGAACACTAACGTCGGGCAAACCCGCCATGGCGTGTTCACCAGTCAGACCGAAGCGCTGACCAACGACTTCTTCACCAACCTGCTGGACATGGGCGTGGAGTGGAAGCCGACCTCACCGGACGCGGACGCGTTTGAAGGCCGCGACCGTAAAAACGGTAGCGTGAAATGGACGGCGACGCGGGTTGATCTGGTGTTTGGTTCCAACGCGATATTGCGGGCGGTCGCGGAGGTGTATGCGAGTGCGGATGCGAAGGACCAGTTTGTTAAGGACTTCGTCGCAGCGTGGACGAAGGTGATGAATCTGGATCGGTTTGATTTGAAGTAACTGAAAAAACGCAAACCCCCTGTAGGAGCTGCGGCACGCTGCGATCTTTTGATGTTGATTTAAAGATCAGATCAAAAGATCGCAGCGTGCCGCAGCTCCTACAGGGTTTTGTGTTTGCCGAAGATATTGATTAGGCGAGCATTACGCCAGGCTCTTGCTCACCACCTCATACACATCACTGGACAGCGACCCCGAAGCCAGAATCCGCTCCAGTTCGCCTTTCATCAACGCCTGACGGGCGCTGTCGTATTTGCGCCAGCGCGTCAGCGGTGCCAGTTGGCGCGAAGCGATTTGTGGGTTGAAGCCATTCAGCTCGATCACCAGATCCGCGAGGAAGCGATAACCGGAGCCATCCGCCGCGTGGAAGTTGATCAGGTTCTGCCCGGCAAAAGCCCCCACCAGCGCACGCACCTTGTTCGGGTTCTTGATGTTGAACGCCGGGTGCTGCATCAGCGCTTTTACCCGCGCAAGACCGCCCGGCAACGTGCTGCCGGCCTGCACGCTGAACCACTGATCCATGACCAGCGGATTGTCCTTGAAGTGCTCGGCGAAACTCGCCAGCGCCAGGTCCTTCTGCTCATCAAACGGCGAGTTGACCAACACTGCCAGCGCGGTCAGGCGCTCGGTCATGTTGTCGGCCGTTTCGAACTGCTCCAGCGCCGCTGCCAGCACTTCCGGCTTGCCGCTGAGCATCAGGTACGACAGCGCGATGTTCTGCAGCGCACGACGGGCAAAGTGTTCGGCCTCGGCCACGTACGGGGTTTTCTTCGACAGGTCGCGGTTGGCCTGATAACGCAGCCACAGCGCCTCGAACAACCCTTCAGCCAGTTGCTTGCGGGCAAACTCACGCGCGCTATGGATGGCATCAACGTCTGCGACTTCGCTGATTTCGGTGAGGTACGCCTCACCCGGCAGCGAGAGCATCTCGGCAACCATCGCCTGATCCAGCGATTCATCGGACAGCACCGTGCGCAGTGCCGACACCAGACGCGGGTCGAGCTTCAGGCTTTCGCCCTTCTGCTGCTGGCCGATCAGTTCTTGCAGCACCTGTACCGACAGTTGCTGACCGGCATCCCAGCGGTTGAAACCGTCGCTGTCGTGCTGCATCAGGAACATCAGTTGATCGCGGTTGTACGGGAAGCTCAGTTTCACCGGCGCCGAGAAACCGCGCAGCAAGGATGGCAGCGGCTGTTCAGCGATATCGACGAAGGTGAACGTCTGCTCAGCCTCGGTCACCGAAATCACGCGGGTGGTGCCTTGGGCCGACGCTTCGCCGCTCAGACGCAGGGCAATCTCATTGCCTTTGCTGTCGAGCAGGCCCAATTCAACCGGGATCACGAACGGCAGTTTTTCCACCTTGTCCGGGGTTTCCGGGCAGCTTTGGCGGAAGGTCAGGCTGTAGGTTTTCGCCGCAGCATCGTAAGACTCGCTCACTGCCAGACGCGGCGTGCCGGCCTGGCTGTACCAGCGTTTGAACTGGGTCAGATCAACACCGTTGGCGTCTTCCATGGCCTTGATGAAGTCATCGCAGGTCACGGCTTGGCCATCGTGACGGTCGAAGTACAGATCGCTGCCTTTGCGGAAGCCTTCGGCACCCAACAGGGTGTGGATCATGCCGACCACTTCCGAACCCTTTTCGTACACGGTCAGGGTGTAGAAGTTGGAAATCTCGATGAAGCTGTCCGGGCGCACGGCGTGGGCCATCGGGCCGGCGTCTTCGGCAAACTGGTGGGTGCGCAGGTAGGCGACATCCTGAATGCGCTTGACCGTGGCCGAGTTCATGTCGGCGGAGAAGCCCGAATCGCGGAATACGGTGAAGCCTTCCTTGAGCGACAGCTGGAACCAGTCGCGGCAGGTCACGCGGTTGCCCGACCAGTTGTGGAAGTATTCGTGGGCGACGATCGCTTCGACCCGCTGGTGTGCGGCATCGGTGGCGGTTTCGGCACGGGCCAGCACGGCGCTGGAGTTGAAGATGTTGAGACCCTTGTTCTCCATGGCGCCCATGTTGAAGTCATTCACGGCGACGATCATGAAGATGTCCAGATCGTACTCGCGACCATAGACCTCTTCGTCCCAGCGCATCGACTTCTTCAGGCTGTTCATGGCGTGCTGGCATTTGTCGATGTTTTCCGGTTCGACGTAGATGCGCAGCGCGACTTCGCGCTCGGTCATGGTGGTGAAGGTGTCTTCAACGCACCACAAGTCACCGGCCACCAGCGCGAACAGATACGCCGGTTTCATGAACGGATCTTCCCACGTTGCCCAGTGCCGGCCGTCTTCGCCTGGCCCCGAGGCAATCGGGTTGCCGTTGGACAGCAGCACCGGATAGCTGTGCTGTTCGGCCACCACGGTGGTGGTGAACTTGCTCATCACGTCCGGGCGGTCGAGGTAATAGGTGATTTTGCGGAAGCCTTCGGCCTCGCATTGGGTGCAGAACATCGCGCCGGACTTGTACAGGCCTTCCAGCGCAGTGTTGGTTTCCGGGTGGATCCTGACGCTGGTGTCGACCGTGAAGGTTTCGCTGGTCGGCTGCAGGATCAGGTTGTTTTCGCTGAGCTGATAAGCGTCGGCACTCAGTTCCTGATCGGACAGCGTCACCGACAGCAGTTCCAGTTGCTGGCCATCAAGCACCAGCGGCGGCAGGCCCGCGCCACGCGCCGGGTTGCGGCGCATCACCAGTTGCGCATGGACCAGGCTGTGGTCCTCGAACAACTCGAAGGTCAGGTGCGTTTCGTCAATCAGGTACTCGGGCGCCTGATAGTCCTTGAGGTAAATCATCTTCGGTTGTTCGGTGCGCATGCTGGAATCCTTATTGATGCACGGCGAGCTGATAAGCCGTGTACTTGCGAATATTGATCACGCCGGTGTCGAAGATCAGGTACTGGCCCTTGATTCCCAGCAGCGTGCCTTCGGCAATGGGGTTCTTGTCCAGGTTGAAGCTGACGATTTTGGCCGGGTATTGCTCGACCGGATAGCGGATTTCGAGAGGTTCTACATCGGCAATCGTCTGAATGGCTTGTAGGCCGAATCGCTCTTGCAAGCCTTGCAGACCTTCGGCGCAGCTTTCAAACAACTGATCACGCACCTGCGCCAGATCCACAGACACCGCATCGCCCTTGAGCAGCGCACGCCAGTTGGTTTTGTCCGCCACCTGACTGCGGAACAAGTCTTCAACGAAGCCCGACTGCTGCCGCGTGGACACACGCATGATGGGCAATGCCTGACTGGCGCCCTGATCAAGCCAGCGCGTCGGCAATTGGGTAGCACGGGTAATGCCGACCTTAATGCCCGAGGAATTGGCCAGATAGACCACGTGGTCGGTCATGCAAAACTGCTGGCCCCACACCGGATCCCGGCAGGTGCCCGCATCAAAGTGGCAACGCTCCGGGCTCATGATGCACAGATCGCACTGCGCCAGTTTGGTCATGCACGGGTAGCAATACCCCTGGCTGAAACTGGTTTTGGTCTTGCGCCCGCAATGGGTGCAGTGGATCGCCCCCAGATACTCCAGACGCACCGTCGTGCCGATCAACGGATTGACCGGCACCTCGACGTCATCCAGACGAAACGCATATTGCACGTTCGGCCCGTCAAGGCGCGCCGACATTTTGCTGATTGCACCGCGGCCAATCTCAATCAATGGATGGCATCCGACTTGAACAGGATGTTCGGCACTTCGATCGACTTCGACGCACATTCTTGCGGGCCCATGTAACCGGTGCGCTGATCTTCAGGCAGGTTCTGGATTTCCCAGGCGATCATTGCCTGCAACGACAACTCGCGCTGTTCGGCGGTGAGCTTGCCACCGTCGGCCCACTTGCCGATTTCCACGGCCAGTTTCAGGCTCTCGTAGATGTCCGGGGTGATGTTCTTGATCATGTCGTTAAAAGAGGACATCTGGGTCTCCGTGCTCTTTATCTACAAACTAAAATTAGATGGCCAGTTTACGGCGGTTATACAAACCACCCAACAAACCGGTGAAGCATCCGATGAGTAACCCGCTGACATGCGCGGCGTTGGCGATTTCGCCGAAACCGATCATCGAGATCAGCCCGGACATGCACACCACCAGCCACACCAGCATCATCACCAACACGCCGCGCGGCAGGCGATAAGCCGGGTTCGGCGCCAGCAACTGGAAGATCCAGCAATGCCCGAGCAAGCCGTAAAGCACGCCGGACAGGCCGCCGAACAGGGTCGCGCCGCTCCAGACAAATTGCGCGTAGTTGGAAACGAGGCTGAACAATAAGGTCAGGCCGATCAGGTTGATGCTGCCCTGACGCGACTCAATGCGCCGCCCCAGCTCCCAGTACCACATGCCATTCATGGCCAGGTGCAGGATGCCAAAGTGAATCAGCATCGGCGTGACCAGACGCCACCACTGCCCCGCCGCGAGGCTGTCGGCCAATGGTGTGAAGTGGATGTACTCGCCGATCACGCGAAAATCGAGAAAGGTCAGCCAGCGAAGGGTTTCAAGATTTTCGCCGAGGAAGGTCAGGCCGCCGACGATCAGGCTCAGCAGCAGGATGAACCCGGTAGCCTTGGCATGCTTCAGTTGCTCGACAAACCCGGGGCGCTTGAAAGTCTGCGCAACCGGGATATCCAGCTGCTGATCGGGATCGCCCGCCGGAAAACGCTCGTACAGCGAACGCACGTCGTCGCTGATCTCCGCAGGTGCCCACAGCACCTGTTCGCCCGCCTCTTCACTGACTCGATGGGGCACTTGCATGCGTTGCAACAGCGTGACGAAACCGCTCAGATCCACCGCCAAGGGCAGACGCAATACCGCTACCGAACTCATTGCAGCACCTCCGGCCGCTCGACATCGACCCAGACAAATTTATGCGGATCCAGACGCGTTTCCTGATCCAGACGATAGGCGACGAGTTTGCCGTAGAGCACCGCGCTGTAATCCAGACACGCGAGGTTCGGGCGGATCGGCGCCGGTTTGCCGCTGCGCCAGTAGTGGCCGACGAACAGCAATGGCTCATCGACACCGTAGCGCAGCAGGGAATTCTTTTCCGTTGAAGTCAGCGGGGTTTGCGCCACCGGCTCCGGCAGTGCATCGGGCTGGAAGACAATGTCGCCGTAGGTTTTCGGATCGTCTTCCCAGAACTTGGTGCGGAAGAACGAACGCACCAGACCATCGCCACTGGTCATGGTCTGGCCGTCGGGCAGGCGCATGTCGGTACCGCGCAGCAAGCGGTCGAACACGGTGCAGGCGAAACTGCCCGGCACTGCCGAAGCCTGGAGGAAGTGTTCATCGATGCAGCCGTCGGGGAACAACGCGCGCAACGGCTCGATCAGGCCGGCATCCCAACAGGCATGCACCACGCGAAAACGTCCGGCATCAACGAACAGCGGCAGTTGATAGAACCACTGCTGGAAGTCATGCCAGTCGCCCGGATGATCTTCGAATTGCGTCAGGGTTTCATGCAGCAGGCGCGCATGGCGCGGCGTGTGTTCGCGCACAAACTGCTTGCCGCTGCCCGGTGGCGCCGGGGTGCTCCAGCCCAGAGCGTTGAATTCGTGGTTGCCCATGATGCACAAGGCCTGACCAGCCTCGACCATGTCGTGGACGATGTGCAGCGCCTCGCGAATCCGCGGGCCACGGTCGATGATGTCGCCGACGAACACGGCCATGCGCGATGGATGCCGCCAGACCCCGCCCTGCTTGTGATAGCCGAGGCGATCAAGCAAGTGTTCGAGGGTCAGCGCGCATCCGTGCACGTCACCAATCAAGTCATAACTGCGCGCGGGATCGAGCATCAGTCGCCTCCACCACCCAACTTGCTGCCCCAGCCGAGCTTGGTCCGGCAGACTTCGTAGTAGTTGTGGTCGAGCGGGTGAATCAGCCGCAGCTTTTGCGCTTTTTTGCTGACAGTGATGGTGTCGCCCGGCGCGCAGGTGAAGTGGTTCTGCCCGTCGCAGGAGACTTGCGGGTAGATCTGCATATCTTTGGACACGACGATTTTCAGCTCACTGTTGCCATCGACCACAATTGGCCTGCTGGACAACATATGGGGATACATCGGCACGATCACAATGGCGTCGAGCTTGGGATGCATGATCGGGCCACCGGCAGACAGCGCATACGCGGTGGAGCCGGTCGGTGTGGCGACGATCAGGCCGTCGGCCTTTTGGCTGCAGACGAACTGGCCATCGATGTACAGCTCGAACTCGATCATTCGCGTCGACTTGCCGGGGTGCAGCACCACATCGTTGAGCGCGTCGCCCTGTCCGATGGCCTCGCCGTGGCGGCGAACTTCGGCTTGCAGCAGAAACCGGTTTTCCACCAGGTAATGGCCGTCGAGTACTTTGGCGACTTCGACTTCCAGCTCATCCGGGCGAATGTCGGTGAGAAACCCGAGGCTGCCACGGTTGATCCCGAGCACCGGCGTATTGTGTTTGGCCAGCGCTCGGGCGGCGCCGAGCAGGCTGCCGTCGCCGCCGACAACGATGACCATGTCGCAGACTTCACCGAGCATCTTGCGCGACGAGGTTTGCAGGCCATGCCCTGGCAGGACTTCGGCGATGGTGTCTTCGAGGATCACATGCAGGTGACGATCGAGCAGAAACCGTTTCAGTCGGCGGACGGTATCCAGCACCTGAGAACTGCCCAGGCGACCGATGATGCCGATATTACGAAATTGCTCCATGGGACCTCTGCGGACAATCGAAAACGCGAAAAACCCGATTATGGGCGAAAGCCGCCGTTAGACAAAATCCTTTCAGCCTCAAGGGAGGGCGCGTGTTTAAGGCTATGCTCGCAAGATGATCCTATTTCCCGACCTGCTGCAGCTACCCCACCGATTACGCCATCCGCACGTGCGCGATCTGGCGTGGGTGATCCTCGCCCCGCCGATGCTCGCGACCACGCCGTGGCCGCAGCGCCATCCGCTGGCGGGCAGCGACTGGGTCAGCGATCCCGGGCGACTGGAGCAATGGCTGCGTCAGCTCGATCACGACAGCAGCGGTTTGCTGCACTGGTTGTCCCAGGCACGCACGCGGCGCCTGGGTTTGTATTACGAGCGACTGTGGCAGTTTGCCGTGCAGCACGCGCCAGGCATTGAGTTGATCGCGGCCAATCTGCCGATCCGGCGCCAGGGGCACACCCTTGGCGAGCTGGACATGCTGCTGCGTGATCGCGACGGCGTGCATCACCTGGAACTGGCGATCAAACTCTACCTCGGCCCGCAAAACGGCGACGGCCAGGATCCGGCGCAGTGGCTGGGGCCAGGTTGCCATGATCGACTGGATCGTAAACTGGCGCACTTGGCCGAACATCAACTGCCGATTTCGGCGCGCCCGGAAAGCCGTGAAACCCTGGCGGCACTGGATATCGAGGCCTTCAGTGCACAACTGTGGCTGGGCGGATATCTGCTGTACCCGTGGCCCGGCAAGTCGCAATCGCCGAATGGCGCGCATCCGCAGCATTTGCGTGGCAGTTG
This sequence comes from Pseudomonas sp. A0308, assembly GCF_044218815.1. Classification (NCBI taxonomy): domain Bacteria; kingdom Pseudomonadati; phylum Pseudomonadota; class Gammaproteobacteria; order Pseudomonadales; family Pseudomonadaceae; genus Pseudomonas; species Pseudomonas sp. A0308. Next base: position 731,139 of record NZ_CP162581.1, read on the forward strand.
GTTGCATCAGAAAGACTGGCCGGCATTCCTGGCGCAGCGTCCGCCGGGACGTTGGCAACCCCTGCCCCGCCATGCCTGGCTGGCGCCAGCGCATTACCCGGCGGATCAGACCTGGAGCCGTGAGCATTTGCAGATGTGGCTCGAGGCGCTGGAACCCTTGGCGCCAGCGCAACTGATGGTGCGCCTGACCGAGAATGCGGGAGGGGAATGGGAAGAGGCGGAGCGGCTGTTTCTGGTGTCCGACCTTTGGCCGAATGTCCCCGGGCAACCCTGAGATCTGTGGTGTTCATACCGGCAACATCGCTGGCAAGCCAGCTCCCTCGGGTTCTTTGTGCACCGCGAATCCTGTGGGAGCCGGCTTGCCAGCGAACGGGTCAATCGGTCAAAGGGATAAGCGCAATGCCAACGCCGCCAACGTCACCAGCAACACCGGCACTGTCAGCACAATCCCCACCCGGAAGTAATACCCCCAGCCAATCCGGATTCCCTTGCGCTCCAGCACATGCAGCCACAGCAAAGTGGCCAGACTGCCAATCGGCGTGATCTTCGGCCCCAAGTCGCTGCCGATCACGTTGGCGTAGATCATCGCCTCCTTGACCACCCCGCTCGCCTGACTGGCATCAATCGACAAGAGCCCGATCAGCACCGTCGGCAGGTTGTTCATGATCGATGACAACAGCGCTGTCAGCACGCCGGTTCCGAACGCCGCGCCCCACACGCCATATCCGGCGAAACCATCGAGCCAGCCAGCCAGATACCCGGTCAACCCGGCATTGCGCAGGCCGTAGACCACCAGATACATGCCCAGCGAGAAAATCACGATCTGCCACGGCGCCTCTTTCATCACTTTGCGCGTGGAAATCTTGTGGCCACGGGCGGCGATCGCCAGCAGCAGCGCCGCGCAGACAGCGGAAATCGCGCTGATCGGAATGCCCAGCGGTTCCAGCGCGAAACAGCCGATCAGCAAAATCACCAACACCGCCCAACCGGCATAGAACGTGGCTTTGTCGTGGATCGCGGTTTCTGGACGCTCGAGCTGTTCGGGGTCGTAAGCCGCCGGAATATCGCGACGGAAAAACCACATCAGCATGCCCAGCGTCGCGGCCACACTGACGAAGTTCACCGGCACCATCACCGCCGCATAGCGGTTGAAGCCGATGTTGAAGAAGTCCGCCGAGACGATGTTGACCAGGTTCGACACCACCAGCGGCAGGCTTGCGGTGTCGGCGATAAACCCTGCACCCATGACGAACGCCAGGGTCGCTGCGGGCGAAAAACGCAGCGCCAGCAGCATGGAAATGACAATCGGCGTAAGAATCAACGCCGCTCCATCATTGGCGAACAGCGCCGACACCAGCGCGCCGAGCAGCACCATGAAGGCAAACAGCTTGCGCCCGCTGCCCCGCCCCCAGCGCGCCACGTGCAATGCGGCCCAATTGAAAAAACCGGCTTCGTCGAGCAGCAGACTGATAATGATCAGCGCGACAAAAGTGCCGGTGGCGTTCCAGATGATTTGCCACACCAGCGGGATATCACTCAGGTGCACGACCCCAAAGATCAGCGCCAACACCGCGCCCAACGTCGCACTCCAGCCGACACCTAGGCCTTTGGGTTGCCAGATCACAAGGGTAATGGTCAGTAAAAAAATCAGTGACGCAAAGAGCATTCGTAACAACCTTCAATGGGGGAAATAAGCCAATCCACAAAACCTGTGGGAGCGAGCTTGCTCGCGAAGAGGCCTTCAGCCACACATTATTGGTGATTGAAGGTCCGCCTTCGCGAGCAAGCTCGCTTCCACAGGGCTTCGGTTAAGAGGTCTTTACTTTTTGTGTTGCTCGACGAACTGGCCGTAGGCATCAATAAACTTTTGCAGGAACGGCTTCACCGACTCGCTCAATTTACCCGCCTCGTCAAATGCCGAGCCCGCGCCACCCAAATAGGCTTCCGGTTGCTGCATGCAGTGAACATCAAGAAACACAAACGACTGGCGCAGATGCTGGTTCGCGCCAAAACCACCGATTGCCCCCGGCGATACGCTCATCACCGCGCCCGGCTTGCCGCTCCAGGCGCTCTTGCCGTAAGGCCGCGAGCCGACATCGATGGCGTTCTTCAGCGGTGCCGGCACGGAACGGTTGTACTCCGGCGTCACAAACAACAACGCGTCGGATGAACCCACTTTTTCACGGAAAGTGCTGTAGGCTGCGGGCGGTGAATCACCGTCGATGTCTTCGTTGTACAGAGGCAGGTCGCCAATCTCGACAATCTCAAGCTTCAGGTTCGCCGGCGCCAGCTCAGCCAGTGCCAAAGCGACCTTGCGATTGATCGAAGCTTTACGCAGGCTACCAACCACTACTGCGACGTTGTAGACATTGCTCATGGAAACTCTCGACTGTCAGTGGGGGAGCCACTAGTTATAGATGATCCGATGACGATTTCACCAGCAGAGGAGGGAAATTCCCGCCTGCTGATTATTTTTTTCCTGTAGGAAAACTTACAGCACTTGATGACGGTCTACCAAGCCGCAAATCAAGCGTTTTATCTCCAGAGGTTCTAAGCAGATGGCAGCAGTACTCGTCGGTCAGTTCCATGCAAGAGATGCGGAAGGCCGCGTTTATTCCGTGCATGAGTTCCAGGAATCCACTCCGTCGGCGGACGGAATCACCGGCAAGGAGCCCGTCACCACTTACAAACTGGCGATTGGCGATCGCATCGAGAAACTTGATGACGCTGAATTCAAGCTGGTTCAGTCGGGCATTATCCTGACGCGCGAACCTGAGCCAATCGTCGCTTCATAAGCGTGCGTTATGAGCAGAAGTCATATGCGCAGACTTGGGGTAGGATTCGGCCTCTGACCCCACCTGCTGAACATGGACTTCACGCATGCGTTTACGCCATATCGAAGTGATTCAGGCGCTCTTGCAGACTGGTCACATGGGCACCGCCGCCGAATGGCTGCAGTTGCCGGTGACCGAAGTCGAAGAGCGTTTGCGTGAAGCCGAGAGTCAATTGGGGTTCATGCTGTTCGCCAGCGTTCGCGGGCGCCTGCAATCGACACCCGAGGCGCGGGCGTTGCAGGTGGAAATCGCGCACGTTTACGAAGCGCTGGAGCCGGTGCAACGCCTGGCCAGCAGCCTCAAGCAATACCTCGCACCGCCGCTGCGCATCATCGGCACCCCGCCGCTGGCGCAACAATTACTCCCGCACAGCCTGGCCGCCCTGCGTCGACGCCTGCCAGATGCACCGTGCAGCCTGCTCAGCGCGCCGACCCGCGACATCGTCCGCAGCTTGCTGCTGCGCGAAAGCGATCTCGGCTTGAGCCTGCATGATCCCGAACACCCCGACATTCATTGCCAGCCACTGGCCCAGAGCAAGCTGCAACTGCTCGCGCCGCATGGCTGGCTACAACCCAGACAAAAGTACATTTCCCTACAGGATCTGGCGGGCCAGGCGATGGTCGGACTCGAGGGTCAGGACCCGCTGAGCCCGGCGCTGGATAACAAACTCCAGGCCGTGCGCCCGGCGCCGAGTATCCAGACCCGCGTGCAAACCCACCAGATGATGCGCAGCATGGTCGAGGCTGGCGAAGGGCTGGCCATCGTCGACCCGTTTACCGCGCTCGGTGCACGTGCGACCGGGCTGGATGTCTGCCCGCTGTCGCCTGCCGTGCCGATCAGCCTCTACGCCCTGACCTTCAAACACGCCGCCCCCTCATCGGCGATTCAGACGTTACTGGCGATCATCACGGAACAAGCCGAGGCGATGTTGTCGAACTGAGCGGATTTTCCAGCGGGTTATCGAACAATCGATACCAGAACAGCGCCTCTTCGGCGGTGTTCGGATCAATACCGCGATAACGCAACTTGTCGACGCCGCCAATCACATACCCGCATCGCTCATACAGCCGACAGGCACCGAGGTTGTTGTTCTGGGTTTCGAGCATGATGCCCGGCAGCTTCTTCTTGCGACTCCAGAACTGCGCCACATCCAGCAATGCCTTGGCCACGCCATGGCGACGGGCCGGCGCGTGCACCGCCAGTTCATCGATATGGGCGAAGCCGTTCCAGTTGGTGCTGATCACCAGATGGCCCACTGGCTCATCATCGAGGTAGGCCATGAATATCGCGCTGTCGGCAGCTTTGTGAAAGCTGCTGAATTCCTCGGGATCAATACCATAGCACTTGCGGTACGGCACGATGGGCGTCACCCGCCACTGGTCGACGGGTTTGCCGATAACAGCGACACCATACGCCGCGACTTCAAAACTGAAGTCGCTGCCCCAGATATAAGGCGCAAAACCTTCATCGGCAACCCGCACCGACAGCCCTGGGTGTTTTGGATTCATGACCGGTTGCATGCTCGCGAAGCTCCTCATTCCTTGACGCAATCGACGGTGTAATGCCGCCCATTGCCTTCGTCTTCATGTTGCAGTCCATGTACATCGGCAACGAAACCCTGGAAGCTGCTATCGAACGTGCGGGCAAATTTCAGGTAATCGATGATCGAGCGAGTCGACTCGGTAAAGCGCTCACCCGGCATGATCAACGGAATGCCCGGCGGGTACGGCACCAGCATCACGGCGGCAATTCGTCCTTCCAGCTCATCGATCGGCACCGCCTCGACTTCACCGCGCACCAGATGATCGTATGCGTGGGCCGGCTTCATGGCGATTTCCGGCAGCACCGTGTACATGCGTTTGAGATGCCTGGCGGTGGCATTGCTGCGATAACAGGCGTGCAATTGATCGCACAAATCCCGCAGGCCCATGCCGCGATAGCGTGCGGTATCTTGCTGGGCGACACACGGCAGACACGTCGCCAGACTTACATTAGCGTCGTAACTGCGCTTGAACTCCAGCAACTCGGTGAGCAACGTGCTCCATTTGCCTTTGGTGATGCCCATGGAGAACAACACCAGAAACGAATACAGCCCGGTCTTCTCCACCACCAGCCCACGCTCCCAGAGGAACTTGCTGACCACCGCCGCCGGGATGCCCTTCTCGCTCAACGCGCCACCGGCGTTCAGGCCCGGCATCACCAGCGTGACCTTGATCGGATCGAGCAACACGTAATCGTCGCTGACCTCGCCGAAACCATGCCAGTCGGCGTCGGGCTTGAGCAGCCAGTCCTCGGTGTGGACGCGGTCGATGCCTTCGACACCCGGCGGCTGCCAGATCGAAAACCACCAGTCATCCGCCGCGATGTGCTGACGCAGATTGGCCAGCGCACGGCGAAAACTCAGGGCTTCGTCGAAGGTTTCCTGCAACAGCGAGCGCCCGGCCGGGCCTTCCATCATCGCCGAAGCCACGTCCAGCGAGGCGATGATGCTGTACTGCGGCGAGGTCGAGATGTGCATCATGAATGCTTCATTGAAACGATCACGATCCAGTTGCCGCGCGCCGCCGTCCTGCACATGAATCATCGAGGCCTGACTGAACGCCGCCAGCATCTTGTGAGTGGAATGGGTGGTAAACACCAGAGGGCTGTCTTCGCTGCGCGAAGTGTCCATGCCATAGCGCCCGGCGAAGAACTCGTGAAACGCCGCATAGGCGTACCAGGCCTCGTCGAAATGCAGTACTTCGACGCTGTTGCCCAGGCTTTGCTTGATCAGTTCGGCGTTGTAACAGAGCCCGTCGTAGGTCGAGTTGGTGACCACCGCCAGTTTCACTTTCGGCGCGCGCCCCTTGGTCAGCGGACTGGCGTCGATCTTGGCCTGGATCGATTCGCGGCTGAATTCGCTCAGCGGTATCGGGCCGATAATCCCCAGTTCATTACGCTCCGGGCACAGGTACAGCGGGATCGCGCCGGTCATGATGATCGCGTGCAGCACCGACTTGTGGCAGTTGCGATCCACCAACACCAGATCATCGCGAGCGACCATCGAATGCCAGACGATCTTGTTGGCGGTCGAAGTGCCGTTGATCACGAAAAAAGTGTGGTCGGCTCCGAAGTTGCGTGCTGCGCGGGCTTCCGCCTCGGCGAGCGGGCCGGTGTGATCGAGCAGCGAACCGAGTTCGGGCACCGACACTGACAAGTCGGAGCGCAGAGTGTTTTCACCGAAAAACTGATGAAACGCCTGCCCCACCGGACTCTTGTGATACGCCACGCCGCCGCCATGGCCGGGGGTGTGCCAGGAATAATTGGAGTCGGCGGTGTGTTGCACCAGCGCCTTGAAAAACGGTGGCAGCAAACCGTCGAGATACTTGCGCGCCGCCCGCGCCACTTGCCGGGCGAGAAACGGTACGGTGTCTTCGAACAGGTAAAGGATGCCGCGCAGTTGATTGAGCTCGGCCATGGCGTCGGCGGGGGCATTTTCCAGGGTGACTTGCTCGCCCAAGGCGAAGATCGGCAGATCCGGCGCCCGCACCCGTGCGAGGCTGATCAGTTCGGCCATGTTCTGCAAAAGATGCGAGTCGGTGCTGGCGTCCTCAGCGGCAATCAACACGCATGCCAGACCATGATGGGTCGAAGCCACCAGACGCCCTTCTGCGTAGTCGGTGGCCGAAACGATACTGAAACCTTCCTGCTCCAACTCCCGGGCAATGCCTCGGACACGATCGCCGGCGACCGTGTCGGCCCTGATATCACGATGGACAATCAACACCGGAAATTTCAAGTCTTTGTACATGAGGCTCAGAGTCCTGAGGCGGCGGATTCGAATCCGCCAATGCATTCAGGGTAGAGGGTTGCAGCGAAAGTGGCGAGGGTGGCCAGTTGTCAGCAACGCGATCTTTTGATCTTCAAGCCTGCGCGTCAGCCTCGGCAATCTGCGTCCACAATGCCGGTCCACCGGCCGACTTGGCAATGATCTCCAGCCGCACCAGATGCGCAGCCAGTTCATCTTCAGTCGCACGAATGATCCGTGCTGGCTGGCGATCAGCCGGCAAGCGACGAATCTCGGTAGCGGAGTTGTCCGAACCATCGCCGGTGCCATTGCCGTCGGAGGCGTTGCCGGCCAGCGACAGGCTGGTCTGGCCACCGGTCATGGTCAGGTAGACGTCGGCGAGGATCTCGGAGTCGAGCAAGGCGCCGTGCAGTTCACGGCCGGAGTTGTCGACGCCATAACGTTTGCACAATGCATCGAGGCTGTTGCGCTGACCCGGGTGACGTTCCCGGGCCATCATCAGGGTGTCGAGGATCGAGCAGTGTTGCGTGATGTCTGCGAGATCCTGTCGCCCCATCAAGGCGAATTCGTTGTTGATGAAGCCAACGTCGAACGCCGCGTTGTGGATGATCAACTGCGCGCCTTTGATGAACTCGAAGAACTCATCGGCGACTTCGGCAAAACGCGGCTTGCCGACGAGGAATTCGTTGGTGATGCCGTGGACGCCGATGGCGCCTTCGTCACTCTCGCGATCCGGTTGCAGGTAGACGTGGAAATGCCGGCCCGTGAGGCGCCGACCGATCAGTTCGACACAACCGATTTCGATAATCCGGTGACCATCGGTCACCGGCATGCCGGTGGTTTCGGTATCGAGTACTACCATTCTCTGAGGAGAAAATTTGTCAACCATGGTACTGCTCTTCCTCGAAAACCTTTAAATCAATGATATCACTCAGCATTTCCTACAGCTACCTGTAAAAAAAATGTAACCGACAATTGTGTAACCATGACATACCGGACAAAATGTAAACATGACTTTTCAAATCAAATCCTATATCGCCCGCAACGGCGAGCGCTTTTCACTCCTTTTCAGCCCAGACGCACCAGGTATCCCACTTTTCTACCCTTCAGCCTTCATGTCCCGCCACCTCAAGCCGAACAATACTCACCAAACCCAGCTAGCGGCTCTGGATGGAATCCGTCGATTGAGCGAATGGGAACGCGACCGTAATTTTAGCATTGAGGACAGATTTCTTGCGGGTGAATTGCTGGCCGCGAATGAAATAGATAGCCTCGCAGAGAACGTGCGAGCTCGTCGGAGGGGCAAGACAGACAATGTCATCGGTTCGTCAAAATTCAATTCCTACTGGGCCCACATCTGTTCGTATATTGCGTGGCTAACAGACGAGCTCCTACCAAATCGAAACGATATCGAGATCCGAAAGCTTGTTGACGACCAAGCCAACCGTTTGAAGTCAAAAATTATAAAGCGCACCGGATCAAAGGCTAGACGTAAACAGAGACTTTTAGACGAGAAACTACCTGAGCTCGCCCGAACACAACTACTTTCCCTATTCTGCAATCCTTTTCAGGGGCTAAGCACCCCATTACATCGTGGCACTCGATTGCGCAATATCGTTATGCTTAGGATTCTCTACGAGACCGGCATGAGGCGTGGAGAGCTGTTGTCTCTCAAGCTCAAAAATTTTGTTGAGGCAAGTGGTGGCCAAGGCGCCTACCTTGTCATTGAGCGAAATCATGACGATGAACTTGACCGTAGAGCTAATCAACCAGTGGCTAAAACACTGGGACGCTCTGTTCCGATTTCAGAAGAACTAGAACAGCAACTTATTAAATATCGTATCGAATACCGATCAGAGCTGAGAAATGTAGGATACAGCGACAATGCCTTCATTTTTTGCGTTCACCGAGCTGGGCGCACCGAGGGGCAGCCAATAACAGTAAACGGCTTCAACTCGGCCTTTCTATATCTACGAAACTCTTTTCCGTCCATCGCTAACAGCATCCACCCGCACGCTTTTCGTCACGACTGGAATTATAGATTTTCACTTTATGCAGACGAATTCGGCCTAACCGAAACAGAAGAGGCGGAGTCACGTGAGGAATCGATGGGCTGGGCTCCTGGATCAAATATGGCAAAAGTCTATAACCAGCGACACAGGAAAGAGAAAGCAATGAATATAGGCAGAGTTGTGGCTCGTGACACGGAACGACCAATAAAATGAAAAAATCGGCCACAGCTCTACCATTGCTTAATCTGGATGAAAAGAATTTCAGTATTGATGGAGACACCATAAGCTCGGAGGATATCGCCTTAGATCTTGATGCCACCGCCCGATCTGCCGTTGACGGTAGAGTATTTTGGGATGGAGACCGCCTAATCCATCTAGGTAGGCGCGATATCGACTGCGAGTTATTTTTGAGTAATTTAGATCCTGAGACAAAAAACTCCTTCAAGCAAGGCTTGCTGACGTTTATTGACAGTCGCCGCTTCTCGACATCAGTAGTTATGGATCTTATTTCGACATTTTGTGTTTCTTCAAAAGACTGCCCACCAAATGTTTTTGATGTACAGTGGGCAAGTTATGCCCTAAATAATAAATCTATGCGCCCGCGAAAATACCCAGCCCGTATTTTTCTTGAGTATTGGCGAGCTCGCTTCCCGACGGCAGTTACAGATGATGCGTTGAACTTTTTGGCGCAAGCGGCTGCGCCTCAAACCACCTCGAACAACGTTGAGTCAGATGACCCCATAAAAAGCTGGCTGACGGATGAAGAATATGACGATGTACTACGCGCAACATGGGACAACTATGACCTTACCGGATCAACTCAACCAGCTCTAATTCGACTCCTATCTCTTCAATACGCCCGTCGCCCGAGCCAACTAAGCAGCTTAAAATTTGAAGACTTGAAGCCTGCCAACAATAAAGCGCCAGTTAAACGAAGCGATAATGAAATCCATTTTCCCGGAGCAAAGGAACAAGGGTTGGACACTGAGTTTAGAGGAGGAAAATTCGAAGCTCATCCAATTGCCGATCATCTGTGGAATATGCTTAAGATTCAAAAAAAAGAAATCACATTTGTTTTCGAGCAAGTCTTTGGTCTAACCCTTAGCGCAAAAGACATCGACCAACTTCCTATTTTCACGACTCAGCTTCGCATCATTAGGTCAGCGAAAATTCTCAAAGACACGCTCGGACTGGAACCTTCAAAGCATTTGCATGATGAGCTTTTTCACCTCGCACCTACGCGGTTAGGGCGAGTGATTTCTTTAACCTACAATATGAGCATCGGAGGCCCCTTCCCCCGTAAGAAAGCTCTACCGGAACGCCCCATTAGCCGAAGAACCGGTAGGCCACTGCTCTTAAATGCAATACGACTACGCCACACCAGAGTTCGTCAATTGGCCAGGCAAGGCGTACCAAAACCCGTACTTTCGTATTGGCTCGGCCACAATAATGACGATGCTTTGAAATCGTATCATAACGACCCGGCAGAAACGGCTCGTGAGCTTGACGAAAAAATGTCCACTGGATTAGTAACGATCGCTCAAGCTTTCCACGGGAAAATTATCGCAACCGATGCAGAATCTACCCACCCTAACGATCCACTTAAGCGCCTCGAATTTGCTAAGGACGATAAGCTAAATTACGTTGGCCGGTGCGGAAAATTCAGCTTTTGCGCAACAACGTCCATTCCGATCCCTTGTTATCGATGCAGAAGTTTTGAGCCCTTAGCCGACGCGCCACACGAGGAGGTGCTTGAAGCTCTGCGCTACCGACAGGCTCAGGAGCAAGCGATAATCAGGCCGGGCAGCATGCGCAACTTGCTCATCCCGATTGACCTCTCAGACGACATCCGAGCAGTAGAGCGGTGTATTGAGCTCTGCAAAATTAAACGTGAGCAGCAATAATGTGCGCCGATCTCAAACTCGTCAGCTTTAATCCTAACCCCAAACTGAGCCCACAAACTAATCTAAAACAATTCATTAAGTATTGCCGGGAAGAGCTAACGCTCTGGGCGGACGAAGATAGCTTTACCTGGGGGGCGGCCTCCTGGCCTGACACAGCTAAAGATTCTCGCTTCAGATTCACTAATTTTGAAAGTGTCGGGCTTCATTGGTCAGTGGAGCCCACTGAAGATCAGCTTATTCATCCGGCGCTCATCGAGGTAATCAAATCTTACTTGCGCTACCGTCATAGCCTGAAACCACATAAAAATCTTCCACGTGAGATGCAAGCATTTCGGGCATTAGAAAAAGCGCTTGTAGAGGACATGGCCTTTCCTGATATCACGAGAGTACATACCCGGCACTTCAACAGAGCCACTGAGCTCTTGTCGGATTTCGCCGGTAGGCAGGCTATTGTTAATTCTCTACTACAGATTCTAAGCTTGCTGTCTGAAAAGTTAATCGTACCTGCTGAAGTCATTCGCTGGCAAAATCCCTACATAAGAGGCGACTCCTACCACCATCTTCGGGGAGCGAATGCACCGTCCGATGTCAAGGCGAAGAGAGTCGCTAATCAAGACGCACTTTTCACCATAGCCGACGTGTTCAGCCGTCCAATAGCTGAGCTGGACGATAGCGACATAATGGTAACATCGGTGACAGCCTTGCTTCTTTCGGCCCCTATGAGAATTGGAGAAACCCTCCGTTGGCGCAAAGATTGCCTTCGATCCGATAAAGACAAGCATGGCACCCTCCAGCGCTACCTCGCATACTACGTTCCGAAGACTCGCAGCTACACGCGAAAAGCTGTGCCAACAACTATGTCGGAGGTTGCCCAAGAGGCCACCGATAGACTCACCACGATTACCGAGGAGGGTCGCCGGCTCGCCATGTACATGGAGACAAATCCAACCAAGTTCTACAGGCATGCTAACTGTCCGAATGTCTCTGATGATCAAGAACTCACGCGCGATCAAGTTGCCCAAGCTTTGGGATATGCTCACCGCAAAGCCTGCGAGGACTTCATCAAAAAGTATACCGGCACCTATTCACTTACTGGCTTTACCCTCAATTCTCTTTGGCAGATTATCCTGGCAGCACATCGCAAGCTGAACCCTTATTTTCCGTATCAGGAAAGACCTCAAGCGGAGCTCAAACCACTTAAAATGAGCGAGTCTTTGATGTGCTTTAGGCGCTTGCAACTCGGTGCATGTTCGAGTACGAGTCCGGTTCTGCTGGCGCCTTTCAATCCTGATTACTACAGAAAGCGATTGGATGGAACGGTTAAGGCTGACAGAAAAAATCAGCGGCCTCTTTGTTTTTTTACCAAGCATGGATTTGATCCGCTACGACTAAATCCTCATAGCCTACGACACTTCGTAAACCGACTTGCCAAACAGCATGGGGTATCGATAGAGCAAATTACTGAATGGAGCAGCCGTGCTTCCATACAGCAGAGTCGGACATACCTGCATGAGACGCCAGAGCAACGACTGGTAAGAGCTTCCTCAATCATGCAGACCAAGCAGGAGCATGAAACACTCCCTCCGGTGTCGGAGGATGAAGCCGCCAACTATGGTCAAGGCCCTTATCACCGCAGCCGGTACGGTATATGTCGACGCAGCTGGCGTGCTGGGCCCTGTATCAAGTTTGCCGATTGCACGAACTGCTCAGAGCTGCTGGCCTGCAAGGGCGATAAAATCGCTCTGGCAGCCGTAAAGAACGACCGGGACAACATGGTGCGTACTTGGGAAGCGGCACAGCGGGCGATTGAAACTGGTGAGCGGTCTGCTTCACTCTGGATGGAAAAAGCCACTCCTCAGATCCAGAGACTCATCGAGCTCGTCAACATCATGGAAGACCCTAACATTCCGGATGGTTCGCCGATCCAATTGATTGGCGCAGACTTCAACCACGAAGCGCAGATAATACAGAAAAACGCCAAGCAAGCAGGCGTAGAGCTGCTGGACAAAGAACAGCTCGCTCTTGAGTATGGTCAAGAGTTGGTCGAATACCTGGAAATGCTCGTTTAATGAATCCAATAGGAATACTTCTTTATGCCTAAGGTAATCTCCGACCGGCAAAGTCGCGACATTTGCCGAATGATCAACAGCTGGGATGTTCAACATAAGTTAGATTGGAATTCGATTTGCTTGGGCGCTCAAGAAATACTAGGTTGGGAAACACCTCCGACCCGACAAGCCCTAAATAAAAGAACGACAATCAAACTTGCGTATCAAGCTAAGAAAGACTCGCTTCGTAAGGAGTTGGAGAGAGTGAACAACCTCCCCCGCCCCAAGACAATCAAAGAAGGCGCGGAACGCATTGCTCGACTTGAAAAAGAAATTGAGAGACTAAATTTTCTTAATTCTCAGCTCTCCGAACTCTTCCGTGTGATTACTCATAACGCAAGCCTAGCAGGATTGAAGAAGCATGATCTTATGAAGCCAATTCCATCGTCAAAAAATTCTTCAGATAATTGATCTTTTGGAGAATCGGCGAATGAGCAATTATTGACTACATTCTGACATTTTGCTATCGAGACAGTAACCTTCCTCGTAAGATTCGGCGTCCCGTCACCCTGCGAGCACCTCGAATCAGCAACACTAATGATGGCGAAATTCTATCACGGTGGTTGGAGCGCGGGGCAGGCTCAGCTAGAGTTCCAGCATCTATAAGCTTGGCGCTCAGTCGCTGAGCAGTCATCAGGGAAGAGACTATGCAAATTCAGCATCTGGAAATCGCGAACTTCCGCAAGCTCCTGTCAGTACGAATCGATCTCGCAGCCGAGACAACCCTTCTCGTTGGAGCCAACAACAGTGGTAAGTCCTCTGCCATGTTGGCCTTACGCAAGTTCCTACTGTCGAAAGCATCGGTTTTCAGACTGCAAGATCTGACTCTGAGTCATCTCGCCACAATCGATGCAATTGGCGAAGCTTGGGAGGCTGCAGATAATAGCTTTCAAATGCCCGTTGCAAATGACTGGGCTGACTGGCTACCAACGCTGGATGTATGGCTAGAAGCATCTCAGGGTGAGCTTCACCACATCCGTGATCTCATTCCTAACTTCGCGTGGAAAGGCGGCCATGTTGGCATGCGGTTCCGCTTGGAGCCGGATGACATGCCAACGCTGTTCGCTGATTACCGTAAAGAACGAGCACGTGTGAAGCTGCTTCAGCAGGAAATTCAGAAACAGACAGCCCAAGGTACTGAACCGCCCTCGCTTCCTCTTTGGCCGCAGAGCCTGCATGACTACCTGAATCGAAGAATTGGTAGAACCTTCAAGATCCGATGGTACCGCCTTGATCCAAACCTGCTCCAAGCCCCTGACCCTGAAACTCGTAAAGCGAACCAGCAGCCACTGGCGACCTCTGCAACGCCACTTGAGCATAATCCACTCACTGACCTGATTCGAGTCCACGAAATTAACGCTCAACGCGGCTTTGGAGATAGTGCTGACGAGGGCATGTTGGAGGGAGGACATGGGTCAGGTAAAAAGCTTTCGGAGCAGCTGCGAGCGTACTACAGTCGACACCTCGATCCTGGCGATAGCCCAGACGTCTCGGATCTTGAAGCACTCAGAGCAATCGAGGCTGCTCAAACAGCGTTCGACACGCGCTTGAGTATGAGCTTCGCTCCTGCGCTCAGTGAAGTGGCGGGCTTGGGCTATCCGAATAACTCCGATCCCTCTATCCGAGTCGCAACCCGCCTCGCCCCTACGGACGGAATGAACCACGAAGCGGCTGTACTTTTTGAGCTGGATTCCGTCGGAGGAGCGCCTGGAGCACCAGCTCTCAGGCTTCCAGAAACGTCCAACGGGCTGGGATATCAGAACCTCATTTCAATGATATTCCGATTGATGGCGTTTCGAGATGAATGGCTGAAGAAGTACAGGAGCCTTGAAGAGCAGAGCGCAACCGGTGTTGAGCCTATCCACTTGGTTCTCATTGAGGAACCGGAGGCTCACCTGCACGTCCAGGTTCAACAAGCATTCATAAAACACGCCTACCATGTGCTATGCAGCGACCCACTGCTAGCAAAGTACCCCAACCTCAGAACACAGCTAGTGGTCAGTTCTCACTCCAGCCATGTGGCTCATGAGATTGACTACGAAAACCTAAGGTACTTCCGCAGACTCCCCTCTGGCATGGCCGGGGTACCAATTCCGGTCTCTACCGTGTCGAACCTTAGTACCGTCTTCGGGAAGCCCAATCAAACAAAGGAATTTGTTACCCGTTACCTTCGCGCCCAACATGCCGACCTATTCTTTGCGGATGCAGTGATCCTGGTCGAGGGAGCTGCCGAGCGCATGATGCTTCCTCATTTTTTGAGGCAGCACTTCCGCTTTCTTGACCAGTGCTACATCACCATTTTGGACATCGGAGGAAGCCACGCGCATCGTCTCCGGCCACTGATTGATGCATTGGGTATTGTCACTCTGGTGATAACCGACTTGGACGCCGGCATACTTCAGGTTGGCAAACCTGTCGAGCGAAAGAAAGGCCAATCCACTAACAATCCAACAGTGCGCCATTGGATGCGAGCAGCAGGCCTTGGACATGATGTGGATTCACTACTGGATCTGGCCTTCGACAGTAAAGCTCAGCAAATTGACGATCTGTTTTCGATCAGGATCGCTTATCAAACGCCCATTACAGTCCGCTTACCCAAAACCGGGATGGACGTTGAGGCATTACCAAATACTTTTGAAGATAGCCTCGTGCTGAGCAACACCGAGCATTTTTCTGGCAAAGCAGGACGCGGACTGATGCGATCCTTTGCCAAGGCGATACGTGAAGCTGAGACATCCCACGAGCTTGGCACAGAGCTGTTCACCAAACTTAAGGATGGTGATAAGGCTGAGTTTGCCCTGCACGTTCTCGGCGACTCTAATTTTGCCCAATTGACCGTCCCGGCCTATATCCATGAAGGTCTGACGTGGCTGCAGTCCAAGCTCGAAAGAAAAAGCAAGGAGCTCTTGGTCATCCCATCAGCGATTGTCGAGGTGACGCCATGAGCCCCCAGCCAGAAGCTTCTATGGATGATGTTCCAGATGCCGACCAGATTATTCAGGACTGTCTGAATCTCGACCATCCGAAGAGTTTTTTCCTATACGCCGGTGCTGGCTCTGGAAAAACCCATTCGTTAGTCGAGGCCGTGAAAAATCTAAAGAATAGAGAGCGGCAACGACTGACGTTTGAAGGACGTCAAATCGCGATCATCACTTATACCAATGCGGCATCCGAGGAAATTTCCCGGCGTCTTGAACACGATCCCCTAGTGATTGTGTCAACCATCCACGCCTTCTCTTGGAGGATGATTCAGGGCTTCGATGACGACATTCGCGAGTGGCTTCGAGTAAAGCTGACCAACGACATTGGTGAACTGGATGAAAGGCTTGGGAAGGCCCAACGGCAGAACAAGACATTTCTAGCAAACCAAGCCTCGAGAGATAGCAAAGCTCGACGGCTCGATTCACTGGGTGAGATAACGACATTCACTTACAGCCCTACTGGTGACAACCGAGGTAGGCAGGCTCTGAATCACAGTGAAGTCATCCAAATGGCGGCTGCGTTTATTCAACAGGCACCACTGCTGAACGTTATGGCAGATCTGCACCCGGTACTTTTGATCGATGAGAGCCAAGATACCTACGGGCCGCTCATGGACGCTTTTCTGCGAGCACAATCCCTCGTCCCTGACCGGTTCTGTCTTGGGCTTCTCGGCGATACCATGCAGCGCATCTACACCGATGGGAAGGTGCGTTTGGAAGACGCGATCCCTCGAGACTGGGCCGTGCCCGAAAAACGTGTGAACCGTCGCTGCCCCACACGAGTCGTTGATCTTATCAACGTAATCCGTGCGGGCGGAGACAGTCACCAGCAAACGCCAAAGCCGGACGCTATAAAGGGCACGGTTCGAATGTTTTGCACCCAACAGCCACCAGGTCAAGGTTTCGGGTTGGAGGAAGACATAGCCCAGCGCATGGCAGCCATCACCGGCGATGTTCATTGGGCAGGTGGTAAGGATGGAAGGAAGACCCTCATCCTTGAACACAAGATGGCTGGACGTCGAATGGGGTTCGAGGGTGTGTTTACACCGTTGTCTAGGGTAGAGCACCTACGAACGGGGTTACTGGACGGAACACTGCCGATCTTGAAACTGTTTTTCGAACGGCTGGCCCCTATTCTTCAAGCTGCCAAGACGAACGATTTCAGTCTCATGGAAGCTGTGCGACTTCAGTCTCCGCTTCTCGCCCCTAAATCCATGAAAGAGGCGCCTGACCAGTTAGCCTTGCTTAAGAAAGCAGGAGACGCTACTGAATCGCTGTGTGAGCTGTTCAATGACAACGATCCCCTGATAGGGGACGTCGCTCACGTGCTGCTCCAAACAGGCCTTCTAGATCTCCCTGACCGACTTGTAGCCGCTCTACGGCTGGGCGCTACGACTGATGACCCTCCCGATACATCGGATCGTGATGCATTAGAAACCCATGCGTACCAGGTTCTACTGGGGCGTCCCTTCTCGGAAATGGCTGCGTTCGCTGGCTATACCGAGGGGCTATCCCCCTTCGACACGCACCAAGGTGTGAAGGGGCTGGAGTTCCCCAGAGTCATGGTTATCCTCAATGACGAAGAAGCAGGTGGTTTCCTTTTCAGTTACGACAAGCTCTTAGGGGTCAAGCCAGCTTCTGACAGCGACGTAAAAAATCAACGCGAAGGCAAAGATGATTCCTTGGCTCGCACTCGTCGCCTGCTGTATGTCACTTGCAGCCGGGCCGAAGAAAGTCTCGCGATTGTGGTTTACACCGCTCAGCCTGGAATAGCGAAACAACGAGTAATCGAGGCTGGATGGCTCAAGCCCGAAGAGGTCGATCTTCTGTGAAGCCCACTACCAATAGCATGACTTTTTTTACGGATGTACTGAAGAGACAAGTGACACAGGGCCTGGCTTCAACTAGGTGATTAGCCGTACAGCGCTATTAGACTTGATAACAGGAGAAATAAAGCCAGTGAAAGAATTTACCAGTCCTGTGACAAACATTGCCACGTTCCATGATGAAGAAAGGCATTTTCTCGAAGCATTGACTAGGTGGAATTACTTCCCAAATCAGAAAGACTCAGCCACTGAACTACCGCCCTGCTTTTCGACGAGCCGGTTTACGCCAGAAATAGCGGAAGAATTAGCAGGCATCAAAGTAAGTGACGCACGAAAAAGTGTTTGGTTCGATCTTGTTGAATATCGGGCCACCCGCTTCAATAACGTACCAAGGATTCTGAGCCTAATTCACCCACTCGCTTATTCCAGAATTTTTCTACAGATAAAAGAACACAGGGAAGAAATTCTCAATCTGATAAAAGATGAAAATAGTGCCATCACTGCGCAGCAACACAATGATGGACGTATCTTCATAATGAATTATGAAGATCATGAAACCAAAACGAAAAACATAATTGAATTAAGCTTTGCCGCCAGTTTCAGAGCACACGCTGACGTAGCTAACTGCTTTGGATCAATCTACACTCATTCGCTTGAATGGGCTATCCAAGGTTACGAAAAGGCAAAGGAAAGCCTTCGTAGTAAAGATAAGCATTGGAGTTCCAAGCTCGACACAGCATTACGCAATGCTAAACGCAACGAGACTGTTGGATTACCAATTGGCCCAGGATCATCCAGCATTGCGGTGGAAATCATTCTTGCTGAAGTTGACAGGGAGCTAGCCAAACAATTTCGATTCGTGCGCTACATTGATGACTATACAGCGTACTGTGAAACCCACATTGAAGCTCAGAACTTTACTCGCGCTCTCAACATTGAGTTATCTCGGTACCGTCTGAGTTTAAATCTTAACAAAACCAAAATTACCGAACTACCCGAGCCACAGATCGATTCATGGGTAACATCCGTGACCAATGCGCTTCCTAATAGAACCGATTCGAATGGCGCGCTAACATTATCTACACACGAAGCAATTAACTTTTTGGATTTCGCTATAAATCTGAATAAATCTGTACAAGATGGAAGCGTTTTGAAACTGGCTGCTGGATTAATTGCCCATCGAGCGCAGGGCGACACAGCAGCAACAGTCTTCCAATACGTACTCAATCTCAGCTGGCACTACCCTATCCTGCTACCAATCCTTGAAAAAATAGACGCCACTTCAGAGTATTACAACAAGGATGATGTCACTGAGAAATTCAACAAAATTCTAGCCGTTAACGCTCTCCACCGACGCTCGGATGGAATGTGCTGGGCTTTATATTACCTGAAACAGCTCAATACCCAACCAACCCCTGAAAACGTGGTTAAAATTATCGAGTCCGCTGATACAGTCGCAATCACCTTGCTGAGTAGCTTTGAAAACGGCGAAGCAGCCGCTATAGCATATGCAATGCAGATTGTAGACAACAGCACACTTTACGAACTCGACCAAAACTGGATTCTTTTATACCAGCTTTATTACGCGGAAAAAATAGAAACCCCATACAAAGATGAACCAGTATTTGAAACACTCAAAAAATATGATGTTCAGTTCATCCATTCACAAAAAAAATCCTCTAAAGCAGAGGACTATTGTTTTTATTTCTCCAATCCGTTCCAAGAAGATGGAGAAAGGCTTGGATTTCAGCAGTATCTTCAAATGAGATAGCGGAAATTAGGATTTAAGGCAGGCGACGTGACTATCTGTTGCCTCAGCCTTCAGTGAAATAGCAGCGAGTTTCGACCGCCAGTCGCTTGAGCTTTAACCTTTCCAGCGCTGGCTGGCGTTCGATTTGCTACAGGGCCCCGAACACTCGGGCTCCTGGCGCACGCGCACTTCAATCACCCCGGCATAAAAACCGAAACTATTAAAATTTCTGCGGCCATACACCCTTATTCAAGCGCCGCATACCTTTGCACTGAATTTTTCCCAATCGCAAAGCACTCTTGAATCAAAGCATCTAGAAGCTCGCTCAGCTTAGAAGTGTCGTAGGAGCCATTCAGGATGGATTCATTGGTCTGCTTAAAGAAGGCTCTAGCATAGCTTTCTTTATGTTCAAGAGCCCCGTGATATGCATTCAAATCTTTTTTGTAGGTTGTCCATACTACTTTAGCTTGAGGGTAGCCACTGAGAGTCAAATCCAAATAACACTCAATCGCGGCTGCTCGTTTATTGATATTAGCCAATGATTCTCCACTCGGCCCTTTCGTTAAAAATGATTCGAAAGCTTTTAACTCTGGCAGCAACATAACTCGCATATTTGTCAGCAATGGCATTTTTGCTATTTTCAAATATGCTTCATAGCCCTCAGCATCGTTATCAAAAACGAAAATAACATTATTCTGGATATCAATCTTTATCAGACCATCAGCAAATTTCACCAACCCTCCCGTCCCCGGAAACGGATGGCTTTCACTAACGTCGATAAATCTGAAAAAGTCCTCAATCTCTGGCTTTAATAGATGGAGGGCATGTTTAATTATATGAACATCAGAACTACCTTCAGTGGCGATCAGGAATGCATGCTTTCGGCCAGCTCCTGGCTGAAAATCAGCCTCTTCAGCATAACCCTCCTCAACAACTGGCCCCCAGTTCCAAAGGACTTCTGAATCCAAATTCTCCTCACATTCAGCACAAACTCGTATCAGTGCATATGGATGAAGAAAGCCAATAAGAGCACCAAAAAGACTTGTCTCAGAATAGGCAGCATTATGAGTATTAACAGGCAGCCTTGAAGTCCTTTTGTCGTTGACAAACCGTTCTGTCACAACGAAATTAGTATCGTACGATCCGTCGAGTACTTTCAGAGGATGGCTTCTTACAAAATCGCAAAACTCGTCAAAGTCCAAATAACTGGCAATGACTTCCGCCTCCTCGGGTTCGAGAATCCTTTGCATACTTTCTTCCCAATCCGAGACATAGAAATCGTATTGATCTCGAATTGATTCCAATGTGAACCCTAGAAGTTCTAATCTGGGAAATACTTCTTTAATCGAGGCACACATTGATCTTTCCATTGAAGCAACGAACCCAAAAGGGAGGTCTGGATAGCTATAATCTAGCTGCTCGCAAGTTACTCGCTTCTGGTGATGAGTTTGGAAAAGTTGTCCATGATCGTTTCCTGGCCCATTTTTGCTCCAATCGATGCATACACCTCCCATTTTGAGTGTAACTTCCGTACCCATTGTGTGTCTCTCCCTTCAAAAAACAAAAATTATCATTTCATGACTCATAAAAGGACATCCTGCCCGTCGCCTAGGTAGTCCGTGGTTGACGGTAGAAGTGCGTCCTACAAGGTCGTCGACAGTACAGACATTTAAGACGCCTGCTGTGAACGCACTAGCCCAGTTCATTGGCTCCCAACTGCCCAGCTCTTCATTTCCCTCCCTATGGTCAGCTTCCACAACGGATGAACAAGGAAGAACTAAAAACTGCGCTGGTTGGCCTTGCGATGGGCATTCTGAGAGGCTACATCGTCTTGCTGCTCCGCAGCCTAGCAAGCCCCCCCCCGAAAACAGAACCTCAGCTACTTCCACGGCTCATGCACGTACAGCATCAGGATGCCGGCACACGCCGGCGGCCTGGTCTAGGTGACAATACGGTGAAAGCCCGACATCAAATCCCATTGCTCAGCCCGAGAAGCCTGGCTTAGATTGACCGGCTCCAACATTGGACAAACGCACTGCCGCCATATGAATACTCAGGTAACGATTCGAATGAACGCAACACCTAAATGGAAAGCCCAACTTAAGCATCTCGTCAGCGGTCGCCTATGAGGCCAGCCTGCATACGCAGCCTAATTGCTTGAGTTACGCCAGCTGCATCAGCGCATCTTCCACTGCCGCTACCACGGTTGCCCTTGGCCCTTGGAAACCTCCAGGCCGCGATTGCTATGCCAAGTGAAACCGATTGATTGATAGGTGCAACAAGTTCGCCATTGTCCAAATACCTCTGGACGAGGCTCCGGCGTCCAATTAGTACACCTGCAGCCAGCAATGCCTGTTGCACGGCGATGGAGTACAAGGAAAAACCGGGCCCACGGGCTACGAATTTCTGACTGGGCATTACTGATCGAGTCCATATCTCCCAGTCATTCCATCCCACAAGAGAAGGAATCAGACCGCCAGTCAGAGCGAACGCGACGAGCTGGCCCGTGGTGACTTCCCGGTTAGTAAAGTGCGTACGAATATCATTAGCGTGCATCAGTTCGTGTGCATCCCGATAACTAAGACTGAAACGGAAAAGCAAAAAAATATGGCTCAGTAATAATTATTGCTGAGCCATAATTTGTGATAATTCAACTTTGCCGTTTCCTCGAACCGTGCTCAGCTTTCCATTCCTTCAGCGTTTTGTAATTGCCGCCTTTGGTTTCGACGAGTTCGCCGGCACACGGTGTTTTGTTGACTTTCACCCCCCCCGTGGTCACGTCCGGATACAGGATCGGGGCTTTACCGCTGATGTAGCGCGCACGCGTACCCCGAGACAGGGCGAGGTCGAACAGGGGTTGATTCATGCTGGCAATTAATCACCGCACCCACGGGCAGAGAGCACGGTTTGACTCCAAACAGGGCCGCAGACAAGATGGCCTTTTGGCATTGACGACTACATGAAGCCAACACATTTTATTGACTTCGAGGCTTCCGGGATTGCTCCCGATAGCTACCCAATCGAAGTAGAGGTTGTCTTCCCTAGTGGTGAGTACCAAGCCCTGATCCAGCCAGCCTCATACTGGGATCATTGGAGCTACGACGCGCAGGACATGCATGGCCTCAGCCGGGAACAGTTCATGAGCGAAGGCCAGTCTCCCCTCGAAGTCGACAAGACCATGAGCCGACTGTTTGACGGCAAAATCCTGTGCTCCGACAACCCAGCCGACTGCTATTGGCTGGACGTGCTGTACGAAGCTGCGGGTCTTGAGCCAACTTTCGGTGTCCGCCCCTTGAGACATTCATTGGGCGGGAGCCGGCCACCAAGGCCCTTGCTCTGCGTCCAGCCTTTCGCTACCGCCGTGCCTTGGGCGATGTTAGAGCCATAGAAGCTTGTGTAAGCCATTATCTCCAAGAAGGAAGTCGCTCGATTGAAGAGTGAAGAGATCAAGAAAAACAATCACTACGTTTGGGCACACTACCTCAGGGGTTGGGCAGAAAACGGTAGAGATGTATACCGGAAGACAAAAAAGGGCGTGGAGCTTTACAGTGTCCGTGGTGTAGCCTGCGAGCCTCACTTCTACAGGATAACTCCCCTGGATGACCAAGACGTAGAGTTTATCCAGGTTTGGCTTGACAAAGCAGATGAGCACCTTCGAGCGTTCCACTACAAGATGCTCGAAAAGATGATCTATTTGTCATGCGCCATCGAAGTGCTAGACAGAGAAGATCAAGCTCACAAACGTGAATTGCTTTTAGCGAATACCTTAGAGAACATTCACACTACGGTCGAAAATGACTTCAGGCCTATTCTCGACTCACTCCGAAACGGCGATCTGTCAGTTCTTAAATCAGCTCAGAACAGAAATAACCTACACAGTTATATCGGTCATCAGTTTGCCCGAACAAAGTTTCTCAGGGATACATTTATCGACTCGTGGCGTCACGCAGGCGACGAGTATGTGAGGATCGCCAAGAAGACCTGGTGGTTCATGAGCCTAGTTTACGGTGTCAACGTCGGCTTTAATCTTGACCGGTTCTACTATCGAAAAAATGTGGTATGGCTCGTCAATAAAACTAAAACCCCTTTTTTAACCAGTGACCACCCTGTTATCAGTGTTCATCCCTCAGTAGTTGATACTTCCTCAGGGCCACCACCAGAACACTCTGATTTCTATTTCCCCATCTCGCCAACTATGGCATATATGGTCAATGACTCTGAAATGTACGGCAGAGGGGTCATGGAGGCGACGGAGGAATGCGTGGCAATCCTAAATCGAAACATGCTACTTCGGTGCGGTCAGACGGTCTTCGGCTCAACCGCAGCAGTTGTACAGAACACCAAGAGACCCAAACCGAAGACAGCATAAGCCCTCCAGGGCCATTTTCTTTGCCCGAGGTTTGCCAGCAAAGTGAGTGCTTCCCACGTGGAGGTATGAGTATCGACCCAGAGGAACTTCGCGATCAGATCAAAGCAGATCGCGAACGCTGTAAAGGCTTAACGCGGCGGGATGAGCATTGAGTTAAGCGCATCTAGGTAGTCAAGCTGCTCCGGCGTAAGCGACTCGCCGAGTCTAAGCGCGCTTATGTAGTCTTTAGATAGCAGCTTTCCACTATCCTTGTGATAGCGCTGCCGAAACTCCACTATTCCGGACGGATGCAGGGCGTACTCGCTGATTCTATCCGGATTGAGAGTTTCAACGTCTTTATCTTTATAAAATCTGTCATAGATCGCTTCCATGCTCTCCAGTGTCAGGGATGTATGGTCAACTATATTGGGATAACAGATTACTGTGTCATTTTTTCTTACTACATTAAGATTGCTATACACGCCTCTCAATGTTATTGAGCCGTCCGAGTTTTCCTGGTAACCATTGCGACTCAAAAACTTGATTACATTCAAGTCTGTGTGAAAAGCTTTTCCGCCAGCCCGATCGAGCAATAATTTGAAATCTGCTATGACATCACAAGAAGCTACACTACTGAACTGAAAACCATAGCGCGTTTCCTTTAGTTGCAATGATAGGTACTTTCCGACTAAGTCAGCAATCTGCGAGCCACTGGATGTGTACAGTTGATAGATCTTGTCAAACGCTTGGTCGGTTTTTCTGGTTGGTATTAGCTGGGTCGCACGAATATTCCCGTCCAGCTTGAGCGCGAATAACTCATAACCGTTTCCCGTTCTCTCAACGGCGGCGCTAGATACTTTGTAGACATCCCTGGTCATGCAAACCACCTGCAGTGTGTATAGCTTCTACAAAGGGCTCCACAGGGCCCAATGCACTCAAACAGACATCATACTGCTAGCACAGCCTGGTCAGTCAGCGGCGACCTGCAGGTTCATGTGTTCCAGAACCTGGTTGAGGAATTTGCGCTCCTCGCTGTAGAAGAACGCAGAGCGCTCATGAACCGCCAGATGCCTGATGTCCTCCTCCCACTCACCGTACCAGGTATCTTGCTTATCAACGTAGATGGATGGTCGGCCAGGGAATTGGTCACCCGTGATGTCGACGATCAAGCCGCTGACTTCGAGCCAGGCGTGTGACGCGCCGTTTTTCATCGAGCAGATGTAGTGGAATTCGCCCAGGTCTAGGGTGTTCAGGTAGTCACCCATGAGTTCGGAAATGATCCCGCAGCAAGCGCGTGGGAAGCGCTCAATGTGCATCGGTGCTCCCGAGGTTCTGATGACATGCTCCACCGCAGCGCGGAAGCGGGTAACAAGTTGGATAAGAGAATCTTGGAAATGGGGTTGTTGCTGGCTTTTCTCTGTGTCCATGAGTTGTTTCCTTGATAACGAAAAGGGCCCGCAGGGCCCTTTGCACTCAAACTGGCATCATTTTGCCAGCCAACTCTGCCAAGAAGTGGCGTGGGTTCCAATTACTTGTGGCTTGGGTATCCCGAATCCAGCTAGCAGATCGCTTATTTGTCTTCGATCTTAATCAGAGAGGCCATCAGCCCCTCATCCAAGCCAGCGTAATGATCTTCTAAACCTCTGAACGCCACATCGCCACTAACAGTGAAGTCACCACAATACAATGGTGGATATTTAAGCTGGAAAATAGTCGGTGCAAGTGTTTTCCGCTCAAGTATCTGCTTGTTATTACTGATAAGAGCAGCCTTGGCATCTTCAAAGTATTCCGGTGCAATCGTAGCGGTGTTAGCAATCTCAGCTAAAAAGCCTTCATGACTCCTTTCAAAGTAATCAGCTCTGAAGGTCTTCCAGCAGTCGAAAAGCTCATAAACCAGCTCCTCTCGAAGGGTGCCACGAACAGAAAGCGGAATTGTGCGAAGTTTATTAAGCGCACAGACAATTATTGATTCGTATGGCCAGTTCTTCGCATAGTGAGCCAAATAATCATCACCAGTGTGTTGCCGACTCCATGCACAAGCCTCGGTAACGCTGGTTTTCAGCATGTCATTTGGCATATTGAGCAACCAAAAACAAAAGGAAGCTGCGAATTGATAAGTGGCCAACATGTCTGGCTCTTGGACAGAGGCTGCAAAAGCATGGGCAAGACAGTGGTACTCAGCAAGACTGGAGTTGTAAACAAAGTCCTTTTCTTCTTTTGCGAATAAGTGTTTGTCAATCGCCCAGGTGCCGGCCTTGTGCATATTGGGCGCAGCATCTCTCAGCTCTTGAAAATAAGCGCAGCATTCGAGCATGCTTCCCAGATATATGGGTGACTTAAACAAATGATTTTGCCCCTGTTTATCATCTGCCTTGTAGAAGCACACAGAAAAATGCTCAATATCTTCAGCGAAAATAGGCTTACTTATCCTTACAGAATGGCGCCAAGGGAAAGGGACGCCTTCTGCCGCCTCCATGATAAAAAATTTTAGCCCTATGTCTTTTTTAAGCTGGACGACGGAGGGATTATCTGGGACAGGATTTTTTGTCAGATTGAAGATGTGCCATAAAGCCTTCATGCCACGGATTGAGCAATTCATATCAACCCAGTGACGTAGCTCATGCACCATAGGACGAAGTAAGTCCTTGGTTCCCTGTACTACCTCAATGCCTTGATTTGACGGGTCACGCAATGCTTCCCTAAATTTAAGCATTGCATCACGTTCGACCGTATGCAGATGTACTGTTTGCGTAAAATGATTATATTCTGCAACGCTGGACTTCAGAATATGCGATCTTCCATTATCAATCATTTCAAATCCTTAATATAGAAAAGGGCCACGCAGGGCCCTGATTCTTTGTATTCAAAAGTCTTACTGAGTGCGCCACGACTCAACAACGTCCGCGCCGAATTCGTTTTTCCACTCTTTCAATTGGCGATGGTTACCGCCCTTGGTTTCGATCAGTTCACCGGAGTTCGGATTCTTGTAGATCTTGATATCACGTGCCTTGCGCACAGCCTTTGGAGCGGCTGCGGTAGGAGCGCGTGCGGATAATGCCTGAGGATCAAGGATAGCGATTACGTTGCGCAGGCTGTAGCTGTACTCAGCGAGCAGTGCGCGGAGTTTGGTTTCGAACTCGACCTCTTTCTTCAGGCCTTCGTCGCTTTTCATAGCCTCAAGAGCGGCCAGTTGCTCAGATAGGTGTTTTTCAAGCTGACGGAATTCTGCGAGACGAGACATTTTACGCTCCTGTATGTTGATAGGCCATTATCCGGTGATGGCTACGACTAAGTCTAGCAATCGGCAAACTGAAAGGGAGCTTCAATGCATTATTAATGCTCGACACCTGCGTCAGGCTTGATATGTCGTCCCAAAAGGTCGAGCTTCCTATGCTTACCGCCCAAGTCCAGGATGACGCTGTCAGCGCTGGGTAGCGCTGACGCGCTACCTGGACGATGGGCCTGTACCCATCGACAACAGTCCGGCAGAGAACCAGACACGGCCATAGGGACTCGGTCGCTCGAACTGGTTGTTTGCCGGATCGCTGCGCAAATAGGTTCGACGTGAAAGTTAGCGATGGGGCCACCCTTACATTGGCCACATAGCTCTGGCTCAATCGACGCGAGGCGCGTCTTGTTTCGCCTGCTGCATTGCAGTTTCATTTACATCCAAGACTGCAGAGAAGAAAATTGTACTCTCAGATGTGAACCGTGGATGAATTTGGTAGGTCAGGTGATCAATGATGAGTTTCAACTGAATAGGCAGGGCTAGGTAGTCAAGCAATTCTTGAGCAGTTGGTCGATTACCCGACCATAACCGATGAATGACTTTTCTTACTTTTTTCTTGCCATTTTTCCAATGAAATTCAGAAATGGTACTTTCAGTTAAAAATTTGCTGAACGCCGAATAATCCGAAATGTAAACACCATCGATTGGCTTCCTAGAGTAAGGCAGGGAATTCAATATCATTGGCACCAGATTAAGCTCCTCCAGCTTTCTACCGAAGAGATTCTCTACAATCTCCGGGCGCGCTCGTAGGCCTTGTTCCAAACGCTTGACCTGCTTGACCGTATCGCTGATAAATTTTCCGTAGCGCAACGCCTGCACTGCATGATTCCCTGACAGCAGATTGTTTTTGCACTCAATCAAGAACAACGTGTCGTCAATCAGAAGCAGGGCATCGTACTCATACTGCGCGCCGTCGATGGTGAATTTCGTCGGCTTACATTGGTAGTTGAGCCCTTGAAGGAACATGACAGTTTTGTCTTCGAAGCCCTTCCCTTTTTTGTCGATCTGCGTATCAAGAGAGCCCAGCCTAGAGAGAATGACGTTTGGAAGGTTGCAGGTGATAAGTACTTCCGCGAGTAGAGCATACTGATCATTCTGCGAGCGAATCAGCGGCGAGTCATACAGATCGCGACTGTTAGTACCAAATGTCAAATGGTCGATCAGCTCCAAAACGCACGACTCAGGGACACGATAATCAATGAAACCTTGCTCCAACTCCGCCTTATCAAACGAGATCAAACTAGAACCTGACTTCATTCTCTTGGCTTTGGCCATGAGCTTGAGTGCGCAATAGCCACGTACCCATTCGCGTAAGGTGAGACCGTGATGACGGTCTTGGTCAGAGAAAACATCAAATGACAGAATCTCTGTAAGGGTAGTCAGAGTAACTCCCTCATCCTCCGATACGAAGCCGCCCCCCGTCAGCTCTGGCGCTTTCGCTCCCTTGGCTACGACGGCATTGCGTAGTTTCGTACCTTGCATGAGTTGAATAGTGTTCTGAACGCCCCAAGAATGCTGCCTACGGTTAGCCAGGAAGTCGTAGGCCTCTTCATCAGCGGGCTCACGTTGAAAAAAAATCGGATTCGGAAACTTTTTGTAAACGTGGCTCGGCAAACTTTCGCGGGGAATGCCAAGGGCCTCCATTTCGCCGATTTGGCCGCCGAAGAAAAGCGTGCGAGCGCCTATATCTTCAAGGGTGTTCCACGACATTGCGTAGAACTGAATGGATCCCGCTTTGAAAGTATGATCGGTAGAGATCTCCGGCTTTACGGGAGCCACGACCTTCCCATCTACTAGCATTTTATACTCAAAAGACAGCATTTTTAGCGTCAAGCTGAGCATGTTTACTATGTTCGAATATGCAATATCCAGATTTACTTCAATTCCGTTTTCGAGCTTAACCATAGTCATTTCTGGCATCACGAATCGCTGCCTGGCTTTGACTTTAGCCTTGAGTGCATTGATTGCTTTCATACCTGCTGCGTCTAGCTCCTTCAATTCTCCAGCAGCGCGTTCGACTTGACTCCAAAACTGGATGTCTTGGGGGTATTTAGATATGGCACATTGCGGCAGAGATGCGCGGATGTCGTCGAAGCATTGCTCAATAATTTTGATCTTTCCGTTGAGATCGAGGGCGTACGACTGCGCAGCCGGATGTTGATCCATTGCAGGGTCATTCAGAAGTGAGTCGTAGAATTTATTCCGTTTCGCTCGATCCGCCCGCAGTTGAAAAGCACCAGGCTGTGCCATTTTTCCTGCCAGGACTGCTTTAAGGGCACTAGACTCGAGTTGTTTCAGAGCATCAAAGGCCTTCTTGAGATCAAGCTTATCTAGTGCATTTTTTAGCTGTAGGCGCGGTTCGTCGTGTTCAGCACTCATAGATCGTCCTTAACATCATGTAATAGTGGCTAGGGCACCGTAACCAGCAAGACTAACCACCTTGCGTAACTGCGTCGGGCACTCACCCGTGGTGGACTTGCCCCTACAAAACCGGACACCAACTTCCTGTTAAATTGATGCGGCTGCCAAGCGCCTGAACTCCCTCGGAGAGCGAAATTCAATGCGCTGTGCGGATGCTGCTCGTTGTAGTGTTCGAAGGCAATTGCCAGGTTGCGTAACGCCGTTTCTCGATCCGGATTGGGCATATGCGCCACGTAATCGCGCTTGATCGTCTTCACAAAGCTCTCAGCCATGCCGTTGCTCTCAGGTTTAACGCTGAATCGCCCCAAATTCCGTAGAGAAGACTGACTGCTTCTGGCCGATAGCTACGAGGATCATTCATGAACCAACCTTATCGGCAGTTCGAGGTCGCAGCAACTGCGGGAGGCTCCGCCTGTTTTGATGTCGACGTGTTGCTCCGATGCCTGAACAGAAGCGTTTCAAAATGAGAAATTATGGCTCAGCAATAATTATGGCTGAGCCATAATTTGAAATAATCCAGTTTCGCCGCTTCTCCACCGATGGTGTAACTCGGATCTCCTGCCGTAGACCGTCCAAAGCTGATCGGCCTGCGTCACGATGCGCCTCTATGGTGACAAAACAAGCCGTGGGCCAAGATCTTGAAAAGCTCTGCGAGCATTCGCGCGTCGAGCAATGCATGGTGGGGCGGATCAGACAGCTCTACATGTTCAAAAGCTTCCGCATCGACCTCATTAAAAAGGATCGCGAGATTGGTCGGTTGATTCAAAACCTGGACTGGCCATGGTTGATGATCTGCACAAACGAGATCACGGAAAAACTCCCAGTCCCGATGGGGCGCATCTGAACACACCTCAAGCTTCTCGTCGAAGCAGCCTAGAAACCTTCGAAGCGAGGTCTGGGATTCGATAAGCGACTGACCATGCTGCAAAGGATCAAGCTGCGGTAAAACGTTCTGGATGACGAAATCACTGCAGTTTTCAATCGAATAGGCATCCGTCAACTCAACGTAAAATTCTTTGCCTGACTCCGACACCAGCGCTAGAGATATCAGCTTCGAGTGCTAATTGAGCTGGGTAAATTCGCAATCTAGAAACATTTTCAACGCCCTATCCTTTTCAACGAGTGTTAGCGTGGGCTGTCATTGGCGCCCACCCTGAGTGCACTGCTGAGTCTCTTGCAAAATCGCACACGTCAAGAACTCTTGGTCGACTTGATGTCCGTCATTTACACGCGAGTATCCGGCGCTGGTGACCTGTAACAACTCACTAAGGCACGCGACAGTTTGTGGCGCGATTAAGCCGGAGAGGCCTGCTATTTTCAGCCCGAGCCAACGTGCGCTGTCTAGTGCGGAAGTCGGGGCGCGTCGACCTAAGGCCGAACGACACCAGAGATCATATTTCATCACTGTGATGGGTACCCCCCACACAGAGCGTGAAGTGTTCAAACCCACCCTCGCATGAAACGAATGATCTGCAAAGGCACTGGACTTGCCTCTTCATAACCGGACACCAACTCCCCGTTAAATTGATGCCACTGCCAAGCGCCTGAACTCCCTCGGTAAACGGTAGTTCAAGGCGCTGTGCGGATGCTGCTCGTTGTAATGCTCGAAGGCAATGGCCAGGCTACGTAGCGCCGTTTCTCGATCCGGCTTGGGCATGTGCGCCACGTAGCTGCCCTTTCGAACTGTAACGCACATGGGACAGGGCTACCGATAAGCCAGTCAGCAGCAAGCGGTTAAGTGTGCGCATGGTAGCCTCGACTCAGACATCACTGTTCAAATCTCGATCTGAAGATCCGGGTCGAAACCAGTCTGTTGGCTCGGATAGCCGCGAGGATTTGAAACAACTCGGCATCCACGCGTTACGAAATCCGCTGCGATGTGGGTATGTCCGTAAACCCAAAGATCAGCCTGCGCAACGAGCTCTGGCCAATTATTCGCGTAGGCTGCGATCAGGTGTGCGGGTAGATCATCACCGACGAAATCCAACACCGGCGCATGGTGCGTAACTACAACGGTTTTGCCATCAAATGGCTTGTCCAGTTCCTGTGTGAGCCAGGCATAAGCTGCTTTAGATTTAGCGATCAGGTCATCGGGACGAAGGCGTCGGTAACTCTCCTCTGTTCTGATGACGGTGTAGTCGTTCATCCAGTCCCAAGCAATGCGTTTCGCGGCAACCACATCACCGGTAGATGAGTAATCTGTCCACGCTGTCGTGACCAAAAACCGGGTTTGATTTAGGATAAGTACTTCGTTTTCGAGTACGTGGACATGTGGCGCTGCTGCCTCCTTCATCTTCCGCAGCGTGTGGTCAATGTGGCCGCCGTAGTACTCATGATTACCGCAGACGTAAATCACCGAGCACTGGAATGTGTCGTTCGCCCAAACCACGCCGCGCGATTTAATATCAATGTCACCAGCGAGAATGACTACGTCCGCGTCGCTTGGGACGGGCTCGAATCGAGCGAAGCCCAGGTGCAGATCTGAGTAAATCTGAATTTGCATAGCAGACGACCACTTTCGATTTAGTTGTACATTGCATACAGCTGCGGCGGGCGGCCTCCGAGCATGGCGCGCCTTGCCAGGAGAGGTTGCGATTTACGTACTCAGATTAAAAAATCACTCGAAGCCCTTTGAGAGAGCGAGGGTCAACAAGACGTCCTGCGGCATCGGTATAAGCCTTTTCATCGCCTATGTTATGAATGCAAACACGAGCTCCATTGGAGTCATATCCGACCAACAGCCCCGAAAGCATTTCCATCTTCCACTTACCAGTTTTGTTCATCCACCCAGGCGTGACGACCTGAATTTCTGTAACGACAAAATCGCTGGTTTGTTGGGAAAGTATTTCTTCGAGCATATCGACGTCACTAATCATCATGGTGCGTGTCTATACCCTGCCCTCCAATCGCTCCTGAAGGACGACGTGATACCAAGGATGAGCCAAGTGGCGTTCAAACATCCGCCAGTTCGAATACCCATCCCCAAAAAAATCAGGAGTGCCCTCGGCAACGGTTTCATGACTTCTAAACATTTCACATTCCCGTGGATCTACAGACCGGAGTTGCAGTTGACATTATTGATAAAGAGACAGTATCGCGGCGAGATTGGCTGACTTTTCGTCGCCGTCTCCCGCCAAAACGTACACAGTGTTTTTGGTTTCAAAGAGAAAGCCATCTTGGAATGAAATGGCCATGGTGCTGCGTACCCAGTTTCCATAATCGAAGCGTCCTCGGCTGTCTAGGATGACTTTTTCGGCGAACACAAAGAGCGGCAGGTGACCATGAACGTGGATTTTGGTGAGATCCGTATCGCTCGCTTTCGCGCGCACGATCGTCCACTCCTGAACGATGCAAAAGCCTTTGTCAGGGAAGCGGGCTTGGACGATACGAATTAACGCCTCTTGGTTTTCACCGGAACCAAATCGTGGTTCTCCTGGGGTGTTGAACAGCTCGTTGGCTGCTTGGATTTCTTCGAACTCCATGCTTCATTCCCGTCAATACATATCATATGTTTAAACGCATCACCGCCAGGAAGCTCACGGAAGCAACGCCATCTCGGGCATTACTTTCTCATGAATGAAGAAGCCGGACGACCCATAACGAGGATTATATGACGTGTTATGGATCGGCGCAATGTGGCTTTATCCTCCGTTTTGTAGAGGATCATAAATGTCTCTCAGCGAAGCATTTGCGGTCGTTATCCGGGCCTTGAGGCAGAATTCAGGAATGTCCCAGGACGACCTATCTTTATTAGATCGCTCTTATCTGAGTCGCGTGGAGCGCGGTAAGGGGAACGTTTCAATCGAAATGCTCCTGAAAATTTCAAAAATGCTGGACGCTGAGCCGACTCTGCTAATGCTCCTGACAACTTCTTGCCTTTCTGAGGAGGCGACAGATGCGGCATTGCAGCGGATCTCGAGGAAGTTAGAGACTCTGAAAGAGACTGGTGTGATCGAGCTGATCTCCAGTGGTGGTAGACCACGCCGACATGGACGCCCCTCCAATCTCGCAGCGAGTGAACGACTAAAACTTGCTCCACAGCTGAAGCAAAAAGGCCTATCTAATTCAGAAATAGCTCGAGAATTGGACGTTTCTAAATCAACGGTACAAAGATTTCTAGCCAAGGCTCCTCATTAACGGTAGACACTGAAGCTACTGCATTACCATTACAGGTCAAGCGAAAATGAATTCAAAGGACATAAGAGCATGATTAAGGTCGACATTTCAAAACTAAAAAAAGGGGACATAATCCTTTCAACCTCAACCAAATTTCAAAGCAAAGTAATTAAATTCTTCACCAACAGCGATATATCGCACGCCATGATTTGCGTGGCTAACGGATCTGTAATGGACTCTACGGGAGACGGAGTCCATGCACGAAATATTGAAAAAATGTTTTATGATGACAGTTGTGCAATTTACGCCTACAGACTAAAAAATGGCATTTCAGAAACAGAGATGCAAGCTGTTTTGGCGTATGTGCGAAGTGAGACTGGGGCTCCATATACAACCGCAGGTGCGATGTCCTCAGTAGTACTTCCGAAAGTCAAAGGGGGTGAACTGCAATTTTGTTCGAGACTCGTCGCGCGCGCCTATGAAAAGGCCGGAATTCATCTAACCGCAAACCCTGACACATGCACTCCTGCTGACATTCAGAACTCCCTACTACTTGAGCTGATACCAGGCGCCGTGATCCCTGTAACAGATGCTGACATTGAGAACCTGAAGACCCAGGGCGATACAACAGTGACTTATCGCAGCGTAGAAGCTGGGTTACTGCAAAGCCTTAGAGAAATAAGGCCCAACATCAGAAATATGAATGACATCGATCGAGTGCTGAAAGATGAACCATTATTAGACGACATATTTTCGAGCATCTTTGAAGAGTCTGGTTATTTAGAGTTTTGGCAGGTCGAAAGAACTAGATTTCCATGGCGATATGACGAAATCGAAATTGTTAAACTCTATAACGAAATGGAGAACAAAGAAGATCTAATTGGTTATTGTGAGAGCACCATCACCAATGATGCAGGCGGGAAAGGCGATTTCATGCACTGGGATCAAAACCTAAAGCGCTACACAGACTACGAGCGAGAAACAGATCTGAGGACATTCTCCTTGATCAAGGGCTTGTACATAAACCTGACTTCAGGTCATAAATTGCGTGTAGAGTCAGCCAAGATCTTAGTCACAAAGTACAGAGAGCAAAATCAGGCTGAAGTCCTAATTTGATTCTTCTCATACATCTTGGCAAGGTCGCCTCACGGGCGACTTTTTTTTGAATTAGCATCTGTCTGGAATTCGCGCCCTCCAAAAAATCCTTACTAACAACTCGGTCTGCCTTGCCCAACAAACTGCGTAGGTCTGCCAGGGCAGAATCGTATGAACACGCAACTGCTGCAGCGTTCATCAAGGTGATCACCAGACGCACCACGGAGTCCAGAGATTGCTCGACTTGTCCTAACCTCAGACTCACTAAAGCCCTAAGCTCTGTACAAAATCCCGAGAAAACCAATCGTCGCCCCTAGGACGCTGAGATTTTATAGAGTCACCCGCCATCAGCGGAAAGGAACTCTGTGATGGCAAAGTGTTAAAAGCTCTGTAAGTAATAGGGCATCCCATCTTGCGTAGCTAGGCCGGTTGCCACCGATCCGGCAACAACTCACCAATTTCACTCGCCCGCTGCGTCTGCAGGCGAGTCAGAACGTCCTTCAGATAGGCATACACATCGTGCCCGTTGAGCTTGGCCGATTGGATCAAACTCATCAGCGCCGCCGCGTTGACCGCTGCGTAACGAACCCGCAAAGAGCCATTTTTTGCGTCCGAGCGCCCATTGTTCTTAGTGATCTATGTTTCTACGGAAAACTTCCCACGGCTGTGTAACTCCTATATTAAACATGTTGAAAAAAGCAACTACAAAGACTTTGACGACGATTCACAAAATGAACTACAACTTATAACAACCCAAGGGAATAGTTTTAACGCCACATATTATGAGGAAACACGCAAGGTCAATCAGGCCGACGTAAACATCCACCACCATTTATTACACTTCAAACCATCAATGGACAGTTATGAAGGATGATAACTCCACTACAGCGGAAGCAAGCTACAAAACTTGAGTCGGCGACCACATTCAGGTGCACCTACTGGAAGCCACTCATCCAAAAACCGCATCAGCCATGAACTTTCTTACGCAAAATGCCAACCACATTTCCGATTTGGTTTAATAGCTCCTTAGCCTCATTTTTTTCAAGCCCTTTTATATAATACTGCAATCGCTCAACCTCAGAAGCTGCTCCCACATAATCCTTACAAAGCGCAAGTATTTCTGCATACTGCCCCCTGACCTGAACCATCCTTCCGATTAGACCCATCTCAGAGACGACCCGCAAAACCTGTTGCTCAAGGATTTCTCTCGCTCCCACATAATCACCTGCATTCGCAAACTCTTCAGCTGCATCCTGCCCTAACCTCACGAAGGAATCGTAAGCATTAACCATATTGTAAAATTTCATGGCATGTATGCGAGTAAAGCCCGACCTGCGCCCCTGCGCACTCAGAATTTTCGCATACAAATCCAAAGAGTCCGCAAGGTGCTTGATGTCCTCACTCACGTTGTCTGATCGCTTTATAACTTTCCAAAGCACATCTGGATTCTTGCCGATAACATCATTCGGTTCAATCCCCAAAATCTCATAATATTCGTCCATAACTGCCTTACACAGAAGCTCCGCTGCGTTATAGCGTTGAAGCTTCCACAGTGCTAAAGCATGGGTGTAATCGAATATCCGCCTATGAACCGAATCTGGGATTTTTGCGGCAGCAGACTCAACCGCTATGCTTACATCTTTTTCATGGCCGAGGTGTGCTGCAAATAACATTTTTTTCATCGCTAGCGATAAATGCTCGCGAAACTCAAATCTGTGAGAATCTAGAATCTGCTCCATCATTGACAAGTGGCTTGACGCGTCATTATAACGACCATCTCTCATCAGAGAGAATACAAGTCCGTCAAGCGCCCAGAACACTTGCCCTGGTTCCAAACTTCCCGAATCTACTGCACGCGCCAAACTAGAGGCTATATCTACCAAAATTCCCATCTCATAAAAAGTCTCCTCACCAGCCAACTCGATAAGCGGCTCGACATCATTGAGTTTAATGAAAACTTGAATTAGAAGTGAAATCCGCGAGGTGTCACGGTTTTTCTCCAGGCTCTGGATCAGCAATTCCTTCAACGTCAGTAAGGCAGTAGTGACCGCAGGCTCCCCCATGAGCTCCAGATGACGTAAACCTAGAGCACGGACGGCATCATGGACTTTGAGTGTTTTGGCGCCAAACACCTCAACTGTCCCCGTGGCCTGGATTTTCTTGATTGCCGCAGCAGCGCCACCCGGTGACAGCTTGAGGGTGCCTTGGAGCAGGCGAACCACTTCTTCTTGGGTCAGCCCGGTGTCGGCCAAGCTGACGACTGCTAAGGCATTCTGTGTAACTGCATCATAACCCTCGTAAACACGCGCCAGGATAATCTCCTGAGCGGTCTCAGCGACGTTTGCCTGCTGGGCAAGGTCAGCGCAGAGCGTTGCAATGTTTCCATCGTATTCAGCTTTGGCAACCGCAATGGCACTGTCTACGTACAACGGGAGACCACCAGAATAGGCCCTGAGCTGTTCGAGTGCCTGAGGACTACCGTAAGCGCCCGCGCTATTGGCAACCTGAGCAACCGTATCGAGATCCCAGCCCTGCAAAGTCTCACGACGTAACGCCATCACGGCTTCGAGCTCACGTACATTTTCATGAGGCTGGCAAAGAAGAATGAAGCGGATGTGCCGAGTCGCGTTCAAGAGATCGCGGATGTTCGCTACAGGTACACGATGGGCGTTGTCGACAACAACAAGCAGAGGTGCCTCAGCCTGTTCTAGGAACCTGTCGAACGCCCGAATCGCCTCGTAACCACTCGCTCCGGGCAACAGTATCTTCCGAATACCATCTGGGTCTCGCTTCATGTATTTGGAGGCAAGCTCCCGCACAATCGAGCTTGCGAGAGCGGGCCCTGGTAGGTCACCTACATCGTAATAAGCGTATGGTTCAGGACTGTGCAGAGCAGCATGAGCAACCCAGGCGGTCTTACCAGCACCGGACAACCCACAGATTATGCGCACTCGCTCCGTTGAAGAGAGCTCAGGCTCATTCTGTTGCGGCCTGTATGAGGGAGGCGGAGTTGGAAAGTCCTGCAGTTGCACAATCAACTGCTCAAAGAGGCCCGGCAAATCTGAGGTGTGGAAAACATGCCTAGAGTTTCCTTCCCCAGCAGCACACGCGAGCATCACCAGGCCCGCCATTTTCCAAGTCAGGGAGGAAGGCGATAGCAGCGAAAAATTCAACTTTTCGGCCTCTGCCGTACACCACTGAGCGGCCTCCTCCAGAGATGTCCAGGCAGGAGGAAGACAATCAGGGCGCAACGCGTTTGAACCAGGGGAAAGGTAGAGCAAGTCAGCAGGCGTCTTCTGCTGGTCAACCTCACACCGGAGGGTTTCCCCTAACATCTGGTTTGCGACGATGACGAATTGGGCTACACCAAGCCGCCGCCCTGTCTCATGCTCTTGCTTGAGGAGCTCGAAGCGCTCCAGCGCCCCAGAAACGTCAACCGGCATAATGGGTTTTGAGCGCGTTTTTACCTGGACGTACACCTGGCCGGCTTCAGTGTTGAGTTCCACATCCTCGTCCCGCTCGACCAGCACTTCACGTACGCCGGAAGATTGCGCCAGGAGTAGGCAGCCCACAGCATACAAATGCTGATAAAGAAAGCCCTTATGAACAGACTCAATGCGCTTAAGCTGTGCCGGGTCTAGTACGCCGTCGTGAGGGGTCTGGTCATTCGGTTGCATGGCAATTCCATTTGGCATGGGGTAGAGAAGCTCTGCGCAAGAAGTATTGGCTAGGCGACAGCGGGCGCTGCAACCATTGTTGGTGACCGATAGAGGCAGGCGGTACCGGCCCCTTCTCTAACCAAATCACCACTAAAGTGCCTCAAGCGACAGTAGCAGCTTTCTGATTTCAGAAAATTGGTCTGACCCCAGGATGTCGTAGTCCCCAACACTGCTAAGTCTATAGACATCGCGGGCCTTTTTGATCCGATCAAGAAGCGGAAGAATCTGACTCGATGCCAGCTCCAGAAAATCGTTGATGTCAGCCCTCGACCGGGGAATTTTGTAGCCCTTAGGGGCGCTGGCGATGATCACTTCAGCATCACGTAATTTCGCGATCCCACTGGATCTGATCTTCTGCTCGGAGAGCCCTTGGAAGCCCCTGTCGGCAAGATGCTTGGCGATGTCCCCGGTAGAGACGTATTCGTCGCCGACGAATTCGCTTCTGAAGCGCAGGTAGTCCAGGATGCAGAGCTGAAGACGCTCGTCCTCGTCGGGATGCTTGCCCACCTTGGTGAGGAATTTATCCGCCTGCTTCAGCGCCTGCTGATGAACACGATGGTCTGCATACGCTGATTCATCCATGGGAGGAGGAATCAGCGACTGGTAGCGCAGCGGCCATTCCAAGAGGCCTATCGTGCGGTAGCGCAAGATGTTCTTGTACACCTCAATGACCTCGCCGCCGGCCTTCCCCTCGTAGATATGGGCGACTGTGCCGGCGAAGAAGTCTGCAACCTGGATCAAGACATCGTCCTTGCTGCTTTTAGTCGTGAATGCCGAGTCACGAAAGAGATCGCCCGAGTATCGCTCAGCAACATACTTCCTCAGGCTGGCCTGGAACTCCGGGCCACCATGCTCATCGACGGTCAGGTGCAGATCCGGGCAATGATCGAACAGGCGCGAATACAATAGATTATTCACGTGCTTGATGAAGGATTTTTTGAATTGCAGGCCACCGTCTTGATAGACCCGGCTTTTATCGACGACGGTGAAATATAGCTTGAGCGGCAGCTCGGCAAGATCCACCAAAATCCTTTTGCGGCGATCCGCGCCCTTAGATTTAAGCCTGCTGGACTTGATCTCCCCAGACTGGAAGTGTGTGGATCTCACCCCGCCAGCAAGCTCGTAAGCCCGAGGCAGATCCTGCTCGGTAATGATGATCGAGCACACCACGAAAAAACCTGAGCTACCCGATTTGGAGGTATCCAAGTCGTGATTGCCCGACTCATCGACAAACGCGAACGTCCTTCCCACGCAGCTACTCCGTAATCCCAAGCGCATAGCGCGCCTATGGCATGTCACCTAGCCGCCAAATAGTGCCTGGAAAGCTAACCCGTCAAGTCCCATACCTGTCACGCTGATAGCTTTATGCCACAATGTCGACAGCTACGCGAGAGCCGGTACTGGGCATGACTATCCAGGGTTTGATGGCGCTGCACCCTGTGCTGCCCTGTGCCGAATAGTGGTCGAGACGTAGAGTGCCAAAGCCGAAGGATCAGGGAGTTGAAGGTCGAGATGACGCATAGAGTTTTGGATTGGCGCAATCGACGCGCATGGTTACAACACATCCAGTTATACGCAAAACCGCTGTTGACACCGAAACTGGTAGCGGAACTGGAGCGGCGCAGACCCCAGTGCTGGTCGGACGTCATGGACTGGCTCCCGGATCACCATGACCTGGTGCCGGACTTCTGCGACCGGATGTCCTCGTACTACACACATTTCAAAGCCTTTCATGGCTGCCGCCCAGAATCGCTGTCGAGCTACTACGACCAGGGGCTTCGGGGACAAAACGCCGACTCGATCATCAAGAAATTTCGACAGCTTTTTGCAGATCTCCCGCCGGCCAGCCTCGACCTGGCCATCGAGAAGATGCAGCACCGTGAGTCAAGTGAACGGGGCAAGACTTGGCTGTCCGGGGATGACCGCCAGATGGTTAGGGACTTCGGTCACTACATTATCAACGGCAGCGAGTACCTCCTGGCACTGGCGGCGAAGCTGAGCGGAGGACATTATGAGGAGGACTACAGGCTCCGGTTGCGGACAATTGGCATTCCGACCGTACTGGAGGTCGACATTCCCATCGAGCTCATTCCACCTGCGCAGAGGCTGGAAGTAGCGAAAATGATACTGTCGGAATGGGGGCAGCTTCGGACAAAACGCCCTTTGGGGATATCGTCGTCACCGTGCTACGTAGTGCGCTCAGACATTCCTGCAGAGTGCATCAAAGCGCATTACCATCCGGCAAGGATTCGGGACTTCCATCACTGCATCCCTACCTACGTCAACAAGACGGTGCGATGTGATCACTGCCCTCCAGCCTCCGAGCTTGCTTAGGCCCGAGCCTCAATCCGCGCACAGATCTTGGCCCCGGCGTTCTAGGCAGACATTCAGAGCCTACTTGCCTGAGTAGGCCTGGTCGTGAAGGAAGACGATAGCCGACGCCGTCATGTTCATCGCATACCTGGCAACATGCTCAGGCACTACCTTCGCGTTTTCTCCTGCGCCATGGGCTGAGCTCAGCTTGTTGCGAAGCGTGCCCACAACCATCAGCGGTGTCTCCCAAAAGCCCTCCATCTGCGTCTGGGCCATGATGGTTCTCAAAAGCTTTGCAGTGCTATCGCCCTCGCTGTAGCCGAAACGCTTCTGGCCGCAGATCACTTTCATGACGCTCTCATAACTGGCGTTGCACTTGGTGACACAGTCACCGAATTTCCGGTGCCTGTAGTCTTCAAGCGCGGCCATGAACTCGGTGTTGGCATAGCGAAATGCGGGTTGCCGGAGCAACTGAAGTACCGGCTCAATTGCCGTTTCATGGATCACCTGACTGTCCTTGGGGATCACCTTCGATTCTTCAAGAAGCCTTATTCTCTGGCTGCTGCGAAAATCGTCGCTCTGCCAAGGCTCCCAGAACTGTTTGGTGACAAAGTAAGGCAGGTCATCAATGCTCAAGAACTCGTTCAGTTGAGTCACGACGTCCTCTTGCCGCCCGCCTAGGCACATGTGTGCGTCTGCCTGCAGGATGTACTCCACTGCGTCCAGAAAGTGGGCATCACTACACGTGGTTAGGAACTGGAGGGTATCGTCCTGAGGAGACATGCCCTGACGTTGGCTCAAAGAGACACGACCCACCAAGTAGCTCAGCTTTCCATGAAGATGTTCAAGAGCCAGAAGAAGGCTCCCGTCGCCAGCGTCGCGCAGCAGCATGAGCGTCCGTTGCCTGAATCCTGGGGTCAGTGGTTTTCTGACTGCTGCCTGGTTTTCCTTCCTGCGGGAAAAAACGTTGAAAATATTCCCTATCACACCATCTTCCTGCTGCAAGTTAACTGAGGATCGTACTGCTCGCCCGGCAACCGTTCCTATCAAACAGTTAGGTCTATCAGGGAATGTTCAACGGGTGCAGAACCATCTACCGACCGTCTCTAAGCGATCAATCTAAACCCCGGCCACCTAGCACCTAGCTACGGCGTTCACTTGACGATTAGCGTCTCTTCACCAGTATTAGTGTCACGAGACCACTTAATGTCGCAAGGGTCATCATTTCCGACTTCGCGGAATAACGAAATCACCTCATCAATACTGATGAAGTACAAGTGTTTGTCTTTGTCGAGATCGGAGCTGAAAAATGCTCCGTACAGCCCACCATCCTCGGACTGACAAGGCGCGAAGACGAAGCTATGAATGATCCGCCCGCAAACAAACAACACGTCTCGCACCTCGTGGCCACCCTTGGATAGGTCATAGAGCTCCTCAAGCCGGTGGTTGTTACGCCATGTCACGCGCTTCAGATTTGAGTGCTTGCGAAGGGGAATAGAAAGGCTGCGGGTCTTGTCTGTGATCTTGGCTGGGGCCTCTAGGAGCTTCCTGACAGAGTAGAAGCCAATAAAGATGTCACGCTCTACTTGGGCAACTTCTTCGTCGGACAGATCATTGGAGGCCTTAAAGTGCGCAAGACGATCTGCCATTTCCAACAGCGGTTGCTTCCAGTACCAGCTCTCCCAGATCATCTTGTGCGTCCTTTTAAGTCACTTCGATTTCTTGATCAAATAGCTGCTGACCGAGGCGCACAGGCCAACTACGAGCTCTGCGTCTTCGAAAGACGGCTCACGCCCTTCCTGGATGTGCCGTCCGAACTCCGAGGCGTACGCCCAAGTTTTGATGACAGCCTGATCCAATGGAGCTGGAATCAGCGTTCGGGAATCATTCATGATCTTCCCGAGGGTCGCTTGTTGGTCACCAGTGACCTGCCGAGCGACACACTCCAGCGAAGCCATGGCATGCTGTATCGCCCCCGTCGGGTCTGGAGACGGTCGGCGTGAGAGATCAGCAATCGCCTGGTGCAATTCCTTGCTGGCCGTGACGTGCCCATGTTGATGCTCAGTTTCTTTCGCCGAGGTCAAAACCTGCTCAAAGGATTCAGAACCACGGATTTCGATGCGACCTTCCAGCAGCTTCCACCCTATGCCGTGCTCAATAAAGAATTCGTTCAGCTCAGTAGTGAAGTGCTCGTACACGCCAGAGTCATAGTTACAGTTGCCGAGGTAATCATCGAGCCGCTCAATGACGTCATACACCTTGAACCACTTGCACTGCTCAAGCCGCCGAACGTTTTCCTCGTGGATATTGGGCCTCTCACTCCAGTTCTGCTTGTCGGGCAAGACCTTCAATGTCTGGCAGATTATTTGGCGCAGGTCTGATGGCTTGAGACCACATTCGTAGCACAATTGAATCAGATACTCCTGCAGCGCTTGCGGTGCGTCTTCCCGGACAGTGATTTCGGCTTCATCGACCTGCGAGAAACCGTGACGCCTTGAAAATGAGTCCTTCATCTTTACCCTCCGCCTCACCTAGTCCACCGGCAAATCGCCATAGCGATCTGGCTCGATAATGCCTGACATTCCGGGCTTGGGATAGGTAACGGGAATCGACGCTTGACTTGGCCTGAAGACTGCGAACTCACCCGCAGCGGTCGATTCAAGCCACGACCTTTGAGG
The DNA here is from genome assembly GCF_044218815.1 of Pseudomonas sp. A0308. Classification (NCBI taxonomy): domain Bacteria; kingdom Pseudomonadati; phylum Pseudomonadota; class Gammaproteobacteria; order Pseudomonadales; family Pseudomonadaceae; genus Pseudomonas; species Pseudomonas sp. A0308. The sequence continues at coordinate 774,320 of NZ_CP162581.1, forward strand.
AGCGGCCTCAGGTCTTGCCCGAGCTACAGTGAAGGGTGTCGTCACTTTCGCCACCGTCTCATTAGACACCTTAAAGCTCAGCCTAATGCCAGAAAACTTCGTACCATCCGCCGCTGATCACACTCACTTGCTAGGAAGACCAGTGGCAGCCAGCCCTAAGTACTCACGTTTTTTTGAAAAACAAGTCTCTAACCGCGACTCTACGCCGGCGTCACAGTCGCCCCCTAAAGCCACATGGTTAGCAAAAGCCATGACTTATTCAGGGCTGATGGCCAACGCCTCTCAGGTCTTGATGCTAGCTGTAGTCGTAGTTGGCTATGTCTACACGGTGCGGCCAGTCTTCCAGAAAGAGGTGGTCTCCGAGGATCTCGCTCGCCTGCAGCTTGAACAACGAAAGCTTCAGCATCAAATGGAGGGGCAAGCGGAATCCCTGCTAGCCGGGGAAGCGAAAAATAAGGATTTGGCTGATCAGCGAGCTTCAATCGAGAAGCAGATTGTGACCCTCAACCAGAAAGTAGGGGACGCTGAGAAATCTGCCCGCGATGCCATGCTTCGGGCACAACGGGCAACAGCTGAAGCCAAAACGGCTGAATCGACCCTTGCCGGCCTTCAAGCGCAACACTACGGGCTGAAAGTGCAAAGCCTCCTAGGCCAGACAGCGCTGCCAAGCAGCATGATTCATGTCCTGAACAGATCAACAAGCACACTACCTTTTGTGGTCTTCAAGGATGAGAAAGCAGGCTCTATCGCACAAAAATTACAATCGCTGGAGCTTCAGCCCCTCGATCTAGCGAAGTCGACACTCTCTCAACTGCAAGAGCAAGCCAGCAAGCAATCCCGAGCGCCCAGTGCGGCCATCGATGCATTGTTGGTGCGCAATTATGAAAAGGGCATGTTCGAGCATACTCAAGACCTGACATGCCCCACGCCTGCATATGCGGACTGGCAGTCTGCATTTCAGTCGGCAGTACAGGCAAGCGAAGGGAACATTCGGGACTGCGTGCGCGAATCTTGGGCCGATCGAGTAGAACGGGAAGGCTGGTCACCTTTCGATATTCGCAACCTCCAAAAAACCGACTCTTGGAAACAGCTCGAAAGCAGCTTCAACGCCTCATGCAAATTGTCCTACAGCTATCTGATGCGCACAGCGTTCGAAGACGCCTGGAAAAAGGCTGATGAGGCCTGCGACGAGCGTCGGATGTACGTTAATCAGCTCGTGATGGGCACGCCCTTCAAGTTACGCCTGACAGAGTTTACGGTGGTCACACCGCCGTCAACCGAAGAAATCGCCAAGCTGTTCCGAAATCGCAATGCCAAGGAGCCTGCGGCTCAATTGTGAGAGCCGTCAGGGCATCCAGCTCTGCGTACTTGCCCCCACGGCTGGTAGGCCATGCAGCCGACCAAGTATGGCGAGCTCGCCTCCATGCCCCCAGAGGTGCCGCCATGGGTTGCTATGCCCCGGACGAAATTGGATGATGCGGTATCAGATCGCCACCTCGGAATAGGCAGCACCTATGAGCAAGACGAACAACATATCGGTCGACACCGGAGCTCAGGCCAGCCTAAACGTGAACGAATCCAAAACCGACATTGAAATCATTGAACATGCCACAGCAATTCTAAGAGACGTGACTGAAGAAATTTCTGAAGCCCTCTACTCCCCGAAATCTGGCAAGCTAACGATCACATGGTCAGCCGACAAAGAATTTAATGCCGGTGCCTATTCTGCTATACACCCTAGCGCTGGCCCCGAACATAAAATTGTCATCAACTACACCATAGCGATTGAGCTTTATCGTTACGCTGAAAAGTTATTCAAATTTACGCAAAGCGATAAACTGAAAAATTATTTAGAGACCTACCCAGAGGACTACATTCCGCTCCCATTGATTCCGCTAAGCACCCCAGGCAGCCAGTTCATAAACAACATGTTCATGGGTGCTCTAACATGGGTATTTTTTCACGAGCTTGGTCATGCAGCGCAAGACCACGGGGTGATACGCAAAAACAACTGCGAAACTGTCTGCAATCTGACCAGCTCAGCTAACAATGACCCAGTCCATGATGACGGGTACTCATACACCCAAGAAGTCAATGCACAAGCAGATAAAAAGCTGTCTCACCACGATTCTTTAATTCATCACGTCACAGAGCTAGCGGCGGACAGCGAAGCTACCTGTTTAGCAGTGTACGAACTCCTTCGGCATGCAGTACCTGCCGAGGATTGGGACATCGGCTTGAAAGACTTCTCAAAGCTTAACTGGCAATTCATCGTCGACAACTGCTATCTGATGATCGCAGGGATAGCGTGCACATTCTTCCGGTTTAACAATGGTAGAGCGACCCCTGAGCAGGCGTCGGCCACCGGGTCGCACCCCAATGCCTTTTTCAGAATGGAAATGACGGTTCGCCAAATCTGTAGGCAGCTGAAGTTTGTTGCCATGGGAGCTGGCCATGAGATTACCGATCTTGAAATTCTTATAATTGCAAAGCAAGCAGCAGATTTATCGGCCCTGTTTTGGTACTACGAAATCTCAGACCAGGCCATGCCTATGGAAGACCTGCTCATCAGAGGCCTAACCGAAAGGCCCGAATTCAAATCCTATACCGCAGAAATCATCAACGCCTGGGACGATCTTACGCCTCAAATTTTTGAAGTCCGTAGTTTTGGCTCAAAGCTTGGGATCTTGCACTTCGACGAAGAACATCGTGAATACATTTTCGGTAGAGACCACCTCCGAGACTAATAGTCTTATCCTAGAAATAACTCGCTTGCGCTGAGCTTAGGTGGTAAAGCCTGATGATCTTAGGGGTCGATTTACGACCCCTATAGCTTGAGATTCGGCCTCTAGCCCACCCCGCTGATCTTCGAGCGGCAGGTACGAGTGCATTGCTATAAAACCGACCTGACCTCACTGGCAGTTCCACAAGCTCCCAGAAAAGCGGGGCCGATCGCCTACCAAGTACTTTCCCTGTCGCCAGAAGGTTCCTAGAACGGAGTGTCCTGATCGAACCCAAGCTGGTCGTTCTCAGGCTTGGGAGCAATCGGCACGCTAGCTGGAGCCGCGACGGCACTGCTGGCTGGTAGTGGGGCAGACTCAGGAACGACTAAGGGCAGGTCAGCATCGACTGCAGTAACAGCGATAGAGGCCTCATTTCCCCCAGCCTCTGTCTCCGCTTGCTGCTCTGCCGGCTCGTCCGGATCCAGATCGACATAAGCATCGCCCATCATCATTTTGTAGTGAGCGTCATGCTTAGCAGCCTTGAATATTTTGAAGAAAATCTTCAGGTAGCTTTCTGCCATAGCGTCGCTGATAGCCACATACAGCTCATCCGGAGCGTAATGCGAGCCGTCATTCACCCAGCTCATTAAAGACTGGCACTGCGTCTTTTCGATACCTTCAAACTCGTCAACCAAATGGTACGTATCGACACCACCCAGGATTTTGAAATAATTCTCCAAAATCCGGCGCATGGTGTTCTGCAGCGTAAGCACTGGCAACGGTGTTCTCTTCAGTTCCGCCCAGAGCAGCTGATAAGAGGTTCTGATGGGATTACTCGGGTGAAATTCAATCACCGAGTACTCGTTGGGCTTGCGGACGATCCAGAACGTCTCGTCACCGAGGGATTTGTCGGGCTTACGACGCTGATCGTAACTAACCTCTTTATGAAAATGTATATTATGGGTGAGCACCACAACCTGCTTAATATGACTGCCAGGCTTTCTAACCTCAATAAACAGCTCTTTAACCAAGCTACTCACGATAAACAACACATCACTATCAAGGCTCGAAACAGGATCATCGATAACCACGATTCGATCACTAGTGATACCCGAGGTCGTAACACTTCCTCTCAGCAGGTGGTAGAAATACAAGAATGTTACGAAGGTCTTCTCACCCTCGCTCAAGGTTTGCTTTGCATCTTTCCCATCTGCTCGGATCAGCCTATACGAATTACCTACACACGCAGGATCGAGTGAAAAACCTCGGAAGCCGAAATTTCTAAGAATATTATTGATGGCTGTCACTGTCGGCTTCACGCTTGTGAGCTCGGTTTCAATCTTATCGATTTCGAAATCTGCAGCATCAATGCTATTCGAAGCCCTATCCCGACTCGATGCCATCCCGGCAATGGCCTTCTGCAACATACCCATCTGAGAGGCATAATCAGCCAAAGTATTCTTTAGCTCGACATCTAAAATATACCTCCACACTTCGTCAGTGAGTTTGCTCTGCTCAGCAGTGAAACTAGCAACAAGTCGGTTGTGCTCGGTGATTTTCGCGTTCGCGGCGTTAACAATACTGACAATCCCAGCATGGATATCTGCGAGCCCTTCAAGACCGACCTCCGTGCTTGGACTGGCGAACTTATTGTCAATTCGCCCTTTATTAACGAGAATAACAGCTTCCAACGCCTGAATTTCAGGACTAAGCTTTTCTTTATCCAACTCAGCACAATCCAAAGCCAGCAGAGCACGCGCCTGGATCAATAGATCTTCTGCAGCTTGGTAATAATTATTACGCAGAGCGGATACTGCCTTTGAATCGGCTTCAAAGGTCTCATCAAAGTACTCAGCAAGTTCCTTTTCGAAGTCGTGAGGTAGATCCTGCTGACAGAACGGACACTGTTCGTCCGTGTGCCCCAAGAATTTCATACCCTGCCTGACCCAGTCGCTATTGCCCAACCGCTGAATGATGCCTGATATGCTTACGTCATCTTTACCAATAACTTTCTTGGAGAGAACTGGACTTGTCTCGAATGAGATCAGTCGCGATAAATCAAAAGTCGAAACAGGCGCTATTTTCGAAGGTTGATCGCCGTATAGAACTGCCGCTCTAGCTTGGAGATCTGCCAAGTCCACCAAGGCAGACTTGTTACTCGTATATTCCTGCAGAACCCTTGCCTTGAACGCTTCCTTGTTATTCCTCAGACCAGTGAATGCCCCTTTAAAATGCTCATCATGCTTTACCTTCTGCTCCCAGCATCTGCCCATCAGTTTTGTATCCAAAGAGGCCAGCTCAGCATTTTTTCCGGGTTTTCCATCTTCGCCATCCAGAGAAATTATTGATTTGGCCTTCATCTGCTCGTGACGCTTTCTTTCATCCTTAAGGTCTTTGAGTCTGTCGAGCTGATCCTTCTCGACCTTCCCTAGTGTAAATACCCCCTGAAACTCTTTGGAATCTGTGAAGTTGGCAGCAATGAAGTCGTTGTTGTAGATCATTGCTGGCACTGGCGTATTTCTGAGCCAAGTGATGCTGGAATCTACTGAGATGCCAGGCTTCTCGATGAGCCGGCTGATTGTGGTCTTGCCAGCCCCATTCGGCCCATAAATGAAGTTGACCGGTTTGAGTTTGATTACTTCGGACTTAGCGGCGCTGTAGGTGGCGATATTGGACAGACTAATCGACTCGATCATAGCGGGGCATCCCAGCATGCCGGGGCAATAGGTGGCCCCTGCTCAGTGAAAATCTATAAGGTTTAGGCGATGGAATACCTACCTAACCGTTGCCCGATCGCATGATGGCGATTGGCCGCATAAGCGTAGACGGCGTGGCAATTTATGCAAAAGCAGGCTGTGCAGAATGTCTGCTGGGGGGGTGCGGTGGGGGCACTGGAGGTATGGGAGGACAGGGAAGAATGTAAACCATGAGCTCTGAATTTAGGCCATGGTTTACAGAATTTCTTACCGTACGGTATCGTAGTGAATGATGCGGGGCTACGACCCAGTATTACCGGGCTTGGAGGGCGTGGGGTTTAAGTTTACATACCTCCCCTAAAAACGGTCCCACACAACGGATCTGGTGGCCATCAGTGCTCAGCTCTCAACGGGTCAATCGGGCAAAAACGCGGATCTTAACACGCTCACGGGGTGTATCTGCCTTGGCGCGTTATCGTTCTTCGCCAGCAGGCTCACTCCTGCAGGGGGATTTGTGAACTGCACAAATCCAATGTGGGAGCGAGCCTGCTCGCGAATGGGCGCAACGGTGGAACTGGAAAGAATCAGCTCTGCTTGTAACCGCGCACTTCATCAACGCCACGGTTCGCCAACTGGTCAGCCCGCTCGTTACCGTGATGACCAATGTGCCCGCGCACCCACTTCCAGGTGACCTTGTGGCGGTTGACCTGCTCGTCCAGCTCTTTCCACAGATCAGCGTTCTTCACTGGCTCTTTGGCAGCTGTCTTCCAGCCGCGCTTCTTCCAGTTGACCATCCACTCGTTGATGCCCTTCATCACGTATTGCGAGTCGGTCACCAGCAGCACTTCACACGGGCGCTTCAAGGCTTCGAGGCCGCGGATCGCGCCGAGCAGTTCCATGCGATTGTTGGTGGTGTTGGCCTCGCCGCCCCACAGTTCCTTTTCGACGCCCTTGCACACCAGCAAGGCGCCCCAGCCGCCCGGGCCGGGATTGCCCTTGCAGGCGCCATCGGTGAACAGTTCTACGCTTTCGACGGTTTCGCTCATGCCAATCTATCCAGAAAAAATGCGTGCCTCGCCAATCGCGGATCGACGATGACCGCGGCCGAAGCAAGTCCGGCCACTATAAAAAGAAGGGTTTACGGTTCGATGCGGCGGCGGTTGACCTTGGCCATCGGCAGCGGAATCAGCTTGCCCATCGGCTCGCGTCGCTCCTGACGCAGTGGGCGTAGCCCGACAACAATCTTGCGCGCCACCAATAAGTAGAAGCCGCCTCCCGACAGTTGCCAGTCACCGGCCTTGCGTTCCCAGCCCGCCAGACGGGCCTGCCATTTGGGCGACGCGAGCGGCGGACGATAGCACCCGAAGCGGCGTTTCTCCAGCGCAAAGCCCAGCAGATTGAGCCAGTCGGCAACCCGCGATGGCGAGATGCAGCGTGCCTTGCGCAAGGCGTCGTGAGCAAATGCATGGCGCAGGCCCCAGGTGCTCCAGGGGTTGATGCCGATAATCAGTAAATGCCCGCCAGGGCGCACGCTGCTCGCCGCTTCGCGCAACAGACCGTGAGGTGACAGACAGAAATCCAGACCATGCTGCATCACCACCACGTCGGCGGCGTGCTCGCTCAATGGCCAGGCCTGCTCTTCGCAGACAATCTCGACCCCCGGCAACGGCGCACCGAGCCGCACGTTGCGCTGCACTTGCGGCGCTGACGGCGGGGTTTCGGCCGAGGGGCCGTAGTGCACCAGATAGCCACCGAAGAACCGGGCCAGCTCGTCTTCGAGCATGCGCCGCTCTTCATCCAGCAGAAATTGCCCGAGCGGGCCCGACAGCCATTCACGGGCGGCGCTGATCAACGCCAGCCAGTCGGGATCTGCCTGAGCGAACGCTTTATCGGTCATGTCATTCTCCAACGCGCCAGGAACTACTAAGATGCGCCAATGTTTTCCGCTTGGCGAATTCCGACGATGATACAGATCAGTGCCCTGCCCGCGTTCACCGATAACTACATCTGGTTGTTACAGGATCACCGTACCCAGCGCTGCGTGGTGGTCGATCCAGGCGATGCCGCGCCCGTGCTGGCGTGGCTCGACGCCCATCCTGGCTGGGCGCTGAGCGATATCCTGATCACCCACCATCATCACGATCATGTCGGCGGCGTCGAGCGCCTGAAGCAGCTCAGCGGCGCCACCGTGTACGGCCCGGCCAGCGAAAACATTCCGGCACGAGACGTGGCGCTCAAGGACAACGACAGCGTCAGCGTGCTCGGTTGGGACTTCGATGTCTACGCGGTGCCCGGTCACACATTGGGACACATTGCCTATTATCACCACGGCTTGCTGTTTTGCGGCGATACGCTGTTTGCCGCCGGTTGTGGCCGCTTGTTCGAGGGCACGCCTGAGCAGATGCACCACTCGCTCAGCCGGCTCGCCGCGCTGCCTGAAGATACGCTGGTCTATTGCACCCACGAATACACCCTGAGCAACCTCAAGTTTGCCGCAGCGGTTGAACCGGGCAACCCGGACATTGCCGCCCGTCTGGAAAAAGTCACCCGGCAACGGCAAAACGGTGTCATGACCCTGCCCTCGACCCTGGCGCTTGAAAAGCTCACAAATCCGTTTTTGCGCACCACTGAAACATTGGTTACACAAAAAGTGGACGAACGGGACGGCGCTCAAAACCGGGCCCCGAGTGAGGTTTTTGCGGCTCTGCGGGCATGGAAAGATACGTTCTAAGTGCCCCATGGCCTGATACAAAAATTCTGAATGGTTGACCGCGAGGGGTGCACTTTCTAGAATCGCCCGACATTTTTGCCCGGAACTTACTTCCAGCCAATGTCGTCATCCATACGTAAGTCCGTCAATTCAGATGCGTTGACCCGCCTGGCGCAAGCCATCGCGGTGGCTGTGTCCGCCACGCTGGCGGGCTGTTCCAGCCATGCCCCGCAGCCTGAAGCGACCCATACGCCGAACATTGCTGCGCGAGCGAAGCAGAAGCCGATCTGGCTGACCGAGAAGCCCAGCCCACAGGTTCCCCAGGATGTCTGGGAGCGCATGCGCCAGGGTTTCCAGTTGCAGGAAGGCCTGGGCGTGAACCCGCGCATCGAGCAGCAGCGCCTGTGGTTTGCCAGTAACCCCTCTTTTCTCGAGAACGCCGGCGAACGCGGCAGTCTCTATATTCATTACATCGTCGAACGCCTCGAAGAACGCAACATGCCGCTGGAACTGGCCCTGCTGCCAGTGATTGAAAGCTCCTACAACCCGATGGCCTATTCCCGGGCCAATGCGGTAGGTCTCTGGCAATTCATTCCTTCCACCGGTCGTTACTTCAACCTGCGTCAGACCCGTTTCTACGATGGCCGTCGCGATATCACTGCCTCGACCACCGCAGCGATGGATTACCTGACCCGTCTGCACGATATGTTCAACGGTGACTGGCTGCTGGCGCTGGCGGCCTACAACGCCGGTGAAGGCACAGTGAGCCGCGCGATCGAGCGTAACGAAAGGCTCGGCCTGCCAACCGACTACTGGAACCTGCCGCTGCCAGCGGAAACCCAGGCCTATGTGCCAAAGTTGCTGGCCCTGTCGCAAGTGGTCCTGGCGCCGGAAGCTTACGGCGTCAATCTCAATCCGATCGCCAACGAACCGTACTTCCAGGTCGTCGAAATCAACCAGCGCATGGACTTGTCGAAAGTCGCTGCGGTGGCCAACATCGACGAAGACGAACTGTTCCAGCTCAACCCGGCATTCAAGCAGCGCACGACCATCGACGGGCCTCAGCATTTGCTGGTGCCGACCTCCAAGGCGCAACTGCTGACCACCAGCCTGCAAACCATGCGCCCTGACGAGCTGATCAGCCCACGCTCGCTGAAACCAGTGTTCGACGGTGCCGATCCTGCCGAAGTGGCGCAGCTCAAGCGCGCCTACCGCGTGAAGCGTGGCGACAACCTTGGCACCATCGCCAAGGCCAACAAGGTTGAAGTCAAGGATCTGCAACGCTGGAACAAACTGACCGGCAAGAACCTCAAGGTCGGTCAGACCCTGGTGATGCAGGACAACACCAAGCGCAGCCCTTCGCGCAAGAGTGGCCGGGTCAACACTGTAATTGCGGCCAACAGCAAGACCAAAGGCAAGGCCGAGAGCGCCCAGCAGACCCAGTACAAGGTCAAGCGCGGCGACACCTTGTATGTAGTGGCCAAGCGTTTCAACGTTGAGATGCAACATCTCAAGCGCTGGAATCCGGGCGCAGGCAAGGCATTGAAGCCAGGGCAGATGCTCACGGTTTATTCGCCGCATTGATTGATAAAACAGCCCCTGAAATTCAGGGGCTTTTTTTTCGACGGTTGTCTGGCTTGAACGCGGGGTGACTGGTAGATCCATCCCCTCTCCCTTCTGGAAAGGGTCAGGGTGAGGGGTTCTTCGGCAAGAGGATTAACAGCCCATTAACCCGCTATCTTTTTCCTGTCCAGACAAGCTGTTACTGTACGGCCCACAAAGCCCAAGCCGCCTGGATCAGATCTGACTTGAAGCGTCCCCTCCTCCTGCTCCTGATCAGCCTGGCCTTGAGCTCACCCGCAAGTGCGACGATTACCGAAAGTCACGGTTATGCGCAATTCGGCACGCTCAAGTACCCGGCCAGATTTACCCACTTCGACTGGGTCAACCCGCAAGCGCCCAAGGGCGGTACGTTGCGGGTAATGGCGTTCGGCACTTTCGATACGGTCAATCCGTACACCTTCAAGGGCACCAGCCCGGTTTCCACAGGGAATTTCCTTCAGTACGGCATCAACGAGCTGAACGAACCACTGATGGTCGGCACCGGCCAGTATTCGCCATCCGGTGACGAACCGGCATCCAGCTACGGCTTGATCGCGCAATCGGTGGAGTACAGCGAAGATCGCAGCTGGGTGGTGTTCAATCTGCGCCCGGAAGCACGCTTCCACGACGGAACTCCCATCACCGCCTACGACGTGGCGTTCTCCTACCGATTGCTGCTCAAGGAAGGTCATCCGCTGTATCGCACCGCGCTGCAGGAAGTGCTGCGGGTCGACATCCTCAACAAGCAGCGCATTCGTTTCGTGATGAAGCGCTCAGGCAACCCGCTGTTGATTCTGCGCCTGGGCGAATTACCCGTGCTGCCGCAACACTACTGGAAAGACCGCGACTTCAAGGCCACCACCTTCGAACCGCCGCTGGGCAGCGGCCCGTACCGCATCACGTCGGTGACGCCGGGGCGCCAGTTGATCTTCGAGCGGGTCAAGGATTACTGGGGCAAGGACCTGGCGGTCAATCGCGGCAAGTACAATTTCGATCGCATGCAAGTCGAGTTCTACCGCGACAGCGACGTCGCGTTCGAAGCCTTCAAGGCCGGCGAGTTCGACATCTACATCGAGCATCAGGCGAAGAACTGGGCCAACGGCTACAACTTCCCGGCCGTGCGCCGTGGCGAGGTGATCAAGGCGCAGATCGCGCATCAGATCCCGACCCAGAGTCAGGGCCTGTTCATGAACACCCGCCGAGCGACCTTTGCTGACACCAGAGTTCGCGAAGCGTTGGGCCTGATGTTCGACTTCGAGTGGACCAACCGCGCGCTGTTCAGCAATGCGTACAAGCGCACCACCAGTTACTACCCCAACAGCGAATTTTCCGCCAGCGGCCTGCCGGTCGGGCACGAATGGCTGATGCTCAAGCCGTACAGGGAGCAACTGCCAGCGAAGCTGTTTACCGAGCCGTTCACCCTGCCGCAGACCGACGGGCGCGGCGTTCCTCGGGACACCATGCGCAAGGCGCTGGCGTTGCTTGCCGAGGCGGGCTGGAAACTTAATGGCCAACGCCTGCAGAACGCCGCTGGCCAGCCATTTCGCTTCGAGCTGTTGCTGGTCAATCCGAACCTGGAACGCCTCCTCCAGCCGTACATCGAGAACCTCAAAAGTATCGGCATCGACGCGCACCTGCGCACCGTGGATCGCGCCCAGTACAAACAACGACTCGATCAATTCGACTTCGACATGATCCTGATGACGCTCAACCAGACCCTCAGCCCGGGACTTGAGCAATGGCAGTACTTCCATTCCAGCCAGGTCGGGATCAAAGGCAGCAAGAATTACGCGGGCATCGCCAATCCGGTGGTCGATCACCTGCTCGAACAATTGCTCGCCGCGCGCACCCGCGACGAGCAGGTCGCCGCCGGCAAGGCCCTCGACCGCGTACTGCTCTGGCAGCACTACAGCATTCCCAACTGGTACCTCAATTATCATCGCCTGGCCTACCGCAACCGGTTGGCCTTTGTCACCACGCCGCCCTACACCCTGGGCCTGAGCGCATGGTGGCTGAAGTCTTCGGAGAAAGATCAATGAAACCGATCCGCGCCCTGCTCGTGCAGGCCAGCGGCCTGCTGTTCGCCGGGCTGGCGTTTGCCGCCCCGCAGCATGCCTTGACCCTGTACAACGAGCCGCCGAAATACCCGGCCGACTTCAAGCATTTCGACTACGTGAACCCCGACGCGCCCAAAGGCGGGACTTTTCGCCAGGCCGGGTCCGGCGGCTTCGACAGCCTCAACCCGTTCATCAGCAAGGGCGTACCTGCCGAAGACATCAGCCAGATCTACGACACCCTGACCAAACACAGCCTTGACGAGCCCTTCACCGAATACGGCCTGATCGCCGGCAAGATCGAAAAGGCCCCGGACAACAGTTGGGTGCGGTTTTACCTGCGCCCCGAAGCGCGCTTCCACGATGGTCACCCGGTACGCGCCGACGACGTCGTGTTCAGTTTCGAGACGCTGACCAAGGAAGGCTCACCGCTGTTTCGCGGCTACTACAATGACGTCGCCGAAGTGATCGCAGAAGATCCGTTGAAAGTGCTGTTCAAATTCAAGCACGCCAACAACCGCGAACTGCCGCTGATCCTCGGCCAGTTACCGGTGCTGCCCAAACACTGGTGGACCGGGCGCGACTTCACCAAAGGCAACCTGGAAATTCCGCTCGGCAGCGGCCCCTACAAAGTCACCGAAGTGAAGGCCGGGCGCTCGGTGCGCTACGAGCGGGTCAAGGATTACTGGGGCAAGGACTTGCCGGTCAATCGCGGCTTTTACAACTTCGACACGATGACCACCGATTATTACCGCGACAACACCGTCGCTCTCGAAGCGTTGAAGGCCGGTCAATTCGACTACTGGCTGGAGATGACCGCGAAGAACTGGGCCAACGCCTACAACATCCCGGCCGTCACCGAGGGTCGGTTGATCAAGGAACAGATCGCCAACGGCAACCCCACAGGCATGCAGGGTTTTGTCTTCAACCTGCGCCGCCCGGTGTTCCAGGATGTGCGGGTACGTCAGGCGCTGGGGCTGCTGCTCGACTTCGAATGGACCAACAAGCAATTGTTCAACGGCGCCTATGTGCGCACCCGCAGTTATTTCGAAAACTCGGAAATGGCCGCCACCGGCCTGCCCGACGCTGATGAGCGGGCGATTCTCGAACCCTTTCGCAGCAAACTCCCGGCGCAGGTGTTCAGCGAAGCCTTCGAGAATCCGAAGACCGACGCCAGCGGCATGATTCGCACCCAGCAACGCGAAGCCTATCAACTGCTGCAAGAGGCCGGCTGGAAGATCGTCGACGACAAAATGGTCGACGCCAGCGGTAAACCGGTGGTCATCGAGTTTCTGCTGACGCAGACCGACTTCGAACGCGTGCTGCTGCCGCTCAAGCGCAACCTTAGCGACCTCGGCATCGATCTGGTGATTCGCCGTGTCGACGTTTCGCAGTACATCAACCGCGTGCGTTCGCGGGATTTCGACATGATTGTCGGCAGTTTCCCGCAGTCCAATTCGCCGGGTAACGAGCAGCGCGAATTCTGGATGAGTGCCGCCGCCGACAAGCCGAGCAGCCGCAATACCATGGGTTTGAAAGATCCGATCGTCGATCAACTGGTCGAGAGCCTGATCAACGCTGATACGCGCAAAAGTCTCGTGGCCCATGCCCGCGCGCTCGACCGCGTGTTGCAGTGGGGCTATTACGTGATCCCCAACTGGCACATCAAGACCTGGCGCGTCGCGTACTGGAACCACATCGGCCACCCGAAAGTCTCGCCCAAGTACGACATCGGGATTAATACCTGGTGGGTCAAACCCGACGCGAAACCGGCGATAGAAGTCGAAACCAAACTGCAAGCCGACCCTGCGGGCACGGAGTAATCAGATGCTGGCGTATATTTTTCGGCGACTGTTGCTGATCATCCCGACCCTGTTCGGCATTTTGCTGATCAACTTCGTGATCATTCAGGCTGCGCCCGGCGGGCCGGTCGAGCAGATGATCGCCAAGCTCGAAGGCTTCGAAGGCGCCACCAGCCGCATTGCCGGCGGCGGTGCCGAAGTCTCGGTGGCGGGTTCCGCCTATCGCGGTGCGCAGGGTCTCGACCCGGCGCTGATCAAGGAAATCGAGCACATGTACGGGTTCGACAAATCGGCCCCGGAACGTCTGTGGATCATGGTCAAGAACTACGCCTCGCTGGATTTTGGCGACAGCTTCTTTCGCGACGCCAAGGTCATCGACCTGATCAAGGAAAAGCTGCCGGTATCGATCTCGCTGGGGCTGTGGAGCACGCTGATCATGTACCTGGTGTCGATCCCGCTGGGGATCGCCAAAGCCACGCGGCACGGCAGTCACTTCGATGTCTGGACCAGTTCGGCGATCATCGTCGGCTACGCGATCCCGGCGTTCCTCTTCGCGATCCTGCTGATCGTGGTGTTTGCCGGCGGCAGTTATCTGGACTGGTTTCCGTTACGCGGCCTGACCTCGAACAACTTTGACGAATTGAGCCTTGGCGGCAAGGTCCTTGATTACTTCTGGCACCTGGCGCTGCCGGTGACGGCATTGGTGATCGGCAATTTCGCGACGATGACCCTGCTGACCAAAAACAGCTTCCTCGACGAGATCAACAAGCAGTACGTGGTCACCGCCAAGGCCAAGGGCCTGACCCGTCACCGCGTGCTCTACGGTCATGTCTTCCGCAACGCCATGCTGCTGGTGATCGCCGGGTTTCCGTCAGCGTTCATCGGTATCTTCTTCACCGGCTCGTTGCTGGTGGAAGTGATTTTCTCGCTCGACGGCCTCGGTCTGATGAGTTTCGAAGCGGCGATCAACCGCGATTACCCGGTGGTGTTCGGCACCCTGTTCATCTTCACCCTCCTGGGGCTGGTAGTGAAACTGATTGGCGACCTCACCTACACCCTGGTCGATCCGCGCATCGACTTCGAAAGCCGGGAGCATTGAGATGAATCTGTCCCCTCTCAACCGCCGCCGCTTCGAACTGTTCAAGGCCAACAAGCGCGGCTGGTGGTCGCTGTGGCTGTTTCTGATTCTGTTCGGGCTGAGCCTGGGCGCCGAATTGATCGCCAACGACAAACCGCTGGTGGTGCACTACGACAACAACTGGTACTTCCCGGCGATCAAGCGCTACCCGGAAACCACCTTCGGCGGTGAATTTCCGCTGGAAGCCAACTACAAGAGCCCGTACATCCGTGAACTGCTCAAGGCCAAGGATGCGTGGGTGCTGTGGGCGCCGATTCCGTACAACTATCAAAGCATCAACTACGACCTGAAGGTCCCGGCCCCTGCCCCTCCGTCGGCGGACAACCTGCTGGGCAC
Source organism: Pseudomonas sp. A0308 (assembly GCF_044218815.1). Taxonomy (NCBI): domain Bacteria; kingdom Pseudomonadati; phylum Pseudomonadota; class Gammaproteobacteria; order Pseudomonadales; family Pseudomonadaceae; genus Pseudomonas; species Pseudomonas sp. A0308. The sequence goes on from NZ_CP162581.1 coordinate 789,381, forward strand.
CGATGATCAAGGTCGCGATGTGCTGGCACGGGTGATTTACGGCTTCCGCATTTCGGTACTGTTTGCCCTGACGCTGACCATTCTGAGTTCGATCATCGGCGTGATCGCCGGGGCCTTGCAGGGCTTCTATGGTGGTTGGGTGGACTTGGCCGGACAGCGTTTTCTGGAGATCTGGTCAGGGTTACCGGTGCTGTACCTGCTGATCATTCTGGCCAGTTTCGTCCAGCCGAATTTCTGGTGGCTGCTGGGGATCATGTTGCTGTTTTCGTGGATGAGTCTGGTTGATGTGGTGCGTGCCGAGTTCCTCCGTGGCCGTAACCTCGAGTACGTACGCGCAGCGCGGGCGCTGGGCATGCAGAACGGGGCGATCATGTTCCGCCACATTCTGCCCAACGCCATGGTCTCGACCATGACCTTCATGCCGTTCATCCTCACTGGCGCCATCGGTACGCTCACCGCGCTGGACTTCCTCGGTTTCGGCTTGCCGGCCGGCAGTCCGTCGCTGGGCGAGCTGGTGGCACAGGGCAAATCCAACCTGCAAGCGCCATGGTTGGGCATGAGCGCGTTTGCGGTGCTGGCGCTGATGTTGAGTTTGCTGGTGTTTATCGGCGAGTCCGCTCGCGATGCCTTCGACCCGAGGAAGTGAAATGAATCAGGACAATCTGATCGAAGTGCGCGACCTCGCCGTCGAATTCGGTGTCGGCGAGCGCCTGCACCGGGTGGTAGAGGGCGTGAGCTTCGACATCAAACGCGGCGAAACCCTGGCGCTGGTCGGCGAATCCGGCTCGGGCAAATCGGTGACCGCCCACTCCATCCTGCGTTTGCTGCCGTACCCGATGGCGCGGCATCCGGCCGGCAGCATCAATTACGGCGGGCAAAACCTGTTGGGCCTGAGCGAGAAAACCATCCGCCACATCCGCGGCAACCGCATCGCGATGATTTTTCAGGAGCCGATGACCTCGCTCAATCCGCTGCACTCGATCGAGAAGCAGATCAACGAGGTGCTCGGCATCCACAAGGGGCTGACCGGCAAAGTCGCGACCAGGCGCACGCTGGAGCTTTTGGAAATGGTGGGCATCCCCGAGCCGCACAAGCGTCTCAAGGCTCTGCCCCACGAATTGTCCGGCGGCCAGCGCCAGCGGGTGATGATCGCCATGGCCCTGGCCAACGAGCCGGAACTGCTGATCGCCGATGAACCGACCACGGCGCTGGACGTGACCGTTCAGCTGAAAATCCTCGATTTGCTCAAGGAACTTCAGGCCCGATTGGGCATGTCGCTGCTACTGATCAGTCACGATTTGAACCTGGTGCGAAGAATTGCGCATCGCGTATGTGTCATGCAGCGCGGTTGCATCGTCGAACAGGCATCGTGCGCAGAGCTGTTCCGTTCGCCGCAGCATCCGTACACTCGGGAATTGCTCGGCGCGGAGCCCAGCGGAGGCCCGGCGACCAATAAAATCGGGGCGCCGCTGCTTGAGGTCGAGGACTTGAAAGTCTGGTTCCCGATCAAGAAAGGCCTGCTCAAGCGCACGGTGGATTACGTCAAGGCAGTGGACGGCATCAATTTCAGCCTGCCTCAAGGTCAGACTTTGGGCATTGTGGGCGAAAGCGGTTCCGGTAAATCCACGCTGGGTCTGGCGATTTTGCGGCTGATCGGCAGCAAAGGCACGATCCGTTTTGAAGGCAAGCAGCTAGACTGCCTGACGCAGAACGAGATTCGCCCGTTGCGCCGGGAGATGCAGGTGGTGTTTCAGGACCCGTTCGGCAGCCTGAGCCCGCGGATGTGCGTCAGCGACATCGTTGGTGAAGGCCTGCGGATTCACAAGATGGGTACCGCCGCCGAACAGGAAGCGGCAATTATTGCGGCATTGAAGGAGGTAGGTCTGGATCCGGAAACCCGGCACCGCTATCCCCACGAATTTTCCGGTGGGCAACGGCAACGCATCGCCATTGCTCGAGCGTTAGTGCTCAAACCGGCGCTGATCCTGCTGGACGAGCCGACTTCAGCGCTCGACCGGACGGTGCAGCGGCAAGTGGTGGAGCTGTTGCGTTCACTGCAAGCCAAGTACAACCTGACGTATTTGTTCATCAGCCATGATCTGGCTGTCGTCAAAGCGCTGAGCCACCAGTTGATGGTGGTCAAGCATGGCCAAGTGGTCGAACAGGGAGACGCGCAAGAAATCTTTGCCGCCCCTGAACATCCGTATACACAGCAGTTGCTGGAAGCCGCTTTTTTGGCACCAGCCACTGCGCAATAACCTGAAAGAGGAGCAACACATGGGTTTTCTCGCCGGTAAGCGCGTACTGATCGTCGGTGTCGCCAGCAAGCTGTCCATCGCATCCGGCATCGCTGCCGCCATGCATCGCGAGGGCGCTGAGCTTGCCTTCACTTATCAGAACGACAAACTGAAAGGTCGTGTTGAAGAATTCGCCCAAGGCTGGGGTTCGAGCCCTGAGCTGTGCTTCCCGTGCGACGTGGCCAGCGATGAAGAAATCGCCAAGGTCTTCGAAGCACTGAGCAAGAAGTGGGACGGCCTGGACTGCATCGTGCACTCCGTTGGCTTCGCCCCGGGCGACCAACTGGACGGCGACTTCACCGAAGCCACCACCCGTGACGGTTTCCGCATCGCTCACGACATCAGCGCCTACAGCTTCGTGGCCCTGGCCAAAGCCGGCCGCGAAATGATGAAAGGCCGCAACGGCAGCCTGCTGACCCTGTCGTACCTGGGCGCCGAGCGCACCATGCCTAACTACAACGTAATGGGCATGGCCAAGGCTTCGCTGGAAGCTGGCGTACGTTACCTGGCCGGTTCCCTGGGTCCGGACGGCACCCGCGTCAACTGCGTATCGGCTGGCCCGATCCGTACGCTGGCCGCTTCCGGCATCAAGAACTTCCGCAAGATGCTGGCCGCCAACGAAGCGCAGACCCCACTGCGTCGCAACGTCACCATCGACGAAGTCGGCAACGCCGGCGCGTTCCTGTGCTCTGACCTGGCGTCGGGCATCAGCGGTGAAATCATGTACGTGGACGGCGGCTTCAACACCACCGCCATGGGCAACATCGAAGAGTGATCTCGATGTAGAAAAAACCGCCTTCCGAGGCGGTTTTTTTTCGCCTGCGCAAAACTCGCGCACGAGCGATAACTATGTACCACCGGAGGTTCTCCTCGTCGTTCGACAATCGACGCTCAGCGGTTTTCAACCGCCTACAGGAGAACACTGATGGACGAGACCGAACTGCAACCGCAACCGCAACCGCAACCGCAACGCGACCGGCGCGAACAGGCGCTGATCCGATGCCTCATCGATGAATTGACCGCCGTGCCGGTCGCCAGCCCCGGCGCCCCGCTGCGCACCCTGGAAATTCCGCGCGAGTGCCTGCTGCATGAGTGGACAGAGCTTTATTGGTCCGCACTGGAGCGCCCGGAGTTTCTCGACTGGGCCAGCCGGTTCCACATCGACCTCGACACCCTCAATCTCAAGGACGACACGTTACAGGTCCTGACTGCCCCGAACGGCACGCGCACCCTGCACACATTCACCCTGGAGGACGACTCCGGCTGGTGGCAAATGGCACCGATCCTGTGGTCGATCTCCCAGCGCATCGATACGGCCGGATTCGGCCTGCCGTATGTCGGCGGCAAGTCCGCCAACCCGCTGCATCGCTTTCCGCGCCGCGTGGTGCTGGCGTTTTACGGTTATCCGGAACCGCAAAACGTGCAGCAGGCTCGCGCATTGATCAATGAGCTGAAACACAGCGGCCTCGCACGCATCAACGCCGACGGCCACACGACGTCCGCGCTGGTCGTAGAGCGCAGCACTCAGCTCCAGGATCTTCGCGACATTGCGACGACACTCGAACAGGCCCTTGCGGACGACGAGCAACGGCAGCGGCCGTTTGACCGTGCGAGCATTGCCGGCCTGCCGATTACCCTCACGTCAGGCTCGCTGCTGTCCAACGCCGCTTTGGCCATCGACCTCGACCACGTATTGAGCCGGTACGGCTACCCATTGCCGCAAAGCAACCAGCAAGCCCGCACACTGGTCTCGCGTTTGCGCCAGCAGACCTGGCCGCCCCTGCCCTACGTCAGTGAGTATGTGCAGACCACGCTGCCCATCCTGCGTTACCAACAGGCTTTCGGCGACGTCGAGAACTGCCAGCACATCATTCGGCGGCTGGAGGCGTTGAGCCGTAACAAAGACGCCACGGCGCCAATTGATCTGACGGAACAGAGCCAACCGATGCCGGTTTCTTCATTGGGGTACCGGGTGGCTGCTGACAAGGTGACCTTGGCGGCGTTCAGGGCCAATGCTGCGTTTCAAGCGATTCTCAGGCGCGAAAACCTGCGGGCGAACAGCCCATTGTTGGTAAGCGAAAGGGGCCACGTGGGGACGCCAGGCAGGAACGACAGTTGGGTCAACCTGACGGCAAAGGTGAAAAAGAACAGGGAGCTGAATGCCATGCTCGAGCGGCTTAAATCACTGGCGGCCGAGGCCGGTGGCGCCATGCGCAGCAACGGCAAGGTCAGCCTTAGGCAAATGATGCGTTTCTATGAAATGAATCTGCCCGACAACGTCGAATCGGCGCGACGCATCGCGCAGTGGGAAAAAAATCTGCTGGCCCTGCATCCCTCTTACATGGATCACTGGTACCTGTTAGGCCACCCCGGCAAAAACGCCGAGCGATTTACCGTGGAGCAACGCCAACTGATCATCGACACCACCCAGGCATTCGTCCCCCCTGACAGCGCACCGCTGATCGACTACCTGAGCGAAGGCGTCGACACCGACCTGCCCCGCGCAACACTGCTGGCCAAAGCGGATTACCGGATCAGCCAGATCCTCATCACGCCCCGTTCGCATGCGCTGGGCAACCAATTGTTGAGTGCGTTCAAGCAGGCGTACAAAGAGAAGGCATTGATTGCCGTCAACCGCGAACGTCTGATACTGGCGGCGCTGATCCTCAGTCTTGACGCGAACGTCGGCGAGCAGCTCGACCGGGTCGTGGGCCAACCGTTGAACGACCGCTTTTTCTGGGGTGAAAGTCTGAGCGAGGTGCGTCGCTTCATCGAGCATCAATCCGGTCTGGCCGCGATCACAAACAAAACCCTGGCCACCCACTTGCTGTTGTCGGGCATTGCGCCGGAGTTTCTGATTCGCGGCATCCCGGACTCCGTCACGTACATCAGCTCCATTGACTGGGTCAAACTGAAACAGACGGTGCTGCATGTCGAGCACCTCAAGTCAGGCCTGAGCCGACTGATGTCGTTCGACCAACTGATGACCCTGGCCAGAATCCCGATCGCGCTGACTGCACAGACGTACGAGAGCAAGTACGCGAGCGCTGCGCTGGTCGCCGACTGGGCCATCGCCCGAGGCCTGATCCAGCGTGATCCCGAGCTTGCCGGCAACACCTATGACGCAGCAACGCTGGGACAGGCTGCCGCCCGGTTCAGCGCGCACACGCAAGCGTTGGACCGGCTGCGCCAGGAAGCTTTCGACTCAGGGTTCGCCACGCCTTACACCGTGGCACTGGCCGATCTGCAGACTGTCTTCCGCCATCACCTGCACCTGGAAGACAGGGTTCTGGTCGCGAGCGACGCCAGCGCCAATGCGCACAACCAGGCGCCTTTTTACTCCCTCGTCGAGCTGCACATGGCCGACAGGTTGAAGCCCGACATGACGCACTGGCGCTCGACGCTGACAGCGTTGAATCTGCAAACGATGGCGCCACAGTTTTCCCGACTTAGAAAGGTATCGGGGCAATTTCAGTCTGCACTGGCCAGCCGCCTGACGCGTTTGAAAAACGCCTACGTCGCGCTGATCAAGGAAGCGTTCTGCGAGCTGCCGTTGCAGCAAAGGCTCGATATCGAAGACGGTACGCTGCAACTGTTTGCGCTGCACCCGGTAGCAGAGCCGCAGCAGCCTGCCGGTGCGGGGTCGTTCGCCATCATCGCGTTGCTCGAGGGTTTTAACTCGCGGATTTTCGAAATTTTCGTGCGCCACTCGCAGGTGCGGTTGCGCAGGGACATTCCCCCCTCACTGTTGATGTCAGCCGCTCAGCGCGAGCTGCCATTCGATGACGAGGCCTACCGGCGCGGCACGCGTCCTCGTGAGCAGGCGATCTGTCAGGGCATCATTGAGCGTCTCGACGTACCGGGGGCGCCGTTCACGCGGCAGTCGGCCGCGATTCCCGACACCTACGCCTCACCCGCAATCAACGCCATCGCCCAGGCCGCAGTCGATCACATGTTCAAGGAGCGCGAAGCATCAGCCCTGGAGCGTGCCGGGGCTACCCTCGACCTGAAAGATGCCGAGACCTGCCATGCGGCCTGGTTGGCGTTCTATCAATCCTTGAGTGCGTAAGAACGATGACAACGCGCCGAACGTCACCGGCGCCATTATGTTTTGAGCGGTTTGCTGGAGTTCAGGCATGCCGCCGCCAGTGTGGGCGCGGGCACTGCGCTTCAGGTCCTTACTGGATACGCTTCAACGCCTGTTTGTGCGCGTACATCGCCGCGTCCGCGTCGGCCAGCAGGCGGTCGACGTTGTCGTGGCGCTGTGCGTCGTATTCGATCTGGCCGACGCTGAAGCGGATGGCGTAACCACGGTGGAGCGTGGCGTTGCGTTCTTCGAGAATTTCCTTGAGGCGTGCCATGACCGCTGTGGTCTCGATGTGGCTGGAGCCGGTCAGCAGTGCGACGAATTCATCGCCGCCCAGGCGTCCGACCACATCGCTCTCACGAAAGGCGATACGCAGGACGTCGGCGAAAGTCTTGAGCGCACTGTCACCCTCGGCGTGACCGTAAAGGTCGTTAATCTGTTTGAAGTCGTTGAGGTCGAAAAACAGCAGCGTCGCCGGCCGGTGCAACCGCGCGCAAGCGTCCAGCGCATGCTGAGCCAGTTGCTTGAAGCCGCGACGATTGGACAGCAGCGTCAGCTCGTCCATGCTCGCCATCTGCACCGCCGTCAGCTCTTGCTCGGCCATTTCGGCCAGATCACGTAGCAGTGCACGCTCCTCTTCGTCGAGATCACGGGGCTTGGTGTCGATCAGGCACAACGTCCCAAGTTTGTTGCCAGTGGGCACGGTCAGCGGGTAGCCGGCGTAGAAACGAATGTTCGGCTCGCCGGTCACCAACGGATTGTCATGGAAGCGCTCATCCTCGCGGGCATCGCGCACCAGCAGGAGATCATCCTTGAGAATCGCGTGGCCGCAGAAGGAAATGTCCCTCGACGTCTCGGTAGCATCGAGCCCGACACAGGATTTAAACCACTGACGGTCCTTGTCCACCAGCGTCACCAATGCAATGGGCACATTGAACAGGCGTTTGGCCAGCCGCGTGAGTCGGTCGAAACGCTCTTCGGGGGCCGAATCCAGAAGATTGAGGCCATGCAGCGCCTGAATGCGCGCCTCTTCGTTGGCAGGTTTTCGGGGAACCAGCATCACACACTCCATTGGCATCAATGTTCCTAAGAGTAGCGCTAATTCTCCTCGGCCTCACCCCATCAACCACCCACTACAGGACATGGCCCCCCAGCATCGGCCCAGAGCTTGAACTGGTTCACGAATATGTCGTGCGGCACCGGCACTGGCGCGCGGCCGGTGCCGGGATTCCAGCCCCAAAGCACCAGTTTGTCCTCGCTGACATGTTTGATCAGCGCGGCGAAATCGCGGTCGCCATTGCTCGAACGGTCTTTGATCATCGCGCACAGCTTGTCCGGAGGCAGGCCGATCCAGGCCATTTTGTGCGCCGCTGGCGGCAGGCTCCAGTGCGGCGCCCCCGGAGGGGCATGGGGGCCGTAACTGGCCGGCGGATTATTTTCAGCATGACAAGTGGCACAAGGCAAGCCGGCGGCGCCCTTGCCGTCCATACCGCGCACCACGCTCATCGCATGAGGAATGCCGGCGTCGAATTGCAGCGGCGAATCACCGGGAATGTGGCAGTTCTGGCAGCGCGGACTCTGAAAGACTTTCTGCACCGTGGCGAAGGCTTTCAAGGCCTCCTGCTCGTCGGCGAACAAATCCGCGGCGTAGCCGCCCAGACCGACCAACACCATCGTTCCCAAGACCAGATGTCGTTTCATCTCATACCCCCGACAGTTGCAGCGGCAGTTCGCGCAGGCGTTGCCCGGTCAGGGCGTACACCGCGTTGGCCACCGCCGGTGCGGTCGGCGGCACACCGGCCTCGCCGATGCCGCCAGGTTTGTCGCTGCTGGGTACGATGTGCACCTCGACCACCGGCATTTCGTTAAGCCGCAGCACCTGATAATCGTGATAGTTGGACTGCACGACAGCACCGTCCTTGAGCGTGAGCTTGCTGTGCAGCGCCATGCCCAGACCGAAGGTGATGCACGATTCCATCTGCGCCGCGATGCTCTGCGGGTTGACCGCAATCCCACAGTCCACCGCGCACACCACCCGATGCACGCGAATCGCCAGATTGTCCTGGGACACCTGCGCGACCTGCGCCACATAACTGCCAAACGATTCGTGCACCGCGACACCCAGGGCATGGCCCTCCGGCAGCGGCGCTGTCCAGTTGGCCTTCTCAACCGCCAGATTGAGCACGCCGAGATGACGCGGATGCTCCTTGAGCAATGTTCGCCGGTATTCGACCGGGTCCTTGCCCGCCGCCGTGGCCATTTCGTCGATCAGCGATTCCATGACAAACGCCGTGTGGCTATGCCCCACCGAACGCAGCCACAGCACGTTGATTCCGGTCTGCGGTGAATGCAGATCGACCTGATGATGGGCCAGATCTTTGACGTACGGACTGTCGCTGACACCTTCGACGGACGTCGGGTCGATGCCGTTCTTGACCATGGTCGCTTCCAGCAACGTGCCAGTCATGATCGACTGGCCGACCAGCACATGCTGCCAGCTCAGGGGCAGCCCATCCGCGCCGAGGCCGATTCGCGCCTGATGCAGGAACATCGAGCGGTAATAACCGCCGCGGATATCATCCTCCCGCGACCACACGGTTTTCACCGGCAGACCCGCCGCTTTCGCCACTTGCACGGCTTCAGCGACAAAATCCGAAGTCGGATTGGCCCGGCGGCCAAACCCGCCGCCGAGGAATTCCGTGTGGATTTCCACCTGCTCGGGCTTCAACCCGGTGATTTTTCCGGCAACCATTTGGTCGAGCGTCTGAAACTGCGTGCCCGTCCAGATTTCACATTTCTGCTCGCTGATTTTCACCGTACAGTTCAACGGTTCCATCGGCGCATGCGCCAGGTAAGGCACGCTGTACTCGACGTCGATCTTCTTCGCCGCTTTGCTGAAGTTGCCCTTGGCATCACCGGCCTGACTGGCTGATGTGCCCGGTGTGGTGGCCAGTTTGCGAAAGCTTTCCAGTAGTTTTTCGCTGCTCAGATCCGCGTGAGGCCCCAGGTCCCAATCGACTTTCAGCGCATCGCGGCCCAGTTTCGCCGCCCAGTAATGCTCCGCAATTACCGCGACGCCACTCGGCACCTGCAGCACTTTATGTACGCCCGGGATCGCCAATGCTTGAGCGCCTTCGAAAGACTTGACCGTCGCCCCGAAAGCCGGCGCACGGACGACCATGGCGGTCATCAAACCCTCGAATTGCACGTCCATGCCGAACTTGGCGCGGCCGGTGATTTTCTCCGGGGTATCGAGGCGTTTGGTCGGTTTGCCGATGACTTTCCAGTCCTTGGCCTCCTTGAACGTGATGGATTTCGGATCCGGTACCGGCAGTTGCCCGGCGGCGTCCGCCAGTTCGCCGTAGGTTGCACGTTTATCGCCAGCAATCACTACACCCGATTCGGTGCGAATCGTCGAAGGCGCGACGTCAAAGCGCTTGGCCGCCGCTTCGACCAGCATCTGCCGGGCCGTTGCACCGGCCAACCGATAGCGGTCGAACTCCATCCAGGTTGACGTCGAGCCGCCAGTAATCTGCATGCCGCCAAAAGCGGGCATGCCGTAATCCGCCGCCGACGCGGGCGAATGTTCGACGCGGATGGTCGACCAGTCAGCGTCCAGTTCTTCGGCGATCAGCATGGTCAGGCCGGTCCAGATGCCCTGGCCCATTTCCGAATGCCCGAGCAGTACGGTGACGCTGTTGTCGGCGCCGATGCGCAGAAAGGCATTCGGCGCAAAGACTTTGCCCTCACCCTCCGCCGCCATGGCAAACCGGTGGCCGCCAGGCACGGCAAACGCCACCACCAGACCGCTGCCCAACAGGGCACTGCCTTTGAGAAAACCCCGACGCGATACGGGACTGTTCATCGTTTATCTCCCCGTCAGGTTCAACCGATCTCGGCCGCACGTTTGACCGCTGCACGAATTCTTGGGTAAGTGCCGCAGCGGCAGATGTTGCCGGAGAGCGCCTGATCGATATCGCTGTCGGTAGGTTTGGGGATTTTCGCCAGCAAGGCAGCGGCCGACATGATCTGCCCGGACTGGCAATAACCGCACTGCACCACATCGAGTTCGGCCCAGGCCTGCTGCACAGGGTGCGAGCCATCCGTGGACAAACCTTCGATGGTGAGGATTTTCTGCCCATGGGCGACGGCCGTGGCCGGGGTGATACAGGCACGCAACGGCGCGCCATCGACATGCACGGTGCACGCGCCGCACTGCGCCATGCCGCAACCGAATTTGGTGCCGGTCAGGTGCGCGACATCGCGCAGGACCCAGAGCAACGGCATGTCCGCAGGGACGTCGAGCTCCTGATCCTTGCCATTGATATTCAAAGTCAGCATCGGGGTTTTCCTCAGACTCACGGTGTTCTGAAGGGACGTCACTGCGGCTGTAAAGCCTGCGCGCGCCTCGGCTTATCCCTTTCAGCAAAGCCTAATTTGCGCCTCAAGCCAGACGTGGCGACCACCGGTCATGCACATGTCGACTTTAATCCTACAGTTGATAACGGCTCGCACTGCGCCGCCAGAGGAACACTCGTACCAGCGAACCGATTCGCGAACATCTCGCGGATTGCCCTCCATATGTTTCAGGAGTAGCGAACATGGGATTTGTCACCACCCAAGATGGCGTCGAAATTTTCTACAAGGACTGGGGACCGAAGGACGCCCCGGTCATCCACTTTCACCATGGCTGGCCGCTCAGCTCCGACGACTGGGATGCACAGATGCTGTTCTTTCTGGGGCAAGGCTTTCGGGTGATTGCCCATGATCGCCGTGGCCACGGACGTTCGAGCCAGGTCTGGGACGGTCACGACATGGATCACTACGCCGACGATGTCCTGGCCGTGGTCAACCATCTGGGCGTGAAAAAAGCCGTGCACGTCGGCCACTCCACCGGCGGCGGTGAAGTCATCCACTACATCGCCCGCCATGGCCAGGACAAAGTCCTCAAAGCCGCGATCATCAGCGCGGTGCCACCGCTGATGGTCAAGACCGAAAGCAACCCGGGTGGTTTGCCGAAATCGGTGTTCGATGACTTGCAGGCGCAACTTGCGGCCAATCGTGCGCAGTTCTATCGAGATGTACCGAGCGGTCCGTTCTACGGCTATAACCGACCGGGTGCCGAGGCGCAGGAAGGTGTTATCGCCAACTGGTGGCGCCAGGGCATGATTGGCAGCGCGAAGGCGCATTACGACGGCATCGTGGCGTTCTCGCAGACCGATTTCACTGACGATCTAAAGCGCGTGACGGTGCCGGTGCTGGTGATGCATGGCGAAGATGACCAGATTGTTCCCTATGAGAACTCGGCGCCTTTGTCGGCGAAATTGCTGCCAAATGGCACGTTGAAGTCGTATCCGGGGTTCCCGCACGGGATGCCGACGACGGAGGCGGCGACGATTAATGCGGATTTGTTGGCGTTTATTCGCGGGTGATCATTCCTGGAGTCAGAGACTTGGCCCTGTAGAAGCGAGCTTGCTCGCGAAAGCGGTCTGTCAGTGAATATCAAGCTGACTGACCCACCGCTTTCGCGAGCAGGCTCGCTCCCACAGGTTCTGAGTGCATACAGTGAAATATGGCAACTTGAGTGGTGAGAAGCGCAGGCGGTCGGCTTTGGGGCTCGTGATGTACTCGCCCCTCACCCCAGCCCTCTCCCGAGGGAGAGGGAGCCGATATCTGGGCTTTTCAACACTTGAGTTCGACTCGATATCCCACGTCGGTGTACTTCTCGCCAACACCTCGGTCAGTTACCTTTCCCTTTGGGAGAGGGTCTGCTTTTGGCTGTTTAAAAACGTGCCGACGGTGCACACCGCTCTTGATCTTGTCCTGCGGCCCCGTCACGCACTAGTCCTCGGAACGCCCACGACCCTCGCGATCCCGTTCGTAATGGTGAGCAACAGGAAGCGCCGGCAGCCAGGACTCACGCCGAATCGTCCAGAGCTCATAAGTGGGTTTGAATTGATCAGGCTGATCGAGCGATCCCACGTTCACCTCAACTTCATCAGCCGAACGCGTAAACACGGGAGAACCACAGCGTGGGCAAAAAAACCGCCCATTGTAGTCATGCGTTTCGCCAGTAACCGTCACTGCGCTCGCAGGAAAAATCGCCGAGGCGTGAAACAACGCGCCATGGCGTTTGCGGCAGTCGAGACAATGGCAAAGTCCCACGCGGTAGGGTTGCCCCGAGGCTTCGAAGCGAATGTCGCCGCACAGGCAGCCACCCGTGAATCGGTCCATGGTGGATCTCCTCTGTTCACCCATGTGTACCGTGCGTAAACAAATTCCCGCACACCAGTTTAAATCGATCTACGGCACCACTAATCGACGAAGGACTGACTACGCTGTTAATCCAGCATGTCTTACCTGCCGAGGACGACTGCCAGGCAACGCTTTCAAAAACTCACACCGTGCCTGTGGTTCGACAATCAGGCTGAAGCCGCCGCGAGGTTCTACTGCTCGATTTTCGATCACGCGAAAATTACCAGTCTGACTACAGACTGCAACGAGCCTTTGCCGGCCAGAGCTAATACACTCGGGCGCTGGCCTGCCGGGAAGGACGATGATGAAACACGCTGCCGCCAAAAACCCTGAAAAAGCCCCGCGCTTCTGGCGTGATGAGGCCCTGCCGTTCATTGAGGCGCGGGCCATCGCCGATGGTCGCGAGGTGTGTTACGCGCGGCATTCCCACGCGCATTTTTCCATTGGTGCGATCACTGCCGGGCACAGCACGTATGTGCATGAGCAAGCACAGTTCGAGGTCGCCGCCGGCACTGTGGTGCTGATGAATCCTGGCGATGTGCACGCGTGTAATCCGATTGATGATCAGCCGTGGTCGTACCTGATGCTGTATGTCGAGACACCTTGGCTGACCGATCTGCAACATCAATTGGGTTTCGGTGTGGAGCTTGAGTTTCGCCGGTTTGCGACCACCCATGTCAACGATGCCAGCCTGTTCGACGACCTCAACGATTTGTATGAAATCCTCGTCGCCCCCCAGCAGGATGCCCTGCGCAAACAGAGCGCAGCGGTGGAGTTTTTCACCGATTTGCAATTGCGCCTGAACCCGGCGCAACAGCCGGTGCGCGAGCCGAATTTCAAGCTCGAACGTGCCGCCGACTACATCCGTGAACACTGCACCGATCTGCTGAGCCTGGATGACATTTGCCGCGCGGCGCAGCTGTCACCGTCCTACCTGATCCGCGCCTTCAAGCAACATTTCGGCATGACGCCGCATGCTTTTCTGGTCAACCAACGCATCCAGTTCGCTCGCGAGCGATTACGCAGCGGACAGTTGATTGCCGATGTGGCGCTGGAGGCGGGGTTTGCCGATCAGGCGCATTTTCAACGGGCATTCAAACAGCATCTGGCAGCGACGCCCGGCCAGTATCGCGGCTGACCGGGTCGTTCAGAATCAAAAGATCGCAGCCTCCGGCAGCTCCTACAAGGATCGGTGTAGGAGCTGCCGGAGGCTGCGATCTTTTGATCTTCAAGCAACTACGGTAGCAACAGATAAACCGCACTCACGACCAACAACCCCGCCATCAGCCGATTGAACAAACGCATCCCCGCCGGATTGCCCAACCATTCGCGCAAAAACGTCCCGGCATAGACCCAGCAGCCCACCGACACATAGCAGATCACCAGATACACCGCCGCAAACTGCCAAACCAACCGTGCCTCGCCATCAGCAACAAACGCGCCCATGCCGGCGACGCAAGCCAGCCAGGCCTTCGGATTGAGCCATTGCATGACGGCGCCATAGAGCATGGATGGGGCACGCCCCGAGTCGCCGGCATTCAGTTGCCCGTCATCGGTCGCGAGCTTCCAGGCCATGAATAGCAGAAACGCCACCCCGGCCAGTTGCACCACGCGGGTCATGAATGGCCAGAGCTTGAGGATTTCGTGCAGGCCCAATCCCATCAGCACCAGCAACAGCACAAACCCCAACGTCGCCCCGGCGACATGTCGCTGGCTGGCGCGAAAGCCGAACTGCGCACCGGAGCTCAGCGCCACGATGTTGACCGGGCCGGGGGTAATGGACGCTGCCAGAGCAAACGCCGCCATCGAAAGAACAAGACTCATCGCACACCTGCTTCAAAACGAGGAACAAGGTGCTCACGGTAACCAGCGACTGGTCACCGGTATTGAAGAAAATCACCCTGACACTGAAACGACTAACCCCTGTAGGAGCTGCCGCAGGCTGCGATCTTTTGACTTTGTTTTTTAAAATCAAGATCAAAAGATCGCAGCCTGCGGCAGCTCCTACAGGGGCGAAGTGCAGGCAATTGGATCAGTCGAGGCGCGGCACGGTGAAACGGAATTCGCTGCCCTGCCCCGGCTCACTGTCGGCGAAGATCTGGCCGCCATGCGCTTCGACGATGCCTTGGCTGATGTACAAACCCAGGCCGGTGCCAGTCGGATTACCTTCTTTCACCGTCCAGTAACGGTCGAACACGTGAGGCAGGTGTTCCTTGGGAATGCCTTCGCCGCTGTCGCGCACGATGAAGACGATTTCATTGCCGACTGATTTCGCGTGCACGCCAACCGAACCCAGGCGCGGTGTGAATTTGATGGCGTTGCCCACCAGATTCGACAACACCTGAAACAGCCGCTCCGGGTCGGCATGGATGCGCAGATCCGGATCAGCCGCGAAGGAAATGCTGATGTCTTTGTCCAATGCCAGCGGCGCGAGCAAGGCTTGCGCCTCTTCGAACATCTGGCTGACGTCGAGTTTCTGCGGCGTGATGCTGTATCGCCCGGCGTCGATCTTGGATGTATCGAGCAAGTCTTCCAGCAGCGTATTCATACGCCCGGCCGCCTGCTGCATGGTGTCGATGGCCGTCGAGATTCGCCGCGAGGTGTGCGGGCCGTCGGAGCTGAACGCTTTCTGCATCATGCCGCAGAGCATCGAAATGACGGTCATTGGATTGCGCAGGTCGTGGGAGACCACCGCCACCAGTTCATCGCGGGCACGCACGGCTTCCTGCTCGCGTCGTACCTGACGGGCCAGATCGTTTTCCAGCGCCGACCGGCGCAAATCGTTGGCCGCAAACAGGTCGCCATGGCTCCACTTGGCGGAAATACCGGCCATCTCGACCTTCCAGATTTCAAACGAGGTGCGCGGACGCAGGCGCATGCCCGAATCAGAATTTTCCAGATCCAGCGGCTTGCGCGGATCGCCACTCCAGTTGATGTTTTCTTTCACTTCCGCCCGGAACCACAGCACGCCGTTGTCCACCGGTTTTGGCAGGCTCATGGCAAGTACGCCGCTGGCCACGTGGGGATACTGCGCGGCGGGTGGATAAACGCTGGCCAGATGGTGACTGGCGAACACCGGCTCGGCGCTTTCCTGCAACCATTTGTGCAGGGCGCGGATGTCTTCCGGTTCAGGGCAGTTGCCGTAACGATGCAATTGCTTGTCTTCAATGATTGCGACACCGCCGGCATCGGCCAGCGCCATCAGAACCTGTGGCTGATTGGCCAAGCCGTCGAAGACATTTTGCGGCGAATCGATCATGGCCTGATTGAGCAGCGCCAGCGCTTCGACCTTCTCTTCACGCTGGCGACTGACCTCCAGCGCCTCCATCGCGCTGATCTGCAGCGACAGCACCTGGCCGATGGTCTGGCAAGCGGTGCGCAATTCATGCGGTACATGCAGTGGCTGACGGTTGCCGCAACTGATCAGCCCCCAGAGCTTGTCACCCTTGAGCAGGGAAATGCTCATCGACGACAGCACGCCCATGTTCTTCATGTACTGGCAGTGAATCGGCGACACGCTGCGCAGCGTCGCAAAACTCAAATCCAGCGGCGTCTGCGTATCCGGACGCAACTTCGGTACAAGTGGCACCGGTTGATAGTCGGCGTTGGGGATGATCCGCAGCCAATTTGTCCGGTACAGCTCCCGCGCCTGCTCGGGAATATCCGAGGCCGGGAAGAACAGTCCGTTGAAGACTTCCATCGACGGATCGGACGCTTCGGCGATGACCTGGCCGTGTCCCTCTTCTTCGAAACGATAGATCAGCACCCGGTCATACCCGGTGATCGCCTGGATTTCCTTGACGCTGATGTCGTACAGCGCCTGCAGCGTCGTGGCCGCTTGCAGACGCTGGAGCATGCGCCCCAGATTTGTCTGGCTGCCGGCAACATTGCGCGGCTGGAAGTTTTCGACGTGAATCTCCAGCTCAAGAATCAATACGCCCTGATGTCGATGCAGCAACCCCTCGAACGCGGTGCCATTGAGGTGGAGGTACAACCGCGGCGCGTCGAAGAACGCCGCTTGCTGCAACGCCTCACGCACCTGTGCTGTGTGCACTTCACCCAGCAAATCCACCAATGGCTGGCCAATCAACGCCTCTGGCGCACGGCCCAGCAAGGTTTCGACGTTGGCGCTGATCTGAATGATCTCAAGCGCCGGTTCGCTCAACGTCAGCAGTAAACCGTGAGGCTGGATTGCGCCGGGGAAGCGGATCGGCTCGTCAGCACAGTTGGCCAGCAGTTCTTCAAAGTCTTTCTTGTCTTGCGGATTCATGCCAATACCTCCTGGCATTCGAGCCAGCGCTCGAAGCAACTGAATGTGGTTTGCGCGGCCAGCACGACCGCATTGCGCTCATCAGCGTCCATCGGGCGATTGCCCAGGTATTCGATGAAATCGCGCCAGCGACGGCCGGTGGCAGCGCCGTAGACATCGAGGAAGGCAGCGCCGTTGTCTGCTTCAAGGCCCAACCGTGCGGAGATTTCTCGACGCAGGATCTGTCCGCCGAGGGTTGCGCCTTCGAGCACGTACAGCACACCCAGGCACGCAGCGCTCGAATCAATCACGGGCAACTGATCGCAGATCGGCAGGTTTTCCAGCGAAGCGGGCGCTAACCCCAACGCTTGCAGATCGCCGCGCAATGTATGGGTTTTGAGGCGTGGCGTCAGGTCGAAATCGTCGGGGACTGAACCACTGCGCTGCAATGCGTTTTCCAGCGGGAAATAGAAGCCGTAATAGGCCGCTATCAAGCGCTTGAAAGCAGGTAAATCGAGCGTATCGGAGAAAAAAGGAAGGCGTTTTTCCAGTGCGATGTGCAGGTCGGCAGTGCCGGCCCGCAAATCTTGCAGCACCGGTGGCACATAAACCTCACGGGCCTTTGCTTGCATGTATGTCGCTCTTGGTGAGGCCGCCTGGGGCCATTCGGGGTGTAAAAACGTCGCGTGAAATTTTACACGTCAAACGACATTTCTGACCGCGCAGATCGTTTTTTCAGACGAAACCACGGCCCTCGGACATTTCAGAGTTCCCTCTGACGCGAAAAGTTCGACCCGATTTGATGCGCCTGGGGTTGCTGTACTGCGACAGCATTGCCTGATTGTATGGGCCTGCGAAGCGTGCTTAAGTCTGCGACGGACCTTTGAGTTCGACCTGATTGCCATCCGGGTCGAAACAGTACAGCGACAAGCCGTTGCCCTCGGCACCGAAGCGGGTGGCGGCTTTTTCCACGCTGAGGCCGTGTGCCCGCAAGTGCTCGATCAGCGCCGCTTCATCGAATGGCTCGATTCGCAGACAGAAGTGATCGACGTTGCGCCCCTCCGCACCCGCCGCTCCACCACCCTGGCGGCCGATGTCGCCCGCAAGGTCAACGAGATCGATCATCGACGTACCGGCGCGCAAATGCACCAGCCCCAGCGGTTCGTTGAATTTGACCACTTCGGCGCCGAACACCTGGCCGTAGAAATCGATGCTGCGTTGCAAGTCGGCGACGCGCAGGACGATGTGATCAATGTGCTGAATTACAAACGGATGCATTGGGCAGACCTCAACAAACTGTAGGAGCTGCCGCAGGCTGCGATCTTTTGATCTTGTTTGTTCAGGATCAACATCAAAAGATCGCAGCCTGCGGCAGCCCCTACAATAGTTCAGCGTTAGCCGGAATTCATTGTCGATTTTTCGGTGGAGCCATCGAGAATCTGGTTTTACTCTCACCCCATGAACATACAAACCGCTGCCCTGCCGCCCCACGCCGAGATGGTTCGCGCCATGCTCGAACGCGACACTGCCTATGAAGGCGTGTTCTTCACGGCCGTAAAAACCACCGGGATCTTCTGCCGTCCCAGTTGCACCGCACGCAAACCGAAACCGGAAAACGTCGAGTTCTTCGCCCATGCCGATGAATGCATGAGCGCCGGTTACCGCGCTTGCTTGCGCTGCAAACCGCTGGACGCTGCGGCCATTGCGCCGGACTGGATACAGCGTTTGCTCGCGGCCGTCGACGCTGACCCCGAGCTGCGCTGGAGCGATGCGCAATTGCTCGCCGAAGGCATTGAGCCGCTGAAGCTGCGGCGCTGGTTCAAGCAGCATTTCGGCATGACATTTCATGCCTGGCTGCGTACCCGGCGCCTGGGCATGGCGCTGGGCGGGATCAAGCAAGGCACCTCGATCGACCACGCAGCGTTCGATTCCGGGTATGAATCGCTCAGCGGGTTTCGCGACGCCTTCCAGAAATCATTCCACATCACCCCGGGCCGCACCGCCCACAGTGAACCGCTGTTGTTTACCCGACTGACCACGCCGCTGGGGCCGATGATTGCCATGGCTGAGCAACGCGGTCTGGTGTTGCTCGAGTTTCTCGACCGGCCGGCATTGACCCGGGAAGTCGAGGAGTTGCAGAACCGCTATGGCTACGTGGTCGCACCGGGGCATAACGCGCATTTGCAGCAGATCGAGCATGAGCTGGTACAGTATTTCGCCGGCCGCTTGACCGCGTTTACCGTCGCCTTGCACCTGCCCGGCAGCGAGTTCGCCCGGCAAGTCTGGTCGGCCCTGCAGCAAATCCCCTACGGCCAAACCAGCACCTACGGCGCCGTTGCCGCCAGCCTGGGCAAACCCGGCGCCAGTCGCGCGGTGGGCCTGGCCAACGGTCAAAATCGCCTCTCGATTGTGGTGCCTTGCCATCGGGTGATCGGCGCGGACGGCTCGCTCACCGGCTATGGTGGAGGTCAGCCGCGCAAGGCGTTCCTGTTGAGGCTGGAAAACGCCGCCGTTCAGCTCACACAACAACTGGCTTTCTGACGACTTGAATCGACTCATAAAAAGGGATTTCGATGGACGCATGCGACACTCGGATTGATTTCGCCAGGGCAATCAACCGCCCGGGCTGTCAGCGTGACTGACGCTTATAAAGCGGCCAGCTCATTCCTCGCCGCCCTCGATGCCGACTGGCAACGACACATCGCCGCTGTCGGCCCTTGCCTGCATCAACCGCATCCGGCGCGCGACCCGTACGAATCGCTGGTGCGGGCGATTGCCTATCAGCAACTGCATGCCAAGGCTGGAGATGCGATTGTCGGTCGGTTGGTCGGGTTGTTTCCCGGGCAATCGTTTCCGCGACCGGAGCAAATCCTCGCCACCGGGTTTGATCAACTGCGCAGCTGTGGGTTTTCGGCGGGCAAGATTGCGACGATTCAGGGGATTGCCCAGGCGACGCTGGATGGCGTGGTGCCGGATTACGCCACGGCGTTGGCGTTGGATGATGAAGCGCTGATCGAGCGGTTGGTCGGCCTACGCGGGGTCGGGCGCTGGACAGTGGAGATGTTGTTGATTTACAGCCTTGAGCGGATGGACATCTTGCCGGCGGATGATTTTGGCGTGCGCGAGGGGTATCGGCGGTTGAAGGGGTTGGAGGTGCAGCCGACGCGAAAACAGATGGTTGAGATTGGTTTGGGCTGGAGTCCGTATCGGACGGTGGCGGCGTGGTATTTGTGGCGGGTGGCCAAGCCGTAGACCGCATCATCGTTCATCGCTGGCAAGCTCCCACAGGTTTTGTGTCGGATGGAAAACTTGTGTTCGCCGCTAGACTCTGTGGGAGCTGGCTTGCCAGCGATGGCCTCTACACGTTCCGCACATGTTCCAAGACCAGACACTATCCCAATGTAGGAGCTGCCGAAGGCTGCGATCTTTTGATTTTGTCTTTAAAAAAACCAAATCAAAAGATCGCAGCCTTCGGCAGCTCCTACAGAGGAATGCGGTGGACTGTATCGCACTGTGTACCGCCAGGCGGCAGACACATCCAATGCACAAATTCGCACAGTGGCGACACACCAACGATACACCCCAACGCTCAAATCACCCGGTCGATCCCACTCACCCGATCCACCGGAGATTCCCCATGACCACCACCCTTTCGAGCGCCGTCAAAGGCTTGCACCTGAACCTTGACCGCGCCGGTGCCTGGCTGGCGCCGCTGACCCTGCGCGTGTTTATCGCCTGGGAATTTTTCGAGTCGGGGCTCGAGAAGTTCAACGGGCAGAACTGGTTTGAAGACATTCAGGACAAATTCCCGTTTCCCTTCGATCACCTGCCGGCGACACTGAACTGGGAACTGTCGATGTGGGCCGAGCTGATCTGCGCCTTGGCGATCCTTATCGGTTTCGGCACGCGAATCTCGGCCATTTCGCTGATCGTGGTGACCGTCGTCGCCACCGCCGCCGTGCACTGGCCTGCCGACTGGTCGTCATTGAGCGAACTGGCCCAAGGTTACGCGATCACCAACAAGGGCTTCGGCAACTTTAAGCTGCCGGTGATTTACCTGGCAGCTTTGGTGCCGCTGGTGTTCGCCGGCGCCGGCAAGTTGAGCATCGATGCGTGGCTGGCGCGGGTGTTGTGGAATCGCCGCGACCGCTGAAGCTCAATGCGCGCGATCCAGGGCCACCAACAAGGCACTGTCACGGCTGTAGATGTCTGGCGAATAACGCACATGACCGGCGCTGTCGACCTGCGCCGTCCAGTAGGTCATCAGGATCGGCACCGGCGCCGACAAGCGAAACTCATGGGTGGCGCCGGTGGCGAGCAAGGTGTCGGTGCGCGCCCTTTCCGCAGGGCTGAGCAGCAGATCGCGCAGTTGCATCGGGTGCTCGACCCTGACGCAGCCTGAGCTGAACGCCCGCGGCCCTTTGTCGAACAGTGCCTTGCTCGGCGTGTCATGCAGGTACACCGAAAACGGATTGGGGAAGCGAATGACCATCTGTCCCAACGGATTACGTGGCCCCGCGTCCTGGCGCAAAAGGATGTTGCCGGGGTGGTCCCAGTCGATGT
Source organism: Pseudomonas sp. A0308 (assembly GCF_044218815.1). NCBI lineage: Bacteria > Pseudomonadati > Pseudomonadota > Gammaproteobacteria > Pseudomonadales > Pseudomonadaceae > Pseudomonas > Pseudomonas sp. A0308. The sequence continues at coordinate 810,832 of NZ_CP162581.1, forward strand.
CTGCGGCCGCCAACGGCTGACCGTTGGCATCCAGCACTTGCAGATTATGCCGACTGAGGAAGGTCTGGTCCTTGCGGATCTCCGGCAGTTTGTCTTCCTTCCAGATGGTTGGCGGCACGGTCCAGGTCGGGTTCAGCGTCAGGCGCGTGACGCGGGATTTGAGCAGCGGGGTCTGGCGCTCGGCACGGCCGACCTGGGTGCGCGTCTGCCACACCGGTTCCCCGCCCTTATACAAGGTCAGTTCCGCCGCTGCGACGTTGACCAGCAAACCATCGGGCTCCATGTCCTGGGCCAGCCAACGGAAACGCTCAAGGTTGACCCGCAGTTGCTCACGGCGGGTCAGCGGGCTGATGTTGAGTTCGGCAATCGTCCCCGGCCCGACCACACCGTCAGCCTGCAACGAATGATTGGCCTGGAAGCTTTTCACCGCGTCCACCAACGCGCCTTCGTAAACAATGTCGGTAGTGCCGACCGCGTGGCTCAGATAGCCTTCGCTGTACAAGCGCTGGGCCAGTTCCGGCACGCGTTTGTCTTCCATGGAGGGGCGCAACAGCGGCCCGCTGCCCACCGACTGCCATTTCGGCAAGGCTGTGAGCCGTTGCGCAGCGTAGAGCTGGCGCAATTTCTGATATTGCGCCAAGTGCGGACGGGCCAGGTCGAACGCCGCCGGAATGTCATGCATACCCGGCACGGCTATCGCCAGCAGTTCGGCCTGACGGTCACGCTGTGTGTCATCGGCATGCCACAACGGCTCGAAGTGTGATTGCAGCAGACGGCCGTAATGCAGATCCTGCAGGGCTTGCAGGTAATAGCGGCTGATATCGATATCGGCGCACAACTCGCCATCCTGCGGCGCGGCCAACGCGACCGGATAGCGTTGCGGGCTGAGCCCATCGTCGGCCAACAGCGGCAGTTGCGTCTGCAAAGCCTGCAATCGTCCCGACTCGCTGGTCCAGACCGGCATCCAGTCCTGTTGCTGATAGAAGGCTTGCAGCTGTTGCAACGACGGGCCGCTGAGCTGCTTTGCGAGCGCCGGGCAGGTCTGTGGCAGACCGATCAATACGGCATGCAATGGACTTTGCAACTCGACCGGCATTTCGGCAGGAGGTGTCGGCAGCGTCTGCAATGGCGGCAGTGATTCATCGGCACAAGCGACAAACGGCGCTGCGAGCAAACAAATGCTCAAGTAGGATGCGTACTTTTTGAACAACTGCTTTACTCCAATCCATGGCCAACTTGATGATGGCCACCTTACATCAGGTGCGCTGAACAGTCAGGCTCGAACTTCGGGCTTGCAGGTTACGACTGGACGTCAGGAGCCAAAGTGCCAAATAAGTAGCAAGTTGAGGACACTTTATAAATGTTGACGTATTTGCGCCGACTTCTGCTGACCACCGCGACCCTTGTCGCCGTGAGCAGTCCAGCTTTCGCCGCCGGCAAACCATCGCCGGTTCTCTTCACCAGCCTCGCGCACGCCGCGCCAGAACTCAATCCCCAGGCGCTGAAAGGTGCCTTGAGCGCCATGCAATGTGCGGTCAACAGCGGAGCCAAGCCGTCCCGCCACCTGGCGATCATCGACTATTCGCAACCGTCCACCGAACGCCGACTGTGGATCTTTGACCTCAACCGGAAAAAACTGGTGCTGCGCGATCTGGTCGCCCACGGTTCCAACTCCGGGGAAAATTTCGCCACCCAGTTTTCCAATGTCGAAGGCAGCTTTCAATCCAGCCTCGGCTTGTTCCGCACCCAGGAAAGCTACAGCGGCACTCATGGTTACTCGCTGCGCATGGATGGTCTGGAACCCGGCTTCAATGATCTGGCGCGTGATCGCGCTATCGTCATTCACGCCGCCGATTACGTGAATCCGTTGTGGAGCAAGCGTCAGGGCCGCATCGGTCGCAGCCAGGGTTGCCCGGCCGTCCGCCCACAGATTGCGAAACAGGTGATCGACAAACTGAAGAACGGCCAGTTCATGTTCTCGTGGTACCCGGATCAGCGCTGGTTGAAGAAGTCGCCGTATCTCAACTGCCAGCCGCAGCAGGTGGCGAGCATCATCAGTACCCACGCCAGCTAACGAATCACCGCAATCCCCGTGTAGGAGCTGCCGAAGGCTCGGGCCGCGATCGGACGATCTTTTGACTCTGCTTTTTTAAGATCAAAAGATCGCAGCGTGCCGCAGCTCCTACAGGGATTTGTGGTGCTTAGAAATTATCTGAGCCACGCAGACCTCCTATGGGAGCCAGCCCGCTGATCTGCATTCGGCTGATGATCAGGGCCATGACCATCAATGCCGTGCCCACACCGAAAGTGATGTGCATGCCACTGCCGATGACGGCGGCGGGCGCTTGCGTCGGGTTACCGGTGGCCACGGCAAACACCGCGCCCATCGCCGCCGCGCCTGTGATCAACCCCAGGTTGCGGGCCAGCCCGAGCAGCGCCGACACCACGCCGCGCTGGTCCTGACTCACCGCCGCCATCAGCCCGGTATTGTTGGCCGCCTGGAACAGCGCGTAACTGCCGGCGATCACCGTCATCGGCAACACGTAAGCAGGCAATCCGAAACTCATCGGCAGCAGCGCCAATAACCCGCAACCGCAAACCATCCCGAGCAAGGCACCCGGCACCACCCGCTGTGCGCCGAAACGATCGACCAGCCGTCCGGCAGGCACGCCACCGAGCGCAGCCAGCAACGGCCCGACCGACAACACCAGCCCGACCACGGTGGGGCTGAGACTCAAACCGCGACTCAGGTAAAACGGCCCTACCACCAGCGTGGTCATCATCACGGTCGTCACCAGCAACGTCAGCGCCAGACTGCCACTCAGGCGTAGATCGGCGAACAGTGACAGGCGAATCAGCGGTGCCCTGGCTTTCATCTCGATCACGATGAACAAACCCACGCCGCACAGGCTGATCAACAGCAACCTCAGCGTGAAACCTTCAAGCGTCATCGCCAGCGCATAGGTCGCCAGCGTCAACACCAGCACCCCGCTGCCAAGGTAATCAAACGCAACTCGCGGCGCTGCGGCCCGATCTGCGGGCAGATAGCGGTACACCAGCCATGCGTTGAGCAGTCCCAATGGCACGTTGAGTAAAAATATCGATTGCCAGCCAACATGCGCCATCAACAACCCACCCAGCGACGGGCCGAGGGTGGTGCCGGTGGCCGACATCGTTGCCAGCAACCCCATCGCACTGCCCGCTCGCGTTTTGGGCACCGCATCGGCCACCAGCGCGACCGTCAATGCAAACATGATCGCTGCGCCAATGCCTTGCACCGCCCGCGCGCCGATCAGCCAGCCAAGCCCCGGGGCCAGCGCGCAAAACAATGAAGCACTGGTGAAAATGCCTATCCCGATCAACAGCAATCGCCGCCGACCAAAGCCATCGCCCAGACGTCCGACGCTGACAATCAACGTGGTGATTGCCAGCAGGTACGCCAGAACAATCCACTGCACCTGTTGGAACGTTGCATCAAACGCCGCCGCCAGCGTCGGCAACCCGGCGTTGGCAATGCTGGTGTCCAGCGACGGCATCAACATCGACAGCGCCAGACTGGTCAGCGCCCAGCGGGCTTGGGTATCGAGGGGTTGTCTGGGCATGGCGTGCTCACTGTACAAAGGACATGCGCCATAGCCTGAGCCTCGACAATACAAGGCGCAAGACGCATGCTTTGCACTCAATACCTGCATGGAACGCCATATCATGACTACTCCGGATCTGAACCTGCTGATCACCCTCGACGTGCTGCTGCGGGAAGGCAGCGTCGCTCGCGCCGCCAAATGCCTGCGGTTGAGCCCTTCTGCCATGAGTCGCGCCTTGGCCCGTCTGCGCGAAACCACCGCAGATCCGTTGCTGGTGCGCGCCGGTCGAGGCCTGGTGCCAACGCCGCGTGCGCTGGAATTGCGCGAACGGGTCAGTCATCTGGTGCAGGAAGCCGAGGCGGTTTTGCGCCCCGCGCAAGTGCTTGATCCCGCGCAGCTACAACGCACCTTCACCTTGCGCAATACCGACGGGTTTGTTGAAACCTTCGCCGCCGCCCTGCTCGCCCGCATTGCCGCCGAGGCGCCCGACGTGCGTCTGCGTTTTGTGCAGAAAGCCGACAAGGACAGCACGTTGCTGCGCGAAGGCCGGGTGGATCTGGAGACCGGTGTAGTCGACGACAGCACCGACCCGACGCTGCACAGCCGCATCCTGTTTCACGATCACTGGATCGGTGTGGTACGTGAGGGTCATCCCTTGAGCGCAGGCAAGGTCAGCGCCAAACGCTTCGCCTCAGGCCAGCATATTCTGGTGTCACGGCGCGGGCGCAGCAGCGGCCCGGTAGATGAAGCGCTACTCGAGTGCGGACTGACGCGGGACATCGTCACGTCGTTCGGCGGTTTTTCGGCGGCACTGACGCTGGTTCGTGAATCAGACCTGATTGCCACCGTCCCGGAACGTCACACCAGCAAACTGCGCACGGGCCTGCACAGTTTCGAGCTGCCATTGAAGATGCCGCAGATCAGCGTGTCGATGCTCTGGCATCCGCGCATGGATGCCGATCCGGCGCATCGCTGGTTGCGCGATTGTGTGCGGGAAGTCTGCGCCTAGCGCGCATCGCCGCCGGCGGGTTTATAAAAGAGGAATTTTTTCGTCTCGGCGGTTTTCCGGTATTCCCTGGCCCAACTCGGGTGGACATTGCGGTCGTGGAAATACAACGCGCCGTTGGTGCGATCCTTGAGTTGACGGTTCAGCGCCTTGCCGGCAACTTCCTTGGCGAGCGCGTATTCGGCGTCTTCCTTGACCTGATCCGGACGCCCGTCACACCACCAGGAAAACTGGCAGCTCCTGGTTTCCGAACCTTGCTTGACCACGGCACACACCGTGTCTGGAAAACCTTCATGGCCGAGGCGATTCATCACCACACTGGCCACGGCCTCCATTTCCGGCGTGTCCTTGCCTTTGGCTTCCCAGTAGATGCTGCGCGCCAGACAAGTGATCGGATCATCCAGCGGCGCGGCGCCGGCAGGGTCGACCGCCTGCACTTCCTTCGGGGTGATCGCCTCGGATTTCGGCGCCGGTGCCGCGCTGACTTTATCGGCGGCCTTTTCTTCCAGCACCTGGGCTTTCTCTTCGGCCTTGGCTTTGATCGGCGCTTGATCGGTGGCCCACGCAGCGCTGGCCAACAGGGTTATTGCGAAGCAGCCAGCCAACCATTTCAATCCCATGTGAACTCTTCCGGCAGGGCCCGGTGCGGGCAAGGTGTTACGTCGGGGAGACGCCCGGATCCCGGGGTCTTGGCTGAGTGTAGACGGCTAAATCAACCGCAGCGTTCCGTAGAAAAAACTGTCGACGGAAGAAAAAGACATTGCACCCACCGGGGGCGTTTCGCGCATCATGGGCGCATTCAGCTCAAGGGAGAATTCCATGCGCTTCATGCCGTCCGTTTTGCGATTTGCCGCGCTGTCCGCAGGCCTGATGTTTGCCGCCTCGGCCTTGGCCACCGACGAGTTGCAACTGATCGAGTCGATCAACAGCTATCGCAGCCAGCCGCAACGTTGTGGCACGCAGGCGTCCAGTGAGTTGCCGCCCCTGTCGGCTGATCCACGCCTGAGGTTGCCGGCCAGCGGCGCCGTCAATCTGCAGCAAGCCATGGCCAGCGCCAGTTACCCGATGGTCAACGTACAGGCGATCACCCTCAACGGCCCACGCGATGCGGCGTCGGCGATGAAGGCGATTCAGGAGAGCTTCTGTCAGGTGGTGCTGGATCCACAGTTTGTCGATGTCGGCGTCAGCCGCGCCGATCGCGACTGGCGCATTGTGCTGGCGCGGCCGCTGCTGTCAGCCAAACTTGGCGACGCGCAGAGTGAAGGACAAAAATTGCTCGAACAACTCAACACCGCACGCAGCCAGCCACGCCAGTGTGGCGGCCAGGCCTTTGCCGCCGCCGCACCGCTGGCGTGGAATGCGACCTTGGGCACTGTCGCTCAGGATCACAGCCGCGACATGGCCAACAAAAACTACCTCGACCACAAAGACCGCGACGGCCGCACCCCCGGCGATCGCGCTGAGCTGTCGGGCTACAGCGGGCAACTGGTTGGTGAAAACATCGCCGCCGGCCAAGACACCGTGGGCAAAGTCGTCGACGGCTGGCTCGCCAGTCCCGGCCACTGCGCCAACCTGATGAACCCGCAATACAAGGAACTGGGGGCCGCTTATGCGACCGATCCGAAAAGCGATGCGGGGATTTACTGGACCGCGATGTTTGGTGCGCAATAACCCTCAGGCTCACGCCTGCAAAGTTCGGTGATGTGTACTGATTCTGTGCACACCACAAAATGTGTGGGAGCTGGCTTGCCAGCGATGGCGGTGGGTCAGCCAACATCAATGTCGACTGTGCGGCCCTCATCGCTGGCAAGCCAGCTCCCACAGGGTCTTGCGGTGTTCACGGATTTTCGACCAACACAGCTCCCACACTTGATCATCGACGCGATCAATCAGCCGTTAACTTTCACTGATTGGACGCCCATGGCAGTTACGCCTACCCTGCCCGTCCAAACCCGTTCATCAGCGGTTTCAATACTGCGAGGCTGTCATGACAGAGCGCGTCCTGGTCGATGCTCACAACCGCCGCGTCGACTATCTGCGCATGTCAGTGACCGACCGTTGCGACTTCCGCTGTGTCTATTGCATGGCTGAAGACATGCAGTTTCTGCCGCGCCAGCAAGTGCTGACGCTGGAAGAAATCTTTCAACTGGCGCAGAGCTTCGTCGCGCTGGGCACCCGCAAGATTCGCCTCACCGGCGGCGAGCCGCTGATCCGTCGCGGCGTGGTGCAGTTGTGCGAACAGATCGCCGCGTTGCCCGGCCTGCGTGAACTGTGCCTGACCACCAACGGCTCGCAACTGGGCAAACTCGCCGCGCCGCTGTTCGACGCCGGGGTCAAACGCCTGAACATCAGCCTCGACAGCCTCGATCCCGAGCGCTTCAAGCAGATGACCCGCACCGGCGATCTGGCGCAAGTGATCGACGGCATCGATGCCGCGCGCCAGGCCGGTTTCACCCGCACCAAGCTCAACTGCGTGGTGATGCAGGGCCGCAACGATCACGAGATCAATGATCTGGTGAGTTTTGCCATCGACCGTCAGCTCGATATTTCTTTCATCGAGGAAATGCCACTGGGGATCATCAGCGACCACAGCCGTGCGGAGTCGTTTTTTTCCAGCGTGCAGGTCCGCGAGAAAATCGCCGAGCGCTACACGCTGATCGACTCTACGGAATCGACTCAAGGCCCGTCGCGCTATTGGCGTCTGGCCGAGGCTCCGCAGATTCGCTTGGGGTTTATCTCGCCGCACAGCCACAACTTCTGCGGCACCTGCAATCGGGTGCGGCTCACCGTCGAAGGTCGTCTGCTACTGTGTCTGGGTAACGAACATTCGGTGGATTTGAAAGCAGTGCTGCGCGCTCATCCGGGGCATCCGCAACGTCTGGAGAACGCCATCATCGAGGCGATGAAAATCAAACCGTATCGGCATAACTTCGAAATCAACGACGACGTCCAGGTCGTACGCTTCATGAACATGACCGGCGGCTGATCCGCCGCTTTCCTGCGTTATCGGGACCGCTCTGCATGATCATAAGACCCAAGGTCAGCCAGTTCGCCATTCTCTTCACCCTCAAGGGCTCGATTGCCAAGCGCATCGCGTTGCGCACCTTGATGGTCACGCTGCTGGCCTCGGCCATCGTGCTGGTCGAAATTCTTCATCCGAGCAGTTTCACCAAGGTCAACGCCACGCCGTTCACTTTGCTCGGCTTGTCGCTGTCGATCTTCATGAGCTTTCGCAACAACGCCTGTTACGACCGCTGGTACGAGGCACGCAAGGCCTGGGGTGAGGTGATCGTGCACATTCGGTCGGTCATTCGCGAAACCCATGTCATCCGCGAATCCGCAGAACGCAAACCGCTGCTGCTCAACCTGTGCGGGTTTGCCCATGCGCTCAATGCGCGGTTGCGCAAGGAGAGTGAAGCCGACGCCAGCCGTCAGTAGATCACCCCAAAACACGATGCGGGGGTGCCGGATTACAGCGCGCGGATCCTGCAACAGGTCGGCCAGCAGTGTTCCGATCTGCATCAAAACGGTGAGCTGAGCGAGTGGCGCTACATGCTGCTGGCCAATCACCTGACCAGCCTGACGCAAGCGCAAGCCGTGTGCGAGCGGATCAAAACCACGCCACTGCCGTTTCCCTACACGCTGCTGTTGCACCGCACGATCTACCTGTTCTGCATTCTGCTGCCGTTCGCCATGGCCGAACCGCTGGGCTGGCTGACGCCCTTGTTTACCGCGATTGTCAGCTACACCTTTTTTGGTCTGGACGCGATTGCCGATGAACTGGAAGACCCGTTTGGCCGCGATGAGAATGATCTGCCGACCGACGCGCTGGTGCGCACGATCGAGCGCGACATTCTCGCCGAACTCGGCGTGGCGGATCTTCCGCCGCCGCTGAAGCCGGTCGATTATGTCCTGAGCTGATCACCCCGTTTCCAAGCGCGGGAGCCATGTCATGTTGATCGTTTGCGTCTCCGTGAGACCGGGCGTTCGTCTGCTGCGCTGAGCAACCGGTCACAGCGCATCCCGGAAACAGTCGTTTACACGCCCGCAGATTCCCCCTTACTATCCGGGCACACCGGTCGACGGGTCAGTCCCGCCGCCGACGTTTTCCGCCAACGGAAACATGCGTTATGAGCACGTCACTACAACAACCAGAATCGTTGACCGTCTCTACTCAGCGCGCCCTCTCTCACAGGGGCGGCGTATGAATCGTATCGTCAATCTCCCCATGGCCCTGCGCCGTTCCAAGCTGCGTCACTCCGCACGCCCGCCGGATATCGCCCGGACGCTCTGATCGCGCGCGTTTAAAGCCGCGACAGCCCCCTGCTCCCTGATATCCCCTGCCAGGACGCCCGCGCCTATTCTCGCGCCGCGTCTGGCCTGAACCTGCGCGCCTGTGCGGCGCCAACGTGAGTGTTTGCCATGAAATTCGCAGCCATTGAAGACGCACGCCTGTTCCTTGAACAAAACCCCGACATCGACATGATCGAGCTGTTCATCCTCGACGCCAACGGCGTGCCGCGCGGCAAGTTGTTGCACCGCGAAGAATTGCTCGCCGTGTATGAAAGCGGTCGCCCGCTGCCCAGCACCATCCTCGGTCTGACCGTGCAGGGTGAGGACGTCGAGAACTCCGGCCTGGTCTGGGATGTCGGCGATATCGACTGCCGCGCCTATCCGCTGGAAGGCAGTCTGGTGCGCCTGCCGTGGCGCAAGATTCCGACCGCTGCAGTGCAGGTCAGCATGCACCCGACCGAGGGCATGCCCGCCAGCATTGCCGACCCGCGACACCTGCTGATCAAGGTCATCGACGGCCTCAAGGCCGAGGGCTACAACCCGGTGATGGCCTGCGAGCTGGAGTTTTATCTGCTCGACGCCAAACGCGATCACAACGGTCGTCCGCAACCGGCACTCGATGCTGATGGTGGTCGACCGCGACATACCCAAGTCTACGGTTTGCGCGAGCTTGAGCAGATCGAACCGTTCCTCGCCGACCTTTACAGCGCCTGCAAACTGCACGGCATTCCGGCGCGTACGGCAATCTCGGAATACGCACCGGGTCAGGTGGAAATCACCCTCGAACACGGTGATGCGCTGGAGGCAATGGATCAGGCGGTGCGCTACAAGCGACTGGTCAAAGCCGTGGCGCACAAGCACGGCATGCAGGCGACATTCATGGCCAAGCCGTTCGATGATCTGGCCGGCACCGGCATGCACATGCATGTCAGCCTCGCCGATGGCGAGGGGCGCAACCTGTTCGCCTCCGAAGACCCGGCCGGCACGCCGCTGCTGCGCACGGCGATTGGCGGCATGCTCGCCTCGTTGCTCGATTCGCTGCTGCTGTTCTGCCCGAACGCCAACTCCTACCGACGCTTTCAGGCCAACAGCTACGCGCCACTGGCGCCGACCTGGGGCGTCGACAACCGCACCGTCAGCCTGCGCGTACCGGGCGGCCCGGCCAACACCCGGCACATCGAGCATCGCATCTGCGGCGCCGACGCCAACCCGTATCTGGCGGCGGCGGCGATTCTTGCCGGCATCCATCGGGGCATTCGGGAGAACCTTGATCCGGGCGCGCCGGTTGAGGGCAACGGCTATGCGCAAGCCAAGGAATTGCTGCCAACCGATTGGCTGACGTCGTTGCAGGCACTGGAACATTCGGTGTGGGCACGCGATGCCTTGGGCCAGGAATTTCTCGGGGTGTATCTGGCGGTGAAGCGTGCCGAATATCGGCAGTTCATGGCTGAAGTGGGTGAGCAGGATTGGCGCTGGTATCTGACCGAGGCCTGATTAAACCCCGCTAACCTGTGGGAGCTGGCAAGCCAGCTCCCACAGGGATCCCGATTAGCTTCCCGAATTTTGTGTGGACACTGACATGACTGAACGTTGCAATTCCTACTACACCGCCACCCTCAACCAAGAGACCGATTACCCGACCCTGCAGGGCCGGCACAAGGTTGATGTGGTGATCATCGGCGGTGGCTTCACCGGCGTCGCCACCGCTGTCGAACTCGCCGAAAAAGGCTTGAAGGTCGCCATCGTCGAAAGCAACAAGATCGGCTGGGGCGCCACCGGGCGCAATGGCGGGCAGGTCACCGGCAGCCTCTCCGGCGACGGCGCCATGCGCAAACAGATGCGCCCGACACTCGGTGACGAGGTCGACGATTTCATCTGGCATCTGCGCTGGCGCGGCCACGAAATCATCAAACAGCGCGTGGAAAAATACGCCATTGAGTGCGACCTCAAGCACGGCCACCTGCACGCCGCGTACAAGCCGAGTCACATGACCGATCTGCGCAAGGATTATGAAGAAGCGGTGCGTCGCGGTCTGGGTGACGAGGTCAGCCTGCTCGACCGCAGTCAGGTGCGCGATCTGCTGCAAAGCGACCTTTACCACGGCGCGATCAAGAATACCCGCAACATGCACCTGCACCCGCTCAACCTGTGCATCGGTGAAGCGCGGGCGGCGGAAAGTCTCGGTGCGCTGATCTTCGAAAACAGCGAAGTGCTGGAGATCATTCACGGTGACACCCCAGGCGTGAGAACTGCCCACGGCCAGATCGACGCCAACCAGGTGATGCTGGCCGGCGACGTTTATCACAAGCTCGAACCTGGCCAGCTAAAGGGCAAGATTTTCCCGGCCATGGGCGGCATCGTCACCACCGCGCCGCTGGGCGATCTGGCCAGGCAGATCAACCCCGAAGACCTCGCGGTGTACGACTGCCGTTTCGTCCTCGACTACTACCGCCTCACTGCCGACGGCCGTCTGCTGTTTGGCGGCGGCGCCAACTATAGCGGCAAGGACTCACGCGACATCGCCGCCGAACTGCGCCCGTGCATCGAGCAGACTTTCCCGGCGCTCAAAGGCGTGCAGATCGACTATCAGTGGAGTTGCGCGATGGGCATCGTCATCAACCGTATCCCGCAACTGGGCAAACTTTCGGACAACGTCTGGTACTGCCAGGGTTACTCGGGGCATGGCATCGCCACGACGCACATCATGGGCGAAATCATGAGCCGGGCGATTACCGGGCAGATGGCGCAGTACGATACGTTCGCGGCGTGTCAGCACATTCGCGTGCCGATGGGGGATTTGCTCGGCAATCCCTTGCTGGCGGCGGGGATGTGGTATTACCAGATGCTTGAAAAATTGCGTTGACGGCCCTGGCCCCATCGCCCGCCCCGTGCGCATTCCTGATCGGCCACGGTCACTGTAGGAGCTGCCGAAGGCTGCGATCTTTTGATCTTGTTTTTTACAATCAAAGTCAAAAGATCGCAGCGTGCCGCAGCTCCTACAGGGTTGAGCGCTGATTACAAAATTCAGTCAGGCAACTGCTCCACCTCAATCCCCAACCGCCGATAATCCTCGACACTGCCCGATGCCAGACGCTGTTCGGTAATCAGCGTATGCACGCGATTGCACGGCGTCACCACAAACGGCTCGACCGCCCCCAGCTTGTCCGCCGTGGTGACTGCAATCACTTGGGCGGCGCTCTCGAACAATGCCTGCTTCACCGGCACCTCATCGAAATACAGCGAGCTCAGCCCAACCTCCGGGTGAATCGCGCAGACCCCGGTAAACAGCACGTCAGCCTTGATACTTTGCAGCAGCCGCACGGTTTCGTGGCCGCTGACTGACATCGTCGCCAGATTGAGTTGCCCGCCCGCAAGAATCACCTTGATGCCTTGGTATTCGGCGAGTGTGATCGCGGTCATTGGCGACGTGGTAACGGCGGTAATCCGGATATCTGCAGGCAATGAGCGCGCGATCTGCAACGTGGTGGTACCGGAATCGAACAGCACGATCTGGCCGTCCTTGACCCTTCCGGCAGCGAGCTGCGCCAGGCGGGTCTTCACTTCATCGGTTTCGCTGATGCGGGTGAAGTAATCCTTGCCGGTGTCTTTGGGCCGCGGCAACGCCCCGCCGTGTACTCGCTGCACCAGCCCGGCGTTGTCGAGTTCGGCGAGGTCGCGGCGGATCGTATCTTCAGACACCGCAAAATGCTGGCTCAGCTCGGAGGCCATGACCTTGCCGTCGCGTTCCAGAATCAAAAGGATTTTCTGTCGGCGCAGGGACGGCAGTTCGGTGACGGAATGATCGTGCATGGTTCTGCCTGTTTATGCTTGTAGTTGCAGGTTTTCGCGCAGATTAGCGAAAGCCTCGGGCAAACACAAACAGGCAGGTATCGATTACTTTGATCATTGGAATCGACAAGGCGAATTTTTCCTTTGCATTCAACCTGTTCAGAATGACGCCACTCTCAAAAGCCTCAGGATGGGCACCGCATGAATCTCAATTTCGCCTTCGCTTGCATGATCGTTGTGTCTTTCGCGGTTGCCCTCGGGCACGCGTGATGCGGTCACATTCTCCACGCGCATATCAGGATCGTGGCGAGGGGATTTATCCCCTCACCGACATGATTTCACGCTCTCTCAAACGCTGACCACACGCGCCTTGCGCACGAACAGCGCTTGAGCCTTGTCCCAGAAATTCCCCCCCAGCACAAAAAAACTGCCAACAAACATCAAATCCCCAAGCAATTGCATTTGCCACAGGTTGGGCCGCAACCCTGGCCAGAAGTTATCGAAATACGGTTCCAGAAAAGACGATAGCAACGGCAGGCAAAACATCACCACGCCGATGCGATGGCGCGTCGGGCCAACCTCGTCCACCGGGGCTGGAATGATCCCCGAGACATAACGCCCGATCGTGTGCTTGAGTTCGGCAAATCCGGCCTTGCCCATCACCGCGATCACCACCAGCAACAACACCTTGTTGCTGATAAACAACACGCCAGTGAGTGCCGCGACTTTCGAGCCAGGCACATCAAGCGCGGCCGCCAGCGGCACCATCAACCACGAACCGAGCATCAGGCAAATAATCCCCACACCGACCTTGAAGCGCCAGGTTGCGGGTGCCGCCGGGGTCTGCGGATCTTGGGCAGTGTCCATGGTTTCTTACCTGTCTGGGTGGAGTTGCGATGCCTCAAAAGCGTAGCAGCAGATTCGCCCGAACAACTTGCAATTGGCCGTCTATGCTCCACTGATATTTACGGCCCGGGAAACAAGCAATGCCTGCAACAACAGCACTGCTGACGCGATCCGGTCATTTGTTATTGCTCTGCGTCTTGAGTGTGGGCGGTTGCGTGCGCCTGGGGCCGGATTTCCAGCCGCCCGCCGAAGCATGGAGCAAACAATGGAACAGCACGGCCTTGGAGCAGGCCAGTGAACGCGCCGCCCATCCCGATCTGCGCCAATGGTGGCAAGTCTTCGGTGACCCGGTGCTGGATCGCCTGATCAGCGAAGCCGATGCGCGCAACAGCAGTCTGAAAATCGCAGGCCTGCGAGTTCTCGAAGCCCGCGCACAACTGGGTATCGCCGAAAGCGGCCGCTACCCGCAATTGCAACAGGTCGGCGTCGACAGCCTTTACATCGACCGTCACCAGTCCGGCGGCAACAATCCGCAGGATCTGCACTTCTGGCAGCACAGCGCCGCGTTTGATGTCGGTTGGGAACTGGATTTCTGGGGCCGCTTCAGTCGCGCCATCGAGTCATCCGATGCCCAATATTTCGCCGCGCAAGCCAACTACGAAGACGCCCTCGTATTGCTGCGTGCACAAGTCGCCGACACCTACTTTTCCCTGCGCACCACTGAAGCAAGGCTGCGCGTCGCGCGGGAAAACGCTGTCCAGCAGAAGCGTAATTTCGAGATCACCGAAAAACTCTTCAACAGCGGCCAGAGCGCTGAACTCGATCTGCAACAGGCGAAAACCCAATACCTTGGCACGCTGAGCAGCATCCCGGCATTTGAAGATCAGCTGCTGCGCACGCGCAATGCGCTGGCGGTGCTGGTGGGTCAGCCGCCCGGTGGCGCGGCGTTGCTGGCCGAACAACCGGGGCTGATTCCGTTGGTGGATCGCGCCGTGCTGCAAGACGTACCGGCCAACCTGCTGCTGCGCCGTCCGGATGTGCGCGCGGCGGAACTGAATGTCGCCGCGCAATCGGCGCTGGTCGGTGTCGCTGAAACCGATCTGTATCCATCGCTGACCTTGCTCGGCAGCATCGTCTGGTCTACCGACTCCCTCAGCGCTACGCCGCGCAGCCTCGACCTGATCGGCGGGCCGAGCCTGCGCTGGAACATCTTCGATTACGGGCGTATCCGCAACAACATACGGGTGCAGGACGCACGCTTGCAGCAACTGATCGAAGCCTATCGCGACAAGGTTCGGCAAGCCGCACGCGAGGCCGACGACGCCGCCAGTGGCTTGAGCAAAGCGCTCGAACGCGAGCGGATTCTGCGGGAGGCAGAAGGTGCCGCGCGGCGTTCACTGGTGCTGGCCAACACGCAATATCGCGAAGGCTATTCGGACTTCCAGCGCGTGCTCGACGCGCAACGCGCGCTGCTGGAATTGCAGGACAACTATCTGGTCAGTCGCAGCAACGCCGTGAGCAACCTGATCGCTCTCTACAAAGCCGTTGGCGGCGGTTGGCAAGCCACTTCGCCGCAGATCGACGAACCGACCCGCCAACAGATGCAACAACGCACTAATTGGGGCGACTTGCTCACCGCGCCGCCCGCCCAACCGCTGTATCCACTCCCGTCGCAGGACCGCCGCCATGACTGACGCCGCACCTCCCCCTCCGGCGCCCACGCCAACCCCGACCGATCCGGCCAAAAAAGGCATCCGCTGGGTGCTGCTGTTGATTGTGCTGAGCCTGGCCTGGTACCTGCTCGCCGACCGCTACACACCCTACACCCAGCAGGCGCGGGTCGGCGCATTCGTGATTCCGGTGGCGGCGGAAGTCGCCGGCCGGGTGATCCGGGTCAACGTGCGCAACAACCAAGACGTCAAGGCTGGCGACGTCCTCTTTGAGCTCGATCCGCAGCCGCTGCAAATCGCCGTGGATCGGGCGAAAGCCGATCTGGAATCGACCCGCCGTCAGGTCGGCGCCAGCACCGCCGGCATCGCTTCGGCGCAGGCCTCGCTGCGTGCCGCGCAAGCCAACGAGCTCAAGACGCGGCAAGACAATCAACGCCTCGAAGGTTTGTACAAACAGGATCCGGGCACCATCTCCGTGCGTTTGCTCGAAGTGTCGCGAGCCAACCGCGAACAGGCGGTCGCCCAGGTCGCCGCCGCCCGGGCCGAAGTGCAGCGCGCGCAGGAGCAGGAAGGTGGCAACACCGACACCAACGCGCAGCTGCGCAGCGCGGCCTCGGCACTGGCCAAAGCCGAACTGGATCTGGCCAACACTCGCATCGGCGCACGTTCGGCCGGGTTGATCACCGACCTGCGCACCGATGTCGGCCAGTTCGCCGCTGTCGGCAGCCCGGTGATGACCTTGATCGCCATTCATGATGTGTGGATCAGCGCCGATCTGACCGAAAACAACCTCGGCCGCGTGCAACCCGGAACACCGGTGGCCATCGTCCTCGACGCGCTGCCCGGCGAAGTCCTCAATGGCCGAGTGCGCAGCGTCGGCTATGGCGTCAGCGTCGGCCAGACGCCAGCGCCGGGCACCTTGCCGAGTATCCAGAACAGCCGCGACTGGCTGCGTCCGGCGCAGCGTTTTCCGGTGATTATCGAGTTCACTGAGGAGGCGAAAAAACGCCTGGTCGACAACCGCGCGATCCGTGCCGGTGGTCAGGCTGAAGTCATGGCCTTCCCCACCGAAGGTAACCCGCTCAATCCGCTGGGGCGGCTGTTTGTCGGGCTGATGAGCTGGCTGTCGTATGCCTACTGAGCGCAGCGTCCCGGCGCAACGGGCGTTGCGCCTGGCGTTCGGCACCGCGCTGTGCACCGCCGTGAGTTATGCGCTGGCGCTGCCGCTGGCGTTTATTTCGCCGGTGCTGGCGGTGTTGTTGCTGGCCAGTCTGCCCCGGCCATTGCCGCTCAAAGGTGCGCTGGTGCTGGCGTTGGTCGCGGCGCTCACCACCAGCATCGGGCTGCTGCTGACGCCGCTGCTGCGTTACTACCCGGTGAGTGGCGTGTTGTTGATCGGCCTCGGTCTGTTTCTGGTGTTCCGCTTTGGCTTGCGCGGCGGCAACCCGTTGATCGTGACCTTTCTGGTGATCGGCATGACCATGATCTCCGCCGCCGGGTTCGCCGAATTCGATCTGGCGATGGCGGTGATTGGTGCGTTGGTCAAAGGCCTGTTGCTGGCGGTGGCGGTGGTCGGCGTCAGCCACGCGCTGTTTCCTGAGCGGCCTGATAGCCCGCTCCCACCCAAGCCGCCCGCCATGCCCGGCGACGAAGTCCCACGTGTGGCCCTGCGCGCCACGCTGATCGTGCTGCCAACCTTTTTGCTGGCCCTGAGCGACCCGGCAAGCTACATGCCGATCATCCTCAAAGCTGTCAGCCTCGGCCAACAAAGCTCCACGACCAACACTCATCACGCGGGGCGTGAACTGCTCGGTTCGACCCTGCTCGCCGGCGTTTTGGCGGTGCTGGTGTGGTGCGGATTAAGCCTTTTCGTGCACCTGTGGATGTTCTTTCTGTGGATGCTGCTGATCGGACTATGGCTGGCGCGCAAACTCTATCGCCTCAGCCCGACGCAACTCAGCCCGGGGTTCTGGCTCAACACCCTGATAACAATGATCATCCTGCTCGGCCAATCAGTGCAGGACAGCGCAGCAGGCAAAGACGTCTACACAGCGTTTGCCGTGCGCATGGCCCTGTTTATTCTGGTTACGCTTTACGGCGTATTGATGATGCACCTGCTCCAAGGGCACAGAACCCGCCGTCAGGGCGTGACCTGATAGCCGCGTCCTTGCAAACACCCGGCGTAGGCACTGGAACTGGCCGCTGCATCGGTTTTGCTCTGCGCGCGACGTTCTTGCCGCTGTCGAGAGCCACCGACTACCGCACCGGCCGCGGCGGTTTGCTGGGCCCGGTTCTGTCGGTAATCCTGTTTGCGATCATCGTCGACGCGGTCGTAAACCTCGTCGTGTTGACGGCCGCGGACTTCAGAACCTACTGCTCCGGCAGCGGCACCGACAGCGGCCCCCTTCAGACGACCACCCGCTTGGGGTGTTGAAGTCGGCGAAGACGAAGCGATGGAGTGGCAGTCGTTGATGTCGATCTGGGTTTGTTGAGAAGACTGGCCTTTCAGGGGAACGATGGACTCTGCCTGGGCAGGAGTTGTAGTGAAGGTTGCGAAGATGAGCAGGCTGAAGAATGGCAGGCGATTCATGATGATCTCCAACTGGGGGGGCCGCACCGTCAAGTGCAGGCAGATCAACAGTGTAGTTCCCCCGCCCATCTCCTTGCGCCCGGCCCTCGGCAGCCATTGCGGCTTCAGAACCAGGCCAAGGCCCCACTAACCTGTTTGAAAACGTTTGACATGTTTACGCTCGACGCGAACAACCAGGCAGTCCCGCAGCCGATGATCAATAAGCAGGCTAACGCTATCCCCAGTCGCCGACTACGGACGACATATCGTTGTTTTTGTTGAGCCAGTGCATTGAAAGCCATTTTCAGTTTGTTAAAAGCTTCCAACGTATTTTTCTGCTCATCCGTGCGCTTTTCCAATGTTTCGGTGAGCTGACTGATCTCAGCCCTGGATTGGAGATACGCAGCCTCTGTCTCGCCAAGCGTATTGTTGGCTGTGATGAACTGGCGCGACGTCATTGTGTGCCTGTCATTCAACGCCCGTAACTGCGCCTGCAGAGTTACGCCATTGGCTTCAGATACACTCAGCGTGTTGTTTGCCACCTCTAATCGCTGTGAAAGCTCGGTGCACGTCCCTTCCAGTTCTGCGCTTTTTATTCGTTGTTCATTCAGCGTATTCTGCAGAAGAACAACCTGCTCTTCGAGGTAAGGTTTGGAACTTGGATTGCTTAACACCACGCATTTCAGGAAGCCTTTCGGTCCCTCGAGAACATTCTTGATGAACATCTTGTGGGCCGCTTCACGTTCATCCGTTGTTCGCTCATCGGAAAACTTATAAATAAAAATTTCAGGAATATCGACTTCCACCACGGGCACAGAAAGGGCCCTGAGTTCGGTCTGCTTTTCTGCATCTACTGCGTGAGTGCTGCGCACTTCCAAATGAAGTTCACCCTCCCACTTGCGGCCAATGTGGCTGTCCGTCTCGAACTTCAGATATACATCAACGCAGCGGTGCCCTTGAGCCGCCGTCACCAACCGTTTCTCTGACTCCGCATGGGTGAACTGAACGGTGATATTTTCCCGACGTTGAGCCCGGGTGCCCGAATTGAAAATTAGGCTCAGCCTCGTCGTTTCGATCGTCAGTAGCGCCTCCTTGAACAATTGATGATTCAGGGACTCGCCACCTACACCGCCACCGATACCTTCACTGTTTATGTAAGCAAAAAAACTGGTATCACCTTTCATCACATGCTTGACCGGCTTTCGACTGCCAGGTTTGTGAGAGCTGTAAAAACTCTGCCCTGTGGGTTGCCCGTTGAATTCCTTCAGGCGACGACGTTCAACTTGCTTTGCCGTTACCTTGTCAGAGTACCCACCCCATTGCGACGTATACGCGAAACTCTTTGCCATCTTCAAAACAATCCATTCAGAAAAACTGCTCAACCCTGAGCAGTTACAATTTCAGATGCCACCGCAGCGACCAGAGTGTTGATCACTGCTGCCAAACCATCCGTTCGTAATGCCTGGCGTTTACTGCGTTCAGCGTGGGATGAGACGTGTTTTCCGGAGTAAGGGTTAATCAGGATTACATTTTCCTTGCCTTTGACCAAAACCTGGATTTCCTTATTCAGCCAACGCTCCAACTCATTAATTTTATCGATGCATTCACGCCGACTTTCTTTGCCCGCCGGATAGTCATCAATAGGCTCAAAGACATAGGTGTAATCACGATCTTCATGATCGATAATTTTATTTCGCACCTGGCTGTGAATCTGGTTATACGAAAAATGATTGCCGCAACGCGATATCAACGGATTGCAGCCATCGCGATTATCCCCGACCTTGCCAACGTATAACTGAATATCCTTTTCACCCTTGGCCACTACCACATAAACCGAATACTTTCGCTTGAGACTTTCACGATGCAATTTAAAAATGTGCGGCATAGAGCCCTCCTCCTTGAATCCGATGGTTAATTGCCAGTTCATTGCAATCACTTGTTAAGCCGGGGTCAATGTCCAGGCGTGAACCATATCATCAGGCGCCTTCGCGTCCCCTGCGCACCTGCACTAACAACGCCGGGGCGAAGTGCAGCAGCACCATCCGCGCCAGATGATGAGTCAGGATAAACACCACATTCAGTCCACCCGCGAACGCGACAATCGCAATCGTCTCGATCGCCCCCGGCATATACGCCAGCCACAGCGACAGCGGATCACTGTCCAAAAATCGCGCCGCCACTTCCGCAAATCCCGCCGCGACCACGATCATCAACCCGACCGAGACCAGCGCCGTGCGGCCATGTCGACCCAATTCCTTGACGCCCAGCCCCTGAAACCGCGAGCCGATTCGCACGCCAAGAATCAGTGCCGCCAGATTCAAACTCCACTCCGGCATGTGAAAGCCGTGCAGCCACCCTGATTTGACGAAAACCCCCGTGATGATGATCGCCGTGAGCATGAACGGCGCCGGTACGCCGATCACCAGCAGCAATCGACCGAGCAAGACGCTCAAGCCGATTACCGCGAATACGGTCAGCGCCATCCCCGTCGTCAACGGATCGCTTTCAACAGCAGCAACCGACACCTGCCCCGGAATCAAAAAGCTCACCAGCACCGTGATCAGCAGTAACCGCATCAGGTGCACGATGATGACTTTGCTCGAGGCCTTTTCCGACTCGAGCAAATCGAAAACCGCCGCCAATGCGCCCGGGTACACCGCCAACAATGCATCAGTGCGATTCCACCCTGCCCCGCGCGTCAGCCACCAACCCGCCAGCGCTATCTGCACGATCAGACACATCAGCAACACGCCAAGGCTCGGCAACATGGCCGATGCCGTCGCGCTGTCCCACGCCTCGAACATCAGCCCAGTGGCGATGCCCAAGGTGACCTGGATATAACCCAGCCCATAAGGCGTCTCGGGTGCGAAACCCGATTTTGTCACGACCAATGCCGTGACAAGAATCGAGCCCAACAGCAAACCGTGAGGCACACCGAGGGACTGCAACACCGCGCCAAACCCGGCGGCGATCAACAAACACAAAATGGATTTCATATTCGCCTTCCTGGCTATTCAACTGACCCAATACAAATCCCATGTAGGAGCTGCCGAAGGCTGCGATCTTTTGATCTTGCTTTTTAAAATCAAAGTCAAAAGATCGCAGCCTTCGGCAGCTCCTACACGACGGCGTCGCAATTTATGAGCGCAACCGTCCAATCGCCCGCCGATACTTCTCGATCCGCTCCAGATCCTCCCAACTCGGCGAGGCGATCCGCGACAGGTCGCTGTTCTCTTCCAGATCCGCCAATTTCACGACCCGGCCGATCGGGTTTTGCGCGGCGCGTTCGACGAAATCCTCATAGGATTCGCCCGGCACCTTGGTCACCGATTGGATCGCCGTCAGCACCTCTTCGCTGAAGCCTTCCTTACGCAGATCATCGAGACTGATTTCGCAATCCTCGACCACATCGTGCAGCACGGCGACGATGCGCTCTTCCAGCGTGGTCATGCGCAGCATCACTTTCAGCGGATGCAGAATGTACGGCGCCCCACCCTTGTCCACCTGCCCGGCGTGCGCGGTGGCGGCGATGGCTATAGCGCGTTCGAGTGTTTGAGTCATGAGCATCTCCGTTGGCGCGAGGCGGGAGAGTCGTTGCGACTGTTGATTTCAATCATGGGCAACTTCCACTCCTTGGGTGCGTTGAATGTTTCCGATTGTTTCGCAGTCTACGCGAACCGCGCAAATGAAAAACCCGATTGAACCTCCTTCATCTACGCCCTCTCGAAACCCTATAGCGCCAACTGAATGCTCAGAACCGGCGCCATTGAAGAGGAAATACCGATGAACATTCGATTCCTGCTTCTGCTCGCTACTTTCTGCGTCATCCCCACCTGCGTCATGGCCGAAGGCTGCGACGTCCAGACCCGTTCCTCCAGCTCCGCCGTGCCGACAGTGTCTGGACACAGTTGCTATGAGTACGAAGGAACGCCGGTCAACGCCATCGACTGGTCGTGCAGCAACGAAAGCAAAGACATGGTCAACGCCGTCAAGAAAAAGGTCCAGCAGTGCGACGACCACTACCAGGCTACTTGCATCGCCACCCTCACCCAGGAATCCCTCGCCAACCCGCACTCCACCAGCAAGGATAAAAACGCCAAGGCGTTGAACATCCCGGATGGTGCGCAGGTGACTACGTATTACTACGGTGCGGAGGATTTGGGGCAGGCGAAGATTGATTGTGAAAGTGGTGGGGGGAATTGGAAGGCGAAGTAGTGTTTGTGGCCCGCGCACCAAACAAAAGCCATGCCTTGAGATCGACCGAATTGGAGTCTGAAAAACGCGTAGGAAAACACCCCTTGTGGCGAGGGGATTCATACCCGATGGGTTGCGAAGCGGCCCCAAACCGGCGAGCTCATTTCTCCAGACACGCCGCAGGCCACGGATTACGACGAATGCGTCACCGAGTGGGAGCAAGCTCCCTCGCCACAGGGTCGGGTTTGCGTCCTACAGGTCGGTTGTGGCGGCAGGAATTGCTGCCTAGAGTGGGGCTGTCGCTGACCGCAGTTGGCGATGGGTTTCGCAGCCCTCAGAAGTGACACACACCGCTAGATGACAACTGTGGCAAAATCCGCCGCCGTTTCGTTATATGGCGGCTGTGTGTGGGAGACCTTCGGGTCTGCCGGTTTGACTCTTCTCCGGTCTGCGAACCCGCATACAGCTGCCACCCATTTGTTTCGCAGCAGAAAGGTGGCACTTCTTAATTATTTGAAGAGCAATCTTATGACGATCAAAAAACCGCTCCACCACTACGCCCACATGTCCCATCCCGCCACCGACAACCCCGTCCTACTCATCGACGCCGACGCCCCACTGCGCGAACTCCACGCCTGCCTCGCCGAACGCCTCAACGCCGTCCTCAAATACCTCGACCTCATCGCCTGCACCAGCCTCCCCGACTACGCCGAACACGACATCAACACCGTGACCAATATCGCCAGAATCATGGTGCAAGACGTGAGTGACGTGTTTCGGGTAATCGAACAGCGAGGCTTCGACGCGCCCACCTCATAACCAAAACGTTGCCAAAGTGCCAATTTCATAAACGCCCGGTCATCGAATCAGCGATAAAGTCGTTGGCACTTCGGAATAATCACTTCCTGACTTCCGCGCCCCTTGTAAGACGCTTCTGAAAATCAGCAACAGCGCACCGACGCCTCACTGTTCCGGCTTTAGTGGACGGTTACTCTTCAAGCAAGAGTTTTCCATTCAACAAAGCAGAGCATCCATGGCCAACCACAGTTACATGAGCATTACCGGAAACAGACGAGGACTGATCTCCGCCGGTTGTTCCGACACTAATTCAATCGGCAACAGGTGCCAACTGGGTCACCTTGACGAAATAATGGTACTGGCCTATTCCCACAACATGACCACCGGCAATAACGGCGGCGTCACCGCAGATCGTGGCCAACACTTGCCGATCATGATTACCAAGAACATCGACAAATCCTCACCACTGCTGTCCGCCGCACTTCATGAGCGTGAAGTGCTGGACTGCACCATCTTCTTCTACCGAACCTCACCCTCTGGCACACAGGACAAGTACTTCAAAATCCACATTGCCGGCGCAAAAATCGCCCACATCAACCTCCAGGTTCCCCACGCCATCCACTTGAACGACGCCCAGCCGCAAGAATTGGTGTCCTTTACTTATCGCGAAATCAGCTGGACACACCTCCAGGCGGGCACGTGCGGTTTTAGCCGTTGGGAAAATGAAGATGAATGAGGATTCGTGTGACATCAACGACGTTACCCGGGCTGCTTCCGATCTGGTCGCATTCGGGTGCCAGATCAGCGCGATTCGGTTGTACGATAGCTTCAGCCAACTCAAGCTTGGCGAGGTTGTTTCATCTTATGCGAATGAGATTGTTCGAGCGGTAGATGAAGGTGTTATTAGTGCAAAACAAGGATTTGATGCAATTAGCAGCGAGTATTCAGAGCTTTCAAGGAAATCTGCTTTCTACATCGAGAACGGAATAGGCGTGATCGCAGGAGCTATTCAGTTTGAGTCAGGCGTTTCCAAAATCAAAAACAGCCGAGGACACCCTTTATAATTGAGCGCGAAGCAAGACACATTTCCCGAACACTCACTAGTCCGCCACACCTTCGCCTCGAAAAAAAAGCGCAAAGCAATGTAACCATGCCGGATAATTCATTACGCCATCAGCCCTGCATCGTCACGCGCTCATTCAGAGCCTTCCTACAAATGAAAACCGACAAGCCTGCAAACCTTTCCTCGAGTCAAAAAAAATCCGACGCCCTTCAACAAGGCGTCGGATTTACTTACAGCGCATGGTTTTTACCTAAAGCATCAATCAGAAGTTAGCCGGCGTATTCGCACTAATAATCTCAGCCTCATCCGCCCCGATATTGCGAAACTTATGCGGCAACGTCGTAGGAAAGTAATACCCATCCCCGGCATTCAACACACTCACCGAGCCATCCACGGTCAACTCGACAGTCCCGCGCGTCACAAGCCCACACTCCTCACCTTCCGAGTGAACAATCGGCTCTTCCCCGGAGCTCGCGCCCGGTGCGTATTGCTCGCGCAGCAAGCGCATCTGGCGGCTTGGTACCGAGGCGCCGATCAGCAGCAGGCGCAGGCCGTGGCGGCCGAGGTCGGGCTGTTCGTTGGCGCGGAAGACGTATTGATGTTCGCGCGGTGGCTGGTCGAAGGTGAAGAAGTCGGCCAGGGACATCGGGATGCCTTCGAGCAGCTTTTTCAATGAGCTGACGGAGGGACTGACGCGATTCTGTTCGATCAGGGAGATGGTGGCATTGGTCACGCCGCTACGCCGGGCCAGCTCGCGCTGGGAGAGTTTGTAGCTTTCGCGTACTAGTTTGAGTCGAGAACCCGTATCCATGACTGCCTTATGTAAGAACGACTTAAGGGCGATGGGGGTGGGTGGCGGGTGACGCGCCGGGGCGCGGGTCACGTTGCTCCCGTGTCCCGGAACCGTGAAAGGCGGCTATTAAATCACGTTTGGTGGTGTTGCTCAGCAGGTTCGATGGGTGGTGGGGGAAAAGTCGCTCTTGCCTTGGTAATGCAGTCACTGTGGGAGCGAGCCTGCTCGCGAAAGCGGTGTGTCAGACGACGGCGATGTTGGCTGATATGACCTCTTCGCGAGCAGGCTCGCTCCCACAGTTGGATCTCTTTTGTGTCAGTTGGCTTTGTGGAGGTTGTCAGGCCGTCATCGCTGGCAAGCCAGTTCCCACAGGTTTTGTGGTTGTCAGTTGGAGTGATGGCGTCTTTACAGGCGCCATCGCTGGCAGGCCAGCTCCCACATTTTGAACATTACTAGCTTAGATGCCGAAACGATCGCGCAGCGAGTAGTAGACGGCGCCGAGGGCGGTCAGCGGGGCGGAGAAGGTGCGGCCGCCGAGCATTGGCATGTGTGGCAAGGACGCGAACGCGTTGAAGCGTTCGGCATCGCCGCGGATCATTTCCGAGATCAGTTTGCCGGCCAGGTGCGAGCAGGTGACGCCGTGGCCGCTGTAGCCTTGCATGTAGTAGGCGTTTTTCTCGATACGGCCGAATTGCGGCATGCGGGACATGGTCAGCAGGAAATTGCCGGTCCAGCGGTAGTCGATTTTCACGTCTTTGAGCTGCGGGAAGGTCTTGAGAATCTTCGGGCGGATCAGTTGTTCGATGTCGTCCGGTTCACGCGCGCCGTAGACCACGCCGCCGCCGTACAGCAAACGGTTGTCGGCGGTGAGGCGGTAGTAATCCAACAGATAGTTGCAGTCTTCGACGCAGTAGTTGTTGGTGATCAGGCTGCGTGCCTGTTTCTCGGTCAACGGTTCGGTGACGACGATTTGCGAGCCGCAGGGCATGCTTTTCGCGGTGACGCGGTTGTCGAGGCCTTGCGGCAGGTAGGCGTTGCCAGCGATCAACAGGTACTTGGCGCGGACCAGACCTTTGGCGGTGCGCACGACATTTGGCTCGCCGTAGGTGATTTCCACCGCGGCCGATTGCTCGTAGATCTTGCCGCCCAAACTCACGATGGCAGCAGCTTCCCCGAGGGCCAGGTTGAGTGGGTGCACGTGGCCGCCCTGCAAGTCCAGCAGACCACCGACGTAGGCGTCGGAGCCGACTTCGCGACGAATGTCCGCAGCGTCGAGCATCTTCAGATTGCGGTTGCCGTAGCGTTCCCAGTTTTTCTTCTGCTCGGCCAGACCATTCAGTTGTTTCTTGTTCATCGCCGCGAAGATACCGCCCGGACGGTAGTCGCATTTGATGTCGTATTGCTTGATGCGCGAACGAATGATGTCGGCGCCTTCGAAGATCATGCTGCCCAGGATTTCGGCGGTCTTGTCGCCGTAACGCTCTTCGATCACGTCGACGTCGCGGCTGTAGGAGTTAACCAGTTGCCCGCCGTTACGGCCGCTCGCGCCGTAGCCGACTTTCGCCGCTTCCAGCACCGTGACTTTATAGCCAGCCTCGGCGAGGAACAGTGCCGAGGACAGGCCCGTGTAACCGGCGCCGATGATGCAGACGTCGCAATCCACCGCTTCTTCGAGGGTCGGAAAGTCGATGACTTCGTTGCGAGTGGCGGCGTAGTAGCTGTTTACGTGTTGTTGTTTCATACGGTTCTCCGAGGGTCGCCGGCTCACGCCAGCAACCGCCGCTGTAAAAGAATTAGAGCTTGATCCAGGTCGCTTTCAGCTCGGTGTACTTGTCGAACGCGTGGAGCGATTTGTCGCGACCGTTGCCCGACTGTTTGAAGCCACCGAACGGCGCGGTCATGTCGCCGCCGTCGTACTGGTTGACCCAGACGCTGCCGGCACGCAGGCCACGAGCAAAGGTGTGCGCCTTGCTCAGGTTGCTGGTCCAGACCCCGGCGGCGAGGCCGAAGATGCTGTCGTTGGCGATCTGCAGCGCTTCTTCAACGGTGTCGAAGGTGATCAGCGACAGCACCGGGCCGAAGATTTCTTCCTGAGCGATGGTCATGGCGTTGGTCACGCCATCGAAAAGCGCAGGCTGCACATACAGGCCACCGGTTTCTTCAAGGGTGCGTTGGCCACCGGCAATCAGCTCGGCGCCCTGCTCGCGACCGATGCTGATGTAACGCAGCACGTTGTCGAGTTGACGCTGATCGACCACGGCGCCGACGGTGGTCGCCGGATCCAGGGCGTGACCGGGTTTCCACGCTTGCAGTGCTTCCACCAGCAGCGGAATGAACTGCTCACGGATCGAACGCTCGACCAGCAGACGCGAACCGGCGGTGCAGACTTCGCCCTGGTTGAAGGCGATGGCGCCGGCCGCTGCTTGCGCCGCAGCGCGCAAGTCCGGTGCGTCGGCAAACACCACGTTCGGGCTCTTGCCGCCGGCTTCGAGCCAGACGCGTTTCATGTTGCTCTGGCCGGCGTAAATCATCAGTTGCTTGGCAATCGCCGTGGAGCCGGTGAAGGCCAGCACGTCGACGTCCATGTGCAACGCCAACGCCTTGCCGACGGTGTGGCCGAAGCCTGGCAGGACGTTGAACACGCCTTTCGGAATGCCGGCGTCCAGCGCCAACTGGGCGATGCGGATCGCGGTCAGCGGAGACTTTTCCGAAGGCTTGAGGATGAACGAGTTACCCGCCGCCAGGGCCGGGGCGAATTTCCAGCTGGCCATGATCAGCGGGAAGTTCCACGGCACGATGGCCGCCACGACGCCGCAAGGCTCACGAGTGATCAAGCCGAGCTGGTCGTGCGGTGTGGCCGCGACTTCGTCGTAGATCTTGTCGACGGCTTCAGCGCTCCAGCGGATCGCGTTGGCGGTCGCCGGGATGTCGATGCTCATCGAGTCGCTGATCGGTTTACCCATGTCGAGGGTTTCCAGCAGCGCCAGTTCTTCCTGGTTCTGCAGGATCAGATCAGCGAAGCGGATCAGGATGCGCTTGCGCTCGGCCGGGGCCTTGTTGGCCCACACGCCGGATTCGAAAGACTGGCGCGCGACTTCCACGGCGAGGTTGGCGTCGGCTTCATCGGTGCTGGCGACGGAGGCCAGAAAACGGCCGTCAACGGGGCTCAGGCATTCAAAGGTGTCGCCGCTGATCGCCGGGCGGTATTCACCGTTGATGAACGCGCGGGATTCAATGGTCAGGGACTGGAAGCGTTGTTCCCAGTCGTTGCGGGTCGTTGTCATTGTTATGGCTCGACGAGGGGGTGGTGAGCAGCGGACGAACGCCGCCGATCAAAATCTGGTAACCCGATACCCTGTAGGAGCTGCCGAAGGCTGCGATCTTTTGATCTTGATCCTGAAAAACAAAGTCAAAAGATCGCAGCCTTCGGCAGCTCCTACAGGGGATGGTGCTGGGCTTTAAACGGTATGCAGATACCAGTTGTACTCAAGGTCAGAAATCGAGTTTTCGAACTCGGCCAGCTCGCTCTCCTTGCACGCGACAAACACGTCGATGTACAGCGGGTCGATGTAGCGGGCCATGACTTCGCTGTCGTCCAGCTCACGCAATGCGTCGCGCAGGTTGTTCGGCAGGCTCTGTTCGTTCTGCTCGTAGCTGTTGCCCTCGACTGGGGCACCCGGTTCGATCTGGTTGGTCAGGCCGTGGTGGATACCGGCCAGCACCGAGGCCATCAGCAGGTACGGGTTGGCATCGGCACCGGCGACACGATGCTCGATGCGCACCGCGTCTGCAGAACCGGTCGGCACACGTACTGCAACAGTGCGGTTGTCGATGCCCCAGCTCGGCGAGTTCGGCACGTAGAACTGCGCGCCGAAGCGACGGTACGAGTTGACGTTCGGGCAGAGGAAGGCCATTTGCGCAGGCAGGGTCTCCAGCACACCGCCGATCGCATGTCGCAGCGCGGCGTTCTGCTCGGGATCCTCGCTGGCGAAGATGTTGTTGCCTTCTTTGTCCAGGATCGAAATATGTACGTGCAGACCATTACCTGCCTGGCCCGGATACGGCTTGGCCATGAAGGTGGTGTCCATCTCGTGGTCGTAGGCGATGTTCTTCACCAGACGCTTGAGCAGGACGGCGTAGTCGCAGGCCTTGATCGGATCGGAGACGTGATGCAGGTTGACTTCGAACTGCGCCGGGGCACTTTCCTTGACGATGGCGTCAGCCGGGATGCCCTGCTCTTTCGCGCCTTCGAGGATGTCTTGCAGGCAGTCGACGTATTCGTCGAGGTCGTCGATCAGGTAGACCTGAGTCGACACCGGGCGCTTGCCGGAAACCGGCGAGCGTGGCGACTGCGGACGGCCGTTCACGTTGTCCTGGTCGATCAGGTAGAACTCCAGTTCGAACGCGGCGCAGATGGTCAGGCCCATTTCATCGAACTTGCGCACGACGTTAGCCAGCACTTCACGCGGGTCAGCGAAGAACGGCTGGCCTTCAAGTTCGTGCATGGTCATCAACAGTTGTGCGGTTGGGCGCTTCTGCCACGGCTCGATGCTGA
Source organism: Pseudomonas sp. A0308 (assembly GCF_044218815.1). Classification (NCBI taxonomy): domain Bacteria; kingdom Pseudomonadati; phylum Pseudomonadota; class Gammaproteobacteria; order Pseudomonadales; family Pseudomonadaceae; genus Pseudomonas; species Pseudomonas sp. A0308. The sequence continues at coordinate 839,992 of NZ_CP162581.1, forward strand.
GGGTGCCGGGGATCGGATAGCAGATGCGGTCGGCGTCGCCGATGTCCAGGCCCAGGCCGGTGCTTTCCACCGTGGAGCCGTTGATGTCGAGGGCAAAGAGCGAGGCCGGCAGGTTGATGCCTTTCTCGTAAACCTTATGAAGACTGGTGCGTTCGATGCGCTTGCCGCGCACCACACCGTTCATATCCGCAATCAGAAGGTCGACGTACAAAACCTCAGGATATTTCTTAAGGAATGCGTTTGCTTCGTTGAGTTGAACGGTACGCAGAGGGACCGACATGATGCACCTATTTAGCTGTTAATTATTATGTTCACTGCTGTTTCGCCGAGCCAGTCAACCCGAACGGCAAAGTGAAGTCAATAGCGAACACCCTGCCGCTCAGCCTTTATTTTTAGGGCTTTTCTTGACACCTGCGTGCCAAAACAGGCGCCAGACGCCTGCCAATCATGAAGATTTGATGAGCGGCGTTTAGAATTTTTTACACGGGAGTTGTTAATTAAAATCAACGACGCTAAGCTCCGGAAAAGCTCGTTCAAGTGTCAAACTTCGAGGTGAATAAAAATGGCATTCAAGCCATTGATCGGCGTTACTGCGTGCGTCAAACAGATTGGCCTGCACCCCTATCACATCAGCGGCGACAAGTACGTACGTGCTGTCAGCGTTGGCGCCCAGGGGCTGCCGGTGGTCATTCCTTCCCTTGGTAACCTGACTGAAATCGAGGACCTGCTCGGTCAACTCGACGGTCTGCTGCTGACCGGCTCGCCTTCAAACGTGGAACCTTTCCACTATCAAGGCCCGGCCAGCGTACCCGGTACGGATCACGACCCGGCGCGGGATGCCACGACCCTTCCTTTATTGCGTGCTGCCATTGCGGCGGGCGTTCCGGTGCTGGGCATTTGCCGCGGCTTCCAGGAGATGAACGTGGCATTTGGCGGCAGCCCGCATCAGAAGGTGCATGAGCTGCCGGGCATGCTCGATCACCGCGAAGCGGACAGCCCGGATGTGGCCGTGCAATACGCACCGGCTCATGCGGTCACGGTGCTTGGCGGCGGCGTGTTCGAAGCGCTGGAGTTGCCCGGCGAGTTCCAGGTCAATTCCATTCACAGTCAGGGCATCGACCGCCTCGCGCCCGGCCTGCGTGCCGAAGCGGTGGCGCCGGATGGTCTGATCGAGGCGATCTCGGTGGAGCACAGCCCGACCTTTGCCCTCGGCGTGCAATGGCACCCAGAGTGGCAGGTGCTGGACAACCCGAACTACCTGAAGATTTTTCAGGCCTTCGGTGAGGCTTGCCGGCAACGGGCGGCGCGACGCAACCAGCGCTGATATCAGCAAACAATACCTGACGATTTACTGCCCCCACGCAAGTCGGGTGTGCCTGCGCACATCCGTCATTCGTGAAAAACAACACCCGTAATAACAACAAGTACGACCCAGGCAGCCAGGACGGCGGCGCCGAACAAGCCGGATCGGTATGAGCAGTACCCGTTGGATCAATGCAAAACCCTGTGGGAGCTGGCTTGCCAGCGATGGCGGTGGGTCAGTCACCCTTTATGTTGAAGGTGACGGCCTCATCGCTGGCAAGCCAGCTCCCACAGGGTATTGCTCAGATCCGACCGGGAATGTGCTTACAGGCTTGCAATCCACTTAAGCCTGGCCACATTGGCCAGGCACTGAAACCTGTTGGGAGTTTCACATGGCAAACGCCTCCAGCACTTACAGGAAGGCACTTGAAGGTCATCAGCAACCGAAAAAGGTGTTGGTGAAGATCGATCGTGTCACCAAGAAGTTCGACGAAACCATCGCAGTTGACGATGTATCCCTGGAGATCCATCAGGGCGAAATCTTTGCCCTGCTCGGCGGCTCCGGCTCGGGTAAATCGACCCTGCTGCGCATGCTTGCCGGTTTCGAGCGCCCGACTGAAGGGCGGATTCTGCTCGACGGTGTGGACATCACCGACATGCCGCCGTACGAGCGGCCGATCAACATGATGTTCCAGTCCTACGCGCTGTTCCCGCACATGACCGTCGCGCAGAACATCGCCTTCGGCCTCAAGCAGGACCGTTTGCCAGCCAGTGAAATCGACGCCCGCGTTGAAGAAATGCTGCGTCTGGTGCACATGACCCAATACGCCAAACGCAAACCGCATCAACTCTCCGGTGGTCAGCGCCAACGTGTCGCCCTCGCCCGCTCGCTGGCGAAACGGCCAAAGCTGTTGCTGCTCGACGAACCGATGGGTGCGCTGGATAAAAAGCTACGTTCGCAAATGCAGCTGGAGCTGGTTGAGATCATCGAGCGCGTCGGCGTGACCTGCGTGATGGTGACTCACGACCAGGAAGAAGCCATGACCATGGCCGAGCGGATCGCGATCATGCACCTGGGCTGGATCGCGCAGATCGGCAGCCCGATTGACATCTATGAAGCACCCGTCAGCCGTATGGTCTGCGAGTTCATCGGCAACGTGAACGCCTTCGACGGCACGGTGGTTGAAGACCTCGAAGGTCACGCGATCATCCACAGCCCGGACTTGCAGCAGAAGATCTACGTCGGTCACGGCGTCAGCACCTCGGTGCAGGACAAGTCGGTCACCTACGCGATCCGGCCGGAAAAAATGCTCGTCAGCACGACCCAGCCCGAGTTCCGATACAACTGGTCCGAAGGCAAGGTGCATGACATCGCCTACCTTGGCGGTCACTCGGTGTTTTACGTGCAATTGCCGGGCGGCAAAATCGTCCAGTCGTTCATGGCCAACGCTGAACGCCGTGGCGCGCGACCGACCTGGGACGACAAGGTTTACGTCTGGTGGGAAGACGACAGCGGCGTGGTACTGCGCTCATGAGAACTTTCAATCAGCAATTCCTGCGCCTGGTGCCCAGTGGCCGAAAACTGGTGATCGGTATTCCGTTCATCTGGCTGTTCCTGTTCTTCATGCTGCCGTTTTTCCTGGTGATGAAGATCAGTTTCTCGGAAGCTGCGCTGTCGATCCCGCCGTACTCGGAGATTTACACCTACGCCGAACAGAAATTCCAGCTGCTGCTGAACATCGGCAACTACACCATGCTCGGCGAAGACGAGCTGTATCTGTCGGCCTACCTCGGGTCGTTGAAGGTCGCGGCGCTGAGCACGCTGATGTGCCTGGTGATCGGCTTCCCGATGGCTTATGCGATCACCAAGACCGGCAAGGAAACGCAAAATGTCCTGCTGCTGTTGATCATGATGCCGACCTGGACCGCGATCCTGATCCGCGTTTACGCGTGGATGGGCATTCTCAGCAACAACGGTTTGCTCAACAGTTTCCTGATGTGGACTGGCCTGACCGATCACTCGATCGAGATCCTCAACACCAACACGGCGGTGTATATCGGCGTGGTTTACGCCTACCTGCCGTTCATGGTGTTGCCGCTGTACGCCAACCTGGTGAAACACGACGGCAGTCTGCTTGAAGCCGCGTCGGACCTGGGTTCGAGCAACTTCAACAACTTCTGGAAAATCACCGTACCGCTGGCCAAGAACGGCATCATCGCAGGCTGCATGCTGGTGTTCATTCCGGTGGTGGGCGAGTTCGTGATTCCCGAACTTTTGGGTGGCCCGGAGACGCTGATGATCGGTCGCGTGCTGTGGCAAGAGTTCTTCAATAACCGCGACTGGCCGGTGGCGTCTGCTCTGGCGGTGGTGATGCTGTTGATCCTGATTGTGCCGATTCTGCTGTTCAACCGCAGCCAGGCCAAAGAGATGGAGGCACGGGGATGAAACGCTTCGGTTTTGCAAAGTTCATGTTGATCTTCGGCCTGACGTTCATCTATCTGCCGATGCTGATCCTGGTGATCTACTCGTTCAACGCCTCGAAACTGGTGACGGTGTGGGGCGGCTGGTCGATCAAGTGGTACACCGGCTTGCTCGACAACACGCAACTGATGGGTTCGGTGGTGCGCTCGCTGGAAATCGCCTGCTACACCGCGATTGCTGCTGTGGCACTCGGTACTCTGGCTGCGTTCGTGCTGACTCGGGTGACGCGCTTCAAGGGTCGCACGCTGTTTGGCGGCCTGGTCACCGCGCCGTTGGTGATGCCTGAAGTGATCACCGGTCTGTCGTTGTTGCTGCTGTTTGTGGCGATGGCGCAACTGATCGGCTGGCCGCAGGAGCGTGGCATTGTCACGATCTGGATCGCCCACACCACGTTTTGTGCAGCCTATGTGGCGGTGGTAGTCTCCGCCCGCCTGCGTGAACTGGACCTGTCGATTGAAGAAGCGGCGATGGATCTGGGCGCGAAACCGTTCAAGGTGTTTTTCCTGATCACCATTCCGATGATCGCGCCGTCGCTGGCGGCGGGCGGGATGATGTCGTTTGCCTTATCGCTGGATGACCTGGTGTTGGCGAGCTTCGTCTCCGGCCCCGGCTCCACCACCCTGCCGATGGAAGTGTTCTCGGCGGTGCGTCTGGGCGTGAAGCCGGAGATCAACGCGGTGGCGAGTCTGATTCTGCTGGCGGTGTCGCTGGTGACTTTCCTGGTCTGGTACTTCGGCCGCAAGGCTGAGGCCAATCGCAAGCGGGCGATTCAGGAAGCGATGGATCAGACGGCGAACGAGTCGTGGCAGCAACCGCCACGCGCCGCCACCGCATAACCTGTAGGAGCTGCGGCACGCTGCGATCTTTTGCCTTTGTTGTTGAAGATCAAAAGATCGCAGCCTCGTTTCACTCGACAGCTCCTACATAACGGGCGTAGTCGACCAGGTTTGGGCTTTGTGTTTTTGAATAAAAAAATGGAGTTGTACCGATGAAAATGTTTGGCAGGACTCTGCTGACACTGTCCTTAATGGGCGCAATCGTCATGGGCGCCCAGGCCAACGACAAAGTGCTGCGTGTTTACAACTGGTCCGATTACATCGCGCCGGACACCGTCAAGAAGTTCGAAGACGAGACCGGCATCCGTGTGACCTACGACGTCTTCGACAGCAACGAGACCCTTGAGGCGCGCTTGCTGGCGGGCAAATCCGGCTACGACATCGTCGTGCCGTCCAACAGTTTCCTGGCCAAGCAGATCAAGGCTGGCGTCTATCAGCCGCTGGACAAATCGAAGTTGCCGAACTGGAAGAATCTCAACCCGGTGCTGCTGAAAAATGCCGCCGCCAGTGATCCGGACAACGCTCACGCGTTCCCGTACATGTGGGGCTCGATCGGCATCGGTTTCAACCCGGCCAAGGTCAAGGAAGTACTCGGCGCCAACGCCCCGACCAACTCCTGGGACTTGCTGTTCAAGCCGGAAAACGCTGAAAAGCTGAAGGCCTGCGGCATCAGTTTCCTCGACTCGCCGACCGAAATGATCCCGGCCGCCCTGCACTACCTGGGTTACCCGGTGAACGACAAGGACAAGGCGCACATCATGGAAGCCGAAGCGCTGTTCATGAAAATCCGCCCCAACGTGGCGTATTTCCATTCCTCGAAGTACATCTCGGACCTGGCCAACGGCAATATCTGCGTGGCGGTCGGTTACTCCGGTGACGTCCTGCAGGCCAAGGCCCGCGCGGCGGAATCGGGCAACAAGGTGAAGATCGACTACAGCATTCCCAAGGAAGGCGCCGGCAGTTTCTACGACATGGTCGCCATCCCGCGTGATGCGGCGAACGTCGACAATGCGTATCTGTTCATGGACTTTTTGATGCGTCCGGACATCATCGCCGAGATCACCAACAGCAACGGCTACAGCAACGCCAACTCGGCGGCGACGCCATTGGTGGACGAAGCGATCCGTAACGACCCGGGCTCGTACCCCTCGCAAGCGGTGATGGCGACGCTGTATGCGGTGCCGGATCAGCCGATTGCGACCCAGCGGATCATGACTCGCGGCTGGACGCGGGTGAAACTCGGCAAGTGATTCAAGCGCAAATCAACTGTGGGAGCGAGCCTGCTCGCGAAGGCGTCGGCACACTTAACCCATTCATTGCCTGACCCACAGCTTTCGCGAGCAGGCTCGCTCCCACACTGGTTTTGTGCAGTGCTTTTCCGTTCACGCAGCGCCTTACCACCGCTGCATCCTGCATATGAACGGCCTCACCTGGCTCCCTCGGCTCAGGTGAATTTCAGGCGCCCTCGGGCGCCTTTTTTTGTCGCTCAGGTCAGTGGCCAATCCTGCAGAATCCGGTAGCGGCCCTTGTGCGATTCAAACAACGCAAAGCGCTCGGCACGCAGGAAAAACTCTGGCGGCGTGGCCGATTCCGGCTCCGGCGCCCGGTAGTCACGGGCCAGAGTCAGGTGCGGACGAAACTCGTGGGCCGTCTCTTCAAAACCGAATGGCAGCATCGCCTGTTCAAGCCCATAGGCTAATCGCAGCAACGCTTGCGGAGCCTGATCCGGCGCCAATGCCAACACCCCGGCACGGTGCCAGACCTGCAGGCGATCCAGTGAAATCTGCAACACCTCCCCCGGCGTGCCCACTTTGCCAGCCGCCTCACAGACTCCGCCGATCTGGGCCAGCGGCACTGCGCCGAGAAACAGCAGCGTCAGATGAAAGTTGTCCGCCGGCACTGACTTGCCGGTTCTCAGGCCCAACTCCGCGCGCCACTGTGCAATCGCCTTACGCTGTGCCGGCGGGCAGTCCAGCGCAAAAAACAGGCGTTTGGAGGGTTCATCCCTGTGCGCGTCATCGGTCATGGCCGGGCTCCTGCGTTTCTGGTAGTCGGCGTGATTCTACACAGCCTGATCTGACGACTCGCGACACCGGTCTATAGTTCAAGGATTGCCATCAACCGGAGGCCGCCATGCGCGAGGTCCTCAGCAAAGAACCGTGGTGGGCACGACCACCCAATCCCGGGCAGGCTCACCCCTGCTGGGTTTTTTTTCAAGGTTCGATGAGGTACTGGAAGCCGCCGAAGATCATCCGCTGTCCATCAAACGGCATCGGGTTGACGTCCGGTTGCATGCGCGGGTCTTCCATCATTTTCGCCATGCCGGTATCGCGAGTGGCCTTGTCGGGCCAGATCAGCCAGCCGGACGCGACGGTTTCACCTTCCTTGAGTTTTACCGCCATCGGGAACGACGTGAGCTTGCCGTCCGGCACATCATCGCCCCAGCATTCGGCCACGCTCAGGGCGCCGTATTCCTTGAAGATCACCGCTGCGATTTCAGCGTGCTTTTTGTACTGCTCGCGATTGGCGGTCGGGACCGGCGCTACAAAAATATCGATGTAAGCCATGATCATTCTCCTGGTACGTTGGGTTCGATCTGCTGGGTAGTCGATTCCGGCGGACGCCATTCGACACGATTCGCCCCAAACCCGACCGACGGCTCATCAAGCCCACCGAGATTGCGCTCGACCTGCCCGGCCATGTGCAGCGTGCCGGCCATCACGCCAGTGGTCGGGTTCTGCACCAGTTTCAGCCAGGCCTTATCGAAAGTGTTGCCCAGGCTGCTGCGTATCAGCGCCTCACTGTCGGGCCGGTCGTTGGCCTGGAGGATCGCGCGGATGCCCATCACGCCGACGGAAATCATCGCCCCGGCCAGTTTGCCCGCCGCTGCCGCGACTGCACTGGCGGCACCGCGGGGAGCCATTTCCGCCTCCATTCGCTGGCTCGCCCGCTTGGCGACGGGTGCCATGCCGGCGTCGGTCGACGCGATGCCTCTGGCGCCGCCGTCGGTGTGAATCTTGTCGATCAGAGCCGCGTATGCCGGCAGGCTGTTCAACGGTTCGGTGCTGATGACTTTGTACAGCGAGGCATCCCGCGCCGGCGGTGGTCCGAGGGCAATGGCCGGGATCTTCTGCAAACGACCGTTGAGCTGGGCAATTGGCACGCGGTGACGCTGGGCGATGAGCGGCATCTGCCGAGCCATCAGCTCTGCATAGAACGCCGTGGACTGGCCCAGGATCGCATCCGGGTCTACCTCCACCGCGACCGGCGCAAGCACCCTTTTCTGATACTGATCAAGCAGATACGTCGCCAGGCGCTTGGCCGAGGCATCCTGCTCGTCACCGGCGCTGATCGAGTACCAGCTGACCTTCATCGACAGCCATTCCTGGGTCCAGTAGCTGCTGAACCACGGGATGAAATTTTCTTCAGTTTGCTGATAGACGCGAGTGCGCCAATGTTCCATTGAGCCCCGGGCGAACAACTTGACCTGCTCGGTGGCTTGCTGCGATGCGTTGACGATTTCGCGGTCGATCTGTTGCCAGGTCGCGGGCGACACCACCACAGCCTGCACAGCGGTCACTGGAGCCCGGGCCGACGTGGCGCAGCCGGCCAGCAAAAACAGCGCGGCGACGACCAGCGCACGCAGGCTCACGGTGGGTGTGTCCTTTAAATGAGGAGGGAGCAGATTTGAGTATAGGTGGGTCAGTCGGCGGTGTTGCTGGATGTTCTGGCCGCATCGCTGGCAAGCCAGCTCCCACAGGTTTCGCGTCGTTCCTGAATTTGTATTCACCGAAGATCACTGTGGGAGCTGGCTTGCCAGCGATGGGGCCAGCCAAAGCGCCGCAAAACTCGACCATCAATGCCGTCGATATTCACCATTGCGACGATCACCTTCCGTCTGCCGCCCACGCAGGGCACGATGGCTACATCCGAACCGCAACGAGGAGTTCACATCATGATTCACACCATCGCACTCTCCGTGAGTTTTCCGGTGTTCGGCAGCAACTACTACGACCAGCAACCTGTGTCGCACAAGGCACAATCACTGGTGTTCAACGAAGATTTCGAAGATCTGCTGATGCCCGCCGCGACCAATCATTTCAGCAATGAAGTGGTCGGCATCAACGATCAGTTCCGCTTTCTGAGCGACATTCTCGCCACCCATTTGCTGGATCTCGAGGCCTCTGTGCCTGCGCGTTCCCGCGTCCAGGCGAGCGCTCGTTTTATTTGATGACTGAGTGCCAATGATCGAGGGCGTTCCTTTGCGGGAACGCCCTCTTGTATTCAATCAATCATCATCCCTATCGCGGTGATAGCGACGGCCATCGCGGCGGTCGTCATCGCGGTCGTCCCAGCGCCGGTCATTGTCGTAATGGCGCCCATGGTCGCGGTCGTAATGCCGGCCGTGGCGGTGGTCATCATCAAAATCCGCCACACAGCCGCCGAGCAATACGGCGGCGGTAACGGTCAGCAGCATCGTTGTAGCGCGCTTCATTCAACACATCCCTAAAACCAAGGTCTTGACGACGGAATCGGCCACGCCGCCCTCGCCTTCAGGACGCGGTGCGCGCAGCCGTCAATACGACCGGGTAAACCAGGGATGATTCAGTGGCCACTAATGACCGTTTATCGCCTCGCCCGCCCATCCCGAACAGCGGCGAGATGCCACCTATACTGCTTGCAGCCCAACCCCATGCAATGGATCTGCACCCTCAATAACAAAAAGCAGAGGTGGACCATGGTATGGCAGCAAATCTACGACCCGTTTGGCAATCCGGTGATCTCCACGCTCATGGCCGCCGTCCCGGTGGTGGTGATGCTGGCGGCGCTGGCGTTCTTTCACGTCAAAGCGCATCTGGCGGCGCTGCTTGCACTGGCTTCAGCGCTGTTGATCTCGATCTTTGCGTTCGGCATGCCCGCCTCCATGGCCGGTTCGGCAGCACTGTTCGGTGCGGCCAATGGCTTGCTGCCGATCGGCTGGATAGTGCTCAACATCATCTTTCTGCATCGCCTGACCACCGAGAACGGCTCGTTCAAAGTGCTGCAGGATTCGCTGGCGCGGATCACCGATGATCGCCGTTTGCAGTTGCTGCTGATCGCCTTTTGCTTCGGTGCTTTCTTCGAAGGTGCGGCAGGCTTCGGTACGCCGGTGGCGGTGACCGGGGCAATCCTCATCGGCCTCGGTTTTTCGCCGCTGGCCGCGTCTGGCCTGGCCCTGATCGCCAACACTGCGCCGGTGGCTTTCGGCGCACTCGGCACACCGATCATCACACTCGCCAAAGTCACCGGACTGGACGAGATGGAGCTGTCGATGATGGTCGGTCGGCAACTGCCATTCTTCTCGGTGCTGGTGCCGTTCTGGCTGATCTGGGCGTTCGCCGGGTGGCGCAAGATGCTCGAGGTCTGGCCGGCGATTCTGGTGGCCGGGGTCAGCTTCGCCGTGCCGCAGTTTCTGGTATCGAACTACCACGGCCCGATGTTGGTGGACGTGATCGCCGCGTTGATTTCCATGGCCTGCCTGACGCTGTTCCTGAAGGTCTGGAAACCGGCGACCATTCACACCTCGGCGGCGCTGTCCGGTCGGGTCGACAACTCCAGGGTCGATGAAGAAAAAGTCACCGCCAGCGCCGCATTCAGCGACCAGGCGCGCCCGGCCGTGATGCGCGCGTGGATGCCGTGGTTCATCCTCACAGTGTTCGTGTTCGCTTGGGGCACGCAGGGTTTCAAGAACCTGTTCGACACTCGGCCGGCAATTGATCCGGTCACGCAATCAGCCAAACTCGATCCGCAAGGCAAACCGATGCGCGAGGCCAATCCGATCTTCGCCCCGGCCATCGTGTTCACGACGCTGCATCAACAGGTCGAGAAGGTGCCGCCTGTGGTGCCTGCGCCGAAAACCGAAGAGGCGGTCTACAAGTTCACCTGGTTGACCAGCACCGGCAGCGGAATTTTACTGGCGGCGATTGTCGGCGGTTTACTGATGGGCTATTCGATCCCGCAACTGATCAAGCAATACCTGCGCACACTGTGGGTGGTACGTTTTTCGCTGATCACCATCGCGGCGATGCTGGCACTGGGGTTCCTCACGCGCTACTCAGGCCTGGACGCAACCATGGGCCTGGCGTTCGCGGCGACGGGGATTTTCTACCCGATGTTCGGCACCCTGCTCGGCTGGCTCGGGGTGGCACTGACCGGCTCCGACACCGCGTCCAACGTGCTGTTCGGCGGACTGCAACGGGTGACGGCGGAACAACTTGGCATCAGCCCGGTGCTGATGGCAGCGGCCAACAGTTCCGGTGGGGTGATGGGCAAAATGGTCGATGCGCAGTCGATTGTGGTCGCATCCACGGCAACCCGTTGGTATGGGCATGAGGGCGAGATTCTGCGCTACGTGTTCTTCCACTCGATTGTGCTGGCGATTCTGGTGGGCGGGTTGGTGACGTTGCAGGCCTACGTTTCACCATTCACCCACATGGTCGTCGGCGGCCACTAACCCCCCCTGCAGGAGCTATCGAAGGCTGCGATTTTTTGACTTTGTTTGGCAAGATCAAAAGATCGCAGCCTTCGGCAGTTCCTACAGGGAAGCGTGTCCATTTGCTGATTCATGAGCTGAGTAAATAACTCTATAGCGAAAATCCGCAAAAACCTTTTCCTCCCTCCAGCGGTCACTCCTAGACCGAGACTGGCAAACATGCCGGCATGCCCCTATGGGCCTTTCGCAAACCTGCCGCCTGATTGAGAGAAATAGGAATCGAACCATGCCGATTTCCCGACGTAAATTTATGATTCTCGGCGCCGTCACCGCAACGGCGTTCGCGATGCCGCCATTCATCAGCCTCAAGGCCTACGCCGCCAACCTGGAGCAACCGGCCATGAACAAAGTGACCATTCAAGTCAATGGCAAACCCCAGTCCCTTGAAGTCGACAACCGCACCACCCTGCTCGACGCCTTGCGTGAACACCTGCACCTGACCGGCAGCAAAAAAGGCTGCGACCACGGCCAGTGCGGTGCCTGCACGGTGATCGCCGATGGTCGGCGGATCAACTCATGCCTGACGCTGGCGGTGATGCACGAAGGCAGTGAGATCACCACTATCGAAGGCCTCGGCATGCCGGACAACCTGCACCCGATGCAAGCCGCGTTCATCAAGCATGATGGCTATCAATGCGGTTACTGCACGCCGGGGCAGATCTGCTCGGCAGTCGCCGTTATCAAGGAAATCCGCGACGGCATTCCCAGCCACGTCAGCCCCAGCCTGACCGAGTCGCCACAACTGATCGCTTCCGAATTCCAGGAGCGCATGAGCGGCAATATCTGCCGCTGCGGCGCCTACTCGAACATCATCGAAGCCATCACTGAAGTCGCGGAGGTGCCGGCATGAGACCGTTCAATTACAGCCGTGCCGACTCCCCTGCCGCAGCGGCGCAAGCAGCGCAGATCGAAGGCGCGAAGTTCATCGCCGGCGGCACCAACCTGCTCGACCTGATGAAACTCGACATCGAAACCCCGCTGCACCTGATCGACGTCAACCACCTGGGCCTCGACACGATCGAAGCCACGCCCGAGGGCGGTTTGCGCATCGGCGCGCTGGTGCGCAACACCGATCTGGCGGCCGACGCCCGGGTCAGAAAAGACTATGCGCTGCTGTCCCGCGCCTTGCTCGCCGGTGCTTCCGGACAGTTGCGCAACATGGCGACCACCGCCGGCAACCTGTTGCAACGCACCCGCTGCCCGTACTTCTACGACACAAATCAGGCCTGCAACAAACGCAATCCAGGCAGTGGCTGTTCGGCAATTGGCGGGGTCACCCGGCAGTTGGGGATCATCGGCGTCAGCGACGCCTGTATCGCCACGCACCCGAGCGACATGGCGATTGCGATGCGCGCCTTAGATGCGCAGATTGAAACGGTGAAACCCGACGGCAGCACCCGCAGCATCGCCATGGCCGATTTCCACCTGTTGCCGGGCAACACGCCGAACATCGAAACCAGCCTCGGTGCCGGCGAATTCATCACGGCCGTGACGTTGCCTGCGCCGGTGGGTGGCACGCACATTTATCACAAGGTACGCGATCGTTCCTCGTACGCCTTTGCCCTCGTGTCCGTGGGTTTGATCCTGCAAAAGGACGGCAGCGGCCGCGTCGCGGTCGGCGGTATTGCGCCGAAACCGTGGCGCGTGGAAGCGGCTGAAGCGCTGCTGCCCAAGGGCGCAAAAGCCGTCAGCGAACGCTTGCTCGACGGCGCCACGCCGACTCACGACAACCAATTCAAACTGACCCTGGTCGAGCGCACGCTCGGTTCGGTGTTGGCGCAAGCGAGGGAAGAAGCATGAAATTCGACACGCCCGCCACCACCAACCCGATCGATCAATTGAAGGTGATCGGCAAGCCGACCGATCGTATCGAAGGCAAGCTGAAAACTTGCGGCCAGGCGCCTTACGCTTACGAACAGCATGAAGCCGTGGCCGATCAGGCCTACGGTTTCATGGTCGGTTCGGCTATCGCCAAGGGTCGCATCAGCCACATTGATCTCGCCGACGCAAAAGCTGCGCCCGGCGTGTTGGCCATCGTCACCGCCGACAATGCCGGCAAACTTGGCAAAGGCCAGTACAACGCCGCGCATTTGTTAGCCGGGCCCGAGATTCAGCACTACCACCAGGCCGTTGCACTGGTGGTTGCCGAGAGCTTCGAGCAGGCCCGCGCCGCCGCACAACTGGTGAAGGTCGATTATGTCGCGAGCAAAGGCGAGTTCGATCTGGCCAGCGTGCGTGACCAAGGCGTCGAGCAGAAAGAAGAAATGCCCGACGTCACCCACGGCGATTTCGCGACAGCGTTCGCCGGTGCCCCGGTGCAATTCGACCAGACCTACACCACCCCCGACCAGTCCCACGCGATGATGGAACCCCACACGACTCTAGCCGCTTGGAAAGGCGACCAACTGACGCTGTGGACGTCGAACCAGATGATCGCCTGGAGCGTCGGCGACATTGCCGAAACCCTCGGCCTGCCCAAGGAAAAAGTCCGCTTGATCTCGCCCTACATCGGCGGCGGTTTCGGCGGCAAACTGTTTATTCGCGCTGACGCGATCCTCGCGGCCCTCGGTGCGCGCATGGCCGGCAGACCGGTGAAAGTCGCCCTCGCCCGCCCACAGGTCGCCAACAACACCACGCATCGCCCCGCCACTATCCAGCGTATCCGCATGGGCGCCACCGCGGACGGTAAGCTCACCGCCATCGCGCATGAAGGCTGGTCGGGCAATCTCGCGGAGGGCAAGGTCGAAGTCGCGGCGCAGCCGAGTCAGTTGCTGTACGCGGCGCAAAATCGTCTGGTCACCATGCGTCTGTCGCCGCTGGATCTGCCTGAAGGCAACTCAATGCGCGCACCCGGCGAAGCGCCGGGATTGATGGCGTTGGAAATCGCCATGGACGAAATGGCCGAACAGCTCAAACTCGATCCCGTGCAGTTCCGCATCCTCAACGACACCCAGGTCGACCCGGTAAAAACCGAGCGCCCGTTCTCGCAACGACGCTTGATCGAATGTCTGCAAACCGGCGCCGAAAAATTCGGTTGGGACAAGCGCAACGCCAAACCCGGCAGCCGTCGCGAAGGTCGCTGGCTGATCGGCATGGGCGTCGGCGCGGCGATCCGCAACAACCTGCTTATGAAGTCTGGCGCGCGGGTGCGGCTCGAGCGTGACGGCAAGATCACTGTAGAAACCGACATGACCGACATCGGAACCGGCAGCTACACGATCATCGCGCAGACCGCCGCAGAAATGATGGGCGTGGGCATCGACGATGTCGTGGTGCGGCTGGGCGATTCGAATTTCCCGGTATCGGCGGGTTCCGGCGGCCAGTTTGGCGGCAATTGCTCGACTGCCGGCGTGTATGCCGCGTGCGTGAAACTGCGTGAAGCGATCGCCGGAAAAATGGGCCTCGCGGCTGATCAGGCGGAGTTTGTTGACGGTCAGGTGCGGGTCGGCGGCAAGAGTGTGGCGCTGCGAGAGGCGGCAAAAAATGGCGAGGTGGTGGCTGAAGACAGCATCGAATTCGCCGACCTCGAAAAGCAGTATCAGCAGTCAACCTTTGGCGCGCACTTCGTCGAAGTAGCGGTGGATGCGGCGACGGGCGAAGTTCGTGTGCGGCGGATGCTCGCGGTGTGCGCGGCCGGGCGGATTCTCAATCCGAAAGCGGCGCGCAGTCAGGTGATCGGCGCCATGACCATGGGCGTTGGCGCGGCGTTGATGGAGGAATTGGCGGTCGATAAAAAACTCGGTTTCTTCGTCAACCATGATCTGGCCGGATACGAAGTGCCGGTGCATGCCGACATCCCGCATCAGGAGGTGATTTTCCTTGATGAGACCGACCCGATTTCCTCGCCCATGAAAGCCAAGGGTGTGGGTGAGTTAGGGATTTGCGGGGTGAGTGCGGCGCTGGCCAATGCGATCTACAACGCCACCGGAGCGCGAGTGCGGGAGTATCCGATCACGCTGGACAAGATTCTCGATTCCTTGCCGGCGATGATCTGAAGACCTGAAGAGCCCCTCACCCTAACCCTCTCCCACTGGGAGAGGGCTGGGGTGAGGGTCATCGGGTTACTCGGTGCGCGGATATTGCGCCTCACTCACCTGCTCCATCCACTCCACCACACGACCGTCCAGCATTTCAGCAATGGCGATATGCGTCATCGCCGTCGTCGGTGCTGCGCCGTGCCAATGCTTGGCCCCCGGTGCGATCCACACCGTGTCGCCGGGGCGAATCGCGCGAATCGGCTGGCCCCATTCCTGCACAAAACCTGAACCGGCAGTAACAATCAGCGTCTGACCCAACGGATGGGTGTGCCACGCCGTGCGTGCGCCGGGCTCAAAGGTAACGGTGGCGCCGCTGACTCGCGCCTCGTCGGTGCCCTTGAACGGCGCATCGACGCGTACGGTCCCGGTGAACCAATCGGCCGGACCCTTGGCCGAGGGTTGCGAACCGTTGGGGGTTACCGTCACACGCACTTGTTCATTGGCTTGAACCTCGCCAGCGAGCAAGGAAAGGGTCAGCGCAGAGGCAGCAATCGGGTTCATGGCATTCTCCAGAAAAATGATTGAATCCCCCTGTAGGAGCCGCCGCAGGCTGCGATCTCTTGATCTTGATTCTAAAAACGACGTCAAAACATCGCAGCCTGCGGCAGCGCCTGCACGAGACATGCGTTCACTCTACCGGGCTGCACTGTTTAGATAATCGACTAGAATCTGAAAAAACTTATGCAGGAAACTAATCAATGCTTCGTGAAAACGCCAGCGACCTGCTCGCTTTCCTAGCGGTGGCGCGCGAGCGCAGTTTTACCAAAGCCGCGGCCAAGCTCGGCGTCTCGCAATCGGCGCTCAGCCATACCATTCGCGCACTGGAAACACGCCTCGGCCTGCGTCTGCTCACCCGCACCACCCGCAGCGTCTCCCCCACCGAGGCCGGCGAACATCTGCTGCAAACCGTCGGCCCGCGCTTCGAGGAGATCGAGCAGGAACTCGCCGCCCTGAGCAACCTGCGTGAAACCCCGGCGGGCAAGATCCGCATCAGCGCCACCGACCACTCGCTGGACTGGCTGCTGCGCCCGGTGCTCAAAACATTCCTGCCGCAATACCCGGACATCGCCGTGGAGGTCTGCTGCGACTACGGTTTCGTCGATATCGCAGGCCAGGGTTTCGATGCCGGCGTGCGTTTGGGTGAAGACGTTGCCCAAGGCATGATCGCCACCCGCATCGGCCCGGACATGCGCATGGCCGTCGTCGGTTCGCCGGCCTACTTTGCCACTCGTTCAGCGCCAGACACCCCACGCGATCTGACCGGGCACGCCTGCAACAATCTGCGCCTGCCCACCAACGGCGGGCTGTACACCTGGGAATTCGAAAAGGACGGCGAAAGCCTGAACGTGCGGGTGTCCGGGCAAATCACCTTGAACGGCGTCTATCCGTTGCTCGATGCCGCACTGGACGGTTTCGGCTTGAGCTACATCCCGGAAAACCTCGTCGCGCCTCTGCTGGCGGAAGGACGCCTGGTGCAGGTGCTGGCAGACTGGTGCCCGACGTTTGACGGTTATCACCTCTACTACCCGAGCCGGCGTCAGGCGGCACCGGCATTTGCGCTGTTGCTGGAGGCGTTGCGATTTCGCGGTGAAAACTAACTCACCAACGCAATCAACTGATGACGCTGCGCATCGGTGAGCGTCGGCCCGAACCCGGCCTTGACGTTATCCGCCATGTAGCGCGGATTACCGGTGCCGGGAATCACGCAAGTGACCGCCGGGTGCGCCAGCAAAAATTTCAGCGCCAACTGCGGCCAACTGCTCACCTGCACATCCGACACCCACGCGGGCAGCGGCTTGCCCTTGAGGCTTCCCAACAACTCTCCGCCACCAAACGGCCGGTTGCAAATCACCGCCACACCGCGCTCGCGGCACAGCGGCAGGATGCGTTTTTCCACGCCACGATCATCGAGGGCATAGTTGATTTGCAGGAAGTCCAGTTGCTCGGCTTTCAGCACTGCTTCGACTTCGTCATAAGCGGACGACGTGTAGTGAGTGATGCCGATGTAGCGAATGCGTCCCTGCTCCTTCCATTCGCGCAGGGTTGGCAGGTGGGTTTGCCAGTCGAGCAGATTGTGAATCTGCATCAGGTCGATACGCTCGGTACGCAACAGACTGAACGACTGCTCCATCTGCGCGATGCCTTCCTTGCGCCCCCGTGTCCATACCTTGGTCGCCAGAAACGCCGGCGAACGTGGTTCGTGGATCGACAGCAGCTCACCGGTTGTTTCTTCGGCGCGGCCATACATGGGTGAACTGTCGACCACCGTGCCACCCTTGGCGAACAGTTCCTCGAGCACCACCGGCAATTGCCGGTAGGCCGGATCCCCCGACGCGACGTCGAAGCCGCGATAGGTGCCCAGGCCCACCACGGGCAGGGACTCGGAGCTTGATGGGATGGCGCGGGTCTGCATGGCTTGGCCTCCGGAAGCGGCGGACGACGTGGCAGTGGCCAACGCCCGATCAAAGGTGAACACCGCCGAAACGCCGGCAGCCAGGGTGAGCAATCGGCGACGGGAGTAACCCTCAGTGTGGCTCATGCTGGTTCCCCTGCAGCGTGGATCTGTTGCACGTTGTGTGCGCAGGCTGCCGCTTGCATCCGCTGGACTACACTGCGACAGCAAACCTTCATACCCCGTTAAAAGTAGCCGAATGTCCCGAACCCTGATGTCACTCGTCGCATTGATCGTCGCCGCGTACCTGGTGCTGTGCGCGGCGCTGTTCGTTTTTCAGCGCTCGCTGATCTATTTCCCGCAGCCCGGCGCCGTCGATTCGCTGGATTCGCGGCTGAAACTGTCGATGCCGGATGCGGATATCTGGGTCACCACCCGCGAACGCGTCGGCCCGCGTGCGTTGATCTATTTCGGTGGCAATGCCGAGGACGTTTCGCGCAATTTGCCGGAGTTCGCCCAAGCTTTTCCCGAGTACGCGTTGTACCTGCTCAATTACCGAGGCTTCGCCGGCAGCGGTGGTTCGCCATCCGAAGAGGCGATTGCCGAAGATGCCTTGGCATTGTTCGATCAGGTGTATGCCAGCCACACACAGATCGCCGTGGTCGGACGCAGCCTGGGCTCGGGTGTCGCCGTTCGCCTGGCCAGTCAACGCCCGGTGCAGCAGTTGATTCTGGTCACGCCCTACAACAGCCTCGAAGAAATCGCCGCGCGGCAATACCCATGGGTGCCGGTGAAGTGGTTGCTAAAGGATCGCTTCGAGTCAGGCAAGTACGCCGCGCACATCCGCGTGCCGACGTTGCTGCTGGCGGCGAGTGATGACGAGGTCATTCCCCGCGCCAGCACCGAGCGATTGCTGGGCAGTTTCCCCAAAGGTGTTGCGCTGCTCAAGGTTGTGCCGGATTCGGGGCACAACTCGATTTCCGAGCGGGGGGAATATTTGCAGTGGATGGGGGATGTGTTGAATCGCTGAGGATTATCGGGCAGGGAGTTTTTGTTGTCAGGGCAGGCCCCATCGCTGGCAAGCCAGCTCCCACAGGGTCCGGTTGTGCATCCGATTCTGGTGAGCAACATCGAACCTGTGGGAGCTGGCTTGCCAGCGATGGGGCCTGCCCTCGCAACACCAAAACCGACGGCCTTGCACTATGGGACCAGCGCGCAATCTTCAGGCAGCGACTTCCCCCCCCGCCACCATCGCCGAAGCCGCCAGCATCGCCCGCAGCAACACCGCGCACCCCGCCGCCAGATCATCCGGTGCGGCATTCTCGATTTCGTTGTGGCTGATGCCCCCTTCGCACGGTACGAAGATCATCCCGGCAGGCCCCAGTTCAGCGAGGAAAATCGCGTCGTGGCCGGCGCCGCTGACGATGTCCATGTTCGACAAGCCCAGACCCTTGGCGGCACTGCGCACAGCGTCGACGCAGCCCTTTTCGAAGTACAGTGGCGGGAAGTCGGCTGTCGGGGTCAGTTCATAGGTCAGGCCGTGTTCTTCGCAGGTGGCCTCGATGACTTGCTTTACCTCGGCGATCATCGAGTCCAGGCGCGCCGGTTCCAGATGGCGGAAGTCGAGGGTCATGCGCACTTCGCCAGGAATGACGTTGCGCGACCCCGGATAGGCTTGCAGGCAACCGACCGTGCCGCAGGCGTGGGGTTGATGGCCGAGGGCGGCGCGGTTGACGGCGCCGACGATGACCGAGGCGCCGACCAATGCGTCCTTGCGCAGGTGCATCGGGGTTGGCCCGGCATGGGCTTCGACGCCACGCAGCTTGAGGTCGAACCACTTCTGCCCCAGCGCGCCGAGCACCACGCCGATGGTTTTATGTTCGTCTTCCAGAATCGGACCTTGTTCGATGTGCGCCTCGAAATAGGCGCCGACCTTGTGCCCGCTGACTTTGCGCGGCCCTGCATAGCCGATTGAATTCAGCGCTTGGCCAACGGTGACGCCATCGGCATCGACTTTGGCGAGGGTTTCTTCGAGGGTGAATTTTTCCGCGAACACGCCAGAACCCATCATGCACGGCGCGAAACGCGAGCCTTCTTCGTTGGTCCAGACCACCACTTCCAGCGGCGCTTCGGTTTCCACGCCGAGGTCGTTAAGGGTGCGCAACACCTCGACACCGGCGAGTACACCGAAGCAACCGTCGAACTTGCCGCCAGTGGGTTGCGTGTCGATATGGCTGCCGGTCATCACCGGTGGCAGGCTCGGATTGCGCCCAGCGCGGCGGGCGAAGATGTTGCCGACCTCATCGACCGTGACGCTGCACCCGGCGTCCTTGCACCACTGCACAAACAGGTCGCGGGCCTGGCGGTCGAGGTCGGTCAGGGCCAGGCGACAGACACCGCCCTTGACCGTGGCGCCGAGCTTGGCCAGTTCCATTAACGACGCCCATAAGCGGTCGCGGTTGATGTGCTGATGGGTCGATTGCAGAACGTCTACAGCTGCGTTCATGGGGATCTCCTCAGGCTGCTTTTCTTATGGATATTGCTGTGGCGTTTGTGAGATCGCCATCGCTGGCAAGCCAGCTCCAACAGAGTTCAAGTCGTACACAAAATATGTGTTCACTCAAATACCTGTGGGAGCTGCGGTGCGACGATTCGACTTGCCAGCGATGAGGCCCTCCCTCACACCGCCGATTTCACGACCGAAGGCTGCGCTCGCATCACGCACAACCCGTAATAAATGATTCCACCCAACGCCGAGCCAGTGAACCAGCCGTAGCTGTAAAACCAGCTGAACGCATCACTGCCCAGCGACAGCAAGGTCAGCACCACCGGCACACCAAACGCGACGAACCCGGCCCAGTTCCAAGCTGGGTAAACGTCGTCGCGATACAACCCGGCCAGGTCCAGTTGTTGTTTCTTGATCAGGAAATAATCCACCACCATGATCCCGGCGATCGGCCCGAGCAGGCTCGAATAGCCCAGCAGCCAGTTGGAATACACGGTTTCGAGGCTGACGTCGGAAACGATCAGACCGAGTTTTTTCAACAGCTCATGGGCCATCAACACCAGCCCCACCAGACCGGTCAGCAACACGGCTTTGGTGCGGTTGATGACCTTCGGCGCGATGTTCTGAAAGTCGTTGGTTGGCGAGACGATGTTGGCAGCGGTGTTGGTCGACAACGTGGCGATGATGATCAACGCCATCGCCACCGCAACCCATACCGGGCTCTGAATGTGGCCGATCAGGGTGACCGGGTCAGCAACCGTCACGCCGACCAGTTTCACTGACGCGGCCGTCATGATCACGCCGAGGGAGGCGAACAGGAACATGGTCAGCGGCAGGCCAATGATCTGCCCGACAATCTGATCCTTCTGGCTCTTGGCGTAGCGACTGAAGTCAGGAATGTTCAGCGACAACGTGGCCCAGAAGCCGACCATCGCCGTCAGCCCGGCGGCGAAGTAACTGACCACGCTCGCACCTTCAGGGCGCTTGGGCGGGATCGCCAGCAACTCGGTCATCGACACATTGGGCATCGCCCACACCAGCAGGCCGATACCGACCGCGACCAGCAGCGGCGCGGACAAGGTTTCCAGCCACTTGATCGACTCGGCACCGCGGATCACCACCCACAGGTTCAGCGCCCAGAAGATCATGAAACCGATCACCTCGCCGGTGCCACCGAGGGATTTCCAGCCCTCGAACACCGAGCCGAGAAACAGGTGGATCGCCAATCCGCCAAACATCGTCTGAATGCCGAACCAGCCGCACGCGACCAGTGCGCGGATCAGGCACGGCACGTTGGAACCGAGAATGCCGAATGATGAGCGCAACAATACCGGAAACGGAATGCCGTACTTGGTGCCGGGAAAAGCATTCAGTGTCAGCGGAATCAGGACGATGACGTTGGCAAACAGAATCGCCAACAGCGCTTCGCCGACGCTCAGGCCGAAATACGCCGTGAGCACGCCGCCCAGGGTGTAGGTCGGCACGCAGATCGCCATGCCTACCCACAATGCGGTGATGTGCCATTTGTTCCAGGTTCGTTCGCGCACCTTGGTCGGTGCCATGTCGTGGTTGTAACGGGGACTGTCGAGGACGTCGCTGCCGGCTTCAAGCTCAAACAAGCCGTCGCGCTCGGTCACTTGCGATCTGATCTGTTGCATGGCCGCTCCACTGTTCTTCTGATTATTTTTTTGCTCATCAGGCGACTGGCGCATGGGGCGCGAGCCGGACGATGGCCGGAGGAACTGACAACTTTCATGCTCCGGCCATGGTGTCAGCGGCGGCATCAATAAACGTGCCGGGTGTACCGCTCAGCGCTCGGGCCGTGCATTAAACGCATTGCAACTTTCTGATATTGCTCGATTTTAATTATTCACCGGGTGAGCCTTTGGAAACTTGTCTGGGCGCTCAGGCTAAACGCTTGGCTAGTTGTCCGAACAGACAGGACTCAAACTGGTGCACTGCACTTTTTTTGTTGATGAGCGATCAACCGCAGCTCAACTTCAAGCGGCTGATTTCACATAAGAAATCTTGACCATATTTCCATCCTGTCAAGTGCGTCAAAATGGTGAGCAGGCTCACCATTTTGGTGATTTTGATTATTTTTCGTTAATTATCAGTAACTTAATTAAGATATAAGCTTATAAAAAATAATCTTGATCTATTGTAAAACTGAGGCTAGTTTCTATTCCTGACAGCGATGACAGGAATACGCCCTTCGCCGCTGTACATCAATAAAACATTTAGAACCGGCACAAGTCGGTCATGCCTGCGAGGAACTCGGAATGTCTCTGTTGATCCGTGGCGCCACCGTTGTTACCCATGATGAAAGTTATCGCGCCGACGTCTATTGCGCTGACGGCGTGATTAAAGCCATCGGTGAAAACCTTGATGTTCCCGCCAGCGCTGAAGTGCTCGACGGCAGCGGTCAATACCTGATGCCCGGCGGCATCGACCCACACACTCATATGCAACTCCCGTTCATGGGCACCGTGGCCAGCGAAGACTTCTTCAGCGGCACCGCGGCGGGTCTGGCCGGCGGCACCACCTCGATCATCGATTTCGTGATTCCCAATCCGCAGCAGTCGTTGATGGAGGCGTTTCATCAGTGGCGCGGCTGGGCGGAAAAATCGGCGTCGGACTACGGCTTCCATGTCGCGATCACCTGGTGGAGCGAGCAGGTACGCGAGGAAATGGCCGAACTGGTCAGCCATCACGGGATCAACAGCTTCAAGCATTTCATGGCCTATAAAAACGCGATCATGGCCGCCGACGACACGCTGGTGGCGAGTTTCGAGCGCTGTCTGGAACTCGGCGCGGTGCCGACCGTGCACGCAGAAAACGGCGAGCTGGTTTATCACCTGCAACGCAAATTGATGGCCCAGGGCATCACCGGGCCGGAAGCACATCCACTGTCTCGTCCTTCGCAGGTTGAAGGTGAAGCGGCGAGTCGGGCCATTCGCATTGCCGAAACAATCGGCACGCCGCTGTATCTGGTGCACGTTTCGACCAAGGAAGCCCTCGACGAAATCACCTATGCGCGCAGCAAGGGCCAACCGGTTTACGGCGAGGTTCTGGCCGGCCATCTATTGCTGGATGACAGCGTCTACCAACATCCGGACTGGCAGACCGCCGCCGGTTACGTGATGAGTCCGCCGTTTCGTCCACGCGGCCATCAGGAAGCGCTGTGGCATGGCCTGCAAAACGGCAATCTGCACACCACCGCCACCGACCACTGCTGTTTCTGCGCCGAGCAAAAAGCCGCCGGGCGCGACGACTTCAGCAAGATCCCCAACGGCACTGCCGGCATCGAAGACCGCATGGCGCTGTTATGGGATGAAGGGGTCAATACCGGGCGTTTTTCGATGCAGGATTTTGTCGCGCTGACCTCCACCAACACCGCGAAGATCTTCAATCTCTACCCACGCAAAGGCGCGATTCGCGTCGGCGCCGATGCCGATCTGGTGCTGTGGGACCCGCAAGGCACGCGCACCATTTCCGCCAAGACCCACCATCAGCAGGTGGACTTCAACATCTTCGAAGGCAAGACCGTGCGCGGTGTACCGAGCCATACCGTCAGCCAGGGCCGTGTGGTCTGGGCCGATGGCGACTTGCGCGCCGAACGGGGTGCCGGACGGTACATCGAACGACCGGCGTATCCGGCGGTGTTTGATTTGCTGAGCAAGCGGGCTGAGCAACATAAGCCGACAGCTGTGAAACGCTGAAATCCAGGCCTTCGGCCTTCGCGAGCAGGCTCGCTCCCACAAGGTTATGTGAGCACCATAGATCCCTGTGGGAGCTGGCTTGCCAGCGATGAAGCCATCCCGAACGCTACAAAAACCACTGCCCATCAGAGGCAGAGAACCTCAATAACCGTGAGGCAAAAAACCGTGATCGAGACCCTGAACCATCTCCCCCACCCGCACGAAAGCGCGGCCGCCCTCGCCGGTCATTTCACCGATCTGGCGCCGCCGCTCAATGCTCGGCAAGCCCATCTGGAAGCGTCGCGTTGTCTGTATTGCTATGACGCGCCGTGCGTCAATGCGTGCCCGAGCGAGATCGATATTCCCTCATTCATCCGCAACATCCATCAGGACAACGTGCCCGGTGCCGCGCAGAAAATCCTTTCGGCGAACATCCTCGGCGGCAGTTGCGCGCGGGTCTGTCCGACCGAAATCCTCTGCCAGCAAGCCTGCGTGCGCAACAACGCCCAGGAATGCGCACCCGTGCTGATCGGCCTGTTGCAACGCTACGCCGTGGACAACGCGCACTTCACCGAACACCCGTTCCAGCGCGCCGCTGCGACCGGCAAGCGCATCGCGGTGGTGGGCGCCGGGCCGGCGGGTTTGTCCTGCGCCCATCGCAGCGCCATGCACGGTCACGATGTGGTGATTTTCGAGGCGCGGGAAAAGGCTGGCGGGCTCAATGAATACGGGATCGCCAAGTACAAACTGGTCGACGATTACGCGCAGAAGGAACTGGATTTCCTCCTGCAAATCGGCGGCATCGAAATCCGCCATGGGCAAAAACTCGGCGAACACCTGACCCTCAGCGAATTGCATCAACAGTTCGACGCGGTGTTCCTCGGCCTCGGCCTCAACGCCAGCAAACAACTGGGCCTGGCCCACGAAGACGCCCCCGGCCTGCTCGCCGCCACCGACTACATCCGCGAACTGCGTCAGGCCGATGACCTGACGCAACTGCCGCTGGCCGAGCGCTGCATCGTCCTTGGCGCCGGCAATACCGCGATCGACATGGCGGTGCAAATGGCTCGCCTCGGTGCTCGCGATGTGAATCTGGTGTATCGCCGTGGCGCGGCGGATATGGGCGCAACCGGCCATGAACAGGACATCGCCAAAGCCAATCAGGTGCGCCTGCTGACCTGGGCGCAACCGGAAGAGGTGCTGCTCGATGATCAGGGCCGCGTGCGCGGCATGCGTTTCGCCCGCACGGATCTGGTCGACGGTCGTCTGCAAACCACCGGGGAAACCTTCGAACTGGCGGCCGATGCGATCTTCAAAGCCATCGGTCAGTCCTTCGACGGCAGCGCCCTCACCGACCCGATGGCCCGTGAACTCAAGCGTCAGGGCGAACGGATTCAGGTCGATGAAAACCTGCGCACCAGTATTCCCGGCGTGTATGCCGGTGGCGACTGCACCAGCCTCGATCAGGACCTGACGGTGCAAGCGGTGCAACACGGCAAGCTCGCCGCCGAGGCGATCAACGCTCAACTGATGCTTAACGTGGAGGCTGCGTAAATGGCCGATCTCTCGATAGTCTTCGCCGGCATCAAAGCCCCTAACCCATTCTGGCTGGCCTCCGCGCCGCCGACCGACAAAGCCTACAACGTGGTCCGCGCCTTCGAGGCGGGCTGGGGCGGCGTGGTCTGGAAAACCTTGGGCGAGGACCCGGCGGCGGTCAACGTGTCGTCGCGTTACTCGGCGCACTACGGCAACAACCGCGAAGTGCTGGGCATCAACAACATCGAGTTGATCACCGACCGCTCGCTGGAGATCAACCTGCGCGAAATCACTCAGGTGAAAAAGGATTGGCCGGACCGCGCGCTGATTGTGTCGCTGATGGTGCCGTGTGTTGAGGAATCGTGGAAATACATTCTGCCGCTGGTGGAAGCCACCGGGGCCGATGGCATCGAACTCAACTTCGGCTGCCCCCACGGCATGCCGGAGCGCGGCATGGGTGCGGCGGTCGGTCAGGTGCCCGAGTACGTCGAACAAGTGACGCGCTGGTGCAAGACTTACTGCTCGCTGCCGGTGATCGTGAAGCTGACGCCAAACATCACCGACATCCGCGTCGCCGCCCGCGCGGCGCATCGCGGTGGTGCGGATGCGGTGTCGCTGATCAACACCATCAACTCGATCACCAGCGTCGATCTGGAACACATGGTCGCCCTGCCCACCGTCGGCAGCAAAAGCACCCACGGCGGTTACTGCGGCTCGGCGGTGAAACCGATTGCGCTGAACATGGTTGCGGAAATTGCCCGCGATCCACTGACCCAGGGCCTGCCGATCTGCGGCATCGGCGGCATCGGCAGTTGGCGTGATGCAGCGGAATTCATGGCGTTGGGCAGCGGCGCGGTGCAGGTGTGCACGGCGGCGATGCTGCATGGTTTTCGGATTGTCGAGGAGATGAAGGACGGTCTGTCACGATGGATGGACAGTCAGGGTTACGCCAGCATCGCTGAGTTCTCCGGACGTGCGGTGGGCAACACCACGGACTGGAAGTACCTGGACATCAACTATCAGGTGATTGCGAAGATCGATCAGGAGGCTTGCATTGGTTGCGGGCGTTGCCACATTGCTTGCGAGGACACTTCACATCAGGCGATCAGCAGTGTTCGCGAGGCCGATGGCACGCATAAATATGAAGTGATCGATGATGAGTGCGTCGGCTGCAATCTGTGCCAGATCACTTGCCCGGTAGCGGACTGCATCGAGATGGTGCCGATGGAGACGGGCAAGCCGTTTCTGGACTGGAATCATGATCCGAGGAATCCGTATCACGTCGCGGTTTAGATCGCGTGCTGATCCCAACAGCCCCTCACCCTAACCCTCTCCCCGAGGGAGAGGGGACTGATTGGGGGATGCTTCAAAGCTCCGCCGGCCTGAAAGTGCCGTAGCGAATCCATAAACGCCTCGGTCTTTCAGGTCGACGTAGCCCGCCAGACACCACGGTTGTAGAGACCGGTACATCCTTTACAAATTAAACCGGGGACATCGTTTACACCTTTACAGGCTTGAAACGCGTTTGGCGCCGCTTTCAAGCCTGCCTAAACAGTGGCTGCAAAGGTACAGTTCCCAAGCGTCATCAGCCACTTCCTTCAGCGCGATGTCCTCTCCAATCAGAGCCTCTCCTAGAAAAATCAGTTGTCCTTTCCATTTAATTTCCCCATTTGACCGAACCTTGCGTACTTCAACATCGGAACCGTATTCAAGCGCAGGCAAGTAACCGGGATAAGCGCGTGTCGACGGGCTATAGACAGATGCCGGCGGTTTCATGCCCAGCGCGGTGTGCGGTCGGTGGTGGTTGAAGTCTTGGATGAAATCCTGAAAAGCCAGCTGCTGGCGCACCAGGTTTTCCGCCGGTGACACTGCTGCCTTTAGCGTTCGATGCATCCGTTCATGTCGACCATTTTGGTCGGGACGGCCAGGCGTAATCGTTTCGACATGGATTCCAAGCCTGATGAACCAAACTGATAACTTCGAAAGTCGCGCCAGACCTGTCGACGCGAAAGGAGCGCCATTGTCAGTGCGGATCACATCCGGCAGTCCATATTCTCGAAAAGCCCACTCGAAGCCTTCCCGCGTCGGCGCTCCGTGCGTACTGGGCAAAGCGCGACAGACGAATAAAAAGCGGCTCATCTGATCGGTAATGGTCAGCGGATAGCACCAGTTACCGTCCTGCATTTTGAACTGCCCTTTGTAATCAGCACACCAGGTCTGATTGGGTTGGTCGACCGGACGTAAATGTGTCGGAGCGCGGGGGCGCACGGGATAGGGTCGCCGCGCGGTAACGAGGCCAGCCTTCTTCAACCATATCCCGGCGGTGCTCGCAGCCGGCCAGTGGATATCCGGATCGGAGACACGTAGACGATCAATGATCTGTTTAGGCCCTCGATCAGGATGTTCGTTTTTCTTGGTCAGCAGCGTGGCAATGATTTCATCGGGAGTTTGATGAGGGCAGTTCAACGGCTTGCGCGATTGCTCTTTCAAGCCATCCACGCCCAACGCTGCATACCGTTCCAGCCACTTGTCGATGGTTGGACGGCTGACGCCATAGCGCCGGCTCAATTGGCTCTTGGTAAAGCCGCCGCTAAGCCAGTCGCTGACTAATTTCACTCGTTGATCCATTGGGGACTCTTGATTCCAGGGCATGGTCAGCACCTCCTGACCATGATTGATACCTGTAAACCATGTCCCCGGTCTCAAATGTAAAGGATGTACCCGGTCTTTACCCGGTCGGCCCCCTCTCCCTCCGGGAGAGGGCTGGGGTGAGGGTCAGCTTTTGATTTAGGGCTCCAGCCCGATCCCGCGCAAAATCACACTCGTCACCGTCTGCACCGCCCGCTCGAACTGCATGTCCGACAGCGGCTGGTGATCGTTCAGGATATTCACCTGATGATCAAAGTCGGCGTAATGCTGGGTCGACGCCCAGATCATGTACAGCAGGCTCGACGGCTCCACCGGTAAGATGCGCTTGTCCTCAACCCACTGGCGGATCTTCGCTTCTTTCATCTTCGCCCAGTCATACAGGCTGACATCCAGCGCCTCACCCAGCGTCGGCGCACCATGAATGATTTCATTGGCCCAGACTTTCGAGCCATACGGCCGACTGCGCGAGTGGTTCATCTTGGCGCGGATATAGCTGCTGAGCACCACCCGCGGGTCATCGAACATCTCGAAGCACAATGCGTCCTGCTTCCACACTTCCAGCAGATCAAACAGCACCGCGCTGTACAACTCACTCTTGGTGCTGAAGTAGTAATGCAGATTGGAACGCGGCAGTTGCACCTCCGCGGCGATGTCGGCCATGGCGGTGCTGCCAAAACCTTTTTCGGCGAAGACCTTTTCCGCGCCGAGGAGAATTTTTTCGACGTTACTGCGGCGAATCTCGATCTTGTGATTGCCCATGTGGGCTCCCTGACAACAACGTTTTCGAAGACTGTTGGTCAATGCGGCTGGGTATCCCCCGCCGCCGTATCAATACTTACCACCACCGACATCCCCGGTCGCAATCGTTCTTCTTCCTGCTGATCGGGATCAATGGTGATGCGCACCGGCACTCGCTGGGCGATTTTGACGAAGTTGCCTGTCGCATTGTCCGCCTGCAACAAGGCAAATTCAGAACCGGTGCCCGGCGAAATATGCTGCACATGCCCGGTGAATTTGCGGTGGTTCAACCCGTCGACGGTGAAGTGCACCGGTTGCCCGACCCGCACGTTGTTCATCTGGGTTTCCTTCATGTTGGCGATCACCCATTTCTGGTTCGGCACCAACGCCATCAACTGCGCCCCGGAGTTGACGTAAGCGCCGAGACGCACGCCGATCTGCCCGAGCTGGCCGTCGCGCGGGGCGACGATGCGCGTGTTCGACAGGTCGATCCGGGCCAGTTGCACGGCGGCGTCGGCGCTGGCGACAGCGGCCTCGAGTGAGCCGCGATTGACGATCACCGTTTGCAGGTCCTGACGGGCGATTTCCAGATTGGCCTTGGCCTGGGCGACGGCCGCGATACTTTGCGCGTCGGCCGCCAGTGCCACGTCCATTTCACGTTTGGACACGGAGCCGTCTCTCACCAGTTCCTTGTTACGGCGCAGATCGGCCGCACTTTTGCGTAACTGCGCTTCGCTGTCGGCGACCACTGCCTGACGCAACTTGATCGTCGCTTCGGCGCTGTTGCGTTGCTGCACCACGTTGGCCAGGGCGGCTTTCTGCACCGCCAGTTGCGCCAGCGATTGGTCAAGGCGTTGCTGATAGATGCGGTCATCCAGACGTACGAGCAAATCACCGGCCTTCACGAACTGGAAATCCTGCACCGGCACTTCATAAACATAGCCCGCAAGCTGGGGGCCAATGATCGTCACCTGCCCGCGCACCAGGGCGTTTTCGGTGGTCTCGACGGCACTGCTGAACGGCGGCAATTGCCAGGCATACAGCACGATCAATACGCCGACGATGGCAACCGCGGCAAAACCCAATGACGAGATGATCCGTACCCGCAGTGAACGCGGTTCGGTGCCTGGCGAGGATGGCGGCGCCACGCCTTCCGGGGTGGCGGCGATGGCATTGGTGGTTGTGGTGGTCGGTTCGGTCATGAAGTTGTGGCACCGCTGGAAGATACGGGAGGCGCAGGGGCGACGGCTTTGGTGGTGCTCATCAGCCACAGTGCGCGAATGGAAATCCAGATCATGGTCAGCACCGCGATCACCGCGATAAGCATGAACACATCGTTATAGGCCAGCACGTTGGCTTCGCGCGTCGCGGCATTGGCCAGGCTGCGAATCCCGGCCAGATTGCGCAGGCTCGGGTCGGCCAGTAGCGAGCCGTACGCCGAGCCGCCGCTCTGCACCCGCGCGGCCACTAACGGATCAGACAACGTCAGGTGCTCGACGATGTGGCTGGAATGAAATTTTTCCCGGACGATCTGAAAGGTGCCGAGCAGCGCCGCGCCGATCAGGCCGCCGAGGTTGTTGCAGATCCCGAACAGCACGGAAAAACTCACCAGATTGCGTGGATTGGTCAGCACATTACGGGTGCCGAGGACCATGGTCGGACCGAGGAAAAAGGTACTGCCGAACGCCAGCAAAAACTGGCTGAAATACAGGTTTTCAGGGCGGGTCAGGTTGTTGGAGAAACTGTCCATCACCGAGCCTGTGGCCATCAATGCCAGCGAAATAATCAGCGGCATGAGCAGGTGTTTCGGGTTGATCGTCAGCGCACTGGTCAACAACCCGGCGACGCTGCCGATCATCATCACCACGTAGAGGCTGTGTAACTGCTGGCTGCTCATGTTGAGGTTTTGCATGAAGCCGACCGCACCGGTGGATTGCTCCGAGGTGACCATGCGAATCAGGATGACCGCCAGCGCCAGACGAATCATCACCCCGCTGCCGAGCCAGCGCGTCATCAACAACGGGTTGCTGCGGTTGTGTTCGATGGCCAGGCCCGTGAGGATCAACGCGATCGAACCGGCCAGGGCGACGCCGAGCCAGTCGGCCTCCAGCCACCAGTCGATCCGCCCCAGCGACAGCACCGCGCAGAGCAGCGCCACACCGCTGGCCAGAATCGCGAAGGTGAGAAAGTCGAGTTTTTCGAAAGTCTTGAAGCGGTCTCCGGGCGGCAGCTTGAGCAGCAGAACACAACCCAGCGACAGCAGTGCCATGCCCAATTCGAACAGGTACAGCCCGCGCCATTCGGCAATCTGCAACAAATCTTCGGAAAACAATCGCGCCAGCGGCAAAGCCAATTGCGAGCTGCCGAGGCCGAGCACCAGTGCTTTCATCCGCCATTTCGCCGGAAACGCCTGGACCATGTAATACAAACCCAAGGAGCTCAACGCCGCGCCGACCATACCGTGCGCCGCACGCACCGCCACTGCCGAGTTCAGATCGTTGACGAATAAATGGCCAAAGGTCACCAGCGCATACAGCACCAGAAACACCTCGGTGAACGCACGCAAACCGAACTGCTGACGAAACTTCACCAGCAGCAGGTTCATCGACACGTTGGTCATCACATACGCCGCCGGCAGCCAGGCCATCTCCGCCGTGGTCGCACCGAGCGCGCCCTGCAGGTAAATCAGGTTGGCGACCACCAGCGAATTGCCCAAACCGCCAGTCAACGCCACCAGCAAACCCACCAGCGCATAGGCCAGTCGCTTGGGATTGGAGTGCAATGGCGTCGAGGGGGAGCCGGGCAAACTGGGCTTCTCGTGAGGCTGCCAGTTGCGCGGGGCGTATTGATCCATTGAAAAGCCTTGTGCGGGAGATGAACGAAGTTTGCCGCAAAACCACAGACAGCACATTCCATGGACAACAAAAAACCCTGTGGGAGCTGGCTTGCCAGCGATGAGGCCGGCAGATCCGGCATCTTTGTGTACTGACACACCGCTATCGCTGGCAAGCCAGCTCCCACAGGGTTCTATGTTGAATGGGCGATTTTTACCTCGAACGAGTCATCGTATAACTTCCTGTTGACTTTCCAGTGAAACCTAGGAAATATCCGCCCCTATGTTGTACGACGACGTATAACAATAATAAAAACAACAATGATCCAGGGAGCGTCACAGTGAGCACAATCGCCCGCAATTCCGTCCGCCCTTCCCGCTTTAGCGTCACTTGTCCTCGTGCCACCCTTAGCCTGATCGGCTGCAGCAGTCTCGTTCTCGCCTTGCCCATGAGCGCCGCCGCCGAAGGCTTTCTCGAAGACAGCAAAGCCACGCTGAACCTGCGCAACGCCTACTTCAACCGCAACTTCACCAACCCGAACAATGCGCAGGGCAAGGCTGAAGAGTGGACGCAGAGCTTCATTCTCGATGCCAGGTCCGGCTTCACCCAAGGCACCGTGGGTTTCGGCATAGACATGCTCGGGCTGTACTCGCAAAAGCTCGATGGTGGCAAAGGCACTGGCGGTACACAGCTGCTGCCGATCCACGATGACGGGCGCCCGGCAGACAATTTCGGTCGCCTCGGTGTGGCGTTGAAAGCCAAGGTGTCGAAGACCGAATTGAAGGTCGGCGAGTGGATGCCGGTGCTGCCGATCCTGCGTTCCGACGATGGCCGCTCCCTGCCGCAAACCTTTCGCGGTGGCCAGATCACATCCACCGAGATCAACGGCTTAAGCCTGTACGGCGGCCAGTTCCGCGGCAACAGTCCGCGCAACGACGCGAGCATGGAAGACATGTCGATGAACGGCCGCGGCGCATTCACGTCCGACCGGTTCAACTTCGGCGGTGGTGAATATGCCTTCAACGACAAGCGCACCCAGGTGGGCGTGTGGTACGCCGAACTCACCGACATCTACCAGCAGCAATACTTCAACCTCAGCCATAGCCAGCCAATCGGGGACTGGACGCTGGGCGCCAACCTCGGTTTCTTCACCGGCAAGGAAGACGGCAGCGCGCAGGCCGGCGATCTCGACAACAAAACCGCATTCGCCCTGCTTTCGGCCAAATACGGCGGCAACACCTTCTATGTCGGCCTGCAGAAACTCGGCGGCGACGATGCATGGATGCGCGTCAACGGCACCAGCGGCGGCACCCTGGCCAACGACAGTTACAACGCCAGTTATGACAACGCCAAGGAGCGCTCCTGGCAGGTTCGCCATGACTACAATTTCGTCGCGCTCGGCGTTCCCGGTCTGACCATGATGAACCGCTACATCAGCGGCGATAACGTCCACACCGCCACCACCAGCGATGGCAAGGAATGGGGACGCGAGTCGGAACTGGCCTACACCGTACAGAGCGGGCCACTGAAAAATCTCAATTTGAAATGGCGCAACGCGACAATTCGCCGAGACTTCAGCACCAACGAGTTCGATGAGAACCGGCTCTTTATCAGCTATCCGATATCGTTGTTGTAAGGCATCCGCCCTTTCTCTGTGGGAGCGAGCCTGCTCGCGATGGCGTCATGTCAGTCAATGCAAATGTTGCCTAAACCGCCGCCATCGCTGGCAAGCCAGCTCCCACAGTGTTGGTGGTGAACACAGGAATCGTACATGCCTTTGATACCTGTGGGGGCTGGCTTGCCAGCGATGAGGGCGGCAGATTCAACATTGATGTTGATAGACACTGCGCTATCGCGAGCAGGCTCACTCCTGCAGGGATCGCATTGTCAGGCGACAACCGGGCAATCAGCCCTTCCGTCATTTACACCAAAAGTCGCGTTGACAAGATCCGGAAACCCTACCGATACTTCAGCGCAGTCATACGACAACCTACAACAAACCTAATAACAATGAGTTCAGGGATTGCCATGACGTCCACCTCTACCTCACGCGCCCCATTCAATCGCCTGCTGCTGACCGGTGCTGCCGGCGGCCTGGGCAAAGTCTTGCGCGAACGTCTGCGGCCTTACGCCAATGTGCTGCGTTTGTCTGACATCGCTGCGCTCGGCCCGGCCGTGGATGATCGCGAAGAAGTCGTGCTGTGCGATCTCGCCGACAAAAACGCTGTGCACCAACTGGTCGAAGGCGTCGACGCGATCCTGCATTTCGGCGGTGTGTCCGTTGAACGGCCGTTCGAAGAGATACTCGGCGCCAACATCTGCGGCGTCTTCCACATCTATGACGCCGCCCGCCGGCATGGCGTGAAACGCGTGATCTTCGCCAGTTCCAACCACGTCATCGGCTTCTACAAACAGGACGAACAACTCGACGCCAGCTCCGCCCGCCGCCCCGATGGTTACTACGGCTTGTCCAAGTCCTACGGCGAGGACATGGCCAGTTTCTACTTCGATCGCTACGGCATCGAGACCGTGAGCATTCGCATCGGCTCTTCGTTTCCGGAACCACAGAATCGCCGAATGATGCACACCTGGCTGAGCTTCGACGACCTCACCCAATTGCTCGAACGCTCGCTGTACACGCCGAATGTCGGCCACACCGTGGTGTATGGCATGTCCGACAACAAGGACGTCTGGTGGGACAACCGCTTGGCCAGCCACCTCGGCTTCGAAGCCAAGGACAGCTCTGAAGTGTTCCGCGAAAAAGTCGAGGCACAGCCGATGCCGGCCGCCGATGACCCGGCGCGCATTTATCAGGGCGGCGCCTTCGTTGCGGCCGGGCCGTTTGGTGACTGACCTGTCCACTTGATCCCCCTCCAACAAGAACCAAGGGAATGAGTATGCAAGCCGAATTGATCGTCGACGCCCGCAACGCGGTCGGTGAAAGCCCGGTCTGGGTGCCGCAGGAAAACGCCCTCTATTGGGTGGATATTCCCAACGGTGGCCTGCAACGCTGGAGCGCCGACACCGGGCATGTTCACGCCTGGAAAGCCCCGCAAATGCTCGCCTGCATCGCCCCTCACAGCCGTGGTGGCTGGATCGCGGGCATGGAAACCGGTTTTTTCCGTCTGCACCCGAACGCGGACGGCAGCCTCGACAGCGAATTGCTCGCTACGGTCGAACACAGCCGCGAAGACATGCGCCTCAACGATGGTCGTTGCGACCGTCAGGGCCGTTTCTGGGCGGGCAGCATGGTGCTGAACATGGGTTTGAATGCGCCCGAAGGTCGGCTCTATCGCTACGGCGCCAACGAGTCCGGTGTGATCGACGCGCAACTCGACGGTTTCATCGTACCCAACGGGCTCGGCTTCAGCCCCGATGGCAAAACCCTGTACTTGTCCGACTCGCATCCCAACGTGCAACTGATCTGGGCTTTCGATTACGACACTGCCAGCGGCATACCGTCGAACCGTCGCGTCTTCGTCGACATGAATCAGCACTGCGGCCGCCCTGATGGCGCGGCAGTCGATGCCGACGGTTGCTACTGGATCTGCGCCAACGACGCCGGCTTTGTCCACCGTTTCACCCCGGATGGACGCCTTGATTATTCGCTGCCAGTGCCGGTGAAGAAACCGACCATGTGCGCCTTTGGTGGCGCCCGAATGGACACCCTGTTTGTCGCTTCGATCCGCCCCGGCGATGACCACGACCCGCAGTCTCTGGCCGGCGGCGTGTTCGCCCTGAACCCCGGCGTCAAAGGCCTGCCGGAGCCTTTTTTCAACGATTTGCTTTAACCCGCCTCTGCTGCACCGCTGTGCCTTGAACACAAAAATAACAAGACTGGAGACACCCCCATGGACTTCAAACGCACCTTGCTCGCCGCCGCACTTCCGCTGGCCTTCACCCTCAGCAGCGCCGCTCACGCGCTGGAAATCAAATTCGCCGACATCCACCCCGCCGGTTATCCAACGGTTGTCGCCGAAAAAAGCATGGGCGATGCCCTGACCAAGGAAACCAATGGCGACCTGACCTTCAAGTACTTCCCGGGCGGTGTGCTCGGCTCGGAGAAAGAGGTCATCGAACAGGCGCAGGTCGGCGCGATCCAGATGACACGGGTCAGCCTCGGTATCGTCGGCCCGGTCGTACCGGACGTGAACGTGTTCAACATGCCATTCATCTTCCGCGATCAGGCGCATATGCGCGCCGTCATTGACGGCGAAGTCGGCGATGCAATTCTCGACAAGATCAGCAATTCCGAATTCGGTCTCGTCGCCCTGGCCTGGATGGACGGCGGTACGCGCAACATCTACACCAAAAAACCGGTGCGCAAACTCGAAGACCTCAAGGGCATGAAGATTCGCGTGCAAGGCAATCCGATGTTCATCGACACCATCAACGCCATGGGCGGCAACGGCATCGCGATGGACACTGGCGAGATCTTCAGTGCCCTGCAAACAGGGGTGATCGACGGCGCGGAAAACAACCCCCCGACCCTGCTCGAACACAACCATTTCCAGAACGCCAAGTACTACAGCCTGACCGGTCACCTGATTCTGCCCGAGCCCATCGTGATGTCGAAAATCACCTGGGAAAAACTGACTCCCGATCAACAAGTACTGGTCAAGAAAGCAGCCAAAGCCGCGCAGGCCGAGGAACGCGCGTTGTGGGACGCCAAGTCCACCAGCAGTGAAGAGAAACTCAAGGCTGCCGGCGTGGAGTTCATCACCGTCGACAAAAAACCCTTCTACGAGGCCACCGCTTCGGTCCGCGAAAAGTACGGCGCGCCTTACGCTGACCTGATCAAGCGCATCGAAGCCGTTCAGTAACTCTCTGTCCTCAATGAAAGGCCCGGCAGCGCTGACCTCGTTTGGTGTCAGCGCCTGCCCGGTTACGGTGGAACCCGATGAAGAATCTACTGCTGAGCATCAATGACCGGATCTACATGGCCTGCATCTGGGTCGCCGGTCTGTCGGTGCTGACCATTTCCCTGATCATCCCCTGGGGCGTGTTTGCCCGTTACATCCTTGGCACCGGTTCGAGTTGGCCGGAGCCCACCGCCATCCTGCTGATGATGGTTTTCACCTTCATCGGCGCTGCCGCCAGTTATCGAGCCGGTGCACACATGGCCGTGGCCATGGTCACCGATCGCCTGAACCCGAACATGCGCAGAACCATGAGCATCGTTTCCCAGGTGTTGATGGGCATCATCTGCCTGTTCATGACCATCTGGGGCACCAAGCTGTGCCTGTCCACCTGGAACCAGTTCATGAGCGCCATGCCTACCCTGCGCGTGGGCATCACTTACATGCCGATTCCGGTTGGCGGCGCGCTGACATTGATTTTCGTCGTGGAAAAACTTTTGCTGGGTGACCAGAGCAATCGCCGCGTGGTGCGGTTCGATCTGGTTGAAGAAAACGAAGGGGCTGCCTGATGGACGCATTGATTCTGCTGGGCAGTTTTATCGTACTGATCCTGATCGGCATGCCAGTCGCCTACGCCCTCGGGCTGTCGGCGCTGATCGGCGCATGGTGGATCGACATTCCGTTTCAGGCCCTGATGATCCAGGTCGCGGGCGGGGTGAACAAATTCTCGCTGCTGGCGATTCCGTTCTTTGTTCTGGCCGGGGCGATCATGGCCGAGGGCGGCATGTCCCGGCGCCTGGTGGCGTTTGCCGGTGTGCTCGTCGGGTTCGTGCGTGGTGGCCTGTCGCTGGTCAACATCGTGGCGTCGACGTTTTTCGGCGCAATTTCCGGTTCGTCGGTAGCCGACACCGCTTCTGTGGGGTCGGTGCTGATCCCGGAAATGGAGCGTAAAGGCTACCCGCGTGATTTCTCCACGGCGGTGACCGTCAGCGGCTCCGTGCAAGCGCTGTTGACCCCGCCGAGCCACAACTCGGTGCTCTACTCGCTGGCCGCCGGCGGCACCGTGTCCATCGCATCGCTGTTCATGGCCGGCGTGGTTCCCGGCCTGTTGATGAGCGCGTGCCTGATGGTGCTCTGCCTGATTTTCGCGCGTAAACGCGACTATCCCAAAGGCGAAGTCATCCCGATGCGCCAGGCCCTGAAAATCTGCGGCGAAGCGTTGTGGGGTTTGATGGCGATGGTGATCATCCTCGGCGGCATCCTGTCGGGGATTTTCACTGCCACCGAATCGGCTGCCATCGCGGTGCTGTGGTCGTTCTTCGTGACCATGTTCATCTACCGCGACTACAAGTGGAGTGAACTGCCCAAGCTGATGCACCGCACCGTGCGGACGATTTCGATCGTGATGATCCTGATCGGTTTTGCCGCGAGCTTCGGCTACATCATGACCCTGATGCAGATTCCGGCGAAGATCACCACGCTGTTCCTGACCCTGTCGGACAACCGCTACGTGATCCTGATGTGCATCAACGTCATGCTGCTGTTGCTCGGCACAGTGATGGACATGGCGCCGCTGATCCTGATCCTCACGCCAATCCTGATGCCGGTGATTCTCGGCATTGGCGTCGACCCCGTGCAGTTCGGCATGATCATGCTGGTCAACCTCGGGATCGGATTGATAACACCGCCGGTGGGCGCCGTGCTGTTTGTCGGCTCGGCCGTTGGCAAGGTCAGTATCGAGAGCACCGTGAAAGCGCTGCTGCCGTTCTATGCGGTGCTGTTCATGGTTTTACTGCTGGTAACGTACGTGCCGGCGATCTCGTTGTGGCTGCCGCATCTGGTGTTGTAACGCAGTACTTGTGGCGAGGGATTTGCTCCCTCGCCACAGGGTTTCCCTCAAGCCCGCAACAACATGTACCCCGCTACCACCAGACACACACTCGCAAACCCCACCTGCAACGCACGTGCCGGCACCCTTGCGCAGAGCTTGCGCCCGATGATCATGCCGACAACGCTGGCGACAATGAACGCCGCACCCAGGCTGTCGATCCGCACCCCGGCATGAAACGCACCGATCACGCCGATCGCCGAAATAAGGCTGATCACCATCAATGACGTGGCAACGATGCCGCGCATCTGCACGTCGGTCAGCTGCTTGAACGCCGGCACGATCAAGAAGCCGCCACCCACACCCAACAATCCTG
Organism: Pseudomonas sp. A0308; assembly: GCF_044218815.1. Classification (NCBI taxonomy): domain Bacteria; kingdom Pseudomonadati; phylum Pseudomonadota; class Gammaproteobacteria; order Pseudomonadales; family Pseudomonadaceae; genus Pseudomonas; species Pseudomonas sp. A0308. The sequence continues at coordinate 878,600 of NZ_CP162581.1, forward strand.
AAACCACGCCCGTCACCGCACCCAATGCCGCCAGGGTTGCGGTGCATTTGGCCGTCCAGTCGAAGCGTCCGGTCTCTTCATCGAGCATGCAATTCTTCTGGCCCCAACTGGCGTGGCCATGATCACTCGGCCCCGCTTGCTGACGCTCGCGCCGCAACATGCGCCAGGCAACCATGACCATCAGCAGGCTGAACAGAATCATCAGGATCTTCTCCGGCAACTGATGCGCGAAGTAGATCCCCAGCGGCGAAAACACCGCGCCGAGTGCGGCAATCAATAGCGCCGCGCGATAACGCACCAGACCATGACGCAAGCCATCGATAGCGCCGACTGCCGCCGCACTGCCGACGGCAAACAACGCCACTGGCGCCGCTTGCGTCATCGTCCAGCCGAGCCCGAGCACCAGCGCCGGTACCGCAAGAATCCCGCCGCCGGCCCCGGTCAACCCGAGGACCAACCCCATCACCACGCCAAACAGAATTGCCAGCAACATAGGGTTTTCTCAATCGACCTTGGACAGGCTGGTCAGCCATTCGCGACCTTTGAGCATGCCGTTCCAGTAGAACCACGGCAGCAGCGTTGCCTTCAACCACCATGCCGACCGACGTGGCACGGTCGGGTCCAGGGCAAAGGTCGGCAGCAATTTACCGGCATAACCGAACTCGGCGAGGATCACCTTGCCCTTCTCCACCGTCAGCGGGCAGGAACCGTAGCCGTCGTATTTCAACAGCAGCGGTTGTTGCTTGCGCAGGGCCAGCAGGTTTTGTGCGACCACCACAACTTGCTTGCGCACCGCCGCGGCGGTTTTCGCGTTGCTGGTGCCACAGATATCACCCAGTGCAAACACCTCGGGATAACGCGGATGCTGCAGGCTGTGCGGATTGACTTCGCACCAGCCAGCGGCGTCGGCCAATGTGCTTTGCGCAATGAACTCCGGCGAAACCTGCGGCGGCACTACGTGCAACAGATCGAAGGTTTTCGCCTCGCGGGTGACGTTGCCGTCGGCGTCCTTGACCTCGAACCACGCGGTTTTCGCCGGGCCGTCGACCTTGACCAGATTCGCGTTGAACGCCAGTTGCGCGTTGTACTTCTCGATGTATTTCATCAGCGGCGGCACGAATGTGGCCACGCCGAACAACGCGGCGCCCGCCAGATTGAATTCGACATTGATGTTGTTCAGCACGCCGCTTTTAAGCCAGTGGTCGCAGGACAGGTATAGCGCTTTTTGTGGGGCGCCAGCACATTTGATCGGCATTGCCGGCTGAGTGAACAGCGCCTTGCCGCCGCGCAGTTTCTGCACCTGATCCCAGGTGTACTGCGCGTGCTGATAACTATAATTGGAGGTGACGCCGTGCTGGCCGAGGCTGTCTTTCACGCCTTCGATTTTCTCCCAGGCCAGACGCAGGCCGGGACAGACGATCAGGTTTTGATAGCTGACACTGCGTTGATCGCTGAGGCTGAGTTGGCGGTTGTCCGCGTCGATTTGGGTGACCGCCGCTTGAATCCAGGTTGCCTGGCGCGGGATGACTTTGCTCATCGGTCGAACGGTGTCTTTCACGTCATAAGCGCCGCCACCGACCAGCGTCCACGCCGGTTGGTAGTAATGCTGGGAGCTCGGTTCGATGACGGTGATGTTCAAGTGCGGGTCGCGCTTGAGCAGGCTGGCGACGAAGGCGATACCGGCAGTGCCGCCGCCGATGACCACGATGTCTGCACTGATGGATGGGCCACAGTGTTGAACGTTCATTGCTTGTTCCTTATAGCTGCACGCAAGGTTACCCGTCATACACAAAACCTGTGGGAGCTGGCTTGCCAGCGATGGCGGAGTGTCAGTCGCCATCAATATCGAATGAAAAATCCTCATCGCTGGCAAGCCAGCTCCCACAGGGAATGTGGTGTGTTGGCGGATATTTACTGATGACCCAGGCTCTTGAGCACGGCGCCACAGTAGAGGCCGGACAATGTTTTCATCACCTGAATCACTTCAGGACTGGCCAGCCCGTAGAAGATGTATTTGCCCTCACGACGGGTCCCGACCAATCCCTCATCGCGCAGAATGCCCAGTTGCTGGGACAGCGTCGGTTGACGCACGCCGGTCATCTTTTCCAGTTCGCCGACATTGCGCTCGCCCTGGGTCAGCTGACAGAGGATCAACAGACGATCTTCATTGGCCATGGCCTTGAGCAGCGAACAGGCCTTGGAGGCCGAAGCGCGCAATTGGGCGACTTCACATTCGGTCAGAGTGGATTGCATTTGCATGATGCCTTCAACGTCACTTAAGCTGCGAACATTATGTTTTTACATAAAGTGTTGCAACTGACTTTTCCACCCTTGCACAGGTTCATGTCCATGACCGCGTTGATTGAAGCCTTTCTTGACCCCGCCTCCTCGACCTACAGCTACGTGGTCTACGAGGCCGACGGCGGACAATGCGCAATCGTCGACCCGGTGCTCGACTACGATGGCGCCGCCGGCCGCACCTGCACCGCTCAGGCTGATCGGATCATTGCGTTTGTCCGCGCACATGACTTGCAAGTGCAATGGCTACTGGAAACCCACGCCCACGCCGATCACCTGTCCGCCGCGCCGTATCTGCGTCGGGAACTGGGGGGCAAGATCGCGATTGGCGAGTCGATCAGCAAAGTGCAGAACGTGTTCAAGGCATTGTTCAATCTCGAGCCGGAATTCTGTGTCGATGGCTCGCAGTTCGATCACCTGTTCGCGCCGAACGAATCATTCACCATCGGCAACCTCAAAGCCACGGCGCTGCATGTGCCGGGGCATACACCGGCGGACATGGCTTACCTGATCGATGGCGAGCAGATTCTGGTCGGTGACACGCTGTTCATGCCGGATGTGGGCACTGCGCGCTGCGACTTCCCCGGCGGCAATGCCCATCAACTGTTCAACTCGATTCACAAACTGCTGGCCTTCCCTGCCAGCGTGAAACTCTACGTTTGCCATGACTACCCGCCAGAGGGCCGCGACGCACACTGCCAGACCACCGTTGGCGAGCAGCGTAAAAGCAACATTCATGTGCATGACGGCATTGATGAAGCGGCGTTCGTCGAGATGCGTACCAAGCGTGATGCCGGGCTGGGTATGCCGACGCTGTTGCTGCCGGCTATTCAGGTAAATGTGCGGGCGGGGAATTTTCCGGCGGCGGAAGACAATGGCGTGGTTTATCTGAAGATTCCGATCAACAAGCTTTAACGTCAAAAGATCGTCCGATCTTGCCTTTCAGACACCCAACGTCAACCCATTCGCCGGCAATGGCAACGCCGTTTTATAGCGCACCTGCTTGAGCGCAAAGCTCGACCGGATATTTGCCACCCCCGGCACTTTCGTCAGAAAGTCCATCATGAATCGCTCCAGCGATTGGATGGACGGCACCAAAACCCGGATCAGATAGTCCGGGTCGCCGGCCATCAGGTAGCACTCCATCACCTCGGGGCGATCGGAAATCGCCTCCTCGAAATGCTGCAATGCCTCCTCCACCTGCTTCTCCAGGCTGACGTGAATGAACACGTTGACATGCAGACCCAGCAGATCGGCGTCGAGCAGCGTAACTTGCTCGCGAATCAGGCCCAATTCTTCCATTGCCTTGACCCGGTTGAAACACGGCGTTGGCGACAGATTCACCGAGCGTGCGAGGTCGGCGTTGGTGATGCGCGCATTCTCCTGAAGGCTGTTGAGAATGCCGATATCGGTACGGTCCAGTTTGCGCATGAGACAAAACCACCTGTTTTTTATGTTTATGCAGATTTTTTATCTGCAAATCATCTCCAGCGCAACGAAACAGAGAGAAATATTCTTCTTGCCCGCGCCTATGATTGTTGTAGGACAAGATTTCTTCCAGCGAAGAATGACTGCCAGCTCACTACAAGAAATTCACAAGATCGAGCGTAGAAGCCATGACCCAAGCGTACGAACCGCTGCGTCTGCACGTCCCTGAACCCTCGGGCCGTCCAGGCTGCAAAACCGACTTTTCCTACCTGCATCTGACAGATGCCGGCACGGTGCGCAAACCTTCCATCGACGTTGAACCCGCCGACACCGCCGACCTGGCGCGAGGCCTGATTCGCGTGCTCGACGATCAGGGCAACGCCCTCGGCCCATGGGCTGAAAACGTGCCGGTCGAGATCCTTCGCAAGGGTATGCGCGCCATGCTCAAGACGCGTATCTACGACAACCGCATGGTGGTCGCCCAGCGTCAGAAAAAAATGTCGTTCTACATGCAGAGCCTTGGCGAAGAAGCCATCGGCAGCGCCCAGGCGCTGGCGTTGAACGTCGACGACATGTGTTTTCCGACCTACCGTCAGCAAAGCATTCTGATGGCGCGCGACGTGCCGCTGGTCGACCTGATCTGCCAGTTGTTGTCCAACGAGCGGGACCCGCTCAAGGGCCGTCAACTGCCGATCATGTACTCAGTCAAGGACTTCGGCTTCTTCACCATTTCCGGCAACCTCGCCACCCAGTTCATTCAGGGCGTGGGCTGGGGCATGGCCTCGGCGATCAAGGGCGACACCAAAATTGCCTCGGCCTGGATCGGCGACGGCGCCACTGCCGAATCAGACTTCCACACCGCCCTCACCTTCGCCCACGTTTATCGGGCGCCGGTGATCCTCAATGTGGTCAACAATCAGTGGGCGATTTCGACCTTCCAGGCCATCGCTGGCGGTGAAGCCACCACATTCGCCGGACGCGGCGTCGGTTGCGGCATTGCCTCGCTGCGTGTTGACGGTAACGACTTCTACGCGGTCTACGCGGCTTCTGCATGGGCTGCCGAGCGCGCCCGCCGCAACCTCGGCCCGACCATGATCGAATGGGTCACGTACCGCGCCGGCCCGCACTCGACTTCCGACGATCCATCGAAATATCGTCCTGCCGATGACTGGAGCCACTTCCCGCTCGGCGACCCGATCGCGCGTCTCAAGCAGCACCTGATCAAGATCGGCCACTGGTCCGATGAAGAACACGCCGCCGTCAGCGCCGAACTCGAAGCCGAAGTGATTGCCGCGCAGAAACAGGCCGAGCAGTACGGCACCCTCGCCGGCGGCCAGATTCCAAGCGCCGCGACCATGTTCGAAGACGTCTACAAAGAGATGCCGGAGCACTTGAAGCGCCAGCGTCAGCAGTTGGGGGTCTGAGATGAACGATCACAACAACAATATTCAGCTGGAAACCGCCATGACCACGACCACCATGACCATGATCCAGGCCCTGCGCTCGGCCATGGATGTGATGCTTGAACGTGACGACAACGTGGTGGTATTCGGTCAGGACGTCGGTTACTTCGGCGGCGTGTTCCGTTGCACCGAAGGCCTGCAGACCAAATATGGCTCGTCGCGGGTGTTCGACGCACCGATTTCCGAAAGCGGCATCGTCGGCGTTGCCGTCGGTATGGGCGCTTACGGTTTGCGTCCGGTGGCCGAGATCCAGTTCGCCGACTATGTCTACCCGGCGTCCGACCAGATCATTTCCGAAGCGGCGCGTCTGCGCTATCGCTCGGCTGGCGAGTTCACCGCACCGATGACCCTTCGCATGCCGTGCGGTGGTGGCATCTACGGTGGCCAGACCCACAGTCAGAGCATCGAGGCGATGTTCACTCAGGTCTGTGGTCTGCGCACGGTCATGCCGTCCAACCCGTATGACGCCAAAGGTTTGCTGATCGCCTCCATCGAAAACGATGACCCGGTGATCTTCCTCGAACCAAAACGCCTGTACAACGGCCCGTTCGACGGCCACCACGACCGCCCGGTAACCCCGTGGTCGAAACATCCTGCCGCGCAGGTTCCGGACGGCTACTACACCGTGCCGCTGGACGTCGCCGCGATCACCCGTCCGGGCAAGGACGTGACCGTGCTGACCTACGGCACCACCGTATATGTCTCGCAAGTGGCCGCTGAAGAAAGCGGCGTCGATGCCGAAGTCATCGACCTGCGCAGCCTGTGGCCGCTGGACTTGGAAACCATCGTCAAATCTGTGAAGAAAACCGGTCGCTGCGTAGTGGTTCACGAAGCCACTCGCACCTGCGGTTTCGGCGCAGAGTTGGTGTCGCTGGTGCAAGAGCACTGTTTCCATCACCTGGAAGCGCCGATCGAACGCGTCACCGGTTGGGACACCCCCTACCCGCACGCGCAAGAGTGGGCGTATTTCCCTGGCCCGTCCCGAGTGGGCGCGGCTTTGAAACGGGTCATGGAGGTCTGAATGGGCACGCACGTTATCAAGATGCCAGACATTGGCGAAGGCATCGCAGAAGTAGAACTGTCGCAATGGCACGTCAAGGTTGGCGATCTGGTGGTTGAAGATCAGGTGCTGGCCGATGTCATGACCGACAAGGCGATGGTCGATATTCCGTCGCCGGTGCATGGCAAGGTGATTGCGCTCGGTGGTCAGCCGGGTGAAGTGATGGCGGTCGGCAGCGTGCTGATCAGCATTGAAGTGGAAGGCGCGGGCAATCTGAAAGAGTCGGCGGCGCCGGCTCCGGTTACTGTCAAGGAACCTGCTGCACCGAAAGCCGAAGCTGTCGTAGAGACCAAACCCGCCGCCGCTGCACCGCGCTCGGCTGCCGTTTGTCAGGGCCCGATGGTTGCCCGTGAGGCGAATGAGCGTCCGCTGGCCTCCCCGGCCGTGCGCAAACATGCGCTGGATCTGGGCATTCAATTGCGTCTGGTGCGTGGCAGTGGCCCGGCCGGTCGCGTATTGCACGAAGACCTCGATGCCTATCTGGCGCAATGTCAGTCCAACGCTCAAGCGCCAGTCGCCGCCGCTTATGCCCAGCGCAACGACGAAGAACAGATTCAAGTGATCGGCATGCGCCGCAAGATTGCCCAGCGCATGCAAGACGCCACTCAACGTGCCGCTCACTTCAGCTACGTCGAAGAAATCGACGTCACCGCAATTGAAGAACTGCGCGCGCATTTGAACGAAAAACACGGCGCCAGCCGTGGCAAGTTGACCTTGCTGCCGTTCCTCGTCCGCGCACTGGTGGTGGCCCTGCGCGACTTCCCGCAGATGAACGCCCGTTACGACGACGAAGCCCAGGTCATCACTCGCCTCGGCGCCGTGCATGTCGGGGTCGCCACGCAAAGCGATGTCGGCCTGATGGTGCCGGTGGTGCGTCACGCCGAAGCGCGCAGCCTCTGGGACAGTGCTGCAGAAATCTCGCGCCTGGCCAACGCCGCCCGCAACGGCAAGGCCAGCCGCGATGAACTGTCCGGCTCGAGCATCACCCTGACCAGCCTCGGTGCGTTGGGCGGCATCGTCAGCACGCCGGTGCTGAATCTGCCGGAGGTGGCCATCGTCGGCGTCAACAAAATCGTCGAACGTCCGATGGTCGTCAAAGGCCAGGTAGTGATCCGCAAGATGATGAACCTCTCCAGCTCCTTCGATCACCGCGTGGTCGATGGCATGGACGCGGCGCTCTTCATCCAGGCCATTCGTGGCCTGCTCGAACAACCCGCAACGCTGTTTGTGGAGTGATGCAATGCAAACCTTGAACACCACGCTGCTGATCATTGGCGGCGGCCCCGGCGGCTACATCACGGCGATTCGCGCCGGGCAACTGGGCATTCAGACCATTCTGGTCGAAGGCCAATCGCTGGGCGGCACTTGCTTGAACATCGGCTGCATTCCCTCGAAAGCGCTTATCCATGTGGCTGAGCAGTTTCACCAGACCCAGCAGCACAACCAGCATTCGGCACTGGGTATCAGCGTTTCGGCGCCGACCCTCGATATCAGCAAAAGCGTCGAGTGGAAGGACGGCATTGTTGATCGCCTGACCACTGGCGTCGCCGCATTGCTGAAGAAGAACAAGATTCAAGTCATCAACGGCTGGGCCAAAGTCATCGACGGTAAAACCGTTGAAGTCGGCGACACGCGCATTCAGTGCGAGCATCTGGTGCTGGCCACCGGTTCGACCAGTGTCAACCTGCCGATCCTGCCGATTGGCGGACCGATCATCTCCTCCACCGAAGCGCTGGCGCCGAAAAGCGTGCCGAAACGTCTCGTCGTGGTCGGCGGTGGTTATATCGGTCTGGAGCTGGGCATTGCCTATCGCAAGCTTGGCGCTGAAGTCAGCGTGGTCGAGGCGCAGGAGCGCATTCTGCCGGCCTATGACGCTGAGCTGACGCAACCGGTGCATGAAGCGCTGAAGCAACTGGGCGTGAAACTGTATCTGAACCACAGCGTGCTGGGTTTCGACGGTACGTTGCAGGTGCGTGATCCAAACGGCGACACCCTGAATCTGGAAACGGATCAGGTGCTGGTGGCCGTCGGTCGCAAACCTAATACGCAGGGCTGGAACCTCGAAGCACTGAATCTGGACATGAACGGCTCGGCGATCAAGATCGACAGCCGCTGCCAGACCAGCATGCGCAATGTCTACGCTATCGGCGACCTCAGCGGCGAGCCGATGCTGGCCCATCGCGCCATGGCGCAAGGCGAGATGGTTGCCGAGCTGATCAGCGGCAAAAACCGCGAATTCAACCCAACAGCCATCGCTGCCGTGTGCTTTACCGACCCGGAACTGGTGGTGGTCGGCAAGACGCCGGACGAGGCCAAAACTGCCGGGCTCGACTGCATCGTTTCCAGCTTCCCGTTCGCTGCCAATGGCCGCGCAATGACCCTGGAGTCGAAAACCGGCTTCGTGCGGGTGGTTGCGCGTCGCGACAATCATTTGATTGTCGGTTGGCAGGCGGTGGGTGTCGGGGTTTCGGAGTTGTCCACGGCGTTCGCACAAAGCCTGGAAATGGGCGCGCGGCTGGAAGACATCGGCGGCACCATTCATGCGCATCCGACCTTGGGTGAAGCGGTGCAGGAAGCGGCGTTGCGTGCTTTGGGGCATGCGTTGCATCTGTAATTCAGGACTTTTGCGGATGGCCATGAAGGCCCCTTCGCGAGCAGGCTCGCTCCCACATTTGAAATGGGTTCTACCTGTGGGAGCGAGCCTGCTCGCGAATTCCTGAGGGCAACACGAATTATCTGTCTGTCATCCGATAGTCCGGGCTGCGAAACCGCTCAAGAATGAAGTATTGTTGTGCCCATCCAAAAAACGTCAGAAGCCTTGAACCGTTTCGACGGTTGTTCAGTGATAGAGGGTGTCATGGGTAACGAAAGCATCAATTGGGACAAGCTGGGTTTTGACTACATCAAGACCGACAAGCGCTATCTGTCGTACTTTCGCGATGGCGAGTGGGACAAAGGCACCCTGACCGAAGACAACGTGCTGCACATCAGCGAAGGCTCGACTGCCCTTCACTATGGTCAGCAGTGCTTCGAAGGCATGAAGGCCTATCGTTGCAAGGACGGTTCGATCAACCTGTTCCGCCCGGACCAGAACGCCCTGCGCATGCAACGCAGCTGCGCGCGTCTGCTGATGCCGATGGTCGAAACCGAGCAGTTCATCGAAGCCTGCAAAGAAGTGGTTCGTGCCAACGAGCGTTTCATTCCGCCATACGGCACCGGCGGCGCGCTGTACCTGCGTCCGTTCGTGATCGGCGTGGGTGACAACATCGGCGTGCGCACTGCGCCCGAGTTTATCTTCTCGATCTTCTGCATCCCGGTCGGCGCCTACTTCAAGGGCGGCCTGACCCCGCACAACTTCCAGATTTCCAGCTACGACCGCGCCGCCCCACAAGGCACCGGTGCAGCCAAGGTCGGCGGCAACTACGCGGCCAGCCTGATGCCGGGCTCGAAAGCCAAGAAAGCCAACTTCGCTGACGCGATCTATCTGGACCCGATGACCCACACAAAAATCGAAGAAGTCGGCTCGGCCAACTTCTTCGGGATCACCCACGACAACAAGTTCGTGACCCCAAGCTCGCCCTCGGTACTGCCGGGTATCACCCGTCTGTCGCTGATCGAGCTGGCGAAAACGCGTCTGGGCCTGGAAGTGGTTGAAGGCGATGTGCTGATCGACAAACTGGCTGACTTCAAGGAAGCCGGCGCCTGCGGCACTGCGGCGGTGATCACCCCGATCGGCGGCATCAGCTACAACGACCATCTGCATGTGTTCCACAGCGAAACCGAAGTCGGCCCGGTTACCCAGAAGCTCTATAAAGAGCTGACTGGCGTGCAAACCGGCGACATCGAAGCGCCAGCGGGCTGGATCGTCAAGGTTTGATCTGACGGTTGCTGATATCCAAAAGCCCCCACCGGGAAACCGGTGGGGGCTTTTTATTTAAAGCGAGATCAAAAGATCGTCCGATCGCGGCCCGAGCCTTCGGCAGCTCCTACAGTGACTCAGTATGCTTGGGACATTTGTGTATCGGGTGTTCACGCTTCCCTGTAGGAGCTGCCGAAGGCTGCGAGCTTTTATTTAAGCGCAATCCGTTTCCCGGAACGCCCGGCAATCCCGCTAGCCTGCCCATTCTGCTGCTTGCCCATCCGCGCCTGCGTGATCAGCCCGGGGATCAATTCCCCCTCCGGCAGGTTTTTCCAGAACCGCACCGGCAAATGGCCCTGCATCACTTTCGGATTCAGCCGCGCCGGGTTGAAGATGTGGCTGTAATAGGTCAACCACAGATCGCCGTGCGGATCGTCGACGTTCTGCGCCATTTGCTGCCATTCCACCGGGCATTGGCGCTCATGGATCAGTTGTTCGCCATCGAAATAAACGCCATCACGCGGGGTCGCGATCAGCCAACGGTGCCGGCCCATGCGCGCGACGAAATGCTCGCTGGCGCTATGCAGGATGTCGTGCGCCGGTTCGTGCCACGCCACATATTGCGGGCCGGGCAAATCCGTCGGCCGCTCGATGAAGCGCACGAAGGCATGCAGGTGATGGGCTTCGCGGCGTACTTGCTTGATCCGCCGCTGTAACTCGCTGCCCAGCTTGTCCCCAGCCATCATCGCCGTGCGATCACCGTGGCTGACTCGCCACAGCACCTCGTACAAGAGACTCCAGCGCTGGTCGCCACGATATTGTGCGGCTTGCCCAAGCGTATCGAGCAATGCACGCGGAATTCGCGCCTGAAACGGCCCCTGCCCTTCGGGCACTTGATGCTCACTGGCGAACAGATCACTGACGCCCTCGCTGGCCCAGCTCACCACACTCGGGTCGACTTCATGGCTAAGCAGCCAGCGTGCCTGCTGGCGCCAGGTATCGAACAGGTCGTCGCAATCGAGATTGATCATCCCCACAACCCCATCTGCTGCGGCATCGGCCGATCGCGCAATTGCTGATACAGCAATTGACTGGTGACCTCGGCCTGCTGCGGGTGGTAATCGCTGGTGATGATGAACGGCTTGGCCTTGGCCAGCACACAGCGCATGCGCGCCACATCTTCGTAACGGATGCGCCGCTGCCGGCGCAACTCCACCAGACGTTCCGTGGTGCGCAGGCCAATGCCGGGAATACGCGCGATCAACGAGGGTTCGGCGCTGTTCAGATCCAGCGGGAATACCTCGCGATTCTGCAGCGCCCACGCCAGTTTCGGGTCGATGTCCAACGCCAGGTTTCCCGGCCCCTTAAGTAACTCGCCGGCGCTGTAGCCGTAGCTGCGCAACAGAAAATCAGCCTGATACAGGCGGTGCTCGCGCATCAGCGGCGGTGCAGCCAGTGGCACGCTTTTCGGGCTATCGGGGATCGGACTGAACGCCGAGTAGTAGACCCGACGCAGCCGGAAGTTACCGTACAAGGCCTGGGCGCCATGGAGGATGGTGCTGTCGTCGGTGTCATCGGCGCCGACAATCATCTGCGTGCTTTGTCCGGCCGGTGCGAACTTTGGCGCACGAGGCTCGTTGAGTACGGTCTGCTCGCCGGTGTAGATGGTCTGCATCGCCTGCTTGATCGAACCGATGTGCTTCTCCGGTGCGAGGATTTGCAGGCTGGCATCGGTTGGCAGCTCGATGTTGACGCTCAGGCGATCAGCGTAGCGCCCGGCCTCCGCGATCAATGCAGGGTCAGCTTCGGGAATGGTCTTGAGGTGGATGTAGCCGCGAAACTCGTGCTCTTCGCGGAGCAATTTGGCCACTCGAACCAGCTGCTCCATGGTGTAGTCCGCCGAGCGGATAATCCCCGAGCTGAGAAACAGCCCACTGACGCAGTTACGGCGGTAGAAGTCCATGGTCAGCGCCACGACTTCCTCGGGCGTGAAACGCGCGCGAGGCACATCACTGGAGCGGCGGTTGACGCAGTATTGGCAATCGTAGAGGCAGAAATTGGTCAGCAGGATTTTCAGCAGCGAGACGCAGCGCCCGTCCGGCGTATAGCTGTGGCAAATGCCCATGCCATTGGTCGAGCCCAGACCACTCTTGCCCTCGGAACTGCGCTTGGGCGCGCCACTGCTGGCGCAGGAGGCGTCGTACTTGGCGGCGTCGGCGAGAATGCTGAGCTTGTCGATAATTTGCATGGCGCGGGCCCTTTACTGGTTGCATATACAGTATAGGGTCGACCTGTCAGGTTCAAGGTGAAAAAGTGCCCTTCGTCGGTAGATCAAAAGATCGCATCGTGCGATAGCTTCTAAACGTGATCACGGCCCGCTGCAGTTGCCGAAGGCTGGGGTCTTTTAGTCTGGCTGTTCTCAATCGGCAACGCGATACCGAACTTCGCACGAATTTCCTTGCGCCCCACCGCCGTCAACGCCAACGCCCGACTGTCCAGATCCTGCGTCACCCACTTGCGCTTGAGCGCTGCTTGCAGCAACGCCTCCCCCAGTGACCCGCCAAGATGTGGCCGGCGCATGCTCCAGTCCAGGCACGGGCAGGCAAATTTGCGCCGCAGTGCATTCAAGTCCTCGACCTCAATGCCCAACCCCGCAAACAGCGCCTCACCGCTGTCGCTCAAGCGATACGCCTGCTCGTCGGTTGCCACCAACCACCCCGCTTCGAGCAAACGGTCGTGCAGCATCACCGCCAGTGTCCCGGCCATATGGTCGTAGCACGTGCGGGCGAATTGCAGGCGATCGGGTGTGTGTGGCTTGAAGGTTGGCGCGGCGTTCTGGCTGATCACCATCAACGCTTCCAGCGCCTGTGCGACGCGTTTGTCGGCGAGGCTGTAATACCGATGGCGACCTTGAACATGCAGACGCACCAGCGCCAGGTCCTTGAGTTTGGCCAGGTGCGCACTGGCGGTGGAGGCGCTGACTTCAGCAACGGCTGCCAGCTCGGTGCTGGTGCGAGCGTGGCCGTCCATCAGCGAGCAGAGGATTTTCGTCCGCGCCGGCTCGGCGATGGCGGCGGCCACCTGCGAGACGCCGATGTCTTGATGTTCTGCGTGCATATTTCGCTCCCCGACGAATCATCGCCGTTACGGACTGCAGATAGTAGCAACACTTTCCTCATCGACAAGGCTGCGAACCATGGACCCGATCATCGCTGTGACTCACGCCGATCCTTATCCCTACTACGCAAAACTACGCAGCATGGGCGGACTGACCTTTGATCCCGAACTGAGACTGTGGGTCGCCAGCAGCGCTCGCGCCGTCTGCGCGGTATTGGCTCATGCCGACTGCCGGGTGCGGCCAGCGCTGGAGCCGGTGCCCAAAATGATTGCCGAGGGCATGGCCGGCAAGGTCTTCGCGCAGTTGATGCGGATGAACGACGGCGAACGCCAGCGCTGCCCACGTTCGGCATTCGAGCTGCCACTGGGGCTGATCGATCAGAACGAAGTCCGGGCGCGAGTCAACGCACGACTGCTCAGCACGGATGCGGACGGCTTGTACAAAGCCATGTTCCGCGGTCCGGTGTCGGTGGTGGCAGCGTTGCTCGGGTTTTCTCCGGCGCAGAGTCGGACGATCAGTGCGCTGACGGCGGATTTTGCGGCGTGCCTGTCGCCACTGAGCACCGACGTGCAACTGGCGGCTGCCCATGTCGCCGCCGAACAGTTGCGCGGGCAGTTCATAGAGTTGTTGGCCGAGCCCGCGGTGAACAGTTCTTTGCTTGCGGGTATCAGGCAGCGCTTTGAAGGGGATGAAGAGAACCTGATCGCCAACCTGATCGGCCTCTGCTCGCAGACGTTTGAAGCCTGCGCAGGACTGATCGGCAATGCGCTGCTGGCATTACATCGTCAGCCCGAGTTGCGTGGCGAATCAGTGGAAGCCTTGCTGAGTGAACTCCAGCGCTTCGACCCGTCGGTACAGAACACCCGGCGCTTTGTCGCCGCATCCTGCGAAATCGACGGTGTGCGCGTCGAGGCTGGCGCGGTGATTCTGGTGCTGCTGGCCTCGGCCAACCGCGATCCGGCCCTGAACGACAACCCCGACCAGTTTCTACTGGATCGCCCAAACCGCCGCAGTCTGAGCTTTGGCAGCGGTCGACATCAATGTCCGGGGCAAGCGCTCGCCATGAATATTGCCAGCGCGACGTTGCAGGAAATTCTCACTCACGGCATTGAACTGGAACACCTGAGCTGGCACTACCGCCCCTCCCTCAATGGGCGGATTCCACTGTTCACTGAAGTGAAGAATTAAGCGCTGTGCAGTTCGATGGTCAAGTGCGACAGCTCATGCACCGGTGCCAGCCGCGCGCGAACGGCTTCTGCGGTAACCCCTGCACTCGCTACCACGCTGACAATCGCCGCCCGTGCTTGCGGGCCAACCTGCCAGACGTGGAGATCGCTGATCCGCACGTCGCCCGAGGTTTCCAGCAGCTCGCGGATTTCGGCAGCCACCGGCTCATCGGTGGCGTCGAGCAACACAGCGGAGCTGTCACGCATCAGGTTGAACGCCCATTTGGCAATGACGATGGCGCCGACAATACCCATCGCCGGATCCAGCCAGACCCAGCCGAGATACCGGCCAGCCAGCAACGCGGCAATCGCCAGTACCGAAGTCAATGCATCGGCCAGCACATGAACGTAGGCTGAACGCAGGTTGTTGTCGTGATGGTGATGACCGCCATGTTCGTGAGCATGGTAATGATGATGGCCGTGGTCATGCCCGTGGTGGCCCATCAACACAAAGGCGCTGACCAGATTGACCGCCAGCCCCACAACGGCAATCACTGTCGCCTCGCCAAACGCCACGGTGGTCGGCTGGAACAGACGCAGGATCGACTCGCCGGCAATGCCCAGCGATACCAGCCCCAGCACCATGGCCGAGGCGAAACCGGCCAGATCACCGACCTTGCCGGTGCCGAAGCTGTAGCGCCTGTTGTTGGCATTGCGCCGGGCAAAACCATAGGCCGCAGCGGCAATACCCAGCGCGCCGGCATGGGTCGCCATATGAAAACCGTCGGCCAGCAATGCCATGGAGCCAGTGATATAACCGGCGGCAATCTCGCCGATCATCATTACAAACGTCAGCGCGACCACCCAAAGTGTGCGACGGGCGTTTTCATCGTGAGAGGCGCCGAGAAACTGGTGATCGTGGCTGTGGCGATCAATCTGTGGAGTCAGATTCATGATGTTGGCGCTCTATTTGGAATAACGGCGGATAGCCAGAAGCAAGTCTTCGGCACCTTGTGCGCGCGCTTCGTCGCTGAGGTCGGGGTGCGCGACGTGCTCACGGGTGTGAGCTTCGATGAATTGCTCCATCAAGCCGTTGACCGCCCCCCGAATCGCCGCGACCAGATGCAGGGTCTTGGCACAATCGGCATCACCTTCGAGCGCTTTTTCCACCGCTTGAACCTGACCGGCAATGCGCCGGACGCGGTTGAGCAGTTCATCTTTGTGTTCATGAATGTGCGACATACCTATACCCCCTACCCCTATACTTCTTGCATGCTCGCTGATTACATCGCCACCGGCAAGAGGCAACCGGATGAGAGGAGCAGACCCTTGCCGATCCTCCGCGTCTGCAAGATGGACGTGTGCGTATAAAGGTTATGCGGCATCGCTGATCGCCGACAGCGACGGCTTGAGCCTTGGTTGATGCAGTATTGGGATCAACCGTGACACTACCGGCCACTTCCGGCGGGCAGAACGGTGTAGTAGCGATTTCGGGCAAGCTGAGTTTCACCCGCACATTCGTAAATCAGTCGAAAACTCAGCTCAGGCGTTTCGACCTCGTTGACGAGAGCTCAAGATCCCGTCACACCCAGCAATTGCTGGCGCAGTTCGGGATTGCGCGTACGCGGATTCAACCAGATATCAAAAAACGCTCGGGCAAACTGCGGGTCGTCGATCTCATGCTGCAACTGCTGACCGACAAAAAAACGTGCGCCCTGCCCCGGCAAATACACCCCGGTGATACGGGTGCCGGCCTGAACATCGACGAACGCCTGCTGCATCTGTGTCTGCCAGCCGGTCAGTTGTGCCGGGGTGACGGAGGCTCCATTCAGACGTTTGATTTCATCAACGCTGGCTTCGACCAGATCGTCGCGAGAAATCTTGCGCTGGTAGATCAACTCCAGGGCAAAAGGCTGCCCGTCTGCCAGAGGCTGCGCGGCACTCCACAGCCGTGCGTTATAAACGTCGAAACCGAACACACTGAAATCGCCGGTACCAATGATCCTGGCGCCGGGCACTTCGTCCTGCCAGTTGGCCCAGACAGGCGCCACCAGCAAGGCCCAAAAGCTTATGGCACAGCACCCACGCAAAACATTTTTTGATCGGCTCATTACGTCATCGACTCTGCGAATCTCTCATAAGCAAAGCATAGCCGGATATCAGACCAAAAATCTTGTATACAAAAATTGCACGCATCTGCAGCAATGTACGTGCAGCAATGCTACCGTGGCCGTCTCTCACTCACGGAGACACCCGCGTGCTGATCCTCAAACTGCTGCTGATTCCCGGATTTTTGCTGCTGATCTCATTGGCCGGCAAGCGCTGGGGGCCTAGCGTCGCCGGTTGGCTGTCGGGTTTGCCGGTGGTGGTCGGGCCGATTCTGTTTTTCCTGGCGATCGAACAGGGGCCGCAGTTTGCCGCGCAGTCAGCAGTGGCCGCGTTGTCGGCGATGTTCGCCATGATCGCCTTCTGCATCACGTACGCGCAGGTCGCGCAGAAGGCGAACTGGCCGTGGGCGCTGAGCGCTTCGCTGGCGGTCTGGGCGACGCTGGCGTTGGTCTTGTCGCTGATCCCGGCGTCGCTGCCGTTTTCTATAGGGGCGGCCGCAGTTGCTTTATTGGCGGCGCCCTACCTGTTTCCCAAGGTGCAACCGGTACTCAATCGCTCGGCGCCAAAGTCGGACAAACTGATCTGGCGGATGATCGCCGGTGCGGGTTTGACGCTGCTGGTGACGATGCTGGCCAGCACCGTCGGCGAACGCTGGAGCGGACTGCTGGCAGTCTTCCCGGTGCTCGGCAGTGTCATGGCGGTGTTTTCCCAGCAGACCCGCGGCCCCGAGTTTACCGCGGCGTTGTTGCGCGCGACGGCGACGGGGATGTACTCGTTTTCGGCTTTTTGTCTGGTGTCAGCGCTGACCTTGCCAAGCCTGGGCTTCAGCGGATTTGCTATTGGCTTGGCCGTGTCAGTGGCCATGCTTGGCGTCACGCGCAAACTGCTGGCCAAACCGGCACCGCAGCCGCAAGCCTGACGAGACGTGCTGGAGTGCCGAGGCGCTGCGTGGGATGATCGCCCGCCTGGCATGACCACTTCCCGGAGATTCGAATGACATTGTTGAGCAAGAAAGCCGTCGTCCTGTTGCTGGCGGCGGTTGCCGGTCTCGGCGCCATCAACGCTCAGGCCGCCAAGGCCAAGGAAAAAACCGCCACCGAGAAGGTTTCGATGCTGGGCGGCAAATTCGCCTTCACCCTGCCCAAAGGCTTCGTTGCCGAACCGCTGCCGGCCAGTCCGACCGGTGCCACGGGCACGATGTACACCAACCAGACCAGCAAAACCGTGGTCATCGCCGCAGAAAACCAGATCCCCGAAGGCAACAACGTCAAGGACAACGACAGCGAGTTCCTGGACGGCAGCGTGTCCGATTTCATCGAAGCCCAGCGCAAAGCGCTACCGGACTTCAACAAACTCAGCGAAAAAAGCCTGACCCAGAAAGGCACTGGCCTGGGCTTGCGTCAGGTCGACAGCACCGCCAGCCAGGGCGGTGGCCAAACCCTCAACACGACGTTGATGGCGGGTTCCGGCACACGCATGGCGCTGGTTCAGGTGATCTCCCGGGTCAGCGACAAGAAAGGTCACGATGCGCTGGTGAAGACCATCCTCAAGGATTGAGCTGCTGCAACCAGGCGTTCAAGTCCCGCAGTTCGGCCGCACTGATGCTGTGGCCGACGCCGGGATACGCGTGAAACTGCGGTTTGTAATCCAGTTTCTGGAGTAATGCATTGGCCTCAGTACCGAGGTGATACGGCACTGGATCATCGGCCGTGCCGTGACCGATGAAGATGCTCAGCGGCAGCGGTTGTTGCCCTGTCTTCAGCTCTGCCTTCAACACCGGCAATAAACGCCCGCTCAACGCCGCAATACCACCCACCGCCACGGGTGGTCGCAGGCCCACCTCGTAGGTCATCATCGCGCCCTGGCTGAAGCCGATCAGGTACACCTTGTCCGGGGCAGCGTGATATTTCTTCGCCGCTTGCGCGACAAAATCCCGAAGTTTCTGGCCGCTGGTTTTCAGATCATCAGTCTCGCCGTTGTAGGCACCTTCGCCTTTCTTGCGAAACCACTGGAAACGCCCTTCGCCCAACGCCAGCGGTGCCTGCACCGAGAGGTAGTTGTACTGCGCTGGCAGCTGAAATTTCATGCCGATCAGATCGGCTTCATTGCTGCCGTAACCGTGCAGGAAAATCACCAACGGACGTGGATCGGCGTCAGGGTGAACCTGTTCGATGTACTTGAGCGGCAGATCAGATTGCAGTGTGATTTGAGCATGAGCGGCGGTGGACGCCAGGAGGGTCAGCAGAGCAAACGCCTTCAACATAAATCTTCCTTCACCGGGTGCAGGGTTCGGGGGGAGCCTAACATCCTGAAGCGAGGATCCAAATGTTGTGGTGCCGCTGATGCCGCCATCGCTGGCAAGCCAGCTCCCACAGGGATCTATGGTGCTCACATAACCTTGTGGGAGCTGGCTTGCCAGCGATGAGGCCAGCAAATACAGCAAAAATCGGTCAGTCGTTAGTCAATTTACCCGTGCGAAACGGTACCCGCCCCGCCACTTTCGCTTGCCAGATCCCCGGCTCGGTGTAACGCCCGCGATCAATCGCAAACAACACCCCGCTGGTTCCTGCACACACGGTGGTGACGCGATCTTGCAATGGATCCACCACCTCGAACAACGCATCCCCCTGCTCTACCCACTCGCCCGCCGAGCGCAGAAAACTCACCACACCATGGTGCGGCGCGAAGAGGTATTCGGTGCCTTCGAATGGCATGCCTTCGCAGCATTCGCCTGGCGCCGCCGGCCACTCACCGCTGATGAAACCCTGCTCCGCCAGAAACCCGAGAATCGCTTCGCAATTGGCCTGCGCCTGGTCGACCCGGGTATCGCCCATGCTGCCCAGCTCCAACGTGGTCGCAAGGTTGGCCGCTGGAATTGCCGCGTCCGGGAAGGCTCGTGCCAGACGCAGCCACGGCGTCGAACAAGATTCATCGAACGAGCTGCCGCCGGAATCTTCACACAGCAATGCCACGCCAGCCTTCAAGCGCGCCGCCAATGACTGCCACTGCGGCCAGTGCTGGGGCAGCGCATACAGGTGGATTGAGGCTTCGAAATCACAATGCAGATCGAGGGTGATATCGGCATCGCAAGCGTGGCGCAACAACAAACGATGCAGGGCTTGCAGTTGCGAGGCCGGGGCCGGCAGATCATCGAAGACCTGGAGCATGGTCTGGCGGATTAGCGCGATATTGGCGTCGGCATCAGAACCCAGGCGATCACCGACCAACGCTGCCACTGGCGCACTGAGTTCGACAAACGCTCGGTTGAAGTTCTTGCCGCTGCCCAATTCGAAGCGGCCCATGTGATTGCCTTGCAGATGCTGATCGAGTCCGATCGGGTTAGCCACCGGCACCAGTTCAATCACACCTTGCAAACGACCCTGCGCTTCTAGTGCATTCAGGCGTTGCTTGAGTTCCCACGCGGTGCGCATGCCCGGCAGTTCATCGGCGTGCAGGCTGGCCTGGATGTACACCTTGCGGGCACCCGCGCCGTAACGAAACACGCTGAGGGAACGTTCGCTGCCCAAATGGCTCCAGGGCAGAAGATGGTCGATGCGTTGCATAAGAAAACTCCGCGAACTCTGTAGGAGCTTCCGCAGGCTGCGGCAGCTCCTACATTGGAAAGGTGTTGTGCAGGATAAATCATGGGCATAAAAAAAGTGGCCACCGCGCAAACGGGGCCACTTTTTCTACGGCGTATTAATGGCCGTACACGTCAAAGTCGAAGTACTTGTCCTGCACTTTCTTGTACTCGCCGTTGGCGCGGATTTCAGTGATGGCTTTGTTGAACTGCTCAGCCAGGGCCGCATCGCCCTTGCGCACTGCAATCCCGGCGCCGCCGCCGAAGTATTTGGCGTCTTCGTAGGTCGGACCGACGAATTCGAAGCCTTTACCCGCGTCGGTTTTCAGGAAACCGTCGCTGAGGTTGACCGAGTCGGCCAGCATCGCGTCCAGACGGCCAGACGTCATGTCGAGGTTGGCTTCCTGCTGCGAGCCGTAACGCACCAGATCGATCCCGGCCGGCACCAGCACTTCGGTGGCGAAACGGTCGTGGGTACTGGCGCGCAGTACACCGACTTTCTTGCCTTTGAGCTGGGTCAGCGGATCGGTGACATTGGAGCCGGCCTTCATCACGAAGCGGGCCGGTGTGTGGTAGTACTTGATGGTGAAATCGACGTTTTTCTTGCGGTCGTCAGTGATGGTCATCGAGGACAGGATCGCGTCAATTTTCTTCACTTTCAGCGCCGGGATCAGGCCATCGAATTCCTGCTCGACCCAGGTACATTTGACTTTCATCTGCTCACACAGCGCATCGCCGATATCCACGTCGAAACCGGTGAGTTTGCCGTCAGGGGTTTTCATCGAGAATGGCGGATAACCGGCTTCGATACCGATGCGGATCGGTTTGGCGTCTTCGGCCACAGCGGTCAGGGACAACATCGACAGTGCCAGGGCACCGAACATCACTAGCTTCTTCATTTATTACTCCTGTGTGCGGAGGTTTTTATTGGCAGCTTTCGATTCAGCGTTCGGTCATGGCCATATAGCGGCAAAAAACCGAAGTGGTCGGCAGTCTATGGCGGCGCGCACAGGGCAAATTGTTTTTAAGCGACAATTACTTACAGAACTCCGGCGCACTGATTGACCGGGGTCAACAGGTGCGCCGTCGTGGTGCAAAGACTGTAGGACAAGCCCTCAATCGGTACCAAAAATCTCGTGTAGGAGCTGCCGAAGGCTGCGATCTTTTGACTTTGCTTTTTAGAAGCAAGATCAAAAGATCGCAGCCTGCGGCAGCTCCTACAATGGGATCAGCATTCGCAGCCGATTGCGGTTTTGGCGGCTTGCTCAACGCTCAATTGAAAACCTTCGTCGAGCCAACCTGTCACGCCACCGATCATCTCCTTGACCGGGTAATCCAGCGCCGCCAGTTTCACCGCAGCCTTGTTCGCGCCATTGCAATGCGGGCCGGCGCAATAGACCACAAACAGCGTGGTTTTCGGGTAACCCGCCAAACCTTCAACGGTCAGCCGCCGCGTTGGAATATTGATCGCGCCCGGTATATGACCTCGCTCGAAGGCCACTGGTCCGCGAACATCGACCAGCACAAAGTCGACCGCACCGGCCTCAAGACTGCTGAACACGTCGGAACAATCGGTTTCGAACGTCAGACGACTGCTGAAATGCATGAGGGCGATGGCCGACGGGGCGGCAGGGATTTCGCAAACCAGGCTGGTCATAAGGTGTTGCTCCTTCATCTGAGTGGGTGTGAACAGACTTTATCCAGCCAACGCTTATCGCTAAAGTGGCGCACAAGACACCCTCCGGGAATTTTCCGCCAAATGCCCACCTCACCAGGTTTGGTTGCGATTCTGGCCTACGACGGCCTCTGCACATTCGAGTTCGGCATTGCCGTGGAGATCTTCGGGCTCGCCCGGCCGGAGTTCGACTTTGCGTGGTACGAGCATGCAATTGCGGCAGTCGATCAAGGCCCGATGCGCGCCATGGGCGGGATTCAGGTGCTGGCTGACGGAGGGTTAGAGCTGCTGACCGAGGCCCGCACCATCATCATCCCCGGCTGGCGCGACCGGAGTGCTGCGGTGCCTCCACCGTTAATCGACGCACTGTGCCGAGCCCATGCCCGCGGTGCGAGATTGCTGTCGATTTGCTCAGGTGTGTTTGTGCTGGCAGCCACCGGCCTGCTCGACGGCTATGGCGCCACCACTCATTGGCGTTACACAGCGGAACTGGCGCAGCGCTTTCCAGCCATTGCAGTCGATCCGGATGTGCTCTACGTCGACTCCGGCCAGTTGATCACTTCGGCAGGCAGCGCGGCCGGCATCGACGCCTGCCTGCATCTGGTGGCGCGCGACTTTGGCACGCAGGTCGCCAACTCGGTGGCGCGGCGGCTGGTGATGTCGCCGCAGCGTACCGGCGGTCAGGCGCAATTCATTCCGACCCCCGTCAGCCAGACGCCGCGCAACGATCTGTCACGCGTGATGCAATGGGCGCGCGAGCGCTTGCACGAGCCGTTGGAGGTGCGCGACCTGGCGAGTGAAGCAGCGATGAGCGAGCGCACGTTTTTGCGACGCTTTACTGAGGCCAGCGGGCAATCGCCCAAGGCGTGGTTGCAGCATGAGCGGTTGGCGCGGGCGCGGGAGTTGCTGGAGAGCACTGACCAACACACCGAGCAGATTGCCGAGCGCTGCGGTTATCGGTCGGTGGAGAGTTTTCGCGTGGCGTTTCGCGGGGTGGTTGGAGTGCCGCCGTCGGTGTATCGCGAGCGCTTTGGGGGTGGAGTCAGAATCACTTCTTGAGGGGGTTTTCAAGGGCGCAATCGCGACCAGGCTTACTCCTACAGTGGAGCTGTGGTGTGATCGGTCCATGTGAACAATGTTGAAAATCAGCTCACGAAGATATCCCTGTCTGGAACCAAATAACTGGAAATCCGGAGGGCGCTTGATTTATATCGATTTCGATATAATCTTATGACCAGGTGATTGCTGCCATGCCTTGCAACACAACGCCGCACCACGATTTTAGTTGAGCGATTAGGCTTTTCCGGTCAAAACAGGAGAAGTCGATGCCAAGACACAAGGATGTGGTGTTTGTCGGGAGCGCACTCAAGGATCTGAAAGCTTTCCCGATCGATGCTCGCAGAGCTGCGGGATTTCAATTGGATCTATTGCAGCAGGGTGACGAACCCTTTGATTGGCGCCCCGTGAAAACAGTAGGTCGGGGCGTCAACGAAATCAGGATCACTGAGGATTCAGGAGCGTTTCGAGTGTTTTACGTGGTCAACCGACCCGAGGCGATCTATGTGCTGCACGCCATACACAAGACCACCCGCAAAACTGAAACGCGAGATATCGAATTAGCACGCACCAGATACCAGGAAATCATTTAGCCATGAAGGATCATCAAATCGCTTCCCAGCGTTTCTCAAACGTCTGGGACGCTCTGGAAGATACCCCGCAGGAGGCTGCCAATATGCGTTTGCGGGCCAAACTGATGCGCACACTTTGCGAGACCATCCGCGCCTGGGAGCTTCCACAAAAGGATGCAGCGAAAAAACTGGGGATCAGTCAGCCGCGCCTGAACGATGTACTCAATGGCAAGATCGACAAGTTCTCTCTGGATGCGTTGGTCAATCTGTCCGCCGCAGCGAAGCTGGAAGTGGACATCTGTTTCCCGCTAAATCCACCACTACAGTGGGCCTGACAGTCGCCTGCTCTCACAGGCATTGCATCGAACCTGCAGAGCTTGTTCGCGACTACGTCGACACATTCACCGCCGAAAGCCGGAGAGAATAAAGAGTGTATGTGCCCTGAGGTAAACCTCCACAGCATCCAGCGAGTTCAGCAGCTCGCTGGAGGACTCGGTACTGCCCTCATCGTCGTGACGAGTCTTGGCAAGAAGCCCTTTGCAGAGCCGATCGATGATTTGATTTTGATAAAGCACGGGCCACACATCCATTGATCTGTCCTTGATGGGTCAAAACAACGGCAAAGCCAGCCTCAATCCTCCCGCGTCAAAACCTCCAGCAACTCAATCTCGAACACCAGATTCGAATTCGGCGGAATTTTGCCCATGGTTCGTTCCCCGTACCCCAGATGCGCCGGCACCAGCAGTTTGCGTTTACCGCCCACCTGCATGCCCATCAGGCCCTGATCCCAGCCCTTGATCACGCGGCCGGTGCCGATCACACACTGAAATGGTTTGCCACGGCTGTAGGAAGAGTCGAACTCGGTGCCGTCTTCCAGCCAGCCGGTGTATTGGGTGGTGATCAGCGCACCTTTGACGGCAGCTTTGCCCTCGCCCGGTTGCAGGTCGATGATTTGTAGTTCGTTCGTCATGGCTGTTTCACTCAGTCGGGATGGCCCGGTAGGGGCACGGACGGCGTTTTTCGCAGAATTCGTTGCCGATGGCAATGCATGGAACCGAAACACGCATCGCTGCTCACATGTGTATCGACATCGTATTTAGCCAAGGAAGCTCTGATGACCGACTCACGTTTGCTGCGCAGTTTCATTCCGCCGTACATCCTCAATCGCATCATCGCCCACGGTTCGGAGCCGCAACGGACTGCGGCGATGCGCACCCTCAATCATGTGCGCAGCCTGCTGCCCAATCCCGGCCCGCCTTCGCGCCCGTTGGCCCAGGCAATCCTGCCGCCATCGAACAAACCCGGCATCGCACAGCGCAGCATTCATGATGCACAAAACAAAATGCTGCTACCGGGGATGGCGGTGCGGCTGGAAGGCCAACCGGCGACCGGGGACCCGGCGGTCGACGAAGCTTATGAGGCGCTGGGTGCCAGCTATGATTTCTTCTGGAAGGTGTTGGGCCGCGACTCGATCGACAACAACGGGTTTGCCCTGATCGGCAGCGTGCACTACGGTCAAGGCTACGAGAACGCTTTCTGGAACGGCGCTCAGATGGTATTCGGTGATGGCGATGGCGAAATTTTCCAGCGCTTCACCCGCTCGCTTGACGTCATCGCCCACGAACTGGCCCACGGTGTGACGGAAAGCGAAGCCGGTCTCATTTATGCGAACCAATCGGGTGCACTTAACGAATCACTGTCGGATGTGTTCGGCGTGTTGACCAAGCAATATTCGCTCAGCCACACGTCGGAGCAGGCTGACTGGCTGATCGGCGCCGATCTGCTGATGCCACAAATCCACGGAAAGGGGCTGCGCTCAATGTCGCATCCCGGCACGGCGTATGACGACCCTTTGTTGGGCAAGGATCCGCAACCGGATCACATGCGCAAGTTCGTCATTACCACCGAAGACAATGGTGGCGTGCATATCAACTCAGGGATTCCCAACCGGGCGTTCTATCTGGCGGCTCGAACCTTGGGCGGTTTCGCTTGGGAGAAAGCCGGGCGTATCTGGTACGACACGCTGTGCGACAAACGCTTGAGTCAGGACGCAACGTTTGAGGCATTCGCCGGGTTGACGGTCGAAAACGCTGGCAAGCGTTTCGGTGCCAGAGAGGTGACTGCAGTGCGTGAGGCCTGGGCTCAGGTCGGTATCGAATTGGTCTTGGAGGTTGTATGAAAATTCTGCCCGAATTGGGTGACGATTCCGTGGTGCGGGTATCCCGTCAGGGTGGCGTGGCGGCCATTCATAGCCTGAGCCGCCCGCGTGAAATCGAATTTGCGCAATGCGACATCAGCGAACGCAGCCGCATCTGTTCGGTGCTGGAGGGGTGTTTGCCGTTCGATAGCGTTGAAACCGGACGCGGTGACCAGCGCTTCTATCAGATAGAAGTGCGCTACCCGTCCGGCGAAATGGTGCTGAAAGTGCCGGAGGATCAGGCGCCGGGGGATCTGGTGCATCTTTGGGACAAGGGGCAGTTGTTGTAAGCGCGGAACAGCAAAATCAGCCATCCGTGGCTGATCATCTGAAGCGGCTTAACGCTCTACCGGCTGCATCTCGACAATCGTCCCGTTGGTGATCATCACCATCACGTACTGATCTTTGATCTGCACCCACTGCGCTTGCTCAACCGGTGCTTTCAAACCTTTCGCTTTCCAGTTTTTCAAGGCTTTGTCGCTGCGTTGATAAACGTCTGGCGCGCGGTCGTTGATCTTTAGTTCGCGATCGCTGACGGGGGACTGGACGGAGGGATCGTTCGAGGTTTGCGCCGCTTGAACAATCGGGCTGATCCCGGCAATGCCGGCGACCAGGGCCAGGCTGGCGAATAGGGTTTTGCTGTTCATCGGTGAACCTCCAGAGATATGTACTACCTGAACTCCGACTGCGCGGCGGCGAAATCATTCCTTGTTTTTTATTTGGACTGGCAGGGAGATTTCTTTCGTTAGACAGGCCTTCATCGCTGGCAAGCCAGCTCCCACAGGTTTCGATGGCGGTTACAAAACTTGAGCTCCTTACATATCTTTGTGGGAGCTGGCTTGCCAGCGATGGGGACGGCACTTCCAATACATTGCAATGCCCGAAAACACGGCTGTCGCGAGCAGGCGTTTGCGCTAACATGCCGCGCCCCTTTCTGCCGCGTGAACAAGGACATCACCGTGAACAGCACCCTCATTATCATTCTGGTCGTTGCCGGGCTCCTCGCCCTCTATGCCATCAAACTTTTCAACGATCTCGTCGCCCGACGCAACCAGATCAAAAACGCCTTCGCGCAACTGGAAGTACAACTCAAGCGCCGCTACGACCTGATCCCCAATCTGGTGACCACTGCCAAGGGTTACATGGCTCATGAGCGCGAAACGCTTGAAGCGGTGATTGCTGCGCGTAACAGTGCGGTAGCCGGTTTGCAGGCGGCTCAAACGCAGCCGGGTAATGCACAAAATATGGCGCAACTGGGTCAGGCCGACAGCGCATTGAGCAGTGCCATGGGCCGGTTGAATGTCACGGTCGAAGCCTACCCGGATCTCAAAGCCTCACAAAACATGCAGCAACTGAGCGAAGAGCTGAGCAGCACCGAAAACAAAGTCAGTTTCTCCCGCCAGGCCTACAACGATGCGGTGATGACCTACAACACGCTCAAGCAAAGTTTCCCCGCCGCCTTGTTCGCCCCGCTGTTCGGCCACGGTGCCGATGCATCGCCGCTGACGTTTGCCGACAGCGCGGCCATTCAGGAAGCTCCAAAGGTTTCGTTCTGACCCCTGGCCAACGGATGGCGAAATGAATTTTTTTGAACAACAGCGTCAAGCCAAGCGACGCACCCTGCTGCTGATTTTTTTGATGATGCTCGCGGTACTCAGCCTGATCGCGATGTCTTGTCTGCTCATGGTCATTCCGGTCGAGGATGGTGACGGAAACGTCATTATGGATCTGGAGCTGAATCGGCAACTGGTCGGCACCGTGTCGGCGGTGATCATCAGCATTGTGTTGATGGGCAGCCTGTCGAAACACTGGGAGTTGTCCGAGGGCGGCAAAGTGGTTGCGCGGCGTCTCGACGGCCGGCTGATCAACCACAGCGCGCAGACGCTGGAAGAGCAGCGATTGCTCAACGTGGTGGAAGAAATGGCCATCGCTTCCGGCACCGCGGTGCCTTCGGTGTACTTGCTGCCGGATCTGGGCATAAACGCTTTCGCTGCGGGACTCACGCCACAGAATGCGGTCATCGGCGTCACCCAGGGCGCGATCAATCTGCTAACCCGCGAAGAGCTGCAAGGGGTGATCGCCCATGAGTTCAGCCATATCTATAACGGCGACATGCGCCTCAATACGCGACTGGTCGCCATCGTCCACGGGATCATGGTACTGGGGTTGACCGGCTCCTATATCCTCCAGGGCACGGAGCACGTCGGTAAAACGCCAGTGAGTCGCAACAAGTTCGTGGCCATCCCGATGTTGATCGGCTTTGCACTGTTGATTGTCGGTATCACGGGGACGATATTTGGCAATCGGATCAAAGCTGCAATCAGTCGGGAGCGTGAGTTTCTGGCCGATGCCACCGCGGTGCAATACACCCGCAATCCGCAAGGCATCGCCGGTGCGTTGAAGAAAATTGGCGGTTATGAACTCGGCTCGGCCATCAAATCCCCCCGGGCCGAGGAATACAGCCACCTGTATTTCGGGCCGGGCGCCACAAGCTCTGACTCGTTGGCATCGCATCCGGATCTGAATGAGCGAATCCGCCGGGTCGACGCGCAATGGGATGGCAGTTTCAGCAAGATCGCAGCCCCGCTGACCGAGATCCAGCCCACCGTCGTTCTGCCCGTACCCGATGCGTTCGGCGGCGTGCCTGCTGCGGCCATGGCGGTGCTTTACGACATGAACTCGATTCAGGCTTCCGTTGCCGCCATCGGCGCGCCGCAAGCCGAACATCTGATCGAAGCGCGGCGCATGCTGGAAGACATTCCGCAACCGCTCAAAGCGGCAGCACGCACTGTCGACGGTGCGCAGGCCATCGTCTATGGACTGCTGCTGTCGCGCTCGGATTCCTTGCTGGGCGTGCAACTGGAGATACTGCGCGAGGCAATCGACGACAGTATGTTCAGCACCCTGAATCTGCTACGTGAACCTTTGTCGTCGCTCAATCCTGGCCTGCGTCTACCATTGCTGGACCTGGCCATTCCTAGCCTGCAACAACTCGGCAAAAAATCATTCGCCAAGGTCAAGCACAACCTGAATCTGTTGATCGAAGCCGACAACGAAACCGAGCTGCTGGAGTGGACGTTGTTACGGATTGTCGAGCGCAATGTCGAGGGCGCCGCACCTGTGCAATTCAAGTTTGGTTTGTTCCAGTGCGCCGAAGAACTCATGGCGCTGCTCACCGCACTCGCCCGCGCCGGGCAGCAGAACATGCCGGCAGCATCGCAGGCACTGCAATTTGCCTGGCAAGGCCTGACGTTCGAACGGCCACAGGAAATGCGCGTCGAGCTGGAGGAACTGACGGGGCTGGAAGCGGCGATCAAGCGTCTGCGCCACCTCATGCCAGAGGAGCGGCCCGCCCTGCTCAACGCCATGACCCGTTGCGTGATGCACGACGGCGTCGTCACTGTGGCAGAGGCAGAAGTTTTTCGCGCGGTGGCGGATTTGCTCGATTGCCCGCTACCGCCATTGCTGACTGCGCAGGCCTTGCGCTAGCGAGCCTGCTCGTGACGAAGCCAGCGTCGCCTGACCCACCGCCATCGCTGGCAAGCCAGCTCCCACAGGGATCGAAGGTGAACTCACTATTTGTGCACGTTGCAAAGACCTGAGGGCTGGAACGCCAGCCCCAAAAAGGATGGGTAATGCATTCAACAGTTGTGCACACCACAAAACCTGTGGGAGCTGGCTTGCCAGCGATGAGGCCGGCACAGGCAACATCTCCAGCGCCTGAACGCACGCCTTCGCGAGCAGGCTCGCTCCCACTGATGATCGCAATGCCAGCCCATTGATCCACTTTCAGCATCAATCCATGCCAACAATGCAATTAACAGATTGTTACATCTGCGCCACCATCCGCCTCAATAAAAACCGTGCGCCGCCTCCCCGTAGCGCACGTCATAAAAGCGGTGGAGTTCTTTTCTATGACAGCCTCAATCCCACACGGCGGCTCACGGGCCGGTGCCATTTTCCGAGTGACCTCGGGTAACTTCCTCGAACAGTTCGACTTCTTTCTGTTCGGCTTCTACGCCACCCAGATCGCGGCGGTGTTCTTTCCGGCGAGCAGTGAATTCGCCTCCCTGATGATGACCTTTGCAGTGTTTGGCGCAGGCTTCCTGATGCGTCCGCTGGGGGCGATTGTGCTTGGCGCCTACATCGATGATGTCGGTCGGCGCAAAGGGTTGATTGTCACCCTGTCGATCATGGCCAGCGGCACGATATTGATTGTATTGGTGCCCGGTTACGAAACCATCGGCCTGTTCGCCCCGGCGCTGGTATTGATCGGGCGACTGTTGCAGGGTTTCTCGGCCGGTGCGGAATTGGGTGGCGTGTCGGTGTATCTCTCCGAGATCGCCACACCGGGCCGCAAAGGTTTTTTCACCGCGTGGCAATCAGCGAGTCAGCAAGTGGCGATCATCGTCGCGGCTGCCTTGGGTTACGCCCTGAACGCGTGGATGGCGCCGGAAGTGGTTGCCGATTGGGGCTGGCGGATTCCGTTTTTCATCGGCTGCATGATCGTCCCGTTCATCTTTTTCCTGCGCCGTAATCTGGCGGAAACCGAGGAGTTCGCCGCACGCAAGCACCGCCCGAGCATGGGCGAAGTGTTCCGCACCCTCGGCCAGAACTGGGGCGTGGTACTCGGCGGGATGCTGATGGTCGCCCTGACCACCACCGCGTTTTACCTGATCACCGTGTACGCGCCGACCTTCGGCAAAACCGTGCTGCATCTGAGCACGTCCGATGCGTTGCTGGTGACGCTGTTGGTGGGTGTGTCGAACTTCTTTTGGCTGCCGATCGGCGGCATGTTGTCCGACCGCATCGGTCGTCGTCCGGTGCTGATCGCGATGTCGCTGCTGGCCCTGGCCACGACCTATCCGGCGCTGTCGTACCTGGTGCAATCACCGAGTTTCAGCCACATGCTGCTGTCGCTGTTGTGGCTGTCGTTTATTTACGGTTTGTACAACGGCGCGATGATTCCGGCGCTTACCGAGATCATGCCGGTGGAAGTACGCGTCGCCGGTTTCTCCCTCGCCTACAGCCTGGCCACAGCGATTTTCGGCGGTTTCACGCCGGCGATGTCGACCTTCCTGATTCAGTACACCGGCGACAAAGCCGCGCCGGGCTACTGGATGAGCATCGGCGCGCTGTGCGCGTTGCTCGCGACGCTTTACCTCTATCGCCGCGCGGGCGGCCGTCTGCAACCGGCTACTGCATAAGGAACCACGACCATGAAAAAACTGTTGAATCTGGGCGCCCTCGCCCTCCTCGCTTTCAGCGCCCTGGCGCACGCCGAACAAGTAAACGTGATGACCTCGGGCGGCTTCACGGCGGCCTATAAAATCCTCGGCCCGAAATTCGCCGCGGCCACGGGCAACACCCTCGACACCCAGTTCGGCCCGTCGATGGGCAAGGCGCCAGAGGCAATTCCCAATCGCCTCGCGCGTGGCGAGCATGCCGACGTGGTGATCATGGTCGGCTACGCCCTCGACGAATTGATCAAACAAGGCAAGGTCGACCCGGCGTCGCGGGTAGAACTGGCGGACTCGCGGATCGGCCTGGTGGTACGCGCTGGCGCGCCGAAACCGGACATCAGCAACGTCGAGAGCCTGAAGAAAACCCTGCTTGACGCGCAATCGGTGGCGTACTCCGACAGCGCCAGCGGCGTGTACATCGAGCAGCAGTTGTTCAAGAAACTCGGCATCGAAGATCAGTTGAAACCGAAGGCGAAGATGATCGCGAAAATCCCCGTGGGCTCGGTGGTTGCCACGGGTGATTATCAACTGGGCTTCCAGCAGGTCAGCGAATTGCTGCCGGTGCCAGGCGTGAGTTTCGTGGCGAAGATTCCAGAGTCGGTGCAGTCGGTGACGCGCTTCGCTGCGGGGATTCCGGTCAACGCGCAACATCCCGCCGAGGCCAAAGCGTTACTCGCCTACCTCGCTGCGCCGGCCGCACAGGCTGACGTGCTGGCGACCGGGCTGGATTCGGTCAAGCGTTGATAATCGGCGGCTGGACTTTCATTTCCACCACCAGCCGCTCCAGTTCAAGTGCCGCCGGGGTCAGCGTGCGATCCCGGCGCTTGATAATGCCAACACTGCGCATCACTTGCGGATCCGTCAGCGGTATCCGCGTCAGGATCGGATGATCCGGCCCCGGCATCGCCATCAGCGGCACCGCCGCTACGCCCAACCCTGCCTCCACCAGGCCAATCATCGTCGTCACATGCCGGGTTTCGCAGATGCTCTGACGCTGCGGCACCACGCTGCTCAAGGCCTGATCGAGTAAAAAGCGGTTGCCGGAAGTCTTGTCCAGCGAGATGTAATCCTGCTGGTAGAACTCGTCCCACGTCACGCTGTTGCGCCCGGCCAACGGGTGATCGCGACGACACGCCACGACATAGCACTCCTGCACAAGTGGTTCGAAGTCGACTTTGGCATCCTGCGTGCCCATAAAACTCAAACCGAAATCGGCCTCGCCATTGACCACGGCGCTCAATACGTCGTGGGCGCTGGAGTCGAGGACTTTGACCTTGATGCGCGGGAACTGCTGGTGATAGCGGGCAACCACACGCGGCATGAAGTAGTACGCGGCAGAGGGCACGCAAGCGACGGTGACGTGGCCCAGTCGGGTCGAAGCAACTTCGCTGATGCCCAGCAGTGCAACGTCCAGATCGTCCAGCAAACGTTCGACACTCGGCATGAAACCGCGTCCGGCCTGGGTCAGGCTGACTTTGCGCGTAGTGCGCTCGAACAGTTTCACGCCAAGGGCGTCTTCGAGCTTCTCGATGCGTCGACTCAAGGCCGGTTGCGAGAGTCGCACGGTGTCGGCGGCTTTGCGAAAACTGCCCTGCTCGACCACGGCGCGAAAGGCTTGCAGGTCGTTAAGGTCGAAGTTGATGGCCATGGCGGGACTCGGGGATTGATTCGCTTGGGTTATAAATGTAACCAATTGATGCAATATGTTACAGATCTCAATCGCTCCTACGGGGGGATTGTTTTGATCATCCGAATCAGGGGGATTTGGTTTGACGAGGTTTCAGCCTTTATCCTTGTCGCCCCCCCCGCCGTGCCGTTGTCAGGAGTAAACCCATGCCCCATGAAGGCAATTTGTTGCAAGCCGCTGTTGTTTTTCTGCTCGCGGCGGTGCTCACCGTGCCCTTGGCCAAACGTCTGCAATTGGGCGCGGTGCTTGGTTATCTGTTTGCCGGGGTGATCATCGGCCCGTCGGTGCTGGGCCTGATCGGCAACCCGCAGAGCGTGGCGCACATCTCGGAGCTGGGCGTGGTGTTGCTGCTGTTCATCATTGGCCTTGAGCTGTCGCCGCGACGCTTGTGGGTGATGCGCAAATCGGTGTTCGGTGTCGGTCTGGCGCAGGTGCTGCTGACCGCGTCGGTGATTGGCGTGCTGGCGTTGGCCGTGTTCGGTCAGCCGCTGAACAGCGCGATCGTGCTGGGCCTCGGTCTGGCGCTGTCGTCCACCGCGTTCGGCCTGCAAAGCCTTGCCGAGCGCAAGGAGCTGACCAGCCCCCACGGGCGCCTGGCGTTTGCCATTCTGCTGTTTCAGGACATCGCCGCGATCCCGTTGATCGCGCTGGTGCCGATGCTCGCTGGTGTCGATCATCACACCAGCACTGCCGACGATGTACGGCATAGTTTGCAGGTGCTCGGTGGTATTGCTGTGGTGGTGATCGGCGGGCGCTATCTGTTGCGGCCGGTGTTTCGCGTGGTGGCGAAAACCGGTCTGCCGGAAGTGTCGACGGCAACCGCGCTACTGGTGGTGATCGGCACCGCGTGGCTGATGGATCTGGTCGGTGTGTCGATGGCACTGGGGGCATTTCTTGCCGGTTTGCTGCTGGCCGATTCTGAATATCGCCATGAACTGGAAGCGCAGATCGAACCGTTCAAAGGCCTACTGCTCGGGCTGTTTTTCATCAGCGTCGGCATGGGTGCCAATCTGAGTCTGTTGCTCAGCGCACCGATTACCGTGCTGGGGCTGACGCTGTTGTTGATCGGCTTGAAACTGCCATTGCTGTTTGTGGTGGGACGTCTGGCCGGTGGCTTGAACAAGGTCAGTGCGATTCGACTCGGCATCGTGCTCGCGGCAGGGGGTGAGTTCGCGTTTGTGGTGTTCAAGATCGGGCGCGATCAGGGTCTGTTCGAGCCGCGTCTGTATGACCTGCTGGTGCTGACTATCACCCTGTCGATGGCCGTGACGCCGTTGTTGCTGTTGCTTTGCGCAAGGCTGGTCAGCCCAAAAGTGCAACCGGTGGAAGTACCTGAGAAATTCCGCGCGATCGACACGGACACGCCGCGCGTGGTGATCGCCGGCATGGGCCGGATGGGGCAGATCGTTGCGCGGATTCTGCGGGCGCAGAACATCAAGTTTGTCGCCCTCGACACCTCGGTGGAAACCATCGAACTGTCACGCAGTTTCGGTGGTGTGCCGGTGTTTTATGGCGACCCGATGCGCCCGGAAATTCTGCACGCAGCCAAGGTCGGTGAGGCGGAATATTTTGTGATCGCCACGGATGATCCGGAGACGAATATCAAGACCGCCGAGGTGGTGCGCAAGCTCTACCCGCACATGAAGATCATCGCCCGGGCCCGTAACCGTCAGCACGTTCACCGCTTGGTGGATGTTGGCGCCGAGGCGATTCGTGAAACGTACTACTCAAGTCTGGAAATGAGCCGGCGCACGCTGGTTGGCCTCGGGCTGACCCAGGCCCAGGCCGATGCGCGGATCAAACGCTTCAAGCACCACGATGAACAGGTGCTGGAGGCGCAACACGCGGTGTACGACGACGCAGCCAAAGTCCTGCAAACCGCCCAGGAAGCCCGGGCGGAACTGGCGCGGTTGTTTGAGTCGGATCAGCTTGAAGAAGAATCGCGCAAAACCTGAGAGATCAGGCGCCGCGCAGACCGCCATCGCTGGCAAGCCAGCTCCCACAGGATTCAGCGTCGTATACAAAATTTCGATACGACTCGGCCACTGTGGGAGCTGGCTTGCCAGCGAAGAGGCCGGCCTGTTCAACATCAATCTTGCTCAGGTCAGGCAGGTTCTAACTCGAGCGTCTGCTTGACCGCCGCAGTCTCGAAGCGATCCGCCAGAAACGGCGTGATGTCCAATGGCAGCGGCTCGTCGTTGACCATTTTATCCAGCAGCACACCGGTAATGGCCGAGGTCAGAATCCCGGTACGGAAGTGCCCGCACGCATTCAGATATCCCTCCACGCCACGCATTCGCCCAAGAATCGGCAACTCATCCGGCGAACCTGGGCGCAGTCCCGCCCAGGTGCGTTTGAGGTTGACGTGCGCAAGCTCCGGCAGGCAGCGCACCGCCCCCTGCACCAGCCCGGCGATTTCCGGGTAGGTGGTGGTGACGTCGAAGCCTTTGTCTTCGGTGGTGCTGCCGATGAGGATCTCGCCGTTGTCCTTTTGCGCCACGTAGCAGTCGCTGGTGGTCAGGCAGCCGTTGAGGATTTTCGGCATGCGCTCGGTCAGCAGAATCTGCCCTTTCACCGGTTTCACCGGAATGCGGATGCCGGTCGCCCATTCGCTCAGGTCCGCCGCCCAGGCACCGCTGGCGTTGATCAGCGTCTTGCAGTGGAACACGCCCTCCTCGGCCGTTTGTACGCCGGTGACCCGCGTGCCGTGGTGCAACACGCCGGTGACGTTGGTGTTGACGAAGATATCGACGCCATTCTGCCGCGCGCCTTCCATGTAGGCGTCGGCGAGGCGGAACGGGCTGACCTGATGGTCGCAGAGAAACTCCAGCGCCCCGCGTGCTTCATGACTCACGCTGGGCTCGGCTTCGCGCAGTGCGGCTTGATCGAGCCAGCGCACCTGATCGGCCAAATGCGGAATGCAGCCGACGATATGTTCGGCGTAGAGGCGGTCTTCATCGTCATAAATCACGAATTTGAGCCCGGTCTTTTCGAACTTGAAATCCATGCCGTGATTGTCTTTCAGTTCACGGTGCAGCGCCGGGTACAGCGCGTTGGACTGCAAGGCGAAATCAAAGAACGACTCTGGCAGGATATGCGGCGTGCTGGCGTCCACTGCCACCGCCGCGCCCTGGGTTTCGCGCTTGCGGTTGGCCGACATCATGCGGAAGAAAATCACCCCGCACCCCAGGCCCACCGACTCGCCGATCGCCCACAAACCACCGGCTGACGCGCGGGTCGCGTTGCCCGGACGCTTGGCGTCGATCAAGGCCACCTTGAGGTTTTCGCGTTTGGACAATTGATAGGCGCAGGACGCCCCGATCACACCACCGCCGGCGATGACCACGTCGTAGAACTTACTCATGGGTAGCGGCCTCCGTGCCGACAGACTGGAATGCGGAAAAAGGAATCGGATCAATCGGGAAGCGCGGGCGCAGCCAGCCGACATCCTGGCGTCCGGTGGACTGGCGCAAGCGGTCGCTGCAGTAGCCAACGCACATCCGCCCCTGACAGTCGCCCATGCTCACGCGGGTGCGCATTTTCAGGCTGGCAATGTCTTGCACGCCCTGCTCCAGCGCCAGATCGATGTCGGCGCGGGTCGCGTGTTCGCAGCGGCAAATCACTGTGTCGGCGTTCGGCAATGCGGTCTGGCCAACACCACGTTCGGTGTAACGATCCACCGCCGCGCGAAAACGCACGATGGATTTGAGTTTGCCCAGATAGCGGTCGCGTCGAACCTGCGCCAGATCCGCGTCGAGCACACCGCGTTGCAGCAGGATGGATGTCGCCGCGATCTTGCCGGCCAGCATCGCCGCTTCACCACCGCGAATCCCGCCCATGTCGCCGGCCAGATGGATATGAGGCTGGTTGCTCTGCTGCCAGACATTTGAATGGGCGCGCAGATAACCGTCGTCGCTGAAGCCATGATCCAGGCCCATTTGCTGACTGAGTTGCGTGCGCGGAATAAAGCCGTAACCGACCGCCAGGGTCTGTGCCTCGAAGCGCTCGACACGGGACATGTCCGGCGTCCAGCTCTGCGAGTACGGCGCGACACTGACGCTTTTCAGTTCGCCTTCGCCGTGGGCTTCGACCACACCCCAGCCGTAGTTCATCGCGATGCCGTGCAGTTTCAGGTAGGCGAGCATGCTCAAGCCGTCGAGGAACAATTGCGGCTTGTTCAGCAACGCCAGGCTTTCGCGGGCGATCTTGCCGAACGCGCAGGCCTCATACACACCTGCGACTTTGACGCCCGACGCATGCAGTTGCGTCGCCACCAACGGCAGCAGTGGGCCGGTCCCCGCGATAATCACCGGGCCTCGCGGTTTGACCACGCCACTTTTGATTTGCAGTTGCAGGCCACCGAGCAGAATCACCCCAGGCAGGGTCCAGCCGGGAAACGGCACGCTGCGCTCATGGCACCCGGCCGACAGCAACAACTGTGGATACTCGATCTCGTGAAGCTGCTCGTCAGCGTCCAGCACTACCAGCGCGCGGGTGCCTTCGGCGCCGACCACGCGGTGATTGAGGCGCACGTCGATCAACCCCGATTGCTCCAGGAAATCACCGTGCAGTTTGCCCAGCGCTTCGGAGTAACGTGGCCCGAGATAATCCAGCTGCACGCCGTCACGCAGCGGCCCGCGATAGACCACACCACCAAGGCGCGACGCCTCTTCCAGCAAGGTGCAGCGCACGCCATGGCGCGCCAGTTCGATGGCCGCCGCCATCCCCGCCGGACCACCGCCGACGATCACCGGTTGCAGGCTCATACGACCTCCTGCCCGGCGATGCGGTTGACCTGGGTTTCGATCTGCATGCCATCACGCACGACGGTCTGGCAGGCACGGCGTTTATGCCGGCCATTGATTTTCACCAGGCAGCACTGGCACACGCCCATGCCGCAGTACGCGCCGCTGATCTGATCATGATCGTTGCGCGCAATCTGGCGCACGCCGAGGGACTGGATAACGCTGAGGACGGTTTCGCCGATGGCGGCAGTGACCGGTTGACCGTTGATGTGCACGGTCATATCCGCCTGCGCCAAGGGCTGGATATCGAAGGTTCTTTCTAGGCAGTGCATTGCGATGTTCATCCGTGAAAAGGTTCGGTTGAGGTTGTGTCAGCTCCTTGCTGCACTACACCTTGCGTCCCGTTTGATTCTTGGCTCGGGCGGGCTCGCGAGGTACTCCGTCAGCGCAACGAGGTGCGCGCGAGAACAATGTAGTTCATGTTTTAGCAAAGGCCTGGATCATTTACGTTAGGCGATATCGCCAGCTGAAATATTGATCCAGGCCAGTGAAAGCAGTCGGATTGTTCAACGATCAGTTGGAGAAGACGAATTGGCCTTTGATCTTCTTTGCACCAATGAACCCAAGGTCGGGAAACAGTTTTGTCTTCAGCCAGGCAACGTAGAACACCAGTGCCAGAGTGATGCCCACCGCTATCGCCGTCGATACCGGATCCTCAGCGTAACCCTTGAACAGGCGCGACATCTGGCTGAGTGTCAGCAGGACGTAGGCGGTGTAAGCCGCTGCGGAGTTTTTGTAGAAACCCCACGCAAACAAAAGCGGGATGCCGCCAGCGATCAGCATGATGCTCAGGACCAAGCCGATGCTGAACGAATAGCCAAGCGTCAACGCCGCCAATGCAGTGAGCGCTGCCTGAACGCACATCAGTCCAACGAGGATTTTGATCTTCAGTGAATGGCGCTCGATGAGGACCGGATCCGGACGCCCAGCGATCCAGGCGGCCAACACCCGATCCTTGACCTTGCCGCCTGACAGCGCCTTGAAGGTTTCGGTCCTGGAGCGCCCGGCTTCGAGCATTTCCACCAACTGCCGTTTGATTTCCTTCTTGTCCAACGCATTCATCCTTAAACAGAACCTGAAGCGGCCCATCCGCTTGCGGCGCAGATTCTCGCTGTTGAACCCCCAGAAAGCAAAAAGCCGCTTCTACCCGAAGGTAGAAGCGGCCGAGGCATGAGCCTCAATAGAGCAATTAGTGTACGAACAGCGCAATCAGGATGATGATCGGGATCGGAATACCGAGGAAAAACAGCAGTAGTGAGCGCATGGTGATTCTCCCTATTTAACGAACTGGAGGCATTGTGGAGGTAGTGGTGTAGGTGTCGACTTCAACGTACTCGACCGCATCCCGACGACGACCGCCGAAGATGGCTGCAAAGCTTGCGAAGAACGCACCGGCCAACAGCGCAACGAACATCCACAGCGAGGTCATGGCAGCGACTTTCGCGGCGGTATCGGCGGCTTGCTGAGCTTTCAGCTTGGCGTCGGCAATGGCTTTCTGAGTGCGGGCATACACTTCATCGACACGACGTTCGGCATCCGCCTGACTCAGGTTGGTCCGCTGTGCGACCAGTTGTGCGAGGTAAGTGCGGTCTTCGGCGCTGAGCTGACCATCGGCCAGGCTCTGGGTGAAGATCCGGGCCACTGCACCGTGTGCAGCGTCATCGCTGACGGACGCTGGACGGTCATCGCGGAACAGGTTGTCGATGTAGTAACCGTACTGGTTGCTATCGGTATTGGCTGCAGCCGTCCCGGCCGCCTGGGTCATGGCGCTCGCTGCACCACCGGCAACACTGGCACCGGCCTGCACGCCGCCGCTGATGACACTGCTGACCGAACCAACGACCAGCACGGCCGTCACCAAGGTCGCCACACACCAGGCAAGGAAGCCATGGGCGGTGTCGCGGAAATACACTTCGTCACCGTGCATGTTCGCCCACTTCACCCGCAGGCGGCCGGCGATGTAGCCACCCAGCCCGGAGGCGATGATTTGCGTCGCCGCCAGCCAGACAATCGTTGAAATGCCCAGGCCCTTGGCGCTGATGCCCTCCCCGGCCCAAGGTGAAACGGCAGAGAAACCCAACCCGAAGCCCAGCAGCACCAGAATCATCGACAGTGCAGCGGCCGCCGCAGCACCTGCGAAAATCGCGCCCCAGGACACCCCTGAAACGTTGCTCGACTCTCCTTCGTAGGCAGCATAAAAACCATCAGAGGATCTATTCATTGTTGTAGTGCTCCAGGCATGAAAAATGGTGTTACAACTCGTCGGGTGAGGAATTGCAGCGACCGTGCCAGTTGCGCAAATTTAATAAATCCTTTTAATTCAACACGTTAGAAAATCTGAACTTCTTAGGACGTTGCAAATTGCAATAAGTCGCTGAATTCGGCGGGTTTTATGCATTGGCCAAAAGACGATCACTTACGCTTGTAACTCTTGTTGCCACTGGGGGTAAGACAGTACACCCCGCCCCGTGGCCCGGTGCAAAACGAACCCGTGCCACAGGCGCATCCATCGTCGCTTTGCAGCAGCGTTTGCGGTCGGCTCTGGCCCTGGTTGCCGTACATCGCCGCACAGCTTTTCTTCGAGCCACTGATAGAACCGTCGTTGCACAGAAACAGGTCGCCGTCGCAGCGATCAATTCCACCTTTCTTGCCCGAGCACGGGGTATTGGCGGCGACTGCCCAAGCGCTGAGCAAGGCCAGCAGCACAGCTATAACAGGCATCCAGCCAAAGCGATTGAACATGCGCACGGAACCACTCCCTGTTGAGGTTATGGCCAGATGATATCAATGTTCCGGAAAATTAATCCTCGACCCCGCCCAATGGCAGCTACAACATGAAAGTTAATTTAAAGCGCC
This sequence comes from Pseudomonas sp. A0308, assembly GCF_044218815.1. NCBI lineage: Bacteria > Pseudomonadati > Pseudomonadota > Gammaproteobacteria > Pseudomonadales > Pseudomonadaceae > Pseudomonas > Pseudomonas sp. A0308. Next base: position 918,772 of record NZ_CP162581.1, read on the forward strand.
ACGGAAAATTCTTGGCAAAATGCTGCCATTCCGTTTGAACCGATCAAGGCGAGCCCTATGACACGTATTTTGACCATCGAAGACGATGCCGTGACTGCCCGGGAAATCGTCGCCGAATTGAGCAGCCACGGCCTCGATGTGGATTGGGTCGACAATGGCCGCGAGGGCCTCGACCGTGCCGTGAGCGGCAACTACGACTTGATCACTCTCGATCGTATGCTGCCGGAGCTCGACGGCCTGGCCATCGTCACCACCCTGCGCACGATGGGCGTCGCTACGCCGATTCTGATGATCAGCGCCCTCTCCGATGTCGACGAGCGCGTGCGCGGCTTGCGCGCCGGTGGCGATGACTACCTGACCAAACCGTTCGCCACCGACGAGATGGCGGCGCGAGTCGAAGTATTGCTGCGCCGGCAGAACAGCGGCGCCACCCAGGCCACCACTTTGCAGGTCGCCGACTTGCAACTGGACCTGATCAGCCACGAAGCACGCCGCGCCGAACAAGTGCTGACGCTGCTGCCGACCGAGTACAAGTTGCTGGAATTCCTGATGCGCAACAGCGGCCAGATCCTCTCGCGGATGATGATTTTCGAAGAGGTCTGGGGCTATCACTTCGACCCCGGCACCAACCTGATCGACGTGCACATCGGCCGTTTGCGCAAGAAGATTGACGCGGCGGGCAATGTGCCGCTGATCCGCACGGTACGAGGCTCCGGTTATGTCATTGCCGAACCCGTCTGACGGCTGGCGTTCTTCCAGCAGCCGCTTGCTGGCGCTGTACAGCTCGCTGTTCGTGGCCTGGAGCGCGATCCTCATGGGGGTCATGTATTACGAGGTTTCCGGCTACCTCGACAACCTCGCCAAACATTCGCTGATGCAACGTCAGCATCTGTTCTCGCACTTTCGCGGTGAGCAACTGGAAGACGCCCTCGCCGCCAGCATGACCTTCGATATTCGTGGCATCGACGCCTATGGCCTGTTCGATGCCCAAGGCGTCTACCTCGGTGGCGCCTTGCAGCAGATCCCCGAAGGCCTGCCGCTCGATGGCAAGATTCACATGCTCGCCGAATGCGCCGACTCCGATGATCCGACCTTGCCCAGCGACAGCTGCGACGCCGTCGCGACCCAGACCCGCGATGGCCGCTGGCTGGTGTTGCTGCGTGACAACGGTTCGCTGTTCGCAGTGACGAAGATCATTTTGCATGCGTTGTTCTGGGGCGTGTCGCTGACGATTCTGCCGGGGATTGCCGGTTGGCATTTGCTGCGACGGCGGCCGTTGCGGCGCATCCGGGCGATTCAGGCGAGTGCGCAGTCCATCGTGGCCGGAGACTTGACCCACCGTTTGCCGCTGTCCAATCGCCGCGATGAACTGGACATGCTCGCCGCCATCGTCAACGCCATGCTTGAGCGCATCGAGCGTTTGATGAACGAAGTCAAAGGCGTTTGCGACAACATCGCCCATGATTTGCGCACGCCGCTGACCCGCTTGCGCGCGCAGCTGTATCGCATGCAACAGCAGGCGGGCGAAGGCTCGCAAGAAGCGGCGCAACTGGATCTGGTGTTGGCCGAAGCGGACACCCTGATGGCGCGGTTTCGTGGGTTGTTGCGGATTTCCGAACTGGAGGATCGTCAGCGCCGTTCCGGTTTTGTCGAGCTCGACCCGGTGTCGTTGCTTGAAGAACTGCACGAGTTTTATCTGCCACTGGCCGAGGAAGGCGAACTGCGCTTTGAACTGAACATGCCGGAAACCTTGCCACCGCTCAATGGCGATCGGGCATTGCTGTTCGAGGCTTTGGCGAACCTGCTGAGCAATTCGATAAAATTCACGCCCCCCGGTGGCACGGTCATATTGCGCGGGGTGAATGATGCCGGGCACACGCGAATCGAAGTGCACGACTCAGGGCCGGGTATACCGGAGGCCGAGCGTGAAGCGGTGTTCCAGCGTTTCTATCGCGCCGAGGCTGGGCAACCGCAAGGCGGGTTTGGTCTGGGGCTGTCGATTGTGGCGGCGATTGTCAGCTTGCATGGCTTCAATCTGGCGGTGGGCAGCAGTGATGTGGGTGGGGCGAAACTGGTGCTGGATTGTCGGCAGAGTCTGATTCCACAGACTTGATCAATGGGCTCACTCCTCAGGTTTTTGGGTTGCCAGCAGACTCTGCGAACAGCACAAAAAACCTGTGGGAGCTGGCTTGCCAGCGATAGCGGTGTGTCAGTCGGTATGAATTTGACTGGTCTACCGCCATCGCTGGCAAGCCTGCTCCCACAGGGTTTTGTGTTGTGGCTATCAGGCCGGGAAGTTGGCGCGCAGCGCCTCTAGGCCGCCTTGATAGATGCCGGTAAACAGCGCCACCACTTCCTCATCACTCACGCCTTTGGCGGTGAAACGGCCCGACCAGGTGACCCGCGCGCCCTGCCCTTGGGCCTCGACCTTGATTGTCGCCAGATAGTCGGTGGCCGGGAACGGTGCCTGTTCAATCGAGTAGCTGTAGGTCTTCGCCGCGTTATCGAACGTTTGCAGACGCTCGACCACCACCGCGCCATCGGCGGTTTTCAAGCTGCGCACACGCCCGCCATCGCTCAGTTCGCTACTTGGAATAAACGGCAGCCAGTCCGGCAGCGTGTTGAAGCCGCCGATCAATTGCCAGACCTCATCGGCCGAAGCCGGAATATCGATTGTTGCTGATGCAGTTGCCATAAAAACGTCTCTCTTAAGAAATTCAGATAGTCAGGCTGTCGACCACACCGCCATCAACCCGCAGGGCGGCGCCAGTGGTGGCCGAGGACAGCGGCGAGGCGATGTACGTCACCAGGTGCGCGACCTCTTCAACATCGGCCACCCGCTGGATGATCGAGGTCGGACGGGCCTTGCGCACAAAGGCGTCGGCCTCATCGCGCAGGCTGCGGCCGGATTCGGCGGCGGCATCCTTGAGCATCTCCTCCAGGCCATCGGTGAAGGTTGGGCCCGGCAGGATCGCATTGACCGTCACGCCGGTGCCAGCCAGACGTTTGGCCAAGCCGTGGGAGACCGCCAGATTGGCGCTTTTGGTCACGCCATAGTTGATCATGTCGGCCGGCGTCGCCACCCCGGATTCCGAAGACAGGAAGATCACTCGCCCCCAGCCCTGTTCGACCATCGCTGGCACATAATGCCGCGCCAGGCGCACGCCGGAGATGACGTTGACTTCATAGAAGCGCGTCCACTCGCTGTCCGGTGCGTCGAAGAAATCGACGTCATTGAAGATGCCGAGGTTGTTCACCAGAATGTCGGCTTTCGGTTCCGCAGCGAAGAGTTTCTCTGAGCCTTGCGCCGTGCCCAGATCCGCAGTCAGACCGCGCAACTGTGCGCCCGGCACTTTCTGGCGAATGCTCGCCAGCGCCTGTTCGACCTTGGCCGTGTCGCGGCCGATCACCACCACAGTCGCGCCGGATTCGGCCAGCGACTGGCTGATGCCCAAGCCAATGCCTGCGGTGCTGCCGCTGACAATTGCCAGTTTCCCGCTCAGATCAATCTTCATGCTTTCACCTCATCGATGGGCAATGGTGCACGTTCGGACACCAGTTTCGCTTCACGCATGGCCTGCCAAAACCCCGCAGGAATTACCGCTGACAGTGCCGCGACATCTTCAGCAATCCGCCCCGGTTTGCTCGCCCCGGGAATCACCGCGGCAACCGCTGGATTGGCCAGAGAAAATTGCAGGGCCGCGGCTTTCACCTCAACGTTATAAGCGGCCGCAATGCGTTTGATCTGCTCCACTTTGGCGATGACTTGAGGGCTGGCCTTCTGGTATTCGAAGTGCGCGCCGCCCGCCAGAATGCCCGAGCTGTAAGGACCGCCGACGACGATTTCGACGTTTTGCGCCAGTGCCGACTCCATCAGGCGTTGCAGCGCACGTTCGTGGTCGAGCAGCGTGTAGCGCCCGGCCAACAGGAAGCCATCCGGCTGCGCTTCGGTCAGGTCCAGCGTCAGTTCACACGGCTCGACCTTGTTCACGCCCAGCCCCCAACCCTTGATCACGCCTTCTTCGCGCAAACGGGTCAGCACTTTGAAGGCGCCAGTGCGGGCCTGATTGAAGTATTCCAGCCATTGATCGCCGTAGAAGTCTTGAGCGATGTCGTGGACCCAGACGATATCGAGGCGATCGGTTTGCAGACGTTTGAGACTGTCTTCAATCGAGCGCAGGGTCGCGTCGGCGCTGTAGTCGTTGATGATCTTGTTCGGACGACCGTGTTCGAACACCCCGCTCTTCTCACCCAGATCACGGGCGGCAGCGTCTTCGATTTCATCGAGAATGATCCGGCCGACCTTGGTGCTGAGCACGTAGTCATTGCGTTTGTAATGTTTGAGTGCTTCACCCAAACGAATCTCCGACAGACCCGAGCCGTAAAATGGAGCGGTGTCGAAGTAACGCACGCCGGCATCCCATGCGGCATGCACGGTGGCTTGCGCTTCTTCTTGCGCGATGGCGCGGAACATGTTGCCCAAGGGGGCGGTGCCAAAGCCCAGCTGGCCGGGCAGTTTGTCTTTCAAGCTCATTGGATTGTCCTCATTCGTTCGTTGTCTGCGTGACCGTTGAGCAAATCCTAGATTGCGACAACTAGACCGTCCAAGACATAATTCGCAGCACTTGAGTCCCCAGAGGTCTGACATGATCGACATTCGCCAATTGCGCTACTTCGTCGCCGTCGCCGAGGAAGAGCACGTCGGCCGTGCAGCGGAACGCCTGCATATTTCCCAGTCGCCGCTGAGCCGGCAAATCGCCCAGCTCGAAGAGCGCCTGGGCCTGACGCTGTTCGAGCGCAGCCAGCAGCGCATTCGCCTGACCCGCGATGGCCAGACTTTTCTCGCTGAAACCCGCGCCCTGCTGACTCATGCCAATCGCCTCGAATCTCTCGGCAAGCGTCTGGGTCGTGGCGAAGAAGGCGGCTTGTGCATCGGCTACATCGAGAACGCCATGCACGCCGGCGTCCTGCCCAACGCTTTGCGCGTGCTGCGGGTCGATCGGCCCAATGTGCATGTCGCGCTGTACAACTTGAGCTGCGCCGAACAATTGGAAGGCCTGCGTCAGCGTAGTCTCGATATTGCCTTGGTGAGCGAGCCGCCGACCGATGACGATCCGGATCTGCTCGGCTTTCAGGTGCTGGATGATCCGATGCTGCTGGCATTGCCGGAACAGCATCCGTTGGCCCAAAAGCCCTTGCTGGAACCGGAGGATCTGGCCGATCAGGAATGGATCGGCGTGCAGCCGCGCCAGGGTGCAAGCGACGAGTTTGTCAGCGCGTGCATCCGCGCAGGCTTCACCCCGGATGTGCGCATGCAGGCCACCGAGCCCTTTACCGCGCTGGGGCTGGTGGCGTCGGGGCTGGGGATCGCGATGATTCAGAAGGGGCTGAGCCACAACGCGCCACCGGGTGTGGTGCTGCGCGAAGTGCCGTGGCTGGCGTTTACCACACCGCTATGGGCGGCGTGGCACCGGATCAATTTGCGACCGTTGGTGGAGACGTTTCGCGAAGTCCTGACGGACTCCAACAGCCTTGGCAACTGATCATCCGCAGCCCCTCACCCTAGCCCTCTCGCAAGGGAGAGGGTTAGGGGGCAGATTCCGACGCGGGCACTAGTCCGGAAGCTTAGGGGTCAGGTTTTTTGCAGTCGAAGTTGGCCGTCGCTGTCGACGCTGGCGCTGATTGCGTCGTAACTGGCCAGGGTCGCGTGCGAAGTTTCAAGCGGGTGCTGATGCGTTGTAGTGATGATCATCAGCGGCGCACCGGCGGCTTCGGCGGCCTGAATGCCGACGGTCGCGTCTTCGAAGATCAGGCAGTCGCCGGGCTCAATTCCCAGGCGGCTAGCCGCCAGCAGGTAACCGGCGGGGTTGGGCTTGCCGGCCTGTACATCCTCGGCGGTGATCAACAATGCAGGCGCGCCAATGCCAGCCGCTGCCATCCGGCGCAAGGCCAGATCCCGCGGGGCCGACGTCACCATCGCCCAGCGCTCGGCGGGCAGGCTATTGAGAAACGCCCTCGCGCCGGGAATCTCGACAACACCTTCAACGTCATCGATTTCCGCTTGCGCGATGAACGCCGCTTGCGCCTCGGCGTCCACACCCGGCAGGTTCAAGCGCCGGATGGTGTCGATGGCACGTGCGCCATGAATGGTCGGCAAAAACGTCGCGACGTCCACGCCATGACGCTCCGCCCACGCTGCCCAGACACGCTCGGCGGCTGCGATGGAATTGAGGACGGTGCCGTCCATGTCGAACAAAAACGCGCCAAAGGCGCGATCAAAAATAAAATCGTGAGCAGACAAAGGTTCGCATCCTCTGGCAATAGAGCGGGCTGGCAATGTAGCACTTGCCCGCCGCTTGCACCCAGCGCATCAATGCAGCAACGGCGCCTTCGACTTCAACGCGCTGTCGACACAATCGAGCAATTGCCCGAACGTCCAGGGCTTTTTGATGAATGCCACCGGATGCTTTACCCCAGAGGACTCAGGGGTTTCATAACCGGACATGACCATCACCGGTTTCTCCGGCCAGCGATCGCCGACCAGGTTGGCCAGATCCGCACCATTCATGGTGCCGGGCATGGTGATATCGGTCAGCAATAACGCTACTTGCTCCGCATGCTCCTTCAGATAGATCGATGCCGCATCGGCACTGGTATACGGCTCGACCTTGAAACCTTCCTCCTGAAGAATTTCGCAAAGAAACTCCAGAATCAACGGATCATCCTCAACCACCAGAATCAATCCGTCAGGAAGGTGCGTGTCCGCCATCGGTGTTGGGCACATGGAACTGCACTCCCTGAATTGCATTAACGATTTAGCGGCTCAAATCCGCTGCTTAACTGGTATGAGCGACGACTTTTGCAGAAATTCATTTTTGATACAGGTCTTTTCCGAAAGTCTTGCCGGTCTGCCCGCGACAGCCGTTCGCGATAGCGTGATTGTGGTTAAAATGCCGACCCTTTTGCTTGCCGACCGTGACCGATGAACCCTCAAGCCCTCGCCACCCTCCACGCCCATTTGCTGCCCGCGCTCGCGGCGGCGCCGAGCGAAACCCGTCGTCTGTTCCACGGGCGCGGGCGTTGCTGGCCAGGACTGGAACAACTGACCGTAGACTGGTTGCAAGGCGTGGTGCTGGTGTCGCTGTTCAAAGAGCCTGCGCCCGAACAGCTTGACGACCTCAAGCGCTTGCTGATGGACATCAGCGGTTCAACCGAGTGGCAGCAATCTGGCGCGCACACCCTGTTGATCCAGCATCGCTATCTGCCTCAAAGCACTGCCGAATGGCTGCTGGGGAATGAAATCGACGAAATGACCATCGTCGAGGGTGGCCTGCAATACCGCGTTGATCTTGGCCGCAAGCAAAACGCCGGGCTGTTTCTCGACATGCGTTATGGGCGCGATTGGGTACGCGAGCAGGCCAACGGCAAACGCGTGTTGAACCTGTTCGCCTACACCTGCGGCTTTTCGGTGGCGGCCATCGAAGGCGGCGCCAGCCATGTGGTGAATCTGGACATGTCCCGCGCGGCCTTGAGCCGCGGCCGCGACAACCATCGGTTGAACGGGCACGACCTGAGCAAAGTCACTTTCCTGGGCCACGATCTGTTCAAGTCCTGGGGCAAGGTGATCAACAGCGGCCCGTACGATCTGGTGATCATCGACCCGCCATCGTTCCAGAAAGGCAGTTTCCTGCTGACCAAGGATTACCAGCGCGTGCTGCGCCGCCTGCCAGAACTGCTGACCGCGCAAGGCACTGTGCTGGCGTGCATGAATGATCCGGCGTTCGGCCCGGACTTTTTGATCGATGGCGTGACGCAGGAGGCGCCGAGTTTGCGCTTCGAGCAGCGCCTGGAGAATCCACCGGAGTTTCCGGACATCGACGCCGAAAGTGGCCTCAAAGCCCTGATCTTCAAACACACATCAGCGGGCGGCTTAGCCTCGCGGTGATGAGTGTCTGAACCCAGCCTGGAATGCCTATGACTGATCAATGCACGGTCAGGCGCTGACGGACAAATTCTTCGGTATGACGCGTGGTCTGGTCCAAATGCCGATCACGCTGCTTCTCGGCATCGAGCATGGCGCGCTTGCTGTTCTTGTTCAGCAGATAAGTATGAATCTGCTGCACCTCCAGCGAACGGTAGATGGGCGTGGTGTCGATATATCCGCGCAGGCCGTTGCTGCGGTAATGCCGTGTACTCATCAGCACTTGCGTCTCGCGTTGACCGATCACTTCAAAGCCCAGCGCCTCGAAATACGGGACCTTGCCGACGGTGCACGCCAGTTCGGCGTGGGGATAGCGCCCGACCATCTCGCCAATCATCGCCCGCGCCACACCCTGACGCCGATGCCCTTCACGCACCGCCATGTAAGCAACGCTGCATGCCTCCCAATCGCCCTGCACCGGCAGGTACAACAGGAAGCCGATCACCTGTTCCGGATCTTCCTCATCGGTTGCCACCAGCAACTCCACCTCGGTGCCCTTCTCGCCATTCAACGCTTCCAGATACAGATGCATTTCGTAGCCAACCGCGTACTGATAGACGTTGTACAGCAGGTTGCTCGGGCCGAGGCCGACCGCGCTGATGTCAGTCAGGTAGTCGACGACCATCTGCAGAATCTGGCTGTTGACGGCCTCGGGGCAAGGGGATTTGTAGTGGGTGATGCAGTGCATGGCGGCTGAACTCCGACGGAAAACCGCGACATCATAACCTGTCAGAGCACTTGCCTCTGCAGGAGCTGCCGAAGGCGACCAGGTTGGGCTGGCTTCACTGCTGTGGCGCCACCACTTTGAACTTGATGGCGATGTCTTTGGACACCACGGTGTCAGCCCACTCCCCCGCGCCGAGGCCGAAATCGTCGCGTCTTAGCACAAGTTCGCCGTCGAAAATGCCGATGGCGTTGCCTGCTTTCAATTCCACCGGGGCCGCAATTTCTCGGCTGATGCCCTTGAGGGTCAATCGACCCGTGATCAGATAGTGGTTTTCGGAAACCTGCGTGAAATGGCTCGATTCAAACACCGCCACGGGAAATTTCGCGGTGTCGAACCACGCCGGTTTCACCAGTTCGGTATTGGCGTCTTCGCTGCCGGCGTCGATGCTGGTGAGGTCGATGTGCAACGTGGTGTGGGCGTTGGCAAGGTTGGCAGTGTCGAAGTCCAGCGTCGCGTCGAACTTGCCGAAGGTGCCGTACATCCGCGAGCCCATCTGGTTGTAGGTGAAACTGATCTGGCTGGCGGTGGTGTTGACCCGGGTGTATTCGACGGCCTGCGCGGCGGGGATGGCCCACAGGTAAAACGCGGCAGCGAGCAACAATCGGATTGACATGGGATTCTCCGGACAACGCTTGCCGTCGAGGGCCTCGATTGACTTAAGCAAACATCAGGCAGTTGCGCCAGCTGACCTGCCTACCCTGCGGCAGCTCCTACACCGGCTAAACAAGGCGTTCGATTTTCTGATGCTGCCAGACCAGTTTGTAATACAGCGTCTGCAACACCAGCATTCCCAGATAAGCCACCGGGAACGCCATCCAGACACCTTGCAAACCAAACTGCCCGTCCAGCCAATAGGCCGCCGGCAACTGCACGCCCACCACGCAGACAATGGCGATCACCACCGGCACCAGCACCGTGCCACTGGCGCGCATGATGCCGCCGATGATCGCCTGGAAGCCGAACAACAACAGGCTCCAGAGCATGATGTGCAACAGATGCTCGGCCATTGCCCGAGTCGAGTCCTCGGTCAGGAACAAGCCGAGCAACCAGTGCGACAGCAGGTAACCCAGCACGATCAAGCCGCCGGTTAAACACACGTTGATCAACAGACCGGTGCGCAAGATCGGCCCCATCCGTTCCAGTTGCCCCGCGCCGATGGCCTGTGCGCCGAGGATCGAAGCGGTGATCGCAATCGACAACGCCGGGAACTGCACATAGTTGACGATCTGCGTCACAGCGCCGTACGCCGCCGTCGCTTGCGAGCCGTGCTGGTTGACCAAGGCCAGGATCACCAACTCCGACAGCGACAACACAATCATCTGCACACCGGTCGGCAAACCGATACGCAGGACTTTGCCAAGAATCACCCTGTCGAGCCGCAACGCCGCAAAAAACTCCCGATCCGGCGCCAGTGGATGGTTCTTGCGAATCAGCCGCCACGCCAGCCACGCCATCGCCGCCAGGTTGCCCGCGAGCCCCGCATACGCTGCACTCTGAATGCCCAGTTGCGGCAAGCCGAACCAGCCACGAATGAATGCCGGTGTCAGCGCCAGCCCGACACAGGTCGACACCACCAATGCCAGCAGCGGCGACACCGTATCGCTGACCCCGCGCAGCAACTGCGTGAACAGCACAAACACCAGCAGCGACGGCAGAATCCACATCATCACGTGGGCGTATGCCACCGCATCGTCCAGGACATCCGCGGGCGTCCCCAACCCCGTCAACGCCTGCCGCGCAAACACACTGCCCAACACCGCCGCAAGCAAACCAATCAATACACCCAGCAACAGCGTCGCCCCGGCAATCGCCTTGACCATGTGCGGCTCGCGCGCCCCCCAGGCCTGGCCGATCAACACCCCCGCACCCGCGCCGAGGCCGATCACCAACGCGATAAAGAAGAACACCACAGGAAACATCCCCGACACCGCCGCCAGCGCCTGGGTGCCAAGCATCTGGCCGATGTAAATGCTGTTGACCGTGCCGGACATGGACTGCAGGAAGTTCGACAACACCATCGGCGCCAGAAACAGCAGGTAGGTTTGCCAGAGGGGTTTGGTGACGCTGGGGGTCTGCATTGAGTAGAGGTCCATCTCGACGGCGGGAAAGCTGATGGAGGATAGCTTCGGTGAGTTGTGAGCGGGGTGCAATTAACATTTAAGACAGGTGTTTATATTTGCCCATCAACCATCCCGGTCATTTGTTTAGCGGTCAGCGTGCATTGCAAATGGGCTGACCGATGACAGTAGGCCGGGCGGCAAGCAGGAGGATTGCCTGAAGGTTGAGAACGGGTGAAGGTCAAAAAATCGCAACCTGCGGCAGCGGTCAGTGCTCAGCCCTGAGGATGTCGAAGAGTGCCTGCGCCGCCGCCGACAGTTCATTGCCCGGTTCAGTCAGCACGCCAATCGCTCGCTCCACCGAGTCATTCAACGTCAGGCACCGCGCACCCAATTCCTGCATCTGCTCGGCACACAGCGCCGGCACAGCGCTCACGCCCAGCCCACTGGCAACCATCCGCCCCACGGTAGCCAATTGATGGCTTTCAAACTCCACCGGCAACTTCATGCCCCGCGCCTGCAAGTGCTCTTCGAGCATCACCCGCACCGTGGACGGCCGCTGTAGCGTAATGAAAGGTTCCTGTAACAACGTTTTCCAGTCGATCTCGGTGCGCGCGGCCAGCGGTGAATCCTGTGGCACCACCGCGACGAACCGGTCCATATAAAGCGGTGTGAATGTCATCGAGGTGTTCTGCATCGGTTCGAACGCCACGCCCAGTTCCACCTGGCGGTCGCGCACCATCTCCAGCACTTGCTCGTTGATCACATCGTTGACCGTCACGTTGACGTTGGGATAGCGCGCGCGAAAGGTCTTGAGGATCGGCGGCAGCAGGTTGCCGGCAAACGAAGGCATCGCCGCCAGCGTCACCCGCCCGCGTTGCAGGCTGAAGCGCTGACGCATTTCGTCTTCGGCGTTGTCCCAGTCGGCGATCAGGCGCCGGGCCAGCGGCAGCAGGGATTCACCTTCTGCGGTCAGTGCCACATTGCGCGTGTTGCGGCTGAACAGCCGCCCGCCCAAGCCCTCCTCCAAGGCTTTGATGGTCAGGCTCAGCGCTGATTGCGACAGGTGCAACCGCTCGCAGGCCACGGCGAAACTCAGGCTCTGGGCCACAGCAAGAAAGGCACGGATTTGTTTGATGGTCATGGGCGCTGTACGTCCTTAATGTAGGAGCTGGCGAAGGCTACGATCTTTTGATCTTGAAAAACAAAATCAAAAGATCGCAGCCTTCGCCAGCACCTACAGGATTTCGTCGATTCGGCTATTTCGGTCATTAGGCAAATCGCTGATTCAGTGAGCTTGGCGATTGTTGAGTTTTATCTATCAATCAACCTTAAAAATCAACTTAACAAATATATCCTTCAGCGAGACACTCCAACCATTCGGCTAGCCAGCCGCCCGCAAATAATAAAAGAGGTGCATATGGCAGGTTTCGACAAGCGCGTGAGTTCCTACGAGGAAGCCCTCGCCGGGCTTGAAGACGGCATGACCGTTATCGCTGGCGGCTTCGGTCTGTGTGGGATTCCGGAAAACCTGATCGCCGAGATCAAGCGCAAGGGCACCCGCGATCTCACCGTCGTCTCCAACAACTGTGGCGTCGACGGTTTTGGCCTCGGCGTGCTGCTGACCGACCGCCAGATCAGCAAAGTCGTCGCCTCGTACGTCGGCGAAAACAAGCTGTTCGAAGAGCAGCTGCTCAAAGGCGAAATAGAAGTCATCCTGACCCCGCAAGGCACCCTCGCCGAGAAAATGCGTGCAGGCGGGGCTGGCATTCCAGCCTTCTTCACGGCTACTGGCGTTGGCACTCCGGTGGCCGATGGCAAGGAAGTCCGCGAATTCAACGGTCGCAAGTACCTGATGGAAGAATCCATCACTGGCGACTTCGCCATCGTCAAAGGCTGGAAAGCCGACCACTTCGGCAACGTCATCTACCGCCACACCGCGCAGAACTTCAACCCGCTGGCCGCCACTGCCGGCAAGATCACCGTGGTTGAAGTCGAAGAGATCGTCGAGCCCGGCGAACTGGACCCGGCGCACATCCACACTCCCGGCATCTACGTCGACCGGGTCATTTGCGGCACGTTCGAAAAACGCATCGAACAGCGCACCATCCGCAAATAATTCAGGCCTACGGAGAACAACAACATGGCACTTACCCGCGAACAAATGGCTCAGCGCGTCGCCCGCGAAATGCAGGACGGCTACTACGTCAACCTCGGCATCGGCATTCCGACCCTGGTCGCCAACTACATTCCCGAAGGCATGGAAGTCATGCTGCAATCGGAAAACGGCCTGCTCGGCATGGGTCCGTTTCCTACTGAAGACACCATCGATGCCGACATGATCAACGCCGGCAAGCAAACCGTGACCGCACGTATCGGCGCTTCGATCTTTTCCTCGGCCGAGTCTTTCGCGATGATCCGCGGCGGCCATGTCGACCTCACCGTGCTGGGCGCATTTGAGGTGGACGTCGAAGGCAATATCGCCTCGTGGATGATCCCCGGCAAACTGGTCAAGGGCATGGGCGGCGCCATGGACCTGGTAGCTGGCGCAGACAACATCATCGTGATCATGACCCACGCATCCAAGGACGGTGAGTCCAAACTGTTATCCCGTTGCAGCCTGCCGCTGACCGGCGCCGAGTGCATCAAGCGTGTGCTGACCGACCTCGCCTATCTGGAAATCGAGAACGGTGCGTTCATTCTCAAAGAGCGCGCGCCGGGTGTCAGTGTTGAAGAGATCGTGGCCAAAACCGCCGGTAAACTGATCGTGCCTGATCACGTACCGGAAATGCAGTTCGCTGCCCAGTGAGGAATTTGAAAATGCAAGACGTCGTCATTGTTGCTGCTACGCGTACCGCGATCGGCAGCTTCCAGGGTTCCCTGGCCAGCGTATCCGCGGTCGATCTGGGCGCAGCGGTGATTCGCCAGTTGCTCCAACAGACCGGTCTGGACGGTGCGCAGGTCGATGAAGTGATCATGGGCCAGGTACTGACCGCCGGCGCCGGCCAGAACCCGGCGCGTCAGGCCGCCATCAAGGCTGGCCTGCCCCACGCGGTGCCGGCCATGACCCTGAACAAGGTCTGCGGCTCGGGCCTCAAGGCTTTGCACCTCGGCGCGCAAGCCATCCGTTGCGGTGACGCCGACGTGATTATCGCCGGCGGCCAGGAAAACATGAGCCTGTCCAACTACGTAATGCCGGGCGCACGCACTGGTCTGCGCATGGGTCACGCGCAAATCGTCGACACCATGATCAGCGATGGCCTGTGGGATGCGTTCAACGATTACCACATGGGCATCACCGCGGAAAACCTCGTCGACAAATATGAGATCAGCCGCGAACAGCAGGACGCCTTCGCTGCCGCCTCCCAGCACAAAGCCGCTGCCGCCATCGAGGCCGGGCGTTTTGTCGATGAAATCACCCCGATCCTGATTCCGCAGCGCAAAGGCGATCCGGTCGCCTTCAAGGTCGACGAACAACCGCGTGGCGAGACTACGGCGGAATCGCTGGCCAAACTGCGCCCGGCGTTCAAAAAGGACGGCAGCGTGACTGCTGGCAACGCATCGTCGCTCAACGACGGCGCCGCGGCGGTGATCCTGATGAGCGCCGAGAAAGCCAAAGCCCTGGGCCTGCCAGTACTGGCGACCATTGCTGCTTACGCCAATGCGGGCGTTGACCCGGCGATCATGGGCATCGGCCCGGTGTCGGCCACCCGCCGCTGCCTGGACAAGGCAGGCTGGTCAATCGAGCAACTCGACCTGATCGAAGCCAACGAAGCGTTCGCCGCGCAATCGCTGGCCGTGGCCAAGGATCTGCAATGGGATCTGGACAAGGTCAACGTCAACGGCGGCGCCATCGCACTGGGTCACCCGATCGGTGCGTCGGGTTGCCGGGTGCTGGTGACCCTGCTGCATGAAATGATCAAGCGTGATGCGAAAAAAGGTCTCGCGACCCTGTGCATCGGCGGCGGACAGGGCGTGGCCCTGGCGCTGGAACGCGCGTAACCAGAGTTCAACAGCGAACGGCGGATCCACGACATCCTCCGCTCGCTGGTAACAAAAACCCGGGGCGACTTGCGTTGCACCGGGTCTTTTTTTGCCTATCCAAATCATCTGTGAATGTGATGACGCCATCGCGAGCAAGCTCGCTCCCACATTTTTAAATGCATTCCATAGTGGGAGCGAGCCTGCTCGCGAAGGGGCCCATTCAAGCACCAAAGATCTAGGGCTTGCGCAGCAAATACGTATCCATGATCCATCCATGCTCCAACCGCGCAGCCTTGCGCACGCGCTCGATTTCGTCCGCCACATCGCCCAGTTTGCCGCTGATCAAGATCTCATCCGGCGTGCCCAGGTAAGCCCCCCAATAAATCTCTGTCTGCGGATCAGCCACGTGGCGGTAGGAATCTTCGGCATCGAGCATCACGACCAAACTGTCGGCATCACTCACCTGCCCTGCTGCCAGGCGACGGCCCGTGGTGATTTCAATGGAGCGGCCTATCGTGTTCAACGGTACTTTGTGCTGCGCGGCCAACGCCTGAACGCTGGTAATCCCGGGAATCACTTCAAACTCGAAGGCACAGCGACCCAACGCCAGAATCGCCTGCAGGATGCGAACGGTGCTGTCGTACAACGCCGGATCGCCCCACACCAGAAAACCTCCGCACTCGCCGTCAGACAATTCGTCGTTGATCAGCCGTTCGAAGGTTTGCTGCTTGGCGCGGTTCAGATCATCGACGCTGGCGGTATAGTCCACGTCGCCGCGCTCGCGTTCCGGGCTGTTGGCTTCGGCGAAGCGATACCCGGGATCGGTGATATAGCGCTCACAAATCTCGCGACGCAGATCGATCAGTTTGTCCTTGCTCTGGCCCTTATCCAGCAAAAAGAACACATCCACCCGATTCAGCGCTTTCACCGCTTGCATCGTGATGTAGTCCGGATTACCGGCGCCGATGCCGATCACCAGCAGCTGCTTCATCAGCGTGCTCCTTCAATGTCCAGACCAGGCAAGCGTAGCCGCCAGCGCCCGGTGAAGCGCAGCTCGACCACTGACAACGGCTCGACATCAATGTCATGAAAAGCCGTGCCGCGCAGGGTCTGGATCAACGCAGCACGGATGATGAACGGATGCGTGACCGCCACCATATGGCCTGGCGTGGTTTGCAGACTCTCCAGCCACTTCGACACACGCTCGCACACCTGCGCGATCGATTCACCGCCATGGGGCGTGGCGTCTGGATCATCCAGCCATGCCTGTAGCGCTGCGGTTTGCGAATGTTGCAGATCCTTGATCGCCTGCCCCCGCCACTGCCCCCAATCGCAATCGCGCAGCGCTTGATCGATATGTGCGTCGGCCCCCAGCCACGCGGCGGTCTGACGTGTACGCAGTTCAGGCGCACAGATCAGGCGCCGCGGGGCGTCGAGGCGCGCAGCCAACACGTCGGAAGCCAGGCCGATATTTTCAACAGGCTCATTCGTAGGAAAACGCGCCAGTTTTTGTGCGACGGTTCGCGCATGGCAAATCAGGGTTAAACGGGTGGTCTGCACGATCAATCACTCTGTCGAGAGTCATGAAAAACAACGGCGCAAGGCCGATTAGTGGGCAATTGTGCCGTACATCAAGGGCTTCAGGGCTGTCCGGTGCATCGCCCTATCACTTGGGTATGCCAAAAAATCGGCAATGTCTCACATCGTCATGGGACATGGACTACAAAGCTTGTCGCCTTCCGTGTAGCCCTTGTTACACGGGCATCTTGCCCCATTTTGAAGCCTTTTCAACACACTGAAAAATTCACTAGACATGTAGCGTCAGTTACATAAATACTGTTTTAACGGATTGTGAAGCGAATTCGACACCCCCATCCAGCAGGAGCCAGGATGCCCCCTCTCAGAGACCTGATCACCGATCCCGGCCTCGATCTGACACCGTCAGAACGCAAAGTCGTTCGCGCCCTGCTTGATCAATACCCACGCAACGGTCTGGGACCGATGGCACGACTGGCCGAACACGCCGGCGTCAGCGACCCGACCATCGTGCGACTGGTGAAAAAACTCGGTTTCGGCGGTTACGCCGAGTTCCAGGATGCGCTCCTGAGCGACATGGATCATCGCCTGCGCTCACCACGCACCCTGCTGCAACCTCGTGCCCAGCAAAACAAGGACGACGCCTGGAGTCATTATCTGGCCGACAGCCATCGCCTGCTGGTTGAAACGCAATCACTGACTCAACCTGAAGACGTACGCATCCTCACGGACTGGCTGCTCGATACCCGGCATCAGGTGTACTGCTTCGGCGGACGCTTCAGCAGCCTGATGGCGAGCTACTTGCTCAATCACTTGCGCCTTCTGCGCACCGGCTGCTTTGCACTGGAAGACAACGCGCAACTGCCTGATCGCCTGTTCGATCTGCAACGCCAGGATGTGGTGTTGCTGTTTGACTATCGCCGTTACCAGTCCCAGGCCCTGCGCGTGGCCAGCGCGGCGAAAAACAACAACGCACGCGTGGTGCTCTTCACCGACATCTACGCCTCGCCACTGCGCGAACTGGCCGACCTGATTATCAGCGCGCCCGTAGAGTCAGCCTCGCCGTTCGACACCATGGTGCCGGCGCTGGCGCAAGTCGAAGCACTGATCGCCAGCCTGACCCTGCGCACCACGAATCTGGCCGATCGCCTGGAAGGCATCGACGCCCTGCGCAACGACTTCAATACGCACCTTCTGGAGGATAAATAAGGATGTTCACCCTTCCACACCGCTCGCCGCGAGACCTGCCATTTGTCACCGACCACACGGCATTGTTGCTGGTGGACATGCAGCGTGCCTGGCTCGATCCGCAGTTCGACCCGCACCTCACTGAGCCGGGTGGTGAGTATTTTCGCAGCCGTGTGCGTACGCAGGTCGTGCCCAATCAACAACGTCTGCTGAATGGCTTTCGCGCAGCGCAACAGAACGTGCTGCACACCGTCATCGAGAGCCTTACCGCCGATGGCCGCGACCGCTCGCTGGACCACAAACTGTCCAATCTGAACGTCCCCAAAGGCAGCCCGCAGGCACAGATCATCGCCGAACTGACGCCCGCAGAAAACGAAATCTATTTGCCGAAAACCTCGTCCGGGGTCTTCAACTCGACCAACATCGATTATGTGCTGCGCAACCTCGCGACCCGCCATTTGATCATCGCCGGCATCGTTACCGACCAGTGCGTGGACATGGCCGTGCGCGATGCTGCCGACCGTGGCTATCTGGTGACTCTGGTCGAGGACGCCTGCGCCACCCACACTGCCGAACGCCATCACGCGTGCCTGAACGCAATCAAGGGTTACTGCTGGATCACCGACACCGACACCGTGCTCGGCCGGTTGCAGGAGATGCAGCCATGAGCGCCCGTCTGACGCCGCTGCCGATGACCACTATCGTCACCACTGACCTGATCGGCATTACCCGTGGCCGCTCGTTCCCCACCGACGAACTTGAGCATTATCAGGCCCCCGGTTGTGGCTGGGTGCCGGCCAACAGCGCCCTGACCCCGCAGGACTCCATTGCTTCGACCAGCCCGTGGGGTGCTTATGGCGACTTGCGTTTGATCCCGGATCTGGGCAGCCGCGTTACCGTGAGCAACGGGCCGGATGTGAACGCCCCGCCGCTGGACTTCATCCACGGCGATCTGCGCGAAACCGACGGTCGGCCATTCGGCGCCTGTCCACGCACGCTGCTGCGCGATGAGGTCGAGCGTTACCGCGACGATTTGGGCTTGCAGGTCAACGCCGCGTTCGAACACGAATTCAACCTGCATGCAGACCTGGCTGAACCCCCGGCGTTTTCGCTTGAAGCCCAGCGTCAGGGCGCCGAGTTCGGCGGCTGGCTGCTCAGCGCTCTGCGAGCCGGTGGCGTCGAGCCGGAAATGTTTCTGCCCGAATACGGCAAGCATCAATTCGAAATCACTTGCCGACCAGCGCTAGGGGTCGCGGCCGCAGACCGCGCGGTGAATGTGCGCGAAATTGCCCGGGAGATCGCCCGGCAAATGGGCCTGGACCTGAGCTTCGCACCGAAGACCGCCGCTGATGCGATGTGCAACGGCGTGCACCTGCACGTCAGCCTGCTTGATCTGGACGGCCAGCCGATGCTTTACGACGCGGGCACCAGCAATGGTCTGTCGAGCCTCGGCCAGCATTGGGCGGCGGGTATCCTGCATTACTTGCCGGCACTGTGTGCAATCACCGCACCGACACCGCTCTCGTACGAGCGCTTGCAGCCAAATCACTGGAGCGCCTCTTACGCCTGCCTGGGGCAGCAGAACCGCGAAGCAGCGTTGCGCATCTGCCCGACCTCGACGCTGGGCAACAAAGCCGTGGCGAAGCAGTTCAACCTGGAATTTCGCGCCATGGACGCCACCGCCTCGCCGCATCTGGCGATGGCCGCGCTCCTGATCGCCGGACGGCTGGGCATCGAACAGCGTCTGGCGCTGAACGCAATCACCAATGAAATCCCCGATTCACTCAATGACGAGCAACGTCAGGCGCGGGGCATCGTCGCCCTGCCCGCCTCGCTGGCTCAGGCACTGGATTGCCTGCGCGACAATGCAGCCCTCAATGAATGGCTGCCCAAACCGTTGCTCGACAGTTATTACGCCCTTAAAACCGAGGAACTGGCGCTGACGGAACAGCTCTCGATCGCTGAACTTTGTGAGCACTATGCACGCGTGTACTGAATCCGCCGAGCTGGGGTTGTTTACCAGACCGGTCTACAACCTGAGCCGCGCCGACTCGACGCATCCATTGATTCTGGTGTGCGAGCACGCCAGTCGCTACATCCCCGAGGCCCTGAATAATCTGGGCCTGGACGATACAGCCGCCCGCGAGCACATCGCCTGGGACATTGGTGCGCTGGAACTGGCCGAGCAATTGTCGGCAACACTCGGCGCCACGCTGTTGAGCGCCAACTATTCGCGGCTACTGATCGACCTCAATCGGCCAAGGCATGCCCCCGACAGCATTCCGCTGCAGAGCGAGATCTATCAGGTGCCGGGCAATCGTGAGCTGGACGAAGCCACGCGCGAGTACCGCCGGCAGACGCTGTTCAAGCCGTTTCACGCGCGCTTGCAAACACTGATCGACGCGCGCATTGCCAAGGGTCAACCGGTGCGCATAGTCGGGATTCACAGCTTTACGCCGGTGTATTACGGCCAGCCGCGCGCCATGGAAGTCGGTGTGCTGTTTGGCCAGGCCAGGGCGTATGCCCAGCGCCTGCTCGACGATCTGGAAAAACATCCGCTGATAGTTGCAGGCAATCAGCCGTACAGGATTGACCCGCTGGGCGACATGACAGTACCGGTACACGGCGATGCCCGCGGCCTGGATTCGGTGTTGATCGAGGTGCGCAACGACTTGCTGCGCAGCCCCGAAGCGGTGTCGCGCTGGGCCGGATACCTCGCGCCGTTGCTGTAACGAAAGCATTGCTGAAGCTGTAAACGATGGACCGATATAACAACTAAAAAACGACTGATTGGCTTACAAGGAGTTGCGCTTCATGGAAATTGAAGAATTCGGCTACAAGCAAGAGTTGAAACGTAGCCTGACGCTCACCGACCTGGTGGTGTACGGGATGATCTTCATGATCCCCATCGCCCCGTTCGGCGTGTATGGCTACGTCAACGCCGAGGCACCGGGGATGGTGCCGCTGGCGTACATCATCGGCATGGTGGCCATGGTGTTTACCGCGTTGAGCTACGGCAGCATGGCCCGCGCTTTCCCGGTTGCAGGCTCGGTGTATTCCTACGCACAACGCGGCCTCAACCAACACGTCGGCTTCATCGCCGGGTGGCTGATGCTGCTTGACTACCTGCTGATCCCACCGCTGCTGTACGTGTACGCGGCGATGGCGCTCAACCACTTGTACCCGGACATTCCGAAAGTCGGCTTCATTCTGGCATTCCTTGTCAGCGCTACTTTCGTCAACTTGCGCGGTATCACGTTTACCGCACGGATGAACATTGTCTTCCTGCTGGCGCAACTGGTCGTGCTGGGCATCTTCCTGTTCTATGCCTGGACCGCCCTGCACAACGGTGGCGGCAACGGCGAGCTGACGTTAGCGCCGCTGTACAACCCGCAAACCTTTAACTTCGCCCTGCTGATGCAAGCCGTGTCGATTGCCGTGCTGTCGTTCCTGGGCTTCGATGCGATTTCCACCCTCGCTGAAGAAATCAAGGGCGATCCGGGTCGCAGTGTTGGCAAAGCTGCGTTGATCACCCTGGTGGTGATGGGCACGATTTTCGTCGTGCAAACCTGGATCGCTACCGATCTGGCCGCCGGTCTGGGCTTCAAGTCCGCCGACACCGCGTTCTATGAAATCGCCGAACTCGCCGCCGGTAGCTGGCTGGCGACCCTCACGGCCGTCGCCACGGCGCTGTCCTGGGGTATCGCTGTGGCGGTCACTTCGCAATCTGCGGTGTCGCGCCTGCTGTTCGGCATGGCCCGTGACGGCAAGCTGCCAAAAATACTGGCCAGGGTTCATCCGAAACATAACACGCCGTACATGAGTATTTATCTGGTGGCGGTGCTGTCGCTGCTGATCTGCTACCTGTTCATCAACTCGGTCGACACCCTGACCTCGCTGGTCAACTTCGGCGCGCTCAGCGGTTTCATGCTGCTGCACCTGACAGTGATCAACTACTACTGGCGTCGGCAAAAGTCCGGTCAGGTTGTGCGCCACCTGATCTGCCCGGTGATCGGCTTCATCATCGTTGCGGCCATCATGGTCAACATGGGTGTCGATGCGCAGAAACTCGGCCTGATCTGGATCGCTCTGGGCCTGGTGTACCTGTTCTTCCTCAACAAGTTCAGCGCCACGACCGCGTTGCCTGACCCAAGCAACGGCTGACAAGAAAAAGAGCGGCGTCTGACAACAAATCAGGCGACCGCCGATTTAACGCGTGGAAACCGACAGTGATAGTCAGGTTCGGCAAATTTGCCGAACCTTTTGATACAGGAGTACATCCATGCTGGTCTTACGCCCAGTCGAGCAGACTGACCTGACCCAGCTCCAACAATTGGCCCGTGACAGTCTGGTGGGGGTAACCTCCCTGCCGGACGACAGCGAGCGACTGCGCGAGAAAATCGCCGGCTCCTGTGCCTCGTTTGCCAGTGACGCCACGGCCCACGGCCCAGAGAACTACTTCTTCGTGCTGGAAGACCTCGACAGTCAACGTCTGGTCGGCTGCTCGGAGATTCTCGCCACCGCCGGCTTCGACGAACCCTTCTACAGCCTGCGCAACCGTCACTTCACCAGTGCCTCGCGGGAATTGAACATCGAGCACGGCGTGCCGGCGCTGTCGTTGTGTCACGACCTGAACGACCACACGCTGCTGCGCGGTTTCCATATCGACGCCGCGCTGGTGCGAACGCCATTTTCCGAATTGCTCTCGCGGGCACGATTGCTGTTCATCGCGGCTCACGCGCCACGCTTCGCCGAAGCAGTGATCACCGAAATCGTCGGCTACAGCGACGAAAACGGGCAGTCGCCGTTCTGGGACGCCCTGGGCAAGCATTTCTTTGACCTGCCTTACGTCGAAGCCGAGAGGCTGTGCGGAATGCAGAGCCGCGCGTTTCTCGCCGAATTGTTTCCGCAATACCCGATCTATGTACCGATGCTGCCGCAAGCGGCTCGGGACTGTATTGGCCGTATTCATCCGGACGGCCAGGAAGCCTTCGACATTCTTGAGCGTGAAGGCTTTGAAACCAACAGCTACATCGACCTGTTCGACGCCGGCCCGACGCTGTATGCGCGCACGACGAACATCCACTCGATCGTCCGCAGCCAGATCGCGCCTGTGCAGCAACAGCCACACATTGATGCCCGTGGCCGTTACCTGTTGAGCAATGACACGCTGCACGGTTTCCGCGCCATCGTCGCCGAACTGGATTACCAACCCGATCAACCCCTGTCCCTCACCCCTGCGATGTGTGCGGCGCTGAACGTGACCAATGGCGGCCCGGTTCGGCTGATTGCCCTGTGAACCACGCCCGGTTCTGCACCCAACGACAGTGCCCGAACAGGCGCGCAGAAGGAGTTACAGCATGATTGTCCGCCCGGTTAAAGTCAGCGACCTGCGAGCCTTGATGGCGCTGGTAGAACAGGCCGGCCCGGGGTTCACCACCCTGCCGGTCAATGAAGATCGCCTGTCCCACCGGGTGCGCTGGGCACAACGCGCGTTCGCCGAGCAGGTCGAGCGTGCCGACGCCGATTATCTGTTCGTGCTCGAAGACGATGACATGCGTGTGGTCGGTGTCAGTGCATTGGCCGGGGCGGTCGGCCTGCGTGAACCCTGGTACAACTATCGGGTCGGGTTGACCGTGAGTTCGGCGCCTAATCTGGGCATTCAACGGCAGATCCCGACATTGTTCCTCAACAACGAACTGACCGGGCAATCGGAACTGTGCTCGTTGTTCCTGAGCCACGACCAGCGTCATGGCAGCAACGGTCGCTTGCTGTCGCTGGGGCGCCTGTTGTTCGTTGCCGAGTTTCCGCATCTGTTTGGCGAGAAGATGATCGCCGAACTGCGGGGCAGCGCCGATGAAACCGGCTGTTCGCCGTTCTGGGACAGCCTTGGCCGGCACTTCTTCCAGATGGATTTCTGCCATGCCGATCACCTGTCGGGGCTGGGCAACAAGTCGTTCATCGCCGAACTGATGCCGCGCCAACCGCTGTACACCTGCCTGCTCACCGAACAGGCGCAGGCGGCCATCGGCCAGGCGCACCCGAACACTGAGCCGGCGCTGAAAATCCTTCAGGCCGAGGGTTTCGCCCACAAGGGCTACATCGATATTTTCGACGGTGGGCCGGTGATTGAAGCGCCGATCCGCAACATCCGCACGGTACGTGACAGCCTGGAGCTGTCCTTGAGCCTTGGCAGCCCGGACGAACAGGCACCGCTGTGGCTGATCCACAACCGGCGCCTGGAAAACTGTCGTATCACCGTTGCTCGGGCGCGCCGGGTCGGCAGCAGCCTGGTCATCGACCGTCTCACGGCCAAACGCCTGCAACTGCAGCCGGGGAATTCGGTGCGGGCGGTGATGCTGCCCAACCAACAGCAGCAGGCCGCTGCGGCTTGAAGGCTTGCCAATGCCCGCAAAGCCACCGACAAACCGCTTCACTGAAGTGAATCCTTTCAGCACTGGAACCACTGTTAGCAGCAACCTCGAAAATTCGTCATGATCCTTGACCCATTCGCGTGATAGCCTTTTCATTCTTCGGCGTTGACACCTTTGCTCAAGCCGTTCCATTCCTTTGGTATTGGTGGAACTCGTATGACCAGGCTTTCTCATCAAGATTTGCGTCGTAATTTCCGTCAGCTGCTGGCCTCCGACACCTGCTACCACACGGCTTCGGTGTTCGACCCGATGTCCGCCCGGATTGCCGCTGACCTGGGTTTTGAAGTGGGAATTCTCGGTGGCTCCGTGGCCTCGTTGCAGGTGCTGGGTGCACCGGACTTTGCCCTGATCACCCTCAGCGAGTTCGCCGAACAAGCCACCCGCATCGGCCGCGTCGCCCAATTACCGGTGATTGCCGACGCCGACCACGGCTATGGCAACGCCCTCAACGTGATGCGCACCATCGTCGAACTGGAACGCGCCGGCGTCGCCGCCCTGACCATCGAAGACACCTTGCTGCCCGCGCAATTCGGGCGCAAATCCACCGACCTGATTACCGTGGCCGAAGGCGTTGGCAAAATTCGCGCGGCGCTGGAAGCCCGTGTTGATACAGAAATGGCAATCATCGCCCGCACCAATGCCGGGATCCTGCCGATTCAGGAAATCATCAGCCGCACCCGCCAGTACCAGGGCGCGGGCGCCGATGGCATCTGTATGGTCGGGGTGCAGGATTTTGATCAGCTTGAACAGATCGCCGAACATCTGACCGTGCCACTGATGCTGGTCACCTACGGCAACCCGGCGCTACGCGACGACAAACGTCTGGCCGAACTGGGTGTGCGCGTGACCATCGACGGCCACGGCGCGTACTTTGCGGCGATCAAGGCGACCTACGACAGCTTGCGTGAACAGCGACAGATCTTTACCCAGGCTTCGGACTTGAGCGCCACCGAGCTGACGCACACCTATACCCAGCCGGAGGAATACATTCTCTGGGCCAAGGAGTATATGAGCGTCAAGGAGTGATGTGCTGGCCGCACTGACGCCATCGCTGGCAAGCCAGGCTCCCACAAGTTGTGTGATTGGCGACAAACTTGCGTTCGCCATAAAACCCTGTGGGAGCTGGCTTGCCAGCGAAGGGGCCCGCCGCTACACCGGGGTTTTGTAAGCCTCCTCCCGCTGCGCCGCCCGCGCCTGAATCACATCCAGAATGGCACACCCTTCGCGCATCAGCAGATGCACCGCGCTGGTCACCCGCGTCAGGTCAAAGTCTGAAATACCTTTGAGGTTGAGGCTGGACAAGGTGTCCGCCAAATCGCGCACGACCACAAACCGATGCATTGCGCAGGCCGCCATGTCGCTGAGTTCTTTGTGGGTATTGATGAAGAGCACCGGAGATTCGGCGTCGTAGGTGTCGATGGGGAGGTAGCGTGGCATTACTTGGTCGGTCATAAAGTTCACTCCAGATGGGTCAGGTGCTGTATTCGACCGGCCAAGATCGTCGCGGAGGTTTTCGCGAACAGGGACTATAAGTGTGTCGATAGAGTGTCGCAACGAGAGCCTCTGTCAGACTTTTCGCTAATTTTCGTGCGTAGTTGAACCACTGTGGCGAGCGGACTAATTGGGAAATGCTCGGGACCAGCGCCGACGTGATACACCGCGCTGAATAGGATCTTGAATTCAAGTAGATCTTGCACCTTGGCGCATTAGCCACAAACAACGCGATCAGTCCCCTCTCCCCCGGGAGAGGACTAGGGTGAGGGGCGGCCACACCGCAAATCCGCTGTGGTGCCAGCGGGCGGATTTATCTCACGCCGAGTCCCAGCAACGGCTGCTTGGGCAAACTGTCGCAATTGCAGATCACCCGGTTCCTTCCACTCGCCTTGGCCTCATACAGCGCCTGATCCGCATCACTGAGCCAACGGGTCGCATCGGGGTGCGCCGGATCGTACGCCGCCAGGCCAATACTCAAACTGACCTTCAACGCCGGATTCTGCTCATAACCCAGTGTCGCGAAACGCTCGCGCAACGCTTCCATAGCCTGGGCGGCATTGAACAGCGGCAACTCCGGGAGAATCACGCAGAACTCATCGCCGCCGTAACGCCCGGCAACGTCGGTCGCGCGCAGGTTCTGCTTGAGCATCTTGCTCAATTGTCGCAACACGATATCGCCGGCCACATGCCCGTAGGTGTCGTTGATTGCCTTGAAATGGTCGATGTCGATCAATGCAATGGCCGCGCCCTGCTTCTGCCGTATGCAACGCTGAAAGGCGATTTCCAGTTGATCCTTCCACGCACCGTGATTGAGCAGACCAGTGAGGCTGTCGGTGCGACTCAGCGCCAGCAATTCACGTTTATGCACACCCAGCGTGTAGGCCTGCCGAAAGCAGATCCAGCCCAACGCCAGCGGGTACAGCAGCAGTAGCGGGAAACAGGCGTACATCTGCGCCGGCGTGGTTTGCGGAATGAACGCCGGGGCAAACACCACCAACCCTACGCCAACCCCAAGCAACTGCGCCGCAGAGCCGGCCAGCAGAAAACGCAACCCACCGATGGCGACGTTGTTCATTGCCATCATCGAGATGGTCGTGGCAGCGGGTAATGGATTGAAATGCATGGCAGCAACCCAGAAGCCGCCGAAAAAGGCGTCAATCAACAGGTTGCGATGTTCGGCATGAAAAGGCACCCGAGCGCGGCGCGCCAGCTGATAGGCCAGATGGGGCCAGACCAGACCATTGAACAACATCAGCGCCCAGACCCATAACGGCGGATCGAGCGAGTACATCGACACAGACACACACAAAAGCCCAAGCACCAGCCCGAGGACTCTCGAGGTGTACAGCCTCCTTGCCAATGAAAGTCCCTTTCGTCCCGTATTTCCCATAAGGGCCTCGACCACGACGGAACCTGCAAAGTGCAGGACAGATGTGCTCAAAGTCTAACAGGGTAACGTTAAATAGCCATCACCGGTCAGCGGCCCGAAAGACGCATGCTTTCCATGGATTTGGGCTCCCACAGTGCAAATCTTTGGCTATACATGAAGGGAGCAAAACGGAAAAACGACTATAAGAAGGAGGCCCATGCAGACTTATCAAGTGTTGATCATCGGCAGTGGATTTGGCGGTCAGTGCGCGGCGATCAACCTGCTCAAGGCCGGGATCGACGATTTTCGCCTGCTGGAACGGCGCGATTTCTTTGGTGGCACCTGGTGCCAGAACACCTACCCCGGCGCGGCGGTGGATGTGCCCTCACCGCTTTATTCGCTGTCATTCGCGCCGTACCGCTGGTCACAGATGTTTGCCGAACAAGCGGAATTGCATCGCTATACCGAGCACGTGATCGATACGTTCGGCCTGCGTGAGCGCGTGGAGCTGCAAGCCAACGTCGAACACGTCGAATGGGACGACACGGAAAAACGCTGGGCCGTCCACACCACCAAGGGCACGTACCATGCGCAGTTCCTGATCAATGCGAGCGGGCCATTGAGCCAACCGGTCATCCCGCGCTTCCCTGGGCAAGATCGCTTTCAGGGCAAGACATTTCATACAAACAATTGGGATCACAGCTACGACTATCGCGGTAAACGCGTGGCCATTGTCGGCAGCGGTGCCAGCGCCGCGCAGATAATCCCGGCGATTGCCCCGCAGGTCGAGCAACTGCATGTATTCCAGCGCACGCCGCATTGGGTTCTGCCGCGCGCCGATCGCGTGTTCGGGCCGTTTCAGCGCTGGCTACTCGGTTTGAAACCGGCCTACAAACTGCTGCGCTGGCTGATTTACTGGCAGTTCGAAACCCGCGTGATCGCCTTCAAATACTCGAAACCGGCGATTAACCTGGTGCAAAAGCAAGCGCTGCGTTTTCTCAAGCGCCAGGTGCACGATCCGCTGCTCCAGCAAAAACTCACGCCGGATTTCACCATCGGCTGTAAACGAGTGCTGGTTTCCAGCACCTATTACCCGGCACTGACCCGGCCCAATGTCACCCTGCACAGCCGCGAGCAGGGCATCGCCTCAATCGATGAAAACGGAATCAACACCCAGGACGGCGAGCACATCGATGTTGACCTGATCGTCTGGTCGACGGGTTATGACGCTACCGACGGCGTTATTTCCTACCCCGTGAGCGGAAAGAACGCCGTGCAGCTCAGAGATGTCTGGGCCGAATATCCTCGCGCCTACCTCGGCACCAGCCTGCCGGACTTTCCCAACCTGTTTATCGTCACGGGGCCCAATACCGGCATTGGCCACACTTCGGCGCTGTTCATCATCGAATCGCAGATGAACTACATCATCGACTGCATCCGCACCGTACAAACCAAAGGTCTGCGCAGCATCGAAGTGCGCCCCGAGGCAGAACGTACCTACACTGCAATGATTCACCGGGAGATGGAGCGTACGGTCTGGAAGTCCGGCGGCTGCCACAGTTGGTATCAAAGCAAGAGCGGTCATGTGATCGCGATGTTTCCCGGCTTCAGTTTCAGCTATCACCGTTTGACCCGGGCGCTGAAACCGGCCGATCACATTTTGTCCTGACTACGTATAAGGAAGACGTCGATGCTTTTGCTGTTTGTCGCCCTCGCGGTGTTCGTGGCCTGGAGCTGGTTGAGTTATCCGGCGGTCGGCCATTGGCTGTATGACCTGAACATGGCCATCGAGGCCAAGTTGTACAAACTGCACAAGATCGAAGTGCCGATCGCCGAGATGACCGTCTCGACGTGGCAGGGTGGGCCGTATGAAGCGGCCAGTGCGATCCTGATGCTGCACGGCTATAGCGGCGACAAAAACCTGTGGCTGCGCTTCTCCCGGCATTTCGTCCGCGAGTATCGGGTGATCATTCCGGATCTGGCCGGCCATGGTGAAACCGGCTTCAAGGCGGGTGGCGGCTATGACATTGCGGTTCAGGCCAAGCGCATGATCCAGTTGCTCGACGTCTGCGGCGTGGAGAAAGTCCACGTGATCGGCAACTCCATGGGCGGTTACATCGCGGCCTGGCTGGCGGCAACGTATCCGGAGCGGATCGCTTCGCTGGCGTTGATCGACCCGGCCGGCGTCACCGCCCCCGAGGTCAGCGACATGGAGCGCCACCTGGCCCGTGGGCACAACCCGTTTCTGATCAACTCCCGGGAAGAATTCCAGCAGTTTTATGCGATGACCATGGCCTCACCGCCGTGGGTGCCTAAGGCGGTGCTGGATGCGATCGCCCAGCGTTATGAAAACCAGCGCGATGAACTGGAAGAGATCTTCCGCGATTTCCGCGCCAGCCCGCCGATGGAACCGAAACTGCCGGACATCAAATGCCCGGCGCTGCTGCTGTGGGGCCGCAAGGACCGCTTGATAGATGTCAGCAGCGTGCCGATCTGGAGCAAAGGCATCGCCAATTTGCAGGTGGATGTCTGGGACCACGTCGGGCATATGCCGATGGTCGAACAGCCGGGGGACACCGCGCGGTTGTACCGGGAGTTTTTGGGCAAGCAAAAATGAACATTCTTTACGACGAACGCCTCGACGGTCGGCTGCCTGATGTCAACAAGGCCGATCTGCTCAAGGCCTTGCAACACGCAATCCCCGACCTCGACATCCTCTGGCGCGAGGAGGAACTCAAACCCTACGAATGCGATGGACTCTCCGCCTACCGCACCACCCCGATGCTGGTCGCCCTGCCCCGGCGGCTCGAGCAGGTGCAAACCCTGCTTGAACTCTGCCATAAACAAAACGTTCCGGTGGTCGCCCGCGGCGCCGGCACCGGTCTTTCCGGCGGCGCGTTGCCCCTGGAAAAAGGCCTGTTGCTGGTGATGGCGCGCTTCAACACCATCCTCCACATCGACCCGGCCGCCCGCACTGCACGGGTCCAGCCAGGCGTGCGCAATCTGGCGATTTCCCAGGCCGCCGCGCCATTCGGGCTGTATTACGCGCCGGATCCCTCGTCGCAGATCGCCTGTTCGATTGGCGGCAACGTCGCTGAAAACGCCGGTGGTGTGCATTGCCTCAAGTACGGCCTGACCGTGCACAACCTGCTGAAAATCGAAGTGCTGACGATTGAGGGCGAACGCCTGACCCTGGGCTCCGAAGCCTTCGACTCGCCCGGTTTCGACTTGCTTGCGCTGTTCACCGGTTCTGAAGGTTTGCTGGGGATCATCACCGAAGTCACGGTCAAACTGCTGCCCAAACCGCAGGTCGCCAAAGTGCTGCTGGCCAGTTTCGACTCGGTGGAAAAGGCCGGACGCGCCGTGGCCGAAATCATCGCCGCGGGGATCATACCCGGCGGTTTGGAGATGATGGACAACCTCGCCATTCGTGCCGCCGAAGACTTTATCCACGCCGGTTATCCGGTCGACGCCGAAGCCATTCTGTTGTGCGAACTCGATGGCGTCGAAGCGGATGTCCACGATGACTGCCAGCGGGTTCGCGACGTGATGACCGAGGCCGGCGCCACTGAGGTGCGTCAGGCGCGTGACGAAGCCGAACGCGTGCGTTTCTGGGCCGGGCGCAAAAACGCCTTTCCGGCCATCGGCCGCTTGTCGCCGGACTATTACTGCATGGACGGCACCATTCCGCGGCGCGAATTGCCCGGCGTCCTGCAAGGCATCGCCCGCCTCGGCGAGGAATACGGTTTGCGCGTGGCGAATGTCTTCCATGCCGGCGACGGCAACATGCATCCACTGATTCTGTTCGACGCCAACCAACCCGGTGAACTGCACCGCGCCGAAGCACTGGGCGGCAAAATTCTGGAACTGTGCGTGCAGGTCGGCGGCAGCATCACCGGCGAACACGGGGTCGGCCGCGAAAAAATCAATCAGATGTGCGCGCAATTCAACAGCGAAGAATTGACCCTGTTTCACGCCGTCAAAACCGCGTTCGACCCGCTAGGCCTGCTCAACCCCGGCAAGAACATCCCGACGCTGCACCGCTGCGCCGAGTTTGGCGCGATGCACATTCATGCCGGGCAATTGCCATTTCCCGAGCTGGAGCGCTTCTGATGACTGACATCGACGGCGCCAGCGCCCTGCTCGATCAGGTCAATGAAGCGCGGGCCAATGCCACGCCGCTGAAAATTCAGGGTGGCAACAGCAAGGCGTTTCTCGGCCGCGAAGTGGCCGGTGAGGTACTCGACACTCGCGTGCATCGCGGCATCGTGCGCTATGAGCCGACCGAACTGGTGGTCAGCGTGCGCGCCGGAACGCCACTGTCCGAGTTGCTTGCGGCACTGGATGCCGCCGGGCAAATGTTACCGTGCGAACCGCCAGCATTCGGTGAAAGCGCCACGGTCGGCGGCATGATTGCGACGGGTTTGTCCGGGCCTCGGCGGCCATGGTCTGGCTCGGTGCGCGATTTCGTTCTTGGTACACGAGTGATTACCGGTCTGGGCCAACACCTGCGTTTCGGCGGCGAAGTGATGAAAAACGTTGCCGGTTATGACCTCTCGCGGCTGATGGCCGGCAGTTACGGTTGCCTCGGCGTGCTCACCGAAGTCTCGCTGAAAGTCCTGCCCAAACCCCGGCAATGCCTGAGTATTCGCCTGGATATCGACTGCGCCAGGGCACTGGCCAATCTCGCCGAATGGGGCCAGCAACCGCTGCCGATCAGCGCTGCGTGCCACGATGGCGACAGTTTGTATCTGCGCCTTGAGGGTGGCGAGGGCTCGGTGACGGCGGCGCATCAACGCCTGGGTGGTGAACCGCTGGACTCGCTGTTCTGGCGTGATTTGAACGAGCAACGTTCGCCATTCTTTGACGAAGGCCTGCCGTTATGGCGCCTGTCGCTGCCGAACAATCTCGGCGTGTTGGATCTTCCCGGCGCGCAACTGATCGATTGGGCCGGCGCGCAACGATGGTTGAAATCCGACAGCCAACACATTCATAGCCTTGCCCAGGAACTCGGCGGCCACGCCACCTGCTTCACCCATGGCGCCACCTCGTCACCGTTCCAGCCGTTGCCGACGACACTGCTGCGCTATCACCGGCAACTCAAGGCGCAACTCGACCCGCAAGGGCTGTTCAACCCCGGCCGGATGTACGCGGAGTTTTAGCCATGCAAACAACCCTCAGCGAGCAATCCCGACAGTTGCCCCGCGCCGCCGAGGCGGAAAAGATTCTCCGTAGCTGCGTGCATTGCGGCTTTTGCAACGCGACGTGTCCGACGTATCAGTTGCTCGGCGATGAGCTTGATGGCCCGCGCGGGCGCATCTATCTGATCAAGCAAGTGCTCGAAGGCGCACCGGCGACCGCACAGACGCAACTGCATCTGGACCGCTGCCTGTCGTGCCGCAATTGCGAAACCACCTGCCCGTCCGGCGTCGACTATCACAACTTGCTCGACATCGGTCGGGCGGTGGTTGATCAGGCAGTGCCGCGTCCGGCGGCGCAACGCTTGTTGCGTGAAGGCCTGCGCGCACTGGCGCCGAATCCGCGATTGTTCAAAGGTTTGCTGCGAGTGGGCGCCACGTTTCGGCCGCTGTTGCCGCGAATGTTTGAAAGCAAACTGCCGCAGCCCATGCGGACGTCGGGGTTGCGTCCCGTCCCTCGGCATGCGCGCCGCGTCATGTTGCTGGAAGGCTGCGTGCAGCCGGGTTTGTCGCCGAACACCAATGACGCCACGGCGCGGGTGCTCGACCGACTCGGCATCAGCGTCATCCCGGTAGCCGAGGCCGGTTGCTGTGGGGCGCTGGATTATCACCTCGACGCCCAGGCCAAAGGCCTCGACCGCGCCCGGCAGAACATCGACGCCTGGTGGCCACACCTGCAAAACGGCGCCGAAGCCATCGTGCAGACCACCAGCGGCTGCGGCGCGTTCATCAAGGATTATGGGCATCTGCTCGAGGCCGATCCGGTCTATGCCGACAAGGCACGGCGGATCAGCGAAATGACGATCGATCTGGTGCAGATTCTCGCGCAAGAACCGCTGGAGCAGATCTGCGCCGCCAGCGAACAGCGGATCGCCGTGCATTGCCCGTGCACCTTGCAGCACGCGCTGAAACTCGGCGGTGCGGTGGAAGCGGTGCTGACCCGCCTCGGTTTCAACCTGACGGCGGTGCCGGACGGCCACTTGTGCTGCGGCTCGGCGGGCACCTATTCCCTGACCCAACCGACACTGGCGCGGCAACTGCGCGACAACCGCCTCAATGCCTTGGAAAGCGGCCGCCCGCAGTTGATCGTCACCTCCAACATCGGTTGCCAGAGCCACCTGGCCAGCGCCGGACGCACGCCGGTTATGCACTGGATCGAACGGGTGGATCAGTCGTTGGCAGAATGAAGTTCGTAGGATTCTTCGTTTGCCCGCGCAGGAGAAGGCTGCGATCTTTTCTCCTATCCATTACGTGACCGTGGCAGGAATTTATTTCATGACCGTGCAGCCTTTCGTCAGCCCCGACCTGATCCGCCAACGCTTCTCCAAAGCGATGTCCGATATGTACCGCGAAGAAGTGCCGCTGTACGGCGCACTGATGGAACTGGTGGAACAGACCAACCGTGACGTGCTTTCCCGAGAGCCAGGCATCGCCAGGCAGCTAGACAGCACCGGCGAAATCGAACGCCTGCACATGGAACGCCATGGCGCCATCCGCGTCGGCACCGCAACGGAACTGGCCACCCTCGCCCGCTTGTTCGCGGTCATGGGCATGCAACCGGTGGGGTATTACGACCTGACGCCGGCGGGCGTGCCGGTGCATTCGACGGCGTTTCGCGCAGTGCATGAAGATGCGCTGCAAATCAGTCCGTTCCGAGTGTTCACGTCGTTGTTGCGGCTGGAGTTGATTGAAGACCCTGAGCTGCGCGCTTTCGCCGAGTCAATCCTGGCCAAACGCTCGATCTTTACCGACGCGGCACTGCGTTTGATCGCCCAGGCTGAAACGGCTGGCGGACTCAACGAAACCGAATCGCAGGAATTCGTCCTGCAGGCATTGGAAACCTTTCGTTGGCATCACAGCGCGACCGTTACCGCTGCGCAGTATCAGACGTTGAGCGCCCAACACCGGTTGATCGCCGATGTCGTGGCGTTCAAAGGCCCACACATCAATCACCTGACCCCGCGCACGCTGGACATCGATATCGTCCAGGAACAGATGCCGGCCCATGGCATCACGCCCAAAGCGGTGATCGAAGGCCCACCTCGCCGGCAATGCCCGATCCTGCTGCGCCAGACCAGTTTCAAAGCGCTGGATGAGCCAGTCGCATTCACCGATCAGAGCGAAACCCGTGGCAGCCACAGTGCGCGGTTTGGCGAAATCGAACAACGCGGCGCCGCGCTGACACCCAAGGGCCGGACGCTGTATGACCGATTACTGAATGCTGCCCGCGATGAGCTCGGTGATTTCCCCAACGAAGGCAATGCCTCACGCTACAACGCGCTGATGACTCAACACTTTGGCGAATTTCCCGACAGCGTCGACGGCATGCGCGAACATGAGTTGGCGTACTTTCGCTATTTCGCTACGGAAAAAGGCGAGGCGTCGGGTAGCCTCGGTGACGCCTCGCTGGAGGATTTGTTGCGCAATGGTTATGTGAAAGCTGAGCCGCTGGTGTACGAAGATTTCCTGCCAGTCAGTGCAGCGGGAATTTTTCAGTCGAACCTTGGGGATGCGGCGCAGGCGCATTATGGCGAGCACTCCAATAGACAGGCGTTCGAACAGGCGCTGGGACGCCCGACCATTGATGAGTTGGGGTTGTATGCAGAGACGCAGAGGCGTTCGATTGAAGAGTGCGCGAAAGTGCTGGGGCTGAAGATAATCTAACGGCAGGTCGTCGATCGTTTGCTTTTGACTCATCGCACGGCCAATGATGGCCTTCGGCCGTACTGCGCAAGAAGTTGCGCAGTTTGCGCCAGCCCTATCCGATCAACTCGTCCGCCACCGCATACTTGACCACCACACGATTGCGATAAAGCCTTTCGCGCATCACCAATGCCCCCACCTGCCCTTTCTCCCGAACTTCCCGCCAGATCTCATTCTCCCGATATACCCGTTCCCCTTCGCGCACAAACCGATGCCCTTCCTGGAAAACGTGATACCGATACGCCCGCACCTGGTCACATAACAACTCCCCTTCCAGTTGCGTCTGGCCGACATTCAGCTTCAACTGAAAACACCGATCTGTCGGGTTATGCAGCACCAGGTCAATGTAGTTATAG
This sequence comes from Pseudomonas sp. A0308, assembly GCF_044218815.1. Classification (NCBI taxonomy): domain Bacteria; kingdom Pseudomonadati; phylum Pseudomonadota; class Gammaproteobacteria; order Pseudomonadales; family Pseudomonadaceae; genus Pseudomonas; species Pseudomonas sp. A0308. The sequence continues at coordinate 953,799 of NZ_CP162581.1, forward strand.
AAAATCGCCGCACCGGAGCCAAACGGCAGTACTCGTCCCTCATCCGGAAACGGATCGAAGCTGTGATTGGAGCGCTCAACCACCACCAACGGTGAATGTATGGCCATCCAATGAATCAGATTGCTCAATTGGCATATCCCGCCACCGACGCCGGTACGGGCCTCGCCGAAGGACAATTCCATCCCTTCAACGTAGCCACGTTTACGCGTTGGGCGGCCGACGAGACGGCAGAAGGAGAAATGTTCGCCAGGCGCAATGATGACGCCGTCGATGGCAGCGACGGCGAGTTTGAGATTGATGACTTTGTTGTGTTGCAGGGCGAGGTCGGAGTCGCCGAGTTTACGGATGAGTTTCGAGGTGTGTTTGAGGTAGCGAAATGGCAGGCGTTCGGTCGACACAACGGGTCGAGCGTAACGCTTGCTGGAGCAGTGCCAGGCGATGTGCCGGAACAGTCTTTTTTGCCACACGCGCAGCCAGTACAAGGCCGGGTGGTAGAGGGAAAGTGGTTTCATCCGTGACGCAACGGCGATCGCCGCTTCTTCCTTGAATCGTGAATTGGACGGGCATTCTAGCCTGTAACCCGAGCGCGCCAAGCAAATACAGCCGCTTTCCCTCGACTCACTTCGACACATTCTGAAGCACTGCCAGACCTGCATATTAAGGTTCGGCTAAGGTTGCATCGCTACTATCCCGGTCCATGAGCCCCTGTCGTCATTGAACCGTGGATGAGTCTTTCTGTTATGAGTGCGTTTAATCTGCCAACCCAACCACAGCCGAACTTCAGCCTTGTCCTGGTCAATTACAAGACCGCCGACATTACTCGGATGTGCCTGGAACTATTGCAACAGCACGCCCAGGAAAAACGCATTCCAGTGTGGGTGGTTGACAACGATTCCGCGGATGAGAGTCTGGATTATTTGCGTTCGCTCGACTGGATCAACTTGATCGAGCGGCCTTCTCCGGGCAAAGAAGCGGGCCATATTGCCCATGGCAAGGCACTTGATCTGGCGCTGGAACAGGTTGAAACCGATTACTTGTTTTTGCTCCACACCGACACCTTCGTCTATGACAAAGAAGTGTTTGAAATGATGCTGCGCGAGTGCACAAAAAGTGCGGACATCGCCGCAGTTGGTTGTGTCGAGCAAATCAATCGGGGGATTGTCCGGGACACCTGGCGTTTAACTTCACGCTTTTGCAAGCATTATGTTCGTCAGGCAAAAGTTCGTCTGGGGATGAAATCCAAACCGCCAAGACCTTATAAGGAAACTCACCTGAAAAGTTTCTGTACGTTGTGGAACGTGCGACTGATGAAGTCTCATGGCCTGCACTTCTGCATGGATGACCGCGTACCCGGTTACACCCTGCAGGATCGAATGGTGAGCCTTGGATACGGCATCAAACTGCTGTCGCCGCGCAAGATCTTCCGTTATCTCGATCACATCCAGGCAGGAACGGTCGCCGCTGCAGGCACCTACGGGAAAAATCACCGTCGGACGAAAATGTACCAGGCGACTATCGAGCGTTTCCAGGGACAGCGAGACAAACGCGGGATACAAACATCGGTTTAACTCACGGCAATAAAAAGGGTGACTTTAAAAGTCACCCTTTTTTTTAACTGAAATTGTATACATTTGCTCCGATGGAGGTGTTCGCCCAGTGTAATGGCCTGGCAATCCATGCACCGGTAAAGAGCCCTGACACTGGGCGAACGCGAAGGATTTTAATAGAAGTTGGCGGATATGTCGCCATACTTCAATGTAAATATTATGTACAAGAAAGTTAATAGATATTTATCCATGAAATTCCACACGAACCTTTCACGAAACTTTCAGAAACCCTGAGCCAACTAATAGTATGACTACTCTAATACAAAGACTGTACAAGAGCAGTCATTGTGTAGAGCTATAACTCAACTTTCGTGCTGACTGGTCACTTTTAATACATCGGTATAAGTGACTACAACGCTCTGCCCGACTTTGAGATTTTTCAGTTTGTCCTGAATTTCAGGCCGTTCGACGTTGAGGGTTTTCGATACGCCGGCAGGGTTCTGCAGCGTCACCTGATTTGTCTTCAAATCAATTTTGGTGATTTTCAATTGCACCTGGACCTGACGGTAAGCCTCGCCGCCGGGATTGCTGCTGCCCGGGGCATTGCGCAGCTCGCCGGTTCGCTCGGTGGTGCCAGGCAGACCTTTATCCACATCGGTATCGAGATAGGCCGCAACGGAGCGCATGACCTCCACGGTAACCTGGTCGCCAACCTTCAGATTGGCGAGGTTTTTCGCCTTCTCCGTGAGCTGTACGTGAACCTGCTTGCCTTCGGCGCCTTCCAGCACAACCTGATGATTCTGCGCATCAACCGCTAATACTTTGGTGGTGACTTTGTCGGCTTCAACCGTTGCCGACAGCGGTATGTCGGCGGCAAACGCAGAGAGACTGGAGGCGGACAGCAGCGTTGCGAGGGCGATGGACCTGGCGAGTGCATGAAGCTTCATAAGCGTACTTTCCCTGTCGTTGAGTGGTAGCACCCGACGCCGGAATCATTTCAGGCGCGGGGTGTGTCACTGAGCATAGACGCTGGTCAGGGCTTGGCTTTGGTTTGTGGCGCGGCGGTTTCCTGTGCGGTCGATTCGCCACTGGCCGTGCCTTTAGCGCTCTCTTCACGCTGCTTCGGATCGGTAGGACGCAGAGCGTCGTTGTCGCGCTCGGTTTCCCCCGCTGGCCGGGGTTCGTCAGGATGCTGGTTTTCAGATTCAGGTTTCATCGGTGTTGTCCTCAGGCTTCAGGGTCGTCAAGTTCGCGGGCGACGTTTACGGCGGGAGAATCCTTGTGCAGGTCGTCGCTCATCTCTGGTCCTCAACAGGAAGTACCTTTTGTAGAGGTTCGACGGCCAAATGGAGTTCAACCGGATCCACGCAGGAGTCACATCAGTACCCGGTCATTTCCAGATACCCCTTGCCGCCGTGGCTGCCGCTGACACTCACCGGGCCTTCCCAATAGGGAATGCGCAGGTCCATCCATGCGTTGGGGTTGAGCGCCGAAAGGCTGATGTCGAGGTGCTTGTCTGGAATGCTGATTTTCCAGCGCACCGGCATCGCGCGGCCGGCGACCTTGGCGGTGTCTTGCGCGACAAGTTTGATCTGCTCGCTATGCAGCGTTTGCGTCTGGCCGTCAGCGCCGATCCAGGTGCCGGTCAGGTACGGCGCGCCCTCCTTCTGGCGCATGCGATAAAGCATCAGGTGTTCGCCGCTGTCCAGGTGCAAAGAGAACCAGTCCCAGCCAGTCTGGCTGGCTGTCAGCGGCTGGCTGCTCCACTCGCGGTCGAGCCAGGCAGGGCCGCTGACGGTGTAAGTCTGGCCATCGATCTGCAACGTGCCACTGGCCTGAAAAAACGGTTGGCTGTAGTAATACGACGCCTGCCCTTGTTCGGATTTCTGGCTGAACCCCTTGTCGCCCTGCAGCACCAACGGACGGCTGGAGGTGAGATGCAGTTGATAGGCAAATGATCTATCGCGCGCACTGAGTTGCAAGTCACTCAAAGGATCGACTGCCTGACTGCTGAACTGCCAATCATCGATCCACGCCTCGAACGGCACCAAACGCACGCCGGCCTGACCAACGCCGCCACGGGCATAACGCTCGGCGGCATGATGCGTAGTTGCCGAAGTCACTGCCGCATGGCCCAGCCAGATCGTTTGACTGCCCCAACCTGCCTGCTCCGGCACCGGTTTGAGGGCGCTGCGAAACAGCGTCCATTGCACGCCGAAATCATTGCCCTGCTGATCCTTGAGATTGGCGGTGACGTACCACCACTCAATGCGAAAACCCTCATGGGCACCGTGATCCGCCGGAAAGCTGAACACCCGCCCCGGCACCACCGGCGTAAATGCCTGTGCCTGATTGCCCATCCCGGCAAAGCCCTTTTGCTCGGGCACTGACTGATCGCAGCCGCCGAGTAACAACAGAACCATCAGCACAACGAAGTTAGTCCTCATGGGCAAACGTCCTCAGCAGATCCGCCGGTTGCGTGCGGTACAGCGAATACAACGGCCACGCCGACGCCAGCAATGTGGCCAGCAACGCCAGCCCCATCAGTTGCAAAAGCTGCCAAGGGAACACGCGCAACGGCAGACGCCAGCCAAACGCCTGTACGTTGATCACCGCGTCCAGACACCACGCCAGCGCAATCCCCAGTGGCAGCGCCAACACCAGCGTCAGCACCGCCAGCAGCCAGGTCTGGCCGAGGTTGAGCAGCATCAATTGGCGCCGTGTCACGCCCAGCGCCCACAACGGCGCGAGTTGGCCGAGGCGGCTTTGGCTCTGGGTCAACAGGCTGATAAACAGTGCCACGCCCGCGACCGCCAGGGTCAAGGTGTTCAAAGCCGCCGTGGCGGCGAAGGTGCGTTCGAACACTTCAACCGACCAGCCCTTGAGCCGCGCCTGATCGACGATGCGGCTGTCATCGAGTTGAAAACGCGCCTGTAATGCACTCAGAAATGGCGGAATGTTTTGTGGGTCGATACGCAGATTGAAACGGTTCGGCGTCAACTGCGGCCATCCGCGCAGCAGATGGTTGCTGTTGACCAGCAAGTGCCCCTTGGGATTGCCGTAATCGGCGTAGATGCCGACCACGCGCGGCGACCACGCGCCATTCGGTGCAGGAATTGTCAGGCGATCACCGACGCGCACCTGCAGGCGGCGGGCGAGTTGCTCGCTGAGCATCACTGCATCATCCGTCGCCAGATGCGCCCATGGATCACCGCCACTGGCATCGAGCAATGGCCAGTGCTGGCGATAGTAAGGATGATCAATCACCCCGTAGACATCCGCCGGCCAGCCTTGCAAGGTGACCGCGACTTGCCAGTTGGGCAGCACCGCCGTCACCAGTGGCTGCTGTTTCAGCCAAGTGGACATCTCGCGGGCCTGGGCCGGGTTGCTCGGATTGATGTAAAGCTCGGCGCTCAGGCGTTGTTCGAGCCAGTCGTTGAAAGTCTGGCGAAAACCGGCGGTCATGCTGCCAGCGCCGATATTGGCCGCCAGCGCCAGAAGCAACGCCATCAGCGCCAGGCTCAGTGCCGGCAATTGCTGGCGGCAGTCGGCGAGAAACCATTGGCCGAGCACCGAACGACTGCGCCCGAGCAGTTGATTCAACACGCCACTCAACAGCACCGGCAAGGCCAGCGCGGCGCCGAGCAGCAACCCCGCCATCAGCACAAAACCGCTGGCCAGGCTGTTGCCCCAAAGCAACGCCACCAGCGCAATCACGCCCAACACCAGGGCCAGCCAGCCCTGACGCCGCAACCAGCGCGTGTATTGCTGATGCCAGGCTTGCGGATCCGCCACCGCCAGCAGTGGCAAACGGGCAGCGCGAAGCAGGCTGTTCGCCCCGGCCAGCAAGGCGCCGAGCAGGCTCAAACCGATCCCGCTGAACCACCACCAAGGGCTCAGGCGCAACTGCCCCGCCACTTCTGCGCCATACAACCCGCGCAGGCTGGCGGCGACATCCGGCAGCAATACACTGGCCAGCCAGTAACCGCTGATCACCCCGAACACTCCGCCGACCAGCGCCAGCACACCCAATTCGAAAATCAGGCAACCCATCAACATCCGCGCGCTGACCCCACAGGCACGCAATGTGCGCAGCAAGCCGCGCCGTTGCTCCAGCGCCAGACCGATGGCCGCATGCACGATGAATAAGCCGACAACAAACGACAGAAAACCCAAAGCATCAAGATTGAGGTGAAAGCTCTCGGTCAGGCGCGCCAGATTGTTTTCCTCGCCACTGCTTTTGAGCTGCAACTGGCCTTTGAGCGTGGCCGGCAAGTCGCCGTGAAAATCCTTGGGCAACAGCAAACGCGAGAGTTGTCCGGGTTGTTCGAGCAGGGTTTGCGCGACGCCGATGTCGACCAATAACACGCCCGGCGCCATGTCCTTTTGCGCCAGCAACGGCGGCAACGTCTGGCCACTGACCGTTTGCGGCGTAGCGCCTTCGCGCAGGTTCAGGGCTTGCAGGGTTTCCGGGGAAATCCATGCACTGCCCGGCGGCGTGAAGAATTCGACGACACGCTCGATCGGCATCGCCTGCCCGGCCACAGCGGAATCCGCAGGCAGCGACACCGGTTCGATGCCCATCAGTTGCAGGCGTTGATTGTCGTGATCCTTGAGGCTCAAGCGTCCATTCAACAGTGGCGACACCGGCCAGCCCTGGCGCCGCAGGTCGATGAACCATTGTTGGGGGAACGTCGCACCGCTCGGTGTACTGAGGCTGGCTTGCGGTTCGCCGCCGATCAATTGGCTGGCGAGAGCGTAACTGTCGCGAGCCTGACTGTTCAGCGCCTCAACACCAGTCAACAGGCTGGTGGCCAGCCACAACCCGGTCAGCACACTGAAAAACTGCACCGGGTGCCGTCGCCAATGGCTGAGCAGCGCACGCAGGGTTTGCCGGAAGACAATCACGTCAAACGTCCGCTGGACAGCACCACCCGCTGCGCCAACCGCGCCGCCACCCGAGGGCTGTGAGTGACCATCAGCAAGGTCGTCGGCGTGTCGTCGAGCAGTTCCAGCAACAATCGCAGCACTTCGTCACTGGTCGCTTCATCGAGGCTGCCGGTCGGTTCGTCGGCCAACAGCAGTTTCGGCTGCGAGGCCAGCGCCCGGCCCAACGCGACACGCTGCTGCTGGCCGCCCGAGAGCTGCTCGGGATAGCGTTTGAGCAAATCGCCCAGGCCCAGACGTTGCACCAGATGCGCTTGCCAACGCGGATCGTGACGCCCGGCCAGGCGTGCCTGAAACGCCAGATTGTCTTCGACGCGCAAGCTTCCGATCAGGTTGAATTGCTGGAACACCAAGCCGATTTCCGTGCGCCGCCAGTTGGCCAGTTGCGCTTCGTTCATGCTTTCGAGCCGATGCTCGCCGCTGCGAATGCTGCCGCTGTCGACCTTGTCGAGACCGGCGATCAAGTGCAGCAAGGTGCTTTTGCCACTGCCCGATTCGCCCATCAACGCCAGACTGCTCCCGGGTTCCAGCGTCAGGTCGACGCCTTGCAGCACGGGTAACGGGCCTTGGGGGGTAAGGTAACTTTTGCAAACGTTTTGGATCTGGAGCATGCCGCCACCTGATGAGTCAGTGTGGGGCAAGAATAGCGGATGACGGTGACAGACCTGAATCCTGCGTTGAATCACACGGCCTCATCGCTGGCAAGCCAGCTCCCACAGGGTGCGAGGGTGAACGCCATAGTGTGAACACCCTCAATTACTGTGGTAGCTGGCTTGCCAGCGATGAGGCCAGTCCTGCCCATACAAAACCTACTGCCCCGCTGCCACACTTGCCGGCGCCTGCGTCGGCGTCACAATGCTGCCCAGATCAATATGTTTCCACTCCGGCTTGGCCCCCAACCGCGCATTGAAGCGATAGTTGAAGGTGAACTCATCCACCGTCGGCACCGTCAGCGGCTTGCCGTACACCGATTCGATGCCCGCCAGGTCATAACCCATCAACTGCAACAGTGTCGGGAAGATGTTGTAGTGACTGGAGCGATCCTTGTTCGCCGCCAACTGCGCCGACCAGTCGAAGGTTTTCAGATCGCGGCCCTGAATCACCACCAGCGGCACCAGGCCCTCCTCCTCCACCGGGTCCCCGCCGCAATGGGTATTGAGCCCCGGGTTACCGCGTTCGTGCAGATCCTGCCCGTGATCGGAGGTATAGATCAGCAGTGCATTGTTCAGATTACCCTTGGCCAATACCCGCGCGAAAAACTCGCCGACGTTCCATAAAACCGTGTTTTTGTAGGCGTTGCGATAGAGCATCCAGTCATCCACCTGACCATTGAAACCGTCGCGCTCACCGGTATCGGCGACTTCCGTGAACTGCCCGCGCGGCAAGGTCGGGCGGTAGGCCATGAAGGCATCCGGGTATTTGTCGTGCACCGGAAAATGCGCGCCGACCTTGTTGATCAGGATCAGCTCGGGCTTGTCGTCGTTGAGCAGTTCGATCAGCTTCGCGGCGGCGGCCATATCGCGGTCGCGCACGCTGGTGCGATCGAATTGGAAAAACTCGTCGATGTCCTTTTTCTCGGCGTCGTTCATCAGGTTCTGCAGGTTGCCACCAGTACGTTGGGCGTCGATGTACACCGTGCGCAGGCCGGCCTTTTTTGCGTACTGCCAGATCGACGGCAGAGTGCTGTTGATGCGCATGTAGTCGGCGCGGGTGCCACCGTAACGCAGGGTGATGTTGGTGTCGGCGCTGCAATTGGCAATGGACGCGGCATAACCGTAATTGAAAATGTCGACGCCTGCGTGGGCCTGTTTGAGGTTGCTGTGCACGCCAAACGGCGCGTTGATATCCAGATAATTGCCGGAGATGCTTTCGTCGATGATCAGCACGATGTCATGCCCCACCGCTTGCGAACTGCGCGCCAGCGTGACCGGCTCACGCGGGCCGACGGTGTTGTGCAGCGCTTCATAGGCAAACAGGTTCAGATAGGCCAACGGTGTGTACATGATCGGCAAACCCCGGGCACCCTCGCCCGCGCGCAAAAACAGCACCGCGCTGAGCAGCAGCACGCCACACAACGGTGCCGCCACGCGCAACGCGTTCGGCACCATGAGCGAATGGCGCGGCTTGAGACCGATGGCAAACAACAGCAGCAGGCCATCGAGCGCGCTGTGGATGATTGCGTCCCGGTACTGGTAGGCCGCTTCCTGAATGAAGCCGCCGGAATACACCAGCGAGACGAAATTGCTGTAGCTCAGGTAATCCGCGGTGACACGGGTATAGATGTCGAAAAACACCGCCGAACCAAACATCACCAATGCGAATAGATGTCGAATGAGTGTCTGACGTATATACGCCGTTAGATATAACGCCAAAGTTAGCGCCAAAAACATCGCGCCAAAAAGAAGTATAGAAAAACCGAGGCCGATAGCATTTACCCGCTCAATGTAATAAGCGGAGTAAAACAACAAATAGATAATTAAAAGCAGTTCTTTCGCATATCTGAACATGGCGATACCGGTCGTGCAAAAAAGCGGGGAGTCAAAGGTTTGTCGGGTAGAACCTGACACTAGCACCCAGCCATCAAAGCGCAAGAATTGACTGATTCTCCGGTAAAGCGTCAAAAAAACGTTGACTCAAATCTGACACACCTTCAGCGCCAGAAGCCTTTAAATGTAAGGCTTACAACCGTTTATCGCTTATTCTGAATCTGAACAAATCTGCAAAAAATCAACAAATCCAATCGCAGCAATGACTTGATGGCCAATCGCCAAAAAACCCTCAAGTGTTATACAGGTGCAACATGTCATTTTGCTGACACGCTTTCCAAACACTGCGCTATACCCCTTCTACGGTCTTCTAAAAACTTCTTCTTTTCGCTCTATCGAGGGTGCGCAGATGGACGTGAGCGTATTTGGCACGGGCTATGTTGGACTTATACAAGCTGCTGCACTTGCAGATGTCGGACATCGGGTTTTATGTGTTGACATAGACCCGAAGAAGATTAAACAACTGCAACAAGCCGTGCCGCCCATTAGCGAACCAGGGCTGTCCAGCGCACTTGAAGAAAACATCAAGGCTGCGCGCCTTCTGTTCAGCACTCAGGCCAGCGACGCGGTCGAACACGCCGAGCTGATTTTCATCGCGGTTGGCACCCCGGCCGATGAAGACGGCTCCGCGGACCTCAGCCATGTGCTCAACGTTGCCCGTCAGATCGCCGGTTTAATGGAGGCCGATCGTACCCTGATCATCAAATCCACGGTGCCGGTCGGTACCGCCGATCAAGTCCTCGCCACCGCCAACAGCGAATTGCTGCGCCGCGGCAGGACCGATTTGAACGTGCGCGTGGTCTCCAACCCCGAATTCCTCAAAGAAGGCAGCGCCCTCGCCGATTGCATGCGCCCCGACCGGATCATCGTCGGCACCCGCGATGAAGAGGCCCGCGAGCAAATGAGCGAGCTGTACGCGCCGTTCTGCCGCAACCACGAAAAACTCATGTTCATGGATAACCGCAGCGCCGAGCTGACCAAATACGCGGCCAACGCGATGCTCGCCACGCGCATCAGCTTCATGAACGAGCTGGCCAACCTCACCGAGTTGCTGGGCGCCGACATCGAATCAGTACGCAAGGGCATCGGTTCCGACCCGCGCATCGGTTATCACTTTATCTATCCGGGCTGCGGCTTCGGTGGCTCGTGTTTCCCCAAGGATCTGCGCGCTCTGCTGCACACCGCCGAACACAACGGCATGCCGTTGAAACTGCTGCGCAGCGTCACTGACGTCAACGACAGTCAGCGGCACATCCTTTTCAGCAAACTGAAAGCGCAGTTCCCCCAGGGCCTGGCCGGCAAGTCCATCGCGATCTGGGGCCTGGCGTTCAAGCCCAATACCGACGACATGCGTGAAGCCCCCAGCCGTTACTTGATGGATGCGCTGTGGGCCGAAGGTGCCAGCGTGCAGGCGTACGACCCGGAAGCCATGTCCGAGTGCCGGCGCCTCTATGGCTACCGTAACGATTTGCACCTGTGCGCCACCCGCGACGACACGCTGGAAGATGCCGATGCGCTGGTGATCTGCACCGAGTGGAAAAACTTCCGCGTGGTGGATTTCGAGTGGCTGGCCAGCAAGCTTCGAGCGCGGGTGGTGATTGACGGTCGCAACCTCTACAACCCGGAACATCTGGCCGCTGCCGGCCTGCATTACAGCGGCATCGGCCTGCGCCACATCGCCCCCGAAGGGCTGCGCCCATGAAAATCCTGGTCACCGGCGCGGCCGGCTTCATTGGTGCCCATTGCGTTTTGCGGCTGATGCGCGATGGACACACAGTGGTCGGTCTGGATAATTTCAACGCCTACTACGATCCGCAGCTCAAGCACGATCGCGTGCAATGGGTGCGTGAGCAGGTCGGCGATTTCCAGCTCGCTACGGTTGACCTGGCCGATGCGTCGGCCATCGAAGCGCTGTTCGTCCGGGAATGTCCACAAGTGGTAATCCACCTCGCCGCGCAAGCCGGGGTGCGTTATTCGCTGGAGAATCCGCGGGCCTACCTGGACAGCAATCTGCAGGGTTTCCTCAACATTCTGGAGAGCTGCCGGCAGCATCCGGTCGAGCACCTGATCTACGCCTCGTCGAGTTCGGTGTATGGCGCCAACCAGACCACGCCGTATTCGGTGAAGGACGGCGTCAATCATCCGCTGTCGCTGTACGCAGCGACCAAGAAAGCCAACGAACTGATGGCCCACAGCTACAGCCACCTGTTTGGCATTCCCTGCACCGGGCTGCGCTTTTTTACCGTGTACGGGCCGTGGGGCCGGCCGGACATGTCGCCGATCCAGTTCGCCAAGGCGATCAGCGAGGGGCAACCGCTGAAGCTGTTCAACTACGGCGAGCATCAGCGCGATTTCACCTACATCGACGACATCATCGAAAGCATCGCCCGCCTCATCCCGCAACCGCCACAAGCCAACCCTGAATGGAACCGCGAACAGCCCGATCCCGCCAGCAGCATGGCGCCGTGGCGGCTGTTCAACATCGGCGGCCAGCACCCGGTGGAACTGAAAACCTACCTGGCGCTGATCGAAAAACACCTCGGTCAAAAAGCCGTGGTCGAACTGCTGCCCTTGCAGCCGGGCGACGTCCTCAACACTTGTGCCGAAGCCAGCGATCTGGCCCAGGCCACCGGTTTTCAGCCCCGGATAGCGCTGGATGAAGGACTCGGGCGCTTCATCGCCTGGTTCCGTGACTACTACCCAACTGCCTATCGCCCACGCGCCGCACGCGGCTGACCATCAGTGGAGAACGTTATGACTGGACATGAGAAAGCGATGCCGATGCAGGAACTGCGTCGTGACAAGCGCATAGACCCCGAGCACCGCATGCGCCTCGATGCCGCGATTCATCGCCAGGGTCGCGGTTGGGTGACTGGCCGTGACGGTGGCCGGCCATGGCAGGTGTCGCGGACCAATCGGATTGTGGCTTGTCTCGGCGCCCTGGCGATTCTGTTGGTGTTTTCGCCGCTGTTGATCGGCCTGGCGCTGGCCGTCAAGTTCACCAGCCCGGGGCCGGTGATGTTCGTGCAGAAACGCACCGGTTATCGCGGGCGCAAATTCGGCATGTACAAATTCCGCACCATGGTCGCCAACGCCGAAGACCTTAAAGAATCGTTGCGCCACCTGAACAAGCACGGGGCCGACGCGATTGATTTCAAGATCGACAAGGACCCGAGAATCACCGGCATCGGCGGCTTTCTGCGCCGCACCAGCCTCGACGAACTGCCCAACCTGATCAACGTGATCAGCGGCGACATGCGTCTGGTCGGCCCCCGTCCGACCTCCTTCAATGCTTACCGCTACAAGGACAATCACCTCGCTCGCTTGAGCATCTATCCCGGAATGACCGGCCTGTGGCAGATCTCCGGACGCAGCAACATCGACTTCGACCAGCGCGTTGAGTTGGACCTCAGCTATATCGCCGAGCAGAGCCTTCTGCTTGATCTGAAGATCCTGTTGAAAACCCCCTTCAAAGTATTCAGCGGCCACGGAGCAAGCTAATGGACGGTTCAACCAATAAAAGCCTGAGCATCGCCAACCCCAGCGAATCGAACCTGACCTCGACCGTGCTGGATCTGGATCTGCGGATTCTGTTCCTGACCGCCGCCAACCCCGGCGCCGGCACCACCACCAGCGCGCTGGCACTGGCCAGTCAACTGGCGCAGATGAGCAGCGGCCAGGTGCTGCTGGTCGACGCCAGCCAATCGGCGAGCAACCTGACCCAGCAGATGAACCTGAGCAAGGAGCGCGGCCTGCGCGACCTGCTGTTCAACCCGGACAACCCGCCGCTGTTGCAGGACTGCGTGGTGCAGATTTCGAGCCTGCCATTCGACGTGCTGCCCAACGGCCGGCCGATCCGCACCATGGAACACCTGACCGCCGAGCGCCTGAGCCCGTTACTCGATCAGTTGGGCAGCCGGTACCGCTTCGTAGTGATCGATGGCGACGCGGTGTATTCCGCCGCCGACACGCTGGTCATCAGCACTCAGGTCGATGGCGTGGTGTTCGTGGTTCGCGCCGAAGACACTCGCTGGGAAGTCGCCCAGGCCGCCGTGCAACGCCTTACCCAGGCCGGGGCAAAAGTGGTCGGCAGCGTGTTCAACCGGCGCAAGTACTACATGCCCAAGTGGCTTTACAAAAATCTGTGAGCAACCGCAAAGGATGACGCCATGAACGCCAAAATGCTTGTCTTGCTGTTGCTGCCGCTTGCGGGCTGCTCCAGCAATTCCGATACCCGCAATATGCCGGTGAATATCCTCACCGCCACCCCGGCCAACGCCCAGGCAACCGATATGCCGAAGATCGAGCAGACCCTGCGCCCGCAGGATGTGCTGGACGTGATCTTCCGCATCAGCACCAGCGGCTCGGATGCCTACCGCGTGCAGTCGGGTGATCAGATCGGCCTGAATTTCACCGCTGCCAGCCAGCTCAACGGCAACCAACTGGTGCTGCCCGACGGCACCATCGAACTGCCGGGCGCCAATACCTCGGTGAAAATCGCCGGGCTGACCAGCGATGAGGCGCGGCAGGAAATCCAGCGGGTCTATCAGCGCAAACAACTGTTCCAGCCCAACCGTAATCAGCTGACGGTGCAGATCATCAGCCCGCTGACCAACGAACAGAACCTGAAAAATGCACTGAACCACCCGGCCACCGGCATGAGCCGCGAGATCACCGTCGGCACCGACGGTTACGCGAGCTTCCCGGAAATCGGCACCGTGCCGCTGCAAGGCATGACCGTCAATCAACTGGAAACCTTCCTCAATCAAAAGTACGCGCAACTGCCCGGACGGATGACTGTGGATGTGCTGCTCAAGTCCACCGCTGGCAACGAGATCTACGTACTGGGTGAAGTCGGCCAACCGGGTTCCTACCCGATCCGCCGGCCGGTGTCGGTACTCGAAGCGCTGACCCTGGCGCGTGGCACCAACGTCAAGGCACGGCTGGATTCGGTGGTGATCATGCGCCGCAACGGCAATCAGGTGCAGGCGGTGCACTACGACGTCGAAAAAGCCTTGTCCGGCGATGCTTCGCAAATCGCTTATCTGCAACCCGACGACATGCTTTTCGTGCCGAAAACCAAACTGGCCAGCGCCGGTGAACTGGCTCGGCAACTGGCGGACGTGGTGTTGTTCCAGGGCGTGGGCTTCAGCTTCGGCTACCGCGTCGACAACAAAGACAGCAACAACAACTGACTCTCAGGTGACCGACCATGAATCCAAAGGAAAACTACCTGCATGAGTTCTTCAGGATCTTCTTCGCCAACAAGCGTCTGGTGAAACGGGTCTTCCTGATCTTTGCAGTCATCGCCCTGCTGCTGCCGCTGGTGCTCAAACAGAGCTTCGATATCACCGCGCAGGTGATCGTGCAGTCGAAAAAACTCTCCCAGGGTGACGCCACCACGTCGCTCACGGTGGACAACGCCACCTTCATCCCGCCGTCGCTGGCGGACATGGAAACCGAGAGCAACATCCTCCGGTCGCCAGCGCTGATCCGCCAGACCATCAGCGAGTTGCGCGACAAGGGCGAATACACGCCTTCGCCGGGCATCTTCAGCAAACTGGTGAGCGAGCCGTTCAAGCGCTACGTCAGTTCGCCGCTGCGCGAATACGTGATCAACCCGACGCGCAACATGCTCGGGCTGGAGACCGATCCGGTGCGTGACACCACGCTCGATGCGCTGACCCAACAGGCCATCGATAGCCTGAAGATCGAGACCCTGCCCGGCTCCAACGTGATCTCGATCATCTACAGCTTCCCGGACCCGCATCAAGGCACGACGTTTGTCGGTGCCCTGCTGCAGAACTATCTGGTCAGCCGTCAGGCGCTGCAATCGATCGACCTGCCGCAGTCTTTCTACGAATCGAAGAAGCACCTCTATCAAGTGCGTCTCGATGGTCTGGAAGGCAACCGTCAGGCCTTGCTGGAAAGTGTCGGCGCCTCGGATCCGAAGGAAGAGATCACCTTCCGCCTGAACGCGATCAACACCGAAGAGCAGGCGCTGAACCTGTATCAGGATCGCCTGTTGCAGAGCCAGCGCTGGCTCGAATACCTGAAAACCGCTATGGCCGCCGCCAGTAGCAGCAAGCTCAACGATTACACCTTCCCCTTCACCTTCACCACCACCGTCGACAACGTGGCGTTCGAGGACCGGGAGATCAAACAGATGGGCGAACAACTGACCACGCAGGTCAGCCGTTACATGAACGATCTGGCGGTCTTCCAGCCTGGCAGTGAACCGATGCTGCTGACCCGCGAGCAAATCGCCCGCACCCGTCAGCAGTTCCTCAAAGTGGTGAGCAACCGCATCCAGGAACGCACCGCCGATCTGGCCGTGGTCAAGCAGGTGATCGACCAGAAAACCGCGCGCATCACCGAGTTCAAGAACCGCATCCACGAGTTGCAGCAAACCCAGAGCAAGCTGCGGCAGATGGACACCGAGATTGATGCGATGCACGCCGCTTTTTCGACCTACGCCCAGCGCTTTGCCGAAAGCAGCACCACGCGCTCGCTCAACGACGACCTGTCCAACGCCCGGGTACTCAGCCCGCCGTTCGAACCGACCGAGGCGGCCTTCCCGAAACCGGGGCTGATTATCCCATTCGGCCTGCTCACCGGGCTGTTGCTGGCGATCGCGCTGGTCTACGTGCGTGAGTTCTTCGATCACCGCTTCAAACACCCGGCGCAAATCAGCCACGAACTGGGCTTGCCGGTGCTGTTGGTGATCAACGACCAGAATGTGCTGCCAAGCAATCCGCACAAGAGCTGGACGGTGCCAAGCTTCCTGCACTGGGTGCGCAATTGAACACGGCGCCCGCCCCGAACGCCGCCCTGCCGATCATTCATTTGCTCAGCAGCGGCGGTTTCTATGGGGCTGAACGGATGTTGCTGGATCATTGCCTGGCGACGCCGGGGCAGCATCAGGTGCTGTTCCTCGACGCCCCAGCAGAGCTGATCGCGCGGTTTCGTGAGGCCGGGGTGGACTGCCGGGGCTGTGCCGGGCTGGGGGAGTTGCTGCGGCACTTGCGGCAGCGGCAAAGCGAGCAGCCGCTGATCAACACCCACAACTTCAAAGGCCTGTTGTTTGGCTGGGTCGGCGCAACGTTGTTGCGCCTGCCGCTGGTGATCACCCAACACGGCTTCACCCCGCGTAGCCGCAAGCAAAAGTTCTACACCTGGTTGAGCCTGCAACTGTGCCGCACCGCCTCGGTAGATCGGGTGGTCTGCGTCGCGGAAAGCATCGCGCTGCTGCACCGTCAGGCCAGCGTACGGGCGGAGAAGCTGCAGGTAATTCCCAATGGTTTGCCAGCCGCGGCGGCGCTGGTGCATGACGTCGGCCGGCAGCGCTGGCTCGCGGGTTATGTCGGACGTCTGAGCAGCGAGAAAGGCCCGGATCTGTTTCTCGATGCGCTGATCCCGCTGTGTCATCAACATGCGCAACTGGATGCGGTGATGCTCGGCGACGGCCCGGAACGCGAGGTATTGCAGGCGCGAATCGATGCCGCTGGCTTGCAGCAACGGATTCGTCTGCCGGGTTACCAGATCGCCATGCAACCGTGGTGGCAGCAACTCGATGCGCTGGTGATCAGCTCGCGCACCGAGGGTACGCCGATGATTTTGCTGGAGGCGATGCAGGCCGGTGTGCCGGTGGTGGCGTTTGGCGTTGGCGGGATTCCCGATGTGCTGGAACACCGACACAACGGTTTGCTCGTCGAACCCGTCGACAGCGCGGCCCTCGCCCGTCAGCTCGACACGCTGTTGACCGAGCCGAAACTGGCGCGGCAACTGCGTGATAACGCAAAACGCACGCAACTGGATCGCTACGACCTCAAGGCTCTCGCCGAGCGCTGGTCGCAGCTGTACATCCGCACGGCACGGGAGGCACGCGCATGATTTTCCCGCTCTCGATCGTCAGTCTGCTCAGTCTGGTCTGCATTGCTTTGCTGGCCAGCCCTTATCCGTATCTGGCGCCGGGGGCAGTCCTGGGTCTGGTAGGGTTTGCCGTGTTGTATCGCAAGCCGTCCTGGGGCTTGCTCGGCATCGCCGCCCTGGTGCCGTTCGAAGGTTTTTTCAAGGACAACATGCTGTCCGGAAGCAAGCTGATCGGCGCATCACTGGCGGTGATCCTGATGCTGCAACTGGCGCTGCACCAGATTCCCTCGGAGCGCCTGCGCAGTAATATCTGGCGCTACCTGATCTGGTTCATGGTTCTGTACTTTCTGAGCCTGTTCAACACCGATGACATGGGCATGTCGCTGGGGCACCTGCGCGAACTCGGTGTCGGTCTGATCCTGTTTGTCATCACCCTGCTGATCGGCCGCGAGCTTAACCTCGACCTGTTCGCCCGATTGGTGACCCTGGCGGTCAGCACCACCTGCGCCATGGCGATGTTCTCAAGCAAATTCCAGGACCAGGGCCGCGCCGCCGGGCTGCTTGAAGACCCCAACGCGTTCGCCCTGCTGATCGCCTTCGCCATTCCGCTGGGCCTGCTGCTGGTGATCCGCAGCCCGAACCTGTGGCATCGGTTGTTCTGGGGCGGTTGCTGCCTGCTGCTGTTGGGCGGCATGACCAAAACCGAGTCGCGTTCCGGGCTGGTGGTGCTGGCGTTGAGTCTGTTGATCGGCTGCTGGCACTACCGCGCGCAACTGAAGCGGATTCGCCCACGGCATTTGGGTTTTGCCATGCTTGGCGCGGCCATCGTGATTCCATTGGCGATCTATGCGATGCCTGCCGGTTACCTCGCGCGCATTCAATCGCTGAGCGTGCTGAGCGCGGGCGCCAAGGGCCACAACGACGAATCCCTGGGTCGCCGCGCCTCGTACATCGTGGTCGGCAGCCAGATGATCCGCGAGAACCCGCTGCTCGGCTCCGGCCCCGGCACTTTCCCGCTGCACTACGCGACCACCGGATACGCCAAGGCGTTTTCCGCCAACCGCAAGATCGGCGACCTGTACCGCCGTGCACACAACACCTACCTGGAAATCTTCAGCGAACTCGGGGTCCCTGCCGGACTGCTGTTTGTCGGCATGCTGGGCCTTGGGTTGTACAACCTGATCCGTGCGCGGGCCGCCTGGATGCTGCGCCGCGACTGGCAGCAGGCGGATCTGATGACGCATCTGGGCGTGAGTTTTCTGTCGCTGACGTTGTTTCTGATGTTCCTCAGCGCACCGAACCAGAAATACGTGTGGATCATGCTCGCCATGACGAGCGTGCTGCGCCTCAAAGCCGAACAAGCGCCATTGACGAAGGAGGCCCGCGCATGAGCCGGATCAGTATCGTCATTCCGATGTACAACGAGGCTCGGCACATTGGCCGCACGCTGCTCGCTGCGCAAAAAGCCGCGCACGCCGCCAATGTCGAGTGCGAATTGATCGTGGTCGACAACGGTTCAAGCGATCAGGGCCCGCAGATTGCCCGCCAGTTCGGCGCTCAGGTGCTGGTGATGCCGGGCCTGTTGATCGGCGCGTTGCGCAATCGCGGCACGGCGATCGCCAGCGGTGAATGGCTGGCGTTCATCGACGCAGACATCGAGATGCCGGAAGACTGGCTCACCCCACTGCTGGACATCGAAGCCAGCGGCCAGGCCGATGTTTTTGGCCTCGATCTGCACACGCCCGCCGCCGCGCCGTGGTACGCCAGCGCATGGCAGCGCCGCACGTTGCGCCCAACCAGCCACGCCAGCCATGTCGTCGATTGGCTGCCCAGTTCCAACCTGTTGATGCGCCGGCACTGGTTCGACAAGGTCGGCGGTTTCAACGAAAGCCTGCGTACCGGCGAAGACAAGGAGTTCACCTTGCGCCTGCGCGAGCACGGTGCACGCCTGCTGTCGGTCAATGAGCAGGTCGCGTTGCACTGGGGCTACGAAATGAACTGGCGCGAGTGGATGGGCAAGGAGATGTGGCGTCAGGGCAGTCATCTGCAACTGCTGCGTACCCATGGCTTGAGCCTGCGCCTGCTGCGCTTCCCCCTGCTGTCGATCACGGTGTGGGTTCTGGATTTTCTGGCTATTTCGGCACTGCTCGACGGCTTCCCGCATCACGCGACACTGATGGTCGCCTTGACCCTGGTGCCCGGCCTGGTACTGAGCATTCGCCAGAGCATCAAACACCGAAACATCGGCCTGACCCTGCAATTGTGGGGCTTGCACTGGATGCGCCTGCACCTGGCCGGTGCCGCGTTCATTCTGAGTCTGTGTCATTGGAACGCAAGGAGGCCTGCCCGTGGCTGAGTTCATTTTCTGGATGTGCCTGTTATTGCCGGTCTACGCCTATCTCGGCTATCCGCTGCTGCTGACGCTGCTGGCGCCGCTGTTCCCGGCCTGGCGCCATACTCCGGCGCCGCCGCTGAACATCAGCATCGTGATCGCCGCGCACAACGAGGCGCGGCACATCGAGCACAAGTTGCGCACGCTGCTGGCTCAGGATTATCAGCCGGCAACGTTGCAGATCATCCTCGCCAGCGATGGCTCGACAGATGACACCGTGGCTTGCGCGCGCAAAGTGGTCGACCCGCGCATCACCGTGCTCGACCTGTCCCGCCAGGGCAAGGCCGCGACCCTGAATGCCGGCGCCGCGCTGAGTACCGGCGATATTCTGGTGTTCACCGATGCCGACAATCAATGGTCACGCGACACCCTCGGCCATTTGCTCGCGCCGTTGAGCGATCCGCAAGTTGGCGCCTGTGCCGGGCACATGGTGATTCCGGTCACCGGCGGGGGCCTGAGCGTCGGTGACAGCCTGTATCGGCATTACGAAGGCTGGTTGCGCCGTATGGAGAATCGCACCGGTTGCATGGTCTCCGCCGATGGCGCCCTGCTCGCCCTGCGCCGCGAGTTGTTCCAGAACGTACCAGCGGAGGTCAACGACGATTTCTTCATCAGCACCTGCGCTCCGGTGGCACGCAAACGCATCGTCTACGTGCCCGAAGCGCAAGTGATCGACCATGGCGTCGACGAGGCGGGCAAGCAATTTCGCCGGCGTCAGCGCGTTACCGTCGGCGGCTTGCAGAGCCTGGCGCAACGCAGCGAGCTGCTCAATCCGTTCAAGCATGGCCTGTATTCGATCGCCTTGATCAGCCACAAATTGATCCGCCGACTGGCGCCCGTGCTGTTGCTGCCTTTGCTGCTGAGCAACTTCTGGCTGTGGCAAGAACACGGCTTTTATCGCTTGAGCCTGATCGCGCAGCTGATCGGCTACACGATTGCCATCGCCGGCCTGCTCGATTCGCAACACCGCTTGCCCAAACCATTCCGTCTGGCGGCATTTTTGCTGATCACCCTGGCGGGGATGAGCCTCGGCCTGTGGCAGTTCCTGCGCGGCCAGCGGTATGCCCAGTGGAATCCGGAACAGAATCGATAAAAAAGGACTGAGGCCATGGCGATCAAACAACTACTCAAACGCACCAGTGGCTGGCTCTATCTCAATTCGTCCGTGGGCCGCAATCAGCTGCACGGCGCCGGGGTGATCCTGATGCTGCATCGGGTGCTGGCCAACGATCGCGCCGCCGACCTGCCGCACCGCAACGAATTGTGCGTCGGCCCAAAAGCGTTCGAGCACTTGCTGGTGTGGCTGCGCAGGCATTTCGATTGCGTGCCGTTGATGGAGATTCTGCAGCCCAATTCGCTGCGCACCGAACGGCCACGCGTTGCACTGACCTTCGACGACGGCTGGCGTGACAACGCGGTCAACGCCTTCCCGCTGCTGCAAAAACACCAGGTGCCGGCGAGCATTTTCCTCTCCACCGACTTCATCGGCAGCCACCAGCGCTTCTGGTGGGAAAGCCTGGGCGAAACACTGTGGGGCAGCCATGGCGACAAGGCGCGGATGCATTTGATTGAATGCCTGCGCGTCTGCGGTCATCCCTTGCCGGTGCTGGTCGATGACATCGATGTCGACCGCCGAAGTCTGGCGCTGCTGCATTACCTGCAAAGCCTCAAGAGGCTTGCACCGCACGAGCTGGATCGCCTGACCGACGAATGCCCGCAGGACTCGCAACCGCAAGCGCTGGACTGGCATCAGGTGCGCGCACTCGAAGCTTCGGGGCTGGTGCGGTTCGGCCCGCACGGCGCCAGTCACGCGATCCTCACGGGTCTGGATGATGTGCGCCTGGACGAAGAAATCAAGCGCAGCCGCGATGCCCTGTACAACGGCTGCAATCGGCCATTACCGGTGTATTGCTACCCCAATGGCGACAACGATGAACGCGTGCGCCAACAGATTGCCGATCACGATTACCCGTTTGCGCTGGGCACCGGCACCGGCATTTATCGCGGTGAAGGCGACCCGCTGAACCTGCCGCGTTTCGGCGTCAGTCAACGCAGCGCGCGCAATCCGGAACTGCTGTCGTGGCGGATTTATCGCGGGGCACGGCCATGAGCCGCAATCACTATCTCAAACATTTGGCGCTGAGCATGGGCACCAAACTGGCGATGATCGCCCTGCGCCTGCTGCGCAACGTGTTGCTGGCGCGGATCCTCGGGCCCAGTGAGCGCGGTTTGTTTGCGCTACTGAGTACCTTGCCCGACCTGATCAGCGCGGCCACCAGTGGCGGGCTGAATTCGGCGGTCGGTTATCAAGCCGCCAAGCAACGGCCGATGGGCTTGCTGCTCGCTCAGGTGCTGGTGTTCGGCTGTCTGCTGGCGGGGCTGCTGACCTTGCTGGTGGTGGCGCTGGTGCGTGAGTTCGGTACTGAACTCGACATCACGATGCAACTCGGTCTGCTCGCCTGGCTGTTGCTGCTGGCGGTGCCGTTGACGGTGCTGAAAAGCGGCTTGCTGACCCTGCACAATGCTTCCGGCGGCGTGGTCGCGTTCAACGTCTTGCGCCTGACCGAATCGCTGGCGCCGCTGCTGCTGTTTCTTGCGCTGTTCTGGATGTGGAAAAGTGCAGCGCTGGAAGCGGCGCTGATCAGTTGGCTGGCCGGGATCAGTCTGGTGGTCCTGGCCGGTTGGGTCTGGCTCAAACGTGCGCAACCGATGCAACTGCAATGGGACCGCGCCAGCCAGAACGAGCTGCTGCGCTTCAGCGCCCGCAGCCATCCGGACCTGCTGTTCCAGCAAGTGATTCTGCGCTCGGATTACCTGTTCATCGGCGCCCTGCTGGGCAGCACCGCGCTCGGCCATTACGCCATGGCCAGCGCCGCCGCCGAACTGCTGCTGATCGTTCCCGAGGCGGTGACGACGCCGCTGATGAAGCGCCTGCTGCAACAGGACGCAGGCATGGACAAAGTCACCCCGCTGGCCCTGCGCCTGACCGCCACGGTGATGCTGGGCGCCTGCCTGACCATGGCCGTGATCGGCGAATGGTTGATCGTCACGCTGTTCGGCGCGGCTTATCAACCGGCCTATCCGGCGCTGCTGGCCTTGCTGCCGGGCCTGCTGGGTCTGTGCTACGCGAGCATTCTGCGTCTGGATCTGATTGGCAAGGATCGCCCCGGCACGGTGTCGTTGCTGATGGGCCTCGGCGCCCTGCTCAATCTGGCGCTGAACCTGGTGTTGATTCCGGCTTACGGCATCGTCGGCGCCGCAGCGGCATCGTCGATTGCCTATCTGGCGGTGACCGTGGCGATGCTGGTGCTCTATTGCCGTTTGAGC
Organism: Pseudomonas sp. A0308; assembly: GCF_044218815.1. Classification (NCBI taxonomy): domain Bacteria; kingdom Pseudomonadati; phylum Pseudomonadota; class Gammaproteobacteria; order Pseudomonadales; family Pseudomonadaceae; genus Pseudomonas; species Pseudomonas sp. A0308. The sequence goes on from NZ_CP162581.1 coordinate 976,430, forward strand.
GGCGTGCCGTTCTGGCACACCCTGATCATCCTGCCCCGTGACGTGCTGCCGATGCTGCAGATCCTGCAACGGAAGGCCGCATGAAAGGCCTGGCCCTGCTGTTCGGCGTCAGCCTGTCGCTCGACGCCTTCGCCGCGTCGATGCGCTGGGGCGAGATTCGCGACGGCAGTCTGTACCTGCAAGCGGATCGCCCGGACACCGTGACAGTGCGATGGGTGCCGGCATGGCAGGCCGAGGCCAATGAAGAACATCTGTATCTGCTAGACGGTCAGGGCAAGCTGCAGGGCGAACGGCTGATCAAAGCCAGCGAAACTCGCGGTTCGCAGACCTGGACTTTGCTGCCCGGGGCTGCAAGCAGTCGACTGGAAATTCCCGGCTATAGCTTTCGTGGTTATCGGATTGAACATGACGAAAAAACCGTCGCGCTGTTCGCCCCGGCCAAAGTGCATTTCAGCGCCGAAACGCGTAACGGCGACGAGTTGTATTTCAAGGTAGCCGCCGGCGAGCGCGCGGTGCTGGCCGGCAAGTTTCATGGCGGCGTCAGCGGTTTGCAGGCACAGAGAGTGGGCGATAAGCAAACGCTGACGCTGGCACTGAAACCCTATCGCGCCTATTGGCAGTTCGATCAGGTCGCACTGCCGGTCAGCCAACAAGAGCAAGTCTGGCGCTTGCGTTTGCAAGGGAGCGGCAAAGCGGCGTTCTGGCTCGACGGCACCGCCAACCTGTTTGCGCAAACTGCGCAGCAGCTCAAACCGCTGCGCGAAGACGTCGGCCAGATTCACCTGGTTCTGCACGACAAAGTCCTCGGCCGAACGCCCGATCTGGGCATTGCCCTGCCTTATGTGATGCCGCCGCCGGCCAGTCATGCCGCGCTCGATGCGCTGAAACCGACGGCGGCGAGTTACTACAGCTTCGTCGACGTCACGGCGAAGAACCCGCATTTCGAAGACGCGTTCCGTCAGGTGTATCAGGAGCGTTTCGGCATCCGACAGGACATCACCCTGCTCGCCGGCAGTCAGCGTCAGGCCGATCTGCGCGCCGATGTACAAAGCAACAGCGGCCTCGATGCGTGGCTGGCCGGTACTCGGGCACTGGGTGGCAAAGGCACGCATTACATCGGTTTCGCCGATGAGCCGAACCTCAATTATTCGAGCTATGCGCAGTACCAGGCGATTTTCACCAGCATGGCCCGGCAAGTGCGCAGTGATCCGGCGAATGCCAGGGCCGGCGTGCGCATCGCCATGCCGGCCAGTTCACGGCTGGTGAACGGGCCGTTCGCCGACAACGCGGCGGACAAGCGCGGCATCGATTGGGCGCGGCGTTTGCTGAGTGAGTCGGCCGATCAGGTCGATGCGCTCGCGTGGCACGAATGGATGATCCGCGACCTGCTCGCCACCCGCGTCTACCGCGACAGCGTGCGCCGCGCTGCCGAACTGGTCGGCCTCGATGGCAATGGCCAGCCGCGCAAAGCCTTGCTTCTCGATCAGACCAATATGTCCAGCGGCTCCAGCCTCAGCCCCTACGATCAGGACACCCATTACGCCTCGCTGTGGTGGGCATCAGTGGTGATCAACGCCTCGCAGGATGGTTTGCTGACAATGCTCAACTGGTTCCAGGCCGCCGATGAGCCGCAGTACCCCAAGGGCATGTTGCGAGTGCTCGGCGACGATCATTTCGAACTGAAACCGGTGGGGCTGGCGCAGCAGTTCATCGCGCAGCATTGGCTGCAGCAAGTGCTGCAGCTGGACAACGATGGTTTTGAAGTCGATGTACTGGCGATGGCCGACGGCGAGCAGCGTGGCTTGCTTGGGGTGAACAAAGGCACGCGATTGCAGCGTGTGGAACTGAGCGGTGCCAGGTGCCCGTCGAACAAAGGCGCGTTGCGTTATTTCGGCGCCGACAACCGCAGCCGCGACGCACCGTTTCACTGCGAGGACGGTCGCGTGCGCTTCGCGTTGCCAGGACAAACCCTGTTCGCCCTGCACTGGAGCGCCTCATGACCGCCCTTTTGATGTTCTGCCGCGCGAGCCTTGAGCCGCGCGATGCGTCGTCATCAGGAGTGAACACCATGAAACTGCTGCGTAACCTCACTGAACATCTACGGCAGAAAGGACTCACTGCCACCGTAAAAAAAGCCTGGAACCATTACGTCTTTGCCCACCAGGAACTGCTGTGGATGGAGCGCGATCTGGCCAGCCCGGTACCGCCGCACAGCCTCAAACCTTATCCGCCATTGCGGGTGGTGAAGATCACGGCAGACAACGCCAGCGCCTTCGCCCGTTATTTCGGCGACCGCGTCGGCACCATGGCCGAACTGGCCAACGAAGGGCATACCGGGCACATGCACCTGGACGATCAGGGCGATGCCGTGGCGTTCATCTGGGGCACCGTGCGGGACTATTTCGACCGGCATTACTACGGCTGCCTGTTCCCGGTGAATGCCGGCGAGTTCTTCGAGTTCGGCGGCGAACTGACCCGTGCCTACTGGGGCACCGAACTGTCAGTGGATGTGCAGTTGGCGCTGTGGAAAGCCATGGCCGCGCAAGGCTGCGACAAAGTCGTCGACGTCTGCGAATTCCATAACATCCCGGCGCTCAAGCTGCACCTGCGCATGGGCTATACCGAACAGCAGCGGATCATGAATGTGTACATGCTGTTCGGCCGCTGGCGCTTCTACCGCGAGACCCGCTACAGCGGCTCGCGCCTGGAAGCACTGCGCAAACCTTCCCGCCCACCCGTAACGGCCACGGTGACCTGAGCTTATGGTGATGCGATTCGAATGGCGCACTTCGTTGTGCGCCGCCGATTTTCCGGCAGCGGCGTATGAAGCATTGCGCCAGCGGGTGACGGACCACACACCGTTCAACCACCTCGGTTGGTTGTGCGCGGCCGAGCAGACACTTGGCGAGCGTGAGCGCTTGCACATTCTGCTGGGTTGGGACGCGGACGAGTTGCGGCTGTGCCTGCCGTTGGTGGCGAGTCGCGAGCGCTACTTTGGCGTGCCGTTTCGGGTGCTGCATCATTTGGGCTATCCGTTGGCCGATCGACTGGCGCTGCTGTCATTGCTGGGCAGTGAGGACATGTGCAACGCCTTGGCGTTGATCCATCAGCGAGTGCCCCATGCGTTGCTGCAACTCAACGAATTGTCCGAACCTGCCGGTGAAGAAAGCGCCCTCACCGAATGGATGGCCCGCAGCTCCACGGGTGAACGACGCCTGAGTTGTCGAGTGCCGGTGCACTTGATCAGTGAGGCCGATCATCAGGAAGTCTCCGGCGATCCACGCTATAAACTGCGGCGGGCGCGCAAGCGGATTGCGGCGTGTGGTGCCGAGGTACGGCGCATCGTTCCGGACGCGATGTCGATGGGCCCATTGCTGCAAGCCATCAGCGAAGTTGAAGCGGTGAGCTGGAAAGGTGACGAAGGTGTCGGCATTTTTGCCAGTGATCGAAGTCGGCAACTGATCGAGCGCGCCTTCATCGCCCTCGCCGGCCAGGGCCTGGTGCGGCTGGTCACGCTGGAGCTGAACGGGCGTTGCATCAGCTATCGCCTCGGCCTGCTCGAACATGGCCGGCTCTACGACTACAACCTCGCCTTCCTGCCGCAATACGCTGATCTGGGCAGTGGCCGGGTATTGCTGGAGGAATGGATTCGCTGGGGCCTGGACGAGCATTGGCGCTGGATCGATGCCTCGCGCGTGAGCCTGGAAAATTCCAGCCATCAACTGCATGAACGCATGACCGGGCAACTGGAGCACTGGCGCTGGAGTTTCTATTCCTGGCGGCCCAGTGGCCTGACGCTGGGCCTGGCGTTGCGCCTGTGGCATCGACTCAAACCGACCGTGCAACAGTGGCGAGCCCGACGCGCGGCCAAAGCCGTTGCACCCACCGTCAAACCTGCCGCGATCACCCCGGAGGGCGAACATGCCTCGCCAAGTCATAGTCAACGCTGACGATTTCGGCCTCAGCGCGAACGAGAACGCGGTGATCTTCGCGGCGTTCCAGGCCGGGATCATCAGTTCCGCCACCACCATGGCCAACATGCCGGCGTTCGAAGCGGCCTGCGCCATGGCCCGGCATCCCGCGCTGGCGGGCCGGATCGGCTTGCACTTCAACCTGACTTACGGGCGCCCCCTGAGCCAGAGGATTGTCACGCGCCAAACGTTTTGCGACAGCCACGGCGTGTTCGACCTCAGCCTCGCGCGTCACAGCCTGCGGCTCAGTCGTGAGGATCGCGACGCGGTGCACGATGAGTTGCAGGCGCAATGGCAACGTTGTGTCGACCACGGCATGCGGCCGAGCCATATCGATTCACACCAGCACGTGCACAACATCTGGCCAATCGGCGAGATCGTCGCCCGCTTCGCCGCGCATCAAGGTGTACCGATTCGCCTGGCGCGCAATCTGGGGCAAAACCTCAACCTGGCCAAACGCGTGTTCAAAGGTTTGCTCAATTGGCGCTTGCACAGTCTGGCCGGGATCACCGCCGATTACGTCTGCACGCCGGTGGATCTGCGCAGCAACAGCGTGCCGATCGATGGCGTGCTGGAAATCGTCGCGCATCCCACGCAACTCGGGGCTGATTTCGGCGATGCCTATCTCGCCCCTCAGGAGTCTCTGAGCCTCGTGCTAGCGCATCGGCTGACCGGCGTTGCGCGGGTTTCCTATGCCGATCTGAACAAGGAGTCTGCACGCGGTACGGCAGCACTCGATTGAGTTACATAACTTGCAATCCTTCGAAAATGGCACTTTGAAATGAATTGAAAGGCTTGATCTATACCCACCCAAGCATCATCCACAACACCCTGGCTCCGGCCTCGGAGGGCATCATGAGCGTGATCGAAAAACTACAAGAACGCATCCGGCAAAAAGGCCTCGGGCGCACCTTCAGCACGTTGTGGAAACGTTACGTGTTCTTTCACTGGGAATTGTTGTGGATGGAGCGCGACCTTGTCAGCCCGGTGCCGCCGCACAAGCTGCGGCCCTATGAAGGCCTGCGCAAGGTCGACATCACGCCGCAGAACGCCGGGGCGTTCGCCAAGCACTTTGGTGATCGCGTGGAAACCATGGCCGAACTGGCCGCCGAAGGTCACACCGGGCACATGTACCTCGATGCGGACGGCCATGCGGTGGGCTTCATCTGGGGGAGCATTCGCGATTATCACGACCGCCACTATTACGGCTGCGTGTTCAAGGTTTTACCCGGCGAGTTCTTCGAATTCGGTGGCGAAATGATCCGCGCCTATTTCGGCAGCAGCCTGTCGGTGGACGTGCAAGTCGCCCTCTGGGAAGCCATGGCTGCGCAGGGCTGCAACAAAGTGGTCGACGTTTGCGAAACCCACAACATCCCGGCGCTGAAGCTGCACATCCGCATGGGCTACCACGAGCAGGGACGCGTCACTCACGTCTACTGCCTGTTCGGCCGCTGGAAATTCTTCCGCGAAACCCGTTATGAGGGCTCACGGCTTGACCCATTGCGCAAACCGGGGCGGCCGACCGTGAGCGCGGCGGCGGGGGCTTGATTCAGCTCTGAAATATTGTGGCGATCATGAGGCCGCCTTCGCGAGCAGGCTCGCTCCCACACTGGATGTGCGTCATGCACGCATTCAATGTGGGAGCGAGCCTGCTCGCGCAGAGGCCATTTGTCACAATGGAAAACTTCAGGCCTTGGTGGCAACCAGGGTGAAACACATCGGCAACTGCGCTTGCTGGTTCAGGTATTGGTCGTACAACTCTTCCCGATTCGAATGCGCATATTCCTTGAAGTGCGCAATGTTCAGCCCTGCCCCGATGGCTCCGCTGAAGATCGCGCCGAGGTTGTGCACGAACCAGTAGGATTTCGCCGCCTGCTGTTCGACCTTGCCGACATAGACGATCGGCTCTTCCTGCACGAACGGCTCTGCGCGGAAGTACGAAGTCGCGAGGCGATACGGGTCTTCGCCGTCAGGGTCGACCATTTCCAGAAACGGATGGGTTTCGTAGATCACCAGTTGTCCGCCCGGTTTCAGAACCTGCGCGACGTGGCGGAAAAATTCGCCAATGTCGGGCATCCAGTTCAGTACGCCGATGGTGATCAGCGCGACGTCGAAGCGGTTGTGCAAAGACGTCGGCAAATGATGGATATCGCTTTCGATGAATTCAGCACTGTGCGGTGAACGCTTGTTCAGCTCACGCGCCTGTTCGAGGAACGCCGCCGATTGATCGACACCGACCACACTGCGCGCACCAAGGGCGAACAGCGACAGGCTTTCGCGGCCGTTGTTGCAGCCCAGTTGAATCACGTCTTTACCGTCGACCGCCAGCAATCCGCTCAAAGTCTCATCAAGACAGGAGAAGTCCGCCTGAGCGACTTCGCTGAGCAGCGCCTGCCAGTCAGGCGAATCCTGATGGTGACGGGCGGAATCGTTCCACGCCTGACGATTGCTTTCGATGGCGGTTTTATTGTTTGGCACTTCCATGGCGCACTCCGGACGATGCTCGTGATTGAGCGGATCCGAGTCTAAATCAGCCCGCCAGTTGCGGTTGTTGCAAACTTGTAAGCCAACGCTGTAGGACCTGCCGCAGGGCAGCTATAGTTAATAGCCTTGGGGAAAACCGCACTCGCAGGTGCCGCCATGCAAATGTTCGAACGGCTGTTGTTGACCGGTTGTCTGCTCGCCGCCACACAGGCGCACGCGCTGGATAGCAATTTTATCTACTACGGGCCGAACCAGCCCTTCGCCCACCCCGCTCCGCCGTCGTTGTCCGCACAGCCGCCACGGCCGTTTGATGACACCGCGCCGCAGGATTTCGTGGTCATCCCGGATCGCCACGTGTTTCGCGATTCACAACTGCCGACCGTGGCGGATGCGACGGTGCGGGTGTTTGTCCGCACGTACGATGCCGAGCGTGGGATTTATGTGAATGATGAGGTGCTGGATCCGACGTGCCTGTTGGCTTGCCTCGCCCCACCGAATCAACACTAAACCCTGTGGGAGCCGGGCTTGCCCGCGATGACGGAGTGTCAGTCGCCATATCAGTTGACTGACAGGACGCCTTCGCGGGCAAGCCCGCTCCCACAGGGTTTTGTGGTGCCCAAAGCTCACCGGTTACCACTGGCGTTTGTCCGGTCGGGCAAGGCCGAGTTTTTCAATGCGATAACGCAGCATATCGCGGCTCAGGCCCAGCAAGCGGGCGGACTTGGTGACGTTCCAGTCGGTCTTGTCGAGCATTTTGCGCACCATGTCGCGCTCGACTTCCGGCAGGTTCATCGACTCCATGTTGCTGGCCGGACGCGGCTCGTAATGCGGCGCCGGTTCGTAATGCTGATGCTGATGCTGCGGCGGCAACTCGTCGCACAGGCTCATACAGACATTCAACTGATGCGCGGCGATGGTGTCGTTCGGCGCCAGCAGCACGGTTTGCTCAAGCATGTTGCGCAACTCGCGCACGTTGCCCGGCCAGGTGTAACTGAGCAGCAATTCTTCGGCCTGATCACTGAAATGCAGATGCGGTTTGCCATAGCGCTTGCCATGGCTGGCGAGGAAGTGCCGGGCAAGCAGCAGGATGTCTTCGCCACGAGTGTGCAGGCGCGGGACCTTGATCGAAATGATCCGCAACCGGAAGAACAGATCCCGCCGGAATTTACCCTGCTGCACCATTTGCTCAAGGTTGCAGTTGGTCGCGCTGATCACCCGCAAATTGACCTTGCGCTCCTTCACCGAACCCACACGGCGAATGGTGCGATCTTCCAGCAGCTTCAAGAGCTTGGCCTGCAACAGCAGGTCCATTTCGCCGACTTCATCGAGAAACAGCGTGCCGCCGTCCGCCGCTTCCACCAGACCGACCCGCCGATCCTTGGCGTCGGTGAACGCGCCTTTTTCATGACCGAATAACTCGGACTCCACCAGATTCGACGGAATTGACGCGCAGTTGAATTCAATAAACGGGCCTTTGCTGCGCGGGCCGTCGAAATGCAATGCACGGGCCACCAATTCTTTGCCGGTGCCGGTTTCGCCTTCAACCAGTACCGGCGGCAGATCGGTGTTGGCCATGCGACGTTCGGCGTCGAGCAACTGCCCGATGGTGTTCTTCAGGTACTGCATCGGCGCTGATTCGCCGATCAACGCCTGCACCCCGGATTTCTGCGCCTCGCGCTCCTGATAAAACGACAGCGTGCGCTCCATTCGCTCTGTGGCCAGGGCCTTGTCGAGGAGCAATTTGAGTTCAGGCAATGCGACCGGTTTGGTGACGTAATGAAAGGCGCCCTCCTTCATCGCCACCACGGCATCTTCGACGTTGCCGTAGCCGGTCATCATGATCACTTTGAGATCCGGCGCGCTGATGCGCAGCTTCTGGATCAGGTCGTGTCCACTCATGCCCGGCAGCGAGTTGTCGGTCAGCACGATGTCGGGCATAAAGGTTTCCAGTTGCCCCAGCGCGTCTTCGGCCGAATGGCAGACAGTCACCTCGAAGTCTTTGCGCTCCAGGTAGGTCTGAATATTGTCGGCCAGCAATTCGTCATCCTCGACCAGCAGAATGCTGTGTTCCATATTCCCCTCCCGATGCCACTTTAAAGTTGAGACTGACGCGGGTTCCCTCCTGCTCGCGGCTGGTCAAGACGACCGAACCCTGAAAACGCTCCATGATTCTTCTGACCAATGCAAGACCCACGCCGAGTCCGCCCTGCTTAGTGGTAAAAAACGGTTTGAACACCAACAGTTGCTGTTGCGCGCTCATGCCTTTGCCAGTGTCGCTCAGGGTCATGCGCACCTGATGGGGCTGGGGCGTTTCGATCTCGACCGTTAACACTCCGCCCTTGGGCATCGCCTCAAGGGCGTTGGCAAACAGGCTGTTGAGAATTTGCGTGAGCAGCACCTGCTGACTGACGATGGGCGGGCAATCTTGCGGGGTGAATCGCACGACAACCCCGTTGCGTCGAATCAGCGCCTCAAACGCGCCGAGGGTGTCTTCGACCGTCGCGAGCAAGTCCACCGCTTCACCGTCGTCACTCATCGGCCGTAACGACACCAGCAACTCGCGCACCCAGCGTGACATGCGATCCACCTGGCTGATGATGTCGCCGATATTGCGCTGGGCGCCGTCGCTGGCGATTTCCTGAGCGAGTTCGGCGCTGGAGCGAATGGTCGCCAACGGGTTACGCAAACTGTGCGCCACCGCCGAGGACATTTCCCCCAGCGCGACAAAGGTTTCGTTGCTGATCAGTTGCTGCTGCTGGCTTTGCAGCAACGTTGCGGTGCGGCGGACGATCCAGAACAGCGCGAGATAAATCGCTGCGCCGCCGAGCAGCGTCGCCACCCAGATCGAGGCGAATCCACGGTCGATCCGGTCGACAAGATCCGACGGCTCCTTGTAGATCTCGACCATGGCGACGACTTTGCTTTGGTCGGCATTGAACATCGGGATGTAGTTCTCGATAAACAGGTATTTCGGCTCGCGCGACAGCCGCTGCTCAGGCTTCTCGTCGTCGATCTTGTGGTAGCTGGAGGCTACCGGGACTTTCATTTCGAACGACTCGTCCAGCTCTTCATCGTCTTCAATCCTGACGTTGATCAGCTCCGGGTTGGTTGACCAGATGATCGTGCGATCGAGCGCATAAACGGTGGCCAGCAGAACGTCGGGCAAATGTTCGACATGATCGAGAAACTCAATGCGCGCCGCAGCGTGCACCCCCGGATTGACGTCGGGATAACTGTTGTCTTCGCGTGGGTCGAGCATTTCGCCCATGGTGCGGTTCGGATTGATTTTGGCGTGGCGCATCTCGGCTTCGCCGATGGCCTGGACGAATTGCGCGGTGAGCAGCGCATCACGCTCAACGCTTTCGGTGACCACAAAACGCGTGGAGATATAGCCCAACCCCAACGCTACGGCCGCGATGATCAGAAAACTGCCAAGCGAAAACCAGCGCAGCAAATTGAACTGCCCGCGCCAGCCTCTGCTGGCCTCTGCCGTTGCGCTCGGAGTCGATATTTTTTGTGATTCCAGTCGCTGCATGGACGTGCCCTGGAGTGCATGTATCAAATAGGTTGCGGCCGCCGGTACGTGTGAGTGTAGGTGGCAATGACCGCAACACACGGTTCAATGATGCTAATTTGCCGCTATTGCATACGGCTCACCGTTGCGCCTGAGGAACCTGGCTTTACAGGCGTTGACACACCGTCGGCGATCGGATGAACGGTGGAGTGCTGACGCTCGGTTTCGTCATCCAGATAATCAATGATCGACTGCGCCGACAGCTCGTCCAGGCGCAGGTTAGGCATCGAAATACGCTGGTATTGTTCGAACAGTTGCAGGGCTATCGGGTCTTTCTCCGCCAGCATCCGATCCGGTTCGCGGATCCAGCGATTGAGCCAGACCGGGTCACGCTGACGGGTCACGCCGAGCAGATCCGGGCCGATATTGCGCATGCCGATGCCCTCGCCATCCTGTGGGCCGAGGCTATGACAGGAAGCGCAGCGGGTGCGGAACAGTTCTTCGCCGCTGCTCGGCGGGCGGATTTGTGGCGCATCGGCGTAACTTTGTTCGACGCTGGCCTGCTTCCAGTTCTGCAAGGTGTTGGCCAGTTGATCGGCGAGAATCCACGGGTTTTCAAAAGGCGAGGCTTTCATCCAGCGCCCGGTGGTCTGGTTGCCGACGATCAGACTCAGGTTGTGATCCTTGGCACGGCCGTTGTCGACGCCGTCGATGAACAGCCCGAGTTTTTTGCGCAATTGGGTGACATCGGTGAACTCGCCGGTGAGAAACTTCCAGCCAGGCCCGACCTTGAATCGTTGAGCGTAGGCCTTGAGCACTTCGGGCGTATCGCTGAGCGGGTCGATGCTGATCGAGTAAAAGAAGATGTCCTGTCCGACCCGCTCTCCCAGCAGTTGCTGCACCTGGCGCAAACGTGCGGTTTCCAGTGGGCAGGAGTCGCTGCACGAGGTGAAGATAAAATTGATCACCACCACTTTGTCTTTGATCAGGTCATCGAAAAAATGCACCTGCTGACCGTCCTGATCGGTCAGCAGGGTATTGGGGAAATAGTCGCCACCCCATGGGGTGGCGGATTCGCTGGTCGCTGCCATTGCGTCGACGCTGGCCTGATGCGCGAGCAGCACGCGGCTGCCGAGCACGCAGGCCACCAGCACCAGCACCAGCACCAGGTGCATGCCCAGCGCCCGGGAGCGCGGGGTATGCACCGGTTGGCTGTCACCGTGCCGGCGGTTCATGGCTTGACCACCACTTGCGGGCCGAAGCCGTCGCCAGTGCGGAAGGTCGGCAGCGCGGCGGAGTTGACGTAGCGCACGCCATCCCAGCTCGGCAGTGGGGTCGGCATCAGTTGCAGTTGACCGGGTTTTTCCAGGTCCCAACGCAGCAGCATCGAGTTGTCCTCGTGTTGCGTGTTGTGACAGTGCTCCATGTACGTCCCGGCAAATTCGCGGAAGTTGATCGCCATCTCCACGCTGTCCAGCCCGTCGTTTTCCGAACCGATGCGATAGACGTCCTTGCGTGCCCATTTTTCCCATTCCGGCGGGGCTTTACCGCCCCGACTGAGGATGATCCCCTCCTCGAAATGCACGTGCACCGGATGGCTCCACCCCTTGCCGCCAGCCTTGATGTTCCACACCTCGAGGGTGCCGAACCCGGCTACACCGGCATCGGTCGGGCCGCTGGCCAGTTTGGTCGAGGCGTTGAGTCGGCGCGGGTCCATGTGGAAGCCGAAACCGCCATCGGTCTTGACCGTCCACGGCGCCAGATCGGTGCCATCGGTACGGCCGAACGTGAAGGTGCGGTGACGGGCATTGGCCAGCAGCGCCTTGTCGGCCGCGTTGTCGCGGTGGATCTTCAGCGGGATCATCACCATGCCTTCGGCCTTGCCCGGTTTGGCCGGTTCGTAAGCTGCCGGGTCCATGGCCAGATCCTGACCAGTGAACGCCTTGACGTTGAACTGCAAGACTTTGCCCACCGCCGGATCGCCTTTGTCCCACTGCGGGCCTTTGCTGGTCTGCTTGATCACTGCCAGATATTTCTCGGAGAGCACGTCGGCCAGCGGGACCACTTCTTTGGGACCTTTGCCGTCGTCGTGCGCCTGCAGGTTGACGAAGAACAGCTTGTCGCCGGGCTTGATACCGTTTTTGCCGAAGTTGACGATGATGTCGAAGCGCTCGGCGATGCCCTGGGTCGGCAGAATCGCGTTGTGGTTCTGTTTGTCGCCATCGGCGTCCAGATCCATCGAGCCGTCGAACGGCACGCTGTGCTCCATGATGTTGCCGTCGTTGGCGATCATGTGAAACGGCACGCGGCTATAGGAAACACCGGTGTTTTTCGGCCCTGGGTATTCGCCGCTGGTGCCCTTGATTTCGCGCACCAGCGCGAGTTTGAAGTAGCGCGACACCGAGCCGTTGAGGATGCGCAGGCGATAGCTGCGCGCACGCACGTCGAGGGCCGGTTTCCACTGCCAGTTGACCAGCATCTGATCACCGATGAAGCCGTCAGTGTTGAACGGGTTGAACCACAACTGACCTTGCTGATCCCAGGCCTTGTCGGCGAACACCAGGTTGACGTCGTAGTCGCGGTTGCCCCACGGCAAGGCGCTGCCGCTGGGCAGGCGCAGGTTGACCCCATCGTTCACCGATTCGTTGCCGCGATCGAGCGCGCTGTAGTAGTTCATCATCGCCGCGTTGCCCTTGTAGACGTTCTGCGCGGTGAAATCGAGCATGTGATCGTGGAACCAGTGGGTGCTCATGGTTTCGCGCCAGTCACCACGGATCTTGATGGTGCCGTGGTCGCAGGTCTTTTTCCCTGGTTGCAGGTCGTTGACCCACAGGGTTTCGCCCGGTGCGCAGGGGAACGCTGCGCGCGGGTCTTCAGCCTTGGTGTTGATGCTGTCGTAACCGGCGAGCTGGATCGGCCAGCGATAGTCGTAGAACTGGCCGGGAAAGAAAAACGCGTTGGCATAGCCGTCGCTTTCCGCTGGTGCATGGCCGTTGTGTTCGTGGGTGCTGATGGTGTGCAGACCAAAACCACGGTTCGCCGAAGGGTCGATCGGCAAGCCGTTGTAGTGACGCATCAGCACCGGTTGGCCGTAACGCACCATCAACAGTTTGGGCGGCAGCGTGCCGTCGAACGTCCAGACCGAGTTGTGGTTTTGCGCGGGCATGGCCGGGTGGAAACGCGGGTCGACGCCTTTGGCGGTGCCATCGGTCAGCGCTACGCCGGCGACGTTGTGATACAGGCCACCGGGGCCGAATTCGCCCACGGCGTAACCGTGCATTTGTCGACTGTCACGCAGGCCGCCGTTGAGGCGCGCACCGGTCTGCACGGTTTTGTAGGCGACTTGCGGGTAGAACTCGTTCCAGCGCTGGTGGGACCAGCCTTTGCCCGGTGGCCGGCCTTCGGCGGACGAACCGATATGGCGGTTGAGGAATACTTCGATCTGCGCCTGCCACGGATTGCGGTCGATCACGTTGGCGAACTGGCTGGGAAACGGTGTCAGCCCCGGTTGGCGCAAGAACGCGTCGAGTGCGATGCCGGGTGGCGCACTGCGCGCGATGTTGTTCGGATCCTGCGCCGGTGCCGGGCCAATCGCTGCCGGCGGAAAGCCGAGCGGCGCAGCCGGGGTGGTCGGATCGAGTTTTTCCGGGCCGAACTCTTCGAACAACACCAGTTGCTGAGTAAACGGCTGCGCACCGTAAAGCGGGCTCGGCTTGCCGTTGGTGGGGTAGTTGAAACTGGTTTGCACGGTGGGCGGCAGGATGTTTTCCGCGCGCGGCGTGTCCCGTGAACCTTTGACGCCGTCGGGCAGATCGAAGGAGTCTTCGTTGGCCTCGGGCAGGGTCAGCAGATTGTTGAGGGCGCCGGCGCGGTCTTCAGGCTCGTCATAATAAGACGAAGGGTCGGAAGGCTCGGGCTGGTTTTCGTCATCAATCTGACTCGCTCCAAGTCCACCGACATGGCCCAGGGTCAACATCAGGAAGACGCTCAACGGCGTCAGCAGGAACAGCTTGTCGGGGTAGCGCGTCGTTCTGTCCATCACCAGCCGCCTCATTCGGGAAGGGGTGATGGTGTTTTGCAACTACTGCGCCAATAAATTATTTCCAGTTGTAACAGGCATTTGGAAGCGCTGGGGTATTCCCCACTCCCCGGCGACTGGGGCTTGACACCCATTGATGGGGGAAGTTCATAAATTATTGCGGCGTCTATAAACCTGTGCAGCCGCTGCCGAACACGGCCCGAGCCTTAGGCAGCCCCTCTACGGGAAAGTTGTCGTCAGGGGACGCGTTGAAAGGCCAGACGCACGGAGGTGCCCTCGCCTTCGCGGCTGTCGAGGGTCACACCACCGCCATAGCGCTCCATGATCCGTTTGACCAGCACCAGGCCAACGCCGAGCCCGCCCTGTTTGGTAGTGAAAAACGGCCGGAAGGCCATGGTCCGTTGCTCTTCGCTCATGCCTTTGCCCGTGTCGCTGAGCACCACGCTGACGCTGCGGTTGTCGACCGGCTCAAGGCTGATGGTCAGCGTGCCGCCCTTGTCCATCGCTTCCAGGGCATTGGCCAGCAGGCTATTGAGGATCTGCGTCAGTTGCACCGGCTGGCTGAGGACCATCGGCGTGTTCTGCGGACGAAACGCCACCTGTACCTGGTTTTTGGCAATCTGTTGCTCGAAGGTGACCAGACTTTCATGCACGGCCGCCACCAGGTTTACCGGCTCCGGATCATCGTTGAGCGGCCGCAGGGATTGCAGCAGCTCCCTCACCCATTTCGACATGCGGTCAACCTGGCCGATGATGTCCTTGATGTTTTTCTCCGCCGGCCCGGCATCGAACTCCAGCGCCAGCTCGGCACTCGAGCGGATGGTCGCCAAGGGGTTTCGCAGACTGTGCGCCACTGCCGAGGACATCTCGCCCAGCGCAACAAATGTTTCGTTGGCAATCAGTTGCTTTTGCTGCGCCGCCAACAATATCGCCGCGCGCCGCACAATCCAGTACAAGCCCAGGTAAATCAGTCCGCCGCCAAGGGCCGTGGCCAGCCAGATCAGGACCATGCCGCGCTCCATGCGCGCGATCAGGTCTTTGGGTTCCTTGTAGATCTCGACCATCGCCGTGACGTTCTTGCCTTCGGCGTCGAACAACGGGATGTAGTTCTCGATGAAGATGTATTGCGGCGGCACGACGAATTTCTGCTCGGCGCGGTCCTCTTCGACGCCGTGATAGCTGGCCGACACCGGAATCTTTTGATTGAAGGCCCGATCGAGGTCTTCGTCGGCGTGAATGCTGGTGCCGATCAGCTCGGGGTTGGTTGACCAGATCACTCGCCGGTCGAGCGAGTAGATATTGGCGAGGATCACGTCAGGCAAATGCTTGATGTGATCAAGAAACTCGCCTCGCGCATCAGCCCGCGCTTGCGGGTTGACGTCGGGAAAATCCTTGTCCTGTAGCGGATCAAGCAGCTCGCCCATGGTCCGCACATTGGGAATCGAAACGTGGCGTACCTCGGCCGAAGCGATGGCCTGAATGAACTGCGCCGTGAGCAACGCATCGCGCTGCACGCTTTCCTCAATCACAAATCGTGTCGACACCGCACCGAGCGCCACCGCGACCGTGCCGATCACCGCCATGCTGATCAACGAAAACCAGCGCAACAGATTGAACGGCTTCGTTCGCGGGCCTGGCCGCAGGCTGCTCTCATCGACTGGAAGTGATTTCGACTGCATGTTCATGGCGCGACTTCCCGAAACTTCCCTATAGGGTTATAGCCCACGGTTGGGTGTTTGCCCGAATGCGGGGCCACGCGCCTGCTTGCGCTGATGGCCCAAACACCACAAGGCCCTGTGGGAGCTGGCTTGCCAGCGATGGCGGTGCGTATGGCGACATATTCGGGGCTGGAAGTCCGCTATCGCTGGCAAGCCAGGCTCCCACAGGGTTTGCATTCGGCTGGCCTTCGGCATTGATCCCCACCGGCCCCAATGCTGGGGACTGACGCCCTATACAGCCCGGTCCCCTGCCAGGCTTCCAAGCGCCATAACCCTCCTAAACCGGGCCTTTCAAGCCCATTCGCCAGACCTTGGCATGGAAGGTGTACAGGCCCTCTGCAACTGACCCACCCCCAAGGGGCAGGTACTTTGATAGAGGGCTTAACTCATGCACCCTTTACTGTCCAAAACCGCGACCGTCCTGGTCGTGAGCGCCTTGGCTCAGGGCATCGCCCAGGCCGCGTTGTTTGCTGTTGACCCCGGCCCCTACACCCCGGCCAACGGTGGTTTCGCCAGCTGGTATCAGGACTCCCACGGTCGCACGCTCGATTTGTGCCTGTCCAAAGCGCTTAGCTCGCGAGTGCCCAGCGCACCTGGCGCGCCTTCGTACATGTGCTCGCTGCTGCCGACCCCCGGTGTGTTCGACGACGCGCAGCCAATCGTTTTCCCCACCAACTTCCCCGATGAAGCGTTCTGGTTCACTGGCGAAACTGCACTGGTCGATGCGGCACGCGGGATCGACCTCGGTTACGTGAGCGCCATCGAAGCCGCGTTTGCCGCCGAAGAGCCGGTCGAAGGCGATCAGGTCAGCTTCGCGCGCGTGCGCATTCGGGTCGATGTGCCGACCGCCGGCACCTACGTGATCACCCACCCCTACGGCGTCGAAGTGTTCAACATCGACACACCCGGCCGGCGCGCGATCAACATGACCCGCGACATCGGCATCGGCACCCCTCAAACCTACGACGGCGCCCTCAAGGGTGACATCGGGCCGTTCCTGCGCAGCGTCAACGGGCCGTACACCGAGACCAATCCGCTGACCGGCGCCGCCGAACAATTCATTGGCGACCCGAACCTCAGCGAGCCGGTCACCGGCAGTCCGTTCAACACCAACTACGTACGGATCGAAGGCCCTAACGGTCTGGATTTGCGCACGACCACGTTTGCGGTCTCCGGCAAGTTGTCGACCGTCGTGCGACCAACGCCAATGATCACGCAGCGCAGCACCTACTCGCGCAAGGCCGGTGAAAGCACGCCTGAGGCCCAGCAAGACGTGTTCGTCCTCGCGCCGCCTGCGCCCGGCACCGCAGCAATCACCAGCAGCACCCCAGTGCTGAACATGACCGAAGCCAACAGCACCGGCAGTTGGTACGCGCAGTCCTCGGTCAACCCGACCTTGCCGACCACGTTGCAAGTGACCGCCGACAACCATCTGGCGATCGCCAGCAGCACGCCGACCACCCTGCCGATGGTCCTGACCGATCTGGTGATTATCCAGAGCGCCCAGTACAGCCTGAGCTCCGGGCAACTGACCGTGGTGGCCTCGACCAGTGACGAAACCTCGCCCCCCGTACTCACCGCCTCCTCCGGCAGTGGCGCCGCCATCGGTGCGCTGGGCGGCGACGGCGCGGTGAAAACCCTGGCCACCGGGATCTCGCCGATACCACCAGCCAAGGTTTTGGTGACGTCGTCCAACGGCGGCAGCGATACCGAAGAAGTGGTCATCGTGCAATGAACGCTCACATGCCCAGATCCGTATCAGGAGGCATCATGAACAAGTGGCCACGCTTCGCGCTCAACGCGCTCGGGCTGACTCTCTCGCTGACCGGCAGTGCCTACGCGCAACTCGCCGCCGTCGATCCCGGCCCCTACACCTTCGCCACCGGGAAATTCCCGATGTGGTATCAGGACAACAATCAACTGTCGATGGAACTCTGTCAGTCGCGCGCCGCCAGTTCGAGGGTGCCGGCCAGCGTGCCACCGGCCTACATGTGCATTCTGCTGGCCGAGGCGGGCATCTACGACGACGCCCAGCCGATGATTTTCCCTGACAACTGGCCGCCGGAAGCTTTCTGGTTCCTGGCGGAAACGACGATCCCGCAGATCGGCAACAGCGGCTATGAGCTGGAAGCGTACGTGGCCGGGATAGAAGCGGCGTTTGCCTCGGAGAATCCGATTGACGGTGATCAGGCAAGCTTCGCGCGGATCCGCATTCGGGTCTCGGTGCCCAGCGCCGGTACCTACACCATCACCCACCCGTATGGCGTGGAAACGGTCAACGTCACCACACCCGGTCGACGTGCGATCAACATCACCCGTGACATCGGCATTGGTGCGCCGGGCAACTTCAGCGGTGCACTCACCGGCGCGATCGGGCCGTTCCTGCGCAGCGTCAACGGCCCTTACACCGAGGTCAACCCGGACACCGGCGCCACCGAAACCTACGTCGGCGACCCGAACCTCAATGAAGCGGTGACCGGCAGCCCGTTCAACACCAACTTCGTGCGCATCACCGGGCCGGCCGGGACCATCCAGTCCAGTGTGTTCAGCCTGTCTGGCAAGGTGCTCGACAACCGCCAGCAAACCCAGGTCGAAATCGACCGCGCCACCTATCGCCGCACCGCCGCTGGCGTGCGTGCCGAAGTATTCGCCAAAGCGGATAACAGTTCGACCCTGTGTTTTCGCGAAAGCGTTGCGCTGCTGCCCGGCCCACCGCAGACACCGTGCCAGACCGATATGCTGGGCGACAACAATGGACTGTTCTTCGGCCAACGTCTGGGCAGCGGGACTGTGCCGCCAGTCATCGTCGTGACCGCGACCAACCCGACCGGCACCACACGTCCAACCGCCGTATCGGCCAAGCTCACCGACGTGGTGAAAATACAGACCGCGCGCTACAACTGGGCCAACCACAGCCTGCTGATCGAAGCCACTTCGACCGATGAAGTCGCAGTGCCAGACATGGTTGCCCAGGGTTACGGACGCCTGTCGAAAACCGGCACCCTGCAACGGATCACCGTCGCCGACCTGACTCAGCCACCGGCTACCGTGACGGTAAAATCCGCCGCCGGCGGCAGCGATAGCGAGGCGGTTGTTGTCGTCGGCACCGCGCCGGACACCGGTGAAAACCAGGCGCCGATCACCAACGCCGACACCGGCAGCACCACCTTCGGTGTACCGATTACCCTCAGCCTGTTGACCAACGACAGCGATCCTGACGGCGACACTCCACTGGGTATCACCGCGTTGACCCAACCCGCCGCAGGCCAAGGCACCGTCGCCCTCAGCGGTTCTGCGGCCGTGGTCTACACCCCGCCAGCCGTGGTGAACGTGCCACTGACCACAACCTTCACCTACAAAGCGCAGGACGCCAAAGGCCTGGCTTCGGCCAACCCGGCGACCGTGACGATTACCGTCGCGCCAAACCGGGCACCAACCGCCGTCGCCGACAGCGTCGCCACACTGGGCGTAGCGATCCCGATCAACGTGCTGGCCAACGACACCGATCCGGAGGGCAACGTACCGCTTGCGGTCAACAGCCTGACCCAACCGGCTGTCGGCCGCGGCACGGTCAACACCGACGGCACGGTGATCAACTACACCCCACCGGCCACCGTGACCACAGCATTCACCACGACGTTCACCTACATCGCCCGGGACAGCTTCGGCGCCCTGTCGACCCCGGCGGCCGTCACCGTGCAAGTGTCGCCACGACCAGCGACAGAGACCTTCGCGGTCACCGCATCGACGGTGCAGGCGCGGTCCGGCGGTCGCTTCAACTGGGACTTCACGGGCACCTCATCGGTTACCACCGGCAACACCATCACCGTGCAGGTCACCACCCCGACCGGGCTGGTAACGCTGGGCACGACCACGGTACCGGTGACCGGACGCTGGCGGCTGACGCTGGCCAACACGTTGATAGTGCCATCGGCTAACCCGACGGCGACCATCCGTTCATCCCAGGGCACCGTGCGCACGGTCTCGGTGAACACGCTCTAGCTCCGTTAATACCGGCATGCGCCCCACCCACTTTCGGGTGGGTGGGGCAAAAGCTCGGCCACATCCACACAGGACAACGCCATGAACACGCCGACCGCCGCCCTGCTTTGCCTGCTCGCCTTGTGCGCCAGTGCGGGTGTACGCGCCGACGATCTAATGGAGAACGATGACCTCGCGCCCACCAGCATCGACCTCGGCGAACTGCCACCCCCCGTGGGCCAGCAAGCCCTGATCGAGCAGATCGGCCAGGCCAACGTCGCCCTGCTGCAACAGAACGGTCAGTCGCTGCTCGGGCGGATCGTGCAATCGGGCAGCAATCAGGAGGCGTACATCCTGCAACAAGGCAGCGACCTGATGGCTTTGATCACTCAGAACGGTTACGGCAATGCCGCCTCAATCACGCAAAACGGCAACCACAACCGCGCGCAGATTTCGCAAAACGGCAACAACAACGACGCCAGCATCGAGCAGGCGGGCGCGGGGCTGCAAAGCGCCGTGACCCAGTCAGGCAACGGCATGAGCGTCTCGGTCAAGCAATACCGCTAAAGCACTGCAACCCTTTGGAGATTCCATCATGTTCAAATTGACGCCCCTCACCGCCGCGATCCTGGTCATGATCAGTGCCCAGGCCATGGCCGACGACAGCCTCTCCACTCAAAACCAGTCCGGTACCGCCAACATCGCCGATGTGAAGCAGACCGGCGCCCCGTTCAGCAGCGCTACCCAGACCCAACTCGGTCAGGGCAACGACGCTGCTGCCGTGCAAGACACCGCCACCAGTGTCATCACTCAGGACGCGGCCGGTGACTACAACGCCGGTTACGCCGAGCAACTGTTCGAAAACAACAGTGTGATCACCCAGCAACAGGTCGGCGCGTTCAACACCAGCCACGCCAGCCAGTCGCTCGGCTTCGGCGCCGGCAACCAGGCGCTGCAACAGCAGCAAGGCACCGGCAACTTCTCGTTCGTCTATCAGGACTCGCAGAACGGCAGCGAAGGCAAAACCTTGCAGTTCGGCGACAGCAACGAAGCCAACATCGAACAACTCTATGAAGGCAGTGGCAACAGTTCGGTGATCACCCAATACGGCACAGCCAACTACGGCACCGCCGAGCAGGTCCTCCACAACGGCGGGCAGATCGGCATCAACCAGGCCGGCGAAAGTAACTACGTCTACGCCGACCAGCGCAACGGCACTGGCGACAACATCACCGTCAACCAGTTGGGCAACATGAACGGCAGCGAAGTCTGGCAAGACTCGCAACTGGCCAGCCAAGCCACCATCAACCAATCCGGCGACAGCAACGAAACCGTGGTCGACCAAAGCTTCGGCGAAAACAACAACGCCGCCGTCACCCAGATCGGCAACACCAACGCGATCTATGCCGACCAGTTCGAGTCAGTCAACTCGACCCTGGCGCTGTATCAAGTCGGCAACGGCAACGTGCACTTCACCTACCAGAACGGCGACAGCCACGTGCTCAATGCCACCTCCGTGGGCAACGACAACAAGGTCTACGCCAGCAACTGGAAAGGCCCGCAATCCGGCGGCCAATTCGGCAGCAACCAGCGCGCCACCGTCACCCAGGCCGGCACTGGCAACATCGCCAACTTCACCCAGGATGGCGTCGGCCAGATCATGACCACCAGCCAGACCGGCACTGGCAACAAAACCACGGTCAAACAGGCTGATTCCTATAACGAGCTGTATTTTGATCAGAACGGCAGCGACAACATCCTGATTTCCGATCAGCGCGGCACCACCAACCTGATCCAGGGCTCGTCGAACGGCACTGGCAACAGTGCAGAATTCGATCAGTCCGGGACCGGCAACCAGGCGTACACCGCGCAGCTGTATGGCAGCGACAACATGATCACGGTCAAACAGGCTGACACCATGAACGTGGCGTATGTAACGCAAGGCGGGATGGGCAACATTGCCAATGTCGATCAGAGTGGCGTAACGCAAACGGCGAATATTCAGCAGTTTGGGTCGGCTAACCAGGCGAGTGTGTTGCAGCAGTAGGGGTTGGGTGTTGATGGGCCGCGATTCTCTGGTGAAGGGGGTCGCGGTTTTTTTTGCGCTGACGTTTGAGTTGCGTCCTACGGAAAACGGAACGTTCTCAGAAATTCGGGGAGTTTTCTGACAAGTTCTGGCGGTTGGCCGTCGGAAGTGCAGGCTCTAGGATTTGCCGGGACAACTTGATCCTCATGGAGCTTGGCCTACATGCAATTCATCCAGACAGCGACGACAGCGATACCATTAACGAATAGACTTCGAGGTACCAAACCCGGAGGTTCTATGATCGACCCGCCCTTGATCGACCCACTGTGCCCGGTTGTTTCGGATCTTGATCCCGAGGAGCAGGCTGCGAGTTATGACCGTTGGTTTCGGGCCGAAGTACAGGCCTCTCTCGATGATCCGCGTCCGAGTATTCCCCATGAGCAAGTGATGGAGGAAATGAATACCTTGATGGAATCAATGCGCAAAAGCGCTGATGCAGATTAAGTGGCGACCCAAGGCCCGGGTCGAACTCTCGAAAATCCTGAAGTACATTGGCGAGCGAAATTTTGTAGCGGCGACTGCACTTCACAAGTCCGTCGTAAAAACTACGTCTGCGCTTTGTTGGCATCCACACCTGTATCGCAAAGGCCGCTCTCCCGGCACTCGAGAGATTGTGGTAAGCCCGAACTATCTCGTCGTTTATCAAGTGGCGGAGCAAATTGAGATTGTGAGCACCTTGCATGCGCGTCAGGAGTACCCTCGACGCGACCCCGGTTAAGATCGCATCCTCGTCTCAACACAAGAAACCTTGCTTCCCGTGGAGGTACGGTTTTTTGATCGTTCCCACGCTCTGCGTGGGAATGCCTCTCGGGACGCTCCGCGTTCCAAATTGCGAATTTGACGCAGAGCCTCAGGAGCTGCATTCCCAAGTGGAGCGTGGGAACGATCTAATTAGCCATCCTTCAACTCGACGTGATCCAGCGCTTGATTCACCGCCAGCTCACCCAGCATCACGACTTGTGCGATACCGAGGGCCGTTTTTCGGTGTGAAGCAGGCAGCGAGGCGGCGAAGTTGTTGAGCATTTCACTGGCCGAGCCGAGGGTTTCGCTGGCGTTGGCCAGTAGAGACTCGGTGTTGTACCTGGGGTTGGCGAGGTACATGGGTTCCGGCTCGTTGGCGCTGGACATGATGTGGGCGGTGGGATTGAGGTAGAAATCGAGGGCACGGTCGGCGGCTTCATGGAGTTTTTTGCTGTCGACTGAGGCGTAGGGGGAAGTGGTGTCGGGGGTGGCTTCGGATTCTGGCGGGTTGGGTGTTGGTTTTTTCATGGTGAATCTCCGATCCTGAAGTGGAGCTGGCCCATCCGGTTTCCGAACGAATAGGTGGCAGCTGTACGCAGGCTGGAAACCCGGGGAACGGAGAACCCGGTTGACCCGAAGGTCTCCCGCGCACAGCCGCCATAACGGAGTGCACACAATAAAGGTGCGCAAGCATACGTCATGAAAAGCGCTAATGCGCTCGGTTCACGTCGGGGTTTCCAATCCCGGTCGCTGATTTGGCAGCGACGAACACAGGCTAGAGACCGTACGTCCGACGGACAACCTGAAAACATTGTGGGAAGCTTCCGCGAATTCGAAACACCGTTAAACATCCAGAATTGAAATACGCAAAGGCAGGAGCTGCCGCAGGCTGCGATCTTTTGATTTTTCAAAAGCAAGATCAAAAGATCGCAGCCTGCGGCAGCTCCTACAGGGATGCGTACAACCCAAAGAAATTGGTCGGCTGTCCGGCCGCCATCGCTGGCAAGCCAGCTCCCACAGAAAAACAAAAACAGAACGCACACCGCTACCGCTCCTCACCACTCAACAGGATGAGCGTTAGCTCGGCTGCAGCTTTTGATCTTGATCCACCGGCCCCGTCGGCAGGCTGAGTGGAGGGATTTATCCGGGGGTGGGAGCGCAGCGACCGTTTGGCGAAGCCAAACACATCGAGAGGAGGTGCAGCGAAGCAAACCGGAGACGATGCGCCCGGATGGATCCCGGAACGAAGGAACCCCGAGCCCCAGCGAGCGGGCCGAACGTTGGGGCAAGCGTTTTTTTGCTTACTTTTTTTAGGCGTTTGTAAAAAAAGTGAGTCGCCGTAAGGGCGAAACCCTAGGCAGCCGTTGCCGCAGGAATGGATATGTACTCAGTCAGAAAGAACCCCACCACCTGACAAAAAGCCTTCGCGAGCAGGCTCGCTCCCACAGTTGGAACTGGGTACATCTGCCAGAGATTGGTCGGCTGTAAGGCCGCCATCGCTGGCAAGCCAGCTCCCACAGGTTTTGGGGACATTGCCCCGCCAACCTCTGCAAGAACCTGGTCGGCCCGAAGGCCGCCACGTTCACTCAGCCTCCGGATCAACCTTGTTCTGACTCAAATACCGATTCAAAACATCATCCTGCGAAGGCGAAGAACTATCCCCCGCCACCTGCCACAACCGCCGCTCAATCCCCTGGGCCACCATATGCCCCACCGCCGCCTCAATCGCCGACAACACACAAAGCTGCGCCGGCTCGTTAGTCGTGTAACCCACCTCAGCCTCAAGCAACTTCTTGAACTCGATAAACTTGAACACCCCGGCACTGCGCGCCACCGAATAAATCGTCTTGCTGGTCATCACATTCGACAACACCTGCCCGCTACGCACATCCACCGCGCGCAGATTCACGGTCACCTGATCCACCCGATACTCCCGGGAAATATCGATCCCCAGATACCGCGCCCCTTCCCCACCGCTACGCACGTTCGTGTCATAAGCGATGATCCCGCCCTCAAGCATCATGTTCGCCGCCTGCAACGGTGGCAGCTCACCCTGAATATTCACCGGGGTATTGGGCTTCTTCTGCGACGCGCGAATGATCTTGCGTTCAGTCAGCAGGTTCTGCAGCCCCTCACGCTCCAGCACCACAAACCAGCCACTGGCCTGCATCGCGTCCATCAACATCGACGCCGCCCCCTGAGTCACGCTGGTGGAAAAAGAACTGGCAGGCGTCGGCTTGTACTGCCCGGTCTGATCACGGAAACCGTACACCACCGCCATCAAGCGACCCTTGGGCCGCGGCATCTTCAGCAAGTCATAGTAGGTTGACGCCCGTGGTGTCAGGGTCGGGGTTTCGGTGTCCTGCTCGGCCGACATCGGCTCGCGCAGACTGCACCCTTGCAATGTCGCCAACATCAGCCCTAGCGCGATTATTTTTTTCATGTCCAGCACTCCCCGGAACCGTCATCCCGTCATGGGTTGAGGCCGTTCACCTGAATTTCCGAAATTTCACCGGTCACTCGATCGGTCACTTCAATGCTCAGTGCCCCGGAGTCGTCGATGACGTTGACGATAAAAGAGTCAGTGGACAGGCTCCCCGTGTTGCCGGTGGAGATGTTGTCCAGCAACTGCCCTAGCAGTCGCGATTGCAATTGACTGGTGAAGCGCTCCAGCGCCGAAGTGCCGGCCACGCTCGAACGGCTCTTGAGGTCCGGATCGTCGTAATCGTTTTGTGCCTGGGCGTTGTTGAGCAGCCAGGTGCCGTTGAGCGGGTTGCCGCCGAACGACGGATTGACCGGCGTGTAGACAAGCTCGGTGGCCTGGGCGGCGACAACGCTGGCAAGGCCGACCAACAACCCCGAGATCCAGAATCCGCTGCGCCGTGAGAACGTTGTGGTTTTCATAATTCGTCCTTCTCAAGGTCGGTGGTGTCCTGCAACAGTGCCTCCAGCTTGCGCTGGACAACCTGGCGTCGAACCCAGTCGGCGGCCGCATAGGCCTCCTCCTTCAGTTCCACGGTGTTCGGTGGCAGGAAGCGCCGATACACCAGGCGTTGCTGATATTCCACGGTCACCAGGCTGCCCCAGCGCGCGTCGGGGCGCTCGCGCACCACCAGGTTGAAATCCATCGGGCTGGTGTCGCGCAGGCGTTCACTGAACGAGTAATAAAAGTCGTGGCCGATGTGCGAGATCGTGTCGTCGACGATGAAGCCCATCAATTCGTCTTCTTCACTACCCTGGGCGCAGCACGCCACCACGCCGAGGGCCAGCGCGCACCACCATTGACGAGTCATGGCTGCAACGCCTGCGGCAGGCTCGACTGCCCTTTGGCCGGGCCACTGGTGCCGTCGAGGAAGGCTTTTTCAGCGACGAACTGCCAGTCCGAATAACGCTGCATGCCTTCGAAATCCGACCACTGCGTGGGGAAGCCCGATTGCTTCATCGGCACCTCTGTCGAAGGGCTGTTGAGACCGGTGATGCGCCCGTCAAAACCGCGTTGCAATGCCCATTCGCCCTGGCCGATCGGATCCGGATAGAGCTGACGCAGGTGATGCCTGGCCTCGGGAAAACGCTGATCGTCGAGCAGGTCAGCAAGCTCTTTCGGGTACTGCGCCAGCCCCGGCGAACTGCGGTAGTAGCTGCGCAGCGCCTGGGCGTACTGGGTGCCGACCCAGAGCAATTGCTTCTCGCGATCGCGGCGCGAAGCGGTCGACCACAATTCGCCGGCACTGGCCAGGCCCATGCCCATCACGACGATCAGAAACAGCACGCCCAGGTAGGTGAAACCGCCCTGCTGCGCGTTATTACCACTCGGAATACTGGCTGCCATCACGCGCCCTCCCGGTAGCACCGCTCTTGATGTCGGCCACGCCGCCCGCCACACCGTCCGGTGGCGCGATCAGCACCCACTGGTCTTTGCGTTCGGTGATCGGATCCAGTGGTGCGTTGCGCAGGTAACGTTGTTCGATCAACTGCTCGATGGAGTCGGGATAGCGACCGGTGTCGCCATAGAAGTGATCCAGCGCTTCGCGCATCGCCGACAGGCTTTGGCGCAGCGTGGTTTCCTTCGACGCTTCAAGGCTGTTGAAGTAGCGCGGCAGCGCAATGGTCATCAGCGTGGCGATAATCGCCATCACCACCATCAGCTCCAGCAAGGTAAAACCTTTTTCGCGGCGCATGAGGTTCACCACTCGCGGTAGGCGATGCCGTTGAGGCCCTTGCCGCGGGCGTGGGAATAGACGTCGAAAACGTCCTCGCCATCGCGCGGATTTTGAGCCGAACTGTTGTAGGCACGTATGCCCCAACCCCCTTCGTCATCACGTTTGGCCGGCACCAGCGGATCACGCGGGATACGGCGCAGAAAGTAGAACTTGGCGCCTTTGGCACTGCGCACATCGCGCACGCCTTCGACCAGTACTTTCAGGTTCGGCGGGTAGCCGCTGCTGTTCAGCGACTTCTCGATGTAACCGGCATCGAATGCGCGTTTGTAGGCGTCGATACCGTCGCGAATCTGATACAGCGCGGTGCGCAATTCCTGCTCCTTGCCACGCCGCACCAGGGTCTCGGTCAGCGGTGCGGCCATGCTCGCCAGCAAGCCAATCAGGGCCAGCGTCACCACGACTTCGATCAGGGTGAAACCGCGCTGGGAGGCGTTCATGATCAAGGCTTCTCGACGGTGACACGGGTGGTGGCCACGGCCGACTCACCGACTGCACGCGGCTGCCCGGCAGGCGACGGCATCACGTAGCTCTGCGAACGATCCGGCGCCTGAATGTGCATGCTGGTTTCGGTGCCGGTGGAGAACTCCATGTCCGACGGGCTCTGGTATGGCAGGTTGCGCACGATCCGTGGGGTGATCGACAGCACCAGTTCCGACTTGCCGACGGTGTCCTTGTTGCTGCCGAACAAACGGCCCAGACCCGGAATATCACCCAGACCCGGAATTTTGTTGCCGGTCGCGCCGTGGTCGTTGCGCATCAGCCCCGCGAGGATCTGTGTTTCGCCGTCGTGCAGGCGCAGCGTGGTTTGCGCGTTGCGGGTATCGACCTGCACCGGAATCGTGCCCTGGCGGGTCGGTTCCAACGGCGTGGCGTTACTCACTTCGAGGGCAATTTTGATCGCCACTTCGTTATTCAGGTGCACGGTTGGCTGTACTTCAAGCTTGAGACCGACATCCAGATAAGTGACGCTTTCGGTGATCACCGGGCCCTGAGTCGAGGGTACCGAGGTGGCGCTG
This sequence comes from Pseudomonas sp. A0308, assembly GCF_044218815.1. Taxonomy (NCBI): domain Bacteria; kingdom Pseudomonadati; phylum Pseudomonadota; class Gammaproteobacteria; order Pseudomonadales; family Pseudomonadaceae; genus Pseudomonas; species Pseudomonas sp. A0308. Next base: position 1,004,200 of record NZ_CP162581.1, read on the forward strand.
ATGATCGGCACGCGCTGACCGATGTGGATACGCGCCTGCTCACGGTTGCTGACGCGGATCACCGGGCTTGCCAGGGTATTGATGTCGTTGTCCTGCGCGTTGATCTTGGCTTGCGGCGATGGCGAGATGCTGATGCGGCTGGAGTTGATGCCCTTGAGCTGATCGAGCAGGGTCACCGCCGAGCCGTCGCTGTTGACCACACCGAAAGTGTTGGGCCATTGCAGGCCAAGGTCGAGAATGCGCTGGGTGGCGACTTCCATCACCTCCACTTCGAGCACCACTTCGGGGTTGGACTGGTCTTGTGATTGCAGAAGCTTTTCGGCCATGCGCACGGCATCTTCGCTATCGCGCATGGTCAGGGTGTTGAGGCGTTCGTCGATGAACACGTCGCGGGTCTTGAGCATGGTCTTGACCATGTTCAGTGCGGTGTTGGCATCAATGCTGGTCAGGTAGAAGGTGCGCATTACCAGTTCCTGGTAATCCTTCACTTTCTGCGGCGAGTCCGGGTAGATCAGCAAGGTATTTTCGTTGACCACTTTCTGGTGCAACTGGTTTTGTTGCAGCAGCAGCGTCACCGCGTCTTCGATGCGCACGTCACGCACGAAGATCGTGGCTTTCATGTCGGGACGCAGGTCTTTGTCGAAGATGAAATTCAGCCCCGCGACCTGCGACAGCACTTCGAAAATGGTCTTGAGGTTGGCGTCGCGAAACTCCAGGGTCACCGGCCGGTCGAGCTTGGTGCGCAGTTGCGGATAGGCAATCACGTTGCGGCTCTGCACCAGACGAATGTTGCCTTGCAGCTCCAGCGCGCCGTCGTTTTTCGGGTCGAGTTCGAGGATCTGTTTGACCTGGCGGTCGGCGCCGTAGATGTCGCCGCGACGCAGGTCACCCCGGGCCAGTTCGAGCTTCTCGTCCATGCTGCGCAGGTACTCGAGCTGACGCAGCGCATCCTGGGCGCGGCGGTTGTTCGGCTCGATGGTCAGCACGCGGCTGTAAGCCGTGCGGGCCGAAACGAAATCGCGGCGTGAGCGGTCGGTGTCGCCCGAGGTCAGCAGTGCGGTGATTGCCTTGGCTCGGCCGCTGTTGAGCAGCAGGTGCAGTTCGGTATCCCGAGGGTTCTCGCGCAAGCCTTCCTCGACCCGCGCCAGACCCGCTTCGTACTGCCCCTGTTCAATCAGATCGGCGGCTTCCTTGTTGGCCACTTGCGCGGAGCTGCACGCGGTCAGCCCCGCACACAGGCCAAGGCTCATCAGCAAACGGGATCGGTTCATTGCGTACTCCCCACAGACAAGGTCTGCGACAAATGCAAAGGCAGGTAGACCAGACTCAGTTCCAGATCGGAAATACCGGTGATCTTCCAGGTGTCGTCGATCACATCCCCGTTGCGCACGACGTAGATTTTTTCGCCGTTCTGCAAAAACACCTGCAGGTCGCTGCGGTCATGCAGCTTGCCAACGAACTGAAACGGCACCGGTGGCAGGCTCGGGGCTTGCACCACGGGTGTAAGGTTGACGGCTGTTTCGGTGACCGTGGCCAGGGTTGGCGCGGCCTTCCACGATTTCCCGGCGAACAGATCGCCCGCAGGGGTCAGGTCCTTGATGGCCGCTGTTTTGGCCTTTGTGGTGCTGGCCGGCAAGGCGCCACGGGCGGCGGTTTTCGCTGGGGTGGCCACGGCAACATCAGTCGAATCCGCGTCGTCGCTCGGCGAAAAATATTCCGGCAACCAGGCCAGCGCGGCCGTCACGCCGAAGAACGCCACCCAACCCGTCACGCGCTTGGTATTCATCACGACCTCGACAGATAAAGGGTCATACGGATCCGGCCGTTGAGGTCGGTGTCGCCAATCTTCTTGCGTTGAAACTCGACGTCTTCCACCACCACCGCCGGCAACTGGCCGAGCAAGGCATGCAGGAAGCGGCGCAATTGCGGGTAACTGCCGCGCACCGGCAAGAGGATCTGATAGCGCGCCAGATGGGTTTTCGGATCGATGCCGAGGGCGTACTCACCGCGCGCCAGGGTGATGTGTTCTTGCGCCGCAAGGGCGTAGATGCGGTCGATGGCCACGGTGGCCTGGGGCTGCGCCGGCAGTTTGTTGCGAAAATCATCGAGTTGGCGTTGCGGCACCACCGGCGGCGCGATGCTGCCGTCCTCGACCTTGGCCAGGTAGGCACTGGCTTCCTGCGTCTGTTGGCTGAGGTGCTGCAACGATTGCCAGCCCGGCAGCAAGCCGCCCAGTGCCCAGGCCAATGCGATCAATACCAGCGCCAGCCCGGCCAGGCCCGGCAGGCCGAGGCCTTGCAGATACTCGTGAACGATCAGTCTAGGGATTCGCATCGCCAATCTCCCAAGTCGCCGACAGGTTGAACTGCACCGGTTGTTCCGGCGATTTGACGACGATTTCATGGCTGAGCAACGACACGTCGGACAGCTCGTCACTGGCCTCCAGGCGCTTATGGAAATCCAGCATCGCCGGCAGATCACGCGCTTCAGCGCTGATCCGCACTTGCCCCTTGCGTGCATCCGGGGTCAGGGTCAGCAAGGCAATGTCGTCGCGCGGCATGCTTTCGAGCATCGCAAACAGACGCTCCCAAGGGCGGCGCAACTGCTGCGAGACCTTGCGCATTTCAGCGAGATTCTGTGCTTGCTCGCGGGTTTCAGCCGGGCTGAGACTGGTCTTGGCGACGCTGTCACCGGTGAGCTGGCGCTGGGTGGTTTGCAGGTGCCCCTGCTGCTGTTCGGCTTGTGCATCGAGATGCTGTTGCACGCCCAGACACAGCAGCGCCAACAACACACCGCCGCCGAGCAGGCTCCAGCCCAACGGGCCGGAACGTGGGCGTGGCTGAAAGTCGAGATTCAGGGCGCGCATGTCAGGCCACCGCCCGGGACATGACGTACAAGCCGTCACGCACGGTCATCGAGTTGTCTTCGAGGGTGCGCAATTGCACGCCCGCCACTTGCGGCTGCGCATCAAGGCGCGCCGGTGCATGCAGATAAACGTTGAAGGCGCGTTCGCTGGTCGACGCCTGCAATTGCCGTTCGCGGCCGATCAAGGCATTGAGCGCTGCGTCGCTGTCGCTGCCGCCCACCGAACGCACACCGGCCCAGCGGCCTTCCCGCGCCAGCAGCAGGACGCTGCGTTGCGGTTCGGCAACGACGAACAAAAAGTCGCCGGCCTCAAGGCTTTTGTCGAAACGATTGAACGCCGTCATCAGATACGGCTGCACCGAATGCAGGCGCAGACGGCGACCGCTGACCAAGGCCCGCAGGCGATCAAGCAAGTCTTGCGGCAAGGCGCTGGCGATGCGGTCGCACCCTGCCGGTTCGGCGGACAGCACTAACCCCCAGGTTTGCGTCGGCGCGCCGAACAGGTCTTCGAAACACAGTTGTGCGAAGCCGCGCAGTTCCTCAGGGCTACTGATATGCGCGCTCCACGGCACCAGACAGAACCGGCAGAAGTGGCTGGAAATCACCACGCTCAACTCGGCACCGGCGCGGGCATGCTCACCGAGCAGACGGTCCAGAGTATCCAGCGCCACCGCGTAGCTCTGGAAGCCTTCGTCGATGTAGCCGACGCTGCCCAGCCACAGGGTGTCGCTGCCCCGCCGCTGCCCCAGGCCGACACCGCTGGCGCCGAGCACGGCGACAAATTGATCACGCGATAAAAGTGACACGATTGATCTCCTCCAGCGTGGTCCGACCTTGCTCCACCAGCTCCAGCGCCGATTCGCGCAACAGGCGCAAACCACGGGCACACGCCAGGGCTTTGATTTTGGTAATCGGTTGACGCTCGACGATCATCTGGCGCAGTTCGTCGTCCAGGTGCAGCAGCTCGGCAATCGCCGTGCGCCCGCGGTAACCGCTGCCCCGGCAGTGGCCGCAGCCTTTGCCGTGGACGAAGTGGTAGTGATCGACTTTTTGTGGATCAAGGCCCGAAGCGCGCAGTTCTTCATCGCTGGGGTTGACCGGCGTGCTGCAACTGGCGCACACCAGTCGAATCAGGCGTTGCGCAAGAATCGCGTTGAGCGCCGAGACCAGGCTGTAGGGGTCGATTTCCATTTGGGTGAAGCGGCCAATCACGTCGAACACGTTGTTGGCGTGGATGGTGGTGAACACCAGGTGACCGGTGAGTGCCGATTGCACGGCAATCTGTGCGGTGTCCGGGTCGCGGATTTCACCGACCATGATCTTGTCGGGGTCGTGACGCAGGATCGAGCGCAGACCACGGGCGAAGGTCAGGCCTTTTTTCTCGTTGACCGGAATCTGCAGGACGCCGGGCAACTGGTATTCGACCGGGTCTTCGATGGTGATGATCTTGTCCACACCGTGGTTGATCTCGGTGATCATCGCGTACAGCGTGGTGGTCTTGCCGCTGCCGGTGGGGCCGGTCACCAGCACCATGCCGTAGGGTTCGGCGGCGAGACGACGGAGCTGGCGCAGCGTTTCGTCTTCAAAGCCCAGCGCCTGCAATTGCACGCCGCAGACCTTGTCGGCCAGATCCTGTTTGTCGAGCACCCGCAACACCGCGTCTTCGCCAAAGATGCTCGGCATGATCGACACGCGAAAGTCGATCTGCCGGCCACTGATGCCGATCTTGAAACGGCCGTCCTGCGGTACGCGCTTCTCGCCAATATCCAGTTCGGCCATGACTTTGACCCGCGAGATCACCTGCTCGGCGAACTCGGCACCCTGAACCTTGCTGATGTTGTTGAGCACGCCGTCGATGCGGTATTTGATCACCAGACCGTGGCCGGTGGTGCCGAGATGGATGTCACTGGCGTGCATTTTCAGCGCGTCGTAGAGGGTCGAGTTGACCAGTTTCACCACGCTGCTGGCGTCTTCGCTGATGCTGGTCAGGGACAGGCTTTGCAGGGTGTCGATTTCGTTGTGGGTGTCGCCCTGGGCATTCAGCGATTCGACGGCGTGGAAGCTTTCTTCGTGACGGGCCAGATAGGCCTTGAGGTCGTCGGCGTGCACCAGATACAGCGGCGCGCCGTGCAGGCAGTCGTCAATCCAGGCCAGCCGCGCCGGGTCGAAGGGATCGGCGAACACACCGATGACTTCGTCGTTGTGGCGCAGCAGGATGAATTCACGCTTGAGGCATTGTGCGAGGGTGACCCGGTCAAATACCGGTGTCGCGGCAAACAGGCTGTCGGTGTCGAGCACCGGGTAATGCAGGGTCGCGCCGAGGCAATCAATGAACGGCATCGGCGCCAGTTCGCAGAGCACGCCGAGCGCATCCAGCACCCGTTCGCCGGAACCGGCGGCCCGCGCCCGGGCCTGGGACAGTTGTTCACTTGAAAAACTGGATGCAACGCTTTGCGCAACCTGCGGTTCGACGACAACGGACAGACGATCCATGGCTTGCTCTCCAACACCCGGGGCTTGAGGCCCTGACGGCGCGGGAGGCAATTGCGGCGAGTGCCGGAACGTCTATCGCGCCATTACTCCCCGGTGAGCATTTGATCGTCGTCCGGTGCCAGGGTCGCCAACCTGTTTCTTCGGCGATCCGCCAGCACCCAACTGCCATCGTACAACTGCAACGGGAAGCTCTCGGTCCTGCTCTGGCGTCGTTCGACGAAGCCCTCCGAAGGGCTCGCACCGGGTTTCGCTTCGCGCTGGATGCCCAGAAGGTCGCAGACAGCTCGGGCCAGTTCCGCCAATGGAAACGGTTTGAACAGGATGTGGCTGACGTCCAGTTGCCGCGCCCGCTCACAGACTTCAGCGGTCGGGTGACCCGTTATCAGCACAAAATGGCACGTCCTGTTCTGGCGGACCGCGTCGAGCACCTCAAAGCCTTCCATATCGGGCAAGCGGTAATCGAACACCAACACTTGGGGAGCGAACGTCTCGGCCAGGCCGATACCCGTCGCGCCGTCATGTGCAATCCGGACATCCAGCCCTTGCGCCGACAGATAATCCTGCAGGTTCTGTGCAAGCAGCTGTTCGTCTTCGACAACCAGTACTTTGTTAACCAAGGTCGACTCCTTGAAACCTGCAAGTCCGAAAACTGAACCCGCTGAAGTGCGCCTTACAATGGCTAACGCACAGTTCATGCCAGGCTGAGTGCCGGTAAATTTAAGTCTTCATGTCCTTGAATTTAATGACAATGCCCGCTCGTCCCGGTACCCCGTTCCCCAGAAACGGGGAAGCACCTGAATGGGCATCGAAGCCATTCCCCACTATTGGGGGGGAACCTTCAATCGTCGTCAATTCGTTCAATCCTGTTCTGCGCCCGTAATTGCGCGAGCACCTGGCGACGAGCCTGGGCCTGTTGCTGCCGGGCGAGCTGCGCCCGAGCCGAATCAAGTCCCTGCAAATCTGGGACATCGCCCACCTCCAAGTGGTTCGCCACATAGATCAAATGCCAGCCGAATGGCGAACGTACCGCATCACTGGCGAAGATCGCGCCATCAATGATGAAAGCTCGCATCTTCATCAAGCGTAGACGCGCCGCCGCATCCGTGGCGGCATCCGCTTGCGGCTCGACCCGAACCAGCAGGTGCCGCGGCTGCAAAGTGTTGGCGCGGATCAGTTGGGCGAACATTTGCTGCGCGGCCAGCTCACGGCGGGTGTACTCGGTGAACGAGGCTTCATCGAAACCGGCATCCTGCAAGCGCCGCACGAATCGCTCGTTACCGCCGATGGCCTGGCGGGTTTGCTCGACTTGCTGCTGCACCCTTTGGTCATCGATTGTCAGGCCGCGCTTGCGCGATTCCTGCCAGAGCAATTCCTTGTCGATCAGCGCATCGAGTGCGGCGTGACGCAGCTGTTTATAGGCCCTGGGGCTGCGAATGCTCGCCACCGCGCGGCCCTGATCCTCGAGGTATTCGGCAAAAAATCGCTCAAGACGAAACTCGGAAATCTCTTCGCCATTGACCCGCGCAGCCGCCGGACCATTACTGGCGAACGCCATCGGCAACCAGCATGTCAGCACTAATAACAGCATCTTGAGCTTCATGAGCAGAGCCTCCATTCAGGGGCTGGCGACAATCGGTTTGTAGGGTGCAACCAGATAGAAACGCTGATCGGGCAGATCCACGGTGACCACATGTGCGCCGCTCAAGCCCAGACGTCGTCCGGGGCCGAAGCTGATGCGCGGGGTCAGGCCGGTGTCGAAGTCGTGCAGGCCTTCCAGCGCTGCCACCAGTTTCTCGCGGCTGGCGTCACGTCCGGCCTGCTTCATGCCTTCGCCGAGCAGCAGCATCGAGGCATAAGCACCGACTTGCAGCACCGCATGCTGGGCGCCGAGGCCTTGATGCTCGCGCAGCAGCGTGAGGGCCATGCGCCCGGTCTGGGTCCAGTCGCTGGGAACGAAGGGATAGGCGAGGAACACCCGCCGTGAAAATCCTTCCGGCACTTGCAACAGATCCCCGGCCACCTGGCTCGACGCCGCAAACAGATACGGCACCTGCCCGGCACGCTGCAAACCCGCCGCCAGATGGCTGAAGCCGCCGCCGCTGCCCAGGTAGAACACCGAGCGCGAGCCCAGCGGCAACCTGTCACCTGCCGGGTCGTAGGCCTGAATCTGGACGTTCTGCCAGCCGTTCCTGTGCAGATACTCGCCAAGCACTTTGGCTGTCTGCGCCTGCGCAGGGTCGTCGGGATAAGCGATGAGTGTCGGCCCTTGCAACACGCGCAGGCTGGCGGTCGCGTAATCGGCCAGAGCGATCAGCTGTTCACGCAAGCCCGGCAACGGCTCGAAAATTTGTGGGCTGGCCTGCACCGCTCCGAGCAACGACAACGTGCCGATCAGCGGCACGCCAGCCTGTTCCAGCCGCAGGGCCAGTTCGCTGCCCAATGCCGGGGCCATCGGCGCGATCAGAGCGAACACTTGTTCATCGTCGATCAGCCGTTCAAGCGCTTGTTCGGCACTGGCGCGATCAACGCCAGGATCGGCGATGGTCAGGCGCAATTGCCGGCCATGAATTCCGCCAGCCTCATTAATCCGCGCCACACTGCCGTTGAGCACCGCAGCAACCGTCGCGCCCTCCTCGGCCAAGGGCCCCTGGCTGGGCAGCAAAGTGCCCAGATGCAAGGTCTCGGCATCGAGGCCGGGGTCGCGTTCATCGGCAAGGCGTTTGAGGTAGGCAGTGAGATTGCGCTGATCCTTCATCGACAGCACAAAGCGCGGCATGCTCGGGTCGAGGCGGTTGTTGCCGGGGTCGCGGCCCTGCTGAATGACTGTCGCAAGGCTTGCATCGTTGTAGGCCGGATAGTTGCGGCCGTTGACCTGTTGCTGGCCATAAGTGCTGGTCAGCCGCGACCAACTCAACTCAGGCGGACGCACTCCGCCTTCGGGCCGGCCAAGGCCATCGGCGCCATGACAATTGGCGCACGGCAGACTGGTGGCCGGCAGCAACATATCCGCCGCGCCGACCCGCGCCATGATCGCTTCACCGCTGGCCGACAGGCCTTCACGGTACAGGCGCTTGCCGGCCGCCTCCTCCGGCGTCAGCGGCAACGCCGCCGCGCCGAGGCTGACGCTCGCGAGCAGGATCAGGGCGAGGACATGGGCGCTGTTCATGGCGCGGGCTCAGCGACCGGCCACGGGCATTGTCAGCAACTGCAGGCGCTGGGCAATGGCGGCGGCCGGAGCATCGGGGCGAATCTTGCTCCAGCGTTTGTTGGCGACATCGCCGACGATCAACTGTGTGGAATGTTGCTCAGGCGTCGGCACGATCTGGCCGATACGGCTCAGCACCAGGTCCATCTGCGCCTTGTCGCCGGTGAGAAAAAGCCAATGAGGGTCATCGCAACCCTGCTTCAAGGTGTAAGCCTTGAGCACCGCCGGCGTGTCGCGCAGCGGATCACTGGTAAGGGAAATGAAGGTGATGTCGTCGGCCTTGTCCCCGAGCAGCTCGCGGACTTCCTTGAGCTTGCGCGTGATCAAAGGGCAGGCGTCGTTGCAACTGGTGAAAATCACGTTGAGCAGCACCACACGGTTTTGCAGTGCATCACTGTAAAAACGCAGGGTTTCGCCGTGCTGATTTTGCAGCGGCGTATCGGTGAACCAGGCTTGCGCGTCGTGGGTCCCCTTGGCGGGTGCGGCGGCAACCGCGGCTGGCGGCTCGGTTGCATGCTCCTCGTGGGCGAAAGCGACATTGCTGAACACCCAGAAACACACGGTCAGAGAGATCCAGTCGAGCATCCTCATGGCTGTTGCTCCATGGCGATAGCGGTGTGTTTGGCATGAGTGCGCTGGCCGCTGAGTTTTTCGACTTCCTTGGCCAGCACTGTCGGGTCGGTGAAGCCGTAGTAGCGCATCCAGTGACGGCTGTTGCCGTCGCCGACGAGGATCAGCGGCTGATGGTTCTTCAGGTCGCCGCTGAAACTGCCCAAACCCTTGAGGGTTTCATTGATCGATTGTGGCGAACCGGTCAGCCAGCTCCAGCCCGGGCCTTTCTGGAACGCGCGGGCGTAATCCTGCAAGCGCTTGGGGTCGTCGCGTTGCGGATCGATGCTAATCGACACCAACTGCACTTCGTTGCCAACCCGCGCGCCGAGCTGTTTCTGCACCTTGCCCATAATCGACGAAACCACTGGGCACACCGTGGTGCAACTGGTGTAGATGAAGCTGATGACGACGATTTTGCCCTGCACCAGATCTTGCTCCAGACGCACGGTTTTGCCGTTCTGATCAAGCAGCGGCACGTTGGCGAATTTCACCTGGGCGTGTTCCTGCGTGTTGCTGGCGGGCGCGGTGTGGCCGGCGTGTTCATCCGCCGAATGCGCCAGGACTTGCTGGACGCTGACGGCCAGCAGACACAGGCTGAGCAAGCCACGGCAAGTGATGTGTTTCATGGCGATGTCCTCTTCACTGATTCTGGCCGGGGGTTACCCGAACACTGGCAAATGTTTTGTCATCGAACCCGGCACCGAGCGATGCGGCGCGCACATGCAGATACCAGGCGCCGCTGCGGTCGAGGGTCACCGGCGCTTCATACACGCCATCGGCGACTTCGTGCGCGGCCACTTCGCGGGGGTGTGAAGTCGGCGCGAGGAAGTAACGCAACTGCACATCCTTGACGCCGCTGCGCTGGATTTTCTGCTTGCCCTGGACGATGCGAAACCGCACCACGTAGGGGTCGTTGAGCGCTACGGCGGTCTTGTCCAGAAGGAACTCGACCTTGGGCGCGCCGACATGTTTTTCCGGCGTACCGTCTGGCTCGATCTGCGCGGTGAAGCAATGGATGATGTTCGGTTGATTGAGCAGGAATGCCACGTCGAAACGCCCCGTCGCCGGCAGTTTCACTCGCGCGCTGTACAGCCCCGGCGAGACCTCGCGCAGGCTGCGGTCGATGACCATGGCGGCACGGGCGATCTGCCCGCGATTGGGGTAACCGGACATCGGCGCGTTCATGCCTTCGGCGTAGAAATAGGTGGTGTTGTCCACCGGGTTGACCACAAACACCGCGTTGTCATCGCGCGACACTGCAAGGCTTGAGGCGAGCGGCAAGTCCCCGGCCATGCGCGGCGGTTGCGGGCCGGCTTCGAAGCCTTGGCTGATCGGCTGGCGGCCCTCACCGAGCGAGGCCAGGTTGATCATGGTGACTTTTGGCGAGGCCAGTCCGCGCACGTAGGCGTAGGCCTTGGTGAACACCACTTGGTAGGGTTCGGCGGACACGTCCAGGTCATGGATCGCTGCATCGGTGGAGGCATCAATCACCGTCGCGCGGTTTTCCACGGTGTTGAGCACCACACCGAAACGCCCGTCGGCGCTGAAGCCCATCGGGCCGAGACCTTGCTGCAATTTGATCACGCGGCGCACGCTGTGGCTGGCACTGTCGACCACCGTCACCGTGCCGTCCTTGCCATCGGCCACATACACCGCGCCGGACAATGGCGAGTACGCGACCGACAGCGGGCCGGAGCCGGTCTTGATTTGCTCGACGATGCTCAGGCTGGCGACATCGACCACGCTCAGGGTGCCGTCGTCGCGATTGCTGACAAAGGCAAAACGGCTGTCCTTGCTGAAGGTTATTTCGTGGTGACCGAGGCCGGTCGCCAGATGCTTGAGCGGTTTCAGGCTTTGCGCATCGATCACGGTGACGCCGGATTCGTCGGGTTTGGCGGCATTGTTGCCGACCCACAACAGGCGCTCATCCGGTTGCAGCGCCACGCGCACCGGTTGGCTGCCGGCGCTGATCGAGTCGATGACCTTGAATTGTTCGCTGTCGATCACCGCCACTTCGCCCGCCGCTGGCATCGAGACGAATACGCGTTTGTTGTCTTTGGGCGTGACCCAATCCATCGGCGATTGCTTGAGTTCGATGCGCGCCAGGGTGCTGGTGATGCCGCCGACCGATACCGAAGGATCGACCACCGCCACACTGGCATCGCGGTTCATCACCAGCAGGAAATAGCTGTTGAGGTCCAGTAGTGGCCGCGCGCCGATGTTCGATTTGAGGTACACCCCGACCCGCGCTTTGCAACTCTTGTCGCGGCCCTGGGCCTGATCAGCGGCCAGCGCCTGCGCATCGATCCACGCCCCCGGTGCCACACCGGACAACGGCTGGCCCGATGCGCTGTCGCGGATGCGGAACTGCACGTCGGCAAACTCGCCTTCACGCAACTTGCCGTCGCTGGCCAGCGGCTGGAGATTGAACGCAATCGACACGCCGTCGCGGGCCAGGGTCTGGCCGGGCTCGGTCTGCGCCAGCGCAACCTCGCCAAGCGTCAGCAAAGCGCCTGCGATGGCCAGCGCACAAACACCGATGAAATTGATGATCCCGCTCATATCCTCTCCCCTGACTCTACTTGCAAAACACCGCCGTCCCCTGTGGGAGCTGGCTTGCCAGCGATGGCGGTATCTGCATCACCATCCAAAACCGCGTCGATCCCAATCGCTGGCAAGCCAGCTCCCACAATGAATGCGTTCATCCCGCATTCCCCCTGCATCCAGCTCCCACAATGAAAGCGTTAATCCCGCACTCCCCCTGCCATCCACTGAACCTGTGGGAGCTGGCTTGCCAGCGATGGCGGCATCTGCGTCACCGTCCAGCTACTGCGCGGGCGGTGCCGGTTCTGGCTCGTTGGTCACACGCAATAGTCCCCAGAGGCCCGAGGTATTGCCGAAGGCGCCGTAGTCGCGGAACAGGTAGTCACCCGGTATCGCGTTGCTGCCCCCGGCGCTCGGGATCATCGAGCTGAAGTGCGCCGCCGGCAGCACGCTCTCACGGGCGCCGATGTACATCGACATCGGGTTGTAACCGAACCGCACCGACCCCACGCCCGGCGTCCCCGTCGGATAGCCGCCGACATCACTCTTCTCGGCCAGGAACGGGTTGACCGACCACACGTGCCCATCCATCTGGAAGGTGCTGCCGCGGCTGCCACCGGTTGGCATCAGAATGTGTGTACGGAACGGTTGCCCCGGTTTGGCGTAAAGCACCGGCGTTTGCGGATCACCGCCGACCAGCGCGTTGCTGTAGGCCATGTGCGCGTTGAGCATGTCGCCATAACCGGCACCATCGGCATGTCCGAACGGTGCATCCGGGGCGAGGCCAAAGCGATACCACATCGGCTCGGTCTTGTAGTTGATGGCCATGCTCGAGTTGTCCTGCGGATCGGTCGGCACACCGAAGCCCTCGGCGGCAATGCCTTCCACCGGCCGGCCATTGGCCCAGCGAGTGTTCAACGCCTTGTGCCAGACCATCGCAAAATCGCGGTACACGGCTTGCCCAGGCGCGGTGACCGTGGCATTGGCCTTGCGCGCATCGTCGACCCAGGTAGAGCCGATCGGCAGGATGCTCATCGCGCCGCCCAGGCCTTTTTGCGATTGCTTGATCACGTCCGCCGGCGTGATATTCAGACCACCAAACTCGATGGCCGTGGCGTTGATGTTGTCGACACTGCGGCCCAACTGCGTCACTGGTTTGCCTTCACGCTCCAGGTGCCCGGCGTAGTACTGATAAGTACGAGTCGGGTACGCGCCGCTGTTGCCGACCCGCGGTGGTACGGTCTGGATCGGGTTGGCGCCGACGTTGACGCCGTCGGATTTGGTGATGTCATAGGCCAGCAGTTGCGCATGCAGACCAACGTGGCTGGACGGCCGCATCAGGTTGTTGCTGAAGGTGGTCGAGCCGAGGCCGCTGTTGCGGTCGCGTTTGACCATGCCTTGCATCACCGCGGTCTGGGCCAGGTCGGGCATCATGCTCGGCAGACGGTTTTCCAGGGTGATGTTGATGCAGTCACCGGCGGCGGCGCGCAGCACCAGCGGTTCGACCGGGATACCGGGTTTGAGCTTGCCGGTGGTCGCGTCGAGGTCGGATTTGCGCACATACAGAATCGCGGTCGGATCATGCAACGGCCCGCTCTGGCCGCCGATGGTGATGGTTTCGCCATCCTCCGGATCGGTCACCGTGACCTGCGGAATGCTCACGGTCCGCGAGTTCAGGACCAGAGTGCCGCCCGCCGCTTTCAATGGCCCGCCAACATGCTGGCCGAGACCTTCAGGGTCGCCGATGGTCAGGCCCAGCGAGTTGCCGAGGATGTCGTTGGCGAGTGCCGCGACTACTTCATAGTTGCGCTGCACGGTCGGCCGGGTGCCGATGCCGTTGGGGTTGGCGCTGATGCGTGGGCAACTGCCGTCGAACGCCACGGTGTTACGCATCCCCGTCGGTTTAGCATTGTTCGGCAAGGCGAACAGGTCACTGCGCTGCGCTGTGTAGTTGCGCATCACGCCCCAGATGCCGCTCCAATAGCCTTCGATCGAGGCGTCCATCGAGTACAGATAATCCCCGGTGGTGGCCGCCGAACTGGACAGCATCGACACGGGCGCAATGAAGCCCATCTGCTCGGAGATCCCGATCATCTGCGAGGCGCGCCAGCCCGAGTTGGAGCTGCTGCCGAAGCCGGAACCGCTTTGCAGCCATTTCACGCCGTGCAAGGTGACGTTGTGTTCCTCTTCGTGACCGCCGGCATGCACCCGCAGCCGCACGTTGTCGCCGGTGTAAGTGCGCAGCATCGGCGTGAACGGATCGCCAGGTTCCGCGCCGCCCTTGTTGATGTGCGGCGGGAACAACGTGGTGCCGCCGGTTGGGCCGGTGGCGGAAGTGATCAGGTTCGGCGCCAGGTTCATCGCCGGAATCGCCCGATCAGTGCGGCTGTGCATGGCGAACGAAAGATCACCGCCGAGGCCGTCAGCCTGCATGCCGCGCTTGCCGTCCGGGCCGAGTTTGTTCGGGTCGTAGACGCGCAGGGCCAGCGGCTCGTTGCGATAGTTGACGACGAACATGCCTGGGTCATCCACCGAGATTGCCTGCGGGCACGGCCGGCTCGGGCAGCCTGGGACCTGACCGCCCTGCACTTCCACTATGCCGTCGAGCAAGGTGCTGGCGTTGTTGCGCACCGGCGGGTTGATCGCGTAGCGGAAGCTGTCGGCCGTGGCCGGGAAGCTTTGCGCATTCGGCACGCCGTTCGGCCCGGCGCCTACATACACGCCAGCTTCATAGGCGTGCTGGAAGTCGCTGTATTCGAGGAAGAACTCGCGGAAGCTGTCGTTCTTGCCGTCGCCGTCGAGGTCGCCGGTGTTGATCACCGCTTGCCACGAAGTCGGCCCGCCGTCCTGACGCGCGCCGCTGTACAGAGGCTCACCGGTTTCGGCGTGGAACCAGGTAGAACCGGCCGGTTCCGCGAGCACGGTGGCGTACAGCCCGATCTGTTGGTGCGTCGATGGGCCGAGGTGGTCGTGGGTGAAGATGGTGCCGAGGCCGCGATCGACACCTTTGGCATTGACCACCGGGTCGACGAACCAGCGTTGCATCGCCGTGCGTGCGCCCATCCAGTCGCTGCGCCCGTACTGACCGAAGAACGGGTGCGCCTTGGCTTTCGGGCACGCCTGTGTGCCATCGCGCGGGTCGGTGCCTTCGCACTGGTTGAACTCGCGGATCGCGTGGATGCGCTCCTGCACGGCACCCGGCGAGAGCACGCCATCCTCGTAGTTCCAGCCATTGGACGAGCCGTCGGCCGAGGTCAGGTCCCATTTGGGCAGGTGAATGTGCTGGCCGATCACGTCGGTTGGCGTGCGCACCTGATAGTCGTCCATCTCATAAGTGGCCGGCACCAGGTTGGTTTGCTGGTATTGCACGCAGTCGAAGGTGTTCATGCGCATCACCAGTGGCTCTGGCGGACGCTGCTTGGTGATCACCGGCCACGCGTCTTCCCAAAGCGCCAGAATGCGCGCCTGCGGGAAGTGATAGCCAACCTTGTTGTACACCGCGTCGAACTGAATATTCGCCGCTTTGTAGATGCGCGGACGGTCGGCGGTGAAGGTCGAAGCGCCGGTGAAAGACATGCCGTCGATGCGTTCGCCGCTGTTGAATTCACCGGTGCCGGCGCTGCTGGTCAGGCGTTTGGCCCGATCATCCATGCACGGTTCGTAGTACGGCGCACCCGCCATCGGCAAGGCACCGTTGGTACGGAAAGCCTTGGCCACCACCTGGTTGCCGGGCAGCAAGGCAAAGCTTGGGTGATCCTTTTGCGCGTGGAAGGCCATCGCCGACTGCTCGACTTCGGTGCCTTCTTCCGGCAGATAAATCGGCTTGGCGCGGGTGACTTCCTTGGAGAAATCCAGCGAGGTGGTCACGGTGTTCGCCTCGCCACCGGCAGCTACGCCGTCCAGCGTATGGCGCTGCAAACCGCCATCCCAGCCGCCCGATTGCGCAGGGTCGAGGTTGGCCCACAGCGCTTTGCCGCTGGCCTTGAGTGCTTGTGCGGTGGCGGCGTCGAGCATGTCCAGCGGCGGAGTGGGTGGGCGTTGGCCGACCGAACTTTCCATGCCGCCGATCCAGAATGGGTAGCCAGGGTTTTTCAACGTGCCGTCAGCGTTGCGGTTGGCTTCGCTGCGATCCACCAGCGCCAGCGAGCCGATGGCTTGGCCAGCCGCGTTGCCGCCGTGATGTTCGCCGTCTTCATCGGTCTCTTCTTCGTCATCGTCGTTGCCGGCAACCAGGGTTTCGCCGATTTTCGGCACCACCACCACTTTGCCGGGCATCGGCGCCATGGCTTTGCCGGGCAGCGGCACAATGGCCGGGATCGGTGTGCCGGCAATGATTTCACCGTCCGGCAAGGCGCGTGCACCCGCTGCCGGTTTGCCGCTGCGCAAGGCGAACGGTTCGCTGTGATAGCCGTCTTCACCTTGCTGCGAAACTTCCAGGCGAGTGCCTTCTTCGAAGACGTCGTGCACGCGCCACATGGCCCACATGCCTTGGGCAAAATGCGGGTAGAAGTGGCAGTGATAGATCGCATCACCGGCTACCCGATTGCGATTGCCCGAACCGCCGTTGGCGATTTCATAGGTGTAACCGGCGCCCGGGCCGATGCCTTGGGCGTCGACGTAATCGGAGTTGTCGTCATTGGGATTGAACAGCCACTGGTGGCCATGCAGGTGGAAAATGTGCTGTTCGTGACCGTTATGGGTGTTGCGGAATTTGACGAAGTCACCGATGTAGCTGTGGTTGACGTTGGACGGTTCGGACGGATACAGCGCCATGGTTGCCTTGACGCCAATCTGATCGGCGCGCGGGATCTGCCCCGGCGCGATGTTCTCAAGCCCGGCGTTGGCCGGTACGTCGACCAGCATCGCCACGTCACCGACGGTGTGCGAGCTGAGGAAGAATTCTTCGTAGGCGCAGGACAGGCAGTCGTGCATCGGTCCCACGCCCAACCGGTTGGCGACCACTTCGGCGCCCATGCCGCCGGAGCCGTAGTTGATCATGAACGAGTCGCGGGTCGGCTCCAGCACATGCGCCATCACCGGGTCGGCCCAGTAGGCAGGAAACGCTTGAGTCGCCGCCGTTTCGTCCTGGAACTGCGAGGCAAAATCGCGGAACGGCTCCAGTCGATTGGGGATCGCCGGATTGCGTTTGCCCATCGACTCCAGCGGATAGGTACTGGCCGGAAAGCTGCCGTCAGCGTTGCTGCCCATCACGATGGCATCGCTTTCGCTGGAGATGATTTCGTTGCCATCGACCATATCGATGATCGGTGTGCCGGCCTTGCCTTCGCGCAGCCACGGTTCGCGCTGCGGGTAGCGCGCCTGGTAATCGACGATCGGATGACCGGCCGGCGTGCGCCCCGAAGTCGCCAGACGCATTTCTTCTTCAGTCAGCGTGTTGCGGTAAGTGCGGCCGCCCTTCGGCACCACGACCACCTGGCCAAACAGGCCATTGGCAACGTTACCCGCCGCGCCCTCGCCACCGAAGGTGGCACCACGGCTGCTGACGGCAAACGCACCTTCGCGCTCGGCATACAACGTATAGGAACGGCTGGCTCCCGGCACCACCAGGCTATTGGCGTTGCGGCCGGTGTACGAAGAAATGTCGTCGATGCTGTTCACCGCTTGCAGGCCGTTGACCTGGAACCCGACGTGGCGGTCGGCGACCTGCTCATCGACCTTGAACTGTTCGCCGACATTGGCGTTCGGCGCGCCCTCTGCGCCTTCCTCGCCCTCGTTTTCGAAGTGCTTGTTCGGGTTGGCCTGATAGTCGAGCAGGTTCTGCAGATTGATCGTCAGGCAATCCCCGGCGGCTACGCGCAACACCAGTGGCCGTGGACGCTTGTCGGCGCGCAACGAGACGTTGCCCGGCACTGCCGCGCCGCCGAAGGCCAGCGATACATCATGGTCATCGACCACGTCGCGGCGCAGCGCGTACATCATGCCGTTGGCGTTCTGCGCGCCGAGGCGGTTGAACATCAGCGGCTGATCGAACGCCACGACGTTGGCCACCAGGTTGCGCTCGCAGCGCACCGCCGCGCTGACCATTTCGACGCCAAGCATCGAGGCCAGCAACAGCAGCAGTTTGATGAGGGACGGAGCAGGATGAAGGCCGGCCATGATCAGAAACCTCGAAAGGGATGCTCGCAGGGAACGATTCTCGACAAAACCCTTGGAGCAATCCGCGTGCCACAAAAAAATCCGTTGTTTTTCAATGAGCTACTCAAACCATTTAAGAGCCCGGGGGATATTCCCCACCCGATTCCCCACTTTTCGCGCCTGCCGGGATTGCCCCGATAGTGGGGGAAACCGGGGACTTCCTTTACAACGGCGCGTCCACTGCCAGCCCTTGCAAGCGCCGGTACTGGCGCAAAACGCTGGGCACGTAACGCTGGGTTTCGGCGAACGGCGGGATCACCCGGCCACGGCTGAGCACAGCATCAGGCCCGGCGTTGTAAGCCGCCACGGCGAGGGTGATGTCGTTGTCGAACAGGGTCATCAGGCGCTTGAGGTATTTGGCCCCGCCCTGGATGTTGGCCTTGGGGTCGTAGACGTCGGTCACACCCATTTCCCGCGCGGTGGCCGGCATCAATTGCATGAGCCCGCCCGCGCCTTTGGGTGAGGTGGCGCCGGGGTTGTAACGCGACTCGGCGTTGATCACCGCGTGCAGCAGCGCTTCAGGTAATTGATTGACCTTGGCCGCCGCCGAGACCAGCTCCGCGTAAGGCTGGTTGGCGATCATTTGCGGCTGTTGATCGAGGCTGACCAGCGGCGCTTGCGCCTCGTGAATCACCCGTTCGTAAGTGCGTCCGGGGCGATGCACATTGGACAGAACGTAGCTGCCCTTGGCGTCCACGGAGATGAATACATCGGCTTGCGCGGCACCGCTCAGCAGTACACAACCGAGCAATCCGCCAGTGAGAAATTTCATGTCGGGCCTCCCCGGACCGACCCCGGAAAATTGGGGGAAATGCCCCAATGGCCGATCACGCTTGAGCCATACGCAAGCACTGTGCCGACTCGTGAGAGGCCCGCAATGCAAGGGCTTGCGGCCATCAACCGAGTTTTTGTCGAGCCTGAGCATGGCAATTGCATAGGCCCTTCAGGCGACTCGACTGACACTCACGGGAGGTCATCATGAAGCTGCATTTTCGTCCGCGTGCCCAACGCGGTTTCACCCTGCTCGAATTGCTCGTGGTGCTGGTGGTGCTCGGCCTGTTGGCCGGGATCGTCGCGCCGAAATACTTCGCTCAACTTGGCCGCTCGGAAGTGAAAGTGGCCAAGGCACAGATCGAAGGCCTGAGCAAGGCACTGGATCTGTATCGCCTGGAAGTCGGCCACTACCCGTCCACCGAACAAGGCTTGCAGGCCTTGGTGACTGCGCCGAGTGACGAGGCGAAATGGACGGGGCCGTACCTGCAGAAAAAACTTCCGCAGGATCCATGGGGCCGCAGCTACGCCTACCGCTACCCCGGCGAAAACAGCGAGTACGACTTGCTGTCGATGGGCAAGGACGGCCAACCCGGCGGTGAAGGCGAAAACGCCGAAGTGACCAACTGGCAGTGAGTGGAGCGCGGCCCATGCGATTTCATCTGAAAGCTGTCGGCAAGGCGGGCGTGGTCTCCTTGAGTATCGAGGCGCCGGGACATAGCGAAGCGCGGCACATTGCCGAGGATCAGGGCTTGCGCGTGCTCAGCCTGCATGCCGAAAAACACTGGCGTTCGTTGCGCCTGCGTCAGCGCGAAACGTTCAATCTGGTGCTTTTCAGCCAGGAGCTGACCACCCTGCTCAATGCCGGCCTGCCGTTGATCGATGCGCTGGAAAGCCTCGCTGAAAAAGAAACCGCCCCCGCTGCGCGCAAAACCCTGAGTGAACTGGTACGCCTGCTGTATGAAGGCAAATCCTTCTCGCAGGCCCTAGGTCAGTTGTCGGCAGTGTTTCCACCGCTGTACGTAGCGCTGGTGCAGTCCAGCGAGAAGACCGGTGCGGTCGGCGAGGCTTTGGGCCGTTACGTCAGTTACCGCCAACGCATGGACGAGGTGCGGCAGAAGATAGTCAGCGCTTCAATCTACCCATTGCTGTTGCTGGTGGTCGGCGGTGGCGTGGTGTTGTTTTTGATGGGCTACGTGGTGCCACGCTTCAGTCTGGTGTTCGAAGGACTGGGCTCGAACCTGCCGTGGCTGTCGCAGATTCTGATGAGCGGCGGCATGTTTCTGCACGCGCATCAACTAGAATTTTTCGGCGGGTTGGCGGCGATCGTCGTCGCCCTCGCCGTGGTGCAGAAACAACCGGCGTTTCGCCGTGGGCTGGATCGGCTGGTGGAGAAGCTGCCCGCCGTGCATCAACGGATTTTCATGTATGAACTGGCGCGTTTTTACCGTTCGCTGGGGATTCTGCTGCAAGGCGGGATTCCACTGGTGACCGCCATGGGCATGGTGCGCGGCTTGCTCACTGTAGCGTCACGGGCACGGCTGGATCAGGCGTGCGAACGCGTGCGCGAGGGACAGTCGCTGTCCACCGCGCTGGAACTCAATCGCCTGGTGACGCCGGTGTCCCTGCGCCTGCTGCGCGCCGGCGAACAGTCCGGCAATCTCGGGCAAATGATGGAGCGCAGCGCCGACTTCTACGACGAGGAAATCAGCCGCTGGATCGAATGGTTCGTGAGGTTGTTCGAACCGTTATTGATGACGTTCATCGGCCTGCTGATCGGGGTGATCGTGATCCTGATGTACATCCCGATTTTCGAACTGGCTTCGAGTATTCACTGACCGCGGGAACGGGTCGGATCAATCGCAACAACGCACATCCACGTTCCCACCCCAGGCAACAAGACGGAGAACGACATGCACATTAAAAAGCTCATGCTCGCAATGGCCATCGGCGCAGTTCTGTCGGCGTCTACCGTAATGATTCCAGACAGTCTGTCGGGAATTTCCAGTGTTCAGGCGAAGGACGGAGGGAGTGGCGGCGGTGGTAGTGGAGGCGGTGGTAGTGGAGGCGGTGGCGGAGGCCATGGAGGAAGCGGTGGCGGCGGAAGTGGCGGCGGCGGCCATGGCGGGAGCGGTGGCGGTGGAGGCGGAAGTGGAGGCGGCGGCCATGGCGGGAGCGGTGGTGGTGGCGGTGGCGGTGGCGGAAGTGGAGGTGGTAACGGTGGTGGCCATGGCGGCAGTGGAGGCGGCGGTAATGGTGGTGGCAGTGGAGGCAGCGGCCATGGCGACGGCGGCGGTCACAGTGGCAGCGGTGGTCAGGGCGCCGGACACTCAGGCAGTTCCGCATCCTCCTCGGGACGCAGCGGCACCCACTCGGAGCCAGGCGACGATCACGGTGTACACCGTGCCGGCGAAGTCGGTGATGACCACGGCGTCCATCGCGCCGGCGAAGTCGGTGACGATCGCGGCTTGCATGCAGCGGGCGAACCCGGCGACGATCGCGGCGTGCATGTCGGCGGCGAACCAGGCGATGACAAACGCACTAACTGAACCATTCTGAAAACACCGCAATCCCTGTAGGAGCTGCCGCAGGCTGCGATCTTTTGATCTGGTCTTTAAAAACAAGATCAAAAGATCGCAGCCTGCGGCAGCTCCTACAGTTGATTTGCATACTGCTTAAAGGGCGACGCTGCTCTGATTCAACCGTTCACG
Organism: Pseudomonas sp. A0308; assembly: GCF_044218815.1. Lineage (NCBI taxonomy): Bacteria > Pseudomonadati > Pseudomonadota > Gammaproteobacteria > Pseudomonadales > Pseudomonadaceae > Pseudomonas > Pseudomonas sp. A0308. The sequence continues at coordinate 1,025,557 of NZ_CP162581.1, forward strand.
CAGAAACTCGACCAGCGCCTGCACCGGGCGTGAGGCCTGACGATGTTGCGGATATACCGCCGACAAAGTCAGCGGCTCTGGCCGCAGATCATCCAGCACCGGCACCAATCGCCCCTCCTCCAACGCCGCGCCAACAATAAACGTCGGCAGATAGGTAATCCCCATCCCCTGCACCGCCGCATCCCTGAGCAATTCACCGTTGTTGACGCGCATGCGCCCGGTGACATTCACCAGCAGCGGTTTGCCCTGCCCCGCGTTGAACCGCCACTGCACTGAACGCCCATGGCCATACGGCAAGCAGTCATGCCCAAGCAGATCTTCCGGTTTGACCGGCGTGCCGCGTTCGGCCAGGTACGCAGGGCTGGCGCAATACACCCGCTCGATGCTGGCGATGCGCCGAGCGATCAGCGTCGAGTCTTCCAGCACACCGATGCGCAGCGCCAGGTCGTAACCTTCGCCGAGCAGATCCACGGGGCGGTCGCTCAAATCCACTTCCACCGTGACCTCGCGGTAGCGCTGTAAAAACACCGGCAGCAGACAACCGAGGTGCGCCACGGCAAACGACAGCGGCGCGCTCAGACGGATCGTGCCGCGAGGCTCGGCGGTCTGGCCGGCGATGCCTTGTTCGACCTGTTCGACTTCGCCGAGCAGGCGCAGCGCCGATTCGTAATAGCTCTGGCCCAGCGGCGTAACGTCGAGGCGCCGGGTCGAGCGATTGAGCAAGCGCACGCCGAGGCGTTCTTCGAGCTGCATCAGTCGGCGGCTGACGAACTGCTTGGACAGGCCCAACTGATCGGCCGCTGCCGTGAAGCTGCCGGAGTCCATGACCTGGCAAAAAATACGCATGTCTTCGAACGGATTCATTGTCACTCTCTGGTGGACAGTTAAACGCTTTATAGCCGCTTTTTCACTTCGGGGCACCCTATTAATCTGTGTTCACGGTGTTGAAACCAACCCACAAGCCAACCGCGAACACAGTTGAAAAAGGAATTGAACATGATCATTAAAAAGACCCTGACCGCCACCCTCCTCGCCCTGTCCATCGGCAACGCTTTCGCCGCCGAGACCAGCGGTGTCGAGCACAACACCCAAGCCTTCCTCGACGCCCTCGCCGCGGGTGGTGGCAAACCGCTGGAGCAACTCAGCCCGAAGGACGCCCGTGCAGTGCTGACCGGCGCTCAGGCTTCGGTGAAAGTTGATTTGTCCGGTGTTGAAGTCAGCGACAAGGCGATCAAGGTCGACGGCCAGACCATCAACCTGAAAGTGGTGCGTCCGGCCAAGGTCAAAGGTGAACTGCCGGTGTTCATGTTCTTCCACGGCGGCGGCTGGGTGCTGGGCGATTACCCGACTCACCAACGCCTGATCCGTGATCTGGTGGTGGGTTCTGGCGCAGTAGCGGTGTACGTCGATTACACGCCGTCGCCAGAAGCGCAGTACCCGACCGCGATCAACCAGGCTTACGCCGCAACAAAATGGGTGGCCGAGCACGGCAAGGACATCAACGTCGACGGCAAGCGTCTGGCAGTGGCCGGCAACAGCGTCGGCGGCAACATGGCGGCGGTCGTCGCGCTGATGGCTAAAGAACAGAAAACCCCGGCCCTGCGCTTTCAATTGTTGATGTGGCCGGTGACCAACGCGCAATTCGACGACGGCTCGTACCAGCAATTTGCCGAGGGCCACTTCCTCACCAAAGGCATGATGCAGTGGTTCTGGGACAACTACACCACTAACCCCGCCGAGCGCGCGCAGATCCATGCCTCGCCGCTCAACGCCAGCGCCGAACAGCTCAAAGGCCTGCCTGCCGCACTGGTGCAGACCGCCGAGTTCGACGTGCTGCGTGACGAAGGCGAAGGTTATGCGCGGCACCTCGACGCGGCCGGTGTGCCGGTGACCTCGGTGCGCTACAACGGGATGATTCATGACTTTGGTCTGCTCAATCCGCTGAGTCAGATTCCGGAAGTGAAAGCGGCCGTGCGTCAGGCAGCGGCTGAGCTCAAGACGCATCTGAACTGAGTCCAGGCCCTCGCCACACCTCTCGGTGTGGCGAGTCTTTTTGTGCCCATGGGAGTGCACTTCATGAGTTTTTTCTCTGCCCACCTGTTGTCCTGGAGTGCTCTGCTTCTGGTGGCTGACGCGGTGTTGTGGCACTTCACGCCATTTAAGCATCGTGCGCCACGGGTCGGCGTGCGGCTGGCGCTGTTTCTGGCGTTTAGCGCGCTGATCATCAATGCCGGTGTCAGCCCTTTGCAGGCGCCGGTATTCGTCGATGACCGGGTGGCGCAGCTCGGTGCGACGGCGTTGGGCATTCTCTGGTGGCTGTACGCGGCGCGAGTGCTGACGGAGGTGATCGGCCTGGTGCTGATGCGCCGCATCGGTCACAGCGGTCGCCTGTTGCAGGACGTGATCGGTGCGCTGGTGTTTCTGGTCGCGACTGTCGCGGCGGCCGGTTACGTGCTGGAGCTGCCGGTCAAAGGCTTGCTCGCAACGTCCGGCGTGGTCGCCATCGTCGTCGGTCTGGCGCTGCAAAGCACCTTGGCTGATGTGTTCAGCGGGATCGTGCTCAACACCACAAAACCCTATCAAGTCGACGACTTCGTGGTGATCGATGGCGTCGAAGGCAAAGTGCTCGACATCGACTGGCGCGCCACCCACTTGCTGACCAGTGCCGGCACCATGGCCGTGGTGCCGAACTCGGTGGCGGCCAAGGCCAAGATCGTCAACCTCAGTCGCCCGGACAACATGCATGGCGTGTCGATCAGCATCAAAGTGCCCAACCACATCCGCCCGCGCCGCGTACTCGATGCCCTCGACCGCACGCTGCAAGGCAGCAGCAGCCTGCTGTTGTCGCCGGCACCGAAAGTGGTGTTGAAAGAGGCCGGTGAGGAAATGTCTGAATACGTGGCCAGCGGTTTTATCGCCGAGCTGGGCAAGAAAAGCGAAGTGCGCAATCAACTGTTCGACCTTGCTCATCGGCATCTTGAGGCTGCCGGGATTTCGCGGCACCCGGACGGCGTGATCGAGCCGACGACCCGCGCCCGCGCATTGCTCGATGAAGTGAAGATCTTCCGTTCGCTGAGTCCTGATGAACGCGACCGACTGGCAGCATCGATGGTCGCGCAGCAGTACAGTGCCGGCCAAGTCGTGCTGGACCTGAATGAAGTGCCGGACAGTCTGTTTGTGATTGCTACCGGCGTGGTCAGCGCGACGGTGCCGGATGGCGATCGGCAAACCGAGGCCGGACGTATGGGGCCGAGCGAAGTGATGGGCGAGCAAAGCATTCTGGCGGACACGCCGTCGCAGGCGACGTTTACGGCGCTGACGTCTTCGATTATCTACCGTCTCGACAAGACCCTCACGCGCGAATGCATGGAGCAGCGCACTGAGGTCGGTCGTGCGTTGAACAAGCTGCAGGCGGTGCGGCAGCAGAACAGTCGCCTCGCGTTGATGGCTGAACCGGTGGCGGTGAGAAAAGGTGGGTTTTTGGGGTGGTTGCAGAAGCGGTGAAAGCAAAAGATCGCAGCCTGCGGCAGCTCCTGCATTGGACTGCGTTCCCCCTGTAGGAGCTGCCGCAGGCTGCGATCTTTTGATCTTACTTAGCGGTGAACTTGGTATAGCTGTTGATCAGGTTGCGATAGTTCGGCAGGCGATTCGACAGCAGATTCGCCAGACCTTCCATGTCGTTGCGCCAGTCACCCTGCAACTCGCACGCTACGGAGAACCAGTTCATCAGTTGCGCACCGGCCGCCGACATTCGCGCCCAAGCCGCTTGCTGCACGGTGGTGTTGAAGGTGCCGGAAGAGTCAGTCACCACGAACACTTCAAAACCTTCAGCAATCGCCGACAGCGTCGGGAATGCCACGCACACGTCAGTCACCACACCGGCGATGGTCAATTGTTTGCGACCCGTTGCCTTGATCGCCTTGACGAAGTCTTCGTTGTCCCAGGCATTTATCTGGCCTGGACGTTGAATGAACGGCGCGTCCGGAAATTGCTCCAGCAGCTCCGGCACGATCGGGCCGTTGGGACCGGCGTCGAAACTGGTGGTGAGGATGGTCGGCAGTTTGAAGAACTTGGCGATGTCGCCCAGCGCCAGCACGTTGTTCTTGAACTCGTTCGGCGAGAAATCCTGTACCAACGAGATCAGGCCGGTCTGATGATCGACCAACAACACAACCGCATCGTCTTTGTTCAAACGTGTGTAAGGAACGCTCATGGGGAAACTCCTTGCTGGACCGATGGATGTTGCGTGAAGCGCCGACCGCGTGGCCGACGCATTTGAAAGAGATCAGAAGGCGAAACAGGAACAACCGAACGCGCCCCAGAACCCGGCGAAGTCACTGACCGGCGCATTCGACAAACGCGCTTTTTCATGGCTGTGCGAGTGCACGCCACACGGGCCGCTGCACTGATGCACTTGCGCCTGCAACGGCGAATTCGGCCGCCAGTGGCCCGGGACCTTGACCACGGGCGACCAGTCCGGCAGCACCGGCACGCTGGCCGGCCCGAGGTCCTGGAAGTCGCCGGCGGCGTAGACAATCTTGCCGCCGACCACGGTCAGTACCGATTCGATCCACTTGATCGCCTCTTCCTCGACATGGAAGAAGTCCGCGCTCAGCGCCGCCAGATCCGCCAGTTGCCCGACCTTGATCTGGCCCTTCTTGCCCTGCTCCGAGGAGAACCAGGCGCTGCCGTGGGTGAACAATTCCAGCGCGCTGGTGCGTGGCAAACCTTCTTCGTAAAGTGCCAGCCCACCGACGGTGCGACCGCTGACCATCCAGTACAGCGAGGTCCACGGGTTGTAGCTGGAAACGCGCGTGGCATCGGTACCGGCGCCGACCGGCACACCTTCAGCGAGCATGCGCTTGATCGGCGGAGTCGCCTCGGCGGCTTGCTTGCCGTAACGGTCGACAAAGTATTCGCCCTGGAACGCCATGCGATCCTGAATCGCGATGCCGCCGCCCAACGCTTTCACCCGTTCGATGTTCTGCGGGGTGATGGTTTCCGCATGGTCGAAGAACCACGGCAAACCGTTGAACGGAATGTCGCGATTGACCTTCTCGAATACGTCGAGCATTCGGCTGATCGATTCGTTGTAAGTGGCGTGCAAACGGAATGGCCAACGCTGTTCGACGAGGTGACGCACCACCGGCTCCAATTCCTGCTCCATGGTCTGTGGCAGGTCCGGGCGCGGCTCAAGGAAGTCTTCGAAATCCGCCGCCGAGAACACCAGCATTTCGCCGGCGCCGTTGTGCCGCAGGAAGTCGTCACCCTGATGCAATTTCACGCTGCCGGTCCAGTTCTGGAAATCGGTCAGTTCTTCTTTCGGTTTTTGGGTGAACAGGTTGTAGGCGATACGCACGGTCAACTGGTCATCCTTGGCCAGTTGTTCGATCACCTGATAATCGTCCGGATAATTCTGGAAACCGCCGCCGGCATCGATCGCACTGGTCAGGCCGAGGCGATTGAGTTCGCGCATGAACTGGCGGGTCGAATTGACCTGATATTCCAGCGGCAACTTCGGCCCCTTGGCCAGCGTCGAGTAAAGGATCATCGCGTTGGGCCGTGCGACCAGCATGCCGGTCGGGTTGCCGTTGGCATCGCGGACGATCTCGCCACCCGGCGGGTTCGGCGTGTCGCGGGTGTAGCCGGCCACGCGCAATGCGGCGCGGTTGAGCAGCGCGCGGTCGTACAAATGCAGAATGAACACCGGGGTGTCCGGCGCGGCCTGGTTGATTTCGTCGAGGGTCGGCATGCGTTTTTCGGCGAACTGGAATTCGTTCCAGCCCCCCACCACACGCACCCATTGCGGGGTCGGTGTGCGGTCGGCTTGCTCCTTGAGCATGCGCAACGCATCGGCCAGCGATGGCACGCCTTCCCAGCGCAGTTCGAGGTTGTAGTTCAGACCGCCACGGATCAGGTGCAAGTGCGAGTCGTTGAGGCCGGGAATGACGCAGCGGCCGTGCAGATCGACGACTTGCGTGCCCGGACCGCGCAGGGCCATGGCCTGGGTGTCGTTGCCGACGACCACGAAGCGGCCGTCCTTGATCGCCACCGCGCTGGCCAGCGGCTTAGTGCGGTCTACGGTATGAAATTGGCCATTGAACAGAATCAGATCGGCGCTCATCGCAGTTCCTTCGACAAAAAGTGAATGGGCTTCAGCGTGACGGGTGTTCTGTGGGATCGACGTGGGTATGGGCCTGACCGGCTTCCAGCCAGGGCGCGAACAAACGGGTCACGCGGGGCATGAATACGTACACCACCGACAGCACGATGGTCAGGGTGATCAGGAACGTGGCGACCACGTAGTTGGAAAGTAAGGGATGCAGCTTGAGCAGCGGCCCCCAGATCAGTGGCACCAGCAAAGTGTGCGGCAGAATCACCAACAGCGTGATCACCGCCTGCTTCCAGCGCGGCGGCGGCGAGGCGGCATCGGCCAGCGGGGCGAACCAGAATTCGTTGATCGGGGCGACTTCGGTCTGGTCGCCATCGGCCAGCATTGGTGTGGCTTCGTCGATGAGCGCCTGGCGCTGCGGCGACTCCAGCCACAGCTGCATTGCCTGGGTCGAAGAGAACCGCAAAACGCAGGTATACGCGTCGAGTCCCGCAAGCTTGCCGCGCACAACGTCCACGCCCAGGTGCCCTTGCCGCTGCCCCGCCACACGAACGATATTGCGCAGCCAGGCTTCATAGGGCTGTTCAAACCCGGCCTTGACCCGGTGCTTGACGATCAACGTTACGGTCTCACCGGACCCCGGTGCTGTTGAACTCAGGACTTCAGGCATGACGCAGCACTCCGGGCAGACGCGTATTGAGCGCCAGCCGTCCGGGGCCGGCGATGAATACAGTGGCAAAGAGGATTAACAGCAGCCAGCCGAACTGCCCTTCGGCCACAGTCCATTGCGGATGCACGAGCAGTAACGCCACCAGCAGCACAAATAGAATAGGCAAGCAGGCCAATCGCGCCAGCACTCCGGCGACGACCAGTAGCGGACAGAGGACTTCGGCGAAGATTGCCAGGATCAGGGTAAGGTGGGATCCAAGGTGGAAAGGGTCTTCGATCAGTTGCAGTTGCGCGGTGAAGTCGAGCAACTTGGGCATGCCGTGCACGCAAAGCAGAAACAACCCGCCGCTGACCCGCAGGAACAGCAAACCGACGTCGCCCGACCGTTCATCGCATTGTGAAGCGTTCATGACCCGACCCTTGAAATGTCATTGGCCTGAATGATGCCGATGCCGGGCGGGGGGAAATTGAACAGGTGTGCTCAGTTGGTCGTTCGAGCCAAATCTCAAGTGCACTAAAGATCTCTGTGGGAGCGAGCCTGCTCGCGAAAGCGGTGCGTCAGTCGGTCAATATGCCGCTTGGCACACCGCTTTCGCGAGCAGGCTCGCTCCCACAGTTCTCACGGTCGTTTCGTCAGACCGGGGGGATATCCAGCGCTGCCGACATGAACTGGCTGATCTGCGCCCTGAGCCATCTCTCGGCAGGATCGTTGTCATGCACACCGCTCCAGGCCATCGACAATTGCGCGGCATCAATCGGGAACGGCGGGTCTTCGGCGCGCAGGCCACAGCCTTCAACCAGCGCACACGCGGCGTAATCCGGCACGGTGGCGATCATTTCGGTGCCGGCGAGCAAGGCGCGCAAGCCACTGAACTGCGGCACGCCAAGAACTACGCGGCGCGAGCGGCCAAGCTTGGCCAGGTCGAGGTCGATGTTGCCGCTCAAGTCGCCCGAGAACGACACCATTGCGTGCGGACGCTCGCAGTATTCGTCGAGTGTCAGCGGCCCCGGGCGATCATCGCCGCGCAGGACTTTGCAGGGAATGTCGCGCAGTTTCTTGCGTTTGGCGTTGGCAGGCAGATCCGTGGTGTAGCTGACGCCGACGGAGATTTCCCCGGAGGCCAGCAATGCCGGCATCAGCAAGTAGTTGGCACGGCGCACCACCACGACGATGCCCGGCGCCTCTTGCTGCAAATGGCGCAACAGCGGTGGAAACAGACCGAACTCGGCATCGTCCGACAGGCCGATGCGGAACACGTCGCAACTGCTCGCCGGTTCAAACTCCTTGGCGCGACTGACGGCCCCGGAAATGACGTCCATCGCCGGTTGCAACTCCTTGAGGATCGCCAGGGCGCGGGCGGTCGGTTCCATGCCGCGACCGTTGCGCAGCAGCAACGGATCATCGAACAGGTCACGCAGACGCCCGAGCGCTGCACTCACCGCCGGTTGGCCCATGAACAGTTTCTCGGCGACGCGGGTCAGGTTCTTTTCGAACATCAGCGCTTCGAAAATCACCAACAGGTTCATGTCGACGCGACGCAGATCATTACGGTTCATCGGCTCGGTTTCCTTCTATGGCCAGCCACACGCACGTGCTACGCACTTTAGCCGATCAATGACGCTGTAAACGCCGTGCCAGCGCGAAATTAACAACGATTAACTCGTCAGTCACAGCAGCGCATTCAACAATGAATGCCTCTGCGCAGCGTTGTTTTTTTGATTGAGGGAGAGCGCTGACCGTGCCTTCCCCACCGACACGGACATTGGCCATGGCTCAATTACACCCCACCGTCGCCCTCGCCCCTGCCTGCGAACCGCGCAAAAGCGGAATCGGCGGACTCAGCCCGCAACGCGAACGACGCGTCAAACAACTCATCCTCGAACGCCTCGGTGAAAGCCTGGAAGTCACCGAACTGGCCCACGCCTGTTCACTGTCACGCAGCCACTTCTCCCGGGCATTCAAGTGCAGCACCGGGCTCTCGCCGCAAGACTGGATCCGCACCCAACGCATCGCCCGCGCCAAACTGCTGATCCAGCACACCGACCTGAGCCTTACGCAAATCAGCCTGGAATGCGGTTTCTGCGATCAGGCGCATTTCTGCCACATGTTCACCCGCAGCGAAGGCATCAACCCGTTCGCCTGGCGCTGCCAGATCATGGGTGAACCCAAAAGACAACGCTCACCCTGCGCCGTGTTTTGACCGTTGCTCCTGCGTCACCCGTTGCACTGATCGCAAAACCTGAGGATTATGCCCGGACACCCCAGAATAGACGGCCTGCGCTTGCGCCCAGCGCTGTTTCGCTCTGTCCGCCGCAGCATCCCAGGAGTGAGCTGTTGAGTCTTCCCCCGAATCAGGCCCTCGGTTTCGGTCCCTATCGGATTCATCCCGGGCAACGGCTGGTGCTTGAGGGCGATCAGCCGTTGCGACTGGGTCGGCGAGCGATGGACATTCTCCTGACTCTGCTGGGCCACGCCGGCGAGGTGGTGAGCAAGCAGCAATTGATGGCCGCAGTCTGGCCGGACAGCGTCGTCGAAGACATCAACCTGCGGGTGCACATGGCAGCGCTGCGCAAGGCTTTGGGCGACGGTCAGGCTGGCCAGCGCTATATCGTCACCGTGGCGCAACGCGGTTACAGTTTTGTTGCGCCGATCCTGCACGAGACTATCGAACAGCGACCGGCGGGCGATGCCGACGGTCGGCACAATCTGCCCCTGCGGCGCACGCGGATGATTGGCCGTCAGCCCCTGGTCGACCGGTTGATGACGCAGCTGCCACGCCGGCGCTGCATTACCCTGGTCGGCCCCGGCGGCATCGGTAAAACCACTGTGGCTTTGCGCGTGGCTGAACAGTTGATCGGGCATTATCGCGACGGCATTCGACTGGTGGATCTGGCGCCGCTCAACGACCCACAACTGATTTGCTCGCACCTGGCGGCCCTGCTCGAGCTGTCGCTGCTCGACGGCGATCCGCTGGTGTGTCTGGTCAATGGTTTGCGCCAGCGCCAGATGCTGCTGGTGCTCGACAACTGCGAGCACCTGATCGACGCCGTTGCAGCGCTCAGTGAGCGCATTCTGCGCGGCGCGGCACAGGTGCATATTCTTGCCACCAGTCGTGAAAGCCTGCGAGCGGAAGGCGAATTTGTGCAACGTCTGGAAACCCTCGATTACCCACCGTTGCCTGTCGAACTTGACCGGGCCCAGGCGCTGGGTTTTTCCGCGTTGCAGCTGTTTGTCGAACGGGCGACCGAGGCGCAGGAAAGCTTTGAATTGAGCGATGCCCAGTTGCCGCAAGCCATCGAGATTTGCCACCGACTGGACGGTATTCCACTGGCGCTGGAACTGGCGGCGGCACAAGTCGCCGAACTGGGGCTGGACGGCTTACTGAGGCACTTGCAGGGCCGTTTGCCACCCTTGACGGCGGGTGACCAGAGTAGCGCCGAGCGCCACCTGACGTTGCGTGCCACGCTGGACTGGAGTTTCAACCTGCTCGATCGCTGCGAGCAAACCTGCTTGCGTCGACTCGGTGTGTTTCGCGGCGGGTTTACCCTGGAGTCGGCGGCGGCCGTCATCGTCGGGCAGCAGATCGACCCCGCTGCGGTGTTCGCCTCGATCACGCAATTGGTGGCCAAATCCTTGCTCAGTGTCGAGGTGGGTGATGAAGAGGTGTTCTATCGCCTGCTCGATACGACACGCCGCTATGCCCTGGAAAAACTCGATGTCGCGGCTGAACTCGATGAGACTCGTCAGCGCCACGCCGAACGCTGCCTGGCCCTGATGCATCAGGCGCAATCGCACTGGGAAAACACCCCCACTGCGTTGTGGATCGAGCGCTATGCCCGAGGTCTGGAGGATTTGCGCGCAGCGCTGGAGTGGAGCCTGAACAGAGCCGGGCCGGATAATCTGGCCATTGAGCTGACCGCAGCCTCGGCGCCGTTGTGGCAGGAGCTGTCGCTACTCAAGGAGTACGGCGATTACGTGCGGCGGGCGTTGCGCCTGCTGGATGAAATTGGCGCCCCCTGCCCGCATCTGAAAATCGCCCTGAAACTGGCCTTGGGCAGTGCCTGTTATCACACCTGGGGCGCCACCCCGGAGACTATCGGCGCTTTTGTCGACGCCCGCCAACTGGCCCACACACACGCTGATATCTCCGGCCAACTGCGCGCGATATCCGGGCATCTGGCGGTCAACCTCAGTTGTGGGCGCTACCGGATGGCGCTGGAGCAGAGCGAAGAATTCGACCGCCTAGGCCCGCAGGGCGACCCGTTGCTGTCGCTCAGCACGCACCGCTTGCGGGTGCTGGCCCTGCATTACGCCGGCGACCAGCCACAGGCGCGCATTCATGCCGAGCAAGTGCTCGAACGCATGGCGCACAGCGGCCACCTCAACCGCTTTACCCACGGTTTTGGCGTGCAATACGACCAGAGTGTCGCCTCACTGACCGTGCTCGCCCGGGTGCTGTGGCTGCAAGGATTTCCCGAGCAAGCGTGGCGCACGGCGCGACAGGCATTGGACATTGCCGTGCAGATCAATCACGGCACCTCGATTTGCTACACCCTGGCACTGGCCAGTTGCCTGATCGCCCATTACAACGGTGACAAGCAGAACGCCCGGGCACTGTTGCATCTGTTGCTTGAGCAATCGCAGAAGCATTCGGTGCTGTTGTTTTATCGCTGGGCGCTGCACTACGCACAGGTGATCGACGCTGAAACCACTATGCCGGTGCCGACGGATGGCAGCGGGCTGGTGCGGGAAATCATGGTGACGCTGGATGAGCGATTTGTTGATGATGATTTGCTGACACGGGCGCTGGCCGGTGATGCGGGTTGGAGTACGGCGGAGATCTTGCGGGCTCGGGCGAATGCGTTAATGGTTGATGACTCAGGGCGTCCGAGCGGACGGCTTCGCGAGCAGGCTCGCTCCCACAATGGTTTCGTGTTAAACGCAAATTCTGCGTACCCCCAAAATCCCTGTGGGAGCGAGCCTGCTCGCGAAGAGGCCAGCTCAATCACCGCAAATGTTCAGGAGGCAGAAGCCATCCTGCATCAAGCCCTGTGCATCGCCCGCACCCAAGGTGCCCTGGCCTGGGAGTTGCGCAGCGCCACCTCGCTCGCCCAGCTCTGGCAACGTCAATCCCGTCATCGCGAAGCGCTGGATCTGCTGACGCCGATCTATCAACGTTTCACCGAAGGCTATGCCACGCCGGACTTGCGGAAAGTGCGCCAGTTACTCGACGAATTGCGCGATCCCGTGCTCGCCTGACGCATGACGCACACGACTGATAAAGCGTGCATGTCGACGCTCCAGTTCAATGCCTTCACCACTGCGCTCAAGTTGCTCGCGGGCATAACGCCGGGTGGTATTGAGCATCCGGTATCTGCCCGTGCCAGCGCCCCGCTCCACCGCCAACAATGACGTGTGCACCAACCGTTCGATGATCGCCGCCAGCTGCGACGCAGACAGCATTGGGCAAATGATCACGCCCTGAGCGGCCTCCAAAGTGAAGACCCGTTTGAACACCGACAAGCGTTGCAGCACGCGCTGTTCCTGCTCGTTCAAGCGTTGATAACTCCAGTCGAGTGCGGCCTGCATGGATTGATGACGAGGCACTGCCGTGCGCCGGCCATGGTTGAGCAATTGCAGGCCGTTGGCCAACTGCGCGTGCAATCCGACCAACGCCAGTGCGCCGATCTGCGCAGCCGCCAGTTCGATCGCCAACGGCAGGCCATCGAGCTGACGACAGATCTCACGTACGGTGGGCAGATCCTGTTCGCGCAAACTGAAATCATGCTGTCGAGCCCGGGCGCGGCTGACAAATAGCTGCACTGCCGGATAGCCCATGGCCTGCGCAACACAATCGACTGCCGAACTGTTAGGAAAAGTCAGCGGTAATAACGGTTGAACGGTTTCCACCCTGGCCTGCAAGACTTCACGACTGGTCGCGAGAATCGTCAGTTGCGGCGCGGCGTCCAGCAGCGTCTCGACCATTGCCTTGCAGGCCTCGCGCCGGTATTCGCAATTGTCCAGCACCAGCAATGCATGACGCACGCACAGCGTGGCGAAATCGCAATCGAGGGTGCGTAACAGGTGTTCCAGCAAGGGGATTTCGACATCGATCTGCGCCAGATCGACCAACCACACGCCATCACGAAAATGTTGCAGCAGTAACTCCGCCACGCGCAGCGCCACGGTGGTCTTGCCGACACCGGCAGGCCCGGTGACAGTCATCAGTCGACACAGCGGCAGACGCCGCACCATGCCGCCAATCAGTGCATCGCGGCCGGTGACCGGGGTCAGCCGCGCGGGCAAGTTGTGCTGCGGTGATTGCAGCCCTTCGAAGACTGCTTGCGGCACGCTGTCGTAATGCACCGGGGCGATAAAGCTGTACCCGCGCTGCGGCACAGTGACGATATAACGCTGACCATCCTGACCATCGCCCAACGCCCGCCGCAGTGCAGCAATGTGCACGCGTAAGTTGATCTCTTCGACCACCGATGTTGGCCAGATCCGAGCAATCAATTGCTCCTTGCTGACCACCTGCCCCGCCCGCTCGACCAGCAACTGAAGAATGTCCAGCGCGCGACCGCCCATGCGCAATTGCCGATCCCCGTCGAGGATCAGCCGCTGGCGTAAATGAAACGCGTAAGGGCCGAAACGCAGCACCGCCGCCGTGTTCACATCGTTGAAATTGTCCATGCCAACTATCTTGGCAGCCTCAGATGACGGCACAACCGCCACACAGGACGTCGCACGGACATCCGGGTGCCCTGGACGGACAGAGCCGCTCTAGCTGAACTGTTCGCGGTACTGCGCAGGGGTCAGGCCGAGCTTTTCAGCGAATAGCGAACGCATGTGCCGCACGCTGCCGAAACCGCTTTTATAGGCCACGGTTTTCAGCGGCAGATCGCTGGTTTCGAGCAAATGACGTGCACAGTCGATGCGCGCACTTTGCAGAAACTCCATCGGCGTCATGTTGACGTCACGGGCGAACACCCTGGCGAAATGCCGCGCACTCATGTTCGCTAGCCCCGCCATGCGCTCGACGGTAAACGCCTCGTCGAGGTGTTCCAGCACATAGTGCTGCACCCGGGTGACGGGGGTTTCCTGCGGAGCCACAGCAGCCATCAACGGGCTGAACTGCGCTTGACCGCCCTGGCGCTTCATCACCACCAGCAACACTTTGGCCACATCCTGAGCGATTTTCTTGCCATGATCCCGGGCGACCACGGCCAACGCCAGATCGATACCCGCAGTGACGCCGCCCGAGGTAATCAGATTGCGGTCTTCGACGTAAATCTGATCGGTCGTCACATTGGCTTTCGGGAATCCCTTGATCAGGCGTTCGGTATAGTTCCAGTGCGTGGTCACGCGATAACCGTCGAGCAATCCGGCATGGCCCAGCACGAAAGCGCCGGTGCAGATCGAGCCAAAACGCTCGGCACGCTGCACGGCCCCGGGTAACCAGGCGAACAGCGTCGGGAATTTTTCGTTATAGGCCCCCGGGCCACCCGGCACCAGCAGCAAGTCATAGCGCTCGTCGCTTTCACCGATAAGCAGGTCAGCGTGCACGCATACGCCATTGGAGGCGCGCAGCGGGCCGCGTTCGGTCCCAAGGGTAATCAGTTGATAGTGTGATTTTGCTTCCAGAAAGCGATTGGCAACCGAAAACACTTCCATCGGGCCGGCCATATCGAGCAGGAGAAAGTCGGGGAACAACACCATTGCCACGGTTTTCATGGTTTTACATCACTGATCAAAAAAGAATAAACGCGAAAGTCAGGGTGAGCATTATGGCCAAACGCGCTCTGAACGTTAGAAAAGAATGCGTGAACTGGCGAGCAGAACTGTCAACCTGATCGCGACAGTCTTTCAATTTTCATCTACTTATTGCTTCAAACGGTTAACAGTAAGCTTCTCCTCACTCGGACGAATTCACGTCCCGCCAGGAGATTTCATTATGCTGACTCTTCGCAAAGCCTCCGATCGTGGCCTCGCCAATCATGGCTGGTTGAAGTCGTTCCACACCTTTTCCTTTGCCAGCTATCGCGATCCGCGTGAACAGGGCTTTTCCGACCTGCTGGTAATCAACGATGACCGCGTTGCCGCCGGTAAAGGTTTCGGCCAGCATCCGCATCGCGACATGGAGATCTTCTCCTACGTGCTCGAAGGCGCACTGGAACATAAAGACACTCTGGGCACCGGTTCCGTGATCCGCCCCGGCGACGTGCAACTGATGAGCGCCGGCAGTGGCGTGGCGCACAGTGAGTTCAACCATTCGGCAACCAAACCTGTGCACTTCCTGCAAATCTGGATCGTGCCGGAAGTCAGCGGCGCCAAACCGCGTTATCAGCAGGAGCACTTCAACACCCAGAAAAAACGCGGTCGGCTGCAATTGATCATTTCGCCTGACGGCAGCAACGGTTCACTGAAAGTACGCCAGGATGCGCGAGTGTTTGCCGGACTATTCGATGGCAAAGAGAGCGCTACGCTGGAACTGCACGCCAATCGTTACGCCTACGTGCATGTGGCGCGCGGCAGTGTTGAACTGAACGGCCAGCGATTGCAGGAAGGTGACGGCGTGCGGGTTCGCGAAGAACAGGCGCTGACGTTGAGCAATGGCGTGGATGCCGAGGTGCTGGTGTTTGACTTGCGGCCGCACGAGTTGCCGCAGATGCCATGAGGTTGCTTGACCACCACAAAAAACGGCCTTCTCATGAAGGCCGTTTTTATGGCGGTGGTGTAAGTGAGGGTAATGCCAGCGGTGACGGTGCGTGGATATCCTTGCCCGCTTGAACCGCTGCCAGGGTGGTTTGTATCGCGACATACATGTTGGCTTGGTTCGCGTAATAGGCACCTGCGACGATGGCAACGATTCCAAGCAACTGGACGACAGTGGCTGCCCAGACATTAGCCTTGACGGTAGCCCCTTGCCTCGCGGCTTCCTCAGCTCCCCGGGAAATTTTTCGCATATCCTGCGAAATCAGGTCGTAACGCTTGTCTCTTTCAACTTGAGTCTTGTCTCGTTCAATTTGAGTCTGATCTCGCGTCTTGTCCCGCTCGCTCTGAATCGCAAGGAACTCGCGAATTTCTGCGCGTACACCATCGATTCGAGCGTCCATTCTGCTTTCAATGGTCTCGATCCTCGCATTGAATTCTTCGCGGCTTACCGTGCTCATGACTTGAGTATTGCGACCTTTGCTCGATGTCTCACTGACTGGATATTGATGTAACTCACTGGCTTTCAATCCGATCCGCTTCCTTGGTTACCGATACCCGTCCCTGGTTGATCACTCACAAGCGTGATTTCTATCGCTACGAGTTGCAGCAACAATAGAGCCCATCAACCAAGCCCGCAAGCCAGCGGATTCTGCCTAAGTTGTAGGCCGTTTCGTCGAGCAACGTAGCTTCTCCAAAACACGCCAGACACTCACCCATTCTCCAGCGCAAACCCTTCGACAATCTGCTCGATCACCGCCCGAACCCGTGCGGTGTGGCGTAAATCCGCATGGGTCACCAGCCATACTTCATACGGCTGCGGACGATTACGCTCTGGCCAGAGCCTGACCAAACCATCGTGTTCGCCCATGTACACCGGGATTTCTCCTACCCCCAGACCCGCCGCAATCGAGCGGCGCACCAACAGGCTGGAACTGAGACTGGCGACGATACGCCCGCGATGCAGCGGCTCAGCAACCAGCGTCATATCCTTGTTGTTCTGCAGATACGGCTGGTAAACCACCAGGTCATGCCCCTCGAAAGCCGCGCCCGGAACAGGAACGCCATGAGTGTCGATATAGGTCTGTGAAGCGAACAACCCCACCGGCCATCGGGCAATCCGCCGTGCGATCAGGTCCGGATTGTCAGGTCGGGTATTACGCACGGCGATGTCCGCCTCGCGCTTGGCCAGGCTGAGGATCTGCGTCGAGGCATCAAGTTGCACGCGCACGTCCGGATGCTGCTGGTGCAGACGGGCGATGGCCGGGATCAGAAAGTCGATGGCCAGCGAGTCGGTGGTGCTGACCCGCACGTTACCGGTCAGGCGATCATCCAGCCCCTGAATCTGCCGCTCCAGCTCCAGCGCCGAGTGCTCCATTTTCTCCACGTTCTTGAGCGCCGCCTCGCCGACAGCCGTCAGCGCGTAACCCTCAGAAGTACGCAAGAACAGCGTCGCGCTGAGGGACTTTTCCAGCGCCGTGATCCGCCGCCCGACGGTGGCCTGATCCACGCCCAGAACCCGCGCCGCGCCACGCAATGTCGATTCACGACAAACCGCGAGAAATACCCGTGCATCGTCCCAATTCATCCTGCCCCCTTGTGATGCAGATTTGCATCGCTGCGCAGCCAATTCGCTGCGCGAATGCAGCAAACATAGCCGATATGCTGGGCGCCATAAACCTTCTTGAGATCGCGCTCATGCGTACGTCATCCTCAGCATCGGCAATCTTCGCCGGACTCTGCGCCAGTCTGGTCAGCATCGGCCTCGCACGCTTTGCTTACACCCCGCTGATTCCCGCGCTGATTCAGGCGCAGTGGTTTTCTGCCAACGATGTGGTCTATCTCGGCGCGGCCAATCTGGTCGGCTACCTGATCGGCGCCCTGCTCGGGCGGCCAATCGCACGATACCTCGGTAATAAAAATGCGTTACGGCTGATGATGCTGTTGGTCACCGCTGCATTTTTTGCCTGTGCGTTTCCGTTGTCGGTGAGTTGGTTTTTTGCTTGGCGGTTGCTATCGGGAATTACCGGTGGCGCGATCATGGTGTTGGTGGCAGCGACGGTGTTGCCGCATGTACCGGCAGCCCGAAAAGGACTGGCCAGCGGCGCGATCTTCCTTGGCATCGGCCTGGGGATTGCCGGCTCCGGGACGATTGTCCCGCCACTGTTGAGCCTGGGCCTTCAATCAACCTGGCTAGGGCTCGGCGCATTGTCGTTGCTGTTGACCGCGGTGAGCTGGTTCGGCTGGCCTGCTGACTTGCCGCATCCGGTTGCGACCCAAGAGCGCGCGGCGGTTCAGCCAACCCCACCGGGCGTGTATTTACTGTTCGCGCAATACGCCTTCATGGCCGCAGGTCTGGTGCCAGCCATGGTGTTTCTGGTGGATTACGTGGCGCGCGGGCTCGGAGCCGGAGCGCACGTCGGCGCGCTGGTATGGGTGATGTACGGGTTGGGCGCGATTGTCGGACCGGTGACTTATGGTTTTCTGGCGGACAAGTTGGGGGCGCGGACGAGCATTCGTGTGGTCCTGGTGGTGCAGGCGATTACGCTCGGGTTGCTGGCGACTTCCCACTCATTTGTAGCGCTGGCAGTGCTGGCGGTGATTCTCGGTTCATTCCCGCCCGGCATCGTGCCACTGGCTCTGGCCCGCGTGCACGAATTGATTCCTGAACATCATCGCCAGCAAATCGCCTGGAGCCGGGCCACCGTATCGTTTGCCACGTTCCAGGCACTGGCCGGGTTTGCCTATTCGGCGATGTTCAATGCCTCGGGTGGACATCACACGTTGTTGTTCGCGATTGCCGCAGGCGCGATTGCAGTGGCGTTGTTGCTGGAGCAGGCAATGAGGTGGCTGCCCTCTTCCATTGAATCGCGTGTTTGCACTCACTGAAGGGAATCATTGCCTTTAAACCACGCTCCCATCTACAGAACCTTTAATCACAGGAGTCGACATGACTTTACCCAATGAAATGACCCGAATCGAAATTACCCAGCCCGGTGGCCCTGAAGTCCTGCAACCCAAGCGCGTGCCGTTGCCGGTGGCTGCCGAAGGCGAGGTGCTGATCCGCGTGCACGCTGCCGGCATCAACCGGCCGGATGCCTTGCAACGCGCCGGAAAGTACCCGATGAAGCCCGGAATGAACCCGATCCCAGGCCTGGAAGTGGCCGGCGAAGTCGTGGCACTCGGTGCTGGAGTCAACCAGTTTGCCCTCGGCGACCGCGTGTGTGCGCTGACCAATGGTGGCGGCTACGCCGAATATTGCTGCGTTCCGGCCGGCCAGACCCTGCCCATTCCCGACGGACTCGACTGGGTGCAGGCCGCCGCGATTCCGGAAACCTTCTTTACCGTGTGGGCCAACCTGTTCGGTCTCGGCGGCGCCAGCCGAGGGCAACGCGCGCTCATCCATGGCGGCACCAGCGGCATCGGCACCACGGCGCTGATGCTGTGTCGCGAATTTGGCATCGAAGCCTTCGCCACGGCCGGTAGCCCGGCAAAATGCGCGGCGATCAGCAAGTTCGGCGGCCAACCGATCAACTACCGCGAAGAGGATTTCGCTGCGGTAATCGCCGAGAAAACCGCTGGCCAGGGCGTGAATGTGATTCTCGACATCATGGGCGGCTCGTACTTCAACAGTAACGTCAGCGCTCTGGCGATGGATGGGCGATTGGTGATGCTGGGCTTCCTTGGTGGCGGCAAGGCAAACGACGTCGATCTGCTGGCGATCCTGGGAAAACGCGCAGTGGTCACCGGGTCGCTGTTGCGCGCGCGCACTGCGGCGGAGAAATCGGCCATTGCCGATCAGTTGCGCGAGCACGTTTGGCCGGTGCTGAGTGCCGGTCGCTGCCTGCCGATCATCGACAAGGTTTATACACTTGAAGAGGCGGCACAGGCCCATGCGCACATGGAGGCCGGCGATCATATCGGCAAGATCGTGCTGAAGGTGAATTGAGCCGCTGCAGCATTTTGTAATTGTTGCGTACGGGCGGTGGTCGAAAATATCGCGCGCAGACCGAGGCATCTGGTAAAAAGCGTTCTTTGCCTGCGCCGTGGTGAAACGTTTAATGTTCCTGTCCTTCATGACTCGTCTGCGCCGTCGCCGCTTGGCGTTCGCCTGCATGGCCGCTTTGATTATCGGCATGCCGACGAGTTGTGCCGTGCTGGAACATACCGAGCGCAAACTGCTGTTTCGCATCGAGCCGGGGACTGCCGGCTGGTATCGCGGTTTGCCGGGCAGCGTGCAGGAACTCGATCTGCAACCCAAGAGCTTCAAGGCCGGGGAAAACATTCATGCCTGGTGGTGGCCGGCGGAAAAAGCCAACGCCCCGGCGATCCTCTATCTGCATGGCGTGCGCTGGAACCTCACCGGGCAGTTGTTCCGCATCGAGCAATTGCGCGCGGCGGGCTACTCGGTACTGGCCATCGATTACCGCGGATTCGGCCAGAGCAAGGGGGATCTGCCGTCCGAAGGCAGCGTTTACGAAGATGCGCGGGTGGCGTGGGAGCGCTTCAAACTGCTGCAACCGGATCCGAACAAACGCCTGATCTACGGCCACTCCCTGGGTGGTGCGGTGGCGGTTGATCTGGCCGCCGAACTTGGCCAGGACGCCGCGCGCGACAAGACGCCGCTTCCGGTGCGCGGCTTGGTGATCGAATCCACCTTCACCTCGCTGGCGGATGTGGCTGCCGCCGTGGCCAACACCTCGCTGCCGGTGCGCTGGCTGCTGTCGCAGAAATTCGATTCCATCGACAAGATCGCCGACATTCACATGCCGTTGCTGGTGGTGCATGGCATGGCCGATGCGTTCGTGCCGCCGCGTTTCAGCGAGCAACTGTTCAACGCGGCTCAACAACCCAAACGCTTGTTGTTGGTTCCTGGCGCTACGCACAACAACAGCATGGCGCTGGGCGGGCAGAATTATCGCAAGGCGCTCGACGCCTTGATGCAGACCAAACCGTTGCCACGTGTCGCGGGGCCGGCGCCGCTACGCAGCGCACGCGACTCCTAACGGTAACCGCGAGCCTGTAAATCGAAGAGCTGCGCGTAATGCCCGGCAGTCTCAATCAAATCATCGTGGTCGCCCTGCTCCAGAATCCGTCCCTGTTCCAGCACAATGATGTGATCAGCATTGCGCACACTGGAAAATCGGTGCGAGATCAGCAACGTCATGCGACCTTCGGTGTGCTGGCTGAAATGTTCAAACACCGCCGCCTCCGCTGCCGGATCGAGGGCCGAGGTCGGCTCGTCGAGGATCAGGATATCGGCCTCACGGCGCATGTACGCCCGCGACAGAGCAATCTTTTGCCACTGCCCACCCGACAACTCCTGACCGCCGGCAAACCAGCGGCCGAGTTGTGTGGCGTAACCGCGCTCCAGCCCCTCAATGAAGCGCGCAGCCATGCCTTCGGCAGCAGCGTCTTTCCAGCGCTGTTCATCACTGAATGCCGAAGTGTCGCCAACCCCAATGTTTTCACCGACGGTGAACTGGTAACGAATGTAATCCTGGAAGATAACCCCGATGCGTCGACGTAACGTGGTCTCCTCCCAATCCTGCAAATCGCTGCCATCGAGCAGAATGCGCCCCTGATCAGGCCGATAGAGTCGCGTCAGCAATTTGATCAGTGTGGTCTTGCCTGAGCCATTTTCACCGACCAGCGCCATGCTTTTGCCGGGTACCAGATGCAGGTCGATGCCCTCCAGTGCCGCACGAGTCGCCCCCGGATAACGGAAGCCGACGTTTTCAAAACGCAGACCATCGCCCGGTCGCACGCCAGCGGTGAGATGACCACTATCGGCCAACACCGGCTCAGCGAGATATTCGTAAAGGTTCGACAGGTAGAGGCCGTCTTCGTACAGCCCACTGATCGCACTCAAGCTGCTGCTGACAGCGCCCTGCCCTTGCTTGAACAGCACCAGATACATGGTCATCTGGCCCAGACTTATATTGCCGTGCACGGCATCGATCACAACCCAGGCATACGCCACGTAAAACGCCGCCGTGCCGAGCAATCCAAGACCAAAGCCCCAGCCATCGCGACGCAACGTCAATTGCCGGTCTTCGGCGTACAGTCTGGCGAACGTGTCTCGGTACCGTTGTAAAAGCAACGGCGCGAACCCGAACAGTTTGACCTCCTTGATGTACGCCTCGTGGGACAGCAAGGTTTCGATGTAACTTTGCTGGCGGCTCTCCGGCGCTCGACGGGTGAACAGCCGAAAGGCATCGCCGGAAAAGTGCGCCTCCGCAAAGAACACCGGTAGCGCGCCAATCACCAGCAAGACCAGTGCCCACGGTGAAAAATGCACCAGCAGCACACCGAAGCTGATCAACATGATCAGGTTCTGGACCAGCCCCAGTGATTTCATGACCAATGCCAGGGGCCGGGTCGAGGCTTCGCGGCGTACGCGCACCAGCTTGTCGTAGAACTCGGAGTTCTCGAACTGCACCAGTGACAGGGTCTGCGCCTTCTCCAGAATCAACGTATTGACCTTCTGTCCCAGTTGCACCCGCAACAACGACTGCTGCACGGACAGCGCCCGTTGCGTTGCGGACATCAACGCCAACACCCCGGCCTCCATCAGCACGTAACGCAACACCGGCCACAACGGCGCATCGCCCTGCTGCGCATGCAACTGCATCGCCGTCACCACCGCATCGACAATCCGTTGGCCCAGCCACGCCGCCAGCGCCGGCAACACACCGGCAACCAACGTCGCCAGCACCAGTCCCAGAAACAAACTGCGCGACGTGCCCCAAACCAGGCGCAAGGCACGCTGCGCCTGGTCGAGTAACGAAATGACGCGCGATAAAACAGGCATAGGGCATTGAGCTCGGCAAGGGATGAGAGTGCGTCATGGTACTCCAGCGCCGACGTTACGAATCTTCGAGGCAAGAAAAAGCCCGACCTGAAAAAGTCGGGCTCGATGCTGCAAGCGCTTACTCGAACGCGCCGTTGAGGACTTCATAGATGAGGCCAGTGGCGAGGGCAACCAGTATCAGATCCGTACCGGCTTGCTGCCATTGGTAACCGTCGTAGTGCGGAAGGTGGCCGAGCAGACGATTGTCGAGTTTCTTCGCAATACCCGGAGGCAGCGGTTTGCCACGCGCGAGATTTTTCTGGACTCCCGGGGGCAATGCAGGGCCGGGTTGCCAATAATCACGGTATCCACCGACCAATCCGATGACCTGGCTGCGGTCGATGGCCGGGCCATGGCTGCGATCCCCATGGTCAGCGTTTTTGCCTTTGTTTCCTGCCCCTTGTGCACTGTGCGGGTTGCCTTTGCTATTGCCCTGCCCCTTACCGTTGCCGGGATCCGCGAGCGCGGCCATCGGGCCCGCGACCAGAACCAGCGACATCACACCTGCAATGCATCGAGTTGATCTGAACATATCCATACTCTCAGACAATGGCGTGATTCACAGGATAGTAGATCGGGATCCTACAGTCGTTGGCAGTGCTGATTTGTCCCTAACGCTGAGCCAGTTCGTGGCGCACACATTGCTCGTAGTAGGTCTGCTTGACCGCCGCCGGCTTGAGTTTAGAGGTGCTGTTATAGGTTTGTTCGGTAATCCCCATCGCGGTCATGCGCATCCACGGCTGCTGGAATTTGCGCACCTGCAACTGCTTGCGTGCGCCATACAAAGAGATGCCTGACAGCTTGGATTGCTGCGCACCTGCAGCGATATCCGCCCCCCAGTTACAGGCAAAACGATGGCCTTTGCTTAACTCTTTCGCTTGGAGTCCTGAAGCAAAGACAGCCAGGGAAAGCGTTGCAACGGTCATGACAATCGTCCGCATATAGCCAACCTAACCTTATGAAAAAAGGAGAGTTTGACGATGAAAATGGTACTCGGGGGCCAGCAATTTGCCCTACCACTCGTCCAGCACCCTGCACCTTTGTCTCTCTCGCACCTCCAAACCGGTACATCCCCTCGCGTGAAGGCTTAGATGATGAACAAGAAAATTGCGCTGCTATCGCTTGCCAGCCTGCTCATGATTGGTCCGATGAGCGCCTCGGCAACAGAGAAAAACACTGCTGAATCTGCCGCCCCACCGAATGCCCTGCCGGGCGTCAATCACTCGAAAAGTTCGAGCGCACATGATGATAAGGCGAACAAAAAGGGCGAGGAGTCTTCAGGAGGTAATGCCGGCGCGCAGGCGCATGAAACGGAAAAGGATGCTGCGACTTCAAGTGATTCAGAGGACATGAAGAAAGAGCCGAAACAGTAGCGTCTGTTGAATGGGCTGTTCGCAATTGCCCACCCAAGGCTCGACGATCCTTGCATCAAGCTTCACCTAAGCTTGAATAGCAGCTGTCTGCTGTTATTAAATCCGCCTCTGATGTCATCAGAGGGCCTATTGATGCGCCCTGCGGGGCGACGCATACAACTTAAATGCTCACCTCGGCGCCCCCTTCACCAAGGAAGACCCATTGCACGACTCTAAATACCTCGAAGACCTGCGCTCCCGATTCAACTGCGCAGAGAACATGGAATTTACTTTTTTCTGGGGGCACCAACCCGGCAAGAAAGGCGTTACCGCGTCATGCTTCAGCCAATGGTATATCGCCGAATTCATTGTTGATGGGCAACGCTACCGTAAGCGGCCAGCGAACACACCTTGCGCAGATTAGGCAGGCGTCCACTGATGCGGCAGCAGTCGCTCCATCTCGCTGGCCCGCTGCGTCGGCAGCCGCGTCAGTACATCCTTGAGATAAGCATACGGATCATGCCCGTTGATGCGCGCTGACTGGATCAGGCTCATGATCGCGGCCGCCCGCTTGCCGCTGCGCAGCGATCCCGCAAACAACCAGTTAGACCGCCCAAGCGCCCACGGCCGGATCAAGTTCTCGATCTGGTTGTTGTCGATGGGCACAGCACCATCTGCCAGGTAGCGCGTCAGCGCTACCCAGCGTTTGAGGCTGTAATCCAGAGCCTTCGCTGTGGCCGAACCCTCGGGCACAATTTCACGCTGGGCCAGCATCCACTCATGCAGCTTTTCAGCGATGGGCACTGCTGTTTCCTGGCGTAATCGCCAACGGTCTTCGTCGCTCATTTCCTTGGCGTGTCGCTCGACTTCGTAAAGCCCGCCAATCGAGTGAAGCGCCTGCTCCGCCAATTGGCTTTTATTGGCTACATGCAAGTCAAAGAACTTACGGCGTGCATGGGCCATGCAGCCGATCTCGGTGATGCCCAGCTCAAAGCTGGCCTTGTAGCCGGCAAAGTCATCACAGACCAGCTTCCCGTTCCAGGTGCCCAGGAAGTTGCGCGCATGTTCGCCGGCACGGCTGGGGCTGAAGTCGTAGACAACAGCCTTGAGTGCCGAAAAAGGCGTGCTGCTGTAGGCCCAGACGTAAGCACGATGGGTTTTCTTCTCTCCCGGAGCCAGCATTTGTACCGGCGTTTCATCGGCGTGAACCACGCGCTGGGCCAGCACCACTTCGCGCAACGCATCGACCAGGGGCTGAAGCTGCACGCCGGTTTGACCCACCCACTGCGCCAGTGTCGAGCGCGGGATGGCCAGGCCGGCACGGCCGAAGATCTTTTCTTGCCGGTACAGCGGCAGGTGGTCGGCGAACTTGGCCACCATCACGTGGGCCAGCAGGCCGGCAGTGGGGATACCCTTGTCGATTACCTGCGCCGGCACCGGGGCCTGGATCAGTGTTTCGCACTGCCGACATGCCCATTTCCCACGCACATGCTGTTCGACGGTGAACACGCCCGGCGTGTAGTCCAGCTTTTCGCTGACATCTTCACCGATGCGCTGAAGCTGGCAGCCGCACGCGCACTGGGTGTTGTCCGGCTCGTGATGGATCACAGTACGTGGGAACTGCGGTGGCAACGGCACACGCTTGGGTTGCTGGCGTGGTTCTGCCTGTGCGGGAGCGGGATGAAGGGCTTTTAACTCCGCCTCGATGGCTTCGAGGTCGGTATTGAGTAGGTCATCGAGCAGGCTGCCCTGCGCCGGGCTGATCTGCTCGCTGCGCTTGGCGAACTTGTGCCGTTTAAGGATGGCGATCTCGTGAGTGAGCTGCTCGATAATCGTTTCATCACGATGGATCTTTCGGCTCTGGGTGTCGACCTTGGACATCAACTGCGCAGCTAGTGTGCGCAGTTGTTCGGGGGTCATTTGGTCGAGATCGGGCAAGGAAGTCATGGGGTGGATTTTACCAAAGCAGCCCGACTGCTTCAGCTAAAAGGCAGCATTTAAAGCAATGTAATTGCACCGCCCGCACCGACTCGTTGCCAGGGTAATCCAAGTACCAGCGCCTGGAGTTGTTCGGGGTCGAGTTCGACCTCCGTTCCACGATGGAGGCCTGGCCAATGAAACTTACCTTGGTTCAAGCGCCGTGCCGCTAGCCAGATACCGACGCCGTCGTGCACCAGGACTTTCATCCGATTGGCCCGACGGTTGGCAAAGAGGTAAGCGCAGTGCGGCTTCGCCGCACCGAACACCGCGACCACTCGGGCCAACGCAGTCTCAGTGCCGGCGCGCATGTCCATAGGCTCGGTGGCGAGCCAGATTGCATCGACGCGAATCATTGGGCCAGGCTACGAATGAAACAGGCGCAGCCGTCCGGATCCGAGGCTGGCCATTTTACGGTGATGGATTTATCACCCAGAGGCAGCGAGATGATCACCATCTCTTCTGATGCTCGCCTTGGTCCCGTTTTTACCGGAACGAAAGCCGGCAAGGTTGCAGGCGATTGATCCCGGTAAGTCGGTAGCCACTTGCGGATCACGTTGGCGTTGATGCCGTGATGGATGGCTACGCTGGAAATTGTCGCTCCGGGTTGCAGGCATTCCTGGACGACCTGGGCTTTGAATGGTTTCGGGTAAGAGCTTCGTTGGCGCATGGAAATCCTTGCGATAAGGGCGATCGCGTCCGCTTAAAAATACGCGGACACCATCGCCCTTAATGCTGGAGTTCGGTAGGTGACTTGGCCGGACGGTTACCGCTACCCAACCGCCGAACACTACATGATGGCCGAGAAGGCAGTTTTGTTTGGTGATCAGGAAACTCGCGCCCAAATACTTCAGGCCCCCACCCCCAATGCAGCCAAAACACTGGGCCGCAAGATCTCCGGATTTAACGAGCAGGATTGGCTGCAACATCGATATGAGATTGTTGTGCGCGCGAACAAAGCCAAGTTTTCGCAAAACCCGGAGTTGAACAATTTCCTCAAGGACACCGGTTCTTGCATCATCGTTGAAGCGAGCCCGGTTGATAACATTTGGGGCATTGGGCTCGCCCAGGATCACGCGGACGCTAATAATCCAAATCTGTGGCAGGGCTTGAATCTCTTGGGGTTTGCGTTAATGCAGGTACGCGATGGGAAATGATTCCACCCTGCCAGAACTCATCTCGGGGCGGACGAGTCAGGCAGCTCACAGGTTGCAGCTGTATTGATATTCGAAGGGGAAAAATACCGTATCGACCACTAATGAAAACGGTGCATCGATTAGTAAAAACGGGATCAGTTTCCCTTTGGAAGTGCCCACTAACCACCAATCAAACCGCACACCAATGTAGGGACAGCGATGCTTGTCGTAATCCATTCGCATAGCGGTTGCCGCGCATCCGCTTAAACCGGCGATAAGAACCAGCAAAATAATTGTTCGAAACACGTAACGTCCTTATTACTTCACGGCGCAGATCAGTTCGCGCAGGCACAAAAAAGCCGATCTATCTGATCGGCTTAAGTGTCTGATTTACTCATTAAATATGGTCGGGACGGAGTGATTCGAACACTCGACCCCTAGCACCCCATGCTGGGACCTGTACGCGCTTAACTCATTGATATAAAACAAATACCGCCCCTATTCTGGGTGACAAAAAACACGTTTTTTTGTGCTTATGCAAACGGTAATCCGTGGCCTCCACCGGAGGTTTTGCGCATCACTCCTCCAGCTAGCTAGAAGTGAACTGTGCCGCTGCGTTAGGCGCATAGTGCACACGAGAGGTGGCGCTTAGCCATTTTCCGTATACCATGACCATACGAATAAGGAGAGTTACGCCAGTGAAATTCGTCGTGAATGTCCCGTTTGGGCTCTACCTGTTTGTAATGTTCGTGACCTTTGCCATTGCAATAAAGCTGGCATTTATCATGCTCGGGTTGCTTGTCCTATACCTCGCTTGGCGTGAACCTGGCCTCTTCCTGCCTCCAATACTCCTTGGGCTATGCGTTGGATACTGGCGTGTTGCGGCACCTATTGTAGGAGCCATACTCCCGATTTTTTTTGTGCATGCCATATACGTAAAACAAAAAGCAAAACGGGCCGCTCTACAGATTGAGCCCCAAAACGATATTAAACCTTTAGAATGAGCCCTGTTCCTGTCGTAGATGAGAATTACACCGCGATTCTAAAGGGGTAAGGCAAAGTAACAATAGTCAATGAATCCGGGCACTTGCCTACTTAGGCATACCCGGTTTTTACCTGCTTTACACGGTCATTGGTACAAAAATTGGTACAAGCATTTTTCCACCACATGCCAATCAAAGGAATGAAAAAAGCATGGCTGAGCATTTCGATCTGACTACGCGCGAAGGCATCAAAGACGCTATGGATAGTATCCAGGACAGGGTAGGTTTCGTCCCGATCTTGTGGGCTGTCGGAAAGCTTATAGACACCATAGGCAGTACCTCACAGGCTACAGGTGTTTCCAAGCAAGCCGAAGCTGCCACCGCAATCATCCGTGAGGGACAGCGAAGTGGTGTAGATAGCATGACAATAGTTATGGACGAGCAAGTGGGTGCTCACTTCAGCGTGCCAATCGAAGGTGTAGAGTTTTCCGCATCGCTTGGAAGCAAAGGCAAAGTGACTATCGATGTGAAGTACAAGTAGTTGATGACATGGCAAGGTATCAGTTTGGTTTGGGCCGACAGCCTCTCCTACCCGGAACACCCCCCACTATGTCAAGGTGACCCCGAAACACACGCAACCTATTGATGCATAAGTAAAACAGCCCTAAAAGCGCAGGGTAAAAAAGCGCCTTTACACACTATAAGAATCAACAACTTAGCGCTGTATTTTCCTACAGTGCTTAGCCTTCCTCCGGCGTCCTGCCGACGAACACCAATCCAAAATCCTACAGCTCGTCGCCTCACCCTCGCCCGCTTGCGTCGGCTCGATTACTGTACATCCAAACAGTAATCAGCAAGGCGCTCCCGTGGATCCCCTCTATATAGAAGACACCGACGACTGGCTCGGTACCCCGACTTCGCTCGAAACCTGCCGACACCAGATCAGGATGTACGAAAACGAATTCGAAGCACTCACGCTTGCGGAAGTCGCCTTCGATCAACTCGTTGTCGAGCACGATCGCGCCATTGGACGATTCGTTAAAGATATCGAGGTTGTCCTGGACACGCTCCAGGTATGCGGTTTGCGCCTCATCGTTGTAGATGATCAGGTCGCTGTTCACAGTCGTTGCCATGGGTGAATCCCCTTACTTGGGCAATTGCAGGTATGCGGTTTGGCCGTGCTTGCGCTGGTAGTCGCGCTTTTGCTCGGCAGTCATTTCGGAGCGCTTGAATGCAGCCTGGCCGCCACCCCCGCCCGGGGCTTGTGTCCCTGAGGCCCTTGGCCACAGATGAGGTGCGCTTTCGCGCAGTGATTCCGCCCATTCGAGCGGAGTCAGAGGGGTCTTGCCGTCTTTGCCAAGGATGACCTGGCCGGATTCATCAACGGCGACCGCTTCACCCTCTTC
Organism: Pseudomonas sp. A0308; assembly: GCF_044218815.1. Taxonomy (NCBI): domain Bacteria; kingdom Pseudomonadati; phylum Pseudomonadota; class Gammaproteobacteria; order Pseudomonadales; family Pseudomonadaceae; genus Pseudomonas; species Pseudomonas sp. A0308. Next base: position 1,054,758 of record NZ_CP162581.1, read on the forward strand.
GTTCAGCGAGAACACGCCTTTGGCGCGCAGAATGATGTCGTCGGTTGCTTCCGGCAGTGCGCCGGCTTTCAGTGCAGCACCGCGCACCGAATCGCTCAGGACTTTGCCCTGAAACTTGGCAGCGAATGCTTCGGCCTTCTCAGCTCGCGCCGTAACGGTCTTCAACTGCTTGTCGTAGTCGCCACGCAGGCGCTCGGTGCGGCGATTGAAGACCTCATCCACCTTGCCCTCGGTCAGCAGCTTGGTTTCTTCGTCTTGGCCTGCTCGGCTGAGCAGACCTTTGACGGCGTCGATGTCGATGCCTTCGAACTGCGTTTCGAACTGAGTGAGCTTGCCGGTGGTGTCTTTCAGTTTGCCCAGCAGCTCGGTGTTCTTGGTTTTCAGGCCAGAAACGGAAGCTTCAACGGCAGTCGCGATAGCGGCCTTGACTGCCGGATTTTCCAGGTCGATTTCGTTTTCTTCTGCCACGTTGATGCACCCCTTGGGAATATGTCGCCCGCTTTACAGGCATAAAAAAACCCGCCGGAGCGGGTTTATAGTTATTCAGATCTAATCAGCTCAATTTGAAGTCGTAACACATTTCCAAAACATCGATATGGGGTGTCATCGAGGTCAGAAACCTCTCATACTCATACGCCGCACCCGATTCATGTAAACTAGAAAAAATTTGAAATGCGCCACCTGAGTTTGCAGCTCTTTCAATCCTATAGTGCGCAACCATAATCCTACAAATTCGTCGCACGTCCCTGCTTGAGACTCTCGAACGATCGCCAATCAACGAGAACGCAAATTCTATATTTTTCCTCGTTACATTTGACCTTAGAATCTCGTTACGCCTAATAAGAATCAGCGCTAGAAAAATCGAGTTAGCGACCTCTCTGGCTAGACGCCCCCTATGGAATAAGTCATATAAAATAGCCCTAAATTCACCAAGCCCCTTATTATATGATTTAAACATCGAAGATCTTCGCGAAAGGCAAGGATTAAACTCACATAAAAAGTCATATGCAAAATCAAAAACAATTTTTTTATCTACGCCATTAATATTACTTAGCATCAAATCCGCCCCGTCCCTAGAATTCGAAAAAAACTGACATCAAAGGCACTATAGGTCAAGTAATCCTGCACGCTCGAATGCCAGAGGCTCCAACAACTTCATTTGCACCAACGTCAGCGGCGCGAAATTGCGATCAAGCTGTAGTTCTGCGAAACGCTCAATGCTCAGTCCGCCCTCGCGCAACAGCTTTGCCCGCATCGGCCCGATTGCCACGTGTTGGAACGAAGCAGGCTGCTGCTGAAGCCAGTGGTAATAGTCGAGGCTCGCGCTGACCTGTCCTGCTCCATCTGCGCCCACCGCTGCCCGCGTAGCGCCCTTGGCGAACATCTCGCTGAGCCTGGTCAGCAGAACGAACGTCGTACGGCAATTCGGGTGAAACGGTGGCCTCGGCCCGGAATCGACCGGAAACCTTCGTTTGTCCATCGACCGGCATTGTTGGCTGGTTTTACTGTCCAGCGTGGCGACCATCTCCACTTCGGACACGATGTCCGTGTTGGCCTTGGCCACCTCCATGCGCGCCTGAGACGACACATGCTGAATCGCGGTGTGCACGACCGTGCTGGCATTGCGGTTGGTGTGTTCCCAGTACCGCTCTTTGATCCGGCGGATCATGTCTGGCGTGTCATAGCCATCCATCAACTCGTCCACGGCGCGCGGCAGGCCCTGGTCACGTTTGACATGGGTGATCGCCGCCATCTTGCCGACGTTGAAGTCCATGCCGATGAACAGCGGCTCGCCTGGCTGCACTGTGTCGAAGCACTGGTTCAGCTTGCGGTCGTAGGCGTGGTAGATCGACCCGGACGTCAGGTTGACGAACTGGCCATTCAGGTACGCGCGGATCAGTTGCTCGGGGTACGACTCCACCAGCTCTTGCACTTGAGGGCTCGCCCCATACCGACGCACCACACCGACGAACTCTTCAACGTCGTGTCCGCGCATCTCAAGCTTGGGTAAACCATCTTGGGTGAACGCTGGCTGACCGTACTTATCGGTCGCTTGGGCTATGTGATACAGCTCGTGTTCGACCAGAGCGCAGAAGTCAGCGTCGCTGCACTGGGCGCAGTAGTCGGCAGCCAGGGTGATGATGTAGCCCGGAACGTCGCCGAACCAATCCAGCATCTGCTGTTCCATCCGAGCCTTCTGCCAACCACCAGCGCGGAACGATACCTGTTCGGCCTGGCCAACTACTGTCCGCCCCTTCTTCGTGAAGGCAGCAGATGCCCACATCACACGAATGTCCGCATCGATCAGATGGGCGTGGTCTTCGTTGTGGATGCTGCCTGTGTCGGCAAGGATCTCGGCTTGGAGCCATTCCCATACTTCGGGGGCTGGCATCAGGCGGGTGCCGAAATCCGAAAGATCGGATAGCTCGACCAATCACGCAGGAGGACGCGGCCGATTCATACCAGAAGAACCTTCTCAATTCAGAGTTCGCCCCCAAAAGAGGGGCAGATTGCCCGCCAATGTGCGAGCCAGCCGGGGCCTAATGAGCGCTCATTAACCAACGAGGCTCGCAGGATGAAAAACACGATTTACTTAGTACTTGCAGTAGCAGTCATCATTTTCATGATCGCTCCGGAATGCGTAGAGCCCGGAATTGTTGCTTGCCTGCTCAGTAAGCCCAGATGTTTGCAATCTCGGCTGGGCAGGCTCGTTCGATCGCCTCCCAGTCGGGTTGCTTGGTTGTCATAAGGGTTCACTGATAGTTAGAAGGAGGGATTGAAAAGATGGCGTGTTGCCTGTATTAGTTGGATCCAATCAGGCAGTCATTAAAATGACGTCATTTTTTGGCTGGACTGAGAACCGCACAAAGGATTGAGCTCCCTATCAGCTTTTGAGAAACAGACATGACCCCTACGATTGGCCTATTCAGCTTTGCTTTAGCAGTTTTATGCCCTTTGCTTTACTTGTTAGCCCGCCAGCTGCGGAAGGGCATCGCGTACGCAAATGGTACAGATGGCCCAAAAGAACGCCCTAAGATCTACTGCGTTATTTGGGCGATCATGGGGTTTATTTTGGGAAGTCTCTATCAGCCGTTGCACGAACGAGGTGAGGAGTGCATCGCAGCGTCCCAGCCATTGGTGCAATGTGTCGTCTTCCCGAGCCGTTAAGCGCAGAAAATTTTAGTTTTCGTGCCGCATTCACCTGCGGCACACCTACTCTTCCCCGCCATCCAGCAGCACATCAATCAGTTTCTGCTCGCCGAGCAGCATCGCACCCAGACATTGCAGGTCGTGGCACTTTGGCCCGAGACCGAACACCGTGACTTCGTCTTTCGGCCCTATTCGGCTGACGGTACCGGTCGCTGCGATCCCACCAAAGCTTGATTTCGCACGAAACGACCCCCAATGTCGGATAAGCCAACCACAAGGATCTATTGGACATGATTGACTTCATAAACCAGGCAGGCCAGGCCGCAGTGCAGCTCGCGGCCTCCATGCTGTTGCTCGGGAATCGCGATAAGGCAAATGAGACCGCGATCGCTTTTGCCCGTAATCACAAGGAGGCAGCTGTTGCGATTCTTACGGCAGAGGGCTATTTACTGACTCAGATGCAGGAAGTGCACGTGAATCGCGATCCTCGGGATTTTTTGACTTTGCTAAGCCCCATTACTGACCTGAAAATTCCGCACCCAGAACAAGCGAAAACACTCTTTGTCACCCGCGAAGAGGCCATCAACGCTTGCTGGGAATTGTACAAAGTCCGCATATGAACCAATGAACATCAGTTGAAAGGATCAGCGGGTTTTGCGATCGAGCGAACGAACCACATGAAGCCTTGCTGCAAGTTGGTCTTGGCCAATGCCAGCAGTCGCGAGTCGACACCTTCAATCTGACCAATCTGTTTGAACAATTCGCCGGCGTCCGCCTCAAGAGTCTTGATCGAATTCATGCTGTCGATTTCAGATTGGATCAGATCGCGGTAGCCGGTGATCTTCTTGTGCTGGTTATCCATGTTGCTCTCCTCGTCGCGTGTCGCGACACAACTTGATGATTCTCGAAACGTGTCGCGACTTACTCGGCCTTGCGGCTCGGCAACTTGAAGTCAGTCACCCGAGCCGCGATGTTCCGGATCTTCTCCACTCCCAGAAAGCCTACCCAGCCGCCGGCGAAGGTGGCCATGCTCTGTGGCAGGCCGAAGAAATCCAGGCCGCTGATGATGGTCAGTGTAAGGCCGCCGCAAATGGCGCCCTCCACCAGCATCTGGCGACGTGTGCCGCCTCCGTAGGTAATCCTCAAAACGGCCATCGCGCAGGACAGCGCAGCCGCATACCCACTCAGTTGTTTGCTCTAGATGGGTGACAGCTTCATCGTGCATTCGCTTCACCTCAGCCAATTTGGCTTCCTGTGAAATGATCGACTCAAAGATCTGCCGGTATTCGCTCTTGATCGTCTACCTCTTAGATGCGAAAGAGCCCCTGCGAATGCAGAGGCCCTGAATAGGTGCGCTCGTCTTTCCGAGCTGTCGGCCAAAGGCCTTCTCAACGTCGACGCCCCTTTGCATCTATCTCGCTGATCCAGTCACGCGCCACCCTGAAAGCATGTTTGAGGTCAGGGTGCGCGGGCTGCTGGCATTGATTCCGTACGTCGCACTATCCGGCTATCGACGTCCTGCCTTCCCGAAGGCTGTCCCGGCTGCAGTGGAATTCAAGCAATAAAAAACCCCGCGCAAGGCGGGGTTTATGCTGATAAATCTCAGCATCTAAAAAAGCATTTTAGTGCGTCTTCTGATACCCGATACTTGCACCAAATGCCGCAAGAAGTCCGATAACTGAACCTACCAGATCGCCAAAAAACAATACTTTCTCAGGGGAGTCGATTTCTTTGCTATCGAACCCGCCCGAATCCACAACCGGATGCAGCAAGTACTCCCAGCCATGTGGAATAGCCACGCAAAGCGCGAATATAACTAGGCAAGCCAAAACATAGCCCTTCTTGAATAGGACCTCACCAAAGCTTCGCTGGTAATTTGTGCTCAAGACCAAATTCATAACGATCAAGACAACCCCAATGCATATCAAAGCAAGCCAAAATGTTGGCCATGCTTGAACTGCCACTGCCTTGCCAAAACTAAATGTCTCTAAGACTCCGCTCAAACTTGTTCTTCCCTTTTCCGATCTATGACCCAGCTTGCTAAACGTTAGCATTCTTAGCTCAATCCCCTCATACGCCGTCTAGCAACGTCGGGAGGATTTCTAGCCAAGTAAATTTGATCAGATATCTCAAGAACGGACAATGGCAATGCGCCAGTAACGAGCATAAAAAACCCGGCTCGATGGCCGGGCTCAGGTATTCGTGTGCGTGTTGCGTGAATTGCGCACTATGGGAAAGATAACCGCAATTCGCCGTCAAATCCATATGTTTATGCCGCCTCTATATCTTTTTCCGCGTGAATAACCTGCCAAATAGGTTGTTGTGTCTGAATATCCACTTCCTGAATGACTTCTTTCAGGGTTTCCCAGAGTCCCATCCAGTCACGCGCCCAGTTCTTTGTGTCGATGCTGACGCCGAAGAAGGCATCCATCTCAGCAGCGACCCGCGCCGGTCCGGGCAGGCGCCGACAGATCGGTAGTGGCCAGCGTCCCAGCGACTGCACGTCATCAGGTCGTTGTCGTTCGGCATTGAGTCGCAGCTGATGCAAGGCAAGTGCGCGTCACGCAGGCGGACGTACTCGTTCACCGCGGCCTGAGCTTCGCGGAGGTGACCTACAGCGATGAGGTCATGCGTATCTCTACCGACGGTAAGTGGTTCCAGTTCGGATCGGACCGAATCAAAGCGATTGATGCGGCTAAGCAATTGAATCTGGAGTTCATGCGCGGCGCCGACCTGATCGGCGCGGTTATGGGCAGTACATCCGAATCGTTCGCCGGCTTCCTGGACGCATACGAACGCGACGTGCTGCCACCGAGGGAACTGGCGAAAGGAACCTTGGGCCTGTAAGCCGTGCATTTCCGTCGTTTCCGGAAACAGTTCGAAGGCAAAGCCATCGATCAGATCACGATCCGCATGATCGCGGAGATGCTGGACGTCCTCACCCCGCGCACTGCAAACCAGTGCCGAGCCCTTCTGATCGACATTTTCAACCATGCAGCAGCAAAAGGCCTGTGCCCGGACAACCCGGCGGCCAGCACCATCAATCGAATTGAGAAGAAGCAGCGCAAGCGACACACCGTCGAAGGCCTGAAGGCCATCCGGGAGAAGTCACCGTTCTGGCTGCAGAACGCGATCGACCTGGCGCTGATCACCGCGCAGCGCCGGACGGACATCTTGAATATGCGGTTCGATGGTGTTCGGGAAGGGTTTTTGTATGTGGTTCAGCAAAAGACGGCCAAGGCTAGCGACGCGGCGTGGATCCGGTTCAAAGTGACCGAAGAACTCCAGGCGGTGATCAGCCGGTGCCGGGATGACATCGTCTCGCCCTACCTGATCCATCGCCGCCCAGACCGCAAAAAGCAGAAGCAGGCGCAGACGAAGGACCACTGGACGCAGGTCGAAGAGCGATATTTGACGCGAGCCTTCAAGGAGGCCCGGGATGCGGCGGGTTGTTACAAGGGATGGAAGGAAGAGGAAATGCCGGGCTTCCATGAAGTGCGAGCGCTGTCGCTGCACCTGTATCAGAAAGCCGGGAAGGACGGTCAGAAGATCGCCGGCCACGCCAGCGAGACCATGACGAAGAACTACCAGAAAGACCATGCCGAGATCGTCTGGTCAGAGGCAATTCCTGATTTGAATATCAGCGAAATCACCGGGTAGTTTTGCGCGGGTTTTGCGCAGGCACAAAAAAGCCGATCTGACTGATCGGCTTAAGTGTCTGATTTTACTCAGTAAATATGGTCGGGACGGAGTGATTCGAACACTCGACCCCTAGCACCCCATGCAAGCGGACTGCTCTACAGCCCGCCAAATCAGAGGCTTCGCGCCGGGCGCTCGCTGCAACGATGCCTAACTGTGCGCAACCGCGTTTTACAAAGTCACTCGGAAAGTCACTGAGCCTTTTTGGCACCCTCCCGGCGTCCTGCCGACTGAACACCAATCCAAAACCTTACAGCTCGTCGCTTCACGCTCGCCCGTTCTGCCCACCTCGATTACTGTATATGCAACCAGTATTCAGCAAGGCATTCCCGTGGATCCCCTCTATATAGAAGACACCGACGACTGGCTCGGAACCCCTGAGCCAGTCGAAACCTGCCGTCACCAGCTCAGGATGTACGAGAACGAATTCGAGGCGCTCACCCTTAAATTGGCGAGAGCACTCGAGAACGTGCAGGGATTGGTTCAGGAAAACGACCAGCTCAAGGTTGAATTGAAGAAAGCTCAATCCGACGTTGCCCGGCTCCACTGCCAAATAAGTGAGCAGGCTGGCCAGCTCAGTAGATTTGCCAACATCGCCCATCAGGCCGACGTCTTGTTTCAGGAAAATCAACGCCTGCTCAGGGAAAGGCGCGATAGCGAGGAAGAATGATCGCCGTTACGGGACATCCTTGAAGAAGATGTGGTGCCCGAGCTTCAAGGTCTGCTTGGCCTTCGCCGACCACGCCGGCGCCTTGATGCTGGTGGCGTAGTAATGTGTGGCGCCGCCGGTAGGGTCTGCCACCTTGCCGTCGATCACCTGGTCAGCAGCAATCCGACATTGCGCCAGCTCGCGGAACGGGATTTGCTTCACGCCAATCAGAAACTGATAGTTCGGGTCGTTCTTATTCCAGCAACTGAACTGCCATGGCTTCAAGCATACGCCCGCGTAACCCTCCCCCCACCATGATTTGGCATTGCCGTCGTTCACTCGGTTGCGGATAGTCCAGGCAACGGCAATCTGGCCGATCAGGTCTTCACCTCTAGCTTCGCCCCACAGCGTGCGCGCAAGGATGTCTCGGTCTTTCTCGGTGGCGGTCATGTTTTCTCCAGACAAAAAGAAACCCGCACTAGGCGGGCTGTATAACTGAAATCTGTAGTCGATAGCCATTAGGCTGGCGGTTGGCTCATGGCGGTGGCGCTGGTAGGATCCTACGCACGTTCTCCGCCTATGAGGGTACGCAGAGAAAATAGAAACCCCGGCGACTGCGAACCGCCGGGGTTTTGCTTTTTTATCCCCCCTGGTAACATTGGCGGCAAGTTCTCGATGTCCCCATCGCAGAAATAGAAGCCCTGGTGATTACAGCTCACCGGGGCTTCGTCTTTTCAGTCTCCAGACGAAGAAAACCCCGAACGGGTCGGGGTCTTGTATTGCTTCGCGCCGCCTAGCCTGACTCCCAGCCAGAACAAATACGCTCTCCACCTCGCCACCCCTTCCGCACGTAACGCCCGGTACAGAACTGCATCCGCCTCCTTGCGACTTACCTGCCCGCCGAAGTACAGCCAGTCATGAATGGTCGCGGCATAGTTCCCGTACCCCGACACCAGCGCGAACAGCACGAATAGAAAGGCGTTGTGCAGCACCTTGATGCTGGCGAAGTCGGTGACGAAGCCAGCGGGGACGATGATCGTGCGCTCGTACTCATCGGCCAGCACCAGGTCAGCCAGCAGCGTGTAGGTTCGGCGGTCGGTCTGGTCGGTTTTCAGCGTGGTGATAAAACGGCTCATGCAGGCCACCCCTCTTCCAGCATCTCAGCGGTGATCGAGCCGTCGGCCACTGCGCCGAGAAGCACATCCTCACGGTCAAAACAGAGCTGAACGTGTTCGCTTACGGCGTCGGCAATCGCCAGCACCTGGGCGGCTGGCAGATCGACAAAGCCGTCTGAGGTTTTCCAGCGCAACACGTAGTCAGTGCTCCGGTACGCCCGCAATGCCGCGCCATTGATCAGCGTCTTGCTGCGGTCGTCGGTATCGATCGGCATGCCGGCGATCATCGTGCCGGATGTCTCGGCGGCATAGCGACGAGCCGCAATCCGATCGCGCCAATCAGCAGCAAGCAGCGCATCCCGAGCCGCCTTTTCGGCCGCTGTCATAGCCACCTGCTTGCGGGCGACCTTCACCACTTTGCGCTCGGCGTCGATGGTCAATACCTCGGCGCCCCACTTCTTGTCGGCGCCGAGTTCGCCTTCAGTGTTTTCTTCGGGCCACCAGGCCACACCCTGCACGCCTAGCGCCGGATCGGTCCACGACAGATCGGTGAGCGATTCAGGCAGCAAGCCTTGCAGGAACTGCGGAAGGGGCTCGCGCGTTGCGATATCGTTCTGTACCTTTACCATAGTTCGACCCTCACCCCGCCATAGCCACCTACAGATCCCGTTCCCCCTGAAGCCCCTACTGCGCGGCAGCCACCGCCACCGCCCCAGTCTCCGCCATTACCACCACTCAGCGTGAACTGTGTGAGCCCGGCAGCCCCCCAGTACTCCTTGGTTGCACCACCTGAAGAAACAAGGCCGCCGTTAGGATAAAGTGACGCGCCCTTTGCCATTACCCCGCCGCCGCCACCCGCTCCTCGGGTAGAGCCTAGGGAGGCGACACCGCCGCCACCCCCATCGGTCGAGTTACCTCCGGGGTCGTTGGTGTTGTTGGCCGCACCATCGCCACCATTAGAATTCGGGCCGGCTGCACCGCCGCCGCCCCGATTCACTCCAGATCCGCCAGTAAAATTGAAGTCCCCGCCCGCGCCTGTTCCGCCTGCCCCGGACACCTTACCCCCATTACCCGCAAGGGAAACGGCGCCGAAAGACGCGGTAGACGCAGCGCCGTCGCTATTTGTCGTAGGTACGGCTGCTGCGCTATATGAGATTGCCAGCCCTTGCACTACAGGAAGAATGCCGGTTCTCGCCAAACCGCCGCCGCCACCACTGTTGCCGACAGTAAAGGAGCCAGAACCCCCCGCCCCTACTGCCGTGACGCGAAAAAACGAGAACCCGTCAGGAATCGTATAGGTGCCGGAAGCCCCGTTTATGAAATCGACAATGGTCGGATTTATCGTCTTTAACCCACCGCCGGCTTTTCTAGGCAACCCGAAAGGATTGCCTAGCGGATTTCCCAGTTCCCGGCTGCCCATTACAGGTTGCCCCACTGAGCCGTAAAAACTATGCCAGCAGCTAGTGCCACTTGGGAGCCCGCATAGAGGGCGTCCCCTGCCTCAAGGCGGATCGGCGTGTCGTCGCTAATGTTGCCAAAAACCGTTTCAGGGATGGCAGTGGTAGAGGCGAGGGTGTATCCGGCCATCAGCTCGGAATCGATCAGGTTGAATACGGTCGGGGCGGAAGACTTCACAAGAAACAGAACCAGGGACGAAGCTGTAACCGTCGCTCTTGGGATCGCCGTCAGCTTAGTGACCAGTGCCCCATTAGAACCAGCGGTACAAACAGGAACAGCGCCAACGATACTGGATGTACCGATACCGGTAACGGCTGTCGGCGCGATGGCGGACTGCGTTTTGTAGGTCTGAACAAAGGGTGCGGTAAATGTATTGGACATGTTTTTAATTCCTAAAAAGAGAGGGCGACGGCATGCAACAAAGCGAGATTGCCGATTGAGCCAGGGGCGGATTCGGCGGCGACTGCCGAGGCCGCGGCGTTGTTTGCTGCTGCTGTGGCAGCGGCAACCTGCTCGCTGACATTGGTGTCAACTGCCTCTGCTCGATCTGCGGCCTGACCAGCGTATAGCGCGTCTTCCGCTACTTGCTGCGCTGTGCCGTTCATCCAGGCGCCGAGTGCATTTTCTGCCGCTACCATCGGCTGTAGCGCTGCAATCATCGCGTCCGCTTTGGGCGTGAAATCGGCCGGGCCATCGCTTCGTGTCGGCGCTGGCGGCAGGTTTGGAATAACAGGCGGATTAGCCATTAAGTAACCCCTTCAACAGTAATTGAGCAGTCGGAAACAGTCGGACCGGAAAACACGATCTGAAAGTCTTTGTAAAAACCAAACAGGATGGTGGCCTCATAAGATTCTTCGCCGATCCACACCACCGGCGTGGCCCGTAGCTCAGCCAGCAGCCGACGAACCTTGGTCACCTCAGAGGTATCAAGGGCGACATCGAACTCGGCTCGATTGGAGAACGATCGTTGAATTACAACGGTGTTGCCGAACTCATCCGTGGACTTGCGGCTGTAGTCGTTGATCCCGACCGAACTGCCATAAAGCGCGGTGCCAATCTGCTTGACCGCTCCGATAACCAAGTGTCCGACAGCGGCTTCCTCGGCTCCTGCGTCTATGGTCACCACGACATTGGCCGAACCATAGGCCGGCATATCCAACACCACGACGTCCGTGCGGATACCAACCGGCTCAAAAAACCAGTCATACCAATTGGTGACGCCGGCATCGACAAGGCTGATTTGCTTGCGGTAAACCTCACCCTCCACCGCGTCAACCATCGTGACCGTGACCGACTTGCCCTTGAGGTTGAACAAGGCCAGGGAGTTGACCACCGCCCCCGGCTTGATCGTGATTTCAATCGTGCCAGCGCGAGTGGTCAGTGATTCAACCTTGTTGTCGAACATCCGCCAGCGGTTGGTAAATCCCAAATCCAACCATTTCGTCGCGTCAGATGGATCGGCGGTGTTGGCAGCGGCCAGCGACTCATAGATGTGATGGTCTTTGATTCGCTTGTCGCCCAGACCATAAGACCCAGCGACCCAGGCCGGATATTCCGTCTCCGGCACGTTGCTGCTGATCAGCTTGGCCGGCGTTATTTCAACCGGTTTGATGAGTCTCATAGGGCATAGTCCCTTTCTTTCGGTGCGCCTTCGGCGTCCCATTTCTGAAGCAACGTGGCGACTTGCTGATTTGTCTTGGCGATCTGAAACCGCTGCGATTTGTTTTCCTCACGCATCTGCTTGAGCTCGGACAGAAGCGCAGCGTTATCACCGCCACCCCGCAACATCGAAGCCGTCTGGTTGGCATTGAAGATCCGACTCGGGCCGGTGACTTCCAGTTGTGGCCCGGTTTCTCCAATTCCCCCACCAGTAGCGAAAGCCGGGACAAGACCGGAATTCATCTGATCGAGCACCCCAGTTCCGAACATCCGCACCGCGTCAGCGCTCATGACGTATTCGCCATTCGAAAGCCGGGCAAAGATGCTGTCGCTGGTTCCAGTGCCAGGTCCATTGATCAAGCCGCCAGTGGCATAGCCTGGCAGTCCGAGAAACTTCCCGGCATTGGCCTTGGTCGCCGCTGACTCCGCACCGTTACCCAGCGCGCCCTGAGCAATGGCCGCCGCGATTTGGTCATATCCGAGCGCGCCGGACTGCAGCTGCGCAGCCCAGAACGCAGCGCCCGCCTCGTCCCCTTTGGTGTCGCGCCCGAGCACCGACTTGTAGATGGTGTCGACGAGCGTGGCGTTGTTCTGCGGGGTATTGGCTTGTGCTGCACCTGATGCCTGCGCCATCAGCGCCGCGACCACTGCCGCGTTCATGGCATTGACGGCGGCCGTAACACCCATGACCGAGTTGTCGACGCCGTTGAGGGCGTCCATTTGCGCCTGGGCGAACTCAAGCTGCGAATCGAACTGAGCCATCTGTGCTTCATACGCCGCCTTGGCCAGTTCGACTTGCGTCTCCAGACCCTTCAGCGACTTCTCGGCGGTGGTGAGCTGCTTGCCGTTGATCCCGTTCAGCTCGGCCACGACGTTAGCCGTGCGACCCTGGTCCCGAGCGAAGTCCTCCATGGAGCCGTACAAATCAGTGTTGTTGCTGCTGACCGTATCCAGCGCATCACTCAAGCCGGTGAAGCCGGACAGCGACCCACCGGAACGAGCCGTGGCCAGCGCGCTTTGCAGCGTGGCTTGTGCCTGGGCCCGCAGCATCTTCACGGCGTCATCCGAATCGCCACGCAGAGCTTTGAGCGCAGCGCCCAGATCGTTACCGACAGAAGTCAGGCCGCTGACGTTTTCCGTCGCGGTGCTGACCATGTCATTAAGCGAAGTGACGCGAGCGTTGTAAGCATCCTGTGCGGCTTTCTGCTGGGCCGAGATGGCGCGCTGTACGGCGCCTTGAGCACTGGAAACCGAGCCCATTAGGCCGTCTATGATTGCTTGAGCTGCTGCGGCCGCCTTCTGCTGCGCGTCGGTCGCCCGCTGCTCGAGAATCGAATAGGCCGAAGCAGCATTGCCGGCAAGACCCGTCAGCGTGACGAACATCGCCCGCCCTGCCTCAGTGGTCACGTCCAGCGCCTCGATAATGTCTCGATAGCCCTGGCGGCTGGCCGGAAGCGTCATGTTAATTGCTTCGAACTGCTTGCGGACAGCCTCGAGCGTGTCGTCAGCCTTCTCCGTATCCGTGAAGAAGTTGTCGTAATAGGTGCTCGCGCTGGTGGTTAGCGCCTCAATCCCACCTGCCATGGCCGACAGACTCTGCGCCATGTACCCGCCGTTAACGTTGAGATCGAAAAGCCCGACATTCAGGTTTTTCAACACGTCGTTGACGGAGTACAGGTTGTTGACGAACGTGGTCAGGCTTTCGAAGTTGAAACCGCCTAGACCTGCTCCAGTTGCGGAATCGACAGCGGAAACCATGGAGTCCGCCACGCCACCAAACCACTTGGTGATTTCTTCCTGGATCTGCTCAGCCGTCTTATCCTTCGTGCTGATCTTGGTTGAAGCAATGTTGAGGCCGTCGAGAACGCCGTCATTCAGCTGAACGTTGAGGCGATCAAACAGCGTGAGGACGGAGCCTTCCGTAGCGTCGTACGCGCCGTCCAGCGACTTCTGCATCTCTGGATCAAGTGCAGAAAGTCGGGTGCGCTTCTTGTTCTTACCGAACAGTCCGCCTTTCTTTTTCTGGTATTCGTACTGGCTGCCGACAAACTCATTGTCGGTGACTCCGAGCTGAAAACCCTGATCCTTTGTTTGCCATTCGCCCCCCCAAATAGATGAGCCAACAGTTCCTCCAAGGATTGCACCTATTGCGGCGCCAATCGCCGTGCCGATGATCGGGACAACACTACCAATTGCGGCGCCTGCGTATGCACCAGCTACAGCGCCGCCCGCTCCAGTCACAGCACCTTTAATGCCTGCTTGCTGGTAGCCCATGATCGCGCCACCAATGCCGTATGCGGCGGCACCCAGCGTGCTGACGCCCGCACCGGCCCCGGACGCAGCACCAGAAGCCGCGCCTGTTGCCGCGCTCGCTCCTGACCCGGCCTGCCCGGCGACCCAGTTCGACATGGCCGAGCCTGTGTAGCCTGCCTGCAAACTGCCGATAGCCGCGGTGTTGCCAGTTATTGAGCCAGCAAGGGATGCATAGCCAGCAGTGAGGCCGCTTTCGATACCGCCGACTATGCCGGCGCCCGACTGAAAGCCAGACATGAACGCCTGACCGGCACCACTTTGATACAAGCCGATAGCCTTCTGGCCCATCGACAGGATGTCAGTAAATCCCGATCCAGTTCCTCCGCCGAACATCTCGCCCGAAGCCTGGCCGATACCGCCGCCCGATGACGTGCTGCCGAACATCGATTGCAGCAGCGGAGCGATGACTTGCTGCTTGACCACGATTCGCGCCAGATCGGCGAGCACCGAGTCAGCGAAGTCTTTAAACGACGCCTTGCCCGTGGTGATGAAGTCGACGAATACATCTTCAATGCCTGTGAAGGCACTGCTGAAGGCAGACTGGGTCATCCCGGCGGCATCGTTGGCCTCGTCGACGTAGTTTCTCCAGGCGCGCGATACGCCGTTCGACCAGTCGCCCCTGAGGGCATCTTCCTTACGATAGAAGTCTTCCTGCTTTTGCAAGCGGGTTGCGAGTGCGTCATTGAGGATTTGCGTTTCTTGCTGGTAGACGCTCTCGCTGATTTGGTTGCGCCCACGGTCCCGTGTCAGCTTCTCCAGCTTGTCCTGATAATCCTGCTGGATTTTCAAGTCTTCCTGAAGACGCTGGCGTGCCCGATCGCTCAGACCGAACCCGGCCAGCTGACTGTCCAGCCCTCGCTGAGCGAGATTGAGGCTGTCCTGAACCGTCTGCGCGAACGCCTTGATCGCGGCCTCGTCCTTGTCCAATCGGCCACGCATCTCGATGGACAGCACTTCCTGATCAGCGTCCAGCTTCTTCAGGGCGTCGACCATCTTCGACCGCGCGTCGGCGATCTTCTGGTCTATCTGAATACGCTGGGCGCCGGTAGTGGTCGACTTCTCACGCACAGCTTCAAGAGCCGTGATCTGGCCGTTATAAGCGGCCTCGACCTCGGTCTTCTCCTTGCCGATCAATGCCGACTTCTGCTCAGCATACTGCTGAGAACTGATCAGGCCGGCCTTCTGCGAGGCGTCCAGAATCCGCATCGAGTTCTGGAAGCTTGCAGTGAGGGATTTGAGCTTGTTGTCGGCGTCGTTGAAGCCGGTGAGATCTACGGCGCCAACCTTTCCTTTTGGCTGGCTTTTGTCGTACTTCGCCTGGATGTTGGCGACTTCTTTGTCGATCTCAATCTGGGACTTTCCAGCGGCCAGGCCGAGCTTTCTTGTTTCATTGATATCATCTTCAAGCTTTGCCTGATCGAACAGGTTTGCTTTGTGGCGTGATTCCCACTTTGCCTGCGCCTCAATTCGGAGCTGATCTGCCTTGCCGGCCTCGCTCGAGACGGTCGCTTCTTGCTGCCCGAGACGGATGCGCTCTCTTATCAGCGCCAGCTTCTTTTCTAGGGCTGGAGTTGAGTCATCATTCTCGCCATCGCCCAGCCCCAGCAGACTGTTTGCCTTGCTAAGGCCATTCGAAATAGCACCTGCAACCCCTCCATCCTTTCGGGTTTTCAGGATTCGCTCAATGATCTCCGCTTCTTTGTTAAGGTCTGGAAATAGCTCCGCCTTGACCTTGCTGTAAGCGTTGCTGATCGCCGTGCTGATATCGTTCCACTTGCTCTCAATTCCAGAAAGAGAGGCTTTGTATGCAGCTAGGCGCTTTTGGGCGTTCTCATTGAGAAATCCGCTCAATGCATCAAGCGCCTCTTGCTTTTTACCCTGCTCATCCAGGGCGGCAATCACCTCGTATTGGGCGCTAGTTAGCAGCCCATACTTCGCACTGATCTTTTCGGCAGCCTTAGTTGCGCTGTCGCCAACATCACCAAGGGATTTCGCTACCTCGGCCGCATTGGCGCCAGTGAATTCAGCGATAGACGCAGAGGCTTCAGCAAGGTTGACGAACTGGGTCGCGCTCAGCTTGGCCGCCCCGGACAGGGCAATCACGGCGTCCTTTGCGCTCGACATGTCACCAGTGATAGCGAAGATAGTTTTCGATATCGCCGCAAGGCTTTCTACGGTCTGCCCAGATGAGGCTGTGCCTGAGTAAAGAGCCTCATTGAAAACACTAATCTCTCTTGCGGCATCATAGAATACCGCTCCGACAGCGGCGGCCGCGGCGACAGCGGCGCTAAGTGGGCTTATCAGCTCGGCAGCGTACCCCCCCACCGCCTTGGCAGCAGCACCAACCCCGCCAAAGGAATCCTTAAGCTGGCCGCCCTGCTGGATGGCCACCATCATGATTGGCTGGCCGGCAGCTATGGATGTAACGATGTCGGTGATCTGGGATGGAACTGTCCGCAAAGCAGCAGCGGTTGCTCTTGCGGACATGTCTGTGCTGTTAAGTGTTTTCCCGAAACCATTCAGGGATTGTTCTGCTTGCTGAAGCCTGGTCTTGTACTCAGCAAAGGTGGCAGGATCGAGAACTCCGGCCGCCTTGAACTTCTCCAGCTGGCGATGCTGATCGCCCAGCCTGGCAAGCGCAGCAGTAGTTGGGTCGATTTGCGCCAACAGCTTTTCAAGCTGAGTCCGCTGCTCCGCTATTGCGGCGGTAGCCTTCTTTTCAGATGCGGCGATCTTTTCTTGGGCGGCTACGCCCTCGGTTGTGGATTTTGCGCTCTGTCGCATTGCGGCGGAGTGGTTTAGCTGTTCTCGAGCCGCCGCAGCCACACTCCCGGCCGTCGCTTCGTATGCGCGGTTCAGGGTTTCTTGATATGTACTTGAATCAAGAGCCGCCTTGGCGAGACCGAGAACGCGAGCTTTAGCCTGCTCAGAGGTTTCCCCGAGGTGATTAACTGCCTGCTCCGCCCGGACTCCCGACTCGACCAGTCTATCCAGATTGTCGGCGGCCTGGACTGCCGACTCGGAGTGGATGGCAAGCCCAAGTTCGCCGATAGTCCCCATTGCTTTTCTCCAGGCATAAAAAAACCGGCTCAGTGGCCGGTTTGCAGATAATAAAAAACCCGCCGAAGCGGGTGGTTTTCAACTAGATGCTCAGCTGCTCAGAAGCCTTGACTTCTCTGCCTGATATTCATCATCCGTGATAAGTCCGCGCTCTTTCAGCGAGCCAAGCTTTTCCAGCTGCTGGTATTTATCCGGCTCCGGCACCTCAGTGCTCTTAACTCGTATCGGCTCGGGCGGAGCTATAGCAGTTGCTGACCACACCAGCGCTGCCACCCATCCGATGAGTGTCCACCCCAAAAACAAATTGAGAAGAAAAATAGAGGATCTATTCGGATGCTTGCGACTTTTAGCGTTTATGGTTGGCAAAAAATAAACAACCCCACCGACAATCAACAGCATTATCGCACCAACAGCGCCAGCCCAATCAGACATGATGTTTCTCCCTTTTTGATGTCGGCAATCTAACACTATCAGCGGGAACGACCAAAGCCCCGCATGTGCGGGGCCATGTTGCGCTAGTGAAGGTGATCAGGCTATGCAGACTTCCTCGACGCGCCATGCAGCGATTCGTACACCGCGGTCAGCTCGTCCTTGCGCTTATTGAGAGTCGCGTAGGATCCGTGGCCGTCGTACAAATGATCGAAAATGTCCATCAGACTTGACGACCCAAGCGCCCTTGCTGCTGAGAGCATGCTGTCCTTGTACTTGAACATCTTCCAGAATCTATCCAGCATCAGATACAGGTGCTGGGCTTCGTGTTGGTCAAGGTAGATTCCGCTTGCTTGCTCGATAACTCGCGCAGTTGGGATTTCTCCATCAAGCGGCTTACAGAGCATGAATTCGCAGACCGCTGGGTATTGGCTGTCGGGGATGTCTTTGTAGCTACCCACTTGAAAATGATCTTTGATCCCGCGCCAGACCGCCGGGTATTTCTTGCGGTCCATTCCTGCCAGTTCAGCCACCCGATTCAGGATGTGGCGCTGATGAGCCGGGGTCAGTGTTTCGAGCTTGTGTTCGATTGCGATGGCTTGAGCCTGGGCTTGGCCTTTACCGAAGTAGCTGTCTTCCAGCTTTTCGAAGACCTCCCATGCCTGCTCAGTGTCGAGCATCTTGGCGTGACGTGCTGCGCCGCGCTCAGTCCAGAGGATCATCTGGCGGGTGTTTTTGGGAATCTGAACTACCCGACTAGAAGACGTGTAGTCCTTCAAAGCCTTTAATTCCGCGCCCTCTAGCTTGAAGAAGTGTTTTCCAGCTACGAATCTATCGATGTTTCGCTGATAGTTGCGTGTGATGTTGCCATCATCGGAGCCGTACAGCTTTGCCAGCAATGCAGTCGTTACGACTGGGCGACCCGCGTGCGTGATCGACGGGAGGTTGTCCACGGTTAAAGCTGTGCTATTATTCGCCATGACGTTTCTTTCCTGATAGTTGGATTCGTTACCTGAAACCCCTTGCGCTCGAACGCTTGGGGTTTTTTTATGCCTGCCTGAGTTGCTCATCTTCCTGCTCCAGTGACTTGCGAAGCCGGTAGACAATCTCCCCGCTCAAACTGCGGCCATTTTCGGCCGCCCGATTTTCAAGCTTTGCCCGCATATCGCACAGCATTCGTACCGCCGTGGTTATCTTTGAATTGCTCATACTCACCCCCTGTTTGCATTTTGTGAGTTTATTGCATTACATGCATTTGTCAAACAAGTTTTGAGTTTCGTGCGTTTGTATTACTCTAGGGTGATATCGGGGAACGACATGTCTAAAGAATTTGCTTCAAAGCTTGTGGCCTTGCGAGGCGAAAAAAACATGACGCAGCAACAGCTTGCGGACGCCGTGGGGATAACGCCCTCTCAAATATCAAGATACGAATCGGGCACTTCCAAGCCGCGCAAAACGGTGATGATTAAGCTGGCTAAGGCGCTCAACGTCAGTCAGGAAGAGCTAGAAACCAAATCCGCTAAGACCGTAGTGATCGGAGAAAGGGCTCCCATAACTCCGCCGAGCATGATTCGTCAGAAAATGCTTCAGGAGCTGCGCGATATGGATTCGGACGAGATCGAGGCTGTAAAGCTAGAGGCCATCGCTGCAGGAGTGCCCTTCGAGCAGTACATATGCGACGAGGCCGAGAAAGAGTTTCTGGAGAATATCAAGCAGGCCGCTTTGACTGGCGACTCAGAAACCGCCTCTCTCTTTATGGTATTGGCTAGGCTTATGTTCGGAACAAACGTCAAGCTCGTAGATATGGATAAGTCTGTCACTGATAGCCCAAAAGATTGAGCAAGGCCCAGTCATCGGCCCGGATGGCGACTTACCTTTTGCCATGCTGTTCCATACCCCAACGGATATCAGCACCTACCGCTTTGAAATCTTTCGCCATGGCATCTTTGTCAGAACCTGTGCTCGGGCGCACATAATCTGCCTGCAATACCTTGCCATGTCGGCGCCGGGGTGACAGGTCGAAGACGGAACCCAGCGCATCGGCTAGAGTTTTGGCTTTCATGGCGTTGCTCAATATTGATCAATGAGTCATGAAAATAGCGCGCACAGCTTCAACCTTCAAGCCCTGCTTCGCCAAAGCAATCATAAGGCGCCGCAATTTCCGACGCCCTACTCCTGACTATCCGCCATCGCTCGCAACGCCTCCTGCTCCATGGTCCGCACGTCGCGGAAAACCTGCTTGCGGTCGTCCGCTTCGACACCCTCCAGGTCCATCACTATCGGCAGGGAGGTGTAATCCAGGCCGGTCGCCCCGCTCATGCCGGCTCGCCACTGCGTGCTCATGGAGTTGAACACGCTGAAGGCTTCGGCGTTGACAGCCCACAGCTCCACCTCTTCTTCCAGGTCGTCCAGGCTCATTCCAAACAGCGCAGCCTGCTCGGCCGTGGCGGACGGCGTGTAGACCGCCCGGACGACCTCGATTAGTTTCCCTGGCGAGCCTTGTTGTAGGACTCTTGGTACGCCCCGATGATCGCATCAGGCACCGCTGCATAGCTGCGAACCAGGGCGCGGATGTTTTCTTCGTTCAGCTCGTCATCGAAGCCCCAGCCCTTCACGATCAGCTCGATCTGCTTAACCTGGAACTCTTCGGACTTGCTCGAAATCTCCCGAACAGTGGATTCCTTTTCGATCAGTTCCCGCAATTCTTTGCCGTGCTGGAGGCCGCTGTCGGCGAACTCAGCCAATTCCTCGCGGTCGCGATAGGCGAACACAAAAGGAACCTTGACCGGCTTATCACCGATGCGCGGGATCTCTACATCGATTTTGAAGGTTGGGTTCTGCTTAATGGAAATCTTGGCCATGGGTGAAGCTCCTGATGCGATTAAGGGGAGGTTGGTCGAATTGGAAGGAGGGTGAAGCCGCGAGTTACGCGGCTTTTACGTAGCGAACCGGGCGACCAGACAGGGCGAAGTTCACTGTGCGGGTCATCAGGGCATTACGCTCCAGAGTCGGCGTATCAGTGATGGTGCAGAAGCCTGGATACAGGATCTTGTCGCCGTTAGGCAGGTTCAGACGCAGGATGGTCTGGGTCTTGTTGTCGGTGTAGCCCTCGGCGACCGGCACGTAAGCGGCAGTTGGTTGGTCTTCAACCGTCAGGGCCATGCTCATCGGGTTGCGGTTGGTCGGGTACTGGCGGTCGTCGTCGTCAGCCAAGTAGCCAACAGTCAGGAACTGCTGTTCGCCACCGGTCAGGGATACGCCCGTGATCTTGGTGATTTCCACCCAGGTCGCCGCCAGCTGGAAGTTGCCCGCGCCGCCGCCGGCGGTGTAGAAATCGAGGTTCTCGGTACTGATGTTTTCCAGCGAGAACGTGTCGGTGGCCGGATCGGAAACTCGAACGGCTCGACCATTCAGCTTGCCCCAGTTCGACTCCAACAGGACGATGTCGCCCTCGAGCAAGCCGTTCGCTGTAGCGCTTGCCACGGCAGGGCTGGCGTTGCTGATGGCGGTGATCAGTTTGGCAGCAGAAAAGCTTGCTGCGAGTTGCATAGTCGCGCCGTTCGGAAGCGCAATGCGAGTAGCCATGGGGTATTACCTCTTAGTAACGAGAAAGCCCGCTCATGGCGGGTTGTTGGGGTTTGGTGTTCTTGATGGCTGCGCCAGGCCGGGACAGTCATTCGGTTATACGGAGCTTGCCAAGGGGTGCCTCACTTTGAGCGCCCCCCTTTAGGCGTTCGTGATCGTCACGCGGCGTCGAGGCCGAGAGTAAGCTGAAGCTGGTCGCGCCAATGGGCTACCTGGCCTTCCAGCCTGGATTTGTGCCATCTGTGCAGGGCCATTTTGCGACCGCCAATGCTTGCGCCACTCTGCGAATCACTCAGCTCTCTGCAAGCCTTATCGAGCTGCTGCTTTTCGTTAAGCTCGCCGTGGAGGAGCGCGTCAATATGAAGGTCGCACCAAACGGAAAATTTCATGTCAAGCCACCGAGCAAACGCCACGCCCAATTTAGGGTGCAGCCACGTACCGCTCTGGTAGCGGCCGCGCTTGGTTTCTAAAAGTGACTCAGGGTCACAATTAAGAGCTTCGCCAAGCGCAACGAGGTACTGCCGGGTTTCATCTTGTTTCAGCCAGTCCACGGGCCGCTTGCCGTAGCGCTTGGCTTTTCAGCCTGTAATGCGTTTGGGCGTGCCGATCACGGCTATGGTGATTGCGATTACCATCAGCTGGTTTCGGTCAAGGACCGGGATCATGAATCCGCTGGCGTAGCCCGAAAACACGATGCTGACCTGGCCGCCGGGTAGCTTGAACTTCCATGCCAGCGCCGCCCTGGAATCCCTTCCCAGCTCAATTGCCGTTGCGAATGCCGATCCAGGCGCATCCTGGAAGCTCATTTGAACGTCCATCAGGTTGCGGCCAGACGGTGTGCGAACGTCTTCGTAGCTGCCGAGTGGTGAGTAAACCGAGAACTTCTCGTCGCCGCCCGAATGGGTCAGCGCAGTTACCTTCTGCACCTCAATCCAGCTTGAGTCGCTTGGAACTGGCGGTGTAAGCGTGCCAGGTGCAACGGCCGGGCTTACCCAGATCGTGGTCCCGTTGGGTAGAGGGATACGTTTTTGCATTGCTCTGCCCTATGGCGGGGCGCTCCCGCGGTAAGTGAATGACGCGGGAACCGTGTACCGGTCAGGCTCCGTGATGGTCGGCCCCTGTTCGACTGGATTGGATACCAGCCCCAGAAAGCCCGCTCTTTCCAGCGAGGAATCCAGCGGGAACAACGCCGAGAGCTCGTCGAGGATTTGCTCGGGCACAGAAATAAGCTGGTCGGTCGGGGTCACGATGCTGACCTGATAGATGCCTCGGTACTCCAGCTCGCTTGCATTCAGGAAGCGGCAGGTGGTGCTGGCCGGCAGCAAGAAGGCGCGCAGATAGACCTGGCCTTCAGGTGGGTCGAATGCCTCGGCGCCGTGCGCGATCATGATCCCCTTGGCGTCTGCCCAGGCGTCCAGCTTCACCTCTATGGCGCGTCGTGCGCGGGCATGGCTCATTCTGCGACCTCCCGGACAGCCTGATCGACAATGTCCTGAAATCGTTCCTTTGTGATTCGTACCATGCCCGTCAGGGCCTGCCTGCTGTGTCCATATTCCAAGCTCACCGCGTAAATCAGGTTGTTGACGATATACGCCGTCTGCCCAAATGTGAGGGGCTGCGCATCCGATACAAGCCTGGCAATGGTGTCATGGCCTTCCTTGTCGTAATTGTCGAGGCTGGCTGATGCTGGAGCGTCGATAGTCATCTGCCAGTTGCCAAGAAAACGGCCGGTGTCCACTGGTGATAAGCGGATAACAGAAGTGCCGATCTCGATCACGACCTTGCGAAATACTTCGTCCACATCAGCGAGCGCCTGGTCCCGATACTGGCGCAGCGTTTCCGAGAACGAACCATTCAGGCCACCATACCTTTCTGTCATGTGGTGTGGTTGACTCGCCATTACGCCCTCGCCTGCACTTCAAAGCCGACCGCGAGGCCGGCGTAATTCCACGGATTGACCTGAATGACGGTGTAGAGCTTGCCGTCGAACAGGATCTTGTCTTGAGTGGCTGGCTGCGGCATATCCACGCCAGAAAGCAGCACGGGCGAGACCAAGAACTTCACGTCGCCGATCTTGATCAGTGACCCGTCGATGTCCTTTTGCGCATACGTCTCGCGCACGCCCGAGCCAATGAAGTTGGTCACTATCGTGGACGATCCGCCCGTATCCGGGTCTCGCGGGCCCTTCTCGGTCCTTGTGAGTGTCAGCTCTGCGCCTTTCCCGCCCTTACTACGGGGTGCAAGCATCCGCACCGCGAGCGCTTTGCTGCGGTCATAAATGTCTGGCATAGGTCAGGCCTTCAGATGGTAGATGCAAATACAGCGACAGTTTGATAGCTCGTCCCAGCCAGCACCTAGGCTGGAATCACCAGGGAACCGCAGCAAGGCGCCGCTGTTGGTCTGGAATGCCTGGCCGAGCTTGGCGCGCACGCCGCGCATGTATCGATGACTGTTGCGCACCTTCTCGTCATTACGGTCGCGCCATTCCTTCTCGACGCGCTCACGAGCAATCCCCTGCTCTACCAACTGCTCCCATGCCCGATCACGCCCGGCGTTGAGTGATTCATGCGCCAGGGTGCGGGCCAGCATTTCGGTATGGGTCTTTAGCAGCCGCTCCGAATAGCGCCCGGCAATCCTGTCCACGTCCTTGACCGCCACCGGCTTGCTGCTCGCGATGGCGCGGCTCACGATGCCGTCAAATCGACGATCACGCCGCGTCCGAGCCAGGTACTGCCTGAGCTGCGCAGGGTCGCCGCTGAGCAACTGGCGACGGGCATTGACGACAAACTGGGCGAAGTTACCGGGAAGCCCTACGACTCCGCCGGAGCGCACCCCGGTCTGCGGACTCACCCTCCCAATCAGGTCAAGCGCGGCCTGGCGGTTCGTGCGAACAACCGCCTGTGGCCCGCCGATAACCCGGCGAGAACCCATCACAGAGCGGATCGCCTCGCGGACGTTGTCGGTAGTCGTGTTGCGGGTTTCGACGATCTGGCGAGAGAGCCAATTACTGGCCTCGGCACTGGTGACGTCGAACTCTTTGCGACCCGCAACCTCTCGATCAGCCTGCGGAATGAAGATGGCCACCATCTCGAATCGACCGCCGGCAATGAACGAAGACCGAACCGACTCGATCAGCAGCGCCATTGCGCCCATGCTCAGCAGCTTGATCAGCCCATTTTCATCTTCGGCAGCCAGCAGGCGCTCCACCTCGATGACAGTGGCCGCATCAACTGTGGCGCGCACCGAATCGAGATAGGCCTTCTGCATACCGGGCTCCATGGCCTCGACCTTCTGGAGTATCTCGGCGGCGTTCATACAACGAACACCACGGGGAGCGCATACCGTGCAACCAGAACCGGAGCAATCATCTCGTCGATCGCGCTGACGACCGGGCGAACGGAAGCTGCAGCATCAGCGCCGTTGCCGACGGCAAACTCGGTCTCCAGCGGCCCGACCTTCTCGCGCTTGATGGTTTGAGCAGCAACGAAATCAGGACTGAGGCTGCCGGGCGAGGCTAGCTCGCGCAGCGCGGCTTCGAAGGTCGCATTTTCGACTTCTACCGGGACCTGGTCGGGCTCGACTGCATGCCCTTCATAATCCTCGGCACCGGTGCGCGGCCACTCCCTGGCTTGCCCTCTGCCCTCAGTCTTCACGCCGGGGAACAATGACTGCCAGGCGCCAGAAGCGAGCAGCTTCCGATAGCGGCCGTCGATGTAGACCGATGCCCTGAGCAGTGCCGCCTGTTTTGCAGTGTCATCACCAGTCCAGGCCGCATTTGCACGCGCAAGGTGATAGGCGTCCGCCGCGGCAACGGTTCCGTAGAATTCAGGCATCGGATTGTCTCGAATAGGTGGAGCGGCCAGCGCTCCGGGTTTTGCGGGGTGTTACGCCTTGGCAGCAGCAAGTGCTGCTTGCAGGGCTTCCAGATTTGCTTCTGGGTCGAACTGGACGTTCAGCGCGGTCAGATCGTCGATGACCTTCTGCTTTTCGGCCTGAGCCGCTTCGGCTTCTTCCAGCTTCTTGCGCAGGGTTTCGACTTTGCTGTTGCCAGCAGCATCGATGCCCAGCGCCTTCAGCTTGGCGAGCAGCTCAGCCTTTTCGTCGCCGTCGGCGGCAGGCGCCTTGCCATCGACGCTCATGAAGGCGAGACGCGACGTGCCTTTGTGCCCTTCTGGCGTCAAGTCCAGGTCTTGCGTTTCACCAGGGAGGACGTAGACAACGCCAGCCGTGGTGTGCACGCCCTGAAGCGCCTTCGAGTTGTTGGTCACTTTCATGTCGACCTCCTATCAGGCTGCTGGTGGGGTGATTTCGTCGAGGTACGCCACGGCGCCCGGCAGACGGATCTCGGTGCCGCCGGTACGCGCGATGATCCCGGTTTCGAAGCCCATGATGGACTTCTGACGAGGAGCCAGCACACGGCGAGGCATTGGCAGGTGGAAGCGAACCACCTCCGGGTCCTTGCGGTATGCAACGAGGCGACCGCCGCCATCAGCGGAAGCGTTGCGGGCTTCGCGAAGGGGTGCGATGTCCAGAGGCAGGCCGGTTTCGGCGGTGTAGATGTTGTTCTTACGAACGTACTCCAGCACGGTGATCATGCCGTCACCTACGCCCAGGCGAGCCGTAGCGATGTAGCGGAATGCGTCAGGTGGCAGGCGCAGCGTGTCAGCCCACTCGACTTCGCCGGTGTTGGTCCGGATCGAGCCAAGAACACCGTTGATGTCAGCCATGATCTGGTCGATGGTCTTGTCTTTCCAGAACGTCGAGGTGCCGGTGCCGCTGGCAGCTGCATCGACGCGCGAGACGTTGGAGTCATTCAACAGGCCAGTCCAGCGCTTCTCGGTGCTACCAACGAAAGCGATGGAGTTCAGCAGGCGCTCGACCTTGTCGGCAGCCGAATCAGCCTTGGTGCCGCTGAGGTTGATGCCGTACAGCTGAGCCTGATTCACTTCTTCCAGGTTCCACTCCCAGCCCGAGCCGATCATCGCGAAGTCATGCGATGCCTGGTCATGGGTTGCGGAGTTGAAAGGCATGTCGGTACCGGAGCCCGACAAGAACTTCGCTTCACCGGCAGTATCGACGGTGAAAAAGGTGGTGCCGATGGCCCATGGGGCGCCCTCGGTCACGACCGGGATGCTTGCCGCGTAGTTGAACGCTGGGTAGCGGCGCGTGTAGATGCGGGTTTCGATGTTCCGGCCTTGGGCCAGAACGAACGGGAACGCCGACTGAGCGTCTTCGAAAGCTTGTGGCATGTTAAGCGCTCCGATGTTTGAGGGAGATTTCGACGATGTCGCCGTTCGCACCGGTGGTGTCGAAGAAGGCGCCCGGGATCAGCACGGCGCCGGCGGCGGCAGTCGTCACGTAACGGTTGGTGGCGGCGACGTAGTACACGTCATCGCCTGGCGCTACAGCGGCGCCGGCAGTTACATACATCTGGCCATCGGTCATGAACGCGCCGGTGAAGTCCTGCGGGTAGCCGTCGACCAGCGTCGAGCCAGTGGCAACTGGCGGGACAGCAGCAGTGAGCACGGCCAGGCCGAGGAACAGGGTGCCAGTGGCAGCGATCTTGTGATCGTTGCCAGCACCAGCCACACGGAAGCCAGGCGCGCCGAAGACAACGCCCTCAGCGTTCGAGACGGTGCGGCTGATCTTGTTGCACTTCTCTTCGTTGGCGACCAGGCCGGGCACGCCCTTGGCTGGAGCGTTGGTGTACGTGTTTTGGTAAGTAGCCATTGCTGTGCTCCTTATGCCTTCGGCAGGTGGGCGGTTTGCATGTCGGCAATCATCTGCAGACGCGCTTTTTCCGATTCATCGCCGACGGTCTTGCCGTCCTGCTGAATCATGTGTTTGCGGAACGGGTCGCCGGCCGGATCTTTGGCGGCGTCTTCGACCAGAATCTCGAAGCGCGCGTCGATGTAGGCGTCAGCCTTGCCGGCCACGGCCGCATCGCCCAGCTTGGCGACCACGACAGCCTTGCGGATGTCGGCGTCGGTCTTCCCGGTGTAGTCGGCGTCCGCGATCGACTTGGCCTTGCTGATCAGATCAGCGCGAGCGGTGACGCGCTTGTCGATATCGGCATCGCTGAGCTGCTTGGCCTTGAGGGCGTCGATCTCAGCGTCTTTCTTCGCCAGTTCGCCATCCTTCAGCGCCAGCGCAGCGGTATGCGCGTCGGTCAGGGATTTGATGTTTACCCCGGCATCGGCCAGCTGCTTGGTCAGCTTGTCGATCGCCTGGGCGCCTTGGTCGGTCGTCTGGACGGACAGGCCATCAACGATGACCGTACGCAGTGAATCAGCCATGTCATGGCCTCCTTGGGGGGTGTGTGGTTTATGGTCACCGATGCGAAGGTGCTCGCCACCCCGAGCGCGATGCTCAAGGCTGAGGTGATTCATTTTCATAGGGCCGAGGAAGCAGTCGTACTGCTCGCCATCGGGGGAAACGCCATCCTGAAACACGACTTCGGCGCCGTAGCCCATGGACAGCTCTCGCTTGCCGGACTCGTAGTCCTCGATCGCCTTGGCGTCCATCAGCACCAGCGGCACCTTGACGAACTGCCCGTCGCGGACAACCTCGCCACCGGTTTGGCCGATCGCGACGTCTTTCCAGTTCTTGGAGTTGACGCCGTCCCCGCCCGGGTGGCCGTTGGTCATTGGCCGGTAGGCGTACGAGTGCATGGCGTCAGCGTGGAAGACCGCGCTCTCTGGCCGGTACACACGAACGATTGGCTTATCCCGCAGGCCGTGTTCGTTGTCCGGGTCGATCTCGGTACCCAGATAGTCCTGGATGCCGGTGCGCGCGACTCGAGCCTCGGCCACCAGATAGCCGTCCTCGGTGCGCCGCACTCCCGTGACTGGCACGGAGTCGGTGAAGATCATGGGGCGAGCTCCTCGAAGATCTCAGGACCCAGCTCAATCGCGCCACGGTATGGCTCGACCTTGTCGATATCGACGCTGCCGGGTTCGTAGGTGAAGGTGATGTGGGGCTGATAGTCCGGCCAGTCCCAAGAGGCGCCAGCCTCAACGATGGAGACGTGCCGCCAAGCCAGTTCGGAGCTGTTGAACAGCAGCACCACCGCGCCTTCGCCGAACTTGTCGATCAGCCGTGCGCCACCTGGTGCAATCTTGAGCTGGCCCTTGCCATCGCCCGACCATGACTCGCCAACCTTCATCCAATCCACCGGGTTGCGGCTGTAGGCAACGGTGACGTGCAGGTCAGCAGCCGGGACGGTGGATTCAAAGCCCTGCGACTTGGCCCACGCGATGACCTCGGCGCCGTTGATGACCTTGCGGGACACATACAGGGAGCGAGGCGCGGCGTCAGTGATCGCTTTCTTCGCCACCGGCCGACCCGCGGCGGTGCCCGGCAGGTCGGCGTCGTCATCGTCTTCATCGGGCAGCTCGGCGCCGAACTTCTCGATCGCCGCTTCCAGACCCGGCATTACGCTCAGCTCGACCAGCAGGTTCACTGCGGCGGTCGAGAGCGCATCCTCAGGGAACAGTCCGGAGTCTTTCAGCGCCTTGATGGTGTCCGCTGTGGTCTTGCCGATATCGGCCCGCTCTTTCGCCGTGGCCTGCCAAAGTGGCGCCCAGGTGTAGTGCACCTCTTTCGGCCGACTGCCGAGCGCGGAGCGGATCAAGCCCTCATCCAGCACGCTCATGGCTGGCTTGATCTCCAGCTTCTGGCGTGAGGCGACGTTGTCGTAGTAGTTGCGGGTGTTCTCTTCGCCGTTCGCGCCGAGCCCTGTCGAGGACTGGCCGAACATGCGGGTTCCTGGGATATCGAACGCGCCGGCGACGCCCTGCTCTGTCTTGGCGATCACTTCAGGCAGGTTGCCGAAGCTCGCCGATTTGGAGCTGTGCGTCTCTTGCCCGTCGAGGATCAGCGTTCCGTTGATCCCCTTGGCCGTAGCGGCAAGCCGCAAGCGCTCCAGCAGCAAGCGCTCGTAGTTCTTGTCCTGCATGCTCGACATCAGGTTGGGGATGTTGATGACGTCGATCTTGGCCTCGTAGACCAGACTGACCACGTTGGCGACCGTCTCGTCGTAGTGACGTACGGCCGGCATGGCCGACAGCAGTACCGAATCACCCCAGCCGAAGCCCGTGCCTATGGCAAGCTCGGGGTCTGGATGCGGCACGCCTACAAAGATGACAAGGCGCGACGGGTGAATCTCCACCGTCGAACCGGGGAGCCGGTAGGCCTTTGGCTTGCCGAAGCGCGGGCTTTGCGGGTCCTGCTCGATCTCCGTGGCACTGAGTTGGCGGCGAGTCATCACCGTCAGGTACTTTATGCCGCCCTTCCCGACTCGATCCGGCTTCAGCTCAGATGCCGTGTCACGCTCACCGGTGCCGATGAACACTGCGGCCCCGCCGAACAGTCGAGCCTTCAATAGGGCCTCCAGAATCTTGCCCTTGACGTTCAGGCGATCCTCTTCGGCTTCGATCAGCTCGATCTGAGCCTTGTCGGCCTGCCAGTTGCGCCAGTTGCGGCACGCATCAACGGCCGGGATGCTCACGCCTTTCTGCGCCGTCCACGAACCACGGAAAGCGTTCAGCAGTTGCTGGTCATCCATCACTGGGAGCGCGTAGTGCGAGTGCGATGCCTTGTCGCGCGCAGTACCCAGTCCTGCGACCAGGTTCTGCAGGCTGTCTTTCAGATAAGTGAATGCGCTCATTGGTCGCTCACGTTCGCGAGTGTGTAGCTGCCCGCAATCGGGAAGCGCTGGACAATGAAGTAGCCGAGTGCGTCGACCGGGTCTTCAGTGCCGTCCTTGTTGGGTTCGCCGTTTTCGCTGTAGGCCTGCTGTTCGAGCACCTGCGTACTCACCGGACAGTTGTCGGTGTTCACCAGGTAGCGGCGCTTCTGATCGATGTTGAGGAACATGGCGTTCACGGCCAGCACCCGATCGCGAACCGCTGGGTTCGACGGGTTCACCATGACCATAAAGCCGGCGGCGCGGAGCAAACTGTGGTCTGACTCGCTGCCGCTGACGCTCTTGCGGTTCTTGCCGCTGGCGTCCGGGTAAACCGTGATGCTGTGGCCCGGATACCGCCGTTTGAGCTCGACGATCATCGCCGGCGTGTCGAACAGGTGCGTGGCCTCTTCCAGCAACAGCGGCAGCCCGTCACGAATGACATGCACCGTCGCGGCCATCCGGTTGATGTTGAAGTCCATGCCGACGTGCAACTGCTCGCCCGGGCGAATCGTGGCGTCCGTGTGGTTCTGCTTGCGGCAGAAGTTCGGGTACACGCTGCCCGACGTCAGGTTGACGAACAGGCCGTCGATGTATGCGTCCACCAGGTTGGCCGGGTACGACTCACGCAGCGACTTGATGTAGTCCTTCGGCAGGTTCTTCGCGTTTTGCCGCGTCGAAGCGTGCACGATGCCGTACAGCGGGCGCTGGCTCGGGTTGGCCGCCAGCTCCTTGACGAACTTGCGATAAACCCAGTTGAAGCCCTCCGGCGTCGTGGTGACGTCGATGGTGTTCATGGCCCGCGTAGGCCAAACCGTGGACATCCGCGCGATGATCTTCTTCCAGGCGCTGTCAGCCTTCTTAATCGCCATGCAGTCGATCTCGTCGACCAACGCATGAGCTATGTTGAAGCCGACGATGCGGTGCGGGTGCTCCATGCTCTTGCAGACGATCGTCGACAGGCACCGGCCTCGGTTGTCGCGCAGGTACACGCGTTTCTTGCTCGGTACGATGTCGGCGAACAGGCCGAATGCCTCGGCCACCACCGGCATGGTGTCGTAGAAGATGTCCGCGATCTGCGGATAGGTCGGCGCGAAGTAGCCCTGCGGAATGCCTGGGTGCTCCAGTGCGTTGATGCACATCCGGACACATCCCACGAACGTCTTGCCGCTACGGTAGCCGCCGACGAACGCTGAAAACTTCTTGGGGTGACTGATGAACTCGAACTGCGGCTTATTCAGCTTCAGGGTCGCTTGCATCTTCTACCCCGATGATTACTTGTTTGGGCTCGGGCAGGCCCTGATTCGGGTCTTCCAATTCGCGGCGCAGCTTCTCGTTGAGCAGGCGCTTGTTCTCGACCTCGATGCGTTTGAGCTCGGTTTCGAGGTCGGCATGGCCAGGCGGTGAGAACATTCCAAGGTGACGGCCGATATCGACCAGCGCGCCCTTCTTATCGTGCAGCTTGACCTTCAAACCGTCCCGACTCTGGGACACCTCGGCAATGGCTGCCGCCGTAGAGTCATCCACCTCAGTCGAATCGATCAGCGCTAGGCCGTGATACGGAACCATGTCCTCCGCATTGCCTTCTTCGTCCTCGACCATGCGGACCTGCGTCTCACCCCAGCGCACGACCTTACGGATGTCGCTGAAGCCAATCTTGGCCAGTTCTTTAAGAACCATGTCCTGGGTGATCTCTACCCGGCTCGACCGCGCTTTCATCCCCTTTTCAATTGCTAACTGGATGTCAGGTTTTGTCAGGTTCTCGTTGCTGATGGATCTGGCTGTCCTTGCGCTGTATCCCGCACGAATAGCGGCTTGCGTGGCATTCAGGTCTATCAGGTACTCGTCGACGAAGCGCTGCTGTTTTGCTGTCAGCGCCATAGGGATTCCTTGAGACTGTGGTGCCTCGCTTGGGCAGTGCTTGAAATGTTTAGGGTTCGTCGGTTATTCCTAGCAATCGGAATCACTGAACGGCGGAGACATTAATGAGCAACCTCGACATAACCGACTCAGACCGCAACTACATGAATGAGATGCGAATGCTCGGCAAGGATCAGGATGGCAACGAAGTTATGGTCGGACTTACCCGAGAGGAAACGTTGCGAGTGCTCGAGCACAATCGTCGATTCTTGGCCAACGATCGTGACAGGAACAAGGACGTTCGCGCCGACTACCTTAAGCTGCACGAAAAGCATGAGCGCGTGCGCATGCAAATTCTCTCAGCGGAAAACGAGGCGAGGAACTTGAAGGGGCCTATGCACTAGTGTCGCGACACAATTTGCACTCTCGCGAAACGTGTCGCGACCTACTTGCTCTGACTGCGCTTGATCTGCGCGTCCACCTGGTCAGCGCAGGTGTCGAGCAGGTTGATGGCTTGGTTCTTCAGCTCCCAGAGCTGGCCGTTGTCGGCGAGGTCTTCATCAGCTACCCGCTCGCATGGCACCAGCTCAGGGGGCTCGACTCTTACTGCCGCTGTCTTTGTTACCACCGCCGGCTTTCCCGCGCAGGCCGTCAGGAAGAGGCTGAGCAGCCCAATCACGAACAGGCTTGCTGTTGCGCTTGAGTTCTTCAAAGTTCTTCTCCGCCTTTTTGGCTTTGGCCTGGCTGGCCTGTAACCGCTTGCTCAGGTCTTTCTGGTAATCGGCATTGCGCTGGGCTTCAGCGCGCAGCGTGGTGATCGTGGCCTGGCTTTCGAGGTTGGCGTCGACCGCCTTCTTCTTCTCGCTGGCTTCGAACGCCACCTCACCGCGAAGGGCGATGACGCGCGACTGCTGAATCCCAACGAGGAGCAGGCCGACCAAGGCAATGATGATTGCAGCAGCGAAGGCCTTCATGCGGCATCCGCCTTGCGACCGAGGAAACGGGTCACCAGCTCGCGAATGGCTGTCACGCCGAGGAACCCAATAGTCCCTCCAGCAGCAACCGACAGACTGGGCGGCCAGGTCATCCACTCGATCACGCTGGACGCAACGAGGCTCAGCGATCCACAGATCAGCGATTCGAAAAGGATCCGACGCTTACTGGTTTCCTTCGCGTCGTACATCACGCGAAGCAACGATACGGTGATGGCCATGATTGCGCCCTGCCAGAGCGGATTGCTCAACGCCAGCCAGATCTTGGCCCAGGTGTCTGGCTTATCAGGCATGGTAGGCATCCGAGTTGCCTCCCCCATGGGGAGATTGATAAATCCGGCGTCCGCTGCACTCCCAGCTCGGAGCAATGGGTGTGGGGAGCCGAAAACGAAAAGTCCCTGCAAATGCAGAGGCCCTGAATAGGTGCTCTCGTCTTTCCGAGCTGTCTGCCAAAGCCTTTCTCAACGTCGACGCCCCTTTGCATCGATCTCGCTGATCCAGTCTCGCGCCACCCCGAAAGCAAGTTTGAGGTCAGGGTGCACGGGCTGCCGGCGTTGATCCGTGCGTCGCACTATCCGGCTATAGACGTCCAGGCCTTCCCGAAGGCTGTCCTGGCTACAGGTAAAACTACAGATTCTTTTTGCGGATGCGCCAACCCATGGCGACACCGGGGTGCAGATACTCGCCGGTGCGCGGATGGCGCGAGAAGTCGCTCTCGCCAACTTGGCGTGCGACCGCCTCCCAAGCCTTTCTGGCGCGCTCCAGCAGATTGCTTTTGGCTTTCAGCTTCATGCGCATCTCCAGAAGGTTGATTTCGAGGCAATAAAAAACCCGGCGCAGTGGCCGGGCTTCGAAGTGGTCGTGCGCTGGAGGTAAGTTGCGCAGTGTGGGAAAAGTACATCAAATTCCCCACCATGGCAACACCTTTATGCCGCATCCTCTGATTTTTCTGCGTGAATAACCTGCCACACTGGCTGTTGTGCCTGAAAATCCACTTCCTCGATAGCCTTTCTCAGGAAATTCCAGATGTCGAGCCAATCGCGATCCCAGTGCTTGGGCTGAATAGCGATCCCGTACAGCTTCATCATGGCGTCAGACACTCGCGCCGGCCCCCACGCGTCACCACCGTTCGCCTCGGCCTTGTAGGACTGAAGCGCGCAGGTGATCAGGCAATGAACCTTCGCCGCCTTGGCATCGGTGAGCGCACTGAAGTCGGTATCCGACCAGATCAGCTTCTCGGCGTTGAGCATGTGAACGACCGTCATGCATGGGTGGTAGAGGTAGTGCCCCAACTGCTGCACCTGGAACGGCAATGACTCGATCGCCTTCTGAACCTTCCCCATGGTCACCAGGTGGGCAGCTCGATGTGTCGACCGACCAATTGGCGAACGGCGTGTTTCGGCAATGTGGATCTTCTGGCGCACAGCCATGATGCGCTCTTCCTTGTCCTCTCCCTGAGCGGCGAAGATGATCTCTCGCAGCGCGGCCTTCTCCTTCCGGACGACGGTTGCAGATTTTGCCCGGTCAGCCGCTGCTGCACTGATTGAGGCATTCGACTCATGTTGTGCGTCTGTCCACGCTTGACGTGCGTTGATCAATTTCATGCTGCCTGCCCCTTTTTCAGTTCTCGGGTCTTGGCCCGGTATTCGGCCTTGATGGTTTTGATTTCTTCAACGGTGTACTTGCGGGGCTCATGAGGCCCTTCGAGCCATGCCACGGTTTCGGCGCCGATGCGCTGCACCAACCGGATGCGGTACTCGACCGCGTTACCGGATAGGTTGCGGTTGCACTTCACGCACTGGCGGTGGATGTTCAGCGGCTCGAAACGCAGCTCAGGACAGGCACCGACAGATCGGTAGTGGCCAGCGTCCCAGCGGCTGCCCGTCATCAGGTCGTTGTCGTTCGGCATGGAGTCGCAGCTGATGCACGGAAGGTGCGCATCACGCAGGCGGACGTACTCGTTCACGGCCGCCTGGGCTTCTCGCAGGTGGTCAGCCCTGGTCTTCAGCTTTTCCTTGCGCACCTGGATCTCGCGGCGCCCAACCTGGGCCAACGCCTTGCCAGCCTTCGCCTGATTGACCTCCTTTATCGCCAGACCGCACTTGTAGCCACATACCGCCTGCCCGAGTCGCTGCGGAACGAATGAGTCCCCGCACGCTGGGTTCTTGCACTTCTTCGGCTTGGGCGCCTTCGATTCCTTGATGGCTACGCGCATGGTTGTTGCTCCATGGTTTCCAGTCCTTGAGCGCGATCACTGTCGATACCGTCCGCCCGCTTCAGCAGCGCATCGACAACCCGCACATCTACTCCAAGGGACGACTCGTAACTTGCGACCGCATTGCGTATTTCCTGGGCTTTTGCTTCCTGCCAAGCTGCATGAGCCTGTAATGGATCATCGAAATACCCTAGGTAGCGACGAACTCCGTTAATGCGAATTTTGGATGCGAATTTTCTGTCCCGGATGTTCCAGCTGACGCCAACCGGCCACGCTCCGCGCGCGCCGATACATGACGTGAGGATGGTGTTGATTCTCGCAGGCACAAAACAGCAGGCTTCTCTCGAATAGGCTTTGTTTCCAGCGATGATGATGTCCTTATCAAGCTGGTAGCTGTTTCCGTCGCCGTCGCGCATGTGGAAGCCGGGCTGCACATTTGCCCAGTCCGCAAAATCAGCAAGATCCTCAAAATCGCATGTAGATGATTTGTAGGTCGGCCATTTTTTAGACCGATCACCATCGGACTTACACCGTCGATTGATGTCCTTCCAAATTGTACGAATCCGTTTATCAATCATATCGGCCGCCCCATTTGTCGGACTCAGTCCAGCGCACGCCATGCTCGGCGCCGAACGCCCCCATCAGCTCGAACAAATCGCTGAACCACTTCTGGGACTGCTTTCGGGTCGAAACGCCCAGCACGACGTAGCCGCCATCAATCCCTGGCACGACGTCTTGCTTCTGGAGCGCGGAACTGAAGACGTGCTTCCAGTCCTCATCGGAGAGCTTTTTGCCGTACCACTCGACCTGGCTGGACACGTCTTTGAGCATCGCCCACATCTTCCGATTGCAGACTTCAGGGCGCTTCTCGTCCTTGATCACCACCGTCTTCGGCTTGGTGAAGTCGGATGCGTGAAGGAAGCCCATCAGCCGGTTGACGTCGCGCTGGTCGCGGATTGCGAACTCGGTGCTCATGACTGCGCCCCTTTGCTCATGGCGGCGAGCAAGTCGCGTATATCAGCCGCTTCGTTGTCCATATTCGACTCAGCCTTCCACATGGCGACCTCGGCGGCTTTCAGAGCATTGCGCAGCGCCTCGTTCTCAGCCTTGAGCCCCTGTACTACCTGCTCATAGGCTTCGTAGCCGGTTTTGAGGCCGGCGTTCGCGGCCTTGAGATGGTCGCGCTCGATTCGAAATTCCCGAGCCCTTCGGAATTGCTTGTCGTACTCGGCCTGAATCCGGTCAATTTCTGCCATGTCAGAATCAACACCGGCCTTGAGCCGCTCGTTCTCGGCGATCAGGGCCAGGACTGCGGCGGGATTCGCGGCGAGCACCAGATCCGCGTAATCCTTGTTCTGCGCCATGAACTCGGGGAATGACCGGTTCTGATGCACGTCAAAGACGATCCCGTTGTCGTTCCGGATGTACAACGCGCCGTGGCTGCGCATGAAGCGAAGCGGCTGATGCTGCTGGCACGCCTCGGCAATCGCTTTTAAATCGCGAGAGTCATTCATTCGGCGAACTCCTTGAGCAATTGACGTGCGCCCATGACGGCACCCTTGTCGCCGGATGTGCGGCTAATGTCCTGGAGCCACCCCAGCATTCGGGTGTTCTGTGCTTTCAGGTCGATGACCATGCCGAGCAACTCATCGCCGTCCGCGTCCATGTCGGACTTGAGCGCTTGGCCAATCGCGCCAAGGTCGCAAACGGCCGCCAGAAGCATCCGCTTGTGTGACTCGAGGTCTTTGATCAGCTCAAGGACTACGGCAGGATTGGCGGTAGCGATGAATTTCAGTGCGGCGTAATACGCCTCATCTTCCACGTCATGCCCTGCATCAGCATCCAGCAGATGCCGGGTGTAGCCATCATCCTTGAAGTAAAGGGAATCGTTTTCCGCAATCCATGGGCCGGCGGGCGCAGCCTCAGCCACCCGTTTCAGTTCTTCGTTCTGGCTCATGGTTTTCTCCCTGCGCAATCGTTACACCCTGGGCGGCAGATCCACTCAGGCTGTGGATCACCCTCAAAACGTTCGACATGCTCAACGGTGTCACCGCGCTTGATGTACTCAGCTACGCACTTGGCGGTGTCCTTCTTTTCCATGGCGTCATCCCAGCACGCGGCGGAGACCTTTCCACATGCTCGGCGGGCGAGATACATGAAACCCAGCGACTTGCGCTCGGCAGTCTTCACCTCTACGAAATCGTTCATGCCCGCTTCTCCTGCGCTTCCGCGATCAATGCCATGCGCTCCAGCCGTTCAGCGGCCTGGCCGGCAAGGTTCACGGCGTCCGCCTCGTCCACCACCGGCATGCACACGAAGTTGATCCCGTGCTTGACCAGGGTGTTGGCTACCTCAAGGGCTTGGCGTAGCTGTACTGGGGATGCTCGTTTCATCAAAACCCCTCCTTTCCGCGCTGTGATTCCCACTCGAACGGGATCACGATCACGCCGCCCTCTCTGAGGCGATCTGCGCAACGATCACCGATCGCGTTAGCCAGGGCCTTCGCGTCCAGGTTGGAAACGATGACGGTGGGGCGCAGCTCCTCGTACCGGCCATTGATGATTGCGAACAGGGTGGTCAGCTCGAAGTCGCTTGGCTTTTCCTTGCTCACCCCGATCTCGTCCAAGATCAGCAGTGATGGGCTGATGAGGCTCGACAGGATCTGGCTTTCGCTTTTCTCGCTGGTGTTGTCGTAGGTGGCGCGGATGGCCTGGAGCACGGAGCCGACCGTGCGGTACACGGCTGTCGCGGTGGTGGTCGCCATGATTTCGTTGGCGATCGCCACGGACAGATGGGTTTTCCCGGTACCGGGCTTGCCCAGCAGCAACAGGCACCGACCGCTCTCGGCGATGTCCACGAACTCGGCGGCGTACCGGCGGCAGGTATTCAGGGCCTTGCGCTGTTCGGCGGTCTTCGCGACGTACTGGTCGAAGGTCTTGCCGGCGAAACGCTTGGGGATCAGCGCCGAACCAAGCTTCTCGGCCATGCGGATGCGCAGCGCGGTTGATTCCTGGAGCTGACGGCGGGTTTCTTCTTCCTCGGCGCGGATGCGGCTGCATTCCGGGCAACCAGAGCGAAGATCCCGACCCAGGACCGAATAGACCTTTTGCTCGTACTCCCCGTGGGTTTCGCAGGTGGCTGGTTGGATGCGAGTCCCTGGCGGGTAGGCAGGCGCCTGGATGGCGACGACGTTTTCAGAAGCCATAGCTGCCATCCTCCCGCTTGATCAGGTCGGCGGTGTAGTCGCGGTCAGCGAAGCCGGTGTGACGGGATGCTGGGAACTGGTGGACGTTGCTGGTGGATTTCTCAGGGAATATGCCGGTCCATCCATTGGAGATCGAGATTGACAGCACTTGATCCGGCGAGTCGTGCCCCTCCAGCGCCTTGGCTTGCTGCTCACAGCTCTTGGCGGTCAGTGGCTTGCGGATTTCCTTGCGGTGCTGGCACCAGTCGGCCCAGGCCTTTTCGGATACGTTGGCTGGCTTGGCAGTCATTGGATCGAACTTTCCAGCCTTCACGGGAGCGCCAGCGACAGGCCCTTTCGGGTCATTGGTGGTTAATTGATGGTTATATGATGGATTGGGTGCAGCTGGTGCACCTCGTTCGGTCGCCATTTGCACCCCGTTGTGTTGTGAGCTGCACCCCGTTGCGTCTTCATTTGCACCCCGTCGAGAGCCGGGTGCAGGAGATGCACCCCGTTCTACGCACAGGTCGTAGACGACAGGTCGGCGGTCGTGACGGTCGATATAGGCCGCTGCAATAATCTGGTTGCCGAGGCGAATCGCCCCGATCTCCAGCAGGTGGTCCAGCTTGTAACGGACGGTACGGAGCGAGAGGCCGGTGTCAGCACTCAAGCTATTGGCAGAAGGAAAGGCGCCCTTCCCGTTCTTGTCGGCATAATTGGCCAGGCACAGCAGGACATGGCGAGCCGTAGCGTCGACAATGTCGTTCTGCTCGAGCGCCCAACTCATGGATTGAACGCTCACGCAGCACCTCTCAGAGCTTTGTCATGGGTGAACAGGCCGTCCCAGGTCTTCTTCATGGGTAGCTCGCCGGCCAGGTACAGGTCGTACAGCCTGGCGGCGCCCTTCTTCAGCAGAACGGACGTGTAGGAAATGAAGGCGTCTTTACCGTGCGGGGTGACTTCGTGCTGGTGCTCGGTCATGTACTTGTCGCGGGCGTAGGACGCCACACGGAAGCGCAGACCGGATTTGCTCTCGTTGTAGAGCCAGTTGCGACCTTCGAGGAACTTGCCCACCTGCATGACGTTGACCCCATTGAGGCCCTTGCAGAATTGGGTGTGCGTCATCCCTTCCTTGAACAGGTTCTCCATGGAATGGATTTTGGTGGCTTGGGCTTCGACCTGGATCGAAAGCTGGAGACGTTGCTGCTCGGCCTCGAACGCGATCTGAATGAGATCCATGCGGGACAGCTCGCGCGGTTGAGACAGAGCATTGATCTTGGCGACGACCGAGCGGCGAACTGCTTTCGATTCCCGCATCGAGATCAGAAGGCACTGATCCTTGGTCAGCATCAACGCCTCAGAGGCTGGTCCACGCTGATTCCTTACTACGAAAGTTTCGTAGTATTCGCCGTCCAGCTCGTCGCGGCACCGCGCGGTGAAATCATTGCGGCGAACTTCGCTTTCGCCGAATTCCTTGCGCGCCGCGTTTACCAGGTCGAGCAAGTCGAAGCTGCTCATTTTTTCACGCGACACGTTTTCACCGTTGCCAAATTGTGTCGCGACACTGGCCGGGGTATTGATCGTTTGGATTGATTGGTGCATGATTTGCTCCACAAGCGTTTTAAGAGAGCCAGGCCACGAACCTGGCTTTTTTTCGTCTCGGATTTGACAGAGGCCCTCTCGGTTACCCTGAAGAGTCCCTGCTGGAGGCCCTCATTGGGGTCACCAGATGAAGCACCTGTGCTTTCCTTCGTCCCACTACCGATAGCGCGCCGCTGGCAACCGCAGCCTCGAACATTTCGTTCATGGCCTGGTTGAAGCTCCAGCCGTTGGCGCGCATCAATTCCTCCACCCTCTTCCGCGTCTGCGGAGGCAGCCTTTCAAGCTCTACGGTCATTTGGCCCTCCAAAGGGGCTTCAGCCCGCGATATCTTCTTGTTTGTCCTGCATGAGTTCTTCGATCACGCCGTTGGCGACGGCCCACTCGATGATTTCGTAGAGGTAGGTCGCGTGCTGCATGCGGGTTTTTGTGGCGGCTTTGCGCAGAATCCGATCAAGCACCGGTTCGAATCGAACCTTCACCGGAATGGCGCGCTTTTGATTGGGGTCCATGTACATGCTTCGATGCTCCTGGCTGATGAATTGGTTTTAGGCTGCGGATTTGCGAGGCTGCGAGGCGCAAAGCTGGCGAGCAGTGATTGCTCCGCTGGTGAGCTCTTCAGCCAGGAATGCTTTGTTAGCGCCCATAACGTGGGTGCCGTTGAACCAGTAAGAGACGGCGGCCTGGGATACACCGAGTGCTGCGGCCGTTTTTGCTTGCCCGCCAAAGAACTCGACGAGCTTTTCAATGGGGGTCATAGCTAGAACTCCTGATAAGCGTGCTTATATCCTAAGCATAAGGACGCTTATTTGCAAGCCGATAAGGGAACTTATAAATTGCTGGTCATGACGACACTTGCCGAAAGAATGAAACTTGCCCGTGCGCACGCGAAAATCACCCAGAAAAAGCTGGCTGAAATAGCGGGCGTTGAGCAGCCAGC
This sequence comes from Pseudomonas sp. A0308, assembly GCF_044218815.1. Taxonomy (NCBI): domain Bacteria; kingdom Pseudomonadati; phylum Pseudomonadota; class Gammaproteobacteria; order Pseudomonadales; family Pseudomonadaceae; genus Pseudomonas; species Pseudomonas sp. A0308. The sequence goes on from NZ_CP162581.1 coordinate 1,095,351, forward strand.
CATCTCTCAAATGGAGAGTGGGAAGACGCTGAAGTCAGCGCATTTGGTCCCCATAGCCAAGGCTTGCGGGGTTAGTGTGGAATGGCTCGCCAGTGGTACTGGCGGCATGACCGAGGAAACATCCGGCTTTGACGCCAACGTCGAGATGGCTCTTCAGCCTACCCGGTCGTTCATGTATCCCGAGATAAGCTGGGTTCAAGCAGGAAGCGCCAGGGAGGCGGTTGAAATGGTCAACGTATCTCTATGCCCTCAGCATTCCTCAGACGTTTGGGCTGGCGAGGATGCGTTCTGGCTCCGAGTGTCGGGCAATTCGATGACCTCGAATTCCGGCAATTCCTTCCCGGAAGGCTTCTTGATCCTGGTGGCTCCCGACATAGAGGCGCGCCAAGGTCAATTCGTTGTGGCTCGCATGATCGATTCAAATGAAGCGACGTTTAAGCAGCTCGTCCGTGACGCTGGAGAGCTATATCTGAAGCCGCTGAACCCCTCCTACCCAACAAAGCCAGTGGACGACACATGGGAGATCGTTGGCACCGTTGTCGATGGCAAGATGCCGAAGTCAGTTTTCATGATGTAGGTCTGGATTTCCGGCGCGACCGATATCTGCAGGAGTCAACCATGCCCCTCACCAAACCCAACCAACAGCTAAGCCGCGAACTCAAGGATCTAGGGCTTGACCTTGAGCAGGCCGCAAGTGAAGTGCTCAACATCACCAAGGACTGTCGGGACGTGGATGCGATAGCGGCTCTGAAGCTGATTGCGAAGATGTATGAGCATGCGGATCGGGTGGCGGCGCTGGCGGATGAGGTGAAGGTAGGGCAAATAACGCGAGCCAAGCCCGAGTAGGTATGACAGAAACTTGTAAAAACGGAGCTCCATGGTTCCAAGGATAGGTATGACGAACACGATGATATTTTTTGCGCTGGCCGTGCTTGCTGGCTGCAGCGCTCACAAGCCAGAACCCCCTCTGCTCCCGCAGGGCAACATGCCGATGACGGAGCAGGAGTACCAAGAAGCTCAGCTTTTGCTCCTTAAGAAGCAGGAACTGCCGCCTGATGAGTATCTGAGGCGGAGAAATCAGATTTTGGCGCGCTAGGAACTGCGTAGCGACAATTGACAGGAGGTTGCAATGGGTCACTCGGTGAAATTCCAGGCCGAAGTCGTGGTCGAGAATTTGGCGATCCAGGCGGAGAAGATGCTTGAGCAAGCATCAATTCTCAGGGCTGCGGGACAGTCAGATATAGCTGACCAAATTATGGCGCAGCGCAAGCGATTGCTCGAGGCCATTGCCGGCTTGCGAAGCGCGTTTAGCTTGGAACTCTCGACATGCCGCTAACCAAGCCGGAGAAAAACCTAAAGCGCAACCTAAATGGGATTGCCATGAGCCTTGAGGATATCTGCGTCGACCTTCGGCGCCTAGCATGCCAGCTCAGTGATGATGAATCGCTGGAGGTGACGAGCTGGATTGGCAGGCTCAGTGATGACGTGGGCCGGCTCAAGGCGTATGCGGGCGAGGTGAAGGCGGGAAGGATCGTTCGGGGGAAGGCTGAGTAGGTGGGGCGATGGGGATTTATAAAGCGTATACGGGAGGGATTCCAATTTGACACTTAGCGATGATTTGATTCAGCAGCTTTTGGTTGAGCCCAAGGTGGTCATCACGCCAAACGCAAGAAGCAAGATTCAGAAAAAATCTGAGCGCTTCAACTATCAAGTGGACGCCGTCGATGGCGCGCGGTCATTTGAGATGTACACAAGACAGAACCTAATGGACGGCAATGCTTATTCTTGCGGCCTTATCTATCATCCGCCGAGCGGAGAAAAGGTCACTTTAATACGCTACAACGGTAGCAATCACGTCCATGCGAACCCTCTGGAGGGTGGCGGGTTAATTGTGCACAAGTGCCACATTCATAGAGCGACTCAGCGCTATATGGAACTTGGTGATAAGGCCGAAAAATTCGCCGAGACAACTGATCGGTATTACGATCTCAGTGGCGCTATCAGGTGTATGCTCAACGATTGCAACATATCCGGACTCGACTACCATGACCCATATGACGGTAGTGACGACCCGGACGCCCAACTGAGTCTCGCGCTATGAACGATTTGGCCTCGATCAAAGAAACCTTATGTGCTGCATTCTGTGACGATGTTGCAGTGGCTGCTCGCGGGGATATTTTGACCGTTTCCTTGCCAATGAGCGCTCGGGATGGCGACTCCTTCACTACATATCTGAGCAGAACAACTGCTGGCTGGCGGATATCCGACGCCGCCAACACGATGATGAGGCTCAGCTACGAAAATGACCTATCCAAGCTTTTAACCGGCCCCAGGCTTAAGCTTTTCGAGACGATTCTTTCTGAGAGCGCGCTTCAGGAGGATGACGGGGAAATATTTCTAGAGGTTGCGGCAGACGGCTTGGTAAGGGGTTTATTCCAGCTTTCCCAGGGCCTCAGTCGCATTGAGGATATCGCGCTCTGGTCGCGCAATCGCATCGAATCGACGTTCTATCATGACCTCAAGCAGGCTATTACCTCCATCGTGCCTCCAGGCGCACTGGTTGAGGCTTACGAACCAGATGTATCTGGCGGGGAAGACTATGCCATTGACTATCAGATTCGAACCCAAGGACGCCCCATTTACCTTTTTGGAGTAAATGGCAAGGACAAGGCTCGCCTGACGACGATCACGCTGCTCCATTTGAAGCAGGTCGGCAATAAATTCGACTCCATAATCGTGTGCAGTGATATTGAGGAGCTCCCAAAAAAGGACCGCTCAAGGCTGATGGCTGCGGCGAACGATATCGTGCCAAATATCACCGACATCGACGCTCTTCGAGAAAAAGTACAGCACCGCATGACGCAATAACGCCCGGCCCGGCCCAGCGCCGGGCTTTTTATTGCCCGCAATCTCAAAGAGCACATCTGTACTCTTTTCGGCTTGCCCTATTCGGCCTGATAAAATACTGTATATCCATACACCTATGGAGCAGTAATCTGATGGCGAAAGCAAAGACAGCACCGAAAGCACCAACCACCTACGAGCTACTGGGCATGCGCATCCAGGCAGCCATCAATACACCGAAGGCCCAGCTGGCTAAGTCGGTCCTGCTCGAACCCTCGCCGAGTGACGACCCGGCTGACTGGGATCGCATCCTGGACGAGATCGCTGAAAACGAGAACGTAACCATCGCCCATCGCGACGACGGCCTTATTCAGCTGTTGTGGACTGTCACCAAAGAAGACTGACTCCAAGATCCCCTATGCCCGCCACTGTGCGGGCTTTTTTGTGCCTGCGTTAAAAAATATAAGCATGCTTATTGACTAGCTTGATAAGGAGGCTTATATTTCACCCATCGCAGCGACACACAGCCACTGCGAAGGGCCTCAACAGACCCGCCGCTCTTTAACAACCAGCGCCATGAACGACTACCCGGCCATTCCGGTTAGGTCACTCCCGGCTCCATCGGTGGGAGGTCAGTAAACCGATGAACAAAACCGCACTTGCCTCTACCGGCGACCGGCGATCCGACAGGCCCGAAAGCCTGCCAACGCGCAGCCCACTGCGACGGCGGACGAGGTGTTGACCGAACTGAGTGAATGACCTGGTAAGCGGGTGCGGAGAAAAACAGATTTCACTGGCTGGCCTTGGCGACAGGGCCAGACGGGAAATCAACTGAGGACAAGACGATGAACAAGGTAATCCACATCACGCTGCGCGGAGAGCTGCAGGTCTTCGCTGATGCCGACCTGAACGCCTGCATCCGAGAGGCGAACAGGCTCAACGCTGAGCGTGGACTCACCAGTGGCGTGCGCGTTGTTGAGTGCGAAGACGGCCATCGAATGACGGCGGCTGATTGCAAGGCTGCTGCCCGATCCTCTCTATGAGAGCGCATCGGGGTGTGATCTACAGCGGAGCAAGGCACCTGACTCGTAATCAGACCAGCCACTGAGCACCGTCGACAAAGCGCGGCGGCAGGCAAAGCCAGAGGTGACGACCTCGCGTAGATCACACCCCGATGCGGAAGCGGCGTGGAAAGATGGGTTCGATGCTGAGCCTCGCAGACACGCTATACACGGCATGACTCGATGGGGATCGCTCCTTGGGGATTGGAACCAAGGTGGGTAAGTGCACACCTTCTTGTATTGGTGGAAACAGGCCCCTGGATTCGGACGTACTGCAGCCTTGCCGAGCAATCGGGCGATACCGAACGCGCTGCGGCCATTACACAGAGCGTGAACGTTCCAGAGCCGGGGTAGCGTCCGGCCTTCTGCATCACTCGGCGAATAGCTCAACCCGCATTGCGCAGGGTCAGCGCCAACCCAGTATTGGCGAGCTACCTTGATCTGGCACAAGCGCCGTGACAGCCGGGAAAGACCGGCATCCCATTCCATAGGTGGCCACTGCCTGCCCAGTGAGCGAGCGATAGGAGATACCGACATGAAGCGCTAACCAGCCGTTGCCGAGCAACAGCCTACCCGGCCGCTACAGTGTCGGGCGCTTGGGCCGACGAGAGAATATCGGTTCCGGAGAGCGCGCCTTGTCAGCGCCCCGCAGCGGGTATAGCCCACGGATCTGCTGGTGACATCAGCGCCGGACAAGTAACCGGCATCCCTCCCCGACACCACCCGAATGCACTCACCTCCGCGCCCAACGGCAACCAGCGGAGCGGATGAGTGCATTGCGAGTTTTGTTGGATCAACCACAGAGGCATCAATTATGCGCCCCGTAATGACGCGAATCGGCAATCCCCACACAGGCTTTAAAGGCACTGGCGAAGCGCTTTTCCATCACTGGGGCGTTGAGACAGTTGAAGCGGAAACTGGGTTTGGAAATTTCACGGTAGCGGTCGTTGAGTTCCCTGACGGTCGCGTCGACACCTTTCTCCCTTCGAACATTCTGTTCATTGATGGCGAAGATCAGGCGCAGGCGGTTATCGACGCATTTAACGGCGATCCGAAAGCCGCCTAACCACAAACACTGGAGGTCGTCATGCACAACTGCACCGACACACAAGCAGTTTGCCGAGGTTGCGGGCTGAAGCTGCGCGGCTCGCCATCGTGGAAAGGCGGCCTCGCCTATCACCCCGAGCCGAAAGGTGAAGTCCACCGCTGCCATTACGGCGGCTGGGTTTGCTCGCGCCGCTGCGACATCCGTGCCTGCGTCGAGCTTGAAGGGACCATGCCGGGGTGCGGATCGGTAAACGGCTATGCGCGCCTGTCGCCGTACGCCAAAGAGAGCATTGAGCGCCATTGGCCGGAGGTCGCATGAACGCAGCACTGAAACTCTGTCAGGCCATGTACGACGCGCAGTTGCCTCCCGCGGTGAGCAAACCGGACGATCAGCGCGAATGGCTGGAAAGCGCCGCTGAACAGCTGGTGTGCGGCTCGGATGTGGAATGGAAGCGTCGGTTTGGCCCGGCGCAGAAAGTGACCTCAGCGCAGTATGCCGAACACCTGCAACTACACCTGAATCAGCGCCAGATCGACGGGCTGGATGATCGCGATTCGTTCGCCAACCTGGTGCTGGCTGTCGTGGTCGGCAGTCCGGCCGAGGCGCTGACACACGCCAAGCGCCTGCTAGGCACCGAAAGCCCGGTCACGGAGTTGGAAACGATCGCAACCGACCTCCTCCGTCCGCACGCCGCCGAAGCAGTGGCAGCTGAGCGCGAGGCTGTCGAGGACGACAAGTTATGAGCAATCAGGTAGCACTGGCCCGGCTGGGCTTTGAGATCGCCAAGATGAAGAAGACCTGCACTCCGGTGCCGGATCGCACCTTCGTCATGGGCATGATCGAAATGGCGGAGTTCGCCGAGATCATCGACACCCGCACCGCCAACCGTTATCGGGATGCGCTGGACGCCAAGTTCGTCGAGCGCAACGCGCATCTGAAAGGAGTTTCGGTATGACCACTGCACCGGTTAAAACGCTTCTTGATGAGCAACTGGAGGAGATTGAACGCAGCCTCGCGGTTATCGGTGCGGGCATCCCCCGCGAACTTCCTGTTTCGGCGCTCCCTCCTCCGCTGGTAGCTGCCATCAAACAAGGCCGCATCGCCGTGAGGGCTCGACCATGAATCTCGTCTACTGGATTCTCGTTGCGGTTCTGGTAGCCGGTGCAGGAGCCTATGGCGTCGTTCGCGATGGCCAGGGTACGTGCCAGGTGCCGAGATCCACCACCTACAACGTGTTCCGATGACCAGTCTTCAGCGGGCACGCCGCGTGCTGATTCGGCGCGGTTCGTTTCGAGTCCTCTCGATTTACACCTTCCTGATGCTGCTCAGCGCACTCGCCGACCGCATCACTCAATAAACCAAGCATTCAATCGCTGCGCTGGGCGCGGCAAGGAACTCCCGTGAGCGCAGTAATGAAGCAGGAAGACCAATTGCCTGCGATGTCTGAGGCGGCACTTGTTGAGGTGCTGAGCAACAGCCTCTACCCAGGCGCAGAAAAGAACTCGGTGGTGATGGTGTTGGCTTACTGCCAGGCCGCGCATCTGGACCCAATGCTGAAGCCTGTGCACATCGTGCCGATCTGGAACACCAAAGCGAAAAAGATGCAGGACACGGTAATGCCCGGCATTGGTCTTTATCGCATCCAGGCCGCGCGCACTGGGCAGTACGCAGGTATCAGCGATCCTGAATACGGACCGCCAATTACCGCAAAGCTGGGCGGCGTGGACGTCACCTATCCAGAGTGGTGCCGGGTGACCGTCAAACGCCAAATGTCGAACGGCCTCGTTGCCGAGTTCACCGCGAACGAGCGCTGGCTTGAGAACTACGCAACGGCCGGCAAGGACACGATTGCCCCAAACACCATGTGGAAGCGCCGCGCCTTCGCCCAGCTCGCCAAGTGCGCTGAGGCTCAGGCACTGCGCAAGGCTTTCCCTGAGGTCGGATCAGCGCCAACGGCCGACGAGATGGAAGGCAAAACATTCGAAGAGGCGCCGCGCGACGTGAGTCCGCAGCGGCAGCAAGAACCTGAGCCCGAGGCTCTTCCGCCCTACTCCGATGATCTCCTGAAAGAGAACATCGCCAAATGGCAGCCACTGGTTGATGCCAACCGAACCAGCCCAGAACACCTGATCGCGACCATCAGCAGCAAATACATGCTGAGCCCGGCCCAGATCGAAAAAATCCAGAACCTCAAAGCCATCGACGGAGACGCAGCATGAAAATTCACAACGTAGCTCAAGGCTCCGCCGAGTGGCACGCATTGCGCGCTCAGCACTTCACCGCCTCAGAGGCGCCCGCAATGATGGGCGCTTCGAAGTACCAGACCCGCACCGACCTGCTGACCATGAAGAAAACCGGAATTGCGCCGGAGGTCAATCAGGCGCAGCAGTACATCTTCGACAGAGGCCATGCAACTGAAGCGCTTGCCCGGCCACTGGTTGAAGTGATGATCGGCGAGGAGCTTTATCCAGTCGTAGGTACCGAAGGCAATCTGCTCGCCTCCATGGACGGCGCGACGATGCTGGGCGAGACCCTCTTCGAGCACAAGCTTTGGAACGAATCATTGGTCGCCCAGGTGAAGGCCGGCGAGCTGGATCCGCATTACTACTGGCAGCTTGAGCAGCAACTGCTGGTGAGCGGCGCCGAGCGCGTGATTTTCGTTTGCTCCGACGGCACTGCCGAAAACTTCGTGCACATGGAATACCGACCTGTCGCCGGCCGCGCCGCGCAGCTGGTCGAAGGCTGGAAACAGTTCGAGGCCGACCTGGCCAACTTCGAAATGGCAGAGGCTCCGTCGATTATCGTCGGCAAGGCCCCGGACGAGCTGCCAGCGCTACGCATCGAACTCACCGGTATGGTTACCGCGAGCAACCTCAAGGTGTTCGAGGATTCGGCTCTCGCTGTCATCGACTCTGTGAAAACCACCCTGCAGACCGACCAAGACTTTGCCGACGCCAAGAAGGCGGTCAAGTGGTGCGGTGATGTCGAAGAAGCGGTTGCGGTAGCGAAGAAACAAGCGCTCTCCCAAACCCAAAGCATTGACGAGCTTTTCTCGTCTCTTGATCGAATCAGCGCACATGCTCGCGAGACGCGTTTGAAAGTCGACAAGCTCGTTAAGGCTCAAGAGCTGCTGGTGAAGACCAGCATCAAGCAGAAGGCTGAGCAGGCGTTAGCGGATCACGTCGCGGCCATCAATAAAACACTGGGCCGGGTGACGCTGCCAGCGGTTGCTTCCGACTTCGCCGGCGCGATGAAGAACAAACGCACCATTGCCAGTCTGCAGGATGCCGTCGATACCGAGCTGGCTCGAGCAAAAATCGCCGCGAGCCAGTCAGCAGATGCCATTCGCTTGAATTTGACCAGCTTGGCCGAGCTCGCGCCTGACCATGCATTCTTGTTCAACGATATTCAACAACTCGTCCTCAAGGCCAACGATGACCTGGTCGCGCTGATCAAGGTGCGCATCTCTGAGCACCAGAAGGCTGAGGAGCAAAAAGCCGAAGCCCAGCGCGAGCAGATCCGTCAGGAGGAGCTGAAGCGAATCGAAGACGAGGCGAAAGCCAAGGCGCCGGTCGAACAGGTTCCAATTGCCAGCCCGGCACCAGTGAAAGCTGCGGCGCCGGTTCAGTCAGCCTCGAAACCATCGACTTCAACCGCGGCGCCGCTGAACCTGCAGGCCGAAGTGTTTGATCTGGAAGAGCTGATCAAAGCGGTTGCTTACGGCCAAGCGCCAATCTCGGTGCTGACCGTGAACTGGGAAAACCTCGACGCGCTGGTCGCCGATCAGGGCAACAAATTCAGCATGGCCGGCGTGAGGCTGATAAAGGTGGCAGCATGATCAGTCTCAACCTCAACGCAGTTCGGGCAAAACAGACTGAGTCGGATCGGATCGCCGCTGCGATGGCGGACTTCTGGGTGCGCCCCGGCAGCAACTATCAGGAGCTGCCAACCGCCCGAATGAAGCCAAAGCCGCCCCGCTCGAAGAAAATAGACCCTGAAACGGTCCTCAAGCGGCGCCCGAAGCCGATATCGGCCGCTGACCGCAGGGCTCTGCGCAAAATGGCGGACTCGATATGAAGTCGAAACGCAAACCCAACAACGGTTTCGCCCGGGCTGAACGCAGCTGCCGGGCGCTGCTGCGTACCAACCACGTCGCGGTCGTGAACATCGACCCCAGCGGCAGCCAGATCATGGCGAACTGGAAGAGCTGCCGGCAGATCCGCAGTCTGGCGATCGCCAATGCGATCTTCGATTTCTCGTATCGCTGGACGATCTACATCGCCGCCATGTGTCGAGACGAGCGCGGCGCCGAGTACATCAAGTCGGTGGAGATCTCGCCCGAGGGCATCTACAAGGTCGAGCACCTCACCGATGCGATTGAGCATTACTACCTGGAGCTGCGCAACAGCGCGAACCCTACCCATCTGGTCGCATCAGGCTGGATCGCCATTCCCGACGAGATATCGATGGACGAAGCCCAAGCTGCGAAGCTGTTCTACGCCGCCGGCGCCTGGCATCAGGTGAAGGTCGCAGCGTGAGACGTTTTCGCACCCAACAACGCAAACGACAAACCTGGCTGGACTTGCCGGCCAGCGGAATAGAAGAGGTAGGCCATGGCCGAAGAACAGCAGCTCCCGATGGAAGAGCCGCAGCCGACAGCGGAAGCCATCAAGCAGCGCAGGAAGCGCGAGAAGGCAGCAGCCAAGGACGCTGCATTGGGCGTCGAGAAGTTTACGGTTGAGGTGGCCGGAGTGTTCAAGCCCGACCTCAAGCGGGTCATGAAGGCCCACGGCATCAACAACCAGCAGGAGGTTTACCAGCTGCTGCTGATGAACCTAATCGCCGGCGACTTCGATACCCAGGCCAAGATGCTTTGCTGTGTCACGACACCTTTTGTTGTTACTGAAAAGGTGTCTCGACTCATTCGGGCTGCTGGCTTGAAACGGATTTCCGAAGATCCAGGTGAACCTGAGGATCAGATAATTGATCCTTGGGTCAGCGCATCATGACGTGCACTTCGTAACCTTTTCCGGTCGGCCAATCCTCCCGCACTACTTCTACTACGCCGCTCCCTACCTTCGCAGACCCATGCTCGCCGCGCTTGATCAGTGTCACAACGGAATCAGGCAGGCCTGCACCCAGTGCTCGCTCCGACAGTTTTTTTGAGGCGGCGATAAGCGCTGCGGTTGCTTTACTGGGTTGGCGAGGCTGGTTGTAGTTCAGGACCAACTTCACTTCCATCACATACTGGCTAACCCCGGTGACGTAATAGGCTAGGTTGTTCGCCAGATCATTGCTTGTTCCGATGTTCTTGTAATCACTCGCGCATCCAGCGGAGCCATCGCCGTAGTCGTCGACCCATTTTCGCCCTTTGAGTCCGGCGTCAGAAAGCAATGAACAAACTTTTGCAGGCACGGGATCGAGGATTTCCGCCGCCGCCGAATTTGCCAGAGTCACGGCAGCTATAAGTAACAGCAATTTTTTCAAAGGCTTCTCCCTGACCGGCTCCATGCCGGGCCGAACACAAATACCCCACTTCTAAGAATCACGCCAGCCGGCGAGGATCCCCTATGTCCGCACAACTACCAAGAATCGTTTGCCAGTTCAGTTGCGGCGCCGCCTCGGCGGTGGCTACCAGGCTGGCGCTGGCGCAATACGGCGCGACGCACGACGTGCAGATCATCAATGCGTTTCTGGCAAACGAGCATGAAGACAACCGGCGGTTCTTGCTGGACTGCCAGAAGTGGTTCGGTCAGGAAGTCGTGCAGCTGCGCGACGAAAAGTACGGCGCAGACATCATTCAAGTTTTCCGGCGCGAGCGTTTCATGAAGGGCCGCACCGGTGCTCCCTGCACCAAGTTACTGAAACGCCGTCTGCTAGATGCATGGAAACAACCGGGCGACATCATGGTGTTCGGCTACACCGCCGAAGAGGTTGACCGCCTGGATGACTTCCGGGATCGAAACCCTGATCGTCCTGTTATTGCCCCGCTGATTGATGCGGGTCTCGGTAAGGATGATTGCAAGGCGATGATCCTGCGCGCCGGGATAGAGCTACCCTATATGTACCTTAAGGGATATGACAACGCTAACTGCATCGGCTGCGTAAAGGGTGGCGAGGGCTATTACCGGGCGATTCGCGAGGACTTCCCTGAGCAGTTCGAAGAGCTTTGCAAGGTTCAAGACGAGCTTGGCCCAGGCAGCTACCTGCACCGTAACCGCAAAACGAACGAGCGGTTTTCGTTGCGCGACCTTGGCGATGGCCCTGTACGTCGCAACGAAAAACTTCCAGCCTGCTCTTTCTTTTGTGAGATTGCAGAATCGGAACTAAATCAGTCATTCGTCTAAACTATCGACCTCCTCACCATTACCATACTTTTCCTCGCCAGTTGGCATTGGAGCACCTCTATTAGAAGCCTTATGGCAAATTCGGCTGGCGACTATCAGCAAATCTCTAGCCTCGTCGATAGATGTGGCAATCTGCCCATGCCAGAACACCTTCTGCATCATCGGAACGTTCTCCCATCCAACTGAATTTATTCTATCCACCAAAACATCGATACTTTCAATACAGCTCAGAGCTCTCGCTATTCGATGAGCACAGTTCTGTTCCAGACATGCCATTCGCACAAGACTCTCATGCGCGATGCTGCTTGCTAGCCGACCAAGAAAAACTAATTTCTCTAGCAAGTCCACTTTGACGTCATGATTTTCCTTAAATAAAAACGTGGCCTGAATCGAGTCTAGTTCTCTAACAAGAGATTGGAGAAGCGGAGAGACCCGGGCGGCCTCCAATTCCGCTATTACAACATCAGATTTAATCATCCGATTTTCTGTTTTGTGAGAAATCAACATTGCAACGGCAACAGCGCCCACAGTTCCAACAGCTGAAAAAAAGCTCAGCATTAATGTAAGAAATTGGCTATCTAGTGCCTTATCAAAAATCTGGAAGAAAATTCCACCGGCAACAAATAGACCAAAGCAACCGCCAAAAACGACTCTGTCGATTTTCATAAATAACTCATCTATTTTCGCCGAACTATACCCGCGAGATATCCCTATGCCCACAGAAAACCTACAGGGCTGCGCCAGCAATCAGCGTTGACCCGACCTCACGCCCAGCAACTTGCGCCAGGCCACGGTCGACATAGGTTCGGTCACCCGCAACAACCGGCACCACCACTTCACCACCACGCTTTATCTCGACGTTGATACGCCAGGTCTCCCGGCCCTCATCGTCCTTGTCGCATTCCATGTAGTTCCAAACCTGAAAGCCTTCGATCTCATCGTAAATATCGTGCTTGGTCATGGTCCAGCCCATTTATAGGAAGGGGCCATCGTAGCACCACACCCCGGGCATGGCCCGGCAAGGACTCCCCATGCCTACAGAAAACAAAATCGCCGCACCGCTCATGGTCGAACGCTCGACAGTCACAAAGCTGGTCATCACCGGCGCGTCGCGGCTGGACCCGATCACCGTCTTCCTCGAGGACTTCGGCCGGCGCGACTGCCCGACCGAATCCGATCCGAACTACCAGACAGCCCAGGGCAAGATCACCATCAACTGCTGGGACAACAGTTGGAATGCGTACTGGGGTGGTATGGGCCCGCGCACCGTCGCCGAGTTCGTCACGAACTGCGGTTGGGACTATGTGCTGAATTGCCTGGATCGCGGGATCAGCCCCGCCGTGTTCAGCGGAGACGCGCTGCACGCCCTGGCCCAGAAGTGCATCGTCCAGCGCCGCCGGCAACAGACCGGGCGTCATGACTGGGAGCTGGGCGAGCTGAGCAAGGATGAGGCGCGCGAGCTTTGGCACGACATCGACTCATTGCGCAGTATCGAGAGCCCGAACGAATGCTGGCACCAGAGCAGATTGTTGACCGAGCTGTTCGGTGAGGAATGGCACTACCCGCTCGACGGCAAGGCTGTTGAAGAAAACCACAAGTTCACGTACCTGCGCCGCGTTGTTGAAGCGGTGCAGCATGCGCTACGCCAGGAACAAAAGCAGGAGGCAGCATGATCAATCTCTTCTGGCGAATCATCGCCAAGCTCTTGGCCCGCCCGGCCATTGCCGACTGGCTCATTGCCCGCGCCAAGCTCACCCCGTACCAGCACATCATGTCCGCCGACGGCACCGAGATGTACATGGGCCGCTGGTGGCTGTTCAACCCGTACAGCAGGGAGACGCATAAGCCGGCGCTATGGTGGTGCCCGTGGTCGTTCCGCATTCACCACATCATGCGTCCGGATGAAGATCGGGATCTGCACGATCACCCTTGGAACGCCCGGACGATCATCCTGCGCGGTTGTTACACGGAGCAGCGCCTGCTCAATCACGACGACCCGGCGCTGCTCGGACTAAATGTCCCGGCCAGCGCCCAAGCCACCGAATACATCGACCGCCAACCGGGTGACACCGCGCAACTGCTGCACGGCGAATACCACCGGATCGACAAGGTTTTCCACGAAGGCGTCGTCACCCTCTTCATCACCAGCAAGTGGCGCGGTGACTGGGGATTCCTCGTAAACGGCGTGAAGGTGCCTTGGCGCACCTACACCAATTCGGATAACTGACGGGAGCGCGCTGCATGAGCAGTCAATGGAAACTGGTGCCGGTTGAACCTACGCAATCGATTCTTGATGCGATGACGACCGAGCGGAAGAAAGGAAATGGGGTCTTGCAGATGTGGTTCGAGGCCATGGCCGCTGCTCCCGCGCCGCCGATTCCAGCCGACAGCGTCGACTTCGGGATCGATGAACGATCTGTTCGCGTTTCGCAGGAGGCTTACTCAATCTTCCTGGCGCGTGAAGCGGCGGGCCGGGAAAAGATCGAGGCCCTGCAGCAGCGCCTGAACGCAGCGGATCAGCGGATTGATGAGCTGTCGCAAGACAAGACCCGACTCGATGCACTCGAATCGAACTGCTGGGATGTTCGCTTCGACAGCAGCCCCAACGGTGATGCCGGCGACAGCAGCATCAACATCGAGATAGTCGGCCACTGGATGGATAAGCCGACTGAGCGTGTGATCGGTGAGGACTACAGCGAGAACCTTCGCGCCGCCATTGACCAGGCTATGACAGCTCTGGCTTACCCACCGGCCCGACCAGAGTACCCGGAGCTGGATGAAATGCTCGAGCGCGAACATCAGATCCAGTAGGAGAACATCTGTACTCCACACGAAAAATCTTCACTGCCCCCAGAAAATCCTGATTCCAGCCCCTCCCCCTCACTTTTCATTAACTCAAAGTCAGCCGCTACACGATCGAAGAGTACTCGCCCCTACGTCAGTCGCCAGCTTCCGAGCCCGACCTACGCCCCAAGCCATAACTCTTGTCATTGATTCTCGAGGGTGAGAATCGTCAGCCTCTTCATACAGCGCCATGCCATCGGCAGCGTAAATCCCGATGAACATCTCAGTGGTTCCGGCGCGCGAAAGCCTGACTTGCACGTCAATGTAAGTCCCATCACGGAGGATTTCATCGTGAGTTCTGCTGTGCAGCGCAGGATCTGCCCACTTCCAAAATACATCGCCTCGAAGCCTCATAAGTTCTCCCGCCCGCTTCTTGTGAATGTAAACAAACTCCCAAAATTAGACCCATTCGAACGAAGTTCAACTGTGCCGAAAAGGAATCGGACAACTGGTTTGAACAGCTGTACGAATTCAAATTTGATGTACAACTTTTCGCCGCTATAGCGGCAAAGGACGAAGTCATGACCCCTGAAAACCAAAACCCTATGTTCGAACTGGATGGCTCTCAACCTGCGCGTCCAGATCTGCGCTGCTTCAGCGTCGGCGATAACGATTGGGTTGCTGCTACCAGCGAAGAGGAAGCCCGCCGCCTCCTGGCAGAAATGAACGGTGATGACCCTGCCGAATACGCAGATTGGGATGTCGAGCTGACCAGCGAAACCATGCTTGATCGGCAGTGGACCGATGAAGACCCGCCGCACGCCGAATGCGGCTGTCTACGCGATTGGCTGGCTGAAGCAACTGAGCCCACCTACCTGATGGGTACGGAGTGACGCCATGATGCTAAAAGCCGCAGCCATGAGCGCCTGCCTCTGGGGCGCTCTCTACCTCTCTGTTGCAGCGGTGTACTCATGAACGAACAGATGCGTGAAGAGTTTGAGGCGTGGGTGCTGAGTGAATATCCCAACCAGCGCATGAGCAAGTTTGCTGATGGCGAGTACCACAGCACCACGATTCAGCACTGTTGGCTGTCATGGCAGGCGGCGCGCGCCACCCGAGAGATTCCGGCTTGCGACGCCGCCCTGGACCCGGTCGCCCTAGCGCTGATGCAAGACCTCGCATCGCACAAGCGCATGCTTCTGGCGGCCGTTTGCGACCTTGGCGCGATTGGCGAAGCGCTCAAGTCCGACATGGACGCCGACGGCGATGAGTTGCTTGGCATGGTCATCGACCTGAAAGCACAAAACACCCGGATGCTGGGGTGGCTCCAAGACATTAGCCGTACCTCCGGCGACAAAGGGGCGGTCATGGGTGCGCGCCAGCTGCTCAAGGAGTTCGGCCAATGATCATCCCAGTCTATGCCCTCGCCTACATGGCCTGGCTCATCTACTCGGGGCCACGGCGATGAGCGACTACATCTACGACGTACGCCAAGTCGCGCGCGATTCGGACCGATCCCTGATCTGCCGCTGCCCGCACTGCCAAGAGATCATTGGCATCGAAGGTGATGACCTCGAAGACGTACAAGGCGAGCAGTTTAAATGCCGCTGCAGCGGCTGGCTCCAAATCGATTACGACGCTATTCGCGTTCACCCGGACAAATTGGCGCCCAACAAAGGCGTTCCTGACGAAAACGAATAACCCATCACCACCTTCTGCCGCCACGCGCGGCATGGAGACAGCTATGTCAAATCGAAGCGCGGCCCAGGTCGCGCCCATCCTCCCGCGCTTCATTCGCGCCGGCGAGGCATACGGCTATCTCGGCATGTGCCGGGACGAATTCAACAAGACGGTCCGGCCCAACGTTCGGGAATTCCCGATCGGGAAACAGGGCGTCGGCTTCGACCGGATCGAGCTGGACCAGTGGGCAGACGCCTATGTCGAGTCCATGGCAATTGAAAAAGCGGCCAATCAGGACAACAATCAGCCCCGCAGTGGGCGCCAAGGAGTCAATAAATGGCGCGAAAAACAATCTCCGGCCTCTACGAGAGGAACGGGATTTGGCACATCGACAAAGTCGTCCGAGGTCAGCGACTTCAAGAAAGCACTGGATCAAGCGAGAGGGAAGAAGCCGAGCAGTACTTGATCCACCGCCTGGAAAAGCTCAGGCAGGAGAAAGTCTACGGAGTGCGCCAGGTTCGCACCTGGCGCGAGGCAGCGACTCGGTTCTTGGTGGAATTCAAGGATCAGGCATCTATCAGCTTGTCCGCATCGCACATTGAACAGCTGGACCCGTATATCGGTGATCTGCCGATCACTCATATAGACGACGGGACCTTGGCTGCATTTAAGCGAGACCGGCAGCAACCTACAACGACAAATAGCGGGAAGGTGAAGCCAGGCGTATCGAACCGGACGGTAAACATCGCCTTGCAGCGTGTCGTTCGGATCTTGAACCTGTGCCACAGGAAGTGGCGAGATGCAGAGAAGCGGCCGTGGCTGGATAGCGTGCCGATGATCTCGATGCTGGAGGAAAGGAAGTCGAGCAGAAAGCCCTACCCAATGTCGTGGGCAGAGCAGTCGACGCTGTTCTCTGAGATCCCCGATCACCTATTGAGGATGTCGCTTTACAAGGTGAATACAGGTTCGCGGGAACAGGAAGTTTGCAAGCTGCAATGGGATTGGGAGATTCGAGTTCCGGAGCTGGAAGCGAGTGTGTTCCTGATTCCCGCTGACTTCGGCGGGAGGAATGAAAAGTCCGGCGTGAAGAATGGTGACGAGAGGCTGGTGGTGCTGAACAAGGTGGCGATGTCGGTCATCGACGGACAGCGCGGTCTGCATCCGACCTACGTCTTCCCGTACGGGCAGACGGACGAGCGCGGACCAACCGCGATGCACCGGATGAATGACACAGCGTGGAAGAAGGCCAGGGTGAGAGCGGCGGCGAAATGGGAAGCGGAACACAAATCACCGGCTCACCCCGGATTCAGATCGATCAGAGTTCACGACCTTAAGCACACCTTTGGCAGAAGGCTTCGTGCGGCGGGCGTGACACTGGAAGATCGGAAGGCGCTCTTGGGGCACAAGAATGGTAGCGTTACGAGCCACTATTCTACAGCAGAGCTAGAGCAGCTGATTACAGAGGCGAACAAAGTGTCAGCTACCGATTCTCGCGGACCGGCATTGACCATCCTGAGGAGGAAAACTGCATGAACCCCCGCAAAAGTCCCTACGCATGAAAAAGGCCAATGCGCGAACATTGGCCTAAGTCATTGAAAAATATGGTCGGGACGGAGTGATTCGAACACTCGACCCCTAGCACCCCATGCTAGTGCGCTACCGGACTGCGCTACGCCCCGACTGGTTCTGCATCTCGTTCTTCACCTCGAAGAACGCTCAGGAATATATCGCAAGCATTTGAAAACTGGAAGTATTCAAACGCAGCTTTTTATTTCTTGAGTACCACCAGCACATCTTCGAGTTCGGCGATCATCTGGCGGATCATTTGCTTGTATTGGGTGGTGTCATCTTTGGCTTCATCGCCGGACAGACGCAAGCGTGCGCCGCCAATGGTGAACCCCTGATCGTAAAGGAGCGCGCGGATCTGCCGGATCATCAGCACGTCTTGTCGCTGATAATACCGGCGGTTTCCGCGGCGTTTGACGGGGTTGAGCTGAGGAAACTCCTGCTCCCAGTAGCGCAGCACGTGTGGCTTTACGGCACACAGCTCGCTGACTTCACCGATGGTGAAGTAGCGTTTGCCCGGGATGACGGGTAGTTCGTCGTTATGACTTGGTTCCAGCATAAGCCTCAACTCGGGCCTTCAACTTCTGCCCTGGACGAAAGGTGACCACACGGCGAGCCGTGATCGGGATTTCTTCCCCCGTTTTCGGGTTGCGGCCAGGCCGCTGGCGTTTGTCCCGAAGGTCGAAATTGCCGAAACCGGACAATTTGACCTGCTCGTTGTCTTCAAGAGCGTGCCTGATTTCCTCGAAAAACAGTTCCACCAATTCCTTGGCTTCCCGCTTGTTCAGGCCCAGCTCTTCATATAGACGTTCCGCCATCTCAGCTTTCGTCAAAGCCCCCATACGTCACTTCCTTAACGTGGCGTTCAACCTTTGTTCGAGCGAGGTGAGGATATTTTGCGTCGTCGAATTCACCTCATCGTCATTAAGAGTGCGCGATGGATGCTGCCAGGTCAAGCCAACTGCAAGGCTTTTTCTATCAGGATCAATACCTTTACCCTGATATACGTCAAACAGCCTGAGATCTGTGAGCCATTCGCCTGCATTTTCACGGATTACGTCCAGTACAGCCGAGGCTGCAACGTCTTTGTGCGCGATCAGTGCAAGGTCACGACGCACTTCAGGAAAGCGCGACAACTCGTGGAACTTCGGCATTTTACCGAGTGCCACTTCAGCCAGAACCAGTTCGAAAACGAAGACCGGACGGTCCAGACCCAGCGCTTTCGACAATTCCGGGTGGATGGCGCCGATGAAACCGACTTCACGCCCTTCCCGTTCAATGCGCGCGGTTTGACCCGGGTGCAGCGCCGGGTGTTTGCCCGGAGCGAAAGTGAACGAATCCAGTGCACCGGCGAAGCCCAGCACTGCTTCCACGTCAGCCTTGACGTCGAAGAAGTCGATGGTGTCGCGACCTTGCGCCCAGCCTTCCGGCAGACGGCTACCGCAGACAACACCGGACAGCATCGGCTCTTGCTTCAGACCTTCGAGCTGACCGACGAAGCGCAGGCCGCTTTCGAACAGCCGCACGCGATCTTGCTGGCGGTTCAGGTTGTGCTGCAGGGCCTTGACCAGACCTGGCCACAACGAAGAACGCATGGCAGCCATGTCGTTGGAGATCGGATTGGCCAGCAACAGCGGCTCGACGCCCGGGTTGAACAGTTCGAACTGCCTTGGATCGATGAAGCTGTAAGTGATTGCTTCCTGATAACCACGTGCGACCAGCAAGCGGCGCAGTTCCGGCAGATCGCTACGCGCTTCAGCCTTGGCTTGTGGCGCCAGACGCGCTTGCGGGTAACGAACCGGCAAACGGTTGTAACCGTACAGACGGGCCAGCTCTTCGATGAGATCAACTTCCAGGCTGATGTCGAAGCGATGGCTTGGCACTTCTACGCGCCACTGCCCTGCTCCATCAGCAGTAATGTTCAGCCCCAAGCCGCTGAGCAGACGTTCGACCTGTGCCGAATCCATTTCCATGCCGAGCATCTGGGTGATGCGCTGCGCACGCAAGGTGATCGGCGCGATCGACGGCAGATGCTGGTCGCTGACGGTCTCGATGATCGGGCCGGCTTCACCGCCAGTGATTTCCAGCAGCAGGCCAGTGGCACGCTCCATGGCTTCACGGGCCAGCTGCCAGTCGACGCCACGCTCGTAGCGATGCGACGCGTCGGTGTGCAGGCCGTATGAACGAGCCTTGCCAGCGACGGCGATCTGATCAAAGAACGCGGATTCAAGGAATACATCGCGAGTGGTCGAAGAGACACCGCTGTGTTCGCCACCCATCACACCGGCAATTGCCAGAGCACGCGTGTGGTCGGCGATCACCAGCGTATCGCTACGCAGGCTGACTTCCTGACCATCGAGCAGCACCAGCTTCTCGCCCTCTTCGGCCATGCGCACGCGGATGCCGCCATTGATCTCGGCGAGATCGAATGCGTGCAGCGGCTGGCCCAGCTCAAGCATTACGTAGTTGGTGATATCGACGGCGGCGTCGATGCTGCGCACGTCAGCGCGACGCAGACGTTCAACCATCCACAGCGGCGTTGGCTTGGACAGATCGACGTTACGAATCACACGCCCCAGATAACGCGGGCATGCGGCCGGCGCCAGCACTTCTACCGAACGCACTTCGTCGTGCACGGCAGGAACAGCAAGCACCGCTGGACGGGTGACCGGAGCGGCATACAGCGCGCCAACTTCACGGGCCAGACCAGCCAGGGACAGGCAGTCGCCACGGTTCGGGGTCAGATCGACCTCGATGCTGGCGTCTTCCAGATCCAGATACACACGGAAATCTTCACCCACCGGGGCATCAGCCGGCAGTTCCATCAGGCCGTCGTTGCCTTCACCGACTTGCAATTCGGCTTGCGAGCACAGCATGCCGTTGGACTCGACGCCACGCAGCTTGGCCTTCTTGATCTTGAAGTCGCCCGGCAGCTCGGCACCAATCATGGCGAACGGAATCTTCAGGCCCGGGCGCACGTTTGGCGCACCGCAAACAACCTGAAAGGTTTCCGCGCCGTTGCTGACCTGGCAAACGCGCAATTTGTCGGCATCAGGGTGTTGCTCGGTGCTCAACACCTCGCCCACGACCACGCCACTGAATACGCCGGCGGCCGGCGTAACGCTATCGACCTCAAGACCGGCCATCGACAGACGAGCAACCAGCTCGTCACGATCTACCTGCGGGCTAACCCAGCCACGCAGCCATTGTTCACTGAATTTCATCCTGCTCTCCTAAGAATTCGTTACGACTAGCGAAATTGCGCGAGGAACCGCAAGTCGTTGTCGAAGAACAGACGCAAGTCGTTCACGCCGTAACGGAGCATGGCCAGACGCTCGACGCCCATGCCGAAGGCAAAGCCGGAGAACTCTTCCGGGTCGATGCCGGACATACGCAACACGTTCGGATGAACCATGCCGCAGCCCATCACTTCCAGCCAGCCAGTCTGCTTGCAGACACGGCAGCCTTTACCGCTGCACATCACGCATTCCATGTCGACTTCAGCGGATGGCTCGGTGAACGGGAAGTACGAAGGACGGAAACGTACGGCCAGCTCTTTCTCGAAAAACACCCTCAGGAATTCTTCGATGGTGCCTTTGAGATCGGCAAAATTGATGTCGCGATCGACCAGCAGGCCTTCGACCTGGTGGAACATCGGCGAGTGGGTGATATCGGAGTCGCTACGGTACACACGGCCTGGGCAGACAATGCGGATCGGCGGCTGCTTCGATTCCATGGTGCGGACCTGTACCGGCGAGGTATGAGTGCGCAGCAACATGTTGGCGTTGAAATAGAAGGTGTCATGCATCGACCGGGCCGGGTGATGGCCTGGGATGTTGAGCGCTTCAAAGTTGTGGTAATCGTCTTCGACCTCAGGGCCTTCGGCAATGCCGTAGCCGATGCGAGTGAAGAACTGTTCAACACGTTCCAGAGTCCGGGTAACGGGATGCAGACCACCAGAGGTCTGGCCTCGGCCCGGCAGCGTCACGTCAATGGACTCGGCAGACAGCTTGGCAGCCAGTTCGGCTTCTTCAAACAGGGCCATGCGCGCATTGAGAACGCCTGTAACACGCTCCTTGGCAACGTTGATCAGGGCGCCGACTTGCGGACGCTCTTCTGCCGGCAAATTCCCCAGGGTCTTCATCACCTGAGTCAATTCACCCTTTTTGCCAAGGTATTGAACCCGGATTTGCTCCAGGGCATTGATATCTTCAGCGCTTTGCACAGCCTCTAGTGCTTGAGAGACCAGCGCATCCAGGTTTTCCATGTACAGACTCCAGATACAAAATAGGGGAAGAGCTTGAAGGCTCTTCCCCTATTTAAGACGTTTACCACCTGGCCCCACGAAAGTGAGGCCGGGTGATTGTCGGGGGTACTTAAGCCAAGGTGGCTTTAGCTTTCTCGACAATCGCAGCAAACACCGCTTTTTCGTTCACTGCCAGATCAGCCAGAACCTTACGGTCGATCTCGATGGACGCTTTTTTCAGGCCAGCGATGAAACGGCTGTAGGACAGACCGTTAACACGAGCACCAGCATTGATACGAGCGATCCACAGAGCGCGGAACTGACGTTTTTTCTGACGACGGTCACGGTAGGCGTATTGGCCAGCCTTGATAACCGCTTGCTTGGCAACACGGAATACGCGCGAACGTGCACCGTAGTAGCCTTTAGCAAGTTTCAGAATTTTCTTGTGGCGCTTACGCGCCATGACGCCACGCTTTACACGAGCCATGAGTTACTTCCTCTATTCTTGACTAAAATTAACGAAGGCGCAGCATGCGCTCGACTTTTGCGACGTCCGACGGATGCAGCAAGCTGCTACCGCGCAGTTGACGCTTACGCTTGGTCGACATTTTAGTCAGGATGTGGCTCTTGAAAGCGTGCTTGTGCTTGATACCGTTAGCAGTTTTCAGAAACCGCTTAGCAGCACCACTTTTAGTTTTCATCTTTGGCATGTTCGGTACTCCGCATTCAGTTGATAAACATAATCAGAAGGCCTGCCGTGCCCTATTGATTACTTCTTCTTTTTCGGGGCGATGACCATGATCAGTTGGCGTCCTTCCATCTTAGGATGCTGTTCGACCGAACCGTACTCGAGCAAGTCACCTTCAACTCGCTTGAGGAGTTCCATCCCCAGCTCCTGGTGGGCCATCTCACGGCCGCGGAATCGCAAGGATACCTTGGCCCTGTCCCCATCACTCAGGAAACGTACCAGGTTGCGCAGTTTTACCTGGTAATCCCCTTCCTCCGTCCCTGGACGAAACTTGATTTCTTTAACCTGAATCTGCTTCTGGTTTTTCTTGGCTGCGGCAACCTGCTTCTTCTTCTCGAAGATCGATTTGCCGTAGTCCATCAGTTTGCAAACAGGGGGTACTGCATCGGCGGAAATTTCCACCAAATCCAGTTTGGCCTCTTCAGCCTTAAGAAGCGCGTCTTCAATTGACACAATCCCAAGCTGTTCACCTTCAGCCCCAATTAACCGAACCTCGCGTGCCGAGATATTCTCGTTGATCGGGGCTTTCGGTGCAGCTCGTTTATCTTGTCTCATTTCACGCTTAATAGTAATTACTCCGAATCTGGGCGACCACGCCGGGAAACCGCTTGCGCGAGAAACTCAGCGAACTGGGCGACGGGCATCGAGCCCAGGTCAGCACCTTCACGAGTACGCACAGCGACAGTCTGCATCTCGACTTCCCGATCCCCAATAACCAAGAGATAGGGAACCTTGAGCAAAGTATGCTCACGGATTTTAAAGCCGATCTTTTCATTTCTCAAGTCAGACTTGGCACGAAAACCGCTTTCGTTGAGAGTTTTTTCAACCTCGGCGGCAAAATCGGCCTGTTTGTCAGTGATGTTCATGATCACTGCCTGGGTCGGAGCCAGCCACGCAGGGAATGCACCCTCGTAGTGCTCGATCAGGATTCCGACGAATCTTTCGAAGGATCCAAGGATCGCCCGGTGCAACATTACCGGGTGCTTGCGACTGTTGTCTTCGGAGACGTATTCGGCTCCCAGACGGATAGGCAGGTTAAAATCGAGCTGCAGAGTACCACACTGCCAGACACGGCCAAGGCAATCTTTGAGCGAGAACTCGATCTTCGGACCGTAGAACGCGCCCTCACCCGGCTGCAGATCGTACGCAAGACCCGCACTGTCAAGGGCTGCGGCCAATGCGGCTTCTGCGCGATCCCACAATTCGTCGGAGCCAACGCGTTTTTCCGGACGAGTGGACAGCTTCATTTCGACATCGGTGAAGCCGAAGTCGCGATAAACGTCCATGGTCAGCTTGATAAACGCAGCAGACTCGGCCTGCATTTGCTCTTCGGTGCAGAAGATGTGGGCATCGTCCTGAGTAAACGCACGCACACGCATGATGCCGTGCAGCGCACCCGATGGCTCGTTACGGTGGCAAGCACCGAATTCGGCCAGACGCATCGGCAGTTCGCGGTAGCTTTTCAGGCCTTGATTGAACACCTGCACGTGGCACGGGCAGTTCATCGGCTTGATGGCGTAGTCACGGTTTTCCGACTGAGTGGTGAACATGTTGTCGGCGTAGTTGGCCCAATGCCCGGATTTCTCCCACAGGCTGCGGTCAACGACTTGTGGCGTCTTGATCTCAAGATAGCCGTTGTCACGCTGCACCTTGCGCATGTACTGCTCGAGCACCTGGTACAGAGTCCAGCCGTTCGGGTGCCAGAACACCATGCCCGGGGACTCTTCCTGAGTGTGGAAAAGGCCCAAGCGCTTGCCGATCTTGCGGTGATCGCGCTTTTCGGCTTCCTCGATACGCTGGATGTAGGCTGCCAACTGCTTCTTGTCAGCCCAAGCAGTGCCGTAAACGCGCTGCAATTGCTCGTTTTTGGCATCGCCGCGCCAGTAAGCGCCGGACAGCTTGGTCAGTTTGAAGGACTTCAGAAAACGTGTGTTCGGCACGTGAGGGCCGCGACACATGTCGACGTATTCTTCGTGATAGTACAAACCCATGGCCTGCTCGTTCGGCATGTCTTCGACCAGGCGCAGCTTGTAGTCTTCGCCCCGAGCCTTGAACACTTCGATCACTTCAGCGCGCGGAGTGACTTTCTTGATGACGTCGTAATCTTTTTCGATCAACTGCTGCATGCGCTGCTCGATGGCAGCCATGTCGTCCGGAGTAAAAGGACGTTCGAAGGCGATGTCGTAATAGAAGCCTTCGTCAATAACCGGGCCGATGACCATTTTAGCCGTCGGATACAGCTGCTTGACCGCATGACCTACCAGGTGGGCGCAAGAGTGGCGAATGATCTCCAGCCCCTCTTCATCCTTTGGCGTGATGATTTGCAGCGTCGAATCGCTGTCGATGATGTCACTGGCGTCGACCAGTTGGCCATTGACCTTGCCGGCCACAGTGGCCTTGGCCAGACCAGCACCAATGGATGCGGCGACCTCGGCTACGGAAACCGGGTGATCGAATGAACGTTGACTGCCGTCGGGAAGAGTAATAGTTGGCATGGCGCCTCCTCTCCTAGTGGTGACCCCTACCAAAGGTCACGTGGGTTGGGATGAGCCAGTACAAGATCCGATCCAGGCCATTCAATGACGAACGCCTGCCTTACAGCGGCAGGAGCCTTGCGGCCAACCGGAAACCGAACCAGAGTGACTGGGATTCAAATCGGGATTTTCGTACGCTGCCGCTGCCGGGACTAGAGGTCATCCGGAGCCTGCAAACGCCCGAGTCGGGCATGCTAGCACAGATGAACGGTCGCCGATGTACTCTCGCCTTGCCGTGAGGCAAATCGTCCGTTTTATGCCAGAGTGCTGAACTTGATTGGCCATTCAGCCATCAGATAACAAGACATTGACCCACAAGGAGCATCCTCACATGCGTCTGAATACCCTGTTCGCGGTAGTCGCCCCTATTGTTCTGCTGCTGCCGTTGAGCGCTCACGCAGACTGGCCAAAGGGTGAACGTGATAAATACATGGCGCAATGCTCGCAGGCCGCAACGCCTCAGATCGGCGCTGCAGCGGCGAAGGCTCACTGCGCGTGCGGCGCTGATGCAATCAAGTCTTATCCCGCTAGCGACATTCAGGCTTTGATGGACAACAAGGCAACGCCTGAATTGCAACAGAAAGCACTGGGCCAGATTGCCAAATGCAAGGCCAACACCCCGGCGAAAAAGTGACAAAAAATTCATTTTGAGCAGGCTGAAACCTGAGAAATGGCTCTGGTTTTGAGCTTTTCTGACCGATTTATGCAGGTTTTACAGGTTTTTTTATAGTCTTTACTTTCGACTAAAAGCCTTTAAATCCGGGGCTTTGAGCCGAAACAGGCAGTAAAGAAAACGCGACTGGTAGGCAAACAGCACGTCCGGGGGGTTACAAAGCGAACATTTCGACTATGATATCCCGGTGTGCCCAGTTGGCCTGAGCAGCACAGTACTGAAAAATATATGTTTCTTGGAGATACACCATGTCTAATCGCCAAACCGGCACCGTTAAGTGGTTCAACGATGAAAAAGGCTTCGGCTTCATCACTCCTCAAGGTGGCGGTGACGACCTGTTCGTACACTTCAAAGCTATCGAAAGCGACGGTTTCAAAAGCCTGAAAGAAGGCCAGACCGTTTCCTTCGTGGCTGAGAAAGGCCAAAAGGGTATGCAAGCTGCACAGGTTCGCCCAGAGTAATTTCTCGGCGCACTAAAAAAACCCCGTCCATGTGACGGGGTTTTTTATGCCTGAAACAAAAGCTGCCGGCTATCAGCCGCAGTTGACGCGATTAACCACGAGACTGTTGTCGGTATTCAGGTTCAAGCGATCAGAGCGGTATTCCAGAGTGATCATGTCGTCTGGCTTGAGGAAGCGGGCGTTTTGCGCACCAGCCTTTGCACGAGCCTGCTCCAACAGGGCGGGCGAAGCTTTCTTGCCAATGGCGAACTCCGCTGCCGTTGCTTCACAGCGGCTATGGCCGGCTTCGGTCGCCACAGGATCCTTTGCCGACTCGCTGGAGGTTGTGCTGCAACCGGCCAACATGGCAACGGCCATTAGTGCACCCAGTGATGCGAACTTCAAAGGCATGAAGCCTCCTTGTTTTCAAATAGTTAGCTGAGATCGTGCGACCGCCGATCCGGCGTTTGGTTTCATGACAAATGCCATCACCCGGCCACACAATCGGAAAAACGCCGAGTGTGCCTGAGCGGCGCGGGCCACTCATCAATCAATCGTGACTGAATATTAACGAGCTCAGTAAACGTCGATGTAGTCATATGGCGGATTCGGCCAGTTGTCCTTGAGCGCGTTGAAAATCTGCATAACCCACACCTCGTCACTGGCCGCGACATTGCCAACGTAACCCGACCCCTTGGCCCAGGTTTCCAGGCGAAACAACAAGCCATCGATGTCCTGCCCGCCCGACACACCAGAAGAGATGTAAGCCATACCGCCCTTGGTCACTCGCAACTGCGTGTGTTCATCATCGCTGGCCGATGCCAGCAATCGACGCACAGCATCAAGCGTAAGGCCGTCAGGGGTATTCAAATCGATCTGCACAGCACTGTCCTTGGATTCGCCGGAAAAGACCAAGTGTCGCATAGCACTCCACTCATGCCTAAGTCGCAGTGCCAAATGTCCGACAAAATGGTTAACTCGGCACACAGACTTCCCGACTTTTCGAGCCTCATCATGACCAGTGTAAGCATCGACGCCGACATCAAAGCCAAATGGGCAGACGGACACAGCTCCTACAGCCCGGGGTCCACTGAAGAGTTGGCGCTTATTGGTATCGATCTATTGGTCAAAGAGCTGGGCACCGAAGCGGCCCAGCAATTCATCAAGCAGATTTTCGAACGGTACCCGATCGAACAGACCGAGCACGCGCTGGGGGGATAAACCCGCAGGCTGGCACCTGCGGGCGGGGTATTACTTCAGGCGTTTCAGGCGTTCGGTCAGCAGATCGAAGAACCCTTGAGCGTCGCCATTTTCCACCCAGAATGCATTCTTCGGAGCCTTGAGACCGTCATACCAATCGACGACGGTCTGACCGAAAGTCGGCCCCTCACGACTATCAACCACGACGTTTACCGAGCGACCGGTGAACAGTTCTGGCTTGAGCAGATAAGCCACGACAGTAGCGTCATGCACCGGGCCACCCGGAATGCCGTAATGCTCCATATCCCCCTTGATGTACTCGTTGAGGATATCGCCGACAATTTTGCTCGCGTTGTTGTTGAGCGCAGCAATCTGCTTCAAGCGCGCATCGCTGGTAAGAATCTTGTGGGTGACGTCCAGTGGCAGATAGGTCAGCTTCACACCGCTCTTGAGTACCACTTCAGCAGCTTGCGGATCGGCAAACAGGTTGAATTCCGCCACCGGGGTAATGTTGCCGCCGTTGAAGTGCGCGCCACCCATGATCACCACTTCCTTGATGCCCTGCACAATCTCGGGCTCCTGGATCAACGCCAGCGCAAGGTTGGTTTGCGGGCCAAGCATGGCGATGGTGATGCTGTGTGGCTTGGCCTGTTTGAGGGTATCGATCAGGTAATTGACCGCACTGCCTTCAGCCAGACCTTTTTTCGGTTCGTGCACAGTGACACCCGACAGGCCTTCCTTGCCATGGATGTTCTCGGCGTAGATCGGCGTGCGCATCAGCGGCTTCGGCGCGCCGGCGTAGACGGGTACATCCTCGCGCCCCGCCCATTCGCGAGCCAGGCGTGCGTTACGCGAAGTCTTGTCGAGGCGCACGTTGCCGGCCACGGTGGTCAGCGCACGGATGTTCAGCTCGTCTGGCGAGGCCAGCGCGAACAGCAAGGCGACCACGTCGTCGGCACCCGGATCGGTGTCGATAATCAGGTCGATTTTTTCCGCCGCGTGAGCGCCGGTTGCAGATATCAGGGACAAAAGCAGCAGACTCCGGAGCAGTTGGTGCATTTTTTGAGCATAGCGTTGCATGGCGCATTCCTTGTGCATGTGAAATCGAAAGTTAGAACGTTACACCAGCCACCAGAACGATGTTGCAGTACGGCTGACATTCGCCTGTACGAACAATCGCCCGTGCCTGTCGGCTAAGAACCTTGAATTGCTCATGACTGAGCAGATCGCGACGACCCAGTGCACCTTCTTCATTCAACTCGTCCAGCGCAGTCAACGCAGTCGGTTGCTTGTCGAAGATTTCCTTGGCCAGCGCATGGCTTTCTACCTGCATCTCGCTCAGCACGACTTTCAGGGTGCTGACAAAGTCCGGAACACCATGGGTCAGCGCCAGGTCGATCAGCTCGACACCCGGCGGCACCGGCAAGCCGGCATCACCAATCACCACCATGTCGCCATGGCCCAGAGATGCGATCAGTCGCGACAGCGCGACGTTCAGCAAAGGAGTCTTTTTCATGCGGGTTTAAAGGCCTGTACGTCGGACATGGTTGGAATGGAAGGCTGCGCGCCAGCGCGAGTAACCGAAAGAGCGGCGGCAATCTGCCCATAGCGGATCGCTTCGGCCTCGGACTTGCCAGCGGCCAGGGCAGCGGCAAAACCACCGACGAAGGTGTCCCCCGCTGCCGTGGTATCGACCGCCTTCACTTTCGGCGCCGGGAAATGCTCGAAACCTTTGCCGTTGGCGAACAACGAGCCCTCAGCACCAAGGGTGATAATGACCTTTCCTGCGCCCATCGCGGTCAGGTGACTTGCCGCGCTTTCTGCAGTTTCCAGCGAATCAACCGGCAATCCGCTCAAGGCAGCGGCTTCACTTTCGTTGGGAATCAGGTAATCGATGGCTGCGAACCAGTCTGCCGGCAATGGACGGCTGGCAGGGGCAGGATTGAGGATAACGGTCTTGCCCAGCACACGCGCACGCTTGAGCGCATGGCCCACGGTTGCATCCGGAATCTCAAGCTGGCAGATGATAACGTCGGCGGCCTGCAACACGGCATCGAAGCGGTCGATCACCGCCGGCGTCATGGCGCCGTTGGCACCGGCGACAATCACGATCGCGTTCTGACTGTTGTCATCGACCACGATCAGCGCCACGCCACTGGAGTCCTCGACAACGCTGACCGCCTGACAGTCAATCTGCTCGGCCAGCAACGCTTCGCGCAACTGCACGCCATAGTCATCGCTGCCTACACAGCCGACCATCGCCACTTGCGCACCAAGGCGCGCGGCAGCCACGGCCTGGTTGGCGCCCTTGCCACCAGAGACGGTGGCAAAGGAATGTCCGATCAGCGTTTCACCGCCACGGGGCAGCCGTGGCGCACGGGTGACCAGATCCATGTTCAGGCTGCCTATTACCACTACATTTGCTGGCATACATCACTACTCGTCAATTCGGTTTCAGCGGTACTCGGTGAACACGCCGGACAGCGGCGCAGTCGATTCGCGCAAGACAATACTCGGGGTCACGATCCGTTGATCAGTGACCAGGCCTGGGGTAGCAATCCTTCGCAGCAGTACTTCAGCCGCCATCTCGCCCAGCTGCAGGATCGACTGGCCGACGGTGGTCAGGGCCGGATACACATAGCGGCTCATCTGGATATCGTCGAAGCCGATCACCGACAGCTCGCTCGGCACTCGCACCTTGCGTTCAGCCGCCGCTCGCAGCACCCCGATGCCAATCATGTCGTTCCCGGCAAAAATCGCGCTCGGCGGGTCGCTCGCAAGCAGCGTCGTCGCTGCGTTGTAACCGCCGGTGCTTGTGAAATCGCTCTCGAGCATGCGCGCTGGCGACACTTCGATGCCCGCCTCTTTCAGCGCACGGCAAAAACCGGCCTGACGCATTTGCGCCACGCTGGTGCTCGCAGGGCCGCCAATGGTCGCGATATCGCGGTGGCCAAGCTCCAACAGATGACGGGTGGCGAGGTAAGCGCCGTACTCATGATCGATGCGCACCAGATCGGCATCCACGCCATCCAGTCCACGGTCGACAATCACCATTGGCGTCTTTACCCCGGCCAGCCCCTGCGCCAGACCACTGTCACCGCCGGCCGACGCGACGATCAAGCCGTCGACACGCTTTTCCAGCAGGACACGCAAGTAGCTGCGCTGCTTTTGCGGGTTGTCATCTGAGTTGCAGAGGATCACGCAGTAGCCATTACGCTCGCAGTAATCCTCGATGCCCCGCGCCAACTCGGCGAAGTACGGGTTGAGACTGTTGGGCACCAGCAAGCCAATGGTTGCAGTGGTTTTGGCCTTCAGCGAGCGCGCCACCGCGCTCGGCACGTAATCGAGGCTTTTGATGGCCGCCTCGACTTTCAACCGGACCTCCTTACTGACCGGTCGTGTGTTGTTCACCACGTGAGACACGGTCGTGTAGGAAATCCCCGCGAGCGCCGCCACATCCTTGATTGTCGCCATGTTTCAAGCCCGCCGACTGGCGCGTTGGCTGCGATAGGTATCGAGCACGACCGCGATCACAATCACCGCACCGGTGATGATGCGCTTGGTCGGTTCGCTGGCACCGATCTGCGCCAGACCGGCCGCCAGTACGGAAATGATCAGGACGCCGAAGAAAGTGCTGATGACCGAACCGCGCCCACCCATCAGGCTGGTGCCGCCGATCACCACCGCGGCAATCACTTGCAACTCCAGACCGGAGCCCGCATTCGGGTCCGCTGCTTCCAGTCGAGAAATCTGGAACAGCGCGGCAACACCGGCCAGCAGGCCCATCAGGCTGAACACCAGAATTTTGTAAGGTTTTGGATTGATCCCCGCCAGCCGCACCGCTTCCTCGTTGGTACCGATACCGATCAGGTAACGACCGAACACCGTGCGCGTCAAAACCGCCTGCGCAATAAAAATCACCAGCAAAGCAATGATAAACGACGGTGAAATACCGAAAGCAATCGGGTTCGACAACCAGGCGAACGAATCCCCAATATAAGCCGTGCGCGAGCCGGTCATCTGGTAAGCCAGACCACGGGCCATTTCCAGTACACCGAGAGAAACGATGAACGAAGGAATGCGCCAGGCCACGGTAATCGAACCCGTGACGGTGCCCGCCAATGCCGCGACCGCCATACCGAGCAACGCCGCCGGCAACACGCTCCAACCCCAACCGAGCATGGCCACGCTGACCGTTGATGCCGCGAGCGCCAGCACCGAGCCCACCGACAGATCGATACCGCCAATGATCAACACGAAGGTCATGCCGACGGCCAGCACCATCAGGTCGGGAATCTGGTTGGCCAACGTACTGAAAGTGTTATAGGACAGAAAGTGGCTGCTCAAGACCGAGAACAGCGCAATCATCGCCAGCAGTGCACCGGCCAGCCCCAGATAGGTGCCCAGTCCGTAAAAGTTGCCACTACGCTTGCTGGCAGGAGATGCAGTTTTCATGGGAGATCCCTAGGCGCCGCTTCGTTGAGCAACGCATCACGTTTTTGGTAGCCGGCGAACGCGGCAGCAAGCAAATCATCCTGGGTCCAGCTGTCGCGCTCAAAGGTGTCGATCAGACGCCCCGCCGACAACACACCGATCCGGTCGCAGATCAGCATTAATTCACGCAGGTCACTGGATACCACCACCAGCGCTTTGCCCTGGCGCGTCAGCTCACCGAGCAAGGCATAGATGTCGAACTTGGCACCGACGTCGATGCCACGAGTCGGTTCATCGAACAACAGCACCGAACAATCACGCTCCAGCCAGCGACCGATCACGACCTTTTGCTGGTTACCACCGGACAGTTCCGAAACCAACTGTGTCGGGCTTGAGCTGCGGATGCGCATCGCGTCGATTTGTCGTTGCGCCAGTGAGATTTCGTCGCCGTTGTTGACGAAACCGCCACTGGAAATTTCCGGCATGTTGCCCAAGGCAATGTTGGCGCTGATCGATTGGCTCAGCAGCAAGCCTTCGCCTTTGCGATCTTCGGTGATCAACGCAATGCCATTGCGCACGGCATCGACCGGCGAACGTACGCTCACCACTCGCGCTGGCGAGCCCAGTGCAATCGTGCCGCTGTCAGCGACGTCGGCCCCAAAAATCAGCCGCAGCAGTTCGGTGCGCCCTGCTCCGATCAGACCGGAAATCCCGTAGATCTCCCCGGCACGCACTTCGAACGAGACGTCGCGCACCTTGTCGGAACGAGTCAGACCTGTGACCGTCAACGCCGGGGCACCGATGTTGCGCGGGCCCATGTCGATGTGTTCGCCCAGTTCGCGCCCGACCATCAGCGTGACCAGTTGCTCGCTGTTGTAATTGGCCATTGGCTCGACGCACACCAGGTTGCCATCACGCAGCACAGCAATGCGTTGCGCCACGCGGGCCAACTCTTCGAGGCGATGGGATATGTAGATGATCGAGACGCCGCGCGCCTGTAGGCGAGTGATCTGCTCGAAAAGCATTTCGACTTCACGCGCCGTGAGCATCGCGGTCGGCTCGTCGAGAATCAGCACATGGCAATCGCCGATCAGGTTGCGGGCGATTTCGACCATCTGCTGATGCCCGATGCCCAATTCGCCGACCAGGGTGTCCGGATCGATCGCATCAAGCCCAACCTGCGCCATGGCTTCGATGGCTGCCTTACGCAATTGCTTGCGGCTGATCCAGCCGCCGTTGCTCGGCAGGTTGTCGAGAAACAGGTTTTCCGCCACCGACAATGTCGGCAAAAGATTGAGTTCTTGCATGACCATGCGCACGCCAAGATCTTCAGCCTGGGTACGGCTGCCCGGGCGATAGTCCTTGCCCTGGAACTGCATCTGGCCAGTGGTCGGGGTAACCAGACCACCAATGATCTTCGACAGGGTGCTTTTACCGGCGCCATTCTCGCCGGTCAGCGCCAGTACTTCACCGCGCATCAGCGTCAAATCGATGCCCGTGAGCACCGGTTGCGCATAGGTCTTACCGATACCGCTGACCGAGAGGACAGCGTTCGGAGCGGAAACTGACATAAAAATCTCCATGCGCTCACCCGGTCGGGCGAGCGCCGTTGTATCGCCAGAGGACTTACTTGGTGACCAGTTCGACCGGCGTTTCAATCACGCCATTGGTACCGCTGTCGACCTTCTCGCCTTTGATGATTTTCAGCGCGGTCTCGATACCGAACACCGCTTGTTTGGCGGCATACTGATCCGCAGTCGCCAGTACACGACCGTCCTTCAACATTGGCTTGATGGCATTGATGTTGTCGTA
This sequence comes from Pseudomonas sp. A0308, assembly GCF_044218815.1. Lineage (NCBI taxonomy): Bacteria > Pseudomonadati > Pseudomonadota > Gammaproteobacteria > Pseudomonadales > Pseudomonadaceae > Pseudomonas > Pseudomonas sp. A0308. The sequence continues at coordinate 1,128,768 of NZ_CP162581.1, forward strand.
GCCGACAACCTGCACCTTGCCTGCCTTGCCCGCAGCACGCACGGCGGAAACGGCACCGACGGCCATGCTGTCATTACCAGCCAGCAACGCTTTGACATCCGGGTACTCACTGAGAATCGACGCGGCAACCTTGTTGCCTTTATCGATCTCCCAGTCACCGGACTGCAGGGAAACCACCTTGATCTGCGCCGCCTCCATCGCATCCTTGAAGCCAGCGGTACGCTGCTGAGCATTGGTCGTCGTGGACACGCCTTCAATGATGCCCACTTCGTCACCGGCCTTCAGCTGTTTGGCCAGATATTCGCCTACCAGACGTGCACCTTTGCGGTTGTCCGGGCCTACGAATGGCACGCTGATGTTTTTGCTTTTGACAATTTGCGGATCGAGCTGGTTGTCGATGTTGATCACGGTAATACCGGCATCGACGGCTTTCTTGATCACCGGCACCATGGCCTTGGAGTCAGAAGGCGCGATGACCAGGGCATTGACCTTGGCCAGAATCATTTGCTCGACGATGCGCGTCTGGCCTGCGGTGTCGGTCTCGTCCTTGATGCCATTGGAGATCAGGTCGAAATCGGCGGAGTGTTCTTTTTGGTAGGCTTTGGCGCCATCTTCCATGGTCAGGAAGAATTCGTTGGCCAGGGATTTCATGACCAGTGCGACTTTGGGTTTTTCCGGGGATTCGGCGAACGCCGAAGAGACGGGTAATGCAGCGGCTGTGGCAGCCAGCATAGCGACAGCAAGAAGACGTCCAGCAAATGGCAGCTTCATGGGTTCACTCCGATCTTATGATTATTTTGAGCAACGTTTGCGCTGGCGTAAGCTACGCCTTCTTCGAGCAAAGTATCAAGCGAGACGCGCAAACGTTTGCGTAGATCGAACTATGCGAATACCCCCGACGTTTGTCAACAATCAGAAATCGTCATTTTTGTAGGGCGACTCTTCTGACCGCCCCGCGATGCTTATGCGGTGGTATTGACCAGACCACCACTGCCGGAGCCCTTGGCCATCTCCTTGAACAATGCATTCATGGCTTCTGTTAACGCGTTTTGGGTGTCAGCGACCTGCCCCTGCATGGACATGACCACTTGCGCCTTGACTTCGGGTGTTGGATAGCTCGCCGTCTGTGCCGCAGCCAATTTCTGCTTCAGGTCCTGGAGTTGCCTCTGCAATTCCTGAATCCGCCTCCGCAGCAGTTTGCCCGCGATACTCAGGCTATCGTCGTTCTCGGCAGCCTTGCTTTCTTCCTGTGCGGGACCACCGGTTCTGACCTGATTGCTCTCTTCTTTCTCGACGCCCAGCGCCTCGGCAGAAGCGTCCGCTTCCGCTTTACTAATTGCATTGATCGTCGCAGCGGTTTTGCCGCCGATGGTGACAGCAGCGGGATTTGATAAACCAATCGTCAGTGACATGAGAACTCCCTAAATTTTAGTTTCCCTGAACACGCATCGGCCAACGCAAAGGTTTCTTTAGCACCTATTCCAGATACGGCAACCCGATTCGTTCGACAGAAGCCGTAGCCCTTTTCGGAGAGCCGAACATAAAGGCCCGCATTGTTCGGAAACCCGGATACCCGATGCGAGGCGCTCTTTCTAAAATCACAAAATACTGATGTAAATCATCAGGTTAAACATTTCTCTAACGCAAAGTACGGCTGGTACAGATCCTGCTCCCTACACCGCACCCCGGCATCCAGATCGGCTCGGGGCGCATCTAGATGAACTTGCATCAGCACCGTCTCACTACTAGAGAGAAAAATAATGAAATCTGCTTTCAACACCTTCGTCCCGGGCGCTTTGGCCCTCCTCCTGCTCCTGCCGACTGCTCTTCAGGCAAAAGAAGTCGAAACCCAGACCAAACTCGCCAACGTTGTGGTCCTCGCCACCGGCGGCACTATTGCCGGGGCTGGCGCCAGCGCCGCCAACAGCGCCACTTACCAGGCGGCCAAAGTCGGCGTCGAGCAACTGATTGCCGGCATTCCTGAATTGAGCAAACTGGCCAATGTGCGTGGCGAACAAGTCATGCAGATCGCCTCGGAAAGCATCACTAACGACAACTTGCTGCAATTGGGACGTCGCGTCGCCGAGCTGGCTGACAGCAAAGATGTCGACGGCATCGTCATCACCCACGGCACCGATACGCTGGAAGAAACCGCTTACTTTCTTAACCTGGTAGAGAAGACAGACAAGCCGATTATCGTCGTCGGCTCGATGCGTCCGGGTACCGCCATGTCCGCTGATGGCATGCTCAACCTGTACAACGCCGTCGCGGTGGCCAGCAGCAAAGAAGCTCGCGGCAAAGGCGTACTGGTGACCATGAACGATGAAATCCAGTCCGGTCGTGACGTGAGCAAAACGATCAACATCAAGACCGAGGCCTTTAAAAGTGCCTGGGGCCCAATGGGCATGGTCGTTGAAGGCAAATCCTACTGGTTCCGCTTGCCAGCCAAGCGTCACACCATGGATTCCGAGTTCGACATCAAAAACATCAAGAGCCTGCCTGACGTAGAAATCGCCTATTCCTACGGCAATGTGAGCGATACCGCCTACAAGGCACTCGCCCAATCCGGCGCCAAAGCCATCATCCACGCTGGCACTGGTAACGGCTCGGTGTCCTCGCGCGTAGTCCCTTCATTGCAAGCCCTGCGCAAAGATGGCGTGCAGATCATCCGTTCGTCCCACGTCAACGCTGGCGGCTTCGTTCTGCGCAATGCCGAACAACCTGACGACAAGTACGACTGGGTCGTCGCTCACGACCTGAACCCGCAAAAAGCCCGCATCCTGGCGATGGTCGCACTGACCAAAACCAATGACAGCAAAGAGCTGCAACGGATGTTCTGGGAATACTGATTGACCTTCGCCCGATCAACTCTTGATGGGGCAATTTTCTCACCACTCGCCTGATTGGCGGGTGGTGCGTCGCCTACGACCCCGCATGCATCTTCCCCACAAAAAATTCGACTCGCCCTACACCAAAATCGGAAAAGCGCTGTCAGAGGATTTTCTTGAATTTTAAGCAGTTGCGAAAATGCTTACAGTTAAATACTGTATGCACGTACAGCTTAATAAGGATAACCTCGTGGCCACCTCCCCTGATGCTCCTGACGCTTATGAACGCATGGGTATGCGCGTTCAAAAAATCATCAATTCCCCCGCCGCACAGAAAGCCAAAGCCGCACTGATCTTCCGCCTGCCGGACGAGCCGATGGATGACTGGGAGCGCCTGCTCGAGGAAATCGACGAGAACGACAACGTCACCCTCGCCTACCGCGACGATGGCGGCGTGCAGATTTTTTGGGTTGTGCCGAAGGAAGATTGATTCAATGATTGTCCGCTGTTTTGCTTTGTTCTTGCTGTTCATCGCCATGGGCGCCCAGGCGGGCGCACCTCGCACATTTTCCGAAGCCAAGAAGGTCGCCTGGAAGTTGTACGCACCGCAGTCCACCGAGTTCTATTGCGGCTGCAAATACACCGGCAACCGGGTTGATTTGAAAGCCTGTGGTTACGTACCGCGCAAAAATGCCAAGCGCGCGTCACGTATCGAATGGGAGCATATTGTGCCCGCCTGGCAGTTTGGCCATCAGCGCCAATGCTGGCAGGAAGGCGGACGCAAGAACTGCACACGCTACGACCCGATCTACCAGAAGGCCGAAGCCGACCTGCATAACCTGGTACCGAGCATTGGCGAGGTGAATGGCGATCGCAGCAATTTCAGCTATGGCTGGCTGCCAGTGCAATCCGGTCAGTACGGCTCTTGCCTGACCCAGGTCGACTTCAAGGCCAAGAAGGTCATGCCCCGCCCTTCAATTCGCGGCATGATTGCCCGCACTTATTTCTACATGAGCAAGCAATACGGCTTGCGTCTGTCGAAACAGGATCGGCAGTTATATGAGGCGTGGGACAAGACCTACCCGGTGCAAGACTGGGAACGCCAGCGCAATCAGAGCGTGGCGTGCGTGATGGGGCGCGGCAACGAATTTGTCGGCCCGGTGAGCATGAAAGCCTGCAGCTGATGGAAGCACAAAAAAGGCCTCGAACGTTATGTTCGAGGCCTTTTTTTGTGGCTAGCCGCCAGGCTTGTTGTGGCGCCAATATCCCATCAGGTTGAGCGATTCACGAGGGATCCCGCAGTCCTTGACAAGGTATTTGCGCAAACTCATGACGGCCGCACTTTCGCCAGCGACCCAGCCGTAAAATCCTTCTTGCGCCGTATTGGCGATTTCCCAAAGAATATCTTTATCAACATCGACCTCAGCGAGTTCGATGGCCTGGCTCGCTGACGAAGCATGAATGGGCAAGGTCGCCTGCCGCACCGCCTCAACCATCAACATCCCGGCGACTGTCGCATCTGCCTGCTCACGGATCAGCCATTGAACTGTAAGCCCCGGCCAGTCAGGCACTGAAAGCATGTCTTGTGCACTGTCGACTTCGAAGAAAGCTTGCGTCTGGGGTGGATCGGCAAGGGCAGCCAACTCATCAAGAATGCCCATGGCTGCCGGCAACGCCGTCGAGTCAGCAACCAGCAATACTTGCTTGAGAGCCTGCGGCGGCCGCCATTCGAACCCTCCGGCCTCCTTCGCAGAGAAACGGTTGTCAGGCGCAAGGATTTGCATCGACTCGCCCGACTGCGCTCGCAACGCCCAGCGCGAAGCAGGCCCCGTCTCACCGTGCAAAACGAAATCAATGTCGACCTCACCTTGCTCGGTACGCAGATGACGAATCGTGTAAGTACGCATCGCCGGACGGCGGCTCGCCAACATCGAACGGAAACGCGCGTACCAACCTTCCTCCTGCGCAAGATTTGCAGGAGAACCATCTGCGGCAGGGAAAAAAAGTTTGACCCGCTGATCGGGCGCCCAGGTGGCCATGCTGGCAATTTCAGGACCGGCAAAGGTGATCCGCATCAAGTGCGGGCTCAACCGGATTTTACGCTGCAGCACAGCACTGAAGAGCTTGTAGGGATTGGCGGAGGCCATGCGGAGCTCCTTCAAGAAATCGTAAGTGACTCGTATAAGACGAATCGCATCCGACACCCTTTAAGCTGCTCCGCTGAAAACAATGTTACGGCTGGATCGGATGTTCGATCACCACCGATTCGATATTCCGTTTTTTGGCCTTTGCCAATGCCGCATCGACCTGCACCTGCCGAGCTTCGGCTTCAGCCTTGGAGTTGAAAGGACCAATCAGAATTCGCACTTTGCCGCTGCTGTCCTTGATTACCGTCGGAACAAACGCATGCTCGATCAGCCAGCCGCTCAGATCACTGACAGCCTGAGGCGTTTCGCCGCGCACCTCGAGATCCCACTGTGGAGCAGAGGCGACCGCAGGAGCAGTCGCGACCGCCGTTTTCGGCTTTTGCGCGTCTACACTCTTGCCTTCACCACATCCTGCCAATGCCAGTGCCGCGACTATCCAGACCAATTTGCGCACAACGGTTTCCTCGGAAATCTCAAAGCGGCGATCTTACCATTCATAAATACTTCGCGAGCCCCGCAAAATGGGCACGAAACAACGAGATTGATGATTGCAGCCTCTGTATAGTTACGCCCTGGGAATTAATGCCGCATCTGCGCGTCAGAAAGAGGCACCCAAACTGTGAGACTTCGCACTAATCTATACGTACCACCGACCTCTGCACTGTCTGAATCAGGTGCCCTACAAAGCAATCAAGGAGAAGACCATGCTGATACTCACCCGCAAAGTCGGTGAAAGCATAAACATTGGTGATGACATCACCATCACCATCCTGGGCGTTAGCGGCCAGCAAGTACGAATTGGCATCAACGCTCCGAAGAACGTTGCGGTGCACCGTGAAGAGATCTACCAGCGCATTCAGGCTGGCCTGACCGCTCCGGACAAACCACAGACACCCTGAGCCGCATCGCAGTCAGTAGCCAGTTCGTTTGCCCAGCACAATGACTGGCTAGAGATATACGCGCCGTATTGCCACCCGCTCCCCACTCTGTTGGGCACGGCGCCTGACACACCAATCCCCTTCCGCTTCATTCTCCCTACCCCCTGTTACCGCTCGATCTTACCGGCCATTCCAAAGGCTGGCTGTCGGACGATTCCGATAGAGCGCAGGGAATTCGCCCTGCTAAGCGAATGTCACGCCACGCGCCATGCCAGTGGCGGCAACCACCATCAGCATCAGCAACAACGCTTCGACATGACTGATTCGCGCGTACAACTTTGCACGCCCGGTATCGAGTGCCGCACCGCGCGCTGACGCGATGCGCCATTTGACCAACGTGATCATCGGCGCGAGCTCCATCAGCAGAATGAGCACGAACAGTGTCATCTTCAGATGGAACAATGGCTGATGAAGGTAATAGTCAGTGCCCTTCTCATACCCGCCAAAGGCACGCATCCCGCCCGTCACCAACAGAATCAACGCAGAGATGCCCCACAGATTATCGGCGAGCAACACGCGCCTGACCTCCCCCGTGCCGGACGCCAAGCGACTGAACGCCGCTCCACGCGTCAGCACTGCCCAAAAGCCCAAGGCAAAAGCCAGTAAATGAATAGCCGCTAGAAACCACTGAGCCAGCACAGACACACTCCTTTATAAAAGAGTTGAAAATCGGCCAGTCAGTAGTAGTTCAAAAAGTGGGGACTTGCCCGGACCACATCGCCGGTGTGCAGCTGAGGAACGCGATAGAGAAGTGCTGCAAAAGCCAAATCGCAGGCAAAAAAAATCCCAAGCAGCTGATGGAAGCTTGGGATTAAAAATGCATAAACCGTGGTGGTGAACGCGGAGCGGATATTACTGATTAATCGCTTCAGCGACAATATTTTTTCGATAACCGGTCGGTTAAAAAAGCTCGTAACTCATTCAATATCCACACTATTTTTATGGAATGAGAATTTGACGCGGAGGAATGGCTGTCGTTATGCACCTGCTCTGAAGCCGTCTCATCAATGTGGAAAGAGAAGGTAATCATGAGGAAGGGAAGCGCACGTCGAGGTGATTGCCGAATTGATGTTCTGAAGCGAGGATTTCGCAAGAGGTCTGCAAACCCCCAGATAACAAAAAAGGGCCCACCTTTCGGTGAGCCCTTCTAGACCGCCCAGCAGAGCGGATTTTGTTTGGTAGGCGCGATTGGACTCGAACCAACGACCCCCACCATGTCAAGGTGGTGCTCTAACCAACTGAGCTACGTGCCTGCTGTGAGGCGGCATTCTACGGAATTCCGGAGGGGTGTCAACACCTTTTTTTCACCTAACCCTATGAATATGCAAAATATTTAATTTTCGCTCAGCAACGGAGATTTTCAGTGGCTGGCGGAGGTTTTTCAACTCGGGTAGGATCGGCGCACTCGTAAAATATATTAAACAGAGGCTGCAGGATGGCGAACACCCTTTACCCAGAGTCTTATTACGCTGCGTCGGCCAATGCCGTACCGGCTCGTCCGGCCTTGCAGGATGATGTGGAGACGGATGTCTGTGTGATTGGTGCCGGGTATACCGGATTGTCCTCCGCCCTGTTTCTGCTGGAGAGCGGTTTTCGCGTGACCGTGCTGGAAGCAGCCAAGGTCGGTTTCGGCGCATCGGGACGCAACGGCGGCCAGATTGTTAACAGCTATAGCCGCGACATCGATGTGATCGAACGCACCGTTGGCCCGAAGCAAGCGCAGCTGCTCGGCCACATGGCCTTCGAAGGCAGCCGGATCATTCGCGAGCGCGTCGCCAAGTACAACATACAGTGCGATCTGAAGGACGGCGGCGTGTTCGCGGCGCTGTCGGCCAAGCAGATGGGCCACCTGGAGTCGCAAAAGCGTCTGTGGGAACGCTTCGGCCATACGCAGCTTGAATTGCTTGATCAACGTCGTATTCGTGAGGTCGTGGCCTGCGATCAGTACGTCGGCGGCATGCTCGACATGAGTGGCGGCCACATTCACCCGCTAAACCTGGCGCTAGGCGAAGCCGCGGCAGTCGAATCGCTTGGCGGCGCTATCTATGAGCAATCGCCCGCTGTGCGTATCGAGCGCGGCGCCAATCCAGTGGTTCATACACCGCAGGGCAAGGTCAGGGCCAAGTTCATCATCGTCGCCGGTAACGCCTACCTCGGCAATCTGGTGCCGGAACTGGCGGCCAAATCGATGCCGTGCGGCACTCAGGTGATCACCACTGAACCGTTGGGCGATGAACTGGCGAAAAGCCTGCTGCCACAGGATTACTGTGTCGAAGACTGCAATTACCTTCTCGACTACTACCGCCTGACGGGCGACAAGCGCCTGATTTTCGGCGGCGGCGTGGTGTATGGCGCACGGGATCCGGCAAACATCGAAGCGATCATCCGCCCGAAAATGCTCAAGGCTTTCCCGCAGCTCAAGGACGTGAAGATTGATTACGCCTGGACCGGAAACTTCCTGCTGACCCTGTCGCGCCTGCCGCAGGTTGGACGCCTGGGCGACAACATCTATTACTCGCAGGGTTGCAGTGGTCATGGTGTGACGTACACGCATCTGGCCGGCAAAGTGTTGGCCGAGGCGTTGCGTGGTCAGGCGGAGCGTTTTGATGCGTTTGCTGATCTGCCGCACTATCCGTTCCCGGGCGGGCAACTGCTGCGCACGCCGTTTGCGGCGCTGGGGGCTTGGTATTACGGGTTGCGCGACAAATACGGTTTCTGATCAAACGCCCCGCTTCATTCTTCAGAAGCAACTGTGGCGAGGGAGCACGCTCTCTCGCCACAATTACATCTGCCACTCAGTATCAGAGCTGATCCCGAGCAATCCCACTGCGTATGCGCAAGATATCCGCCAGCACCGCCAACGCAATTTCCGCCGGCGTCTTGCTGCCAAGGTTAAGGCCGATCGGTGCATGTATCCGCGCCAACTCGCCCTCCCCCAGCCCGCCAATCCGACGCAAACGCTCGAAGCGTTTCTGCGAAGTCTGCAGCGAGCCCATCACGCCAATGTAGAACGCTTCGGTGCGCACCGCTTCCATCATCGCCAGATCGTCGATGCGCGGGTCATGGGTCAGCGCCACGACCGCGGTATCTCGATGGCAACCACCATCGGCAATGAACACCGACGGCAGTTGCCGACGAATCTCCACGCCACTGAGCACCACACCTTCGAGCACTTCATCGCGCGGATCGCAGAGGATCACTTCGAAACCGAGGCCGACCGCAAACTCGGCGCACGCCTGCGCCACGCTGGAATATCCGGCGAGCAACAGACGCTGCGCCGCACCGATGCGGATCCGCACCCGATCAATCTCCCGCTCGATACGCGCACCCTGCTCGCGATCAGCGAACAGACTGCGCGCACCGCTAGCCAGATCGACCTCGCGAATCAATCGACGCTGACCGAGCAGCGCCGACTCCAATTCGCGCAGATGCGCCTGGACGTCGCAGTCGGCGTCAAATTTCTCTACCAGCACATCGAGAATGCCACCACAGGGCAGGCTGACCCGCGAGCGCGGATCGTCGCCTTCACCGTAACGCACGACATTGACCGCATCGAGAAACGCACCTTCGGCGACGCGCTCGAGAAAATCTTCCTCGACGCAACCGCCGGACAGCGACCCGATCCACTGCCCACCTTCATTCACCGCCAGCAGCGAACCCGGCGCACGCGGTGCCGAGCCGTAGGTAGTCAGCACGGTGCAGAGCCAGATGCGCTGCCCCGCCACCGACCACTCCAGCGCGCGGCGCACCACTTGCAGATCGAGATGCTGCATATCAGTGCGCCTTGTGCTCGATGGTCGGAGCGTCGGCTTGCAGCTTCTGCACTTCGCTCACTGCCAGTTCAGCGGATTGACCACCCCAGCCTTGGCGCAGGTAGTTCAGCAGATCGGTCAACTGCTCAGGACTGAGCTTGTCGGCAAAACCCGGCATCGGTTGCATGTGCTCGAATCCGGAGAATTTCTGTTCGCCGATACCATCCTCGATCACCCGCAGCAAGTTGCGTGGATCTTCCAGACGCAGCGTGGTGTTGCCGCGCATGGCCACCGCGATATGCGGTTTGCCTTCTCCACCGACCGCGTGACATCCGGCGCAGACGTTCAAGTAATCCTGACGGCCGCGCTGGGCGCTAGCGCTGAGCTTGTCCACTGGCACTTCGACCAACGCTTTGGCTGCCGGCGGCTGATCACCGAGCAGGAACGTGGCCATCGCAGCCAGATCGGTATCAGTCAGGCCCTGAGTGCTGTTGTGGAACACCGGGAACATCTCGTTGAACATCGTGCCCTGCGCACTCATACCGTGCTTGAGGAACGTGCTCAGGTCCTGATGATTCCAGCCGCGAGCAGCCAGATCGGTCGCCAGTAGACTCGGCGCCAGATAACCGTTGAGGATGCCACCAGTCATGCGTTTGTCCATCTGCATCGCGCCCGGCAGGCCGCGCGGCGTATGGCATTCGCCGCAGTGGCCGAGAACGTCGACCACGTATTGGCCGCGCTTCCACGCTTGGCTTTTGCCTTCGCCCGAATCCAGCTTCACATCTTTGCCGTACATCATGTTCCAGCCCATCAGGCCCAGACGCACGTTGAACGGAAAGCTCAGACTGGTGACCGGTGCAGCACGCTCGATCGGCTCGACGGTTTTCAGATACGCATGAATCGCGTCGGAATCTTCCCGCGGCACCAGGTGATAGGAGGTGTACGGCATCGCCGGATACAGATTCGCACCGTCGCGGCGCTTGCCTTCGGTGAGCGCGGCAAAGAACTCCTCATCGCTGTACAAACCGATACCGTGTTCTTTACTCGGCGTGATGTTGGTGCCGTAGATCGTGCCGAACGGCGAGACGATCGGCAGGCCACCCGCATACGGCGCACCACCCGGTGCTGTGTGGCAGGCCACGCAGTCGGCAGCGCGGGCGAGATACTCGCCGCGCTTGACCTGATCATCAGCGTGCGCCAACAACAGCGGCGCAGTCAGCCCGACCGCCAGGGTCAGGCGGGTCAATAAAAGCTTCATGCTTAACCCTCCTTGACCAGGCCGAGATCGGTCAGCACGTTGCGGGTAGCGTTGTAGTAACGCACGTACCCGGTGCAACGACAGATGTGATGGCCGAGGCTGTCCTCGATAACTTGTTCCAGTTGGCTTTTGACGATCGGCTGGCGTTGCAGCTTTTCCACCAGCACTGTCGCGGCATTGACGAAGCCCGGGGCGCAGTAGCTGCACTGGAAGGCGAATTCGTCGACGAAACGCTGCTGGATCGGGTTCAGCTCAGTGACCTGACCATCCTCGTCACGCTTGGCATGGCTTTCGATGGTGCGAACCTTCTTGCCTTCGAAATAATGCGCGCCGGTGATGCAGGTGCGCACTTCTTCGCTGGTGCCGTCCGGATTGTCGACGATCACAACGCAGGCGTGGCAGATACCCTGACCACAGCCCAGGCGCGAGCCGGTGAGATTCTTGTATTCGTGCAGGTAGTCGATCATCGGCAGGTCATCAGGGATGTCCACCGGGCCGACGGATTGACCATTGAGGGTCAGTTGAAGCGGACGGTTAGCCATTGAGGGCCTCCTTGATGCGCGCAGCAGTGATTGGCAGATCGCGAACACGTTTACCGATGGCGTGCGCCACGGCGTTACCGATGGCACCGACTACCGGGATCATCACCACTTCGGCGATGCCTTTGGACGGATCGCTTGGCGACAGCGGCGGCAGAATTTCCGCCGTCTGTTTCCACACCGCAACGTGACGCGCCATTGGCAAGCGGTAACGGTTGAAGTTCCAGTCACCCTCCCCCGGCCCACCTTCGTACAGCGGCATTTCTTCCATCAATGCGTGGCCGATGCCCATGGCGATACCGCCCTCGAGCTGGCCCTTGACCAGTTCTTCGACCAGCACACGCCCGCACTCGACCCACGAATGGTGATTGAGCACTTCGACTTCCGCCGAGCCTTTGTTGACCTTCAACTCGACCAGCGTCGCGACCGGGCTGTAGTACGTCACGGCAGCGTTGTTCAGCTGGGTCACCGGGTAGTTGATGTTCTGGCGATCCAGCAGGTGGAAACCGGCAGTGCTCATCAACGCTTGCTTGGCCTTCGGTGCGCCGTCGCCATACTTCACCGCCAGACCATCGAGTGGCAGACGCTCTTTCACGCCGTCGATGCTGTACTCAGCCTCGGCCCAGCTCCAGCGGTTGAAACCGTGAACTGTCGCCGCAGTGACCAAGCCACGCTCGTGAGCGCGTTTGGCCAACTCTTCGAAGCTCAGCGGCTGCATGCCGTTGGCGGTCAGTTTGCCATCGACCCAATGCGCGTCTTCACGTCGCACCACGTAAGGGTTGGCCTGGCCGCCATAAGGACCCTGACGCCAGATCTCCAGCGCCGCCGGCCACAGACCGTGATTGAACAACACACGCGCCGCTTCACGGGTGGCATGACTGAAGTAGTAAGCGGAGTTGGTCGCGGACGACGCCGAGGCCAATTTGCCCACCCAGCGCGGGTTGCGCAGCAGGCTGTCCTGCTCGGCCTGGCTCATGGTGTAAGGGTTGCCGCTGGTGATCAGCTGCATTTCCTTCCATTCGGTTTCGCCAGTCTTCACTTCGTGCGCCGGGCTGCCGAGGAAATCGGCGACGACCAAAGCTTGCGACGTGGACATGCCGGTGCCGATTTCAATGCCAATGTGCCGCAAGGTAATGCGACCGTCGGCAGTGAATTCGATGCTGGCCATCGGCGCTTCGGAACCGGTGCCGAAGTCTTTCTGGCAAATGGCAAAACCAACGCCATACCAGTTATCCGGGTCTGCCGCTTCACGCTGTTTCTTGATCGCGTCGCGGTTTTTCCAGACCTCGTGTACTGAGGCCTTGTCGAGAATCTCGTGCAGTCGCAGCGCGCCGGCCGGAATCGCACCTTGGGTATTTTTCATGCCGGAACGCAGAGCGTTTTTGCGACGCAGGTCGATCGCGTCGACACCCAGGCGATTGGCGATTTCGTCGACCATCATTTCGGTCGCCGCCATGCTTTGCAGGGTGCCGTAGCCGCGCATCGAACCCGCCTCAACACCGCGCGAGTGATAGGCGGTAACTTGCAGGTCATTCTGCGGCATGTAGTAGATCGACTGCGCTGCCGTGGCACCCACTGCGGCTACCGACGGGCTGTAGTTGATCCGGCCACCACCGTCGACGCTCATTTCGGCGCGGAAAATCTTGAAGCTGTAATCGTTCTTGTCCACCGCCAATTGGTAACGGATGTCGAACGGGTGACGCTTGATACCGCTCTGGAACTGCTCGTAACGATCGTTGGCCAGACGCACAGGCACACCGGCGCCGTACAGCGCAGCGAGGGCCGCGTAGTAAACGAAGATGTTGTGGTCTTTGGAGCCGTAACCCACGGTGTAACCCGGATGCATGTTCAGGTTGGCCAGGCCAAAGCGCGAAGGCGCGATCATTTTCGCGGTATCGGTCGCCGTTTCCAGCGGGCACTGGGTCGCTACGACGAAGTGCAGGGTTTTGGTCTTCGGGTCATACCAGCCATTGCCGTTGTCCGGCTCCATGGCGGCCGGCTCGATCGACGGAGTCTTGTAGCGCTCATCGAACACCAGCCAGTTGTCCGGCGGCGTGTCGATCTCTTTCTTCATGCGATCGGCGTAGAACAGCCCGCGCTCGGTCAGGTTGCCATGCAGATTCGGCGATGCATCCCACACCGGACGACGGTTTTTCAGCATCGGGAACAGTATCGAATCCTTGAGGCTGGCGAATTCGTCTTCATCGGCCGAGGTCGGGCCACCTACACGCACATAGCGGAAGCTGCCGTAGGGGTCGCGTTCGTAGAACGGCACTTGAGCACCGTAACGAATCGCCTTGTCATTGAATTTGAGCTGGTTCTTGGCCTGACGGAAACGCTCGAAATCGTTCCATATCAAAATTGCCACCGGGTGCCCGATGAACATCGGCACTTTGCCTTCCGGCAGCAGCGGATCCGGAGCGTGTTCCTCCGGAAAGACGATGCCGTCCTTGTCCAGGTCAGTAGCGGTAACGATGCGATCCGGTTGCAAGTCTGCACCAAGCCACGACAGGTCGTAACCGGCATAGATGCGATCAGCCTTGATGGTTTTCAGCAGCATGGCGTGGCCCTGCTGCTCAGGCCAACCCGGCATGTCCTTGGATCGGATATCGCGGGCAAACACTTTGCTACCGCAGACCTTGGACAGTGCATCGTTACGCTGACGCGCCTTACCGTTGTTGCCGAGCCACTTCTCGGACGGCACGGTGACGCTGTTTTCCATCAAGGCAGCCAGCGCCTGACTGCTGAGCGGCGTGAGCGTGACGCTCACTCCCGCTACCAGCCCGCCCTGAAGGAATGAGCGCCGGGATATTTCACGGTTGGACATGGATCATCCTCTGGGCGGTTATATGTCCGCCCTTCTGGTTATCTACTGGGAATCTCGAGTCTTGCAGAAGCTCTTTCTGGCGTAGCAAAGAGCTGTGTTGACAGTGCAAAGCTGACCGAAAGGTTAACTTTAAAGGTTTCTTGGCTCGCAGCAAACAACCAGTTACATAATTCTGACTAAAGAATCAAAAAATCAATGCGACGTGGCACCGCAGTAAACCCGTAGAGATAACTGTGCATGTCTAGGCGCTCGCGAAAGCGTTCTTGCGGCGGATACAAATTTTGAATGTGCCGACGCCTTCGCGAGCAGGCTCGCTCCCACAGGGATTTGTATAGGGCACAGGATGGTGGAAGACAGGAAGAAAAGCGGAGGGTCAAATTTCAGACACAAAAAACCCCGGTCTTTCGACCAGGGTCTTTGCTATCGATTCCGAATCAGCCAATGGCTGCTTTCGGTGCTTCAAGGCGTTCAGTGGGCCTCGAAGCAGATATGGCGCAGCGGACGGGACTCGAACCCGCGACCCCCGGCGTGACAGGCCGGTATTCTAACCGACTGAACTACCGCTGCGTATCGCTTTGAGCTTGCGCTCAAGTAACTCGTTTTGATTGAAAGCTTCGGTGCTTTTCAATCGCGAACCAGACAATGTCTGACTCGTTAAATATGGCGCAGCGGACGGGACTCGAACCCGCGACCCCCGGCGTGACAGGCCGGTATTCTAACCGACTGAACTACCGCTGCGCGTCGGTGCAGGCACTTTCAGCCTACCCTCTTGCTTTCGCAAGTTACCCGGAAGTGGTGGGTGATGACGGGATCGAACCGCCGACATTCTGCTTGTAAGGCAGACGCTCTCCCAGCTGAGCTAATCACCCGTTTGCATCTCCGAGGCCGCGAAATTTACGCAGGTAGCGAACCTAAGTCAATAGCAGGATTGAAGTTTTTTTCAAAAACCGCTTTTAGCGACAAGTGTCGAGCAGCAAGCAAAAGCAAGAACACCTACAGCGGTCACTTCACTGTTGTGCTTTGACTGGCAGCTTGAAGCTCGAAGCTGCCCTTCACTGCTTGTAAATCATCTTCTTGGTCATGCCGCCGTCAACGACGAATTCCTGCCCGGTGACAAACCCGGCATTCCTCGACAGCAGCCACGCGACCATCGCCGCGACATCCTCAACCGTGCCCACCCTGCCCGCCGGATGCTGAGCGTGATCGGAATCGGTCAACGGCTCGGCACGGCGTGCAAACGGGTCCCGCGCATCAATCCAGCCCGGGCTGACGGCGTTGACCCGAATCTCCGGCCCGAGACTGATGGCCAACGCGTGAGTGAGGGCCAACAACCCACCCTTGCTCGCCGCATATGCCTCGGTATCAGGTTCGGACTGTCCGGCACGGGTCGACGCCAGATTGACGATCGAGCCATTGTGCGCCCGCAGATACGGCGCGCAATGCTTGGCCAGTAGCATCGGCCCGCTGAGATTCACTGCCAGCACCCGATTCCAGTAGGCCAGATCAAGGCTTTCCAGCGTGATGTTGTGGGGATCAGCCACCGCCGCGTTGCACACCAGCGCATCGAGCCGACCAAACTGCCCCAACACCTCGGCCACACCAAGCGCCACCTGACCTTCATCCGCAACGTCCATGGCGATGAACCAGGCGTGCTCGCCCAGCACCTTCGCCACTTTCGAACCGCGCGCACGATCGAGATCGGTCAGCACCACTTGCCAGCCTTCGCTGATCAGCCACGCGGCGATGCCCAGACCAATGCCGCGCGCGGCGCCCGTGACCAGCGCAACGCGGCCATGGGTGCCGGCTTTCGCAGTGGACAATTCGATCACAGCGCCGCCAGACCGCGCGCCAGGTCGGCTTGCAGATCGGCCACGTCTTCCAGACCCACTGCGACACGGATCAGGCTGTCACGAATACCCGCTGCTTCACGCTCCTGCGGCGCCAGACGGCCGTGGGAAGTGGTGCTCGGGTGGGTGATGGTGGTTTTGCTATCACCGAGGTTGGCGGTGATCGAAATCAACCGGGTGGCATCGATAAAGCGCCACGCGCCCTCTTTACCGCCCTTGACCTCAAAACTCACCACCGCACCAAAACCCTTCTGCTGACGCTGAGCAAGCTCATGCTGTGGATGGCTCTTGAGACCGGCGTAATGAACCTTCTCGATACCGTCCTGCTGCTCCAGCCATTCGGCCAGTTGCTGGGCGTTGGCACAGTGCGCCTTCATCCGCAGGCTCAGGGTTTCCAGACCTTTGAGGAAGATCCACGCGTTGAACGGGCTCAACGTTGGCCCGGCGGTACGCAGGAAACCGACGACTTCCTTCATCTGCTCGCTGCGACCGGCGACCACGCCGCCCATGCAACGGCCCTGGCCATCGATGAACTTGGTCGCCGAGTGCACGACGATGTCCGCACCGAGCTTCAGCGGCTGCTGCAACGCAGGCGTGCAGAAGCAGTTGTCGACCACCAGCATCGCGCCTTTGGCGTGAGCAATTTCCGCCAGGGCGGTGATGTCCACCAGCTCAGCCAGCGGATTGGATGGCGACTCGACGAAGAGCAGCTTGGTGTTTGGCTTGATCGCCGCATCCCACGCCGGCAGCTCTGCCAGCGGCACATAGTCGACTTCGATGCCGAAACGCTTGAAATACTTTTCGAACAGGCTGATGGTCGAACCGAACACGCTGCGCGAGACCAGCACGTGATCGCCGGCGCTGCACAGGCTCATTACCACCGCCATGATCGCGGCCATGCCGGTCGCCGTCGCGACAGCTTGCTCGGCGCTTTCCAGCGCAGCAATGCGTTCTTCGAACGCGCGCACGGTCGGGTTGGTGTAGCGCGAGTAAACGTTGCCCGGCACTTCGCCGGCAAACCGTGCTGCTGCGTCGGCGGCAGTGCGGAACACGTAGCTTGAGGTGAAGAACATCGGATCACCGTGTTCGCCTTCCGGCGTACGGTGCTGACCGGCACGTACGGCCAGGGTATCGAACGCTACGCCTTCGAGGTCGCTATCCAAACGACCGGCATCCCATTCCTGACTCATGCTGTCACTCCTTGCCTGTTCTCGATAAATAAAAAGTCTTTTGCCAGATACAAAACCGGCCCCTCAGGGCCGGTAGAAACTCAGTTGTTATACAGATCGATGATCGCACTGACCGCCTGGGTCTTGACCTTCGAGGCATCGTTACGTGCCTGTTCGATCTTGTCCAGATAAGCCTCGTCGACGTCGCCCGTCACGTACTTGCCGTCAAACACTGCGCAATCGAAGTTTTCGATCTTGATCTTGCCGCCGCCGACCGCTTCGATCAAGTCAGGCAAGTCCTGATAGATCAGCCAGTCAGCACCGATCAGATCAGCCACGTCCTGAGTCGAACGGTTGTGGGCGATCAGTTCATGGGCGCTTGGCATGTCGATGCCGTAGACGTTCGGGAAGCGCACCGCAGGGGCGGCCGAGCAGAAGTAGACGTTTTTCGCGCCGGCTTCACGGGCCATCTGGATGATCTGCTTGCAGGTGGTACCGCGAACGATCGAGTCGTCAACCAGCATCACGTTCTTGCCGCGGAACTCCAGCTCGATGGCGTTGAGCTTCTGGCGTACCGATTTCTTGCGGGCAGCCTGTCCCGGCATGATGAAGGTGCGACCGATGTAACGGTTCTTGACGAAACCTTCGCGGAATTTCACGCCCAAGTGATTAGCCAGCTCCAACGCAGCGGTGCGACTGGTGTCCGGAATCGGGATGACCACGTCGATATCGTGCTCAGGACGCTCACGCAGGATCTTCTCGGCGAGCTTCTCGCCCATGCGCAGGCGCGCCTTGTATACCGACACGCCGTCGATGATCGAGTCCGGACGCGCCAGATAGACGTGTTCGAAGATGCACGGCGTCAGGGACGGGCTGGTCGCGCACTGACGGGTGTGCAGCTTGCCCTCTTCAGTGATGTAGACCGCTTCGCCCGGCGCCAGATCGCGAATCAGGGTGAAACCGAGCACGTCCAGGGAAACACTTTCCGAGGCGATCATGTACTCGACGCCTTCGTCTGTGTGACGCTGACCGAACACGATCGGGCGGATGCCGTGCGGGTCACGGAAACCGACGATGCCGTAACCGGTCACCATGGCCACTACCGCGTAACCGCCGACGCAACGGTTGTGCACGTCGGTCACGGCAGCAAACACGTCTTCTTCGGTCGGTTGCAGCTTGCCGCGCTGGGCCAGCTCGTGGGCGAACACGTTGAGCAGCACTTCCGAGTCGGAACTGGTGTTGACGTGACGCAGATCGGATTCGTAGATTTCTTTGGCCAACTGTTCAACGTTGGTCAGGTTACCGTTATGCGCCAGCGTAATGCCGTAAGGCGAGTTGACATAAAACGGCTGGGCTTCGGCCGAAGTCGAGCTGCCCGCGGTTGGATAACGGACGTGGCCGATACCCATATGGCCGACCAGGCGTTGCATGTGACGCTGATGGAACACGTCACGCACCAGGCCATTGTCCTTGCGCAAGAACAACCGGCCATCATGGCTGGTCACGATACCGGCAGCGTCCTGGCCGCGGTGCTGGAGCACGGTTAGCGCGTCATACAGCGCCTGATTGACGTTCGACTTACCGACGATACCGACGATGCCACACATGCGACGCAACCCCTACTTAATGGATCTGAACTGAACAACACTCACTGCGGCGTTTTGGCCGACGGCAAGAGCTGTTCCTTGAACGGAATTTCAGCGGGTACGCTGATTCCGCTGGCAAGCCACTGACTGCTCCACCCAAGAATCAGGTTCTTGGACCAGTCGGCGACCAATAGAAATTTTGGCACGAGCTGTGACTCTTTCCACCACCCGTCCTGCTGTACCGGCCCCAGGCTCAACAGCCCGACTGCGACGACCACCAGCAACACGCCACGCGCCGCGCCGAAGGCCATTCCCAGAAAGCGGTCGGTCCCGGACAACCCGGTGACGCGAACCAACTCGCCGATAAGATAATTGATCATTGCGCCCACGATCAGCGTGGCGACAAACATGATGGCACAGCCCGCGATCACGCGAGCCGATGGGGTTTCGATGTATCCGGCGAGGTACTCGGACAATGAACCACCGAACATCCAGGCGACGACTCCTGCGATGATCCAGGTCACCAGCGATAATGCTTCTTTGACGAAGCCGCGGCTCAAACTGATCAATGCGGAGATGGCGATGATTGCAACGATCGCCCAGTCAACCCAGGTAAATGGCACAGTGCAGCCTACAGACGGATAAGGCGGCGCATTTTAGCAGAGCGCATGGCTGTCGGTAAGCTGCGATTTTCAGTGCATTTCAATCGAATCGATAGATCCTAGCCACGCTCAGGCTGGAAGCGTACGACAAAGCCCTTGAGCTTCTGCTGACGACTCAAAAGATCACGCAGACGATCGGCTTCGGCGCGCTCGATCAGCGGGCCGACGAACACCCGATTCTTGCCATCGGCGGAACGGATGTAAGCGTTGTAGCCCTGGCTGCGCAGAGTTTTCTGCAGACTCTCGGCGCTGGCGCGGCTCGACAGGCTGGCCAGTTGCACCGACCAGCTTACCGACAGACCATTGGCGTCGACACGGCTCTGAGTGGTGTCAGGCTTGGTCGTCGCTGAGGCAATCGGCTGGGCAGGCGCAGGAATCGGCTTGGACACCGGCGGCGGCGCGGCAGGCTTGGCGATCTGAGCCGGCACAACAGGTGCCGGGGCGATCGGCGCAGAAGGCGCGACTTGCTCGGCGATTTCGTCATCGCTTGGCACGGGCTCTTGCGGCAAGGTTTGCGGCTCGGGAACGGCGACCGGTTCCAACTGCACTTGCGGCACGGCAGGCGCAGACGGGGCAGCCGGGGCCTCGACGGTCACCTGACGCTGTTCGTCCTGACGGGAAAACAGCATCGGCAGGAAAATCACCGCCAGCGCCACCAGCACCAGGGCACCGACCATGCGCTGTTTGTACGCTTTATCCAGCAAAGCCATTTGCCGCTTCCTCCGTGGAGTGCCGGGCCAACCATTCAAGGGCCTCGGCGACACAATAAAATGATCCGAACAACAGAATCTCATCGTCGCTGGTTGCGACGGCGCACTGCCCTTCAAGTGCGGCGGCAACACTGTCGTAAGACGTGACCGACGCGCCAAGGTTCTGCAATGCCGTCTGCAATTGCGCAACAGGGCGCGCACGCGGTGAATCCAGCGGCGCTACTGCCCAGTGCTCGACACTAGCATTCAACTCGCTGACAACACCATCCAGATCCTTGTCCGCCAGCAAACCAAACACCGCCAGACGCTTGCCGACCGGTGCCCGCGTGGCCAGACGGCGAGCCAGATACTCCGCCGCGTGCGGGTTATGGCCAACATCCAGCAACAGATTCAGGCGCTTGCCATTCCATTCAAAGGAACGGCGATCCAGACGCCCGACAACACGCGTCGCCTGCAAGGCCGCCACAATCCGCTGTGCATTCCACGGCAAACCGAGCAGCAAATACGCCTGCAACGCCAGCGCGGCGTTTTCCATCGGCAGATCAAGCAGCGGCAAATCATGCAGCTCGACGACCTGGCCCTGCGCATCGGTACCGCGCCACTGCCAGTTATGGTCAGTGATGCCGAGATCGAAATCGCGCCCACGCAAGGAGAACGGGCACGCCAGTTCGCGCGCCTTGTCGAGCAACGGTTGCGGAGGATTGAGGTCGCCGCACAGCGCAGGCTTGCCCTGACGGAAGATCCCGGCCTTCTCGAAAGCCACGGATTCGCGAGTGTCACCCAGATAATCGGCGTGATCGACACCAATGCTGGTGACCAGCGCGATATCGGCGTCCACCACGTTGACCGTATCCAGACGCCCGCCAAGACCGACTTCCAGCACCACAGCGTCGAGCCCGGCCTGCTGAAACAGCCAGAACGCCGCCAGGGTGCCCATTTCGAAGTAAGTCAGGGAAGTTTCGCCGCGCCCGGCCTCGACCGCAGCGAAGGCTTCGCACAGCTGTGCGTCAGTGGCTTCGACGCCATTGAGCTGCACCCGCTCGTTGTAACGCAGCAGGTGCGGAGAATTGTAGACACCAACGCTCAGGCCCTGCGCCCGCAGCAACGAAGCCACGAAAGCGCAGGTCGAACCCTTGCCGTTGGTGCCGGTGACCGTGATCACCCGAGGCGCCGGCTGGCCCAGCCCCATTCGGGACGCTACCTGTTGCGAACGTTCCAGACCCATGTCGATGGCCGACGGATGCAACTGCTCAAGGTAGGCGAGCCACTCGCCAAGGGTGCGCTCGGTCATATGTTGGCTGGCACCGGCGGAACGACGATCGGCTCGATTGGCGCAGCAACGAATGTCGGCGTTGGCTTACCCGTCATTTGTGCCAGCAGGTTGCCCAGACGTGGACGCAGTTCCTGACGGTGGATGATCATGTCGATCGCACCGTGCTCCAGCAGGAATTCGCTGCGCTGGAAGCCTTCCGGAAGTTTCTCGCGCACGGTTTGCTCGATCACGCGCGGACCGGCGAAGCCGATCAGGGCTTTAGGCTCGCCAACAATCACGTCGCCGAGCATTGCCAGACTGGCGGAAACACCACCGTAAACCGGATCGGTCAGCACCGAGATGAACGGAATGCCTTCTTCACGCAGACGCGCCAGCACGGCAGAGGTCTTGGCCATCTGCATCAGCGAGATCAGAGCTTCCTGCATGCGCGCACCACCGGAAGCGGCGAAGCAGATCATCGGGCAGCGGTTTTCCAGCGCGTAGTTGGCAGCGCGTACGAAACGTTCGCCGACGATGGCACCCATGGAACCGCCCATGAAGCTGAATTCAAACGCCGAAACCACTACCGGCATGCCCAGCAGGGTGCCGCTGACGGAAATCAACGCGTCTTTTTCGCCGGTCTGCTTCTGCGCAGCGGTCAAGCGATCCTTGTACTTCTTGCCGTCACGGAATTTCAGACGGTCAACCGGCTCCAGATCGGCGCCCAGTTCGTTGCGACCTTCGGCATCAAGGAAGATGTCGATGCGCGCACGTGCGCCGATGCGCATGTGGTGGTTGCACTTCGGGCAAACGTCCAGGGTCTTTTCCAGCTCCGGACGATAAAGCACAGCCTCACAGGACGGGCATTTGTGCCACAGACCTTCAGGCACCGAGCTCTTCTTGACCTCCGAGCGCATGATCGAAGGGATCAGTTTGTCTACTAACCAGTTGCTCATGCTTTCTTTCTCCAGTACCGGCGGCCCGAACGCTCTGGTTCGCAGCCCCGTGTATGCCCTTGAGCTAAATTCATGTGTGGCGATGATCAAGGATGGCCGGGTCAGAAAAACTGACCTTCGTACAACCCAAAAACCCTCAGCCTCTTTTCTACCAAGCTGTGGACGGCGGCAGTGTGCCAGCCGTCACATCATGCACAGGCCTAAATGCCCCTGACGGCGCCGATGAACGCCTGAACTTTTGCGTGATCCTTGATGCCTTTGCTCGCCTCGACCCCACCGCTGACGTCGACTGCGTAGGGTTTTACCCGAGCCACGGCGCCTGCGACGTTTTCCGGTGTCAATCCACCCGCCAGAATCAGCGGCTTGCTCAGACCTTGCGGAATCAATGACCAGTCGAACGCCTCGCCGGTTCCGCCGGGCACGCCTTCGACGTAGGTATCGAGCAGTACGCCACTGGCACTTGGGTAAGCATCGACAGCCGCCGCAATGTCATCGCCGGCCTTGACCCGCAGCGCCTTGATGTAAGGACGATGCCAGCCTTCGCACTCTTCGGCGGTTTCGTCGCCATGGAACTGCAACAGATCAAGCGGCACGGCATCGAGGATTTCCCCCAACTCGCAACGGCTGGCATTGACGAAAAGGCCCACGGTGGTCACAAACGGCGGCAAGGCCTTGATGATTTCCCGTGCTTGCTGCACCGATACTGCGCGCGGACTTTTGGCGTAAAACACGAATCCGATCGCATCAGCCCCGGCTTCGACGGCGGCCAGCGCATCTTCTATGCGGGTAATGCCGCAGATCTTGCTGCGAACGGCTGACATATCGAGAAAAACTCCGAGGCAGAATCCGGGAAAGTCCCGGATGGTAACAAAAGCGTTCGAGGGCGTCAGCCGTCAAGTTCGGAGAAACCCGTAAGGAAATGAGGACCGATAAAACGCTCGGGCAGCGGAAATTCGTCGTGGTACTCGACTTGCACCAGATACAAGCCGTAAGGATGCGCTGTCACGCCGCCAGACCGGCGCTCGCGACTTTCCAGCACTTCCTTCATCCACTCGACCGGCCGCTCGCCAGCACCGATGGTCATCAGGACGCCGGCGATGTTGCGCACCATGTGGTGCAGGAATGCGTTGGCGCGGATGTCGAGCACGATCATCTTGCCGTGACGGGTCACGCGCAGGTGATGCATCTTCTTGATCGGCGATTTCGCCTGGCACTGGCCGGCACGGAACGCACTGAAATCGTGGGTGCCAATCAGATACTGCGCGGCTTCGGCCATGCGCTCAGCGTCCAGCGGACGGTGATTCCAGGTGATTTCTTCATTGAGATGGGCCGGGCGAATCTGATCGTTGTAGATCACATAACGATAGCGCCGGGCGATGGCCTTGAACCGCGCATGGAAATGCGCCGGCATCACCCGCGCCCAACTGACACTGATGTCGTGAGGCAGGTTGATGTTGGCGCCCATTACCCAGGCCTTCAGCGAGCGGTCGACCTGCGTGTCGAAATGCACCACTTGTCCGCAGGCATGCACACCCGCATCGGTACGCCCGGCGCACTGCAAGGAAACGGGCGCGTTGGCGACTTTCGACAAGGCTTTTTCAAGCGCTTCCTGCACCGTCGCCACTCCGGTTAACTGACGCTGCCAGCCACTGTAGCGCGAGCCTTTGTATTCAACGCCCAGCGCAACGCGGTAAAAGCCGTCGGGGGCCATTTCGGCGACCGGGTTATCTATGTTTGCCAAGGTGGGACAGCCTGCTGTTTTTGCAAAGGCCGGCATTATAAGGCCTCAAGATCAAAAGATCGCAGCCTTCGGCAGCTCCTACACAAGAATCGGCGTTTTCCTGTAGGAGCTGCCGAAGGCTGCGATCTCTTGATCCAGTGAGCCAAACAAAAACGGCAGCCTCTTGGGCTGCCGTTTTTGTTTACAACTGAAACTACTACAGGCTCGAGAGCATGTCCTTGGCTTCGCCGCGCTGCTTCTCGTCACCCTCGGTCAACACTTCGTTGAGGATGTCGCGCGCGCCGTCGCTGTCGCCCATGTCGATGTAGGCCTGGGCCAGATCAAGTTTGGTGGCTGCTTCGTCGGTGCCCGCGAGGAAGTCGAAATCGTCTTCACCCAAATCATCACCCAGCGCCGCATCGGCCTCGGTGAACGTCGGCTCGGCGATGCTCTGCGACAGGCGATCCAGCTCGGCGTTGACGTCATCCAGCTCGGCGGCAAATGCATCAGGCTCTCCCGCCGGGTTGGTGTCCATCTCGTCAGCCAGCGACAGGTCGAAATCGGCTGGCAGCTCCAGGTCATCCTGCGGCAAATCGGCGACGACCGGTGGCTCTACCGGCGACAAATCCTTCACGCCGTCATCCAGATCCAGCAGGAAGTCATCATCGGCCAACGGTGCTGGAGCAGGAGCCGGCTCTGCGCCAAGGTCCAGATCCAGGTCGAAATCCGACAGATCATCCAGATTCTCTTTGATGTCGGTCTGCTGTTGCAGCACCGATTCAAAGCTCAGATCGTCGTCCGACGGGAACTCGTCCAGTTCGACAGGCGCTTCGGGTTCAACGATTGGCGCCGGTTCCACCGGAGTGATGTTGTCGAGATCGTCCAGACTCAGGTCGAACGCGCTGTCCAGATCGTCCGTTGCTGGCGACGGCTCAGGCGTTTCGGGCTCATCCAGCAGCAATTCCTTGACGTACTGGGCGTCCAGCTCGGCTGCAATGGCGGCGGCGGCCAAACCACCGGCAACCGCTACTGCCATGGCCGGGAAACGGCTTTTCAGCTCTTCGACCTTGGCGAAGTTGTCGCCATTGGCCACCAACTGACGCTCCTGGCCTACGAAAGCATCGCGATCACCCTGCTGACCATAGACTTCCATCAGCTTCAGACGCAGATCACTGCGCTGCGACTCAAGGCTAATGCCCTCTTCCAGCAACGCAGCAGCCTGATTCAGACGCCCGGCGTTGATGTGCGATTGAGCCTTTTCGAGGACATCATCGGAGCGCTCGCCTGCCGGGGCAACCAGCGGCGCAGCGATTGGCTCGGCCATGACGATTGGTGCCACAATCGGGGCGACTACTGGCGCTGGTGCCGGAGCCGGAGCCGGAGTGTTGAGTTTGACGCTCGCGGCCGGGGTTTCCAGACCTTCGAAGCTGCTTTCCGGCAGATCCTGCTCGGCGGAGAACTCTTGTTCCTCAGCCAGGGCGCGGGCCATGCGCACATGCTTCTCGGCTTCCTGCTGGGCTTTGCGGCGACGGGCCAGCAGCAACAGCAACAACAGCAGGACCACGGCACCGCCACCGACCAGACCCAGCAAGATCGGATTGGTCAGCAGTTCGTTGAAGGTTTTTTCGTCATCGGCGACAGGTGTGGTTTCGACCACCGGCTCGACCACTGGCTCAACTGGCGTCTCGGCCGGCGGTGCAATGGCGGACTCTGGTGTCGGAGCTGCTTCTGCCGGTGTTGCTGGCGGTGTGGCGGCCAACTCGGCAGTGATCGCAGGCACCGCCGGATTAGCGTCTGGAGCAGCGCCCGCCCCTTCGGCCTGCATCTTCGCCAATTGATTGTTCTTCAACTCGATCAGACGTTGCAGCTTGTCCAGCTGACTTTGCAGATCGGTCATGCGGCTTTTCAGTTCCTCGTTGTCACGAAGGGTCGTGTCGAGGTTTTCCTGAGTGACCGCGAGCTTGTCGCTCAGGGCCGTGGCGTCGCCCGCCGGACCTTTGCCGCGCGCCTTGGCGCTTTCAGCAGAAACCAGGCTCAGGTTGTCTTGCGCGTCAGGCGCAGCGCCCGTATTGCCGCGACCACGGTTGGTCGCATCAAGTTGCTGCTGACCGGTGCCAGGTTTGGCCACATAACGACGACCCTGACGCCAGGCTTCGTTTTGTGCTGCGACTTCAGCGATGGCCGCCGACTGTGGCAGCGCAGTGCTTTGCACCGAATCCGGAAGACGCAGGACCTGGCCGACTTTCAGGCGGTTGATGTTGCCGCCGATAAACGCATCCGGGTTCAACGCCTGAATGGCCAGCATCGTCTGCTGCACCGAACCGCCGTTACGGGCCTTCGCCGCAATTTCCCACAAGGTGTCACGCGGGGTGGTGGTGTATTGCGTCGGGTGTGTGGCGCCGGTGGTCGGTGCAGTGATGGTTTGCGACGGCGCCGGTTGCGCAGCGGCGTCAGCGGTCTGCGGCGAAAACTTCGACGGATCCAGCAGTACGCTGTAATCGCGCAACAAACGGCCATTTGGCCACATCACCTGGACGAGGAATTTCACCATCGGTTCCGACAGTGGCTTGCTCGAGGTCACGCGCAGCACGCTTTTGCCGCTGGCGTTGAGTACGGGGGTGAACGTCAGATCATTGAGGAAGGCCTGGCGATCGACGCCGGCCTTGGCAAAGTCTTCCGGCGAGGCCAGGCTCGGCACCACTTCGGCAGCGGTGAGATCCTTGACGTCGAGCAGCTCGATTTCAGCCACCAGCGGCTGGTTCAGGGTCGACTTCAGGGTCAGCTCCCCGAGCCCGAGGGCATGCGCCATACCGGAGGACAGCGCCGAGGCGGCCGCTATTGCTAACACCAGTTTGCGAACTTGAACCATAGCCTCATCCTTTGTTTGAACGTTCCTCGGCCAGCGAGAAGATGTTGAATATCGCTGCCGTAAGGCATTGCGCGCGACGACGACAGACTGCCGCGCGCGATCATTTCTTTGATGCCCCGGAAAGTCCCGGAGGGTGACACGTTATCAACTGCTTCGGCCAAGCATAGCGCCCAGCTAGAATCAGTCGACAAATTGTTGCCAAGTATCTTTTACAGCAGGTCTTTTATCAACAACTCGGCAACCTGCACAGCATTGAGTGCTGCGCCTTTGCGCACGTTATCTGACGTCAGCCACAGATTAAGTTCCGCCGGGTCATCGACACCACTGCGAACACGACCGACATAGACCACGTCCTGCCCCACCGCGTCTCCGACTGCCGTCGGGTAATCACCCGCATCGACCAGTTCAATGCCCGACGCAGCTTCCAGCGCAGCATTGACCTTTTTCAGGTCGACGGCCTGCGCTGACTGCAAGGTCACGCTAAGGCTATCGCCAAAAAACACCGGGGCTTGAACGCAACTTGCGGAAATCTTTAATAAAGGCTGCGCCAGCACCTGACGCAACTCACGCACCAGGCGTTTTTCCAGCAGCGTATGGCCCTGCGCGTCAGGCGTGCCGACCTGCGCCAGCAGGTTGAACGCCATCTGCCGATCAAAAAACTTGGGCTCCAACGGGCGCATGTTCAGCAGCTCGGCGGTCTGGCGTGCCAGCTCGGCGACGGCTTCACGCCCCTGGGCGGAAACGGCCAGGTTGGCGGTGACGTTGACGTATTGCAGATCGATCAGATCGAGCAACGGCGCGAGCACCACGGCAAGCGTGGTCGCCGACGGGCTCGGGCTGCTGACCTGGAATGGCGCTTTCAAGCCGGCGAGCACATCAGCATTGGCTTCCGGCACCACTTGCGGCGCCTGATCGGCCGGCAAGGCGCCGGACAGGTCGATCAGCGAGCAACCAGCGGCGTGGGCGCGGGCGGCGTAGCTCAGGGTGATGGCTGGACCGGCGGCGAAGAACACCAGTTTGACCTTGCTGAAATCGAATTCGTCGACCTCACGTACGCGCACGTTCTTGTTACGGAACAGCACCGAGCTGCCGGCGGATTCGCTGCTGGCCAGCAGGTGCAGGTTGCCGATCGGGAAATTACGCTCTTCAAGAATCTGTACGAGGGTTTCGCCGACAGTACCGGTGGCGCCGATCACGGCAATATCAAGGGTCTGGGTCATGGTGCGGCCTCTGGCGAAACGGGGGGAGCGGCACTTTACCGGGTGACTGGCGCACAGGCAATTTCTGCCGGGGATTTGTGGCGCCTATAACGCCCCCTTCGCGAGCAGGCTCGCTCCCACAGGTGAATGCATTCCAAAGGTGGGAGCGAGCCTGCTCGCGAAGGCGCCAAATCAGGCAATCGAGAACCTTGAAGCATAAAAAAACCCGCGCCTCTCGCAAGGCGCGGGTTTTTCATTGCTTCAAACGATCAACGCTCAAGCAAAATCCGCAGCATGCGACGCAGCGGTTCGGCCGCGCCCCACAGCAGTTGGTCGCCGACGGTGAAGGCGCCCAGATACTGGGTGCCCATGTTCAGCTTGCGCAGACGACCGACCGGAACATTCAGGGTGCCGGTGACCTTGGTCGGGCTCAGCTCCTGCATGCTGATCTCGCGCTGATTCGGTACCAGTTTGACCCAAGGGTTGTGCTGGCTGATCAGCCCTTCGATGTCGGCGATCGGTACGTCTTTGTTTAGCTTGATGGTCAGCGCCTGGCTGTGGCAACGCATGGCGCCGATGCGCACGCAGATGCCATCGACCGGGATCGGGCTCTTGAAGCGACCGAGAATCTTGTTGGTCTCGGCCTGGGCCTTCCACTCTTCGCGGCTCTGGCCGTTCGGCAGTTCCTTGTCGATCCATGGGATCAGGCTGCCGGCCAACGGTACGCCGAAGTTTTCGGTCGGGTAGGCTTCGCTGCGCATGGCGTCGGCTACACGACGGTCGATGTCGAGGATCGCGCTGGCAGGATCGGCCAGTTGCTCGGCAACAGCGGCGTGGGTCGCGCCCATTTGCTTGATCAGTTCACGCATGTTCTGCGCGCCGGCACCGGAGGCCGCCTGATACGTCATGGCGCTCATCCACTCGACCAGCCCGGCCTCGAACAGACCGCCCAGGCCCATCAGCATCAGGCTGACGGTGCAATTGCCGCCGATGTAGTTCTTGGTGCCCGCATCCAGCTGCTGGTCGATGACCTTGCGGTTGACCGGATCAAGAATGATGACCGCGTCATCGTTCATGCGCAGGCTGGAAGCTGCGTCGATCCAGTAACCCTGCCAGCCGGCTTCGCGCAGCTTGGGGAACACTTCGCTGGTGTAGTCGCCGCCCTGGCAGGTCAGGATCACGTCGAGGGTCTTCAGCTCTTCAATGCTGTAAGCGTCCTTGAGCGGAGCAATGTCCTTGCCCACGGACGGGCCTTGGCCACCGACATTGGAAGTGGTGAAAAACACCGGCTCGATAAGATCGAAATCCTGCTCTTCCAGCATCCGCTGCATGAGCACGGAACCGACCATACCGCGCCAACCGATCAGACCTACACGTTTCATCGCAACTACACCTTCTTGAAAAGTGGGCCGCTGCTTTGTATTGAATTTCGCAGCGGGCCCGAGAGATTACAGATTCCGCAGCGCGGCGACTACTGCGTCGCCCATTTCCTGCGTACCGACTTTGGTGCAACCGGCCGAATAGATGTCGCCGGTGCGCAGGCCCTGATCCAGAACCACGCTGACGGCTTTCTCGATGGCATCGGCCGCGTCATGCAGATTGAAGCTGTAACGCAGCATCATCGACACCGACAAAATGGTCGCCAACGGGTTGGCAATGCCCTTGCCGGCAATGTCCGGCGCCGAACCGTGGCAAGGCTCGTACATGCCCTTGTTGTTGGAGTCGAGCGAGGCCGACGGCAGCATGCCGATGGAACCGGTAAGCATCGACGCTTCGTCGGAGAGGATGTCGCCGAACAGGTTGTCGGTGACGATCACGTCGAACTGCTTCGGTGCGCGCACCAGTTGCATGGCGGCGTTGTCGACGTACATGTGGCTCAGTTCGACTTCCGGGTAATCCTTGGCGACCTGCTCGACCACTTCACGCCACAGTTGGCTGGAGGCCAGCACGTTGGCCTTGTCCACCGAGCACAGCTTCTTGCCACGCACCATGGCCATGTCGAAACCGACACGGGCGATGCGACGGATCTCGCTTTCGCTGTATGGCAGGGTGTCGTAGGCCTGACGCTCGCCGTTTTCCAGCGTGCGGGTGCCGCGCGGCGCGCCGAAGTAGATGCCGCCGGTCAGCTCACGGACGATCAGGATGTCCAGGCCGGCAACGATTTCCGGCTTCAGGCTCGAAGCATCGGCCAGTTGCGGGTACAGGATCGCCGGACGCAGATTGCCGAACAGGCCCAGTTGCGCACGGATTTTCAGCAGACCGCGCTCAGGGCGGATGTCACGCTCGATGGTGTCCCATTTCGGGCCACCGACAGCGCCAAGCAGCACTGCATCGGCAGCGCGGGCACGGTCGAGGGTTTCGTCGGCCAGTGGCACGCCGTGCTTGTCGATGGCCGCGCCACCGATCACGTCATGGCTCAGCTCGAAACCCAGGCTGTACTTGTCGTTGGCCAATTCCAGCACCTTGACCGCTTCGGCCATGATTTCCGGACCAATACCGTCGCCTGGGAGAATCAGAATCTGCTTGCTCATGCTTTCCTCGTGTCTTCAGTCGGTGCGCCATCAACGGACGCGCCCGGAAAAATTCTTGTCGTTCTAGAACTGTTTTTCAGCCCAGAGCACGATCACATCTGTACTGAACGAGCCATCGGCTTCGATCTCGAAATATTCGCGTACTTCTTTGCCCATCGACTGCTGCAACTGGCGGATCGCGGCGCGCATCACTTCAGGTGTGCGCATGCGCTCGACCCAACTGCTGTACTCCAGACGCAGACGTTGGCGCGCAGTGCTACGCGTATGCAAACCCGCCTCGCTGACCTGCCGCAACCATTCGCCGGCAGAATAATCGCGCACATGGCTGGTGTCGCGCAGCACTTCGACGCTTTGCAGGTAAGTGTCGAACAACGGGCTGCCCGGCGACAACACATCGATGAACGCCGCCACACCACCCGGCTTCAGCACCCGGCGTACTTCGCGCAGGGCCACACCAAGATCGCTCCAGTGATGCGCCGAATAACGGCTGAACACGAAATCGAATTCGCCATCGGCAAACGGCAGACGCTCGGCCGCCCCGTTGACCGTGGCGATATTGCTCATGCCGCGATCGACGGCAGCAGCAGCCACGACGTCGAGCATCTGCTGCGACAAGTCATAGGCGACCACTTCCCTGACCAGTGGCGCCACGTGAAAACTCACATGGCCGGCGCCACACCCCAGGTCCAGCAACCGGGCGTCGCCCTGCCCTGCCAGTTCAGCTTGTAGCAGTGCGAATTCGGTACCTTGCGCGTGAACGGCGCTGCTCAGGTAGGCGGCGGCCTGTTCACCGAATTGCTTTTGTACAACCTGACTGTGCTGGGCGGTGCTGGTCATGGGGACTTTCCTTGAATCTTGTGGTGCTTGTTCCGGCCTCATCGCTGGCAAGCCAGCTCCCACAGTAATTTGCGGTGTTCACAAAACCTGTGGGAGCTGGCTTGCCAGCGATGGGGCCGGCCCTGACTACATCAATCTCGAATCAATCACGCGTCGCGGAACAACCACGGCTGGCTCACGCGATGCTTCGCTTCAAACGTCGCAATCGCTTCGTGGTCTTGCAAGGTCAGGCCGATATCGTCCAGACCGTTGAGCAGGCAATGCTTGCGGAACGCATCGATCTCAAAGCGGTAAACCTTGCCATCCGGACGCGTCACGGTTTGTGCTTGCAGGTCGACCTGCAATTGATAGCCCGGCTCAGCTTCAACCTGCTTGAACAGTTCATCGACTTCAGCGTCGCTCAAGATGATCGGCAGCAAGCCGTTCTTGAAGCTGTTGTTGAAGAAGATGTCGGCGTAGCTCGGCGCGATGATGCTGCGAAAACCGTACTCTTCCAGCGCCCATGGCGCGTGTTCACGGCTGGAGCCGCAACCGAAGTTCTCGCGGGCCAGCAACACGCTGGCGCCTTGGTAACGCTCGGCGTTGAGCACGAAATCCTTGTTCAACGGGCGCTTGGAGTTGTCCTGATACGGTTGCCCGACATCGAGGTAGCGCCATTCATCGAACAGGTTCGGGCCGAAACCGGTGCGTTTGATCGACTTCAAGAACTGCTTGGGAATGATCTGGTCGGTGTCGACATTGGCACGATCCAAAGGCGCGACAAGGCCAGTGTGCTGGGTAAAAGCTTTCATGCTGCGCTCCTTAAATCAATTCACGAACGTCGATGAAACGACCGTTCACCGCCGCAGCCGCCGCCATCGCCGGGCTGACGAGGTGTGTGCGGCCACCGGCGCCCTGACGGCCTTCGAAGTTGCGGTTGGACGTCGAGGCGCAATGCTCGCCGGACTCCAAACGGTCCGGGTTCATCGCCAGACACATTGAGCAACCGGGTTCACGCCATTCAAAACCGGCTTCGAGGAAAATCTTGTCCAGACCTTCAGACTCGGCCTGCGCCTTCACCAGACCCGAGCCCGGCACGACGATGGCTTGCTTGATGGTCGAAGCCACCTTGCGGCCCTTGGCAATGACAGCGGCGGCACGCAAATCTTCGATCCGCGAGTTGGTGCAGGAACCGATGAATACGCGATCGAGTTGAATGTCGGTGATCGCCTGATTGGCGGTCAAACCCATGTATTTCAGGGCGCGGACGATCGAGTCGCGTTTGACCAGATCCATTTCCTTGTCCGGGTCCGGCACGTTCTGATCAACGGCCAAGACCATTTCCGGCGAAGTGCCCCAGCTGACTTGCGGCTTGATCTGCGCGGCGTCGAGTTCGACCACGGTGTCGAATTTGGCGTCGGCGTCGGACACAAGATCTTTCCAGGACTCGACGGCCATCTCCCACTCGGCGCCCTTCGGTGCGAACGGACGGCCCTTGACGTAATCGACAGTTTTTTGATCCGCCGCCACCAGACCCACGCGGGCGCCGGCTTCGATGGACATGTTGCAGATGGTCATGCGGCCTTCGACGGACAAATCGCGAATCGCGCTGCCGGCGAATTCGATGGCATGGCCGTTACCGCCGGCGGTGCCGATCTTGCCGATCACGGCGAGGACGATGTCCTTGGCGGTCACGCCGAACGGCAATTGGCCTTCGACGGATACCAGCATGTTTTTCATTTTCTTGGCGACCAGGCACTGAGTGGCGAGCACATGCTCGACCTCGGAAGTGCCGATACCGTGAGCCAGAGCGCCGAACGCGCCGTGGGTCGAGGTGTGCGAGTCGCCGCAGACCACGGTCATGCCCGGCAAGGTCGCGCCCTGCTCCGGGCTGATCACGTGGACGATGCCTTGGCGGACGTCGTTCATCTTGAACTCGACGATGCCGTATTCATCACAGTTGTCATCGAGGGTCTGAACCTGCAAACGCGAGACCTGGTCGGCGATGGCTTCGATGCCACCCTTGCGCTCCGGGGTCGTCGGTACGTTGTGGTCCGGGGTCGCGATGTTGGCATCGATGCGCCAAGGCTTGCGCCCGGCCAGACGCAGACCTTCAAAGGCTTGCGGCGAAGTCACTTCGTGAATGATGTGACGATCGATGTAGATCAACGCAGAGCCATCGTCGCGCTGCTTGACCAAATGCGAATCCCAGAGTTTGTCGTAGAGCGTTTTGCCGGCCATCAGACGGTTCCTCATCAGCTTGTTTCTATGCCCTGGGTATTTGAGAGATTCAATAACCCTTTGGCTTGTGAGGTCGATCCTATGGGGTTAGATTAAATAACTCAAATTCATATTTTTTATGCTTTGGATAACCAACTGGAATACAACCATGGATCTGGCCAACCTCAACGCTTTTATCGCCATTGCCGAGACCGGCAGTTTCTCCGGCGCCGGTGAGCGGCTGCACCTGACACAACCGGCTATCAGCAAGCGTATCGCCGGTCTGGAGCAGCAACTCAAGGTGCGCCTGTTTGATCGACTGGGTCGCGAAGTCGGCCTGACCGAAGCTGGTCGCGCCCTGCTGCCACGGGCTTATCAGATTCTCAATGTGCTGGACGACACCCGTCGCGCACTGACCAACCTGACCGGCGAAGTCAGCGGCCGCCTTACATTGGCCACCAGTCATCACATTGGCCTGCACCGCTTGCCGCCGCTATTGAGGGAGTTCACCCGCTGCTACCCACAGGTCGCGCTGGATATTCAGTTTCTCGATTCGGAAGTGGCCTACGAAGAAATACTCCACGGCCGCGCGGAACTGGCGGTCATCACCCTTGCCCCCGAGCCGCACACGCTGGTCAAAGCCACACCGGTGTGGGATGACCCGCTGGACTTCGTAGTCGCCCCGGAGCATTCATTGATCAGTAATGGCGCCGTCAGTCTGGCGGACATCGCCGGCCATCCGGCGGTTTTCCCCGGCGGCAACACATTTACGCACCATATTGTCCAACGTTTGTTCGAGGCCCAGGGGCTGACACCGAACATCGCGATGAGCACCAACTACCTGGAAACCATCAAAATGATGGTCTCCATTGGCCTGGCATGGAGCGTGCTGCCGCGCACCATGCTCGATGAACAGGTGGCAAGCATCGCATTGCCGGGCATACAGCTCAGTCGCCAGCTAGGCTATATCGTGCACACCGAACGGACGCTATCGAATGCAGCAAGAGCTTTTATGGCCTTGCTGGATGCACAAATCGATCTGCCAGGGACTCAGGGCTAACTTGTGCTAATCCTATAGAGCCGCTGCCCCTGTGCCTAAACGCCACCACCCGCTCAAGGCCTGTCGATAATGCCGAAATCTGTTGACCGAATTCCGCCGATGCCGCGCATTCAAGCGATTGACCCGCGACATTCCGAGCAGAGCTGGGAGAGCGCGCCGCAATTGCTCGCAGCGCTGAACGGTGCGCGGCTCGGCGCCTGGTATTGGGATATCGAGCGCGGTCAGATCAGTTGGTCGCGTGGCACGCAGGCATTGTTCGGCTTCGATCCGCGCCAGCCGCTGCCGGAAGATCTCGAATACCTGGATTTGCTACCACCCGAAGACCGGGCAAAAACCGTGCGCGCCTTCCACGCGGTAATTGCCGGCGCCCCGCTGGAACAGGCGATGCATCACCGCATCCGCTGGCCCGACGGCAGCCTGCATTGGCTGGAGATCAACGGCAGCCTGCTGCCAGACAAAAACGGCCGCCCCCGAATGATTGGGGTGATTCGCGAAATCACGCACCAGCGGCAACGCGAACAAGCCCTGAGCAGTTCAGAGAAACGTTTCGCCACGCTGTTTCATCTGTGCCCGAATATGGTGCTGCTGACCCGCCAGGAAGACGGTTTGATCAGCGAAGCCAACCAGTATTTCGAAAGCCTGTTCGGCTGGCCGGTGCAAAGCGCGATTGGCCGCACCACCCTGGAACTGGGCCTGTGGGTGCACCCTGAGCAGCGCGGCGAACTGGTCAAGAAGACCAAGGCCAAGGGCGAACTGATCAGCATGGAAGTGCAGTTTCGCGCCAGCAACGGGCAGATCCATGACGGCATTCTCAGTGCGCAAAAGGTCGAACTCGAAGGCCAGCCTTATCTGCTGAGCACGTTCCTCGACACCACCGAGCGCAAAGCTGCGGAACACGCCTTGAAAGACAGCCAGGAACGCCTCGACCTGGCGCTCGACTCGGCGCAGCTCGGCACCTGGGACTGGCACATTCCCAGCGGCATGCTCTATGGCTCGGCACGCGCGGCGCAATTGCACGGACTGGACCCGAAACCGTTCCATGAATCGTTCGACGAGTTTTTCGAAGGTGTGCCCGGCGAGGAGCGCGACAGCATGCGCGACGCCTATCGCAGCCTGCGCGAAGGCCCGGCGGGCAATTACCAACTGACGTATCGCGTGCAATTGCCGGACGGCAGCTCACGTTATCTGGAAAGCCGCGCCCGCCTCTATCGCAACGACAATGGCGCGCCATTGCGCATGGCCGGCACTTTGCTCGACATCACCGATCAGGTCGAACGCGAACAACGCCTGGTGGCCTCGGAAGAGAAATTCGCCACGCTGTTCCAGGTCAGCCCCGACCCGATCTGCGTCACCCGTCAGGACAGCGGCGAGTTCATCGAAATCAACAACAGTTTCACCCAGACCTTTGGCTGGAGCGCCGCCGACGTAATCGGCCGCACCGCCGA
Organism: Pseudomonas sp. A0308; assembly: GCF_044218815.1. Taxonomy (NCBI): domain Bacteria; kingdom Pseudomonadati; phylum Pseudomonadota; class Gammaproteobacteria; order Pseudomonadales; family Pseudomonadaceae; genus Pseudomonas; species Pseudomonas sp. A0308. The sequence goes on from NZ_CP162581.1 coordinate 1,165,099, forward strand.
AGACATCGGCCTGTGGGACGCATCGGCGAAAAGTCTGCAGCGCATCGAACGGGTGATCCGCGAACAAGGCCTGAGCAATGTCGCGATCATCGTCCAGCACAAGGACGGCCAGTCGTTGACCTGCGTGATTTCCAGTCGGCAGATCAGCGTTGGCGATCAACCGTGCATCGTCACCACATTGCGCGATATCACCCAGCAGCAACGTTCGGAAGCGGCACTCAAGGCCAGTGAAGAGAAGTTCGCCAAGGCGTTTCACTCCAGCCCCGACGCCATCACCATCACCGAGCGCGACACCGGGCGCTATCTGGAGGTCAACGACGGTTTCTGTCGCCTCACCGGATATCGCGCCGATGAAGTGGTGGGTAAAACCGTGTATCAGGTCGGGATCTGGGCCGAGGAGAAACAACGTTCGGCCCTGCTCGCCGAATTGCAGATCAAGGGCCGCGTGCACCATCAGGAAATGCTCGGGCGCAACAAGCGCGGGGAAATTCTCACGGTGGAAGTCTCGGTGGAGCCGATCACCCTGAATGAAACGGCTTGCCTGCTGCTGACGGCCCGAGACGTCAGCCTGTTGAAAAATGCTGAAGCACAAATCCGCCATCTGGCGTACCACGATCCGCTGACCAACCTGCCCAACCGTGCGTTGTTGATGGATCGGCTGAGCCAGCAGATCGCCCTGCTCAAACGCCACAATCTGCGCGGCGCCTTGCTGTTTCTCGATCTCGATCACTTCAAACACATCAATGACTCACTCGGCCATCCGGTCGGCGACACGGTGCTGAAGATCATCACGGCGCGGCTCGAAGCCAGTGTGCGCATGGAGGATACGGTGGCGCGCCTGGGCGGCGATGAATTCGTGGTGCTGCTCAGCGGCCTGGAGGGCACGCGCAATGAAGTCAGCTTGCAGGTACGCGAACTGGCCGACACCCTTCGTGAACTGCTCTCGGAACCGATGTTCCTCGACGGCCAGCGCCTGCAAGTCACACCAAGCATCGGCGTGGCACTGATTCCGGATCACGGCTCTACCCCGACCGACCTGCTCAAGCGTGCCGACATTGCCTTGTACCGAGCCAAGGATTCCGGGCGCAACACCACGCAGATGTATCACAACACCATGCAGAAAGCGGCCAGCGAACGTCTGCGCATGGAGACCGACTTGCGCCTGGCGCTGTCGCGCGGCGAGTTCCGGGTGCATTTCCAGCCGCAAATCGACGCGCAGAACAACCGCATCATCGGCGCCGAAGCCCTGGTGCGCTGGAACCACCCGAAACTCGGCGCACAGTCACCGACCGAGTTCATCAAGGTTCTGGAAGACAGCGGTCTGATTCTGGAAGTCGGCACATGGATACTTGATGAAGCCTGCTCGGCGTTCAAACAACTGATCGCCCTGAAACTGGTCGACCCGCTCAATTTCAGCTTGTGCGTCAACATCAGCCCGCGCCAGTTCCGCCAGAACGACTTCGTCGAGCGTATCGAACAAAGCATGGTCAGCCACGGCCTGCCGTGCTCGCTGCTGAAACTGGAGATCACCGAAGGCATCGTCATCCAGAACCTGGAGGACACCATCAGCAAGATGCGCCGCCTGAAAAAGCTCGGTGTGAGTTTCGCCATGGACGACTTTGGCACCGGTTATTCATCGCTGACTTATCTCAAGCGCTTGCCGGTGGACACATTGAAAATCGACCAGTCGTTTATCCTCGATGCGACCACTGACCCGAACGACGCGGAGATCATCCGCGCCATCGTCGCCATGGCCCGCAGCCTGAAACTCGAAGTGATCGCCGAAGGCGTGGAAACCCCGGAGCAGCTTGAGTTTTTGCAGGGCCTGGGTTGCCATTTGTACCAAGGGTATCTGCACAGTCGGCCATTGCCGCTGGAGGACTTGAAAAAGCTGCTGACATAACGCGCTCAGCTTGCACCCGGCCAACAATTGCCAGTGTTGGCGGCAACCTGTAGGGTCGCGTTTTTTGCGCCGTTTCGAGATCAATCATGCAGGATGCAACCCTCCCACGCCCGGCCCTGCTGGGCATCGACCTTGGCACCACCAACAGTCTTATCGCCGTCTGGCAGGACGGTCAGGCCCGGTTGATTCCCAACGCCCTCGGCGACGTGCTGACCCCGTCGGTGATCAGCCTCGATGAGGACGACACGATTCTGGTCGGCAAAGCTGCGCGCGCCCGACTGACTACGCATCCGGAGCGCAGCGCCGCGGCTTTCAAGCGCTTCATGGGCAGCGACAAGCAGATTGAACTGGGCAGTCGTCAGTTCAGCCCCGAAGAATTGTCGGCACTGGTGCTCGGCTCACTCAAGCAGGACGCCGAAGCCTTTCTCGGCCACCCGGTATCCGAAGCAGTGATTTCCGTACCGGCGTATTTCAGTGACGAGCAACGCAAACGCACGCTGTTTGCCGCCGAACTGGCTGGTTTGTCCGTGACGCGCCTGATCAACGAGCCGACCGCTGCCGCGATGGCCTATGGGCTGCACGAGCAGAAATTCGAACGCACGCTGATTTTCGATCTGGGCGGCGGCACCTTCGATGTCACGGTGCTGGAATATGCGCTGCCGCTGATTGAAGTGCATGCGTCCACCGGCGACAACTTCCTCGGCGGCGAAGACTTCACCGCCGCGCTGTTGCAGGCCTGCCTCAAGGCCTGGCAATTGACCCCGTCAATGGTCGATGCACAAGGCATGGCCAGCCTGGGTGATGCGCTGGAGCAGCTCAAGTGCAAACTCGGTGAAGGCACGCAGCATTTGAGCTGGCGCCATGCCGACAAGACATTTGAATGGTCGCTGGATGAAGCCGCTGCGGTGAAGATCTGGGAACCACTGCTCGGCCGCTTGCGCGCACCGATCGAACAAGCCCTGCGCGATGCCCGGCTCAAGCCCCGTGATCTCGACAGCCTGGTATTGGTGGGCGGTGCCACGCGAATGCCGGCGGTGCAGCAGATGGTCGCCACGCTGTTCGGGCGCCTGCCTTATCGTCATCTGGATCCCGACACCCTTGTCGCGCTCGGCGCGGCGACGCAAGCGGCGTGCAAGGCGCGCGACGGTGCGGTGGAAGAGCTGATCCTGACGGACGTCTGCCCTTACACACTGGGCATCGAGACCATGCGCGGCAAGGGTATCGAAGGCGCCTTCTCGCCCATCATCGAGCGCAACACCATCATTCCAACGTCTCGGGTGGAGCGCTATTACACGACGCATCCACGGCAGGAAAAAATCCGCATTGCGGTGTATCAGGGCGAACGTCCATGGGTACGCGACAACATTCTTATCGACGCTTTCGATGTCACGCTGATGCCCACCGAGCACATGCAGCAACTGGATGTGCGTTTCAGCTACGACATCAATGGCTTGCTCGAAGTTGACGTCACGCTGCTGGAAACAGGTGCACGGTACAGTCACAGCATCGACCGCAGCCCCACCGGACTCGATGAACAGGCCCGACAAAACAGTCATGACCGGCTCGCCGCGCTCAAGGTTCACCCGCGCGATGCACTACCCAACCGCACGCTGCTGGCACGTCTGGAGCGCGCATGGATGCAGAGCCTGGGGACGGAGCGCGAGCGCATTGCCGAATGGCTGCACAGTTTCACCACCGTGCTCGGCGGCCAGCAATCGTCAGAGATCGCCAGCCACCGCGCACAGCTCAACAGCGCGCTGGATGAGTTGCGCCTCTAGCCAATGAGCCGGCGCAACGCTGCCTGCAATCCACCGGACAATGGATCCTCACGGAAACTCTCCGGTGGCACGCCGTAGCGATTGGGCAGCTTCTCGCCAGGAAAACCGAACAGCACCAGCGGCAGAACCGGCAAAACCGGCGTCAGCCCCGCGAGTACCAGAAAGGTCGCGACGCCTCGGCCCATGTCGTGCAGGCGCCGCAGCATGGCACTGAGCAACAGCAGCAGCGCCACGGCCAACACAACGAAGGCCGAAGTCATTGAGCCACTGAACAATGCCAACAGCGGCGTCAGCAATACGATTCCGATCACCTGCCCGACAAATGCCTCACGCCCCAACCGTGTGCCCAGGCGCCAGGACGCTGTGGCGGCGACCGGACGTGTGTCGGCCTTGGCCAACAACAAGCGTTCGGACCACGACAGCAATGCGCTGAAGGCAAACCGTAAACCGAGCCCGTTCTGCGTATCGTCCTTGGCGCGTTGCAGGCGCATCAGGGTTTTCTGGCGTGGCACGCCGGCATTGCCGTAAAGCACCAGGTCCTTGAGCACGTCGAGCGCCAGGTAAAACGCGTCGATGTCGTTAACGCCTTCGTCTTCCAGAGCCTCGCGTGGTGGGCGCGCCGGCTCGCCTTTGATCAGACTGTGGCGGAAACCGTCGAACCAATCCTGGGGATTGACGATTTCGGTAATTCTGTCGAGCAGAAAGCGCCGCTGCTTGGCGTCAAACAGTCCGCAGTGATAGAGCACTGCCGTCAGGAGCATTCGTCCCAGCAGATCATCGTCAAATGCACTCAGATCGCTGCGCATGCATTCGAACAGGCGGTCGTTGCTCAACAGTCGCAGGCTGGCGAGCGCTTCCTGCACACCGCACATTTGTCGGGCCAGCAGCGCATGCACCGGGTCCGCCGTTTGCAGCAGGCCGAGCAAGCCCTCGCAGTTACCCTGTTCACGCAGTAAGCGTTGCAGCAACGGCTGCAACCGGCTGAGCGGATGGGCCGGGTTAAAAGGCAGCTGCTCCAGCCATCGCGCATCGATCAATGGCAACCAACGCTCGGTTTGCCCCAGCAATGCCAACAGGAACAGCGTTTGAGCGTGCCATTGCCATAGCGCCTCTGCCTCCCCCGGCGGCGGCAACTGCACATCGCCCTGGCTCAGTTGCAGCAGCAGCGCCAGCTCTGACAAATCGAGGGTGGCGTGCGCATCGTTCAGTTTGAAATCTTCGGCAATGCGCTCGAGCGCGGTGCGGCTGTAAGGACGCAATCTGCGTAACCAGAGTCGGCAGAGGCTGTGCGCAAAACCTTCCTTCAGGGCTTCGGGCAGTTGGGGCGAATCCGCGTTCGCATCGGTGTAGGCGCTCATCGCCAACGGAATCGGTGCTTGCGTCAACCAACGCACATGCTGCTCAGCCTGTTGCTTGAATCCGCTCAGCACCAACGCCTCAAGGGCATCCACCGGCAACGGTTCGTCGAGCATTTGCTGTAACAGCGGCACGTCACCGCGATGCAGTGCCCAGGCATGTCGATAGAGTCGCTGTAACCTTGGGTCGCCATGATTGCCAAGCAACAGTGCCAGCAATGGCAGCTCATCGTCGCTCATGCGCCAGTCGACGAAGGCCTTGGCCAGACCCTGAAGTTCGAGACTGCCAATGCCCATCCATCGCGCCAGGGTTTCCGGTCTTTGTGAAGGACTGCCATATTGCTGACTGACATGGTCGAGGTCGCGGGACCAGTCACTGAAAACCTGCGCTCGATCAAATGCCTGAATCAGCAGCGGCAGAAAGTCCGGCTGACGTTCTGCGCACATTGCCATCAAGTGGCTTTCGGCCGTCGGATGACGATAGTCCTGCCAGAGCCGGATCCAGCACGGCCACGCCTGATCGTCCAAGCCCAGTAGAGTGCTTTGACAGGCGAGCAGGTAGAGCCAATCGACATCCTCAGGGTTTTTGCCCTGCTGCTCTTCGCAACATTGCAGCAGCCCTGCCCCACCCATGCCCGCCTGAGTGAACTGCGTCACGAGCCGTTTGATGTACATTTCATCGTTCGGCAACGGCAGGCAGGTGTGCCGACTGGCAAAGTCGACGAATTCATGGAGCGGACGGTGGGCGAAGATAAAATCGAGACTGCGCGCGTACCACAGGGATTCGGTCTGCGCGGCTTCTGACCAGGCGCTCATCAGATCCGTATCGAACGGATCACCCGCCTTGATCCGTTGCAGAAATGCTTCAACACGCTGAGCGTCGTCAAACGACAGATCCAGCAACTGTTGGTCCCAGGCCATGCGCTCGGCCAACAGGTTTGCGCAACGATAGGACAGCGGCCCGGCGTCAGCCAGCCGATGGTACAAGCCCCAACTGAGGTCATCGAGAGACTCGAGAGGTAGTTGATCCAGCCCTCGGATAAACGACTGCCAGGCTGCGAAATCGAAGCGCCGTACAGGGTCGTCAAGCAACTCGCAGAAATCCACGAAGGCCTGCGGCACCTCGATGATTGTCTGTTCCGGCTCTTCGTATTCCTCGAATTCTTCTGGTTCTTCTTCATCGCCTTCGCGTGCCAGACGAAGCGCTTTTTCGTAGGCCATGCGCAGCGCCTGAAAACCTTCGGGATCGGTCTCCGGGTGATGTTCCGGCAGGCGCGTGCGATAGGCGTTGCGAATGAGGGTTTCGTCGGTGGTGGGTTCGATGCCCAAGCGGATCCAGCAACTCATGACCAGTCGAACTCCTTGAGCGATTCGGGACGTTGCGACAGATCAAGCGCCATCTGCCAAGGCAAGTCCGCGAGGAACTGCGGGATGTTCCGGTCGAGCCCACGGGCAATCAGCAGGTTATGCGAACTCTGCCCTTGTCGATCCAGTTCAAACGCCAGCTCATCGTCACTTTTACTTAAGCAACACCAGAAGGAACGGCCGACAAGGAAACCATTGAAGTAAGCCATCCAGCTGCCGTAATGGTATTGCGCTCTGACGGCCAGACGACCATGCAACCAATTGCTTTCTACCAGATCGATCCACTGGTTGCGCACGGCGCAACGCAAGAGAAACCCCATCCGCCCGTAGTCCCAGGACAAGATCCCACCCGGCCCGCAACTGCCAAACGTGCGACTGGCAAACTCATGCAGGATGCGCTCTCGCGGTTCGAGGCGCTCAAGCAATGCCTGCCACTCACCCGGCAGACAACGCTGCCACGCCCGATAAGCCGCTTCGAGGTGCGTGGCATGGCCGTCATCGGCCATGCGCTCGATCATGTCGAACAGCTGCTGCCGGTTGTCGATGCCCCAGCTGTCTTTAAGATCGATGTAGTTGTCGTCGCAGAAAGCCGGATCGTCGTACCCGGCTCCAGGATTGAGCGCCGCCATCGGTGCAGACAGGGCACACAGCCAACGCTGTTGAATCTCATCCATGAAAAAGGCTCCAGGCCGACCGAGTGAGTAATAGGAGGTCGGCAAAACTGCGGCGGATTGTAGAGAAACCGCCGCCGGGCGGCAAAGCCGGTTTTCAGCGCGCACAAAAAAGGCCCCGACGTATCGGGGCCTTCGTTCAGCGGCTCATCGCTTGTTCAGACGATTGTGTGTCTTCGCGTGAATCAGTGCTGCAGAACCGGTTTTTGCGTCCCGTTGATCGGGATGCGCTTGGCCTTCGCCTCTTCCGGGATCACTCGCAACAGGTCGATGCTCAGCAGACCGTTGCTCAGATCGGCAGCCTTGATCTCGATGTGATCGGCCAGACGGAAGGACAGTTTGAAAGCACGCTGGGCGATGCCCTGGTGCAGGAAGGTCACGTCTTCGTTGGCGTCACGCTTGCCGCCACTGATGGTCAACACGCCCTTCTCGACTTGCAGCTCCAGGTCTTCTTCCTGGAAACCAGCGGCGGCTACGACGATGCGGTATTGATCGTCACCGTGTTTTTCCACGTTGTAGGGTGGATAGCTGCTGCCTGGTTCGTTGCGCAGGGCCGTTTCGAACAGGTCGTTGAAGCGGTCGAAACCTACCGAGGAACGGAACAGTGGCGCGAGGGAAAATGCAGTACTCATGGTTCAAATCTCCTGAAAACAATCAGCAAGGTTTTTTATCTCCGCGACCCGAATTCGGCATCGCGTAACCCTTAGATAGGGACCGCTGATTTGATTTCAAGAGAGTATTTGCAGATTTTTTTCAGGCCACTTCGGCGACCGGCAGACCGAGTAAACGCGAGACGTGATCCAGTTCCGTCTCACGGCGCAGCACGGTAAACAGCTCGGTGGCTTCAGGGTAATTGCGGGTCAACATGGCCAGCCACTGCTTCAAACGGCCCGGCGATTGACGTGCGGTCATCTGCGCTTTGGCTTGCAGCCAGAAATCCTGGATCAGTGGCAGCAGCTCGGCCCAGGTCATCTCGACCACTTCCTCGCCGGCGCGTGCAGCGGCGATTTGCCTGGCCAGATCCGGCCGCGAAACCAGACCACGGCCGAGCATGATGTCTTCCACGCCGCTGATTTCGCGGCAACGACGCCAGTCCTCAACGCTCCAGATATCACCATTGGCGAACACCGGCACCTTGACCACTTCCTGCACGCGCGGGATCCATTCCCAGTGCGCGGGCGGTTTGTAACCGTCCATTTTGGTCCGGGCGTGCACCACGATGTGCTCGGCGCCGCCTTCGGCCAGTGCCGTGGCACAGACGAGCGAGCCATCCGGGCTGTCGAAGCCCAGCCGCATCTTGGCCGTGACGGGAATGTGCGCAGGCACGGCGCGACGCACGTGCTCGACGATCTGGTTGAGCAGTTCGGGCTCTTTGAGCAGCACCGCACCGCCACGGGATTTATTGACTGTTTTGGCCGGGCAGCCGAAGTTGAGGTCGATCACTTCAGAGCCGAGTTCGCAGGCCAACGCAGCGTTTTCCGCCAGACACACCGGATCAGAGCCCAATAGCTGCACACGCAACGGCACACCCGACGCGGTGCGGGCACCGTTGAGCAGTTCCGGGCCGAACTTGTGGAAGTAGGCTGGGGTGAGCAACTGGTCATTGACGCGAATAAATTCGGTCACGCACCAGTCGATGCCGCCAACGCGGGTCAGCACGTCGCGAAGGATGTCGTCGACCAACCCCTCCATGGGCGCCAGAGCAATTTGCATGGGGAAAACACTACTTGAGGAAAAACGTGCGGCAGTTTACTGGATTGCGCAGGTTAAACCCACGACCACCTACAGGGGATTACGCTGACTCTGGAGCCTGGATCGCCGGGCCGTAGCCTTCGATGAACTCCGCCGGCATGCGCTTGGGCTTGCCGGTGGACAGTTCGATGCAGACGAACGTGGTCTGGGCGCGCAGCAGCGTCGCGTGGTCGCTTGGGCGGATCAGCTGGAAATGCCGGGTCATTTTCAGACGTTGATCCCAATCGACGATCCAGGTCGCCAATTGCAGCTCGTCGCCTTCATAGGCCGCCGCCAGGTAATCGATCTCGTGGCGCACCACGGCCATTGCACGATCCAGCCGCCGGTACTCGACCAGATCCAGCCCCAGACGCTGCGAGTGGCGCCAGGCGCAACGTTCAAGCCAGGTCACGTACACCGCGTTGTTGGCGTGCCCCAGCCCGTCGATGTCCTCGGCGCCCACTTGCAGATCAATGGTAAACGGCGTCGCCCGATCCCAGCTCATGCCCCACTCCCGGTCAGATTATTCAACCGGGGCAGTGTAACGGATGCTCACGCCGATTGGCGCGCCTGAAGGCTGCGACCGGTCAGCAGTGATAACACGCCATCAATCACCCGAGGGTCGGCCAGCACGCGTTGATGACCACCGCTTTCGAGGCGCAACAAGCGGCTGTCGAACCAGGATTCGTGGATCAATTGCGATTCCTTGACCGAGACAAAATTGTCGTCCTCGGCATGCACGATCAGCCCGGGCATATCCAGTTGATAGTGCGCGACGTCGAGGGTGGCGGCGCGCATGCCGACATCTTGCTCGACCTGGCGAATGAATGCGGAACGCGCTCGGGGCGGCATCCCCACGTAGCGGGCAAATCCGCGCAGCACGCCAAGAATGCGGGCGGGAGCGGCAATGCTGACGAGGGTTTCGGTGCGCAGGCCCAATTGCACGGCGAGCATCGCACTGGCGCCGCCCATGGAGTGACCGATAACAGCTTGCAGGGGCGGCAGCTCGGCAGCAGCTTCAAGCATGGCGCGGGCAAACAACACAACGTTGGCCTCACGCCCCGGCGACCGACCATGGGCCGGGCCGTCGAGTGCAACCACCGTGTAACCGGCGTCGACCAGAGCGGTGATCAGCGCAGCAAATTGAGTGGGTCGCCCTTCCCAACCGTGCATCAGCAGCACCGTCGGACCGTGCCCCCAACGCAGTGCGGAGAGGCCGAAGCGCAAAGTGATCCGTTCTGAGTTGGCCAGCAGCGGCAACTCCCAATCGCGCAAGGGCAACGCGCGCGGCGTCATGAACGCCAGGCGCATTTTGCTCGCCACCCGTTGCGGTGCAATCCAGCCCAAGGTGCCATTTACGCCACGAACCCACTTCAACGTGTTCATCGCTCTCTCCTCAGGCGTGCTGCCTTCAGGTCAACGCACCGCCGACTTGGCGGCGCGCAGCAATCGATCGGATAAGTCTCCCGGGCCGAGCGCTCTTGCGAGTGCCAGACCACCCACCATCAAGGCCACGTCGGCCAAGGCTTTGTCGGTGTCCTCAGGGCTGGACGCCAACTGCGCAATCATCAATTCCAGGTGCTCGTTCAGCGCTGTGCGGAACGACTCCGGCAAACGACCCAGTTCGCCAATGGAGGCAGGAATCGGACAGGCCGATTCGCTGGAATCGCGATGCTTGCGCGACAGGTAGAACGCAGCGACCAGCGCGCGGCGCTCTTCGCCAGTCAATTCGGTGTCCATGTCGGCAATCAGGTCGCGACGCCGGCCCAGCAACTGCTTGAACGCTTCGAGCATCATCGCGTCCTTGCTTTCGAAGTGCGCATAGAAGCCACCGACCGTCAGGCCGACTGCGCCCATCACTTCGCCCACGCTTGGGTCTGCCGGGCCGCGCTGGATCAGTGCGGCGCTGGCAGCCTTGAGGATGCGTTCGCGGGTTTGAGCTTTTTTATCGTTCATCGTCGCCTCCGAATATTACGACTAGAATATTATTCTCATAATAATATTCTGCAAGTCAAGGATATGACCGCTGGTCTGAAGCACAGTGTAAGGAAAAAGGAGAGTTGGCCAAACGCCAGACAAACAAAAGGGCCATTCAATAATTGAATGACCCTTATAAATCCCGCAGAGCGGGTAATCGTGGCGTCCCCTAGGGGACTCGAACCCCTGTTACCGCCGTGAAAGGGCGGTGTCCTAGGCCACTAGACGAAGGGGACACAAACCCTTCTATACAACTGATCAGTGCTGAGAGCTGATCGATTCAAGGCCGGTGTGGCCAGACCTTGAACTTGTAAAATTGGTGGAGCTTAGCGGGATCGAACCGCTGACCTCCTGCATGCCATGCAGGCGCTCTCCCAGCTGAGCTAAAGCCCCGGATTTTTCGCCTCGCGGCGGAGTGACATCTTGCAACATCACTTCTGTAAAACTGGCGTCCCCTAGGGGACTCGAACCCCTGTTACCGCCGTGAAAGGGCGGTGTCCTAGGCCACTAGACGAAGGGGACGCAAACCCTTCTATACAACTGATCAACGCTGAGTGTTGATCGCTTCAAGGCCGGTGTGGCCAGACCTTGAAGTGTAAATTGGTGGAGCTAAGCGGGATCGAACCGCTGACCTCCTGCATGCCATGCAGGCGCTCTCCCAGCTGAGCTATAGCCCCTCATCGTTGATGTCATCGCTGAGGACGGGGCGAATCTTAATGGCGCTTCGGAGGGCTGTCAAACTTATTTTTAAAAAAAATCAAAGTTTTTTGCCGACATAACAATCACTTACCGCCCTCCCCCCGTAAATTCGGGAGGTTTACAACCTGCGCAGAACGGTAGGAGCTGCCGAAGGCTGCGATCTTTTGATCCTGTTTTTAAAAACCAACGTCAAAAGATCGCAGTGTGCCGCAGCGCCAACAGGGGAATCAGGCGATGGCGCCCAGCAGTTTTTCCCACTCTTTGTTTTCTTTCTTCGACACGCCGCCCAGCAGGTCGATCGCCTGACGCAGACGGAAGCGGGTCAGGTCCGGCCCGAGGATTTCCATCGCATCGAGCACCGACACCGAACTCGCCTGCCCGGTGATTGCCGCGAACATCAACGGCATCGCATCACGCAGTTTCAGCTCCAGCGACTCAACCACCGCCTGAATCGTCGCTGTGATGCTGTCCTTCTCCCACTGACGCAGGCTTTCCAGCTTCCACAGAATCAACTGCATCAACTGCCGAACCTGATCGCCCGAGAGCTTTTTCGATTCAAACAGCTTGGCATCCGGATTAACGCCGCCGGCGAAGAAGAACCCGGCCAACGGTGCGACCTGGCTGAAGGTTTCAACACGGCCCTGCACATGCGGCGCGATCTTCATCATGTATTCCGGGTTCAGCGCCCATGTCTGCAAACGGCTGGCGAACTCTTCGACCGGCAGATCACGCAGCCACTGGCCGTTGAGCCACGACAGTTTCTCGATGTCGAAGATCGGTCCGCCGAGGGACACACGCTTGAGGTCGAAGTTGTCGACCATTTCCTGAAGCGAGAACTTCTCGCGCTCGTCCGGCATCGACCAGCCCATGCGGCCCAGGTAGTTGAGCATCGCTTCCGGCATGAAGCCCATGCGCTCGTAGAACGTCACCGACGTCGGGTTCTTGCGCTTGGACAGCTTGCTCTTGTCCGGGTTACGCAGGAGCGGCATGTAGCACAGCTCTGGTTGTTCCCAGCCGAAGTACTCGTAAAGCAGGATCAGTTTTGGCGCCGACGGCAGCCATTCTTCGCCGCGCAGTACGTGGGTGATGCCCATCAAGTGATCGTCGACCACGTTGGCGAGGAAGTACGTCGGCAGGCCGTCGGTCTTCATCAGCACTTGCATGTCCATGCGGTCCCACGGGATCTCGACATCACCACGCAGCATATCCGGCACCACGCAGACGCCTTCGCTCGGCACTTTCATGCGGATCACGTGAGGCTCGCCAGCGGCCAGGCGAGAAGCGACTTCTTCTTTGGACAGCAGCAGCGCGCGGCCGTCGTAACGTGGAGTTTCGCCACGCGCCTGTTGCTCGGCGCGCATCTGGTCCAGCTCTTCTGCCGTGCAGAAGCACGGGAAAGCGTGACCCAGCTCAACCAGTTGCTGGCAATATTTCTGGTAGATATCGCCGCGCTCGCTCTGGCGATACGGGCCGTGCGGGCCGCCGACGTCCGGGCCTTCGCTCCACTCGATGCCGAGCCAGCGCAGGGCGTCGAAGATCTGCTGTTCGGACTCGCGGGTCGAACGCAACTGATCGGTGTCTTCGATCCGCAGGATGAACTCACCGCCATGCTGCTTGGCAAAGCAGTAGTTGAACAATGCGATGTAAGCGGTACCTACATGGGGATCCCCGGTAGGCGATGGCGCGATGCGAGTGCGGACGGTGGTCATGGCATGTCTCGAAAAGAATGAAAAGCAAAGATCAATAAGCGGCGAATGGTAACAGGCGACACCCGCCCCGCTCCAGCGGGCAGGGTATTTAAGCCAGGTTTGTGTCCGTCAGGTCGGTTGGCCGCGATGAGGGCGGATAGCTCACCGCACAATTACACAGCCAAAAGACGCTCGCGCAGCTTGGCAATTTCATCACGCATCTGCGCCGCCGCTTCAAACTCCAGGTCCCGAGCAAGCTGATACATCTTCTCTTCCAGCGCCCGAATCCGCTTGGTGATCTCGCTTGGCGAGCGCAATTCGGCCTCGTACTTGGCGTTTTCTTCGGCGGCCTTGGCCATGCCCTTGCGCTTCTTGCTGCGCGAGCCGGGTACCGTGGCGCCTTCCATGATGTCGGCAACGTCCTTGAACACACCCTTAGGCGTGATGCCATTGGCCAAGTTGAAAGCGATCTGCTTGTCGCGACGGCGTTCGGTTTCGCCAATCGCGCGTTCCATCGAACCGGTAATGCGATCGGCGTAGAGAATCGCCCGGCCATTGAGATTACGCGCCGCACGGCCGATGGTCTGGATCAGCGAGCGCTCGGAGCGCAGGAAGCCTTCCTTGTCCGCATCGAGGATCGCTACCAGCGACACCTCCGGCATGTCCAGGCCTTCACGCAACAGGTTGATCCCGACCAGTACATCAAAGGTGCCGAGGCGCAGGTCACGGATGATTTCAACCCGCTCGACGGTGTCGATATCCGAGTGCAGATAACGCACACGCACGCCGTGGTCGGCGAGGTAATCGGTCAAATCCTCCGACATGCGCTTGGTCAGCGTGGTGACCAACACGCGCTCTTCCAGCGCCACACGCTTGGTGATTTCCGAGAGCAGATCATCAACCTGAGTCAACGCCGGACGGATTTCGATTTGCGGGTCCACCAGACCGGTCGGACGCACCAGTTGCTCGACAACGCGACCGGCGTGCTCCGCCTCGTAATTGCCCGGCGTGGCCGAGACAAAAATCGTTTGCGGGCTGATGCCTTCGAATTCGTCGAAACGCATAGGCCGGTTGTCCAGCGCCGATGGCAGACGAAAACCGTACTCCACCAGGGTTTCTTTACGCGAGCGGTCGCCTTTATACATCGCGCCGACCTGCGGCACGCTGACGTGGGATTCGTCGATCACCAGCAAGGCGTCGGCCGGCAGGTAGTCGAACAAGGTCGGCGGCGCCTGACCGGAGTCGCGACCCGAGAGGTAACGTGAGTAGTTTTCGATGCCGTTGCAGTAGCCCAGCTCAAGAATCATCTCCAGATCGAAACGAGTGCGCTGCTCCAGACGCTGGGCTTCCACCAGTTTGTTGTTGCTGCGCAGGTATTCGAGACGCTCCTGCAACTCGACCTTGATGCCCTCGATGGCGCCAAGCAGGGTTTCGCGCGGCGTCACGTAGTGGCTTTTCGGGTAAAACGTGAAGCGCGGCATCTTGCGGATGACTTCGCCGGTCAGCGGATCGAACGCGGAAATACTCTCGACCTCGTCATCGAACAGCTCGATGCGGATGGCTTCCAGATCCGATTCCGCCGGGTAGATGTCGATCACATCGCCGCGTACGCGAAAGGTCGCGCGGGCAAAATCCATGTCATTGCGGGTGTATTGCAGATCGGCCAGACGCCGCAGCAGCGCACGCTGATCAAGTTTGTCGCCGCGATCGACGTGCAACACCATCTTCAAATAGGTTTCCGGGCTACCCAGACCATAGATGCAAGACACCGTGGTAACGATGATCGAGTCCTTGCGCTCCAGCAGCGCTTTGGTCGCGGAAAGGCGCATCTGTTCAATGTGGTCGTTGATCGACGCATCCTTCTCGATGAAGGTGTCGGACGACGGCACATACGCTTCGGGCTGGTAGTAGTCGTAGTAGGAAACAAAGTACTCGACCGAGTTGTTCGGGAAAAACGCCTTGAACTCGCCGTACAGCTGCGCGGCCAAGGTCTTGTTCGGCGCCAGCACCAGAGTCGGGCGCTGAATTTGCGCGATGACATTGGCGATGCTGAAGGTCTTGCCCGAGCCGGTCACACCGAGCAGCGTCTGGTGCGCCAACCCGGCCTCGATGCCCTCAACCAACTGGCGGATGGCTTCCGGCTGATCGCCGGCGGGCTCAAAGCGGGTGACTAGCTGGAATTCGGACATACACACCTCTGGGATCGCGGGGTTCCGAGTAAAGCGGAACACCACGGGGACGACCGCAAACGACCGATGTCGCGCAAGAAAAATCTGGATTGTGCTGAATGTGGTGGCGATTGCCTTGGCTTTCAAGGCAAACGTCCTACATCCGGTAAAAACTCTGACACGTTCAATCGACTAACGGTCAAGAAATAATCGGAAAAACTTACCCTAAAAGCCGAATCGCCTGTCGCCATTGCTCGGTGATGGCCTCTATACTAGCTCCCCGTTTGTGCACCGCTCTAGTGCATCCGGCTGGAGCGCGACACGTCCCTCCACTCTCCATTCAGAGCCGCCGCAAAAATGAGCCTGTTCTCCGCTGTCGAAATGGCACCCCGCGATCCAATCCTGGGCCTCAACGAAGCATTCAACGCCGATACCCGGACCACGAAGGTCAACCTGGGCGTAGGTGTTTACTGCAACGAAGAGGGGCGAATTCCACTTCTGCGCGCCGTTATCGAAGCCGAAACGATCCGCGTCGCTCAACACGCTTCGCGCGGTTACCTGCCGATCGATGGTATCGCTGCCTACGACCAGGCCGTGCAAAAGCTGCTGTTCGGTAATGATTCGCCGCTGATCAGCGCCGGTCGCGTCATCACCACTCAGGCCGTCGGCGGGACCGGCGCACTGAAAATCGGTGCCGACTTCCTCAAGCAACTGCTGCCGAACGCGGTTGTGGCGATCAGCGACCCGAGCTGGGAAAACCACCGCGCGCTGTTCGAAACCGCCGGTTTCCCGGTGCAGAACTACCGTTACTACGATGCTGCCACCCACGACGTGAACCGTACTGGCATGCTCGAGGACCTCAACGCCCTGCCAAACGGCTCGATCGTTATCCTGCACGCATGCTGCCACAACCCGACCGGTGTCGACCTGACCCCGGCGGACTGGAACAACGTGCTGGAAGTGGTCAAGGCCAAAGGTCACGTGCCGTTCCTCGACATGGCTTACCAGGGCTTCGGTGACGGCATCGACGAAGACGCCGCGGCTGTGCGCCTGTTCGCAGAATCGGGCCTGACCTTCTTCGTTTCGAGTTCGTTCTCCAAGTCGTTCTCGCTGTATGGCGAGCGCGTAGGTGCACTGTCGATCATCAGCGAGTCGAAAGAAGAAAGCGCGCGCGTGCTGTCGCAAGTCAAACGCGTGATCCGCACCAACTACTCCAACCCGCCGACCCACGGTGCAAGCATCGTCGCCGCCGTGTTGAACAGCCCGGAACTGCGCGCGCAGTGGGAAGCCGAACTGGCGGAAATGCGCCTGCGTATTCGCGGCATGCGCGAGCAAATGGTCAGCCTGCTGGCAGAAAAAGCACCGCAGCGCGACTTCAGCTTCGTCGGCCGTCAGCGTGGCATGTTCTCCTACTCCGGCCTGACCACTGAACAGGTTCATCGCCTGCGCAACGAGTTCGGCATCTATGCCCTGGACACCGGCCGCATCTGCGTGGCGGCTCTGAACCAGAGCAACATCAAGGCTGTAACCGATGCGATTGTTCAGGTCATCTGATTTCGCATTGTGATGAAAAACGGGAAGCCTTCTGGCTTCCCGTTTTTATTTGTCCCGGTAAACAGTCCACACCCTCTAAACTGCACACAGATTTAACTGTGGGAGCGAGCCTGCTCGCGAAAGCGCTGTGTCATTCAACTTATTGTCGACTGACACAAAGCCTTCGAGCAGGCTCGCTCCCACAGGGTATGAGTCAACCCGAGAATTCTGCGAGAGCCAACATGAAAAACGACAACCTGCGCGCCGACCGTGACGAAATGGATGATTTCATCCCGCGCGCCCCGACCAAACGCGAAAAAAGCCTGGTGCTGCAAGTGGCGACCGGGGTGTTTCTCGGCGGCCTGGTCTTGTGGCTGGTGCAACTGGCGACCACCGCGGCTTACGCCAAGTTGATGATGGGCACCATCACCTTCGGCAGTTAAGCCAGTTCGCTCGCACGCTGGCTGGCGGCATCGTCATAGACAACGTACAGCGATTCGGCAATCTGGCTTTTGATGGCCTTGGCAGTTTCCAGGCCGAGGACAAAACCCTCAGCCTTGCCGCCAGCGCGGTTCAATTCTTCAGCGGTGCTGGCCTGAGTGATTGCATCGAAGAGTTTTTCGGCGTGCGGGCCGACGCCTTTTGGCAGGCTGATTTGAGCGGTGGTCATGCGAGCACCTCGATGTACAGTGATGTGTGATTCATGGCGCGTACCTTTTCGGCGAATGGCCGGCAGCGCGTGTGACCACTTCCGGGCGGCCATGGTAGACCCCTGAGGCGATTCTGGTAACCGCCAATTGCCGGTAAACCACCGTCTGTCCTGACGAATTGCACAATTCAACAACAGATGCTTGACTTCTCTTTTTGAATCAGTAACATACGCACCAATTCCGCAATAGCTCAGTTGGTAGAGCAAGTGACTGTTAATCACTGGGTCCCTGGTTCGAGTCCAGGTTGTGGAGCCAAATAGCAAAGCCCCTGAATCGAAAGGTTCAGGGGCTTTTTTGTGGGCGCTCGGAAAGATCAAAAAATCGCAGCCTGCGGCAGCTCCTACAATTTGAAATGCATTCCCCCTGATGGAGCTCCCGAAGGCTGCGATCTTTTGATCTCCACGAAAACGAAAAGGCCGATCTGTCTTCCAACAGATCGGCCTTTTTATTCGATCAGCGATCAAACATGCTCGCTGCTTTTCATCTGCACCTTCGGCGCACCGTGACCATGGTCGTGATCCGTGTCCACTTCGATCACCGGCACTTCCTTGCCATCGCAGTCATGCAGTTTGCCGTCGCTGAAGTAGTCACCCTCACGCAGCGCCGCCAGATCGCGATAACGCAGAGTTCTCTCCTCCGCCACCGCAAACACCGACTGCTGGTCAGAGTTGCCGGTAGTGAAGTGGTTGAACGCCAGATTAAGCAGGATCGCCATGATCGCCGACGAGCTGATGCCCGAGTGGAAAATGGTCGCGAACCAGCTCGGGAATTGATCGTAGAAGCTCGGCGCAGCAATCGGGATCATGCCGAAACCAATCGAGGTCGCAACGATGATCAGATTGACGTTGTTACGGTAGTCAACCTTCGACAACGTACGGATACCACTCGCGGCCACGGTGCCAAACAACACAATACCTGCGCCGCCGAGTACCGAGGTCGGCACTGCCGCGATCACTCGGCCCATGAATGGCAGCAGGCCAAGGACTACCAGAAACAGACCACCGGTGGCGACCACAAAACGACTCTTGATCCCGGTCACCGCCACCAGCCCGACGTTCTGGGCGAAAGCGCTCTGGGTGAACGAGCCGAAGATCGGCGCAAACATGCTCGACAGCATGTCCGCGCGCAGTCCATTGCCCAGACGTTTGGAATCGACCTTGGTGCCGATGATTTCACCCACCGCGAGAATGTCCGCCGAGGTTTCCACAAGCGTCACCATGACCACGATGCACATCGACAGAATCGCTGCGAAGTGGAAAGTCGGCATGCCGAAATGGAACGGCGTCGGGAAGCCGAACATCGGGCCGGTGGTGACGCCAGAGAAGTCGGCCATGCCAAGGAACACGGCCAGCACCGTGCCGATCACCATAGCCAACAGGATCGACAAGCGCGAGATGGTCGAGCTGCCGACCTTGCTCAGCAGTAACACCAGCACCAGCGTGACCGCCGCCAGACCAATGTTCTGCATGCTGCCGAAGTCCGGCGCCTGGCTATTGCCGCCCATGGCCCAGCGCGCGGCCACCGGCATCAGCGTGAGGCCGATGGTGGTGATCACAATGCCGGTCACCAGCGGCGGGAAGAACTTGGTAATGCGCGAGAACACCGGGGTAATCAACAGACCGATCAGCGACGCGGCAATCACCGCGCCAAGCACCGACTGGAAGCCACCCTCCCCGCCGCTGCTGACGATCGCGACCATGGTCGCAACGCCGGAAAACGACACACCCTGTACCAGCGGCAACTGACAGCCGAAAAACGGTAGACCCAGGGTTTGCAGCAGCGTCGCCAGCCCCCCCGCAAACAATGAAGCAGCAATCAACAAACCAATGTCTGCGGGCGACAGCCCGGCCGCCTGACCGATGATCAGTGGCACCGCGACGATACCGCCATACATGGTCAGAACATGTTGCAGGCCGTAAGCCATATTCGCGCCGACCCCGAGGTTTTCGTCCTCGGGCCGTTGGTGTGAAACATGGGGCGTTTTCATGGTGGGGGGGTTCCCTGGTTTTTGTTATGCGCACACTGTATTCAATACTCGTGACAAATGTCCATAGAGTTGTATACAACTTATCAGTCAGATAATGGATAGGTAGCCACCCAAGCTTCTATCCCGCGGCTTCCATCCCCCACAAATCCGGCAACACATCCCCTCCTGCCCCTGCTCTATCTACCACTAGGCTGAAGTGTCCATGGCGACCGACGGTGCGGTCGCGCCCTTTTTTATACATATAAAGTATGCATAATGAAGTCATTCGACATTCAGTACGACAAAAGCAAGAACGCAGCCAATAAACTCAAGCACAGGGGTATCAGCCTTGCAGAGACTGAAGCGGTTTTTCACGATGAACGCGCACTGACCATTGAGGACAACGACCATGACGAACAACGCTGGATCACCCTCGGCCTCGATGCCAGGGGACGTTTATTGGTCGTTGCGTACAGTTACCGCGAAGCGAATGTCGTACGCGTTATTTCTGCACGTTTCGCCACCCCGAGCGAACGTTGCGAGTATTTTCTGGAGGCTTGACCGATGAAAGATGAATATGACTTCTCTCAGGGCAAACGTGGCGCAGCGGTGTCCACCAAGGGCAAAACCCGCATCACCATCATGCTCGACGATGCCGTTATAGACGCCGCGCGCACGGTGGCGGAAAACGAGGGGTTTGGTTATCAGACAGTGATCAACAACACCCTGCGCCATGCGCTGCTCGACAGCGCTGGCGATAAGGGCCAAGCCGATGACTCGGCCCATTCCGGGCAGTTCAAGAAGGGCATCACGGCTGCCGACCTCAAGAGCCTTGAGAAGAAACTGTCGGCAGCGGTAGGGGAAATTCGCCGGGTATTGGAGCCGGATGCGAAGCCATAGGCCTCAGCCCGGGACAATCAACCGCGCCAAGGTGTCGCGCACATGCGGCCGCTCAGGCAAATGTAGATCGAACTCCTGCAGCAGCAACTCAATCAGTTCATCGACGTCGATGACATCACGCCGCTCGCTCTCGGCACCGATGCGGTGGATCGCGAAACTGCCATTGTTCAATGTGCGCCGCCAGCCATCGCCAGTACGCGCAACCATCAGGCGATTGGCAAACGGTGATTGCGGATGCGTCGAGACGTACCAGTTGCCGATGGTGAAATCGATGTCTTCCTGGCGTTGCAGATCGAACAGGTACATCGGCCGCCATTCGCCCCCGACATTGGCGCGCAGCATGTAGCCATCGGGTTGTTTTTCGATGCGATAAGGTTCGTGCGGTGTGGCTTGCTCGGCCTCGGTATCCAGCATCAGCGGTGCGGTCGGCACCATGCCGCCGAAGCCGACATCGGTGACGTAGCGCACGCCGTCCAGGGTGACCAGACTCAAGCGGTGGGTGCGCGCGGCCCAGGTGCCTTCGGGCTGATTCATGACCACTCGCCCGCTGATGGCACGAACGTCGAAGCCCAACTCAAGCAACAGGGCAAAAAACAGATGATTGAGTTCGTAGCAGTAACCGCCGCGCCCACTGTGCAAGACTTTCTGCTCGATCGAGGCAAGATCGATCAATACCGGGGCGCCGGTGACCGTTGCGAGATTTTCAAAGGTGAAAGCGCCGGTATGGCGCCATTGCAACTCGCGCAGGGTTTCCAGGGTCGGCGGCGGTGGCGCCTCGAAACCCAGGCGTTGCAGGTATTGTTTCAGATTCGTCAGACGTGGCTCACTCATTGCTCAGTCCTTATGCATGGGGCCGCAAGTCACTGCGTTGATGGTCGCCATGTATACGGTATGGGGCATCGAATTCGACAATTGATTTCACCAATCGCCTTTAACGTTTTTTCCGTGAACCGATGCGAATCCATGTCGGTGCATGGTCGCTGGCGTGCGGTTCATTGCGCACCCAGGCATCTACGCCGGCCTCATGCAGGTAAGGACTCAGCACCGGATTGAGTAACAGATGATCGATGCGCAGGCCGGAGTTGCTCTGCCAGTGCTGGCGGAAATAATCCCAGAAGGTATAGAGCCGCTCTTCGGGGTACAGATGCCGCAGCGAATCGGTCCAGCCCTGATCCAGCAATCGCTGATAACACTCGCGGCTTTCGGGTTGCAGCAACGCATCCTTCAGCCATGACCGAGTGTTGTAGATGTCCATGTCGGTGGGCACGACGTTGTAGTCGCCGGCCAGCACCACGGGGTGATCACTGCTTTGCAGGTCTTTCGCATAGGCGATCAACCGTTCGAACCATGCCAGTTTGTAATCGAATTTCGGCCCCGGCTGCGGGTTGCCGTTGGGCAGGTACAGGCAACCGACCAACACGCCGTGCACCGCTGCTTCCAGATAGCGGCTGTGCTTGTCCTCGGGATCACCAGGCAAGCCGCGCCGACTCTCCAGTGGTTGCGCATCGCGGGCGAGGATCGCCACTCCGTTCCATGCCGCCTGACCGTGCCAGATCGCGCCGTAACCGGCCGCTTCCAGTTCGGTGGCGGGGAACGCGCTGTCGAGCGATTTGAGTTCTTGCAGACAAACGATGTCCGGCTGCTCGCGCTTGAGCCACTCCAGCAGATTGGGCAGCCGCGCGCGCAGGCCGTTGACGTTGAAGGTGGCGATCCGCAGGTTTTTCATCGTCCGGGGCTCGTGTCAGAGGTTGTGAAAAATCTGACCTGATCGCCCCCGCACTGGTTGCATTGAATCGTTCCGCGACGGCGTGCGACAACAGCGCTCAAAGGCTCAGGCGCGACTGCGCAGCCACTGCAAAAATCCTCTCTTTGGCGCCACCACCGGCGCTTCCTCGGTCAGCGATTGCGCCTTGTGCAGACGGTAATCAAACAGCGCCGTCATTGCATCGTTGATGTCGCGCCGCGCATCGAGACACGGCTTGAGATAGGACTTCTCGATGCGATACAGGGCGCAAAAGGTTTTTGCCGTGAAATCCGCCGGCAACGACGTATCGGCGAGAATTCCGGCCTCGCCGATCACTTCCCCCGGGCCCATGCGCCCGGACTCGAACGGTGTGCCGTTACGTTTCAATGTCACCGAGACCACCCCCGACTCGACAATGAACAAGTGATCGCTGACCTCCCCGCCCGCCAGAATCACCTCACCGGCGCGGAAAGTTTGCAGGACCATGTTCTGGCTGAAGGTGTCCTTTTCTTCCTGGCGCAACGTCGAAAAGATCGGTGAGCTGTCGAGCAACGCACGCGGTCGCGACGAATGGGTCGGTGCGTCACCTTCATTGCTCGACAGCAGATTGACCCCGGATGCCTGCAAGTGCCGATACGCCAGATCAAACAGCTGATTGCGTACCAACCGCTTCTCGCTCATCGAGGCAACGAAACCGCTGATCTCGTATTCGGCGCCACTGCTGCCAGAGCTTTTCAACGCCACGCTCGGTGCGGGCGTGTCGAGCAGTTGCCGACAGCCCTGCATCGCCCGCTCCAGCGCGTCGATCACCGAATGGGGACGCGCATTGGGGCTGACCTGCACGCTGACCGATACGCCGAACATATTGCTCGGCCGACTGAAGTTGATGATCTTGGCCTTGGCCGCCAACGAATTGGGAATCACCGCCATGCTTCCCTGACTGGTTTGCAGACGCGTGGCACGCCAGTCGATATCAGTGACGCGGCCTTCGGTGCCGTCGATGGAAATCCAGTCATCCAGCTGATACGGCTTGGTGGTGTTGAGGACGATGCCGGAAAACACGTCGCTCAGCGTGCTCTGCAAGGCCAGACCGACGATGATCGCCAGTGCGCCGGACGTCGCCAGCACTCCTTTGACCGGCAGATCCAGCACGTACGCCAATGCCGCGATGATTGCGATCAGGAAAATCACCGCGCCGAGCAAATCCTGGAGCAGCCGCCCGGTGTGCCCGACCCGCTGCATCATGACCGCACCGATCAACACCGTTAGCGTGCGCGCGCCGAATAACCACCAGCCGATCTGCAACCCGGTCGCCGCCAGGTGCAGAGGAACGTTGTCGGCCCATGGCGCAGGCTCCATCGGATTGAGCCCTTCGTTGAACAGCAGAAGGCTGAACACCGCGAAAATCAGCACCCGCACCAGCAGTTTCCATTCACTGCCATGGGAGCTGATCAGACGCCAGAGTCCGAGATCGAGCAGGATCAGGATAAACGCGCAAAACAACGGATGTTCAGTCAGCAGAGACAGCATCAAACAACTCCGACGAAGGCTAATCGCGCGAAGATCGCACAGATTGGGGACAGTGTAGGAGTAATTGATTTCAACCCCCGCAACAAAAAAACTGTAGGAGCTGCCGCAGGCTGCGATCTTTTGATCTTTAAAAACCAGATCAAAAGATCGCAGCCTGCGTCAGCTCCTACGGGGGGTGTGGTGTGGTTGGAATTACCCGTGCATTCGGCCAAAACGCCCGGACTGGAAGTCGGCGAAGGCCTGGTGGATTTCCTGCTCGGTGTTCATCACGAACGGGCCGTGGCCGACGATCGGTTCGTCGATCGGCTCGCCGCTCAGCAGCAACACCACGGCGTCGGTTGCAGCTTTGAGAGCCAGTTGACGGCCGTCGCGCTCGAACAACACCAGTTGCCCCTGCTCCGCCGATTCTTGTTCATTGATCTGCACCGAACCTTTCAACACCACCAGCGCAGTATTGCGTCCTTCGTGCAGATCCAGCGCCAGCAACTTGCCAGCGTTCAGGCGCAGATCCCAGACATCAATTGGCGTGAAGGTACGCGACGGACCTGTATGGCCGTCGAACTCACCGGCGATCAAACGCAGGCTGCCGGCATTGTCCTTGAGCGCAATGCGCGGGATGTCACGATCGAGAATTGTCTGGTAACCCGGCGCAGCCATCTTGTCCTTGGCGGGCAGATTGACCCACAGCTGAACCATTTCCAGCTTGCCACCGGTTTTGGCGAAGTTTTCCGAGTGGAACTCTTCGTGGAGTATTCCGGAAGCGGCGGTCATCCATTGCACATCGCCCGGGCCGATGGTGCCACCGCTGCCCGTGGAGTCGCGGTGCTGCACCTCACCGTCGTAAACAATCGTCACGGTTTCAAAACCTCGGTGCGGATGCTGACCCACGCCGCGCTGCTCGGTGGTCGGCGTAAATTCGGCAGGCCCCGCGTGATCGAGCAACAGGAACGGGCTGATGTGTTGGCCGAGGTTGTCGTAGGAAAACAGTGTGCGAACCGGAAAACCATCGCCGACCCAATGGCCGCGAGGGCTGGTGTAAATACCGATGATGTTTTTCATGATTGGCTCCAAAGGTGTGGATGACGCAATGGATTAAGCTTAATTGCATGACGATGATTGCACTAGACGGCAAAAATCAGCTTCAGCGTTCTATCTGGAGGACAGTGAACTTCTGCAGCCTCAAGACCGAGTCGCGGCGATCGCAGGCAAGCCAGCTCCCAGAAGTTTTCGGGATGTAAATACAATTCAGCACCAACACAATTCCCTGTGGGAGCGAGCTTGCTCGCGAAGAGGCCAGCCCAGACAACAGAAATCTCGGAATTGATTCATGATTTCTGATCAACAATGCTTTGCGCTACCAACGGTTTTTCCCACAAAAGCAAACGCGGATACTCCCCCCATTCCCACTGCAACCCCTGGAGTCTTCATGTCTGTTCCCGCTTTCGGCCTTGGTACGTTCCGCCTGCAAGGCCAGGTGGTCATCGATTCAGTGAGCACCGCCCTCGAACTCGGCTATCGGGTCATCGACACTGCACAGATCTATGAGAACGAAGCCGACGTCGGCCAGGCCATCGCCGCTAGCGGCATCCCGCGGGAAGAGCTGTTTATCACCAGCAAGATCTGGGTTGCCAACTTCGCCAAAGAGCGCCTGATCGACAGCCTCAAAGAGAGCCTGCAAAAACTGCAGACCGACTACCTCGACCTGACGTTGATCCACTGGCCATCGCCGGACGATCAAGTGCCCGTCGAAGAGTTCATGACGGCCCTGCTGGAAGCCAAGCGTTTGGGCCTGACCCGGCAGATCGGTATTTCCAACTTCACCATCGACCTGATGAAACAGGCGATTGCTGCCGTCGGTGCCGACAACATCGCGACCCATCAGATCGAGCTGCATCCGTACCTGCAAAACCGCAAAGTAGCCGGGTTCGCCCAGAGTCAGGGCATCCACATCACCTCATACATGACCCTCGCCTATGGCGAAGTGCTGAAAGACCCTCTGATCCAGCAGATCGCCGAACGCCTGCACGCCACCCCGGCGCAAGTCACTCTGGCCTGGGCCATGCAGTCGGGTTATGCGGTGATTCCGTCATCGACCAAACGCGCCAACCTGCAAAGCAATCTCGGCGCCACAACCCTGACGTTGAGCGATGCCGACATGGCGCAAATCGCCACGCTGGATCGCGGCCATCGCCTTACCAGCCCCAAAGGCATTGCGCCTGACTGGGATTAATCAGCGCGATTGAATGCTCAGCCCTGAAGACGCTGCGCGAGACCATTCATGGCCTCGCGCAGCGTATGGATCGCCATAACCACGGTATCGGCGTCGGCCTCGATACACGCCTGTTCAAGACCCGCGCAAGCTGCCACCACACGCGCTGCCCCCACCATCTGCGCGCCGCCCTTGATGTGATGGGCCAGTTCGTGCAACCCGTCGCTGTCATGCTCGTGGTTCAACTCTTCGAGGCGTTGCAAATCGTTATGCAGGCTGCGCAAAACTTCTTCACGCAGGTGATCAATCATCGAGTGATCATCGCCGGCCATCTGCTCCAGCGCGCTCAGGTCGATTTCTGTCAGGGCCATGTCTTCGACCGGTTCGACACCACTGTCGCAATGGCTGGCCCCCGTCAACGCCTGCTGCAAATCGTGCAAGCGAATCGGTTTGAACAGGCATTCGTCCATGCCGGCATCGAGGCAACGAACCGTCTCCTCGACCTGAGCATTGGCGGTGAACCCGATCAACAGACAAGGCGCGCGGCCGCTCGCGGCTTCTTCGTCACGGATGGCCCGCGCCAGTTCATAGCCGTTGCGCCGCGGCATGTTGCAGTCGGTGATGACCACGTCGAAAGGCTGTGTCCGCCAACGTTCCAGTCCTTCATAGCCATCTTCGGCGGCAATCGTTCGATGGCCCAGCTCACTCAACTGCCAGCACAGCAACAAACGGTTCACCGGATGATCATCCACCACCAGAACGCTCAGTGGGCACACAGGCATATCCTGCGTCAGCGGTGTTGCCGGGGCATGCGCGATACCGGCCAGCAGCGGCAGTTCGAGGTTGACCTGCACTTGCGTACCGCGACCCGGCTCGCTGTCGAGGTGCAACCAGCCGCCCATCATTTCGCAGAGGCTGCGACTGATCACCAAGCCCAATCCGGAACCACCGCGCGCCGATTGAGCGTTATTGCTCGCCTGTACGAAAGGGCTGAACAACCGTTGCCGATCCTGCGCACTGATGCCAATCCCGCTGTCTTTGATGACCACTTTCACGGCCAGTCGCTCCGCCGACACCGCTGTCACTTTCAGCCACAGGCTCACCTCGCCGTCTTCAGTGAACTTGATCGCGTTGCTGAGCAAGTTCGACAACACTTGTTTGAAGCGCGTCGGGTCAATCAATACATCGACGTCACTGTGCTCACCTAACTCGACGTGCCACAACAGGCTCTTCTGTCGCGCCAGCCCTTCAAACACCCGGCACACCGACACCACCAGTTCCCGCAGGTTGGCCCGCTCGGGAGCCAGGGACAAATGCCCGGTTTCAATGCGCGCGATGTCGAGGATGTCGCCGATCAGTGCCAGCAACTGTTGCCCGGCATTGGATGCCACCTGAATGGCCAGGCGATCGGTCACGCCCTCATCGGCGCGTTTGAGCGCCAGCTCGAGCATCCCGATCAATGCATTCATCGGCGTACGAATTTCATGGCTCATAGTCGCCAGAAACGTGGTTTTGGCCCGATTGGCGTCGTCCGCGGCGTCCTTGGCCTGCTGCAATTTTTGTAACCACTGCTGACGCTGACGGATCTGTCTGCGCTGAAAACCGATCCAGATCAGCGCCGCCAACAGCAGGCTCGCCGCCCCGGCAAAACCCAGCAGAATCTCACGGCGATGTCGTAGCCAATAGCTCTCTTCCACCACCACATCATGACTCCAGCGTGCAACCAGTTCGTCCATCTGTTGCGGAGCGATGCTCAGCAATGCCTTGTTCAGGATCGAATGAAGCATCGAAGATTGTGGCGCGGTGGCCAAGGCAATACGGGCCGGTTGATCGCCAATGGTGCTGGCAATACGCAGACGCTCGCGATGCTGACGGGCAATCACAAATCGCGCCACCAGCAACGAACTGACGGTGGCGTCAGCCTGCCCCTTGGCAATCAACGCTATGCCTTCGGCGGGGCTTTTGACTTCGACAAAACGTAATGCCGAGACCCGTTCCTGCAAATAGCCGCGCAACGGGTGGCCGCGATAAATCGCCAGCCGTTTACCCACCAACTCATCGAGGTTGCGCGGGCTTGCCTCGGTTGTCGCACTGACCAGCACAAACGGATTGCTCATGTAGGCCCGAGTGAATCGCAGTTCGTTTTCACGCTCGCTGCTGGGCGTCACCACGGGTAACACGTCAAGCTCACCGACCTGCAGTTGCTCGATCTGTCGATCCAGCGACTGCCCGCGCACGACCTCGAAATTCAGCCCGCTGCGCTGACTGATCAGGCTCAACAGTTGCGCCGCCAGCCCACTGAAACGCCCATCTGCGTCAAAAAAACTCAGCGGGGCAAAATCTTCGATACCGCCAACCCGCACCACCGGATGTTGATCCAGCCACTGCTGTTCTGCGGCACTGAGCTGCACCCGTGTTTGTTCAGCCATCTCGGCAAGACCGACGCTCCAGCGTTGTTCGATACGTTGCCGATGCTCCATGGGAATCGCCGCCAACGCGTTGTCGACGAGACGTTTGAGGCGCACATCGCTGCGCATCAGCGCAAAGCCGAACGGGTTGGCATCAAGTCCCGCGGGCCCTGCCAATTGCAGGTCATTTCGATAATTGGTGTTGATCAAGTAACTGGCACTGATGAAATCGCCCAGATAAACATCATCCGCACCGAACGCCACGGCTCCCAGTGCATCCATTGCCGAGGCGTAAAGTTGCACGCTCGCCTCAGGGTAGAACGCCTGCACCGTCGCCAGCCGCATGTAATCCTCGACCATGGCGACACGCTTGCCCGAGAGATCCATCGGCATGGACTCTTCGAGCCGGGTAACCAGCATTGGCTGATCTTCGGCATAAGGTCGGGACAGAACGATCGCAGGGTCGGCGATCTCAAAACTGTTGGATGTCCCCAATACATCGAGATCGCCACGTTTGAGTGCCGCCATCACCGCATCCCGGTTGGTAAACCGCCGGACTTCGATTCTGAGGCCCAGCAGTTGCGCCAGCAGGTCGGCGTAATCGGCTGTGAGCCCTTCCAGTTCATGCTGATTGCGGGTGATCTCGAACGGTGGGTAATCGCGACCTGAAATGCCCATCCGCAACACCGGATGCTGACGCAACCATTGGCGGTCTTGTTCGTCCAGACGGATCTGGACATTATCCAGCCCGGAGCGAGTCAACACCTCAAGAACCTGCGGCGCTTCACTCGCCCAGCAAGAGGTAACAAGGCTAAGCCACAGCCAACAGACACGCCCTCCCTGGCTCATGTTCGGTTACTCAGATCAAATGATTGCGCTTGGCGAAATCGCGCAAGTGCACCGCTGTACCCATCCCGAGCTTCTTCATCAGTCGGGTTTTATATGTACTGACCGTTTTATGGCTGAGGTGCATGTCCTCGGCAATTGTCTTGTTGGGCTTGCCCTGCGCCAGTTGCACGAAAATGCTCAACTCTCGATCGGAGAGCTGATCGATCATCTGTTTTTCCGTGGTTTGCACTGCATTCAACACGCTGACGTTGTCCGGCATCGCGGAAAAATAGGTGTAGCCCGCCATCACTGCCTGAATGGCTTTGTGCAGCTGTTGCAGTTGATTGGTCTTGGTGACGTAAGCCATCGCCCCAGCGCGCAGACACCGCTCCTGGAAAAACAAGGCTTCGTGAGTACTGAACACCAGAAGTTTGCACTTAAGGTCGTTGGCCTTGATTCGAGCCATGACGTCCAGCCCGTCGAGTGCTGGCAGACCCAAGTCAAGCACGACCAACCGGGGCTGGTGCTCGCGGATCATTTGCAGCACCTCGTTGCCACTGGACGCCTCGTGAATCTCCTTGAAACCCTCGGATTGCAGCACGATTCGGATGGCGGCGCGCACCACTGGGTGGTCGTCGACGATCAGCGCTGACTTCATTTCCACTCCCACTAAAAAATCTGGCAATAAGATCACCGGGATCGGCTGATCCAGACTCAATGGCTGCGCAGCGACTGTTGCACGCAATGGAATGGAAATCACCTGTCAGATCTGACAGTTGCGGCGCGAGTATTTTTATGCATAGGCCCGACGCTGCTCAACCACGGCCTGTTTCCACTGGGGTGCGTCGACCAACGCCATCAAGTGCCTGATTGCCTGTTCATTGGGCAGCGCCGCATGACTGATCTGCACGTTCTCCTGCGCGAAACCTGATTTCACCTGCAACGGCGCCGAAGGTTCGTTGTAGATCAGCGCATGCCGCACCTGGGGGTTGTCGAGGAAAAACCCCAGCAGATCCAGCGACCCCTTCGCCAGTTCAGCGTTGATAACCACCACGTCGAACGGTTCGCAGCCGTAGTCCACCAGCGTCAACAGCTCGGCGATACTCTGCACCGGGGCAACGCGGTAGTAGTTGAGGCCGTTGAACAGACGCTCGACTTTCATCCGGTGAAAATGCTGCGGATCGGCGATAAGGATACGCAGGGCTTTATTGATCATGGTCAATCTCCCGGTGATCAGGTTTTTCAGTGCGGCAAGACTACGCAACCTCAACGGCAGGTTCTGTAGGACATTTCCTAAAAAGTCATTCGCCCGAGATCTGCCGATAACTGCGCCGTTGCAGCCAGTTCAGCAAATCGGTTCCGGCCATCGGTCTTGCGTACCAATACCCCTGCCCTTGCGTGCATCCCAGTGCCAGCAGCTCGCGGCGCTGCGCATCGGTCTCGATGCCCTCGATCACCACGGTCATGCCGAGGGTTTCGCCAAGCGCCAAGGTGCTGCTGATTGCTGCCCGGCAACGGGGTTCACGCTCAAGGTTACGAATGAAATCAGCGTCAAGCTTGATCTCGTTGAAGGGCAACTGACACAAGCGTTGCAGCGAGGAAAACCCGGCCCCGAAGTCGTCGATCGACAAGCGACACCCCATCATCCGCAACCGCACCAGGCTTTCCAGGCTGGTAGCCGGCGCTTCCAGCAAACCGCTCTCGGTCAGTTCAAAGGTCAGGCCCGCGCCTTGAGCGGCGTGGCGCGCCAAAATGCCTTTGAGGGAGGCGGTCAGCTCAGCGTTGGCCAACTGCACGGCTTGCAGGTTGAACGCCAGATTCAGGACGAAACCCTGCTCCCGGGCGCTTCGCTGAATATCCAAAGCCTGATCGAGCTGAGAGAACAGCAATGCGTCGAGCAGGCCACAGCGTTCCAGCACCGGCATGAACAGCGCGGGCGAAATAATGCCGCGGGTTGGATGCAGCCAGCGACAGAGCACTTCTACACCGCAGACTTCACCGCTGCGCAGATTGAATTTTGGCTGATACCAGGCGTGCAACTGCCCATCGGCCAGTGCCCGCCGCACGGACACTTCACTCGCCAGAGTGACGAACGCAGGCGCAGCGTCGAGAAGGCTAGGCCGCTCAACATATTTGTCCAGCAGATCACCCAGCACCTGGACATGCAGTGGTTTGCCGACATCGCCCAGCAGGTCCAGACCGAGCAGCGTCACCATTTGATGCACCGCACGGCGCAGATCGGCCGACAACGAGCTGCTGATGATGACCGACTTTACCTGCCCGGACGCGCCTACGCGTTGCAAGAACTGCAGGCCGTCCATGCCCTCCATTTGCAAGTCGCACAGGGCAATGTCTACGCAGCCGATGTCCTTCAACAGGGCCAGTGCCTGCGCGCCGTCACTGGCTTCGTAAATCTGCCGGCACCCCAGGCTTTGCAAGATGCTGACCGCAACCGAGCGTTGGAACGCGTGATCCTCGAGCACCAGAATTCGAAGCGGCTGAAGTGACATGATCGTTGCCTCGTTGATGGTGGTATTGGCACAAGTGTCCGGCGTTTCTGCGTAGAACTCGTTAGGAAAAGTCTCAAATCTCATGGGACTTTTCCTAAATATCGAGGTGTTCAAGGAGTGCAGCCAGGGTTTGCCGGTCCGGCGTACGGATCAGCGTCAACTGGCGTCGCTGGTTGGCATAAATCGTTTCTGCCTGTGCCTGGCCACGACGTGCGTCATAAATCACACCGTGACGAATCTGCGAGTTGCTCTGGAAAAACCGCACCGGATCAATCCCGGCGGCAGCGATCAGCTCACCGTTGATGGCCAGCAGATCAAAGTGCTCGAACGGTTCGAACGAGTAATGGGTAACGCCCAGCAGTTCACGAAACGAACGCACCGGTGTGAGCGTGCGATATCCCAGTTCGTTGAGGGACTTGCAGATTCGGTTGCGCTCGATGAGTTGCTCTTCAGCAACGAGAATTCGCCAGTGTTTGTAGGACATTGATTTCGCCGGCCGTAGGAAATGTTTCCAATCAGCGGAACACTCTAATCAATGCACGCAGCAAAACATGTAGGACAAGTCTGATAAACGAGCGGGATTTCTGGAGGCGAACCAAGAAGAAAGCCACACCGCAATCACCGGCGTGGCTTACTTGATTGATCAAAGGCAGTGGGTGTCCTAGGAACGTCATTCAGTCGTACTCGGACTCCAGAATGCCTGCACCACGAGCGCCGACGTCGAGATCCGCGCGATCAGTGCATCCAGCTCATCGCCGTCCACCGAAGTGGTCGCCAGCGTCGCTTCGATCTCGACTTCGTCGGCGCCAAAGGCGTGCACATCGACGTCGCTGGCCGGATAGTTGCTGCGTTCCAGCTCGGCTTCGAGTAAGGCGAGCACAGCTTTTTGCTGTGAACGTCGGGCGATCACGTAGACGATATTGGTGACTTCGGCCGAGACCACGTCCAGTGGCTGGCGGTTGATGTTATTGACGATCGGCCGCAGCAACGTATTGGCGGCGAGGATGAACAGCGTGCCCAGCACGGCTTCGGCCAGCAGGTCGGCACCGGCGCAGGCACCCACTGCAGCGGAGGTCCACAAGGTGGCGGCGGTGTTGAGGCCACGCACGTTGCCTTCCTCACGCATGATCACCCCGGCACCGAGAAAACCGATGCCGGAGACAACGTAGGCCACCACGCGCACCGCGCCCTCAGCCCCGGCGAGACGGTTGGCCATGTCGACAAAAATCGCCGCGCCGACCGCCACCAGCACGTTGGTCCGCAGGCCGGCGGTGCGTTGCCGGTACTGTCGCTCGAAGCCGATCAGGCCGCCGAGAAGGAACGCGGCACTGAGGCTGATCAGGGTGTCGAGCAGCGAGGTGAGGTTGAGGTTGTTGATGGCTTGCATAGTCTTGTCCTTGAAAACATACCAATCCCCTGGGGGAGCAGCGTTGTACTGCTGTTACTGCCAGCCAAACCGGCGGATGTAGAAACCTTTCACTGCCTGAGTCAGCGCCATGTACGCCAGCAGAATCACCGGCAGGAACACGAAGTACATCGACGGCAACGCCTGCAATTTGAAGTAGTGCGCCAGCGGCCCCATCGGCAGGAAGATGCCGACCGCCATGATGATTCCGGTCATCACCAGCAGCGGCAGGGCTGCACGGCTTTGCACGAACGGAATCTTCGGCGTGCGGATCATGTGCACGATCAGCGTCTGGGTCAGCAGGCCCACCACGAACCAGCCGGACTGGAACAGCGTCTGGTGATCCGGGGTGTTGGCATCAAATACGTACCACATCAAGGCGAACGTTGTGATGTCGAAAATCGAACTGATCGGCCCGAAAAACAGCATGAAGCGCCCGACATCGCCCGGCTGCCAGCGTTGCGGTTTCTTCAGCATCTCCTCATCGACGTTGTCGAACGGAATGGCAATCTGCGAAATGTCGTAGAGCAGGTTTTGCACCAGCAGGTGCATCGGCAGCATCGGCAGAAACGGAATAAACGCACTGGCAACCAGCACCGAGAACACGTTGCCGAAGTTGGAACTGGCGGTCATCTTGATGTACTTGAGCATGTTGGCGAAGGTGCGACGCCCTTCGAGTACGCCCTCCTCCAGCACCATCAGGCTCTTTTCCAGCAGGATGATGTCTGCCGCTTCCTTGGCGATGTCCACCGCGCTGTCCACTGAAATACCGATGTCGGCGGTGCGCAACGCCGGTGCGTCGTTGATGCCATCCCCCATGAAGCCGACTACATGGCCGTTACCCTTGAGGATGCGCACGATGCGCTCCTTGTGCGACGGCGTCAGCTTGGCAAAAACGTTAGTGTTTTCCACCGCCACGGCCAGTTCGGCGTCGCTCATGCGCTCGATGTCGTTGCCCATCAGCAGGCCTTGCTGAGCGAGGCCGACTTCGCGGCAGATCTTCGCCGTGACCAACTCGTTGTCACCGGTCAGCACTTTCACCGCCACGCCATGTTCGGCCAAAGCCTTGAGCGCCGGCGCGGTGCTTTCCTTCGGTGGATCGAGAAACGCCACGTAACCGATCAGCGTCAGTTCCTGCTCATCAGCCAAGCTGTAGGTGTCGCGCCCCTCAGGCATCGAGCGGGCCGCTACTGCCACCACGCGTAAGCCTTCAGCGTTGAATGCTGCGGTGACCTGACGAATCCGGTTCAGCAATTCATCGCTCAAGGCTTCATCGACGTCGCCGTGACGCACACGGCTGCACACCGCCAGCACTTCTTCCACCGCGCCTTTGCAGATCAGTTGATGCGCCTGGCCGCGCCCTTCTACCACGACCGACATGCGCCGGCGATTGAAGTCGAACGGGATCTCATCGACCTTGCGAAACGCTGTGCCGACCTTCAGCTCACGGTGGACTTCCACATGTTCCAGCACGGCCACGTCCAGCAGGTTTTTCAGGCCGGTCTGGTAGTAGCTGTTCAGGTAAGCCATTTCCAATACGTCGTCAGAATCCTCGCCCCAGACATCAACGTTGCGTGCAAGGAAGATCTTGTCCTGGGTCAGCGTGCCGGTCTTGTCGGTGCACAGCACGTCCATGGCGCCGAAGTTCTGGATCGCGTCGAGGCGTTTGACGATGACTTTTTTGCGTGACAGAAATACCGCGCCTTTGGCCAGTGTCGAGGTGACGATCATCGGCAGCATTTCCGGGGTCAGCCCGACCGCAACGGACAGCGCAAACAGCAGTGCTTCGGTCCAGTCGCCCTTGGTGAAACCATTGATGAACAGCACCAGCGGCGCCATGACGAACATGAAGCGGATCAGCAACCAGCTGACTTTATTGACGCCTTGCTGGAACGAAGTGACCGCACGATCAGTAGCGCCGACACGCTGCGCCAGCGCACCGAAATAGGTGCTGTTGCCAGTGGTGAGAATCACCGCCACCGCAGTGCCAGACAAAACGTTGGTGCCCATGAACAGAATGTTGTCCAGCTCCAGCGGATTGCGTGTATCGCGATCAGCCTGACGCGGGAATTTCTCCACCGGCATCGATTCACCGGTCATCGCCGCTTGGCTGACGAACAGGTCTTTGGCGCTGAGCACCCGGCAATCGGCGGGAATCATGTCGCCGGCCGACAACACGATCAGATCGCCTGGCACCAATTGTTTGATCGGCAACTCGCTGCGCGGCGCATCACGTCGCATCACTGTAGCGGTGTTGCTGACCATCGCTTTAAGCGCGTCGGCAGCCAGGTTGGATTTGCTTTCCTGCCAGAAGCGCAGCAGCGTCGACAGCACCACCATGGAGAAAATCACCACGGCGGCTTTCATGTCTTCGGTCAGCCACGAGATCACTGCAAGCAGCGTCAGCAGCAGGTTGAACGGGTTTTTGTAGCAGTGCCACAGGTGGGTCCACCACGGCAGCGGCTGCTCGTGTTCGACTTCATTGAGGCCGTATTGCGCACGCAGTGCATCGACTTCGAAATCGGTAAGGCCATCGGAGTACGTGCCCAGTGAAGAGAGCAATGCTGAGCTGTCGCTGTGCGCGGCATCGACCAGAGTGTTGGCCAGAGTTGGCGGGACTTCACGGCTGACCGTGGTGTCGTTGATGGTTTCCAGCAACGCCAGGCGACGGAAGTGCCGGGCGATGTGGCGGGTACGCAGAAAACCTGCGAAAAATTCCTTGAGCGTAAATTTCATGGCTGTTGCCCCTGTGGTCAGCCGGGAAACCGTCAAGCAGGTACGACCGCGCCTCGTCCGCCGGAAAAACCGGCACGGCAAGGCATGGCGCGCCGGTCAGAAAAGACAGGCGTGTCGATAGGGCTGCGATGGCGACTTTAAATTCGACATCACGCTCTGTTCAGCGTCGATGAGAAGGACATCAAGACATGACCAAGGACTGGTCATGTAGGGGATGCCGCTGCTCGCTTTTACGGCGAGACAACGGCAAAAAAAATGCGCGTTATCTTGCCGAGAATCTGCCGGTTACCGAGACCGGCCGACAACTGTCACTCGAACAAGTACCCACTGTGGGTCTCCGCTATTGATGAAAACGCGCGAAGCTTACGCCTCGATGTCTGGAGAGTAAACCCGTGAAAAGCAG
Source organism: Pseudomonas sp. A0308 (assembly GCF_044218815.1). Classification (NCBI taxonomy): domain Bacteria; kingdom Pseudomonadati; phylum Pseudomonadota; class Gammaproteobacteria; order Pseudomonadales; family Pseudomonadaceae; genus Pseudomonas; species Pseudomonas sp. A0308. The sequence continues at coordinate 1,201,316 of NZ_CP162581.1, forward strand.
TGTGGCGGGGAATGTGCCGGATCTTCAGGAAGCGTTCAGGAAGGACTTTTTGCTGTTCTTGAGGGCCCCTTCGCGAGCAGGCTCGCTCCCACAGGGGATCTCCAGCGAACACGGTTTTTGTATTCATCGAAGATCCAAATGTGGGTGCGAGCCTGCTCGCGAAGGCGGTGGCTCATCAACGGTGATGGTGCCTGATCTGCCGCCATCGCTGGCAAGCCAGCTCCCACAGGGATCAGTGTTGTGTAAGCAATAGCTGACATCACACAAAATACTGTGGGAGCTGGCTTGCCAGCGATGGCGGTGTATCAGGCGGCGCAGATTCAGCTGGCAGTCGCCAACAGCAAATCCGCCATCGAACGGTGCCCACGATGCTTGCCATGTTCATACAGCGAGCCCGCAATCTCATCGGCACGAATCGGCAGCACCGATAACAATGTGTCGCTCAAACCATGACTGGCCTGGCAGAAGCCCTGCATGTAAATGCCAGCCTTGCAGCGCTCATCGGTGATCAGTTTGTAGTTGCGATCAACCTCGAACTCGCCCAGATATTCTTCCAGCGGCGCCAGCAATTTACGGTGCATCTGACGCTCGTAACCGGTGGCCAGTACCACGGCGTCGTACAGGCGCACGCTGACTTCGCCAGTGGCGTTGTTGCGTACCGCCAACTCGATGCCGTGTTCGGTGGCGGTAGCACTCTCAACGGTGGTCAGGGTGCGGAACGCATGACGGGCAATTCCGGAAACCTTCTGGCGATAGAAGATGCCGTAGATGCGCTCGATCAGGTCAATGTCGACCACCGAGTAGTTAGTGTTGTGGTACTCGTTGACCAGACGCTCACGCTCGGCACTGTTCTGCTGGAACACCAAGTCAGTGAACTCCGGCGAGAACACTTCGTTGACGAACGGGCTATCGTCCGCCGGCTTGAGGGCCGAGCCGCGCAGGATCATGTCGACCTGCACCGACGGGAACGAATCGTTCAGGTCGATGAACGCTTCCGCCGCGCTCTGCCCGCCACCGATGATCGCGATGCTCATCGGCTGATTGTTGACGCACGGCTGCCTGGCCATCTGCGACAGGTATTGCGAATGATGGAACACACGGTTGTCGCCCTTCAGCGCCTTGAACGCCTCGGGAATACGCGGCGTGCCACCGGCACTGACCACCACCGAACGGGTAGTCCGCACATGTTGTTGCCCCTGGCTGTCGCGGGAAATGACGCGCAGCGCTTCAACCTGATGGTTGTGCAGCACCGGCTCAATGGTCAGCACTTCTTCGCCATAACGGCTCTGCTCGGTGAACTGCCCGGCGACCCAGCGCAGGTAATCGTTGTACTCCATGCGGCACGGATAGAAGGTGCCCAAGTTGATGAAATCCACCAGGCGACCGTGGTACTTGAGGTAATTGACGAACGAGTACGGGCTGGTCGGATTGCGCAGGGTCACCAGATCCTTGAGGAAGGAAATCTGCAACTCGCTCTGGGTCGACAGGGTGTTGCCGTGCCAGCTGTAGTTGGCCTGTTTGTCGAGGAACAGCACATCCAGTTCACCCTGCGTCGGCCCGCGCTCTTGCAGCGCGATGGCCAACGCCAGGTTCGAAGGGCCGAAACCGACGCCGATCAGATCGTGAACGATGGGCGATGCAATTGCCTGTGTCATTTCCAGTGTCCTCTGGATGAACCCCTCAACCGTGGGGCTAAAGCCTGGGTGACCTGACCGGCCCGAAGCAGGACAGCAGATCGTCTGTTGAGTAGGAACGAGGACGGTGAAAAAAAATTTAACGAGGAAAGATCAATGGACATCCCATTGTTTGATCCGCAGGCGGCAATGTTTCATGGCATTGACGATGTGTTTTTCCACCAGCGCTTTGGAAATACCGAGGCTCTCGGCAATTTCGTTGTGGGACAGGCCTTCAATCTTGCGCAGCAGAAAACTGTCACGACACAGCTGTGGTAATTCCGCCAGCGCCCGCTGGAGCATCTCCAGGCGTTGGCCATGATCGAGCGTGCCGTGGGGGGACGGGGTGAAATAGCGCTCTTCATGGTCGAGCACTTCCAGCGGCTCGACCTGACGCAAGGCATTGCGCCGATGATCGTCGATCACCAGATTCAGCGCGGTGCGATAAAGAAACGCCCGAGGTTGCTCGATCGGCGTTTCACTGGAGCGTTCCAGCACCCGCAGATAAGCGTCATGCACCACATCCTCGGCCACCTGACGGTTGCCCAGCTTGGCGTTCAGGAAACACACCAGCTCGCGATAGTAGTTTTCCAACATGACTCCCGGCCGCAGCGATGCGGTTTCGATCCTTGAGCCAGCTCCGCTACGGTCAAAACGACAGTGGCAGGATGGTGGCAATTTCAGATGCGTAATTTATAGTAATTCTCATATAGATTTAAAGACTTGTTTCGATTTGCCCGACAAATTGTTAGGGGCTATACCTGTTAGCGCATTTTTCAGCGCTTAAATTTACCGCCCCTTTCCTCGTTTAAAGGACAGCTCCCCGTGTCTGTCGCGTTCTGCGCCAGCGTTCGGTCGTGACCCGCGTGCGGTGCCGACTGAATGACGGGTCGATTTCCACTGGCCGGAACCCTGCATGAAACGTCCCCGCCCCGCCCGACGCGCCCTGCTCGTAGCCCTTTGTCTGATTCCCGTAGTCGCCGTTGCTGCCTGGCAGATTTTGCCGCCCAGCCGGGACAAGTTCGCCACCGTGCAAGTGAGCCGCGGCGACATCGAAAGCAGCGTCACTGCGCTGGGAACCCTCCAGCCACGGCGCTACGTGGACGTCGGCGCACAGGCGTCCGGGCAGATCCGCAAAATCCATGTCGAAGTTGGCGACGTGGTCAAGGAGGGTCAGTTGCTGGTGGAAATCGACCCCGCCACGCAAAAGGCCAAACTCGACGCCAGCCAGTTTTCCATCGAAAACCTCAAGGCACAGTTGCAGGAACAACAGGCCCAACATGAACTGGCGCGGCAGAAATACCAGCGCCAGCAGAATCTGGCCGCGGGCGGCGCCACCCGTGAAGAAGACGTGCAGACCGCCCGCGCCGAGCTCAAGGCGACGCAGGCGCGCATCGACATGTTCCGCGCGCAGATCCGCCAGGCTGAAGCCAGTTTGCGCAGCGATCAGGCCGAACTCGGCTACACGCGCATTTATGCGCCGATGGCAGGCACCGTGGTTGCGCTCGACGCTCGGGAAGGCCAGACCCTCAACGCGCAACAGCAGACACCGCTGATTTTGCGCATCGCCAAACTCTCGCCGATGACTGTATGGGCCGAGGTATCCGAAGCGGATATCGGCCACGTCAAACCCGGCATGTCCGCGTACTTCACCACCCTAAGCGGCGGTAACCGGCGCTGGAACAGTACCGTGCGGCAAATCCTGCCGGTCCCCCCCAAACCGCTCGATCAGACCAGTCAGGGCGGCGGCAGCCCGTCCAGTTCGAGCAAAAGCGGCAGCGCCCGAGTGGTGCTGTACACCGTGCTGCTTGACGTTGATAACGCCGATAACGCCTTGATGGCCGAGATGACCACCCAAGTGTTCTTCGTAGCCAACCAGGCGAAAGACGTGCTGACCGCGCCGGTCGCCGCCCTGCAAGGCAGCGCCCAAGCTGACCGCCAGACCGCCCGGGTGATCGCCGCCAATGGCGAAGTTCAATCCCGCGAGGTACAGACCGGTATCAGCGACCGCTTGAAAGTGCAGATCCTCAATGGCCTGAACGAAGGCGACCACTTGCTGATCGGCCCGGCTGACGGCAGCGGAGGTTGAATGCAAACGCCTCTGATCGACCTGCAGGACATCCGCAAATCCTACGGTGGCGGCGACGCGCCGCAAGTTCACGTACTGCGTGGCATCGACCTGTCGATCCATGCCGGCGAATTTGTGGCCATTGTCGGCGCGTCGGGCTCGGGCAAGTCGACGCTGATGAACATCCTCGGCTGTCTCGACCGCCCCACTGCCGGGGAATACCGCTTTGCCGGGGAAAACGTTGCCGGCCTGGACAGCGATGAGCTGGCCTGGCTTCGCCGCGAAGCCTTTGGTTTCGTGTTCCAGGGCTATCACCTGATTCCGTCCGGCTCGGCCCAGGAAAACGTCGAAATGCCGGCCATCTACGCCGGTATTCCCGCCGCCGAACGCCACGCGCGCGCCGCCGCCCTGCTCGACCGCCTCGGCCTCGCTGAACGCACCGGCAACCGTCCGCATCAGCTCTCCGGCGGTCAGCAACAACGGGTGTCGATCGCCCGCGCCCTGATGAACGGCGGCCACATCATTCTGGCCGACGAACCGACTGGCGCCCTCGACAGTCACAGCGGCAAGGAAGTCATGGCGCTGCTCGACGAGCTGGCGAGCCAGGGACACGTGGTGATCCTCATCACCCACGACCGCGAAGTCGCGGCCCGCGCCAAACGCATCATCGAAATCAGCGACGGCCTGATCATCAGCGACAGCGCCAGGGACAATCCCGAAGCGCAAACCAGCGCCAATCCCGGCGCCTTGCAAGCAGTCGATCTGCGCAAGCGTCTGAGCGAAGGGGCCGAAGCCACCGGTGCCTGGAAAGGCGAACTGATCGATGCACTGCACGCCGCGTGGCGCGTGATGTGGATCAATCGCTTCCGCACGGCGTTGACCTTGCTGGGGATCATCATTGGCGTGGCGTCGGTGGTGGTGATGCTCGCAGTGGGCGAAGGCAGCAAGCGTCAGGTCATGGCGCAAATGGGCGCGTTCGGCTCGAACATCATTTATCTCAGTGGCTCGGCACCCAATCCGCGGACGCCGCCGGGAGTCGTCACTCTCGACGATGTCCATGCGCTGGCGAGCCTGCCGCAGGTACAGCGGATCATGCCGGTCAACGGCTCCGAGGCCGGTGTGCGTTTCGGCAATGCCGATCACTTGAGTTATGTCGGCGGCAACGACACCAATTTCCCGGCGATTTTCAACTGGCCGGTGGTTCAGGGCAGTTACTTCACCGAGGCCGATGAGCAGAACGCGGCAGCCGTCGCGGTGATCGGCCACAAGGTGCGCACCAAACTGCTCAAGGATGTGGCCAACCCGATCGGCCAATACATCCTGATCGAGAACGTGCCTTTCCAGGTGGTTGGCGTGCTCGCGGAAAAAGGCGCCAGCTCCGGCGACTCGGACAGCGACAATCGCATCGCCGTGCCCTACTCCGCCGCCAGCGTGCGCCTGTTCGGCACACGCGACCCCGAGTATGTGGCCATCGCCGCCGCAGACGCGCGCAAGGTCAAGGACACCGAACTGGCCATCGAACAATTGATGTTGCGCCTGCATAACGGCAAAAAGGATTTCGAGCTGACCAACAATGCCGCAATGATCCAGGCCGAAGCCCGCACGCAAAATACCCTGTCGCTAATGCTCGGTTCGATTGCTGCCATCTCGCTGCTGGTCGGTGGCATTGGCGTGATGAACATCATGCTCATGACCGTGCGTGAGCGCACTCGCGAGATCGGGATCCGCATGGCTACCGGCGCCCGCCAGCGCGACATCCTGCGCCAGTTCCTCACTGAAGCGGTGATGCTCTCGGTGGTCGGCGGCATCGCCGGGATCGCGCTGGCGCTGATGGTCGGTGGTGTGCTGATTCTCAGCGAGGTCGCCGTCGCCTTTTCTTTGATGGCCGTGTTGGGCGCTTTTGGCTGCGCCTTGGTAACCGGTGTTGTCTTCGGCTTCATGCCGGCCCGCAAAGCTGCCCGGCTCGACCCGGTCACGGCCCTTACCAGTGAATGATCGATCTATGAAACCGCGCCTCAGCCTGTTGACCGTATGCCTGATCCTCAGTGCCTGCGCCAGTCCCGTCCAACGCCCGGACAGCGGCATAGCGCCGCCCGCCACCTGGCAGTCACCTCACAGCGCCAATGCCGAGCGCAATGACTTGCGTTGGTGGACACGATTCGCCAGCCCGCAACTCAACCAACTGATCGAACAGGCCCAGGTCGGCAGTTACGACCTCGCCGCGGCCATTGCGCGCGTGCGTCAGGCGCGTGCCGGGACGGTGATCGCCGGTGGATCGCAACTGCCGGAAATACAGGGCACCGGCAACGCCAATCGGCAGAAACTGCTCCGCGGCAGTGGCTACCGTCAACTCGATGCCGACAGCACCAACAAGGCGGTGGACTACTTCGATGTCGGCTTGAGTGCCAGTTACGAAATCGACTTCTGGGGCGGCAAGCGCGCCTCGCGCGACAGTGCGCAATTCAGCCTGCAAGCCAGCGAGTTCGACCGCGCCACCGTCGAGCTGACGCTGCTCAGTGGCGTCGCCAACAGCTATGCGCAGCTCCTGTCCTTGCAGGAGCAGAGCCGCATCGCCGAACTCAATCTGGCCAACGCGCAAAACGTCCTGCAGTTAGTGCAAACCCGCTACAACGCAGGCTCCGCCACCGCGCTTGAGCTCGCTCAGCAAAAAAGCCTGGTGGCCGCGCAGCAGCGCCAGTTGCCAGCCGTCCAGCAACAGGCCGGGGAGGCACAGATCAGTCTGGCCGCGCTGCTCGGCCGACCGGTGCAAGACGTGTCGCTCAGCCAGGAATCCTTCGATCAGTTGCAATGGCCGCCGATATCCGCCGGCCTTCCCAGCGAGTTGCTGACCCGCCGCCCGGACATCGCCCGCGCCGAAGCACAACTGGCGGCAGCCCAGGCAGATGTCACCGTAGCGCGCGCGGCCATGCTGCCCAAACTCACCTTGACCGCCAGCCTCGGCACCGGCGCCAATCAGGCAGACGATCTGTGGCGCAGCCCGTTCTACAACCTCACCGCCGGGCTGGTCGCACCGATTTTCAACAATGGTCGGCTCGGCGCCGAGCGCGACAAGGCCACGGCTCGCCAGGAAGAACTGCTGCAAACCTATCGCGGCGCAATCATCAATGGCTTTGCCGATGTGGAAAAAGCGCTGAACAGCATTCGCGGCCTCGATGACCAGCGTCAGTGGCAGAGCGAAGAACTTAGTCAGGCGCAGACCGCGTTCAACATCGCGCAGAGCCGCTATCAGGCCGGCGCCGAGGACTTGCTGACCGTACTGGAAACGCAGCGCACGTTATATGCAGCGCAGGATCAGAATGTGCAGCTGCGATTGTCGCGGATGCAGGCAAGCATTGCGTTGTACAAGGCACTCGGGGGTGGTTGGCAGACGATGTAACCGGATCAGCTGTCAGCCCGCTTTCGCGAGCAGGCTCGCTCCCACACTGGATCTCATTCCTGTTGAAGGACCGCGGTCGAATGTGGGAGCGAGCCTGCTCGCGAATAAGCGATAACGCGATCCCTAAGCCTGGTTGGTCTTGGCTTTCAGATTACGCGCATACCAAGGTCGCTTCGGCACTCGCCGGAACAAGCCTTCGAGCTTCTTCTCATCTGCGCCGAACACGATGCGCAGCGCCAGCTTCATGGTTTCCGGATCCATTTCCACGGATTTGCCAACCTGCAAGCCGGGGACGGTGCTGCAACCGTGCGTGGTCGGCCCCAGCCACGGATCAGTAACCTCGACCCAGCGCCCCGGGGCAAACCACTTTACGCCGTTGACTTCAAGACGAGTCACTTGCCCCGGATGAAACCGTTCGTGGGCACGGAACCAGTCTTCCACGCGGTCGTCGATCCAGCCGTGGAAAGCCCAGAACACCGGGCTCACATGCGATGAAAACGGGTCGCCGAGGAAGTCGTTCTCCGGCGCGAACCAGCGTGCGGCGAAATCATCCAGATCACGGGCCAGCGGCACTGGCTGACCATTGGATGGATCGCGCGGCACCGAGGCCCAGCGCATGTGCAGCCAGTCATGCAGGCCCAGCTCCACTTCGGAACCGAACTGGCCGAGGGTCAGCTTCGACAGGTACTGCGGGTCGCGGTACTGCGACTCCCAGACTTCGAAGTTGCTCTGATAGGTTTCGGCGGTCTTGATATCGCTGACCCATTGGCTGAATTCGTCGTCGCCCTCGGCGAGCCATGTCGGCGGCAGCGCCGTGCCGTCATGGTTGTCGAAATATCGGGCAAAGCCCTGACGATCGCGTACCAGCTCTGGCTGCGGCAGCGGGAAGAATTCCCACGACGGCAGATCCTGCAGGGAGCGCGCCGTACCGAGCATGTGCCGATGCATGAAGAAGAAATCGACGCCCGAACCGTTGCGATCCTTACGTGGGCCACGAGCGTCGCGCTCCTGATCACGCGGGCCGGGCTGCCAGCCGAGACCGCGCAATGCGTTGCGCTTGTCTTCGGACAGGGTGTGCCACTTGTCGCGCGAGGCGTGCCATACCTGATGGAACAGTCGATGTTCGGGCGACACCAGCCAGGCCAGCAATGGCGGATTCAGCGGTGTGCGTTGACGCGCTTCCGGGAACAGACACTTGACCGCTATGAAACGGTGATCCTGCGCCGGCAATGCCAACGCGCGATCAAGACGCTGCACGCTGCCACTGAGCGTGCCGCTGCCGGCATTACCGAAATCGGCCCAGACTTCGTCGAGGACCATACTCAGTTCGTAGTCGACGCTGCCGCCAGTGCCGAGCAACCGCCAGCTAAGTTTCGAAGACTCGGCCCCGGCCAGATCGCCGAGTATTCGGTAACGCGGTGTTTCGGCAGAGCGCAGACGCTGCGGCGTGTCGAGAAAGCCGCACACACCTCGACCTTTCTGACCGATGTCGATAAACACTTCCAGGCCCTGAGCTGGCAACCCATCGAGGCCGGCGTCACGCCCCGTGAAACGGATCTTCCAGACCCCGCGCAGTGCGTTCGCCAGGCGTTGCCCGGCCACGTCGGCGACGTCGAACGACGCCTCACCGGGAGTGATTGTCGGGTGAGGCTTCGTCCATTCGCGATGCCCGAAATAAGCTGCAGGCACGGCAGCGCCGGTCAGCGCCAGGCCTGCCATGAACCATCGTCGAGAAATCCTCATTGCCCTACCTGTGTCAGCCCTGAAGCAGGCTTTATCCAAGCTAGAACGTTTACTGCCCCGGCAAATTTAAGCCCGACAACACGGATCACCTCAGCACAGGTTGGCGGGGCTAAATTTCGCCGTCGCCCACTCGTTCTTCCCAGATAGCAAAGGCCTCTGTGCCTGCACCTCGACGGCGAACCTGACTGAGATGGCAATGACAAAACCACGTTCGAAAAAGGCTTTTTACATTGGCCTGCCGCTGGCTCTGGCAATCAGCGCCGGGGCCGGATTCGCGGTCTGGGATATCTGGTTCAAGGACAATCCCGGCTATCCACGCAAAGTCATGCAGCAAGCCGAAGAACTGCACGAACACATGCTCTCGTTCGACAGCCACATCACCATCACCCAGAACTTCGGCACCACCGGCAATGAAGTCGACAAGGACGGCAGCGAGCAGTTCGACCTGGTCAAGGCTAACCGCGGACGCCTGTCGGGCGCGGCACTGACGATCTTTGGCTGGCCGGAAATCTGGAACGGCGCCAACGCCCCGCACAGACCAACCGCAGGCTTTGTCGACGAGGCGCGCAACCAGCAGGAAGTGCGATACAAAATCATTTCCGGCATGGTCCGCGACTTCCCCAATCAGGTTGGCATTGCCTATACCCCGGCCGATTTCCGCCGCCTGCACGGCGAAGGCAAGTTCGCGATCTTCATCAGCATGCTCAACGCCTATCCACTGGGCCATGACTTGAACCTGCTGGATATGTGGACGGCGCGCGGCATGCGCATGTTCGGCTTCAGCTACATCGGCAACAACGACTGGGCTGACTCGTCGCGCCCGCTGCCGTTTTTCAATGATTCAACGGACGCCCTCGATGGCCTTTCCGATCTGGGCAAACAAGCGGTGAAACGCCTGAACGACCTGGGCGTGATCATCGACGTGTCGCAGATGTCGACCAAGGCCCTGGAGCAAGTGGCGCAGCTGAGCCGTACGCCACTGGTGGCTTCGCACTCGGCACCTCGGGCGATGGTGGATATCCCGCGCAATCTCAGCGACAAGGAAATGCAGCTGATCAAGAACAGCGGTGGCGTGGTGCAGGTCGTCGGTTTCTCGCAATACCTGCGACCGCTCACCCAAGAGACCCAGGACAGGCTCAACGAGTTACGCAAACGCTACGACCTGCCGCCATTGCCGAACCTGGCCATGGCTTTGATGCCCGGCGATCCGATCATCTCGGCGTGGTCAGAACGGAAGTTCGGCGAGTACGCCGGCCAGCTCTACGCAATCCTTGAGGGCGAGCCAAAGGCCAGCCTCAAAGACCTCGGCGATGCCATCGATTACACGGTCAGAAAGATCGGCATCGACCACGTCGGCATCAGCTCGGACTTCAACGAGGGCGGCGGCGTCAAAGGCTGGGAAAACGTCGGCGAGATTCGCAACGTCACCGCCGAACTGCTGTCGCGTGGCTACACCGAAGCCGACATCGCCAAGCTCTGGGGCGGCAACTTCCTGCGCGTCTGGGATCAGGTGGAAAAATCCGCCAAACCGGCGCTGGCCACAGCGCAGGGAGCCGCCAAGCCATGAGCAATCGTCGTGACTTTCTGAAGCAGGCGGGGATTCTTGCTGCCGCGTTGCCATTGGGCGCGAGTCTGCCGAGCATCGCCAGTGTTTCGCCCGCTGCGCCACTGCCGCGCAATAAGTGGACGCAATTGCAGCAACTGTTCGATCAGGACCCGGACTACCTGCACTTCTCCAACTTCCTGATCACCTCGCACCCCAGACCTGTGCGCGAAGCGATCGAACAGCATCGCGCCGCCCTCGATAAAAATCCCGGTCTGGCCATGGATTGGGACCTGGGCGTGATCGAGGAGCGCGAAGAAAACGTGCGGGTCTGGGCGGGTAAATACCTGCAAGCCAATGCCAGACAGATCGCCCTGACCGGCAGCACCACCGAAGGTCTGGCGACGATTTATGGCGGCGTGCATGTGCGCCCTGATCAGGAAATCCTCACGACCGCCCACGAACACTATGCCGTTCACACCATCCTCGCTCTGCGCAAGGAACGTGATGGCACCCAGGTGCGCAAGATCCGTCTGTTCAAGGACCCGCAAACCGCGACAAAAACCGAAATCCTCGCCGCCATCGACAGCGCCATTCGCCCCGAAACCCGCGTATTGGGTATGTGCTGGGTGCATTCAGGCAGCGGCGTGAAGCTGCCGATCGGTGACATCGGCGCCCTCGTCGACAAGCACAACCGCGGACGTAGCGATGCCGACCGGATCATTTACGTGGTGGATGGCGTTCACGGGTTTGGCGTGGACAACCTGAGCTTTGCGCAGATGAACTGCGATTTTTTCGTCGCCGGCACCCACAAATGGATGTTCGGTCCGCGTGGCACCGGGATCATTTGCAGCCGCTTCGAAGACGTCCGATACGTCACGCCGATCATTCCGACGTTCTCTGAAGCGACAACGTTTGCCACCACGATGACGCCCGGCGGCTATCACGCGTTCGAGCATCGGTGGGCGCTGGATGAAGCCTTCAAATTGCACCTGCAACTGGGCAAGGCCGAAGTCGAGGCGCGCATTCACGCACTCAACAGCTACCTGAAAAAACACCTGCAACAGCGCCCGCAAATCGAACTGGTCACGCCACTGAGCCCCGAACTGTCCGCAGGGTTCACCTTCTTCCGGGTAAAGGGCAAGGACAGCGACAAGATCGCGGCGTATCTGATGACCAACAAAGTGGTAGCCGATGCCGTAGAGCGTGATGTCGGGCCGGTAATCCGTACCGCGCCGGGGCTGCTCAACGACGAAGCGCAAATCGACCGCCTGCTCGCGATTCTGGATAAGGCGTTATGAGCCCGAACTTTTTTTCTTTTGACGAGACTCGAAATGAACAGTGAATTGCCTCGTTTTGCCGTGAAGAGCCTGTCGGCGCTGATGCTGACCGCCCTCGCCGCCTGCCTGTTGCCGACCGCTGCCCAGGCCGCCACCGCTCCCGCACCGGGCAAGGTGTTCAAGGACTGCAAGGACTGCCCGGAAATGGTCGTGCTGCCAACCGGCACGTTCACCATGGGCACCCCTGAAGACGAAGTCGGTCGCGAACCGGACGAAGGCCCGATGCACCCGGTGACATTCGCCAAGCCTCTGGCGATCAGCCGCTTCCAGGTCCTCAAGGGCGAGTGGTTCGCCTACCTCAAGGACACCGGTTACGTCATGCCGGATGGCGATCCCCGCCCGGGACGCGCGTGCAAGGCCGGGATCCCGGACTATGCCGGCAGCGACCCGCGCAAGCAGTACACCGACAAGCATCCGGCGGTGTGCATGAACTTCGCCGAGGCCAACGCCTACGTGACCTGGCTGTCGAAGAAAACCGGCAAGCAGTACCGACTGGTCAGCGAGTCTCTGCGCGAATACGCCGCCCGTGGCGGCACCAGCGGCCCCTTCCCTTTTCCGTTCGATGAGGGCAAGGAATACAGCATCGCCAAGCACGCCAACACCTACGGTGCGGCCGACGGCTACAACTTCACCGCGCCGGCCGGCAGCTTCGCAGCCAACGCCTTTGGTGTGTACGACATGCACGGCAACGTCTACGAATGGACCGCCGATTGCTACAACGAAAACTACGAAGGCGCACCGAGCGACGGCAGCGCGTGGCAAACCGGCAAGTGCCAGTTCAAGCGTATTCGCGGCAACGACTGGGGTGAAGCGCCGGTGTTCTCCCGCTCCGGCAACCGCAATGCGCTGGCTCCCGAAGAGCGCGGCGACTGGATCGGCTTTCGCGTGGCGCGCGACCTCTAACGCCGAGCGCTACTGCGGCGCCGGCCGCTCACTCGTCGCCTGAGTCCTCGATAAACCCGCGGGCGGCTAAATCGCTGCTCGCGGGTTTCGTCTTTTAACCAGCCCAACCTTTGAACCAATGCCTTGACCGGCACTAAAAGCGGAAACCTCCATGACCACAAAATCGCGCGGAGCCATCAGTGAAGTCCTCGGCCTGCTCAAGCCTTACCGGGTCGTCGTGGCGCTGTCGATCCTGCTCGGCATGCTCGGTGGCGTTAGCGTCACCGCCCTGCTGGCGACCATCAACAAAGCCCTGAACGGCTCAGGCAGTCCATCGCCCACGGTGCTGGCGACGTTTGCCGGGCTCTGCGCGTTTGCCCTGTTGACCTCGATTCTGTCGGACATCGGCACCAACCATGTCGGCCAGCACATCATTGCCGGGTTGCGTAAATCCCTGGGGGAAAAGGTTCTGCTGGCACCCATCGAACAGATTGAACGGTTCCGCAGCCACCGCTTGATTCCGGTGCTGACCCACGACGTCGACACGGTCAGTGACTTTGCCTTTTCCTTCGCGCCGCTGGCCATCGCCTTTACCGTGACCCTCGGTTGCCTGGGATATCTGGCGTTTCTGTCGTTGCCGATGTTTATCCTGTTACTGGTAGCCCTGGTGATTGGCATTGCGGTGCAATACGTCGCCCGCAACAAAGGCATCAAAGGTTTCGAAACGGCTCGTGAAGCCGAAGATGAATTGCAAAAGCACTACAGCGCCATTGCCGCCGGCGCCAAAGAGTTGCGTATTCACCGGCCTCGCCGCCAGCGCATGTTCAGCCAGCGCATCGAAGGCACCGCTGATTTCATCTGCAAAACCCACATCCGCTCGGTCAACATTTTCGTCATGGCGAAAACGTTCGGTTCGATGCTGTTCTTCGTCGTCATCGGCCTCGTACTGGCGCTCCAGTCATTGTGGCTTGGCACTGACAAAGCCGTGCTCAGCGGTTTTGTACTGGTGTTGCTGTACATGAAGGGCCCGCTGGAATACCTGATCACCACGTTGCCGGTGATCAGCCGCGCGAACATCGCCTTCAAACGCATCAATGATCTGGCCGAACAGTTTTCCTCGCCGGAACCTCACCTGCTGCTGAGCGAATCGGCGCCGGCAAGTAAAGCCCCCGTCCAGCACCTGCAAATGCACAACGTGCATTACGCATTTCCAGCCGTCAAAGGCAGTGCTGCCTTCGAGTTGGGCCCGGTCAATCTAAACATCGCTCAGGGTGACATCGTGTTTATCGTCGGCGAAAACGGCGGCGGTAAAACCACACTGATCAAACTGTTGCTGGGTTTGTACGCGCCACAACGCGGCGAAGTATTGCTCAACGGCCAGGTGGTTGATGCCCGCGCCCGTGATGACTACCGCCAACTGTTCACGACCATTTTTGCCGACTACTACCTGTTCGACGAACTGGTACAGGGCGATCAACAGGTACCCGCCGACGCCAGCCGTTATCTGGAGCGCCTGGAAATAGCACACAAGGTGAGCATTGAGAACGGCGTCTTCAGCACCACCGATCTGTCCACCGGCCAGCGCAAGCGCCTGGCCTTGATCAACGCCTGGCTGGAGGAGCGTCCGGTGCTGGTGTTCGACGAGTGGGCTGCCGACCAGGACCCGGCCTTCCGGCGGATTTTCTATACCGAACTGCTGCCGGAGCTGAAACAGATGGGCAAGACCATCATCGTGATCTCCCACGACGACCGCTATTTTGACGTCGCCGATCAACTGGTGCGCATGGAAGGTGGCCGGGTCGTCACCCATAAAAAGCCCCTCGAAACCGCCTGAGCGATTGCGTCATGTCTGCCGACGGCACGTCCGTGCTGTCGGCCTTGAACCTGAATGTTTATCGCCGTGAACCCGGCTGCCGGCAACGCCGTCAGCGACCACGGCGCTGCCAACCACGAGAGACCGATGAACGACTTACTCGATGATGAGGTGCTGGCGCTGTTGATAGCCGATGCCGGCGTGCAACTCCAAAGCATCCCCGCCCGCCCCCACCTGGCCCCGGCGCCACTCTCGTTCGCGCAGCAGCGCTTGTGGTTCGTGCAACAGCTGAACCCCGACAGCGCCGCGTACAATCTTCCGCGTGCCGTGCGCCTGAAAGGCACGCTGAAAGCCCGGCATCTGGAAGCGGCATTGAACAAAGTCATCGATCGCCACGATGTCCTTCGCAGTGCGATTGTCGAGATCGACGGCGTGGCGATGCAAGTCGTCGATCAGCTCGCGACACTGAAACTTGCCTTCGAGGATCTGCGCAACCTGAGCACCGAAGTTCGCGAAGCACAGCTTGCCCAGCGCATGTACAGCGAAGCCGGCAAGCCCTTCGACCTGACGCAGGCGCCGCTGATGCGGGCGACGCTGCTACAGATTGCCGATGATGAACACCTGCTGCTGATGAACATGCACCACATCGCTTCCGATGCCTGGTCCAATGCCATTTTGATGCAGGATTTGATGCAAGCGTATGCACAGGTCGGGGCTGGCAACCCTTCACCGTTGCGGCGACCCGCAATTCAATACGCCGACTACGCCAACTGGCAGCGTGGCGAATACCTCAACAGTGCAGCGTGCGCAGCCAGCGCCGACTATTGGCGCGACTACCTCGGACACACCCTGCCGCCGCTGGACCTGCCGACCGACTTCCCGCGCCACGAACAAAACACCCATCCGGCAGGCAAATACGATTTCAGCCTGTCTGCGGCGCTGACGCGAAACTTGAACCGGTTCTGCCAGCAGTCTGGACTGACGCCATTTGTGGTGGCTCTCGGCGCCTGGCAGCTGTTGTTGAGCCGCTACAGCAACCAGCATGACTTCACGGTCGGCGTGCCGAACGCGAGCCGCAATCGCAGCGAAACCCAGGAGCTGGTGGGCTTTTTCGTCAGCGCTCAGGTCTATCGCGTACGGATAGATCCGCAGCTGCCGTGCAAGGACTTTTTCCAGCGCCTGCGCCGCGAAACTCTCGCCGCACTGGATCATGCCGACTACCCGTTGGAGTTGAGCTTCGACGCCATGCAGTTGCAGTCGAACAGACAAGCCAATCCGTTATTCCAGGTGCTGTTCAACTGGCGTACGCAAGCGCCTGGCGACAGTCCGCTGATGCTGGGCGACCTGGTGCTGGACTTTCTGCAGGCGGGGACAACCCAGGCCAAATTCGACCTGTCGCTGGACGTCGGTTACTCGCTCGACGGCATGGACGCCAGCCTTGAATACAGTCGCGACTTGTTCACCCCCGCGACCCTCCAGCGTCTTGCCGGTCACTGGCAAAACCTGTTGCAGGCCATCACCGAGGATTCGGACTGCGCGCTGAGCGAGCTGCCACTACTGAGTCTTGAGGAACGCCGAGTCCAACTGAAGGAATGGAACCCGCCCGCCTCGGCCTTGCCCGACGCAAGCGTGCATCAGTTATTCGAGCGTCAGGCACGGGCAACACCCAACGCGCTCGCGCTGATCGTTGGCGACCTGCAACTGAGCTATGCGCAGCTCAACGCATCGGCCAACCAACTGGCGAGAACCCTGATCGAATGTGCCGTCGGCCCTGAAGTCCGAGTGGGTATCGCCGTAGAGCGTTCGGCGCACATGATCATCAGCCTGCTGGCCGTGCTCAAGGCTGGAGGCGTCTATGTTCCGCTCGACCCCGACTACCCACAGGAACGCCTGACCTGGATGATTGAAGACAGCGGTCTGGGCGTCCTGCTGACGCAACATTCGCTGCTTGAACGTCTGCCATCCACACCGTCGGTCAACGTTGTATGTGTGGATGCCATCGACCCTCTCGATGACAGTCATACCGACAATCCGCCCTGCCACACCGTCGGCAACAATCTGGCGTACGTGATGTTCACCTCGGGCTCCACCGGTCGCCCGAAAGGTGTGGGTATCACTCACTCGGCACTGACCCGTCACGCACAAATCGGCCTGGAGTTCCACGGTCTGACGCCGGCCGACCGCCTGCTGCAATATGGCACCTTCAATTTCGATGCGTTTGTCGATCAGCTTTACCCGGCCCTGATCTGCGGTGCTTCGGTGGTGCTGCGCGGGCAGGCTATCTGGGACAGCGAGACCTGGTATCAGCAGTTGCTGGAGAAAAAAATCACCGTCAGTGAACTGACCACGACGTACTGGAACATGCTGGCCAAGGACTTCGCTGCCGCCGGCCCGCGTGATTACGGATCACTTCGCCAAATGGTTGTCGGCGGCGAAGCGATGCCACCGCAAACAGTCGCTGCCTGGGGCCAGGCCGGTCTTGGCCACGTGCGCCTGCTCAATGTCTACGGCCCGACCGAAGCCACAGTCGACTCGACACTGCAAGATTGCACCGACTACGTCAGCGGTCGCACGCCGTTGCCCAAAACCATCCCGATCGGCCGACCGCTGGCCGGCCGCGCGGTGTATCTGCTCGATGCCGGTGGCCAACCCGTACCCGTCGGTACCGTGGGCGAACTGATGATTGCCGGTGACCAGCTCGCGCGTGGTTACTTCAATCGACCAGATCTGACCGCCGAGCGCTTCATGCCGGACCCGTTCAGCCTCAAGGGCGGACGCCTCTATCGCACCGGCGACCTGGCTCGCTACAACGCCGACGGCGTCATCGAGTACGTCGGGCGCCTCGACCATCAAGTAAAAATTCGCGGTTTCCGCATCGAGCTTGGTGAAATCGAGTCGTGCCTGCTGCAAATGCCAGCCGTGCGTGAGGCCGTGGTGATCGCTCACGAAGCGGTGACCGGCACACAATTGATCGCCTATGTGGTCGCCTCTTCGGGCGAGCAGCAACAACGCCTACTGCGCGAGACCCTCAAGGCTGAGCTCACACGCCAGTTGCCGAGCTACATGGTGCCTGGCCATCTGATGGTGCTGAACGCCCTGCCACTGAGCCCGAACGGCAAACTGGATCGCAAGGCGCTGCCCTTGCCCGAGATCCATCAGACCCACGCCACGTTTCGTGCGCCGCAAACTCCGCTCGAAACAGCACTGGCCGAGCTATGGCAGGAGGCGCTGCACGTCGAGCGGGTAAGTCTGGACGACAATTTTTTCGAACTGGGCGGGCATTCGATTCTGGCCATTCAGTTCATCGCTGCCTTGAACGCCCGACTGGGGATCAAACTGGCCCTGCAGCAAATGCTCGCGCACCCCACGGTCGAAGTGCTGGCCCGGTTTATCGCCATGGAGCATCAACAGCAGGTGCAATGCGTGGTCGAGCTCAGCGGCACGACTTCATCGGCTCCCCCGCTGTTCTGCATGCACCCCAGTGGCGGTATCGTCTTCTGTTATCAGCCGCTGGCCAAGCGATTGAGCAAGCACACCCGCACCTTCGGCATCATGCATAAAGGCTTCGCCGACAAGGATGCCAGCACCCAGACCTGGCCGCAGATGATTGCCGAATACACCGAGCAGATTGTCGACAAGTGTCCCAACGGACCCTATCGCCTGATGGGCTGGTCACTGGGCGGCGCGATCGCCATGGACGTGGCCGCCGAATTGGAGCGCCAAGGCAAACAGGTAACGTTCCTGGGCCTGGTCGATACCACGCTGCCGGAAAGCATCTTCCCTGCGGATCTGCCACGAAAACCCCGGGAAGAAGACAATCCCGATTTTTTCAGTGCAGAAAACGAACTGTCCGTCGCCGTGGAAATGTTCAGTCTGATGTTCGCCCATCTGGAGGAGCCGGCGGCGCGCTACATCGCCGAGAACCCGACGACCGATCTCAAGGCTTTCTATCGATGGGCCAGCCAGCAAGCCGCCACTGACGAACACGCGATGATCACGACGCTGGAGGCCATCAAGCAGGAAATCATGAATGCCCAGGCGTTCGACATCCACGAACGACTGGTCAAAAGCTTCGACGCGTTTTCGCTGCCGCTGCTCAACGTCAGAGCCAGTTGCTGGTGGTCGCTGTCGCACAAGACTCTGGAGCAAGTGCTGCACTCGGAGCAGGTATTGCGCCAACACAACGTCAGTGGGCAGTTGCAAGGCTCGGTCCACTCGCCATTGCCGCATCGCAGCATGATTTACGGCGAAACACTGTTGGATTCCTTTGAAACCGTACTCCTGGATTGTGAGGCGACGGCGCGCGACTGATCGTTCAGAGCCTGTTAACGAAAAACGCAGAAGCTTTGGTTTCTGCGTTTTTTATGCCTGCAATTGTGTGCTGCCGTCGACCTGGCGAAAGAAATCCAGGCACAAAAAAACCGGCCCACGCCCTCCTTCAAGGAGCGTGGGCCGGTTCGCTTCAGCGACTCGTCAGAGCATCAGAACTCTGGGGTGTACTTCACGGAGAACATCACGTTACGTGGATCACCGAAGTTGTTATTGCCGCTGAGCTGGTTGTACGCCGACGTAATGTACTGCTTGTCGAACAGGTTGTTGGCGTTGACCGCCAGACCGATCTCCGGCGTCAGCTGGTAGGCGACACGCGCGTTCCACACGGTGTAACCCGCCACCTCGTAGTTGCCCTCGTAGCCCAAGGTGTGGTTCTGCGTGGTGAAACCCAGACCTGTGCTGAGACGGTTCAAGTCACCGGTGAACTGGTAGTTGCCCCACACGCGCAGCATGTGTTTCGGCGTCCAGGTGCTGAAGGTGCGACCTTCCATTTCCGGGTCGTCGAGGTACTTGGTGGTGTTGTAGGTGTAACCGGCAAACAGCTGCAGGTTGTCCGTTACCGCACCACTGATTTCGGCATCCAGGCCCTGGCTACGCACTTTGCCCGCAGCGGTCGAGCAGTACCAGCCGTCACATTCCATACCGCCGGAAATATCATCGACGGCGCGGTTTTCCTGGTCATAC
This sequence comes from Pseudomonas sp. A0308, assembly GCF_044218815.1. NCBI lineage: Bacteria > Pseudomonadati > Pseudomonadota > Gammaproteobacteria > Pseudomonadales > Pseudomonadaceae > Pseudomonas > Pseudomonas sp. A0308. The sequence goes on from NZ_CP162581.1 coordinate 1,220,791, forward strand.
CGGAACAGGGCCAGGGAGGTGTTGACCCGACCGTCCATCAGCTCGCCCTTGAGGCCGATTTCATAGTTGGTGCCGACGATCGGCTTGAGTATCGAGCCACCGGCATCACGGTTCGTCTGTGGCTGGAACACGTCGGTGTAGCTGGCGTACACCGCCCACTCGCGGCTCAGGTCGTAAACGATACCGGCATAAGGGGTGACTTCACCGCTTTCGTTCGAAGTGCTAGGCGTATCGGCGACAAACGTGTCAGTGAATGCAGCCTGGTTCTTGGCCTTGTAGCTGAAGTCATACCAGCTGACACGCGAGCCCAACACCAGAGTCAGGTCGTCGACCGGTTTGACACGCCAGGTACCGTACAGACCTTTCTGGCGGATATCGTATTTGCTTTTGATCCCACGCCCGCCCGGCGTATTGAGCAAGCTGTCGTAGCTGATGTCCGGGCGATTGTTGTTGATGTTGAAGATCGTGTCGGTGGCACTGTTGTTGAAGGTCCGGGCGAGCAGATCATCCGTTTCCAGTTGGGAGTAGTTGCCACCCAGCATGACTTCCTGCTGCATCGACAAGGCTTCGAACTTGCCGTTCAGGTTCATGTCGAGACCAACCTTGGTGGAATCGAAGTCGGTGACGAAGTCGGCATATTGCAGGCCGCTGCCATCAGGCTTGAGACCGGCACCGGAGCTTTGCAGGCGCTGGCTTTTCGAGGTGTTGGTCTCGGTCATTTGCACAGCACCGGCCTTGAACGCCCAATCGTCGTTGAAACGATGCTCGAGATCGGCGTAGAGGGTCGTGACATCGATCTGCGAGTGGTTCCACTTGGCACCGCCATAGGTCGAACGGCCGATGTTCGGCATCGAACCGTCGGCGTAACGTGGCAGGCCACGGATCATTGGGCGCGATTCGCCTTCAGTGCGGCTGACCGCCAGGCCCAGAGTGGTGTCATCACTCAGATCGAAGTCCAGCGAGCCATACAGCGAGTGGGTCTTGCTCCACTCGCTGTCGACGAAGGAATTGCTCTGATCTTCGTCGGCAACGATACGACCACGAATGTTGCCGGCCTGATTCAGCGGGCCGCCAGCGTCAACTTGCAGACCATAGTGATCCCATGAGCCGGCCTTGCCGGTGATGGCCACAGTCGGAGCAGACTGGCCGCGCTTGCGTACCAGGTTGATCGCGCCGCCAGGGCTACCGGTGCCCTGCAACAGCCCGGATGCACCGCGCAGGATTTCCAGACGATCAAAGAAGATCAGGTCCTGGGTAGCCCAGTTGCCCAGCGAATAGGTGTTACGCGGGATCGGCACACCGTCGTACTGCCAGTCATCGATCTGGAAACCACGGGAAGAAATGATCAAACCCTTGCCGACACCTTGCAGGCCGACGATGCCGGTGGTCTGGTTGAGCGCATCCTTGAGGTCGACCAGGTCCTGATCGTCCATTTGCTTGCGGGTCATCACAGTGATGGACTGCGGAATTTCCTTGAGGGTGTGGGTGCCCTTGCCGATCGTCACGGCGTTGGAGGTGTACGAGTTGCTGCCTTCGGTCGTCGCGCCAACCTGTTGCGCGCTGATAGTGGTCGCGCCCAGTTCCAGGCCTTCGGTGGCAGTGCTGCGCACCAGCATCAGGGTATTGCCCTCGACGCTGTAGCGTACGCCAGTGCCCTTGAGCAGTTCGGCGACGGCCGCTTGCGGACTCATCTTGCCGCTGACCGCGTGGCTCTTGAGGCCCGCCATGTCGTCAGCGTTGTAGATCACTTGTTGATTGGTCTGCTGACCGAAGGCTTGCAGCGCTTGCGGCAACGACTGAGCAGGAATGTTGATGCTGACGTCTTCAGCCATCACCTGGGCGCTGAGTGGCATAACGCAGACCAGCCCCAGACCGGTCAATACGCGACGCGAACGCAGGCCGCGGGACATGACGAGTGCCTTGAACAGAGGTTTCAACTCATGAATTGCTGACATCGTGCTCTCTATTATTGGTAGAAGTGGAAGTCCATTGGGCCGAGGGGCCCGCCGTTGTCGGCACAAGGGAGCCACGCACTGTCAACGGCCCACGGGGCGACATCTCAGTACATGGCCGACCGGCCCCTCCCCGGGCGCGGTCATCTGGCTGGACAACGACGAAATCTTTCTGCTGAACAAATCCGGTGTTTGGGGCTGCCCTGCCCGACCTGATTTGCCCACATACCTAAGTAAGACGCAGCACCTGCAAAAAACCGGAATGAGTTTATTTATCATTTACGAGAAAAGTTAAAAAAAAGGCCGTCGCTGTGGGCGACGGCCTTTTGTTTCTTGCTATGTCAGCTTGTTTGCGCAGCCTTGGCGGCTTGTAGCTGGCGAGCCTGCTCGGCCAGACGAGCCTTTTCCTCGGGACTCATCGCATCCATGCGCAGGCGCACCTGGGCGATCTTCTCCAACTGCCCCGGAGCGCTTTCCACGGCCCGCAAGGCCAACGCCAAAGACGCCACGGTCGGATGATCGAAAACCAGCCCCGGATGAACTTCGCACTGCAACAATTTGCGAATCCCGGCCACCAGTTTGATCACCAGCAACGAATGGCCACCGGCGGCAAAAAAGTCGCGGTCGATGCCCAGGCGTTCAAGCCCGAGCAACTGCGCCATGCGGGTTGCAAGCAATTGCTCCAGTGCGTCGCGCGGTGCGGCATATTCGTCATCTGCCGCCGCTCCCGCCAATTGCTGCAACGACTTGCGGTCAATCTTGCCGTTGGCCAATCGTGGGAAACGCTCGATCAATTGCAGGTGCTGCGGCACCATCACACTCGGCAGACGCGCACCCAGTTCTGCTCGCGCGGCGTCCAGCAAGCCCGCCGACATTCCCTGCTGCGCCACGACGAAGGCCAACAATCCCTGCTCCGCCGAGGCGGCCGGCAGCACCAAGGCTTCGGCAACCTGCGGCAGGCGCAGAAGCTCAGCTTCAATCTCCGTCAGCTCAATGCGGAAACCGCGCACTTTGACTTGCTGATCACGTCGACCGTGCAACTGGATCGCGCCGTCTGCGCGATAACGCGCGAGGTCGCCAGAGCGGTACAGACGTTGTGCCGGATCAAACGGGCTCTGGATAAACGTCTGCTCATCCGCCTCGACATTCAAATAGCCACGGCACAGCTGCGCGCCGCCCAGATACAACTCGCCCAGCACACCTGCCGGCGCCAGACGCAACTCAGCGTCCAGCACGTAAACCTGGTTATTGCCCAGCACTTGCGTCAACGCCGAACTATCGATGGCCGAGCCATGCAGATCCAACGGATGAATCATGACGCCGACCGTGGCCTCGGTCGGGCCGTAGTGGTTGAACACGCGGCAGTCGTTGCGCAAGCGCGCAATGCGTTCGATCAGCGTCGGCGCAATCGGCTCGCCACCCAGCACCAGCGTGCGAGGCAGGCTCGACCGCTCGCTGTCGAGCAGCGCGGCGAGGTGCGACGGCACGATCTTCAGGCAATCGATCTGCCGTTGTTGCAGATACTCGGCGAACAACGCGCCGTCCTGCATCTGCTCGTCGCTGGCGACATGCAGGGTTGCACCGTTGAACAACGCACCGAACAACGCCGTGTTGCCCAGATCCGCTGCCACCGTTGAACTGAAACCGACGTTTTTGCACTGATCCAGCCCCAGCGCCTGACTGGCTTGAGCCGTATAGTTGAGCAGTTGCCGGTGTTCGATCACCACGCCTTTTGGCATGCCCGTGGAGCCTGAAGTAAACAGCACATACGCGATGTCGTTGCCGCTGGTGGCAATTGCCGGCAACGGTGCAGCCGACTGACCGACTTCAGCCAGCGTCAGCGCCTTGTGCACTTGATTCTGCCAGGCCGGCAGGTGCGTTGCATCGGTCAGCAGCAGAGCAGCGCCGGCCTGTTCCAGCATCAATGCCTGACGTGCCTGCGGCCAGTGCACGTCCAGCGGCAGATAAGCCGCACCGATGCGCCAGCTCGCCAACATGGCAATCACCAGATCCGCCGAGCGCGGAAACGCCAGCGCGACAATCGAACCCTCACCCAGCCCTAGTGCCTTGAGGCCCTGCGCGACGTTGTCGACCCGAACTTGCAACTGACCGTAGCTCAACTGCTCTCGCGTGTCAGTCAACGCAACTGCATCGGGTGTGCGGGTCGCCCAATCAGCGATGCGCTGCGGCAGGTAACGGCTGTCAGCCAAGGTCTGCATCGACGGATTGATTGCCAGCAACCGCTGCTCTTCGGCGCGACCGAGCAGGCTGAGCTGCGCCAAGGCGGTGTCCGGTGCGGCAATGATCGAGTCGAGCAACTCGCCGAACTGTTCCCGCACGACGCTGGCCGTCGCCGGTGAATAACGCGAGCTGGCGTAGAGCAACTCCACCGCGGCCAGTTGCTGCGCATCGTTCAGTTGCACCTGTAACAGCAACTCGAAGGCATCCGGCTGCACAGGTACAGCTGCGGATGGCGACCAGCGCAAACCGCCGCGGCTGTCGATCCGGCCAACCTGAGCCAGGGAAAACCCGTAAGCCGGGCGCGCCGCGTCGGGTGCAAGCTCCGCTGTCCAGTACTCTTGCCAGGTACGCTGTTCGTCAAGACGCGCCGCCAGTTCTACCAGCCAATCGCTGAACCGGGCGCTGGCAGGCAACGCCACAGACAGCGGCAAGGTTTTCTCGAACACACCCACGGCATTCGCGAAGTATTCATAGTCGATGCGACTGTCATGGCGCACACCGACCAATACCTGTTCAAGTCCGCTCAACCGTCCCAGCAACAGCCACCACGCGCCTTGCAGCAGCGTGGCAACGGGCTGACCGAGTTGTTCGGCCAAGGCCTTCAGGGCTTGGAGCTGCGTCGGTTGCAGCGATAACGACAGGTGCGTGTCGGCCGCGGTCCTTTCAACACTTGTGCTGCGTGCGGCCAGCCATGGCGTGGCGATGTCCGCCTGCACACCTTGCAACTGCTGCTGCCAATACGCACGGGCAGTGCCGGCGTCTTCATCGAGCACCACTTCACTGCGCCATTCCAGGTACTGCGCAAACTCGCCCGGCGCCTCGTCGTCCTCAGTCTGGTCGCCGGTGTACGCATGCTGTACTTGCTCAATCAGCAGATTCAGCGATAACGCATCGGCGCTGTAACGCGCGACACCCAGCAACAGCTGCCATTGCTGCGGCGCCAGCCGATAAAGCACAGCCTCGACGCTTGCCGATTCGCCAATGACAAACGCGCGGCCCATCGACTCACCGATCTGCGCCTGGATTTCCTCGGCACGCTGCTCGCCCGCCCGAATCGTCAACGGAAAGCGTCCGACGCCCGAGGCAGCTTGGCGCAAGCCATGGAAACCGGCGACTTTACCCAGCCGCGCCAGCAGCATCGGCTGTTGCGCCAGCAGCGAATCGAACGCGGCCTGCAAGCGCTGCGGATCGAGGTCGCCCTCGATGATCACGCTCAACCAACGCAACGCCTCGCCACAGGTCGCCGTGTTCGACAGCTGCTCCAGCAGCGCCTGTTGCTCAGGCGTCAGGGCGAAACCCGGATCCTGTGCATCCATCATGACCTCGTTCATGCTCCGCTTTCCTCGGTGTTCAATGCGCCGCGCACGGTTTGCCCGGGCTTCAGGCTGCTGTGGTCATACATGTCGCCCATGGCCACGACAATTTTGCGCGGGCCCTCGAACGGATCACGAGCGTGAGCCACCAGCATGTTGTCGAGCAGAATCGCATCGCCTTTTTGCCAGTCGAAACGCACGGCGCACGCTTCGTATAAATCGCCGATGCGCTGCATCACCTCGTCTTCAATCGGTGTGCCGTCGCCGTAATACACGTGACGCGGCATGCGTTCGGCGCCGAACATCGACAACAGGTCTTCACGCACATCCGGCTCCAGCCAGTAGATGTGGTGCAACTGCACCTGATTGAAGAACGACTTGGCGCCGGTGATCGGGTGACGGATCACGGCCGGCCCCGGGGTGCGGGTTTGCAGTTCGTTGTTGTCGAGCCAGCGCCACTCGATACCGCCAGCCCGGCAACGGGCCTCGACTTCAGCACGGTCTTCGGTCTTGAAGAAGTGCTGCCACGACACGTCGAGGTTGTCGGTGAAGGTGCGCACGTAAAGCAGGCCCTTAGCCTCAAATTTGTCACGCAGGTCCGCCGGCATTTTTTCGTACATCAGACGGCAGTCCACCACCGGCGTCGCGCCGCCCACCGGCGCGGCCTGCTCGCAATAAAACATCTGCTTGCGCGGCCAGCGATCCTGATGGGAGCTCTCGTTGTGGAACAGAATCATCTTGCGTTCCGGGTACGGCGTAGAGCGGTAGGTGTTCTTGCCGCCCTCCTTCTTCGGCAGGTCGCCGTACTGGCCGTACAGGCCCGGTTGAATCGCTTCGGCGAACGCCTCAAAACCCTGAATGCCGTCGAGCTCAAAACCGCGGAACAAAATGCCGGCGTGAGTAGCAAGCTTCTCTTCGATCAGCGGGCGGTTGTTCTTGATCCACTCGATCAAGTCCAGTTGCGGCTCGTTCGGCTCCATCAGCAGCGGAAACGGCTGCGGCGCGGCGATCAGCGATTCACGGACCGGCGCCGGGCGAACCTTGGCCACCGGCGCGGCGCCGCGTTTGAGAAACTTGCCGAGCTTATCGGCCTTGGGCCCGGGCGCAGCCGGCCTGGCGGCCACGGCTAAGTTGTCGACTGGCATGCTGATAGCTCCCAATTGAATGTCCTGATCAGCGACGATCTGTTCCAACAGAGCTATCCAGGCCTTCACCAGGTACTGAATGCGCTCGTGTCCGAACAAGGTTGTGGCGAATTGCCAATTGCCCAGCAATTGCCCTTCTTCTTCGTCAACGAACAATGCCATGTCGAATTTAGAATGGGTCTGCAATGCCGCCAGCGGCTCGACGCTCAAACCACCCATGGACTGAGTGCGGCCCGGCAGGTTGTTCATCACGAACAACACCTGCACCAGCGGGTTCATGCCCTTGTGCCGTGGCACGCCCGAGGTGTCGATGATCATGTCCAGCGGCAGGTCCTGATGCTCCAGCGCGCCGAGCAGATTGTCCTGGGTGCGGGTGAGGAACGTGGCAAACGTCGCCGCCGCGTCGAAGCGTGAACGCAGCGGCAGCACGTTGACGAAGAACCCGATCAACCGCTCCAGCTCCGATTGCTCGCGCCCGGCTACGTCGGCACCGACCACCACATCGGCGCCATTGCCGAAGCGGTGCAGCAACACCTGGAACGACGCCAGCAGCGTGCTGTACAACGTCACGCCGGCCTCGGTGGAGAGCTTGCGCAAAGCCTGGCTCAAAGCCCCCGGCAGATGGAACTGCACGGCGTCACCGTCGTATGAGGCAACTGCCCCGCGCGGCGTGTCCAGTGGCAGGTTGAGCTGCCCGCTGTAACCGTCGAGCGCGTCTTTCCAGTAAGCCGCCTGCTGACCAAGAATCCCTTTGCGCTCCAGTTCCTGTTGCCACAAGGCGAAGTCGGAATACTGCACTTCCAGCGCCGGCAACGGCGTGGCATCCCCCGCCTTGCTCAACTCATAGATCTGCACCAACTCATTGACCAGCACGCCCATCGACCAACCGTCAGAGATGATGTGATGCATCGAGAACAGCAACACATGCTCGGTGGCCGACAGATGCAGAATGCGCCCACGCCACAACGGCGCCTGTTGCAGATCGATCGGTGTGCGTGCGTTATCCAGCGCCGCTTGCGCGACGTGTTCTTCCTGGGCACTGCGCGACAAAACGGACAAATCAAGTACCGGGAAGTCGACCTCTACCTGCGCGCAGATTAATGCGATCGGATCACCTTCATCGTCCTGGGAATATGCCGTGCGCAGCACTTCATGGCGGCGCACCACTTCGGCGAAGCTGCTGACGAAGCGTTCAACCGACAGCTCACCACGCAAGCGCAAGGCCAGCGGCATGCCATACGCGGAACTGCCACCGGACAACTGCTCAGCGACCCACAAGCGGCGTTGCACCAACGACAACGGCGCCGTCGACTTGCTACCCCAGGCCTTTAGCGGAACGGACTGACTGACCGAACCGTCCTCGGTCGGCGTTTGCTCCTGAGCCATCCACGCTGCCAGATCCTTGAGGCGCGGATGATTGAACAGGTCACGCAGCCCCAACGTCCCGCTGGTCAGTTTGCGCAGGCGCGACACCGCTTGCGTGGCGAGCAGCGAGTGCCCGCCCAACTCGAAGAAGTGGTCCTCGCGACTGACCTGATCGAGTGCCAGCACGCCCTGCCAGATCGCTGCAATTTGTTGTTCCAGCGCACCGACCGGGGCGACAAAATCCTCCGACGAGACCAAGGCGTCGACGCTCGGCAAGGCCTTGCGATCAACTTTGCCGTTCGGTGTCAGCGGCAGACTGGCGAGGAACAGCACGTGCGCCGGGATCATGTAATCCGGCAGGTGCTCCTTGAGTCGCGACTTCAGCGCATCCGCGCTTGCTGCTGCCGCCTCATCGACCACCACGTACGCCACAAGCTGATGACTGGAGGCGATCGGTTGCGCCACCACCAGTGCCTGACTCACGCTCGGGATCTGCAACAGGCGGGTTTCGATTTCGCCCAGTTCGATACGGAATCCGCGCACCTTGACCTGATGATCGATACGCCCGACGTACTGCAAGGCGCCGTCCGCCCGATAACGGGTCAGGTCGCCGGTGCGGTACATGCGCTCGCCATTGCCAGCGAACGGGTTGGGCACGAATTTCTCGGCGGTCATCGCCGCCCGGCCCAGATAGCCACGGCTGAGGCCGGCACCGGCGAGGTACAACTCGGCCGACACGCCCAACGGCGCCGGTTGCAGATCGCCGCCCAGCACATAGCTGGCGGTGCGGATCATCGGCCGACCGATATTCGCCGTGCCGCCGGCTTCTCGACGGGTCCAGGTCGAGTAAACGGTGTCTTCCGACGGGCCGTACAGATCGATGACATCGACAATGGTTTCCTGCCGGTACAGCGCGTCCACCAGGTTCTGCTTCAGCGCTTCACCGCACAGGTTGACGATCCTTACACCGTCAGGAATGTCGCCGGCGTCCTGTAATGCATTGATCGCCGATGGCACGGTATTGATCAGGCGCACCTGGTTGCGCGCCGGCAACTGTGGGAGTTCGAGCGCATTACGCGCAATGATCAATGAGCCGCCATTGGCCAGGGTGACAAACAGCTCCCACACCGACAGGTCGAAACACACCGAGGTCGAAGCGAGGACGCCTTGAATGTCTTCGCGACTGTAGACGTTCTTCGACCAGTCGCTCAGCGCCATCACGTTGCGATGGGTGATCGATACGCCCTTGGGTTTGCCGGTGGAACCGGAGGTGTAAATCACGTAGGCAAGATTGTTCATTCCCACATCGGTAACAGGCGCAACCGCGCTATAGGCCGACAGCTCCAGTTGATCCACAAGCAACACTTGCGTATCGCGGCTGATCGTCAAGGTGGCGGCGACGTCGGTCTCTGTCAGCAGCACGCGGGCGCGGCTGTCTTCGAGCATATAGGCGACCCGGTCCGCCGGGTAATCCGGGTCCAGAGGCACGTAGGTGCCGCCGGCCTTGAGCACCGCCAACAGAGCCACCAACAGGCTGTCGGAACGTTGCATGGCAACGCCGACCCGCATTTCCGCGGCAACGCCGCAACCGATCAAACGGTGAGCCAGGCGATTGGCCCGGGTATCGATCTCGGCATAGGTAAATGCCTGATGACCGAACGTCACCGCCCACGCGTCCGGCTGGGCTGCGACCTGACGCTCGATCGCCTGATGAATGCACACCGCCTCAAGGGCGTTGTCGGCGACGGGATTCCAGTCACGCAGGATGGTTTGCTCGTCAGCCGCACTCAGCAGCTTCCATTCACCCACACAACGATCAGCACTGGCGCTCATATCGGTCAGGAGTTGTTGCAACTGCGTCGACAGTTTGATCACCGTGTCGGCGGCGAAGCTTGCGTGCTGATAGCTGAAGTGCACGGTCAACTGCTCATCCAGGTTGACCATCAACGTCAGCGCATAGTTGGTCTGCTCATGACGCTCGACATCGCCAAAGCGCAGGTCGTCCGACGCGGCTTGCTGCAAGGCTTCGGCAATCGGGTAGTTCTCGAACACCAGAATGTTGTCGAACAACGCCTCCCCGCTCTGCCCGGCCCAGCGTTGAATGTCGAACAGCGGTGTGTGTTCCTGCTCGCGCAGCAACAGGTTTTGCGCCTGCACCTGTTGCAACCATTGCGGCAACAACTGCTCGGCGCGCGGGCTGGCGATGATCGGCAAGGTGTTGATGAACAGACCGATCTGGCCTTCGACCCCACTCAACTGCGCCGGACGACCCGATACGGTGGCACCGAACGCAACGGTGTCTTGCCCGGTGTAGCGCTGCAACAGCAACAGCCACGCGGCTTGCACCAGGGTGTTGACCGTGACTTTTTGCGCACGGGCGAAGCGGTTGAGTTCGGCGGTCACATCGCTGTCCAGTGTGAGCAAATGCTCGCCCTGTCCTGCGACCGTGGCGTCAGCGCTGAGTGCCACGGAATCGGCCAGATAGGTCGGTGTCTCGAAGTCGGCCAACTGGCCTTTCCAGAAGTTTTCGGTGACCTGCGCATCCTGCCGCGCCAGCCATTCGATGTAATCGCGATAACGCCCGGCCCCCATCACCGGCGCTTGACCGTGGTAGCGCTGCAAGACTTCGCCGAGCAACTGCGAGTTGCTCCAGCCATCCATCAAAATATGGTGAGAGGTGTAAATCAGCTGATAACGCTCGGCCGCCACTCGCACCACCACCAAACGCAGCAACGGTGCCGCGTGCAGGTCAAAACCCTGCTGGCGCTGTGCAAGTTCCAGATCCGTCAGGGCCTGGGGCAAATCACCGCGATCACGCCAGTCGAGCACGCTGAACGGCACCTGCAATCCCTTGTGAATCACTTGCAGCGGGCACGGCAGATCACCCTCCCAGACGAAACCGCTGCGCAGCACTTCATGGCTGTCCATCGCCGCTTGCCAGGCCTCGCGGAATCGCTCGACCTGCAAGCCATCCACGGCAACACACATCTGGTTGATGTAATCGCCCGACTGTTGCGCATAGAGGGTGTGGAACAAAATGCCCTGCTGCATCGGTGACAACGGATAGATGTCATCGACCAGATGTGGCGAAGTCGGCAAGCCGTCGAGCTGAGCCTGAGTCAGCCGCGCCAGCGGGAAGTCCGACGGTGTCAGCCCTTCCACCCCCGGCGTCAGGCAATGCCCGATCAACGCCGCAAGTTCCTGGGCGTAATCTTCGGCCAGCGCTTCAATCACCGCGCTGTCGAAGCGTTCGCTACTGAAGGTCCAGCCAATGCTCAGTTCGCCGCCATACACCTGACCGTTAAGGGTCAGCCAGTTGCCCAACGGCGCGTCCGGGCTCTGATCGAGGCCGGCGTTATCCGGCGACGGGACGAACAGCGCGCCATCGTCGCTTTCGAAACTGCCGTCGAACTGACCCAGGTAGTTGAAGGTAATGCGTGGAGTCGGCAAGGCGCGCAAGCTGTCTTGCGCCTGGGCATCACCGAAGTGACGCAACGCGCCGAAGCCAATGCCCTTGTTCGGGATCGAGCGCAGTTGTTCCTTGATCTGTTTGATCGAATCGCCCGGCAGTGCCGCAGGGGTCAGGCGCACCGGGAACAGGCTGGTGAACCAGCCGACGGTACGGGTCAGGTCGACACCGTCGAACAGTTCTTCGCGACCATGGCCTTCAAGCTGAATCAGCGTCGAAGCCTGCCCGCTCCAGCGGCCAATGACGCGGGCCAGTGCCGTCAGCAACAGGTCGTTGACCTGAGTGCGATAAGCCGCCGGCGCTTCTTGCAGCAGTTGTCGGGTCAGCTCAGGACTCAAACGAGTCTGGACGGTCTGCGCCAGTCGATTTTGCTCGCTGGCGTCGGCGCGCTTGCACGGCAGATCAGCGCTGACATGGCTCAGGCAGGCCTGCCAATAAGCCAGTTCGGCCTGCAACGCCGGGCTGTTGGCGTAACCCTGCAATTGCTCGCTCCAGTCCTTGAAGGCGCTGGTTTTCGACGGCAGGTTGAGTGGCTGATCGTTGAGCAATTGCTGATAAGCATTTTGCAGATCTTCGAGCAGAATCCGCCACGACACCCCGTCCACCACCAAGTGATGGATCACCAACTGCAAACGCTGAGAGCCATCGGCCAGCGTCGCCAACACCGCACGCAGCAATGGCCCGTTTTGCAGGTCGAGGCTGCGCTGGGCGCGGTTGCCCAACGCTTCCAGCGCCGCGGCATCGGCGACGTCCTCTTGCCAAAGCAGATTGTGCGGCGGGTCTTCAACCGCGCGATGCCTGGCCTGCCACAGGCCGTCGTGCGCAACGAAGCTCAGGCGCAAGGCGTCGTGATGCCCCACCAGCGCGCGCAGTACTTGCTCGACCTTGGCGGCGTCCAGCGTCTGACGCGGTTTGAGCAGCACTGACTGGTTCCAGTGGTGACGTTCCGGGATCTGGTCTTCGAAAAACTGCTGCTGAATCGGCAATAGCTGTGCTACGCCAGTCACCGCTCGCTGATCGATCGTCGACTCCTCAATGCCCAATTGTGCGACCAGCGCCAGACGCTGCACGGTCTGGTGCTGGAACAGGTCTTTGGGATTGAGGCGAATACCTGCCTGACGTGCACGGCTGACCACTTGAATCGAAATGATCGAGTCGCCGCCCAGCTCAAAGAAGTTGTCGTTCAAACCGACTTGCGGCAGTTTCAGCACGTCTTGCCAGATGGCGGCCAGACGTTGTTCCAGTTCGCTTCGCGGCGCCTGATAAGCCTGCTGCGCCTGACTCGCATCCGGCGACGGCAATGCGCTGCGGTTGAGTTTGCCGTTGCCGGTCAGCGGCAGTTGCGCCAGCAGCAACAGGTGCGCCGGGATCATGTGATCCGGCAGGTTTTCCTTGAGTTGAGCACGCACCTTGTCGCGCCACTGCGACTGTTCGGCAGGGCTGGCTTCAAGCAATGTAACGTCGTCCGGCACCAGCCAGGCGACCAGTTGCTGACCGCTAAGGCCAGGTTGCGCCAGCACCACAGCCTGACGCACGGCGGCTTGTTGGAGCAATTGCGCTTCGATTTCGCCCAACTCGATACGGAAGCCACGGATCTTCACCTGATGGTCGATTCGACCGACGTATTCGATCACGCCATCGGCGCGATAACGCGCCAGGTCTCCCGTGCGATACAGACGCCCGCCATCCGCGGCGAATGGATCAGCAATGAAGCGCAACGCGGTCAGGTCAGGACGGTTAAGATACCCCCGCGCCAGACCGGCACGCCCGACGTACAACTCACCGATGCAACCCTTGGCCACCGGGTTCAGATCGCCGTCGAGCAGATACCACGACAGGTCCGGAATCGGCTCGCCGATCGGGCTGCTGGCGTCACGGTACAGATCAGCCATCGACAACGGACGGTAGGTCACGTGCACAGTGGTTTCGGTGATGCCGTACATGTTGATCAGTTGCGGGGCCTGATCGCCAAAACGCTCGAACCAGGGGCGCAGGCTTTTGACTTCCAGCGCCTCGCCGCCGAACACCACGTAACGCAGGGACGATTGCGCTGCCGCGTGTTCCGGGGCGCAGGCCACTTGCATCAGTTGCTTGAACGCCGACGGCGTCTGGTTGAGCACGGTGATGCCTTCGCGGCACAACAACCCATGGAAATCTTCTGGCGAGCGGCTGACCTCGTAAGGCACCACCACCAGTTTGCCGCCGTACAGCAGCGCACCGAAAATCTCCCACACCGAGAAGTCGAACGCGTAGGAATGGAACAGACTCCAGACATCCTGCGGGCCGAAATCGAACCAGGAATCGGTCCCTTCAAACAAGCGCAAGACGTTGCGGTGGGCGAGCAAAGTACCTTTCGGTTGACCGGTCGAGCCGGAGGTGTAAATCACGTAAGCCAGGTTGTCCGCGCTCATGCACACTTGCGGGTTGTTGTCGCTGTAGCTTTCGAGGCCGTCATGCTCCTGATCGAGCATCAGGCTGCGGACGCAATCGGGTACCGGCAGATGTTCCAGCAGATGACTTTGCGTCAACAGTAATTCGATGCCGCTGTCGCCGATCATGTAGCTCAGACGATCTTGCGGATAGCTCGGATCGAGCGGTACATAGGCGCCGCCAGCCTTGAGAATGGCCAGTAGACCCACCAGCATTTCCAGACTGCGCTCCACCGCCAGACCGACGCGCACGTCAGGGCCAACACCGCTGGCGATCAGCTTGTGGGCCAATTGGTTGGCGCGACAGTTGAGTTCGCCATAGTTCAGCGTCTGCTCGGCAAAGGTCACGGCAATCGCTTGCGGGGTGCGCTCGGCTTGCGCTTCGATCAGTTGATGCAGGCACGCTTCGCTCGGGAAGTCGGCCACGGCCGGGTTCCATTGCAACAGAGTGGTTTGACGCTCGGCGTTGTCGTGCAGCGGCAACTCGGCAATGCGCCGGGAGCAATCGGCAACGATGCCGTGCAACAGATTCGTCCAGTGCTGCGCCAGGCGTTGCAAGGTGGTGGCGTCGAACAGGTCAGTGGCGTAAGTCAGTTCGGCCCAGACGTTATCGGATGATTCGAACGTGTCCAGCGTCAGGTCGAATTGCGCCGTGTGCGAGGTCCAGTTCAGGCCCTCGATAGTGATCTGCGGCAGACGTGTCGCACCGCTACCCTGTCGCGCCTGACTCTGGTGGTTATGCAGCACCTGGAACAAGGGGCTGTGGCTCAGACTGCGTTCCGGCTGCAAGGCGTCGACCAATTGCTCGAATGGCAGGTCCTGATGAGCCTGAGCGTCGAGCACAGTGCGCTTCACTTGTTGCAGCAGGCTGCGGAACGTCTGTTGGCTGTCGAATTCGGCCTTGAGCACCTGAGTGTTGACGAAGAAGCCAATCAGACCTTCGGTCTCGACCCTATTGCGGTTGGCCACCGGCACGCCGACCCGGATGTCGGCCTGACCGCTGTAGCGATGCAGCAAGGTCTGGAAAGAGGCCAGCAACAGCGCAAACAGGGTGACGTTCTCGCGTTGTGCAACGTGCTTGAGACCCGCGGCCAGTTCCGCGCTGAGCGCAATGTCCTGGCGCGCACCGCGATAGCTCTGCTCCGACGGGCGCGGACGGTCGGTCGGCAATTCGAGCAACGGCTGTTCGCCGTCGCCCAGTTGCGCCGTCCAGTAGTTCAGTTGACGCTCGCGTTCACCCGCATCCATCCACTGCCGTTGCCACACGGCGTAGTCGGCGTACTGCACCGGCAATGCCGGCAACTGTGCAGTTTTATCCGCGCTGTAGGCGGCATACAACGCCACCAGTTCATCGACCATGATGCCCATCGACCAGCCATCGGAAACGATGTGGTGCAAGGTAATGATCAGTGCGTGGTCATCAGCAGCCATTCGCAACAGCTTGACCCGCAGCAACGGGCCTTTGTGCAGGTCGAACAGGTGCAGGGTTTCGGCGGCGACCAACGCTTGCAGCGCGCAATCGTCCAGCTCGCCAGCAATGTCTTCGACGGCAAGTTCCAGCGTCGCCTGAGCCTGGATCACTTGCAGGGTCTGGCCCTGCTCTTCGACAAAACAGGTGCGCAGTGATTCGTGACGGGCGATCAACGCATCGAAGCTGCGCTGCAATGCCGGCAAGTCCAGTTCGCCACGCAGGCGCAAGGCAGCCGGTACGTGATAGGCAGTGCTGGTAGGTTCCAGTTGCCAGAGAAACCATTGGCGTTCCTGGGCGTAGGACAATGTCAGCGGTTGCGAGCGCGGCAGCGCGACGATCGGCGGCTCCTGATGCGCCTGCTCGATCCCGAGGGCAGCGACGAAATCTGCCAGCGTGCTGTGTTCGAAGAGCGTGCGCAGCGGCACTTGCACATTGAGAGCCTGACGTACCCGCGATATGACCTGAGTTACCAGCAGCGAATGGCCACCGAGTTCGAAGAAGTTGTCGCCCAGCCCCACTTGCTCCAGTTTCAACACCGTTTGCCAGATCTCGGCGACGGTGTGCTGGGTGGCGGTCTGCGGCGCAATGTAGGTCGTTTGCAACTGGCTGGCGTCGGGCGCCGGCAACGCCTTGCGGTCGACTTTGCCGTTGGGGGTCAATGGCAGTTGTGCGAGAAACAGCAGATGTGCCGGCACCATGTATTCCGGCAACCCGGCCTTGAGGCTGGCCTTGAGCGCCGCGCGCAAATCGGCTTCGCCTTCAGCGTTCAGCGCAGCGCTGGACGACGGCACAACATAGCCCACCAGTTGCGCGCCGGTCGGGCCATCCTGAGCGACGACGACGGTTTCGCGCACGCTGTCGAGCGCCAGCAGGCGCGCTTCAATCTCGCCCAATTCGATCCGGAAACCACGGATTTTGACTTGATGGTCGATGCGCCCGATGTACTCGATCACCCCTTCAGCGCGGTAACGGGTCAGGTCACCGGTGCGATATACGCGTTCGCCGGTGCGCGAGAACGGGTCAGGCACAAAACGCTCGGCCGTCAGCCCAGGACGCTGGAAGTAACCCCGGGCCAGGCCATCGCCACCGATCAGCAATTCACCCGGTGCGCCGAGCGGATTGAGTTCCAGGTCACTGCCGAGGATATACAGTGCGGTGTTGTCGATAGGCTTGCCGAGAAACGGACGGCTATTGTCCACACTCAGCGGATGCAGCGCCGACCAGATGGTGGTTTCGGTCGGGCCATAGAGATTCCAGACCTTCGGCGAGCGCGCGAGCATGCGTTGCGCGAGCTCCTGTGGCAGCGCTTCACCGCCACACAGAAAGGTGCGGCCGTTGAGGGCAGCGGCGTGTTCGTTGTCCAGCAGCATGCGCCAGGTCGAAGGCGTGGCTTGCAGCATGCTCACGGCGTGGCGGGCGATCAGTTCGAGCACCGCTTGCGGGTCCTGATGCACGTCTTTGCCAGTCAAGACCACGGCGGCACCGGCCAGCAGCGGGCCGTAGATTTCCAGACCGAAAATATCAAACGAGAACGTGGTCAGCGAAAGCATGCGATCAGTCGCGACGATGCCAGGTTGCTCGACCATGCTCGCGACAAAATTGCTCAGGGCCGTATGACGCACCATTACGCCTTTCGGCTTGCCGGTCGAACCGGAGGTGTAGATCGTGTAGGCAAGGTGTTCGCCGGTCACCGCCACATTCGGGGCGCTGGTCGGATAGGCCGCCAGCCAGTTCTGCGGTTGGTCCAGCAACAGGGTTTGCAGTCCCTTAGGAATTGGCAACTGCGTCTGCAAATGCGATTGGGTCAGCAGCAATTGCAGGCCACTGTCCTCGATCATGTAGGCAAGGCGATCTTGCGGATAGGCCGGGTCCAGCGGTACATAAGTGCCGCCAGCCTTGAGGATCGCCAGCAGGCCCACGATCATTTCCACACTGCGCTCGACGGCGATACCGACCAGTCGGTCCGGGCCGACGCCAAGCTCGATCAATTTGTGTGCAAGCGGGTTGGCGCGAGTCTCCAGTTGAGCGTAGGTCAGCACCTCCTCGCCGACGATCAGTGCCGTGGCCTCAGGCGTTTGTTGTGCCTGCAAGGCGATGCGTTGATGTACACACGGCGCGGGCGCGGCCTGATCGACTACGCGGCGCCAATCCTGCAACAGCCCTTGATGTTCGGTGTTTTCCAGCAGTGGCAATTCACCAATGCGCTGGTGCGGCGCGGTGACAATGCCCTGCAGCAGATTGAGCCAGTGGCGAGCCAGACGCTCGATGGTTCCGGGCTTGAACAGGTCGGTGGCGTAAGTCAGTTCCGCCGCCACCCCTTCACTGGATTCGTAGGTGCCCAGCGTCAGGTCAAACTGCGCAGTACGGCCCTCCCAGACGATGTCCTCGACACTCAGTTGCGGCAGTTGCACCTGGCTCTGACGCTGGGTCTGGTCGTTGACCGCCTGATGGTTGTACATCACCTGAAACACCGGGCTGTGGCTCAGGCTTCGCTCGGGCTGCAGGGCTTCGATCAGTTGTTCGAACGGCAGATCCTGATGGGCCTGCGCGGCCATGGCCGATTGCTTGACTTGCGCCAGCAACTGGTTGAACGGCAGTTGCCCGTGAACCTCGGCATTCAGCACCTGGGTGTTGACGAAGAAGCCGATCAGGCCTTCGGTTTCGACCCGGTTGCGGTTGGCCGTCGGCACACCAACGCGAATCTGCGACTGGCCGCTGTAGCGGTGCAGCAAGGCCTGGAACGAAGCCAGCAGCACCATGAACAGGCTGGCGCCTTCGCGCTGGGCCAGTTGTTTGAGGGCATCACCCAGGGCCGATGGCATTTGCAGATCGAGGCGCGCGCCGCGAAAGCTTTGCACCGCCGGGCGCGGATGATCGATCGGCAACTCCAGCACCGGATGCTCACCGCCGAGGGTGTCGATCCAGTACGCCAATTGTCGCTCGCGCTCGCCCGCCTCCAGCCAGTGGCGCTGCCAGATCGCATAATCGGCGTACTGCACAGGCAGCGGCGGCAGGCTCAACGTCTGACCGCTGGTGTCGGCGGCATAATGCTTGATCAGCTCGCCGACCAGCACTTGCATCGACCAGCCATCGGAGATGATGTGGTGCTGGATCAGCGCCAGCACGTGGTCATCTTCCGCAACTTTGAGCAAAGAAACGCGCAGCAGCGGGCCCTGTTGCAGATTGAACGGTCGGGTCGTTTCGTTTTCGACGAAAGCCTTGATCGCGGCGTCCGTGCCAGCGGCGTCGAGGCCCGACTGCAACGGTGCCAACGAGATGCTCAGCGGCAGTTGTGGATGAATCACCTGGCAGAAGGTTTCGCCCTGCTCGGCGAAGGTGGTGCGCAAGCTTTCGTGCCGTGCGACCAGCGCATTGAAACTGCGCTCAAGCGCGGCGATATCGAGTTTGCCCTTGAGGCGCAAGGCGCTGGGGATGTGATACGCGGTGCTGTGCGGGTCCATTTGCCAAAGGAACAACTGGCGTTCCTGGGCGTAGGACAGCGGAATCGCTTCAAAGCTTGAGCGAGTATCTGGAATCGGCAGGTTGGCCGGAGAGACGCCCTCTTCGAGCATCTTTTCCAGGTACAGCTTACGTTTGTCCAGCGGCAGAGTGATAAAGCGCTTGGCAATCCTCAAAGCAACACTCGTGTCCATCAGACTTCCTCCATATCGTCAAGCAGGGCTTCCAGCTTGCTCAGTTTCTGTTCGTTGATTGCCCCGCCTCCTGTATTGAGGTGAGCGACAAACTCGCTCAGGACGGGGTGCTGGAATAACAGTTGCGGGGTCAGCGTCAGGCCCAGTTCAAGGGCCATGCGCGACACCACGTTGACCGCCAGCAGCGAGTGCCCGCCCAGTTCGAAGAAGTGATCGTTGAGACCGATGCGTTCGACGTCGAGCACTTGCTGCCAGATCTCCGCGACCTGCTGCTCAAGCTCACTGTGCGGCGCGACATACGCGGCCTGCATCTGGCTGGCATCCACCGCTGGTAGCGCCTTGCGGTCGAGTTTGCCGTTGGGCGTCAGCGGCAACTGCTCAAGAAACAGCAGGTGCGCGGGAATCATGTAGTCAGGTAACGAAGACTTGAGGCCAGTCTTTAGTCCGTCGCGCAGCACTCGCTGCGCCTGGTCGTCGTACAGATCCAGTGGCGAGGCGACCACATAGGCCACCAGTTGCGCGCCGCTCGCACTTTCGACGGCCAGCACCGCCGCTTCGGTGACCGCAGGTTGGGCCAGCAATCGCGCCTCGATCTCCCCCAGTTCGATGCGCAATCCACGAATTTTCACCTGATGGTCGATGCGTCCCATGTACTCCAGTTCGCCGCCCTCGCGCTGGCGAATGAGGTCGCCGGTGCGATACATGCGCTCACCATTGGCGACGAACGGGTCAGGCACAAACCGCTCGGCGGTCATCGCCGCACGCCCCAGATAACCGCGAGTGATGCCGGCACCGGACAGGTACAGCTCAGCCGAAACGCCTTGTGGCACCGCGTGCAGATCGGCATCGAGCAAATGGCTGGCGCTGTGACCGAGAACCCGACCGATGCGAGCCTGGCCACCGGCACGGCGGCGGGTCCAGGTCGAATAGGTGGTGTCTTCCGATGGACCGTACAGGTCGTAAACATGCTCGACGCCGCTCTGCTGATACAGCGCTTCCACCAGGCTTTGTTTCAGCGGCTCACCGGCCAGGTTGATGATGCGGACGCTCGGCGGAATCTGACCGGCGCGTTGCAGCGCGGCGATCGCCGACGGCACGCTGTTGATCAGGCGCACCTGATCGCGGGCCGGCAGTTGCGGCAGTTCCAAAGCGTTGCGGGCGATGATCAGCGAGCCGCCATTGGCCAGGGTCACAAACAGCTCCCACACCGACAGGTCGAAACACACCGAGGTCGAGGCCAGCACGCCTTGAATATCTTCGCGGCTGTAGACCTGCGCCGACCAGTCGATCAACGCCATGACGTTGCGATGAGCAATCGCCACACCTTTTGGCATGCCGGTGGAGCCGGAGGTGTAGATCACGTAAGCGAGGTTGTCCGGTGCCACCGAGGTCTGTGGCGCTTGGGCCGGATAACCTTCCAGTACAACCTGATCGAGCAGCAGGACCTGGGTTTGGGCCGGCACATTCAGCGTCGCCGCCAACCGTTGCTCGGTAAGCAGAACCCGCGCACGACTGTCTTCGAGCATGTAGGCCACACGATCGGCCGGGTAATCCGGGTCCAGCGGCACATAGGCGCCACCGGCCTTGAGCACTGCCAGCAGCGCAACCAGCAATTGCTCGGAACGTGGCATCGCCACACCCACGCGTACTTCCGGGCCGACGCCGAGCTCAACCAGTTTGTGCGCCAGACGATTGGCCTGTGCGTCCAGTTCGGCATAGCTCAGTTGCGTGCTGGCGAAGGTCACGGCCAGCGCGTCTGGCATGGCCGCCACCTGACGGGCAATGCTCTGGTGGATACACAGATCGGTGACGAAATCAGCGACAACGCACGGCGAGCTCTCGATCAGTTTCAGTTCGCTGAGTGAACGCTCGCCTCCATTGATCATCTGACTGAGCAGACGTTGCAGATGCGCGCCCAACTGCGTGACCTCGGTCGCCGCAAAGCTGTCGCGCTGATAGCTGAAGTGCACCGACAATTCAGCGCCCATGTGCACCAACAGCGTCATCGGATAGTTGGTCTGCTCGTGATTGACCACCGGGCCGAAGCGCAGACCTTCTGGCGCGCCCTGCTCCAGCGCCTCGGCAATCGGGTAGTTCTCGAACACCATCAGGCTGTCGAACAGCGCATCACCACCCTGCCCGGCCCAGCGCTGAATTTGCGCCAGCGGCGTATGCTCGAATTCGCGCAGTGCCAGGTTTTGCGCCTGCACGCCTTGCAACCAACTGGCCAGGCTCTGCTGCGCACGCGGGGCGGCGATGACCGGCAAGGTATTGATGAACAGGCCGATCTGCTGTTCAGCCCCCGGCAGATCCGCCGGACGCCCGGCGACAGTGGCGCCGAACGCCACACAGTCTTTGCCGGCGTAGCGCTGCAGCAGCAACAGCCACGCGGCTTGCACCAGGGTGTTGACGGTGACTTTCGAGGCCCGGGCGAACTCACTCAGACGCTCCGTCAGAGCGGCGTCCAGCACCTGGAAATGATCGCCGTAACCCGTGCTCGGCAAAGCGCTGCCCGGCCGTGCGATGGCGTCGGCCAGTCGAGTCGGTTCCTCAAGTTTATTCAGCGCGGCCTGCCAGTAAGCCTCGGCGGCCGCCGCGTCCTGACGCTGCAACCAGCCGATGTAATCGCGATAACGACCGCTCGGACGCTGCACCACTCCGCCGCTGTAATGCTGCAATACCTCGCCGAGCAACTGCGCACTGCTCCAGCCATCCATCAGGATGTGATGGTTGGTGTAGATCAAGTGATGGCGGTCGACGGCGGTACGCACCAGCACCAGTCGCAGCAAGGGTGCGCGGGTCAGGTCCAGCCCCTGGGCGCGCTCCTCGTCTGCCAGGGTTTGCAATGCGGCGTCCAGATCAGTCCGGCCGCACCAGTCGAGGACGCGGAACGGCACCTCGAGATGGCGCTGCACCACTTGCAGAGGCTGCTCCAGATCACCCTGCCAGACGAATCCGGTACGCAGGATGTCATGGGCATCGACCACCGATTGCCACGCCGCGCGAAAACGCTGTGGATCTACACCATCGACGTCCAGACGCATCTGGTTGATGTAGTCGCCGCCGCCGTGTTCGAGCAGGGTGTGGAACAGCATGCCCTGCTGCATCGGCGACAGCGGATAGATGTCGTCGATGGCCTGCGGTTGCGGCACCAGCAGGTCAAGTTGTGCCTGGCTGAGTTTCGCCAGCGGGAAGTCCGACGGGGTCACCCCACGGTTGGCACTGTCGCAGCAATGGGCGATCAGCGCAGTCAGCTCCTGAAGGTAGTCGTCGGCCAGACGCTGGATAGTCGTCGGGTTGAACATTTCACGGCTGAAGGTCCAGCTCAGGTCCAGTTCGCCACCGAACACTTTACCGTCGAGGGCAAGCGGGCTGCCCAAAGGCCCCTGCATGTTGACCTCTTCGCCCCCGGACTCACTGGTCGGGACGAACAAGGCATCGTCGCCAGCATCGAAACTGCCGTCGAACTGGCCGAGGTAGTTGAAGGTCAGGCGCGGTTTCGGCAGGGCTTGCAGCGCTTGTCGGGCAGACTCGTCGCCCAGATGCGCCAGCGCACCGAAGCCGATGCCTTTATTGGGGATCGCGCGCAGCTGTTCCTTGATCTGTTTCAGCGATGCACCGAGATCGGCCACCGGCGACAATCTGGCCGGGAAAACACTGGTGAACCAGCCGACGGTGCGCGTCAGATCGACGTTGTCGAACACGTCTTCGCGGCCGTGGCCTTCAAGTTGTACCAACACGCTGTCGTCGCCGGTCCAGCGCACCATCACCCGGGCCAATGCGGTCAGCAGCAAGTCGTTGACCTGCGTGCGATAGGCTGCCGGGGCTTCCTGCAACAGTTGACGGGTCAGGTTTTTGTCCAGTTGCGTGCGGATTGCCTGAGCCTGATTGTGTTGCTGGCCGCCCTGCGGGTTATCGCACGGCAACTCGGTCGTGGCGCCTTGCAGTTGTTGCTGCCAGAAGCCCAGTTCAGCCTGCAACAGCGCGCTGGCTGCGTAGTCTTGTAATGCCTCGGTCCAGGCCTTGACGGCACTGGTCTTGGCCGGCAGTTGCACGGCCGCACCGGACAGAATCTGCCGGTAAGCACTTTGCAGGTCCTCGAACAGAATCCGCCACGACACGCCATCCACCACCAGGTGATGCAACACCAGCAACAGGCGTTGAGTGCCGTCAGCGAGGTTCGCCAGCACCGCGCGGATCAACCATCCGTCGCTCAGTTGCAGGCTGCGTTGCGCCTTGTTACCCAGTGCTTCCAGCGCCGCCAGATCAGCCGCCTCGACTTGCCACAGGATGGTTTCACCCGCTTGCGTCGCGACATCGCGGTACTGCGCCGTCCAGCCTTGCGCTTGCTCGACAAAGTCCAGGCGCAGGCTGTCGTGATGCACCACCAGTGCATCCAGTGCCTGCTCCAGCGCCTGTGCATCCAGCGGCTGCGCAGGTTTGAGCATCACCGACTGATTCCAGTGGTGACGGTCGGGAATCGCGTGCGTGAAGAACCACTGGTGAATCGGCAGCAGCGCGGTTGCGCCCGTTACCGGTTGCTGGTCGATCACTTGCAACGGCTCGCCGGTTTGCACCACGGCGGCCAGCGCTTGAATGGTCTGGTGTTGGAACAGGTCTTTCGGCGTAAACCGCAGGCCGGCTTGTCGGGCACGGCTGACGACTTGAATCGAGATGATCGAATCACCGCCGAGCTCGAAGAAGTTATCGCTCAGGCCCACGCGTTCCAGCTTCAGCACGTCTTGCCAGATAGTTGCCAGTTGCTGCTCCAGCACACTTTGCGGCGCTACATAGAGTTGCTGCAATTGGCTGACATCAGGTTTGGGCAGGTTCTTGCGATCAAGCTTGCCGTTCGGCGTCAGCGGCATGCGCTCAAGACGCAGCACGTAGGCCGGAACCATGTGCGACGGCAGCGTCGCCTTGAGTTGCGCACGCAATTGCTCAGCGTAATCATCGCTCGACGAGTCACCGACCACGTAAGCAACCAAGCGTTTACTGCCGGCACTTTCCTGCGCCACGACCACGGCTTCACGCACGCCATCCAGGGCCTGCAGGCTCGCTTCGATTTCGCCCAACTCAATGCGGAAACCACGGATCTTCACCTGGTTATCAATGCGCTCCAGGTAGTCGAATGTGCCGTCGGCGCGCTGGCGTACCAGGTCGCCGGTGCGATACAACACGCCACCGCTGCGGCTGAACGGGTCAGCGACAAAACGCTCGGAAGTCAGTGCCGCACGGTTCAGATAACCGCGAGCGACGCCACTGCCGCCCAGGTACAGCTCACCGGCCATGCCTTGCGGCAACAGGTTCAAATCAGCATCGAGCACGTAGGCGCTGCGATCGCCTATACGGCTGCCGATTGGCGCATACGCCGCACCACAGGGCTCGTCGCGACCGGCCTTCCAGATCAACGGGGTGACCACCGTTTCGGTCGGCCCGTAGCCGTTGATGATGTACTCGGGATTGAGTGCACGCTTGACCCGTTCAAAACTGGCGTTCGGCACGGCATCGCCGCCGAAGCAGTAAATCCGCACCGGTGGCGGGTTGCCGACGCGCTCGGCGTGTTCGGCCAGTTGTTGCAGGTACACCGGCGGGAACGCAACCACGGTCACGCCATGCTCGATCATGGCGTTGTAGGTCTGCTCAGGCGTCCACAGGCTGTCGTCGCGAATCAACAGCGAGCCGCCGTGGGTCAGGCTGGTCAACCAGCGTTCATGGGCACCGTCGAAAGCGAACGACATAAAGTGGAATTCACAATCGCTGTCGCGCATTTCATAGCGCTCGCCAATTGCCAGGCAATGCATGGCGAGCGGCCCGTGGGTGACGCTGACGCCTTTCGGATTGCCGGTGGAACCTGAGGTGTAGATCACGTAGGCGAGGTTGTCCGGATCCAGCGCGACTACCGGTGCCTGCACGGAATGCGCGCTGAGGTCGAGGTGATCCAGCTCCAGCACGGTCAGTGCATCACCGATCGGCAATTGCGCCGACACCCGCGAATCGCTCAGCAGCAGCGCCAGACCGGAGTCTTCCATCAGGTACGCCAGACGCTCGCGTGGGTAACTGGTGTCCAGCGGGACATACGCACCACCGGCCTTGAGTACGGCCAGCAGCGCAACGATCAGGCCTTCGCTGCGCGGCAACGCCACGCCGACGCGCACTTCCGCCCGCACCCCGCGGGCCACCAGCTCATGCGCGAGACGGTTGGCGCGGGCGTCCAGTTCGCCGTAGCTGAAATGCTGTCCGTCGAAAATCACGGCGGTGCGCTCAGGCTGTTGCGCCGCCAGCCGGGCGTAGCGCTGATGCACGGGGATGTCCTGCGGATAGGCTTGCGGCTGGTTTTGCGCCAGTTGTCGCGCGTGCTCTTGAGCCGTCGCCAAGGCGATTTCGCCGAGAGGACGTTCGGCGGATTCGGCGAATTGCTCCAGCAGGTGCAGCAGTTGCGCGCTCAGACGCTCGATGGTGGCGGGGCTGAAATGCGCCCGATCAAAACTCATGTGCAGCGCCAAAGTGTCGCCTAGCGTCACGCCGAGGGTCAGCGGGTAGTGCGTCTGATCCTGGTTGGCCACTTCGCCGAATACCACGCCTTGCGCGGTGCCGTGTTGCAATGCTTCAGAAATCGGGAAATTCTCGAATACCAGCAGCGTGTCGAACAGCGACTCGCCGCCCTGCCCGGCCCAGCGCTGGATATTCGCCAGCGGTGTGTGTTCAAACTCGCGCAGGCTGAGGTTTTGCGCCTGCACAGCGGCCAGCCACGCGGCCACGGTTTGATCCGGACGCGAGCCGGCGATTACCGGTAACGTGTTGATGAACAGTCCGACTTGCTGCTCGATACCGACCAGCTCCGCCGGACGCCCGGCCACGGTGGTGCCGAACACGACGCAAGTGCTGCCGGTGTAACGCTGCAACAACAGCAGCCACGCGGCTTGCACCAGGGTGTTGGCGGTTATTTTCTGTTCTCGGGCAAACTCGTTCAGACGGCGAGTCCGCAGCGCATCCAGTTGGTAATGCTTGAGCACATGCCCCTTGTCGGCACGCACCTCGCCACCGCCCGCCGCGGCTTGCGCCAGCACGGTCGGCTCGTGGAAGTCCGCCAGTTGCGCCAACCAGAATGCTTCGCTGACGGCGGCGTCCTGACGTTGCAGCCACTGGATGTAATCGGCGTAGCGGCTCAACGGACGCGGCGGTTGCTGGCCGGCATAACGCTGCAAGACTTCGCCAAGCATCTGCGCGCTGCTCCAACCGTCCATCAAGATATGGTGGTTGGTGAAGATCAGGTGATGACGCTGCTCAGCCACACGAATCAACGTGACGCGCAGCAGCCCGGCCTCGGTCAGGTCGAAGCCCTGCGCCAGGTCGGCAGCCGTGAAATCTTCCAGGGCCCGGGTGATGTCATCGCGCTCACGCCAATCGAGCAGCGTGTACGGCAACTCGAGTCGGCGATGGATGATCTGCAGCTGTTCCTGCAATTCGCCCTGCCAGATGAAGCCGCTGCGCAGGATGTCATGGGCGTCCATGGTGGCTTGCCACGCGGCGCGAAAACGCTCGGGATCGAGGCCGTCGACATCGACACTCAGCTGGTTGATATAGGTGCCATTACCCTGTTCGTACAAGGTATGGAACAACATGCCTTGCTGCATCGGCGACAGCGGATAAATGTCTTCGATGCCGGCGGCCGGTACCGTGATCGCATCCAGTTGCGCCTGGCCGATGCGCGCCAGCGGGAAGTCCGAGGGCGTAGTGCCCATTGATTCCGGCAGGCAGCAATGGGTGATCAGCGCTTGCAGCTCGCGGGTGAAATCGTCGGCCAGACGGGAAATGGTTGCCTCGTTGAACTGCTCGCGGCTGAAGGTCCAGCGCAGGTCCAGTTCGCCTTCGTAGACCTGGCCTTCGACGCCCAGCCAGTTGTCCAGCGGTGCGTCCAGGCTTTGCTCAAGCCCGGCACGCTCACCGGCCGGGCTGAACAGTGCGCCTTCCTCGGCATCGAAGCTGCCGTCGAACTGTCCCAGGTAGTTGAAGGTGATGCGCGGCACCGGCAGTGCCTTGAGTGAAGCTTGCACCTGCTCGTCACCGAGGTGACGCAGCACGCCGAAACCAAGCCCCTTGTTCGGGATCGCGCGCAGTTGCTCCTTGATCTGCTTGATCGCGCTCGCCAGCGAATCCGCCGGGGTCAGGCGCACCGGGAACACGCTGGTGAACCAGCCGACGGTGCGGGTCAGGTCGATGTCATCAAACAGGTCTTCGCGACCGTGACCTTCGAGCTGAATCAGCGTATCGGGATACCCGGTCCAACGGCAGATGACCCGCGCCAGCGCGGTCAGCAGCAAATCGTTGACCTGAGTGCGATACGCTGCGGGTGCCTGTTGTAGCAGTTGTTGAGTAAAGGTCTCGTCGAGTCGGCTGTGCAGCACTTGCGCGTGACGACTTTGCAGGCTGCCCTGCGGGTTGTCGCACGGCAGATCCAGTGCCGCGCCCTCAAGCTGCTGTTGCCAGAAACCCAGTTCTGCCTGCACCGCGTCGGTTGCAGCAAAGGATTGCAGATGCTCGCCCCAGGCCTTGTACGAACTGGTTTTGGCCGGCAATTTGATGCTCGAACCTTGCAGCGCTTGCTGATACGCCAGTTGCAGGTCCTCTAGCAAAATCCGCCATGACACACCGTCCACCGCCAGGTGATGCACCGCGAGCAACAGACGCTGACTGCCATCGGCCACAGTGGCCAGCACCGCGCGCAGTAACGGCCCTTTTTGCAGGTCGAGACTGCGTTGGGCGTTGGCGTACAGCGCTTGCAGCTCGGCGTCAGCAAGGTTGCCTGCGGTCCACAGCAGTTCCGGCTCATTCACGACTGGCGCCACAGCGGCACGCCAACCGTCGGCACTTTCGACGAAGCGCGAACGCAACGCGTCATGTTGGACCAGCAGCGCATTCAATGCCTGCAACAACGCCTCGGCACGCAGGGTTTCATGACTGCGCAGCAGCACGGCCTGGTTCCAGTGATGACGCTGGGGAATGTCATCTGCGAAAAAGACTTGCTGGATCGGCAGCAGCGGCAACGCACCCGTCACCGGTCCTTGATCGACCGTCACGCCAGCGGTGCCTTGTCGAGCCACGCTGGCCAAGCCTTGCACGGTCTGGTGCTGGAACAGGTCGCGCGGGCTGAAGTGAATCCCGGCCTGACGCGAACGGCTGACCACTTGAATGGAGATGATCGAATCACCGCCCAGCTCGAAGAAATTGTCGGTCAGGCCGACCTGTTCGAGCTTGAGCACGTCCTGCCAGATCGCGGCGATCTTCTGTTCCATTTCGCTGCGCGGCGCAACAAAGGCTTGTTGCATCTGGCTGGCGTCCGGCGACGGCAAGGCCTTGCGATCCAGTTTGCCATTCGGGCTCAGCGGCAATGCGCCGAGGAACAGCACTTGGGTCGGCACCATGTAATCCGGCAGGCTGTTTTTGAGTTGCGCCTTGATCGCGTCGCGCGCCGCGCCTTGCGTATCGGCCGCCGACGAAACCACGTCGGCTTGCTTCGGCACCACGTACGCTACCAGTTGCAGGCTGCTACCGCCCTGCACCGCCAGCACCACCGCTTCGCTGACGGCATCGAGTTCGAGCAGACGCGCCTCGACTTCGCCCAGCTCAATCCTGAAACCACGGATTTTCACCTGGTGGTCAACCCGGCCGACGTATTCGATCTGGCCCTTGGCGTTGAAGCGCGCAAGGTCGCCGGTGCGGTACAACCGAGCACCGCTAGCGGAAAACGGATCGGGAATAAACCGCTCGGCGGTCAGATCCGCACGCTGGAAATAACCACGCGCCAGCAGCTCTCCGCCAATCAACAGTTCACCGACCACGCCTACCGGCGTCGGTTGACCGTCGGCATCCAGCAAATAGGTATGCCGCCCCGGCAGCGGCTGCCCGATCGGCATTGTCAGCGGTAATGGCTGACGACCGGCCACGTAATCGCTGCAATCAAGCGTGGTCGCGGTGATGGTGGCTTCAGTCGGGCCGTAGGTGTTGAGCAATTTCACGTGCTCAAGCCCCGCCACGCGCCAGGCCTGCACGCCTTCCGGGGGCATTGCTTCACCGCCGCTGTGTACCTGACGCAGCGCGGCATAGTCACGCGGGCCGGCAGCAGCGAATTCCTTGGCGATCATGTTCCAGTAAGCGGTGGTCAAGTCCATGACCGTGATGCCTTGCTCGACGATGTGGCGATACAGGGTTTCGCTGTCCCAGACCTCGTTGCCGCGCAACACCACCGAGGCGCCGCAGGTCAGCGGGCCGAAGAGTTGCTCACCGAAGGCATCAAAGTTGAACGTGGCGAATTGCAGCGCGCAATCGGCGGCACTCAGGCCGTAATAATGCTGCGAGGCGAAGGCGTGCTTGCTCAGCGCACCGTGGCTGATGCCGACCCCTTTCGGGCGACCGGTGGAGCCGGAAGTGAACATCACGTAGGCGAGGTTATCGGCCCACACCGCACACTGTGGATTGCTTTCGTCTGAGTTTGTCCAGATTTGGGGCTGATCCAGACACAGGCACCGCACGTTCTGCGGCACCGGCAGCCGTTCGAGCAAATGGCTTTGCGTCAGCAACAAGTGGCTGGCGCTGTCTTCGATCATGCACAGCAGGCGATCACGCGGGTATTGCGGGTCCAACGGCACGTACGCCCCCCCCGCCTTGAGTACCGCGAGGATGGCAACAATCAGTTCATGACCACGGTCGACGGCGACCCCCACCAGCACTTCCGGGCCGACATCCTGCGCCAGCAACGTGCGGGCCAGACGATTGGCTCGGGCATTGAGCTGGGCGTAGGTCAGTTGCTGCCCCTCGAAAATCAGCGCGACGGCATCCGGAGCCTGTGCAACTTGCGCCTCGAACAACTCATGCACCGGGCGCTCGCTCGACCAGGTCGCGTCATGCCGCCCCCAGTCCTGGGTCATCTGCTGATATTCCTGCGCCTGCAACAGCCCGATCTCGCTGACCCTTTGTTGCGGATCGTTGACGATACTGTGCAACAGGTGTGTCCAGTGCCTCGCCATGCGCTCGATGGTTTCACCGTCGAACAGGTCGCTGGCGTAAGTAAACGCGGCGTGCAGCTGACCGCCCTTCTCATACGTGTCAAGGCTCAGGTCGAACTGCGTGCTGCGGCTTTCCCACTCGATCACCCCCAGCTCCAGGCCGCTGCCGACCTTGAGCGTGGTGACATCGGCGACTTCCGGCTGATGGTTGTACATCACCTGGAACAACGGGTTGTAGCTCAGGCTGCGCTCAAGTTTGAGTGCTTCTACCAGCCGTTCAAACGGCAGATCCTGATGTGCCTGGGCGCCGAGCGCGGTTTCCTTGAGTGCGCTCAGCAAGTCGCCGAATCGGGCCTGACCGTCCAGTTGCACGCGCAAAACCTGGGTGTTGACGAAGAAGCCGATCAAACCTTCGATTTCTCGGCGGTTGCGGTTGGCAATCGGCACACCGACGCGCAGATCGTTCTGGCCGGTGTAGCGGTGCAGCAGAATATTGAAGGTGCCCAACAGCAGCATGAACAACGTGACGCCATGCTGACGCGCAACACCGCGCAGTTGCTCGACCAGCGCCGCCTCCACTGTCTGCTCGTGACGACGACCGCGGTAGCTCGGCAGTACCGGGCGCGGACGATCGACGGGCAGCTCCAGCACCGGGTGCTCGTCGCCCAATTGCGCCAACCAGTAATCGAGTTGACGCTGTTGCTCGCCAGCCTCCAGCCAACGCCGTTGCCACAGCGCGTAATCGCTGTACTGCACCGCCAGTGCGGGCAGTTCGGCAACCAGCCCCTGATCATGGGCGTCATAAAAACGGCAGAACTCGTCGATCAACACGTTCATCGACCAGCCATCGGAAACGATGTGATGCAACGTCAGCAACAGCACATGCTCCTGCTCGGCCAGTTGCTGCAGACGCACGCGCAATAGTGGCCCGTGGGCCAGATCGAACGGCAGCAGCGACTGCTCTTCTGCCGCTGCCGCCACGCGCACCTCGCGCTCGGCGGCCGCCAAGGCACTGAGGTCGACGCGCTGAATGTCCAACGGTTGTTGCAGCGGCACTTGCAGCAGGCTGTTGTCAGACTGTTGCTGGAACACTGTGCGCAGGGTTTCGTGGCGTTCGATCAGGCTGGCGAAGGCTTGCTCAAGCGCCTGCTGATTCAGGCGACCGGTCAGGCGCACCGCCGCTGGCAGATTGTATGCGCCGCTCTGCGGATCCAGATGCCAGAGAAACCACATGCGTTGCTGAGCGTAAGACAGCGCCTGCCGATCCTCGGCATCGACCCCGGCCGGAATCGGAAACCGGGAAAAATCCACCCCTTCCCTCTGCAGCGCATTCAGGAACATCTGGCGCTTTTCCAGGGGCAACCCGATAAACCGGCGAGCGAGTTTCAAGGAGTCTTCAGCATTCATTTCTTGTCATCCGGATCAGTAGGCAGGCAGCACAAAGGCACGTCGTCCCTATAAAACGAATGCACACCGGAAAAATTAGCGAATGAGAAGAACTATCAGGCGGGAGACTGGCGGGGTTTTTCAGACAGGCAGGAAACATTGTGGGAGCGAGTCTGCTCGCGAAAGAGGCACGTCAGGCGACGTTGATGTCGACTGAAACACCCTTTCGCGAGCAGGTTCGCTCCCACATGAAATTCCTGGTGCTCAGGCAGTGGCGAGCATTGAGTGCCGGCGGTGATGAACTTCGAGCTGATCCTTGATGACTTTCAGCACTTTGGCTTCGTGTTCATGAATGAAGAAATGGCCTCCCGCCAGCATGTCTACGGAGAAACTGCCTAAGGTTTCCTTGCTCCAGCCGATCAATTGTTCGGTGGTGGCCTTGTCAGATTTGCCGCCCAGCACGTGCACCGGGCAGTTGAGCAAGGGTCGCTGGGCCGGCTCGAATTTGCCGCACAGCAGAAAGTCGGCGCGCAGGATCGGCAGCGTCAGGCTCATGAGCTCTTCATTGGCCAGCACTTCCTCGCTCGTACCGTTGAGCTTGCGCAATTGATCAATCAACTCGGCGTCGGTTTTCGGCTCGGCAAAACCGCGATCGTAATCGGCGCGCATCGTCGGCGCCGCGGTGCCTGAGGCAAACAACGCCACCGGCTCCGAACACCCCAGCGCGCGCAACGCGTGGGCGATTTCGCACGCCATCAACGCGCCGAGGCTATGGCCGAACAGCGCGTACGGGGTCTTGAGTGTCGGGCGCAATTCCTTGGCCAGTTGCATCGCCAGCGTGCGCATGTCGGTTTGCAGCGGTTCATCGAACCGGGCGCCGCGCCCCGGCAGCTCAACTGGTTGCAGTTGCAGCCATTGCGGCAACTTCGGCCGCCAGCGGCTGTAGACCATCGCGCTGGCACCTGAATACGGCAGGCACAGCAAAGTCAGCTTGGTCACCACGCGTCCCTCAAAAAAATCGTCTGTAGAGAGAAACGGATCACGGCGCCGGCAAATTAGTCGACACCTGCTAAATCCCACGTACAGGCACTCGTTAATTGTTCAGACCAAAATCAATAATGAGGAATCGCCGTGGACATGCAGAGCATCTTGGGCAAACTGTTCATCAATGCCGGCGCCGTCGGCATCGAAGGCGTTTTCCAATTCGTGTTTGGCCCGCAACAGGCCTACTGGTCCGAGGTCAAGGCCAGCACCCGCACTGAAGCGGGCCACCATGCCAGCCCCGACGTCACCATTGAAGTCGCAGAGCGGGATTTTCTCGGCATCATGGGCGGCACGGCCAACGT
The DNA here is from genome assembly GCF_044218815.1 of Pseudomonas sp. A0308. Taxonomy (NCBI): domain Bacteria; kingdom Pseudomonadati; phylum Pseudomonadota; class Gammaproteobacteria; order Pseudomonadales; family Pseudomonadaceae; genus Pseudomonas; species Pseudomonas sp. A0308. Next base: position 1,253,567 of record NZ_CP162581.1, read on the forward strand.
TGAAGAACTCTTCGCCAGCGGTCGCTTGAAGATTGGCGGCAACATGGGCCTGGCGACGCTGCTGCCACAGATCATCGACCACGCCCGCCACGGCGGTGCGGTAGTGCAAAAGGTCGACATGAACAAGCGTTACCCGACCCCGCCGCGCTTCAGTGAACAACTCACCGCCGGCCTGCCGACTCAACAGGAGATCGAGCGTCGTCCGCGCAGCGAGCTGTCGGTGGCCGAGTTCGAGAAGCGTTACTTGCCCCACGGCATTCCTGTAGTGATCAGCAATGCCCTGCACGACTGGCCGTTGTTCAAGTTGAGCCGGGAAGAGTCGCTGGTGCATTTCGCCGAACTGCAAGGCATCACTCGCCATGGCGATTACGTGAAAAAAACCTTTTCCACCGAGCGGGATTTTCGTTCCACATCGATGGCTGATTTCATCGCCTCGCTGGACAGCCCGGCGGCCAAAGGTGAGGAAGGCGAACCACCGGCCTACATGGGTAATAACATCCTGCCGGCCGCATTGATGCCGCAGATTCAGTACCCGGCCTACTTCGATGCCTCGCTGTTCATCCCGCCGCGTATCTGGATCGGCCCCAAAGGTACGCTGACGCCACTGCATCGCGATGACACCGACAATCTGTTTGCGCAGGTCTGGGGGCAGAAGACATTCACCCTCGCCGCGCCGCATCATCGCGAAGCGCTGGGCACCTGGTCGACTGCGCCCGAGGGTGGGCTCGATGGCTGCGATTTCAATCCGGATGCGCCGGACTATGAACGCTTCCCGTCGGCGCGGGATGTTATGTTCTTGCGCGTGACACTGGAGGCTGGGGATCTGTTGTTTCTGCCAGAGGGCTGGTTCCATCAGGTGGAATCGGTATCGACGTCGTTGTCGGTGAATTTCTGGGTGAACTCGGGACGGGGCTGGTAACTCAGACTCCTGTAGGCGCAGCGTGCCGCAGCGCCTACAGATGTATTTATTTCAGGTGCCGGTAACTCTGTATCGCCGAGCCTAGCACCACCGCTCCCGCCGCAATCGCCAGCCAGAATCCACTCCGAGCGCCGTAGGCATCCACTAGCCAACCGGACCCGGCGGCGCCCACCGCCACGCCAATACTCAAACCAGTCACCAGCCAGGTCAGCCCTTCGGTGAGTTTGGCCGGTGGCACGATGCGCTCGACCAGCGCCATCGCCACAATCAGCGTCGGCGCAAAGAACAGCCCGGCGATAAACACAGCGACCGACAAGCCAAAAATATTGCTCGCCAACAACAGCGGCAAGGTCGTCACCGCCGTCGCCACGCCGCCGTATAAAAACAACCGAGGCAATGGCAGTTTCGAGCGCATGGCGCCAAAGGCGATACCGGCCAGGCACGAGCCGATGGCATACACCGACAGCACAATGCTCGCCGCCGCTGGTTGTCCCTGATGCTGAGCAAACGCGACGCTGACCACATCAATCACGCCGACGATGATGCCCATGGCAATCATCAGCGCCAGCAGCAATTGAATGTCCGTAGAACCAATGATCGAACCTTGATGGTCGGACGCGTGCGGGTGCACCGGTGGCTCGGTGCTGCGCTGAGCGACGAATGCGGTGACACCAATCGCCAGCGCCAACAGTGCCGCCAACGGTCCGGCCTCGGGAAATACTGCAACGCACAACCCCACCGACAACGGCGGGCCGACAATAAAACAGACTTCATCAAGCACCGACTCCAGCGCATACGCCGTCTGCAATTGCGGCTGGCCGCGATAGATTTCGGTCCAGCGCGCCCGCACCATCGCCGACATGCTCGGCATGCACCCGGCCAGTGCAGCGAAAATGAACAGCGTCCAGGTCGGTGCCTGCAGCCGTGTGCACAGCAGCAACATCAGCAGCGCCCCGCCGCCGATCAATGCCGAAATCGGCAGGACTTTGCCCTGGCCAAACCGATCGACCAGCCGTGAAACCTGCGGCGCGCAGAACGCCGTGGCCAGGGCAAACGTCGCCGCCACCGCACCGGCCAACGCATACCCGCCGTACAACTGCGAAAGCATGGTGATCACGCCGATACCGGTCATGGAGATCGGCATGCGCGCGATCATCCCGGCCAGCACAAAATTTCGCGCGCCGGGGGCGTTGAACAATTCGCGGTAGGGGTTTGCCATCAGTCACAGCCTCGTCAGGGGCGGCCAAGTTGCCATATGGATGAGGGGTGTGGAAGCGGGGAATTGTTGGTGGAATGTGAAGGGCCTAAAGATCAAAAGATCGCAGCGTGCCGCAGCTCCTACAGGTGAATGTGGTCATCTGTAGGAGCTGCGGCACGCTGCGATCTTTTGATCTTCTGGCTGAACTCTCAAGGCTGGCCGTCGGTCAGCTAAATAGGTCCTCACTCAAGGCGAAAATTCGCATGCAGATTTCCCTCGCCCGCCAGGTCGCACTCATCACCGGCGCCAGCTCCGGCATTGGCCACGCGGCCGCCAAAGCCCTGGCCGCCGCTGGCGCTTCAGTGGTCATCAACTACAACCGTCAGGCCGAACCCGCCGAAGCCCTCGCCCGACAAATCATCGCCGACGGTGGTCAGGCGCTGGCCATCGGCGCCGATGTATCGAAGGAAGATGAGGTCGAACGGCTATTCGCCCAGACCCTCGAAGCCTTTGGTTCGCTGGACATTCTGGTGGCCAATTCCGGACTGCAAAAAGACGCCGCAGCGGTGGACATGACGCTGGATGACTGGAACGCAGTGATCGGCGTCAACCTCACCGGCCAGTTCCTCTGCGCCCGCGCTGCACTGCGGATTTTCAATCGTCAGGGCGTTCGCGAAGGCGTGTCCCGCGCCGCTGGCAAGATCATTCACATGAGCTCTGTGCACCAACGCATTCCGTGGGCCGGGCATGTCAATTACGCCGCGTCCAAGGGCGGTGTTGATCAGTTGATGCAGACCCTGGCTCAGGAAGTCAGCCATCAGCGCATTCGCATCAACGGCATTGCGCCGGGGGCGATTCGTACGGCCATTAATGAAGAAGCCACCGAAGGTGCAGCGGGTGAAAAGCTGCTTGAGCTGATTCCCTATGGGCGTATCGGCGACGTCGATGACGTCGCCAACGCCGTGGTTTTCCTCGCCTCCGACGCCGCCGATTACATCGTCGGCACAACCCTGTTCATCGACGGCGGCATGAGCCTCTATCCGGAGTTTCGCGGCAATGGCTGAGCATCATCAAGAACAACAAAGCCCGATCGACGCCCACGGCATCATCGGCGACATGCGCAGTGCAGCGCTGGTCAACGACAAGGGCAGCGTGGATTTTTTCTGCTGGCCGGAGTTCGACAGTCCATCGATTTTCTGTTCGTTGCTGGACACACCCGACGCGGGAATTTTCCAGCTTGCGCCGGACTTGCCCGATGCGCGACGTGAGCAGATTTACCTGCCGGACACCAACGTTCTGCAAACCCGCTGGCTCAGCGAATTTGCCGTGGTGGAAATTACCGACATGCTGCCAGTGGGCGATAGCGAAGATGACCTGCCGCTGCTGATGCGCCGCGTGCGCGTGGTCAGCGGCGAAGCAACGTTCCATATGCGCTGCGCCGTGCGCCACGACTACGCCCGCGCCGACACGCGCGGGCAGGCCGATCAGAAGGACGTGCTGTTCAGCGCAACCGGCCAACCGACACTGCGTCTGGCGTCGGATCAGCCGATGCAGGTTGACGCAAATGCAGCCGTCGCCCACTTCACGCTGACACAGAACCAGACCGCCGCTTTCATGCTCGGCGCGACCGACGACCCGCGTTTCATCGAGGGCGCCGGCGATTTCTGCATGGAGCGCACGCTGAAGTTCTGGCGTGACTGGATCGGCCAGTCGACTTACCGCGGACGCTGGCGCGAAATGGTCAACCGCTCGGCGCTTGCGCTCAAGCTGCTGACCTCACGCAAACACGGCGCGATCCTCGCCGCCGCCACTTTCGGCCTGCCGGAAACCCCGGGCGGTGAACGCAACTGGGATTACCGCTACACCTGGATCCGCGACGCCTCGTTTACCGTTTACGCATTCATGCGCCTGGGGTTCGTCAGCGAAGCCAACGCCTACATGCGCTGGCTGCGCGGACGGGTCAGCGATTGCAACTGCCAGCCGATGAAACTGAACATTCTGTATGCCATCGACGGCCGCCAGGAACTGCCGGAAACCGAGCTTGCGCATCTGTCGGGGCACGGCGGCGCGAAACCGGTGCGCATCGGCAACGGTGCGTATGACCAGATTCAGCTGGATATCTTCGGCGAATTGATGGACGCGGTGTATCTGGTCAACAAGTACGGCGACGCCATTTCCCACGAAGGCTGGAAACATGTGCGCGAAGTTGTCGATCAGGTGTGTGAGACATGGCAGACCAAGGATGTAGGCATTTGGGAAATGCGCGGTGAGCAGCATCACTTTTTGCACTCACGGCTGATGTGCTGGGTGGCGCTGGACCGAGCGATTCGCCTCGCCTCGAAACGTTCATTGCCAGCGCCGTTTGCCCAATGGGACCAGACCCGCCAGGCGATCTACGCCGACATCTGGGACAACTTCTGGGATGAAGAACGCGGGCATTTCGTCCAGTACAAGGGCGGCACCGCACTCGACGGTTCCATGCTGTTGATGCCGCTGGTGCGTTTCGTCAGCGCCAAGGATCCACGCTGGCTATCGACACTTGAGGCCATCGAAAAGAGTTTGGTGCGCGACGGCATGGTTTATCGCTATCGCAACGAAGAGGCAGGCATTGATGGTCTGGCCGGGACCGAAGGCGCATTTGCCGCGTGTTCGTTCTGGTACGTCGAATGCCTGGCCCGCGCCGGCCAGGTGGAAAAGGCCCATCTGGAATTCGAACAGTTGCTGCGATACGCCAATCCGCTGGGGCTGTACGCCGAAGAATTCGACAGCCATGGACGGCATCTGGGCAATACACCGCAAGCGCTGACACATCTGGCATTGATCAGTGCGGCGAGTTTTCTCGATCGACGTTTGAGTGGGGAAAAGAGTGAATGGCAACCGTAAAAGTCGCCGGAGTCTGTCGGAAACTTCCCTGAAAAAACCTTCGCTGTAGGACGCAAGCCTGCGCCTGAAGCAGCAAACCCCTGTCCCTCCAGCGAGGGACTACAAACTCGTAACAATTGTTGACCCCTCCCTCCCCCGCCACTCGCACTTACACCCCGAAATACCTTGTTGCCAGCTGTTACATCCGCCCCTACCATCCACCGCAACGGGCACAGCGGAGCTGTCCAACAAAACCCGAATTCAAGGAAGCAGAATGTCCCAGCACGTCCAGCGCAACATCGACAGCGCCCTGCGCACCGGCCTGAGCCGCACCCAGCTCTGGGAAGCCGCCGACAAAGGCCTGATCAAATGCTGGGAAATCGGCCGCCAGCGCGCCGCCCGTTTCCCCGACCTCGCCCAACGCTGCATCGCCAATGAACTGCCCGTCCTCGGCTGGAAAGGTGGCGTTAGCCGCAGCCTGAAGAAGAACGAAAAATACGGCTCACTGAAATACCTCGCGCAGTGGCAAGGCTTGCGTGGGGAGGATCTGGATATCGATTTGGCTGAGGAGCGTTCGCTGACGTGTTCGCGGACGAAAATGGTGGTGACGTTCACGCCGGATCGGACGAAGTATTTTAATCAGGTGGCGGAAGCCGAGGCCTGAATCATTTGCGGCGAGGAAGCTCGCTCCCTCGCCGCAGGTTCAGCTTCACGCGACCACTTCAGTGTTGATTGTTGCAGCGTTAACCGAAAACCGCTCCCGATACGCCTGCGGCGTCACCCCAATCGCCCGCAGAAAACTACGACGCAAGGTCTCCTCACTGCCAAACCCGCAATTTGCCGCGATGCGTTTTACAGGGAGCCCGGTATCGCAAAGCAAACGCCGAGCCGTTTCGACGCGGATCAGTTCGATCGCACGCGCCGGGGTCTGGCCGGTGTCGGCGCGGTAGTGGCGGACGAAGCTGCGTTCGCTCATGCCGGCCTGTTCGGCGAGGGTCGGCACACCGAGGTCGCAGGTGAGGTTTTCGGCAATCCATGCGTGCAGGTCATCGAAACGGTTGCCTTGGTTCTGCAGTGATAGCGTCACGCTGAACTGTGACTGCCCGCCCGGGCGTTTGAGGAACACCACCAAGTGCCGGGCGACATCCAGTGCGATGTCGCTGCCGAGGTCTTGCTCGACCATCGCCAGTGCCAGATCGATGCCGGCGGTAACCCCCGCCGAGGTCCAGACCGGGCCGTCGTTGATGAAGATCGGATTGGCCTCGACCTGCAACTTCGGATGCTGCTGCGCCAGTTGCTCGCAACGCGTCCAGTGAGTGACGACGCGCCGACCATCGAGCCAGCCGCTGGCCGCCAACAGAAACGCGCCGGTACACACCGAAGCCACGCGCCGGCATTTCGCCGCGTGTTTGCGCACCCAATCCACCAGCGGCCTATCCTCCGCCGCCGGATAAATGCCCCAGCCACCGGCGATGATCAGCGTGTCGCTGGCCTCCAACGGCAGCGGTTCGGCGAGCACCGCCAGCCCCGCCGACGACATCACCGCCCCGCCCTCGCTGGCAATGACCGTCGGCGCATATGGAACAGGCAGGCCGCGTTGCCGACAAAGGTCATTGGCCGAAGCAAACACCTGCAACGGGCCGGTGACGTCGAGGATCTGCATGTTGGCAAACGCGAGTACGTGAATGGCTTTGGGCATTTGGCGTAATTCGTGGGGTTATTGGCGTATGCGCCAGAACGTACGCGCCTACAGTGAAGCCGTCCACCCTCTTAATGGAGAAAAACACCATGACGTTGCAGATCGGTTTTCTGTTGTTTCCGCAGGTACAGCAACTCGACCTGACCGGCCCATATGACGTGCTCGCCTCGCTGCCGGGCGTGAAGGTGCACCTGATCTGGAAAGACCTGATGCCGATCACCGCCAGCACCGGTCTGCTGCTGAAACCGACCACCATATTCGAGGACTGTCCGGATCTGGATGTGATCTGTGTGCCCGGTGGCGCTGGCGTCGGGCCGTTGATGGAGGATGAGCAGACGCTGTCCTTCATCAAACGCCAGGCCGCGCAAGCGCGTTACGTGACCTCGGTGTGCACCGGCTCGCTGGTGCTCGGCGCGGCGGGTCTGCTACGAGGCAAACGCGCGACGACACACTGGGCTTATCACGATTTGCTGCCGACGCTGGGGGCGATTGCCGTGAAGGATCGGGTAGTGCGTGACGGCAATCTGTTCACCGGCGGCGGGATTACGGCCGGGATTGATTTTGCCTTGGTGCTGGCGGCTGAACTGGTTGATGCCGAGACGGCGCAGTTGGTGCAACTGCAGCTTGAGTATGCTCCGGCGCCGCCATTTAACTCGGGGTCGCCGGATTCAGCGCCGAGTGTAATCGTCGACGAGGCCCGGTTGCGTGCGGCGCCATCGTTGAAATTGCGCACGGAAATTACCGCGCGTGCTGCGGCGAAACTCAACCTGCGCTGAACCTTCAGCCAAGTCCTGATGGAATAAAAATCCCCTGTGGGAGCGAGCCTGCTCGCGAATGCGGTGTATCAGTCGATACATCTATTGCCTGTCACACCGCATTCGCGAGCAGGCTCGCTCCCACATTGGGATTTGTGTTTGGCCACCGATATTGGTGTTGTACCGACTTCCCGCCTCACCTTTACTTGTCCCCCGCCGCCCACCCGTGTAGAAAGCCCTTCCACCCACTTTTACAGGGACTTTCGATGAAGGCTTTGCCTTGGCTTTATCTGGCGCTGCTCAGCCTCGGCTACGGAATGGCGCTCAGCTACGGCCAACTCGGCTGGCTGGCACTGATTTCCGTTGGCCTGCTGCTGTTTGCCGGGTACGCGGTACGCCAGCAAGAAGTGCCGTTCGCACGCTATCTCGGCCACGGCCTGTTCATTGTAATGACCTTGGCGTTGGCGATGCATTGGTTGCCGGGTTTTTACAACGGTCGCGCTATTGATCCGCAGCGTTTCACTGATAACGCTGCGCGCTTTTCGATGTACCTGAATCAGGACAAACCACTGGTCGGCTTCTGGCTGTTGCTGGTCTGCCCATGGATTGTCGCGCGGCGCTCGTTGCGCCTGACGGTGTATGCCACCGCCATGGGCCTGACGTTAAGCGCGGTCCTGGCGCTCGGTGGTGCGGTGTTGCTTGGCGTTATCGCCTGGGCGCCGAAATGGCCGGATCAGGCGTGGTTGTGGGTGCTGAACAACTTGCTGCTGGTGACGCTGGTCGAGGAAGCGTTGTTTCGCGGCTATATACAAGGTGGCTTGAGCCGGCGCTTCAAGCATCTGCCGTATGGAGAAAACCTTGCCCTGCTGCTGGCGTCTTCACTGTTCGCACTGGCGCATGTCGGCGCTGGCTGGACTTGGGTATTACTGGCGGGCCTGGCGGGTGTCGGCTATGGTCTGGCCTACCGTTTCGGCGGACTCGGGGCGGCGATCGCCACACACTTCGGGCTGAATGTGCTGCATTTTGGCTTGTTCACCTATCCGATGCTTGCCGGTTGATGCAAGCCGCGTTTTGCGACGCCGTGCTGATTACTGAAAGAAAAATTCAATAATTTCCTGACAGCGCCGACAACCTTTCAAAGCCTTGCGGATTGAAAAACATGCGTAACAACCAGCCCATTACACAACGCGAACGGACCTTCCCGGCTCAGCAACGGTTGATTTCCACAACCGACGCCAAGGGCATGATCACCTACTGCAACGACGCTTTCGTCGAGATCAGCGGGTTTTCGCGTGAGGAACTGATCCGTGCGCCGCACAACCTGGTTCGTCACCCCGACGTCCCGGCTGCGGTGTTTTCGCACATGTGGGGCACACTGAAACAAGGCTTGCCATGGATGGGCATCGTCAAGAATCGCTGCAAGAGCGGTGACCATTACTGGGTTAACGCCTATGTAACACCGGTGTTCGACGGCAATCAGGTGATCGGTTACGAGTCGGTGCGGATCAAACCCACCGCCGAACAGATCCGCCGCGCCGAAGCGCTTTACCAACGCATCAATCAGGGCAAGTCGGCGATTCCTTCCAGCGATAAATGGCTGCCGGTGCTGCAGGACTGGCTGCCGTTCATTCTGGTCAGCCAACTGAGCTTCATGATCGGTGCCACGCTGACTTCACAGTGGGGCTTTGCCCTGGCGGCCGCTCTGTCGGTGCCACTGGGCCTGATGGGCCTGCAATGGCAGCAACGCGGGCTCAAGCGCCTGTTGCGTCTGGCCGAGCAGACCACCTCCGACCCGCTGATCGCGCAGATGTACACCGACAGCCGTGGCGCGCAAGCACGTCTGGAAATGTCGATCCTCAGTCAGGAAGCCCGTCTCAAAACCTGTCTGACCCGTCTGCAGGACACTGCCGAGCACCTGACCGATCAAGCCAGGCAGTCCGATGCTCTGGCACACAGCAGCTCGACCGGCCTGGAACGTCAGCGCGTGGAAACCGAACAAGTCGCCACCGCCGTCAACCAGATGGCCGCGACCACGCAAGAAGTGGCCAGCCACGTACAGCGCACCGCCGACGCCACGCAGGAAGCCAATCGCCTGACAGGTCGCGGACGCGACATCGCCGGCGAAACCCGCGAAGCCATTCAGCGCTTGTCGGTTGTTGTGGGTGAAACCGGCCTGACCGTCACCCAACTGGCGAAAGACAGCGACGAAATTGGTGGCGTTGTCGATGTGATCAAAGGCATCGCCGACCAGACCAACCTGCTCGCGCTCAACGCCGCCATCGAAGCGGCCCGTGCCGGCGAGATGGGTCGCGGTTTTGCCGTGGTAGCGGATGAAGTTCGTCAACTGGCGCAACGCACCAGCGAATCCACCGGGCAGATCCATGCCCTGATCGCCAAGCTGCAGCAGACTGCTTCGAGCGCTGTGCAAACCATGGAAGCCGGGCATCGCCAGGCCGAAGAAGGTGTCGCGCGGGTGCTGGAAGCGGACCAGGCGCTGGTCGGTATCAGCGAAGCGGTGGCCAACATCACCGACATGACCACCCAGATCGCCGCCGCGACCGAAGAGCAAAGTGCTGTGGCCGAAGAAATCAGCCGCAACATCAGCAACATTTCGGAACTGGCAGACCAGACCTCGGAACAGGCGCACAACTCGGCGCTGCTGAGCGAAGAGCTGACCAAGACTGCCAATACGCAGTACTCGTTGGTGGAGCGGTTTAACCGCTAAAAGCAAAAGATCGCAGCCTGCGGCAGCTCCTACAGGAACATGCATTCCAATGTAGGAGCTGCCGAAGGCTGCGATCTTTTGATCTTCAAAGCCCGGACGGCGAAAGCTTCCGGGTTTTTTGTTGCTTGTCTGAAAGTGATAGTGCTTGGCAGAGCGCTTTCGCGAGCAGGCTCGCTCCCACTTTGGAACGTAGTGGGATCACAGATTTGTGTCCAACGACAATCCCTTGTAGGAGTGAGCCTGCTCGCGATGAGGCCATAACAGCCAGCGAATTTACTGAGGCAACTTCAGCTTATCCAGCAGTCGATTGACCAACAGTTCGTTGAGCATGATCACCTGTTGCAGCGCCAGCAGCGGTTTGCGCTCCGGGCCGCCGATTGAGTGGGCGATGTTACCGGCCATGGCATGGGCGTAAGACAGCGACTCGCAGGCTTCGACGAGCAGGGTTTCGTCATCCAGGGTGGGGTCGACGAGAAAGACGGGGCGAAACTTGGGCGAGGTTGGCGGGGCCGCGAGGTCTTCGGGTTTGAGGTAGTAGTCAAGGGCGCGGTCGGTCGCTTCTTTGATCTTTTGCGGGCTAAGCGCTGGGCCGTGGGGGATTGGGTCTGTGGCTGGTGGGTTTGGTGTGATTTTGAACATAGGTGTAACTCCAGTTTCGAATATTAGGAGCCATCACCCTCGCTACCAAACGAGTGGGTGGTGGCCATACGTGGGTTGGTAGACCGGTCGAAACGGGAAACCCGGCGCTCACGAATGAGCCCCACGCATGTCCACCATAAAAATCTGAGCCCCCAAAAAGGGACTGCGTACGGTGACACCATACGGTTTCGAAGCGGGCTACCAAACCCGATCACTGTTTTCCAGTGACAGGGAAACGATACAACCCACCTCATAGCCGCGTAAGCAGGCGGATTCTGGCGTACGCGTAGGTAACGGCGCAAGGAGTTGTAGGCCCGATGGCGTAACGGGTTGTGTGGTTTAAACGTGCTTGCAGGATTGCGTTTACTGATAGAGAAAACTGGAAATTCCCCTATTGTATTGATGTTGTTTCTTAGGCCGCTTTCGCGAGCAGGCTCGCTCTTACAGTTGGACCGGGTGCGTCACTTAGAGATTGGTCGGCTGTCAGGCCGCCATCGCTGGCAAGCCAGCTCCCACATTGGATGGAGTGTGTTCAGTTAGAAATTGGTTGGATGTCAGACCGTTTTCGCGAGCAGGCTCGCTCCCACTTTGGAACGTAGTGGGATCACAGATTTGTGTCCAACGACAATCCCTCGTAGGAGTGAGCCTGCTCGCGATGAGGCCATAACAGCCAGCGAAATTACTGAGGCAACTTCAGCTTATCCAGCAGTCGATTGACCAACAGTTCGTTGAGCATGATCACCTGTTGCAGCGCCAGCAGCGGTTTGCGCTCCGGGCCGCCGATTGAGTGGGCGATGTTACCGGCCATGGCATGGGCGTAAGACAGCGACTCGCAGGCTTCGACGAGCAGGGTTTCGTCATCCAGGGTGGGGTCGACGAGAAAGACGGGGCGAAACTTGGGCGAGGTTGGCGGGGCCGCCAGGTCTTCGGGTTTGAGGTAGTAGTCGAGGGCGCGGTCGGTTGCTTCTTTGATCTTTTGCGGGCTAAGCGCTGGGTCGTGGGGGATTGGATCAGTGGCTGGTGGGTTTGGTGTGATTTTGAACATGGATGAAACTCCTATCGCAGTTTAAGGAGCCATCACTCTCGCTACCAAACGAGTGGGTGGTGGCCATACGCGGGTTGGTAGACCGGCTGCAATAGGAACCCGGCGCTCACGAGTGAGCCCCACGCATGACCACCATAAAACCGATCCCCAAAAAAGAGACGGTGTACGGTGTTGCCACACAGCTATTACAGACGGGCTACCAAACCCGATCACTGATTTGCAGTGACGGGGAAACGATATAGCCCGGCCTATAGCCACGTAAGCCGGCGGATTCTGGCGTACGCGTAGGTAACGACGCAAGGTGTTGTAGGCCTCATGGCGTAACGCTTTGTGTGGTTTAAACGCGCTCGCAGGATCGCGTTTACTGACAGAAAAAGCTGGAAATTGCCCTGTTCATTTATGTTGTCTGTCAGATCGCTTTCGCGAACAGGCTCGCTCCTACAGTTGGACCGGGTGCGTCAGTAAGGGATTGGTCGGCTGTCAGGCCGCCATCGCTGGCAAGCCAGCTCCCACATTGGATGGAGTGTGTTCAGTTAGAGATTGGTCGGCTGTCAGGCCGCCATCGCTGGCAAGCCAGCTCCCACATTGGATGGAGTGTGTTCAGTTAGAGATTGGTTGGATGTCAGACCGCTTTCGCGAGCAGGCTCGCTCCCATAGTTGGACCGGGTGCGTCACTTAGAGATTGGTCGGCTGTCAGGCCGCCATCGCTGGCAAGCCAGCTCCCACATTGGATGGAGTGTGTCCAGTTAGAGATTGGTTGGATGTCAGACCGTTTTCGCGAGCAGGCTCGCTCCCACAGTTGGACAGGGTGCGTCAGTTAGAGATTGGTCGGCTGTCAGGCCGCCATCGCTGGCAAGCCAGCTCCCACATTGGATGGAGTGTGTTCAGTTAGAGATTGGTTGGATATCAGACCGTTTTCGCGAGCAGGCTCGCTCCTACAGTTGGACCGGGAGCGTCACTTAGAGATTGGTCGGCTGTCAGGCCGCCATCGCTGGCAAGCCAGCTCCCACAAGGGATCGAGTGTGTCCAGTTAGAGAATGCTCGGCTGTCAGACCGTTTTCGCGAGCAGGCTCGCTCCTACAGTTGGACAGGGTGCGTCACTTAGAGATTGGTCGGCTGTCAGGCCGCCATCGCTGGCAAGCCAGCTCCCAAAGAAAAGCAAAAGCAGAACGCGCACCGCTTCTGCTCTTCACCACTCAACAGGATGAGCGTTAGCTCGGCTGCCGCTCTTGATCTTGATCTTGATCCACGGGCGACGTCGGAAGGCTGAGTGGAGGGATTGATCCGGGGGTGGGAGCGCAGCGACCGTTTGGCGAAGCCAAACACAGCGAGAGGAGGTGCAGCGCAGCAAACCGGAGACGCTGCGCCCGGATCGATCCCGCAGCGAAGGAACCCCGAGCCCCAGCGAGCGGGCCGAACGCAGGAGCAAGCCTTTTTGGTTACTTTTTCGGCGTCTGGAAAAAGTGACCCGCCGTAAGGGCGGAACCACAATCAGCCATCACCGCAGCAACGGATATTCACCCAGACATTACCGAAGAAACGAAGCTACTTTCTGCACAGCGCAAGCCAAATGCTGCTCATGGGTAAAACCGGAAACCTTCAACGGCTTCAAATCATGATCCCCGGCCGCTAGCCACGCCACCTCAATACTCGGTGACAAGGTGTAAGCCACGACAGCTTCACGATTGCCAAGCGCATCCCGCTCCCCCTGCACAATCAACGTCCGCGTCTTCAAACCAGCCAAATGCTCAACCCGAGGCTTCTCCGGCTTGCCCACCGCATAAAACGGATACCCCAAACACACCAACGCATCGGCAGCCAATTCGTCAGCCAAAAGACTCGCCATCCGCCCGCCCATCGACTTACCTCCAATGGCCAAAGCCCCAGCGACATGACGTCGCACCTCAGCGAACACCTCACGCCAACATTCCAGCAGTTTCGGCGCAGGATTCGGCGGCCGCTTCACCCCATCAACCCGCCGCTGCGCCATATACGGAAACTCAAACCGCAACACATTGACCCCAAGTGCAGCAAGGCGCCCAGCCATATCCGTCATCCAGTCACTGTCCATCGGCGCCCCCGCCCCATGCGCCAGGATCAACGTCGCCGAAGCCTCGCCACTGGCGGCGTTCCAAAGCCACCCATGATCACGTACGCACTGCGCCCATTGATCCCCGTCAATACTGGCCTTGTGCTGTTTGTTCATGCTTGCCTCGCTTTTAGTCTGCCTATAACTCCAGGCGAAGGATTTGCGGCTCTTTTGCGCGCGGTCACTTCGGCTGAACCGTGGATGGGGAACCATGAACACTTCTATCAGTACCGCCTACAACTACAAGGTGGTCCGCCAATTCGCCATTATGACGGTGGTGTGGGGCATCGTCGGCATGGGGCTCGGGGTTTTTCTCGCGGCCCAATTGGTCTGGCCCGAGCTCAACTTCGATTTACCCTGGACCAGTTTCGGCCGTCTACGCCCTCTGCACACCAACGCGGTGATCTTCGCGTTCGGCGGCTGCGCGCTGTTCGCCAGTTCGTTCTACTCGGTACAACGCACCTGCCAGACCCAACTGTTTGCGCCAAGGATTGCCGCATTCTGCTTCTGGGGCTGGCAACTGGTGATCCTGTTGGCGGCGATCAGCCTGCCATTGGGTTACACCAGCTCCAAGGAATACGCCGAGCTGGAGTGGCCGATCGACATCCTGATCACCATCGTCTGGGTCGCCTACGCGGTCGTGTTCTTCGGCACGATCATGCAGCGCAAGACCAAACACATTTATGTGGGCAACTGGTTCTTCGGCGCGTTCATCATCACCGTGGCGATTTTGCACATCGTCAACAACCTGGAAGTTCCGGTCAGTTTTACCAAGTCCTACTCGCTGTACTCCGGCGCGACAGACGCGATGGTGCAATGGTGGTACGGCCACAACGCCGTAGGCTTTTTCCTCACCGCCGGTTTCCTCGGGATGATGTACTACTTCGTGCCGAAACAGGCCGAGCGTCCGGTGTATTCGTATCGCCTGTCGATCGTGCACTTCTGGGCACTGATCACCCTGTATATCTGGGCCGGCCCGCACCACTTGCACTACACCGCGCTGCCAGACTGGGCACAGTCGCTGGGCATGGTGATGTCGCTGATTCTGCTGGCACCGAGCTGGGGCGGCATGATCAACGGCATGATGACCCTCTCGGGCGCGTGGCATAAGTTGCGCAGTGACCCGATCCTGCGCTTCCTCGTGGTCTCGCTGGCGTTCTACGGCATGTCGACCTTCGAAGGTCCGATGATGGCGATCAAGACCGTCAACGCCCTCTCCCACTACACCGACTGGACCATCGGCCACGTTCACGCCGGCGCTCTGGGCTGGGTAGCGATGATTTCCATCGGCGCGCTGTATCACATGATCCCGAAAATCTTCGGCAAGGCGCAGATGCACAGCGTCGGCCTGATCAACGCGCACTTCTGGCTCGCCACCATCGGTACCGTGCTCTACATCGCCTCGATGTGGGTCAACGGCATCGCCCAGGGCCTGATGTGGCGCGCGGTCAACGAGGACGGCACGCTCACCTACTCCTTCGTCGAAACCCTGGTGGCCAGCCACCCAGGCTTTGTCGTGCGGCTGGTTGGCGGGGCGATCTTCCTCAGCGGCATGTTCCTGATGGCTTACAACACCTGGCGCACGGTGCGGGCCTCGCAGCCTGCTGACGTCGTTGCCGCCGCGCAGATGGCCTGAGGAGTCCGCCATGAAACACGAAACGATTGAAAAGAACGTCGGCCTGCTGATGCTGTTGATGGTGTTCGCCGTGAGCATCGGCGGCCTGACCCAGATCGTCCCGCTGTTCTTCCAGGACGTCACCAACAAACCGGTGGAAGGCATGAAGCCCTACACCGCGCTGCAACTGGAAGGTCGCGACATTTACATCCGCGAAGGCTGCGTCCAGTGCCATTCACAGATGATCCGGCCGTTCCGCGCTGAAACCGAGCGCTACGGGCACTACTCGGTGGCCGGGGAAAGCGTTTGGGATCACCCGTTCCTGTGGGGCTCGAAACGCACCGGGCCGGATCTGGCACGGGTCGGCGCACGTTACTCGGATGACTGGCACCGCGCGCATTTGTACAACCCGCGCAACGTCGTACCGGAATCGAAAATGCCGGCCTACCCATGGCTGGTCACGCAAGCGGTCGACAGCAGCCACACCGAAACCAAGCTCAAGACCATGCGCACCCTCGGCGTGCCGTACACCGACGACGACATCAGCGGCGCGGTGGCCAGCCTCAAGGACAAGACCGAAATGGACGCACTCATCTCCTACCTGCAAGTGCTCGGCACTGCAATCAAGAGCAAGAGGTGAGCCATGGTCTTTGAAATGAGTGCAGGACTGATTCGTGGCTTAGGCACCGTTGTGGTGTTCGTCGCCTTCGTTGGCTTGACCCTGTGGGTGTTCAACCGCAAGCGCAATCCGGAATTCGCCGAAGCGCGTCTGCTGCCGTTCGCCGACGAACCGCAACCCGACACTACCCCAGCATCTGAAACAAGGAGTACCCGGCCATGACCACCTTCTGGAGTACGTGGATCTGCGTACTGACCATCGGCAGCCTGATCGGCCTGACGTGGCTGCTGATCGGCACCCGCCGGGGCGAAACCAAGGGCAGCGTCGACCAGACCATGGGCCACAGCTTTGACGGCATCGAGGAGTACGACAACCCGCTGCCGCAGTGGTGGTTCATGCTGTTCGCCGGCACACTGGTGTTTTCTGTGGGCTACCTGATCCTTTATCCGGGTCTGGGCAACTGGAAAGGCGTCCTGCCGGGTTACGAGGACGGCTGGACCGGCGTGCACGAGTGGGAAAAGGAAATGAACAAGGCTGACGCCAAGTTCGGGCCGATCTTCGCCAAGTTCGCCGCCATGCCGGTGGAAGAAGTGGCAAAGGATCCGCAGGCGCTGAAAATGGGTGGCCGTCTGTTCGCTTCCAACTGCTCGGTGTGCCACGGCTCCGACGCCAAAGGCGCGTTCGGCTTCCCTAACCTCGCCGACAGCGATTGGCGCTGGGGCGGCAATGCCGACACCATCAAGACCACCATCATGGGTGGCCGGGTGGCAGCAATGCCGGCCTGGGGCGAAGTGCTGGGCGAAGCGGGCGTGAAGAACGTCGCGGCGTACGTGCGTCACGAACTGGCCGGCCTGCCGTTGCCTGCCGACAGCAAGGCTGATCTGCAAGCCGGACAGCAAGCCTTCAACACCACTTGCGTGGCGTGTCACGGGGCAACCGGCAAAGGCACTGAAGCCATGGGCGCGCCGAATCTGACGCACCCGGCCGGGTTTATCTATGGCACCAGCCTTACTCAGCTTGAACAAACCATTCGCCACGGTCGTCAGGGCCATATGCCCGCGCAAAACGAACTGCTGGGTAACGACAAGGTGCAATTGCTCGCAGCTTATGTATACAGCCTGAGCCATGGATTGAGCACAGAAAAACTTATAACTGAAGACAATAAATAGATAACATTGCCTACACCTATGCCGCACCGATTAAGGTGCGGCAGTTTCCTGCCCCTTTGCGACGCATTGTCGCACCCTTCACTCCCTCGCCTTTCGGTTCCCCTGATTCGGGTCTACGCTTGCTCGATGAGGACTGGCTCGTGCCGGTTCCAGGTCGACGCTAACCGCTGTGTTCTGCGAAATGGCTGACTGATGTGGCCGCAAACGCCGGTAGATACCGGCTGTCGAGCCGATTGCCGTCCGTCAGCCGAACGGACCGTTTGAACACACCTCGTTACACGCGACCTGAACCCCTCGCTTTTTTCTTCGGCTGCGACATTTTGTCCGAGGCCGATTTTGTCCTTACGCGGCGCATGGAAAGGCCGCAGAATCAGCGTTGGAAAGCATTGACCTAGGTCATGGCGCGTTGCAATGACCCCCTGCTTTCCCCATACTTGCGGCCGAATTAATCCTAATAAAATACCCAAACCGTGGAACCTTAGAATGAGCACAGCAATCAGTCCGACTGCTTATAACTATAAGGTAGTCCGCCAGTTCGCCATCATGACGGTGGTCTGGGGGATCCTTGGCATGGGGCTCGGTGTTTTCATCGCCTCGCAACTGGTCTGGCCGGAATTGAACTTCGGTCTGCCGTGGACGAGCTTTGGACGCCTGCGCCCGTTGCACACAAACCTGGTGATTTTCGCCTTCGGTGGTTGTGCACTGTTTGCCACTTCCTACTATGTCGTGCAGCGAACCTGCCAGACGCGACTGATTTCCGACAGCCTCGCCGCCTTCACCTTCTGGGGCTGGCAAGCGGTAATCGTCGGCGCGATCATTACCTTGCCGCTGGGTTACACCACCACCAAGGAATACGCGGAACTGGAATGGCCGATCGCCATTTCGCTGGCCATTGTCTGGGTGACCTACGGGCTGGTGTTCTTCGGCACCATCACCAAGCGCAAAACCAAACACATCTATGTCGGTAACTGGTTCTACGGTGCGTTCATCGTCGTGACCGCAATGCTGCACATCGTCAACCATGCCTCCCTGCCGGTGAATCTGTTCAAGTCTTACTCCGCCTACTCGGGCGCGACCGACGCGATGATCCAGTGGTGGTACGGCCACAACGCCGTGGGTTTCTTCCTGACCACCGGCTTCCTGGGGATGATGTATTACTTCGTGCCGAAACAGGCCGAACGTCCGATCTACTCCTATCGCCTGTCGATCGTGCACTTCTGGGCACTGATCACCCTGTACATCTGGGCCGGCCCGCACCACTTGCACTACACCGCGCTGCCGGATTGGGCACAATCGCTAGGCATGGCGATGTCGATCATCCTGCTGGCGCCAAGCTGGGGCGGCATGATCAACGGCATGATGACCCTCTCGGGCGCCTGGCATAAGCTGCGCACCGACCCGATCCTGCGCTTCCTCGTGGTATCGCTGGCGTTCTACGGCATGTCGACCTTCGAAGGGCCGATGATGGCGATCAAGACCGTCAACTCGCTGTCGCACTACACCGACTGGACCATCGGCCACGTACACGCCGGCGCTCTGGGCTGGGTGGCAATGATCTCGATCGGCGCGATCTACCACATGATCCCGAAACTGTTCGGTCGTGCGCAGATGCACAGTGTCGGCCTGATCAACGCGCACTTCTGGCTCGCGACTATCGGTACCGTGCTCTACATCGCGTCGATGTGGGTCAACGGCATCACCCAGGGTCTGATGTGGCGTGCAATCAACGATGACGGCACCCTCACCTACTCGTTCGTCGAAGCGCTGCAAGCCAGTCACCCGGGCTTTATCGTCCGTGCCCTGGGCGGTGCGTTCTTCGCCAGCGGCATGCTGCTGATGGCTTACAACGTCTGGCGCACCGTGCGCGCCTCGAACCCGGCTGAAGCCGAAGCCGCTGCCCAGATCGCTGTCGTTGGAGCTCACTGATGAAGCATGAAGCTGTCGAGAAGAATATTGGCCTGCTGGCCTTCTTCATGGTCATCGCCGTCAGCGTCGGTGGCCTGACCCAGATCGTACCGCTGTTTTTCCAGGACGTTACCAACAAGCCGGTCGAAGGCATGAAGCCGCGTACCGCCCTTGAACTGGAAGGCCGCGACGTTTACATCGCCAACGGCTGTGTCGGCTGCCACTCGCAGATGATCCGTCCGTTCCGTGCCGAAACCGAACGCTACGGCCACTACTCGGTCGCTGGTGAAAGCGTCTGGGACCACCCGTTCCTGTGGGGTTCCAAGCGTACCGGTCCGGACCTGGCCCGTGTCGGCGGTCGTTACTCCGATGACTGGCAACGTGCGCACTTGTACAACCCGCGCAACGTGGTGCCTGAGTCGAAAATGCCGGCTTACCCGTTCCTCGTGGAAAACAAGCTCGACGGCAAGGAAACTGCCAAGAAAATGGAGGTCCTGCGTACGCTCGGCGTTCCTTACACCGATGAAGACATCGCCGGTGCTCAGGATGCCGTGAAGGGCAAAACCGAAATGGACGCGCTGGTGGCCTATCTGCAAGGCCTGGGCACCATCATCAAAAGCAAACGGTGATTTAGATGGATATCGGGATGATTCGTGGCCTGGGCACCGTTGTTGTGATGGTGGCCTTTATCGGTCTGGCGTTGTGGGTGTTCAGCCCCAAGCGCAAGTCGGAGTTTGAAGACGCGACCTTGCTGCCTTTTGCGGATGATCCCGAAGCCATCAAGCACGTCGAGCAAGCTTCTAGGAGTAACAAAGAATGACTACATTCTGGAGTCTGTACGTCACAGTCCTCAGTCTTGGCACCATCTTCGCCCTGACCTGGCTGTTGCTGTCGACCCGCAAGGGCCAGCGCTCCGAGCAGACGGACGAGACGGTCGGCCACTCGTTCGACGGGATCGAGGAGTACGACAACCCGCTGCCGAAATGGTGGTTCATGCTGTTCGTGGGCACCATCATCTTTGCGCTGGGTTATCTGGTGCTGTACCCGGGCCTGGGTAACTGGAAAGGCCTGCTGCCAGGCTACAACTACCTCGATACCGAGAAGCAGACTGCGTTCGCCAACGGCCAGACCGGCTGGACTGGCGTGCACGAGTGGGAAAAGGAAATGGCTCGCTCGGACGCCAAGTTCGGTCCGATCTTCGCCAAGTTCGCTGCCATGCCAATCGAAGAAGTAGCCAAGGACCCGCAAGCGCTGAAGATGGGTGGTCGCCTGTTCGCTTCCAACTGCTCGGTCTGCCACGGTTCCGACGCCAAGGGTGCCTATGGCTTCCCTAACCTGACCGACGCCGACTGGCGCTGGGGCGGTGAAGCGGAAACCATCAAGACCACCATCATGGGCGGCCGTCACGCGGTTATGCCGGCGTGGGCTGAAGTGATTGGCGAGCAAGGCGTGGCCGATGTCGCTGCGTTCGTGGTCACCAACCTCGATGGTCGCAAGCTGCCGGAAGGCGCCAAGGCAGACGTCGCCAATGGCCAGAAACTGTTCGCCGCCAACTGCGTGGCCTGCCACGGCCCGGCGGGCAAAGGCACGCCAGCGATGGGCGCACCTGACCTGACCCACCCAGGCGCATTCATCTACGGTTCGAGCTTTGCGCAACTGCAGCAGACCATCCGTTACGGCCGCCAGGGCCAGATGCCTGCACAAGAACAGCTGCAAGGCAACGACAAGGTTCACCTGCTGGCGGCTTATGTTTACAGCCTGTCCCACGGTGAAAAAGCACCGGAAGCGAACGCTGAGTAAGGCCAACGCTTGAAGCAAAAAAAACGGCCCCGTCATTTGACGGGGCCGTTTTCGTTTCAGTCCATGGTGACTGTCAGCGCACCGCAACAGTGGCGATCACCTTGCGTGATGGCCAGTTATTGTCAGACACCTGATGCACATTGAACGACTTTCGATCAGTAGCGAAGCTTGCTATCAAGTAGCGCAGCATCTCTCGCTGCGCTTCGGTTGCGACGGTAGTTAGCGGCACGGAGGATTCGTCTATAGTCAATTGACCTGCATCATGCTTTGTTACATTCGCTACACCATTCAGGATTTTTCCCCAACGCGACCAAAGGTCGCACCCGTTCATCGGCGTTACAGGCGTATCATTGCGCCACTGCAACGCCCCTTCTGACCCCGGTTGGCACGTATCGACCGAGGCATTTTTCCACTGCCGTGGGATGCAATGATGAGTAACCAGATTCCGGTACACGACGTCACGCCACCGAGTAAAAACGCGAACAACAGCGTCGACCTTTACGCCTCTCGAGAAAAAATCTACACCCGTGCTTTCACCGGCCTGTTCCGCAATCTGCGGATGATGGGCGGTGCCGGCCTGTTCCTGCTGTATTTCGGGACGGTGTGGCTGAACTGGGGCGGCCATCAGGCCGTGTGGTGGAACCTGCCGGAACGCAAGTTCTTCATTTTCGGCGCGACCTTCTGGCCGCAGGATTTCATCCTGCTGTCGGGGATCCTGATCGTCGCCGCGTTCGGACTGTTTTTCATCACCGTTTATGCCGGGCGCATCTGGTGTGGCTACACCTGTCCGCAAAGTGTGTGGACGTGGATTTTCATGTGGTGCGAAAAAGTCACCGAAGGCGACCGCAACCAACGCATCAAGCTCGACAAAGCGCCGATGAGCGGCAACAAGTTCCTGCGCAAGCTCGCCAAACACACGCTGTGGTTGCTGATCGGCTTTGTCACCGGTATGACCTTTGTCGGTTACTTCTCGCCGATCCGCGAACTGGTGTTTGAGTTCTTCACAGGGCAAGCCGATGGCTGGTCGTATTTCTGGGTTGGTTTCTTCACCCTCGCCACCTATGGCAACGCCGGTTGGCTGCGCGAGCAGGTGTGCATTTACATGTGCCCGTACGCACGCTTCCAGAGCGTGATGTTCGACAAAGACACGCTGATCGTTTCCTACGACCCGCGCCGTGGTGAAAGCCGTGGCCCGCGCAAGAAAGGCGTCGATTACAAGGCCATGGGCCTGGGCGATTGCATCGATTGCACTATGTGCGTCCAGGTCTGCCCGACCGGCATCGACATCCGTGACGGGCTGCAGATCGAGTGCATCGGCTGCGCCGCCTGCATCGACGCCTGTGACAGCATCATGGACAAGATGGATTACCCGCGCGGCCTGATCAGCTATACGACCGAACACAACCTGTCCGGCCAGAAAACCCATAAACTGCGACCACGCCTGATCGGCTATGCCGTGGTGTTGCTGGCGATGATCAGCCTGTTGGCTGCGGCGTTTTTCATGCGCTCGCTGGTGGGTTTCGACGTCAGCAAGGACCGCGTGCTGTACCGCGAAAACGCCGAAGGCCGGATCGAAAACGTCTACAGCCTGAAGATCATGAACAAGGATCAGCGCGACCACACCTATCTGCTGCAAGCCAGTGGTCTGCCGGACCTGCGCCTGCAAGGCAAGCGCGAGATCAAGGTCGCCGCCGGGGATATCTTTACCATGCCGGTCGAACTGTCGAGCGCGGCGGAACAACTGCCGTCGAGCACCAACGAGGTGAAATTCATCCTCAAGGATGCCGATGACGACAGCGTCCACGTTGAAGCCAAGAGCCGATTCATCGGCCCACAAATTCGTTGAGAGAACTGAACATGCCCGCAGCAAACGCCGCAAGCCCTTGGTACAAACACCTCTGGCCATGGATCATCATCGCGATACTGGCCTGTTCGGTGACGCTGACCCTGTCCATGGTGACCATCGCGGTGAACAATCCGGACAATCTGGTCAACGACAACTATTACGAGGCTGGCAAAGGCATCAACCGTTCGCTGGATCGCGAGTTGCTGGCGCAAACCCTGAAGATGCGCGCGGCGGTGTTTCTGGATGACGTGACCGGCGAAGTCAACCTGCGATTGAGCGGCGACAGCCAACCGAAAACTCTCGAGCTGAATCTGATCTCGCCGACTCAGCCGGAGAAGGATCGCAAGATCGTCCTGACCCGCAGCGAAACTGAATCGGGGCGCTACATCGGCCAGTTGAACGATAAAGTCGAAGGTCGCCGCTTTGTGGAGTTGCTGGGCACGCAGGACGAGCACATCTGGCGGATGTTCGAAGAAGAACTGGTCAGCCATGACAAGGATCTGCTGCTGGGTGATGAACCGCTGCAAGGCGCGGAAGACCTGAAAAAGTAAACCGCTCCCTGTAAGAGCTGCCGCAGGCTGCGATCTTTTGACTTTGCTTTAAAAACAAAATCAAAAGATCGCAGCCTGCGGCAGCCCCTACAGAGGCGGTATTGATTCAGCAGTATTAGTGAATATCCGATGACCACCCCACTCCCCTGCTACCACTGCGCCCTGCCCGTCCCGTCCGGCAGCCGCTTTACCGCCGTCGTACTCGGGGAGCCGCGCGAGTTCTGCTGCCCTGGCTGTCAGGCTGTGGCTGAAGCCATCGTGGCCGGCGGGCTCGAGAGCTACTATCAGCATCGCAGCGAAGCCTCGGCCAACCCCGAGGCGCTGCCGGTGCAACTGGTCGACGAACTGGCGTTGTACGACCGTGCCGACGTGCAAAAACCTTTCGTCCGCCACGAAGGCAATCTGGCCGAAACCACTCTGTTGATGGAAGGCATCAGTTGCGCCGCCTGTGGCTGGCTGATCGAGAAACACCTGCGCACGCTGCCCGCCGTGGCCGAGGCGCGATTGAACCTGTCCAACCACCGCCTGCATGTGAGCTGGGCCGATGGGCAATTGCCACTCAGCCAGATCCTCGCCGAACTGCGCCACATCGGTTACGCCGCGCACCCGTATCAGGCTGACCGCGCCAGCGAGCAACTGGCCAGCGAAAACCGTCTGGCCCTGCGCCAACTCGGCGTGGCCGGATTGCTGTGGTTTCAGGCGATGATGGCGACCATGGCCACCTGGCCAGAATTCAACATCGACCTCAGCCCCGAACTGCACACCATCCTGCGCTGGGTCGCGCTGTTCCTGACCACGCCGATCGTTTTCTACAGTTGCGCACCGTTTTTCAAGGGCGCCATGCGCGATTTGCGCACGCGGCATCTCACCATGGATGTCTCGGTTTCACTGGCGATCGGTAGCGCCTATATCGCCGGAATCTGGACCTCGATCACCGGCGTCGGCGAGTTGTATTTCGATGCGGTCGGCATGTTCGCGCTGTTCCTGCTCGCTGGACGTTATCTGGAACGTCGCGCCCGGGAGCGCACTGCGGCCGCCACCGCACAGCTTGTCAATCTGCTGCCAGCCTCGTGCCTGCGTCTCGATGAGACCGGCCAGAGCGAGCGCATCCTCCTCAGCGAGTTGCGGGTGGGCGAGCGAATTCTGGTGCAACCCGGGTCGATCCTGCCGGCGGACGGCAAGATTCTCGACGGCCAGTCGAGCATCGACGAATCACTGTTGACGGGCGAGTACCTGCCGCAACCGCGGGCAGCGGGTGATGCGGTCACTGCCGGAACGCTGAATGTCGAAGGCGCGCTGACCGTGCAGGTACTGGCCCTGGGGCAAGACACCCGGCTGTCAGCCATCGTTCGTTTGCTGGATCGCGCTCAGGCCGAAAAACCGCGACTGGCGGAAATCGCCGACCGCGCCGCGCAATGGTTTTTGCTGTTGTCACTGATCGCTGCGGCCGCCATCGGCCTGTTGTGGTGGGAGCTGGATTCGTCGCGGGCGTTCTGGATCGTCCTCGCCATGCTGGTCGCCACCTGCCCCTGCGCGCTGTCACTGGCGACACCCACTGCACTCACCGCTGCCACCGGCACCCTGCACAAACTCGGTCTGCTGCTGACGCGCGGCCATGTGCTGGAGGGTTTGAATCAGATCGACACGGTGATCTTCGACAAGACTGGCACGCTCACCGAAGGTCGCCTGGTGCTGCGCTCGATTCGTCCTCTGGGCGCACTGAACAGTGACCAATGCCTGAGCCTCGCCGCCGCGCTGGAAAACCGTTCGGAACACCCGATTGCCCGCGCGTTTGGCCGGGCACCGTTGGCCGCCGAAGACGTCCACAGCACGCCGGGGCTTGGCCTGGAAGGCATTGTCGGCGAGCAACGTTTGCGCATCGGCCAGGCTGATTTTGTCTGCGCCCTCAGTGCCGCCGCAGCCCCGGCGATGCCGGATGAGCCAGGCCAATGGCTGCTGCTCGGTGATGGTTCGGGACCGCTGGCGTGGTTCGTGCTCGACGATCGCCTGCGCGACGATGCGCCCGCCCTGCTCGCCGCGTGCAAGGCGCGTGGCTGGCGCACATTACTGCTGTCCGGCGACAGTTCGCCGATGGTCGCCAGTGTCGCCGCCGAATTAGGCATTGATGAGGCCCGTGGTGGCTTGCGTCCGGATGACAAGCTGCAAGTGTTGCAACAGCTGCACAAGGAAGGTCGCAAAGTGCTGATGCTCGGCGACGGCGTCAACGATGTGCCGGTGCTGGCTGCCGCCGACATCAGCGTGGCCATGGGATCGGCCACCGATCTGGCCAAGACCAGCGCCGATGCGGTGCTGCTGTCCAATCGCCTCGATGCGTTGGTGCAAGCGTTCACGCTGGCGCGGCGCACCCGTAGGGTAATCATCGAGAACCTGCTGTGGGCCGCGCTGTACAATGGCCTCATGCTGCCGTTCGCCGCCCTCGGCTGGATCACCCCGGTGTGGGCCGCGGTCGGCATGTCGATCAGTTCGTTGACCGTGGTGCTCAACGCCCTGCGCCTGACTCGCCTGCCGAGTTCGCCGCAAGCCTGCGCCCGATCAGAAACCCGTCCGCTGCCGGCCTGAGCCGCGCGGGCATGGAGTACAGATGCCAGCTCTCTACGTGATGATCCCGGCCGCCCTGCTGATCGTGGCCATCGCCGTGTACATCTTCTTCTGGGCGGTGGACAGCGGCCAGTACGACGACCTCGACGGTCCGGCCCACAGTATCCTGTTCGATGATCAGGATCCGAACCACACCGCTGCGGTGGACGAAGCCCGCGCGCAGAAACCGGACGACAAGGCCCCTCCTCATGCTTGAACTGGCACCACTGCTGGTGTCGGCGCTGATCCTCGGACTGCTCGGTGGTGGCCATTGCCTGGGGATGTGCGGCGGCTTGATGGGCGCGCTGACCCTGGCGATCCCCAAGGAACAACGCAGTCGACGCTTTCGCTTGCTGCTGGCGTATAACCTGGGACGCATCCTCAGCTATGCCACGGCCGGATTGCTGATCGGCCTCGCCGGGTGGGCGGTGGCCAACAGCCCGGCCGCGTTGTTCATGCGTGTACTGGCCGGGTTGCTGCTGATTGCCATGGGCCTGTACCTGGCAGGCTGGTGGAGCGGTCTGACCCGTATCGAAAGCCTCGGTCGCGGTTTGTGGCGCTACATTCAGCCCGTGGCCAATCGTTTATTGCCCGTGTCGAGCTTGCCCCGTGCTTTGCTGCTTGGCGCACTATGGGGCTGGTTGCCGTGCGGACTGGTTTACAGCACGCTGCTGTGGTCAGCGAGCCAGGGCAATGCGCTGGATAGTGCGTTGCTGATGCTCGCCTTCGGGCTCGGCACGTGGCCGGTATTGCTGGCCACCGGCCTCGCCGCCGAACGGGTGACGGCGCTATTGCGCAAGCGCAGCGTGCGAATGGCCGGCGGTTTGCTGGTGATTCTGTTCGGGATCTGGACATTGCCCGGCCCGCATCAGCACTGGTTGATGGGCCATTAAACTGAGGCGCGGCCTTCGCGAGCAGGCCCGCGCCGACACGGTTCCTGTGCAAACCACACACCTCCTGTGGGAGCAAGCCTGCTCGCGAAGAATCCCTCAATGCTCCTACCAATGCACCCCGTTGATGCAAATCAAGACACCCCGCCGCGCCCGCCCCTAGACTCGCCACACTGCCAGCCTATCCGGGGAATGCCCGCATGCTCGACGCCATTCGTTGGGACACCGATTTGATCCGCCGCTACGATCTGGCGGGGCCGCGTTACACCTCATATCCGACGGCCGTGCAATTCAACAGTCAGGTCGGCACGTTCGATCTGTTCCATGCCCTGCGCGACAGCCGTAAAGCCCAGCGCCCGCTATCGCTGTACGTTCATGTGCCGTTCTGCGCGAACATTTGCTACTACTGCGCCTGCAACAAGGTCATCACCAAGGATCGCGGCCGCGCCCTGCCGTATCTGCAACGGCTCGAGCAGGAGATCCAGCTGATCGCCTGCCACCTGGACCCGGCGCAAAAGGTCGAGCAACTGCACTTTGGCGGCGGTACGCCGACCTTTCTCAGCCACGACGAACTGCGCCAATTGATGGCGCATCTGCGCAAGCACTTTAATCTTCTGGACGATGACTCCGGCGATTACGGCATCGAAATCGACCCGCGTGAAGCCGACTGGTCGACCATGGGCCTGCTCCGCGAACTGGGCTTCAACCGCGTCAGCATTGGTCTGCAAGACCTTGACCCTGCGGTGCAGCGCGCGGTCAATCGCCTGCAAAGCCTGGAAGAAACCCGCGCGGTGATCGACGCTGCACGCACGCTGCAATTTCGCTCGATCAACATCGATCTGATTTACGGCCTGCCCAAACAGACCCCGGAGAACTTCGCCCGCACGGTGGAAGAAGTCATCAGCCTGCAACCGGATCGGCTCTCGGTGTTTAACTACGCGCACTTGCCGGAACGCTTCATGCCACAGCGGCGGATCAACAGTCAGGAACTGCCGAGCCCCGCGCAAAAACTGGAAATGCTCCAGCGCACCATCGAACAACTGACCGCCGCCGGTTACCGCTACATCGGCATGGACCACTTCGCCCTGCCCGACGACGAACTGGCGATCGCTCAGGAAGAACAAACCTTGCAGCGCAACTTCCAGGGCTACACCACCCACGGTCATTGCGATCTGGTGGGGCTGGGCGTGTCGGCGATCAGCCAGATTGGCGATCTCTACTGCCAGAACAGCAGCGACCTCAACGAATACCAGAACACCCTAGCCTCAGCGCAATTGGCGACCAGCCGCGGCTTGGTGTGTAACGCCGACGACCGACTGCGGCGGGAAGTGATTCAACAGTTGATCTGCAATTTCAGCCTGGACTTCGCCGAGATCGAGCAACAGTTCAACATCGATTTTCAAGGTTACTTCGGCGCTTTGTGGCCTCAACTGCAAGAGATGGCCAAGGATGGCTTGATTACCCTTGATCGCGAGCGAATCGAAGTGTTGCCGGCCGGACGACTGCTGGTGCGCTCGGTGTGCATGGTGTTCGACGCTTACCTCGAACAGCAGAATCGCCAGCGCTTCTCGCGGGTAATCTAGTTTTTCATCAACAACGAACCCACTTTCATGTTCTGATCAGAGGTCAGACCCGACTGCCCCACCACTTTGGACAAAGCCAGATTGGCGGTAATGAGACCAGTGTTCAACGCGGCAATGGCGCCGCGCAGAGCGGCAACCTTGATGATCTTTTCTTCGTTGGAAAGACGCTTGTCGGCCATGATCTTTTCGATGAGCGCCTTTTTCTCGGCGATCTCTTTTTGCAATTTACGGATCATCTTCAGCAGTTGCTGGATGTTCTCGGGCAAGCCGCTCTCTTCGATGTCGCGATTATCGCCACCGGAACCTGCCGATCTCTCGATTGAAGCACCGGACAGCGACACTTTGACGCCTTCGACCAAGGTCGGGGTTGCCTGTGTAGTCGATTCGGCGTCGCGGCCTTTGTCGTCGGCATTTTTAAACGGGTCCGACAGTGCCTCAACACCGCTGCTAGCGTGGCCCAGCGTACCAATGGCAGCCATTGAATCGGTTCCTTCCAAAGCTCTGATAACAGTTTATCGGCCAGTGGCCCTGCGGCTTTACGCCCGCGGGACAAACTCGCCATTGACTGGCCTGAATGTCCTCCCGTGAGTTACCCTTACGGCTTATGTGTGTTTTCCCACAAGGATTGAAGAAATGTCCGAGCCAGTCAAACTGCGCGCTCACAACCAGGCCCATTGCAAGGATTGCAGCCTGGCACCTCTCTGCCTGCCACTTTCTCTGAATCTGGAAGACATGGATGCGCTGGACGAAATCGTGAAACGCGGCCGCCCGTTGAAAAAGGGTGAGTTCCTGTTCCGCCAGGGCGACACGTTTGATTCCGTTTATGCAGTACGCTCCGGCGCCCTGAAAACCTTCAGCCTGAGCGATTCCGGCGAAGAACAACTCACCGGCTTCCACCTGCCGAGCGAACTGGTCGGCCTGTCCGGCATGGACACCGAGAAACACCCGGTCTCGGCCCAGGCACTGGAAACCACTTCGGTTTGCGAAATCCCTTTCGAACGCCTCGACGAACTGGCCCTGCAACTGCCGCAGCTGCGCCGTCAGTTGATGCGCGTGATGAGCCGCGAGATCCGCGACGACCAGCAAATGATGCTGCTGCTGTCGAAGAAAACCGCCGACGAGCGTATCGCAACCTTCCTGGTCAACCTGTCAGCACGCTTCCGCGCTCGCGGGTTCTCGGCCAATCAGTTCCGCCTGAGCATGTCGCGCAATGAAATTGGCAATTACCTGGGCCTGGCGGTGGAAACCGTGTCCCGCGTATTCACCCGCTTCCAGCAAAACCAACTGATTGCTGCCGAAGGCAAAGAGATCCACATTCTCGATCCGATCCAGCTCTGCGCCCTGGCTGGCGGCTCGCTGGAAGGCTGATCTCGACCCGCGGCCGAGCGAACCGATTCAGCCGCGGGTATACTGCGCCGTTTGCAGCCCTGCCAGGACACCTCGACGATGGTCTTCGACTCCTTCGACATCAAATCCCTGATCCGCCCCGTGATCGACTTCCCGAAACCGGGCGTGATCTTTCGCGACATCACCCCGCTGTTCCAGTCGCCAACGGCCCTGCGCCTGGTGATGGACAGCTTCGCTCACCGCTACGTCGAAGCCGACTTCACGCACATCGGCGCGATGGATGCTCGCGGTTTTCTGATCGGTTCGGTACTGGCCTATCAGTTGAACAAGCCGCTGGTGCTGTTCCGCAAGCAGGGCAAACTGCCGGCCGACGTATTGGCTGAAGGTTACGCGACCGAGTACGGCGAAGCCTTCCTGGAAGTGCACGCCGACAGCCTTTGCGAAGGCGACTCGGTGGTGATGTTTGATGATTTGATCGCCACCGGCGGCACGCTGATTGCGGCAGCCAACCTGATTCGGCGCATGGGCGCACGGGTACATGAGGCGGCGGCGATTATTGATCTGCCGGAGCTGAACGGTTCGCAGCGTCTACAGGATATGGGGATTCCGACCTTCTGCCTGACGCAGTTTGCCTTGACCGATAAGTAAGCGGCGCCTGTACTGACGCTGTCGCAGGCAGCCAGCTCCCACAGTGATTTCGGTCGTTCACAAATATTGTGTATGCCCCAAAAACCTGTGGGAGCTGGCTTGCCAGCGATGAGGCCAGCAGCCTCACCCAAGATTCAAAGCCCCATTTGCTTGGCGATGATCTCGTTCATCACCTCCCGCGTCCCGCCGCCAATCGACAAGATGCGGTTATCCCGATACAGCCGCTCCACCAGACTTTCACGCATGTAACCCAACCCGCCGAGTATCTGCACTGCCTCCGTGGTGATGCGGTCCGAGGTGTCCGTAGCAAAGTTCTTGGCCATGGAAATCTCCTTGATCACACTCTGCCCCGCCGCCATTTTCGCCGCTTGCCGGTAAGTGAACTCACGCGACACCTCCAGCGCCGTGGCCATTTCGGCGAGACGATGCTTGATCACTTGAAACTTGCCGATCGGCTTGCCAAACGCTTCACGCTCGCGTGCCCACTTCAGGCTCTCCTCGAGCGCAAGCTGCGCGGTCATGTTGGCCATCAGTGCCAACGCCAGCCGTTCGCTCTGGAAGTTGCCCATGATGCAGGCGAAGCCCATGTTCTCAGCGCCGATCAGGTTTCCTACAGGCACCCGGCAATCGTCGAAGAATAATTCAGCCGTGTCCGACGCCCACCAGCCCATTTTCTTCAACTGTCGGCCAACGGTGAAACCCGGCGTGCCCTTCTCGATCAGCAGCAGGCTGATGCCGCCAAAACCCGGCGCACCAGTGCGCACCGCGACAGTGTAGAAGTCGGCGCGAACGCCACTGGTGATAAAGGTCTTGCTGCCGCTGACGCGGTAGAAGTCGCCGTCGCGCACGGCGCGGGTTTGCAGATTGGCGACATCGGAGCCGCCGCCGGGCTCGGTGACGGCCAGTGCGCTGATCTTGTGGCCGCTGAGCACTTGCGGCACAACGCGATCGCGCACTTCAGGTCGCGCCCATTTGACGATGGGCGGCAGGCCGATATCCAGCGAACCCAGCCCGGCTACCAAGCCGCCAGAGCCGCAGCGCATCAGCTCTTCACTGGCGGCAACCTTGGCGAACAGATCGCCTTCATGGCTGCCGCCCAGTGCTTCGGGGTAGCCAATGCCGAGGATGCCGGCGGCACCCGCTTTCAGGTACAGCTCTCGGGGGAAGCTTTCGGCTTCTTCCCACGCATCAATATCCGGCAGGACCTCGCGCTCGACGAAACGTCTGACGCTGTCGCGGACCATCTGGTGGCTGGGGTCGAAGTATTCCTGAAAGGCAGGCATGGGCGAGCTCCATCGAAGAGTTCGCCGACGTTAACCGAGCGCTTGCTTGGTTTTCAACAATATTGTGTGAATCTGATAGACCGAGGCGCCTGCATCGCTGGCAAGCCAGCTCCCACAGGGGCAGAGGTCGTTCACAAACTTTGTGATAAACCTCAAATTCCTGTGGCAACAATATAGCCAGCTCAAACAGGGTTCGATGTTGCTCACATATTTTGTGATCAACCCAAATCACTGTGGGAGCTGGCTTGCCAGCGATGAGGCCAGAACAGGCAATAAGGATTTAGAGAGCGATCGGTTTACGCCCGGCAAACGAATGCGCCAGCGTCCCGCCGTCCACCAGTTCCAGCTCACCACCCAGCGGTACCCCGTGGGCAATCCGCGAAGCGATCAGGCCTTTGTTGTTGAGCAACTGAGCGATGTAATGCGCCGTCGCCTCGCCCTCAACCGTCGGGTTGGTGGCGAGGATGACTTCGGTAAACGTGCCCGCTTCTTCAATCCGCGCGATCAATTGCGGAATGCCGATGGCCTCAGGCCCGAGGCCGTCCAGCGGTGACAAATGCCCTTTCAGCACGAAGTAACGCCCACGGAATCCGGTTTGCTCGACCGCATAAACATCCATCGGCCCTTCCACCACGCACAGCAACGTGTCGTCGCGGCGGGTATCGGCGCACTGCGGACACAGATCGTCTTCGGTCAACGTGCGGCACTGGCGGCAATGCCCCACCCCTTCCATGGCCTGGCTCAGCGCCTGGGCCAGGCGCGCACCGCCGCTGCGGTCACGTTCGAGCAACTGCAGCGCCATGCGCTGGGCAGTTTTCTGACCCACACCCGGCAGAATTCGCAGGGAGTCGATCAGTTGGCGAATCAAAGGGCTGAAGCTCATGGGTAAAAAGTCCGACAAAACAACGAGACGCGGTTTATACCCGCGCCTCTGGCCAGCGTCAAATACTCAGTCCTGGGCAACCCGCACGACCAGTTTGCCGAAGTTGCGTCCTTCCAGCAGACCGATAAACGCCTCGGGCGCCTGCTCCAGGCCTTCCACCACGTCTTCACGGAATTTGACCTTGCCGTCGCGCACCCACGGCACCATGTGGCTGATGAACTCCGGCTGACGATCGCCGTAGTCATCGAACACGATGAAGCCTTGAATCCGCACACGCTTGGTCAGCAACGTGCGTTGCAGCATCGGCAAACGATCCGGGCCTTGCGGCGCTTCGTGGGCGTTGTACCCGGCAATCAGGCCGCACAGCGGAATGCGCGCCTTGGGATTTAGCAGCGGGACGACGGCGTCAAAGACATGCCCGCCAACGTTTTCGTAGTAGATGTCGATGCCATCGGGACAGGCCTTGGCCAGTTGCTCGGCGAAATCGGCAGCCTTGTGATCGATGCAAGCGTCGAAGCCCAATTCCTCGACCACGTATTTGCACTTCTCGGCGCCACCCGCCACGCCGACCGTGCGCAGACCTTTGATCTTCGCCACCTGCCCGACCACCGAGCCTACAGCGCCGGATGCGGCAGCCACCACCAGGGTTTCGCCTTGTTTCGGCTGCCCGATGTCCATCAGGCCCATGTACGCGGTCATACCGGGCATGCCCAGCACCCCAAGGGCCATCGACGGGCTCGGCAGGCCGGAAGGGATCGGCATGATGTCGCGCCCGTCGCTGATGCTGTGGCTTTGCCACCCGGTGGCACCGACGACCAGATCACCTTCATGGAATTTCGGATGACGCGAACGCTCGACTCGGCTGACAGCCCCACCGGTCATCACTTCGCCTATTTGTACCGGGGCGGCGTAGGACGGTGCGTCACTCATGCGCCCGCGCATGTAGGGATCGAGCGACAGGTACAGGGTCTTCAGCAGCACCTGGCCGTCTTCAAGATCCGGCAGGGCTTCGCGCTCCAGGCGAAAGTTCTCGGGGGTCGGCGCGCCAACCGGGCGCGAGGCCAGCACAAAGCGCTGGTTGAGGGTCAGAGGGTCGGACATGTCAGCGTCTCCTGTGAATGATGAATTCGGCGGTATAGGGAGCAGACCACTGTGGCCGTGACGGGTTCGATGTTTCGTCGCTGCACACTATCCATGCAGGAGCTGCGGCACGCTGCGATCTTTTGATTTTATAAGTCCGAATCAAAAGATCGCAGCCTCGCTTCACTCGACAGCTCCTACAGGAGCCTGGCCTGGCAAAGATTTGTGACAGACGCTGAAATCAGCCAGAAACAAAAATGCCAGGCGCAATGCCTGGCATTTTGTGTAGCTCATCTGCCGCCGAATGGCGAATCAGAATGGCAGTTTCATACCCGCTGGCAGGTTCATGCCGGCAGTCATGCCGCCCATTTTTTCCTGGCTGTTGGCTTCGATCTTGCGCACGGCGTCGTTGACGGCGGCGGCAACAACGGCCTCGAGCATTTCCTTGTCGTCTTCGCTCAGGCCTTCAACCAGACTTGGGTCGATGCTCACGCTTTTCACGTCGTGACGACCGGTCATCACCACGGTGACCATATCGCCACCGGCCTTACCGGTGACTTCGGCGTTGGCCAGTTCTTCCTGCATCTTGGCCATTTTTTCCTGCATCTGCTGCGCCTGCTTCATCAGGCCGGCCATGCCACCTTTCATCATGGGAATCACCTCAAAAGTACTTGGATCAAAAACAGCGCCCGGCAATTAACACCGAACGCCTTCAGTTATTAGCCCTGAGTGACCAGAGCGTCGACAGGTTCAATAGTATCGCTTCGCACGACCGCGCCGAACTGCTGAACCATCTGCTGGATGAACGGATCACCGTGGATCGATTCTTCAGCTTCGCGCTGACGGTTGATGCGCCGACGCGAGGCAGCCTGTGCCGGGGTTTCCTGCTCAGGCTTGATCAGTTCGATGGTCAGGCCCAGCGTGCGGCCATGGTACTGGTTCAACGCATCGTTTAGACGACGCTGTTGAGTGGCGTTGAACAAGGCGCTGTGCGCCGGGTCCAGGTGCAGCAACCAATGGTCGCCATCGACCGCGATCAATGTGCAGTTGGCGGCGATGCTGCCGGTCATGCCGGAGATCGGCAATTTAGGGAACAACTCCAGCCACTGCAACGCCAAACCTGTGGCCGGCATCGCGGCGGGCTCAGGCTCGGGTTCCGGGGCCGGCTCTGCGGCGTGTTCGCTGGCCAGTTCGTCGAGGTAACTGTAGGCCGAATCGATGTCCGGCTCGATGTAATCCTCGTCCATCGGCGGCTCATCGTCCGCGTCCATGCCCGGTGTGGCTGCATCGACTTCGGCAACACTCGGCTCAGGGATCGGCGCCGCGGCCCACTCTGGCGCATCCGGAACGACGCTGTCCGGGGTCGGTAGCGGCATCGGCGGCAGGTCAGGCTGCTCGGCGGCGGTTTCCAGCATGGGCTCGACGGCAGGTTGCTGCACCGACTCGGGCTCAGGTTCTACCGGATCGTTCCAGGGCAGGTCGATGACAGCTTCGACAGCGACTGGCTCGGATTCAGGTTCCGGCGCAGGTTCCGGCTCAACGGCAACCACAGGCTCGGGAGCCGGGGCGGAGACTGGCGCAGGTGCAGGTGCAGCCACTGGCGTTGGCGCAACAGCCGCAGCGACCACCGGCGCAGGTTTAGGCGCGGCAGCCACGGAGTTTGCGGAATCAACTGTGGCCTGGCTGATCCCCACTGGCTTTAGCGGTTGCCTCGGGGCGTCCGCAGTGTCTGCGGGCCTGAAGGCCAGCATTCGCAGCAAGACCATTTCGAAGCCGCCACGCGGGTCGGGTGCCAGCGGCAAATCGCGGCGCCCGATCAGGCCCATCTGGTAATAAAACTGCAAGTCTTCGGCCGGTAACGCCTGCGCCAATGCCAACACCCGATCACGGTCGCCATGACCGTTGTCGACACCGTCCGGCAACGCCTGAGCGATGGCCACACGGTGCAGCACATTGAGAATTTCCGAGAGCACGCCGTTCCAGTCCGGGCCCTGCTCGGCCAGGTGACGAACAGCTTCGAGCAACGCCTTGGCATCGCCTTCGATCAACGAGTGCAGCACGTCGTAGACCTGGCCGTGATCCAGCGTGCCGAGCATCGCCCGCACGTCGGTGGCCATGACCTTGCCTTCGCCGAACGCGATGGCTTGGTCGGTCAGGCTCATGGCATCACGCATCGAGCCGTCAGCGGCACGACCCAGCAACCACAGCGCGTCGTCTTCGAACGGCACGTTTTCGGCGCTGAGCACGTGGGTCAAATGCTCGACCACGCGCTCAGGCGTCATGTTCTTCAGCGAGAACTGCAGGCAGCGCGAAAGAATCGTTGCCGGAAGTTTCTGCGGGTCGGTGGTCGCCAGGATGAACTTGACGTACGGCGGCGGTTCTTCGAGGGTTTTGAGCAGCGCATTGAAGGAATGGCTGGAGAGCATGTGCACTTCGTCGATCAGGTAGACCTTGAAGCGCCCACGGCTCGGCGCGTACTGCACGTTGTCGAGCAGCTCGCGGGTGTCTTCGACCTTGGTGCGGCTGGCGGCGTCGATCTCGATCAGGTCGACAAAACGGCCTTCATCGATTTCGCGGCACACTGAACATTCGCCACACGGGCTGGAAGTGATACCTGTCTCACAGTTCAGGCATTTGGCAATGATCCGCGCAATCGTGGTTTTACCCACCCCGCGCGTACCGGTAAACAGGTACGCGTGGTGCAGCCGCTGGCTGTCCAAGGCATTGATCAGAGCCTTGAGCACATGGGTCTGGCCGACCATTTCGCGGAACGAGCGCGGACGCCATTTACGTGCAAGAACCTGATAACTCATCGAAAACCGTCGCAACGAAGGAAGCTGAAGCGGCTAATGCTAGCGGAGCAAGGGCAAAATTGCATCCGGTGTCCTTCTCTAATATGGCTAAGCTGCATGAGCAGAGGCTTTTATAGGCTCGGGATCGGGAATTACCGGAGCGTTTATGCGTTGGGCCGTGGGGGCAATGCTAGGGGTGAGCCTGAGCGTCACGGCAGCGGAAACACCGCTGCGTTTCGTCGTGCCCGACAGCTGGGCGATGCCCATTGTGCAACTGGAACGCGGCCGCCCGACTCAGGGCATCCTTTACGACATCATGCTCAGCCTGGCCACCCAGGTCGGCGGGTCAGCGCAGTTTGTCGTCCTGCCGCGCACGCGGGTGCAGAGCTCGATGGAACACGGCGAGATTGATGTGCGCTGCTATGCCGCACAGTCGTGGCTGCCGAATCAGTCCGGCGATTACATCTGGAGCCTGCCGCTGCTGTTTCAGCGTGATTTGCTGATCAGCCGCCAGGGTTTGCCGAACAAACTCGACCCGGCTGACCTGCCCCGCCAATCGATCGGCACCGTACTCGGTTACACCTACCCCACCCTGCAACCGCTGTTCGATGCCAATCAACTGCAACGTGAAGATGCACGCAATCAGGAACAGGTGCTGGAGAAACTGCTGGCCGGGCGTTATCGCTACGCCGTAAGCAATCAGTGGACGCTGGACTGGTTCAACCAGCGCCTGGCGCCTGAACAGCAACTGCACGGCGTGGCGGTGCTGCAGGAGCAGCATGTCGGCTGCTATGTGAGGAATGATCCGAACGTGCCAGTGCAGAGGATATTACGCACGCTGCTGCGGATGAAAATGTCGGGGGAGATTGATGAGATTATTCGGCTCTACACCGGCCACTCCGACAACACCCCATAACCTTGTGGGAGCTGGCTTGCCAGCGATTGCGGATTTTCAGTGAAATAGATGAACCTGACCCACCGCTATCGCTGGCAAGCCAGCTCCCAAAGGGTCATCGTCAACATTGAAATTAGTGCTGATT
This sequence comes from Pseudomonas sp. A0308, assembly GCF_044218815.1. NCBI lineage: Bacteria > Pseudomonadati > Pseudomonadota > Gammaproteobacteria > Pseudomonadales > Pseudomonadaceae > Pseudomonas > Pseudomonas sp. A0308. The sequence continues at coordinate 1,291,147 of NZ_CP162581.1, forward strand.
TGACAAATCGCAGGCACAAAAAAACCGCAGTGGGCGAAACCCATGCAGTTCGGTTGAAGCGTTCTATTGTTCGTTAAGGTGGTAACCCCACCAGCCACACCCCGGCACACAATGTTCCCGCTGTGGCTGCTGCCTTCCGGCTCTGACCAGGTTCACGGGTAATCGTTGCGGGGGGACCGATGGGGTCACCATAACGACGCTTGCCTATCGGCGAGCCGCGCCATTGTACCTATCTGAGACGAAGTTACAACCGTTCGGGCGGATAAAAAAATATGAGTCTGTTCAAGGACATAAAGATCGCAGCCTTCGGCAGCTCCTACATGAGGCGCATACCCCTGCAAGAGCTGCCGAAGGCTGCGATCTTTTGACTTTATTGCGCCTGAAGAACGTCGTCCGCCCTGCCGCCCGCCTGCTGAATGACCAGATGAATGAAATGCAGCTTGGCAATCGCCGGCGCCGGCAGCACGAACGGATAGAAATCCGGCTGACCCATGCTGCGTGACAGCTCATTGAGCATGCCTGCCAGTTCGATCCACGCGTTGACGAATGACAGGAACGCCTCCCCACCCGGATGTCCCGGGTCGTACAACGTACTGGTCGGAAAAGGCTGATAGTCGAAGTCCATCTCACGCGCGCTCATGCCGAAACCCAGCGCGGTATCGACCGCGTCCATCATGTGCAGGTAATGCGCCCAGGTTTCCGCCCAGTCTTCCCATGGGTGCATGGTCGCGTAGGCGCTGACGTAGTGCTGCGGCCAGTCCAGCGGCGCGCCCTGCTGATAGTGGCGGTCGAGTGCCTCGGCGTAGCTGGCGCGCTCGTCGCCGAACAGGTTGCGAAAAGAGTCGAGCCACGGGCCGTTGGCGATCAGCCTATCCCAGTAATAGTGTCCGACCTCATGACGAAAGTGCCCGAGCAGCGTGCGATACGGCTCGTGCATCTGCGCCCTCACCTGCTCGCGGTGGGCGTCGTCGGCTTCTTTGATGTCGAGGGTGATCAGGCCGTTGGCGTGGCCGGTCATGGGCGCGTTGCCTTCGAGGTCGACGCCGATGAAGTCGAAGGCCAGCCCGGCGTCTTCATCCACGGTTTTCGGGATGACCTGCAGACCGAGGGTGATCAGTTGCGCGACCAAGCGACGTTTGGCGATTTCGACCTTGCGCCAGCGCTCCGGGTTTTCCGGAACGGACAGGTCGGGGATGGTGCGATTGAGGCTGCAGGCAACGCACAGGGTGTCGTGATCGCTGGCCGCCAGCAACCAGTTGCACGCGGCGGGCGTGTCGAGATTGGCGCAACGACGGAACAGGCCGGCTTCGGGGTCGGCATCGAGCGCCCAGGTGCCCTCGTACGGGCCCGGTTGCAGCGAGGTCAGGCGACTTTCTTCGGGTTGATAACCGAGCAAGGCGTTGCAGGCCAGACACTGGCTGTTGCGAAAGAACAGCGACTGACCGCAGCGGCACGGCCAGACTTTGCTGTTGCGTGAGGACTCGGCCATGAACGGCGCGACGATGCGAGAACTGAGCTGCTCGAAAAAGCGGTACATGGCGATCTCTCCCTGGGGCTTGCCAAGACTAGATCATTCCCATGACAACATCGTTCCGCGCTTCTGTTGGGGCACGTCAAAAGATCGCAGACTTCGGCAGCTCCTACAGGGGATCAGTGTACGGTCAGATAGGCGTAGCGAAACACTGACCCCGCAGGCTGCGATGCTTTGATCTTAAACGTTCAAGCCATGGGTTTTGAGGAAGGCGATAAACGCCTCTTCATCCATCACCTTCACACCCAGCTCATTGGCCTTGGTCAGCTTCGAACCGGCACCCGGCCCCGCAACCACGCAGTGGGTTTTCGCCGACACGGAGCCAGCCACTTTCGCGCCCAGGCTTTCGAGGTGATCTTTAGCGACATCGCGACTCATCAACTCGACCTTGCCGGTCAGCACCCAGGTCTCGCCGGACAGTGGCAAGCCTTCGACGACTTTCTTCTCGCTCTCCCAATGCATGCCGAAATCACGCAGCTGTTTCTCGGCGTCCAAGGCAAGCTGACGATGCTGCGGCACGGCGAAAAACTCGCGAACCGAATTCGCCTGCTTCTCCGGCAACGCCTGGCGCATGTCCAGCCAGTCGGCGTTCATCACCGCTTCCAGCGAACCGAACTTGTCCGCCAGTTTTTGCGCCCCGCCCGGGCCGACCGAGGGGATGTGCAGCTTGTCGAGAAAGCCACCGAGCGTGGTACTGGCGGCAAACTCGGCGCCCAACTCGCCCTGATCCTGAATCTGCAAACCATGGCCCAGCAATTCGCTGATCACCTGCTGGTTATGCGCGTCCTCAAAGAAGCTGTGAATCTCGTGTGCCACTTCCAGACCAACATCCGGCAGGTAGGTCAACACTTGCGGCAAAGCCTGCTGCACGCGCTCCAGCGAACCGAGCGAGCGCGCGAGCACCTTGGCGGTCTCTTCGCCGACATCGGGAATGCCCAGCGCATAGATGAAGCGCGCCAGCCCCGGCTGCTTGCTGTCGGCAATGGCTGTGAGCAATTTGTTGCTGGAGACCTCGGCGAAGCCTTCCAGATCAACGATGTCATCGAACTTCAGTGCGTAAAGATCCGCTGGCGAACTGACCAGACCTTCGTCGACCAATTGCTCGACGCTCTTGTCGCCCAGGCCTTCGATGTCCATCGCACGACGCGAGACGAAGTGGATGATCGCCTGCTTCAGTTGCGCGCCACAGGCCAGTCGCCCGACGCAGCGATACACCGCGCCCTCGCTGACGGTTTCCTTGCCTTTGCTGCGCTTGATCAGTTGCGTGCGCTCGACGTGTGAACCACAGACCGGGCAGTTTTCCGGGATTGCTACCGGCCGCGCATTTTCCGGACGGCGTTCGGTGACCACTTGCACCACTTGCGGAATCACGTCACCGGCGCGACGGATGATCACGGTGTCGCCGATCATCAGGCCCAGTCGTGCGACTTCATCCATGTTGTGCAGCGTGGCATTGGCCACGGTGACGCCGGCAACCTTGACTGGCTTTAAACGTGCGACCGGGGTGACGGCACCGGTGCGGCCAACCTGGAATTCCACGTCGAGCAACTCGGTGAGCTCTTCCATTGCCGGGAATTTATGCGCGATCGCCCAACGTGGTTCGCGAGCGCGGAAGCCCAGTTCACGCTGATCGGCAATGCTGTTGACCTTGAACACCACGCCGTCGATTTCGTAGGTCAGCGAGTTACGCCGTGCGCCGATGTCGCGGTAGTAATCCAGGCACTCGCCAATGCCCTTGGCCAGTTTCAGTTCATGACTGATCGGCATGCCCCACTTCTGCAACTGCTTGAGGTTGCCGATGTGCGTGTCGGAAATATCGTGAGAGACCTGACCGATGCCGTAGCAGCAGAATTCCAGCGGACGGTTGGCGGTGATCTTTGAGTCGAGCTGACGCAGACTGCCGGCCGCCGCGTTACGCGGGTTGGCGAAGGTCTTGCCGCCGACTTCCAGTTGCGAGGCGTTGAGGCGCTCGAAACCGGCCTTGGACATGAACACCTCACCACGCACTTCCAGGGTCGCCGGCCAGCCTTCGCCGTGCAGCTTCAGTGGAATATTGCGCACCGTGCGCACGTTGACGCTGATGTCTTCGCCAGTGGCGCCGTCACCGCGCGTGGCGCCGCGCACCAGAACGCCATTTTGATACAGCAGGCTGACCGCCAGGCCATCGAGCTTCGGCTCGCAGCTGTATTCCACCACCGAGCTGCCGCCGAACAGATCACCGGCAGGCAGGTCCAGACCCTCGGTCACCCGACGGTCGAACTCGCGCATATCGGTTTCTTCAAACGCGTTGCCGAGGCTGAGCATCGGCACTTCGTGACGTACCTGCGTGAACGCGGTGAGCGCCACGCTGCCGACGCGCTGGGTGGGTGAATCGCTGGTGATCAGGTCGGGGTTGGCCGCTTCCAGCGCCTTGAGCTCGTGAAACAACCGGTCGTACTCGGCGTCCGGGATGCTCGGCTCGTCGAGGACGTGATAACGGTAGTTGTGCTGATCGAGTTCAGCGCGCAGCTCTAGAATGCGGTTTTTGGCGGCGGTCATGGGTGTTCTCTCATAAAGCAAAAGAGCAGCCGAGGCTGCTCCATTTCAATACATCATTGGCAGCAGAATCAAAAGATCGCAGCCTTCGGCAGCTCCTACAGAAATCAAAAACCCTGTAGGAGCTGTCGAGTGAAACGAGGCTGCGATCTTTTGACCTTTGAGCCTTAACGCTTGTGGGTCAGGGCGCGGCGCTCGAATTCGACGATGCGCTGACGGTAGTGCTCAATGGTCTGCGCGGTCAGAACGCTGCGCTGGTCATCTTTCAGCTCGCCGTTCAATTCCTGCGACAGCTTGCGGGCTGCGGCCACCATCACGTCGAAGGCTTGCTTCGGGTGACGCGGACCTGGCAGGCCAAGGAAGAAGCTCACCGCCGGGGTGCTGAAATGGTCGATGTCGTCAAGATCAAAGATGCCCGGCTTGACCGCATTGGCCATGGAGAACAGCACTTCACCATTGCCGGCCATGCTTTCGTGGCGGTGGAAAATATCCATCTCGCCAAAACGCAGCCCGCTTTCCAGAATGTTCTGCAACAGCGCCGGGCCTTTGAAGCCGGCAGCGTCGCGGCAGATCACACTGATCACCAGGACTTCTTCAGCTTGCGGTTGATCCTTTTCGACCGCTGCAGGCGCTGGTTTGGCGTCTTCTACGAAGTCGTCACGGCTGCTGAAGCTCGGGCCGCCGTCCAGATCCAGATCGAGGTTCAGGTCGCCCTGGGCCGGACCGTTGCTGCCGCGCTTGCCACGTTTGGCACCGGATTCGCGAGGCTCGCGTGCTTCGCGGGCCGGCATGCTCACCGACGGCAGATCGTGCTCGTCCAGTTGAGGTTCCTTGTGTGTGTCCAATACGCGGGCCGGGCCCAACAGCTCAGGGCTGGTGTCCTCGTCCGGCAGGTTGGACAAACTTCGATCAAGACGGAATTTCAGTTTTCCCTTGCCGCCGCGCATACGGCGCCAGCCATCGAAAAGAATACCGGCTATCACAATGATGCCGATGACGATCAGCCACTCGCGCAGACCGATTTCCATGTAATCCCGTGCCTCTATAAAAAATGCTGAAAAATAAGGGGTTTACACTGTGCAAACCGCTTTAAAACGTGGCGCCAACTCTATGTTCTGACAGGCGTTTTGCCCACGTATACGAAAAATTGACATTAAACTAGCACGACCATAGACAACTTTACACCGTCTGTCTCATCGGCTTGCGCGAATATGTCGATTGGCCAGCAAGTCGAGTCCGGTAATAAAGTCCTACAAACCCCTAATACCTTTCCCACAAGATACCGAATCAGGCATCCACCATCGCCATCGCCTCCTCGACATCCACCGCTACCAGTCGCGAGCAACCCGGTTCATGCATCGTTACGCCCATCAACTGTTCGGCCATTTCCATGGCGATCTTGTTGTGGGTGATATAGATGAACTGCACGGTCTGCGACATCTCTTTGACCAAGCGTGCGTAGCGTCCAACGTTAGCGTCATCCAGCGGCGCGTCAACCTCATCGAGCATGCAGAACGGCGCCGGGTTCAACTTGAAGATCGCAAAAACCAGTGCCAGCGCGGTCAGGGCTTTTTCCCCGCCGGAGAGCAAATGGATGGTGCTGTTCTTCTTCCCTGGCGGCTGCGCCATGATCGTTACCCCTGTATCGAGTAGATCTTCGCCCGTCAGTTCCAAATACGCGCGCCCACCACCGAAAACTTTCGGGAAAAGCGCCTGTAATCCGCCATTGATCTGATCAAAGGTATCTTTGAAACGGTTACGGGTTTCCTTGTCGATCTTGCGGATGACGTTTTCCAGAGTTTCCAGCGCTTCGACCAGATCGGCGTCCTGCGCATCCAGATAACGTTTACGCTCGGATTGTTGCGTGTATTCGTCGATGGCCGCGAGGTTGATCGCGCCCAGACGCTGAATCCGCGCATTGATCCGTTCGAGTTCTTCTTCGGCTTCGCGTTCACTGGCTTGCGCAGTCAATGTGGCGAGCACGCCGTTGAGATCGTAGCCGTCTTCGAGCAGTTGATCCTGCAGGGCCTTGCGGCGCACGGTCAGGGCCTGCCACTCCATGCGCTGCTGTTCGAGCTGGCCACGGATCAGTTGCGATTGCTGCTCGGCCTGCGTGCGGCGTTTTTCTGCGTCGCGCAGTTCGCGGTCGGCATCTTCGAGCGCGATCTGCGCAGTCTTGAGTTCCTCATCGACGGTCATGCGCTTGTCGAGCAGCTCTTCGAGTTTCAGGCGCAGTTCTTCCAGCGGTGCTTCGCCCTCCTCCAGATTCAGACTCAACTGTTCACGCTTTTCGGTCAGACGCTCGGACTGCATTTCCAGACGTTCCAACGCCTGGCGCGTGGAGTCGTGCTGCGCGCGCAGCGAGCCGAGACGCACGGCCAGTTGGTGCGCATGATCCTTGTGCTGCCGTGCTTCCTGACGCACGCGGTCGAGGCGTTCTCGCAGGCTGTCGCGCTGGGCCAGCAGCAACTCGCGCTGCTCGGTGTCCAGCGCCATCGCGTCGAGGGCTTCCTGCAAGTGCATGCGCGCTTCGCCGATGTGTTCGTGCTCCAGCGCACGTTGTTCACCGAGTTCGACCAGCTCTTCATCCAGACGAGTACGACGCAATGTCAGCTGTTCGGCCTTGGCTTTACCGGCGGACAATTGCGCTTTCAGCTCACCTTGCTGACGCGCTTCGTCTTGCAGCAAACGACGCAGATGCTCACGACCGTTTTCCTGCTGACGCTGCTGCGCGCGCAGGGTTTGCAAACGGTTTTCCATGGCTTCGACCGTGGCTTCACGCTCTTCGCGTTCAAGATGCAACGCTTCGATTTCCTGGCCACGGGCGAGCATGCCGCTTTCCGCTTCACTGGCCCGTCGTACGCGCAGAAAGTGCCGGCCGACCCAATAGCCGTCGCGGCTGATCACGCTCTGCCCGGCGCCCAACTGGCCGCGCAGGGCCAATGCCTGCTCCAGACTGTCGACCGGTTTGACCTGACCGAGCCACGGCGACAGATCGATCTGCGCCTCAACTTTATCCAGCAGACTGCCCGCCACCCGCACGCCGTCGGTGCCAGGGCTGAGCAGGCGCAAATCGCCCTGTGTAAAACCGGACAGATCGAAGCCGCTGAAATCATCGACCAGCACCGCTTGCAGATCGGCGCCGAGCACGGTTTCTACCGCCAGCTCCCAACCGGCCTCGACCTTCAGGCCTTCAGCCAGACGCGGACGCTCGGCGAGGTTGTGCTCCTTGAGCCATTCAGCGGTGCCGGTGCCCGGATCGAGCGCGGCTTGCTGCAAGGCTTCAAGGGAGGCCAGGCGACCATTGAGGCGCTGCAAATCGCCCTGCGCCTGTTGCTGCGCGGCCAGCGCTTGCTGTAGTTCCTGACGCAGTTGCTCAAGCTTTTCGACTTGGGCTTCTTCGCTGGTCTGCAAATCTTCAAGGGTCGCTTCGGACTCGGCGAGCTGCTCGTTGAGCTCCATGATCGCCGCGTCTTCGGGGTCCGCCGAGAGCAATGCACGCTCTTCGCCGAGGCGCTTTTGGCGATCGGCCAAGCGTTCCATGCTGGTTTCGAGCTGCTGAATGCGCGACTGCTGCACTTCGGCCTGACGCCGCGGTTCGGCAGCAGTGAGGTTGAAGGCGTCCCACTGCTCCTGCCAGCCGTGCATCACGCTTTCGGAATCTTCGAGTGCAGCGGCGGCTTCTTCGGCGGCAGCGCTGGTGATTTCCTGCTCGGGGGTGAGCATGTCCAGCTCTTCGCCGAGGGTCAGCAGCAACGTGCGGTCGTGGCCCAGATGCGACTCGGTCTCCAGTCGCGCGCGCTCGGCTTCTTTCAAGTCGTCCTGCAACTGACGCAAACGCTGCTGGCCGTGCTGGATGCTCTGCTCGACCCGGGCGATGTCGCCGCCGACCGAATAGAAGCGGCCCTGCACCAGATTGAAGCGCTCGGACAGGTCGTGATGCCCGTCGCGCAAGCGTTCAATCGCCGCATCGGCGTTACGTTGTTCGGCGACCAGCGCTTCGAAACTGATTTCCTGAGTGCCGATGATCGACTCGCGCTGGCCGACCTGATCGTTCAGATCCTGCCAGCGCAGGGCCGACAGTTGCGCCTTGAGCTGACGCTCCTCGGCTTTGAATTCCTGATACTTCTTGGCGGCCTCGGCCTGACGGTGCAAGCGTTCGAGCTGACGTTCGAGCTCATCGCGCAGGTCGGTCAGGCGGGCGAGGTTTTCATGGGTGCGGCGGATGCGGTTTTCAGTCTCGCGCCGGCGCTCCTTGTACTTGGAGATGCCCGCCGCTTCTTCGATGAAGTTACGCAGGTCTTCAGGCTTGGACTCGATCAGCTTGGAGATCATCCCCTGCTCGATGATCGAGTAGCTGCGCGGGCCCAGACCGGTGCCGAGGAAGATATCGGTGATGTCACGGCGACGGCATTTGGTGCCGTTGAGGTAATAAGTGGTCTGGCTGTCGCGGGTCACTTTGCGGCGAATGGAAATCTCCGCGTACGCCGCGTATTCGCCCAGCAGCGTGCCGTCGGAGTTGTCGAACACCAGTTCGATACTCGCCTGGCTCACCGGCTTGCGGCTGGTCGAACCGTTGAATATGACGTCGGTCATCGACTCGCCACGCAGGTTTTTCGCCGAACTTTCGCCCATCACCCAGCGTACGGCGTCGATGATGTTCGACTTGCCGCAACCGTTCGGCCCGACGACCGCCGCCATGTTACTGGGGAAGTTCACCGTGGTCGGGTCGACGAAGGATTTGAATCCCGCCAGTTTGATGCACTTGAGCCGCACGCTTAGGCAACCGTCAGGGCAGACACCACCAGATCGCAGCTGCGCTGGGCGTAAGCCGTCAGCACGATGCGGATCTGCGGCAGGTCACGGGCGAGCACGGCAGCCAGCAAGCGCTCGAACAGTTCGAGGAATTCGCTCATTTCGGCCTTGCGCTGTTCGAGGGCGAGGAAGTACGCGCGGCTCATGGCCGGCTGCAGGTTCTCGACAGTTTCTTGCAGGTACGGGTTGTTGGCGAACGGATACGCGGCGCGCATGACGTTGAAACTGTCATCGACGAACGTGCGAATGTCCTGACGCTCGTAGCTGGCGGTCAGGCGCTGCTGGATCTGCACGAACGGCGCCATGTCCGACTGGACCTGCCAGCCATTGGCCACCGAATTGCCGAGCAGAATGTACAGCTCGCTCATCAGCGTGCACAGGCTCTGCACCTTGTGCGCCGTCAGTTCGGTGACATGCGCGCCACGGCGCGGCAGGATCGCGATCAGGTGGCGACGCTCGAGGATCAGCAAGGCTTCGCGGACCGAACCGCGGCTGACGTTGAGCGCCAGCGTGACCTTCTGTTCCTGGATGCGCTCTCCCGGCTTCATTTCGCCACGAATGATGCGTTCGGCGAGGTGGTGAGCGATTTGCTCGGCGAGGCTGTCCGGGGCCTTGAACGTCATGGTGTCCTTCAAATTCTATCGATCTGCACAAGCGGCGCAGTGTAGCGCAAATGCAAGGTCATGGCGGAGTGCCCACTCAGCGGTTTTTGGCACGATTCCCGCAAAAAGGCAGGGGACTCGATGAGGGTCAATACTGAATAGACAGGTTGTTGATCGACGAAATGCATTTTCTTGACCTTTAAGTCAGAAAACCATTGACCGAAAAGTCAGAGCTGCTAAATTCGGCTCAAGTCGCTTAACAACAATAATGAGTCTGCGAGGCCTTCCGTGATCCAGTTTTTACTTAACCAGGAACTCCGTAGCGAGCACGCCCTGGACCCGAATCTGACCGTGCTCAATTACCTGCGTGAACACGTCGGCAAATCCGGCACCAAAGAAGGTTGCGCCAGCGGTGACTGCGGCGCCTGCACCGTAGTGGTCGGCGAGTTGCAGACGGATGACGATGGTCGCGAACATATTCGCTATCGCAGCCTCAATTCGTGCCTGACGTTCGTGTCGTCCTTGCACGGCAAGCAACTGATCAGCGTTGAAGACCTCAAGCACAAAGGCGAACTGCACAGCGTGCAGAAAGCCATGGTCGAGTGCCACGGTTCGCAGTGCGGTTTCTGCACCCCCGGTTTCGTCATGTCGCTGTTCGCTCTGCAAAAGAACAGCGATGCGCCTGATAACGCCAAGGCCCACGAAGCGCTGGCCGGCAACCTCTGCCGTTGCACCGGCTACCGGCCGATTCTGGCCGCTGCCGAGCAGTCGTGCTGCGCCAAGCAACCGGATCAGTTCGACGCCCGCGAAGCTGACACCATCGCCCGACTCAAAGCCATTGCCCCCACCGATATCGGCGAACTCAACAGCGGCGACAAGCGCTGCCTGGTGCCGCTGACCGTCGCCGATCTGGCCGATCTCTACGATGCTTACCCACAAGCACGCCTGCTGGCGGGCGGCACCGATCTGGCGCTGGAAGTCACCCAGTTCCACCGCACGCTGCCGGTGATGATCTACGTCGGCAACGTCGCCGAAATGAAGCGCATCGACAGTTTCGATGACCGCATCGAAATCGGCGCCGCCACCAGCCTCTCCGACTGCTACGAAGCGCTGAACGCCGAGTACCCGGATTTCGGCGAGTTGCTGCACCGCTTCGCTTCACTGCAAATCCGCAACCAGGGCACCCTCGGCGGCAACATTGGCAACGCTTCGCCCATCGGTGACTCGCCGCCCCTGCTGATCGCCCTCGGCGCGCAGATCGTGCTGTGCAAAGGCGAAACCCGGCGCGCCCTGAACCTGGAAGACTACTTCATCGATTACCGCGTCACTGCCCGCCAGGAAAGCGAATTCATCGAGAAGATCATCGTCCCGCGTGCCAGCGCCGAGCAGTTGTTCCGCGCCTATAAAGTCTCGAAGCGTCTGGACGACGACATCTCCGCCGTCTGCGCCGCGTTCAATCTGCGCATCGAAAACGGTGTGATCAGCGATGCCCGCGTCGCCTTCGGCGGCATGGCCGCGATCCCCAAACGCGCCGCCGCTTGCGAAGCCGCGCTGATCGGCCAACCGTTCAACAATGCCGTGATCGAACGCGCCTGCGCTGCCCTGGCCGAAGACTTCACGCCGCTCTCGGACTTCCGCGCCAGCAAGGAATATCGCCTGCTCAGCGCGCAGAACCTGCTGCGCAAATACTTCATCGAACTGCAAACACCGCACATCGAGACTCGGGTGACCGCTTATGTCTAACCATCACGCCGTAGAGAAGACCCAGGCTGAACTGGCCGAATTGTTCGCCCAGGACCTGACCACCGGTGTCGGCCGCAGCGTCAAGCACGACAGCGCCGCCAAACATGTGTCCGGTGAAGCGCAGTACATCGATGATCGCCTGGAATTTCCGAATCAGTTGCACCTGTACGCACGTCTGTCGGACCGCGCCCACGCGAAGATCATCAGCATTGATACAAGTCCTTGCTATGCCTTCGAAGGCGTACGCATCGCCATCACCCACGAAGACGTCCCGGGCCTGAAAGACATCGGCCCGCTGATGCCGGGCGACCCGTTGCTGGCCATCGATGATGTGCAATTTGTCGGGCAACCGGTGCTCGCCGTGGCGGCGAAGGATCTGGAAACCGCACGCAAGGCAGCGATGGCCGCGATCATCGAATACGAAGACCTCGAGCCGGTGCTGGATGTGGTCGAAGCGCTGCGCAAGCGCCATTTCGTCCTCGACAGCCACACCCATCAGCGTGGCGATTCGGTCTCCGCACTGGCGACGGCCGATCATCGCATTCAAGGCACGCTGCACATTGGCGGTCAGGAACACTTCTACCTGGAGACGCAAATCTCCTCGGTCATGCCCACCGAAGACGGCGGCATGATTGTTTATTGCTCGACGCAGAACCCGACCGAAGTGCAGAAACTGGTCGCTGAAGTGCTCGACGTGTCGATGAACAAAATCGTCGTCGACATGCGCCGCATGGGCGGTGGTTTCGGTGGCAAGGAAACTCAGGCGGCAAGCCCCGCGTGCCTGTGCGCAGTGGTTGCGCATCTCACCGGTCAGCCGACCAAAATGCGCCTGCCGCGCGTCGAAGACATGCTCATGACTGGCAAGCGTCACCCGTTCTACGTCGAGTACGACGTCGGCTTCGACAGCACCGGGCGCCTGCACGGGATCAACATGGAACTGGCCGGTAACTGCGGTTGCTCACCAGACTTGTCGGCGTCGATTGTCGACCGCGCAATGTTCCACTCGGACAACTCGTATTACCTGGGCGATGCGACCATCAACGGTCATCGCTGCAAGACCAACACCGCCTCGAACACCGCCTACCGGGGTTTCGGCGGCCCGCAAGGGATGGTCGCGATCGAAGAAGTGATGGACGCGATTGCCCGTCACCTGAACCTCGACCCACTCGCGGTGCGCAAGGCCAACTACTACGGCAAGACCGAGCGCAACGTTACCCACTACTACCAGACCGTCGAGCACAACATGCTCGAGGAAATGACCGCGGAACTGGAAGAAAGCAGCCAGTATTACGAGCGCCGCGAAGCGATCCGTCGCTACAACGCCAACAGCCCGATCCTGAAAAAAGGCCTGGCGCTGACCCCGGTGAAATTCGGCATTTCCTTCACCGCCAGCTTCTTGAACCAGGCCGGTGCGCTGATTCATATCTACACCGACGGCAGCATCCACCTGAACCATGGCGGCACCGAAATGGGCCAGGGCCTGAACACCAAAGTCGCGCAGGTCGTGGCCGAGGTGTTCCAGGTCGAAATCGATCGCGTGCAGATCACCGCGACCAATACCGACAAGGTGCCAAACACCTCGCCAACCGCTGCTTCCAGCGGCGCCGACCTCAACGGTAAAGCCGCCCAGAATGCCGCCGAGATCATCAAGCAACGCTTGGTTGAGTTCGCCGCACGGCACTTCAAAGTCAGCGAGGAAGACGTCGAATTCCATAACGGCCATGTACGCGTTCGTGATCACATCCTGACCTTTGAATCGCTGATCCAGCAGGCGTATTTCAATCAGGTCTCGCTGTCGAGCACCGGGTTCTACAAAACCCCGAAAATCTACTACGACCGCAGCCAGGCCCGTGGCCGTCCGTTCTATTATTTCGCCTTCGGCGCGGCGTGCTGCGAAGTCATCGTCGACACCCTGACCGGCGAATACAAGATGCTGCGTACCGACATTCTCCACGACGTCGGCGCCTCGCTGAACCCGTCCATCGACATCGGTCAGGTTGAAGGTGGTTTCGTCCAGGGCATGGGCTGGCTGACCATGGAAGAGCTGGTCTGGAACAACAAGGGCAAGCTGATGACCAACGGCCCGGCCAGCTACAAGATCCCGGCAGTGGCGGACATGCCGCTGGATCTGCGAGTGAAACTGGTAGAAAACCGCAAGAACCCGGAAGACACCGTGTTCCACTCCAAGGCCGTTGGTGAGCCGCCGTTCATGCTCGGCATTGCCGCGTGGTGTGCGATCAAGGACGCTGTGGCAAGCCTCGGTGACTACAAGCATCAGCCGAAGATCGACGCCCCGGCGACCCCGGAGCGGGTGTTGTGGGGCTGTGAGCAGATGCGTCAGCTTAAAGCGGTGAAGGCCGTCGAAGCTGAAACCGAGCTGGCTTCGCTTTAAGACCGAGGCGCGGCCATCGCTGGCAAGCCAGCTCCCACAGGAATTTGTACTGACCGTTGGACTGTGCAATTCCAATGTGGGAGCGAGCCTGCTCGCGAAGAGGCCCGAACAGACAACAAAGATGTCGAGGTGAATATGTACAACTGGATCGACGCCCTCGCCGACCTGCAGAACCAGGGCGAGCCCTGTGTGCTGGTGGCGATCATCGAAGAGCTCGGCTCGACGCCACGCAATGCCGGCTCGAAAATGGTCGTCAGTGCTCGCCAGATCTTCGACACCATCGGTGGCGGGCACCTGGAATACAAAGCCATGCAGATCGCTCGCGAGATGCTTGCCAGCGGCAAGCAGGACACTCATCTGGAGCGCTTCAGCCTCGGTGCCAGTCTGGGCCAGTGCTGCGGCGGCGCCACGGTGTTGCTGTTCGAACCGATGGGCCAGGTGCAAGCGCAGATCGCCGTGTTCGGCGCCGGCCACGTCGGTCGCGCCCTGGTGCCGCTGCTCGCCAGCCTGCCCTGCCGGGTGCGCTGGATCGATTCCCGGGAAGAAGAATTCCCCGCACAGATTCCCCACGGCGTCCGTAAAATCGTCGCCGAAGAGCCTGTGGATGAAATCGATGACCTGCCCGCCGGCAGCTATTGCATCGTCATGACCCACAATCATCAGCTGGATCTGGAACTCACCGCCGCGATCCTCAAGCGCAACGATTTCACCTGGTTCGGCCTGATCGGCTCGAAGACCAAACGCGCCAAGTTCGAACACCGTCTGCGTGACCGCGGCTTCGACGCCAGCGTCGTGCAACGCATGCGCTGCCCGATGGGTATCGGCGAAGTCAAAGGCAAGTTGCCTGTGGAAATCGCCATCTCCATCGCCGGCGAAATCATCGCTACTTATAACGCCAATTTCGGCCAGCACACTGCCAGCGCCGAACCGATTGCCAAACTGCTGCCGCTTTCACGCCGCAGTCAGGCCGCCAAACTCAAAGCCTCAAATTGATTAGAGAAACCTCATGCCTCTGACTCGCAAAGCCTACCGCGCCGCCATCCTGCACAGCATTGCCGACCCCGCCGAAGTCGGTATCGAAGCCTCCTACGAATATTTCGAGGACGGCCTGCTGGTGGTCGATGGCGGCAAGATCAGCGCCGTCGGCCACGCCAGCGACTTGCTGCCGACGCTGCCGGCAGACATCGAAATCAACCACTATCAGGATGCCTTGATCACCCCGGGCTTTATCGACACCCACATTCACCTGCCACAAACCGGCATGGTCGGCGCCTATGGCGAGCAACTGCTCGACTGGCTCAACACTTACACCTTCCCGTGCGAAAGCCAGTTCGGCGACAAGGCGCACGCCGATGAAGTCGCTGACATTTTCGTCAAGGAACTGCTGCGCAACGGCACCACCACGGCGCTGGTGTTCGGCAGCGTTCACCCGCAGTCGGTGAACTCGTTCTTTGAAGCGGCCGAGAAACTCGATCTGCGGATGATCGCGGGTAAAGTGATGATGGACCGCAACGCGCCGGACTACCTCACCGACACCGCCGAATCCAGCTACGTCGAGAGCAAGGCGCTGATCGAGCGCTGGCACGGCAAAGGTCGCCTGCACTATGCGGTCACCCCGCGTTTCGCGCCGACCAGCACCCCGGAGCAATTGACCCTCGCCGGGCAATTGCTGACTGAATATCCGGATCTGTACATGCAGACCCACATCAGCGAGAACCTCAAGGAAATCGAGTGGGTCAAGGAACTGTTCCCGGAGCGCAAAGGCTACCTGGACGTTTACGATCACTACCAGCTGCTCGGCGAGCGCTCGGTATTCGCCCACGGCGTGCACCTGTGCGACGACGAATGTGCGCGACTGGCGCAAACTGGCTCCGCCGTTTCGTTCTGCCCGACGTCGAACCTCTTCCTGGGCAGCGGTTTGTTTAATCTGCCAATGGCCGAGAAGCACAAGTTGAACGTGGGGCTGGGCACTGACGTGGGTGGCGGCACCAGTTTCTCGTTGCTGCAAACACTGAACGAAGCCTACAAAGTGATGCAGTTGCAGGGCGCGCGTTTGAGTCCGTTCAAGTCGTTGTATCTGGCGACTTTGGGTGGCGCGCGGGCGCTGCGTCTGGAAGACAAGATCGGCAACCTGCAACCGGGCAGCGACGCTGACTTCCTGGTGCTGGATTACAACGCCACGCCGTTGCTGAGCTATCGCTTGAAACAGGCGAATAACATTGCCGAGACCTTGTTTGTGTTGATGACGCTGGGCGATGACCGGACCGTGCAGCAGACTTATGCGGCGGGTGCGCTGGTGCATCAGCGCTAAGTTTTCACAGGCAAAAAAATCCCCCGGTGGTGTTCAGCCCCGGGGGATTTTTTGTTGCCTGTCAGATTGCATCGCTGGCAAGCCAGCTCCCACAGGTTTCTCGGTGAATCGCAGATTTGCTAACCCCACAAAATCCTGTGGGAGCTGGCTTGCCAGCGATTAGGGTCGACTCGGTATCAGCTCAAAGCTTGGCCGCAGGACGCCCCGGCTTCTTGGTCTGCAACAAATGCGAGAACACCGCATGCAGATCATCCGACGCGCCTTCCTCATCGAGGTTGAGCTTGCTGTCGATGTGATCCATGTGATGCATCATCAGATCCACCGCCAACTCACCGTTACGCGCTTCAATGGCGTCGATCAGTTGGGTGTGCTCGTCGTAGGAACAGTGCGAGCGGTTGCCGCTTTCATATTGGGCAATGATCAGCGAGGTCTGCGAGACCAGGCTGCGCTGGAAGCTGACCAGCGGTGCATTTTTCGCCGCTTCCGCCAGTTTCAGATGGAACTCGCCCGACAGACGAATACCGGCGCCGCGATCACCGCGCGAGAAGCTGTCGCGCTCGTCGTTGACCATTTGGCGCAATTCGGCGATCTGTTCGGCGGTGGCGTGCAGCACGGCCAGTTCAGTGATCGCGCGTTCGACCAGACGGCGGGCCATGAACACCTGACGCGCTTCTTCCACGCTCGGACTGGCAACGACGGCGCCACGGTTCGGCCGCAACAGCACCACACCTTCATGGGCCAGACGCGACAGCGCGCGGCGAATGATGGTGCGACTGACCCCAAATATTTCCCCCAGCGCTTCTTCGCTCAACTTGGTGCCGGGCGCCAGACGCTGTTCGAGGATGGCCTCGAAGATGTGCGCGTAGACAATATCGTCCTGGGTTCCGCTGCGGCCGGCTTTGCCTGCTCGCGGTTGTTTCTTGAGGGGTTGCAACTGTTCGTTCATGGGCACTCGAGTCGGGAGAACTGCGGCGAATAGACCGTGACTGTAATACGGCACAGTAGGTCGCTGGCAAGTATCGCGTAAAAAACAGCGCGATTGTACACAATGGATGGTGGCAACACGACTGTATGGCTGTTTGTGACCACGGCTGTATTGCAACGGTTCGTTACGATTGAGTTTAGGCTTGATCGCAGAATCCGCTGGTCGACCACAATCCCCTGTGGGAGCGAGCCTGCTCGCGAAAGCCGTTTCACATTCAAAATGAATGTTGACTGACACACCGCTTTCGCGAGCAGGCTCGCTCCCACAGGGGTTTGGCGTACAGGGGACATCTTCATTGGTATAAGGAACACCGTTGTCATGAACGACGCCACGCACACTCAACTGCGCCCTCTGGCCGACACATCGCCCTCGGCCATCGTCGCCGGTTTCATTGCGATGATGACCGGTTACACCAGCTCCCTGGTCCTGATGTTCCAGGCCGGGCAAGCGGCGGGCCTGACCAGCGGGCAGATTTCTTCGTGGATCTGGGCAATTTCGATTGGCATGGCGGTGTGCTCGATCGGCCTGTCGCTGCGCTATCGCACGCCCATCACCATTGCGTGGTCGACACCCGGCGCGGCGCTGTTGATCACCAGTCTTGGCGGCGTGAGTTACGGCGAAGCCATCGGCGCCTACATCACCTGCGCGGTGCTGGTGACGATCTGCGGGCTGACCGGTAGTTTTGAACGGCTGATGAAGAAGATCCCGGCATCGCTGGCGGCAGCCTTGCTGGCTGGGATTTTGTTCAAGATCGGCAGCGAAATTTTCGTCGCCGCGCAACACCGCACCGGCCTGGTATTGGGCATGTTCTTCACCTATTTATTGGTCAAACGCCTGTCGCCCCGCTATGCCGTGCTCGCCGCACTGCTGATCGGCACCGCGCTGTCGGGCTTCATGGGGCTTCTGGACTTCAGCGGTTTTCATCTGGAAGTGGCCACGCCGGTGTGGACCACGCCGCACTTTTCTTTGGCGGCAACCATCAGCATCGGCATTCCACTGTTCGTCGTGGCCATGACCTCGCAGAACATGCCCGGCATCGCCGTGCTGCGCGCCGACGGCTACACCGTCCCGGCCTCGCCGCTGATCACCACTACCGGCATCGCTTCGTTGTTACTGGCGCCGTTCGGTTCACACGGCATCAACCTCGCCGCCATCAGCGCGGCCATCTGCACCGGGCCGCATGCCCACGAAGATCGCAACAAACGCTACACCGCAGCAGTGTGGTGCGGGATTTTCTACGGGATCGCCGGGGTGTTCGGCGCAACGTTGGCGGCGCTATTTGCCGCGCTGCCGAAGGAACTGGTGCTGTCAATTGCGGCGCTTGCGCTGTTTGGCTCGATCATCAACGGCTTGAGCATCGCAATGACCGAAGTGAAGGAACGCGAAGCTGCGCTGATCACGTTTATGGTGACGGCGTCGGGGTTGACGCTGTTCTCCATCGGATCGGCGTTTTGGGGGATTGTTGCGGGGGTTGTGACGCTGGTGATTTTGAATTGGCGTAAAGCGTAAGATCAAAAGATCGCAGCCTTCGGCAGCTCCTACAGGGAATACGCGTAGATCCTGTGAGCTGCCGAAGGCTACGATCTTTTGATCCACGAAAAAAAACGGCGACCCTCAGGTCGCCGTTTTTTTCAGTATCACTTAGCCGCGTTGATCGGCTTTTCCGGATACCAAACGTCCAGCAGCGGGCTGACGGTTGCACCGGTCAGTTCGCTACGGGTTTTCAGCCAGGCTTCAACAGCAGCGCGCTGCTCTTCGTTGACCGAGCCACGCTTCTGCAGGCATACCAGACCGAAGTCGTCGCCGCCAACATAACCCAGACCATTGGCTTCCATGGCTTCTTTGATGAAGGCTTCGAGGAAAGCGTCAATGGCTTCTTCGGACAAGTCTTCTTTGAAGTCCAGGTTCAGCTCGAAACCCAGCTCTTGAAATTCATCAACGCACAGTTTTTTGCGCAGACGCTGGGAACGGTTAGTCGCCATTGGAACAATCCTCTTAAGTAATAACGGCCGGCACTTTACCAGTTTAAGACGTCATTTGCCCGACTCTCTGGACACTGCGGCCGACCGCCTGTAAAAAAATCACTGATTAGCCACCCCGGGGACGGCACAAGCGGTTACACCTTGGGGCATAATGCCGACACTTTCGTGACCACTGAGGGCTTTTTCATCCATGTCCTCGTTTTTCTCCCCCTCTTTTGCAGGGTTTTATTTCACATGATCAAATCGTTGCGTCCACTTTTTTTCGCCGGCCTTTTTCTTCCTCTGGCCCTGCCTGCCTCTGCTGCCCCTATCAATACTGCCCTGACCCCAAATGTCGAAAAAGCCCTCAAGGCGAGCAAACTGCAGCCTAACGCCCTGTCGCTGGTGATGGTGCCGCTCGATGGCCCAGGCACAGCCACCGTGTTCAACGCCGATGTGTCGGTCAACCCGGCCTCGACCATGAAACTGGTTACCACCTACGCGGCGCTGGAAATGCTCGGCCCCAACCACCAGTGGAAAACCGAGTTCTACACCGATGGCACTCTGAGCGGCGGTATCCTCAACGGTAACCTCTATCTCAAGGGTGGCGGCGATCCGAAGCTGAACATGGAAAAACTCTGGCTGTTGATGCGCGATCTGCGCGCCAACGGCGTCACGCAGATCACCGGTGATCTGGTGCTGGACCGCAATTTCTTCGTGCAGCCACAGCTGCCGGAATTCAACGATGACGGCAATGACGAGAACAAGCCGTTTCTGGTCAAACCCGACTCGCTGCTGGTCAACCTCAAGGCCCTGCGCTTCGTCGCCCGCAATGACGGTGGCCGGGTGCTGATCTCGGTGGAACCGCCGATCGCCAGCATCCACATCGAAAATACCGTTAAAGCGCTCCCCTCCAAGCAATGCACCGGCGGTGTGCGCTACAACCCGGTGCCACAGCCCGATGGCAGCGTGACCGTGACGGTGGGCGGCCAGTTGGGTGAAGGTTGCAGCTCGCAGACCTACCTGTCGCTGCTCGACCACGCGACCTACACCGCGGGCGCCGTTCGTGCGATCTGGAAGGAGTTGGGTGGCAGCATTCAGGGCAGGGATCGTCTCGCGCCGACCCCGAGCAACGCCAAATTGCTGGCTCGCGCATTCTCGCCGGATCTGGCGGAAATCATCCGCGACATCAACAAATACAGTAACAACACTATGGCTCAGCAGCTGTTCCTGAGCCTGGGCCAGAGGTTCCGCAACGACGCCGACGGTGACGACGCCAGGGCAGCGCAGCGCGTAGTTCGTCAGTGGCTGGCGAAAAAAGGCATTACCGCACCGCACCTGGTGATGGAGAACGGTTCCGGCCTGTCCCGTGCCGAACGGGTCAGCGCCCGTGAGATGGCGAACATGCTGCAAGCCGCCTGGCACAGCCCGTATGCCGCCGAGTACATCAGCTCGTTGCCGATTGCCGGCACCGACGGCACCATGCGCAAACGCCTGAAGACCACCGCCATGCGCGGCGAAGCCCACGTCAAGACCGGCACCCTGAACACCGTGCGAGCGATTGCCGGTTTCAGCCGCGACGTCAACGGCAACACTTGGGCGGTGGTGGCGATCCTCAACGACAAAGCGCCGTTTGGTGCATCGTCGGTGCTGGATCAGGTGCTGCTGGATCTGTATCGCCAGCCGAAGCTGCCGCAGACGGCTTCCGTCTTGTAACCCAGTCCCGCCAACACCCTAAAACCCTGTGGGAGCTGGCTTGCCAGCGATAGCGTCAGGTCAGTCACCAAAGATTCTGACTGAACTGACGCCATCGCGGGCAAGCCCGGCTCCCACAGAGTTTGTGCTGTGTTCAATATCAATTCATCTGCCGCTCGACCCGATCCCGCCCGCCCTGCTTCGCCGCGTACACCCCGTAGTCCGCGCGCAGCAACAGCGAATCAGCGCCCTCCCCCGGTCGCCAACTGGCGATACCGAAACTTGCGGTCACCACGCCGACCACATCAACCGGTGCACTGCGCAACCCCTGCCACAACTCCACAGCGAGCATGTACGCGTGTTCGCCGTCGATGTCCGGGCAGAGCACCATGAATTCCTCGCCACCCAAGCGACAGAACACATCCGTGCGACGCAAGCGATGGCCGATGCGCTCGCACACGGCTTGCAGCACCCGGTCGCCCACGGCATGACCGTGCTGGTCGTTGATCCGTTTGAAATGGTCGATGTCGAGCATGATCACCGACAGTTCACCGCCACCGCGCTCGACCCGGGCCATTTCGGTGGTCAGGCGTTCCTGGAAATAGCGACGGTTGTGGATACCGGTCAACGAATCAGTGATCGACAGCGCCCGAAGTTCCTCCTCCACGCGCTTCAAATCTGAAATGTCCGAGATATAGCCATGCCACAGCACGCCACCGCCGGGCAGCTCCTCGGGCGTCGCCTCGCCGCGCACCCAGCGCAGACCGCGTACGGGCAACTGCACGCGATATTCCTCGCGCCAAGGGCTGAGGTTTTGCGCTGATGCCCGAATCGAGGTGCGCACGCGGATCACGTCCTGCGGATAGATACGGGAGAAAATGGCCTCGGCATCGAGCAGCAGCACATCCGGTTCGAGTTCGTAGATCTCGCGGATGCCGTCGCTGGCGTAAATCACACTGAAGCGACCGTCGAATTCCATCTTGAACTGGTAAATGCCGCCGGGCACGTGAGCGCTGAGCTTTTTCAGCAGCACATCACGCGCCGCCAGCGCCTCGTGCACACGCTTGCGCTCAGTGATGTCGATGCAGATCGCCAGATGCCCGACCCACAGGCCTTGCTCATCCAGCACAGGGGTAGCGAGCATGTTCACCGGCAGGTGACTGCCGTCCTGGCAGATGAGGGTCCACTCGCGCGCTTCGTGCCCGCCGACTTCGCCGCCCTCGACCAGCATCGCCTGACAGGTCGGGATCGCCTTGCCGTAACGCGCACTCAATTCCGCCGCGCGGGCCATCAGTTCGCGCGGAAAGTGCAGGTTCTCCAGGGTCATGCGGCCGACCACCTCATCGCTGCGGTAGCCAAGCATCTGTTCGGCGCCGGGATTGAAGGTGCTGATCACCCCGCGTAGATCGGTGGCGATGATTGCCACCTGCGTTGCGGCATTCAGCACGCCGCGCAACTGGCCGTGAGTGCCGCGCAGTTCCTGTTCGCTGTCGTGCAACTCTTGCGTGCGCTGCTCGACCAGATGCAAGGCTCGCTGGCGCTGGCTGACCAGCACATATAACAACGCACTCAGTAGCAGACTGAGTAATCCACCGAGAATCAGCACACTCCCCACTGAGGAGTCGTTGGCTTGCACGAAAGCGTCGCTCGGCAGGATATCCACCTGATAGTCGTGATCGGCCATGCGTACCAGCCGGGTGGTGGCCAGAGCACTGGGTGCCGGATCGTTAGCCGATTCGTAGAGCACCTCGTGCTGCTCAGGGATCGACAGGTCGAGAATGCGCACCGAAAGGTAGTCATGGAACGCGTCCGGCAAACCATCCGCCAGCAACTGGCGCATGCTGATCACGGCCATCACATAGCCGAAAGGCTTTTGCTGCCCCTCTCGAATGACTGGCGCCACCAGCAAGACCCCGCGGGCATAGGCTTGCTCGACACTGATCAGATTCATCGGTTGCGAAACGACCAGATTACGCAGCTCATCGGCGCGCTGCAGGACATCGCGGCGCAGCGGTTGCGCGAGCAAATCGTAGCCCAGCGGCGAGCCCAGACGGCTTTGGGTCTGGCTGTATAACACCGGCACGTATTCATCTCGGGCGCCCGCCAGTTGCAACTCGCGCTGTTCATTAAGTTCGCGAATCGTAAACGTGCTCAGGCCTTCCGCACGCACGCGCTGCTCAAATTCGGCGCGCTCGGCAGCACTGACCCTGAGGGCAAACGAATAGGCCTGGGTGCGCAGTAATAAGGGTTGGGTATAACCATCGAACTCGGCGCGAGACACCGATTGGGAATTGGTGAAGAAGCGGCGCAGGCCGTCGAGGCGTTGCTCCTGGTCCTGAAATCGCTCTTCGATGCGGCTGTAACGCTCATTGGCCAGCAACTGAAAGCGCTGACGCAGTTGTTGTTCAAACTGGCTGAAAGTAGCCCAGGCGAGCAGCCCCGTGAGTATCCCGCCGGCGAGCAATACCAGCATCGCGACCAGCCAGGCCGAGACGTCTTCGCTGATGAAACCCAGAATCTTCGGGCGCACGGGGTGCAACGACATAAGGGCAACTCACTACGCCAGCATTGCGGGGGAACCCCCATTGGCCATGAGTGAGTTTATAGCTATTAGCCATCAATTTGGCTAGCGTTGATCAGATCCAAGAGCCTTTAAAATCAAGGCTCTGTGGATCCAATCCTTTGCAGCGTCAACGAGCCGTGATTTTCCAGGCACGGTGAATCTTGGTGTTACGCGCGAAATCCGGATCAATGGTCTGCGCGCTGATTTCCTCAATCGCGTAACGCTCGGCCAGGTTCTCTTCCAACTGGAACTTGCGGAAGTTGTTGGAGAAATACAACACGCCGCCCGGCGCCAGGCGCGCCATGGCCAGGTCGATCAACTGCACCTGATCACGCTGCACGTCGAAAATGCCTTCCATGCGCTTGGAGTTGGAGAAGGTCGGCGGATCGATGAAGATCAGGTCGTACTCTTCGCGGCAACTTTCCAGCCACGCCATCACGTCGCCCTGCTCCAGACGGTTCTTGTCCGAGAAGCCGTTCAGCGACAGGTTGCGGCGCGCCCAGTCGAGGTAGGTTTTCGACAGGTCGACGCTGGTGGTGCTGCGCGCACCGCCCTTGGCCGCGTGCACGCTGGCGGTCGCGGTGTAGCAATACAGATTGAGGAAGCGCTTGCCGGCGGCTTCTTTCTGAATGCGCAGGCGCATCGCCCGGTGATCCAGGAACAGCCCGGTGTCGAGGTAGTCGGTGAGGTTGACCAGCAACTTGACGCCGCCCTCGGTCACCTCATTGAACTTGCCCTGCGCAGCCTGACGTTCGTACTGCTTGGTGCCACTCTGGCGCTCGCGGCGTTTGACCACCACGCGGCTCTTGTCGATGTTCAGCGCCTGCGGAATCGCTGCCAATGCATCGAACATGCGGATCGAAGCCTTTTGCGGGTCGATCGATTTCGGCGCGGCGTATTCCTGAACGTGCACCCAGTCGTGGTACAGGTCGATGGCCATCGCGTATTCCGGCATGTCCGCGTCGTACACGCGGTAGCAATCGATGCCTTCGCGCTTGACCCACTTGCCCAGTGCCTTGAGGTTTTTCTGCAGACGATTGGCAAACATCTGCCCGCCTTCGCTCAAGCGCGCCTGCTCGACCACCGGAGCCGGGGCTGGCTCAGGTTTGATCGGGTTGCCGTTCTTGTTGAACTTGCGCTCTTGTGGCTCGTCCGGCGTCTGATCGTAAGCCGCTTGCTCACGCTCGACCTGACGCTGTTCCGGGGTGCGACGCTCGCCAGTGACGAACTGATCCGGAGTGACTTTGATCAGCAGCAGCTTGCACGGCAGTGCGCCGTTCCAGAACGAATACTGTTTGTGGCTGCGGATGCCCATGCGCTTGCCCAGATCCGGCGCACCAGTGAACACCGCCGCTTCCCAGTTCAGGCAGGCCTGACGCAGACGCTCGCCGAGGTTCTGGTAGAGATAAAGCAGGCTGGCTTCGTCACCCAGACGCTCGCCGTACGGCGGGTTGCAGATCACCAGACCTTTCTGGTTCTGATCCGGACGCGGCTCGAACGTCGCCACTTCGCCCTGGTAGATCTTGATCCACTCGCTCAGGCCGGCACGTTCAACGTTGTTGCGGCCCGGCTGAATAAGGCGTGGGTCAGCTTCGTAACCACGAATCCACAGCGGCGGCTTGGCCAGACCGGCGACGGCACGTTCGGTCGCTTCTTCGTGAAGTTTTTTCCACAGCGCCGGCACGTGGCCCAGCCATGCGGTGAAGCCCCACTGCTCACGACGCAGGTTCGGTGCCATGTCGGCGGCGATCATCCCCGCTTCGACCAGGAACGTACCGACACCGCACATCGGGTCAGCCAGCGCGCCGCCATCGGCAGCAATGCGCGGCCAGCCGGAACGGATCAGGATTGCTGCCGCGAGGTTTTCCTTCAGCGGCGCTGCACCTTGCTGCAAGCGGTAGCCGCGCTGGTGCAGGCTGTGGCCGGATAGGTCGAGGGAGAGAATCGCTTCGCCGCGATCCAGACGCAGGTGAATGCGCAGATCCGGGTTGAGCTTGTCGATCGACGGACGGTCGCCCTGCGGGGTACGCAGTTTGTCGACGATGGCGTCCTTGACCTTCAAGGCGCCGAAGTGAGTGTTGTCGATGCCCGAGCCGTGGCCGCTGAATTCAACGGCCAGGGTGCCATCGCTGAGCATGTGGTCTTGCCACTCGACGTCGAGCACGCCGTGGTACAGGTCTTCAGCGTCCTTCATCGGGAAACGCTTGAGCACCAGCAACACGCGGTTGGCCAGGCGCGACCACAGGCACAGACGATAGGCGGTTTCCATGGTTGCCATGCCACGCACGGCGGAGGTGTGCTCGCGGGCTTCTTCAAGGCCAAGCCCGACGGCTTCCTCGATAAGCAGGCCTTCAAGACCTTTGGGGCAAGTGAGGAAGAGTTCGAATTGGTCGGACATGGTATTTCCAGAGCCTTTGGCTATGTGAACCGACAACGCATTGCCGGTCCGGTTTTCAATCAGGCGCTTTTCTAAAAGAACGCCCGCGTGGCACGAAGGTGTGCCGTCCCATCCCTGCTGCTCGGGTTAAAAGAGCTTAGATGCAAGGACAGAGAAAAAAGTTGAAGCAACAAAATGACTCAAAACAACCCTTCGTCGAATAGTACCCCAGTGCAACCGTGGGTCATTCTCACTAAAGGATTAAGCCCATCATGCAGCGCGGTGCCGATCATACCGGGGTTTGCTCAATAAACATTGAACAAATACGCAGTTACTTATTGCCATAGCATCCTATTCGTTACGTTCTTATGACAAATCGGTCATTCCATCGGTGTGACTCATTGGTTAGAACTGAGCACAGGTTGACGTCGCAACGGCGTCAACACCTTGGCTCGCCACGCCGGCAGCGAGCCGCCCCCGGCAGAGTTTTTCTGCCAGACCTCGGTTGAGGTCAACGCGACACATACAGTCAACAAGTGAGGGAAACACCCTATGAGAAGACTTAAGCGTGATCCGTTGGAAAGAGCATTTTTGCGCGGATATCAATATGGCGTTGGTGGCAAATCCCGTGAGCTTTGCCCATTTACTCTACCGTCGGTACGTCAAGCCTGGATTAACGGCTGGCGAGAAGGACGCGGCGACAACTGGGACGGTATGACCGGCACTGCGGGAATCCACAGACTCAACGAACTTCACGCCGTCGGCTGACACAGGGCATTTATTCCGACACGACAATCTGAATTTGCAACGCATTAACCACGCACGTCCCTCCCGGACGGCGGGCTACGGCCCAAGGGCTCCTTCGAGGAGCCCTTTTTTATGCCCGGTCGATTAGACTGACGCCCGCCTTTCGAATGTCTGCCGACCACCCCTGTAGGAGCTGCCGCAGGCTGCGATCTTTTGATCCTTTTTTTTTAAAATCAACATCAAGATCAAAAGATCGCAGCCTTCGGCAGCTCCTACATTGACCGGGACAGCCTGGGTTATTTGCGCAATGCGGCGATCGCATCCACCGATTCACGAATCAGCGCCGGGCCTTTATAGATGAAGCCCGAGTAAATCTGCACCAGACTGGCACCCGCAGTGATCTTCTCAGCAGCATGCTTGCCTTCAGTGATGCCGCCCGCTGCGATGATCGGCAAGCGCCCACCCAGCTCAGCCGCCAGTACTTTCACGGTGTGGGTGCTCTTGTCTCGCACCGGCGCACCGGACAGGCCGCCCGCCTCGTCACCATGCACCATGCCTTCAACACCAACCCGGCTCAGCGTGGTGTTGGTGGCAATCACCGCGTCCATCCCGGTTTCGATCAGCGCTTGCGCGACCTGCGCGGTTTCTTCGTCGGTCATGTCCGGGGCAATCTTGATCGCCAGCGGCACATGCTTGCCATGACGCAGCGCCAATTCGGCGCGGCGCGTGGCCAGGTCCGCCAGCAACTGCTTGAGCGAATCGCCGAACTGCAAGCTGCGCAGGCCCGGGGTGTTCGGCGAGCTGACGTTAACGGTGATGTAACTGGCGTGGGCGTAGACCTTGTCCAGGCAGATCAGGTAATCGTCAACCGCGCGTTCAACCGGGGTATCGAAATTCTTGCCGATGTTGATGCCCAGCACGCCCTTGTATTTGGCCGCTGCGACCCGCGTCAGCAGGTTATCCACACCCAGATTGTTGAAGCCCATGCGATTGATGATCGCCTCGGCTTCCGGCAGGCGGAAAATCCGTGGTTTCGGGTTGCCGGGCTGCGGACGCGGGGTCACGGTGCCGATTTCGACAAAACCGAAACCCAACTGCGCGAAACCGTCGATGGCCGCGCCGTTCTTGTCCAGACCCGCCGCCAGACCTACCGGGTTGGGGAACTCCAGGCCCATGACCGTCACCGGCAACTTCGCTGGCGCCTTGCACAGCAGACCGTTGAGGCCCAAACGTCCACCCGCGCCGATCAGATCCAGCGACAGATCGTGGGAGGTTTCCGGGGAAAGTTTGAACAACAGCTGACGGGCCAGGGTGTACATGGGCGGCGATGACTCGGGCGGCGAAAAGAGGCGGCGATTATAGCCGGGCATCGCCCCCCCGCGCGAGACGCACGCGCAAATCGACGCGACTGGCATATGCCTTGCACCCTGCTTGCCATCAGCCCGCACGCCAATGGCGGCGTACAGGCAAGGACAATGGCGTCGTCATGGGGTTTTGCCTGCGCAAAATCGATGGCGGCGTTTTTTTTGAAGGCGGCTTTTGCAGGTGCATGCGATGAATGAACCCTCCGTCGGGCCGCTGGCCTGGGTCAACGGCAGCGATGCTCCGGAAAAGACTGCGATCAACCTTGGTTTCATGGCCCTGAGCGATTGCGCCTCGGTGGTGGTGGCCGCCACTCAGGGTTTCGCTCAGCCTTATGGCCTGACCCTGAACCTCAAGCGTCAGACTTCGTGGGCCAACCTGCGCGACAAACTGGTCAGCGGCGAACTCGATGCCGCCCACAGCCTGTACGGTTTGATCTACGCCGTACATTTGGGCATCGGCGGCATCGCATCTACCGATATGGCCGTGTTGATGGGCCTCAACCAAAACGGTCAGAGCCTCAACCTCTCCCACGGTCTGCAAGCCCTCGGTGTGAACAGTCCTGAAGCGCTGGATCGCCACGTGCACCAATCCCGCGCAAAATTGACCTTTGCCCAGACCTTCCCGACCGGCACGCACGCGATGTGGCTTTATTACTGGCTGGCGAGCCAAGGCATTCATCCGTTACAGGATGTCGACAGCGTGGTCGTGCCGCCGCCGCAAATGGTTGCGCACCTGCAAGCGGGACGAATCGACGGCTTTTGCGTCGGCGAACCGTGGGCCGCCAGCGCGGTACAGCAGAATCTCGGCTTTACGCTGGCCACCAGCCAGACGATCTGGCCCGATCACCCGGAAAAAGTCCTCGGCTGCACCCGCGCCTTCGTCGAGCAATACCCGAACACCGCGCGCGCGCTGGTGATGGCCATCCTCGAAGCCAGCCGATTTATCGAAGAAAGCCAAGAGAATCGCCGCAGCACCGCGCAACTGCTGAGCGCCCCGGATTATCTCGATACGCCGGTTTCGTGCATCGAACCGCGCTTTCTCGGTGAGTACACCGACGGCCTCGGTCATCGCTGGCAGGATCCCCACGCCTTGCGCTTTCACGGCAACGGCGAAGTCAATCTGCCGTATCTCTGCGACGGCATGTGGTTCATGACCCAGTTCCGCCGCTGGGGCTTGCTGCGCGAAGACCCGGATTACCTCGCCGTGGCGCGTCAGGTTCAGCAATTGAGCCTCTATCGCGACGCGGCGACCGCTGTTGGCGTTGCCGCGCGGGACAAGGACATGCGCAGCAGTCAGTTGCTCGACGGCAAAATCTGGGATGGCAGTGATCCGGCCGGTTATGCGCGCAGTTTCAAGCTGCACGCCCTGAGCGACGATGCTCCCCTTCTCGCCCGCCGCTGACAGGAGACCGCCAACATGCTGCGCATTCTGCTGATCAACGACACAGCGAAAAAAGTCGGACGCCTGAAAGCGGCGCTGACCGAGGCCGGTTTTGAGGTGATTGACGAGTCTGGCCTGACCATCGACCTGCCCGCACGCGTCGAAACGGTGCGCCCGGACGTCATCCTGATCGATACCGAGTCACCGAGCCGCGATGTAATGGAGCAAGTTGTGCTGGTCAGCCGCGATCAGCCACGCCCCATCGTGATGTTTACCGACGAGCATGACCCCGGCGTGATGCGTCAGGCGATAAAGTCCGGGGTCAGTGCCTACATCGTTGAAGGCATTCACGCACAACGTTTGCAGCCGATTCTCGATGTGGCCATGGCGCGGTTCGAGAGTGATCAGGCGTTGCGTGCGCAGTTGCACGCCCGCGACCAGCAGCTGGCTGAGCGCAAACGCATCGAACTGGCCAAAGGCTTGTTGATGAAGATGAAGGACTGCAATGAGGAAGAGGCCTACACCCTGATGCGGCGCCAGGCCATGAGCCGCCAGCAGAAGCTGATTCAGGTGGCGGAGCAGATTATTGCGATGAGTGAATTGCTCGGCTGAATAACCAGCAAGATCAAAAGATCGCAGTCTTCGGCAGCTCCTACAGGAGTTCGATGCTCCCCCTGTAGGAGCTTTCGAGTGCAACGAGGCAGCGATCTTTAAGCCTTGGCACAAATCTCGCTACACATTCCACACAGGTAACCAACGGCGGTTGCCCCACCTACGACAAAGACGTCGCTGACCCGCTCGCCCCACCCGGCGAATCAGGTAGCGGCGTTTTTGCGTTTTTGGCCCCACAGCCCGGGGCCGGTGGTGCGGCCGTGGCGGCGCCCCACTTTGCTGACTCATGACTCCTTCTCGAGACTCTTTACAGCTGAGGTGCGCGATGAATAAAAGCTTCTGGAAATCCGGCCATACCCCGACCTTGTTCGCGGCCTTCCTCTACTTCGACCTGAGTTTCATGGTCTGGTACCTGCTCGGCCCGCTGGCGGTGCAGATCGCGGCCGACCTGCACCTGACCACGCAGCAGCGCGGGCTCGTGGTCGCCACGCCAATCCTTGCCGGCGCCGTGCTGCGCTTCGCGATGGGCATGCTGGCGGATCGGCTGTCACCGAAAACCGCCGGGCTGATCGGCCAGGTCATTGTCATCTGCGCGCTGTTCGGCGCCTGGAAACTCGGTATTCACAGTTACGAACAGGCGCTGATCCTCGGTCTGTTCCTCGGCATGGCCGGCGCTTCGTTCGCCGTGGCGCTGCCGCTGGCGTCGCAATGGTACCCGCCTGAGCACCAGGGCAAAGCCATGGGCATTGCCGGCGCGGGCAACTCGGGCACCGTGTTCGCTGCACTGCTCGCGCCGGTACTGGCCGCCTCCTTCGGCTGGAGCAACGTCTTCGGCTTCGCAGTGATTCCATTGATCCTCACGCTGGTGCTGTTCGCCTGGATGGCAAAAAACGCCCCGCAACGTCCGAAAGCCAAGTCCATGGCCGACTACTTCAAAGCCCTCGGTGACCGCGACAGTTGGTGGTTCATGTTTTTCTACAGCGTCACCTTCGGCGGCTTCATCGGCCTGGCCAGCGCCCTGCCCGGCTACTTCAACGATCAATACGGCTTGAGCCCGGTCACCGCCGGTTACTACACCGCTGCCTGCGTATTCGGTGGCAGCCTGATGCGGCCATTGGGGGGCGCACTGGCGGATCGCTTCGGCGGCATTCGCACCTTGCTGGCGATGTACACGGTGGCGGCTATCTGCATCGCAGCGGTCGGTTTCAATCTGCCGAGTTCCTACGCGGCGCTGGCACTTTTCGTCTGCACCATGCTCGGTTTGGGGGCAGGCAACGGGGCAGTTTTCCAACTGGTGCCGCAGCGCTTTCGTCTTGAGATTGGTGTGATGACCGGGCTGATCGGCATGGCCGGAGGCATCGGCGGTTTCGCGCTGGCGGCAGGCATGGGCGCGATCAAACAGAGCACCGGCAGTTATCAACTGGCCCTGTGGTTGTTCGCCAGCCTTGGCGTGCTGGCGTGGTTTGGCCTGCACGGCGTCAAGCGGCGCTGGAGAACCACCTGGGGTTCGGCGGCCGTGACTGCGGCTCGAGTCTGAGACCTGAATGGCCCTGCAACTGAGTTTCGCCGAAGCCAGCGCCACCGGCCCGCGCGCGGAGAATCAGGACGCCCTGCGTCTGGTCACGCCCGCCCCGGCGCTGGCGGCTAGCAAGGGTTACCTGTTCGCCATCGCTGACGGTGTCAGCCAGTGCGCCGACGGTGGACTGGCGGCGCGCTCGACCTTGCAGGCGCTGGCCCTCGACTACTACGCCACCCCGGAAACCTGGAGCGTGGCCCAGGCACTGGATCGCCTGCTGCTGGCGCAAAATCGCTGGTTGCAGGCCAATGGCGGTGGGCAACCGTTGCTCACCACTGTCAGCGCTTTGGTCATGCGCGGTAGGCGCTTTACCCTGGCCCACGTAGGCGATTGCCGGGTCTATCGCTGGCATGCCGACAGCTTGCAGCGGATATCCAACGATCATGTCTGGGAGCAGCCGGGCATGCAGCATGTGCTCAAGCGTGCGTTAGGGCTTGATCAGCATCTGGTGCTGGATTTTCTCGACGGCGAATTGCGCACGGGCGAGTGTTTCGTGCTGCTCAGCGACGGCGTGTGGTCGACCTTGGGCGATACCGCCATTGCGACGATCCTGCGCGACCAGCCGGATCTGCAAAGCGCGGCAAACACTCTGGTGAACGCCGCGCATCTGGCCGGCAGTCAGGACAACGCCAGCGCCTTGCTGGTGCGGGTAGATGCCGTCGGTGAAGCGAACATCGGCGATGCGCTGATGCATCTTCAGCAGTGGCCGCTGCCCCCACCGCTGAAATCCGGTCAGTCTTTCGAAGGCTGGCAGGTGCAAGAGGTTGTCAGCCAGAGTCAGCAATCACTGCTCTATCGCGTGCTCGACGACCAAGGTCAGCCGTGGTTGCTGAAAACCCTGCCCGCACGACTGGCAGATGATTCACAGACCGGGCAAGCGCTTCTTTCGGAGGAATGGTTTCTGAAGCGCGTGGCCGGTCGGCATTTTCCTGAAGTCCATGCGTGCCTTCAGCGTCAGCATTTGTACTATGTGATGCGGGAATATTCGGGGACGACCCTGGCGCAGCTTTTCCAGCGAAGCGGGCCGTTACCATTGGCAAAGTGGCATCAACTGGCTGAGCGACTGCTGCGTGCGGTGGGCTTGCTGCATCGGCGGCAGATTCTGCACCGGGATATCAAACCGGAGAACCTGCTGCTAGGTGACGATGGTGAATTGCGTCTGCTGGATTTTGGTCTGGCCTACTGTCCTGGCCTGTCCGAAGACGCTGTTTCGACATTGCCGGGAACTCCAAGCTTTATCGCCCCGGAAGCCTTTCGCGGTGACCCGCCCGGCGCACAACAGGATCTGTATGCGCTGGGCGTGACCCTGTATTTTCTGCTCACAGGGCATTTTCCCTATGGCGAGATCGAAGCCTTTCAACGGCCGCGATTTGGCTTGCCGGTCAGTGCCAGTCGCTACCGCCCCGATCTGCCGGAGTGGCTGGCGCAGAGCCTGGAACGCGGCGTGGCTGCCGATCCGCAACAGCGTTTTGAAACGGCAGAAGAATGGTTGCTGGTGCTGGAACAAGGCGAGCGGCGCAGTATGAGCGTACGCCCTAGGCCACTGCTGGAGCGTGAGCCGGTAAAGGTCTGGCGGACGATGGCGCTGGTGGCATTGCTGGGGAATCTGGTGCTGCTGGTTTTATTGTTTCATCAGCCTTGAAAAGATCGCAGCCTTCGGCAGCTCCTACGGCATGTGCACGATTTCCGTGTAGGAGCTGCCGAAGGCTGCGATCTTTTGACTTTGCGCCTCAAAATCGCGCAACACGCCTCCAGACAGTGCAGAAAAATTCCATTCCTGCCAGAAAAGTCCTGTAATCACTGGATTGGGGGCACTTGGCACAACCACTGCATTAGCCCTTTCAACACACACATAAAGCCCAACCTTCAACGACGAAGGTTGTGCTCCCCGAGAGAACGGGACCAGGACAAAGGCGTCCTCGCTAGGCAACTAGCGGGACGCCTTTTTTTGTTTGCGCAAAATTTCTCGAGCAAGGCCTGAAGCCCACAAGAGGCAAGCCGCAGCTCCTCGGAGAACCTGATGAAAAAACTCAAACTGGTGATGATCGGCAACGGCATGGCCGGAGTCCGCACCCTCGAAGAACTGCTCAAGCTGAGCAACGAGCTGTACGACATCACGGTCTTCGGCGCCGAGCCGCATACCAATTACAACCGCATCCTGTTGTCGCCGGTGCTGGCCGGTGAGCAAACCTTCGAAGAGATCGTGCTCAACGACCTCGACTGGTACCTGGAAAACAACATCAAGCTGCTGCTCAACCGCAAAGTGGTGGAAATCGACCGGGTCAAGCGCCGGGTGATTGCCGAGGACGGCACTGAAGCCGAGTACGACAGACTGCTGATCGCCACCGGCTCGACGCCATTCATCCTGCCAATTCCCGGCAACACCTTGCACGGCGTGATCGGCTACCGCGACATTGCCGACACCCAGGCAATGATCGACACCGCCAAAACCCACAAGCACGCCGTCGTGATCGGCGGTGGCCTGCTCGGCCTCGAAGCTGCCAACGGCCTGATGCTGCGCGGCATGCACGTCACCGTCGTGCATCTCGGTGAGTGGTTGCTGGAGCGGCAACTGGACAAGACCAGCGGCCAACTGCTGCAAAGCGCTCTGGAATCCCG
This sequence comes from Pseudomonas sp. A0308, assembly GCF_044218815.1. Lineage (NCBI taxonomy): Bacteria > Pseudomonadati > Pseudomonadota > Gammaproteobacteria > Pseudomonadales > Pseudomonadaceae > Pseudomonas > Pseudomonas sp. A0308. The sequence goes on from NZ_CP162581.1 coordinate 1,324,956, forward strand.
TGGCCTGCATTTCCGTCTGTGCGAACAAACCCAGGCCCTACACGATGCCGGAAACGGTCGGGTCGGCTCGGTGCAATTCAAGAACGGCGACATCATCCCTGCTGATCTGGTGGTCATGGCCGCCGGCATCCGCCCCAACACCGAACTCGCGGAAAAGGCCGGCATTCCGTGCAATCGCGGCATTCTGGTCAACGACACCCTGCAAACCTATGACCCGCGCATCTATGCCATCGGCGAATGCGCCAGCCATCGCGGCATCGCTTATGGGCTGGTCGCACCGTTGTTCGAACAGGCCAAGGTCTGCGCCAACCACCTCGCGCAATTGGGTTTCGCCCGCTATCAGGGTTCGGTCACGTCGACCAAACTGAAGGTCACCGGCATCGACCTGTTTTCCGCCGGCGACTTCATGGGCGGCGAAGGCACCGAAACCATCACCCTCTCTGATCCGATCGGCGGGGTGTACAAAAAACTGGTGATCAAGGATGACGTTTTGGTTGGCGCCTGTCTGTACGGCGATACCGCAGATGGCGGTTGGTATTTCCGACAGATTCGTGAGAATCACGTCATCGGCGAGATCCGCGATCACCTGATGTTTGGCGAAAACGCCCTCGGCGATGTAGGACATCAGGGCCAGGACAAAGCCATGGTCATGGCCGACACCGCCGAAGTCTGCGGCTGCAACGGCGTGTGCAAAGGCACCATCGTCAAAGCCATTCAGGAACACGGCCTGTTCAGCGTCGATGACGTGAAGAAACACACCAAAGCGGCCAGTTCCTGTGGCTCCTGCGCGGGGCTGGTCGAGCAGATCCTGATCAACACCGTCGGCGGTGCGGCAGACGTCAAACCGAAAAGCGAAAAGGCCATCTGCGGTTGCAGCGACCTCAATCACGGCCAGATCCGCCAGGCGATCCGCGAGCAACATCTACTGACCATCGCCGGCACCATGAGTTACCTCAACTGGCGCACGCCAAACGGCTGCGCGACATGCCGCCCGGCGCTCAACTACTACCTGATTTCCACCTGGCCGGGCGAGGCCAGGGACGATCCGCAATCGCGCCTGATCAACGAGCGCGCCCACGCCAATATCCAGAAGGATGGCACTTACTCGGTGGTACCACGGATGTGGGGCGGTGTGACCAACCCTTCGGAATTGCGCCGAATTGCCGACGTCGCCGACAAGTACAACGTGCCGATGGTCAAGGTCACCGGCGGTCAACGCATCGACCTGCTGGGCATCAAGAAACAGGATTTGCCCGGCGTCTGGAAGGATCTCGACATGCCCTCCGGCCACGCCTACGGCAAATCGATTCGCACGGTGAAAACCTGTGTCGGCAGCGAGTTCTGCCGCTTCGGCACGCAGAATTCGACGCAACTGGGCATCGAGCTTGAACATGACCTGTTCAATATGTGGTCGCCGCACAAAGTCAAACTGGCTGTCTCCGGATGCCCACGCAACTGCTCGGAAGCGGGGATCAAAGACGTAGGAATCATCGGCGTCGATTCCGGATGGGAGATGTACATCGGTGGCAACGGCGGGATCAAAACGGAAGTCGCCGAATTCTTCGTCAAGCTGAAAACCGCCGAAGAAGTTCGCGAGTACAACGGCGCGTTCCTGCAGCTCTATCGCGAAGAAGCCTTTTACCTTGAGCGCACCGTGCACTACCTGCAACGGGTCGGCATGGAGCACATCAAGAAAGCCGTGCTTGAAGACCCCGAGCGTCGCAAAGCGTTGAACGAACGCCTGCAGTTCTCCCTGTCGTTTGAGCAGGATCCGTGGAAGGAGCGACTGGCGCAGCCGCAATTGAAGAAAGAATTTGACGTGATCCCTGTGAAAAACCTGGAGGTGCCGGCATGAACTGGCTCGATATCTGTGCCCTGGAAGAGATCAATACCCTCGGTTCGCGGATCATTGCCGGTCCCAAAGGTGACATCGCGATTTTTCGTACAAGTGACGACGAAGTATTCGCCCTCGACGACCGCTGCCCGCACAAGGGCGGCCCCCTGTCACAAGGTTTGATTTACGGCAAACGTGTGGCCTGCCCGCTGCACAACTGGCAGATCGACCTGCAATCCGGTGAAGCCCAGGCGCCTGATATCGGATGCGCCCACCATCACGCGGCGCGGGTTGAAAATGGCCGGGTGCAATTGGCCCTGCGGGACGCTATCTGATGAACCGCCAGACGACCGCCTCGACCTGCTGTTATTGCGGGGTCGGCTGCGGCGTACTGATCGAGCATGACGGCGAGCGCATCCTCGGCGTCAGTGGCGATCCGACGCATCCGGCCAACTTCGGCAAACTCTGCAGCAAAGGCTCGACCCTGCACCTGACCGGCGACCTCGCAGCCCGAGCGTTATACCCAGAACTGCGCCTGGGCAAAGGTCTGGCGCGCAGCCGCACCGATTGGGACACGGCGCTGGACCATGCTGCCAATGTGTTCGCCGAGACCATCGCCGAGCACGGCCCGGACAGCGTCGCGTTCTACATTTCCGGACAGCTGCTGACCGAGGATTATTACGCCTTCAACAAACTGGCGCGGGCGCTGGTCGGCACCAACAACATCGACAGCAATTCACGCCTGTGCATGTCTTCGGCCGTGGTCGGCTACAAACGTAGTCTCGGCGCCGATGCACCGCCATGCAGCTATGAAGATCTGGAGCTCAGTGATTGCGTGATGATCGTCGGCAGTAACATGGCCTACGCCCATCCGGTACTTTTTCGTCGGCTCGAAGAGGCTAAATCGCGCCGTCCGCAGATGAAAGTCATCGTCATCGACCCACGACGCACCGACACCTGCGATCTGGCCGATCTGCATCTGGCGATTCTGCCTGGCACCGATGTCGCTCTGTTCCATGGGATTTTGCACCTGCTGTTGTGGGAAGAGTGGATCGACCGCGACTTCATCAACGCCCACACCGAAGGTCTGGCCGAACTGAAAAGCCTGGTACGTGATTACACGCCACAGATGGTGTCGCAGCTGTGCGGGATCAGCGTCGAGCAACTGCAGCAATGCGCTGAATGGGTGGGCACTACGCCGAGTTTTCTGTCGCTGTGGTGCATGGGCTTGAACCAGTCCACTGCCGGCAGTGCAAAAAACAGCGCACTGATTAACCTGCACCTGGCTACCGGGCAAATCGGTCGTCCGGGGGCAGGACCTTTCTCTCTCACCGGTCAGCCAAATGCCATGGGCGGGCGGGAAACCGGAAGTTTGTCCAATCTGCTGCCCGGCCATCGCGATGCGGCGAACCCCGAGCACCGTGCTGAAGTCGCGGCTTACTGGGGCGTTGATCGGTTACCGGAAAGCACCGGACTCAGTGCTATCGAACTGTTCGAACAGGTGCGTTGCGGCAAGATAAAGGCGTTGTGGATAGCCTGCACCAACCCCGCCCAATCGATGCCGGATCAACACTCGGTGCGCGCGGCACTGCAGGCGTGTCCGTTCGTGGTATTGCAGGAAGCCTTCCGCACCACCGAAACAGCTGCATTCGCCGACCTGTTACTGCCCGCCGCCAGTTGGGGCGAGAAGGAAGGTTCGGTGACCAATTCCGAGCGACGCATTTCCCACGTACGCAAAGCCATTCTCGCACCGGGTGAAGCGCGGCCAGACTGGGCAATTACGGTGGATTTCGCACAGCGTCTGGAGAAACGTCTGCGCCCGCAGCACCCGAGCCTGTTTGCTTTCGATCAGCCTTCGCAGCTGTTTGATGAGTTCAAATTGCTCACCCGCGGGCGTGATCTGGATCTGTCCGGGATCAGTCACGCGTTGATCGACCAGATCGGGCCGCAACAATGGCCCTTCCCCGCTGGCGCCTGGCAAGGAACAGCGCGGTTGTACAGCGACGGGATTTTTCCTACCGCTAATGGCCGCGCGCAGTTCATTGCCGAGCCTTACCGCGCCGCCAAGGAGCAGCGTGATGCACGCTTCCCGCTGACGCTGATCACCGGCCGCCTGCGCGATCAATGGCACGGCATGAGCCGCACCGGCACGGCGGCGCAACTGTTCGGGCATGTCAGCGAAGCGGTATTGAGCCTGCACCCGGACGAACTGCGCCGGCACCGTTTGCAGCCGGGCGATCTGGTCAATCTCAAAAGTCGTCGAGGCGCCGTGATCGTTGCGGTTGGCAGCGATGACAGCGTGCGTCCGGGCCAGGCTTTTTTGCCAATGCACTGGGGCGATCGTTTTCTCAAGGGTGGCGTGAATAGCGTGACGCTGCCGGCCTTCGACCCTTTGTCCAAGCAGCCTGAACTCAAGCACAGCGGTGTGCGTTTGGAGTCGGTCAATCTGCCGTGGCAACTGTTCGCACTGATCGAGGGTGATGTTCAACGGCACTTCGAGACGCTACGACCACTGTGCGAGGCGTTTGCCTACGTGAGTCTGAGCCTCGTCGGACGTGAACGTCCGGCATTGCTGATACGCGCTGCCAGCGGCGCGGCACCGGACCCGCTGTTGCTTGGTGAGATCGACGAATGTCTGTCGCTGATCAATGGCCCCGTACTGGCCTATGACGACCCGCGCCGGGCCATCGGCAAGCGTGTACGCATTGAAAACGGCCGGATTACCGCCATTCGCCTGGCTGGCGAAACCCTCGCGCAACACTGGCTGCAAGGTTTGTGGCTGGAAGGTCGCGCGGATGAACAACTGCGACGCTGGCTGCTGGCGCCAATGAGCGCGCCGCCGGGCAACGCCGGGGCGCAAGTCAGTCGCGATAAAACCTTGTGCAACTGCAACAACGTCAGCCTCAACGCAGTCTGCGCCGGTATTGGCCAAGGACTTGACCTGCAGGGTTTGAAAAATCAACTGGGATGCGGCACGCAATGCGGCTCGTGCATCCCGGAAATAAAGCGCTTGCTGGCCGCCAACGTGCAGCCGGTTGCCGTCATTTGATGAGGGAAGACACCATGAATGCGAAAGTCTGGTTGGTGGGCGCTGGCCCTGGTGATCCGGAACTGTTGACCCTCAAAGCCGTGCGCGCCTTGCGTGAAGCCGATGTGGTGATGATCGATGACCTGGTCAACGACGCCGTGCTGGAACACTGCCCCGCCGCGCGAATCATTGCGGTGGGCAAGCGCGGTGGCTGCCGCTCGACGCCGCAGGCCTTCATCCATCGTCTGATGCTGCGCTACGCCCGTCACGGCAAATGTGTGGTGCGGCTCAAGGGCGGCGATCCGTGCATCTTCGGTCGTGGCGGTGAAGAGGCTCAGTGGTTACGCGAGCGTGGCGTCGAGGTCGAGTTGGTCAACGGCATCACTGCCGGGCTGGCCGGTGCGACGCAGTGCGATATCCCCCTGACCCTGCGCGGTGTCGCGCGCGGCGTGACGCTGGTGACTGCGCATACGCAGGATGACAGCCAATTGAATTGGCAGGCACTGGCGCAAGGCGGGACGACGCTGGTGATCTACATGGGTGTGGCCAAGCTTGGCGAGATTCGTGAGCAATTGTTGGCGGGGGGAATGGCGAAGGATACGCCGGTAGCGATGATCGAAAACGCCTCGTTGCCACATCAGCGCGAGTGCCGCAGTGATCTGATGGCGATGGAGTTGGATGCCTCTGCGTTTGAGCTGAAAAGTCCGGCCATCCTGGTGATTGGTGCTGTTGCTGCTGTTGCGCAAGATCAAAAGATCGCAGCCTGCGGCAGCTCCAACATTGGGAGTGCTTGCGCCTTGTAAGCGCTGGCGCTTTACCAAATCGCAGACAAAGAAAAGCCCGGCCTAAGCCGGGCTTTTCTCGGAGCGGCAGCTAATTACTTAGCTTGAGCTTCAACCTGCGCTTCTACGCGACGGTTTACAGCGCGGCCAGCTTCAGTTTTGTTGTCAGCAACTGGGCGGGATTCGCCGTAGCCAACAGACTGAACGCGGGACGATTCAACACCGTACTGGTTGGTCAGAACTTGCTTAACGGCGTTTGCACGACGCTCGGACAGTTTCTGGTTGTAAGCGTCAGGACCGACGGAGTCAGTGTGACCTTCAACAGTAGTGGTGGTGGATGGGTACTGCTTCATGAAGTCAGCCAGGTTTTTGATATCGCCGTAGCTGTTGGTTTTAACAACAGATTTGTCGAAGTCAAATTTAACGTCCAGCTCAACACGAACAACTTCAGCAACTGCCGGGCAGCCGTCAGCGTCAACAGTTACGTTGGCTGGGGTGTCTGGGCACTTGTCAACGTTGTCGCAAACGCCATCGTTGTCGCTGTCGGAGCAGACTTCAGCTGGTGCTGGAACTGGAGCAGCAGCAGGCTTGGAGCCGCCACCGAAGTTCACACCGATACCGACGCTTGGAGCCCACTCGGTGTCGCCTTGGTCGATGTTGTACTGAGCTTCAACGCCAGCACGGGCGTAGAAGTTGTCAGTGAAGTACAGCTTGGCACCGCCGCCAACGTTGGCGAAGGTGGAACGGTTACGACCGTTCGAACCGTTCTGGTCGATGCTCTGGTCAGAGAAACCGGCCGAAACGTACGGACGCAGCATGTCGCCCGGGTTGTTGAAGTGGTACAGAGCGTCCAGAGCGGTGTTAGCGCCTTTTACGTTCTTGCCGTCGTCGGCACGTACGTTGTGCACTTCGTCGTAGCCCAGACGCAGTTCAACGTCGTCGGTCAGGAAGTAACCGATCGAGCCGCCGAACAGGTTGCCGTTGTTCTTGAAGTTACGAGCGCTGTCGAATTGTTCTTTCTTAGCGAAGCCTTCGATTTCAACTGCGCCTTGGCCTTGTGCCAGAGCGCCGAACGAAGTGGCAGCAATAAGAGAACCAATGGCCAAGCCCAAGGTGTTTTTCAGTTTCATCCGTTAAATCCCCATCTGGTGATTGTGAAGCAGTCCCGCAAACCGGGGGACAACTCGGCGGCAAGTCTATCAGAACTTGCCTACACGTAAGAGATATTTGCGCTGAACTAAGTTTCAGCAATGCCTGCAAATTTCTCACGCAATTTATCTAGAGCGCGTTTGTACCGCATTTTTGTAGCACTCAAACCCATGTGCATGATGTCTGCGATCTCCTGAAACTCCAGCTCTGCGACAAATCGTAGCACCAGAATTTCGCGGTCAATCGGGTTCACATACACCAGCCAGCGATCAAGCCCGCCCTTGTCCTCGGGTTTTGGCGCCTTTTCTTCGGACGCTTCCTCGAGGGGGTCAAGACTCAATGCGTCCATCAAGCGACGCTTTCGCCGTTCCTTCCGATACTGCGTGATGCATTCGTTGTAAGTGATGCTGTACAGCCAGGTTTTGAACTTCGATTTCCCCTCGAAATTCTTCAAGCCATACAACACCTTCAACATCACTTCCTGACAGACATCGTCTGCATCGCGATCGTTCCCAAGATATCTCGCGCAGACGTTAAATAATGTTCGCTGGTAACGCCGCATCAGTTCTTCATAGGCGCGCGTCACGTGAAACAGCTCGGTATGCGAGCGCGCGACCAACTCCTCATCAGAGAGCTCGCGGGGGTCGTAGCGCGTAGATAGCGTTTGGGCTTTATTCAAAACAAGTCGTGCCGACAGTCAGGTCAATGTCCGCCGCAACCAGCTTCAGCTGGCATTTCGCGGCGGCATACATTAGCAGGGTTTGCCGGATTAGCGGCTACTCACATGCTGTTCCAGCAGGATCCGATTGGAAAGAGAGACTAGCTCACCCTCATCGGTCAGCAATGTGGTTTTAACCGTGCCGATCTCTTCGATCTGGCCTTCGACCTCGCCAACACGCACTTGTTGCCCAACCTGGTACAACTCACGCACATAGATTCCCGCAAGAATCTGACCGGCAATTTCCCGGCTTCCCAACCCCATGGCCAGCGCAACCGCCAGACCAACGGTAATCAAAACGATGACAATCACATGGTTCAGCAGGTCGGTCTTGACCTCAAGCTGACTGATCGCGACCGAGATGCTGATGATGATCACCAGCCCCTGAGCGATTCGCCCCAGCCCCGAAGCGTAGTCCAGGCCTACGCCTTCTGCCGCCCCACGCACCAGCCCATTGGCCAGTTGCGCGAGCAAAACACCCACCAGCAACACCAAGGCTGCGCCAAATACTTTTGGCAAATACAGCGCCAGCATATCGAGCGTAGCTGAAACTCTCTCAAGGCCAAGGGATTCTGCTGCAGAAACCAGAAAAATAAGCAGAACGAACCAGTAAACGATCTTGCCGATCAGTGTCGAGATCGGAACCTGAAGCCCGGCGCGCGACAGCAATTTAGTCAGTCCGGTGCCGCCCATCAGGCGATCGAGGCCCAATTTAGCGAGCAGTTTGGACAGCAAGGTATCGAGCAGCTTGGCCACGACGAAACCCAACAGCAGCACCACCAGGGCGCCGAACAGGTTCGGGATGAAGTTGGCGACTTTGGTCCACAACGCAGTCATTGCAGTGACGAGGCTCTGAGTCCAGAGATCAAGTTCCATATTCAATCAGCCTTATCAGCAGTGCGAGCGGTAGGTTTACGAAGACGGGAAACCGGCGAGACATGGGCCGATCCGTTATTCAGGGCGATCATCAGCGCGGGCAGCCAGCGGCCCAGCAGGCTGAACAGATCACCCGCGCCGACCTGGCGGTTGGCGGTTTTGAGTACGCGGCCCAGACACGCATCGTCGTCACGGCTGGACGGCGAGGCGTTGAGCATGTCGCGCAAAGACTGTTCAAACGGATCGTGCATACGCACCTCTCGTGATGTCTGTGAAAGACGCGGGCAAATTTGGTCGGGTCACATGCGCCATGTTCAAACCCAGCGCAAACGACGGAATAACCACCATTGGCCGAAGGCCATGGCGAGCACCGTCAAGCAGGCGATCAGGAAACCATAAGGGCTGCTCGCGAACGGAATTCCGCCAACATTTATACCCAACAGCCCCGTGATAAAACTCATCGGCAAAAAGATGCAGGTGATGATCCCGAAGCGGTACATCGTGCGATTCATGCGCACGCTCAAACGCCGGTCTTCTGCCTCCAGGACAAGCCCCACGCGCTCTCGGGTCAATTCGAGTTCTTCCAGATAGCGGGTCAGGCTGTTGTTCAACTCGTTCCAGTAATCGGCATCATCATCGACAAACCACGGCAGTTTTATCCGCGTCATCTGGCCGAAAATATCCCGCTGTGGAGCGAGAAACCGCTTCAGTCCGGCCGCCCTTCGACGGATGTGCAAAATCGATCCGTGCTCTGGGGTATACCGTTCGTCGGCATCCATCTTTTCTTCTTCCTCATCGGCGATTTCCGAGAGGCAAGTGACCAGGTCCTGCACTTTATTAGTGAGGAATTGCGCCAGATAAAGGATCAGCTCAGAGGACGTTTTCGGGCCTTTGCCCTCCGCCAGAATCGTCAGCAGCTCATCCGTGGCGCGCAACGGGCGCAAACGCAGGGAAATAACGCGCTGGGCAGAAGCGAAAATCCGCACCGAGACCATGTCTTCCGGTTCGGCCCCCGGATTGAGGTTGACGCCGCGCAAAAACAGCAGCAACTCGGAATCCGGCAACGGCAGCAGGCGCGGTCGAGTGTTCTCTTCCAGCAGCAAGTCGCAGGAGAATTCGTTCAGGCCACTGGATTTGCGCAGCCAGGTCTGCGTTTGCGGATGACTGCGATCCCAGTGCAGCCACAGACTTTCATGAGCCTGTAGCTGCAAATCGTCGAGCTCAGTCCGGGCTATCGAACGCGCACCGCCTCTACCGTCCAGCACCAGGGCATGCACCAGCCCCCATTGCGCGTTTTCTTCCTCGAACATCCTCATCCCTTTGTCAAAAGCTTATTCAGGCATCTTCAGCGGACTCGGCGAGATGATCACACCGTTGTTGTCCGCATAAATGTAGTGGCCCGGGTGGAACGTCACTCCGGCGAAAGTCACCGCGACGTTGAGATCGCCGATGCCGCGCTTGTCGGTTTTCATCGGATGGCTGGCCAGTGCCTGGACGCCAAGATCGGTCTGGGCGATGACATCGACGTCACGGATGCAACCGTAGATGACCATCCCTTCCCAGCCGTTTTTCGCGGCTTTCTCGGCGATCATGTCTCCGAGAAGCGCACGGCGCAGCGATCCGCCACCGTCGACCACGAGTACCTTGCCGTTGCCCTTGAGTTCGGCTTGCTCCTTGACCAGCGAGTTGTCTTCGAAACATTTGATGGTCACGATTTCGCCGCCGAACGAATCACGTCCGCCGAAATTGCTGAACATCGGTTCCAGCACCTGGACCAGCTCCGGATAGGCATCGCACAGGTCAGGCGTGAGGTAATGGTTCATCGAAAAACTCCTGTAAAAAGGAAGACGATCAAGGATGACGCACTCTTGTGAGACGAGTTCCGGCAGTCGCTGTTTACCTTAGTTCATACAATGCTCGCTGAGCGAACCTGAACAAACGCTGAATACTTAATAGCAAATCAGCCACTAAATATGACCAGAACCGCACAATGCGTCATATCTTAGCCGCAAGCCGCCCCGAACGAAATGGCCTCTTCAGCGCCTCGCGACTCAGACTGCAGCCGCCAGATCCGGCTTCTCGCCCAACAACGGGGTCTGCTGATCGTTCAACCAGCGCGCCACCAGTGGCCATACTTGCGCCTGTGCAGCCTTGCTTACCAACATTTCGACATGGCCGAAATTCTCGTTGAAGCCCTGCTCGCGCCCCAGATTGATGAACTGCTTGTGCTCAGAGCCAATCTGCTCGAACAGTTTGCGACAAGCCCACTCAGGATCCTGATGATCCCCGGCCGCACTCACCGCCAGCACTGGCACCTGAACATCAGCCAGACCGGCCCACCAATCTTTGTCTTTGTCACCAAACCGGCCGAACAGGCCATACCAGCGCATGCTCTCGATGGCCAGGCCGATGGGCTCGTCTTCCGGTCCGCGTTTGAGACGTGAGCCCGACAACTGCGCGAAACGCTTGAGAATGAAGCGACCGCTCCATTCAACCGGCGGAATCTTCAGCGGCCAGTAAGTACGGCTGACCTGAGTGCCAAAAAACACCGCCGACGCCACGGCGGGTTCGCCCAGATACTCGCCCCCGAGTGCCGCCGCCAGGGTAATGCCGCCCAGCGAATGGCCGATCCAGTGCGGAACCTGCCCGCTCTGCTCACGCACGAATGCGGCGATTGCCGGCAGATCGTACCTGGCGTAGTCGGCGACACGGTTCCTGCGGTATTCCTCGTTGCGCTGCGATAAACCGTGACCGCGCATCTCCGGAATCCACACGTCGAAGCCCAACCGCGCCAGATAAGCGCCAAGCCCCAGACCTTTGGGCGAGAACCAGAAGCGTCGGTTGGAAAAACTGCCGTGCAACAGGATGACCGGCACACCGCGTACCGCCGGCTCATCGGCCATACCCAAACGGGTGACGGCGATTTCTACGGACCAGTCCGGGCTGTTGCCGGGTTTGAGACGATAAACGTCTTCGCTCAGATCGCCGCGCCGCTCGGCGCTGATCAGGGCGACAGGAAATAGGTTGCTGCTGCTTTGCATAATGCTCTTGCACAAAAAAGGGCGGCATCCGGAGGCGCTCGCCCTGTTTGAATCACCTAAAGAACCGAGTCGTGTGGGAGCGAGCCTGCTCGCGAAAGCGGTGTATCTGCCAACATTCATATCGAATGTTAATCCGATTTCGCGAGCAGGCTCGCTCCCACATGGGACGCGGACCGTTCACATATTGGTTAAGCCTGCGCTTGGCCTTCCGCGAGGAAGAACCAGGTTTCCAGCACGGTGTCCGGGTTCAGCGACACGCTTTCGATGCCCTGCTCCATCAGCCAGCGAGCCAGATCCGGGTGATCGGAAGGGCCCTGACCGCAGATACCGATGTATTTGCCAGCCTTGTTGCACGCCTGAATCGCGTTCGACAGCAGCTTCTTGACGGCCGGATTACGCTCGTCGAACAGGTGCGCAATGATCCCGGAGTCACGGTCCAGACCTAACGTCAGCTGAGTCAGGTCGTTGGAACCGATCGAGAAACCGTCGAAGAATTCGAGGAACTCTTCAGCCAGAATCGCGTTGGATGGCAATTCGCACATCATGATCACGCGCAGACCGTTCTCGCCACGCTTCAGGCCGTTCTCTGCGAGCAGATCAACAACCTGACTGGCTTCGCCGAGGGTGCGCACGAACGGCACCATGATTTCGACGTTGGTCAGGCCCATCTCGTTGCGCACGCGTTTCAACGCGCGGCATTCGAGTTCGAAGCAATCGCGGAACGATTCGCTGATGTAACGCGAAGCGCCACGGAAGCCCAGCATCGGGTTTTCTTCTTCCGGCTCGTACAGCTTGCCGCCGATCAGGTTCGCGTATTCGTTGGACTTGAAGTCCGACAGACGCACGATGACCTTCTTCGGGGTGAACGCTGCTGCCAGGGTGCTGATGCCTTCGACCAGTTTGTCGACATAGAAGCCAACCGGATCGTCGTAGCCGGCAATCCGCTTGTCGACGCTGTCCTTGATTTCCTGTGGCAGGCCATCGTAGTTCAGCAGTGCTTTAGGGTGCACGCCGATCATGCGGTTGATGATGAATTCCAGACGGGCCAGGCCCACACCGGCGTTCGGCAGTTGCGCGAAGTCGAAGGCGCGGTCCGGGTTGCCGACGTTCATCATGATCTTGAACGGCAGATCAGGCATGGCGTCCACGGAGTTCTTCTTGATGTCGAAGCCCAGTTCACCTTCGAAGATGTAACCGGTGTCGCCTTCAGCGCAGGACACGGTCACGCCCTGGCCATCCTTCAGCAACTGGGTGGCGTTGCCGCAACCGACAACGGCTGGAATGCCCAGCTCACGGGCGATGATCGCCGCGTGGCAGGTACGCCCGCCCCGGTTGGTCACGATGGCGCTGGCGCGCTTCATTACCGGTTCCCAGTCCGGGTCGGTCATGTCGGAAACCAGTACGTCGCCCGGCTGGACTTTGTCCATCTCGGACACGTCCTTGATGATCCGCACTTTACCGGCACCAATACGCTGGCCGATGGCACGACCTTCAACCAGCACGGTGCCGGTTTCTTTCAACAGGTAACGTTCCATGACGTTGGCCTGGGTGCGGCTCTTCACGGTTTCCGGACGCGCCTGCACGATATACAGCTTGCCGTCGTCACCGTCCTTGGCCCACTCGATGTCCATCGGGCACTGGTAGTGCTTCTCGATGATCATCGCTTGCTTGGCCAGCTCGCTGACTTCGGCGTCGGACAGGCAGAAGCGCGCGCGATCAGCCTTGTCGACGTCGATGGTCTTGACCGACTTGCCGGCCGTGGCGACTTCGCCGTAGATCATCTTGATGGCTTTGCTGCCCAGGTTGCGACGCAGGATCGCCGGACGACCGGCCTCCAGCGTGCCCTTGTGGACATAGAATTCGTCCGGGTTCACCGCGCCTTGAACGACGGTTTCGCCCAGACCGTAAGCGCCGGTGATAAACACCACGTCACGGAAACCGGACTCGGTGTCGAGGGTGAACATCACGCCGGCGGTGCCGGTTTCCGAGCGCACCATGCGCTGCACGCCGGCAGACAGGGCGACCAGTTTGTGGTCGAAGCCCTGATGCACGCGGTAGGAAATCGCACGGTCGTTGAACAAAGAGGCGAAAACCTCCTTGGCAGCGCGGATAACGTTCTCCACGCCACGGATGTTCAGGAAGGTTTCCTGCTGACCGGCGAAGGATGCGTCCGGCAAGTCTTCGGCAGTGGCTGAAGAACGCACGGCCACGGCCATGTCAGGGTTGCCGGCCGACAGCGTGGCGAACGCGGTGCGGATCTCGGCGTTGAGTTTTTCCGGGAATTCGGCGTCCATGATCCATTGACGAATCTGCGCGCCGGTCCTGGCCAGTGCGTTGACATCATCAACGTCGAGCGCGTCGAGGGCCTGGTGGATCTGGTCGTTGAGGCCACTCAGTTCGAGGAAGTCGCGATAGGCCTGAGCGGTGGTGGCGAAGCCGCCGGGGACCGACACACCGGCACCCGCCAGGTTGCTGATCATCTCGCCCAGGGATGCGTTCTTGCCCCCCACATGCTCAACATCGTGTTTGCCGAGCTTATCGAGGGAAACTACGTACTCTACCAAGGTGATCTCTCCACTAACTGTGTTGGAAAAGCTCAGAAACCGGCTGCTCGGGGGAGCGTTGGCCGGTTGTATGGCCTGGACCTGGAAAATAAGTGAGAATGCAGGCCAATGGCGGCCGGCAAATCGCGCCTATCATATCCAAGATTCGTTATTAGCTTAAGGCCCAAGGTGCAAATGAAACGATCTGCTTTCTTTATCTCCGATGGCACCGGCATTACCGCCGAAACCCTGGGTCAAAGCCTCCTGGCGCAGTTCGAAAACATTACCTTCAGCAAATTCACGCGACCGTACATCGACAGCGTGGATAAAGCGCGGGCCATGGTACAACAAATCAATAAAGCCGCCGAAACCGACGGCTTTCGCCCGATCATCTTCGACACCATCGTCAATCAGGACATTCGTGAGATTCTCGCAACCTCCAATGGTTTCATGATCGACATTTTCTCGACCTTCCTCGCCCCGCTTGAGCAGGAACTGACCGAGCATTCTTCCTACACCGTGGGCAAGTCGCATTCGATCGGGCACAACTCCAATTACATGGAGCGGATCGAGGCGGTGAACTTCGCCCTCGACAACGATGACGGCGCCCGCACGCACTATTACGACAAGGCTGATCTGATTCTAGTGGGCGTGTCGCGATGTGGTAAGACGCCGACGTGTCTGTACATGGCCATGCAATTTGGTATCCGCGCGGCCAACTACCCGCTGACCGAAGACGACATGGAGCGCCTGCAACTGCCGCCCGCCCTGCGCGCTCATCAGCACAAGCTGTTCGGCCTGACCATCGACCCGGACCGCCTCACCGCGATCCGCAACGAGCGCAAACCCAACAGCCGCTATTCGAGCTATGCCCAGTGCGAATTCGAAGTGCGCGAAGTGGAAAACCTGTTCCGCCGCGAAAACATCCCGAACATCAACTCCACACATTTTTCGGTGGAAGAGATCTCGGCGAAGATTCTGGTGGAGAAAGGCGTCGAGCGGCGGTTCAAGTAGTTTTGCGGTGTCTGATCTGACGCCATCGCTGGCAAGCCAGCTCCCACAGGGATTTGTTGTGAATGTGAATTTTGCAAACACCAGAGAAACCTGTGGGAGCGGGCTTGCCCGCGATGAACGATTACACGATGTCTGTTAATGCCAAGGCCAAAGCTTGGAAACCGCCAAGCAGCAACCCGTCATTCCCCACCGAGTTGCACACACTCACCCGAATAAACTGCGGCACCGCCGCATGTCCTACCGCGAACGCCTCGGCGGTCGCCACCAGATAGTTGTTTTCTTTCAACTCCGCAGCAATCTGCGACGCTCGCCACAACTCAGGCACCTCTACCCAAAAGTGCGGACTATAGGTGTGCGTCTTGTAGCTCAAGCCGTCCAGTACACCCGCAACCAACGCCTTGCGGCGGCCAATCTCCGTGATCTGCTCATCCAGCAAACGCTCGGCCATGCCGTTTTCGATCCACAGGCTCGCCACCTCCATCGACAGCGGATTGGCCATCCAGCACGTCGCACGAATGGCTGAACTGATACGCCCGATCAGCGCCTGCGGCGCATGCAGATAACCGACCCGCAGCCCCGCCGAAACGGCCTTGCTGAGACTGCCGATCAGCACCGCACGCTCGGGGGCGAAATAACTCAATGGCAGCGGGCGCTGGTGGTCGAGCACAGCATGGGCTTCGTCTTCGATAATCAGCAGATTGTGCTGGCGGCACACCTCGGCAATCGCCTCGCGCCGCGGGATCGACATCACGGCGGCTGTAGGATTCTGGATCGTTGGTGTGCAATACACCGCCGCTACCCGATGCTGACGGCAAATGTCCTCCAGCGCCGAGGGCAACAGTCCTTCGTCATCCATCGCGGCGCCGATGAGTTTTATCCCGAGTTGACGTGCGACGCTGATCAATCCGGGGTAGGACAAATGCTCGGTCACGACCGTGTCGCCGGCCTTGAGCAAAGCCATCAAGGCGCACAGCAAACCGTGCTGACCACCGTTGACGCACAGCACCTGATCGGCGTGCGGCACGAAACTCCCGTGGCGCAACCAGACCGCCCCAGCCACCCGGTGCCTGGCCAATCCGCTTTCGGCGGTATACCCGGTCAATTGCTGTAACAGGCCCGGATCATTGGCCAGCTCGACAAGACACTCGCGCATGAACGCTGCTTCCTGGCCGGGGATCGGCTGGTTGCGGCTCATGTCGAAACACGCTGGCGGCTCGTCGCTGACATTGCGAAAGCCTTTGTCCTGCGGCCGCTCCATCCCGCGCTGACGCACATAGGTGCCGTCTCCTACGCGGGCCACGACTAATCCGACACGCTCCAGCTCGCCGTAAGCACGACTGATGGTGCCGATAGTGACGCCTAGACTATCGGCCAACAGCCTGTGCGGTGGCAGCTTGCAACCTGCCTCGATAACGCCCTCGCCAATGGCCTTTTCGACCGCATCGGCCAGGCGTTTGTACTTGACGCCGACGCCATTGGCGAGACCGTCGCGAAGGATTGACACCATGGCAATACTTACTTTGACAGTCATTCTCGCCCCAAATAGCGTATTGAAAACAGGTTCAATCAGGAATAGACCTTTTCATTGATGAGGTCAATTCCCCGCTCGGAGCACCCAACATGTCGACCGTCGTCAGCTCACCGATAACCATCAGCAAACCCTGGCTTGCCGGATTGATCACCAGCACCCTGTTTCTCATCGTTTGTCTGAGTTGGGGCACCACATGGCTGGGGATCAAGATTGCCGTGGAAAGCGTGCCGCCACTGACCGCTGCCGGCCTGCGCTTTCTGATTGCCTTCCCGCTGTTCCTCAGCTTCGCGGTGTTGCGCAGGGAACCCCTGCTATTCCCAAGACAAAGTCGCTGGTTTTTTGTGTTCGTCACGCTGTCGTATTTCAGCCTGCCGTATTACCTGCTCAACTATGGCGAGATGCACGTGTCGTCTGGCCTGACGGCGCTGCTGTTCAGCTGCATGCCGGTGTTTATCCTGATGTTCAGCGCACTGTTTCTGCGCGAGAAAATCTATCCATCGCAAATGCTCGGCATCGCCATCGGCTTCGCCAGTTTGTTCATGATCATTCGCAGCCAGGGCTTGCACCTTGATCAGGCGGAATGGCTTGGCGTGCTGGCGATTCTCTGCGCAGCCGTCATGCATGCGCTGTGCTACGTGGTGACGAAAAAACACGGCAGCGCCATCAGCGTGATCACCTACAACACGCTGCCGATCGGCATCGCCGGGCTGATGTTATTTATTGTCGGATTGAGCTTCGAAGCGCCCAACTTCCAGGACGTGAGCGCGCGCTCATGGACTGCCCTGCTCTATCTCGGGCTGGTGGCGTCGGTGGGTGGATTCATCGTTTATTTTTTGCTGCTTAAACGCCTGAGCCCGATCATTCTGTCGTTCGTGTTTATCATTTTCCCGGTGTTCGCCGTGATCATCGGTGCCTGGTACGAAGGGCAAACCCTGTCCCGGGAACTGATGATCTATTCGGCGATTTTGTTGAGCGGTTTTGCGATCACCAAACTGCCCATCGAAAAATGGCGAAAATCCTCCGCGTAGGAGCTGCCGCAGCCTGCGGCAGCTCCTACAGCGCTTTCGTCAGATCACGAACAGGTCGACGAAGCGGTTCACGGGAGTGGCTTCCAGCCGCGTCTGATCTTTGCACAGCGCCAGGATCTCGGCGCTGCGTTGGCCGGTGAAGCGCGTTGCCAGGTTGGCCTTGAACTTGTCTTCCAGCAAAGGAATGCCCTGCGCCCGGCGGCGGCGATGGCCGATCGGGTATTCCACCACGACGTTGTCGGTGCTGGTGCCGTCCTTGAAAAACACCTGCACGGCGTTGGCAATCGAGCGCTTGTCGGCCTCGAGGTATTCGCGGGTGAAGCGCGGCTCTTCGACGATGTGCATTTTCTCGCGCAGCACATCAATGATCGGATGAGCTTTGTGGAAATCGTCCTCGTACTGCTCGGCGATCAGGTTGCCGAAGGCCAGCGGCACGGCGGTCATGTACTGAATGCAGTGATCGCGGTCGGCAGCGTTGGCCAGCGGCCCGACCTTGGAAATAATGCGGATCGCCGATTCGTGGGTGGTGATGACGATTCGCTCGATTTCGTGCAGTCGATTGCGCACTTGCGGATGCAACGTCACCGCTGCCTCGCACGCAGTTTGCGCGTGGAACTCGGCGGGAAAGCTGATCTTGAACAGGACGTTTTCCATCACATAACTGCCGAACGGCCGTGAGAAAGCGAAGGCGCGTTTGTCTTCCGGCTTCAACGCCAGGTCGCTGTTGGTGTGGCTGAAGAGTACGTCGTAAAAGCCCCACTGTTTGGCACTCAACACACCGGGAATGCCCATTTCGCCACGCATGGCGATATCGGCCAGACGCACGCCACGGCTGGACGCATCCCCCGCTGCCCAGGATTTTCGCGAGCCAGCATTCGGTGCATGACGGTAGGTGCGCAGAGCCTGACCGTCGGCGAATGCATGGGACAGCGCCGACAACATCTGCTCGCGATTGGCGCCCATCAGTTTGGCGGTCACGGCGGTCGAGGCGACTTTCACCAGAATGACGTGATCAAGTCCTACGCGGTTGAAGGAGTTTTCCAGGGCAATGACGCCCTGAATCTCGTGAGCCATGATCATCGCTTCCAGCACATCACGAATCGTCAGCGCTGCTTCAGCGTTGGCCGAGCGCTTCTGCGAGAGGTGATCGGCCACCGCGAGAATTGCGCCGAGGTTGTCCGACGGATGGCCCCACTCGGCGGCGAGCCAGGTGTCGTTGTAGTCGAGCCAGCGCACGATGCAGCCGATATCCCACGCCGCTTTCACCGGATCAAGGCGATAAGGGGTGCCCGGCACTCGAGCGCCAAACGGCACGACGGTGCCTTCGACGATGGGGCCAAGGTGCTTGGTGCATTCGGGAAAACGCAGCGCCAGCAGACCGCAACCCAGCGTGTCCATCAGGCAGTGGCGGGCGGTGTTCAGGGCTTCGGTGGATTCAACGTTGAAGGTCAGGACGTAGTCGGCGATGTCCTGCAGGACACGGTCGTAGTCGGGGCGGTTGTTCAGGTCGACGTTGGCGCTCATGTTCGATTCACTCTTTAAGTGGTTCGTTGATGGGACCTCGGTTCAGGCAATGGACTTTTAGAATTGAAATGCGACCCCATGTAGGAGCTGCCGAAGGCTCGGGCCTTCGGCAGCTCCTACAGGGGAAGTTGTCGTTTAGAAAGAATCACCAGGGACGCGCACGTAGCCTTCCATCAGGACACGGGCACTGCGGCTCATGATGGCTTTTTTCACCACCCACTCACCGTTTTCCAGGCTCGCCTCGGCACCGACCCGCAATGTGCCGGAAGGATGACCGAAACGCACGGCGTTGCGTTCCATACCACCCGCTGCCAGGTTCACCAGCGTCCCGGGAATTGCCGCCGCAGCGCCGATGGCGACCGCAGCCGTGCCCATCATCGCGTGGTGCAGCTTGCCCATCGACAATGCACGCACCAGCAAATCAACGTCACCGGCAGCAATCGCTTTACCGCTGGACGCCACGTAATCCGCAGGCTTGGCGACGAACGCGACTTTCGGTGTGTGTTGGCGCTTGGCCGCTTCATCGAGATTCGAGATCAGGCCCATGCGCAAAGCACCATAAGCGCGGATGGTCTCGAACATCTGCAAGGCTTTCGGGTCGCTGTTGATCGCACTTTGCAGTTCGGTGCCGGTGTAGCCGATGTCTTCGGCGTTGACGAAAATCGTCGGAATACCCGCATTGATCATGGTCGCCCTGAACGTGCCAACACCCGGCACCTCCAGCTCATCGATCAGGTTGCCGGTAGGAAACATCGAGCCACCACCGCCCTCTTCTTCTGCCGCAGGATCCATGAACTCCACCTGCACTTCGGCCGCCGGAAAGGTCACGCCGTCGAGTTCAAAATCCCCGGTTTCCTGCACTTCACCGTTGGTGATCGGCACGTGGGCGATGATGGTTTTGCCGATATTCGCCTGCCACACGCGCACCACGGCAACACCGTTGTGCGGAATGCGGCTGGCGTCGACCAGGCCATTGCTGATCGCAAACGAGCCGACCGCTGCCGACAGGTTGCCGCAGTTGCCGCTCCAGTCCACAAACGGCTTGTCGATGGAGACCTGGCCGAACAGGTAGTCGACATCGTGATCAGCCTGGCTGCTTTTCGACAGGATCACGGTTTTGCTGGTGCTTGAAGTGGCGCCGCCCATGCCGTCGATTTGCTTGTCGTACGGGTCGGGGCTGCCGATCACGCGCAGCAGCAAGGCGTCGCGTGCGGGACCTGGAACCTGCGCCGCTTCGGGCAAATCTTTCAGGCTGAAGAACACGCCTTTGCTGGTGCCGCCGCGCATGTAGGTGGCGGGAATTTTGATTTGCGCTGCGAAATGAGTTGCGTGAGCCATGGTGCTCCTTAACGAAGGCATGGGACTTGAAGTCCCATGCCCACATCCGATGATTTAAACGGCAGCCGCCGACTCTTCGAGGAAGTCCTGAGCGAAGCGCTGCAACACGCCGCCGGCCTCGTAGATCGACACTTCTTCAGCGGTATCGAGGCGGCACGTCACCGGCACTTCGATGCGCTCGCCATTCTTGCGATGAATCACCAGCGTCAGGTCAGCGCGCGGCTTGCGCTCGCCAATCACGTCGTAGGTTTCGCTGCCGTCGATGGCCAGGGTATGACGGTCGGTGCCCGCCTTGAACTCCAGCGGCAACACGCCCATGCCCACCAGGTTGGTGCGATGGATACGCTCGAACCCTTCCGCCGCAATCGCTTCGACACCCGCCAGACGCACGCCTTTGGCCGCCCAGTCGCGGGACGAGCCTTGACCGTAATCGGCGCCGGCAATAATGATCAGCGGCTGCTTGCGCTCCATGTAGGTTTCGATGGCTTCCCACATGCGCATCACTTTGCCTTCCGGCTCGACACGGGCCAGCGAACCCTGCTTGACCTTGCCGTTTTCCACGACCATTTCATTGAACAGTTTCGGGTTGGCAAACGTCGCGCGCTGGGCGGTCAAGTGGTCGCCACGGTGGGTTGCGTAGGAGTTGAAGTCCTCTTCCGGAAGGCCCATTTTCGCCAGGTATTCACCAGCGGCGCTGTCGAGCATGATCGCGTTCGACGGCGACAGGTGATCGGTGGTGATGTTGTCCGGCAGCACCGCCAGTGGGCGCATGCCCTTGAGCGGACGAGCGCCGGCCAGTGCGCCTTCCCAGTACGGCGGACGGCGAATGTAGGTGCTCATCTCGCGCCAGTCGTACAGCGGCGTGACTTTCGGGCCGGTGTCTTCATGGATGGCGAACATCGGGATGTAGACCTGACGGAACTGCTCGGGTTTGACCGAAGACTTCACCACGGCGTCGATTTCTTCGTCGCTCGGCCAGATGTCTTTGAGGCGAATTTCCTTGCCGTCGACCACGCCCAAGACATCTTTCTCAATGTCGAAACGGATGGTCCCGGCAATCGCGTAAGCAACCACCAGCGGCGGCGAAGCGAGGAAGGCCTGCTTGGCGTACGGGTGGATGCGGCCGTCGAAGTTGCGGTTGCCCGAGAGCACGGCAGTCGCATACAGATCGCGGTCGATGATTTCCTGCTGGATCACCGGATCCAGTGCGCCGGACATGCCGTTGCACGTGGTGCAGGCAAACGCCACGACGCCGAAACCGAGTTGTTCCAGTTCAGTGGTCAGCCCCGCTTCGTCGAGGTACAGCGCCACGGTTTTCGAACCCGGCGCCAGCGAGGACTTAACCCACGGTTTGCGCGTCAATCCGAGTCGGTTGGCGTTACGCGCGATCAGGCCAGCGGCAATCACGTTGCGCGGATTGCTGGTGTTGGTGCAACTGGTGATGGCCGCGATGATCACCGCACCATCGGGCATTTGCCCCGGCACGTCATCCCACTGACCGGAGATGCCTTTGGCCGCCAGATCCGAGGTCGCAACGCGCGCGTGCGGGTTGCTCGGGCCGGCCATGTTGCGCACCACCGACGACAAGTCGAAGGTCAGACCGCGCTCGTATTGCGCGCCTTTGAGGCTGTCGGCCCACAGACCGGTGGTCTTGGCGTAATGCTCGACAAGCTGCACTTGCTGATCTTCACGACCGGTGAGCTTGAGGTAATCGATGGTCTGCTGGTCGATGTAGAACATCGCCGCGGTGGCGCCGTATTCCGGCGCCATGTTGGAGATGGTTGCGCGGTCGCCGAGGGTCAGCGCGGCAGCGCCTTCACCGAAGAACTCCAGCCATGCACCGACGACTTTCTGCTTGCGCAGGTACTCGGTCAGCGCCAGCACCATGTCGGTGGCGGTGATGCCCGGTTGCAGTTTGCCGGTCAGTTCGACGCCGACGCTTTCCGGCAGGCGCATCCACGAGGCGCGGCCAAGCATCACACTCTCGGCTTCAAGGCCGCCGACGCCGATGGCGATCACGCCCAGCGCATCGACGTGCGGGGTGTGGCTGTCGGTGCCAACGCAAGTATCGGGGAACGCCACGCCATCACGCACCTGGATCACCGGAGACATTTTCTCCAGGTTGATCTGGTGCATGATGCCGTTGCCCGGCGGGATCACATCAACATTCTTGAAGGCTTTTTTGGTCCAGTTGATGAAGTGGAAACGGTCTTCATTGCGACGATCTTCGATAGCGCGATTCTTCTCGAACGCCTGCGCATCAAAGCCCCCCGCCTCTACCGCCAGCGAGTGGTCGACAATCAGTTGCGTCGGCACCACCGGATTGACTTGCGCCGGATCACCGCCCTGCAAGGCAATCGCGTCACGCAGACCGGCGAGGTCGACCAGTGCGGTCTGACCGAGAATGTCATGGCAGACAACGCGCGCCGGGAACCACGGGAAATCGAGGTCGCGCTTGCGCTCGATGAATTGCTTCAGGGATTCGGTCAGCGTGGCCGGGTCGCAGCGACGCACAAGGTTTTCCGCCAGCACGCGCGAGGTGTACGGCAGGGTGTCGTAGGCGCCGGGCTGGATCGCATCGACAGCCGCGCGGACGTCGAAATAGTCCAGCGGTGTTCCGGGCAGGTTCTTGCGAAATTCTGTGTTCATCGGGTCAGGACTCGGGTCACGGGAGTTTCAAGGGGTGGGGCCAGACACCGATCTTGAAATTCACACTGAACCCTGTGGGAGCTGGCTCGCCAGCGATAGTGTCGGGTCAGTCGACATCGATGCTGGATGTGACTCCGTCATCGCTGGCAAGCCAGCTCCCACAGGGATTTAGGTGAACGTCGAGATCAGTGTTCAGCCCTCACCATTCAGCGACGTTCGATTGGCACGAACTTGCGCTGTTCTACGCCGACGTATTCGGCGCTTGGGCGGATGATGCGGTTGTTGGCGCGTTGTTCGAACACGTGCGCCGCCCAGCCGGTCAGGCGCGAGCAGACGAAGATCGGTGTGAACAGTTTGGTCGGGATGCCCATGAAGTGGTACGCCGAGGCATGGTAGAAGTCGGCGTTCGGAAACAGCTTCTTCTGCTCCCACATGGTCTTGTCGATGGCCTCGGAAACCGCGAACAGCACCTTGTCGCCGACTTCATCAGAGAGCTTTTTCGCCCAGCCCTTGATCACTTCGTTGCGCGGATCGCTGTCCTTATAGATCGCGTGGCCGAAACCCATGATCTTGTCCTTGCGCTCGAGCATGCCGAGGGTGCCTTTGATCGCGTCTTCGGGCGACGAAAAGCGCTCGATCATTTCCATCGCCGCTTCGTTGGCGCCGC
This sequence comes from Pseudomonas sp. A0308, assembly GCF_044218815.1. NCBI lineage: Bacteria > Pseudomonadati > Pseudomonadota > Gammaproteobacteria > Pseudomonadales > Pseudomonadaceae > Pseudomonas > Pseudomonas sp. A0308. The sequence continues at coordinate 1,348,678 of NZ_CP162581.1, forward strand.
CGTGCAGCGGGCCGCGCAACGAACCGATGGCCGCAGTGACGCAGGAATACAGATCGGACAGGGTCGAAGCGCAAACACGAGCGGTGAAGGTCGAGGCGTTGAATTCGTGTTCGGCGTAGAGAATCAGCGACACGTTCATCACTTTGACGTGCAGTTCGCTCGGCTTCTTGTCGTGCAGCAAGTGCAGGAAGTGGCCACCGATGGATTGTTCATCGGTCACGCAGTTGATGCGTTTGCCATCGTGGCTGAAGCGATACCAGTAGCACATGATCGCCGGGAACGCGGCCAGCAGACGGTCAGTCTTGTCACGCTGTTCGGAGAAGTCTTTCTCCGCTTCGATGTTGCCAAGGAACGAGCAACCGGTGCGCATCACGTCCATCGGGTGGGCGTCGGCGGGGATGCGTTCCAGCACTTCTTTCAGCGCTTGCGGCAGGTCGCGCAGCTTGCTCAGTTTGCCTTGATAAGCGTCGAGTTCGGCCTGGGTCGGCAGTTCGCCATACAGCAGCAGGTACGCCACTTCTTCAAATTGCGCATCGGCTGCCAGTTCGCGCACGTCGTAGCCGCGATAGGTCAGCCCGGCACCGGCCTGGCCTACGGTGGACAGTGCGGTTTGCCCGGCAACCTGGCCCCGGAGCCCGGCGCCACTGAGTACTTTTGCTTCGGCCATTGCTGTCTCCAATTTTTGAATTTGTTAGGGAATCTGCAATTTCGGTGTTGTTTGTAAAAGATCGCAGCCTGCGGCAGCTCCTACAGAGATCCATGTAGGAGCTGTCGAGTGAAACGAGGCTGCGATCTTTTGATCTTCATTTTTTCGCCGCAAACAACGCATCGAGCTTCTGCTCGAACGTGTGGTAATCGATGCGATCGTAAAGCTCCATGCGAGTCTGCATGGTGTCGATGACATTCTGCTGCGTGCCGTCGCGGCGGATCGCGGTGTAGACATTTTCCGCAGCCTTGTTCATCGCGCGGAACGCCGACAGCGGGTAAAGCACCAGCGATACATCGGCGCCGGCCAGTTGTTCTGTGGTGTACAGCGGCGTCGCGCCGAACTCGGTAATGTTGGCCAGAATCGGGGCTTTCACGCGGCTGGCGAACAGCTTGTACATCTCAAGCTCTGTGATGGCTTCCGGGAAGATCATGTCGGCGCCAGCCTCGATGCACGCCGCGGCGCGATCCAGAGCAGACTCCAGACCTTCAACGGCCAGCGCATCGGTACGCGCCATGATCACGAAGCTGTCGTCGGTACGGGCATCGACGGCAGCCTTGATGCGGTCGACCATTTCCTGCTGGCTGACGATCTCTTTATTCGGACGATGGCCACAGCGCTTGGCGCCGACCTGGTCTTCGATGTGAATCGCCGCCGCGCCGAACTTGATCATCGATTTGACGGTGCGCGCCACGTTGAAGGCCGAAGAACCGAAACCGGTGTCGACATCCACCAGCAGCGGCAGATCGCAGACGTCGGTGATGCGCCGTACGTCGGTGAGCACGTCATCCAGACCGGTGATGCCCAGATCCGGCACGCCGAGAGAACCTGCGGCCACCCCGCCACCGGACAGGTAGATCGCCTTGAAACCGGCACGTTTGGCCAGCAGCGCGTGGTTGGCGTTGATCGCACCGACCACCTGCAAAGGGTGCTCGTTGGCGACCGCATCGCGGAAACGCTGGCCTGGAGTGTTCGGGTTGGAACTCATGACTCACCTCGTTCAGTGGCTGTCTTATTGTGGGCGCCGTCCTGGTAATGACGGGCGATGTTGCGTTTCGAGGCGCCGATGTGACGGCGCATCAACAATTCCGCGAGTTCGCCGTCACGGTCGGCGATAGCATCGAGAATCCTGTGGTGTTCGGCGAAGGCCTGGCGCGGGCGGTTCGGCGTGGTCGAAAACTGGATGCGGTACATGCGCACCAGTTGATAGAGCTCACCGCAGAGCATCTGCGTCAGCGTGCGGTTGCCGCTGCCCTGGATGATGCGGTAGTGGAAGTCGAAATCGCCTTCCTGCTGGTAGTAGCCGACCCCGGCCTGAAACGCTGCGTCGCGCTCGTGGGTTTCCAGCACCCGACGCAGCTCATCGATTTCTTCGACGCTCATGCGTTCAGCCGCCAGACGGCACGCCATACCTTCGAGGGATTCACGGATTTCGTAGAGTTCCAGCAATTCGGCATGGCTCAGCGATACCACTCGCGCGCCGACGTGCGGCACACGCACCAGCAGGCGCTGACCTTCAAGACGGTGGATCGCCTCACGCAGCGGCCCACGGCTGATGCCATAGGTGCGTGCCAGCTCAGGCTCGGAGATCTTGCTACCCGGAGCAATCTCGCCTCTGACGATAGCCGCCTGAATGCGTCGAAAGACGTTTTCCGAGAGCGTCTCGGAATCGTCGCCGCTGATGACCGGGGGATCGAGTTGATCCAGCATGATTGTCGACACCTTTAAATCCAATGCGGCAAAAACTAGCCAATCCGGCCGCATCAGTCAAAGGAAAAATAGACATTGTCGACAATCGTCTAATAACACCCCTCAAGAGGCCCAAGGGTTATAGGCCCCCTCGGGCGCTGGCGCCATAAAACCACCGTGCTAGAATGCCGCCCGCATTTGCTGGCCATTTGTACGGCTTGTCATAAAAAGCTGAAAGGCACACGAAGGGACCTGCGCAAGTTTTGCCAGGCACCTGAACCGAAAACGGAACGCTGCGCACCAGGATTTATGAGACTCAAGCCTTTTCCCACATTCTTCGCCCTGTTTTGCCTGCCCGGCCTTGCCGCCGCGGGGGAAAAAACTGTGTACGGCCTCAACGAATACGCTTCGCTTGACGGCATCAATCTGGAAGTCGCGGCCAAACTCGACACCGGCGCAAAAACCGCCTCGCTGAGTGCTCGCGACATAAAACGCTTCAAACGCAATGGTGAATCCTGGGTACGTTTCTACCTGGCGATCGACGCCGCGCATTCGCATCCTATCGAGCGCCCGCTGGCCCGAGTCAGCAAGATCAAGCGCCGGGCCGGCGACTACGATCCGGAAGAAGGCAAAAAGTACACCGCACGCCCGGTGATCGAGCTGGATATCTGCATGGGTTCGGCAATGCGCAGCATCGAAGTGAACCTGACCGACCGAAGTGCGTTCCAATATCCGCTTTTGATCGGTTCCGAAGCGCTGAAACGCTTCGACGCACTGGTCGATCCCAGTCTTAAATACGCTGCAGGCAAACCCGCTTGCACCATCGCCGCTCATACCGCCGAGTAATTTCCATGCGTTCTCTAACCTTCCACCTGAAAATCCTGATCACCATTCTGGTGCTCCTGGGCGTTTCGGTTACGGCCTATCAGATTTTCGTACTCGGCATCCCGGTGACCGAAGACGCCACCGACGACTTGTGGAACATCGACGCCAAAGTCGAGTTCGTCGCCAGCACCAAAGACCCGGTGAAGATCCAGATGTTCGTGCCGCCGCTGAGCCGCGATTACGTCAGCCTCAACGAGAGCTTCATCTCCAATAACTACGGCGTGTCGGTGAACCGCGTCGACGGCAACCGCAAAGTGACTTGGTCGGCGCGACGCGCCAAGGGCAATCAGACCCTTTATTACCGTCTGGTGCTGACCAAGCGCTACACCGCAGAAAAAACCAAGACCAAAGGCCCGACCTTCCGCGACAGCATGGTCATCGAAGGTCCGGAAAAAATCGCCGCCGAATCGCTGCTAGCACCGATTCGCCAGCACTCGGCCGACGTTGAAACCTTCATCGGCGAAGCGATCAAGCGCGTCAATAACGTCAACGACGACAACGTGAAACTGCTGCTGGCCGGTGATCCATCGACGCCGCACAAAGCCAAAATCGTCGAGCTGCTGCTGTCCATCGCCCACGTCCCGGTGGAAAAAGTCCACACCATCCGCCTCGTCGCCGATCAGCCGCAAACGCCTGAACTGTGGCTGCGCAGCTTCAACGGCACCGACTGGCTGTACTTCAATCCGGAAACCGGCGAACAGGGCCTGCCGACCGACCGCCTGCTGTGGTGGACCGGCGATGAAAACCTGATCACTGTCGACGGCGGCAAGAAAGCCAACGTGACCTTCAGCCTGAACAACAGCGAGATGAATGCGATTCGTCTGGCCAAGCTGACCGACGAAAACACTGACGCCAACTTCCTCGAATACTCGCTCTACGGCCTGCCGCTGCAAACCCAGCAGACGTTCATGATCATGGTAATGATCCCGATCGGCGTGCTGGTAATCCTGATCCTGCGCAACCTGATCGGCTTGCAGACCCTCGGCACGTTTACCCCGGTGCTGATCGCCCTCGCCTTCCGTGAAACGCAATTGGGCTTCGGCATCCTGCTGTTTACCGTGATTACCGCGCTGGGCCTGTCGTTACGCTCGTATCTGGAACACCTGAAGCTGCAAATGCTGCCGCGACTGTCGGTGGTGCTGACGTTTGTCGTGGTGTTGATCGCGGCGATCAGCCTGTTCAGCCATAAACTGGGTCTGGAGCGGGGTCTGTCGGTGGCGCTGTTCCCGATGGTGATTCTGACCATGACCATCGAACGCCTGTCGATCACCTGGGAAGAACGCGGTGCCAGCCATGCGATGAAAGTCGCGATCGGCACCTTGTTCGCAGCGTCCCTGGCGCACCTGATCATGACCGTGCCCGAGCTGATCTACTTCGTGTTCACCTTCCCGGCGATCCTGCTGATTCTGGTGGGCTTCATGCTGGCGATGGGTCGTTATCGCGGTTACCGCCTGACCGAACTGGTGCGTTTCAAGGCGTTCCTGAAGAAGGCTGACAGCTGATGTTCGGTTTCTGGAAGACCTGGAAGGCCCTGGAAGCCCGGGGCATCATGGGCATCAATCGGCGTAACGCCGATTACGTGCTCAAGTACAACAAGCGCAGTCTGTACCCGATCGTCGATGACAAGATCATCACCAAGGAACGCGCAATCAAGGCCGGCATTCACGTGCCGGAGTTGTATGGCGTGATTTCCACCGAGAAGGAAATCGACAAGCTCGGCGAGATCATCGGCGGGCATAGCGACTTCGTGATCAAACCGGCCCAAGGCGCCGGCGGTGACGGCATCATCGTGGTGGCCGACCGCTTCGAGGGTCGTTATCGCACGGTCTCGGGCAAGATCATTGCCCACGAAGAGCTTGAGCATCACATCTCGAGCATCCTCACTGGCCTGTACTCCCTGGGCGGCCACCGTGATCGCGCGCTGATCGAATACCGCGTGACCCCGGACCAGATCTTCAAAAGCATCAGTTATGAAGGGGTGCCGGACATCCGCATCATTGTGTTGATGGGGTATCCGGTAATGGCGATGTTGCGCCTGCCGACCCGTCAATCCGGCGGCAAGGCCAACCTGCACCAGGGCGCCATTGGCGTCGGCGTTGATCTGGCCACAGGCCTGACCCTGCGCGGCACCTGGCTGAACAACATCATCACCAAACACCCGGACACCACCAACGCAGTGGATGGCGTGCAACTGCCCTACTGGGACGGTTTCATGAAACTCGCTGCCGGTTGTTATGAGCTGTGTGGTCTGGGTTACATCGGCGTGGACATGGTGCTGGATCAGGAAAAGGGCCCGCTGATTCTTGAGCTGAATGCGCGGCCGGGGCTGAATATCCAGATCGCCAATGATTGCGGTCTGACGTTGCGTACCCATGCGGTGGAAGCGCGACTAGAGGAGCTCAAGGCACGTGGCGTGACTGAATCGGTTGAAGAGCGGGTGGCTTTTACTCAGGAAATGTTCGGGCATATTCCTGCGGTAGAGGGCTGAGCCGCTTAAGAGCCCCTCTCCCAGAGGGAGAAGGGACTGACCGAGGTGGATGTTCGAAGTACATGACCTGATCTATCGAGTCGAACTCAGGCCTTGAAAAGTTTGAAGATCTACTTCCTTTCCCCCTCGCCCCCTTGGAGGGGTGGGGGGGGTAGGCTTTTGACTTTGAACTGGCCGCCGAGAGGACTACAATCCCCACCCCGCTTCAACGGCCGATCTGCCCCGCCCATGTTGACCTGTTCCGTACACCCGCTGCCCTACCGCGCCAATCCCGCCGACTACTTTGCGGCAATCCGCAACGCCCCCGGCGCTGTGCTGCTCGACAGCGGTCGGCCGAGTGCCGAGCGTGGCCGGTATGACTTGCTCAGCGCCTGGCCGCTGGAACAACTGGCCGTAATGCCGGACGAAAGCGGCAGCCTTTTCCTGCAACGTCTGCGCGATAACCTGAACCGTTTGGGTGAGGCTGATTTGCCAGCGGGCCTCGAGTTACCGTTCGCGGGAGGTCTGATCGGTTACCTGAGCTACGACTTCGGTCGACATCTGGAACACCTGCCAAGTCAGGCGCGGGATGATCTGCAATTGCCCGACGCACGATTTGGCCTGTACGCCTGGGCGCTGATCAGCGATCACCAGACCGCCACCAGCCAATTGGTTTTCCACCCATCCATCGTCGACAGCGAAAAGCAGCGCCTGATTGCGTTGTTCACTCAACTGCCTGCTGACTCGCTGGCCCCGTTCAAACTGAACAATCCGATGAGCGCCGACCTCTCGGCTGACGATTACCGCCAGGCCTTCGAACGCATCCAGCATTACATTCAGGCCGGTGACTGCTATCAGGTCAACTTCGCCCAGCGCTTCCGCGCTACCTGCCAGGGCGATCCATGGCTGGCCTATTGCGCCCTGCGCAAAGCCTGCCCGACGCCGTTTTCCGGATTCCAGAGCTTGCCGGACGGTGGCGCGGTGTTAAGCCTGTCGCCGGAACGCTTCGTCAAAGTCAGCCAGGGTCAGGTGGAAACGCGTCCGATCAAAGGCACCCGCCCGCGCGGCCTGACGCCGGCCGAAGATGCCGCCAATGCCGCCGAACTGCTGGCTAGCCCCAAGGATCGCGCGGAAAACCTGATGATCGTCGATCTGCTGCGCAACGATCTGGGGCGCACCTGTCGCATCGGTTCGGTGCGGGTGCCGGAGTTGTTCAGTCTGGAGAGCTATCCCAACGTCCATCATCTGGTCAGCAGCGTGACCGGTGAACTGGCGCAGGATCGCGACGCGTTAGACCTGATCGCCGGCAGCTTCCCCGGCGGCTCGATCACCGGCGCGCCGAAGATTCGCGCGATGCAGATCATCGACGAACTGGAGCCGACGCGGCGCGGCTTGTATTGCGGGTCGTTGCTGTATCTGGACGTGCGCGGCGAGATGGACAGCTCCATCGCGATTCGCAGTCTGTTGGTCAAGGATGGGCAGGTGTGCTGCTGGGGGGGCGGCGGGATTGTTGCCGATTCGCACTGGCAAGCTGAATATCAGGAGTCGATTACCAAAGTGAAAATCCTCCTTCAAACCCTGCAAAATCTCTAAAAGCTTCGCGAGCAGGCTCGCTCCCACAATGGAATGCATTGCACATGTGGGAGCGAAACTGCTCGCGAAAGCGTCCTTCCAGACGACTACAAACTCAGGTCGCGATTCGAGGCCTTGAGGAATTCCTGTTTCAGTTCAGCAAACGTGTGCACCGCCGGAAACTGCGGAAACTCGCGGATCACATTGTCCGGCGCATGGAACAGAATCCCCGCATCCGCCTCGCCCAGCATCGTCGTGTCGTTGTACGAATCACCCGCCGCAATCACCCGGTAATACAGGCTCTTGAAGGCCAGCACCGACTGACGTTTGGGATCCTTCTGACGCAACTGATAGCTGGTCACCCGACCGGTTTCATCCGTAATCAGGCGATGGCAAAGCAACGTCGGGAATCCCAACTGGCGCATCAAAGGCTGGGAAAATTCGTAGAAGGTGTCCGACAGAATCACCACCTGGAAGCGCTCGCGCAGCCAGTTGACGAATTCCACCGCGCCGTCCAGCGGCTTCAGCGTGGCGATCACTTCCTGAATGTCCGAGAGCTTCAGGCCGTGTTCATCGAGGATGCGCAGACGCTGCTTCATCAACACGTCGTAATCGGGAATGTCCCGGGTGGTGGCCTTGAGGGATTCGATTCCGGTTTTTTCGGCGAAAGCGATCCAGATTTCCGGCACCAACACCCCTTCAAGATCCAGGCAAGCAATTTCCACAAGACACTCCCGTTTGTATTGATTATTGAGTCGAGCGACGCCGAACTCTAGCGGCTCCACCACAGCCGTGCAACGCACAGCACGCGCCAACCGACGCAGCTTTTTGTTACCATCGCCGCCATATAGAGCGCCCAGCGCCACCGACCTGTAGGAAGCCGCCCTGATGAGCCCAACGTTCGATGTCGTGGAACTCGCCACGACCTATGCCAACAAATCCGCTCAGGACATCCTGAAACTCGCGTTCGCCGAGTTCGGTGATGAGTTGTGGATATCTTTCAGCGGCGCCGAGGACGTGGTGCTGGTGGACATGGCCTGGAAGCTGAACAAGAACGTCAAAGTGTTCAGCCTCGACACCGGCCGCCTGCACCCGGAAACCTATCGCTTCATCGAGCAAGTGCGCGAGCACTACAAAATCGACATCGAAATCGTCTCGCCGGATTACACGAAACTGGAACCGTTCGTGAAGGAAAAAGGCCTGTTCAGTTTCTACAAGGACGGCCATGGCGAATGCTGCGGCATCCGCAAGATCGAGCCACTGCGACGCAAACTCTCCAACGTCAAAGCCTGGGCCACCGGCCAGCGCCGCGACCAGAGTCCGGGCACGCGCAGTGCCGTTGCGGTAATGGAAATCGACAGCGCATTCTCGACACCGGAACGCACCCTGTACAAATTCAACCCGCTGGCACAGATGACCAGCGAAGAGATTTGGGGCTACATCCGCATGCTTGAGCTGCCTTACAACAGCCTGCATGAACGCGGTTTTATCAGCATCGGTTGCGAACCTTGCACCCGCCCTGTCTTGCCGAACCAGCACGAGCGCGAAGGCCGCTGGTGGTGGGAAGAAGCAACCCAGAAGGAATGCGGGTTGCACGCGGGAAATATCATCAGCAAGGCTTGATTCTGCAGGCTAGCTCCCAAACAAGTCTGCGTCGCCCCAATAAAAACGTGTACACACGAATGTCACCATCGGTGCCATTTATGTGTGCACTTTATTGTTTCTTCGCCCTGAAAAGTTACACGCCCTCCACCCCCTCCTTCTCTCTGGCGTCCGCCAAAATTCCTCAAAAAAAATAAATACCTGTTCGACCGGTCAATTTTTAATCAAATATTTTCAATAACTTAAGAATTTTCCATAACTTTTCGAAATGATCGGTTCGTTTCATAGATGAGTAACTGGCACAAATCTGGCTTTAGTGCATGCATGTTTTGTATACAAAAATGCAAAACATAAACACACTTTCGATCCGCAAGCCTGAAGCGCCCTATCCCGTACAGGCTGCAGATGCCCCTAACCTGTGATGGTTTCACTGCCGCGACGAAGATTTGTCGAGCCTGACGGCTTATGCACAGTCATCGCGGCCTTGAACATCAGGAGCCTGCCGGAATGCGTACAAGTCTCTCGAATAACATCGCGCTGAATCTGCCCGCCTCTGCACTCGATCACCCCTCCCCCCACGACGGACTGGTCGAACCGCTGCAACTGAGCCCCCGCTTGCATAACAGCGACCTGGCACCGACCAAGGCCGAGGGTCGACGCTGGGGCAAGTACAGCATCTTCGCCCTGTGGACCAACGACGTGCACAACATCGCCAACTACTCGTTCGCCATTGGCCTGTATGCCTTGGGCCTGGGTGGCTGGCAGATTCTGTTGTCGCTGGGGATCGGCGCAGCGCTGGTGTATTTCTTCATGAACCTGTCCGGTTACATGGGGCAGAAAACCGGTGTGCCGTTTCCGGTCATCAGCCGGATCAGTTTCGGTATCCACGGGGCGCAAATTCCTGCGTTGATCCGGGCTGTTATCGCCATCGCCTGGTTCGGTATTCAGACGTATCTGGCGTCGGTGGTGTTTCGCGTTTTGCTCACGGCGGTTCATCCCGGATTCGCCGAGTACGACCACAACTCGATCCTCGGGCTGTCGACGTTGGGTTGGGTGTGTTTCGTGGTGATCTGGCTCGTACAACTGGCGATTCTCGCCTACGGCATGGAAATGGTGCGCCGCTATGAAGCGTTTGCCGGACCGGTGATTCTGGTGACCGTCGCGGCCCTCGCCGCCTGGATGTACACGCAGGCCAACGCGACCATTGCCTGGTCGACTCGCGACCCGCTCACCGGTGGCGAGATGTGGCGCAACATCTTTGCCGGCGGCGCGTTGTGGCTGGCGATCTACGGCACGCTGATCCTCAATTTCTGCGACTTCGCCCGCTCCTCGCCGTGCCGGAAGACCATCAAGGTAGGAAATTTCTGGGGTTTGCCGGTAAACATTCTGGTATTCGCCGCGATTACCGTCCTGCTGTGTGGCGCGCAGTTTCAGATCAACGGCCGGATCATCGAAAGCCCGACCGAAATCATCGCCTCGATTCCCAATACCTTCTTTCTGGTTCTCGGTTGCCTGGCCTTCCTGATCGTCACGGTGGCGGTGAACATCATAGCCAACTTCGTCGCCCCGGCGTTCGTGCTCAGTAACCTGGCGCCGAAGTACCTGACCTTCCGCCGCGCCGGGCTGATCAGCGCGGCCATCGCCGTGTTGATCCTGCCGTGGAATCTCTACAACAGTCCGTTGGTGATCGTGTATTTCCTCTCCGGTCTCGGCGCCCTGCTCGGGCCGTTGTACGGCGTGATCATGGTCGACTACTGGCTGATCCGCAAAGGCCGGATCAATGTCCCGCAGCTCTACAGCGAGGATCCCAACGGCGCTTATTACTACAGCCACGGCGTCAATTTCCGTGCAGTAGCGGCGTTTATTCCCGCCGCGCTGATTGCCATCGTCCTGGCGCTGGTGCCGGGTTTCCACAGTGTCTCGCCGTTCTCCTGGCTGATTGGTGCCGGGATCGCCGGAATGCTCTATCTGATCATCGCCAAACGCCAGCCGGACTACGCCGACGTCAGCGGCGAATGCATCGCTGTCGACAACGTCTGCCATTAATTCCCTCGCGGCCCGGACTTCGGGCCGCAAACTGCCCGCTATAAGGACTCCCCATGCGCATTCTCGTGGTCAACGTCAACACCACCGAATCCATCACCGATGCCATCGCCCGCTCGGCGCAGGCTGTCGCGTCACCCGGTACGGAAATCGTCGGCCTGACGCCCTACTTCGGCGCCGACTCGATTGAAGGCAACTTCGAAAGCTATCTGGCGGCCATCGCCGTGATGGACCGGGTGATGGCCTACGACCAACCGTTCGACGCGGTGATTCAGGCCGGTTACGGCGAACACGGTCGCGAAGGTTTGCAGGAATTGCTCAACGTGCCGGTGGTGGACATCACCGATGCGGCGGCCAGCACCGCGATGTTTCTCGGCCATGCCTATTCGGTGGTGACCACGCTGGATCGCACCGTGCCGTTGATCGAGGATCGACTGAAACTGTCCGGGCTGTGGGATCGCTGCGCATCAGTGCGGGCCAGTGGCCTGGCCGTTCTGGAGCTGGAACACGAACCGCAACGGGCGCTGGAAGCCATCGTCCATCAGGCTGAACTGGCGGTGACGCAGGACAAGGCCGAGGTAATCTGCCTGGGTTGCGGTGGTATGGCCGGGCTTGATGAGCAGATTCGCCGGCGCACGGGCGTGCCGGTGGTGGATGGGGTCACGGCGGCGGTGACGATTGCGGAATCGCTGGTGCGGTTGCGGTTGTCGACGTCCAAGGTGCGGACGTATGCAACGCCGAGGCCGAAAACGATTATTGGCTGGCCGGGGCGGTTTGCACGCTGAGAACCGAGTCGACTTATTCGCGAGCAGGCTCGCTCACACAGGATCAGTGTTGGTTGCAAATATGTGGTCCGATACAAAATCTGTGGGAGCGAGCCTGCTCGCGAAGGGGGCAACCCGGCCCCAGGCCTTGCTCAAAAAGCACTGAACCGCCGAGCCAGGCCCTGCTCTACAAACTGCTCAATCACAAAATCGACAAACGCCCGAGTCTTGCCCGGCAACAATTTATGCTCGGCGTAGTAGATGGAAATGTTGCCGTCATCGACGAACCACTCCGGCAACACCCGCTGCAACGTGCCCGCCTCCAGATACCCCACCGCGAACGGCATGCTCACCAGTGCAATCCCCAGGCCTTGCGCAGCCGTGGCGCAGGCAGCCTCTGAATCGCTCATGGTCATTCGCGTCTTGAGGGTCAAGGCTCGACAGAGCTGACTGCCACTACTGATCAATTGCCAAGAGCGCACTCGACCGGTTTGTGGCGACCGAATCAGAATGCCATCGTGATATTGCAGGTCGTCCGGCTCGACGATCGCTTCGTGCTTTTGCAGATAGTCAGCAGACGCCACCAACACTCGATGCGCGGGTGCCAATTTGCGTGCGACGACGCCTTGGGGCAATTCAAATCCTCCGCCAATCGCTGCATCGAACCCCTGCCCGATTAGATCGACCTGACGGTTATCAAAATGCCAGTCAGGGTTGATCGCCGGAAACCGACGTAAAAACGCTTCCAGCAACGGTACGATGTACAAACGCCCGAACACGGTGCCCATACTGACTTTCAACGTTCCCGCTGGCAGACCTTCGACACTGGCCAGATTAGCCACCGCGTTCTGGATCGTGGTCAGACTGGCACTGACCTGACTCAAAAACAGCTGGCCCGCCTCGGTCAGCGCCAAGCTGCGGGTGCTGCGCTGGAATAACCGCACGCCCAGCCTCGTCTCAAGTTTCGCGACACTCTTACCGACCGCCGCCGGGGTCAGGCTCAAGCGCCTTGCCGCTTCGGCGAAGCTGCCGACCTCGGCGCTGCGCACAAAGCATTCAATACTGCTGAAAGTTTCCATGATCGCCACTATAAACTTCTGGTTTACACAGACTATAGCAATCATGGGCTACACGGTTGTGGATCAGAGGTCGATACTCGGCTCCAACAACAAGGCAGTCCCGCCTTGAATAGTCTGGAGATCGAACATGACCACTCAACACCTCGGCGGCAAAGTCGCTCTGATTCAAGGCGGTTCCCGCGGTATCGGTGCCGCTATCGTCAAACGCCTGGCCGCTGAAGGCGCTGCAGTAGCGTTCACTTACGTGAGCTCCACCGCCAAAGCCGAAGAGCTGCAGAACAGCATCACCGCCAACGGTGGCAAAGCCCTGGCGATCAAAGCCGACAGCGCTGACGCAGCTGCAATCCGCCATGCCGTCAGCGCCACGGTCGAAGCCTTTGGACGTCTGGACATTCTGGTCAACAACGCCGGCGTACTGGCCGTCGCGCCGCTGGAAGACTTCACCCTGGAAGATTTCGACCAGACCCTGGCCATCAACGTGCGCAGCGTATTCATCGCCTCGCAGGAAGCGGCCAAGCACATGGGCGAAGGCGCACGCATCATCAACATCGGCAGCACCAACGCCGATCGCATGCCCTTCGCCGGTGGCGGCGTGTATGCGATGAGCAAATCGGCACTGGTCGGCCTGACCAAAGGCCTGGCACGCGACCTGGGCCCGCGTGGCATCACCATCAACAACGTGCAGCCCGGCCCGGTCGACACCGACATGAACCCGGCGCACGGTGACTTCGCTGATAGCCTGATCCCCCTGATGGCAGTGGGTCGCTACGGTAAAGCCGAAGAAATCGCCAGCTTCGTCGCCTACCTGGCGGGACCGGAAGCCGGCTACATCACCGGTGCCAGCCTGACCATCGACGGTGGTTTCGGCGCCTGATATTTCTCAGTCGACTGTACGAAAAACGCCGCCCCTCCTTTAACAGAGGGGCGGCGTTTTTTGGTTGATCGGGTTATCGCTCGCTCAGGTCCATTCCAGTGCCGGCAGGCCACAGGCGCTCGGGATAAACCCTTTCAAAGACCGGAGAATCCCGTCGGCGTGTGCGTATTTTTCATCGGCCATGGCCGCGTCGGGAATGGCGATTGCCGTCATGCCCGCCGCTTTCGCTGCGGTCACCCCAAATGGGGAATCCTCGAACACCAGACAATCTTCAGGCGCGACACCCAGACGCCGCGCCGCGGTGAGGAAAATATCCGGCGCGGGCTTGGCTGCGCCGACTTCAGGATCGTCCGCCGTGACAATGAAATCGAACAGCGCAAACCACTCGCGGTGCAACGTGGTTTTCTGACCGAACGACTGTCGTGACGAACTGGTGCCCACGGCGATTGGAATATTGTGGGCCTTGAGGTGACGAATCAGCTCTTCGGCGCCCGGCATCGCCTGCGCGGTCGGGAAACGCTCGCGCATTAACGGTTCGCGAATGACCAGAAACTCTTCGGCTGTGATCGGCAGATCCAGCGCTTGCACCACATAGTTCGCCAGATCGTTGGCTCCGCGGCCAATGATGTTCTGCTTGACGCTCCAGTCGAAGGTGCGCCCGTAACGCTCGGCAATCATCGAGGTGACCTCGGTGTAAATGCCTTCGGTGTCCAGCAGCAAACCATCCATATCGAAAATCACGGCCTTGATCGGGCCGAACGCCTTCAGCGGTGCATTCATCATCGGATCCGTTATCAAAGACATCCCAGGCGGCGGGTAGCGCCGCTGCTCGGATCTGATTAATGGGTTCAGCAGCATAACGAGCACAGCCGACATTGAGCAACGGGCAATATTTGTTGAGGCGATGAACTACTCGCAGGCAAATAGCGAAACGCCCTACAGATATTGCCTACCTTCCCGACTTCTTTCCTTTTTGATCCCCCGCAAAGTCCGCGCACCTTTTTCACATGCGCGAGTGACTGCGAATGCTTCCACCCGATCGGCTTCTGCCCCTGAACAACAGCATCGGCCTGCTGGTGGTTGCCGCCCTTAATCCCGAGCACCCGGACTTCGAAACACTGATCCGGGAGTTCCGCCTGTGCCTGAACAATTACGAAGCCTGGGCCGAACAGTTCTGGATGGGCTCGGCGCTGGATATCGAGCAGGTGTTCAAAGTCGGCAACGACGTCAACCTCAGCGCGCCCGTCAACAGCCGTAAACCCATCAGTTCTTCAGTGTTCATGTGCCCGGCCAGCGGCCCCTTGACCCTGGTGCACATGTTCGAAGCCGCTCGTTTTGTACCGATCGGCAACACCCCGCTGACACTCGAGCCGGTGATTGCCGACGTCGGCGGCGTTATGACCTTCGGCGAACCGCAACATTATGAAATCGGCCCGAGCGGCATTCTGGAGTTGAGTGATTGCGACCGGGGCCAGCGTTATCGCATCACCTTCTTTCCTGATGTTTCCACCCGGCATGTCCAGGCGCTGTATGCCTCTTATGAAAGTGTCATCAGTGGCCTGGAAGACTGGTTACGCGGTGAATGGGCAGGGTTTCAGCCGCTTTGGACGGAGTTTTCCAGCGCCGGATTTCTCGAGCGTTTCGGTCAACTGCAACAGGCCGATTGGCGCGGCTTCGAAAATGCCTTGCACGGCGTCTGGGATGACATCAAACAACTATTCGCCCTGCTCGCCGACTTGCAGGCCAACAGCGAAAAGCTTCTGGATTATCTGAGCGACATTGAGCTGGACGCTTTGCTGCAGGCTTCCCACGAGACGATTGCCAACGGCCTGTTGATGCTCAGCGACGAGCCGCTTTTGTTCATTCATCTGGCGGCGTTCACCGGTTGGCTGAAGATGCTGCCGCCGCAATACCTGGCGGAAGTGGTCGCAGAAATCCGTGTCGAGTTGTTGATCAGTTTCCTGTTGATGCGCGTCTCTGGCGGCATGGGCGTGCAGCTGCGGTTGAGCAGCAAAGTGCTGGCGAAAATCAAATCGCCGCGCGCACGGGAATGGCTGGCAGCTTCTGCTTTGCGCCTGGCTGAACTGAATTCCTCGCCTGATTTGACTCGCCATGCCGGCGTTTTGAAACCGCTGGTGCTCAATGTGCGTGACGTTGAGCTGAAACCGACGCCGTCGATTCCGGTGAACATTCGTCAGGCCGATTCCGTGATTTTGACGGTACCGAATCCGGCCCCACTCGCACGGGACAAGTCGCATGGCATGAGCCGGATGCAGCGTCATGAGCCTCACGATGATGCACCCGATCAGGCAAAAAACCCCAACGGCAACAGCGCCGATTGCGTGCCGCAGACCTGTACCAACGGCTGCCCGGTGTCGATGGTTACCGGCGAAGAACTACTGACCCTGACCGATGGCGTGCTCGATGGGCTGCTGCCATTCGAGTTCACAAGGCTGTATCGCACCAGTGCCGCCGAGATCGATGTCGGGCTGGGGTTTGGCTGGAGTCATTCGCTGGCGCAACGGCTGGAGTTCGATGGCGACTGTGTTGTTTGGGTTGACCACGAAAACCGGCGTACGCGGTTCCCGTTGCCGAGTGTTGAGCGCCCGGCGATTCATAACAGCCTGTCGCGGGCGGCGATTTTTCTCGGGGATGAACCGGAAGAACTGATCCTCGCGCTGGCGGGGGATGCGGCACGGTTTTATCACTTTCGGGCCGGGCGTCTGACGGCGGTTAGTGATGCGTATGGCAATCGTCTGCGCATTGTTCGGGATCGGCAGGATCGGGTTCAGCGCCTGGACAACGGCGCGGGTCGGGCGCTGTTGTTGCGTTATGACCGGGCGCATCTGATCGCGGTTGATTACCAGCGCTTTGACTCGGCGCTGAACCTTGCCGAACCTTGGCACACCGAACACACCCTTGTCAGTTATCGCTACGACGCCTATCAGCGTCTGGTCGAGGCGCGTAACGCGGTTGGCGACAGCGAGCGTTACGACTACGACGATCAGCACGTCATCCTGCAGCGCCAACTCACGGGCGGCGCGAGTTTCTTCTGGGAGTGGGAACGCGCTGGCAAAGCTGCACGTTGCGTCAGGCACTGGGCGTCGTTCTCGCAGATGGACACGCGTTATGCCTGGCATGACGACGGCAGTGTCGTCGTGCATTACGTCGATGGCACCGAAGAAACCTACGTCCACGATGACCGCGCACGGCTGGTGCGCAAGGTCGAGGCCGATGGCGGCGAACACCTCAAGGCCTACGACGGTTCGGGCCGCTTGGTCGCCGAGCAGGATCCCTTAGGCGCCGTCACCGAGTACCGCTACGACAATGTCGGACGGCTGATCGCGCTGCTTCCGCCAGACGATGTGCCAACGTCCTACGAGTACCGCAACGGTTTCCTGCACAGCCGTTCCCGTGGCGACGCGGTATGGACCTACCGACGCAATGCTCAGGGCGATGTCACTGAGGCGGTCGATCCTGATGGTCAGGTCACGCATTACCACTACGACGCTCGCGGGCAGCTGCTGTCGATCCGTTACCCGGACACCAGTCGGCACGTTTTTGTCTGGAACACCCTCGGTCAGTTGGTTGAAGAAACCCTGCCCGATGGCGGTGTGCGGCGCTTTTCCTACGATGCACTGGGGCGCAGGACTACCACTGCTGATGAACACGGTGCGGTCACGCGTCAGCATTGGGACGCTGTTGGCCGACTGATCCAGACGACTTCTCCTACGGGCGCCACTCGCGCCTACAGTTATGGCGCCTACCACCAGGTCACCGCCGAGCGCGACGAACTCGGGCGCATCACCCGTTTCGAGTATGACGACGACCTGCACCTGGTCTCGCGTCGGATCAACCCCGACGGCACGCGGGTGCAGTACCGCTACGACCATGCGCAACTGCTGCTCACCGAAATCGAGAACGAGTCTGGCGAAAAGTATCGGCTGGACTACACGCCGACCGGACTGATCCGACAGGAAACCGGCTTTGACGGGCGGCGTACGGCCTACGCCTACGATCTTAACGGTCATCTGCTGGAAAAGACCGAATTCGGCGATGACGGCTCGGTGTTGGTCACGCACTACGAGCGCGATGCGGCCGGGCGCCTGCTGGTCAAGACCTTGCCTGACGGGGGCAAGGTTATCTATCAGTACGACCGCCTCGGTCGGCTGACTGGCGTCGACGACGGCCAGAAACATCCGTTGGCCTTCGAATACGACCTGCAGGACCGGCTGATCACCGAGCATCAGGGCTGGGGCACGCTGCGTTATGCCTACGACGCCTGCGGCCAGCTCAAACGCATGCGCCTGCCGGACAACAGCAAGCTCGATTATCAGTACGCCAAGGGCGGCGCACTGACCGCCATCCACCTCAATGGCGCGCCCCTGACGCAACACGTCTATCAGTCGGGCCGCGAACAACAACGCCAGCAAGGTTTGCTGCTCAGCGAATATGCCTACGACGATCAGGGCCGACTGCTCGCCCACGCCGTAGGCCATCAGCACGATTCGCTGTACCGCCGCGATTATGCCTACAGCGCCAACGGCAATCTGGAGCACATCGCCGACACCCGTCACGGCCAACGCACCTATGGCTACGACGCCCTCGACCGCCTGATCCGGGTGCGCCACTCACGCGACGAACTACCGGAATCCTTCGCCCACGATCCGGCCGGCAACCTGCTCATGCAGGAGCGCCCCGGCCCGACACACATCAAGGGCAACCGCCTGCTGATGCAGGGCGATCGCCACTACGACTACGACGCCTTCGGTAACCTGATCCGTGAACGCCGCGGCACCGCGCAGAAACTCGTCACCGAATATCGCTACGACTGCCAGCATCGGCTCATCGGCCTGACCCGCCCCGACAGCAAAACCGCGACCTACCAGTACGACGCCTTCGGCCGGCGGATCAGCAAAACCGTCGACGGCGAAAAAACCGAGTTCTTCTGGCAAGGCGACCACCTCGTCGCCGAAAGCAGCAAAACCCAGCACCGCAGCTACGTCTACGAACCCGGCACCTTCCGCCCGCTGGCACTGCTCGACGGCAAAGGCCCAAAAAAGGCCTGCCCGTTCTACTACCAACTCGACCACCTCGGCACCCCCCAAGAACTCACCGACTACAGCGGTGAAATCGTCTGGTCGGCGCAATACGACGCCTACGGCAAAGTCGCCGCAATCACCCTGGCCGGCGAGGAATACCTGGATCAACCGCTGCGGTTTCAGGGGCAGTATTTCGACGCGGAAAGCGGGCTGCATTACAACCGGCATCGGTATTACGACCCGCGACTTGGGCGGTATCTGACGCCGGACCCGATCAAGTTAGCGGGTGGGTTGAATCAGTACCAGTACGTGCCGAATCCGACGGGGTGGGTGGATCCGTTGGGGTTGGCTTGCACGCCGTGTCCGGGAGCAATACAGGCGGACGGGCCTTACAGTGAGATAGTTCCGGGGGGTGGCTTGGCTACACATGAGGCTCAAGGTGGACATTTAATAATAAAGCATGTCGGTAGAACTGATGCGCAGTTAGCCGAAAGACTACGAGCCGGGCCTCACCTTCCAGCAGCCTCTACATTTTCTGATCGCGCCCGAGCCGAGGCTGCAGTTTCAGAGGCGTTGAGGGTAAATGCGCAAAATGTGCAGGATTTTTTAAATAGCAAAAAGGGAAAGACCACTATTACCCATAATTTCAACCAGCCGGTGGGAGTCAGCCTTCTCAACCGCGCAACGCATCCTCAGCCGACGCAAAAGCTACTATTAGTGTTAAAAAAAGACCCTACACTCCCTTCGGGATACTTTTTGCTAACGGGATTTCCAGAGCTATGAATCAAGACTTTCCAGAAATCCACGATTTTTTCGGATCATGCTTTCATCAAGAGTGGCGAGAAGAGCACGACACTGCGGATCAGGTTATCAACGATTTCTTGCAAACGTCCGATATGGAAACACTACTTTTGGTACGCAATGAACTCCATTCCCTACTAATGACAAACAAAGACGAATCAAGTTTAAGGACATACTTATTGAAAGAACTAAGTTGTTACTACTGCTATTGGTTCGAGTGGGCAACAGGTGAATTATGGCTGCGCCAAATCGCAGAAAAGGTGGAACAAAAATTATCTACAAAATAGGTTGCTCGCCGTTTAATCAGGGCGTTGAAACACAGGCCTTGAAAATTCCTGACTCACGTCAACACCTTATTCAACCAAGCGTACGACGAGCCAATGCTCATCCTCCAAAGCATTAGTCAGCACAAGGAGGAAACCCGGTCAGGATATCTACAACTTATGGGAAACAATCGGAAGGGAGAGGCAAAATTCGCTTTTGTAGGTACAAACCAAAACAATGAAATTACAACGCTTCATGCAAAAAGTGGAAAAGAGTTCTGGCGAACGATAAATGGCGACGGAAAAGACAAAACAGTGAGTCCCGCGGATGACTAAAAAATACCTTGCGCATGTTATTGAAATCGACCCGTACGTCGAAGACCTGATCGTACTTCGCGTGAACGATGTGACATTCAGAGGTTTTGCAAGCTACTGCCCTTTTGTCATTGACGTAGGAAAAACTTATG
This sequence comes from Pseudomonas sp. A0308, assembly GCF_044218815.1. Taxonomy (NCBI): domain Bacteria; kingdom Pseudomonadati; phylum Pseudomonadota; class Gammaproteobacteria; order Pseudomonadales; family Pseudomonadaceae; genus Pseudomonas; species Pseudomonas sp. A0308. The sequence continues at coordinate 1,368,932 of NZ_CP162581.1, forward strand.
AAGTCGAGTTGGAAATGGTTTTACCCGAAGAGTTAGCCATCTCAAATATAGAGAATGAAGAAGAACGCATCGAAATGCTCGGCAATGGTTTTTCGTGTGAAATTCATGGCCGCTTAGAAGGAGATATCTTTAAGTCATTTGTCGAGTTTTCGGATCAGGGGCTTCATTACGATTATCCACACCTCAACGAACAGTTCGTGAAAATAACAGCGGAAAGAATTGACGTGTCGTTCTGATGTAAAAAGATTCAATCATCTTTAGTGCGGTCTTCACCTGATTCATCGCCCTCCTCATCCTCCAGCGGCAAATCATCTCGCCCCAAAGGATCCGTAGGCGAAGGCAACGGATATTCAGGCGTATCATCGACCTCATCGCTCTTCAACTCACCACTCATTTCACACCTCTCAAAGGGCCTGAAAAACACAGGCCCTGAAGATTCGGATTTCACGCTGCCAACACGTTCATCCAACGAACTTCGGTCACTGCTCATCCTCCTCCTCGTCATACTCACCATCCAGTGCATCATCCGAATCATTCAACGGCACCGTCGCATCGTCCATAACCGACCCCGGATCTTCATTCCCCGGATCGTTGATGAACGGCAGCCCGCTTGAACCTTTTTCTTCCTTGCCTTCAGTTTCGGGAGTCATGGCATACCTCGGGATTTCGGGGGAGTGTATGACGTTCGAGACGCCCTGCAGCCAATCGTTCCCGAGTCCGATGAGCAGAGACGAAAAACCCGGCGCAGGGCCGGGTTTCTGTTTAAACATCAATCAACGATGTTTGTTTTTATGCTTGTTCTTGTGTTTATGACCACCACCGGAATGAGACTTACCGCCATCGTCACCCAGGTTGTTGCCGACAGCACCACCTGCCGCGCCACCCAAGCCTGCACCGATGGCTGAACCGGTTGAGCCGCCAAGGCTATTGCCCACCACTGATCCGCCGGCGGCGCCGAGGCCGCCGCCAATAGCGGCTTCCGTGCGACTGCGTTTATCCGCCCCAACCGCACTGCCCGCCGCGCCGCCCAAACCTGCACCCACCGCAGCGCCAGTGCTACCACCAAGTTGTCCGCCAACCACATTGCCCAACGCACCACCCAAGCCACCACCGACGGCGGCAGTGCCGTCGCCGGCAGCCATCGCGTCTTGAGCAACCAGCAATCCGAAAAACAGTGCAGATAATGACAATCGCATTTGAACCTCACAGTTCCCGAAGCGGGACAGTACGCCCGAACAAGGGCTTATAAGCTATTGGAGGCATTAGCGGGAAAAACGTTCAGCAACGAAAAAGCCCGACATCGAGTCGGGCTTTTCTGGACACGCAATCAATCTCAGTGACGCTTGCGGCCTTTGGACAGGTTGCTGCCCACCGCACCGCCAGCTGCACCGCCCAAGCCCGCACCGATAGTCGCACCATTTCTGCCGCCGAGGCTGTTGCCAATCACCGAACCGCCGGCCGCGCCGACACCGCCGCCAATGGCCGCTTTGGTCCGACTGCCCTTGCGTGCCGCCACCGCACTGCCCGCTGCGCCTGCTACGCCCGCGCCAATCGCGGCACCGGTGCTGCCGCCCATTTTCTGACCGACCACATTCCCCAGCGCGCCGCCCAGTCCACCGCCCAATGCCGCAGTGCCATCGCCGGCAGCCATTGCTCCTTGAACAAAGAAGAGGCCAAGAACCAAAGCAGGGAGAGTTAAACGCATGACGAAACCTCAAAAACAGAGAAGACAAAAAGGGCCGGGATTGGATGTCACCAAAGGGCAAACGTCCAGACGGAACCAAAGCACAGCGAGCACTTGGCGCCGATTTGACCGCGATTCTGAAAAAGGTTTTACGACAGGCAAAAAAAAGCCCGCTGGGGAGACGGGCTGGAGACTTGCTTTCTAACGGATGGCTTCACCCTACGCCGGACAACGTGAAAACTTTGTGAAAGAAAACGCAATTCTTTAAACCATTTGTAGAACGTATCGGCGATCAGCGATCAGACATAAAAAACCCCGCTCAATGACGGGGTTATGTCGAGAAAGCTTATTTTCTGGCCCTTGCCATCACCTTAGGAAGGAATTTCGCCTTAGGCCCTTTTGGTGCCGCGGATTTGATCTTGGCGTTCTGAATCGTGTCTTCGCCAAAGCCCGACTGGTACTCGCTCTGTCCGCAGCGTACGCAGTTGTTGAAGGAAAATTCAGCGCCATCGTCTTCAATATACGGTGCAGTCATGCCCTCTCCCCTTCGTAAAAGGTCGACACCGGCAAAACCATCTCGCCTGAAAAGTATCGACCACTCAGAATTTTGAGACTAGCCGGTCATTACTGGACTTGTTGTTCAGATCGGCCGACGCCCGACGAATGGCCTACAAAAATTCAACACCGCGGCGGCCCGCTCAGCGCAACTTCACCGCTGTGCCCGTCACAAACACCACAACCATGCCGCCCTTACCCGCCGGCATGCTGATCTCGAAATCCAGCCCGACCACCGCATCTGCCTGCAAAGCACGCGCTCGTTCCTTGATCTCGTCGGTGGCCTGAATGCGCGCTTCTTTCAATGCTCTTTCCAGCGTTTGCGACCGACCACCAAAAAAGTCGCGCATACCGGCGAACATGTCACGGATCACATTGACGCCTTGCACCGACTCGGCACTGACAATGTCCAGATACGCGGTGATCTGCCGGCCTTCGATGGCGTGAGTGGTGGAGATGATCATGAACGTCGTCCTTTTACTGGCAATAAAACCGCGATTGTAATGCTCAAACCAGAATTCAGCCGACCACATCACCCACGTCGGCAAATTCCAGACACCAGAAACCACAAAACCCCTGACTTCTTTCGAAATCAGGGGTTTGTGTTTACTAAATTTGGCGGTGAAGGAGAGATTCGAAACTACCCGTTTGCGCTTTTTTGAGCACACCCCCCCGGTTTATAAGGGCTGCAGAGGAGCGAGATTTTTAATCTCAGTCCCATGTCAGTCCCATGGGTTTTGCACACCAGGTTGCAGAACAGGGTCGCGAAAGCCATTTCGACGTTTCATGTTGACCCATGGGAAAAAGGTAATTTTGGTAATACAGCGTGAGCCGACCTCTGGAAGCCTTGAAAATCGTGGCGTTGAGAGAATTCCTCAAAGGTAATAATTTGGTAAGTATGAAGTTAGAAAATTACCTTTCCTACGAGTAATCCCTGATAGCCCTCAAACCCAGCAAAATGGGGCACTTCAGAAATTATTACCCTAACTCTTACCTAAAATTACCTCTTGAGGTAATGACTGAAAGCTAGGCACCACAAGGGCTGTAGCCCATTTCTATATCTCGCTTACCAAAATTACCTTTTTCCCAGCCCACGTTTGAAAATATCCATACGGCATGGAAAGCGCAGATTGCACAGAGGCGGTGCGGCTCGCCGCCTCGTAGCCTCGTGTTACGCGTTATCTTGGCTCTTGAATCGAATATCTTCGCCAAGCCCATTCTGCTCTGCCCATTTGGTCACATCTTCAATGAGCAGCGGCATATATCCACTCGCTTGGATGGCTTCAGAAGCATAAGGCTCGTGCTGATTCGAGCTTAGCAGTCCAGTGAGAAGTTCCTGAACAGCCTTCGCTAAGCCGTCATCCTGTGTCACCTGCAGATATGCATTTAGCGGCTTGTCCTTCGAAGCCTCCTCTCCCCCCAAAAAACGTTCAAAATCAGGAATGCTGATGCGATGTCGCACTGTTAATCCAGCTTGTCGAGCAGCTTGCATGCCAGTCCTGATTTTGTCGTTTTCGGTCCACATACCGTTTTTGTGCCCGTTTTTCTTGAAGGGGGAATCAGCGTCGTGTACCAATGCGAAGTCGATTTTGAAATGAGTCATGACTTTGATTAGGGGCACGAGGATCGCTTTTCCTCTTGCTCGGATGATAGTCACCTGATCTATAAGCTGATGCTGCTTTTCGAGAATAGATGCCATGAACGCTGCGTGTTCCGTATCTCCCTCCACTAGCACGGGGTAGGACCCAAAAAAGACCTCAGAGAAGCTCGGGTCGATATGCTGTAGTGCCTGAAGCCGTTTCTTGTCATCCCCTTCGAACTCGATTAGGTCTGAACGATACGTGTTGGGTGTTATAGGAGCATTGGCTCCTTCAATTGAGCGCTCAAGCCTGACGATGGTTGTGTGATCTTCGAATGGGTTTATGAAATATGGTGAGTGGGTCGTCATGATGACTTGCCAATCCGGACTCTCCGCTAGCTTGTACAAGTGACGTTGAGCTGCACGAGCAGCCATGGGATGTAGCGCGTTTTCCGGTTCATCTATGAGAAGCAGGTATCCTGGGAAAGCAGGATCATCTGGACTGTCGGGGATGGGGCCACCGCTATCATGTGCTTGCAGTTGAGCTTTGGCATTAGCAAGTTCTTCCTCTAACGCTGCTACATCAGCTCCTTTCGCTGGCTTAACAATTCGTTTGTTAAGCTCGGTAATATCCTTCTCTAGCCCTTTTCGAAAGTCCGCTCGGACCTCCTTGTCGCGGGTAAGCTCGTTGTGTACCTGAAGCATTGACCAAAAAAGCGCTCTGCGTGCTCCAGTACCTTGTTGGGATAGCTCAGTTTCCGCTGTGCCGTCTTTTACGCGCAAGCTTGAACCACTTTTGAGAAGTTCAGTCAGCTTCGGCACGAGTGGGGCGCTGCCGATTTGTAGGCTGACATCAAGCGCAGGAAAAACACCTTTAAACCCGGCTGATACCCGATTGGCGATAATGTTGAAGTGGTCTTCGTGCTGTCCGCTCAGGACCTGCATATTCTGAGATACGCTTGCAATGGCTCGGGCCAGATCAGACTCGGAATTACAGCGCGCCTGCTCTAATGCTGTGAATAAAGGAGTCAGGGCAAGGGTTAGGAGCATATCCTCAGTTTTTGCAGCGTCGTCGAGAGAGCCGATTCGAAGTGGACGCGGTAGCCGCGAGCTGAACACGGAGTCCGCTCCTCCTGCCTTGGCGTCTTCGGCCCAATCGCCTTTTCCTTCTGGTCCGGCGGTGGGATCCCACGTTGTCCGGATTCTCTGAAAGCTTGGCGCGTCCCAACACCATCTACTTTTGACAACGAGAAAGTCACCTTTCGCGTACTTCCACTTTGCGTCTACGTTGCCTATCCCGTCCGGAATGTGGACTTCAAGCAGTACCTCCGATGGCTGGTCGTCCTGCGCATGTTGATGCCTATCGCGATGAACATCGAAAGGAACTGTGCCCTTTGCTAGCTCATACGCTCTGAGGATTGTCGATTTACCTGCGTTATTTTTACCCACAAGGCAAACGATGTTATCCAGCTCAATCTCGATCCCTTCATCACCTATACAGCCGATGTTACGCACGGTTAAACGCAGCAATTTGGACCGATTTTTTTCTGCCATTATTCCTCCGTGGAACATGATTGGCTGCCAGAGCGGCATCTCGCGCTAAACAAATCCTTCAGTTTTTTGAACTCAAGGATCTCATCACATCGAATGATGCGATGAGCGTAGTCGCCTCCTAGCGTCTTGGTAGGTGCGCTGCTAAATAATGAAATCGGCATGATCGCTGTAGCCCTTACGCAGTGAGCCCTATGGCCTAAAAAGCATAATTTTCTGCGGTCACCGAGGGATGCTTAGACGCAAGTTTGCCAATCAGTAAAACCCCCGTAATCCGGCCTTTTTTAACCTTTTAGCGATGTACGCCGGGCTTTCGCTGTTTTGGTCCCACGCGCGCGGCTTCGCGTGTCTTGTGCAATCTTGTTTCCAAAAAATGAAAAACCTTTCCAGAAATGAAAGGGACTATTGATCGCCAGGCCCCATAGCCTGGGTAGGTGGGAGTAGTGTTTTCATCGCCCGAATCTTTTCAAAAAAATAACTAACGGGACCCGCCGGCGGGAGGGGGATAAGTGCTTTTTATGCCTATTTTTTTCTAGAAAGCGAATTTTGCGGACGGCGTGGCTGCGGACCACGCCGCTATAACTACTTATAGGGAGAACATTCCGATAGGATAAAGCTAAGCCACGCGTCATCACGCATCGCAATGGGAAGCTTGGAATGGATACTAGTAAGTTTTTTGAAGATATGCGAAAAGGTGAGTTAGAACTTCATTGCACCGACATTGTAATTACTCAACGTTCAGCCGAGCTTGAGCTAAAAGGGCACGGAAAGTTGCTGATCAATCCGACCGGCTTGATTTACTTAGAACTAGTTTGCAAGCCTATTGAAAGACCAGCAAAAAGCACAATATTAAGCAAGATCCCACAAAGCCCGTTTGATGAAAACCAAAAACTAGAACTAAAAGCAACAACAATTCAAGGCTGGACATTTGAAGCGACTGACTTCTCATTTCAAATGAATAACATTTTCACAACAAGACCTTTCGTAGTTAACATACCACTGGAGTTTGTCGAACTCCATTATGAGTCGCCGTATGTTTCGAAGCATAAAACAAGCCTAAACTTTGAGATATGCGAACCGTGCCGAATACCCACAAACAAGCTAAACACGGTAAAAGCTAGTTTAAAAGGATATGAGTCCTACAACTGGAATCAGACGCTGATTGAGGTCGACAAACCTGAATGCGAGATATCTATTGTTGATCACGGAGCCTATATGGAGATTAATGCAAGCGGCGACTTTAATGTCGATGAGGTTTACGAAACCCTTAACTACTATCTTGCTTTATCTTCAGGTCGCTTGCCACAGCCATATGCTGTGGTACGGCGCTTAGGTCATGCGCATACGCTTCAGCTCAGATCTGTCAACAAGACGTACAGATCCCACACCATAGCAGAACCGTTCCCTGCCTTGGCTTCGGCACCTGGCTGGCCAGATGTTCATTACGGAATTCTTTCTGGCATGCTGGAGGTCCGTAGAACCAACCCAAACTTGTTCCAGAGCGGATATGCTCAATGGGCGCGGGTATGGCATGCTTATCGCTCCCAGACTAGCGTTACGTTACTTACACTGGGCGTGGCTATCGAAGGTCTGCTCAACGACGTATACATCCCTCGCCTCGAACTTACTGAACAGGATGCCGAATTAGAAAAGGCAAAAATAGATATTATTCAGAAACTGAATAATCTAGCGATTAGCACAGACCATAAAGCCACTTTAGTTTCCAGCGTTGAGAAATGGGGCAACATGCACCCCAAAAAGGCACTTTCCGTCCTTGTTGAGCGTGGAATAATAGATAAGGACGAGCGACAATCTTGGATAGATCTCAGAAATTCTTCCGCTCACCCAAAAGCTGCCGGGGTATCTAAAGCAATTTCAAAAAAAGACTTCAAGCGCATGTGTGACTGCCTCGGTCTGTTCTACATTTTTTCATTGAGTATTTTTGGCTATCGAGGTCCAGTATATAAATTCGGAAAGATTAACAATCCAGATTTACTACAAAGAGAAATGATTGACATTGATCTACCTGACAATTCCAAAGGCGCGACCGTCATGTAATACTCATTAAAAACACACCACCAGAATAATAGTCGGCTAGGATAGCAACACCTTAACTTCATGAAAAAAAGACATCCAAATACTTCAAGACCCGAGTGCTACACCTCGTAGGGTTCAGAGACAGTCAAAAAAGTGCACCTAGCTGTGCAACGAACCGTAGGTATCGACCTTACGGCTCCTACAGCGTGACCATCTTCAGCTTGGTCGCAAGCAGCATCGTGTTTGCAGCGTCCGCAGCAAAGGCTGCAGCGTTACTCGGAATCGGCGATGATCCATGAACGTGCGATGCGATTTGGTCGTTCATTTCCTGCACTATGTCGAGCAGATCGCACACAACCTGAAAGATATTCACCCCTCTCGACCCAACCCAACTCTTGGGAGCCTCTAAGCGTTGGCTTGTGCCGGAGATGCTTTCACGCAAGCCGCGGATCTGCTCAGCCATGTCTCCGCCCACCGTGGCATTATGCTTCTGACCCACCACTAGATTCAGATCCCGACCGGTTGCCTGGTGCAAATCATCCACCGCGGCCAAGCTCGCGGATCCGCCCGACATCAGCTTGAGCGCGCCCAGCGCCTCGATCGCTTTCATACCACCCACCGTCTCGGTCGAGTGGTCATCAATCGTCTGCGTATGGCTCTGGAAGTGCTCGCTGTTGTCCAGGGCTTCAACCTCGCGCTCGATCGCCTGATCACGGATCTTGCCATCGGTCTGACGCAGCCAGTTGCCGTCGGCGTCGACGCGCTGCTGTGCGGCTGCGCTGTGCTGCCATACCTGGTCACCTTTCGACACCTTCGGCATGCTCAGGCCGTGCGGCAAGATCGATTGGATGTAGGGTTTGTTCGGCAGGCCGTAGGCAAAGCACACCACGACCCGCGTGCCTTCCTCCGGAAAGGCGTAAATGCCCATTTCCTCACCACCGGTGGGCAGCGGTAAAGGAACGCCAGTGAGCGGCGGCATGGCCGGGTCTGGTTCATCGTCGGCGCCGAGTACTTCGATGTCCACGGCGTAGCGCGGACGGAAGTCGTCGCACAGTCCTGCGTCCGCCGGCGCGTCGGCCACGGCGACCACCCGGGCGAATCGCGGAAGGTGATAACCACCGGTGAGTTCGGGGAATTGGCGCTCTACAGCGCGGCGGATTGCGTCTTCCATCGGATGGCCATCTGGTCATTGGAGAGCGTCACCGTGGTGATGCGCTCGCCGTTGTTGATCGTTGCACCTGGTCGCAACCCGGGAAGGGCCGCGACCATCGCGCTTTGGTTACCCTGGTAGCTGTCGAACAGCTCCATGGGGATTTGCAGCGACGCACGTGCGCCGAAAAAACTGTCGGCCCAACTGCCGGCGAAGACTTCACCGTTGCCCAGCTGGTGCCAGGTGAAGTCGGGAATGCTGAACACTCGGGCCAAACTGTCCATCGCCTGGTAACCGGCGGCGAGGCTGTAGAAATACGGCGCCTTCACGCTGGCATAAGGCCGATCAGGGACACGAAAGCGCAGCCCAGTCTGTTCGCTGACCTGGGCCAGTACGGCGCGCAGATCCACATGACGCAGGTTCAACGGCAACGGGTTGGCCAGCACGGCGGCCAGCTCACGGCAGAACAACACCTGCTCGATCGCGTTGGCGGCGGTGCAGCGTTCGATGTAGCCGATGAAGTGCCGTTGCAACGTGCCCTCGTTGTAGCCGATATCCAGCGTCACCAGCCCTTTCAGCGGCACAGGGGATTGAACTGTGAAGTTCGCCCGGCCGGGGCTGGTAGCGTCCAGCCTGACGTCCTCCTTGATGAGAGCGATCGGGGCGCCATTGATGGAAAGTATCTTGTGCAGCTTCACGTCGGCTCACTCCCGCCCAGCCACTTATCCACACGTCCCAGCACCTTTTCAAAGCCGCTCAGCGCGGGGTTGTCGCTGGTTCCTTCGCCGTTGCCGGCACCGCCGGCACCGACCGGACTACCCGGGCCACCTTGAGCGTCGACCTTGTTGCCGGCGCGCCGGCCTTCTACTTTCTCCGGGTTCGATTCACGCTCGCTCAGCGTGAATTGCACAAGCCAGGCTTTCAGGGTGTCCGCTTCCCGGGCGCTGACGCCGTCGGAGAATTCCACCTGACGCACGCCGAAGGCTTCCGCCGTGTCGTTCACGATCCGGTACAGGTGCAATTGCCCGCCGCTGGCCGTGGTTTCAGCCATGCGCATCAGATCTGTCAGCTGGGTTTTATCCACAAAGGGAATCATCAGCGAGACGGCCAGCGTCTTAGGCTTAAAGCCCTTGTGCGCCTTGTCGGTGTTGCTGGTCTGGCCGGACATATCGCCGCTTTCGATTCGCAGGTTGGCCGTGACCTTGAGATTCTTGCCCTGGACTTTTTGCCCGTCGAGTAGCAGCGTCATAGGCCCACCAGTTCCCGCACGAAGCTCAGCCCTTCTTTGCTGCCAACCAACAACACGCCGGCGCACTGAATCCATTCATGGCCCGGGGCATCGCCGGCGAGCAGTTCGCGGCGTAATTCGCCGGCGGTGCCCGGGCCTACCATCCGCGCGCGCATGCTGACGTCAGGGTTGCCCCCTGCCAGCAGCTCTTTCAGGTCAGCCAATTGTTTATCTCGGCCCTGCTGCTGGGCGCTCTTGCGCGCAGCCAGCGCTGCCAGATCGGCCAATGGCGAGCTGTCGGCGGCGTAGCCTTCCAGCACGGCTATTTGCCCCGCCATGGACTGTTTGGCGGCTTTGACCACCGTGCAACGCTCCAGCGGCAAACCCTGCCAGCGCGGCAGAGTTCCGGCGCCGGGGATCTCCCACTTTTCGCTCTCCAGTTTCACCAGGTGTTGCGCCCGGCGCTCGGTGCGCACCAGGTCAGGGATCGGCAGCAGAGCATTGAATCGCGCCAAGCTGCTGGCCAACTGTTCGAGGCGCGTGCCCAGGAACAGGATCGACAGCGCGTATTGCGGCCCAGTCGGGCGCCCGCTGTCACTAGCGTCTTCCAGTTTCTTGGCGAGATGTTCCAGCGCGTTGGGCGCCGAGAGAAAACGCTGATAACCCGCGCCCTGGCCAACCCCACTTTGAAACGGCGTCACGACTAGGCACGCCGGCACCTGGCCCAACTGCTCGGCCAGCGCGGCGCGTCCGGCCGCGATCGCGCTTTTGGCAGCATCACCGACCGGCCCCGGGTTGGTGTTGGCCAGGCCACTCAGGCCAGCCAGACGCTGGGCGGTGCTGGCCAGCTCACCGTCGGCCAGATCCCTGGCCGCTGACAGCCCGCCCATCCACTGCGTGGCCTGCTCTGGCCAGCGCATCGTCACCGGTGCCCAGGTCATGCCGGCGGCGTCCAAGTGATGGCTTTCATTGCCTTCAGATCCTTGTCTTTCTGAGCCTTAGCCACAGCCTGACGCAAAGTTTCCGCGTGCTGCTGCGCCGCTTGCCGGAAGCGCACCAGGTCTAGGCTGACTTTCTGCAACTGGCCGATCGTGTGCGGCAGGAATGTCATTATCTGATGAGCGTCATAGCATGGGTAAACATCGTCCAGGCCCAGCAATACCTGGCCGTTCAAATTCACCTGGTCATCGATCGTGCTGCTGTAGCGGTATGGCTCGCCCAAGGCGCTGGAGTTGAAGCCACCGGCAATGTAAGCCGTGCAATCAGCCGCGATTGCTTGCAGTTTCTTGTCCCGGAGTGCAGCCAGCACGGCCTCGATGTCATCAACCCATTCGCCGTTCTTCCAGACTTGGTTCGATCCGGGTTTTTTCATGGTGAAACCGGCCGGCATCGGTTCGAAGCCTTCCAGCGTTCGCGGCTCGCCAGTGTCGGTGCTGTACACCACGACGCCACCGAGGAAGTCCACAAGCTGCCAAGCTTTGCCGTTCCACCACGCGGCTTTGTGTTCCGGAACTGCTGGTGGTGCAGCCTCCACGCAGCCACCGGGGATTAGATACACACCCTCTTCCAGCGGTGATTCCTCAGCCTTCACGGCACCAATAAAGATGCCGAGATAGTCCGTCTGATAAACGAGTTTGTCAGTCATGCTCGATCTCAATACTTGATGCAGTAATAAAGGGCCATGTTCTTCGGCCGGGTTTCGGTACCGCCATTGGCGGCGACGGTCACGGCGTGGGTGTGGGCACCGCCGCCACTGACACCAACGTTGTGCGCATGCTGGCCAGCGGCACCGATGCCGACGTTGTGTGCGTGGTTGCCCTGGTAGTCGGTTCGCATCGGCTGGTTGTCCGCGTTTGCGCCATTAGGCATCTCAAGATCAACGGGGCTACCGCCGTACCTTGGATAACCAACCGAAATGGCTTGGCCACTCGCTGCGATCCGCCATCCATGGTCATGGTTGCCTTGGGCATCAGTCCAGGCGCTGTGGACGTGATTGCCTTGCGCATCTGTCCAAGCGGTGTGCAAGTGATCACCCACGGCAGCGGCCGAGGCTGTGTGAGCGTGCGAATGCAGAGCCATGTCCTGAAACGATCCGAAAGCCCGGCCGGGATCAACGCCGCGACCGTCATCAAACGCACGGGGGAACAGACCGCGCATGTCCGGCACGTTGAACGTGGTTGTTCCGTCACCCGCCCCGTAGTGCGTGCCGATGCGTGCGAACAGGCCAGCGAATGCAGTACGCGAGATAGCGGCGCCGTTGCATGCAAGCCAGCCCGCCGGCGCCGAATACATGCTGAAGCCGGCAACCATGCCCGTCATGGAGTCGCCGACTTGCTTGTGCAGTTTGTTCAGCGCTGCGGTCGTCGCCAGAATTTCGCTGCTGTTGGTGGTTGGGTCATCGCTTTTTGCGTTGGGCAGGTTGCCCAGATCTACGTCTTCTTTGGTCGTGGCCCGTGCGCGCAGTAGCGGATAGTCGCCTGTACGCGATGCGAGATATTTGATCAACGCACCGCCGACTGGCTCGGCGTCCCGTAAATCCACGATGTTGCTGGATGAAATGAAATCAGCGATCGGCACACAGTAATGACGCACGCCGGCAGCATCGGTGTAATCGGCCTGTTCGCCGAATACCACTTTCCACACAGCCACCCGATCGTTCAATTGACGCTCAAGACAAACGTCCAGCCAGACCTTACCTACTGGAATGACGCCGGGGACCGCTTCTGACTTCGCAATTGCCACGCAGATGCCTTCGATGTAGGCCGTGCCACCATTGATCTGGTAGCCGGTCTCTGCCTTTTCGAATGTCAGAGAGTTACTGAAAAAGAATGCACGCCCGTAGAGGTTGCGATTGCTCAGGCGCTCGCGTTCATCGATGCCAGCAAGGCGCACCGTAAAGTCATGCTGCCAGGTACTGGCATCGATCTTTACGCCGGTCAGTTTCATGGCACCGTCGAAGGCCACCAGAAAATTGCGAGTGACGTTGTTGCCGATCTGCTGCGGTGGGATGTTCTTGCGCTTTTGTTGCAGCGGCACGTAGGACACGGCGAACAGCAAGCCGTCGGCATCTTCAAGACCGACCCAGTTAAAGTCCCAGTCGCCGATATCCGAACCCAACTGGGCGCTATACACGACCTGGTTGGGATTCACGAAGCCAGCATTTTCCGGCGGGATGTCGTAGACGTGAACGATCTGGCCGGCCGGTGGCTTGCCGGCAGCGCGATCGAGCGACGCGGTCGGATCAAGCCCGGGCACATTGGCGAAGATGAAGCGGCTGACGATCAGCGGCTTTTGCTGGCTTTGTTTAAGGGCGATTTGGCCTTCGCCGGCCAAGGTAATACTGGCGCTCACGGTGCGCTCCTACAGGCTGGCAACCAGCGTTTGCTGGTCGTCGTTGAAGTCGATCAGGGCGATTTGCAGCCCCACGGGGGTGATGGTTACGAAGTCGTAGCGCCGACACGTTCGGCCGTATTGCTGGATCAGCACGCGCAACAGTTCAGGATTCAGTGACAGCTGGGCGTTGCTGAACTTGAGCAGCACGACGTCCCAATCCCGGTCGGGCTGGCGCTCCTCGATCTCCACGTAGCCCACGCCCAGTCGCTCGAAAATGCGCTTCATGCCGGCCGTGCTGCCGGCATCCACGGAGTTTATAAAGGCGTATTTCACCCGCAGCCGGAACAGGGATTCCGGTTCGCCTTTGAAGCGCGTCACGTCCCGCTGCCAAGCCCACAGTTCAAGAATGCTCATGTGGCAGGTGTCGGGATCGATCTGCGAATAGGGCCAGCGCAGCCACCCGGTGACGGTTTCCCACCACGCCTGTGCAGCGGCCACCAGCTTTGACAGCTCGGTACCGCCCAGCCAGAACGGCAATTTGAGTTTGATCATTGCAGGTTCACCTTCAGCGAAGTCAGGCGCGGAATGTCCAACCCGCTGGTGATGTCCACGCCGGGTGTAAACCGCAGTGAGGCGATATCGGCAAACTGCTGGTGCAGTTCTTCAGCGAGGCGACTGAAGCTGAAACGCGACTGGGGATAAGTCAGCGTCGGCTGATAATCGCGGGGCGTGCTTTCCCGAAACGCGGCCCGGATGAATAGCTCGATCTCACTTTTCAACGTGTCGATCTGCTCGGCGCTCAGATTCGGTTGCGGCCAAAGCGTCATCGCAACACTCACGGGCACTTCGGGCATGACCTTGGCCAGCAGATCATCGCCGTGGCCATGGTTGCCCTGGTCGCGGATGTGCGAATTGATTTGCTCCAGATAAGTCGCTGCCGGCACGCCCGCGTCAAACAACACGAAGGCGTTCGCACTGCCCGGGCCACGTGGTGCGCCGTGTTCGAAGTAGACGCCATCCGGACGAACACCCGGGAAAGCCGAGATCATGGCGCGATATACCGCGTCGGTGTGCCACTGGTTCACCGCCGAGAACTGGTTGCGCACGCGCAAACGCAGCTGATCGTTCGGCTCCGGATCCGCACCAGGTGATTCCAGCCAACCGTCCTTGTTCACGACCTGGATGATGCCCGGTACCGGCACTGGCAAAATCGCGAAGTAACCCGGGGCGAGATTGAAGCCACTGCCGGATTCGATCGCCTCTACCGGGACTTCCAGCTGCAGCTGGCCCGCGACGAACGTCGCCGGTGCCGTGGTAATCAATTGGTACACGTTGCCGTTGATTGCGGCGGACTGCACCACAATGCCTTTTTCCAGCTCCATGACGCCGTCCGGTAAGGCGCGGGTGAACAGCAATTTACCGCGGGCTTTGGTGGCGCCTTTACGCTCGACGTTGACCGCCCAGGCGAGCATGTCCAGCCAGGCGTCCACCGCCGTTTTCACAAAGAAGTTCGGCAGCACCGTCAGGCACAGAAAGTCCAACAGCCACAACGACGGTTTGGTCACCAGCGCGGTCATTACCCGCCAGAACGGCGAATAACTGCTGGTGTTCGCCACCTTGGCGCCTTGGGCTTCGACCTCCTTTTCCCACGCTGCCTTCAAACCAGCCTCCGTGGTCGGAATGCCGGCGTCGGCGATCACCTTTTTAAAATCGACCTGGCTCACAGACTTACCTCAATCGAACCGAATTTCATGGTTTTCGCAGTGACCAGGTACACGCCTGGTTCCTGCTGGGTGATGCGTGCCGTACCAGGCACCAGGCGCTGATCGTCTTCCACCAACAGTTCCAGCTGCTGGATACAGTCGCGCTGTCGCAACCGATCGCGCTCGGCCACCAACGTCACCAGCAGCCCGCTATCACGGATCATGTGGGCGATGTCCTGTGCGATGCAGGCGCGGTCATCGATGAGCAACGGCTGGTGTGACGGATCCAGTGCCAGGTCGTTGTTCGCGATCAACAGGTCTACGTACTCGCTCATCCGCCGACTGCCATTGCGACCATGTTTTCCACTTCCAGTGGGTTCATCGGTTTGGCGGTGTGAATGTTCACGTTCTCCACATGAGTGCCCTTGTTCTGGCTGCTGTTGTTGTTCTGGATGCTGGTCAGCAAGCCGCCGGGCGGCACCGCCGAAGGGCGCGCCGGCGAAAGGCTGGGGATTGCCGCGTTGATGGTTTGCTGGGCTTTCTGCGCGGCGTTGGCGGTGTCAGCGGCATTGGTCGCGGCATCGACGCCGGGCACTTCAGGCATGCCGCCGAAACGCGCTTCGATGTTCACCCCCGGGATGCTGTTCAGCAGCTCGATCACGCCGTTTACGGCCTTGGTGAAAATGCCGACGATGCTGTCCCAAGCGGCCTTGGCCATGCCTGACCAGCCGCCCATTGAGTTAAACCAGTCGGACAGTTTCTGGAGCTTGTCGGCGACGAACTGGAACGCGGCGGTGTTCATCAGGGCGGACGTCCATTCGTCCCAGTAGTGAACCGCCGCGACAATCACCGCCACCAGCGCAAGAACACCGACCACGATCCACACCATCGGGTTGGCTAACAGTGCAGCGTTGACCAGCCAGATCGCGCCCTGCCAAAGCAGCATGGCGCCTCGCACCAGGGCAAGGCCGGCGCTGAGCGTGTAGATCACGGCCATGTAAGCCAGGATCGCCAGTTTCTGCAGGACGAAGCCGGCAACGGTGCGCAGGCTCAGCAACTGCACGACCTTCCAAACCGATAACAGGCCCAGCCAGGTCATCCGTGCAACGCCGATCACCACGGTCAACAACGACATGGCGCCGACGATTGCCATGATGGTCAGTGCGGTGATGCCGATCACCCGGGTGATGTTGGGAAACAGCTGCGACCAGCGCACCAATGTTTTGCCGATATCCACCATCTTGTTCATGAACGGCGTCAGCACCGGGATCAGCACTTGGCCAAACACCACCCGCATGACTTCGACCAGGGACGCCCATTGCTGCCAGGGATCGACCATGGCCCGGGCCATCTGCTCGGCGTTCTCCAGACCGCGCACCTTGCCCAACTGCTCGATGCCGTTGCGCAATCGATCGGTGTCCTTGGCCAGCGCGCCGATCACCTGGGCGCCTTCGCCGCCGAAGGCCTCCATTAACTTGGCCCCGGCTGACGCGCTGGTCAGATCACCGAACTTGCCCTGCAGCTTGTCCAGAATCGCCATCATCGGCAGCACCTTGCCCTGCTGGTCGGTGAACTTCATGCCGAGTTTTTCCGATGCCGCGCCGATGTTCTCGAAGAACGCTTTGTAGCGTCCGCCGGCGTCGCCGCCCTCCATGGTGCTGCTCAGCGTGCCGATCACCGCCATCTGTTCGGCAAGGTCGACGCCAGATGTGGTGGCGATCGCGCCGGCCTCCTTGAAGGCGTCTTTCATCGCGGCGCCGCTGGTACGGAACAACTGCACAGCCAGCGCCGTTTGCCCGCCGAGCTTTTCCACCCACGCGCCCTTCCCCATCGCATCGGCCTGGGACTTCTGCAGGTTGTAGAGCGTGCCGACGTATTCGCCCATGGTTTCGGCGTCGGACTTGGTGGCCTTCGCCAGCAAGTTGCTGGTGTTGGTGAACGTGGCGAGTTGGTTGCCGGCAAGCCCCTTAATGGCGCCCTCGATCAGGTAAGCCGAGGCCACAAAATCCTTGGCGTTCTCGCCATAGCTCACCGCGAACTGCAGCGACTTGACATTGAGTGCCGACAATGCATCCTCGGCCACGCCCAACGATCGGACGTCGCCCAGGGCGCGATTGACCTCCAGCGCCGGTTCCATGGACTCACGGATCCCGACCACAGCAGCGGTCACGCCGCCCAGGCCAAGCCCGATCGTCTTTATGTGTTTTTCACTCTGATCGGCAAGCTCGGAAAAGCCCATTTTCACCTTGCCCAGAGGCGCGGTGACCTTGTCCTGCAAGCTGAGAATGAAAGCCAGGCTGGCGCTACGGTCTGCCAAAGTCGTTATCCGTTCAGCGCAAGGGCGATGCCGTTAGCCACGGCGAACTCCATGCGTTTCCAGTATTCGTCCTCCAGCCACTTGGCGGTTCCCATCGCCTCGGGCGTGGGTTCCGTACCAGGTAGCCAGCGGTTCGTCAGGGCCATGAGCTGGCCCAGGCCGTTTTCGCTTAAGCGCTCAGCGTGCTCGTGCGCTTTTTTACGATCACCTCAACGTTCGGCGCGTACTCCTCGAGCAGCGCGCCGGCGATCTGCATCACCATCACCGGGTTGCCCAGCAGCGGTTTCAGCACGGTTTTTTGTTCCTGCAGCACAGTGGTCATCAACAGGTTGTTGCCTGGGGCGACCTTGTTGGTTTGGGTCAGCGCGTTGAAGTACTTGGTGACGTCGGCCGGGGTCAGGTTGAAGGTGAACTCCTGTTCGCCGACTTCCAGGGTGATTTCGGTGTTGTTCTGTTGGCTCATTGGGTAGATCTCTTGTTGAGGTTGGAAAAATTCGTGTCCTGGTGCGCTGGCGATCGCTGGCACACACCACGGACGTATTGCTGCAGTCCGACGATCATTTGCCGGCTTAAGGCGAGCTGATCTCGGAGGGTGAAATAATCCGGTCGAGCGTCTGCTGCGAGTTCGGCGCGTCCTGCATCAGCCACGCGGCCGGTGCCGGCGGTGGCGGACAAAGATCCGGAAGCGGGACAGGTGGCGCTGACGTACAGCCGGCCAGTGCCATCGCCAATAGCGCGGCGCAGGCGTTCGTTTTCAGTGCGTGCATCGGTCAATTCCTTGGTGTTTCGTTGGTCGATCGCGTCCCGCTCGGCGAGCACTTCGCCGCTGATGCGTGCCGCTTCCCGCAGGCCGCTGGCCTCCCATTTCGCGCTATCACGCTCGCGCCTGGCTTCGTCGCGCTGGCCTTCGAGCGAGTCAAGACCGATCCAGGCGACCAGGCACAACACGACCAGGAACAAGGCTTGGCGCAGCATCACAAGCCCTCCGCACACAGCCGGGATTCGGCCAGCCGGCGGTTGTGCAGGCCCGGAATAAAGCGCTTCTGGCCCTTGGCGTCAGTCACAAAGGCCCATACCGGCGTCTTGCCGTCCGGCGCCCATGCCAGAGCTTTGCAGCCCTCGGCGATGCGGCCGGCGTTGATAAGCGCGACCGCTCGACTGGCGCAGGTGCTGGTCACGCCGAAGTTGTGGCCATGACTGGTGAGTGCGTCGAACGTGGTCTGTCCCACGTTCGGGTTAGTGATGCACTCGGCTAGCTGCAGCTGCGTTTTGCGGATCACCAACTGCTCCACCTCGGCGCACTTGGCGGGCGACCAGTAGTCGCCGACCACGACCGGGTACGAGCTCGTAAACCGGGTGATGCCTTTGCAAACCGTGGGCAGTCCGCCGGCGAGCTTGTCCGCGTAAACGGTGTTCTGGCCGTTGCCTTCCCAGGTGCCCAGGAAGATCACCAGCGGCGTGCTGGCCAGCGCGATCGCACCGGCCATGATCCTGCCGCGCAGGCTCATGGGAACCACACCCGCAACAGTGCCGGCACAACCATTTGCAGGACGGCTCCGACCAGCGTGAGGATGGTTAGCAAGCGGCCGACCTTGGCGCCGATATCGTTTACCGCGACCGTCAGGGTCTGCTGGCCAGCGTTCAGTTCCGACAGTTGCCCGGCCATATGTTCGAACCCCTGTTCCAACTTGGTCACGCGGGTAGGCACTGTTTCGTGGCGGTCTTCCAACTCGCTCAGCCGGTGTTCAAATACGGCGAATCTCTGCTCCAGCGTTCCGAGGCGTGCGGCGTCAGTCGTCATCAGCGTTTACTCTGCTCAAAGCCCGTCTGGCACGGGACACAACGCGTCTTGCCGCCCAGCGCCTGGCGCGCCGGTGGGATCTCGTTGTCGCAGTCCTGGCAATGGGTCAGGCTCGGCCCGACCGGCACAGGTTTCAGCAACTGGGCTTTGATCGCCTGATCACGTTGGCGCTGTTCCAGCTCCTGGGCGCGGTCGAACCAATCCACCATTAGCGCAGTCCCTCGATCTCGGTAGCGTCGAGGTACGGAACGCCGTTGATGTGGATAAAGTCCGGACTGGTGACGTCGAACGGCACCTTGTGTTTTGTTTTCTCGCCGCCTTTCGGATCGATCGACAACAAGCTGGAGATTTTCACCTTGCAGCCGAAGGCTTCCACGCGCAGTTCCTCGTCTTCGCCAGCCTTGGCGAAGAACACAGCGTCAAACGGCTTGAGCTTGCGGAAGCTGCCCGCCGATCGCGCCGCGTCGATCAGCAACTGAAAGTTGGAGCTGTCCAGTTCCAGTTCGCCGGCAGCGGCCACGTCGCCCTCCACGTAGCCGTCAGGCACGCCCCGGGTTTGGGCCACGGCCGAGTTGTCGGTGATGTCCAGGGTGCAGCTCTCGACGTGCAGCGACAGATCGCCCAGGCTCACGTCGAAGTTCTTGCCACCAATTTTTGCCATGGGGCGTTACTCCGTTTTGTCAGTGGAAAGATCCAGGGCAATGTTCGCCGTGAGGTCTTTCGGGCAGTTGAGAGGTTTGAGCTTGATGTAGGCCGCGACCTTGGTTTTGCTCAGCCATTCCAGCACCAGGTCGCCGTCCTTCGGCGGCTCGATATCACCGGGGAACACCTCGCCGTTGAACTTGATGGACTTGGCCATGGCACGCAGTGGCGCCATTAGTTGGTTGGTGTTCACCGCCATGCTGTTGGGGCTGTTGTTCAAGCGACGATCGGCGACACGGCGGATCAGCAGCGGGCGGATCAAGCGAGCGGCCTTGTCGGTGATTCGCAGGTATTCCACGACCTGAAAGTCACTGCCAGGGGTGTCCAGCATGTTGCAGTCACCCCAGTACACGCCTGGATAGTCGGGGTAGGTCTGAGTGACTGAAAACCGCGCCCGATCCAGTTCGCTGCGTACAGCGGACGGCAGCGGAATCTGCTCGCTATCAATAGGCACGTCGCCAAGCCCCAACACCGGGCCGGTGGCTACGCGCATCGGACTGTCTGCGATGCTGACTGCCGAATTGGCCAAGCGGCCAGCCAGCACGCCCAGGTCATTACCGTGCAGTTGCAGTACCGGTGAAACGCGCGGCGCTGCCAGACCCGCTACCAACGCTTTTTGCTCGGTGAGGTAATGCGCCCAGGTCTGGTCGACGGCGATGCCGGCACTGCTCGCCAGAAAGAAAACTCGACGGCCATAGGTGTTGTTGAGGGCAACGGCCGCGTCATGCATGGCCGACAGTTCGTCACCCTTTGCGACAGGTTTGGTGACTACTACCGCTTCCACCGACAACCCTTGTTGCTGAGTTTTTTGGAGTGCGGTGGCCCAATCGCCCTCGGGACCGATCGGAGCCGCTATGCAGGCCCAGCGCTGGCCACCGTTCAAACGTGCGGCGGTGATTTGCGTTTTCAGGTCGCTCGCCGGGATGCCCAGGGCGGCGTCCAGATCGCTGTCGGTGTTCAGCGGAATGATCTGGCCGATGTTTTTGGCGGCGGGGCCGATGAAAAGAAAGTAACGCTCAACCTCAGTCACGGCGCCCTGGCCTAGATTGAGATTGTCGACGGTGACTTGACCGAGTGCCATGCAGTGCCTCGTTAGCGGGGTGAAGTTAGGATTTGTTGCAACACCTGGTTAATCAGGAGATTGGTTTCGCGTTCGGTTTCGGCGCCGATGAACTGGCGTTTCGGCAGCGTGATTTCCCAGCTCTGCGCGCCGGTGCTTTCGCTGCGCTGGTCGTCCAGGATCCGGATCAACAGGCCGGCTTTGGCGTAGTTCACATGCTCCTGAATCCACGCCACAGACGGCCGGGTCAGCGTCTTTTTGCCTGCTTGGCGCACACGGAAGCCCAACCGCCGCAAGCGCTTGGCTTGCTTGTCGGTTGCTGCCAAACCCGGTGGGGTCTTGTTCCATCGGCGCATCTGTTGGGCGGTGCGGCGCTCACTGACGCCGTTGTGCTGCTGCGCGGCGACCCATCGGGTCAGGGCGTTTTTCCAGCCCAATTCCGCTTCATCAGCGGACACCCGGGTGACCACCATCAACTTGGCCAAGCCGGCTTCCATCTTCTTTTTGCCCTTGGTGTCGCCCTTGCGTGGGGCGAAGGGCGTGCCGTCCAGGTTCTTCTGCTCACGCACACGCTTGCGGCTCATCGTCCGCACGCGTTTGGTGACCTGGTTCAGCAAGCGGCGGCGCAATTGCGGCGGCAGGCTCAGCAACGCCAGTTGTTCGCGCACGCCTAAGCGACCGCGAATGTCGAGTTCGAACGTGCTACGCCCGGCCATCGGTGGCCACCTCGCCGCGCTCTGCAACCCACAGATCAAACGGGACAAAGGCCCAGGTCTTGCCGAAGGCTTCGATCTCGCCGGCAGGGTCTTCGGCCAGATACTGCGGCTCGACAAACTCCAGCGTGATTTCTACGTCGAACAGATCGTTATCCAGAGGCTCCACAAGGAACTCCGGCGCCGGCAGTTCGTGGCGGTCACGGTTCGAGTCGTGGTTTTCCAGCCAACTGCCGACCAACGCCATCATGCGAGCCGGGTTGGCGGCGAAACGCTCCAGGACAATCACGGCGCGATAGTGCATATCGGCGAAGTGCATGCCGTCGACGTCGGGTTTCCAGATCAGCGAAAGCTTTACCTGCTCCGTCCAGCTGTCGAGTTGTTCAGGCTCGACCAGGCGGCGTTCCAACAGATACGCGGTCAGTGTCTGCAGCTTGGTCATACAATCGCCGCCGTGATTCGGCCGCGCCCCTGCAGCGAGCGAACCGCCTGCTGGCTGAACTGCAGAAACGTCTCGCCGCGTTCGGGCATTTCTTTGCCGGTGTTTTCGGCGCTTTCACGGCGGGTCACCGTGGCGAACTGCGTCAGCAAGCTGGCCTTGGCGCGGCAATACACGGCGCGCTTGTACGTCTCTACGTGAAATGTGGAGTCAGGCAGCACCTTAGGGTCCCCAGATTCCACGGACGTGATGCCCACGCTCTGCCATTGGCCTTTGCGTTTGGACAAATCGCGATTGATCTCAATCATCGCGGTAGTCAAATCAGTGACCAGCATGTCTACCAGATACTCCGCCGGCAGGCGGTAGCCCTTCTGAAACTCGGACACGGAGAGGTTCGGCCAGAAGCCGTCGTTCTCAATCGCCTGTTCCACAAAGGTGGTGGGTTTCCCGGAAAAGCTCATTGCTGGCCGCTCGAATAGGGCGGGGAGACTGTTTTTCGTGGGGCTGGCCATGAATGGCAGACACACGTCCACAGTTCCCCGCTGGGGGGGGGTAGTCGGTTATTGGGCGCCGGTCACGGCGGGGGTTTGTTTGGCGATCGCCTTGCGGCACTTCGCAATGCGCGTCTCATTGCCGGCTTTCGCGTACAGCTCGGTGGAGCGTTCCAGATGCTGGAGCGCGGTTTCCCACTGCTCGGCCTCCATGGCGCGCATGCCGATCAACTTGTGGTACTTGCTCGGGATCTGTTCGGTCAGCTCCCATTCACCGTCGACACGCGGCAGCAGATCGGACAGGTACGGCTCCGGGCTGCGTTGCGCGTTGTATTCGGCGTAAGCCCAATCGATCACTGCGTCCGCAACGAAGGTTTGCACGTCGCGGCGCTTAAACCGCTCGGGCATCTCCTGGCCCTGCCCGATCGCAAAGTCCGCCAGCGCCAGACCGTCTTCGAACTGCTCGGTGTCGAACAGCCAGACCATCACCTGCACCAGAACGCGGTTCGGCATCACCGGACCCGAATCCATGTAGCGCTGAATGAAGTCCTGGTACTTGGGCAGCAGTTCCTCGCGCTTGAGTGCCTGACGCCTAGCGAGGCCCTTGATATCGCTCAGGCGCTGCAGATCCTGATCCAGCGAGGCTTCCATCAGCAGCAGGTGCTTTTTCGCGTTGGCCGGGCTGCTCAGGGCTTCCGCCGGCGAATACGCCAGCGGTGCTGCGGCTGCAGCGATTACTGCAGCGGTTCCCTGTGCCAAAGTACGGCGCTTGTGGGCAAGGGCCAGGCTCATGCGGCCAACTCGACGTTTTCAGTAAACGCGATCTTTTCCAGCTGCTCGATCACGTAGCCTTCGTTGCGGCTGTTGTAATCCTCGACGCGGGAGCGTTTCGGGTTGTCTACGGTTTGCTTGCGCCAGCTGGAGTCCTGGAAGTAGATCGACAGGTTGTCCCAACTGGTGACCAGCACGCCGTTGACCGGGAAGAACGGCACGCTGAAGCTCGGCAGGCCACCGTACGTGGCGATCACCTGGGCGTCCTCGATGCGCTCTTTCTCGGTTGGTGTATCACCTTGCTTGGCGTACAGCTTGGCCTTGTCAGCCGCTAACAGGTCGGTGCCGATAATGGCGATCAGGTCGCCGCCATCGCGCAGGCGTTCGTCCACCATTTGCTTGGTGTCATGCACTAGGGCGTCCAGGTTGGCGTAATCACCGCCCTGCCCCAAGATTACTTTGCCAGCGGTTTTGCCTTCCTTGAGTACCTGCTGTGGGGCTTGCTCGCGCAGTTGTTGCAGCCAGCCTTTGTTCACGTCCTGCAGCATTGGGTAAGCGGCAATATCGGTCTGCGCAGCGGCTTTCAGGCCGTGGAAACCGACCATGATGCGGTCCAGAGCGATCTGTTTCTGCACAGCAGCCGAGTAACGTTGATGGAAGTCCGGGAATTTGGCCCAGGCGTCGATTTTTGCGTACGGCAGACCCACGTCCGACTCGGTGGACGAGAGTTCGTAGGTGGTGTTGTCCAGCTCGGAGGCGTCTTTCGCCTCGCGATCGGTGGTCTTGGTGTTAGTACGGCCAGTCACCGGGCCGGACACACCGATGAACACCTTCTCGCCCTTGATTTCGCTCACGCCAATGACGTTGATGCGCGAAAGGAAGTCCGACTTGGCGGTGATGGCGTCGTTCAGTTCCTGGGTGATAGACGGCTCAACGCTGAACATCTTGCTGGACAGCTCGACGCCGTAGGTCTCGGCCATGGCCAGTTGCATGGCTGCATACATCTTGGCGCCGTAGGCGCTCAGGGAACGGGCCATGTCAGAGTACTCGCGCTTTGGTTTTGTCGGCTGCGCCAGTGGAGCGCGGCAGCTGACGACCGGTGGCAGTGTTCTGCAACGTGGTGAACTGTTGCTGCAGACTGGTCAGAGCTGCCAACACTGCTTTGTTGGAACTGCCGCCGGTACGTTTGAATTCGCGTTCTTCTTCGGCGGTGGTAACGATCTCGTCGACTGCCGCGCTGACGTCATCGATCGGGGCTTGATCGGGTTCTGGCGCGTCTTCGGCAGCAGGCTCAATCACGGCCTGAATGCCGGCAGCGACGACCAGCAGCTGGGCCAGCAGGGCTTTCAAAGCCGTTGCGGTAGCTTCATCCATTGGGGGTTTGCTCTCGGTTGGGGTTTGCGGAGTGGTTTCGGCGGCGGTGTCGTCAATGCCGAAACGCTTGAACAGGCGGGTGAACATGCCGACAAGGCGGCCAATCTCGCCCTGCGCTTCGGTTTCGCGCAGAGGGCCGAGTTCTTGGGAGGCGGCGTAGTACGCATCGCGGCTGGTGCGACTGGAGAAGTAGAGTTCTTGCGTGCCGACGCTGGCGGGTTCGTCGGTGACGGCGATACCGGTCATGTAGGCTTTGCCACGGCCCCGGAAATTCGGCTTGATCTCGATGCTGGTGAACAGCTTTTCGCCGGCGTCGTTCAGGCGCAGCAGCTTGTCGTTTGGCTTCAGTTGCGCTTCAAGAGCGACTTGGCCAGGTTCCAGATCGTCGCCCTCCTCGACAAGGCGCACAGCAAAAACCGTCCCGTGAGATCCGAACCAGCGTTCGTGTTCGCACCAGATAACAGCGGTGTACAAAGTCGGCGTGTAGGTCTCGGCGATGTCGCGCAGTTCCTGGGGAAGGATCTCGCGACCATCGACGGTCGGGCCGCTTGTGGCTACACGTTTCCAGTAGGAGACAAGGGAACGGGGCATGAGTGGTGGCTGCGCTCAATCGTTGAATGAGCCGCCACGATAGGGAGCCGTTTACCGCCAAACAAACGGTTGAAATTCAAGATTCTCCTATTTTCGAGAGATAGGCGGATCGCAGCATTTAACCCCGCGTTTCCGGGGTTTTCGCCGCATAGACTGCGGCCCATGAACTACCCGACCGAAGTTAAAGAAGCCGCAAAACGCCTCTACCTGCGCCGCTGTTCGGTGAAGGAAATACAGGCGCATTTGAAGCTGCCC
Organism: Pseudomonas sp. A0308; assembly: GCF_044218815.1. Lineage (NCBI taxonomy): Bacteria > Pseudomonadati > Pseudomonadota > Gammaproteobacteria > Pseudomonadales > Pseudomonadaceae > Pseudomonas > Pseudomonas sp. A0308. The sequence goes on from NZ_CP162581.1 coordinate 1,394,266, forward strand.
AACATCCGAATCGTCTATTACTGGATCCGCCAAGGCGGCTGGGACGAGATGCTGACGGATGAAGAACCGTTGAGCGCGGTCAACCGGCGAATCACCCTGATCCTGGAAAAGATCGACCCGCTGACGAAAGCCGAACTGGACGAACTGGAGCGACTGACGGGCCTACTTGAGCGGCTGAAAAAACTTGCCGCCAAGCCTGCACAGGCTGCGCCGTCGGACGCACCGGGGGAGCCTCGCGAACGCCAGCCTGGTCAACGTCGTGAGCGAGGTGAAGGCGGCGGCAAGAAGCGCGAAAAGAAGGTGAAAAACGACGTCAGCGGCCTGACCGAACTGGACTTCCTCGATAAATTCATCTCGAAGATGTACGGCTACCAGAAAGAGCTTTTCGAGGCGAAACAGAACCCGCTGACTTGCCGTGTCCGGAACATCCTCAAAAGCCGTCAGGTCGGTCTGACCTACTACTTCGCCGGCGAAGCGTTCATGGACGCCGTGCTGAGCGGTGACAACCAGGTGTTCCTGTCTGCCAGCCGATCGCAGTCCGAGATCTTCCGCAGTTACATCATCCAGTTCGCCAAGCAGTGGTTTGATATCGAGCTGACGGGCAACCCGATCACGCTCAGCAACGGCGCCGAACTGCGCTTTCTCAGCACCAACAGCAGCACCGCCCAGGGCTACCACGGCCACGTCTACGTGGACGAATATTTCTGGATCCGCGACTTCGAAAAACTCAGCACCGTGGCCAGTGCCATGGGCACACACAAGAAGTGGCGCAAAACCTATTTCTCGACGCCCAGCGCCGTGTCGCACCAGGCGTACCCGTTCTGGTCGGGCGACGAATTCCGCAACAGCAAACGCGGCAAGAAGGCCGGCGGTGTGTGGCCGAGCGAAGCGGCTTACACGCAGGGCGCGCTTTGTCCGGATGGTCAGTGGCGCAAGACGATCACCCTGGACGATGCGATCGCTGGCGGCTGCGACCTGTTCGACTTGGAGCAGCTGCAGCTGGAGTACGACGAAGACAAATTTCAGCAGCTGTTCTACTGCAAGTTCATCGACAGCACGCAAAGCGCATTCAGCCTCAAGGATCTGGAACGCTGCTACTCGGATCTATCGTTGTGGGAGGACTACAACGCGGAGCTGGATCGACCGTTCGGCAACAGCCCGGTCTGGCTTGGCTACGACCCAAGCCGCACCCGCGACGACGCCACCTGTGTGGTCATCGCGCCGCCACTCGAACCCGGGGCGAAGTTCCGGATTCTGGAGAAGCACAGCTGGCGCGGCCACTCGTTCACCTACCAGGCTGCACAGGTCAAGAAGCTGACCGAGCGCTTCAACGTCCAGCACATCGGCATTGACGTCACCGGCGTGGGCTACGGCGTGTTCGATCTGGTGCGCGACTTCTACGCCAAGGCAACACCGATTCACTACAGCCTTGAGGCGAAAAACGCCCTGGTGCTCAAAGCCCAGGACACGATCCAAGGCAGTCGCATCGAGTGGGACGCCGGCTGGACCGATATCGCCCAAGCATTCCTGACCATCAAGCGCGGCGCCACCAACAGTGGCCAGATCACCTACAGCGCATCGCGTACCGAAGCCACCGGTCACGCCGACATTGCCTGGGCGGTGATGCACGCCCTGTCCAACGAACCTTTGAACACCAACAAGCGGCGTCGCAGCCGCTACGTCACGAGTAACCAGAGCAGCCATGGCCAACCGCAAGCGCAGAAAGCAACACGTAGCCCAACCAACGCAGCAACCGATGCGCTCGTTTACGTTCGGGGAGCCGGAACAGGTGCTGTCCGGCAACATCGGCGAGTACGTGGGCGTGTTCCCCAGCGACGACGGCAAGATCTACAAACCTCCGGTGTCACGGGCTGGTCTGGCCAAGCTGCTGCGCGCCAACGCGCACCACGGCGCCATTCCAAAATTCAAACGCAACCTTCTGTTGCGTGAGTTCATCCCGTCGGCAGGCTGCAGCACGGAGACGATGGGGCGTGCAGGGCTGGACTACATGGTTTTTGGCGAATCCTATTTCTACAACGACACCAATGCATTCGGACAGGTACTGGAGCTGCAGCACCTTCCGGCTATCAACATGCGGGTAAAGGTCGACGGCGGTTTCGTGATGCTGCTGCCCGACAACAAGGAAATGGAATTCGAACAGCACGAGATCTCCCACGTCCTGGACTACGACGTGGAACAGAACATTTACGGGATCCCGGACTACTTGGGCGGCCTGCAGGCGCTGCTGCTCAATGAGGCGGCCACCCTCTTCCGCCGTCGGTACTACAGCAACGGCGCGCACGCCGGTTACATCTTCTACACCAACGATCCTGATCTGACCGAGGAGGACGAAGACGAGCTGCGCGCACAGATCAGTGCCAGCAAGGGCGTGGGCAACTTCCGCTCGATGTTCGTCAACATCCCCAACGGCAAAGAAAACGCGATCCAGATCATCCCCGTGGGTGACTTCCAGGCGAAAGACGAGTTGGAGAAGGTGAAGAACATCACCCGAAACGACGTTATCGCCGCCTGGCGCATGAACCCGGCACTGGCGGGCATCATCCCGGAAAACACCGGCGGTTTCGGGGATATCGAAAAGATCGATCGCGTGTACACCAGCAACGAAATCCGGCCGATCTGCCAGCTGTTCAACCAGTTGAATGACAAGCTGCGAGAAGACAGGCGCTTTAGCTGGAAGCCTATTCCAGAAGCAGTGGATACCACTACATGAGCAACCAAGCGGAGAGAAAGCCACTAAATATTATGGCAATATGGTGGCGATCAGCTGCCCCTGGGGAGGGACACAATGAGAGTTGTATGCAATTGCGGACACAAGGGCCGAATTGCCTCGCGGGAAGAGGTAACCAGAGCCTTTGTAAAACTGTACTGCCAGTGCCTGGACGCAAAGTGCGGGCACACATGGGTGGCAAATCTGACGTTCTCGCACACGCTCAGTCCGTCATCGCAGACATTCGAGCGGATGTTGATCGATCGCTTGCGGGAAATGCCCCGAGCGAAGCAGCGGGAGCTTTTCGAGCAGTTGGGATCGCAGGCGGTGGCGTAGCTAAAAACCGCCAACGCTATGGCGCCGGCGATCGGGATCATTCAAGGAATGACGGTCAGCCCTCTACTTTCTCCTTTGGGTTGATTGCCAGTATCTCGGCCACGCGACGAACCTGTTGCTGTTCAATGCGGCTCAGCCGGCGATACAGATCGATCAGTCGACGCTCAATGTCCGTGAGTACGGTAGTTTCCGACCCGGCGTATTCGAGGTTGATGTGATCGTTCTTCTTGCGATCCAACATGCTAACTACTCCATAAAGTGCATTGCTGAATGGACTTTATGGGGGGTGCGCAACTGCATTGGAATAAGAGATACCCCAATGACTGTGCGGGATTGTTGCGAGTTAAGACCGGTGCCGGGCGGCGTCGTCGGCCATCGCTTCAAGGAAACGACGAATCGCCTTCTGATCATCATCAGGGATAGACCTGAATTGCATGATCATCTGTTCTTCCGAGGGGCTAAAAAGTTGGCCCAATGGTGTCGCATGACGTCCCGTAAGCACGTAAGCCGCATCTACCCCCTTCTCTTCCAGGGCCGTGACGTAACGAAGGTCTAGGGAGCTGGCCCCCAGTTCGTAGTTCTTTTGCGTTCCCCTACTGACTCCAAGTAGGACTCCAAACTCTGTTTGATTTAACCCCAAGCGCTCGCGCTCTTCCCTGAGGCGTTCACCTACTCGATCCGCTATGAGCATTTTTTTAGTCACCACCATTGACTTGATCATTTTTTTGACCAAGAATCACCACAGACAAACGCAAACAAACACAAATGAACAGAGGGAACACTATGCCCGCCACCATTACGCACGAGCAAGCCCGGGCGGCTCTCGATCGAAAGGGACTAAGTATCGCGGAGTTCAGTCGTAAGCATGGGCTGAACAAAAATTTGGTCAGCGACCTTTTGAACGGTCGGATCAAAGGTCGCCGAGGGGAGGCACATCGCGCCGCCGTGTTGCTAGGCATCAAAGACGGCGTAATTGAACAGTAATCGCGGCGCTCAACAGGGAAAAGTAGAAGTTGAAAAGTCCAATCCTAGACACTCGCAAAGAAGTCATGAGCGAGATCATCCGCAGTTACGCCGGCGGACGCGAAGCCGCTGCTGCGCGCTTGGGTCTGAAGCTTAAAAAATTCGACAACCATGCCTACGAAAATGCTGGTTGCAGTCCCCTCAGCGACTTACAAGTTTTCATGCTCGAGCAGGACTGTGGAACTCAGCACTTCCCCACCTACGTCGCCTCGATGTATGGGGGACTGTTCGTACCAGTGGCTGATCCTGGAACGCTCGACAATGTCGAACTCTACAAACGCTCCGTGCAGGCTTCTGCAAAGCGAGGGTGTGTTGATCAAGCAATTGCAGCCGCTCTTGAAGACGGTTCGATCAGTGATGAAGAAGCCGAATTCATCATGGACGCGCATAACCTCCACGTAGCAGCAAGGCACGCAGAAGTGCTGGCTGCCATCGCTCTCTACCGCGCAGGAAAGGCTCAATGAACAATTTGTCTGCAGTACCGGAATACCAGGATGTCCTGCAGAGCGCCGCGCTGGCGTTTCTTGAGCGTCACCACTGCGAACACCTGAGCGACGATCAGCAACTGTTCAGCCGGGCTGTTCAACACCTGGTTGCAGACTATGACGTGCAAACGCAGGTCGCTGAAAAAATCGTTCACCTGGCAAGCACCACCATGGTCGCCGTTCGCGATCGGCAACGCCTGAACATCCAGAGCAGCACGTCGACGCACACCGTGATCGTCGATCCCGTCACCGGCCGACAATGGGCCGTACCGGTCAGCCTCATCTATGAGCGAATCATCAACGCGTCGGACCTTGGCCGCTTTCGCTTAGCCAACTCGTAACACCAACCCCCACACAAACGCCTGCCCCACACCCCGTGGGTTTGGGTGAGCTGCGCCCGAAATCGAGGTTTCAAGATGGGAAACGCCGTAATTCTGACCACCCAGCTGCCACCCGCAGAGGCCGAAGCACTTCTGGCTGCGATGCGTGAGCAGTACCGCTTGAGCCTCAACGACTACTGGTACGCGGATGAATACCGGTATGTCCCGCAAGAAAAACGGCACAGCTCAATCCTCGAAAGAACTCCGGTGATGGCCGCCCAGAAACGCCTGATGGCCGCCCTCTCCCTCAGCCTCAAAGCAGTGAAGTAATCATGAAAGAAGATCTCCGCCACGACGTGTTGCAACGCCTCCAGTTCGATTTCGGACTGAAGCACCGCGTAGGCACCGATTACATGCGCGGTGGCACCTGCCCCAAGTGCAAGAAAAAGGAACTGTATTCCCGATTCGATACACCATGGATGGTGATCTGTGGTCGCCCGGAAAAGTGCGGCCATACCCTGCACGTAAAAGAGCTGTACGACGATCTGTTTGAGGACTGGAGCAAGCGTGCGCCGGCGACGGACCAGCACCCCAACGCCACTGCACGGGCTTATCTGGAATACGCCCGGGGCTTTCGATTTGAACTGATCCAGGGCTGGTTCACGCAGGAAAGCTTCTACTCGCCCGACCACAACGCCGGCAGCGCCACTGTGCGTTTCGCCTTGGAAAAAGGCGGCTGGTGGGAACGACTGATCGATCAGTCGCACCGTTTCGGCAAGATGAAGGCGCGCTTCAAATCCAAGGACAGCTATCGAGGCGTCTGGTGGTGCCCCCCTTGCGTCGACCTGCTTGAGGTCAAGGAAATCTGGATTGTCGAAGGGATCTTTGACGCCATCGCTCTGGTGCACAACGACATCGCGGCCGTATCGGCCATGTCGTCTAACGCGTTCCCCGGTGACTCGCTCAAGGCACTGATCAAAACCCGTGAGGGCGGCAAGCTGCCCAAGTTGGTATGGGCGCTGGACAACGAACCGAGCGCCAACGCCTACACTCGGCGCTGGGTCCGCGAAGCCCGTGCCCTGGGTTTCGTCTGCGAGTCAGCACAGATCCCGCAACGTGACGGCCGCAAGTCTGATTGGAACGATCTGCACCAGCGTTGGAGCTTCATTCAGGACGACACCAAGCGCGCCGAACAGATCGCCACGGACCTCAAACAGGCCCGTCACCTGGGCGCCCTGCTGCTGGCAGAAAGCGCAGCGGAAAAGGCCTTGCTGATGTACGACTGGAACAAGCGTGGCGAATTCCACTTGGGCTTTGGCAGCCGTCTGTATTGGTTCAAGTTGGACATGGAGAAATTCAACCGGGCCATGTCCGACATCGAGGACAGCGAGAACCACGACGACCAGTTGCTCAACCAGGCGCAACAGCGCGAGAAGGCGCTGCAGCAGTCCGGCAGCGTCGTGGAGATTGCCAACTGCTACCCGCAAGCCCTGTACTTCCAGCGCAACGAAGTCACCGACGAGTCCTGGTATTACCTGCGCGTGGACTTCCCCCACGACTCCGAAAGCGTGAAAAACACGTTCACCAGCGGCCAGCTGTCCGCCGCCAGTGAATTCAAAAAGCGACTGCTCGGCATGGCCGCCGGCGCCATGTTCACGGGCAGCGGTCAGCAGCTCGACAAGCTGATGAAGGACCAACTGTTCGGCATCAAAACCGTGTCGACCATCGACTACGTCGGCTACAGCAAGGAATACGCCTGCTACGTCTATGGCGACATCGCGATCAAGGATGGCACCACCTACAAGGTCAACAGCGAAGACTATTTCGAGTTCGGCAAGCTGCGCCTGAAAACCCTGCAGAAAGGTGTCCCGATCAAGCTGCAGCGGGACGGCAAAGACTTCAACGAGCAGTGGGTGCGGTTGTTGTGGACCTGCTTCGGCGCCCAGGGCTTTGTCGCGCTGGTGTTCTTTTTCGGCTCGCTGTTCTGCGAGCAAATCCGCGCGCGTTACCAGTCCTTCCCGTTTCTGGAGGCCACCGGTGAAGCCGGTGCCGGCAAAACCACTCTGCTCAACCTGCTGTGGAAGCTGCTCGGACGCGAAGGCTATGAAGGCTTCGACCCTATGAAATCGACCAAAGCCGGACGCTCGCGCCTGATGGGCCAGGTCTCCGGCATGCCGGTCGTGTTTCTTGAAGCCGATCGCCACAGCGACGATCGGGCACACGCAAAAACCTTTGAATGGGATGAGCTGAAAGACTTCTACGGCGGCGGCACGCTGGCCACAAAAGGCGTCAAGACAGCAGGCAATGAGACGTACGAACCGCCATTTCGGGGAACGATCGCCATCAGCCAGAACGCCGCCGTGGTGGCTCACGAAGCGATCATGACGCGCATCGTAAAGCTGCACTTTGTGCGCCCGACCGTGACCCCGGAAAGCCGTGCGGCCGCTGATCAGTTGAATGCGCTGGAGGGCGGTGTCCTCAGCCACTTTCTGTTGCGCGCCGTGGGCAAGGAGTCCGCGGTGCTCGATCTGTTCGCCCAGCGCATGCCCGAACACGAAGCCAAGCTGCGCCGCCTGCACACGCATTGTTTTGCCTGCGCTACGGCCTATGTCAGCGACCTGGGCAACTGCAGCAGTTGTGGTTATGACCTTCGCGGCTATATCCGAGTGGAGCGGATCAGTAAGAACCACGCACAACTGCTCTCGCTGCTGGACGGGCTGCGCCTGGTGCTGAAATTGAGTGATCCGCAAGTCGCCGCCACGCAACGGCAAATCGTGCGGATGGCGATCGAGCGCCAGGCCTCGATCAGTTCCGACCATCCGGCCGTCGCCGAATTCTGGGAGGTCTACGACTACCTCGAATCATTGAGTGAGGACCCTGTGGTCGACCACAGCAGTGACCCGGCCGTGATCGCCATCAACCTCAACGAATTCTGCGAGCGCGCCGCCGAACACAAACAAAAGCTGGCTGACGTGGCCACGTTGCGCGACCTGCTCAAAGAGTCACGATCGCGCAAATTCCTAGACAGCAACAAGGCCGTGCACAGCGCCGTACGCGCAGCCTTCAACCACCGCAATCCCGTTTCACAACCCCGGCCGACCACCGTCAAGTGCTGGACATTCAAGGCGTAAAGGAGAGCAAGACCGATGCAGATCCAAGTGTTTATGGGCAATGCCGGCGACGGCCAAACCAACAAGCTCCAATCGGTACAAAGCCGTCTGGAATTCACCGGACAAAGCGCGCCGATCATTCAGGCCGGTGCGTACGGGGAGGAAGGTTTGCTGCAGATTCTTGAAGTGCGGGCCGCCGCAGGCCAGCGCGAAATCCTTGTGGACGACTGCAGCAGGCAACAGATCTTGCGGGTACTGGAATGGCAATCATGTGTTGAGCATGAGCCGGATTTTGACGGCCTGGTGATCCACCTGGCACGAAAGGACTGATCTTAAAAACAGTGCCGAGGAGTTGCAGCTCCTCGACACCCGACCACATACGAGGACCACACCATGCAAGCACAGAACCCCAGCAGCAGCGGCACGAAGGCTAACACACCGGCGCGGCACCTGGTGGCGACCGCGATCATCGGCGCCGCCGTTATCGGCTACCTGGTGCATAAAACCCCTGAAGCCCGAACACGCCTGGAAAGCCTCAGCCAGATGGCCAGCACCCTGGGCGACCTGAGCGAAACGGATGTCGCCGTGATCAGCCAACTGCTGGCCACCCCGGCCACTCGGGGAGCGTCCCGCCATGACCAATGACCCTGCCGCAACACCGGTGCGCCGCTTTCCCTGGAACATGGATCACACCAGCGTGTGCGATCAGTGCGGCAAGTGGCGCGCCCAGGGCAATCACCAGGCCTGCAGCCGGCGGCGTCAGCTGTTGAATGCCCACCTGCGCGGCTACAAGCCCAAACCATAAGCCGCGTCCACCAGAAAACGCGCTTGCAGATACTTGGCCCGGAAACGGGCCTTTTTGTTTCCGATCGTCAGACTGTCGAAATACGAGTACAGCTTTAGGGGTTTACATGAGTGGGGTCGAAGCTCGCGGCAAGTCCGTGAGAATCTATTTTCAATACAAAGGGGAGAAATGCCGGGAAACGGTCCCGGGCGTCAACACACCGGCTACCGTGGCCCAGGCCAAGCGCCTGGCCGACATCATTGAATACGAGATCCAGACCGGCACCTTCGATTACGCCCGGCACTTTCCCAACTCGCCCAGGCTGGTGGAGAACACCTTCGGTCATTACCTGGATCTGTGGTTGAGGATCAAGGCCAACAGCGTTGCGGCCTCAAGCTACCGAGGCTACGCCAACAAGGCAGAGGTGCATGTGCGACCGCGCTGGGGCAAGGTTCAGATCAATCAGATCGATCATCTGGACCTGCAGGAATGGATACAGGACACACTGTCGAAAACCCTGAAAAACAAGACCATCCGCGACATCATCAGCAACGTGCGCCAAGTGTTTCGCTTGTACCGGACACGGATGAAAGTCGCGCACGACCCGACGGAGGGGTTGATGGTGCGCCTGCCTGATCCAGAAGCCCCGGACCCGTTCACCCGCGCGGAAATCAAGCAGATCCTCGACACCCCTACCAGCCGCACGCATGAACTGCTGATGGTGCAGTTCATGCTATGGGCAGGCCCACGGGTGTCGGAGACGATCGCCCTGGCCTGGGAGGATGTCGACTTGGCGCAAGGCACGGTGACCTTTCGCCGGTCCAAGGTACGCGGCGCCTACCGGGTGACGAAAACCCGCCGATCGACGCGCCGAGTGCGTCTGCTGGCACCAGCCTGGGACGCCCTGCAGAAGATCGATGCGTTGACCCGCAAACGCAAAGCGGAAACAGTGGAGATCGTCGAGCGGGACAACAAGACAGTACGCTGCCACAAACTGCACTTCGTTTTCCTTAACACGAAAAGCGGTCTTCCGCACGCAAACGACTTCGTAGTCCGAGACCGGTTCTTCAAGGCGCACTTGCTCGCGGCAGGAGTTCGTTATCGTGGTCCTGGTCAATGCCGGCACACTTACGCCAGTCAGCTACTGACCACAGGCGTGGCGTCGATCGACTGGATCGCCGAGCAGATGGGGCATACCAATGGCAACATGATCCGGCAGCACTACGGGACGTGGATCAATGACGACGGTCCGGATGTTGTGGGCATGTTGCAAATGGCCTTAAATTTGTCGCCGGTTTCTGTTCCACACACTAAACTCGTTAGCCGCCGGGAGAGAGACGAGTAGCCCCATTAATATATGGATTTTAGTCAGCCCGCCCAAGAGGGGCCAAGTTACAAAAAAGGCCCCCCACCAAATACATGGCTAAAGGGCCTGTTCAACATAAACGGTACTGTATCTGGCCGTCAAAACCGTAATCAGACATGGGCTGTGTCCGAAGAACTACCAAATACTAGCCCGTTAGACGGAAATGCCAGTCGCAAAACTACTAGTGTAAGTTTGCAACACAGGAGTTTGTGTTATAGAAAATCTTTCATATCTATATCCAAGCTAGCTCTTGACTTTATTTTTGCGAGAACATCATCAACCTTCTCAACATCTAACATGCGAGAATCTACTGCTGAGCCAAAAGCCTCGTCATCTAAAGCTGCTAAAAAGAGCTCTTTTATCGCGACATTTTCAGAGTATAGATCCTTGAGCATCCTATTTGTTGGTTTAACCCACGTCCCAGTTGGTATTATTTTTTCTAACCCATCAAAAATCTGATCATCTCTATTTGACTTATTGGAGAATTCTGAGGTTATAGCCTGCCAAGCCAATTCATGTAAGTTTTCATACTTATGAGAATATGCAATAACAAAAAAATACTTAACACCATTAAGCGTACCACTTGTCCAGACTGTAGTGCCCATATTGGAGCTATGATGTACCTCGCCGCAAAGAATATCAACATCGGGTCCATCGTTCTGTGGTAACTGGTCTGAGTTCTCTTCGGCTGCCCAAAGTCCGATTTTAAAATCATAAACAAATCGGCAGGTATTAATGGCATTGATTTGCTCATTCTGACTGGGGCTGAAAACTTTCGACTCCAGTGCAAACTTTTGAGTTATTACCGACTCAAAAAGCACCGGATTCATATCATTTAAAAACTCGAACACTTTAACGAAAGAGGGAGCCAGCGGACTTTCAAATATTTTTTTTAGTAAAGACAGGCTAGAATCGTTAAATATTATGTATTCCGCAGCAAAGTATTCCAATAGTGTTTTATGAAAGAATTTATATTCAGTACCATCTCGTTGCATAAGAGGGACGGCGACAAGCAAATCATCCAAGAAATCTGATGTGGAATTAGGTATAGCTTGGCTAATTTTGGCCGCGTTCTCAATAAAGCTGTCAGCTTCGCTAAGGCTATTAAATGAGGTCTTCATCTTGAGCATCATGTAGTGACAAAGAGCTCGTAGCAGCTTTCTAAAGTCCTCAAATCCAAGACCTGATTTTTTATGCCTGGCATATCCATTTTTATTAATTAAATCGTGCCCTTTGTAAAGAGCGTGATATATCTCGTCATAAAATGTCGATATTTTGTCCGCAATTGAATTATTCACCCCGTAAGTTCTATATAACAACGACACTAAAAGTGGGCTTTCAATAAATTTAGAAGGAACGCTAGATATTTCTTTGCAGAGTCTTTCCCCGACATCTAACTTTGAAACCTTATCGTATCTTTTTAATAAGGATAATGCTTGCTCCAGAGTAAAAGGTGCAAACTTCAAGATGGTTGCATTTATCAGATCCGGGGTTACTTCCTGTGGACGAGTTGTTATAAGTATTGCGTTCTCCCCACCTTTTGCTGACATTTCGTGGAGTTGATTTGCCAGCAAGTGCTGATGATCAATTGGTGTCTCGTCAAAACCGTCGAGTATTACGAAAAATTTACCCAACTTCAAAAGTCGATAAAAAAGATTTCTGTCAAATTTCTCGTCAGGAAAGTCAAGCTCAGTAGCGAAGTTATCTGTAATGTCTAGCTTCGGATCTAGCTTCCTAAGATCGAACAGAATTGGGATTCGGTCGGACTTAAATAATAGGCTTGCAACGATAAACTTTGAAAAAGTACTCTTTCCCATTCCAGCGCCGTCGACGATTATGACAGGCCTTGATGGGGAAGAAACGAGTTCATCAGCGGAGATTAAATCCTTCTGCGTGTCGAAGTGGGTATTTCGCACCATATAAAGAGGCTCGTACGCTTCATATATATTCAGCTTGAGCTGAGGAAACGTAATTGACGTTATCTCTCTTACACGCTCTGAAAGCTTTATCAGGTAGCGCTCGATTATTAGAGCAAGTGCATCGCTATCAAGCTTTCCTTTCAATTCTTTTTCTACAGCCCATTTTCTGACTCTCTCGATAGTCGGAGATAATGCTGCATTTATAAGTTGTAGCCCCGGCTTTACTGCTTCGCTAACTATTTTTTGATCTATTGACGACATCGTGATCTCCTTATGCTCGATTTAAGTATTCTGTTAATTCGTATTCGCTTCGCCGGAGTAAATGATGAAATCGGTGTTTACTTGGTGGTTGTAGAGCGGCTGTTTCCTGCGCACGATGCGGCTGTCCTTTTAACATCAGTGGTATTGAGACGGAGGATTAATTTCCAGAGCTTACGTCTGCTTCTAACCCCTTAATGCCGGTCACCGCGACTCCTAGGATTGCCGTATCCGTGAGATCGCAGCAGCAATCGCCTTTGCATTCGTGTCCAGTGTTTCCATGGCCACAAATGCGTTATCTGCAACATCCCCTACGCCATTTTCTGAAAGCCATTTCGTGACCTCTTCGATCGCCGCAGCTATGGCATGCTGGTTGTGCAGGAGCAATGTCAGAGCATCTGCCGTGGCGACGTTGGATTCAGAACTGTTTGGCATAGAATCATCCTTGAGCGAGGGTTCTGGAGAGAGTAGCCCAGAGCAATCGAATCATCACCAAAGCCGTGTTCGCTGCACACCATTTTTCGCCTCAGAACAGTGCGCCAGTCCCATATCAGTCCCATATGGCCTTTTTTCAGACACCAAAAACCACAAACCCCCGACTTTCTCTAGGAAAATCAGGGGTTTGTGTTTACTGAATTTGGCGGTGAAGGAGAGATTCGAACTCTCGATACAGTTTCCTGTATACACACTTTCCAGGCGTGCTCCTTAAGCCACTCGGACACTTCACCGTATCTCTTCAAACATGTTCTGTCTGTCGAGGCGCGCTAATGTAGTCGAAAGCTTTTCTGATGGCAAACTTTTTTTCAGAATTTTCATGCGGTTAAGAGAAAAAGTCGTTTTGCCCGTCGGCGGGCCATGGCAAACCGGCCAATCTCCGGTGAGTGCGCGCCTTCTATATAGAAGCAGAATGGCTCACCACGCTGGCTGCACCGGGAAACGGTGACCAGCGGGTCAGTCACGGCGCTTTACCTGGCCTGCGGTGGTGGGTAACGTCTGCCCATCTTTCTTACAAGGAATAGCGTCATGAGTGAGTTGATTTCCTACCACCTCGAAGACGGTATCGCGACCCTGACCTTGAGCAATGGCAAGGTCAATGCCATTTCCCCGGACGTGATTGCGGCGTTCAACGCGGCGCTGGATCAGGCAGTGACTGATCGTGCCATCGTGATCATCACCGGTCAGCCAGGCATTTTGTCCGGCGGCTATGATCTGAAAGTGATGACCGCCGGCCCGAAAGAAGCCGTGGCGCTGGTCACTGCGGGGTCGACTTTGGCCCGTCGTCTGCTTTCTCACCCGTTCCCGGTGATCGTTGCTTGCCCGGGTCATGCCGTGGCCAAAGGCGCGTTTATTCTGCTGTCTGCCGATTACCGCATCGGTGTCGATGGCCCGTTCAGCATTGGCCTGAACGAAGTGCAGATCGGCATGACCATGCACCACGCCGGTATCGAACTGGCCCGTGATCGCCTGCGTCGCTCGGCGTTCCACCGTTCGGTGATCAACGGTGAGATGTTTGATCCGCAAAGTGCTGTGGATGCCGGTTTCCTCGACAAGGTGGTTTCCGCCGAGGAACTGCAAGGCGCCGCCCTCGCCGCCGCACGTCAATTGAAGAAGATCAACATGACCGCGCACAAGAACACCAAACTGAAGGTGCGTAAGGCGCTGCTGGAAACCCTGGATAACGCGATCATCCAGGATCAGGAGCATCTGGGTTAAACCCGGCTCACGCGATGAAGAAAAGCCCGACCGTCGTGTCGGGCTTTTTCTTACACGCTGGGTTGAACATGCCTTGGCTGCTCTAGGACGCGTCTGACGACCGGCTTGGAAACATGCGCTTAAACATCGGCTATCTCCGGACTCTATAGTGGCAATTGCCGAAAACAGTGCACATCCGTACACTGCGCCACCTTTTGCGCCGGTGGGGCCTGAAAATGCTGTTTGTGTTTCGTATGTTGTTGATGGGCCTGCACTTTATTCTCGCGGGTGTGCTTGGGGTTATCCTCGGCCTGTGCCGTCCATTCAATCCGGACAACAGCCGTCTGTGCGCTCGCCTCTACGCTCTGCCGGCGATGTGCATTTTGCGTCTGCGAGTGAAGACCGACGTCAGCGGGTTGATGAACAAGCCCGACAGTTGCGTGATCATTGCGAACCACCAGTCCAACTATGATCTGTTCGTGTTCGGCAATGTCGTGCCGCGCCGTACCGTGTGCATCGGCAAGAAGAGCCTGAAATGGGTACCGTTGTTCGGGCAGTTGTTCTGGCTGGCGGGTAACGTGTTGATCGACCGAGGCAATACGCAAAAAGCTCGCCAGTCGATGGTGACTACCACGAATACGTTGCAGAACGAAAAGACCTCGATCTGGGTGTTCCCCGAAGGCACGCGCAACCTCGGCGAAGAGCTGCTGCCGTTCAAGAAAGGCGCGTTCCAGATGGCGATTGCTGCCGGTGTGCCGATCGTTCCGGTGTGTGTCAGCAGCTACGTCAAGCACATGCGTCTGAACCGCTGGCGCAGCGGGAAAATTCTCATACGCTCGCTGCCGGCAATTCCTACTGCCGGGCTGACCATGGACGACATGCCCATGCTCATCGAGCAGTGCCGCGAGCAGATGCGCGAATGCATCGACGCGATGGATCGCCAACTGCAAGCTGCCTGAAAAACAAACCCGCCCTGTGCGGGTTTTCTTTTGCCGGGTGAACTGTGCAGATTTCACTGACTCTCAAGCAGCGACAAGGCTAAGCTGAAGCCTGGTCTCCCAGTCATCTGCCAAGAAGAAGTGAATCACCACCATGGGTCGAGTTGTTGCTGCTGCGGTGTACAGCGAGGGCAAAAAAGTCACCAATATTACCCTTGATGAAGGCGCGGCCTGGGCCGCGAAGACCGGTCACTTTGTGTGGATCGGTCTGGAAGAGCCGGACGCTCAGGAACTGTCCAATTTGCAACGCCAATTCAACCTGCACGAATTGGCCATCGAAGATGCCTTGGAAAAACATAGCCGACCGAAGCTGGAAACCTTTGGCGACGCTTTGTTTATCGTCACCTACTCGCCCATTCGTGAACACGGGATCCTGCAGTTCATCGAAACCCATATCTTCGCCGGCAAGGGCTACATCATTACCGCACGCAACGGTCACTCGGCGTCCTACGCCCATGTCCGCCAACGTTGTGAGGCGCGTCCGCTGTTGCTGGAGCATGGGGAAGATTTCGTACTTTATGCGCTGCTCGACTTTGTCATCGAAAACTATCAGCCCGTGGGCGAAGCGATCCACGCCGAGATTGATGAGCTGGAGCGCAACGTGCTGTGCAGTGCGTTGAACGAGCACGACATTCAGAAGCTTCACGGATTGCGCCGCGATGTCGTGCGTCTGCGCCGCTATGCCGCGCCGATGGTGGAGATCAGCGAGGAGCTGCAAAAACTGAGCTTCCCGTTCATCGACAAGAACATGCGCCCGTATTTCCGCGACGTGCAGATCCATGTGACGCGGCAAATGGAAGACCTGACGACACTGGCGGACATTGCCAGCCAGACCATCGAGATTGGCGTGTTGCTGGAAGCGTCACGGCAGAGCGTGGTGCAGCGCAAGTTTGCCGCATGGGCGGCGATTCTGGCGTTTCCGACGGCGGTGGCGGGGATTTACGGGATGAATTTCCAGAACATGCCGGAGTTGAGCTGGCATTACGGCTATTTTGGCGTGCTGGGGTTTATCACGGTGGGTTGTGTGAGTTTGTGGGCGAGTTTCAAGAAATCGGGGTGGTTGTAACAGCAGAAGATCCCAGCCTTCGGCAGCTCCTACAGGTGTACTTGATCCCAATGGAGCTGCCGCAGGCTGCGATCTTTTGATCTGCTGTTAGACAGTTTCAGGCTTGTGCGCCACAAACCGCATCATCCATTCCGCGACCGTAGCACCATGGTGTTCCTGCTCCAGGCTCGCCACGCCCGTGCTGTAAATCTGCGTACCCAAGGCTTCCTGACGCAAATCCAGCAACGCGCGCGAGTAGTCGTGGATAAATTCCGGATGCCCCTGGAAGCACAGCACCTGGTCATTGATGTGATACGCCGCAAACGGGCAGAAATCACTGGATGCGATCACCGTGGCGTTTTCCGGTAGTGCGGTGACCTGATCCTGATGGCTGATCAACAGCGTCAGCTCTTCACGCACCGGGCTCATCCACGGAGCCTTTGCCGCGAGCTTGTAGTTGTGGGTGCCGACGCCCCAACCTTGCGTGGCGCGTTCGCTCTTGCCGCCCAGCAACAGCGCCAGCAGTTGATGGCCGAAGCACACGCCGAGCAGCTTGTCGCCACGCTCGTAGCGATTCAGCAAGTATTCCCTGAGGGTTTCGATCCACGGGTCAGTGCCGAAGGAATCGGCCTTGCTGCCAGTGACCAGATACGCATCGAACGTCAGGTCGTCGCTCGGGTATTCGCCCTGCATCACGTTGTACACCGTGAACTCGCCGGCAATCGGTTGCTGCGAGAACAGGCGCTGGAACATCTGCCCGTAACCCTGATATTGATCGACCAGTTCTGGACGCAGGATGTCGGTTTCCAGAATGCAGATGCGTAACGACATAAAAAATACCTGACACGTGATGGGAATAATGAACACCCCAGAGCCTGCCTTGAAACACCCTGGCAAGGCAAGCCCCGGAATGCTCATCGCCCTTAGAACATCTCACCTTTTGCCGCTTTATCCAGCAGCAGCGCAGGCGGTGCGAAACGCTCGCCATACTGTTCGGCCAGATACTGCGCCCGGGCGACGAAATCCTTTACTCCGTACTGATTGATGTACTGCAACGCGCCGCCAGTCCACGCCGCAAAACCGATGCCGAAGATCGATCCTACGTTGGCATCCGCCGTCGAGGTCAGCACGCCCTCCTCCACACAGCGCACGGTTTCGATGGCCTGCACAAACAGCAACCTGTCACGCACGTCCTTCGGCGAAATCTGCCCGTCAGCCTTCTCGAAGCGCGTCTTCAATTCAGGCCACAAATGTTTCTGCCCACCGGCCGGGTACTCGTAGAAACCGCCACCTGCGGCTTTGCCCGGGCGCTTGTATTCGTTGAGCAGCAAGTCAATCACGGCAAACGCCGGGTGTTCAATCAGCGGTTTCCCTTCTGCCTGTAAGTCCTTGGCGGTTTGCTTGCGGATATGACTCATCAGGCTGAGAGAAACTTCGTCGGAGATTGCCAGAGGCCCGACTGGCATCCCGGCCTTGCGCGCTTCGGTCTCGATCATCGGCGCGCTCACACCTTCACCGAGCATGGCGATGCCTTCATTGGTGAACGTGCCGAACACCCGCGAGGTGAAGAAGCCGCGACTGTCGTTGACCACGATCGGCGTTTTCTTGATTTGCAGGACGAAATCAAACCCGCGAGCGAGGGTTTCGTCGCTGGTCTGCGCGCCTTTGATGATTTCCACCAACGGCATTTTTTCCACCGGACTGAAGAAATGCAGGCCGATGAATTTGCTTTGATCCGGTACTGCCGTCGCCAGCCCCGTGATCGGCAAGGTCGAAGTGTTGGAGGCAATCACGGCGTCGGCGCCGACCACTTTCTGCGCCGCCGAAGAGACCCTCGCCTTGAGTTCGCGATCTTCAAAAACCGCCTCGATGATCAAATCGCAACCGGACAGCTCAGCATCGTTTTCGCTGGTATGAATCCGCGCCAGCACTGCCTCACGCTGCGCGGCATCCATCTGACCGCGAGCGACTTTCTTGTCCAGCAACGCCGCCGAATGCGCTTTGCCCTTTTCGGCAGCAGCCAGATTGATGTCCTTGAGCACCACTTCGATACCCGCCGAGGCGCTGACAAAAGCGATCCCCGCGCCCATCATCCCGGCGCCGAGCACACCGACCTTACGCGTAATGAATGGCGCAAAGCCCTGCGGCCGCGAGCCACCGGCATTGATTTCGTTGAGCTGAAACCAGAACGTGCCGATCAGGTTTTTCGAGATCTGGCCGGTGGTCAATTCTGTGAAGTAGCGGGTTTCAATCAAGTGCGCCGTATCGAAATCCACCTGCGCGCCTTCTACCGCCGCGCAGAGAATTTTCTCCGGCGCCGGCAACGTGCCTTGGGTTTTGGTGCGCAGGATCGACGGCGCAATGGCCAACATCTGAGCGACTTTCGGATTCGACGGCGTGCCGCCAGGAATCTGATACCCCTTCACATCCCAACGTTGTACCGCCGTCGGATTGGCAACGATCCAGGCACGCGCCTTGGCCAGCAGTTCATCGCGATCGGCCGCCAGCTCATCAATCAATCCGGCCTGCAAAGCCTGTTGCGGACGGACCTTTTTGCCTTCGAGCAAATACGGCAGCGCCTTCTCGATGCCGAGCATGCGCACCATGCGCACCACCCCGCCGCCACCCGGCAACAAGCCGAGGGTCACCTCCGGCAGACCAAGTTGCACCGACGCATCGTCCAGTGCCACCCGATGATGACACGCCAGACAGATTTCCCATCCGCCGCCGAGTGCCGCGCCGTTGATGGCCGCGACCACTGGCTTACCGAGGGTTTCCAGCGTGCGCAGTTGCCCTTTGAGGGTCAGCACCATGTCGTAGAAGGCTTTGGCTTCAGGCTTGCCAACCTTGATCAACTCATTAAGGTCGCCGCCGGCGAAGAAGGTTTTCTTCGCCGACGTGATGATGACCCCGGCAATGCTTTCTTTTTCAGCCACAAGCCGGGCGACGCAGGCGGCCATTGCCTCGCGGTACACGGCGTTCATGGTGTTGGCGCTCTGGCCCGGCATATCGATGGTGAGGACAATAATGCCGTCCTGACCTTTTTCGTAACGAATGGCTTCGCTCATAACAAGGTTCCTTGAATTCGGGGTTCAGAGGCGTTCGATGATGGTGGCAATGCCCATGCCGCCGCCGACGCACAGCGTCGCCAGGCCATAGCGCAGGCGCCGGGTTTCCAGTTCATCGAGCAAGGTGCCGAGGATCGCGCACCCGGTGGCGCCGAGCGGATGGCCCATCGCGATGGAGCCGCCGTTGACGTTGACCTTGTCCGGATCGACGGCCATGTCCTTGATGAACTTCAACACCACCGAAGCAAACGCTTCGTTGACCTCGAACAGGTCAATGTCCTCCACGCGCAGGCCAGCCTTCGCCAGTGCCTTGCGGGTGGCCGGCGCGGGGCCCGTGAGCATGATGGTTGGATCGGTGCTGGTCACCGCCGTGGCGACAATCCGCGCCCGTGGCTGCAAGCCCAGCGCCCGGCCCTTGGCCTCGGAACCGATCAGCATCAGCGCCGCTCCATCGACGATCCCGGAACTGTTGCCAGGTGTATGTACGTGATTGATCCGTTCGACATGGCTGTAAACCCGCAGCGCTGTCGCGTCGAAACCCATCTGCCCCATCATTTCGAAACTCGGCTTGAGCTTGGCCAAACCTTCCAGGGTCGACTCGGCACGAATGAATTCGTCGTGATCGAGCAGGATGATGCCGTTCTGATCCTGCACCGGCACCAGTGACTTGTTGAACGAGCCATCGGCCCGTGCCCGTGCCGCTTTCTGTTGCGAGTGCAGCGCGTAGGCATCGACATCCTGACGGCTGAAGCCTTCAAGGGTGGCGATCAGGTCGGCGCCGATACCTTGCGGAGTGAAGTGACCCTGCAGGTTGGTTTGCGGATCCAGCGCCCAGGCGCCGCCGTCGCTGCCCATCGGCACGCGTGACATCGACTCGACGCCGCCGACCACCACCAGATCTTCAAATCCCGAACGCACTTTCATCGCGCCGAGGCTCACCGCTTCCAGACCCGAGGCGCAGAAACGGTTGATCTGCACGCCCGCCACGCTGACGTCCCAATCGGCCACTTGCACGGCGGTTTTGGCGATGTCCGAGCCTTGATCGCCAATCGGCGTGACGCAGCCCAGCACCACGTCATCGACCTGGCTGGTGTCCAGCGCCGTGCGCTGTTGCAACGCAGTCAGCAGGCCGGCCACCAGAGTGACCGGTTTGACGCTGTGCAGGGCACCATCAGCCTTGCCTTTGCCGCGCGGCGTGCGTAATGCATCGAAAATCAAAGCTTGGGTCATGACGTCCTCGAACCTGTGCGGTGAGTGAATTCTTGTGCTCCCACTCTTGGCCTGCGCGCTCAAGGATTCAATGACCACAGCGCTCAATGGTGTTGACGCACACGCTCAGACGGACGGTCATCAGGCATCGGGTGAACCGGTTCAGGTCGGCGAGTTGTCTAGCAAGCGGGCGGCGACGGAGCTGGCAATACGCCTCATACCTTTTTAATCGCTGATAGCTGCAGCCCCATATTAAATGGATCTAAGCCAAGCGTGACGCGGGCCCTAAGGTAGAACATGTACGTCGTGGTCGTCGGGTTTTGCCGAGGCAGGCGTTCTTTAACAGGAAGTGCATCGCTTGCCGTCATGGATATGCAGGCAGGCATCAGGAAATAACAAAAAGGCGGTCAAGCCATGTTCAAACAACCGAAAGTTCGTCAAGCAGGGCTCATTCTTTTCGCCACGACACTGTTGCTGATTTTGCCGAATCTGACCAAGGTGATCGGCTGAATCAGGCGACAGTTGCTGGTTATCGCCACTGAAAAATGTCCCTGGCCCGCTACCCGGGCCAGCGTGGGTGTGCCAATCTCTGCACATTTGCACGGCATGGACGGCGATTATTTGAAAGCGCTCATTGTGTTTGGGGCCTTGCTGCTAAGCATGCCCTTGTCAGCCGCACAGCTGGATTTACAGCTGGGCGCAAACAGCCGCATCTGGCAGACCGAGGAGCTACTCAAGCATCCTCAGGTACAAACCCTCACGGTGAAAGACGATGTGTCCTACAAGAAGGACATGACGTATCGCGCCGTGCCCGTGGCGGCGTTGCTGGGCGGAATCAAACCTGAGGATCATCTGCAAGCGGTGGCGCTGGATGGCTTTGCCGCCGAGTTGGCAGCTGCGCCGCTGCTCAACACCCAAGGCTCGCGTGCCTGGCTGGCGATTGAAGACCCCGCGCATCCGTGGCCGCCATTGTCGGCGGGCAAGCACAGCGCCGGGCCGTTCTATCTGGTGTGGACCGATCCACAGGCCGGCAACATCAGCCCGGAGCAATGGCCGTTCGAGGTCGCCAGCATCAAGCGCATGGCGCCCGTGGCTGAGCGCTTCCCGGCCCTGTTGCCGGACCCTGCACTGAAAGCAGATGACCCTGTGAATCAGGGGTTCGCGCTGTTTCAGAAGAACTGCCTGGCCTGCCACCGCTTGAACGGTGCGGGGGATGCGCAGTTTGGGCCGGATCTGAATATTCCGTACAACCCGACCGAGTATTTTGGTGCGGACTTCTTAAAGCGATACATCCGTGATCCGCAGAGTTTGCGCCAATGGCCTCAGGCGAAGATGCCAGGGTTTTCGGCAAAGGTGCTGCCAGAGGAGGATTTGCAGATGTTAGTGGGGTATCTGAAACACATGGTGGGGCGCAAGGTTAAGCCTTGATACCTTGAGCCTTGGGTGGTTATCACTGACCTCATCGCTGGCAAGCCAGCTTGTATGCTGGTACTTGAAGGGAGGAGAAGGGACAAAGCCAGATTCTGACTGTTGACGCAGTACAGATCCGTGGGAGATTTCGCCCCTCCTCCTTTCACCCAAGCGCCGATAAAGAATGCATCTGGCTAGGACCGACGATAGGAACAAGCCTGCGCCCCTGGGTGAGCCCTTCAAGTGTTCAAAACCATATCTCGGGGGATGCTCTATGGCAATGCCGGTTTCTGTCGTAAAGCCTATCGTTGGCGTGGATGTCGCCAAGGATGAACTGGTCATCTACCAGGCTGAGCTGGATTTGCTCGAATCTATTCCCAATGACAAGGCAGCCATCAAAAAATGGCTGAAAGCCTTACCTGCACCGGTTGATCTGGCCATTGAATCGACCAACACCTATCACTTGGCATTCGCCGATATGGCCCATGAAGCCGGGTGCACGATTTACATGGTCGGCGGATACGAGCTGAGTCATTACCGTAAAGGGGTGAAAGTTCGCGCCAAAACCGACGCGCTGGACGCCAAACTGCTAGCTCGTTATCTGAAAAACGAATACGAAGAGCTTCATCCCTGGACCCCGCCATCACCTCTATATCGCCGACTCTTGAGCCTTTTCCGCCGTCGCGCGGCGCTGGTTCAAGCACGGGTTGGTCTGGTGCAAAGCTGGGCAAATGAACCGCTGCTCAAAAGCGCATTTGCTGAGCAAGTGGCCTCAATGCAGAGGCTTGAAACGCTGGTCGAGAAGATGATCAGCGACCAGTTGAAAGAGGCTGGGCTGCTCGCCGATCTGAAGCGTTGCACGAAAGTTGAAGGTATTGGTTTTTTGACAGGGGCCCGTTTGATCGCGACGTTTCAGCGGGGCGACTTCAGAAACGCGGACGCATTTATTGCGTTTTTGGGGATGGATTTGCGAGTGTCGCAGTCAGGACAAAAAGATGGTCGCAGAAGCCTGACCAAACGAGGTGACCCGGAGGCCCGACGGCTGCTGCATAACGCCGCCATGTCGGCCAGTCGCACTTCAGCGTGGAAAGCGTTCTATGAAGAGCAAAGAGCCCGTGGGTTCAGTACCACACAAGCGCTGGTAATCCTGGCACGAAAGCTCGCGCGAGTGGTGTTTGCACTGCTAAAGGGACAGAGCGAATACCAGCCAAAAGCAGGTTGAGGGCTTCCCCTCAACCATAGAATCTCCCACAGGATCACCACTGACTCAAAGTCAGCGCATAACCTGTGGGAGCTGGCTTGCTAGCGATAGCGGTATCCCGAATCTACTGCTGTTGGACAGAGATCACTGGGGTCGGCGATACGAACACCTTCGCATGCATCTGCTCGCACCCACCGCCCCGGCGCATCCCGCGCACCGGACAGGCATCCAGATAATCCAGACCCACCGCCAGCTTCAGGTGTCGCTCCGGGCGCGCCAGCTCATTGGTCACGTCAAAACTGTACCAGGCGTCATCCAGCCAGGCTTCGGCCCAGGCATGGCTGGCCAGGTGTTCGCAATCCTCGCTGTACAGATACCCCGACACATACCGCGAGGGAATCCCGAGACTGCGTGCGCACGCCAGAAACGCATGGGTATGATCCTGGCAGACGCCCGCCCGTCCGGCGAAGGCTTGCATGGCACTGGTGTCGACCGCGGTAGAACCGGGCGTATAGGTCATGTGCTGATTCAGACCGTGCATCAAATCGATGAGTGCCGTGCGGTCGCGGCGTTGCTTGCAGGATTTTTCCGCAAACCCGCGCAGTGCCTCGTCAGCCTCGGTCAAACGGGTAAAGCGCAGAAACGGTAGCGCCGACTGGCTCTCGTGTTCGGCCTCGCGCAATTCGTCGATATCAACCTGACCACGCGCACCGATGATGATCGCTTCATGTGGCTCGTCCATGGTCAGCACATGCAGGATGTTGCCGAACGGATCGAGTTGCGCGCGCACCGGGCGCGGCAGGTCGAGCTGCCAGCTCAGCACGTGTTGACGCTCGCTGTCGTGTGGGGTCAGCCGCAGGTACTGGATGCTCGCCCGCACCTGATCCTCGTAGTGATAGGTGGTCTCGTGGCTAATCGAAAGTCTCATGCAGCCTCCAGGTAGGAACTGTGAATGGCGTTACCCAACTGGCGCACCAGCGGGATGAATTCGGTCAGCCAGGCGTGCAGGCCTTCCTCGAGAATTTCGTTGATGCCGGTGTAGCGCAGGCGCGCGTCCATTTCTGCGGCGAGGCGCTGGGCCGGTCGCCCGTTGGCACCGGGCAACTGCGCGAGAATCTGGTCGATCTCCTCGGTGCAGGCACGCAGCGAACGCGGAACGTCAGCACGCAACAGCAACAGCTCGGCGACATGCCGGGCCCCCGGAGCGTCACGATAGATTTCGGTGTAAGCCTCGAATGATGACAACGCTCGCAGCAATGCACTCCACTGGTAATACGCGTGGGCAGTGCCGTCACTGACGGCTTCGGCCTGATCGCCGGCCATTTCGTAGCGCGCATCGAGCAGCCGCAACGTGTTGTCCGCGCGCTCGATAAAGGTGCCCAGACGAATAAAACGAAACGCATCGTTACGCATGATCGTGCCGTAGGACGCACCGCGGAACAGGTGCGAACGCTCCTTGATCCACTCGCAGAAACGACTCATGCCATAACGGCTGAGCCCCTGCTCGGCGATCCCGCGAATCTCCAGCCACGTGGCGTTGATGTTTTCCCACATGTCCGCCGTGATACGCCCACGCACCGCATGAGCACTGGCCCGCGCCGCGCCGAGGCAGCTGTAGATGCTCGCCGGATTGGCCGCATCAAGGGCGAAGAAGTGCAGCAGGCGTTCGGCATGCAGCGCGCCGTGACGCTCCAGATAATCGTCAAGCGTGCCGGTGATCAACAGTGGCATCGCCAGTTCGTGCAGACCATCGCCCCGACCGTCCTGCGGCATCAGCGACAGCGAATAACTGATGTCGAGCATCCGTGCGAGGTTTTCCGCTCGCTCCAGGTAACGCGACATCCAATACAGATCCGAGGCAGTTCTACTTAACATGGCAAGCTTCCTTCAATCCTCGACCACCCAGGTGTCCTTGGTTCCGCCGCCCTGGGAGGAATTCACCACCAGAGAGCCTTCACGCAGCGCGACACGGGTCAAACCACCGGGTACGACCCGGGTTTCGCGCCCCGACAAGACAAACGGGCGCAAGTCGATATGACGTGGCGCAATGCCGTTTTCGACAAAAGTCGGGCAAGTCGACAGTGACAGCGTCGGTTGTGCGATATACGCGTGAGGTTTGGCCTTGATCCGCTCACGAAAGGCGTCAATTTCCGCCTTCGTCGACGCCGGCCCCACCAACATCCCGTAACCGCCGGAGCCCTGGGTTTCCTTGACCACCAGATCTGGAAGATTGGCCAGCACGTGGGAAAGTTCAGACGGGTTGCGGCATTGCCAGGTCGGCACGTTTTTCAGGATCGGTTCTTCATCGAGATAGAAGCGGATCATGTCGGTGACAAACGGGTAGACCGATTTGTCATCCGCCACGCCGGTACCGATGGCGTTGGCCAGCACCACATTGCCGGAGCGATAGGACGACAGCAGTCCCGGCACACCGAGCATCGAGTCCGGGTTGAACGCCAGCGGATCCAGAAACGCATCGTCGAGGCGGCGGTAAATCACGTCCACGGCTTTCGGGCCGTCGGTAGTGCGCATGAAGACCTTGTCGTCACGCACGAACAGATCCGCGCCCTCCACCAGTTCAACACCCATCTCTCGCGCCAGAAACGCATGCTCGAAAAACGCACTATTGAAGCGCCCGGGCGTCAGCACCACCACGCTGGGGTCGTCGATGGGGCTGGAGCTTTTAAGGGTGTCGAGCAACAGGTTCGGATAATGGTCGATCGGCGCAATGCGCTGGGCGGCGAACAGTTCCGGGAACAGGCGCATCATCATTTTGCGGTCTTCGAGCATGTAGCTCACGCCGCTCGGGGTGCGCAAATTGTCTTCGAGCACGTAATAGGTGCCGTCGCCATCGCGCACCAGATCGACGCCGGAGATATGCGAGTAGATGTCTCGGTGCAGATCCAGCCCCTGCATCGCCAACTGATACTGCTCGTTGGCCAGCACCTGCTCGGCGGGAATGATTCCGGCCTTGATGATGCGCTGCTCGTGATAGAGATCGGCGAGGAACATGTTCAACGCCTTGACCCGCTGAATGCAGCCGCGCTCGACGATCCGCCATTCGCTGGCGGGAATGCTGCGCGGAATGGTGTCGAAAGGAATCAGGCGCTCAGTGCCCTGCTCGTCCCCATAGAGCGTGAAAGTAATCCCGGCGCGATGGAACAGCAGATCGGCCTCGCGTCGCCGTTGTGCCAGCAGCTCATCAGGCGTGTCGGCCAGCCAACGGGCAAATTCCCGGTAATGCGGGCGAACCTGGCCGCCGGCATCGTACATCTCATCAAAATAGGTGCGGATCATGCCGTACTCCTTGTCACCCGGACCTACAGGCCTTCGCAAGGCCCGTGCCATCGGCATAAACGCTTTGATATCAATCGGTTGGATATTCACGTCGCAGGCGCCGCACCATTCCTGTGCAGCAAATGCCCCCACCTGATCGCCCCCGCTTCATTGCGACGCACTGCATCGCCTATCACCAGCATAGTCAGAGTTGATTTCACTGCTCGGCGTCAGCTACGGATAATCCGCGCATTCGCTGAACAAACTTCTACGCAGAAGTCTTCAGCCCCACTGATCCGCACTGCCAACGCAGCCCGCAAAGCCTTAACCCTGACCGGTTTCCTCTCCTTATCGGTCTTCCCTTTAGCCACCCTCTCCGGTGGCTTTTTTTTGCCTGTTTGAAACGTTTTGAAAGCAAAAGCAAAAGATCGCAGCCTTCGGCAGCTCCTACAGGTGATGGGCTGCAGGAGCTGCCGAAGGCTGCGATCTTTTGATTTTCAAAAACAACAACGGCCGACCCAAAGGCCAGCCGTTGCTTACGTTCAGGCAAGAGATCAGTTCAGACGGTAGCGACTGCGCACCTCCTGCTTCACGCCCCAGCCCTCGATGATGCCGCCCAATGGCTCGACCACGGCAGAAAAGCCCTGCTCGAAATCGCCAATATCGTCATAGGTTGCGTACATCACTTTGCTTAACTCCAGAGACCACGCACCGTCGTCGCGCGCGCTGACCTGGGCATTGATGGATTCACCGCGAAATTTTCCTGCTGCCCTGCGCGCCCGCTCCTCGTCCGGGAAAATCGCGTAGAACTCGATGGGATGGAATCGGGAAAAATCGAAACCGCCTTCTTTCATGCGGCGCAGAACATTGCTGCTGATGTCTTCTTGATAGGCTGTGCTCATGAATCGTCCCCCTCGGATAGATGGATAGACTTTCCGTATTCCCGCCCCGGGCCTGACAGGCCAAAGCACTACTGCAACGTGGTTGCTGCGGGAAACAAGCATGTAGCTGACAAGACCAGACCTTAGCGATCCGTTCGCTGATCTCGCTTGCAGAGTAGCCCCAAGATAGAGCCGCTGCCAAGGCCTGGTGATTGAAGTGACAGGAAATTTTCAGACGGGAGTGATGCTGATGATTTCTATACCGTTCTGGGTTTTGAGGCTTTTGACGGCCGCATCGGGAGTACGCCCCTCCAGATCGTTGAGATCCAGTTTGGCGGCGACGGGCAGGAACCGTTCCTTGATGAGCTTGGCGGCGTGCTCGTGATTCGGGCATTCCTCGCACTCGAAGACTTCGTCGACTGATTCACCATGATCATCCACGAAAGTGACTTTCCACTTTTGCATCGGAGCCTCCTCGATCAAACCCGCAAATGGGCTTACCTCTATCTCGACTTTCGGCGTGATTGATCGTTCAAAAGG
The DNA here is from genome assembly GCF_044218815.1 of Pseudomonas sp. A0308. Classification (NCBI taxonomy): domain Bacteria; kingdom Pseudomonadati; phylum Pseudomonadota; class Gammaproteobacteria; order Pseudomonadales; family Pseudomonadaceae; genus Pseudomonas; species Pseudomonas sp. A0308. The sequence continues at coordinate 1,421,915 of NZ_CP162581.1, forward strand.
ATGCAGCGCGCGACCATAAAAAAACATCATTGACGGTGCAGATAAGCTGTTGTGGGAGCGAGCCTGCTCGCGAAGGCGCTTGTCCATCCAGCAAAAGTGTTGGCTGACAGTACGCTTTCGCGAGCAGGCTCGCTCCCACAGGGGTTTTGCCGTGTTCTATTAGTCGTTGCTTGGCTTGTTGATCGCCTGCAATACGTATTGAGGCATTGCAAACGCGCCGATGTGGATTTCCGGGTTGTAGTAGCGGGTGACGATGCCACTGCCGATGAAGCGCTGTTGCAGGGTTTCGCGGCTCAGCTTGCGGTACGACGTGTTAGTCGAGCCCCAGGCGAAGGTCATCGAACCGCCGATGTAGGTCGGCACCGCCGCTTGATAGAAATGCCAGTCCGGGAACAGGCTGCGCAGGCGACCGGCAGTGGTTTTGACTTCTTCGATCTGCATGAACGGCGTGCCGTTCTGGGTCACGAGAATGCCGCCTTCGTTCAGGCAACGGTGGCAGGCCTGGTAGAAGTTTTCCGAGAACAGCACTTCGCCAGGGCCGATCGGATCGGTGGAGTCGGAAATGATCACGTCGAATTTTTCGGTGGTAGTGGCGACGAAGCGCATGCCGTCATCGATCACCAGGTTCAGCCGAGGATCGTCGTAAGCACCCTTGGAGTGCTCCGGCAGAAACTCTTTGCACATCTCGACCACGGTGCCGTCGATCTCGACCATGGTGATGTGCTCGACGCCAGCGTGCTTGGTCACTTCGCGCAGCATGCCACCGTCACCACCACCGATGATCAGCACGCGCTTGGCGGCGCCATGGGCGAGGATCGGTACGTGGGTGAGCATTTCGTGGTAGATGAATTCGTCGGCTTCGGTGGTCTGGATCACACCGTCAAGCGCCATGACACGGCCCATGCGCGGGTTCTGGAAGATCACCAGGTGCTGGTGTTCGGTGCGCACTTCGTGCAGCAGTTTTTCCATGCGAAAACGCTGGCCGTAGCCTTCGTACAGGGTTTCCAGGTATTCGCTGGTTTTGGTGACGGTCATGGTCAAGTGCTCCGATGAATGCGCGGGCCTGGATCGTGGAGACGATTGCCCGGGAAAGGCGCGCATTCTACGTTGCCGAAGATGACAGGTCGAACCTCACTTTATCTGCAAACCACAGAACCCTGTGGGAGCTGGCTTGCCAGCTCCCACAGGGTTCGGGATGGTTTCGAATGTAGCGGTCAGATCCGGACGTTGCCCCGTGGCCCGGCGATTGCCCAGATGATCAGGCCCAGCACTGGCAGGAGGATGATCAGCAGCACCCAGACGATTTTCATCCCGGTGGAGACGCCGCTTTTCAGCACATTGATGATGGCCCAGATATCGAGGGCAAGAATGATCAGGCCAATCAGACCGTTGAACGTGGAACCCATGGTGTCGCTCCAGAATAGTGGCATGCACTTTTAGGATAGACGGTCGCGTGCAGGGTTCCCTTTTATTGTGCTCAAACGTGAACGGCGACCTTCAAGGCTTCCAGCGAAGGCGCAGCGGCGATGCCAATTTGTGCACACAACTCGAGGACTCGCGGCACGTCGTTGCCGTAGACCAGCACCATTTGCAGCTCATCGTCGAGCAACTGGCTGAAGTTCATCAGCGTGTAACCGCCGTTTTCCTTGTTCAGGCTGCTCATCTGCACCTGAATGCGGTTAAGGGCGGTCAGTGCTTCGGTTTTGGCCAGTTGCTTGGGCTTGAGGTTGAAGTCCACGGTCGGGCCGAACGAGGCGACGATCTGAGCGAACAGGTCGACGTAGGTGTCAGCCTGGAACAACACGGTCTCCGGCAGGCTGCCGACCACAACCCACTCACCCAGTGCGATCGGGAAAGTGTCGTCGTAGTTGATGTCCGGGTTGGCAGCCAGAAAAGCGTCGGCATCGGCGTAGGCCTGCGCGGCTTCGTCGGCCACCTTCAGGATCTCGTCCTCGCCCATGCAGCCGGAGCTGATTTTGCTGATGAGTTCGACGAGCGCGGCTTTCATGAGGGCGGATCCTGTGGCGAAGATGGTTTTTGAGGGCGCGGAGGATAGCGCACAAAGTAAAAGATCGTCAGCCCAGCAATTTTTCCAGCTGCGCCGTGGTATCCACTGCACCCATGGTCCGGGCAGCGTCGAGCGCAGTAACGCCATTGGCATCCTTGGCTTTCGGGTCGGCGCCCTTGCTGATCAGGTAGTCAACGATTTCAACACGGTTGAACATCGCCGCCATCATCAGTGCAGTCCGGCCATCAAAGGACGAGCCTTCGATTTCAGCGCCCGCTTCAACCAGTGCCTTGACCACCGCAAGATCGCCCTTGAACGCCGCACCGGCAATCGGGCTCTGGCCGTTGGCATTGCGCAACTCGGGATCAGCCTTGTGTTTAAGCAGCACCTGCACGGCATCGACATGGCCGTAATAGCTGGCAAGCATCAGCAAGGTATCGCCCTTGCTGTTTTTCAGGTTCACCGGCAAACCGGCGCTGACCAGTCGATCGAGCATCAGTGCATCACCGTCGCGCGCCTTGTTGAAAACCTGCTCGGTGAATTCGGCAGCTTCCTCAGGGGTCATCTGGCGGCTTTGGTCGGACATGGGGCAACTCCACTTCGGTCTATCGGAAAGTCGACAGTTTCCCGAGCCCGACGATAGCTGTCACCCCCTTTTTCTGAAAATTGCCCATAGCCAGAATCAATAACGGTATTTGCCCTGATGGATTTCAGCCAACACTTCATCGGTAACCTGCACGTAGGTTTGCGTGCCGGGTAGCCAGGCGAAAATCGGATCGTCGCCTGTCTGGCCTGGGTCGAAGCCTTCGTTTTTCAGGCGCGTTTTCTGATATTTGAACGTGCCGGTGGTTTCCATTTTCACCTTCACCCGCAGAAACAACGGCACCGCATAGGCCGGCAGGCGTTGCCGTGCGAATGCCAGCAATTCGGCGAAATCCAGCGTCGCCAAGGATTCAGCCGGGGTAATCGCCGCCATTCCGGCACGGCCGTTGGTGTTGTGGATTTCCACGCCATACGCCACAGCTTCGCAAATCTGCGGATGTTGCAGCAGCAGGTTTTCGACTTCTGTGGTCGAGACGTTTTCGCCCTTCCAGCGGTAGGTGTCGCCCAGGCGATCAACAAACTGGGCATGACCGAAACCGATGTTGCGCAGCAGGTCGCCGGTGTTGAAAAAGCGATCGCCTTTGCTAAATACATCGTGCAGCACAACCTTGGCGGTCTTCTGCGGATCGGTATAACCGTCCAGTGGCGCCTTTTCGTCGATTCGCGCCAGCAACAAGCCCTGCTCGCCCTTGCCGACCTTGCGCATGAAACCGTCAGCACTGCGCACCGGCTGGCCGCTGTCATGGTCGTAAGCCACCAGTTCCCAGGCCATCAGCGAAAAACCGATGGTGTTGTCGAAGTTGAGAATATTGGTGAAACCGATATTGCCGTCGCTCGCCGCATACAGCTCGCAGATGTGCTCGACGGCAAAGCGTGTCTTGAACTCGGCCCATGCGCCGGGGCGCAAGCCGTTGCCGATCATCTTGCGCACGCCGTGACGGTTGTCGTCGGCGCTGGCCGGTTGATCGACCAGATAGCGGCACAACTCACCGACGTAACCAATGGTGGTCGCGCGATAGCGGCGCACGTCGCTCCAAAACTGACTGGCGCTGAATTTACGGCGTATCGCAAAACCCGATGCGCCGTTGATCGCCGAGCCCCAGCACACACACAGGCCCGTGGCGTGGTAAAGCGGCAAGGTGCAGTAGACGACATCGTCGGGGCGCATGTTCAGCGCGATCATGCCGAAGCTGGTCGAACTGCGCATCCAGCGACCATGCTTGAACACCCCGGCCTTGGGCAGGCCGGTGGTGCCGGAGGTGTAGATGTAGAAACACGGGTCGTCGAAAAATACCTGTTGGCTGCTTGGCGGATTTTCACTGGAAGCATCGACACTGGCGCTGATCAGGTTGACGTAGCCTTCGGGCGCAATGCCCGGATGGTTGCAGGTGTCCTGATCGGCAACAAACCAGCTGCGTTGCGGCGCAATCGAGACTTGATCGCGCACCGCAGCGAACGCCGGCAGCAGTTCTTCGCCGACAACAATCGCCACCGGCGCGACGAGATTCACGCTGTGAATCAGCGTGTCATGGGTCAGCGAGGTATTGAGCAGCGCGCTGACGGCACCGAGCTTGGCCAGTGCCAGAATCGTCACCAGCAACTCCGGGCGATTCTCGATAAAAACCGCGACCACATCGCCCTTGCCGATGCCCTGCTCGCTCAGATAGTGGGCGATGCGATTGGCCCACTGGTTGACCTGCGAATAGCTCAACGAAACCTCGCCCTGCAATAGCGCCGGGCCATCGGGATTGCGCAGAGTCGCTTGTTCGAACGTCCAGCTAAGGCCACAGCTTTGGGTCGGATCCGTGACGTTGGCGACCTTCATGCCTTTGACCACTCGGGGAATGGCCTTGGCAATCATCGGCAGCTTGCGGAGCATCATGCCCCAGGTAATCGTGTCGCTTGGCGCGTGACTCATGGAAGCTCCCCGTTCGACCTTGGCGTGGTGGCCGATGTTTTTTTATTTTCGGGCTAGTGCAACCGTCGCATTCGAGCGAGGGTCGAGACTGAAAGTACGTCAGCCCTTCTCAGGCTGTACACGCGGTTTTTGCAATGTTTTGTATCCGCCCGGGCGGCGGCGATGTCGATGATTCAGAAAAGCCCGATTGGTTCCGTTAATTGCTCAATGATCCCGCAAAATGCAGGATGCACGATGGCCATTCATGCAGTTTGCACGACACCTCAAAATCGTCTTATTTTTAAGCTATTGATTTATAACGATTTTATTTTTATTCGGTGCTGGCACAATCACTGCAACCTCCTATGCATGCTTGCCATTCAAGTGCATACGGAGCTGAAAAACATGAGCCTGATTCAAGAAAAATTTACCTCCCTGTTCTCCAACTTCGACGTCACCACCTCGCCGCGTCCCGATGGCGGGATTTTGCTGACCCTGCGTAGTGCCGACGGCAAAGTGTTCAAACGTGCACTGTCGTATCAGCAACTGCATGCCGGCGACCAACTGTCTTGGGCAATCAGTGCGATTCGCCGTGACCTGGCCGAACAGGCCAGCGAGTTGCCGCAAATTGCGATGCTGCAGAGCCAGCAGCGCTTTGCCCTGCCGACGTATCACTCGCTGTAAACGCTTAAGAACTCGTTAAACAAAACAGGCCGTGGAGCTTTCGCTTCACGGCCTGTTTTTTTGTGCCCGGATTTTATGCAGGGTTTGGCGTAGACTTTAGAACGCTTCCGGTTCGATGCCGGTGAAGCTGTCGACGGTAACGTGGCCCGCCAGTTCTCCGCCATCGCGGGCCAGACCGCAGGTTTTCAGGCCTGCTGACTGAGCGGCATCGAGCTCTTCGACGATGTCCGACAGAAACAGGATCTGCGCAGGTTCAACCGCGATCGCCTGTTGAATGTTCGTGTAAGACTGCGCCTCGCGTTTCGGTCCCGACGTGGTGTCGAAATAGCCGCTGAACAGCGGCGTCAGATCCCCTGCTTCCGAACAGCCGAAGATCAGCTTCTGCGCCTGGATCGAGCCCGACGAGTACACAAACAGTTGATAACCCGCCGCGTGCCAGCGTTGAAGTGCTTCAACAGCATCAGGATAAACGTGCCCCTTCAACTGCCCGGCCTGATAACCCTGTTCCCAGACCATGCCTTGCAACGCTTTAAGCGGCGTGGCTTTACGGTCTTCGGCAATCCAGCTCAAAAGGATTTCAACAACCCGTTCAACGTCGGCCTGCGGCTCGTTGCTGTCACGGCGTACGGCGTCGAGTTGCTCTGCGACATCGGCACGCTCAGCGTTCTGGCGCACGAAGTCCGGCAGGTGTCTGGCCGCGTAAGGAAACAGTACGTCGAAGACGAAACTGACGGCGCTGGTGGTGCCTTCGATGTCGGTGAGGATGACTTTGATCGACATGGGCTCAGTCCTCCAGACGCGGGAATCGGCCGGCGATGTCTTCGCCGGTGAAATTGGCAACCCAGCCGTCCGGGTTGTTAAACAGACGGATCGCGACAAAGTGCGGATGCTCACCCATGTCGAACCAGTGCTTGGTGCCAGCCGGAACAGAGATCAGATCGTTCTTCTCACAGAGAACGGCATACACGTAATCGTCGATGTGCAGGGTAAACAGCCCACGACCGGCGACGAAAAATCTGACTTCGTCTTCGCCGTGGCGGTGTTCTTCGAGGAACTTGGCGCGCAGTTCGGCTTTTTGCGGGTGGTCGCTGTTGAGGCTGATGACGTCAACGGTGACGTAACCGCGCTCGGTCATCAGTTTGTCGATCTGCTCCTGGTAAGCGCTGATTACCTCTTCCTGCGTGGCGCCGGGCTGGATCTTCGCGGTGGCTTGCCAGCGGTCGAAGCGCACACCTTGCTCGGCCAGAGTCGAGGCGATGTCTTCGAAATGGGTCAGCACCTTGTTCGGAATGTCAGGGCTGGAAACGTGATAGACGGACAGGCTGCTCATTGGGGCAATTCCTCGGTATCGGCCTTGCCGTCCGGTTCTTGCAGACCGGTCGGGCACAGCATTTCATCAGGCAAATGGGCGACTCCGGGTGAAGTCAGCCCTGGCGGTTCATGACGCTGCGGGTTTTCAACTCGCATTCAAACAGGAATTCAAAGGCTTCGATCTGGCGCAACGCGTCGTTCATCTGCGCCCCCCAGGTATAGAGGCCGTGACCGCGAATCAGATAACCGACGCAATCGGGATGGGCGTCGAGCCAAGGCTGCACCTTGGCGGCGAGCCGCGCAATATCCTGGTCGTTGTCGAAAATCGGCACGCGCACCCGGGATTCATGGGTCGAGATGCCGCTGAAGGCTTTTTGCAGTTCGTAGTCTTCGAACTCGATAAAGTCTTGCGGGGTCAGGCGCGACAGCACCGTGGCATTGACCGAGTGAGTGTGCAGCACCGCACCGATCTCCGGGCGCCAGCGGTAGAGCTGGGTGTGCAGCAGAGTTTCGGCGGACGGCTTTTTTCCCGGTTCCAGGCTGTTACCTGCAAGGTCGGTGGCGAGCACATCGTCCACACCCAACTGGCCCTTGTGCTTGCCGGACACGGTCAACAACGCTTCGCTGGCCGACAGGCGCGTCGAATAATTGCTGCTGGTGGCCGGCGACCAGCCGCGACCATAAAGGAAACGCCCGGCGTCGACGATTTGCTGGGCGAGTTGTTCACGGGTAAGGCTCATGGCCTGTCCTCTTGCATACGTGTGGCAATGATAACGGCAGCAGCAAGCGCCGCGAGACTGGCAATACTAAAGGTCAATGTCGCCCCGAGGGCATTCCAGCTGTAGCCGGAATACAACGCGCCCAGCGCACCGCCGGTGCCGGCCAGTGCCGCATACAGCGCCTGGCCCTGCCCCTGTTGGCGCGCACCGAAGCTACGTTGCACGAACTGGATGGCAGCGGCGTGAAAACTGCCGAAAGTCGCCGCATGGAGAATCTGTGCGAACAGCAGCACCCAGAGAAACTCGGCGAACGAACCTAGCAGTAACCAGCGCAGGGCCGCCAGCAGAAAACTGGCCAGCAGCACCCGGCGCACCGAGAACCGCGCCAGAATCCGGCTCATGGCCATGAACATCAGCACTTCGGCGACCACACCGACCGCCCAGAGCATGCCGATCACGCCTCGTGTGTAACCGAGTTTTTCCAGGTGCAAAGTCAAAAACGTGTAATACGGGCCGTGGCTCATTTGCATCAGCGCCACGCAGCCGTAAAACGCCAACACACCGGGGCTGCGCAATTGCTTGAGAAAGCCCTCCCCGCCCGGTCGGTTGCCCAGCGCCGGTTGCGCGTTCGGCACCCACAAGCTGCTGACGACAATGCCGGCCATGATCAACACCAGCGCCGCTGGGTAGATGTCGAGGCTGAGCCATTCGAACAGGCGCCCCAAAGCGACCACAGTGATGATGAAACCAATCGAGCCCCACAGGCGGATCTGGCTGTAACGCGAAGTCTGGCCCTGCAGATGCGCCAGCGTAATGACTTCGAACTGCGGCAACACCGCGTGCCAGAAGAACGCATGCAGCGCCATGACCATCGCCAGCCACGCGTAGCTCTTGCTGACGAAAATCAACGAGAACGTGAGCAACGTGCACACCGCGCCGAAACGTACGATGGCCAGGCGTTTGCCGGTGTAGTCGCCCAGCCAGCCCCAGATGTTCGGCGCCACACAGCGCATCAACATCGGGATTGCCACCAGTTCGCCGATGCGCGCGGCGCTGAATCCGAGGTGATCGAAGTACAGCGCCAGAAACGGCGCCGTCGAACCGAGCAAGGCGAAATAGAACAGATAAAAACTGGACAGCCGCCAGTAAGGAAGCGCCGCCACGCCCGTCAAGCCGCAGCGGCTTTGATATCTGCCATCAAAGCTGACGCAGCACCGGCGTGCTCACGCGCACATCGGCGTTCTGCCCACGGTGACGCAACAGGTGATCCATCAGCACGATGGCCATCATCGCCTCGGCAATCGGCGTGGCGCGGATTCCCACGCACGGGTCGTGACGGCCCTTGGTGATGACATCGACCGCGTTGCCATCGACATCAATCGAACGGCCCGGGGTGGTGATGCTCGACGTTGGCTTCAACGCCAGATGCGCAACGATCGGCTGACCGGACGAGATACCGCCAAGGATGCCGCCAGCGTTGTTGCTGAGGAAACCTAGCGGTGTCATTTCATCGCGATGCTCGGTGCCGCGCTGGGCAACGCAGGCAAAACCGGCGCCGATTTCCACGCCTTTGACCGCATTGATGCTCATCAGCGCGTGGGCCAGTTCGGCGTCGAGACGATCGAAAATCGGCTCGCCCAGACCCGGCATCACACCTTCGGCGACCACGGTGATTTTCGCTCCGACCGAGTCCTGATCACGGCGCAACTGGTCCATGTAGGCTTCCAGCTCGGGGACTTTGTCCGGGTCGGGGCTGAAGAAAGCGTTCTCCTCAACCGAATCCCAGGTCTTGAACGGGATTTCGATCGGGCCGAGCTGGCTCATGTAGCCACGAATGACGATGCCCTGAGTGGCGAGGAATTTCTTCGCAATCGCCCCCGCCGCCACACGCATCGCGGTTTCGCGCGCCGAGCTGCGGCCACCGCCACGGTAGTCGCGCTCGCCGTATTTGTGGTGGTAGGTGTAGTCGGCGTGGGCCGGGCGGAACAGATCCTTGATCGCCGAGTAGTCCTTGGACTTCTGGTCGGTGTTGCGGATCAGCAGGCCAATCGAGCAACCGGTGGTGCGCCCCTCGAACACGCCGGAAAGGATTTCGACTTCGTCGGGCTCTTGGCGCTGGGTGGTGTGGCGGCTGGTGCCGGGCTTGCGGCGATCAAGGTCGCGCTGCAAGTCTTCGACAGAAATCTCCAGGCCCGGCGGGCAGCCGTCGACAATGGCGACCAACGCCGGACCATGGCTTTCGCCAGCGGTGGTGACAGAGAACAACTTGCCGTAGGTATTGCCGGACATGCAGGACGCTCCGTGAAATCAAACCCAAATTCGTGATGCGCGCCAGTATACGCAGGCTAACCGAGTAGTTCATCCTCGAACCTTAGTGGTGCTGGCGAGTCCAACCGGCATCTTGGCGAATGATGGCGTGATGATGCTGCGAGTTCTGATCTTGAGTCTTACCCTATTTACTGGCTTTGCCCAGGCGACTGTCCTACAGCGCCCGATGTCTCTGGACACCGGCAGCGGCGAACTTTTCGGCTCGCTGTTGCTGCCAAAATCCGACAAGCCTGTACCGGTTGTCCTGATCATTTCTGGCTCAGGTCCTACGGATCGTGACGGAAACAACCCCGACGGCGGGCGCAACGACAGTCTCAAACGGCTGGCATGGGTGCTGGCCAAACACAACATCGCCAGCGTGCGTTACGACAAGCGCGGCGTGGCCGCGAGTCTGGCCGCGACGCCGGATGAGCGCAATCTGTCAGTCGAGGCCTACGCGGCCGACGCGGTGGCGTGGGGACAAAAGCTCAAGGCGGATCCGCGTTTCGGTCAACTGATTCTGCTCGGTCACAGTGAAGGCGCGCTGATCGCCACCCTCGCTGCGCCAAAGGTAGACGCGGCAGCGGTGATTTCCTTGTCCGGCAGTGCCCGCCCGGTCGATCAGGTGATTCGTGAACAGCTGGCCCGCAGCCTGCCGCCGCCCCTGATGATGCGCAGCAATGAACTGCTCGACAGCCTCAAGGCCGGTCACGTCGATGACAACGTACCGGCGCAACTGCAAGTGATATTCCGTCCGAGCGTGCAGCCGTATCTGATTTCGCTATTCCGTCAGGACCCCTCGAAAGCGTTCGCGCAATTGCCAATGACGGCGCTGATTGTCCAGGGCAGCAATGACATGCAGGTCGGTACCGAAGACGCGAAATTGCTCAAGACTGCCAAACCGGACGCCAAACTGGTGGTGATCGAAGGCATGAACCATGTCTTGCGCATCGTGCACAACGACATGAAGCGGCAACTGGCCTCCTACAAGGACCCGAATTTGCCACTGGCGGCAGAACTCGGTTCGCAAATCATCGACTTTATTGACGGACTTCGCGCCCGTTAAGCCTCAACTGGGGGCGTTTCAGGCAGTTTTCCAGCCTGATACCCCTCCAGTCCTGAAGAAAACGGCCGATAAGCCTTTGTCGCCAGCGCAATCGCTGGGGCAAGCAGGGCTTGGACAGGATCTCGCCGTTATGACTGATACGCAGACTTCACCCGACACCACCGCTGAAAAAGACGTACCGCCAGCGGTCGAGCTGCCGTGGGCGGATGTCCACGCCGAGCACCACAAGATGCTCCGCCTGGCCCCGCTACAGACTGATCGCCACACCGGTGGCCGGCCGCTGCGCTTTGTCGAATTCGGTTACGCCGAGCGCAACAGCAAAGAGCAAAGCCTGATGCGCATGGCGATCAAACTGCCTGGCCAGCGCGTGCGCAAAGAACAGAATCACCTCGACGTATGGGTCAATCACACCACCAAGCGTGTGCATTTTGGCCCGGACAGTGGCTTGCAGATCGAACCGTTGAACCGTGGCATCGGCCGTTTCGTCGCTGCGCAAGGCATCAACTGGGCGAAAAAACGCTGGCCCACCTACACCGTCGACGGCATGGACTTGAACAACAAGGACGCGTTGAACGAGGACACTCGCCTGCGTCGCGATCATTTCCTGCGCGTGCATGGTTTTGACGTGGCGTACGCCGATGCGCAGCATTTGAAGGGCAGCGTCAAGGAGGTGCAGGTCGCAGACTTGCTCGGTGACTGGAACAGCGAAAAGCTGCAAGTCGTCGAAATTCTTGAAGCGGCGCAGATGCTTCAGCAGGCTGAGCAGAATCTGGCCGAGCAGGAAGTGAAGCTCAAAAAGCAGGAAGACAAGGTCAGCAAGTTCAAGCGCGAAGACGCCGGGCTGCGGTTCACCATTACTTGCCTGGTGGCGTTTGCGGTGTTTCAGGCGGGGTTGTTGATCTGGATTGCGACACACCGCTGATGGCTTGATACCGCAGTGCGGCCTTTCGCGAGCAGGCTCGCTCCCACAGGAAAATGCATTCCAAAGGTGGGAGCGAGCCTGCTCCGGACGGCGTTCCGACGAAGCTTTTAGCGGGTTAAACGCGGGATGCGAACAGCGCCTGATGATCGCGGCACTGCTCCGCGGTCAGCATGAACACGCCATGCCCGCCGCGCGCGAATTCCAGCCAGGCAAAATCGACTTCCGGGTACAGCGCCTCAACGTGCACCTGGCTATTGCCGACTTCAACAATCAGCAAACCCTTCTCGGTCAAATGATCCGCCGCTTCGGCGAGCATCCGTCGTACCAGGTTCAGACCGTCATCACCGCAGGCCAGGCCCAACTCCGGTTCGTGTTGATATTCGTCCGGCATGTCGGCGAAATCTTCGGCATCCACGTAAGGCGGGTTCGACACGATCAGGTCGAAACGCTGACCCGGCAATCCATCAAAGCCATCGCCCTGCACCGTGTACACACGCTCATCGACGCCGTGACGCTCGATATTCTGATTGGCCACCTCTAGCGCTTCAAACGACAGATCCGCCAGCACGACTTCAGCGTTCTGGAACTCGTAAGCGCAAGCGATACCGATGCAACCGGAGCCGGTGCACAGGTCAAGAATTCGCGCCGGCTCGTCGCCGAACCACGGCGCAAAACGGTTTTCGATCAGCTCGCCAATCGGCGAACGCGGAATCAACACACGCTCATCGACAATGAAGGACATGCCGCAGAACCACGCTTCACCCAACAGGTATGCGGTTGGAATGCGCTCTTCGATGCGGCGTTTGAGCATGCGTTGCAGATTAACCAGTTCATCGTCTTCCAGCGCGCAGTCCAGATAGCTGTCGGCGATCTCCCACGGCAGGTGCAGAGCGCCCAACACCAACTGGCGGGCTTCATCCCACGCGTTGTCGGTGCCATGGCCGAAAAACAGATCCTCCCCATGGAAGCGGCTGACGGCCCAACGGATATGGTCGCGCAGGGTACGAAGTCGGGAAGTGATCACGGGGCAGAACTCCAGAAAAAACGACTGGGGATTCTACCAGCCAAAACGCCTCGCGACGACGCAGGAAAAACACCGGGCCGACCGTAGGACTGTTCTGTTTTTCTTATCAGCTATTGAACAGAACGTATAACTTGACAAGGCTGCAGGCCAATAACGACGGTGCCTACGATGGTAGCGATTCACAGAACCGCTCAGCCAGAGGACAATGCCGCAAAAGCCCCACCCCAAGGAGCCCCAGAATGTCCGTTCCAAAAACGATGTTTCAACTCAGCGGTCGCGGTTACGCAGCGGCCACACTGAGCCATGCGACCGTGGTCATCATCGATGCCCAGAAAGAATATCTCAGTGGCCCGTTGGCCCTGAGCGGCATGGACGCGGCCGTCGCAAACATCAAACAAGTGGTCGCCGCCGCCCGTGCAGCCGGTCGCCCTATCGTGCACGTGCGTCACCTCGGCACCGTCGGTGGCCTGTTCGACCCGCAGGGCGAACGTGGCGAATTCATCCCCGGCCTCGAGCCGCAGGGTGACGAAACCATCATCGGCAAACTGCTGCCGAGCGCATTTCACGGCACCGAATTGCTCGATCGCCTGCAAGACCTTGGCTCGCTGGACCTGATCGTTTGCGGCTTCATGAGCCATTCCAGCGTCAGTACCACCGTGCGTGCAGCGAAGAACCTGGGTTTCCGCTGCACCCTGGTTGAAGATGCTTGCGCCACCCGTGACTTGCCCTTCAAGGGCCGTGTACTGAGCGCCGAACGCGTGCAGGAGGCGGAAATGGCGATCATGGCCGACAACTTCGCCACCCTCGCCTTGACTCAAGACCTGATCTGATCGCCGCTTGATGAGCGGCTCATGCCGCCGCTCATCCGCAAAAGCCTCTCATTTGCCGCAAATGCCATAGCCTCCGGAACAACCCGGTCAACTCCCGGTCGAAGGGCCGATACCCATTGAGGAAGGTCGGAATGAAGTTATCCGATGGATTTGACGCACGCCGCTTGCGGCCCAAAGGCCAAAGCAACTGGCGTTTTCGTTTTGGTGCAGCGTTCGCCGCCATTCTGGCGACGTTTGGCGTGCTGCTGGCGATGGCCGGTGCTGCCAGCCTGCTGGGACGCCCGCCGGCGCTCGGTGACTTGAACGCAACGCCCATGGGCTCGGCGATCATTCTGGCGGTCGGTTTGCTGTTTCTGTATTTCGGTGTCGCCCTGTGGCGTCGCTGCCGCCGTCGCGCACGGCAATCGAGGGAACTGAACATGTCCCCGCACCTGATGAAAAAACACGACTGATCGACGGCCTGGCTTTTTGCCGGGCCGTTTTGTTTCGACTTGGGTAAACTGGCCGCCCTTCGCGGAGGCTGACATGCAAGACGACGATTTTTCCCTGTTCAAAAACGAGCTGCGCGGCGTCAAGCCGATCAAGCACGATCGCGCCGACACCGGCAAACCCAAGACTGACCGCGCACAGATCGCCAAGCTGCGCCAATCGGCCACCGTGCGCACCGACCAGGCGACCGTTGACGGTCTGTCGGATCAGTTCGTGATCGATGTAGGTCCGGAAGACGAGTTGATGTGGTCCCGGGACGGGGTTCAGGAAAGTCAGATGCGCAAGCTCAAGGTCGGGCAGATCCCGTTCGAAGGCAGCCTCGACCTGCACGGCATGAACGTGGAAAAGGCCCGGGAAACGCTATGGGCGTTTCTCGCCGAAGCGACCAAATTCGAAATTCGCTGCGTGCGCGTCACCCACGGCAAGGCTGTGCGGCTGGACGGCAAGCGGCCGATGATCAAAAGCCACGTCAACACCTGGTTGCGCCAGCACGCGCAAGTGCTGGGTTTCTGCTCGTGCCAGGCCAAACATGGCGGCGCCGGCGCGGTTTACGTGATGCTCAAACGCACCATGATGGAAGGCCGCGACGAATAATCGCGTTACACCGAACTTGCAGGGGCGTGTCCGCCACCGTACCCTTGCTCTTTGCGAAAATCCCCACAGGTAGTTTCATGTCCCTGGAACAGAATTACACCGCGATTCTCGGCCAATTGGGCGAGGACGTCTCCCGCGAGGGCCTGCTCGACACGCCAAAGCGTGCCGCCAAAGCCATGCAGTACCTCTGCCGCGGCTACGAACAGACGCTTGAAGAGGTCACCAACGGTGCCCTCTTCAGTTCCGACAACAGCGAAATGGTGCTGGTCAAGGACATCGAGTTGTACTCGCTGTGCGAACATCACTTGCTGCCGTTTATCGGCAAGGCTCACGTCGCGTATATCCCGAGCGGCAAAGTGCTGGGCCTGTCGAAGGTTGCGCGCATTGTCGACATGTACGCCCGTCGCCTGCAGATTCAGGAAAACCTCAGCCGCCAGATCGCCGACGCGGTGCAGCAAGTCACAGGCGCCCTGGGCGTTGCAGTGGTGATCGAGGCCAAGCACATGTGCATGATGATGCGCGGTGTCGAGAAACAGAATTCGTCGATGATCACGTCGGTCATGCTCGGTGAGTTCCGTGAAAACGCAGCGACTCGCAGCGAATTCCTTAGCCTGATCAAGTAACTCGTCACACAAAAAAACCGGCGTTGATCGCCGGTTTTTTTTCGCCCGTGAAAAATCGGGTAAGCTGCGCGCCTTTCTCTATGTGCACCGTGAGGCTTTCAACGTGTTCGTCAAAGCGCTTCGTGTCGGCCTCGGCCAGCTGGTTATTTTCGTCGACTTCATCACCCGTCCGGGCAAGAAACAGCGCCCTGCCGCTGCTCAGGCGCAAGTCGATGCGGCTGCCAAAGACCTGACCCTGTACCAATTCCACGCCTGCCCGTTCTGTGTAAAAACCCGTCGCACCCTGCGTCGTTTGAACGTGCCGGTGGCGTTGAAGGATGCGAAGAACAACGAGCAGGATCGCCAGACGCTGCTGGAACAGGGCGGCCGGATCAAAGTGCCGTGCCTGCGCATTGAAGAGAATGGGCAGACGACCTGGATGTATGAGTCCAAGGTGATTATTGATTATCTGGACAAGCGGTTTGCAGCGGTCTGATGGATTTTGGTGTCGCTGATGGCCTCATCGCTGGCAAGCCAGCTCCCACAGGTTCTGTGAACGCCACGTACTGTGGGAGCTGGCTTGCCAGCGATGGGGCAAGTTAAGACACCGCAAACTTCAGACAAAAATAAACCGGCCCTCGAGCCGGTTTATTTGTTTTTCAGGCCGCTTTTTCTATCTGCGCCTGGCGCACCACCGCCGCCAATCGCTTCAGCCCTTCATCCAGTCGCGCCGGATCGATGTGGCTGAAATTCAAACGCAAATGCCCATGATGATTGTCCGGCTCCGGGAAGAACGGCTCGCCCGGCATAAACGCCACGTCATTGGCTAACGCTTGGTTGAGCAACGTGCGCGTGTCCAGCGGTTGTTTCAACGTCAGCCAGAAAAACAGCCCACCCTGGGGCACATCCCAGTCGGCCAGATCGGCAAAGTGCATTTGCAGCGCCGCTTGAAAGCCATCGCGACGCTCACGGTAGAAGCCGCGCAACTCACTTAAATGCTGCTGATATTTCTCGCTGCCGATCCACTGCAACGCCTGCCACTGGCCGATGCGATTGGTGTGCAGGTCCGCTGATTGCTTGAGCTTGAGCAGATGCGGGAACAGGTCGGGGCTGGCGATCAGGTAGCCGACGCGCAAACCCGGCAGGAGCGTTTTCGACACGGTGCCGGTGTAGATCCAGCTGGAGGTCTTCAGGCGTGCGGCGATCGGCTTGGCGCTGCCGCCGTCGAACGTCAGTTCGCGGTACGGCTCGTCTTCGATCAGGGTCACGCCGAATTCGTCGAGCAAAGCGGCGACCGCTGCGCGTTTGGTTTCGCTGTAGCGCACGGCAGACGGGTTCTGGAACGTCGGGATCAGGTAGATGAACGCCGGACGATGCTGTTCCAGGCGAGTGCGCAGTTGCGCAAGGTTCGGGCCGTCGGCCTCCTGCTGCACAGTCAGGCAATCAGCGCCGAACAGCTGGAAGATCTGCAATGCCG
Organism: Pseudomonas sp. A0308; assembly: GCF_044218815.1. NCBI lineage: Bacteria > Pseudomonadati > Pseudomonadota > Gammaproteobacteria > Pseudomonadales > Pseudomonadaceae > Pseudomonas > Pseudomonas sp. A0308. The sequence goes on from NZ_CP162581.1 coordinate 1,438,448, forward strand.
CCAGGTAAGTCGGCGCCTCCAGCAGAATCTCGGTGCCTTTGTCGATGTACAGCTTTGCCGCCAGATCCAGCGTTTGCTGTGAGCCGCTGACCACCAGCACCTGACTTGCGTCGCAGGCCAATCCCAACGCCCTCGCCTCTGCCGCCAAGGCTTCACGCAATGCTGGCTCGCCCTCGCTCATACCGTACTGACCGAGCGACAGGGGCATGTCGGCCCATTCGACTTTCGGCAACATCGCTTCTGCCGGCAGGCCGCCGGCGAACGACATCACTTCCGGGCGCTGGGCTGCGGCAAGGATTTCACGGATCAGAGAACTTTTAAGGCGCGAGACACGTTCGGAAAAAGCCATGGAGGTCACCGGTAGCAAGGCGTGTGAAAAATGAGTCAAACTTGTTGACTGAAACTACGACAGCTTGAGCGAGTACGTCAACATGCTTGACCTTAAAAACCCCAGCAGTCAGCAGCAGGCCATGGAAGCGTTTTTCTTCGGTTATCAGGCGTTCACCGCCAAGGCTGACGAAATGCTCGAGCGCCGAGGCTTGTCACGGGTGCATCAGCGCATTGTGTTTTTCATCGCCCGCTACCCGAATCTGAGCGTCAAGGAACTGCTGGCCTTGCTGGGCGTGAGCAAGCAGGCGCTGAACATGCCGTTGCGCCAATTGCAGGAAATGCATCTGGTGGACAGCGTCGCGTCCGAGACGGATAAGCGTAAACGCCTGCTGGCGTTGACCGCCGAAGGCGCGAAGTTTGAACAGGCGTTACGGCGTGAGCAGGTGAAGTTGCTGGAGCGGGTGTTTGCCGAGGCTGGGGAGGCTGCGGTGAATGGCTGGTTGGCGGTGAATCTGGCGTTGGGGGACAGTCGGGCGGCTTTTGATTGACTGTCCTGGCCTCATCGCTGGCAAGCCAGCTCCCACAGGGTTATGAGCTGACCACAAAAATCAGATCCACAAATAAACACTGTGAGAGCTGACTTGCCTGCGACGAGGTCGAAAAAGTCGATATATCCCTATCGACGGACTTCTCGTAAACAAAATCAAAAACAATATTTGCTTTATTTGTACACAAAAGCATAATCCACAGCGTGCGAGTTCCTGACCGCATGGTCAACAAATTCGCGTATGCCTCAAAGGGCCGCTGCCACCCCTCATGGGTCCGGCCCTGGAAATAACAATAAAACTCTTGAGGAGTACTCGCTGTGGAAAGCCGCAAATCCGAAGCATCGACGCTGGATCTCTCGCCGCCGTTACGCAATGGCTTGCTTGAGCGCCTGTTTAAACTCAGCTTGCATGGCACCACGGTGAAGACCGAGCTGATTGCCGGTCTGACAACCTTCATCACCATGGCTTACATCATCTTCGTCAACCCCAACATCATGGCCGATGCCGGGATTGACCACGGTGCAGCCTTCGTCGCCACCTGTATCGCCGCTGCACTGGGCTGCCTGCTGATGGGCCTGTATGCCAACTGGCCGGTGGGTCTGGCACCGGGCATGGGCCTCAACGCGTTTTTCACTTACACCGTGGTCGGCACCATGGGCTACAACTGGGAAACCGCCCTCGGTGCGGTGTTTGTCTCCGGTGTATTGTTCATGATTCTGACCTTCTCGCGGATTCGCGAATGGCTGCTCAACAGCATTCCGGTCAGCCTGCGCCACGCGATGGGTGCCGGTGTCGGTTTGTTTCTCGGGCTGATCGGTTTGAAAACCGCTGGCATCGTTGTCGATAGCCCGGCGACTCTGCTCAAACTGGGCTCCCTGCATGAAGCTGGCCCACTGCTCGCCGCGGTCTGCTTCCTGATGATCGCAATTCTCAGCTACCACCGCGTATTTGGCGCGATCCTCATCAGCATCATCACCGTCACCTTGGCCGGCTGGGGTCTGGGCCTCGTGCACTATCAAGGCATCATGTCCGCCCCGCCAAGCCTGGCACCGACCTGGATGGCGATGAATGTGGCCGGTGTATTCAACGTCAGTATGATCAGCGTGGTCCTCGCTTTCCTCTTCGTGCACATGTTTGACACCGCCGGCACCCTGATGGGTGTTGCCCAGCGTGCCAATCTGGTGAACGCTGACGGCCGCATCGAAAACCTCTCCCGTGCCATGAAAGCCGACAGTGCTTCCAGTGTATTCGGCGCAGTGGTGGGTGTTCCGCCCGTCACCAGTTATGTGGAAAGTGCCGCTGGCGTGGCCGCTGGTGGTCGGACTGGTCTTACCGCCGTCACCGTAGGTGTGCTATTTATAGCGGCGATGTTTTTTGCACCGCTGGCCGGCATGATTCCCGCCTACGCCACCGCTGGTGCACTGATCTACGTTGCAATGCTGATGATGGGCAGCATGGCCCACATCGAGTGGGACGAAGCCACCGATGCCATTCCGGCCATCGTCACCGCGATCATGATGCCGCTGACGTTTTCGGTCGCCGACGGTATTGCGCTGGGCTTCATCACCTATGTGGCGCTGAAGGCCGGCACCGGCAAGTTCAAGGAAATATCCGTCAGTCTGTGGGTGCTCTGCGCGATCTTCTTCGCCAAGTTCATCTTCCTGTAAGCGGCACGCGGTTCAAGCTTCAAAACGGCCTCACCCTCGCGGGTGGGGCCTTTGCACATTCGTGAATACAACAAAAAGGAGCAAATGATGAGTCTGGAAACCTGGCTGCTGTTCAGCGGCGCTGCGCTGGTGGTGATCCTTATTCCGGGGCCACTGTCGTTGCTGATGATCAGCAACAGCCTGAATTACGGTTTGCGTCGTTCCTACCCGGCGTTTCTCGGCGGCGTGTTTGCCTCGATCTGTTTGCTCAGTGCTTCTGCGCTGGGTCTTGGCGCCCTGCTGCTGGCATCGGAAAAACTTTTCAGCGCGCTGAAAATCGTCGGCGCGATCTATCTGTTCTACCTCGCCTGGCAGAGCTGGCAGCAATCGCGTCAGCCCTCGGTGGCCACCGAAGTGCCGCAAGCCGCGCCGGTTCCCAGATTCCGCGCCTTGTTCGGTCGCGCCTTCGTACTGGGAGCCAGCAACCCGAAAGACATTCTGTTCTTTGCGGCCTTCCTCCCGCAGTTCCTCAGCGCCGAGCAAGCGTTTCTCCCGCAACTGCTGGTCATGATCGCGACCTGGACGGTGCTGGATCTGCTGTGCAAATTGGCCTACGGATTGAGTGCCCACGGTGCAGCTCGATACCTGCGCAGCGGCAAGGGACAGAGCTGGTTCAACCGGATCAGCGCAGGATTGTTTGGCGGAGCGGGCGCGGCGTCCCTGCTTGGCAGCCATTCCTGAGAACGGCAATCGGGTGACGGGTTTGGCACTGCTGTTGATCCGTGTGCACGGATTGCAGCAGTGACAACCGTGAATGAATCAAACTAAATCAGTTTAAAAAGTTACATCATTTCATCCCGCGCAATTCGCAACACCAGGCAACAACACTTCGATATACACCCATCAAACTCCCTCTCTAATATAGCCGCGCAACTGACCATCAACGCCAGAACAAGGAAGTTCTATATGGCCCAGCGTCTACACATCCGCACGATTAAAACCGACTCCGAAATCCCGGCAACCAACGCTTGTTTGGCCGCCGACATTTGCTCGCCCCTATTCCCCTGTCCCTAGCGCTCTCGGCCGGCCTGTATTCCAGCGCAGCCCGACCGATCGCCGCTACCAAACCGCATAACACCCGACGCACGCCCGTTGCGATGTGTCGTGGTCGCCCTGCGCGCCAAACACTACAAACCTGTTTATCAACCAACATTAATTATTAAACCCGAAGTGTATAAATGTTAAAGCCGACGAAAAAAATCAACACCTCAAACATCGACAATACTTCCAGCGCAAGTAAAGCGGCGAACAGTTCAAACGCCGCTACCCGCGCTCACAATCAGGTTGCGGACTTATCTATCAATACTCCCGATGCTGATGCTGCCCGACGCGCCAGCCCTGACACTCTGATTGAAACACCACACTCTTCAGCGGTCATCATCACGGACATTCCGGGATCGCCTGCGCGAGCTGCGACCCTCACCGTCGAATCGGCGATCAATATGATCACGTGGCCGAAAGAGCGCCTCGACGAACTGGTTCCATTCAGAGGCAATTCAGGGTTGTTCACCAGCAACGACGGCACCCTGTTTGCCGATTTGAAAGGCCTGGGCAAGACAATGGTCGAGCGCAACAGCCAAGGCGAATATCAGGTGCCCTTCCCTTTCGTGCCCGGCGTGCCAGGGCCGATTCTGGCCAGGATCGACGGTGAACCGCATTGGCGCATCGAGCGTCCTGGCTGGGTAAGAAAAGCCGCGCAGACACCGCCTCGCGAAATTGCGCCAGCGTTCGAATTTCTATCCCCCGAACTGGCGAAACTGCTGGAGCCCGCACGGCCGCAGGATGGCCTTCGTTACGACAAAACCGGCAGGACCTACGCAGATATTGCGGACGAAGGTACGGTGCTGATCCGCAAGAACAGCGACGGTGAATATCAGGCCAGCGACTTCAACGAGCGGTTTGCCTCAGGCCCGTCGGTGGAGCGCATCCCCGGCACGGATCTTTGGCGGCGAATCCCCGAACGGCAATCGTCCCCGCAGAGCCCGCGACTGTATATCCACGAGTCGCCCGACACCGATACAGACACCGGCACCCGCCCGGCCAAACGTCCCCGGCTGGAGGAGAGTGCCGAGCCATCCGGACCGGCTGAAGGCTTGGACACCGCACCGCGAGTGTCCCGAGAGACCGTTGAAAGTCCTTATTACTGGATGCAGTGGGGACATTACGACGGCCCGCCTCCAGGCCCGTCCACAAAGCTGGGCGGATTTGACTACGCGATCGTGCCACCAGGCTCGGCTGCCGATCGCTTGCCCCGAATGATTTTTTTGCAAAACCCCGAATCTCCAATCAGCCGATTCGACGAATTCGAACGCGTGATGCGAGCGACGCCGGCCCTCCAGCCGGCAGCCATCTACCGCTACAGCAACGACCCGCTGGAAGTGCGACCGGCGCAGAAGCTCTTCCACAAACCCTTGTCGCAATCAGTCGCCGAGCGCTTCACAGATTTTTCCGAGGGGACGGCACAGACGGTCGCCAAAACCCTGTTCGAACGCGCTGACAATTCCGCGCAAATTACTTCCACCGGCCTGCACCATATTTATCAGGTACTGACGCAGTGGAACTGGCGAGCCACCTCCGGCGTGCCGCCACTCGGCGATCCCATGCTCATGTTGCGAGAGGCCCCGCGTGTCGAACATAACGGGCGAACCTTGCTACCGCTGACCGCCGCGCCGGACGCGCCACTGCATAGCCTGACCTTTGATCCGCAGCGTTTTCCCGAAGACTGGAGTTACTACCTCAGGACCCTTTCCAACCAGGCCTTGAAGCAGTTGACCGGTGGCCTGCTGGTGCGCGCCGGTTATGACGTCTTCCCGCTGACGCCTCACCATCAACGGCCCACGCTGGTGTTTCGCGGTCCAGCCACCGATGACGTGTTCATCTTGAAACTGGGGGTGGTCGAGGGGAATGCCATTGCCCTTCATACCCAGGCCGGCACCGAATTGCTGGACCCGGCCCTGCCCGCCAGCATTGGCCAGCCAGCGTATGCCGCAGTACAGGCGGCCCATGCGAAGAATCAGCTGATCTGGCTTCTGGGCGGCGTGCTCAACGTCAGGTCGAAGCCTGAGTCCGTGTTCATTATCCGAGAGCGCTGAAATCCGTAAGCGACGCCAGCCTGGCAGCGTGCCCCTGTGCTGCAAGGCTGCGCGCCCGCTCTGCCTTTTTTTCAACGACCGATCAACAGCCAGCAAAAATGAACAAGGATGCTCAAATTGCCTAGCACTCAGTCTTTCACGAATATCCATCTGGATGACGCCGTCGTCGTCACCGACATTGGCCTGCGCGCCAATCAGAAAACACCCTCGACACTCGACATCAGCGCCGCCGAAAGCACGCCTGCGCACGCCAGACGCAACAGCAAAGCCTCGCAGTTGCGCATCGTCGACGAGCTCTTCGGCCCGCTACAAATCGGCCCTTATTCCGTCACCCGGACATCCCTCGACGCTCTGGGCGCCACCCTGCTCGGAGAACAGCTGAACGGAAAAAACACTTTTTTCCGAGAGCCGAAACAATCCTTCTTGAACCAGCTCCAGTTAGACCCGATAGCCATCGAAGCGCAGATGAAATTGACCACAGGCGCAGACGATTATTTGCTGCCCTCGCTGCTGTTCGAACTGGCGAGCATGCGCCCCCTGACTGCCCCGGCGATGCTCAGGGAAACCGATCCGTCGCTCGCCGATCCGCGCAAATACCGCCATGCGCTGGGCAAGCTCTTGAACGCTGCGCAACGGCTCGATATCGGCGACACGCAACTGCCCGGACAAGCGTCCGGACGCCTGTCCGGCTGGGTCAATCACGCGAAGAGTGCGGGCATGGCCAGCATGGGCATGGGGCTGCAGTCATTTGGCGTCTACAGCGGCCTGCGCGGCCTGCATGACGCCATCCGCAACAAGAATGAATACGAGACGATATTCAACGGTGCCAGCGTCGCCGGTGAGCTGGCTTCAATGGCGGTTGAAGTGTCCGTGGCCAAAAAAGCAACGCTGATGATTCAGGCCAGTCGTAGCGCCTGCAAAGGCTTCGTCCACACGCGGATCGGCGTACGGCTCGGACGCTCGGCCGGATTGCTCGCCAGCGTCCTGACCCTGCCCTTCGACATCATCGCCGCCGTCGACGCTTTTGATGCAGCGTCCAAGGCCACCGGCAAGCAAGCGGTTGACCACTACGTCGAGGCCGGCCTGAGCGTCACCAGCGCCGCCATGACCGTGCTGCTGGGCTTCGCGGCGTTGGCAGGTTTCTCCGCGGCAGGCCCGGTGGGTCTTCTGGCCGGGCTGTTTCTGGTGGCCGGTGCCCGCGTGTGGGCCGGAGTGCGCGCCGTGGATGACATTGATGACTACATCGAACTGACCACCCATGAGCGACTTCGCACCGGCTGGTTTGCCTTCTGGGGCGTCGACCCCGACACCGCGGTGCAGAATCGCTATGACCTGGCCAAGGCAACGGCTGAGCACGCGAGGTTGCTGCAAACTACCGCGCGACGACTGCTCGACGGAACGCTCAAAGAGCAGATTGAAGCCGTGGTCGATGGGGGCTTTGTCGCGGAATCGAACCCGGTGCAAATCCGCTTCTACAACTGGTCGCGGGAAACCATGGAAGACGCCACGGTCAGCCGTGTGCAAATTCAGGACACCGATGACACGCTGGACGCCCGTGGCGGGGTGAATGAGCAAACCCCGGGGGCGTCATTCGGCACTGCCGGCGAGCACAAGGGCGTGTTGTGGTTTATCGGGGGCGGTGACGACGACATCCGCGGCGTCGAACACAAACCCAACGTGTTTCATTACAGGAGCGGCACCAAGAAGCTGGCCGGGGGCAACAGCGGCGATCAGTTCGTGTTCAAAGACGCAGCCAATCAACTCAAGAACGCCTCGGCGCAGGGTCGGCTATCGGCACTCGACGGTGGTGAAGGCAACGACACATTGTCATTGGCCGATGCCATTGCCGAACCAGGCGCAGGCAGGCTGGGCTACCACGTAGACCTCAAGGCAGGGCTGATGTCGGTGATCAGCCTCGACGATTCCACCCATCAGCGAAAACTCGAGCCGCACACGTCCCTGACCAGTATCGAGAATGTGACAACCCTTGCCGGCGCCAGCAATGAAGTCATCGCCACGCAAGCAGCCAACATTATCCAGGCGTGGGGAGACGACGATATCCACGCCGCCGAGGGCGATGACCGCATCGATGTGTTCGGCGTTCATGCCACAGTGCACGGAGGAGCCGGCAGCGATACCTACAGCATTGCTCACGTGGCCGGTCATGTGTCGATCATCGAGGATGGCGCGCAAGACAGCATCATCGGTCTGGACTGGCGCAAGGAACTGATTGTCAGCTGGACGCTGGAAGGCGCACACCTGGTCATCACCTCGCGGTTTGATCTGGATGACGACCTGAGTCGAATCGTCAGGATCAAGGATGTCTACCAACAGCGCGGCGAGCAACGCGTGCTGCAAAATGCGAAATTGCTGTTCATCACCCGCGATGGTTTCCACCTGGTACCGGACCTGCCCGCCACGCTCGACACCCCAGGGCCGATCACTCTGCAGGTGACGATCATCCGACCGGGCAGCGCAGCCGGCCCGGTGATTGTCTACGAAGATGAACAGACGGACCCGCGGAAAAAGCTTGAGCGTTACTACATTCCCCGAGGCGAACGCCTCACCAAGCTGCGCATTACCGAGCACTCACCGAAAGCCCTGAGCATGGTCTACCTGGATTACGCCAGCCAGGAAATCTCCAGCATCGAGGCGTACTACAACGCCACGGTCAAACGCGAACTGGCGTTCGACCGCATCATGTATACCGAATGCGGCCTGTCCCTGCGCTTTGGCCAACATGAATTGCTCATCAAAAACCTCGCCAGTTCTCACAGTGTCGGCACTATCGCCATCAGTGAGCGCTTGACTCGACCGGCCCTGGCGGTGAATCAGCCGATCATTCTGGTCATGAACGACGGCGTGTCATGGCGGCTCGAACAACCGCCCATGGCCGACGATTTTTTCGCCAACGAAACGTTTCGCAACAGCACCTCCAACGCCTGGAAAACCAGCGTCGCGCTTCCCCTCAAACCATGCGCCGGCACCTACCCTTTCTATCGGCCTGCAGACAATCCCGGGCATCAGCTGCGCGCCAGCAACGTCTGCATCGGGTTGAAAAGCCTGCCGCGGCAACGCGCAATCGAGCACCTCGTCGGCGAGGGATCCACCTACCTCGTGCACCTGACGCGCAATATAACGTTGCGTATCTCGACCCCCGGCGCACTGGCCGACGCCCCGGCGCAGTTGCCTTATTCATCGGTATGGGAGCTCGACGCGACGCAACTGGGCGCAGTCGAGATCAGCCTCGCCGATCATCTGCTGCGCATCGGCGACGTCATTGTTCATCTGCCGCAATACAGCCAGCCAGACGACCTGATTGACCAGGTGCACGTCATCACCCGCGGGGGGATCGTGCACAGCGTCTACATCGAGTTTGAAACGATCTCCGTCAAGCACATTGATGCGCGCTACTTCGATCCCGAATTCGACTACGCCAACGCGTTAGCGGCGACCCCTGCGCGAGCGCGACACCTGGCGGTACAAAATGCCGTGGTCCGGGAAAACGCTCTGGCCCAGCCGATTTTTGATCCGCGCGACCGCAGTTGGGCTACGTCAGACGAGCCGCTGCACAAGCTCGCGTTCACCCAGCTGCAGGTCTTGAACCGTTGCGACCACCAGCTTGAGGTTTGCCAGGATTTACTGCAGTTCGCCCTTCAGGCCGACCCGCCGGTGACCGCCGAGCAACTGATGGCGCTGAAGCAACATTGCCTGGCGCTGCTCTGACCTTCAGGCAGTGCGTTGAAAACCGGTGCCCGGCGCGCGGTTTGTCCTGCGGCGCGCATGACACCGTAAAACCGACCGCCTCGCCATCTGATGGCTCCCCCCTTTATTCAGGAAGATACCTATGGCCAAGCCGCCCAGGAAAACCAGCGTAACCACGACACCGCCCACATCTCCAGCCTCAAGGCCGGTTGCGGGTGCGGAAGTAATCCCCGCTCCGATCACAATCTCTCACGTCGTGGGCGCCGCTCATGCCCACAGTTCGACATCCTCCGCACCGCCGACTTCTACCTCTTCTGGCGGAGCGAACGTGCAATCGGCCGTCGTCGTTACGGCCATTGCGGACCCGTCGCGCGCCCGAACGCTGGGCGCCATCAGCGCCACTAACTGGCCGAAGGACAAAATCCATGAGCTGCGACCCGTGTCGAGCGACAGTGGCCTGTTCGAAGGTTTCGACGGGCAGATTTACGCGTTCGTCGGCGACCGCGATTACATGTGGGTCGAGCGCCGCGCAAATGGCGAATATCGAAGTCCTTTGGTGACGCGGCCGGGCGCAGAATTGAGTTTCAGAAAACTCGAAGGTGAAGCCCGCTGGCATGCCGATTGGCTGCCTTCGCAGCCGGTACCCGACCCAGATGTGACGCGCAACGACGCCCGGCCCAAGCCTCTCGGGTTCATACCGCCATTTCTGGCGGCCACCCTGACCTCCCGCGAACACTCGGCGCAGGGCTTGCGTTACGACGCTGCCAACCGGCCCTATGTCGATACACTCGAAGGCACCATCATGATTCATCGTCATCCGAATGGAAGCTATCAACAGAAATCCGCTGACCGCTTCATCCCGACGGGCCCGATGGTGGAGCAAATGGCGGGGCAGAAAATCTGGCGGTTCGTTCAGAGCGCCGAAGAGGGTCAGGCATCGAATCAACATTCGGCCAGTACTGATGGCGCCAGCGTTGACGCCATTGCTCAACCGGGCACGCGCCCCCACGTGGCAGAACGGCCACAGCCGCTGGCGAATGAACAATGGATAAACTGGGGCAAGGAAAACAAGCCGGAAAACGGTGAATCCATTGCCATCAACGGCCGCCACTACCCTATCGTGCCGGTAGGCAACCAGACGAACGACGCCACACGCGTGTACTTTCTCAGCCATCCGGATTTTTCGCCGAGCCATTTCGAGACGTTCGAGCGCATGCTGCGCGAGGCGCCGGCCCTTCAACCCGTGCCGATCTGGCGTAGCACCGATACGCCATTGAAGGTACGCGTCGGCGAGACATCGTTCACCCAGCCCCTGACGCAATCGGTCAGGGACATGTTCAGCGAGTTTTCCGATATCACTGCCCGAGCCGTCGCCAGAATGTTGTTCGAGCGTGCCGACAACTCGCGCACGATCACCTCCGCCGGTCTGTTGAAGCTGCAGTGGATAACCGATCAATGGCGGCGCAAGCCACTGGGTGCGGCTTCGTCGTTCGCTGATCCGGTGGACATGCTGCCAGTGGCGCCACGGGCGCAAATTGGTGGCCGAACCACCGTCCTGCTGCCGCCCGAGGTGGACGGCCCGCTGCAACGCCTGACATTCGACCCGCTGCGTTTCCACGAGGAGTGGACCAAATACCGCAGCAATTCGACGTTTGCCGGCCTCAGGTTGCTGGTCAGCGGGGTGCTCAGACGCTGCGGCTACGAAGTGGCGCCCTTCACCCGCTTTCAGGATTGGTCGTCGCTGGTTTTCCAGGGCAGCAACCGGGACAAGGTCTATTTCATGAAGGTGGGACAAGTCACCGGCAACGCTTTTGCGCTGGGCCATTCCCCGGAAGCGGAATTCGCTGACCCGCATCTGCGGGCAAGGATTGGCGACCCCGCCTATACCGCCCTTATGCAAGCCAGGACGGAGGACAAAATCGTCTGGCTGCAGGGCGGTGTCCTCAGTGACGGACTAGGCCGCTACTGTGTGTTCATCATCAGAGAGGCGTGACGTCAGCCCTGACACGGGGAGGCGCAGACGTGACGATTTTTGAGGACGATATATAGATACCGCCAGTGAAAAAACCGCTTCGAAGATGATGGGATTTCAATCATCAGCGGTACATAACCATGGCCAAACCTCCACGCAAAATCCCCTCTTCTTCGACCTCCCCGGACGGCTCCACGTTGCCCACCCGCTCGACTGCCGCGCAAGGCCCCGATGCCATTGCAGCCGTGAGCGGGCCGGGATCAAGCAGGCAAACCCGAACCCCCGGCACCGATGAGCACGCGGTCGAAGCCACCGCCAGTGAAACCCCTCGGGAAAGCGCCGTTGTCGTCAATCCGCTCCCTGGGGCAACGCCCGAGCGAGTGGCGGCAGCCATGGCCATGATTACGCTGCGCCCGGAGCAGGTGGCCACGTTGCGCACCATTGACAACGAACCGGGGCTGTTCACGAGCGAGGACGCAAGAACGTATGCCCACCTTGGCGAAGGCACCTACTTTCTGGCAGAGCGCAACGCGGTCGGCGAGTATCAGGTGCCTTTACTCGCCACCCCGCATTTGCCCGGCCCGACGCTCAGAAGAATCGACGGGCAGGCGCTGTGGCGCATTGAGGCTCCAGACTGGATGCGCGCCCCACCCTCTGACTCATCGCCCTCGGCTGGCGCGCCTGCCAGGCCTGCCACGCCGCTGTTCCTTTCACGGCAAATGGCTGAGACGTTGACCCATCCGGATGACTCGAGCCAGGGACTTCGCTTTGACCGAAAAAAACGTACGTACGTCGACATGCAAGACCCGCAACCGGCAGATTCAAACCTGAGCAATACGGTGCAGGTGCGCAGAAATTCCGATGGCATCTATCAACAATGCCATGCGGGAGAGCGCACGCCCTCGGGGCCGCTGGTCGAACAGATTCCAGGCACCCGACTCTGGCGAGAAATTCCCCGGGCGACGACAGCCGAACAGGCGCACTCGCGGCCAGACGTCGATCAGCGCGCTGTCAGGCCTGACTCGCCGGAACCGGGCCCGAGCAAGCGTCCCCGGCTGGAGGCTGAAGAGCGACTCACCCCGGATACGGACCTGTTCGCTGACCGTCTGTTGCTCGATGCCAGCGGCGCATTGAACCTGTCCACCGGCTACTGGCGCAACTGGGGCAAACCGCAAAAACCGGCGGATGCCTCAATAGAAATAGCCGGGCTTCATTATCCGATCGTGCCGCAGCCGCTGCAGGCCAATCCACGTCTGGTCTATTTGCAAAACCCACGATTTGCGCCAGGTCGTTTTGACGCATTTGAGCGAATGCTGGTGGAAGAACCTGCGCTGCAACCGATATGGGCCGTCAAGCGCGAGAGTGGCTGGGCCGTGATGGAAAATCGCATGCCGTTCGCAACACCGCTGACGCAGCAAGTCGCCAACTCGTTCAATTACATGGCGCCCGACTCGGCGAGCGCCATTGCCCGGGAAGTATTTGGCCGGGCAGCCTATCAAAGGGCAATTGACGGCAACGGACTGGCGCGCCTCAATCAGACTTTCCGGCATTGGAGCGACAGGGCCAAAACCTTTTCACCCCGTCGCGATCTGAGCGATCCACTGATGATGCTGCCAACGCTGCCCACCACATTTGGCGCGACCGCACCTCACTGGAGGATCCAACTCCCGACCCGCACTGCCGACGAGTTCCAGCGCCTGAACTTTGACCCCTCGCGCCTGCCCGAGTGGAGCGCCTATCTGGCGGCCCCTGACAGCGCCAGCCTGCAGACCCTGTTCAAAACCGTCCTGCAGCACAATGGCTACAGCCTGTATGCCAGCAGTCGGGCACTCAACGAGAACGCCGTGGTGTTTCACCGTGAAGGACTCGATGCCGTGTTTGTGCTGAAAATTCCGGATGATCCGCACAACCTGTTGCACCGTGCCACGCTGCCGGGGTTCGAGATTGCCAACCCGCAATTTCGCGCCGTAGTGGGCGAGACGGCGTACCTGAGGCTGCTTACGCTAGTCAGCGAGATGAAAATCATCTACCTGGTGGGTGGCATTGAACTGACGGGTATGTCGCCCGCGCTCTATATCGTGCGTGAAAGTTGACTCCCTCACTTAAACAAGCTTGGTAAACACTGAATCAGAGATAACTGGAGCAGCCTTATGCTGCTCCAATTGGCATGCCTTTTAATAAATAACCGACAGCAGTTTGCCGCAATGGACGGTAACTTCCCGCCGATATACACCTGAAAAACTTGCAATTAGCATGGCGGCGCACATTCAACGCAACTGAACAAGGAAGTTCAAATGACTGGCCCCGTGAAACATCCGTTTCCAATGCAGGATGCTGTGGTTGTTACAGAGCTTGGCGATCATGCCAACCCCTATACGGAATCAACGATTGATTTTGACCGTGACAACGCCACTGACAACGAGACATCCCATACCCAACGCAAGCCCAATCAATTAAAAGACCTCGACGCTTTATTCGGTCCGATGAAAATTGGCGCCTACTCGATCACACGAAGATCACTCGATGCCCTCGGCGCCACGGTTAACGGCGAACCGCTGACAGGCGATAACACGCTGTTTCGTAACCCCCGCCGCTCTTTCATCAATTCGCTGCAATTCAATTACAGCGAAATCGAAAAACGCATCAAGATCACCTCCTTCGGCGACAACTACCTGCTTCCAACCTTTCTCTACGAAATGGCGATCGCACGCCCCGCCGATGCGCTTGCGATCATCAGGGAAGAAGCCAATCCACCGCTGGACGAAAGTGGCTATCGCAAAAAAACCATCCAGCTTTTGAATGCAGCCCAGAAGATCGATCTGCGCCTGATCAGTGACGGCAAGGCCAACTACCCCCGCTGGGCGCTGATCAGACAATACGGCACCCTCGGCGCGAGCGTCGGCCTGCAACTGTTCGGCATATTGATGGGCCTGCGCGGAGTCCACGACGCCCTCCAGGTCAACAATGGCGGCGAGGCCATTTTCAATGGCCTGGGGGTGGTGACGGAAGGTGCTTCGATCGCTTTCGACGTGGCCACGACGCGCATCGGCAAGGGCATGATCGAAGCCGGCAACAATGCTTTCAAGGACTTCGCCAAAACCCGGGCGGGACTCAGATGGTCGCGCACCGGCGGGATCGTCGGGGGGGCACTGACCTTGCCTTTCGACATCATGAGTGCGGTGAGGGAGTTGAAGGCTGCCGAGGCTCGATCCGGAAAAGAGGCGGCAGACCACTATGTAGGCGCCGGTTTGAACATTGCCAGTGCCGCGATGACGGTAGTCCTGGGGTCCGCGGCCATGGCCGGGTTTTCGTTCGCCGGCCCGGTCGGCCTGGCTGCCGGCGCGATGATGGCCATCGGCGCGCAGATCTACGGCGCGGTGCGCCTGGTCGATGACATCGATGACTACATTGAACTCACACTGGAGGAGCGCTGGCGTACCGGCTGGTTCAAGTTCGTATTCATGGAGCCCGACCAGGACATTCTCAATCGCTATGAAAGCGCCAAGGCTCGGGCCGAACATGCTCGCCAATTGAAAACAACGGCCAGGAAATACCTCGACGAGACCATGAAAGACACCACGGAGGCGGTGGTTAACGGTGCATTCGAGGTCACGCTGCTTCCCCGGCGCGAGTACGTCACACAGTGGGGTCTGAAAACCTCGAAAATCGTCTACATCCCGCACCTCAGCGATGCAGACGATCTGATAGACGCGCGGGATGGCGTCACCACGCAAACACCCGGCGCCGAACTGGGCAGCGCCGACAACGGCAAAAACATTTTATGGCTGCTGGGCGGCGGGAATGACACGGTCACAGGCGTGGAAAACAAACCCAATGTTTTCTACTTCACGAACGGCAAGAAAGTCCTCACCGGGGGCGTCGAGAATGACCGGTTCATTATGCAGAACGCGGCCCAGGTGCTCGACAACCCTGACCCCGACGATACCCGGCATTCCATCCTCAGAGGGGGTGGCGGTCGCAATTCGCTGGAGTTCGACGGTACGCAGACATCGCAGGCTGGCGGCCGCGGCTATGACCTGGACCTGTCCGCCGGGACCTTGCATGTCTTCACCCCGGATGCCGCGTCCGAAGAGGGCAACAGGTACTCCTTCAAAGCGCTGCTGGAGCGTATCAACGAGATTCATACACTGAGCAACGGCACGACGATCGTTACCGGCTCTAAGGACGCCGATATCATTGTGTCGCGAGGCAAGGATACGATCCACGCAGGCGACGGTGACGACACGATCCATCTGCACAAGGAAGGCGCCGCAGCCTTCGGCGGGTCGGGACAGGATATCTACAACCTCCCGCAAACCGCCAACAACCTGTCAATTACAGAAGACGGTGTTGAAGAAAGCGCGATCGTTCTCGACTGGAGAATGGATCTCATCGAAACATGGCGAATCGTCAAAACCACGCTCGAGATCACATTGAAGTTCGACTTTGATGACGCTCGTCGCAGCAAGCTGTACATCCACGATGTGTACCGACAGACAGATGGCGTGCGAGTGTTGATCAATAACAGAATTACCGTTGTCACTCGGGACAGGTTCCACCTCAAACCCGATCTGCCTGAACAAATTACTGAAGCCACATCCGTTGAGATCAAGGCAATCGTCACCCGTGAAGGTGGGCAGGAACCTGTCACCATTCTCGATGCACGGTTGGCCCACAATGTCCCGGCCAATACATTCACCGATTATTACGTCCAGCGTCATACCCGGCACAGTTCAATCATTTCCGGCCAAAGCGCGGCCCTTTACGGTTCGCGTATATTTCTCGATTTCGACAGTAGTGAATTGACCTCGGTGAACATCTTTTTCGACACAGAGATCGACTGGGAACATTCATCGCCGAGTGACAAGATCAACATCACCTGCAGTTACTATTTCCATTTCGAAGATAAAGTTCTGGAGATCAGCAAGTTTGCCACTCACAAGGCCATGACGCTGGAAGACGCGCTGCAGAAGATCGTGAATAACCAGATCAACCATGGCTACTCTCTCGTCTTCAGGGACGGCAAGGTTCATACCGTCACCCTGACCAAGGAGATGGCTGCGGCGCCGAGAACCGACTTGTATCGTCTCGCACGCAACTCGCGCTCCTTCGCCCCCGTTGCCCTGCCATTGAAGATGAAACCCGACAACTACTTCTTCCGGCTGCCTGAACAGGCACCTTATGAACTCGGCGACAGAAACTCTTGCAGCCTGTTGACCTACATTCCTGGCCAATCGCGTATCACCAGCATCGAGGGCAGCGGGGGAACCTACCTGGTGCATCTGTGCGAAAAAATGATATTCCGCCTGTCCACTCCCGGTGGCCTCGCGAATGCCGTCCACAGGCTGGACTATTCATCCACGTGGGAGCTCGATGCCCGGGAGCTCGGCAAGTTCACCATCGAGTTGCTTGGAACGCGCTTGTATCTGGGCTCAACCACCATTCATGTGCCCGAATACAGCGGCGAAGACCTCGTGGACCAGATCTTCGTCATCGACGCCCACGGGATTATTTATACCGTCGACCTGATCTTTGACATGGTGTATCCCGGTGGTCTGGACGGGAGATATTTCGAGCCGCCCAAAGATGACCAATCACCCTGGCCGGAGGCATTCGCCGGGATTGCCGACAAGGAAATGCGCGTCAGCCACATGATCATGGCCGATGGCAGCGCAGGCCACTTGAAGTACAACCTGGCGCAACGCAAATGGACCTTGAGCAGCGACCCGTCTCGCGACATCAGCTATTCAGATTTGCTTGTGCTCAATCGCTGCGAGCACCAACTGGCGAAGGCATGAGCGCTTTGCCCGGTCTGAGCCTTGAGCGCGCGCGACCGAACATGGCAGGCCGATTCGCAGACGAAAAAAAGCCCGCAGTGTGAGCGGGCGAAAGACCAAAGAAGCTATATGCGCAGTCGCTTCCCGGCAGGGGCAGCCGCTTGGGGGTCAGCTGCCCCGATACGTGGAGTAGCTGTAAGGCGAGATCAGCAATGGAACGTGGTAGTGATCCTGTTCGGCAGAGATGCCGAACCGCAGCACTACCACATCCAGAAACGCCGGCTCCGGCAGTTGCACACCACGGGCGCGGTAGTAATCGCCAGCGTGGAACTGAACCTGATAAACCCCGGTACGGTAGTCATCGCCCTGCAACAGCGGCGCATCGACCCGGCCATCGCTGTTGGTTGTCGCGCTGGCGACCAATTCCAGCTGCGAACCTTCAACGCGGTATAACTCGACCTTGATCGAGCTGCCCGGGCAACCGTGTGCAGCGTCCAAAACGTGTGTAGTCAAACGTCCCATTGATTCTGCGCGCCTGCCTGCATGGAGCAGTCAGACTTCGCGCCTCCCGAAGTCAGTTGAAAAGGAGACCGCACCGATTCGGAGCACGAAAAGCTGCGGCGAGCGACTGATTAAGACACTTTTCAAAAAAATTGTACACAATAAAAACGACATTTTTTGCTTCGTCCCCGCCATCCGGGGCTTTTCTCCCGGTCTACCCCGCAAGCGCATGAACATTGCACCTTACATCCATTAACTGACTAGTCAGGCAGGTTTCTTGCAGGCTCACGCCAATAGCAGCAAAAGATGACAGTCGGTGAAAAATGCGAAAATTCAGGCTTACAAAGTGCGATTAAAGTTGTATACAATCAGCCCATCGCTGTGACGCCAGCCTGCAATCTCATCGCCAGGCAGCCACGTAATCCCGACTTTGAATAAGTCATGAACAAGAAGGAAGACTGCAGTGAGCGCTGACTACCCACGCGACCTGATCGGTTACGGCAGTAACCCTCCTCACCCACACTGGCCGGGCAATGCCCGTGTAGCCCTGTCTTTCGTGCTCAATTACGAAGAAGGCGGCGAGCGCAATATTCTGCACGGTGACAAAGAATCCGAAGCGTTCCTCTCTGAAATGGTTGCCGCCCAGCCGCTGCAAGGCGAGCGCAACATGAGCATGGAATCGCTTTACGAGTATGGCAGCCGTGCGGGCGTCTGGCGGATCCTCAAGCTGTTCAAGGAATTCGATATTCCGCTGACCATCTTCGCCGTCGCGATGGCCGCCCAGCGCCATCCGGACGTGATCCGCGCGATGGTCGAGGCCGGTCACGAGATCTGCAGCCACGGCTACCGCTGGATCGACTACCAGTACATGGACGAGGCGCAGGAACGCGAGCACATGCTCGAAGCCATCCGCATCCTCACCGAACTCACCGGCGAGCGCCCGTTGGGCTGGTACACCGGTCGCACCGGCCCGAATACTCGTCGCCTGGTCATGGAAGAAGGTGGTTTCCTTTACGACTGCGACACCTACGACGACGACCTGCCCTACTGGGAGCCGAACAACCCGACCGGCAAGCCGCACCTGGTGATCCCGTACACGCTGGACACCAACGACATGCGCTTCACTCAGGTGCAGGGTTTCAACAAGGGCGACGACTTCTTCGAATACCTCAAAGACGCGTTCGACGTGCTCTACGCCGAAGGTGCCGAAGCGCCGAAGATGCTCTCGATCGGTCTGCACTGCCGCCTCATCGGCCGTCCGGGTCGCATCGCTTCGCTCAAGCGCTTTATCGAATACGCCAAAAGTCATGAACAGGTGTGGTTCAGCCGTCGCGTCGACATCGCGCGTCACTGGCACGAAACCCACCCGCACCAAGGGGCCGCCAAATGAGCCGCTTTCAAACCCTTCAACCGTCGACCCTGAGCCGCGACGCCTTCGTCAAAGCCTTCGCCGACATCTACGAGCATTCGCCATGGGTGGCCGAGAAGGCCTACGACCTGGGCGCAGACGCTTCGATCGACGAGATCGAAACCCTGCACCAGCGCATGAGCGACATCCTGTTGAGCGCCGATCACGCCAGTCAACTGGCACTGATCAACGCTCACCCGGACCTGGCCGGCAAAGCCGCCGTCCAGGGCGAACTGACCGAAGCCAGCACCAATGAACAGGCTGGCGCCGGTATTCACCAATGCACGGCCGAAGAGTTCCAGCGCTTCACCGAGCTGAACGACGCCTACAAAGCCAAGTTCAAGTTTCCCTTCATCATGGCGGTAAAAGGCAGCAACCGGCATCAGATCCTCGCGGCGTTCGAAACGCGCATTCACAATTCGGCGGATACCGAATTCAAATGCGCGCTGGCGGAGATCAACAAGATCGCCCTGTTCCGTTTACTGACCCTCTAGCGAAGCCTGACCCGAGCATGTCAGACGCGGAGAATGCCCAGGGTCTTGCAAGCATCCCCAGCCAACTTATTTAAAGGCAGACAAGAAGAATGAAAGCTTACGCCGTACCTTTCGAGAAGTTCGTCAACCTGGCCGATGCCCGTCTGGGCACCAAAATCATCTCGGTCACCGATGACTGGTTCGCAGACGCCAATCGTCTGTTCCAACCGACCCCGGCCGTATGGAAGGAGGGCGTGTTCGATGACAACGGCAAGTGGATGGACGGCTGGGAGTCGCGCCGCAAGCGCTTCGAAGGCTTCGACAGCGCCGTGATCCGCCTGGGCGTTCCGGGTTCGATCAAAGGCGTGGACATCGACACTTCATTCTTCACCGGCAACTACCCGCCATCGGCCTCTCTGGAAGCGTGCTTCCTGGCGTCGGGCGAGCCTGATGAAAACACTCAGTGGACTGAAGTGCTGTCGGCCGTCGAGCTGCAGGGCAACAGCCACCACTACCACGAAATCAGCAACGACAAAGCGTTCAGCCACCTGCGCTTCAACATCTACCCGGACGGCGGTGTTGCCCGTCTGCGCGTGTACGGTGTGCCGCATCGCGACTGGTCGGCCGTTGGCGACAATGAGCAAATCGACCTGGCAGCCGCCCTTAACGGTGGTCGCGCCCTCGCCTGCTCCGACGAACACTTCGGCCGCATGAGCAACATCCTCAACCCGGGCCGTGGCATCAACATGGGCGACGGCTGGGAAACTGCACGTCGTCGCACGCCGGGCAATGACTGGGTGATCGTCGCACTGGGCCACCCGGGCGAGATCGAAAAAATCATCGTCGACACCCTGCACTTCAAGGGCAACTACCCGGACACCTGCTCGATTCAGGGCGCGTTCGTCAAGGGCGGTACTGACAGCCAGATCGAAACCCAGTCGCTGTTCTGGCGCGATCTGCTGCCAAGCCAGAAACTGGAAATGCACGCCGAACACACCTTCGTCGAGCAGATCAAGGCACTGGGCCCGATCACCCACATCCGCCTGAACGTGTTCCCGGATGGTGGTGTGAGTCGCCTGCGCGTTTTGGGCAAGGTCGCTAGATAAGGTTGAACCCATTCGCGAGCACGTCGAATCGTCGCACCGTCGCACCCACAGGGGATTGCATTCCAAATGTGGGAGCGAGCCTGCTCGCGAAGGCATCAAAACAGTCAACACAGAATTCGGATAAGAAGAACAGCATGCGCACACTGACGATTGAACCGCTGAGCAAAGAAGCCTTCGCCCCTTTCGGTGACGTGATCGAAACCGACGGCAGCGATCACTTCATGATCAACAACGGTTCGACCATGCGCTTCCATAAACTGGCGACGGTCGAAACCGCTCAGCCGGAGGACAACGCGATCATCAGTATCTTCCGCGCCGACGCGCAGGACATGCCGCTGACCGTTTGCATGCTGGAACGCCATCCGCTGGGCAGCCAGGCTTTCATTCCGCTGCTCGGCAACCCCTTTCTGATCGTGGTCGCGCCACTTGGCGATGAACCTGTATCAGGCTTGGTCCGCGCCTTCGTCACCAACGGCAGGCAGGGCATTAATTACCATCGCGGCGTTTGGCACCATCCGGTGCTGACGATCGAAAAGCGGGATGACTTCCTGGTGGTTGATCGCAGTGGCACAGGCAATAACTGCGATGAGCATTTTTTCAAAGAGGATGAGCGTTTGATCCTCGCCCCCCACCAATAAGAGAAGGTCTGATCACTCGACAACAGAGTGACAGGCGAGAGGTAAAGACTGTGGAAGCACATCTGTTGGAATGGCTGAACCTGAGCGTGCGCTGGGTTCACATGATTACTGGCGTGGCCTGGATCGGTGCGTCGTTCTATTTCGTCTGGCTGGAGAACAACCTCAACCGCATCAACCCGAAAACCGGTCTGGCCGGTGATCTGTGGGCGATCCACGGTGGCGGCATCTATCACCTGGAAAAATACAAACTGGCTCCCCCGACCATGCCGGACAACCTGCACTGGTTCAAATGGGAAGCCTACTTCACCTGGCTGTCGGGGATCGCGCTGCTGTGCGTAGTCTTTTACTACAACCCGACGCTGTACCTGCTGGCACCGGGCAGCAGCCTGACCGGCCCTGAAGGCGTTGCACTGGGCATTGGCTCTCTGTTCGTCGGCTGGTTCGTCTACTCCTTCCTTTGCGACTCGGCGCTGGGCAAACGCCCTGCCCTGCTCGGCTTCATCCTGTTCGTGCTGATCATCGGCGCGGCATATGGCTTCAGCAAGGTGTTCAGCGGTCGTGGTGCGTACCTGCATGTTGGCGCGATCATCGGCACCATCATGGTCGGTAACGTGTTCCGCATCATCATGCCGGCGCAACGGGCATTGGTAGCGGCGATTGCCGAGAACCGCACGCCGGATCCGGCGCTGCCGGCCAAAGGCCTGCTGCGTTCGCGTCACAACAACTACTTCACCCTGCCAGTGCTGTTCATCATGATCAGCAACCACTTCCCGAGCACGTATGGCAGCCAGTACAACTGGTTGATCCTGGCCGGAATCGCGGTGTTTGCAGTGTTGGTGCGTCACTACTTCAACACCCGTCACGACAGCCACAAGTTCGCCTGGACGCTGCCTGTTGCAGCGGTGGGCATGATCACTCTGGCGTACGTCACCGGCCCTGCGCCGATGTCGACCGCACCGGAAGTGGCCAAGGCTCCAGCGAAAATCGAGTACCAGCCATTGCCGGAAACTGCAGTGGGCGGTGGCTTGAAACCGGCTGAAGCGGCGCAACCTGCTGCACCTGCCGAACCTGCAGCAGCACCAGCGCAAGCCTCCAACGCCGGCCCAGGCTTCGACAAAGTGCACAACGTGATTCAAGAGCGTTGCACAGTTTGTCACTCGGCCAAACCAACCAGCCCGTTGTTCAGCGCAGCTCCGGCCGGTGTGATGCTCGACACCCCTGAGCAGATCCGCCAGAACGCGGCGCGGATCCAGGCGCAGGCCATCACCACGCAGATCATGCCACTGGGCAACATCACACAGATGACCCAGCAGGAACGTGACCTGATCGGTGCATGGATCGCCCAGGGAGCCCAGACCAACTAAGTAACAAAGCTTCGCGAGCAGGTTCGCTCCCACAGAGATCGCGCATTTCCTGTGGGAGCGAGCCTGCTCGCGAATCGCCTTAGCGCAGTTTTACCTGATGCAAAGAAACAGCTGTGAGCCACCCGGCAGCTGTTAATCACAAGAATAAAAAGATCCGAGGTGTTGCATGTCCGAGCTGTCCAAAGCGCGCATCCCCGACGCACCCGCCATTCAGCGTTTGCCCCTTTTGCAACTGATTCTGGTCGGTTTGCAACATGTTCTGCTGATGTACGGTGGTGCCATTGCGGTGCCGCTGATCATTGGACAGGCCGCTGGCCTGAGTCGTGAAGAAATCGCCTTCCTGATCAACGCCGACCTGCTGGTCGCTGGTATCGCCACCATCGTGCAGTCGCTCGGTATCGGCCCGATGGGCATTCGCATGCCGGTGATGATGGGCGCCAGTTTTGCCGCTGTCGGCAGCATGGTCGCCATGGCCGGCATGCCCGGTATCGGTCTGCAAGGCATCTTCGGTGCGACGATCGCCGCCGGATTCTTCGGCATGATCATCGCGCCGTTCATGTCCAAGGTCGTGCGCTTCTTCCCGCCGCTGGTGACGGGCACCGTCATCACCTCGATCGGTTTGTCGCTGTTCCCCGTGGCCGTGAACTGGGCCGGTGGCGGCGTTGATGCCGAACAATTCGGTTCACCGATTTATCTGGCCATTGCCGCACTGGTGCTGGCCACCATCCTGCTGGTCCACCGTTTCATGCGCGGTTTCTGGGTGAACATCTCCGTGTTGATCGGCATGTGCCTGGGCTACGTGCTTTGCGGCGCGATCGGCATGGTCGACCTCAGCGGCATGGCCGCTGCGCCGTGGGTTCAGTTCGTCACTCCGCTGCATTTCGGCATGCCGAAGTTCGAACTCGCACCGATCCTGTCGATGTGTCTGGTGGTGGTGATCATCTTCGTGGAGTCCACCGGGATGTTCCTCGCGCTGGGCAAAATCACCGGCCAGGAAGTCTGCCCGCGCATGCTGCGTCGCGGTTTGCTGTGCGATGCTGGCGCCTCGTTCTTCGCCGGTTTCTTCAACACCTTCACCCACTCCTCCTTCGCGCAGAACATCGGCCTGGTGCAGATGACCGGCGTGCGCTGCCGTTCGGTGACCATCGTTGCCGGCGGCTTGCTGATCGTCCTGAGCCTGCTGCCCAAAGCCGCGTTCCTGGTGGCATCGATTCCTTCAGCGGTACTCGGCGGCGCAGCGATTGCGATGTTCGGCATGGTCGCCGCGACCGGGATCAAGATCCTTCAGGAAGCCGATATCGGTGACCGGCGCAATCAGTTGCTGGTGGCGGTGAGCATCGGCATGGGCCTGATCCCGGTGGTGCGGCCGGAGTTTTTCGCACATCTGCCGATGTGGATGAGCCCGATCACCCACAGCGGCATCGCCATGGCAACGCTCAGCGCGCTGACGCTGAATCTGCTGTTCAACATTCTTGGCGGCGCCGAGCGCGCCGCGATCAACGACTGCCACGCGCACCCGCATTAACAGCAACACCGATAGCCCCTTGTGGGAGCGAGCCTGCTCGCGAAGACGTCATCAGCTTCAACACTCTCGTTGACTGATACACCGCTTTCGCGAGCAGGCTCGCTCCCACAGGGAAAGCAGCTCTGCGCCTGAAAAATAAAAACAAGAGGGAGCAACAGATGATTCGCACGCAATCGAGTTTGCTATTGAGCGGCGGCCTGCTCGCCGCATCCCAGGCCATGGCCGGCGATTTACTGCTCTGGCAGACCAACAGCCTCAGCTACCTGTACGGCAAGAATTTCGCGATCAACCCGTCGATCCAGCAGACGGTGACCTTCGAGCACGCCGACAAGTGGAAGTACGGCGACAACTTTCTGTTCGTCGACAAGATCTTCTACAACGGCCAGGAAGACCGCAACAAAGGCCCGCACACCTTCTACGGTGAATTCACCCCGCGCTTCTCGTTCGGCAAGATCTTCGACCAGAAAATCGAGTTCGGCCCGATCAAGGACGTGCTGCTGGCGATGACCTACGAGTACGGCGAAGGTGAAAGCGAGGCCTACCTGATCGGCCCCGGCTTCGACCTCAAAGTGCCTGGCTTCAATTACGTCACCCTGAACATCTTCCGCCGCCAGACCGAAGGCCCACGCCCCGGCGATGGCGTCTGGCAGATCACGCCCGGCTGGTCCTACAGCATTGCGGTGGGCAATTCCGACCTGCTGATCGATGGTTATCTGGATTGGGTGGTCGACAACGACGAGAACTCGCGCGGCACCTACCACGCCAATCTGCACATCAATACGCAGATCAAATATGACCTGGGCAAAGCCCTGGGCTGGAGTCAGAAGCAGCTGTATGTCGGCACCGAATACAGCTACTGGAAGAACAAGTACGGCGTCGAAAACAGCCATAACTTCGACACCAATCAGAACACCGCCAGCCTGCTGGTGAAGGTGCACTTCTAAGATGGCCCGCAACCGTGCCCCATGCCTGTCGTCGGTGCTCTGTTGCGGGGCACTTGAGGCGAGGCCTGCGAGTCAGTATTCTCCGCGGCCTCTTGAATTCGGTCTAAAAAAAAGCCCGAATTTAATTCCTGACCAGCGGGCCAACTTATCCCGGCCCCGGTCAGTACCGAGGCACTCCGAAAACACGCTCAATCGACTGTTTTTCAGCAGCCGACGGGCGTTTTTTTGCTTTTCGAAAAGCCTTGGCTCAGCTCTTGCTAACAGCAAACAAGCTGACCGATCGGATGACTTTTTGCAGCGACGAAAAAAGGCGCCACACCAGAGCGCCGATCAAAAAAATAAACGTGGAACACCTACTTTGGGAGCAACCGAATGAAACGTATGTGCACCAGCCTGATGCTTGCGGGATCCTTGCTGGCCGGGGGGCAGGCCATGGCCGAAGGCCTCTTGCAATGGCAGGACAACAGCCTGACTTACCTCTATGGCAAGGACTTCCAGGTCAACCCGCGCATCCAGCAAACCGTCACCTTTGAACACGCTGACGGATGGAAGTACGGGGACAACTTCTTCTTCCTCGACAAGATCTTCTACAACGGTGAAAAGGACTTCAATAACGGTCCGAACACCTACTACGGCGAGTTCCAGCCACGCATCTCGCTGGGCAAGGTTCTCGACCAGAAGATCGAGTTCGGCCCGATCAAAGATGTCCTGCTGGCGATGACTTACGAGTTCGGCGAAGGTGACACCGAGTCCTACCTGATCGGTCCGGGCTTCGACCTGGCCATCCCGGGCTTCGACTACTTCCAGCTGAACTTCTACCAGCGTCACACCGAAGGCTCGCGCGCCGGTGACAACGTCTGGCAGATCACCCCGGTGTGGTCCTACACCGTGCCGGTGGGCAATTCGAATATCCTGATCGACGGCTACATGGACTGGGTGACCGACAACGATTCCAACTCAAAAGGCGACTACCACGCCAACCTGCACTTCAACCCACAGGTCAAATACGACTTGGGCAAGGCGCTGAGTTATGGCGAGAAGCAGTTGTATGTGGGTGTTGAATACGATTACTGGAAAGACAAGTACGGGATCGACGACACCGGTGCGTTCAAGACCAATCAGAGCGTGACCAACTTCCTGGTGAAGTTCCACTTCTGATAAAGATCAAAAGATCGCAGGCTGCGCCAGCTCCTACAGGGGACCGCATTCCCCTGTAGGAGCTGGCCAAGGCTGCGATCTTTTGCTTTAAAGCATCGCTGGCAAGCCAGCGATTGCCGCACCACCGGGTTCAGGCTGGAACCACCGCTTCGGACAGCCCCAGAAACCGGCACAGCGCCTCACGCTTGGCCAACGCATCCCGCCGCCCCAGATCAATCAGCTCGCTGCAATACCCCGCCTCGAACAGCAGGTAACTCAACACCCCTGCCCCACTCGTCCTGGTCGCACCCGGTCCACGCAAGAACAACCGCAACGCCGCCGGCAATTCCTGGCGATGCCGCGCCGCGATCTCATCGATCGGCTGACTTGGCGAAATCACCAGCACCTCCACTGGCGCCACGCCCAATGCGCGGGTCGGCGTGCCATCGGGCATCAAATGGCTGAACTGGTTCAAGCGCTGAAGCAACTCGATGTCGCTCTCCAGACTGTCAATGAACGTGCTGTTGAGCATGTGCCCGCCGATCTGCGCCAGCGTCGGCTGCTGACCGGTGTAGGTGCGTTCCAGCGGCTGCTGCGGATCAACCCCGCGCGGGTTGCCGCTGACGCCCACCACCAGCACGCGAGTCGCGCCCAGGTGCAGCGCCGGGCTGATCGGCGCCGATTGGCGGACCGCGCCGTCACCGAAATACTCCTCGCCGATCTTCACCGGCGCGAACAGCAACGGAATCGCCGAACTGGCCAACAGATGCTCCACCGACAACTGCGTCGGCACGCCAATGCGCCGATGACGCAGCCACGCATCGATCACGCCGCCGCCCTGATAGAACGTCACCGCTTGCCCCGATTCGTAGCCGAACGCAGTCACCGCCACGGCGCGCAATTGCTTTTGAGCGATGGATTCGGCAATGCCGGGCAGGTGCAGCTTTTCATTGAGCAGATCGCGCAGTGGCGAACTGTTGAGCAGCGCCACCGGCATCTGTCGACCGATGCCGAGCAAACTATGGCTGACAAACCGACTGGCCTGATGGATCACGCCAGGCCAGTCACTGCGCAGCACGCGATGGCTGCGAAAGCCCTGCCAGAACAGTGTGAGGCGTTCGATGGCGGCGCGAAAATCGGTGGCGCCGCTGGCAAGGCTGACCGCATTGATCGCCCCGGCCGAGGTGCCGACGATCACTGGAAAAGGGTTGTCCGCGCCCAATGGCAGCAACTCTGCAATCGCCGCCAACACCCCTACCTGATAGGCCGCCCGAGCCCCGCCGCCGGAAAGAATCAAACCTGTGACCGGTTCAGCAGGGCTCATCGCAACACTCCATGGTGCTTAAGGGGATGGGTCAATCAACCGCGTTTGGCATACAACTTCGGCTCGCCCGGCGGACGGCTCTTGAAGCGGCGATGCGCCCACAGGTATTGCTCGGGGCAGGCCCGCAGCGCGCTCTCGACCCACTGATTGATGCGGATGCAGTCGGCCTCTTCGGTCTCACCGGGGAAACCTTCCAGTGGCGGATGGATGACCATGCGGTAACCGCTGCCGTCGGCCAGGCGCTCCTGAGTGAACGGCACCACCAACGCCTTGCCCAACCGTGCAAACTTGCTGGTCGCGGTCACGGTGGCGGCCTGAATGCCGAACAACGGCACGAAGATGCTCTGCTTGGCGCCGTAGTCCTGATCCGGTGCGTACCAGATCGCCCGACCTGAGCGCAGCAACTTGAGCATGCCGCGCACGTCGTCGCGCTCCACCGCCAGCGAATCGAGATTGTGCCGCTCGCGCCCACGACGCTGAACAAAATCGAACAGCGGATTCTTGTGTTCGCGGTACATGCCGTCGATGGTGTGTTGCTGGCCGAGCAGCGCCGCGCCGATTTCCAGGGTGGTGAAGTGCGCCGCCATCAGGATCACGCCTTTACCTTCGCGCTGAGCCTGCTGCAAATGCTCAAGACCTTCGATGTGCGCCAGTTTTGCCAGGCGCTCGCGGGACCACCACCAGCTCATCGCCATTTCAAAAAAAGCGATACCGGTTGAGGCAAAGTTTTCCTTGAGCAGACGCTTGCGCTCGGC
This sequence comes from Pseudomonas sp. A0308, assembly GCF_044218815.1. NCBI lineage: Bacteria > Pseudomonadati > Pseudomonadota > Gammaproteobacteria > Pseudomonadales > Pseudomonadaceae > Pseudomonas > Pseudomonas sp. A0308. The sequence goes on from NZ_CP162581.1 coordinate 1,466,753, forward strand.
GGCGGACTTTTCCGGGAAGCACAGTTCCAGATTGCGTTTGGCGATGCGCCGCCGGTCGCCGGCCACGCGATACATCAACGCGCCCAAAACTCGACCGATGGTCAGCAGTGCCGGATACGGCAACTGCACAATCAGCCACAAAAGCCCCAGACCGCACCAGAGCGGCCAGAAGCGTGGAGCAAGAAATGCTTTTCGAAAACGCGGGCGATCCATTAAAGCTTCCGTAAATACAGTGGCCGCGCATTCTACATCGTTCGACCCGGCTTGCGGCTCGCGGGCGTTCTCGTTATAAGTCTCGGCACTTTTAGTGACAAGCCGTTGTATGCCGATATGAGCCAAATCCAATCGCCAGACCAAGATCCCGTGTTCCAGTTGAAGGGCAGCATGCTGGCCATTACCGTGCTGGAGCTGTCCCGCAACGATCTCGAAAGCCTTGATCGGCAACTGGCCGCCAAAGTCGCACAGGCGCCAAATTTTTTCAGCAATGCACCGCTGGTCCTGGCGCTGGACAAACTGCCGCCCGGTGAAGGCGCCGTCGATCTGCCAGGGCTGATGCGCATATGCCGTCAACATGGCCTGCGCACCCTGGCGATTCGCGCCAGCCGCATCGAAGACATCGCCGCCGCCATCGCCATCGACATCCCGGTGCTGCCGCCGTCCGGCGCCCGTGAACGACCGCTGGAAACCCCGGAAGTCGAAGTCAAAAAGAAGCCGGAAAAACCGCCAGAGCCGACCATCAAACCGACCCGTGTCATCACGACGCCAGTGCGTGGTGGCCAACAGATATATGCCCAGGGTGGCGATCTGGTTGTGGTTTCGTCGGTCAGTCCGGGCGCGGAACTTCTCGCCGATGGCAACATCCATGTATACGGCCCAATGCGTGGCCGGGCGCTGGCCGGCGTGAAGGGCGATACCAAGGCACGGATTTTCTGTCAGCAATTGAGCGCTGAACTGATCTCCATCGCCGGTCATTACAAGGTTTCCGAAGATTTGCGTCGCGACCCCATGTGGGGCTCGGGCGTACAGGTCAGCCTGTCGGGCGACGTGTTGAACATCATTCGGCTTTAACGGATACTGCCGCATTTTCCAAGCATCTCTAAAACGTAGCGAAAACGGCTCAAACGAAGTAGGAAAAAGGCCAAAAGCCAAATTCCAGCCAAGGCTGTCCGACTGCAGTAGTTTTCAAGAGATGTTTTTCAGGGGCTAAACAGTCCTTCTTCCTTAGGGGTGAAACACCTTGGCCAAGATTCTCGTGGTTACATCCGGCAAGGGTGGTGTGGGTAAGACCACCACCAGCGCCGCTATCGGTACCGGCCTCGCTCTGCGCGGCCACAAAACAGTGATCGTCGACTTCGACGTGGGCTTGCGTAACCTTGACCTGATCATGGGTTGCGAGCGCCGCGTGGTGTATGACTTCGTCAACGTGGTCAACGGCGAAGCCAACCTGCAACAGGCCCTGATCAAAGACAAGCGCCTGGAAAACCTCTACGTACTGGCCGCCAGTCAGACCCGCGACAAAGACGCGCTGACCGTCGAAGGCGTGGAAAAAGTCCTGATGCAACTCAAGGCAGATTTTGACTTCGTGGTGTGCGACTCCCCGGCGGGCATCGAGAAAGGTGCACACCTGGCCATGTATTTCGCCGACGAAGCGATCATCGTGACCAACCCGGAAGTGTCCTCGGTACGTGACTCCGACCGCATGCTCGGCCTCTTGGCCAGCAAGTCGCGTCGTGCCGAACAAGGCGAAGAGCCGATCAAGGAACACCTGCTGCTGACCCGATACAACCCGCAGCGCGTCAGTGATGGCGAAATGCTGGGCGTCGAAGACGTGAAGGAAATCCTGGCAGTGACCCTGCTGGGTGTCATCCCGGAATCCCAGGCTGTCCTGAAGGCTTCCAACTCGGGTGTCCCGGTTATTCTCGACGACCAGAGCGATGCCGGTCAGGCCTACAGCGATGCCGTTGATCGTCTGCTGGGCAAAGAAAAAGAACATCGTTTCCTCGATGTTACGAAGAAGGGATTCTTCGAGCGCCTGTTTGGAGGTAGGTAATGAACCTTTTTGACTTCTTTCGTGCCAACAAAAAGCCAAGTACCGCCTCGGTAGCGAAAGAGCGTCTACAGATCATCGTGGCGCATGAGCGCGGCCAGCGCAGCACGCCGGATTACTTGCCAGCCTTGCAGAAGGAACTGGTCGACGTGATCCGCAAGTACGTCAACATCGGTAACGACGACGTACATGTTGCACTGGAAAGCCAGGGCAGTTGCTCGATTCTGGAACTCAACATCACCCTGCCTGATCGTTAAGTCGATCCGGTAGTCGCTACGGCGGCTCAGGGCCATTCCGACCCCGGAATGGTTCTGAGCCGCCGTTGGCATTTGTTACGAGGCTGTTTTAATGCCGTTGTCCAACATCCACATCCTCCATCAGGACGCCGCTGTACTGGTGGTGAATAAACCGACCCTGCTGCTCTCGGTGCCCGGCCGTGCCGACGACAACAAGGACTGCCTGATTACCCGCCTGCAGGAAAACGGCTACCCGGAAGCACGCATCGTCCACCGTCTGGACTGGGAAACCTCGGGGATCATTCTGCTCGCCCGTGACGCCGACAGTCACCGCGAACTGTCGCGCCAGTTTCACGACCGCGAAACCGAAAAGGCCTACACCGCGCTGGCCTGGGGGCAGCCGGAGCTGGACAGTGGCAGCATCGACCTGCCGCTGCGCTACGATCCGCCCACCAAGCCACGTCACGTGGTCGATCACGAATTCGGCAAACATGCGCTGACCTTCTGGCGTGTGCTGGAGCGTTGCGGCGACTGGTGCCGCGTCGAGCTGACGCCGATCACCGGCCGTTCGCACCAGTTGCGGGTGCACATGCTGTCGATCGGGCATCCGCTGCTCGGCGACGGTCTCTACGCACACGAGCAAGCGCTCGCCGCGTGGCCACGCCTGTGCCTGCACGCGAGCATGCTCAGCTTCACCCATCCGCAAACCGGCGAACGCCTGCGCTTCGAGTGCCCGGCGCCGTTCTGACAAGCACCGCAAAGCCCCATGTAGGAGCTGCCGCAGGCTGCGATCTTTTGATCTTGTGTTTCGTAAATCAAAAAAAAGATCAAAAGATCGCAGCCTGCGGCAGCTCCTACACGGATCCACTTCAGATTCAATTCCCTGGTCAATGCGTTAAACTCCCGCCCATTGCTGTCTGGAGCTTCTTATGCGCGAAGAGTTGAACCAAGGCCTGATCGACTTCCTCAAGGCCTCCCCTACCCCGTTCCACGCTACCGCCAGCCTGGTGCAACGTCTGGAGGCTGCCGGTTTTGTGCGCCTGGACGAGCGCGAGCCATGGACCACCGAGGCCAACGGCCGCTACTACGTCACCCGCAATGACTCCTCGATTGTCGCGATCAAAATGGGCCGCAACTCGCCGCTGCACGGTGGCATCCGCCTGGTTGGCGCACACACCGACAGCCCGTGCCTGCGGGTCAAGCCGCAACCGGAACTGCAACGCCAGGGCTTCTGGCAACTGGGTGTTGAAGTCTACGGTGGTGCGCTGCTGGCGCCGTGGTTCGACCGTGACCTCTCGCTGGCCGGCCGCGTAACCTTCCGCCGCGACGGCAAAGTCGAAAGCCAGTTGATCGACTTCAAGGCGCCCATCGCGATCATCCCCAATCTGGCCATTCACCTGAACCGTGAAGCCAACATGGGCTGGGCGATCAATGCCCAGACCGAATTGCCGCCGATTCTTGCGCAGTTCGCCGGTGACGAGCGCGTCGATTTCCGTGCCGTGCTCACCGATCAATTGGCGCGCGAACATGGTCTGAACGCCGACGTCGTGCTCGATTACGAGCTGAGTTTCTACGACACGCAGAGTGCTGCAGTCATTGGCCTGAACGGTGACTTCATTGCCGGCGCGCGACTCGACAACCTCCTGTCGTGCTACGCCGGCCTGCAAGCCTTGCTCACTGCCGAAACCGACGAGACCTGCGTGCTGGTCGCCAACGACCACGAAGAAGTCGGCTCCTGCTCGGCCTGCGGTGCCGATGGCCCGATGCTTGAGCAGACCCTGCGCCGTCTGTTGCCCGAAGGTGACGAGTTCGTCCGTACCATTCAGAAATCCCTGCTGGTTTCGGCCGACAACGCCCACGGCGTGCACCCCAATTACGCCGACAAACACGACGCCAACCACGGCCCGAAACTCAACGCCGGCCCGGTGATCAAGGTCAACAGCAACCAGCGCTACGCCACCAACAGCGAAACCGCCGGGTTCTTCCGTCATCTGTGCATGGCCGAAGAAGTACCGGTGCAAAGCTTCGTAGTGCGCAGCGACATGGGCTGCGGCTCGACCATCGGCCCGATCACCGCCAGCCACCTGGGCGTGCGCACTGTCGACATCGGCCTGCCGACGTTCGCCATGCACTCGATCCGCGAACTGTGCGGCAGCCATGACCTGGCGCACCTGGTCAAAGTGCTGAGCGCGTTCTACGCCTGCCGCGAATTGCCCTGACCCACTGTAGGAGCTGCCGAAGGCTCGGCAGCTCCTACACAGATCAATACCGATCAGCCCAAAGCGGCCTAGACTTACATCATTCATTTCGACAAGGCAGTCACCATGATCTCGATGTCCTCTTTCCACGCCATGCTCATTCCCATCCTGTGCGGAATGATCCTGCTGGCCATCGGCTTCAACTTCCGCGACAAGAACGCGGGTGTGTTCGCGATGTGGATCGGCATGCTGACGATCCTCGTTACCGTGATTTACAAGATCCTCGCCAAACTCAACGAATAAACCCGTGCCCGGCTCGCATTGCTTTCGGCGGGCTCGTACACTTCAGCGAATCCGCCCCTTGCGAGGTTGACCGCCTAGTGTTTGCTCGTCTGTTTGCTCTGCCCTGTATTTTCCTCATTTGCCTGATGACGTTGCTGCCAGTGGCGCCTGCCCACGCGGTCGGTCTGCCGGGCCTGCTCAATACCAGCAAGGCGCAGCCCGAAGCCCAGGAACCGCTCGGGCAGTCCCTCGACGAAGTCATCAAGTCGCTGGAAAACGACAAGCAACGCGCGCAGTTGCTGACCGATCTGAAGAAACTCCGCGACGCCACGAAAAAAGCCCAGGCCTCACCTGAACAAGGCGTGCTCGGCCTGATTGGCGGCACACTGAGCAATTTCGAGAAACAGTTCTCCGGCGCCGACAGCCCGGTGACGCGCTGGTCCAGCGAGTTCGATCTGGCCAAGGATGAGTTCAAGGCGCTGATACTGCCGGCCAGCGAATGGCTGCCCATCATCTTTGCCTTCGCCATCATTCTGATGGTCTGGAGCCTGCTCGCCGCCGCGCTGATCTGGCTCGGCCATCGCGTACGCATGCGCTTCGGTCTCACCGAAGAACTGCCGCAACACCCCAAGGCCCTCGACATGTTGCGCTTCGCTTTGCGCAAACTCGGGCCGTGGCTGATCGCCCTGGTGATCACCGTTTACATGAGCTACGCGCTGCCATCGTCACTGGGCAAAAGCCTGGCGATGCTATTGGCCTATGCGCTGGTGGTCGGCACCTGCTTCTCGGCAATCTGCGTCATCGCCTTTTCCCTGCTCGACGGCCCGCACCGCCATCGCGCGTTGTACATCCTGCGCCACCAGGCGTTTCGGCCGCTGTGGCTGATCGGCAGCTTCGCCGCATTCGGTGAAGCCCTGAGCGACCCGCGACTGGTCGAAGGACTCGGCGTGCATCTGGCGCACACCGCCGCGACCATCGCCAATGTGCTCGCTGCGCTGTCGACTGGATTGTTCATCCTGCGTTTCCGCCGGCCGGTAGCGCACCTGATTCGCAACCAGCCGCTGTCCCGCCGCCTGACCCGCCGCGCCCTCAGCGACACCATCGAAATCCTCGGCACCTTCTGGTACGTGCCAGCGCTGGTGCTGGTCGGCATCTCGCTGTTCGCCACTTTCGTTTCCGCCGGCGACACCAGCACCGCGCTGCGCCAGTCGCTGATTTGCACCGTGCTGCTGGTGTTGTGCATGGTGATAAACGGCCTCGTCCGCCGGCATTCACTCAAACCGCAACGCGGGCCGAAACGCCACGCGCTCTATTCCGAGCGCCTGAAAAACTTCTTCTATACCCTCGCGCATCTGTTTGTGTGGCTGGTATTCATCGAACTCGGCCTGCGTGTCTGGGGCCAGTCGCTGATCGGTTTCGCCGAAGGTGACGGCCATGACATCAGCGTCAAACTGTTCAGCCTGATCGGCACACTGATTTTCTCCTGGCTGATCTGGATCCTCGCCGACACTGCCGTGCACCACGCCCTCACCCGCTCGCGCAAAGGCCTGGCCAACGCACGCGCGCAAACCATGATGCCGCTGATCCGTAACGTGCTATTCGTGACGATTTTCATCATCGCGCTGATCGTCGCTCTGGCGAACATGGGCATGAACGTCACGCCACTGCTGGCCGGTGCCGGTGTCATCGGTCTGGCCATCGGTTTCGGCGCGCAGTCACTGGTCGCGGATTTGATCACCGGCCTGTTCATCATCATCGAAGACTCGCTGGCCATCGACGACTACGTCGATGTCGGCGGCCACCTCGGCACCGTCGAAGGCCTGACCATCCGCACCGTACGCCTGCGCGACATCGACGGCATCGTCCACACCATCCCGTTCAGCGAAATCAAAAGCATCAAAAACTACTCGCGGGAATTCGGCTACGCGATCTTCCGCGTCGCCGTGCCGTACAACATGGAAATCGATGACGCGATCAAACTCATGCGCGACGTCGGCCAGAAAATGCGCACCGACCCGCTGCAACGCCGCAACATCTGGTCGCCACTGGAGATTCAAGGCGTGGAAAGTTTCGAGTCCGGCAGTGCGATCCTCCGCGCGCGATTCAAGACTGCGCCGATCAAACAGTGGGAGGTCTCGCGGGCGTTTAACCTTTCCCTGAAACGACATCTGGACGAAGCCGGGCTGGACCTGGCAACGCCACGCATGAGCGTGCAAGTGATCACCGCCGGTGGTGGCCAGCCGAAGGAATAGCACTTCGCAGCGACACTTGGGTCACAGGCAGGGAAGCCAGAAAAACAATAACCATGGAGAAACCCGATGCAGCTGACACGCATTGCCCAAGCCGTTTTGCTCACTCTGTTCGCCAGTCACGCCAGTGCGGCAACGATGGAAAGCACCCGTGAACAGATCGCCGCACAGGCCAGACAGCTCGAACCCGAACTGCTGGAAACCCGCCGCGACATCCACGCCCACCCGGAACTGGGCAACACGGAAAAACGCACCTCGGAACTGGTCGCCAAACAACTGAAAGCCCTAGGCCTGGAAGTCAAAACCGGCGTCGCCCGCACCGGCGTAGTCGCAATCCTCAAGGGTGGCCTGCCCGGCCCGACCGTGGCCTTGCGCGCCGACATGGACGCCCTGCCAGTCAAGGAAGTCGCCGACCTGCCGTTCGCCTCCAAAGCCAAAGGCACCTACCTCGGCAAAGAAGTCGACGTCATGCACGCCTGCGGCCACGACGCCCACACCGCTATCCTGCTGAGCACAGCGAAAATTCTCACAGGCATGCGCGACACTCTGCCCGGCACCGTGGTGTTCTACTTCCAACCGGCCGAAGAAGGCCCAAGCGACTTCATTCCCGACGGCAAAAACACCTGGGGCGCGAAAATGATGGTCGAGGAAGGCGTGATGAAATCGCCGAAACCCGATGCCGTCTTCGGCCTGCACGTCTGGGCCGGCATCCCCGCCGGCCAGATCGCCTACCGCCCCGGCGCCACCCTCGCCAGCTCCGATGACCTGCGCATCAAAATCCTTGGCAAACAAACCCACGCCGGCCGCCCGTGGGACGGCATCGACCCGATCACCGTCGGTGCACAAACCATCGTCGGCCTGCAAACGGTGGTCAGCCGCCGCACCGATATTTCGTCTTATCCGTCGGTGGTCAGCATCGGCACCATCAATGGCGGCACGCGCTACAACATCATCCCCGAATCAGTCGACATGACCGGCACCATCCGCTCGTACGACTACGGCATCCGCCAGAAACTGCACGCCGACGTACGCCAGACCATCGAGAAAATCGCTGAAAGTGGCGGTGCGAAAGCCGATGTCACCATCATCGAAAAATACGACCCGACGATAAACAACCCGGCGCTGACGGACAAAATGCTGCCGACATTGAAGTGGGCAGCCAGGGATGACGTCGTGAATGCGCCGCTGGTGGGTGGCGCGGAAGACTTCTCGTTCTTCGCCAAAGAAGTGCCGGGATTATTTGTGTTTCTGGGCGTGACGCCAAAAGATCAGGACATGAGCAAGGCTGCACCGAACCACAATCCGGGGTTCTTTGTGGATGAGTCGGCGTTGGTGGGGGGGGTGAGGACATTGGCCTCGCTGGCGACGGATTATTTGTATGCCAATGCGGGGGCGGGCAAATAAGCTTGAGGTGAACGTGGGGGCGCTTTCGCGAGCAGGCTCGCTCCCACATTTGGACCGTGTGCAGCCTGCCAGAGACTGGCCGGCTGTCACGCCGCCAGCGCTGGCAAACCAGCTCCCACACAAAAGCAAACCCCGCCCTTCGCTTTTCACCACTCAACAGGATGAGCGTTAGCTCGGCTGCAGCTCTTGATCTCAAAGGCCCGTCGGCAGGCTGAGTGGAGGGATTGATCCGGGGGTGGGAGCGAAGCGACCGTTCGACGAAGTCGAACACATCGAGAGGAGGTGCAGCGAAGCAAACCGGAGACGATGCGCCCGGATCAATCCCGGAGCGAAGGAACCCGAGCCACAGCGAGGGCCGAACGTCAGGGTAAAGCCCTTTGCTTCCTTTGGGGCGTTTGCCAAAGGGAGTCGACCGTCAGGGCGAAACCATAAGAGGCCGTTACCGCAGCAACGAATATTCACCCAAAACAGTCAAACAACATCAAACAACATCAACCCCAACATGAATCGCATCATGTCGCCAAAACTCCAGATCACAATCAATCAACCGCTCATGCTGATCATAATTAACCCGGGCAATCCGCAACCCCGGGCTCCCCACCGAAACCCGTAAAGCCGCCGCCGCATCCACCGACAAAGACGTCGGCACAATCTCGAAACGCACCCGCCCATAGTGCAAATCGTAATGCCGCGCATACAACTCGGTAATCGACTGATTCAGATCAAACTCCAGAATCCCCGGAAAAAACTGCGGATTCAGATAATGCTCAACATATAGCACCAGCCGCCCATCAATCCGCCGCGACCGACAAATCTGAATCACACTCGACAACGCCGGCAGTTGCAACCACGCACACACCGCCGCCGAAGCCGGTTGTAGTCGGGCCGAAATAACCTCGGTCGAAGGTACCCGTCCCTGCGCACTGACCATCGCGTGAAAGTGACTGCGCTGCATCAGGTTGTACGCCAGACGCGGCGGCGAAACGAACCAGCCCCGCCGCTCCTCACGATAAATCTGGCCCTGCGCCTCCAATTGCAACAACGCCTCACGCACAGTTATCCGCGTCGTGCCAAACAACTCACTGAGCTTGCGCTCGGCCGGCAATTTGCTGCCGGGCGCCAAAAGTCCGTGGTCGAGTTGCTCCTGCAACACCTGGCCGATCGCTGTCACCGCTTTTGTTGCCTCATCGCGCATCAACGTTACCTATCTGGACTAGACCAGCACTGTTTCGGGGCAAGACTGCACGACGATCACGCCGTTTCCATGTGCTGCAAGCCTAGGCAGTGCAGATGACCGAGAGATGACAAACCGGCTCAACGGTCGCACTCACGACTTGCAATACATCGGCCAAATCCCTGCCCTACGGGGCTTTTGGCATGGTCTACGCTTATCGAGCAGCCGCAAAAACCGGGCAAAAAAAAGGCCTGACGCCAGGTCACCGACATCAAAGTGTCATCCAGCCCCCTTAAATTGGCTCAGGTATTGCTGACCTAGACCAACACAAACCGCAATCGCAGCGTTGAACACGACCAAGGAGCTTCGGAATGAAACAGCTTTTCCTGGCAACACTGTTAGGCTCGACCATTGCCATGTGCACCGCCGCCATGGCGGCCGACACAGATCTGAAAACCCTCGAAGCCGCTGCGAAAGCGGAAGGCGCCGTCAACAGCGTCGGCATGCCCGATGACTGGGCCAACTGGAAAGGCACCTGGGAAGACCTGGCCAAAAAATACGGTCTGAAACACATCGACACCGACATGAGTTCGGCTCAGGAAATCGCCAAGTTCGCCGCAGAAAAAGACAACGCCAGCGCTGACATCGGCGACGTCGGTGCTGCCTTCGGCCCGATCGCAGTCAAGCAAGGCGTGGTGCAACCCTACAAGCCAAGCACCTGGGATCAAGTCCCGGACTGGGCCAAGGACAAGGACGGCAACTGGGCACTGGCCTACACCGGCACCATCGCCTTCATCGTCAACAAGAAGCTGCTGCACGGTTCCGAAGTTCCAACCAAATGGGCTGACCTCAAGGGCGGCAAATACAAGGTTTCCATCGGTGACGTGAGCACCGCCGCACAAGCTGCCAACGGCGTTCTCGCCGCAGCACTGGCCAACGGTGGCGACGAGAAAAACATTCAGCCTGCCCTGCTGCTGTTCGCAGACATCGCCAAGCAAGGTCGCCTGTCGATGGCCAACCCGACCATCGCCACCATGGAAAAAGGCGAGATCGAAGTCGGCGTGGTCTGGGACTTCAACGGCCTGAGCTACAAAGCCAAGATGGCCAACCCGGATGACTACGTGGTGCTGATCCCGTCTGACGGTTCGGTGATTTCCGGCTACACCACCATCATCAACAAGTACGCGAAAAACCCCAACGCCGCCAAGCTGACCCGCGAATACATCTTCAGCGACGCCGGCCAGACCAACCTCGCTCGCGGTAATGCGCGTCCGATCCGTGCCGAACACCTGCAATTGCCGGAAGACGTGAAGGCCAAGCTGCTGCCGAACGAGCAGTACAAAAAGGTCACCCCGATCAAGGACGCCGATGCCTGGGAAAAGACCTCGAAAGCTCTGCCGCAGAAGTGGAACGAAGAAGTCATCGTAGAGATGAAATAAGGCGGCTGATCCCTACTGCGTAATCTGTTGAGATCCAAATGTGGGAGCGAGCCTGCTCGCGAAGGCGTTGTTTCAGTCGACATCAATGTTGAATGATCTGGCGCATTCGCGAGCAGGCTCGCTCCCACAGGGGATCCGGGTTGAATTTGAAGTTTCCTGTTTCGCGGAGTTTTTGCCCCTATGAAGCACAACGTCATCCTTGTCGTGCTCGACGGCCTCAGCCATGAAGTCGCGCGCCACGCCATGGGGCATCTGCAGGCTTACGTTGGCGCAGGACGCGCCGCGCTCTATCAGTTGGAGTGCGAGTTGCCGGCCCTGTCCCGACCGCTTTATGAATGCATTCTTACCGGCGTGCCGCCGATCGACAGCGGCATCGTCCACAACAACGTCTCGCGCCTGTCCAGTCAGCGCAGCATTTATCACTACGCCCGCGACGCCGGCCTGAAAACTGCAGCGGCGGCTTATCACTGGGTCAGCGAGCTGTACAACCGCTCGCCATTTGTGGCCGCACGCGACCGTCACACCGACGATCCATCTCTGCCGATCCAGCACGGGCATTTCTACTGGAACGATCACTACCCTGATTCGCACCTGTTCGCCGATGCGGAAAACCTGCGCCTGCGCCACGCGCCGAACTTCCTGCTGATCCACCCGATGAACATCGACGACGCCGGGCACAAACACGGCCTCGACAGCTCGCAGTACCGCAACAGCGCACGCTCGGCCGACATCATCCTCGCCGACTATTTGCAGGACTGGCTCGACGCGGGTTATCAGGTGCTGGTGACCGCCGACCACGGCATGAACAACGACCGCTCGCACAACGGCCTGCTGCCGGAAGAACGCCAGGTGCCGCTGTTCGTCCTCGGTGACGCCTTCAGCCTCAACGCAGGCGCTGTCCCCAAGCAGACCGAAATCTGCGGCACGGTCTGCGAACTGCTCGGCGTGCCCCACGACAAACCTGTGTGCCGGGAGCTGCTCAAGTGAACGCTATGACTCGCGGCAAATGGCTGGCAGCCCTGTGCCTTGTGCCCTTCGCTTTATTCTTTATCGTCTTCGAAATCGCCCCGCTGATCTGGGTGATGATCAACAGCCTGCAATCGGAAGAATTTGGTTGGGGCGTTGAAAACTTCACCAAAATCTTCAGTTCAAAATTCTATTTGCAGGCGATCCAGTACAGCCTCGAGATCAGTTTCTGGTCGAGCGTATTCGGCATCATCATCGCCGTACTGGGTGCGTATTCCCTGCGCCGGGTGGATTCGAAACTACGCAATTTTGTGAATGCCTTCGCCAACATGACCAGCAACTTTGCGGGTGTGCCCCTGGCTTTCGCATTCATCATCCTGCTCGGTTTCAACGGCAGCATCACGATCATGCTCAAGCAGGCCGGGATCATTGAAGACTTCAACCTGTACTCCAAAACCGGGCTGATCATCCTCTACACCTATTTCCAGATTCCCCTCGGCGTGCTGCTGCTCTATCCGGCCTTCGACGCCTTGCGTGAAGACTGGCGCGAGTCCGCCGCGCTGCTCGGCGCCAACGGCTGGCAGTTCTGGCGCCACATTGGCTTGCCGGTGCTGACGCCGGCACTGCTCGGTACTTTCGTGATCCTGCTGGCCAACGCGCTCGGTGCTTATGCCACGGTGTATGCGCTGACGACGGGCAACTTCAACGTGCTGCCGATCCGCATTGCCGCGATGGTTTCCGGCGATATTTCGCTCGATCCGAATCTGGCCAGTGCGCTGGCCGTAGTGCTGGTCGCGCTGATGACCATCGTCACCGTCGTGCATCAACTGCTGTTGAAGAGGAGCTACCATGTCTCGCGTTGAATCCGGCCCGGTCGGCATCTACCACCGCGTCGTGGTCTACCTGCTGTTCGCCATCCTCTTGCTGCCGCTGGTGGGCACGCTGATCTACTCGATTGCCAGCAGTTGGTCGGCGACCATTCTGCCCAGCGGCTTTACCTTCAAGTGGTACATCCAGTTGTGGAGCGACCCGCGTTTCCTCCACGCTTTCGGCCAGTCATTGCTGGTGTGTGTCGGCGCGCTGGTGCTGTCGGTGGTGTTGATCCTGCCGCTGTTGTTCGTGGTGCATTACCACTTCCCGAAACTCGATGCGCTGATGAACATCCTCATCCTGCTGCCCTTCGCGGTGCCGCCAGTGGTGTCGTCCGTGGGCCTGTTGCAACTGTACGGTTCCGGGCCGATGGCAATGGTCGGCACGCCGTGGATTTTGATCGGTTGCTACTTCACCGTGGCGCTGCCGTTCATGTACCGGGCGATTACCAACAACCTGCAAGCGATCAACCTGCGCGACCTGATGGACGCTGCACAACTGCTCGGTGCCAGCACCTTTCAGGCGGCGATTCTGGTGGTACTGCCGAACCTGCGCAAAGGCCTGATGGTGGCGTTGCTGCTGTCGTTCTCGTTCCTGTTCGGCGAGTTCGTGTTTGCCAACATCCTCGTCGGCACCCGCTACGAAACCCTGCAGGTCTATCTGAACAACATGCGTAACAGCAGCGGTCACTTCACCAGTGCGCTGGTTATCTCCTACTTCTTATTCGTGCTGGTCCTGACCTGGATCGCCAACATCTTGAACAAGGACAAAAGCGAATGAGCTATGTCAGCGTCCAACATCTGCAGAAAAGTTATGCGGGCACTACCGTTTTCAGCGATATCGACTGCGAAATCAACAAGGGCGAATTCGTCACCCTGCTCGGCCCCTCCGGTTGCGGTAAATCCACCCTGCTGCGTTGCATCGCCGGCCTGACATCGGTCGATGGCGGCAAGATACTGCTCGATGGCGTCGACATCGTGCCACTCAGTCCGCAGAAGCGCGGCATCGGCATGGTGTTCCAGAGCTACGCGCTGTTCCCCAACATGACCGTGGAACAGAACGTCGCGTTCGGCCTGCGCATGCAAAAGGTAAATGCCGACGACAGCCACAAGCGGGTTACCGAGGTGTTGAAACTCGTTGAACTGAACGACTTCGCCAGCCGTTATCCGCATCAACTGTCCGGTGGCCAATGTCAGCGCGTTGCCTTGGCCCGCTCGCTGGTGACTCGCCCACGATTGTTGTTGCTGGATGAACCACTGTCGGCACTTGATGCGCGAATTCGCAAACACCTGCGCGAGCAGATTCGCCAGATCCAGCGCGAACTTGGCCTGACCACGATTTTCGTCACACACGATCAGGAAGAAGCGCTGACCATGTCTGACCGGATTTTCCTCATGAATCAGGGAAAAATCGTACAAAGTGGCGATGCTGAAACCCTGTATACGGCACCGGTCGATGTGTTCGCTGCGGGCTTCATCGGTAACTACAACCTGCTCGACGCAGAGCAAGCATCGAAGCTGTTGCAGCGCCCGATCAATCACCGCATCGCCATTCGCCCGGAAGCCATCGAATTGAGCCTCAACGGCGAGCTCGACGCGCAGATCCGCAGCCACAGCCTGCTTGGCAACGTCATCCGTTATCGCGTTGAAGCACGCGGCGTGGAACTGGTAGTGGATGTGCTCAATCGCTCGGCCGCCGATCTGCATCCCGACGGTCGGCGCCTGGCGCTTTCCATCGATCCGACGGCCCTGTGTGAGGTCGCTTAAAAGCAGCTGCAAGCTTCGAGATACAAGCTTCAAGCTGTAGACTGCGACGCACCTCATTTCAACTCTTGCAGCTCGAAGCTTGTAGCTCGCAGCTGTTCTCGGAGAGAACCGATGGCTTTGGCAATTTTTGATCTGGACGAAACCCTGATTCACGGTGACTGCGCCACCCTCTGGAGCGAGCAGATGGGACGCTTGGGGTGGGTCGACCCCGAGTCGTTCATGCGCAAGAACAACGAACTGATGGATGCCTACAGCCATGGCAAATTGCGCATGGAAGACTACATGGAGTTCAGCCTCGAGCCGTTGATCGGCCGCACGCCGGAAGAGGTCGAGCACCTGGTCGGCCCGTGGGTGGAAGACTTCATCGAGCCGATCATCTTCAGCGACGCGACCAAAACCATCGCCGCCCACCGCAAGGCCGGCGACCGGATTCTGGTCATCTCGGCCTCGGGCACGCACCTGGTCAAGCCGATTGCCGATCGATTGGGCATCGACGAAATTCTCGGCATCGAACTGGAGGTCGCGCACGGCGTATACAGTGGCCACACCGTCGGGACCCTGACCTACCGCGAAGGCAAGATCACCCGCTTGCTGGAATGGCTGGATGCTGAAGAAGAAAATCTGGAGGGCGCGAGTTTCTATTCCGACTCACGCAATGACCTTCCGTTGTTGCTGAAGGTGGATTTCCCGCACGTGGTCAACCCGGATCCGGTGTTGCTTGAGCACGCCGAAAAGTCCGGCTGGCCGATCCACATCTGGAAGTAAAAACAAAAGATCGCAGCCTTCGGCAGCTCCTACAGGGCGTTCACTTTGCCAATGCAGGAGCTGCCGAAAGCTGCGATCTTTTGATCTTGCCGTTTTTCAGCTAAGGCTGTCGTCAATCACCAAGACCAGTTTCCCCGCCACCGTATTGCTCGCCAGCTCCGCAAAAGCCGCCTCGGCATCTTTCACCGGGAAAGCCTTTGCCAATTGCGGTTTCAACCGCCCTTCGGCAAACAACGGCCACACGTGCTGGCTCAGGTCACTGAACAGGTCTGCCTTGAACTGATCGTCACGGCTGCGCAAGGTCGAACCCAGCAATTGCACACGCTTGGCCAATACCTGTGCCAGATCCAGCTTAGCCTCGCGGCCACCCATCAGACCGATCAACACCCAGCGTCCATCCAGCGCTATCAGCTTGAGATTCAGCGCCGAATAATTCCCACCGACCGGATCGAGGATGACATCGAACGGGCCGAGGTCGCGCAGGCTTTCCAGATCATCCGTGCGCACCACACCGCCCTGCGCCCCCAGACTTTCACAGTAGGCCAATCGCTCGGCCGAACCGACGCTGACCCAGCACGGATTCCCGAACGCCTTGCACAGCTGAATGGCGGCTGAACCGATTCCACTCGCTCCGGCGTGCAAGAGAACTTTCTCACCCGGTTTGAGCGCCGCAAGTTGAAACACATTCAGCCAGACTGTTGCGTAAACCTCAGGCAATGCCGCCGCTTCGATCAGCGAAACACCTTCCGGAACCGGCAGCACATGCCGTCCGTCGACCACCACCTCTTCGGCCATCCCGCCGCCGGCCAGCAAGGCGCAAACCCTGTCGCCTACCTGCCAGGACGAACCTGCGCCGACCTCGCTGATCACCCCCGAGCACTCAAGACCGAGTACCTGGCTGGCACCCGGCGGAGGTGGATAAAGCCCTGCCTTTTGTAATAAATCGGCTCGATTGAGGCCCGCTGCCGCCACGCGAATGCGAACTTGTCCTACATCACATGTAGGACTCGGCTCTTCAACCCATGCCACTTGACCTTCCACGCCTTGCAATGCCTTCACAGTGCCTCCATAGTGAGTCTGGACTGAGCCCGAAGCTGTAGCGCCGGGCTTTTTGCATTATGCGACCGGCTCTTGTAGAACCGGCGACTTCAAAGACGGCCTAATATGCGTTATCAATTGTCCCCGCGTCGAATCAGCATGAAGCATTTGCTCCCCAGCACCGCCCTAGCACTTTTCATCGGTATCGGCCTGTTGCCGGTGTCGGGCAATACATTCGCAGCCAACAGCTGGGACAAGTTACAGCCTGATCGCGACGAAGTGATCGCCAGCCTGAACGTCGTCGAGTTGCTCAAGCGTCACCACTACAGCAAGCCGCCGCTCGACGATGCGCGCTCGGTGATCATCTATGACAGCTACCTCAAGCTGCTGGATCCGTCGCGCAGCTACTTCATGGCCAGCGACATCGCCGAATTCGACAAGTGGAAGACCCAGTTCGACGACTTCCTCAAAAGCGGCGACCTCAACGCCGGTTTCACCATCTACAAGCGCTATCTGGATCGCGTCAAATCGCGTCTGGACTTCGCCCTTGCCGAGCTGAACAAAGGCGTCGACAAGATGGACTTCAACACCAAGGAGACCTTGCTGATTGATCGCAAGGACGCACCTTGGCTCAAATCCACCGCCGAACTCGACGACCTGTGGCGCAAACGCGTCAAGGACGAAGTCCTGCGGATGAAGATCGCCGGCAAAGAGCCCAAGCAGATCCAGGAAACCCTGACCAAGCGCTACAAGAATCAATTGTCGCGTCTGGACCAGACCCGTCCGGAAGACATCTTCCAGGCTTACATCAACACCTTTGCCATGTCCTACGATCCGCACACCAACTATCTGTCCCCAGATAACGCGGAAAACTTCGACATCAACATGAGCCTGTCCCTCGAAGGCATCGGCGCCGTGTTGCAGAGCGACAACGATCAGGTGAAAGTCGTGCGTCTGGTGCCAGCAGGCCCGGCCGACAAGACCAAAATGGTGGCTCCGGCCGACAAGATCATCGGCGTTGCCCAAGGCAACAAAGAGATGGTCGACGTGGTCGGCTGGCGTCTGGACGAAGTGGTCAAGCTGATCCGCGGCCCGAAAGGCACCGTGGTGCGCCTGGAAGTGATTCCGGCCAGCAATGCACCGAACGACCAGACCACCAAGATCGTGCCGATCACCCGTGAAGCGGTGAAGCTCGAAGACCAGGCCGTAAAAAAATCCGTGCTGAACCTGAAACAGGACGGCAAAGATTACAAACTCGGCGTGATCGAGATTCCAGCCTTCTATCTCGACTTCAAGGCGTTCCGTGCCGGTGATCCGGATTACAAGAGCACCACCCGTGACGTCAAGAAACTGCTGACCGAACTGCAGAAAGAAAAAGTCGACGGCGTGGTTATCGACCTGCGTAACAACGGCGGCGGTTCCCTACAGGAAGCTACGGAGCTGACCAGCCTGTTCATCGACAAGGGCCCGACCGTCCTGGTGCGTAATGCTGATGGCCGCGTCGACGTGCTGGAAGATGAAAACCCGGGCGCGTTCTACAAAGGTCCGATGGCACTGCTGGTCAACCGCCTGTCCGCCTCGGCTTCGGAGATCTTCGCCGGCGCCATGCAGGACTACCACCGCGCACTGATCATCGGCGGCCAGACCTTCGGTAAAGGCACCGTGCAGACCATTCAGCCGCTGAACCATGGCGAACTGAAACTGACCCTGGCCAAGTTCTACCGGGTTTCCGGTCAGAGCACCCAGCACCAGGGCGTCCTGCCGGACATCGACTACCCGTCGCTGATCGACACCAAGGAAATCGGCGAGAGCGCCTTGCCGGAAGCCATGCCGTGGGACACCATCCGCGCGGCGATCAAACCGGCGGCCGATCCGTTCAAGCCGTTCCTGGCACAGCTCAAGTCCGAACATGACACGCGCACCGCCAAGGATGCCGAGTTCGTGTTCATCCGTGACAAGCTGGCCCTGGCGCAGAAACTGATGCTGGAAAAAACCGTCAGCCTCAACGAAGCCGACCGCCGTGCCCAGCATGCAGACATCGACGCCAAGCAACTGGTGATGGAGAACATCCGTCGCAAGGCCAAGGGCGAAGAGCCGCTCAAAGAGCTGAAGAAAGAAGACGAGGACGCCCTCGCGGCAGCCGAGCCGGACAAGCTCAAACCAGAAGACGATGCTTATCTGAGCGAAACCGGGCGCGTTCTGCTGGATTACTTGAAGCTGAGCAACCAGGTCGCCAAGAAGTAAGGTGATGGCGATTTAATGCTGACGATCCCCGGATCGTCATCAAACAGTCATCATTCTGTCGTGCAATAAAGGACTGGGAGCCACTCTCTTCATAGAGCGCGCTCCCAGTCCTTTTTTTATCGCCAGAGATTGCCATGACCACGACAGAACAGCTGAGTGCTTTGAGCTCAATCCTGACTCAAAGCGGATTACACAGCCTGTTTCAGCCGATCATCAGTCTCTCAGAGCGCCGCATTCTCGGCTACGAAGCCCTCACCCGCGGCCCGTCCAACAGTCCTCTGCACTCACCGATCGCGCTGTTCGCCGTGGCGCGTCAGGCCGGGCGCCTGAGCGAACTGGAGATCGCCTGCCGACAAAGTGCTTGCCGCCGTTTCAACGAGCAGCAACTGCCGGGCAAGCTGTTTCTTAACGTCTCGCCGGAATCCTTGCTCGAAGCCGCGCACCAGCCGGGGCGCACGTTGCAACTGCTGCAGGACTTCGGCATTCCACCTAGCCAGGTGGTCATCGAACTCACCGAACAGACGCCGATCGACGACTTCCAGTTGTTGCAGACCGCGTTGCATCACTATCGGGCCATGGGTTTTTCCATTGCGCTGGATGATCTCGGCGCCGGGTATTCGAGCCTGCGCCTGTGGTCGGAACTGCGCCCGGATTACGTGAAAATCGACCGGCACTTTATCGACGGTATCCATCAGGACGCCTTGAAGCGCGAGTTCGTCGGGTCAATCCTGCAAATCGCCAAGGCGTCACGGGCTCAAGTGATTGCCGAAGGTATCGAATTGCCGGAAGAACTGGCGGTGCTGACGGAAATGGGTGTCGATCTGGTGCAGGGTTATCTCCTCGGCCGTCCGCAAGAGCATCCACCCCGCGATGCCCGCGCTTTGATGCCCAAACACGACAGCAGCGCCGTGGCGCTGAACGACGAAGGCAGCGATCTCAGCGCCTTGCTCAACGAGCAACCGGCCGTGGGGCGCGATACGCCGACCGCCACCGTGCTGGAAGCCTTCCGCCGCCAAGCCAATCTCAACTCGCTGGCAGTGCTCGACGAACAAGGCCAGCCGTGCGGCATCGTCCACCGCCACTCCCTGTCGGATGCCTTGCTCAAACCCTTCGCCACCGACCTGTTCGCCCGCAAACCCATCAGCCGCCTGATGAACGACGACTTCCTCGCCGTGGAAATGAGCCAGTCGCTGCAACAGGTCAGCCGCCTGATCACCAGCCGCGCCCGCCAACGCATCGAAGAAGATTTCATCATCACCCTCAACGGCGGCTACCTCGGCCTCGGCCGGGTGATCGACGTGCTCAAACTGATCACCGAACTGAAAATCCAGCAGGCCCGCTACGCCAACCCGCTGACCCTGCTGCCCGGCAACGTGCCGATCCAGCAATGCCTGACCCGCCTTCTGCAGCAAGGCCGCGAGTCGGTCATCTGCTACGTCGACATCGACAGCTTCAAACCCTTCAACGACATCTACGGCTACGGCCGCGGCGACGAAGTCCTGCTGTGCCTGGCGCAATGCCTCAACGAACGCGTCGACCCCTCCCGCGACTTCGTCGGCCACATCGGCGGCGACGACTTCCTCCTCGTCCTCGGCCCCGAAGACTGGCGCAAACGCCTCAACCAGTTACTGGATGACTTCCAGAGCCAGTGCCGACGTTTCTATCGCCCTGAACATCTGGAGGCCGGATGCTTTATCGCGCCGAATCGACAGGGTGTGCGGCAGGAGTTTCCGTTGCTGTCATTGTCTATCGGTGTTGTGCATCTACAACCCGACGCCTGCGCGCACCTTGATGCCAGTCAGCTTGCGGAGATGGCTTCGCAGGCGAAGCACCATGCCAAAAATGTTCCCGGGTATAGCGTGCATGTAATTGATAGTCTCACTGCGACCGACATCCATCCACCGCAACTAATCGGACACGTGATTAAATAGCGACCAGATCTCCATGGGAGCAAGGCTACTCACGAGGGGCAAGTTGGCGCAGCTAATTGCTTACCTTGATACTAGTTCCACAAACAAAATCAACAGTGCCCATTTTTATTGAAATATCGTCCTCACCATGTAGATCTGTCCTCACCAGCAGCCTTCTCAAGATCTTCCCCCCAAACCTCTTTCGCCAAGCGGTAGATCTCTTCAAAAAAACAACGAGGGTTGTTTAACGAATACCATTCCCCCCTAGGCCAGCTGGATGTTTCGCACTCATCAATATCAAAAAAAATACTAAAATTATAGTTTGAATCTTCTAACGCCGACTCTAAAGCTTCAAACAAAACCAGCTTATGTCTATATGATAGATACGGCAGATTTAGACAATACTTCTTTATAAGCTTCTCTCTATCATCAGAAATATTCGGATTATATACACTGAGTTCGACACCTCGAGTCTCCTCTCGGTCATAGACATCAAAAACACCAACAAGCCAGCTAAATCTTGGATTGAAAGGCTTATTTAAGTACGGATCTTTCAACATCATTTCTTCTCCGAAGGAAAACCTGTAAACGGTTCTTGCATGTTTGTCTTATCAAATTTAACCTCAAACCAGTTCATATTCTCATTCAGAATCGGATTTTGCGGATCGTTCCTGTTCGGTTTGTAGCCTCGCCCTGCACCAGGCAATTCGAACCTGACTATCGGAGTGTCATTCTGATCCTGCCCCGTATGCATAATTAAGCCATTTTTATCCCTGGTCATCGCCTTGTTTAATGCACCTAAATGCATTCGCCAATTATGGAATTGTGAGCTTGGGTTTCCTCTAGGTGGTATTGGAACGACGCCAGTGTGAGGATCAGCGCCATTGATTGCTCGCTGTTTTAGAGCTCGATCGGGAATTTCGGAACTGTGCTTTTTTACAGTGTGCATATCATAGAGTTCTTCATATTCATGTACCCGACGCTTCGCATTCTCTTCAGCCACCTCATCAAGCCTCGCCCGTCGCTCCTGCGCCGTCATTTTCGGCAGCGGGGGCGCGCCCTCTTCGACGACCACGCGACCAGCCTCGTACCGCATCGGACGACGCGGTGCTGACGGCGGACAGTTGGAACTCAACCCCAACGGATCCACCCACCCCGTCGGATTCGGCACGTACTGGTACTGATTCAACCCACCCGCCAACTTGATCGGGTCCGGCGTCAAATACCGTCCAAGCCTTGGGTCGTAATACCGATGCCGGTTGTAATGCAGGCCGCTTTCCGCGTCGAAGTACTGCCCCTGAAAGCGCAGCGGTTGATCCAGGTATTCCTCGCCGGCCAGGGTGATTGCGGCGACTTTGCCGTAGGCGTCGTATTGCGCCGACCAGACGATTTCACCGCTGTAGTCGGTGAGTTCTTGGGGGGTGCCGAGGTGGTCGAGTTGGTAGTAGAACGGGCAGGCCTTTTTTGGGCCTTTGCCGTCGAGCAGTGCCAGCGGGCGGAAGGTGCCGGGTTCGTAGACGTAGCTGCGGTGCTGGGTTTTGCTGCTTTCGGCGACGAGGTGGTCGCCTTGCCAGAAGAACTCGGTTTTTTCGCCGTCGACGGTTTTGCTGATCCGCCGGCCGAAGGCGTCGTACTGGTAGGTCGCGGTTTTGCTGTCGGGGCGGGTCAGGCCGATGAGCCGATGCTGGCAGTCGTAGCGATATTCGGTGACCAGTTTCTGCGCGGTGCCGCGGCGTTCACGGATCAGGTTACCGAAGGCGTCGTAGTCGTAGTGGCGATCGCCCTGCATCAGCAGGCGGTTGCCCTTGATGTGTGTCGGGCCGGGGCGCTCCTGCATGAGCAGGTTGCCGGCCGGATCGTGGGCGAAGGATTCCGGTAGTTCGTCGCGTGAGTGGCGCACCCGGATCAGGCGGTCGAGGGCGTCGTAGCCATAGGTGCGTTGGCCGTGACGGGTGTCGGCGATGTGCTCCAGATTGCCGTTGGCGCTGTAGGCATAATCGCGGCGGTACAGCGAATCGTGCTGATGGCCTACGGCGTGGGCGAGCAGTCGGCCCTGATCGTCGTAGGCATATTCGCTGAGCAGCAAACCTTGCTGGCGTTGTTGTTCGCGGCCCGACTGATAGACGTGTTGCGTCAGGGGCGCGCCATTGAGGTGGATGGCGGTCAGTGCGCCGCCCTTGGCGTACTGATAATCGAGCTTGCTGTTGTCCGGCAGGCGCATGCGTTTGAGCTGGCCGCAGGCGTCGTAGGCATAACGCAGCGTGCCCCAGCCCTGATGCTCGGTGATCAACCGGTCCTGCAGGTCGTATTCGAAGGCCAACGGATGTTTCTGGCCGTCGTCGACGCCAGTCAGTCGACCGAGGCGGTCGTACTGATAGATAACCTTGACCCCGTCAGGCAAGGTCTTGACCAGCAAGCGCCCGGCCGCATCGCGCTCGTAGTGCGTGACCAACACCGAGCCGTCATCGCCGAATTCGGTCTTTTCCAGCAGATGACCGTTAAGATCGTAGGCGTAGGCCGTACGCCGCCCGTCGAAGCCGGTTTCCTGTCGGATCAGTCCGGTCGGCGTGTAGTCCAGTCGATACTTTTCGCCAGACTCGTTCTCGATTTCGGTGAGCAGCAGTTGCGCATGGTCGTAGCGGTACTGCACCCGCGTGCCGTCGGGGTTGATCCGACGCGAGACCAGGTGCAGGTCGTCGTCATACTCGTAACGGGTGATGCGCCCGAGCTCGTCGCGTTCGGCAGTGACCTGGTGGTAGGCGCCATAACTGTAGGCGCGAGTGGCGCCCGTAGGAGAAGTCGTCTGGATCAGTCGGCCAACAGCGTCCCAATGCTGACGCGTGACCGCACCGTGTTCATCAGCAGTGGTAGTCCTGCGCCCCAGTGCATCGTAGGAAAAGCGCCGCACACCGCCATCGGGCAGGGTTTCTTCAACCAACTGACCGAGGGTGTTCCAGACAAAAACGTGCCGACTGGTGTCCGGGTAACGGATCGACAGCAGCTGCCCGCGAGCGTCGTAGTGGTAATGCGTGACCTGACCATCAGGATCGACCGCCTCAGTCACATCGCCCTGAGCATTGCGCCGGTAGGTCCATACCGCGTCGCCACGGGAACGGCTGTGCAGGAAACCGTTGCGGTACTCGTAGGACGTTGGCACATCGTCTGGCGGAAGCAGCGCGATCAGCCGTCCGACATCGTCGTAGCGGTATTCGGTGACGGCGCCTAAGGGATCCTGCTCGGCGACCAAGCGGCCCGAACCGTCGTAGGCCTTGAGGTGTTCACCGCCATCGGCCTCGACCTTGCGCACCAGTCGTGCGCGGTCATCGTGGACGTAGGTTTCTTCGGTGCCATCGACGTAATGCACGACGACACTGCCGTCGTCATGCCAGACGTAGCGCGTGTCCATCTGCGAGAACGACGCCCAATGCCTGACGCAACGCGCCGATTTCCCTGACCGCTCCCACTCCCAGAAAAAGCTCGCGCCGCCCGTGAGCTGCCGCTGGAGGATGACGTGCTGATCGTCGTAGTCGTAACGCTCGCTGTCGCCAACCGCGTTGCGCGCCTCGACCAGACGCTGATAGGCGTCGTAGCGGTAGCTGACGAGGGTTTGCTCAGTCGTCCATTCATCCTGCTGAAACGACTGATAGTCGACGGCCACCAAGTGCTGGCGGTCATAACGCAACAACAGTGCCCGACCCGCGCCATTGTCCAGACGCTGAACCCGATCCTGCCGATCCCGAATAATGCGCAGACGATTGCCATACGCATCACTAACCGCCGTCAGACGCCCGGCCCGAAAGTGATAAAACCGTGCCGCATCCCCCGCCAGCGCGAGGATCAGTTCTTCCGGTTCATCCCCGAGAAAAATCGCCGCCCGCGACAGACTGTTATGAATCGCCGGGCGCTCAACACTCGGCAACGGGAACCGCGTACGCCGGTTTTCATGATCAACCCAAACAACACCGTCGCCATCGAGCTCCAGCCGATGCGCCAGCGAATGACTCCAACCAAACCCCAGCCCGACATCGATTTCGGCGGCACTGGTGCGATACAGCCTTGTGAACTCGAATGGCAGCAGCCCATCGAGCACGCCATCGCTCAGGGTCAGTAGTTCTTCGCCGGTAACCATCGACACCGGGCAGCCGTTGGTACAGGTCTGCGGCACGCAATCGGCGCTGTTGCCGTTGGGGTTTTTTGCCTGGTCCGGCGAATCGTCGTGGTGTTCGTCTTTTTTCAGCAAGGTGTTGCGCTTGGCATTCCAGCGCAATTGCATCCGGCCTTTTTTGATACCCGCGGCGATCCCGCGCGCGGCAACAGTCTTGTATTGATCAACGTACTTGATGAAAACGCTGACGATGCCGAACATCGCCTTCACCAACCGCACCAGCGCCGAGAGCAGTTGAACCGCGTGACCTGCCAGACGTAGAGTCAGATAAGCGATCCCTCCGCCACCACTGGCGAAAGTCAGAATGACGGCAATCAGCACGTCGATCAGCACTTGCACCATCATCATCGATACCGCTTGCGCGGTTTTACCGGCGATCTGGCTCGGCGGCAGCATCTCCAGCCACAGGCTGGCGGTACGCAACAGCAAACACAGCGTCGCTTCGTCACTGACCAGTAACTGAAGCTTCTCCATGACCTCAGGAGCCGTGGCGGCCAGATCAATCAAGTCAGTCGCGCCACTGCCCAACCGCTCGGCAAACTTGCCCGGATCCTTGAGAATGTCCGACAGCATCCCGATGCTGTCCCACACCCCCTCGATCGCCGCCCAACTGCCGGCGAGCATGCCGTTGCCCACCGCCGTCGCCACCGAATGCGACCACTGCGGCTTGAACCCTTGCCATTCGCCGCGCAACCAGTCATCCAGCTCACCGGTTAAACCGTCATAGGACTTGAACAACGCCCTGACCTGTTCCGCGGTGACCTCACCGTGCACATGCACGCGATAGAACTTACCCTCTGTTCCCCTGAATTCGCCCTTGCCTTCGGCATTGAGGGTGATGGGTGTTGTTTCGCCTCCATCCACCGCCACCACATCGACCACGATGTTGCCCAGCGGAATTTCGTAGACCGATTCGAACTTGCTCTCGATCAACATCAATCCGCCCTTCGGGCACTGGGCGATATTGGAGAAAAATTCGTCGTCGCTACTGCTGACGGCCGTAGTGCGATCGCCGAAGCGGATGATCCGCTCCATACCCACCAGCGACGGCAGATCAGCGGCGTGGCTGACAGTGTCGGCCGTGCGGCTGGCCCAGTGTTCGAGCTGTTCGCGGTAGAGACTGAGGGTGTCGGGGAAGCTGTCGAGTGCTTGCTCGATGCGAGTGATGGCTTCCATCAACGCACGTCGGGGTGCTGGGCGGACTGAGTTACCGGGTCGAACATGAGCGTTCCCTCGCGCAAAAAATAGGCGCGGGAACTGTGCGACGGATCAATCAGAAAAGAAGTCAGGCGAGTAAGCGATGGCTGTAGGATTTATCTGCAAAAACAGCAAAAGAGCTAAACGAGCAGACAAAACGCAAACGGGGCGTGAGGTTTCCCTCACGCCCCGTTTATCGGACGACACAAATGGATTTACTGCGTTGAATCTCCAGCACCCAGCTCTTTCAATTTAAGCTCGGCCAACGGGTGCCCGGCCTTGGCGGCCATTCCCCACCAGCGCGCGGCTTCGGCAGGGTCTGGCGCTTTGCTCGCGGTGCCAGCCAGGCTGATCACACCAACCTGATAGGCCGCTTTGCCATCACCCGCCAGAGCCGCCAACCGCAACAGGCGCACGCCTTCTTCACGCGCTCCCAACCCCACACCGCGAAAGGTCAGAATGTGGCCATAGAAGCTTTGCGCGCCGACATCGCCGAGGTTGGCCATGCGTGCAAACTGACCTTCAAGCCAGCGCCACCCGCGAGGCTGGCGCACAAACCATGACCAGTGAAACAGCCTGCGAGCCAGCCAATAGCTGGCCCGCGCCTTGAGTCGTAGAAACACTCAGGCCTCCGCTGATTCCGGGTATTCATATTCGAAAACCCTGACCACTTCCGATGCATGCCAGGACGCTGCGGCAACGCCATCGGACGGCCCGGAAAACCGCCCCAGACGTTCGACACATTCAAAAAAACCGGTGCGCGGCAAACGACTCGCGCCTTGGCTGATCACCAGCGAGCTGCGTAACGGCTGTTCGGCCTTGGCATCCAGCGCGGCCAGGTGCTCAAGCGCGGCAGTCAGGGTTTGCATCGCCGGTGTCGGCAATTGCAGCCGTTCAAGCAAGGCCCGATAGGTCAGCAGATGACGCTGTCGGCGCGCCTGGTCCAGTTCACCGAGTAATCCGTCCCAATGTTGACGACTGATGCGTACGCTCACGATTCATCCCTCCACCCTGGCACCGTCAGCTCCCAAGCGAGGCTACGACGAATCGCGGCGTCAGGCAGACGCTCACCACTTTCGATCATGGCCAGATATGACGGGCTAATGCCTACCGTGCGGGCCAACGCCTCGATGGCGATGCCCTTCCCTTCGCGCAAACTGCGTAGTTGATCCAGACCTGGAAGAATCGGGTCCGGCGTTGCCGCGAGCGGCTCTGGAGCCTGCTGCGACGGTGCTTCTTTGATACCTGCTGCTTTTAGTAGAGCCTGATACTGAGCCCAAGGCAGAACCGCGTATTCGGGTTCGCCATCGCGTGCAATTATCTGAATATCCATGACTACCCCGTAGGACAACAACACTTAGCGAGTCGGCACTTTTCCCTAGAAGTGTAATCCTAACAGCGGCCAAGGTCGCGAGGGGTATCTATCTGTCTGCGAGCCGAATGAATCAGGGCTTTTTCGGACCCTGGAGCTGAAGTTGTTCGGGGGTATCGGGCAAGCGTTCCGCGACTGCCAGTTTTTCCGGATTCTGGCGATTGCGCCAAAGCCGGAAGGCACCGAGTTCATCATCGAGGACTTTCATCAGCCAGGCGAGGACGGCGATGTCATCAAGCATGCCGAATACCGGGATGAAATCCGGAATCGCGTCCACCGGGCTGAGAAAGTACATCAGGCCCGCGACCACTGAAACCAGGGCCTTGCCACTGATCGCGCGGTACTCTCCGCGCCAGTAGGCCAGACACAAAGCCTGAAGCAAACGCAGGTCATCCTTGAGCTTGCCGAGCCGATTGCCTTGCGCCGCGCCTTTGCTGGCCACCGCGAACAGCAAGGTCGGCAGACGACCGCGAGCCAGCAGGCGGCCAGCCAAAGGCAGGAATCGAGCGAAATTCCACGGAGCTTTCATCTATTCCTCCCGTTGAAATGTTATCCACACAAATTGTGGATAACCTTGTGAACAGAGCTGCATTTGCGCGCTGAGAGCCCCGTTTTATAAGGGCTGCGCTCAGATCGGGCGTTTTTTACTCACATAAAAAACCCCAATATTTCATTGACTTGGCGGCTCAGGGCGTCTAGCGCGGGCAGCCTCAAAGCCTATGACTCTTCTGACCGGCATCGGTTCGCTTTGTTTACCCTCCTCAAGGTCCAGATGCAACAACGCCCCGCATAAGCGAGGCGTTGTTGTCGAAGCCGTTGCCGATTACTTGGCAGCGGCGTCTTCTTTGGCTGGATCCTTGATAGCCAGCAGTTCCAGGTCGAAGACCAGAACCGAGTTGGCCGGGATTGCCGGGCTTGGCGATTGCGCACCGTAAGCCAGATCGCTAGGGATGTACAGTTTGTACTTCTCACCAACGTGCATCAGTTGCAGACCTTCAACCCAACCCGGAATCACGCCGCTCACCGGCAGATCAATCGGGCTGCCGCGCTCGACGGAGCTATCGAAGACGGTGCCATTGGTCAGCTTGCCAGTGTAGTGAACGGTCACTACGTCGGTAGGCTTAGGCTGTGCGCCGTCGGCTTTCTTGACCACTTCGTATTGCAGGCCGGAAGCGGTAGTAGTCACACCAGCCTTCTTGCCGTTTTCTTCGAGGAATTTCTTGCCGGCGGATGCCGACTCTTCGCTCATCTTGGCCATACGCTCTTCGGCACGCTTTTGCAGCGCGGCGAAAGCTTCGACCAGCTCTTCATCTTTCAGCTTCTGTTCTTTCTTGCCGACGGCATCTTCGATGCCCTGGGCTACCGCTTTGGAGTCCAGATCATCCATGCCTTCCTGAGCCAGGCTCTTGCCCATGTTCAGGCCGATACCGTAGGAAGCTTTTTGCGCCGGGGTTTTCAGCTCTACGCTGGTCTGCGAATCACAACCCGCAAGTACCAGGCTAACCAGGGCTACCGCCGCCGCCAACCGATGCTGTTTCATGCTATTTCCTTGTTCATGCGCCGAAAGGGCAATCGAGTAAAGCCGCGAGCTTATCAGGCCGCCACGACCAATGGCTACCGGCATGAGAGCAGGAAACTTCCGATAAGTTCAGGGATTAAAACGCATTGGGGCGCAGACACGATGAAGCTTCTGTCATCTGCCGACGACAACGACCGACTCTCCTTGCTCCAACATCTGGCCTAATGG
This sequence comes from Pseudomonas sp. A0308, assembly GCF_044218815.1. Lineage (NCBI taxonomy): Bacteria > Pseudomonadati > Pseudomonadota > Gammaproteobacteria > Pseudomonadales > Pseudomonadaceae > Pseudomonas > Pseudomonas sp. A0308. The sequence goes on from NZ_CP162581.1 coordinate 1,495,822, forward strand.
CCACTTGCCACACAAGGTCAGGCTCAGGCATAACAGCGCAACAATTCGACAAGGATGTTTAACTTGCGCCTCTTACTCCGCGTTCTGACCCTGATCGCGCTCCTGCTGGGACTCGTCCTTGCGGTGGTTTTGTATTACGTCGCCAACCCGAAATTGCCCTTCTACACCCCGGCCCAGCAGGTGCATTACCTGAATCAGTGGACTGAACAGGAGCGACAGACCTATTACTTCACGCCCCAGGGCACACAGGTCAAAGGGCTGCGCTATGAATGGTTCCAGGCATTGGAGTTGCCATTCTCGCAGCAGCGCTTCGCCTCCCCTGAATACCTCGCACGCTTTGGCTTTTTGATTGATCCGCAGCAGAAAGCCACGCCAGACAACCCTGGCAACCTTCCGGTCGGTTTCGCACGACACCAGAAGCCTCGCAGCTCCGAGCAATATCTGGACATAACTTGCGCGGCTTGCCACACCGGTGAACTGCGTTTCAACGGTCAGGCTGTGCGCATCGACGGCGGCACCGCACAGCATGTCCTGCCTTCCAGCGTTCCTACGTTACGCGGTGGCAGTTTCGGACAGGCATTGGTCGCCAGTCTGACCTCGACTTACTACAACCCGTGGAAATTCGAACGCTTCGCGCGAAGCGTTCTGGGCGATGACTACGACGCTCGCCACGAACAGCTGCGCAAGGATTTCAAAGCCTCGCTGGACACCTTTCTGAAAGTCGCCTGGAACGACACTCACCGCGGCCTTTACCCAACCGAGGAAGGGCCGGGCCGTACCGATGCGTTCGGGCGAATTGCCAACGCGACATTCGGCGACGCGATTTCCCCCGCCAACTATCGCGTGGCCAACGCGCCGGTGGACTACCCGCAACTGTGGGACATGTGGACGTTTGACTGGGTGCAGTGGAACGGTTCGGCGCAACAGCCGATGGCGCGCAATATTGGCGAGGCTCTGGGCGTCGGCGCGACTCTGAACTTCTTCGATGCCAACGGCCAACCGCTGCAAGGCGATGACCGCTACCCCTCCAGCGTGCGCGTGCGCGACCTGAATAAAATCGAAGAAACCCTGCAACGCCTGCAACCGCCCGCCTGGCCCGAGGAGCTGTTCGGGGCGGTCGACAAGGCGCTGGCCGTCAAGGGCCGTACGCTGTTTGCCGAAAATTGCGCCAGTTGCCATGTCCCGCGCAAGACTCAGGAAGGCGAACGCTGGGTGCAGCATTTGCACATGTTGCCCGTCGCGGTGATCGGCACCGATTCGAACGCGGCCAACAACGTTGCCAACCACCGCTTCGACCTGACAGCCCTGCAATGGAATCTGCAGGAGCTGGAAAAAATGGACGTAAAACTGCATCCGTCGCCCAAGGAACCGCTGGACCTTGGCCAGTTGTCTGTGGCCAAAGGCCTGGCGTACGTCACCGCATTCGTCGAAAACCGTGCTTATCGCGAGGCAAACGTCAGCCCTGAAGAAAAACCCCGCCTCGACGGCTTCGGCCTGCCCATCGGCGTGCGCGAAAAGGTCGCCTACAAGGCGCGCCCAGTGGCTGGCGTGTGGGCCACCGCACCGTTTCTGCACAACGGCTCGGTGCCGAGCCTTTATCAGTTGCTGTCGCCACAGGATGAGCGCGCCACCACCTTCTATAAAGGCACCTTCGAATACGACCCTCGGCATCTGGGCTATCGCACCGAAGCCTTTACCAACGGCTTCCTGTTCGATACGCGGATCAGCGGCAATCGTAACAGCGGTCATGAATTCCGCGCCGGCGAACGTGGCAATGGTGTCATCGGCCGCCTGCTGCAACCTGAAGAGCGCTGGGCATTGCTGGAATACCTGAAAGTTCTCGGCGGCCCATTGGAGGCGCAATTGCCATGATCTCGACCTTCAAGAAAGAACTGCCACTGCTGGCTCGATTCTGGCTTTGGCTGGGACGTCTGCTAGGCAAAACCCTGTTGATCCTGCTCGCCATCGGCCTGCTCGGCTGGGCCATCGGCACTGCATGGTTTGCCTGGCAGCATCGTGGCCCGGTGTCGGCACTGGAGCAGATCCCGGCCGATGAGGCAGGCATGACTCAGGACGTGATCCAGACGGCTGTGCGCATCGTCGATCAACACCGTGAAGGCACGCGCTATCTTCGCGATGCTCACGCCAAGGCGCATGGTTGCGTAAAAGCTGAAGTGAAAGTATTGCCGGAACTGGCTCAGTCGCTGCGACAAGGCGTGTTCAGTGAGCCGGGCAAAACCTGGCAGGCGATGATTCGCCTGTCCAACGGCAATGCCTACCCGCAGTTCGACAGCATGCGTGATGCCCGGGGCATGGCGATCAAACTGTTCGACGTTCCCGGCAAACAATTACTCGAAAAACGCCAGCAACAACATGAACAAGATTTCGTGATGTTCAGTCACCCGAACTTCTTTGTCAGCGATGTCGCCGAGTACCGTCAGAATGTGGCCGCGCAGGCTGACGGCAAAAAGGTCATGGCATTTTTCCCCGGATGGGACCCACGTACCTGGCAGATCCGGCATTTGTTTATCGCCTTGGCAACCCTGTCGCCGGCCCCCAAGAGCCCGACAGAGACTACGTATTTCTCGGTCTCGCCGTATAAATTCAGTGAAGCCAACGCCAAGTTCAGGGTGGCACCGGCCCCCGACAATTGCCCGGCGTACACCCTGCCCCGGCAAAATCAGGATCTACCGAATTTCCTGCGCAGTGCCTTGACCCAGCAGTTGTCGACGGATCGCGTCCCCGCGTGTTTTGTCTTGCAGATTCAGCGTCAGGACGCCAACCGATACATGCCCATCGAGGACACCAGCATCGAGTGGCGCGAGCGCGATGTTCCCTTCGAGACCGTGGCCCACATCACCCTGCCTCCGCAGGACTTCGACACCCCGGAGCTGAATCTCGCGTGCGACAACCTGTCGTTCAATCCGTGGTTTGGCATTGAGGCGCATCGGCCGATTGGCGGAATCAACCGCTTGCGTAAAGCAGTGTATGAGGCCGTGAGTGACTATCGACATAGCCAAAACGCCACACAATAGCGGGAGAGGCAGACTACCTCTGGCGATCGGATTTAATCCCCGATGGGCTGCTCAGCGGCCCCAGCATCTAAAATCCTGAGCCTGCGGTGCAAGCCATCGGGAAATTAAGTCCCATTACCACAGGACTTGTGTCTGGCACACAAAAAGCCAAACGCCAGACAGCAAAAAGCCCGCACTAGGCGGGCTTTCTGTGGCTATCTGGAGTTCAGTGTTCCAGATTACCGAATATGGCGCAGCGGACGGGACTCGAACCCGCGACCCCCGGCGTGACAGGCCGGTATTCTAACCGACTGAACTACCGCTGCGCGAAACGCTTGAAACGAATGGTGGGTGATGACGGGATCGAACCGCCGACATTCTGCTTGTAAGGCAGACGCTCTCCCAGCTGAGCTAATCACCCTTCGCTTCGTTACGGGACGCATTATGCCACAAGTTTTCGTAACGTGTTGATTTAATTGAATATTTTTTCAAATAAATCCGAAAACAGGTAAAACGACACATCCCGCGGGTACAACCTTGGAGCAGAAAAAAACCCGCCTTGGCGGGTTTTTCCGTGGTGACCTGGCGTTCAGCGTTCCAGGTTACCGAATATGGCGCAGCGGACGGGACTCGAACCCGCGACCCCCGGCGTGACAGGCCGGTATTCTAACCGACTGAACTACCGCTGCGCGTAACACATGAAACGAATGGTGGGTGATGACGGGATCGAACCGCCGACATTCTGCTTGTAAGGCAGACGCTCTCCCAGCTGAGCTAATCACCCTTCGCTTCGGTGTGGCGCGCATTCTACGGAGCGACCCCACCTCTGGCAAGCACTTTTTTAAATAATTTTCCGAGGCCTTCCAAAGGCTTAGAGAAGGGTTGGCCTATGCCACGGCGAAGACAATAATGCCCCCCTTTGTATAAAGGAGAGACTCACCCCATGTGGTTCAAAAACCTGCTTATCTATCGCCTGACCCAAGACCTGCCTGTCGATGCCGAGGCGCTGGAAACTGCACTGGCCACCAAACTGGCGCGTCCATGTGCAAGCCAGGAGTTGACCACCTACGGTTTCGTCGCGCCGTTCGGCAAAGGCGAAGATGCTCCACTGGTGCACGTCAGCGGTGATTTCCTGCTGATCTCTGCGCGTAAAGAAGAACGCATTCTGCCGGGCAGCGTCGTACGTGATGCGGTCAAGGAAAAGGTCGAAGAGATCGAAGCCGAGCAGATGCGCAAGGTCTATAAGAAGGAACGCGACCAGATCAAGGATGAAATCATCCAGGCCTTCCTGCCGCGCGCCTTCATCCGTCGTTCGTCGACCTTCGCTGCCGTCTCGCCGAAACAGGGTCTGATCCTGGTCAACTCGGCCAGCCCGAAACGCGCCGAAGACCTGCTGTCGACCCTGCGTGAAGTGATCGGCACCCTGCCCGTTCGCCCGTTGACCGTGAAAATGTCGCCAACCGCGACCATGACCGAATGGGTCACCACGCAGAAAGCCGCCGACGACTTCTATGTGCTGGACGAGTGCGAACTGCGCGACACCCACGAAGACGGCGGTATCGTGCGTTGCAAGCGTCAGGACCTGACCAGCGAAGAAATCCAGCTGCACCTGAGCACCGGCAAAGTCGTTACTCAACTGTCGCTGGCCTGGCAGGACAAGTTGTCGTTCATGCTCGACGATAAGATGACCGTCAAACGCCTGAAGTTCGAAGATCTGTTGCAGGATCAGGCGGAACAGGACGGCGGCGAAGAAGCCCTCGGCCAACTGGATGCCAGCTTCACACTGATGATGCTGACGTTCGGCGACTTCCTGCCGGCGCTGGTTGAAGCATTGGGTGGCGAAGAGACTCCGCAGGGGATCTGACCTGCCTTTTGTGTGAAAGCTTAAAAGATCGCAGCCTTCGGCAGCTTCTACATCTGGAATGCATTTTCCTGTGGGAGCTGCCGGAGGCTGCGATCTTTTTGCTGGCGACGTATGCTTAGCTTCCTAACGCTTTCGCATAACAAGGAACAAGCCATGCGCGCACTGGCAGCACTCAGCCGCTTTGTCGGCAACACTTTCGCTTACTGGGTTCTGATTTTCGCCGTTGTGGCCTTCCTGCAACCTTCGTGGTTCCTCGGCCTGAAGAGTGCAATCGTGCCGCTGCTCGGGCTGGTGATGTTCGGCATGGGCCTGACCCTCAAACTCGACGACTTCGCCGCCGTCGCCCGCCAACCCTGGCGTGTAGCGCTGGGCGTGGTCGCACATTTCGTGATCATGCCGGGCATGGCGTGGTTGCTTTGCCAGATTTTTCATCTGCCACCGGAGATCGCCGTCGGCGTGATTCTGGTCGGTTGCTGCCCGAGCGGCACTTCATCCAACGTGATGACCTGGCTGGCCCGAGGTGATCTGGCGTTGTCGGTGGCCATCGCCGCCGTCACCACCCTCCTCGCTCCGCTGTTGACCCCGGCGCTGATCTGGCTGCTGGCCTCGGCGTGGTTGCCGGTGTCGTTCATGGAGCTGTTCTGGTCGATCCTGCAAGTGGTGCTGTTGCCGATCGTTCTGGGCGTGGTTGCGCAACGTTTGCTGGGCGACAAGGTTCGTCATGCAGTGGAGGTGTTGCCGCTGGTGTCGGTGGTGAGCATCGTGATCATCGTGACCGCTGTAGTGGCGGCCAGTCAGGCCAAAATCGCCGAATCCGGCTTGTTGATCATGGCGGTGGTGATGCTGCACAACAGCTTCGGCTACTTGCTGGGCTACTTCACCGGGCGTTTGTTCAACCTGCCGCTGGCGCAGCGTAAATCGCTGGCACTGGAAGTGGGCATGCAGAACTCGGGGTTGGGCGCCGCGCTGGCCAGTGCACACTTCTCGCCACTGGCGGCGGTACCAAGCGCCTTGTTCAGCGTTTGGCACAATATTTCCGGGGCGCTGCTGTCGACGTATTTCCGGCGGATGAGCGAAAAGAAAGATCGCAAAAACTTGGCACAGCAGGCGACTGACTGACCTGCGAACTTGATCCCCGGATTAATGCTCGTCAATATGTTGCGTAACGCGGGGACGACCCTGCGGCTCGATCGAGTTTTAATCTGGGGACGACCCCGTCAACCGATGGAGGTCTTTCATGTCCTGGATCATTCTGTTTTTCGCCGGCCTGTTCGAAGTCGGCTGGGCCGTCGGCCTCAAATACACCGATGGCTTCAGCCGTCCACTCCCCACCGCACTGACCATTGCAGCCATGGCCGTCAGCCTTGGCTTACTGGGCCTTGCGATGAAGGAATTGCCGCTGGGCACGGCCTATGCGATCTGGACGGGCGTCGGTGCCGTGGGCACGGTGATTGCCGGGATCATTCTGTTTGGTGAGTCGATGGCGCTGATTCGGCTGGCCAGTGTGGCGTTGATCATTACCGGGTTGATTGGCCTTAAGGTCAGCGCTTAGACCACTGGCCCCATCGCTGGCAAGCCAGCTCCCACAGTTTCGTTGGTGTACACAAAACCGGTGTTCACCGAAGCTCCCTGTGGGAGCTGGCTTGCCAGCGATGAGGCCAGCACAATCATTGTTTATCTAACTGCCCCACGCAACTCCCCCACCAACCCCTGCAACTTCGCCGGCTCAGCCGCTTCCACAGCAACAGCAGAACCCGCCACCAGCGTCACCCGCGACCACAACCGCCGAAACACGCCTTTGTTCGGGTCGCGACTGAAGAAACTTCCCCACAACCCCTGCAATGCCAGCGGAATCACCGGCACCGGTGTCTCTTCGAGAATCCGCGTCAGCCCGCCCTTGAACTCGTTGATCTCGCCATCGGTCGTCAACTTGCCCTCAGGGAAGATGCACACCAGTTCACCGTCCTTCAGATATTGGGCGATCCGGCTGAAGGCCTTTTCGTAGATCTGGATGTCTTCGTTGCGACCGGCAATCGGAATCGTACCGGCCGTGCGAAAGATAAAGTTCAGCACCGGCAGGTTGTAGATTTTGTAGTACATGACGAAGCGAATTGGCCTACGCACTGCGCCGCCAATCAGCAACGCATCGACGAACGAAACGTGATTGCACACCAGTAACGCCGCACCTTCATCCGGAATCGCGTCCAGGTTGCGATGTTCGACGCGGTACATGGAATGGCTGAGCAGCCAGATCATGAAGCGCATGCTGAACTCGGGGACGATCTTGAAGATGTAGGCATTGACGCCGATGTTGAGCAGCGACACCACGAGGAACAGCTGCGGGATCGACAGCTCGACCACACTCAGCAGCACGATCGATACGATGGCCGAAATAACCATAAACAGCGCGTTGAGAATGTTGTTGGCCGCGATCACCCGTGCCCGCTCGTTCTCGGCAGTGCGCGACTGGATCAACGCATACAGCGGCACGATGTAGAAACCACCGAAGACACCGAGGCCGAGAATGTCGAACAGCACCGCCCAGGTGTGGCCAAAACTCAGCACTTCAATCCAGCTATGGCCGGTGACGCTGTCGGGAATTCCCCCGGAATGCCACCACAGCAGCAGGCCGAACACGGTCAGACCGAACGAACCAAACGGCACCAGACCGATCTCGACTTTGCGCCCGGAAAGCTTCTCGCAGAGCATCGAACCCAGCGCGATCCCGACCGAGAATACAGTGAGGATCAAGGTGACCACGGTTTCGTCGCCGTGCATCCACTCCTTGGCGTAGGCCGGGATCTGCGTCAGATAAATCGCCCCGACAAACCAGAACCACGAGTTACCAACTATCGAGCGCGACACCGCCGGCGTCTGGCCCAAGCCCAGTTTCAGGGTGGCCCAGGACTGGCTGAAGATGTTCCAGTTCAGGCGCATATCCGGGGATGAAGCCGCCGCGCGGGGAATGCTGCGGCTGGCCAGATAACCCAGCACCGCAATGCCGACGATGGCGATCGACACCAGCGGCGCGTAGTGGGTCGACGACATGATCACACCGGCGCCGATGGTGCCGGCCAGAATCGCGAGGAACGTGCCCATCTCCACCAGACCGTTGCCGCCGACCAGCTCTTCTTCGCGCAAGGCTTGCGGCAGGATCGAATACTTCACCGGCCCGAACAGCGCCGAGTGGGTGCCCATGGCGAACAACGCCACCAGCATCAGCCACAAGTGATCGAAGAGAAAGCCGACGGATCCCACAGCCATGATGGCGATTTCCGCCAGTTTGATCAGACGGATCAACGCATCCTTGGCGAATTTCTCGCCGAACTGCCCGGCCAGCGCCGAGAACAGGAAGAACGGCAGGATAAACAGCAACGCACACAGGTTGACCCAGATCGAGCGGTCACCTTCGATGGTCAGCCGATAGAGAATGGCGAGGATCAACGACTGCTTGAACACGTTGTCGTTAAACGCGCCGAGCGACTGCGTAATGAAGAACGGCAGGAAGCGCCGGGTGCGCAGCAGGTTGAACTGTGAGGGGTGACTCATCTTCCGTGTTTCCCTGATGTTTAAGGTAGAGAGGCCTGGATACTGCTTATTGGAATGCCGATCCGCGATCCAGGCCACACCTTACCTAAACTTTTCAGGTTATTTCTTCAAACCTGCAATGCACGGCGAGACAAACAGTTCGCCGCGCCACGCACCTTGTACGGTGCGCTTGCCAACGATCAGCCACATCACCGCCAACAATGTCACCAACACGCAGCCGACTACGCTGAAAAAGCCAAGGTTCAGCGTACTGGCGAGTTTCAGGGTCGCCAGCGAATACACGCCCAACGGGAAGGTGAAACCCCACCAGCCGAGGTTGAACGGAATGCCGTCACGCAGATAGCGAACGGTGATCAGCAATGCCATCAGCATCCACCACAGCCCGAACCCCCACAGGGTGATCCCGGCCACCAGACCGATGCCCGAAGCGATTTCGCCAATGCCCGGCAAGCCGTTGGCAGCGAAAATCGCCGGTGCTTCAGCGCCCATCAACAACATGCCCAGCGCACCGGTGCCGATTGGCCCGAGTGCCAGCCAGCTCGAGGCGGCCATGTTTTCGTGGGGCAGTTTGTGCAGGGCCATGCGCAACAACAGGATGGTCAGAATGCTGAACGCCACCGGTAGGGAAAATGCCCAGAGCACGTAGCTTGTGGTCAGCACCACCAGTTGCGAGTGAGCATCGGTCAGGTGCGGCGCGAGCAGACCACCACTGGCCGCCGCGACTTCTGCTGCCACCACCGGCAACAGCCAAACGGCAGTCATCTGGTCGATGCTGTGTTCCTGACGGGTAAACATCATGTAGGGGATCAATACGCCACAGGCCAGCGACATCGCCACATCGATCCACCACAGCACTTCGGCAAGCTGAATGACGCCCTCGCCCCAACGCGGTAGCCCGAACAGCAGAAAGCCGTTGATGATCGTTGCCAGGCCCATGGGAATGGTGCCGAAGAACATCGACACGGTGGAATGCCCGAAAATCCGCCGTGCCTCGTCGAAGAACAGAATCCAGCGGGCGGCGTAGGCTACGGTAAACAAGGTGAACAACAGGATGTTGAACAGCCACAGCCCTTCGGCCACGGCGTGTAAACCGGGGATCGCGACCGGCAAATTCGCCAAGGCCAGTGCCAGCACACCGGTACCCATGGTCGCAGCGAACCAGTTCGGCGTGAATTGGCGGATCACTTCGCGCGGGTGCTGAAGTTGGCTGAGCGGCTTTAAACCGGGTTTGGCGTTGTTGGGGCAAATCATCATGAAATCCTCTTCCTCTGGTGAGGTTGAGTCCATGGTAGATCCGAATCGAATATCTATATAACGGGTAATATCTCTAACTGTTATCTATTCTATAGATAAGCAGTCAAACGCTGCCTTCGCACTCGATTACCAAAATCCGCGCCACGCCCTGCGGATGGGCAACGTGTTCGGTGCCGACCGAGGCGTAAAAGATATCACCAACTTCGAGCATGACTCGCTCTTCTTCACCATTTTCGCGATAGCGCATCTGCACCTGCCCATCGAGTACCACGAACACTTCCTCACCATCGTTGACGTGCCATTTATACGGTTGATCAGTCCAGTGCAGGCGCGTGGTGATGCCGTTCATGTTGGCGATGTCCAGGGCACCCCAGGCACGCTCGGCGGTGAAGGTTTTGCTGCGAATAATCTTCATGAGTCGATCCGTTGGCAGAATGGCTGCGCAAGGCTAACCGAAAGCGCAGTGGTTATGGAGCGCCGCACACCTTGACCGGTCGAGCCCGCAGACTGAGCAAAAGCGCCGCCACTGCCAGCACGATCAGCACCGCACCATACACATCGGTCGTCGCGAGCAGCCCCAGGCGATGGGTGAAATGTCCAGCCAATAGCGCTGGCAAGCAAAACGCCAGATAACTCAGCACATAAAACGCCGACATCAACCCGGCCCGCTCATGGGGCAAGGCCAGCGGTACGAGGCTGCGTACCGCGCCGAGAAATCCGGCACCGAATCCACAACCGGCCACCAGCGTGCCGAGGAAGAACAGCGACAGGCTGGCGCTGTGCACACCGAGCAGGATCAACACCAGCCCGATCGGCAGCAAGCTTGCGCCCAACTGCAAAGCGCGCGTGGCAGGACGATTGCGCAGGATGAAGATCATCAGTGCCCCGGTCACGGTCAATGCCGCTACGGTTGCGCCGCCGATCAGGTTGGACGTGGAGCCTGTGGCGGTGCGCACCAGCGACGGTGCGAGCGATGCGTAAAAACCACCGAGCGCCCAGGTCGCGGTATTCAGTGGCAGGACCCGCCACAGCGTTGCGCGAGCCTGAACCGGCACATGCAGTGTCGGTCGCAACGATGCCCATGCGCCCGCTTGCGGGGTGACGCTTTCGGGTAGCCGCCAGACATAAAGTGCCTGCCCCACAAACAGCGCGAGCAGTAACCAATAGGTCAGTTGCAACGGCGCCGGCGCGAACTCCGCCAACAAGCCACAGCCCATGCCGCCCAGCGCCATGCCCAGCAATGGCGCGACGCTGTTGATCAACGGCCCTTGCTGACGGTCAATGTCGAGCAATGTGGCGCTGAGGACGGCAGTCGCCATGCCGGTGGCGAAACCTTGCAGCACGCGCGCGCTGATCAACCACGTCACGCTGTCGGCGCTGATGAACAGCAGCATCGCCAGTGCGTTGAGCAACACGGCGGTGAAGATCACCGGTTTGCGTCCCAGATGATCGGAGAGCGAACCGACGGTTAAAAGCGCCGCCAACAGACTCAGAGCGTAAACGCCGAAGATCAGGGTCAGCACCGCTGCCGAGAAGTGCAGTTGATCCTGATACAGGTGGTACAGCGGTGTCGGCGCGGTGGAAGCGGCGAGAAAACTGAGTAAGGTGATCGCCAGAAACCACAGGCTGGGACGGTTGGACGCTAATCGGGACTGGGGGTTAATCATTTGCACACTCCGCAAAAGCTAATTTTTTGCTTTTGCGGAGTGTGCTACCGCTCAATGCTTAAAGCAAATTCTTTGTGTTAAGGTCTGACGCATGGCTATTAAAGAAGGTTTACGCCCCGGCGGTCGCAGTGCCCGGGTGCAAGAGTCGATACATTCGGCAGTCCGCGCATTGCTGCAAGAGCAGGAGCGCTCGACCGTGACCGTCCCGCAGATTGCAGCGCGTGCGGGCGTTACGCCGTCGACGATCTATCGGCGCTGGGGCGATCTGGCGGCGTTGCTGGCCGACGTCGCCCTGGCCCGCATGCGCCCCGACAGCGAGCCCGCGGAAACCGGCAGCCTGCGCAGCGACATCCGCGCATGGGCCGAGCAATATCTCGACGAGATGAGCTCCGAGCCTGGGCGCAACATGATGCGCGACGTGCAGGCGAGCGCCACGCCGGGGTATTGCGTGGCGATCATCGGCGCGCAGTTGCAGACCATTATCGAGCGCCATCCCGATGAGGCGGCGCCCAGTGTCGATCGGTTGATCAATCAGGTGGTGGCGCCGGTCGTGTTCCGGATTCTGTTTTCAGCGGCGGCGCTGGAGGTGGATGAATTGCATCGGCTGATTGATATCGCGTTGCAGCAGGACTAACGCCATCGCTGGCAAGCCAGCTCCCACAAGATCTGTGGAGTTCACAAATTTTGTGTTCACTGAAGATCCCTGTGGGGGGCTGGCTTGCCAGCGATGAGACCTTAACGGTCACCGCAGAACCGCCCGGTTCCATTCCTGCGACACCCCGCCACGCCAAGACCTTGGTCGACACTGACTAACCGCCGCGCGCATGCGAGACTGTCCGCCCGGGCAGGAGTGCCGGGGAGTCTTTAGTCGGGAGTGTTGCATGTCGTTGTCCACCGGGCTGATCGCCGCCGTCGCCCTGGCCTATATGGCCATCATGTTCGCCATCGCCTTCTACGGCGACCGTCGCAGCACACCGTTGCCGCCGCGAGTGCGCGCGTGGGTCTACAGCCTGTCGCTGGCGGTTTATTGCACCAGTTGGACATTTTTCGGCGCGGTCGGCCAGGCGGCTGAACAGTTGTGGTCCTTCCTGCCGATTTACCTCGGGCCGATATTGCTGTTGGTCGGGGCGCCGTGGGTCTTGCAGAAAATGGTGATGATCAGCAAACAGGAGAACATCACCTCCATCGCTGACTTCATCGCTGCGCGCTACGGCAAATCGCAATCGCTGGCGGTCGTCGTCGCGCTGATCTGCCTGGTCGGCGTCCTCCCCTACATCGCTCTGCAACTCAAGGGCATCGTCCTCGGTGTGAACCTGTTGATCGGTGCTGGTGCCGATGCAATGGGCACGCGCGCCCAGGACACCGCATTGATCGTGTCACTGGTGCTGGCGCTGTTCACCATCGTCTTCGGCACGCGCAACCTCGACGCCACCGAGCACCACCGCGGCATGGTGCTGGCGATTGCCTTTGAGTCGCTGGTCAAGCTGTTCGCCTTTCTCGCCGTCGGCGCGTTTGTGACGTATGGCCTCTACGACGGTTTCGACGACCTGTTCAATCAAGCCATGCTCGCCCCGCGCCTCGAGGAATACTGGAAAGAAACCATTAATTGGCCGTCGATGGTGGTACAGACCGGCGTCGCGATGATGGCGATCATCTGCCTGCCACGGCAGTTTCACGTCACGGTGGTCGAGAACATTGATCCGCAGGATCTGCGCCTGGCCAAATGGGTGTTCCCCGCGTACCTCGCGCTGGCGGCACTGTTTGTAGTCCCGATCGCTTTGGCCGGTCAGATGCTGCTGCCGAGCGACGTATTGCCCGACTCGTTCGTGATCAGTCTGCCGCTGGCTCAGGCCCATCCGGCGTTGGCGATGCTGGCGTTTATCGGCGGCGCGTCGGCGGCCACCGGCATGGTCATTGTCGCGAGTGTGGCGCTGTCGACCATGGTTTCCAACGACATGCTGTTGCCGTGGCTGCTGCGACGCAATAACGCCGAGCGCCCGTTTGAAGTGTTCCGCCAGTGGATGCTGTCGGTGCGGCGCGTGAGCATTGTGGTGATTCTGTTGCTGGCGTACGTCAGCTATCGCCTGCTCGGTTCGACGGCGAGCCTGGCGACCATTGGCCAGATTGCCTTCGCCGCCGTGACCCAACTGGCGCCGGCCATGCTCGGCGCGCTGTACTGGAAACAGGCCAACCGGCGTGGCGTGTTCGCCGGTCTCGCCGCCGGCACTTTCCTGTGGTTTTACACGCTGGTTTTGCCGATTGCCGCCCACAGCCTCGGCTGGTCGCTGAACAGTTTCCCGGGGTTGGCGTGGCTGCACAGTAACCCGCTGAACCTGCCAATCAGCCCGCTGACCCAAGGCGTGGTGTTGTCACTGGCCGGCAATTTCACGCTGTTTGCCTGGGTTTCGGTGCTGTCGCGCACGCGGGTGTCGGAGCACTGGCAGGCTGGGCGATTCATCGGTCAGGAGATCAGCGCCCGCCCCAGTGCGCGGTCGATGCTGTCGGTGCAGGTCGACGATCTGCTGCAACTGGCGGCGCGGTTTGTCGGTGAGGAGCGTGCTCGCCAGAGCTTTATTCGATTCGCCTACCGCCAAGGCAAGGCTTTCAACCCGAATCAGAACGCCGACGGCGAATGGATCGCCCATACCGAGCGCTTGCTGGCCGGTGTCCTGGGCGCTTCTTCGACGCGAGCGGTGGTAAAAGCCGCGATCGAAGGTCGGGAAATGCAGTTGGAGGACGTAGTCCGAATCGCTGACGAAGCCTCGGAAGTCCTGCAATTCAACCGCGCTCTGCTGCAAGGCGCGATTGAAAACATCACCCAAGGCATCAGCGTGGTCGACCAGTCGCTGAAGCTTGTCGCCTGGAACCGACGTTACCTGGAGTTGTTCAACTACCCGGACGGTTTGATCAGCGTCGGCAGGCCAATCGCCGACATCATTCGCTACAACGCCGAGCGCGGGTTGTGTGGTCCCGGGGAGGCTGAAGTGCATGTCGCGCGTCGTTTGCACTGGATGCGTCAGGGCCGCGCGCACACCTCCGAACGGCTGTTCCCCAACGGCCGGGTGATTGAGCTGATCGGCAATCCGATGCCCGGTGGCGGCTTCGTCATGAGTTTCACCGACATCACCGCGTTCCGTGAAGCCGAACAGGCGCTGACCGAGGCCAACGAAGGCTTGGAACAACGAGTCAGCGAGCGAACCCAGGAACTGTCGCAACTCAACGTCGCGCTGACCGAAGCCAAGGGCACCGCCGAAACCGCCAACCAATCGAAAACCCGATTTCTCGCGGCAGTCAGCCATGACTTGATGCAGCCGTTGAACGCCGCGCGACTGTTCTCCGCCGCCCTCTCCCACCAAGACGACGGCTTGAGCAGCGAGGCGCAGAAACTTGTGCAGCATCTCGACAGTTCGTTGCGTTCGGCCGAGGATCTGATCAGCGATCTGCTGGACATTTCCCGCCTGGAAAACGGCAAGATCAATCCCGACCGCAAGTCCTTTGCGGTGAACGAACTGTTCGACATTCTCGGCGCCGAGTTCAAGGCGCTGGCCCAGGAGCAAGGTTTGACCTTCCGTGTGCGTGGCAGCCACATGCGCATCGACAGCGACATCAAGTTGCTGCGGCGGATTCTGCAAAACTTCCTGACCAACGCTTTTCGCTATGCCAAAGGCCCGGTATTGCTCGGTGTACGGCGGCGCGGCGGGAAGTTGTGCCTGGAAGTATGGGATCGCGGACCGGGCATTCCGGAAGACAAGCAACAGGTGATATTCGAGGAATTCAAACGTCTCGACAGCCATCAGACGCGCGCCGAAAAAGGCCTCGGGCTTGGGCTGGCAATCGCTGATGGCCTGTGCCGCGTACTCGGGCATACCCTGCGCGTGCGCTCGTGGCCGGGGCGCGGCAGTGTGTTCAGCGTTACGGTGCCGTATGCGCGTACGCAAACCATACCGGCCATTGCCTCTGTGGAATTGAACGGCAAACTGCAGAACGGCGCACAAGTACTGTGCATCGACAATGAAGACAGCATTCTGATCGGCATGAACAGCCTGTTAAGCCGCTGGGGCTGCCAGGTCTGGACGGCGCGCAATCGCGAGGAATGCGAGGCATTGCTCAGTGACGGAGTGCGGCCGCAACTGGCGCTGGTCGACTATCACCTGGATCACGGCGATACCGGCACCGAGTTGATGGCGTGGCTGCGCACGCGTCTCGGCGAGCCGGTGCCGGGCGTGGTGATCAGCGCCGACGGACGCCCGGAGATGATTGCGCAGGTGCATGCAGCGGGGCTGGATTATCTGGCCAAACCGGTGAAACCGGCGGCGTTGCGGGCGTTGTTGAGTCGGTATCTACCGCTGTAAACGTACGACTTGGGTGTTGTAGCGATACCGCTGCCGTCCTCACAAGCAAGCTCGCTCCCACAATGTTCAGATGATTCATGTGGGAGCGAGCCTGCTCGCGAAGCTTTCCAGACTACTCCGGCAACTCAACCAACCCATCAACATCCGTCATCGCCCGCTCCAGCAGATCCGCCGGCAAGCTTTTGCTCGCCCGTGCGCCCAACAGTTTGAGCTGCTCGCTGCGGCTGACCAGGTTGCCGCGCCCTTCTGTCAGTTTGTTGCGCGCCGAGCTGTAGGCTTTGTCCAGTTGTTGCAGACGATTGCCGACTTCGTCCAGATCCTGAATAAACAGCACGAACTTGTCGTAAAGCCAGCCGGCGCGCTCGGCGATTTCCCGCGCGTTCTGGCTCTGGCGCTCTTGCTTCCACAGGCTGTCAATGACGCGCAATGTCGCCAGCAATGTGGTTGGGCTGACGATCACGATGTTGCGGTCGAACGCCTCCTGAAACAGCGATGGCTCGGCCTGCAATGCCGCCGAAAACGCGGCTTCGATCGGCACGAAGAGCAAAACGAAATCGAGGCTGTGCAGGCCTTCCAGGCGTTTGTAATCCTTGCCGGCGAGGCCTTTGACATGGTTGCGCAGGGACAGTACGTGCTGCTTGATCGCGATCTGCCCGAGCGTGTCGTCCTCGGCCGCGACGTATTGCTGATACGCCGTGAGACTGACCTTGGAGTCGACCACCACCTGTTTGTCGCCTGGCAGATAAATGACCACGTCTGGCTGGAAACGCTCACCATCCGGGCCTTTGAGATTGACCTGCGTCTGGTACTCGCGACCCTTCTCTAGGCCTGCATGTTCCAGCACGCGTTCGAGAATCAACTCGCCCCAATTGCCTTGGGTTTTCTGGCCTTTAAGGGCACGGGTCAGGTTCGTGGCTTCGTCACTCAAACGCAGATTGAGCGCTTGCAGACGCTCCAGTTCCTTGGCCAGCGAAAAGCGTTCGCGGGCCTCGGCCTGGTAACTTTCTTCCACACGTTTTTCGAAGGATTGAATGCGTTCTTTCAACGGATCGAGCAACTGACCGAGGCGTTGTTGACTGGTTTCGGCAAAGCGCTGCTCACGCTCGTCGAAGATCTTGCCCGCCAGCTCGGCGAACTGCGCCCGCAATTCATCACGCGAACCCTGCAGATCATCGAGGCGCTGTTGATGGCTCTCCTGCTGCTCGCGCAGTTCGGCGTTCAGCGAAGCCGCCTGCGCGTCGAGACGACGCAGTTCGGCCTCCTTGTTGGCGCGCTCAAGGTTCCAGGCGTGGGAGGCGTCACGGGCGTCGTCACGTTCTATCTGCAACAGCTCGACTTCGCGGCGCAGGGCTGCCAGTTCTGCTTGCTTGGCGGCGTTGGCCTGGCCGAGGTCGGCGATTTCATCGCGGCCGGCTTCCAGTTGCGCGTTGAGCCCGTCCTGCGCCAGTTGCGCCATGGCCAACCGCTCTTCCAGCAACGCCACCTGCGCTTGCCCGTTGCTTGCCCGACGTTGCAGTTGCCAGGCCAAAGCCAACAACGGCAGCCCAGCGCCTGCGAGACCGAGCAATACGCTGGTCAAGTCCATAGCCATAGCGACTCCTGCCGATCGGTTAAAGCCTGAAGGGTAACCAAGGTGTCAGAACTTGGACAGCTCAGTCTTCGAGCAGGCCGAGTTCCACTTGGGCACGATGATCGCCAGCGCGAGCAGCCTGACGCAGCAGATCCTGACCGATGCGGCGATCGCGTGCATTACCACACTCGCGGCACATCAACTGGCCGAGGCGGCTTTGCGCGGCAACCACACCTTCGCGCGCCGGTTGCTTGAGCAGGCGGCCGGCAAGGTGCTTGGCGTTGTGGCTTTCGCTCAGGCGCGGGCTGTCGAGCAGCCATTCGGCCACGCGTACGGAAAATCGCTTGGGCGGGATAACAGGAGGGGGTTGTGAGGTAACAGGGTCTGATACTGAGCGAAACTTCATAAAGCACTGTGGGACAGATCGGAAGGCGCGCCACTCTACTCTCTTTTTCTTACAGGTAAAGTCGAAATAAAACCCGGCACGCCCGTCCTAGAGCAAGCGCTCGGGACAATCCACAGAAGCTGTGGATAAGTCAGTGGACAACCGTCCTCCAACCCTCGCAAAGCCTTATGGAATGGGGCCCGCAGTCAAACTGACGATTTTTTCACCAACAAAAAAAAGCGATGTTTTTCATTGACTTAAACTTTCGATACAGGCAGCCATCAGGGTCAGGTTTGATATGACAGTGCCGTTACAGCCTGTGCAACTAATGTGCACAAGTACCTGTTACCCGGTTATATCGGTGCGCTTTTTCGGGTCGTTTTGCGCTTCGGGCTGGGGATAAGCGGCGTCTCGGTGGGAACCGCGCACGGTTTTGTGGCGACGAGTGGTCAACCTGACGTTTCATTTGTTATCCGATTACCGCCCCCGCGAGCAAGCTCGCCCCCACAATCGGCTGCGTTTTCTTGTAGAACACAACTTTTTTGGCGCAGGGTTTGCTTTACCAATTTCGATCCGTTACTATCCGCGGCGTTAGTACCAAGCTGAAAGTCAATTCCGGTCGAACAATCCCCACGGTGCGCCTTCCAACAAGAAGCCCTCACCGAAAAAAAGCGGATACGACCCCTCGATGGTTTCCAGGTAAATCTTGCGACGACACAGCCTTTGAATGATGCAAAGGGTGTTGCGAAGACCTATTACTCTGACCGAACCAACCTGCAAATTGATCAGGATCTTCACCCCGGGCCCAGAACCTTTGCCCTTGATGTGTTGCCTGTCCTCCTAAGTACCTACCTGCCAGCCCAAGCGCGCCAAATTATCAGCGCTTCAAACTGGCTGCTTTGTTCCAGTCGGGTTCTTCGTTCGACCAATGGTGGTCGACGTTACTGGAACGTTTTAACGTTGCACGGTTCTTATCCGTGTCATTTGTAGGAACACCTAATAACTATGTCGACTCAAATCCATACTCAGGACGCCATTCGCGCCCTAACCAACGCTTTTGCTCCAATGAACTGCCTGATCATGGCCGCTCGCAAAGGCTGCTTCAGCTTCACACTGGTCAACGAACACGGGATCGCCCGCCACAGCGAGCGTCTGTATCCCGATCAGTACTCCAGCGCCGAACCGCTGCAGGCTGTTATTGATCGAACGCGTCAGGCACTGGTTGCCTGAGAGCCGAAAAGGCTGCAACAAACGAAGCCCCGCTTAAAACGCGGGGCTTTTTATTGCCTGATGTTTCACTTTTAAGCCTTGGCGCCTAAGCACCATCGGATATAACGGTTATAACGTGCAGCCGGAAATATTTTAAAAACAGTCCTTTACGTCGCGAATATGACACTACACTTCAACTCAAGCGGCGTTGTCCGCTTCCGGCGAGCCTGAACCGATCCACCGCTGCCAAGGCCCCTTTCAGGTGTCGCCGCCCAATAACAAGATCGAGGGCTTTATGGGTATCGCTGCCAGCGAACTGTGCCGCTACGTGATTCGCCCCACGCTGATTTATCTGGGCCGTCACTGCGCCACCGCCGAATCACTGTTGCTGGGCATCGCCGCCAGCCAGTCAGCCCTCGGCTCCGCCCTGCATGACCGCCGTGGACACGGCCTCTACCGCATTGCCGAGCATCGCCATCAAGCACTCTGGGATGACTATCTGGCGCTTGATCCGGAACGTGCCAGCCTCGTTCGCGGACTGGCCAGCCAACACGCATTTCTCAGCGGACCGCACCTGGAATTGACCGTCAATCTGCGTTACGCCACAGCTATCGCCTGGCTGCTGGTCGAAGAACAAAACCCCACCCTCCCCGACCCGAACGACTTGCTCGGTATGGCGCGTATCTGGCGTCAGACCTTCCAGCCTCAAGGTCGTCTGCGCGATTTCACCTGCGCCTGGCAGACTTGTGTTTCACCGCTGAATCAGGTCGCTTGCTGACCGTCCAGTTCCGCAAGATCCTGTAACAGGTCGCGAATTTGGTCGGATTGTCCTACAAAACCGCTCTAAATCAAGGCATTCAGGCTATAGCGCTGGGACGAAAATGTTGGTAATTTTCGCCCCGGTGATCATCAGGAGTTCTAATAATGAAAAAAGTAATGCTCAAAACCACCCTTAGCCTTGCCGTTACCTTGGCATCCACGCAGATTTTCGCCGCTGGCTTTGCCATCAACGAACACAGCATTAGCGGGATGGGGACTGGGTACGCCGGGCGATCTTCTTCTGCCGATGACGCAAGCACTGTTTATGGCAACCCTGCCGGCATGTCGCGCATCAAGCGCGAACAAATCACCGGCGGCGCTGCATTCCTCGACGCATCGACCGATATCAGCAACGCCAGCTCCAGCCCGAATGGCGGGAGCAACAAAGGCGACATGGTGCCCTTCACCGCCGTACCTATGGGCTACTACGTCAAGCCAATCGACGATCACTGGGCATTCGGTTTCGGCGTTTACGTGCCGTTCGGCCTGATCACCGACTATGAAAACAACTTCGCCGGCCGCTACTTTGGCAGCAAGTCGGAAGTGCAAGTCATCACCTTCCAGCCGACCATCAGCTACGCCTTCAACGACAAGGTGTCGATCGGTTTCGGTCCGACCATCAACCGCATCGACGGCAAGCTGGAATCCAACCTGTCAATCACCCCGGCCTTCCCCGATGGCAAGGTCAAGATCAAGGGTGACGACACCGCGCTGGGCTACAACATCGGTGTATTGGTACAAGCGACCGACTCCACCCGCGTGGGTCTGACTTACCACTCGAAAGTCGACTACAAGCTCGAAGGCGACACCAAGGTCAACTACGGCGTACTGGGCCTGGCCGGTCTGAGCTCCAGCCAGAAGTACGACGCGTCGCTGAAGATCACCACACCTGAGTCGGTGGATTTGTCCGTCACTCAAGCGATCAACGATCAGTGGACTGTTTACGCCGGTTCGACTTTTACCCGCTGGAGCCAGCTGGATAAAATCACCGTCGAGAACTCCGGCGTTCAGCCTGCACTGGCCGGTCAGTTTGGCGAAATCAACGAAGACCAGAACTGGCACGACTCCTGGGCGTACGCGATCGGTACTTCGTACCAGTTGAACAAGGAATGGGTGCTGCGCACCGGTCTGACCTTCGACCAGTCGCCGACCAACAACGTCGACCGTTCGCCACGCATCCCGACTGGCGACCGGACCATCTTCAGCGTCGGTGCCGGCTGGAGCCCGACCGAAGACCTGACCATCGACGTCGCCTATTCGTACCTGAAGGAAGAGTCGGTCAACGTTCGTAACGAAAACAATCGTGGCCAGACTTACAACGCCAAGTATGAAAACTCGGCAAACGGCTTCGGCGTCGGCGCTACCTACCGCTTCTGATGCTATCGGGCGGGGCTAACCCCTCGCCCACTGAAAAGCCCCGCTCTCTTTGCAGAAGGCGGGGCTTTTTTATGCCTGGCTCGTTGACCCTGAGCCTTAGGGTTTCAGCGGTTTCGAGGCGATAGCTTTTTCGATCGCCGCAATAAACTCCGGATCATTCGGTTTGGTCAGGCTGGAGAAGTTGGCGATCACCTTGCCTTGGCGATCCACTACATATTTGTAGAAATTCCACTTCGGCGCGCTGCTCTGAGCGGCCAACACCTGGAACATATGCGTGGCATCATCGCCGCGGACTTTCTGCGGCTCGGTCATGGCAAACGTCACGCCGTAGTTGGCGTAGCAGACCTTGGCGGTCTCGACGCTGTCCTTGGACTCCTGCTTGAAGTCATTGGAAGGCACGCCGAGCATTTCCAGCCCCTGCGCCTTGTAGCGTTGATTGAGCGCCTCAAGGCCTTCGAATTGCGGCGCAAAACCGCAGAAGCTGGCGGTGTTGATCACCACCAGCGGTTTGTCCGCGTACTGCTTGCACAGATCGATGGATTCCTTGGCACGCAACTTGGGCAGCGAGCCTTGCAACAATTCCGGACAGTCAGCGGCCTGGGCCAGGCCAGTCAACCCCATCAGCAACACGGGAACAGCACACCAGCGCATTAGCATGTCGAGCATCCTTGAACAGTCATCAGCCTTCGAAGTTACTCGCCAAGCACGTCTCTAGCAAATGCTCATGCCCAACTGCATCAAGGCAAGGCCGCCCTGATGCCAGCCCCACCACACCAGCGCCAACAATGCAGCAGCCAGCGCGGTAATGACGATTCGCGGCCAGAAACGGCTCATGCGACGCTCACACGAGGTTGCAGACGTTCGACCGGGCGCTCGCGCACCGGCCAGTTCAACGCCGCCGCCAGCACACTCAGAAGCACCGCCACTTGCCAGATCAAGTCATAACTCCCGGTACGGTCATACACCACCCCGCCCAGCCAGCCGCCGAGGAACGAACCGAGCTGATGGAACAGGAACACAATACCTCCGAGCATGGACAGATTTCGCACGCCGAACAAGGTCGCCACCGTGCCGTTGGTCAATGGCACCGTCGACAGCCACAGGAAGCCCATGGCCATGCCGAACAGATAGGCCGTCGTGGTCGTCACCGGCAGCCACAGGAACAGCACGATCACCACCGCCCTCATCAAATACAGCGCCGTCAGCAAACGCGGTTTGGACATACGCCCACCCAACCATCCGGCCGTGTACGTGCCGAAGATATTGAACAGCCCGATCAACGCCAGCACCGTAGTGCCGACGGTGGCCGGCAGATGTTGATCGACCAGATACGCCGGCAAATGCACGCCGATAAACACCACCTGAAACCCGCAGACGAAGAAACCGAGCGCCAACAGCCAGAATCCGGAATGCGAACAGGCTTCGCGAAGGGCTTCGGACAGCGTCTGCTCATGGCCCAGTATCGGCAGCGGCTTGTCCTTGAGCATGCTCACCAGCGGCACAATCATCGCCACCAACAGACCCAACACGAGCAATGCGGCCGACCAGCCGAGCCAACCAATCAGTCCGAGCGTGCCCGGCAACATGGCGAACTGCCCGAACGATCCGGCGGCACTGGCGATGCCCATGCCCATGCTGCGTTTCTCCGGCGGCACGGCCCGCCCGACCACGCCGAGGATCACCGAAAACGAAGTGCCGGACAGGCCGATACCGATCAGCAACCCAGCGCTCAATGACAACGTCATCGCCGAGTCGGACAAGCCCATGCACACCAGACCCACGGCATAGAGCACCCCGCCAACCAGCACCACTTTCGCCGCGCCAAAACGGTCGGCCAGCGCGCCGGTGAACGGCTGCGCCAGACCCCAGATCAAATTCTGCAAGGCAATGGCGAAGGCGAATACCTCACGCCCCCAGCCGAACTGCGCGCTCATCGGTGAAAGGAACAGGCCAAAGCCGTGTCGCACGCCCAATGACAACGCCAGGATCAGCGCACTTCCGAGCAACACCCAACCGCACGTACGCCACATCGATGTCATTATTATTCTCCAGTCGCGGGTATATACCCGCTTGAGCTCGAACAAACTGGTATCAAGCCAGTTCGTCGAGCAATTTCAGCAAGGTTTCACGCTTCTCCGCGCCCAGACGATCAATCAATCGCTGTTGCGCCGCTTCCCAGGCCGGCAAGGCTGCTGCCAGACGTTGCGCACCGGTTTCGGTGAGACAGACGATGCGATTGCGCATGTCTTCGCCCTCAGCCAGCGCCACCAGCCCTTCGCCTTCCAGCACCCGCAGATTGCGCCCGAGGGTGCTGCGATCCAGGCCCATGGCTTCGGCGAGTTCGGAAATGCTCGGCTGATCCAGACGCTGCAGATTGCACAGCAAAGAATACTGGGCAACGTTGATCCCGAAGCCGTCGAGAGCGCCGTCGTAATGCCTGCTGACGCCACGAGCGGCGCGACGCAGGTTGGTGCACAAACACTGAGAAGGAAGCATGATGCGTGTATATACCCGCGAATGTGTTAAATCAAGTTATAGATCAAAAGATCGCAGCCTTCGGCAGCTCCTGCATTGGGATGCTTACCCTGTAGGAGCTGCCGAAGGCTGCGATCTTTTGACGTTAAAGCAGCACGATTCCAACCAGCACCGCCATCTCCAGCAATTCCAGCAGCGCCCCGGCGGTATCTCCGGTCGTGCCGCTTAACCGCCGCATCATCACATGCCGCAGCCAGATAAATACGCCGACCGCCACCAGCAGCGCAATAATCGCCTGGGACCCGGCAATCGCCACGCAGGCTAGCGCGCTACCGCCCAGCACCCACCATCCCGCCTTGCGCGGCAGATGATCGGCCAGTGCCTGCCCCAACCCACCCTTGCGCACGTACGGCGTGGTCAGAAACAACCCCAGCAACGCCGCGCGCCCAAGCAGCGGCGCGATGATCAGCACCAGACCTTGCTGCTGCTCGATCAGCGCCAGCAACGCGGCAAACTTGAGCAGCAACACCAGCACCAGCGTCACCACCGCAATCGGCCCGCTGCGCGGATCTTTCATGATCGTCAGGGTACGTTCGCGATCACCGAAGCCGCCGAGCCAGGCATCGGCGCTGTCCGCCAGGCCATCAAGGTGCAATGCGCCGCTGAGCAATACCCAAATCGTCAACAGCAATGCCGCATGCAACAGCAGCGGCGCGCCCGCCAATGCCAGGTTCAGCCCCCAAAGAATCACCCCGAACAGCATTCCCACCAGCGGATAGAACAGCAGTGAACGCCCCAGTTGCCCGGGCTCCGGCATCCCCGGCAGACGAATCGGCAGACTGCTGAGAAATTGCAGAGCGATCCACAGCGGCAACATGTCAGCGACCTTCCTTGAGTGAACCATCGGCTTCAACACTCAGCGAAAACAGCGCACCGTGCGCCACTTCGACGTTGAGCAATTGCTCACGCGGCAATCCCCGCGCCTGCGCCAGCAACAAACGCATGACACCGCCATGACTGACCAGCAACACGCGCTCGCCAGCGTACGCTGCTTGCAGCCGTGCAACGGCCGTCAGTACTCGCGAAGAAAAATCGCTGACCGGCTCACCCTGCGGTGGCGTAAACGTATATGGATCGGCCCAGAACAGCCCTAACGCTTCGGCATCCGTCTCCATCAGCGCCGCCGCGCTCTGCCCCTCCCACGCGCCGAAATGCAGTTCTTGCAGATCCTTTTCCAGATGCACCGGCAGATTCAGCTGCTCACCCAACTCTGCGGCAAACCGCGCACAGCGCTGCAACGGCGAACTGACCAAGCGATCCCACGGCCCCCCTTCGAGCACCGCTTCGCGCATCTGCGCCCAACCCTTTTCGGTGAGCGCATCGTCGAGGCTGCCGCGCAAACCACCGCCGAGTTCGGTTTCACCATGGCGCAGCAGATCAAGTCGCAAGGTCATGCCGGACGATCCGCCACCGCCGCTTCCGCGAACGTTGCCATCTGCCCGTGCAGATCACACGCCAGACGCAACAACGGCACCGCCAACGCCGCACCACTGCCCTCGCCCAGGCGCAGGCCCAGTTCGAGCAAAGGTTCTGCGCTCAGGGTTTCCAGCACATGACGATGGCCCGGCTCGGCCCCGCGATGGCCGAACAGCAGCCACTCGCGACAGGCAGGATTCAAACGCACCGCCACCAGCGCAGCGACTGTGCAGATAAAGCCGTCGACCAATACCGCGATACCTTCCTGCGCACAGGCCAGATACGCGCCGACCAGTGCGGCGATTTCGAAACCGCCCACGTTGAACAGCGTCTGCAATGCATCACCGCGCTGGGCCGCGTGCAGGGCCAGGGCGCGCTCGATCACTTGCGCTTTATGGCTGACGCCTTCGGCGTTCAGGCCAGTACCCGGGCCGGTCAGATGCATCACCGGGCAATCGAGCAAGGCACAGGCCAGGGCACTTGCCGCAGCGGTGTTGCCGATGCCCATTTCCCCGCCGATGAACAGCTGAGTGCCGGCAGCTTTCGCCCGCAGCGCGCTGTCGCGACCAGCCTGTAAAGCCAATTCGCCCTGGGCCTGAGTCATCGCCGCGCCCTTGGCGAAATTTGCCGTGCCCGGGCCGATGTTCAAGTGGCGCACGCCCGGCAGGTTCAGCGACGGCGTCACCGTGCCCAAATCCACCACTTCCAGCTGCGCATGGAGTTGACGCGCGAGCACGCTGATCGCCGCGCCACCGCTGACGAAGTTGAGCAACATCTGCCCGGTGACTTCCTGCGGAAATGCCGACACACCTTCAGCGACCACACCGTGGTCACCGGCAAAAATCGCAATCCAGACCTGCGCAAGCGTCGGTTTGACCTGCCCTTGCAGGCCGGCCAGTTGCACCGCCACCGACTCAAGACGCCCCAGCGAACCGGCCGGTTTGGTCAGTTGCTGTTGCCGTGCCGCCGCTTGTTCAACGATATCGGCATGCACCGCTTTACACGGATTGAGCCACCAGGCTTGAGTCATAACGCAGGTCCTTTCAGGGTCAGGGGCAGGCCGGCGACGGTCAACACGACACGCTGACAGCGCTCAGCCAGGGCTTGATGCAGCCAACCGGCTTCATCGACGTAGCGGCGAGTCAATTCGCCCAGCGGCACGACACCCATTCCGGTCTCGTTGCTGACAAAAATGATTTCGCCCGGCAGTGACGCCAGGCAGTCCAGCAGGGCTTCGCGTTCGGCGGCGAGGCGAGTGGCGTCTTCGAGCATCAGCAGATTGGTCAGCCACAGCGTCAGGCAATCGACCAGCAGGCAGCGCTCGGCGCTGGCGTTTTCACGCAAGATGCGGGCGAGTTCCAGCGGCTCTTCGATGAGTGCCCATTCGACAGGACGGCGCGCGCGGTGATGGGCGACACGCTCGCTCATTTCACCGTCCAGCGGCTGGCTGGTGGCGATGTAGGTGACGGCCAACGCGCTGTCAGTCGCGAGTTTTTCGGCGAGGCGACTTTTGCCGGAGCGGGCGCCGCCGAGGATCAGCTGAAGCATGGAGACATCCTGAAAATTATCTGTTGAGACAACCGGCCCCGTCGCTGGCGGCCAGCTAACACAGTGATCGCGTTAGCCGGATCACCTCAGCCCCCTGTGGGAGCTGGCTTGCCAGCGATAGGGCCATGACATTCACCCTGGAGCCCACAGAGCTGACGCAACAACCCGGTATCCAGATGCTTCTCCACCAGATCCGCCAAGCGCTCGATATCGCGCTCACGCAACCCGTGGTAATCCACCGTTTGCACATCGCTCAACCCGGCCCAGCGCAGCAACGCCGAACTGGCTGCCGGCGATTCGAACAAGCCATGCAGATAGGTGCCGAACACCTGACCATCAGCACTCTGCGCACCGTCACAACGACCGTCATCCAACCGTACCGCCGCGTTCTCCAGCGCCGGCCCGGTGGTGACTCCGGCATGAATTTCGTAGCCGATGACTTCGGCATCTTCCAGCGCCAGACGACCGCGCACATTGCGCAATTGCTTCTCGGCTTCGAGCTGCGTTTCGAAGGCCAGCAAACCCAAACCGGCACTGGAACCGGGCGCGCCCTCAAGACCCAGCGGATCGTGCACTTGCTCGCCGAGCATTTGCAGACCGCCGCAAATACCCAGCACTTTGCCGCCGTAACGCAAATGGCGACTGATCGCTGTGTCCCAGCCATTGGCTCGCAGATACGCCAGATCACTGCGTACGCTTTTCGAGCCCGGCAGAATGATCAGATCGGCCGGCGGAATCGCCTGTCCCGGGCCGACAAAATGCAGATCGACCTGTGGATGCAAACGCAGCGGATCGAAATCGGTGTGGTTGCTGATGCGCGGCAGCACCGGCACCACGACTTTCAGCACGTGTTCGGCCTTGTCGGTCTGGCGCTGATCGATGCCGTCCTCGGCCTCAAGATGCAGATCCATCACGTACGGCAACACGCCCACCACCGGTTTGCCAGTGCGCTGTTCCAGCCAGTCGAGGCCCGGTTGCAGCAACGCAATGTCGCCGCGAAAACGGTTGATGATGAAGCCTTTGACCCGCGCCTGTTCGCTCGGCGACAGCAGCTCCAGCGTACCGACCAAATGGGCAAAAACTCCGCCGCGATTGATGTCGGCAATCAGCAGCACCGGGCAATCCACGGCCTCGGCAAAACCCATGTTGGCGATGTCGCCGGCGCGCAGGTTGATCTCCGCCGGCGAGCCTGCGCCTTCGACCATCACCAACGGATACGCGGCGCTGAGGCGATCATGGGAGGCCAGCACGGCTTGCATCGCGATGGCTTTGTAGTCGTGATAGGCGACGGCGTTCATGCTGGTGACGGCGCGGCCATGGATGATCACTTGCGCGCCGGTGTCGCTGTTCGGCTTGAGCAGCACCGGGTTCATGTCGGTGTGCGGTTCAAGATTCGCCGCTTGCGCCTGCACCGCTTGCGCGCGACCGATCTCGCCGCCATCAGCCGTCACCGCGCTGTTGAGCGCCATGTTCTGCGGTTTGAACGGCACCACTGCTACACCCTGACGGGTGGCCCAGCGGCAGAGTGCCGTCACCAGTGTGCTTTTACCGGCGTCGGAAGTGGTGCCCTGCACCATCAGGGTTGTCATTGGGTTTCCTTGGCGAACGCTTGCAGCGCTTGTTCGAGGCGCGCCTCTTCAGCGGCATCGGCAGGCAGGCCGAAACGCAAACTGCTGTTGTGTGTGAAGAGGCGCAGGAGGATGCCGCGTCGGGCCATGAATTCGTACAGCGCTTGCGCCTGATCGGTGATCAACCATTGAAACAGCGCGCAACCGCCCTGGGGGTTGAAGCCGTATCGCGCCAGCAACGCGGCCAGTCGCTCACTCGCCTCATCGCTGCGTATCCGCTGGCGTGCATGACCTTCGGTGTCTTGCAGACAGGCCTGGGCGAGCACCCGGGTCGGCCCGCTGACCGCCCACGGCCCGACCTGCTCGGCGAGCAGTTTAAGAAATTTGCGCTCGGCCAGCACAAAGCCCAGTCGCACCCCGGCCAGACCGAAGAACTTGCCAAACGAACGCAATACGACCAGGCCCACCAAATGCGTGTGCGCGGCCAGACTCAATTGTGGCGTGTTGTCCATGAACGCTTCATCGACCACCAGCCAGCCACCGCGCTGCGCCAGCCGCGCATGCCAGTCGAGCAAACGCGCCGGGGTCAGGCTCAGGCCCGTGGGATTGTTCGGGTTGACCACCACCAGTACGTCGAGGTTGTCGATAAAGAACTCGACTTCCTGCTCCAGCACTTCGCGCACGATGTAACCGCTGCGGCGCCACGCCTCGGCGTGCTCGGCATAACACGGCGACAACACGCCGACCTTGCCGGCCCGGCGCAAGCGCGGCAGCAACTGAATGGCCATTTGCGAACCGGCCACCGGCAACACCTGCGCCGCACCGTAGTAATCACACGCCGCCTGCTCCAGACCATCGTCGGTTTCCGGCAAGCGTGCCCAGGCGCGCAGCGGAATATCCGGGATCGGGAACGGCCATGGCGCCAGACCGCTGGAAAGATCCAGCCAATCAGCCTCGGCGATGCCGTGATCGAGTGCAGCCTTGCGCAATCGGCCACCGTGCTCAAGCATAGAATTCAGCTCCCACGCAAAGAATCAGCAGCCATAACCATACCCCGCGCTGGACCAATTGCCAGCCACGGTCGATGGAATCGGCATCGGCAGGTGTGCCCTCGCCGAGTTGCGGACGTTCATGCAGTTCGCCGTGATAGATCGCCGGGCCGCCCAGTTCTACGCCCAGCGCGCCCGCGCCTGCCGCCATTACCGGGCCGGCGTTGGGGCTGTCCCATTTTGGCGCCTGTGTACGCCAGCACTTGAGGGCCAGTCGGGTTTTGCCCAGCAGCGCGTAGGTCAACGCCACGAGGCGCGCGGGAATGTAGTTGAGGACGTCGTCGATTTTTGCCGCACACCAGCCAAATCGTTCGAAACGTTCGTTGCGATAACCCCACATCGCATCAAGCGTATTGCTCAAGCGATAGAGCACCACGCCCGGCGCGCCGGCCACGGCAAACCAGAACAACGCGGCAAACACCGCATCGCTGCCATTCTCCAGCACCGATTCGGTGGCAGCACGGGCAACCGCAGTGCTGTCGAGTTCGCTGGTCTGGCGGCTGACCAGATAGCCGACACGCTTGCGCGCCTCATCCAGATCATCGGCGCGCAATGCCTTGGCCACCGGCTCGACGTGCTCGCCGAGGCTGCGCATGCCGAGGGCGCAATACAGCGCGAGTATCTCGACGATCCAGCCAACATAAGGCGCCCAGGAAAACGCGGTGGCGAGCAACGTCAGCGGTAGCACTGCGATCACCCACGCGGTGACGCCATGACTGCGCCAGCCACGGCCACCGGCGTTGAAACGTTGCTCGATGCGCCCGGCAAAGTTGCCGAACGCCACCAGCGGATGCCAGCGTTTCGGTTCACCCAGCAGCGCATCCAGCGCCACGGCGGCGACACTCAACAACGCCACACTCATTGATTCACTCCCCAATAATTTTCATACAGCAACTCATTGAGCGGACGCGCCTGCGCCCACCCTTCAAGCACCAGCATCGGCGCCGGATAGAATTCCTTGACCGGGCCCAGGCACAACACCGCGAGTGGCTTGGCGCCTTCCGGCAGTTTCAACAGATCGGCCAGCGCCTGCGGCTCGAACAGCGAGACCCAGCCCATGCCCAGACCTTCGGCGCGGGACGCCAGCCACAGGTTCTGGATCGCACAGGACAGCGACGCCATGTCCATTTCCGGCAGCGTGCGGCGACCGAAGATGTGTTTTTCACGATCGTCCATCAGCGCGGCGACCAGCACTTCCGCGCAATCATTGATGCCTTCGACCTTGAGTGTCATGAACTCATCGCTGCGCTCGCCGAGGGCAACAGCGGTACGGATGCGTTCTTCTTCCACCAGGTTCTGGATCTGCCCGCGCAAGGCTCGGTCGCTGATGCGAATGAAGCGCCAGGGCTGCATCAGGCCGACGCTCGGGGCCTGATGCGCGGCTTCGAGCAAGCGCCGCAACAGTTCCGGCGCGACGCTGCCACCGGTGAAGTGGCGCATGTCGCGGCGCTCGGCGATGGCTTTGTAGACCGCTGCGCGTTCGGCTTCGGAGAATGCGTTGTCTGTCATGGCCCCATCGCTGGCAAGCCAGCTCCCACAGGGGATGGCGTTTCTTCAGGCATTTCACCACCCACTGTGGAAGCTAGCTCGCCAGTTACCCCATGGGATTGCGATTCTTCAGGCACTCCGCCGCTCCCTTTTGGAGCTGGCTTGCCAGTTACCCCATGGGATTGGGACTCTTCAGGCACTACACCGCCCACTGTGGGAGCTGGCTTGCCAGCGATGGCGGCCTCAAGTTGAGGCGCAAACAGTGCTGCGATAGCCGCAGGATTCGACGGAAAGTAGAAGTGCACATAAGAAGCGGTCATTCGCCCATCGCGATAAACCGCCTCCGCCCCACGCCCACCATTCGGGCTAAGGCCGCGAGCAATCGGGGTCAATTCAGTCGTCGTCAGGGAGTGATGATAAGTATGCCCACGCAGTGAGCCCTCCGGCAGATCAACCGCTTGCAGCGCCAACGCCGCCAGACGTTTTTGCATCACCGCATCGCCGCTCAGTAAACCGACCAGTTCGGCGCGGGTGCCTTCGACATCAGTCAGCGAATCGAGCAGATAAAGCATGCCGCCACACTCGGCCATCAATGGTTTGCCCGCCGCATGGTGCGCGCGGATCGCGTCGAGCATCGCGGTGTTCTGCGACAACGCCACGTGGTGCAATTCCGGGTAGCCGCCCGGCAGATACAGACTGTCCGCCTCGGGCAATTGCGTGTCGCGGATCGGCGAGAAGAAACTCAACTCGGCGCCCATCGCCCGCAGCAAATCGAGGCTGGCGCCGTAGGTGAAGGCGAACGCCTCATCATGGGCGATAGCGATTCGCACACCTTGTAATAACGGTTCTGCAGCGATCACTTCCGGCGCCGCGAACTCCACGGCCGGTGGCAGCGCTACCTCGCAACTGCTGGCAAGCGCTTGGGCGGCGGCGTCGAGACGAACATCCAGGTCGTTCAATTCGCTGGCCTGCACCAGACCCAGATGACGGCTCGGCAGCTCGATCCCGGTCTCGCGAGACAGCGCGCCGTACCAACGCAAACCCTCGGTGAGGCTGCCTTCAAGCAGTTGCGCATGACGCAAGGTACCCACGCGATTGGCCAGCACGCCTGCAAACGGCAAGTCCGGCTGATAACGCGCAAGGCCCAGCGCCAATGCGCCAAACGTCTGCGCCATCGCGGTGCCGTCGATCACGCCCAGCACCGGTACACCGAAATGCCGCGCCAGGTCAGCGCTCGACGGTGTGCCGTCAAAAAGTCCCATCACGCCTTCGATCAAAATCAGATCGGCTTCGCCGGCGGCTTCCCACAACAGGCGACGACTTTCCTGCTCGCCGACCATCCACATATCGAGTTGATAAACCGGCGCACCGCTGGCGCGCTCGAGGATCATCGGATCGAGGAAGTCCGGGCCGCATTTGAACACGCGCACCTTGCGCCCCTGATTGCGATGCAAACGAGCGAGCGCGGCAGTAACAGTGGTCTTGCCCTGACCGGAGGCCGGCGCGGCGATCAATACCGCCGGGCAGTGACGTGGCGGATTCAAAGTTCGACGCCCTTCTGCGCTTTGATGCCAGCCTGAAAGGCGTGTTTGAGCATGCCCATTTCGGTGACCGTGTCACCCATCTCGATCATTTCCGGCTTCGCCCCGCGACCGGTGACGATCACGTGCTGCATCGGCGGACGCGCCTGCAAATCGCTCAGCACCTGATCGAGATCGAGGTAGCCGTGCTTGAGGGCGATGTTCAATTCATCGAGCACCACCAGACCGATCGACGGATCACGCAGCAACTCGCGCGACACCGCCCACGCAGCTTCGGCGGCAGCGATGTCGCGCTGGCGATCCTGAGTCTCCCAGGTGAAGCCCTCGCCCATCACGTGAAAACGCACCTGCTCGGGAAAGCGGCGGAAGAACAGCTCTTCACCGGTGCTGTTGCGACCCTTGATGAACTGCACCACGCCGCACTGCATGCCGTGGCCCATGGCGCGGGCGAGCATGCCGAACGCCGAGCTGCTTTTGCCTTTGCCGTTACCGGTCAGCACCAGCACCAGGCCGCACTCGTCGGGCGAGTTGGCGATGCGTTCATCGATCACGGCTTTTTTGCGCTGCATACGCGCCAGGTGGCGTTCGTCACGCTCGGGGGAATCAGTCATGGGGGAGCTCTCCGTTGAGGCTGGATAACGGCGGGCAGGCACAAGAATAGACGGCAAAAAGCCTGGCATCGCCCACCGTGATGCCGCTGGATGGATCAGGCCGGTCTCCGGGCTCATGAGCGGCGTTCGCCTGACTGCGCGCCTTCCCGCTGTTAAGCAGTGGCACAAGACGCAGTTTTCACTCATTTACCGTTGCGGGGGCAGCGCCGGGATCGTGGTTGTTATTCGCTTGAAAACAACCCTCACCGGCTTCCCTGTTTCACTCTGTCGACGCAGGTCACAGAGCACCTGAAACAAGCCGCGAAGGTTAGAGGGTTGGGGGTGGAGCGTCAATTAAAGAGGGGGGGATCGGGCGAATAACTGCCGCCGATCAATTATCTGACGCCAATCTTGTGCCACGCTGAAACAAATGATATCAAAGAGCCATGCTTTTACCGCAAAAGCACAACACAACAATAAGGATGATTACCATGCAAGGCATGATCATCAGCAATCCGCGCCTGGAATTCCTGCGCCCGGTACTAGAACGCTGGTTTGACTGTATCGACCGCTACAACGCCGTGCGCGGCGACAGTGACACGCCCTACTGGCACGACGAGAAAGCCAATCTCGGATTGCTCTGTGCGGCCGCATGGATGGCCGAACTGGTGACGCTGCGCGACACCGCCACCCGCAAGCAGAACGAGGAAGGCGAGCGCAACGCCCGCGCCGATCTGTTTCTGGCGGGTGCCGAAGACCGCGCATTTATCCAGGCCACGCAACGCTGGCCACGCGTCAACAACCTCAACTTGACTCAACCCCTGCTGGACATCACCCACGACGCCAAACGCATCAGCTACGCCAGCGACCTCAAGCTCGGCTGCCTGTTTGTCGCCCCGCAAAAAGCCCAGCACAGCGCCAGTCCGGAAGAATTGCAGGACATGGTCGACGACCTGCAAAAGGAACACTCCTGCGCCGTTGCCTGGTATTTCCCCTACGCCTATCGCAAATTGCGCAATGAGGCCGGTAACTATCACCCGGGCATTGCCTTGCTGTTTAAAGAAGCCCGCGGCTGAGCAGTTGAACCATCGGGCTTGTGCGATCCTCTATGACTAGGAATGCATTCATAGGGAAGATCAGCAATGCGCAAGCCCCAACTCGTTTTCGTCGTCGCCCTCGCCGGAGGGCTCGCCGCCTGTGGTGAATCGTCCAGCCTGCAGGTCATCGACGGCACCGGCCCGTCACCGAAACTGCCCGAACCGAACAAGACCCTGATCCCGACGGTGAATATCGCCCCGGCGGTCGGGTGGCCCGCGGGCGGTAAACCGACCGCTGCAGCAGGCACACAAGTCGCCGCGTTTGCCGAAGGCCTCGATCATCCGCGCTGGCTCTATGTGTTGCCCAATGGCGATGTACTGGTAGCAGAAACCAACGCACCGCCCAAACCTGATGACAGCAAAGGCGTGCGCGGCTGGGTCATGGAAAAAGTCATGGGCAAGGCCGGCGCCGGCGTACCAAGCCCCAATCGCATTACCCTGCTGCGCGATGCCGACCACGATGGCGTGGCCGAAACGCGCACGGTATTCCTGCAAAATCTTAATTCACCGTTCGGCATGACGCTGGTTGGCAACGACCTGTACGTCGCCGACACCGATCGCCTGCTGCGCTTCAACTACGAACCCGGCGCAACCGAAATCAAGACGCAGCCGATCAAGGTTGTCGATCTGCCTGGCGGCACGCTCAACCATCACTGGACCAAGAACGTCATCGCCAGCAAGGACGGCAGCAAACTGTACGTCACGGTCGGCTCGAACAGTAACGTCGGCGAAAACGGTCTGGATAAAGAGGAAGGCCGCGCCGCAATCTGGGAAGTGGACCGCGCAACCGGCAATCACCGCATCTTCGCATCGGGCATCCGCAACCCCAACGGCCTCGCGTGGGAGCCCACCAGTGGCGCGTTGTGGACCGCAGTAAACGAGCGCGACGAAATCGGCAGCGATCTGGTGCCGGACTACATCACCTCGGTCAAGGACGGTGGTTTCTATGGCTGGCCGTTCAGCTATTACGGCCAGCATGTCGATGTGCGCGTCGAGCCGCAGAACCCCGACCTGGTCGCCAAAGCCATTGCGCCGGACTACGCCGTTGGCCCGCATACAGCTTCGCTGGGTCTGACGTTCGCCGAGGGCAACAAGCTGCCTGCGCAGTTCAAGGAAGGCGCATTTATCGGCCAGCACGGGTCCTGGAACCGCAAGCCGCACAGTGGTTATAAAGTGATTTTCGTACCGTTCGCGGCGGGCAAACCAACAGGCCAGCCAGTGGATGTACTGACCGGTTTTCTCGACAAGGACGAGAACGCACTGGGTCGCCCGGTGGGCGTAGTGATCGACCAGCAAGGTGGCTTGCTGGTGGCTGATGATGTAGGGAACAAAGTGTGGCGAGTATCGGCCACCAAGTGATTTTAGATGCGCCCTGAAACAACTGTGGGAGCGAGTCTGCTCGCGAAGGCGTGATATCAGTCAACATTGAGTTGGCTGATACACCGCTTTCGCGAGCAGGCTCGCTCCCACATTGGGTTTGGTGTTGTCCTTGTTATGGGTTATGCGCCAGATGTTCCGGCTGCAACACCCGCTTGGCACTCAGATAAGCTTTCTGCCAATACGCCTTCGACAGGCTATCGAGCTTCACCGTGCCGCCGGTTGCCGGCGCATGCACGAAGCGCCCTTCCCCGACATAAATTCCCGCATGGCTGACCTGCGAACCGCCATTGGTGGCGAAGAAGATCAGATCGCCTGTCTGCAAACCTTCCTTACCCACATTCGGCGCCTGCATCACGATCAGATCGCGTGTGGTTCTTGGCAGCAAAATACCCGCCGCATCACGGTAAACAAAACCGATCAGCCCACTGCAATCAAATCCCGAGTCCGGCGTATTGCCGCCCCAGCGATAAGGCGTGCCCACCAGACCGAGCGCGCGAAACAGCACGTCTTCAGCAGCGGGCGAGAATGATTGCGAGGGGCCGAATACCACCGGAGCGCGCACCACGGGTGCTGGTGGCGGCGTACGGCTGGCGCAGGCGCTGAGCAGCGCTGCAAAAAAGATCAATGTGAGGCGGGCCGACATGGTCATAAGCAGAACATCCTGATCTGGCTGCGGCTTTTTCTGCCGGAGGGGCAGAAAACAAAACCGCCTGCGTCAGCACGCAGGCGGTTTGCCATCAATATAGATTCAGGATTCTAGCGGCTACGCGGCAAACTTCAAGTAAGACTTTAACTTCACCTTGTAAAGTCTAGGTCTACTCCGTTGCCGGGAGCCTGATTGCCGCTGCGAACGCCGCGGCATCGGGGAATTACTTGCGAGCGGTGACGACGGTCGGGGCGTTAGCCAGAGCGCGTTTCGCTTCGATGAAGGTCTTGCTCCAGTAGCTGTCACCCAGGCTGTCGATGCGAACACCGCCACTGCGACGACTGCTGGAATGAATGAACTGGTTGTCACCCAGGTAGATCCCGGCGTGACTGACACGGCCGCGACGACCATTGGTGGCGAAGAACAGCAGATCGCCCGGCTCAAGGTTTTTGCGCGAAACCAGCGGCGCATCCACATTGATCATTTCGCGAGTCGAGCGTGGCAAGTTCATGCCAGCTTCTTCGCGGAACAGGTAGCCGATGAAACCACTGCAATCGAAACCGGCTTCAGAGGTACCGCCGAAACGGTAACGGGTACCGATCAGGGACATGCCGCGTTCGAGGATACTGTCGGCCAGAACTGGCAGCTGGTAAGGCTTGTTGCCGTTGAAATCCGACAGTTCTTTTTCGGTGTCCAGCTCTTCCTGATAAATAACGGAAGACTGGGCAGTGACGGAATTCTTGACCTGCTGAGGCTGCTCTTGAACTGGAGAATGAGCAGCGCAACCGTATAACAGGGTGACGAGTGCGAGAGGCACGAGGGGTGCGAAGCGCTTTAGCATGGGCACGACCGTGGCTGATAGTTGTAAAGAAGGCGAGACTATGCCCGCTATCAACCTCATTTGCAAATTCAATCGATCTTTTTGTGACTTCTCGGTTTCTCGCTTACATCTAAGCGCTTAAGCCCATTTGAACCGATACGCGCTCTGCACACCGTGTAGAAAAGCGGATTTTCTGGCGCCTGAAATACGCCGAAACCCGCTGGAAGCCACAGACTGCAAGGGTCAGCTACCAGCCCAGGGTTTCTTTCAGGAAGGGAATGGTCAGCTTGCGCTGAGCCTGCAAGGAAGCCTGATCGAGCTGCTCCAGCAGATCAAACAGCGCGCTCATGCTGCGGGTGCCACGGGTCAAGATAAAATGCCCGACTTCATCGGTCAGATGCAGACCACGACGCGATGCGCGCAATTGCAGGGCACGCAATTTGTCTTCATCGGAAAGTGGGCGCATCTGAAAAATCAGCGCCAGCGTCAGGCGTGATTTCAGGTCAGCCAGTTTGACCGGCAGCTCACGTGGTGAGGTGGACGCGGCGATCAGCAGGCGCCGACCGCTGTCACGCAGACGATTGAACAGATGAAACATCGCCTCTTCCCAATCAGCCTTGCCGGCAATCACCTGCAAGTCATCCAGGCAAACCAGTTCGTACTGTTCAAGGTTGTCGAGAATTTCGGTGCCGCGATCCATCAACTCGGCCAGCGGCAGATACACCGCCGGTTCACCCATCTGCTCGAAACGCAGGCAAGCAGCCTGCAACAGATGCGTACGCCCTACGCCGTGCTTGCCCCACAGATAGATAAGGCTTTCCGTCCAGCCGGCGTCGGCTTCGCATAAGCGCTCGACATAGCCGAGTGCAGCGGCATTGGCGCCTGGGTAGTAGTTGATGAAGGTGGCGTCGTCACGCAGACGCACACCTAGGGGCAGCTGAATCGGTTTCATGCTGACTGAACAGTTCTCAAGGAACCGTTAGTGGCCTCTGTGTAAAGTTGGCGAAGTTTATACCCGTGAAGCTAAGCGCACAATGCGACAGAGTCCAAGCAAAATCAAAGGTTTGCGTTAACGCACTGGTTTTATGACAGTTTCTCTGACGCAGTCGGGCCACTATTCCCCGCAAGACACGGGCCAACCCGGCTATTCGCCGGGTCGCCCATCTGCGCTACAGCTGCGGCTCGTCAGCACCACTATAAATGTCGGAGTCCTTGTACAAGTCGTGCATATGGCGCACCAGCACCATGATCACCGCCGCCACCGGCAGCGCCAGCAACACACCCGTGAAGCCAAACAGCTCGCCGCCGGCCAGGATCGCGAAGATCACCGCCACTGGGTGCAGGCCGATCCGGTCGCCTACCAACAATGGGGTCAACACCATGCCTTCCAGGGCCTGACCGACCATGAACACCGCGACGATTCCGACCATCGGATACAGATCACCACCAAACTGGAACAACCCGGCAACCAACGCCGCACCGATGCCGATCACAAAGCCCATATACGGCACGATCGCCGCCAACCCCGCGATCAACCCGATCAACAATCCAAGTTCCAGGCCGACGATCATCAGCCCAGCCGCGTAAATCACCCCTAGCGCCACCATCACCATTAACTGCCCGCGCACGAATGCACCGAGCACCTCATGGCATTCACCGGCCAGCGCGACGATGGTTGGCTCACGATCACGCGGCAACAGGCTGCGGATCTTGGCCATCATCACGTCCCAGTCGCGCAGCAAGTAGAAACTCACCACCGGGATCAGCACCAGATTGGCCAGCCAGCCAATCAGCGCCAGACTCGAAGCCGTCGCCTGGCTCAGCACCACGCCGACAATATCGGTGGTCTGACCCATGTGCTCACTGATCGCAGCCTTGACCTTGTCGAATTTCCAGAAGCCGTCCGACAGCCCCAGCTTCGACTGCGCCCACGGCACCGCCGAGTGCTGCAGCCAGTCGAGCATTTGCGGCACCAGTTCGTACAGGCGCAGCAGCTGTTTGGCGAGCATCGGCACCAACACCAGCATCAGCGCGGTGAAGATCAGCGTGAACAACGTGAACACCGCGATCACACCCCAGGTGCGCGACAAACCGAGCTTCTCCAGGCGATCCACCAGCGGATCGAACAGATACGCCAGCAACAGCGCCACCAGAAACGGCGTGAGGATCGAGTGCAATAACCACACAAACACGCAAAGCAGGACTATCCCACCGAGCCAGAACCAACGCCGCGTATCGGCCATGTACAACTCCTACTGTTTCTATATAAGGAAAGACTTACCAGCGAAACCGCAATGACGGCGCCGCAGGTGCCGGGGCTGGCGCCGCACCCGCAACCACAGGCTGCGGCGCTGCCACCGGAGCCGGAGCTTCGGCTGGCAGTTCCTGCAACCTGGCCAGCGACAACTGCGCGCGCATCTGATCGGCACTGCCATTGACCCGATAGACGATACGATCGCCATCTACACTTTGCAGACGCACGCCAAACGGTTCGAGTAACCGCAACAGCGCAGCGTAACGCTCCAGATTCATGCCCTGCACTTCCAGGGTCTGCTGCCCGGTTGCCCCAGGCTTGGCGGCAAAGCGTGGAGCCAGGCGCTGGGCAACCGCCAGCATCACTGCATCCGCCACGGCGGCCTGATCCGGCCCCTGCACACTGCCCGCTTCTTTTTGATCACCTAGCCACAAATGCCATTTGGCCTGCCACTGACCACCCTCTTCCCGCGCATGCACAGCCAGCAGGGCGTCAGCGTTATAGCGCTCCGACGCATCGCGCAAAGGTGCGGCATCCGTGCCTTCGAGTGCCGGCGCCGTGGCGACCAGTTGTTCGCTCAGATCAGCCAGCGGCAAACGCAACGGCAAACCACGATGCTGAGCCGCCGTGCGCAACGGCGCGGCAGCAGCCTGGCCATCACCGACCAGACTCGAACCTTCGGCCGAGTCGTTCAGCCACCAGC
Source organism: Pseudomonas sp. A0308 (assembly GCF_044218815.1). NCBI lineage: Bacteria > Pseudomonadati > Pseudomonadota > Gammaproteobacteria > Pseudomonadales > Pseudomonadaceae > Pseudomonas > Pseudomonas sp. A0308. The sequence continues at coordinate 1,535,517 of NZ_CP162581.1, forward strand.
TCAGTATCGACGGCCGGCTGGCGCCCCACAGGGATAACCCGGCGCGACGCAATGCCTGCTCGGTACTGCTCGGATCGAAATCGACTTTCAGCACCTCCGGCGGCCCGGCATCAAAACCGAACTGGCTGATGATCTGCTGCGGATCCTTGCGCACGGCCGCCAAACCCGGATTTTGCGCAGCTTTAGGGTCACCGGTCAGGCGCAATACCAACGTATCCAGCGCGGCCTGAGTAGCGCGTTCACGCTCCTCCGGAGCCTGGCCCTGGACCGGCTCACGCACTTGATAAAGGCCTTTGAGGTTTTCGGCATGACTCGCCAGGCTAACCACAGACAAACAGCCCACAAACAACAATTTACAAAAACGCATGGAGAATTCCCGTCGACAGGAGCGGCTGGAACAGGCCGCGTGAACCGATTTGGCAAGGCTGTGACAGTCTGCCAGCACCAAACATTCACACGGCGGCGGTAAGTTTTTGCACAGTGATAACGATAGACGGTTAATTGCCACACCTTATACAGGCAGCCGTACGCCTCAATTGCAAAAAATTTCGGGTGATATGGCCCTGCCCGTCGGTACGAGGATGGCCGCTGCCCCTCAAGCCTGATAAAATCGCGCGCCTTCGCAGACCGGCAACAGCCGGGCACCTCGAAACTCGCGTGAGGCTATCGCCCCATCGACTTCGGCGCCCCGCTGAACTCGGTCGTTACCCCTGAATCCCCCCTAAAGGCCTGGATCATGAGCAAGCAACCCTCCCTGAGCTACAAGGACGCCGGTGTAGACATCGACGCCGGTGAAGCATTGGTCGAACGCATCAAGAGCGTCGCCAAGCGCACTGCGCGTCCGGAAGTCATGGGCGGCCTGGGCGGTTTCGGCGCCCTCTGCGAAATCCCGGCCGGCTACAAGCAGCCCGTACTGGTTTCCGGCACTGACGGCGTCGGCACCAAGCTGCGCCTGGCCCTGAACCTGAACAAGCACGACACCATCGGTATCGACCTGGTCGCCATGTGCGTCAACGACCTGGTGGTGTGCGGTGCCGAGCCGCTGTTCTTCCTCGACTACTACGCCACCGGCAAACTCAACGTCGAAACCGCCGCCCAGGTTGTGACCGGCATCGGCGCCGGCTGCGAACTGTCCGGTTGCTCGCTGGTTGGCGGCGAAACCGCTGAAATGCCTGGCATGTACGAAGGCGAAGACTACGACCTGGCCGGATTCTGCGTCGGCGTCGTGGAAAAAGCCGAAATCATCGACGGCTCGAAAGTCGCCACCGGTGACGCGCTGATCGCCCTGCCTTCGTCCGGCCCGCACTCCAACGGCTACTCGCTGATCCGCAAGATCATCGAAGTGTCCGGCTCCGACATCGAAAACATCCAGCTCGACGGCAAACCGCTGACCGACCTGCTGATGGCCCCGACCCGTATCTATGTGAAGCCGCTGCTCAAGCTGATCAAAGACACCGGCGCCGTCAAAGCCATGGCCCACATCACCGGTGGCGGCCTGCTCGACAACATCCCGCGCGTTCTGCCAAAAGGCGCTCAGGCCGTGGTTGACGTCGCCAGCTGGAATCGCCCGGCCGTGTTCGACTGGCTGCAAGAGAAAGGCAACGTTGACGAGACCGAGATGCACCGCGTTCTGAACTGCGGCGTCGGCATGGTCATCTGCGTGGCTCAGGAGCACGTTGAAGTTGCGCTCAACACCCTGCGTGACGCTGGCGAACAGCCTTGGGTCATCGGCCAGATCGCAGTCGCTGCCGAAGGCGCTGCCCAGGTCGAACTGAAGAACCTTAAGGCTCATTAATGTCCGCAACCTGTGATGTCGTGGTGCTGTTGTCCGGCACCGGCAGTAACTTGCAGGCCTTGATCGACAGCACGCGGACCGGCGAAAGCCCGGTCCGCATCGCTGCGGTGATTTCCAACCGCGCCGACGCTTACGGCCTGCAACGCGCCAGTGACGCGGGTATCGCCACCCGCTCGCTGGATCACAAGGCCTTCGAAGGTCGCGAGGCCTTCGATGCTGCCCTGATCGAACTGATCGACGAATTCAATCCCAAACTCGTGGTACTGGCCGGTTTCATGCGCATTCTCAGCGCTGACTTCGTACGCCACTATCAGGGTCGCCTGCTCAACATCCATCCTTCGCTGCTGCCCAAATACAAAGGGTTACACACCCATCAGCGCGCGCTGGAGGCCGGCGACACCGAGCACGGCTGCTCCGTCCACTTCGTCACCGAGGAACTCGATGGCGGACCACTGGTCGTACAGGCAGTAATACCGGTAGAGTTGCACGACACGCCGCAGAGTCTGGCGCAGCGAGTGCATGTTCAGGAACACTTGATCTACCCCATGGCGGTACGCTGGTTTGCCGAAGGCAGGCTTGCACTCGGGGGCGAAGGTGCTTCACTGGACGGCCAGTTACTCGCGGCCAGCGGCCATTTGATTCGACACTAGGAGATATTATGCGTCGCGCCCTGCTATTAGCTTGCGCACTGCTCGCCCTGCCTTTCGCGCAGGCGGCAGACCTTCAACCGTTCTCCGCCAGCTACACCGCCGACTGGAAACAGCTGCCGATGAGCGGCACTGCCGAGCGCAGCCTGTCAAAGGATGCCAAAGGCGTCTGGACGCTCAGCTTCAAGGCGTCGATGATGATCGCCAGCCTCACCGAGACCAGCACCCTGACCCTGGACAAGGACACGCTGCTGCCGCAGTCCTACCACTTCGAACGTGGCGGTCTGGGCAAAGCGAAGAAGGCTGATCTGGACTTCGACTGGACCAACAAACTGGTCACCGGCACCGACCGTGGCGATGCGGTGAAAATCCCGCTGAACCGTGGCATGGTCGACAAATCGACTTATCAGCTGGCACTGCAACATGATGTCGCCGCCGGCAAGAAGACCATGAGCTACCAAGTGGTCGATGACGGCGAGATCGACACCTATGATTTCCGCGTGCTTGGCTCGGAAAAAGTCGACACCAAGGCAGGCAAGATCGATGCGATCAAGGTCGAGCGCGTACGCGACCCGACACAAAGCAAGCGCATCACCGTCCTTTGGTTCGCCAAGGATTGGGATTACCTGCTGGTTCGCCTGCAACAAGTTGAAACCGACGGCAAGGAGTACAACATCATGCTCCAGGACGGTACGGTCAACGGCAAGGCTGTGAAAGGCAGCCGATCCGAAGTGATGTAAAAAAGCCCCGCGATTGCGGGGCTTTTTATTGCCTGAATGTTGGCCTGAAGAATGGTGCGAGGCTCGCCCCTCACCCGAGCCCTCTCCCGAGGGAGAGGGTTAGGGCGAGGGCAACCCCGAGATCACCACACACTCAAACTGAAAACCTGGCCACCATGCTGTTCAAATCCACCGCCAATCGCGACAACTCCTGGCTCGCCGCACTGGTCTGATTCGCACCCGCCGACGTCTGCATCGCCAGATCACGGATATTCATCAAATTGCGATCCACCTCCCGCGCCACTGCCGCTTGCTCTTCCGAAGCACTGGCGATCACCAGATTGCGCTCGTTGATCACGGTGAATGCCGAAGCAATTTCCTCCAGCGCTGTGCCGGCCGACTTGGCCAGGTCCAGCGTCGCACGCGCCCGCACATTGCTCTGCTGCATCGAACCGACCGCTGAATCCGTGCCTTGCTGAATGCCACCGATCATCTGCTCGATTTCCTGAGTCGACTGCTGAGTGCGATGCGCCAGCGCCCGCACCTCATCCGCGACCACTGCAAAACCGCGCCCGGCATCGCCAGCCCGTGCTGCTTCGATCGCCGCGTTCAACGCCAGCAGGTTGGTCTGCTCGGCGATCGAGCGGATCACATCCAGCACTTTGCTGATGCCATGAACCTTCTGCGCCAGATCTTCCATCTGCGTCGCATTGGCCGTCACATCCTCGGCGAGGGATTCGATTGACGATACGGTCTGCTGCACCTGCTGGCGACCATGCTGGGCAATACGATCGGATTCGCGCGAGGCCTCGGAGGTCGCCACAGCATTGCTGGCCACCTCCTCCACTGCCGCGGTCATCTGATTTACCGCTGTCGCCGCCTGTTCGATTTCGAGACTCTGCTGGTGCAGCCCACGCGTAGCGTCTTCCGTGACGCAACTCAGCTCTTCCGACGCCGAAGCCAACTGACTGGACGACTCGGAAATTTGCCGAATCGTGTCGCGCAGATTGTGCTGCATGCTTTTGAGCGCTTGCAGCAGCCGCGCCGGCTCGTCCTTGCCGGAAATATTGATGTCACCGGTAAGGTCGCCGCCGGCCACTACTTGCGCCACGCCTAAGGACTGCGCCAATGGCAAGACGATGCTACGCGTCAGCAACAGCGCCAGGCCGATGGTGATCAGCGCGGTAACGCCGATCATGACCCCGACCCAAACCCGCGACTGAGTGAACACCAGCCGTGCGCCTTCGGTGGCGAGATTGGCATTGTGTTTGTTCAGTTCGACCAACTGACGCAGGACGACGGCGATTTCATCGGCCAACGGGCTCATCTCGCCATTGAGAATGCGCGCCGCCTCCTCCACCCGGTTCTGCGCAGACAACTGCAAGACTTGCGCCTGAAGCTCCAGATATTGTTGCTCGGCCACCTTGAAGCGATCAAATAACTGGCGCTCTTCAGGCAGCACGATCAGCACGTCATAACGCTGCTGGGCCTCACTCAGCACCCCGCGCAGCTCATCTAGCTTGGCAACATTCTGCTGCAACGCCTGCGGATCACGATTGAGCAACAGGCGCATGGTCAGCGCGCGCAGGCGCAACATGTCCTGACTCATCTCGCCAACCGCCATCACGCTCGGCAGCCAGTTGTTGTCGACCTCGTCGGACTGGGCGCGCATGTTCGACATTTGCAGCAGAGCGAACGCCCCGAGGGCGCACACCATCAACGCCAATAGGCCAAAACCGAGGCCGGCACGCGGGGCAATATTGAGACTACGGATACTCATTAATTTGGCTTCCTTCCAAAAGCGCTGCATCAACCTACAGCGGGTTGCTCTAGAAGGTATCGGCCCGGAAGAAATTTGCGTAAGACGAAAACGTGATATCAAAACGCCTTAATACTTCTAACCCACGGCATTAACGATTCAGCGCAGTTTTGCCGGACTTGAGCGCTGTTCGCGGCAATATCGCCAGGAAGTTATCGCGAGCGACCTTTTGTGCAATTTCTTCGGGAAGCGCATCGAGGAAAGGCGCGAAGCTGTGCATTTCCTCACCGAGCTTGTTGAATCGCCCTACGACATCCGAGCCGAGCATGAAGCGCTCCGGGTATTTCTTTACCAGCGCCAGCCATTCCGGGCGTGGCTTGCCCTGTTCATCCAGCAGATACGGCGTGAGCATGCTCCACGACAGATCAATGAACAGATTCGGATATGCCTCGAGCATGCGTGTGAGTGTCGGCAGGAGAAAGTCGAGTTGTGTTTGGTGCCGATGGATTTCCGCGCTGGTGCCGGCGTGCGCCCAGATGAACCTTGTGTGCGGGTGATTACGCAACGGCTCTTCGATTTCCTGCAGGTACAGCGGATTTCTCTCACGTTTGGAAGTGATGTTGGAATGCACCATTACCGGCAGATCGTTTTCTGCCGCCAGATGATAAATCTTGGTCATCGCCTCGTTGTTGGCGCGCGGCGTGTCACCGGACGTCAGCGCCGTCAGGTCGTCATGCCGCGTGAAGACTTCGCCAATGCCTTGCCACAGCCCCGGATAGAGTTCGAGCATGCGCTGAATATGTGCGGCGGAGTTCTTGTCGTTAGGGTTGAAGCCTGACAGAAACGGATGAAAGTAGGGTCGCTGCTCAGGCGTCAGTTTTTGCACTGCATCAGCGACGATCACGTCGGTGGCGCTGTACCAATAGGCGTCGGCATCATCACCGGCGTAATAGCGCGGACGTTTCGGTTCATCCTCATGCCACTTCTTCGCCACGGGAATGCCGGAAATCATCACATGCTCAATGGAGTTTTCCTTCATGGCCGTCAGCAATTTCGGCATGCCGGCGGTTTCCTGGAAAAAATCCACGTAGTGCAGGTGCGCATCGCTGTAGGTGTATTCGCGGGCGCTGGCGTTACCGGCAAACACCAGCAGGCAGGCAAGACTCAAACGATACAGGGACACAATTAATCTCCGACAAGTAGGCATAGCCTAGACCCCGCCCTGCCCCCAAGGGTTCATCCCGCAGGAAAGTGGAACGCGTGCCGCTGGCAATGCTCTATAACTGCAAGGTCTTTTTGATCGAACGATTTTTCCTACTGCCAGTGAGGTTCACATGACCGTTACCGTCAATACCGTCTCCGCTGAAGGTTTTCGTCACACTGTCGAGATCGATGAACACGAACTGTTTGCCGACGTACCGGCCTCTGCCGGCGGCGAAGGCACGGCGCCAGAGCCGCACGATTACTTCGACGCCGCACTCGGCGCCTGCAAGGCCCTGACCCTGAAGATGTACGCGAAGAAGAAAGACATCCCGCTGACCGGCGTGGGTGTTGAGGTCAAACGCGATAACAGTGAAGAGCAGAAAGGCAAATACGCCCTGCACGTCACCCTCACCCTCAAAGGTGTGCTCACAGACGCCCAGCGCGAGGAACTGCTGCGAGTCGCCGACCGCTGCCCGATCCACAAGCTCATGACCACCAGCGAAGTCAGCATCGAAACCCATGCCCCACAAGGCTTCGACAGCCAATAACCATCCTGATGCCAGCGGCGGGTTATGCTTCTGGCATCACCCGCTCAGCCTGGAATGCCCCATGGACACGCAACCCCTGATCATCCGCCCGCGAGCCGAAGACGTCGAAGGCCAGCCGATTCTTCGTCCGTTGCCGTCAGCCAAATGCCGCAGCGTCGGGCCATTCGTGTTTTTTGATCACATGCTCGAAACGGTTTATCCGACGGGCAAAGGCATGAACATCCGACAGCATCCGCACATTGGCCTGTCGACACTGACCTATCTGTTTGAAGGCCAACTCCAGCACAAGGACAGCCTAGGCTCCGATCAGGTAGTCAGCGCTGGCGATGTCAGCTGGATGACCGCCGGCAGCGCGATTGCCCACGTTGAACGCACGCCGGAGCCGCTGTGGGATAAGAGTTTCACGATGCACGGTTTGCAGATCTGGCTGGCCTCGCCCAAGGATCACGAACAAGGCCCGGGGCATTACAGTCATCACCCGGCTGCAACCTTGCCAGTCAGCGATAACCTCGGCGTGGAGATTCGGATGATTGCCGGGTCAGGCTTTTGTCTGGAATCGCCAGTCCCGGTGCTTTCTCCTACGTTGTATGCCGAAGTGAAGATGCAAACGGCGACCACATTGCTGATTCCCTCAGAGCATGAAGAGCGGGCGCTGTATGTATTGAGTGGCGATGCACAACTGAACGGCGAAACGGTCGAACCCCACGCGCTGGTGGTGTTGCCGGCTGGGGAAGAAATGAGTCTGTTTGCCGAGAGCGAGGTTCACGCGGTGGTGTTCGGCGGCGCACCGCTGGATGGCCCAAGGCGGATCAACTGGAATTTTGTTGCGAGCGATCCGGCGGCGATTGATGAGGCTCGACGCAAATGGGCGGCCGGGGAATGGCCGACGGTGCCGGGGGAAAGCGAGCGGATCGAACTGCCCTGAAACTTGTATTGCCTTTGAGTCAGCCATCGCTGGCAAGCCAGCTCCCACAGGATTTCGCGTCGAACACAGGCTTTGCTAACGGCTCGATAACTGTGGGAGCTGGCTTGCCAGCGATGAGGCCCTGTCAGACACCGCCCAAGTCAGTGCCTGACAACTGAATCAACCGCTGAACACTTCATCCAGTAAATCATGCATCGACTTGAATGCCCGTTTGGCCGTCTTCGCGTCGTACATCATCTTGCCCGGCACATTGGCGTGCGGGTCGGTAAACGAGTGCACCGCACCGCCGTAGCTCAGCAATTGCCAATCCACCTTCGCCGCGTTCATCTCGTCTTCGAAGGCCGGCAACTGCTCCTTCGGCACCAACGGATCGGACGCGCCGTGAAGCACCAGCACCGAGCCTTTGATGTTCTGCGCATCCGCAGGATTCGGTGAATCCAGCGTGCCGTGGAACGACACCGCCGCTTTTACCGGCGCGCCAGTGCGCGCCAGATCCAGCGCACAGCAACCGCCAAAGCAGAAACCGAACACCGCCAGCTTCGACGTATCGACTGCCGCTTCGCCCTGGGTCTGCAACTGCTCGAACGCAGCCTGCATACGCGTGCGCAGCAGTGCACGATCATCCTTGAGCGGCATCATCGCCGCACCGGCCTGATCAGCGTTCTGCGGACGTACGGCCTGACCGTAGACATCAGCGATCAACACCACGTACCCCTCGGCCGCCACCGACCTGGCGATTTCTTCAGCGCCAGCGCTGACGCCCATCCAGTTCGGCGCCATCAACAAACCCGGACGCGCGCCTTTGTGCTCGGCGTCGAATGCAAGCCGACCTTCATAAGGCTGGCCATCAATCTGATAGATCACGGAACGTACTGTGACTTGGCTCATTTCTGACTCCTGATTACTTGAACACCAGAATGAAAAAACCCGCCGAAGCGGGTTTTTTTACAACTTCATCAAACCGACAGTTCGACCAGCAGCTTGTTCAGGCGGCGCACATAAGCGGCCGGGTCCTTCAAGCTGTCGCCGGCAGCCAGGGCTGCCTGATCGAAGAGGATGTGCGACAGATCGCCAAACCGCTCTTCGCTCTGCTCGCCGTCGAGTTTCTCGATCAGCGGGTGGCTCGGGTTGAATTCGAAGATAGGCTTCGAATCCGGCACCTTCTGACCGCTGGCCTCGAGGATCTGACGCATTTGCAGACCCAGGTCCTGCTCGCCGATGGCCAGAATGGCCGGCGAATCGGTCAGACGATGGGAAACCCGCACTTCAGCGACGCAATCGCCCAGCGCGGTTTTCAGACGCTCGACCAGACCTTCTTTGGACTTGGCGACTTCTTCTGCGGCTTTCTTGTCCTCTTCCGAGTCCAGATTGCCCAGGTCCAGGTCACCGCGTGCCACGTCAACGAAGGACTTGCCGTCGAAGTCGCTGAGGTAGCTCATCAGCCACTCGTCGATACGGTCGGTCAGCAGCAGCACTTCGATGCCTTTCTTGCGGAAGACTTCCAGGTGCGGGCTGTTTTTGACCTGCGCGTAGGTTTCGCCGGTGAGGTAGTAGATCTTGTCCTGACCTTCCTTGGCGCGTGCCAGGTAGTCAGCCAGACCGACGATCTGCTCGCCGTCGTCGCCGTTGGTCGACGCAAAACGCAGCAGACCCGCGATTTTTTCCTTGTTGGCGAAGTCTTCTGCCGGGCCTTCTTTCATGACCTGACCGAAGTTCTTCCAGAAGCCCTTGTATTGCTCAGGCTCGTTCTTCGCCAGTTTTTCCAGCATGTCGAGCACACGCTTGGTCAGCGCCGACTTCATCGAGTCGATGATCGGGTCTTTCTGCAGAATTTCCCGCGACACGTTCAGCGACAGGTCGTTGGAGTCGACCACGCCTTTGATGAAGCGCAGGTATAGCGGCAGGAACGACTCGGCCTGATCCATCACGAACACGCGTTGCACGTACAGCTTCAGGCCTTTCGGCGCTTCACGCTGATACAAATCGAACGGTGCGCGGGCCGGCACGTACAACAGCGAGCTGTATTCGAGTTTGCCTTCAACCTTGTTGTGGCTCCAGGCCAGCGGGTTCTCGAAATCGTGGGCGATGTGCTTGTAGAACTCCTGGTATTCCTCGTCCTTCACTTCGGTGCGTGGACGAGTCCACAGGGCACTGGCGCGGTTGACGGTTTCCCACTCGAGCGCTGGCGCCTCTTCGCCTTCGGCAGCCGTGACTTCTTTCGGCAGCTCGATCGGCAAAGCGATATGGTCGGAGTACTTCTTGATGATGTTGCGCAGACGCCAGCCATCGGCGAACTCGTCTTCTGCAGCTTTCAGGTGCAGGACGATGCGAGTGCCGCGCTCAGGCTTTTCGATGGTGGCGACTTCGAACTCGCCCTCGCCTTTCGACGACCAGTGCACGCCTTCGCTGGCCGGAGTGCCGGCGCGACGGCTGTACACGTCAACCTGGTCGGCAACGATGAAGGCCGAGTAGAAGCCAACACCGAACTGGCCGATCAGGTGCGAATCCTTTTTCTGATCGCCCGACAGATTCTTCATGAAATCGGCGGTGCCCGACTTGGCGATGGTCCCCAGGTGGGCGATCACATCGTCACGGTTCATGCCGATACCGTTGTCTTCGAGGGTGACGGTCTTAGCGTCCTTGTCGAAGCTCACACGGATTTTCAGATCTGCGCCACCTTCGAGCAACTCAGGCTTGGCCAGGGCTTCGAAGCGCAGCTTGTCGACAGCGTCAGAGGCGTTCGAGATCAATTCGCGAAGGAAAATTTCCTTGTTGGAATACAGCGAATGGATCATGAGGTGCAGCAGCTGCTTCACCTCGGTCTGGAAGCCCAGGGTTTCCTTTTGAGTTTCCACACTCATGGTCATCAAACTCCAATCAGATGGCATTGGCCGCGACCCGAATGGTCTGCGGCGGGTTGTCATCTGAGTTTGGGGCAGTGTTCAGGATTTCAAGGGCTCATCGATTTTGAAATGCGCCCGCGCCGTGGCAATCGGTTCGCTTTCGGTACTTTGCCACGCCGTGATGGCAACGTTCGCCACCCGCCGCCCCTGCCGGCAGACCTGACATCTGGCCCATGTGTCACGAAACTGCCCGGCGCGCAGGTAATCGAGGGAAAAATCGATGATCTTCGGTACGTCCGGCGCCCCGGTGAAAATCAATAAATGCAGGGCTGCGGCCAGTTCCATGAACCCGGCAATCACCCCGCCATGAATCGCCGGCAATAAAGGGTTACCAATGTTGTCCTTATTCGCCGGCAGCTTGAACAGCAAGTCATCGCCAACGCGAGAGCACTCGATGCCGATCAGCCCGGCGTACGGAATCAACTTGAGCAGCGGTGCGTAGTCGCCTTGCGCATGGGCCCTCTGCAACTGATCCTTGAGGTCGTCGCTCATTGGCCCTCTCCCCTGATAGCGCCACCAAAACCCTTGGTGCCCCTGATGTTTTTGCCCATGCGCATGAAAGTGCCAACGACGTGGGCAATCGGCTGCTCGGGATCATCCTGGTAGGCGAAGCCGCGAGCGAAGATCACATCAGTCGTCACTCGATAGCACTGGGCGAAGCCGTAAACGTCTTTATGGGGTTCTGCGGCGTGCATGTAGTCGATGCGCAGATCGAGGGTCGGGCAGACTTCAAATTCCGGCAGTACGCACAGGGTCGACATGCCGCACGCGGTGTCCATCAAAGAAGTGATAGCGCCACCGTGTATCACGCCTGTCTGCGGGTTACCGACGATTTTCGTGCTGTATGGCAGGATCACCGTGAGCCCATCGACAGAGGCGCTGTGCACTTGCAACCCTAGGACCTGGCAGTGTCGCAACGCCGAAAGAAATCGCGTCGCACGCTCAAAAACGGGGTTTTCAGCCATATGATAATTACTCTCGTTAGAGCCTTTTGCCAGTAGTGAGAAAAACCGCAAAAGTTCCACTGAAAAAAGATCTTATATATCTGAAACAAATGAGGAACTTAACCCTTGGCGCCGAGTTCTTAAGGCCAGTAGTTATTTTCCATAAGGAGAAACACCCCATGCGTAAGACTTTAGCTATTGCCTTGATGTTGACCGCTTCCCTCGGTCTCGCTGCCTGCGATAAAAAATCCGAGGACAAAGCTCAAGATGCAAATCAACATGCTGAACAAGCTCAGCAAGACATGAACAAAGCTCAGGATAAAGTGAACGACGCTGCGAAAGAAAACGCCGAAGCTGCCAAAGCTCAGGCTGAATCGAACGCCGCTGCACAAGAAGAAGCCGCCAAAAAGCAATAATCCGCTTTCTGGTGTGACAAAAGAAAACCCGCCAAGTGCGGGTTTTCTTTTGCCTGCGTTTTATCGGCAATGACTTTTTAGAGCAGAACAGTTCTAAAAGTCGGACTAATCATCAGCAACAACGAACACACTAGGCCGACCAGCCAGATCAAGCTGCGCAATGCAGGCTTGTCAGCCAGGTAGAGCCACAAGTAGAGGATCCGCGCGATTACAAAAATGATCGCCAACGTATCGATCAGCCATCCCGCTGTTTGCGTGGTATGCGCCATAAGCACCCCCACTGCGAACAATATGAATGCCTCGATGCTGTTCTGGTGCGCCGCCAGTGCCCTCGCACCGTAACCAGTGAGCTGTGCCTGCTGTTGGCGCGGCAGGTGGTTGTTGTAACCGCCCTGCTCTTTCATGGCCTTGCCCACCGGCAGGCGCGCGATATAAATCAACAGGGCACTGATAAACACACACCAGAACGGAATACTCATGAAACGACCTCTTTGCTCGCCTCGGGAATGGGCGCCTCTGTAGGGGTATAGACCATGACATCCAGAACGTCGGAATGAAACTCGCGGCGATACAAGACGACGACTACTCCGGCACTCATCAGCATGAACAACCAAGGGCTGACAAACCACGCCAGCATACTCATGCCGAAGTAGTACGAGCGCAGGCCGAAGTTGAACTGGTTGGCCGCCATCGAAATCACCCGCGCCGCTCGCGAAGCGAAGGCTTTGCGCTCCAGCTCCGAGACTTGTCGCTCACCGATCATCGGCGCCGAGCCCACCAGAATCGCCGCGAAGTTGTACTGGCGCATGCACCAGCTGAACGTGAAGAACGCGTAGACAAATACCATTGCCAGGCACAGCAACTTGATCTCCGACATGCCTTGCGAGGCCTGCTGCACCATCGGAATATCCGCCAGCAATGACACTGCACGGTCGGAAGCGCCCAGCACGGTGAGGATACCTGCAAGGATAATCAGGGTGCTGGATGCAAAGAACGAGGCGTTACGCTCCAGGTTGCCGATCACGCTGGCGTCCGCGATGCGGTTGTCGCGCAGCAACATGCGGCGCATCCAGTCTTCGCGGTACAGGTGCAGCACGCTGGCCAGACACGCGGTGTCGCGAGCCTTCCAGCCGGCGTAACGGGTATAGCCGCCCCAGCAGATGACAAACCAGAGTGCGGCGAGCAGATGAATCAGATTGGCCTGGATGAACGACATGCGGTTCCTTGTGATGTGTGAACACGATTCCTGTAGGAGTGAACCTAAGCAACCCTTCGACGCTAGCTCACGGAAAAAGACACTGCCTGATACCCATAAAAAATGCCCCGTATCGATTGATACGGGGCATTTCTGTTTAAGCGTCACCGGCCCGCTTATGACGGGCCTGATGAACGTCAGGCGATTGCGCTACGACGTTTGCCCAAGGCGCTATCGATCGCCACGGCGAACACCAGCGTGATCACGGACGGGATCAGCCATGCAAGGCCCTGCTCGCTCAGTGGCAGCGTCGCAAGCGGTCCCGGCATCCAGCCTGCCAGATCGGCGCCTTTGAGCGCGTCAATGCAGCCGAACAGGAACGACACCAGCATGACCGGGCCGACGATGCGCACCTGCTCGTTCCAGAAGCTCGAGCAGAAACTCAGGGCGACCAGAACGATGCACGGTGGGTAAATCGCCGTCAGCACAGGAATCGAGAAAGCAATGAGGTTCGTCAGGCCCAGGTTGGACACCAACAGGGAGAACACAGCAAGAATGATCACCAGCGTCTTGTAGGACAGTGGCAGTACGCGGCTGAAATACTCGGCGCAGGCGCAGGTCAGGCCCACCGCCGTCACCAGACACGCCAGCGAGATCAGCACCGCAAGGAAACCGCTGCCCAACGAACCGAAGGTGTGTTGCACATAAGCGTGCAATACCGCCGCACCATTGGTGGCACCGACAGCCACTTCATGGCTACCCGAACCGAGACGGAACAGGCTGACATACACCAGCGCCAGACCGACACCGGCAATCAGCCCGGCGATGATCGCGTAACGGGTGATCAGCGCTGGCGACTCGACGCCACGGGAGCGAATCGCGTTAACGATGACGATACCGAACACCAATGCGCCGAGGGTATCCATGGTCAGGTAACCATTGATGAACCCCTGGGAGAACGGCGCCGCCACGTATTCAGGTGTGCCGTGACCGATATCACCGGCCGGCAAGGCGAAGGCAGCGATGCCCAGCACGGCCAGCGCGATGATCTTCAGCGGCGCGAGGAAACGCCCTACGGTATCCAGCAAACGGCCCGGATACAGCGAGATGAAGAACACCAGCAGGAAATAAACCGAGCTGTAGAGGAACAGCGCTAACGGGCTCTCGCCGGTCAACGGCGCCAGGCCCACTTCGAACGACACGGTTGCAGTACGCGGGGTAGCGAACAGCGGGCCGACCGCCAGGTAGCACGCGGCAGCCAGCACACCACCGGCAATTTTGCCGATCGGGCTGCTCAGGGCATCCATCGCTCCACCGACCTTGGCCAGCGCAACCACGGTGATCACCGGCAAACCGACTGCGGTGATCAAAAAGCCCAGCGCCGCCATCCAGACGTGAGGTCCGGCCTGCAAACCGACGATAGGCGGGAAGATGATGTTACCGGCCCCAACGAACAGGGCAAACGTCATAAAACCGAGTGCCAGGATGTCCTGACCTTTCAAAACTTTCATTAAGGAAATACCACACTACTGAATCGGAATTTAGAGGGGGATTGCCCTGTGGGATTAGGGAAATGCTGTCGATCCGTATGGGACTGACCCGTAACGCGCGGTGCATGCCTTGTGGGCGGCAGACGCAAAAATGGCGGCTAGCCTAACGAATTTGCCTGACAAACGCACTGTTAGAGGGCGAACTATCCGATACCCGACGTTTCCGTGTCGCGTTTATGTATGAAAAGCCGCTCCAGGCTACAAGTTTCAAGCGGCAAGCTTTTGTCTTGTAGCTAGCAACTTGAAGCTTGCAACCGCTCTGAAACGACAAAGGCCACCCGAAGGTGGCCTTTGTTTGGTAAAGCGTCAGCTAAGCGGGAAGCTTACTTGACAGCCCAACCGGTCAGCTCGGACAAAGCCTTGCCGATGTCTGCCAGCGAACGCACGGTTTTAACGCCTGCGTCTTCCAGGGCAGCAAACTTCTCGTCTGCAGTGCCTTTGCCGCCAGAGATGATTGCGCCAGCATGGCCCATGCGCTTGCCCGGAGGAGCAGTCACACCAGCGATGTAGGAAACAACCGGCTTGGTCACGTGTGCCTTGATGTAGGCAGCCGCTTCTTCTTCAGCCGAACCGCCGATCTCACCGATCATCACGATCGCTTCGGTCTTCGGGTCTTCCTGGAACAGCTTCAGGATGTCGATGAAGTTCGAACCCGGGATCGGGTCACCACCGATGCCGACGCAAGTCGACTGACCGAAACCGGCGTCAGTAGTCTGCTTCACAGCTTCGTAGGTCAGGGTGCCGGAACGCGAAACGATACCGACCTTGCCTGGCAAGTGAATGTGACCTGGCATGATGCCGATCTTGCATTCGCCTGGGGTGATAACGCCTGGGCAGTTAGGGCCGATCAGGACTACGCCCAACTCGTCGCACTTAACTTTAGCGTCCAGCATGTCCAGGGTAGGAATGCCTTCGGTGATGCAGACGATCAGCTTGATGCCGCCGAAAGCCGCTTCCAAGATCGAGTCCTTGCAGAAAGGAGCTGGAACGTAGATCACGCTGGCGGTGGCGCCAGTTTGAGCAACAGCATCTTTCACGGTGTTGAACACTGGCAGACCCAGGTGCTCGGTGCCGCCTTTACCAGGAGTAACGCCACCAACCATCTTGGTGCCGTATTCAATGGCTTGCTGGGTGTGGAAACTACCTTGCGAACCGGTAATACCCTGGCAGATAACTTTGGTGTCTTTATTGATCAGGACGCTCATTATTTGCCCTCCGCAGCTTTAACAACTTGTTGAGCAGCGTCGGTCAGGCTGGTAGCAGCGATGATGTTCAAACCGCTTTCTGCCAGTACTTTAGCGCCCAGCTCAGCGTTGTTGCCTTCAAGGCGAACAACAACCGGGATTTTCACGCCGACTTCTTTCACAGCGCCGATGATGCCTTCGGCAATCATGTCGCAGCGAACGATGCCGCCGAAGATGTTGACCAGTACTGCAGCGACGTTGGTGTCGGACAGAATGATCTTGAACGCTTCAGTTACGCGTTCTTTGGTAGCACCACCACCTACGTCGAGGAAGTTGGCTGGTTTGCCGCCATGCAGGTTGACGATGTCCATGGTACCCATGGCCAGGCCAGCACCGTTGACCATGCAGCCGATGTTGCCTTCCAGCGCTACGTAGTTCAGTTCGAACTTGGCAGCGTGCGCTTCGCGCGGATCGTCTTGCGACGGATCGTGGAAAGTCTTCAGCTTAGGCTGACGGTACATTGCGTTGGCGTCGATGTTGATCTTGGCGTCGAGGCAGTGCAGATCGCCGTCAGCCTTGATCACCAGCGGGTTCACTTCCAGCAGAGCCAGGTCGTGATCCTTGAACAGTTTGGCCAGACCTACGAAGATCTTGGCGAACTGAGCAACCTGCTTGCCTTCCAGACCCAACTGGAATGCCAGCTCGCGACCCTGGAACGGCTGAGCGCCAACCAGTGGATCGATAGTGGCTTTCAGAATTTTTTCTGGAGTGTCGTGAGCGATTTTCTCGATGTCCACGCCACCTTCGGTGGAAGCCATGAACACGATGCGACGGCTCGAACGGTCAACGACAGCGCCCAGGTACAGCTCTTTAGCGATATCAGTGCACGATTCAACCAGGATCTTGGTGACTGGCTGGCCATTGGCGTCAGTCTGGTAAGTCACCAGACGCTTGCCCAGCCACTGCTGTGCGAAGGCTTTGGCGTCTTCTTTGCTGCGAACCAGCTTAACGCCGCCCGCTTTACCGCGACCACCGGCGTGGACCTGGGCTTTGACAACCCACTCGCTGCCGCCGATTTTGTCGCAAGCTTCTGCTGCTGCTTCTGGGGTGTCTACTGCGTAACCAGTGGAAACTGGCAGGCCGTATTCAGCGAACAGCTGCTTACCCTGATACTCGTGAAGATTCATGCTTTTTACCGTCTTCGTTAGGTACTGCGCATTCGGCGCTGCACTCGTGATGAGTGCCGCGCCACCTTTGACTGCTGCTTGCGTAGCTGAGCTACGCAAGACTGCGTCCAGCGGACATTCCGCGGTGAGTCTTGCTCGCAAGGCTCACGACGGGCCGTTACCGCCGTGGTTTCTTATTGTCTGTTAACGCTTCTTGCGGTTGGCAATGTGGATGGCGCCGCCATTCACAGCCAGAGCAGCTTCGTGCAAGGCTTCAGACAGGGTCGGATGGGAGAAAACCATCATGCCCAGGTCTTCAGCGCTGGTGCCGAATTCCATACCGATCGCGCCCTGCTGAACCAGTTCTGCAGCGCTCGGACCAATTACGTGCACGCCCAATACGCGGTCAGTCTTGGCATCAGCGATGACCTTGACGAAACCACCGGTATCGTTGGCGGCCATGGCACGGCCGGAAGCGGCGAACGGGAAGGTGCCGACGTTAACTTCAACGCCTTCAGCTTTCAAGGCCTGCTCGGTTTTGCCAACCCACGCGATTTCCGGGTGAGTATAAATAACCGAAGGGATCAGATCATAGTTCATCTGGGCTTTGTGGCCCTTGATGCGCTCGACAACCATGATGCCTTCTTCCGAAGCCTTGTGAGCCAGCATCATGCCGCGAACCACGTCACCGATGGCGAAAACGCCCGGTACGGTGGTAGCGCAGTGATCGTCAACGTGCACGAAACCGCGCTCGTCCAGGGTCACACCGCTGTCGGCAGCCAGCAGATCAGTGGTCACCGGACGGCGACCAACGGCTACGATCAGCTTGTCGAAAGTGATGGTCTGTTCGCCGTTGGCATCGGTGTAGTTCACAACGACTTCGTCGCCATTCACTTTAGAACCGGTAACGCGAGCGCCCAGCTTGATGTCCAGACCTTGCTTGGTCAGGGTTTTCAGCGCTTCCTTGGAAACAGCGGTGTCCGCTGCCATCAGGAAGGTGTCCAGTGCTTCGAGGACAACCACTTGCGAACCCAGACGCGACCAAACCGAACCCAGTTCCAGACCGATTACGCCAGCGCCGATAACGCCCAGACGCTTAGGTACGGCTTGGAATTCCAGTGCGCCAGTCGAATCGACGATGACGTTCTGATCAACCGGAGCCGGTGGGATGTCGATCGGACGCGAACCTGGTGCCAGGATGACGTTTTCAGCTTCGATGATTTCTACCGAGCCGTCTGGCTTGGTGACTTCGACTTTCTTGCCGGCCAGCAGTTTGCCGTGGCCCTGGATCGAAGTAACGCCGTTGGCCTTGAACAGAGTGGCAACGCCGCCGGTCAGGTTCTTGACGATGCCAGCCTTGCGGCCAACCATCGCAGCAACGTCCATTTTGACTTCGCCGGTCGAGATACCGTGAACGTTGAAGCTTTCTTTCGCTTCCTTGTATTTCCAGGAGCTGTCGAGCAGCGCCTTGGAAGGAATGCAGCCGACGTTCAGGCAGGTGCCGCCCAGGGCTTGCTTGCCTTCGGCGTCGGTGTACTTCTCGATGCAGGCCGTGGTCAGACCCAGCTGCGCGGCCTTGATGGCAGCCACATAGCCACCAGGGCCAGCACCGATCACTACTACGTCAAATTTCTGCGACATTCAAAAAATCCTCTTTAGCGAAAAGCTTCAAGCCGCAAGCTTCAAGCTGCAAGCCCACCCGCTCGCCTTGAGCTTGAGGCTTGTAGCTGAAAGCTTGCAGCTGCTTTTTAGATATCCAGCAACAGACGAGCTGGGTCTTCCAGCAGGTTCTTGATGGTCACCAGGAAGGTCACAGCTTCTTTGCCATCGATCAGACGGTGATCGTAGGACAGTGCCAGGTACATCATCGGACGGATAACGACCTGACCGTTGATGGCCATCGGACGCTGGATGATGTTGTGCATGCCCAGAATCGCTGCCTGCGGCGGGTTGACGATCGGGGTCGACATCATCGAACCGAAGGTACCACCGTTGGTGATGGTGAAGGTACCACCGGTCATCTCGTCCATCGACAGTTTGCCGTCACGGGCTTTCTTGCCGAAGGTGGCGATGCCGCCTTCGATTTCAGCCAGGCTCATCAGTTCGGCGTTACGCAGAACCGGAACCACCAGACCGCGGTCGCTGGAAACAGCAACACCTACGTCGGCATAGCCGTGGTAAACGATGTCGGCACCGTCGATCGAAGCGTTGACAGCCGGGAAGCGTTTCAGCGCTTCGGTAGCAGCCTTCACGAAGAACGACATGAAGCCCAGACGTACGCCGTTGTGCGACTTCTCGAACAGGTCCTTGTACTTCGAACGCAGCGCCATGACTTCAGTCATGTCGACTTCGTTGAAAGTGGTCAGCATCGCCATGTTCGACTGAGCTTCAACCAGACGCTTGGCCACTGTGGCACGAACGCGGGTCATAGGAACGCGCTTCTCGATGCGGTCGCCAGCGGCGAACACAGGAGCAGCAGCCGATGGTGCAGCAGCCTTGGCAGGAGCGGCGGCCGGAGCAGCTTTCTTGGCTTCAACAGCGGCAACCACGTCTTCCTTGGTTACACGGCCATCTTTACCGGTGCCTTTGACGGACGCCAGGTTGATGCCGTTTTCTTCAGCCAGTTTGCGTGCAGCAGGCGCGGCGATAGCATCTTCGTCGGTGCCGGCAGCAGGTGCAGCAGCAGCTTGGGCAGCGGCCGGAGCAGCAGCGGCAGCCGGAGCAGCGGCAGCCGGAGCAGCGGCAGCAGCGGCAGCAGCGCCGCCCGCTTCGATGGAGCCCAGGACTTCGTCGGACAGAACAGTGTCGCCTTCGTTCTTGACGATAGCGCCCAGTACGCCGTCGGCAGTCGCCAGAACTTCCAGTACGACTTTGTCAGTTTCGATGTCGACGATCAGGTCGTCACGCTTGACGGCGTCGCCCGGTTGCTTGTGCCAGGTGGCAACGGTGCCATCGGCAACCGATTCCGGGAAAGTGGGGGCTTTGATCTCGATAGCCATTATCTGTAGTTCCTTAAATTCGGTTTCAGGTGCGCGAAGGCGTTAAACGGTAAACGCGGCTTGCAGCAGTTTTTCCTGCTGCTCGGCGTGCATCGATGCGTAACCACAAGCAGGTGCAGCAGAGGCATCACGGCCCGCGTACTCGAGTACGAGAGATTTGTCGTGTTTGCCAACGATGCGGCGCATGTGGTGCTGGCTGCAGTACCAGGCACCCTGGTTCATCGGCTCTTCCTGACACCAAACGATATGTTTGAGGTTGGTGTACGGAGCCAGGACTTCAATCAAGTCGTCCTCAGGGAATGGGTACAGCTGCTCGATACGCACGATGGCGATATCTTCACGGCCTTCGGCACGGCGTTTTTCCAGCAGGTCGTAGTAGACCTTGCCGCTACACAGAACAACGCGCTCGACCTTGTTCGGGTCCAATACGTCGATTTCCGGGATAACGGTCTGGAACGAACCCTCGGCCAGATCTTCCAGGGTCGAGACAGCCAGCTTGTGGCGCAGCAGCGACTTCGGAGTCAGGACGATCAACGGTTTGCGCAGCGGGCGAATCACCTGACGACGCAGCAAGTGGTAGATCTGAGCCGGCGTAGTCGGTACCGCTACCTGAATGTTGTGCTCGGCGCACAATTGCAGGTAACGCTCCAGACGAGCCGAAGAGTGCTCAGGACCCTGACCTTCATAACCGTGCGGCAGCAGCATGGTCAGACCGCACAGACGGCCCCACTTGTGCTCGCCACTGGTGATGAACTGGTCGATAACCACTTGGGCACCGTTGGCGAAGTCGCCGAACTGGGCTTCCCAGATCACCAGCGCATCCGGCGTGGTGGTCGAGTAACCGTATTCGAACGCCAGAACGGCTTCTTCCGACAGGAACGAGTCGTACAGGTCAAAACGTGGCTGACCGTCGTACAAGTGCTGCAGCGGAATGTAAGTGCCCGCATCTTTCTGGTTGTGCAGAACAGCGTGACGGTGCGAGAACGTACCGCGACCGATGTCCTGACCGGTCATGCGAATCGGGTGACCTTCGAACGCCAGGGTCGCATATGCCATGGTTTCGGCGTAACCCCAGTTGATCGGCAGGCCGCCGGCTTGCATCTTCTGACGGTCTTCGTAAATTTTCGAGACCTGGCGCTGAACCACGAAGCCTTCCGGAATTTCCAGCAGCTTGGCGGACAGTTCCTGCAGGGTCTTGAGGTCGAAGCGAGTGTCGTGACGCGCGGTCCAGGCGTGGCCCAGATACGGACGCCAGTCCACGAACAACTCTTTATTCGGCTCTTTGACCAGGCTTTTTACTACGTGCAGACCGTTGTCCAGCGCGTTGCGGTATTCGTCGACTTTCGCCTGAACACGCTCAGCGTCGAGCACACCGCTCTGAGTCAGACTGTCAGCGTACAGCTCACGGGTGGTGCGCTGTTTGGTGATCTGCTGATACATCAGAGGCTGGGTGCCGCTTGGTTCGTCAGCTTCGTTGTGGCCGCGACGACGGTAGCAGACCAGGTCTATCACCACGTCACGCTTGAACTGCATGCGGTAGTCGATGGCCAGCTGAGTCACGAACAATACGGCTTCCGGATCATCGCCATTCACATGGAGGATCGGTGCCTGGATCATTTTCGCAACGTCGGTCGCGTACTCGGTGGAACGCGAGTCCAGCGGGTTGCTGATGGTGAAACCAACCTGGTTGTTGATCACGATGTGCACGGTACCGCCGGTCTTGAAACCGCGGGTCTGCGACATCTGGAAGGTTTCCATCACCACGCCCTGGCCGGCAAATGCCGCGTCGCCGTGGATGGAGATTGGCAGAACCTTCTCACCGGTAGGGTCGTTACGACGATCCTGACGGGCACGAACCGAACCCTCGACCACCGGGGAAACGATTTCCAGGTGGGACGGGTTGAACGCCATGGCCAGGTGAACTTCACCACCGGTGGTCATCACGTTGGACGAGAAGCCCTGGTGGTATTTAACGTCACCGGAACCCAGCTCGACCTTCTTCTTGCCTTCGAACTCGTCGAACAGCTCGCGCGGGTTCTTGCCGAAGGTGTTGACCAGCACGTTGAGACGGCCACGGTGGGCCATGCCGATCACGACTTCCTTGGTGCCATACGAACCGGAACGTTGAATCAGCTCGTCGAGCATCGGAATCAGGCTTTCGCCGCCTTCCAGACCGAAACGCTTGGTACCCGGGTATTTGGTGCCCAGGTATTTTTCCAGACCTTCGCCGGCGGTGACGCGCTCGAGCAGGTGGCTCTTGATGTCGGCGGAGTACGTTGGACGGCCGCGCACGCTTTCCAGACGCTGCTGGAACCAGTGACGCTGCTCGGAATCGGTGATGTGCGTGAATTCAGCGCCGATGGTGCGGCAATATGTCTGCTGCAACGCTTCGT
Organism: Pseudomonas sp. A0308; assembly: GCF_044218815.1. Classification (NCBI taxonomy): domain Bacteria; kingdom Pseudomonadati; phylum Pseudomonadota; class Gammaproteobacteria; order Pseudomonadales; family Pseudomonadaceae; genus Pseudomonas; species Pseudomonas sp. A0308. Next base: position 1,557,863 of record NZ_CP162581.1, read on the forward strand.
GAATTTCGCGTAGGCTCGCTTCCTCTTTGCCGATGAACAGGTCGCCGGCACGGAAGGTCGTATCAAGATCGGCATTGGTCAAGCCGTAATGATTGATCGACAGGTCTGCAGGTGCAGGACGCTGCCACAGCCCCAGCGGGTCAAGCTGGGCTGCCTGGTGGCCACGCATACGGTAGGCCTGGATCAATCGCAGCACTTCAACTTGCTTCTTCTCGTGCTCACTGCTCACGCTGCCGGCGGAAACCGGTTGAGCGCGGCGCTGGTTCTTTGCCAGCAGCACGAAATGATCGCGAATCGTGGAGTGCGAAACATCAGTGGCAGAGCCGCCGTCGGCAGGCAGCTTCTGAAAGTAGGTGCGCCACTCTTCTGGCACAGCGTTAGGGTCGTGCAGGTAGAGCTCATAAAGCTCTTCCACATAGGCAGCGTTTCCACCTGAAAGGTAGGCGCTGTTCCACATGCGCTGCATCACGCTTTCTTGCATGCTTGGTCACCCTCGGTTAGGGGAACACCATCGATGTCGACACCGAGCAAACTTGCAGAAGTCCGAATGCAGCGACTAAAACAAGCCACTTAGGATCACACTGATAGTCCGGGTACCAGCCCGGATGCCCCTGCTTGTCTCATTTCTTCAAAATAAGAGCCGCAGCTTGTGGCTGCTGCTCTGGTTATAGCCATGACGCGGGTTGAAGCCCGCGCCACAGCCTCTACGGTGCAGCGGTTACAGCAGCTGAATCACACGCCGCTAGAAAGCAGCATGTTACGGATGTGACCGATGGCCTTAGTCGGGTTCAGGCCTTTCGGACATACGTTGACGCAGTTCATGATGCCCCGGCAGCGGAAAACACTGAACGGGTCATCCAGCGAAGCCAGACGCTCGGACGTCTTGGTGTCACGGCTGTCTGCCAGGAAGCGATAAGCTTGCAGCAGTGCGGCCGGGCCCAGGAACTTGTCCGGGTTCCACCAGAAGGACGGGCAAGAGGTCGAGCAGCAAGCGCACAGAATGCACTCGTACAGACCGTCGAGCTTTTCACGCTCTTCAGGGGACTGCAGACGCTCGATGGCCGGAGCCGGCGTGTCGTTCTGCAGGAATGGCTTAACCTTCTCGTATTGCTTGTAGAAGATGCTCATATCGACAACCAGGTCACGGATAACCGGCAAACCTGGCAGCGGACGAACGATCAACTTGTTGCCTTTTACGACAGCGGACAGCGGCGTGATGCACGCCAGGCCGTTTTTGCCGTTGATGTTCATGCCGTCGGAACCGCAAACACCTTCACGGCAAGAGCGACGATAGGAGAAACCCTCGTCCTGCTCTTTGATCAGGGCCAGCACGTCCAGCACCATCAGGTCTTTACCACCGGTATCAACCTGGAATTCCTGCATGAACGGCGCGGCGTCCTGATCAGGGTTGTAACGATAAACGCTGACTTGCAACATGGCGGCCACCCTTAATAAGTCCGAATCTTAGGTTCAAAAGTCGGAACAGTTTTCGGCGAGAAATTCACGGCACGCTTGGCAACGCGCTTGTCACCCGGGAAGTACAGGGTGTGGCACAGCCAGTTTTCGTCATCACGATCTTCAAAGTCTTCACGGGCGTGCGCGCCGCGGGACTCTTTACGGACTTCGGCCGCAATGGCAGTAGCCTCAGCGACTTCCAGCAGGTTTTGCAGCTCAAGCGCTTCGATACGTGCAGTGTTGAACGCCTGCGACTTATCGTTGATTTTCACGTTGGCGATACGGGTGCGCAGGTCTGCCAGCTGGGCAATACCTTTCTGCATGTATTCGCCGGTACGGAATACGCCGAAGTAGTTCTGCATGCAGCTTTGCAGCTCGCGACGCAGCGTAGCAACGTCTTCGCCATCGGTACGGCTGTTCAGTGCATTGAGGCGCGACAGGGCAGCGTCGATATCAGCTTCGGTGGCGTCATCGTATTCGATGCCGTCAGTCAATGCTTTCTCGAGGTGCAGGCCGGCAGCGCGGCCGAACACTACCAGGTCGAGCAGCGAGTTGCCGCCCAGACGGTTGGCACCATGAACCGATACGCAAGCCACTTCGCCGACGGCGAACAGACCATGAATGATCTCGTCCACGCCTTCAGCGTTCTGGGTGATCGCCTGGCCATGAATGTTGGTCGGAACACCGCCCATCATATAGTGGCAAGTCGGAACAACCGGAACCGGAGCAACAACCGGGTCAACGTGTGCGAAAGTCTTCGACAGTTCGCAGATGCCTGGCAGACGGCTGTGCAGCACTTCTTCACCCAGGTGATCGAGTTTGAGCAGCACGTGGTCGCCATTCGGACCGCAACCGTTACCCGCGATGATTTCCTTAACCATCGAGCGGGCAACAACGTCACGACCGGCAAGGTCTTTGGCGTTCGGAGCATAACGCTCCATGAAACGCTCGCCGTGCTTGTTGATCAGGTATCCACCTTCACCACGGCAACCTTCGGTAACCAGTACACCGGCGCCGGCGATGCCGGTTGGGTGGAACTGCCACATTTCGATGTCCTGTACCGGCACACCCGCACGCAGAGCCATGCCGACGCCGTCACCGGTGTTGATCAGGGCGTTGGTGGTGGACGCGTAGATACGACCTGCACCGCCGGTTGCCAGAACAGTAGCCTTGGCGCGGATGTAGGTGGTTTCACCGGTTTCGATGCAGATAGCGATCACACCGACGAACTCGCCTTGAGCGTTTTTCACCAGGTCGACAGCGTAGTACTCGTTCAGGAACGTGGTACCGGCTTTCAGGTTGCCCTGATAAAGGGTGTGCAGCAGTGCGTGACCGGTACGGTCGGAAGCGGCGCAAGTACGGGCAGCCTGCCCGCCTTTACCGTAATCCTTCGACTGACCGCCGAACGGACGCTGGTAGATGCGGCCCTGTTCGGTACGCGAGAACGGCATCCCCATGTGGTCCAGCTCATAAACAGCAGCCGGGCCTTCCTGACACATGTATTCGATAGCGTCCTGGTCACCGATGTAGTCGGAGCCCTTGACGGTATCGTACATGTGCCAGCGCCAGTCATCGTTCGGATCGGCAGAAGCGATCGCGCAGGTGATGCCACCCTGAGCCGATACAGTGTGCGAACGAGTCGGGAAAACCTTGGTGATCACGGCAGTCTTGTGACCACCCTGTGCCAGTTGCAGCGCAGCGCGCATGCCAGCACCGCCGCCACCAATAATGATGGCGTCGAAAGAAATCGTTGGAATGTTAGCCATGAATCAGATACCCCAGAGAATCTGCACACCCCAGACGAAGTAAGCGAACATCGCAACGCCGCATACTGCCTGGAAAAGGAAACGTACTGCGGTCGCGGACTTGCCCAGCGCCATTGGCGTCAGGTAGTCGGTCGCGATGGTCCACATGCCGACCCAGGCGTGAGCGCCAAGGGCAACGAGGGCCAGCAGACTGAAGATACGCATCCCGTTGTGGGCGAACAGGCCATGCCACTGGTCGTAACCAATGCCCGGATTCGCTGCAAGGTATCCGATCAGGAAGATGAAATAAGCCGCGAGAACAACCGCAGACACACGTTGCGCCATCCAGTCATAGAGGCCCGAACGCGAAAGGTTCGTAACGCTGGTTACCATATCCAAACTCCTGCCAGAACGATCAGCACCACGGAAATGGCGACGATGATTTTCGAGCCCAGGCGGCCGCCTTCCAGCGTCTCACCGATGCCCATATCCATGATCAAGTGGCGCACACCGGCTACCAGGTGATACAGCAGAGCGGACAGGAGGCCCCATGCTACGAACTTGGCCAGCGGGCTGGTCAAGCATGCCTTCACCTCGGCAAAACCTTCCTCGGAATCCAGGGATTTGCCCAATGCATAAAGCATGAAGCCCAGGCCCAGGAAGAGGATGATGCCGGAAACACGGTGAAGAAACGACGTAACGCCGGTGATGGGGAGTTTGATGGTCCTTAGGTCTAGGTTTACAGGTCGTTGGCTTTTCACGGCTTTTTTTTCACACTGAAGAGCCCCTAACAATCAGGGCAAAGTTGTTGGGGAGTGCACTGGTCAGGTAACCACCACCCAGGGATGCGACCCCCAATAAAGCAGGCCCAAAAGCCCTTGGCGGTCGGTGGCCGAGTATAGACAGTTAGGCTACTAATGACAACGCAATCACCTACCCCAAATAGCGCATTGCACAAGTCGTATAAAAGGCGTAAATGGCAGTCAATTTCGAGGAAAAAGGGCAGTTAAAGCCTTCTGGAGCAAGACTTTAGGCAAATTGACATTCGAATTTATCTCACTATAGTGGTGCGGGCCCTGCGTGGGGGGTCTGTCTGATGGTTCAAGCATAAATAGGAGGCCACATGGCTGACAAAAAAGCGCAGTTGATCATCGAGGGCGCAGCCCCCGTCGAGCTGCCCATTTTAACCGGCACCGTTGGTCCCGATGTTATTGATGTTCGGGGCCTGACGGCCACGGGCCGCTTCACTTTCGACCCGGGTTTCATGTCGACCGCCTCGTGCGAATCGAAGATCACCTATATCGACGGCGACAACGGCATTCTGTTGCACCGCGGCTACCCGATCGAACAGCTGGCTGAAAAGTCGGACTACCTGGAAACCTGCTATCTGCTGCTCAACGGCGAACTGCCGACCGCAGAACAGAAGGCCCAGTTCGTCAGCACCGTGAAAAACCACACCATGGTTCACGAGCAGCTGAAAACCTTCTTCAACGGTTTCCGTCGCGACGCCCACCCGATGGCCGTCATGTGCGGCGTAGTCGGCGCCCTCTCGGCCTTCTACCACGACTCCCTCGACATCAATAACCCGCAGCATCGCGAAATCTCCGCGATCCGTCTGGTTGCGAAGATGCCGACCCTGGCAGCGATGGTTTACAAGTACTCCATGGGTCAACCCATGATGTACCCGCGCAACGACCTGACGTACGCGGAAAACTTCCTGCACATGATGTTCAACACCCCGTGCGAGATCAAACCGATCAGCCCGGTGCTCGCCAAGGCCATGGACAAGATCTTCATCCTCCATGCCGACCACGAGCAGAACGCATCGACTTCCACCGTGCGTCTGGCGGGCTCTTCGGGTGCCAACCCGTTCGCCTGTATCGCCGCCGGTATCGCCGCACTGTGGGGCCCTGCCCACGGCGGTGCGAACGAAGCCGTTCTGACCATGCTTGACGAAATTGGCGATGTGTCCAACATCGACAAGTTCATCGCCAAGGCCAAGGACAAGAACGACCCGTTCAAGCTGATGGGCTTCGGTCACCGCGTTTACAAGAACCGCGATCCTCGCGCGACTGTGATGAAGCAGACCTGCGACGAAGTATTGAAGGAACTGGGTATCAACAACGATCCGCAACTCCAACTGGCCATGCGCCTGGAAGAGATCGCGCTGACCGACCCGTACTTCATCGAACGCTCGCTGTACCCGAACGTCGACTTCTACTCGGGGATCATCCTCAAGGCGATTGGCATTCCAACCAGCATGTTCACTGTGATTTTCGCGCTGGCACGTACTGTTGGCTGGATCTCCCACTGGAAAGAGATGCTCTCGAGCCCGTACAAGATTGGCCGTCCGCGCCAGTTGTACACCGGCTACGAGTCGCGTGACATTACCAAGCTGGAAGACCGCAAATAAGATTTGTCTTGCGATAACGTTTTAAGTTGTACCGGGAACGGCCTCTATTTATATAGGGGCCGTTTTTGTTTGTTTGGTTTCAGCGGCCTGTGGGCCGACTGTGTTTTTGATTGGGGGCATATCCGTTTTTGCGGGTGTTGCCGCTGGCGGTTTCGCTTTTACAGCGAGTCCCTTTTTCAAACGCCAAAAAGGAACCAAAAGGCTTTGCCCCTGGCGTACGGCACTTCGCTGAAGCTCAGTGTTCCCTCGCTACGGTGTCCATCCGGGGGCATCGCTCGGCCTGCCGATGGGGCAAAAAAATCAAAAGCCAAAGCCAAAGCCAAAGCAAGATCAAGAGCCCCCTCACCCTAGCCTTCTCCCGGAGGGAGAGGGAACTGATCGAGGTGTTTGGCAGAGCTATGCCGACCTGGGATACCGAGTCGAACTTAGATTCTGAAAGCCTCACAAATCGGCTCCCTCTCCTCGGGGAGAGGGCCGGGGTGAGGGGCGAACACAACACAAAACCTAAGCCGACCGCATCGCTCTCCCGCCACTCAACAGGATGAGCGTTAGCTCGGCTGCAGCTTTTGATCTGTAAGGCGACGTCGGAAAGCCCGATAACCGCCCACAAAAAAAATGCCCCGATCTCTCAACCGGGGCATTCAGAACAACATTACAAAACCATCAAGCAATCAATGCGAAACCGCCCCACTCGCCCCCAACCCTGTCTGCGAACGCACAAACTGAGGGAAGAACAACGCACGTTCCCGGTCCGCAGCCGCCGACTTGTCAGTGATCGAGAAGAACCAGATCCCCACAAACGCAATGATCATCGAGAACAGCGCCGGGTACTCATAAGGGAAGATCGCCTTCTCATGATGCAGAATCTGCACCCAGATGGTCGGGCCGAGAATCATCAGGCCAACAGCGCTGACCAGACCCAACCAGCCACCAATCATCGCCCCACGAGTCGTCAGCTTCTTCCAGTACATCGAAAGCAGCAATACCGGGAAGTTACAGCTCGCCGCGATCGAGAACGCCAGGCCAACCATGAACGCAATGTTCTGGCTCTCGAAGAGAATGCCCAGACCAATCGCCAGCACCGCCAGGGCAATCGTGGTGATCTTCGAAACGCGAATCTCGTCCTTCTCGTTCGCCTTGCCCTTTTTGATAACGCTGGCGTAGAGGTCGTGAGAAACCGCCGAAGCACCCGCCAGGGTCAGACCTGCCACTACAGCAAGGATGGTCGCGAAGGCAACCGCCGAGATGAAGCCAAGGAAGATGCTACCGCCGACCGCGTTGGCCAGGTGCACCGCCGCCATGTTGTTGCCGCCCAACAGCGCGCCAGCAGCATCTTTGAAGGCCGGGTTAGTGCTGACCAGCAGGATCGCGCCGAAGCCGATAATGAACGTCAGAATGTAGAAGTAGCCAATGAACCCGGTAGCGTACAGCACGCTCTTACGGGCTTCTTTTGCATCACTCACGGTGAAGAAGCGCATGAGGATGTGCGGCAGGCCAGCGGTACCGAACATCAACGCCAGACCCAGCGAGAATGCCGAAACCGGATCCTTGACCAGACCGCCCGGGCTCATGATCGCTTCGCCCTTGGCGTGCACCTTGATCGCCTCGGAGAACAGCGTGTTGAAGTCGAAGTTGACGTGCTTCATCACCATCAGTGCCATGAACGATGCACCCGACAGCAGCAACACTGCCTTGATGATCTGCACCCAGGTGGTTGCCAGCATGCCGCCGAACAGCACGTACATGCACATCAGCACACCAACAAGAATCACCGCAACGTGGTAATCCAGACCAAACAGCAGCTGGATCAGCTTGCCCGCACCCACCATTTGCGCGATCAGGTAGAACGCCACCACCACCAGCGAACCGCAGGCGGACAGCGAGCGAATCTGGGTTTGCCCGAGGCGGTAGGACGCCACGTCGGCAAAGGTGTATTTACCCAGGTTACGCAGACGCTCGGCGATCAGGAACAGAATGATCGGCCAGCCCACCAGGAAGCCGATCGAGTAGATCAGGCCATCGTAGCCGGAGGTGAACACCAGCGCGGAAATCCCCAGGAAGGACGCCGCCGACATGTAGTCACCGGCAATCGCCAAACCGTTCTGGAAACCGGTGATCTTGCCGCCCGCTGCATAGTAGTCGGCCGCGGAGTTGTTTTTCTTCGAGGCCCAGTAGGTGATGTACAAAGTGGCGCCGACAAATGCCACGAACATCAGGATCGCGGGAATGTTCAGCGGCTGCTTGGCCACCTCACCGGTCAAGGCATCAGCTGCCCAGGCACCCGGTGCGAAAGCTGCAACGCTCAATAGAGCCAGTAGACGCCGGATCATTGCTGAGCCTCCTTGAGAATCGCATTGTTCAGGTCGTCGAACTCGCCATTGGCGCGCTTTACGTAGATGCCGGTCAGGATGAAGGCCGAAAGAATCAGCCCGACACCGATAGGAATGCCCCAGGTAATGGAGGACTCAGGACTGATCTTCGCGCCCAGAAGATGCGGCCCGTAAGCAATCAGAAGGATGAAACCGGAGTAAAGCCCAAGCATGATCGCTGAAAGAATCCAGGCGAACTTTTCTCGCTTGCTAACCAGTTCCTTGAATCGGGGACTGTTTTGAATCGAGAGGTAAATGCTGTCGTTCATTGTTTTTATCCTCGCAGCACAGATTATTGTTGGAACGATATCCACTGTATGCGGCTGCGAGCCAGGTTCCAGACGACCTTAGTAGTAGAACGCCATGACAGCTTTGCCATTCTCAAGCACATATAAAAAACTGTGGGAGCTGGCTTGCCAGCGATTGCGTCATGCCAGTCGACTGATTAGCCAACTGACAGACCGCTATCGCGGGCAAGCCCGCTCCCACAGGGTTCGCGGTGAAAAAGCTATGTCAGGTTATTTAGTCCAGTCAGCCACACGCTCCGGGTGCTTGGCTACCCAGGCTTTGGCGGCGGCGTCAGGTTTTGCACCGTCCTGAATCGCCAGCATCACTTCGCCAATTTCGTCCTTCGAGGCCCACTGGAAGTTTTTCAGGAACTTCGCCACTTCCGGCGCTTTGGCATCAAGCTCTTTGCTGCCGATGCTGTTCACGGTTTCAGCTGCACCGTAAACGCCTTTCGGGTCGTCGAGGAAACGCAGTTTCCACTTGGCGAACATCCAGTGCGGTACCCAACCGGTGACGGCGATGGATTCGTTTTTCTTCTCGGCGCGGGTCAGTTCGGCGATCATGCCGGCGCCGGAACTGGCCTTGAGCGAGTATTTGTCGAGGCCGTAGTCCTTGATCGCCTGATCAGTCTTGAGCATCACACCTGAACCGGCATCGATGCCGACGATGCGATTTTTGAAGGTGTCGTCGGTTTTCAGGTCTTCGATGGATTTGGCTTTGACGTACTCCGGCACGATCAGGCCGATTTTTGCATCCTTGAAGTTCGGGCCGTAGTCGACGACCTGATCCTTGTTCTTCGTCCAGTAATCACCATGGGTTACTGGCAGCCAGGCCGAGAGCATGGCGTCAAGTTTGCCGGTGGCCACACCTTGCCACATGATCCCGGTGGCGACGGCTTGCAGTTTCACGTCGTAGCCGAGTTTCTGCTTGATCACTTCGGCCGCCACGTGGGTGGTCGCGACGCTGTCGGACCAGCCGTCAACGTAACCGATGTTCAGGGTCTGTTTTTCAGCGCTGGCGAAAGTGGAGCTCATCGCAAGCGCCAGAACGGCACCTGCGCTTAAAAGTCGTCGCATCTTCATTGTTACTTCCCCGAAATGCTGCGCCCGACGGATGCCGGGCATCGTCAACGTATTGTTATGGTGCACAGCGCCCCCATCACGCCCGACCGCACACTCATTCGAACATCAGCGCGATTTATCAATAAGGGTTACTGACGACTTCGATCATCAACCTGACGCCCGAGGCGACCTGCTCTGCCAGCGACCTCAAGGCAACGAGAAACGACATTAGAAGGCCATTAACCACGTCTATATAAATGACGCCAAATAATCCGCCCGAACTTTGCATGTCAAAATCATGCGAGCCACCTACCGCCGGATAAATACAGGTAACATGCGTCGCTTTGCAGCCACTCGGCCTGACCATGTCCGCGACGCCCCGCTTTCCTTTTCTCCCTTATCTCTTCGCCTGCCTGCTCGGACTGTTTGCCTTCGGCGGCTTCTGGTATGGCCTCGGCAAACCGGTGATCCTGCCGGACGCCGCAACACCGACGCACAAGCTGCAATGCGCTTCCTACACCCCGTTCGACAAAGACCAGTCGCCATTCGACGTACCGTTCAAGTTGCGCCCGGAGCGCATGGACGCCGACCTCGCCCTGCTCGCCACCCGCTTCGAATGCATCCGCACCTACTCGATGACCGGCCTTGAAGCACTGCCGGATCTGGCGCGTAAACATGGCCTGAAATTGATGATCGGCGCCTGGGTCAACAGCAACCCGGTGGAAAGCGAGAAGGAAGTCGACCTACTGATCGCATCGGCCAACGCCAACCCGGACGTGGTCAGCTCGGTGATCGTCGGCAACGAAGTGTTGCTGCGCAAGGAAGTCACCGGCGGACAGCTGGTGAAGCTGATCAACAAGGTCAAAAGTCAGATCAAACAACCGGTGACGTACGCCGATGTCTGGGAATTCTGGCTCAAACACCCGGAAGTCGCGCCAGCGGTGGATTTCCTGACCATTCACTTGCTGCCGTACTGGGAAGACGATCCGTCGAATATCGATGCGGCGCTGCAGCATGTGGCGCAGGTGCGCCAGGTATTCGGCAACAAGTTCGCACCCAAGGACTTGATGATTGGCGAAACCGGCTGGCCGAGTGAAGGTCGCCAGCGCGAGACGGCACTGCCGAGCCGGGTCAACGAAGCGAAGTTCATTCGTGGTTTTGTTGCCATGGCCGAGAAAGAAGGCTGGCATTACAACCTGATCGAAGCTTTCGATCAGCCATGGAAGCGTGCCAGTGAAGGCGCGGTTGGCGGGTATTGGGGGTTGTTCGATGCCGACCGTCAGGACAAAGGCATACTCGCGGGGCCGGTGACGAACGTGCCGCACTGGAAGCAGTGGCTGGCGGTCGGCGGTCTGATTTTCCTTGGCACCCTGTTTCTCGGTGGTCGGGTGCGCAATACGCGCTCGGCATTGGTGCTGCCGCTGTTAGGCGCCCTCGCCGCTTGCTCGATCGGGGCCTGGGGTGATCTGGCATTTGTGACCACACGATTTGCCAGCGAATGGCTGTGGGTGGGCTTTCTGACGGCCTTGAATCTGTTGGTGCTGGCGCATGCTGCGCTGACCTTGAGCGCTCGTACGGGCTGGCGTGAGCGCATCTTCAATCTGCTGGAACGGCGTGCCGGATGGCTGGTGGCGGCCGCCGGATTTGCGGCTGCGGTGATGATGCTCGAGATGGTGTTCGATGCACGTTATCGCAGCTTTGCCACCATGGCATTTGTGCTGCCGGCGCTGGTTTATCTCTGCCGACCGGTGAACGTGCCGCGTCGGGAGATTGCTCTGCTGACGTTCATCATAGGCGCCGGCATTGCGCCGCAGTTGTATCTGGAAGGCATGCAGAATCAGCAGGCCTGGGGTTGGGCACTGGTCAGCGGGTTGATGGTTGTGGCTTTGTGGCGCTGCCTTCGCGTTCGCACCCGCTGATCTTCAGCGTTTGTGCCGGCCTCTTCGCGAGCAGGCTCGCTCCCACATTAGATCTGGGTGTTCCCCAATACCCTGTGGGAGCGGGCTTGCCCGCGATGACTGACCGTTATGCGCTACGGGACGCCCGGACCAGGCGCAGCCCCGCAATCACCCCGGCAAACACCGCCAACGTCGTGTTGTACAACGCCAGTGCCGGCAGCCCGAACACCAGCGCCAACACCGCCAACCACCACCCTGCCCGCCCCGGCACGACAAAACCGATCAGCGCACAGCTCAGTGCCGCCCAGCCCAATACCTTGAAGTGAATCATCAGCCCAAGACTGGCTCGCAGCTGACATTCCCAACGGCTGGCCTCATCGACGCAAATCCCCACCCATTTGCCATCCTCCATGAAGCCATAACGCGCGCCGTAGCTGGCGGCCAGCCACAATGGCAACAAAACGAGTAACAGAATCACGGGCAAGCGGCGGGACATGAAGCACTCCAATCTTCGGAAATCGGCGGCCAGCTTAATCCGCCGCCAACCATACGCAAGCAATAACAACTGTTAACTAGGCATCCAATCAGTGCAAAGTGTATCGTCCAGCTACTATTACTCCGAATTCTGCCTGTTTGGTGCCGCGGCATGGCACTTTGGCGCAAGCACGGTGGTCATAGCCTGCGAACTTCATTCGGCACCTTCCTCTTAGGGATCCAGTCATGCTCCATTCCTTGCGCTTCGCCGCGCTGTTTAGCGGCCTTATTTTGAGTGCGTCCGCACTGGCGGTGGATATCGACGCCGCCAGTTATGGCTATCCCCTGACCAACCCGTTCGAGGCGACCATCGCCACGACTCCGCCGGACTTGCGCCCGGAACTGCCGTTGGACGACGACATCAATCAATCGGACCGCAGCGTCACTCTGCGTCCGGAGCGCGAGTTCATCCTGCCGGACAACTTCTGGCCGGTGAAGAAGCTGACCTACCGAATCGCCGAACAGGACAAACCCGCGCCGCTGATCTTCCTGATCGCCGGCACCGGCGCCCGCTTCGACAGCACCCTCAACGAATACCTGAAAAAGCTCTACTACAAGGCCGGCTACCACGTCGTGCAGCTGTCTTCACCGACCAGCTTCGACTTCATCAGCGCTGCGTCCCGCTTCGCTACGCCGGGTATTACCAAAGAAGACGCCGAAGACATGTACCGGGTGATGCAGGCCGTACGGGCGCAAAATCCGGATGTGCCGGTCACCGACTATTACCTCACCGGTTATAGCCTCGGTGCGCTGGATGCCGCATTCGTCGCGCACCTGGACGAGACCCGTCGCAGCTTCAACTTCAAGAAAGTTCTGCTGCTCAATCCGCCCGTCAATCTCTACACCTCGATCACCAACCTCGACAAACTTGTGCAGACCGAGGTTAAAGGCATCAACAACAGCACCACCTTTTATGAACTGGTGCTGGCAAAGCTGACCCGCTACTTCCAGCAGAAAGGCTACATCGATCTCAATGACGCCCTGCTTTACGACTTCCAGCAGTCCAAGCAGCATCTGAGCAACGAGCAGATGGCGATGCTGATCGGCACTTCGTTCCGCTTCTCGGCAGCCGACATTGCCTTTACCTCGGACCTGATCAACCGTCGCGGCCTGATCACCCCGCCGAAATACCCGATCACTGAAGGCACCAGCCTCACGCCGTTCCTCAAGCGTGCGCTGCAATGCGACTTCGATTGCTACCTGACCGAACAGGTCATTCCGATGTGGCGCGCGCGCACCGACGGCGGCAGCCTGCTGCAACTGATCGACCAGGTCAGCCTGTACGCACTCAAGGATTACCTGCACGACAGCCCGAAAATCGCGGTGATGCACAACGCCGACGACGTGATTCTCGGCCCGGGCGACCTCGGCTTCCTGCGCAAGACCTTCGGTGATCGCCTGACCGTTTATCCACTGGGCGGCCATTGCGGCAACATTAACTACCGCGTCAACAGCGACGCGATGCTGGAGTTCTTCCGTGGCTAAATATCTCCTGCTGGTAGCAGCGTTCCTCTGTGCAGGCGTGGCCCAGGCCGACAACAGCAAAGCCAACGCACCGGTGGTGGTCGACAGTGACGGTTTCAAGGAACCGCTGTCCAAACTCAAGTTCAACCCGGGCCTGGACCAGCGTGAATTCGAACGTTCGACGCTCAATGCGCTGGCCGTCTATGACCCGCTGGAGTCGTGGAACCGTCGGGTTTACCACTTCAACTATCGCTTCGACCAATGGGTGTTTCTGCCTGTAGTCGACGGCTATCGTTACGTCACGCCAGGTTTCCTGCGCACCGGCGTAAGCAACTTCTTCAATAACCTTGGCGATGTGCCGAACCTGGTCAACAGCCTGCTGCAGTTCAAAGGCCAGCGCTCGATGGAAACCACCGCGCGCCTGTTGCTCAACACCACGATCGGCATCGCCGGCCTGTGGGACCCGGCCACCGCCATGGGCCTGCCGCGTCAGAACGAAGACTTCGGTCAGACTCTGGGCTTCTACGGCGTACCGGGCGGCGCGTATTTCGTCCTGCCAATTTTCGGCCCATCCAACCTGCGTGACACCGCAGGTCTGGCCGTGGACTACACCACCGAATCGGCGATCAACTTCCTCAACGTCTCGGAAGTCAGCTCCAACCACCCGGAAGTCTGGGCCCTGCGCGCGGTGGACAAGCGCTACCAGACCGGCTTCCGCTACGGTCAGCTGAACTCGCCGTTCGAGTACGAGAAAGTGCGCTACGTGTACACCGAGTCGCGCAAGTTGCAGATTGCCGAGTAGATTCGGCAGGTACAAAAAAGGCCATTCGATGCGAGTCGAATGGCCTTTTTTCATAAAGATCAAAGAATCGCAGCCTACGGCAGCCCCTACATTGGGATGGAGTACACCCTGTAGGAGCTGCCGCAGGCTGCGATCTTTTTAGCCTTTCACAGCTTTCCAGATCTTGCCGATTACCGACACAACCGCCAGCACCACCGCACCGGCAATAATCCCCGCCACACCATTGAGCAGCACCGGCACCACAAACCCCGCGCTACCCGCCGCTGCACCGACGCTTTCAATCCAGTGATGAACCACAGGCACGCCGTGGGTCAGGATGCCGCCGCCGACCAGGAACATCGCCGCCGTGCCGATCACCGACAGAGCCTTCATCATGTAGGGCGCGGCGACCAGAATGCCGTTGCCGATTTTTTGGGCCATTTGCCCCGGCTTCTGGGTCAGCCACAGACCCAGGTCGTCGAGCTTGACGATGCCGGCCACCAGGCCATACACACCGATGGTCATGACAATAGCGATGCCGGACAGCACGATCACTTGCTGGGTCAGCGTGGCGCCAGCCACGGCACCCAGGGTGATGGCGATGATTTCTGCCGAAAGGATGAAGTCGGTGCGGATCGCGCCTTTGATCTTGTCCTTCTCGAACGCCACCAGATCAGTCGCAGGATCGGCTACGGCCGCGCTCAGTTGCGCGTGATCGGCGTCATCTTCAGCCTTGCTGTGCAGAAATTTGTGCGCGAGCTTTTCGAAACCTTCGAAGCACAGATACGCACCACCGACCATCAACAGCGGCGTCACCAGCCACGGCACGAACGCACTGATCGCCAGCGCCGACGGCACCAGAATCAGTTTATTGAGGAACGAGCCCTTGGCCACCGCCCACACCACCGGGATTTCCCGCTCGGCGCGCACGCCGGAGACCTGCTGGGCGTTGAGCGCCAAATCATCGCCGAGCACCCCGGCGGTCTTCTTGGCGGCCATTTTGGTCATCAACGCAACGTCATCCAGTACGGCGGCGATATCGTCGATCAGCACCAGCAAACTGCTTCCTGCCATGAATCCTGTTTCCTTCTATGTATGAATGTTGCGAAGCATAACGCGACCGCAGGCCACATGGGGCATTGTTGAGCGCTGCGCGAGGCCGGTGCTACCATGCGCCACCGCCAGAACAGGCAAGGAACCACCGGGTTTATGAGCACAATCCGCGAGCGCAACAAAGAACTGATCCTGCGTGCTGCCAGTGAGGAGTTTGCCGACAAGGGCTTCGCTGCGACAAAAACCAGCGACATCGCCGCGAAGGCAGGATTGCCCAAGCCCAACGTCTACTACTACTTCAAGTCCAAGGAAAACCTCTACC
This sequence comes from Pseudomonas sp. A0308, assembly GCF_044218815.1. Lineage (NCBI taxonomy): Bacteria > Pseudomonadati > Pseudomonadota > Gammaproteobacteria > Pseudomonadales > Pseudomonadaceae > Pseudomonas > Pseudomonas sp. A0308. Next base: position 1,573,246 of record NZ_CP162581.1, read on the forward strand.
GCGAGGTGTTGGAAAGCATTATCGTGCCGATCTTGCAGGCTTCGACTCCGTTCAACGCGGACGGCGTGCCGAGCGAAGTGCTCAGCGGCTACATCCGCTCGAAGATCCGCATCTCCCGCGACCTGCCCTTCGCTTCCAAGGTGTTCGCCAGCGAAATCATGCACGGCGCCCCGCACCTGAGTGCCGACCTGGTCGAGCAGCTCAACGGCCAGGCCAAGCACAACATCGACTGCATCCAGACCTGGATCGACCGCGGCCAGATTGCCCCGATCGACCCCAACCACCTGATGTTCAGCATCTGGGCCGCCACCCAGACCTACGCCGACTTCGACTGGCAGATCTCGGCGATCACCGGCAAGGACAAACTGGATGAAGCGGATTATGAAGCGGCGGCGCAGACGATTACCCGGTTGGTGCTGAAGGGGTGTGAGCCGGATTGAGACCGAGTCGCGGCCATCGCTGGCAAGCCAGCTCCCTCAGGTTTCTGTGCCGAACACAAATTCTGTGAACGACACTGGTCCCTGTGGGAGCTGGCTTGCCAGCGATAGGGGCAACCCGGTGTCAGATCAAATCCAAATGGCATCCCACAGCGGATAGTCGCCCAGCTTCTCAACCAGACCAGCCCGCAGTGGGTTTGCGACGATATACCGCGCCATTTTCACCAAATCATCCTCCTTTCGAAGTGCCCGGTCATGATAGCCCTGCTGCCATAGCTGCCCACTTCTGCCACTACAAAGATTCACCTCCCGAGTAATCAGGGACTTGGTCTCGCGCATCAGCTTGCGCAGTGAGCAGTTCTCCAGCTCAACGAGCCAATGAAAGTGGTCAGGCATGACTACCCACGCCAGTGATTTTGCCAACCCAAGATCTTGTGCCCGGCGCAATTGGTGAACTACCAATCTACCCAACGCAAAATCGGCAAAAACCGGCTCGCGATTCAGTGTATTGGTTGTCAGTAGATAGACTCTGTTGGGCTCGCCATAACGGCCGGCTCGCAGACGATGTGGAGCAGGAAGATCAGGCAATCCATTGCCCCCTCATGATGAGTTCATCAGAAGGCTAGACCTCAGTGATCCATCTGGCTGACTTAGTCTTTTTTCTTCATGTGTCCATCAGGCCGCCATCGCTGGCAAGCCAGCTCCCACAGGTTTTTGTGTTGAACGCAGAACGGGTGAACTACACAAAACCATGTGGGAGCTGGCTTGCCAGCGATGACTATCAGTCAGACGCTTAAGATCAAGCAGCAACCCCCCCATCCGCCCTCAAATCCAGCGCCTGCACCGCTTTGATCGCCACCTGCTCATCAATGTCCGACAGGTCGCCGCTAATCCCGATCGCACCCAGCAAATTCCCCGCCTGATCGCGGATCAACACACCGCCCGGTGCCGGCACGACGCTGCCCTGCCCCGTGCTGTTGAGTGCCGCGAAGAATGCCGGGCGTTGTTGAGCATCCACTGCCAGCAGGCGTGAGCCCTTGCCCAGCGCAATCGCGCCCCAGGCTTTGCCGATGGCGATCTGCGGGCGCAGCAGGCTGGCGCCGTCTTCGCGTTGCAGGGTGATCAGGTGGCCGCCGGTATCGAGTACCGCGATGGTCAACGGCGCGGCATTGATGCCCCGCCCTGCGCTGATGGCTTCGTTGACCAGGTTGACTGCGACTTTCAAGGTTAAAGCGCTCATGGTGCCGTCCTCATTTTGTTATAGGGAAAGTCGTGGAGCTGCGCTTAAGTGCCGCAGTCCGATGCAACAAATAGAACACAATGAGTTATTTTTTTGTATACAATAATTCTCGAAAAGCGCCACATGCGACGAAAAGCCACAGCAGAACCGGCTTCCGACGAATGAAACAGTCGCTTGAGAAAATGGATTGACCTGCGCCGTCCGCCGTGAATACACTCTGCGCAAAGCCACTTGTATACAATTACAAAACGTAAAGAGGCACAAAACCATGAGCAAAATGAGAGCAATCGAAGCCGCCGTTCTGGTGATGCGCCGTGAAGGGGTTGATACCGCTTTTGGCATTCCGGGCGCTGCAATCAACCCGCTGTACTCCGCCTTGCAGAAAGTCGGTGGCATCGATCACGTCCTTGCTCGCCACGTTGAAGGCGCCTCGCACATGGCCGAGGGCTACACCCGCACCAAGGCCGGCAACATCGGCGTGTGCATCGGGACTTCCGGCCCTGCCGGTACCGACATGGTCACCGGGCTCTACAGCGCCTCGGCCGACTCGATTCCAATCCTGTGCATTACCGGCCAGGCACCCCGCGCCCGTATGCACAAGGAAGACTTCCAGGCTGTCGACATCACCAGCATCGTCAAGCCAGTCACCAAGTGGGCGACCACTGTTCTGGAACCGGGCCAAGTGCCGTACGCGTTCCAGAAAGCGTTCTTTGAAATGCGCTCCGGCCGTCCAGGCCCTGTGCTGATCGACCTGCCGTTCGACGTGCAGATGGCCGAAATCGAATTCGACATTGACGCTTACCAGCCTCTGCCGCTGGCCAAGCCGACCGCGACCCGTGTTCAGGTCGAGAAGGCTTTGGCCCTGCTCGATCAGGCCGAGCGTCCATTGCTGGTGGCCGGCGGTGGCATCATCAACGCCGATGCCAGCGATCTGCTGGTTGAATTCGCTGAACTGACCGGCATCCCGGTCATCCCGACCCTGATGGGCTGGGGCACCATCCCGGACGATCACCCGCTGATGGTCGGCATGGTTGGTCTGCAGACTTCGCACCGTTACGGCAACGCGACCATGCTGAAATCCGACGTGGTGTTGGGTATCGGTAACCGTTGGGCCAACCGTCACACCGGTTCGGTTGACGTCTATACCGAAGGTCGCAAGTTCATTCACGTCGACATCGAAGGCACGCAGATCGGCCGCGTATTCACACCGGATCTGGGCATCGTGTCCGACGCCGCTGCCGCGCTGACCGTGTTCATCGAAGTCGCCCGTGAGTGGCAAGCGGTCGGCAAGCTGAAAAATCGCAGTGCCTGGCTGCAGGATTGCCAGCAGCGCAAAGCCAGCCTGCACCGCAAGACCCACTTCGACAACGTGCCGGTCAAACCGCAGCGCGTGTATGAAGAGATGAACCAGGTGTTCGGCAAAGACACCTGCTACGTGAGCACCATTGGTCTGTCGCAGATTGCCGGCGCGCAGTTCCTGCACGTCTACAAGCCGCGTCACTGGATCAACTGCGGTCAGGCTGGCCCGTTGGGCTGGACCATTCCGGCCGCACTGGGCGTGGTCAAGGCCGATCCGAGCCGTAAAGTCGTGGCCCTGTCGGGGGACTATGACTTCCAGTTCATGATCGAAGAACTGGCGGTCGGCGCTCAGTTCAAACTGCCTTACATCCACGTCGTGGTGAACAACTCGTACCTGGGCCTGATTCGTCAGGCACAGCGTGGGTTTGAAATGGACTACTGCGTGCAGCTGTCCTTCGATAACCTCAACGCGCCGGAACTCAACGGTTACGGTGTTGACCACGTCGCAGTTGCCGAAGGCCTGGGCTGTAAGGCACTGCGTGTGTTCGAACCATCGGAAATCGCCCCTGCCTTGCGCAAGGCCGAACAGATGATCGAAGAGTTCAAGGTGCCGGTGATCGTCGAGATCATTCTGGAGCGTGTGACCAACATCTCCATGGGTACCGAGATCAACGCCGTCAACGAATTCGAAGACCTGGCGCTGGTCGGCAACGATGCGCCAACGGCGATTTCGCTGCTTGATTAACTGCTGACCGCTCTCCTTGTGGGAGCGAGCCTGCTCGCGAAGACGGCTTCATATCCAACACCGATGTTGGCTGACAGACCGCTTTCGCGAGCAGGCTCGCTCCCACGAGGGGAACCTCACAAGATTTACGGGAGACCACCATGCCGCGTTTCGCAGCCAACCTGTCCATGCTGTTCACCGAACAGGATTTCCTTGCCCGTTTCGACGCCGCCGCCAAGGCTGGTTTCAGTGGTGTTGAATACCTGTTCCCGTACGACTTCAGCTCTGCCGAAATCAAGGCCAGGCTCGACGCCAACGGTCTGACCCAAGTGCTGTTCAACCTGCCGGCCGGTGACTGGGCCAAGGGCGAGCGCGGTATCGCGTGCCTGCCGGATCGGGTTGAAGAGTTCCGCGCCGGGGTTGATCTGGCGATTGCTTACGCACAAGTGCTGGGCAACACCCAGATCAACTGCCTGGCCGGTATTCGTCCGCAGGGCGTTGACGATGCCACCGTTGAAAAGACCTTTGTCGCCAACCTCAAGTACGCCGCCGAAAAGCTGCAAGCAGCGGGCATCAAACTGGTGATGGAAGCGATCAACACCCGTGACATTCCGGGCTTCTACCTGAACAACACGGCGCAAGCCCTGTCGATTCGCGAGCAGGTCGGCAGCGCCAATCTGTTCCTGCAATACGACATCTATCACATGCAAATCATGGAAGGCGATCTGGCCCGCACCCTGCAATCGCACCTGGGCGAGATCAACCATGTGCAGCTCGCGGACAACCCGGGGCGTAACGAGCCAGGCACCGGTGAAATCAACTACCGCTTCCTGTTCGAACACCTTGATCGCATCGGTTATCAGGGTTGGGTTGGCTGTGAATACAAGCCACTGACCACCACCGAAGCAGGCCTCGGCTGGCTGAAAACCCACAACGCGATTTAAGAACACTGCAAAAACCCTGTGGGAGCGAGCCTGCTCGCGAAGAGGCCGGCACATTCACCATCAGTGGCGCCTGGCATATCGCATTCGCGAGCAGGCTCGCTCCCACATAAAAGCAACTCCCCCTATTTGCTTGAGCAAGACAAAAACAAGAGGATTTTCTCATGGCTAAAATCGGATTTATCGGCACCGGCATCATGGGCCACCCAATGGCGGCGAACCTGCAGAAAGCCGGTCACAGCCTGTTCCTGTCGGCGCACCACGACGCCGCGCCTGCCGACCTGGTTGCCGCTGGCGCCGTCGCTTTGGCCAATCCGCGCGAAGTCGCGCAGGAAGCTGAATTCATCATCGTCATGGTGCCGGATACCCCGCAGGTCGATGACGTGCTGTTCCGCGCCGACGGCGTTGCGGCAGGCATCAGCAAAGGCAAAATCGTCATCGACATGAGCTCCATCTCGCCGACCGCCACCAAAGCTTTCGCAGCGAAAATCAACGAGAAAGGCGCGCAATACCTCGACGCGCCAGTGTCCGGCGGTGAAGTCGGCGCCAAAGCCGCGACCCTGAGCATCATGATCGGTGGCGACGCCGACGCCTTCGAACGCGCATTGCCGCTGTTCCAGGCCATGGGCAAGAACATCACCCTGGTCGGTGGCAATGGCGACGGTCAGACCGCCAAGGTCGCCAACCAGATCATCGTTGCCCTGAACATCCAGGCCGTCGCCGAAGCGCTGCTGTTTGCTTCGAAAAACGGTGCGGATCCAGCCAAGGTGCGTGAGGCGCTGATGGGTGGTTTCGCCTCGTCCAAGATTCTCGAAGTACACGGCGAGCGCATGATCAAAGGCACCTTCGATCCAGGCTTCCGCATCAGCCTGCACCAGAAGGACCTGAACCTGGCCCTGCAGGGCGCCAAGGAGCTGAACATCAACCTGCCGAACACCGCCAACACTCAGCAAGTGTTCAGCACCTGCGCGGCGATCGGTGGCAGCAACTGGGACCACTCGGCGCTGATCAAGGGTCTGGAACACATGGCCAACTTCTCGATTCGCGACAAGAAATAATCTGCGCCTATGGCTCGCTCCCTGTGGGAGCGGGCTTGCCCGCGATGGCATCAACTCGGTCTGCCTGACGACCGCAGCGCCTGAATCGCTGGCAAGCCAGCTCCCACAAGGACCGCGTCGCTACACCGTTGTCGCTTTATCCCAATAACAAGAATTCCGGGAGCCCGCCATGTCGGTCGATCCGCAACAACTGCTGCGCGAGCTGTTTGCTACAGCCATTGACGCGGCCCATCCGCAGCAAGTCCTCGAAGCCCGTCTGCCAGCCGATCGTACCGGTCGGGTGATCGTCATCGGCGCCGGCAAAGCCGCCGCCGCCATGGCGCAAGTGGTCGAGCGCTGCTGGCAGGGTGAAGTATCTGGCCTGGTTGTGACCCGTTACGGTCACGGCGCCCCGTGCGAAAAAATCGAAGTGGTCGAAGCCGCGCATCCAGTGCCGGACGCTGCCGGTCTGGCCGTAGCCAAACGCGTGCTGGACCTGGTCAGCAACCTGACCGAAGACGACCGCGTGATCTTCCTGCTGTCCGGTGGCGGCTCTGCCCTGCTCGCCCTGCCAGCCGAAGGCATCACGCTTGCCGACAAGCAGTCGATCAACAAAGCCCTGCTCAAATCCGGCGCGACCATCGGCGAGATGAACTGCGTGCGCAAGCACCTCTCGGCGATCAAGGGCGGCCGACTCGGCAAAGCCTGCTGGCCGGCGACTGTTTATACCTATGCGATTTCCGATGTACCGGGCGACCTCGCCACGGTCATCGCTTCCGGCCCGACCGTGGCCGACCCGAGCACGTCAGCCGAAGCCTTGGCGATCATCAAGCGCTACGGCATCGAGATCCCGGCGTCGGTACGCACCTGGCTGCAAAGCCCCGAGTCGGAAACCGTCAAACCCGGTGACCCGAGCCTGGCTCGCAGTCATTTCCAGTTGATCGCCCGTCCGCAGCAATCGCTGGATGCCGCCGCGGTGAAATGCCGTCAGGCCGGTTTCAGCACGCTGATCCTCGGCGATCTGGAAGGTGAATCGCGCGAAGTGGCGAAAGTCCACGCCGGCATCGCCCGCCAGATCATCAACCACGGCCAGCCACTGGCCGCACCTTGCGTGATCCTTTCCGGCGGCGAAACCACCGTGACCGTGCGCGGCAATGGCCGTGGCGGTCGCAATGCCGAATTCCTCCTGAGCCTGACCGACAGCCTAAAGGGCCAGCCCGGCGTCTACGCCTTGGCCGGTGACACTGACGGCATCGACGGCTCGGAAGACAACGCCGGCGCCATCATGACCCCGGACAGCTACGCCCGCGCCGCCGCCCTTGGCCTGAGCGCCAGCGACGAGCTGGATAACAACAACGGCTACGGCTACTTCCAGGCACTCGACGCGCTGATCGTCACCGAGCCGACCCGCACCAATGTCAACGACTTCCGCGCCATTCTGATCCTTGAGAACTCTAAATCATGACGCCTGATAAAAAGGTCAAAATCCTCGCCACCCTCGGGCCTGCGGTCGATGGCATTGACGCTATCCGCGAACTGGTCGAGGCCGGGGTCAATATCTTCCGCCTCAACTTCAGCCACGGTGATCACGCCGACCACGCCAAGCGCTATCAGTGGATTCGCGAAGTCGAGCGCCAGCTCAACTATCCGCTGGGCATTCTGATGGACCTGCAAGGGCCGAAACTGCGCGTCGGCAAATTCGCTGACGGCAAGGTGCAGTTGCATCGCGGCCAGGCATTCCGTCTCGATCTGGACGCAACACCGGGCGATGAGCGTCGGGTCAACCTGCCCCATCCGGAGATTATCGAAGCGCTGGAAGCGGGCATGGATCTGCTGCTCGACGACGGAAAACTGCGCCTGCGCGTGGTCACCAAATACGCCGACGCGATCGACACCACCGTGCTCAATGGCGGCGAACTGTCGGATCGCAAAGGCGTGAACGTGCCACAAGCGGTGCTCGAACTCAGCCCGCTGACCGCCAAGGATCGCCGTGACCTGAGTTTCGGTCTGGAGCTGGGCGTGGATTGGGTCGCGCTGTCGTTTGTGCAGCGCCCTCAAGACATTCTCGAGGCCCGCGCACTTATCGGTGACAAAGCGTTCCTGATGGCGAAAATCGAGAAGCCGTCGGCGGTTGAGCAACTGCGTGAAATCGCCGAACTGAGCGACGCGATCATGGTGGCTCGCGGTGATCTGGGCGTAGAAGTCCCGGCCGAGAGCGTGCCGCAGATCCAGAAAAACATCATCACCACCTGCCGCGAACTCGGCAAACCTGTCGTCGTCGCGACGCAAATGCTCGAGTCGATGCGCTTCTCCCCTGCCCCGACTCGCGCCGAAGTCACCGACGTTGCCAACGCGGTGGCCGAAGGTGCCGATGCGGTCATGCTGTCGGCGGAAACCGCGTCCGGCGAGTATCCGCTGGAAGCTGTGCAGATGATGAGCAAGATCATCCGCCAGGTGGAAAACGGTCCGGATTATCAGACACAACTGGACGTCAGTCGGCCGAAGGCTGAGGCCACCGTGTCCGATGCGATCAGTTGCGCGATCCGGCGCATCAGCAACGTGTTGCCGGTGGCCGTTTTGGTCAACTACAGCGAGTCGGGCGCATCGAGCCTGCGTGCATCGCGGGAACGGCCGAAAGCACCGATCCTCAACCTGACGCCGAACCTGCAGACCGCGCGCCGTTTGAGCGTGGCATGGGGCATTCACTCGGTGGTCAACGATCGCCTGCGTCAGGTCGATGAAGTCTGCTCGACCGCGCTGGAAATCGCCCAGGCGCAGGGAATGGCCGAGCGTGGTGACACGCTGCTGATCACTGCCGGCGTGCCGTTTGGGCAGCCGGGGTCGACGAACTCGCTGCGTATCGAAACATTGATTTAAGCCACACCGTTTCAAGCTCAAAAAGCACCTGGGGGAATAGCGGTAATTCCTTCAATCAAAATGCTTGAGCGCTACAACTGGCCTCATCGCCAGCAGGCTGGCTCCTACATGGGTTTTGTGTCGTTCACAAGATCAAGACTGAACAGAGATTCAGTGTGGGAGCCAGCCTGCTGGCGATGCGGGTGACCCGGTTTCTTTGACTTCAGAACTGCCATGCCTGCCAAACATTTCAATACCCACTGCCCCGACTGGGCCGAGGCTTTGCTCAACGGTTTCAGTCAGATATTCCTCCAGCGCCATCCACTGTGCGGCCTGCTGTGTCTGCTGGCGATCCTGCTGACCGCGCCTGTGCTGTTCGCCGGTGCGCTGCTCGGCGCCGTCGCCGGATTGCTCACCGCGCAACGGCGCAACTACGCCAAGGCTGATCGCCAGGCCGGGTTGTTCAGTTACAACGGCGTCCTGCTTGGTTTGTTGCTGAGCCTGTATTTCCCGTGGTCACCGCTGCTGCCGCCGCTGATTCTCGCCGCCGGCGGCTTGAGCGCGATGCTCACGCAACAATGGCTCAAACATGTGTACCGCAACCGATCCATACCGGCCTACACCTCCCCGTTCGTGGCCATGAGTTGGGTGTTACTGCTGTTCGCCGAACCGTCGGCGCCGATAGCTCACGTCGAGATGAACCTGATCAATCTGTTCGCAGCCGAGTTCAAAGGGCTAGGACAGGTGATGTTCCTCGGGCATCCATTGGCCGGGGGGTTGATTGCCATCGGTTTGCTGATCGCTGATCGCCGCGCTTTTGCCTGGGCACTGCTGGCTTCTGCAATCGGTCTGGCGTCCAGTTTGCTGCACCACGAAACCAGTTCCGCGCTGCTGGGCCTGGGCAGCTACAACGCCGTGCTCGCCGCCCTCGCCTTCAGTGCTAAACGCGAACAACCGTGGTTGCCATTGCTCGGCATCGTCCTGGCATTGCTGATCACACCGCTGTTCGCCGCCATGGGGCTGGCCACTTTGACCGCGCCGTTCATCCTGGCCTGCTGGCTGATCCGCGCCGGTATCCAGATGCTTGGCAAAGCCAACGTCGACAGCACGCCTTGCGCTCAGGGGGAGAATCAACCTAGGCTGCGCTGATCTTTGATTCAGGCATTATTCATGGACAGCAGCAGCAACTGGCGTGAACGGCTTTACGTCATGATTTTCCAGAGCGACACCCTCGCCGGACGGCGCTTCGACGGCATTTTGCTGTTGATCATCCTCGCCAGTCTGGTGATCGTGATGCTCGACAGCATCGACAGCATTCACCAGAACTACGCCAACGTGCTGGCCTACATCGAGTGGGGTTTCACGATCATCTTTCTCGGTGAGTACATCCTGCGTCTTTACTGTTCGCCCAAGCCGCTGCGCTATGCCTTCAGTTTTTACGGGCTGGTTGATTTGCTGGCGATCGTGCCGGGCATTCTCGCGCTGTATTACAGCGATGCGCAGTACCTGCTGATTATTCGCATCATCCGCATGTTGCGGATTTTCCGCGTGCTCAAGCTCAGTCCGTACCTCAAGCAAGCCAATTACCTGATGTCGGCGCTGCGCGGCAGCAAACAGAAAATCGTGGTGTTTTTGGTCAGTGTCTGCACGCTGGTGACGGTGTTCGGTACGTTGATGTACGTGATCGAAGGCCCGGAGCACGGTTTCACCAGCATTCCCAAAGGCATCTATTGGGCTATCGTGACGCTGACCACCGTGGGTTTTGGCGACATCGTGCCGAAAACGCCTCTGGGTCAGGTGATTTCGTCGCTGGTGATGATCACCGGTTACTCGATCATCGCCGTGCCAACCGGGATTTTCACCGCCGAACTGGCCAACGCCATGCGCGGTGAACAGCTGCAACATGATTGCCCTGTGTGCAAGAAGAACAGCCACGAACATGGCGCCGCGTTTTGCTCGCGATGTGGCAACGCGCTTTTCAAAAAAATGGAATAAGCAAAGAGTTTTTTAATCTTTAAACGACTATGTCCGACCCGTTATAGTCAGTGGCAATTAAACATCACTCCCCTGTAGCAGACACAACAAGGAATGCGCAGTGAAAAAACTCTTTGGCGCCTCACTTCTCGCCGCTGGTCTCGCGTTCGGCAGCGTGGCTCAAGCCGCACCGACCCTGCTCAACGTTTCGTACGACGTGATGCGCGATTTCTACAAGGACTACAACACTGCGTTCCAGAAACACTGGCAAGCCGAGCACAACGAAAACATCACTGTGCAGATGTCCTTCGGCGGTTCAAGCAAACAGGCGCGATCGGTGATCGACGGCCTGCCGGCTGACGTCATCACCATGAACATGGCAACTGACATCAACGCCCTCGCCGACAACGGCAAACTGGTGCCGGAGAACTGGGTCACACGCCTGCCGAACAACAGCGCGCCGTTCACTTCCGCCACCGTGTTCATCGTCCGCAAAGGCAACCCGAAAGCCCTGAAAGACTGGCCGGATCTGCTCAAGGACGGCATACAAGTGATCGTGCCGAACCCGAAAACGTCGGGCAACGGCCGCTATACCTACCTGTCGGCATGGGGCTATGTGCTGAAGAACGGCGGTGACGAGAACAAGGCCAAGGACTTCGTCGGCAAACTGTTCAAGCAAGCGCCGGTGCTCGATACCGGTGGTCGCGCCGCCACCACCACCTTCATGACCAACCAGATCGGCGACGTGCTGGTGACCTTCGAGAACGAAGCCGAAATGATCGCCCGCGAGTTTGGCCGTGATCAGTTTGAAGTCGTCTACCCAAGTGTCTCCGCTGAGGCCGAGCCACCGGTTTCCGTGGTCGACAAAGTCGTCGACAAGAAAGGCTCGCGTGCGGCGGCTGATGAATATCTGAAGTACCTGTGGTCGCCACAAGGTCAGGAAATTGCTGCCGCCAACTACCTGCGCCCGCGTGATCCGGCGGTGCTGGCGAAGTACACCGATCGTTTCCCGAAAGTCGATTTCCTTTCGGTGGAGAAGACTTTTGGTGACTGGCGCACCGTGCAGAAGACTCACTTCAATGACGGTGGGGTGTTTGATCAGATTTACACGGGGCAGTAAGGCTTAAGTAGCAATGAAAAAGGCGACCTCGGCAGGTCGCCTTTTTTGTGTCCAGCATCCCCTCACCCCAGCCCTCTCCCGAGGGAGAGGGAGCCGACCACGTCGTTCTGAATCATGCGTCGACCTGAAAGATTGTGGCGATTATGGATTCGGTCACGCTCGTTCAGGTTGGCGTATTTCTCAAGCATCCCCCTATCAGTTCCCTCTCCCTCGGGAGAGGGCTAGGGTGAGGGGGGAGCGTGTGATCATAAGCACGCTATCGAACAGATGTAAGTGAATGTATCATCGGCGCTCACCAGTCGGACGCCAGTCCATCCAGGATGAAACGCTGAAACACCCCAACATTGCGCACCTTGATAACTGATATCAACCAAAGGCGTCTTCTGCCCGCCCGGTTTGTCCCATAGCCTCACCGCATTCCTTTCGCTGGATCGAGAAACCCTATGACCGCCACGACTCACGCAATGACCCGAGGCATGGTTCTGCTGTTCGCTTTTTGCTGCGGCGCCATCGTTGCCAACATCTACTACGCGCAGCCGATCATCGGCCTGATCGCGCCGGACATCGGTCTGACCGACACCATGGCCAGTTTCATCGTCTCGCTGACGCAGATCGGCTACGCGCTGGGCCTGTTCTTTCTGGTGCCGTTGGCGGACCTGCTGGAAAACCGCCGGTTGATGATCACCACCACGTTAGTCGCTATCGCCAGCCTGCTGGCTGCGGCGTTCACCGATCAACCCAACCTGTTTCTGCTGATCTCGTTGCTGGTGGGCTTCAGTTCGGTGTCGGTGCAGATCCTGATTCCATTGGCCGCGCATCTGGCGCCTGAGGAATCTCGCGGTCGCGTTGTCGGCGGAATCATGGGCGGTTTGTTGCTGGGCATCCTGTTGGCGCGACCGGTATCGAGCGTGGTGGCCGACCACTTGGGCTGGCGGGCGATGTTCATGATCGCGGCGGCGTTGATGGCGGCGATCAGCGTGGTGTTGGCGCTGACAGTCCCCAAGCGCCAACCGGATCACAGCGCATCCTATGGACAACTGCTCGGCTCGTTGTGGACGCTGCTGCGCCAGCAACCGGTGCTGCGTCAGCGTGCGTTTTATCAGGGCTGCATGTTCGCCGCGTTCAGCCTGTTCTGGACCGCAGTGCCGCTGGAACTGGCGCGCAATCATGGCCTGTCGCAAACCGAGATTGCGATCTTCGCCCTGGTCGGCGCCATCGGTGCCATCGCCGCGCCGATCAGCGGCCGCCTGGCCGACGCCGGCCACACCCGAATCGCGTCCTTGCTGGCCATGCTGTTCGCCAGCCTGAGCTTCCTGCCCGCCTTCATCCACCCGGCCTACAGCGTCATCGGCCTGGCCGTGACCGGCGTCGTCCTCGACTTCTGCGTGCAGATGAACATGGTGCTCGGCCAGCGTGCGGTGTACTCGCTGGACGCAAAAAGCCGTGGTCGTCTGAACGCGCTGTACATGACCAGTATCTTCATCGGCGGCGCTTTCGGCTCGTCGGTGGCCAGCGCGGTGTATGAGCATGGCGGTTGGTTATGGATCGTGATTGTCGGCAGCGTATTTCCGTTGCTGGCGTTGCTGCGATTTTTGAGTGTTTCTGAAAAGCGCTCACTGGCGGCTGCCTGACACGCTAAAAATATCGCCAGCAGACTCGCCCCCACAGGTTAAGCACTGACCCTGTGGGGCGTTGCCGTCAATACCGAACCAATTTTTCCATCGCCGCATCCGCCAGAAACGAGGAGCGGCTTTTGACGTTGTGCTCGCGCACATAACGGTCGATTCGCTGGATCACGTAACCGGGCAGCGTCACATTGACCTTTTCGGTCTTGCCCAGATACGGCGAGATATCCAGCTCCAGCATGCCCCAGCCCATCTCGGCGAATTCCGGATTATTGCGATGTGCCGCCGCCGAGGTCGGCAACGGGATCGAATGCCCATCCGCCGCAATCTCTTGCAGCATGAGGTGTGCAATCTCTACCGCTGCGTTGTACGCATCTTCAAAGGTATCCCCGGCCGTGACGGCGCCAGGAATATCGGGGATCTGAATACCAATGGCGGTGCTCTCATCGCCCCACTCGATGCAGATTGGATATTGCATTATGGATCTCCTTCATAGATGGCTGGCGGGTTGTACAACCCGGCACGCCTCCTGATGCTTTTGACCGTTCCCAATGGCAGATCCTTTTTCGGATGCGGGACGGGAATCGTGTTCGGGTTGTAACGGTGCCTGAAGATGTGATGACTGCCGGTGACACGATCCAGCGTCCAGCCCGCTTCCTCCAGTTCCTTGATCAATAACCTGCTTTGCACCAATCGCCTCCTTGCCAAGGCCCGTTAAAAATAACTCTAGAGTTATCTTTACTCAAGCACAGAAATTGGCAGAACGACGTCTGGTTGTTTTACAGGGTGTGATTGAAACCGCTAAACCCTGAGCTTTGTGCAGCACTTCCATGAGCAATTTTTGTGTAAAACCAACATGCACACAGCAAAACGGCGATCCGAAGATCGCCGTTTTCATTACTGCCCGAATTTCTTGCCCAACCCCGGAGGTACGCCGTGGATGTTGGTGTCTTCCCATGGGCCGTTGGGGCTGACCGCGCGGCTCCAGCCGTTGTTCCAGCGGTAGTAGGTGCGCTGGCGATAGAACGTATTGGTCTGATCGTCGAGAACGTAAACGCCGAGTTTCTGATCCCAGTGGCTGTTGCCGCCCGGTGGTGGGGCGAAGCTGGCCGAGGTGCGCGGGACGGGTTTTGCCGGTTTGGCCGGGATGCTTTTGCCTGGGGTCGGCGAAGTCGACGGGGTCGGGCTTGGCTGTGATGGCGGAATCGGCGGCAGGTTGGTAGTCGGTTCCGGTCGTTGCTGCACCGCACATGCACTCATGCCCAGGGCCAGTGTGAGGACTGTGATTCGGGCGATGGTGTGCATGTCGGTGCGTTCCTCTGGTTCCGGTTATTTATCCGGGCTGTCGATGGTCAGTTTTTGCGGCGCGGTGGTGCTGCTGGGCAAAGGCCCGCTGCGACCGACCCATTCACCAGCAGTCGGCTGGCCGGCACGGGAGACGCGCGCAACCAGTTGGACTTCAGGGAAGTTCGACAGTTTCAACTGCGGCATCATCGCATCGGCATCCCCCAGTTCGACAGTCACTGGCAGATCAGCCACGGTCAGGCGCTTGGCCGCCAATGGCGCCGGCGGGCCGGACGTAGCGCGGGCGAAAATGAACACGCTGTCGCCCGGTTGCACCTTGCCTTTGAGTTCGCTGGCCAGATCGACGCGGACTTTCAACAACGCGGCTTTCGGCGCTGTGGCCTCAGCGACTGTGCCGCCACTGGCCTTGAGACGCTCGGCTGCACGTTCGATTCCACCTTGCAGCGCGGCCCGGGATTTGTCGTCCGGCGGCAGTTGCGCCAGCAAGCGGTTCCAGTAATCGATGGCTTGCTGATAACGCTCGCCTTCAAACGCGGCGATGCCGAGCAGGCCGAGACTGGTCACTTCTTTCGGATCAGCCTTCAGTGCTTCGTCGGTCAGGGCCTGAATCTTGTCCGACCACTTTTTACCGTCGGCAAAATACTGTGCCTGCGCCCACTGACCAAGCAACTCCGGTTGGCGACCGGCGAGGTTGGCAGCGCGCTCGAACATCTTCGCCGCGTCCGCCGGACGCTCCTGAGCCATGTAGGTACGGCCGAGGAAGTAGAGGCCTTCAGCGGAATCCGGTTGCGCGGCAACGGCGCGCTCCAGACGCTGGGTCATCTCTTCCATCGACTGCGGCGCCTGGGCGAATTCGCGGGTCAGTTCAACCTTGTCGGCGGCGCCAAAGTGCAAGTACAGCGCCAGGCCCAATACCGGCACCAACACGGCAGCCAGCAGCGGCAACGGCTTGCCCAGTCGGGACACCCGCGGCGCAACGACACCTTCGGTATCGGCGAGCAGTTCACGCGCGGCTTCAGCGCGGCCGCTGTCCATTTGCACGGCATCGAGTACGCCTTCGGCCTGTTGCGTTTGCAACTCGGCAACGCGCTCCTGATAGAGCGCGACGTTCAGGGCAGTTCGATCCTCTTCACGCTGGGCGCGACGTTCACGCAATACCGGGATCAGCAGAAAACTCAGGGCGACCAGTAGCAACAGCCCTGCGGCGAGCCAGAAATCAATCATTCTTGGTTTTATCCAACAGTTGGTCGAGGCGCTGACGTTCTTCGGCAGACAGCGATTGCGGTGTCTCGGCGCGTTGTCCGCGACGGCGGCGGACGATCACGGCGATCACCACAAAACCACCGAGCAGCAGACCGGCCGGGCCAAACCACAGCAGCGCGGTCTTGGCGTTCAGCGCGGGTTTGTAGCGGACGAAATCACCGTAGCGATCGACCATGAAGTCGATGATCTGCTGATTGTCCTTGCCCTCGCCCAGCATGCGGAAAATCTCTTTGCGCAGGTCAGCGGCAATCGGTGCATTGGAGTCAGCGATGTCCTGATTCTGGCACTTGGGGCAACGCAGTTCCTTGGTCAGTTCGCGGAAACGCTCGCGATCACCTTCTTTGGCAAACTCGTAAGTGTCGATGGCCGCGTGAGCCACGCCGACCAGACTCAAACCCAGCACCAGGGCAGCTAAAAAGCGCTTCATGGCTTGGCCTCATCGACCAGCGCCTGGTACTTGGCCGCGAGTTTTTCGCGCCAGACCTGCTCGTCGATCACACCGACGTACTTGTCGCGGATGATGCCCTTGGCGTCGATGAAAAAGGTTTCCGGCGCGCCATAAACACCAAGGTTCAAACCCAGCGAGCCATCGTCGTCACGGATGTCGAGCTGATAAGGATTGTGGAACTCGGCCAGCCACTTCAAGGCATCGGCGTTGGTGTCCTTGTAGTTGATGCCGTAGATCACCACCCCGCGTTCGGCGAGCTTGTTCAGCACCGGATGCTCGACCCGGCAGGAAATGCACCAGGTGCCCCAGACGTTAACCAGTGCCGGTTTGCCGAGAATATCGGCTTTGGTCAGGGTTTTATCACCCTGCACGTTTGGCAGGGAAAACTCCGGAAATGGCTTGTTGATCATGGCCGACGGCAGTTCCGCCGGATCGAGGTACAGACCGCGATAAAGGAATACCGCCACCAGCAGAAAAATCGCCAGGGGCACCAGCATCAACCAACGTCTCATGCAGCCGCTCCTTCCATGCCCAGCGCTTCACGCACCCGGGCTTTAACCTTGACTCGGTAGCGTCGATCCATCGCCGCCAGCAACCCGCCGAAACCTGTCAGCAAGCCGCCGAACCAGATCCAGCGCACGAACGGTTTGACGTGTACGCGCACCGCCCAGGCGCCGTTTTCCAGCGGTTCACCCAATGCGACGTAGAGGTCACGGGTGAAACCGGCGTCGATTCCGGCTTCGGTCATCACCGAATTCTGCACCGTATACAGACGCTTCTCAGGGTGCAGTACGCTGATTTCCTTGCCGTCACGGATCACCCGGATTGTGCCTTTGTCGGACGTGAAGTTCGGCCCTTCGAAGTGCTTGGCGCCTTCGAACACAAACTGATATCCGCCCAGATCCATCGACTCGCCCGGTGCCAGACGCAGGTCGCGCTCGGCACTGTTCTGGCTCGACAACACCACGCCCAACGCGCAAACGGCGATACCGAGGTGAGCGATCTGCATGCCCCAATAGCTGCGAGTCAGCGTTGGCAGGCCTTTGATCAGGCCTTTGTGGCGCGTCTTGTCGAAGATGTCGCGCACACCGGCGAGCAATACCCACGCGGCGAGCAGGAAGGTGGCGATCACCGCCCAGTTGAAATCGCCGTAAGCAATACCGGCGATCACGGCCAGAGCAACGCTGCCGAGCAGCACCGGGGCCAGCATGTTCAACAGCCATTTCACCGGCGTGTCTTTCCAGCGCACGAGCATGCCCACCGCCATCACCATCATCAACAACGCCATCAACGGAATGAACAACGCGTTGAAGTATGGCGGTCCGACCGACAGTTTGGCGCCGCTCAAGGCATCGAGAATCAGCGGATACAACGTGCCAAGCAGGATCATTGACGCCGCCACGACCAGTACCAGGTTGTTGCCCAGCAGCAGCGTTTCACGCGACCACAGGTTGAACCCGACCTGGCTTTTTACGACCGGTGCGCGCAACGCAAACAGGGTCAGCGAACCACCGACGACAAACAGCAGGAAGATCAGGATGAACACGCCGCGCTCCGGGTCGGACGCAAATGCATGCACCGAAGTCAGCACACCGGAACGCACCAGGAACGTACCAAGCAGGCTCAGCGAGAAAGCGGCAATCGCCAGCAACACCGTCCAGCTTTTAAACACGCCACGTTTCTCGGTAACCGCCAGCGAGTGAATCAGCGCGGTACCGACCAGCCATGGCATGAACGAGGCGTTTTCCACCGGGTCCCAGAACCACCAGCCGCCCCAGCCGAGTTCGTAGTAAGCCCACCACGATCCGAGGGTGATACCGATACCGAGAAAGGCCCAGGCAACGATGGTCCAGGGACGCGACCAGCGCGCCCACGCCGCATCAAGACGACCGCCCATCAATGCCGCGATGGCGAACGCGAACGCCACCGAAAACCCGACGTAACCCATGTACAACATCGGCGGGTGAACGATCAGGCCGATGTCTTGCAACAAGGGATTCAGGTCAGCGCCATCGCTGGGCATTTGCGGCAGGATGCGTTTGAACGGGTTGGACGTGAGGATCAGGAACAGCAGGAAACCGGTGCTGATCATGCCCATCACTGCCAGCACACGGGCGAGCATCACTTGCGGCAACTGGCGCGAGAACACCGACACGGCGAACGTCCAGCCGCCGAGGATCAATGCCCACAGCAGCAACGAGCCTTCGTGGGCGCCCCACACCGCGCTGAATTTGTAATACCACGGCAACGCGCTGTTGGAGTTGTTGGCCACATAGGCGACGGAGAAGTCATCGGCCATGAATGCGTAGGTCAGGCAGCCGAAGGCGAACAGCAGAAACGCGAACTGCCCCCACGCGGCCGGCTGGGCCAGACTCATCCAGAAACGGTCACCGCGCCAGGCACCGACCAATGGCACCACGGCCTGCACCAGCGCAAAACACAGCGCCAGAATCATCGCCAGATGGCCGAGCTCGGGAATAAAGATTGCGGAAGTCATCAATCAACTCTCCTTCGCTGGGGTCGGGGCGGATTGACCGCTGTCTTTCAACGCTTTGGTCACTTCCGGCGGCATGTACTTCTCGTCATGCTTGGCCAGCACTTCATCAGCGACGACTACACCGTCGGCGTTGATCTTGCCCAGGGCGACAATGCCCTGCCCTTCGCGAAACAGGTCTGGAAGGATGCCGCGATAGGTAATGGTCACGGATTTCTTGAAATCGGTGACGACGAATCTGACGTCCAGCGAGTCCGGGGAGCGTTGCAGTGAACCGGCCTCCACCATGCCGCCAGCGCGAATACGCGTACCCTGCGGTGCTTCGCCATTGGCGATCTGGGTTGGCGTGTAAAACAGGTTGATGTTTTCCTGCAGCGCGCTCAAGGCCAGGCCGACAGCAGCACCGACCCCGACCAGAATTGCCAGAATGATGATCAGACGCTTTTTACGCAGCGGATTCACTTGCCGTTCTCCCGGCGCAGACGACGCGCCTCTTGTTGCAGATAGCGCTTGCGGGCGGCAATTGGCGCCGCGACGTTGAGGACCAGTACCGCCAGACAGATGCCGTAGGCCGACCAGACATACAGGCCATGATGGCCCATGGCGAGGAAGTCGCCGAATGAAGCAAAACTCATCGCGCGCCCTCCAGACTGTTCTGCACTTCTTCTTTCACCCAACTGGCGCGGGCTTCGCGCTTGAGCACTTCGAGGCGCATGCGCAGCAACAACACGGCGCCGAAGAAGCAGTAGAAACCCAACACAGTCAGCAGCAGCGGCAGCCACATTTCGACAGGCATTGCCGGTTTTTCGGTGAGGGTGAAAGTCGCGCCCTGGTGCAGGGTGTTCCACCACTCCACCGAGTATTTGATGATCGGGATGTTGATCACGCCGACGATGGCCAACACTGCGCAGGCCTTGGCGGCGCTGTCGCGGTTGCTGATCGCGTTGCCCAGCGCGATCAGGCCGAAATACAGGAACAGCAGAATCAGCATCGAAGTCAGGCGAGCATCCCAGACCCACCACGAGCCCCACGTCGGTTTGCCCCAGATCGCCCCGGTGACCAGCGCCACGGCGGTCATCCACGCGCCGATCGGTGCGGCGCATTGCAGGGCGACGTCGGCCAGTTTCATCTTCCACACCAGACCGACAACACCGCACACCGCCAGCATCACGTAGATCGACTGAGCGAGCATCGCGGCGGGCACGTGAATGTAGATGATGCGAAAGCTGTTGCCTTGCTGATAATCCGGCGGCGCGAAGGCCAGGCCCCAGACTACGCCGACACCAATCAGCAGCAACGCTGCAATGCTCAACCACGGCAAAAACTTGCTGCTGATGCCGTAGAACCACTTGGGCGAGCCGAGCTTGTGAAACCAGGTCCAGTTCATACTGTATCCATCACGGGTGCCGCTCATCGGTGTGAGCTGGCATTTGGGTCATGCCTTTCCTGAAAAAAGCGGTTAATTTTTAACCAGACCTCATTATTATTCGCCGACGCTGATCTTCAGGCCAGCCGCTATTGCAAAGGGTGTCAGGGTTATCGCCAGGGCGGTCAGGCTCCCAAGCCACAGCAGATAACCGGTCGCCGGCATGCCTTGCAAGGCTGCCTGCAAGGCGCCACTGCCGAGGATCAACACCGGGATGTACAACGGCAGAATCAGCAGCGCCAGCAACAGGCCGCCCCGCTTCAAACCCACAGTCAGTGCCGCGCCCACCGCGCCGAGCAAGCTCAGCACCGGGGTACCCAGTAGCAATGACAGCAGCAATACCGGCAGACAGGCAGCAGGCAAACCGAGCATCAACGCCAGCAAGGGTGAGAGCAAAACCAGCGCCAGCCCGGAAAAGAGCCAGTGTGCCAGCACCTTGGCCAAAACCAGAAGTGGCAGCGGGTGCGACGAAAGGACCCACTGCTCCAGAGAGCCGTCTTCGAAATCACTGCGGAAAAGCCCGTCCAGCGAGAGCAGCACGGATAAAAGCGCCGCCACCCAGACTAACCCCGGGGACAGGTTTTGCAACACTTGAGTTTCCGGGCCGACGGCCAGCGGGAACAAGGCGATGACGATGGCAAAGAAAATCAGTGGATTGGCCAGCTCCGCCGGGCGGCGAAACAGCAGTCGGGATTCACGGGCAACCAGCAGGCCGAACACACTCATACTGCCCAGCTCCCCAAATCGATGTCGCGATAACCCGAAGGCATGCGTGTCAGGGTGTGGTGCGTGGTCAATACGACGAGACCGCCGCGCTCACAGTGTCCGGCCAGATGTTCTTCAAGTTGCGCCACGCCCTGCTTGTCGAGAGCGGTAAACGGCTCATCGAGAATCCACAGCGGCGGGCTATCGAGATACAGACGCGCCAGCGCCACGCGGCGTTGTTGACCGGCAGAAAGACTGTGGCAGGGAACATCTTCGAATCCGCGCAATCCTACCGCTGCCAGTGCTTGCCAGATCGCATCGCGTTCGGCGGGATGATGCAGGGCGCAGAGCCACGACAGGTTCTCTTCCGGAGTCAGCAAATCCTTGATCCCGGCGGCATGGCCGATCCACAACAGATTGCGCGCCAGTTCACTGCGTTGCTCGGTCAATGGCTGACCATTGAGCAGGACCTGACCTTCGGTCGGCTGCATCAGACCGGCCAGCAAACGCAGCAAACTGGTTTTACCGCTGCCGTTCGGGCCGCTGATCTGCACCATATCGCCGCTGACGAGTCGCAATTCGAGATTTTCGAAGAGCAGCCTCAGATCACGTTCACACGCGAGGGCAACGGTTTGCAGGACAGGACTGGTCAAGGGATCACGGGCCTTATACGGTTCAAGTCGGCTCTGGCGCGGCCGTTAAAGAGATGCAGCATAAATGCAATGACGGCTCGATCTAGAGAGCTGCGTCAAACAATTGCTATGTTTTTTGAACGAAGCGCAAGACGGGCGGCATTATACATGTCGTGCCTTACTCTCAAGAGTGCAATTTCCTCAGGTTGTGTCCGCGTATGACAGGCGAAATGAACATCCTCCCGCTCCCCACGACCACCCCGGCGACCGTTCGCCCGCAGGTCGGCGAGTTGCTCAAGCTGCTGACACCGGTCGAAGGCTTGATCGGGACCGGCCAGAGCGCCAAGGCTGAGGTGTTGTCACTCAAGCAGGCGGATCAGACGTTTGAACTGCTGCTCAAGGTAACGCTGGACAGCGGTCGCCAGACCACCGTGCAAGCGACCAGCAATCTACCGCTGGCGCAAGGCACCAGTCTGGCGATCACTCAGCCGTCTGCGGGTAACCTGGCGATTACCGTGCAACAGGCCATTGCCAGCAGCGTTGCCGCCCTCACCCGCATCGACACGGCGCAATTGCCCGTGGGCACCCTGCTGCAAGGCAAAGTGCTGACTTCGCAGGTGCTCCCGCAAACGCCGGGGCAAACGACGGTGTTTCGTTCGATGGTCAGCCTGCTCAATACCGCCTTGAGCGGCAGCACATTGACCATCGACAGCCCGCAGCCACTGCGCATCGGCACCCTGCTCTCGGCGTTGGTAGAAGATTCGCAAACGTTGAAATTCCTGCCGCTGAGCAGTCGTCAGGAGCAATTGGCCGTGAGCCAGCAACTGGTCGGCCAGCAAGGTCGTCAGGCTTCATTGACCGGCTTGCTGAACGCGCTGCAAAACCTGCCAGCCAACACCGATCAAACGTCGACAGATTTACGCGCTGCGGTAGATCGCCTGCTCGCCAGCCTGCCGAACGTGCAACAGCTGAGCACCGCCAAAGGCGTCGCACAGGCCTTGGCCAACAGCGGCATGTTTCTCGAAGCCAAACTGCTGACCGGACAAACCCCGACGCTGGCACCGGACATGAAAGCCGACCTGCTCAAACTGGTCGCGCAACTGACACCGGGCCTGCCTAGCAGCACCAGTTTCAACGCGATCATCGCCGCCAACACCCTCGCGCAGGCGATGCCGAGTTTCGTACGCAACGCCCTCGGCATGCTCGGCCAGGTCAGCGCCAAACCGCTGCCCAGCAGCTTCCCGCTGCCCGACCGTTTGCTGCAAAGCCAGGACGGCGAAGGTGATCTGGAGCATTTGCTGCGCCTCGCTGCTGCTGCCATCTCGCGCTTGCAAAGCCATCAGTTGTCGAGCCTGGAACAGACTGGCGTCACCGATGACGGGCGGCTGCTCAGCACCTGGCAGCTGGAAATTCCCATGCGCAACCTGCAAGACATCGTGCCGTTGCAGGTCAAGTTCCAGCGCGAAGAAGCGCCGGAGAAAGAACCGCAACCGAACGAGCGCCGCGACGAACGCGAGCCGAAACAACAACTGTGGCGCGTCGATCTGGCGTTCGACATGGAGCCGCTCGGGCCGATGCAGATTCAGGCGCAGTTGATCGCCGGCAGCCTGTCGGGCCAGTTGTGGGCCGAACGGCCGTACACCGCAGATCTGATCGAAAACAACCTGTTCGCGCTGCGCCAGCGCCTGCTGGATCGTGGGCTCAACGTTGGTGATATCGACTGTCACCACGGCACCCCGCCACAAGGCAACCAAACCCGTCTCGACCACCGCTGGGTTGATGAAACCGCATGAATGACGCCACCGCTCCACGCCAGGCCATCGCCCTCAAGTACGACGGCAACCACGCCCCGACGCTCACCGCCAAAGGTGATGACGAACTGGCCGAAGAAATCCTGCGGATCGCCCGCGACTGTGAAGTGCCGATCTATGAGAACGCCGAACTGGTGCGACTGTTGGCGCGAATGGAATTGGGCGACAGCATTCCCGAAGAGCTGTACCGCACCATCGCGGAGATCATCGCGTTTGCGTGGAATCTGAAGGGGAAATTCCCCGAGGGTCATGACCCGGATGCACCGATGGTCGAGAAGGACATCACCGAGCGCGGGGATGATTATTAAGCCGTAAAAGCAAAGATCGCAGCCTTCGGCAGCTCCTACAGGGTTATCTACCCACCTGCAGGAGCTGCCGAAGGCTGCGATCTTTTGACTTTTCTTGCAGCTTTCTGCTTGAAGCTTCTAGCTGCTCTTGTGCAACTTACGCATCAACTCCGCCTCAGCCTGGGTCAAGCCACAGGACTGAGTCAGCTCATCAACGCTCGCGCCCATCCCCACCAGTTTCGCCGCTTGGGCGAACGACAGGCTGGATGGATCACGCTGTTCCAGCTGAACGATTTTGTCCGGCAACGGACCGACTACCGCCCGCAGCTCGTGCAGGGCTTCGCCCATGCGCACATTACCGTTCTGATAATCGTCAACGCGCTTGGCCAGTTCCTTGATGCGCTGATCACGCAGCGCATCGCCCTCGGCCTGTTGCGCAGCGATCACCCGCTGCGCCTTGATGTACGCCAGAAACATTGCCAGCGTGCCTGCCCAGAAGAGGAACAGGACAATGACCGCAACTTCGAGAATCAATCAGATGTTCTCCAGGTCCGACCACTCTTCTTCGCTCATCATCTTGTCCAGCTCGACCAGGATCAGCAACTCGTTGTTCTTGTTGCATACGCCCTGGATGAACTTGGCCGACTCTTCGTTACCGACGTTTGGCGCCGTTTCGATTTCCGACTGACGCAGGTAAACCACTTCGGCCACGCTGTCGACCATGATGCCGACGACTTGCTTGTCGGCTTCGATGATGACGATACGGGTGTTGTCGCTGATCTCGCCGGTGCTCAGGCCGAAGCGCTGACGGGTGTCGATCACGGTGACCACGTTACCGCGCAGGTTGATGATGCCCAGCACGTAGCTTGGCGCACCCGGCACCGGAGCGATCTCGGTGTAGCGCAGCACTTCCTGAACGCGCATCACGTTGATGCCGTAGGTTTCGTTGTCCAGCTTGAAGGTCACCCATTGCAGGATCGGATCTTCAGAACCCTTTGCCGCCGTCGCCTTGTCGTTCATACCCTAGCCCCTCGAAGTACCGCCCCTGGCGGTGTATGTTCTATGCCCCGCCATGCGTATGCCGGTGCTTGTCTGTTATGTAAGTGTTAAGTCGGTTTGTGGTTCGGCTTACTGCCGGGCATGTGCTTTGCCCCGCCGCTGGCGATCAACTCCGCAAGAGCTGCGACATCGAGCAAGGCGCACATGTGTTCAATCACGGTGCCGGCAAGCCATGGCCGCTGACCCCGATGACTTCTCCATTTGATTTCATTCGGATCAAGACGCAACGAACGACTGACCTGATGCACCGCCAGGCCCCACTCGTAACCTTGTACCGAAATCACGTACTGCAAGCCCTGACGGAAATCATCGCGATAGCGATCCGGCATGACCCAGCGCGCGGTGTCCAGAACTTTCAGGTTGCCGGCCTGGCTCGGCAGAATCCCGAGGAACCATTCCGGCTGACCGAACAGCGGCGTCAACTCGTGACCGGCCAGCGAGTAGATCGAGCCCAGGCAAACCAGTGGCACGGCCAGGGTCAATCCGGCGACATCGAACAGCAGGCATTCGAAGGCTTCGGAGGCCCAGGCCGGACGGCCGTCGGTGTCGACCGGCGGCGGTGTGTTGCTTGGCGGCAGATGCACTTCCACCAGCGGCGTGACGAGCGCTTGAACAACCGGTTCGGCCGCTGGTGCTTCTGGCTCTGGCTCTGGCTCGACGGGTTCAGGCACAGCTTGCAGCAACTGCGTTTGCAGCAGCGGCGCAAGGGTCGATACCACGCGCACAGGTTCAGCCGTTTCGAGCAACACCACGGGCGCCCTGGCCACCGGGGCGGGCGCAGCGACCGGCGCCACAGCTCTGGCTGCTTTCTCGGCATCGCGCGCCTGCTCTTCAAGCACCGCCGCCTGGAACTCATCCAGCGCTTCGGCGCTTTCAATCACCTCAGGCTGGGAAGCGACCTGCACCGGCAACTCGTCCGGGATCTCCTCCAACAAGCTGTCCAGATACGACTGCAACGCCATCTGCGGCTTGGAGGTCAACTTCACCGGCCGATTCATACACAACCGCCTGCAGGAGCTGCGGAACGCTGCGATGTTTTGATTTTTTCAGAAGCGCCACAAAACCCGATCAAAAGATCGCAGCCTGCGGCAGCTCCTACACAGGGCAAAATCATCTCAAGCCACCTGCGCAACAAGTTGTTGCGCCAACAGATGCTTGAGCAGCGCGCGGTAAGCCAGCACACCACGACTCTTGCCGTCGAATTGCGAAGGCGTGACACCCGCGCGGCTGGCGTCGCGCAGACGCGTATCGACCGGGATGTAGCCCTGCCAGATATCGTCGGGAAATTTGTCGCGCAGCACGCGCAATGTGCTCATCGACGCTTGAGTACGGCGGTCGAACAACGTCGGCACGATGCTGAACGGCAGCGCCTGTTTGCGTGAGCGGTTGATCATCGCCAACGTGTTGACCATGCGCTCCAGGCCTTTGACAGCCAGGTGCTCGGTCTGTACCGGGATCACCAGTTGCTGGCTCGCCGCGAGGGCGTTGACCATCAGCACGCCGAGCAACGGCGGGCTGTCGATGACTGCATAATCAAAGTCCTGCCACAACTGCGCCAGACTCTTGGCGATCACCAGCCCCAGGCCACTTTGCCCAGGCGACTGGCGCTCAAGCGTTGCCAGCGCGGTGCTCGATGGCAGCAGGGAAATGCGTTCGTCACTGGTCGACAGCAGCAACTGTCCGGGCAAGCCTTGCGGCACGCTGCCCTTGTGCAGGAACAGGTCGTAGTTGCTGTGTTCCAGGCTGTCGGGATCGTAGCCGAAATAGCTGGTCATCGAGCCGTGTGGGTCGAGATCGACCACGACCACGCGCTTGCCCGCCTCGGCCAGCAATCCGGCTAAAGCGATGGAAGAGGTGGTTTTACCGACCCCACCCTTTTGATTGGCGACTGCCCAGACTCTCATTCAGTTCGTTCCTCCCGACCGAGATGCTCGGCCGAGACATGGCTCAGCGTATTAATGCGGGTGACGGAGAATTGACGGCACTCTCGCGTCCCGGCGTCTTGACCGGGGTCGGTGCAGTTTGTGTGCCAGCGCGCTTCAGTGCGGCGTCCGGTTGCGCATGAGCGGTTCCGGTACCCGTCAGGCTGCGGCGCACATCCAGATTGCGCGACACCACCAGCACCACGCGACGGTTTTTCGCCCGGCCTTCGGCAGTGGCGTTATTCGCTACTGGCTGGAATTCACCGTAGCCCACCGAGGCCAGCCGACCGGGATTGACGCCCTGCATCGCGAGCATGCGCACGATGCTCGCCGAGCGCGCCGAGGACAGCTCCCAGTTGGTCGGGTACTGCGCGGTGCGGATCGGCTGGTCGTCGGTAAAACCTTCGACGTGGATCGGGTTGTCGAACGGTTTGAGGATCGCTGCAACCTTGTCGATGATGTTGAAGGCGATGTCGCTCGGCATGGCGTCGCCGCTGCCGAACAACAGGCTGGAGTTGAGTTCGATCTCGACCCACAACTCATTGCCGCGCACAGTCATCTGGTTGGAGCTGATCAGGTCACCGAATGCGGCGCTGATGTCGTCGGCAATGCTTTTCAGCGGATCGCTGGCGCCGGCGATACCGGCGTCAACCTGCTCGGCGTCCTTGACCAGCGGTTTGGCCGGGGTCACGGTCTTCGGTCTCTCGTCGCCAATCTGGATCGGCTTGAGCGCGCGGTCGGAGTCGGTAAAGACCCCGACCAGCGCTTCGGAAATTTCCTTGTACTTGCCTTCGTTGATCGACGAAATCGAGTACATCACCACGAAGAAAGCGAACAGCAGCGTAATGAAGTCGGCGTAGGACACGAGCCAGCGCTCGTGATTAACGTGTTCTTCCTGATGCCTGCGACGAGCCATAGTCCATTACCCCCATCAATCCATGAAGCCCTGAAGCTTCAGCTCGATAGAGCGAGGGTTTTCACCTTCGGCGATCGACAAGATCCCTTCCAACAACATTTCGCGATAACGCGACTGCCGCAACGCGATGGACTTCAGTTTGGCCGCTACCGGCAACAGGATCAGGTTGGCACTGGCCACACCATAGATCGTCGCAACGAACGCCACGGCGATGCCGCTGCCCAGTTGCGTCGGGTCGGCGAGGTTGCCCATCACGTGGATCAGGCCCATCACCGCGCCGATGATGCCGATGGTTGGCGCGTAGCCACCCATGCTTTCAAAAACTTTGGAGGCTTCGATATCGCGCGCTTCCTGGGTGTAAAAATCCACCTCGAGGATGCTGCGGATGGCTTCCGGCTCGGCGCCATCGACCAGCAGTTGCAGGCCTTTGCGCGAGTAGTTGTCAGGTTCGGCGTCAGCCACCCCTTCCAGCCCGAGCAAGCCTTCCTTGCGCGCGGTGAGGCTCCAGTTGACCACGCGGTCGATGCCGCCAGCCAGGTCCACGCGTGGCGGAAAGAAGATCCACGCGAGGATCTGCATCGCGCGCTTGAACGCGCTCATCGGCGATTGCAACAGCGCGGCACCGATGGTGCCGCCTATTACGATCAGTGCCGCCGGGCCGTTGGCCAGCGCACCCAGGTGACCACCTTCCAGGTAGTTGCCGCCGATGATGGCGACGAACGCCATGATGATCCCGATAAGGCTTAGAACATCCATCAGATACACGCCTCGACGATGTGCTTGCCGATGTCGTCCAGACCGTACACCGCATCAGCGAGGTCGGCTTTGACGATGGCCATCGGCATGCCGTAGATCACGCAGCTTGCCTCATCCTGCGCCCACACCGAACTGCCGCCCTGCTTGAGCAGGCGCGCGCCTTCACGGCCGTCAGCGCCCATGCCGGTCAGCACGACCGCCAGAACTTTGTCGCCGTACGACTTGGCTGCAGAACCGAAGGTGATGTCCACGCACGGCTTGTAGTTCAGACGCTCGTCGCCCGGCAGGATTTTCACCGCCCCACGGCCGTCGATCATCATTTGCTTGCCACCCGGTGCCAGCAGCGCCAGGCCCGGACGCAGGATGTCGCCATCCTCGGCTTCCTTGACGCTGATGCGGCAGAGCTTGTCCAGACGCTCGGCAAAGGCTTTGGTGAACGCCGCCGGCATGTGCTGGATCAGCACGATCGGCGCCGGGAAATTCGCCGGCAACTGCGTCAGCACGCGTTGCAGCGCAACCGGGCCACCTGTTGATGTACCGATAGCGACGAGTTTGTAGGCCTTGCGTTTCGGTGCCGGCGACGAAGCACTTGCAGCCGGCGCGCGGGTCGGCGCCGGAGCAGGTGCCGGGCGTGCCGGTGCGCTGCTGGCGTGGCTGCTTTGGCTACTGAAACTCGATGCAGCCGGGGCCGGCGTCGGCGCAGGGGCTGGAGCAGCAACAGGCGCAGGTGCGCTGTAAGCACTGAAACGACGATTACTGCGCGAGATGCTATGCACCTTTTCGCACAGCAGTTGCTTGACCTTCTCGGGGTTACGCGAGATGTCTTCGAAATTCTTCGGCAGGAAATCCACCGCGCCGGCGTCCAGCGCATCCAGGGTTACCCGGGCGCCTTCGTGGGTCAGCGAGGAGAACATCAACACCGGGGTCGGGCAGCGCTGCATGATGTGCCGCACTGCCGTGATGCCGTCCATCATTGGCATCTCGTAGTCCATGGTGATCACGTCAGGCTTGAGCGCCATGGCCTGATCGATCGCCTCTTTACCGTTGGTTGCCGTACCGACAACCTGGATGCTCGGATCCGCTGAAAGAATTTCCGAGACGCGGCGGCGGAAAAAACCCGAATCGTCCACCACCAGGACTTTGACTGCCATAAACACTCCATTAGGTGCAGCGGAGCATCATCGCCCCGCCGCCCCGGATTCAAATACGCCGTGCGGCGTAACGCTTGAGCATGCTCGGAACATCAAGGATCAGCGCGATACGGCCGTCACCAGTGATGGTGGCGCCGGACATGCCCGGAGTGCCCTGAAGCATTTTGCCCAATGGCTTGATGACCACTTCTTCCTGGCCGACCAGTTGATCGACGACGAAGCCGATCCGCTGGGTGCCCACCGAAAGGATCACCACATGGCCTTCGCGCTGCTCTTCGTGAGCGGCGGAGCTGACCAGCCAGCGCTTGAGGTAGAACAATGGCAAGGCCTTGTCCCGCACGATCACCACTTCCTGACCATCGACAACGTTGGTGGTCGACAGGTCGAGGTGGAAGATTTCGTTGACGTTGACCAGCGGGAACGCAAACGCCTGATTGCCCAACATGACCATCAGCGTCGGCATGATTGCCAAGGTCAACGGCACCTTGATGACGATCTTCGAGCCCTGGCCCTTGGTCGAGTAGATGTTGATCGAACCGTTGAGCTGGGAAATCTTGGTCTTCACCACGTCCATGCCGACACCGCGGCCAGACACGTCGGAGATCTCGGTCTTGGTCGAGAACCCAGGGGCAAAGATCAGGTTGTAGCACTCGGTATCGCTCAGGCGATCGGCTGCATCCTTGTCCATCACACCGCGTTTTACCGCGATGGCGCGCAGGACGTTCGGGTCCATGCCTTTGCCGTCATCGGAAATCGACAGCAGGATGTGATCGCCTTCCTGTTCGGCGGCCAGCACCACTTTGCCGCCACGGGCCTTGCCCGAAGCTTCGCGTTCTTCCGGCGACTCGATGCCGTGGTCGACCGCGTTGCGCACCAAGTGGACCAGCGGATCGGCCAGAGCCTCGACAAGGTTTTTGTCGAGGTCGGTTTCTTCGCCGACCAGTTCCAGATTGATTTCTTTCTTGAGCTGACGGGCCAGATCGCGAACCAGACGCGGGAAGCGCCCGAAGACCTTCTTGATCGGTTGCATCCGCGTTTTCATCACCGCGGTCTGCAAGTCAGCCGTGACCACGTCGAGGTTCGACACAGCCTTTTGCATGGCTTCGTCGCCGCTGTTCAGACCCAGGCGCACCAGACGGTTACGCACCAGCACCAGCTCGCCGACCATGTTCATGATTTCGTCGAGACGCGCGGTGTCGACCCGCACGGTGGTTTCGGCTTCGCTGGCCGGTTTTTCCGGCGGTGGCGCGGCTGGCGCACGGGCCGGAGCCGGTGCAGCAGCGGCCGCAGGTTTTGGCGATTCGGCTTTCGGCGCAGGCTTGGGCGCTGCGGCCGGGGCCTTGGCGGCAGGTTTTGCGACAGCGGCAGTGCTGCCGGCAGACGCGGTCCCTACTTCAGTGAACTTGCCTTTGCCGTGCAGTTCGTCGAGCAGCGATTCGAATTCGTGATCGCTGATCAAATCGCTGCCGGCCGCAGCCGCTGCCGGAGCAGCAGGCGCAGGCACCGCAGCAATCGCCGATTCCAGCGCATCAACGGCAAAGTTGCCCTTGCCGTGTAACTGATCGAGCAGCGCTTCGAATTCGTCGTCGGTGATGTCCGAGCTGTCGCCCTTGGCCGGTGCCGCAGGAGCCGCCGCCGCAGGGGCCACAGCATCAACCGCGAACTGGCCTTTGCCGTGCAGTTGATCGAGCAACGACTCGAACTCGGCATCGGTGATTTCATCGCTGGCCGCTTCAGTTGCAGCAGGCGCAGCGGCAGCCGCCGGGGCTTCGGCCTGAGCCTTGACGGCGTTCAGCGAGTCCAGCAACTGTTCAAATTCGTTATCGGTGATGTCGCCCGAATCGCTTTCGGCAACCGGTGCCTCGACGACTTCTTCAACCGCTTCGGCTTCAGCCGATTGCGGTTCGGCCAGACGCGCCAGGGCGGCCAGCAGCTCAGGCGTAGCAGCCGTAATCGGGCTGCGCTCGCGCACTTCGGTGAACATGCCGTTCACCGCATCCAGCGCTTCAAGCACAACGTCCATCAGTTCTGAATCAACGCGACGCTCACCCTTTCGCAGGATGTCGAACACGTTTTCGGCGATGTGACAGCACTCAACCAGCTCATTGAGCTGAAGGAAGCCGGCGCCCCCTTTTACAGTGTGGAAACCGCGAAAAATTGCGTTGAGCAGATCAGCATCATCCGGACGGCTTTCCAGCTCGACCAATTGTTCTGACAGCTGCTCAAGAATCTCGCCGGCCTCAACCAGGAAATCCTGAAGGATCTCTTCATCGGCGCCGAAGCTCATTAAGGGGGTGCTCCTACAGGTCTAAAAACCTAAAACTCAAAATCCAAGGCTGGATAGCAAATCGTCCACATCGTCCTGACCGGACACAACGTCTTCTCGTTTATCGGCATGAATCTGCGGACCTTCACCCTGCGAGAGATGTTTTTGTGGATCTTTTTCAGCGAGCATCGCCGCACGGTCATGTTCGATGCCCGCAAAGCGGTCCACCTGACTGGCCATGAGCACGAGTTTGAGCAAATTGCTTTCGACTTCGGTGACCAGTTGGGTCACACGTTTGATCACCTGACCGGTGAGGTCCTGGTAATCCTGAGCCAGCAGGATGTCGTTCAGATTGCTCGACACCGCACGGTTGCCCGTGCTGCTGCGTGACAGAAAACCGTCGACCCGGCGCGCCAGTTCGCGGAACTCTTCGGCCCCGACCTCACGACGCATGAAGCGACCCCAATCGGTACTCAAGGTCTGGGCTTCATCAGCCAGACCATTGACCACCGGCGTGGCGCTTTCCACCAGATCCATGGTGCGGTTGGCCGCGGCTTCCGTCAGTTTGACCACATAGCCCAGGCGTTCGGTGGCGTCGGTAATTTGCGACACTTCCTCGGCCTGCGGCATGTTCGGATCAATCTGGAAATTGACGATCGCACTGTGCAGTTCACGTGTGAGCTTGCCAACTTCCTGGTACAGGCCACGGTCACGGGTCTGATTGAGCTCATGGATCAATTGCACAGCGTCGCCGAACCTGCCCTTTTCAAGGCTTTCGACCAGTTCGACCGCATGTTTTTTCAGGGTCGATTCAAAATCGCCCTGTGAAGATTCTTTGTGGTCCATAGCTCCCCCGTGGCGCAGTTTCTCAACCGATGCGTTCGAAAATCTTCTCGATTTTGTCTTTCAACGCCTGGGCCGTGAAGGGTTTCACCACATAGCCGTTTACACCGGCCTGGGCTGCTTCAATGATCTGCTCGCGCTTGGCTTCAGCGGTCACCATCAGCACTGGCAGGTGCTTGAGTTTTTCATCGGCGCGCACGTGACGCAGCAGGTCGATACCGGTCATGCCCGGCATGTTCCAGTCCGTTACCAGAAAGTCGATGCTGCCGCTGTTGAGAACCGGAATGGCGGTAATGCCATCGTCAGCCTCGACGGTGTTGGTGAACCCCAGATCGCGCAGCAGGTTCTTGATGATCCGCCGCATCGTTGAGAAGTCATCAACGATGAGGATTTTCATGTTCTTGTCCAATTCGACCTCCAAGCAGTCTTAAACGCGCCCAGCACCTGGACGCGCCATTTCATTCAATCCGGCGTAACACTCAAAGACTGTCTGGAGCACAACAGAGCAAGACCGGTGCCGTTCATCACCGCACCAGCCTCGTTCGCAGTGTCCCCACACTGCCTTCAGCGCGCTCGCCACTCCCCCAAACGCCCCCGCAAACGGGCCGCGCACTGGCTGTGTAACTGGCTGACCCGCGACTCACTGACGCCAAGGACTTCACCGATCTCCTTGAGGTTCAGCTCTTCGTCGTAGTACAGCGCCAACACCAGTCGCTCACGCTCCGGCAAATTGGCAATCGCGTCCGCCAGCGCTGCCTGGAAGCGTTCATCTTCCAGATCGCGTGACGGCTCAAGATGAGCACTCGCGCCATCCTCGTGCAGCCCTTCGTGTTCGCCGTCCTGCAACAGGTCGTCGAAACTGAACAAGCGGCTGCCCAGGGTGTCATTCAAAATCCCGTAATAATCGTCGAGACTCAATTGGAGTTCGGCCGCAACTTCGTGATCTTTAGCATCACGGCCGGTTTTAGCTTCAATCGAGCGAATTGCGTCGCTGACCATACGGGTATTGCGGTGAACCGAGCGTGGTGCCCAGTCCCCTTTGCGCACTTCGTCGAGCATCGCGCCGCGGATTCGAATGCCCGCGTACGTTTCGAAACTGGCGCCTTTGCTGGCGTCATATTTGGTCGAGACTTCGAGCAGGCCGATCATCCCGGCCTGGATCAGATCCTCGACCTGCACACTCGCCGGCAACCGTGCCAGCAAGTGGTAGGCAATGCGTTTGACCAGTGGCGCATAACGCTCGATCAACTCGTACTGCGCATCACGTGCCGACTTTTTGTAGTAGTTCATACCGCTTGCGGTCATATGACAGGCCCTGCCGTTTGCTGCACGAGGCGCTCGACGAAGAATTCAAGGTGGCCGCGCGGGTTGGCAGGCAGCGGCCAGGTATCGACCTTCTGTGCGATTGCCTTGAACGCCAGTGCGCACTTGGAACGCGGGAAGGCTTCATAGACCGCACGTTGTTTCTGCACAGCCTTGCGCACGCTTTCGTCGTAAGGCACGGCGCCGACGTATTGTAGGGCCACGTCAAGAAAGCGATCCGTGACCTTGGTCAACTTGGCGAACAGGTTGCGACCTTCCTGCGGGCTCTGCGCCATGTTGGCCAGGACGCGGAAGCGGTTCATGCCGTAATCGCGGTTGAGCAACTTGATCAGCGCGTAAGCGTCGGTAATCGAAGTCGGCTCGTCGCAGACCACCAGCAACACTTCTTGCGCGGCGCGTACGAAACTGACTACCGAGTCACCAATGCCCGCAGCGGTGTCGATCACCAGTACGTCGAGATTGTCGCCGATGTCGCTGAACGCCTGAATCAGACCGGCATGCTGAGCCGGGCTCAGATGCACCATGCTCTGAGTGCCCGATGCAGCCGGCACGATGCGAATTCCGCCCGGGCCTTGCAACAGCACGTCGCGCAATTCGCAGCGGCCTTCGATCACGTCGGCCAAGGTGCGTTTGGGCGTCAAACCCAGCAGAACGTCGACGTTCGCCAGTCCCAGATCGGCGTCCAGCAGCATGACCCGACGGCCAAGCTCTGCCAGCGCCAGAGACAAGTTCACTGACACGTTAGTCTTGCCGACGCCACCTTTGCCGCCAGTCACCGCGATAACCTGTACGGGATGCATGCTGCCCATGTTATTTCTTTACCTTGTCTTGCATAGACGGAGGCCACATTACTGGCTGCGCGTTCACAAACGGAACAATGCATGGCAGACCATCGATGTAGGTACAAAAATTGTTCATGATTACCTCAGCCTACCTGCTTGGTCGGGCTGTGATAGATATCAGCGAACATGTCAGCCATGGCTTCTTCGCTGGGTTCTTCCTGCATTTGCACGCTGACGGCGCGGCTGACCAGTTGATGACGGCGCGGCAGATGCAAATCATCCGGAATCCGTGGGCCATCGGTCAGATACGCGACCGGCAATTCATGACTGATCGCCAGGCTCAACACTTCGCCAAGGCTGGCCGTTTCATCCAGTTTAGTCAGGATGCACCCGGCGAGCCCGCAACGCTTGTAACTGTGATAAGCGGCGGTTAGAACCTGTTTTTGGCTGGTGGTTGCCAGCACGAGATAATTTTTTGAACGGATGCCACGTCCGGCCAGACTTTCGAGCTGCATACGCAGTGCCGGATCGCTGGCCTGCAGGCCGGCGGTATCGATCAGCACCACGCGTTTGCGCAGCAGCGGGTCCAGGGCCTGCACCAGCGACTGACCCGGATCGACGTGCGTTACCGGCACGTTGAGAATCCGGCCCAGGGTCTTCAGTTGTTCCTGAGCGCCGATGCGGAAGCTGTCCATGCTCACCAGCGCGACATTCTGCGCGCCGTACTTGAGCACGTAGCGGGCAGCAAGCTTGGCCAGCGTGGTGGTCTTGCCCATGCCGGCAGGGCCGACCATGGCAATCACACCGCCCTCTTCCAGCGGCTCGACTTCCGGTACGGCAATCATCCGCGCCAGGTGCGCCAGCAGCATGCGCCAGGCCTGACGAGGTTCTTCGATATCCGTGATCATCGCCAGCAGGTCGCGCGACAACGGGCCGGACAGGCCGATCCGTTGCAGACGACGATACAGGTTGGCTTGCGCCGGGCGGCTGCCTTGCAGCTGGTTCCAGGCGAGGGTGCCGAGCTGAACTTCCATCAGCTCGCGCAGGCTGTTCAATTCAAAACGCATCGAATCCAGTGCACGCGGATCAATCCCGCCTGACGATTGCGCAGGTGCCGGGGCCGGACGTGCCGGGGCCGCGTAAGTCGGCTCGCTCAACGGTTCGGCAGCGGTCAGCGGCAGGCCGGCCGTCATTGGCAAACCGGCGAACAGCTGGCGATTGGTGTCGCCGTCGGCTTCGCCCCGCAGGCTCAATTCGGCCTGAGCGGTGACGATGCGCGACTGGGTCTTGCGCAGCTCGTCTTCGAGCTCCATGTTCGGAACCCGTGGCGCGAGCGCCGACAACTTGTAATCCAGCGCCGCCGTCAGTTCGACGCCGCCGGCAATGCGGCGGTTGCCAATGATGGCGGCATCAGCGCCCAGCTCATCACGAACCAGCTTCATGGCCTGACGCATATCGGCGGCGAAAAAACGCTTAACTTGCATAAACCACTACCTCAGCCGTTGGGCCCTACTGTCGCAACGATCGTCACTTGCTTGTTGTCCGGTATTTCCTGGTAGGCCAGCACGTGCAATCCAGGGACTGCCAGGCGGCCAAAGCGCGAGAGCATCGCGCGGATCGGGCCGGCTACCAAGAGGATGACCGGCTGACCTTGCATTTCCTGCCGCTGCGCCGCTTCGATCAGTGAACGCTGCAGCTTCTCGGCCATGCTTGGCTCCAGCAGAACGCCCTCTTCCGAGCCTTGTCCTGCCTTCTGCAGACTATTGAGCAATATCTGTTCCAACCTTGGCTCCAGAGTGATAACAGGTAGCTCAGACTCCGTGCCTACAATGCTTTGGACGATTGCGCGAGATACGCCGACCCGCACAGCAGCCACCAACGCGGCGGTATCTTGACTCTTCGCGGCGTTGTTGGCGATGGCTTCGGCAATGCTGCGGATATCGCGTACCGGCACATGCTCGGCCAGCAACGCTTGCAGCACCTTGAGCAACTGCGACAACGAAACCACGCCCGGCACCAGCTCTTCCGCCAGTTTTGGCGAGCTTTTGGCCAGCAATTGCATGAGTTGCTGCACTTCCTCGTGGCCGATCAGCTCGCTGGAGTGCTTGTACAGAATCTGGTTCAAGTGCGTCGCGACCACGGTGCTCGCATCCACAACGGTATAACCCAGCGATTGTGCCTGCGCGCGCTGACTGATTTCGATCCACACCGCTTCCAGACCGAAAGCCGGATCTTTGGCGTTGATACCGTTGAGCGCGCCGTAGACCTGACCGGGGTTGATCGCCAGCTCGCGATCCGGGTAAATCTCGGCCTCGGCCAGGATCACCCCCATCAAGGTCAGGCGGTACGCGCTCGGAGCCAGATCGAGGTTGTC
Organism: Pseudomonas sp. A0308; assembly: GCF_044218815.1. Classification (NCBI taxonomy): domain Bacteria; kingdom Pseudomonadati; phylum Pseudomonadota; class Gammaproteobacteria; order Pseudomonadales; family Pseudomonadaceae; genus Pseudomonas; species Pseudomonas sp. A0308. The sequence continues at coordinate 1,610,262 of NZ_CP162581.1, forward strand.
ACGAATGTGCACAGTGGGCATCAGGAAGCCCAGATCCTGCGACAGCTTCTTGCGCACGCCCTTGATCCGCGCCAGCAATTGCCCGCCCTGATTGCGATCCACCAGCGGGATCAGGCGATAGCCGACTTCCAGGCCGATCATGTCGATCGGGGTTACGTCGTCCCAGCCAAGCTCTTTGGTTTCCATGGCGCGGGCCGGCGATGGCAGCAATTCCTGCTGACGCTTGACCTCTTCCAGCGCGACGACTTTGGCCACGTTCTGTTTTTTCCAGAACAGGTACGCGGCGCCGCCAGCCAGTGCGGCCATGCTCAGGAACGAGAAGTGCGGCATGCCCGGCACCAGGCCCATGACCGCCATCAGACCGGCAGCCACTGCCAGCGCTTTGGGCGAGGCGAACATTTGGCGGTTGATCTGCTTGCCCATGTCCTCCGAACCGGAAGCACGGGTCACCATGATCGCCGCCGCTGTTGATAACAACAGTGATGGCAATTGCGCCACCAAACCGTCACCGATGGTCAGCAAGGCGTAAACCCGGCCAGCGTCACCGAAGCTCATGTTGTGCTGGAAGATACCGACGGCCATACCGCCGATGAGGTTGATGAACAGAATCAGCAGGCCGGCGATGGCGTCACCACGGACGAATTTGCTCGCACCGTCCATGGAACCGTAGAACTCGGCCTCTTGGGCGACTTCCTGACGGCGCGACTTGGCCTGGTTCTGGTCGATCAGACCGGCGTTGAGGTCGGCGTCGATTGCCATTTGTTTGCCGGGCATCGCATCGAGGGTGAAACGTGCGCTCACCTCGGAAATCCGCCCGGCACCCTTGGTCACCACGACAAAGTTGATGATCATCAAAATCGCGAATACCACGATACCGACCACGTAGTTACCGCCGATCACCACCTCACCGAAGGCCTGGATCACCTTACCGGCGGCGGCGTGGCCGTCCTGACCGTGGAGCATCACCACCCGCGTCGACGCCACGTTCAACGCCAGGCGCATCAGCGTCGCCACCAGCAGGATGGTCGGAAACACCGCAAAATCCAGTGGCCGCAGGGCGTAAACGCACACCAGCAGCACGACGATGGACAAGGCAATGTTGAAGGTGAAAAACACGTCCAGCAGGAACGGTGGAATCGGCAACATCATCATTGCCAACATGACCAGCAGCAACAACGGCACGCCCAGATTGCCTCGACTGAGATCGGCAACGTTTGAACGAGCACTGTTGAGTAACTGAGAGCGATCCACCGGTTTTCCCCGTTCCTTTAAAGCAAACTTTTGACGCCCAGAGCGGACGTACGGCGGCTATTGCAAGAAACCTTCCAACTTTTGCCAATGATCGAACAGGGAGGTTTTGACCTTGAGTTTTTTACCGGGACTGCCCTTTCGCGAGCAGGCTCGCTCCCACAGGAAACTGCATTCAAATTATGAGAATTAAATGCGAACCAGATGTGGGCGCGGAATGCATTCCAACCGTGGGAGCGAGCCTGCTCGCGAAGGGGCCATAAAAACCGGCGCGATTCTTTGATTTAAACGAAGGTGTTTAAAAGACACTTGCAGACACGGGTTCCAGGCTACGAATCCTTGCGCCTTTGCCTACAGCTACGCCAGAATCCGCCGGCTTGTGCGCCTTGGGGGTGGACTCTATTGTTGATCCGTCGCTGATTTCTCAGTGATCGGGTTTAGCAGCCTGGGTTTTCTCTAGACGCACAAGTCCGTTGCCGTTATGGCGGCTTTGCGTGGGGCACTTCGGTGCGCCGGGTTCTAGAGTCCTGGTCTGCTAACCCGCGTATAGCCGCCACCCCTTTCGTTAGCAGCGAACAGTGGCAGCTTCATTACTCTAGAGGCTTCACCATGATAAAACCCACGCCCAACCCGCCCGAAACCGACCCCACCTCTCCCTACGAATCCCTCGATTCAAAAAAACTCGACGCCGCCGACCGCGCCCTCGATCACTACCTCTGCCCACCCGGCTCCACGCCACCGCCCCGTCAAACCCGCCGGATGTACGCCGTTACCGCCGATTTCAAAAAACGAGGAACTGCTGGTCGATGCCTGCGAAACACTCGCCTCGGCCAAAACCATCGCCCAAGACTTCGCCCGCCTCTTGCCAGCGTCGCAGCGCAGGACACTGCTGGGGATTGCGCAACTGATCATGCTTGGGGAGCTGGCGGTGAATCGGGTGCTGGATAATCTGCAATTGCCGGGCTGAGCCCTGAACACGGGGTTTAATTACACAGATATTTCCCTGTAGGAGCTGCCGTCAGGCATAAAAAACCGCCGTCCCGTTCAATCGGGACGGCGGTTTTTTTGTTTCATCACGGTAATGTCAGGAATCGCGGCGCAAGTCCGGAGGAATCGGCAAATCATCCTTGAGCGGATCCGGACGCTTCCCCTTGCCCGCCTGGTATTGGCGGATCTGATAGACATAGGCCAATACCTGGGCCACGGCCAGGTAAAGCCCGCCCGGGATTTCCTGATCGAGTTCGGTCGAGTAGTAGATCGAGCGCGCCAACCCCGGCGATTCGAGGAGCATGACGTTATTGGCCACGGCAATTTCGCGGATCTTCAGCGCCAGGAAATCACTGCCCTTGGCCAGCAGTATCGGCGCCCCGCCCTTTTCCGAATCGTATTTCAGCGCCACGGCGTAGTGGGTCGGGTTGGTGATGACCACGTCGGCGTCGGGAATGGCCGCCATCATGCGTCGCTGGGACATTTCGCGCTGGGTCTGGCGGATGCGCTGTTTGACCTCCGGCCGACCTTCCTGATCCTTGTGCTCGTCGCGCACTTCCTGCTTGGTCATCTTGAGCTTTTTCATGCTCTCCCAGATCTGCACCGGGACATCGACCGCCGCGATGATGATCAGGCCACAGGCCAGCCACAGCGTGCTCCAGCCGACCAGCACCACACTGTGAATGATCGCCAGCTCGAGTGGCTCATGGGCAATACGCAGCAAGTCATCGACGTCCGCAGCCAACACCATCAAGGCCACGGACAAGGTGATCAAAAACTTTGCCAGCGCCTTGAGCAGTTCGATGATGGCCTTCATCGAGAACATCCGCTTCAGGCCGGCTCCCGGGTTCATCCGGCTGAACTTGGGCGCCATGGAGCCTGCTGCGAACAGCCAGCCACCGAGGGAAATCGGCCCGATCAGCGCGGCCAGCAGCAGCGTGATCATGATCGGCTGAATCGCCACCAACGCGAGTTTCCCTGACTGCAAGAGAAACGCGCCCATGGAGCCCTGGTCCATGATCACTTCGCGCGACAGCGTGAAGTTAAGGCGCATCAGGTCCATCAGGTCTTCGGCAAGCATGCCGCCGAACACCAGCAGCGCGCCGGAACCGGCCATCATTACAGCAAGGGTGTTTAGTTCTTTGGAGCGGGCAATCTCGCCCTTCTCACGGGAGTCCTTTTTACGTTTCTCCGTGGGGTCTTCTGTTTTGTCCTGACCGCTTTCGCTCTCTGCCATGACTCAGCGCGCCCGTGCGAGTTCGCGTAGCAACTGCAAGGCCTCGGTGGCCAGCGGCTGATACTGATTGAGAATATCCGCCAGACCGACCCAGACGATGAACAGCCCGAGCACCAGGGTCAGCGGAAAACCGATGGAGAAAATGTTCAGTTGCGGCGCGGCGCGGGTCATTACGCCGAAAGCGATGTTGACCACCAGCAACGCGGTCACTGCCGGCAGCACCAGCAGCAACGCCGCCCCCAGGACCCAGCCGAGCTTGCCGGCCAGCTCCCAATAATGCGCGGTCATCAGCCCGCTACCCACTGGCAACGTGGTGAAGCTCTCGGTGAGGACTTCGAAAACCACCAGATGACCGTTCATCGACAGGAACAACAACGTCACGAGCATGGTGAAGAACTGCCCGATCACTGCCACCGAAACGCCGTTGGCCGGGTCGACCATCGAGGCGAAGCCCATACCCATCTGGATCGCGACAATTTGCCCGGCCACGGCAAATGCCTGGAAAAACAGCTGCAGGGAAAAGCCAAGCACGGCGCCGATCAGAATCTGCTCGGCAATCAGCAGCAAGCCACTGAGATCGAGCGGACTCACCGCCGGCATCGGCGGCAGGCCCGGGACAATCACCACGGTGATTGCGACGGCGAAATACAGACGCACGCGCCGCGGGATGAGGGTCGTGCCGAATACCGGCATGACCATCAGCATCGAGGCCACGCGAAACAGCGGCAACATGAACGTCGCCACCCAGGAACTGATCTGGGTGTCGGTCAGCTGAAGCAGCGACTGCATGGCTTAGCCGATGACCATCGGGATGTTTTTGTACAGCTCGATGATGTATTCCATGAACGTCTGCACGATCCACGGACCGCCGACGATCAGGGTCACCAGCATCACCAGCAGACGCGGCAGAAAGCTCAAGGTCTGTTCGTTGATTTGCGTGGCCGCCTGAAACATCGCCACCAGCAAGCCCACCAACAGGCTCGGCACCACCAGAATCGCGACCATCAGTGTGGTCAGCCACAGCGCCTCACGAAAGATATCGACCGCGACTTCCGGCGTCATGGCGAGACACCTCCGAAACTGCTGGCCAAGGTGCCGATAATCAGCGCCCAGCCATCCACCAGCACGAACAGCATGATCTTGAACGGCAGCGAGATGATCAACGGCGAGAGCATCATCATACCCATCGCCATCAGCACACTGGCCACGACCAGGTCGATGATCAGGAACGGAATGAAGATCATGAAGCCGATCTGGAACGCCGTTTTCAGCTCGGACGTGACGAACGCCGGCACCAGAATAGTCAGCGGTGCCTGATCCGGGGTGGCGATGTCGGTGCGCTTGGACAGGCGCATGAACAACTCAAGATCACTGGTACGCGTCTGGGCGAGCATGAAGTCCTTGATCGGCACCTGGGCTTTTTCCACCGCTTGCTGGGCGGTGAGTGTCTCCGCCAGATACGGTTGCAGCGCATCTTTGTTCACCCGGTCGAACACCGGCGCCATGATGAACATCGTCAGGAACAGCGCCATGCCGGTGAGGATCTGGTTCGACGGCGTCTGCTGCAAGCCCAGGGCCTGACGCAGGATCGAGAAGACGATGATGATCCGCGTGAAACTGGTCATCAGGATGACCGCCGCCGGGATAAAACTCAGCGCGGTCATGATCAGCAGGATCTGCAGACTGACCGAATACTCCTGCGCGCCGTCGGCGTTGGTGCCCAGCGTGATCGCCGGGATCGACAACGGATCGGCGGCGAACGCCAGCGGCGCGGCCAGCATCAGGGCCAGCGTCAAGACGATGCGTAGCGCACCCATTACTTCTTATCCTTCTGATCCTTGCCGAGAATCCTCAGCAGATGCTGGGCAAATTCCGGCGTCGCTTTCTCGCTGGTGCTCGGCACCTCGACCGGTTCCTTGAGCACGTGCAGCGCGGTGATGGTGCCGGGGCTCAAGCCGAGCAGAATCTGCTCATTACCGACCTGCACCAGCATCAGACGGTCACGCGGGCCGAGCGCGCGCGAGCCAATCAGCTCGATCACCTGCCCTTTGCCCGCAGGCCCCGCCTGCTGCACCCGACGCAACAGCCAGGCGAGGAAGAAGATCAACCCCAGCACCAGCAGCAGGCCGAACACCAGCTGCGTCAATTGCCCGGCCACGCCACTGTTGACCATCGGTGCGGTAGCAGCGGCAGGCGCGGCGTGGCCAGCCACCGGTTCGGCGGCCAACACGCTCAGGGGCAAGGCCAGCAGAGCCCAGAGAAACCTTTTCACTCAGCGCAGCTTCTTGATGCGTTCGCTTGGGCTGATCACGTCGGTCAGGCGGATGCCGAACTTCTCGTTGACCACCACTACTTCGCCGTGAGCGATCAGCGTGCCGTTGACCAGCACGTCCAGCGGCTCACCGGCCAGGCGATCAAGCTCGATCACCGAACCCTGGTTGAGTTGCAGCAGGTTGCGGATGTTGATGTCGGTGCTGCCGACTTCCATCGAGATGGACACCGGGATGTCGAGGATCACGTCCAGGTTCGGGCCGTCCAGTGTCACTGGATCGTTGTTCTTCGGCACGCTGCCGAACTCTTCCATCGGCAGACGCGAGCCGCTGGATGCATCGGCCGCCAGCAGTGCGTCGATTTCGGATTGACCATCACCGGTCTCTTCCAGGGCAGCAGCCCATTCGTCAGCCAGTGCCTGATCGTCCTGGGCGTTCATATCGTCGTTCATCATTTGTCCTCGGCGGGCAAAAATTCAGCTAAATGTGGGGGTAAACGCGCCGCTTCAGCGACGCTCGATCGGCTCGATCACTTGCAACGCGAGGTTGCCTTTGTGCGAGCCCATCTTGACCTTGAAGGCCGGCACGCCGTTGGCGCGCATGATCATTTCGTCCGGCATCTCGACCGGGATCACATCCCCCGGCTGCATGTGCAGGATGTCGCGCAGCTTCAACTGGCGGCGGGCCACGGTGGCACCGATCGGCACGTCGACATCGAGCACGTCCTGGCGCAGGGCGTTGACCCAGCGCTCGTCCTGATCGTCGAGGTCCGACTGGAAACCGGCGTCGAGCATTTCCCGCACCGGCTCGATCATCGAGTACGGCATGGTCACGTGCAGGTCGCCGCCACCGCCATCGAGTTCGATGTGGAAGGTGGAGACCACAATCGCTTCGCTCGGGCCGACGATGTTGGCCATGGCCGGGTTCACTTCCGAGTTGATGTACTCGAAATTGACTTCCATGATCGCTTGCCAGGCTTCTTTCAGATCGACGAAGGCCTGCTCCAGCACCATGCGCACCACGCGCAGTTCGGTCGGGGTGAATTCACGCCCTTCGATCTTGGCGTGACGGCCGTCGCCGCCGAAGAAGTTGTCCACCAGTTTGAACACCAGTTTGGCGTCGAGGATGAACAGCGCGGTGCCGCGCAGGGGTTTGATCTTGACCAGGTTGAGACTGGTCGGCACATACAGCGAGTGCACGTATTCGCCGAACTTCATCACCTGTACGCCACCGACGGCAACGTCCGCCGAGCGGCGCAGCATGTTGAACATGCTGATGCGGGTGTAGCGGGCAAAACGCTCGTTGATCATTTCCAGAGTCGGCATGCGTCCACGGACGATGCGATCCTGGCTGGTCAGGTCGTAGCTTTTGACACTGCCGGGTTCGGCAGCGTTATCGGTCTGTACCAGACCATCGTCGACGCCATGCAACAGCGCATCGATTTCATCCTGGGACAGCAGATCCTGCACGGCCATGTCGTGTTCCTACTGCAGTACGAAATTAGTGAAAAGCAACTGTTCGATCACCACTTTGCCCAGCTCTTTCTGCGCCACTTCCTGCACGCTGGCGGTGGCCTTCTGGCGCAACATTTCCTGGCCGACCGGGGTCGCCAAGGTGGCGAAGTCCTGACCGGAGAAGAGCATTACCAGGTTGTTGCGGATCACCGGCATGTGCACTTTCAGCGCTTCCAGGTCGGCCTGGTTACGCGCCAGCATGGTGATGCTCACCTGCATGTAGCGCTGACGGCCGTTCTGGTTGTAGTTGGCGACAAAGGCGGGTGCCATCGGTTCGAAAATCGCCGGCTGCTTGCCGACCGGCGCTGCTTGGGCGGCATCGGCAGGCTTGCTCTGAGCGCTGTGCATGAAGAACCAGGTCGCCCCCACGGACGCACCAATGGCCAACAACAACGCCAGCACGATCACGATGATCAGCTTGAGTTTGCCTTTGGTTGCGGGGTCTTTTACTGCTGCTGTTTCGCTCTTCGCCATGCCAATAATCCGTCACTATTCGGGTTTTCACAGTCGCACGGCAAGGCAAGAGCAAGTGTTATGCCAGAAGTGTTGGAGGGGAGGACGGGCACCATAAAACAACTGTGGGAGCGAGCCTGCTCGCGAAAGCGATGTAACAGTCGACGTAAAAGTTGAATGTTAAACCGCATTCGCGAGCAGGCTCGCTCCCACAAGGGCGATCAGTGCTTTATCAGGCGTAATAATCGACTGCGCTGGTACCGATCACGCTGGTGGTTTGAACGGCTGCTTCAGCAACAGCGGCGGCTGCCAATTCTTCATCTGCCGAATCCAGTCGACCACCGCCAGCGCTGGTGCGCCCGCTCTGGCCTTGTTGCGCCTGTTCCTGACCTTGCTGACCCTGCCAGCCACGGCTCTGGTCGGACACATTGACGTCGACCTGGCCCATGCCCTGCTGGTTGAACATCTCACGCAGGCGATGCATCTGCCCGTCGAGCGCTTCACGCACACTCGGGTGCGCACTCATGAACGTCACTTGGGTTTGCTGGTCCGGGACCATGTTCACGCGGATATCCAGACGACCCAATTCGGCCGGCTGCAGCTGAATGTCCGCCGCCTTGAGATTGACGCTCGACAGATACATGACGCGGTTGACCACTTCTTCGGTCCAGCCGCTCTGATGCATGGCAATCGGCTGATTGACCGGCACTGCGTTCGCGGTCTTCGGTGTAGCGGCCTGGGTCAGCGCTGCCAGACGGTTAGCGAAGTCATCGACGCGGGTATCGCTGGTGGCGGACTTGAGGTCTTTGAGGCCGTCATCGAGCAGACCGCTGAAGGCTTTGTCACCGCCCTGCTGACTGGTGCTGTCCTTGTCGGTCTGCACGTCGAGCATGCTCGCCATGCCCGCGGCAAACGTCTGCGCCGAGGTCAATTCACCATCGGCCTGTGCTGGCGCAGCTTTGGGCTGCGCCTGGCTAGCGGCGGAAATATGACCACCCTGCTCCATCGCCATCCGCACGGCAGGCAGCGAGTCAAGCGGATCGGCCGAAGGGTCGAAATCGCTGTCGGCGCTGGCCGCCGGGTCTTTGACCATACTCGCCAGCACGGCAACTTCCAGAGTTTCGTCCTGGGCCGGTGCGGCCGCTGGAGCCGCTACGACGGGCGCCGTCACGGTCGGCTGCACGATGGCAGCCAGCGCCGGGTCCAAAGCCGGATCAACCACTGTGGCGTCAGCTACCGGGGTCTGTGCGCCATCGTCGCTGGCAGCCTTGTCGTCGCTCGATGCCGCTGTATCAGCAGGCAACGCCTTGCCGCTATCGGCAACCGCCGGCTCGGGAGCGGCAGACTGATCGGTGCCGGCGTCCTTTTTGCCACCGGTATCGGCAACCTTGTCGCGCGCCGATTTCACCGAATTATCAGCAGAGACCGCAGGCTTGTTCGAGCCCTGATCGGCGAACACTTTGGCGAAGCTTGTAGCCTTGTCCCCAGCGTCTGCGGCCATTGCCGACGATTTGGCAGACGCGGCCTGAGCCTTGGCCTGGGCGGCGTTCTGAAGAAGAATGTTGGGGGTCGCAGGCATGAAACGGTCTCCGCTGCACTGGGATCGTAGGTACAGTTATGGAGTTATTAGCAAGCGCCGGGCCATGTTTGCCCCACACTTGAGAAAAGCGCCGAACGGAGGAGTCAGTGGAGGTGGATGTGCTGTCGCTCGTTTTCGTAAACAGGGCGCACATTGGCAAATTCGCCGCTGATTTCAGCCACCAGTTTGACGTTTTCTGCCGGGCTTTTGTTTTTTGCGTCCGACTCAAGCTCCTGGCACAGCGCTGCCAGTCGAACAGCCCCCATATTGCTGGCGCTGCCCTTGAAGCTGTGCGCAACCTCCGAAAGAACCCTCGCATCAGCGGTCTTTTGCAGTTCATGCAAACGGCTTTCGGAATCGCTCAGGAAGGTATCCAGCAGGTCCGGATAACTGTCTTCCATCACTTCGCGCAAGGTATCGAGTACCTCGCGATCAACTTGTTTATCTGCCACTTGTTCACTCCTTGATCAAGAATTGCGCGGATTATGCCTCAACCTCCCAGAAAAACTCCACGTGGGCACTACGACCTTCGTCAGACCAACGGGCGTTGCGCCCCAATTGCCGGACCAAGCTGACACCTCGCCCCGACAAACGGACACCGTCCAGCGGTCGTTCCATCACCCGTGCCACATCAAATCCCTTACCGCTGTCATCGACACGAATGACCAGACAGCCGCCCGCGCCTTGCGGCCTGACCTGCAAATGCACACGCACATAGCCGTCCTGCAAGACCTCCAGACGCGCGTTGCGCTGTTCATAATAGCGGGCGAATCCTGCGGCATCGCGCTTGAGGCTGGAATCGAGCCCCAGCACCCCGTGCTCCAACGCATTGGAATACAACTCCGCGAGCACACTGTACAGCGCGCCGCTTTGCGTACGCAGGCCGTGCACTTCCAACAGCAATTGCAGCAGGTAGGGCAACGGGTTGTAACGCCTGAGCGTAGCGCCACGGAATTCGAAGCTCACCGACCAGTCCAGCGGGCTCAATTGGCCGCTGTCGGAATACATGGGCGCCGGCGGATGAACCTGCTCAGGCTCCAGCAGACTGACCTCAACCATGCTGACATCGTCGCGGGCCTCGCCGCGAAAATCCCGCAGCGCCCGCTCGATGTCCTCGAACAGCCGATCCGGCTCACGGTTGGCGGCAAATACTTGCTGTAAACGCTCGACACCGAACAATTGATCGTTGGCATCGCTGGTGTCGATCACCCCGTCAGACAACAGAAAGACCCGATCACCAACGGCCATCGGGTGCACTTGCGTACCGTCATCAAATGCTTGCGGGCTGAGCACACCCAGCGGCAAATGCCGTGCGGCCAAAGGTATGCGTTCACCGCTGGCGATCCGGTGCAGATAACCGTCCGGCATGCCGCCGTTCCACACTTCAACCGAGCACCGCTGAAAGCTCAGGGACAGCAGCGTCGCGCAGCAAAACATGTCCACCGGCAAAATGCGTTTGAGCTTGGCATTCATCTCGCGCAGGGTTTCGGACAAGCCGTAACCCTTGGCTGTCATGCCATAAAACACCTCCGCCAACGGCATGGCCCCCACCGCAGCCGGCAAGCCGTGCCCGGTGAAATCGCCGAGCAGCACGTGCATGTCGCCCGCCGGCGTGTATGCCGCCAGCAACAAATCACCATTGAACAGCGCGTAGGGGGATTGCAGATAACGGATGTTCGGCGCACTCAAGCAACCGGAATGCGCGACTTTATCGAATACCGCTTTGGCAACACGCTGCTCATTAAGCAGGTAGTCATGATGTTTGGCGATCAGGTCGCGCTGTTGCAGCACCGTGGCCTGCAAGCGGCGCAAGCGGTCCATCGCCTTGATTTTGGCGGCAAGGATCACCTGGTTGTAGGGCTTCGCCAGAAAGTCGTCGCCGCCAGCCTCCAGACAACGGGCCAGCGCTTCACTTTCAGTCAGCGACGTGAGGAAGATGATCGGCACCAGCGTTTCCCCGGCCAGTGCCTTGATCTGCCGCGCAGCCTCGAAGCCGTCCATCACCGGCATCATCGCGTCCATCAGCACCAGACTCGGTTGCTGCTGGCTAAAGATATCGACGGCTTCGGCCCCGTTGGCCGCCGTCAGTACCTCATGACCTTGGCGGCGGACAATGGTCGACAGCAGCAACCGGTCAGCGGCGCTGTCTTCGGCGATCAGGATTATCAGCGGCTCTTGCGCCTGCATGGCCGTCAACTGATGTCAAAGAGCTTGTCGAAGTTGGAGATGGCGAGGATTTTGCGCACGTCGGAGTTAGAGTTGACGACGCGGATCTGCGAGTCGTCTCCGCCAGCGTGATCACGCAAAAGCAGCAGCATCCCAAGCGCGGAACTGTCCAGATAAGTGGCGTCTTTCAGGTCGACCACGATGGACTCGGGCTTTTGATTGAGTCGCTCGTAGGACTCGCGAAACTCCTGATGGCGACCGAAATCGAACCGCCCTTTGACTGAAATCGTCAGTTTGTGACCATCGGGAGAGACTTCTGTAACGACTGACATTGACTGGCTTCCTTGTCATTAACAAACGTCTACAAGGTTTAGCACTTGGCAGACGCAGGGGCAAGGTGCAACGCAGGATCAAATGTGGGAACGAGCCTGCTCGCGAAGGCGTCGTGTCAGTCAACATTTCAGTCAACTGGCCGATTGCATTCGCGAGCAGGCTCGCTCCCACAGGGGATGTCGCAGTGGTTTAAAACGGATCATGCCGTGGCAAACGCTGGGACAACTCATCCAGCAACTTCTGCTCACGCTTGTCTTCCAGGCGTTGCGCCTCTTCGCGATACCGCTGGACCAGTTTGCGCAGGCCTTCGACCTTGGCGAACGCTTTCTGCCATTCGTCACGCGCCTTGTCGAGATTGTTCTGGTGCCAGACCAGGCTCTGGCGCTGCTGATCAACAGCCGTATCGAGTTGCGCGAGAAACCCCTGAAAGCCGAGCAACCATTGCCCGCTCACGCCAGTGCTGCCGCGCACGATCCACTGCTCGGAGTAATCCAGACGAAAGGCGTTCAGGTCGGCAAGTTTGCTTTCAGCGACCTTGACCTGACCCTGAAAGTACCCAAGGCGCTGCACGGCGGTTTTCTCGGCCTTCTCGGCCATGTCCACCACCGGCGCCAGGCGCGCGGCTCGGCTGACGGCCATAAACGGTTACCCGCCCGCCGCAGGGGCGAACAGGGTTTCGAGATATGCCTGGCTTTCGCCCATGTTGATTTTGTCGTTCAGGCCCTGACGCTGATACCTGACCAACTGCGCTTGCAGGGAAATCGCCAGGTCGGTCTCGCGGTCGCCACCGGCGACATAGGCACCGACGCTGATCAAGTCGCGACTCTGCTGATAACGCGACCATAGCTGCTTGAAATATTGCGCGCGCTGCATGTGCTCCGCCGAGACAACCGCCGGCATTACCCGGCTGATTGACGCTTCGATATCGATGGCCGGGTAGTGACCTTCCTCGGCAAGACGCCGCGACAGCACGATGTGACCGTCGAGCACGCCCCGCGCCGAGTCGGCAATCGGGTCCTGCTGGTCATCGCCTTCGGATAACACGGTGTAAAACGCGGTGATCGAACCCCCGCCTTTTTCGGCATTACCGGCGCGCTCCACCAGTTTCGGCAGTTTGGCGAACACCGACGGCGGATAACCCTTGGTCGCTGGCGGTTCGCCGATGGCCAAGGCGATTTCCCGCTGGGCCTGGGCGAAACGGGTCAGCGAATCCATCAGCAACAGGACGTTCTTGCCCTTGTCGCGAAAATACTCGGCGATACGTGTGCAGTACATCGCCGCGCGCAAACGCATCAATGGTGCGTCGTCCGCAGGCGACGCGACCACCACCGAGCGCTGTAGGCCTTCTTCACCAAGGCTGTGCTCGATGAATTCTTTCACTTCCCGACCCCGCTCACCGATCAGCCCGACGACGATAATGTCGGCCTCGGTGAAGCGAGTCATCATGCCCAGCAATACCGATTTACCGACACCGGTACCGGCGAACAGACCCAGACGCTGGCCACGACCGACCGTCAGCAAACCGTTGATGCAACGGATGCCGACGTCCAGCGGTTCGCTGATCGGGTCACGGTTGAGCGGGTTGATCGTCGGGCCGTCCATCGGCACCCAGTCTTCGGCTTTCATGCCGCCCTTGCCGTCCAGCGCACGACCGGCGCCATCGAGCACACGACCGAGCATGCTCATGCCCATCGGCAGGCGACCGGTATCGGCCAAAGGCACCACGCGGGCGCCCGGGGCAATACCGGCGACGCTGCCAACCGGCATCAGAAAGACTTTGCTGCCGGAGAAGCCCATGACTTCGGCTTCCACCTGCGAAGGATGGTAGCTGTCGTCGTTGATCACCAGGCAGCGCGTACCCATGGCGGCGCGCAGGCCTTCGGCTTCCAGCGTGAGGCCGACCATGCGCAGCAGGCGACCTTCAAGAATCGGCGCCCCGGCAATTTCAGTGGCCTCGGCGTAGGTGCTCAGGCGCTTGGCGAAACTGGTGCGTTCAAGGCGCATCGTCGGCGTCCGCGAGCGGCTCTTCAGTCACGGCAGCCGGTTTGACGTCTTCGGCAATGTCCAGACTCAAGTCCGCCGCCGCCGGGTGCAGGGACTGTTCGTGCAACTGATTGAACAGTTTGTCCATAACCTGCGTCACACGCGATTCAATGCTTGCATCAATGCGGCTGTGCGCCGTCTCAACCCGGCAACCGCCCGGCATCAGCGCTTCATCCTCGACAATGCGCCAGGTTTCTTCGTGACGTTCGCGCAGGGCTTTGGCCTGCTCGAAGTCCTGCGGATTGACGAACAGGCGGACATTGTCGACACCCAACGGCAACAGCTTGAGGGCGTCGCGCATGACGTGTTCGATCTGGCTCGAATCGATGGACAGTTCGCGCTTGATCACCTGTTTGGTGATGTGCTGAACGAGATCAACCAACGATTTTTCGATCTGTGTGTCTTGCTCGGCAATGGGCTCGAACAGGTTCGCCATCAATTGCTCAAGGCTGGCCAGTTTCGCCGCCAAGGCGACCTCAGCCTCTTGGCGCACCTTCAAAGTGGTGCTGTGAAAGCCCTCTTTTTCGCCGGTCGCGAAGCCTTCGTTATAAGCCTCCTGACGGATGCTTTCGAGTTCTTCCAGGGTCAGTGGCTGGACTTCTTCCAGCGGCACTTCTTCCATTTCCGGCGGTTCGGGCTCTGGCTCAGGCTCGGGTTCCGGTTTTGGCGGATCGAAGCTTGGCATCGCCCAGGACTCGAAACCGCGTACATCGCGGGCACGGATCAGATCCGTCACATCGTCGTCGTGCTTGTCCATGGGCTTAGATCATTTCCTCGCCGCCCTTGCCACCGAGCACGATTTCTCCGGCTTCGGCCATACGGCGGGCGATGGTGAGGATTTCCTTCTGCGCGGTTTCGACGTCGCTGACGCGCACCGGGCCTTTGGCCTCGAGGTCGTCGCGCAACAGTTCGGCGGCACGCTTGGACATGTTCTTGAAGATCTTCTCCTTGACGCCTTCGTCCGAACCCTTGAGGGCCAGGACCAGCACGTCGGAGGACACTTCGCGCAGCAGCGCCTGGATCCCGCGGTCGTCGACATCGGCGAGGTTGTTGAACACGAACATGAGGTCTTCGATCTGACCGGACAGGTCTTCGTCGACTTCGCGGATCGAGTCCATGAGCTGGCCTTCGATCGAGCTGTCGAGGAAGTTCATGATGTCGGCCGCACGCTTGATGCCACCCAGGGTGGTGCGCGAGGCATTCGAGTTGCCGGAGAACTGCTTCTCGAGAATCTGGTTGAGTTCTTTCAATGCCGCCGGTTGCACGGTGTTCAACGAGGAGACGCGCAGGATGATGTCCAGACGCACCTTGTGGTCGAAGTTGCCGAGCACTTCACCCGCCTGATCGGGGTCGAGGTAGGCGACCACGATCGCTTGAATCTGCGGGTGTTCGTAACGGATCACGTCGGCAACGGCGCGCGGCTCCATCCATTTCAGGCTGTCGAGACCGCTGGTGTTGCCACCGAGCAGGATGCGGTCGATCAGGCCGTTGGCCTTGTCTTCGCCCAATGCCTGGGTGAGCATTTTGCGCACGTAGTCGTCGGAACCGACGCCCAGGCTGGTCTGATCGCCGACGATGTCGACGAACTCACTCATGACCTGTTCGACCTGCTCACGATGGACGTTGCCCATTTGGGCCATGGCCACACCTACACGCTGAACCTCTTTGGGGCCCATGTGGCGCAGCACTTGCGCAGCATCGGTCGAACCCAGTGACAGCAGCAGAATCGCAGCTTTGTCGACCTTGGTCAGCTTGACGGTTGCGGCTCGGTTATCACTCATCTGCGTTAATCCACTCTTTCACGACCTGAGCCACACGACCCGGATCTTCGGCCACCAGGCTCTTGATTGCATTCAGTTGCGCGTCATAACCCTCGCTCGGGCTCGGCAACAGAATGCTCTGCGGACCACCGAGGCTCACGCGGTCGTTGGACAGTTCGCCGTCCAGGCCGCCCATGCCTCCGAGTTCCACGTCGCTGCCCAAACCGGCCAGCTCCTTGCCTTTGCCGCCGCCGGTGATGTTGTTGAGCACCGGACGCAGCACACCAAACACCAGCACCAGGATGAACAATACACCCAGCACTTGTTTGACGATGTCCCAGAACCAAGGCTGGGAGTAGAACGGAATTTCGGCAAACACTTCACCGCGCTCTGCGGAGAACGGCATGTTGATCACGCTGACGCTGTCGCCACGGCTGGCATCGAAGCCGACCGCGTCCTGCACCAGACGCGTAAAGCGGCCCAGTTCGTCGGCGGTCCACGGCGCGCGGGTGGTTTCACCGTTGGCCGCGTTGACCTTGACCTGATCGTCGACCACTACCGACACCGACAGGCGATTCAGGCGACCCTGCTGCTGCTTGGTGTGGCTGATGGAACGATCGAGCTCGAAGTTCTTGGTGGATTGTTGACGCTTGTCCGCCGGGTACGGCGCGAGCATCGGCTGCCCGGTGGCAGGGTCCATGATCTGCTGGCCGTTGGCGTCAACCAGTGGCTGACCTGGCTGCACCATGGCGGCCGGAGCGGCTGCACCCGCGGTGGTTTGCGGCGCCGAAGCCGGCGACGGCGGCTGGTTGCTCAAGGCACCCGGCACACCTTGCGGGCCATTGCTGGCGGTGCGTTGCTCGCTGACCGACTGCTCGCTGCGCAACGCCGGTTGATCCGGGTTGAACTGTTCGGCAGTCGACTCGACGGCGTTGAAATCGATATCGGCCGAAACCTCAGCCTTGTAGCGATCGTTGCCCAGCACCGGTTGCAGAATGTTGTGGACGCGCTGGGTCAGCATGCTTTCCATGCGGCGGCTGTAATCGAACTGCTTGCCGGCCATGGTCATTTCGGAGTTTTCCGCCTGATCAGAGAGCAGGTTGCCCTTCTGGTCGACGACGGTGATCTGCGATTTGCTCAACTCGGGAACGGAAGTCGCCACCAGATTGATGATCGCCACTACCTGACCCGGCTCCAGCGAACGACCGGAATACAGCTCGACCAGAACCGAAGCACTTGGCTTGCGCTCATCGCGAACGAATACCGAACTCTTCGGAATCGCCAGGTGCACGCGGGCACCTTTGACGTTGTTCAGGCTGGAAATGGTTCGCGCCAGTTCACCTTCGAGGCCGCGACGGTAACGGGTCGCTTCCATGAACTGGCTGGTACCCAGACCCTGTTCCTTGTCGAGGATTTCATAACCGATGTTGCCGTCGCTGGGAGTGACACCAGCGGCTGCGAGCTTGAGCCGCGCACGGGACAAGTCATCGGCCTTGACCAGCAAGGCACCGGAGTTCGGTTCGACGTTGTAAGGGATGTCGGCGGCGGCCAGTGTTTCCATGACCTGCTTGGCGTCCAGGCCGGCAAGGCTGCCATACAACGGACGGTAATCCGGCTGCTGCGACCACAGCACCACGGCAAAGCCAATCGCCACGCTCGCAGCCAGGCCGACCAACAGGCCCACCTGACGCAGCACGGTCATCTCGGAGAGGTTTTCCAGGAAGGACAGGCCGAACAACGGCGGTTTGCCGTCTATCGGGGTGGCCTTGGCCGGAACGTTATCGGCGACTGCTTCTGCCATGACTCAATCTCGTCCTTATACCGGCATCTGCATGATGTCTTGATAAGCCTGAACCAGTTTGTTGCGCACCTGGGTCAGAGCCTGGAACGACACGCTGGCTTTTTGCGAAGCGATCATCACGTCCGTCAGATCGACGCCGCTCTTGCCCACTTCAAAGGCGTTGGCCAACTGAGTCGACGCCTGCTGGGTATTGCTGACTTTGTTGATCGCCTGACCGAGCATGTCGGAAAAGCTGCTGCCCGCCAATTCAGGGACAGCGGCAGTCGATTTCGGCGCAGACATGGCGTCTATTTTCATAGCCTTCATGTCCATCATCAATCGATTGAATTCAATACCTTGGCTCATGGTCTACTCTCTTGGGCGGCCCGCAATTTTTTGACACTCACTCGGCGGGTACACAGGTATTAGCAACAAGGGTGCCAGCTCATGGCCGGCCCTTTCAGAAAAGCGTTTTCAAACATTGCGCCAGCGATCAAGTGGCGAACAGATAACCTTCGACGTCCATCCCGGCATCGCGCATTTGTGCCAGCTTGTAGCGCAAGGTGCGCGGGCTGATGCCGAGTTTTTCCGCGGCTTCCTTGCGTCGGCCGCGCTCGCTGCGCAAGGTGTCGATGATCATCTGAAACTCCCGGCGGCGCAGGTCATCGCCCAAGGCACCGGCCGAATCAGCATCGATTTCGACTTCACGAATGACCGCAGGCGTCGGCACTGACACAGGCAACGCAGCAAACATCACCGGCCCGGCCAGGCAGAAATCCTGCGGCTGAATCACGCCGCCCTGCTGCAAGATCAAAGCACGCTGAATCGCGTTATCCAGCTCACGCACGTTGCCCGGCCACGGGTATGCGGTCAGGCACGCTTGCGCCTCAGGCGAAAGTTTGGCCGCTGCATGCTTCATTTTATTGACGTGTTTGGTCAGCAACCGCTCAGCCAGCGGCAAGATATCGGCAGTGCGCTCGCGAAGTGGACGCCACGCCAGGGGGAAAACCGACAAACGGTAGAAAAGATCTTCACGGAAGCGCCCTGCCGCCACTTCTGCGGCCAGATCACGGTTGGTCGTGGCGACCACACGGATATCAAGGGTAATGGGCTTGCGCCCGCCGACCCGTTCGACTTCACGCTCTTGCAGCACTCGCAGCAGCTTGGCTTGCAGGCCGAGAGGCATTTCGGAAATTTCGTCGAGCAGAATGGTGCCACCATCCGCCTGCTCAAACTTGCCCGGCTGCGCAGCAATGGCGCCGGTGAACGAGCCTTTTTCGTGACCGAACAGTGTGGCTTCGAGCATGTTGTCGGGGATCGCGGCGCAATTGATTGCGATGAACGGTTGAGTGGCGCGATGGGATTGCTGGTGAATGTAGCGCGCCAGCACTTCCTTGCCGGTACCGGACTCACCGGAGATCAGCACCGTGGAATCACTGCGAGCCACTCGCGCCGACAGCTCCAGAAGCTGGGCACTGGCCGGCTCGACCGCAATCGGGCCTTCGACGTCGGTTGCACCGACGCTGCCTAGCGCATGTCGCGACACCAGATCGAGCAAGGCCTTGGGCTCGAACGGCTTGACCAGATAATCCGCAGCACCCTGGCGCATCGCATCGACGGCACGCTCGACGGCGCCGTGGGCAGTCATCAGCAACACCGGCAATTGCGGCTGACGCACTCGCAGCAGCGAGAGCAATTGATGACCATCCATACCGGGCATGTTCACGTCACTGATCACCAGGCTGAACGCTTCGCGCGCCACCGCCGTCAACGCTTCTTCAGCGCTGCCGACCGCGTGGTAATCATGGCCGGCCAACAGCAACGTATCAGCCAGCGCTTCGCGCAACGAACGGTCATCCTCGACCAGTAACACCTTGATGCCCATGTCTTTTACTCAGCTCCGTGGACAGCGCAAAACAGCGGCAGGATCACCTGCGCGCACGTGCCGCGCCCGACTCGCGAGCGCAGCTGCAATTCTCCCTGATGTGCTCGCGCCACCGCTTTGACCACGGTCAGGCCCAGGCCAGTGCCGGTGACCTTCGTAGTAAAAAATGGCTCGCCGAGTCGCGCCAGCACCGCAGGTTCGATCCCGCTACCGGAATCGCTGATGCACAGACGCAGGGTGTTGTCGCGGGTGTAGCAATGCACTTTCAGGCGCACCTCGCCGGCGCTGGCCTGAATCGCGTTTTCGATCAGATTTAAGAGCGCGCCGACCAATGTGTCACGGTTGCACAGCAGCTCACCGGCATGGCTGTCGCACTGCCAGCGAATCGGCAGATCCTGTACGTGGGTCAGGGCCGCAGCTTGCAGCGCCTGCATCAAGGCATTGGGGGTGAGGCGATCCGTCAGCGGCAATTCGCCGCGAGCGAACACCAGCATGTCGCGCACCTGATGCTCCAGCTCGTGCAGGCGCTCTTTAAGACGCCCGGCAAAACGTTGCTGAGTGGCGACCGGCAACTCCTGCTCAGTCAAATGACTGGCGTAGAGCAAAGCGGCGGACAATGGCGTGCGGATCTGATGAGCCAGCGAGGCCACCATTCGCCCCAGCGAGGACAGACGTTCGTGGCGCGCCAGTTGATCTTGCAGATGACGGGTTTCTGTCAGGTCGTTGAGCAACACCAATTGCCCAGGCTCGGCATCCAGCGAACGCGTGGCAATCGACAGGCGTCGACCGTTCTTCAAGGAGATTTCGTGACCGTCGTCTTCACGCGGGGCGAAGCAGCGAGCGATGACATGGCGCCACAACTCGCCCTCCAGCGGCAGACCGAGCAAGTCGATGGCGGCAGGATTGGCTTCGCGCACGATGCCGTGACCATCAATTACGATGACGCCACCGGGTAACAGATCAAGGAGGTTTTGCAGACGGTTGGCCAGACGTTCTTTTTCCGCCAGCTCCTGCATGCGCTGGGCACTGACCACGGCCAGTTCACCCTTGAGCTCGGTGACCCGCGCTTCAAGCATGCTGTAGGAGTCGGTCAGTTGACTCGACATCTGACTGAACAGCTCGAAAGCCTGCTCAAGACCCTGGCGGCTCGCCTGCTCTACGGACGAAGGTTGCCCCTCGGGATTGGAGGCAGAGATCTGGGCGGCTTGGGGCATTGTGCTCTCTCGCTTGGCTGACCGTCAGTTAAACGGAACGTTGCGAGGGATGTAGCAATACCCGTGCCTAAAAAAAACTGCTTATAAATGAAGCAGTTGAAAAACAGGCGTCAATCCTCCGCCTGTTCGTCACCGTCGCGCCGGCTCATGCCGTACTTGCGCATCTTCTCCACGAGCGTGGTACGGCGAATGCGCAAGCGCTCTGCCGCGCGCGCCACAATGCCATTGGCATCGTCCAGCGCCTGCTGAATCAGGCCCTGTTCCAGACCACCGAGGTAGTCCTTCAGGTCCAGGCCTTCCGGCGGCAACATGGCGTTGGCGGTGAAGTCCGGCGTATGACCGTTGATTGCCACGCGCTCTTCAAGATCGCTGCGCAGGCTGTCGACCAATTGCTCGTCTTCGTCGTCGACGTAGCGGAATTTCTTCGGCAATTCGACCACGCCGATCACCCCGTACGGATGCATGATCGCCATGCGCTCCACCAGGTTGGCCAGTTCGCGGACGTTGCCCGGCCAGCCGTGACGGCACAGCGACATGATTGCCGCCGAGTTGAAACGGATCGAACCGCGCTTTTCGTGTTCCATGCGCGAGATCAGTTCGTTCATCAGCAGCGGGATGTCTTCGACACGCTCGCGCAGCGGCGCCATCTCGATCGGGAACACGTTCAAGCGGTAGTAGAGATCTTCGCGGAATGTGCCGATCTCGATCATGCTTTCGAGATTCTTGTGGGTGGCGGCGATGATGCGCACGTCGACGCTCTGGGTCTTGTTGCTACCCACGCGCTCGAAGGTGCGTTCTTGCAGCACGCGCAGCAGTTTGACCTGCATCGGCAGCGGCATGTCGCCAATTTCATCGAGGAACAGCGTACCGCCGTTAGCTAGCTCAAAACGGCCGGCTCGGCTGGTGATAGCGCCAGTGAAGGCGCCCTTCTCGTGGCCGAACAGTTCGCTTTCCAGCAACTCGGCCGGGATCGCCCCGCAGTTGACAGGTACGAATGGCCCGTCGCGACGCTTGGAGTGGTAATGCAAGTTGCGCGCGACCACTTCCTTGCCGGTGCCCGACTCGCCGAGGATCAGCACGCTGGCGTCGGTGTCGGCCACTTGCTGCATCATCTGGCGCACGTGCTGAATCGCCCGGCTGGTGCCGACGAGGCTGCGGAACAGATTAGGTTCGCGATGACGGCCACGCTCGCGGGCCTGGTCGTACATCTCGCGATAGACCTGGGCACGGTGCAGAGAGTCGAGCAATTTGCTGTAGCTGGGCGGCATTTCGAGGGTCGAAAGCACTCGGCGACGCTGGTCTTCAGGCAAGTCGATGGAAGAATTATCGCCCATTAACAAAACCGGAAGGAACTCATCCCAGGTTGAGAGTGTCTTTAGCAAGCCCAAAAGCGCGCCAGGAGCATTTACAGTCCCGATCAGTACGCAAATGACCTCACGACTAGACGACAAAGAGCCGACTGCCTGCTGCCAGTCATGGCTGCCGCAGGGTAAATTTTCTTCGCCGAGAAAATTTAGAATCACCGCCAGGTCGCGGCGGCGAACGCTATCGTCATCGATCAGCAGAATTTTCGTTTCACGCCACATGCAATAGCAACTTCCCTAGTCAACTCAATGCCCGAAAAATGGGGCAAGCGAGACGCTTGCAGGACACCATGTGCCTGTAGACGCCTGAAATCTGAAAACAGCCACTAGTTAAGTCAAAAAACCGTGCACAGTCAAATTTATGGCGCACATGTTTGGATTAACTGGAGGTTAATTAGCCAAACAGATGGTAAACCTTTGCCGCCTTCTGCGCTTGGGTGATCTGCGACATCTCGTTGGCTAGCGCTTGCCGCTCCCCCATGGCCACTTCAAGAAGCTCCTTGTAGACATGGAGCAACTCCTCAAGGTTATCGCGCAACGCGACTTCGTCCATCGAAGCCTCACTCAAGACGTCTTCCATGCAGGAACGGCAAGCCAGATCCAACTCGCCAATGGCTTCCCAATTGCGCTCGGCCAGGGCACTGACCAATGCTTCACGGGTATCGGCAATTCGCTGCAATACAAGACTCATGGTGATCTCCTTAGAACTGGGGGCCTGATGGAGCGATGCCGTCCCAGCCTTCCTTTACGGTGCGCAACAGACCGGCAACCTCGTCGAGAATACGCGGATCAGTCTTGAGGTTGGCCTCTGCGAGTCGCTTCATCATGTAGATGTAAAGCTGGTTGAGCTCACCCACCGAATCGGCACTATTTTCCAGATCCAGGCCTTCACACAAGCCGCCGATAATGCCAACGGCCTTGCTGATGGCCGTGCATTTGGCAGAAATATCCTTGCGTTCGATGGCGCCTTTGGCCTGAGCGATGCGCTCCAGACCTCCTTCCATCAGCATTTGCACCAGACGGTGCGGGCTCGCTTCGGACGTCTGCGCATGCGCGCCGACTTTCTGATATTGCCGAAGGGCTAACATTGGATTCATGTTCTACCTCATTGCCACAATGACTCGTATAACCAGTGTATCGCCAACGAATCACAGAACTTTAGATCAAAAGGACAAAAACCCGGCGCACGCCGATAAAGCGTAGCCGGGTTTTTGTCGTGCTCGCCTGTTACTTCGCGGATTGCTGAGCGTTCAGCGTGCTGAAGAACGACGTGATGTTGCTGGCTGTGGCCTTCATCTGCCCTACCAACAAGTCCATGGCGTTGTACTTGGCAGTCAACACCTTGGTCAGGTTGGCGACACGCACATCCAACGCCACTTGCTGGTCGGTCAGAGTGCGTGTGTTCTTGGTGAGGATGGCCATGCGCTGATCAAGCAAACTGGTGCCGAGTTTGTCATTCGCTGGCGCTTTGAGGTACGGATCCACCGCCTTGCTCATACGCGCCAACAGACCATTGGTGTCGTCGGTACCCGTGAACAATTGCTGGACCTGACCCGTCATGCCTGGCTGATCCATGGTTTTGGTGAAGGCAGCGGTATCAAACTTCAGGTTACCGGTGTTGCGGTCGGTCATCACACCCAGTTGGGACAGCACGGCCAACGGACCGCCAGCACCCGTTGCCGTCAACTCGGCACGAACGCTGGCAATCAGCGAGCGCGGCATCGCATCGCCAGTGAACGCCGCTTGCACGGTCAGCTTGCCATCTTCGTCCGGCGTCGCCTTGGACAAGGTGTCGATGGTAGTTTTCAACGTGTTGTAAGCGTCGACAAACGACTGAATCGATGCCTGCAGCCCTTTGGTATTGGCATCTACGCCAATAACAGTCGGGGTACCCGCCGTTGGCGCGCCAGCGCTGACCGTTGTCAGATTCAGGGTCAGGCCACTGATTGCGCCGGTCACCGTGTTGCTTTTGCTGGTGACCTGAAGGCCGTCGATGGTCAACTTGGCGTTTTTCGCAATGTCGCTGACGGCCCCTGAGGCGCCTGCAGCCGGGCTAGTGCCCATCGGCTGGGTACCATCGATTTCCAGACCGGCGATACCGCTGACGCTGAGGTCAGAGCCTTCGCCAGTCTTGTTCGAACTGATCACCAGGCGCGAAGCACCGGTGCTGTCGGTCACAATGTTGGCGGAGATGCCGTTGGCGCCCTGAGCCTTGTTGATGGCGTCACGGGTAGTCTGCAAAGTGGCATTGGCCGGGATGTCCACATTGTAATCAGTGCCATTCTGACTGATTTTCAGGGTACCAGTCGGAATGGCACTGGCGGCGCCGCCGGCGAAAGAGGCACTGGCGATTTTCGAGCCGGTGGCCAGTTGGTTCACGACAACACTGTAATTACCCGAAACCGCGGTGCTATCGGCGGTGGCGTTCAAAACGGCGGTATTGGCCGAAGTCGCGGTGAATCCGGCAAACGCAGGATTGGTCTTGCTGCTCAGATTGTTCATTGCCGTCTGGAACGCAGTCAGCGCGCTCTTCAACGAACCGACACCGGAAATCTTCAGCGTGTTGGTTTTGGTCGCGGTATCGATTTGCGTCTGCTTTGGTGCCTTGTCGGCGTTGACCAGTGCAGTAACGATAGCACCGATGTCCAGGCCGGAACCCAGTCCGGAACCCGGTAGAATTGGACTTGCCATGTGCATCTCCCTTCAGATTGTTGCCATTCTTTTGACCGTTACACGCATCTTGAGAACGTACAAACATTATTCATGCCAGCTATCAGGCCTTGGCGTCGAACAACACATGACTTGCGTTGGCGAGGCTGTCTGCCAGCTTGAGGGCTTCTGCGGAGGGAATCTGTCGAACGATTTCACCCGTCTCGCTTGCGATCACCTTGACGATGACCTTCCCGGAATGCTCATCGATAGAGAACTCCAGATTGCGCTTGATCGATTGAACAAACTTCTCGATCTCCTGCACTGCCAGTTTCAACTTGGCATCGTCCGTATCCTGACTCTTGGCAGCGACCGGAGCTTCAGCCTTGGTAACTTTAGGCGTCTCTGACGGTTTGTCAGCAACCTGCGTTACTGGCTTGGGAGCCGGATAAGACAGGTTAAGCTTCAAGCTCATGTCCATGCTCATCACCTCCTGACGTAAAAAGGCGAGAGAGCACGACTAGCGCACTCCCCCGCCCAAACTTGTTCCGAAATTACTGAAGCAGTTTCAGTACAGCGGAAGGCAGTTGGTTGGCTTGAGCCAGAACGGAGGTCGAAGCCTGCTGCAGAGTTTGCTGCTTGGTCAGGTTAGCAGTTTCTGCGGCGAAGTCGGTGTCTTGTACACGACCCTGTGCAGCAGTGGTGTTCTCAACGATGTTCTGCAGGTTGGAGATGGTGCTGGTCAGACGGTTTTGCGAAGCACCCAGGCTAGCACGGGTATCACCGATCGCAGCGATAGCAGCGTCGATTGCAGTGATAGCGGCGTCGATGTTGACACCGGCGTTAGCAGCGTCAGTACCGGTCAGAGCCAGAGTAGCCTTGTCCACGGACAGGCTCACGGCGTCGAACTTGGAGCTCAGTACCAGGTCGATGTGGTTGGCAGTACCGGTGTTTGCGCCAACTTGCAGAGTCACAGTACCAGCCGAACCGTCCAGCAGGTTTTTGCCGTTCAGGTTGGTGGAAGCAGCGATACGGCTGATTTCGTCGGACATGTCGGCGAATTCAAGGTTGGTTGCTTTCTGGTCAGCAGTGCCGTTGGTGCCGGTACGTGCTTTAACAGCCAGTTCACGCATACGCTGCAGGATGTCGGTAGTAGCCTGCAGAGCGCCTTCAGCGGTCTGAGCAACGGAGATACCGTCGTTGGCGTTCTGGATAGCCTGGTTGCCACCGCGGATTTGCGATTGCATACGGGTGGAGATCTGCAGGCCAGCGGCGTCGTCTTTAGCGCTGTTGATTTTCAGGCCGGAAGACAGGCGCTGCATCGAAGTCGACAGAGCGTCGGAAGCTTTGTTCAGGTTTTTCTGAACGTTCAACGATGTGGTGTTGGTGTTTACTGTTAAAGCCATGACGAATTCCTCGTTGGTTGGGTACTGCGGCTTCCGGCCCTGGCAACCGCCGGGTATGGCCTAGAGAACCTTCGTAATAGTTATCGTCGGGAATGCAGGTTGCTTGAGGGCTTTTTAAAAAATATTTGCCATCACCCTGCCACCCCAGAGAAAACAAAGGCTTAGCCGCCCCTCACTTTCGAAAAAATGACGCCATAAAACCGACCACTGCGCAAACCTGCGGGCCAGCGCGGTTGCCCGCCCTCAGGCTGGCATGGCCGTCAGCAGTTCGATCAGTTCGTACTCCATGGAGTCCGCCAGCCCCAACCAGTCCTGGCGCTCCTGGCAATCGAGCATTTGCGTCAGCACCTGCGCCCACATCTGTTGGACATCCGCAGGCGCGGACTGCAGTAACTGCTGCGTACCCTCAAAGACCTCGACCATGCTTAGCGCCGCCTCGACGTCACGTCCCAGTCGAAACAGACTTGCGCACTCGCGGCACTCGATGATGCATTGCGCCATTGCCGTCATTGCACAAACTCCTGATTGAATTGTGTGCCGGCGATCAGCGCGCCCGCTCTGCTGCTATTGAGAAACTCAACCTGGGGATGGGCGGCGATGTAGCGTTCCAGAACACATAAATAGCCACGGAAGTTCAGTTGTGTGCTGACGCGCTGACCATGCCCGTCACGCACCCAATGCCGCGCCTGATTCACACTCGGCCCAAGCTCACCGTCATTCCAGCCAGCATGGGTCTTGTTCATCGGGAAGGCGAAGTCGGCGCCAAACAGAGTGATGCGCGTCGCGCCCATTTTCACGGCAAGGTCCACCGCCGGATGAATCACACTGCCGCCGACATGCAGTTCGCCTCGCGGATATTCCTCGCGCAATGCCGCATAAACCGGGCTTGCGGAATAGCCGCCGTAGCGCTTGCCCTTCCAGGCGCGCAATACCTCGGGGTCGCTCATGGGCAAATAGACCAGAGGAATGCCTTCGGACTGTTCAAATGGCAGATGACGGAAGCTGATGAGCTGATCAATGCTCACCACCAGATCCGGCACCACACCGTGCTCACGCAGCGGTCGATAAGCGGTGTCGACACAGATGAACAGCGGACGCTGCGCCTGAGCCCGCACTTTCGCCAGCCGTTCGAAATGCCCCTCCAGCGTCGGCCCCGTGGCGATCACGTAGACGTCCCGGTCGACGCAAGTGCCGAACAGTTGCGCCACATCGTCATCGCCGAGCAACACTGGCAAGCAATCCTGCAAGCGTTGCTGAATGGCCGGCGACTGCGGATCGAATTCACGATTGTTGAAGCTCAGGTGCACTTCACTGACCAGCCGATCACGGATCTTTGCGTTGAAGTCATCAGCCAGCAGCATCTCGGCCGGCAGGGCAAAAAACGGCGTGCAGATATCAGACAGATCACCGGCGTAAAACAGTTCCACGCGCGGATCCTCCAGCCACTGGCGCTGATCAAGCAACCGCACGACAAGCGCAAACAGAGCGCCATTGAGAATATGCACATACAACCGCTCAAGCCCGGCGCGCTCCAGCAACACCGCAGGCAAATCGCCTAGGCCGGTGCCGTAGACATGCAATTGCGCTTTATCCGCCAGGCTGGCTGCCTGAACACGGGCTTCGTGAGTACGGTCATGGCGACTGGTGAGTTGAACGCCATTGACGCTCAGAGTCGAACCCAGCCCCTGCACCAACTCAGCCTGAACCGCCGCACTGTCTTCGGCCATCAAGCGCTCGAACAGCGCCGGCCAGCGGCGCTGAAGGACTTCGGCGTTGGCCTGGAAAAACTCGCTCATGGCGCCTCGCGCTCCGTTTCAGGCAAAAAAATAGCGTTCAAGGTTAACCTTGAACGCTATTTTTGTATCCGCCGTTTTTAATCAGGCTCAGGGGCGGAAGATGATCGCCGAACCCCACGACAGACCGACACCGAAACCACTGAGCGCGACGCGCTGCCAGGCGGAATCGATTACGTGCTTTTCCAGCAGCAGCGGAATACTCGACGACACGGTATTGCCGGTCTCGACCATGTCCTTGATGAACTTCTCAGGCTCGCCTTCAAAGCGTCGCGCCACGGCATCGACAATCGCCGCACTGCCCTGGTGAATGCAGAAGGCATCGATATCATCAGCCTTGAGACCGGAATCATCGAGCAGCTCGTGCAAGTGCGCCGGGACTTTGAGCAGCGCAAAGTTGAAC
Source organism: Pseudomonas sp. A0308 (assembly GCF_044218815.1). NCBI lineage: Bacteria > Pseudomonadati > Pseudomonadota > Gammaproteobacteria > Pseudomonadales > Pseudomonadaceae > Pseudomonas > Pseudomonas sp. A0308. The sequence goes on from NZ_CP162581.1 coordinate 1,638,346, forward strand.
ACCTGACGACCGTTCATGAAGAACACACCATCGGTGACTTTCAGGTGTGGCGCGCCGGAACCGTCGGTGCCGAACTTGGCCTTGCCCAGCGCCCAGGTCGGATCTTCACCCATCCAGGTCGCGGTGGCCGCATCACCGAACAGCATGGTGGTGTTGCGATCTTCCGGGTCAACGATTTTCGAATACGGGTCGGCGGTGATCAGCAGGCCGTTCTTCAGGCCTGCGGCTTCCATGAAGCCCTTGATCGCGTAGATGCCGTAGACATAACCGGAGCAGCCCAACGAAATATCGAACGCGGCGACATTGGTCGGCAGACCGAGTTTGTCCTGCACGATCGCGGCAGTGTGCGGCAAGCCTTCTTCATCACCGTTCTGAGTGACGACGATCAAGGCATCGATCGATTCACGCTTCAACTCAGGGTTGCTGGCAAACAGCGCGTTGGCTGCTTCAACACAAAGATCGGAGGTTTCTTGATCAGCGTCTTTGCGCGGCAGGAATGCCGAGCCAATCTTGCCAAGGATGAACTCTTCATCCTTCTCGAATTTTGCACCTTGTGCGTAATTGTCCACGCCGGCTACAGGAACGTAGCTCGCAATGCTTTTTATGCCAATCATTACGGCTTCCCAATAAAAAACAGCCCAAGACCACCGCTCGCAAGGATTTGAGGGGCGCCGACAAACAGAAAATGGTTGCCACGAAGGGCAACCAAGGGGAGCGCAAAGGGCTATCACTGGAACCGAAAACGGGCCAGGCGCCATCTCCCCGATCAATACAATACAGTGAAGATGCGCGTTATGACTCGCAGGTCACGCTATTTTGCCGAATCCATTACAGATTGGGTTATTCGACCAATGACCAATCCAGCGGCGTACCGCGCTTGATCGGCGCGCGAGCGCAGCGCCCGAGGACGGCATCGGTGTGCTTGGGCGGCAGACCGAGGCCGGGACGAATGGCGCGCAGATTGTCCCGCGTAAAGGGGTCACCTGCGCCCATATCGGCGGTCACATATAGCGAGCGGCGATACACCACCGACTTGAGTTCGGCTTCTGTTGCGCCGTATTGCACCTTGCCGAGCGCTTGCCATGCGCGTTCGGTTTCCACCACCAGGCTGGCCATCTCGGCCGGCTCCAGCGAGAAACTGGCATCCACCCCGCCCGCCGAACGGTCGAGGGTGAAATGCTTTTCCACCACTGTCGCGCCGAGCGCCACGGCCGCCACCGAGACGCCAACGCCCATCGAATGATCGGACAGCCCCACCTCGCAGCCGAACAATTCACGCAGATGCGGGATCGTCCGCACATTGCTGTTTGCCGGAGTCGCCGGATAAGTGCTGGTGCATTTGAGCAACACCAGATCCTTGCACCCGGCTTCACGGGCGGCGCGCACGGTTTCATCGAGTTCGGCAATGCTGGCCATGCCGGTGGAGATGATCAGCGGCTTGCCGGTGGCGGCGACACGGCGGATCAACGGCAGATCGGTGTTTTCAAAACTGGCGATTTTGTACGCCGGCACGTCGAGGCTTTCGAGAAAATCCACGGCCGTGTCGTCGAACGGCGTCGAAAACGCGAGCATCCCCAGTTCCTTGGCGCGAGCGAAGATCGGCGCATGCCATTCCCACGGCGTGTGGGCCTGCTCGTACAAGTCATACAAAGAAGTGCCGGCCCACAGGCTGCCCGGGTCTTTGATGAAGAACTCACCCTCGGCCAGATCCAGCGTCATGGTCTGGGCGGTGTAGGTTTGCAGTTTCAGGGCGTGCGCGCCGGCCTTGGCGGCGGCTTCGACAATTTGCAGGGCCACGTCCAGCGACTGGTTATGATTGCCGCTCATCTCGGCAATGATGAACGGCGGCGCATCGGCACCGATCAGACGGTCGCCAATCTTGAAACTACTCATGAACGGTGTTCCCTATTATTCAAACTGGAGTTCAGCCCGTCGGGCAGCAATTGCGCATCGTCCAGTGTGGCGTGGCTTGACTTGAGCACACCATCGGCCAATGCCGCGGCGACTCGCAATGCACCGCGTCCATCGACCATTTGCCGAGAACGTTCAGCCATGCTCTGGCGCAGATAAAAATTAGCGGCGACAAAACCAATCGCGTCACGCAACTGCGCGACGCTGACCTGCTCGCGCGCGCCCATGAATACATGTGCGCCCGCTGCCGCCATGACTTCACCGTTGACCTGCTGGTTATTCGACACCGCTATACAGATCGTCGGCAGACCCAACGCCGCACGCTCCCAACTGGTGCCGCCACCGGCGCCGATAAACAGATCGGCCTCGATCATGCGTTGATGGAAATCGCTGACAAAACTGTGCAGACGCCAGTTTGGCCGCGTTTGCGCCAGTGCCTGCATCTGCGCCCATGCCGGGTTGTCGACACCGGCGACGAAGTCCACTTCAAGTTCAGTAAAATCGGCCAACGCCAACATCGCGTGATGGGTCTGCATCGCCGCGTCGAAACCGCCGAAGTTCACCAGCACTCGCCGGGCTTCGGGTTTGATGTCGATCGCCGGGCAATCGAACTCTTCGCGCAACATCGCATAGCGCGGGCCGAGCAGTGTGCGGCAGCCCTCGGGCAACAGCGGCGTGTAGTTATCGCTGAGGCCGGACAAATTCTGATTGAGCAGCAAATCAACGCTGTAGCGCCGAGTGGCGAGATCGTCGACGGCAGCAATACGCGGCGCCCAACGCCGTGCGGCGGTCTGCCAGTGATGATCGAGGCCGTAATGATCGACGATCATCCAGTCGAATTCGGCGTGATCTTCCAGCAGCAAATCCAACGCATCGATGTCGGCCTGCCACGGCAGCATCGACTCGATGGCCTGCTGCGGATCTTCACCGGGATAAAATTCAGGCAGTGCGAATGTCTCGAAACCTTCGGCGCTCAGAGCATCGAGTCGATGCCCCGGCAACTGCCGACAGGCAAACGCGACATGACTGCCCTGCTTGCGCAGCACCCGCGCCAGCGTCAGGCAGCGGGCGATATGGCCGCTGCCGATGGTCGGCGAGGCGTCAGCGCGAATCAGGATTCTCATTGCAACTCTCCGCCAGCCTTGAGCGCGGCGTAAAGGTATTCGGCACGTTTCCAGTCTTCAGGCGTATCGATGTCCTGCACCAGGTGCCGAGGCAGAATTACTGGCAGGCTGGCGGGCGAATAGACCACCTCGCCGCGCAGCCACGCGTCGCTGCGCCCCCAGTAGAACTGGCCAGCATCCTGAAACGCCTCGGACAGATCCTGCGAACGGGTGTCACGAAATTCCGGGTACAACGCCGTAAGCGCGCCCTGCCCGTCCAGCGTCAGCGCACGCTGCACAGGGAAGCCGAAGTTGCACACGGAGAAAGCGAAAGACTTGTCCGGATGCTGCTCCAGCAACTCAAATCCTTCGCGCAGATAACGCACCTGCAACAGCGGCGCCGTGGCGTACACGCAACAGGCGTAATCGAAGGCCGGCAGTTGCTGCAAGGCATGCACGATCACTGCGGCGGTGCCGGTAAAATCATCCGCCAGATCGGCCGGGCGCAAAAACGGCACATCAGCCCCGTGCGCCCGCGCGACCTCGGCGATTTCTTCGTCATCGGTACTAACGACGACTTGATCGAACAAGCCCGAATCCAGCGCCGTACGAATCGAACGGACAATCATCGGCACGCCAGCGAACAGCGCCAGGTTCTTGCGCGGGATACGTTTGCTGCCCCCGCGCGCCGGGATGATTGCAATGTTGCTCACGTTGCCCTACTCCTCAATCAGCAGCCGGCGCAATTGCTCGACCACGTAATCCTGCTGCTCCTCGGTCAGCAGCGGAAACATCGGCAGGCTGATCGCCTCGGCGTAATAGCGTTCGGCTTCGGGAAAGTCGCCCTCGGCAAAACCCAGTGCCTGATAGTAAGGCTGCAGATGCACCGGAATGTAGTGCAGATTCACGCCGATGCCGGCCGCGCGCAAGCCCTCGAACACCTGACGGTGACTGAGGCTGATGCGCTCGGTCTGCACGCGCACCACATACAAATGCCAGGCTGATACCGCGTCCGGTTCAGCGCTGGGTAACGTCAGCGGCAAGTACGTCAGCAACTGCTCGTAGCGCGCTGCCAACTCACGACGCCGAGCGATGAAGGCATCCAGCTTGGCCAGTTGCGACAAGCCCAACGCGGCCTGCAGATCGGTGATCCGGTAATTGAAGCCCAGCTCGATCTGCTGGTAGTACCAAGGGCCGTGACTGGGCTCGGTCATCTGCTGCGGATCGCGGGTCATGCCATGGCTGCGCAGGCGTTGCAGGCGCTCAGCCAGGGCCGGGCGATTGGTCAGAACCATGCCGCCCTCGGCACTGGTGATGATCTTCACCGGATGAAAACTGAACACGGTCATCGCCGCAAATTCACCGCAACCCACCGGACGCCCGGCGTAAGAAGCGCCGACCGCGTGGGAGGCATCTTCGATCACGGTGAAGTTGTAGCGCTCGGCCAGTTCGCCAATCTTGCGCATGTCGCAGCTCTGCCCGGAAAACGCCACCGCCACCAAGACTTTTGGCAGTTTGCCGTCCTGTTCAGCCTGATCCAGTTTCGCCGCCAACGCGTAAGCATCAAGGTTCCAGGTCAGCGGATCGATGTCGACAAAGTCTACTTCGGCGCCGCAGTAACGCCCGCAATTGGCCGAGGCCAGGAATGTATTCGGCGTGGTCCACAGACGGTCGCCCGGGCCAAGACCCGCCGCCAGACACGCAATGTGCAACGCCGCCGTGGCGTTGCACACCGCCACGGCGAAATCCGCTTGGCAACGCTCGGCCACAGCCTGTTCGAAGCGCTCGATGGTCGGCCCTTGCGTCAACCAGTCCGACTGCAACACCCCGACGACGGCATCGATGTCCGATTGATCGAGACTCTGCCGGCCGTAGGGGATCATACCGAGAGCTTCGCGTGCAGCGCCGCGATCTGTCCGACCGAGAGGAAGTGCGGATTGGTGTCGGAGCGATATTCAAAATCTTCGCTCACCGCGCGCCCACGCTCGCCAAGTTTGTCGACGGCAAAATCGACATCGACGCTGGTAAAGCGAATCGACGGCTGGATCGTGTAGTGGTCCTCGAATTCAATAGTCATCCGCGCATCGTCCAGCGGCACCATCAACTCATGGAGTTTTTCCCCTGGACGAATGCCGACATTTTTGTGCGGCAGATGTTCGGCCATGCCCCGAGCCAGATCGACGATGCGGATCGACGGAATCTTCGGCACGAACACTTCACCACCGTGCATGCGCGCAAAGCTGTCGAGCACGAACTGCACACCGTGGTCGAGAGTGATCCAAAACCGCGTCATGCGCTCGTCGGTGATCGGCAGCTCTTGCGCTCCATCGGCAATCAGTTTGCTGAAGAACGGCACCACCGAGCCCCGCGAACCGGCTACGTTGCCGTAACGCACCACGGCAAATCGGGTTTCCTGCTCGCCGGCAATATTGTTGGCGGCCACGAACAATTTGTCCGACAGCAATTTGGTCGCGCCGTACAGATTGATCGGGCTGGCAGCCTTGTCGGTGGACAACGCCACAACCTTTTTCACACCGTTGTCGATGGCCGCGGCGATGATGTTTTCCGCGCCGTTGACGTTGGTGCGAATGCATTCGGTCGGGTTGTACTCAGCCGCCGGCACCTGCTTCAACGCGGCGGCATGCACCACGTAATCGATGCCGCGCATGGCCTGACGCAGGCGGTCAGCGTCACGCACGTCACCGATGAAGTAACGCATGCACGGCGCGTTGAACGTCTGCTGCATTTCGTATTGCTTGAGCTCATCACGGGAGAACACCACCACGCGCTTGGGCTGGTACTGCTCCAGCAAGCGGCGGATGAAGTTGCGCCCGAACGAGCCCGTGCCGCCGGAGATGAAGATCGATTTACCGTTGAACATGTGTAATTCCTGTTCCCTGTCCGACGGACTCAAGCCAGCAACTGCGACCAATTGATCGAAGTGTTTTCAGCCAAGGTAAAGCCTTTGCCGGTCAGGGCCAGGTTGGCGTTGTAAGCCGGGTCCTGGGCAAAAGCGCTGCTCCATTTCTCGCGCAATGCGGCCAGCGCCTCAGGGGCTTGCGGCAATTCACCGGTGTGCAACACCTGGACCAGCGGCGTCCACACGGTGAGGTAACCGGCCTGCCCGGCCTTGAGGCACAGATCGACATCGCTGAAACCATCAGCAAAGGTCACTTCATCCAGGCCACCGAGCGCATTGAACAACTCTTTGCGCACCATCAGGCACACCTTCGACACGGCCGAATAGTTCTGCTCGACCGACAGGCGCTGCATGTAACCCGCGGCGCTGTGCTTCTCGCCGATGAACGCCGAACCGACGCCACCGTTCAGACCGAGAATCAAACCCGCCTGGGAGATTTTCCCGTCACGGCTGACCAGTTTGGCACCAACGATCCCGACTTCCGGACGCTGGGCATGGTTGAGCAACGAGTCGAGCCAGTTCGGGTTGACGACTTCTGCGTCAGCGGCCAGCAGCACCAGATATTCACCCTGAGCCTGCTCGCTGGCAGCGTTATACAGCGCCACTTCGCCGAGTGTTTGATCGGCGCGCAAGACGTTCACTTTCGGATGGCGCAATCCACCCAGCCAGTCATTGACCGCTGCCGACTGATTAGCGTTTGCCGCCACCAGTACTTCGTAACGGTTGTAGCGGGTTCTGAGCAGCAGGCCTTCCAGGCAGCGGCGCATCACTGGCAAGTCATCAATGACCGGCAGAATGATCGACACCATCGGCTGCTCAGTGTGGCGGTAATCAATCTGCCAGGTGCCCGGCGCCGCCGAAGTCACTTTGGCCTGGTAGCCGCGATTGCCTAGATGGCGCAACAAAGCCTGACGCTCGTGGGCGTTTTCTTCCAGCGCTGCTGCTTGTGTGATCAACAACGGCTCGTCGAGATGCGCCAGACCGTCGAGGCCACCCTGCTCAATGATGCGCAGCAGCAGGTCGAACTCCATCGCTTTGCTGAAGTCGGCCTGATAACCGCCGACCTCCAGCAGCACGTCGCGGCGCACAAGCCAATGGCGTGCCATCAGCGACGGGATGCTCTGCAGCAAATCAAGATTGAAGCCAGGGCGGAATACGTCCACCAGCGCACCTTCTTCAGTGCGCTGGATTTCATCAGTGGCCACCGCGCGAAGCCCCGTGACCGACATCAACTCCAGACCAGCGCGCAACAGGCCGCTCGACGTGAATTCATCACCCACGTTCGCCAGAAGCAACCAGTCGCAGGGAGATTGCGCGGCGCTCAGGTTCAGTTTGTCGACGAGGCTGCCCGGCGTGACCCGGACAAAGTGCAAGGTGTTCTGTGCGGTGGTCGCACTCTGCGGCTCGCCCGTGGTGAAGACGACGATTTTGAAAGCCTTGCTGTGACCTTCGACGAGGCTGTCGAGTGTCACTTGCAGCTTCTCGACGTTGTTGTCCAGATCCAGCAGGAAAATGCCGAATTGTGGACCGCCATTGTTCGCCGCCAGATGCTTGGCAATCAAAGCAGCCTGTTCGGCGTCCGGCTTGCGAGCCGCCAGCCAGTCGAGCAAACGGCCCGAGCGCATCTTACCGAAGACCGGGTAATGATCGGTGTCCGCCACTGCCGCCAGACGAGCATCCCACTCAGCTATCTTCTGCGCTTGCTCGTCTTCACCGAGGGTTTGCAGTTGCGCCGACAGACGCTTGAGCACAGCGCGGTTGAACGCGTTGCTGTCATGGGCCTGCCACAACCGGTCGACGACACTTTGCGCCGTATCGTTATTGCGTGCCTGCAGCAGGTATTCCTGCCGGGTCCACACACCCTCGAGTTTTTCCAGTTGAATGCGACCGGCCGGCATCGCGTGCAGCAAAAACTCGAACTGCGTCAGCAAGTCAAAAAAGCGCTCGTTGTAGAAAGGCATCTCGACGTATTGGCGTGGCCCGAATTTGCGCTCTGGTGCCTTGGTAAGGTTGCTCCAGGTGGACTCGAAAATCAGCTCGGTCGTCAACGCCCGTCCGGAGACCAGGCTGTCCGTCATGGCCGCGAAGCTTTCCAGGGCCAACGCCTTGCGCTGCGCCTGGTCGAGATCGGTGATACCGGTCGGCAAAGAGGCGAGGAATTCGGCGAAGGCTTCGCGCTCGGTCACCGACTTGGTATCGGTGTACGACAGCGCGTGGTAGACCTCGGTGTTGTGGTCGGAGAAACCGATGTTGATCTCGCGCACGACATAAGGAATCGGCAGGATGCGCGCCTTGGCGTTCGCCAACAGGTAGTAGGTGTGGCCGATTTCCTGCCATTCGAAACTGGTGCCCGGCGGCAATGCCGCGTACCAGTCCTTGATGATCGAGGTGCGGCACACGCCATAGAACGGCGGCACGTACTGGTGCATGAAATCGAGAACGCGATCCTCGGCACGCTCCGACGCGTAGTCTTCGCAGATTTTCTTGTCGCGTCGGTAGTAGCTGACGCTGCCGGCCAGCGCCAGGTACATCAGGCAGTAGCCGTGGCACAACCCGTAGTCGCGGTTGGCCTCAAGGAAGTTGACCGACTCGGCCAGCGATTCATGCAGGATGAAATCGTCGTCAGCCGCGAACACCATATACGGCGTCGTCAGTTGCTCGACGCCGTAGGTCAGTTTGGCTTGCATCCCCCAGTAGGCGAATTGCGGCAGGTGCTGATAATCGACCGCGGAGAAATCACCTTCCGGGCGCTCGGAAGAAGAATCCAGTACCAAAACCTTGCAAGGCAGGCCGCTGTAGTACTGCAGCGCTCGACGCAAAAAAGCCGGGCGGTTGTGGGTGATCAGTACCACCGTCAGCAACTCGCTCAATGGCTGCTTGTTTTCAGAACCGTACTTGCCTTGCATAACTTCTCCCCACTACCGGCGAAACCGCCCGAAAAACACTTTAATGATGGAACGGATCAACGAACCCGACGCAGATAACCGTCCGAGGCGACCGTGATCAGCAGCTTGTCTTGCATCTGCTGGTCGATCTCGAAATCCTGGTTCTCTTTGAGGTAGGCCCAAACTGCGGTTTTCGGGTTGTCACCCGGACCCCACGGGCGATCCGGGAAGGCATCGGCCGGCATGTCTTCAACCACGGTGTCCATGACCACGCAGTAGCTGTCAGCCGAAACCAGTGGTGCGTAAAGACGCAGTTCTTCGAGGACATGGTCGTGGGTGTGATTGGAATCGAGCACCACGATCACTTTCTTGCCGGCCGCCGCCTGACGAACCTGCTCGACCACTGCCGGATCGAGGCTTGAGCCTTCGATCATGCTGATGCGCTTGATCATCTGATGGCTTTCGATGGCCTCACGGTTGTGCGCACGGATGTCGCGATCAATGCCCAGCACTTCGCCGTGGCCCTGCAATTCGAGCAGCGAGGCGTAGTAAATGATCGAACCGCCGTGGGCGATACCGCACTCGATCACCAGGTCTGGCTTGATCCGCCAGATCAGCTCCTGCATCGCCATCATGTCTTGCGGCAATTGAATGATCGGACGGCCCATCCACGAAAAGTGGTAGGTGTATTTGTGTTTGGCCGACTGGTTGTAGAACTCCTGGGCCAACGCCTTCAGGTCCTTGTCCTGGCCCTGGGCAATCACTTCGGCCTGGCACTCCGCCTCGAAGGCTTTGATTACGTTATCGCTCATTGTCCGGTCTCACTGAAAAGTCATTTGATAGTCACGCTGCCAAAGGCATTCGCTTCGAGGCACATCAGTTGCTCTGCTGCACCTCAAGCAGATCTTGCAAACGGTCGACCACCGCCCAGAACGCCATGGGTTCGTGTGTCGGGTAGGGGTAATGCCCCAGGTTCAAATCGATCGAAGCGCCGCGTTCGCGCAGGCGTTGCTCGACGAGGGTTCTTACTGAAATCGGCTGGCCACTGGCGCAATTGATCACACCGTCGAAGTCGCGTTGATGCAGGATCGCGGCGAGGTAAGTGGCCGCGGTGGCAATCGGCAGAAAGTCGCGCAACTGCTCGCCCGCAGACATGTTGAACGACGCCTCACCGGCGTCGACTGCGCGGTCCAGCGCCGCCAACAGACTGTTGGGGTTCTGCCCTTCGCCATGCAGGTAAAACAGCCGCGCCCATTGCAGGGTGAAAGGATGCTCTTGCTGCAAACTCTGCAAAAACAGGTGCAAGGTGTGCTTGGCCAGCCCGTACGGATTGCTCGGCCTTGGCTCGGTGTTTTCGCTGAGCGGGCCGCTTTGCATGCCGTACTCGAAGCAGGTGCCGGTGACCAGCACCTGCTTCACCCCCGCCTCGATCGCACGCTTGATGAAGCGGTAATCGGCCATCAGGTTGTGCTCGAAATGGAACAGCGCCCGATAGTTCGGCAAACCCGGCCAGGCCAGATGAACCAGCGCATCAACGCCTTCGGTCAACGCGGCGATATCGAGATCGTCGGCGTGAATATCCGCCGCGACGAACTCGACATCGTTGATCCACGGCATGCCCTGCGCGGTTTCTGCGTTGCGTGCCACTGCACGAACAACACAGCCGCGCGCCAGCAATGCCGCGACCAGATGCCGACCGACGAAGCCCGTGGCTCCGGTTACGAGGACCTTCACAGTACTTTCAACTCAGGCACCGCAATCACGAAGCGGCCGTCCCACTGACGCACCTGCGCCAGTTGCTGACTGACTTCGTGCAGCAGGTTCCACGGCAGCACCAGCACGTAGTCGGGTTTTTCGATGTCGATCTGTGCCGGCGCAACAATCGGGATGCGGCTGCCCGGCAGAAACTTGCCCTGCTTGTGCGGGTTGGCATCGGCTACCCAGGCGAGCAGGTCCGGTTTGACCCCGGCGTAGTTGAGCAAGGTATTGCCCTTCGCCGCCGCGCCGTAACCCACCACACGTTTACCGTCAGCCTTGGCCTGCAGCAAAAAGCGCAGCAGTTCATGCTTGATTCGTTCGGCGGCAGGCGCGAGGGTCGCGTAGTACTCGGGGGTTTTCACCCCTGCATCAAGTTCAGCCTGCAACTGTTGTTGCACCGCTGGTTGCACCGGGCGACGCTCGCCTTCCTTGCGCTGCACGAATACCCGCAGCGATCCGCCGTGAGTGCTCAACTGGCTGACGTCGAAGACTTCCAGGCCGTTGCGTTCGCACAGGGTTTGCACAGCCGTCAGCGACAGATACGAATAGTGCTCGTGATAAAGCGTGTCGAACTGCGCGCCTGCCATCAGCGTCAACAGTTGCGGGAATTCGAAAGTCGCCACACCGGTCGGTTTCAGCAGTGCCGCGAAACCACCGAGGAAATCGTTGATGTCCGGCACATGCGCGAGCACGTTGTTGGCGGCCATCAGGTCAGCGCCCCAGCCTTCGCTTTTCAACTGCGCGGCGGTGTCGCGACCAAAGAACAGCTCACGAATGTCCAGCCCCTTTTCCCGCGCCGCTTGCGCGGTGCTGCGGGTCGGCTCGACGCCCAGACACGGGATGCCGCGACCGGCTACGTATTGCAGCAGGTAACCGTCGTTGGCAGCGACTTCGACCACGCGGCTGTCGGCGGTCAGGCCGAAGCGCTCGACCATCTCGGCCACATAGCGCTCGGCATGGGCCAGCCAGGTGCTGGAGAACGAACTGAAGTAGGCGTATTCGGCATCGAACAGGCTGTCGGCGGAGGTGTAATCCTCGGTCTGTACCAGCCAGCATTGCTGGCACACGGCGACCTTCAGCGGCACCCATTGCTCGGCCTGTTCCAGCCGATCGGCATGCACGTAGGCGTTGGACGGTGGCGAGGTGCCGAGGTCGATCAGCGGCAGGCTCAGCGGTGCGGCGCACCCACGGCAATTCATAGACGCACTCCAGCGAAGTGTTGATCGAGCGCGGGATGGCTGGAATCACGCGCTGACAAATTATTGACAGGCAACGGCCAGGCAATCGCCAGCCGTGGATCATTCACCGACAGACCGCCCTCATGCGCAGGTGCGTAATCGGCGCTGTGCAGGTAAAGCAATTCGGCGTCTTCGGTCAGCGTCTGGAAACCGTGGGCGAACCCGGCCGGAATCAACAGACTGCGACCGTCGCCGGCCTTCAGATGCTCGGCGTGCCAGTGCAAAAAGGTTTCCGAGTCCGGACGCAAATCGACCGCCACATCCCACACTTCACCGCGCAGGCAGGTGATCAGTTTGGCTTCCGGCGCATTCGCGTTCTGATAATGCAGACCGCGCACGCTGCCCTTCTCGCGGGTGCAGGAATGGTTGATCTGGCGGATATGAAACTCACTGCCAAACGCACTCAGACTGCCCTCGCAGAACAACCGGGAAAAGTGCCCGCGCTGATCTTCAAAGCGTTTGTGCTGCACGCTGAACAGCCCGGCCAGCGGCAATGCCTGCAAGGAAAATTCGCTCACAACGCGCCTCGGTACAGGTTCAGTTGGCCAAGGGTGACGGCGCGCATGTCATCGCCGTTCTGCCATGCCAAATGCCAGTCGAGGGTCTGGGTCAGGCATTGCTGCAAGGTCCAGCGCGGTTGCCAACCGAGCAGTTGGCGTGCGCGACTGCTGTCCAGACGCAGCAGACCGGCCTCGTGCAGGTCGCTCGGTTCGATGCGCAGACCGCGCGCTTGCGGCCAGCGGCTGGCGAGCAATTCGACCACTTCGCCGACGCTGCACATGTCCGCCTCGCCGGGGCCGAAGTTCCACGCACCGGCGTACTCCGGGCCTTGCTCGTAGAGGCCGGCAGCCAGTTGCAGATAACCGGCCAATGGTTCCAGCGCGTGTTGCCACGGGCGCACGGCTTGCGGGTAACGCAGGGTCACCGGCTCGTCTGCCGTCCAGGCTTTCAGCACATCGGGAATCAGCCGCTCAGGGGCAAAATCACCGCCGCCCAACACGTTGCCGGCACGCGCCGTGGCCAAGGCCAGACCGTGCTCGGCGTACTTGTCTGCCGGGAAGAACGACGCCGCGTAAGACTGCGCCAACAGTTCGCAACAAGCCTTGCTGCTGCTGTAAGGATCGTGGCCACCGAGGGCTTCGTCTTCGCGGTACGGCCACAGCCATTCCTTGTTGGCGTAAACCTTGTCGGTGGTCACCAGCACACAGGCACGTACGCAGCCGACCTGACGAATCGCCTCGAGCAGGTTCAGCGTACCCATGACGTTGCTGGAATAAGTGCCGAGCGGATCGCGATAGCCTTCGCGCACCAGCGGCTGGGCGGCCAGGTGCAGGACGATCTCAGGCTCGGTATCGGCAATGATTTCGAGCAACGCACCGAGGTCACGCAGATCGCCGCGCTGATCATCGATGCCTTCGTGCACCCGCGCCAGTTCAAACAGACTCGGCTCGGTCGACGGATCCAGTGAAAAGCCGCTGACTTGCGCGCCGAGACTTTGCAGCCACAGGGTCAGCCAGCTGCCTTTGAAACCGGTGTGGCCGGTGACCAGCACACGCTTGCCGCGCCAGAAATCCGCACTCAGGCCCATTGCTTCCATGGGGCCTCCCCGCTCTGCCACAGTGCTTCGAGATGGTTTTTGTCGCGCAGGGTGTCCATGGGCTGCCAGAAGCCATCGTGCTCGAAGGCCTTGAGCTGTTCGTCCTGGGCCAGGCGGGCCAATGGCTCCGCTTCCCAAGTGGTGTCATCACCCGTGATGTACGGCAACACTTTTGGCGACAGTACGAAGAAACCGCCGTTGATCCAGCCACCGTCTCCACGAGGTTTTTCGGTGAAGCCAAGGACCTGATCGCCTTGGCGTTCGAGGGCACCGTAACGACCCGGCGGCTGCACCGCAGTGACGGTCGCCAAGCGACCGTGAGCCTTGTGGTAATCGACCAGTTGGCGAATGTTCAAATCGGAAACGCCATCGCCGTAGGTGAAGCAGAACGCTTCTTCATCCTGCAGGTAACGGCCAGCGCGCAGCAGACGGCCACCGGTCATGGTTTCTTCGCCGGTGTCGATGAGCGTAACGCTCCAGGGCTCGCTGTAATTCTGGTGCACGTCCATGCGGTTTTCGCGCATGTTGAAGGTGACGTCGGAGGTATGGAGGAAGTAGTTGGCGAAGAAGTCCTTGATCGCGTAGCCCTTGTAGCCGAGGCAGATCACGAAGTCGTGAATTCCGTGGGCGGAATACTGCTTCATGATGTGCCAGAGAATTGGCTTGCCGCCGATCTCGATCATCGGTTTGGGCTTGAGGTGCGACTCTTCACTGATGCGCGTGCCGAGGCCACCCGCCAAAATAACTGCCTTCATCGTCTCCCCTCTTGTTCGTCACCGGGCTGCGCACAGCTTTCTTGAGCTTTGCGGCCTACTGGCTAACCTTTTTGCCGGTTCGGGCGCAGGTGGGATGCCCGCGAGCGCTCGTTTTATGGCGATTTGAGGGGGACTTGCAGGAAACGCGCCATCTAGGCAAGGTGGGTGCCGGCTGGGTGCAGTCGTAAAAAAGGCGAATCCAAAATCGGGTTCGCCCTTAACAAAATTGTTCACCATCAATCCCGTTGCAGGATCGACAGTGCTGGATTTAGTTGTCAGCCATACATGGCGAACGCATCGCTATTGAAGGGCATCAATCCGCCAGCCATCCGCTTTCCCAATAACGCAAGTTATCGCCGCGCAAGATGTAGTCGCGCAGCACGACTTCGCGCAGATCGTCACCCATGCGATAGCTGGCGTCCGGGTCGGCCAGGTGCATGCGGATTGCCTGCAGCCATTCGTCCGTGGTGTTGGTCTTGATCCGTGTGCACGGCAGATAGCCTTGGTAGGCCTCGGTGTTGGTGCAAATCACCGGATAGCCGCAGGCGCCGTACTCCAGCAGACGCAGGTTGCTCTTGCAGTCGTTGAAGATGTGGAATTCCAGCGGCGCCAAGGCCAGATCAAGATTGAGACTGGCCAGTTTCGCCGGATACGCGTCGAGGGCAATCACCCCGTGAAACTCATGCATGTACGGAAGCAGGTCGTCCGGGCACATGCCAAAAAATACCCAGTCGACTTCATCCGCCAGTTCGCGCACGACATCAGCGATCACCGCCAGGTCACCATGGTGACTGGTACCGCCGCCCCAGCCGACGCGGGGTTTTTTCGAGGTCCGGCGCTGGCTGCGCAGGTTGCTCCAGAATTCTTTGGCCAGCATGTTGGGCACTACACGAATGTCGTGATGCATATCCGACAATGCGTTGGCCAACGGCTGAGTCGAGACGACCACGCGATCGCACATGCCGATCGCACGGCGAACCAGACGCTCCATCTGATGCTTGTCCGGCATGTTGCGGATATGCGCATTGCGATGGGGAACATCGATGACGTAGTCATCCAGCTCATAGATTCGCCGCGCATTGAAGTAGTCACGCAGCACTGGCATCTCGTTGATCGGCGCTTCGGCATAACGGCCCTGCAGAACAATCACATCAGGTGACAGACGCTCGATTTCAACAATCGGCGGCAGGTTCACGCTATAGCGAATCTGCCCCTGCACCCTGCCTGCCGCTTCGAGTTCGATCAGCGGTTGGGTCACACGATAGTGCCCGACGGCGGAGGCATTGATCGGCAGCCCGAGAATTTTCGGCAAGGAGCTATTGCTGAAAGGACTCCAACCACTGCGCAGGCCCGGCTCGAGGGTGAAACTCGAACGGGTGGCCCCATTCAACGACAGGTTGGGATTGTAGGCCGGGTCGCGGGCAACCACCGGCAGCCAGCGCTTGTAGAAGGTTTTTTCCTGCTCACTGTGTGAGATTGCTGCTTCATCAATGACCGACTCGACTGGTTGCGCGCCGAGCGCCAGCACCGCGTAAGGGGTCCAGACCACCAGATAACCTTGCCGGGCGACGCGCAGGGCCAGGTCCACTTCGTGCAGCGTGCGCGGCAGGCTCTGCTCATCCAGACCGTCAACCGCATCGAACACCGACTTGCGCACCATCAGGCAATCAGCCCCGACGGCACTCAGGTCCTGGACCGCCTGCAACCGGAACATGTACCCGGCGGACTGCATCGCCTGCCCATAGAACGGCACACCGGCCGGGCCCTGCAAGCCCAGAACCAGCCCGGCATGCAAGACATAGCCATCGGGATTGAACAATTTGGCACCGACGATGCCCACTTCCGGACGCTGGGCGTGGTTGAGCAACTCGTCGAGCCAGTCACCCTGAGTGATCACCGCAAAGGGGTTGAGTAGCAGCACGTACTCGCCCCGCGCCTGGGCAACGGCAAAATTGCGCAAGGCTGCGACGTTGCCTTGCTGCGGGTACGTCAGCACCCGCACTCGCTCGCTGCCCAGTTGCGCCATACCGGCCAGCCAGGCTTGGGCCTCGGCTGTCTCGCTGCCGTTGTCGACCAGCAACAGCTCGTACTCGCTGTACGAAGTTTTTTCCAGCAGGCTCTCGACACAGCGCTGCAGCGCCGAAATCTTGTCGCGGGTAGAAATGATGATCGAGACCAACGGCCGGCTCACGTGCCGGTAATCGACTCGATTGAGCAACTCGACGCCGCCGCGACGGATGTCGTGGGCGATCCCCAGACGATCAAGATGGGTCGCCAGCAATCGCGCGTTATTTTCGGTCACTTCAGGCAGCGATAGCCACTTGGCCAAATCGAATGTCGACTCGATGGCGATCTCGGCCAGATGCCCGACCACCTGAGTGCCCTGATCTTCAACCATCCGCCACAACAGGTCGTGAGGCGCCAACTCAGTGAACGTCGAATCGAAACCGCCGAGCGCCACAAAGGCATTACGCTGGAACGCCAGGGCGCGACCGACATAAGGATAGGTGCGCATCAAGTCGAGGTTGAAGTCGGGCTTAAATGCCGGCTCTACCGACTCACCCGCCCGCAAACTGCCTTCATCGCTGTATAGACACTGCAAATCACTGTTGAAGGCGATTCGCTCGGCCATCATCAGCAAGGCAGGGGGCACCAGATGATCACCGGCACGCAGCAGATAAAACCAGTCGGCTCCCTGCAGCTGTGGCAGCAATTCATTGATCTGTTGCAGGCGATCGTCCTGCAGCGGCAAATGGAACACTCGTCCGTCCAGTACCGGCTCAGCGCAACTGGAAGACAACACCAGTGTCAGCTCGGGCGCATAGACCTGCGCGGCGAGACTCTCCAGCGTACGTTCCAGCGCTGCAGAACTGCCCTGATCATCAACCACGATGGGCACGATTCGCGGCGTGGACGGCCAGCCTGCCAGCGTGTCCGGCAACAGTCTGCGCTGAACGCCAGTGAGCGTGCGGCACTCCAGCCATTGCGTATAGAGCTCGGAAAAACTCAGGCTGCTACTGCCAACCGCCCATATCTGAGCGCTCTGTTTGGTACCGAGCGTGCGGCTCAGCGGCAGTTCTTCCCAGACCCGTGGCGACTCGTCTGCCTTGGGGATCGGCACATAACGCACCCAACCCTTGGCAGGCGCAGATTCTCCGCTGCGCGCCTTGAGCATTTGCATCAGCCATTGCCGCTCGATTTCGAGCGCGTCTTTCATGGCTTGCTGGCCGCTCAGACGATCGGGATACAGGCGTTCGACACTCAACACGTGGTTGGACACGACCACGTTGCCGCGCCGCATCAAACACACAAACAGCGCAAAATCGAGGCTCGCCACAAAGCAGTGCTCGGGCTGCGTCAGCGCCGGCAACAACTCCAGAACATCGGTGCGACGGAACATGGCACTGCTGAAACCACCGAGGATGTTCGCCGGGAACGCCTCGAAGATTGCCAGCAAGTCGTCACCCTTGAACAAACCACTGATCGGTGACAGCGGCGTATTTTCCAGACGTGAAGGGAGCACCATGTCGTCGGCGTCCCAGAGCAGACGCTGGGCCAGCACCAGATTGACCTCGTCACGTTCGGCCAGCACGCGAGCCTGATACTCGATACAGCTGGCAAACAGATGATCGTCGTCACACAAGAACTTGATGAACTCGCCCTGAGCCTGATCCAGGCAGGCTTTCAGATTGCCGATCATTCCCAACGTGTGCGGATTACGCACATAACGCACGGTGACGCCGGACTGCTCGACAACCGACGCAACGATGTCTTCGATCTCACTGCCGCGACTGTCATCGCACACAATGATCTCAAGATTGCCATAGCCCTGACTGACGGCACTGCGCAACGCCCGCTCAAAAAAACGCGAATTGAAGGCAGGAATAACAAGGCTGACAAGGGGAAGTGAATTCACGGCGGACTCGCAAGCGGCGGGACCCCGCCCGGAACAGCGAGCCCTCTGAAACCGCGAAAAAAGACATTGGAAACTAAAGAGCCGAGCTAGCGGGCGCTTGCGCGCCCGTTACCGTCAGATCTTGTTGAACAAACCCAACTGACTGATCTTGCTGAACGCCAGTTGCGAGGCCTGCAACATGGTCTGTTGCAAGGTCAGGCGGGTCATGACTTCAGACAGGTCCGAATCACGGATCGAGCCCTGGGTCGTGGTGTTCGCTGTGCTCAGGCTGTCGTTGGTGACGGACTGCATATCCAGCGACTGGCCACGGGCACCGATGGAAGTGACAGCAGTGCCGATCTGATTGGTGGCGGCGTCGATGTTGCCGATACCGGCCTCCATCGCGCCCTGCAGTTTCTGCTTGGCCACCGGGTCGCCATCGATCGGCGTATTCAGCGCGGTAATCATCTGCCCCAGGGTGTCGAGCACGTTCTGAGTCTGGTGGTTGTTTGGCTGAATCGAGAATTGATCGCCGGCTGCCGGGGCGCTACCCAGCGCGAACGTCACACCGGCTGCCGTCGCGTTGCTACCGGCCACAGTGCCCGAAGACACAGGCTTGCTGTCAGCAGTTACCGGTGCCGCGTACAGATCGAACGCAGTGGCGCTGGTGAACTTGAGGATCGCCCCGCCCTGCGGAAATGCCGCGGTGTAGGCCGCCTGGTCGGTGATGCTGGAACCGGTGATCACCGCCGTCGAAGGGTTTCCCGGGCTACGCGATGTGGTGAACGTGTCCGGTGTCACCGCCAGTTGAAAACTGTGCCCGGCAATGACCGCATCCGGGTTGGTGTCACCGGCCTTCAGGTTGATGTTCAGCTTCATGTCGACACCGCGGAAGCTGAAGCTCTGGTTGCTGCCGCTGGTGTTGCTGATCACGCCGTTCTTGCTGGCGTCAGCAGTCACGTCGTTACCCAGCGCGTCGGTGATCTTCATCTGCGTGCTGCTGACGAAGGCGACGGTGTACGGCTGACCACTGGCGAACTTCGAGTTATAGGTGGCAGCGGTGCCAACGGTACCGTTGGACAATACGACGCGACCGTCATCCACCGCGGGGGCAGTCAGGCTGGTGTTGGTGCGACCGGTGTTGATGGTCTGCTGGAATGCATCCCAACCGGTAGTATTGGTGCCGACCGTCAGGCCATCGCCGATGCCCAGATTGATGGTGGTCTGGTTACCGTTGTAGGTGTAAGTGCCGTCGGTGTTTTGCGAGTACGGCGCGGTGTCGGTTTTCGAACCGGAGAACAGGTAGTTGCCGTTGGCATCCTTGGAGTTCATCAGGCCCAATACCTGTTTCTGGATCTCGCCCAGTTCCGCCGCGTAAGCCTGGCGATCCTTGTCGGTGATCGTGCCGTTGTTGGCGGCCAGGGACAGTTCCTTGGCGCGGCTCAACGCCGTGGTGATGGCATCCAGCGTGGATTCCTGCACGGTCAACGCACTCTTGGTGCTGTTGATATTGGTGGTGTACTGCTCCAGCATCGCGGCCTGCTGACCCAGTTGCAGCAGGCGACCGGCGCCGACCGGATCATCAGCGGCGGTGTTGATGCGTTGCATGCTGCTCGCCTCGCTGCCGCTGGCCAGCACCTTGTTGAAGTTACGCTGATAGTCCGCAGCTTGCGTTCCGTAATACTGGGCGGTGGAAATGCGCATGAATTACGACTCCTTAAAGGCTGTTGATCAGCGTGGCGAAAGTTTCCTGCGCAGCTTTGATGATCTGCGAAGACGCTGTGTAGTACTGCTGGTATTTGACCAGGTTGCCGGTTTCTTCATCCAGGTTGACCCCGGACAGCGAATCACGCGCACCGGCAGCCTGCGTCAGGATAGCCGTAGTGGCTTCAACGTCGGATTTGCCTTGTGCGGTCTTGGTACCGACGTTGGTCACGAGTTTGTTGTAGGCGTCGGTCAGGCTGATGCCCTTGCTCGCCGAACCGGTGTCGACGGTCTGTCTGGTTTGCAGGCCAACCAATGCCTGGGCATTGCGGTTATCCGAAGAGGCCGCGCCGGTCATGTTCATGGTGAAGGTTTCGCCAGCCTTCGGCGTGCCGCCGACGGTGGTCTGCACGGTGAACGTCTTCTGCACGTTAGGCGTGACCGAGGTGTCCATGATCTTGGCGCCGTTGGCATCGACCATGCCCACTTTCAGGTCCAGGGTGTTCGCCTGCCCCGGAACGATCGTACCGGAGCTGATGAGCCCGCCCTTGGCGTCGACCATGGTGTACGGCTGGCTGCCGCCGCTCGCCTCGCCGAACACCAGTTTGACCGGCGTCGAATATTTCAGCGCAGTCTGCATTTCGGCCTGGGCGGCCGGGTTGTAGATGTTGATCTTGTCGGTGAGCGTCGGCTGGGTATAGGTGCCGGAATTATTGGCGCTAGCGACACCGGTCAACGGGCCCGCTGCAGCAATTTTCTTCGGATCGGTCAGTACGGTCTGGATGCTCGCTGCCGCATTGCGCGTCGGCGTCACTTTGAAGCTGTCGCCCGCGCTCAACGCGCCGCCCTTGAGGGCCAGACTGAAGCCGTCGATCACCGGCGGTGGCGTCGTGTTGGTGCTGAACGTCCCCATGTCAGTGCCGTCGGAGCGCTTGACGCTGTAATCGGTGGCGCTGGTGAACGTCACCTGGTAATCGCTGGTGGTCAGCTTGCCGGTGTCCTTGATGGTGACATCAAGGTTGCCCGAGCCTGCGCTGTTGCCCGACTGCGCAATGCTGCGCTGGCTGATCAGCGCGGCACTGTTGATATTGTTGAAAATCGCCGCGCCGAAGTCACCGTTCTTGTCGATGCCCTGGGCTTGCTGGCTGTTGATCTGATCGGCGATGACCAGCGCTACACGCCCCAACTCGTTGAGCGACGGGTCGAGCACTTCTTTGCGATAAGTCAGCAAGCCACCGATTTCGCCACCGTTGATCACCGAAGTGATGTCGATGGTGCTCGAACCGCGATCCATCTGGATGCCCAGGCGCGTCGGGTCATCCTTGCTCGGCACGGTGCTGAGGGAGTTGGTGGTGTTGCCGATGACCAGCGGCTGGCCGCTGCCGACATACACATCGAAACTGGTGCCACGCTCGACGACTTGCGCGCCGGTCAGTTCGGACAACTGACGCACGGCCTCATTACGGCTGTCGAGCAAATCGTTCGGCGCACCGCCGCTGGTGGAGATCTCACCGATCTTCTGGTTGAGCGCGGCGATCGAGTTGGCCAGTTTGTTCACCTGGGCGGTCATGTCGCTCAGGCTGCCGTTGATCGTGGTGTTCTGGTCGTTCAATTGCTTGGCGATGGAGTTGAAGCGACCGGTCAGCGCCTGTGCGCCAGTCAGCACCGATTGACGGGAAGTGTCATCGGTGGCCGAAGTCGATACGCCCTGCATCGAGGTGAAGAATTTCTGCAACACACCGGTCAGGCCGGTGTTGACGTCGGACAGCGTGCCGTCCAGCGGTTTGGCTTGCGCCAGAAACGACGCCGATTCGCTGTTGAGCGAAGTCGCGGTGTGCAACTGGGTTTCCAGGTACGAGTTGTAGACCCGGCGCACGTCGGCCAGGGTTGTGCCTGTGCCGATGAAAACGCTGCCGTACTGCTGCGAGGATTTGGTGCCCTGCACGGTTTGCTGGCGCGAATAACCGGCGGTGTCGACGTTGGCAATGTTGTTGCCTGTCGTAGCCAAAGAGGACTGGCTAGCCGACAGCCCCGACATCCCGATATTGAGCAAACTCATGGTTCAGACCTTATACCTTGTGCCTTATAAAGGCGTGGTGGAAACGCCCGCCGCAGCGTAGTTTTCAAAACTGTTCATCTGCTTGGCTATCTGCGAAATCTTGCTCGCGTAGTTCGGGTCGGTTGCGTAACCGGCCTTCTGCAACTCGCGTACAAACTGTTCTGGGTTATCGGCCGACTTCAGCACTTCTTGATAGCGATTATTGGACTGCAGCAAAGTCACCAGATCGTGGAAGCTGTCCTTGTACGAGGCATAGGAACGGAACTCGGCCGTCTCCTTGACCATGGCGCCATTGCGGAACTCGCTGGTGATTGCCCGGGCCGAATCGCCCTGCCAGTTGCTGCTCGCCTTGATGCCGAACAGGTTGTGGCTGCTGCTGCCATCCTGCGCGCGCATGACCGATTTGCCCCAACCGGTTTCCAGCGCGGCTTGCGCCACCAGGTAACGCGGATCGACGCCGATACGGTCGGCGGCTTCCTTGGCCATCGGCAGCATGGTGTTGACGAATTCGTCGGCAGAGCTGAAGGCTTTTTTCGCTGGTGCCAGCGGAATCTGCGCCACCGCACGGCCGTAAACCTGCATCTGGCCGCCTGAGGCTTTCTCGGCCTCGGCACGCGCCAGCCAGTCGCCGTTGTACAGCGGGCCTGTGCCAGTGATGGCAGCAGTCGTGGCGCGTTGCGGCAATTGAGTTGTCGCGGCAGGCGTTGCCGACGGCACCAGCCCAGCGAGCAAACGATCAGCCAGTTTCGGCGGCAAGGCCAGACGGCGCTGGTTGATCAGCGCCATGTCATTGCTGTGCGCGAGCTGAGTGTTCGGCGCATGCACCGCACGCGAGGCCCACAGCGGACGCTCGCCATTGAGGCGTGACAACGGGCCAGTGCCGACGGTGCCGGCCGCAATCGGCGTGGCGACATTAGCGGCAGCGGCTTTCGCGGCTTCCTGCTTGGCAGCAGAGGCGGCTTCAGCTTCGCCCGGCGCCATCGGTTTGTTCTTCGACATCTGGCGCATCAGCACGTCGGCCAGGCCAATACCACCGCCCTCGCGGGACATGGAAACGGCCAGTTGCTGGTCGTACATTTCCTGGTACTGCTTGGCCGCGGGCGTGTTCAGCGGATTGTCTTCGCCCAACGCATTTGTGGCAGAGCGCATCGACTTGAGCATTTCACCGAGGAACAGCGATTCGAACTCCTGCGCAACTTTGCGCATGTTCGCATCGCTGTCCTTGTCGCCGACCTTGAGCTGATTCAGACGATTGAGATCGGAGTAGGAACCCGAATCGCTGCTGCCGACCAGACCGCTTTTGCGCATATCCATAGTGGCCGTCCTCAGATCACGATCAGGTCGGCTTGCAACGCACCGGCCTGTTTCAGTGCTTCAAGAATCGCCATCAGGTCGCCCGGCGCCGCGCCGACCTGGTTCACCGCACGAACGATTTCGTCGAGGGTGGTGCCCGGGCCGAACTTGAACATCGGTTTGGCTTCCTGTTCGGCATTCACTCGCGAACGCGGCACAACAGCGGTCTGGCCGTTGGACAACGGACCTGGCTGGCTGACGATCGGGTCTTCGGTGATGGTCACGGTCAGGCTGCCGTGAGTCACAGCGGCTGGCGAAACCTTCACGTTCTGGCCGATGACGATGGTGCCGGTGCGCGAGTTGATGATGACTTTGGCGACGGCCTGACCCGGATCGACTTCGAGGTTTTCCAGGATCGACAGATAGTCGACACGCTGGCTCGGATCGAGCGGCGCGGTCACGCGAATCGACCCGCCGTCGATAGCTTGTGCAACGCCAGGGCCGAGCATGTCGTTGATCTTGTCGACGATGCGTTTGGCGGTGGTGAAGTCGGAGCGATTGAGGTTCAGCGTCAGGCTGTTGCCCTGGTTGAAACCGCTCGGCACCGAACGCTCAACCGACGCACCGCCAGGGATGCGACCGGCCGACGGAACGTTGACGGTAATCTTCGAACCGTCACGACCTTCAGCGTCGAAACCACCGACAACAAGGTTGCCCTGAGCAATGGCGTAGACGTTGCCGTCAATACCCTTGAGCGGGGTCAGCAACAGTGTGCCGCCGCGCAGGCTCTTGGAGTTACCGATCGACGAAACGGTGATGTCGACCTGCTGACCCGGCTTGGCGAACGCCGGCAGATCGGCACTGATCGACACCGCCGCGACGTTCTTCAACTGCACGTTGCCCGATCCCGGCGGCACCTTGATGCCGAACTGCGAGAGCATGTTGTTGAAGGTCTGCAGGGTGAACGGCGTCTGCGTCGTCTGGTCACCGGTGCCATTAAGCCCGACCACCAGGCCATAGCCGATCAACTGGTTGGAACGCACGCCGGAAATACTGGCGATGTCTTTCAACCGTTCGGCGTGTGCAGTGAAGGCCACCGACAACATAACGGCAGCCAGCATGAGGCTCTTGAAATTCAACGTAGCCACCTAGAAAGGGAACAGCGGGCTGAGGAAGAAGCGGTCGAACCAGCCTGGCTGACTCGTGTCGGCAAACGCGCCGGTACCCGAATAGGTGATGCGTGCATCGGCGACGCGAGTCGACGACACGGTGTTGTCGGTGGCGATGTCATCGGCGCGGACCATGCCGGCGATGCGCACCAGCTCGTCGCCGGTGTTCAGCGTCAGCCACTTCTCGCCGCGCACGGCGATGATGCCGTTAGGCAACACGTCGGCGACGGTTACGGTGATCGAACCGGTCAGGCTGTTGCTCTGTCCCGACTTGGCGTCACCCTTGGTCGAGCGGTCGGCGCTGTAGCCGGCGTTCAGGCTCAGGTCGCCGCCACCAATCGGGTTGTTGGTGGTCAGGCTGGAACCGAACAACGAGGTCAGACCGATCGAGTTGTCGCTGTTCTTGTCCATCTGCGAGTTGGCGTTCTTGCTCGCCTGGGTACGCTCGTTCAGGGTGATGGTGATGATGTCACCGACCCGGAATGCCTTGCGGTCGCTATACAGGTTCTGCTCGAAACCGGCCTGATAGATCGAGCCATTGTTGGCAGCCGCCGGCAACGGCGTGCGTGGCAACACCGGAGCATAGTAAGGGTCATTGGGCTTGGGCGTCGGAGCGACGCAGCCCGCGAGCGAGACGACCCCACTCAATGCCAGAACAGATACAAAGCGATTCATGACCCTACCTCACGGTGTTGCAGGCGACCTCATGGCCGCCTCATAGACTTGATTACAGATTCTGCGTTACGAACGAGAGCATCTGGTCGGCGGTGGAAATCACCTTGGAGTTCATCTCGTAAGCGCGCTGAGTGGTGATCATGTTGACCATCTCTTCAACGGTGCTGACGTTGGACGTTTCCAGCGTGTTCTGCAGCGTGGTGCCGAACCCGGCCAGGCCCGGAGTACCGACCTGCGGCGCGCCGGAAGCGGCGGTTTCCAGGAACAGGTTGTTGCCCACGGCTTGCAGGCCGGCCGGGTTGATGAAGTCAGCGGTCTGCAGGTTGCCGATCACTTGCGAGGCAGCGTTGCCCGGCAGCGTGACGGAAACGGTGCCGTCATTGCCGACGGTGAAGGTTTGCGCGTCGTTCGGGATAACGATCGCAGGCTCCAGAGCGAAACCACTGGCGTTGACGATCTGGCCATTGGAGTCGAGGTGGAACGTACCGTCACGGGTGTAGGACGTGGTGCCGTCCGGCTGCAGGATCTGGAAGAAACCGCGACCGTTGATGGCCATGTCCAGCGGTTGCTCGGTGGTCTGCAGGCTGCCGGCGGTGAAGTTTTTCTGGGTGCCGACGATGCGCACACCGGTACCCACTTGCAGACCCGACGGCAGTTCGCTGTCCTGAGTCGACTGGGCGCCTGGCTGGCGTTTGATCTGGTACAGCAAGTCCTGGAACTCGGCGCGGTCACGTTTGAAACCCGTGGTCGAGACGTTCGCCAGGTTGTTGGAAATGGTGGTCAGGTTAGTGTCCTGAGCGGACAGACCCGTTTTGGCAACCCATAGAGCCGGAAGCATTCGATTCTCCTCGTGCGCCTGTTTTACGGCGCGACGTTCTGATAATTAGCTGATCTGCAAGACCCGAGCCATGGCCTGGTCGTCGTCTTTGGCGGTGTTCATCATCTTGATGTGCAACTCGAACTGCTTGGCCAGGGCCAGCACCGAGGTCATCTCTTCGACGGCATTGACGTTGCTCGACTCAAGGAAACCCGACACCAGTTTGACGTTGGCATCAGCCTGCGCCGGCTGGCCGTCCTTGGTGTAGATCGAGCCGTCGAGGCCTTTATTCATGTTCTTGATGTCCGGGTTGACCAGTTTGATCCGGTCGACTTCGGCCATCACACGCGGGCCTTCGCCCATCGCACGAATACTGATGGTGCCGTCTTCACCGACTTCGATCTGCTGCTCGGGCGGCACGGCGATCGGACCGCCATTGCCCATCACCGGCATGCCGTTGCCGGCGCGCAATACACCGAGGGCATCGACGTTGAGGCTGCCGGTGCGCACGTAGCTTTCGCCGCCGCTCGGGTTCTGCACGGCGATCCAGCCGTTGCCGGTCACGGCGACGTCCAGGTCACGTCCGGTCTGCACCAGCGAGCCCGGAGTGAAATCAGTGGCGGGCCGCTCGCTCATGGCAAACGCACGCGCCGGAAAGCTGTCACCGAACACCGGCATCGAACGCGCCTGCTCCAGGTCGCGCTGAAAACCGTTGGTGGAAATGTTCGCCAGGTTGTTGGCATGAGCCCTTTGCGCCAGCGCGTTTTGGCTCGCGCCGGTCATTGCTACATAAAGGTACTTGTCCACGCTCTTTCCTCTGCATGCCGGACGTTTGCCGCCCACTGCTGTACTGCTGAGCCATAAGCAATTTGCAGACCAACTTTTTTCTGGCAGCGCGAAGCCCGGCAAACAAAGGACTTGAGGGGGATTGCGGGGAAAGGGGAAATGTATCGAAGTCGAAAAACCGGCGGTGTTGTGCCGGTAGGTGGCAAAGGCTGACACCGACTTTGTCTGCAATGCCGCCTTCGCGAGCAGGCTCCCTCCCACAGGGGAATGCATTGCAACTGTGGGAGCGAGCCTGCTCGCGAAGAGGCCATCAAAGCCGATGGAGTTTTTGACTATGACTCAGACTTGCCAACCTCATACTCTCGCAATTTGTTGGCAATGGTCGTGTGCGAAACGCCCAGTCGCTTGCCCAACTGCCGACTGCTCGGGTGCTCCGAATACAATCGCTCCAACACGGCTTTCTCGAAGCGCCCGACGATCTCGTCCAGCCCGCCCTCCAGCGAAAAATCGCCAAGCGGCTGACGCACGCCGTAATCCGGCAGGCGAATATGTTCGGCTTTAACCATACCGCCGTCACACAGCGAAACGGCCTGGAACAACACGTTTTCCAACTGCCGCACGTTGCCCGGCCAGTGGTAATGGCTGAGCCGATCCATCGCCGCCGGCGCCAGTTTCGGCAGCGAACAGCCGATCTGCCGACTGGCCTGATCGAGGAAGTGCTCCACCAGCGGCGTCAAACCGTCGAGGCATTCGCGCAGCGGTGGAATGTGCAGCGACAGCACATTCAAGCGGTGATACAGATCCTGGCGAAACTCGCCCCGTGCGCACAATTCGGACAGGTCCACCTGCGTCGCGCAAATCACCCGTACATCCAGATAAACCTCTTCATCACTGCCAACGCGACGGAAGCAGCCGTCCTGCAGAAAGCGCAGCAGTTTGACCTGGAGGCGCGGACTCATTTCTCCCACGCCATCGAGAAACAGCGTCCCCCCTGCCGTCAACTCCAGCAGACCAAGCTTGCCTTCGGCCCGCGCACCTTCGAAAGCACCAGGGCCATAACCGAACAGTTC
The DNA here is from genome assembly GCF_044218815.1 of Pseudomonas sp. A0308. Taxonomy (NCBI): domain Bacteria; kingdom Pseudomonadati; phylum Pseudomonadota; class Gammaproteobacteria; order Pseudomonadales; family Pseudomonadaceae; genus Pseudomonas; species Pseudomonas sp. A0308. The sequence continues at coordinate 1,665,981 of NZ_CP162581.1, forward strand.
GGTCTCGGCCATCGACTCCGGCAGACCCGCGCAGTTGAGCGCCATCAATGGCGACTGCCCGCGCGGACTGGCGAGGTGACAGGCGCGCGCCAGCAACTCCTTGCCCGTGCCGGTTTCGCCTTCTATCAATAGAGGTGCATCGAGTGGCGCCATCCGCCGTGCTTCACGCACCACTGCGGCCATGACTTTGGAACTTTGGAAAATGCTGTCGAACCCGCGCAACTCCTGCTTGCGCACGTTGTAGATGCGCTCGCCGACGCGGTCGGCGCGGTGCAGGGTCAACACCGCACCGGCCATCGCTTCGCTGTCGTCGTGTTCCGATTGCAGCGGGGCGATATCGGCCAGAAACACGTCGCCTTTGACCTTGACCCGCATGCCGTTGATTCGCGATTTATTTGCTCGCACCAGTTCCGGCAAATCGAAATCTTCGGCATAGCGCGACAGTGGAATCCCCGGTACTTCATCGACCCGCACGCCGAGCAACTGTGCCGCCGCGCGGTTGGCGGCGACGATCGAGCCGCCCATGTCGATCGACAGCACCGGAAACTCCAGCGCACCGAGCAATGCGTTCAATTCCATGTGCCGGCGCTCGCTCGGCATCAACCCTACCCGCTTGACGCCGAACACGCCGGCAATCGCTTCGAATTTCGGCCGCAGCGCCTGGAACTGGATATTGATCAGGTTCGGACAATGCAGATAGATCGCGTTGCCATGCTCACCGCCGACCTCGCCGCGCGCGACGTTGATCCCGTACGCCACCAGCAAATTGAGGATGTCGCGCAGGATGCCGATGCGGTTCTGGCAGTGGACTTTGATACGCATATAAATGACCCGACAGACCAGTAAAAAGGTTGAACACAGACCCTGTGGGAGCGAGCCTGCTCGCGAAGGCGGCGTCACATTCAGCAGTGATGTCTCAGACAAACCGTATTCGCGAGCAGGCTCGCTCCCACAAGGGATACTTTCTGCCGAGGCACGCAGATAGTTGTCAAGATTATGTGACAGCTACCGACCTTTTCAAACCCGTGAATCACTGTAAACGCGAGATATTCGTCAAAGCGTAACGATTACTTTACGAATTAAAGAGAAATTTCCTACGTGCAGGTGATTCAACCTGCTGCACATCAACGCGCTCTCAGGTAATTCTGAGTCCATCGCTGGACATAACAAGAACGAATTCCCCTAGCAGGAGAGCAGTATGAAGCAGACGCAATACGTGGCCCGCGAGCCCGATGCGCAAGGTTTTATCGACTACCCCGCCGAAGAACACGCGGTGTGGAACACGCTGATCACTCGCCAACTGAAAGTGCTTGAGGGTCGTGCGTGCCAGGAGTACCTGGACGGTATCGAAAAACTCGGTCTGCCCCACGACCGCATCCCGCAACTGGGCGAGATCAACAAAGTGCTCGGCGAGACCACCGGCTGGCAGGTCGCCCGTGTCCCGGCGCTGATCCCCTTCCAGACCTTCTTCGAATTGCTCGCCAGCAAACAATTTCCGGTGGCCACGTTCATTCGCACCCGCGAAGAACTGGACTACCTGCAAGAGCCGGATATTTTCCACGAGATTTTTGGTCACTGCCCGCTGCTGACCAACCCGTGGTTCGCCGAATTCACTCACACCTACGGCAAACTTGGCCTGCAAGCCACCAAGGAAGAGCGCGTTTATCTCGCGCGTCTGTACTGGATGACCATCGAGTTCGGTCTGGTCGACACCCCGCAAGGCAAACGCATCTACGGCGGTGGCATCCTGTCTTCGCCCAAAGAAACTGTTTATTCGTTGTCGGACGAGCCCGAGCATCAGGCATTCGATCCGCTGGAAGCGATGCGCACGCCGTATCGCATCGACATCCTGCAACCGCTGTACTTTGTCCTGCCGAACCTCAAGCGCCTGTTCGATGTGGCCCATGAAGACATCATGGCCATGGTCAGACAAGGTATGCAGCTAGGTCTGCACGCGCCGAAATTTCCGCCAAAACCAAAAGCGGCGTGACCCGCCACTTTTGCTGACAAGTGAGTCTGTCAGTTGCCGCCACTTTGCTTTAGCGTGGCGGCATTGACGGCCAATATAAAAAAACACCTCAAGATTTCAGGAAGCCCACCATGTCTACTTTGAACCAAGCCCACTGCGAAGCCTGCCGCGCCGATGCGCCACAAGTCAGCGACGAAGAACTGCCGATCCTGATCAAGCAGATCCCTGACTGGAACATCGAAGTTCGCGATGGCGTGATGCAGCTGGAAAAACTGTTCCTGTTCAAAAACTTCAAGCACGCGCTGGCCTTTACCAACGCCGTCGGCGAGATCTCCGAGGCCGAAGGTCACCACCCGGGCCTGCTGACCGAGTGGGGCAAAGTTACCGTGACCTGGTGGAGCCACTCGATCAAAGGCCTGCACCGCAACGACTTCATCATGGCCGCGCGCACCGATGAAGTGGCCAAGACCGCTGAAGGACGCAAGTAATGCACTTTGACGCCATCGGCCGGGTCCCCGGCGACCCTATCCTCGGTTTGATGGAGGCGTATGCGCAGGACCCTAACCCGCGCAAATTCGACCTGGGCGTTGGCGTCTACAAGGACGCCCAGGGCCTGACGCCGATTCCTGAAGCGGTGAAAATCGCCGAGGCGCGGCTGGTCGAAAGCCAGGACACCAAAACCTACATCGGTGGCCACGGCAATCCGTTGTTCGGCAAGGTCATCAACGAGCTGGTGCTTGGCGCCGGTTCGAAACTGCTCGCCGAGCAGCGTGCAGGCGCCACTCAGACGCCGGGCGGCACCGGTGCCCTGCGTCTGGCTGCCGACTTCATCGCCCAATGCCTGCCGGGCAAAGGTGTATGGCTGAGCAATCCGACCTGGCCGATCCACGAAACCATTTTTGCGGCGGCCGGTGTCAAGGCCAGTCACTACCCTTATGTGGGCAGCGACAACCGTCTCGACGTCGAAGCGATGCTCGCGGTGCTCAATGAAGTGCCGAAGGGCGACGTGGTGTTGCTGCATGCGTGCTGCCACAACCCGACCGGTTTTGACCTCAGCCATGACGACTGGCAGCGTGTGCTGGACGTCGTGCGCAGCCGTGATTTGTTGCCGCTGATCGACTTCGCCTATCAGGGCTTTGGCGATGGCCTGGAGCAGGATGCGTGGTCAACCCGGTTATTCGCCGCTGAACTGCCTGAGCTGTTGATCACCAGTTCCTGCTCGAAAAACTTCGGCCTGTATCGCGACCGTACCGGTGCGCTGATCGTCTGCGCGAAAAGCGCCGACAAGCTCATCGATATCCGCAGCCAACTGGCCAACATCGCCCGCAATTTGTGGTCGACGCCGCCGGATCATGGTGCAGCTGTGGTCGCGACGATCCTCGCTGATCCAGAGCTCAAAGCCCGTTGGGCCGACGAAGTGGAAGCCATGCGCTTGCGTATTGCGCAATTGCGCAGCGGCCTGGTCGAAGCGCTGGAGCCGCACGGGTTGCGCGAGCGTTTTGCACACATTGGCGTGCAGCGCGGGATGTTCTCCTACACCGGCCTGTCGCCGGAGCAAGTGAAACAACTGCGCGAGCATCACAGTGTGTACATGGTGAGTTCGGGGCGCGCCAACGTTGCCGGCATCGATGCGACACGCCTGGCGCTGCTGGCCGACGCAATCGCCGACGTCTGCAAGTAACACCGCAATACCCTGTAGGAGCTGCCGCAGGCTGCGATCTTTTGATCTTTTTTAAAGCAAGATCAAAAGATCGCAGCCTGCGGTAGCTCCTGCATTTGTTTTTGCAGCAATCTTTTGCTTCCCGCCCTCCCCCTGCGGCCATTTGTCGCAATAAATCGAATTAAAAGTCTGATTGTCATTTTTCCTGCTGTATCCTGCGCAGGCTTTCTGAAAGCGCGGATCTACCAGATCTATCAACAGACTTAGCGAGGAGCGCAACCATGCACGAGATTCCTAATCTCCCCTTCCCAAGCCTGCACGAGCCTGAGCAGACGACCATGCAACAAGCCGGCGCCGCACAGGCCGAGCCTGAAGAAGCTGCTGAGAGCCGTCCGGCCGACAGCGAAGAGTAAGCAACACCCGCCGTACAGACCGTGTGGAAAGCGCTAAGATGCGCTTTCCACACTGCCTGAACCGAGCCCGCCATGACCGACGAATTCTCCGAAAGCCAAGCTGCCGTCCTGATCGGCGCCACCGAGAAAATGATCGAGATCTGGAGCCGCCTCTCTCCCGAGAAACAAGCCGCCCTGCTCGCCCGTTTCGGCAGCGAAGAAAATGCCCTCGCTGCACTGGTCACCACGCAACTGGTTGCTCCCGCCAAACCATGAAGTCGCCGCCAGGCAAATAGTTTTACTTTTCCCGCCCCAGATTTTTTCTCGCCGGTATCATGAGCAGCCTATCTATTGTGCTGCTCCCGTGGATCTTTACCCATGTCGTCCTCTATGTCCGAGTCCCAGCGCCCTATGAAGGTTACGCTGCAGGTTGTTTCCATCGTCCTCTTCACCTTTATCGGCTATCTGAACATCGGCATTCCGCTCGCGGTGCTGCCGGGCTATGTCCACAGTGATCTGGGTTTTGGCGCGGTCGTCGCCGGGCTGGTGATCAGTGTGCAATACCTCGCCACCCTGCTCAGCCGCCCGTACGCCGGCAAGATCATCGACAACAAGGGCAGCAAACTGGCCGTCATGTATGGCCTGGCCGGTTGTGGCCTTAGCGGCGTGTTCATGCTGATTTCCGCGTGGACGCCGAACCTGCCGATGCTTAGCCTGATCAGCCTGCTGATCGGGCGTCTGGTATTGGGCAGCGCCGAAAGCCTGGTCGGCTCCGGCTCGATTGGCTGGGGCATCGGCCGCGTCGGCGCAGCGAACACCGCCAAAGTCATCTCGTGGAATGGCATCGCCAGTTACGGCGCACTGGCGATCGGCGCGCCGTTCGGGGTGTGGCTGGTCAGTCGACTGGGCTTGTGGAGCATGGGCGTGAGCATCATCTTGCTGGCCGTGCTGGGCCTGCTGCTGGCGTGGCCGAAAACCGCCGCCCCGGTGGTCGCCGGTGAGCGCTTGCCGTTCATGCATGTGCTTGGGCGGGTTTTCCCGCACGGCTGCGGACTGGCGCTGGGCTCGATTGGTTTCGGCACCATCGCCACCTTCATCACCCTGTATTACGCCACGCAACATTGGGACAACGCGGTGTTGTGCCTGAGCCTGTTCGGCGCCAGTTTCATCGGCGCGCGGCTCTTGTTCGGCAACCTGATCAATCGCCTCGGCGGCTTCCGCGTGGCGATTGCCTGTTTGTCGGTAGAGACACTGGGGCTGTTGCTGCTGTGGCTGGCGCCGGATGCGCACTGGGCCTTGGCGGGCGCGGCACTGAGCGGTTTCGGCTTCTCGCTGGTGTTCCCGGCACTGGGCGTAGAGGCGGTGAATCTGGTGCCTGCGTCCAGCCGGGGCGCGGCAGTCGGCGCCTACTCGCTGTTCATCGACCTGTCGCTGGGGATCACCGGGCCGTTGGCCGGGGCCATTGCTGCCGGATTCGGTTTCGCCTCGATCTTCCTGTTCGCCGCCCTCGCCGCGCTGAGTGGCCTGGCGCTTAGCGTGTACCTGTACAAGCACACGGCGAAATACCGCGAAGACTAGAAATCCACCTTGCCGCGCCCGGCCTTGATGCTCCCGCGCTTGGTTTTCGATTCGAGCCGACGCTTCTTTGAACCGAGGGTCGGCTTGGTCGGGCGACGTTTCTTCTCGACTTTGGTGGCGCTGACGATCAACTCCACCAGACGTTCCAGCGCATCGGCCCGGTTGGCCTCCTGCGTGCGGTATTGCTGGGCCTTGATGATCAACACGCCGTCGCTGGTGATGCGACTGTCGCGCAGCGCCAGCAACCGTTCCTTGTAGAACTCGGGCAAGGACGAGGCCGCAATGTCGAAGCGCAGGTGCATGGCACTGGAGACCTTGTTGACGTTCTGCCCACCGGCACCCTGGGCGCGAATGGCCGTCAATTCGATCTCGGCATCCGGCAGATGCACATTGTTGGAAATCACCAGCATGGAAAAGCGTCCGTATTCAGTAAGCGCAGGATACCGCGAAAATCCTCTCGAACCTGACGAAGATCCACTGTGGGAGCGAGCCTGCTCGCGAATACGCAGTGTCAGTCGAAAATCATTCAGCTGACACACCGCCTTCGCGAGCAGGCTCGCTCCCACAAAGAATTTGCAAAAGGCTCAGAAACAAAAAACCCGGCACATTGGCCGGGTTTGTTGTTTGTGCAGCGTGCTTACTTCGCGGCAGAACTCGCCGCGTGCAGCGCCTGCTGCGCGCCACGCTTGTTCTTGATCACGTAGCAGACCCACATGAACACGACCCACACCGGAATCGCGTACACCGAGATCTGAATACCCGGGATCAACAGCATCACGCCGAGAATGAACGCGACGAACGCCAGGCAAACGTAGTTGCCGTACGGATACCACAGAGCCTTGAACAACGGCGTCTGCTTGGTTTTGTTCATGTGCTGACGAAACTTGAAGTGCGAGAAGCTGATCATTGCCCAGTTGATCACCAGGGTCGCCACAACCAGCGACATCAGCAATTCCAGCGCATGCTGCGGGATCAGGTAATTGAGCAGCACCGCCACCAGCGTTACCGCTGCGGAGGCCAGAATCGAACGCACCGGCACGCCACGCTTGTCGATTTTCGCCAGCGCTTTCGGCGCATCACCCTGCTCGGCCATGCCCAGGAGCATGCGGCTGTTGCAGTAGGTGCCGCTGTTGTATACCGACAGCGCAGCGGTCAGCACCACGAAGTTGAGGATGTGCGCGGCAGTGTTGCTGCCGAGCATCGAGAACACCTGCACGAACGGGCTGCCGCTGTAGGAATCGCCAGACGCGTTGAGGGTTGCCAGCAGGCTGTCCCATGGGGTCAGCGACAGCAGGATCACCAGGGCGCCGATGTAGAAAATCAGGATCCGGTAGATCACCTGATTGATCGCTTTCGGGATCACGGTTTTCGGCTTGTCGGCTTCGGCTGCGGTGAAACCGAGCATTTCCAGGCCGCCGAACGAGAACATGATGATCGCCATGGCCATCACCAGACCGCTGACGCCGTTGGGGAAGAAACCACCGTGGGACCACAGGTTGCTGACCGAGGCTTGCGGGCCACCGTTGCCGCTGACCAGCAGGTAGCTGCCGAGGGCAATCATGCCGACAATCGCCACGACCTTGATGATCGCGAACCAGAATTCGGCTTCACCGAAGACTTTGACGTTGGCCAGGTTGATCAGGTTGATCAGCACGAAGAACCCGGCAGCGGACACCCAGGTCGGGATCTCCGGTGCCCAGTAGTGGATGTACTTGCCGACCGCAGTCAGCTCCGACATGCCCACCAGAATGTACAGAATCCAGCAGTTCCAGCCCGACAGGAAACCGGCAAAGCCGCCCCAGTACTTGTGCGCGAAATGGCTGAAGGAACCGGCCACCGGCTCTTCGACGATCATCTCGCCCAACTGGCGCATGATCATGAAGGCGATGAAGCCGCAGATGGCGTAGCCGAGGATCATCGACGGGCCGGCGGATTTCAGGACCCCGGCCGAGCCGAGGAACAATCCTGTACCGATCGCGCCACCGAGGGCGATCAGTTGAATGTGTCGATTTTTCAGGCCGCGTTTCAGCTCGCCTGATTGCGAGGGTTGTCCACTCATGAAAAAGGTCTCACGCAAGGTTTGATGATGTTCAGTAGACGTTGCTGCAAGGTTGCGATTTCAAGCAGCCCCGATCAAACCCCAGCGCAGGCACCAGGAGTTCAGCTTTTTTACAACGGTCATGCGTCACCTGTTTGTTTTTATCTGTGACGAAATCGAACCCGACACGCTTGTGGCGCGGCGGAGTGAACAAGGCGTATAGCCTTGAGATTCATGCGATTACGCAGAGGGTCACAGTTAAAACGCGGCGCATTGTACACCGCTAACCCCCTGCCGCCAGACCCCGCTGGATCAGCGTGTCGGTTGCCGGGATTGCGTGTGTCCGCCTCGAGACGCTCGAGCGGCTGCAAAAATTGAGTCAAGCCTTTGCGGGCCATCGACGGGAACGGTAGGAAAACCGTCCCACGGTGAGAAGTGGAAATCAGTCACGGCGTTCATTGCGCCTCCTTCTTGTTATGCACCTGCACGGCAGGCATGAGGCGCATCTCACCCTTCAAACGCCTCTGAAACAAGCGCGCCAGAGCCTTGCGCAGCTCCCGGCGGATGGGGCTTCGGCAGGTTTTCCTTACAGCGTTGACATCACGCTCCTTTCACTGGGGTTTACCGCAGATTTCGTAAACATTTATTTACAGACCGTAACGAAGAGTTTCCATTTCAGAAATTTCTGTCAGACGTCTGCAAATTGACGGTAGCTAGCTTGCTAACGATCCGAACGCTTAGTTTTTTGTTTTTAAATAAGAAAACCGCCTTCAAAAAACAGAATAAAAAATCCATTTAAAAATTAAATGAATGATTTTTTGCATTATAAAAATCCCTGAACTAGGTTCTTCACGTCTCGCCGGCCAACTCGACCGGCCAGTCACAACCGTGAAAGTCATCTAGGAGATCGACCATGCAAGCATTGGAAAAAGACTTGGATAGCGAACTGCAACTGGACGAATGGTTTGAAGCACCGACCCACGAGGCCGCCGTAGAAATGATGCAAGCCGACGCGGTCGTTCCGTTCGGCACGGCGATGTGGCCTCTGTAAAGACATCACCGGGCAGGCACGATCCGGCCGGTCGTGCCTGCCGCTTTCTTCACGGTCAGTCAGGGAGGACTCATGGATAAGCCCCGCGCGATCTCGCATTTCCTTTACTACCTCGAACATCATCCAGCCCTCGCCGGCCTCGACTCGGCGCAGGTCTTGCTCGGCCACACCGCCGATTACGAAGCCCTGACCGGCGCGATCGCCGAACAGGCCGGCGATCATCCACGTTTCAACTTCAGCGCCCGGCGCCTGGACCTGGAAAGCACTGCAGCGCTGACTTCGGCGATCACCGACAGCGATCTGTACATTTTCTTCTACGACTCTTCCACCCTGCCCAACCCGCGCCCCGACGGCCCGGAGTTTGTCCGCGCGCTACAAGCGGTCATGGCGCAAAACTGGAAGAAGTCACTGCTGTTCAAGGATTACGGCGATTACTTCTACGACACGTTCAGCGTCACGCCGCAGCGGATTGCCGGGCTGAACAGCCACCTCATTCAGCGCATGTCCCAGGCCACCACCCTGAGTTTCAAGGATGACCTCGGCTCATGGTTTGAAACGCCGATGAGCAGCATCAAGAAGTGGACCGACATCAACGGCGTCGGCAACTTCGACCTGGCCCCCGGTGAAATCGCCACCCACAGCGAAGAAATCAACGGCCACGTGAAGTTCAAGGGCACCTTCCTCAGCACCATTCCGTTTGCGCGCAAGTACGGCGTGCTGGAGTCGCCGCTGGAGTTGTGGATCGAAAACTCGACCATCAGCCGCATCGCCACGGATGTGCCGGGCCTGGAGCATGACTTCAACAAATACCTGGATGCGAATCCGTCGAACCGGCGGATCGAGGAACTGGGGATTGGCACCAACGAAGGCGTGAAAGACCTGTATGCGCGCAACGCCGGGTTCGAGGAACGCCATTGCGGCTTGCATCTGGGGCTGGGTGGCGGGGCCAAGGGCAGCCATCACCTGGATCTGATCTTCTCTGGAGGGGTGTTGGCGCTGGATGACAAGCCGGTGTTTGATGGGCGGTTTGTGTTCTGATTCTGGAAATCATGGGGCTGCATTGGCCTCATCGCTGGCAAGCCAGCTCCCACAGGGATCTGCGGTGTTCACAGGATTTATGCAACGCAACAAAAACCTGTGGGAGCTGGCTTGCCAGCGATGAGTCCCTCAAAAGCACTACCCCACTTTCGCCAGACGAAAAAAAAACGCCAACCCTGCGGTTGGCGTTTCTGCTTTAGCTTGAAACTTGCCGCTAGAAGCTCACAGCTGCCTTATTCCGGTTTCTTGCGACCGAAACCCGGACGCTGGCCGGAACCGGCCGGTGCGCCGCGACGCTTGCCCGATGGCTTGTCGTCGGCCAGTTTGATCCCCGGACGCTTCGGTGCAGGTTTGGCCGGACGCTTGTTGGTGGTGTCCGCTGGACGATCCGCCACTGGCGTGCCACGACCGGCAGGTGCTCCCCGCTCGCCACGCTCGGTGCGACCGTTGGCCGGACGCGGAGCGCGCTCGCCGTCACGGACAACTGGCTTGCGCCCCGGACGCTCGCCTTCGATGTGCGGCTCGCGCGATGGACGCGGGCCGGTCGGAGCGCCAGCGGCTGGACGCAGCGTACGCACGCGCTCGGTCTTGCCCATCGGGCGCGACGATTTGCGCTGCAGACGCTCAAGCTTGTCTTTGCTCTTGGCGTTCAGTTGCGGCATCGCCACCGGTGTCAAACCCACTTCAGCACTCAGAATGTCGACTTCGTACTGGCTCATTTCGCGCCAGCGGCCCATCGGCAGATCCGAGTTGAGGAACACCGGGCCGAAACGCACGCGCTTCAGACGGCTGACCACCAGGCCCTGGGATTCCCACAGACGACGAACCTCACGGTTACGACCTTCCATCACCACGCAGTGATACCAGTGGTTGAAGCCTTCGCCGCCCGGCGCCTGCTTGATATCGGTGAACCTGGCAGGACCGTCTTCCAGCACCACGCCCGCCTTCAGGCGCTCGATCATTTCGTCATCGACTTCACCGCGTACACGCACGGCGTACTCGCGGTCCATCTCGTACGACGGGTGCATCAGACGGTTGGCCAGTTCACCGTCGGTGGTGAACATCAGCAGACCGGTGGTGTTGATGTCGAGACGACCGATGTTGATCCAGCGCCCTTCTTTCGGACGCGGCAGCTTGTCGAACACGGTCGGACGGCCTTCCGGGTCGTCACGGGTGCAGATCTCGCCATCGGGTTTGTTGTACATGATCACGCGGCGCACCGATTCGGCAGCCTCTTCACGCTTGATCACTTTGCCATCAATGGTGATGGCGTCGAGAATGTCGACGCGCAGACCGAGGGTGGCGTCTTTGCCATTGACCTTGATCCGGCCCTGGGTGATCCAGGCTTCCACGTCACGGCGCGAGCCGACGCCGATACGGGCGAGGACTTTCTGCAGTTTTTCGCCTGCTGGGCCGATTTCCTGGTCGTCTTTCTGATTGATGTCACTCATCTGGGCACCTCCCGGTGTGGTCTGTTCAGCCGTCCTGAGCTGGGCGTCTGAAGCATTGGAATCTGGGTTCTTCACCGAAGGGATCGGCGAAGGGTCGCGAATCATACGCGGATGTGCGGCATCGCGCATCAGAGACTAGTCGATCAGGCCAAGGTTATTTCTTTTTCCGCCGACCGGCGCCACCGAGTTTGATCAGGCGCAACGCGGCTTCGGCCAGTACAGTGCGCTTGTCGTCCTTGTCGAGTTTCTTCCAGGCCTTGATTTCGCGCTTGCTGCGCCCGCAACCGAGGCAGATGTCGTCGGTGAATTTGCAGAGGCTGATGCATGGGTCTTTTGTAGAACTCATCAGATACTCCAGATGTGCAGGGCTCCATGTGGGAGCGAGCCTGCTCGCGAAAGGGTCCTGCAGTCGACATCATCGTTGCCTGATACACCGCATTCGCGAGCAGGCTCGCTCCCACAGGGGTCAACAGTGTTCTTGAGGAAGGATCAGTCCTCGAACTCGCGGCGTTCGGCTTCGATGGCTTCGGCCAGGGCGCGGGCTTCGGCCTCTTCTTCGCTCAACTCCGGTTCGGGTTCTGGCGCGGGTGGCTCCAGAGCCGCCACGGCTGCGAGCAGTTTTTCCCGAGCTTCGGCTACGCCCAGAATGTCCTCTTCAGGTTCGGCTTGCGGCTCTTCTTCGAGTTCAACTTCGTTCACCGGCTCGACAGTTTCGGTCTCGGTCGACGGTGCTTCGGAATCGGAGTCGGCATCGGCGCCATCGCGCAACAGATCGTCGAAGTCGGTCTTGATCCCCTCCTCCATGCTGTCCAGCTCCAGCAACAGCGTATGGAAACTGGTTTCTTCTTTCTCTTCCTCCGGCTCGGCGCTGGCGTCGGCCAGTTCCTGCAAGCCTTGCGGCACCGGGGCATCGTCGAAATCGAGTATCGGGTCGGCTTCCATCTCACGCAGTTCGGCCAGCGGTGGCAGGTCTTCCAGATTCTTCAGGTTGAAGTGATCGAGAAAACCCTTGGTGGTGGCGAACATTGCTGGCTTGCCGGGCACGTCGCGGTAGCCGACGACGCGGATCCACTCGCGTTCGAGCAGGGTTTTGACGATGTTGCTGTTGACTGCTACGCCCCTTACGTCTTCGATCTCGCCACGGGTGATCGGCTGGCGATAGGCGATCAGCGCGATGGTTTCCAGCAAGGCCCGGGAATAACGCTGCGGCCGCTCTTCCCACAGGCGCCCGACCCACGGCGAAAACTTCTCGCGGATCTGCAAGCGATAGCCGGACGAGACCTCTTTGAGTTCGAACGCCCGGCCCTCGCAGGACTTGCCCAGCAGGGTCAGGGCTTTCTTGAAGACTGCCGGTTCAGGGCGCTCGCCTTCTTCGAACAGTTCAAAAAGGCGCTCAAGGGATTGCGGCTTTCCCGAGGCCAACAGAAAGGCTTCAAGCAGGGGCGCCAGCTCGCGGGGTTCAGTCAGGTTCATGTTTCGACTCGTTATTCGGCTCGGGCTCGCACGTGGATCGCGGCGAACGGCTCATTCTGCACCAGCTCGACCAAGGATTCCTTGACCAGTTCAAGGATCGCCATAAAGGTCACCACTACACCCAGGCGACCTTCTTCGGCGGTGAACAGCTCGACGAACGGCACAAAACCACCGCCCTTGAGCCGCTCCAGCACATCGCTCATGCGTTCGCGGGTGGACAGCGCTTCGCGGCTGACCTGATGGCTTTCAAACATGTCGCCACGGCGCAGCACTTCGGCCATGCACATCAAAATCTCTTCCAGCGCCACGTCGGGCAACAACTTGCGCGCTCTGGCTTCGGGGGCGTCGAGCTTGGGCACGACCACATCACGGCCAACCCGGCTCAAGCCGTCGATGCCTTCGGCAGCAGCCTTGAAACGCTCGTACTCCTGCAGACGACGGATCAGTTCGGCGCGAGGGTCGTCCTCTTCCGCCTCGACGGTTTCGGCCCGTGGCAGAAGCATGCGCGATTTGATCTCGGCGAGCATCGCGGCCATCACCAGATATTCGGCGGCCAGTTCCAGACGCACCGACTGCATCAACTCGACGTAGCCCATGTACTGGCGAGTGATTTCCGCCACCGGGATGTCGAGGATGTTGATGTTCTGTTTGCGGATCAGGTACAGCAGCAGGTCGAGCGGGCCTTCAAAGGCCTCAAGAAAGACTTCCAGCGCATCCGGCGGAATGTACAGGTCCAGCGGCATTTCCATGACCGCCTGGCCATAGACCATGGCGAAAGGCAGCTCCTGCTGGGCGCCGGCCTGAGGATCGGCAACGGTTTCCACTGCGGACATTCAGGCCTCGACCATGAACGGGGTCGGATCGCCGCAACCGACGCGGACTACTTCAGGATCGTCGCCCGTCAGGTCAATCACGGTGGAGGCCTTGATGCCGCCGAAACCGCCGTCAATGATCAGGTCCACTTGATGCTCAAGCAATTGACGCATTTCGTATGGATCCGTCATTGGATCTTCATCACCGGGCATGATCAGCGTCACGCTCATCAGCGGCTCGCCTAGTTCGGCCAGCAGCGCCAGCGCAATCGGATGGCTGGGAACGCGCAAACCGATGGTGCGCTTCTTGGGGTGCAGCAACAGGCGCGGCACTTCACGGGTGGCGTTGAGAATGAAGGTGTACGGTCCCGGCAAATGCGCCTTGAGAATACGGAACGTGCCGGTGTCGATCTTGGCGTAGTTGCCCAGTTGCGACAGGTCGCTGCAGATCAGCGCGAAGTTGTGCTTTTCGTCGAGCTGACGCAGGCGTCGAACGCGCTCGATCGCGGTCTTGTCGCCGATTTGGCAACCGATGGCGTAGGAAGAGTCGGTGGGATAAATCACGACCCCGCCCTTGCGGATGATCTCGACCGCCTGTTTGATCAGGCGCGCTTGCGGGTTTTCCGGATGTATCTGGAAAAATTGACTCACGTTCTCTACCTGTTCAGACGGCGGCAATAACTGTGTCATGTTTGAACCGACACCACAGGGGTGGAAGGTCCTCGGGAACCGGCCGGTACTGGCCGATCTCGGACCAACCTCCAGGGCCATGAAAATCACTGCCGGCGCTGACCAGCAGACCGAACTCACGGGCAAGGATTGCCAGGCTGCCCACCTGTTCCGCGGGCTGATGGCCATTGACCACTTCGATCGCGTGCCCGCCCGCTTGAATATAGTCGGCAATCAGCTTTCGGCGTTTGCTGCGGGTGAAATCGTAGTGCCACGGATGCGCCAGGCTGACCCAGGCACCCGCAGCGCGCAGCGTGCCAACGGTGTCTTCGAGCGTCGGCCAGTGTTGCTTGACGTCGCCCAGCTTGCCGGCACCGAGCCACTTGCGGAAGGCTTCGGCGCGATCCTTTACAAAACCTTCACGGACCATCCAGTCGGCGAAATGCGGACGGGCCGGGGCGTTGCCGCTGTCGCCCAGCTCCTGCTGGATCTGCCTCGCACCATCGAGGGCACCGGGCATGCCCTTGAGGGCGAGTTTGCGACTTATTTCTTCGGACCGCAGCCAACGCCCATCGTGCAATCTGGCGATCGCCTCGACCAACGGTGCTGCATTGACGTCGAAACCGTAACCCAACACATGAATGGTCGCCCCGCCCCAGGTGCAGGACAACTCGACGCCGTTGACCAGTTGCATCCCCAGCTCGGTCGCGGCCGTGCGCGCTTCGGCGAGGCCTTCGAGGGTGTCGTGGTCGGTCAGGGCCAGGACTCGCACGCCGTTCTCGAACGCACGCGCAACCAGAACCGCAGGCGCCAGGGCGCCATCGGAGGCCGTGCTATGGCAGTGCAAATCAACATTCACGGAGAGTTGTAACCTCAAATCAGCGAGCGCTATCGCGCGCCCATATGTTTGTTATTATGCCGCCACATCCAGCTTCTGGCTCTCACTGTGAAACAATTCATCGATTTCATCCCGCTTTTGCTGTTCTTCATCGTTTACAAACTTGATCCACGGGTCGTCGACATCGCTGGCCATGAAGTGACTGTAGGCGGTATTTACAGCGCCACCGCGATGCTGATCATCAGTTCCCTGGTGGTGTACGGCGCGCTTTTCATCCAACAGCGCAAGCTGGAAAAGAGCCAATGGCTGACCCTGATCGCCTGCCTCGTGTTCGGCAGCCTGACACTGGCGTTCCACAGCGAGACCTTCCTGAAATGGAAAGCCCCTGTGGTCAACTGGCTGTTCGCCGTCGCCTTCATCGGCAGCCACTTCATCGGTGACCGCCTGCTGATCAAACGCATCATGGGCCACGCGCTGACCCTGCCGGATCCGGTGTGGACCCGTCTGAACATCGCCTGGATCGCCTTTTTCCTGTTCTGCGGGGCCGCCAACCTGTTCGTCGCCTTCACCTTCCAGAGCATCTGGGTGGACTTCAAGGTGTTCGGCAGCCTGGGCATGACCGTGCTGTTCCTGGTCGCGCAGGGCGTTTACCTGTCCCGTCACCTGCATGACGCCGATACCACAACACCAAAAACCGAGGACTGACATGCTCTACGCAATCATTGCCACCGACGTCGCCAATTCACTGGAAGCTCGCCTGGCTGCGCGCCCTGCACATCTGGAACGCCTGCAAGCGCTCAAGGGCGAAGGTCGTATCGTATTGGCCGGCCCGCACCCGGCCGTCGACAGCAATGATCCGGGCGCAGCGGGTTTCACCGGCAGCCTGATCGTCGCCGAGTTCGACTCCCTGAGCGCCGCGCAAGCCTGGGCAGATGCCGATCCATACATCGCGGCAGGCGTTTATGCCAACGTGATCGTGAAGCCGTTCAAGCAAGTCCTGCCTTAAAAAGTCCGGTAATGAGGAGATTCATCTCCTCATTACCCGCGACACACCTGTAACACTGAACCTTGTCTGTTCATCACACTCTCAATCGCTCATTATTCTCGTTTGCCTGCCGACAACCTGCCCAATATCCATTTGGAAACAGGTGTCGCGATGCGCAAGGGTCCGTTGTGTCTGATGTTGGTCACGTTGTCGATCATGGCGCCCGCCCATGGTGATGAAACCACCGAAGGCGGCAGCTCCACGCCATTGTCATTAAGTGCCGGCAGCCAGATCACCGAGTTGCAGCAGCGCCTCAAAGTGAGCGAGCAGCAGCGGGAAGAATTGAGCAAACAACTGCAAAATGCCGACAACCAACGTGAAAGCGCTCAGCTCGCCCGGTTGCGCCAAGAGAACCAGCGCCTCAAGCTGCAACTCAAGGAAGCCCAGGCCAGCGCGGTGCCGCGCTTGTTGACCGATCAGCAGCAGTGGTTCGTCACGGGTGCCGGAGTAGCGCTATTGGCGCTGCTCTGCGGTATCTTTGCCAGTGGGGCAAGCCGAAAACGTCGGCAATGGTTAAATTGAGTGAGTCATGAGCGAGCTGTTAATTATTGATGATGACCAGGAGCTGTGTGAGCTCCTGAGCAGTTGGCTAAGCCAGGAAGGCTTCCAGGTACGTGCCTGCCACGATGGCCAGAGCGCCCGCAAGGCCTTGGCCGAAACCGCCCCGGCGGCGGTGGTGCTGGACGTGATGCTGCCCGATGGCAGCGGCCTGGAACTGCTCAAGCAATTGCGCAACGATCACGCCGATCTGCCGGTATTGATGCTATCGGCCCGTGGCGAACCGCTGGACCGGATCCTCGGTCTGGAACTGGGCGCTGACGACTACCTGGCCAAACCGTGTGATCCACGCGAGCTGACCGCACGCCTGCGCGCCGTGCTGCGCCGCAGCCACCCGGCGGCCGTGTCGACGCAGCTTGAGCTGGGCGACCTGAGTTTCAGCCCGGTGCGCGGCGTGGTCAGCATCGACGAGAGAGAACTGACCCTCACCGTTTCCGAAAGCCGTCTGCTCGAAGCCCTGCTCAAGCAGCCCGGCGAGCCGCTGGACAAACAGGAACTGGCGCAACTGGCCCTCGGCCGCAAGCTGACCCTGTACGACCGCAGCCTCGACATGCACGTGAGCAACCTGCGCAAAAAAATCGGCCCGCATCCGGACGGGCGCCCGCGCATCGTTGCCTTGCGTAGCCGCGGTTACTTCTACTGCCTCTGACCTGATCCCCCCTCCAATGGGAGCGCCCCCCTGTAGCAGCCTTCGGCAGCTCACAGGGGTCTGTGTGTAAGGCTTAAGACAAATCGTCTTTACCCAAGCTTTACCTAGCGCTGACCGCCGCTGACCTTGATCTGCGTAATCTGAACTCATCCGGAACGTACCGGGAACGAGACAAGGAGATACACCATGCGCAAGACTCTTATCGCTCTGATGTTCGCTGCCGCTCTGCCAACCGTCGCCATGGCCATGCCGCAAGACGGCGGTCCGATGGGTGGCCCGCTCGACGGCCCACGCCACGGCGGTCAGATGCACGGCATGCACGGCAAAGGCCCGTACAGCCAACTCGACCTGTCCCGCGAACAACGCGAGCAGATCCGCAAGATCATGGGCGAGCAGATGCACGAGCGTAAGCAAGTGGTCGACAAGTACCTGGAAAAACTCTCGCCGGCTGACCAGAAAGCCATGAAGGATGAGATGGCAGCCAACCACAAGAAAGCCGAGGCCGATGTTCGCGCCGTGCTGAAACCGGATCAACAGAAGAAATTCGACGAGATCCAGAAGAAAAAGGCCGAGCGTCGCGCCGAATGGGCTGAGTTCAAGGCGTGGAAAGCGCAACAGCCGCAAAAAGCGCAATAATGTTTTAACCTCAGGCCCGACGGCTAACACCGTCGGGCCTGTTCACATCCGCCCTCTGTAGGAGCTGCGGCACGCTGCGATCTTTTGATTCTGCTTTTGAAAAACAAGATCAGAAGATCGCAGCGTGCCGCAGCTCCTGCAGGGGTTACGCGTTTGATTGAGGATTTTCTGTGCGGTCATTGTTCTGGCGTATTCTCGCAAGCTTCTGGCTGGCCATCGCTCTGGTTGCAGGGCTGTCCATTCTGTTGGGGCACATGCTCAATCAGGACGCGTGGATCCTCAGTCGCCATCCGGGCCTCAACACCCTCGCGGCTGAGTGGACGCAGAGCTACGAAGCACAAGGCGAAGAAGCCGCTCAGGACATCCTCCAACAACGCAAACGCCAGTACCACATCGATGTTCAAGTGCTGAACGAAAGCGGTGACCCGGTGGTGCGCGGCACCTTCCCCCGTCGTGCCGCTGCCTTCGAAGCCCGCCAGAACAACGATGACCGACGCCTGCCATGGCGGCGGCTGACCGATGAGTTCACCAGTGAAAAAACCGGTGACACCTACCTGTTCATCTACCGCATCCCACACCCCGAACTCGACTCCTGGCACCGCGAAAGTCTGCTCTGGCCATTGAGTGCGCTGGGCATTGCGCTGGTGGTACTGACTCTGTTCAGCTTGCTGGTGACCTTCTCCATCACCCGTCCGCTTAGCCGTTTGCGCGGCGCGGTACATGACCTGGGGCAGGCGACTTATCAGCAGAACAGCCTGGCCAAACTGGCCAACCGCCGCGATGAGTTCGGCGTCCTCGCCAACGACTTCAACCGCATGGGTGCACGCCTGCAAAGCCTGATCGGCAGTCAGCGTCAGTTGTTGCGCGACGTATCCCATGAACTGCGTTCACCGCTGGCGCGGCTGCGAATTGCCCTGGCGCTGGCAGAGCGCGCCAACCCTGAAGAACGCGAAAAACTCTGGCCCCGACTGACCCGCGAATGCGATCGCCTGGAAGCGCTGATCAGTGAAATTCTGGTGCTGGCGCGGGTCGATGCCGACAACGCCAGCGCTGAAGACGTGGATTTGAATACGCTGCTGAGCGCCCTGCAAAAGGATGCGCAGTTGGCGTCGCCGGAACAGAACGTGAGTCTGGACGCCGAGCAACAGCTGAATCTGAAGGGCTGGCCGACCATGATCGAGCGCGCCGTGGACAACCTGCTACGCAATGCGCAGCGCTTCAATCCCCAGGGTCAGGCGATTGAAATGCAGGCCTCGCGGCAGGGTGAGCGGATAGTCATCAGTGTTCGCGATCATGGCCCGGGGGTTCAGGCCGAGCACCTGAGTCAGTTGGGCGAGCCGTTTTATCGGGCGCCGGGGCAGACAGCGGCGGGGCATGGTCTGGGCCTGGCGATTGCACGGCGTGCGGCGGAGCGGCACGGCGGAAGTCTGGTGCTGGCGAATCATCCTGACGGCGGGTTTGTTGCCAGTCTGGAATTGCCGCTTGTGCCGGGGGCAGTCGTCCAACTCTAAGAGCCACCCTCATCGGAACGCCGCCCGCCCACCCTCTCCCTTCGGGAGAGGGTGAGGGTGAGGGTGAGGGGCTTTTGATCTTCAGGCCTTACCAGGCCAAGCGCTGACAAACTCCGCCAGATCGACTTTCTCCGCCACCCGCGGCTCTTTCTGCGGTGTGCCGAGGTACAGGAACGCAATCACCTCCTCGCCCTCCACCAGTCCCAAGCCTTTCGCGACATGCTGCGAATAAGCCAGATCGCCGGTACGCCAAACCGCACCAATCCCCTGCGCATACGCCGCCAGCAAAATCCCGTGGGCGGCACACCCGGCGGCCAGCAACTGCTCGGCCTTCGGGTACTTGACGTGTTCCTGCAGTTTCGCGATCACCACAACTACCAGCGGGGCACGCAGCGGGCCGTTGCGCGCCTTGTCGATCATGGCTTCAGTGATTTCGCCTTCCTGCTTCTGCGCAGCTTCAGCCAACAGTTCGCCCATCTGCTCGCGCGCAGCGCCTTCGACGGTCAAAAAACGATACGGCTGCAAGTGCCCGTGATCCGGCGCGCGCAACGCGGCGGCAAACAGGGCTTCGCGCTGCTGCGCGGTAGGGGCCGGTTCGACCAGTCGTGGAACGGAAACACGGTTGAGCAAAGCGTCGAGAGCCTGCATCGGCCACCTCCTGAAAAAAATATGCGGCTATTCTAGCGGTATCTGCCAAAAGGATGCCGGTTTACATGCCCTGCCTCACGGGTAGAATGGCGCCCTTCCCCTATCAGCCCGAGCAGACTTCATGGCGTTGCCGACCTTACGGATCATTGGTTTCATCATCGGCATCTTCCTGATCACTCTGGCAATTGCCATGGTCGTGCCGATGGCCACCCTGGTGATTTTCGACCGCACCGGCGATCTGCCGTCGTTCCTCTGGGCGAGCATGATCACCTTCGTTGCCGGCCTCGCACTGGTGATTCCGGGCCGCCCGGAACACATTCACCTGCGCCCGCGTGACATGTACCTGCTGACCGTCAGCAGTTGGCTGGTGGTGTGTATTTTCGCCGCGCTGCCGTTCCTTTTGACTCAGCACATCAGCTACACCGACTCGTTTTTTGAAAGCATGTCCGGCATTACCGCGACCGGCGCGACCGTGCTTAACGGCCTCGACAGCATGTCCCCCGGGATTCTGATGTGGCGTTCGCTGCTGCACTGGATTGGCGGCATCGGCTTTATCGGCATGGCGGTGGCGATTCTGCCGCTGCTGCGAATTGGTGGCATGCGCCTGTTCCAGACCGAATCGTCGGATCGCTCGGAAAAGGTCATGCCCCGTTCACACATGGTGGCGCGGCTGATCGTGGGGGCGTATGTCGGCATCACCATCCTCGGCAGCCTGGCGTTCTGGTGGGCCGGGATGAGCCTGTTCGACGCGATCAATCATGCGATGTCGGCTATTTCCACGGGTGGATTCTCGACCTCCGACCAATCCCTGGCCAAGTGGACGCAACCGGCTGTGCACTGGGTGGCGATCGTCATCATGATTCTCGGCAGCCTGCCGTTCACCCTGTACGTGGCGACGATGCGCGGTAATCGCCGAGCGTTGATCAAGGATCAGCAGGTGCAGGGCATGCTGGCGATGTTGCTGGTGACCTGGCTGGTGCTCGGCACCTGGTACTGGTGGACGACCCAACTGCATTGGCTGGATGCGCTGCGCCATGTGGCGCTGAACGTGACGTCAGTGCTGACCACCACCGGTTTTGCCCTCGGCGACTACAGCCTGTGGGGCAACTTCTCGTTGATGTTGTTCTTCTATCTGGGTTTTGTCGGCGGCTGCTCCGGGTCGACGGCAGGCGGGATCAAGATCTTCCGCTTCCAGGTCGCCTACATCCTGCTCAAGGCCAACCTTAATCAGCTGATTCACCCCCGTGCGGTGATCAAGCAGAAGTACAACGGTCACCGGCTCGACGAAGAGATCGTGCGCTCGATTCTGACGTTTTCGTTTTTCTTCGCCATCACCATCTGCGTGATCGCCCTGCTCCTGTCGCTGCTGGGCGTGGACTGGATGACCGCGCTGACCGGCGCCGCCAGCACCGTGTCCGGCGTCGGCCCGGGCCTTGGCGAGACCATCGGCCCAGCGGGCAACTTCGCCACCCTGCCGGATGCCGCGAAGTGGATCCTGTCGTTCGGAATGCTGCTCGGCCGACTGGAAATCATTACGGTGTTTGTACTGTGTATACCGGCCTTTTGGCGTCACTGACGGCGTTGAGCGCCTTGGCCAACCGCGCCCGGTAATCACCGGGCGTACTGTCGAACCAGCGACGGAAGGCACGAAAGAAGTTGCTCGGATCGGCAAAGCCCAACAGATAGGCGATTTCCAGCAGGGTCATGCTCGGCTGCGCCAGGTACTGTTCGGCCAGTTCGCGGCGAGTGTCATCGAGCAACTGCTGAAAACTCGTGCCCTCCTCCTGCAGCCTGCGTTGCAACGTGCGTTGCGAGAGGTGCAGAGTCTGCGCCACCGTATCGCGCTTGGGCTCGCCCTGAGGCAATAACCGACAAAGCACCTGCCGCGCCTTGTGGGTCACACGGCTTTCGGAAAACCGCGCCAGATATTCTCCCGCAAAGCGATCGTGCAACAGCGCCATGGCCTCGTTGGCGGTGGGCAGCGGCGCCTCCATGTCAGCGCGTTTGAAGATCAGTGCATCGTAAGGCGCGCTGAACACCAGCGGCGCATGGAAAGCGTGTTTGTAGGGTTGCAGATCAGCCGGCTCATCGCCCTGCAGCAACACTTTGACCGGATGTAGCGTGCGCCCGCTCAGCCAGCCGCACAGGGCGAGCGCACAGGCCAGCGACGCTTCGGCGCTTTGCCGGGTGGGCGGCAGGTGATCGCCGTGCACCGTCAGAATCAGCGCGTAACCTTCATCCAGCAGACGAAAACTCAGGTCGGCGCTTTCGGCGATGATTCGTTGATAGCGCACCAGCCGTTGAAAGCCTTCGACCAGGGTATTACTGGACATCAGCGCGTAACCGGCGACATGAAACGAGGCCGGACGCACCACTTTGCCCATGTTCAGACCGATGGCCGGATTGCCTGACACCTCCACCGCCCGTTGCCAGAGCCGGGTCATGGAGTCTTGCGGGAAACGCGCATCCGGATCATCCAGAGCCGAGTAATCCAGCCCCAGTTGCTTGAACAGAACCCGGCAATCCAGGCCGTCCATCTCCAATGCTTTGACAATCCCCATCGCCCAGCTTGCAGAAGTCGTTCGTTCGCTCATGGCGTTTTTCTTTTGCATGGCGGGTCGACTGTTGCGGCCCGATTTGCGAAGGATACTAAAGTGGCGCCAATTGTCACTGGCCCACCCCCATGATCACTCTAGACTCAAATAAGCTACCCGCAGCACAACTCGTCGCCAGAACAATAACCACAGAGATCGCAGTCGTGGAAAACATCAAGCATTTCAAAAGCTTCGCTGAGTTCTATCCGTATTACCTCAGCGAGCACAACAACAGCACCTGCCGTCGCCTGCATTTCATTGGCACGACCTTGGTTATTTTCATTCTCGCGCTGACCATCGCCAAAGGCGCCTGGCTACTGTTATTGGCCCTGCCGCTGGCGGGCTACAGCTTCGCGTGGGCCGGACATTTCTTCTTTGAAAAGAACCGGCCGGCGACGTTCCAGCATCCGCTCTACAGCCTGCTCGGCGACTTCGTCATGTACCGCGACATGATTCTGGGTCGCGTGGCGTTCTGAAAACAAGCAACAACGAGGATTGCCGATGACCGTCAGTGCCCGCTTCACCCGTATGCAGGATGGCACCCAGGAAGACTGGGCGATCATCGCCGCAGACTTCAGCGCCTATGCCAAGCAGTTGCCATCACGCATCACCACCCACCTGAAATTGCTCGAAGGCGATTTCGGCGGTTTCCCGGTGGATCGCCTGACCCACTCGCTGCAAACCGCCACCCGCGCCTTTCGCGATGGCCGTGACGAGGAATATGTGGTGTGCGCCCTGCTGCACGACATTGGCGATACCTTGGGCTCGTACAACCATCCGGACATTGCGGCGGCGATTCTCAAGCCGTTCGTCAGTGCCGAAAACCTGTGGATGGTCGAGAAACACGGGGTGTTTCAGGGTTACTACTTCTTTCATCATCTGGGAATGGATCGGCATCTGCGCGAGCAGTACAAGGAGCACCCGCAGTTTCAGGCAACTGCCGAGTTTTGCGCCAGATACGATGCAGCGGCGTTTGATCCGGAGTACGACACGCTGCCGTTGAGCTTCTTTGAGCCGATGATGGAGCGCTTGTTTGCCCAGCCGAAGAATTCGATCTACAAGGCGGCGATGGAAGAACACAGCCCGGCCTAAGAACAAAAGATCGCAGCCTTCGGCAGCTCCTACATTGGAATGTGTACCCCTGTAGGAGCTGCCGAAGGCTGCGATCTTTTGCTTTTCAGACGGGTTCGGCAACTTTGGCAGCTTTCAACTCCGCCTCCCGCGCCTGCGCATCCGCCAGCCGATACAACTC
Organism: Pseudomonas sp. A0308; assembly: GCF_044218815.1. NCBI lineage: Bacteria > Pseudomonadati > Pseudomonadota > Gammaproteobacteria > Pseudomonadales > Pseudomonadaceae > Pseudomonas > Pseudomonas sp. A0308. The sequence continues at coordinate 1,689,843 of NZ_CP162581.1, forward strand.
GATCGTGCCGTCCCAATGCTCGATCAGCGCGGTGCACGACTCCACCCAATCGCCGCAGTTAAGGTAATCCACGTCGCCAACCTTGCGGATTTCGGCGTGGTGAATGTGCCCGCAAACCACACCGTGCAATTCGCGCTTCACACATTCATGGGCGATGGCTTCTTCGAAGTCACTGATGAAGCTTACGGCCGTCTTCACCTTGTGCTTGAGGTACGCCGACAACGACCAGTAACCGTAGCCATATCGCGCGCGCCAGTGGTTGAGCCAGCGGTTGAGCGTCAGGGTAAATTCGTAGGCCGAGTCGCCGAGAAAGGCCAGCCAGCGGTGATAACGGGTGATCACATCAAACTGGTCACCGTGAATCACCAGCAGATGGCGACCGTCAGCCGTGACGTGCACTGCCTCGTCGACCAACTGGATATTGCCCAGAATCAGCTTCGAGTAACGCCGCAGGAATTCATCGTGGTTGCCGGTGACGTAGATCACTTCGGTGCCGCGCTTGCTCATGGTCAGCAAGCGGCGGATCACGTTGGTGTGAGCCTGCGGCCAATACATGCCGCCGCGCAGTTTCCAGCCGTCGATAATGTCACCGACCAGGTAAATCCTGTCGGTGTGATAGCCCTTGAGAAATTGCGACAAATGCTCGGCCTGGCAATCCCGCGTGCCCAGGTGCACGTCGGAAATCCACAAGGTTCGCACCCGTTGTTTGCGGCTGGGTTTGGCGAGCTCGGCGCTGGTCATGGGCAACCCTCTGGATGTTTTCGCCAGCTTGCGCGCGCCCGGTTAATCGTCCATGACAGCCGCGAGTCAGTCCTGTGACAACGCACTCGGGAGGCGCCGGTGTAGACTGTCGGTCACTTCGGAGACGACCTGCCATGCGACCGATCCTCACCCTGCGTCATTACTCTCACGACCTGATCGTCCACAGCCACGACCACGCGCAACTGGTGTTCGGCTTGTCTGGCGCGCTGGACTTCGAGGTCGAGGGCTGTGGCAGTCAGGTGCGTCAGCAGAGTTTCGTGGTCATTCCAGCCGACGCCCACCACGCCTGTGGCAGTCCACAAGGCAGTCGTTGTCTGGTCATGGACATCCCTGACGAGCAATGGCTGCTCGATTCACTGGGCGAGCACGCCGAAGCCAGCCGCCGCCTACTCGACAAGACCGCCCGGTTATCGCTGGATTCAGGACAAAGCCAGTTGGTCAGTTGGCTGGCGAACAGCCCGGTTGGTGATCCGCTGATTGCGCAGCAAGGCGCGATTTTGCTGCTGGCCAGTCTGAATCATGCGCAACCTGTCGAACTCACCGCCCGGCGCTTGCCTTACGCGGCGCTGGATGCGCACATCGAGCAGCATGCTGCTTATCCGTTGCAAGTCGCTGATCTGGCGCGGATCGCAGGATTATCCAGCGCACGTCTGCACGCGCGCTTCATGGCTGAATGCGGGCAGACGCCGATGGACTACATCCGCAGTCGGCGCCTGCACAAGGCTGTGACCCTGCTGCGTGAGACTGTGCTGCCGATTGGCGAAATCGCCAGTCGGGTCGGCTACAGCTCGCAAAGTGCATTTGCGGCAGCAGTGCTGCGCGAGTTTGGCGCCTCGCCGGGCCAATTGCGGCGCGAGGCTGGCGACAAAGGACAATAGTTTGCCGACAGATTTATGGGCTGCGACACGTTTCAATAGGTCTGTGAATCTGCGTTTGAATTAAGGACTGCAATGACTCCGCGTACCGCCCTCGGCGCCCTGCATATTGGCGCTCTGATGTTTGGCCTGACCGGCGTGTTCGGCAAACTCGCCGCCGCGTCCCCTGCCGTGATTGTCTTTGGACGTGCCGCTTTCGCCGTCATCGCGCTGGCATTTTTTGCCCGATTCGCCAGCCAGCACGGTTGGCAAAAACTCCAGGCCGTGGATTGGCGGCGTCTGCTGCTCAGCGGTGTATTGCTGGCCGGGCACTGGGTGAGTTTTTTCATTTCGGTGAAGGTCGCGGGTGTAGCCATCGCGACGCTTGGCTTTGCCAGTTTCCCGGCGTTCACGGTGATTCTCGAAGGGCTGATCTTTCGCGAGCGCATCCGTGCCAATGAAATTCTGCTGGTGGTGCTGGTGAGCGTCGGTCTGGTGCTGGTGACCCCGGCGTTCGATCTTGGCAGCGGTGCAACCATAGGTTTGCTTTGGTCGGTGTTGTCCGGGCTGCTGTTTTCCCTGTTGTCGCTGACCAATCGCGCCAGCTCCGGGCGAATCCCGGCAGTGCAGGCAGCACTCTGTCAAAACGTCGTGGTGGCTTTGTGTCTGCTGCCAGTGGCGGCGCCACAACTGAGCGAAGTGCGCGCGCTGGACTGGTTGTGGATCGCCCTGCTCGGCGTGTTCTGCACCGGCGTCGCCCACAGTCTGTTCGTTGCCAGTCTGGCAGTGATCAAGGCGCGCACCGCTGCTGTGGTGTTCGCCATGGAACCGGTCTACGGCATCACAATTGCCTGGTTGCTGTTCGATGAAAATCCGACGTTACGCATGCTGCTAGGCGGTGCGCTGATCATCGTCGCCATCGTGGTGTCGGCGCGAATGTCAGGCAGTGCCGACAAAAAAACCGTCGCCGCCGAAGCCGCGTCTCACTGAGTGCGGTCGTTGTGGCCGAGGTCGCGATCAGGATCGATCTGGTCGCGCACCCGCTGCTTCAACACCTTGGCCTCCGGGAAACCGCCATCAACCTTGCGCTCCCAGATCTGCACGCCATCACAAGTGATGTGAAACACCCCGCCCGTGCCCGGTACCAGTGACACTTTGCCGAGGTCGTCGCCGAAGGTGCTGAGCAGTTCCTGCGCCAGCCACGCCGCGCGCAGCAGCCACTGGCATTGGGTGCAATAGGTGATGACAACTTCTGCTTTTGCGACAGTCATGTTCAATGAAACTCCGGAGACAGAGGGCGCCGCTATAATACCCGGCTTTATCGTTTGCCCCGAGACTCACAATGCGCCGTCTGCTGTTCTGCCTGCTGCTTGGTTTTCTTCCTTTGTTCGCGCTTGCCAGCGAAGCGCCGCGACCGAAAGTCGGCCTTGTGCTGTCCGGTGGGGCCGCTCGTGGTCTGGCGCACATCGGCGTACTCAAGGCGCTGGAAGAGCAAGGCGTCAAGATCGATGCGATTGCCGGCACCAGCATGGGTGCGGTGGTTGGCGGCTTGTATGCCTCGGGCTACAAGATCGACGAACTGGAAAAGCTCGCCCTGGAAATCGACTGGCAGCAGGCGCTGTCCGACGCGCCGCCCCGGGAAGACGTGCCGTTCCGGCGCAAACAGGATGACCGCGACTTTCTGGTAAAACAAAAACTCAGCTTTCGCGACGACGGCAGTCTCGGCCTGCCACTGGGCGTGATTCAGGGGCAGAATCTGGCGCTGTTGCTCGAAAGCTTGTTGGCGCACACCAGCGACACCCGGGATTTCGACAAGTTACCGATCCCCTTCCGCGCCGTGGCCACCGACATCGCCAATGGCGAAAAAGTGGTATTCCGCAAGGGCCACCTGCCCCAGGTGATTCGCGCCAGCATGTCGATTCCGGCGGTGTTCGCGCCGGTCGAACTCGACGGCCGCCTGTTGGTGGACGGCGGCATGACCGACAACATTCCGCTGGATGTCGCGCGGCAAATGGGCGTCGACATCGCCATCGTGGTCGACATCGGTACGCCGCTGCGCGGTCGCAAGCAACTTAACACTGTGGTCGATGTGCTCAACCAGTCGATCACCCTGATGACCCGACGCAACTCTGAAGAACAACTGGCCGCGCTGAAAGCCACTGACGTGTTGATACAACCGTCGCTGGCAAGCTTCGGCGTGACTGATTTCGGCCGCGCCCAGGAAATGATCGATGCGGGTTATCGCGCAACCCGAATCCTTGACGCGCGCCTCGCCAGTCTCAAACCTGCCGAGTCCCAGGACGCCGAACTCAACGCCGCCCGAGCGCCGGGTCAACGTACGCCGATCATCACCGCGATCAAGGTCGAGAACGATTCGAAAGTCGACGACGACGTGATCCGCTACTACATTCGCCAACACATCGGCGAACCACTGGATCTGGGTCGATTGCATTCGGACATGGGCACCTTGTACGGCCTCGACTACTTCGAACAGGTGCAGTACCGCGTGGTGCACAAGGGGCAGGATCACACCCTGGTAATCAGTGCCCGCGGCAAACGCAGTGGCACCGATTACCTGAGGGTCGGCCTGAACCTGTCAGACGACATGCGCGGCAGCAGTGCTTTCAACCTCGGTGCCAGTTACCGCAAAAACGGCATCAATCGTCTCGGTGCGGAATGGCTGACGCGTGTGCAGATTGGCGACACACAAGAGCTTTACAGCGAGTTCTATCAGCCGCTGGACGTTGGCTCACGCTACTTCATCGCGCCGTCGGTGGTGTTCGAGGCGCAAAACGTCGATGCGGTGCTCGACAATGATCCGGTCGCCCAGTACCGCGTCGAGCGTTACGGCATGGCCTTGAATGTCGGCCGGCAAATCGGCAACAACGGCGAAGTGCGCTTCGGCGTCGGTGAGGCGTGGGGCAAGGCCGATGTGCGCATTGGCGATCAGGACCTGCCCAGCGAGAATTTCAACGAAGGCTTCTATTCGCTGAAGTATTCCTACGACTCACTGGACAACGTCTACTACCCCCACGAGGGCAAGGACGTCAGCCTGACAGTCCTGCAATTCGAGCCGAGCCTGGGCTCGGATACGCGTTATCGACAGTGGGAGTTCAAATTCGACAAAGCCATGAGCCGCGGACCGGACACATTGATTCTGGGCGGGCGCTATGGCCGTACCCTCGACGACACCAATGTGGTGACGTCGAGCTTCCTGCTCGGTGGCGCGCGCCAGCTGTCGGGCTTTCGCGAGGATGCGATTTCCGGGCAGAACGTCAGTCTGATGCGGGCGGTGTATTACCGCCGTCTGACACCGCGCTCGTATCTGCCGCTGGACTTCCCGCTGTACGCCGGCGGATCGCTGGAACGTGGGCGAGCGTGGAACAACGACAACGAGTTCGACAGCGGTTACATCAATGCGGCGAGTGTGTTTATTGGCTTCGATACGCCGCTGGGGCCGTTGAATTTCAGTTATGGGCTCAATGATGCGAACGAGCAGGCGGTGTATTTGAATCTGGGGCAGACGTTCTGATCAAGGTTCAGGAGTGAGGGTGCCTGGCCGGCCGCCATCGCGGGCAAGCCCGCTCCCACAGGTTGAGCGTCGTTCACTGCATTTTTGTTCGGCATCGATACTTGTGGGAGCGGGCTTGCCCGCGAAGGCGTCATCAAGATCGCCGCAACAGTGACTGAAGCTCTCGAATTATCGGATCCCGGCCAAAAGGGTTCTGGCGGTTTGCTTCAAAGGCTCGTCCCCGTCCTTGAGCAACTCATTGAGCAGCGCAATCGCGCTGTCGATGTCACCGTCATCGATGCAGGTCTGCGCCTGTTCGAGCTTCCCCGCCCCCGCCTCGTCTGGCGCTGACATCTGTAAATCCAATGGCTCCAGTGCCAGCGAGGGCAGCGGATCGGAAAACGCTTCAAGGAAGTCATCGTCCAGCGGCTGTGCCTCAGGCTCCGGAATCCATTCAAGCTCCGCGTCTTCACTGGCCGCGGTCTCTGGCACGTCAAAGTCCTGCGGCAACACTTTCAGGCTGGAAGCGAAGCTGGAGTCGTCTGTTGCTGACTGAGCCAGTGCCGGGCGGCTGTCCTCCAGATCCCAGTTGGAGTTCACCGACAACTCATCCAGATTCAACTCGAAATTGTCCTCAGGCAACACGGGCCCGGCGACTACGACGGGAGCAATGCCAATGGCCGATGGCGTGACTGCCGCCAACGGCGCAGTGCCCAACAGCTTCGGATGCCGAGCGCGGATATCCTGCAAGGCTTGTGCAGCAACTCCCTGTTCACGCAAATGACTTTCCTGCTGTTCGAACGCTGCGCTATCGCCCTGACGCCCTAGCACTTCGAGTAGCTGCAAACCAAGATCGGTGCGTTCCGGCTCTTTGTGCAGCGCGTCGCGCAACAGTCCGGCGGCTTCGCCTAGGCGCCCATAGGCCAGGTAAATCCCCACGGCTTCCAGCACATCACCCGCCGTCGGCTCTTCACGCGGATCGGCCGAGGCGTGCCCCATGACCGGTTCAGTCGCCCCCTGTGAGGAACCGGCGTCATCCCCATCGGGCTCGTTGCTCAACGGTAATAACGGCAAAGGTGCATCGCCCTGCTGCTGTTGCTGGCGTCGACGGAGCACGAGCAACCCGGCCAATGTCACCAGCAACAGCAAGCCACCGAGTAATGGCCAGTTCAAACCGTCCTCTGCGGGCTCGATTGGCGCAGCGGCAGCTGTCGGTGTTGGTGCCGGTGTCACTAATGGCGCTGGCGGTGCCTTTTGCTGCTCGATCAAGCGTGCTTGCAGATCACTGACCTGTTTCCTGCCGTCGGCAATCTGCACATCCTGCGCCTGCAGTTTGGCGTTCAGCTCATCAAGGGACTTTTGCAACTGCTGGTTCTGCAACACGCTGGCTGCCAGTTGTTCGGCCAGTGCATCGTTGGCCGGAGCGGTTGTGGATGAAGGCGCGGCCGGCATGGCGCGTTTGCCCTGGGCCGCCTGTGGTGGCGCGCTCACGGGCTCGACAGTGGGAAATGCTGAGGATTGCGCGCGCGGGTCCGGCTCATCGGTAGCCGGCACGATACCCGGTGAACCCGGCGGATCGATCAGCACCGTGTATTCGCGCAGCAATCGCCCATTGGGCTGATTGAGCTGCACCAGGAAATTCAGAAAGGGTTCGTTGACCGGTTTGCTGGAGGTCACCCGAATCATCTGGCGATTGCCATGCAGGATCGGCGTGAACTTGAGGTCGTTGAGGAAAAACACCCGCTCGACCCCGGCACGGCCAAACTCTTCTGCCGTGGCCAGGCTCACTGACAGGTCGTTCTGCGTCAGTGTCCCGACATCGATCAGCGCAATATCGGCCTTGAGCGGTTGATTGAGGGCTGAGTGAATCGTGATCTCGCCAAGTCCCAAAGCCATCGACAAGGTCGAATAACCGAATGCGCCAGCGACCAATAATCCCTTGGCGTAAACGCGCAGTACCGTGTGCCAACTTGCGAGCATGAGCATCCCTTAAATAAGCAAAACCGACTTCTTATGCGTTCGCACATCCGGTACGAACACGATATTGCCTAGTAGTTCTTATAGTCTGCTCAGTGCGATCTCTCAAAAAACTGGCACGCGGTTATGCCTCAAGATTTTTCCAGGTTGGCCAGAATGTGACCGTGAACACGCATGCACACCTTTAAATCCGCCTCGTCGACACCGTCGAACAATTCGTGGCGCAGTTGGGTAGCAATGGTTTCGATTTGTTCGATCAACGGCAGGGCCGGTGCACACAGGACAATTTTTTTCGCCCGGCGGTCTTCAACCACCGACTGGCGTTGCACCAGCCCTTGGCTTTCCAGACTATCGAGCAAGCGCGCGAGGGTGGGGCCTTCGACGCCAACGCTTTGTGCCAGCTCTCGCTGTGTCGGCGCTTCCTCGAAACGCGCCAGATGCAGCAGCACCAGCCAGCGCGCCTGGGACAGGCCAAGGCCGGCCAGACGCCGGTCCAGCTCGGCACGCCAGCCGCGGGACATCTGGGCCAGTTGCATGCCAAAGCGGTGTTGATCGGTTAACGGCATAAAACACTCATGGTTAGACGGATGTAATAGAGAAAAACTAATTATTAGTCAGCTAAGCATGAGCTACAGCTATAGGCAAGTGTCGGTCTGTACTGAATCGTTACATCTTGAAAAGCCCCTCTCTCAAAGGGAGAGGGGCTTGATTGGGGGATGCTGCACAAATCCACCGACGTGACAGGGCTTTACCGAATCCTTGATCGACCTGGTCTGTCGGGTCGATGTAATCCGCAAAACACCTCGGCCGGCTCCCTCTCCTCTTGGAGAGGGCTGCGGGCGGCGTTCCGATGAGGGTTGGACCGAATTACATTTCGAACTCGGATTGCAGCGCAGCCCGCACACAATAAAGCACGCCTTCAGGAACACGACCGGCGAACAGTTCGGCGATTTCGGCGACCGGCGGTAATTCACCCTCGCCATCAAGAAACGCGTCCTGCACCTCGCCCATCAGCTCTTCAGGCAAGTCCAGAGCCTGTTCCAGTGAGAGTTGTTGCTTGCCGATCGCCTCGGCGAGCATGGTGTAGACGTTCTTTTCCGAGCACTGCAACTGCCCGGAAATCTGCATCGGGGTCATGCCGGCGCGGGCCAGGGTGATGAGCTCGTGACGCACATCGGCCACCACCTTCGGCGCCTCGACCTCGCCGCCGAGCACTTCGAGGAAAGCATCGCCGTAGCGCTCCAGCTTGCGCGCACCGACGCCGCTGACCCGGGCCATTTCCGCCAACGAAGTTGGCTGGCTGCGAAGCATTTCCAGAAGTGTCGAATCCGGGAAGATGACATACGGCGGCACGCCGTGTTCTTCGGCCAGTTTGCGCCGCAACGCACGCAGGGCTTCCCACTGCTCGCGCTCTTCGCCGCGCACCAATTGGCTGGCCTGGCTCTTGCTGCCGCTCTTGGCGGTGACCTGTGGTTTGAGATCGCGGCGCAGTTCCAGTGTCACTTCGCCCTTGAGCAGTGGCCGGCAGGAGTCGTTTAAACGCAAGCCGCCATAACCTTCGTGGTCGACATCGGCCAGTCCACGCGCAACCAATTGACGGAACAGCGAGCGCCATTCACTTTCGCTCAGAGCCTTGCCAACGCCGAACACCGACAGATGCTGATGACCGAAACTGCGAACCTTTTCGTTGTCCTTGCCCAGCAGCACATCGACCAGATGGCCGACGCCGTAACGCTGACCGGTGCGAAAGATCGCCGACAAACCCTGACGTGCAGGCTCGGTGGCGTCCCAGGTCTGCACGCCGTCGACGCAGTTGTCGCAATGGCCGCAAGGTTCGGCCATCTGCTCATCGAAATACGCCAGGAGTGTCTGACGACGGCAACGAGTCTCTTCGCAGAGCGACAGCATCGCGTCGAGCTTGTGTTGCTCCAGACGCTTGTGACGCTCGTCGCCTTCAGAGTTTTGCAGCATCTGCTTGAGCATCACCACGTCTTGCAGACCGTAGGCCATCCACGCATCCGCCGGCAGACCGTCACGACCACCGCGTCCGGTTTCCTGGTAATACGCTTCGAGGGATTTCGGCAGATCGAGGTGGGCAACAAAACGCACGTTGGGCTTGTCGATGCCCATGCCGAACGCCACCGTGGCGACCATGATCAGGCCTTCCTCGTTGAGGAAACGCTTTTGGTTGAAGGCGCGTAGCTCGTTGGGCAGACCGGCGTGATACGGCAGCGCCGGGAAGCCTTGATCGCTAAGGAATGCCGCGACTTCTTCAACCTTCTTGCGCGACAGGCAATAGACAATGCCGGCATCGCTGCGCCGCTCGGCAAGAAACGCCAGCAACTGCTTGCGCGGCTGCTCCTTGGGCACGATGCGGTAGAAAATGTTCGGTCGGTCGAAGCTCGACAGGAAGCGCTCGGCGTTCTGCAGATGCAGGCGTTCGACGATTTCTTCGCGGGTACGTTTGTCGGCGGTGGCAGTCAGCGCGATGCGCGGCACAGTTGGGAACAACTCGGCCAGTTGCCCGAGTTGCAGGTACTCGCGACGGAAGTCATGGCCCCACTGCGACACACAGTGCGCTTCGTCGATGGCGAACAGCGCAATGTCGAGACTTTGCAGGAAGGACAACATGCGTGGCTGCACCAGACGCTCGGGCGCCAGATAGAGCATCTTCACTTCACCGCGCTTGATCCGCGTTGCCAGATCACGCTGCTGTTCGGCACTCAACGTGGAGTTCAGCGCGGCGGCCGCCACGCCCAGCTCTTCGAGGGTGGCAACCTGGTCATCCATCAGGGCGATCAACGGCGATACCACTACTGCCAGGCCATCGCGTAACAGCGCCGGGACCTGGAAGCACAGGGACTTGCCGCCACCGGTAGGCATCAATACCAGCGCGTCACCGCCACTGGCCACGCGCTCAATGATTGCACCCTGGCGGCCACGGAAACTGTCGTAGCCGAAGATGTCCTTGAGGACGCGTTGTGCCTGTTCGAGCATAAAAACTCCAAAAATCTACCGATACATCCCTGCTCAGGCTGGTTCAGAACAGCCAGTGCCGTTTAAACAAAACGTAAGAACGCATTGCACGACAACCGCAATGCGGGCAGGGATCGCAAAACGCGGCAGTATACCCGAGGCCTCCCATGCACAGGGTGCCGCTGATAAGACACTGATAACCCTGCCACACATAAATCCCCTGTGGGAGCGAGCCTGCTCGCGAATACGGTGGGTCAGCCGATATAAAAGTGCCTGATACGCCGCTTTCGCGAACAGGCTCGCTCCCACAGGATTTATATGCAGCCCGGCAATTGCGGCAAATCTGCCATGCGGCTGGCTTGAGCGCGCAAGAAGGCCTAGAATTCCCGCATTATTGATTCCCCAAGGTAGCAACGTAATGTCCTTCGCTGAGCAACTGACCCGCCTGCAAGTCTTCCTCGACGCCGACGAGCTGCACGACGAGGCGCTGGATTACGTGGCCGCCCACGGTTACCTGACCGCGCTGTCGATCTGCTCCGAAGAAGTGTCGGAGCGTGAATGGATCGACGCCCTGTTCGCCGAAGAGCCGCATTACAGCGACGAAGCACAACGTGCCGAGATCGAAGCCACCCTGATCGGCCTCAAGGCGCACATCGCCCGTCAACTGGCGTCCGATGAAGAATTCGAACTGCCGTGCGAGCTGGATCTGGGCGAAGACCCGGACGATTCGGAATTGCGCGGCTGGTGCATCGGTTTCATGGAAGGCGTGTTCCTGCGTGAAGCCGCCTGGTTCGAAACTGCCGAAGAAGAAGTCAGCGAAATGCTCCTGCCGATCATGGTCGGTTCGGGCCTGTTCGACGAACAACCCGAGTTCGAAGACATCGCTCAAGACGCCAATCTGATGGACGACATGATTGTGCAGATCCCGGAAGCCCTGACTGCGCTGTACCTGCTGTGCCAGGCGCCAGACGAAAAACCGGCGATCCTCAAGCCACGTCACCACTAAGATCCAGCCTATGGACAACCCCATAGGCAACCGCCCCCTGATGTTGCGCTACTTCCTGCTGGCCATCGGCTGGCTCAGCGTGGCATTGGGGGTGATCGGGATTTTCCTCCCCGTTTTGCCCACAACTCCCTTCCTGCTACTCGCGGCCGCGTGTTTCGCCCGCAGTTCTCCGCGTTTCTATCGTTGGCTGGTCGAACATCCCCGGCTCGGGCCATGGATTCGCGATTATCTCGACGGCAACGGTATTCCACTCAAGGGCAAGGTCTACGCGATCGGGCTGATGTGGGCGAGCATTCTGTTCTCTTGCTATCTGGTGCCACTGCCGTGGGCGCGAGGGTTCATGTTGACCAGCGCAGTGCTTGTCACGGTCTATATTTTGCGGCAAAAAACTCTGCGCAAGCATTGAGTCACCCTCCAACAGCCCCCCTCTCAAGCGACCCGCCATTCATCGGAAACCCTCTCACACCTGTCAGATCTGACAGGTGCGCAAATCTCCACCCGGAGGCTTAATCGATCCAGACCCGCGCCATCGAAAATAGCCGCCGCTCTACAGGAGTCGCAACATGCCATCCCGGAGCCTCTACCTGTTCCCCCACGTCGACGACAACGAGACGCGGTCGCTTCGTCCCCTGCTGATCGCGGGTATTGTTCGTCCCATTAAAGACGGAGATGGCGGCATCAATATCGCAATGGTCAAAGACAACCCCAACGGTATGTTGTGTGCGATCAATCCGTACATCGGCATGAGTGAGCGCGACATGCTCTTCATTTTTTGGGATGACATAGAGGTCTTCACCAGAGAGGTAGCGTCTGACGAAGTCAATAAAACGCTGTTCTTCTATTTGCCTGCGGCGCTCGTGAAACCAGGCTGGGTCGAAAGCTGCTATTACCGGTTGCTGCGAGCTGGCCAAACGACGCCCGATGACGATTCGGTGGCGTCGCGATTATTGGTCAAACTCACGAACCCCGGCGGTCGCGACAAGGCGCCGCATCTGCCGGACGGGCATTCCGAGCTGCATCCGGTGCAGTTGCCCGAGGATGTCGTGCAGCAAGGTATTGATGCCGAGTGGGCGAAAAAAGGCGTGCCCTTTACCATTCCGTTCTACCCGGAAATGGCAGTGGGTGACACGATCCTGGTGCATTGGGGGAGCGCCAACAACATTCTTGCGCCCCATACCGTGACACAGGATGAGGCCGATAGAAAAACCCCCATCGTGATCATCGCCGATCAGGCAGCCATTCTGGCCGGGGGAGACAGTGTGGCATTGCTAGTGCGCTATCACATTCGCGATATCGTCTTTAACTGGGCGGTCCGGCGTTCGCAAAGCACGCGCGTTCGCGTTGATGCCGGTGGCTGGCGCCTGGAAGCGCCCGTCATCGAACAATCGATCAACGGCATCATTACGATCAGGGATCTGAACAAACAGAACGTCACGATTCGGGTTCATGTGCAGAGCAAGGATTTCGCTCTCGGAGACGAAGTGATCTTTTCCTTCATCGGCACGCCCAAGACCGGTAAGCCATTGATCCGTTCAGCGTGTAAAACCGTGGACAACATACCGTCCATTCTGGATTGGGAAGTGTCCTACGCAGATATCAGAGCCATCGCCATGGGCCTGGCGGATGCTTCATTTCTGTTGAAGAAAAAGAATGGCGAGACGCTCTCATCCAGGCGCACTTTTGCCGACGTGGTGGGTGACGTTGAGATGCTGCCAGAGCCGACCATTCGTGAGCTTCGCGGCGACACGCTGCACTCGGACGAACCCTACGCGACCGTCGACGTGCGCTATCCCGGCATGGCCAGTGGTGATTTGACCAACCTGATCTGGCAGGGCACGAAGCCCAGCGGTCAACCTTATTTATACGAGGAAGAGCGCATCGTCAGCGAAAATGACGCCAAGGCAGGATTGATCACTTTTTACATCGGCGCCGAGCACATCAGCCCGCTGGCCAAACTCGATCTTTCCTACCGAGTGTCCAACGACCAGGCGGCGCTCTACGGTGTCACTGAATCCGAGAGGTTGCTGGCCAAGGTGGAGAAAATCCGCGCCACGCTGCCAATGCCGGTGGTCGAGGAAGCCGACCCGCCAGATGTGCTGGACCCATCCCGAGTGTTCGATATCGTTCATGTGCTGATCGATCAGGTGAAAACCGAGACCGGTGACATCGTCTCCTTCGGTTGGCGTGCGGAGCACCCTTTGGGCAGCACCAGCGACTGGGTACCGGTTACCACCGTGACGGCAGGTCGCCCTGTACGTTTCAGGGTGGATGAACAGTTCGTGACGATCAACATCGGTCAGATTGTCGAGGTTTTTTACTGGATCAAACACGCCGCCACAGGCTTGTTCAGCCATTCGGCAACGTTGAATCTGATGGTCGGATATCTGGTGGGGGAGCTGCCCCCACCGATCGTAGAGCAAGCCCGCGAGGGTTTGCTCGACCCAATGAAAGCCTTGAATGGTGTAGACGTGCTGGTGAGTTATGCCAGCATGGATACGGCGCTCGACACCGTAAACCTGCGATGGATCGGAACACCCGGTCCAGGCACATCCGTAGACCAGGTCAAACCGGCGCACGCAAGCGGGACTGTCGCGTTCCGCCTGCTCCCTTCGGTAGTAGTGCCGAACATCAATAAAGTGGTGTACGTCCTCCATCTGGTGAACCGTTACGGCAAAGCGACCGAGTCGCAATCATTGGCATTGCGGGTGCTGAATTTTCAGGATCCCGAGAACGACCTGCCGCGCCCCGAGGTGCCGCAGGCATTGAACTCGGTTCTGGACTTGATGATGTTCAGTGGCGACCCAAGAGTGCTGGTCAAACGATGGCCATTCATCGCGCCCAGGCAGCGCATCTGGTTGCTGCTGATTGGCAAGACCACGGCAGGTGTTCCCTACATCATCAAGATTCTCGACGGCAGGGAGATCACCTCGACGCAAGTCACAAACGGACTCAACGAAACATTGCAGCGAAGCGAACTGCTCAAGTTGGGCCATTCCTCAGAGGCGACCGTGATCTGCAAGGTGGCGTTCGACAATGACCTTTCAGAGGACAGCGCTTGCGTATTTCCGGTGCTCAACCTGACCGTCAGAACCCGTTACGACTACGTAACGCCGATCATCGATGGGGTAAGCGACTCTCGCGGTGAAGTCATCGACGGCGGTAAAACCCGCGATGACCATGTCACCGTCAGCGGTACCGCCACGCGCGGGGAAACCATCGAATTGTTTGATGGCGGTTCGACGTCGCTGGGAACCGCAGAGGTCGGCGTGGACAGTCGATGGAGCCTGAAGATCGGCATACTCACCGAGAAGGATTACCGCATTACGGCCAAGGCGCTGTATGACGCCGATCCGGTGTTCAGCGGCCCTCGAACCTTCACGGTCAAATTCGTCCACACCCCGGAAATCCTCTCGGTGAGCGACTCCCGAAGCCAGATTGCTCACGGGGCAACGACTTACGACAACAGTGTGTTGATCGAGGGCATTGCGACGCCAAACATGCAGGTCCAGCTATTCGAAAGCAATGCCTCCCTCGTCACCCTCGATGTCGATGATGACGGCCGTTGGCAGCACCGCATCAATAATCTGCGAGTGAAAACCTACAGCCTGGTCGCAACGGCCAAGTATGAGGTCGACCCGCCGTCGAGTCCCGCTCGGACGTTCGTCGTGGCGCTGGCCGTTACACCAACGATCTCGCGGGTCACCGATATCCGCGGTGAAGTCGATATGAACGGCACGACCTACTACCGCGCGGTGACATTGACCGGCAAGGCGAGCCCAAATGAAACGATCACCCTGCTTGATGCGGGAACGCCAATCGACACAGTGAACATCGAGGCGAGCGGCAATTGGACCTATCAGATGACCGACCTGTCATTGAAGGTTTATCGCCTGACCGCCCGCGCTGAGTACGGCAGTAATCCGGTGTCGGCACCGCCCCGGGTCTTTACTGTCGCGGCGCATATTGCACCGACTATCTCCTCCGTCACGGACTCGGTCGGATCGGTAGCCCACAACGGCACGACCTATGACACGTCGGTGAAAGTGCAAGGCACTGCGACGCCGCGAGAACAGATTCAGCTGTACAACAAGGGTTCGCTGATTGGCTCACCTGTTACCGTAAAGGCCAATAAATCATGGGAGGTGTCTGTCAGCGGTCTGACGCTGACGTCACACAGTCTGACAGCCAAGGCGCTGTACGACGTGCAGCCAGTGGAAAGCGATCCAAGAAACTTTACCGTCGCCGCACACATCGCACCGACGCTGACCTCGGTACACGATGGCCTCGTCGAAGTCCCCAACAACGGCGAGACCAAGCGAACCTCGGTGACCTTGCGCGGTACTGTCACACCTAACCGACAGGTACAAATTTATGACAACAATGGCTACAGGCTGACAGTTACCGCTGGCGCCAGTGAATGGAGGGCGACGCTTGCAGTCAGCGTAGGCAGCCACGCGGTGTATGCCAAAGCGGTGTCCACCGGGCAAAACTCGACGGTGCGCAACTTCACAGTCAAGCCTTTGCACCCGCCGTTGGTTATCGACACTTCGCATATGAGCTTGAACGGCTGGCACTTGAGGTATGGCCCTACACCTACGAACCCGCCGGCTGGGGCCTTTCGCGATAGACAGGCCAGCGGCGGTGTACCGCCTTACCGCTATAGCTCCTACAATTCCAATATTGCGGAAGTCACTGCGACCGGCCGCGTGATTTCCAAGGGCAATGGCAGTACTACCATCGTCGTTACGGATGCCGCGAATCAAAGCGCTCAGTACTCCGTCTCTACCTCAAATGTGGAAACGTTATTCAACACCGGCCGCAACACCTACACCTATGCCGCCAACCTGGTTGCAAGCCAAGGAGGAAGAATTCCCTCCCGGTCGGAGTGGACAGCCTTTATCAACAATTATCGCGGTGTACGCACCATAGAACTTTGGTGCTGGACTCCCGAAGCGTATTTCTTCGGCAAGAAGTGGGTAATTTATCCTGCCACGGGCCAACTGGATTATCGGGTAGATATCGGCATTGGCGGCGGCACTGCCGATGGATGGGGTATCAGGCGCGCATAGACAGCTGACTTAAAAAAGCCGCTTGCTCCGGTCTGGAGCAAGCGGCTTTTCTTTACCCTCATTGCAATTGGCAACAGCGCGCGCATCGCTCGTGGCGAAACACCCGGCGACACCTCACCAATTAAACCTCACACCCACGTTCGCTCCCCAAGGCTGTTCAATATGCTCACCCTTGGAATAATCAAAGTCCGCATGCACTTGCCACTTGTCGGACAGGGCGACCGCCACCCCCGCGCCAAACTCGGCACGAGAACCCGACAAGTCGTTGTTGAACACATTGTCGTTGACCTTCACTTCGTTGTTCGACGCGAACTCATGTGCGACTGCCGCACGCAGGTAAGGCTGGGCGATGGTCCCATCATTGAACGCGAAGTTGCGCCCGACCGTGGCACCCGCCTTGGCAACCAACGAACGCATGCGATCGCCATCAGCGTCCATGCCGTTATCCAGGGTGTATTGCTTGCCCTGAATCTGCACTGCCGACAATTGCGTGAACGGCTCGATGAAGTAGTCGTCAGCCAGTTTGATGTGGCGACCGAACTCAGCGGATGCGCCCACCCCCCAGTTGTCATAGTCGCCCTTGGTGCGGCTGCCATCACTGAGATTGACCTTGGACTCATTGCGGAACTTGTTAACCTTGAGCGAGACGTCAGCGTAGTTACCGGTCGCACTGTCGAGCCAGGTCAGATACGGGCCGAAGTAGTAGCTTTCCACCGTGCCCGAAGTGCCGCGATCCAGGTCCAGATTGGACTTGCTCGTCCCCGCCATAACACCGACCAACACCTGACTTTCACCTATCCGGGTGTCAGCGCCAAGGGATAGCCCCTGCTGCTGTTGCTGATAGCCCACACCCGACCCAGCGGCCACGTTGTATTTATTGCCGTAGGTGCGGATCCAGCCGCCCGCCTCGCCACCGTTGAATCGCAATTCGCCCATGCGGCTGCGTAACGAACTCAGCTCGCCGTACCAAACGGTCGGTGCGGTGTTGAACAACGCCAGTACGGAACTCGCACCCGGGCTGATCACCTCGGTCGCCGGATCCAGAAACCAATCCTTGCCACCTTCCCCATTCTCTCGGCTGTTCAGGCTGTAAGACCAGGTACCGACGTCTACAACGCTGTTGCCCGCCAAAGCAAACTGCGCCGCGTCGATCGTGGCGGTACGCGCCAGTATCAATTGCTTAGGCGACGCTGCATCCAGCCCCGAAGCAGCCACTGCGAGACCAAAGTCGCCCGCCGAATCGCCCGACACATTCAGGAAGTCACGCTCGCCGCTGGCGAAATCGCCTTTCATGACAAAAGTGCCACTGCCCGATAGCGTGCCAACATTCAACTGGTGATAGAGACGGGGCGCCTCCGCTGCGCCGAAAGTGACACTGCCACCATCCAGGCTCAAGGCACCGATCGAATCGCTTGCGGTCATCGTCCAGTTCGAGTTGCTGCTGATGTTGACGCTGTCGACATTGTTCAGGCGACCGGTGAGTTGTGAATGATTGTCCAGAGTAAGGTTGGCTTTCGAGGTGTCATCGACCAGTACATCGCCGATCATGTAACCCTGATCAAAGGTGAGATTGGCGGTGCTGCCGCCGGCAACGTTGATATTGCCCTGTAACGTGCTGCCGATAACCGTCATGTCCGCCGCGGATGCATCTTGAACATCGAGCAGGATGCCGTTGCCAGCCAGTAGTTGCGAGTTGTTCAGAACGCTGATCTGTGCCTGCACGCCTTCCTGAACGAGAATGGCCGACGACTCCCGTCCCTCCAGCGTGGCACCATTGAGCGTCAGCAGTGTGTCAGGCAGCCCGCTACTGCTTGCGGACATCCGCACACCGTTGGTGCCGCCACTGATGGTTGTACCGTTGGCGCGAACCTCACCTGCGAAAACGTCGACTCCGACGCTGTCCGCAAGTACACCCGTGACTTCGCCACCATTAAGTTCAAGCGTGCTCAATCCAGTGATCAGCACACCCGATGTTCCACCCCGTATGACACTGTCTGTGACCACTGCAGAAGAACCATTGGGTGAACCTGTCTCACGCCTCAGCGTCAGCGCCGACCGGTCACCGGTCAACGTTACTCCGTTAAGTGAGGCCTGACTGTTGGTCAGGGTAATGGCGCTATTGCGATTGCGACCCACGAAAGCGCCGCCTGTCGCGTTGATGGTTGAACCGGTCTGCACAAATACTTCATGGGTTTGCGCATTTTCGGTGTTTAACACACCGCCGTCGCGCACCAGATAATTATCAACAGGCGTACTGTCAACAATAGTTACATTTTCGCCCGCCCCCACTTCTGTCAACGCCATCAGGGAAGGACTAATAAACAACAGTGGCGAAAGCGCCATAAAAGTCATGCGCCCTTGAGGAAAATGCACCACTTTTGTTCGTAAATATCTCACAACATGCTCCAGTTTTTTGCCACCCAACAAGGATTGGCTATTTAGCCGCCAGCAGCTTAATGCGAAAAATCCCCGTCGAATGTAGGATTAGTCCGATACTGAATGGCGAATTCTCCACAGTTGGCGTTCTGCTTTCGCATGACGTCTTTGCAGAAATTCCAAAGCGCAGAGAAACAAAACAGTAAAAATCAAAAAGGAAGGCTGATGCCTTCCTTTTTTAGAGTGCCACTTAGTTAAAAATCAAGGTATCGGACAAGGGGCCCCGCTACTGGTACGCGCAACGACTTGCACTTCGTGCGGATCCGAACTTTCTTCACGCCCTCCTATTTCAGCTACATACCGAATACTGCCACTGCCATCCTGAATCGGCTGCAAGGCTGTAGCGTACGGTAAATACACCGTAAACCCCTCAAGATGTTCGTTACCCGACAGGGTCTTATCAAATATAAAAGACGGTAATGGGACAGGAGCCGTACCATCCCAACCCACACCATCCCAGGTAAACTGCAACTTAAGCCCCGCCTCCAAAGGCTCGCCCCCCGCCACAGTTACAACAGCGACCTGTCCTTGCCCGGCAACACTCCTCAGTGAAGAACAAGTTAAAAACTCATCACCGCCGCTCATTACAGTGAAGTTTATTTTGGGTTTAGGAAGCGTTACATCAACAACGTAGACACTGACTGGTCGTCGCAAAGATGAGTTTGGATTGTTGTCCGGAAACGACGGATTGGTTATTTCATAATGCACCTGAACTTTCGGATTATTACCTTGAGCAGTTATGAACCCGTGAGGAATGGTAAATATGACAGGATCATCATCTACTTCAGACCCGTCCACTTCATAAAAACCGCCTGGAACAGCGACCGCCCCCCAAAACAACTGATAGACATCGCCAATTTCGCGGACTGCATCGATGACCGTAGTCGCCGTACCATCCTGTCCCGCATCGACCAGTTCAAATTTGTTTGGTTCGGTAGTAACTGCCGCTTGAACCGATACTTGCGCCAGGTTCGGATTGCCTTCTTCCGGATTTTCAGGATCAGGTGGCAGTGTACCGGGACGGCGCAGATCGATATTTACCGGCACAGCTGTCAGCTCAGGATATTCCTGAGCACCGCGCACTACCGAGTAGTTCACAGGTACAGGCCTGGGCCCCAGACCGTTGCGCTTCACATGTTCATAGGGAATATCGAAAATCATCGGAAAGCCATCGCGGGAAAATTTGCGGGGCTGGGGAATGTTATCAAAGCGCAAATCCACTTGATCGTCCGGCCCAATGTTGTCGTAGGCCTCGATAACTACAGCGACATCTGGATAGGCATCCCTAAAGGAGATGAGGTGGTCGGGGGCTGGCGCCTCAGGCACTGAAAGTGGTTTCAAGTTGGCCGGGGCCGCCGTGAGTTCGACAACGACGTTGAGAGGAACGGAAGGCTGCTGCGCCTCATTACCGACACGATCGATCCACTGGTAATAAATGATCCGCTCCCCCTCACGGCCGTTTTCGACCTGAAGTTTTTTCAGTTCGACCGTCATTGCACTGTTGCTGTCATCGGGGGCTACATAGGAGCCGATAAACGCCCCCGGGTAACTTGCCCCCATAAAGACGCCGGCAACATCCCCGGTTCTTCGATCGGAGTGCAAAGGGATAGTTAGTTCAATCACTGGATTGGCGTCCAGCCGCTCTTTGGTAATGCGAAAATCAGCATACTCCGCTGGCAGTTCAATGACTGCCGCCTGAGCATCTCTGTTAGGCGCTGTCTTATCAATAATGATCTGGACCGGGGTATCAAAGTCCCCAACATCACCGGCATATGTCACTCGATAATTCAAACGGTGCGGCCCTTCAGTAATTGTATTAAGAGCGGGCAACACTAGTGTTTGCATTGGTGCAACCGGGGTTCTTACCTGAATAGGTTCGCCGACTGGTAGGTCATCCCACAAGAGTTGCAACTCGACAGATCGCCCCGGAGGAGGAGGAGGAACGAGTTCCAGTACGCTGTTGATAATCACGTCATTATCAACACCCTGCCGTGCCTTCGGCAGTTTGTTCGACTCATCACCTGGAACGTTCGGCAATAACCCCTGCAACTCTGGCGGCGTTGCTGCACGAGCCGACTTTGCCAAACGAACTGCCTTTATCGCAGCTCTACCGGGATCTTCATTAGTATTTTTCTCATAGACAGTCATTGTCGCTCTCCATTTTTAAGCAAATAGTTTAAAACTCACGCTTACAACACAAGCTCACTCGCGAATCAAACAACAGTTTGACCCGTGACATCCAACACCTATCCACTACCTGTTTACGCGGAATTTATTCCGGGCAAAAAACCTCATTACCTGGCGAACAAACCTTAGTACTAGGCATTGTTCTGGTGATAATCACATAACTCGGACGCGACCGACCTATACCGCCATCTCGCTTGTACAAAACGTACCTGACAAGAGCCGAACCGTTATTCACCATAGGCGCTATCAACTTCTCGTAATCAGTGACGACGATATCGAAACCATCTGCAACATCCGCAGGATCAATGATTTTCGAAAACTCGTGATAGGCGTCCTCGAACGGGTCAGTTCCGTTTTGCCCGCGACATCCTTGCCAATGCACAATCACTTCATCCAATGCTGCGAAGTGTGGGTTGCCTGATATATGAACCGTAACGCCCTCCCACAAACGAGGCACGGAACAACAATTCAAGACGCCTTCTCTTCCTGCGTGGGGATATGTCGGTGCCTTGAGGTTTTCGATGATGACAATCGACACATTGACTTCGGTCTTGCGTGAGTACTGTTCGTTCACACCATTGCGGGTGACGTAATAAACCGGCAAGTTCGGGTTCTGCAGCTCTGGCAGGATGTGCACCCAGGGAATTTCAACCTCGACAAGGCTGCCTGATACATCACCCGCCTTCACCGGATAAGTCGCGACGGGCGTCGGAATCTGCCCCCAGTACACATCAATTTCTTCAAAAGGCTGAGGATTGTCGTAGAGCACCAGTAACGCTCTTGCCGGCAAGCCGAAGTCGATACTGCGCAACTGGTTGGCGAGATCGGATTTTCGTCCGCGAATTTCCAGCCTCGCCAGTGTTTCATTGAGCAATGCCGGGGCGTCCACGTGATCCTGACCCGCGATGGTCAAGTCCAGGGCCAGCGAAATGTCAGGTGAAGGCGCGGTGTAGCTGCCATCTGCCAGACGGATGCGATAACTCACGTGGGGGCGTGATGGGCCATCGCCCCGTGCGTGAATGACCGTCCACGGGACCGTGGTCTCCAACGGAAAATCGTTGGGGTCGACCGGAATCTCTGTCAGTGCGGTGCCGTCCCAATTGATGGCGACTCGATGTGCCCCGTCCGCGAAATCATAATGTCCGATTTTTACCTGAACGCCCTCGCGCGCCTGCTGGCGATCGAGCAAGTTGCGCCTCAAAGGCACTTCGGGAGGCATCAGCGCGCCTGGAAGCGGCGAGAGATCGACAAAGATCCCCGCCCGCCTTGCATTTGGCCCGGTGTTACCCGCGCGATCCCTGAGCCGGAAATACATATAGCGATCACCGTGCCCCCAGGCGCGGATCTCATCGGCTTGCACCGTGACCAGCAAACGCTCGTCGATGATCTCCTGCTCGCTGAATTCATGCTCGCCGATCTCAACTTCGCGGTCACTCGGATCCAGCTGGTCCGTCCAGAAATAAACCGCTCGATCGCCCGTTGCCACATCCGTGTAATGCGGCACTTCGACGATGACCTGTCCGTGTTGCGTCAAATAGCTCTCTGTGATGACGCCGTTCAACTCGTCGGGAAAGATGACCGCATCGGGCTGGAGGCCAAAATTCGGCTTGGTGGTGTCAATGGTGATCCTTTTCCTCAAGGACTCCGTAGGGTTGACCATGCTGCGAGAAAAGCGGATCGAAACATCGTAAGCGCCCTGGATTAAAAGGCTCTTGGGAATAGTGAGGGTTTGCGGCTGTTGCACAGGAATATTGGACGGGTACTCACGCTCATTGACAGGAATGAAAGTGGCGCCGCGCGCCATCAAACCCAGTTCCACCAAATCGGTGCGATTGGGAATGGTCGTGAAATCCAGCCCCTCGAACGTGACCTCCAAATCGCGCCCCAATGCTCGCAGCGGCAGCAGACCCAAAGGGTCATCCGGATCCAGCACCAAGGGCACCTTAGGGGCTGGAATATCGTCGTGCGGCCCACTCTGTAACGTGGTTTCATCGTTCGGCGTTTTGTGGGCGGACATCGCTCGTATTCCCTGACGAATGTTGAGTGGCCTGCTGGCTCGCAAGCCGTCGTACTGCTCGAATGGCTGGCTTCATTTAGCGCGCATCGTCAGAAAGCGGCTACTGTCAGAAATTACAGGTATGGCTACCGTTTGTCGGAGATGTGGCCGAATTGGCAGGTCGACACGGAATAAACAACAACGTTTAAAGGAAGCCTGCCGACACGGATTTCAGCCACGGAATCTTGCGTCGTTGCCTGCAGCTACGCCAGAACCCGCTGGCTTGTGTGCCTTGGAAACGAATTCTATTGGGGGTCGGTCGCTGACTCATCAGCGATCGGGACACTGTTGGGGGTTGCGCAATTGATCATGCTCGCAGAGCTGGCGGTGAATCGGGTGCTGGATAATCTGGAGTTGCCGGGCTGACTCAGGCGTGGGGAACATTTGCTGAGTTATTCGCTGTCGGCTATGGCCCCTTCGCCAGCAGGCTCGCTCCCACAGTTGACCGCATTCCAATGTGGGAGCGAGCCTGCTCGCGAAGGCGACCTCACAGCCAACAAATATCTGCCGACATGAAAAAACCCGCCGCCCCGATGATCGGGACGGCGGGTTTTGTCGTTTCTGCCTCAGATCAAACCGTATCCACCTTCAACGAATGATCATTCAACATCCCGCTGATGATCGTCGCTGTGTCGTGCCCGCTGGCAATCATTCCACCGGCGCCAGGCGTGACGCCGTAGTGGCTGGCGAGGTTGACGCCGGCCAGATCGATCGTCTGGTTCGGCGTGGCGCCGGCCATGGCGCTGACGTCGATGCTGGTCATGACCGACGCACCGCTGCCGCTGACGGTGAAGTGCAGGTAGTCGTCGAGGGACGACGTAGTGCCGTTTTCGCCTTGCAACAGTTGCGACAGGTCGAGCTTGTCGGTGCCGGGGGTGAAGTCGGTGATCAGGTCGTGGCCGCTGTTGCCTTTGAGCCACTGGAAGGTGTCGGCCCCTGCCCCGCCGGTCAGGGTGTTGTTGCCCATGCCGCCGATCAGCAAATCATCGCCGCCGCCACCGTTGAGGGTGTCGTTGCCCAGGCCCCCGTTGATCACGTTGTTATTGTTGTCGCCGGTCAGGCTGTCGTTGAAGTTCGAGCCGACGAGGTTTTCGATGCCGGTCAGGGTGTCCGTCCCGGCGCCGAGGGTGTTTTGCGCAACGAGCAGGCCGAGATTGACGGTGACGGCAGCAGTCGCATGGGCGTAGCTGGCGGTGTCGGTACCGCTGCCACCATCGAGCAGGTCATTGCCCGCGCCGCTGTAGAGCAAGTCGTTGCCCGCGCCGCCGTGCAGCTCGTTGTTGCCTGAGCCTGCTGTCAGTACGTCGTTG
This sequence comes from Pseudomonas sp. A0308, assembly GCF_044218815.1. Classification (NCBI taxonomy): domain Bacteria; kingdom Pseudomonadati; phylum Pseudomonadota; class Gammaproteobacteria; order Pseudomonadales; family Pseudomonadaceae; genus Pseudomonas; species Pseudomonas sp. A0308. Next base: position 1,713,987 of record NZ_CP162581.1, read on the forward strand.
CCGTCGCCGGCATTGATGATGTTGTCGCCGGTGCCCGCCACCAGCACGTCATCGCCTGCTGTACCGGTGAGGGTGTGGCCGTCCTGATAGCTGATGCTCACGTTGGCGGTGTCGCTGCCGCCATGATTGTCGTTGGCGGTGTAAGTGCCGTGGTAGTCCGGGGCGATGTCCTGGGCCCCGGCGTAGTTGAGCTTCATGGTCAACTCGTAGTTTTCCGATCCGTTGACGTTGCCACCCGAGGGATTGGTCAGGTTGGTGATGTGAATCTGGTAGACCGCGTTCGACGTCGCAGTGAGGGTTTGCCCGTCCGCCAGCGCGATCCAGCCGCCGCCGTTGATCGAGTACTCCATACCGACGTAACCGGCCGCCAGGTTGTGGTCGAGGTTGAGGGTTTCACCCTGACGCAGGTTGACGGTAATGCGGTCTTCATCGTTGGCATTGCTGTTGGTCACGGCGCCCAGGTAGCCGCTGACCACCAGCACGGCGGTCATGGTTGCCGCGTTCGCCGAGAACGCACTACGGACGTTGGCCAGATTCTGGTTGGCCGCCGTATTGACGTTGGTGCCCGTGAAACTGATCGCGCCGGTGCCGGTGAAGTCCGCCGCTTTCGACACCCAACCCGTGTTGAAACTGGTCGGCGTGGCGTTGAGGGTATCGCCGTTAGGATCGGTGTCGTTGGCCAGCAACAGCTCACCCGGCACCACAATGTTGCCCGACAGCACGTTGGTGATGACGTGGTCGTCCATCGCCACCGGAGGCGCGTTGGGGATCACTTTTACGGTCAGCGTCGAGCTGGCCAGATCGCCATCGTTGTCGCTGACGGTGAAGCCGATATTTTCGGTGAGCACCACAGCGGTGGTTTTCTGCGAGGTGTAGGTGTATTCGCCCGTGTCGAGGTTGATCAGCAGCGTGCCGCTGTTGTTGGTGGCGATGCTCAACGTGTTGTTCGCGGTGTTGAAGGTGCCGTGATTGACACCACCGCTCGCGATCAGCGACCCCTGGCCACTGAGGGCTTTCGGGTCGTAGGTGTAAGTGGTGCCGTCGATCACGATGGATTTGATGAAACCGCCATCGGCGCCAAACGTGCCGCCCTCGCCCAGCAGCGAGCCGGTGACCGGCGCGCCCTGCACGGTGCCCGACAGCACCGAGTTGAGCTGGTTGAGGTCAGTGACCACCACCGCGTTGGTGTTGGTGTGGTTGATGCCGTCGTAAGCCAGCGGATCGAGGTTGGCGTTGCTCACGCCACTGCCGAGGCCGATCGCGTAGTTCTTGATGTTGTTGGCATCAAGGAAAGCTTTGAGTGCGGTCTCGTCAGCCGTGCCGATCTCCTGCCCGGTGGTGGGTTTGCCATCGGAGAAGAAGTAACCGACGTTCTGCGCCCCGGTGAGTTTGCCCGAGGTGTTGAACGCGGTCTGCATCACCGCAACGGCAGCGTCGTAGTTGGTGCCGCCGCCGGCGGTCAGGCCTGCGAGAATCGTCTTCGCTGTCGCGACGTCCACCCACACGGCAGTTCTGTCGGTGGCGTTGCTGCTGAAGGTCACCAGTTGGACTTTGACGTCGCCCAGATCGTCGTACTTGTCGAGCAAGGCACTGATCGCCTGCTTGGCAAGCGCCAGGCGCGACAGGCCCGGAACGCCCGAGGCATCGGCCATGCTGCCGGAGATGTCGAGAACGATCAGCAGGTTGGAATCGATCTCCACTGCTGTCACCGAGCGATCCGAGGCCACCGCTTTTGGCACGTCATCAACGATGTTGACGACGAGGGTGCTGGTGGTGGTGTTGCCCAGCGCATCGGTGGCTTTGTAGGTGAAACTTTCGCTCAGGGTGTTCGGCCCGTCGTTGGCGTTCGGCGAGGTTTTTGGTGCCGAAGTCAGCGTGTAGGTGTAGGTGCCGTCGGCGTTGAGCTGGATCTGCCCGTAAGTGCCGGTGGCGCTGCCAACCAGGGTGTAAGTGAGCGCACCGCTGCCGCCGGTCACCGCACCGACCAGCGTGCCGCTGGCGGTTTCGCCGGTATTGCCAGGCTCGCTGCCGGTGACCGTGCCGGGTGCCAGATCCTGGCCATCTTTACTCAAGTCCAAGGCCTTTTCGTAAACGGTCACGTCCTGATCGACCGAGGCGATGAGTTTGCTGTCGGCGACGTTGATGGTGATGGTCGTGGTGCTTTCGTCGCCGTCACTGTCGCGGATGCTGTAGGTGAACGTGTCGGTGGCGCCCGGTGGGCTCACCGAGTTCGGGTTGCTGTGGTAAACGGCATTGCCCGCCGCATCGAGGGTCAGGTAACCGTAGGCGCCGTTGATGTTGCTGTTGAGCCCGCCGACGGCCGAGGTGGCGGTGTTGCTGCCGGCGCGCACGCCGATCACCGTAACCGCGCCATCGGCACCGTTGACGTCGTTGCCCAGTACGCTGACGTTGACCGTACCACCCTCCGCCACCGAGCCGGTGTCGGGTTTGGCGGTCGGCAGATCATCGACGATGTTGACGTTGATCTGACCGCTGGCGGTACTGCCATCGGTGTCGGTCGCCACCACGTTGAAATTCTCGGTGATGCTGTTGGCACCGTTGGCGTTCGGGTGGGTTTCGTTATCGACCAGGGTGTAGCTGTAGCTGACCACGCCCGTTGTCGCGTTGAATCCGGTGATGGTGAACGTGCTGCCCAGCGGCGAGACGGTTGATTGCGGGAAACCGGCGGCCACGCCATTGGCGACAACGGCGATGCCACCGACAGTGAGGGTTTGCAGTCCATCGAGCGCGGTAACAGTGAAGGTGCCGCTCTGGGTCAGCGCCGGGGTGTTGGGGCTGGTGCCGTCGCTGAGGTTCTTCTCGTAGACGGTGAGTTCGCCGCCATTGACGTCGAGGCCGTTGAGCACCACCGGATCGTCATTGTTGTGGACGTTCAGCACCAGGTTGGCGGTGCTGGTATCGCCGTCGGCATCGGTCAGGGTGTAGGTGAACGTCTCGGTGCCGTTGCCGCCACCTTGCAGGTTTTTGAAGTCGGCGTCAGTGGCGTCGAGTGTGTAGGTGTAAGTGCCGTTGGCGTTGAGCACCAGCGTGCCGTACGTCCCGGTGAAAGTGCCGGGGGTAATCGGCCCGGTCGCCACCACGTCTGCGCCTTGCACATCGTTGGTCAGCACGTTGCCGCTCAGGGTCAGCTGGGTTTCCGAGGCCGTGTTGGCATTGCTGTCGTTCATCGCTTTCGGCACGTCATCGACAATGCTGACTACGATGGTGCTGGTGACGATGTTGCCCAGCGAATCGGTGGCCTGATAGGTGAAGGTTTCGGTCAGGGTGTTGGCGCCGTCATCGGCATTCGGTGTGGTGGTCGCTGGCGATGTCAGGGTGTAGGTGTACGTGCCGTTGGGGTTGAGGACGATCTGCCCGTAGTTGCCGGTGGCGCTGCCAATCAGCGCATAGCTGATCGCGCCGACGGCACCGTTGACCGAGCCGACCAAAGTGCCGGACGCGGTTTCGCTGGGGCTGGTCGGGTCGCTGCCGGTGACCGTGCCGGGCGCTAGATCCGCGCCGTCCTTGGTCAGATCAAGCGCTTTCTCGTAGACGGTGACGTCGGTGTCGCTGACTGCATACAGTTTGCTGTTGGAAACATCGATGGTGATGGTGGTGGTGCTTTCATCGCCGTCGGAATCGCGCACGGTGTAGGTGAACACATCCACCGCACCGGGCCCATTCACCGTGTTGGGATTGCTGTGGTAAACCGCGTTGCCGTTGGCATCGAGGGTCAGGTAGCCGTAGGTACCGTTGATCTGCGAGTTCAAGCCACCGATGGCCGAAGTCGAGGTATCGGCACCGACGCGCACGCCGACCACTGCGCCCGTCACGGCCGGGCCATCGGCACCGCCGATGTCGTTAAGCAACACGTTGCCGCTGACGGTGCCGCCCTCCGCCACTGAAGCTGCATCGGAATAAGCGCTTGGCAGGTCATCGACGATATTGACGTTGATCTGCCCGCTGGCGGTGCTGCCATCGGTGTCCGTGGCGACGACGTTGAAGTTCTCGGTGATGCTGTTGGCACCGTTGGCGTTCGGGTGGGTTTCGTTATCCACCAGGGTGTAGCTGTAGCTGACCACGCCCGTCGCTGCGTTGAAACCGGTGATGGTCAGCGTGCTGCCCAGCGGCGTGGTGACCGATTGCGGAAAGCCTGCGGCCACGCCGTTAGTGACGACGGCAATGCCGCCAACGCTGAGGGTTTGCAGACCGTCGAGGGCCGTCACGGTGAACGTGCCGCTCTGGGTCAGGGCCGGGGTGTTGGGGCTGGTGCCGTCACTGAGATTCTGCTCGTAAACAGTGAGCTCGCCACCGTTTACGTCGAGGCCGTTGATGATCACCGGATCGTCGTTGTTGTGGATCTGCAACACGAGGTTCGCGGTGCTGGTGTCGCCGTCGGCATCGGTGATGGTGTAGGCGAAGGTTTCCGTACCGTTACCGCCGCCGGTCAGGGCTTTGAAATCGGCATCGCTGGTGTTCAGCGTGTAGGTGTAAGTGCCATTGGCGTTGAGCACCAGCGTGCCGTAGGTACCGGTGAAAGTACCGGCGGTGATCGGGCCGGTGACGACGCGGTCGGCGCCTTGTACGTCGTTGGTCAGGACGTTGCCGGTCAGCGTGAGTTGCGCTTCCGAGGCGGTGGTTGCGTTGCTGTCGTCCACGGCGTTTGGCAGATCGTCGACGATGTTCACATCGAGGGTCGCGTTGGCGGTGGTGCCGTTGTCATCGACCACGGTGACGGCGAACTGCTCAGGCAAATTGTTGGCGCCGTTGCCGGTCGCGTGCGCTTCGTTGTCGACCAGGGTGTAGCTGTAACTGACCACGCCCGTCGCTGCGTTGAACCCAGTAATGGTCAGCGTGCTGCCCAGCGGCGTGGTGACCGATTGCGGGAACCCGGCGGCGACGCCATTGGTGACAACGGCGATGCCACCGATCGTCAGCGTGGTGACGCCATCCAGTGCGGTGATGGCGAAGGTACCGTTTTGGGTCAGCGCCGCGGAGTCAGGCGCGCTGCCGTCGCTGAGGTTTTTCTCGTAAACGGTGAGCTCGCCACCGTTCACATCCAGACCGTTGATGATCACCGGATCGTCGTTGTTGTGGATCTGCAACACGAGGTTCGCGGTGCTGGTGTCGCCGTCGGCATCGGTGATGGTGTAGGCGAAGGTTTCCGTGCCGTTACCGCCGCCGGTCAGGGCTTTGAAATCGGCATCGCTGGTGTTCAGCGTGTAGGTGTAAGTGCCATTGGCGTTGAGCACCAGCGTGCCGTAGGTACCGGTGAAAGTACCGGCGGTGATCGGGCCGGTGACGACGCGGTCGGCGCCTTGTACGTCGTTGGTCAGGACGTTGCCGGTCAGCGTGAGTTGCGCTTCCGAGGCGGTGGTTGCGTTGCTGTCGTCCACGGCGTTTGGCAGATCGTCGACGATGTTCACATCGAGGGTCGCGTTGGCGGTGGTGCCGTTGTCATCGACCACGGTGACGGCGAACTGCTCAGGCAAATTGTTGGCGCCGTTGCCGGTCGCGTGCGCTTCGTTGTCGACCAGGGTGTAGCTGTAACTGACCACGCCCGTCGCTGCGTTGAACCCGGTGATGGTCAGCGTGCTGCCCAGCGGCGTGGTAACCGATTGCGGGAACCCGGCGGCGACGCCATTGGTGACCACGGCAATGCCACCGATCGTCAGCGTGGTGACGCCGTCCAGTGCAGTGATGGTGAAGGTGCCGTTTTGCGTTAGCGCGGATGAGTCCGGCGCGCTGCCGTCGCTGAGGTTTTTCTCGTAAACGGTGAGCTCGCCACCCTCTACGTTCAAGCCGTTGATGATCACCGGATCGTCGTTGTTTTGGATCTGCAACACGAGGTTCGCAGTGCTGGTATCGCCGTCAGCATCGGTGATGGTGTAGGCGAAGGTTTCCGTGCCGTTACCGCCGCCGGTCAGGGCTTTGAAATCGGCATCGCTGGTGTTCAGCGTGTAGGTGTAAGTGCCATTGGCGTTGAGCACCAGCGTGCCGTAGGTACCAGTGAACGTACCGGCAGTGATCGGACCGGTGACGACGCGGTCGGCGCCTTGCACGTCATTGGTCAGGACGTTGCCGGTCAGCGTCAACGAGGTTTCTGAAGCGATGCCATTGCCGTCATCGACCGCGACCGGCACGTCGTCGGTGATGTTGACGTCGAGCGTTCCCGTGGCAGTGTCGCCATTGCTGTCGCTGGCAATCACGGTGAACTGTTCACTGAGATTGTTGGCGCCGTCACCGGCCGCATGGGTTTCATTGCCATTGAGCGTGTAGCTGTAGCTGACCACGCCAGTTGCCGGGTTGTAACCGGTGATGGTCAGCGTGTTGCCCAACTGCGTGGTGATCGACTGCGGAAAACCGACCGCCACGCCAGCATTGATCAGGCTGATGCCGCCAATGCTCAGACTGGTCAGACCGTCCGGTGCCGATACGGTGAAGCTGCCGCTTTGCGTCAGAGCCCCGCTATTGGCGGCAGAGGCGTCGGGCAGATTGGCTTCGTTTACGTTCAGTTCGCCACCGTCTACCGCAAGCCCGCCGAGCGTGACCGGATTGTTCACCGGTGGCGGCGGAACAACAGGCACGACGATATCGCCGCCGTTATCACCATTGTCGATGACCGCTTCGCGGCGTTCTTCGGGAAACTCGGGAATACCGTTAAAGCCGGCAGTGGGGAAACCGATAACCGGATCGACCCGCCCGCCGACTTCCTCCAGCAACACAAAGCTGTGGCCGCCGCCCACCTCGCCCGGCGCACCCGTTGGGGCATTCGGGCCTGCAGCGGTGGCTTCAGCGGTTTTACTCGGGTCTTCACCGGCGGCGATGGCTTTCTGGATCTGCTCGACATCGGTCAGTTGTGCGTCGCTCGGGGTCAGCGCTTCAGCGACGTTCACCTGTGCTGCCTGGCCGGCCAGCAATTGGTCGGTCATGGTCACGTTGCTACCGCGGCCCAAGGTCAGTTCCTGGCCATTTTGCAGATGAACGGCAACCGCGCCCTCGGCCCCGGTGATCAGTTGATCGCCTGCAAACAGCCGATCCCCCTCAACCAGGACGCGACGGGTGCCGTCGATACCTTGAGCGAAAACCTGACCAATAACCTTGGTGACTGTGCCGATGAGCGTTGCCATGTGAAATCCTCCGCTGCTGACCACCGTCAGCACTGGTTCGCGAAGTAGCCCATGGCTCAATCGGGTTGTCGGGGCGACGCTCGCACCCTCGACAGTTCGTTTCACAGGCCTTGCCCGAGCGAGAAATTTGAGTGCTTTCAAGCACCTCCAAACCCTGATCGAGGCAACCAACCTGCTAACGCTACGTAACGGTGGTGAAGCACTCGAGTGACAGAAATCTGTCGCTCATCAACCGTTACGCGTCCCTCCCCTTCAGCAGTACTTCGCCGTATGTCGCAAAGTGAATGGAACTTTCCTCAAGCCTTTTTGCGCTCCCTAAAGCGCACAAAACAAAGGCTTTCGTGGTGAACAATGTGCTGCATTTTACAAACCGCATAAGTTTTTTTCGGAATAAGCCTTATGAAAATTTTTTCTTAGCTACGCTTCAGGATGTTCTTAGCTCTGTTGTTACAAGAGTGAAACGCTCAGACCTCATAATATCGTCAAATATTTGGCGACAGTAACACACCATCAGGACTCAGGGAGATGCACCCCATGCGCGTTCTAACCCCCCTCTGCAGCGCGGTTTTGCTGGCCATGGCCTGCACTTCTCAAGCCCAGGCAATGAACCTCACGGAGGCGATTCAAAGCACTATCGCCACCCACCCGGAACTTGCGTCGCGCGTGGACGCGCGCCTTTCGGCTGATGAACAAGTCAAAGTCGCCAAGGGTGGTTTCTATCCATCCGTCGATTTGAACGCGGCCTACGGTCGCGGTTACAGCGACAACACCAACACCCGGGCCTTCGGCAATCACAACACCGAAATCCTCACCTACACCCAGTCCGAGCTGCGCATGCGGCAGATGATCTTCGATGGTTTCAACACGGCCAACGAAGTCGAGCGCACCAAAGGTGTGTCCAACTCGCGCGCCTACTACGCGCAAGGCACCGCGCAAGACCTGGCCCTGCGCACCATCGAGGTCTACCTCGAAGTGCTCAAGCGCCGCGAACTGGTGACCCTGGCGACGAACAACCTGCAGGCGCACTTGCGCGTCAACGATCAGATTGGCCTGCGTACCGAGCGCGGCGTCGGCAGCGCCGCCGACTCCGACCAGTCGGTAGCCCGTAAAGCCTTGGCACAGAACAACCTCGACACCGCCGAAGTTGATCTGGCCGATGCCGAAGCCAATTTCTACAGCGTCGTCGGGCGCATGCCCGATGAACTGGAAACCCCGGCCTCGACTCGCGGCGAACTGCCCACCCAACTGCGCGAAGCCCAGCAGAGCATGGTCGACAACAACCCGTACCTGAAATCGGCGCAGGCTGACGTGCAGTCGGCCGAGAGCCAGTACGAAGTCGCCAAGTCGCCGTTCTACCCACGCTTCGATGCTGAAGCCGCCGTTGGTGCGAACAACAACGTGCAGGGTGACGAAGGCCACGACAACGAATGGCGCGTGGGCATTGTGATGAACTACAACCTGTTCCGTGGTGGCAGCGACAAGGCCCGACTGGCCGCGAACGCGCACGACATCAACCAGGCGATGGACATCCGCAACAACGCCCTACGCCAGCTCAACGAGAACATTCGTCTGGCCTGGAACGCCATGGAAAATGCCAAGAAACAAACCCCGACCGCCCGTGAATACGCTGAAACCACCAAGCGTGTGCGCGCCGCGTACCAGGATCAGTTCGGCCTTGGCCAACGCACCCTGCTCGACTTGCTCGACAGTGAAAACGAGCTCTACAACGCCAACCGCCGCTACACCGAAATCCGCTACACCGAGGAATATTCGATGTATCGCGTGCTAGCCAATATGGGCCTGTTGCTGAGCAAACAACGGGTGGTGCTGCCAGCGGATGCGATTGCTTCTGCCGAAGTCAAAAACGAAGCACGCCTGCCAGAGCTGAAGTAAGCCCCACGTAGGAGCTGCCGAAGGCACGGGCCGCGATCGGACGATCTTTTGATGTTGTTTTTCAAGATCAACAGGCCGCAGCCTTCGGCAGCTCCGACAGGGGATATAGGGATACTCGAGCCAGTCCAACAGGGGCGATCAATATGACTAGCATGGCCGGAGGCGGCAACGCCGGGGTCGATCCACGGCTGAGCTTCGATGATCCGTTACTCGACGGTCTGTTGATCCTCTGCAAACTCCATGGCGCGACTGTCAGCCGCGCCAGCCTGAGTGCCGGACTGCCCCTGAACAAACAACGCCTGAGCCTGGATCTACTGCCTCGCGCAGCCGCCCGGGCCGGTTTGCAGGCGCGGCTGTTACGCCGCGAGCTGAAAGACATTTCCCCGCTGAATCTGCCGATTCTGCTACTGCTCAACGACGGTCGAACCGCCGTGCTGCGGCGCTTTGGCGATGACGGCAAGGCGCTGATCCTGCCCAGCGAAGCCGATGGCGGCGAGCAGTGGGTCAGCCGCGAAGAACTCAGCGAACACTACAGCGGCCAGGCCTTGTTCGCGCGGCCACGGCATGAACTCGAAGACCTGCGCTCGCCGCTGGTGCCACGGGTGCATGCGTGGTTTCGCGACACCCTGAAGCTGTCTAAATGGCTGTACAGCGATGCGATTCTTGCCAGTTTCCTGATCAACCTGCTGGGCCTGATGGTGCCGCTGTTTGTCATGCAAACCTACGACCGCGTGGTGCCCAATCAGGCCACGTCAACGCTGTGGGTGTTATCGATCGGCCTGTTGATCGGCACCGGTTTCGAACTGGTGCTGCGAGTGGTGCGCGCGCACCTGCTGGACAGCGCTGGCAAGAAAACCGATGTAATCCTTTCTGCGACTTTATTTGAACGCATCACCGGTATGTCGATGAAGGCACGGCCAGCAACCATCGGCGGTTTTGCCCAGAGCATTCACGACTTCCAGGGCCTGCGCGAATTCCTCACCGCGGTTACCCTGACCAGCCTGATCGACCTGCCCTTCGTGGTGCTGATGCTGGTGGTGATCGGCCTGCTCGGCGGCTGGCTGGTGGTGATTCCACTGCTGGCGTTTCCGCTGACGATCATCTTTGCGATGATCATTCAGGTGCGCCTGCGTGACACCGTGCAGAAGAGTTTGAGCCTCGGGGCCGAACGCCAGGCCTTGCTGATCGAGACCCTCGGTGGTCTGGAAACCCTCAAGGCCTGCAGCGCCGAAAGCGAGCGCCAGCACAAATGGGAAAGCACCCACGGCGCCCTCACCCGCCTCGACAGCCATGCGCGCAATCTCTCGGCGCTGGCCACCAACGGCACATTGTTCATCCAGCAGTTCGCGGGGATGGCGACGATTGTTGCAGGGGTCTACAGCATCATCGCCGGCAACCTGAGCGTCGGCGCACTGGTGGCGACGTACATGCTCGGCAGCCGCGTGCTCGCACCGCTGGGGCAGATTGCCGGGCTGATTACCCGCTATCAGCAAGCGCAACTGACCATGAAAAGCACCGATGCGCTGATGTCGTTACCGCAAGAACGCGACGGCAAACAGCGGCCTCTGGAGCGCACTCAATTGCAAGGCGCGCTGGACGTCAGCGGCGTGACCTTCCACTACAACGGCCAGAATGCCCCGGCGTTGAACAACGTCAGTTTCAGCCTCAAACCCGGTGAGCGGGTCGGCATCATCGGCCGCAGTGGTTCCGGCAAAAGTACCCTTGCACGGCTGCTGATGGGCTTTTACGAACCCGAAGAAGGCCAGTTGCTGCTCGACGGCCTCGACCTGCGGCAACTGGATGTCGCTGACCTGCGCCAGCAGATCGGTTACGTCGCCCATGATTTGCCGCTGCTGGCCGGCAGCCTGCGCGACAACCTGACCCTTGGTGCGCGCTACATCAGCGATTCACGCATGCTCGAAGTCGCCGAGCTGACAGGCGTCACCGAACTCGCCCGCCAACACCCGCAAGGCTTCGACCGTCCGGTGGGCGAACGCGGACAATTGCTCTCCGGTGGGCAGCGCCAAGCGGTGTTGCTGGCGCGGGCATTGCTGCTCGACCCGCCGATCATGTTGCTCGACGAACCTACCAGCGCCATGGACAACAGCAGCGAAGACCAACTGCGCCAGAAGCTGCATGGCTGGGTGCAAGGCAAAACACTGCTGCTGGTCACCCACCGCACCTCGATGCTGAGCCTGGTGGATCGGTTGCTGGTGCTGGATAACGGCCGGGTCGTCGCTGACGGCCCGAAAGAAGCGGTCATCGAAGCACTGCGCAAGGGCCGCGTCGGCTCGGCGGCGGTCTAGGAGTTGCCCCATGTCTGCTTCCACAGATAGCAAATCACGCGGCTACTTCGACAGTTTCGGCAAAAGCGCCGAGGTCGAGTTCATGCCGGAAACTGCCGGGGCTTCATTGCAGGATTCGCCGCGCTGGTCGCGGATCACCGTGTGGCTCGCGGCGGCACTGTTGATCAGCGCGGTGGTCTGGGCCAAGTTCGCCGTGCTCGAAGAAGTGACCATGGGCGAAGGCAAGGCGATTCCGTCGAGCAAGGTTCAGGTGATCCAGAACCTTGAGGGCGGGATCGTCACCGAGCTTTTCGTCCGTGAAGGGCAAATGGTCAACAAGGGCGACACCCTGCTGCGTCTGGATGACACACGATTTTTGTCGAACAAGGGTGAAAGCGAGGCGGATCGTTATGCGTTGACCGCCCAGGTCGAACGGCTGTCGGCAGAGGCCGAGGGGCGCCCGTTCCAACTCTCCGCCGAGGTGATCGCCAAGGCCCCGCAAGTCGCTGAAGACGAACGCTCGCTGCACGAACAACGCCTGCGGCGGCTGGCCAGTGAGCAACGCACCCTCAGCGAACAACTGCGGCAGAAGACTCAGGAACTGGCGGAGTTTCGCTCCAAGCAAGGTCAGTTCAGTTCAAGCCTCGCCTTGCTGCAACAAGAGATGAACATGTCCGAGCCACTGGTCAAAACCGGCGCGGTATCGCCCGTGGAGATCCTGCGGCTCAAACGCAATGCCGTGGAAATCCGCGGTTCGCTGAACGCGACCACCCTGGCGATTCCCCGCGCCGAATCGGCGATTGCCGAAATCCGCAGCAAGATCGACGAGTCGGAGCAAACCTTTCGTTCGGATGCCGCCAAAGAGCTGAATGAGAAACGCACCGACCTGTCGAAAATCACCGCATCGAGCATCGCCATCGACGATCGTGTGACGCGCACCACGGTGACCTCGCCGGTGCGCGGGGTGATCAAGCAGATGAAGGTCAACACCATCGGCGGCGTGGTCCAGCCAGGCAGCGACATGGTGGAAATCGTGCCGCTGGAAGACAACCTGCTGATCGAAGCCAAAGTACGCCCGCAAGACGTCGCGTTCCTGCATCCGGGCCAGAAAGCCATGGTCAAGTTCAGTGCTTACGACTACACGATTTACGGTGGCCTGAGCGCCAAGCTTGAGCTGATCGGCGCCGACACGATTACTGACGACAAGGGCAACAGCTTCTACCTGATTCAGGTACGCACCGACAAAAACCATCTTGGCGGAGATGTGAAACCGCTGCTGATCATTCCGGGGATGGTGGCGACAGTGGACATCATCACCGGGGAGAAAAGTGTGTTGGATTACCTGCTTAAACCGGTGCTCAAAGCGCGGACCGAGGCGATGCGCGAAAGATAAGATCAAACGATCGCAGCCTTCGGCAGCTCCTACAAAAGCTGTGGCGCTCGCAAAACCCATGTAGGAGCTGCCGCAGGCTGCGATCTTTTGGTCTGGATTTTGTGGTGAATGATCTGGCCTTATCGCTGGCAAGCCAGCTCCCACAGTGCCCGTGTCGAACACAAAACCTGTGGGAGCTGGCTTGCCAGCGATGAGGCCGGCAAAAGCACCGATCATTTTTCAGCGTGATTACGCTGAAACGTCTCCTGCCCCATCGCTGCAATCTGCCCCTCAATCAACGCTTCAAACGGTTTCAGCAACGGTTCGAAAGACGCTGGCGCTTCCAGCGTCTGCAATGCCTGCACAATCGCCTCGATGGTCGACAACGCCCCAGGCCCCGGTGCCTTGCGCAACCGATACCGCGACACCCCGCCTTCCGCCAGCGTCACCCGTGGCAACGCCGCCAGCAGCGGATTGAGGTGCAGCATCTTGCGCGCCTTGCGCCATGTGCCGTCGGGCACGACCAGCAACAGCGGTTCATCAGACGCGCCATAAACCTGCATAGGCTGCGCATCGTCAGCGGGGAACAACAACCGCGCCTGATAGCCCGGCCGGTTCAGCAGTGTCGGCAAATCCTCAAATACCTCACCGACAATCAGCTCGGCGTTGGTCAGCCCCAGCGCGGCCAGGCGCGCAGTATTCAACGCATGATTGACCTCGCTCGGGTGCTGCAACAGCAACACCCGGGTGCGGCTGTCGAGGCTCGGGATCAACGGGCAAAGGCAATGGGTTTGTGGGCGCAGGCAGCGCGGGCATTGGACTCTGGACATCATTTTTACGCCTGGTTGAGCTGGGCTTTAAGCAAATCGCGGAAAGTCTGGATCAGCGGTTCGCGGCTGCGGCCACGGCGCATGATCATCGAAAACGGCGCCTGGTAGCCGAAGGTCGCGGGCAGCAACACGCGCAAATCGCCCTTGTCGGCCCAGGCCTGGGCGTAGTGCTCCGGCAGATAACCGATGTATGCGCCGGACAGCACCAGAATCAACTGCGCCTCCATACTCTCTACCGTCGCCGCGCTGTGTTTGAAACCGTGGCGAGCCAGCTCTGCCTGGCTCCAGTAGCCACGACCGACCATGCGTTGCTGGGTGATGACTTGCTCGGGAATCCGTCGCTCGTTGAACAACGGGTGACGACTGCTGCAATACAGCCAGTGCTGTTCGCGGTACAGGGGCATGTAAATCAGACCGCTCATGCGCGTGGAGAACGCACCAATGGCCAGGTCGAGGCGGTTGTCCTGCACGCCGAGTTGCAGTTCGTAGGGGCTCATTACCGACAGGTGCAAATGCACGGCCGGGTGTTCCTGACTGTAGGCGCCGATGGCTTCGGCGAACGGCAACGCCTTGTCGCTGACAGTAGAGTCGATCACCCCGAGGTTGAGCGTGCCGCGCAATTCGCCCTTGAGCGCGGCGGCATATTGCTCAAACCCTTCGAGCTCGGCGAGCAGACGCAGGGTTTCCTGATGGAACAGTTCCCCTTTGCTGGTGAGACTGAAACCACCGCGGCCGCGATGGCACAACACCAGACCGAGCGCGGCTTCGAGCTGGCTCATGTAGGTGCTGATCGCCGAGGTCGACAGGTTGAGTTCCTGCTGGGCGTTGGCGAAACCCTGATGGCGCACGATGCTCACGAAGATGCGTAATAGTTTCAGGTCGGGTAAAGCGTTGGCCATGTTTGCTCCACACATCATCCAGATTTAAACCACAACCCTGTAGGAGCTGCCGCAGGCTGCGATCTTTTGATCTTGATTTTTGCCAGCCTTGGGGCCGCTGAAGATCAAAGGATCGCAGCCTTCGGCAGCTCCTACAGAGGCAATCAGCAGTGGGAGAAGTCTAGCGTGGGCCTGGCCATTAGTTTAGAAAAATCTGAACTAAGTATTTGCCCGTAGCGATTCTTCCCCCTCACTACATTTCGCAGAATCGGCCCCACAGCGGCGTCCGAACCTTTGCTGAACGGCGCGCCGACATAAATAAAACAAAGACGATGAGGCCCTAGCCGTGGACAAGATTCTTCACCAACCACTGGGCGGCAACGAAATGCCGCGCTTCGGCGGCATCGCCACCATGCTCCGACTCCCCCACTTGCCAACCGCTGCCGGCCTGGACGCTGCCTTTGTAGGCGTGCCGCTGGACATCGGTACTTCGCTGCGCCCTGGCACTCGCTTCGGGCCGCGTGACATCCGCGCCGAATCGGTGATGATCCGCCCGTACAACATGGCCACCGGTGCTGCGCCGTTCGATTCGCTGTCGGTCGCCGACATCGGGGACGTCGCGATCAACACCTTCAACCTGCTCGATGCCGTGCGCATCATCGAAGAAGCCTACGACAACATCCTCGAACACAACGTGATTCCGATGACTCTGGGTGGCGACCACACCATCACCCTGCCGATCCTGCGTGCGATTCACAAAAAGCACGGCAAGGTGGGTCTGGTACACATCGACGCTCACGCTGACGTCAACGACCACATGTTCGGCGAGAAAATCGCCCACGGCACGACCTTCCGACGCGCCGTCGAAGAAGGCCTGCTGGATTGTGACCGCGTGGTGCAGATTGGTTTGCGCGCCCAGGGTTATACCGCGGATGACTTCAACTGGAGCCGTAATCAGGGTTTTCGCGTGGTGCAGGCCGAAGAGTGCTGGCACAAATCGCTGGCGCCGCTGATGGCCGAAGTCCGCGAGAAAGTCGGCGGTGGTCCGGTGTATCTGAGCTTCGACATCGACGGCATCGATCCGGCCTGGGCGCCTGGCACTGGCACCCCGGAAATCGGTGGCCTGACGACCATTCAGGCCATTGAGATCATTCGCGGCTGCCAAGGCCTCGACCTGATCGGTTGCGATCTGGTAGAAGTCTCGCCCGCTTACGACACCACCGGCAACACCTCGCTGCTGGCCGCCAACCTGCTGTACGAAATGCTCTGCGTACTGCCTGGCGTGGTTCATCGCTGAGGGGCGGGTCATGAACGATCATGATCAGGTTTTGCATGCGGCGGCCGAGCTGGTTTCAGCCTTCGCACGCAATGATCGCGAAGCCTACTTCGGCGCGTTCAGCGCCGACGCCAGCTTCGTGTTTTACACCCTCGAACAGCCACTGCTGTCGCGCGATGCCTATCAGGCGTTGTGGGACAGCTGGCGCACCGAGGATGGCTTCGAGGTGCTTTCCTGCACCTCGAGCAACGCCTTCGTCAGCCTGCAGGGTGACGTGGCGATTTTCATCCATGACGTGGCCACCGAGCTGCGCATGCAAGGGGAGCAACACTTCAGCCAGGAGCGCGAGACGATTGTTTTCAAGAAACAAACGTCGAGCCTAGAACAACAAGGCCATTGGCTGGCCTGCCACGAACATTTGTCCGCAATGCCGGAAGGGCTGCCACCCCCTTAGCCAATGGTGACGCTCACGCACGATGAGCGCGCCTGATGATCGGAGCAGATCATGAATAACAACAACAATGAAAAACGCCTTAGCAGCATCGAAACAAACGGGGTCGAACAGATCCCGGATCATGAGCGTGACGCCCGGCCCAGCGACCTGTTTCGCTTGATCTTCGGCGGCGCCAATACCTTTGCCACGGCTGTGCTCGGCAGTTTCCCGGTGCTGTTCGGTCTGTCTTTTCAGGCTGGCGTCTGGGCGATTGTGCTGGGTGTGGTGGTCGGTGCACTGATCCTCGCGCCGATGGGCCTGTTCGGCCCGCTCAACGGCACCAATAATGCCGTGTCTTCCGGTGCGCACTTCGGCGTGCATGGGCGGATCGTTGGTTCCTTCCTGTCGTTGTTGACCGCTATCGCGTTCTTCTCGCTCTCGGTGTGGAGTTCGGGCGATGCATTGGTTGGCGGCGCCAAACGCCTGCTCGACCTGCCGGAAACCGACCTCACGCTCGGCCTGGCCTACGGGCTGTTCGCGCTGCTGGTGCTGACGGTTTGCATCTACGGCTTTCGCTTCATGTTGTGGGTCAACCGCATTGCGGTGTGGGCCGCGAGCCTGTTGTTCCTGCTCGGTATCTTCGCCTTTGCCCCCGCCTTCGACAGCCAGTACGCCGGCAGCGTGGCCATGGGTCAGGCCGGGTTCTGGGCGGCGTTCATCGGCGCGGCACTGGTGGCCATGAGCAACCCGATTTCCTTCGGTGCATTCCTCGGCGACTGGTCTCGCTACATTCCTCGCGAAACGCCGAAGGGCCGCATCATGCTGGCGGTGGTCGCCGCGCAACTGGCGACGCTCATCCCGTTCCTGTTCGGCCTGGCCACCGCAACCATCGTGGCGATCAAGGCGCCGGACTACATCGCGGCAAACAACTATGTAGGCGGTCTGCTGGCGGTGTCGCCGAGCTGGTTCTTCCTGCCGGTGTGCCTGATTGCTGTGATCGGCGGCATGTCCACCGGCACCACGTCGCTGTATGGCACCGGTCTGGACATGTCGAGCGTGTTCCCGCGGGTGCTCTCGCGGGTCAAGGCGACGTTACTGATCGGCGTGCTGTCGATTGCGTTCATCTTCATCGGACGCTTTGCCGCGAACCTGGTGCAGAGCGTGTCGACCTTCGCCGTGCTGATCATCACCTGCACCACGCCATGGATGGTGATCATGATCATCGGCCTGGTGGTGCGTCGCGGCTTCTACTGCCCGGATGACCTGCAAGTGTTCACGCGCGGCGAGCAGGGCGGACGCTACTGGTTCACCCACGGCTGGAACTGGCGGGGCCTGGGCGCGTGGATTCCGAGCGCGGCCGTTGGTCTGTTCTTCGTCAATTTGCCGGGGCAGTTCGTCGGCCCACTGGGAGAGTTGGCGGGCGGCATCGACATCAGTTTGCCGGTGACCCTGGGGCTGGCCTCGGTGGTGTATCTGACGCTGCTGCGCCTGTTTCCGGAACCGGCGGCGGTTTACGGCCCGAAGGATGAACGCAGCCAGTTTATGCCCCCCTCAGCGAAGCCCGAACTGGCCTGACACTTTTCCTCTGTGGGAGCGAGCCTGCTCGCGAAGACTTCGGCACATCCAGTATGGATGTCACTGACAGATCGCCTTCGCGAGCAGGCTCGCTCCCACAAAGGGCAGCTCCATCGAACCAATTTTGTTTCACCATAAAAAAGACAATCGGAGACACGCCATCATGGCTTTGGATTTATTCGTCGTCCTCATCTACGCCGCCGGCATGCTTTTGCTCGGCTATTTCGGTATGCGCAAGGCCAAGACCAACGAGGACTTTCTCGTTGCCGGTCGCAACCTGGGCCCGAGCCTGTACATGGGCACCATGGCCGCGACGGTGCTGGGTGGCGCGTCCACCGTCGGCACCGTGCGTCTGGGCTACGTGCATGGCATTTCCGGTTTCTGGCTGTGCGCGGCACTGGGTTGCGGCATCATTGCGCTGAACCTGTTCCTGGCCAAGCCGCTGCTGAAACTGAAGATCTACACCGTTACCCAGGTCCTGGAAAAACGTTACAACCCGATGGCCCGCTCGGCGAGCGCGGTGATCATGCTGGCCTATGCACTGATGATCGGCGTGACCTCGATCCTGGCGATCGGCACCGTGCTGCAAGTGCTGTTCGACCTGCCCTTCTGGGTCTCGGTGTTGCTCGGCGGTGGTGTAGTGGTGGTCTACTCGGCGATCGGCGGGATGTGGTCGCTGACCCTGACCGACATCGTCCAGTTCATCATCAAGACCGTGGGCCTGATGTTCATCCTGTTGCCGATCTGCCTGTACCGCGTCGGCGGTTGGGATGAGCTGGTGCTGAAACTGCCGGCCACCGCGTTCAACTTCACCAGCATCGGCTGGGACACGATCATCACCTACTTCATGATCTACTTCTTCGGCATCCTGATCGGTCAGGACATCTGGCAACGGGTGTTCACCGTCAAGACTGCCAAAGTCGCCCAGTACGCCGGCAGCATCGCGGGCGTCTACTGCGTCCTCTACGGTCTGGCCTGCGCCCTGATCGGCATGGCCGCTCACGTGCTGATCCCGGATCTGGACAACGTCAACAACGCGTTCGCCGCGATCGTCAAACTGTCGCTGCCGGACGGCATCCGAGGCCTTGTGATCGCTGCCGCACTGGCCGCCATGATGTCCACCGCCAGCGCCGGCCTCCTCGCCGCCGCCACCACGCTGACCGAAGACCTGCTGCCGAAACTGCGTGGCGGCAAGCCATCGAGCCTGCGCATCAACCGCCTGTTCACCCTGCTGACCGGTGTTGTCGTACTGGGCATCGCGCTGGTGGTAAACGACGTGATCAGCGCCCTGACCCTGGCGTACAACCTGTTGGTGGGCGGCATGCTGGTTCCGCTGATCGGTGCGATCTTCTGGAAACGTGCGACCACCTCCGGCGCCATCGCCAGCATGGGCCTGGGCTTTGCCACCGCGCTGCTGTTCATGTTCAAGGACGGTCTGGACGCCAACACCCCGATTTACTACAGCCTGGCTGTGGGTCTGGTGAGTTTTGTGGTGGTCAGCCTGCTGTCGCCGCGCCCTTCGACGGTGGCCAGCGCGATCTGAGTTCGATGTAACAACTGATGCTTTCTTCGACGGGTGTGGCGTCGGTTGCCACACCCGTTTTTTTCGTCTGGAGGAAAGTGCTGGTGAAGATTCGCTGCAGAGAGCTCAGCCACGCTCGATGATGGACGAATGGCTGCGGCAACAACCTTGATGCCTGCTGTAATCAGTCAAACAACAACGAAATATCTGCCATGAGAAGAGCTGCCGTACGTGCCGCCGTGCATCGGTATATCCGCCGCCTGCTGGAGAACCGCGAATTCAATGACAACACCAGCCTGGCGCAGTTGGGATTGGAAAAAGCTGATATCGAGGACCTGATCTTTCATCTGGAAGATGAATTCGGCCTGACAGCTTTCACCGCTGAAGAAGATCACCTGCTCAAAACTGCGAAGACCGCAAATGACTTGAGCCGTTTTTTGCTGATGATCGGGCGGCATTGAAAACAAAAAATCGCAGCCTTCGGCAGCTCCTACACTTTTCTCTGTAGGAGCTGCCGAAGGCTGCGATCTCTTGATCTTGAGTCTATTGACCCTTCACATCAGGGACATTACCGCCGACGAGGTTGGCGCCGACGCTGTTCGTCGTCAGTGCGGATCGGTACCGGTTGCAGAGGCGGTTCGATCAAGCCGAGGGCAACACCCAAATCATGCAGCCAGTTCTGAATTTTCTCTTTCATCGTCATGCCCCCTTCAGGGTAGTGCTGAGCGACCGGAATTCTGAGGCCGCTTCGCACTGATAATAGTCCGAAGTCCTACGCAATGCTCGGCCAAATCCGCAATGATCTGTTACTGAATTGAACAGAGTGCGCCACCATTGGTTCAAGCCGTTTCCAGGGATTCAACCAAAGGTGCGGGATAGACAGCTTGCTGCACTTCTATCCACGCATTGAGATTGGCGCCGACCATGCCCCGACGCCACATGAGCCATGTTGTCGCACCCGCGAACGGCTCGGCCAACGGATGCACCGCGACGCTGTCGCGCCCCGGCAGGCTGGCCAGCATCGACTCCGACATCAGCGCCACCCCGCTGCCGGCAATCACGCAGGCGAGCATGCCTTGATAGGACTCGATCTCCATCGCCCGGCCCATTGCCGCGTGGGCATGAGCGAACCATGCCTCCAGCCGCATGCGATAGGAACAGCCGCGACGAAAGGTGAACACCGAGCGCCCTTCGACATCACTGGCGCTGTGCACGGGCGGGTGATCGATCTCGGTGATCAGCACCAGCCTTTCCTCGCACAGCGCCACGCCGTCGAGCCCGGCCAGTTGCAGCGGCCCGTCTACCAACGCCGCGTCGAGGCGCCCGGTGAGCAAACCTTCCAGTAACTCACCGCTCGGCGCCGACTGCACTTGCAGGTTCACCGCCGGATATTGCTTGTGATAGCGCGCCAGCAATGCCGGCAGATGGATGGCTGCGGTGCTGTACATCGTGCCCAGCACAAAATCCCCCGCCGGTTGCCCGCCCATCACCGCCGCGCTGGCCTGATCGCGCAGGGCGAACAGTTTGCCGGTGTAGTCCAGCAAGACTTTTCCCGCAGGTGATAGCTGCAAACGCTGACGCTCACGGACGAACAATTCGACGCCCATTTGCTCCTCAAGCTGCTTGAGCCGCGTCGACAGATTCGACGGGACTCGGTGCAGGCGTTCGGCGGCGCGGGTGATCGAGCCTTCCTCGGCGACTGCCTGAAAAATCCGCAGTTGGCTGAACTCCACAACCTTTCTCCAGAACAGAACAAGTTACTCACTATTATTCAATTTTAAAGAAAGTCAATCAGTCCTAGCCTGACGGTCATTGATCTTGCCAACGGAATCCAGACCATGTCGCCGCTGATTCGCTTATCCGCCTGCTTCGTCGCCCTGATGATGGCCATGGGCATCGGGCGCTTCGCCCTCACCCCGCAAATGCCGCACCTGCTCAGCGAGGGGCAGTTTGACCTGACTGCCGCCGGTCTGATTGCCGCGGCCAATTACCTCGGCTACTTGCTCGGGGCGGTGGACGCGATGTTTGCCCATCGTGCGCAACAGGTGCAGCGGCGCCTGCACGGCGGCTTGTGGCTTTGTGTGCTGCTGACACTGGCGTCGTTCTGGGCGAATGGCTTCTGGGCACATCTGCTGCTGCGCTTCGGAACCGGTGTGGCGAGTGCCTGGGTGCTGGTGATGATTACCGCGCTGAGTCAGCCACTGGCGGTGGCAGCGGGTCGCCCACGGCTGGGAGCGCTGGTCTTTGCCGGGCCGGGTCTGGGGATTTTTCTGACAGGGTTGCTGGCTCTGGTCTCACATCTGTTGAACCAGACGTCCGCGACGTTGTGGCTGATTTATGCCGCGGCCGCGCTGGTGATGATGTTGGGGGTCTGGCGACTCCTGCCACAACCGGTCGCCGCGAAGGCAGCTGATGCAGCGGTCGTGAGCCCGGCGAATCGTGGCATTGGCCGTCTGGCGTTGATTTACGCGCTGTATGGCGTCGGTTACATCATTCCGGCCACGTTCCTGTCGCAAATGGCCAACGCACAGTTTCACGGGCAATGGCAGGCCGATCTGTTCTGGCCATGCTTCGGCCTCGGCGCCGCCATCGGCGTTTTACTGGTGAGCCTGCGTCGTCACGAACCGCACACCACGCGTCACTGGTTGATGGCGACGTTGTGGCTGCAAGCCGCCGGGGTGTTCGCCTGCTTGCTGGGCAGCGGCTGGGGGCTGGCGCTGGGCGTGATCTTCTGCGGGACGCCGTTCCTGGCCTGCATGCAACTGGTCATGCAACGCTCGCGGGAACTGGCGCCGCACGCTACCCAGCGTAATGCCGGCATGCTCACCGCCTGCTTCGCCGTTGGCCAGCTCAGCGGCCCGTTACTCGCCGCGCTGAGCAGCCATTTCAGCGGTGGCTTGCAGCCGGCGCTGGTGATCGCCGGCAGTGGTTTGCTGATTGCCGGCGGTCTGGCGATGCAATCGACGGCTACTGGCCCAGCGCTTTGCGCAAACGCCGACGCAGCCACTGCTCGGCACTGACAAAAGTGATGCCGAGCAGCACCAGCACAGCACCGATGACGAAGTTCAGGCTCAGTTGTTCACCGAGCAGCAACACGCCGAAGGTGACGCCGAACAGCGGCGTCATGAACGAGAACACCGCGAGGTTGGCCGCCAGATAACGCCGCAGCAACCAGAACCACACCAGGTAGCTGAAGAACGACACCACCAGCCCTTGAAACAGCACGCTGGCCACCGCCACTGCGGTCAGGTTGACATGGCCGATCTGGCCGCTGAACAGTGCGATCAACAGCAGGCCGACGAAGCCGACGATCAACTGATAGAACAGGGTCAACGTCACCGGGGCTTCCGACAAGCGCGAGGCGCGCACCACCACAGTGGTCGCGCCCCAACAGGCGCCGGCCAATACACCAAAGGCATCGCCCAATAACATGCGCCGATCGAGGTTATCCCACGACACACCACCGGCAAATGCAATCGCGATACCGATGAAGGCGAGCAAAATCCCCAGCCACTGCAACGGTCGCAAACGCTCACTGGCCAGCAGAAAATGCACGCCCAGCGCGGTGAAAATCGGCGCGGTGTAGAGGAACACCGACATGTGCGCTGCCGTGGTCAGTTGCAGGCCTTCGGAGATAAAGAAGAACTCCAGCCCGAACAACGCACCGGCCAGCAAGCCGCCGCGCCAGGTGCTGCCTACCTGATCCCAACCGCCCTTCCAGCAGATCAGCAATCCGACCAGCAGCGCAGAAATCCCCGAGCGCCCCGCCGCTTGCATCACCGGCGCGATGTCAGGTGCAGCCCACTTGATCATTACCTGCTGCACACCCCAGATCAGGCACAGACCGATCATCACCTGCAGGGCAAAACGGTCGGCATTGCGCCGCTCGACAATCACCGCAACACCTCGAACACACACAACATGGCAGCCATCCATTGGTCAAAACAAAACCCCGGATCAATGTCCGGGGCGAAGAGTCGTGGCGTCGATTATTAACCAGTGCGACAGAAAAAGCCGTCTGGAAAAGACATTTAATTCCCTTGCTGCGTCAGTGGTGAATGGCTGTCGGCTGCGCCGCCAATCGCTGGCAAGCCAGATCCCACAAGTTCGTGGCGCCTACCCCTGTCTCGTGCTCGACACAAAACCCTGTGGGAGCTGGCTTGCCAGCGATGACGTCAGCTCAATCAGCGCTGTTCAGGAGTCTGACTTCACCAGCCGTTTCGACACGACAAAACCAACAGTACAAGACACAGCAGTGGCAAACGTCCCCCACGCCCAATCAAGCAAAGTCACTTGCACCGACCATCCGCGCAATGTCGCCCAATTGGTCAGGTCATACGTGCCATACGCCACAAGTCCCAACAGTGCGCCCATCGTCGCTGCCTTCTGCCACCTCAGCGCCGGCAACACCACAAACACCACGCAACCGAAAACATACAGGCAATAAAAAACCGCTGCCGGTAAGAGCAGCGGTTTTTCGAGCATCAACGGACCGAGCAGTTCGCGATAGGTCGGCGCCATCAGCAGGCCAAGCCATATCCCGTCGAGCAACAGAAACGTCACCAGCGTTGCAGAATAAGCAATCAGCGCTTTCTTCATCATACGACCCTCAATGTAGGCGTTGCTGCAGGCTGCGATCTTCTGCCGTTAAAGATCAACAGATCGCAGCCTTCGGCGACTCCTACATGGGGCTGGTGCGCGATCAGCTTAGTTCAATGCGATCCGCATGAATGACGATCTTGCCTTCCTTGTACAGCGAACCGATGGCCTTCTTGAAGTTGCCCTTGCTGACACCGAACAGACTGCTGATCAATGCCGGATCGCTCTTGTCGCTGACCGGCAGGGTGCCGTCATTTTCGCGCAACTTGGCCAGAATCTTCGAGTTCAGGCTGCTCGCCGCTTCCTGGCCAACCGGTTGCAGGCTCAGGCTGATCTTGCCGTCGGCGCGCACTTCCTTGATGAAGCCTTTTTCGCTCATGCCGGCGCGCATGAACTTGAAGATTTCATTCTTGTGAATCAAACCCCAATGCTTGTTGTTGATGATTGCCTTGAAGCCCATATCGGTAGCTTCGGCAACCAGCAGATCCACTTCCTGACCAGGGCTGTAGGTGGCCGGGGTTTTGTCGAGGTAACGATCCAGTCGCGCAGTGGCAGTGATGCGACGGGTGTGCTTGTCGAGGTAGACATGCACGACGCAATATTCGCCGGCAGTCATCTGACGCTTCTCTTCGGAATACGGCAGCAACAGATCCTTCGGCAAGCCCCAATCGAGGAACACACCGATGCTGTTGACTTCAACAACTTTCAAACTGGCGAATTCACCGACCTGAACTTTCGGTTTTTCAGTGGTAGCGAGAAGTTTGTCTTCGCTATCCAGATAAACAAATACGTTGAGCCAGTCTTCATCTTCGCTGGGAATATCTTTAGGGATATAACGGTTGGGCAAAAGAATTTCGCCGTCGGCACCGCCGTCCAGATATAAACCGAAGTTAGTGTGTTTAACCACTTGCAAACTGTTGTAGCGCCCGACTAAAGCCATTTCCAAAACCCTCATTGCGTGGGCGGCATTCTACCCGTTTTTACCGTGAACGTTCGCCGGCAAAACGGCGAGGCCGGGAAAATCTGCGCAACGCCTTGATTCTCCTTGGTCGGGCACGCACGCGGTGCCACTCGTCAGACTGATTCGGTGCCCAGCGCAAGACCGCCACAGCACCGCAATGCACAGATGTTCTTAACTAAAACAGCAGGTTAGCGAATTATTTCGGATATTTAACCGAGAATAATCCACCTTGAAGGTTGGTTATTCCGGGGGATATTTACCGAGCTATTGTCAAGTTATTCCTGTACGATGCCTGGCCGAGTTACTCTTCTACAGGTTAATGGCCGCCATGCGTGTAAAAGCATCCACCAGCAAAGCAAAGCCAGCCCCAGCCGTTGAAACAAGCGAATCGATCAACGATCAGATTGCTTTGTTCCTAAAGTCCGGCGGCGAGATCCAGCAAATTGCCAAAGGCGTCAGCGGCCAGACGTTCGGTCCGTCCAAGCAGATCAGCCTGGGCAAGAAGTAATCCCCGGTAATACACCCGTCCCTAGGCGCTTTGAGCTTCGAAGCGTCTGGACTGGCACCGCAAAATCCCCCTCCGCTTAAAAAAACACTTATCCATTCTTTGAAAATCGACGAACGGCCATCAATGCCGAGCATTCGCCGGTATCCTTGCACGCGTCTAGATCAAGCGTTTCAGCAGGCTCGCCGCCCTGCGCTCGCTGTACATGGAGTGACGCATGCGCAAATCATCCTGTTTATCGCTCGCTGGCCTGCTGGCTTGTTCGACTGCGCACGCGCAGATTTTCCAGCGTGAACTCGGTGATTTCGACCTCAAACTGGGCACCACGCCCACGCGCAGCATGGCGCAAGGACTGGTCAAACCGGCGTCCACCGGCTCGTTTCATGGCGGACTCGACCTCAGCCACGACAGTGGCCTCTATATCGGCCAGTACGCACCGAGCATGGGCATCACGCCGGGCAAGAACCTCGAGATCGATTCCTACGTCGGCTTCAAACAACCTTTCGACGAAACCCTCGGCTACGAAGTGGGGATGATCCACTACAGCTATCCCAAAGTGGACACCCTCGACAGCCAGGAATTGTTCGGTGGTCTGACCCTGCTCGGCAGCCGATTCGGCATTGCCTTGAGCAACGATCCGGATAAACAGAACAACACGCTGTTTGCCGATCTGCGCGGCAATCAACCCTTCGGCATTGGTGTCAGCATGAAATACACCACCCACCAACTGAATTCGCCGGTCGCGGTGGATGGTGGTTACGTCAGCAGTTTTACCGATTGGTCGGTGAAGTTGTCCCGGCCTTTCATGGGCGTCGACCTCGACCTGATCTACAGCAACTCCAGCCTCAGCGGCAGCGATTGCTCGGCCTATTCCGGGCACAACAGCGAGTGCGATGGCCTCGTCACACTCAAGGCTGCACGCGCGTTCTATTGATTGGCTGAACTGCCGGGCTCATTCTGCGTTCACATGAGAATCAGACCCTACGGCTGGCCATCGCAAGGATTCGCCTATGTCTCGCTGGTTCAAACACATCGCTGCCTTGTTGATTTGCACCCTCGCCCTTGGCGCCTGCAGCCGCGTCGGCCTGGCGTATCGCAATCTCGACGTGATCATCCCGTGGACGCTTGGCGACTACCTGGACATGAACGGCGAGCAAAAGGGCTGGTTCAATGAGCGCCTCCAGGAACACCTGAGCTGGCACTGCACCACGCAATTGCCGGGCTATCTCGACTGGCTGGATCGTTTGCAAACGATGGTCGAAACCAACCAGGTCACTGACGAAGCGCTTCAGGCGCGCACCGTGGAAGCCAAAAACGCCATTGCCGAAACTGCGCGGGAGATCACCCCGTCAGCCATCGAACTTCTGCAAGGCCTGGACGATAAGCAGGTGGCGGAGATGAACGACGCGTTCGCCAAGGACCTGCGCAAACGCCAGCAGAATTACGTCGAACCGCCATTGGCCGAGCAGATCAAGGAACGTGGCGAGCGCATGGAGAAGCGTCTGAACGACTGGCTCGGCCCACTAAGCCCGACACAAAAGCAGCGGGTATTGGCTTGGACTAACGCCTTGGGCGATCAGAACACCCAATGGATTGCCAATCGTGAGCACTGGCAGAAGCAGTTCAGCGCTGCGGTTGCACAGCGCAAAAGTCCCGAATTCCCACAACGTATCGAGACCCTTCTGATCAACCGCGAAAGTTTGTGGACGGCGGATTACCGCAAGGCCTACGCCAACACCGAGGCACAAGGTCGAGCAATGGCAGTCGACCTGATGGCCGAGAGTACGCCGCAGCAGCGTAAACGGTTGCTGAAGAAGATCGAGGGTGTGCGTAAAGATTTCAATGATCTGAAGTGCTTGAAGGCTGCACGACAACATTAAGATCAATTCAAAACCAATGTGGGAGCGAGCAGGCTCGCTTCCACAAGGGAGGTTACTTCGAAGTCAGGCTATCTGCGCTTTGGACGCCACTTCATCAAACGTCCCCTCTGCCAGTGCATCTTCCTGTTCATCCAGCACCTGACGCGGATGGTCATTCCCGGGAATGCTGCTGTCGATCAGGCTCAACAGGCTCGATCCCCGCGGAGTCAGACTGAAGTTATTGCCGGTGCTGCCTTCATCTTCGCCACGTGGCCCGATGTAGCCGCGCAACAGCAGCAACCGCTCATATTCACAGGCCAGCGTTTTCAAGTGATCCAGATTCTCGATCGGCTCACCGGCGCTGGCTTTCGCTGCCGCGTAATCCTCCGCGTACGCCCGAGGGGCGAAACTATGGCCAGCGCTGTTCTGCACTTCATGCAGCAAGCGTTCAATCAAATCCCAGTTATAAGTCGTCATCCTGATTCAACCTCCGGTGCGCGTGATTTAGGGCGCGTTCATAGGTTGTGACCCGGGCGTACCGCAGCCGTTCAGCCGCATTTTGCACGGCGACCGACCGGCGGTCTGTCGAATTCCCGGCGGGTTAAACGACTAGTCTGAAACAGACGGTTTCAACCCCGCAGGAGAAATCATCATGAACGTTGAGAATCATCCGGTGGTATCGCGCGAAGAATGGCTCGCCGCCCGTAAGAAGCACCTGGCTCATGAAAAAGCGTTCACCAAGGAACGCGACCGCCTCAGCGCTGAACGCCGCGCACTGCCTTGGGTAAAGATCGATAAGGACTACCACTTTCAGGGGCCAAACGGCGAACTGAGACTCGCCGATCTATTCGGCAAAAACAGCCAACTGGTGATTTACCACTTCATGTTCGCCAAGGGTTGGGAGCAGGGTTGTAAGGGTTGCTCGTTCCTCAGCGACCACATCGATGGTGCCAATCAGCATCTGGCCCATCACGACATTGCTGTGGTTGCCGTTTCCCATGCGCCGTTCAACGAATTCCAGGATTTTAAACAGCGGATGGGCTGGAAGTTTGACTGGGTGTCGTCAGAAGGTTGCGACTTCAACTATGACTTCGGCGTTTGCCCAGATGCTGAAGAGGTTGCAGCTGGAAAGGCTATCTACAACTACGAAAAGACTGACAGCGCGGAGGAGGAGCTGCCGGGGCTGAGCGTGTTTTATCGCAATGATAAAGGTGAGATTTTCCACACCTACTCAACCTATGCCCGAGGTCTGGACATGCTGGTTGGCGCTTACAACTACCTCGACCTCACGCCCAAGGGCAGGAATGAGGACGAGATCATGGAATGGGTGCGCCATCATGATCGGTATGAAGGGGAAAACCGATCGAGTTGCTGCCACGCCAGTTAGTCTTTGATGCCGTGTCATCGCGATCGTGAGAAGCCTCGCTTCCCATAAAGTCTGCGGAGGATTGATGGGAGCGAGACTGAACTTTTAACAGGCCAAAGCCCTCAACCGTTTAACCCGCCTTAACCGGAACTGAGGCCTGCTCCCATGAAAACCCTGATCAAGCTCACCCTCGCTGCCACCCTCGCCTGCGCCCTGCCCGTCTGGGCCTGCACGCCCGAAGAAGCCACGGCCAAACGCGAACAACTGGCCAAGGAAGTCACCCGGCTCACCGAACAGAATCCAGCCAAGGCCAAAGAGATCAATGCTGAATTGCAGAAGATGGACCTGGGCACGGCCAGTGCGGATTTGCCGGACAAGTGCCAGTTGATTGATCAGCGGTTGAAAGAGCTGAATTCGGCCGAGAAGAAAGCAGACAGCTAAAAGTCAAAAGATCGTCCGAACGCGGCCCGAGCCCTCGGCAGCTCCTACATGGAATTGATGGTCCACCTGTGGGAGCTGCCGAAGGCTGCGATCTTTTGACCTTAAAAATGCATCAGTGCATTTATTTTGTTGCACAAATGCATATTCAGGCTAAGGTTACCTCGAGCAAGGAGATCGGAGCGCGCCATCCAGCATGGCAACCCTCACGCACCGATAGCTCAGCAACACCGCAACACACTCACAAGCTGGACGCTTGTTTTCACTCATGGAGGATTGAAAAATGTTAACCAATGAAGCAACCCGTTTTACCGCCGAGACCCTGCCAAGGTGTCTTATCGGCCACCTGATCGACCCGCAACTGGTCGACGTCGAAGCAGCGGCGCAGCCCCGCTCACTCGCCGCAGGCAGCCTCAACTTCACGATGGAGAAGCAAACCCAGACCAACTGGTGCTGGGCGGCCGTTTCCGCCTCAGTCGGCAACTATTACGGCACCGGGTCGTGGACTCAGTGCGGTGTTGCCAGTTCTGAGCTGAACCGCAACTGCTGCAATCAGCCGGGGCCGTGCAACGTCTATGGCTACCTGGACACCGCCCTGCGCACCACGCGCAGCTATAACGGCATGAATCAGGGGTCGCTGCAGATGTCGGCCATTCAGAACCAGATCAACATGGGCCGCCCGGTCGGCCTGCGCTGTGCCTGGTACGGCGGTGGTGCGCACTTCCTGACGATCTACGGCACCAATGGCAACTACGTACTGGTCGCAGACTCGATCTACGGCTATTCGACCCGCGCGCTGAACACATTCCCCCGTTCATACAACGGCGGCGGCAACTGGACCAACACTTACTTCACCGCAAAAAACCAGGGGGCGACCTTATGAACCTGACTTATCCAAAGGCGCCTTCCAACGGCGTACAGACCTTGCGTCCGGCTCTGCAAGCCGCCCTGCAAACCAGAGGCTTTGGCGCCAACCGCCAATTCGCTAACGCCTCACCTGCGAAGATCAGCCTCAGTGAGGCCTGGCGCGGTTACTCGCTGAGTCTGGAGGATTTGAGCAACGGCAAAGGTCTGCAAGACGTTCGGATGGGCGACTGGCATTACCTGGTCTTCGCCGATGGCGTAACGATTGCCGATGCGCAACTGGCCGAAGTACGCGGCCACGTCGAGTTTGCCTCGTTGAACCACGGGACACTCGCCGCCGCTGCCGTCGGTGCGCTGAAACTGGCAGAGCAGTCGCCGCCATTGCAGGGCAAAACCGTGGAACCGCGGCTGCTGTTCGTCTCGGCACTGCACGTTGTGGCGATCTGGCTGCACGCGGACGGTGAAGATCTGCTGATTCCGATTGAGCCGACGCCCAAGGAACTGGCGACAACCCGGTTTTACAGCGAGGCCGCGCTGCTCGCATTGCTGAAACCGGCCGCTGACAAGGCAAAGCAACGTTTTGATGCCGACACCAGCGGTCTGCTCGGGAGCTGACAAATCCCGGCCATAAAAAACCCGGACATTGTCCGGGTTTTTTTGTACCTGTCAGAAACGCCTTACTCAGCCGCAGGCTCTGCCGGCTTACGACGCTTGAGTGGCGCCATGCCGTCGCTGCTCACCAGAGAATCCGGCTTCGGACGGTTGACGCTCTTGCGCTTGGTCGGCGTCTTGGCGGCAGTTTTCTTCTTGTCGCCCTTGCCGTCGGTCTTTTTCTTCTTCACACCAACGGCTTTGCCCGAGGCCTTGACCTTCTTCGGTCCGCCGTAGGTGCCTTTGACTTCCTTGATGGTGCGGCGCTCGAAGCTCTGCTTCAGATAGCGCTCGATGCTCGACATCAGGTTCCAGTCGCCGTGGCAGATCAGCGAGATCGCCAGACCATCGTTACCGGCACGGCCGGTACGACCGATACGGTGCACGTATTCGTCGCCGCTGCGTGGCATGTCGAAGTTGATCACCATGTCCAGGCCATCAACGTCCAGACCACGGGCCGCAACGTCGGTAGCCACCAGAATCTTCACGCCGCCCTGCTTCAGACGGTCGATCGCCAGTTTGCGATCCTTCTGGTCTTTCTCGCCGTGCAGCACGAACGCCTTGTATTCCTGAGCCACGAGACGGCCGTAAATGCGGTCGGCCATGGCGCGGGTGTTGGTGAAGACGATGGCTTTCTGGTAGGTCTCGTTGGCCAGCAGCCAGTTCACAATCTGTTCTTTGTGCTGGTTGTGGTCAGCGGTGATCACCTGCTGACGGGTGGTCGAATTCAGCTGGCTGACCGCGTTGAGCTGCAAGTGCTCAGGGTTGTTCAGCACCTTGGCGATCATTTCGCGCAGGCCCGAACCACCGGTGGTGGCGGAGAACAGCATGGTTTGCTGACGGTTCGGGCATTCGTCGACCAGACGTTGCACGTCTTCGGAGAAACCCATGTCGAGCATACGGTCGGCTTCGTCGAGCACCAGCACTTCGACTTCCTTGAGATCAAGGTTGCCGGCGTTCAGTTGCTCGATCATCCGGCCCGGGGTGCCGATCAGGATGTCCGGCACCTTGCGCAGCATGGCAGCCTGGACCTTGAAGTCTTCACCACCGGTGATCAGGCCGGACTTGATGAACGTGAACTGCGCAAAGCGTTCCACTTCCTTCAAGGTCTGCTGAGCCAGCTCGCGGGTCGGCAGCAGGATCAGGGTTTTGATGCTGACGCGAACCTTGGCCGGGCCGATCAGGCGATTGAGGATCGGCAGGACAAAAGCGGCGGTCTTGCCGCTACCGGTTTGCGCAGTCACCCGCAAATCACGCCCTTGGAGCGCCAGCGGAATGGCCGCGGCTTGCACAGGCGTTGGCTCGACAAATTTCAGCTCGGCCACAGCTTTTAGCAGGCGTTCGTGCAGGGCGAATTGGGAAAACACGGGTGCTACCTCGAAGATATGCAAAAAAACAGCTGCATAGGTTACCGGTTTCGAGCGCTCAGGCCGAGTTTCTTTATACAAACGGCGTGAATCAGTGGCTTTTTTGTTGCTCGATTTGTATCCAACGGTAATACATGGCGTCTTAAATGCTCTAATCGGCCATCGCGTCTTACAGAAGAATCGTTTCTCTTATGGATTTCAAACAGCTCTGGCTCAACGCCCAGGACCTCTGGGGCACCCTCGAACAGCATCCGATCTTGCAGGCCGGCCTGGCCTTGACGGTTTTACTGGTGATCGCGCTGGTGCTCGGACGAGTGGCGCGTTATCTGATCCTGCACGCCAGCCGCATGCTCGGTCGCCAACCGGCCCTGCACTGGATCAACGACTTTCGTCACAACAAGGTGTTTCAGCGACTGGCGCAGATGACGCCGTCGCTGGTCATTCAGTTCGGCCTGCATCTGGTGCCCGAGCTGAGCAAAACCGCGATGACCTTCCTCGGTAACGTGGCGCTGTCGTTCACCATCCTCTTCCTGCTGCTGTCGATCAGCGCCCTGCTCAATGCCCTGCTCGATATCTACGCGCGCACCGAACACGCCCGTACGCGCTCGATCAAAGGCTACGTGCAACTGGCAAAAATGGTCCTGTACGTGTTTGGCGCGATCATCATCGTCGCCACGCTGATCGATCGTTCGCCACTGTTGCTGCTGTCGGGTCTGGGTGCGATGTCGGCGGTGATCCTGTTGGTCTACAAGGACACGCTGCTGTCGTTTGTCGCCAGCGTGCAATTGACCAGCAACGACATGCTGCGGGTCGGCGACTGGATCGAGATGCCCCAGGTCGGCGCCGACGGTGACGTGGTCGATATCACCCTGCACACGGTCAAGGTGCAGAATTTCGACAAAACCATCGTCTCGATCCCGACCTGGCGTCTGATGTCCGAGTCGTTCAAGAACTGGCGCGGCATGCAGCAGTCCGGTGGCCGGCGGATCAAACGCAGCCTGTTCATCGACGCCAGCGGCGTGCGCTTCATTCGCGATGACGAGGAAGCGAAGCTGTCCCAGGTGCATCTGCTGACCGACTACATGGGCCGCAAGAAAGCCGAGCTCAAGGCGTGGAACGAGGCGCAGGGCAATGTCGCGGCCATGTCGGCGAATCGCCGGCGCATGACCAACATCGGTACCTTTCGCGCTTATGCGCTGGCTTATCTGAAGAGCCACCCGGAAATTCAACCGAACATGACCTGCATGGTTCGTCAGATGCAGACCACGGCGCAGGGCATTCCGCTGGAGATCTACTGCTTCACCCGCACCACGGTGTGGGCGGACTACGAGCGGATTCAGGGGGATATTTTCGATTACCTGCTGGCAGTGCTGCCGGAATTTGGACTGAGCTTGTATCAGCAGCCGAGTGGCGGGGATTTGCGCTCGGGGTTGTTGCCGGCGGTGCTGGGCGCGGCCAGCATCCCAGAGCCTGAAAAACATATTATGTAGCGCCACTGAAACCTGTGGGAGCGGGCTTGCCCGCGATGAGGGAGTGTCAGCAATGAATTCATCGACTGGTACTCCGCTATCGCGGGCAAGCCCGCTCCCACAGGGATATTTTTCAGTCAGGGATCATGCGGTGGCTGGGGTTTTACGGATGCCCAACCGGCTGATCCACACCGCCGCCAGAATCACACTCCCGCCAAGGAACAACCTTCCCAGTTCCTCATCCTGATTCCAGATCAGCAGGTTCAGCAGTAACCCCACCGGCACATGCAGGTTGTTCATCACGGCCAATGTGCCGCCATTGACCATGCACGCACCCTTGTTCCACCAGTACAAGCCGAGTGCGGTCGAGACCAGACCGAGGAACACCAGCACACCCCATTGCAGCGGCGCCTCCGGCAGGAAGTTCGATTTGCCGAACAACAGAAACGCCGGCAACACCACCGCCAGTGCGCCAAGGTAGAAGAAGCCAAAGCGCCGGTAGTGCGGCAGATCGCTCGGGTGTTTGGCCACCAGATGCTTGTACAACACTTGCCCGGCGGCATAGGTGAAGTTGGCCAGTTGCAGCAGCAGGAAGCCCATGAAGAAGTCCGGGTTGATCCGGTCGAAGCGAATCACCGCTGCGCCGCCCACCGCCACCAGTGCAGCAATCAGCGCCCACGGGTTGAAGCGCCGGTTCAAGGCATCTTCGATCAGGGTCACGTGCAGCGGCGTGAGGATGGTGAACAGCAGCACCTCCGGCACCGTCAACACGCGAAAGCTCAGGTAAAGGCAGACGTAGGTCACGCCGAACTGCAACGCGCCGATCAGCAGCATGCCGCGCATGAACGCTGGCTCCACCGAACGCCAGCGAGTCAGCGGGATGAACACCAGCCCGGCCAGCACCACACGCACCAGCACCGCGAAGTAACTGTCGACATGCCCGGCCAGGTATTCGCCGATCAGACTGAAGGAAAACGCCTGGATCAGCGTGACAAAAAGTAGATAGCCCATGGTCGCCCCTGTTTTGAATGGCGGCGACGATAGCGGTTTTTTGGTTTCACTGCGAATCGACTGGATACGCACAAATCCCCTGTAGGAGCTGTGTCCGCCTTCAAATCCCGGGCAAAAAAAAGCCCGATCTCGCTAATGCGTTCAATCGGGCTACAGCACTCAGGAGCAACAAGTGCAAAGGGAGGTTCGATGCGCGTAAAGCCTTGAAGGGGTTGCGCCAGAGCACTAGAACATCCAGTGATTATCTGGCGATTAACATATCAAGCGACCTGAGAAAGCCTGGCGTTGGCCTGGTTCAGGCCCTTCTCCTGGAAGTCGCCGCCCAGGTTCATGCCTTCAGCGTGAATGAAGGTCACGTCGTGGATGCCGATGAAACCCATCACCTGACGCAGGTACGGTTCCTGATGGTCGGCCGGGCCGCCAGCGTAGATGCCGCCGCGAGCCGTCAGCACGTAGGCACGCTTGCCGCTGAGCAAGCCTTGCGGGCCGGTTTCGGTGTACTTGAACGTCACGCCGGCACGCAGCACATGGTCAAGCCAGGCCTTGAGGGTGCTGGGGATCGCGAAGTTGTACATCGGCGCGGCCATCACCAGCACGTCAGCGGCGAGCAGCTCGTCGGTCAATTCATTGGAGCGGTCCAGCGAGGACTGCTCGCTGTCATTGCGCTGTTCGGCGGGCTTCATCCAGCCGCCCAGCAGGTTGATGTCGAGGTGCGGAACCGGGTTGACGGCAACGTCACGGACGGTGATCTGATCGGCCGGGTGCGCCGCTTTCCACTGACGGATAAAGGTCTGGGTCAGCTGACGGGAAACCGAGTCTTGCTGGCGGGCGCTGCTTTCGATGATCAGAACGCGGGACATGTTGTGTAGCCTCCATCCGAGAATGTTGTAGGTCGATGGAGTGAAGGTTAAGCAGCATCGTATCGATGAAAAAGCGCAAATAATTGCTGCAAAGCATCGAATAATTCGTTTAGATGCATTCACCCTTGTGGGAGCGAGCCTGCTCGCGAATACGCAATATCAGTCGGCACACACGTTGACTGATCCAGCGCATTCGCGAGCAGGCTCGCTCCCACAAGGGACTGGTACTACTTCGGCGTGCAGGTCAGCTTGATGCGCAGCTTGATGATCTCGCGGGTGAACTTGGCCGTGGCGTTCTTGTGTTTGCCGGCGGGCACATCGATGGTACGGGTGCGTGGCGCTTCCGGACCATTATTGAACACCGCTTTGCAGGTCGCATCGACATCGCCGTAGTTGGCCACCCGAATCGAGCCAATGTCGTTATCGGTATCGAAGGTCTCGTAGTCGATCTTCATGTCGTTGAGGTCTTTCTGCACGTCGATCGGATACGCAAACGCCGTCAGCGGCAGCAGCGCCAGCAGCACACAACAGAATTTTTTCATTCGGCAGTCTCCATGAGGGACAGCCAGCTTAGGACAAGAGGAGCTATTGATGAAAGCGCCCCGCGTGACCCTTGATCAATGGCGAACATTGCAGGCCGTGGTCGACCATGGCGGATTCGCCCAGGCCGCCGAGGCTCTGCACCGTTCGCAATCGTCGGTGAGCTACACCGTCGCCCGCATGCAGGACCAACTCGGTGTGCCGTTGCTGCGCATCGACGGGCGTAAAGCAGTGCTCACCGAGGCCGGCGGCGTTCTGCTGCGCCGCTCGCGACAACTGGTGAAACAGGCCAGCCAACTGGAAGACCTCGCCCACCATATGGAGCAAGGTTGGGAAGCCGAAGTACGTTTGGTCGTCGATGCGGCTTACCCCAGCGCTCGCCTCGTCCGCGCACTGACGGCGTTCATGCCGCAAAGCCGTGGCTGCCGGGTACGCCTGCGCGAAGAAGTGCTGTCGGGTGTGGAGGAAGTCTTGCTTGAAGGCGTAGCTGACCTGGCCATCACCGGGCTCAGCATTCCCGGTTACCTCGGCGCAGAATTGAGCGATGTCGAGTTCGTTGCCGTCGCCCACCCG
Organism: Pseudomonas sp. A0308; assembly: GCF_044218815.1. Lineage (NCBI taxonomy): Bacteria > Pseudomonadati > Pseudomonadota > Gammaproteobacteria > Pseudomonadales > Pseudomonadaceae > Pseudomonas > Pseudomonas sp. A0308. The sequence goes on from NZ_CP162581.1 coordinate 1,750,244, forward strand.
GAACATCCCTTGCATCGTTTGAACCGCGAACTGAGCTTCCAGGACCTGGAAACCCAGATGCAAGTGGTTATCCGTGACTCCGGCCGCCAACAACCACGGGATGTCGGCTGGCTCGGCGCCGAACAGCGCTGGACCGTCGGCAGTCTCGCCACCGCCGCGACCTTCGTCAGCAGCGGTCTGGGATTTGCCTGGTTGCCACGGCACATGATCGAACGGGAATTGAAAGAAGGCTCGCTCAAGCTGCTACCGTTGGATCAGGGTGGCAGCCGCAACCCGAGTTTCTATCTGTACTCGAACAAGGACAAACCGCTGGGCCCGGCGACGCAAATCCTCATCGAACTGCTGCGCACCTTCGACACGTTGCCGCTGGATGCACCGTTCGCCGCCCCTGAACAAGCCTGACACGGAGTTCACCGATGGCGTATTTCGAACACGACGGTTGCAACCTGCACTACGAGGAATATGGCCACGGCACACCGCTGCTGCTGGTCCACGGGCTCGGCTCGAGCACGCTGGACTGGGAAATGCAGATTCCTGCGCTGGCCGCGCACTACCGGGTGATCGTCCCGGACATCCGCGGCCACGGGCGCTCGGACAAACCCCGGGAGCGCTACAGCATCGCCGGGTTCAGCGCCGATCTGGTCGCACTGATCGAGCACTTGAACCTCGGTCCGGTGCACTACATCGGCCTGTCCATGGGCGGCATGATCGGTTTCCAGTTGGGTGTCGATCAGCCGCAACTGCTCAAGAGCCTGACCATCGTCAACAGCGCGCCCGAGGTCAAACTGCGTTCGCGCGATGACTATTGGCAGTGGTTCAAACGCTGGAGCCTGATGCGCGTGCTCAGCCTGGCAACCATCGGCAAGGCATTGGGCAGTAAACTTTTCCCCAAGCCGGAACAGGCCGCTCTGCGGCAGAAAATGGCTGAACGCTGGGCAAAAAACGACAAACGTGCTTATCTCGCCAGCTTCGATGCGATTGTTGGCTGGGGTGTTCAGGAACGACTTTCCCGAGTGACCTGTCCAACGCTCATCGTCAGCGCCGACCGTGACTACACACCCGTCACGCTGAAAGAAACCTATGTAAAACTGCTGCCCGATGCGCGGCTGGTGGTGATCGCCGATTCGCGCCACGCCACCCCGCTCGATCAACCCGAACGCTTCAATCAAACGCTGCTGGAGTTTCTTGCCGCAGCCGATATTCATCCTCAGGATCACTGACCCATGCTGAAAAAAATCGCCCTCGCCGCCGGCACCGTGCTGTTTGCCGCCAACCTGATGGCTGCCACCCCGGCCAAAGCGCCGCACGTGCTGCTGGACACCACCAACGGCCAGATCGAAATCGAACTGGACCCGGTCAAGGCGCCGATCAGTACCAAGAATTTCCTTGAGTACGTCGACAGCGGCTTTTACACCAACACGATTTTTCACCGTGTGATCCCGGGCTTCATGGCTCAGGGCGGTGGTTTCACCCAGCAAATGCAGCAGAAAGAAACCAAGGCACCGATCAAGAACGAAGCCAGCAACGGCCTGCACAACGTTCGCGGCACCTTGTCGATGGCGCGCACCTCCAACCCGGATTCGGCCACCAGCCAGTTCTTCATCAACGTGGCTGACAATGCTTTCCTCGACCCGGGCCGTGATGCCGGTTACGCGGTATTCGCCAAAGTGGTCAAGGGCATGGACGTGGTCGACATCATCGTCAACTCGCAAACCACCACCAAAGGCGGCATGCAAAACGTGCCTGTCGACCCTGTGATCATCAAGTCGGCCAAACGCATCGACTAAGTTTCGCGGGGCATTTCGAGCGGTGGCGGTCTCGGACCACGCCGCTCACACTGATAAAAGGAGAGCCCGTATCCGGGCGGTTATCTGATGCTCTATCGCCGTTTCGAACAACTGATCGACATATTCCGCGACGCCCCGACGGCGGCCCCTCCAGATCGTGTCTGGCCCTTCTATACCTATTACCTGAAGCAGGTCTGGCCGAGTTTCGCCGCCCTGCTGGTCGTTGGCCTGTTTGCCGCGCTGATCGAAGTGGCGCTGTTCAGTTACCTGAGCCGCATCATCGACCTTGCCCAGGGCACACCCAACCCGAATTTCTTCAGCGACCATGCCCTCGAACTGACGTGGATGGTGGTGGTTGCGCTGGTCCTGCGGCCGATTTTCTTTGGTCTGCACGATCTGCTGGTGCACCAGACCTTGAGCCCCGGCATGACCAGCATGATCCGCTGGCAAAACCACAGTTATGTGCTCAAGCAGAGCCTGAACTTCTTTCAGAACGACTTCGCCGGGCGCATCGCCCAGCGCATCATGCAGACCGGCAACTCGCTGCGTGATTCAGCGGTGCAAGCCGTCGATGCGTTGTGGCATGTGGTGATCTATGCGATCAGCGCACTGGTGCTGTTCGCCGAGGCCGACTGGCGCCTGATGATCCCCCTGCTGGTGTGGATCGCCGCTTACATCGGCGCGCTCTACTACTTCGTGCCCCGGGTCAAAGAGCGCTCGGTGGAAGCCTCCGACGCGCGCTCGAAACTGATGGGGCGGATCGTCGACGGCTACACCAACATCGCCACACTGAAGCTGTTTGCCCACACCAACTTCGAACAGCATTACGCCAAGGAAGCCATCGAAGAACAAACCGTCAAGGCGCAAATGGCTGGCCGCGTGGTCACCAGCATGGACGTGGCGATTACCACCATGAACGGCTTGCTGATCGTTGGCACCACCGCCCTGGCGCTGTGGTTGTGGACGCAATCGTTGATCACCGTCGGTGCCATTGCCTTGGCGACTGGTCTGGTGATCCGCATCGTCAATATGTCCGGCTGGATCATGTGGGTGGTCACCGGCATCTTCGAAAACATCGGCATGGTCCAGGACGGTTTGCGCACCATCTCGCAACCGGTCAGCGTCACCGATCAGGAGCAGGCAAAACCGCTGGCCGTGGCCAATGGCGAAGTGCGTTTCGAGCATGTGGATTTTCACTACGGCAAGAAGCGCGGGATCATCGGCGACCTCAACCTGACCATCAAACCGGGTGAAAAAATCGGTCTGATCGGCCCGTCCGGTGCCGGTAAATCGACTCTGGTCAACCTGCTGCTGCGCCTCTACGACGTCGAGGGTGGGCGCATCCTGATCGACGGCCAGAACATCGCCGAAGTCGGCCAGGAAAGCCTGCGCGCACGTATCGGCATGATTACCCAGGACACCTCGCTGCTGCACCGTTCGATCCGCGACAACTTGTTGTACGGCAAACCTGATGCAACCGACGCCGAACTCTGGGACGCAGTGCACAAGGCCCGCGCCGACGAGTTCATTCCGTTGTTGTCCGACGCTGAAGGCCGCACCGGGTTTGACGCCCATGTCGGCGAGCGCGGCGTGAAGCTGTCGGGTGGCCAGCGTCAGCGCATCGCGATTGCCCGAGTGCTGCTCAAGGACGCGCCGATCCTGATCATGGACGAAGCGACCTCGGCGCTCGACTCGGAAGTTGAAGCGGCGATTCAGGAAAGCCTGGAAACCCTGATGCAGGGCAAAACCGTGATCGCGATTGCCCACCGCCTCTCGACCATCGCCCGGATGGATCGCTTGGTGGTGCTGGAAAACGGCAAGATCGCCGAGAGCGGCACCCACGCTGAACTGCTGGCTCACCGTGGTTTGTATGCCCGGTTGTGGGCGCATCAGACCGGGGGGTTTGTCGGGATCGATTGATAGACCCGATCACCACCAAACCTTGCAGGAGTGAGCCTGCAATCACCCGCAGACAAAACCGCCACAACCCGCCAATCACGGGGGCTGGCGGTTTTTTTTCGCCTGCTGGAAATCCGTGGAAAGCGTGCTGTACTCAGCGAAGGTTCCAGCAGGGAACCTGTCGTAAGTCCGCAAGGACGCGCAACTCGATGCAGTCTCGATAGCAAGCCTATCAAGGACTCTTCTCATGTCTTTGTTCAAACGTTCAGTTACGGAGTTGCTGGGTACGTTCTGGCTGGTGTTGGGCGGTTGTGGCAGTGCGGTGATCGCTGCCTCTTCACCTTTGGGAATCGGGGTGCTGGGGGTGGCCCTGGCGTTTGGTCTGACGGTGCTGACCATGGCCTTTGCCATCGGCCACATCAGCGGTTGTCATCTCAACCCGGCCGTGTCGGTAGGCCTGTTTGTCGGCGGTCGTTTTCCGGCCCGGGAACTGCCCGCCTACATCATCGCCCAGGTGCTGGGCGGGATTCTGGCGGCAGCGCTGCTTTACTACATCGCTAGCGGCAGGGAGGGTTTCGACATTGCCGCCGGTTTGGCCTCCAACGGTTATGGCGAGCATTCGCCCGGCAAGTATTCGATGGCTGCCGGATTTGTCACCGAGCTGGTGATGACCGCGATGTTTGTGATCATCATTCTGGGCGCCACCGACAAACGCGCTCCGCCAGGGCTGGCACCGATTGCCATCGGCCTCGCGTTGACGTTGATCCACCTGATCTCGATTCCAGTGACCAACACCTCGGTCAACCCGGCCCGCAGCACCGGGCCGGCGCTGATGGTCGGCGGCTGGGCGATCGCGCAGTTGTGGATGTTCTGGGTCGCGCCGTTGATTGGCGCGGTGGTCGGTGGCGGGATCTATCGCTGGTTGGGCAAAGAGGAAACCTGAGGGATGCCTGAGTTCCCTTTGTAGGAGCTGCCGAAGGCTGCGATCTTTTGATCTTGATGTTCAAAAAACCAGATCAAAAGATCGCAGCCTTCGGCAGTTCCTACAGGGGATCTAGGTTTGGCGGTAGGGCAAGGCTGTTTTGGCTTCCTCGGCATAGGCCAGAACGCCAGCGCGTTCCTGTTTCAGGAAATCCTTCACCGCCGCTTTCAATCCGGGATGGCGCAGGTAATGCCATGAATGGGTGATCACCGGTTCAAAGCCACGAATCAGTTTGTGCTCGCCCTGAGCACCGGCATCGAAACGCTGATAACCCTGGGCAATCGCGTAGTCCATGCCCTGATAAAAACAGGTTTCGAAGTGCAGCCGATCAAACTCGGCCAGACAGCCCCAATAACGTCCGTAAAAACTGTCGCCCCCCACCAGACTGAACGCCATGGCCACCGGCCGTGAGCCCTGTTTGGCCAGCACCACGCGAATCGCTTCGGGCATGCGCTCGGCCAGCAGGCTGAAAAATTCCCGGGTCAGATACGGCGTTTGCCGACGCACCGCGTAGGTATTGGCGTAGCAGGCGTAGACGAAATCCCACTGCGCCTCGTCCAGCGCTCCTCCCTCCAGCCATTCAAACTCGAAGCCCTGCCCCGCCACTTGCTCGCGTTCCTTGCGCATCTGTTTGCGCTTGCGCGAAGAGAGCACGTCGAGAAAATCCTGAAAGTCGCGATAGCCGCGATTCTGCCAGTGATACTGACAGCCAATGCGCTGCAACCAGCCCGGCTGTTCGGCCATGGCGGCGTCGGTGAAGGCATCGGTGAAATTGATGTGGGCACTGGAAAGCGCTTCTATTTCCAGATAACCGGGCAGGCTCTTGAGCAGCTCGAAACCGTCCTCGACCCTGGCGGCCAGCAGCCTCGGCCCACTGACGGGACTGAACGGCACCGCCGTCAAAAGCTTGGGGTAGTAATCGATTCCGGCGCGGGCACAGGCATCGGCCCAGCCATGATCGAACACGTACTCGCCGTAGGAATGCCACTTGCGATAACTGGGCAACGCCGCGATCAGCCGATCGTCTTCAATATGCAGCAAATGCTCCGGCTGCCAACCGGAGTGGGGGCCGACGCTGCCGCTGTCTTCCAATGCACTGAGAAACGCATGGCGCAGAAAGGGCTGATTGTCAGGCACCAGTGCATCCCAGGCATGTGAGGAAATTTCTGACAGGTTTTGCAGACGTTGCAACGGCATCAACAAGCTCTCCACAACAGGACTCCAGCGCCCGGCGAGTATCGCCGATTGCGCCGCAATGCACACCCGCAATCGGCCGACAGCGCTCTAGATCAATAGTTCACGATCGACGCACACCGTCATCATCCTGCCATCACTGTGCCACTTCACTGTCATAAACCATCGCGATACTGGCGCCTGTTTTTAGAGCGCCGGGTTCTAACCCGGACACTGTTTTCCGACCTCGATTGTCGGTTGTGCCCAGGATGGTCAAGCCATCCCCTCTCATCTTCGGAGATTGCTATGCGTCTTGCTTCCACGAAAACTGCGGCGGCCCTGTGCGGTGGCCTGTTGCTGGCCATGAGCGTTCCGGCCAGTGCTGCAGTCGACGCCAAACTGCTCGACATGCTCAAGGCTAACGGTTCGATTTCCCAGGCGCAGTACATTGAACTGCAAACTGAACTGGCCAAGGATCAGAAGGCTCAGCAAATCGCGCAGCAGGCGCAGCAAGAGACCAACGAACAAGTCGCGGCTGTCGCGAAAAAGACCAATGAACAAAGCGCTTTCGACCAGAAACTGGCATGGGCGGCGAAGACTCAGTTCAAGGGTGACGTGCGCATCCGCCAGGAAACCATCAAGATCGATGGCGAACCGAACAACGGCGGTCGCGACAAGGATCGTCAGCGCATCCGTGCCCGTCTGGGTGCCTACACCGAGATCAACCCGCAAGTGGACACCGGTATCCGTATCGCCACAGGCGGCGGCGACGATGCCCGTTCGACTAACCAGGATCAGGACAACTACTTCGACAAGAAGCAGATCTGGCTGGATCTGGGCTACATCGACTACCACCCTGACCAGATCAAGAACCTGCACGTGATCGGCGGCAAGATGCTGCAACCGTGGGTGAGCATGGGCGACGTGATCTGGGATAGCGACATCAACCCTGAAGGTCTGGCCGTTACTTACAAATACCCGCTGGGCAGCAGCGCCGAACTGTTCGGCAGCCTGGGTAACTACAACCTCAAGGACAACGTCGATGGTGACGGCGTGCAGTTCCGTCACGACCTGCGCCTGACCGCCGGTCAACTGGGTAGCCGCTTCAATATCACCGACAACCTGAAGCTGACCTTGGGCGGCAGTGTCTACGCTTACCAGAACGACGAGGATAGCCGTTGCACCGGCACTTCCACGCCGTGCGCCCTGGCGGTCAACGGCAACTCGGCAAACAACGAGTTCCGCCTGTACGAAGGTTTCAGCCAGGTCGACATCGGCGGTCTGCCAATGCCTCTGTCGTTCTACGGCCAATACGTGAAGAACAACGACGCCGTGACCGATCAGGACACTGCCTGGCTGCTCGGCGCCAAGTCGAAGGTCTTTGGTTTCAACCTCGACTACAACTATCGTGACGTGCAGCGCAACGCTGTGGTCGGCGCGTTCACCGACTCCGACTTTGCCAACGGCACCACAGGTTCGCGTGGTCACAAGTTCAAGGTCGGTTACGACATCGACAAGAACTTCGCTGTCGGCGCGACGTACTTCCTGACCAAGGCAGACTTCGCCAGCCGTACCCAGCGTGATGCAGATACCAACACCCTGCAGCTGGATGCGGAAGCCAAGTTCTAAACAGCAGCAATCAATAGCCTGACGTGGGCGGGACGATCCCCCATCATCCGTTCGTTTCACCCACGCGGGGCTATTTCAGAATGCGCAAAAAAAACCTGTAGGAGCTGCCGCAGGCTGCGATCTTTTGATCTTGTTTTTAAGATCAAAAGATCGCAGCCTGCGGCAGCTCCTACAGTGGCTTGTCTTCCCGTCGTTGCGTCGCCAGGCGCTCAGCCAATGCATCAACACCCTCTTCAGGTTGTTCCGGCATGGCCTTCAGTGTCGCCTGCATCAACCGCATCTGGCGTATGAAACGCCGGCAGTTGCGGCAGAACATCAGGTGATGACGCACCATCAGCTTCTCGCCAAAACTCAGCTGACCATCGAGATAATCGCTGGATCGTGCCACTTGCTCCTTGCATGTCAACATTCTCCTGTCTCCTCAAAATGTTCCACGGTCGCGAAGACCTTTAACCGTGCCCGATGCAGCAGCACCCGAACATTGGAGAGCGAGATGTCCAGAAGATTACAGATCTCTTCGAGCTCCACGCCCTGGCGCTCACGCAACAGCAAAACGCAGCTTTGCAGTTCCGACAGGCTCAGCAACGTGTGCTCCAGGCACTCGCGCAGTTCGCCTTCGGTCAACAACGCCTCGGGAGTGTCCTGGTGCCAGGCGAAAGGCGCGACCAGCCAATGGCCGTCGCCGGACGAAAAACGGTCGTCGTCGATAGTGCCGTGGGGCGACGGCAAGTCGTCGAGCAACACCTCACGGCGATTTTGCTTGTAGCGACTCTTGGCCGAGTTGGCAGTAATGGTCAGCAGCCAGGTCTTGAGACTGGAGCGCCCTTCGAAGCTGCCAATATGACGTACCACTGACAGCCAGGCGTCCTGCACCACTTCCTCGACATGACGCTGGCCGACGATCGCATACGCAACGGCACGCATGGCGCTCTGATAAGTCGTGACCAGCTCCTTGAAAGCCTTCTGCTCGCCTGCCAGCAAACGCTCAAGCAATTGGGTGTCGTCCGTAACGGCCATTGACGCCTCGTTTCAGTTGATAGGACGCAAAAGATCGCAGCCCGCGGCAGCACTTACAACAACGGGTTTGAAACCGTCAGTGTAGGAGCTGTCGCAGGCTGCGATCTTTTCAAGGCAAACTCAGCGCTTGCGCAGAATCACGCTACCGATCGAGTAACCCGCACCGAACGAACTCAGCACTGCCAGCGAACCGGCGGCCAGGTCATCCTGATACTTGTGGAAGGCAATGACCGACCCCGCCGAACTGGTGTTGGCGTAAGTGTCGAGGATTACCGGCGCCTCTTCTTCCGTCGCTTCGCGGCCCAGCAGTTTGCGCACGATCAGGTGGTTCATGCTCAGGTTGGCCTGGTGCAACCAGAAGCGCTTAACGTCGCCGACATTGAGCTGGTTCTCTTGCAGATGCTCGCCGATCAGTTCGGCAACCATCGGGCAAACGTCCTTGAACACCTTGCGGCCTTCCTGCACGAACAACTTGTCGCGAGCACCGACGCCCTCTTCCGCCGCACGGTTGAGGAAGCCGAAGTTGTTGCGGATGTTGTTGGAAAACTTGGTCAGCAGTTTGGTGCTGACCACGTCGAACTGGTGCTTGGAGGTAGCCAGGTCGGCGCGTTCGATGATCACCGCAGTGGCTGCATCGCCGAAGATGAAGTGGCTGTCGCGGTCACGGAAGTTCAAGTGACCGGTGCAGACTTCCGGGTTGACCATCAGGATCGCCCGGGCCTGGCCCAGTTGCACGCTGTTGGTCGCTGCCTGAATGCCGAAGGTCGCCGAGGAACAGGCCACGTTCATGTCGAAACCGAAACCTTGAATGCCCAGCGCTTCCTGGACTTCGATGGCGATGGCCGGGTAGGCGCGTTGCAGGTTGGAGCAGGCAACGATGACACCGTCGATGTCGGCAGCGGTTTTGCCGGCGCGTTGCAAGGCTTGCTCGGCAGCACCGATGGCCATCTGGCAGAGCACCGACCATTCGTCGTTGGACCGCTCCGGCAGGCGCGGGGCCATGCGTTGCGGATCAAGAATGCCGTCCTTGTCCATGACAAAACGGCTTTTGATGCCCGAGGCTTTCTCGATGAACGGTGCGCTGGATTCAGTCAGTGCCTGGACTTCGCCGCTGGCGATGGCCTCGGCGTTGTCCGCGTTGAACTGTGCGACGTAGGTATTGAAAGACTGCACCAGCTCTTCGTTGGAGATGCTGTTGGCCGGGGTATACAGGCCGGTGCCGCTGATGACGACGTTATGCATGGTCGTTTCTCTAATCTGTTCAGGCAGAAAGTGCTGGAACCGTCGTACCAACACACAAAGGGTCTATTCCCATCCGGGGGACGCAAACCTGGCATCGCTTTATTCCGCTCCGGGACACGGCCGAAGGCTCTGGGTCGCGAACGCGGCGTTTATGGTCGCGAAGTTTGCCATAAACCCAAGGTTTTGGCCCCTTTCTCACGCACTACCCAAATCCCGACGTGGGAGCGAGCCTGCTCGCGGAGGCCGTGTGTCAGTCACCGCGATGGTGTCTGATACAGCGCTTTCGCGAGCAGGCTCGCTCCCACAGGGGGCATTGCTTACGGAGCAAGATCAGGGCTCGACCTGAGTCCACTGCTTGTTCAGGCGTTTGTCGGAGATCGGTACTTTCGTCCCCAGCTGCTGGGCGAACAGCGAAACCCGATATTCCTCCAGCCACCAACGGTACAACTCAAGCTGCGGATCGCGTTTGCCTTCCTGGGCGTGTTTGGCGGCGCGAGTCTGGTATTGCGCCCAGAGGCCAGCGAGTTCACCGCTCCAGACCCGATCCTTCTGCACCTGCGCGCCGAGTTTCTCGAAACGCTGCTCGACCGCTTTCAGGTAACGCGGCAACTCCTTGAGCCACTGCATCGGCGTTTCCCGGACAAAGCCCGGATAGACCAGATTACTGATCTGCTGCTTGATGTCATTGAGCGCCACGGCTTGGGCGAGGTCGATCTTGCCCTTGAAGCGCTTTTGCAGACCGTGCCAGATCTTCAGGATCTCCAGCGTCAGCCGCGCCACACGCTCGGCATGTTCAATCCAGCTGCTGCGCTTGCGCTCGGCCAATGCCGCCAGCCCTGCGCCGTCACGGGGCAACGGGTCTTCGCCCTCCAGAATGCAGCTGTCGAGGCTGGCCAGCAAAATGTCTTCGACCAAGGCATCGACCCGCCCCAGATCGCGGTAGAGCAAACCCAGTTCGGTCTGCCCCGGCAACTTGCCACGCAGGAATTTGGCCGGCTCGGCCAATTGCTGCATCAACAAACGCTGCAACGCACGACGATGCTGAAACTCGGCTTCGGCCGGCGTCGAGAATCGTCCTTCCTTGACCGTACCGCCCTCTTCCACCAGCGCCGGATACACCGTCATCGACAACCCGGCGATCTTCTGCTGAGTTTTTTCTGCCACCGGGGCAAAGACTTTCGCCTCTACCGGTTGCTGACTTTTAGCGCTCTGCGGCACGGCCAGTGCGGCCTGACTGGCTTCGGCAAAACGCGCCGTCAGCTCGGCCAGATCTCGTCCTTCGCCAAGAAACCTGCCTTGGCCGTCGACGATTTCCAGGTTCATCCGCAGATGCCCTTCGACCCCTTGCTCAGCCTCTGCCCACGCCTCATCACTGACCCGTGCGCCGGTCATGCGCAACAGCTCACGGCCCAGAGCTTGCGGCAGCGAACCTTCGGCGAAGGTCATGCGTTGCAACGCAGCCTTGATGAAGTCCGGCACCGGCACGAAATTCTTGCGCAGCGCTTTCGGCAAGTTACGCACGAGGGCGATGCACTTGGCCTCGATCAACCCCGGCACCAGCCATTCCAGACGCTCCGGCGGCAACATCGGCAACAGCGGCGCCGGCACACGCAAGGTCACGCCGTCACGCGGGTGATTGGGTTCAAAATGATACGTCAGGGCCAGCTCCAGATCACCGATGTGCAGGGTGTCCGGGTAATCCCGTGCGGTGACTTCACTGGCCTCGCGGGCCAGTACGTCTTCTTCACGCATGATCAACAGCTGCGGATCTTTCTGGCTGTTGATGCGATACCAACTGTCGAAGGTCGCCGTCTGGTGAATCTCTGCCGGCAAGCGTGCATCGTAGAAGGCGTACAGGGTTTCTTCGTCGGCGAGGATGTCGCGACGACGGGCCTTGGCTTCGAGTTCGTCGAGCTGTTCCAGTAGCTTCTGGTTAGCGGACAGACACTTGGCTCTGGATTGAATCTCGCCGCGCACCAGACCTTCACGGATAAACAATTCACGCGAGACCACCGGATCTACCGGACCGTAGTGCACCGGCCGGCGGCCAACCACGATCAGGCCGAACAGGGTGATCTGCTCGAACGCCACGACCTGGCCGCGCTTCTTCTCCCAGTGCGGCTCGAAGTGGTTTTTCTTGATCAGATGCCCGGCAAGCGGCTCGATCCAGTCAGCGTCGATCTTGGCGACCATGCGTGCGTAAAGCTTGGTGGTCTCCACCAGTTCGGCGGTCATCAGCCATTGCGGGCGCTTCTTGCCGATGCCTGACGACGGATGAATCCAGAAGCGTCGCTGACGCGCGCCGAGGTAATCGCCGTCCTCGGTTTTCTGGCCGATCTGGCTGAGCAGCCCCACCAGCACCGCTTTGTGCAGTTTCTGATAATCCGCCGGCTCTTTGTTCAGGCTCAGCTGCATGTCGCGGCAGATCAGGCTCAACTGGCGATGGGAATCGCGCCACTCGCGCAAACGCAAGTAATTGAGGAAGTTCTTCCGACACCAATTGCGCAGCGGACTGGCCGTGAGCGCCTGGCGCTGCTCTTCAAAACCACGCCACAGATTGACCAGCCCGGCGAAGTCCGAGTCGATGTCCTTCCATTGCGCGTGGGCCTGATCGGCGGCTTGCTGACGTTCCGGCGGACGCTCGCGCGGGTCCTGAATCGACATGGCACTGGCGACGATCAGCACTTCCTGCAGACTGCCGAGCTTGGCCGCTTCGAGCAGCATACGACCCATGCGCGGGTCCACCGGCAGGCGCGCCAATTGGCGGCCGAGCGGGGTCAACTGGCTGTTGCGATCGACCGCCGAGAGTTCTTGCAGCAGATTGAAACCGTCACTGATCGCCTTGCCGTCCGGCGGCTCGATGAACGGGAACGCGGTGATTTCGCCGAGGCGCAGATGGAGCATCTGCAAAATCACCGCGGCGAGGTTAGTGCGCAGAATTTCCGGATCGGTAAATTCCGGGCGGCCGATGAAGTCTTCTTCGCTGTAGAGGCGGATGCAGATACCCGGCTCGACCCGGCCGCAGCGACCTTTACGCTGGTTGGCACTGGCCTGGGAAATCGCTTCGATCGGCAGGCGCTGGACCTTGGCGCGATAGCTGTAGCGGCTGATGCGCGCAGTACCGCTGTCGATCACGTAACGGATGCCCGGCACGGTCAGCGAGGTTTCGGCAACGTTGGTCGCCAGCACCACACGACGGCCCGGGTGCGACTGGAAAATCCGCTGCTGCTCGGCCGGTGACAGACGCGCATACAGCGGCAGAATTTCGGTGTGCTTGATCTGCGCCTTGCGCAGCATATCGGCGGCGTCGCGAATCTCCCGTTCGCCGGGCAGGAACACCAAAACATCACCGGGGCTGCGGCGTTCGCTGCGCTCATAAGCGGCGATTTCGTCGAGGGTGGCGAGGATCGCCTGATCCACGGTCAGGTCATCTTCGACACGGTTGCCCTCTTCGTCCTGCTCCAGGGTCAGCGGGCGATACCAGGTGTCCACCGGGAAGGTTCGGCCGGACACTTCAACAATCGGCGCATCGTCGAAATGCTTGGAGAAACGTTCCAGATCGATGGTTGCCGAGGTGATGATGACTTTCAGATCCGGGCGACGCGGCAGCAGGGTTTTCAGGTAACCGAGCAGAAAATCGATGTTGAGGCTGCGTTCGTGGGCTTCGTCGACGATGATCGTGTCGTAGCGTTCGAGGTAGCGGTCGTTCTGGGTTTCCGCCAGCAGGATGCCGTCGGTCATCAGTTTGATCAGGGTGTTGGAGTCGCTCTGATCTTCAAAACGCACCTGATAGCCGACCAGCGAACCGAGCGGCGTCCCGAGCTCTTCGGCGACGCGGCTGGCGACGCTGCGCGCAGCGATCCGGCGCGGCTGGGTGTGGCCGATCAGACCGTGTTGACCACGACCGATTTCCAGGCAGATTTTCGGCAACTGGGTGGTTTTACCCGAGCCGGTTTCACCCGCGATGATCAGGACCTGATGCTGCTCCAGCGCCTTTTTGATCTCGTCACGCTTGGCCGCAATCGGCAGGCTGTCGTCGTAACGAATGACCGGCAGGCTGGCCTTTCGCGCCAGCACCTGATCACAAGATGCCTGCATGCGCGTCACCCATTGGGCCAGCTTGGCCTCATCGGGATTCTTGCGCAGCTCAAGCAACTGCCGCCGCAGCCGGTGGCGGTCGGCGAGCATGGCGTGATCGAGGTTTTTCAACAGTTTGTCGATGGAGGGCGATTCGTCGGTCATCGGGTACGCAATTCGGTCGTGTAGTGGCGCAAGGACGCGATTGTCGCAGATTTACCCTCGATTGACCTGCTTCCCCTGTAGGAGCTGCCGCAGGCTGCGATCTTTTGACTTTGTTTTATAAAGGCAAGATCAAAAGATCGCAGCCTGCGGCAGCTCCTACAGGGGTGGTAAGTTATTCGTTATCGAGACCTTTGCGGCGGTACGGGAAAACATCAATCACTTTGCCGGCGCGAATCGCGTCCTGCAGGCTTTTCCAGTAATCGGCGTTATACAACTCGCCATGCAACTGATCGAACAACTTGCGTTGCCCCGAATCAGCAAACAGAAACGGCGGAAACTCCTCGGGAAACACATCCAGCGGCCCGATCGAATACCACGGCTCCGACGCCATTTCATCCTCGGGTGTGCGCGGTTGCGGGATGTGGCGGAAGTTGGCTTCGGTCAGGAAACAGATCTCGTCATAGTCATAGAACACCACCCGCCCGTGACGGGTGACGCCGAAGTTCTTCAACAACATGTCGCCGGGAAAGATGTTCGCCGCCGCCAGTTGCTTGATCGCGAGCCCGTAATCTTCCAGCGCTTCATGCACCTGCGCATCGTTGGCGTTTTCCAGATAAAGGTTGAGCGGGGTCATCCGCCGTTCCGTCCAGCAGTGGCGGATCAGCACCGTGTCGCCTTCCACCGACACCGTGGACGGCGCGACCTCCAGTAATTCCTCGAGGCACGCCGGCTCGAATTTGCTCAGCGGAAAGCGGAAATCGGCAAATTCCTGGGTATCGGCCATGCGGCCTACCCGGTCGACGCTTTTCACCAGTCGATACTTCTCGATGACCGTGGCACGGTCGACGTTTTTCGACGGTGAAAACCGGTCCTTGATGATCTTGAACACGGTGTTGAAGCCCGGCAGGGTAAACACGCTCATGACCATGCCACGCACGCCCGGCGCCATGATGAACTGGTCATCGGTGTTGGCCAGGTGATTGATCAGCGCCCGATAGAACTCGGACTTGCCGTGCTTGTAAAAACCAATAGAGGTATACAACTCGGCGATGTGTTTGCCCGGCAAAATCCGCCGCAGAAAACCGATGAACTCAGCCGGCACCGGCACATCCACCATGAAATACGAACGGGTGAAAGAGAAGATGATCGACACATCGGCTTCGTCGGTGATCAGCGCATCGATCTGAATCCCGCGCCCTTCGCGGTGCAGCAGCGGAATCACCAGGGGCCATTGCTCATCGCGGGTGTAAATGCGCCCGACCAGGTACGCGCCCTTGTTGCGGTACAACACCGAGGAAAACAGCTCGACGCTCAGTTCCGGGTCTTTGCACACCCAGTCCGGGAGATTTTCACGCAACTGCGCTTCGAGGCGGCGCAGGTCGCCGGGCAAATCGGCGTAATCCTCGCTGAAACGGTAGTCGGCAAAAATGCTCGCGAGCATCCCCGACAATTGCCCTTGCGGCTTGTACGTGCGGGTTTGCGCAGCCCGCGCTCGGCGCAGGCTCGGGCGGGTGGTGTGGATGAACATGCAGCCGTCGCTGATGAGGTCATGGCTGAACAGCCCGCAGAAAATCGAGTTGTACCAGGTCTCCGACAGTTCGTCGTCGAAGCGCAGGTCGATGACGCTGATGTAGGCGCTTTTCACCAGCGGCCAGCAACTGACATTCATCAGCGCTTCGTCGTCGAAGTATTCGCGCAGTCGGGCGATGGTTTCGCCGACTTTTTCCTCATACAGGTTGATTCGCGCCGCCGACGCGGTTTGCGTCTCCTGCCAGCGCGCCTGCTCGAATCGCTCCCGGGCGCCATCGGTGATGCGGCGGAAATGCTCGCGGTAATCATCAAAGCCATCGAGGATCATGCGGGCGATGTCGGTGGCGGGCCATTGCTGCGGCATAGATGAAACCTCTGCGTGCATTCGTGATGCCTGAGCTTAGCCACGGAACCGGCATGAGGAGAAGTGCAATTTCTGCCAAAACCGAAGCGCAGACGTACGGCGTGGCTTTTTTGCCAGGCATTCCTGCCGGGGACATTTAAATGCCCGATTAGCGGTTGCCATCGTCAGGAGGCTCGGCAACACTCTCGTCCCGATCAAGCAAGGAGCCCGCCGTGAGCCCTGTCGATATTTTCCGTATGTTGTCGCTGGCTGCCATCTGGGGTGCGAGTTTTCTGTTCATGCGCATTATTGCGCCAGTGATCGGCACCATTCCGACGGCGTTTTTTCGTGTGTCGATCGCTGCCGTCGGTCTACTGGTGATCCTCGGACTGATGCGCATCAGCTGGGATTTCAAGGGCAAACTGAAAACCCTGATGCTGCTCGGCGTGATCAACTCGGGGATACCGGCGACGCTGTATTCGGTCGCGGCTCAAGTGCTGCCGGCCGGTTATTCGGCGATCTTCAACGCCACCACGCCATTGATGGGTGTGTTGATCGGCGGGTTGTTCTTCAGCGAGAAACTCACCACGGCCAAACTGGCGGGCGTGTTCCTTGGATTGTTCGGTGTAGGCGTGCTGACGCGCGCCGGTCCCGTGGCCTTCGATATGCAATTGCTGCTGGGCGCCCTCGCCTGCCTGCTCGCGACCACTTGTTACGGTTTTGCCGGATTCCTTGCACGGCGCTGGCTGGATCAGGCCGGCGGGTTGGACAGTCGTTTGTCAGCCGTGGGCAGCATGCTCGGCGCGACACTGTTCCTGCTGCCGCTGTTCGGTTACAGCGTGGTAACTCAACCGCCAGCGAGCTGGGGCGGCTGGAATGTCTGGCTGTCGCTGCTCGGTTTGGGCCTGGGCTGCACCGCGTTCGCCTACATTATTTACTTCCGCCTGCTCAGCTCCATTGGCCCGGTCAAATCGATGACCGTGACCTTCATGATTCCGCCGTTCGGGGTGTTGTGGGGCGCGCTGTTGCTGGATGAGCCGTTGTCGATGGCTCACGTCTACGGCGGGGTGTTGATTGCGTTGGCGTTGTGGCTGGTGTTGAAGCCGGCGGTGGTGAAAAAACTGTAGGTGCCGTCGCTGGCTGCGATCTTTTGACTTTAAAGATCAGGATCAAAAGATCGCAGCCTGCGGCAGCGCCTACAGGGGTCGCGTCATCGGGTTTTGCGGAACACGAAGGCCAACCCGACAATGATCAACAGCATCCCCAGCACGCTCAATGCCGCAAGGCGATTACCAAAAATCAGGTAGTCCATCACCGCCGTCACCGCTGGCACTAGATAGAACAGACTGGTGACATTCACCAGATTCCCCCTGGCGATCAGGCGATACAGCAGCAGCGTCGCCAGTACCGACACCACCAGCCCCATCCACAACACCGGCACGATGAAACCCGCGCTGTGTTCGAAATGAAACGGCTGGAACGGTACAAAGATCCCGCACAACAACAGCCCGGCCAGGTACTGCACCGGCAGCGTGCCGAGGGGATTTTCGGTGATGCGTTTCTGCATGATCGACCCCAGCGTCATGCTCCCCAGCGCCAGCAGACCAAACAGCATCCCCGCCCACGACATGCCGGCCAGACCGATGCCCTGGTAAACCACCATGATCAGGCCCGCCAAGCCGAGCGCCAGCCCGAACAGCCGGCTCGCCGAGCGCTGCCGCTCCATTAATACCACCGTCAGAATCGGCTGCACGCCCATGATGGTCGCCATCACACCCGGGGTGATTTGGGTGTTCAGGGCCAGCAGATAGAAAATCTGATAAGCCCCCAACAACACCACCCCCGTGGCGATCGCAAACAGCATCGGCCTGCCGCCCTTGGGCAGTTTCAGTTTCAGCAATGGAATCAGCAGCACCAGCCCGCACAGGGCGATGGCAAAGCGAATGAACAGGAAGGCAAAGGGTGACGCGTGGGCCAGCCCCCATTTGGAGAAGATCGCCCCGCTGCTCCACAGCAGAACGAACAGGCACGTGGACAGCGCCGCAAGCGCGGACTTTTTCGAAAGGACAAACATGAATACCACCTGTAGTCAGGCAAATAGCCAACTCAGCCGAAGCTGAAATTCAGTAGGTTTTTGCAGGCGGGCGCAGGGGTCAGCAATAAATGCCGATCAGCCCGAAACACCAACGCCCGGCGGTGGCGGCGCAACTGCGCTCACCGGCGTGCTACTGACAGGTGGAGGGTAATGACTGATCTGCTTTGGCTGCTGATTCCCGCACGGCACGACGCCAGCGTTGACCGCTGAATCGACTACCGCGTT
This sequence comes from Pseudomonas sp. A0308, assembly GCF_044218815.1. Lineage (NCBI taxonomy): Bacteria > Pseudomonadati > Pseudomonadota > Gammaproteobacteria > Pseudomonadales > Pseudomonadaceae > Pseudomonas > Pseudomonas sp. A0308. The sequence goes on from NZ_CP162581.1 coordinate 1,768,408, forward strand.
GATGAGGGATGCAGGCATTTGGGCTGATCTTCTTGGGATAGAGGTGTGAGTCGTATGGCTCACGAGGGCCGACTATAACCAGCGCGGGACATGGATTGCAATGATTTGACCAAAGCGCCAGCAGCGACAGACGGGGGTCAGGAGAATCGGCTTTCAAGGCCGGCTAAACCCATCGACGCAAGCCATCGCTCAGCGCAGGAGGCAAAGTGAGTAAATCGACGAAGAAGCCTTCCCGCGGAAAAATCGCTAACGATGGCAGAAAATCCGGTGAAACAGCGTTGACCGCCAGCCCTGCAATTACTTGTAACAGGCGCTGAAACCGAAGAGCCAAACTTACTCGCCGCTGGCCGCCTGTAAATTTTTCAAAAGCATAAAAAACCGCTCACAAGGAGCGGTTTTTTTATTTCTGTAGTCCGGCCTCAACCAAACAACCAGTACCCCAACAACGTCAGCACAACTACCGCCAGCACCGGACGCATCACCCGGTAAGCCTTCGGATTACGGCGTTTCCACTGTTTGACCACGCCGCTGAACCGGTCACTGAAGTTCTTGCTCCAGGCATAGGCCTGGTTGATCCCGCCGACGCGTTCATCGTCAAGGTTCTGCGGTGCGGTGGCGCGGCCGAGCCAGCCGCTGATGAAGCGGTTGATGCGGGTCATCAGGCGGTTGCTCAGTGGACGTTCGACGTCGCAGAACAGGATGACGCGGGTCTTGTCGGTTTCGTTCTTGACCCAGTGCACATAGGTCTCATCGAACATCACGTCTTCACCGTCGCGCCACGCGTAGACCTGGCCGTCGACGAAGATCCGGCAATCATCGGAATTGGGTGTCGACAAGCCCAAGTGATAACGCAGGGAGCCGGCAAACGGATCGCGGTGCGGATTGAGGTGACTGCCGCCGGGCAGCAACGCGAACATCGCGCCTTTGACGTTGGGAATGGCACTGACCAACGCCACGGTCTTAGGGCACAGGGTCTCTGCCGATGGCAGCGGTTTGTCGTACCACTTGAGGTAGAAACGCTTCCAGCCCTTCTTGAAGAACGAGCCAAACCCGGCGTCGTTGTTCTTTTCGGCCGCGCGGATATACCCCTCATCGAACAGGTGCATGGCTTCGTCGCGGATGATTTCCCAGTTGTCGCGCAGTACATCCAGTTCCGGAAACTTGCTGCGATCCAGATACGGCTTGGAGGGTACGCCGGAGAACAGGTACATCAAGGCGTTGTAAGGCGCGAACAGTGCCGAGTGGTTGACGAACTGGCGCAGCACCGGCAGGCGCGCCTTACCGCGCAGATGCACATAGAGGATGCTGCCGACAAACAGCAGCAGCACCGACACCTTGGCGGCTAACGAATAGGTCATCAACGACTCCTTGAATAAAAACAACGCTGCACAATGCCCTTTACCCGGCATGGCAGCCGGCCATGATAAACACTACCGGCCTGAGGCAAAACCCGTTCAACCTAAAATTCAGTGTTAAGGATTGCGTAACAAAGCATTTATTAACATAAGGGCCCTGAACCTTGGCTGATCCAAATCACCCTTGCGCGATCAAGGTCACAAACAGGATCAAAAGATCGCCCGTCACCGGGCGATCTTTTACTTGCCTGGTTACTGCTGATTCTCCTGTTCGGTGAACAGATCGCTGAACAGCATGCTCGACAGATAACGCTCACCGGAGTCCGGCAGGATCACAACGATCGTCTTGCCCTGCATTTCCGGCGTCTCCGCCAAGCGAACCGCCACGGCCATCGCTGCGCCGCAAGAGATGCCGCACAAGATCCCTTCTTCCTGCATCAAACGCAGCGCCATGGCCTTCGACTCTTCGTCGGTCACCAACTCGACGCGGTCAACCATCGACAAATCCAGATTCTTCGGCACAAAACCGGCACCGATGCCCTGAATCTTGTGCGGGCTCGGCTTGATCTCTTCACCGGCCAGCGCCTGGGTAATCACCGGCGAGGCCACAGGTTCCACCGCCACCGAAGTGATCGGTTTGCCCTGGGTATTCTTGATATACCGCGAAACGCCGGTAATGGTTCCGCCGGTACCTACGCCAGCCACCAGCACGTCAACGGCGCCATCGGTGTCGTTCCAGATTTCCGGGCCGGTGGTTTTTTCATGGATGGCCGGGTTGGCCGGATTATCGAACTGCGCGGGCATGAAGTATTTGTCGGCATCGCTGGCAACAATCTCCGACGCCTTTTCGATCGCGCCTTTCATGCCTTTGGCCGGTTCGGTCAACACCAGTTCGGCGCCCAGCGCCTTCAGAACCTTGCGCCGCTCGATACTCATTGACGCCGGCATGGTCAGCATCAACTTGTAACCACGGGCGGCAGCCACGAAGGCCAGGCCAATGCCGGTGTTGCCCGACGTCGGTTCGACGATGGTCATGCCCGGCTTGAGTTTGCCGCTGCTTTCGGCGTCCCAGATCATGTTGGCGCCGATCCGGCACTTGACCGAATAACCGGGGTTGCGCCCCTCGATCTTGGCCAGGATGGTCACACCGCGTGGCGCGATGCGGTTGATCTGCACCAACGGCGTATTGCCGATGGAATGGGCATTGTCAGCAAAGATACGGCTCATGGCTGGGTCCTTATGCAGCATTGAATTTAGCGCTCCAAGGTATGCCTGTTGCCCATCACAGTCCAGTCGGGTCGAACGTCTGTCGACGTCCGCAGTCAATCGCTTTATATCGTTCGGGAATCGTCACCATGAAGCGTCGTTACAGTTGGCCGTTGTGGGCCTTCGCCACCGTCATTGTGTTACTGGTCGCCTTGCACATCGCCCTGCCCTACCTGGTGCGCGACTATCTGAATGACAAACTGGCGGACATGGGTGATTACCGTGGCCAGGTGACCGATGTTGACCTGGCGCTGTGGCGCGGCGCTTACAAAATCAACGGCCTGAAAATCGTCAAAGTCGACGGCAAGGTACCCGTGCCGTTCGTCAATGCACCCGTGATTGATCTGGCGGTGAGCTGGCACTCGTTGTGGTACGACCATGCGGTGGTGGGCGAAGTGCAATTCTTCAATCCCGAGATCAACTTTGTCGACGGCGGCGCCAACAAGCAGAACTCCCAGACCGGTCAAGGTACTGACTGGCGCGAGCAACTGGGCAAACTCCTGCCGATTACCCTTAACGAAGTGCGCATCAGCGACGGGAAAATCACGTTCCGCAACTTCAACTCCAAACCGCCCGTGAACATGAATGCAACCAACGTCGATGCCAGCATCTACAACCTGACCAACGTGGTCGACACCGAAGGCAAACGAGATGCGCGTTTCGAGGGCAAAGCCTTGTTGCTCGGCCATGCTCCTCTGGAAACCACCGCGACCTTCGATCCGCTGAGCAACTTCGAAGACTTCGAGTTTCGACTTCGCGCAAAAGACATCGAGCTCAAGCGCATGAATGATTTCGCTTCCGCCTATGGCAAGTTCGATTTCAATGCCGGCCATGGCGACGTGGTGATTGAAGCGAAAGCCGAAAAAGCCAAAGTCACCGGTTACATCAAACCGCTGCTGCGCGACGTCGATGTGTTCGACTGGCAGCAAGACGTCGAGAACAAAAACAAAGGACTGTTCCGCTCGGTCTGGGAAGCACTGGTCGGCGGTACCGAAACCGTGTTGAAGAACCAGGTCAAAAACCAGTTCGCCACTCGCGTAGAACTGAGCGGCAATGTTCATCAGCAAAATATCAACGCGTTCGAAGCGTTTTTGCAGATTTTGCGCAATGGATTTGTTCAGGCGTTCAATGCTCGCTATGAGCGGCCGAAGCCGGATGAGGGTTGAGTCAACATGTGACGCCCCATTCAGAGACTGAATAAGCCGTCTGCGTTCACAGTCGACCGGGCTGCGCGTTATAGTCGGGGCATCCGATTATTTCGCCCCCGCCCTGCCCGTTCAGGTCGGCGTTACCGTTCGAGGATTAGCAGATGAAGTTCGAAGGCACCCAGGCCTACGTTGCCACCGATGACCTGAAGCTGGCAGTCAACGCCGCCATCACCCTGGAGCGGCCGCTGTTGGTCAAGGGCGAGCCGGGTACCGGCAAGACCATGCTCGCCGAGCAACTGGCCGAATCGTTCAACGCCAAGTTGATCACCTGGCACATCAAGTCCACCACCAAGGCCCACCAGGGCCTGTACGAGTACGACGCGGTCAGCCGTCTGCGCGACTCGCAGCTGGGCACGGAAAAAGTCCACGATGTGCGCAACTACCTGAAGAAAGGCAAGCTCTGGGAAGCCTTCGAATCCGAAGAGCGGGTGATTCTGCTGATCGACGAAATCGACAAGGCCGACATCGAGTTCCCGAACGACCTGCTGCAAGAACTCGACAAGATGGAGTTCTACGTTTACGAGATCGACGAGACGATCAAGGCCAAGAAGCGCCCGATCATCATCATTACCTCCAACAACGAGAAAGAGTTGCCGGACGCCTTCCTGCGTCGCTGCTTCTTCCACTACATCGCCTTTCCCGACCGTACCACCCTGCAGAAAATCGTCGATGTGCATTACCCGGACATCAAGAAGGACCTGGTCAGCGAAGCGCTGGACGTGTTCTTCGACGTGCGCAAGGTGCCGGGCCTGAAGAAGAAGCCATCGACTTCGGAACTGGTCGACTGGCTGAAGCTGCTGATGGCCGACAACATCGGCGAAGCAGTGCTGCGTGAGCGCGATCCGACCAAAGCCATCCCGCCGCTGGCAGGCGCGCTGGTCAAGAACGAACAGGACGTGCAACTGCTTGAGCGCCTGGCGTTCATGAGCCGTCGCGGCACCCGCTAAGAGGCTGATGCCATGTTGCTCAACCTGTTCAACGAAATGCGTGCAGCCAAGGTGCCGGTATCGGTGCGCGAGCTGCTCGACCTGATCAACGCGCTGAAACAGCGCGTCACGTTCGCCGACATGGACGAGTTCTACTATTTGTCGCGGGCGATTCTGGTGAAGGACGAACGGCATTTCGACAAGTTCGACCGTGCGTTCGGCGCTTACTTCAATGGCCTGGAAAAGCTCGACGATCACCTGCAGGCGCTGATTCCCGAAGACTGGCTGCGCAAGGAGTTCGAGCGCTCGCTGAGCGACGAGGAACGTGCGCAAATCCAGTCCCTGGGTGGCCTGGACAAGTTGATCGAAGAATTCAAAAAGCGCCTGGAAGAACAGAAGGAACGTCACGCCGGCGGCAATAAATGGATCGGCACTGGCGGCACCAGTCCGTTCGGCTCCGGCGGGTTCAACCCGGAAGGCATTCGGGTCGGCGATGCTGGCAAGCGCCAGGGCAAAGCGGTGAAAGTCTGGGATCAACGCGAATACAAAAACCTCGACGACTCGGTGGAACTGGGCACGCGCAACATCAAGGTTGCCCTGCGTCGCCTGCGTAAATTCGCCCGCCAGGGCGCCGCGGAAGAGCTGGATATCGACGGCACCATCGACCACACAGCCAAGGATGCCGGTCTGCTGAACATCCAGATGCGTCCGGAACGCCGCAACACGGTGAAGCTGTTGCTGCTGTTCGACATCGGCGGTTCGATGGATGCGCATGTGAAGATCTGCGAGGAACTGTTCTCGGCCTGCAAGACCGAGTTCAAGCATCTGGAGTATTTCTACTTCCACAACTTCGTGTACGAGTCGGTGTGGAAAAACAATATGCGCCGTACTTCCGAGCGCACTTCAACCCAGGACCTGCTGCACAAGTACGGAGCCGACTACAAAGTGATCTTCATCGGCGACGCCGCCATGGCGCCATATGAAATCACCCAGGCCGGCGGCAGCGTCGAGCACTGGAACGAAGAGCCCGGATATGTGTGGATGCAGCGGTTTATGGCGAAGTACAAGAAGCTCATCTGGATCAACCCGTATCCGAAAGATACGTGGGGGTATACCTCGTCGACCAATATCGTCAGGGATCTGATCGAGGACCAGATGTATCCGCTGACCCTTCGCGGGCTGGAAGAAGGGATGCGGTTTCTTTCCAAATAATCTGTGTTGTCAGTGAAGGCCCCTTCGCGAGCAGGCTCGCTCCCACAGGTGCACATAAAGTTTGTGTACAACCAGGAACACTGTGGGAGCGAGCCTGCTCGCGAAGCTTTTAGCTATCCAGAAAGCGCTGCAAATACTCGACATGTTCGCGGTGCGCAACTTCCTGCACTACCGGCCTCAACAGCACCTGCGCCCCAGGCAGGCGCTGCGCCAATCTCGCCAACGCCAACGGCGTCAACGCCCCCAGGCGCGGATAGCCACCAATGGTCTGCCGATCATTGAGCAACACAATCGGCTGCCCGTCCGGCGGCACCTGCACCGCGCCTAGCGGAATGCCCTCGGAAATCATCGGCAACCCTTGATATTGCAACGCCTTGCCTAACAGGCGAATACCCATGCGATCGGCGCGACTGTCGAGCGTCCAGGCGCTATTGAACACGTCAAACAGACTCTGCCCGCTGAACTGACCGATTTGCGCACCGAGCACCAGGTCCAGCGGCTCATTCGAGCGCAGGTCCGGTTGCTGCTGATGCGTTACTTCGCGCATTTGAGCGGCTTCGCCGTGATAGCTCAGCGTCGAGCCCTTGGCCAAGGGCAAGCCCATGCCATCAAGCCCGCCAAGCTCTTCGCGCACCACCGTTGCACTGCTGCCCAATACCTTTGGCGCGTCGAAGCCACCGGGCGCCGCCAGATAAGCCCGGGCGCCGAGCAATGGCTGGGTGAACTGCAATGTCTGCCCTTTGCTCAATTTGAAACTGCGCCATGGCGCCAACGCCTGGCCGTCGATCAGCGCACCAAGATCAGCCCCGGCCAGCGCCAGCATGCAGTCCTCTTCGGCCACCACCGCAAACCCGCCCAAGGTGATTTCGATGACCGGCACATCCAGTTCATTACCCAGCAACCAGTTGGCCCAACCCATCGAACACCAATCCGCCGCGCCGCCCTGAGTCACGCCCAGATGTCGCACGCCAAAGCGCCCGGCGTCCTGCAACAGGCACAGCGGTGTGCTGGTTTCAATCATCAGTCGGCTCATGTCAGCGCCTCCAGTGGCGTGTCATCGCCGCCCAGGTTGATGAACTCGGCATGACTGACCGCTTCGAACCGCACAGTGTCACCGGGCTGCATCAGGCTGTAGCCGTCACGATTGCGATCAAAGAGCTTCGTCGGAGTGCGACCGATCAGGTTCCAGCCACCGGGCGATACGACGGGATAAGCGGCAGTTTGCCGCTCGGCAATACCGACGCTGCCAGCGGCAACTTTCTTGCGCGGGGTATTCAGACGCGGCGCTGCCAGAACTTCTTCGACCAGTCCCATGAAAGCAAAACCCGGCGCAAAACCGAGGGCGAACACCTGGTATTCCCTGGCACTGTGGCGACGAATCACCTCCTCCACGGCCAGACCGCTGCGCTCGGCGAGCAAGCTCAGCTCGGGGCCGACACTCAGGTCGTACCAGACCGGCAACACGTGGCACTGGCCGACGGTTCGCGCATCTGGCAACAGATCGATCAACGCCTCAGCGATCAATTCCCGCGCCTGCTTCGGACTCAACGACGTCAAATCGTAATGCACCATCAGTGTGGTGTAGGACGGCACCAGGTCAATCAGCTGCGCGCCGAACACCTCACGCAACCGCACGCTGGCCGCTAGCATCCACGGCATGTTGGCTTCGGCGATTTCATCGAACAGGCGCAGCATCAGGCAATCCAGCGCCACCACTTCAATCCGTGGATTCATGGCGCGTTCTGCTGATTCAAAGCCTCACGGATGCGCTGCACGGCAGCCACCGAACTGGCGTTGTCGCCGTGCACGCACAGGGTGTTGGCCTGCAAATGCAATGCACTGCCATCGCTGGCAGTGAGCGCGTCACCACGAGCGATGATCAAGGCTTGCTCGATGATTTTTTGCGGGGCGTGATGCACAGCGCCCGGCTGATGCCGCGAGACCAGTCGGCCGGCGCTGTCGTAGGCGCGGTCGGCGAAGGCTTCGAACCACAGGGTCACGCCGTACTCGTCACCGAGCTGCTGCGCCGCCGCATTGTCGCGGGTTGCCATGAGCATTAGCGGCAACGCGCGGTCGTAGGCGGCAACGGCCTGAATCACTGCGCGCAACTGCGCCGGGTTGGCCATCATGTCGTTGTACATCGCGCCATGGGGTTTGATGTAACTGACCCGCCCGCCCTGGGCTCGGCAGATACCGTCGAGGGCGCCAATCTGGTAATGCAGGATGTCTTGCAACTCTTGCGCGGAATAGGCCATGGAGCGGCGACCGAATCCGACCAGATCCTGATACGCAGGGTGCGCGCCAATCTGCACGCCGTGGCTGAGCGCACGGCTGACTGTTTTACGCATGATGCTCGGATCGCCGGCATGGAAACCGCAGGCCACGTTGGCGCAATCGATGAAGGGCATGACCTCGTCATCCAGACCCATGGTCCAGCTGCCGAAGCTCTCGCCAATGTCGCAGTTCAATAACAGGCGGCTCACGGTAAACACTCCTGTAGCTTCTTGTCTTTCTATCCGTAGGACAAAGCCCGTTGGGCAATGCCCCGCAGGTTATCAGTTACTGCGCATCCAGTTGCTTGCCGCGAGTCTCCGGCAAGCTCAACGCCGCGAGAATCACCACGCCGTAAGACACCGCGGCAAAGGCCCCAATGCCCACGCTCAATGGCACTTTCTGGCTGAGCAGACCGATAAACAGCGGAAACAGTGCCGCCAGTGCCCGACCGATGTTGTAGCAGAAACCTTGGCCTGAACCGCGAATTCGCGTGGGGAACAGCTCAGTGAGAAACGCGCCCATGCCGCTGAAAATCCCCGAAGCAAAGAATCCCAACGGAAAGCCCAGCCACAGCATCACGCCGTTGCTCACTGGCAATTGCGTGTACAGCAGAACGATGGTGAACGAACCGACGGCGAAGAGGATGAAGTTCTTTTTGCGACCCAACAGGTCGGTCAGATAGGCGCTGATCACATAACCGGCATAAGAGCCGACGATGACCATCGCCAGATAACCACCCGTGCCGAGCACACTCAAGCCACGCTCGTTTTTCAGGAAGGTCGGCAGCCAGGAGGTGATCGCGTAGTAGCCGCCCAGCGCACCGGTGGTCAGCAACGACGCACGGATTGTGGTGAAGAGCATGCCGGGGGCGAATATCTCGTAGAACTTCGCCTGATTTTCCGGAGTTTGCGCAGCCTTGGCCTCGCGATAGATCTCCGGGTCTTTGACCAGACGTCGCACGAAAATCACGAAAATCGCCGGGACAATGCCGAGGATGAACAGCGCCCGCCACGCGTCTTCCGGTGGCAACACCGAAAACAGCAGCGCATACAGAATCGCGGTCAGGCCCCAACCCAGCGCCCAACCGGATTGCACCATGCCGACGGCTTTGCCGCGATCCTTGGCGCGGATCACCTCGCCGATCAGCACTGCGCCTGCGGTCCATTCACCGCCGAAACCGAAGCCCATCAGGGTACGAGCGATCAGCAGTTGTTCGTAGTTTTGCGCGAAGCCGCACAGGAAGGTGAAGAAGGCAAACCACAGCACGGTCAGTTGCAGCGTGCGCACGCGACCGATGCGGTCGGAGAGAATGCCGGCGACCCAACCACCAATGGCCGAAGCGATCAAGGTGCTGGTGTGAATCAGTCCCGCTTCACCGGTCGTGATGCCCCACATCGCGATAAGGGTCGGCACGACGAAACTGAGCATCTGCGTGTCCATGCCGTCCAGACCGTAGCCGATCTTGCAGCTCCAGAACGTGCGGCGCTCCTGTTGGTTGATGTTGCGATACCAGTCGAACGGCCCCGGACGCGCCGATGGCTTGGGTAGATCGATAGTGTCGGGAGCACTCATGGCAAATCTCCGCAGGTTTTTTATTGGTCTTGTTCGCAGCCCCGACGACGCCTATCGTGGGAACCGGATGCGCCGATTTTTCGTCCCGTAGCCCTGCTGCGTCCAACGAATAAAACCCCGCCTTAGGCATAAGAAAAATTTGTCACCCGAGCCTTGCCCATGAACCTGAAGTTTCTCGAGACCTTTGTCTGGGTCGCCCGGCTGAAGAGTTTTCGTCTGACCGCCGATAAGCTGTTCACCACCCAGGCGTCGATTTCCAGCCGCATCGCGGTGCTTGAAGGCGAACTCGGTGTGAAGCTGTTTTTGCGTGATTCGCGTGGCGTAAGCCTGACGCCCGAAGGCTTGAAAGTGCTGGACTATGCCGAGCAGATGCTCGACACCATGCAGGCACTGAAGCAATCGATCGAGACCCGCTCGAGCAAAGTCGGCCGTGTGCGTATCGGTGTCATGGACACGGTGATTCACACCTGGCTGAGCCCGTTGGTGGCGCAGATGACCGAGCTGTATCCGCGGGTTGAAATCGAGCTGGTGGCGGATACGTCGCTCAATCTCTGCGATCAGCTGCAAAAAGGCTTTCTCGATCTGATCCTGCAAACCGACCTGGTACGCCATGAAAGCGTGCGCAGTCTGGAACTGGCCAGCCATCCGCTGGGCTGGATCGTCGCCAGCAATTCGATCTACAACCGCGAGTACGCCGATCTCGCCGAACTGGCACAGGAGCGGATCATCACCTACTCGAAAAACTCGCGACCGCATCAAGACATTCTGGCGCTGATGCAGGCCAGCGGCGTGTTGGCGCCGCGCTTGAACTGTGTGAATTCGGTGTCGGCGATTACCCGGTTACTGCGTGACGGGTTTGGCATTGGTGCGCTGCCACCGGTGCTGGTAGCCGAGGAACTGGCGCGCGGGGAATTGACCTTGCTCGGCATCGATAAAACACCGCCGGCGTTGCAGGTGGTGGTGTCGTGGCGGGTGGGGGTCGAGTGGGTCGAGGAGATCGTGACGTTGTGTCAGCAGGTGTTGGCGGGGTATGCGCGCAAGGTGGGCACGGGTTACATCAAGCTGAATATTTAGAAGCAAAAGATCGCAGCCTGCGACAGCTCCTACAGGGAAATGCACATCCCCATGTAGGAGCTGTCGCAGACTGCGATTTTTTGATCCTGGGCTTAGAGGCCGCGCACGTCGCGGTCTTCGATCGGCCGGCTCTGGCGCAAGCGCCTGCCACCCAGCACGACCCAGTCGATCAGCCGGAACAGGCATTCGATGCCGAACGACAGCAACAACGCCCCGCTCATGCCCCAGATCATGGCTTCAGGCGTCAGCAGAATCTGGTAGCTGTAGCCATTCCAGGTTTCCTTGCGAATATCCGGATCGGCAGCCAGCACCACTTGCAGGAAGCGGATGTACCAAGGGCCCTGCATCGCCTGGAATTGTTTATCCAGTGCAATCTGACGGTTGAGCATGGTGCTCAGGCTGTCGGCATCGCTGCGAAACACAGGGTCTTCACTGGCGCGGTAATGCGCGACCAGCGCCTGAATGTCGCCCTTGAAGAACTGCTCGGCAGTGCCCTGAAACCCGCGCAGACCGGTCTGCGCCTCGATCAGATGCGCCTCGACCCGCTTCGCGTAATCGTTGATGAATCCCGGCACCTGGACACCGATCAACAGGCCCGCCGCAAACAACACCAGCCGTAGATAACTGAGCAACATGGGATGCAAATCCTTATTCGGTCTTGCCCTGGCTGACGCATTCGCCGCGTCGCCACAGGCTCCATTGGCCCGGTTCGTAGCGGGTCCAGGTTTCGTTTTCGGTCAACGGTTCAGTCGCAATGACCGTCACCACATCGTTTGGCGTGGTTTCGGCCTGAAAATCGACGATCACGTCGACATCCTTGAGCCGCGCCGGACCGAACGGTGCGCGCCGAGTGATCTGTGCCAGTTTGGTCGTGCAATAGCAGAACAGCCAGTCGCCGTCGCTGAGCATGCAGTTGAACACGCCTTTGCTGCGGTATTCAGCGCACGCGGCGACCAGATCCGGCAGCAGCACTTCTATATCGACCGGTTCGGGAAATGCTGCACGCACACGGTTGAGCAAGTCGCAGAACGCCGCTTCGCTGTCGGTATCGCCGACCGGGCGGTAGAAACTTTTGATCGGGGTGAAGTCGGCGAGTTGGCCGTTGTGCGCGAAGCACCAGTTACGCCCCCACAGTTCGCGGACGAACGGGTGGGTGTTGGACAGGCAGACCTTGCCGACATTGGCCTGACGGATGTGGCCAATGACCACTTCACTCTTGATCGGATAGCGCTGAACCAGGTTGGCGACTTCCGACTCGCAACTCGCCGCCGGATCCTGGAACAGCCGCAGGCCACGGCCCTCATAGAACGCAATGCCCCAACCGTCGCGGTGCGGGCCGGTGCGACCGCCGCGCTGCATCAGCCCGGTGAAGCTGAAGACGATATCGGTCGGCACGTTGGCACTCATGCCCAGTAATTCACACATGTGCGGACTCTCGGGATTACAGACGCGGCTCGACCCGCATGCGCTGCGGATTGTTCGGTACCGGCGGGCGACCGTAGCGGTCGTCTCCGGCGGCGCCGAAGGGTTGATCATCGTCACGATCGTCGGCGCGGGCGGCGGCTTTGGCAGCTTCAGCCTGTTCGCGGCGAGCTCTGGACGCGCGCTCGATCGGCAAGCGGATCAGCACGTAAATCAGGTAGATGCCGAAGGCAATCATGCCGTACATGAACAGATCGGAGACCGCCCGCCAGGCGTTGTTGCCCACCTTGAACGCCAGATCCAGCGCAGTGATGGCGATGGCCGGGGCGACCATTTCCTTCACCGGATCAACGATAGTCGGGCTGAACAGCAACACTGCCATCAGTACACGAAGTGGCTCGCGCAACCAGCGCCACATCCAGCGGGTCAGGCGCATCCATACCAACAGGCAGCCTACAGCGGCAAAGCCGTAGAGGCCCCAGGCGATCAGATAGTCGTTCTCGGTCATGGTGTCCATGGCAAGGCAGGCAAAGAGGCGCTTATAGTAACGACTTTTCGCCCGCCAGGCTTGTCACAATAGACACACAACCTGTGAGAGCGAGCCTGCTCGCGAATACGGACGGTCAGTTGAAACATCATTATCTGACCCACCGCTTTCGCGAGCAGGCTCGCTCCCACAGAGGCTGCAGTGATTTCCAGAGCGGCGAAAACCCTGATTCCGTACATTGTCCGAGAGCCTTCCATGCCCCAATCCGCCAACGTCAAGAGTGCCCCGATTGCCCGCAAGGCGGCCGGTGCCGACCCGTATGCCTGGCTGCAGGAACGCGACACCGACGCGGTGCTTGATTACCTCAAGGCTGAAAACGCCTATCAGGAAGCGCAAACCGCCGACCAGGCCGAGCTGCGCGAAACCCTGTTCGAAGAGATCAAGGGCCGCATCCTAGAAACCGATCTGTCCCTGCCCTCGCCGTGGGGTCCGTACCTTTATTACACGCGCACCACGGCGGGCGATGAATATGCTCGGCATTACCGTTGCCCGCGCCCGGCGGACGACAGCCTGACCCTCGACGAAAGCCGCGAACAGCTGCTGCTCGACCCAAACGTGCTGGCCAATGGCGGTTTCTTTTCGCTGGGTGCGTTCAGCATCAGCCCCGATCACCAGCGTCTGGCCTACAGCGTCGATGCCTCGGGCGATGAAATTTACACCCTGTTCGTCAAGGAACTGTCCAACGACAAGGTCAGCGAACTGGAATTCGAAGACTGCGATGGCAGCATGACGTGGGCCAACGACAGCCTGACGCTGTTTTTCGGCGCCCTCGACGACACTCATCGCCCTTACAAACTGTTCCGTTATCGCCTGGACGGCACCGCGGCCGAAGAAGTGTTCCACGAACCGGACGGGCGCTTTTTCCTGCACTGCTATCGCTCAAGTTCCGAGCAGCAATTGCTGCTGTCGCTGGGCAGCAAGACCACCAGCGAAGTCTGGGCGCTGGACGCCAATCAGCCGCATCTGCCGTTCACTTGCCTGGCGCCTCGGGTCGAAGACCATGAATACGATGTCGATCACGGCATGCTCGATGGCGCGTGGACGTGGTTCATCCGCACCAACCGCGACGGCATCAACTTCGCGCTGTATCAAGCGCCGGATACAGGTGTCGCACCGAGCGAGGCCGACTGGCAGAACCTGATCGCGCACAGCGATACGGTGATGCTCGACGGCGTGACCCTCAACACCGAAGCCATGACCCTGAGCCTGCGCGAAGGTGGACTGCCGATCATTGAAGTTCACCCACATGGCCTGACGCCTTATCGCGTGCAATTGCCGGACGCGGCCTACAGCCTCTACGTGCAAAACAGTCTGGAATTTGAAAGCGATCGCATTCGCCTGCGCTATGAGGCCTTGAATCGCCCCGCTCAGGTACGCCAACTGATTCTGGCGACGGGCGAACAAACCGTCCTCAAGGAAACCCCGGTGCTTGGCCCGTTCGACGCCGACGCCTACGTCAGCCAGCGCCTGTGGGCGACCGCTCCGGACGGTACGCAAGTGCCGATCAGTCTGGTGATGAAACGTGAAATGGTCGGCAAACCGGTGCCGCTCTACCTCTATGGGTACGGCGCTTACGGTTCGAGCCTCGACCCGTGGTTCTCCCATGCCCGTTTGAGCCTGCTCGATCGCGGCATGGCCTTCGCCATCGCCCACGTGCGCGGCGGCGGTGAGCTGGGCGAAGCCTGGTATCGCGCCGGCAAGCAGGAGCACAAGCACAACACCTTCAGCGACTTCATCGCCTGCGCAGAGTTTTTGATTCTCAACGGCATCACCACTGCGCCACAACTGGCGATCAGCGGTGGCAGCGCCGGCGGTTTGCTGATTGGCGCGGTGCTTAATCAGCGGCCGGATCTGTTTGGTGTGGCGATTGCCGAAGTGCCGTTCGTCGACGTACTCAACACCATGCTCGACCCGGAGCTGCCGCTGACCGTCACGGAATACGACGAGTGGGGCAATCCCGAAGACCCGGACGTCTATGAGCGGATCAAGGCCTATGCGCCGTACGAAAACGTCAGCGCGCAGGATTATCCCGCAACGCTGGTCATCGCCGGCTACAACGACAGCCGTGTGCAGTACTGGGAAGCGGCCAAGTGGGTGGCGAAACTGCGCGCGAACAAGACTGACGACAATGTGCTGCTGCTCAAGACCGAATTGGGCGCCGGGCATGGTGGAATGAGCGGGCGATATCAGGGATTACGTGACGTAGCGCTCGAATATGCATTTGTTTTCAAGGTTCTGGGGCTTGCCTGAGGAACTCCGTCGGTCACTTGGGTCTTAATTGCAGACCCAAGAGGCCGATACCCCACAAATCCAATGTAGGGTTCATATAGCGCCTGAAAACCGAGAAAACAAAAAGACAGCAATGACATGTCAGAACCAACCTTACTGAACAATGAAATCCGCGACTGGCTGATGGATTGCGGCCTGTTCGATCAATTGCTGCTCGCGGACTTTGCCGCAGCATCCGGCTACTTCAGCATCAGCACCGTGGCTGAGGGCGAGGCGATTTTCCGCGAAGGCGATGCCGGCAGCTTCATGTGCATTCTTCACACCGGCCAGGTCGCCGTGCAGAAAACCGGGCCCGACGGCCAGGTCATTACCATGGCCACGCTGCGCAGTGGTCGGGCATTTGGAGAAATGGCCGTGCTCGATGGCGAGCGACGCTCGGCGACGTGCATCGCGGCGAGCAATTGTCAGTTGCTGAACCTGGGCAAGGATTCGCTGGAAAAAATGCTCAACGACGCACCGAAGATCGCCGCCAAGATCATCCGCGCCCTCGCCGTCTCGCTGTCCAAACGCCTGCGCATGGCTGACGGCCAACTGGCGGCGCAGCAGATTTAACCGCCCGGGGTTTTCGCCTTGGTGCCGGTCGGCTCGATGCCCGGTACCGGTTGATCCTTGCTCGGCGGGCTGGGCATTTCGATCGGCACCAGCGGTGGGCTGCCACTGCCGGCGCCCGATTTGGGAATGTTGATCGGTGTGATCTGCGGGTATGGCGTCGGCGTTGCGGTCCCGGGCGAGCCGGGTTGCGGCGCCGGGCTGACC
The DNA here is from genome assembly GCF_044218815.1 of Pseudomonas sp. A0308. Taxonomy (NCBI): domain Bacteria; kingdom Pseudomonadati; phylum Pseudomonadota; class Gammaproteobacteria; order Pseudomonadales; family Pseudomonadaceae; genus Pseudomonas; species Pseudomonas sp. A0308. The sequence goes on from NZ_CP162581.1 coordinate 1,784,309, forward strand.
GGAATGGCCTGCTGTGCCTGCGCTGCAGTAATCGCGAGCGCGGCCAGGGCAATGACCGTTAGAATGGTGCGCTTCATCAAGGGCTCCGTTTGGCCTTAGTCTGCGCTCAGGCTACTCCCAACGGGCCTGCTTGCCTTCCCCCTTGTAGAGATTTCCATGAAACGTTTTGTTCTGCTCGACACCACCCCGATCCCTGAAAGCGGCGGTGCCCTGTGCCTGTTCGAGTATGGCGAGGATTTTGTCATCAAGATCCAGGGCGGCGACGGCGGGCAATTGATGAACACGCGCATGCACGGCTCTGAAGATGCCTTGGCCGAGATCCCTTGCCGCAAGGTCGCCGGACGTCCGGATTCGCGGGTGCTGATCGGTGGCCTGGGCATGGGTTTCACCCTCGCCTCTGCGCTCAAGCATCTGGGCAAAACCGCCGAAGTCGTGGTCGCTGAACTGGTCCCGGGCGTGGTCGAGTGGAACCGTGGTCCGCTTGGCGAAAAGTCCGGCCGCCCGCTGCTCGATCCGCGCACGGTGATCCGCCAGGAAGACGTTGCCAATGTGCTGCAAAGCGAGCCGAACGGTTTCGACGCGATCATGCTCGACGTCGACAACGGCCCTGAAGGCCTGACCCAGAAGGCCAATAGCTGGTTGTACTCCGCCGCCGGGCTGAACGCCTGCGCCAAGGCCTTGCGCCCCAAAGGCGTACTCGCCGTGTGGTCGGCCAGCGCCGATCGGCAGTTTTCCGACAAATTGAAGAAGGCCGGTTTCAAGGCCGAAGAAGTGCAGGTCTTCGCCCACGGCAACAAAGGCACGCGCCACACAATCTGGATTGCCGAGAAGCTCAAGGGCTGAGCTAAACTGCGAACATAACCGTCTTTAGTCTTCTGCAAAGGTGAACCCATGAGTTCGTCCACCCCCACCAACACGTCGAAGCTCGATCGCATCCTCGCCGACAACCAGCGCGACAAGGAAATGGGCTACCGCGACAAGGCCCTGAAGATGTACCCGCACGTGTGTGGCCGCTGCACCCGTGAGTTTTCCGGCAAGCGCCTGAGCGAACTGACCGTGCACCACCGTGACCATAACCACGACAACAACCCGCAGGACGGCTCGAACTGGGAGTTGTTGTGCCTGTACTGCCATGACAACGAGCACTCGCGTTATACCGACCAGCAATACTTCAGCGAAGGCTCGCTGAGCACGCCGAAGATTGCCAAGGCGACGCACAATCCGTTTGCTGCATTGGCCGGGTTGATGAAGAAAGAAGACTGATCTTCATGCCCACACTGGCCCCATCGCTGGCAAGCCAGCTCCCACAGTGATTTGGGTCGATCACAATTTTGTGTACCCCCGAAATACCTGTGGGAGCTGGCTTGCCAGCGATAAGGCCGGATCAGACACGGCAGATATCGAAGCTGCCCGCCCTCCCCCAATCCCCGTATAATCGCGCTCTTTTTCCCGAAGGCTCCCCGCTCGTGGCAGACAAACGTTACAGCTGCATTGGTTTGTACAACCCAAAATCACCGGAGAACGTCGGTTCGGTGATGCGCGCCGCAGGCTGTTACGGCGTGGCGTCGGTGTTCTATACCGGCAAACGTTATGAACGCGCCGCCGATTTCGTCACCGACACCAAGCGCGTGCATTACGACATCCCGCTGATCGGTATCGATGATCTGAAAAAGATCCTCCCGCTCAACTGCGTGCCGGTCGCTGTGGAACTCGTGGAAGGCGCCCGCCCGCTGCCGGAATACACCCACCCGGACCGCGCGCTGTACATCTTCGGCCCGGAAGACGGCTCGCTTGATAAAGAGATCCGCGACTGGTGCGAAGACGTCGTGTACATCCCGACCACCGGTTGCATGAACCTCGCCGCGACGGTCAATGTTGTGCTCTACGACCGCATGGCCAAGGGCCTGAATACCCGCTCCGGGCCAAAATTCCGCTGAAGCGTCGCACATCCGATGGAACAAGCTGACCGCTCTGGCAGTCAGCTTGTTTATCCATTATTCATTGCCTGGAGAAAGATCATGACCGAGCTCAAACGCGTCGAGCGTATCGAATCCACCCCGTTTCAGTCCCCGTCCGACCAGAATGTTCAGGGCTGGGAGCGCATTGGCTCACTGGCCGGCGGCGTAGTGATGGTCGGCAAGGGCCTGCGCCGTGGCGGTGTGTTCGGGTTGATTCAGGTGGCGATTGGCGGTGTGGCCATGGCCCGTGGCATTACCGGGCACAGTTCGGTGAAAAGCCTGTTCGAGAGAAGCCGTCAGGACATGAACAACGTGCGAGCCAAGATCGAGCGCGCCGGTGAAGAACTGAGCAAGCTGAAGGCCAACGCCGAGGCCGCGACCAGCACCGCAACCGTTACTGGCAATGATTCGGTGAAATCGCCGAAAGCCGGGGTTTGAACCAGAGCTGTTGATGAGGCTCCCGGCCTCATCGCTGGCAAATCAGCTCCCGCAGGGTTTTGGAGTGTTCACAGAATTTGTGCCATTCAGATAAACCTGTGGGAGCTGGCAAGCCAGCGATGGCGGTATTAATAAACAACACATTATCCAAGACGTTTGTTCGTTAACCCGCGCGGAAAATCAGATGATCTTCCCAGTCATCCTCTGCCACGCTGCCTTCGGCGAGCATGCGCCCGGACTGGGAAATCCTTTCGTGGTGCACCGCATCTCGATCGCCGCACACCAGGTGATGCCACAACGGCAGATCCTTGCCTTCGCTCACTAGTCGATAACCACAAGTCGGCGGCAGCCATTTGAACTCTTCAGCCTGGCCGGGAGTGAGCTGGATGCAGTCCGGGACAAACTTGATGCGGTTCGGGTAGTCGCTGCACTGGCAGGTTTTCAGGTCCAGCAGTTTGCAGGCGATACGCGTGTAGTAAACGCTGTTGTCTTCCTCATCCTCGAGTTTTTGCAGGCAGCACAGGCCACAGCCGTCGCACAGCGATTCCCATTCCTCCAGATCCAGTTGATCGAGGGTTTTGCGTATCCAGAACGGTTCGACTTTGGCGGCCATGGCTCAAGCATCAACATCAGGTGGTGAAAAGGCCACCAGTCTAGTGCCGAAGGCCCGGCGGGCCAAGCGCTGGCGACTGCCGGTTGCCCCGCACTTGTCAGTTTCTGTGGCAACGCGATCAATAACCGCGATTGAAATCCACTTCCCCGCGCAATGCTTCACCCGCCTGATACGCCTTCAAGTTGTCGACGAACAACTGCACCATCAACGCCGGTGACGTCGGTGCCGAGCTGTGACCGGTGAGCAGCAAGCCCCACGCCGTCCAGAACGGGTGACGTTGCGGCAGTGGCTCCTGACGGCAGACGTCGATCACCGCGCCCGCCAGATGACCTTCCTTGAGGGCCTCCACCAGATCCGCATCGACCACTGCCACGCCCCGCCCGACGTTCATGAACAACCCGGTCGGCTTGAATTGCTTGAACAGCGCCGCGTCGTAGATATCGTGGGTGTGTTCGGTATTGGGCAGCAGGTTGACCACGTAATCCACTTCGCCCACCAGTCGCGGCAGATCCGCCATTGAGCCGACCTCGACAAACGGCGCCTGCTCGCGGGCACTGCTGGCGATACCGTACAACTCAACGCCGAACGGCAGCAGAAACTGCGCCACGCTCTGGCCGATGTCGCCGGTGCCGACGATCAGCACCTTGCGCCCGACCAGACTCTGACCGGTGCGGTTGTCCCATTTACGCTCGACCTGGCTGACCAGCCGTGCCAGCACTTCGCGTTCGTGGCCGAGCATATAGGTCAGCACGTATTCAGCCATCACCTGGCCAAAGATCCCCACCGCGCGGGTCAAGCGATAATCCCGGCAAAGGCCGTCGGCGAGCAGCGGTGTGATGCCAGCCCAGGTCGATTGCAGCCATTGCGGTTGATGCCCCTGGCGCAACAAGGTCGCGAGCAGATCCGGCTGTCCCAGCCACACCGGGCAGTCGGCAGCCAGTTGGGCCAGTTCAGCCGAGTCGCCACTGGTCAGCACTTCGAGCTCCGGCGCCGCCTGTTGCAGCAGTCGGGCGTATATCGCGTGGTCGTGTTCAGCAATCAGAACGCGCATCTTCAAACCTTTCGCAAATCGTGCAGATGGCCACAACATTCATCGCGGCCATCGCGTTAAAAACAGTTCCAGGGTTAACGAGGCCCAGAACAGGGCCTCGCCGATCACATTGGGTCGTTGCGGCGCAACAACTCTTCGGGCAAGTGCTCGATGTACTCGTCCTCGGCCGGTGGCATTTGCAGGTGATAGCCCTGCTTGTCGAGGTTTTCCAGCACCACGACGATATCTTCGCTGGCCAGCTTGCGCTCCGGCGACAGCACCAGATTGAACGAGTGTTTCGGCTTGCCGAACGCCAGCATCAGGGCTTCCGGAACACGCTCAAGCTCATCGCTCTTGAGCACATAGAGGTACATTCCGCTGCGTTTCGAGCTTTGGTAAATGGAGCAAATACGTTTCAAGGCTGTTCTCCGGCGGTGGCCAGGCTGTCGAGCAGCTTCTGACCCATGAGTTCGCGGCGCCAGCCACGCAGCGACTCAGGCAATTGGTAAGGACCCTCGGGGTAGCCGCTTTTGACCAGGGCTTCGAGGGTTTTCTTGCGCAGCATCAGTTCCGGGGCGATGTCCAGGCGCTCGGCCTCGGCTTGCCCCAGGGCGCGCAGTTGCTTGATCAGCGCAGCCGCTTCGATCGGCAATGGCTCCGGCACAGCGGGCGGCCATTGATCAGGACCCACACTGCCAGAGCGCTTGATCAGATCAAGCAGAAATTCGCCGTCCTGACGCACGGTACGCGGGTGCATGTCCTCGATCTTGCCCAACGCACTGAGCGAGTCCGGTTGCGTGCGGGCCAGCGGCCACAGCGAATGCTCGCGGACGATACGGTTGCGCGGCAGGTCGCGCGCGCGGGCCTCGCGTTCGCGCCAGGCGCACAGTTCGCGCAGCACGGCCAACTGCGCACGGGACAGTTTCCACGCCAGTTTGGCGTCGCGATAAACCTCGTACGGATCGGTTTCGCGACGCAGGTTGGCGACCAGTTCAGCGCCATCCTCCAGTACCCAGGCGAACTTGTCGTCAGACAGTTTCGGGCGCAACTGCACGAAAACCTCCGCCAGATGCACGGCATCTTCGGCGGCGTAGCTGATTTGCGTGTCGGACAACGGACGCTGCAACCAGTCGGAGCGGGTTTCGCCCTTCGGCAGTTCGATGCCGAGCACTGATTGCACCAGCCGCGAATAACCCATCGAGAACCCGAGGTTCAGATAAGCGGCGGCCAATTGCGTGTCGAACATTGGCGCTGGCAGGCTGCCTGTCAGGCGCAACAGGACTTCGAGGTCTTCACTGCAGGCGTGCAGGACTTTAAGCACGGCCGGGTTTTCCAGCAGTGCGGCCAGTGGTTGCCAGGCATTGATGCTCAGCGGGTCAATCAGGTAGGCGCGTTTGCCGTCGCCAACCTGTAACAGGCCGGCAATCGGGTAGAAGGTGTCGACCCGCATGAATTCGGTGTCGATGGCCACGAAAGGCAGCTGCTGCCACTCGGCGCAAAATTGCGCGAGGCTTTCGTTGTCGCGAATCCAGTGAATATCGATGGCCACACGGCTCTCCCTTGAAGAATGGCGCGCAGTATATATCGCCACTGGCGGTTTCCGCGCCTCAACTGGACAAGAGCTTGATGAAATCTCCCGCCTGAAGGAAGAATAGTCTTACAAGGTGAGTCTGCTGGCTCACTCTTTGGCCAACACCCCGTCGATCACCGCGCCACGGCAGCCCGCGAACATGTCCAGATCCTGCTGATACACCGAGCTGTGCACTTCCAGCAGGCCCAGCATCGAATGAAACAGATTGTCCTGGCTCAATGGCTTGTCGCGAGTCATTTGCAGGCAATGCGTATCGACCGAGTAGGACTTCTGATAGCTGTCGGAGAACCACGCCAGCATGGCGACATGTTTCTGCTGCTCCGGCGCCAGCATGTAAGGCGTGCCGTGAAGGAACAGGTTGTACTCGCCCAGCGACTCACCGTGATCAGACAGATACAGCATCGCGGTATCAACCTTGTCCTGATTGCTGCGCAACACATCGATCAGACTCGACAGCACATGGTCGGTGTACACCAGCGTGTTGTCGTAACCGTTAACGATACTTTCGCGGCTGCAGTTGTTCAGCGCATTACTTTCACAGACCGGGGTGAAGTGCTCGTACTCCTTCGGATAACGCTTGAAGTACTCCGGGCCGTGACTGCCCATCTGGTGCAATACCAGCACGGTGTCCTTGTCCAGATGATCGATAAAACCCTGCAGGCCTTGCAGGAGAATTTCGTCGCGACATTCGCTGTTGGCGCACAACGTCGGATCTTTCAAGTTGCTGACGTTTTGCACAGTGACGCGATTACAGGTGTCTTTGCAGCCGGACTGGTTATCGCGCCAGATCACGTCGATCCCCGCGCGCTTGAGCACATCCAGCAAACCCTCTTCATTCTTCGCCTTACTGGCGTCATAGTTCTTGCGGCCCATGTTGGAGAACATGCACGGCACTGAGACCGCCGTTTCCGTGCCGCAGGAATGCACATCGGTAAACGCAATCAACCCTGCTTCCTTGTCGAGTGTTGGCGTGGTGTCGCGGTCATACCCCAAAATGCCAAAGTTCTCCGCCCGCGCACTTTCACCCACCACCAATACGGTCAAGGATTTGCGCGGATGATTCTGCGAGGCAACATCGCGCTGAGCATCCTCGCCGATCTTGACGAATGGCTGCTGCGCAGAAGCGACTTGTTCACGCAGATAACCGGCCGATGCGCCGATGTAGTTGCTCGGCACCAGCATCAGGCGCAATTCGTGGTGATTGCGAAACAAGGATGACAAACCCTGGTAGTTGGCCAGCGCCACCCCACCGATGACTGCCACTGAGACAAAGCTCACAATGACCTTGCTGAACAACTCGCGGTGCCAACGGCGGTAGTCGACTGGAACTTTCCACAGTATCCAGGACGGCACCACACCTAAAAAGACTATATAAGCGAGCAACTTTAGAGAGAGCAGGTCACGAACTTCGGTGACATTGGTTTCAGCGAAGTTACGCAACATTCCCGCATCGATCAATACACCGTATTGGCTCATGAAATAAGCCACGCTGGCGCTGATCAGGAACAGCAATATCAGTACCGGTTTCAAGACTCGGCGAAACGCCAGGAAGGTCAGCACAATGTTGAAGGCCGCGAAGATCATCGCCCCGAAAGCGACACGCAGGGCTATGCCCTTGGCATCCGCCGAGGTAATCGCGAACAGGTGCTGCCAAAGCACAAAGTTGAATCCAGCTAACAAAAACGCACTGGCACACAACGTCACCCATTCCGGGCGCACGGCTTTTAACTTCAACATGATTAAGGATATTCCTGAAGAGAAGTGCCATCGCCAATTGTGAAAAGTTCATTGACTCAGACAGCACAAACTTTAAGCAGGCAACCATCAATTTTTTGTGAAAAATAAGATAACGATTAGTTGGTTGATGGCTAAAAGCCAAAACTTGCGAAGTATTTGAGAATGGTTCAGGTCTGGTTCAGCGAATCGCAGGATTCTCCTGCAGGGGGGCGCGAGGTTATTTGATTTTTAGGTGGGGTCGTGGATTTTCTGATTTGCCCCTGTCAGGTGAGTACGCGCCTAATCGTCAGCCTTCGGTTTTAAGGTCTGAACATGGAAAACATCCGCATCACCGCCCGCCCCGCAACCTGGCTCATGCTCGGCATCGTCTTGGTCGGCCTTAACCTGCGCCCATCGATGGCGGCAGTTGGGCCGTTGTTATCGGCGATACGTGGCGATATTACGTTGAGTTTCAGCGTCGCCTCGTTGTTGACGATGCTCCCTGTCATGGCGATGGGATTGGCGATGTTTTTCGCAATGGGCATCAGCCAGCGCCTCGGCGAGCAACGCACGGTACTAATGTCGCTGGCCATCATTGGTCTGGCGACCGTGGCACGCCTGTTTGTTGATTCGGCCGCCGAGCTGATTGTCAGTGCCGTGCTCGCCGGGTTCGGGATCGCACTGATTCAGGCCTTGATGCCGGCGCTCATCAAATCGCGTTTTCCCGACAACGTGGCGCTGTGCATGGGCCTGTATGTAACCTCGACCATGGGCGGCGCGGCCATCGCCGCCTCGTTTGCACCACTGGTCATGTCACGCACTGGCAGTTGGCGCGTCGGTCTGGCGATATGGGCAGGGCTGGCACTGCTGGCATTGTTGTTCTGGTGGGCACAGCGGGCGAATACGCCTCGGGACTCGGCGCCAGCTGTAAGAAAACAATCCTTCTTCACACATTCCCGCGCCTGGTTACTCGCAATCTTCTTCGGCCTGGGGACAGCGTCCTACACGTGCGTGCTCGCCTGGCTCGCGCCGTACTACGTTGAAAAAGGCTGGAGCGAACAAAACGCCGGGCTGTTGTTAGGTTTTCTGACCGCCATGGAGGTGATTTCCGGCCTGGTAGTGCCCGCCATTGCCAATCGCAGCCGTGATCGTCGTGTGGTGCTGATGGCGCTTCTCGGGCTGATCATTGGCGGTTTCTGTGGACTGATCCTCAGCCCGCAATACCTCAGCCTGTTATGGCCGTGCCTGCTGGGTCTGGGGATTGGCGGCTTGTTCCCGATGAGCCTGATCGTTTCGCTCGATCACCTCGACAACCCGCAGCGCGCCGGAGGTCTGACCGCCTTCGTACAGGGAATCGGCTATCTGATTGCCGGGCTCTCGCCACTGATGGCAGGGATGATCCGCGATAATCTGGGCAGCTTCGAATGGGCGTGGTGGTCACTGACCGCAGTGATGGTGGTCATGCTTCTCATGGTGTGGCGTTTCGATCCCCGGCATTACGCACGTCAGTTCCAATGATCGGGCTAGAGGCCTCTGGCCATGTTTCAGCGGTTTGATTGATGAAGTCGTCATACTAAAACTTTCTGTCCCACAACTGTCCGTGAAATGTCCTACAAGGCTTTGTCCTGGAACCATCGTTCCGTTAGGATCGTTCGCACACGTTTGCGCGTATTCAGCGCAAGGAGCACAGCGAGACAGTACGGATGCTGAACAGTAACTTGCTTCGAAAACTCGACATGCAGGATCTCATGGTGTTTGTCGCCGTGTATGAGCAGAGCAGCGTCACCGATGTTTCGGAAACGCTGTTTGTCAGTCAGTCCACCGTCAGTTACTGCCTGAAAAAACTGCGCACCAGTTTCGAAGACGAGCTATTCATCAACACTCGCACGGGCATGCGCCCCACCTACAAGGCCTGCAGCATGTACGGCCATGTGCAGAAGATTCTTGAAAGTATCAACCTGTGCCACGCCGGCGCCCCGGTGTTCAATCCGACCCAGCAAGCGGTCACGTTCAACATCTGCGCACCGGAATATTTCGAGCAACTGATTCTGCCGCGCCTGTTGAAACGTTTCGACTTCGATGACTTGCCGGTGATGGTCAACGTGCACAAGTTCGAAACTGACGTCCCGGCCGACGAATTGCGCGACGGCAGCCTCGATCTGGTGATCAGTTTCGGCCCCAATTTTCACCGCCACCACACTGACCTGAAATCGCGAATGCTGCTGGAGGATGACCTGGTCTGCGTCTTCGACAAACGCGCCACGCCACTGGAGCCGCGATTGAGCCTGCAAGCGTTCACCGAGCGGCGGCATGTGTTCCCGACACCCTGGACGTCCACCACCAATATGGTCGACGGTTGGCTGGCACGGCAGGCACAGAAACGCCAGATCGTCGCGCGCTCGAACAGTTACAGCGCCGCACTGAAGATGATCACCGGCACAGATTTCATCCTCACCCTGCCCCGGCGCATCCAGCGTTTACTCACCAACGATGCGGTGTTTAATCACTGTGAGGCGCCCAATGGCCTGCCGGGATTCACCCTCGATATGCAATGGAGCCAGAACGCCGATCAGGACAGCGCCAACGTGTGGCTGCGCGAGCAAGTGATCAAGGTGTGCAGCGAGCTGGAAGCAGGCTAAATGGCGGCTTTACTGTAGGACTCGCGGTCGATATCCAACAGTTCCACACACAACTGCACCTCGACGCCGGCCGGCCATTCGCAAAGCTCCTGCAACACCGCCAGCAGACTTTGCGACAGCTGCTTCTTGGTCTCCGCCGAACGACCACTGAGCAGCGCCAGCTTCACATGCACAAACGCCCGCTCGCCCATGGCCGTGCCGACCTTGAAGGTTTCCACCTTCACCGCACGGCTCTTGATATCGAACTCGGCGGCGAACTGACCGGAACCCACCAACGTGTTGTTTAGCCGGATCAACGCGAGGTCGGCGTTCAACTGCGGCAGGTTGGCGGTGTATTCCATGTGCAGGTGTGGCATGGGGATGCTCCAGTCAGCGGGTTGGGGGGGCATACATATAACACAGCCAATCGCAGCGCCCTTGGGGGTGTCACGCCGGGATCAGAGGTCTTTCGCTCATGAACGCTTCAAGCCGCGAGCGCAACCAGCGCTCGGCCGGGTCGCTGTCGACGTGGCTGAGCCAGACCATCGACAGGTCCAGCGTCGGCGTCTTGAACGGGAACGGTTCCTTGAACAGCAATCCGGAAGTGGCCATGGCTGCGGCGGTGTAGTCCGGCAGGCTGGCGATCAGGTCGGTGCCGGCCAACAGCGCCGGCAACGCGCTGTATTGCGGCACCGACAGCACCACCTGACGGGTACGACCGAGTTCCGCCAGCCACTCATCGGCGAAGCCGCTGACGTTGGCCGTGTGGGACACCAGCACGTGCGGACGCGCGCAGTATTCATCGAGGGTCAGCGGTGTATCGGAGGCGTCGGCACGCAGGATGCTCGGCTGAATGTGCCGCAGCAGTTTGCGCTTGGCATTGGCCGGCAGGCCACGGGTCTGGCTGATGCCGACGGTGATGTCGCCGGCGGCCAGCAAGTCGGGGATCCGCCAGTAATCGACGTGTTGCACAACGAACACGACGCTCGGTGCTTCCTGACGCAGCGCGCGCAACAGCGGCGGCAACAGGCCGAACTCGACGTCATCGGACAGGCCGATGCGGAAGGTCATGGTGCTCACCGCGGGATCGAAATCGCGGGTCAGGCTCAGCGCCACCGACAGCGAATCCAGCGCAGGTTTGAGGTGGCGAAAGATATCTTCGGCACGGGCCGTCGGCTCCATACGGTGGCCGACGCGAATAAACAACGGATCGTTGAGCATCGTGCGCAATCGGTTGAGCGCCGAGCTGATGGTCGGCTGGCCGAGAAACAGCTTTTCCGCCGCGCGGGTGACGTTGCGTTCGAGCATCAAGGTCTCGAACACCACCATCAGGTTGATGTCAGCCTTGCGAAGTTCATTGCGGTTCATCCATAGCCCCCTGCTCCCCGGAATGCGGGCAGTGTAGAAAGGCCTGGGGGGCGGCGTCCATCGCCATGATGCGTCGGTCCACCGGCAGGCGATTCAAACCCGTCCGGATGACCAACTCAAGATCGAGCAACTGACGAAAAAATATCATGGGGGCGCGGGAAAAGTCTGTCGAGAAAGTACGCCAAACAGCCAATCAACCGGACACACCAGACGCTCTGGCTCAAGCCCTTCAGAAACATCCCCCAACGATTGGAAACAAATGTCCGATGGCCAAAAAAACCGCCTGCGCTAGGCTTGCGTCGATGCGCCACACAGGCTGTCGCACGTATTAATCGCATGGAGCGAACTGAATGTATTTCGAGATTTACAGGCAATCCAGAGGCACCCCCACTACAGGCAAAGGCCAATGGCGCTGGAGGCTGCGCGCGGGCAATCACGAGACCATCGCCAGTGGCGAGTCGTATGTGAACAAGGCGGATTGTTTACACGTGATCGAGTTGATCAAGGGTGCGCAGGGGGATACACCGGTTAAGGAAATTTAACCGCGAGAGTCATTGCGCGACACCGTCCTACAGCCTTTTCCTTTTTTGCTTTAACGACTGGCGGGCCTCCTTTCCTCTCCTACGCTCTGTTGCGTATGGGGCAATCCGGCCCGGTTCCACCCAATCATTGAACTCAAAAGGAGCCGCAGACATGGCTAGAGACAAAGCGAAAGACGACAAGCATTTCAACTGCACACAAGCCCACGAAGCAGACTACGTCGCCAGCCTTTATCCGCACGCCAAGGAGGAAGTCAAAACCTTCCTTGCCTCGGCATGCAAGGACAACTCGCTGCATAACTCGACGCACAAGGAAGTTTATGAACTGATCAAACGGAAGCTGGGGCATTCTCAGCCGTGAGCGGACCGCCGAGGGGTTTGATGTAGACCCGGCTGAAATGCAAAGCCCCACAGGTTCGTCCTGGGGGCTTTTTCTGTGTTTGATATAGAGGCGTCGGCAGATGCAGAAACTGGCCTTGATAGCCTCAACCAGAAACAAAAAAGCCCCGTAGATTTTCATCTACGGGGCTTTTTCTATGTATGGCGGAGAGATAGGGATTCGAACCCTAGGTACCGGTGAAGGTACAACGGATTTCGAATCCGTCCCATTCGGCCACTCTGGCATCTCTCCAACGGCGCGCATCATAACAACACTTTTACCGAAAGCAAACCCTCTTTCGAAAAAATCTGCGTGCTATCAGATGCTTGCGTCGATTAAAGCGGCACGCCCAGACGATTGGCGACTTCTTCGTAGGCTTCGATAACGTCACCGAGGCCCTGGCGGAAGCGGTCTTTGTCCATCTTCTTCTTGGTGTCCTTGTCCCAAAGACGGCAGCCGTCCGGGCTGAACTCGTCGCCCAGGACGATGGAGCCGTCGCTGAATACGCCGAATTCAAGCTTGAAGTCGACCAGCAACAGGCCGGCGTCGTCGAACAGCTTGCTCAGGACTTCGTTGACCTTGAGCGACAGTTCTTTCATGCGAACCAGTTGCTCGGCGGTGCCCCAGCCGAATGCCACAACGTGGGATTCGTTGATGAACGGGTCGCCCTTGGCGTCGTCCTTCAGGAACAGTTCGAAGGTGTACGGATTGAGCTTGATGCCCTCTTCCACACCCAAGCGCTTGACCAGGCTGCCCGCGGCATAGTTACGCACGACGCACTCGACCGGGATCATGTCCAGCTTCTTCACCAGGCACTCGTTGTCGCCCAGCAGTTTGTCGAATTGGGTCGGAATGCCGGCCGCTTCGAGCTTCTGCATGATGAAGGCGTTGAACTTGTTGTTCACCATGCCTTTGCGGTCGAGCTGTTCGATGCGCTTGCCGTCGAACGCCGAAGTGTCGTTGCGAAACAGCAGGATCAAGCGGTCAGCGTCGTCGGTCTTGTAAACCGATTTGGCTTTGCCGCGGTAGAGTTCTTCACGTTTTTCCATGATGGGCTCCGCTTGCTAAGTAGGTGGGCTAGGCGATGTGGCGCCAGTCGAGCCCTGAATCTTGATCGGCCAGTTGCAGCCAGTCCGGGTCGCACCCAAGGGTGTCGACAAAACATTGTCGGGCCAGCTGCGGCAAGTTGTTCTTGCTGCTCAGATGAGCCAGGACCAGATGTTGCAGCCCCTGCCAGCCCAGCTCGGACACCAGGAATGCCGCCTGATGGTTGTTCAAATGTCCCAGCTCGCCGCCCACCCGCTGCTTGAGAAAGTACGGGTAGTGACCACGGGCCAGCATGTCACGGCAATGGTTGGATTCGATCATCAACGCATCGAGATCCCGATAACCCTCCAGCACCCGCTCGCAGTAGGAACCCAGGTCGGTCAGCAGGCCGAAGCGCCGCTGCTCGATGTCACTGAATACATACTGGGTCGGTTCCTGCGCATCGTGGGCCACGGCAATGACCCCAATGTTCAGTGCACCGATCTGCAGTTGCTCGCCGCCGGCCAGAAAGCCTGCGGGTTCAATCGGTTTGCGCATCCCGCGCAGTGTGCCGCGACTGAGGTAGACCGGCAGATTGTAGCGCCGAGACAGTAAACCCACGCCATGCACGTGGTCGGCATGTTCGTGGGTTACGAGTATCGCGCTCAGTTGCGCCGGGTTTACACCCAGGCGCAACAGGCGTTTTTCGGTTTCCCGCAGGGAAAAACCACAATCCACCAGTACATACGTATCAGCACTGGCGATCAGCGTGCCGTTCCCTTGGCTACCGCTGCCGAGAACGGCAAAACGCATGTGATCAGCCCAGGTTGTCCTGAATTACGCTCAACACTTTGCGCGCCACGTCAGCCGGCGCAACGGTGTTGATGTTTTTCTCGACGGTCACCTGAATGTTCTCGCCAACCTTGCTCAGGCGAACCTGATAACGCTCGGCACGGGCTTCAACTTCTTCCTTGCTCGGCGCGCTGCCGAACAGGCTGCTGAAGAAACCAGGCTTGTCGTCTTTCTTCTCGGCTTTTTCGGCCAGGTTGATGTAGTACAGGCCCAGGCTGCGGTTGATGTCTTCAACGCGCCATTCACCTTGTTCCAGTGCACGGCCAACGCTCGACCAGGCACGGTCAAGGTCGGTACCGACGTTCAACACCGGGTTACCGCTGCCATCTTCGTTAAGACTGACGCGGCTCGGGGTATCGAAATCACGGGACGCCAACATCGACACCGAACCGCCCTTCTCGGAGATACGGCTCATGCTCGCGAGCATGTCGTCGACCAGAGCGGCGTCCAGACCCGTGTTGACCGACCGGTTGGTGAAGGCCACATCGGCGCTGCTGCCGGCAGGACGCTCGGCGCTGACCACGTAGATTTCACTGGTGTTGCGCTGCACGCCTGGCTCGATCCGCACACGAACGCGGGTTTCGCTGTCGGTGCTGACGCCGGCTGCGCTCAGGCGCTTGGCCATTGCTGCCGACAGCTCGTCGGAATGCTGCCAGGTGGTGGTGAATTCGCCGGTTTGTGGACGCTGTTCATCCAGACGGAAACCGTTGTCCTGGAAGAACTGCACAGCCACTGGCCAGACTTCGGCCGGTGGATGCTGGGCCACGACCCAACGGGTATCGCCACTCTTCTGCAGCGAGTAGTCGCTGGCATCGGCAACGGCCGACAACGGCTGAGGACGTGGAACCACGTACTCGCCCTTGGCGGTGTCGTCAGCGACGTTGCGCGGGATCGGCAGCAGCGGATCCAGACGCTTGGAAGTGCTGACGTCCGCTGGCAGTTGCATCGGTGCAGTCTGTTGCGCTTGCAGGTAATCGCTACCACGGTCGCGGAAATAACCTTCCGGCCCCCAGACCCATCCGCAGCCGCTGGTGCTGGAGATAATCAAGGCAAGTGCGGAAAGTCCGGCCATTCGCTTCATGCGTTGTACTTCCTCAATTAAACCAGGACGCTGCACTGGCGCAGGGCCGAGCGAAGCGTTTCATGACAAGGAGTGCTCAGCCAGGTGAGTGGCAGGCGGATGCCTTCGTGCATCAGGCCCATTTCAACCAAAGCCCACTTCACCGGAATCGGGTTGGCTTCGATGAACAGGTCTTTGTGCAGCGGCATCAGTTTTTCGTTGATGGCCCGTGCGGTCTCGGCGTCGCCCTTGAGCGCGGCCTCGCACAGATCAGCCATTTCGCGCGGAGCGACGTTGGCAGTAACCGAGATATTGCCCTTGCCGCCCAGCAGGATCAGCTCGACGGCGGTCGGATCATCGCCGGACAGCACGATGAAATCCTTGCTCACGCCATCGATGATCGCTTTGGCACGAACCAGGTCGCCGGTGGCTTCCTTGATGCCGATGATGTTCGGCACTGTGGACAGGCGAATCACGGTCTCGGCCTGCATGTCACAAGACGTGCGGCCAGGAACGTTGTAGAGAATCTGTGGGATGTCGACCGATTCAGCGATGTGTTTGAAATGCTGATACAAGCCTTCCTGAGTCGGCTTGTTGTAGTACGGAACGACCAGCAGGCAGGCATCGGCGCCAGCTTCCTTGGCGTTGCGGGTCAGCTCGACGGCTTCGCGAGTCGAGTTGGCGCCGGTGCCGGCGATGACCGGAATACGGCCTGCAACCTGTTTGACCACGGCTTTGATGACGGCGATGTGTTCTTCTACATCAAGGGTTGCCGACTCGCCGGTAGTACCGACCGCGACAATGGCATGGGTGCCGTTCTTGAGGTGGAAGTCCACGAGTTTGCTGAGGCTGTCCCAGTCAAGACGCCCTTGTGCATCCATGGGAGTGACCAGTGCCACCATACTGCCCGCAATCATGAAACCGCTCCTGCCGGAAAAAGAGAGCGGTAATGGTACTGGCGCCAAGATGCTTGCACAAGCAAAGTACTGCGCTGCCGCCATTCCCCTTGGCGTCGCTTTTCGCTACCCTTCAGACTTTGATCGGTACTGATCAGCTTGTACGCCGGGTTTCAGCCTCCCTTTTCGGCCTCCCAGGCCCCGTTCCAGCGTCGCATCGACGCGCTCCCGTTGAGTGGAGCGAGCCGCGAGCGCTTGCCGGGGCTTTCTGAACGGACAGCCTTAATGGGCACACGGGCACTCTGCGGCGATCAACGCCCGTAAACCTACCGACCGCTCATCGCTTTAGGAATGCTGCATGTCCACCCCCACAGTTCGCGAACAATTCCTTGTCATCAGTGCCCTCGGCGCCAACCCCATGGAGCTGACTAACGTCCTGTGCCGCGCCAGCCATGAAAATCGCTGCGCCGTGGTTACTTCCCGCCTGACCCGCCATGGCGAGTGCAGCGCGCTGATTCTCGAGATCTCTGGCAGCTGGGACGCCCTCGCACGCCTGGAAGGCAGCCTGTCAGGTCTCGCCAAGAAGCACGCGTTCACCGTCAACGTGGTGCGCAGCGCACCATTGGAGAACCGTCCGCAGGCGCTGCCATACGTGGCTTACGTCAGCTCCGCGTATCGTCCGGACATCATCAATGAGCTGTGCCAGTTCTTCATGGATCACAATGTCGAACTGGAAAACCTGACGTGCGACACATATCAGGCACCACAGACCGGTGGCACCATGCTCAACGCCACGTTCACCGTGACCCTGCCGGCCGGCACCCAGATCAGTTGGCTGCGTGATCAGTTCCTGGATTTCTCAGACGCCATGAACCTCGATGCCCTGATCGAACCCTGGCGCCCACAAAACCCAATGTAAGGAAGCTTTCATGGCCGTTGTCATCGACCAACCGGTTGCGGATTTCGAAGCCCCTGCCACCAGCGGGCAAACCGTCAGCCTGTCTGCCCTGAAGGGCAAGCAAGTGGTGATCTACTTCTATCCGAAGGACAGCACCCCGGGCTGCACCACCGAGGGTCAGGGCTTTCGTGATCAGTACGCGGCGTTCAAGGCCGCCAACACGGAAATCTTCGGCATCTCCCGCGACAGCCTGAAGTCTCACGAGAACTTCAAGGGCAAGCAGGAGTTTCCGTTCGAGCTGATCAGCGACAAGGACGAGGCTGTCTGCCAGTTGTTCGACGTGATCAA
The DNA here is from genome assembly GCF_044218815.1 of Pseudomonas sp. A0308. Taxonomy (NCBI): domain Bacteria; kingdom Pseudomonadati; phylum Pseudomonadota; class Gammaproteobacteria; order Pseudomonadales; family Pseudomonadaceae; genus Pseudomonas; species Pseudomonas sp. A0308. The sequence goes on from NZ_CP162581.1 coordinate 1,801,639, forward strand.
GCTCAAGAAGCTTTACGGCAAGGAATACCTGGGTGTTGATCGCAGCACGTTCCTGATTGATAAGGACGGCGTGCTGCGCCAGGAATGGCGTGGCGTGAAGGTGCCGGGGCATGTCGATGCAGTTTTGGCTGCTGCTCAAGCGCTGAATAAAGCCTGAGGATCAAGAGATCGCAGCCTGCGGCAACTCCTGCGTGTTCGATGTTCGATCGCATATTGTGCGGTGACACCGAAAACTGTGGAGCTGCCGCAGGCTGCGATCTTTTGTTTTAAAGCAGCGGCGCCACCACGGGTTCCTTACGCGGCCAGGCATCGAGCACTGCCTTGAACAGCGTCGCCAGAGGAATCGCAAAGAACACACCCCAAAAACCCCACAACCCACCGAACAGCAGCACCGCGCAAATAATTGCCACCGGGTGCAGGTTGACCGCTTCGGAAAACAGCAACGGCACCAGCACGTTGCCATCCAGTGTCTGGATGATTCCGTAGACCGCCATCAGATAAATGAATTGATCGCTCCAGCCCCACTGGAACAGCGCAATCAGCAGCACCGGCACGGTCACCACTACCGCGCCGACATACGGCACCACCACCGACAAACCGACCAGCAGCGCCAGCAGCGCGGCATAGTTGAGCCCGAGTGCGACGAAAGCGATGTAAGTCACACCGCCGCAAATCACGATCTCGATGCCTTTGCCACGAATGTAATTGGCGATCTGCCGGTTCATTTCCTGCGCCACTCGCGTGATCAGCGCCCGCTCACGCGGTAAATAGCCGCGCACCCACTCGCCGATCATTGCCCGATCCTTGAGGAAAAAGAACACCAGGATCGGTACGAGCACCAGATAGATCATGATGTTCACCAGCAGCGGCAGACTCGACAGCGAAAACGTCAACGCCCACTGGCCGAACTTGCCGATCTCGCCGCGCGCCGCCTCGATCGCCTGCAACACTTGCTCATCGGAGACCAGATGCGGATAGCGCTCCGGCAGCAGCAACAGCAAAGATTGCCACTTGGCGAGCATGCCCGGCAGCTCATTGAACAGCGTAATCAGCTGGTGCCAGAGCAGCGGCAACACCACGACAATGAACAGCATCAGCGCGCCCATGAACAGCGCAAACACCAATCCCACCGCGACAGCGCCTGGTACGCGCAGACGCTCCAGCGTCACCACCAGGCCCTGCATCAGGTATGCCAGCACCATGCCGGCCAGTACCGGCGCGAGCATGCCGCCGAGGGTGAGCACCGCGGTAAACGCCAGCACCAGCAGCACGGCAAGTACCACGGCTTCTTCATCGGAGAAGTAGCGCTGAATCCAGTCGCGTAACACTTTGAACATCAATAATCCTTAGGTTTTGGCGCTGTCGGTTTCAGGCTTTTTTCAACCAGTAACGGTAGACGCCCGCTTCGTCTTCTTCGCGCAGCAGCGTATGACCGGCCAACCTGGCAAAGGTGCGGAAGTCGCGCTGGGAGCCCGCATCGGTGGCGATCACCTTGAGCACCGCGCCGCTTGCAAGCTTGTTGAGTTCCATTTTTGCCTTGAGCAACGGTAACGGACAATTCAGGCCGCTGGCGTCCAGTTCTGCGTCATGGGCTAAAGCGTCAGTCATTGCGTCACTCCGGATCAGGTCAGTCGAGCAGCCTAGAATATCTGGTCGCAAGCCCGGTGTCCGGCTACAGTAAGGTCTTTGTCTTCTAAGGCTTTGTGCATGACTTTTCTGCGCCCTACCCTGCTGACGCTCGCTTGCCTGCTCGCCTCACCAGGCTTTGCCGACGATCTGCCGTCACTCGGCGACGCCAGTTCTGCCATTGTCTCGCCACAACAGGAATACCAGCTCGGTCGCGCCTGGCTGGCCATGTTGCGCAGCCAGGTTTCACAGCTCAATGATCCGCAACTCAAAGACTATGTCGAATCCAGCGTTTACAAGCTGGTGGAGACCAGCCAGGTCAGCGACCGACGCCTGGAGTTCATCCTGATCAACAGCCCTCAGCTCAACGCCTTCGCTGCGCCGGGCGGCGTGGTCGGGGTCAACGGCGGTTTGTTCCTCAACGCACAGACCGAGGGCGAATACGCTTCGGTGCTGGCTCACGAATTGGCTCACTTGTCGCAGCGCCACTTTGCGCGCGGCGTCGAAGCTTCCCAGCGCATGCAAGTGCCGATGATGGCGGCGCTGCTGGCCGGCATCGTGATTGCAGCGGCCGGCGGCGGTGACGCCGGGATCGCGACCATTGCCGGTACTCAGGCAGCGGCGCTTCAGGAGCAACGGCGTTTCTCCCGCCAGAACGAGCAGGAGGCCGACCGTATCGGCATCCTCAATCTGGAAAAGGCTGGATACGACCCACGCTCGATGCCAACCATGTTCGAGCGCTTAATGCGTCAGTACCGCTTCGACGCCAAACCACCGGAATTCCTGCTGACTCACCCGGTGACCGAATCACGGATCGCCGACACCCGCAACCGCGCCGAACAGGCCAGGCCCGGCGGCATCGAAGACACCAAGCGTTATCAGCTGATCCGCGCCCGCGTGCAGTTGGTCTACGAAGAAACACCAGGACTGGGCGCCAAGCGTTTCCGTGCGCAACTGGACGAGAACCCTCAAAACGACGTGGCCCGCTATGGTCTGGCCATCGCGCAGATCAAGGGCGGTCAGTTGAACGAGGCTCGGGAGAACCTCAAACAGTTACTGGCCAAAGCGCCGAACGAGATCATCTACAACCTCGCTCAGGTCGATCTGGACATCACCAACAATCGCCTGCCCGATGCCCAGTCGCGGGTTGATCGAATGCTCACGCAATACCCCGGTAACTATCCACTGAATCAGGTTCGAGTCGATCTTCTGCTCAAGCAGAACCGCGCGGCGGATGCCGAAAAAGCGCTGGAGGGATTGCTCAAGACTCGCCCGGATGATCCGGATGTCTGGTATCAGGTTGCCGAAACCCGTGGTTTGTCTGGCAACATCATTGGCCTGCACCAGGCGCGTGCCGAATACTTTGCCTTGGTCGGCGATTACCGTCAGGCGATCCAGCAACTGGATTTCGCCAAGCGCAAGGCTGGCAGCAACTTCCCGCTGTCCTCGCGGATCGATGCCCGCCAGCGCGAGCTGATGGAGCAGGAGCGCATGGTCAAGGACATGATGGGCTGACGCTTCTTCGCGATTGAAATGCTTCAGGCATAAAAAAACCGCCTCTTTCGAGGCGGTTTTTATTTACCGCTCAATCCGGATTATTCAGCCAGCTTGAAGGTGATGAAGCTCGCACGGCCTTGACGCAGAACGCGCATCGACACCGAACGGTTCTTCGGCAGCGCCTTGGCGATCTCGGCGAACTCCTTGCTGGAGCCGATGGCCTGGTTGTTCAGGTGAGTGATGACATCACCCGGTTGCAGACCGATCAGGGCGGCAGGGCCGTCCTGCACTTCCTTGATCACCACACCACCTTTGAGGTCGTAGGTTTTCTTCTGCTCAGCCGTCAGCTCGGCCACGGCGACGCCGAGACGGTTGCTGCTGGTTTCAGCGCCGGACTTCGGCAGCGCATCCAGCTCTTTTTCTTCATCCGGGATAGCGCCAACCGTCAGCTCGACGTTTTTGCGCTTACCTTCACGGATCACTTCCAGATTGGCTTTCGCGCCAGATTTCAGTGCGCCAACCAGATGCGGCAAATCGGCAGACATGACGATCGGTTGACCGTTCATGCTCAGGATCACGTCGCCCACTTGCAGACCACCCTTGGCTGCCGGACCGTCATCCTGAATCTGAGCGACCAGTGCACCGGCCGGTTTATCCAGCCCGAACGATTCGGCCAGATCCTTGTTCACTTCCTGGATGACCACACCCAGCCAGCCGCGGCTGACCTTGCCACCACTCTTCAATTGATTGGAAACGTCCATCGCCACATCAATAGGGATCGCGAACGAAACGCCCATGAAGCCGCCGGAACGGGTGTAGATCTGCGAGTTGATCCCGACCACTTCACCGTTCAGGTTGAACAGCGGGCCGCCGGAGTTGCCCGGGTTGATCGGCACGTCGGTCTGGATGAACGGCACGTAGTTTTCGTTCGGCAGGCTGCGTCCAACGGCGCTGACGATGCCTTGGGTAACGGTGTGGTCAAAGCCGAATGGCGAACCGATTGCCACTACCCACTGACCAGCTTTCAAATCCTGGGATTTGCCGAGTTTGAGTACTGGCAGATCCTTCCCTTCGATTTTCAGCAGGGCCACGTCGGAACGCGGATCGGTGCCGACCAGTTTGGCTTTCATTTCGCTGCGATCAGCCAGACGGACGAGAATCTCGTCTGCATCGGCAATCACGTGGTTATTCGTCAGGATGTAGCCATCCGGGGAAATGATAAAACCCGAACCCAGCGACTGTGCTTCACGCTGACGATCGCCACGCGGTGAACGCTGCTGAGGTGGCATGCCGCGTTCGAAGAACTCGCGCAGCATTGGCGGCAAGCCTTCAAGGTCAGGCATCTGCTGGTTGACTTTGCGATCCGGCAGTTTCTGCGTGGTACTGATGTTCACCACCGCCGGCGAAGCCTGTTCGACCAGTTGGGTGAAATCAGGCAGATCGGCCGCTTGCGCAGCAGGGATCGCCTGACCGAGCAACAGCACGGTGGCGAAAATGGAGAGATAAGACTTCAAGCTAGGTATCGACATACAGCTCCCGTTACGACGAGCAGGGTTAAGCGATATGGAGCAAGGAACACCGGAAACCACCGTCCGGCATTTTTGTTCCGGGAACAACAAACAAGGCCAGAGCCGTGAGGCTCTGACCTATAAAAAACTTTTGGAGTATTTGCAAATGAAAATGCTCAGCAAACATTTCCAGCTCTCGACGACGAAGTGGAAATGAATGTAATCAGCTCACTGCTTGCTGGTTGCAGAGACATCTTGATTACGCATCGACAGCGCGATTCGTTCGGCGGTGCCAATCGGAATCTCGCCGACAACCGTCACCATTATTTCGCCTTCGGGTGTCGTCAGGCGTCGGGATACCGCGACAGTCGGGCCTAACTGGGTCCGGGTGTCGGTAACGGTAGCGCCGTTCAAAGGCTCGAGGAAAACCGAAAAACGCGCCAGACCATCGTCATACATCAGGCTGTTAACCTGAACCTTGGTTTTTGGGTCTTTGTGCGACGTGCTGCTGGTCAGTTCGAAACCCGGCGGTAGCCAGTCCGAATGCCACACCTGAGCAGTCTTGACGGCAGAGGACTTGTCACTGTCGAGGGTAATAACCTTGCAATCGGCATCTGCCAGCAAGTCTTTATCCGTCGGGACATTGTCAGTATCGAGGCTGGTGAACTGGAAACGTTCGAGCAATTGCCCCTTGTCGTTCAACAGCAACGATTTCAGCGGCAAACCGGTTTGCTTGTCCAGGTGTAACTCAAAGCCATAACGGTGCTGGTCACGAGGCGTCAGCGATACGATCACTGCGTCTCGACCAGCCACACGCGACTTGCCAACGACGGCAAGCTCATACCAGTTTTTCAGCTTTTTGGGATCGAGAGGACGAGCGGCAGCGTTCGGAGAGTCTCCCAGCCCTGCAATCAGGGTGCCGCTGACGCATTGAGTATGTCCATCAATGCGCACGACTTCCTGTGCCGAACCGTCGAGCTGAAGCAAACGCTCGCGAACCTGACCATTCTGGACACGATGCCAGATGTTATGGGTAGAAAAACTACCGTTACGCTCGTAAACGAAAGTACCGTGAAAGCTTTGCTGCTGCTCGGCCTGGCCCAGACGGATCAACCAGTCCTGGGCCTCATCAGCGTGGGCTGGAACAACGAACCAGCCACTGAGCAGAAGCGAAAGTAGAGGTATGGCGCGCATGATCCTCCTTATTGGTTTTCCAGGCTTGCGGCACGTGCATAAGGCAACGCGCTTTCAGTCCCCTTGAGCGCAGCTTGCTGAGCATGCTGGCGCAGGTAGCTTGGCAGACGCTGATCATGCCAACCCGGTTGACCTTGCAATACACCGTTGGCCATAGGGCCGGTGGCTTCGGAGCTCTCACTGTAGCCTGCCAGAACAGCCGGGCCTTTGACCTGCGGAGTGGCCAAGGTTGGCTGGTTGGACTGCTGGGCCAGTTCAACACCGGCAATTTCGTCCTGGTTGTACAGGCGAACACCAGCCAGAACGGCAACAGTTACCGAGGCTGCAACAGCCAGACGACCGAGGTTGCGCCATGGGCTGCGAGATACTTTGGCCGGAGCCGTTTCGTCTTCCAGCGCAGCAGACACTGCCGCAGCGATATCCAGACGTGGCAGCAGCAGATCCTTGTGCATGGCTGCCCGAGCGATCTGGTAACGAGCCCAGGTTTCACGGGTTTCAACGTCGTCCAGCGCATTGATCACTCGACGCAATTCCAGTTCGTCCGCTTCGTTATCCATCACTGCGGACAGCGATTCCTGCAGGGCTTCACGACTCATGGCGTTCCTCTCTTGGCTGTCGCCGCTGTCTCAGTTTTCCTGCAACAACGGCTGCAGGGCTTTATCGATGGCTTCCCGAGCGCGGAAAATCCGGGAGCGCACGGTACCCACCGGACACTGCATGACGCTCGCAATGTCCTCGTAACTCAGACCATCGAATTCACGTAAAGTTAAAGCCGTACGCAAATCCTCTGGTAGTTGCTGAATGGTTCGATGGACGGTGCCTTCGATCTCATCCCGCAACAGTGCTCGTTCTGGTGACTCGAGATCCTTGAGGCCATGATCGCCGTCGTAGAACTCTGCATCCTCAGAACTTACATCGCTATCCGGCGGCCGACGGCCGCGTGAAACGAGGTAATTCTTTGCCGTGTTGATGGCAATACGGTACAGCCACGTATAAAACGCACTGTCACCGCGAAAGTTTCCAAGTGCTCGATACGCCTTGATAAAGGCTTCCTGAGCTACGTCCTGGGCTTCATGGGTGTCGTGCACAAAACGCACGATCAACCCGAGAATTTTGTGCTGATATTTCAGCACCAGCAGATCGAAAGCTCGCTTGTCGCCACGTTGAACGCGCTCGACCAGCTGCTGATCCTCTTCCTGGGTTAGCATGAACACTCCTCGATAGGCCCGGAGGAGACTTGCATAACTAAACGACCAGACTTGCAAACATAGACTCGGGCTTTTCGCAAAAGTTCTCCCCCTCCAAGCAAGTTTCCTGCGGGCTCTGATTTGGCACGCACGAAAAACGCAGCGCGGGATAAACCGGCTGCGCGAATAATCTTGTCATCGATTTCGCCGGTAGAAACCCAGATCGCAGATTCCTCACTGAAACCGACACTGTCCCTTTTTCTGGCACGGTCTATTGATCTTGGGCCTTTGGCAAAAGTTCCAATTATTTATAGCCGCACCTGCCCGACATTGGGCAACACTGGACGGAAAAAGGCTGTTTCAGCGCCGATACAGTCGCCTTCCCCCGAAACCGACGAAAAATTCTTCCGACGAAGTACCCGGCTTTTTCCGTCACAGTAGTTTCACAATGCCATCTGGGCACGGCTATTGTGCCGACCTGCCCCTCTATATACTAGTGGGCTGTGTGGCTGTCTTGACTCGCCGATCCAGGTGTCATGCGCCAACCCCGACCCGGGTCGCTTTGAGCGGAATGCTGAAATGAGCCAACAGTTCCAACACGATGTTCTGGTCATTGGCAGCGGTGCTGCCGGTCTGAGTCTTGCGCTGACCCTGCCAGGTCATTTGCGCATTGCCGTATTGAGCAAGGGCGATCTCGCCAACGGCTCGACGTTCTGGGCCCAGGGCGGAGTCGCTGCCGTGCTGGACGACACCGATACTGTCGAATCCCACGTCGATGACACCCTGAATGCGGGCGGCGGCCTGTGCCATGAGGACGCCGTACGCTTCACAGTCGAACACAGCCGCGAAGCCATCCAGTGGCTGATCGACCAAGGCGTGCCGTTCACTCGCGACGAACAGTCCGGCACTGAAGACGGCGGTTTCGAATTCCATCTGACCCGCGAGGGCGGCCACAGTCACCGGCGCATCATCCATGCAGCCGATGCGACCGGCGCTGCGATCTTCAAAACCTTGCTGGCCCAGGCCAAAGAGCGCTCGAACATCGAACTGCTGGAACAGCGGGTCGCGGTCGATCTGATTACCGAACGACGTTTGGGCATGGACGGCGATCGCTGCCTCGGTGCCTATGTGCTCAACCGCGCGACCGGCGAAGTCGACACCTACGGCGCGCGCTTCGTGATTCTGGCCTCTGGTGGTGCGGCCAAGGTTTACCTCTATACCAGCAATCCCGACGGCGCCTGCGGTGATGGCATTGCCATGGCCTGGCGCTCGGGCTGCCGGGTGGCGAACCTGGAATTCAACCAGTTTCACCCCACCTGTCTGTATCACCCGCAGGCCAAGAGCTTCCTGATCACTGAAGCCCTGCGTGGTGAAGGCGCGCATTTGAAGCTGCCGAACGGCGAACGCTTCATGTATCGCTTCGACAAACGCGCCGAACTGGCGCCGCGCGACATCGTCGCCCGGGCCATTGACCATGAAATGAAGCGTCTGGGTGTCGACTGCGTCTATCTCGACATCAGCCACAAACCCGAAGCGTTCATCAAGACTCACTTCCCGACTGTTTATGAGCGCTGCCTGGGCTTTGGCATCGACATCACCAAACAACCGATTCCGGTCGTTCCCGCCGCGCACTACACCTGCGGCGGCGTAATGGTCGATCAGCATGGCCGCACCGATGTGCCGGGCTTGTACGCCATCGGCGAAACCAGCTTCACCGGCCTGCACGGTGCCAACCGCATGGCCAGCAACTCGTTGCTGGAGTGTTTCGTCTACGCCCGCTCGGCGGCGGCAGATATTCTGGCGCAACTGGATGACGTCACAGCGCCAAGCACCCTGCCCGTCTGGGACGCCAGCCAGGTGACCGACTCTGATGAAGACGTAATCATCGCGCACAACTGGGATGAACTGCGGCGATTCATGTGGGACTACGTTGGCATCGTGCGAACCAACAAGCGCCTGCAACGGGCTCAACATCGCGTGCGTCTGCTGCTGGACGAGATCGACGAGTTTTACAGCAACTATAAAGTCAGCCGCGATTTGATCGAGCTGCGCAATCTCGCGCAAGTGGCGGAGCTGATGATCAGCTCGGCCATGGAACGCAAGGAAAGTCGCGGCCTGCATTACACCCTCGACTACCCTGACCTGCTGCCCGAAGCGCTCGACACTATTCTGGTGCCGCCCACCTACGTCGGCTGAACTTGAGCCGCACTCGCAGGCGTCGATGCAAATCCGTCGCCTGCGAGTCACGTGGCACGCAGATCGATCTGACGCGCCACTCACCGCGCAAACGAAAACGCAGCACCACGATCAGCGGCAGTGCAAGGCTGTCCGGTCGCAACTGCACCGCTTGCCAGCCATCCGCCTGATTCCACAATTGCCAGCCGTCGCCGTCTCGACGCAAACCGCGCATTGCCTTGGGATGACTGAGCAGAATCTGCCGCGGCAACACCCAAAACCCGTGAAGCAGGCAAACGAAAGCCCCGAGCAAGCTCGCCCATAAGGGAATGGAAAGCACAAACAAGGCGCCCAGAGCGAATGCCTGGGCCAACAGATACGCCGCCAGCAACTGCCGTGAGGCATGCCAGCGGCATTCGAACGTATTACTTGGGCTGAACACGATCCAGGATCATGCGAACCATGCGTTGCAGCTCCGGATCTTCGGACTCGTTGCGCTCCATGAACCAGCCGAACATGTCCTGATCCTCGCAAGTCAGCAGACGGACATACAGATCGCGATCGACTTGATTCAGGTTTGCGTAAACCTCCTGAACAAATGGCACCAGCAACACGTCAAGCTCAAGCATGCCGCGACGGCTGTGCCAAAAGAGGCGATTCAGTTCAACTTGTTCGACCATGGGGCCCTCCTCAAATTTGGCGGCAAGTATACAGCCCCAATGCCGCTCGCACAGTCGGCTTTGGTCGGGCACCACCGATCCTTTATCAACTACCCATTTCAACAACGCGCCCTTATGATGTGCCCCAGTCTATTTACCCTGCGAAGACCCATGGCCGATTCTGCTTTTTTCTGCACCCTGTCTCATGAAGGCGTTCTCGCGGTCCGCGGCGCGGATGCCGGAAAATTCCTGCAAGGCCAGTTGACCTGCAATATCAATTACCTGAGCGAAACAGCGTCCAGCCTGGGCGCTCGCTGCACGCAAAAAGGCCGGATGCAATCGAGTTTCCGCATTCTGCTCGAAGGCGATGGTGTGCTGCTGGCGATGGCCAGCGAATTGCTTGAGCCGCAACTGGCGGACCTGAAGAAGTATGCGGTGTTCTCCAAGTCGAAACTGACCGACGAAAGCGCCGCCTGGGTGCGTTTCGGGCTGAGGTCGGGCGATGCAGCGCTGAGCAGTCTCGGCCTGGATCTGCCCATTGAGACCGACAGCGTGGTACGCAACGACGGCCTGATTGCAATTCGCGTCTCGCCGGATCGTGCCGAACTGTGGGTACCCGCCGATCAAGCGCAAACCATCAAACAAACGCTGTCGATAACCCTGCCTGAAGGTGAACTGAACCAATGGCTGCTAGGCCAGATCCGCGCCGGTATCGGTCAGGTCATGCCCACCACCCGCGAGCTGTTCATCCCGCAGATGCTCAACCTGCAGGCCGTCGGCGGCGTGAGTTTCAAGAAGGGTTGCTACACCGGCCAGGAAATCGTCGCGCGCATGCAGTACCTGGGCAAACTCAAGCGCCGTCTGTATCGCTTGAGCCTCGACGCCACACAATTGCCGGAACCCGGCACGCCATTGTTCGCGCCGAGCCACAACAGCTCAATCGGCGAAGTCGTACTGGCTGCTGGCGCCGGGCAAAACATTGAACTCCTGGCAGTGTTGCAGGCCGAAGCTGCAGAAGCGGGTGATCTGCATCTGGGCACCCTTGAAGGGCCTGCGCTGCATCTGCTCGATTTGCCCTACGAACTGGATCGCGACCGCGAAATCCAGCGCTGATCGCAGCATTTGTTGCAACACCCTAGAGAGCCTAAATGAACGAACTGGCGGATAAGATCCAACAGGATTTGGTTGAGGCCATCGATAAAGATGAGCTGGTTCTGCCAACATTGCCGGAAGTAGCCTTGCAAATTCGCAAGGCTGCTGAAGATCCGGAAATCAGCGTCAGCGAGCTGAGCAAAGTCATCGGCCGTGACACGGCGCTGTCGGCGCGCCTGATCAAAGTGGTCAACAGCCCGCTGCTGCGCGCGGCGCAGGAAGTCACCGACCTGCATACCGCCATCACCCGCTTGGGAATCAACTACAGCAGTAATCTGGCGATCGGCCTGGTGATGGAGCAGATTTTCCACGCCAGTTCCGAAGTGGTGGAACAGAAAATGCGCGAAGTCTGGCGCAAGAGCCTGGAAATCGCCGGGGTCAGTTATGCGTTGTGTCGTCGTTACACCCAACTCAAGCCGGATCAGGCGGCGCTGGGTGGACTGGTGCATCAGATCGGCGTGCTGCCGATTTTGACCTACGCCGAAGACCACTATGAACTGCTCTCGGATTCGGTCAGCCTCAACCATGTAATCGATCACCTTCATCCGTTGCTCGGCGACAAGCTCTTGCGCGTCTGGGATTTTCCGGAACGACTGGTGGAGCTGCCGGGGCTGTATCAGGATCTCAAACGCGACTCGGTAAAGATCGATTACGTCGATCTGGTGCAGGTGGCGAGCCTCTATTGCCACAAGGGCACTGACCATCCGTTTGCGCGGATTGATCCGCTGAGTGTTCCGGCGTTCAGGAAGCTTGGGATTGATCCGGAGAACAAGGCGCTGTGCGCGGATCTGGAAGAATCGCGCTCGATGTTTTACTGATCAAGAACCGCGACGCGCCCTTCGCGAGCACCTCGCTCCCACATTGGAATGCATTCCCCCTGTGGGAGCGAGGTGCTCGCGAAAAGGCCGGCAAGAACACCGCAGAATCACCCGGCAATAAAACTCACCCGCACCTTCAGCCCCGCCTGTTCACCATCATGCAGCGTGATCTGCGCCAGATGTGCCCGGCAGATCTCGCCGACAATCGCCAGCCCCAACCCCGATCCCGCCACCTGCTGATTACGCCGGTAGAAGCGCTCGAACACTCGATCGCGCTCTTGCAGCGGAATCCCCGGCCCGTCGTCTTCAACCTCAAGCACTGCCGGGGTCAGCACGCGCAAGATCACGTTGCCGCCCGGCGGCGTATGCGCCAGGGCGTTATCCACCAGATTGCTCAATAACTCATTCAGCAGCGTCGGCTCGCCGCGCAGCCACACCGGTTCATCGGCCTCCAGCGCCAGCGCCACCCCGCGCTTGTGCGCCAGTGGCGCCATGGCCATGCCCAACTCGCGGGCCAACTGGCTCAGATCGAGCAACTGCGCACCGCCCTCGGCAATCGCTCGGGCGCCATTTTCGACGCGCGCCAGCGACAGCAATTGATTGGCCAGATGAGTCAGGCGATCGGTGCCTTGGGCCGAAGATTCCAGCGTCGTCCGCCAGACCTGCGGGTCATTTGAACGCAGCCCCAATTCCAGCCGCGCCTTCAACGCCGCCAGTGGTGTGCGCAACTCATGCGCCGCATCGGCGATGAACTGCGCCTGGCGCTCGAACTGACCCCGCAGGCGCTCGGTGAAATGGTTGAGCCCGCGCACCAGCGGCCAGAGCTCATGTTGCACTTCCACCAGTGGCAATGGCCGCAAGTCATCGGGTTGGCGTTCCTCGACTGCCGTGCGCAAGCGCTCCAGCGGACGCAGTGCGGCGCTGACGGCAAACCAGACCAACAGCAAGGCACCGATCGCCAACATGCCCAATCGCAACAACGTATCGGCCGCCAGACTGCGCGCCATGCTGACGCGGGCTTCGTCGGTTTCGGCCACGCGGATTTCCGCCATGCCATTCATGTTCGGCTCGCTCACCGCTTTGAGCAGACTGACCACACGCACGTTCTGTCCTTTGTAAGTGGCATTGTAGAAACGCGCCAGCGCCGGATAGCTGTCAGTTCTTGGTGTACCGGGCGGTGGCCCGGGTAGGTTTTCGTAGCCGGAAATCAGCTTTTGATGGATGTCGTTGACCTGGTAGTAAATCCGTCCGGCGCTGTCGTAAGCGAAGGTATCGAGGGCCACATAAGGCACGTCGGCACTGAGGCTGCCATCACGTTGCGACAGGCCAGCGGCGATGGTTCGCGCCGACGCCAGCAACGTGCGGTCGTACGCCGTGTCAGCCGCCTCGCGTCCATTCCAGTAAGCACTCAAACCGCTGGCGAGCATCAACACCACCAGCAACAACGCCAGGTTCCACAGCAACCGCCAGCGCAGGCTGCTGGGCTTATGCATCGCGGCTTTCCAGCAGATAGCCGAGGCCGCGGAAGGTCACGATCGCGACCGGTTGACCGTCGAGTTTCTTGCGCAAGCGGTGCACGTAGATTTCGATGGCATCGGGGCTGGCCTCTTCATCAAGGCCAAACACCTGCGCGGCCAGTTGCTCTTTGCTCATGACTCGCCCCGGCCGGGCGATCAGCGCTTCGAGTACGGCTTGTTCGCGGGACGTCAGCGTGAGCAGTTCCTCACCGAGGGAAAAGCGTCGGGTGTCCAGATCATAGGCCAGCACCCCACAGCGCTGCTGGCGTTCACCGCCCAACACACTGCGTCGCAACAGCGCTTTGACCCGGGCTTCCAGTTCGGTCAGTTCGAACGGCTTGGCGAGGTAGTCGTCGGCGCCAAGATTGAGGCCATGCACCCGATCTTTCACATCGCTGCGCGCCGTCAGCATGAGCACCGGCAGATTTTTTCCGCGAGCCCGCAGCCGCGCCAACACCTCAAATCCGTCCATGCGCGGCAGGCCCACATCGAGGATCGCCACGGCGTATTCCTCACTGCCCAGTGCCAGATCGGCAGCCACGCCATCGTGCAACACATCCACGGTCAGACCGGTGCTCTTGAGCGCCTGGGCGACGCTTTCGGCCAGTTGCAGATGGTCTTCGACGAGCAGAACACGCATGGATTTTTACCTCGTTCAGGGATGGCCGACGCCACTCTTTGCCGCGGAGTTTACAGCCGCAACCGCCACTGTGAAGCCCGAAAACATTGAAAGTCAGCTGAAAGGTTAGCGAAAGGTTAGGCCGTTAGAGTCGGGTTACGGACAGTTTCGACTGCCGTCGCTGCTGCCACACAGCGCTACGAAAAACGCCACGAAGCGTTTTCGACCAATAAGAACAATAATCGGAGTACACCCGCATGCCGTCCATGCAGCCCCAGGTCCTTGTGCCTGTTCGCCGTTCCCGTATCAGCCACACCGCCCTCGCCAGTGCAGCCGCCCTCGCGGGTTTTTCGCCGTTGAGTTTTGCCGACTTCATTGAAGACAGCAGCGCCACCTTCGAAACCCGCAACATGTATTTCAACCGCGACTTTCGCGATGGCACCAGCGCCCAGCAATCCAAACGCGATGAATGGGCTCAGGGCTTCATGCTCAATCTGCAATCGGGCTATACCGACGGCACCGTGGGGTTCGGTGTCGATGCGTTGGGCATGCTTGGTGTGAAACTTGATTCGAGCCCGGACCGCACCGGCACCGGCCTGTTGCCGACCCACGACGACGGGCGCGCAGCGAACGAGTACTCGAAAGTCGGCTTGACCGGCAAAGTGAAAATCTCTGCCACGGAACTGAAAATCGGCAGCCTGATTCCCGAACTGCCGATCCTCAAGCCCAACGACGGACGCATCCTGCCGCAGACATTTGAAGGTGGCTTGCTGACCTCCAAAGAAATCAGGAATCTGACCTTCACCGGCGGCCGTCTGGAGAAAGCCAAGGACCGCGACAGCACCGATTTCGAGGACATCGCCCTCAACAACAAGAACAGCCGCTTCGCCGGCACCGCTGCCGGCAAGCACTTTGACTTTGGCGGCGTTGATTACAAGTTCACCGACAAGATCACCGGCAGTTACCACTTCGCGCAACTCGACGAAGTCTACAACCAGCACTTCTTCGGCCTCGTTGCCTCGCGCCCGATGGGCCCCGGCACATTTGCCACCGACCTGCGTTTTGCCGTCAGTGACGATCAAGGTGCGGCCCGTGGCGGCGAGATCGACAACCGCTCGCTCAACGGCTTGGTCAGCTACGCCCTGAGCGGCCACAAGTTCAGCGCCGGTTATCAGCACATGTCCGGCGATAGCGCCTTCCCTTATGTCGATGGCAGCGACCCGTACCTGGTCAACTTCGTGCAGATCAACGACTTCGCCGGTGCCGAAGAACGCTCGTGGCAAGCGCGCTACGACTTCGACTTCGGCAAACTTGGCATCCCCGGCCTGAGCTTCATGAGCCGTTACTTGAGCGGTGACAACATCAAGCTCAAAAGCGGTGAAGAAGGCAAAGAGTGGGAGCGCAACACCGAGATCAAATATGTAGTACAAAGCGGCGCCTTTAAGGACGTCGCTGTGCGCCTGCGCAATGCCACTTACCGCTCCAATTACTCCGCTCGCGATGCAGACGAAGTGCGTCTGCTGGTGAGCTATAGCGTTGCCCTTTGGTAATTGATTGAAATGCCGGGGTGCTGTGATCGGAAGATCAAAAGATCGTCCGATCGCGGCCCAGCCTGCGGCAGCTCCTACATAAAGCCTTACAACAAGAACCGTGGAGAATCGAATGAAATTGTCACTGCGTAAAGTTGCACTCGCCGCCAGTTGCGTGTTGTTCGCTGGCCAACTCATGGCCGAACCGAAGCGCCCGGAATGTATCGCTCCGGCGTCGCCCGGCGGTGGTTTCGACCTGACCTGCAAACTGGCGCAGAGCGCGCTGGTCAACGAAAAACTGCTGTCCAAACCGATGCGCGTGACCTACATGCCCGGTGGTGTTGGCGCGGTGGCGTACAACGCAGTGGTTGCGCAGCGGCCAGCCGATGCCGGCACGCTGGTGGCGTGGTCGAGCGGTTCGCTGCTGAACCTGGCGCAAGGCAAGTTCGGGCGCTTCGATGAGACCAACGTGCGCTGGCTCGCGGCAGTCGGCACCAGCTACGGTGCCATCGCGGTGAAAAGCGATTCGCCTTACAAGACTCTCGACGATCTCGTTCAGGCATTGAAGAAAGATCCCGGCTCCGTGGTCATCGGTTCCGGCGGTACCGTCGGCAGCCAGGACTGGATGCAAACCGCACTGATCGCCAAGGCTGCCGGGATCAACCCGCGCGAACTGCGTTACGTCGCCCTCGAAGGTGGCGGCGAGATCGCCACCGCCCTGCTCGGCGGCCACATCCAGGTTGGCAGCACCGACATCTCCGACTCCATGCCGCACATCCAGAGCGGTGACATGCGCCTGCTCGCAGTCTTCTCCGACAAGCGTCTCGACGAACCGGAAATGAAAGACATCCCGACCGCTCGCGAACAAGGCTACGACATCGTCTGGCCAGTGGTTCGCGGTTTCTACCTGGGGCCAAAAGTCAGCGATGAAGACTACGCCTGGTGGAAAGATTCGTTCGACAAACTGCTGGCCTCCGACGAGTTCGCCAAGCTGCGCGATCAGCGTGAACTGTTCCCGTTCGCCATGACCGGCCCGGAACTGGACACCTACGTGAAGAAGCAGGTTGCGGACTACAAAGTGCTGGCCAAAGAGTTCGGCCTGATTCAGTGATCGCCTCTGTCTAGCGGCCGCAGCCCCCGTTCGCGGGGCCGCGGCACAGGAGTTTCCCATGCTCTTACAACGCATTTTCGCTTCGGTGCTATTGCTGGCCTGTGTCGGCCTGGCACTGATGGCGTGGCCGTACCAAGCGGCTTTTTCCTACGAACCGGTGGGCCCGCGCGCCTTCCCTCTGCTGATGCTCGGCCTGATGGGCGCAGCGCTGCTGTACATGGTGTTCCGCCCGACGCCGATCGAACACACTGAAGACGAGCCGCCACTGGATCGCCAGACCCTGACCAAGATCAGCATCTGCGTCGTGCTGTTGCTGGTGTTCGCCGGCCTCTTCGAACCGTTGGGCTTCATTCTCAGCAGCATGCTGATCGGCATTCCGATGGCGCGCCTGTATGGCGGTCGCTGGATGCCAAGCGTCGTGGTGACCACCCTGATGGCCATCGGTCTTTACCTGCTGTTCGACCGTGTGATGGACGTTCCGCTGCCCCTCGGCCTGCTCGACGTTCTGGAGAACTGATATGGATACTCTTGGCTATTTGGGTCAGGGCTTCGGCGTCGCGCTGAGCCCCTACAACCTGGTGACCGCGCTGTGCGGCACGCTGATCGGCACCGTTGTCGGCCTGTTGCCGGGCCTGGGCCCGATCAACGGCGTGGCGCTGCTGATCCCGATCGCATTCGCCCTCGGCCTGCCGCCGGAGTCGGCATTGATTCTGTTGGCGGCGGTGTATCTGGGCTGCGAATACGGCGGCCGTATCAGCTCGATCCTGCTGAACATTCCAGGCGAAGCTTCCACCGTGATGACCACCCTCGACGGCTACCCGATGGCCCGCAAAGGCATGGCCGGTGTGGCGCTGTCGTTGTCGGCGTGGAGTTCGTTCATCGGCGCCTTCATCGCCACGTGCGGCATGGTGATGTTCGCCCCGCTGCTGGCGAAATGGGCGATTGCCTTCGGCCCGGCGGAATACTTCGTGCTGATGGTGTTCGCGATTGTCTGTCTCGGCGGCATGGCCGGTGATCGACCGTTGAAGACATTTATTGCGGCGTTGATCGGCTTGTTCCTGTCGACGGTCGGCATCGATGCCAACAGCGGCGTGTACCGTTTCACCGGCGATAACATTCACTTGACCGACGGCATTCAATTCGTCGTGCTGGTGCTGGGCCTGTTCTCGATCAGCGAAATTCTGTTGCTGCTGGAGAAAACCCATCGCGGCCAGGAAGCGGTGAAAGCCACCGGTCGAATGATGTTCAACTTCAAGGAAGCGGCGTCGGTGTTCACCGTGAACATCCGTTGCGGCCTGCTCGGGTTCATCATGGGCGTGTTGCCGGGTGCCGGTGCGACGCTGGCCAGTGCCGTGGCCTACATGACCGAAAAACGCATCGCCGGTACCAGCGGCAAATTCGGTGAAGGCGATGCCCGTGGCCTGGCCGCCCCGGAAACCGCCATTGGTGCTTCGGCTTGCGGCGCACTGGTGCCGATGTTGACGCTCGGCGTTCCGGGTTCGGGTACCACGGCGGTGATGATCGGCGCGCTGTCGCTGTACAACATCACTCCGGGGCCGCTGTTGTTCCAGCAACAACCGGACATCGTCTGGGGCCTGATCGCTTCGTTGTTCATCGCCAACATCATGCTGGTGATCCTCAACATTCCGATGATCCGCATCTTCACCCGCATCCTCGCCGTGCCGAACTGGGCACTGGTGCCGGTCATCGCGATCATCACCGGCATCGGCGTCTACGCGGTACACGCGACCACCTTCGATCTGTTCCTGATGGTCGGCATCGGCATCTTCGGTTACATCCTGCGCAAGCTCGACTTCCCGTTGTCGCCGGTTCTGCTGGGGTTCATCCTCGGTGGTCTGATGGAGCAGAACCTGCGTCGCGCGCTGTCGATCTCCAACGGCGCACTGGAAATCCTCTGGTCGAGCCCGATCACCTTCGGGGTCTGGGTACTGACCGCAATCATGTTGCTCGTGCCGCTGCTGCGCATCTGGCGCAAACGTTCGGTCGCTCGGCGCGCTATCGCCGATGTTTGATCGGCTGTCGCTAAAGTCCTGGTGGGGAACCCCGCTGGTCGGTCTGCTTGGCGGTTACCTCGCCAGCCAGATCGGCTGGCCTTTGCCGTGGATGGTCGGCTCGTTGCTGGCGATCATCCTCGTGCGCTGCCTGACCCCGTGGCAACTGACGGAAATCCCCGGCGGGCGCAAATGCGGCCAGTGGATCGTCGGGATCGGCATTGGCCTGCACTTCACCCCGGTGGTGATGGAGCAGGTGCTGAGTCATTTCGGTTTGATCTTCTTCGGTGCGCTGGTCACCAGTTTGTCGGCGGTGGTTGGCGTGTGGTTGATGCGCCGCACCGGTGAGGACCGCGCCACGGCGTTTTTCTCCAGCATGCCCGGTGGCTCCGGGGAGATGGTCAACCTCGGCGCACGCAACGGCGCGATGCTCAGCCATGTCGCGGCGGGGCAAAGCTTGCGAGTGTTGGTGGTGGTGTTGTGTGTGCCGGCGGCGTTCAAGTACTTGCTTGGCGACGGCACGCCGATTTCTCATGCCGGCAGCGTCGATTGGCGCTGGCTGGCGATTCTGTTTCCGGCGGGCGCCCTGCTCGCCTGGGTCTGGCAGCGTCTGCGCCAACCCAACCCGTGGTTGTTCGGGCCGTTGCTGGTGAGCGCGGCGGTGAGCATCGGCTGGGATCTGCACATCGGTTTGCCCGATGGCGGCAGCCAGATTGGCCAATGGTTGATCGGCAGCGGATTGGGTTGTCACTTCAACCGGCAGTTTTTCAGGCGTGCGCCGTCATTCATGGGCCGCACATTGATCGGCACGGCACTGACCATGTTGATCGCAACCCTGGCGGCGTTGGGACTGAGCGCTTTAACGCATCTGGATCTGCGTTCGCTGACGCTAGGCATGATGCCCGGTGG
The DNA here is from genome assembly GCF_044218815.1 of Pseudomonas sp. A0308. Lineage (NCBI taxonomy): Bacteria > Pseudomonadati > Pseudomonadota > Gammaproteobacteria > Pseudomonadales > Pseudomonadaceae > Pseudomonas > Pseudomonas sp. A0308. The sequence goes on from NZ_CP162581.1 coordinate 1,821,152, forward strand.
TATCGCCGAAATGAGCCTGACGGCGGAAACCCTGCAACTGTCGGTGCCGCTGGTGACGGCGATGCAGGTGATGCGGCTGTTGTTTGTGCTGTTTCTGGCGGAGCCGTTGTTCAAGTACTGGAATCGTAATCCCGAGTAAGACCGAGTTGACTTCATCGCTGGCAAGCCAGCTCCCACAGATTATGTGCACACCGCAAAACCCTGTGGGAGCTGGCTTGCCAGCGATGAGGCCCTTCAGGCCAACATCAAACCGGCGGCAACCGCCACTCAATCGGCGTCTCGCCATTCTGCTCAAGAAACTTGTTGGTCCGGCCGAAGTGCCCGCATCCCAGAAAGCCACGATAAGCCGACAGCGGCGACGGATGCACCGAGGTCAGCACCAGGTGCTTGGTCGCATCGATCAGCTTCTGCTTGCTCTGCGCATGAGCGCCCCACAGCATGAACACCAGATGCGGTTGCCGCTCGCTGACCAGCTCAATGATCCGGTCAGTGAAAAACTGCCAGCCCTTGTCCTTGTGCGCATTGGCGTTGGCGCGCTCGACGGTCATGGTGGTGTTGAGCATCAACACGCCCTGATCCGCCCAGCTCTGCAAGTAACCGTGGCTGGGGATGTCGATGTTCAGGTCGCGCTTCAACTCTTTATAGATGTTGACCAGCGACGGCGGCGCTGGCACGCCCGGTTGCACCGAGAAACACAAACCGTGGGCCTGGCCCGGGCCGTGGTAGGGATCCTGGCCGAGGATCACCACCTTCACTTTATCCAGCGGCGTGGAGTTCAGCGCATTGAAAATCAGCGGGCGTGGCGGATAGATTTCCTTGCCGGCCGCCTGCTCCTGCTGCAGAAAGTTGCGCAACTCTGCCATGTAAGGCTGGTCGAATTCAGCACGCAGTGCCTCCTTCCAGCTCGGTTCGAGTTTGATACGGTCGTCAGCAGTCATGGTCATACCCGGCAAAAACAATGGGGCGAACCCTAGGAAAGCCGGCCACGCTTGTCAATTGATCTGACGCAGATCCGGCACTTTCCCACGCAGCGATCATACTGATCGTTCAAATTTCCGATCGAGGTCACGATGAATCTGCACTTCGAAGAACTCTGCGGCACCGCCGGCGCCCGCATCGGTATCGCCAGCCTGGATGCTGAAAAATCGCTCAACGCGCTGTCGCTGCCGATGATCAACGCGCTGGGCGACAAACTGAACGCCTGGGCCAAAGACCCGCAAATCGTCTGCGTGCTGTTGCGCGGCAACGGCGCCAAAGCCTTCTGCGCTGGCGGTGAAGTGCGCAGCCTGGTGGAAGCCTGTCGCGCGCACCCCGGCGAAGTCCCACCGCTGGCAGCACAGTTTTTTGCGGCCGAATACCGATTGGATTACAGCCTGCACACCTATCCGAAACCACTGATTTGCTGGGGCCACGGTTATGTGCTGGGCGGCGGTATGGGTTTGTTGCAAGGCGCCAGTACGCGGATCGTCACGCCGAGCAGCCGTCTGGCGATGCCGGAAATCAGCATTGGACTGTATCCGGATGTCGGCGCCAGTTGGTTTCTGGCACGGTTGCCGGGCAAGCTCGGTCTGTTCCTCGGATTGACCGGCGCGCACATGAACGGCCGTGACGCGATCGATCTCGATCTGGCCGACCGCTTTCTGCTCGACGAGCAACAACCGGAGCTGATTGAAGGCCTGCTGCAACTCAACTGGCAGGAACAGACCGCCATGCAACTCAACAGCCTGCTCAAGGCCTTGCAGCAGGAAGCTGCGGCGCAAATGCCCGAGGCGCAGTGGCTGCCGCGTCGTCAGCAGATCGACGAACTGCTCGACGTCAGCGACGTGGCCTGCGCCTGGAAAGCCATCAGCTTGCAGCGCGACAGCAGCGATCCGCTCATCGCCCGGGCAGCAAAAACGCTTAGCGAAGGCTCGCCGCTGACCGCCCATCTGGTCTGGGAACAGATTATCCGCGCACGGCACCTGTCGCTGGCTGAAGTCTTCCAGATGGAATACACCCTGAGCCTCAATTGCTGCCGGCATCCGGAGTTCAGCGAAGGGGTTCGGGCGCGGTTGATCGATAAGGATCAGAAACCGCACTGGCATTGGCCGGACATCAGCAGCGTGCCGAATGCGGTGGTTGAGGCGCACTTTCACAAGGTGTGGGAGGGGCGGCATCCGTTGGCGGATTTGACGGCTTACTGACTAAATCGCAGGCACAAAAAAGCGGCGCATCATGCGCCGCTTTTGTTGGCGGGTCAGTTACCAGCGATTGCCACGTCCGTTGTGGTCGCGCCGACCGCTGTGGCGGTCGTAATTGCCGCGACCGCGGTGGTCGTTGTCCCAACCGCCGCGACGGTGGCCGTCCCAGCGACCCCGATCATTACCGTGCCAGCGACGGCTCTCGTAGTACCGCGGGGCCGGTTGATAATAGCGCGGCGCCGACTGGTAATAACGTGGTTGCTGATAGTAACGCGGCGCTGGCTGGTAGTAGCGCGGGGCCGAGTAATACGTGCCGCCAGTGTTGTAGTACGCCGGTGCGGGTGATGTGTAGACCTCAGACCTGTAATAAGTGTCCGCGTACGAATACGGGGCACAACCGGTGACGGAAAACATCAACGCAGCAAGCAGAAGAATTCGTCGATACATGGCGGCCTCCTGGACCGCGGGTAGCCACACCAGCGACGCTGGCAGGCGTCAGTCTTTTATTCGGTGACTGACGAAAGATCAGACATCGATTTCCGAATCTGGTGCGATTCCGCAACAAGTTGAAACAAGTGATTATTAAACGCCGCTATCCCCTTCAGGAGTGAATTTCCTCGCGATAGCGATTCACCGGCCAAATCGACATTGACTGACCTGCTGCATTCGCGAGTAAGCTCGCTCCCACAAGGCCCTGCGCAATTTGCACGACTACAGGAACGAACATTCGCGCCGCCCATGGAGCAGTTATTTCCGCACAGTGCCACTAGAATGCTGCCATCGGGCCATTATCAACGGAACTGCCATGCCGCTTCGTTCTCCGCTGTACTCCCAACGTTCGTTGGTACTGACGCTGATCGCCCTGCTCGGCGCTGGCTTCCTCGCCACCTCGCTGCTGAGCTACTACGCCTCGCGCGCCTCGATCCGCGACAACATCGTCAACACCGAGTTGCCGCTGACTTCCGACACCGTCTATTCGGAAATCCAGAAAGACCTTGTCAGACCTATCCTGATTTCCTCGATGATGTCCCGCGACACCTTCATGCGTGATTGGGTGGTGAACGGTGAGCAAAACCCCGAGCAGATGACCCGTTATCTCAATGAGGTCATGACCCACTACGGCGCCTACACCGCGTTTTTCGTCTCCAATACCACCCTCACTTACTACCACGCCAAAGGTGTACTCAAGCAGGTCAGCGTCGATGAGCCGCGCGACGCCTGGTACTTTCGCGTGAGGGACATGGAAGATCCGTACGAGATCAATGTCGACCCGGATCTGGCCAACAAGGACAACCTGACGTTCTTCATCAATTACAAGGTATACGACTACCACAACCGCTTCATTGGCGCGGCCGGCGTCGGTCTGACCGTGGACGCGGTGATCAAACTGATCGACAAGTATCAACAACGCTATCAACGCAGCGTTTACTTCGTCGACACCTTCGGCCGACTGGTACTGACCGGTGCCGAAGGCGGGCCTGAAGGCGCGAATATCGGGCAAAGCCTCGCTGAAGTCGACAGCATGAAAAGCCTGGTCAGCCTGTTACCCAAACCCCACAGCGGCAGCTACGAGTATTCGACCCATGGCCAGGGGCACTTCCTCAACGTGCGGTTTATTCCGGAACTCAACTGGTACCTGTTTGTTGGTAAACGCGAGGATGGCGCGCTGATTGAAATCCGCCAGTCGCTCTATCTCAATCTGCTGATCTGTCTGCTGGTAACGCTGATCGTGTTGGCGCTGCTCAATCGCGTGATCAAACGGTTTCAATCGAAGATCCAGGCCCAAGCCACCCTCGACAGCCTTACCGAACTGCCGAACCGCCGCGGTTTCGACCTGCTTGCCGCTCAGGCATTGCACGAAGCGCAGCGTGAAACCAAACCGCTGACGGCGCTGCTACTGGATCTCGATCACTTCAAGGTGTTGAACGACACTTATGGTCACATGGCCGGCGATCAAGTGTTGATCGGGTTTGCGCGGGATCTGCAAAGTTGCCTGCGCCATGCCGACATCGTTTGCCGCTGGGGCGGCGAGGAGTTCATCGTTTTGCTCAAGGACACCGACGGCGACACCGGCCAGAAAATTGCCGAGAAGATTCGCCAGCACATCGAACAACAGGAATATGCCTACAACGGCCACGCCCTAAATCTGACGGTGAGCATCGGCGCCACCACCCTGCAGCGCGATGATACCTTGCACAGTCTGCTGTCGCGGGCCGATCATGCGATGTACCGGGCCAAACAAACCGGCCGCAACCGCACCTGCGTGGAAATGCCTCACTCGACCTATGCCTGAATCTGACGTTAAACCCGACCTCTGCCCGGCCTGCGGCGCCCGCAACGATTGCAGCCTGGCTGACCCGCGCACCGCCGACCGCGCCTGCTGGTGCTACGGCGTGAGCATTGATCCGGCGGTGCTCCAAGCCTTGCCGCCAGCACTGCGCGACAAATCCTGCCTGTGCCCGCGATGCGCGCAGGTCGAGGCGCAACTGCAGGCGGCCGCTCAGCCGATCCCGTAAGATGCGTGCCCCTTGATCCGTTGAAACCTGAACATGCGCGTCGACCGCTTCCTCAGCAATCTGCCCCGCTACAACCGTAAGCAGGTTCGCCTGTTGCTGGTGGAAAAGCGCGTGCGCGTTGACGGAAAAGTCGTCAGTGACCCGCACAGTGAAGTTCTTGAATTCAGCCGTGTCGAAGTCGATGACGAAGTGCTGCAACTCGGCAAACCGGCGCGCTACTTCATGCTGCACAAGCCGCCGGGCTGCGTCAGCGCCACTCGCGATCCGCAACATCCGACCGTGCTCGACCTGATCAACGAACCGGACAAGGACGAACTGCACATCGCCGGGCGCCTGGACTTCAACACCACCGGGCTGATGCTGATCACCAACGACGGCGCCTGGTCGCGGCGCCTGACCCAGCCGCGAACCAAATTGCCAAAGGTCTATTACGTCGAGACCGAGCAGGAAATCGGCGCGCAATATGCGAGCACGTTTGCTGAAGGCATCTACTTCGCCTTCGAAGACCTGACCACGCAACCTGCGCAGCTGGAGCTACTCGGATCACGCTCGGCACGCCTGAGCATCGTCGAGGGCCGCTACCATCAGGTGAAGCGCATGTTTGGCTTTTTCAACAACAAAGTGCTGCGTCTGCACCGCGAATCCATGGGCCCGCTGCGGCTCGATGACGCGCTAAAACCGGGCGAGTATCGCGCTTTGCGCACCGAAGAGATTCATTTGTTCTAAGCAGCCGACCGCTCAGCAGAAGTTGTCGAACAATTTACCTGCGGCACTTGCGCGATCCTGCTCCCCCTGCTTGAATCAGGACGTCGGCCGAAATGTGACCGATGAGTCACACCATACCTCTAAGAAACTTTTTGCCGGTCGTCAGCCCTCAAGGGCTGCGCCTCAGCCGGCAGACTGCCCGCCAATAACAATACCCGTCGACCGTAGTCATGGATCGACATGGGCCAAGCAAATTCCAGGCGTATGCCTACCTGTCACAAAGCTCGTGCAATGTCTATTTGCGCGCATACCCGCTTGCTTGCCAGGAGTCTTATGACATGAGGCCAGAAATCGCTGTGCTGGATATACAGGGTCAGTATCGGGTTTACACGGAGTTCTATCGCGCAGACGCCGCAGAAAAAACCATCATTCTGGTCAACGGCTCGATGGCCACGACTGCGTCGTTTGCACAAACCGTGAAAAATCTGCACCCGCAATTCAACGTGGTCTGCTACGACCAGCCCTACGCGGGCCGGTCAAAAGCCCACAACCGTCACGAGAAACATCTGACAAAGGACGTTGAAGGGCAAATTCTGCTGGAGCTGATCGACCACTTCGCCGCCGAACACGTGCTGTCGTTCTCCTGGGGCGGCGCCGCGACACTGGTTGCCCTTGCTAACCAGCCAAGGCGCATCGAAAAAGCGGTGATCAGCTCGTTTTCGCCGGTGATCAACGCGCACATGCTTGATTACCTCGAGCGCGGCGTCGATTACCTCGGCCAGCGTGACGGTGATCGGGTCGGGCATCTGGTCAACAGCACTATCGGCAAACACCTGCCGTCATTGTTCAAACGCTTCAATTATCGCCACGTCAGCAGCCTGGCCGAGCACGAATACGGGCAGATGCACTTTCACATCAGCGACGTGCTGCACAGCGATCGTCAGTGCTATTTAAACGCGGCGAAGAAGATCAACGTGCCGGTACTGTTTCTCAACGGTGAATGGGACGAATACACAGCCGCCGAAGATGCGCGTCTGTTCGGCAACCACGTGGCACAGAGCACCTTCACCACCGTGCAAGCCACCGGGCATTTTCTCGACATGGAGCACAAGGCTGCGTGCCGGGACAGCCAGAACGCCTTGCTGGGCTTTTTGAAACCGGCACCGCAGGCGAGCCGAACGCGGTACTCGTTTGTTCAGGATCACCATGCATTGGCCATTTGAAAGAGCGTCATCGCGAGCGAGCCTGCCGGGCTAACCGTTTTGTTTACGCCCCCCGCAGTGCTCGCTCGCGATTGACCGATTCAGCGCTGTAATGCCTTGCGCAAAAAAGAAAAACTTCAAATTCTCCGCCGAGTCTGGTACAAAGTCAGCCGCTCTGAGCGGGTATAGTTTAATGGTAGAACAGTAGCTTCCCAAGCTTCCGACGAGGGTTCGATTCCCTCTACCCGCTCCACTCAAATTTTGTCTCACGTTGTTTTTGACGTGGGATGCAGAACAGAAAAAACCGGCCTTGATGGCCGGTTTTTTTGTGCCCGAAAAAAGGTTACATCTGACATTTGAAACAACGCAAAAGCCTGCAACACACTCTCCATGCCTTCGTCACCTCCCTATCTAGACTGCTTCAAACCACTGAGCGGATTAGCCGCGGATGACCGCGCGGTGAATACATTGTTGCCCCCAGATCACCGGTAGGTATAGTACCCACCAAGCACACCACAAGGAGGTGTTGTGAATAGCCGTTTTTTAATCGGTCAGCTCGTCGCAGACGGTTGGTATTTAGCGAGGATCAGAGGCAGTCACCACCACTTCAAGCATCCGACCAAGCCTGGACTGGTCACGGTGCCACATCCGACGAAAGATCTGCTGAAGAGAACGGCCATCAGTATTTTGAAGCAGGCGCTGCTTTGACTGGCTCAGTCAGTAACCATGGAGATCAACAAATATGCTCTATCCGATCGCGATTTCAATAGGCGATGAAGAACACGCCTGGGGCGTAGAGGTGCCGGATATTCCCGGCTGTTTTTCGGCTGGCGACGATCTGGATGATGCCGTCGCCATGGCTCGCGAAGCCATCGAGGGGCATTTCGAGATTCTGGCCGAGGACGGCGCGCCGATTCCGGCTGCCAGTAAACTGGGGCTGCATGTGGCCAATCCGAAATACGCCGGATGTGCGTGGGCAGTGGTGGATATTGATGTCGTGAAGTATTTGGGAAAAGCCCAGAAACTGAACATCACGCTGCCTGGGCATTTGCTCAACCGTATTGATGAGTATGTGCTGCATCACCCGGAGGAGAAGAGTCGTTCAGGGTTTCTGGCTTCGGCTGCCTTGAAGGTGTTGCAGCAGGGCTGAGACGGTGATCGAGGCCGCCACCGGCGGCGTCGTGAATTTACACTGAAATCGTGCGCCAACATTACAGTTCTCCAACACTCAATCGGTTCTCACCTTGCGCCCGCGCCGCTAGCATTTACCCATCGACCACCACCCTCCCCCTGCGCGGCCATCGACGAATACGCGTCATCACTTTCGAGGGAACCCCATCGCGGCCACTTTGCCGCTGACGACCGAACTCAAAAGAGCACTCCCAATGACTCAAAACATCTACGACGATCCCGAATTCTTTCAGGGCTACAGCCAGATGAACCGCTCCATCGGCGGCCTCGATGCCGCGCCGGAATGGCCTGCGCTCAAGGCGTTGCTACCCTCCATGCACGGTTTGCACGTGGTGGATCTGGGTTGCGGTTACGGCTGGTTCAGCCGCTGGGCCAGCGAGCACGGCGCGGCCAACGTGCTGGGGCTGGACGTTTCGGAGAAGATGCTGGAACGCGCACGCGAAACCACTTCGGCGACGAACATCCGTTACGAGCGCGCCGACCTGGAACAACTCGACTTGCCCGCGTGCAGTTTCGACCTGGCCTACAGCTCGCTGGCGTTGCATTACATCAAGGATCTGCCAGGACTGTTTGCTCACCTCTACGCAGCGCTGAAGCCGGGTTCGCATTTTGTGTTTTCCATCGAACATCCGATCTTCATGGCCCCGCGCAACCCCGGCTGGCTGATCGACAGCGAAGGTCGCAAGCGCTGGCCGCTGGACAGTTATCAATTGGAAGGGGAACGGGTGACGAATTGGCTGGCAGACGGGGTGATCAAGCAGCATCGTACTGTCGGTACGTTGCTCAATTCACTGATTGGCGCTGGATTTACTATTCGTCATGTCAACGAGTGGGGGCCAAGCGATGAAGAAGTGGCGGCGCAACCAGCGCTGGCTGAAGAGCGGGAGCGGCCGATGATGATGCTGGTGGCGGTACAGCGCTAAGCCTGGAGGGACAATTTAAATGTGGCGAGGGACTTTGCTCCCTCGCCACAGGTTTTGAACGCGCCTTCAGCGCGTCGCCACAATAAACAACCGCGGAAACGGCAACAGCACCGAGCCATCCGCCAACGCCGGATAAGCCTTCTCAACCTCAGCCAGATACTGCTCCAGATACTGTGCCCGCTCGCTTTCAGTCAACGGACTCAGAAACGGAATCAGCCCACTGCCCTTGAACCACTCGACCACCCCGGCAGCGCCATCCGACAGTTGATGGTGATACGTGGTGCGCCACACATCGACCCGCGCGCAGTGCGGTCGCAGCATAGAGAAATACTCGCTGGCGCTCGCCATGTCCGTACGCTGCCCGGCAGCGTCAGCGAGTTTGCTTGCCCACGGGCCATTCGCCGCGATTTCACGCATCAAGCGGTGGGAGGGTTCATTGAGATTATCCGGCATCTGAATTGCCAGACTGCCGCCCTCCGCGAGCTTGCTCGCCAGCGCCGGCAGCAACGCCGCGTGATCGGGTACCCATTGCAATACCGCATTGGCAAAGATCACATCGAAAGGGTCTTCATCGGCCCATCGATCAATCTCGGCGACATCGAACTGCAACTGCGGCAAGCGCTTGCGTGCGGCCGCGATCATGTCTGCCGAGCTGTCCAGCCCACTGACTGTCGCCCCAGAAAAACGCTGCACCAGCAGCTCAGTCGAATTACCCGGACCGCAACCGATATCGACCACCGATCGCGCTTCAGCCGTGGGAATCGCAGCAAGCAAATCACGAGCCGGGCGGGTGCGTTCATCTTCGAAAGCGACGTACTGTTTGGCGGACCAACTCATTGCGTTCTCCTGTCATGGCGAAAAGCGGGTGCTGACACGATACCGTTACCCACGAAAACTGGCTCCCCTACCAACGTCGCGCATGCTTCCTGGATTTGTAAGTAGAATTTTCATCAAGCCGTCAGTGTCTGAATTTCAGGCACCACACAACAAGGAACACGGCTATGAAATTTGCGAAGATTTCCCAGAAGCTTGCCCTGTGGGCCGGTAGCCCCAAGACCTTTATGGGGGCGTTGATCCTGATCGGTCTTTGGGGAATGAGCGGGCCGATTTTCAGTTACAACGACACTTGGCAACTGATCATCAACACCTCGACGACGATCATCACGTTCCTGATGGTGTTCCTGATCCAGAACACGCAGAACCGCGACACCGACATCCTGCATCTGAAGATCGATGAATTGCTGCGGGTGACCAAAGAGGCGCAGAACGCAATGTTGGGGCTCGAGGCGCTGGATCTGAAACAACTGGAAGCCTTGCGCAGGCACTACCGGACGTTGGGCGAAGGTGAGGTTTTCAATCTTGAGGGGCTGGGCGAGCAGAGCAAGCCGAAGCAGGATTTGAACGAGTGCTGATTTAAAAGCAAAAGATCGCAGCCTGCGCCAGCGCCAACACAAAGCACTGCCGAAGGCTGCGATCTTTTGATCTTTAACTCAAATCAGCGGCTGGCTTGCAGCGACCGAGCCATTTGCAGATGGTTTTGCAGTTTGGGCAAGGTCTCATCGGCGAAGGCTTTGATCTCCGGCACGGTGGTGGTTTGCGCCTCCTGCTGAATCTGCTGGATCGCCTCTTCAGTGGCTTTGACCTGACTGGCGGCGTACGCCTGATCAAAGGTTGCGCCGTCTTTCACTTCAGGAATCAGTTCCTTGGCCTTGTCGGCCATTTCTTCACGCGGGGCGACGGGCAGGTCGAGTTTTTTCGCAATCTTCGCCAAATGTTGATTGGCCGTGGTGCGGTCGTTGATGACGACGATGGTGAAATCCTTGACCTCTTTGGATTCGGTCTTCTGATGCGCCAAACGGCTGGCTTCGATGTCGGCCATGCCTTTGGCCGAAGCATCGTTGATGAATTCGGCAGGCGACTGGGCAAAAGCACTGCTGGCGAACAATCCCAACAGCGTGACAAAACTTAAACGACGTACCTGGGTGGCCATCCGGCTCATGGTCGCGCCCTCCTTCTTGCTGAATTCAAGCGGGAGCTTGCGCCCCCGCCTCTCAATCAAAACTACCTTCACCGACTACTTCGATTTCTGAGCAGGCTTGCGGCCCGTTTCTGTTTTCGCAGGCTCTTTATCGACCGTCGTCGTGGTGGTTTTCCCACCTTTGCGACCGGCTTCAGAAGCCTTCGTTCGATCGTTGGCGAAGTTTCCCGAGTTCGAGTTTCTTGAATTAGGCATGATTCTCTACCTCTTGGTATTGATCGTGGCGAGCAGGTGCCCGTCTAGATTGAGAATTTTCTCACCGGCAAAGGTTTAGAAAAATTGCCATCGCTGCGACGAACGGTGAACCCTCGGCGAGCAGATCAAGCCTTGTTCGGCATCAATCCCGGCAAAGCATGCAGTAGCGCATTGATGGCGAAACCGATGAACATCACGCCGCACAATCGAGTGATGAGCAGTTCGTGACGCTGGTACACCGTGCGCACTCGCTGCGCGCCCACCACACCAATCAGAATCGCGTAGGCGAGCAGTCCACCAAGGAAACTCAGGGCGATCAGCGCTGGCAACATCGACCAGTTGAGCAGCTCGGCGCGGCTCGACAGCAGCGCGGTAAACGTCGCCACCGCCACCGGATAGGCTTTGGGATTGGTCAGGCCGAACAAAATGCCGTGCCAGAAGGGATTGCGCGCCGCGCCCTGCGGTTGATCGTCACTGCGCCGTTGCGCACGCACTGCACGCCAACCGAGCCAGAACAGGTACAAGCCACTCAGTACGCCAAGCACATCAAACGCGGTGCTGCCGATTTCCCGTGCACCGACAATCGCGATCAGTGCGGTGCTGCACCACACCACATCGCCCAGCAAATGCCCGCAGAGAAACCCCGCGCCAGCACGCCGCCCATGCGCCGCGCCGATGCCGAACACCGCCAGTACGCCCGGCCCGGGCGTGATGCCGTAAATGAAACCCGAGGCCAGCACGGCCATTAGCAACGATGGAGTCATGGGTTACCTGCAAACGCGAGAATACGTGGCGGCCAGTCTATATCAGCGAAAACGGTCTGTTCACGGCGCGTCGTAAAAACGCATGCCGGCATACGGTTTTTGCCGACACGCCGCCAGCCGCGAAGCGAGATCGCCGACGTGAACTTCGAGCTGATGGCCGTCAGGATCGAGAAAGTAGAAAGAAGCACCTTCGCTGCGGTTATCCCGCCATTGCTGAACGTGTGCCGCTTTTAGTCTCTGTACCAAAACCGGGAAATCCGCCGCGCTGAGGCTGAAGGCGTAGTGGGTGTAATCGCCGCACGCCTGGGCACTGCGTTTCGAATCAAGCGAAAGGCACAACCACAGCCCCGGCAGCGACAGATAGGCGCCGTTGTCCCACGTCGCTTCGACGCGCAACTGCAGCACATCGCGGTAAAACGCCAGGCTGCGACTCAGGTCGCCGACGGCGAGGGTCAGGTGGTTGAGGCCGGTGAGCATCGGTTCAGTAACCTCTGAGATCTTCAGGGACGCCGTATTGCTGGCCATCGTAGGTCAACGTGATCCGGGTTTTCTTCAGGTGAGTGGTTTTGGAAACGCACTCGTTGCCCGACTTGGAGTCGTTCATTTTGCTGGCGCTGGTGGTGATGATCAAATCGGCGAAACCATGGTGACTCGATGGACCGATCTCGACACTCCTGCGAACCTCATTGGTGTAGCCCTCGCAATCGCTCATGAATTCGCCGTTGTTTTTGTAGACCACCAAGCCTTCCAGAACCGGGCGCAGGTTGTTGCCTTCGCGGACGTACAACGCCAGATCGGTTTTTTCGTAGGGAATTGCATGGGAGCTGTGCACGAACTTCGAGCGCAGACCAAACGCGCGAACATTCGGCGCCAGTCGGTAGCGCCCGGTATCAATGCGCAGGTCATCGAAGCGCACGGCATCGGAGTTGTAAGCGCCGGGTTTGCGGTAAGTGGCGATAGGGTTTGCATTGCTGGCGTTGACGATCGACAGGTCCAGATCGAACACCCCGGCATCGTCGTCGCCGGGGTCGGCCAGGTACGTGGATTTGACCGCGATCGCCTGAGTCGGGAAGGCCGGCCAGACGATGCAGCGTGCCAGTGATTGGCCGTCGAAGGCCTTGGTGGTGCAGGCGGCCTGGGCTTGGGCGGTGATGGCCAGAATAGCGAGGGCGATAAGGAGTCTGGTAGGGGTGAGCATGGTTCTTCCTTGATAAGAGTCGTGTTTCAGCAGGTGAATCAGAGTCCCTTGAGACCTGGTGGCAGGACGTAATTCTTTCCGTCGTAATGCAATGTTGTCAAAACCGGTTGGCGTACAGTCGTCTTGTCTTCACACGCGTCGCCTTCAACCACACTTGTCGTGCCTTTTTCCTGGGTTTTGACGATTAAATCTGCATAGCCATAGGAGCTCGTTTTAGCGATATCGACGGTTCTTGAAATTTCAAAACGCTGTCCGGCGCAGTTGTCATCCCACTCGCCGCCATACTCATAAACCACCAACTGACGCAGGACAGGACGCAACGTCTCGCCCTCCTTCACGTAGAGCGACAGTTGATGTTCCTCCACGGGATTGAGACGAGAGCCGTTAGCGAGTGTTGCGCGGACACCAAAGGCTCGAAGTTCGGGAGCGAGTTTGTAGCGTGCCGTGTCGAGCGTCAGATCCTTCAAGTGGACGCCATCCATTACGAAAGCGGCGGCCTGGTGATAAGTCGCAATCGGAGTCGGTTGGCCATCCTGCAACACGGACACGTCCAGATCGTGGGTGCCGAGCGCTTCGGTAGTGCCCGGCTCAAACCGCGTCGAGGCGCTGATGGTCAGCCCGGTGTAGGCTGGCCAATCCTTGCAGGCAGAGACATCCTCCCCCGCAACCGCTGGCGGCGTGCAAGCGGCAAACACCTGCCCCGCCATCAACCACCCGCTCAACACCACACACCCGATCAATCCAGACTTCACTGTCACTTCCCGCTCCTTGCTAACGTTTCAGCCGCGCACTATCCCCTGCTCAATCCTGCGATTCAACCAATTCAACGCCTGATCCCCGCCCCGGCGCTTATGCCACGCCAGCACAAACGTGAACGGCGGAATCTCGAACGGTGGCGGCACGACGACAAGTTCACGCGGGTCAATATCCCGCAAGCCCCGTGACGACACCGTAAGAATCAGATCCGTACCGCTGATGAACTGTGGCGCGACGTTCCAGTGCGGCAGGCTGATGGCGACGCGGCGGCGCTCACGCAGTGACGTTAAAGCGCGTTCGATTTCCGGCGTGCCGCTGCCCCGCATTTCCAGCAACACGTGCGGGCGAGACAGGTAGGTCGGCAGATCCAGAACGCCGTCGGCAGGCAAACTGGCGCGATCCAGCAGGCACACGTAGCGCTCTTCAAACAGCAGCGTGCTGCGCAATTCGTTGGGCATTTCCGGGAACACGCCGGCGGCCACGTCGATATCGCCGTTGAGCACCCCTTCCAGCATGCCTTCTCGACTGGCGTGGCTGATTTGCAAGTCGATGCCTGGCGCTTCGCGGCGCAAGGTACGGATCAGCGTGGGCAGGATGATCGCCGCGCCGTAGTCGGACATCGCCACGCGAAAGGTGCGGCGCGCACTCGCCGGATCGAAGGTGTTGGGGGCCAGCAGCGACTGCACCTGGGCCAGCGCTTCGGCCAACGGCGCGACCAGCTCGAGCGCCCGCGCGGTGGGCACAAGGCCAGAGCCTGCGCGCACCAGCAATGGGTCACCAAGCAAGTCACGCAATCGCGCCAGCGCATGGCTGACCGCCGGTTGGCTGAGGTGCAGGCGCTCGGCGGCGCGGGTGACGTGTTGCTCGCTGAGCAAGGCGTCGAGGATCACCAGCAGATTGAGGTCGATACGGCGCAGATCATTCATCTGGTGCATGTACTTGATGACAAAACGGAATTTAAATCTGCGCGACGAATAGCCTAGAGTCCAGCAAAACCTGTTGGAGGATGATCATGAGTACGTTGCAGTGGGCCGGTCTGCTCGCCTTGGCCGCTTTCGCCGGCGCCGTGGTGCCGTTTCAAAGCGCGATCAACAGCAATCTGGCGCGAGGGCTGGGACATCCGTTGTGGGCGACATTGGCGTCGCTGCTGGTGAGTGTGCTGGTGTTGTTGCCGGTGATTCTGGCGTTGCGCTTGCCGTTGCCGTCAGTGGCGTTCATCAGCAAGGCTCCATTGTGGATATGGGCCGGTGGCGCGTTCGGCGTGTGCTTTGTGGCACTGGCGGTGATGCTTTTGCCCAAACTCGGCGCGTCGGGATTTGTCGCGCTGGCGTTGGCCGGACAGGTCATTGCCTCGATGGTGCTGGATCACTTCGGGCTGTTTGGTTTGATGGAAAAGCAGCTGACATTGCCGCGAGTATTTGGCGCGTTGTTGCTGGTTGCGGGGGTGGTGTTGATTCAGTTTGGTGGGGTTTTCGAGAGGAATGTGGCGGTTGTTGGGTAACCTGAGAACTCAATAGATTTGCAGTGCCTGGTAATCAGTCTTCGCGAGCAGGCTCGCTCCCACAATTGAAATGCGATTCACTGTGGGAACGAGCCTGCTCGCGAAGAGGCCGGTTTGACTGGGTCGAAATTACCAGGAAAGCACTGACCTCAAAACGCGTTGCGGAAAATCTCCTCGATTTGCCGCTGATCCGCCGCGCGTGGATTGGTCAGCCCGCAAGCGTCTTTCAGGGCGTTGGTGGCGAGTACCGGAATGTCCGAGAGTTTCGCGCCCAGCTCCCGCAAGCCGCCCGGAATTTCCACGTCTCTGGCCAGGCAACGGATCGCCGTGATCGCCGCCTGAGCGCCCTCTTCCGGGCTCAAACCGTGAACATCGGCACCCATGGCGTGGGCGACATCGGTGAGCCGGTCGGCACACACCAGCGCATTGAACGTCTGCACATGCGGCAACAGCACAGCGTTGCAGACACCATGAGGCAAGTCGTAGTAACCGCCCAACTGGTGCGCCATCGCGTGCACGTAGCCCAGCGACGCATTGTTGAACGCCATGCCGGCGAGGAACTGCGCGTAGGCCATGTTCTCCCGTGCGGCGAGGTCGCTGCCGTCACGCACGGCCAGACGCAGGTTGTTGCTGATCAGGGTCATGGCCTTCAGCGCACAGGTATCAGTGATCGGGTTGGCGGCGGTGGAGACGTAGGCTTCGATCGCATGAGTCAGGGCATCCATGCCAGTCGCGGCGGTCAGGCTTTTCGGCATCGCAACCATCAGCGCCGGGTCGTTGACTGACAGCAGCGGCGTGACGTTACGGTCGACGATGGCCATTTTCACGTGACGCGATTCGTCGGTGATGATGCAGAACCGGGTCATCTCGCTGGCAGTGCCGGCGGTGGTGTTGATGGCGATCAGCGGCAGTTGCGGCTTGCTCGATTGATCAACGCCTTCGTAATCGCGAATCTGCCCGCCATTGGTCGCACACAGCGCGATGCCCTTGGCGCAGTCGTGAGGCGACCCACCGCCCAGCGACACCACGAAATCACAATGACTTTCCTTGAGCAGGCCCAAACCGCACTCGACATTGGCGATGCTCGGGTTCGGTTTGGCGCCGTCGAAAATCACTGAATCGATGTCCTGCATCGCCAGTTTCTCCGCCACCATGCTCGCCACGCCGGCCTTGGCCAGCCCCACGTCGGTGACGATCAGCGCCTTGCGAAAACCGTAGTTGCGGATCGCGACCATGGCTTCGTCGAGGCATCCATTGCCCATGATGTTGACCGCCGGAATGAAAAAGGTGCTGCTCATCGTGTGACTCCTGACTGGGGCCGAATCGACAGCTGCGATCCGACGGGTAAGCACAGGATCGACCGATCGGTCACGGCGTATGTTGATCTGGCTCAATGTCCGCTCGTGATAAAGTCACCGCCCATCAGCCCCTTTGTTTTGAGATGTGCCAAGTAATGAGCGATTTTCTGGATGTCGACGCCACCCTCGAAGACTGGAACACCCTGCGCGCCGCAACCGGCTTCAACGGTTTGCTGGTGGGCAACGGCGCCAGCCGGGCCGTTTGGGATGACTTCGGCTACGACTCGCTGTTCGAAAACGCCCGTACCGTGGAAGAAAAACCCCTGAGCGCGTCGGAGCTGGCGGTGTTCGACGCGATGCAGACGCACAGCTTCGAGCAGGTCCTCAGCGCCCTCAAAACCACCAGCCGGGTGAACAAGGCGCTGGCCGTCAGCTCGGCCGCACCGCGCAACCGCTACTACGCGATCAAGGAAGCGTTGATCAACACCGTGCACGCCATTCACATTCCGTGGCGGCTGGTTCAGACCTCAACGCTCACCACGCTGAATGAAGAGCTGGCGCGCTATCGCACGGTGTTCACCACCAATTACGACTTGCTCAACTACTGGGCGATCCAGCATCGCAGCGAGGCCATCGACGATCTGTTCAAGGGCGCCAACGCCAGTTTCGATATCAGCGAAACCGCTACGTCCAAACCGCGTTTGCTGTACCTGCACGGCGGCCTGCACCTGGTACGCAATCAGGATGGCACCGCGCGCAAACTGACCTCGACCGAGGGCACGCTGCTCGGCAGTTTTGCGATCAACAACACGATCAAGACGCTGGATGACGTACCGCTGTTCGTCACCGAAGGGCCGAGCGCCGACAAGCTCAAGACCATTCGCAGCTCGGATTACCTGTCGTTCTGTTACGAGCAGTTATTGGGCCACAGCGACAGCCTGTGCATCTTCGGCCATGCCTTGGGCGAGCAGGACAACCACATCGTCCGGGCCCTGCGCCTGGCAAAACCGAAGGTTGTGGCGATCTCCATTTATCCGCGCAGCGCGGCGTTCGTTCAGCATCAGAAGCGCCACTACGCGAAGGTGTTTGAGGGGACGGGGGCGCAGTTGCGCTTTTTTGATGCGAAGACGCATGCATTGGGCAGTCCGAAGTTGTCAGTGCCCGTCGAGGTTTGATGTAGCCAGGACTGACGCCTTCGCGAGCAGGCTCGCTCCCATAGGGATTCTGGTTGGATCAGATCGTGTGGTGTGACCCATGACACTGTGGGAGCTGGCTTGCCAGCTCCCACAGGAATTTGTATTGGGTTGGAAAGTGGAATCAGAGGACCGGCAGGGTCTTGTCCTTGATGGTCTTCGTCGGGCCATTGGCCTTGACGCTGGCAATGCCTTTGTCACACGCCGCATCCGAGGAGTAGGCCTCGCTGTTGCCGATGACCTGATGATTGGCCGCTTTTAGATTGAAATACGGATGACCATCCTTGGTGGACTTTTTCTCGTAGCGCTCATCCAGCGGACTGTTGGTCTGCACTGACGCAATGCCGCCGTCGGCTGCTGCGCGGGTGGTGTAGAGCTCGCTGGTGAGAATGGTTTCGGCGTTGGCAGCCTTGAGTACAAACCTGAACTGGCCGTTGCTGCTTTTACTCACTTCGTACCATCCGGACATGCTCGTTTCTCCTTGGCGGTTGAGAGGTTTTCGCGCTTCAGAGTAAAGACCAACCTCAGGCTTCTGTCGCCTGTACTGACGCCATCGCTGGCAAGCCAGCTCCCACAGAGTCCGGGTCGTTCACAAAATCCTTGTACCGCACACAGAACCTGTGGAAGCTGGCTTGCCAGCGATGGCAGCGACTCGGCATGAGTTATTTCACCACCGCCCGCACCACCGACAATGGCGGCGAATCCACCCGCCGCTGACTCAGATACCGCGTGCAACTCACCCGCAAGAACGAAGCAAAATTGACCACCTCACCGCGGTAATCCATCACCTCTTCATACAGCTTGGCGATCAGTTGATTGGTGGTCATGCCGTCGATCTCGGCGATTTCGCCGAGGATGTCCCAGAACTGATTCTCCAGGCGCAACGTCGTCACCACCCCGCAGATACGCAGCGAGCGAGAGCGCGATTCATAGAGGATCGGGTCGGCCTTGACGTAGAGCTCGCACATGGACGAAACCTCGTTACAGGGTGATTTGGGTGCCCAGCAAACCGAGGAAACCGGCCAGCCAGTTCGGATGCGCCGGCCAGGCCGGAGCAGTCGCCAGATTGCCTTGAACGTGGCCGTCCGTCACTGGAATGTCGATGTACGTGCCGCCCGCCAGTCGCACTTCAGGCGCGCAGGCCGGATAGGCGCTGCACTCGCGACCTTCAAGAACGCCCGCCGCTGCCAGCAACTGCGCGCCGTGGCACACCGCTGCAATCGGTTTGCCGGACTTGTCGAAGGCACGCACTAGATCCAGGACTTTTTCGTTCAGACGCAGGTATTCCGGAGCACGACCGCCAGGGATCACCAGCGCGTCGTAATCGGCCTCACTGGCACTGGCGAAATCGAAATTCAGCGCGAACAGGTGACCGGGTTTTTCGCTGTAGGTCTGGTCACCTTCGAAGTCATGGATCGCGGTGCGCACGGTCTGGCCTGCGGTTTTGTCCGGGCAGACCGCGTGGACGGTGTGCCCGACCATTTGCAGGGCCTGGAACGGCACCATCACTTCGTAGTCTTCGACGTAATCGCCGACCAGCATCAGGATTTTTTTCGCGGCCATGGGGAGTACTCCTCTGGGAAATGCTTGGGAGTATTGAAGGTAGACCTTATCTGTCGGGGCGGGTAACAACCGGCTACTACGCCTGACGCGCCAGGCAGTTTGTACACGAACACCTGTAGGAGCTGCCGCAGGCTGCGATCTTTTGACTCTGGTTTTGTAGCAACAAGATCAAAAGATCGCAGCGTGCCGCAGCTCCTACAGGTTACGAGTCAAGCCAGACAACCGTGGGCGCGCAGCGGAGTTGCGATTCAGGCCAGGTAGCCATCAGCGCGCAGCAAGGTTTCCAGGCAGTGCTCGCTGATGTGGTAGAACGCCTTCAACTCCTGGATTTTCACCAACAGCTGAGCCGGGTCCACCGGCTCGGCGCGTTTCACTGCCAGAATCATCTTGTTCTTGTTGGTGTGATCCAGCGAGATGAACTCGAACACTTTGGTCTCGTAACCACAGGCTTCAAGGAACAGCGCGCGCAGGCTGTCAGTGACCATTTCCGCCTGCTGACCGAGGTGCAAACCGTATTGCAGCATCGGCTTGAGCAGCGCCGGGCTCTGGATCTGCAGGCGGATCTGTTTGTGGCAGCACGGCGAGCACATGATGATCGACGCGCCCGAACGGATGCCGGTGTGGATCGCGTAGTCGGTGGCGATATCGCAGGCATGCAGGGCGATCATCACGTCCAGTTCGCTCGGCGCCACGCTGCGCACATCACCGCATTTGAAGACCAGGCCCGGATGATCGAGTTTGGCCGCTGCGGCGTTGCACAGGCTGACCATTTCTTCACGCAACTCGACGCCCGTGACTTCGCCCTCGGCTTTCAAGGTATTACGCAGGTAGTCGTGGATGGCGAACGTCAGGTAGCCCTTGCCCGAACCGAAATCCGCGACCCGCACCGGTTTGTCCAGCGCCAGCGGTGACGATGTCAGGGCATGGCTGAAGACTTCGATGAACTTGTTGATCTGCTTCCACTTGCGCGACATCGCCGGGATCAGCTCGTGCTGGGCGTTGGTCACGCCCAGGTCCCTGAGAAACGGCCGGTTCAGGTCCAGAAAACGGTTTTTCTCGCGGTTGTGCTCGGCCGACGGTGCCTCGCGCAATTGCTGAGGCTGGCTCTTGAACAGCGAAGTTTTGCCCTTTTTGCTGTATTCGAGCTGAGCTTCGTCAGCCAGCGTCAGCAAGTGCGCATTTTTGAACGAGGCCGGCAGCAGCGCGGCAATGCTCGCAACGCCTTCGCTCAATGGCAGGTTCTTGGTGATGTCGCGGGTTTTGTAGCGATACACGAACGACAGGCAGGGCTGAGCTTTAACGGTCACCGGTTTGATGATGACGCGCTGCAAGTCCGCTTCTTCACCGACGTATTTGGCCAGCACCAGTTTGATGAAACCGTTCTGCTCGAGGCTGGTTTGCAGCAACTCGATGAACTGGGCGTGGTGGTCCGGCGCGGGTTTGGCTGATGGCGCGGAGGGGGCGGTAACGGACATGAACAAGCGGCCTCGGGGGGGGCGAATCGGGAATGGCGGGTATTTTAGGGGGGATGGGGGTTGGGGACACGCTCTTATTTACCGAACGGTTTTAAATGAGGCCCTCACCCTGGCCCTCTCCCAGAGGTAGAGGGAACTGACCGAGGTGTTATCTCAAGCTACGCCGACCTGAATTATCGAGCCGAACTCAGGTTTTGAAACCAACAAATATCGGCTCCCTTTCCCCCTCTCCCATTGGGAGAGGGCTGGGGTGAGGGGCTGGATTTCAAGTCAGACAATCCTTCTCAGGCCAACACCACCAACCGGTTCGGCAACTCATTGCGCACCTGCGTCACCGGCACATGCACCTTGAGCAATTCCCCGCACGCCTCGATGCAAGTGACAAACCCCTCAAGCGTGCGCCCCTGCCGTACCTGCTCAGTAAACGCGGCGACAATCACATCCCAGCTTTCATTGCCCAACCGCTTCGATATCCCCTCATCCACCAGAATCTCCACATAGCGCTCGGCCTCGCAGACGAAAATCAGCATGCCGGTGCTGCCCACGGTGTGATGCAGGTTCTGTTCGAGAAACTGTCGCCGCGCCAGGTTCGATGCACGCCAGTGTCGTACACGGCGTGGCACCAGATGTGTGGTGATCTTCGGCAGGCGAAACAGCAGGCACAGCACAATGAACAGGCCCCACTGCACCAGCAACAGGCTGCGCAGGGTCAGCCAGCCGGTCAGATAATGCACGACGCCCGGCACCACCAGCGCCAGCAGGCTCGCCCACAGCAGCGGGATGTATGCGTAGTCATCGGCGCGAGCCGCCAGCACTGTCACCAGTTCGGCATCGGTGTCGCGCTCGACCCGTGCGATCGCCTCGGCGACTTTGCGTTGTTCGTGTTCAGTCAGTAATGCCATGTCAAAAAGTGCCTGCTCATTATTCTTTTAATGTCACCAGCCGCCGGACGAACCACCGCCGCCGAAACTGCCCCCGCCGCCGCTGAAGCCCCCACCGCCACCGCCGCCACCAAATCCGCCGCCACCGCCAAACCCTCCGCCGCCACCGGAGCCGCCACGGCCGGTGGGCAGGATACCGAGCATCTGGCAGACAAACACCGTCAGGATGAACAACATCACCAAAAAAACGAACAACGTCGGATGGCGCGAGATGAAATCGCTCTGCGGGTCCCCGCTGGACTCATACACCGTCGACGGTTCGTCCAGCGGATTGCCGCCCAGCACAACCAGCATCGCCGCCACGCCGTCGCTGATGCCTTTGCTGAAATTGCCGGTCTTGAACGCGGGCGTGATGACTTGATGGATGATCACCGAGGTTTGCGCATCGGTCAGCCGGTCTTCCAGGCCATAACCGACTTCGATGCGCAATTTGCGCTCGTCACGGGCAACGATCAGCAGCGCGCCGTTATTCTTGTCCTTTTGCCCTATGGCCCAATGACGACCGAGCTGGACGCCATAATCCTCGATGGTGGTGCCTTGCAGATCGGGCAGCGTGACCACGACCAATTGCTCACCGCTCGCCTGTTCGTGGGCCTGCAACTGTTGGCTCAATTGCGCGCGCACCGATGGCTCGATCATCTGCGCCTCGTCCACCACGCGCCCGCTCAGCGCCGGGAACGTCAACTCGGCCCGGGCGCTGACGGCGAACATCCACAGCATCAGCACCAGGCCTATTTTCAACACACGCATGGGCAACCTCGAATCAGAACTTCACTTGCGGGGCCTTTTCCGCACCGGGCGTGGTGGCTTCGAAGGTTTCGCGCATCGGCAGGTCGCTGTACATCACGCTGTGCCAGAGGCGACCGGGAAAAGTGCGGATCTCGGTGTTGTACTTCTGCACCGCCAGAATGAAATCGCGTCGTGCCACGGCGATGCGGTTTTCCGTGCCTTCGAGCTGCGATTGCAGGGCGAGGAAGTTCTGATTGGCCTTCAGATCCGGATAACGCTCGGACACCACCATCAAACGGCTCAATGCGCCGCTCAATTGATCCT
This sequence comes from Pseudomonas sp. A0308, assembly GCF_044218815.1. NCBI lineage: Bacteria > Pseudomonadati > Pseudomonadota > Gammaproteobacteria > Pseudomonadales > Pseudomonadaceae > Pseudomonas > Pseudomonas sp. A0308. The sequence continues at coordinate 1,843,844 of NZ_CP162581.1, forward strand.
GCGCCTGCTGGTACTGCTTGAGCTTCTCGGGATTGTCGAGGGTACTGGCATCAACCTGAATCGACGTGGCTTTCGCCCGGGCTTCGATCACTGCGGTCAGGGTTTCCTTTTCGTGGGCGGCGTAGCCCTTCACCGTTTCCACCAGATTGGGGATCAGGTCAGCGCGGCGCTGATACTGGTTCTGCACCTGCCCCCACGCGGCCTTGGCCTGTTCGTCGAGGGTCGGGATGTTATTGATGCCACACGCGGTCAGCAAAGTCGCCAGCATCAACAATGTGGCGACCTGCAAACGCGAGCGATAGGTTGGACTTACATTCATTGCAGTGATGCTCCCTGACACATTTCATTAAAAAGCCGAGCGCGAAACCTTCTCAGCCGGTGGTTGGGGCATAATCGGCCGCGCCACTGGATTGCGACCGGTCAATGGGCTAAAAAGTGCCTGCGCGGTCGAGCTGCCTGCGGTCAACGGTGTTTTTTTGGCTTGGCGTTTTTGCGCCCGCACCCGAACAACAATAGTCGCTCCCTAAATTTTGGCTGGCCGGCATTGCATTGCCGTTTGTGCCCTTGAGAAAAATATTCATGAAGAAGCTGTGTTTGCTGGGCCTGTTCGTCAGTCTGGCCAGTCATCAAGTATTGGCCGCTGAGACCTCGGTACCTCTGGAAAACAAGGACGCCTTCATCAGCAACCTGATGAAGCAAATGACCCTCGACGAAAAGATCGGCCAGTTGCGCCTGATCAGCATCGGCCCGGAAATGCCCCGCGAGCTGATCCGCAAGGAGATCGCCACCGGCAACATCGGCGGCACGTTCAACTCGATCACCCGCGCGGAAAACCGTCCGATGCAGGACGCTGCCATGCGCAGTCGCCTGAAGATTCCGATGTTTTTCGCGTACGACGTGATCCACGGTCACCGTACGATTTTCCCGATTCCGCTAGCCCTGGCTTCGAGTTGGGACATGGACGCCATCGGTCGCTCCGGGCGCGTTGCCGCCAAAGAGGCCGCTGCCGACAGCCTCGACATCACTTTCGCGCCGATGGTCGACATCTCCCGCGACCCGCGCTGGGGCCGTAGTTCCGAAGGTTTCGGTGAGGACACCTACCTCACTTCGCGCATCGCCCGAGTCATGGTCAAGGCCTATCAGGGCGACGCCCCGAACACGGCCGACAGCATCATGGCCAGCGTCAAGCACTTTGCCTTGTACGGCGCGGTCGAGGGCGGTCGCGACTACAACACCGTCGACATGAGCCCGGTGAAGATGTACCAGGATTACCTGCCGCCGTACCGCGCCGCCATTGATGCCGGCGCCGGTGGTGTGATGGTGGCGCTGAACTCGATCAACGGCATTCCGGCCACCGCTGACACGTGGCTGATGAACGATCTGTTGCGCAGGGATTGGGGTTTCAAGGGCCTGGCGGTCAGTGACCATGGCGCGATCTTTGAACTGATCAAGCACGGTGTGGCTCGCGACGGTCGTGAAGCGGCGAAACTGGCGATCAAGGCCGGCATCGACATGAGCATGAACGACACCCTGTACGGCAAGGAACTGCCAGGGCTGCTCAAATCCGGCGAGATCGAACAGAAACATATCGACAACGCTGTGCGTGAAGTCCTTGCGGCCAAGTACGACATGGGCCTGTTCAAGGACCCGTACCTGCGCATCGGCAAAGCTGAAGATGATCCGGCCGATACCTACGCCGAAAGCCGCCTGCACCGCGCCGACGCCCGTGACGTCGCGCGTCGCAGCCTGGTGCTGCTGAAGAACCAGAACGAAACCCTGCCACTGAAGAAGACTGCAAAAATCGCGCTGGTCGGCCCGCTGGCCAAGGCGCCGATCGACATGATGGGCAGTTGGGCCGCCGCCGGTCGTCCGGCGCAATCGGTGACCCTGTTCGACGGCATGAACGCACTTATCGGCGACAAATCGAACCTGATCTACGCCCGTGGCGCGAACATCACCAGCGACAAGAAGGTGCTCGATTACCTGAACTTCCTCAACTTCGATGCACCGGAAGTGGTTGATGATCCGCGCCCGGCCAATGTGCTGATCGATGAAGCGGTAAAAGCCGCCAAGGATGCCGACGTGATCGTCGCAGCCGTAGGCGAGTCCCGTGGCATGTCCCACGAATCTTCCAGCCGTACCGACCTGAACATCCCGGAAACACAGCGCGAGCTGATCCGCGCGCTGAAAGCCACCGGCAAGCCGTTGGTGCTGGTCTTGATGAACGGCCGCCCACTGACCATTCTCGAAGAGAACCAGTCGGCCGATGCGATTCTGGAAACCTGGTTCAGCGGCACCGAGGGCGGCAACGCCATCGCTGACGTGCTGTTCGGCGACTACAACCCGTCGGGCAAACTGCCGGTAACCTTCCCACGCTCCGTTGGGCAGATTCCGACCTACTACAACCACCTGAGCATTGGCCGGCCGTTCACACCGGGCAAACCGGGCAACTACACCTCGCAGTATTTCGATGACACGACGGGCCCGCTGTTCCCGTTCGGTTACGGCCTGAGCTATACCGATTTCAGCCTGAGCGACATGGCGCTGTCCTCGACCACCCTGAATGCCAGCGGCAAGCTCGACGCCAGTGTCATGGTGAAGAACACCGGCAAGCGTGACGGCGAAACCGTGGTGCAGCTGTACATTCAGGACGTTACCGGTTCGATGATTCGCCCGGTGAAAGAACTGAAGAACTTCCAGAAAATCATGCTCAAGGCCGGCGAACAGAAAGTCGTGCACTTCACCATCACCGAGGAGGAGCTGAAGTTCTACAACGCCCAACTCAAGTACGCCGCCGAGCCCGGCAAGTTCAACGTGCAGATCGGTCTGGACTCTCAGAATGTGACGCAGCAGAGCTTTGAGTTGCTGTAACTGCAAGCACACCGCAAAACCCTGTGGGAGCGAGCCTGCTCGCGAAAGCGGTCATTCAGATAAACAATTACTGACTGACACACCGCCTTCGCGAGCAGGCTCGCTCCCACATTGGATTTAGGGTGTATTCAAAATCGGTTTTACCCGCGGCGGTCGAGGATGTTAACCACCAACCGATCCACCCACCCCCACATCCTCTGTTTCACCCGCCGCCACAACGGCCGCCTCTGCCACTCCTCCAGGCTCACCCGCTGACTCAAGCCGAAATCCTTCTCGAAACTCGCCACCACCGCTGCCGTCAACGACGGATCGAGCGCCTCAAGATTCGCCTCCAGATTGAAGCGCAAATTCCAGTGATCGAAGTTGCACGAACCGATGCTCACCCAATCGTCCACCAGCACCATTTTCAGGTGCAGGAAGCACGGCTGGTATTCGTAGATCTGCACGCCGGCCTTGAGCAGTCGCGGGTAGTAGCGATGCCCGGCGTAGCGCACGGACGGGTGATCGGTGCGCGGCCCGGTCAACAGCAGGCGCACGTCGACACCTCGGGCAGCGGCCTTGCGCAGCGATCGGCGGATTTTCCAGGTCGGCAGGAAGTACGGCGTGGCCATCCAGATGCGTTTTTGCCCGCTGTTCAGCGCGCGAAACAGTGATTGCAGAATGTCGCGGTGCTGGCGGGCGTCGGCGTAAGCCACGCGGCCCATGCCCTCGCCCATGTCCGGCACCTTGGGCAAACGCGGCAAGCCGACATGCGCGGATGGCTTCCAGGCACGGCGATGGCGGTTGGCGATCCACTGGCGGTCGAACAATAGCTGCCAGTCGAGCACCAGCGGGCCGCTGATTTCCACCATCACTTCGTGCCACTCGCTGGTGTCGTGCCCCGGGGTCCAGAACTCATCGGTGACACCCGTGCCGCCGACCACCGCCAGCCGCTGGTCAACCAGCAGCAGTTTGCGGTGGTCACGATAGAAATTGCCGACCCAACGGCGCCAGTGCAGGCGATTGTAGAAGCGCAGCTCAACCCCGGCGTGCGTCAAGCGTTTACGCAGGTTCAGGGTAAACGCGAGGCTGCCGTAGTCGTCGAACAGGCAGCGCACGCGTACACCTCGCTCGGCGGCCAGCACCAGCGCTTGCACGATGGTTTCGGCACAGGCGCCAGCCTCGACGAGGTACAGCTCAAGTTCGATCTGCTCCTGGGCGCCGGCAATTTGCTCAAGCATGCGCGGGAAGAATTGCGGGCCGTCGATCAACAGCTCGAAACGGTTGCCGTCACGCCAAGGGAAGATCGCGCCGCGCATGTCAGCGCGCCGTGAAAATCAGTACCGCACCCACCGGCACCGACAAACTGATGGCCGACAAATCGGCCAGTTTGCGCAGGCTTTCCAGCCCTGGGGCAAGATCGAAATCCTCGGCATTGATCACCACTGGCTCCAGTGTCACCACCTGGAAGCGTCGGTCATCAAGACGCGTTGCCAGCAGCTCGGCCGGGTACTCATTTTGCTTGCCATGCAGAGTGACGGTCAGCGGCAGACGCAATTCCAGTTGCGCACCGGGGGCCAGATCGTTGATCGGGCGCAGGTCGATCTGGGTGGTGATGGTCGCGTCGGGGAATTGCTCGATCTGGAACAGCCCCTTGCGCATGCGCTCGTCACGCAGCGGGATGCCGCTGTTGATCGAATCCATCTCGACCTCGACCTCGGCGCGACCGTTCGGATCGACCTTGCCATGCAGCACCAGAAAGCGCTGCACTTCGGAGATATGGGCGTTTTTCGTGCTGACAAACGACAGCCGTGACGACTCGCCGTCCAGGTACCAATTGGCCTGCGCCGGCAACGCAGCGGCAGCCAGCAGCAGGCAGGACAGGGTTTTGTAGAGGGAGCGGTTGAACATTGAGGACTCGTGGGGGCGATAAACCTGAGCCGAACATTAACTGGCTGGGGCGTTATTGCAAATCGAAGATCAAAAGATTGTCCGATCGCGGCCCGAGCCTTCGACAGCTACAAGTTCCACTGTTGACGCTTCACCTGTGGGAGCTGGCTTGCCAGCGATTGGGCCGGCACAGGTGAAATTTTTGCTGAATGACACGCCGCCATTCGCTGGCAAGCCAGCTCCCACAGGGTTCTTTATTTGCAGGGCAATTGTGTGTTCAGGGGTTGAGGCGGCAGCCCTGGCGCTCACTCAACCATTGCGCGCTGTTGCTGCGGCCCATGCCACTGACGGTGATGGTTTTGCTATCGACGTCATCGCTGAAGCCGCTGGTCGGTAGCCACTGTTTCACATAGCCACGGCAATATTCGGCATCGTTGTTCATGACGTAGCGGCACGAACAATATTCCTTAGCCGTGTAGGCACTGATGATGTCCGCAAAGGCCCAGAGGTTCTCGCGCTCATAGGCAATCCAGCCGAGCAGCACGACAAGCAACACCAGCAAGAACCGCTTCATGGCCGCACCGCCGCAAGCACACGTTTGAGCAGTTCGTTGTGGCGGTAGCTGCCGTCGCGATCATCGGCGTAGCGCACGATCACCAGTTTTTCGCTGGGGATGACGTACAGCGCCTGGCCCCAATGACCCAGCGCGGCGAAGGTATCGGGCGGCGCATCGGCCCACGGTGACGATGCGCCTTGCGCCGGGCGATTAAGCCACCAGTGGCCGCCGGGCACGGCTTCATCCTGATTGGCCTTGTAACCGGCGAAGGGTTGCAGGTTGAAGGTGAGCCATTCCTTGGGCAGCAATTGCCGATCATTCCAGCGTCCGTCGCGGGCCATCAACACACCGACACGCGCCAGATCCCGCGCGGTCAGGTAGGCATAGGACGATGCGACGAACGTACCGTTGGCATCGGTTTCCCACACGGCGTGGCGGATGCCCAACGGTTCGAACAGTGCTGTCCACGGATAGTCTGGATATCGCTGTGGGCCGACGATGGATTTCAACGCTGCCGCCAGCAGATTGCTGTCGCCGCTGGAGTAACGGAATGCCTGCCCCGGTACGGCGTAGCTGTGGTGATCGGCGGTGAATCGCGCCATGTCCTGGTGACCACGGGTGTAGAGCATCGCCACCACCGAGGATTTCAGCGGGGCGTATTCATAGTCTTCCTGCCAGTCGATGCCCGAGGCCCAATGCAGCAGATCGGCAATAGTGATCGCCGGGTGTTTTTCCAGCGCCGGGTAGAACTTCACGGCTGGATCATCGAGCTTGAACAGGCCTTCACCGTAGGCAACGCCAAGCACCGCAGCCATCAGACTTTTGCTGATCGACCAGGTCAGGTGTGGGGTTTGCGCGTTAGTCGGGCCGGCGTAGCGTTCGTAGATGATCTGGCCATCGCGAATGATCAACAAGGCATCGGTGCGAATGCCCTGGCGAGTGGTGTCGTCGCGGGGTGGGAAGGCGTAGGCCTGAAGATCCTCAACCGCTGTGATCTGCGGACCAACCGGCCACTGTTCGCCGGGCCATGATTCGGCCTGAACGGTGAAGCTGATCAGCAGCAGAAACAGCGACAGGCCTTTGAACATGGTGAGGGCTCTTGGGGAGAACCTGCTGAGCGTAGTCGGGGCTCATGACAAATTGGCGATCCTGGCTGTTCATCAGGCCATCATCGCTGGCAAGCCAGCTCCCACAGGGTGAATGGTGTACAGACAATCTGTGGCAATCACACAAACCTGTGAGAGCTGGCTTGCTAGCGATGGGGCCCGTCAGATCACCGCCAAAGCCTTGACCAGGCGCTTGGCTCGGGCACCGGAGGCCAACTGCATCACCGCCTGATCACGCTGCCACATCTGCGCCCATTCCGGATCACCTTCGCTTAACGCTTGGTCAATCTCGGTCTTGACCGAATCAAACTGCGCAAACAACCCACCGAGCAACACATGCCCCGCCGGATTGTTCGGCGGCTGTCGACTCATCTCCGCACACCCGGCCAGCAGCGCCAGCAAGCGCAGTTGCAGCGTCTGTGGCCAGTCGTTGTCCTGCCCCACGCCGTACAACCAGGCGGTCATCGCGCTCAGCACATAGACATCTTCCAGCGTGCGAAACGGTTTGACGTAAGCATCCCAGCCGTCCCCCGCGAGCAACTCGCACAGAGCCCCATCGAGATGCAGTCGGCCATGGCTGATGTCGGGCATCAACGGCAGAGCCGGCAGTTTTTCCACCGTCACACCGGGCTCACCGGGATACACCACCGCCAGACTCAGGCGCGGCGTTGCGCCGGCCTCTTCACTGCGTGCGGCGATCAGCAGCCAGTCCGCCGCATCGCCGGCGGTAACGAAATCCTTGGTGCCACTCAAGCGTAAATCCGTCAGCCGCGTTTGCATGTCGGACGGACGCAGGCTGCGCTGTTCGGTCGCACACAACGCGCCGAGGCTCAGCGGTGCGCTCGGCCACAACATGCGCAATGCCGCTTGATAACCGACCAGAAACGCCAGCCCTGGCGTCGCCATCCGCCGCCCGCCCGCCACCGCCAATTCGAACGGCGTGACGTTGCCCAACTGCTGCAACAACGTCGCAAAACCCTCGGCCAGGTCAGCAACGGCGGGCAATCGTTCACGGCTTTGCAACAGATCTGGCCAGGGCATAAGAGGCTCCTTGTGGGCTGTCATATAAGCATCACCAAAGGTTCATGGCGATGACACCGGGGCTACATAGCCTGACTTTGCACAACACGGCTGCATAAAGAAAGTCGATCGGCTGCAACCCATGACGGGTTCAAGGCCCGTACGGAGATTCAAATGACTCAGATCGCCCGCATCAGCGACACCGGCAATGAACGCCGTCTGCAAGCCGAACGCCTGATCGGCGCCGAAGCCTTGCAGCAAGCCCAGGCCCTGCGATTCAGCGTCTTCAGCGGCGAGTTCAACGCCAAACTGAAAGGCGCGGAACTGGGTCTGGACATGGATGATTATGATGTTCACTGCAGCCACATCGGCGTGCGTGACCTGAACACTGGTCGCCTGGTCGCGACCACGCGATTGCTCGATCACACCGCCGCCAGCAGCCTTGGCAAGTTCTACAGCGAAGAAGAATTCAGCCTGCATGGCCTCGCTCATCTGCAAGGCCCGATCCTGGAAATCGGCCGCACCTGCGTCGACCCGGCCTACCGCAACGGCGGGACGATTGCAGTGCTGTGGGGTGAATTGGCCGAAGTGTTGAACGAGGGCGGCTACAGCTATTTGATGGGGTGCGCGAGCATCCCGATGCAGGACGGTGGCGTACAGGCCCACGCGATCATGCAGCGTCTGCGCGAACGTTATCTGTGCACCGAAAACTTGCGTGCCGAGCCGAAAAAACCGCTGCCAACCCTCGACATTCCGTCGAACGTGATCGCCGAAATGCCGCCGCTGCTCAAGGCTTATATGCGCCTGGGCGCGAAGATCTGCGGCGAGCCGTGCTGGGACGAAGACTTCCAGGTCGCCGACGTGTTCATCCTGCTCAAGCGCGACGAACTCTGCCCGCGCTATGCCAAGCACTTCAAGGCGGCCGTGTGATGAGCCGGTTGCGGGTTTACGCGCGGATCGCGCGAGTGCTGCTGGTGGTATCGCTGGGATTGACCATGGCCAGTCTGTTCGGCGTGTTCGAGAGGATTGGCCTGGCGCACTCGATGGAACGTCGCCAGCGCTGGTCGCGCTTTTTCATGGCGCGCCTGAGCAATGCCCTGCCCTTTCGCATGACCGTCCACGGTGAACTGCCAAAGCAGCCGATGTTGTGGGTCAGCAATCATGTGTCGTGGACCGATATACCGCTGCTGGGCATGCTCACACCGCTGTCGTTTCTGTCCAAGGCCGAAGTGCGCACCTGGCCGGTCGCCGGTTGGCTCGCAGCCAAGGCTGGCAGCCTGTTTATCCGTCGTGGCTCGGGCGACAGCCAGTTGATCCGCAAACAGATGACCCGGCACCTGCAAACCGATCATTCACTGCTGATGTTCCCGGAAGGCACGACCACCGATGGCCGTTCACTGCGCACCTTTCACGGTCGCTTGCTGTCGGCGGCGATTGATTCAGAGGTGATGCTGCAACCGGTGGCGATTCGTTATCTGCGTGACGGCGAAGTCGATACGTTGGCACCGTTCATTGGTGACGATGATCTGCTGTCGCACCTGATGCGTCTGTTCAGCAATGATTGCGGCGATGTCGAAGTGCATCTGCTCAAGCCGATCGCCTGCGAGGGTCGGGAACGTGCGGCGCTGGCGTTTGAAGCGCAGCAGGCGGTGCAGAAGGTGTTGTTTGGATCGATTCCGGAAACCCGACAATCCCCAATGCGCCCGGCAATCGCCGCCTGAAATACAAATCCAGAAATCACCCTCGCCCCTGTGGGAGCTGGCTTGCCAGCGATAGCGATAGACCAGCCGACACGAATGTTGAATGTGCTGACGCCATCGCTGGCAAGCCAGCTCCCACAGGGATTCAGGGGGTTGCTGGAGACTGGGCGAAGTCCTGGAGTTGTGGGTAGAAAAGTCGGAAGTCTTCACTCAGCGGCTCGTACAACCGCCGCAATTCCTGCATCGCCCCCGCCAGTTCCTCTGGCCGGCTCAATCGCCGGGAGATCCCGCGCAACACCTGATCAAGCACTTCAAACTCCTGATACGAGCCCAACCAGTCATTGGCGACCATGTGCGGCGCAATCTTCGCCAGGCGCTCGGGCAATTGCGGTTCGCGGGACAACACTCGATAAACGTCAGCGGTGAACTGCGCCAGCGGTTGATCCGCGTACAACCGCCAGTCCCGCGCCAGACAGTGGTCGAAAAAGACATCAAGGACGATCCCGGCATAACGCCGACGGGTATCGGAAAACCGCCCCAGCGCGATGTCCACCAGCGGATGGCGATCAGTGAACACGTCAATCCGTCGATGCAGTTGAATACCCGCCTCGACCTCCGGGGCAAACTGCCCTTGCAGCCGGCCTTTGACGAAATCGCCATACAGACTGCCGAGTAATTGGTCGGGGCGCTGGCCACCGAGATGCAAATGTGCGAGATAGTTCATGGGCGCAGCTTAGCACCGCGCCCTCGTTCCAATACACCCAACGTATCGTTATAACCCGATATACCGATTTGTGCGGTCGTCAGATCAAAATCATATTGGTATATCGCGAAGTAGCGATTTAAAGTTCGCCTCATCGCGATATAGCGTTTTACACACCGAGCACCCTGCCATGAACCTTGACCTCGACGAAATAATAAAAGCCCTGGCACACCCAGTACGGCGAGACATCCTCAACTGGCTGAAAGACCCGAAAGGCGAATTCCCGGAACAGTTGCACAACCACGAGTACGGCATTTGCGCCGGGCAGATCGATCAACGCTGCGGTCTGTCGCAATCAACCGTGTCCGCCCATTTGGCGACCCTGCAACGCGCCGGACTGATCAGCAGCCAGAAGGCCGGTCAATGGCACTTTTTCAAACGTAACGAGGACGTGATTCAGGCGTTCCTCAGCACACTCAGTAAAGAGCTCTGACCCTTAACGTCAGCCAGCCCACAAGGAAAAAACGATGCCCCTCTCGCTACTCATACTCGCCTTGAGCGCTTTCGCCATCGGCACCACCGAATTCGTCATCATGGGCCTGCTGCCCGATGTGGCGGCCGACCTCGGTGTGTCGATTCCCGGCGCCGGCTGGCTGGTGACCGGTTACGCCCTGGGCGTGGCCATCGGTGCGCCGTTCATGGCACTGGCCACCGCCAAATTGCCGCGCAAGGCTGCACTGGTCGCGCTGATGGGCATCTTCATTGTCGGCAACCTGCTCTGTGCGATGGCCAGTGACTACAACGTGCTGATGTTCGCCCGTGTCGTCACCGCGCTTTGCCACGGTGCGTTCTTCGGTATCGGTTCGGTGGTGGCGGCAGGTCTGGTGGCGCCGAACAAACGCGCTTCGGCAGTCGCCCTGATGTTTACCGGTTTGACCCTGGCCAACGTCCTCGGCGTGCCGCTGGGCACCGCATTGGGTCAGGAGGCCGGCTGGCGTTCGACCTTCTGGGCAGTGACCGTGATCGGTGTGATCGCGCTGATCGGCCTGATCCGCTTCCTGCCGGCCAAACGTGACGAAGAAAAGCTCGATATGCGCGCCGAACTCGCCGCCCTCAAAGGCGCCGGTATCTGGCTGTCGCTGAGCATGACCGCTCTGTTCGCCGCCTCAATGTTCACCCTATTCACCTACGTCGCCCCGCTGCTCGGCGATGTCACTGGCGTCTCGCCAAAAGGCGTGACCTGGACGCTGCTGTTGATCGGTCTCGGTCTTACCGTCGGCAACATCATCGGCGGCAAGCTCGCAGACAAACGCCTCGCTGCCACCCTGATTGGCGTGTTCGTGGCGATGGCGGTGATTTCCACGGTGTTGAGCTGGACCAGCGTCGCGCTGATCCCGACTGAAATCACCTTGTTCCTCTGGGCCACTGCTTCATTCGCAGCCGTACCGGCACTGCAAATCAACGTAGTGACCTTCGGCAAAGCTGCACCGAACCTGGTCTCGACCCTGAACATCGGCGCGTTCAACGTCGGTAACGCCCTCGGCGCCTGGGTCGGCGGCAGCGTCATCGCCCACGGCTTCGGCCTGACCAGCGTGCCTCTGGCCGCCGCTGCCCTGGCAGTGCTTGCCCTGCTGGTGACCCTGATTACTTTCCGTCAGAACGGCAATGCCGAACTGGCCCCTGCGACTCACTGATTAACCACTTAAACCAAGAGGGTTGTATTTCATGGCAACTATTTTCGATCCGATCAAACTGGGCGACATCGAGCTGGCCAACCGCATCATCATGGCCCCGCTGACCCGCTGCCGCGCTGACGAAGGCCGTGTGCCAAACGCGCTGATGGCCGAGTACTACGTACAACGCGCCTCCGCCGGCCTGATTCTCAGCGAAGCCACTTCGGTGACCCCGATGGGCGTCGGCTATCCGGACACCCCGGGCATCTGGTCGAACGATCAGGTGCGTGGCTGGACTAACGTGACCAAAGCCATTCACGCCGCCGGCGGCAAGATCTTCCTGCAACTGTGGCACGTGGGCCGGATCTCTCACCCTTCGTATTTGAACGGTGAAGCGCCAGTCGCACCGAGCGCTATCCAGCCCAAAGGTCACGTCAGCCTGGTGCGTCCAATGGCCGACTACCCAACCCCGCGCGCACTGGAAACCGCTGAAATCGCCGAGATCGTTGACGCTTACCGCACCGGTGCCGAGAACGCCAAGGCGGCCGGTTTTGATGGCGTGGAAATCCACGGCGCCAACGGTTACCTGCTCGACCAGTTCCTGCAAAGCAGCACCAACCAGCGCACCGACAATTACGGCGGCTCCCTGGAAAACCGTGCCCGCTTGCTGCTGGAAGTGACTGACGCGGCAATCGAAGTCTGGGGCGCCGGTCGTGTCGGCGTGCACCTGGCACCACGTGCTGATTCCCACGACATGGGCGACGACAATCTGGCTGAAACCTTCACCTATGTGGCACGTGAGCTGGGCAAGCGTGGCATCGCCTTCATCTGCTCCCGCGAGAAAGAAGGCGCCGACAGCCTCGGCCCGCAACTCAAAGAAGCCTTCGGCGGCCCGTACATCGCCAACGAACGCTTCACCAAGGACAGCGCCAACGCATGGCTGGCCAGCGGCAAGGCTGACGCCGTGGCGTTCGGTGTACCGTTCATTGCCAACCCGGATCTGCCAGCGCGCTTGAAAGCCGATGCGCCGCTGAACGAGCCACACCCGGAAACGTTCTACGCTAAAGGCCCGGTTGGCTACATCGACTATCCAACGCTGTAAGCCTTGACGCAAAAACGCAAAAGCCCCCGACTTGTGAGAGTCGGGGGCTTTTTTTTCGCCAGCGGTTACCGGGCATTGGCAACACTCGTTCACACCAGCGACACAAAATCCCTACAAAATGCCTGGCTCGCTACCTATAAACTCCGCACCTCAAACGTATATGAAAGCAGGCCAATTGACATAAGCTGTGCCGATTAGACATTGTTCATTTGCGCAGGCTGGGGCTCAGCCGCAGCATGTCCATCCCTGTGTCGACCCAACGCTCGGCTTCGGCGTGCAACTCGAAGCTGTCCGGAGCCAATAGCCACCCATAGAGGAGGCCATCGATATAGGCATGAATGCTGATGGCCGCACGGACAGTGTCGAGATCTTCCGGCAACTGGCCGCGATTCACCGCATTACGCAGGGTCAACCCGATACGCAGATTGCAATCGAGACTGGCCGTCCGGCGCTGCTGGCGCAGATCGCACATTTCATCGGTGAACTCGCACTTATGAAACAGAATTTCGTTGATGCGACGGGTCTTCGGGTCCAGCGCAACTTGATGAAACAAATGAATCAACAATTTGCGCATGCAGCCCAACGGGTCGAGTTCATCTTCGCTTTCACTGGCTTTGGCCAATTCATCCAGCGGCTCATGCAAGCTGTCGAGCATGGCCTGCACCAGATCGGCCTTGTTGCTGAAATGCCAGTAAATGGCGCCGCGCGTGACGCCGGCCATTGTCGCGATATCCGCCAAAGTCGTGCGGGCCACGCCCCGTTCATAGAACGCTTTCTCTGCCGCTTCGAGAATCTGGCTTCGCGTTTCCTGAGCTTCTTCTTTGGTACGACGGACCATGGCAGTAAAACCTCAAACAGGATATTTCAGGGATGGATTGAACATCCGCTGAACAAAGAGGGGGTCGATCTCTCTTGAATCGGCTCCCCAGCCTACAATTTCAAACCTTGCAACGACTTTTGTAACAGGGTGGGTACGTGGCCAAGGTGTTTACAAACAACCATGAACGTAAGTATATTACTTAGCAAGCTACTTATCCACCCGATAGTATTTTTTTACCCTTCCACACTTCTTGTGCGTTTTTTGCGCGCCTGACCCGAGGATCTTCATGCAATTCAAGCCAGCTGTTACCGCTCTGGTCACTGCCGTCGCCCTGGCATCGCTGCTCAGCGGATGTAAAAAGGAAGAAGCGGCACCGGCCGCTCCGCCTCCTCAGGTCGGCGTCGTCACCCTGCAACCACAAGCGTTTACCCTCACCTCCGAGCTGCCGGGCCGCACCAGTGCGTTCCGCATCGCTGAAGTGCGACCACAGGTCAACGGCATCATTCTCAAGCGTCTGTTCAAGGAAGGCGGCGATGTCAAAGCCGGCCAGCAGCTGTATCAGATTGATCCGTCGGTTTATGAAGCGACCCTGAAAAGCGCCGAAGCCAACCTGCGTTCGACCAAGTCGATCTCCGACCGCTACAAGCAATTGGTCGATGAGCAAGCCGTGAGCCGTCAGGAATACGACACTGCCGTGGCCAATCGCATGGAATCGGAAGCGTCCTTGCAGACCGCACAGATCAACGTGCGCTACACCAAGGTCTACGCGCCGATTTCCGGTCGCATCGGTCGCTCTTCGGTCACCGAAGGTGCGCTGGTCAACAACGGCCAGACCGACGCGATGGCTGTGATCCAGCAGCTCGATCCGATCTACGTCGACGTTACTCAATCCTCGGTTGAAATGCTGGAACTGCGTCGCGAGCTGGAAAGTGGTCGCCTGCAAAAGGCCGGCGACAATGCCGCCGCAGTCAAGCTGACCCTCGAGGACGGCAGCCAATACAAGCTCGACGGCAAGCTGGAGTTTTCCGAAGTCTCGGTTGACCAGACCACCGGTTCCGTGACCCTGCGTGCCGTGTTCCCGAACCCTGATCACACCTTGCTGCCAGGCATGTTCGTCCACGCCCAGTTGCAGGCCGGCGTGAACAGCGCCGCGATCCTCGCGCCACAGCAAGGCGTGACCCGCGACCTCAAAGGCACCCCGACCGCACTGGTTGTCGGCCCGGACAACAAGGTTGAACTGCGTCAGCTCAAGGCCAGCCGCACCGTAGGCAGCCAGTGGCTGATCGAAGATGGCCTGAAAGCGGGCGATCGTCTGATCACCGAAGGGCTGCAATACGTCAAACCTGGTGTCGAAGTAAAAGCCAGCGAAGCGACCAACGTCGGAGTAAAGAACCCGGCCCCCGCACAGGCAGCTGATAAAGCCGCCGGCGGCAAAGGGGAGTAACCCATGTCAAAATTCTTCATCGACCGTCCGATTTTCGCCTGGGTAATTGCCCTGGTGATCATGTTGGTCGGGGCACTTTCGATCCTGAAATTGCCGATCAACCAGTACCCGAGCATTGCGCCACCAGCCATTGCGATCTCCGTGACCTACCCGGGCGCCTCGGCGCAAACCGTGCAGGACACCGTGGTCCAGGTGATCGAGCAACAGCTCAACGGTATCGACAACTTGCGTTATGTGTCCTCGGAAAGTAACTCCGACGGCAGCATGACCATCACCGCGACCTTCGAGCAAGGCACCAACTCCGACACCGCGCAGGTACAGGTTCAGAACAAGCTGAACCTGGCCACCCCGCTGTTGCCGCAGGAAGTGCAGCAACAAGGTATCCGCGTGACCAAGGCAGTGAAGAACTTCCTGCTGGTGATCGGCGTGGTGTCGCGTGACGGCAGCATGAGCAAGGACGACCTGTCCAACTACATCGTGTCGAACATGCAGGACCCGATCTCCCGTACTGCGGGTGTCGGCGACTTCCAGGTCTTCGGTGCCCAGTACGCGATGCGCATCTGGCTCGATCCGGCCAAGTTGAACAACTTCAACCTGACCCCGGTCGACGTCAAAACCGCGATTGCGGCGCAGAACGTCCAGGTCTCGTCCGGTCAGCTCGGCGGCTTGCCGGCCGTACAGGGCCAGCAGCTTAACGCGACCATCATCGGCAAGACCCGTCTGCAGACCGCCGAGCAGTTCAAAGAGATTCTGCTCAAGGTCAACAAGGACGGCTCGCAAGTCCGCCTCAAAGACGTCGCCAGTGTGGGCCTGGGTGGTGAGAACTATGCGATCAGCGCCCAGTTCAACGGCAGTCCGGCATCCGGCCTGGCGGTAAAACTGGCCAACGGTGCCAACGCCCTCGACACGGCCAAGGCCTTGCGCACCACCATCGACGGACTGAAACCATTCTTCCCGCAAGGCATGGAAGTGGTATTCCCGTACGACACCACTCCGGTGGTGACTGAATCGATCAAGGGTGTGGTTCACACGCTGATCGAGGCAGTGGTGCTGGTGTTCCTGGTGATGTTCCTGTTCCTGCAGAACTTCCGCGCCACGGTCATTACGACCATGACGGTGCCGGTGGTATTGCTCGGTACATTCGGCATCCTCGCCGCCGCCGGTTTCAGCATCAACACCCTGACCATGTTCGGTATGGTGCTGGCCATCGGCTTGCTGGTGGACGACGCCATCGTTGTGGTGGAAAACGTCGAGCGGGTGATGAGCGAGGAAGGCTTGTCGCCCAAGGAAGCGACCAAAAAGTCCATGGGCCAGATCCAGGGCGCACTGGTCGGTATCGCGCTCGTACTGTCGGCGGTATTGCTGCCGATGGCGTTCTTCAGCGGCTCCACGGGTGTGATCTACAAGCAGTTCTCGATCACAATCGTTTCGGCCATGGCCCTGTCGGTACTGGTTGCCCTGATCTTCACCCCGGCGCTCTGCGCGACCATGCTCAAGCCGATTCCGAAAGGCGAGCACGGTACGCCGAAGAAAGGTTTCTTTGGCTGGTTCAACCGCAACTTCGACCGCGGGGTGCGGAGCTACGAACGCGGTGTCGGCAACATGCTGACCCGCAAGGCGCCGTACTTGCTGGCTTACCTGCTGATCGTCGTCGGCATGATCTGGCTATTCACTCGCATTCCAACCGCGTTCCTGCCGGAAGAAGACCAAGGCGTTCTGTTCGCCCAGGTGCAGACGCCGGCCGGCTCCAGTGCAGAGCGCACTCAGGTGGTCGTGGATGAAATGCGTGAATACCTGCTGCGTCCGAACAAGGATGGCGGTGAGGCTGACGCGGTGGCTTCGGTGTTCACCGTAACCGGCTTCAACTTCGCCGGTCGTGGCCAGAGCTCGGGTATGGCGTTCATCATGCTCAAGCCGTGGGGCGAACGAGACGCTGATAACAGCGTGTTCAAACTGGCCGCACGTGCTCAACAGCACTTCTTCAGTTTCCGCGACGCGATGGTGTTTGCCTTCGCACCACCCGCAGTACTGGAGTTGGGTAACGCCACAGGTTTCGACGTGTTCCTGCAAGACCGTGCCGGTATCGGTCACGAAAAACTGATGGAAGCACGCAACCAGTTCCTTGGCATGGCGGCGCAGAGCAAAGTCCTGACCCAGGTGCGTCCGAACGGCTTGAACGACGAGCCGCAGTTCCAGCTGGAAATCGATGACGAGAAGGCCAGCGCCCTGGGCGTTACCATCAACGACATCAACAACACCTTGTCGATTGCGTTGGGTAGTAGCTACGTCAACGACTTCATCGACCGTGGTCGAGTGAAGAAAGTGTACATACAAGGCCAGCCGGACTCGCGCATGAGCCCGGAAGACTTGAAGAAGTGGTATGTGCGCAACGCCTCCGGCACCATGGTTCCGTTCTCCGCATTCGCCAAAGGCGAGTGGATCTACGGCTCGCCGAAGCTGGCACGCTACAACGGTGTGGAAGCGGTAGAAGTGCTGGGTGCTCCGGCGCCGGGTTACTCCACCGGTGAGGCCATGGCGGAAGTCGAAGCGATTGCCAAGAAACTTCCTTCAGGTGTCGGTATCTCCTGGACCGGTCTGTCCTATGAAGAACGTCTGTCCGGTTCGCAAGCACCAGCGTTGTACGCCTTGTCGCTGCTGATGGTGTTCCTGTGCCTGGCGGCGCTGTATGAAAGCTGGTCGATTCCGATCGCGGTCATGCTCGTAGTTCCACTGGGGATCATCGGTGCGTTGATGGCCACCAGCCTGCGCGGTCTGTCCAACGACGTGTACTTCCAGGTGGGCTTGTTGACAACCATTGGTCTGGCGGCGAAAAACGCCATTCTGATTGTCGAGTTCGCCAAGGAACTGCATGAGCAAGGGCGCAGTCTGCGCGAAGCGGCGATTGAAGCCTGCCGCATGCGTCTGCGACCGATCATCATGACTTCGCTGGCCTTCGTGCTCGGTGTTGTACCGCTGGCAATCTCGACCGGTGCCGGTTCGGGCAGCCAGCATGCAATCGGTACTGGCGTGATTGGCGGTATGCTGACGGCCACGATCCTGGCGATCTTCTGGGTTCCACTGTTCTTCGTCACCGTGTCTTCCATTGGTCAGCGTAAAAATGCCGACAAGGATGACGCCATAGAAACTCCTAAAGAGGCTGGCCAATGAGCAAGTCGCTACTCTCCCTCGCAGTCGCCGCCTTCGTGCTGAGCGGTTGCTCGCTGATACCTGACTATCAGCAGCCTGAGGCTCCGGTCGCAGGCCAATACCCGCAGGGGCCGGCGTACTCGCCGGCCCAGGCACCGGCGCAAGCCGCTGCCGAGCAGGGCTGGAAGCAGTTTTTCCATGACCCGGCCCTGCAACAGCTGATCCAGGTCTCGCTGGAAAACAACCGCGACCTGCGTGTCGCGGCACTGAACATCGACGCTTATGCGGCTCAATACCGCATTCAACGTGCCGACCTGTTCCCGGCGGTTTCGGCCAATGGCAGCGGCAGCCGTCAGCGTCTGCCGGCGCGCGCGTCGCAGACCGGCGATTCGATGATCAGCAGTTCGTACTCCGCCACCGTCGGCATCAGCGCCTACGAACTCGACCTGTTCGGTCGGGTGCGCAGCCTGAGCGAACAAGCGTTGCAACAATACTTCGCCACTGAAGAAGCGCGCCGCAGCACCCAGATCAGTCTGGTCGCCAGCGTCGCCAACGCCTATCTGACCTGGCAGGCCGACAAAGAACTGCTCAAGCTGACTCAGGACACCCTCGGTGCCTTCGAAGAAAGCTACAAGCTGACCAGTCGCAGCAATGAAGTCGGTGTGGCTTCGGCGCTGGATCTGGCGCAGTCGCGCACCTCGGTGGAAAACGCTCGGGCGCAACTGGCGCGTTACACCCGCCAGGTGGCCCAGGACGAAAACAGCCTGACCCTGCTGCTCGGAACCGGCATCCCGGCCAATCTGCAAACGGCCAAACCGCTGGCCGATGACCTGCTCAGCGACGTACCGCCGGGCCTGCCATCGGACCTGCTGCAACGTCGTCCGGACATCCTTCAGGCCGAGTACAACCTGAAGGCCGCCAACGCCAACATCGGCGCCGCCCGTGCAGCTTTCTTCCCGAGCATCAGCCTGACCGCCAACGCGGGCACCCTGAGCCCGGACCTGTCCGGTCTGTTCAAGGGTGGTTCGGGGACGTGGCTGTTCCAGCCGCAGATCAACCTGCCGATCTTTAACGCCGGCAGCCTGCGCGCCAGCCTCGACTACGCCAAGATCCAAAAAGACATTGGCGTGGCGAACTACGAGAAGTCCATTCAAACGGCCTTCCAGGAAGTCGCCGATGGCCTGGCCGCACGCCAGACCTACACCGAGCAATTGCAGGCGCAGCGTGATTTCGTACAGGCCAACCAGGATTACTACCGCCTGGCCGAGCGTCGTTACCGCATCGGTGTCGACAGCAACCTGACCTTCCTCGATGCCCAGCGTCAGCTGTTCAGCGCCCAACAAGCGCTGATCACCGACCGCCTCGCGCAACTGACCAGTGCGGTCAACCTGTACAAGGCATTGGGTGGTGGCTGGAATGCGCAGACGGCGCAAAACGAACCACAGAAAGAAGAAGCACCGAAGATGAAGTTGTTCTGATCATCGGCTGAACACAAAGAGCCCACCTTATTGGTGGGCTTTTTGTTGCCTGCCAGAAAGTTGTGTTGTCTGGGCGGTTGCTATCGCTGGCAAGGCAGCTCCCACAGGGTTCTCGGGTGTACCCGGGGTATGTGAACAACCCAAAAACCTGTGGGAGCTGGCTTGCCAGCGATAAGGCCATCACCTGCATCGCAAAACCCGGCCCAATCTTGCGTTCGATAATCGCCCCAAAACCGCTTTCCCCGATTGAAACCCCGCCTCCGCGCCCCGCACCATTCATCCCACAAAACCAATAACATCAGGTTCGACACCATGCCCCCGCGCCCTGCCCTGTCCGGCTGATCACCGCCGCTCATTCCGAAATCTGCAAGCCAATGCCCGCCGCAAAAAGCGCCGGCACCGGACTCCGTTCGCCCCAAAAATAACAAGAGAAACTGCAATGACCTACCCAACTGCGCCGTACGCATTCCCCGGCCTGATCGCCCTGGCACTGGCTTGCGCGGCTTTGCCCGTTGCGGCTGAAGAGGCCGGTTTTGTCGAAGGGGCCAAGGTCAACCTGAACCTGCGCAACTTCTACATCAACCGCAACTTCACCAACCCGACCAAGGCTCAGGGCAAGGCTGAAGAGTGGACGCAAAGCTTTATCCTCGACGCCAGATCCGGCTTCACCCAAGGCACCGTCGGCTTCGGCATGGACGTGCTCGGGCTGTATTCGCTGAAGCTCGATGGCGGCAAAGGCACTGGCGGCACGCAACTGTTGCCGCTTGATCATGACGGTCGCCCGGCGGACAACTTCGGCCGCACCAACGTCGCGTTCAAGGCGAAGCTGTCGCAGACCGAAGTGAAGGTCGGCGAATGGATGCCGGTACTGCCGATCCTGCGTTCGGACGACGGTCGCTCGCTGCCGCAAACCTTCCGCGGCGGCCAGATCACGTCGAAAGAAATCGACGGCCTGACGCTTTACGGCGGTCAGTTCCGCGCCAACAGCCCGCGCGACGACAGCAGCATGAGCGACATGTCGATGACCGGCAAAGCGGCGTTCACCTCTGATCGCTTCAACTTCCAGGGTGGTGAATACGCTTTCAACGAAAAACGCACGCAGATCGGTCTGTGGAACGCCGAGCTCAAGGACATCTACAGCCAGCAATACATCAATCTGATCCACAGCCAGCCACTGGGCGAATGGACCCTGGGCGCCAACCTCGGTTTTTTCTACGGCAAAGACGACGGCAGCGCGCGCGCCGGGGATCTCGACAACAAGACCTGGTCCGCATTGTTCTCGGCAAAATATGGCGGCAGCACCTTCTATGTCGGCCTGCAAAAACTCACCGGCGACAGCGCGTGGATGCGCGTCAACGGCACCAGCGGCGGCACCCTGGCCAACGACAGCTACAACGCCAGCTACGACAATGCGCAGGAACGTTCCTGGCAGGTCCGCCACGACTACAACTTCGTCGCCCTCGGCGTCCCCGGCCTGACGCTGATGAACCGCTACATCAGCGGCGATAACGTACATACCGGGACCATCACCGACGGCAAGGAGTGGGGCCGCGAATCCGAACTGGGCTACACCGTGCAGAGCGGCACGCTCAAGGACCTGAACGTCAGATGGCGCAATTCGACCATGCGCCGGGATTTCAGCAATAACGAGTTTGATGAAAACCGGTTGATCGTCAGCTATCCGATCAGTTTGCTCTAACCTCTCCTCTTTATCAGCTGCGGCACGCTGTGATCTTTTGATCCTGAAAAACAAGATCAAAAGATCGCAGCGTGCCGCAGCGCCTACAAAAAAAACCGCATCAGGACGCCACCCGTCAGGTCGGGTGGAGCTTTCTTTGCTGGCGAGTAGAGTTTAAAAACCTGAAGGACTCAGGCGTACAACCCTACCCACTTCCGTTATCTGTTGTAGTTGGTCCCCAAGACTTGAGCCAGGTTGTCACGGAAGACACTGCTGATCACCGGAGGACCACCTCATGATCGCTCGACTCAAAACGGCACCCGACTGGGATGCCAAGGCTTACCAGCAGTTTTCCCGTCTCAGGCAACGCCCGGTCAACGAATTGCTCGACCGTGTCGACCTGCAAACCCCACAGCATATTTACGACCTTGGTTGCGGCACGGGCATTGCCACTCAGTTGTTGGCCGAGCGCTGGCCACACGCGCAACTGCAGGGAATCGACAGCTCACAGCAAATGCTTGAACAAGCCCGCTGCCTGCCGATCAACGCATCGTGGCAGCACTGTGACATGCTCGACTGGCGACCCGAACAACCTGCAGACCTGCTGTTCGCAGCGGCGGTTCTGCATTTCATCAACGGTCATGAGACGTTACTGCCGAATCTGCTGGGTCTGCTCAATGATGGAGGGTGCCTGGCGGCGCACATGCCGGACTGGCGCGATGCATTGTGGTATCGACTGATGCTCGACACCCTCGACGATGCCGGCCCCGGCAACACGCCACTGGGCACACCGCAACTGCGCCAGCGCATGGCCGCGCGGCCCTTGCTGTCACTTGAGGATTACTACCGTTTGCTCGCACCGCTGACCGCGTCGCTGGACATCTGGGAGACCGAGCAATTGCAGGTGGTTGACGGCAAGTCGCCGGTGTATGACTGGATAAAAGTTTCGGCGCTAAGGCCGGTGATGCAGGCGCTGACGTCAGAGGAACAGGCGCGCTTCATTTATCACTTTCTGATGCGTGTGCATGCGCATTATCCGCAGGAGGAAAACGGGCACACGCTGTTTCCGTTCAAGCGCATTTTCATTGTGGCCACAGTCTGAAGATCAAAAGATCGCAGCCTTCGGCAGCTCCTACAATATGCAATGCAATCCCCTGTAGGAGCCGCCGAAGGCTGCGATCTTTTCAAACCCGACAATCACTCCCGGGATTCAACACCCAGCTCATCCCACACCGACTCAGCCAGATGAAACGTCGCGTTTGCCGCTGGAATCCCGCAGTAGATCGCGCTCTGCATGATCACTTCCTTGATCTCGCCACGGCTCACGCCGTTATTGGCCGCCGCGCGCAGGTGCAGTTTCAGTTCGCCCTCGCGGTTCATGCCGATCAGCATGGCGATGGTGATCAGGCTGCGGGTATGCCGAGGCAAACCTGGGCGGGTCCAGATGTCGCCCCAGGCGTGGCGGGTGATCATCTCCTGAAATTCCGAGTTGAACTCGGTCAGTGTGCTCAGGCTGCGATCGACATGCGCGTCGCCCAACACTGCGCGGCGGACCTGCATGCCTTCGTCGTAACGTTGTTTCTCGTCCACAAAAACTTCCTCACTGAGCCTGTAAAAACGTCAACACGCGATCGCTGAAAGCGATACCTGCCTGCACGTTTGAAAGATGCGCCGCGTAGAACTCGGCGTACTCCGCACCGCGCACATGCTCCTGAATAAAGTGGCCACCGGACGGCGGCGTTACCGCATCTTCGGTACCGGCGATCACCAGTAGCGGCAGGTTGATGGACGCCAATTGATCACGGAAATCGGCATCACGCACTGCCGCGCAATTGGCCGCATAACCTTGCGGCGAAGTCGCCGCGAGCATGTCGGTAATCTGCTTGGCCGCGGCCGGATGGGCTTGGGAAAAGTCCGGGGTAAACCAGCGGGCAATCGACGCATCGCGCAGGGCAACCATTGCTGACGCACCGTCACGCAGCACGGTTTCAATGCGCGGATTCCACACTGACGGATCGCCGATTTTCGCTGCCGTGTTGCACACGATCAGTTTGTGCAGTCGATGCCCGGCATTGATCCCCAGCCACTGACCGATCAACCCGCCCATCGATAACCCGCAGAAATGCGCGCGCTCGATGTGCAGCGCATCCAGCAGCCCGAGCACGTCGTGGCCCAGTTGCTCGATGCTGTACGGCCCCGGCGTCACCAACGACTTGCCGTGACCACGGGTGTCGAAACGCAGCACGCGAAAGTGCTCGGTGAATGCCGGCATCTGCACGTCCCACATGTGCAGGTCGGTGCCCAGCGAGTTGGACAGCACCAGCACCGGCGCATCGACCGGGCCTTGAATTTGATAGTGCAGTTCGCCATCGGCGAGTTGAACGAAAGCCACAGCCCTCTCCTTCAGACAGTCAAAGCGTTGTGTTCGGCCACCGCTCGCTCGACCCAGACCTGCGCCTGACCGAGGTAATGGGCGGGGTTCAAAAGATTATCCAGTTCAGCGCTGCTCAATTGCGCAGTGACCTGCGGTTCGTCACCGAGCACGGCGCGCAAGTGGCGCTGTTCGGCCACGGCACGTTTGCAGCATTGTTCGAGCAAGTGATGGGCGGTGTCGCGGCCAACCCGTTGTGCGAGCACGATGCTCACCGCTTCGGCCAGCACCAGCCCTTGGGTCAGGTCGAGGTTGCGCGCCATGCGTGGGGCGTCTACCTCCAGGCCCTCAGCCAACAGGCGCGCCTGTTGCAGTGAGCCCGAGACAAGGCAGCAAATCTGCGGCAAGGTTTCCCATTCGGCATGCCACAGACCGAGGCTGCGCTCGTGCTCCTGCGGCATCGCACTGAACAGCGTCGACACCAGCCCCGGCACTCGCGTGGCTGCGCCGATCAACACGGCGGCACCCACCGGATTGCGCTTGTGCGGCATGGTTGACGAACCGCCCTTGCCCGGTGCCGAAGGCTCGAAAACCTCCGCTGCTTCGGTTTGCATCAACAGACTGATGTCGCGGCCAAGTTTGCCGAGACTGCCGGCGATCAAACCCAGTACCGCGCCGAACTCCACCACGCGATCACGCTGGGTGTGCCACGGCTGTTCCGGCAAGGTCAGTTGCAGTTCTTCGGCCAAGGCCTGGGCAATCGGCAATGCCTGTTCGCCCAATGCCGCGAGGGTGCCCGACGCTCCGCCGAATTGCAGCACCAGCAAACGGGGTTTCAGCTCGCGCAAACGCTGGCGGCTGCGGGTCACGGCGCCGAGCCATCCGGCGATTTTCATGCCCAGAGTCACCGGTGTCGCGTGTTGCAACCACGTGCGCCCGGCCATTGGCGTTGCCGCGTGGCGCTGAGCCTGCGCAGCAAGAGAATCGGCCAGTTGCGCCAGATCGCTTTCGATCAGATCCAGCGCCTGACGCAATTGCAGGACCAACCCGGTATCCATCACGTCCTGACTGGTCGCGCCCAGATGCACATACCGCTCGGCCTCGGCGTCGGTTGCGGCAATCTGCTTGCCCAACGCCTTGACCAGTGGAATCGCCGAATTGCCCGCCGTGGCAATCGCCTCGCCCAGCGCTGCGAAGTCATAGAGGTCGGCGCGACAGGCATTCTCGATGGGCGCAACAGCGCTCGCCGGAATCAAACCCACCCGCGCCTCGGCCCGAGCCAGCGCCGCTTCGACGTCGAGCATCGCCTGCACGCGGCCCTGATCGCAGAACACCTCGCGCATATCGCGGGCGGTGAAGTAGGCATCGAACAACTGATCGCCCGGTCGCTGAGTCATAAACAGTCCTTGCCGGCGCGGGCCATCGCGGCCCGCGCACATGGGGTTACAGATCGTGGTGCAAATATTTCGCCTGCTTCGGCAACCGCAGGCTGAACAGGAAGGCCACCGCCATCATCGCCGTGACGTACCAATAGAAGACGTTTTCCATGCCGCCAGCCTTGAGGCTCAGCGCAACGAATTCGGCCGAACCACCGAAGATCGCGTTCGCCACCGCATACGCCAGGCCGACGCCGAGGGCGCGGACTTCCGGCGGGAACATTTCGGCTTTCACCAAGCCACTGATCGAGGTGTAGAAACTGACGATGGCCAGCGCCACGGTGATCAGCACGAACGCCAGGAACGGACTGCTGACAACCTTCAGGCTAAGCAGGATCGGCACCGTGAACAACGTACCGAGGGCGCCGAACCAGAGCATCGAACTGCGTCGGCCGATCTTGTCGGCGAGCATGCCGAACAGCGGCTGCATGCACATATAAAGGAACAGCGCGCCGGTCATGATGTAGCTCGCGGTCTTGGCGTGCATGCCGGCGGTGTTCACCAGGTATTTCTGCATGTACGTGGTGAACGTGTAGAAAATCAGCGAACCACCGGCGGTGTAGCCAAGCACGGTGATGAACGCGGCTTTGTGATCGCGGAACAATGCGCGGATGCTGCCGGCGTCCTTGTTTTCGCGCATTTCCTTGCTGGTGGTTTCTTTCAGCGAACGACGCAGGAACAGCGAAATCAGCGCCGCCACCGCACCGACCACAAACGGAATCCGCCAGCCGTAGGCACGCAGGTCGTCTTCAGTGAGGAACTGTTGCAGCACCACCACCAGCGACACCGCCAGCAATTGCCCGCCGATCAGCGTCACGTACTGGAACGAGGCAAAAAAACCACGCTGGCCCTTGAGCGCAACTTCGCTCATGTAGGTCGCGGTGGTGCCGTACTCGCCGCCGACCGACAGGCCTTGCAGCAGACGTGCGAACAGCAACAGCACCGGCGCCCAGACGCCGATGTCCTTGTAAGTCGGCAGGCAGGCGATGAGCAACGAACCGAAGCACATCATCAGAATCGAGATCAGCATCGAGTTCTTGCGGCCGTGCTTGTCCGCCACCCGGCCAAAAATCCAGCCGCCAATCGGCCGCATCAGGAAGCCTGCGGCGAACACGCCAGCGGTGTTGACCAGTTGTACGGTGGGATTGTCGGAGGGGAAAAACGCCGGGGCGAAATAGATCGCGCAGAAGGCGTAGACGTAGAAGTCGAACCATTCGACGAGGTTGCCGGACGAAGCGCCGACAATCGCGAAGATGCGCTTGCTGCGCTCTTCGCCGGTGTAATGGGCGGTCTGGGTTGTCATTATTTTTCACTCAATAGGGACAGTCAGAGTCTAGACACACTTTGCAACAGTCCCGTTCCACAAGCTGGAACATCAAAAGATCGCAGCCTTCGGCAGTTCCTACAGAAAGCACATTCCAAATGCAGGAGCTGCCTAAGGCTGCGATCTTTTGCTCTTGATCTCAATAATCGAAGAACACCGTCTCGGCATCAGTGCCCTGCAAAATCACATTCCACTGATAAACCCCCGACGCATCCGGTTTGGCCAGCAACGTCGCACGACGTTCGGCCGGCACGCATTCGAGCAGCGGATCAGCAACGTTGGCCGGTTCACCCTCAAAGTAGATCCGCGTCAGCAAGTGCTTCACCAACCCGCGTGCAAACACCAGCACCACCAGATGCGGCGCCTGGGTCGAGCCCTTCAGCCCCTCAACCGTACCCGGTTTGATCGTGGTGAAACGGAAGCGCCCCTGCGCATCCACCGGCACCCGGCCAAACCCTTCGAAATGCGGATCGAGGGGTTTGGCCTGCTCGTCTTCCGGGTGGTCGTACTTGCCAGCGGCATTCGCCTGCCACACTTCAAGCATGGCGTCGTTGACGACATCGCCGTTGCCGTCCACCACTTGACCGGTGATCGCCACGCGCTCGCCGAGGGTTTGTTCATTGGCGAGGTTTTCGCGGTTCAGCCAGGTCAGGCCGATGTGGTAATACGGCCCGACGGTGTGGGACGTGGTCGCAGTCAGCGTCATCTTATTTCTCCATCGGCGTGGCTTCACGCCCGCGCAGCACGATGTCCCAGCGATAACCGAGGGCGTAGGACGGAATGGTTTTCTCCAGATCGAAACTGGCGATCAGACGTTCCTTGGCCGACGTATCTGGCACGCAGTTGTAGATCGGGTCGTAGGCCAGCAGAGGATCGCCGGGGAAATACATCTGCGTGACCAGCCGGGTGAGGATGCTCGGCCCGAACAGCGAAAAGTGGATGTGCGCGGGGCGCCAGGCATTGTGATGGTTGCCCCACGGATAGGCGCCAGGCTTGATGGTCTGGAACTGATACCAGCCGTCGGCATCGGTCACGGTGCGGCCGGTGCCGGTGAAGTTCGGGTCCAGCGGCGCGTCGTGCAGATCGCGCTTGTGGTTATAACGGCCGGCGGCGTTGGCCTGCCAGATCTCCACCAGAATCCCCGGCACCGGCAAGCCGTTTTCGTCGAGCACACGGCCATGAATGATGATGCGCTCGCCCTGCGGCTCGCCGTCGTGTTGGGCGGTCAGGTCGTTGTCCTTCTCGGCAACACGCTCGGCGCCGATGGTCGGACCGGTGATTTCCGACAGCGAATGCGGCAGAAACACCAACGGCTTGGACGGCGAGCGCAGATTGGTGGATTGATACGTCGGGTGCAGGTACTCAGGCTGGGTGCCTTCCTGCGGGCGACGGTAACCAGGCTTGTCAGACATTTCGATTTCCTCTGTTCTTCTTCGTCACGGCTGCGTCAGACGCGTTCGATGGCCAACGCCAGACCTTGGCCGACTCCGACGCACATGGTCGCCAGACCTTTCTTGCCACCGGTCTTTTCCAGCTGATGCAGGGCAGTCAGCACCAGCCGTGCACCGCTCATGCCCAACGGGTGCCCCAAGGCAATCGCGCCGCCGTTCGGGTTGACCTGCGCGGCATCGTCCGCCAGCCCTAATTCACGCAGCACTGCCAGGCCTTGGCTGGCGAAGGCTTCGTTGAGTTCAATCACATCAAAATCACCGACCGCCAGACCAAGGCGCTCGATGAGTTTGCGCACCGCCGGCACCGGGCCGATGCCCATCACCCGTGGCGCTACGCCGGCACTGGCCATGCCCAGCACTCTGGCGCGGGCGGTCAGACCGTGTTTTTTCACCGCGTCAGCCGAGGCCAGAATCAGCGCGGCGGCGCCGTCGTTGACCCCGGAGGCATTGCCGGCGGTGACGGTTTTGTCCGGGCCGTTGACCGGTTTCAGTTTGCTCAGCGCTTCAATCGTGGTGTCGGCACGCGGATGTTCATCCTGGCTGACCACGGTTTCGCCCTTCTTGTGCGCAATCCGCACCTCGACGATTTCTTCGGCGAAGTAGCCGGCAGCCTGCGCGGCCGCAGTACGTTGCTGACTGCGCAGGGCGAAAGCGTCCTGATCCTCGCGGGAAATTTCATAGTCATCGGCGACGTTGTCGGCAGTCTGCGGCATCGCATCGACGCCATACTGCGCCTTCATCAACGGGTTGATAAAACGCCAACCGATGGTGGTGTCTTCCAGTTTCATGTTGCGCGAAAACGCCGCGTCAGCCTTGCCCATCACAAACGGCGCGCGGGACATCGACTCTACGCCGCCGGCAATCGCCAGTTCCATTTCGCCGCTGGCGATAGCACGGAACGCGGTACCAATCGCATCCATGCCCGAAGCGCAGAGGCGATTGAGGGTCACGCCCGGCACGGTTTCCGGCAGGCCCGCCAGCAGCAACGCCATGCGCGCGACGTTGCGGTTGTCTTCGCCGGCCTGGTTGGCGCAACCGAGGAACACCTCGTCGATTGCGTTCCAGTCCACCGATGGATTGCGCTCCATCAGCGCCTTTATCGGCACAGCAGCCAGATCGTCGGCGCGCACGGCGGCCAGACCACCGCCGAAACGGCCAATGGGGGTGCGAATCGCGTCGCAGATATAAACGTCACGCATCATGCTTCTCCCGGTGCCTGACCGTGGGCCGCCGCGGTGCGCGCTTCGAGATCGCGCAGCGCGGTCAGTTCGACTTCGCTCGGTTCGGCAGTGGTGGCGACATTGTCGGCAAAACGGATGGCCCAACCGGTGGCGGCGATCACTTGCTCGCGGGTCACGCCCGGATGCAGCGCGGTGACCACGAACTCATGGGTGCCCTCTTCCGGCTCCATGGTGCACAGGTCGGTGATGATGCCGACCGGGCCAGCGCCCGGCAGGCCCAGGCGCTTGCGCGAATCACCGCCCTCGCCATGCCCGACCGAGGTGATGAAATCGAGCTTGTCGACAAACGAACGCGCCGACTGTTTAAGGATGATCAGCACGCTTTTCGCCGAACCGGCAATTTCCGGCGCGCCACCGGCACCCGGCAGACGCACTTTCGGCGCGTGGTAGTCGCCCACCACGGTGGTGTTGATATTGCCGAAGCGGTCGACCTGCGCCGCGCCGAGAAAACCGACGTCGATGCGTCCGCCCTGCAACCAATAGCGAAAAATCTCACCGGTCGGCACCACGGTGTCAGCGGTTTCCGCCAGTTCGCCGTCACCGATGGACAGCGGCAACACGCTTGGCTTGGCGCCAATCGGGCCCGATTCGTAGATCAGCACCACGTCTGGCGACGAGGTCAGGCGTGCGAGGTTGGCAGCCTTGGAGGGCAGGCCGATGCCGACGAAACACACCGAGCCGTTTTTCAGGCGACGGGCCGCGGCGACGGTCATCATTTCATTGGTGGTGTAAGTCATTACTTGGCCTCCGAAGCAGCGGCCAACTTGGCCTGGAATTCGCTGAAATCAGCGCTGCCATGGATGTATTCGTTGATCCACGCAGTAAACGTCGCACGGTCGCGGGCGATCGGGTCCCACGCCTGATAGAAACGGTTATCGCGCTCGTTGTAACCGTGGGCGTAGGACGGATGCGCGCCACCGGGCACATGGCACACCGCACTCAGAGCCCAGGTCGGCAGAACACAGGAATTCATCGGGGCATTAAGGTCATCGACAATTTCTTCGACGGTAACAATGCAGCGCTTGGCGGCCAGTGCGGCTTCCTTCTGCACACCAAGAATGCCCCACAGCAGCACGTTGCCTTTGCGGTCGGCTTTCTGCGCGTGGATCACCGTGACGTCCGGGCGCACCGATGGCACCGCCGCCAATACTTCACCGGTGAACGGGCAAGTGACGGACTTGATCAGTGGATTGACCTTCGGCAAGTCAGAGCCTGCGTAGGCACGAAGCACCGCGAACGGTAGGCCTGAAGCGCCAGCCACGTAGGCATTGGCCAGGTCGGCGTGGCTGTGTTCTTCGATTTCCAGTGGCTGCGGCCATTGCTTCTCGACGGCATCGCGCAGACGGTGCAGCGAACCCACACCCGGATTTCCGCCCCAGGAGAAAATCAGTTTGCGCGCACAGCCGGCACCGATCAGTTGGTCGTAGATCAGGTCAGGCGTCATCCGCACCAGCGTCAGATCTTTCTTGCCCTGACGAATGATTTCATGACCCGCCGCCGTAGGGATCAGGTGAGTGAAGCCTTCGAGCGCAACGGTGTCGCCGTCGTTGACGAATTGCTTCACCGCGTCGTGCAGCGAAAGGATCTCAGCCATGGAGCGGGCTCCCGTTTTTGTAGTGGATCGCCAGTGATAAAAAGGCGCGAGGTTCAGCGCCGGAGTCACTGAAGATTAAGCCTGTGAAAATCACCAAACAATCCGATAATCGACTGAGTGTTCGTTTATCGAACAGATTGTTGTCAGCCTATCAATCAGATCAAAAGCTTCGTCGGAACGCCGCCCGGAGCAGGCTCGCTCCGACAATTTGAAATGCATTCCATTGTGGGAGCGAGCCTGCTCGCGAAGGGGGCGGAACCTTCAACGAATATTCCTACGCTGAAACTCAAGTCGCATCCGCATGACTGACCATGCCCTTGATCACGACAGCAGCAGTCGCCAACGCCGCCGGAATCACCAATGCCGTCAACACCTGCTCAAAATTCCAGCCCAATCCGAGCAACGTCGCGCCCATCCACGCCCCGAGAATCGCGCCAAAGCGGCCGATCCCGAGCATCCACGACACACCGGTCGCCCGGCCCTGGGTTGGATAGAACCGCGCCGCCAGTGACGGCATTGCCGACTGCGCGCCGTTGACGCACATCCCCGCCACCAGCACCAGCGTCGCCAGCAGCGTGATGTTGCCCAGGCTCTGCCCCACCGCGTAGGCAAACACCCCGGCCAACAGGTAAAAAGTGCCGATGACCTTGTGCGGATTGAACCGGTCCATCGCCCAGCCTACGCCGACCGCGCTCAACACCCCGCCGAACTGGAACAACGCACCGATGAACGCTGCCTGCTCCATGCTCGCGCCGCTGTCACGCATCAGCGTCGGCAGCCAACTGGTCAGCAGATAGACGATCACCAGGCCCATGAAATAGGTCAGC
Source organism: Pseudomonas sp. A0308 (assembly GCF_044218815.1). Lineage (NCBI taxonomy): Bacteria > Pseudomonadati > Pseudomonadota > Gammaproteobacteria > Pseudomonadales > Pseudomonadaceae > Pseudomonas > Pseudomonas sp. A0308. The sequence goes on from NZ_CP162581.1 coordinate 1,875,255, forward strand.
CACAACAATAAGGTGCCGGTGCTGTAGGTGCCGGAGAAGATCACCGCGAACACGTTGCGTGCCTTGACGGTTTTCTGTTCCGGCACGCTGAAGCTTGAGGCCTGGGCGACGGTAACCGGATCGATTGGCGCCAGCGTCTTGCGCACTTTGTCAGTGCCACGGTTGCGCACCACCAGATAGCGCGCCGATTCCGGCAGCCAGAACACCAGCACCACGGTGAGAATCAGCGGCAGAATCCCGCCGATCAGCAACAGGCTGTGCCAGCCGAACGCCGGGATCAGCTTCGCGGAAATGAACCCGCCACCGGCCATGCCGAGGTTGAAGCCGCAGAACATGCTGGTCACCAACAACGACTTCTTGCGCTCCGGGGTGTATTCCGAGAGCAGCGTAGTGGCGTTGGGCATACCGGCGCCCAGGCCCAACCCGGTGAGAAAACGCAGGACCAAAAGCTCTTCGATGTTGGTGGCGTAGGCCGACGCCAGGCTAAACGCGCCGAACAGAAATACCGCGCCGACCAGCACGACTTTGCGTCCGAAGCGGTCTGCCAGAGGCCCGGAACCGAGTGCGCCGAAGACCATGCCGATCAACGCGGCGCTCATCACGGGGCCGAGGCTGGCGCGATCAATGCCCCAATCCAGCGACAACGCCGGGGCAATAAAGCCCATCGCTGCGGTGTCGAGGCCATCGAGAAACACAATCAGGAAACACAGGATCACCACCCGCCACTGATAGCGCGAGATCGGTTGAGCATTGATGAAGGTCTGCACGTCGAGGCAGTTACCCACAGCGGACTGAGGCTGGTTCATTATTTTTATTCCACGCAAAAAACGCAGTCGAACGGCGGCCGGCCAGAGAGCGGCACAGGCACAAGAATAGAAGGTCGGGATCAGGCGTTGCGTTGAATCCGGCAACAGCGATCGGTGCGGAGACAGTCGGGGAGCGTGCGCATAGTGAGTTGCCTCTTGTCATTATTATGGGAGTCGGCAGTCCGGCGAGCTCATTCACATCAGCGCCGGATGACGCTGCCGCGACATTAATGATCCAGGGGTTTTAGCGTCAATTCGATAAACGCAACACTGTGCGTTTATCGAACAGCTTCATCAGGCAAACAGTTGCGCACTGAGGTCGCGACTGGCGCTGAGCAGGCCCGGCAGAAAGCGCTGTTCCAGCTCGGTGCGGCTGACACGACCGGCGTGGGTGCTGACGTTGAGCGCCGCCACCACTTGGCCGGAAGCGTCGTAAACCGGTACGGCAATCGAGCGCAGGCCTTGTTCCAGCTCCTGATCGACAATGCACCAGCCCTGCTGCCGCACTTGCTGCAAGCATTCAAGCAAAGCGTCCGGGGTGTGGATCGTGCGGCTGGTCTTGGCAACGAGTTCGGCGTGGTCGAGGTATTCACCTAACGACGTGTCGTCCAGCGCCGCCAGCAGAATCCGCCCCATCGACGTGCAATATGCCGGCAGGCGCCCGCCCACCGACAGATCCACCGAGATCAAACGCTGGGTGGTCGCCGAACGGGCGATGTACAGAATGTCATCGCCCTCCAGCGTGGCCATGTTGCAGGCTTCGTGCAGTTGCTCGCTCATGCGGTCGAGGTACGGCTGGGCGGACACGGCCAGCGGCGTCGACGACAGATAAGCGTGGCCGAGGGTCAGCACTTTGGGCAGCAACGAGTAGGTGCGACCGTCCGTGGTGGCGTAGCCGAGTTTGATCAAGGTGTGCAGGCAACGGCGCACGGCAGCGCGGGGGATTTCCGTGCGATGACTGATCTGGGCGATGGTCAGGTGCCGTTTGCGCTCCTGAAATGCCTGAACCACCGCCAGGCCACGGGCCAGCGAGGTCATGAAATCCGGATCCCCCGTCAGCGCCTGAATGCGCTTGGCCGGCGAGGCGACGATCGGCGGCGCCACGGAAGTGAAGGAGTTGCGCATTTGATCGTTCATTTCAGGTCCTTATCCGGCACGGATCGATGGCTATACAAGCGGCTCGCGGCGGGATGCACAAGGGTTGCGACGCGAAGATTGGGCGATTATCGAACCGCCGACCGATTATCGCAATTGATCAGGTAGCGTTTGCCTGACCTCATGTGACGTTTGCTGACTTCGTCGGCACTTTGAATTTTCGTCTGAGTTGCTCGACTAAATGACGTCAAAAACAGATCACTTCGCAAATAACGGTCTGTGCGCAGTTCAACTAGCGATAAAAGTTGCGAGTAACAAAACGATCACACATCCGGAACCGTTTTTAACTTGGCAAAGATAGTCATTCCCGAATCGACCGCTATAATGCACCTCAGTGGGACCCCGTTCTTAAATACCGGGGTCGCCACCCGCTGACGCGATGTCCATCGCTGTCGGCCCCGGCCAGCGCCTGGCACTTATTGTCAATGTAATGCCAACGCTCGCTGAAACTGGAAACTGATGCTGCGTCAGTTTTAATCTGGTGCCGTAGCCGCCTGCTAGACGCAAGTCTTGATCGTCTTGCCGATCCCAGCAACGCCTGTTCAGGTGTTGGTCTTCGGTAGATTGCTCAATCGATTCGTTGCAGTGCGTTTCACCAGACATTTAACTCAACTCATACAGGTAGCACTGTGACGAAAGACGAACTGCGCGCGGAACTTGAGCGCCAGGAACAACGTTACAAGGAAGTTTACGGCGGGGAAGTCACCACCTACGCCGCTCAGCCAGAACCAGAACGCAAGGCGTGGCGCAAGCGCCCCACCGTTCAGGATCAGGTCTTCAAGCAGGAAATCGAAAAGATCGAAAAGGAACTCAAAGCCGAAGAGCCATGAGCCAACCGGTTTTGATATTCGAGGGTCAGTGCGCACCGTTTACAAGCGCGGTGTGACGACGATGCCCTGTGCGCCCGCTATCCGCGGGCAGCAGCCATTACCCCGTCCTACAGGGTGATAGGAAGCTTCTTACAGGTTTCATTTATATTTCAGACAAGCGTATGAGCCCGTGTTTTATCGGTCAAAAGCCCCGCCATCACTGGCCTTTCCCAATAAATTCAGTAACTTGAAAGACCCTGCGCGCCGCTTGGTTTTAATGCGCTGCAACAAATTAATTCGAATAAGAGTGTTACTGATTAGCAGGTAGGGCATCGATTTCGAGACTTTTCTGGCATAATCGCGCCCCCTTACGACCGGGTCAGAAAACCTTCATGATCGATTTATTCAGCGGACTGGATGCTTGGGTGCTTGTGAGCCTCCTGCTCGCCCTGACATTCGTCCTCGCCTTCGAGTTCATCAATGGATTTCATGACACCGCTAACGCGGTAGCCACTGTTATCTACACCAAAGCCATGCCGCCTCACCTGGCGGTGTTCTTTTCCGGCGTGTTCAACTTCCTCGGCGTTCTGCTGGGTGGCGTTGGCGTGGCGTATGCCATTGTCCATTTGCTGCCGGTTGAGCTGCTGATCAATGTGAACACCGGCCACGGGCTGGCGATGGTGTTCTCGTTGCTCGCCGCGGCAATCGCCTGGAACCTTGGCACCTGGTACTTCGGTATCCCGGCCTCCAGCTCGCACACCCTGATCGGTTCGATCCTCGGTGTCGGCCTGGCCAACGCCCTGATCAACGACATTCCGTTGGCCGATGGTGTGAACTGGCAGAAGGCGATCGACATCGGCGCCTCGCTGGTGTTCTCGCCAATGGCCGGCTTCCTGATCGCGGCGCTGGTGCTGATCGGTCTGAAATGGTGGCGCCCGCTGTCGAAGATGCACAAGACGCCGGAACAACGCCGCAAGCTCGATGACAAGAAGCACCCACCGTTCTGGAACCGTCTGGTTCTGGTGATCTCGGCCATGGCCGTAAGCTTCGTGCACGGCTCCAACGATGGTCAGAAAGGCATCGGCCTGATCATGCTGGTGCTGATCGGTATCGTACCTGCGCAGTTCGTCCTCGACCTGAACAGCACCACCTACCAGATCGAACGCACCCGCGACGCGACGCTGCACCTGAGCCAGTTCTACCAGCGCAACAGCGATTCGCTGGGTGAATTCCTGGCTTTGGGCAAGAGCGTGGAAGGCGACCTGCCGGAGAAATTCCGCTGCAACCCGCAGCAGACCGAACCGACCATCACCGCCCTGTTGCACACCCTTAAAGGTGTTGCGGACTATCGCTCGCTGTCTTCCGAAAGCCGTATTGAAGTCCGTCGCTACCTGCTGTGCCTGGACGACACTGCGAAGAAAGTCGGCAAGTTGCCTGGCCTGGAACCACGCGAAAAGGCTGACCTCGACAAACTGCGCAAAGACCTGACCACCACCACCGAATACGCCCCGTTCTGGGTGATTCTGGCGGTCGCTCTGGCCCTGGGCCTGGGCACCATGGTCGGCTGGAAACGCGTAGTACTGACCATCGGCGAGAAGATCGGCAAGCAAGGCATGACCTACTCGCAAGGCATGTCGGCGCAGATCACTACCGCGACCCTGATCGGTATGGCCAACATCTTCAGCCTGCCGGTATCCACCACCCACGTACTCTCCTCGGGCGTGGCCGGTACCATGGTCGCCAACAAGAGCGGCCTGCAAGGCGGGACGGTTCGCACCATCCTGCTGGCCTGGGTACTGACCCTGCCAGCGACCGTGGCACTGTCCGCCGGCTTGTTCTGGCTGGCGTCCAAGGCGTTGGGTAGCTGATAGATAGCTGGAAATGAAAAAGGCGTGATTCGAGAGGATCGCGCCTTTTTTTGGTTTGGGATTTGGGGCCATATCCTTGGCTGCGGCGAGGGCTGCTTAGGGTTTCGCCCTTAACCTAAAAGGCTTTGCCCCGGCGTACGGCCTGCCGAAGGGGCAGCAAATCAAGAGCCCCTCACCCTAGGGAGAGGGCTGGCGCGAGGGAAAACCCACCACAAAACAAGAGTCGACCGCACGCTCTTCCCCCACTCAACAGGATGAGCGTTAGCTCGGCTGAGCTTTTGATCTTCAGGCCCGTCGGCAGGCTGAGTGGAGGGATTCATCCGGGGAGAACATCGAAAGGAGGTGCAGCGAAGCAAACCGGAATCGATGCCCTGGATGAACCCGGAGCGAAGGAACCCCGAGCCCCAGCGAGCGGGCCGAACGTCAGGGCAAAGCCTTTTGGGTTACCTTTTCGGCGCTTGGAAAAGGTGACCCGCCGTAAGGGCGGAACCCTACTCAGCCATCACCCAAAAAACGGATATTCACACAGCCCCCCCAACAACCTGGTCGGCCCACAGGCCGCCAAGGCAAAAAAAAAGGGCAACCGAAGTCGCCCAAAATGCCTTGCGTGCTCATCAATCCAGAAGAATCACTTCTTGCGCTTATTCGCATCCTTCCAGATAAAAAATCCAAACCCTGCAAAAAACAGAACCATGAGGCCGACAGTCAGCACTCCGGCAAAAACCACGTTATCGAAAAACATGACTGGCCTCCTGAACCTGCTCTGCTGCGATGGAACTAAGTTAACCAAACACGCAGGCGCAATAATTGACCAGGATCAAGTCCGGCCAACACAGAACGCAAAGGAGGGGAAATAACTGACATGCATCAACGGATGCAGGAGGAGATCAACGCTTTTTCGGCTTGTTCTTCGATTTTTTCTTCGGTTTCCCCAAAGGCATTGCCTGCTCGAAGGCATTGCGCACTTCGTTCAAGCGCTTCTCTTTGATGTCATGTACGCGCTTGGCACGCTCAGAATTGAGGTCGATCAGTTTGTCGTCTTGGCTCATGGCAACATACATCGCTAAAAATAATCACAACTGCCGCGACAACGGCAGGACTGCGCCAATAATGCAGCCTCACGCCAGCGCTGACCAGTCGCCAGCACCAACGCTCTAGAACATTTTATGTAAACGACGAATATCAGATCTCGATATCGACCCACAAACCCTGACGCGGCTGATCTTCCATAAGCGGCACGACGGGCACGGTGTTGTCGGCATTGAGTTCGTCGCCGGGCACGGCGAGGTGTTCTTCAGGGTCTTCATCGGCTTCGCGGCGACGGCGATCGCGCTCCTGCTGGCGACGCTGTTCTTCGCGCAGCAGCAAACCGTCCTCTTCAGGATCACGCTTTTGCAGATCGATCGTGCTTTCGTTCGAGCTTTCCTGCACCGGCACTACAGGAGGAATGTCCGGTCGCTGACGAATCGGATCCTGCTGAGAAGTAACTGGCACAACGCTCAAGGGGAGCATCGGTGGCAACATATAAGAGATCTCCTGTCAGCAGGCTATCGGCTGCGGCGAAGGTGCCTTGAGCCACTGGTCGCAAACTTGTGACAGGGTTGGCACTCACTGGTGCCCCACAACCTTCGCAAACTGACAGATGACCGCATTAGGCGTGCTACACGCTTGTGGCTAAAAACTTGCCGCTGCGCCTAATCCTTTGGCCCTGAAGCCTGCATTCCGTTAAGATAGCCCGCTTTTTCAAGGTGGGAGTCAGGCAGCATGGCGCAGCAGTATCAACCGGGGCAACGCTGGATCAGTGACAGCGAAGCAGAGCTTGGTTTAGGCACCGTTCTGGCACAGGATGGCCGCTTGTTGACCGTGCTTTACCCGGCCACTGGCGAAACCCGCCAGTACGCGCTACGGAATGCGCCCCTCACCCGCGTGCGGTTCTCGCCCGGTGACAGCATTACCCACTTCGAAGGCTGGAAGATGACTGTCCAGCAAGTCGACGACGTCGATGGCCTGATGGTCTATCACGGCCTCAACGCGCAGAACGAAGCCGTCACCCTGCCGGAAACCCAGCTGTCGAACTTCATTCAGTTCCGTCTGGCCAGCGACCGTCTGTTCGCCGGGCAGATCGACCCGTTGGCGTGGTTCTCCCTGCGTTACAACACCCTCGAACACACCAGCCGCCAGTTGCAATCTGCGCTCTGGGGTCTGGGCGGCGTGCGCGCGCAACCGATCGCGCACCAGTTACACATCGCCCGTGAAGTCGCCGACCGCATCGCGCCACGCGTATTGCTGGCGGATGAAGTGGGCCTGGGTAAAACCATCGAAGCCGGTCTGGTGATCCATCGCCAACTGCTCTCGGGCCGTGCCAATCGCGTGCTGATCCTGGTGCCGGAAAACCTTCAGCACCAGTGGCTGGTGGAGATGCGCCGCCGCTTCAACCTGCAAGTTGCGCTGTTCGACGAAGAACGCTTCATCGAAAGCGATGCCGCCAACCCGTTCGAAGACACCCAACTGGCGCTGGTTGCGCTGGAGTGGCTGGTCGAAGACGAGAAAGCCCAGGACGCGCTGTTCGCCGCCGGTTGGGACTTGCTGGTGGTCGACGAAGCGCACCACCTGGTCTGGCACGAAGAAAAGGCCAGCCCCGAGTATTCGCTGGTTGAGCAACTGGCCGAAGTGATTCCTGGCGTGTTGCTGCTCACCGCGACCCCGGAACAACTGGGACAGGACAGCCACTTCGCCCGTCTGCGCCTGCTCGATCCGAACCGTTTCCATGACCTGGCCGCCTTCCGCGCCGAGAGCGAAAACTATCGCCCGGTGGCTGAAGCCGTTCAGGAGCTGCTGGACAAAGGGCGCCTGTCGCCTGAAGCACACAAGACCATCCACGGTTTCCTCGGCAACGAAGGCGAAGCCCTGCTGACCGCGGTCAACGATGGCGACACCGAAGCCAGCGCCCGCCTCGTGCGTGAACTGCTCGACCGCCACGGCACCGGCCGCGTGCTGTTCCGTAACACCCGCGCCGCCGTGCAGGGTTTCCCGGAACGCAATCTGCACCCGTACCCGTTGCCGTGCCCGGACGAATACCTCGAACTGCCGCTGGGCGACCACGCCGAGCTGTATCCGGAAGTCAGCTTCCAGGCGCAGCCGGATGCGAATGAAGAAGAGCGCTGGTGGAAATTCGACCCACGCGTCGAGTGGCTGATCGATCAGCTGAAAATGCTCAAGCGCACCAAAGTGCTGGTGATCTGCGCCCACGCCGAAACCGCGATGGACCTGGAAGACGCCCTGCGCGTGCGCTCCGGCATCCCGGCCACGGTGTTCCATGAAGGCATGAACATCCTTGAGCGCGACCGCGCCGCCGCCTACTTCGCCGACGAAGAGTTTGGCGCGCAGGTACTGATCTGCTCGGAAATCGGCAGTGAAGGTCGCAACTTCCAGTTCGCTCACCATTTGGTGCTGTTCGATCTGCCGGCGCACCCGGACTTGCTGGAACAACGTATCGGTCGTCTCGACCGGATCGGTCAGAAGCACATCATCGAACTGCACGTGCCGTACCTGGAAACCAGCCCGCAAGAGCGTCTGTTCCAGTGGTATCACGAAGCGTTGAATGCGTTCCTCAACACGTGCCCGACCGGCAACGCCCTGCAGCATCAGTTTGGCCCGCGCCTGCTGCCGCTGCTCGAAGAAGCCGACGACAGCGAGTGGCAAGCGCTGATCGACGAGGCGCGCACCGAGCGCGAGCGTCTGGAACAGGAGCTGCACACCGGTCGCGACCGCCTGCTGGAACTCAACTCCGGCGGTTCGGGCGAAGGCGATCAGTTGGTCGAGGACATCCTTGAGCAAGACGATCAGTTCGCCCTGCCTATCTACATGGAAACCCTGTTCGATGCGTTTGGCATCGACAGCGAAGACCATTCGGAAAACGCCCTGATCCTCAAGCCAAGCGAGAAGATGCTCGACGCCAGTTTCCCGCTGGGCGACGACGAAGGCGTGACCATCACTTACGACCGCAACCAGGCGCTGTCGCGCGAAGACATGCAGTTCATCACCTGGGAACACCCGATGGTGCAGGGCGGCATGGATCTGGTGCTGTCCGGTTCGATGGGCAACACCGCCGTCGCGCTGATCAAGAACAAGGCGCTGAAACCGGGCACCGTGTTGCTGGAACTGCTTTACGTCAGCGAAGTGGTTGCCCCGCGTTCGCTGCAACTGGGCCGTTACCTGCCACCGGCCGCCCTGCGCTGCCTGCTGGATGCCAACGGCAACGACTTGTCGTCACGCGTTTCGTTCGAGACGCTGAACGATCAGCTCGAAAGCGTGCCACGTGCCAGCGCCAACAAGTTCATCCAGGCCCAGCGCGATCAGCTGACGCCACGGATCAACGCCGGTGAAGAGAAGATCACCCCGCGTCACGCCGAGCGCGTGGCCGAGGCCCGTCGCCGTCTGGCGGCCGACACCGACGAAGAACTGGCGCGCCTGACCGCGCTGCAAGCGGTCAACCCGACCGTACGTGACAGCGAACTGGTTGCGTTGCGCGAGCAGCGGGAGCAGGGCTTGGCGATGCTGGATAAAGCGGCGTTGCGCCTGGAAGCGATCCGGGTATTGGTGGCGGGTTAAACCACCCTGCTCCACCGCTGAAAACAAGAAGGCCCGCAGTGATGCGGGCCTTTTTGTTTGCCTGTTATTTATCCGCTGATATTGATGGCCTTATCGCTGGCAAGCCAGCTCCCACAGTGATGGAGTCGCCCACAAATCATGTGATCACCTCAGGACCTGTGGGAGCTGGCTTGCCAGCGATAGCGGTTATGCAGTCGCTACTGCAACATCAGGCTCAACCACCGCAACCAACCCCTCTTTCATCCGCTGCGCATCGCGCACAAAACACCGCGCCGCCAAAAACAGAAACACCATGGTCAGGAACAGTGCCACCGGAATCAGGTACATCGCGTCATGCAGCCCGACAGCCTTGAATGCTTCGGTCATCTGCTGCGCCCCGGCTGCCAACATCGCCGTGTGCGCGAAATGATCCGACAACCCGCCTACCACCACCGGTCCCAATCCTCCGCCCAGCAAATACAAACCGGCAAAGAACAACGCCATCGCCGTGGCCCGCAGGCGCGGTTCGACCACGTCCTGAATCGCCGTGTACACGCAAGTGTAGAAGTTGTAGGCAAACAGCCAACCCAGGCTGAATACCGCAACAAACAGACCTATCTCGATCCGTCCGGCGTGCAGCGCCCACGCCGTGCACAGTGTCGAAATGATCAGGCTGAATGCCGCAAACAACAGACGACCGTTAGCCACCCGCTGGTGGATTTTGTCGGCAATCCAGCCGCCAAGGGTCAAACCGATCAGCCCGGTCACGCCGACGATCACACCGGTCGCCACCGCCGCTTCCTGCAACGGCATCAGGAAATAACGCTGCAGCATCGGCACCAGAAACGAATTGCAGGCATAAGTGGCAAAGTTGAAGCACAGCCCCGCCATCACCAGCCACAGGAAGGTCGGCACAGCGAGGATCCGGCGGATCGGCTTGTCGACTTTCTCCTGCGACACCTGCACGCTTTCCGCCGCCCCGCGCTTGGGTTCCTTGATGAAAAACATGAACACTGCCAGCAACAAGCCCGGCACGGCGGCGATAAAGAATGGTGCGCGCCAGCTGTCGAACGCCTTGACCATCCAGCCGATGGTGAAGAACGCCAGTAGCAACCCCAGCGGCAGCCCCAGCATGAAGATGCCCATGGCCCGCGCCCGGCGATGAGCCGGGAACAGATCGCCGATCAACGAGTTGGCGGCCGGCGCATAGCTGGCCTCACCAATGCCGATGCCCATTCGCACGATCAGGAAACTCCAGAAACTGCCGACCAGCCCGTTGACGGCGGTCAACGCACTCCATGTCGCCAGCCCCCACCCCATCAGTTTGCTGCGTGAACCCGTATCAGCCATGCGCCCAAGCGGCAACCCGGCGATCGCGTAAACAATGGTGAATGCCGTACCGACGATGCCCAGCTGAAAGTCGCTGAGATGCCATTCCATGCGGATCGGCTCGATGATGATCGCCGGAATGGTGCGGTCGAAGAAGTTGAACAGGTTGGCGAGGAACAGCAGGAACAGAATGCGCCAGGCATTCGCCGCTTGGGTCGAGTTCTGCATGGGTCCGTCTCTTTATTGTTATAGGGCTTCACTGCCAACGCATCCGAGCCCGGAACCTGCAATCTAGTCAGCGCTGTGGCGGCTGTCTGTGATCATTCGTCTGCCTGATATAGGGCCATGTCACTGTAACGAAACGTAAGCCCTTGATAAGTCTGCAATCCCCTTGAATCCGGGGCTTTTCCGGCAAAACCTTGCCATAAAAAAATAGTTTCAAGCCCCCCTTCCCATTGCCGTTGCGAAGCCTAGAATGGCCACCGGATCCGTCCGGATCTCCCGATCAATCCCTTTGATACCCTCCCCAATGTCCGAAGTCAGTCCGTGTCTGAATTGCGGTGCCTGCTGTTCCCATTTTCGCGTGTCTTTTTTCTGGGGTGAATGTGCTTCGTCCGGGGGTACAGTGCCCGATGAGCTGGTGACTCAAATCTCTCCCAGCCGGGTGGCGATGAACGGCACCGACTGCAAATCGCCTCGATGCACCGCATTGGAGGGTGACGTTGGCAGCACCGTGAGCTGTTCGATTTATGACAAACGCTCCAGCACCTGCCGTGAATTCGAGTCGTCTTGGGAAAACGGCGAGCAAAATGTCGATTGCGACAAGGCGCGCGCCCGTTTCGGACTGCCTCCCTTGCAACCGGACTGGGCCGAAATCCCCTTTGAGAAGAGCGCCTGACCCTTAGCGCCAATCGCTATGACGCTAATGCCGAAATCATTAGCACCAATGTGCCACTACCGCTTGCTCCCCGAAAACCGCCTCTATACTTCTGTCTTCAGCCAGCGTTAACCGCGCGGTAGGACTTCAGAGACGGGGCGTGCTATGGAGTGGCTTGGTTTGCAGTTCGTTACCGAGCTGCCGGAGAGCGGGCAGGTCATTCTTGATTGCACACATAATCCCTTGCTGGTGCTGGTGGCCTATCTGGTTGCTTGCGCTGCGAGTTTTGCCACCCTCGATATGGCCGAGCGGGTTGCCCACGCCGACGACCCGAGTTCCCAGCGATTGTGGCGCTGGATAGGCGCCACCTGCCTGGCCGGCGGCATCTGGGCCATGCATTTCATCGGCATGCTCGCCTTTCAGGCGCCGATTGAAATCCAGTACGACCTGCCGATCACCCTGTTTTCCCTGTTGATCGCCCTGCTCGCCTCGTGGCTGGCGATGTACACGCTGAGCCATGCGCAGCCGAGCCTGGTGCTCTACCTGAAAACCGCACTGCTCATCGGCCTCGGCATCGCCGGCATGCATTACGTGGGTATGGCCGCCATGCAATCGCGCGCCACTGCGTACTACGAACCGTCCCTGTTTGCGCTGTCGATAGCTATCGCCATCGGCGCCAGTTTCGCCGCGCTGCGGGTAGCCGGTTACTTGCGCGAAGGCAGTGGCATGGCTCATCAACTGCTCAAATACAGCGCGGCGCTGATACTCGGCGCGGGCATTTTCAGCATGCATTTCACTGGAATGGCAGCCCTGCAACTGGTGTTGCCCGAGGGCAGCCTGCCCGCGACGCCCGTCGATACCAGCCAACTGCAACTGGGCCTGACAGTCGCGCTGATCATCCTGTTGATTCTGAGCAGCGCGATCAGCGCGGCGCTGTTCGACAAGAAACTGCAGAACAAGGAAAACGACCTGCGCCGGGTCAACGCCCTGCTCAGCCAACTTGATCAGGCACGCATGGCGCTGCAACAAGTGGCCAACTACGACGCCCTGACCAACCTGATCAACCGCCGCGGCTTCAATCAGATCTTTGCCGAGAAGCTCAGCCAGAAAACCACCGAAGGCGGCATGCTCGCGGTGATGTTTCTCGACATCGACCACTTCAAACGCATCAACGACAGCCTTGGCCACGACGCCGGTGATGCCCTGCTCAAGGTCATTGCCAATCACATCAAAGGTTCGGTGCGCAGCCATGAAGATGTGGTCGCGCGTTTCGGCGGTGACGAGTTCTGCATTCTGATCAGCCTGCGCGACCGCGATGAGGCGCGCAACATGGCCCAGCGGATCATGGCCAAGATGAAGGAGCCGATAGAACTGGCCGGACGCCGCATGGTGATGACCACCAGCATCGGCATCAGTCTGTTTCCTGAAGATGGCAGCACCTGCGAAGAATTGCTCAAGCACGCCGATCTGGCGCTGTATCAGTCCAAGGGCGCCGGGCGCAATGGCCTGCACTTTTTCAGTTCCAGCCTGAAAAACCGCGCGACCCTCGAATTGCAACTCGAAGAAGAACTGCGCCACGCACTGCGCGAAGAAAACGGCCTGACGCTGTATTACCAACCGATCTTCGAACTGAAAACCGGTCGGGTGACCAAGCTCGAAGCGCTGATCCGCTGGCAGCATCCGATTCGTGGTCTGCTGACACCTGACTCTTTTATCAGCATCGCGGAAAACAATGGCCTGATTGCCGAGCTGGACAACTGGGTGCTGCGCCGGGCCTGCAAGGACCTGGGCGAGCTGTCGAAACATGGCTGCGAAGAACTGAAAATCGCCTGGAACTGTTCGCCGTTGAACCTCGCTCGCGAAGAACTGGCCGACGAAATCGAAAATGCGTTGCGCACCGCTGGCGTCGCTCCGGAACGTCTGGAACTGGAAGTCACCGAAAATGCCTTGATGGGCAATATCGCCGATACTCTGGTGCTGTTGCGGCAGATCCGCGCCCTCGGCGTGTCGCTGTCGATCGACGACTTCGGCACTGGCTACTCGTCACTGGCTTACCTCAAGCGCTTGCCGCTCAACACGCTGAAGATTGACCGTTCGTTCATCCTCGACATTCCCAAGGCGACGGCAGACATGGAGATCGTCCAGGCGATCATCGTCATGGCCCACACCCTGCATTTGCAGGTGGTCACCGAAGGCGTCGAAAGCCTGGAGCAGTACGAATTCCTCGAACGCTCCGGCTGCGATTTCATTCAGGGTTACTTGCTCAGCCGCCCGGTGCCGCTGGACGAGCTACGCCCGGTGCTGGAAGAAATCAATCAACGCAAACAATCACACTCGGTCAATCCGTTGATTCTGGCGCGCGGTACATTTGCACCAGTGTCGCTGGATCTTGCTCCAAAAAGCCTTGCGCCCCATGCAGGCGCATCAGTTGTGCGGCCAATCCGCTGATCGGCGTGGCCGAGCCTTGCTCGCGAGAGAATTTCACGGCGGTGTCGAGATCCTTGAGCAGCGTGCGCACGTGCCACTTCACCGGTTCGAAACGGCTCTCGGCCATTTGCGGGGCGAGGATCTGCAACGGTTTCGAATCGGCAAAACCACCGGCCAACGCTTCAGCGATCAAGCGCGCATCGACCCCGGCCTGCTCGGCCAGTGCCACCACTTCAGCGATCACCAGCGCATTGCAGGCGACGATCATCTGATTACAGGCCTTGGTCACTTGACCGGCACCCACGCCGCCCATGTGCGTAACGCGCTGGCCAAGATTGAGCAGCACCGAGCGTACGCGCTCAAGATCTGCCGCCTCACCACCGACCATGATCGCCAGACTGCCGGCCTCGGCGCCGACCACCCCGCCTGACACCGGAGAGTCGAGCCAGGCCATGCCGGTTTGACTCAGCAATTGCGCGGCCATCTCTCGAGTGGCCGTAGGTTCGAGACTGGAAAAATCCACCAGCAACTGACCGCCCTTCGCGCCCTCGGCGACACCGGCCGGGCCAAATACCACCTCGCGCACCACGGCGGTATCCGCCAGGCACAACATCACCACGTCGGCGTGTTCGCACAGTTCAGACGGGCTGGCGACCTGTCGGGCGCCGGCCGCGACCAGTGGCGCGCACTTGGCCGGATTGCGGTTCCACACCGTCAGCGGATAACCCGCCGCCAGCAGGCGTCGGCACATCGGCAGGCCCATCAGGCCAATTCCGGCAAACCCCAACGATGGTAGCGATGACATCATTTAGCCTCCTTTTGATTAAAGATCGCCGAATAATGGCCGATTCATCAACGATCAGGAAAGGATTCCCCCCAAGCGACAGTCAGGCCAAGTCCCTGACGCTAGGGCCAAATTCGCGCAAAAAAGACGCGACATCTTATTCCGTGAGGTTCGCTGACATTCAGTCACCGGACCAACCCAGTCCAGGTACATGGCGCACAATGACTTCTAAAAATAATCCCGCCACAGCGGTATCCGATCTGACCTTGAGCCCGGCCGCCAACAGCCCGTCATCGTCCAAGCCATTGGTTCCCTCGCGCCCGCTGTCGACCCAGCAATACCTGTACTTCACCGAAACCAACACCGACCGCATCCTCGACAACCTCGACGGTTTGCGCGACATGGTGTTCCCGCGCCCGCCGCATCTGGAAGGCGACAACGAGCAGCACAGCGATCAGGAATTCCCGTCGGTGTGCCTGATCGGCCTCGGTCGCTGCGGCTCCAACATCGCCCTCGATGTGGCGGAGTTGGTGTACAACGCGCGCAAGTTCTACCTCAATGAATTCAACAACGAAGACCGTGCAGGCGACCGGCGTTCGGCCGACAAGGGCTACAGCCCGGCGCAGTGGATCAAAAACAACCTGCGACTTGGCACCAGCAAAGCGAGCAAACCGGTGTTCCTGGTGGAACCGCTGGTCATGCTCGGCGACCTCGACAAAGACATCGCCGGACGCATCCGTTTCTCGCGCAAGAGCGAAAAGAGCGGCTTCCTGCGCGACTACAGCAAAATGAAAATCATGGACCTGTCCGAAGTCCACGCCGGTGGCGCCGGTAACGCGCCGATCCTCGGCCAGTATCTGGCGAAGATCATCCTCAACAAGGACACCCAGCGCTTCTCCAGTCCAGACTGGAAAATGATCCACTCGTACCTGATCGACAGCTGCGGCATCAAGGCCAACCAGTCGCGCCTGTACTTTTCGATCTTCAGTGCCGGCGGCGGTACGGGTTCGGGCATGGCCTCGGAGTTTGGCCTGGCCCAGCAGCATTCGTACATGAACAAGACGTTCGACACCAAGCCGATGGATGAGCACGACGGCAAGAGCGGTCATTCGTTCGTGTTCGAGCCGATCTTCACCAGCGGCATCTGTGTGCTGCCGAACATTTCCGACCACCGCAGCGAAATGTCCGAGGCGCTGCACATCAACGCCGGTCGCCTGCTGTGCAAATACCTTTCGGAAGAATGGGATTTCTCCTACAACTTCGCCAATGAAGACAGCAGCGAAGCCAGCGTCATGGGCCGTATCCGCCCATGGAACGCGATGATGCTGATCTCCAACGACATCATGCGTTACGCCGAAGAAAACGATGACGGCAACATCCAGAACATTGATGTCAATGCGATGGAGAAACACGCCAATCAGTACATCTCGCAGCAGATCTTCAACATTCTGACGGCGCAGGCAGTCACCACCGACTACGACCAGAACTACTTCCGTCGCGCCGGCATCGACATCGGCGAAACCATTCGCCTCGACGCCAACGACCTGTTCATGAGCCTGGCCGGCCCGGTGGCGATCGCCTACGCCGAATCGGTGGTGCCGGAAACCCCGCCGCCGAGCAGCGACAAGTTCAAGGTGTTCGATAAAGAACCGCAGCGTCTGAACATCGACGACTTGTTCTTCCGTTCGATCGACCTGCCGCACTTCAACAAAGTCACCCAGGCCATTGAAGGCATCAGCCTGTTGCCGATCGAGTCCAAGCGCTATCGTGCCTCGCTCGAACAGTACAAGAATTCCGGCTACGATGCCGCTGCCTTGCACGACCTGCATTTCTTCAAGAACTGCTCGTCGGTGGTGTCGATCGTTTCGCTGCCCAAAGACTACAAGCTGTCGTACATGGATCTGAACCGGTTGAAGACGCACCTCAACAGCCTGTTCCCCAATACCACGCTCAAGCGCTACGCACTGGTGATCGGTGCCTCGGCCAACCTGTCCCTAACCACCTTGATCGCCAAGAGCCCGTGCCTGTCGGACGACTTCCTGACACTGATCGTCGCGTTCATCAAACGCTGTTTCGCGAAAAATCCGTACCGTTTCGACGAAACGCTGGATAACTCGATCCTCGACTTCATCATCAATGAAGAATTCGACGAAGACCGCATCGACGAACTGCTCAACGAGTTCGAAAACCCGGCGAAGATCCTCGACACCAACTGGTACGCGATCAAACCGATGTACGAAAAGAAGTACCGCGAACTGATCAACGATAAAGAGAAGTTTGTCTCGATCAACGACATTCGTCTGTCGCGTGATTGCGTGAAGAAGTCGATCAAGTACCTGCGCGAGATCTACCGTCACCGGATTGGCAAGACCAAGGTTATTTCGCTGAATAACCATACCGGGAAGTCGTTTACGGTCTGACTCCAGACCGAGTTGCCGCAATCGCTGGCAAGCCAGCTCCCACAGGTTTTGGGTCGTGCGCAGGTTGTGTGTTCAACAACGACCCTGTGGGAGCTGGCTTGCCAGCGATGAGGCCATCAAATTCACTGAAAATTTCAGCCGATCCAACATCCAGAAACAATTAAGCAGCCGTCAGGCGGCTTACTAAACTGTGCTCGTTACGTTTACGTCACCGTTATGCCACCCCTGCCTGTGGCGAATCTCTACGGCAACGTGCCATCACGCTACTCGGCTACACACTTTCTTTGGATGAGGTCGCGCACCAATAAGGTGCGCACGCTTATTCGCCTGCCCTTTCCTGGATCAAAATCCACGGGCTGACCACCACGGCCCACAGCACAGGGTCACGCTCGAAAAGATCCAGCGCCCGCGATTCAGACAGCTTGGCGACCTTGTCTTCGGCCAGCCAGGCAGCGACTTTCTCGCCTTCATCAGAGGCCACGGCTTCGGCGGCGGCGATCAGATCCAGGCTCGGGTCGACCCACAATAGGGCACCCTTGGCGAAGAACGGCTCCAGCTCCTTCCAGGTAATAGATGCGGTTTCACCAAGCAGCTTGGCATAGAGGGTGCTAGGTTCTTGGTTCATGGGTTCTGTCCGGAAAAGAAATCGACGCGAATAATAACGTCGGTGGTCCGCCAGAAAAACCCGGTTGCAAAAAGCTGCACCGAACGAAAAGCGCAGGAAGGCCAAGGAATGCTGTTGATTGGGATATATGCCCACGAACGCCCCGCCGCAATTCTGTCTTTTTCATTCAAAAATGCGACACCCTCAAGTTTTGTCCCTCGGCGCCTGCTTCCCAGGCCAACAACCGGCGCTCTACACTGTACCGGTACAGTTGCCGAGGGCATTTCCGGAAGGTATCGCAAAGATATCTGACCCGGTTCTGCTGCTACGGCGCCAGAACTCAAAAAAAAATTACAACAGTAAGAGTGGAGCACTATGACTAAGGCTACTAAGCAGATTTCCAAACTGTTTGCCGCTATGGTTCTGGCCGGGGTTGCCAGCCATTCGTTCGCAGCTGACACCATCAAAATCGGTATCGCCGGTCCAAAGACCGGTCCAGTAGCCCAATACGGCGACATGCAGTTCAGTGGCGCGAAAATGGCCATCGAACAGATCAACGCCAAGGGCGGCGTCGACGGCAAGAACCTCGAAGCCGTTGAATACGACGATGCCTGCGATCCAAAACAAGCGGTAGCGGTTGCGAACAAGGTCGTCAACGACGGCGTCAAGTTCGTGGTCGGTCACCTGTGCTCCAGCTCCACTCAACCGGCTTCGGACATCTACGAAGACGAAGGCGTGATCATGATCACCCCGGCTGCCACCAGCCCGGACATCACCGCCCGTGGTTACAAAATGATTTTCCGTACTATCGGTCTGGACAGCGCCCAGGGCCCTGCCGCCGGTAACTACATCGCCGACCACGTCAAACCGAAAATCGTCGGCGTGCTGCACGACAAGCAGCAATACGGTGAAGGCATCGCCACTGCCGTCAAATCGACCCTTGAGAAGAAAGGCACCAAAGTTGCCGTGTTCGAAGGCGTCAACGCCGGCGACAAGGACTTCTCGGCAATCATTGCCAAACTCAAGCAAGCCAACGTCGACTTCGTTTACTACGGCGGCTACCACCCGGAGCTGGGCCTGATCCTGCGCCAGGCTCAGGAAAAAGGCCTGAAAGCCAAGTTCATGGGTCCGGAAGGCGTGGGTAACGACTCGATCACCCAGATCGCCAAAGACGCTGCCGAAGGCCTGCTGGTGACCCTGCCGAAATCCTTCGACCAGGACCCTGCCAACATCGCCCTGGCTGATGCATTCAAAGCGAAGAAAGAAGATCCGAGCGGCCCGTTCGTGTTCCCGTCCTACTCGGCCGTGACCCTGATCGCCGAAGGCATCAAGGCTGCCAAGTCCGAAGACCCGACCAAAGTGGCGGAAGCCATTCACGCCGGCACCTTCAAGACCCCGACTGGCGACCTTAGCTACGACGCCAAGGGCGACCTCAAGGACTTCAAATTCGTAGTCTACGAGTGGCACAACGGCAAACCTAAAACTGAAGTTTCGCCTCAGTAAGGCATTGCCAGACTGACTGCCAATAAAGCCCACGGCGTGCCGTGGGCTTTGTTTTACGAATGTATAGGGCCGCGCTGGCGTGATCCGCCAGTCTCCCCACCTGAAAATCTCAAAACCGTCATCAGCGGTTCGCTGGCAAAACCCGGATTCGAAGTGGATAAAGATCCACGGGGCCGGGCGGGAAAATGACTCCACCAGTGAAATGCGTATCAGGTTTTTAGGAGCGCTGTAATGCCTGACATCTATCACTTCTTCCAACAGCTGGTTAACGGCCTGAACGTTGGCAGCATGTATGCCCTGATCGCCATCGGCTACACGATGGTTTACGGCATCATTGGAATGATCAACTTCGCCCACGGCGAGGTGTACATGATTGGCTCCTACGTGGCGTTCATCGCCATCGCCGGGCTCACCATGATGGGACTCGACAGTGTCCCGCTGTTGATGACGGCGGCGTTCATCGCCAGCATCGTCGTTACCAGTTCCTACGGTTACAGCATCGAACGGATCGCCTACCGCCCCCTGCGTGGCAGCAACCGTCTGATCCCGCTGATTTCCGCCATCGGTATGTCGATCTTCCTGCAGAACACGGTTCTGCTGGCGCAAGACTCCAAGGACAAAGCTATCCCCAACCTGATTCCGGGCAACATCGTCTTCGGGCCAGGTGGCGCACAAGAAGTGCTGATTTCCTACATGCAGATCGTGGTGTTCGTGGTCACGTTGATCGCCATGCTCGGCCTGACACTGTTCATCTCTCGCTCTCGTCTGGGTCGCGCCTGCCGCGCCTGTGCCGAAGACATCAAGATGGCCAACCTGCTCGGCATCAACACCAACAACATCATCGCCCTGACCTTCGTCATTGGTGCTGCGCTGGCGGCCGTCGCGGCTGTGCTGCTGAGCATGCAATACGGGGTGATCAACCCGAACGCCGGTTTCCTCGTCGGCCTCAAAGCCTTCACCGCCGCGGTACTGGGCGGGATCGGCAGCATCCCCGGCGCCATGCTCGGCGGGTTGGTGCTTGGGGTGGCGGAAGCTTTCGGTGCCGATATCTTCGGCGACCAGTACAAGGACGTCGTGGCTTTCGGCTTGTTGGTTCTGGTGCTGTTGTTCCGTCCGACCGGCATTCTGGGCCGTCCGGAGGTTGAGAAAGTATGACTAGGAATCTGAAACAGGCACTGTTCAGTGCCTTGCTGGTGTGGGCCGTGGCCTACCCGGTACTGGGTCTGAAACTGACCATCGTCGGCATCAATCTGGAAGTGCACAACACCAGCACGGCTGTTCTGGCGACCATCGCCATCTGCTCGGTGCTGATGTTCCTGCGCGTGCTGTTCAACCAGCAGATCAGCAAGGCCTGGCGTTCCTCGCCGGGCATGCCGCTGATCCCGGCCAAGGCCAGCAACTTCCTGACCCTGCCGACCACCCAGCGCTATTTCATCATTGCGCTGATCCTGCTGGCGCTGGTGTGGCCGTTCTTCGGCTCCCGTGGCGCGGTGGACATTGCAACGCTGATCCTGATCTACGTGATGCTCGGCCTGGGCCTGAATATCGTCGTCGGTCTGGCCGGTCTGCTCGACCTTGGTTACGTCGGCTTCTACGCCGTCGGCGCCTACAGCTACGCGCTGTTGTCGCACTACTACGGCCTGAGCTTCTGGATCTGCCTGCCGATTGCCGGCCTGATGGCGGCGACGTTCGGTTTCCTGCTGGGCTTCCCGGTATTGCGTTTGCGCGGTGACTATCTGGCGATCGTGACCCTCGGCTTCGGCGAGATCATCCGTCTGTTCCTGCGTAACCTGACCGACATCACGGGTGGCCCGAACGGCATCAGCAACATCGACAAGCCAACGTTCTTCGGCCTGACCTTCGAACGCAAAGCCGCAGAAGGGATGCAAACCTTCCACGAGTATTTCGGCCTGCAGTACAACTCGATCAACAAGGTGATCTTCCTTTACCTCGTTGCCCTGTTGCTGGCGCTGGCGGCACTGTTCGTCATCAACCGCCTGCTGCGCATGCCGATCGGCCGTGCGTGGGAAGCGCTGCGTGAAGACGAAATCGCTTGCCGCGCGCTGGGTCTCAACCCAACCGTGATCAAGCTTTCCGCGTTCACCCTCGGTGCTGCGTTCGCCGGTTTTGCCGGCAGCTTCTTCGCCGCCCGCCAAGGCCTGGTGACACCGGAGTCGTTCACCTTCATCGAGTCGGCGATCATTCTCGCCATCGTCGTGTTGGGCGGCATGGGCTCGCAGCTCGGCGTGATCCTCGCTGCCGTGGTGATGATCCTGTTGCCGGAAATGATGCGTGAGTTCAGCGAGTACCGCATGTTGATGTTCGGTGCCCTGATGGTGTTGATGATGATCTGGCGTCCACAAGGTCTGCTGCCGATGCAACGCCCACACATGGAGTTGCGAAAATGAGCCGCGAGATCCTTAAAGTTGAAAACCTGAGCATGCGCTTCGGCGGCTTGCTGGCGGTCAACGGCGTGGCCCTGACCGTGAAGGAAAAACAGGTGGTTGCATTGATCGGGCCGAACGGCGCGGGCAAGACCACCGTGTTCAACTGCCTGACCGGTTTCTACCAGCCTAGCGGCGGCAGCATCCTGCTCGACGGCGAGCCGATTCAGGGCCTGCCGGGCCACAAGATCGCCCTCAAAGGCGTGGTGCGCACCTTCCAGAACGTGCGGTTGTTCAAGGACATGACGGCGGTCGAGAACCTGTTGATCGCCCAGCACCGTCACCTGAACACCAACTTCCTGTCCGGCCTGTTCAAGACCCCGGCGTTCCGCAAAAGCGAGCGCGAGGCGATGGAATTTGCCGAGTACTGGCTGGATAAGGTCAACCTCAAAGAGTTCGCCAACCGTACTGCCGGCACCCTGGCGTACGGTCAGCAACGTCGTCTGGAAATCGCCCGCTGCATGATGACCCGACCGCGGATCCTCATGCTCGACGAACCGGCCGCCGGCCTGAACCCGAAGGAAACCGAAGATCTCAAAGCGCTGATCAGCATGCTGCGTGAAGAGCACAACGTCACCGTGCTGCTGATCGAGCACGACATGAAACTGGTCATGAGCATTTCCGACCACATCGTTGTGATCAACCAGGGCACGCCTCTGGCCGACGGCACGCCGGAACAGATCCGCGACAATCCTGAAGTGATCAAAGCCTACCTGGGGGAAGCGTAAATGCTGCAGTTCGAAAACGTTTCCACCTTCTACGGCAAGATCCAGGCCCTGCACAGCGTCAACGTCGAAGTCCGTCAGGGCGAGATCGTGACCCTGATCGGCGCCAACGGTGCCGGCAAGTCCACGCTGCTGATGACGCTGTGCGGTTCGCCGCAAGCGCACAGCGGCAGCATCCGCTACATGGGTGAGGAACTGATCGGCCAGGACTCGTCGCAGATCATGCGCAAGAGCATTGCCGTGGTCCCGGAAGGTCGTCGGGTGTTTGCCCGTCTGACCGTTGAAGAAAACCTCGCCATGGGCGGATTCTTCACCGACAAGGGCGACTATCAGGAACAGATGGACAAGGTTCTCGGACTTTTCCCACGCCTGAAAGAACGCTTTGCCCAACGCGGCGGCACCATGTCCGGTGGCGAACAGCAAATGCTCGCCATCGGCCGTGCGCTGATGAGCAAGCCGAAACTGCTGCTGCTCGACGAGCCGTCGCTGGGTCTGGCACCGATCATCATCCAGCAGATCTTCGACATCATCGAACAGCTGCGCAAGGACGGTGTGACGGTATTCCTGGTCGAGCAGAACGCCAACCAGGCGCTGAAAATCGCCGACCGTGCGTACGTTCTGGAGAACGGCCGCGTGGTCATGCAAGGCACCGGTGAAGCGCTGCTGACCGACCCGAAAGTGCGCGAGGCGTATCTCGGCGGTTGATGGGTTGCGCCAAACAAAAAAACGGCCTTCGGGCCGTTTTTTTTTTGTGCCCGTCAAATCCCCCCCCTCGGCAGCTCCTACACAGGGATGGCGTATTTTCTGAAAAAGATTTGTACGGGGCTGTAACGCATTGCCATGTCATTTCTCTAGAGGGACAAGCAAGCACATTTCGCTTGTAAAACCCCAAGCTGAATCTGGAGAAACACCATGACTGCTACTACCCGCACCCTGTCCGCCACCGCACTGGTTCTGGCCCTTGGCTCCGCGCTGAGCATCGCTAGCGTTTCGACCGCTCAAGCTGCCGACACCAAAATGGAAAAATGCTTCGGCGTGGCATTGAAAGGCAAGAACGATTGCGCTGCGGGCGCTGGTACCACTTGTGCCGGCACCTCGAAAATGGATTACCAGGCCAACGCCTGGAAACTCGTTCCGGAAGGCACCTGCGCCACCACCGAGAGCAAAACCTCGCCGACCGGCTTCGGTCAGATGACCGAGTTCAAAGCCAAGTCCTGATCTGCCGCCTGCCTGAGTGACGATCATGTTCACACCCCACGACCATGCCCTCCCCCGCACTCAGGCAGCCTGCGCAGCGCTCCCGCCCCGTGCCGGGCTGGGGCTCAAGACCGAGCACTTTCGCGAAGTGCTCGGTTCGCAGCCGGACATCGGCTTTTTCGAAGTCCACGCCGAAAACTACATGGTTGCCGGCGGTCCGTTTCATCATTTTCTCGGATTGATTCGCGAGCAATATCCGTTATCGCTGCACGGTGTCGGACTGTCCATCGGCGCTGAAGGGCCACTGGATGTTCAGCATTTGCAGCGTCTCGGCGAGTTGATCGAACGCTATCAACCGCAATCCTTTTCCGAACATCTGGCATGGTCGAGCCACGGCCCGGTGTTCCTCAATGACCTGTTGCCACTGGCGTATGACGAGCCGACGCTGAAACGTGTTTGCGAGCATATCGACCAAGTGCAGAACACCCTCAAACGCCCCATGCTGCTGGAGAATCCAGCGACGTATCTGGCCTTCCGGCATTCGACCATCGACGAAGCAGATTTCATTGCTGAAGTGATCCGTCGCAGCGGCTGCGGTTTGCTGCTCGACGTCAACAATGTCTACGTGTCGTGCGTGAATCATCAGCGCGATCCCTTGGCCTACCTCAATGCGTTGCCGTTGCACGCGGTTGGCGAAATTCATCTGGCCGGTTTTGCCGAAGATTCCGACAGCCTCGGCGACCGCTTGCTGATCGACGATCACGGCGCGCCCATTGATCAAGCGGTCTGGGATTTGTATCGCCAAGTGCTGGAGCGCATTGGCCCGGTGGCGACGCTGATCGAGCGTGACAATCAGGTGCCGCCGTTCAACGTGTTGCTGGCCGAAGCGCAGCAGGCCGATGAGTTGTTGCAGCGTGTGAGGCGTTCGTCATGAGCACTCACGCCGCTTTCTGCGCCGCGCTGCTCAACCCTGGATCGCCCTGCCCCGAAGGTTTGTGCAGTGCCAACGGCGCCGATCCTGAGAGCCGTTTCGCGGTGTATCGCAACAATGTGCAGAGTTCATTGATCAACGCGTTGGCGGACAGTTGCCCGGTGGTCATGCAATTGGTTGGCGAGGCATTCTTTCGCGCCATGGCAGCCATTTTCGTCCAGGGCCAGCCGCCGCGAAGTCCGTTGATGAGCCGTTACGGCGAAGATTTTGCGGATTTCATAGCCGCGTTTGAACCAGCCTGCAGCGTGCCCTATCTGGCCGACATCGCGCGCCTGGAACACTTGCGCACCCGCGCCTACCACGCCGCCGATGCCGAGCCAGTGCGCCCGGAACAGATCACCGCGGCCCTGAACGCCCCGCAGGTATTGAGCGAGCTGCGTTTCGAACTGCATCCGTCCCTGCACCTGCTTGATTCAGCCTATGCCGTGGTTGCGATCTGGGCGGCGCACCAGCAGGAGGCAACACTCGCCGGCATCGACATCAGCCGTGAACAGCACGCTCTGGTACTGCGCAACGGCCTGGAGGTTGAAGTGTTTGCGCTCGAGCCCGGCGCCAGCACGTTCATTCGCCATTTGATCGAAGGCCAGCCACTGCTGGCGGCGGCAGAAAACAGTCCGCCATTCGATCTGGCCCAAACCCTCGGTCTGCTGATCGCGCACAACGCCATCACTCATCTGAAATTCAAGGAACAGCCATGAATAACCTGATCATCCGCGCCATCGCGCTGCTGGAAAAAATCCCCCACAGCCTGATCGCTTTTCTTGCACGCTTCTCGATTGCGGCGGTGTTCTGGAAATCCGGGCAAACCAAGGTCGAAGGCCTGGCCATCGATCTGATCGACGGCACCTTTCAATTGGGCTGGCCACACTTGGCCGGCTCGACGATTCCGCTGTTCGAAAGCGAGTACCACGTGCCGCTGCTTTCGCCCGAAATCGCCGCGCACATGGCCGCGTTTGCCGAGCATTTCTTTCCTGTTCTGATCCTGCTCGGTTTCGCTACACGCTTTTCGGCGTTGGCGCTGCTGGGCATGACCCTGACCATTCAGTTGTTTGTGTACCCGGATGCATACCCGACCCACGGCACCTGGGCGGCGGTGTTGCTTTACTTGATGGCAACCGGGCCGGGCAAGCTCTCGATCGATCACCTGATCGCCCGCCGATTCGCAAGCTGAGCAATTGCGTGTGGGAGCGAGCCTGCTCGCGAATACGATTTCACATTCAGCAAATGTGTTGCGCCATGTACGGCTTTCGCGAGCAGGCTCGCTCCCACGGAGACTGGAGTGAAACCGGAATTAGCGCTGCAGGCGGTCGAGCGCCTCGCCGCTGCGCTTGAACCAGCCGATCAAATAATCTGCCAATACCTGCGTGCGTTTGGGCAACCCGCCTTGATACGGGTGCACCAGGTACATCGGCATGCGCCGGGTCTGGTAGTCGCGCAGGAGCCAGCGCAATCGCCCGTCAGCCAATTCTTCCTGCAGCAGGTACGACGGCAACCGGGCGATGCCGGCGCCGGTGAGAGCGGCTTTCTTGAGCAGATTGTAATGGTTGCTGGCGAACGGCCCCGACACCCGCACCCGCAGTAATTCGTGTTGCTGGTGGTACAACCATTCCTCGCGACCGCTGTAATGACTGTTGAGCAAACAGCGGTGTTCGGCCAGCGCCTGGGGCGTCATTGGCTCGCCGAAGCGCTCGAGATAGTCAGGACTGGCACATGTCATTTCCTGCCAGGCCAGCAGCGGTTTGGCCACCAGCCGTTGGTCATTGGCGACTTCGCTACGAATCGCCAGGTCAAATCCATCCCGCGAAAGATCGCGATAGCTGTTGTTCAGTTCCAGCTCGATCTGCACTTCGGGGTATTGCTGCGAGAAATCCAGTAGCAGACCGTCGAAGAAGGTTTCCCCCAGCGAAACCGGAACCGTCATACGCACCGGGCCGGCCATGTCGTCCTTCAACCGCGCCAATGCCTGACGTGCCCTTTCCACTTGGACTACAAGTGCCTGCGCCTGTGGCAACAATGCCGCACCGGCGGCGGTCAGGCTCAAACGTCGGGTCGTACGCTGTAGCAAGACCACGGAAAACCGCGCCTCCAGCTGACTGATGCGCTTGGACAACTGGCCTTTGCTGCAACCCAGTTGCTGCGCTGCCAAGGTGAAACTGCCAGCCTCGATCAACACGGCAAACGCGGCCAGATCATCCATTTCGCTCATGGACTGTTTCCATTTGAAAACCAAAGGTTGCCCATTAGCGCGTTTATCCGCAGGAAAAACCACTCTAGATTGAAACCTCGTTCAATCACTTGAGGCACAGCACGATGAAAATTCTGTTGATAGGCGCTGGCGGCACCATCGGTTCGGCCGT
This sequence comes from Pseudomonas sp. A0308, assembly GCF_044218815.1. Lineage (NCBI taxonomy): Bacteria > Pseudomonadati > Pseudomonadota > Gammaproteobacteria > Pseudomonadales > Pseudomonadaceae > Pseudomonas > Pseudomonas sp. A0308. The sequence goes on from NZ_CP162581.1 coordinate 1,902,141, forward strand.
GGATAAAGAATTGTCGCAACGCCACGAGGTCATTCGTATCGGTCGTACCAGCGGTGACTTTCACGTCGATATCAGCGACAGCGCGTCGATCCGCAAGCTCTTCGAGCAGACCGGCAAGTTCGATGCACTGATCTGCGCCGCCGGCAACGTGACATTCGCCCCGCTGGGAGAAATGAGTGAAGACAGCTTCGCACTCGGCCTCAAAGACAAACTGATGGGTCAGGTCAATCTGCTGTTGATCGGCCGCGAATTCGCCAATGACGGCGCCTCGTTCACATTCACCACTGGGGTGCTCAGCCACGATCCGATCCGCAGTGGCGCCTCGGCTGCACTGGTCAACGGTGCGCTGGACAGCTTCGTCCGTGCCGCCGCCATCGAACTGCCGCGCGGTTTGCGAGTGAACTCGATCAGCCCGACCGTTTTGCTGGAAGCGATGGGTAAATACGCCCCGTATTTCCGTGGCTACAAGCCCGTTCCTGCGGCGGATGTGGCGTTGGCCTACGCCAAAAGTGTCGAAGGCTTGCAGACAGGCCAGACATTTCACGTCGGTTGATGAGACTTAGTTGATCAGGGTCGGCAAAAGTCTTTTGGCCACGGGGCGTTCTATCGATATCCGGAACCTCTCCCTCAAAACGGAATGCACCGTTGCCGTGGTGACCGGCAGGCCATTGATCGATACGGTCAATGGCTGCCCCATCGCTGCAAGGCTCACTTGTTGAGCGCGCTTCGCCGCTTCGGCCGTCAGGGTGACTGATAATTCGACATGGTCCGGGTTGGCCCCGTCTTGATCCTCAAGCAGTATTTGCAGCCGTTTGAAGTCTGCAGAAGAGGTAAATTGGAGGTCGGCTGCCTGGCCAGCGCCGGCTCCCGCCATCATCAGCAGCAACATCATGGTTTTCCATTGCATCCAAATCTCCTTCGCCACCGCTCCTCGACAGCGCATCACTATGCAATGGCGCTGGAGCCCACTCAATAGCGTTTACACAAACCTTGTGATCGGCGGCTGGCCTCAGTAACGTGGCGGCACTTGTCTGGAGAGTCGAAGATGCGTGTTGCCCGTTCGTTAGTCCTTGTTGCCCTGTTGCCGTTGTTCGCCGCGTGCCAGTTGTTCGATGGCCAACGTGAAAGTGCCTCCCATGTGGGGCAGACACGGATGCAGGGGCAACTGACCGCTGCCGACGGCAAACTGGTGTTCCAGCCGTGTCAGGATCAGCGTCAATACGTGGTCAACGACATCGGCGGCACCAGCGTTCTGCAAGAGGCCGCTACCCTCGCCGATGAGCACGGCAAGCTGTTCGCCGACGTGCGCGGCAAGGTCGCCGGCGACCGACTCGATCTGACTCAGTTGTATCGCGTCGAGCGCTCGGGCACGGCCTGCGATGACCCCAATTTCAAGCTGTTGATCCTGCGTGCTGCCGGCCATGGCCCGGAATGGAACGTCAAGGTCAGCGGCAAAGGCATGGTCATCGACCGCGACGGTCAGCCACCACTCGCCGTACCTTATGTTGAAGAACAACTGGGCGATGGCCGCTTCAATCTGAGCAGTGAAGCCAACAATCAGCGCATCGAATTGTGGGTCGCACCGCAGCGCTGCGTCGACAGCAGCACTGGCAGCGTGCAGCACATGAGCGCCGAGTTGCGCATCGATGGCCAGGTGCAGCGCGGCTGCGGGTATTTCGGCGGATCGCGTAACGACTGAGTGTTTTAGCCTCACCGGATCCGGCCTTTGCGGCTTATAATCCCGGCCTTCAAACGCCCTGGCGCAGTTGTGCGCCCCGCGAACCCGGATCCTCGCCATGTTACGAATCACTGAACTCAAGCTGCCAATCGACCATCCCGAAGAAGACCTGCGCGTTGCCATCGTGCAGCGTCTGGGCATCGCCAGCGATGACTTGCTCGATTTCACCTTGTTCAAGCGCAGCTACGACGCGCGCAAAAAGTCCTCCGAACTGTGCTTCATCTACACCATCGACCTCAACGTAAGCGACGAGGCCAAGGTGTTGGGCAAGTTCGCCGACGACCGTAACGTCAACGTGGCGCCGGATGTCAGCTACAAATTCGTCGGCCAGGCGCCGAGTGACCTGAACCAGCGCCCGATCGTGGTCGGTTTCGGCCCCTGCGGAATCTTCGCCGGCCTGCTGCTGGCGCAAATGGGCTTCAAGCCGATCGTTCTGGAACGCGGCACCGAAGTGCGCCAGCGCACCAAGGACACCTGGGGCCTGTGGCGTAAAAGTGTGCTTAACCCTGAGTCCAACGTGCAGTTCGGCGAAGGCGGCGCGGGTACATTCTCCGACGGCAAGCTGTACAGCCAGATCAAGGATCCGAAGTTCCTTGGCCGCAAGGTTCTGCACGAGTTCGTCAAGGCCGGCGCGCCGGAAGAAATCCTCTACGTCAGCAAGCCGCACATCGGTACGTTCCGTCTGACCGGCATGGTTGAAAACATGCGCGAGCAGATCCGCGAACTGGGTGGCGAAGTACGCTTCCAGGAGCGCGTCAGCGACGTGCTCATCGAAGACGGACAATTGGTCGGCGTGCAACTGGCCAGCGGCGAAACCCTGCACTCCAGACATGTGGTTCTGGCCCTCGGCCACAGCGCCCGCGACACGTTCCGCATGCTCCACAGCCGTGGCGTGTTCATGGAAGCCAAGCCGTTTTCGGTAGGTTTCCGTATTGAACATCCGCAATCGCTGATCGACCGTGCGCGTCTGGGCAAATACGCCGGCCACCCGAAACTCGGCGCCGCCGACTACAAACTGGTGCACCACGCCAAGAACGGCCGCTCGGTCTACAGCTTCTGCATGTGCCCAGGCGGCACCGTGGTGGCGGCGACTTCCGAGCCAAACCGGGTGGTCACCAACGGCATGAGCCAATATTCGCGTAACGAGCGCAATGCCAACTCCGGCATCGTTGTCGGCATCACACCGGAAGTCGATTATCCGGGCGGCCCGCTGGCCGGGATCGAGTTGCAGGAACGCCTGGAATCCCATGCGTTCATCCTTGGCGGCAGCGATTACAAGGCTCCGGCGCAACTGGTCGGCGATTTCATCAACGACATTCCTTCGACCGAACTGGGTGAAGTCGAACCGTCGTACAAGCCGGGGGTCGCATTGGGTGATCTGTCGCTGGCTCTGCCGGATTTCGCTATTGAAGCGATCCGCGAAGCCTTGCCGGCGTTCGAGAAGCAGATTCGCGGTTACTCGCTGCACGATGCGGTGTTGACCGGGATCGAGACGCGCACCTCGTCGCCACTGCGCATCACGCGCAACGAAACGCTGCAGAGCATGAACGTGAAGGGCTTGTTCCCCGCCGGTGAAGGTGCGGGCTATGCGGGCGGGATTCTGTCGGCGGGCGTGGACGGAATTCGGATTGCCGAGGCTGTGGCTCGGGACATTCTGGGCCTCAAAGCGTAAATCTCAAGATCAAAAGATCGCAGCCTTCGGCAGCTCCTACAGGAATGTATTCTCTTGTAGGAGCTGCCGAAGGCTGCGATCTTTTTGCTTTTAAATGTTGGCGCGCAGGACAGAGGTCGGCAGCACCTCACCGCGTTCGGCACTCGCCGCCACTGCCTCGATCAACTCGTCCAGCTCATACCCCTGAGCCTTGAGCCATTGCTGATCGTAGTAGGTGTCGGCATAACGCTCGCCGCCATCGCACAGAATCGCCACGATCGACCCCGACTCCCCCGCCGCTTTCATCTGCTGCGCCGCCATCAGCGCGCCAATCAGATTGGTCCCGCTCGACCCACCGACGTGCCGTCCCAGCCGCTGCGCCAGATAATGCATGGCTGCCAGTGACAAGGCGTCCGGTACCTTGACCATCGCATCGATCACTTTGGGCAGGAAGGAAGCCTCCACCCGTGGCCGACCGATGCCTTCGATCCGCGAACCGCAATCCAGACGCAGGCTGGCGTCGCCAGTCTGGTAGTAATCGAAGAACACCGAACGTTCGGCGTCCGCACACAACACGCGGGTGCAGTGCTGGCGATAGCGTACGTAACGGCCGAGGGTTGCGGTGGTGCCGCCGGTGCCGGGGCTGGAAATCAGCCAGCTCGGCTCGGGATGCTGCTCGAAGCGCATCTGCTGGAAAATCGATTCGGCGATATTGTTGTTTGCCCGCCAGTCGGTGGCGCGCTCGGCATAGGTGAACTGGTCGATGAAATGGCCGCCGTGCTCGCGAGCCAGGCGTTCGGATTCGGCGTAGATCTGCGTCGGATCTTTCACCAGGTGGCTTTGCCCACCGTAGAAAGCGATCTGGGCAATTTTCTCTTTGGACGTGGTCGCCGGCATCACTGCAATGAACGGCAGACCCAGCATGCGCGCGAAATACGCTTCGGAAATCGCCGTCGAACCGCTGGACGCTTCGATCACCGGCGCACCGGGTTTAAGCCAGCCGTTACACAGTGCATAGAGGAACAATGAGCGGGCCAGGCGGTGCTTGAGGCTTCCGGTCGGATGACTGGATTCGTCTTTGAAGTACAACTCGATGCCCGCAAAACCCGGCAACGGCAAGGGAATCAGGTGGGTGTCGGCGCTGCGCTGAAAATCCGCTTCAATGATGCGGATGGCTTCGCGGGCCCACTGTCGGGTGTCGCTCATGGTCAGGGTTCTCGGTCGAATCGGGCAGGAGTTCAGCCTCCTCGAAGGCTCTCTCGCAAGCTTAGAAAAATTCCTGCATCGCGCACAGATACAGCTGAGTCTCAATGTGCCAGGCAACTGCTAGGCTGACCTTGGCTTTGCAGCAGACGCGTTGTAACGACATATAACAAAAAAGAATATAACTTTTGTTTTAACAACTAACGGTACGGGTTAGGGTGTTCCACCTTTTTGACTTATCGATGGAGAGCGACCTTGCCTCTGCGTAGCACTTTCACGCGTTTCTTTCAGTTGGAAGCTGCCAGCGGTCTATTACTGATCGCCGCGGCCATCCTCGCTTTGATTATCAACAACTCACAGCTTTCGTGGCTGTACAGCGGCCTGCTCGACACCCCGGTGGTGGCGCAGATCGGTGCGTTGAAAATCGCTAAACCCCTGCTGCTGTGGATCAACGACGGCTTGATGGCGCTGTTCTTCCTGCTGATCGGCCTGGAAGTGAAGCGCGAGGTGCTCGACGGTCAGTTGTCCAAGCCATCGCAGCTCGTCCTGCCCGGCGCGGCCGCTATTGGCGGCATGCTGGTGCCGGCGCTGATCTACTGGTTCCTGAACCGCGACAACCCTGCTGCCCTCGACGGCTGGGCGATCCCGACCGCCACCGACATCGCCTTCGCCCTCGGCGTGCTGGCTCTGCTTGGCAAACGCATACCGGTGTCGTTGAAGCTGTTCCTGATGACCCTGGCAATCATCGATGACCTTGGCGCCATCGTGATCATTGCAATCTTCTACTCAGGCGATCTCTCGACCCTGTCGCTGGGTCTGGCAGCAGCATGCATCGCCGCATTGGTGGCGCTGAACCGCCTCGGCGTGGTCAAGCTTGGCCCGTACATGATCATCGGCCTGATCCTGTGGGTGTGCGTACTCAAGAGCGGTGTGCACGCGACATTGGCCGGCGTAACCCTGGCCTTCTGCATTCCGCTACGCACGAAAAACGCCGAGCCTTCGCCGCTGCTGACCCTCGAACACGCGCTGCATCCTTGGGTCGCCTACGGCATCCTGCCACTGTTCGCCTTCGCCAACGCTGGCCTGTCGCTGAGTGGCGTCACCGTCGAAAGCTTCACCCATCTCGTACCCATGGGCATTGCCGTGGGCCTGTTGGTGGGCAAGACCGTCGGTGTGTTCGGCCTGACTTGGCTGGCCGTGAAGACGGGCATCGCCGCCCTCCCTCAGGGTGCCAATTGGGGTCAGGTGCTGGGAGTCGCGATTCTTTGCGGGATTGGCTTCACCATGAGCCTGTTTGTCGGTTCGCTGGCCTTCGTTCCAGGTGCCAGCGAATACGCAGGCATGGACCGGATGGGCATCCTGACCGGCTCGCTGTTCGCCGCGTTGATTGGTTATGCGGTAACGGCGGCGGCCAGTCGCAAGAGCACTGCTCTGCCGAAAACTTAAAATGTTCGTGAAGGGCTTTTGTTGCGAGGGAGCTTGCTCCCTCGCCATAAGTTACCGGCCCTTCAGGTAAGTAGCGAACAATCCCTGGCAGGTTCTGCCTTCGAAGCGCTGCCCGCCGTCGCCGCCAGTACTTCAGCGGCCACCCTGGTGGGATTGGTCGCGCTCTTCATACCGTCAAGCCTTGGCGACAGCGCTCTCTACACCGACGAACAACTGCGCGCGCTCAAACAGGCCCGCACCCGCGTACGCCTGCGAATCGAACAACAGGCCAACGGCAGCCTCAAAGGCTACGCCTTCTATACCGGCAAGAATCGCGATTGGGAAATGGTAGATGTCGTGCAATTCATTGCGCGCGACGGCCAGTTCGTCGCAGTTCTGGGCAAGGGCAAAGGTATCGAACTGATCTGGACGCCAGCCGTGGATGGCTCAGACATCCTCGGTATTCCGGCGCTGGAGGCCGCCCCGCAGACACCGCACATCTGGGTTTACCCGCCAACGAATGCAGCGGATGCGATTCTGGTTAATCCGGTTTATCCGCCGGCGTACGAGGATTTCATTCTGGTGTTTCCGGTGGGTTCGGGGGTAAGACCGCTGTATATAGTGGTTGAGGGTCCGGTATCCGGTGACCACGACTACCATATTCCCCCCAAGTTACTCCCTGCATTCCCCGACGCAAAACCGGTTCGTAACAAAGGGCATCGCAAGCGCTGGGAAAGCAAGAAACGCATTTATGAGTGGGACTATCAACATGGAGCTGTCGAGGTTTATAACTGGGAAGGGGATCATCTCGGCGAGTTCGATATTCAAACGGGCGAGCAGACGGGTAATGCAAAACCTGAAAGACGCACTACAACCAAGTGACGATCGAGTATTGAAAAATGATTTTTTTAGCTCTTTCTGGATTTTTCCCAGAATCAAATCCAGACGACTCTCTGCAATATGACAAAGATGTACCGCAGACTTCAGAGCAAGCAGTTCTTGACGTAATGGGATGGAAATCCCTGAAAGACGTACCAATGGGTGAGCATGACCTGACGCAAACCCAAGCCAGAGAAATCATGCAGCTTGTCAAAACACCCTTCAGGGACGATTTGATTTACTGCATCGGACTTTGTCGCGAAGACTGAAAAACCTGATTCAAAAAGGCAACGGCCACAAAAAACCCCGACCAGTCACCTGATCGGGGTTTTCTTTTACCGCTTGCTCTCGCTTAGTGCGAAACGCGGCTAGTCCCGCCAACAGTCGAAATCCGTACCCGCTCGCCAACACGGAACACTTCATTCTCCTGAACCTGCTGCACATAGGCGCGCATGCTGCCGTCGTCTTCACGAACGGTGATTTCCACGCCTTGAGTACGGGTCAGGCCTTCTTCGGTTGCGGAACCGAGCAGACCACCCGCCACCGCACCGATGACAGCAGCAACGATACTGCCCTTGCCACCGCCGATAGCGCTGCCACCAACACCGCCGACCACAGCGCCTGCAGCGCCGCCAATCGGGGTCTTGGTGCCTTCGATTTTGACCGGACGCAGGGATTCGATGGTGCCCATGCGAATCGTCTGCACGCGACGCGCTTCGTCACGGGAGTAGGAGTCACCGGTCAGGCTCGATTGGCAACCGGTAAGCAACATCGCCATCGTGGAAAAGGAAGCAACCAGCAGAACAGACTTACGCATAGCATCAACTCCAAAAGAACATCTATTCATTAAACTCCGCAGCTTGACGTCTGTCACGACGCAGTGCGGATAAATTGGCTTTCATTCAGGCGAGGTACAGACGCCTGTGCTCTTCCCTCAGAATCCCAACCTTAGCGCCAAATGACCGATCCTGCGCCACCGCCCCGAGGATTTTCATGGATTACTTCATCATCGTCGTTACCACCGTCGCCGGTCTGTACTTCCACGGGTGGTTGTACTTGCGGATCAAACGCTGGATGGACCGCGACCTCGCGCTTTCACTGGCCGGCAAGGATGAAGGCAAACGTGCCTTCATGCTCGATCAGTTGGCCCGCGCTCAGGCGCTGAAGATCAAGCGCAGAGACCTGTCGATGTGGCTGGAGGCCTCAGCGGCAGGCTATCTCGCTCGGTAGACTGCTTAAGGTGCCAGACGTTCAAGAATCCAGTCGGCGCCTTGCAAACGGTAGTTGAGGCGATCATGCAGTCGGCTCGCACGGCCCTGCCAGAACTCGATGCGCTCGGGCAGCAAGCGGTAACCGCCCCAGTGTTCCGGGCAATCCGGCTGGGTATCGCTGAAGCGCTGCTCGGTGGCCTTGAGCAAATCTTCCAGCTCCCCTCGCCCGTTGATCACCCGGCTCTGCGGCGACGCCCAGGCACCGAGACGGCTGCCCAATGGACGCACTTGATAATACGCATCGGACTCTGCAGGCGTGACTTTCACCACCCGACCTTCGATGCGCACCTGACGCTCAAGGGTCGGCCAGAAGAAGGTCATGGCCGCGAACGGATTCGCTGCCAGATGCTGACCCTTGGCACTTTCGTAGTTGGTGAAGAAGGTGAAACCCTGCTCGTCCAGGCCCTTGAGCAACAGAATGCGGCAATGCGGACGCCCGTCCGCATCTACTGTGGCCACGGTCATGGCGTTGGCTTCAACCGGCGCCTGCTCGGTTTTCACCGCATCGGCAAACCACTGGTGGAACAGCGCAAACGGCTCGGCCGGGGCTTGCGCCTCGGTCAGGCCATCACGGGTGTAATCACGACGCATATCTGCCAGAGCCTGGGTCATGGCGCATTCCTTTTCGTTAGCGGATCACTTCTTGGCGGCATCGGTGGCGGCGACTTTCTTGTCGGTCGCCGCGGCTTTGGCTGGAGCAGTCTTCTTCGCTGGAGCTTTGGCTGGAGCCTTTTTCGCCGGAGCCTTGGCGGCAGCTTTCTTGGCCGGGGCCTTTTTGGCGGCTGGTACAGCAGCTTTCTTCGCGGCCGGGGCTGGCGTCACCGGTTTGGCCACTGGCTTGACGTCTTGTGCAGCAACCAGGGTCACTGGCTTCGGCGCCGGCATGTTGTATTTGCTGAGCAACGCAACCATGGTGTTTTGCGGGGTCACCAGCAGTTCAACACGACGGTTCAACGCACGGCCTTCAACGCTGTCGTTGGCCGCACGTGGCGCTTCAGAGCCCATGCCGCGCAGCATCAGACGATCACGCTGCAAACCGCTGAGGCGGAAAATCGCTGCAATGGCCTGGGCACGTTCCTGACTCAGTTTGACGTTGGCTGGAGCAGCACCGCTGGTGTCGCTGTGACCAAGTACAAGCACGGCAGTTTTCGGGTCGGCTTCGAGGATTTTCGCCACACGAGTGAACGGGCCGAGGGTGACTGGCAGCAACATCGACGGACGATCCGGGTTGAACGAACCTTCAACCGGCGCGGTGACCACCAGCACGTTTTCGCGGCGCTCGAGTTGCAGGTTGCTGTCCTTGATGGCGGTGCGCAGACGCGGCTCGTAATCGTCGAGCCAGGCCTGGGTGACTTTCGGATCCGGCATCGGCACTGCTTTGGTCACAGGCTGATCCTTGCCGCCGAACGGCCACCACCATTTTCCACCTGCGTCAGCTTCAGCCTTGGCGACGGAGACCGGTTTCTTGGCTTCAGGTGCTACTTCGGCCTTCATGTCAGCTTTGGCAGCGGCATCATCGGAGCCGAACGGCCAGTACCAGGGATTGCTGCTTTCAGCCTTGGCAACCGGCGCGGTGGCGGCAGGTTTCAGCGGCGCCGGAGCTGGAGTCGGTGCAGGCTCATTGGCCGCCACTTTGTCGGGAGAACCGAACGGCCACCAGGTGCCGCCGTCCGCGTCGTTTTTAGGAGTCTGTGCACAACCGGTGATCGCAACACACAGGGCCAGGGCGAGAGTCGTTTTAGCTGACATTGAAAATCCACAAAATGAAGTAATGAAAAATCAGAGCACTTTCGCCCGGATAAACAGACGCTTTGAATCGAAAAACCTTTCGAGGTTCCGGCCCTGGAACCTCGGGTGATACTTTACAGACAAGTGGCTAGCACCCGCGCGAGCTTCTGCGCACGCGGATCCATCAAGACGTACGGTCCAAGCGTATTTGTCACAAAACCAAACGCGACATCATGCTCCGGGTCAGCAAAACCGATAGAGCCGCCCGCGCCCGGATGACCAAAGGCCCGTGGGCCGAGGCCGTAGGTGGCATTGGGCACGTCCGGTTGATCGAGCATGCAGCCCAGACCAAAACGCGTGCGGGTCAACAGGGTCTTGTCTTCGCCGAGGCTGTGCTCGCGGGTCAGCTCTTGCAGCATGTCGCTTTCGAGCAGGCTGCCATCAAGCAGTCCCGCGTAGAACCCGGCCAGACTGCGCGCATTGCCGTGGCCATTAGCCGCCGGTTGCTGCATGCGGCGCCATTCCGGTTTGTTGGTGCTGGTGAGCACCGACGGCGGATTGGTGAAAGCGCGGGTGGTCATGGCAGTGGGTTCACGCATCGTCGTTTGCAGCAGACGCTGAGCAGCGGCGTCGCCAGCGTTACCCTTGCCGCGAGCGATATGCGCCACGCGATAAAACTCTTCATCCGCCAGACCGACATGGAAATCCAGCCCCAATGGCTTGGCGACTCGGGCGACGATCGATTCACCCGGCCCGCGACCGTCGGCACGACGGAGCAGTTCGCCGACCAGCCAACCGTACGTGATCGCGGCGTAACCGTGACCGGTGCCCGGCGTCCACCACGGCGCTTCAGCCGCAAGGGCGTCAACCATGGTTTGCCATTCATAAAGCGCTTCGGGCGCGAGCAGTTCGCGCAGGGCCGGCAGACCTGCCTGATGACAAAGCAATTGACGCAGCGTGACGGATTCTTTGCCGGCGGCGGCGAATTCCGGCCAGTAGCGCGCGACCGGAACATCCAGTTGCAGTTTGCCTTCGGCAACCAGTTGCAACGCGGTGACGGCCGTGAAGGTTTTCGTGCAGGAGAACAGGTTGGCGATGGTGTCGCTGTGCCAGGCTTCGGCGCCATCCTTATCGGCAGTACCGGCCCAGAGATCGACGACGGTTTCTCCGCCGACCTGAATACACAAGGCTGCGCCGCGTTCCTGGGGATCGTCGAACAGTGCGGCGAAAGCCTCGCGCACCGCTTCGAACTGAAGCTCGTAATGTCCCTGAATCTGCACCCGCAACTCCCCCGCGAAAACGCTCTACAAAGTGGCCCGCATTGTTCCAGCCCTTGAGGGATTTGGGAACAGCTGCGGGCTCGGTGGTCATCTCTAACCGAAGATCAAAAGATCGCAGCCTGCGGCAGCTCCTAAAGAGAACGCAATCTCATGTAGGAGCTGCCGATGGCTGCGATCCTGGCTACCTGAAACTCAGTGACCATTGCCGGAATGCCCACCAGAGTGGCCCGCACCCGGACCTTTACCCGCCTCACCCTTGCGGCCGCCTTCAGCTTCATGAGCCGCCGCAGCCGGCGGTTTCGCGGCCTCTTTGCCCATCTGATCGACAGCCTGCAAATTGCCCTTGCGCACCGCGTCAACAAATCCTTGATACGGCAGATCCGTCACACCGACCAGGCCGAAGTGCCCGTTCTCGCCGTCCAGCAGACGCCCGGTCACGGGCTGATCGAGAAACTGGAACCAGTGAACCCCGACAATCGACGGCTCGTTCAGCGCCTGCTTGAGGAAGTTGGCGTACGCCGCGCCGCGATCCTCTTCCTTGGCCAGTTGCGTCACGCCGCCCCAGAACGGGCCGCGATCGGTCGAGCCAAAGTTGAACTCGGTGATCAATACCGGTTTGTCCAAAGCGCCCAGCGCGGCAAAGTCGTAACCGTCCTGCGGCTTGAGGGTGTACATGTTAAAGCTCAGTACATCGCAATACTGCGCGCACGACGCCACTGCTTCCGGAGTACTGACGGCGAAACGGCCGCCGAGCAGCAGTTGATTCGGCGCATGCCATTTCAGCGAGTCGGAGATGGTCTTGAAATAAGTGTCAGCGAAGACTTTCTGGAAATATTTGAAATCGGCTTCGATTTCCGGATGCTCAGGGTTCGGCATGGGCGGCACGAACCCCGGATCTTCCATCAACTCCCACGCCGGCAGATCGATACCCCATGCCTTCGACAGCCCCGCCTGATTGCGGTACTTGTCGCGCAACTGCTTGAGGAACGCGCGTTTGGCCGGTACGTCGGTGGTCATTTTCAACGTGCCGTAAGCCAGCGCGTAACGCGATTGCGCATCGTCACCGGGACCGGCCCACGCCAGTTCGTTGTCGGCGAAATAGCCGATCAGCCACGGATCGTCACGATGATCGCGTGCCGCGATGGCCACGGCACGCTCGGTCGCCATGGCGAAACGCGGGTCGAACGGATCGGGCATCGCGCCCCACCAGTCGTTGCCGGTGCTGATGCTGGTGTAATCGCCGACGATCGACAGCGGCAAGGTGTACGGCACGCGCTCGGCATCGACCACGGCGTCTGCACTCCAGTTGCCGAGGGTGTTGAAACCCCAGGCCTGAAGACGATCAAGGGTATGACTGGCCCACTTCTGCTCATCGACCGTGGCAGTACACGGCCTGGCAGCGGGCGGTTGCGCCGCTGGCGCTACCGATTCCGCTTTGGCCGCCTCAGCGACGCCAGCCTTGGGTTGCTCAGAGGTGGCAATCGGTTCTGCGGCATTGACGGCGGTTTCCTCAGCCGCGCCGGCCTTGGCCGCTTCGGCCACCCCGGCCTTGACGTCGCTGTCGGGTTTGCACGGTTCGCCATTCAAGCGCTGCAGATTGGCGCCATAGAAGTCATACCAGCGCCCGTTGCCGTAGCCTCGGCCCTGATCGGCGCCGTTGCCGCCACGGTTATCGCCTTCGCCGAAATGGCTGGCGAGCACTTCACCGGGTTTTGGCAGGGATTCGAACATCCACTCGCGCCCCGCCACGTAGGTCTGATTGACCTCGGGGCTGACGGTGTTGACGCCGAGGGAGTAGAACGGATGCCCTTCAGGCGTCACCAGGTACCAGCGGCCGTCACGTTTTTCGGTGCGGAAAAAACCACTGGCCTTGAACGCAGGACCTTTGCTCCAGCCCCCGAACTTGTCCAGTGAGGACTTTTCACGCTCGGCAAGCCAGGTTTTCAGCTGTTGCTGTTCCTTGGCGGCGGCGGATTTGAGTTGTTCGTCACTGGAGACTTTTTCTGGCCATTTGCTGCGGGTCGATTGTCCGTAAGGGTCGACCAGATTGCCGTACACCGCTTGCGTGATCCCCTCGCCGTCCTGCACACCAAAGCGCTCAAGCAGCAGGCTTTGGGCAACTTTCGGCTGATCCATCGACAGGCTCACCGATACCACTTGGCTGCGATCAATCTCACCGCTGCTGCTGGCCAGCAGAATGCGCTGGCCATCTACGGTCATCGGCATCGGTGGCCCGGCCTTCATGCCCTGGCTCAGTGGCGAACTTGCCACCAACGGCACCAGCAAGGTTTGCGCCGGGCCCGCCGGCAGATCGACACGACTGGTCAGCGTCTGGCCGTTGTTGCTTTGAATCTGCACGTAGACCGTCACGGCCCAGTTCATCGCGCTCTGAATGCGCAGGCTCATCATCCCGGACTGCGACCAGTCCCATGCGCCGGTTTGCGGGGTCAGACGCAACGTCGGACGTGCCACCGCGTTGAACGTCACCCGGCGCAGCACTTCACCTTCAGCGGTTTGCTCGGCGTTGGCTTGCGGCAGGTCGGCGTTTTCCGTGGCGATTTTCACCACGTCGGCGGGACGGACAAAGTTGAACAGAGTCTGCTGGCCAGCAGGCGCCGCCAGCAACGGGGCAGCAAAGATCAAGGCAAATACGGCAGGCAACGAACGGCGGATCATAAGAACGGAGTTCTCCCTAACGACCAAATGGCCAATGGAAAAGCGATGGCAGAGAGATAGACAACGCGGCGGGCAAAACTGCCCACCGATGTCTCAGGATATTTCACGACGGAAAGGAGGCAACGCATTGAGGATCGCCTTGCCGTAGCGCTGGGTGACCAGCCGCCGATCGAGCAAGGTGATGGTGCCGCGGTCTTCTTCGGTACGCAGCAGACGACCGCAGGCCTGAACCAGTTTCAGCGAAGCATCGGGCACCGAGATTTCCATGAACGGATTGCCGCCCCGGGCTTCGATCCACTCCGCCAGTGCCGCCTCGACCGGATCGTCCGGCACCGAGAACGGGATCTTGGCGATCACCACGTGCTCGCAATACGCGCCCGGCAAGTCGACGCCCTCGGCAAAACTGGCCAGACCGAACAGCACGCTGGAATCGCCGCCATCGACCCGCGCTTTGTGCTTGTTCAGGGTTTCCTGTTTCGACAGGTTGCCTTGAATGAACACTTGCTTGCGCCAGTCACGGTCCAGACCATCGAACACGTCCTGCATCTGTTTGCGCGAAGAAAACAGCACCAGCGTGCCGCGTGAGCCTTCGACCAGGTCCGGCAAATCACGGATGATCGCCGCCGTGTGGGCGGGAGCATCGCGTGGGTCGGCCTTCAGATCCGGCACCCGCAACACGCCGGCATCGGCGTGATGGAACGGGCTCGGCACCACGGCGGTGACGGCTTTCTTCGGCAGACCGGCACGCATGCGGAAGCGGTCGAACGTGCCGAGGGCGGTCAGAGTGGCCGAGGTGACCAGGCAACCATAGGCGACATTCCACAGGCTGCGGCGCAAGGTTTCAGCGGCGAGAATCGGGCTGGCGTTGACCTCGATATCAAACAGCGAGCCGCTTTCGGCCAAGGTCAGCCAGCGCGCCATGGGCGGGCTGTCTTCCGGGTCTTCGGCGGTGAACGCGGTCCAGAGTTCCCAATTGCCGGACGCCCGCGACAACAGGCTGCCGAACAGTGGATACCATTCTTCGGCCTGATTGCTGGCGATGCCGATGTTGACCTCGCCATCCATGCCTTCCTTGAGCAGGTCGGTCAGGCGCGTGAACAGGTCATTGAGGCGGGAGAAGCCTTTTTTCAGCTCGATGCCCATTTCACGCATGTGCTCGGGAATGACCCCGGCGACAAAGCGATGGCGCGGCCGCTCACGGCCTTCGACGTCTTCGCCGGGTTTGAAATCGGCAACTTGCTCGCAGGCGCTGAACATGAACTGCTGCTGGGCCTTGATCTCACGCGCCAGCTCCGGCACTTGCTCGATAAGCTTGCCAAGATCGCCCGGCAATGGGTGTTGGGCCAACAGCTTGGTGAGGTTCTTGGCGGTGGTTTCCAGCCAGTCGGCGGTGGAACGCAAACGCGTGTAATGGGCGAAATGGCCGATCGCCTTGTCCGGCAGGTGATGGCCTTCGTCGAATACGTAGATGGTATCGCGGGGGTCAGGCAGCACGGCGCCGCCGCCCAATGCCAGGTCAGCAAGGACCATGTCGTGGTTGGTGACGATGACATCGACTTTGCCCATACCTTCGCGCGCCTTGTAAAAGGCGCACTGGCCGAAGTTCGGGCAATGGCGGTTGGTGCATTGGCTGTGGTCGGTGGTCAGTCGCGCCCAATCGGCGTCTTCGAGCGCGGTCGACCAGCTGTCGCGGTCGCCGTCCCATTTATTGCCGGCGAGCTTCTCGATCATGCTGGTGAACAGCTTCTGACTGGCCTCATCGACCTCGATCTTGAAGCCTTCTTCTTCGAACAGCTGAGCGGTGGCGGTTTGCGCGTGGCCTTCCTGCAACAGCATGTCGAGTTTGGACAGACACATGTAGCGACCACGGCCCTTGGCCAGCGCAAAGCTGAAATTCAGCCCGCTGTTGCGCATCAGGTCAGGCAAGTCCTTGTAGACGATCTGCTCTTGCAGGGCCACGGTCGCGGTGGCGATCACCAGGCGTTTACCGGCAGCTTTCGCTGTCGGAATCGCCGCCAGGCTGTAGGCCACGGTTTTGCCGGTACCGGTGCCGGCTTCCACCGCGACAATCGCGGGGTCGCCACTGCGCCGGCCTTCGTCGTCGGTGTCGATATCCCCGAGGACTTTGGCGATTTCAGCGATCATCAGACGCTGGCCGTAACGCGGCTTGAGGCTCTTGGCCTCTAGAAAACGCGAATAGGCGCCCTGGATCGTGGTTTTGAGTTCAGTGCTGATCATTGAGTGTCGGGCGCAAAAACGCTGGATAAATTTTCAGTGGTTCGGTTCGGCGGCTATCATACCCCGCGAATCGTTATCGCGCAGAACGGAGTACCTCAATGACACCTTTTAGCCTCGTTTATCCCCTGCATGTGCTGGCCGCTTTAGTGTGGGTCGGCGGTATGTTTTTCGCCTGGATAGTCTTGCGCCCCGCGGCTATGAAGGCTCTGGACGGCCCCAATCGACTGACGCTGTGGGTAGAAGTATTTCAAGGTTTTTTCCGCTGGGTCTGGGTCGCGGTGATCCTGTTGCCAATCAGCGGCGTGGGTATGCTGCATCTGCAGCAAGTCGGGTTCGAGACCGCACCGAAATACGTGCAGGTGATGATGGGTTTGTATGTGGTGATGACCGCGCTGTTTATCCGAATTCAGGGGCTGATGCTGCCGGAGTTGCGCAAAGCGGTTGAGGCGAAGGACTGGCCGGCGGGTGCGGTGGTGCTGGGGCGGATTCGGCGGGTGGTGGGACTTAACCTGATTGTCGGGTTGCTGCTGGTGGCGATTGCGGCGGCTCGGCCGATGTTCTGAAGTACGGACGCTGAAGATCAAAAGCCCCTCACCCTAGCCCTCCCCCAAGGAGAGGGCTGGGGTGAGGGAGAGCTTCTACAGGCGCTGCACAGTCACCGCACCCGCCGCACCCACAGGCCCCGGCTGACCATCAGCCCCCGCCTTGCCGCTCTTGCCGCCATCGGCGCGGTACACCAGGCAGCCCTTGGACTTGCCGCCTTTCCCAGCCTTGCCGCCAACACCCGCCGGGCCACCGGCGCCGCCAGCCACATTGACCTTGATCAGCTCGACCGGAAATTCGCGCGGTACTTCAAGCCGTACCAGCGCACCCGGTGCACCTGGCTGGCCATCGCTGCCGTCACTGCCATCCGCACCGTGCCCGGCCGAGCCATAGGTGCAGCCCGGATCTTCACCGTTGCCGCCATCAAGTCCGACAAACCCCGGCGCGCCCGTGCCGCCGCGCGCATCGACTTGCAGCTGCGGTGCGCTCAATGCCTTGAATTGCAGATTCAGATTGCGCCCTGCGCGGGCGGCTTTTTCATAAGTGCCCGGGGCACCGCGAGCGGTGATCCGGCTGCCTTCGCTCAGTTCTGCGCGATTGACTTTCATGTCCAGCGCCTGCTCACCCGGAACGATAGCGATCCGTGCTTCATGGCCGAGGCGCAACTCACCGACACTCAACTCAGTCACATTGGCGGGAATCAGCAAAGTGCCGTAATCGGCCACTTCCAGTTTTTCAAGTTGCAAGGTGCCGGCGGTGTTGGGCAGGCGCATCAGGGAATTGGTTTCGACGCTGACCACCTGGGCACAGGCCAACGGGCTGATAAATGCAGCGAACAGACAAAGTTTACGCATGGGAAGAAGCCTCCGGAGCGGCCGGGGCCGGGATGGTTTGCAGGTGGAATACGCCGAACAACAGGATGCGGGCACGATCACGCCAAGGGTGCGGACGCCCCTTGAGACTGCGATTACACAGCAGCATTTCGAACACATGGATCAGCAACAGCAGACCGCCGGCCAGATTGACCAACAGGTGCAGCGGATGTACGAACGGCACCAGCTGATTAGCCAGCACCACGCAGCAGAACAGCAGGGTCAATAATCGCCCCAGCCCCCAAAACACTTTCATACGCTCCCCCGTGTTGCGAATTATTCTTTGGGCGCACAGTAACGGCTTCTGCGGGGGATAAGCCAGAGGCAAAAATGAAAAATCATTACGCAGCCGCCAAATGGCTGCCGGATCGACACTAATCGCCGTCCGACAGCTCTAGCTTGCGGACTACAGACCCATCCTAACGATTGATATGTAACTCCACGCGACGGTTTTGCGCGCGGCCCTCGTCCGTTGCGTTGTCAGCCACTGGCTCACTCTCGCCACGCCCTTCACTGGTGAGTTTGTTGGGTGCAAGCCCCTGACTCAGCAGGTAAGCCGCCACACTGCTGGCGCGCCGTTCCGACAATGCCTGGTTATACGCATCCGAACCTTTGCTGTCGGTATGACCGATCACCTTGATGCTCACCACATCGGCGTTGCGCAGTTTGTCCATCAGGGTATCGAGCTGGGCTGTCGCTGCCGGGGTCAGGTCGGACTTGTCGAATGCGAACAACACATCGCCGGCATCGCTCAAAGTGACGACTTCGGTTTGCGGCGCCGGTTCGACCGGTTTTTCAACGACCGGATACTGCGGCATCGGGCAGCCACGGTGATCGACTGGCGTGTTGGCCGGGGTATCCGGGCAACGGTCGCGACGGTCGAACACGCCGTCGTCGTCTTCATCGCCGTCCTGGGCGTAACAGATCAGTCCGCCGGTCAAAATCCCCAGCGCTGCGCCGCCACCGGCCCAGCCAGCGCTTTCAATAGCGCCGAGCCCGCCGCCGACCAGCCCGCCAAGAAGGCTGCAGATCGGCCACGTACGTTGATTGAGGGGTGCAGTGCCATCGCTGTGAGTGGCGCAACCGGTAAGCAAACTGCCAAGCAGCAGCACCGGCAAGACAGACCTTGAGAAAACAGTCATTGTGAAAGCTCCTGTGTCACCGGCCCATACCGGTTACACAGGAGTAAAGACCCGCATCCGCGACTGCACAAGCCGCGGATGCAAGAGGACTAACGGTTGATTTTGATTTCAGTACGACGGTTCTGAGCACGACCGTCAGCGGTTTTGTTATCCGCAACTGGCTGGCTTTCACCGGCACCGGTCACCGAAACGAAGCTGCCCTGCGGTATGCCGCTCTCGACCAGGTACTTGACCACCGAGTGTGCACGACGATCCGACAGTTTCTGGTTGTAGGCATCGCTGCCCACGCTGTCGGTGTGACCGGTGACGGTCAGTTGCGCAGTCGAGGATTCCTGTTTCAGGCGCGTGGCGACCTTGTCGAGCACCATTTTGTCAGCGCCGGTCAGCGTGGCTTTGTCGAACTGGAAGTGAACATCGCGGATGACGATGGTTTCTTCCTTGACCACTACGGCTTCTTCAACCACTGGCGCCGGGACTGGTGGAGGGCAACCATCTGCATCGACCTGCACACCTTTAGGCGTGCCCGGGCACTTGTCGCGGCTGTCCGGCACACCATCGCCGTCTTCGTCGCCATCACCGTGCACCCAGCAATAGGCCGCCGCCATACCACCGACGATCAGTGCGCCGCCGCCCGCCCAAGAGGCGCTCTCGGTCGCGCCGAGACCGGCACCGACGACTCCTCCGACCGCCGCACAGGTCGGCCAGTCGGTTTTCTGCAAACCTGCGCAACCAGTCAACACACTGGTTAGCAGAACCAAGGGTAATGCTGTCCGAACTATGCTCATCTAGTTTTCTCCTGAGGGATCGGCTTGAAACCGATTCAGGGAGTAAAGACCGGAGTTTTAATCTCCGCCAGCAATAGACGACTGCTGTTTGCCACCGTGTTCACAGGACTTCGGCGCTTTGGCTGGAAACCTGCGAGACAGGGCTCTTTGCTGCCGCAGTCAGGCAGGCTAGTCTTGGCGGTCTGATTGAGGAGCTTCGATGAACGCCGCCATTTCTTCCCGCACGCCCCAACAGGCGTTAGCCGCTTTGCTGGATCGCTATGCCCCGGCGCGTTTGCTGCTGATCGGCGCCAGTGAATTCCCGGCATTGGCCGCTTTTAAAGCAGCCCACCCGGACACCTGCGTGGCCCATGCGGCCCCGGGAGCCTTGCCTGCTGAACTGGCGGCGCGGCGTTTCGATCTGGCCCTTGTAGTCGATTGCCTGGAACATTTGCCCAAGCGCGACGGCCTGAATCTGCTGGGTGGCATTCGTAATCTCAACGCCAGTCGCATTGCGGTGCTGGCGGATCTGTCGGCCAGTGGCTGGCAGGAAACCGATTTCTATTCGCTGGCGCTGCAAGCCAGTGAGCGCTTTGCCCGCGACGAGCAGGTTCTGACTCTGTTCACTTATGATCTGCTTGACTACAAACAAGTCCCCGACTGGCTCAACTCACGGTTCTGGGCCAATCCGGAAAACTTCGGGAAATACTGGTGGTAATGCAATGAGTACAGCCATTTGCCCTTGCGGCAGCGGTAATCTGCTGGATGCCTGCTGCGGTCATTATCACGAAGGCCTCCCGGCCCCGTGCGCCGAAGCCTTGATGCGCTCGCGCTACAGCGCCTACGTGCTGGGGCTGATCGATTATCTGGTGGCGACCACCCTGCCCGCCCAGCAAGCAGGGCTGGACCGGCAATCGATCGGTGCCTGGAGCGCGCAAAGCACCTGGCTGGGCCTCGAGGTCGAAAGCTCGGAGGTCTTCGGCGGCCAGCCGGAACACGCCTTTGTCACCTTCACCGCGCGCTGGCACGACAGCCAGGGCGAACACAGCCACCGCGAACGTTCTTCATTTGTGCAGAACGCCGGGCGTTGGTATTTCATCGATCCAACGGTGCAGTTGAAACTGGGGCGCAACGACAGTTGCCCGTGCGCCAGCGGGCAGAAGTTCAAGAAGTGCTGTGCGGGTTATTTCGGCGCTTGAGATGAAAAAACCGGCCAATCTTTTAGGGCTAGACTGAGCAACAAAAGGAGCTACTCCATGTTTGCTCAACAACGCGCATTGCAATCCCTCGCCTTTTTCCTGTTTCTGGGGCTCGGCGGCTGCGCCTCATGGTTCGCCGACGACACCCGCGACCCCGCCGTACACTTGGTCAATGTCGAAGTGGTGCGCGCCAAACTCCTCGAGCAGAAGTTCATCCTGCACTTTCGCATCGACAATCCCAACGACAGCGATCTGACCGTGCGCGGCCTGGAATACCGTATTCATCTGGCTGACATGTTGCTGGCTGAAGGCGAGCATGAACACTGGTTTACCGTCGGCCCCAAACACAGCGCGTACTTCAAAGTACCGATCCGTACCAACCTGTGGCCGAAGGTAAAAGACGTGGTGAAAATGCTGAAAAACTCGAAGCAGCAGATTCCTTATCGATTGCAGGGGGAAATGGAAACCGGTTTATTCATCGCTCACTACGTGCACCTTGAGCGCAATGGCGTGATAATCCCCGCCGATTTAATTCCGGAGCAACACCGATGACCCAACAACCTCATGTCCATGGCCCTGATTGCAACCACGATCATGATCATGACCATCATCACGATCACGACCACGGCCATGTTCACGGCCCGAACTGCGGCCACGCCCACCAGGAACCGGTGCGCAACGCCCTGAAAGACGTCGGCCGCAACGACCCTTGCCCTTGCGGCAACGGCAAGAAATTCAAGAAGTGCCACGGGGCGTGATGTTCCGGGCGAACTATTCCTTCGCCTGATCAACCGCCTTCGCGAGCAAGCTCGCTCCCACAGTTGACCGGTGCCAGGCAAGACACCTGTGTGCACCGCAAATCCTGTGGGAGCTGGCTTGCCAGCGATGAGGCCGGCACTCCCGGCCGAAATGTCGCCTGATACACCGGTATCGCTGGCAAACCAGCTCCAGCAGTGACGGAGTTTCTTCAGTTGCAATGCAATCTACTGTGGGAGCGAGCCTGCTCGCGAAGAGGCCGGCACATTCAGTAAGGTTCAGCCTGCCGCCAGAATCTGCTCAACCCTGACCACCGTCGCATACTCCCCCTGCAGATTCCCCAGCGACATCCCATGCACCTCTTCAGCTGAACGCGGCGTGCCGAAAAAATCAGCCTTGTCGAACGTGAAGCATGCATCCTCCGCCACCCACGCATCAAACCCCAGGTTGCCCGCCGTGCGCGCCGTGGACTCCACCGAGTTGTGGGTGGCCACGCCAACGATGATCAACTGTCCAATCCCCGCCTCACGCAGGCGCACTTGCAGCCCAGTGGCGCAAAAAGCGTCCGGCACTTGTTTCTGAATCAGCCATTCGCCATCCCGGGGCATAAATCTCTGCTGAAACTCCACCCCTTCCTGCTCGGGCCAGAACACTGAATCCGGCGAGCGCGACAGGTGTTGCACATGAATCACCGGCCGCCCACTGCGCCGCCAAAAACTCAGCAAATCGAGGATGCGTTCTTCAGCCAGTGGATTATTGCGCCGCCCCAAACGCGGATGCAGGATGCCTTTTTGCTGGTCAATGATGATCAGTGCAGCGTTGGCCTGAAGCTCCATGGCGGTTTTCTCGCGAGGGTCATTTGATTTGTCGCAGTTCAGCATCTCTCCCTTCAACCAGGCAAGCCATGAAACGATCATCGATCAGTGGCAAGAAATAACCACTCGCCCCGCTTGCGCGGCATCCTCCTGCTCACTAACGTAGCGCCTTTATTGCGCCCCCAGCCTCTACACCCCCGCAGGAGCTTTGCCATGGCCTCGCCAGCCCTCACACATTTTCTTCCCCGGTTCGGCGTTGCCGCAGCAGTGGCCGGTGTTTTGAGCCTGACCGGTTGTCAGACCTGGAACGCTCAGGACACCCTCCCGCCCACCTCTGGCGTGCAACCGCTCAAGGGTTTGGCGCAGAACGTTTCAGTGCGCCGCAATGCCATGGGCATGCCGTTGATCGAAAGCAACAGCTTCCACGACGCCCTGTTCGCCCTTGGCTATGTCCACGCCAGCGACCGCATCAATCAGATGGTCACCCTGCGCCTGTTGGCTCAGGGCCGTCTCGCGGAAATGTCCGGCGCGTCGATGCTCGACGCCGACCGCTACATGCGCGCGGTCAATCTGAAGAAGAGCGCCGGTGAGCTGTACAAAGCCTCCTCCCCCCGGCTCAAGCGCTTCTTCGAAGTCTATGCGCGGGGCGTCAACGCCTACCTGTTCCGCTACGCCGACAAGCTGCCGGGCGACCTCGCCTCCAGTGGCTACAAGCCTGAATACTGGAAACCAGAAGATTCGGCGCTGATTTTCGTCCTGCTGAACTTCAGCCAGTCGGCCAACCTGCCGGAAGAAATCGCTTCGCTGGTACTGGCACAGACCGTCACCACCGACAAGCTTGCATGGCTGACCCCGTCGGCGCCTGACGAAAACCTGCCGCTGGGCGAAGCCGACAAGCTGCAAGGCCTCAAGCTCAACGGGCAGATCCCCGGCCTGAGCGAATTGAGCAGCGCCAGCCAACAGCTGTCGACGTTGAACCTGTTGGGTGCCACGTCTTCGAACAACTGGGCCATCGCCCCGCAACGCAGCCGCAGCGGCAAAAGTCTTTTGGCCAGCGACAGTCACGGCCCGTTGGCCGCGCCGTCGCTGTGGAGTTTCGTGCAGATCCGCGCGCCGAAATATCAGGCTGCCGGCGTGACCGTTGCCGGTCTGCCGATGGTGCTCGGTGGTTTCAACGGCAAAGTGGCCTGGAGCATGAGCAGCGTGCTCGGCGACAATCAGGATCTGTTCCTGGAAAAAATCCGTCGCCAGGGCAGCAGCCTGACCTACGAGGTCAATGGCAAATGGCAGCCACTGGGCGTGCGCAACGAAACCTACTTCGTCAAAGGCCAGCGACCGATTCGCGAAGCGGTGTACGAAACCCGTCACGGCGCACTGCTCAACAGTGCCAAGGCTGCGGCGCAAGGCAGCGGCTACGGCCTGGCCTTGCAGACGCCAAGCTTCACCGACGACAAATCGCTGGACGCATTTTTTGATCTGAGCCGTGCACAGAACGTTGAACGCGCGTCGGACGCCAGCCGGGAAATCCGCGCCATAGCGTTGAATCTGGTGTTCGCCGACGCCAGCAACATCGGTTGGCAAGTCACCGGACGCTTCCCCAATCGCCGTGAAGGCGAAGGCCTGCTGCCATCGCCGGGCTGGGAAGGTCGTTATGACTGGGACGGTTACGCCGACCCGATGCTGCACCCCTACGATCAGGACCCGGCGCAAGGCTGGCTCGGCACCGCCAACCAGCGAGTCATCCCGCATGGTTATGGGATGCAGTTATCCAACTCCTGGGCTGCGCCGGAACGCGGCGAGCGTCTGGCAGAACTGGCCGGCAGCGGCAAGCACGACAGCCGCAGCGTGATCGCCATGCAATACGACCAGACCACAACATTCGCCGCCAAACTGAAGAAAGTCTTCGAAGCGCCAGGCATGAAGCAGCCGCTGAAACAGGCGATTGATGCCCTGCCGGAAGCCGATCGCAGCAAGGCGCGTGAGGCGTTCACGCGGTTGATGGCGTTCGACGGCAAGCTCAGCCCGACTTCGGCTGATGCGGCGATCTATGAACTGTTCCTGCAAGAAAGCATGAAACAGATCTTCCTCGACGAACTCGGTCCCGAATCCAGCCCGGCGTGGAAAGCGTTTATCGCTAACGGCGAATTGTCCTACCCGGCGCAGGCCGATCATTTGCTGGAGCGCGAGGACAGTCCGTTCTGGGATGACCTTCGCACGCCGCAAAAAGAAGACAAGGCAGTGATACTCGCCCGCAGCCTGGCGGCGGCGATCAACGCTGGCGACAGTCAGTTGGGCGGTGATCACAAGACCTGGCAGTGGGGCAAATTGCACAGCTATGCGTGGAAGAACGCCAATGGCCAGACCGTTCGCGGGCCGCTGGCGGCAGGCGGCGATCACACGACGCTGAATACTTCGGCGTTTGCCTGGGGCCAGGACTTCACTACTACCCGCGCGCCATCGATGCGCTTTATCGTCGACTTCGGTCAGACCGAACCCTTGATGGGGCAAAACGGCACAGGGCAGTCGGGGAATCCGCTTAGCCCGAATTACCTTAACGGCATCGATCAGTGGCTCAAGGGGCAGTACATCGGATTGCCGATGCAGCCACAGAACTTTGATCGGGTTTATGGGAAGGCGCGTCTGACCCTGACACCGGGCAAGTAAGAGAAAGAACAAAAGATCGCAGCCTTCGGCAGCTCCTACACAGACAAATGCAGGAGCTGCCGAAGGCTGCGATCTTTTGATTTTCACCCCTGAAAATCCAATAGAACTTCCACCCTCGCGCCAACCTCATAGCTAACAAGCCCCCCATTCTGGCAATGACATGGATCTTGTTATCGCGCGCCCGGAAGGTTTGTACTGCCCCGCCGGGGATTTCTATATCGACCCCTGGCGCCCCGTCGAGCGTTCGGTAATCACCCATGCCCACGGCGATCACGCCCGCACCGGCAACCAGCACTATCTGGCCAGCAGCGCCAGCGAAGGGATTCTCCGCTCGCGCCTGGGACAGGACATCAACCTGCAAACCCTCGCGTACGGCCAACGCCTGACCCACCACGGTGTCACCTTGAGTTTCCACCCGGCCGGTCACGTGCTCGGCTCGGCGCAAGTACGCCTGGAATATGGCGGTGAAGTCTGGGTCGCCTCCGGCGATTACAAGATCGAGCCGGACGGCACCTGCGCGCCGTTCGAACCGGTGCGCTGTCATACCTTCATCACCGAATCGACCTTCGGCCTGCCGATCTATCGATGGCAGCCGCAGGCGCAGGTGTTCAGCGAAATAAACGAATGGTGGAAAGGCAATATCGCCGCCGGCAAGGCCAGCGTGTTGTTCTGCTATTCCTTCGGCAAAGCCCAGCGAATCCTCCACGGCATCGACGAAAGCCTCGGGCCGATCCTCAGCCACGGCGCCGTCGAACCGTTGAACCGGGTTTACCGCGACGCCGGCGTATACCTGCCGCCGACGATCTACGCCGGTGATGTGAAAAAAAGCGATCCGATCATGCGCCAGGCCTTGGTCATCGCCCCGCCTTCAGCCGGCGGCAGCACCTGGATGAGGCGCTTCGGTGACTTCAGCGACGCGTTCGCCAGTGGCTGGATGCGCCTGCGCGGCACGCGTCGGCGGCGTGGAGTCGATCGCGGTTTCGTGCTGTCCGACCACGCCGACTGGCCCGGTCTGCTGTGGGCGATTGACCAGACCGGCGCCGAACGGGTGATGGTCACCCACGGCTCAATTGGTGTGCTGGTGCGCCATCTGCGCGAGCAAGGTCTCGATGCCCAAGGCTTCAACACCGAATACGGCGATGACGAAGAAGATAGCGCCGCTGCCACTCCGACCATCGCAGAGATACCAGCATGAAAGCCTTCGCCGAGTTGTACGCCGAACTCGACGCCACCACGTCCAGCAACGCCAAACTGGCCGCCATGCAGGCCTACTTCACCAAGGCCGAACCGCAAGATGCGGCGTGGGCGGTGTACTTTTTGTCCGGTGGCCGGCCACGGCAACTGGTGCCGGTGCGGATCCTGCGCGAACTGGCGGTCGCGGTCTCCGGGCTGACGCCATGGCTGTTCGAGGAGAGCTATCAATCGGTCGGCGATCTCGCGGAAACCATTTCGCTGGTACTGCCGGAAAACCCGCACAGCTCCGACGCCGGCCTCGCCGAATGGATCGAGGACAAACTTCTACCGCTACGCGGTGAAACCCCGGAGTCTCTTTCACTGCAATTGCCCGCACTTTGGGTGCAACTGGATCGGCCGAGCCTGATGCTGTGCATCAAACTGATCACCGGCAGCTTCCGCGTTGGCGTATCGAAACTGCTGGTGACCCGCGCACTGGCGTCGATGGCCGGGCTCGACAGCAAACGTGTCGCCCAGCGTCTGGTGGGTTACACCGACCTGTCGAATCGGCCCGATGCAGCCAGTTATCTCAAGCTGATCGCCGCAGAATCTGCCGACGAGCATGCTCAGCGCGGTGGCCAGCCGTACCCGTTTTTCCTCGCGCATGCCTTGTCGCAACCGGTTGAGGATTTCGAAGCGCTGATCGGCCCTGCAAGCAATTGGCAGGTGGAATGGAAGTGGGATGGCATCCGCGCGCAAGTGGTCAAGCGTGACGGCCAGTTGTGGGTGTGGTCGCGCGGCGAAGAACTGGTGACCGAGCGCTTCCCCGAACTGGATGTGCTGGTCCACGGTTTGCCCGATGGCACGGTCATCGACGGTGAAATTGTGGTGTGGAAAAGCACCCGTCCGCACACCGAAGATGCCTTTGATCCGCAATCGACCGAGCCGCCCGCGGTGCAACCGTTCGCCCTGCTACAACAGCGAATCGGGCGCAAAACCCTCGACAAGAAAATCCTCGAAGACATACCGGTGGTGGTGCTCGCCTACGACTTGCTGGAATGGCAAGGCGAAGACTGGCGCAATCAGCCGCAAGCCCGGCGCCGCGCGCAACTGGAGGATGTCATCGCCCGCTGCAACAGCCCGGTGCTGCTGCCCTCGCCAGTATTGACCGGCACGGACTGGTTCGACCTCGCCCGTCAGCGCGAAGCCTCGCGGCGCCTGGGCGTCGAAGGCATGATGCTCAAGGCACGCGATTCTCTATATGGCGTGGGCCGCACCAAAGACATGGGCGTGTGGTGGAAATGGAAGGTCGACCCCTTCAGTGTCGACGCGGTATTGATTTATGCACAACGCGGTCATGGCCGCCGCGCCAGCCTGTACAGCGATTACACCTTCGCCGTGTGGGACGGCCCGCCCGAGTCCAGTCAGCGCGCACTGGTGCCGTTCGCCAAGGCCTATTCAGGGCTGACGGATGCCGAAATGCGGCAGGTCGACAGCATCGTGCGCAAAACCACCGTGGAAAAATTCGGCCCGGTCAGCAGTGTGAAACCAAGCCTGGTGTTTGAACTGGGATTTGAAGGCATCGCCCTCTCGCGCCGGCACAAGAGCGGAATCGCCGTGCGTTTTCCGAGGATGCTGCGCTGGCGGCAGGACAAGACTGTGGACGAGGCCGATAGCCTGGCGACGTTGCAGGATCTGTTGGCCTGACCCTCACCCGCAATCGTTCCCACGCACCGCACGGGAACGATCTCGCACACAAAAAGTGCATCACATTTGCGATGCCCGTTTCCGTGCATCAATTTTCTGCTTATCTATTAATCCCACCTTTTAAAACACTTGTTCGGGACTATGGTTCGGAAATTGCTACTTTCTATAGGTCGTACGCGTTCCAGTAACAATAATTCTGCGCCACAAGCGCTCATATTGGTTCTTAGGGATTGAATAATGAAAAAAGCATTGCTGACCCTTTCTGCACTGGCGTTGTGCATGGCCGCTGGCTCCGCGCTGGCCAAGGAATACAAAGAGCTGCGCTTTGGCGTTGACCCTTCGTACGCACCGTTTGAGTCGAAAGCGGCCGACGGCAGCCTGGTAGGCTTCGACATCGATCTGGGCAACGCGATCTGCGCCGAACTGAAGGTCAAGTGCAAGTGGGTCGAAAGTGACTTCGACGGCATGATTCCGGGCCTCAAGGCCAACAAATTCGACGGTGTGATCTCGTCGATGACCGTGACGCCGGCTCGCGAGAAAGTCATCGATTTCTCCAGCGAACTGTTCTCCGGCCCGACCGCTTACGTGTTCAAGAAGGGTTCCGGCCTGAGCGAAGACGTCGCCTCCCTCAAGGGCAAAACCGTTGGCTACGAGCAAGGCACCATTCAGGAAGCCTACGCCAAAGCCGTGCTGGACAAGGCTGGCGTGAAGACTCAGGCCTATCAGAATCAGGATCAGGTTTACTCCGACCTGACTTCTGGCCGTCTCGATGCGGCCATTCAGGACATGCTGCAAGCCGAACTGGGCTTCCTGAAGTCGCCAAAAGGTGAAGGCTACGAAGTCAGCAAGCCCGTCGACAGCGAATTGCTGCCGGCCAAAACTGCTGTCGGTATTAAGAAAGGTAACACTGAGCTGAAAGCGCTTTTGGATAAAGGTATCAAAGCGTTACACGACGACGGCAAATACGCCGAGATTCAAAAGAAACACTTTGGCGATCTGAATCTGTACAGCGGCAAATAATGCCCCGGCGCCCATCCTCGATGGGCGCCTTTTCCATCCGCTCAGGTTGCTGATTTATGTTCGAAAACCTCTTACAAAATCTGGGGCTCTCCGCGTTCAGCCTTCAGGGTTTCGGCCCGTTGCTGTTGCAAGGCACCTGGATGACCATCAAATTATCGGCGATGTCGCTGCTGGTGGCCGTGTTGCTCGGCCTGCTCGGCGCCAGTGCCAAGCTGTCAAAAGTCAAACTGGTGCGTCTGCCCGCCCAGCTCTACACCACGCTGATCCGCGGGGTACCGGATCTGGTGCTGATGCTGCTGATCTTCTACAGCCTGCAAACCTGGCTGACGTCGCTGACCGATTACATGGAATGGGAATACATCGAGATCGACCCGTTCAGCGCCGGAGTGCTGACCCTGGGCTTCATTTATGGCGCGTATTTCACCGAAACCTTTCGTGGCGCGATCCTCGCCGTACCACGCGGGCAGGTTGAAGCCGCCACTGCGTATGGCCTCAAACGCGGCCAGCGCTTTCGCTTCGTGGTGTTCCCGCAAATGATGCGCTTCGCCCTGCCGGGCATCGGCAACAACTGGATGGTGATGCTCAAGGCCACGGCGCTGGTGTCGATCATCGGTCTGGCCGATCTGGTCAAAGCCGCGCAGGACGCCGGTAAAAGCACTTATCAACTGTTCTACTTCCTGGTCCTCGCCGCGTTGATCTATCTGCTGATCACCAGTGCCTCGAATTTCATCCTGCGCCGGCTTGAACGCCGTTATGCCGCCGGTTCCCGGGAGGCCGTACGATGATCGAACTCCTGCAGGAATACTGGAAAGCCTTCCTTTATACCGACGGCCAGAACATCACCGGGCTGGCGATGACGATGTGGCTGCTCAGTGCTTCGATCTTCATCGGCTTCATTGTGTCGATTCCGCTGTCGATCGCTCGGGTTTCCCCGCACTTCTATATCCGCTGGCCGGTTCAGTTCTACACCTACCTGTTCCGTGGCACGCCGCTCTACATTCAACTGCTGATTTGCTACACCGGCATCTACAGCCTCGCCGCGGTGCGCGAGCAGCCGATCCTCGACAGCTTCTTTCGCGATGCGATGAACTGCACGATCCTCGCGTTTGCCCTGAACACCTGCGCCTACACCACGGAGATTTTTGCCGGGTCGATCCGCAGCATGAACCACGGCGAAGTCGAAGCGGCCAAGGCCTACGGTCTGACCGGGTGGAAGCTGTATGCCTACGTGATCATGCCCTCGGCCCTACGGCGTTCGTTGCCTTACTACAGCAACGAAGTGATCCTGATGCTGCACTCGACCACCGTGGCCTTCACCGCGACCATCCCCGACATCCTGAAAGTCGCCCGGGACGCCAACTCGGCGACCTTTCTGACTTTTCAATCGTTCGGCATCGCCGCGCTGATTTACCTGACCATTACTTTTGCGCTGGTCGGCCTGTTTCGCCTCGCCGAACGCCGATGGCTGGCCTTCCTCGGGCCGACTCACTAAGCCGCGCTTTCAGGAATAAAGAGAAAGAACATGCGACACCAGATACATGACCTGCTCGCCCCGCTGCCGGGGACCGCACGACAGATTCACAGCTTTCACTTTGGCCCGGAACAGGCCAGAGGCAAGGTCTACATCCAGTCCTCGCTGCATGCCGATGAATTGCCCGGCATGCTCGTGGCCTGGCATCTCAAGCAGCGCCTTGCAGAGCTGGAGGCGGCCGGCCGTCTGCGCAGCGAGATCGTGCTGGTACCGGTGGCCAACCCGATCGGCCTCGAACAAGTGCTGATGGACGTGCCACTGGGCCGCTACGAACTGGAGAGCGGGCAAAATTTCAATCGCTGGTTCGTCGACCTCAGCGAAGAAATCGGCAACGCCATCGAGGGCAAGCTGGGCGATGACCCGCAACGCAACCTCGAACTGATCCGCACCAGCCTGCGCCACGCCCTCGCCCGCCAGACCGCCAGCACGCAACTGCAATCACAGCGCCTGACCCTGCAACGGCTGGCCTGCGATGCCGACATGGTGTTGGACTTGCACTGCGATTTCGAATCCGTGGTTCACCTCTACACCACGCCCGAAGCGTGGCCGCAGGTCGAGCCGCTGGCGCGTTACATGGGCTCGCAGGCCAGTCTGCTGGCCACTGACTCGGGAGGACAGTCGTTCGATGAGTGTTTCACCCTGCTTTGGTGGCAACTACGGGAGCGTTTCGGCGAACAGTTCGAGATTCCGCTGGGCAGTTTTTCAGTGACCGTCGAGTTGCGCGGTCAGGGCGATGTCAATCACCCCCTGGCCAGCCGCGACTGTCAGGCGCTGATCGATTATCTGATCCAGTCCGATGCCATCGTCGGTGAGACAAAACCGCAGCCGCCATTGCCGTACCCGGCCACGCCACTGGCCGGGGTGGAACCAGTGACCACGCCGGTCGGCGGCCTGCTGGTGTACACCGCCACGGCGGGGCAATACCTGGAGGCGGGCCAACAGATCGCCGAGATCATCGACCCGATCAACGATCGCATCACCCCCGTTCATTGCACCACTGCCGGCCTGATGTACGCCCGTTCGCTGCGGCGCATGGCCACGGCCGGCATGGTGATCGCCCACGTCGCGGGCGCCGAAGCCTATCGCAGCGGCTACCTACTTTCGCCTTGAGGATGTCTGTCCCATGTACAAACTGACCGTTGAAGGCCTGCACAAAAGCTATGGCGACCATCAGGTGCTCAAAGGCGTGTCGCTCAAGGCCAAGACCGGCGACGTGATCAGCCTGATCGGCGCCAGCGGCTCGGGCAAAAGCACGTTTTTACGCTGCATCAACTTTCTCGAACAACCCAACGCAGGCGCCATGAGCCTTGATGACCAGGCCATCCGCATGGTCACCGACCATCACGGCATGCACGTCGCTGATGCAAGTGAGCTGCAACGCCTGCGCACGCGACTGGCAATGGTGTTTCAGCACTTCAACCTGTGGAGCCACATGACCGTGCTGGAAAACATCACCATGGCGCCGCGCCGGGTGCTGGGTTGCAGCAAACAGGAAGCCGAGGATCGCGCGCGGCGCTATCTGGACAAGGTCGGCTTGCCGGCACGCGTGGCGGATCAGTACCCGGCGTTTCTCTCCGGTGGCCAGCAGCAACGCGTGGCAATCGCCCGGGCATTGGCGATGGAGCCGGAAGTCATGCTGTTCGACGAACCGACCTCGGCGCTGGACCCGGAGCTGGTGGGTGAAGTGCTGAAGGTGATCCAGGGCCTGGCGGAAGAAGGCCGGACGATGATCATGGTGACGCACGAGATGAGTTTTGCCCGCAAGGTGTCGAGCCAGGTGTTGTTTCTGCATCAGGGATTGGTGGAAGAGGAAGGTGCCCCTGAAGACGTGTTGGGCAATCCAAAAAGCGAACGCCTGAAGCAATTCCTCAGTGGCAACCTGAAATAAGCTACACACGTAAACCCTGTGGGAGCGAGCCTGCTCGCGAAAGCGCTCTGTCAGTCACATTGATTGTGAATGTTCAGCCAACTTCGCGAGCAGGCTCGCTCCCACAGGGAAATCCATCAGCCACAAAATTAAACTTGTCCTGCCAAGCCGCGGTCATTGGAAGAACCCCTCCAGAGCGCGCGCAGCCGGCATGGCGAAATCTCCCGACCTTGCAAAAACCTGGTTCAGCGCCCGTACCTGGAAACCCTTCGTCTTTCAGAAACAGGTCTGGGCCGCCGTAAAAAACGGCCAGTCCGGACTGCTCCACGCCAGCACCGGCGCCGGTAAAACCTATGCGGTGTGGTTTGCCGCGCTCAACCGTTTCGCTCGATCCGCGCCGGTTGTTGAAACGGTGCGCAAACGCAAACCCGTTGCCGAACCACTGACCGTGCTGTGGATCACGCCGATGCGCGCCCTCGCCGCCGACACCGCCCGCGCGTTGCAAACGCCGGTGACCGATCTGCAGATCCCGTGGAGCATCGGCCTGCGCACCGGCGACACCAGCAGCAGCGAACGTGCGCGCCAGAGCCGACGTCTGCCGACCACGCTGATTACCACCCCGGAAAGCCTGACGCTGCTACTCGCCCGCGCCGACGCACACAGCGCACTGTCGACCCTGCGCATGATCGTCGTGGACGAATGGCACGAATTGCTCGGCAACAAACGCGGCGTGCAACTGCAACTGGCCCTCGCCCGCCTGCGTTATTGGCAGCCAGACCTGATCGTCTGGGGCGTCTCCGCCACGCTCGGTAATCAATCCCACGCCGAGCAGGTGCTGATCCCACAGGGCGGTGGCGTCAGCATTCAGGGCCAGAGTGAAAAATCCCTCAAGGTCGACACCCTCCTCCCACCGACCATCGAACGCTTTCCCTGGGCCGGACACATCGGTCTGAAGATGCTCCCGCAAGTAGTCGCCGAACTCGACGCCTGCGCCAGCAGCCTGGTGTTCACCAATACCCGGGCGCAGTCGGAAATCTGGTATCAAGCGCTGCTTGAAGCGCGGCCGGACTGGGCCGGGTTGATCGCTTTGCACCACAGCTCATTGTCCCGTGACACCCGCGACTGGGTAGAGCAGGCATTGAAGGACGGCCATTTGAAGGCAGTGGTCTGCACGTCCAGCCTGGATCTGGGTGTGGATTTTTTGCCGGTGGAGCGCGTGCTGCAAATCGGTTCGGCCAAGGGTGTCGCCCGCCTGATGCAGCGCGCCGGGCGTTCCGG
Organism: Pseudomonas sp. A0308; assembly: GCF_044218815.1. Classification (NCBI taxonomy): domain Bacteria; kingdom Pseudomonadati; phylum Pseudomonadota; class Gammaproteobacteria; order Pseudomonadales; family Pseudomonadaceae; genus Pseudomonas; species Pseudomonas sp. A0308. The sequence goes on from NZ_CP162581.1 coordinate 1,935,561, forward strand.
CCATGCACCGGGACGCACCTCACGAGTGACGCTGGTGCCCACCCACAGCCTCGAGCTGATCGAAGCTGTCGCTGCCCGCGATGCCGTGGCGCAACGGCGTATCGAACCGCGACGCTCACCACTAAAACCGCTGGATGTGCTGGTGCAACATTTGGTCAGCATGGCGCTGGGGGGCGGATTTATCCCCGAGGAGCTGTACGAAGAAGTCCGCGGCGCCTGGGCTTATCGTGATCTGACACAGGCGGATTGGGCCTGGGCGCTGGCATTCGTACGCCATGGAGGGATGTCTCTGACGGCGTATCCGGATTACCGACGAGTCGAACCGGATGAGCACGGTGTCTGGCGCGTGCCAGATGCGCGGCTGGCGCGGCGGCACCGCATGAGCATCGGCACCATCGTCAGTGACGCGAGCATTCAGCTGAAATTCTGGAGCAAGGGTGGCGGCGGCAAGCAACTGGGCAGCGTCGAAGAAGGTTTTATTGCGCGGCTCAAGCCCGGTGATGGGTTTCTGTTTGCCGGACGTCTGCTGGAGCTGGTACGCGTGGAGAACATGACCGCCTACGTCAAACGCAGCACCGCGAAAAAAGCCGCCGTACCGCGCTGGAATGGCGGGCGCATGCCGCTTTCCAATGAATTGGCCGAGGCGGTAGTGACACGCTTCACCGCCGCCGCACAGGGGGAATTTGTCGGGCCGGAAATGCAGGCCCTGCGCCCTTTGCTGGAAACCCAGGCGCGCTGGTCTGGCCTGCCCACGACGCAAAACTTACTGGTCGAGGTGCTGAAATCCCGCGAAGGCTGGCACCTTTTCCTCTATCCGTTTGCCGGTCGCCAAGTGCACCTGGGGCTCGCCAGCCTGCTCGCGTGGCGTGCCAGTCAGCGTCAGCCGGTGACGTTCTCGATCGCGGTCAACGATTACGGTCTGGAGTTGCTCAGCGCCACACCGGTTGATTGGTCGCAGCAACTTGATGCCGAACTGTTCAGCCCCGAACATCTGCTGCGCGATGTGCTGGCCAGCCTCAACGCCGGCGAACTGGCCCTGCGGCGTTTTCGCGAAATCGCCCGAATTGCCGGGCTGGTGTTCGCCGGCTACCCCGGCGCGCCAAAAAGTACCCGCCAGGTGCAGGCCTCCAGCGGTTTGTTTTTCGAGGTTTTCAAACAATATGACGCCGACAACCTGCTGCTGGCGCAGGCCGGGGAAGAAGTCCTGCGAGCGGAACTGGATATTCACAGGCTTGAACAGACGCTGGAGCACATCAATCGCATGAAACTCGACGTACATCTGATCAAACGTCCTACACCCTTAGGCTTTCCGCTGCTGGTGGAACGCATGCGCGAGAGCATGAGCTCGGAAAAACTCGCTGACCGGATCAGACGGATGGTGGGTGATCTGGAGCAATCAGCCGACAAGGGCAAGGGCTGATGAATGCGCCCTACCCCGTTCGTCTGGCCGGTGAGGAGCTCTGGTTGTTACCGGAAAAGGCCCTGTATTGGCCGGCGCAGCAAGCGCTGTTGATCGCCGACGTGCATTTCGGCAAGGCTGCCGCCTATCGCAGCCTCGGTCAGCCGGTTCCGCAAGGCACGACGTCAAGCAACATCGCCGTGATTGATCGACTGTTAGCTAAACTGCCCTGTCGGCAACTGATCTTTCTTGGCGATTTTCTCCACGGCCCGGGCTCCCATGCGCCAGGCACGTTAAGCGCACTGTCCAAATGGCGGTCGCGCCACGCTGATCTGCCGATGACGCTGATTCGCGGCAATCACGACAAGCGCGCGGGTGACCCGCCCGCATCGTTGAAAATTCGCGTCGTGCCGGAGCCGCTGTTGCTCGGCCCGTTCGCCTTGCAACACGAGCCCGATCCCCACGCTGAAAGACATGTGCTGGCCGGGCATGTGCACCCAGTCTATCGGCTGCACGGCAAAGGCCGGCAGAGCTTGCGTCTGGCCTGCTTCAAACTCGGCGAGCGCATCAGCCTGATGCCGGCGTTCGGTGCGTTCACCGGTGGTTATCAGGTCGACCGCGACGAGACCTGCAGGATTTTTGTCATCGGTGACAACGAAATCTGGCCAGTCAGTTGAAGTCTTTATCGACCTCTACTGACCGACCATTCATTGAGCGCGTCATTTAGCGCGTTTTTTAGTGCAAATCAGGCGACAGGTGCCGGTGGCGGCTCATCCGGAAGGGTCGGTTCGCCCGGCTCGGTCGGTTGTTCGTTGGGGGTATCGGGATCAGGCTGACCAGGAATCCCGCCGGCCATGCTGATGGGCGGATGTGCCAACAAGGACCAGGCTAAGACGCCAATCTGATTGGGCTCAAGCCTTGCCAGTTCGGCACTGATATGCGGATCGATCTTCATGGGGCACTCCTCGGCGAAGGCCCGTTTTGCCAGACACAAAAACGGGCAGTACACCCCATAGAGTGTCTGCCCGCCAAAGAATTCCCGACATCCGCCGGATGGACGAATCAGGTACGCGGCAGAGTTACGCCACGCTGGCCCTGATACTTGCCGCCGCGATCCTTGTAGGAAACTTCACATTCCTCGTCGGATTCAAGAAAGAGCATCTGTGCCACGCCTTCGTTGGCGTAGATTTTTGCCGGCAGATTGGTGGTGTTGGAGAATTCCAGCGTCACGTGGCCTTCCCACTCCGGCTCGAGCGGGGTGACGTTGACGATAATGCCGCAACGCGCGTAGGTGCTCTTACCCAGGCAGATGGTCAGCACGTTGCGTGGAATACGGAAGTATTCGACGGTGCTGGCCAGGGCGAAGGAGTTCGGCGGAATGATGCAAACGTCACTATGGATGTCGACGAAGCTGCCGGCGTCGAAGTTTTTCGGATCGACGATGGCCGAGTTGATGTTGGTGAACACCTTGAAGTGGCTGGTGCAACGCACATCGTAGCCGTAGCTCGACACGCCATAGGAGATCACGCGGTTGTCGTCACTGCCACGCACCTGGCGCTCGACGAACGGTTCGATCATGCCGTGTTCCTGCGCCATGCGGCGAATCCACTTGTCCGATTTGATGCTCATGGCGGGTGTCCTGAATAGCGAGGTGGAAAAATTCTGTCCGGCATCTTACCGGTCGCGCCGCCGCGTTCAAAGTGCGCGGTGCAATTCTCGCCGAACACCCTGGATTTGCGGACTCTGGCGACGAACTGTCACACCGCCGATCCCGAAATTAAAGAAACCTTCGCAAGAAGCATTGGCACATTCCGGAAAAAGGGTTAAGGTGGCGCCACTGTGCTGCTTGTGTCACTGAGAATCTCTACACGATATGTTGAATTTCGATCCAACCATCTACAAGAATTTTTCCTGCTCTTTGCACTCAGTCTCGGCCAGGGTTCTTCCTGTGTCGCAGTTATCTTTGTTCAAGGAGTTACACCATGTCTAATCGCCAAACCGGTACCGTTAAGTGGTTCAACGATGAAAAAGGCTTCGGCTTCATCACCCCACAATCCGGTGACGACCTGTTCGTTCACTTCAAAGCTATCCAATCCGACGGCTTCAAAAGCCTGAAAGAAGGCCAACAGGTTTCTTTCATCGCTACCCGCGGTCAGAAAGGCATGCAAGCTGAGGAAGTACAAGTTATCTAACTTGTAGCTTCTTTAGAAAAGAGCCCCGCCCTTAAAAGCGGGGCTTTTTTGTGGGCGTCTGTTTTTCAGGCGCAAAAAAAGATCGCAGCCTTCGGCAACCCCTCCTGAATCCAGGGGCTGCCGAAGGCTGCGATCTTTTGCTTTACGTTACCAAGCCACGCCAAACCCAGCGGTATAACGGGTCTTGTTCAAATCTGCATCATTGGTACCGCTGATGATGTCACGCTCGGCCTTCAGGTTCAGCGAGGCCCACTCGGTGACCTTGTAGCGCAAGCCCATCTCGGCATCCAGCGCGTAATTGGCCACGTTGGACAACGGCTTGCCAACTTCGCCGTTGGTGAAGAATTCGACCTTCTTGCCGATCAGGTAACGGTTGTAGTCCCACTTCATGGCAACGGAGTAGAAGTTGTCCTTGCTGCCATCCTTGTATTCGTAATCGGTGCGGTTGAGCAGCGAGCCCAGCGAGAACGCCCCCAACTCATCATCCCAGAACTGGTAGCCAGGACCGGTACCGACGACACGCTGACGCGCCAGCTCTTCGATGTGATCGCGCTTATAGTTCAGACGCCCCTGCCAGAACCACTGATCGGTCAGGAAGCGGTCAAGGGAGTACTCGGCGCGCCAGTTGTCAGTGGTGGTCACATCGTCCTGTACTTCACGGTTGTATTCGCCTTCGGCAATGTGCCGCCAGCGACCGTGCCGCGCCGTAGTCTTGAAGCCGATGTCGTAATCGTCGGTGTCCTTCTCCGCACGCTGATAGTCCAGCGCCAGATCGACATTGCCCTTCCACACCAGATCCTCGACCACCGGTTTGGGCTTGAGAATCTGCTGAATGCTCGCCAGCTCCACGGTTTTTGGCGCTTCGCCATTGGCCAGGGTGACCTTGCCGTCGTCAGCCGCGGTCAGCGATTTGGACATTTCACCCGTGTACGCATCCTGCTTGACCAGCAGGTGCTGATCACTGTCCAGGGTTTTGACTTCTTTCCAGTCAATCGTGACGGCCCCGGCATATTTGGTCTGGATCAACAGCTTGCCGCCGTCGAACACAGTGATAGTGCCGGTCAGCTTGTCACCGTTCTTCATCCAGACGGTGTCGGCAAGCAGGGGCGTGGACGCGCTACAAACAGCAAGGCACAGCAAGGTTCTGGAAAACATAAGCGAATCGAGGGCTCAAGTTTGCGTAAAAGGATCGGCATTATCCGGAGGAATAAGACCCTGACAAGGAGTGACCGGACTATTTCCATTGAGTTCATTTCTCAACTGGCCGATCAGGGTTTACGCTTCAGGCATTAATTCGACCCCGTTCAGGAACCGCGTACGTGACAGACCCGATCCATGGAGGCGAAAGCGAAGCGCAAATCCGACGCACGGCGCTCTACTCGACCCTTGCGCAAGTGCCCGCTGGTAAAGTCGTCAGCTACGGTCAATTGGCTGATCTCGCCGGGTTGGGGCGCGCCGCCCGCTGGGTCGGCCGCACGCTCAGCCAATTGCCCAACGACACCAAACTGCCCTGGCACCGCGTTCTCGGCGCCGGCGGTCGGATCAGCCTGCCAGTAGGCAGTCCCTCGGGCGATGAACAACGCGCGCGTTTGCGCATGGAAGGCATCACCGTCCTGAACAATCGTGTGGATATTCAACGCCATGGCTGGCGTCCGGTAGAGCACTGCGGTTAGAGTGCGCGCTTTGTTCCCGCAATCTTGAGGCAGACTTCAGCCCATGCCCCGTAAAACCTGGCGCGCCGCGCTCGCCGCCTATGCCAGTCCTTCGACGCTCGTGCTGTTGTTGCTGGGTTTCGCCGCCGGCCTGCCGTACATGCTGGTGTTCTCAACGCTGTCGGTCTGGCTGCGTGAAGCCGGCGTGGCCCGTGAAACCATCGGCTACGCCAGCCTGATCGGTCTCGCGTACGCATTCAAATGGGTCTGGTCACCGCTGCTCGACCAATGGCGCCTGCCGTTGCTGGGCAAGCTTGGCCGTCGCCGTTCGTGGCTGGTGCTTTCGCAGTCACTGGTAATCCTGGGCCTGATCGGCATGGGCTTCTGCGATCCGCAGAAGCATCTGTCCTGGCTGATCGCCATTGCGGTGATCGTTGCCTTCGCTTCCGCGACCCAAGATATTGCGGTCGATGCCTATCGCCTGGAAATCGCCGACGACAGCCGACAAGCCGCACTCGCTGCCAGTTATATGTCCGGCTATCGCATAGCCGCGCTGCTGGCGACTGCCGGCGCACTGTTTTTCGCTGAAGGTTTTGGCTCAACCGGCTTCAACTATCAGCACTCGGCCTGGGCCGGCACCTACTTGCTGTTTGGCGCGCTAATGATCCCTGCCCTGCTGACAACGCTGTTCATGCGCGAACCGCCTGTACCGTTGCGCACGCAGTTGCAGGCCGGGCGCTACACCTTCATGCATCAACTGATGTCCGTGTTCGTGCTGATCGTTCTGCTGGTGTCTGTGCCGGCGATGTTCACCCAGCTCTACAACACCGATTTCGCCAGCGTGCTGTTCGAAGGCGCCAGCCTGCTCGACCTGCTGCTGGAAGACCGTGCCTTCCTGCGCGCCATCCTCTATACGCTGCTCACCGCATTGTGCCTGTCGGCCATGGGGCGTCGCGGGCTGGCACCGGTGCTGACGCCGGTCAACGACTTCATCCTGCGCTACCGCTGGCAAGCGCTGCTGCTGCTCGGATTGATTGCCACCTATCGGATGTCGGACACGGTGATGGGCGTGATGGCCAACGTGTTCTATATCGACCAGGGTTTCACCAAGGATCAGATTGCCAGTGTCAGCAAGATATTCGGTCTGATCATGACCCTCGTCGGCGCCGGCATGGGCGGACTGCTGATTGTGCGTTTCGGCATTTTGCCGATCCTGCTCATCGGCGGCGCAGCGTCGGCGGGCACCAACCTGCTGTTCCTGATGCTCGCCGACATGGGTCCGAACCTGCAGATGCTGATGGTGACCATTTCCCTGGACAACTTCAGTTCCGGTTTGGCGACGTCTGCATTTGTCGCTTACCTGTCGAGCCTGACCAACCTGAAGTTCTCCGCGACGCAATACGCGCTGCTCAGTTCGATCATGCTCCTGCTGCCGCGCCTGATCGGCGGCTATTCCGGGGTCATGGTCGAGAAGTTCGGTTATCACAACTTCTTCCTGATCACTGCACTGCTCGGCGTGCCGACACTGGTGCTGATCGCGCTGCACTGGTTCCAGGAAAGCCGCCGCGAAGGCCCGACGCCAACGCCCGAGCCTGTACCGACGCCACTCGTGGACGAATCGTAAGACGTTTCGCCAACGGCGGGAGGAATCCCGCCGTTGGACCTCACTGCCGGCCGCACTTCTGTACGTCAGCAAAACTCGCCGGTACACTGCTCCGTCATTTCCAGTCTCAGCAACCGACAACGGCCAACCATGCGCACCAGTCAATTTTTGCTCGCCACACAGAAAGAAACGCCTTCCGATGCGGTCGTCATCAGCCACCAGCTGATGCTGCGTGCCGGCATGATCCGCAAACTCGCCTCGGGCCTGTACACCTGGCTGCCGATGGGCTTGCGGGTAATGCGCAAGGTTGAAGCCATCGTTCGCGAAGAAATGAACGCCGCCGGCTCTCTGGAAGTGTTGATGCCGAGCACCCAACCGGCCGAACTGTGGCAGGAATCGGGACGCTGGGAAGAATACGGCCCTGAGTTGCTGCGCTTCAAAGACCGCCACGGTCGTGACTTCTGCGCGGGCCCGACCCACGAAGAAGTGATCACCGATCTGATGCGCAACGAGTTGAGCAGCTATAAGCAGCTGCCAATCAACCTGTACCAGATCCAGACCAAATTCCGTGACGAAATCCGCCCGCGCTTCGGCTTGATGCGCGGCCGCGAATTCATCATGAAGGATGCGTACTCCTTCCACGCCGATCAGCCGTCGCTGCAGGTCACTTATGACCGCATGCACCTGGCGTATTGCAACATCTTCACTCGTCTGGGCCTGAAATTCCGTCCGGTTGAAGCCGACAACGGCTCGATCGGCGGCGCCGGTTCCCACGAGTTCCACGTACTGGCCGAATCCGGCGAAGACGATATCGCTTTCAGTAACGGCTCCGACTACGCGGCGAACATCGAGAAGGCTGAGGCAGTGCCGCGCGAAACTTCGCGCCCTGTTGCGAGCGAAGAGCTGCGCCTGGTCGATACGCCAGACACCAAGACCATTGCCGCGCTGGTGGAAAAATTCAATCTGCCGATTGAAAAGACCATCAAGACCCTGATCGTGCGCGCCGAAGAAGAAGGCAAGCTGATCGCTCTGGTCATTCGTGGCGACCACGAACTCAACGAGATCAAGGCAGCCCAGCAACCTGGCGTTGCCAGCCCGCTGGTAATGGCCACCGACGCCGACCTGCGTGACGCGATTGGCGCCGGCGCCGGTTCGCTCGGCCCGCTGAACCTGCCACTGCCGATCATCATCGACCGCTCGGTCGAACTGATGAGCGACTTCGCTATCGGTGCCAATATCGACGACAAGCACTACTTCGGCGTCAACTGGGAGCGCGATCTGCCGGTTCCAACCGTGGCCGACCTGCGTAACGTGGTTGCTGGCGACCCAAGCCCGGACGGCAACGGCACTCTGGAAATCGCACGCGGCATCGAAGTGGGGCACATCTTCCAGCTGGGCAACAAGTACAGCAAGGCGATGAAGTGCGAAGTGCTGGGCGAGAACGGCAAGCCTGTGACCCTGGAAATGGGCTGCTACGGTATCGGCGTGTCCCGTGTGGTGGCAGCCGCCATCGAGCAGAACAACGACGAAAACGGCATCATCTGGAGCGACACTCTTGCGCCGTTCCAGGTCGCCCTCGTACCGCTGCGCTATGAAACCGAGCAGGTGCGCGAAGCCACCGACAAGCTGTACGCAGAACTGACTGCGGCCGGTTTCGAAGTGCTGCTGGATGATCGCGACAAGAAAACCAGCCCGGGCATCAAGTTCGCAGACATGGAACTGATCGGCATTCCACACCGGATCGTGGTCAGTGACCGCGGCCTCGCCGAAGGTAACCTGGAATACAAGAGCCGTACCGAAGGCGAGGCGCAAGCGCTGCCGGTGGCTGACGTATTGTCCTTCCTTCAGGCCCGTATCCGCCGCTGAAACCAGATAGAGACGTCATGTTCAAGCGAAACACCTTGGGCCTCGGAGGCACCGCCCTGTGCGGTGCCCTGCTGGTCAGCGGCTGTGCCAATCACATGTCACAACGCAGCGAGCACGAAGAGCGGGTCGAGCGAAAACTGCTCGATCACCGCCTGCAGATTGATGTCGGTGAGCCCAAGGTGCTTGAGCTGCCGCAGCGACGCGTAAAGATCAACGAGCAGAAGACTTTCGAAGTCACCGAGTTCGAAGTCACCCGCCGTTACGATCGTTACACGCCTTACCAACCCTGGCGCGAGGTCTACGAGATTCCGCTGGGTGCGGTGGCGGTGGTCGGTGGCGTCGGCGCGAACGTGGTCAACGTCTTCGCGCTCGGCAATCTGCCGGACAGCGTGACCCGGGACTGGCTCAGCTACGGTTTTGCCGGGCTCAACCCGTTGATGAACGTGCAATCCAACGGTCGTGCGCAACAGAACCTCGCCGGCATCGATGAAATCCAGCGCGACAAGCGCACGGAGTATTCGAGCCTGCCGTGGAGCGAGCGTCCAGTGCAGGTCAAGGCTGGCAAGCAGACCTTCGAGATGACCACCGACCGTAACGGCGTTTTGCGTCTGAACCTGCTCGACAGTCCGTTTGCCGAGAATGATCTCAACCATGTCGGCAAATTGCAGATCAGCGTCGAGGATGCCAAGGATGACGTGCACTCTGACTCATCCCTGATGATCAGCAGCCACCTGCGCGGCAAATTGCTGGAGGCGCACGGGCTGATCTACGACGATCTGGAAGATGACGAAGTCAGCGAGTGGGTCCACCGGGTCAAACGTCTCTCGGAACTGGGGCTGGAAGAAGAAGCCAGCGAACTGGAACAGAGCTTGATCGAGTTGACGCGTAACGATCCTGAGTTGCAGGCTGAGTTTCTCAAGTCGCTGACCAAGGATGCCGGGCGATTGGTCGCGGATCCAGGACCGAATTAAGCGCTATTAAAAGATCGCAGCCTTCGGCAGCTCCTACAGGAAAATGCATTCCAACGTAGGAGCTGCCGAAGGCTGCGATCTTTTGCTTTTACAGGTCAACGCTCAAACAACTCCATCTGCTCAAACCCACCCCGCAAGTCCTCCAGCCTCACCCCGACCCCAAGCAACCGCACCGGTTTACCCCCGCGATTGAATGCCTGCGTCAGCATTAACTGATAACTGCCCAGATCCCGCCCTGCCCCGGCCTGCTCCAATGTGGTCTGGGTGAAGTCGTGAAACTTCACTTTGACGAACGGCTTGCCCGGCCGATAACTGCTGTCGATACGGGCCATGCGGGTTTTCAGGGTTTCGAGCAGCTCGGGCAACTTGTCCAGGCAACTGCGCAGATCCGGTAGATCAACGTCGTAGGTATTTTCCACGCTGATCGACTGACGGCGACTGTCGTTGTGCACCAGCCTGTCATCGATCCCACGAGCAAGACTCCACATTCGCTCACCGAAACTGCCGAATTCGCGCACCAGCGCCAGCTTGTCCCACTCGCGCAGGTGCTGACAGTCGACGATGCCGAGTCGGCCCAGTTTGTCAGCGGTGACTTTGCCCACACCGTGCAGCTTGCTGACCGGCAGGCCGCTGACAAAGTCTTCGACCTGATCCGGGGTGATCACGAACAAACCGTTGGGCTTCTTCCAGTCGCTGGCAATCTTCGCCAGAAACTTGTTCGGCGCCACGCCTGCGGAGACAGTGATATGCAACTGATTGGAAACGCGGCGGCGGATGTCCTGGGCAATACGCGTGGCACTGCCGCCGAAATGCGCGCTGTCCGACACGTCGAGGTAGGCTTCATCCAGCGACAAAGGCTCGATCAAGTCAGTGTAATCAGCAAAAATCGTGTGAATTTCCTTAGACGCTTCACGGTAAGCATCCATGCGCGGCTTGACGATGGTCAGGTCGGGACACAGCTTTAAAGCGTGGCCGGAGGACATGGCCGAGCGCAAGCCATACGCCCGCGCCTCGTAATTACAGGTGGCAATCACCCCGCGCCGATCCGCCGAACCGCCCACCGCCAACGGCTTGCCGGCCAGACGCGGGTCATCGCGCATCTCGATGGCGGCGTAGAAACAGTCACAGTCGACGTGGATGATTTTTCGCTGAGTCATGTCAGAAAAGGAAACGTGGCGAACCGGATCGGCAGTATCTCACTCACAACTGTATATAGCACCAGTGGTCAGAATGTTCTTTTCCTTCGGTAGGAAGCTTCGGTGAATTTATTTTCTCAATCGAAGAACGACCGCCAATAGAGCTGAAAGCCTTGCCCCACCTGCCCTGCGGCCTGTTTCAACCATCAAGAAAAGCGCTAACCGATTGAACCTCAACGAATTTTATCCAGATTGAAGGTTGACACCCCGGCGATCCTCTGTAGAATGCCGACACACAGACGCGGGATGGAGCAGTCTGGTAGCTCGTCGGGCTCATAACCCGAAGGTCGTCGGTTCAAATCCGGCTCCCGCAACCAAACATCAAGAAAGGCTACTCGAAAGAGTGGCCTTTTTTGTGCGCGCTTGTTTTGCAAAAGAAAGACTGTAAGAGCGCCCTCCTCCAAACGGGATTTCGTTGCATTTCTTAGGGTTACCCGTCACGTGCGACCGTTTGACGCTATTTCGCACTTATTTGACCCTTTACGGGATTAGCGGTTGACACCCCGCCGTTCGCCTGTAGAATGCCGCCACACAGACGCGGGATGGAGCAGTCTGGTAGCTCGTCGGGCTCATAACCCGAAGGTCGTCGGTTCAAATCCGGCTCCCGCAACCAAACATCAAAAAAGGCTACTCGAAAGAGTGGCCTTTTTTGTATCTGCTGAAAAAGTCCTTTCGCAACAATGAGCTGTCATCGTGCAGTGAACCGTCCAGGATCATCAGAAACGCCGAGTCGCGACTATGCTTGAGTCGCGGCGCAGACGCCTGTAATCCATGACTGCCCTCGCCGAGCCTCGGCGAGAGGCGTAATATTTTGTGATTATTTTTTTCTACAGGGATTGGTAACTTGGCTGGATACCTCCATCCTGTCGCGCACAATCCAAGAGGTGATTGATGCGCGCCAACTCGTCTGATCCACAAGGCAATGTCACAGCGGAACATCCGATCAAACCCGAGCGTTTGCGCTTGCTGGATCGGTTAAGCAAATACCGTCAACCCATCGGTCTGGCGGTCACTCTGCTGCTGTTTGCCATCGCACTGATTGCCTGTAGCCACTTGCTCGCCGAACTCGATCTCGATGCCTTGCACGACTCGATTCTCGAGGTACCGAAACCTGCCCTGCTCGGCGCGTTCGGTGCGACCGTGGTCGGCTTCATTATTCTACTGGGCTATGAATGGTCGGCCGCCCGCTACGCAGGCGTGACATTGCCACCGCGCACGCTGGCCCTCGGCGGCTTCACCGCGTTTGCGATAGGCAACGCGATCGGTCTGTCGCTGCTGTCCGGCGGCTCGGTGCGCTACCGTTTATATGCACGGCTTGGCGTGAGCGCATCGGAAGTCGCGCACATGACCTTATTCGCCAGCCTGTCGCTGGGCTGCGCATTGCCACCGCTGGCCGCACTCGCGACCCTCAGCGATCTGCCCGGCGCATCCCAGGCCCTGGGGCTGTCTGAAGGATTGCTCGGCACTGTTGCTGGCGCCGTACTCCTGCTGGGCGCGATTCTGGCGATCGGCATCTATCGTCGGCGCCTACCGGAACAACCATTCGCGCACAATCTGCTGGTCAAGGCCAGCCGCCGCACCTTGCGCCTGCCGGGTCGACGCCTGACGTTCATGCAACTCGTCATCACCGCCCTCGACGTTGCCGCTGCCGCCACCGTGCTTTATCTGTTACTGCCGGAAGCCCCGCCGTTTGGCGCGTTTCTGCTGGTGTATCTGTTGGCCCTGGCCGCTGGTGTGCTCAGCCATGTGCCGGGCGGCGTCGGGGTGTTCGAGGCGATTCTGCTGGCCGCCTTCGCCAATCAGCTTGGTGCCGCGCCACTCGCCGCTGCGCTGCTGCTGTATCGCCTGATCTACGTAGTGGCGCCGCTGCTGGTGGCTTGCGTATTCCTGCTGATCAACGAAGGCCAGCGCCTGTTTCAGACCCAGACCATGCGCGCAGCATCCGGTCTGGCTGCGCCGATTCTGGCGGTGCTGGTATTTCTGTCCGGCGTGGTGCTGCTGTTCTCCGGCGCCACCCCAGAGATCGATACGCGCCTGGAACACATCGGTTTTCTGATCCCGCATCGACTGGTCGACGCTTCGCACTTCGGCGCCAGCCTGATCGGCGTGCTGTGTCTGTTGCTGGCCCAAGGCTTGCGACGCCGGTTGTCGGCGGCGTGGATGCTGACCACCATTCTGTTGCTGGTCGGCGCCCTGCTCTCGCTGCTCAAGGGTTTCGACTGGGAAGAAGCCTTGTTGATGACCCTGACGGCAAGTCTGCTGGCGGTGTTCCGCCGCTCGTTCTATCGCCCGAGCCGCTTGACCGAGCTGCCGTTCTCGCCGCTGTACCTGGTAGCCAGCGTGTGTGTGCTGGGTGCTTCAGCCTGGTTGTTGCTGTTCGCCTATCAAGACGTGCCGTACAGCCATCAACTCTGGTGGCAGTTCACCCTCGACGCTGACGCCCCACGCGGTCTGCGCTCGCTGCTCGGCGCCGCAGTACTGTTGCTGGTGATTGCCCTGACCTGGTTGCTGCGCACCGCGCGCCCAGTCATTCACCTGCCAACGCCGGACGAACTGGATCGCGCCTCAAAGATTCTGATGGCCTCGTCTCAACCCGATGGCGGCCTCGCGCTGACCGGTGACAAGGCGTTGCTGTTTCACCAGAACGACGAAGCGTTCCTGATGTACGCCCGCCGTGGCCGCAGTCTGGTAGCCCTGTACGACCCGATCGGCCCCGGCCAGCAACGGGCCGAGATGATCTGGCAGTTCCGCGACCTGTGCGACATCCACCACGCCCGCCCTGTGTTCTATCAAGTGCGCGCGGAGAACCTGCCGTACTACATGGACATCGGCCTGACTGCGATCAAGCTTGGCGAAGAAGCGCGGGTCGACCTCACCCGCTTTGACCTCGAAGCCAAGGGCAAGGAGATGAAGGATCTGCGTTACACCTGGAACCGTGGCACCCGCGACGGCCTGTCGCTGGAGATCCATGAACCGGGTCAGGCGCCGATGGATGAGCTCAAGGTGATTTCAGATGCCTGGCTGACCGGCAAGAACGTGCGCGAGAAAGGCTTCTCCCTCGGCCGTTTCAGCGACGATTACCTGAAGCATTTCCGCATCGCGGTAATTCGCTTCGAAGGCCGCCCGGTGGCGTTTGCCAATCTGCTCGAGACCTACAGCCATGACCTGGCCAGTCTCGACCTGATGCGCGCACACCCGGACGCGCCAAAACTGACCATGGAATTCATGATGGTCGGCCTGATTCAACACTATAAGAGTCACGGATACGCGCGCTTCAGCCTGGGCATGGTGCCGTTGTCGGGGTTGCAACCCCGGCGTGGTGCACCGTTGACCCAGCGTTTGGGCTCGATGGTTTTCCGCCGTGGTGAGCAGCTGTACAACTTCCAAGGCTTGCGCCGCTTCAAAGACAAATTCCAGCCTGACTGGGAACCCCGTTATATGGCCGTGCCCGCCGGACTCGATCCGTTGGTGGCGCTGGCCGACACTGCTGCCCTGATCGCGGGCGGCTTGACTGGATTGGTGAAACGCTGATGATTCAACGCTCCCTGAAGTACATCCTGGCCGCACTGATCGTGCTGGCCGTGATTGCCGGCGGCGGTTTCTGGTACCTCAAACGCCCGGCACCGGAACCAACGCTCGAACCTATTACGGCGGCAGACGGCACCGTTTTGACCCGCGTCATCCCCGGCACCAAACCCAAGGCGCAGGTGCTGGTCGCGGTCAACGACGACCAGAAACTCTCTGAAAAGCAACTGACCACCCTGAGCCGCAGCGCCTCGGCGCAGATCGTTCAGGTGATTCTGCCCAAGGACTGCCTGCTGCAAAGCCGCGCCCTGCAAACCGGTCTGCGCGAACTGAACGGGCCGGCCACACTCGTTAGCGGCATCGGCCCGGGCGCCGTGCTGGCCTGGCGCTGGTTGTCCGAGCAGAAGGACGACAAGGCTCAGGCCATCTCCGTCGACCTCGCACTGGAAAAACCCGGCTGCACTCACCTGCTGCCGAAAGCCGCCGCCCACGGCCACTGGCTGGTGGCGTGGAACGACAACCCGGACGACGCCAGCGCGGGTTTTGTGCGCGATCAACCGAACGCCGAAACCAGCATCAGCGACTACGACATCAACTTGCCGCAAGTACTGAACAACGAACTGCGCAAGATCCTCGTCGGTGGCGACAAGGCCAATGGTGGTCTGGCGATCCCGGTGGTTGAAGTGCCTGCCGGTCAGGCCAAGGACACCGTAACCCTGTTCCTCTCCGGCGACGGCGGCTGGCGTGACCTGGACCGCGACGTGGCCGGTGAAATGGCCAAGATCGGCTACCCGGTCGTCGGCATCGACACCCTGCGCTACTACTGGCAGCACAAGAGCCCGGAACAAAGCGCCTTGGACCTGACCGAACTGATGCAACACTACCGGCAGAAATGGGGCACCAAGCGCTTCATCCTCACCGGTTATTCGTTCGGCGCCGACGTCCTGCCGGCTATCTACAACCGCCTGCCGGACACCGAGCAGCAGCGCGTCGACGCAATCATCCTGCTGGCCTTCGCCCGCACTGGCAGTTTCGAAATCGAAGTCGAAGGCTGGCTCGGCAACGCCGGCAAAGAAGCCGCCACCGGCCCGGAAATGGCCAAACTGCCACCGGCCAAGGTCGTGTGCATTTATGGTGAAGAAGAGGCCGATGAAAGCGGCTGCACTGACAAGACTGCGGTGGGTGAAGCGGTGAAACTGCCGGGTGGTCATCACTTCGATGAGAACTATCCTGCGCTGGCAAAGCGTCTGGTGGACTTGATCCAGAAGCGTCAGGCG
This sequence comes from Pseudomonas sp. A0308, assembly GCF_044218815.1. NCBI lineage: Bacteria > Pseudomonadati > Pseudomonadota > Gammaproteobacteria > Pseudomonadales > Pseudomonadaceae > Pseudomonas > Pseudomonas sp. A0308. Next base: position 1,951,242 of record NZ_CP162581.1, read on the forward strand.
GCGAGTCAGGTGGCCGAAGAGTGATCTGAAACGCTCCAACAAAAAGCCCCCGCAACTGCAAAGTGGCGGGGGCTTTTTACATTCCGGCAGCCGCCAAAATTTCCCGTGAGAGCGAGCCTGCTCGCGAATTCGGTGGGTCAGTAAACAGATTCGTTGACTGAGAGTACGTATTCGCGAGCAGGCTCGCTCCCACGGGGCATTGCGCTGGATTCGGATATCAATTCCTCCAGGCATATCTGCCAGACGTTTAGTTTCGTTTACTTCCAGTCTCGCAATATCGGATGACGCCCACAGACCTTGTAGGCAAACTCCGAATCGCGTGTTGCGGCGCCTTGCCGCCCTGTTGAGCTGTTTTTTGTCGGGATACTCTCCGGACGTCGCTGACCCATTCAGCGATCGGGCTTGGTAACCCGGTGGAATAAGACGCAACGGCGCACCTAACACGATTCAGGCGTATTTCCGCCTGTTGTCCAGTGTTATGGCAGCTGTGTGTGGGACGCTTTCGAGCGTGCCGGTTTCCTTGGTTCCCCGGTTTACCAACCTGCGCACAGCTGCCACCCATTCGCTTGGTATCGGATGCGGCAGCTCTCGAAATCAAGGGAATTGAACATGAGCAATCAATCTGATCTGAAAACCATCGGCTTCACCCCCTTCCTCTACAACGCAAATGAAGCCTTTTTCAACGTTCGCTCCGGCATCCCGATCATCGATGCCTTGTCCCAATCCTCCGACCTGCTGTACCTCGCCAAATCCTTCGCAGAAGACGCTGCCTACGCCAAAGACACCGACCGTCACGCTTGGGCGGTGCACTATCTGACGGTGATGGGCAAGGCTCTGATCGACGATGTGATACAAGCGCTGCTGCCACGACCTGCGCGCACGAAGACCGAGTCCGAAGCAGAGTTACCTGTAAGCAAGTAACACAGCCAAACCCTTGTGGGAGCGAGCCTGCTCGCGAATGCAGTGGATCAGCCTTCAGATTCCTCGACTGACACTACGCCTTCGCGAGCAGGCTCGCTCCCACAGGGGATTGATGCAGGAATCAGGTGGGACCCGCAGGCACAAAAAAGCCCCCGCCAGCCACTAGGCTGACGGGGGCTTTTCAATGGGGCGGGGATTACATCTCGACTTGCGTCCCCAACTCGATCACCCGGTTCAACGGCAGATTGAAGAACCTCAGGTTGCCGTTGGCGTTCTTCAACATGAACGCGAACAACGCCTCGCGCCAACGCGCCATGCCTTCGAGTTTCGAGGCAATCACCGTTTCACGGCTGAGGAAGTACGTCGTGCGCATCGGGCTGAAATCGAGTTCATCGAGATGACACAGCTTCAGCGCCTGCGGCACGTCCGGCTCGTCGGTGAAGCCGAAGTGCAGGATCACCCGGAAGAAGCCGTCGCCGTAGGCATCCACCTCGAAACGCCGGGATGGTGGTACGCGCGGGATGTCTTCATAAATCACCGTCAGCAGCACCACTTGCTCGTGCAATACCTGGTTATGCAACAGGTTGTGCAACAAAGCGTGTGGCACGGCGTCGGAACGCGCAGTGAGGAACACCGCGGTGCCCTGCACGCGATGCGGCGGTTGCACGCGGATGCTGCTGATGAAGATCGGCAGCGGCAGCGCACCTTCGTCCAGACGCTCGACCAGCAATTGCTTGCCGCGCTTCCAGGTGGTCATCAGCACGAACAGCGCGATACCGGCGATCACCGGGAACGCACCGCCCTGCACGATCTTCGGCACGTTGGCGGCGAAGTACAGACCGTCCACCAGCAGGAAGCCGAGCAACACCGGCACCGCGAGGATCGGTGGCCATTTCCACAGCAGCAGCATGACTGCCGACACCAGAATGGTGGTCATCAACATGGTGCCCGTCACCGCCACGCCATAGGCCGAGGCCAGCGCGCCGGACGACTCGAAGCCCAGCACCAGCAGCACCACGCCAACCATCAACGCCCAGTTCACCGCACCGATGTAGATCTGGCCCTGCTCGTCACTGGAGGTGTGCTGAATGTACATGCGCGGAATGTAACCGAGCTGGATCGCCTGACGGGTCAGGGAGAACGCGCCGGAAATCACCGCTTGCGAGGCAATCACCGTGGCCATCGTCGCCAGCCCGACCAGCGGAATCAACGCCCAGCTCGGCGCCAGCAGATAGAACGGGTTACGCGCCGCTTCCGGGTTTTCCAGCAGCAAGGCGCCCTGACCGAAGTAGTTGAGCATCAGCGCTGGCAGCACCAGCAGGAACCACGCACGGGCAATCGGCTTGCGGCCGAAGTGTCCCATGTCGGCATACAGCGCTTCGGCACCGGTCAGCGCCAGCACCACAGCGCCGAGAATAGCCACGCCCATACCAGGATGGACGACGAAGAAATTCACCGCCCACATCGGGTTCATCGCGTGCAGCACTTCAGGCGAGTGGCTGATGCCGTAGACACCGAGGGCGCCGAGCACAAGGAACCAAGTGACCATGATCGGCCCGAAGAGAATGCCGATGCGTGCCGTACCGTGCTTCTGAATCAGAAACAACGCAACCAGCACGACCAGTGACAGCGGCACCACCCAGTGATCAATGCCATCGAACGCCAGGCCCAAACCCTCAATCGCCGACAGAACGGAAATCGCCGGAGTGATCATGCTGTCGCCGTAAAACAGCGCCGCACCGATCAGCCCGCAGACCACCAGCAACGACCGCAGCTTCTTGCGTTCCCCCGCTGCTCGCCGCGCCAGCGCGGTGAGTGCCATGATCCCGCCCTCGCCCTGGTTATCGGCGCGCAGCACGAACATCATGTATTTGATCGACACGACCCAGATCAGCGACCAGAAGATCAACGACAGAATGCCTAGCACGCCATCGTGATTGACCGGCACACCGTAACCGCCGGAAAACACTTCTTTGAGGGTGTACAACGGGCTCGTGCCGATGTCGCCATAAACCACCCCGACCGCCGCGACCAGCATGCTCAGCGGTTTAGAGGCCGAACCCTCGGCGCCTGCCGCGTGACTACTTGCCTGACCCATCCAACAACTCCTGATTCCAGACCGGCTTCTTCGAATGAAGCACTATGCTTTGTGGTGCAGCATGCGCGTTTTTACGCCTTGTAACGGACGTTTTCTTGACTGTAAAAATTCAGTAAAGCGCTACGGCGCGAAGCATAGCGCAGCACTCGTCGTATTTCCCTGCATAAAGCTGGTCAAGAGAGCTGCTCGTCGATAGAATTGCGCACTTTTTGATCAGAGGCGCGCCCTAAGCGCCCATCCGTCGATTCCCGCGTCAGGCAATCGACGTCACAAAATACCGAGGTTAGACATGTCCACCACTCCTGCGCCAGCCAATCCAAAGGTTGGCTTCGTATCCCTGGGTTGCCCGAAAGCTCTGGTCGACTCCGAACGGATCCTGACCCAGCTGCGCATGGAAGGCTATGACGTGGTGTCCACTTATCAGGACGCCGACGTCGTGGTGGTCAACACCTGTGGCTTTATCGATTCGGCCAAGGCTGAATCTCTGGAAGTGATCGGCGAAGCGATCAAGGAAAACGGCAAGGTCATCGTCACCGGCTGCATGGGCGTAGAAGAAGGCAACATCCGCAACGTGCACCCGAGCGTGCTGGCCGTGACCGGTCCGCAGCAGTACGAGCAGGTAGTCAACGCTGTGCACGACGTCGTGCCGCCGCGCAAAGACCACAACCCGCTGATCGATCTGGTGCCGCCGCAAGGCATCAAGCTGACTCCGCGCCACTACGCCTACCTGAAGATTTCCGAAGGCTGCAACCACAGCTGCAGCTTCTGCATCATCCCGTCGATGCGCGGCAAACTGGTCAGCCGTCCCGTGGGTGATGTGCTCGACGAGGCCCAGCGACTGGTCAAGTCCGGCGTCAAAGAGCTGCTGGTGATCTCGCAAGACACGAGCGCCTACGGCGTTGATGTGAAATACCGCACCGGTTTCTGGAACGGCGCGCCGGTGAAAACCCGCATGACCGAACTCTGCGAAGCGCTGAGCACGCTGGGCGTCTGGGTGCGTCTGCACTACGTTTACCCGTACCCGCACGTCGACGAGCTGATCCCGTTGATGGCCGCCGGCAAGATCCTGCCGTACCTGGACATCCCGTTCCAGCACGCCAGCCCGAAAGTGTTGAAGTCGATGAAACGCCCGGCGTTTGAAGACAAGACCCTGGCGCGGATCAAGAACTGGCGTGAAATCTGCCCGGACCTGATCATCCGTTCGACCTTCATCGTCGGCTTCCCGGGCGAAACCGAAGAAGACTTCCAGTACCTGCTGAACTGGCTGACCGAAGCCCAGCTTGACCGCGTCGGCTGCTTCCAGTACTCGCCGGTTGAAGGCGCACCGGCCAATGACCTCGACTTGGACATCGTGCCGGACGACGTCAAGCAGGATCGCTGGGACCGCTTCATGGCGCACCAGCAAGCCATCAGCTCGGCGCGCCTGCAACTGCGCATTGGCCGCGAAATCGAAGTGCTTGTGGACGAAGTCGACGAGCAAGGCGCGGTCGGCCGCTGCTTCTTCGACGCCCCGGAGATCGACGGCAACGTGTTCATCGATAACGGCAGCAACCTCAAGCCGGGCGACAAGGTCTGGTGCAAAGTGACGGATGCTGACGAATACGATTTGTGGGCTGAGCAGATCTGATCTGAACGTCAAAAGCCCCTCACCCTAACCCTCTCCCAGAGGGAGAGGGGACTGATCGCGTTGTTCTTCCGAGCTGCGTCGACTTGAAATTTCGAGTCGAACCCAAGCTCTGAAAACCATGAAGATCGGCTCCCTTCCCCCCTCACCCCCTTGGGTGAGAGGGCTGGGGTGAGGGGGTAGATTTAGCCAGCGACGAATCCACCAAGCCGTACACCGCGACAAAAAGACCCAAAGCCCCGCTCTTTTTTGGAAGATGCGGGGCTTTTTTACGGCTATCGTTTACCGGGGGATGGACTCCCTTGAAACGGACAAGAGGCAAACGCGCATGCGCCACCATTCGGTCATCCACACGCCGAAACTCAGCGATTATCAGGAACTGACCCAGGTCTGGGAGGCCTCGGTCCGCGCGACCCACGATTTTCTGCCCGACAGCTACATCGAGCTGCTGCGCAAACTGGTGCTGACCCGCTACCTCGACGCGGTAATGCTGATCTGCACCAAGGACAGCCACCAGCGCATCACCGGGTTTGCCGGTGTTGCGGCAGGCAAGATCGAGATGCTGTTTATTGACCCCGCGCATCGCGGCCAAGGCCTGGGCAAGCGATTATTGCGTTACGCCATGGAGCACCTGAACGCCGACGAACTGGACGTCAACGAACAGAACCCGCAAGCGTTGGGGTTTTACTTCAAGCAGGGTTTCGAAGTGATCGGACGCTCGGAAGTCGATGGCATGGGCCAGCCGTATCCGCTGCTGCATATGCGGTTGCGCCAACCCGAGCAACGCTCGGGTAACGGCTGACACAACATAGATCCTTGTGGGAGCTGGCCTGCCAGCGATGCAGACGCCGCGGTCTGGCAAATACATCGAGGTGATGCCATCGCTGGCAAGCCAGCTCCCACAAGTAATGCGAACGCACCGAAATGGAACCGGGCTTAACCGGCGCCACACAGGTACAATGCACACCCCTTTTTTGTTACGGCCCTGTCATGACTGACCCGATTCGCCTCTCCAAACGCCTCATCGAACTGGTCGGTTGCTCCCGCCGGGAGGCCGAACTGTTCATTGAGGGCGGCTGGGTCACCGTGGACGGCGAAGTCATCGACGAGCCGCAATTCAAGGTCGAAGGCCAAAAGGTCGAGCTCGACAAAGACGCCAAGGCCACCGCGCCTGAGCCCGTCACTATTTTGCTCAACGTGCCGGCCGGCATCGATACCGACAGCGCAATGCAGCTGATCAGCGCCGAAACCCTGAGCGAAGAGCACCGCTACGGCAAACGCCCGTTGCGCGGGCACTTCCTGCGCCTGAGCACCAGCGCCGACCTGCAGGCCAATGCCAGCGGTCTGCTGGTATTCACCCAGGACTGGAAAATCCTGCGCAAGCTCACCGCCGACTCCGCCAAGATCGAGCAGGAATACGTGGTTGAAGTAGAGGGCGATATGGTCGCTCACGGCCTCAACCGCTTGACCCACGGCCTCACCCACAAGGGCAAGGAGTTGCCGGCAGTCAAAGCCAGCTGGCAGAACGAAAACCGCCTGCGCTTCGCCATGAAAAACCCGCAGCCGGGGATCATTGCCCAGCTCTGTCAGGCCGTTGGCTTGAAGGTTATCAGCGTGCGCCGCATCCGCATTGGCGGTGTGTCCATCGGCAAGGTGCCAGTTGGCCAATGGCGCTACATGTCCGGCAAAGAGAAGTTCTGACGACTCTGTTTTGCCGCCCCACATTTTCGGCAGCGCCCCGCGCGATGCCCACAGCGAAAGATCAGGATTGCTCACATGATTCATAACGACGTATTGCGCAGCGTGCGCTACATGCTCGACATCAGCGACAAGAAAGTCATTGAAATCACCAAGACCGGCGGCATGGAAATCGCCCTCGAAGACCTGGTGAAATACCTCGACAAGAAAGAAGAAGACGAAGAAGGCTTCGTGCGCTGCCCGGACGAAGTCATCGCGCACTTCCTCGACGGTCTGGTGATCTTCAAACGTGGCAAGGACGAAAGCCGTCCGCCGCAGCCGATCGAAGTGCCGGTGACCAACAACATCATTCTGAAAAAGCTGCGTGTGGCCTTCGAACTGAAAGAAGACGACATGCACGCAATCCTCAAGGCTGCCGAGTTCCCGGTGTCCAAGCCTGAGCTGAGCGCGCTGTTCCGCAAGGTTGGCCACACCAACTACCGTCCGTGCGGCGATCAACTGCTGCGCAACTTCCTCAAGGGCCTCACGCTGCGCGTGAGAGCGTAAAACCAGCTACAAGCCGCAAGCTGCAAGCTCTTACTTGCAGCTTGTAGCTTGCCACTCGCAGCTGGCCGCATGGCCTAGAGTGTATTGATCCCTAGCACTCAGGATTCGCCATGCACCCGTACTTTTCCCTGCAAGGCCGCACCGCTCTGGTGACCGGCGGCACTCGTGGTATCGGCAAAATGATCGCCAAGGCCTTTGTCGAGGCCGGCGCCCGGGTTTTCGTCTGCGCCCGGGATGCCGAAGCCTGTCATCAAACGGCCGAAGAACTCGGCGCGCTTGGCCTCTGTCATGGCATTGCTGCGAATCTGGCGACTGAAGAAGGCGTTCAGGAGTTGGCCGCTCGATTGGCCGAGCAGATCACTCATCTGGATATTCTGGTGAACAACGCCGGCACCACCTGGGGCGCGCCGCTGGAGAGCTACCCGGTCAAGGGCTGGGAGAAAGTCATGCAGCTCAACGTGACGTCGGTATTCAGTTGCATCCAGCAGTTTCTGCCGCTGTTGCGCAAGGCCGGCTCAGCGGAAAATCCGGCGCGGATCATCAATATCGGATCGGTGGCGGGGATTTCCTCCTTCGGCGAGCAGGCCTATGCCTATGGGCCGAGCAAGGCCGCCTTGCATCAGTTGTCACGGATTCTGGCACGCGAACTGGTGAGCCAGCACATCAACGTCAACGTGATCGCACCGGGCCGCTTTCCGAGCAAGATGCCCCAGCATATTGGCAACGATGAGCAGGCATTGGCCGAGGACACGGCGCTGATTCCGATGAAGCGTTGGGGGCGAGAGGAAGAGATGGCGGCGCTGGCGATCAGTCTGGCGAGTAAGGCTGGGGCGTATATGACCGGGAACATCATTCCTTTGGATGGCGGGTTCAGCCTCTGAAATCAGCGTAGCCGGTTGGAAAAGATCGCAGCCTTCGGCAGCTCCTACACAGGATCGGCGAACATCCTGTAGGAGCTGCCGAAGGCTGCGATCTTTTGATCTTTAGGGCATCATTCTCGCCCTGATCCCGCTTCTGACCTCAAACCATGACTTACAGCGTCTCCCCCATCGGCTTCGTCCGCTCCTGCTTCAAGGAGAAGTTCGCCATCCCGCGCCAACCGCAATTGGCACCCGCCGCCCGTGGCGTGCTGGAACTGGTGCCGCCGTTCGATCAGGGTGACGCCGTGCAGGGTCTGGAACAGGTCAGTCACGTCTGGCTGCTGTTCCTGTTCCATCAGGCTCTGGAAGAAAAACCGCGTCTGAAAGTGCGCCCTCCCCGGCTCGGCGGCAACAAGTCCATGGGCGTGTTCGCCACTCGCGCCACCCACCGCCCGAATGGCATTGGCCAATCCGTGGTGAAACTGGACAAGGTCGAAGCCAATCGGCTGTTCATCTCTGGTATCGATCTGCTCGACGGCACGCCGATTCTCGACATCAAACCTTACGTGCCTTACGCCGACATCATCCCCGACGCCTCCAACAGCATCGCCAGCGCTGCGCCGCAACTGATTGACGTGCAGTGGACGGACACAGCGCTGCAACAAGCGCACACACACGCACAGCGCCTGGCCGAGCCATTGGTTGAGTTGATCGAGCAGTGTTTGGCGCAGGATCCGCGCCCGGCGTATCAGACGCCAGCGCCGGAGCGTGAATACGGCGCACAGTTCTGGGATCTGGATGTGCGCTGGCATTACCCCGTGCCAGAGCAGATTCGCGTCCTCGAAGTCATCCCCGCCCACGCATAAACCCCGAAAACGAAAAAGCCCGCGCCGCCTTCTCAGGCAACGCGGGCTTTTTGCTGTCACACCACAACACCCATTGTGGGAGCGAGCCTGCTCGCGAAGGCGTTGTGTCACCCAACATAAATGTTAATAACAGATCGCATTCGCGAGCAGGCTCGCTCCCATAGGGAATGTGTCTTACTTCTCGACGAACGCACGCTCGATCAGGTAATCACCCGGCTCGCGCATGCGCGGCGAGACTTTCAGGCCGAAGCTGTTCAACACTTCGCTGGTCTCGTCGAGCATGCTCGGGCTGCCGCACAGCATGGCGCGGTCGTCCTGCGGGTTGATCGGCGGCAGGCCGATGTCGCTGAACAGCTTGCCGCTGCGCATCAGATCGGTCAGGCGGCCTTCGTTCTCGAACGGCTCGCGGGTCACGGTCGGGTAGTAGATCAGCTTGTCGCGCAGCGCTTCGCCGAAGAACTCGTTCTGTGGCAGGTGCTCGGTGATGAATTCGCGGTAGGCGACTTCATTCACATAGCGAACGCCGTGGCACAGGATCACTTTTTCGAAACGCTCGTAGGTTTCGGGATCCTGGATCACGCTCATGAACGGCGCCAGACCGGTGCCGGTGCTGAGCAGGTAAAGGTGTTTGCCGGGTTTCAGGTCATCCAGTACCAGCGTGCCCGTAGGCTTTTTGCTGATGATGATCTCGTCGCCTTCCTTCAGGTGCTGCAACTGCGAAGTCAGCGGGCCATCAGGCACCTTGATGCTGAAGAATTCCAGATGCTCTTCCCAGTTCGGGCTGGCGATCGAGTAAGCGCGCATAAGCGGGCGGCCATTTGGCTGTTGCAGGCCGATCATCACGAACTGCCCATTCTCGAAGCGCAGGCCCGGGTCTCGGGTGCACTTGAAGCTGAACAGGGTATCGTTCCAGTGATGAACACTGAGGACACGCTCGTGGTTCATGTTGCTCATGTACGTTTGACTCCTGGATATTGGGTCTGCGCGTCTCTTGAAGCCAATGATGGCAGGCCGACGGTGCGCAATTGCATCGCATTCTAATAGCGACGACAATATCTGTTAACTGGATTATTAAGATAAGGGTTATCGGTTATATCGATATGCGATTTACTCTCCGTCAACTGCAAGTCTTCGTCGCCGTCGCCCAGCAGGAAAGCGTGTCCCGTGCTGCGGGTCTGCTCAACCTCTCACAATCGGCGGCGAGCACTTCGATCACCGAACTGGAACGCCAGTCCAGCTGCCAGCTGTTCGACCGCGCCGGAAAACGGCTGAGCCTCAACGCCCTCGGCAAACAGCTGTTGCCGCAAGCGGTGGCACTGCTTGATCAGGCCAAAGAGATCGAAGACCTGCTCAACGGCAAGTCCGGTTTCGGCTCACTGGCAGTCGGTGCGACGCTGACCATCGGCAATTACCTGGCGACCCTGCTAATCGGCAGCTTCATGCAACGCCATCCGGAAAGCCAGGTGAAGTTGCACGTGCAGAATACGGCTAACATCGTGCAACAGGTCGCTCACTATGAAATTGATCTGGGTCTAATCGAAGGCGATTGCAGCCACCCGGACATCGAAGTGCAAAGCTGGGTCGAGGATGAACTGGTGGTGTTCTGCGCGCCGCAGCATCCACTGGCCAAACGCGGTAGCGCGAGCATGGAAGAGTTGACGCACGAGGCGTGGATTCTGCGCGAACAAGGCTCCGGCACGCGCCTGACGTTTGATCAGGCCATGCGTCACCATCGCAGCGCGCTGAATATCCGACTTGAGCTGGAACACACCGAAGCGATCAAACGCGCGGTGGAATCGGGGCTGGGGATTGGCTGTATCTCGCGGCTGGCACTGCGTGATGCATTCCGGCGCGGCAGCCTGGTGGCGGTGGAAACGCCAGATATGGATCTGGCGCGGCAGTTCTACTTCATCTGGCACAAACAGAAGTACCAGACCTCGGCCATGCGCGAATTTCTCGAGCTGTGCCGCGCTTTCACCGCGGGTGTTCAGCGCAGCGACGAGATCGTCTTGCCGACTATCGCTTAAAGCAGAATCACTGCCCACACCAGCGCGATCATGCTCAACGCCACGAATTGCGCGGCGCTGCCCATGTCCTTGGCGTTCTTGGACAGAGGGTGCAGCTCCAGCGAGATGCGGTCGATTGCCGCTTCCACTGCCGAGTTCAGCAGCTCGACGATCAGCGCCAGCAGGCACACGGCGATCAACAGCGCCTGTTCAACACGGCTGACATTCAGGAAAAACGTCAGTGGCACCAGCACCACATTGAGCAGCACCAGTTGGCGGAATGCCGCTTCGCCGGTGAAGGCTGCGCGCAGACCATCCAGCGAGTAACCGGAAGCGTTGAGAATGCGTTTCAGGCCGGTCTGGCCCTTGAAAGGTGACATAAAGTAGAAACCAACCAAAAAGGAGTGGGAAAGCTAGATCAACCAAAGTCAAAAAAGCGTGAACGCGCCAGCCATTACTGGCTCGGAATTGACTCCAGTTGTTGCAGAAGCAATGCCGCCTGAGTTCGGGTGCGCACATTCAGCTTGCGAAAGATCGCCGTGACGTGGGCCTTGATGGTCGCTTCCGACACACTCAACTCATAGGCAATCTGCTTGTTCAACAGGCCTTCGCAGACCATGGTCAATACGCGGAACTGCTGGGGGGTCAGGCTGGCCAGGCCATCGCTGGCGGCTTTGGCTTCGGCAGAAACGCTGACCGCTTCAAAAGCTTGCGGTGGCCAAAACACATCGCCATCGAGCACTTTGCGCACGGCTTGCTGAATCACGCTGAGGTCGCTGGACTTGGGAATAAAGCCACTGGCGCCGAACTCGCGGGATTTGACCATCACCGAGGCTTCTTCCTGCGCCGAGACCATCACCACCGGAATTTGCGGGTATTGGCCGCGCAACATCACCAACCCGGAAAACCCGAAAGCGCCGGGCATGTTCAGATCCAGCAGGACCAGATCCCAGTCAGCCTTTTCTGTCAGACGCGTTTCCAGTTCGGCGATGCTCGCCACTTCCACCAGCCGTACATCCGGGCCAAGGCCCAGCGTCACTGCTTGATGCAGGGCGCTACGAAACAGGGGGTGATCATCGGCAATCAGGATGTCGTATGTGGCCATTTTTCAAATGATCCTGTTTTTTGATGGCAGACCCGGTCTATTCGGCTCTGGCCAAAGCAACTCAAGATGCCGCTTGCAGCGGCATCCACAGGGGCACGTTCAACGCCAATAACCAGCAAACACGGCGTTTCAAACCTTGGCAGCACCCTAATCGGCGCCAAGCATGCCCAGCGAAGACGGGGTGGTCAAGCAACACGGTCGCCGCGATGTGCAGTATGGGCCACTATTGGGCCAAGACCGCCTGCGGCTTTCGTATAAAGGGTTGCAGCTCGGCGTGGGCCGGCGTCGATTCATTCATATCCAATTGCTGTTTTGCGCCCAGATAATGCTGGCTGAACACATCGAAATAAGCGTCCAGTGCCGACGCTGCATCGCTGTCACCTGCCAGTTCCAGACACAGCGCCGCGACTTCGGCGGTGCACAGGTGCTCACTGCGGGTCGAGCGGCGCAACCGGTAGCGCGACAGTTTGTCGGGCAGCAGGCTGAGAATCGGCAAGCGCTCAAAGTAAGGGCTCTTGCGGAAGATCTTGCGCGCCTCCGTCCAGGTCGCGTCCAGCAGAATAAACAGCGGGCGCTTGCCGCTTTCGAGCTCGACGGTGTTGGTCACCCGTGACGGTTCGACATATTCCCCGGGAAACACCAGATACGGCTGCCACTGTGGGTCATTGAGCAGTGCCAGCATCTGCGGGTCGGGCTCGGTACGTGACCAGATGAATGCGTGGTTATCCCGTACCACATCAGCAATCAGCCAACCGGTGTTGCTCGGTTTGAACACTTCCTTGCCGGTCATGATCAGGCACACACCCGAGCGGGAGTCGACGCTTGGCCGCCAGGCGCACAGGCAATGACTGATGATTACCCGACAGTCACGGCAACGTTCGGAGCGAAAGCCTCGGGCCTGAATAGGCTTGATACCCTCGTCCTCGCGCTGATCACGCAAGCGGGCTACGGCGTTGGGGGCATGATGGATCACGGGCGGCGCCACTCAGCAGGGAAACTCGACACGAACGACACTCGGCAGGGCAATAAAGACCGGAAGTTTACCAGAGCGACAAGGACAAACCTGTACCGTCCAGACCGGCTCCCCTATAATTCGCCGCCACTGAACGCACAGTCACGTGGCTGGTCGAAACACCAGTCACTGAACCAGGAGAGTTTCATGCTGCGCCTTATCGTTCCCACCGCTGCCATTCTGCTGGCGTCGTCCTTCACCGCTCAAGCTGCATCCTTGAGTGAGCAGAATCTGAACAGAGAGCTGCGCAACGTCGCCGCCCAAAGCAGCGTCGGCACGCCACGGGCAATCAACGAAGACATTCTTGATCAGGGCTACACCGTTGAAGGCACTCAGTTGATCAATCACCTGAGCGTACAAAAGAGCCACGCCGACAAAATGCGCGCAGACCCCAAAGCCGTGTATTTCCAGTTGGGTGCGTCGGTTTGCAACAACCCATCGTTCCGCAAGCTGATGGCCAAAGGCGCGATCATGCGTTACGAATTCACCGAAGTGAAAACCAACAAGGCTGTTGGCGCTGCCAGCTACCAGGATTCGGATTGTCCGAAAGCCGCTCCGGCGAAAAAGAAGTAATCATCGCGAATTGGCGCGCCGCTGTTCATCCTCGGCGCGCAATTCGGCCACCAGAGCCTGTAAATAACGAGAACGCCGCTCCCCGCCTGCCAACCTTCGGCAGCACTCCTCTTCGAGACTCACCTGGTTGGTCTCGGCTGAAGCCTTCAACATCCGATACAGCTGCGTATCGATTTCCAGAATCACTCTGGCCACGTATCCCGCCTCCTTGCTATCGACAAATCCTTGAATAGCGTGCTCCTTGCATACGGTCAGTAATGCCAAGTTGTAGCAAGGTGCCTGTAGGTTAGTTAATCAGAGGGTTTGCCGTTCGGCGCACGTTCGGACGAACGGTGAAATCATCGACCGGACAATCAACAAGCGATTGCTATCCGCCGCGCTGCAGCGCAATGATCAAGTCAGCGCAATCACGCGCAAGGGTCTAGATTCAGAGTATTCACGATCAGTTGTCAGCGGCAGGAAAAGGAACTGTCGATTGTGTGTTTTCGCAGCGCAGCCCTGACGCCGCGCGTCAGGGCGACCCGCTCTGTGCAGAAGGAGACGTTGAATGCCTTACCAACCGAATGACCTGCTCAGCCGTCATTTTCAGGAAAGCGGCCCCGACCTCATCAGCCAGGTCGAAGAACAACTCAACCGTGTTTCCACCAACAGTCCAAATATTCCCATCTACCGAGACATGATCCTGACTGTGCTGCGTATGGCCCAGGAAGACCACAACCGCTGGAACGCCAAGATCACGTTGCAAGCCCTGCGCGAGCTGGAGCAGACGTTTCGGGTTCTGGAACAATTCAAGGGCCGACGCAAGGTCACTGTGTTCGGCTCGGCGCGCACGCCGGTCGAGCATCCGCTGTATGCATTGGCCCGGGAACTCGGCGCGAAACTGGCGAGTTCGGACATGATGGTCATCACCGGTGCCGGTGGCGGCATCATGGCCGCCGCCCATGAAGGCGCAGGGCGTGATCACAGCCTCGGGTTCAACATCACCCTGCCTTTCGAACAACATGCCAACCCGACCGTGGACGGTACCGGCAACCTGCTTCCGTTTCACTTCTTCTTCACCCGCAAGCTGTTCTTCGTCAAGGAGGCCGACGCATTGGTACTGTGCCCGGGTGGCTTCGGCACGCTGGATGAAGCACTGGAAGTGCTGACACTGATCCAGACCGGCAAAAGCCCACTGGTTCCGGTGGTACTGCTGGACGCACCGGGCGGTACGTTCTGGCAAGGCGCGATGGATTTCATCCGCCAGCAACTGGAGGAAAACCACTACATCCTGCCGACCGACATGAAGCTGATGCGATTGGTCTACACCGTCGAGGAAGCGGTGGAACAGATCACCCAGTTTTATAGCAACTTCCACTCCAGTCGCTGGCTCCAGGGGCAATTCGTGATTCGCATGAATCACAAGCTCAGCGATCAGGCGTTGGAGCATATGCAGGAAGCCTTTGCTGATCTGTGTTTAAGCGGCCATTTCCATCAGCATGCCTACAGCGGCGAAGAACACGACGACGCCCAGTTCAGTCATCTGTCGCGCTTGGCTTTTGCCTTTACCGCCCGCAATCAAGGGCGCTTGAGGGAGTTGGTGGACTACATCAACTTGCCGGAAAACTGGGCCCATTCCCAACCGCAAACCGCCCAACGCAGCCGAGAACCTTCCAAGGTAATTTGAAGGCAAAAAAAAACGGCCCGCTATTTTCATAGCGGGCCGTTTCGTTTCAACCGTTCAATCGTCCATCCCTCTGCCGCTGAACAAGCGGTTGATCATCTCCATCGAGAAGCCCCGATACGCCAGGAAGCGGCCTTGTTTGGCCCGTTCCCTGGCATCAATCGGCAAATGCCCGGAGAATTTCCGCTGCCAGGTTTCCTGAAGTTGCTCCTGCCAACTGATACCGCTTTCGCGCAGGGCGAGTTCGATATCGGCACGTTGCAAACCACGCTGGCTCAGCTCCTCGCGAATTCGCAGAGGGCCATAACCGGAACGGGCTCGGTAGGAAACAAAGCTTTCAAGATAACGGGCTTCGGAAAGCAGCCCTTCTTCCGTCAAACGGTCGAGGGCTGTTTCGATCATTTCCGCCTCAGCGCCGCGCTGACGCAGTTTACGCGTCAGCTCGACTCGACCGTGCTCGCGACGTGCGAGCAGGTCCATGGCGGTTCGCCGCACCGCGACGAGGGTATCGAGTACAAGTGTCATTCAAAGACTTCAAACGTCGACATCGGCCTCAGCCATATCGTCGACTTTGTCCTTGGCCAGCGAAGCCTTGACGTCTGCCGCCGGGGCCAACAGTTTGTCACGCAGTTGCTTCTCGAGCTTCTTGGCGATTTCCGGATTGTCTGCCAGGAACTTGGCCGAGTTGGCCTTGCCCTGACCGATCTTGGTGCCTTCATAGGCGTACCAGGCGCCGGACTTCTCGACGAAGCCGTGCAGCACGCCCAGGTCGATCATCTCGCCGTTGAGGTAGATGCCCTTGCCGTAAAGAATCTGGAACTCGGCCTGACGGAACGGCGAAGCCACCTTGTTTTTCACAACCTTGACGCGAGTTTCGCTGCCGACCACTTCGTCGCCTTCTTTCACCGCGCCAGTACGGCGGATGTCGAGACGAACCGAGGCGTAGAACTTCAGCGCGTTACCACCGGTGGTGGTTTCCGGGCTACCGAACATCACGCCGATCTTCATGCGGATCTGGTTGATGAAGATAACCAGGCAGTTGGCGTTCTTGATGTTACCGGTGATTTTACGCAGCGCCTGGGACATCAGACGGGCTTGCAGGCCCACGTGCATGTCACCCATTTCGCCTTCGATTTCAGCCTTCGGCACCAGTGCAGCCACGGAGTCGACGATGATCACGTCAACGGCGTTGGAGCGCACCAGCATGTCGGTGATTTCCAGAGCTTGTTCGCCGGTGTCAGGCTGGGAAACCAGCAGGTCATCAACGTTGACGCCCAGTTTGCCGGCGTACTCAGGGTCGAGGGCGTGTTCGGCGTCGACGAATGCGCAGGTCGCGCCAGCTTTTTGAGCCTGGGCGATCACGGACAGTGTCAGTGTGGTTTTACCGGAAGATTCAGGACCGTAGATTTCAACGATACGGCCTTTTGGCAGGCCGCCAATGCCGAGTGCAATGTCCAGACCCAGAGAGCCAGTGGAGATAGCCGGGATCGCCTGACGGTCCTGATCGCCCATACGCATCACGGCACCCTTGCCGAATTGACGTTCGATCTGACCCAGGGCCGCAGCCAAGGCTTTCTTCTTGTTGTCGTCCATTAAAGTCCTCACGTAATCAATAAGGCCTGACGGCCAACACCTGTATAAGTAGCCAGTATTATTCCACAGCGTTCGCGGATCGCCTACCCCTGATTTTCGATTTCTCGTGCCGCTAGTCGCATGAGCCCCTCTAGCGCGGCCTTCACCGTTTGTCGGCGGACTTCATCGCGATTGCCCGCGAAGTGCTGCACTTCACTGGTAACCACATCGCCAACGCCCCAGGCCAGCCACACGGTGCCCACCGGTTTGTTTGGCGTGCCACCGTCGGGCCCGGCCACACCGCTGACCGCCACGGCGAACCGCGCCAGGCTCTGTGCCTGCGCACCTCGCACCATCGCCTCGACCACCTCGCTACTGACTGCGCCCACCGAGTCGAACAACTCGGCCGGCACATTCAGTTGCTGGGTTTTCTGCCGGTTGGAGTACGTCACGTAACCGGCCTCGAACCACGCCGAGCTGCCTGGAATCCGCGTGATGGCTTCGGCAATCCCGCCGCCGGTGCAGGACTCGGCGGTGGTGACGTGGGCATTGAGCACTTGCAGACGTCGGCCAAGCTCGGCTGCCAGTTGAGTGATCTCTTTCACGTTGCTCTCCGGATCGTGTGGAATGCGTCCACCGTACACGAGCCGGTTGTGCTTTCAATACACAAGCTTATTCAAAATGTTCGGGCGCCAACGCTCTGACATAGGCCTGACAGGCCTGCAAGGCAATCAGTCCGCGATCGCCTTCGTCGGTGATGGCGACAATTCGTTGAGCATGCGCCGGGTCAAGTCGGGCGCGTACGGTTGCATGATCCACGCCGCCGGTGCCGGCGGCGGCTGGCACTGCACAGCCTGCGGCAACGTCGCCTGCGTCGAGGAGGACTGACAGGCGCACATCAGCAGTGGCAAGACGATCGCGCAGGCGATCCTGATCACGTTGGGCATCGCTGAGTGCTCGATAGTGGGTTTGTTCACTGGCTGCGAGCCGCTGCTCCAGTGCCAGACGTTTATCCTGCTCGGCTTGTTGCGCGGTGGCTGCGGTCAGGGTCAGTTGATTGAGGACTTCTGCGTTTAACCGAGCCTGTTCGGCCAGTTGCCGTCCATAGCGCCAGTCCTGAACCTGCCAGCCCAGCGCCGCGGCCCCCAGGGCCAGCAACGCCACGCCGATCACTCGCCAGGTGATTGGCATAACACCGCCCTCGCCCGCGCCCAGATTTCGAGTCGATCCTGCAAGCCGTTCAACCCGCCGTTGATACGCCGGGTGATGGTGTTGAACTGATCGCGATCGGCGAGCTCGTTCAAGCCATTCTTTTCCCAGAACCACGCGGCGGACTCGGCGGCCCATTGCGGTTGCTCCAACAGTTCCGGCAAGGACAGCAGACGCTCATCGCCGAACAGCCCGACGCTGCATTGACGATAGTTGCTACGGCCGGTGATCTGGATCAACCCGCGACCGCGGTACTTTTGTCCATCACCATCGGCCTGCGGCGTATTGCCCAGACGTAACGCCAGCGTGCCGGTGTCGTATTTGCTCAGGTATTGGTTGTTGCCCAACTCGCGCACGTACTGCAACTGGCCCGATTCGTGGCCGATTTGCGCGAGGAATGCAGCGACGCGTTTGGGCGAGTCGATGTGGTGGTTTGCCATGGCACTGTTGAGCGCAGAAACAAAAACGCCCGCTTGGCTGCGGGCGTTTGGCATGATGTTTAAAAGGTTGTTTTCAG
Source organism: Pseudomonas sp. A0308 (assembly GCF_044218815.1). Classification (NCBI taxonomy): domain Bacteria; kingdom Pseudomonadati; phylum Pseudomonadota; class Gammaproteobacteria; order Pseudomonadales; family Pseudomonadaceae; genus Pseudomonas; species Pseudomonas sp. A0308. Next base: position 1,969,512 of record NZ_CP162581.1, read on the forward strand.
TTATTTGCATGATGCGTAATCCTCCCTGGATGCCGGGATTGAATCATGGTTGGCGGCAGAGACCTGCGAGGCATTTTTATCAGAAGTTTTCCGGCGACGGCGTCTTCATGAAGTCCTGGTTATTTAAAGTGTCGCAGCCAACCACCTCGGCGCTACCGGCCGATGCTCGCTGAACGGGAAAACAGAAACCTGCGGCCAATCTCGCAACGCACGTCGATAGGTTTGCAGTTCGGCGTATTGCTCGGTGGTCAACGTGGTGCCGCCGCCGTCCTCAAGCTCATCGCGATCACGAGCTACCAAACCGTCGGTGGCGGCCAGTTGTGCGGTGCGCCAATGACGTTCGGCGTCGGCAGCTTCCTCTGCCGAAGGAGGCGGTGGGTCAACCAGAATTGGGAAACCGTTATCCGCCCGCACACCAATCACTTTTGCAGAGACCGACAGTTGCTGGAGCAGCGAGGTCCAGTAGGCTTGAGGAATTTCGATGACGTCGTCGGGAATGTCCGACAAATGTATACCCGGTACATAAACGCCCCGGGTGCTGGCGCTGAAGAGAACACTGTAGACGTTCATTCAATAACCCTTCACCTGATAGTGGACAGTCCAGCCAGCCGAGACCGTGCCGAGATAACTGCGAATTTTCAGATGGCACCCGAATTTGTTTGCCGGCGGGTTGCCATTCAGAATAACTATGGCGCTATCGCCCCCGGCATGAGTCGCCACGATGTTGCTGAATGCATTGGGGAAAGCGATAGGGAATACGACATTGACATCGCCATTGGCGTCCGAAACTGCCGCCCCCCACTGCTCGATAACGCCGCTCGCAAACCGCTGATAGCCGGCATCGCCAAAGACACCGGAATGAACCGACGCGAACCGGTCGCTGACCGAGCCGCCGTAGAGGCGCCAGTCGCCGCCTGTACGGAACAACTGCGCGGAGTCACCGATACCCAGTACCAGCGATCCCACCGTATTGCTGCTGACAATACGGTCGTTCGGCGCCGGGTTGATCGTCAGCACACCGGTGCCAAGATTAAGGATAGTCAGCGTGCTTGTGCTCATGACACTGGTGGTAACCGGCATCGTGGCAGTGACCGCCGTGCTGCTGTAGAAACTCACCACTCCGCCCGCTTGAGCCGCTGTCAAAGCAGCGCTGGTCGCATAGGTCGAAAATCCGGAAAACTGCGTACCGCTGCGGTTCACAAACCCGGTGGTGGCAACGTTCTGGCTGTTATCAAACTGTGGCGGTGTTGCAAACAATCGGTTGCTGCGCAAGGCCGTCAGCAACTGATCGGTTTTGGCTTCTGACGCGGTGAGGCCGGCGGCCTGGATGACATTAAGCAACTCCTGCGTAATGCCATTGCCCCAACTGGCCGGAATCAACGATCCCGGTTTGCCGGCGATCGGATCTTCATCAACAAACCGGCCGTTGAGCAAGCCGGCACTCGGGACACTATTTGGATAGTCCACTGTACTTCTCCTTGTGTTTGTGAATCAGGTGTTTACCGTCGTTCCGGGTGCAACGGGCCAGATGATTTCCTCGGGGAAAGCAGCCTGTTTCTCGATACGGTTCAGCTCAACGCTGTAGAGCTTCCATTCGAGCAGTCGCAGCTGTTCATCATGGCTGGCATCACCGATGTCTTCGGCGTATTGCAGGGGCGCGATGCGCTGGACGGCGTCGCGCAGCAGGGCATCACGCTTAGCGAGAACAATGCGTTTTCGATCCGCCAGTTGCGCGGCTTCATCGACCCGCCACGCGCTATCCACCCATACGTGAAAGCCCCCCGGCCAAGGCAACCGGGTGAAGCCTTGAGGCAATTCGCCCAGCACGGTCCAGGTTTCCCTGTGCCCAGAGTCGGTGCGATATATATCGCCGCGACAATCGACCTGCTGTTGCAACGAGCCCTTGTCATAGGCCCAGGCAAAACCCTCGGGTGCCGGGGCGAGCTCGATGCTCAGCGTCACCGCGTTGCTTGGCAGTTGCACACCAATCCCCGGTACGAGCGGAAACTCGACAGGCCCGGTCAATGCGCCGCTGTCGTCTATCAAATAATTGAACATGGGTACCTCAGATCAGTTTGATTCGCGCGGGATAGGCGACGTTTCGCGGCCGGGTTTCGCCCGCAAAATTGCCGATATTGCCGATATAGGTGTCCGAGTCGAATGCAGGGTTGGGATACGTCGTTGCCACCGTCGCAGAGGTCGGTAAAAAGTTGACGTTGGTGGTAACGTCCCAGGCGGTATCCGGAATCGCTGGGGCAGGTTTGAACGTCGCCCCGGTTCCTGTCGGCAGATAATGGTTGTGGCTTTGCAGCGCATGCATTTGCAGACTACCCATTAGCCGTCCTGCATCAACGTTTCTGGTCTCGCTGAGCACCCGCAGAAACTCTCCACGTATTTCTGGAATTCGAAAGTTCGAGGCGCCATCGCCACTCGTCCATCCGCCCTCTCTGCCGGCTCTGGCGGCCTCTGTCGTCAGCGCCCCGGATAACTGTGCAAAATCCCACAGCCAAGGCCACTCGTCACGCTTGAACAGGTCACCATTGGGAACGCCGTAACCTCCAGGATTTAGCGCTGTGGTGGTTTCAAAAAACGGGCGCCCCAAAGCCGTATCGTCAAAACGACCAACCGGCCACCAGCTCCCCGCCCCGTCACTGCGCAAATGCCACCAGTCCCCTGCGCCCATCAATACGAAAAATGGATAACCACTCGGCGAAAGGTGCGTGTGAAAACGGATGCGGTCAGTACCGGATGCCTGGATCACCAGACGATTACCGCTGTTGTCCACACGACGAACAATCACGTCGCGTACACCGAGTGCAACGTTGGCCGGCGGCAACAGCACGGTCAGCGGAGCCGGGCCGCCGTCGATCAGCAAAAGACCGAGTTCTTGCTCGGTCAGCGTTTTGGAAGCAGCCAGTCGAGTGATGACCGAACGCATCGGGCTGGCATTCCCGATAATCGCCTGAATCGCCTTGAACAACTGAGTGTTGTCCGCTTCAGAAGCCACCAGCCCGCCACCGGTAATCACACTCAGGATCTCCTGAGTCACGCTATTGCCCCACACCGCCGGAATCAAAGAACCCGGCGTGCCCGCCACCGGGTTTTCATCTACGAAGCGGCCATCGACCAGGCCGACGCTGGGGACGCTTTTTGGATAATCCATAGGTTTTTCGTTCCTCTGAAATAACAAATGAACCGCGTCACGAGCGCTGCTATTGCAACCTCGTCTACGGTCAGTTTCTGAAAATAAAAAAGCCCACTTTGGAGTGGGCTTTGGTGATACAGCACGAAGGGATCGCAACTGATTGATCGGATGACCGATCTTGATCGGAACAATTTTTCAAGCCACTCGTTAAGACAACCGGGCAAGCCACTTAGGCGTTTGTGGGCGCGACGCGGTATCAACGACATCGTTTGCGGCGGGCCAATCACGCAGGGCTTGGCGATAGGCGAGCAACTTCGCAAACTGCTTGGAACTCAAACTTGTTTGTACTCCGGCGTCTAGTTCATCGCGATGACGGATCACCACCCAGTCAGATTCGATGAGCACTGCCGTGCGCCATTGGCGCTCCGCTGTTGCTGCAGCGTCCTGCGAAACGGTCAATGCGGCAGGCTCGCTGAAGGTGTCGCCCTTAAAGATCCAACCTGTGGAGACCGGCTTGCCAACAGGAATCAAAACGCCGCAATCGACGTCTCCGTTCACCAAAGCAGTCACCAAACCGTTTTCGATTATGGCTTTCATAGTCAAACCTCCCAACGCACGCGCGCGTTGATGACACCTGCAGCACTAAGGTTCTGCGCCCACGCTACAATTAACACGCGTCCCATATAACGGTCCGTAAATCCACCCTCTGGTACAACCTGCGTCCCTGACACCGCTACACCGATCTCTTCACTGACCACGCCATAATCGGTTTTCACGTTGCCGTCAAAGTCGTAGATCCCTGCAATGTAGGCGCGCGGTTTACGGGCCCAGTTCAACGCTACCGAGTAACTGCCACTGGCAGCGGACCAGACTCCTACGGCTTCAAGCCGCGCCTTGTTCGCCAAAAGCGTTAGCTTGGGCGCCGTCCCTGCGCCTGCGGTCACCACTTTGGCTACAAGCATGTCGATACAGGTGGAGTCGAATCCGCCACCTCCGCCCCCGGTTCCGCCCTTCAATGCCGCCGGGATCGCATCGGTATCGGCACCTTTTTGCATGTAGCAAACCAGTGCCTCATCACGCACCTGCAATCGCAGAAAATAAGTGCTGTTGATATCAAGCGCAGGCGATGCCCATGCTGTCGTCAACAAGCCACGCGGCCGAGCTGTCATGCCAACGGTCACTTCTTCGCAGAGACTGACCAGAACACCGCCCGGTACCGACACGTTGCCTCCCGCCAAGCCGCTCGCAGCGGTCACTGCGATGCGGCCATCCACCGTAGCCACCGTCGGGAATGCCAGCGCGGCGAAGGGCAAGGCATCCTGGGACAGCACGGTTTTGAGTGACTTGAACAGTTGGTTCGACTCACTCTCGGAAGGCACCAGACCTGCCGCACGAATCACGGTCAGCAGCTCCTCGGTCACCGCATTGCCCCAAGTGGCCGGAATCAACGACCCCGGCGTTCCCATCAGCGGGTTCTCATCGACAAACTTCCCGTTCACCAACCCGGCGCTGGGCACACTTTTCGGATAATCCATCCCATTTACTCCCTAGTCATAGTTGATGTGCACCTTGGTATGCGCCGGCGCACTGCGGTGGATCAGGCATTCCAGTGCCGAGCCCGGGTTTACGCCGAAGCGTTCGCCCCAGTAACTCGCCCCGAAGCGTCGACCCAGCAGCAGGCGGCCGCCGGTGTTGAGCGTCCACATGAATTGCGCTTCCCAGGTGCCGAAATGCGCCGCGCCGAACCGTGCACGACCCATGCGTGGGGCTTCGTGTTCGGTGATGGAGGCGTTGGGGTAGCCCTGGCTTTTGGCGATTTCGAGGTAGTAACCGACGGCCTGACTGCCAACCGCGAGCAAGCGCCGGCGCACGGCGAGGCGGCGGTCGTCGAACAGCGGTTCGGCGCCCAGGCACGGGTCGGGCAGGTTCATCACCCGCTCCCAGTCCGGCACCAGTTCACTGACGCCGGCCGGGTCCATTTCGTTGAGCAGGTCGGCGGCGCGGGCGTCGAGACGCGCCAGTTCGACGGCGACGCCTTGCAGCACTTCTTCAAGTTCCGGAACCCGCTCCGGGTCCCATGCGGGACCCGATGGCAGCAATGCGCGAAGTTGCGCCTGATATTGTGCGGCGGTTCTTATGCCCCCCATACGCAACCTCCGAAGGTGAGCAGTTCACTTGGGGCGGCGGGCACATCGACGACCGGTGCGGTGAGCGTGTGATCGTATTCGCCGCCAGCGCTGCTGATGGCTTCACGGATGTGGCTGATCAGCAACGGCACGCCAAGATCGGCTTCACGGTTGTGCAAGTCGCGCAACTGCGCTTCGACGGCGGCACGCACGGCGGTGGTGTCGGGATTGACGCTTTTGAAGCGATACACCACCGGCACTTGAATCGGCTTCTGCACATGCACTTCGGCGGTGACCGGGCGCAGCGGTTCGATATAGTCCTGAACCTCTGCCAGTTGCTCGTCGTTGGGTACTGGTTGCGGATCGTCGTCACGCATGATGAACACCGTCACCGTACCCGGACCGAGCAAACCGCCACGGCACCATGCGCGGGTCACGCCCGGCACTTCCAGCGCCCAGGTCTCGTAGTCATTGGCCGAGCCGCCATGGGGGATGACGCGATAGGAGCGGATCACTCGCGAGCGCAGCGACTCCAGACTTTCGCGCGCCACGCCCCCGCTGAGTCCTGGCGCCAAAACGACAAAACTGGTGCCGACAATGCCGGCGATCGGCTGCACCGGGGTCAATGCCAGACCGGCATCGGCGTTACCCAAACTTCCGGCATCCAGCGCGGCGATGGTCGTGGTGTTGATACCATTGGCGGTGGTGCGCGCCGTGGTCACTTTGTACGTGCGACCGTCGTTCGTTTGCAGCAGCGTGTCCACGTCCAGCACTGCGCCGGCCGTCGCAGTGAAACTGACGCTGCCGCTGGCCACTTGCGCGGGTTTGCGCGGCTGGTTCAGACGCAGCGCGGCGATGCGTTCCAGGGTCGACTCGTCGGCCTTGTCCGGCAGGATCTGCTCGGCGATCCAGTCGAGATAGCCGTACAGACCATAAGCGGCACCGCCCAAGGTGCGGGCCAGCACTTGCGCATCGGACTGGCGCAGCGAATCGCCGGCCAGGTCGCTTTGGGTGCGCTTGATCAGCACCGGCAGCGAAGGGGTTTCAAACGGCATAGATCACCTGCCAACTGTTATCGGGGTTGATGTCCAGACGTTCACCGTCGGCCAGGGTCAGGACCGTGCGCAGGTTCAGGCGCTGGGCGTCGAGGCGTTCGCTGATGATGTCGATGGCGCTGCAATGGCCGTCGTCGATCAGCCATTGCAAGGCTTCGCGCGCATAAAACTCGGCGTCCATCTGGGTCTGTCGGGTCAGCTTGACCCGACGCAACAGCCACAGACGCGAGCCGATGCGATCGTCGGCAACGGTGGGAAAAGTGTCGCCCCACCAGCCGTAGCGCTCTTCGTCGTCGAGGGCGTCGTCATCGGCGGCGCGACGCCAGCTGAACAGGCTGATGAGCACGGCGCGGGTCAGCGCGGCGTGGAGGTTCTGGCTGATAAACATCACTTGCCTCCTGCCGGTGCGCCGGTCTGGCCGTTGCCGGCCTGCACGCCGACGTGCACGTGTTTGATCTGGCTGATGCCGCCGGCGAGTTGATCGCCCGTGGAGACGATCTTGCCGGTCTGATTGATCACCGGCGTATCGAAGTTCACAGCGGCACTGGCGCGTATGTTCAGCGTGGCGGTCTCGATGTCGATGATCCGCCCGCGCTTGAAGTGAATTTTGTCGCCCTCGTCGGTGTAGATCGCTACTTCGCCACTGGCGAGCGATTGCAGGCGGTAGCGACGATCGGCGACCACCAGGGCGATAGCGTGGGAACGGTCACCGCCCAGAAATGTGACGACACCTTCGGCGCCGGGCAGCGGGTTGCTGGTGAAGCCGTAAGGTTCGAAGTGTTCGAGGTCATCGTTGACTTCGCCGGCGGTGAGGCGCATTTGCAGCGATTGCAGCTTGGATGCCGAATTGGCGAGCACGACAGTGCCGCGCGCCAGGAGGCGTGTCAGTAGGCTCATTTTGGGTTCCTGTGAGAACGGGGCCGATGCCAAAAGATCGCAGCCTTCGGCAGCTCCTACAGGTGTAAATCGAGCCCCTGCAGGAGCTGCCGAAGGCTGCGATCTTTTGAGGGGCTATGAGGTCTTTTTGGGGGGCGAAGGATCAGGATCAAACGTATGCGGCGGCGCAACCTGCAGGGTTGTCACCGAGCCCTGTGCCGACAACGAGTACGTCACTTTGGAAATCAGCATGTCGCCATCAAACCCGAGCACCGGATCCTTGACCTTCACCAGCGTGTTGTGACGCCACAGATCGCCGTTGGCCTGACGCCAGCCCTGTACCTGATAGGTGGTGGTTTGCGCCCGCCCCATGCGGGTGGCGCTTTCCCATTGGGCACGTTGTTGCGCCAGCTCAAACGTCAGCGCGGTGCCCTCGTTGATGATCGTGGTTCGTCGACGTTTGAAGCTCAGGTCGGCCGCTGTCGATTCAACTTCGCTGACGGCCGCCCCACTCTTCTTGTCCGAGCCTTTTTGCTGACCGATCACCCGGTATTCGGAGAACACCTGGCTGTGATCCATTGCCGCGTTGGCCGACAAGATGTTCTTGCCCAACTCCAATGCATCGCTGGCGCGCCCGCCACTGCCGGGCTTGGCCAGTACCAGCCGGCCTTGCTCGTCATCGGTGGAAAACACCCGGAACAACGAGAGCAAACGGTCGATCGACTGGAATACCGTTTCACCCGGCACAATCGTGTGCTTGGCCAGCCGCGAGGTCTCGGCAATTTCGTTGACCACCATCAACGAATACTCCATCGCCAAGGCCTGGACAATGCTCAGCAACGGTTGCTCCTGCCATTGATTGGGCCGGTTGGTGGCGGCGCAATCGACCAGATCCTGAGTTTTGGAACTGCCCTCGACACTCAGGCTGATCTGCCGACCGTCGTAGGTAATGGGCGCCTTGAACACGTAACCGGTGAGCACTAGGTCCTTGCCGATTTTCACTTCGCAGGGGTCACCCGGTTTGATCCGTTGATCCACCGTCTGCCCCGGCCATTGCCAGGTGATGTCGAGTTTGAAGGTGCGAAACTGGCGCTCAAGATCAGCTGTGATTTGCACGCTTTTCCAGCCGCCGTACTCCATGTCGTTGACTATCAACGTAACGCGGTTATCCATCTCGCTCATGGTTCACTCCCCGGAGACTTTCACGTCGTTGGGCGAAAAACCCGGATGAGATATCCCGTTACGCTGAGTCACTTCGGTCACCCGAGTTGCATCGCCAAATTGCTTGTAGGCCACGACCACCGCCGGAAAGCTCTCCTGAAAGGATTTGCTGACTTGCCGCACACCGGACGACGCCACAGCCTTGAGATGCGCAATCAGCGCCTCTTTCACATCGCTGATGGCCTGGAAGTGCGCGGGGTCGGCCTTGTCCAGCATTGGATTGATCGCCACGGCCACGGCGTTACGCAGAGCCTGCATGTCGTCACTGACCGGGACTTCCTGCCGGGCCACCGGGCTCGTCGCCTGTTGGCCTACCGATGGCGTCGATTGCAGCTTCACCGGGGTGGTCGCCACCGGCATCGATGCCACCCATTGCGCCACTTTGACCAGCAGTGTGTCCTGCACCAGATCCGCCATGGCTTGCGCCGCCGCGGTGGTGTCCTTGCCGGTGGTGATCTTCGGTGCATCGGCCTTTCGGATGGCTTCGAGTTGTTGCGACACGTCGGCAATCACGCCACGGTAGCCCTCCTTCGCGAACGCCTTCAGCTCCTTGATATCGCCGAGCAAACCCTTGAACTCCGCCGCCACTTCCTTGGGCAGCTCCTTGACGGCTTTGACCAGTTCGGTGATCTGTTTGTACTGCTCGATCAGCGGTTTGAGCTGTTCCTTGATCACTTCATAAACCCCGGTCAGGCTGTTGCGCAGATTGGCGATACCGATCCGCGCAGCCTTGATCAAGGTCATCGCCTGTTCGAAGCGTGCCACCGCCGAACCCAGCAAAGTGTCAGCCTTGGACAACAACACTTTCTGCGTACTGACGGTTGCCGTCGGAAACGGCAACGGCTGATCGGGATAGAACTTCAGCGCGAACGTGACCAACCCACCGTCCTGGCGGGTGTGGGTCATGTCGCACTCGCCGACCTTGACTTGCACGCGGCCGAGCCATGGATGCACCAGCTCACCGCTACCCGCCTCCAGTGCCTTGAGCAACTTGTCGCGCTGCTCCAGGCAATCGGCGCCGACGATAAATGCCGTCAGATCGTGGGTCTTGGCCTGCTGGCCGAGGTCCTCGAAAAACGGCAGGTCACGCTGCGGATACTCGTGCAACTGACCTTTGCGACCGACCGGGATTTTCGCCTGATCGATCCAGAACCCGACACCGCGAAAGGATGCCGGCAACAAGCGGTCACGCCAGTTCATTGGAACCTCCTGCCGACAGTGAGCGATAGCCGATGCGCGACGACAGCGCCAGGCCCGGTTGATTGGTTTGCGGTTGATCGGTACGCAGTCCGGCCGGCGCATTTTCGAAGCGCACGGTCAGGCCGCCCTCGAGTTGCGTGCGGTTGTTGGCGGCGCTTTGCTGGATCAGCGTGTTGGAGGTTTGCGACAGAGAGCCGGCCTGTAGGGCCGGTTTTTCCGGCGTAGTTCCGGGTGCCGCCAACGGGCTCGGTGACGACTCCACGGTGCCTTTGAAAAACACCGGCGCCAGTTCGCCTTTACCTTCAGCGTTGGTTTTCAATTGGGCTTGAGTGAAAACATCCACCCTGGCCTTGGCATCAGCGATCAGCTCGCCGAAACCGCCGTTGAAAAACGCCTTGATCGGTGCGATGGCGTCCTGAAACTTCTGCGCCCACTTTTCGATCCAGGCGGTAACAGGTGCCCAGTTCTCGATGATTTTTTCCAGCGGTGACCAGCCCAGTTGCTCGCGGATAACCGCGTACATCGCCACAAACGGCAGTTTGATGTAATCCCAGATCGCGGTGAACACACTGACCACCCCGCCCCAGACTGCCTGGATTACTTCCAGCGGCGACCAATCAAAGAAGCCTTGCAGGAAAGTCTGCACAGGCACCGAGACCGCCCTGAGCAAATCCCAGATCGAAGAGAACAGCCCGACCAATGGCCCCCAGTTATTCACGACCAGCCCATGAGGCGAATAGTTGAACCAGGTCTTGAAGAACTCCATCACCGGCGCCGCGACAGCCTTGACGCCCTCCCATAACGCCGCGAAAAAAGCCGTGACCGGTCCCCAGTTACTGATCAATTGCCCCAGCGGGGTATAGCTGAACATCGTCTTGAAAAACTCGGCCATCGGAATGACAACCGGCGCAATTTTCTGCCAGAGCCCGATGAAAAACGTCGAGATCGGTTTCCAGTTGGCCACGATCAAACCGGCAGCCAAGGCAATGCCTGCGGCAATCAGCATGATCGGGTTGGCCTTCATCACCATGCTCATCACGTCGAACACCTGAGTCGCACCGGCCACAGCGGTTTGCATCGCCGAGAAAGCGATAGCCCCCGCCGCCAGGCCTTCGACCAATTGCGGATTGTCGGCGAGGATACCGCTGACCTGAGTGAGCATCGGCTCAAGTCCGACGACCAATGCACCGACAGCGGGCACCAGCGCGGCATCGATTGCGCCCGTGACCTTTTCCATCGACGCACTGAACACGTTCATGTTCTGCGCCGCGACTTTCGGTGCGGCCGGCAAGTCGACGGTTTTTGCCGTCGCGCTGACCTCGGTCAATTTGCCCTGAAACGCCGCCGCCGACTTGATCCCATCCACGAACGGCGTAATCACGCTGCCGCCCTTGAACAGACCACTGATGTCCAGTTTGCCGAGACCGGTCTGCTCAAGGTTTTTCTTGAAACTCTCGACATTGGCTCGAAGGGCGCCGAGTTTGGGCGACAGTTCATCGATGCCCGTGATCAGCACCGGAGTTTTCACTTTCTTTTCTTCGTCTGCCATCACTGCACCTGCTGCATCGCATTGATCCGTTGCGCGTGCTCCAGCGATTCGCGGAGCACATCCAGTGGCCTGGCCATCATCTGTTCGGGGTCAACCTTCCAGAACCAGGCCAGGTCATAGGCGACGGCGATCAGGTCGGTGATGGCGCCGACGCCGCACTCATGAAAAAACTCGCAACGGCCCAGCTCAGCGCGTTGAGGTCAGCCAGATCCAACTGGTTGACCGACGACGGCGGAATGCCGGCGCACACGGCGATGTATTTGGCCGCGACGTCCATGTCGAGGCTGACTTCTTCGCTCTTGTCGATCTTGTACGGCAGCGCCTTGATCGCTCGCACTTCCTGCACCGTCGGACGGCGCAGGACGAGTTCGGTCAGGGGCTCGCCGTGAGCTTCGATCGCAACTTGAAGCTTCACGGCGCCGCTCATTGCCAGGTCCCCTTGATGCCTTCGAATTTCAGTTCGATGGTCGCGTCATCGCCTTTGGAGACTGGCTCTTCGACCAGGTAAGCGCCGGCCAGCACATAGACTTTGCCGTTGCTGAATTCGCAGGTGACGGTGATATCGGTGCCGTCGATCAGCTTCTTCAGCGGGAAGTCGGGGGTGTGCAGCGCAGTCACTTTGAACGACGGTGCGATGTCGGTTTCCTTGTAGAAACCGGGTACGACGGTTTCGCGTTTGACCGCCATCAACGGGGCTTCGCAGCCGCCATTGATAGTCAGTTGTGCGCCGTCGACCTTGACGTAGCAGGTGCCTGCAATCAGTTGACCCATGGTGTTACTCCCTTTCATAAAAAAGCCCACGCGAGGTGGGCTGAATGCTTGACGTCAAACGCTGCGATCAGGCTGCGTCGTCGTATTGCAGGCGGAATTGGTTGAGCAGTGCGAACACGCGCAGACCGTTGATGTAATCCGGCGGGAACAGTACGTTCACGCGGCTCGGGTCCTGCACGTCGCGCTCGACGATCAGGTGCTCGGCGAACAGTTCGGCGTTCTCAACGTGGCCTTCCAGTTCGAGCTTGGCGTACTGGGCGATCAGCTCACCGCGAATGGTGCTCGGGGTGACGATTGGCTGGCCGGCGCCGAAACGGGTGCCGTCGGAAGCCAGTTTGTGCCGGCCGTACTTGCTGGTGATCACGCTTTGCAGACGACGCACGATGAACGCCGACTGGTGCATGGTTTCGCTGTCCAGGTAGGAGTTGTCAGCCTGGCCGTAAGCGTTTTTCTGGTAGGTGGTGATCGAACGCTGGATGCGCACGTAGCCGCCTTCGTAGTACGCGGTGGCGATGCCGTAGTTGAGCAGCGACTGACGCTCGGTCAGGGTGAAGCGCTCGCTCGCCGGCGCCGGATCGACACCCGGCAGGCTGCCGCTCTGGGTCGGACGACTGGCGTCGGCGGAGATGAACACCGAGGTGCGTGCAGCCAGTGCGGCGGCTTGTACCCAGACCGGTTGCGGTACGCCCGGCTCCAGCGCCTGAATGGTCATGTGCTGATCGTTTCGCGCCTGGCCTGCAGCGACCAGAGTGCCGACGGTGCCGCGTTTGGCGCTGTAGACGTGACCGAACAGTTGCTTGGCCCAGGACCAGCGACCGGTGCTGTCATCCATGACCGCTTGCCAGGTGTTGAGGGTGGCCAGATCCGACCACGGCAGTGCGATGAACTCGAACGGCTCGTCACCCAGTGCCGCGACAGCAGCGATCTGATCGGGCACGCCGGCGCCGCCGGTCATGGCGGTGACTGCGCTGGTCAGGCCAGCCGGGGTTTCTTCGCCGTTGCTCTTGCCCAGGCGATTGAATTGCAGGCTGATGTCATTGCCGCTGTCGCCAGTCCATTTGGCAGACAGGGTGACCACACCTTCGGCCGCTGCCGCACTCACCGGGAGATCGGCACTGGCATTGATTTTCTGCGCCAGCGCAGTGGCTGCCTGAGCAGCGGTCGCACCGTTGACCACGGTGGCTTGTACACGCACGCCGCCAACATACAGGTTGAGCAGACCCGCCTGAGTCGCGGTGCCGGTCAGGGTCAGCACGCCTTTGGCGACGGCGCCTTCAGTGTTGTGCAGCGGCAGGCACCAGATCTCGCCAATCGGGTCGGCCTTGCGGAAGGTCTCGTACATCGAGGCGAGCATCGAGCCCTGACCACCAATGCTTTTCGCCAGTGCAACGCTGGAGACCAGCGCCAGTTTGCCGACCTCGCTCGGGGCGACGTTGTCGTTGACCTGGGCGACAATCAAACGGCGCATGGTCGAGCTCGCGCTATTGGCGGCCGAGTTGTCCATTTCGGCATAGAACAGCGGTACACGAATGTCCGCGGGGATGTTGCTGAATCCGATCGCCATTATTTGGCTCCCTGTGGTTTAGCCGCTTTTGCGGTTTTGAGTGTGATATCGCCGTCGGCCAGACGTCGGCGCCACCAGGCGCTGTCCAGCACTTCACGGCCTTCGAGGGGCAGCAGATCGCCCGCCTCCGGGTCAGGCACAGCGCGGCCAGCGGCCGGCAGTACGGTGATGCGATTGCTCATGGGGTTACCTCTGCAGAGAAAGTCAGTTCCACGCGCCCATCGGGGCCCGGGCGTTTCAGGTTGGGGTCGGCGGGGTCGATCGCATCGACTCGCACGGTGGCCCCGGTAAAGGACGACAAACCGTCCAGTTCACGTTCGTGCCAGCTCTGCGCAGGTTGACCGGGCAGATTGCGACCGAGCTGGAACTCGGCAAAAAAGCGCAACCGGTAAAACACGCGGCTGCTGTTGATCGAGACCATTTCGCCGCCGTCATAAACGATGGCGTTGTAGTCGTTGTCAGGCTTGAACCCCACCAACGCGCGCCACAGTTCGCCGCGCAGGTCATGCAACAGATCCAGCGCTTTTGTAGCGTCGGTGGCATCAAGCACTAGGACGATTTCGAAGCGGTCGCGGATCGGTTGAGTGATGAGGTTTTGTGCGGTGCTGCTACTGGCGACATCGGCCATTGGCAGCACATGGGCCGAGGGTGTCGGCAGATCGGAATTGCCTTGCAGCAATGCCAGATCAACACCTACCGCAATGTGACTGGCCAGGCTGGGGCATTGCGCACGCAACTGCGTGAGGATCGGGGTGATCTTCATGGGGGTGTTCCTGAGTCGGGGGAGTTATCGCAGACCCAAATGTGGGAGCGAGCCTGCTCGCGAAAGCGGTGGATCAGTCGCCATCAAAGTTGAAGGTGCCGGCCTCTTCGCGAGCAGGCTCGCTCCCACGGGGTGTTGTGCAGGGATCAGGCTTTGGGATCGAGGCCGGTTGCCTCGATCAGACAGCGATAGCTTTCCTCGCGCTTGCCGCTGGCGGTGACTTTTTCGATCGACCAGCGACCGCGCATGAAGTCTGGCCAGGTGTCATCGAGCACCAACAGTCCTTCGGCAGCCAGCAGCGGATCGCCCGGGCAGGTGACCTTCAGCTTGTATTTCTCGCGCAGCATCTTGCGCACTTCGGCTTCGCCGATGGCTTTGGCTTCTTCTTCACTGGCCTGTTTCTGGCGAATGACCTTGTAGGGTGCGGAACCGGTTATCACCTCGCGCAGTTTGCCGGCGGCGATGTCCCAGAAGCAGGTCTTGCAACCCTGATTCTGGGTGCGAGCAGTCTCTTCCAGTGTGGCGCTGATGAAGGCGTGATCACCCGGTCGATTGTTGCGGGTCACCGACAGCCTGACGTCCGGTATCACTTGGCCCGACAGGTTTTTCAGTTGCGCCGGTTTCGCCAGCACGTAGAGGTCGTTGAACGGTTTGGCCACCGCGTCGTACTTCTTTGCCAGTCGCGTGATAAAGCCCATGTCGGTTTCGTTCGACTGATCAACATGAGCAATCCGGATCAGCGCCAGTTCGGGATCGACGCGCGGCGAAAAACCGTGCGGCGAGACCAACTGGCGAAACAGTGCGCCAAGGGTGGTGGGGCCATGACTGGCCGTGCGCCGTTCCTTGAATCGGGTCTCATCCTTGCCGCTGAAAGGCGCTGCGGTCGCCACCAGCGTCAGGCGCAAAGGGAACAGCGTCGGGGTCAGTCGAGTCACCTTGAACTGGCCCTTTTCGACCAGCCCGGACTCCAGATAGCCCACCCGCAGGCCGATGGTTCCGCCCAGGGTCGGCAAGCCTTCAAGGCCTTCCAGGTCGATCACCAATGTCAGTTGATCGGACTCCATCCCGGCAGCATCAATGTGTTCCCAACTGATCAGGCGCTGGTTCAGCAAGGCCTGGTTGGCGCCGTAGATTTCGATTGCCGGTGTAAATCCCTGTGCCATGCAACCTCCTTAGTCCCAAGCCAAAACCGGTTTGATTGCGGCGGGTCGGCTGTCGAGTTCCGGCAGCGTCACCCAAATGCCCGCCGGCAAAACGGGGCCGTGTTCGGCCAGGGTCGCATTAAGTTGCCACAACGCTTCTTCGGCCTGATCGTCTGAGCGACCCGATTCGCGGTAGAGCAGCAGATTGACCGAATCACCGGCCACGCTTCGGACCTTACGCATTGTTGAACTCCGCTAATTCGAGTACCCACTTGATCACCATCGCGGTGCCGTCATCGATGACCTCGCTCTGGTTTTCCTGAACGCTGTTGATCCGCCACAACCCCCAGTTGCGACCGATGCCGTCGATCAACGGCAGCGGTGCTCTCAAGGCTTGCAGCGCACGCAGTTCATTGAGCCGTTCCATGGCCACGGCGTACATAGCGGTGCCGCCGATGGTCAGGGTTTCGGGCTTCTGTCCGGTCTGATGGGATTTGGGTTTACTGGTGAGGATCTGCAATTCAGTCCAGCCACCGTCGGATTTGCGCGCCAGCGTGCTGTAAGCAAACTCGCGGGACAGGCCGAAGATGAAACTGCCGAGTGCCATTTGTTGTTTCATCAGGCGACTCCATCGCTGAGGGCTGCGTCGCGGCGGGTGGCGAGGGGGTTGGTGCTTATCAAAGGCGTAAAGTCAGAAGTGAAATGTGACTGCATGACCTGCGCGACCATGGCGGTCACTTTTTCAGCGCTCACCAGATCGCCGCCACTGAAGTTAAAAGCGGGCGCGTAGGTGACATTCTGGCTCTGCTGATTTTGCGCCTGCACACTGCTCAGGCCGGCGCTGACTTCTGACGGTGGAGCAAGCCGATCAGGCGCGGGTGTCGCAAGCTTTTCACCCAGCGCTTCCCCTTCCTGACTGCCGTAAAAACTGCCGATAGCACCGCCCAATGCACCACCGATTAACGTACCGATGCCGGGCAGAATGAAAGTACCGATCGTGGCGCCGATACTCGCGCCGGCATAGCCACCGGCCAGGCCGCCCGCTGCCATGCCTACGCCACCGGCGACTTTTTTCGTATCGCCCTCGGCCACGCCTTCGACGACCTTCATACCGGCTTCGACCATCGTCAACGGCATGCTCAATGGACCTGCCACCCGGCCGACCCGGGCCCCCTGACTGATCAGACTGCGGCCTGGAGCGGAGACCAGAAATCTGGCCCGATTCAGGGCGGCGGTACCGAGGGCGCCGGCACTGGCCGAGAGACTGCCCAAGCCGGATCTGATGCCGGCCATGACGGGGCCTGTCCACGTGGCGGCTTGGGACGCCAATGCGCCCAACGGCTTGCCGCCCTTCATTCCGGCAGCCATCAGGATCAGCGCGCCAGCGAGTGCCGGGGCTTTTTCCGCCACCTCACTTAAACCATCGGCTGCACCTCCGACTTTTTCCACTAGGTAATCAAAAACTGGCAGCACGGTATCGCCGGCGGATGAATAGAGCCGGTCCTTCTGGGCGCCGAAGATGTTCCAGCGTGCCTGCGAAGTATCCGCGAGTGTCAGGGCAGTCTGATCAACCGCCCCTGTGTACTGTTTTTTATCCTTTTCATCCTTTTTACCCGCCACCAGTGCAAAGGCGCGCTGCACGTCAGCGGTGTTCTCGAGCATTTGCCGCACCGGTTGGGCGACCGAGAACAACGTTGTCGACAACGCGGATTGCTCATTCGGGGATTGCTTTTTCAGCGCCTCCAGCAACTCCAAGATCGCGCCGGGAGCATCGCCTTTCATTTTCTCGGCCAAGGCCTTGGGGTCGAGCTGCAGCTGAGCGAACGCCGCTTTCTGGCTTGCAGAAGCTTTATCCCCGAGTGCCAGGGTCGTCGTGATTTTTTCGAACGCTACGCCCGCATCGGCCTTGTTTACCCCGGCGTTAAGCAACGCCGCAGAAAATGCCGCGGCTTGCTCGGGCGCCATTCCGGCGCCTTTTGCCGATGTGCCGTAAGTGCCCAGAATCGAACCGATATCAGCGGCAGAAGCGGCCAATCGACTGTCGAGCAAACTGGTCGCGTCAGCGAGATCGAGGGTTTGCGCGCGATTGAGGCTCATCGAGGTACGCCAGCCGATCAACAGGTCCGCGGCATCCAGCGGTTTCATCTTGAACGCGGTCGCCGTGACCGCTGTGTCTCTGGTGAAATCCATCAGGTCGTTTTGCCTGCCGGCTTGATCGATATTGCCTTCGGCATCCAACCGATCATTGCCGACCCCGGCCTTGGCGCCAGCGTAGCCGATGCTTGCCAGCTCAACCGCAGTTGTACCGCCGGCAGCCACCTTCGCCTCGGTGGCCATCTTCTCCAGCGCGACCTGCAACGTTTTGCGTTGGTCGCCTTCAAGCCCGACGACCAGATCAAGCCTCGCCATCGCGGCGTCGAGATTGATGGCCGGTTGCAAAGGCTGATATGGCGCCGTGGCGGCATTCTCACTCGGCGTTTTTTGCCCGGCGCCAAGGGCCATTCCGCCCATTTGTGATTGTCGGTCGTTCAGTGCCTGTTGCAGCGAGTGCTGTGACATCAGCACCGTGTGTATCGACCCCAGCACATCCCTGAGCTGAACCTGTTCGGCCGTCAACTGACGCAGCTCGGCGGTGGCATCTGCCAGCGCCAGGCTCAGCCCGGCAAACCCGCCATCCGCTTTCAACATCGGCTCCACACCTGCCGAACCGATGTCTCGCGCAGACATCACTGGAGACTTCAGCGTGGCCGTGGTGTGTGCCGTTCGGGTCTCTTGATTGACATTCGCGAACGTCAACGCATAGTTATCCTCTGCCATGCCGCTCTACTCCTGTTTCACGCCAAGGCGAGTGATCGCTATGTCGTAGCGGCGCAACGCCTTTTCGGCGTCCCATTCCAGAATTTCCGCCTCACTTACCGGGTAAATGAGCGGGACGATATCGAGGATTACTTCGATGTCGCGTTCCGAAAGTAGGCCGCCGGCTGGTTTAAAAAATCGTCGATGCGCACCTGCAATTGTGTCCAGTCCGGGACGCTCAACAGGGCCAGATCGGGGATCATCAGGCCGGTGCAATGGGCGGTGATGAACTCGGCGCGTTCTTTGGCCGTTTTCAGTTTCTTCATCACTTTGGTGGCGCGCAGCACCGGCATTTCCAGGCTCAGCGAAGTGACTGTGCGGCCGGTGATGGCGAGCGGTTGCAGCAGTTGGATTTGATCGGGATCGTCGGACTTTTCCGCGTTTTCAACCTGATCGAGAAAGTACGACGCCGGACGGGTCGACATTTCGTGCACGTACTGGGCGATGCTCACGTAGTCCGGGCGTTTGAGCTGGTCGAGTTCCTTGACCGACAGGCCGGTGGCCAGCAACGCCAGTTCGAAGAACTGATCGTCTTCATCATCGCCGGCACGTTCCAGCGCGTCTTTCTGCGCGGCGTAGAACAGCGGCTTGAGCTGGATCGTTTCGATCTGCGAGCCGTCGTCACCGGTAATCGGCGACAACAGGTCATGCTTGGGTGGCATCCACGACATGAATGAATTCCTTGGTGATTCTTGGGGGTTACTCAATTTTTCTGCCAGTCACGCTGGCCCACTGTGGGAGCGAGCCTGCTCGCGAAAGCGGTCGTTCAGTCACATTGATGTTGAATGTGCTCAAGCCTTCGCGAGCAGGCTCGCTCCCACAGGTTTTTGCTCTGCGCCGGGTTACGGCATCAACACCGCACGCCGCGCATCACCGAGGATGTCGACGCCGTTGAGCACAAACTTCTGCGTGCGCACGTCGATGTCGATCACCGGTACGCCGTTTTCCAGACGGTTGTAGGTGCGGCAGGACAACTCCAGATTGGTCTTGGGTTTTTCGCCCATTTTCACCGCCGTTTCCTCAAGGGATTTCAGCTTGCCGCCGACGGTGTGGTAGGTGAACCAGGTGTTGCCATCCTGATCCTGACCGGCTTCACGCACGTTCAGCAGAATGTCGTCGCCAAGGTTCACACCCAGCGCCAGCATCACTTCTGTACCCATACCTTGCAGGGTCAACTTCGCGTTGAGGGCTTTGCCACCCTTGACCATTTCTTCAACAATGAAGCGGCCACCGCGCATCTCTTCCACGTCGAATTCGATCTTCGGCGGAGTAAATTCTTCCACGGTCGCCGACAGCGGCAGGCCTTGCAGAGTGGCCGCGATGGCCTGGCGATTACGGTTGGTAAACATTAGAGAACGTCCTCCAGGAACTGCTCGATGATTTCATCGCGGGCGTTGAGTTGATAAACCATGTGTTCGTTCGGCGCGTAGCGGCCGTAGTCGATGACCACGTACCAGGTGCCGTTCTTGTACTTCTCGACGCTGTTGAGTTCCGGGTGCAGGTACACGCTGCCGCCGGGAATGGTTTCGTCGGCGACCAGGGTTTGCAGCCAGTCGTTGATGCGCTTGACCTCCTGATCCATGAAGGACTTGGTCAGGTTTTTGGCCATGGCTTTCTGGCCGGCCTTGACCAGTTTGCGGCTGATCGCATCTTCGAGGCCGACGTAGCTGATGAACTTACCGGTGATCGAGCGGTTACCCAGCAGCGAGAAACCGCCCAGCACAGTGCGGGCGTAGTAGCTGACGCCGTAGCGGTTGAGCAGATCGCCTTCGGTGGAGGTGTCGAGGATGTTGTATTCGACGACTCGCGATACATCTTCGGCGTAGGTCACCTGGTTGCCCGGGCTTTCCCACTGCTTGACCTTGGCCAGCGCGGCGATCGCCAGGCTGGAAGGCGACAGGAAGACGTTTTTCTTCGCTGCTTTGGAGTAAACGGCGGGCATGTTGTGCACCACCAGGCAACGGTCGAAACCGAGATCGGCGCCGCCGAGTTCCTGGCTGTAAGCCACTTGATCAGCGACCGAGGCGTCCTTGCCATCCAGTACCACACGGGCCTTGATGCGCTTGCCGAACGAGGCGAACTCGCTGGCCACCGCTTTGGTGCCGGTGAAGCCCGGCGCGCCGATGATGGTCAGGTCTTCCGGGACACTGCCCAGCGCAGCCAGACCGAGCTTGCGGCCAGTCGCCGGCTCAACGCCGCCGATCACTGCGTTGACGGTATCAGCCGGGGTCGCACCCGCTTCGACGATCACGACATACACCGGCACCTTGACCACTTTGAGGATCTGGTAAACCGCGTGATACAGCGTGCCCTCTTCCGAACCGGTCGGATCGAGCAGTGCATGGGTGGTGAAGCTGTTGATGCGGAACGGTGCGTTACGCGGAATCAGCGGATCAGCCTTCGGCGCGGTGCCGACCAGACCGATGACGTTGTCACCCAGGCCACCCATGGCCTCGGGGGATTCAGTGGCATTGACGGTAATGCCGTTGTGCTCGAAGTTCAGAACCTCAGCCATGTTTAGTCAGCCTTCTTGGCAGCGGCCTTTTTGGCCTGAGTGGAGGGTGTTTTCAGTTCAAGTCGACCGGCGATGTACAGCGCACTGGCCTCGACGTCGAGCAGATCAAGGTCTTGACCGACGCTCGACCAGTGCCCACCGCCGGTGGGGAATGGGACGAGCACGGTGTAGGTTTGGCGGGTTGCCATTTTTCGTTTCTCCATAAACGGGAAAGCCCCTCGGGGAGGGGCTTTGGCGGGTGTAGGTTTTTTTAGGCGGATAAGAAAACGCCCCGGGGTTCGGGGCGTTTATTGCAGATTTGCGGATTCAGGCGGCGATGAATCCGGCCAGCCTTCGGCGAGCATCTCATCGCGATACTCGCCCGCCTCGATTGCACGTAACAAGCTCAGCTCACGGTCAAAACAGGCTTGAACGTGTGCCCGAACGGCTTTGGCAATGACGATGATCTGCGCTGATCCGATCTCGACGAAACCGGTCAGGGTTTTGAAATTGCAGCGGTAATTGGTGTCGAGGACGGCAGCGAATCCGGTACTCGCAATGAGCGCCTGGCTATCGCGGGTTGTTTCGATGTGTAGGCCTTCGACAACGACCCCCGTAGCCTCGCGCTTGTAACGTTCAGCAGCGACTACCTGCTTATAGTCCGGAACCACTGCCGGGAAAGGTTGTTTGACAATATCGTCACCCTCCCGTCGCCAGATTCCGTCAGTTTCCTGGGTGATCTGGAAAAACAGCGATTCGCTCAGTTTTACAGCAGAGTCCGGAATGACGTGTAGACCATCGATCAGGCAGGTTTGCAGCGTCGAGTCATCGTTAAATACAGCGTATTTCATATGTCCCCCCCTTAATGACCAATGGCGATGTAGCGCGCAGAGGATGCTCCTTGCCCGTCTGTGCCGTTTGATCTGACTGTCAGCGTTGTTTTGGATGTCATACCGGAAGCGGTCGCGTAGAGGGTTATGCCAGGCATTACGCCAGTCGTTTTATCCCCCATGCTTACGACGGCTTGAAAGACCCCGTTGGGGAACGCAATTGGATATGGCGCCGACTGATCTCCGGTTGTGCCGTTGACAGTGCCCCACTGAATGATCACCCCCCCCAACCAACTCGGGAAAACGATATAGCCATTCGTGGCCTTTTGGATCTGAACCCCCCAGCGTAGCTTTTTCGGGGTCACGATCGTGGAGTCGTCAGTCCCTTCTACCATTTGAGTCTGGGTGGCAACCTTCGCCGTACCCTGATTGCTTTCCGATGCTTGCTGCGCTAGAACGGTCAGCGGTGCAATGTCGATGTTTCCCTGATTGACCGGGGCGTTCCAGGCTTTGATGCACCACATGACGGCGAGGTTGCGCGGCCGCGTTCCAACGAGATTGCCTCTCTCATACATAGGCAGACTGTCTAAAAATGACAGCCCTTCTCTCGCGGCCGAGCTGACGGTAATGCCGGTATCCGGATACATGGCCTTAGTGACAACGTCACCGCCAACATATGAATGACTGTTCTCACTGAGGGTCGGACCAAGCTTGAACGCTACGGTGGTGTCTTGCAGCGCCTTGATATCAGGGGTTATTGCGTCAGTCGCTAAGAGTGTTGCTTTCTGGAAACTTCCCAGTACCCGCCCTGAATCAACTCCACGCCCATGATCCCAACCACGCAGGAACTCACCACGCGATTCTGGCAACCGGAAGTTGCCCGCGCCCTCGTCACCCTTGTTGTAAGTGGTACCTAGATAAGCCGCCAGATCCGGATAAGTCGCAATGCTCTGCACACTGCCATCCAGCTCCAGATAACCGGGTGCAACGATCCCCATTGGGAATGCCAGAACAGCACCCACCGGAACGGCGGACTTGAGTCGTTCGACTTCCTTGGCCAGTGCGGCTACGTCGATGGTTCCCTGGTTGACCGGGGCATTCCAGGCTTTGATGCACCACATGACGGCGATGTTGCGAGGGCGGGTTTCACCTCCCCCCATAGCCGAGCCATCAAGAGCTTCGACCCCCTGTGTTTTACTATTGGTATCAGGTTGCCCAGAAAGTCCTAACTGCACCGTTGCCGCTATAGAAGTTCCGGTCCCTCCGCCGTATTTGGCCATGAGGTAGTGCATATGCTCTTTGACTTCATCAGGCTGCCAATCGCCGATCCCTCGACTGAAATCCACTCCGCGTCCATGATCCCAACCGCGCAAAAACTCTCCACGCGACTCAGGCAGTCGGAAATTCCCAACGCCTTCATTACCCTTGTTGAACTTGCCGCCCAGATAGGCGCTTAAGTCCGGGTAAGTTGCGCTGCTCTTGACACTGTTATCCAGTTCCAGAAAACCCGGCGGCGGAACATCTACCGGGAACGCGACAATCGAGCCCACCGGCAATGCCGAAGCTTTCGCAATCAGCGCTTCGACTTCAGCCTTGGTGTACGAATCCTTGATGCCAAACCCTGCCAACGTCTCAGGATTTGCCCCAGCCGTCGCCCGTCCATATTCATCAACGGTCAGACTCTTGTAAGTCCCGGCAGCAATCCCGGTGCGCCCTGCCAGCATCTTGAACGTCAGCGCAGTTGTACCGAGAGTAATCGGCGCATTGGTAGTCAGGTGCCACAGCGAATCACCGTTCGCCGTACCCTCCTCCACCATGACCGTCAGGCCCGGCGTCACCTTGGCGCTGGTGTTGGCGTCGGTTGCTCGCACCCAGTTACCATTGGCGACTATCCACAGGCCGTTGTCCTTGGCCAGGGTTTGATTGGCCAGCAAAACACGATCGCCTGCAATCACGGCCACACCATCAATCTGCTGTGCACCGCTCAACACAATGTTGGTGGATGCCGCAACGCGTACCGATTGCTTGCCATCCAGCTTGCCAAGTTCTTCAGCGAGGTAACTCATGACCCACGCACGAGTAGCCTTCACCACCGTGTCATCAATCAACAACGTCACCAGCGACGCGTTACTGGTCTCGAAAATCGAGCGGATGTAGAACTCTTTACCCGACCCCGAGTTGGCCAGAATCGGCTTGAACGACTCCGGGTATTTGACGATGGCGTAGAGAACACCGGTGTCAGTCCACAACCCCGCTTCGCGCACATACCAACCGCCAACATCCGGCGGGATGGTTACTTCAGCGAGCAGCCAACTCGGATTTTTCTCGTCCTGGAACAGCGCATTGAGCGGCCCGCGCCAGACTTCGCGTTTGAGCGCGGTGGCGGTCGCGGCCGGGTTGTAGACCCCGCCCTCGCCGCCGTCACCGACGGAAATCTGCGTCAACTTGATCGGCGTGCCCGCGGCCTTGCACGCCGTTTCGTAGGCAATCCCTGCGTTGGTGAGCAGGGTGTAATAGTCAGCCATTCAGGCCCCCTGAGGATAAATAGTGGATGTTTCGACGGAGTACATACCGGCAGCCATGAATGCCTCTCCCGAGGTTTCAAGCCCTTCGATGAACACCGGATAAACCGTGGTCAGTTCGCCGCAGAAGGTCGCGGCGCCGATGTAATGGCTGCCGAATGCGCTCAGCCCGACCGACACCGACAGAATGTCCCGTTCGCTCTTGGCATCCGCCAGACGGCGGTCGAGACGGGCGTCGATTTCGGCGCTGTAGGGTTGGTCACTGAAGGCCCGCACGGAAAAGCTGTACGGCGCGCCGGGCGGTGTCCGCTCGTACCACGCGCGAATTTCCGGGCGAAGTTGCAAACCCTTGGCGGCGTTCTCCAGCGCTTTGCGTGTGCCGGCCTGGCGCGCGGTGGGCCAGGCGAGTTCGACGGTCAGGCGCTTTTCCGCTTCCGGTGCAGTCGTGCTCCATTCGGCGACGCCACGATCGGCTGCCAGATACGGTAGAAACGCGACAGGCGTTTCGCTCGGATTCATCAATTCGGGAAACGGCGGCGCGATGCGATCAAGTAGTGCGCCGAAGCCAAGATCCAGCCCTCGTTCCAGTGCCGAACTGTTCGCCGGCAGCAACGTCGGGCGCTGAGTTTGATCGCTCATATGGTCAGCACCTCGATTTCGACCGCCGTGCAGTACGGCGCTTCAAACGCGCTGGTGATGATCGAATCCACCGGCTCAAGAATTTGTAGTTGCACGGCGCCGGCACTGTGCAACGTGTAGTCGATCCAGCTCGGATCGACCCGCCCTTCAAGGCGATGACAACTGTCGGCGTAGGCCTGCAATTGTTGTTGCGCAGCGACTTGGGTCAGGCCCGAATCGGGGCCAGAGTTGATCTTGGCGACGACACGGATTTTGTAGCGCTGAATGTCGGCAGCCTTGACCGTGACCCGATCTGTTTCCGGGCGGACATCGGGCCGGGCAAAGTGTTGGCGAACGCCATTGAGCAATGCCTCGGAAGGCGTGCCGTCACCATCGCGGGAAAGCACAGTGACCTGCACTTCGCCGGGCGCTGTGCGGCGGCCGTTACCATCCTTGACCTGCGCGGCGAGGCCGTCGGGGTTGAAGGTGTAAGTGACGTTCACCACGCCGGCATCGGTCGATTCGACTTTCACCGTCGGCCGCTCGCCGAGGGTGAACACTTCGCGGCGATACTGCATCCGCGAACCCGCCGCCGGGGCATGGGGCGCGAGGTAATAACGCAGCCGCGCATCGTCGTCGCTTTCATAAATCGCCGGCACCGCCGGGAAGGCTGCCGGATCGCCCGGATCGAGCAACTGCCGCTCCAGGCCCATGTCGGCCAGCCGTGCATCGAGATTGCTGCCGGTTGCCCACCACGCCAGCATCTGCTTGATGCGGGCGTTGTATTTGCGTTCGTGGGTTTGCAGCCGGACGCAAAACGCTTCCAGCGCAAGCGTCAGCAATTCGCTTTCGTTTTCCAGGCTGCTCTTGAGTTTTGCTGCGCTGTCCGGTGCTCGGGCGCCGACGTATTCGACGACGAAGGTCTTGAACTCGGCGAGCAAATCTTCGAAGGCTTCGACGGTGATCAGCGAAGGTTCGGCCAATTGGTTCTGGCCGGGGATCAACATGCTCATGTCACTACCTCGAAAGTCTGTTGACGGTTTTTCCAGGTGCCGGCGAAACGCAGCAACAGACCGGCGCCCTGACGGCTGGCGACAATCACTTGCGGCTGAAAATCATCGATGCCGTTTTGCTTGTTGTAGAACGCCTGCGCCGCGTGGCTCTGGGCCAGAAGCAGCACGTCGTCACCGAGGTTCTGCCCCAGCAGCGTGGGGATCAGCGAGCCATAGAGGGGCCTTTTTTGCCGGGTGCCCAGCGGCGTGGTCAGGGCTCGGGTCGCGCGCTGCACAAACTGCAGCCAGTCGTCGACCGTGGCCCCGCTGTCTCTGTCGATTCCGATCATGGGAGGCTCTTGAATCAGGGACTGATGACGCGGCCCTGGTGATCCACCAATGGGCCGCTGAAGTGAACGCCCGAAGCGTCGATGGTCAGGCCGACGGCGCCCAGTTGCAGGTTGATCACCTGCGGGGTCAGCGTCAGTCGCGCCGGGCCGATGCTCAGTTCAAGCGACTCTCGAGACCCGTTGAAAGCCGCCGGGCCGTTAAGCCAATTCAGCGTGTGCGTGGCGTCGTCATAACCGCTTTCGCTGCCGTCCTGATGCACGCGGCGCGTCAGCGTCGGTACGGTCGAGGTGGGCGGAAAACGATCACTGTTCAAGCCGAATAACGCCACGCTCTGCGCGCCGCTTTCACCGCTGCCGTAATTGAACAACAGGCACTGCTCGCCCACCGTCGGAATCCGCGATTCGCTTTGAGCGCCAGCGCTGGGGTTGAAGAACTTGATCGATGGCGTCAGCAATCCACCGTGGCTGACCTTGCAGGTGTTGCTCGCGGCGTCGGCTTCCTGACAGACGCCGATGCGGCAGAAACTTTCGGCGCGTCGGTGCAGGTCTTCTATCTCCGCTTCCATCTCGGCCAGCCGTTCAATGATCGGGCCCAGCTGCATGCGCAGTAATGCGTCGAACATCGGTCAGGCCTCCAGCGTGGTGTATTGGTCGGGGTCGTCGATGTTGCTGACTTCCCAGGTACGGGCGAATTTCGGGATGCCCAGCGGGTCGTCGAGCAAGGTCGGACCGAGGTAAAGGGTCTGATTGAATGACAACGTCCAGGTTTTGTATGGCTGATCTGTGCGGATGAGCAATGACGGCAAGCCATCGATGTTCATCGGCAGATCGCATTGATCGCCGGGCAGGCTCCAGCGGTTGTCGGTGATCAGGTTTTTCAACACGGCAATCAGATCGCACGCTGCAAACGCCGTGGCGGCAAGCGCCGGGACGACTTGCAACGACACCGTCATGACATGAGCAATTCGCCCATCAGCGGCGCGCACTCCCGATGCATTTCGGTCGAAGTCGATTAACACCCAAGCCTGTTCGCCAGGTGCGGTGAAATCGTCGTGATTGCCGACATTGAGGTTGAGCGCGGCGGTGTTACGCAGCGTCGTCGCGATGGCTGTAAACAGTTGCGACGGCTGCTGGATCGGTGTGGGCATGCATGACCTCCTTTTCAATCGTCCACGCGCAGCCCTGCCGCCAAAATGGCGGCACGGAGAAACATTCGGGGTTAAGGCTGGTCGCGCGGTGGAACTTCGCAGACGCCGATGCGCTTGGCGGCCCAGCGTTCGTACAGACCGATGGCCACGTCGGCGCCGGCCATTGCCGTCAGGCAACCGAACGCGCCGGCGGCCCAGATCGACAGCCCTGCGGCATACAGCAGCATGATCGCCGACACGCCGCAGATCATGCAGGCGCCGGAGCGCAGGGCCAGGCGCCGCAGCAGTGACCAGCCACGGGCGCCCTCTTTATCGGCACGCCACATTTCGCCGGACACCCCGCCCACTACGGCAAGGAGGATGACCAGCCAGATCGGCATTTCTGCCAGCGCTTGTTGCTCGCTTGTCATGTCACGCCTCCTGGTGTGATGGATGAGTGGTATGTGTTGGGTTCAATCGTTTTCTCTTGAGGTAGGCATTCCAAAAAGCCCGGCCATTCGCCGGGCTTTTCAGTAATGCGCTCCTTCGCCTTCCTTTAAATCCTGTGTTCATAAAAGGAAGCTGACTTTTCGGCGCTACTGGCGCGGTACGAGTCCATTCAAATTGTTTTTCCGACCGCGGTCCCTGCCCGCCGGATAACTGATTGTGGTGTTTTACGCTGCACACCCGGGTCAGTTGCCAACCCTCTGAACCGTTGAGGCCGGTTCATCGCTGCCTGTTCTTGTGGAACTAAAGAGCTTTCGTTTCCAGCCGCTTTGTCGAGCGGCTTGGTGGCAATAATATGCATGGATGCATATACAGTCAATGCGTAAATGCATTTATTTATGCGCGATAAATGCATGGACGCATGAAAGCCGCATGGATCAAGGTTCCAAGGGTTTTTGACGGGCGAAAAAAAACCCGCCGATGGCGGGTTTTATCTGAAAGCGTTGTGATTACCGGGCGTACATGCCCCACCAGAAGACGTGACCGAGGATGACAATTTGCTCCTCCTGGATTTCCTGGAAGCTGTAGTCCTCGTCAGGGTGCTCGTCACGATTGAAGCTGCGCAGTCGAATGCCGGTAGGCAAGCGATAGAGCTGCTTCACCCGCAACTGGCCGTTGTGGTTGATCGCGTACAGATCACCATCAATGATGTCGCCGATGCCGCACTTGCCCGCGTTCACACCCACGGTCGCGCCGTCACGCAGTACCGGCAACATGCTGTTGCCGCGCACGGTCACGCATTTGGCCTGGTCGAACTGCACGCCGTTATGGCGCAGGCTGCGCTTGCCGAAGCGCAGGCTAGAGCGTTCGCTCTCTTCGATGACGAATCTTCCTGATCCTGCTGCCAATTCAACCTCGCGAAGAAACGGCACCGACACCTCGTCGTCATCGACAGGTGTGTCGTCGTCCCACAGCATTATGTCCTTGAGTTCTGCGTGTACGTCACCGCGCCCGGCACCCGCCGACGGCGCGACATCCGCGCGCCCGCGCAACTGATCGGTGCTCACGGCGAAGTACTCGGCGATCTTCGAAATATGTTTATCCGAAGGATCGACGATCTTCCCGCTGAGAATCCGCGAGAGAGTGGATTGAGGCACGCCGGTGCGACGGTGGAGCTCCGTGGGGGAGATCCCGTGCTGATCGAGCAGTGCTCTTAAGACGGAGGATACGTTGCGTTTTTGCATAACGCGCATAATGCTTGAAGTTATTCGCCAAGACAAATGCTGATTTGCATAATCAATGCATATAGCGTCTTTTCGACGAAGGAAATACACAGCGACCTGCGACGCCTGCGTCGAGCAGACTCCCCATGGTAACCTTGCGCCCATCGCGGAAAAGCCCGGTCGTTGTCCCCGCTTTTGCCCTACATCTTTTAACGAGTTGCCTGACAATCCGATGAATAAAGCCGTCTCCGATCTGTCCTCCCACACCCCGATGATGCAGCAGTACTGGCGCCTGAAGAATCAGCACCCGGATCAGCTGATGTTCTACCGCATGGGTGACTTCTACGAGATCTTCTATGAAGACGCGAAGAAGGCCGCCAAGCTGCTCGACATCACGCTGACTGCGCGCGGGCAATCGGCGGGACAGGCGATTCCTATGTGTGGGATTCCTTACCACGCCGCAGAAGGTTACCTGGCGAAACTGGTCAAGCTTGGCGAGTCGGTAGTGATCTGCGAGCAGGTTGGCGATCCGGCCACCAGTAAAGGGCCGGTTGATCGTCAAGTGGTGCGGATCATCACGCCGGGCACGGTCAGTGACGAGGCACTGCTCGATGAGCGCCGCGACAACCTGATCGCCGCTGTACTGGGTGACGAGCGCCTGTTTGGTCTGGCGGTGCTGGACATCACCAGCGGCAACTTCACCGTGCTGGAAATCAAGGGCTGGGAAAACCTGCTGGCCGAACTGGAGCGGGTCAACCCGGTGGAACTGATGATCCCGGATGACTGGCCGAGGGATCTGCCGGCGGAAAAACGCCGTGGCGTGCGGCGTCGTGCGCCGTGGGATTTTGAGCGTGATTCGGCGCTGAAAAGTCTCTGTCAGCAATTTTCCACCCAGGATCTGAAAGGCTTCGGTTGCGAAAACCTGACACTGGCCATCGGCGCTGCCGGTTGTCTGCTGGCCTATGCCAAGGAAACCCAGCGCACCGCCCTGCCCCATCTGCGCAGCCTGCGCCACGAACGTCTCGATGACACCGTTGTGCTCGACGGCGCGAGCCGGCGCAATCTGGAGCTCGACACCAACCTGGCCGGGGGCCGCGACAACACCCTGCAATCGGTGGTCGATCGCTGCCAGACAGCCATGGGCAGCCGTTTGCTGACGCGTTGGCTGAACCGTCCGCTGCGTGATCTGACCGTACTGCTGGCGCGTCAGACATCGATCACTTGCCTGCTCGACCGCTATCGTTTCGAAAAACTGCAGCCGCAGCTCAAGGAAATCGGCGACATCGAGCGGATTCTCGCGCGAATCGGCCTGCGCAACGCGCGTCCGCGTGACCTTGCGCGCCTGCGCGATGCCCTTGGTGCGCTGCCTGAACTGCAAGTAGCGATGACCGATCTGGAAGCACCGCACCTGCAAAGTCTGGCGACGACCACCAGCACTTACCCGGAACTGGCGGCACTGCTGGAAAAAGCCATTATCGACAACCCGCCTGCGGTGATCCGTGACGGCGGCGTGTTGAAGACCGGTTACGATAGCGAACTCGACGAGTTGCAATCGCTGAGCGAAAACGCCGGCCAGTTCCTGATCGATCTGGAAGCCCGGGAAAAGGCTCGCACCGGGCTGTCCCACCTGAAAGTCGGCTACAACCGTATTCACGGCTACTTCATCGAGTTGCCGAGCAAGCAAGCCGAATCGGCACCGGCGGATTACATCCGTCGCCAGACCTTGAAAGGTGCCGAGCGTTTCATTACGCCAGAGCTGAAAGAGTTCGAAGACAAGGCGCTGTCGGCCAAGAGCCGCGCCCTCGCTCGCGAAAAGATGCTTTATGAGGCGCTGCTGGAAGATCTGATCAGCCAGTTGCCACCGCTGCAGGACACTGCCAGCGCGCTGGCCGAGCTTGACGTGCTGAGCAACCTCGCCGAACGCGCATTGAATCTGGATCTGAACTGCCCGCGTTTCGTCAGCGAGCCGTGCATGCGCATCACTCAGGGTCGTCACCCGGTGGTCGAGCAAGTCCTGACCACGCCGTTCGTGGCCAATGACCTGAGTCTGGATGACAACACGCGGATGCTGGTGATCACCGGCCCGAACATGGGCGGTAAATCCACCTACATGCGTCAAACTGCTTTGATCGTGCTGCTGGCACACATCGGCAGCTTCGTGCCGGCGGCCAGTTGCGAACTGTCGTTGGTTGACCGGATCTTCACCCGAATCGGTTCCAGTGATGACCTGGCCGGTGGCCGTTCGACCTTCATGGTAGAAATGAGCGAAACCGCCAACATCCTGCACAACGCCACCGAACGCAGTCTGGTGCTGATGGACGAAGTCGGACGCGGTACGAGCACCTTCGACGGCCTGTCGCTGGCCTGGGCTGCTGCCGAGCGCTTGGCGCATCTGCGCGCCTACACGCTGTTCGCCACGCACTATTTCGAACTGACTGTGTTGCCGGAAGCCGAGCCGTTGGTGGCCAACGTCCACCTCAACGCGACCGAACATAACGAGCGCATCGTGTTCCTGCACCATGTGCTGCCAGGGCCTGCAAGTCAGAGCTACGGCCTGGCCGTCGCACAACTGGCGGGCGTACCGAGCGAAGTCATCGTGCGGGCGCGGGAACATCTGAGTCGACTGGAAGAGACCGCGCTGCCCCATGAAGCGCCGAAACCGGTCAAGGGAAAACCCGCAGCGCCGCAACAAAGCGATATGTTCGCCAGTTTGCCGCACCCGGTGTTGGATGAGCTGGCTAAACTGGACATAGACGACATGACGCCG
This sequence comes from Pseudomonas sp. A0308, assembly GCF_044218815.1. Taxonomy (NCBI): domain Bacteria; kingdom Pseudomonadati; phylum Pseudomonadota; class Gammaproteobacteria; order Pseudomonadales; family Pseudomonadaceae; genus Pseudomonas; species Pseudomonas sp. A0308. The sequence goes on from NZ_CP162581.1 coordinate 2,001,150, forward strand.
CGTCGTGCTCTGGAAATGCTCTATGCGCTGAAGAACCGGATATAAGCACTGAAGAACCGGATATAACGCAAACGGCTTCAAGCTGTTAGAATCTCGCGCGGTTTGGGATGCTGCTGGCTAATAGCCTGGCCAGCAGACATCGCTCCCGAACCTGGCGACCCCAACCGTGAAGGGGCAACGCTGCCGCCGCCTGAGGAGAGAACTAGAAATGACCTTCGTCGTCACCGACAACTGCATCAAGTGCAAGTACACCGACTGCGTAGAAGTCTGTCCGGTGGACTGCTTTTACGAAGGCCCGAACTTCCTGGTGATTCACCCGGATGAGTGCATCGACTGCGCCCTGTGCGAACCAGAATGCCCGGCCGTAGCCATTTTCTCCGAGGACGAAGTTCCGGAAGAGATGCAGGAATTCATCCAGCTGAACGTTGAGTTGGCGGAAATCTGGCCGAACATCACCGAGAAGAAAGAATCGCTGCCGGATGCCGAAGAGTGGGATGGCGTCAAAGGCAAGATCAAAGACCTCGAACGCTGATCTGTCACGCGCTCGAAAAAAGGCCCCTTGCGGGCCTTTTTGCTTTTGCGGTTTTTACTTTTTTGCAGACAAAAAAGGGGCGGTTTGACCCGCCCACATTTTTCCCTATTCCCTGTGTTCCCTTTCATCGTCCTGATGAATCGCATCCTGCGATGTCCATTCCCCTCTTCCTTGAAGGGCGTGTCTGTCCGTCGACACAACCCCGATACTAGAGAATTTCCCGGCAAGAGCAATGCGTCCTGAGCGCTCAAACGGTCCGTCACAAACGCTTCATATTAAAAAATAATCATATTAATCAATAGGTTAAAAACAGCCCATTAAAAAACAGACGCCTTCGACCGTGTAAAAATAACGAACACTTACGAAACAGTAAGAAAAGGCTTACAGAGCGAGACTACAAATCTCGACCGATAGCTTTTGCAGGAGCTGCCGAAGGCTCGGGCCGAGATTCGACGCGAATTCCAGGCAACAAAAAGCCCCGAACCAGTCGGGGCTTTTTGCGGGTGGTCGTTTGAAGCGCTTACTGAAACAGCGACTCGCTCGACAGGCCGTTCTTCTCAAGGATTTCGCGAAGGCGCTTGAGGCCTTCTACCTGGATCTGTCTTACCCGTTCCCGGGTCAGGCCGATCTCCAGGCCTACATCTTCCAGCGTGCTGCTCTCGTGGCCGCGCAGGCCGAAGCGGCGAATGACCACCTCGCGCTGCTTGTCGGTCAGTTCCGACAGCCATTGATCGATGCTCTGCGACAGGTCATCGTCCTGCAGCAGTTCGCATGGATCGGTCGGACGATCATCGGTAAGTGTGTCCAGCAGGGTTTTATCCGAATCCGGACCCAGCGAGACGTCGACCGAAGAAACACGCTCGTTCAGGCCCAGCATGCGCTTGACCTCACCTACCGGTTTTTCCAGCAGGTTGGCGATTTCTTCGGGTGAAGGTTCGTGGTCGAGTTTCTGCGTCAGCTCCCGTGCAGCCCGCAGGTACACATTGAGCTCCTTGACCACATGGATCGGCAACCGAATGGTTCGGGTCTGATTCATGATCGCGCGCTCGATGGTCTGACGAATCCACCAGGTCGCGTAGGTCGAGAAGCGGAAGCCGCGCTCGGGGTCGAACTTTTCTACCGCGCGGATCAAGCCGAGGTTGCCCTCTTCAATCAGATCCAGCAACGACAGCCCCCGATTGACGTAACGCCGGGCGATTTTCACCACCAGCCGCAGGTTACTTTCAATCATGCGCTTGCGCCCGGCCGGATCGCCACTTTGCGACAAGCGCGCAAAATGAACTTCTTCCTCGGGGGAGAGCAATGGGGAAAAGCCGATTTCGTTGAGATACAACTGCGTGGCATCAAGTGCCCGAGTGTAATCGATGTATTTATGTTGTTTGAGTGAAGCAGATTGTTTGGATTTGGAACGAACGGAAGGTGGAGCAGCCCCTTCATCATTCGACATCGAAGATTCCGAATCGATGCCGGCCTCCATAAGGAGAACCTCATCGTCGATGTCAAACTCCGGCACTTCTTTACTGAGAGCCATTGTTATAGTCCTTTGGTGAGTTCGACCCCAAGCTCAAGCGACGCCTCTATCCTTGGCAACGCTGGAGCCTGTCCCCTCTACGCGACGGAACAGGCTGGATTGCAAATCAACGCCTTGGCAGGAACTGCAGCGGATCTACTGGTTTACCTTGTCGGCGAATCTCAAAATGCAGTTTCACCCGGTCTGTACCCGTTGACCCCATTTCGGCAATTGTCTGTCCGACTTTGACCTGCTGTCCCTCCCGAACCAACAGCCTGCGGTTATGTCCGTAAGCACTGACGTAGGTTTCGCTGTGTTTGATGATGACTAATTCGCCGTAGCCCCTTAAGCCACTCCCGGCGTAAACCACCGTCCCATCAGACGCAGCTAAAACAGGCTGTCCCAAATCCCCGGCGATATCAATTCCTTTATTCAAACTACCGTTTGAAGAGAATTTACCAATCAGAATGCCATTAGATGGCCATCCCCAGCCGGTCGGGGCTGGACCGGCTGGAGGCATTGGAGCCGGGGTTTGCTTGTTGGCGACGGACGGTACAGCCCCAGCAGAACCGCGGGTTGTGGTGGTTGTTGTGCCATTTGCCTGGCGCCGGATTACCGTGGTTTTGCTGGACGATGATGGCGAGGAACTGGCGCTGCTCACCACGGCAGTCGGCGTTGAACCGGTACGCCCGTCGAAGCGAATTGTCTGACCCGGATGGATCGTATACGGCGTAGGAATATTGTTCCGCGCCGCGAGGGCTTTGTAGTCCCAGCCGTAGCGAAATGCGATGGAAAACATCGTATCGCCCGGACGGACTACATATTGACCGGTCGTCACGGTAGGACGCTGTGCGGCCGCGCCGTTGCGATCGACTACCCGGACACTGCTCGATTTGGTGCTGGAGCAACCCACCAGCAAGGTGCTCAAGACAAGGCCAGTCACCAGGCGCTGAAAGCTCGTGTTACCCATACGCTGCGCAATGACAGTGAGACTCACCCGCCGCTCCCTTTGTGGTGGCTGAAAAATTCGAATGCCGAACTCCGGCATGAGGTGTCGCAAGTATAACGGGCCGAATCGGCTTTACCTTTAATGAAGCGAATTCGCTTCACGCACACGTTTGCAAGCTGACAATCTGCTGCGTTTAAACGATCGCCGCCGGTGTAAGACCAAGGCCAGCGAAAGGAATTCAGCGCCGTTGAACAAATGCTCAGGCCAGTGGACCATTGAGCAATGGCACGAAACGCACGGCGCCTAAAACGTGTCGAGAAAAACCATTTTCTTCGCGCACGATCAGCATCAATTGCTGCACTTCTCCGGAACCGACCGGGATCACCAATCGCCCGCCCGGTGCCAGTTGATCAAGCAACGCTTGCGGCACATCGGTGGCCACCGCGGTAACAATAATGCCGTTGTACGGTGCCAGCGCCGGCCAGCCTTCCCAGCCGTCGCCCCAACGAAACACCACGTTGCGCAGATTGAGTTCGACCAGACGCTCCTTGGCCCGATCCTGCAAGACCTTGATGCGCTCGACCGAGAACACCCGCTCAACCAGTTGCGACAACACGGCAGTCTGGTAACCGGAACCGGTGCCGATCTCCAGCACCTTGTCCAAGGGGCCCGCCTCCAACAGCAGCTCGCTCATGCGCGCCACCATATAAGGCTGGGAGATGGTCTGGTTATGGCCGATCGGCAGCGCAGTATCTTCATAAGCGCGGTGCGCCAACGCTTCGTCGACGAACAGGTGACGCGGCGTGCGCCGGATGACTTCCAGCACCTTGGCGTTGGACAGACCTTCTTCATACAAACGCTGGATCAAACGCTCCCGCGTGCGCTGGGACGTCATGCCGATGCCGCTGCGCATTCTGTCTTCGTGTTCACGAGCCATCAGCGCAGTCCCTCCAGCCAGCCATCGAGACTTCTGAAGGCGTCGTTGAAGGTGCGATCGAGTTGCAGTGGCGTGATGGAAACATAGCCCTGCATCACCGCATGAAAGTCAGTGCCCGGGCCGCCATCTTCGGCATCGCCGGCGGCAGCAATCCAGTAACCGGCCTTGCCACGCGGGTCGACCACTTTCATCGGCGCCGCCGCCCGGGCACGGTGCCCCAGTCGGGTCAGCTGGATGCCGCGAATGTGGTCGATCGGCAGATTGGGAATGTTCACGTTGAGCACCGTGCGCGGCGGCAGATCGAGCCCGGCGTGGGCTTCGACCAGTTTGCGCGCAAAGTAGGTCGCTGTAGGAAGATTATCGACCTGGCGTGAGACCAGCGAGAAGGCGAACGATGGGCGCTCGAGGAAACGTCCTTCAAGGGCCGCCGCCACCGTCCCGGAATACAACACGTCATCTCCAAGGTTGGCGCCGAGATTGATCCCGGAAACCACCATGTCCGGCTGGCGCTCCAGCAACCCGTTCAGGCCCAGATGTACGCAGTCGGTTGGCGTGCCGTTGAGGCTGATAAAGCCGTTGGCCAGGTATTGCGGGTGCAACGGACGGTCGAGCGTCAGCGAACTGCTGGCGCCGCTTTTGTCCTGCTCAGGGGCGATAACCACGCACTCGGTGTAATCCGCCAGCGCAGCATAAAGCGCGGCGAGACCGGGTGCGGTTACCCCATCATCGTTAGAAATCAGAATACGCATGGGCTGTCCGTCTGCCCCACCGGCACCAGATCAACGAGCTCGCGCACCAATACAGTGGCGAAGCATCCGGCCGGGAGGACGAATTCCAGTTGCAGAATGTCAGGCTGGGGATAATGCCACGTCAACCCGCCAATGGGCAGCCGCAGGATGCGACGTTCGTGACTCATGCCGGCGTTGATCAACCAATCGCGCAGATCCGCTTCACGCGCGGCAATCCCCTGCTCCAGATCATGGACAGCGCCAGCAGCCGGAGAGTCACCTTCACCCCACTGCGGGCCGGTCGGATGCAGATCGAGAATCGCCAGACGCGGGTCGCTCAATTCAGCTTCACCGGCCGGGAAGAAACTACGGCTATCGGTGAAAGCCAGCAGATCGCCAACCAGCGCGCGCTGCCAGGTGCCATCCGCCACACGTGCAGCCAACACCTGGTTAAACAGAAAACTGCGCGCCGTCGACAGCAGTCGCGAGCGTACATTGCGCTGCTCCGGCAAGGCCTTGCGCGCCGCCCACGATCGGGCATCGACGACATTGCCGCCGTCATGGCCGAAACGCTGGGCGCCGAAATAATTGGGAATACCTTGTTTGACGATCAGTTGCAGGCGCTCTTCAATCTCGGCTTTGTCGCCGGCGAACTGCGTCAGACGCAACGTGAAACCATTCGCCGAATGCGCGCCGCGTTGCAGCTTGCGCTTGTGGCGAGTGGTCTTGAGGATTTTCAACGTGTCGTTTTCCGCCGCTGACAGATCAGGATCTGCCTTGCCCGGCAGTTGCACACTGAACCACTGACGGGTCAGCGCCTGACGATCCTTGAGACCGGCGTAGCTGACAGTGCGCAGCGGCACACCGGCAGCCTTGGCGATACGCCGTGCGGCTTCCTCTGTGTTCAGGCCACGTTTTTCCACCCAGATCCACAGGTGTTCGCCGTCGCCGCTGAACGGGATATCCAGCACTTCATCCACCTGAAAATCTTCAGCGATGGCTTTCAGTACCGCGGTGCCGAGGGGTTCGCCATAGGCGCGCGGGCCGAGCAATTGCAGTTCATTCATGCGCGCAGCAACAAGGCAACGGAGTGCACGGCGATGCCTTCTTCGCGACCGACAAAGCCAAGCTTTTCGGTGGTGGTAGCTTTCACGTTCACTTGATCCAACTCAACTTGAAGATCCGCGGCGATCAGTGCGCGCATCGATTCGATATGCGGGGCCATTTTCGGCGCCTGGGCAACGATGGTGTTATCGACGTTGCCGACTTTCCAGCCCTTGGCGTGGATCAGACCGACCACATGACGCAACAATGCACGGCTGTCGGCGCCCTTGAATTGTGGGTCGGTATCCGGGAAATGTTTGCCGATATCGCCCAGCGCAGCCGCGCCGAGCAAGGCATCGCTCAAGGCGTGCAGCAGGACGTCACCGTCGGAATGAGCGAGCAGCCCGAAGCTATGTGCAATGCGCACGCCGCCCAGAGTAATGAAATCGCCTTCAGCGAAACGGTGCACATCATAGCCGTGGCCAATACGCATAAAAAAAACGCCCCGATTTTTGTCAGGGCGTGATTCTACCTGCATTAGCCCCGAAGGGCTTGTGCGTGATGCTGCAAGTGGTCGTCTATAAAGCTTGAGATGAAGAAATAGCTGTGGTCGTAGCCCGGTTGCAGGCGCAGCGTCAGCGGATGACCCGCTTGTTTGGCCGCTTGTTGCAGAGCTTCGGGTTTAAGCTGAGTCGCGAGGAAGTCATCGCGATCACCTTGATCGACCAACAACGGGAGCTTCTCGTCAGCCTCGGCGATCAGCGCACAGGCATCCCACTCTTTCCACTTCGAACGGTCTTCACCCAGATAACGCGAAAATGCCTTCTGCCCCCACGGACAATCCATCGGGTTGTTGATCGGCGAAAAGGCCGACACCGACTGATAACGTCCCGGATTGCGCAAGGCACATACCAACGCACCGTGGCCACCCATGGAGTGGCCGCTGATGCTGCGTTTATCCGAGGCCGGGAAATGCGCTTCAACCAGTGAAGGCAATTCCTGCACGACATAGTCATGCATCCGATAGTGCCGCGACCAGGGTTCCTGCGTGGCATTCAGATAAAACCCGGCACCGAGACCAAAGTCCCAGGCTCCATCCGGATCGCCCGGCACATCGGGACCACGCGGGCTGGTGTCCGGTGCGACGATGATCAGGCCGAGTTCAGCAGCCATGCGCAACGCGCCGGCCTTGTGCATGAAGTTCTCGTCGGTACAGGTCAGCCCCGACAGCCAGTACAACACCGGCAGCTTGCCGCCCTGCTCCGCCTGCGGTGGCAGGTACACGGCAAATACCATGTCGCAGCCCAGCACGTCGGAACGGTGACGATAACGCTTGTGCCAACCGCCAAAACTCTTCTGACAGGAGATATTTTCCAGGCTCATGTAAAGACTCCAACGCGGTCACGGCCACAAGCCTTCAAGACTTGTAGCCATGACATCACGATTGATCAGAAATGGATGACGGTACGAATGCTCTTGCCTTCGTGCATCAGGTCGAACGCCTTGTTGATATCTTCCAGGCCCATGGTGTGGGTGATGAAGGTATCCAGCGGGATTTCACCGCTCTGGGCCATGTCGACATAGCTTGGCAATTCGCTGCGGCCACGTACGCCGCCGAATGCCGAACCGCGCCAGACGCGACCGGTGACCAACTGGAACGGACGGGTAGCGATTTCCTGACCGGCACCGGCGACACCGATGATGACCGACTCGCCCCAGCCTTTATGGCAGCACTCGAGGGCGGCGCGCATCAGTTGCACGTTGCCGATGCACTCGAAGGAAAAGTCGACGCCGCCATCGGTCATGTCGACGATGACTTCCTGAATCGGACGGTCGAAATCTTTCGGGTTTACGCAGTCGGTTGCACCCAGTTGCCTGGCGATTTCAAACTTGGCCGGGTTGATGTCGATGGCGATGATGCGCGCGGCCTTGGCCTTCACTGCACCGATGACTGCCGACAGACCGATGCCGCCCAAACCGAAAATGGCCACGGTGTCGCCCGGTTTGACCTTGGCGGTATTGAGCACTGCACCGATACCGGTGGTGACGCCGCAACCAAGCAGGCAGACTTTTTCCAGCGGTGCGTCTTTAGCGATTTTGGCCACGGAGATTTCCGGCAACACGGTGTATTCCGAGAAGGTCGAAGTACCCATGTAGTGGAAAATCGTTTCGCCCTTGTAGGAAAAACGCGAAGTGCCATCCGGCATCAGGCCTTTGCCCTGGGTCGCACGAATGGCCTGACACAGATTGGTCTTGCCCGACTTGCAGAATTTGCACTGGCCACACTCCGGGGTGTAGAGCGGGATAACGTGATCGCCGACAGCAACCGATGTCACGCCTTCGCCGATCGCCTCAACGATGGCGCCGCCCTCGTGGCCGAGGATCGAAGGGAAAATCCCTTCCGGGTCAGCGCCGGACAAAGTGTAGGCATCGGTATGGCAAACACCGGAAGCGACTACCCGCAGCAGCACTTCGCCAGCCTTGGGCATGGCGACATCAACTTCTACGATTTCCAGCGGCTTCTTGGCCTCGAAGGCAACGGCGGCGCGCGACTTGATCATGCTGACTCTCCCGTGAATCCATTAAATAAAAAAGCAGACAAGGAGTGTAATACATGGCCTGACGATGAATAATCCGGCCAAAAGCAAAACATTATTGCCATACAGGGATAATCCTGATGTCCGAAAACCGCTGGGAAGGCATCGACGAGTTTGTCGCCGTTGCTGAATGCAGCCAATTCACCGCCGCGGCTGAACGTCTCGGGGTTTCTTCCTCGCACATCAGTCGACAAATCGTACGACTGGAAGAGCGTTTGCAGACGCGCCTGCTCTATCGCAGTACCCGCAGGGTGACGCTGACCGAAGCCGGGCAGACATTCCTGCAACACTGCCAGCGCTTGCAGGACGGTCGCGAAGAAGCCTTGCGCGCGGTTGGCGATCTGACCAGCGAACCCAAAGGCATGCTGCGCATGACGTGCGCTGTGGCCTATGGCGAGCGATTTATCGTGCCGCTGGTGACACGGTTCATGGGGCTCTACCCGCAACTGCGCATCGATATTGAGCTGAGCAATCGTCAACTCGATCTGGTGCATGAGGGGCTGGATCTGGCGATTCGATTGGGACGATTGCAAGATTCACGACTGGTCGCGACGCGCCTGGCGCCACGGCGTATGTATCTGTGCGCGTCACCTTCCTACATGGAACGGTACGGCCGCCCACACAGCTTGTCGGAACTCAGTCGACACAATTGTCTGATTGGCAGCACGGACATCTGGCAGCTTGAGCAAAACGGGCGGGAATTTTCCCAGCGAGTGCAGGGAAACTGGCGTTGCAACAGTGGGCAAGCGGTGCTGGATGCCGCTTTACAAGGGGTCGGGTTGTGTCAGTTGCCGGACTATTACGTGCTGGAGCACTTGCACAGCGGAGCATTGATTTCGTTGTTGGAGGCGCATCAGCCGCCGAATACTGCGGTGTGGGCGCTGTATCCGCAACAGCGACATTTGTCGCCGAAGGTGCGCAAGTTGGTGGACTTTCTTAAGGAAGGGTTGGCCGAACGGCCAGAGTATCGGATTTAAGATCAAAAGATCGCAGCCTTCGGCAGCTCCTATAGGGGGATTTGCCGCGACAAAAACCACTGTAGGAGCTGCCGCAGGCTGCGATCTTTTAGCGGCGGTTAGCCCATCGCTGACGCAACCACTCCAGATCTTCCGGGCGGGTCACCTTGAGGTTATCCGCACGCCCTTCGATCAGACGGGGAGCCTGCCCCGCCCACTCCATCGCCGAAGCTTCATCGGTAATCACCGCATCCGCCACCAGGCTGTCCGCCAATGCGCGATGCAGTGCACCGAGGCGGAACATCTGCGGCGTGTAAGCCTGCCAGATCACGCTGCGGTCAACGGTTTCAACCACACGACCGTGCTTGTCGATGCGCTTCAGGGTGTCGCGCGCGGGAACCGCCAGCAAACCACCTACCGGGTCATCCGCCAGTTCAGCGAGTAATTTGTCGAGATCATCGCGACTCAGATTGGGCCGCGCCGCATCGTGCACCAGCACCCAGTCCTGATCGTCCGCACCTTGCGCGTGCAGATGCAGCAAGGCATTGAGCACCGAACCGGAACGCTCGGCACCGCCGTCAACGCGCTGAATACGCGGATCGTTGACGCATGCCAGGCTCGGCCAATAAGGATCATCAACAGCAACACTGACCACCAAACCCTTGAGGCTCGGGTGATCGAGGAAACAGCCGAGGCTGTGTTCGAGAATTGTGCGCCCGCCCAGTTGCAGATATTGCTTGGGACGGTCCGCGGCCATTCGGGCACCGACGCCCGCGGCAGGAATCACGGCCCAGAAGGCCGGCAGGGAATTGATCATTGAGCCAACTGGTAAAGGGTTTCGCCGTCCTTAACCATGCCCAACTCGTGGCGAGCCCGCTCTTCAACGGTCTCCATGCCTTTCTTCAACTCGCTGACCTCAGCGTCCATCACCCGGTTACGCTCCAGCAAACCTTCGTTCTCGGCATGTTGATCAGCAATCTGCTGATTCAGCTCGGCGACTTGCGCCAGACTGCCATTGCCCACCCACAGGCGGTACTGCAGACCGGCCAGCAGCAGGAGCAAAACGAGAAACAACCAGTAAGGACTGCGCATCGAATATCAGGTATCCAGTGAAAAAAGACAGCCACGCCAAAACTTTGCAGCGTCTGATAGCACGAAGCCTGGAAAATCCAGGCTTGTGCTGTTAAGGCATCAGATTAGTGGCAAATCCATCGCTGTCACGACTTTTTCGACACAATCCGGTGTCCTTTTATCAGTTTCAGCTTAACCGCGGAACTCGCTACGACCGTTGTACTTGGCTTTGCCATTCAACTGCTCTTCGATACGCAGCAGTTGGTTGTACTTGGAAACGCGGTCGGAACGGCACAGCGAACCGGTCTTGATCTGGCCAGCCGAGGTGCCCACAGCCAGATCGGCAATGGTCGAATCTTCGGTTTCGCCGGAACGGTGCGAGATCACTGCGGTGTAACCGGCAGCCTTGGCCATCTGGATGGCTTCCAGGGTTTCGGTCAAGGTGCCGATCTGGTTGAACTTGATCAGGATCGAGTTGGCGATCTTTTTATCGATGCCTTCTTTCAGGATCTTGGTGTTGGTCACGAACAGATCGTCGCCCACCAGCTGCACTTTCTCGCCGATTTTGTCGGTGAGAATTTTCCAGCCAGCCCAGTCGGACTCGTCCAGACCGTCTTCGATGGAGATGATCGGGTAACGCTCGGTCAGACCTTTGAGGTAGTCGGCGAAACCTTCAGCAGTGAACACCTGGCCTTCGCCGGACAGGTTGTACTTGCCGTCTTCGTAGAATTCGCTGGCTGCGCAGTCCAGGGCCAGGGTCACGTCGGTGCCCAGCTTGTAACCGGCGTTGGCCACGGCTTCGGAAATCACTTTCAGCGCGTCTTCGTTGGAAGCCAGGTTAGGCGCAAAACCACCTTCGTCGCCGACAGCAGTGCTAAGACCACGGGCCTTCAGCACAGCTTTGAGGTGATGGAAAATCTCGGTGCCCATGCGCAGACCTTCCGAGAAAGACTTGGCGCCAACCGGCTGAACCATGAATTCCTGAATGTCGACGTTGTTATCGGCGTGCTCGCCACCGTTGATGATGTTCATCATCGGAACCGGCATCGAGTACACACCCGGGGTGCCGTTCAGGTTTGCGATGTGAGCGTACAGCGGCAGGTCCTGATCCTGAGCAGCAGCCTTGGCCGCAGCCAGGGACACGGCGAGAATGGCGTTGGCGCCCAGGGTCGCTTTGTTTTCGGTACCGTCGAGCTTGATCATCGCGTGATCGAGGGCTTTCTGGTCGCTTGGGTCAGTGCCCAGCAGCAGATCGCGGATCGGACCGTTGATGTTGGCTACCGCTTTAAGCACGCCCTTGCCCAGGTAACGGCTCTTGTCGCCATCACGCAGCTCGAGCGCTTCACGCGAGCCAGTGGATGCACCGGACGGCGCGCATGCGCTGCCGATGATGCCGTTGTCGAGAAGCACGTCCGCTTCCACGGTGGGATTGCCACGGGAGTCGAGAACTTCACGACCTTTGATGTCGACGATTTTTGCCATTGTTGTAAACACTCCAAAGTTGACGAAAACGACGCAGCTAGAGGAAATCTTTTTACCGTCGGCAAGGGGGTGCAGCGGGCAGATTTGCAGACGATAACGCTCATGCCCGAGGGCATGAGCGACAAATCGTGCGGTACTTTACCGGAGAATTGAAGTTTACGCGGTTTCTACCGTCGGAAAACTCTTAACCAGTTCGTCCAAGGCTTTGAGCTGGGCCAGGAATGGCTCCAGTTTGTCCAGACGCAAGGCGCAAGGGCCGTCGCATTTGGCGTTGTCCGGATCCGGGTGAGCTTCGAGGAACAGACCTGCCAGACCTTGGCTCATGCCAGCCTTGGCCAGGTCCAGGACCTGTGCACGGCGACCGCCGGCGGAGTCGGAACGACCGCCAGGCATTTGCAGCGAATGGGTCACGTCGAAGAATACCGGGTACTCGAACTGCTTCATGATGCCGAAGCCGAGCATGTCGACCACGAGGTTGTTATAGCCGAAGCTCGAACCACGCTCACAGAGGATCAGTTGATCATTACCCGCTTCAACGCACTTGTTCAGGATGTGTTTCATTTCCTGAGGGGCGAGGAACTGGGCTTTCTTGATGTTGATGATCGCGTTGGTCTTGGCCATCGCCACGACCAGATCGGTCTGGCGCGACAGGAAGGCCGGCAACTGGATGATGTCGCAGATCTCGGCGACGACCGCGGCCTGTTCAGGCTCGTGGACGTCGGTGATGATCGGCACGCCAAAAGCCTGCTTGATGTCCTGGAAGATGCGCATGCCCTCTTCCAGTCCAGGACCGCGATACGAGGTCACAGAAGAACGGTTGGCCTTGTCGAAACTGGCCTTGAACACGTAAGGGATACCGAGTTTTTCGGTGACCTTCACATACTCTTCGCAAACCTGCATGGCCATGTCACGGCTTTCCAGCACGTTCATGCCGCCGAACAGCACCATGGGTTTGTCGTTGGCAATCTCGATGTCGCCGACGCGGATGATCTTCTGTGCCATCGGGGTTACGCCTTCTTCTGGTGTTGAGCCAACGCTGCTTTGACGAAGCCGCTGAACAGCGGATGGCCATCACGTGGTGTCGAGGTGAACTCTGGGTGGAACTGGCAAGCGACGAACCATGGATGATCCGGTGCTTCAACCACTTCAACCAGGGCTGCATCAGCGGAGCGACCGGAAATCTTCAGGCCGGCCTCGATGATTTGCGGCAGCAGGTTGTTGTTCACTTCGTAACGGTGACGGTGACGCTCGACGATCACGTCCTTGCCGTAGCAATCGTGCACTTTGGAGCCGGTTTCGAGCAGGCATTCCTGAGCGCCGAGGCGCATGGTGCCGCCCAGATCGGAGGCTTCAGTACGCACTTCTACGGCACCGGTGGCGTCTTCCCACTCGGTGATCAGGCCGACAACCGGGTGGCCGCTGGCGCGATCGAACTCGGTGGAGTTGGCATCTTTCCAGCCCATGACGTTACGAGCGAACTCGATGACCGCCACTTGCATGCCCAGGCAGATACCCAGGTACGGAACCTTGTTTTCGCGAGCGTACTGAACGGCAGTGATCTTGCCTTCCACGCCGCGCAGACCGAAGCCGCCCGGAACGAGGATGGCGTCTACGCCTTCAAGCAGCGCAGTGCCCTGGTTTTCGATGTCTTCGGAATCGATGTAGCGCAGATTGACCTTGGTACGGTTGCTGATGCCCGCATGGCTCATCGCTTCGATCAGCGACTTGTAGGCGTCCAGCAGTTCCATGTACTTGCCGACCATGGCGATGGTGACTTCGTGTTCCGGGTTCAGCTTGGCGTCAACCACAGCTTCCCACTCGGACAGATCGGCACCGCCGCACTGCAGACCGAAACGCTCGACGACGAAATCGTCCAGACCCTGCGAATGCAGAATGCCCGGGATCTTGTAGATCGTGTCGGCGTCTTCCAGAGCGATGACCGCACGCTCTTCAACGTTGGTGAATTGCGCGATCTTGCGACGCGACGAGATGTCGATCGGGTGATCGGAGCGGCAAACCAGCACGTCAGGCTGCAGGCCGATGGAACGCAGTTCCTTGACCGAGTGCTGGGTTGGCTTGGTTTTGGTTTCGCCGGCGGTGGCGATGTACGGCACCAGCGTCAGGTGCATCAGCATCGCGCGCTTGGCGCCGACTTCGAATCGCAGTTGACGGATGGCTTCGAGGAACGGTTGCGACTCGATGTCACCCACGGTGCCACCGATTTCGACCATCGCCACGTCGGCATCGCCTGCACCCTTGATGATGCGGCGCTTGATTTCGTCGGTAATGTGCGGAATCACCTGGATGGTTGCACCCAGGTAGTCACCACGGCGCTCTTTGCGCAGCACGTGTTCGTAAACACGGCCGGTGGTGAAGTTGTTGTTCTGGGTCATGGTCGTGCGGATGAACCGCTCGTAGTGGCCCAGGTCCAGGTCGGTCTCGGCGCCGTCGTGGGTGACGAACACTTCACCATGCTGGAACGGGCTCATGGTGCCCGGGTCGACGTTGATGTACGGATCCAGCTTAAGCATGGTGACCTTAAGCCCCCGCGCCTCCAGGATAGCCGCCAATGAAGCCGAGGCAATGCCTTTCCCCAATGAAGAAACAACACCGCCCGTGACGAATATGTAGCGCGTCATGAAAAACCCTAGAAGTCTGCGTTAAAGCGGTACGAGCCGCCGGGGAAAGCGAAGGAAGGCCGAAGCCCCCGATCACCTGCATTAATCACAGTGCACCTTTCAAAAAAACCGCCGCGTTGGGACAGACCGGCAGATGAAACACCGGTACGTTGCTCGCTACACATTTTTTGGAATCGCCCAGCAAAGACTGCTTGGTAATCGGCAACTCCTGCAATTCAGGCGAATCCACAGAAGTTGTATCAAGAAGGGAGCGTAGTCTACCGGAATGCCCCTTTCATCTCAAACCTTGATCTTCGTCTGTTGGCTGCCAATGCAATTTCCAGCCGTCCTGCGCATTGCCATCAAGGCCCGGCAGGTTTGCCACCGCGAGCAATTCTTCACCGCGAAACAGCAGCGGCAATCTGCCACGCACGAAGGCCGGCACCGCACGTTCGTTGAGCAACCGTTTGAGATCACGATGGCCACGATCGGCCAGATGCATCAATTCGCCGCCCTGACGGTAAGCAATGCGCAACGGCCCGCAAGGCGTCTGGCCACTGAACACGACGACCCCGTTACCGGACAAGCGTAGCGGTGATGTCGGGGTGTGCCACTCGCCGCCGATCACTGGTGCACGCAGCCAGTCGTCGCTCAGCCACCAGAGACGACCGGCGCTGCGGTGCAACTCGCCATCAGCCAAACGCCAGACCGGCGATGCATCGTTGGCGGCATCGCACAAATCCGTCCAACCCGACCAATGGTCAGTATCAGGCAGCCGGGTGAGTGGTTCGAGCCAGTGGCTCAATGCATTTCGCTGACGGGCCACGGACAACGCCGCCAACGGTGCCAATTCCAGCGACGGCACGCCCAGCCAGTCGAAATCAGTCGAGGCTTTGGCGTGCGCCAGATCGATCTGTGCCAGCTCATCCAGCAAGCCTTGCGCCTCACGCAGATGCGCGGCGCTGCGGGCCATGTTGGCTTGCGCTTGCGGCCAGCGCCCGGTCAACAGCGGCACGATCTGATGACGCAGGTAATTGCGCGAAAACTGCCGATCTTCGTTTGACGGGTCTTCGATCCATTGCAACTGGTGCGCCGCGGCGTAGGCTTCAAGTTCGGCGCGAGTGACGTCGAGCAAAGGCCGAACCAACGTGCCCTGCCCCAACGGACGTTGCGCCGGCATTGCCGAAAGCCCACGCACGCCGGCACCGCGCAACAGACGAAACAACAGGGTTTCCGCCTGATCGTCGCGGTGCTGACCGGTCAGCAAAACGTCGTTGGACTGGTTTACCGAACCGAACACCGCATAACGCGCATCCCGCGCCGCCCGCTCAAGACTCGCCCCCGGTTGCACCTTCACCCGCTCCACTTGCAATGGAATGCTCAACGCATCGCAGACCGCCTGGCAATGTTCCGGCCACGCATCGGCTGCAGCCTGAAGGCCGTGATGGATGTGGATGGCGCTTAGCGTCGGGAGGGACTCGGTTTTGGCGACATGGGCCAGCAGATGCAGGAGGACAGTGGAATCGAGGCCGCCGGAGAAAGCGACGCGCCAGTTCCTGGCATTGCGCCAGGCTGCAAGATTAAGCAAAAGCCGGGAAGGCAAATCAATCATGGACTGCGCCATATCGTTCTCTTTGCCTCAATCAAATGTGGGAGCGAGCCTGTTCTCGAAGACGGTTTAACATTCAACACATTCGTCGATTGTCATACCGCTTTCGCGAGCAGGCTCGCTCCCACATCAGGTATCGCGTTTCGACTTAGAGACCGTAGCTCATCAGTCGATCATAACGGCGCTTGAGCAGCGCTTCGTTGTCGAACTTCTTCAGCATCGCCAGTTGCGAGCTCAGCTCGGCACGGATCGACGCCGCAGCGGCTGCCGGGTCACGATGGGCGCCGCCCAGAGGCTCGCCGATAACCTTGTCGACAATGCCCAGGCCTTTCAGACGCTCAGCAGTGATGCCCATCGCTTCAGCGGCATCCGGTGCTTTTTCGGCGGTTTTCCACAGAATCGAGGCGCAACCTTCCGGCGAAATAACCGCGTAGGTCGAGTACTGCAACATGTTCAACTGATCGCACACGCCGATCGCCAATGCGCCGCCGGAACCACCTTCACCGATGACGGTGGCGATGATCGGAGTTTTCAGGCGCGACATGACACGCAGGTTCCAGGCGATCGCTTCGCTCTGGTTGCGCTCTTCAGCGTCGATGCCAGGGTAGGCGCCCGGCGTGTCGATGAACGTCAGGATCGGCATTTTGAAACGCTCGGCCATCTCCATCAGACGGCAAGCCTTACGGTAGCCTTCCGGACGCGGCATGCCGAAGTTGCGGCGAACCTTCTCGCGTACTTCGCGGCCCTTCTGGTGACCGATGATCATCACTGGCTGGTCGTCCAGACGGGCAATACCGCCAACGATTGCAGCGTCGTCGGAGAAATGACGATCGCCGTGCAGTTCGTCGAACTCGGTGAAGATGTGCTCGATGTAGTCCAGGGTGTACGGACGTTTCGGGTGACGTGCCAGGCGTGCGATCTGCCAGCTGGTCAGCTTGCCGAAGATGTCTTCGGTCAGCGTTTTGCTCTTGTCCTGCAGGCGGGAGATCTCATCGCCGATATTCAGCGAATTGTCATTACCGACCAAGCGCAACTCTTCGATCTTGGCTTGCAGGTCGGCGATCGGCTGTTCGAAATCTAGAAAATTCGGGTTCATAGGCGTCCGTCTTGGGTCGTGTCCCAAATGAGCTTGGGCCGGCCGGTTGTCTATTCGCGCCCTACCTTAAGGGAGAGGCGCGCTGAGGTCGAGATTAAAAATTCAGGTTGCGGGCAAGTGCAATGATGGCACCTGCCGGTCAACGGTATTGGAGGAAGACGTTGTCTCGCCCGAACTGGTCACGCAGGGCTTGAATCAAGGCGTCCGCCGGGTCGATTCGCCAGGTCTCGCCGAACTGCAGCAAGGTCTTCGCATCAGGGCTGGTGTACTCCATTGTGATCGGGCACGCCCCGCGATGACGCTTGAGCAGATCACCCAACCAGCGTAGCTGATCGCCTTTGAGATCCTGCGTCTGCAACTTCAGACGCAGGCTCTCGGCGAGGTTTGTGCGTGCATCTTCCATGCTCATCACCCGCTTGACCCGCAGGCGCAGGCCACCGGAGAAGTCGTCGTTACTGACTTCGCCTTCGACCACCACCATCGCGTCAGTCTGCAGCAGCGACTGCGCCGAGTGGAACGCCTCGGCAAACAGCGACGCCTCGATCCGCCCGGAGCGGTCGTCGAGGGTGATGAAACCCATCTTGTCGCCCTTCTTGTTCTTCATCACCCGCAGGGCAATGATCATCCCCGCCACGGTTTGCGTATCGCGCGCCGGTTTCAGGTCGATGATGCGCTGACGGGCGAAACGACGAATTTCGCCTTCGTATTCGTCGATCGGGTGGCCGGTCAGATAAAGGCCCAAGGTGTCTTTCTCACCCTTGAGACGCTCCTTGAGGGTCAGCTCCTTGGCCTTGCGATGCACCGCATACACATCGGCGTCTTCCTCGACGAACAGCCCGCCAAACAGGTCGGCGTGGCCACTGTCGCGGGTACGGGCGGTCTGTTCGGCTGACTTGATTGCCTCTTCCATCGCCGCCAGCAGCACGGCGCGGTTACGGTCGATGTTGGCCTGATAAGCCTTCTGTTCGTCGTGGAAATACGGACCGAGACGATCCAGCGCACCGCTGCGGATCAAGCCATCAAGGGTGCGCTTGTTGATGCGTTTGAGGTCGACGCGGGCGCAGAAGTCGAACAGATCCTTGAACGGTCCCGCCTGACGCGCCTCGGTGATCGCTTCCACCGGGCCTTCGCCGACGCCTTTGATTGCGCCGAGGCCATAGACGATGCGGCCGTCGTCGTTCACCGTGAACTTGAACTCCGAATTGTTCACATCCGGCGCGTCGAGACGCAGCTTCATGGTGCGAATTTCTTCGATCAAGGTCACGACCTTGTCGGTGTTGTGCATATCCGCCGACAGTACCGCCGCCATGAACGGCGCCGGGTAATGCGTCTTCAGCCAAGCGGTCTGGTACGACACCAGACCATAAGCGGCAGAGTGAGACTTGTTGAAACCGTAACCGGCGAACTTTTCCACCAGGTCGAAGATGTTACCGGCCAGGTCCGCATCGATATTGTTGGTCTTGCAACCTTCAATGAAACCGCCGCGCTGCTTGGCCATTTCTTCGGGTTTTTTCTTACCCATGGCCCGACGCAGCATGTCCGCACCGCCAAGGGTGTAACCGGCCATGACCTGGGCAATCTGCATCACCTGTTCCTGATACAGGATGATGCCGTAAGTCGGCGCCAATACAGGCTTGAGGCCTTCGTACTGGTAGTCCGAGTGCGGGTACGCGAGTTCGGCGCGACCGTGCTTACGGTTGATGAAGTCGTCAACCATGCCTGACTGCAGCGGGCCCGGACGGAACAGGGCCACCAGTGCAATAAGGTCTTCCAGGCAGTCGGGCTTGAGCTTTTTGATCAGCTCTTTCATACCGCGCGACTCGAGCTGGAACACCGCCGTGGTTTCGGCTTTTTGCAGTAGCTGATAAGTCGGCTTGTCGTCCAGCGGGATGAACGCGATGTCCAGCGGCGGCTGATCGACCTTGGCACGGTCGCGGTTGATGGTCTTCAGCGCCCAGTCGATGACCGTCAGGGTTCGCAGGCCGAGGAAGTCAAACTTCACCAGTCCGGCGGCTTCAACGTCGTCCTTGTCGAACTGGGTCACCAGACCGTCGCCCGCCTCATCGCAATAGATAGGCGAGAAGTCAGTCAGCTTGGTCGGCGCGATTACTACACCACCGGCGTGCTTGCCGACGTTACGCACAACGCCTTCGAGCTTGCGCGCCATCTCCCAGATTTCTGCGGCTTCTTCATCGACCTTGATGAAATCACGCAGGATCTCTTCCTGTTCGTAGGCTTTTTCCAGGGTCATGCCGACTTCGAACGGAATCATCTTCGACAGACGATCCGCCAGGCCATAGGACTTGCCCTGCACCCGCGCCACGTCACGCACCACAGCCTTGGCGGCCATCGAACCGAACGTGATGATCTGGCTTACCGCGTTGCGGCCGTACTTCTCGGCCACGTAGTCGATGACCCGGTCACGCCCGTCCATGCAGAAGTCGACGTCGAAGTCGGGCATGGAAACCCGTTCCGGGTTAAGGAAACGTTCGAACAGCAGGTCGTATTCCAGCGGATCGAGGTCGGTGATTTTCTGCACATAGGCCACCAGCGAGCCGGCACCCGACCCACGGCCCGGGCCTACCGGCACACCGTTGCTCTTGGCCCACTGGATGAAGTCCATAACGATCAGGAAGTAACCGGGAAAGCCCATCTGGATAATGATATCCAGCTCGAAATTCAACCGGTCGACATAGACCTGACGCTTGGCGTCGTAATCTTCGGTGGTGTCTTTTGGCAACAAAACCGCCAGCCGCTCCTCCAGACCATCGAAGGACACCTTGCGGAAATACTCATCGATGGTCATGCCATCGGGAATCGGGAAGTTGGGCAAAAAGTGTGTGCCCAGTTTTACTTCGATGTTGCAACGCTTGGCGATCTCGACGGTGTTTTCGATTGCGTCGGGAATGTCGCTGAACAGCTCGGCCATTTCCTCGGCGCTTTTGAGGTATTGCTGATCGCTGTAATTCTTCGAGCGCCGAGGATCGTCGAGGGCACGGCCCTCACCGATGCACACCCGGGTTTCGTGGGCGGCGAAGTCTTCCTGCTTGATGAAACGCACATCGTTGCTCGCCACCAGCGGCGCGCCGAGCTTGTCGGCCAGGGCCACGGCGCCGTGCAACTGCTCTTCATCGTTAGGGCGACTGGTGCGCTGGATTTCCAGATAGAAGCGGTCCGGGAACACCGACATCCACTCACGCGTCAGGGCCTCGGCTTCGGCCGGGTTGCCACTGATCAGCGCCATGCCGATCTCGCCCTCTTTGGCGGCGGACAGCATGATCAGGCCTTCATTCGCCTCGGCAACCCACTCGCGCTCGATGATGATCATGCCGTTGCGCTGGCCTTCGATGAAGCCGCGCGAGATCAACTCGGTGAGGTTGCGATAGCCCTTGGCGTTCATCACCAACAGGCTGAGCCGGCTCAGGGGCGCGTCCGGGTCCTTGTTCGACAGCCACAGGTCGGCGCCGCAGATCGGCTTGATGCCTGCGCCCATGGTGTTTTTATAGAATTTGACCAGGGAACACATGTTGTTCTGATCAGTGACCGCAACCGCCGGCATGTTCATGGCGGTCAGCGCCTTGACCAGCGGCTTGATCCGCACCAGCCCGTCGACCAGGGAGTATTCAGTGTGCAGGCGTAGATGAACGAATGAAGCCGGCATAGTGATCCTGTCCAGTTACAGAGAGACAACAAGGCCCGGATTGTACCGGGCCTCGAACAAAACATCAGCCTTGCGACTAAACCTGCGTCAGACCTTCCAGCGCTTCATAAGCCTGACGTACCGGGGCGAACGAGCGCCGGTGAATCGGCGTCGGGCCCAAACGGACCAACGCTTCCAGATGAACGGGCGTCGGGTAGCCTTTATGGCCGCCGATACCGTAACCCGGATAGATCAATTCGAATGCGGCCATTTCGCGGTCACGACTGACCTTGGCCAAAATCGATGCCGCTGCAATGGCTGGAACCTTGCCATCGCCCTGCACCACCGCTTCGGCGCGCATTGGCAAGTGCGGGCAGCGATTGCCATCGATCATCGCCAGTTTCGGCTGAATGTGCAGCCCTGCCACCGCGCGCTGCATGGCCAGCATGGTCGCGTGCAGAATGTTCAGCTCGTCGATTTCTTCGACTTCGGCACGGGCGATGCACCAGCTCAGGGACTTCTCGATGATCTCGTCGTAAAGCTTTTCACGCTTGGCTTCGGTGAGTTTCTTCGAGTCATTGAGACCGAGAATCGGCCGGTTCGGATCGAGGATCACCGCCGCCGTCACCACCGCACCGCACAACGGGCCACGACCGACTTCATCGACACCGGCGACCAGCTCTTCAACTTCGGCAACCAGAGTGAAATCCAGGCCCATCTGCATATCTTTCTTGCTCATCGTGTTTGAC
This sequence comes from Pseudomonas sp. A0308, assembly GCF_044218815.1. NCBI lineage: Bacteria > Pseudomonadati > Pseudomonadota > Gammaproteobacteria > Pseudomonadales > Pseudomonadaceae > Pseudomonas > Pseudomonas sp. A0308. The sequence goes on from NZ_CP162581.1 coordinate 2,022,668, forward strand.
CGACCAGGTTCAGCACGGCGTCCGCCGCTTGGTTGGAAGCATCCAGCCGCAGGGTGCGATGGATCTCGTCGAAACCACGGGTCTGCTCTTCGCCGCCCTCGATCAATGGCGACAGGGTCTGAGCCAGCGCCTCGACTGTCGCATCGTCCTGCAACAATTCCGGCACCAACAAGCGCTGGGCCAGCAGGTTCGGCAGGGACACGTACGGGCTCTTGACCATGCGTTTGAGAATCCAGAACGTCAGCGGTGCCAGGCGATACGCAACCACCATCGGCCGCTTGTACAACAGCGCTTCAAGGGTCGCCGTGCCGGAAGCGATCAGCACCGCATTGCACGCGGCCAGAGCCAAGTGGGATTTGCCATCGAGCAACGTCACCGGCAGATCACGGCCGGCGAGCAGTTCTTCAAGTTGCACACGGCGCTCCGGACTGGCGCACGGCATGACAAAACGCACACCCGGACGCAGGGCCCGCAGGCGCTGGGCAGTATCGAGAAACAACGCGCCGAGACGGCCGACTTCACCGCCACGGCTGCCGGGCATCAACGCGACCAGCGGCCCGTCTGGCAGGCCCAGCTCGGCACGTGCGGCGGCGCGATCGGCTTGCAGCGGTATGGCGTCGGCCAGCGAGTGACCGACGAACCGTACTGGCACGCCCTTCTCTTCGTAGAATTTGGCTTCGAACGGGAACAGCGTAAGCATCAGATCGCAACCTTCGCGAATCTTCAGCACGCGCTTCTGCCGCCATGCCCACACCGACGGGCTGACGTAATGCACGGTTTTGATCCCGGCCTGACGCAGCTTGAGTTCGATATTGAGGTTGAAGTCCGGGGCATCGATGCCGATGAACGCGTCAGGCTTCTCGGCAATCAGCGTGGCAATCAGCTTTTTGCGACGCTTGAGCAACTCGCGCAGTCGGCCGAGAACCTCAACCAGCCCCATGACCGACAAGCGCTCCATGGGGAAGTAGGAAGTCAGGCCTTCGGCCTGCATCAACGGACCGCCGACACCGATGAACTCGACTGACGGGTGTTGTGCCTTGAGGGCACGCATGAGGCCGGCACCGAGAATGTCACCGGAAGCCTCCCCCGCCACCAGCGCAATACGCAGACTGGCCATGATCAGCGGGTGATGCCGCGAGTCGACGACTCGATGGAGTCGCGAAACACCGCGACTTCCGGGAACTGAGCAGCAGGCCCTGCCAGGTCGGCCAAGGCCTGATCAACTGTCAGCCCTTGGCGATAAACGGTTTTATAAGCACGGCGCAGCGCGTGGATAGCGTCTTCGCTGAACCCGCGACGGCGCATACCCTCGAAGTTCATGCTGCGCGCTTCGGCCGGGTTGCCAAATACCGTGACAAATGCCGGAACATCTTTGCCGATCGCCGTGCCCATACCGGAAAAACTGTGGGCGCCGATGTGGCAATACTGGTGAACCAGGGTGAACCCGGAGAGGATCGCCCAGTCATCGACGTGCACGTGGCCAGCCAACGCGGTGTTGTTGACCAGAATGCAGTTATTGCCGATGACGCTGTCGTGACCGATGTGGGCATAGGCCATGATCAGGTTGTGATCGCCCAGCGTGGTTTCCGAACGGTCCTGAACGGTGCCACGGTGAATCGTCACGCCTTCACGGATGACGTTGTGGTCACCGATCACCAGGCGGGTTTCTTCACCCTTGTACTTCAAGTCGGGCGTGTCTTCGCCTACCGAAGAAAACTGGTAGATGCGATTGTGTTTACCGATGCGGGTCGGACCTTTGAGGATCACATGCGGCCCGATCACGGTACCCTCGCCGATTTCCACACCTGCGCCGATGATCGACCACGGGCCGACCTCGACGCCGTCAGCCAGAACGGCCGACGGATCGATGATTGCGCGAGGGTCAATCAAACTCATACTTTTTGTTCCGCGCAGATGATCTCGGCCGAGCAGACCGGCTTGCCATCAACCGAAGCCTGGCATTCGAATTTCCAGATCTTGCGTTTGCAGCTGATGAACGTGGCTTCAAGAATCAACTGGTCGCCCGGCTTGACTGGCTGACGGAAGCGCAGTTTGTCCGAACCAACGAAGTAATACAGAGTGCCGTCGGCCGGTTTGACGTCGAGCATTTTGAAACCGAGGATCCCGGCAGCCTGAGCCATGGCTTCGATGATCAGCACGCCCGGCATGATTGGGTGCGCAGGGAAGTGACCATTGAAGAACGGCTCATTGATGCTGACATTCTTGTAGGCGCGAATTCGCTTGCCTTCAGTGTCCAGATCCACCACCCGGTCCACCAGCAGGAACGGGTAACGGTGAGGCAGGTATTCGCGAATCTCGTTGATGTCCATCATTTCGGGGGGAAGCCTATGTAAAGATTGGGAGCGCGACTGACGCGCACTCCTCTAGCAAATCAAGGAGGCAGTCTAGAGGCTGTGCACACTTGATATGGAAATGGTATCAGCCATCTGATGAAGCATTGCCGTCAGGGGTCACTTCCCCTACGCGCTTTTCCAGCTGTTTCAAACGTCGCGCGATGTCATCGAGCTGACGGATGCGTGCCGCGCTTTTGCGCCATTCGGCAGCCGGTTGCATGGCTGTGCCGGAAGAATAAGCACCCGGCTCGGTAATCGAGTGGGTCACCATGGTCATCCCGGTCAGGAAAACGTTGTCGCAAATATCAATGTGCCCGACCAGACCGACACCGCCGGCCAGCATGCAGTGCTTGCCGATTTTGGTGCTGCCGGAGATGCCCACGCACGCAGCCATCGCGGTGTGATCACCGACCTGGACGTTGTGAGCAATCTGGATCTGGTTGTCGAGTTTTACACCATTGCCGATAACGGTATCGGCCAGAGCACCGCGGTCGATGGCGGTATTCACGCCGATCTCCACATCGTCACCGATGGTCACACCACCAATCTGGGCGATTTTCTGCCAGATACCCTTCTCGTTGGCAAAGCCGAAGCCTTCACCACCGATTACGGCACCGGACTGGATAACCACACGCTTGCCGATGCGCACATCGTGATACAGCGTCACCCGTGGAGCGAGCCAGCCGCCCTCACCGATTTCACTGCGTGCACCGATAACACAATGGGCACCGAGAGTGACCTGCGCACCAATCCGCGCACCCGCCTCGATCACCACAAACGCACCGATGCTGGCGGTTGGATCAACCACCGCATCAGCCGCAATCACCGCCGAAGGATGAATACCCGCAGTGGCTTTTGGCTTGGAATCGAACAGGTGAGAGATGCGTGCGTAGGCCAGATAAGGATCCGGCACCACCAATGCGTTACCGGCAAAACCCTCGGCGTCCGCCTCTTTGAGCAGCAACGCTGCTGCCTGAGAACCGGCAAGGAATTTGCGATATTGCGGATTTGCCAGAAAGCTCAACTGAGCTGGGCCAGCCTCTTGCAAAGTGGCTAGCCCAGTAATTTGCTTCTCCGCGTCGCCACGCAGGGTGGCGCCGAGGAACTCGGCCAGCTGGCCGAGCTTGATAGTCACGGTCATGGGTTACTTCAGCTGATTCATGCGCTCGATAACCTGGCGCGTGATGTCGTACTGAGGCTTGACATCGATGACTGCGCCACGCTCGAACACCAGGTCAAAACCACCTTTCTTGATGACTTCTTCCACGGCGCCATCCAGTTTTGGCTTCAGTTGCTTGAGCATTTCGCGGTCGGCAACGGCTTTGGCTTCGTTCAGCTCCTTGGACTGGAACTGGAAATCGCGGGCCTTCTGCTTGAATTCAAGTTCCAGACGCTCACGCTCACCTTGCTGCATCTTGTCGCCACCGGCCATCAGACGATCCTGAATGCCTTTGGCGCTGCTTTCCAGAGTCTTCAGCTTGGTCAGTTGCGGACCGAACTTCTTCTCGGCATCCACGGCGTACTTCTTCGCCGCGTCGGATTCCAGCAAGGCCATCTGATAGTTCAGAACAGCGATTTTCATGTCGGCGAACGCCGGGCCTGCCACCAGTACGGAGGCCAGGAGAACCAATTGAGTCAACTTACGCACGATGCACTCCTACAAAATCCATTGTCGTTATCTTGGGTCAGACGCTTAGAACGTCTGGCCGAGGGAGAATTGGAACACTTGAGTTTCAGCGTCATCCGGTTTCTTGATCGGCATGGCCAACGCGAAGCTCAGAGGACCCAGCGCGGTGACCCAGGTCACGCCCACACCGACGGAACTTGCCATGTTGCTCAGGCTGATGTCGTTGCACTGAGTGGAGGAAGTCGAACCGACGTTAGCGTTGGTAGTCTTCTCGCACTTGGAATCAAATACGTTACCCACGTCCCAGAATACCGAAGTACGCAGGGAGCGCTGATCTTTGACAAACGGCAGCGGGAACAGCAGTTCGACACCACCCTGGATCAGCACATTACCGCCGAATGGCAGCGGATCCTGATCCGGGTCGGCCAGCGTACCGGTGTTACCGGTCACACCTGCACCACGACTTGGCGTGCTTCGCGGGCCAAGCGTACTGTCCTTGAAACCACGAACCGAGTTGAAACCACCAGCATAGTAGTTTTCATAGAAAGGCAAGCCGTCAGTCGAACCGTAACCATCGCCATAACCGAGTTCGGTGTGCAGACGCATGGTGTAGTTTTCGCTCAGTGGCTGGAACAACTGGCCACGGTAATCAAGTTTGAAGAACGACAGGTCGCTACCCGGAATGGTGCTCTCCAGGGTCAGGCTCTGGGAACGGCCACGGGTCGGCAAAACGCCTTTGTTCAGGGTCGATTCGGACCAGCCGGCCGAAGCCTTGAAGTTCAGATAGCTGTCGCCTTCCTTTTTGACGAAGTCAAAAATCTCGTCAACGGTGTATTTACCTGTATTGATCGTGTCTTGCTGAGCAGACAGACCGAAGGTCAGTCGCGAAGTCTCGCTGATCGGGTAGCCAACGTTGACACCGGCGCCCAGGCTGTCTACCGAGTAGCTCGAGATATCGGCATCGAGTTCATCGTAGTCAGTGGTGCGGTAGAACGCGTTGTAACCCAGACTTACGCCATCGGCGGTCCAGTACGGGTCAACATAGCCGAAGTTGTAGCGGCTCTGGTATTCGCTTCGTGTCAGACCGATGCTGACGCGGTTACCGCTACCGAGGAAGTTGTTCTGGGTGATCGAACCGCCGAGGATCAGACCGGCACTCTGGGCGAAACCGACACTGGCGGTAATCGAACCCGACGCCTGCTCTTCAACGCTGTAGTTCACATCAACCTGGTCATCGACACCCGGAACGGCCGGGGTTTCGACGTTGACTTCTTTAAAGAAGCCCAGACGCTCAAGACGTGTCTTGGACTGGTCAATCAGGTAAGTCGAAGCCCAGCCACCTTCCATCTGACGCATTTCACGACGCAACACTTCATCTTCCGACTTGGTGTTACCACGGAAGTTGATGCGGTTGACGTAGGCACGCTTGCCCGGATCGACGGCAAACAGGATGTCCACGGTGTTGTCATCATCGTGCGGCTGAGGCACGCCGTTGACGTTGGCGAAGGTGTAACCCTCGTTACCCAGACGACGGGTGATCAGTTCAGAGGTGGTGGTCATCAGCTTGCGCGAGAACACCTGGCCTTTCTGCACCAGCAACAAGGACTTGACCTGGTCTTCAGGAACTTTGAGGTCACCGCTGAGTTTGACGTCGCGAACGGTGTACTTCTCGCCTTCGGTCACGTTGACAGTGATGTAGACGTGCTTCTTGTCCGGGGTGATGGACACCTGGGTCGAAGCGATATCCATGTTGATATAGCCGCGGTCCAGATAGTAGGAGCGCAGACGCTCCAGGTCACCGGACAGTTTTTCACGGGCATATTTGTCATCGTTCTTGAAGAACGACAGCCAGTTGGTGGTCTTCAGCTCGAACAGATCGGTCAGGTCATCCTCAGGGAAAACCGTGTTACCCACCACGTTGATGTGCTGAATGGCCGCAACAGTGCCTTCGTTGATCTTCACTTTCAGGCCGACGCGGTTACGCGGCTGCGATACCACTTCGGTATCGACCGTAGCCGAATAGCGACCTTGCGCGACGTACTGGCGCTGCAGTTCGTTACGCACGCCTTCGAGGGTGGCACGCTGGAAGATTTCGCCTTCGGCCAGACCGGACTGCTTGAGGCCTTTCATCAAGTCTTCAGTGGAGATCGCCTTGTTGCCCTCGATCTCGATACTGGCAACCGACGGACGTTCGACGACCGTGATCACCAGAACGTTGCCTTCACGGCCCAGCTGGATGTCTTGAAAGAAACCGGTTTTGAACAACGCACGAGTGGATTCCACCAGGCGACGATCATCCGCCTGCTCGCCGACGTTCAACGGCAAGGCACCAAAGACACTACCCGCGGAGACCCGCTGGAGGCCATTGACGCGAATATCAGAGATGGTGAAGGACTCGGCGTGAACTTCGGCGATCATCAATACGGTGAGAACCGCAGTTAGCAGCAGACGTTTCATGAAGTCCTTTCTTATTCCAACTGGCAATAAACAAACTGCCGCAAAATGCGGCAGATTCGCAATTCAGCGAAGCATTACAGTCGACCCAGATCGTTGACCAGAGCAAGCAACATCACCCCGACCACCAAACTGATACCGATCTGTATCCCCCAACCTTGCACCCGATCCGACAAGGGACGACCACGCGCCCACTCGATCAGATAAAACAACAAATGCCCCCCATCCAGTACAGGAATGGGCAGCAAATTCAGAACACCCAGGCTAATACTCAGATAAGCAAGGAAATTCAGGAAATCAGCGACACCCGACTGGGCAGAAGCGCCCGCCACTTTAGCAATGGTTATCGGTCCACTCAAGTTTTTTACCGAGAGCTCGCCGAACAGCATTTTCTTGAGCGAATCCAGCGTCAGGATGCTCATGGTCCAAGTACGACGGGCGCCCTCGCCAATCGCGGCTAACGGACCATAACTGACTTCGCGGATCATCTCCGGCGGCCAGTCGATCGCTTTGACACCTGCGCCCAGATAACCGCTTGGCGCCTTGCTTTCACCGCGCGCTGCCAAAGTGACAGGGACGTCGATTTGAGCACCATCGCGCTCGACCCGCAGCAAGATTTTGGTATCAGGACGCGTACGAACGGTATCGACCACCTGCTGCCAGTCATTGAGCGCCTGACCGTCAAGAGACACCAGGCGATCACCGGTTTTCAGGCCAGCGGCCTGGGCCGGGCCTTTTGGATCAAGCTCGGCGAGCACAGGTGGCAGGGCAGGACGCCATGGACGAATCCCCAGAGAGCGGATCGGATCCGGCTCATCAGCCCCCTTGAGCCATTTGTCCAGCGTCAGCTCACGCGGTGAATCCGCCGTAGAGCCCTGCTCGCGCACCAGCACCTGCAGCGAGCCGCTTTCGCCGAGCCGGCGAACCAGCTGCAAATTGACGGCGGCCCAGCCGGAAGTCGGCTCGCCATCAATCGCGACGATCTCCTGACCTGCACCCAGACCAGCCTTCGCGGCGATGCTGCCGGATTCGACCGCACCGATTACCGGGCGGACCTGCTCACTACCGAGCATCGCCAATACCCAGAAGAACACCAGGGCCAGAAGAAAGTTGGCGATAGGGCCAGCCGCGACAATAGCAATACGCTGGCGAACGGACTTGCGGTTGAACGACTGATCGAGCTGATCAACCGGGACGTCGCCTTCGCGCTCATCGAGCATCTTGACGTAGCCACCCAGCGGAATCGCAGCGATGACGAACTCAGTACCTTGCTTGTCGTGCCAGCGCAGCAGCGGCATGCCAAAGCCTACGGAAAAACGCAGAACCTTGACGCCACAGCGACGCGCGACCCAGAAGTGGCCGAATTCGTGAAAGGTGACCAGCACACCCAAGGCGATCAGGGTGCCGGCAATCATATAGAGCGCGCTCATCTACTTTCTCCGCAATCCTGTTCAGTGCTGCTTGAAACTATTGTGTTGCAAAACCTATCGGTCGTGACGAGCCAGCCATTGCTCGGCCAGAACTCGCGCCTTCGCGTCCGCCGTGAACACAGCCTCGAGATCATCCAGCGCTACGACCGGCTCGAGGTTCAAGACCTCCTCGATGATACTCGCGATTTCCAGGTAACGAACCCGTCCGTCGAGAAACGCTGCCACCGCCACTTCGTTGGCCGCATTGAGCATCGCCGGTGCGCTGTCACCCACCTCGGCCGCTTGCCGCGCCAGACGCAGGCACGGGAAGCGCTCTTCATCCGGCGCTTCGAAGTCCAGACGCGCGATCGCAAACAGATCCAGCGGCGCGACGCCGGAGTCGATACGCTCCGGCCAGGCCAGCGCGCTGGCGATCGGAGTGCGCATGTCAGGATTGCCCAACTGAGCCAGGACCGAACCGTCGACATAATCGACCAGCGAGTGAATCACGCTTTGCGGATGAATCACCACCTCGACCTGCGCTGGTTTTGCATCAAACAACCAGCAGGCCTCGATCAGTTCGAGACCTTTGTTCATCATGCTGGCCGAATCCACGGAAATCTTGCGGCCCATTGACCAGTTCGGATGCGCACACGCCTGCTCAGGCGAAACATGCGCCAACTCACTCATGGGCGTCTGCCGGAACGGTCCACCAGAAGCTGTCAGTAAAATCCGACGGACTCCGACCTTGCTTAATCCACTGGCGAAATCCTGTGGCATGCACTGGAAAATCGCATTGTGTTCGCTGTCGATTGGCAGCAGCACCGAACCACTCTTGCGCACAGCCTGCATGAACAAGGCGCCGGACATGACCAGCGCCTCCTTGTTAGCCAGCAGAATCTTCTTGCCTGCTTCGACAGCCGCCAACGTCGGACGCAGGCCTGCGGCGCCGACGATCGCCGCCATGACCGCATCGACTTCCGGCGCAGAAGCGACCTGACACAAGCCAGCCTCACCCACCAGCACACGAGTCGCCAGACCGGCTGCACGCAAATCGTCCTGCAAACCGCGAGCTGCAGCGACTTCCGGCACCACGGCAAATTGCGGCACGTGACGTATGCACAAGGCCAACAGTTCGCTGAGGCGCGTGAAACCGCTCAACGCGAACACCTGATAACGCTCAGGATGACGCGCAATCACATCAAGGGTGCTCAGACCAATCGAGCCGGTAGCGCCCAGTACGGTAATCAGTTGCGGGCGGCTCACGGCGCAGCCATCCACAGCAACACGGCAAACACTGGAATGGCCGCGGTCAGACTGTCGATGCGATCAAGCACGCCGCCATGACCGGGCAGCAGGTTACTGCTGTCCTTGATGCCGGACTGGCGCTTGAACATGCTTTCGGTGAGGTCTCCCACGACCGAGATGAAGACGATCAGCGCAGCGCCAATCAGACCCTTGAGCAACTCGGCCACCGTCCAGTCACGCACCAAGCCAACAATCGCGGTGATCAGCAGGCTTAGCGCCAGACCACCGTAAACGCCTTCCCAGCTCTTACCGGGGCTGACTTGAGGAGCCAACTTGCGCTTGCCAAATTTACGGCCAGAGAAATAGGCACCGATATCTGCGCCCCAGACCAACACCATGACCGCCATGATCAGCCAGTTACCCAACGGGTACTGCTTGATCTGCACCAGACCTTGCCAGGCCGGCAGCAAAATCAGCAAGCCGATCACCAGTTTGGTGGCCGCACTGGACCAATGCTCGCTGGAACGTGGATAGGTCAGCACCAGATACGTCGCGACCACCCACCACAGCACCGAAGCACCGAGCACCCAAGGTGCGAGACCGGGCAGCACATACATGACGAACAGCATCAACGCGACGACGGCGGCAAAACCGACGCGGAACGATTGTGCAGTGAAGCCCGCGAGTCGCGCCCATTCCCAGGCGCCCAGGCTCACGACCAGACCGATGAACAGCGCAAAACCGGAACCTTCAAGCAGGAAAAACCCGCACAAGGCGATCGGCAGCAGGATCAGCGCGGTGATGATTCGTTGTTTAAGCATTAAACCCGGGCTCCAGCTTCGACCTGTTCGCTCGTTTTACCGAAGCGACGTTGGCGCGAAGCGAAATCGGCCAGCGCATTGCGCATGGCATCGTGTTTGAAGTCCGGCCAAAACAGGTCGGAGAAGTACAACTCGGCGTAAGCCAGTTGCCACAACAGGAAGTTGCTGATGCGGTGCTCGCCACCGGTGCGGATGCACAAGTCCGGCAACGGCAGATCGCCGGTTGCCAGACACGTTTGCAGCAGATCCGGGGTGATGTCTTCCGGACGCAGATGCCCGGCCTGAACCTCACGTGCAAGACGCTGTGCAGCTTGTGCGATATCCCACTGACCGCCGTAATTGGCGGCAATTTGCAGGATGAAACGGTTGGCACCCGCGGTCATGGCCTCGGCTTCGCGCATCGCGACCTGAAGCTCCGGATGAAAGCGCGAGCGATCACCGATGATGCGCAAGCTGATGTTGTTGTCGTTAAGGCGCTTGGCCTCACGACGCAGCGCCTTGAAGAACAGGTCCATCAAAGCGCTGACCTCATCGGCCGGGCGCTGCCAGTTTTCACTGGAGAAAGCGAACAGGGTGAGCACCTCGACCTTGGCCTCGGCACACACCTCGATTACCGCACGAACCGCATCCACGCCCGCCTTATGCCCGGCGACACCCGGCATAAAGCGTTTTTTCGCCCAGCGATTGTTGCCATCCATGATGATCGCGACATGGCGCGGCACCGCGGACGGCGCAGTCTGCTTGGTCTTGTCCATTAAAAACTCGACCCTTATACGGCCATCAAATCCGCTTCTTTCTGCTTGGTAGCCGCGTCGATATCAGCCTCAGCCTTGTCGGTGAGTTTCTGGATATCGGCAGCAGCACGACGCTCTTCGTCTTCGCTGATTTCTTTGTCTTTAACCAGCTTCTTCAAATCGCCCAGCGCATCGCGACGGATGTTGCGCACGGCAACACGAGCGTCTTCAGCGGCACTGCGTGCCTGCTTGGTGAAGCCCTTGCGGGTTTCTTCGGTCAGGGCAGGCATGGAGATCAGCAACAACTCGCCCAGGTTGGTCGGGTTGAGGTTCAGGCCAGCGCTCTGGATCGCCTTGTCGACAGCCGCGAGCATGTTGCGCTCGAAAGCCACGACTTGCAGGGTGCGCGAGTCTTTTACGGTAATGTTGGCCACTTGGGTAATGGAGGTATCAGCGCCGTAGTACGGCACCATTACGCTGCCCAGAATGCTTGGGTGAGCCTTGCCGGTACGAATCTGACCAAATGCGTGGGCCAGAGAGTCCAGGGATTTCTGCATACGCTCTTGAGCGTCTTTCTTGATTTCGTTGATCATTGTTGACCTTCCTCGATCAGGGTGCCTTCAGCGCCGCCATGCACGATGTTCAGCAGGGCGCCGGGCTTGTTCATGTTGAATACACGCAGCGGCATCTTGTGGTCGCGGCACAGGCAAATAGCTGTCAGGTCCATTACACCCAGCTTGCGATCCAGTACTTCATCATAAGTCAGATGATCGAACTTCTCGGCATGCGGGTCTTTGAACGGATCTGCGGTGTAGACGCCATCGACCTTGGTCGCCTTGAGGACGACATCGGCATCGATTTCGATTGCACGCAGGCAGGCTGCCGAATCCGTGGTAAAGAACGGATTGCCGGTACCGGCTGCGAAAATCACGACGTCTTTGGAGTTCAGGTGACGCATGGCTTTGCGGCGATCATAGTGATCGGTCACGCCCACCATCGAAATGGCCGACATGACGATTGCCGAGATATTCGCACGTTCCAGCGCGTCGCGCATGGCCAGGGCGTTCATCACAGTGGCCAGCATGCCCATGTGGTCGCCTGTCACCCGATCCATACCGGCTTTGCTCAAGGCTTCGCCGCGGAACAGGTTGCCACCGCCGATCACCAGACCGACCTGTACGCCGATGCCGACCAGTTGGCCGACTTCAAGCGCCATCCGATCCAGCACTTTTGGATCGATCCCGAACTCTTCCGAGCCCATCAGGGCCTCGCCGCTAAGCTTGAGTAGAATGCGTTTATAGCGAGCCTGATAACCACTGCCCTGCTGAGCCATTGCGAATCTCTCCTGCGGCGTATTTAAAATTCTTTGCGAGCTGTTTTCAGCTGGCGTTCACTCTAGCTTGGCGCTGCTTCAGCGCCATCGGAACATGGCTTTGTAAGTCAGTTCCAAGTGGAAACCAATAAATAATTGGTTACCCCATCTGAAAAGAGGCTGCGCGCGTGAGCGGGCAGCCTCTTTCGGGCGACAGTTGAAAACCGTCTTACTGCTTGGCGGCAGCCAGCTGGGCAGCAACTTCTTCAGCGAAGTTGTCGACCGGCTTCTCGATGCCTTCGCCTACTTTGAAGTAGGTGAAGGAAACGATTTCAGCACCGGCTTTCTTGGCCAGGTCGCCGACCTTGATTTCAGGGTTCTTGACGAACGCCTGCTCAACCAGGCTCGCTTCAGCCAGGAACTTGCTGATACGGCCTTTGATCATGTTTTCAACGATGTTTTCTGGCTTGCCAGCGATCTTGTCAGCGTTCAGGCTCAGGAAAACGCCCTTCTCACGCTCAACTGCTTCAGCGGAAACTTCCGATGGCAGCAGGAATTCAGGGTTGGTCGCCGCTACGTGCATAGCGATGTCCTTGGCCAGCTCAACGTCGCCGCCTTTCAGAACAACTGCAACACCGATCTTGTTGCCGTGCAGGTAACCACCAACAACATCACCTTCAACGCGAACCAGACGACGGATGTTGACGTTTTCGCCAACCTTGCCGACCAGTACCAGGCGATCAGCTTCCTGCGATTCGATCAGAGGCTCAACGGTAGTGAGCTTCTCGTCGAATGCTTTTTTGACGCTGGCAGCAACGAATGCCTTGAAGTCGTCTTGCAGAGCCAGGAAGTCGGTCTGCGAGTTCACTTCCAGCAGAACGGCAGACTTGCCGTCTTCAACCAGAGCGATCGCGCCTTCAGCAGCGACGTTGCCGGCTTTCTTGGCGGCCTTGATGGCGCCCGAAGCACGCATGTCGTCGATGGCTTTTTCGATGTCGCCGCCGGCCTTGGTCAAGGCCTTTTTGCAATCCATCATGCCTTCGCCAGTACGCTCACGCAGTTCTTTAACCAACGCTGCAGTAATCTCTGCCATTTTCAAATTCCTCTTGGATAGGTTTTCAACCATTCCACCCGATCGAACGGGCGTTCAATTCTTCCCGAAACACCCTTGTTAGCCGCTGCACGTTACAGATGCTGTAGCTGCGCTGTTAACAAATGGTTTTCGAGGTGGCAAAAAGGGGGCCAAGCCCCCTTTTTGCTTACTGAGTCAACGCCAGGGCGTCAATTACTCAGCTGCAGCTGCCGGAGCTTCTTCAGCTGCGAACTCTACAGTGCCGCCGCCAACATTGCTGCGACCACGGATAACAGCGTCAGCCATCGAACCCATGTACAGCTGGATAGCGCGGATTGCGTCATCGTTGCCTGGGATGATGTAGTCAACGCCTTCCGGGCTGCTGTTGGTATCGACAACGCCGATTACCGGGATACCCAGCTTGTTGGCTTCGGTGATCGCGATGCGCTCGTGGTCAACGTCGATCACGAACAGTGCGTCTGGCAGACCGCCCATGTCCTTGATGCCGCCCAGGGAGCGATCCAGCTTCTCAAGATCACGAGTGCGCATCAGCGCTTCTTTCTTGGTCAGCTTGGCGAAAGTACCGTCTTCGGCTTGAACTTCAAGGTCACGCAGACGCTTGATGGAAGCACGAATGGTTTTGAAGTTGGTCAGCATGCCGCCCAACCAGCGGTGATCGACGTACGGCGAACCGCAACGTGCTGCTTCTTCAGCAACGATCTTGCCAGCGGAACGCTTGGTGCCGACGAACAGAATCTTGTTTTTGCCCTGGGCCAGACGCTCTACGAAAGTCAGAGCTTCATTGAACATTGGCAGGGTTTTTTCAAGGTTGATGATGTGAATCTTGTTACGCGCGCCGAAAATGTATTTACCCATTTTCGGGTTCCAGTAACGGGTTTGGTGACCGAAGTGCACACCGGCCTTCAGCATATCGCGCATATTGACTTGGGACATGATAGTTCCTTAATAAGTCGGGTTTGGCCTCCACGTATCCCAATGACCAACCAGTGGCATAACGCCAAAAGCACCCAGGTCATCGTGTCGACACGTGTGTGGATTTAAGCCTTTCGGGGTATCCCCGGAAAGCGGCGCATTTTATATCACAAGGAAGGCAGAAACGGAACTCGAAATCTGCAATCACACCAAGGACATGGGCTCAGCCCTCTTGGAATCGGCGCCGCGGGCACCATTCTATAGATAGAAGCGATGCATGCAGGCGCGGATTTGCTCCTCTCGTCTGTTAGAATCGCGTTTTTCAGGGTCGCAAAAAACGCACACCTGCCACCCTATCCGTAACAGCAAGCGCCGCCGAGCGCAAAGAGAGCCTGTATGACCGTTAACCTCAAAACACCCGAGGACATCGCTGGCATGCGTGTCGCCGGCAAACTGGCCGCCGATGTGCTGGAAATGATTGCCGAACACGTCAAACCGGGCGTTACCACCGATCAACTGAACCAGATCTGCCACGACTACATCGTCGACGTGCAGCAGGCCATCCCTGCCCCGCTCAACTACAAGGGCTACCCGAAGTCGATCTGCACCTCGATCAACCACGTCGTCTGCCACGGCATCCCGAATGACAAGCCGTTAAAAAACGGCGACACCCTGAACATCGACGTCACCGTGATCAAGGACGGTTACCACGGCGATACCAGCCGCATGTTCCATGTCGGTGAAGTGCCGGTGTGGGCTGAGCGTCTGTCGCAGATCACTCAGGAATGCATGTACAAGGCGATCGAGATCGTCAAACCTGGCTGCCGCCTCGGCGACATCGGTGAAGTCATCCAGAAACACGCGGAAAAGAACGGTTTCTCGGTGGTTCGCGAGTTCTGTGGCCACGGCATCGGCAAGGTGTTCCACGAAGAGCCGCAGATCCTGCACTACGGCCGCGCCGGTACTGGCATGGAACTGAAGGCCGGCATGACCTTCACCATCGAGCCGATGATCAATCAGGGCAAGGCCGACACCAAGGTATTGGGCGACGGCTGGACCGCGATCACCAAGGACCGCAAGCTCTCGGCCCAGTGGGAACACACCCTGTTGGTCACCGACACCGGCTACGAGATCTTCACGCTGCGTGCCGATGACACCATTCCACGCATCTCGGCCTGATCCACAAACGCTCCCAGCCTTATAGAAGGAAAGCCAATCGATGCCGCAGGTGGATCCCGAACTCTTCGACCGCGGCCAGTTCCAGGCTGAGCTGGCCCTGAAAGCGAGCCCCATCGCCGCCTTCAAGAAGGCGATTCGCCAGGCCCGCGACGTGCTCGACGCACGTTTTCGCAGCGGTCGTGATATTCGTCGGCTGATCGAAGACCGTGCCTGGTTCGTCGACAATATCCTGCAAAAGGCCTGGGAGCAGTTCAACTGGAGCGAAGACGCGGACATCGCACTGGTCGCGGTCGGCGGCTACGGCCGGGGCGAATTGCACCCTTACTCGGACATCGATTTGCTGATCCTGCTGGACAGCGCCGACCACGAGGTTTTCCGCGATTCCATCGAGCGTTTTCTCACATTGTTGTGGGACATCGGCCTGGAAGTCGGTCAGAGCGTTCGCTCGGTGGACGAATGCGCGCAAGAGGCGCGCGCTGACCTGACCGTGGTCACCAATCTCATGGAAAGCCGCACAATCAGCGGCCCCGAGCGTTTGCGCCAACGCATGCTCGACGTCACCAGCACTGCGCACATGTGGCCGGCCAAGGAGTTTTTCCTGGCCAAACGCGCCGAGCAGAAAGCTCGCCACCACAAGTACAACGATACCGAATACAACCTGGAACCCAACGTCAAAGGCTCGCCCGGCGGACTACGGGATATTCAGACGATTCTGTGGGTTGCCCGTCGTCAGTACGGCACGCTGAATTTGCGTGCACTCGCCGGCGAAGGTTTCCTGGTAGAGAGCGAGAATGCGTTGCTCGCGTCCTCTCAGGAATTCCTCTGGAAGGTGCGCTACGCCCTGCACATGCTCGCCGGGCGCTCCGAAGACCGCCTGCTGTTCGATCATCAGCGTTCGATTGCGACGTTGCTGGGGTTCGAAGGCGATGACGCCAAGCACAGCATCGAAAACTTCATGCAGCAGTATTACCGGGTGGTGATGAGCATCGCCCAGCTGAGCGACCTGATCATCCAGCACTTCGAGGAAGTCATCCTCGCGCCGGAAGACGAAGCGCCGCCGCAGCCGATCAATTCGCGCTTCCAGCTACATGACGGGTACATCGAAGCGCGCAACGACAATGTGTTCCGCCGCACCCCATTCGCCATGCTCGAGATATTCGTGCTGATGGCCCAGCAGCCGGAAATCAAAGGCGTGCGCGCCGACACCGTTCGTTTGCTGCGCGAACATCGTCACCTGATTGACGACGACTTCCGCAACGACATACGCAACACCAGCCTGTTTATCGAGCTGTTCAAATGCAAGATCGGCATTCATCGCAATCTGCGACGGATGAACCGTTACGGCATTCTCGGGCGCTACCTGCCGGAGTTCGGTTTTATCGTCGGGCAGATGCAACACGACCTGTTCCACATCTATACGGTCGATGCACACACGCTGAACCTGATCAAACACCTGCGTAAGCTGCAGTACACCCAGGTGTCGGAAAAATTCCCGCTGGCCAGCAAGCTCATGGCCAAGCTGCCGAAACCCGAGCTGATTTATCTCGCCGGCCTGTATCACGACATCGGCAAGGGCCGTCATGGCGATCACTCGGAGATAGGCGCGATCGATGCCGAGGCGTTCTGCCAGCGCCATCAGTTACCAGTGTGGGATAGCCGCCTGATTGTCTGGCTGGTGCAGAACCACCTGGTGATGTCGACCACCGCCCAGCGCAAGGACTTGTCCGACCCGCAGGTGATCCACGATTTTGCGCAGGCGGTCGGCGATGAAACCCGTCTCGACTATCTGTACGTACTGACCGTGGCCGACATCAACGCGACCAATCCGACGCTGTGGAATTCGTGGCGCGCCAGCCTGTTGCGCCAGCTCTACACCGAAACCAAGCGGGCATTGCGTCGCGGTCTGGAGAACCCGGTGGATCGCGAAGAGCAGATCCGCCAGACCCAGAGCGCGGCACTCGACATCCTCGTGCGCGGCGGCACCGATCCGGACGACGTCGAACAATTGTGGGCGCAACTGGGCGACGACTATTTCCTGCGCCACACCGCCGGCGACGTGGCCTGGCACAGCGATGCGATCCTCCAGCAACCCGTCGATGGCGGGCCGCTGGTACTGATCAAGGAAACCACCCAGCGCGAGTTCGAGGGCGGCACACAGATCTTCATCTATGCGCCGGATCAGCACGACTTCTTCGCGGTTACCGTGGCGGCGATGGATCAGCTCAACCTGAACATTCACGACGCCCGGGTTATCACCTCGAGCAGCCAGTTCACCCTCGACACCTACATCGTGCTCGACAACGATGGCGAATCCATCGGCGACAACCCTGTGCGGATCAAGCAGATCCGCGACGGTTTGACCGACGCTCTGCGCAATCCGGACGACTACCCGACGATCATTCAGCGCCGGGTGCCGCGCCAGCTCAAGCATTTCGCGTTCGCGCCACAGGTCACTATCCACAACGACGCGCAACGCCCGGTCACCGTACTGGAATTGACCGCGCCTGACCGACCAGGTCTGCTGGCGCGGATCGGCGGCATCTTTCTGGAGTTTGACCTGTCGCTGCAAAACGCCAAGATTGCAACGTTGGGCGAACGAGTGGAGGACGTGTTCTTTATTACTGATGCGAAAAATCAGCCCTTGTCCGATCCGCTGCTGTGCAGCCGCTTGCAGGATGCGATTGTCGAGCAGTTGAGCGTCAGCCATGAACCCGATATCAATCTTTCGCGTATCAGTATCTGAATGCGCTACCTGATTTAACCGCTTTGCACGAGACCCCGCACCGATGAACAACGCTCTGAACCAGCTCCAGCCCTACCCGTTCGAGAAGCTCCGCGCCCTGCTCGGCACCGTGCCCCCGAACCCGGACAAGCGCCCGATCGCGCTGTCCATCGGTGAGCCGAAACACCGTTCGCCAGGCTTTGTCGCCGAGACACTGGCAAACAGTCTGGATCAGATGGCGGTGTATCCAACCACGCTCGGCATCCCGGCCCTGCGCGAAGCCATCGCCGGCTGGTGCGAACGCCGCTTCGGCGTTCCGAGCGGCTGGATCGACCCGGCCCGCAACGTATTACCAGTCAATGGCACCCGTGAAGCGCTGTTCGCCTTCACCCAGACCGTGGTCAATCGTGGTGATGATGCGCTGGTGGTCAGCCCGAACCCGTTCTATCAGATCTACGAAGGCGCGGCGTTCCTGGCCGGCGCCAAGCCACATTACCTGCCTTGTCTGGACGATAACGGCTTCAACCCGGATTTCGACGCTGTTTCAGCGGACATCTGGAAGCGCTGCCAGATTCTTTTCCTTTGCTCGCCGGGTAACCCGACAGGCGCGCTGATTCCGGTCGACACCCTGAAAAAACTCATCGCCTTGGCAGATGAACACGACTTCGTGATCGCCGCCGACGAGTGCTACAGCGAGCTTTACTTCGACGAGCAGACACCGCCGCCGGGGCTGCTCAGCGCGTGCGTCGAACTGGGTCGCAAGGATTTCAAGCGCTGCGTGGTGTTCCATAGCCTGTCCAAGCGCTCGAACCTGCCCGGTTTGCGTTCCGGCTTCGTTGCCGGCGATGCCGAGATCCTCAAGGGTTTCCTGCTTTATCGCACCTATCACGGCTGTGCGATGCCGGTTCAAACCCAACTGGCCAGCGTTGCCGCCTGGAATGACGAAGAACATGTGCGCGCCAACCGCACTTTGTATCGCGAGAAATTCGACGCGGTACTGGAAATCCTCAGCCCGGTAATGGACGTCCAGCGTCCCGATGGCAGCTTTTATTTGTGGCCAAACGTGAAAGGTGACGACGCGGCATTCTGCCGTGACCTGTTTGCCGAAGAACACGTGACCGTAGTGCCAGGTTCGTACTTGTCCCGCGAAGTGGACGGCGTCAATCCGGGCGCAGGCCGGGTACGGATGGCGCTGGTTGCACCACTTGCCGAATGCGTTGAGGCGGCACAGCGGATCCGCGCGTTCATTACTCGCCAACAGTAATCATGGCCCGCACCGGGCAATCCGGTGCGGGTATCAACCGTCGTGATATAAGCGTTTACAACGAGCACATTTACTCTTCTCCCTGCTCGGTCTAATTTCCCCCTTGAAACGCTGGCCACTGTAGAGCGACTTTAATCGCGCGAACTTCTACTAAAACCGAGCCTGCCGAAAACCAAAACCCTATCACCCTCAAATATAAAAATTTTGACGCCAGCTGAATCAAGGCGACACTTTGGCAATCAATAAGGATATTGACCATGCACAATTATAACCTCGTAAGAATGGCAAAACCGGCAGACAACTTCGAGCGGTTCCCGGAAAACAATAACGACGCGCCAGCAGTGCGCCGTAAACGTTCCTTGGGTTACACAACCAAGTTCTGGGAGAATGCCAGCACTATTACGTTCTCTTTCATGCATGACGTGTCCGACGAACTGAAATATCGAATCGAACTAGGCATCCGGAAGTGGGAACCTTTCGTCAGCCTGGCCTTTGAATTGGTCGAAAACGTGCCTGGAATGATTCGGATCGCCCTGCAAGGAAAGGACAGCTATTCGTTTATAGGGATCGACGCAATGAAAGTGGATGTCAACGAACCCACAATGGTTTTGGGCACCACGCCGGACTCACCGCTTTTCGACCACACGGTCCAGCATGAATTTGGCCACGCCCTAGGCTTCCACCACGCCCATTTGCACCCGGAGGCGCGCATCCCGTGGAACAAGGAAGCGGCCTATGAGTTCCTGGGCAAGCAACATGGCTGGACAAGGGAGGACGTAGACAGCAACCTTTTCGAGCTGGAGTCTCCGCACGCTGCTGTCTTCGGCGACTACGACAAACTCTCGATCATGCATTACCCAACTACCAACCTGATCTACGGAAATGACGCGGTTGGCCTCAATTTGACGCTTAGCGACAAGGACAAGGCCTTCGCCAGAAAAATCTACCCTGCCCTCAACTATGGGCAGTTGCCTGCCTGAGCATGTCAGCGCCAACCCGGCAATTTCAAGTGACGCGCAACCGTGGTGCCCTGCTCGCACTTGCTTGAAACATTCAAAAACCAAGTAACATCCCATATAACTGTGTAACGCACTTGTCTGTCGGCCAAGTACTAGTCTTGAATTGCACTATTCGCAGCATCTGAATAACTGCCGACTCTTAATTTCAAGGATGAAATCCACTATGCACGAACTGACAGATTGCCAACTTATACAATGGCCTGACGACCAAGAAGCTTACGCGGCAGCCATCAATGAAAATCCGGCCAATGCCGGCACGACGAAAAGCGCAACTACCGGCAACCGCCGCAAACGCTCGGTATTTAATTATTCAAAGCTATGGGCAAACGGCCGTACCTTGAAGATTGCCTTCATGGACGAACTTGAGGCGGATCACAAAGACAAAATCATCAAGGCAGCCAGTCAATGGTTGCCGTATATCAACCTGAAATTCGAGTTCGTTGATGACCTCGTGGGTGACATACGCATCGCCACTACCAATAACTTCAACAGCTCAATGCTCGGCACCGACGCGTTGTTGATTCATCCTGACGACAGAACCATGGACCTGGGCGTGAAACCGGATCATCCAGACTTCGAAGTCATCGTGACTCATGAGTTTGGTCACGCCCTTGGCGCGATGCATGAACACCAGCACCCGCAGGCGAAAATCCCCTGGGATAAACCAAAGGTCTACGAGTTCTATCAGAATCGCGAAATGGGTCCGCTCACGCCCGCGCAAGTCGACCACAACCTGTTTACCCCTTTCGACACGCTGGAAGCGATTTACACGGCCTACGACAAAAGGTCGATCATGCATCACCCGGTGGCAAACGATCTGACAGTGGGTGACTGGGAAGTCCCCATCAACCGCAAGATCAGCAAAAAAGACAAACAACTGATGAAATTACTTTATCCGAGGTAAGCCCAACTCGAACCGGGTGATTCCATCACTTCACTACCCCCAGATTGGCCTCACTCAGATCCAGTTCACCCAACACTTCTCGCAGCACGTCATCGCCAATCTGGTGATGACGGCTGAGGCTATACAACTCCAGTCGTTGCGCCCGCAGCGCTTTGAGGCGCAATCGGCGTTCCAGCAGATCCATCTGGAACGCCAGCGCCTGGGCTTCCGCCGAATCGTTGAACACGTCCAGTTGATGGCGGTATTCGGACATGATCCGCGCCTTCAATTCTGCCGCCAGCGCAGCTTGCGCGGCGTCGTGCTGATTGGCCTCTTCGGTTTCGAGCGCGTGAATCGCGGCCTCGGCCGTCTTGCGCCAGGCATCGCGAACCTCTTGACGACGCTTGTCATCAGGGCTTTTTTCGATGCCGCGCAGCAACAACGGCAAGGCGATGCACGCCGACACCAGCGACAACAGGATCACCCCCGCAGCAATAAAGATCAGCAGATCACGCTCGGGAAAGGCGTCCGCCCCCATCAACATTGGCACCGACATCACACCCGCCAGTGTCACCGCACCGCGCACGCCGCCGACGGTCAGCAGCCAGCAGGATCGCGCAGTCGGCACTTGCGTCAGCGCACCTTTACCACGCAACCGCCGCAACAACACCGATAAGCGCCAGATGCTCTGTACCCAGATAAATCGCAACAGCACCAGCGCGAGGAAAATCGCGATCACATCGAGGCAGCGGTAAAACAACGCCGGCCACAACGTCGGTTCATGGCTGACCACCGCTTTGATGATGTCCGGCAATTGCAGACCGAGCAGAAGGAAAATCAAGCCATTGAAGGCGAACTCCAACAGCGACCAAACGCTGCGATTGAGCAATCGTGTGCTGGTCTGGCGCGGCAGCAGATCGAGCCAGCTCTGCATCATCCCCGCCGCCACCGCCGACAGAATGCCCGAGGCGCCAAGGCGTTCAGCCAACACATAAGCCGCAAACGGCAGCAGCAACATGAAGACCACGTGGGTCGCCGGATCATCCCACCCGCGAGCGATCATCCACGACCGCAAACGCCCGACCAGCCAACTCAGCGCCACACCAACGGCCAGGCCGCCGACCGCCACCAATACAAACGTCAAACTGGCGGTGGCCAGCGAGAACACGCCCGTTACCGCAGCGGCCAAAGCAAACTTGAACGTCACCAGGCCCGACGCATCGTTCATCAGCGCCTCGCCTTGCAGCATGTGCATCAAGGGGGTCGGCAAGCGGTTTTGCGAGATCGCCGAGACGGCCACGGCATCAGTCGGCGACAGCACTGCCGCCAACGCGAACGCCACCGGCAGCGGAATCGTCGGCAATAACCAGTGAATGAAGTACCCGGCGCCGACCACCGTGAACAGCACCAGCCCCACAGCCAGTGTCAGGATCGGGCCACGCAGGTGCCAGAGTTCGCGTTTGGGCATGCGCCAGCCATCGGAAAACAGCAGCGGCGGCAGGAACAGGAACAGAAACAACTCGGGATCCAGCGCCACGTGCAAACCAAGGGTCGGCCAGGCCAGCAAGGCGCCGGCGGCAATTTGCAAAAGTGGCAGCGGCAGTGGGATAACCCGTCCGACCTGACGCGAAACGCTGACCAGCATCAGCAGGATCAGGACGGTGTAAGCGGTTTGCATAAATCAAAATCTCGGACGATCGACAGCGTTGAACTGCCATATTAGCCGTTTAGGCTGCGCCTGACCGTTGCACCTATGTCGCACGCCGACACTGATCCCCGTGCAGGAGCTGCGGCACGCTGCGATCTTTTGATGTTTAAAAACACGATCAAAAGATCGCAGCCTCGCTTCACTCGACTGCTCCTGCAGGGATTTGGCGCAGGGTAATGAAGCCGGGCGCCCGAAACGCTTTGGTCATGGCATAATCCGACACCATTTTTTCCCAGCACCTGTAAAGGGGGCAATTCCTTGACCGTTTCAAGTAAAACGTTGCACCTTTTCGGCATCAAAGCCTGCGACACCATGAAAAAGGCGCGCACCTGGCTTGATGAACACGCTGTCGCCTATGACTTTCACGACTACAAAACCGCCGGTATCGACCGTGAACACCTGACCCAATGGTGTGACGAGCACGGCTGGCAAACGGTGTTGAACCGCGCAGGCACGACCTTTCGCAAACTCGACGACGAACGTAAAGCCGATCTCGACCAAGCAAAAGCCATCGAACTGATGCTCGCCCAACCCTCGATGATCAAGCGCCCGGTGCTCGATCTCGGTGACCGAACCCTGATTGGCTTCAAGCCAGATATCTACGCGGCCGCTCTGAAGTAAGCAGCCCGTCACTCTTTGTAGAGGTATTCACATGTCCAACTCTCTGTTCAGCATCGCCTTCGGTGTCGGCACGCAAAACCGTCAGGGCGCCTGGCTCGAAGTGTTTTACGCGCAGCCACTGCTTAATCCTTCGGCCGAACTGGTCGCTGCTGTTGCGCCGATCCTCGGTTACACCGAAGGCAACCAGGCCATCACCTTCACCACCGCACAAGCGGCGCAACTGGCTGAAGCAGTCAAAGGTATCGACGCTGTTCAAGGCAAACTGCTGACCCGTCTGGCCGAGAGCCACAAGCCACTGGTCGCCACTTTGCTGGCTGAAGACGCGCAACTGACTTCCACGCCTGAGGCGTACTTGAAGCTGCATCTGCTGTCGCACCGTCTGGTCAAGCCGCACGGCGTGAGCCTGGCCGGGATCTTCCCGCTGCTGCCTAACGTTGCATGGACCAGCCAGGGCGCAATCGACCTGAGCGAACTGGCGGAAATGCAGCTCGAAGCGCGTCTGCGTGGCGAGTTGCTGGAAGTGTTCTCGGTGGACAAGTTCCCGAAAATGACCGACTACGTGGTACCGGCCGGCGTGCGTATCGCTGACGCCGCGCGTCTGCGTCTGGGCGCTTACGTGGGCGAAGGCACCACCGTGATGCACGAAGGTTTCATCAACTTCAACGCCGGCACCGAAGGCCCGGGTATGATCGAAGGCCGCGTGTCGGCTGGCGTCTTCGTCGGCAAGGGTTCGGACCTGGGCGGCGGTTGCTCGACCATGGGCACCCTGTCGGGCGGCGGCAACATCGTGATCAAGGTTGGCGAAGGCTGCCTGATCGGCGCCAACGCCGGTATCGGTATTCCGTTGGGCGACCGCAACACCGTCGAGTCGGGCCTGTACGTGACCGCCGGCACCAAAGTCGCGTTGCTGGATGAGCACAACAATCTGGTTAAAGTTGTGAAGGCCCGTGAACTGGCCGGCCAGACTGACCTGCTGTTCCGTCGCAATTCGGAAACCGGTGCGGTGGAATGCAAAACCCACAAATCGGCGATCGAGCTGAACGAAGCGCTGCACGCTCACAACTAAGCAGCACATTGATCACCTGTGGGAGTGAGCTTGCTCGCGAAGGCGTCCTTGAAGTCGCCAAAAGCTTCGCGAGCAAGCTCGCTCCCACAGGGTCAGGCGTATAACCCATGATGATTCCTTCTCCCTGGCGCGCCGATTTCCCGGCCATCGCCGCCCTGCAACGGCAAGACCAGACCTATCTGGATAACGCCGCCACCACCCAAAAACCCCAAGCCCTGCTCGACGCGCTGACGCATTACTACGCCAACGGCGCGGCCAATGTGCACCGCGCACAACACTTGCCCGGGGCCCATGCCACCCAGGCGTTCGAAGACAGTCGGCTGAAAGTTGCGCAATGGCTCAATGCCGGTGACAGCGGACAGATCATCTTTACCCACGGCGCCACCAGCGCGCTGAATCTCCTGGCTTATGGCCTGGAACATCTTTTCCAGCCGGGCGATGAAATTGTCATCAGCGCCCTGGAGCATCACGCCAACCTGCTGCCGTGGCAGCAACTGGCACAACGTGGTCAACTGAAACTGGTGATCCTGCCACTGGACGCCGACGGTTTGATCGAACTCGCCGCCGCTGTGCACCTGATCGGCCCGCGTACGCGCTTGCTGGCGGTCAGTCAGTTGTCCAACGTGCTCGGTGCCTGGCAACCCTTGCCGGCGCTGCTGGGCATGGCCAAGGCGCACAACGCGCTGACCGTGGTCGATGGCGCGCAAGGTGTGGTTCACGGTCGGCATGACGTGCAGGCACTGGGTTGCGACTTCTACGTATTTTCCAGCCATAAGCTGTACGGCCCCGATGGCCTCGGCGTGCTGTTCGGGCGCAACACTGCGCTCGAGCAGCTGAAGCCGTGGCAGTTCGGTGGCGAAATGGTCCTGGAAGCCAACTATCACGACGCACGTTTCCGCCCTGCTCCGCTGGGTTTTGAGGCGGGCACGCCGCCGATTGCCAGCGTGATCGGCCTCGGTGCGACCCTCGACTATCTGGCCGGGCTGGATCAGGACGCAGTATCGGCGCACGAAGCGGCATTGCATGACTATCTGTTGCGCGGCCTCGCGGCGCGTAACGGCATTCGTCTGCTGGGCAAGCCGCAACTGGCGCTGGCCAGTTTTGTCGTTGAAGGCGTGCACAACGCGGATCTCGCGCACCTGCTGACCGAGCAAGGCATTGCCGTGCGCGCGGGTCATCACTGCGCGATGCCACTGCTGAAGCGTTTCGAGTTGGCGGGGGCGATTCGGGTGTCGCTGGCGCTGTACAACGATTCCGAGGATCTGGAACGGTTCTTTGAAGCGCTGGATCAGGCGCTGGAGTTGTTGCGATGAGCTTGCCGGTAGAGGCTGCCGAGGCGCTGCAAACGTTTCAGAATGCCGCTGGTTGGGAACAGCGGGCGCGGTTGTTGATGCAGTTTGGTGATCGTCTGCCGCCGCTGAATGACGCAGACAAGTGCGACGCCAACCGGGTACATGGCTGTGAAAGCCAGGTGTGGCTGGTCGGCGCGTTACAGGATGGCCACTGGCAGTTCGCAGCGAGCAGCGATGCACGGATGATTCGTGGATTGGTGGCGTTGCTGCTGTTGCGAGTCAATGGCCTGACCGCTAATGAGTTGCAGCAAGTGGATTTGCCGGACTGGTTCAGTCAGTTGGGGCTGTCGCGACAGTTGTCGCCGTCGCGCAGTAATGGCCTGAATGCTGTGCTCAAGCGGATGAATGAGTTGGCAGGTTAATCGCCTTCGCGAGCAAGCTCGCTCCCACATGTGAACGCATTCCAGTGTGGGAGCGAGCCTGCTCGCGAAGGGGCCATCACTGGCAACCTCAAACCTGAGGTTTGACCCGCTCCGCCGGGCGCCGAACACCCGCCACAATCTTGTCCACAGCCTTGGTCGCCGCAACCATCCCGAACGTCGCCGTGACCATCATCACCGCGCCAAACCCGCCCGCACAGTCCAGCTTCACGCCGTCGCCGACAAAACTCTTCTGCAAACAAATGCTGCCGTCCGGTTTCGGATAGCGCAGTTGTTCGGTGGAGAACACGCACGGCACGCTGTAATGACGGGTCACGGTGCGCGAGAAACCGTAATCACGGCGCAATGTCGAGCGCACTTTCGAAGCCAGCGGATCGTTGAATGTGCGGTTGAGGTCACAGACCTGAATCAGCGTCGGATCAATCTGCCCACCCGCGCCACCGGTGGTGATGATCTGAATCTTGCGGCGCTTGCACCACGCGATCAGCGCCGCTTTGGCGTTGACTGCGTCGATGCAGTCGATCACGCAGTCGATGTTCGGTGTGATGTATTCGGCCATGGTCTCGCGGGTGACGAAATCCGCCACGGCGTGCACCGTGCAGTCCGGGTTGATCCCGCGCAGACGCTCGGCCATCACCTCGACCTTGGGTTTGCCGACGGTGCTGTCCAGCGCGTGCAACTGGCGGTTGGCGTTGCTGACGCAGACATCATCGAGGTCGAACAGCGAAATCTCGCCCACGCCACAGCGCGCAATGGCTTCCGCCGCCCAGGAACCGACGCCACCAACGCCGACGATCGCCACATGGGCCGCGCGCAAGCGCTCCATGCCTTCGATGCCATACAAACGGGCGATGCCTGCAAACCGCGGATCTTCTGTACTCATGACCATTACCCCAAAAACCGGCGCGCATTATAGGGCTACGCGGCCACAAGTTTTAAGCTTCAAGCGACAAGTGTAAGAACTTAAGTCAACGGCACTTGCCCAATGTGAGTAATTTCCCCGTCCGTTGTACGACTGGCGAACTACCGGTGTAGGATGCGCGCCCCTTTGGCGTATAGCCTACCGATCCTTCGTTCCACAGCCTTTGGAACCCGAAACAGCTATGTCATCGCGTAAATTTGGTCTCAACCTGGTGGTGGTTCTGGCAATCGCCGCCCTGTTCACTGGTTTCTGGGCGCTGATCAATCGCCCGGTCTCCGCGCCCAACTGGCCGGATCAGATCTCCGGTTTCTCTTATTCGCCGTTCCAGCAGGGCCAGTACCCACAGAAGGACCAGTATCCGTCTGACGACGAGATGCGCCGCGACCTCGAGATCATGAGCAAGTTGACGGATAACATCCGCATCTACTCGGTCGACGGCTCCCTGCAAGACATTCCGAAACTGGCTGAAGAGTTCGGTCTGCGCGTGACCCTGGGGATCTGGATCAGCCCTGATCAGGAGCGCAACGAGCGCGAAATCACTCGCGCCATCGAACTGGCCAACACGTCGCGCAGTGTGGTGCGCGTGGTGGTCGGTAACGAGGCGATCTTCCGTAAGGAAATCACTGCTGAACAACTCAGCGTATTGCTCGACCGGGTTCGTGCTGCGGTGAAAGTGCCGGTCACCACGTCCGAACAGTGGCACGTCTGGGAAGAACACCCGGAACTGGCCAAGCACGTTGACCTGATCGCCGCGCACGTTCTGCCTTACTGGGAATTCATCCCGGTCGACAAGGCCGGCCAGTTCGTCTTCGACCGTGCCCGCGACCTGAAGAAGATGTTCCCGAAAAAACCGTTGCTGCTGTCTGAAATCGGCTGGCCGAGCAACGGTCGCATGCGCGGTGGCGCTGATGCGTCGCCGGCGGATCAGGCGATCTACCTGCGCACGTTGGTCAACAAGCTCAATCGCCAAGGCTTCAACTACTTCGTGATCGAAGCGTTCGACCAGCCGTGGAAGGCCAGCGACGAAGGTTCGGTCGGCGCCTACTGGGGCGTTTTCAACGCCGCGCGTCAGCAGAAATTCAATTTCGAAGGCCCGGTGGTAGCGATCCCGCAATGGCGCGTGCTGGCGGTCGGCTCGGTCGTGCTGGCGCTGTTGTCGCTGACGTTGCTGATGATCGATGGCTCGGCGCTGCGCCAGCGCGGACGCGTCTTCCTGACCTTTATCGCCTTCCTTTGCGGATCGGTGCTGGTGTGGATCGGTTACGACTACAGCCTGCAATACAGCACGTGGTTCAGTCTGACGGTGGGTTTCCTGCTGGCGCTCGGTGCGTTCGGGGTGTTCATCGTGTTACTCACCGAGGCCCATGAACTGGCCGAAGCGGTGTGGATTCACAAACGTCGACGCGAATTCCTGCCGGTGGTTGGAGACTCGGACTACCGCCCGAAAGTGTCGATCCATGTGCCGTGCTACAACGAGCCGCCGGAGATGGTCAAACAGACACTCGACGCCTTGGCCGCCCTCGATTACCCGGACTACGAAGTCCTGATCATCGACAACAACACCAAGGACCCGGCGGTGTGGGAGCCGGTGCGCGACTACTGCGAAACCCTCGGCCCGCGCTTCAAGTTCTTCCACGTTTCGCCATTGGCCGGCTTCAAGGGCGGCGCGCTGAATTACCTGCTTCCGCACACCGCCAAGGATGCCGAAGTGATCGCGGTCATCGACTCGGACTACTGCGTGTCGCCGAACTGGCTCAAGCACATGGTGCCGCACTTCGCCGACCCGAAAATCGCCGTAGTGCAGTCGCCGCAGGATTACCGCGACCAGAACGAAAGCACCTTCAAGAAGCTCTGCTACGCCGAGTACAAAGGCTTCTTCCATATCGGCATGGTCACCCGCAACGACCGTGACGCGATCATCCAGCATGGCACCATGACCATGACTCGCCGTTCGGTTCTGGAAGAGTTGGGCTGGGCCGACTGGTGTATCTGCGAGGATGCCGAACTTGGTCTGCGCGTATTCGAAAAAGGCCTGTCGGCGGCGTATTACCACGACAGCTACGGCAAGGGCCTGATGCCGGATACGTTCATCGACTTCAAGAAGCAGCGCTTCCGCTGGGCCTACGGTGCGATTCAGATCATCAAGCGCCACACCGGCAGCCTGCTGCGCGGCAAGGACACCGAATTGACTCGCGGTCAGCGCTACCACTTCCTTGCGGGCTGGTTGCCGTGGGTCGCGGACGGCATGAACATCTTCTTCACCGTCGGCGCGCTGCTGTGGTCGGCGGCGATGATCATCGTGCCGCAACGGGTCGATCCGCCGCTGCTGATTTTCGCGATCCCGCCGTTGGCGCTGTTTGTGTTCAAGGTTGGCAAGATCATCTTCCTGTACCGTCGCGCCGTTGGCGTGAACCTCAAGGATGCGTTCTGCGCCGCGCTGGCCGGGCTGGCGTTGTCGCACACTATCGCCAAAGCGGTGTTGTACGGTTTCTTCACCAGCAGCATTCCGTTCTTCCGCACGCCGAAAAACGCTGATAACCACGGTTTCTGGGTGGCGATCTCCGAAGCACGCGAAGAGCTGTTCATCATGCTGCTGTTGTGGGGCGCGGCGCTGGGGATCTATCTGGTCAACGGCATGCCAAGCAACGACATGCGTTTCTGGGTGGTCATGTTGCTGGTGCAGTCGCTGCCGTATCTGGCGGCGCTGATCATGGCGTTCCTGTCGTCGCTGCCAAAACCGACGGCGGCGCCTGAGCCGGCACCGGCCGTCTAATTCCTTGTCGATGCACTAAACGGCGGCCAATGGTCGCCGTTTTGCTTTAAGATAACCGCCATTTTGCGGGGCTTGGCGTGATAACCGGTCTTACTGACCGAACTCAATCCCCTGTGAGAGCGAGCCTGCTCGCGAAGGCGTTGTAACAATCACCGATTATGTTGACTGACACACCGCGTTCGCGAGCAGGCTCGCTCCCACATTGGCCCTTGCCCAATTTCAAGTTTTCGGAGTTTTCCATGACGGCCCACGCCGACCTTTCGCCGACCCTTCAACTCGCCATCGACCTGATCCGCCGTCCGTCCGTGACGCCGGTCGACGCCGACTGCCAGAAGCAGATGATGCAGCGCCTGGGCGATGCCGGTTTCAAACTGGAGCCGATGCGCATTGAAGACGTGGATAACTTCTGGGCCACCCACGGCAACAACGATGGCCCGGTGCTGTGTTTCGCCGGTCACACCGACGTGGTGCCGACCGGTCCGGTGACTGCCTGGCAGATCGACCCGTTCAACGCGCTGATCGATGAACACGGCATGCTTTGCGGCCGTGGCGCGGCGGACATGAAAGGCAGCCTGGCGTCGATGACCGTCGCCGCCGAGCGCTTCGTCACAGACTACCCGAACCACAAAGGCAAGGTCGCGTTCCTGATCACCAGCGACGAAGAAGGCCCGGCGCACCACGGCACCAAGGCTGTGGTTGAGCGTCTGGCCGCACGTAACGAGCGTCTGGACTGGTGCATCGTCGGCGAACCGTCGAGCACCACCCTGGTCGGCGACGTGGTGAAAAACGGCCGTCGCGGCTCGCTGGGCGCCAAGCTCACCGTCAAAGGCATTCAGGGCCACGTGGCCTATCCGCATCTGGCCAAGAACCCGATCCACCTCGCCGCGCCGGCGCTGGCCGAACTGGCCGCCGAACACTGGGATCACGGTAACGATTTCTTCCCGCCGACCAGTTTCCAGATTTCCAACGTCAATTCCGGCACCGGCGCGACCAACGTGATTCCGGGTGATCTGGTGGCCGTGTTCAACTTCCGCTTTTCCACTGAATCGACTGTTGAAGGCCTGCAGAAACGCGTTGCCGACATCCTCGACAAACATGACCTGGACTGGCACATCGACTGGGCGCTGTCCGGCCTGCCATTCCTCACCGAGCCGGGCGCACTGCTCGACGCGGTGTCGGCGAGCATCAAGGACATCACCGGTCGCCAGACCAAGGCTTCGACCAGCGGCGGCACCTCCGACGGCCGTTTCATCGCGACCATGGGCACGCAAGTGGTTGAACTGGGCCCGGTCAACGCGACCATTCACCAGGTCAACGAGCGTGTGCTGGCGGCCGATCTTGATGTGCTGACCGAGATTTACTACCAGACCATGATCAAGTTGCTCGCCTGATGCTCGCGTGCCCGATCTGCAGTGAGCCGCTGAATGCGGTGGAGAACGGCGTGGTCTGTCCCGCCGGGCATCGTTTTGACCGTGCGCGGCAGGGTTACCTGAACCTGCTGCCGGTGCAGCACAAAAACAGCCGCGATCCTGGCGACAATCAGGCGATGGTCGAGGCCCGCCGTGATTTCTTGAACGCCGGGCATTACGCGCCGGTGGCCAAGCGTCTGGCCGAACTGGCGGCGAGCTACGCGCCGGCACGCTGGGTCGATATCGGTTGTGGTGAGGGTTACTACACCGCGCAGATCGCCGATGCGCTGCCGGATGCCGATGGCTACGCATTGGACATCTCGCGTGAAGCCGTCAAACGCGCCTGCAAACGCAATCCGCAACTGACCTGGTTGATCGCCAGCATGGCCCGCGTGCCATTGGCCTCGGGCAGCTGCCAGTTTCTCGCCAGCGTCTTCAGTCCATTGGATTGGGAAGAGGCCAAACGCCTGCTGAGCGTCGGCGGCGGATTGATGAAAGTCGGCCCGACCAGCGGACATTTGATGGAACTGCGCGAAAGCCTGTACGACGAAGTGCGTGAATACACCGACGACAAGCATCTGGCCCTGGTGCCGCAAGGCATGGCGCTGGCGCACAGTGAAATCCTGGAATTCAAGCTGACGCTGGACAAGCCGCAGGATCGCGCCAACCTCCTGGCGATGACACCCCACGGCTGGCGCGCCAGTGCCGAGCGTCGCGCGGCAGTGATCGAGCAGGCAGAGCCGTTCGAGACCACCGTGTCGATGCGCTACGATTATTTCGTTCTTCAATAACTATTGGTCTCGGGCAAATGCCCGGGGCCGGCTAAATCCGCGAATGGATTTTTCAGACCCGCAGTGAGGACATCCATGCGCCAACCGGACATCGAGATTTACCTGAAAGACGCCGACGTCGACCACAAGGCCATCTCCGCCTGGCTCGGCGCCGCGCTGGGCCCGTGCAGCGACTGGGTACAGAAGGGCCAGACCTACAAGTGCAAGGCCGGCAACGTCCCGGTCACCTGGCTGCCAAAAGCCGTGGGCAAGTGGAACAGCCTGTACCTGGAAAGCGACCAGACCCCGTGGGACGACGACATCGCCTGCGCCCGCGCAGCCTTTGCCGCGCTGAACGTCGAAGTGCGTTGCGCGCCGGGCACGTGGGTCGAGGAAGAAGGTGAGGAGACGGCGGATCGCTGGATGCGCATCAGCGAAGACGGTGAAGAAGAGATCACCTGGAAAACGGCGTAAAAGCAGCTACAAGCTACAAGCTGAAAGCCTCGAGCTGACCGCTTGTAGCTTGTAGCTCAAGCCTACAGCCTACAGCCCGACTACATCCTCAGCCTGCAAACCCTTCTCCCCCGTCACCACGGCGTACTCGACCTGCTGACCTTCCGCCAGCGAGCGGTGCCCTTCGCCGCGAATCGCGCGGTAGTGCACGAATACGTCCACCCCGTCGTCGCGCTGAATGAAGCCATAGCCCTTGGCGTCGTTGAACCACTTCACGTTGCCGGTTTCACGTGTTGCCATCTGTTCATACTCCTTTTTTATTATTGGACAGGCTTTTCGCAGGAAAGCCTTTGAGGAACGCCAGCCTGCGTCCGACGGCCATTAAAGGGCCGCGACGACAGACCGCCGAGTATATGACAGGCGCAAAAACTCTCAACAGGAGATTACTTCGCCGCTTTTTTGCCGATTTTCGCCTAATCCGGCACACTAGGGGGCGTTCTTCATGAGTTTTCGCGCCGCGTTGTCGCCTTGAAGCGGACCAGGCAAGGCGCAGGCCGCTGGGAATGGTTGTTCCCTTTCCAAGGCCTGCAACGCAGCCTGGTCCGCTTTAAGGCACAACCCGAAGGGCCGCGCCTGCTGTTGTGCAGGGCTGCGTTGCTCGAAGCTTGTTTGGAATGACCAAACCACGCTTCTCGCGCCTTGCCCTGCACAGCAGCAGGCACGGCGCGGCACGAAAACTCATGAAGAACGCCCCCTGCCCACCCGAGCAAACGCTCGGTTTTATCCACTCACGCAGAAGCCGTATGACCCGTTCCCCGTTCCGCCGTCTTGTGTTTGGCACCTTGCGCCGACTGTTGTATCTCTGGGTTCGCTCGGAGACCATCAACCAGTCGTCGTTCACCCTCAACCTCGACCGCAGTCGTCCGGTGTTCTACGTCCTGCAAAACCCTTCGCTGACCGATCTGGCCGTGCTCGACACCGAGTGCACCAAGGCCGGTCTGCCGCGGCCGGTGCTGCCGGTATCGGTGGGTAATCTGCTGGAGCCGGCCGCGTTCTTCTACCTGACGCCGGACCCGGACTGGCTTGGCCGTCAGGACAAACGCGGCGCGCCGCCGACCCTGACGCGCCTTGTCAGCGCCCTCACCCAGAATGCCGCCGAAGACGCGCAGATCATTCCGGTCAGTGTGTTCTGGGGCCAGTCGCCGGACAGCGAATCGAGTCCGTGGAAGCTGTTGTTCGCAGACAGCTGGGCAGTCACAGGGCGCTTGCGTCGACTGCTGAGCATCATGATTCTCGGGCGCAAGACCCGCGTGCAATTCTCCGCGCCAATTCATCTGCGCGAACTGATCGATCACAACAAGGGCCACGAACGCACCGTGCGCATGGCCCAGCGAATCCTGCGCGTGCACTTCCGCAATCTCAAAGCCGCCGTTATCGGCCCGGACATTTCTCACCGGCGTAATCTGGTGAAGGGTCTGCTCAACCAGCCGCTGGTCAAGCAAGCGATCCTCGACGAAGCCGAACGCGAAAACATTTCGCCGGAAAAAGCCAAGGCCCAGGCCCTGCGCTATGGCAACGAGATCGCCTCGGACTACACCTACACCGCAATCCGCTTTCTCGAAGTGGTGCTCAGCTGGTTCTGGAACAAAATCTACGACGGCATCAAGGTCAACCACATCGAAGGCGTACAGAAAGTCGCGCAGGGTCACGAAGTGATCTACGTGCCGTGCCACCGCAGCCACATCGATTACCTGCTGCTCTCGTACCTGCTGTTCCGCAACGGCCTGACCCCGCCGCACATCGCCGCCGGGATCAACCTGAACATGCCGGTGATCGGCAGCCTGCTGCGCCGTGGCGGCGCGTTCTTCATGCGCCGCACGTTCAAGGGCAACCCGCTGTACACCTCGGTGTTCAACGAATACCTGCACACCCTGTTCACCAAAGGTTTCCCGGTCGAATACTTCGTCGAGGGCGGTCGCTCGCGCACCGGACGCATGCTGCAACCGAAAACCGGGATGCTTGCGATCACGATGCGCAGTTTCCTGCGCTCGTCGCGGATGCCAATTGTGTTCGTGCCGGTGTACATCGGTTACGAGCGGGTGCTGGAAGGTCGCACCTACCTCGGTGAGCTGCGCGGCGCGAGCAAGAAGAAAGAGTCGATCTTCGACATCTTCAAAGTCATCGGCGCACTCAAGCAGCGCTTCGGTCAGGTCGCGGTCAACTTCGGCGAACCGATCAAACTGGCGGAATTCCTCGACAGCGAGCAACCGGACTGGCGCCAACAGGAACTCGGTCCGCAATTCAAACCGGCGTGGCTCAACGAAACCACCAATCGCCTCGGCGAAAAAGTCGCGCAGCATCTGAACGAAGCGGCGGCGATCAACCCGGTGAATCTGGTCGCGCTCGCCCTCCTGTCGACCACACGCCTGGCGCTGGACGATCGGGCGATGGCACGGGTGCTGGATCTGTACCTGGCGCTGCTGCGCAAGGTTCCCTACTCGCCGCACACCACGCTGCCCGAAGGCGATGGCCGCGCGTTGATCGAGCATGTGAAGGACATGGACCTGCTGTCCGAGCAGAACGATGCGCTGGGCAAGATCCTTTATCTCGACGAGCAAAATGCCGTCCTGATGACCTACTACCGCAACAACGTGCTGCATATTTTCGCGCTGCCGTCGCTGCTGGCGAGCTTCTTCCAGAGCACCTCGCGCATGAGCCGCGAACAGATCCTGCGCTACACCCGTGCCCTGTATCCGTACCTGCAATCGGAGTTGTTCATCCGCTGGACCCTGGACGAACTCGACGCTGTGGTCGATCAGTGGCTGGAAGCGTTTGTCGAGCAAGGTCTGCTGCGCTTCGAGAAAGAGGTGTACATGCGTCCGGCGCCAAGTTCGCGGCACTTCGTGTTGCTGACCCTGCTGTCGAAAAGCATCGCGCAGACCTTGCAGCGCTTCTACATGACCGTGTCGCTGCTGCTCAACGCCGGGCAGAACACCATCAGCGCCGAAGAACTGGAAGACCTGTGCACCGTCATGGCCCAGCGCCTGTCGATCCTGCACGGCCTCAATGCCCCGGAATTCTTCGACAAGAGCCTGTTCCGCCATTTCATCCAGACCCTGCTCGACCTCGACGTTTTGCGTCGCGACGACGCCGGTAAACTGAGCTACCACGAACTGCTCGGCGAACTGGCCGAAGGCGCGGCCAAACGCGTGTTACCGGCGGAGATTCGTTTATCGATCCGTCAGGTGGCGCTGCATCGCAGTGAAGATGCGGCCGATCAAGTCACCGCAGAGCCCGAAGTTTGATGCTTACCTGTAGGAAATCAGTCATGAAAAAACTCACCCTGCTCGCAGCCGCCACCCTATTGAGCGCCTGCCAATCGACCACACCCGGCAAGGCCAGCCTCGACGGTGAGGTGTTCTACCTGCAACGCATCGCCCTGCCACCGAGCGCGACCCTGAGCGTGAGCCTGCAAGACGTATCGCTGGCCGACGCCCCGGCCGTGGTGCTCGATGAACAGAAAGGCCCGGTCAAAGGTCAGGTGCCACTGCCGTTCCACTTGACCTACGATCCGGCGCAAGTCAAACCCGGCCACCGCTATTCGGTCAGCGCACGCATCGAGGTCAACGGTGAACTGATGTTCATCACCACCGAAAACCACGCCGTGCAACTCGATGGCAACGATCCGCAGCCGCTGAAAATCCGCGTCGACGCCATTCGCTAATTGTCTATCAAGGAAGCAGCCATGTTCCGCCCTACCCTTCGCTTCGCCGGCCTGTGCGCGGGCCTGATGATCTCCGCCAACGTGCTGGCGCTGTCGCTCGCCGACCTGTCGCAGCAAGACGCCACCGGCGGCCTCAAGGATGCCCTGACCCAAGGCGCGCAACTGGCCGTCAAACAATTAGGTACCCCGGGCGGCTTCAGCAACAACCCTGACGTGAAAATCGAACTGCCGGGCAAACTCGGCAAAGCCGCCAGCAAGATGAAAGCCTTCGGCATGGGCGCCCAGGTCGAAGAGCTGGAAACCGCCATGAACAAAGCCGCGGAAACTGCCGTAACCCAGGCGCAGCCGATCCTCGTCGACGCTGTGAAGAAAATGAGCGTCGCCGACGCCAAAGGCATCCTCAGCGGCGGCACCGACTCGGCCACCCAATACCTGGACAAATCCAGCCGCGAACAGATCCGCGCCAAGTTCCTGCCGATCGTCAAACAGGCGACCGACAAGGTTGGCGTAGCGCAGAAGTACAACGCCTTCGCCGGCCAGGCCGCGACCTTCGGCGTTGTCGACGCGAAGAGCGCCAACGTCGAAAACTACGTCACCGAGCAAGCGCTCAACGGCTTGTTTGAAATGATCGGCAAACAGGAAGAAACCCTGCGCAAGAACCCGGCCGCTGCGGCGACGAGTCTGGCGAAGAAAGTGTTCGGCACGTTGTAAGTTCTGAACGACAAAAAGCCCGCTGAACCTCACAGGTTCAGCGGGCTTTTTGTTGGGCGTCAGATTTGCGGATCGACTTGATCGAGGACGCGGTTCACCGACAGCTCTGCGAGGGAGATCATTTGCTGAATACCCAAAAGATGATTACACGTCGGGCCACTCAGGGTGAACGCCAGCTCCGTGGCCATGATATTGGCTGAGGCCAGCGTTTCACAGGCGTGAGCGAGTAGTGTTTCGGAATCGACTTCGGGGAGGACAGTGAAGATCGTGCTGGGATGATTGACGGGTTTGGGCGGGTTTGGCGTGGGTTTGAACATGGCGAAATCTCCTGAAGTGGTGGAGCCGCCACCGTTCGCTGCGAAACGAATGTTAGGTGGCAGCTGTACGCAGGTTCGCAGACCGGGACTTCAGGCACCCGGCATACCCGAAGGTATCCCGCGCACAGCCGCCATGACACAGGCATAAAAAAGCGCCCGTTTTCGGATGGTGGACGCTGTGCGTCTGAAGTTTAACCGGGCTGCGAAACCCGGTCGCTGATTTTTGCAGCGACGGCCAAAGGCTAGAGATCGCACGTCCGACGGACAACCTGAAAAACATGTGGGAAGGTTCTGAGTTTTCGTCACACCGTTAAACAACTCTGCTTTTCAGATCGCCTTCGCGAGCAGGCTCGCTCCCACAATTTGAGTTCGGGGCATTCAGATAGAAAACCGGGAGCCTATGAGGACGCCATCGCTGGCAAGCCAGCTCCCACAATTTCGGCCGCGCGCATTCAGGCAGAGATCGGTCGGCTGTCAGGCCGCCTTCGCGAGCAGGCTCGCTCCCACAATTTGGGCTCGGGGCATTCAGATAGAAAACCGGGGGCCTGACGGACGTCATCGCTGGCAAGCCAGCCCCCACAATTTCGGCCGCGCGCATTCAGGCAGAGATCGGTCGGCTGTCAGGCCGCCTTCGCGAGCAGGCTCGCTCCCACAATTTGGGCTCGGGGCATTCAGATAGAAAACCGGGGGCCTGACGGACGTCATCGCTGGCAAGCCAGCCCCCACAATTTCGGCCGCGCGCATTCAGGCAGAGATCGGTCGGCTGTCAGGCCGCCTTCGCGAGCAGGCTCGCTCCCACAATTTGGGCTCGGGGTAGTCTGATAGAAAACTTGGAGCCTGTCAGGACGCCATCGCTGGCAAGCCAGCTCCCACAATTTCGGCAGCGCGCATTCAGGCAGAGATCGGTCGGCTGTCAGGCCGCCTTCGCGAGCAGGCTCGCTCCCACCATTTGGGCTCGGGGCATTCGGATAGAAAACCGGGAGCCTGTCGGACGCCATCGCTGGCAAACCAGTTCCCACAATATCGGCCGCGCGCATTCAGGCAGAGATCGGTCGGCTGTCAGGCCGCCTTCGCGAGCAGGCTCGCTCCCACAATTTGGGCTCGGGGCATTCAGATAGAAAACCGGGAGCCTGTCAGGACGCCATCGCTGGCAAGCCAGTTCCCACAATATCGGCCGCGCGCAATCAGGCAGAGATCGGTCGGCTGCCAGGCCGCCTTCGCGAGCAGGCTCGCTCCCACAATTTGAGCTCGGGGCATTCAGATAGAAAACCGGGGGCCTGACGGAAGCCATCG
This sequence comes from Pseudomonas sp. A0308, assembly GCF_044218815.1. Lineage (NCBI taxonomy): Bacteria > Pseudomonadati > Pseudomonadota > Gammaproteobacteria > Pseudomonadales > Pseudomonadaceae > Pseudomonas > Pseudomonas sp. A0308. Next base: position 2,061,198 of record NZ_CP162581.1, read on the forward strand.
CTGGCAAGCCAGCCCCCACAATTTCGGCCGCGCGCATTCAGGCAGAGATCGGTCGGCTGTCAGGACGTCATCGCGAGCAGGCTCGCTCCCACAGAAAAACAAAAGCCAAAGCCAAAGCCAAAGCCAAAGCCAAAGCAAAAACAGCCCACCCCCCGCCCCGCTTCGCTTCTCACCACTCAACAGGATGAGCGTTAGCTCGGCTGCAGCTCTTGATCTTGCCGTACCGGCCCCTTCGGCAGGCTGAGTGGAGGGATTGATCCGGGGGTGGGCGCGAAGCGCCGTTCGACGAAGTCGAATACATCGAAAGGAGGTGCAGCGAAGCAAACCGGAAGCGATGCCCCCGGATCAATTCCGGAACGAAGGAACCCCGAGCCCCAGCGAGCGGGCCGAACGCCGGGGCCCAGACCTTTGGTTCCTTTGGGGCGTTTGCCAAAGGGACTCGCTGTAAGAGCGAAACCGCCAGCGGCAACACCCGCAGAAACGGATATTCACCCAAAAACCCCACAGCATGGTCGGCCCAAAGGCCGCCAAGGCTCACCCCTCCCGACGCACCCGAAACCAAGCCGCATACAAAGCAGGCAAAAACAAAAGCGTCAGAGCCGTAGCCACAATCAACCCGCCCATGATCGCCACCGCCATCGGCCCGAAAAACACACTGCGCGACAACGGAATCATCGCCAGAACCGCCGCCAGCGCCGTCAACACAATCGGCCGAAAACGCCGCACAGTCGCCTCGATAATCGCCTGCCAAGGCTTCAAACCCGAGGCAATATCCTGCTCAATCTGATCCACCAGAATCACCGAATTGCGCATGATCATCCCCGACAGCGCGATCGTCCCCAGCATCGCCACAAACCCGAACGGCTGACGGAACACCATCAAAAACAACGTCACCCCGATCAACCCCAACGGCGCCGTCAAAAACACCATCGCCGTGCGCGAGAAGCTACGCAGTTGCACCATCAGCAACGTCAGCACCACAACGATGAACATCGGCACCCCGGCGTTCACCGACTTCTGCCCACGCGCCGAGTCCTCCACCGTACCGCCGACATCCAACAGATAACCGTCCGGCAATTCAGCGCGAATCGAATCCAGCGTCGGCATGATCTGCTTCACCAGCGTCGCTGGCTGCTCCTTGCCATAAATGTCCGCACGCACGGTCACGTTCGGCAGGCGATTACGGTGCCAGATGATGCCTTCTTCAAAACCATATTCGAGCGTGGCGACCTGCGACAACGCCACACTGCGACCGTTATCAGTCGGTACCGCCAGGCTCGGCAACAACGACAACTCAGTGCGCTCATGCACCGTGCCGCGCAGCAGAATCTCGATCAATTCGTTGTCTTCGCGATACTGACTGACGCTCGATCCGGTTAACGAACTTTGCAGGAATTTCGCCAGATTGGCGGTGCTCACCCCAAGTGCCCGAGCGCGATCCTGATCGATATTCAGGTATACAACCTTGCTCGGTTCTTCCCAATCCAGATGCACATTGGCCACATGCGGGTTCTCGCGAACCTTGGCCGCCACCTTGCGCGCCAGCACGCGGACTTCTTCGATGTGTTCACCCGTGACGCGGAACTGCACCGGATAGCCAACCGGCGGGCCGTTTTCCAAACGCGTGACTCGCGACCGCAGTGCCGGGAATTGCTCGTTGAGCGTGCTGATCAGCCAGCCCCGCAGCGCCTCACGCTCCTCGATGTTTTTCGCCAACACGACAAACTGGGCGAAGCTCGCCGCCGGCAGTTGCTGATCCAGCGGCAGGTAGAAACGCGGTGACCCAGTGCCGACATACGCCACATAGTTGTCGATACCGGCGTGCTCCTTGAGCATCGCTTCAAGGCGTTTGACTTCGCCAGTGGTATTGGCCAGCGACGCACCCTCGGCCAGTTTCAGATCGACCATCAATTCCAGCCGATTGGAGGCCGGGAAGAACTGCTGCGGCACGAAACGGAACAACACCACCGAGGCGATAAACAGCCCGACCGTCAACACAATCACGGTTTTGCGATGCGACACACACCACTCCACCACACGTCGAACCCGCTGATAGAACGGCGTGCCATACGGGTCTGCCTGACCATCGGCAGTGCCATGTTTAGCCGCATGAATTTTCGCCAGATCCGGCAGGAGTTTTTCCCCCAGATACGGCACGAACACCACCGCCGCCACCCATGAAGCGAGCAACGCGATCGTCACGACCTGAAAAATCGAACGGGTGTATTCGCCAGTACCAGACTGCGCCGTGGCAATCGGCAGGAAGCCTGCGGCGGTGATCAACGTACCGGTAAGCATCGGGAACGCGGTGCTGGTCCAGGCGTAGCTCGCCGCGCGAATGCGATCGAAGCCCTGTTCCATTTTGATCGCCATCATTTCCACGGCAATGATCGCGTCATCCACCAGCAGCCCCAACGCCAGCACCAGCGCACCGAGGGAGATCTTGTGCAGGCCGATGCCGAGGTAATACATGCAGGCGAAGGTCATCGCCAGCACCAGCGGGATGGTCAGCGCCACGACCATGCCGGTGCGCACGCCAAGGGAGAAGAAGCTCACCAGCAACACGATCGCCAGCGCCTCGACCAACACTTGAACAAACTCGCCGACCCCGGTTTTTACCGCTGCTGGCTGGTCGGAGACTTTGCGCAATTGCATGCCGACCGGAAGGTTTTTCTGGATCCGCGAGAACTCGCCTTCCAGTGCCTTGCCGAGCACCAGAATGTCGCCGCCGTCCTTCATCGCCACGGCCAGACCAATTGCGTCTTCAGCCATGAAGCGCATGCGCGGCGCCGGCGGATCGTTGAAACCGCGCCGCACGTCGGCAACATCGGAGATACGGAACGTTCGATCGCCAACGCGGATCGGGAAGTTCTTGATCTCGTCGACTGTCTGAAAATTCCCCGTGACCCGTAGCTGCAAGCGCTCGCTGCCCGTCTCGAAGAAGCCAGCAGTGGACACCGCGTTCTGCTCTTCCAGCGCCTGTTGCACCGCCGCCAGCGGCAAACCGAGAGTGGCGAGTTTGACGTTGGACAGCTCGACCCAGATCTTCTCGTCCTGCAAACCAAGCAAGTCGACCTTGCCGACATCCTTGACTCGTTGCAGCTGAATCTGGATGCGGTCGGCGTAATCCTTGAGCACGGCGTAGTCGAAACCGTCGCCGGTCAGCGCGTAGATATTGCCGAAGGTGGTGCCAAATTCATCGTTGAAAAAAGGCCCCTGAATGCCCGGTGGCAAGGTCTGGCGAATGTCGCCTATCTTCTTGCGCACCTGATACCAGAGCTCGGGAATGTCCTTGGAATGCATCGAGTCGCGAGCAATGAACGTGACCTGAGATTCGCCGGGACGCGAGAAGGAAACTATGCGTTCGTACTCGCCGGTTTCCATCAGTTTCTTTTCGATGCGCTCGGTCACCTGGCGCGACACTTCCTGCGCCGTCGCGCCCGCCCAGCGTGTCTGGATGACCATGGCTTTGAAGGTGAACGGCGGGTCTTCGCTCTGGCCGAGCTTGGTGTAGGACAACGCACCGACGATGGCCAGCAAAAGCATCAGGAACAGTACGATCTGGCGATTACGCAGCGCCCATTCAGAAAGGTTGAAGCGCATCGGGGCTTACTCCTTGTCCGCCAGATTGACCACACGGTTGGAGCGATCAACGGGTCGCACCTGCTGCCCTTCGAGCAGTACATGCACACCAGCGGCGACCACCCAATCATTGGCGTTCAAGCCTTCGAGCACCGGCACGACTTTCTCGCCAAACGGGCCGACGCGCACCGGGGTTTTCTTCAATGTGTTGTCGGCGCCAACGACCCAGACATAGGTCGCGCCATTTTCAGCGGTCAGCGCCGAGAGCGGCACCGACAGCGACACGGCATCGGCCGATTGCACAAACACCCGGGCGCTCTGACCCAGTTCGGCCGGGACCTTGCCGCTGGTAAAGGAAATTCGCGCGGCGAAGGTGCGCGATCTTGGGTCGGCAGACGGCGACAGCTCACGAATCTGCCCGGCGAAGCGCTGATTCTGCTGGGTCCAGAGTTCCACCGACACCGGTTGCCCGACCTTGAAGCGGCCGAAGCTTTGCTCCGGCAGGCTGATCAGCACTTCACGTTCGCCATCGGTGGCGAGGGTGAACACGGTTTGCCCGGCGGCGACCACTTGCCCTACTTCGACCGAACGCTTGGCCACCACGCCATCCTGTGGCGCGCGCAGCACGGCGTAACTGGCCTGATTGGTCGAGACGTTGAATTCGGCTTTGATCTGTTTGAGGCGGGCTTCGCCGGAGCGGTAGAGATTTTCGGCGTTGTCGTACGCCGAGCGGCTGACCATCTGCCGATCCATCAGGGTTTTGTAGCGGTCGCGCTCGGCACGGACGAGGTTGAGATTGGCTTCAGCGGCGGAAACCTGAGCGCGGGTGGCTTCCAGTTGCAGGCGCACGTCCTGCGGATCGAGTTCGGCGAGGGGCTGATCTGCCTTCACACGCTGACCTTCATCGACCAGTCGTCGGCTGACTTTGCCTCCAATGCGGAACGCCAGATCGGGTTCGTAGCGAGCGCGCACCTCGCCCGGATAACTTTCCATCGCCTGCGCCGAAGGCTCTGGGTGCACCACCATGGCCGGTCGTACGGTGACTTGCGCCGCCTCTTCCTGGCCGCACGCGGACAATAAAAAAACCAGACTGACTGGCAATGCAAATGGCCACGTGAGGTGCAGTGCATGGCGGAACATGATGACGGACCTTTCGCTAATGGTGCTTGGAATAATTATACTGGCGGGTATGTTATTAATAGCAAACTCACCAGTCCAGTAATAAAAGCGAAGAATGTCGAACAATCTTTCAGCTCCAAACGGCCCGGGCCGCCCCAAGGATCTGGCCAAGCGCCAGGCCATCCTCGATGCGGCGAAAACTCTGTTTCTGAGTCACGGCTATGCCAACACCAGCATGGACGCGGTGGCCGCCGAGGCGGGGGTTTCTAAACTGACGGTCTACAGCCATTTCAACGACAAGGAGACACTGTTCTCTGCCGCCGTGATGGCCAAATGCGAGGAGCAATTGCCGCCGCTGTTCTTCGAATTGCCGGCCGGCATCGCCGTGGAAAAGGTGTTGCTGAACATTGCCCGAGGCTTTCATCAGCTGATCAACAGCGACGAATCGGTGAATCTGCATCGCCTGATCATGGCGCTGGGCAGTCAGGATCCGAAGCTGTCGCTGATCTTCTTCGAGGCAGGTCCGCAGCGCATGGTGCAGGGCATGGAGCGGCTGTTGACGCAGATCCATGACAGCGGCGCGCTGAGCATTGATCTGCCTCGCAATGCGGCGGAGCATTTTTTCTGCTTGATCAAGGGCGCGGGGAATTTTCGCTTGTTGTATGGCTGTGGTGAGCCGTTGGGTGAGGAAGCTTCAGAGAGCCACGTGCGGGAAGTGGTGGGGTTGTTTATGCGGGCGTATCGGCCCTGACTTTGCGGCGACTGGACTGACGCCATCGCTGGCAAGCCAGCTCCCACAGGGATCATCGTGTGACCAGTAGTGCACACTCCCCCCTTTGGGAACTGGGTGCGAGCACAACTTGTGTGCACAACCGCAAAAACCTGTGGGGACTGGGTGTGAACACAATTTGTGTGCACACCGCTAAAACCTGTGTGGCTTGCCAGCGATTGGCAGCGACTCGGTATTAAGGTTTGAGCGCTTTCTTGGGGTAGATGTCATACCGGCTGGACTTGCCATCCAGCGCATGACTCGGCTTGGGCCCCTCAATACACGGTGCCTTGCGCGGGCGCTTGACCACCACGCGGTGCGTCGCCAGCGCCAGCGCCGCTTCGAGCAACGCGGGCGCATCCGGATCATCGCCGACCAGCGGCCGGAACAGGCGCATTTCCTTCTTCACCAGTGCGGTTTTTTCGCGATGGGGAAACATCGGGTCGAGGTAGATCACCTGCGGCGGCTCGCCTTCCCAGTTGCGCATGACCTCGATGGAGTTGCCCTTGAGCAACGTCATCCGCGCCACGATCGGCGCCACATCGAAATCTTCCGCCGCCCGCGCCAGACCATCCTCCAGCAAGGCACCGATCAGCGGCTGACGCTCGATCAGGCTCATCTCGCACCCCAGACTGGCCAGCACGAACGCATCCTTGCCCAGACCCGCCGTCGCATCCAGCACCCGCGGGCGCACGCCTTGAGCGACGCCGACAGCCTTGGCGATCATCTGCCCGCTGCCACCACCGTACAACCGACGATGCGCCGCGCCACCCTCGACGAAGTCCACGCGCACCGGCCCCGGCGCGTCCGGGCCCAGTTGTTGCAGTTGCAAACCCTGCTCGCCGACCTGCAAGGCAAACTCGCCGTCGACCACTTCAAGCGGCAGGCCCAGGCGCTCGGCCCACTGCTCGGCTTGCGCTGCGTACGTCGGGCCGAGAGCTTCGACATGGATGCGGCAGGCCGCGGGTTGCTCAGTCATGGAAAACACGCTCAAAAATTTAAGGATCGGCAAAAACCGCCGATAACTCATTCAACGCGCATTTTGCCAGAGCTGAGCGTCAACCGAAAAAAATGTCAGGCATTCTTCCCACATCGATTGGCTACATCTCGCCCCATGGCGATTTCAGCCGTCATAACACTCAAGCACTGAGCGGCGTCAGCCACCTGTGGCAGGATTTCTTTGCCCAGGCGATGGCCGAACAGACGAGTGATGTGGTGCCGGCCTGCGGCACGTTTCCCCCGGTTGACCTGACCAGCCCAGAAGAACCGACCGTCGGCAGCGAACTGCACGCACACATCATCAGCCAGCGCGAATGCGATGTGGTTGAAACCCAGATGCGTCCGCCAGAGCCGCTGTTCCTGCCGATCGCCGAGTTCGAAATGGAGCTGCTGGACAAACCGTTCCCACCGTTCCCGCCAGAAGAAATCAAGGCTCAACAAGGGCAACAGGACTTCGACAGCAGTTGGGTTCGTCCGATCGTGATCAACAACGGTCAACCGATTCCGGAACCGGGTGCCGCGCCGCAGAAGCGTCCGCTGTATTTGCCGATTGCCGAGTTCGACCTGGACCTGCTGCAAAAGCCTTACCCGCCATTCCCGCCGGAAGAAATCGTCGAGCAGCAGAAAGCGCTGGACTTCGATAACGGCTGGGCACGCCCGATTGTTCTGCAGAACCTGCGCATCGCCGCTTAAACCTCAGCGACACACGCTCCAGCGCCCGACATCGACATGAAAGTGATTGCGATGGGCGGCGTTGTAATCCGGACTCAACACCACACTGAACGCCTCACAGGCGCCGTCGCGCACCTGACGCAGAAACTGTGCGTCCTGATTTTGCTTGGGCCAGTCTTTGAGCACGCTGACGGTCCGGCCATCGGCCAGCCGAAAACCGGCAATATCCAGTGCATCGGCACTGGCATGGCGGCTGAGCGCGCCACTCTCGCGGTTATAGATATTACGACAGGCAAAGCTGCCGAGGTGATCGAGACGCGCGACGTTCTGGCCGTAAATGGCCTGTGCAGCGGGTTGCAGCGAGTGCCGTTCGAACATCGCGTACGCGACTGCCAGCGGACAACTGGCGAGAAAGCTGCTGCTCAGCGCCACCTCGCCGCCCTGCACGCGCAAAGCGCCGATCAGCGGGCACTTGGCACCGGGGCTGTCGGACTGCGGCGTGACGCGCAATGCGGAACTGCGCAGTGCCTGGGCGCAGAGTTCGGGATCGCCGCGCAAGCGCATCAGCTTGTAGCCGGTCAGCCAGTTAGGCGGGGCTTTCACGTCCAGCGGCGCCCACGGATTAAATTGCGCCGGCACCTCCAGCCAACCACGCCAGACACTGATCGCAGCGCCGCCGATGCTCAGCAGAATAAACAGCGCAATCCAACGTCCCATGCTCAGCCTTTGAAAAACTGATTGGCTTTGGCGTACGGCATCGACTGCGAAGTGAAGCCGAAGGTGCCGGACTGCTGGATCTCTTCAGCCGCACGGAAAAACTCACCGAACGCCGCCAGTGCAAGTGCAGAACCGGTGCTGATCCGGCGCACGCCCATTTCTTCGAGTTGCTGCACAGTGAGTTTCAAACCGCCGGACATCAACACATTGACCGGTTTCGGCGCCACCGCCTGCACCACTGCAATCACCTCTTCGGCGGTGCGCAAACCCGGCGCATACAGCACGTCGGCGCCGGCCTCGGCAAAGGCCTGCAAGCGGCGGATAGTGTCGCTGATGTCGGGATTGCCGTGCAGATAGTTTTCCGCCCGCGCCGTCAGGAGAAAGGGAAACGGCAGCGTGCGCACCACGGCAACTGCGGCTTCGATGCGCGCCACAGCGTGTTCGAAGCAATAGATCGGCGCGTCTGCGCGGCCCGTTGCATCCTCGATCGAACCGCCAACCGCGCCGGCCTCTGCTGCACGCAACAAGCTCTTCGCGCACTCGGCCGGGTCGTCGGCGAAACCGTTTTCCAGATCCACCGCCACCGGCAAATCGGTCGATGCGACTATCGCCCGGACGTTGGCCAAGGTGTCATCCAGGCTCAAGGCACCATCGGCTTTACCCTGGGAAAACGCATAACCTGCGCTGGTGGTCGCCAATGCCTGATAGCCCAGGCTTGCAAGCATCTTCGCCGAGCCGGCATCCCACGGATTGGGAATGACAAAAATCCCAGGACGCTCATGCAGGGCCTTGAAGGCTTGGGCTTTACGGGCTTGTTCTGTAAGGGCTTGCGCGTCCATCGGCTGGCTCCTGGGCAGGAAAACGAATCTGCCTCAGAGCAGGCCAAGTTGCTCCGCGGCGGGCTCTCTGTATAGCTCAGGCAGAGATGGCAGGCCAGGCAAACGTTGCATCAGTTGTGCGTGAAAACGTTGCGCGAGCTTTGCTGCCAGCAGATTGTCGGCGGTGTGCAGGAAGATGTATGGCGTGCGGCCCTCTTCAATCCACTCGGCAATTTTCGCCACCCAAGGCACAAGAAACGGATCGTTGGCTTCCAGTTCCGGATGGCCGATAAAGCGCACTTGCGGGAACTGCGTGAACGCCGCCGGACGCGTCGGTACTCGTGGTTTTTTCGATTGTGCGTGGATGACCGAAGAGTCGGTCGACAGGCAGCTGAACAGCGCACGCGGATCGAGGCAGATACGCTCCACGCCCCGATCAAGCAGCAGACGATTGAGCAATCGCTCACTCTCGCCCTTGGCGAAGAACTGCTCGTGGCGCACTTCCACCGCCAGCGGGCAGTCCAGCGCATCGATGAATGCCGCCAGTTCCGGCAGCCGATGCGGTGCGAAACCTTTCGACAGTTGCAGCCACAGCGGCGATACACGCTCGCCGAGGGGTTTGAGTAATTGCAGGAAGGTTTCGGCGGCGGTCAGTTGTTCACGCAAATCGCCGCCGTGACTGATGTCGCCGGGGAACTTGGCGGTGAAGCGAAAATGCGCAGGCATGATCTCGGCCCAACGCTGCACGGTGGCGGGCGAAGGGCTGGCGTAGAACGTCGTGTTGCCTTCCACCGCGTTGAACACTTGGGAATAGAGGCTGAGGAAATCGGAGGTTTTTGCATCTACCGGGTAAAGATACTCGCGCCAGGCGTTTTCACTCCAGGACGGGCAACCGAGGTAGTAAGGCAGATCCATCAGATGTACAGATCGAGGCCCAGCACATCCGCGTCCCAATCCACAAAACCGGCGGTGCTGAGGTAGCTGGCCAGAGCCATCGCTACACTTTTCTTCATCGTTCGGTGGTAGATCATGTCTTGCTGACGGGCGGGCAGATTGGCCAGGCGTTGCGCAGAGGCTTTGGCAGCGCGGGCGGCCAGTTGCTCTTCAGTCGGGAATTCCAGCTCGCCGTCGATATCATCAACGGATTCGTCCAGCGCCGGATTGCCTTTGCGAGGCTTGCGCTTGATGGGGTAGGACTGAGTGGAAACGCCGTCTATACGCATAAAGTCATGCTCGGTATCAATGATGGCAATTTAGCGGCACTTGACCGACTTAGCAAACTGCCGAGTGATAACTAGAACACATAAAGAGCAAAAGGTTTAAAACGCGGGATCAGAAACTGACGATTGGCGCCTGGAAGATCAAAAGATCGCAGCCTTTGGCAGCTCCTACAGTTGGAATACGACCCCTGCAGGAGCTGCCGAAGGCTGCGATCTCTTAAAGGCTTAACGGGCTTTTGGAGTGGCCACTTTGTCGCGCAGGTAAACCGGTTGTGCATCATCCGCCGGGATCGCCTCACCACGCTCCCAGGCAAATCGCGCCAGCGTCAGCAGGTCTTCAGCGTGAGGCAGCATGCCGGCATCGGAGCCGGTCGGATTGACCGCGATGCGCTCGGCGTAACTCCAACCGGTGCCCGCACCGAACCAGTCGCCGCTGGCATCGGCCGGCAGTGCCGCGACTTCCGGCGGCAACACCGCTTCAGCTCCGACCAGACGCATCTCACCCGCCGTTTCGCGGTAGCAGCCCCAATACACTTCATCCATCCGCGCATCGATGGCCGTGGCCACCTGGCTCACGCCATGCTCACGAAATGCGCGCTGCGCGAGCACGGCAAGGTTGGACACCGGCAACACCGGACGATCCAGCGCGAACGCCAGCCCCTGCACCACGCCAATGGCGATGCGCACACCCGTAAACGCACCCGGGCCGCGGCCGAAGGCAATTGCGTCAACCGCTTGCAACGTGGTGCCGGCGTCGGCCAGCAATTGCTGGATCATCGGCAGCAGTTTCTGCGCGTGCAGGCGCGGGATCACCTCGTAATGGCTCGTGACCTTGCCGTCATGCAGCAAGGCAACGGAGCAAGCTTCAGTCGCGGTGTCCAGGGCCAGCAAGGTGCTCATCGATGTTTCCAAAACAGGTGGGAAAAAAGTGCGTCAGTATAAACAACTACGGCCCGCAAGCGGGCCGTGGATGATGCCGCCACTCAGACTTTTCAGCTCAGCGCTTCAAGCACCTTGGCGGTGATGGCTTCTACCGAACCAACGCCCGGGATGTGGCTGTACTTTGGCTTGCCGTTGGCAGCGGACAGCTTCTGATAGAAGTCCACCAGTGGCTTGGTCTGCGAATGGTAGACCGACAGGCGATGACGCACGGTTTCTTCGGTGTCGTCCTTGCGCTGTACCAGCTCGTCACCGGTGATGTCGTCTTTGCCGGCAACTTTTGGCGGGTTATAGACGATGTGGTAAACGCGGCCGCTGGCCTCGTGAACGCGACGACCGGCGATGCGTTGAACGATCTCTTCGTCTTCAACGGCGATTTCAACCACGGCGTCCAGTTCGACACCGGCGGTCACCAATGCTTCAGCCTGCGGAATGGTGCGCGGGAAGCCGTCGAACAGGAAACCGTTGGCGCAATCAGGTTGAGCGATGCGGTCTTGAACCAGTGCGATGATCAGGTCATCCGACACCAGGCCGCCGGCATCCATGATGCTCTTGGCTTGAACGCCCAGCGGAGTACCGGCCTTGACCGCTGCACGCAGCATGTCGCCAGTGGAAATTTGTGGAATGCCGAATTTCTCGGTGATGAACTTAGCCTGAGTACCTTTACCGGCCCCGGGAGCTCCCAGCAGAATGACGCGCATTAGATGTGCTCCTCAATTTTTTTATAAAAAGCTTTTACAAAACAAAGGCCTCGCCTCTTGGGACGAATCCTGAAAAATACGGGTCGTGGCCGCACAAACGGCCAAAGGCTGATCAAGATACACAGCAGGCTGCGCCCACACAAGACGCCAAAAGTCGGAGAAACCGACGCCCGCCGCGACTTTGGGACGCGGTGACCCAAGTCGCAACCCCATCATTAACTGTCGCTTGGCGAAACATTTGCTGAAAATATTCAGCAGCACCCGACGCATGCACCGGGTGCCCTGCCCCGCCGAAAAAACCTTAGCCGGTATTACGCAAACCGGCGGCAATCCCCGCCACAGACACCAGCAACGCCTGCTCCACAGGGCTGCCCTGCTCGACATTCTGCTGTCGCGAACGGGCGAGCAATTCGGCCTGCAATAGATGAAGCGGGTCGAGGTAGGTATTGCGCAGGCGGATGAATTCCAGGGTGTCCGGACTATGCGCCAGCAGCTGCGACTGCCCGGTCAGCCCTAGCACGACTGCGCACGCCTGCGACAATAGGTCGCGTAACTGCGCGCCCAACGGCAGCAGGTCCGGCTCGACCAGGCGCTGGTCGTAGGACAGCGCAATATCGGCGTCAGCCTTGGCCAGAACCATTTCCAGCATGTCGATGCGCGTACGAAAGAACGGCCATTGTTCGCGCATCTGCCCGAGCAATTCGCCTTCGCCACGCTCCAGCGCTTTGCTCAGCGCCGACTCCCAGCCGAGCCAGGCGGGCAGCATCAGCCGTGTTTGTGTCCAGCCGAAGATCCACGGGATCGCCCGCAGACTTTCGATGCCACCCGCGCGGCGCTTGGCCGGACGACTGCCCAATGGCAAGCGCCCCAGTTCCTGCTCCGGAGTGGACTGGCGGAAATACTCGACGAATTGCGGATTTTCCCGCACGACCTGGCGATAGGCGCTGACACCATCAGCGGCCAATTCGTCCATCAAGTGGCGCCATTCCGGTGTTGGCGGCGGCGGTGGCAACAGCGTCGCTTCGAGCACCGCCGCCAGGTACAGATTGAGGTTTTGCTCGGCGATGTCCGGCAGGCCGAATTTGAAACGAATCATTTCTCCCTGCTCGGTGGTGCGGAACCGCCCCGCTACCGATCCCGGCGGCTGCGACAGAATCGCCGCGTGTGCCGGACCACCGCCACGGCCGACAGTGCCGCCCCGACCATGGAACAACAGCAGTTCGACTTGCTGCTCACGGCAGATTTCCACCAGCCGTTCCTGGGCGCGATATTGCGCCCACGCCGCTGCGGTGGTGCCCGCATCTTTGGCGGAATCGGAGTAACCGATCATCACTTCCTGAGGACCTTGCAAGCGTGCGCGGTACCCCGGCAGCAGCAACAGACGCTCCATCACCGGGCCTGCGTTGTCGAGGTCGGCGAGGGTTTCAAACAATGGCACCACACGCATCGGCCGCAGCACGCCGGATTCTTTCAGCAGCAACTGTACGGCAAGTACGTCGGAGGCAGCGCCCGCCATCGAGATCACGTAGGAGCCCAGCGAAGCGCCGGGCGCGGCGGCGATCTCCTTGCAGGTGTTGAGTACTTCGGCGGTGTCGGCGGACGGCTTGAAATGCGTTGGCAGCAACGGTCGACGATTGCTCAGTTCGTGGGTCAGGAAGGTAATGCGTTGCTCTTCGTCCCAATCCTCGTAGCGACCAAGGCCCAGGTAATCGGTGATTTCAGTCATTGCCGAACTGTGCCGTGTCGAGTCCTGACGCACGTCGAGGCGCACCAGGAACAGGCCGAACGTCACCGCCCGGCGCAGACAGTCAAGCAATGGGCCGTCGGCGATCACGCCCATGCCGCATTCATGCAACGAGTTGAAACACAGCTCCAGCGGATCAAGCAGGTCACGATTGTTTTGCAGCACATCCGCTGGCGCCGGCGTCGGTGCGGTCAGCGCTGCATGGGCCCAGTTGCGCGTGGAGCGCAGGCGTTCGCGCAATTGCTTGAGTACCGCCCGATAGGGTTCGGCGCTGTCACCCGCCTGGGCCTTGAGTGCGTCGCTGGCCTGCTGCATCGACAACTCGGCAGCCAGATGATCGATATCGCGCAAGTACAAGTCAGCGGCCATCCAGCGCGCCAGCAGCAACACTTCACGGGTCACCGCAGCGGTGACATTCGGGTTGCCGTCACGGTCGCCGCCCATCCACGAGGCAAAGCGAATCGGCGCAGCCTCCAGCGGCAAACGCAGGCCTGTCGCGGCATGCAATGCCTGATCGGCCTTGCGCATATGGTTGGGAATCGCTTGCCACAGCGAGTGCTCGATGACCGCAAAACCCCACTTGGCCTCATCCACCGGCGTCGGGCGGGTGCGGCGGATTTCTTCGGTGTGCCAGGCTTCGGCGATCAGCCGCTGCAGGGTGTTGTGAATCTGCTCGCGTTCGGCGCTGGTCAGGTCGCGATGATCCTGTGCGGCGAGTTGCGCGGCGATGGCGTCGTACTTCTGGATCAGCGTGCGCCGCGCCACTTCGGTCGGGTGAGCGGTCAGCACCAGTTCGATTTCCAGTCGCCCAAGTTGACGGGCGAGGGATTCGGCGCTGTGGCCTTCGGTGCGCAAACGAGCGAGCAACTGCGGCAATACACGGGATTCGAACGGCGCGGGCTGCGACTCTTCGCGACGATGGATCAACTGATACTGTTCGGCGATGTTTGCCAGATTGAGAAACTGGTTGAACGCCCGCGCCACCGGGAGCAATTCGTCTTCGCTCAATTGATTGAGGCTGGCGCTCAGTTCTGCATCCATCGAGCCGCGGCGGTCGGCCTTGGCGCCCTTGCGAATCTGCTCGATCTTGTCGAGAAATTCCTCGCCGTACTGGTCTCGAATGGTATTGCCCAACAGCTCTCCGAGCAGGTGAACATCCTCGCGCAAGCGTGCATCAATATCGGTCATCAGCAGTTCTCCAGCGGTAATCCGGGCGGCCTAGAAACGAGTGCATGACTGAGAGAGTGCCGCTCTACAGCGCTTCTTACAAGCAGGCGACGAAGGGACTTTAAACCTTGTGGCCGAAAGCTAGTCTCAACAGTAAGCCGCATAAAGGCTTGCCGCCGGCCCCGCCGGACACTCACCCAAGCCTGCTACAGCAGGTGCGACATGAGGTCATCATGAAAATCCGTGAACTCGCCCAGCATTGGGAAGAAAACGCCAAGGGTCGCCTGACCGACACTGGCTACACGATTCATCTGGACGTCGAGGCCGCTGCGCGTCTGGCAGCGATTGCCGAGATGTACCCCAAACGCCACCCTGAAGAACTCCTCGGCGAACTGATCGGTGCAGCCCTTGAAGAGTTCGAAGCGAGCCTGCCGTATGTGAAAGGCTCGACTGTGGTTGCGACGGATGAGGAAGGTGATCCGTTGTATGAAGACGTCGGGCCAACGCCTCGCTTCCTGGCGCTGTCGCGGCGGCATTTACAGGATTTGTCATCGGCTGAAAACAAGCAGAAACACTGACGGAACAACACAAAACCTGTGGGCGCTGGCTTGCCAGCGATGGCGTCAGTTCAGTCCCTGACATACTGAATCTGATGACCTCATCGCTGGCAAGCCAGCTCCCACGGGGAACATATTTGTCCTTCAATACAGCGTCGCTTTCGTTCATTTCTTACGCCGCGCGTACCACTCCACCTCGCCAAAGTTCCCGCCCTAGAGCCTTGTCCATTCGGTCAAAACTTTTTTTGGCGATAGGCCATCTTTTCTGAACTTTTGAAAACCGCCGCCGGTCGGACCCTGTAACCACTCCTGGAACGAGCGTTTCAAAAACGCGCTGTTGCAAGACGCTTAAGGCTCCTCGACCAGGATGGATTCAGATGTATTCAGGAGATGCCTAATGGAGTTGAAGACCATGAAAAACCAAACCTCGTTTACCCACCTGCGCGGTCTGAAACTGGCCGCCCTGGCAATCGGCACCAGCTTCGTACTGGCCGGTTGCGCCGGTAATCCACCGACCGAGCAGTACGCTGTGACCCAATCTGCGGTCAACAGCGCCGTCAGCGCCGGTGGTACCGAGTTCGCTGCCGTTGAAATGAAGCAGGCGCAGGACAAACTCAAGCAAGCCGAAATCGCCATGCACGACAAGAAGTACGAAGAAGCTCGCACGCTGTCCGAGCAAGCTGAGTGGGACGCCCGCGTAGCAGAACGCAAAGCTCAGGCGGCCAAGGCTGAACTGGCTGTGAAGGATTCCCAGAAAGGTGTTCAGGAACTGCGTCAGGAAAGTCAGCGCACCGTGAAGTAAGCGCGCATCCCGACCGCAAAGCTGAAACTCTTACCGATAGAAAGGACGACAAATTATGCGTAAGCAACTGATGATTCCCGCTCTTCTGGCCGCAAGCGTTGCCTTGGCTGCCTGCTCCACCCCGCCTAATCCGAACCTGGAAAACGCTCGCACCAACTACGCCGGCCTGCAAGCCAACCCGCAGGCGAGCAAAGTAGCGGCGCTGGAAACCAAAGACGCCAGTGAGTACCTGGACAAGGCCGACAAGGCCTACCTGGACAAGCAAGACGCGGCCAAGGTCGATCAACTGGCTTACCTGACCAACCAGCGCGTGGAAGTGGCCAAGCAGACCATCGCCCTGCGTACCGCTGAAAACAATCTGAAGAACGCCGCTGCCCAACGTGCTCAGGCGCGTCTGGATGCTCGCGATCAACAGATCAAACAGCTGCAGGACAGCCTCAACGCCAAGCAGACCGATCGCGGTACGCTGGTGACTTTCGGTGACGTACTGTTCGCCACCAACAAGGCTGACCTGAAGTCCAGCGGTCTGGTGAACATCAACAAACTGGCCCAGTTCCTTCAGGAAAACCCTGATCGCAAAGTGATCGTCGAGGGTTACACCGACAGCACTGGCGCCGCCAGCTACAACCAGACCCTGTCGGAGCGTCGCGCCAACTCCGTGCGCACTGCACTGGTGAAAATGGGCGTTGATCCAGCGCGCATCGTCGCTCAGGGCTACGGCAAGGAATATCCGGTTGCCGAGAACGGCAGTGTTTCCGGCCGTGCGATGAACCGTCGCGTGGAAGTGACCATTTCCAACGACAACCAGCCAGTGATGCCACGTTCGGCTGTCAGCTCGAACTAAGCTTCACGCTGCAACGCAAAAGCCCCGCCTGACTCAGTCAGGCGGGGCTTTTGTTTGTGCGCCCAGTACGACTGCTCGTCTGGACCTGTCAGATATGACAGTAGGCGGTTTGAAACGAATCAGATACTAGTAAGGCTACACCCGACTCATGGGTATCAAGGGACATAACCATGCAAGTGCGCGTAGCTCTTTCATCGCTGTTGGCGGCGATAGTCTTATCAGGTTGCACTCAGTTAAATGAATCGCCTTCTGATTCCAGGCCGGGAAGCAGTTTTGAATATGGCGACAGGGACGCCATACCTAATGACATTCCCTTGCCAACGCCGGGCGTTAACCAACGCCCCATAGTAGGTAATAAAAAAATGTTGGTAACCGTCGTCCACTGGCAGGACGGTGACGGAGTAAGAAAAGATCTGAATGAAAAATTCACGCTATCCAACGATCCTGACTCGCTGCGTTCTTACCTCTACGCAGCTTCAGGGGGCAAGCTGGACCTTAGCGGCCAAGTAGTGGAGTTCACATCAGGTCGCCGTCCCGAGCTATGTAAGAGGGGTTCCCCCTTGCCTTTAAATCTGGCCCACTCCGAGGCAGTTAAAGCGGCATCCGCATTGGGAATAGATCGGAACAATTTCGACTATTTCATAAACATTATTGATTGCGGAGGAAGCGCGTCCGCCTGGGTACCCGGAAATACTATGGGGGTGTACGGCCAGGCAGGCGGCCCCCATGTATTCAAACATGAGTTCGGGCACAACCTCGGATATCACCATGGTTTCACATACAAGCGATGCAAGAAAAACGGTGATGCCGTGCTCGCGCCAACAGGATGTCAGACCATCCTATACGGTGACCTGGGCGATTCGGTCTCGGGCGGGGGAACACTTTATCCTGCGAATAATCGCTGGTACTCGGGCTGGCTGGATGACTCGCAAGCTGCCGTTGTCAACCGTACCGGGCTTTATCGTCTGGGCGTGCTTGGCGCAGAGGGGCCGCAACTCTATTTGATCAATCGTAAGGGCCTGCAGCCCGCTCAACTTGCGCTGGAATATCGTAAGCCGACCCGGTTCGATAACTTCCCACCCGGTGATAATAAAGTGAATGGTGTCTGGGTGAGATACACAACGATGACAGGCTCACTCGTGAATACCCAACTCGACGGCACTCCGGAGACGGCGACGACAGCAGATCCGTCTTTACTACCCGGGAAGATGTTGAGGGATGAACCCGCCGGAATAACTATCGAGGTATGCAGTGCCAACTTGGATGGAGCCACCGTTGCGATTGGGGTAAATCGAGAGGCTGGGAGTTGCGCGTGGCCAGAGTTAGCTGCCCCCGTTATTACTTCACCTGCGCAGGGAGCGCCAGCAATTCAAAATCCTGCCGTAGTTTCTGGTACTGCCAGACCCGGGGCTAGTATCGGAGGGGCGTACAGGGCATTGGGAGGCTGGTATGTGAGGAACTTCTCCGTTGTCGCCGACGCTAAAGGTAACTGGAGCACGACCTTGGAAAATCTCCAGGCTGGCAGCCACGTAGTATGGGTAAGCCAACAGATGGGTATCAGCGGGTCCCCCATTAGCGATCGCAGCTTCGTGATTGCGCCCTGAAACATCGGCTACTCCCCGATTTCACACATGAAAAAGGGGAGTACAACTCACCGCTTCGCTTACGGTTGCAGCTTCTGCGGAGTTTCTTCGCCCATGCAGCGCACGGCCCTCTTCTTGCTGTTGATCAACACGCCGCTCAGCCCTTTCTGTTCAGTATCGAACATTACCAACACACCATCGATGCACTGGGCCACCTGCGCCGCCGGCTCCAGCGATACTTTGTAGTCTTCGCCCGGCACGGTCTTGAGCATGGTGAAGTCGCTGAGCAACAAGGCATCTTCAGGCTTGGCGAAGTGCAGGTAGCCGTAGTACCACAGGGCGCCAACGGTGCCGAGGATGCTGCAGATACCCGTGATGATCAGCGGGATGGCGTTACGTTCTTCACTCATTGCGGACTCTCATCTTCAGAATTCGGGGGTTGCGGGTAATTGGGGATTTCGCCGAGACGGCGCAGGCCGTTGAAGTGCTCGGGGTCATCAAGATAGCGCAGCATCACCTGACGCCAGACCGGGTCGCCAAAGGTCTGCACATGACCGCCGCGCGTCAACTGCAATACGCGCGGAGGCGGCGCAGCTTGATACAGACGGATGCCATTGGATAGAGGCACCAGCGGATCATCAATGCTGTGGAAGATCAGTTTCGGCACGCCGTTGAGTTGCGGCATTGAATTGATTGCGCTGTCGCCATCCGGCACCAGCCACGACAGCGGCACCTGAAACGGCCAGGTCAGCCACGAAGTGCTGAGGGCATATTGGCCAACGCTGCGATAACTGGCGGGCACACCGTCGAGCACCAGGGCCTTGAGTTGCTTCTGCCGCTCGGGATGCTGCACCAGCCAATGCACGGCCATAGAGCCGCCGAGGCTTTGCCCGAGGAGAATCAGCGGCTTGCCTTTGATTTCGGGTGCCTTGTCCAGCCAGGCGAAGGCCGCATCGATGTCCTGATAAATCGCCGGCAAGCTGGGTTCACCCTCGGACAAGCCATAGCCGCGATAGTCCACCAGCAACACTTGATAGCCATTTTTCGGCAACCACCAGCTCCCGCCCAAATGCATCGGCAGATTCCCACCGTTGCCATGCAGGTGCAGAACCGTACCTTTGACCTCGACACCCGGTTTGGCCGGCAGCCACCACGCGTTCAGCTTGAGGCCGTCGGCGGTGGTCAGGGTGACGGTGCGGTATTCGAGCCTGGCTTTTTCCGGGGTGAAGATTTGGCCCGGCTCGGGATAGAACAACAGTGAGCTGCAACCACCAAGGGTCAGGAGCAGGCAGAAGATGCCGAGGATTCTCATCCGGTGAAACCTCGCGAATGTTCGGGTTGGAACACAATAATGGTGGCAATAAACAACCCTGAGGGAGCTGGCTTGCCAGCTCCCTCAGGATTTGCGTCAGGTCTAAAGGATGTTTGAGTAATCTGCCTCGATCCGATCCAGACTCAAATGATTAAGGAAGTTGGAGAAGCACATCCACGCCGACAAAGCATTCAAATCACGGAACTGGTCCGGCAGATATTTCGGCGCCACCACCAGCCCCTCATCCACCAATTGGCGCAAGGTGCGCATGTCTTCCAGGGTGGTCTTGCCGCAGAACAACAGGGGAATCTGCTCAAGCTTGCCCTTGCGCACGGCCAACTGAATGTAGTTGTAAACCATGATGAAGCCCTTGAGGTAGGACAAGTCTTTGGTGAATGGCAGACCCGTCGGCGTCGAGCCACGGAAAACCCGACTGGCGTTGCCATAGCTTTCCGCCATTTCAAAGCCCTGCTCACGGAAGAACTCGAACACCTGCAAGAAGTCCGCCCCCTCCTCGACCATGTGAATGGCGCGAGTACGGTTGGTCAGTTTGCGCAGACGGCTCGGGTAGGAAGCGAAGGTGATGATTTCCATCAGGATCGCCAGGCCTTCCTGAGTCACCGTTGACGACGGCGGGCCCTTGGAAAGAAAGGTGCAGATCGGCTGGTTCAAACCATTGAGCGTAGTACCGACGTGCACCAGCCCCTCGTGAACTTCGAGTGCGCGCACGTCGCGATCGTTGAACATCGCGTCGGTGCGGATCTTGATGTAGTCGGCGCCCGCCGCCGCGTCGGCAACGATACCGTCGGACTCGAACACGCGAATGGTTTCCTCGGCCTCGCCGAACACTTTGTTCAGACGGGTTTGCAGCAGGTGCACGGCGTCCTTGGCGGTGAGGGTTTTTGGCTCGTCCTTCAGGTCGCCACGGCCATCGATGTTGTTCAGATAGTCGGACATCATCAGGCCGAGGTCGGCCAAGGTCGGGTCACCGGCGTGGAATGCGTCGGATGCAGCACCGTACAACTCTTGGGAGATCAGACCGAAATCTTCGGTGCCGCGCGCTTCGAGCATACGCACCACCATGCGGTATTCCTTGCACATGCGCCGCATGATCTGCCCGACCGGGTTGAACTGGCCGAGCTGGCGAGTGATGTCGCGCTCGATGTTCTGGAATTCCAGTTTGACCTTGCTCGAATCGAACGCCAGCGGCCGGTTCAGGTAGTAGTCGCGATCCACCGCCGGCATTTCCTTGCCCTTGGCCTTGAGAAACCCCTTGCGGATGCTTTCGTCCCACTTGACCGCGTCAAGAACACGGATCGGCGTCTGCGCCAGCACAATGCGATCGGACAATATGCGTATCGACTGCTGGTAATCGTCCACCCGAAACTCCTGTAAAAAACGTGACTTACTGAATTATTTGGCGCCGGCCCTGCGCTGATAGCGCGCCGCTTCGACAAAGACATCGGAATTGGCCGGATCGTCGAGGTAAGCGAAGACTTTGTCGAGGTTGCTGTCGACCAGAACGCCATCGCCGTCATCGGTCTGGAAGGCCTGACCGTCAAGGGCTTTGTGCTGGATTGCCTGATTGATCTGCTCGAGATCGAGGTTGTACACCACCAGTTCATGTTTGTCGGTAAGTTCGAAACCGGCGATGGTGTAGTGGCCACCGAACTGCGCCGGCACTTTCGCCGACAGGTACCAGCGATTGCCACGATGCGAGACAGTGAACGGATAGGCTTCGCGCTCGCGGGGTTTGGCTTTGAAATAGGTGACGGCCTGATAGCGGTCGTTACCCAGACGGGTCAGCTCAAGGTTCATCGGCTCGCCCCAGGCATTGACGCTCGTCCACTTGCCGAGCAGGCCTTGGGGCGCCGGATCACTGGTGGACAAAGGCGACTTGAACGTCACCAGACAGCCACTGAGCAGCAGGAACGACAAGGCGATCAGCACGCCACGCCAGGCTTTCATTCGACACTCCCTATGAACCTGAATCACCTACCCCTGTAGGAGCTGCCGAAGGCTGCGATCTTTTGATCCTGATCTCAAAAAGCAAGATCAAAAGATCGCAGCCTTCGGCAGCTCCTACATTGGGATCGGCGTCAGACGAACCACATTGCGTTACACCGAAGCCAGCACCAAATGCATATACCGCGTCAGAATGCCCAGCATCTCTTCCTCGGCCAAAGGCTCGGCGTCGTTGAGCAGGCCCTGATATTCCATCCGTCCGATAATCGCCGTCAACACCTTGGCATCTTGCTGCGGTTCACGCGAGCCCAATACCTGAAACAACTGGCAGGTGCCCTGCAGCAAAATCTGCTGATGTGAGCGCACCAGAATCGCCAGGCGCGGGTTGAGCAGCGCTTCCTGACGGAATGCCTGCTCGGCCATCAAATGCTCGCGACGGTTGAGTAGCTGTCGTTGCACGTAATCGGCCATCAACCGCGCAATATTATCGGCCAGTTGCGAGCGCGACTCGGGACTGCCGTCGCCGCTGACGACCATATCGCGTAGCAGCCCTTCGTTGTTGTTCCACAGCTTGGCCATGTATTCGGCACTGCGTTCAACGTATTGGGCGAAGGTATCGGTGAGCAGGTCATCGATGTCCTTGAAGTAATAAGTGGTGGCCGAGAGGGGCACCGCCGCTTCGGCAGCCACGGCACGGTGGCGTACGGCGCGCACGCCATCACGCACGACAATGCGCATTGCCGCGTCGAGAATGTCCTGACGACGCTGCTCACTGCCCTGTCGGCTGGCCTTGCGACCCTGGTACTGAACACTTTCAGCGACCGCAGTGGCGATACCCGCTGCACCTTCTTGAGCGATTGCAACCATCACGACAGGCATTCCTCTGTTATTTGAAAAGTAACCAAACGATACATTTGTACCAGACGGGCAATAAAAAGCCGCCTGTTTTAGGCGGCTTTTTAACTGAAACGTTTACGCTTGCGGTCGCATGTGCGGGAACAGGATCACATCGCGAATCGACGGCGAGTTGGTCAGCAACATCACCAGGCGGTCGATGCCGATACCTTCACCGGCCGTTGGCGGCATGCCGTACTCCAGCGCGCGAACGAAGTCGGCGTCGTAGTGCATGGCTTCGTCGTCGCCGGCGTCCTTGTCGGCCACCTGCGCCATGAAGCGTTCGGCCTGATCTTCCGCATCGTTCAACTCGGAATAGGCGTTGGCGATTTCACGGCCACCGATGAACAGCTCGAAACGGTCGGTGACGTTCGGGTTGTCGTCATTGCGACGCGCCAGCGGCGACACTTCGAACGGGTACTGAGTAATGAAGTGCGGCTGCTCCAGCTTGTGCTCGACCAGTTCTTCGAAAATCATCACTTGCAGCTTGCCCAGACCTTCGAAGCCCAGCACCTTGGCGCCGGCCTTCTTGGCGATGGCGCGAGCCTTGTCGATGTCGTTCAGATCATCGGCGGTCAGCTCAGGGTTGTACTTGAGGATCGAGTCGAACACCGACAGGCGCACGAACGGCTCGCCGAAGTGGAACACCTTGTCGCCGTAAGGCACGTCGGTGCTGCCCAGAACCAGCTGCGCCAGTTCACGGAACAACTCTTCGGTCAGGTCCATGTTGTCTTCGTAGTCGGCGTAAGCCTGGTAGAACTCCAACATGGTGAATTCAGGGTTGTGACGGGTCGAGACGCCTTCGTTACGGAAGTTGCGGTTGATCTCGAAAACCTTCTCGAAACCGCCAACCACCAGACGCTTGAGGTACAACTCAGGCGCGATACGCAGGAACATTTCCATGTCCAGCGCGTTGTGGTGGGTTTCGAACGGCTTGGCCGCAGCGCCGCCGGGAATGGTTTGCAGCATTGGCGTTTCGACTTCGAGGAAGTCACGCTGCATCAGGAAGCTGCGAATGTGCGCAATCACTTGCGAACGTACGCGGAAAGTCTGGCGCACTTCTTCATTGACGATCAGGTCAACGTAGCGCTGACGGTAGCGTTGTTCGGTGTCGGTCAGGCCGTGGTGCTTGTCCGGCAGCGGGCGCAGCGACTTGGTCAGCAAACGCACGGTGGTCATTTCAACGTACAGGTCGCCTTTGCCCGAACGGGCCAGGGTGCCTTCGGCAGCAATGATGTCGCCCATGTCCCAGGTTTTCACCGCGGCCAGGGTTTCTTCGGACAGGGTCTTGCGGTTGACGTAGACCTGAATGCGACCGGTCATGTCCTGGATCACCATGAACGAGCCACGGTTGAGCATGATGCGACCGGCAACCTTGACCGGGATTGCAGCCTCTGCCAGCTCTTCCTTGGTCTTGTCCGCGTACTGTTTCTGCAACGCATCGCAGTAGTTGTCGCGGCGGAAGTCGTTCGGGAAGGCATTGCCCTTGGCGCGCTCGGCAGCAAGCTTTTCCTTGCGCAGGGCGATCAGGGAGTTTTCTTCCTGTTGCAGGGCTTGCGGATCGAGTTGTTGGTCGCTCATGTCTTTAGATATTCCATCAGGTTCGTTGCCCCCGGGCCTTGCAGCCCGGGGATCGCCAGCAGGGCTGGCTCCTACAGGGATCGCGTTGAATCAGCCGATCCTGTATTGCGTCTTTTACAGCCCCGATTTCAGGCTGGCTTCCAGGTATTCGTCGATGTCGCCATCGAGCACCTTGTCGCAGTCGCTGCGTTCGATGTTGGTCCGCAGGTCCTTGATTCGCGACGCGTCGAGCACGTAAGAGCGAATCTGGTGACCCCAGCCGATGTCGGACTTGGTGTCTTCCAGCGCCTGGGAAGCGGCGTTGCGCTTCTGCATTTCCTGCTCGTACAACTTGGCCCGCAGCATTTTCATGGCGGTGTCCTTGTTGGCGTGCTGGGAACGCTCGTTCTGGCAGCTGACCACGGTGTTGGTCGGTACGTGAGTAATACGTACGGCCGAGTCGGTGGTGTTTACGTGCTGACCACCGGCACCCGAGGAACGATAGGTATCGATCCGCAGGTCTGACGGGTTGATGTCGATTTCCACTTTGTCATCGATCTCTGGCGAGACGAAAACCGCGGAGAACGAGGTGTGGCGACGGTTACCGGAGTCAAACGGGCTCTTGCGCACCAGACGGTGCACGCCGATCTCGGTCCGCAGCCAGCCAAAGGCGTATTCGCCCTTGATGTGCACGGTCGCGCCCTTGATCCCGGCGACTTCACCGGCGGACAGTTCCATGATGGTCGCGTCGAAACCGCGTTTGTCAGCCCAGCGCAGGTACATGCGCAGCAGGATGTTGGCCCAGTCCTGGGCTTCGGTGCCGCCGGAACCGGCCTGGATGTCCAGGTAGGCGTTGTTCGGGTCCATCTCGTGGCTGAACATGCGGCGGAATTCGAGCTTGGCCAGGTTGGCCTCGAGACGGGCCAGTTCAGCGACGACATCGCCCACTGCGCCTTCGTCGTTTTCTTCGACAGCCATGTCGAGCAGGTCACGGCAATCGGCCAGACCGCCGTTCAATTCGTCGAGGGTATCGACGATTTGCGCCAGCGCGGAGCGCTCGCGGCCCAGCTCCTGGGCGTATTCAGGTTTGTTCCAGACACTCGGATCTTCAAGCTCGCGATTGACTTCAGTCAGACGCTCATGCTTTTGATCGTAGTCAAAGATACCCCCGAATAGTTTCGGAGCGCTCGGACAGGTCCTTGATGGTGTTCAGGATCGGGTTGATTTCCATGGCGGGCAACACTCGTTGGCGAACTTTTGAAAGCCGGCGAGTATAACGTAATCGGGCTGTAACGGCAGCCCGTCTGGCGGGGCGAATCGAGCATTAATGAACTGCAGGAGCTGCCGAAGGCTGCGATCTTTTGATTTTTTAAAGATAAAAGATCGCAGCCTTCGGCAGCTCCTACAGGGTTTGCATTTGTCGTGAGAGTCGGGTTACTCGATCCCGACCTGATTGCGCCCATTGTTCTTCGCCAGATACAACCCGCGATCCGCCGCCGAGATCAGCAACCGGCAGTCGCTGCCCGCCTGCGGCACCATGGTCGCCAGACCAATGCTGATAGTCAGGCTCGTCCCTTCGCTGGGCGCAATGTGTGGAATCTTCAATGAAGCCACGGTCTGGCGCAGTTTTTCCGCTACCAGCCGTGCGCCACCCGGCGAAGTATTCGGCAACACCAGCGCAAATTCCTCGCCACCGTAACGCGCCGGCAAGTCCGACGGACGCGCACTGGCATCTCGAATGGCCGTGGCGACCTTGCGCAAGGCTTCATCGCCTTCGACATGGCCGAACGTGTCGTTATAGGACTTGAAGTAATCAACGTCGATCATCAGCAACGACAACTGGCTCTGGTCACGCAACGAGCGGCGCCATTCCAGCTCCAGGTATTCGTCGAAGTGACGGCGGTTCGATAGCCCGGTCAGGCCGTCGGAGTTCATCAGGCGTTGCAGCACCAGGTTAGTGTCGAGCAGCTGCTGCTGACTGACGCGCAGCGCTCGATACGCCGCGTCCCGTTGCAGCAACGTCATGTAGGAGCGCGAGTGATAGCGGATGCGCGCCACCAGTTCGATGGTGTCTGGCAGCTTCACCAGATAATCGTTGGCCCCTGCGGAGAACGCCGCGCTCTTGATCAGCGGGTCTTCCTTGGTCGACAGGACAATGATTGGAATGTCCTTGGTCGCCGGGTGATTGCGGTACTCGCGCACCAGACTCAAGCCGTCCAGACCGGGCATCACCAGGTCCTGGAGAATGACCGTCGGCTTGATCCGCACCGCTTGCGCAATGGCTTGATGCGGGTCGGAGCAGAAGTGGAAGTCGATGTTTTCTTCGTTCGACAGCCCACGGCGCACGGCTTCGCCGATCATCGCCTGATCGTCTACCAACAACACCATGGCGGCATTTTCGTCGGTTTTAATGTCGTCGATCTGTAAGTCATTCATGGGCTGTCACCTGAGTACTGCGGAGGCCAGGATTGCGGATAAAACTGTTCATTTCGGGAAAATCTCCAGCAATCGTGGCGCTATCTTTTCCAGTGGGCGGATTTCTACGGCGGCATCGATCGCCGCGGCAGCCTTGGGCATGCCGTACACCGCACTGCTTTGCTGATCCTGGGCGATGGTCAAATAGCCCTGTTGGCGCATGAGCTTAAGCCCTTGCGCGCCATCTCGCCCCATCCCGGTCAATAAAACCCCGACCGCATCACCGTTCCAATAACTGACGACGCTCTCGAAAAACACGTCGATCGAAGGTCGGTAAATCTCGTTGACCGGCTCGGCGGTGTAGGCCAGCGTGCCGTTTTTCAATAAGCGAATATGGTGGTTGGTGCCGGCCAGCAGCACGACGCCGGCCTGCGGCGGTTCGCCTTCACGCGCCAGACGCACGTCCAGACCACTGGCGCTGGCGAGCCATTCGGCCATGCCCGCAGCGAACACCTGGTCAACGTGCTGCACCAGCACGATGGCCGCGGAAAAATTGCGCGGCAACCCCTTGAGCAAGACCTCCAGCGCCGCTGGCCCGCCAGCAGACGAACCAATCGCCACCAGCCGCTGGGGGGAGCCCGAACTGCGCTGGGGCATTGGCGCCGGCCGCGCGCGCGGGGTTTTCTCGCCGATCAGCCAGCCGATGTTGAGGATCTTGCGCAGCAGCGGTGCCGCCGCTTCCTGCGCATTGCCTGCGCCAATGGCCGGCGTATCAACCACATCCAGCGCGCCATGCCCCATCGCTTCGAAGACCCGGTGCACGTTCTGCTGGCGATCGACCGTCACAATGACGATGGCACACGGCGTCTCGGCCATGATCCGCCGGGTGGCTTCGACGCCGTCCATCACCGGCATGATCAAATCCATAAGAATCAGATCCGGCGTATTTTCCGCGCAGAGGCGCACCGCCTCGGCGCCGTTGTAGGCGACCCAGACCACCTGATGCGCCGGCTCGAAGGCCAATGCCCGGCGCAAGGCTTCCACCGCCATTGGCATGTCGTTGACGATTGCGATTTTCATGCCCGTGCTCCTCCGATGAGCTCGACCACTGCATCAAGCAGGGCGTCGTCATGAAAACTGGCTTTGGCTAAATAATAGTCGGCGCCGGCGTCCAGTCCACGGCGGCGATCCTCTTCGCGATCCTTGTACGAAACGACCATCACCGGCATTGATTGCAAACGGTTGTCGCGGCGCAACAAGGTCACCAGTTCGATTCCGTCCATACGTGGCATGTCGATGTCGGTAATCAGCAAATCGAAATTCTCCGAACGCAGCGCGTTCCAACCGTCCATGCCGTCCACCGCCACAGCCACGTCGTAGCCGCGATTGAGCAGCAGCTTGCGTTGCAGTTCGCGCACGGTCAGCGAGTCGTCGACCACCAGCACCCGCTTGCGCGCTGCCTCTGCGGCTTGGTTGCCATGACGGGCGATGCGCTCAAGGCGACCGGTATTGAGCAGTTTGTCGACCGAACGCAGCATGTCTTCGACATCGACGATCAGCACCACCGAACCGTCATCGAGCAAGGCGCCGGCGGAGATGTCCTGGATTTTGCCCAGACGCTCATCCAGTGGCAGTACGACCAACGTGCGCTCGCCAACGAAGCGTTCGACCGCTACGCCGTAAATCGCTTCGCGCTCACGAATCACCACGACCTTCAGGGTTTCGCTGCTGTTCTGACTGGCCGGGCGGTTCAACAACTGACTGGCAGCGACCAGCCCGACATGCCGGCCTTCGTGCCAGAAATGCTGACGACCTTCGACCTGAACGATGTCATCGCGCTCCAGGTCGCACATGCGTTCAATGTGCGCCAGCGGGAACGCGTAGGCTTCTTCACCGACCTCCACCACCAGGCTGCGCACCACCGATAGGGTCAGCGGCACTTCCAGATGAAAACGGCTGCCCTCGCCCGCCGTCTGCTCCAGCTCCACCGCGCCCCGCAACTGGCGCACCATGTGCTGCACGGCGTCGAGGCCGACACCACGGCCGGACACTTCGGTCACCGTGTCGCGCAGGCTGAAACCGGGCAGGAACAGGAAAGTCAGCAGCTCCTCTTCACTCAACTGCGCCGCTGTTTCAGCTGGGGATAATTGGCGCGCGACAATGCTGCGGCGGACTTTCTCCAGATCGACGCCGTTGCCGTCATCGCTCAACTCCAGCACCAGCAACCCAGCCTGATGCGAGGCGCGCAGGCGGATCAGGCCCTCCTCGGGCTTGCCACTGAGCAAGCGTTGTTCCGGGGTTTCGATGCCATGGTCGACCGCGTTGCGCAGCAGATGGGTGAGCGGTGCTTCGAGTTTTTCCAGCACATCGCGGTCGACCTGGGTTTTCTCGCCTTCGATTTCCAGTCGCACCTGCTTGCCGAGGCTGCGGCCCAGATCACGCACCATCCGCGCCTGACCGCTGAGCACGTCAGCAAAGGGACGCATGCGACAGGCCAGGGCCGTGTCGTAGAGCACTTGTGCACGCTGGCTGGCTTGCCAGGCGAACTCATCGAGTTCGGCGTTCTTTTCGGCCAGCAGCTGTTGCGACTCGGAAAGCAGACGCCGCGCATCCTCCAACGCTTCCAGCGCCTCAAGGCTGAGGGCATGCTCCTTGAGATGGACATTGAGGTTTTCCAGCGCGCGCAGGCCATTGTTCTGCATGCGCTTGAGACGCTGCATGGTGGCCAGATGCGGTTTGAGGCGCTGGGTTTCCACCAGTGATTTGCTCGACAGATCGAGCAGGCTGTTCAGGCGCTCGGCAGTGACGCGCAATACGCGCTCGCCCCCCTCAGCGGTCCGCCTGTTTTTGCGGGGTACTGGTACTGGTTCGGATGTTTCGACCAAGGCTTCCATGGAAGGCGCTGGCGCAGGTTCAACTGGCGAAGGCGCTTCAAGCTGCAACTCGGCCATGACGGGGGCGGTGACCGGAATCGGCGCGGCCGATGGGTCAAGCAGTTGCCCCATCAACGCCACATACGCTTCGATGTCTGCCGGTTGCGGCGCACTCGCTGGCGTCGCAATACGCATCAGCAAATCGGTGCCCTGCAATAACGCGTCGATGTGTTCCGGGCGCAGCAGTAACCGCCCCTCTTGGGCGCTGACCAGACAATCTTCCATCACATGGGCAACGCTGACGCCGCTGTCGACGCCGACGATCCGCGCCGCACCTTTGAGCGAGTGCGCCGCGCGCATGCATGACTCGAGGTGATCGGCCTGGGTCGGGTTGCGCTCCAGTGCCAACAGCCCTGCGCTGAGGACCTGGGTCTGGGCTTCGGCTTCCAGGCTGAACAGCTCAAGCAGCGAGGCGTCGCGCATTTGCTCGGGGGTCATGTGAGGCTCCGGGTCACGGCGGACAACAGCTGTTCTTCATTCAACCAACGCAGGCTGCGACCCCGCAATTGCAGCACGCCACGGGTGAATTTGGCACTGGCTTGAGTACCGGACTGCGAGGCGGCATCAAGAATTCGCTCGTCAATGGCATGAATGCCGTCGACTTCATCCACCGGCACGACCACCGGCCCGCCATCGGCGGCGATGATCAGCATGCGCGGCATGATCCGCGCGCCGGCCGCCGGTGCCGCGTTGCCATCCAGATCCAGCAATTCGACCAGCGACAAGCAGGCCACCAGTGCGCCGCGCACATTCGCCACGCCGAGCAAGGCGCGCGAACGCTGGTGCGGCAACGAGTGAATCGCCTGCATCGGCGCCACCTCAACGAGGCTGCGCGTGGCCAGTCCAAGCCACTCCTCACCGAGACGGAACATCAGCAGCGATCGGGTCTTCAGGTCGGTTTCGACCACCGCCGCCACCGGGTCGCGCTCGTCCTGCTGCAAGGCATAACGGTCGAGCAGCCGCGTGGCAGCGGCGGAATACACCGAGCAATTGCGGCAATGGATGTGTTCTTCCAGCAACGGGCACGACTTGTCACCGTGGATGCCGATGCGATTCCAGCAATCATCGATGGCCCGGGCGTCTTCGTGGGTGACGTTCAAGGTGTCGGCGATCATCGTTTTCGCTCACTGTCGGCGGTGCGGCCGCTGCGTGCGGCGCGTTCCTGCAATCGTCTGGCACCGACGCTGTCGCCCTGAGCCTGCAACAGGGCAGCCAGGTGCATCAACGCTTCGGGATGTTGCGGTTCGAGGTACAAGGCTTTGCGATAGAACCCCTGGGCTTCGAGCGTCAGGCCGGCGACATCGCTGAGCAGGCCCAGCCAATAGAACACCTGCGCCACGGGTTCGTGGCTGCGCAGGTATTGATCGCATGCGGCGCGAGCCTCGGCGCTTTTGCCTTCGTTGGCCAGCGCGGCGATGTTCGCCAACAAGGTGGCGGCGTCCGGATTCGCGCTTTTGCTCGTCACTGGCAGCGGTGTCGCCGCGGCAAACGGTCGATTGCGCACCGGCGGTGGCGGCGTGCTGCGTATCGGCTGGCTGACCGGTAACGCAACCGGCTTGGAAATCGGCATCGGTTCTGGCTGTGGATGACTTTGGCGACTGAACGCAAACGACTGCGCAATGCCAATCGAGCGCATGCCCAGACGCCCAAGCAAGCTGCCCTCGGCCGGACCGATAAACAGCACGCCGTCGACGTGGGTCAGGCGCTTGAGCACCTCGAAGACTTGCTGCTGGGTCGGCTGATCAAAGTAGATCAGCAAGTTGCGACAGAACACGAAATCGAAGGCTGGCTCGGTGGCCAAAAGCGTCGGATCGAGCACATTGCCGACCTGCAAGCGCACTTGCTCGCGCACGGTTTCGTTGACGCGATGACCGTCCTGCTCAGCGCTGAAATGACGGTCACGATAGTCCAGATCCTGCCCGCGAAACGAGTTCTTGCCGTACAGCGCCCGCCGCGCCTTATCCACCGACAGCGGGCTGACGTCCATGCCGTCAACCTTGAACTGATGCGGCTTAATTCCGGCATCAAGCAGCGCCATGGCAATCGAATAAGGTTCCTCGCCGGTAGAGCACGGCAGGCTGAGAATGCGCAACGCACGCATGTTGTTCAGCTCGGCGAGACGCTGGCGCGCGAGTTTGCCGAGTGTGGCGAAGGATTCCGGATACCGGAAAAACCAGGTTTCGGGGACGATCACCGCCTCGATCAGTGCCTGTTGCTCGTCCCGCGAGCCTTGCAACAGTTGCCAGTACTCGTCGGCGTGCGCCGCTTGCGAAAGCGTCGTGCGCTGGCGCACCGCGCGCTCAATGATCGCCGGGCCCACCGAGGTGACATCGAGGCCAATCCGCTCCTTGAGGAAGTCGAAAAACCGCTGATCGCTACTCATGACTGCGCCTCCAGTTGCGCCGGATCACGCGGCGGCGAGGGAAACAGCAACGTGCGCACGGCGTCATCGAGCAAGTCATCGACCCTCACCCACTGCACCAGACCCTGCGCATCTTCACGCACCGGGCCGAGGTATGGCGCCTCACGGTTGTCGAGGCCGTAGGGCTGAAAATCTTCCGGATTGCAACGCAAGGTGTCGGTGGCCTGTTCAAGAATCAGCCCAAGCCATTGTCCCGGTTGATCTTCGTCCGCACGGTAGTGAACCAGCACCAGTCGCGTACTGGTCCTCGCCTCGGCGGGTTTGCCAAACGTCAGCGCGCTGAGATCGATCACCGGTACCACCGCGCCGCGATAGGCGAACACCCCGGCAACCCAATGCGGCGCGTGGGCTATCGGTTTCAATGGCAGGCGTGGCAACACTTCCGCCACTTCGGTGGCGCGCAATGCGTAACGCTCGCTGCCGATGCGAAACAGCAGGAATAACGCCTGCTTCGCCATCTGCGCGGCGCTGCGTTTGGCGATGATTTCGCTCATCAGACTTTGAATCGCGAAACGCCGCTGCGCAGCCCGACGGCTACCTGGCTCAGTTCGTCGATGGCGAAACTGGCCTGACGCAGCGACTCGACGGTCTGGCTGCTGGCATCGCCCAACTGCACCAGCGCATGGTTGATCTGCTCGGCGCCGGTGGCCTGAGCCTGCATGCCTTCATTGACCATCAACACCCGCGGCGCCAGTGCCTGTACCTGATGAATGATCTGCGACAGCTGCTCGCCAACCTGCTGCACTTCGGACATGCCGCGGCGTACTTCTTCGGAGAACTTGTCCATGCCCATCACCCCGGCAGACACCGCCGACTGGATCTCACGAACCATTTGTTCGATGTCATAAGTCGCCACAGCAGTCTGATCCGCCAGGCGTCGCACTTCGGTGGCGACCACGGCAAAACCGCGACCGTATTCACCGGCCTTCTCCGCTTCAATGGCGGCGTTGAGCGACAGCAGGTTGGTCTGATCAGCGACCTTGACGATGGTCACCACCACCTGATTGATGTTGCCGGCCTTCTCATTGAGAATCGCCAGTTTCGCGTTGACCAGATCAGCAGCGCCCATTACCGAGTGCATGGTGTCTTCCATGCGGGCCAGGCCCTGCTGACCGGAACCGGCGGCCACCGACGCCTGATCGGCAGCGGTCGACACTTCAGTCATGGTGCGCACCAGATCGCGCGAAGTCGCGGCAATTTCACGGGACGTTGCGCCGATTTCCGTGGTCGTGGCAGCGGTTTCGGTGGCGGTGGCTTGTTGTTGCTTGGAGGTGGCGGCGATTTCAGTCACCGACGTGGTCACCTGCACCGACGAACGTTGGGCCTGGGAAACCAACGCGGTGAGCTCCGTCATCATGTCGTTGAAGCCGGTTTCCACCGCACCGAATTCGTCTTTGCGGTCAAGATTCAAACGGCCGCTCAAGTCGCCGGTCCGCATGATTTCGAGGATTTTCACGATGCGGTTCATCGGAGCCATGATCGCGCGCATCAGCAGCAAACCGCAGGCACCGGCCGCCAGTACGGCGACCAGCAGCGAGATGAGCATGCTGACCTTGGCAGCCGCTACTGCGTCGTCGATATTGGCCATGGCTTGATCGGCGACGGTTTTGTTCTCGCCGATGATGTCGTTGAGCTTCATCCGTCCGCTGTACCACGCCGGGGTCAGCTTCTCGTTGAACAGTTTGAGCGCATCGGCTTCCAGGTTGCGTCCGTGCAGGTCCAGCACCTGATCCTGAATCTGCATGTAGGCGTCGTGGTACTTCTCGAACGCGGCGAACTCGGTACGGTCCTGCTCGGTGGCCATGGTTTTGCGGTAGTTGGCCATTTGTTCTTGCAGGCGGTTTTCGAACGCCTTGTAATCCGCCGCATCCTCGCTGGAAATCCCTTGCCCTTCCTTTAGCCCGAGAAGTTCTTGTGTCTGCAAGTAACTATCGACCCACGCACCACGGATCATCGAGCTGTAATAAACCCCGGGAATCGCATCATCGCGGACGCTGTTTTCACTGGCTTCGATCTTCAACAGCCGCGAATACGAGAGAACTACCATCAAAAACATGATGGCGATAATCACCGCAAAGCTCGCCAAAATGCGTTGGCGCAACGTCCAGTTCTTCACAGTGATTCCTCGTGCCTAAGTCGAAATGCGGGGAGTATAGCCGAGGGTGGTGTCTCATTAATAAGACGCTTTTTAACCCCCTGACCTTTGGACGTTAAGCACAACAGGCTCTGGCTTGGGACTTTCCAGTAACCGGAAGATGGCTGACCAGTGACGGAACGGCAAAAAATGGTGCCGGATTGGTCATTTGTTGAAAACCCGCGTTTCCGGCCAATGCTATCAATGAGCCATACTGCGCAAGAAGTTGCGCAGTTGGTCGTAATATTTCATGGGGCAATTGCCCTGCAGGCCATGCCTTTCGGGGCCTGCAGCCAAGTGCGCAAGAAGTTGCGCAGTACTGCGCAACTTCTTGCGCACTTTTGCCCTCGCTCCCCAGTGAAAAACCCTCACAATCGCAGGCCAGAGCACTTTGCCCCCCGCCCTCCGGGGACTTCGCAAAACCTGGCACGCTCCTTGATAACAGTCAGGCACCCACCGGGCGATTTCGCCTCCCGGGCACCTTAAATTTATCCGCAAGGAGAGCACCCCATGGCAACACCAGCGTACATGTCGGTTACCGGCGAAAAACAAGGCCTGATCACTGCAGGCGCATTCACCGCTGACTCCGTTGGCAACACCTACCAGGAAGGCCACGAAGACCAGGTCATGGTTCAGGCTTTCAGCCACGACGTGATCATCCCGCGTGACCCGCAATCCGGTCAGCCAACCGGTCAGCGCGTTCACAAGCCAGTTGTGATCACCAAGGTCTACGACAAGGCTTCGCCTCTGCTGCAAGCCGCTCTGACTTCCGGCGAGCGCATGAGCGAAATCGTTATCCAGTGGTTCCGTACTTCGGCTCAAGGTACTCAAGAGCACTACTACACCACCAAACTGGAAGACGCGATCATCGTCGCCATCAACAACAAAATGCACAACTGCCAGGATCCAGGCAACTCGCACTTCACCCACCTGGAAGAAGTGCAGTTCACCTACCGCAAAATCACCTGGACCCACGAAGTATCCGGTACTTCGGGTTCCGATGACTGGCGTGCTCCAGTCGTTTAATTACGGCTGATCGTTACAAGCATCGGCCAGCTCTGCTGGTCGATGTTGTTTACGCCCCTCCAGAATTTCGCGTACGTTGACCCGCTTTTGCGGGCGTCGACGAGCGCCGCTGCACAGCACGAGGAACAAGGGATGTTCGCGCCGGCCAATGAAACCCACTTTGCCCTGACCATCGAAGGTCTTTCCGCTGATTTCCAGGTGTTTACCCTGCAAGGTCGGGAAGCCATCAGCCAGCCTTTTGTGTTCGAGGTGGAGCTGGTCAGTGAAAAACCGTCGCTGGACCTCGAAACCCTGCTGCACAAACCGGCCTTCCTGCAACTGTCGCCCGATGGCAGCGGCATCCACGGCCAGATCTACCGCGCCGCGCAAGGTGACTCCGGCAAACGCCTGACCCGTTATTCGGTGACCCTGCGCCCGCAACTGTCGTACCTGACGCACCGCGTCAATCAACGCATCTTCCAGAACCTCACGGTGCCGAAAATCATCGGCCAAGTGCTGGAAGAGCACGGCATCCAAAGCAACGCCTACGAATTCAAGACCGGCTCGATCTACCCCGAGCGCATCTACTGCGTGCAATATGATGAATCGGACCTGCATTTCATCCAGCGCCTGTGCGAAGAAGAAGGTATTCATTACCACTTCCAGCACAGCGCCACGGCGCACAAACTGGTGTTCGGCGATGACCAGACGGTGTTCCCGAAACTCAAGCCTGTGGCCTATCAGCAAGACTCCGGCATGGTCGCGAGCGACCCGGTAATCAAACGCTTCGACCTGCGCCTGGAAACCCGCACCAGCCGCACCACCCGCCGCGATTACGACTTCGAAAAACCGCGCATCACCCTCGAAAGCGAAAACCGCGGCGATGCCGTGCCCGACCTCGAGGACTACGACTACCCTGGCCGCTTCATCGACCGCGAACGCGGCAAACACCTGGCCAAACGCGCCCTCGAACGCCACCGCAGCGACTTCCAACTGGCCGAAGGCAAGAGCGATCAGCCGTTGCTGGTCAGCGGCCACTTCCTCGCACTGACCGCGCACCCGAAAGCCAAGTGGAACGACCTCTGGCTGCTCACCGAAGTCCTCCACGAAGGCAAACAGCCGCAAGTGCTGGAAGAGTCGGTGACCAGTGACATCACCGCGCTGAAAGACGATTTCCATCAGGGCTACCGCAACCGTTTCCAGGCCACCCCGTGGGACGTGCCAAACCGCCCGCCCCTGCGCCACCCGAAACCGCGCATCCTCGGCAGCCAGAGCGCAGTCGTCACCGGCCCCAAAGGTGAAGAAATCCACTGCGACCAGTACGGCCGCGTCAAAGTACAATTCCATTGGGACCGCGAAGGCCAGGCCGACGACAAAACCAGCTGCTGGCTACGCGTCTCTAGCGCCTGGGCCGGCGCCCAGTACGGCGGCATCG
The DNA here is from genome assembly GCF_044218815.1 of Pseudomonas sp. A0308. Classification (NCBI taxonomy): domain Bacteria; kingdom Pseudomonadati; phylum Pseudomonadota; class Gammaproteobacteria; order Pseudomonadales; family Pseudomonadaceae; genus Pseudomonas; species Pseudomonas sp. A0308. Next base: position 2,097,506 of record NZ_CP162581.1, read on the forward strand.
CCATCCCGCGCATCGGCATGGAAGTGCTGGTCACCTTCCTTGAAGGCGACCCAGACCAGCCACTGATCAGCGGCTGCCTGTACCACAAGGAAAACACCGTCCCGTACGCACTGCCGGCCAACAAAACCCGCAGCACCTTCAAAACCCTGAGCTCAATGGGTGGCGGCGGCTACAACGAACTGCGCATCGAAGACAAGAAAGGTCAGGAACAAATCTACCTCCACGCCCAGCGCGATTGGGACGAGAACGTCGAGCATGACCAGAAGATTAGGGTCGGCAACGAGCGTCACGACACCGTTGAAAAGAACAGCTACACGGAATTCAAGGCCGAGGAACACCACACGGTTTATGCCGATCGCAAAGTTGAGGCGCGGGCGAATGATCACCTGACGGTGGGTGTGAATCAGCACATCAAGATTGGTACTGGGCAGTTCATTGATGCGGGGCAGGAGATCCACCTGAGCAGTGGTATGAAAGTCGTGATGGAAGCCGGCGCCGAATTGACCCTGGTCGGTGGCGGTAGTTTTATCAAGATTGATGCCGGTGGCGTGACCATGAGCGGGCCGGTGATCAATATGAACTCCGGCGGTGGACCGGGTAGCGGCACGGGCGCTGCGCCGTTGTTGCCGGGGCCGTTGAAGCAGGCGGATGCGGATAAGGCTGGCACAGTGTTAGTGCCCGCCATGCTCAACCCGTTTGTACGGAAAAGCGTTCAAGGCCTCCCCCTTGTTCCGATCTGTGGAAAGCAAGCCAATGGCGCTTGCTCGCGAGAGGTTTGCCCATGTCTGAATGGTTAAGTCACTTTCTTGAACAACCCGTGGTCACCACGCCAGCAGGCAGCGCTGCAAGCCGCTCCTTGTATTGCATCATCGACAGCGTCCGGCAGCCTCGCGCTCTGGAACAGCTCTATCAGCAGGCCGACATAGGCGAAGTCGAAAAACTTTTCCAGGGCACACCTTTCGCCGAAATGAATGAAGTCAGTCCACTATGGCTGCAATTGAAGCCGGGAGGCGCCGCCGCAGCCAAGGCCGTTGAACTGTGCCGCGCAAACCGCGCGGGCATTCTGCTGACCTCTCAGGACACACCGGAAAACGCCCTCCTGCATGCCCGTCGACTTTTACGAATGAACAGCAAATCCTACGGCGACTCACTGGCACGCTTTTACGATCCGGCATTCTGGAGTGCTCTGGCGCTGACTGTTCCTGCCCAAGCTCTATTGGGTCCTTGGCAAAGCGTCTATACACCTCCCGCGCATATTGACGATATGAACTGGCGCATCTGGGAACAAACTCAAGAATTCGATGCCTCTACTGGCGATCACAGGTATCCGCTGCAACTTCAGGAAACGACATTGGTTGCGTTCGATGAGGTGCGTTGGTGGTACTGGATTCGAGCCCGCGAAGCCGAATCAGCCAACAATCTGCCGAATGAAGAACTGCCGGGCGTGTCCGAAAATTTGCAACTGCTGGTGGATCACGGCATTGAAGAGGGACGCCACCTTGAGCGTCTCTTGCCGCAGTTGAACCAAAGCCCGTTGCGAGCGCGAGCCGACGTAATGAACGTGCTGAGCAGCGATATGCCGGCATTCGAGAAAGTACAACGACTGGAAGTTTGAAATGACAGGTACGTCCGAACAAGCATCTACCCCAGAACAACCACCTGTTGTTATCCCGGCTGACCAACCAAAGTCATCAGCCGACTCAGAAACGTTCTGCAAGGACAAGAAGCCGGGTTGCAGCAGCAGCTATGACGACATCATCTACGTCACCGGCCAGCGTCGGTTCTGGCTGTTGCCCAAGCGCACGTCCGAGAAGCTGAAAGAAAGCGTCAACCTGCTCAAGCAAAAAACCGTCGACGCAGACAAAGCCACGCGCATGAGCAACATCGCCGATGCCGGGCTGATGGACTACTTCCTCACGCCCAGCCCGGAGGCTTTTCTCGAAGCAGACGACCGTAGCAGTTACCTGGCGTCGAAATCGGCAATCCCCGAAGACACGGCTAAAAAAGCGCAGTGCCGCAAGGATTGGGACGCAGCAAAAGCCAAGGGTGACAGCGACGCGACGATGCATGCTGAGCGCGAGTTGTTCGCAGCTCAGCAACGCATCGATAAAAACAAAAAGAACATGGAAACGCTGGAAAAGGTCTCCGACACCAGCGCAGAGAAGTTGGGGTACAAGCGAGAAAACGGGGTTTTCTACACGCCGCGCGCCTTGAAGGCTCGCGAGGCCATCGACAAGTACATTAAAGAACGTGACAAGGCAAAAGCTCACGGCTACAAAATGTTCGATCCCGGCAGCAAAAAAATTGCCTCGGCGTGGGAGCACCTGAAAGACTACAAGGCGCTTCACAAAAAACTGATTGAAACCGGCGAGATCGACGAAAAGAAACTCAAGGGTGTGCAGATCAACATCCTCGCACTGAAAGACCTGATGTCCCCATACATCAATGCCATCGTGGAACTCGCCGAATGCGGGGTGGCGGTTCCCGAATTCGCACTCAGCCCTGATGACCAGTACGCAGGTACCGAGGATTTTCAGGCATTCATCGAGCTGACAAACAAACGCGATGAGCTTGAGAAAAAAATCGAAGCGCGTTATTCCCAATGGGTCTCGGCTACCGGTGGCAAGTCAGCGCCACCCGGAGTGCTGTTTGTCAGCTTGCAAAAGCAGTGGTACGACCTGAATGACGAGGCAGAGCGGATTCAGACCACCGCCGAAGCACGCGTTCGAGCACTCAAACCTCCCCGCCTGTTTCTCTGGGACGCGGAAAGCTACAAGCCAAAACCCCTCGAACGTCTGGCCAAAACCAACATTCCGCTGCGCGAACTCAGCAGTGCTTCTTCCACATCGATCCTTAACCACATCAGCCTGAAACATCTGGCTCAAGCGGGTGGCAACGCGTTCCAAGGCCAACTTAAAGAGCTGGCGACCAGTTTGCCCAAGTCGATTGCCAAAGAAGCAGACGATGATCGGGTGTTCAGTGATTGGCTGGAACAGGAAGGCGCGCTGCAGTTCGATGAGAAAGGCCCATGGTTCGATGAGCATGGTCTGTTCCTGCCAGAAAAATTTTTCGCTGCGCTGGAAGCCAAAGGCTACAAAGTCGAAAGCATCAAAGCCGAAGCCAAGAAAAAAAGCTGGGGCGAAAACCTCAAAGCCATGGTTTTCGAAGATAAACAGCTTCGTAACCTCATGCTTTTTGACAACAGCCCGCAGGCCCAACTGGTGCGCTGCCTGCTACCGGAAGGTGCCAACCTGCTGACCGAAGTCAAAATGGAAGGGCCAACATTGAAAAGTGGCAGTCCCCAACTCGCCAACGTTGAGGTCGCGCTGGATGTGGCTGCATGGCGAGGGGAAGTGACCTTGCTGAAATTCGAGTATCCCAAACGGGCCAAGGCCGAGCCTTGGACCGCTCAATACACCGCCCACGACGGCAGCGTTCGCAGCGTCAACTTCGGCAAGCTATCCCTTGATCTGGAGGCCAAGGCCTGGGGATTCGCCGGTGCGAGCCTCATGCTGTCGCGCGATCTCACCCTCGATCAAAAAACCGGTTACACCAGCCTTGTCGGTGTGGACCTTGCCGAGAAATCCGGCGACCTCGCCAAGTACGAGATATTCGCCGGCGCCCAGGCCGGATGCAAAGTCACCGGCAAACTGTTCTGGTGCCCACCACCCAGCGTCCTCCCCCCTGCCCCAGTACCCAATCGCGTATTAGCCAACCAATGGCGCCCATTGGCCAAACTGGAAGTCGAAATGGCGGTTGCACTCGGCGCAGGCATCTCGGGCGATATGCACCTTCGCATGCAAAACGGACACCTTTTGCTGTCGATCAAGGGCTCGCTGGTCTGGGGCGCGGGGGTTAAAGGTTATTTGACCTTTGAGGTAGGCTACGACAGCATCGTTGCATTGACGGAACTGGTGCGACAGGAAATGGCCGCGAACCAATACAAGGATCTAGATTGGGTAGATAAGGAAGCCTCAGCCTATATGGAAAAACTGAGCTTCCTCGGCGCCACAGGTATTGATGTGGTATTTGCGTACGTGCGTGGGTATGCAATTGTTAAAGAGATTTTTGATGCGCTGACCGAAGGGGATCGGGGTGGGCAGATTGCTTACACTCTCGTTCTAGATAACGAACAGCAAGCAATGCAGGATTGGGTATACAACCTACTCCCTCAAGCTTTCGGCCCCCTACTGATGACACTTAGTTCTACACCCAGAGCTTTTTCAGTACAGGCCGAACAAGAAAATAGAAGTTTCAACGAAGAAGAGGCACAACAGCTACAACAGCGGGCAATTGAACGCTGTTTAAATTGGATATCTTCAAAGCCTGATGCAAACAAGCAATTTGAAGAGTCTATTATTTGCATGAATCGGGACGGTACCCGACCGACGCAAGCTGGTTTTTCATATTGCAAGAACAAACTTAATCTTGATTCATTTATGGCAGAACCTGTGATGCCTCTTGACAATACAAGCATTCGCGCACGCGCCCGATATCGTGATCACGCATCAAAACTCGGCGCCCGCATAAATAGTTTGTGCGAATATAGTACAACTTATAAAGGACCTGCATTCGCCCCAACAAAAAACATTAAAGCAACCTATAAGGGTCCTAACATTGACCAATAAAATCATTACATTCTTTCTTTTTTCAATTTTTTTTTCTGGTTATGCCGTTGCTGAAATCACGCCAGAGCAACAGATAGCAAAAGAGCAAGGCCTAGCACTCTTTCAGCAAAATAATTGGCATAAATCCCAACTTTTACTAGAGGATGCAGCAACAGCCGGCGACCAGACCGCACAGTATTATCTAGGTGAAGCAATACGCTTGAGTAAGCGTTACACAACTGCCGAAGCAAAAAAATGGTACGAAGCAGCAGCTGAACAGGGCAATCTTTATGCAATGCTGCGCCTGAGCAATAAAGATGATCTTTGCAGTGAATTAGGAAGCTGCGACGGTCGGAGCGCAGGGGAATGGCGAGACCAAGTTTTAAAATTAGCCCGCGAGCGCGCTGAAAAAGGCGACACAGAGGCGATGACTGTTTTATTCATAACCAAACAAGGTCTTAAATGGTTAGAAAAAGCTGCGGAAGCAGGAGATCACATAGCACAAAATACTCTTGCGGGAGTTTACAAAGACGGAGATGGATGGTTCTTAGTCCCTGGCAGTCGAGATAAGGCTGTTGATAAATGGTACAAATTATCCGCTGAAGGTGGTTACCCACGAGCCATGTATCTTTATGCCAACTACTTATATACGCACGGCGGAAAAAAAGAAGAAATGGCCTACTGGCTGAGAAAATCCGTTGAAGGTGGATATATTAATGCAATCGGCACCTACGCACTTAGCGTAGCTCATATCCCAGATGACTTAGGGTATCCTCAAGATTTAGTGCAGGCGTATGGGCTTGCCTATTTACTTTCAAAGCTTGAAGGCGGTGGAATTGCTTCCGAAGATGGAAAAGAAATTCTTCCTGAAATTGCCGAAAAAATGACAGAAGATCAAGTTAAGCAAGGTGTGGCATTCGCCAGAGATTGGGAAAAAACGCGCCCTCCGCTTTCGTATTACGTTCCGATTTATGGCTATTGAAAGTAATAAACAAGCACCAACCAAATGTAAAAGGTCTTATTCAATAATTAAGATAATCAAAGAACTCCACCTAAGAACCATGTATTGATTAAGAAACTATTTTTCGGCGCGCTAACTTCAGTCATCTTATGCAGTTCCGCTGCCGCCGAATTAACAGCTTCGCAAAAAACAGCGAAAGATTCCGGCATTGCGTTGTTTCGCCAAAGTGATTGGTATGATTCTCAGCCGCCTCTAAATATAGCGGCAGAGGCGGGAGACTCAGAAGCGCAATACTATTTGGGAGAAGCGATTTTTCTCAGCAATCGCTATACAACTGCCGAAGCCGAAAAATGGTACGAAGCCGCAGCCGAGCAGGGCAGTCTTTACGCGATGCTTCGACTGAGCAATGAAGAAGATTTGTGCGGAGCTATGGGTACCTGCTCCGGAAAGACCGCAGCAGAATGGCGGGAGCAAGTTTTAGAAAAAGCAGGCGAGCGAGCGGAGAAAGGTGATACAGAGGCAATGACTGTTCTATTTAAGGCCGGCCAGGGTCTGTCGTGGCTAGAGAAAGCAGCTGAAGCGGGTGACAGTTATGCCCAACAACTGTTGGCTAGCGCTTATAAAAGTGGCGCTGGATGGTTCTTGATTCCGGGCAGTAGAGAAAAAGCAATAATCAAATGGTTTAAAGCATCATCTGAAGGTGGCAACCCAAGAGGCATGTTCCTCTATGCGAATTATTATATGACCATAACGGCAGTAAAGAAGATATAGCATACTGGGTCAAAAAAGCAGCGAAACACAGCCACATAGATGCAGTGGGCACCTACGCATACAAAGTTTCAGACCCATCTAACGAACTAGGTTACCCAGAAAACCTGGCTGAAGCTTATGGCTTGACGCTTTTACTTTCGAAACTCGAGGCAGGTACAGCACCTGAAGATGCGAACAGACTGCTCCCAGAATTAGAAAAAAAATGAGCCCTGAAGAAATAAAAAAAGCAACGGAGTTCTCTAAAGACTGGGAAAGATCTCACGCGCCTTTATCTTATTTTGATCCCATTTACGGGTACTAGTCATACCGCTACAATCAAAGAAAAACAAACAAAACAAAGGAGATGGATTTATTTAATAACAACTACAATTAAATGGACCCATCCTATTTTGCTGCCTCTTTTTAACCGCTTCAGCACCATAAACACGACCTCAAAGCCATTCACAACGGATCTAACATTGATCAATCGAGCAATTTTCAGCTTCCTTATATTCCTTTTCTTATCCAACGCTTTCGCTGGACAACTGACAGAGTCCGAAGAAAAATCCAGAGACAAGGGAGTTATTCTTTATCAACAAGGAGCATGGACTTCCTCGCAACCGTTTTTGCGAGTTGCGGCCGAGGCCGGCGATAGAAAGTCTCAATATTTTCTGGGCGAGGCGATACGACTGAGTAATCGATACATGACGAAGGAAGCCAGATACTGGTACGTAGCTGCGGCAGATCAGGGCGACCTATACGCCATGCTTCGTCTAAGTAGTAAAAGTGATTTCTGCAATGCAATGGACGACTGTGCAACCAAAACTAGTGAAGAATGGAGAGCCCGAGCTTTAAAAATTGCTCGTGAGCGTGCAGCCGAAGGAAACACAGAAGCAATGGTTGTAATGTTTACAGCTAATCAAGGCTTGGATTGGCTAGAAAAGGCTGCGGAGTCAAAAGACAGCTTTGCTCAACAACTTCTCGCTAGCGCTTATCAAAGGGGACAAGGTTGGTTCATCGTTCCGGGCAGTCGCGAGAAAGCAATTAAAAAATGGTTTAAGGCGTCAGCGGAAGCAGGTTTCCCACCAGGCATGTATCTCTATGCAAATTACCTATATGAACATAACGGGGACATGTCAGAAATAGGATACTGGCTTAGAAAAACAGCCGAAGCTGGACATATAGACGCATTGGTTAGTTATGCCCTCAACATTGCTCACATCCCTGATACTTATGGTTTCCCTCTAGACCTAGTGAAGGCTTACAGTTTTACCTACTTGGTATCAGAACTTAAAGGAGGGGGGGCTTCACCAAGAGAGGCCAGAATAAACCTTCCTCAGATTGCAGAAAAAATTAATGCTGAAGAAATAAAACAGGGAATCGCACTTTCTAAAGAATGGGAAAACAATCACCCCCCTCTTTCTTACTATGCTCCCATTTACGGCTACTAAGCTGTTTCGCTGAAGGGTAGATTTGCAAAACGCAGAATTTCATCAGCACAAAATTGCAAAAAAATCGCAGCCCAAAGCTGCGATTTTTTCTTTCGTACCGTTTACACAGCAGCCAACCGCACCTGCTTCTCCAACTCCACCTTCAACCCCGGCTCCAGCTTCAGCTGCCGCGCCAGTTCATCCAGGTAGCTCTTCTCCATGAAGTTCTCCTCGTCCACCAACATCACGCTGGCGATGTACATCTCAGCCGCCATCTCCGGCGTGCTTGCCGCGCGGGCGACGTCGGCGGGGTCGAGGGGTTTGTTGAGTTCGGCGTGTAACCAGTGTTGCAGTTCCTGATCGTTGTCGAGTTTGGTGAATTCGCCTTCGATCAGTTGGCGTTCGCGGTCGTCGATATGGCCGTCAGCTTTGGCGGCGGCGACGAGGGCCTTGAGGATCGCCTGGCTGTGCAGCTCGACCTGCGCTGGAGGCAAGCGGTCGAGGGTCTGGGGTTCGCCTTGTGGCGCGGTGCCTTTTTGCGCGTTCCAGTTGCCGTAAGCCTTGTAGGCCAACACGCCCAGCGCGGCGAGGCCGCCGTAGACAGCGACTTTGCCGCCGACATTACGCGCCTTTTTACTGCCGAGCAGCAGACCCATGGCGCCCGCCGCCAATGCACCACCACCCGCGCCTGAGAGCAGACCGCCAAGGCCACCGCCGCCGGAAGATCCGCCAAGCAAGCCACCCAGGCCACCGGCCGCCGATTTGTTCTGCGAGCCACCGGCCTTGTTCTGCAACAAATCCTGGCCGGATTTGAGTAGTTGATCGAGCAATCCACGGGTGTTCATGTTCCGCCTCCAAACTGGGGATATCAGGACTTATAAGGCCCTCAGCCTAGTTCGAAAGTGCCCTGGAGAGACTTACAAGTGTGCTTCCAGATGTTGCTCAGTGTGGCCAGGCCATTCGTGAAAATAGATATACACTCAGGCCAATCTATAAAAACCGCCCACTGGGTACCCTTCTCATGATGACCCTGCGTCAGATCCGTCATTTCATCGCCGTGGCCGAGACCGGCTCGATCTCTGCCGCTGCGCAAACCGCGTTTATTTCCCAATCGACCCTGACCTTGGCGATCCAGCAACTGGAAGAAGAAATCGGCGTCAGCCTGTTCAGCCGACACGCCAAGGGCATGACGCTGACGCATCAGGGACATCAATTCCTACGCCAGGCGCACCTGATTCTGGCGACTGTGGATAACGCCAAACGCAGTCTGCAACAGAGCACCGATCAGGTTGCCGGGCAGTTGATCATCGGTGTGACCAGCCTTGTCGCTGGTTATTACCTCGCGGATTTGGTCACCCGGTTTCAGCGTGCTTATCCAAATGTCGAGATACGGGTGATGGAGGACGAACGCCCCTACATCGAGCATTTGCTGGTCAGCGGCGAAATCGACGTCGGCGTGTTGATCCTCTCCAACCTCGAAGATCGCCACGCCTTGCAGACTGAGGTTCTGACTCATTCGCCGCACCGTTTATGGCTTCCGGCCCAGCATCCGCTTCTGGAGCACGACAGCATCAATCTCGCCGATGTTGCCCGCGAACCGTTGATTCAACTCAACGTCGACGAGATGGATCGCAACGCCCAACGCCTATGGCGCGGCGCCGGACTGCAACCGAAGATCACCCTGAGAACCGCTTCAACCGAAGCGGTGCGGAGCCTTGTAGCGGCCGGTTTGGGTGTATCGATCCAGCCGGACATGACCTACCGCCCATGGTCACTGGAAGGCGACATCATCGAAGCGCGGCCAATTGCCGACCTCAACCAGACCCTTGATGTCGGCCTGGCCTGGCGCCGAGGCGCCGCACGACCTGCTCTCGTCGACCCCTTCCTCACCGTGGCCCGCGAACAACCCCACGGCGGACGCAAGCCATCTATTTAATCGAATGCCACCTTCAGTATTTAGAATTTGTCGCCCCCGGCGCCGCGCACTAGTCTTGCTGCATCTATAAGACGGTCGGCTCCCGGTGACACAGGGAGCAACAATGGCCATACAAGAAAAGAGAGCTCGCAAAATGGCTGGCGCGCAGACCCCGATGTGTACCGCGTTGTTGATCGACGGTGAGCTGGTCGCCGGTGAAGGCTTTGTCGAGCCGATCCTCAACCCGGCCACCGGTGAAATCCTCACGCACATCGCCGAAGCCAGCACCGAACAGGTCGAAGCCGCCATCCTCGCGGCTCACCGGGCGTTCGCCGAATGGTCGCGGACCACGCCGCAGCAACGCTCCAATCTGCTGCTGGACATCGCCAACGCCGTCGAAAAACACGCCGATCACCTCGCCCGCCTTGAATCGTTGAACTGCGGCAAGCCGTTGCATCTGGCTCGTCAGGACGATTTGACTGCGACCGTCGACGTGTTCCGTTTTTTCGCCGGAGCCGTGCGCTGCCAGACCGGCCAGCTCAGCGGTGAATACCTGCCGGGTTACACCAGCATGGTGCGCCGCGATCCGATTGGCGTCGTCGCCTCGATTGCGCCGTGGAACTACCCGATCATGATGGCCGCGTGGAAAATCGCCCCGGCCCTCGCTGCTGGCAACACGCTGGTGTTCAAGCCATCCGAACACACGCCGCTGTCGATCCTCGCACTGGCCCCTGCGCTCGCCGAAATCCTGCCGCGCGGGGTGATCAACATCATCTGCGGCGGTGGCGAAGGCGTCGGCAGCCATTTGGTCAGTCACCCGAAAATCCGCATGGTCTCGCTGACCGGCGATATCGTCACCGGGCAGAAAATCCTTCAGGCCGCGGCGAAAACCCTCAAACGCACACATCTTGAACTCGGCGGCAAGGCGCCGGTAATTGTCTGCAACGACGCGGACATTCAAGCCGTCGTCGAAGGCGTGCGCACTTACGGTTACTACAACGCCGGGCAGGATTGCACCGCTGCTTGCCGGATCTACGCCCAGGCCGGCATCCACGACAAACTGGTCGCCGAACTCGGTGCCGCCGTCAGCAGCCTGCGCTTCGCAGGCAAACGCGATGCCGACAACGAAATAGGCCCGCTGATCAGCACGCGTCAGCGTGATCGCGTGGCCAGTTTCGTTGAACGCGCCCTCGGTCAGCCGCACATCGAGCGGGTGACCGGCGCGGCGGTGCATTCCGGTGCCGGTTTCTACTATCAACCAACGCTGCTGGCCGGTTGCAAGCAGAGCGACGAAATCGTCCAGCGCGAAGTGTTCGGCCCGGTGGTGACCGTGACCCGTTTCGACGAACTCGCCCAAGCCGTCGACTGGGCCAACGACTCCGAATACGGCCTCGCCTCGTCGGTGTGGACACAGAATCTGGACAAGGCGATGCAGGTCGCCGCGCGTCTGCAGTACGGCTGCACCTGGATCAACAGCCATTTCATGCTGGTCAGCGAAATGCCCCACGGCGGGCTGAAACGTTCAGGTTATGGCAAAGACTTGTCCAGCGACTCGCTTCAGGACTACAGCGTGGTGCGGCACATCATGGCCCGCCACGGCCAGCATCTCTGACTACGCTAATAACAAGCCGCCAACGGCATGCTTCACCGCGTTCACAACTGCCCCGACCATAATTTAAAGAAGAGGGTTCAACCATGTTCGTGCACAAGACCGCACTGCTCAGTGCAATCACCACGGCCCTGCTGGCCAGCGCCAGCCTGCAAGCGGCAGAACCGCTGAAGGCTGTCGGCGCTGGTGAAGGTCAGTTGGATATCGTCGCCTGGCCGGGCTACATCGAACGTGGCGAGAGCGACAAGGCCTACGACTGGGTGAGCGGTTTCGAGAAGGAAACCGGCTGCAAGGTCAACGTGAAAACCGCCGCGACCTCTGACGAAATGGTCAGCCTGATGGCCAAGGGCGGTTACGACCTGGTCACCGCGTCGGGTGATGCGTCGCTGCGGTTGATCGTCGGCAAGCGTGTGCAACCGATCAACACCGCGTTGATCCCGAACTGGAAAACCCTCGACCCACGCCTGAAAGATGCGCCGTGGTACGTGGTCAACAATCAGACTTACGGCACCCCGTACCAGTGGGGGCCGAACGTGCTGATGTACAACACCAACGTGTTCAAGACTGCGCCGACCAGCTGGAATGTGCTGTTCGACGCGCAGAACCTGCCGGACGGCAAAGCGAACAAGGGCCGTGTGCAGGCGTATGACGGACCGATCTACATTGCCGATGCGGCGCTGTACCTGAAATCGGCCAAGCCTGAATTGGGCATCAGCGACCCGTATCAACTGACCGAGGCGCAGTACAAGGCTGTGCTGGATCTGTTGCGCGCGCAGCAGCCGCTGATCCACCGCTACTGGCACGACACCACAGTGCAGATGAGCGACTTCAAAAACGAAGGCGTGGTCGCCTCCAGCGCCTGGCCATATCAGGTCAACGGCCTGATCAACGAGAAGCAGCCAATCGCTTCGACCATCCCGAAAGAAGGCGCCACCGGTTGGGCCGATACCACCATGTTGCACGCCGAGGCCAAGCATCCGAACTGCGCCTACAAGTGGATGGACTGGTCGCTGCAACCGAAAGTCCAGGGTGATGTGGCGGCGTGGTTTGGCTCGTTACCGGCCGTGCCGGCGGCGTGCAAGGAGAGCGAATTGCTTGGCGCCGAGGGTTGCAAGACCAACGGTTTCGACCAGTTCGACAAGATCGCCTTCTGGAAAACCCCGCAGGCCGAGGGCGGCAAGTTTGTGCCGTACAGCCGCTGGACACAGGACTACATCGCGATCATGGGCGGTCGTTAAGCTCGAGAACAGCTCGGTCAAGCTCCCTTCCCCCCCGCCCCCCGGGGGGATAGGGCGCTAAAAAGCAGATCGCATTCACCGTTAGATATTTCAGCTTTTTCAGAAGTCCAGGCAGGGCCGCTGCGACGGCTTTCGCCTTTTTGGAGCACCGCACCATGACGCTTGCAGTCCAGTTCACCAATGTTTCTCGGCAGTTCGGCGAAGTTAAGGCCGTTGACCGGGTTTCCATCGATATCCAGGACGGCGAGTTCTTTTCCATGCTCGGCCCTTCCGGCTCCGGCAAAACCACCTGCTTGCGCTTGATCGCCGGGTTCGAACAACCAAGCGCCGGTTCGATTCGCATTCACGGCGTCGAAGCGGCGGGTTTGCCACCGTATCAACGTGACGTAAACACTGTGTTTCAGGATTACGCGCTATTCCCGCACATGAACGTGCTCGACAACGTCGCCTACGGTTTGAAGGTCAAAGGTGTCGGCAAAACCGAGCGCCACAAACGCGCTGAAGAAGCCTTGGACATGGTCGCGCTCGGCGGCTACGGCGCACGCAAGCCGGTGCAGTTGTCCGGTGGTCAGCGCCAGCGCGTGGCCCTCGCCCGCGCCTTGGTCAATCGTCCGCGAGTGCTGCTACTCGATGAGCCGCTCGGCGCGCTGGATTTGAAACTGCGCGAGCAAATGCAAAGCGAACTGAAGAAGCTGCAACGCCAGCTCGGGATCACCTTCATCTTCGTCACCCACGATCAGACCGAAGCGCTGTCGATGTCCGATCGCGTCGCCGTATTCAACAAGGGTCGCATCGAACAGGTCGATACGCCGCGTAATCTGTACATGAAACCGACCACCACTTTCGTCGCCGAATTCGTCGGCACGTCGAACGTGATTCGGGGTGAACTGGCGCGGCAGATCAGCGGCCATCCGCAGCCGTTTTCGATTCGTCCGGAACATGTGCGTTTCGCCGAAGGCCCCTTGGCCAGCCATGAAATCGAAGTCAGCGGTTTGCTCCACGACATCCAGTATCAGGGCAGCGCCACGCGCTATGAATTGACCCTGGAAAACGGCCAGACCCTGAGCATCAGCCACGCCAACAACCAGTGGATAGACAGCAGCGCACAGCATCAGACCGGTCAACGCCTTAGCGCCCGCTGGGCGCGGGAAGCGATGATCCCGCTGCACGATACCGTGACGAGTGGGGTGTGAAATGAGCACGCTCGCGATGACTCAATCGCCGCCATTGCGCAGGTTTTCCAACCTGCTCTACCGCAAGCCGAACCTGTATTTGTCAATGCTGCTGGTGCCGCCGCTGCTGTGGTTCGGTGCGATCTATCTCGGCTCGTTGCTGGTGCTGTTGTGGCAGGGTTTCTACACCTTCGACGACTTCACCATGGCGGTCACTCCTGACCTGACGCTGGCGAACTTTGCCGCGCTGTTCCAGCCGTCGAACTTCGACATCATCCTGCGCACGCTGAGCATGGCCATCGTCGTTTCGATTGCCAGCGCCATCCTGGCATTCCCGATTGCCTACTACATGGCGCGCTACACCACCGGCAAGACCAAAGCGTTTTTCTACATCGCGGTGATGATGCCGATGTGGGCCAGTTACATCGTCAAGGCTTACGCGTGGACGTTGTTGCTGGCCAAGGGTGGCGTGGCGCAGTGGTTCGTTCAGCACCTGGGGCTGGAACCGGTTTTGCAGTTCATCCTCGGGTTTCCTGGCGTGGGCGGCAGCACCTTGTCGACCTCGCATCTGGGGCGGTTCATGGTGTTCGTCTACATCTGGTTGCCGTTCATGATCCTGCCGATTCAGGCTTCGCTGGAGCGCCTGCCGCCGTCGTTATTGCAGGCTTCGGCCGACCTTGGCGCCAAGCCGCGCCAGACCTTCATGCAGGTGATTCTGCCGCTGTCGATTCCGGGGATTGCCGCCGGATCGATCTTCACGTTTTCCCTGACCTTGGGCGACTTCATCGTGCCGCAACTGGTGGGCCCGCCGGGCTACTTCGTGGGCAGCATGGTGTATGCGCAGCAAGGTGCGATTGGCAACATGCCGATGGCCGCCGCGTTTACGTTGGTGCCGATTGTGTTGATTGCCATCTACCTGTCCATCGTTAAACGACTGGGGGCCTTCGATGCACTCTGAGCGCGCTTCACTGGGCCTGCGCATCGCAGCCTGGGGCGGGTTGGTGTTTCTGCACTTCCCGATCCTGATCATCTTTCTTTACGCCTTCAACACCGAAGAGGCCGCGTTCAGTTTTCCGCCGAAGGGCTTCACGCTGCACTGGTTCAGCGTGGCGTTTTCGCGAACGGACGTTCTGGAATCGATCAAGTTATCGCTGCAAATCGCAGCCATCGCCACCTTGATCGCGATGGTCCTCGGCACGCTCGCCTCGGCGGCTTTATACCGCCGCGATTTCTTCGGCAAACAGGGTATTTCGTTGATGCTGATCCTGCCGATCGCGCTGCCCGGGATCATCACCGGGATCGCGCTGCTGGCGACCTTCAAGACGCTGGGGATCGAACCGGGAATGTTCACCATCATCGTCGGCCACGCGACCTTCTGTGTGGTGATCGTTTACAACAACGTCATCGCCCGCCTGCGCCGCACTTCGCACAGTTTGATCGAGGCTTCGATGGATCTGGGCGCCGATGGTTGGCAGACGTTTCGCTACATCATCCTGCCAAACCTCGGCTCGGCGTTGCTGGCCGGCGGCATGTTGGCGTTTGCGCTGTCGTTCGACGAAATCATCGTTACCACGTTTACCGCCGGTCATGAACGCACGTTGCCGTTGTGGCTGCTCAACCAGCTCAGCCGCCCACGGGATGTGCCGGTGACCAACGTCGTCGCCATGCTGGTGATGATGGTGACCATGCTGCCGATCCTGGGCGCGTACTACCTGACGCGGGGTGGTGAGAGCGTGGCGGGGAGTGGCGGCAAATGAATCCCTGACAGACACCACCGTCCCCTGTGGGAGCGAGCCTGCTCGCAAAGAGGCCGTCGCATCCAGCATTGATGTCGACTGATACACCGCTTTCGCGAGCAGGCTCGCTCCCACAGTTTCAATCCGGTTTCGGCAGAAAAATAATAGATTCGAAGAGGACAACAGACATGCAAACCAAACTCTTGATCAACGGCCAATTGGTCAACGGCGAAGGCCCCGCCCAACCGGTGCTCAACCCCGCGCTCGGCGAAGTGCTGGTGGAAATCAACGAAGCCAGCGAAGCCCAGGTCGATGCCGCCGTGCGTGCCGCCGACAATGCCTTCGCCGAGTGGTCGCAAACCGCACCGAAAGACCGTTCGCTGCTGCTGCTCAAACTCGCCGACGCCATCGAAGCCCACGGCGAAGAACTGGCCAGACTCGAGTCCGACAATTGCGGTAAACCCTACAGCGCCGCGCTCAACGACGAGATCCCGGCAATTGCCGACGTGTTCCGTTTCTTCGCCGGCGCCAGCCGTTGCATGAGCGGTTCGGCCGGCGGCGAATACCTGCCCGGCCACACCTCGATGATCCGCCGCGACCCGGTCGGTGTGATCGCCTCCATCGCGCCGTGGAACTACCCGCTGATGATGGTCGCCTGGAAAATCGCCCCCGCCCTCGCAGCCGGTAATACCGTGGTGCTCAAGCCGTCGGAACAAACCCCGCTGACCGCGTTGCGTCTGGCCGAACTGGCGTCGGAAATCTTCCCGGCGGGCGTACTCAATCTGGTGTTTGGCCGTGGTCCTACGGTCGGCAGTCCGTTGGTCACACATCCAAAAGTGCGCATGGTCTCGCTGACCGGGTCCATCGCGACCGGTTCGAACATCATTTCCAGCACCGCCGACAGCGTCAAACGCATGCACATGGAACTGGGCGGCAAGGCGCCGGTGATCATCTTCGACGATGCTGATATCGATGCGGCGGTTGAAGGCATTCGCACCTTTGGTTTTTACAACGCCGGGCAGGACTGCACCGCCGCGTGCCGGATCTACGCCCAGCAAGGCATTTACGACAAATTCGTCGAGAAGCTCGGCGCGGCAGTCAGCAGCATCAAGTACGGCTTGCAGGATGATCCTTCTACCGAACTGGGGCCGCTGATTACTGCACAGCATCGTGATCGTGTCGCATCGTTCGTCGAACGTGCCGTTGCCCAACCGCACATTCGCTTGATCACGGGCGGCAAGGCTGTGGACGGAAATGGTTTCTTCTTTGAACCGACGGTGTTGGCTGACGCGCAACAGGACGACGAGATTGTCCGCCGCGAAGTGTTCGGGCCGGTGGTGTCGGTGACCAAATTCACCGATGAAGCGCAGGCGCTGGAATGGGCCAACGATTCGGACTACGGCTTGGCGTCCTCCGTTTGGACAGCTGATGTAGGACGCGCCCATCGGATGTCGGCACGGTTGCAGTACGGCTGCACCTGGGTGAATACGCACTTCATGCTGGTCAGCGAAATGCCCCATGGCGGTCAGAAACTGTCCGGTTACGGCAAGGACATGTCCATGTATGGGCTGGAGGACTACACCACCGTTCGGCATGTGATGTTCAAGCACTAAGCCTTTAAAAGCTTCGCGAGCACCGCGGTTTTAGGACGGAACCGGCACTGCGCACCACCAGGATCCCAAAACAATAACTACCGAACCGGGCGGCGCTCCCAAAGCCCCGCCACGGCCTCGGCCATCCGAAATCTGCCGATTTCACGGAGCAAACACACATGAGTGCATCACCCGACCTCTCAGTTGCCGTCGCCGACAGCGATGCCGAACAACTGCGCAAACTCGGCTACACCTCCAACTTCAATCGCAGCATGAGCCTGTGGGAAAACTTCGCGCTGGGCTTCACCTATCTGTCACCGGTCGTAGGGGTTTATACCCTGTTCGGCCTATGCCTCGCCGCTGGTGGCCCGCCGATGTTCTGGGCCTATTTGCTGGTTGGTTGCGGCCAGTTGCTGGTGTGCCTGATCTTCGGCGAAGTGGTTTCGCAGTTCCCGATTTCTGGCGGCGTTTACCCATGGGCGCGCCGACTGGTCGGCAAGAAATGGGCGTGGATGGTCGGCTGGATCTACTCCATCGCACTGTGCGTCACCATTGCTGCCGTTGCAGTCGGTGCTGGCCCGTACCTGGCAGCCATGCTGGGATTTGAGCCGAGCAACAACACCAACATCGTCATCGCCCTGGTGCTGACGTTGTTCGCCACGCTGGTCAACCTCAGCGGCACCAAAGTACTGGCGCGCATAGCCATGTTCGGCTTCCTCTGCGAACTGGTCGGCGCGGTGATCGTCGGTGTTTACCTGCTGGTCTTCGAGCGTCACCAGCCGCTCAGCGTGCTGTTCAACACCTTCGACATCAGCATCGATGGCTCGTACCTGCCGGCGTTCCTCACTGCCTCGCTGGCGGGGATGTTCCTCTACTACGGCTTCGAGGCCTGCGGCGATGTTGCCGAAGAAACCCCTAACCCGAGCGCAAAAATCCCGGTGGCCATGCGCATGACCATCTACATCGGTGGCATCGCTGCGATGTTTGCCTGTCTGGCGCTGATCCTCGCCGTACCGGACATGCAAGCGGTGATCAACGGCACCGACAAAGACCCGGTCACCACCATCCTCAACAACGCGTTCGGCCCGGTCGGCTCGAAAGTAGTGATGGGTGTAGTGATGATTTCCTTCATCTCGTGCGTCATCAGCCTACAGGCTGCAGCGAGTCGTCTGCTGTACTCCTACGCCCGCGATGAAATGGTCATCGGCAGCCGACTGCTGAAAAAGATCTCTCCTACGACCCAGGTGCCGGTCGCTGCGCTGTTCGTATCCGGCGTCCTGCCGGCCCTGATCATCGCCCTCGGTTTCTTCCTGCAAGACGCCGTGGCGACCATCGTCAGTTTCGCGGCAATCGGCATCTACCTCGCGTTCCAGATGATCGTGCTGGCCGCGCTGTACGCGCGTAGCAAAGGCTGGAAACCCAGCGGCAAATTCACCCTCGGCGCGTGGGGCTGGCCGGTGAACATCGGCGCGCTGGTGTATGGCGTTGGCGCGATCATCAACATGGCCTGGCCACGTACGCCGGATGCGGCGTGGTACGTGAACTATGCGATGGTGCTGAGCACCGCGATCGTGATTGGGTTGGGCTTGTTGTACATGTGGATTGGCAAGCCGTATGACCATGGTAAGGCGCCGGCTGGGGATGCCTGGAAGGTGAGTCGCTAAGAGTTTTTGACCTCGGCACCGACTAGGTGCCGGGGTTCAGGAAAGCCGAGAAAAATCATCAAAAAGAAAGCTCTGCCTGATCGTGCTTCAACGAGGAAATACGGTCGAACAACTTTATTTTTTCGTTGGCTTTTTGCTTGGCGTGATCGGACACGAAAGTAATCAACTCTTCGAGCTGATTGACGTCTCCGACCACTTTGAATTCCTTTTCCTTGTTGACGAAAACAAGCGACTTTTTCTTTCTCGACAACAATTCAATGACGTTGCTGAGCGTGCCGGTGCTCTTTGCATCCCAGATCATCAAGCCGTAGTCAGCCGCTTCGGCCATGACTACGTCTTTCTCAGTGAAGAAGGCTCTCGTTCCTTTGGAATGTTGGGAGTCGACTGTTCTGGCGGGCCACTGCCCAAGGTTATTCCGCGTCGTTGAACCGCTGCAGAACACCGTGGTTCTGGATCGTTCGAGGCTCAACAGGTACTCCTGAATGGAGATATCGGCGCCCCCTGCATCACCCACCACCACTTCAAAATCCGACGCAACGATATTATTGATGCGCTCTTTAACCTTCGGATCAAGGTTCTTGATGTTGAAAGAGCCGGCAATAAATACAGTTGTCATTGAGTTCACATCCAACAAAAAACCTGTGGCGAGGGAGCTCGCTCCCTCGCCACAGGTTTACTGCGCAAGTTGATTGATCTGCGTGCTGTAAAAGCCAAATGGCTTTCACAGAGTTAGAACCGCGAAACACTCCTCATCGCGTCCACCAGATAGCGCATCGCTATCCGGTCGCTCTCCGAAAGCTCTCGATAACGTTCCACCAGTTTCAGCTCGTCGGAGCTGAGCCGGCGTCTTCTGCGGCCGCTGCCCAGGCAGGGAAAGATGCCTAACATGTCGGTGATGCCTTGTATTTTTTCCATGGACGATGTCCTTCTCTAATACGTCAAAGAACTGCTAAACCACCACATCGCCCTGCCCCTTTCAGCAGCGTCGAGTGCCCCACCGGTCTGAGCGTTCGCGACCGGTCATGCCCATAGAATAGAAATTAATTCGGCGCTGGAAAGGGTTATTTAGAGTAATTAGTCGAGAAAAGCAGATATGTCGTATAAATCAGAAAGCGCTGTCGGAAAAAATACAGACATGTCTTGTTTCATTGCCAGCCGACGTCTTGTAATCAATCATTTCTGCTCGACAATCGAACGGTTTAAGCTATCCGGCATCTGTTTATAGTCCGTTGCGTTTGGTCGAAGGCTTGCCCGAACCGTTTTTTATGATCCAGCACGTGCCAGGAAAGGCGCGGGATTGCACACGACAGGTTGTATTTATGCACCGCAGGAATTTGCTCAAAGCGTCCATGGCCATTGCGGCTTACACCGGTCTTTCGGCCACCGGCCTGCTGGCCAGCCGTGCTTGGGCTGCCAATGGTGGCGCCGCCGATGGCGAGGCGCAGTCCTTCGATTTCGAAGCGCTGAAGCGTCAGGCCAAGCAACTCGCTGGCAACGCCTATCAGAACACCAAACAGGTGCTGCCGCCGACCCTGGCGACCATGACCCCGCAAAACTTCAACGCGATCCGCTACGACGGCGAGCATTCGTTGTGGAAGGAGAACAAGGGTCAACTGGACGTGCAGTTCTTCCACGTCGGCATGGGTTTCCGCCAGCCGGTGCGCATGTACAGCGTCGATGCCAAGACCCGCACCGCCCGCGAAGTGCATTTCCGTCCGGCGCTGTTCAACTATGAAAACACTTCGGTCGACACCCAGCAGCTCAAGGGCGACCTGGGTTTTGCCGGTTTCAAGTTGTTCAAGGCTCCGGAACTTGATCGGCATGACGTGCTGTCGTTTCTCGGCGCCAGCTATTTCCGTGCAGTCGATGCCACTGGCCAATATGGCCTTTCGGCGCGCGGGCTGGCGATCGACACTTACGCGAAGAAACGCGAAGAATTCCCTGACTTCACCAAGTTCTGGTTCGAAACGCCGGACAAAAACGCCACGCGTTTTGTGGTGTATGCCCTGCTCGATTCACCGAGTGCCACCGGCGCTTACCGTTTCGATATCGATTGCCAGGCCGAGCGCGTGGTGATGGAAGTCGACGCACACATCAATGCGCGTACTGCCATCGAACAGTTGGGCATCTCGCCGATGACCAGTATGTTCAGTTGCGGCACCCACGAGCGCCGTATGTGCGACACCATTCACCCGCAAATCCACGATTCGGACCGCCTGGCGATGTGGCGTGGCAACGGCGAGTGGATCTGCCGCCCGCTGAACAACCCGGCAACCCTGCAATTCAACGCGTTTGCCGACACCGATCCGAAGGGCTTTGGCCTGGTGCAGACCGACCATGAGTTCGCCAATTATCAGGACACCGTCGACTGGTACAGCAAGCGCCCGAGCCTGTGGGTAGAACCTACAACCGCGTGGGGCGAAGGCTCTATCGATCTGCTGGAAATTCCTACAACCGGCGAGACCCTCGATAACATCGTGGCGTTCTGGACACCGAAAAAACCGGTGGCTGCCGGGGATTCGCTGAATTACGGCTACAAGCTGTACTGGAGCGCCCTGCCGCCAGTGAGCACGCCGTTGGCGCGGGTGCACGCCACGCGCTCCGGTATGGGCGGTTTCGTCGAAGGCTGGGCACCCGGCGAGCACTATCCGCCAGTCTGGGCGCGTCGTTTCGCCGTGGACTTCAACGGAGGCGGTCTCGATCGCCTGCCGCCAGGCACCGGGATCGAGCCAGTAGTCACCTGCTCGAACGGCAAGGTGCAGGACTTCAGCGTGCTGGTGCTGGATGACATCAAGGGCTATCGGATCCTGTTCGATTGGTATCCAACCAATGACAGCGTGGAGCCGGTTGAGCTGCGGTTGTTCATCCGTACCAATGACCGCACGCTGAGCGAGACCTGGTTGTACCAGTACTTCCCGCCGGCGCCGGACAAGCGCAAATACCCTTGATGATTTGAGGCGCCTGCACGGGCCTCATCGCTGGCAAGCCAGCTCCCACAGTGTTTGGTGTTGATCACAATTTTTGTGTACGACGCCAAACCTGTGGGAGCTGGCTTGCCAGCGATGACGGCAGTATTTCAACAAAAGATCATCAGACAAAACAAAGCCCCGGCCATCACTGACCGGGGCTTTTTGCTTTACCGCTACTGACTCAGTCGCGCAGATCAGACTCATGAATCGGCTGATCACGATGAGTCGCGCGCTGATATTGCGCCGGCCATACGGCTTTGCGCCCACCCAGGTCATCATCGGCGTGCAGCGGCCAGTACGGATCACGCAGCAGCTCGCGGGCGAGGAAGATGATGTCAGCCTGACAGGTGCGCAAAATGTGCTCGGCCTGGGCGGGCTCGGTAATCATTCCCACAGTGCCGGTGGCGATGCCTGACTCCTTGCGCACGCGCTCGGCGAAGCGGGTTTGATAGCCCGGCCCAACGGGAATCTCAGCGTTGGCTGCGGTGCCGCCCGACGAAACGTCGATCAAGTCCACTCCGAGGGTGTGCAGGCGACGCGCCAGCTCCACGGTTTCGTCAGGGTTCCAGCCGTCCTCGACCCAGTCGGTAGCCGACACGCGGACAAACACCGGCAACTCTTCCGGCCAGACAGCGCGAACGGCTTCGGTGACCTGCAGCACCAGGCGAATGCGGTTTTCGAATGAGCCGCCGTACTGATCCCGCCGTTGATTACTCAGCGGCGACAGAAACTGATGCAGCAGGTAACCGTGGGCCGCATGCACTTCGACCACACTGAAGCCTGCCGTCAGCGCGCGCTTGGCGGCATCCACAAAGGCTTGAATGACGTCAGCGATCTGCGCTTCATCGAGCTGTTTCGGTTGAGTGTGTTGCGGGTCGAAGGCAATCGGTGAAGGGCCGACCGGCGTCCAGCCGCCATCATCGGGTTTTACGCTGCCATGTTTGCCAATCCACGGGCGGTGAGTGCTGGCCTTGCGCCCGGCGTGAGCCAGCTGAATGCCGGCGACCGCGCCCTGAGCGGTAATGAATCGGGTGATGCGTTGCAGCGGTTCGATCTGGTCGTCGTTCCACAGACCAAGGTCTTCGGCCGTGATCCGCCCGTCGGCCGTGACCGCCGTGGCTTCGGTGAATACCAGCCCGGCGCCGCCCACCGCGCGGCTGCCGAGGTGCACCAGATGCCAGTCGTTGGCCAGGCCGTCGACGCTGGAATACTGGCACATGGGCGATACGGCGATGCGGTTGGGCAGGGTCAGTTGGCGAAGGTTAAAAGGTTCAAGCAGCAGACTCATGGGGCACCTCTCAAATCAGTGGGCAGGCTCCAGGGTTCTGTTTGAAAAGTCGACGAGTGACAGGAAAAGGTGCAGCACCCGCCCCCGCGGGCAAAAAATTCGACAAGACGTCACAAGGCCAATCAAGCAGTGCTTAGAGCCTAGTAGACAACCGGGGATGAGGGAGGGTTCAGAGTGATTCTGTGTTTGACAGACCGCTTTCGCAAGCAAGCTCGCTCCCACAAGGGAATGCATTCCAGGTGTGGGAGCGGCCGTGCGGCTTGCTCGTGAATGGGGTTAACGCGGTTCGATGTGAGCAATCATCAGTTGCACGGTCTCGTTGCCGCGGAACTCGTTGACGTCGAGTTTGTAAGCCAGTTCGACCCATTGAATCGTCGGGTTGGGCCAGATATCACGATCGATACCGAACGCAATGCCGTCGAGTTTCACCGAGCCGCATTCGCTTTTCAGCACCACTTTCAGGTGACGCTCGCCGACCACGCGCTGCTCGACCAACTGGAACACACCATGGAACAGCGGCTCAGGGAAGTGTTGCCCCCACGGCCCGGCATGGCGCAGGGCGCGGGCCAGTTCGAGGTGGAATTCTTCAACGGCCAGCGTGCCATCGGACAGCAAGCGCCCGGTCAGGTCCTCTTCGCGAAGCTGCCTACGCACTTCGGCGTCGAATGCTTCGGCGAATAACGGAAAATTCTCTTGCGGCAAGGTCAGGCCAGCCGCCATCGCGTGGCCACCGTACTTGGCGATCAGGTTAGGGTGTTGCGCCGCGACCACGCTCAACGCATCGCGAATATGGAAACCCTGCACCGAACGCCCGGAGCCCTTGAGCAAACCGTCGCCAGCATCGGCAAAGGCAATGGTCGGACGGAAATAACGCTCTTTCATCCGCGAGGCCAGAATACCGATAACACCCTGGTGCCATTCAGGATCAAACAGGCACAGACCAAATGGCATCGACTCGACGGGCAAATCCTTGAGCTGGGCCAGCGCTTCACGCTGCATGCCCTGCTCGATGGATTTGCGATCCTGATTCATGCCATCCAGTTGCGCGGCCATTTCCCGGGCGAGGTTGACGTCGGCGGTGAGCAGGCATTCGATGCCCAGGCTCATGTCATCCAGACGCCCGGCGGCGTTCAGCCGCGGGCCGACGATGAATCCCAGATCGGTTGAAGTGATACGCGCCGCATCACGCTTGGCCACCTCGAGAATCGCTTTGATCCCCGGCCGCGCGCGCCCGGCACGAATCCGCTCCAACCCCTGGTGCACCAGAATCCGGTTGTTGGCGTCCAGCGGCACCACGTCAGCGACGCTGCCCAGCGCCACCAGATCGAGCAGTTCGCCGATGTTCGGTTGCGGCGCGTTCTCGTACCAGCCGAGGCTGCGCAGGCGCGCACGCAAGGCCATCAACACGTAGAAAATCACCCCGACCCCGGCCAGCGCCTTGCTTGGGAACTCGCAGCCCGGCTGGTTTGGATTGACCAGCGCATCGGCCATCGGCAACTCATCGCCGGGCAAGTGGTGGTCGGTGATCAATACTTTGAGCCCGGCCTTCTTGGCGGCAGCCACACCTTCGACGCTGGAGATTCCGTTGTCGACAGTGATCAACAATTGCGGCTCGCGGGTCAGTGCGACTTCGACGATTTCCGGGGTCAGGCCGTAGCCGTATTCAAAGCGGTTCGGCACCAGATAGTCGACATGCGCCGCGCCCAACAAGCGCAAGCCAAGCATGCCGACGGTGCTGGCCGTCGCGCCATCGGCATCGAAGTCACCGACGATGAGGATGCGCTGCCGTTGTTCCAGCGCTGTCACCAGCAGGTCTACCGCGGCCTCGATGCCCTTGAGTTTCTCAAACGGGATCAAGTGCTTGAGGCTCTTGTCCAGCTCCACCTCGGACCGCACGCCCCGCGCCGCGTACAAGCGGGTCAGCAGCGGCGGCAGATCACCGAGAAATGGCAGAGTGGCAGGCAGTTGGCGAGGTTCGATGCGCATGGGGTGACGGAGACTTCTCTTGAATACGTAGGATTAATCAGCGATGGCGCGAATCAGCCGCGCTCGCCTTGCAGCCATTGCAACTGGACTTCGTGTTGACCACGGTCGTCGGTGACGAAGATCGTCCCTTCGCTGATCATCACGTCCCACTTGATGACGCGGGGCATGTCCTTGGCCAGGGTTTCCAGGACTTCTTGCGGGACGGCGGCGATGTTGACGTTTTTCAGGTTCTTGATCGCCGGGATCACCTTGGTTTCCCACACGCGCAGGCTGCCATAGGCGAGCAGGCTGGTGCGTTCGGTACGGCGCGAGCACCACGTCAGACGGTCGGAATCCGGCTGGCCGACTTCGATCCAGTGCAGGACACGGTCGTCCAGGCTTTTTTCCCACAGAGCAGGTTCATCCACATCTGACAGACCACGGCCAAACGACAACTGCTCGTTGTACCAGAGGGCGTAGGCCAGCAACCGTACGGTCATGCGCTCTTCGGTCTCCGAAGGGTGACGGGCGATGGTTTGCTTGACGCTCTCGTAGACACTGCGGTCGAGGTCGGTGAGGTTCAGTTCAAACTTGTAGGTGGTGGAAGGCTGGGCCATGAACGGGCTTCTTGATACGAGGAAAGTCGGCAAGTCTAACCGATGCGGTAGGCAATCATCGAATTGATGGCGATCAACTTGGGGCGCCTGACGGCCGGCTATGTTAAAACGCTGTATACGCTCAGCCTTGTCCTACAGGATTCTGTATGCCGTTCGCCAATAAACCGCTCAGCGGTGTGAAAGTCATTGAATTGGGTACGTTGATTGCCGGGCCATTTGCCTCGCGCATTTGCGGCGAGTTCGGCGCCGAAGTGATCAAGATCGAATCGCCGGACGGCGGTGATCCGCTGCGCAAATGGCGCAAGCTGTACGAAGGCACGTCCTTGTGGTGGTTTGTTCAGGCGCGCAACAAGAAGTCGCTGACGCTGAACCTCAAACACCCTGACGGTTTGGCCATCCTGAAAAAACTGCTCGCTGAAGCCGACATCCTGATTGAGAACTTCCGCCCGGGCGTATTGGAAAAACTCGGTCTGAGCTGGGAAACCCTGCACGCCTTGAACCCAAAACTGGTGATGGTGCGCCTCTCCGGTTTTGGTCAGACCGGGCCGATGAAGGATCAACCGGGTTTCGGAGCCGTGGGCGAATCCATGGGTGGCTTGCGCTACATCACCGGTTTCGAGGATCGACCGCCGGTGCGCACCGGGATCTCCATCGGCGATTCGATTGCGGCGCTGTGGGGCGTGATCGGCGCCCTGATGGCGCTGCGTCATCGTGAGGTCAACGGCGGTTTGGGCCAAGTGGTCGATGTCGCACTGTATGAAGCAATCTTCGCCATGATGGAAAGCATGGTGCCGGAGTTCGATGTGTTCGGTTTCATCCGCGAGCGCACCGGCAACATCATGCCCGGCATCACGCCCTCCTCGATCCACACCAGCGCCGACGGCAAGCATGTGCAGATCGGCGCCAACGGCGATGCGATTTTCAAGCGTTTCATGCTGACCATCGGCCGTGAAGATCTGGCCAACGACCCAATGCTGGCCAGCAACGACGGGCGCGACAGTCGACGTGACGAGTTGTATGGCGTAATCGATCGCTGGGTCAATTCGCTGCCACTGCAGACCGTGCTGGATCTGCTCAATCAGGCCGACGTGCCGGTCAGCCGGATCTTCAGCGCCGAGGACATGTTCACCGATCCACAATACCTGGCCCGGGAAATGTTCCTGCACGCCAAATTGCCGGATGGCAAACCCTTCAAGATGCCCGGCATCGTGCCGAAACTCTCAGAGACACCGGGCTCCTCCGAATGGGTCGGGCCGCAGCTCGGTGAACACAATGCGCAGGTACTCCACGATCTTGGCTACGACGAGAAGCAGATCGCCCGACTGCGTGAAGACGGAGCCATTTGAGCTGAAACGCCTGCAGATATCCGACGCCCCAAACGCCCTCCACTGGTGGACGTGGCGGCTGTTCGGCCTGTTGTTTCTGCTGGCCCTGCCAGCCTGGGCACAGGCAAAACCGACCTTGATCTGGTTACTGCGCGATCTGCCGCCACTGACCATTTTTGAAGGTCCGAAAAAGGGTCAGGGGGTCATCGACCACTTGATGCCGATGCTTATCGCCGGCATGCCGCAATACGAACACACGCTGATGCGGGTCAACCGCGCCCGGGGCATGCAGATGCTTCAAAACGCAACCTTCACGTGCGACCCGTCGCTGATGTGGAGCAAGGAGCGGGCGCAATGGATCGCTTTTTCCATCCCGGCGTTCCGCGCTGTCAGCAATGGGCTGGTGGTGCGCCAGAAAGATCACGACGTATTGGCGCCTTTTCTGGTGAACGGTGAGGTCGATCTGGCCGCGCTCCTGGCCAATGGCGAAGAAAAAATCGGCGTCGTGGCGGGGCGCAGTTACGGTGAGTTGGTCGACAATTTGCTGCGCCAGGCCCCGAAGGATGCACTGACCGCTCATTACGGCAACGACGCCCTGAACAGTCTGCTGCTGATGCAGCGCCTCGGTCGGTTGCAGGTGGTGTTGGGATACTGGCCGGAGATCCGTTATCAGGCTCAACTGGCGCACATTGCCGAAGACGAATTGCGCTTCTATCCGATTCGCGACAACGGCAAATATCTTTCGGGTTACATCGGCTGCTCTGACACGCCTCAGGGGCGCCAGGCGATCACCGAGATCAACCAGTTGCTGCGCACCCTGCCCCACGATTTATTAAACCAGCGCTACGCTGACTGGCTCGATCCTGAGATGCGCACCGATTACGTCGAACAGGCCCGTAGGTTTTTCGAACATCAATCGGCGCATTGAATAAATTGCGGACAAAAGAAACCCCGAGAAGTGGGGAGACGACTCGGGGTTAAACGTGGCCTACATAAAGGCCAGTAGCAGCAAGCGACAAGCACCGGAGCACAATGCTTGATCTTGCTGTTACGGGGTCTGACTGACAGGGATGCAGGAAGGTTCCCACAAAAGACATTTCATTTTTCAAACCGCCGGACGCTTATCCAGAGCTGCATTGCGCAAGGCCGCGATCACGCAGGGTTCCAGGCGTCCTTCGGCAATCAGGATGTCACGGTGCAGGCCGTCGACAACATCGGTCAACTGACGCTTGTCGGTCAGTTGCGCCTGATTGAATTCACGTTCCACCACAATCGCGCCGCTGCTGTTCTTCAAGCTCACCAGGCATTCGCCATGAGCACCGTTTGGAGACAACGAAACCTGATACGGGCTCAGAGCCTCGCCGAGCAATAGACTGATACTTTCCATCTCGATCTCCACTCAATAGTCCGAAAACATTGTGTCTGGGGCATGTCTACAATAAATGACAATCGGCCCGAGAAGAAAGTTCTGTATTCCGGTCGCAAGCATTGGAGTGTCACCGGCCTGTCAGAGCATGCACGGCGAAGATGACAGAAAAAAAACCGTACGCATCAAACCTCGGCGGGTTGCAGGGGGGCGATCAGGTAACTGTCCAGCAAACCTCGCATCAATACCGCCGATACCGGCGTTTGCAGACGTCCCAACAGTCGCAGTCGGTGAGTGCTCAACAACGGCCCGAGATCGTTCAGCAGACTCGGTGCGACCGCCCCCAAAAGAATCAGCGCACGTGCCTCACGCTGCACCGCCAGATGCTGGATCAACGCCAGGCCATGGCCGCCCTTGAGCTGTGGATCGCAAATGGCGATATCGACCGCACCACGATGATCCAGCGAACACAAGGCCGAGGCCAGCGACGGCGCGGTGAGTACGTTATAGATGCCGATGGCATTGAGCATTTGATGCAATGCCATCATCTGAAACGGATCGGGTTCAAGAATCAGGACTTTAAGCGAGCGCATGGGCGACCTCTGGGGCGACAATCGCGGACTCACACCGCATTTATCGTCCACTCTAGGGCAGCCCTCTTAAGCCTCCCATCGGAAAAGTAGCCGCGTCTTATAGGACATTTCCGATCTTCAGTGCTGACATCGGCACCCGCTTTCCGTCCGACGCTGGGTTATGTCCGTCCAGCCACCCAGCAAACCACGCAGATTGCCGTCGGCACTGTAGAACGGCACCGTCCACTGATAGACCTCGCGGCGACCGTTCTTGAGCTGCAAATAGCGCTTGCTGAAGCGCGACTTGCGCGTGCGCAACTGCACCATGAACTCGTTGTGCAGCATCAGCGCTGTCGCTTCGGGCAACGCATCGATCTCGATCAATAGCCGCCCCTGAATCTGATCCAGCCGAACCGAAAGCGCCTCCTCGTAGCTGCGGTTGCACATGATCAAACATCCTTGCAGATCACGAACGAATATCGGATCGGGCATGGAGTCGATCAGCGCATGTTGAAAAGCCAATTGATCGCCAAGGCTTTTCTCGGCTGCGCGCCGTTGCTTGATCACCACCGTCAGCCGTCGGTTCCACACCAGCGAGAGCAGGCCGAATATGCCAGCGACTACCGCTGCCCAACAGCCCCACTCAATTATCCGCTGCCAAAGCGAGGGCGACGGAGCCGGGGATATACCCTCCAGCCATTTCAGGCGAATGGCGCGCAGTTCGGCCGCGGGAAACGCCTCCAGCGCCTTGTTGAGGATACTCAAGAGTTCGGGCATGCCTTTGCGTACCGCCAGGTGCTCAGCCTCCCACTTGCCCTCCACCAGAGCACCGACCTTGAGCAGCCCCAATGGATAAAGCTGCGCACCGATTTCGTTTTCGATGGTTGCGTAGGCCTCACCGCTCTCGACCAGTGCCCGCGCTTCGGCGTAGGTCTTGACCGAGCGGATCTCGATCGATGGGTATTCGCGGCGGATCACATCCTCGAGAGCATGCCGGGCTGGTAGCACCAGCACACGCGTGGCCAGTTGCTCCAGAGACTCGACCGATGGCGCTCCGGCGCGGCCGACAAACACCCACCCTGCGCCACCAAATGCATGACTGAAATCCAGAAACACTTTGCGCTCATCGCTCATGGCCAGGGTGGTACTCATGTCCGCCTGCCCACTCTCGAGGCGCTCGAGCATCTGATCGGTGGAAAACGACTCGTGATGCTCAAACCGAAGCCCGGTCATCGCAGTGACGCGCTTGAGCACATCAATGTTCAGACCGCTCCAGTGCCCATGTTCATCCTGAAACAGATACAACGGGTACTGCACCGACGCCACCGTCACCTTGGGGTTGTCGCGAATCCATTGGCGCTCGCGGGCGTCCAGCTCGACAGGCTGGACGCCAGGCAAGTCGGCGTTTTCATGCAGTGCCAGTTGCGCCGCCACACTGCCGCGCACCAGTCCCATCACTGCGAAAAAGACCAGGCAAACCAGTGCCGGTTTCAAACCTCTATAAAACAGCATTGCCACATCCTTCGTGATCGACTCACCCGTCCTTCGTGGGTGAAAACCCGAACAGTGTGGCAGTAGAAACAAAAAAGCCCGTCAGGAGACGGGCTTCAAAATGTGACAGCTTTCGCGGGCTTAAAGTGGCTTGCCGCGGTTGCCATGCTGGCTGACAAAGGCCTGTACGGCATTCAGGTCGTTCGGCAGAACGGTGCAGCGCTCATTTCGCTCAAACAAATCAGAAAGATGTGCAGGTAGCTCGAGAGCTTTTCCTACACCGGCCTTCTCCACCGCGTCCGGGAATTTCACCGGATGGGCAGTGCCCAAAATGACCATCGGAATGTCCAGGCTGCGACGGCACTCGCGCGCGGCTTTGACACCGATGGCCGTGTGCGGATCCAGCAGTTCACCGGTCTGCTCGTAAACTTCGGCAATGGTTTCACAGGTCTGCGCATCGTCGACGGCCAACGAGTCGAACAGTTTGCGGGCTTCGGTCCAGCGCTCTTGTTCGACGCTGAAACCACCGCCCTGCTTGAATGAGTCCATCAGCCCGGCAATCGCTGCTCCGTTGCGACCGTGCAGGTCGAACAACAAGCGCTCGAAGTTCGACGAGACCATGATGTCCATCGACGGCGACAATGTCGCGTGCAGGGTTTCCTTGACGTACTGGTTACCGCTCATGAAGCGGTGCAGGATGTCGTTGCGGTTGGTGGCGACGATCAACTGGTTGATCGGCAGGCCCATGTTGCGCGCCAGGTAACCGGCGAAGATGTCGCCGAAGTTGCCGGTCGGCACCGAGAACGACACCGAACGCGCCGGGCCGCCCAACTGCAGGGAGGCGTGGAAGTAGTAAACGATCTGGGCCATGATCCGCGCCCAGTTGATCGAGTTCACTGCCACCAGACGCGTGCCTTTGAGGAAGCTCTGGTCGGCGAAGCTGGCCTTGACCATTTCCTGGCAGTCGTCGAAGTTGCCTTCAATAGCGATGTTGTGGATGTTCTCGCCGAAAATCGTCGTCATCTGGCGACGCTGCACTTCGGACACACGGTTGTGCGGGTGCAGGATGAAGATGTCGACGTTTTCGCAGTGCTTGCAGCCTTCAATGGCAGCCGAACCGGTATCACCCGAGGTGGCACCGACGATCACCACGCGCTCGCCGCGCTTTTCCAGCACGTAGTCGAGCAGACGACCGAGCAGTTGCAGGGCAAAGTCCTTGAACGCCAGGGTTGGGCCGTGGAACAGTTCCAGCACCCATTCGTTGCCGTTCAGTTGACGCAGCGGCGCGACGGCACTGTGCGAGAACACGCCGTAGGTTTCTTCAAGAATCTTTTTGAAATCGGCGTCCGGAATGCTGCCGGTCACGAAAGGTCGCATAACCCGGAAGGCCAGCTCGTGATACGGCAGGCCAGCCCAGGAAGCGATTTCTTCCTGCGTGAAACGTGGCAGGACTTCCGGGACGTACAGACCGCCATCGGTGGCGAGACCTGCCAGCAGGACGTCTTCGAAATTCAGGGCCGGTGCCTGGCCGCGGGTACTGATATAACGCATGAGGGCAAACCTTCGGTTTGAGCTGCAAGCTTCAAGCTACAAGCTGCAAGAAAAAGCCGAACCGCTTTGTCTTGCCGCTTGTGGCTTGCCGCTTGTAGCTGCTGTTAATTCAAGTGTTCGACACGGATCCGCACAACCGGACCGTCTACGCCGGCCAGGGCCTCGAGAGCGGCGATCGCATCGTTGATCCGCTGTTCCACCACTCGGTGGGTCAGCAGGATCATTGGCACCAGACCGTCGTGTTCCTCGACTTCCTTCTGCATGATCGACTCGATGTTGATGCCACGCTCCGAGAGGATGCTCGCCACCTGAGCGAGAACGCCCGGATGGTCCTTGGCCTGAATGCGCAGGTAGTAGGCGCTTTCGCAGGCTTCGATCGGCAGGATCGGATGGGCCGACAGCGAATCCGGCTGGAAGGCCAGATGCGGTACGCGGTTTTCCGGGTCGGAGGTCATGGCGCGAACCACGTCCACGAGGTCGGCGATCACTGACGAAGCCGTCGGCTCCATGCCAGCGCCAGCACCGTAGAACAGGGTCGAACCGGCGGCGTCACCGTTGACCATCACCGCGTTCATCACGCCGTTGACGTTAGCGATCAGACGATCGGCCGGGATCAGCGTCGGGTGTACGCGCAACTCAATGCCGGCGTCAGTGCTGCGCGCCACGCCGAGGTGCTTGATGCGATAGCCCAGCGCTTCGGCGTAGTTGACGTCAGCCGTGGTCAGCTTGGTGATGCCTTCGGTGTAAGCCTTGTCGAATTGCAGCGGAATGCCGAACGCGATGGAGGCCAGAATCGTCAGCTTGTGCGCCGCGTCGATGCCTTCAACGTCGAAGGTCGGATCGGCTTCGGCGTAACCCAGTGCCTGAGCTTCGGCCAGTACGTCTTCGAAGGTACGACCCTTCTCACGCATCTCGGTGAGGATGAAGTTGCCCGTGCCGTTGATGATCCCGGCGACCCAGTTGATGCGGTTGGCAGACAGGCCTTCACGGATCGCCTTGATCACCGGAATGCCACCGGCCACTGCCGCTTCGAACGCCACGATCACGCCTTTCTCGCGTGCCTTGGCGAAAATTTCATTACCGTGAACGGCAATCAGAGCCTTGTTCGCGGTGACCACATGCTTGCCATTCTCGATGGCCTTGAGTACCAGCTCGCGGGCAACGGTGTAGCCGCCCATCAGCTCTATGACGATGTCGATCTCAGGGTTCGTGGCCACTTCGAAGACATCGTTGGTAATCGCAATACCGGTCGTCTGGAACTGAGGCTTTGGCGTGCGCATGGCAATTTGTGCCACTTCGATCCCACGCCCGGCACGACGAGCAATTTCCTCGGCGTTGCGCTGAAGTACGTTGAAGGTTCCGCCACCGACGGTCCCTAACCCACAGATGCCTACTTTGACCGGATTCACTGTGAACTCCCCATAAAACGGCCGACGCAGGGTCGGCCGGATAACAACCGCGTGCTCGCGGCTCTCTATTAATGGCCCGGCGATGCTACCACCGGACCATGATCGTCAAAGGCTGACCGTGACGATGCGAATTACTTGGCGCCCAGCGCCAGTTTGGCGACTTGTGGCGCCGGCTGATAGCCCGGAATGACTTGTCCGTCGGCCAAAACGATGGCCGGTGTGCCGTTCACGCCAATCGACTGACCGAGCGCGAACTGTTTGGAAACCGGGTTCTCGCACTTGGCGGCCTTGATTTCCTTGCCATCGACCATTTTGTCCATGGCGGCTTTCTTGTCTTTGGAGCACCACACGGCTTGCAGTTGCTCGTCACCCGGCGAACCGAGGCCCTGACGCGGGAACGCCACATAACGCACTTCGATACCGCGCTTGTTCAGCTCAGGCACTTCGGCGTGCAGTTTGTGGCAGTACGGGCAGGTGGTGTCGGTGAATACGGTGATGTGCGATTTGGTTTCACCCACGGCCGGGTAAACCACGGTTTCGGCAACCGGAATGGCGTTGACCAGTTTGGACACGCCCAGACGTTCAGCCTTCTCGGTCAGGTTGACCGGTTTGCCGTCCTTGAGCTGGAACAGATAGCCCTGAACGATGTACTGGCCGTCGGCGCTGGCGTACAGCACGCGGCTGCCCTTGAGCTTGACTTCATACATGCCTGGCAGCGGGCTGGCGTTGATGCTTTCTACCGGAACCTCGAGTTCGAGCTTTTCGAGGCTTTGACGAATTGCCTTGTTGGCCGCGTCATCGGCGACGGCAAAGGTACTGACCAACGCAATGGCTGCGGCGGCGAAAATCTGGGTCAGACGCATGAGAACTCCTGAAGGCGGACAAATGGATCGATCAGAACGCCCGTGCCGAAACACCGGGTCATAACCGTCCACCGTGCAAACCGGCAAAGCCTAACACATAAGGCCACGGTGGCCGAATGCGCCTGTCACAACACTTGTGGCCACGTTGATCAGCCTCTGGGGTGGTGCTTGGCGTGCAGGTCCTGCAAGCGTGCCCGGGCGACGTGGGTGTAGATCTGGGTGGTCGAGAGATCGCTGTGCCCGAGCAACATCTGCACCACGCGCAAGTCCGCGCCATGGTTGAGCAAATGCGTGGCAAACGCATGGCGCAAGGTGTGCGGCGACAGCGACTTGCCGATCCCGGCGACCTTGGCCTGATGCTTGATTCGGTGCCAGAACGTCTGGCGAGTCATCTGCTCACCCCGCTGACTGGGGAACAGCACGTCACTGGGCCGGCCGCCGAGCAGCTCGCTGCGACCGTCACGCATGTAACGCTCGACCCAGACAATCGCCTCCTCGCCCATCGGCACCAGCCGCTCCTTGCTGCCCTTGCCCATCACCCGCAGCACGCCCTGACGCAGGTTGACCTGTTCGAGCGTCAGACTGATCAACTCGGTAACCCGCAGACCACAGGCGTAAAGCACCTCCAGCATGGCGCGGTCGCGCTGGCCGATGGCTTCGCTCAGATCCGGCGCTTTGAGCAGTGCCTCGACGTCGGCTTCCGACAGTGACTTGGGCAGCGGCCTACCCAGCTGGGGCATGTCGATGCGTAGCGTGGGGTCAACGGTGATGATCTTTTCTCGCAGCAAATACCGATAAAAGCCACGTACGCCGGAGAGAAATCTGGCGGTAGAGCGTGGCTTGTAGTTTTGCTCCAGACGCCAGGACAGATGATCGAGAATGAGTTCGCGACCGGCGTTGATCAGCTCCAGGTTCTTTTCCTGCAGCCAGCCGTTGAATAGCGCCAGATCACTGCGGTAGGCGTCGCGAGTGTTGTCGGACAGGCCTTTTTCAAGCCACAAAGCGTCGAGGAATTGGTCAATCTGCGGATGGTCGATGGCAGGCATGGGCGCTCAAGGCATGCAGTCTCAAAGAATGCACGCAAATGAAGAGTGAACTGTAGGAATGGGCGCTAGTCTTTCATAGCCCGCCATTTCAAGGAACAGGGAGCTTCAATGAACGAACAGCAAATCCTAATGGCGTTTGGCGCAATTGGAGCGGCGGCGCTGGGGTGCCAGTGGCTGGCCTGGCGCTTGAAATTGCCGGCAATTTTGTTTCTGTTGCTGACCGGCATTCTGGTCGGCCCGGTGCTGGGCTGGCTTGATCCACAGGAAATGTTCGGCCCCCTGTTGATGCCGCTGGTGTCGCTGGCAGTGGCGTTGATCCTGTTCGAGGGCAGCCTGACCCTGCATCTGTCGGAATGGCGCGAGATTGGTAGCGTCGTCCACCGACTGGTGACCATCGGTGCGATCTCGACCTGGATCGTCATCGCGGTCGCGACCCACTTTCTGCTCGGATTCGACTGGATGCTGGCCATTCTCTTCGGCAGTCTGACCCTGGTGACAGGGCCTACGGTGATCGTACCCATGCTGCGTGTGGTGCGCCCAAAAGCGTCTATTGCCAACATTTTGCGCTGGGAAGGGATCGTCATTGATCCGATCGGCGCCCTGCTCGCCGTTGTGGTCTACAGCTTCATCATCGCCAGTGCCGAGGGGCATGGCCTCAAGCAGAGCCTGTTCACTTTCGGCGGCGTCATTTTGTGCGGCGCGGTGTTCGGGATCGTCGGTGGCTGGGTGCTGGGCACGGTCATTCGTCGGCAATGGCTGCCCGAGTATCTGCATAACCTCGCCTCGCTGGCGGCAGTGCTGGGGATTTTCATTGCGTCCAACGAGGTCATGCACGAGTCCGGCCTGCTGGCGGTGACGCTGATGGGCATGTGGCTGGCCAACATGAAGGGCGTGGATGTGCGGCACATTCTGCACTTCAAGGAAAACCTCAGCGTGCTGCTGATTTCCGGGTTGTTCATTCTGCTGGCAGCGCGCCTGGACCTTTACGCCCTGATCGGATTGGGGCCGCTGGTGTTGATTCTGTTGCTGGTGATTCAACTGATCGCCCGGCCGCTGAACGTGCTGCTCAGCACCGCCGGTTCCAGCCTCAGTTGGCGTGAGCGGGCGCTGTTGTGCTGGATTGCCCCACGGGGAATAGTGGCGGCGGCGGTGTCGGCGATTTTCGCGATTCGCCTCCACGAAGCCGGACATGAAGGTGCGCTGCTGCTGGTGCCGCTGACCTTTGCGGTGATCATCGGCACGGTGGTCCTGCAAAGTGCCACGGCGCGCCCCCTTGCCCGACTATTGAAGGTCGCCGAGCCGGCCCAGAGCGGTTTTTTGATCGTTGGCGCGAATGCTCCGGCGCGGGAGTTGGGCAAGTCGCTGCAACAACTCGGCAGCCGGGTTTTGCTGACCGATTCGAGCTGGGAAAACATTCGTGCCGCACGCATGGAAGGCATACCGACGTACTTTGGCAACCCGGCTTCGCAACATGCCGATGCGCACCTGGATCTGGTCGGGCTGGGGCACTTGCTGGCGCTGTCGCCGTCAGGAGAACTCAACACCCTGGCGGCAATGCGCTTTCGCCATGACTTCGGGCATCAGCGCCTTTTCGGATTGGCGAGCGGTCATGAAAGCCGCCGCAGCGATAAGCATCGGGCGAGTCTGGAGCACCGTGGTAATCAGTTGGGCAGTGAGGCTCTCACTTACGCGAAACTGGCCAGTCGGCTGAGTCAGGGTGCCGAGTTGTACAGCACGACGCTGACGGATGGGTTTGGCTGGGATGATTACCGCGCGCTGCATGGTAATCGGGCAACGTTGCTGTTCATGCGCGATGACAGTGGCTGGGTGCATGTGGTGACGCCGGAGACTACGGTGAAGCCGGGATCCGGGTGGACAGTGTTGGCTCTGATTCAGCCTGAGATCAGCGGCGCCTGACCTGACGTCTTCGCGAGCAGGCTCGCTCCCACAGGTTGTGTGCCGGACATGAATTTTGTGTTTACCCTGATCACTGTGGGAGCGAGCCTGCTCGCGAATGACGCGACTCAGTTCTGGATCAGGCAGCAAACCCTGGCAGCACCGGCACCGGCCGCTTGTCATCATCAATCGCCACAAAGCTGAACTGACCATGAATCGCTTTCTCGCGACCGTCGCAGCTCATGCTCTCGACAAACACTTCCACTTCGACCTTGAGGCTGGTGTTGCCGACCTTGATCACTTTCCCTACCAGCTCAACGATGGAGCCCGCCGGGATTGCATGATTGAAGTCGATGCGGTCAGTGGACACGGTCACCAGCGGCAAGCGGCAGAAACGCGTGGCGGTGATGAACGACACTTCATCCATCCATGCCAGCGCAGTGCCGCCGAACAGGGTGTTGTGGTGGTTGGTGGTCGGCGGAAAGACGGCTTTGGTGACGCGGGTCACCGAGAGTTCGGTGCGGCGTTCGATTTCCTGGTCGCGGGGGGTCATTACTTACTGCTCGTGATTGCTGGGCTTCCGGTAAAACCAAGATCAAAAGATCGCAGCCTTCGGCAGCTCCTACAGGGGGATTTGGTGAATTTCGGACAACAAAAAAGCAGCCCGAAGGCTGCTTTTTTCTGCATCGGAAGCTGGACTTAAGCCAGTTTTTCCTTGATGCGAGCTGCTTTGCCCGACAGGTCGCGCAGGTAGTACAGCTTGGCTTTACGTACGTCACCGCGACGTTTAACAGCCATGCTGTCGATCTGCGGGGAGTAGGTCTGGAAAGTACGTTCTACGCCAACACCGTTGGAGATTTTACGTACGGTGAACGCACTGTTCACGCCGCGGTTACGCTTGGCGATTACAACGCCTTCGAACGCTTGCAGACGGGAACGATCGCCTTCCTTCACTTTCACCTGAACGACAATGGTGTCGCCTGGGGCAAAGGTAGGGATTTCTTTGGTCATCTGCTCTGCTTCGAGTGCAAGGATGATTTTGTTGGTCATGCTGTGCTCCTAAGGTAAATCAACTGATCTACCATCGATACGTTGTTAACTATCGTCCCGCTCGCGGATATA
Source organism: Pseudomonas sp. A0308 (assembly GCF_044218815.1). Lineage (NCBI taxonomy): Bacteria > Pseudomonadati > Pseudomonadota > Gammaproteobacteria > Pseudomonadales > Pseudomonadaceae > Pseudomonas > Pseudomonas sp. A0308. The sequence goes on from NZ_CP162581.1 coordinate 2,135,660, forward strand.
TTCCTCGAGCAGCTTCTTCTCTTCTCCAGAAAGCGAGCGGCTTTCCAGAAGATCGGCGCGTCGTTCATAGGTCCTACCAAGGGACTGCTGTAAACGCCAACGCCGGATATGCGCGTGATTGCCACTTAGCAACACGTCGGGAACACGCTGATCCGCATACACCTCAGGTCGGGTGTAGTGCGGGCAATCCAGCAAACCATCCGTAAAGGAATCTTCCTCAGCGGAGTCCGCATGCCCTAAAGCTCCAGGCAGCAGCCGTGTAACCGCATCGATCAGGACCATGGCCGGCAGCTCACCGCCAGACAGTACATAGTCGCCAATCGACCACTCTTCATCGACATGAGCCTCAATAAAGCGCTCGTCAATGCCTTCATAGCGGCCGGCAATCAGGATCAATGCATCCGATTGTGCCAACTCGCGTACCGCCGACTGATTCAGTTGACGGCCTTGGGGGGACAGGTAAATAACCTTCGCCTCCTCCCCGGCTGCTGCCTTGGCCTGAGCCAGCGCATCTTCCAGGGGCTTGATCTTCATCACCATGCCCGGACCACCGCCAAACGGGCGATCGTCCACAGTGTGATGCCGATCCGTCGTGTAATCTCGCGGATTCCAACAGGTCAGCTGCAAGAGCCCCTGTTTGACCGCACGACTGGTGATGCCGTAGTCGCCAATGGCGGAAAACATCTCGGGAAACAAACTGATCACTTCTACGCGCAAGTTAGCCACGCTTAGAAGTCCGCGTCCCAATCCACCTTCATCTCGCCCGCTGCGAGGTCGACTGCCAACACGCATTGCTCCGTATAGGGCAACAGGCGTTCGCGATCATCCAGGCTGCCAGCGCAAGGCTTGACTACCATTACATCATTGGCGCCGGTTTCCAGAAGATGATCGATTTTCCCGAGCAGTTGGCCCAGTTGATCAATGACCTTCAGACCTTCGAGTTGGTACCAGTAGTACTCACCGTCGGTCAATTCAGCGAACATGTTGCGCGGCACGCAGATCTCGTAACCGGCCAGAAGACGAGCTTCTTCACGATCATCAAGATCCTTGAGCTTTGCGACCAGGAACTTATCGCTCCCGCGTCCACTGACCAGCTCGACCTGTTTGACATTGCCTTCGCGCTTTAGCGTCCAGGTTTTGTACTGCAACAGGTTTTCAGTCGGATCAGTAAAGGAATAAACCTTCACTTCGCCGCGAACGCCATGAACAGAATAAATTTTGCCAATAACGATCAAATCATCAGCAACAGCAGGCGTCGCGTTCATATTGCTCAGGCCGCAGCCTTGGCAGTTTCCTTCAACAACTGAGCAACGCGCTCAGAAGGTTGTGCACCAACGCTCAGCCAGTAGGCTACGCGCTCTTGGTTCACGGACAGACGGATTTCCTGACCACGGGCAACAGGGTTGAAGAAACCAACCTGTTCTTTGTGGGAGCCGTCACGCGGGTTACGCGAGTCGGTTACGGTCAGGTGGTAAAACGGGCGCTTTTTGGAGCCGCCAAGGGCAAGACGGATTGTTAGCATGTGAACATCGTTCCTGTAGTCGGTGCTGCAAATCTAAATGCACAGCGGGCATAGGTGCCCGAAAGGCCGCATATTCTAAGGAATATCCGGACTTTTGCAAATGACTTTTTCCGGCGCCTATGGCATGCCGTGCAGATTTGCATATAGAGCCGTCGTTTAAAACGGCCAGTCAGCTCCCGCCAAGCGCGGGTTTGCTGTTGATCCCGCATCCTTGCGGGGCCTGCGCCGGTGCGACGACCGGCGAGTTTCTGCGATCCCGCCTCCCTCATTTCACTCACTTTTGGCGAGACGCAGCCATCAGTAAGCAGAATGAGCGAGACAGGACGCCTTACATTTTTGGCATGCCGCCGCCGGGCAACATACCGCCCATGCCGCGCATCATTTTCGCCATTCCGCCTTTGGCGGTGAATTTCTTCATCATCTTCTGCATCTGCTTGTGCTGCTTGATCAAGCGGCCGATGTCCTGCACCTGAGTGCCGGAACCCATGGCGATCCGGCGTTTGCGCGAACCGCTGATCAGCTCAGGGTCGCGGCGCTCGGCCGGGGTCATGGAGTTGATGATGGCTTCCATCTGCTTGAACTGCTTCTCTGCGGCGTTCTGGGCATTGCCCATTTGCGACAGGTTGACGCCGCCGATGCTCGGCAGTTTGTCCATGAGCCCGCCGAGGCCGCCCATGTTTTTCATCTGTTGCAGCTGATCGCGGAAGTCTTCGAGATCGAAGCCCTTGCCCTTCTTCAGCTTTTTCGCAAGCTTGTCGGCTTTGTCTTTGTCGAGGGTCGCTTCAGCCTGTTCGATCAGGCTGAGCACGTCGCCCATGCCGAGAATCCGCGAAGCGATACGCTCAGGATGGAACGGATCGAGCGCTTCGCTCTTCTCGCCCATACCGATGAACTTGATCGGCTTGCCGGTGATGGCGCGCACCGACAGGGCAGCACCACCACGTGCATCGCCGTCGACCTTGGTCAGGATCACACCGGTCAGCGGCAGTGCATCACCGAAGGCCTTGGCCGTGTTGGCGGCATCCTGACCGGTCATGGCATCGACCACGAAGAGGGTTTCGACCGGGTTGATCGCGGCGTGCAGCGCCTTGATCTCGCCCATCATCTCTTCGTCGATGTGCAGACGACCGGCGGTGTCGACGATGACCACATCAATAAACTTGAGCTTTGCTTCTTTAATAGCGGCTCTGGCGATGTCGACCGGCTTCTGGCTCAGGTCGGACGGGAAGAAGGTCACACCGACTTCACCGGCCAGCATTTCCAGCTGTTTGATCGCCGCCGGGCGGTAAACGTCCGCCGACACGACCATGACCGACTTCTTCTTGCGTTCTTTAAGGAAGCGCGCAAGTTTACCGGCGGTGGTGGTTTTACCCGCCCCCTGCAGGCCGGCCATCAGAATGACGGCGGGCGGCACGGCGCTCAGGTTCAAGTCTTCGTTGGCTGCGCCCATCAGGCTTTCGAGCTCGGCCTGGACGATCTTCACGAACGCCTGGCCCGGCGTCAGGCTGCGCGACACCTCGGTGCCGACAGCGCGCTCCTTGACCGAATTGACGAAGTCCTTGACCACCGGCAGGGCGACGTCGGCTTCGAGCAACGCCATGCGCACTTCACGCAGGGTGTCTTTGATATTGTCTTCAGTCAGCTTCGCCTTGCCGGTGACATGGCGCAGCGTCTGTGAGAGACGGTCGGTTAAGTTTTCAAACATTGCGCGATCCTTTCAGGCCCTGTGTAGACCGGGATAATGGCGGCCCAGACCGGAATCAACATGTGCTCGGCGAGCCTGCGGCGTGGGCAGGTCGCGGATTATAGCGAAGACTGCGTCTGGCGGACACCTCGCTGTCAGCTTCCTGAGTCTTTCGTGTCATGGGGGTTCTATGCCAAACTCAGCGCCTTTCGGGCTTGCCTAACAGGATTTATGCTCCCCTTGTCACCCAGTTTGCTGACTACCCTCGCCGCCGCCCTTCTATACGCCGCTGCGACTATTTATCAGAGCACTCGTCTGGCCACCGGAGCCAAGGCGAACAAGCGCCTGCTGGTTACGCTCGGCGTCCTCGCCGTGGTGGCTCACAGCGCCAGCCTGCTCACTCATTTGCTGACCCCGATCGGTCTGGGCCTGGATTTCTTCAGTGCCTCCAGTCTTATCGCGGCGGCAGTGATCGCCCTGACGCTGCTCGCCTGCTCGCGGATTCCGGTCGAGAACCTGCTGGTGTTGCTGTTCCCGCTGGGTGCTATCACCGTGTTGCTGGCGCAGTTCGCGCCGACCGGCACGGTGCAGATCATCGATGAAGAGCCGGGTATCCTCGCGCACATTCTATTGTCGATCCTCGCCTACGGCATGTTCACCATCGCGGTGTTCCAGGCCTTGCTGCTGCTGGTGCAAGACCACCAGCTCAAGCACAAGCACCCGTCCGGGCTGATCAAGAACTTCCCGCCGCTGCAAACCATGGAAAGCCTGCTGTTCGGTTTCCTCTGGGCCGGCTGGACGCTGCTGTCGCTGTCGCTGATCTCCGGCTGGCTGTTCGTCGAGAACCTGTTCGCCCAGCATCTGGTGCACAAGACCCTGCTGGCTTGCCTGGCCTGGATCGTTTTCAGTGTGCTGTTGTGGGGCCGTAATCGTCTCGGATGGCGTGGCCACAAGGCGATTCGCTGGACCCTCGCCGGTTTCTGCCTGCTGATGTTGGCGTATTTCGGCAGCAAACTGGTTCGTGAATACATTCTGCACATCTGACGGGCGGCATAAATGGACGGTTTGCCCATAGGGCCGATGCTCGCGGTATTTGTCCTGCTGGTTTTATGGTCGGGGCTATTTACCGCCGTCGAAATCGCGCAGCAGCACCTGCTCGCACAACGCACCGCCTCACGCGCCAGCGATAAACCGCTGGCGAAGCTGAGCTTCCCGCTCGACAGCCTGATCCTCTGCAACACCCTGTGCCGTGCGCTCGCGGTGGTGATCGCCACACTGCTGGCGATTTTCCTCTGTGAAGAAAACGGCCCTTGGGCGGCGTGCCTGGGTGTCGGTGCGGTGTTGCTGGTGTTTGCCGATTACTTCCCGCGCACCATCGCCCGGCGTTATCCGGATGCCGTGCTGGCGTTTGGCAATTCGCTGCTGGCGGTGCCGTTGAAGATCATTTATCCCTTGGCGTGGCTGTTCAGCCGCATCAGCGCTTTGCTCCTGGCGCCGCTAGTGCGCAAAGCCCAGGTCGTGCAGCTAAGCGAAGACGATGAGCCGGTTGATCGTCACGCTGACCCGGAGCACCCGGTTCGCGTGCACCCGGTGTCGGGTATCCATGCGCTGGACAACATTACGGTCAACGACATTCTGGTGCCGCGCAGTGACGTCGACGGTATCAACCTCGACGACCCGATCGAAGAAATCATCGAACAACTGCGCAACACCAAGCGCACGCGCCTGCCGCTGTTCCACAGTGACATCAACCAGGTTGAAGCCGTGCTCAACACCCGGCAGATTCGTCACTTGCTGAACAATAACGACCTGACCCGCGAAGCACTGCTGGCCGCCAGTTACGAGCCGTACTTCGTGCCCGAAAGCACACCGCTGCAGCTGCAACTGCTCAACTTCCACAAGCAGCAGCGACGTCTGGGCATGGTGGTCGACGAGTACGGCGAAGTGCTCGGCATCGTCACGCTGGAAGACATTCTCGAAGAGATCGTCGGCGAATTCGAAAGCGAGCACAGCCTCGATAATCCGCACATTCACCCGCAAGCCGATGGCCGCATGATGATCGACGGCGCCGCCTCGATCCGTGAGTTGAACAAGTGCCTGGGCTGGCACTTGCCCAGCGATGGGCCGAAAACCCTCAATGGCCTGGTAACAGAGGCGCTGGAAACCATTCCGGAAAGCGCTGTTTGCCTGAAGATCGGCCGTTATCGGCTGGAGATTCTCGAGACCGAGGAGAACCGGGTCAGCAAGGTGCTGATCTGGCATACCTCTTCTGTACCTGCTCTGGTGCCTGCCAGATAGAGGATCAAAAGATCAAAAGATCGCAGCCTTCGGCAGCTCCTACAGGGGAACGTATTCCGAATGTGGGAACTGACAAAGACTGCGATCTTTTGCTCTTGTTCAATCGTTAGCCACCTTCCTATAATCGAGCCGGCTTACCCAAGCCCTGCCGAACCTTGTGCTTACCCCGCACAAAACAGGTCTCGACCGTTTGCGCCTCACTCCGACGACTGTTCCTACTCGAAACAGCGCTCGCGCCTCATCCCACATCCCTGGGTGCTCGACCATAATAATTCGCTCCACCGGAGCTCATGACTGTCAGGGATCACCGCATGACGACCAGTACCGCTTTCAGCGAAACCGCATCTGCCCAACCGACCAACTCCGCCAACCGCGTGGCGACGGCGAGTTTTATCGGCACCGCGATCGAGTTCTACGACTTCTATGTCTACGCCACGGCTGCCGCACTGGTGATCGGGCCGGTGTTCTTTCCGCAAACGTCCGGCACCGCGCAGATGCTTTCGGCGTTCCTCACCTTTGGCATTGCCTTCCTCGCTCGACCATTGGGTTCGGCGCTGTTCGGTCACTTCGGTGATCGCATCGGGCGCAAATCGACGCTGGTCGCCTCACTGCTGTTGATGGGCGTCTGCACAACGCTGATTGGTGTGCTGCCGGGATACGACAGCATCGGGGCCTGGGCGCCGATTTTGTTGTGTGTGCTGCGCTTTGGTCAGGGCCTGGGATTGGGCGGTGAATGGGGTGGCGCCGCGCTGCTGGCCACGGAAAACGCGCCGAAAGGCAAGCGAGCCTGGTTCGGCATGTTTCCGCAACTCGGCCCGTCGATTGGTTTTCTCGCCGCCAATGGTCTGTTCCTGACGCTGGCCATGACGCTGGATGACGAACAGTTCCGCAGCTGGGGCTGGCGCATTCCGTTTCTGCTCAGCGCGGCGCTGGTGATGGTCGGTCTGTACGTACGCCTGAAACTCCACGAAACGCCAGTGTTCGCCAATGCCATGGCGCGCCAGGAGCGGGTCAAGCTGCCGCTGGTCGAACTGTTCAGCCAATATTGGGCGCCGACCCTGTTGGGCGCGGCGGCGATGGTGGTGTGTTATGCGCTGTTCTATATCTCGACGGTGTTTTCCCTGAGCTACGGCGTGTCCACCCTGGGTTACAGCCGTGAGACGTTCCTGGGGCTGCTGTGTTTTGCCGTGTTGTTCATGGCCGCCGCGACGCCACTGTCAGCCTGGGCCAGCGACCGTTATGGACGCAAACCGGTGCTGATCATCGGCGGTGTACTGGCGATTCTTTCGGGGTTTCTGATGGAGCCGCTGCTGACCCAGGGTTCGACCTGGGGCGTGGCGCTGTTTCTGTGCATCGAACTGTTCTTGATGGGCGTGACGTTCGCACCGATGGGCGCGTTGTTGCCGGAGCTGTTCCCGACCCACGTGCGCTATACCGGCGCGTCGGCGGCGTACAACCTCGGCGGCATTGTCGGAGCCTCGGCGGCGCCGTTCTTTGCGCAGAAACTGGTGGCGATGGGCGGTTTGAGTTATGTCGGCGGGTATGTTTCGGGAGCGGCGGTGATCAGCTTGATCGCGGTGCTGTGTCTGAAGGAAACGCGCAATAACGACCTGAATCAGATTGCCTGACAAAAGATCAAAAGCTTCGCGAGCAGGCTCGCTCCCACAGGGTCCGTGCAGTACACAAAATTTGTGAATACAGCCGAAACTGTGGGAGCGAGCCTGCTCGCGAATGCCGCGCCCCGGTCTTAGAGATCTACAACAACAGCCTGAGCAGCACGGGTCGCCTTGGCACGAGCAGCCTCGATCGACTCATCCCGCGCCAATGCCACGCCCATCCGACGCTGACCATTCACTTCAGGCTTGCCGAACAGACGCAGTGCCGTATCCGGCTCGCTCAACGCAGCACCCAGGTTGGCGAAGGCTGTCTGGGTCGACTGCCCTTCCACCAGGATCACCGCCGAAGCCGATGGGCCGAACTGACGGATCAGCGGCACCGGCAAGCCCAGAATCGCGCGGGCATGCAGGGCGAACTGCGACAGGTCCTGGGAAATCAGGGTTACCAGGCCAGTGTCATGGGGACGCGGCGAAACTTCGCTGAACCACACCTGATCACCTTTGATAAACAGCTCGACACCAAACAGACCACGGCCACCCAGCGCCTCGGTTACCGCTTTGGCAACACGCTCGGATTCCGCCAGCGCAACCGGGCTCATGGCTTGTGGCTGCCAGGATTCCTGATAGTCACCCTTCTCCTGACGGTGACCGACCGGTGCGCAGAATGTTGTGCCACCGATGTGGCGCACGGTCAGCAAGGTGATTTCGTAGTCGAAATCGATGAAGCCTTCGATGATCACCCGACCTTTGCCGGCACGACCGCCCTCTTGGGCGTAGTCCCAGGCTTTCTGCACGTCATCGGTGCTGCGCAGCAGGCTCTGGCCTTTGCCCGACGAACTCATCACTGGTTTGACAACACATGGGAAACCCAGGTCTTCAACAGCTTTGCTGTAGTCCTCGAAGGTGTCGGCGAAGTGGTACGGCGAGGTCGGCAGGTCCAGCTCTTCGGCGGCCAGACGACGGATGCCTTCGCGGTTCATGGTCAATTGCGCAGCGCGGGCGGTCGGGATCACGGTGAAGCCTTCGGCTTCCAGTTCGACCAGGGTCGCGGTAGCGATGGCTTCGATTTCCGGCACGATGAAGTGCGGCTTCTCGGCTTCGATCACTGCACGCAGGGCGGCGCCGTCGAGCATGTTGATCACGTGGCTGCGATGCGCGACCTGCATGGCCGGCGCGTTGGCGTAGCGGTCGACAGCAATCACTTCAACACCCAAACGTTGCAGTTCGATCACCACTTCCTTGCCCAACTCACCACAGCCACACAGCAATACGCGGGTCGCGGTTGGCGACAATGGAGTTCCGATACGGGTCATCTCAGGTCCTCAAAGAAGCGGATCATCGAGGAAAGCGTCGCCATGCGCGCTTTCCATGGGGAGAAAGCGCGGCATTTTACATGAACCCGAGGGTTTGGCTTCAGCTGGCGACTGCCTGTTTGCGATCGCGCCAGGCCATGATCAACCAGACGGCGGTGACGCCGGCAAACTTCGAGACCAGCGCGGTGATGATCACCGGCGGCGTCAGGGCGTCGATCATGCCGAAAAAGATGAAGGTGTCGAGGGGAATGCTCAGCGCCGAACTGATCCACAACCGGTCGCGCAATGGGCGCTTGGTGATGCTGAACACCAGCCAGTCGATGCATTCGGAGACCGCGAACGCCGTGGCGCTGGCCAGAGCGATGGACGGATCAGACGTGACGTAGGACAACACCAGTGCCGCCAGCATGGCGACGATTGCGCCATGGCCGAATCGGGTTTGCACCATGTCACGCAGCACGAACACCAGACCGCCCCACGCCGACCAGATGATGTCCAGGTGTGGCGCGGTGGAGAAAGCGAAGTTGATGAGAACAACGCTGCTGATGTAGGCAATGAGGAAAATCATGGGGGCGACCTGTCAGATTGGCGCACAGGTTACTTTAGACACAGCAGAATCAAAAGATCGCAGCCTTCGGCAGCTCCTACAGGTTCAGTATTCATCCGCGCAATGGGCGGCGAACACGGCTAATGCAGGAGCTGCCGAAGACTGCGATCTTTTGATCTTGAATTATTGGCCCGGCGTCTTACCTATCATCCAGACCAAGCCACTCGCCTTCGCGCGCTCATGACACAACCCCAACACCACCCGCCGCTCGTCGTTATTCATACGACTCCAGCGCGTAATCTCCTCAACCGTACGCTGGCACCCGGTGCAAATATCAGCCTCATCCAGCGCACAAATATTCACGCACGGCGAGGCGACGGGTCTTTGCGGCGTCGTCATTCTTCCTGCTCAACCAGATCGCGGGCATAACGCTGAGAGTTGTGCACATAGTGGGCGGCGCTGGCTTCGAGCATTTTCTTCTGCGGCTCGGTCAGCTCACGCACGACTTTGCCCGGCGAACCCATGACCAGCGAGCCATCGGGAATTTCCTTGCCTTCACCTATCAGCGAATTGGCGCCGATGATGCAGTTTTTGCCGATCTTCGCGCCATTGAGAATCACCGCGTTGATGCCAATCAAGCTGTAATCGCCAACCGTACAGCCGTGCAACATGGCGTTATGGCCAATGGTCACACCGGTGCCGATGGTCAGGGGGAAGCCCATGTCGGTGTGCATCACCGTGCCATCTTGCACGTTGCTGTTCCTGCCGATCAGGATCAGTTCGTTGTCGCCACGCAGTACGGCGTTGAACCAGACGTTGGCGCCCTCTTCCAGCTTGACCTTGCCCACCAGCACAGCGTTGGGGGCGACCCAGCTCTGTGGATGGGTTTCGACACGGGCGTCGCCCAAGCGGTATTTCATCTTGTTTTCCTCAGGGCTCACGGGTGGCCATTCGAACGATGGCTATGATTTCAGGTGTGGATAAAACTTTTAGGCGGCTGATGCAGGCTGATTTTCGCGTCATAGAGCAGATTGATCAACTCGACGATCATGATCGCCGTCAGTCCCCAGATCTTGTACTCACCGAATCGATAGCTCGGCACATACCAACTGCGGCCCTGATAGTCGATGCGATGGGTGTGCTCACGGGGATCTGTACGGAAAAATTCCAGCGGGACGCTGAACACGGCGGCAATTTCTGCGTCGTTGGGCTGGTATTCGACAAAATCGGGGATGACGCCGACATAAGGCGTGACTTTGATGCCGTGCAGGGAGATCAGCGGACTGAGCGGACCGATCACTTCGACCAGTCCTGGCGGCAGACCTATTTCTTCTTCGGCTTCGCGTAAGGCTGTGAAGATCAGATCGGGGTCTTCCGGGTCGCGACGCCCACCGGGGAACGCAACTTCGCCGCCGTGGGTCGAGAGGCCGCTGGCCCGCAGGGTCAGCACCAGTTCCGGCTCGTCACTGCGGGTGATCGGCACCAGAACGGCGGCCTCCGGAAAACGTTTGTCGGTCTCCAGCGTGCGCGGTGTGTGGTTGCTTACCCTATGCAGTAGCTCGTCCAGCATGAGTGTTCTCGATCTGTGCCTTACCCTGCATCATGCACCAATCATTACAGCCGCCCAACCCCCTCAAGGGACCATGTCGCGAAACGACAACTTGCCGACCGACACCGCTGCACGCCAAGATAGGCGCAGCCTTCAGGAACCCAAGCATGAAATTTTGCAGCCATTGCGGTAACCCGGTGACCCAGCGCATTCCCGAGGGCGACTCGCGACTGCGATTTGTCTGTGACAGCTGTCAGACCATTCACTATCAAAACCCCAATATCGTCGCCGGCTGTGTCGCGACCTGGGGCACTAAAGTGCTGCTCTGTCGCCGCGCCATCGAGCCGCGCCTCGGTTACTGGACCCTGCCCGCCGGTTTCATGGAAAACGGCGAGACCATCGAGCAGGCCGCGATCCGCGAAACCGCCGAGGAAGCCTGCGCCCGGGTGCGCAACCTGAGCATCTATACCCTGATCGACGTGCCGCACATCAGCCAGGTGCATGTGTTCTTCCGCGCCGAGCTGGCCGAGCCGGAGTTTTCTGCCGGCCCCGAGAGCCTGGAAGTTCAGCTGTTCGACGAGGCCGACATTCCATGGGACGAGCTGGCTTTCCGCACGGTGGGGCGTACCTTAGAATGCTTCTTCGCGGATCGGCGTAATGAGGTGTATCCGGTTCGCTCGGAATCGATTCCGCCACTCGCTCAGCCTGCCATCACTTAATCTCGACGCCGACCGGCCGATACACAGGGCGCAGGCGAATTCTGCACAACATCCATCACTCATGTATCTGCGTCACTCTTGGGGAATCGTTTCAATGCGCTGGTTGCTTGCCCTGTTCTGCCTGTCGTTCGCTATGGTCTCGCAAGCGTCATTCGTGACCACCGTGAAGCCTTCAAACACCCCGATGATCGAAAAAGTCCTGGTGCTCAAATCGGCCCATCGACTGCAGTTGATTGCCGACGGCAAGCCGCTCAAGACCTACCGAATATCGCTTGGCAAGGGCGCGAAAAAAGGGCCGAAACTGATCGAAGGCGACAAACGCACGCCAGAAGGTTTCTATTGGATCGACTGGCGCAAGACCAGCGAGAAATTCAACCTGTCGATGCACATTTCCTATCCGAACATCACCGATTCGGCCCGCGCCCGCCGTGAAGGCGTCGAGCCTGGCGGGATGATCATGATTCACGGCACGCCGGACACGGAAGAAAACCCCGAAGACCTGCTGCACACCCTGGACTGGACCGACGGCTGCATCGCCATGCGCAACGTCGATATGCGCGAAGTGTGGAGTCTGGTGCCGGACGGCACGATGATCGAAATCCGCCCTTAATCACCGACCGCCGGTCACCTGCAAAAAATAAATCAAAAGATCGCAACCTGCGGCAGCTCCTACAGAGGTGATACCACTTCACATGCAGGAGCTGTCGCAGGCGGCGATCTTTTGCTTTTTACAGTCCAGCCCTAATACCACTTCGAGCCCACTGACCTAAAACCCGCCATTTCATTGGGCTAATGGCCATTTCACCGCGTTGACATGGTATTCAAGTGGTATTAATTTCCGCCCCACAAGCGAGCCACAACAATCCAATACTCGCGCCGGAAATGACCGACATGAATGACCTCCACGTCCTACGCCCCGATGACTCCCAGCCGACGCCGCTGTACCTGCAACTGGCGCGCAACCTGGAAGCGGCGATTCATTCCGGTCAGTGGAAAGCCGAGCAGGCAATGCCTTCGGAGCGCAATCTCAGCGAGCAGCTCGGCATCTCCCGAGTCACCGCACGCAAGGCGCTGGAAGTGTTGTTCGACCAAGGCCTGATCCGGCGCTTGCAAGGTTCCGGCACGTTCATCACCCCTCGCCTGGAACAACCTCTTTCACGCCTTTCCGGCTTCAGTGAAATGCTCCGCCTCAAGGGCTTCGTGCCCAGTTCGCAATGGCTGGAGCGAGAAATCACCCTGCCGACCCACGAAGAACTGATCCGCCTCAGCCTGTCGCCGAACGACAAAGTCGCGCGCATGAAACGCCTGCGCAAAGCCGACGACACCGTGATGGCCATCGAGATGAGCACCCTGCCCGCCTCAATCATGCCCAAGCCGCAAGCGGTGGGCGATTCGCTCTACGAATACCTCGACGGCATCGGCAAACCGATCGTCCGCGCCTTGCAACACATTCAGGCGATCAACGCCTCGGACGAGTTCGCCGCCCTGGTCGGCATCGCCCCCGGCACCGCCATGCTGCTGATGACCCGGGTCGGCTATCTGGAAGACAACACGCCGATCGAAGTCACCGACACCTATTGCCGCAACGACTACTACGACTTTGTTGCAGAGCTGCGTCGTTAAGAGCAGCCATAAGCGAGAACCAAAATGTCCGAAGACAACATCCTCACCGCCAGCGGCTGGGTTCGCGGCCGGCTGATTCACGAACACGGCAATGTCGTGTCGATCGAAGGCGAGCCCTGCGATCCGGCAGACAACGACCTGCCGTATCTGCTGCCAGGCTTCATCGACCTGCACGTTCATGGCGGCGGTGGCAAAGACATCATGGAAGGCGCCAGCGCTTTCGAAACCATCACCAAAACCCACGTGCGATTCGGCACCACCTCGCTGCTGGCCACCACTATGACCGCACCGAGCGCAGAGATTTCCAGCGTCTTGAAAGAGGTCGGCGAGTTCTGCGAGCAGCGGCCCAAAGGCAGCGCGCGAGTGCTCGGCGTGCACCTTGAAGGCCCGTATATCAATCCCGGCAAACTCGGCGCCCAACCGAACTTCGCCCACACCGCATTGATGGCCGAGGTCGAAGAATATCTGGCGCTGGCGCCGATTCGCGTGATCACCATCGCTCCGGAAATCGCCGGCAACGACGCTTTGATTCGTGAACTCAGCAGTCGCGGCATCCGTATGCAGATCGGCCACACCCTCGGCAGTTACGAGGAAGGCGTCGCCGCACTGGACGCCGGCGCGACCAGCTTCACCCATTTGTACAACGCCATGAGCCCGCTGCATCACCGCGAACCCGGGATCGTTGGCGCGGCACTGGCCCACGCAACATTCGCCGAGCTGATTCCGGATTTGCTGCACGTGCATCCCGGCGCCATCCGCGTCGCCCTGCGTTCGATCCCGTGCCTGTACTGCGTCACCGATTCGACCGCCGCCGCCGGCATGCCCGACGGTGAATACAAGCTCGGCAGCCACACCGTGACCAAATGCCTGGGCGGCGTGCGCCTGCCTGACGGCACGCTGGCCGGCAGCACGCTGACCATGGATCAGGCCCTGCGCAATCTGGTGAAGATCGGTATACCGATTGCCGAGGCTTCGCAACGTCTTTCGCAATTTCCCGCCGACTACCTCGGCATCACCGAACGCGGGCGCCTTGAACCGGGCGCCTGGGCCGACTGCGTGCGGCTGGATCGCTCACTCACACTGACCGCCGTCATGGTCGAAGGAGAAGACATTGACTTCAAAAATGCTTGAGGAGGCGCTGTCCTCGTTCGAGGCCGTGCAAGCCCAACTGCAACAGCTCGACCCGCAACTGATCGAGATCGCCGGGCGCCTGCGCCGTCAGCCGCCGCAAGTGGCAATGACCGTTGCCCGTGGCAGCTCCGACCACGCGGCGAGCTACTTTGCCTACCTGACCATGCAGCAACTGGGCGTGCCCGTGGCGTCGTTGCCGATGTCGGTAGTGACCATGCAGCAGGCGCCGTTGAAGGTCAGCGGCCAGGTCGCTTTTGCCTTCTCGCAATCGGGTCAGAGTCCGGATCTGGTCAACAGTCTGCGTCTGCTGCGCAAGCGTGGCGCGCTGAGCGTGTCGATGGTCAACGCCGCCGACTCGCCACTGGAAGCCGCGTGTGAATTCAGCGTGCCGCTGCTCGCCGGCACCGAAAGCAGCGTCGCCGCGACCAAGAGTTTCATCGCCACCCTCAGCGCCAGCGCTCGTCTGATCGCACATTGGAAAGAGGACAGCGAACTGCTTGAGGCGCACAACGCCCTGCCCGAAGGCTTGCGTGCAGCAGCCCAGCAGGACTGGAGCGTGGCCATCGACGCCCTGCGCGATTGCGAGCGCCTGATGGTCATCGGCCGTGGCGCCGGTTTTGCCATTGCCCAGGAAGCGGCATTGAAGTTCAAGGAAACCTCGGCGATCCAGGCCGAAGCGTTCAGCAGCGCCGAAGTACGTCACGGCCCGATGGCGCTGATTGACGAGCACTACCCATTGCTGGTCTTCGCTCCACGCGGTGCCGAACAGGCCGGGCTGCTGAGCCTTGCAGCGGAAATGCGTCAACGCGGTGCCCGGGTGTTGCTGGCCGCGCCAGATGACGTGAGCGAACGCGACCTGACCCTGACCCGCGCCGAACACCCGGCCCTGGACCCGATTCTGGCCATCCAGAGTTTCTACGTGATGGCCGCAGGTTTAGCCGTGGCGCGAGGCATGGACCCGGATCAACCGCGCCACCTGAGCAAAGTGACGCGCACGCATTAATTGAAGAAAACCTGTAGGAGCTGCCGCAGGCTGCGATCTTTTGATTTTGATTCACAGAAAAACAAGATCAAAAGATCGCAGCCTGCGGTAGCTCCTACAGGGGCCAGCGAATTTCCTGATGAGACCGAGCCATGCACAACAACAATAAAGAGCTGACCCTCAGCGCCCCGCTCAGCGGCCCGGTGCTCACGCTCGCCAAAGTCCCGGACGCGGTGTTCGCCAGCGGTGCGATGGGCGATGGCATTGCTATTGATCCACTTAACGACACCCTGTATTCGCCATGCGCCGGGGTGATCATTCACGTCGCCCGCACCGGCCACGCCCTCACCGTGCGCGCCGACAATGGCGCGGAAATCCTTCTGCACCTGGGCCTCGACACCGTTGAACTGAACGGCGAAGGCTTCTCGATGCTGGTCAAGGAAGGCGTGCGGGTCAGCAACGGTCAGCCGCTGTTGCGCTACGACCTGGACAAAGTCGGCCAGCAGTGCAAAAGCCTGGTCAGCCTGTTGATCCTGACCAACAGCCAGGATTTCCAGGTGCTGCCGATCACCCTGAAAGCGGTGAAAGTCGGCGAGCCGTTGTTGCACATTGTGGCGCGCAACGCTTCGGCGGCGAATACAGAAGAAATCGGCGGGCCTGAGGTTAACGGTCATGTGCTAGTCGCGCATCGAGGCGGTTTGCATGCACGCCCTGCTGCGCTGATTCGTCAGACAGCGCAAGGTTTCAAAAGCCAGTCGCAACTGCATTTCGCCGGCAAATCGGCGCCGTGCAACAGCCTGATCGGGTTGATGGCGCTGGCGATCGGCGAGCAGGATGAAGTGCAAGTCAGCTGTCAGGGACCGGACGCCGAAGCCGCGCTGCAAGCGTTGCTCAGCGCATTGGCCACCGCACTGCCGGATGATCATCACGCCGCCGCACCTGTGCGCGTTGCATCCCCCAAGCGCCCGGCCGAGGCTGGCGTGTTGCAGGGTGTTTGCGCCGCACCGGGTTTGGTCGGCGGGCCATTGTTTCGCTTGAACACCATCAACTTGCCAGTGGATACCGGCAATCATGATCTGCTGGAGCAGCAGCAGAAACTTGAGACTGCGCTGACTCAGGTACGCAACGAAATCAACGGCACCCTCGCCCAGGCGAAAAAACAACGTAACGCCGACGAAGAAACCATCTTCGCCGCGCATCTGGCATTGCTGGAAGACCCGGCCCTGCTCGACGCTGCACAGCAATCCATCGACCAAGGCAGCGCAGCAACGCACGCCTGGAGCCAGTCGATTGATGTCCAGTGCGAAGTCCTGCAACACACCGGCAGCGCGCTGCTGGCCGAGCGTGCCAACGATCTGCGCGACCTCAAGCAACGCGTGTTGCGCGCCCTGCTCGGCGAGGCCTGGCACTACGACGTACCGGCCGGCGCCATCGTCGCTGCCCATGAACTGACGCCGTCGGATCTGCTACAACTCAGCGCGCAAGGTGTAGCCGGTTTGTGCATGGCCGAGGGCGGCGCGACTTCTCACGTGGCGATTCTCGCGCGCGGCAAAGGCCTGCCCTGCATGGTTGCACTAGGTTCAGCACTGCTCGATCAACCGCAAGGCCAAGCGGTGGTGCTGGATGCCGATGGCGGTCGCCTCGAACTGACGCCGAGCGCTGATCGACTGGCCGAAGTCCAACAAGCGCAAATCGACCGCCAGCAACGCCGCGATGCGCAGCAAGCCAAAGCACATCTGCCGGCCGAAACCCGCAACGGTGTGGCCATCGAAGTCGTCGCCAATGTCGCCTCCAGCGCTGAAGCTGCAGACGCCTTTGCCAACGGTGCCGATGGCGTCGGCCTGCTGCGTACCGAATTCCTTTTCGTCGATCGCCAGACCGCGCCGGACGTCGAAGAACAGCGCTGTGCCTATCAAGCCGTCATCGATGCGATGGGTGACAAATCAGTGATCATCCGCACCATCGACGTCGGCGGCGACAAGCAACTCGACTATCTGCCGCTGCCCGCCGAAGCCAATCCGGTGCTGGGTCTGCGCGGTATTCGTCTGGCTCAGGCACGGCCGGAAATCCTCGATCAGCAACTGCGCGCGCTGCTGCAAGTCAGTCCGTTACAGCGTTGCCGGATCCTGTTGCCGATGGTCACTGAAGTCGATGAGCTGCTGCACATCCGTGAGCGCGTCGAGGCGTTGTGCCTTGAACTGAACATCACGCAACGTCCGGAAATCGGCGTGATGATCGAAGTCCCGGCCGCCGCGCTGCAAGCCGAACAACTGGCCGAACACGCAGACTTCCTGTCCATCGGCACCAACGACCTGTCGCAATACACCTTGGCCATGGACCGCGACCACGCCGGCCTCGCCGCAAGGGTCGATGCCTTGCACCCGGCGCTGCTGCGCCTGATCGCCATGACCTGCGAAGGCGCGGCGGTGCACAAGCGCTGGGTCGGTGTGTGCGGTGCGTTGGCATCCGACCCGATGGCTACCCCGGTGCTGATCGGCCTCGGCGTCACCGAATTGTCGGTGAGTCCGGTGCAGATCGGTGAAATCAAGGATCGCGTGCGTCAGTTGCACGAAGCCGAATGCCAACGCCTCGCCCGCGACCTGCTCAAGCTGAGCAGCGCCGCCGCGGTGCGTCACGCCTGCCACCAACACTGGCCTCTGCGCTAATAACAACAAGAAGGAGAACCGCCATGTATCAACTCTTCATCGAAGGCCTGCAACGCCTGGGCCGCGCGCTGATGCTGCCGATTGCGATCCTGCCCATCGCCGGCCTGCTGCTGCGTCTGGGTGACACCGATCTGCTGAACATCGCGATCATTCACGACGCCGGCCAGGTGATCTTCGCCAACCTGGCAATGATCTTCGCCATCGGCATCGCCGTCGGTTTCGCCAAGGACAACAACGGCACGGCGGGCCTGGCCGGGGTGATCGGTTATCTGGTGATGATCTCCACTCTTAAAGTGCTCGATGCGAGCATCAACATGGGCATGCTCGCCGGGATCGTCAGCGGCCTGATGGCCGGCGCACTGTACAACCGCTTCAAGGACATCAAGCTGCCGGAGTATTTGGCGTTCTTCGGTGGCCGGCGATTCGTGCCGATTGTCACCGGGTTCGCGGCCGTCGGCCTTGGCGTGGTGTTCGGCTACATCTGGCCGCCGATCCAGCACGGCATCAACAGCTTCGGCGCCCTGATGATGGAAAGCGGCAGCATCGGCGCGTTCGTCTTCGGCGTGTTCAACCGCCTGCTGATCGTCACCGGCCTGCACCACATCCTCAACAACATGGCGTGGTTCGTCTTCGGCAACTTCACCGACCCAACCACCGGCGCACTGGTGACCGGTGACCTGTCGCGCTACTTCGCCGGCGATCCGAAGGGCGGCCAGTTCATGACCGGCATGTTCCCGATGATGATCTTCGGCCTGCCCGCCGCGTGCCTGGCGATGTACCGCAACGCCCTGCCGGAACGGCGCAAAGTCATGGGTGGGATTTTCCTTTCGATGGCACTGACTTCATTCCTGACCGGGGTGACCGAGCCGATTGAATTCGCCTTCATGTTTCTGGCGCCGCTGCTGTATCTGCTGCATGCGTTGCTGACCGGGTTGTCGATGGCGATCACTAATGCGCTGAATATTCATTTGGGCTTTACCTTCTCTGGCGGCTTCATCGACATGATTCTCGGCTGGGGCAAATCCACCAACGGTTGGCTGGTATTTCCTGTCGGCCTGGCTTATGCGGTCGTCTATTACGGAGTGTTTGATTTCTGCATCCGTCGATTCAACCTGAAGACACCGGGCCGAGAAGATGTCGCTGTCAGTGAGAAAGCCGTACTGACTGAAAACGAGCGCGCCAGTGCCTACATCAAGGCATTGGGCGGCGCTGAAAACCTGCTGACTGTCGGCGCTTGCACCACCCGATTGCGACTGGAGATGGTTGATCGCAACAAAGCCTCGGATGCCGATCTGAAAGCGCTGGGTGCGATGGCCGTTGTGCGTCCGGGTAAAGGTGGGAGTTTGCAGGTGGTGGTCGGGCCGCTGGCCGACAGCATTGCTGATGAAATTCGCCTGGCGATGCCGGCGTTGGGGCGTGCTGTTATTGCCGAATCTGTTGCAGTTGTCGAAGAGCCAAAAGCACTGATGGTCGCGGGCGCCGAGGCACAGAAATGGCTGAATGCACTGGGCGGCGGCGCCAATGTGCTGCAACTGGATTGCATCGCCATGAGCCGGATTCGTCTTTTGCTGGCGGATGGCAAGGCGTTGTCCGAGGCTCAGTTGAAGGAATTGGGCTGCCAGGGTGTCAGCCAGTTGGAAGGTGGGGTCTGGCATTTGCTGGTGGGGGATAAGGCCGCGAGTTTGAGTGGAGCGCTTGAGGCTTTGGTCAGTCGCAGTGAGGTGAGTGCCAAGGTTTAGACGTCTGGTGTCTGGACTGGCCTCATCGCTGGCAAGCCAGCTCCCACAGGGGCATGTGTTTCAAACTGTGGGAGCCAGCCTGCTGGCGATGCACGGTGACGCGCTCGTCAGGCTTGCGGGTCGACTCGATCCAGCGCCCGGTTTACCGCCAGTTCGGCGAGCATGACGATTTGCTGGATACCTAACGCCGTGCTGCGCTGCGAACCGGTTAGCTCATTGGCGAAGTTGCTGGCGGCGGTGCTGGCGCTGGCCAATGATTCAACGGCGTGGGCGAGCAGGCTTTCGGTGTCGACCTGCGGGCAGACCATGAACATGGTGCTAGGTCGGCGGGGCTTGGCGGGTTCGGGGCACAGGTAGAAGTCGAGGGCGCGCTTGATGGCTTCGCGGTTTCGGGCCTGCTCTTCGGCGCGGAGGGCTTCTTCGAGTGGGGTTTTGGTTTCGGGTGGGTCGGGGACGGGCTTGGTCATTGAAAAACTCCTTAATGATCGGAGCCATCCAATTGCCGTTTCTCACGCGGCGATATGGTGGCAGCTATGTGCGGGGTGAGAAACCGGGCAAGGAGCAGAACTTCCGGCCAGACCGAAGTCTGCCCGCACACAGCCGCCATAAATTTATTGCAGGCAGCAATAAGCTGACGGCGATTATGACGTACCGATGCTGGAATAACACTTCTTGCCCAGGTTCTCACACCCGATCACCGATTCGCGGTGACAACCAAAGACTAGAGACCTGACGTCCGACGGACAACCTGAAAACCTTGTGGGAAGGTTCTGGCATTTCCACACACAACCAAACATGCCGAATTGAAATACACCCCGTGTAGGAGCTGCCGAAGGCTGCGATCTTTTGACTTTGACTTTTCAACATCAAAAGCAAAATCAAAAGCAGCCTTCGGCAGCTCCTACAGGGGATAGCTACAAGCTCAGAAACTGGTCAGCTGCCGGGCCGCCATCGCTGGCAAGCCAGCTCCCACAGAAAAGCAAAGCAGCGCCACCTACTCGCTCCTGCTCCTCACCACTCAACAGGATGAGCGTTAGCTCGGCTGCAGCTCTTGATCTTGATTCACCGGCCCCGTCGGCAGGCTGAGCGGAGGGATTGATCCGGGGGTGGGAGCGCAGCGACCGTTTGGCGAAGCCAAACACATCGAAAGGAGGTGCAGCGAAGCAAACCGGAGACGATGCGCCCGGATGGATCCCGGAACGAAGGAACCCCGAGCCCCAGCGAGTGGGCCGAACGTTGGGGCAAGCGTTTTTTGCTTACTTTTTTAGGCGCTTGTAAAAAAGTGAGTCGCCGTAAGGGCGAAACCGCCAGCCGCAGCACCCGAAGAAACGGATATTCACACAGCCAGCCAGAGCATGGTCGCCTGTCAGGGCGCCATCGCCAGCAGGCCAGCTCCCACAACGGAATCAAGTCGCCCTTCAAATCGCAGGCAACAAAAAACCCGCAGACAATCACTCATCTGCGGGTTTCCTGTTCAAGCGGCTATCAGAAATCTTCCAGCCGCCACACTTCATAAGCCGGTGTCTCGTACGGATGACTGAGCTTCAACGCCGCCACAACAGCAACAATCAACTCATCCGCAACAACAAGCTCAACCTTCCATTCCTCAACCTGCTCGACCTGCCCCGCCTCACCAATGAACGGCTGACTGCCGTCCAAAGGCCGAAACTGACCAGACCCGAGCACCTGCCAGGCACAGTGGTCATAGTCACCGATCCGCCCACCACCGGCAGCGAACACAGCCCCTTTGACCACCTCGACATGACTGTCAGGAACGAAAAACGCCAGCTTGTACACAGGCCTCAGTTCACCCACACGCGAGCATTACGGAACATACGCATCCAAGGTGCGTCTTCATTCCAGTCTTCCGAACGCCACGAGTTCTGCACTGCGCGGAACACACGCTCCGGGTGCGGCATCATGATCGTCACACGGCCATCACGGCTGGTGAGACCGGTAATCCCGCGCGGCGAACCGTTCGGGTTGGCCGGATACGATTCAGTGACCTTGCCGTGGTTGTCGACGAAACGCATCGCCACGCAACCCGACAGATCGGCTTCCAGCAGTGCTTCTTCGCTGGAGAACTCGGCGTGACCTTCACCGTGAGCGATGGCGATCGGCATACGCGAACCGGCCATGCCTTGCAGGAAGATCGAGTTCGACTCCTGAACCTGCACCATCGCCACACGCGCTTCGAACTGCTCGGAGCGGTTGCGCACGAAGTGCGGCCAGAACTCGCTGCCCGGGATCAACTCGTGGAGGTTGGACATCATCTGGCAACCGTTGCACACGCCGAGGGTGAAGCTGTCGTTGCGCTCGAAGAAACCCTGGAACGCATCGCGGGCGCGGCTGTTGAACAGTGCCGACTTGGCCCAGCCCTCACCGGCGCCGAGTACGTCGCCGTAGGAGAAACCGCCGCAAGCCACCAGGCCTTTGAACTCGTTCAGGTCGACACGGCCGGCCAGAATGTCGCTCATGTGCACGTCGATCGCGTTGAAACCGGCGCGGTCGAACGCTGCGGCCATTTCCACCTGACCGTTGACGCCCTGCTCACGCAGCACGGCAACCTGTGGGCGGATGCCTTTCTTGATGTAAGGCGCGGCGATGTCCTGATTGACGTCGTAGCTCAGCTTGACGCTCAGGCCCGGGTTGTCTTCTTCCAGCAGCACGTCGAACTCTTGTTCGGCGCAGTCGGCGTTGTCGCGCAGACGCTGGATCTGGTAGCTGGTCTCAGCCCAGGTACGTTGCAGCAGACGACGCTGGCCTTCGAACACGGTGTCACCGTTGAAGGTGATATTGATCTGGCCGTTGTTCATTGGCTGACCGATCACCGACACGCAGTCGCCCAGACCGGCAGCGCTGAACTGCGCGAGGATGTCTGGCGTGGCGTCCTGACGAACCTGGATCACGGCACCCAGTTCTTCGTTGAACAGGATCGCGGCGATGTCGGCCGAGGTTTCAGCCAGACCATCAAGGTTCAGGCTCAGACCGCAGTGACCGGCGAAGGCCATTTCCACGACGCTGGTCAGCAGACCACCGTCGGAACGGTCGTGGTAAGCCAGCAGGTGACCGTCGGCGTTGAGGCCCTGGATCACCGCGAAGAAAGCTTTGAGATCTTCAGCATCATCGACGTCCGGTGCTTGCGAACCGAGCTTGCCGTGCACCTGAGCAAGGATCGAGGCGCCCATGCGGTTCTGACCGCGACCGAGGTCGATCAGGATCAGGTCGGTGGTGCCCTTGTCCATGCGCAGTTCCGGGGTCAGGGTCTGACGAATGTCAGCCACTGGCGCGAAACCGGTCACGATCAACGACATCGGCGAGGTCACGGTTTTTTCTTCACCGTTGTCATTCCAGCGCGTGGCCATGGACATCGAGTCCTTGCCCACCGGAATGGTGATGCCCAGCTCAGGGCACAGTTCCATGCCGACCGCTTTCACGGTGTCGTACAGACGTGCATCTTCGCCCGGATGGCCGGCAGCGGACATCCAGTTCGCCGACAGTTTGATGTCGGAGATCTTGTTGATGCGCGAGGCGGCAATGTTGGTCAGGGTTTCACCGATGGCCATGCGGCCCGACGCCGGAGCGTCCAGCAGAGCCAGCGGAGTGCGCTCGCCCATCGCCATCGCTTCACCGGTGTACACGTCGAAACTGGTGGCGGTAACGGCAACGTCGGCCACCGGAACCTGCCATGGACCGACCATTTGGTCACGGGCAACGAGGCCGGTGATGGTGCGGTCGCCGATGGTGATCAGGAAGCTCTTGCTCGCAACAGCCGGGTGATGCAGAACGCGCTCAATGCTTTCGGTGATGTCGAGATTCGACGGATCGAAGTCATCACCCAGCTCTGCTTCACGAACCACCGAACGGTGCATGCGCGGGGCTTTGCCCAGCAACACTTCCAGTGGCATGTCCACCGGGTTGTTGCCGAAGTGGCTGTCGGTGACGGTCAGTTGCGGTTCGGCAGTGGCTTCACCAACGACGGCAAACGGGCAACGCTCACGTTCGCAAATCGCCTGGAAGCGCGCGAAGTCTTCAGGGCCGACGGCCAGAACGTAGCGTTCCTGGGATTCGTTACTCCAGATTTCGTGCGGGGCCATGCCCGGCTCGTCGTTTGGAATGTTGCGCAGTTCGAAACGACCACCGCGCTCGCCATCGTTGACCAGTTCCGGGAAGGCGTTGGACAGACCGCCCGCGCCGACGTCGTGGATGAAGCTGATAGGGTTCTTGTCACCCAATTGCCAGCAACGGTCGATCACTTCCTGGCAGCGACGCTCCATCTCAGGGTTTTCACGCTGTACGGAGGCGAAGTCCAGATCCGCCGAGCTGGTGCCGGTGGCCATGGAGGAAGCCGCGCCGCCGCCCAGACCGATCAACATCGCCGGGCCGCCGAGCACGATCAGCTTGGAGCCAACGACGATTTCGCCTTTCTTGACGTGTTCTTCGCGAATGTTACCCATCCCGCCGGCCAGCATGATCGGCTTGTGGTAACCGCGAACTTCGTCACCGTGCGGCGTGGTAATCGATTGTTCGAAGGTACGGAAGTAACCCGTCAGGGCCGGACGACCGAATTCGTTGTTGAACGCGGCGCCACCGAGCGGGCCTTCGATCATGATGTCGAGGGCAGTAACGATGCGCTCAGGCTTGCCGTACGGCACTTCCCACGGCTGTTCGAAGCCCGGGATCTGCAGGTTGGATACGGTGAAACCGGTGAGGCCAGCCTTTGGCTTGGCGCCACGACCGGTTGCGCCTTCGTCACGGATCTCGCCGCCAGAACCGGTGGATGCGCCCGGGAACGGGGCAATCGCGGTCGGGTGGTTGTGGGTTTCAACCTTCATCAGGATGTGCACCGGCTCCTGCACCGCGCCGTACTGGCGGGTTTCAGGGTTCGGGAAGAAACGACCGGCAACGTTGCCGACGATCACCGAGGCGTTGTCCTTATAAGCCGACAGAACGCCTTCGCTGTGCATCACGTAGGTGTTCTTGATCATGCCGAACAGGCTTTTTTCCTGGTTTTCACCATCAATATCCCAACTGGCGTTGAAGATCTTGTGGCGGCAATGCTCGGAGTTGGCCTGGGCGAACATCATCAGTTCGATGTCGTGCGGGTTGCGCTTCAAACCGTTGAAGGCGTTGACCAGATAGTCGATTTCGTCTTCAGCCAGGGCCAGGCCCAGTTCGGTGTTGGCCTTTTCCAGCGCGGCGCGACCGCCGCCGAGGATGTCGATCGCCGTCAGCGGCTTCGGCTCGGCGTGGCTGAACAGACCGGCTGCCTGCTCAAGGTTGCCGAGGACGATTTGCGTCATGCGGTCATGCAATACATCAGCAATCTGCTGCGCTTGGGCGTCGCTGAACTGACCGGCAACGTAGAACGCGATGCCGCGCTCCAGACGCTGGATCTTGCTCAGGCCGCAGTTGCGGGCAATGTCGCTGGCCTTGCTCGACCATGGCGAGATGGTACCGAACCGCGGCAACACCAGGAACAGACGGCCGGTTGGCTCTTGAACCGGAACACTTGGACCGTACTTCAGAAGGCGCGCAAGCACCTGCTGTTCGTCGCCGGTCAGGACGCCGGTAACTTCGGCGAAGTGAGCGAATTCAGCATATAAGCCACTGACAGCCGAAACTTTCTGGCTCAGTTGCTCAAGGAGTTTGCTGTGGCGAAAGGCAGAAAGGGCAGGAGCGCCGCGCAGGATCAACATCTTCGGGACAGCCTCGGGAAGGGGTGTGCTTTGAGGCCGTGCATTCTAGCCTAAACCGCCCTCAACATCACCCGAAACGCTACGCACGGTTGCACTCGGGTGCCGATCTGTGTTTCTGCCTCGAGAGTCAAATTTACGGGGCAAGTGAACAACGTTAATTTTTACTGTAACAAAATGCCCTTCACGCCCGTTTCTGCGGGGTTTCGGCTGGTTTTGTGATCTCTAGCAGAGTCGCCCTGCACTGTCGAGATATGGCGCCCGCAGTCCTTTGCGTATACTGCGCAAATGTTTTTCCCAACGGCTTTGCGTCCGCGGTACGCCAAATGGCTGATCGCAACCGGACTCTTCCTGATGCTCGGCGGCTGTGTTGATAAACCCAACACACTCGAGCGCGTAAAGGAGGATGGCGTGCTGCGGGTGGTTACCCGAAACAGCCCCGCCACCTACTTCCAGGATCGCAGTGGTGAAACCGGCTTCGAATACGAGCTGGTGAAGCGCTTTGCCGACGATTTGGGTGTCGAACTGAAAATCGAGACCGCCGACAATCTTGACGACCTCTTCAACCAGATCGGCAAACCCAACGGGCCGGTACTGGCGGCTGCCGGTCTGGTCAGCAGCGACCAGCGCAAGCAGCAGGTGCGGTTCTCCCACTCCTACCTCGAAGTCACTCCGCAGATCATCTATCGCAACGGCCAGTCGCGGCCGACCGACGCCGCAGATCTGGTCGGCAAGAAGATCATGGTGCTCAAGGGCAGCACCCACGCCGAGCAACTGGCCGAGCTGAAACAGAAATTTCCCGGCATCGAATACGAAGAGTCCGACGCTGTCGAGGTGGTCGACCTGTTGCGCATGGTCGATGAAGGCCAGATCGACCTGACGTTGGTCGACTCCAACGAAGTGGCGATGAATCAGGTGTATTTCACCAACATCCGCGTGGCCTTCGACCTTGGCGACGCGCGCAGCCAGAGTTGGGCGGTAGGCCCGGGCGAAGACAACAGCCTGCTCAACGAGATCAACAACTATCTGGACAAGGTGCAAAAGAACGGCACCTTGCAGCGCTTGAAAGACCGCTACTACGGTCACGTTGACGTGCTCGGTTATATGGGCGCCACCACGTTTGCCCAGCACTTGCAGCAGCGCCTGCCGAAATACGAACAACACTTCAAGAACTACGCAAAGAAAGAGAAAGTCGACTGGCGCCTGCTCGCAGCCGTCGGTTATCAGGAATCGCTATGGCAACCGACGGTCACCTCGAAAACCGGCGTGCGCGGCTTGATGATGCTGACCCAGAACACCGCTCAGGCGATGGGTGTATCCAACCGCCTCGATCCGAAGCAGAGCATCATGGGCGGCGCCAAGTACCTGGCTTATATGAAGGATCAGCTTGATGACTCAATCAAGGAGCCGGATCGCACCTGGTTTGCACTGGCGGCGTACAACGTCGGCAGCGGTCATCTGGATGACGCGCGCAAACTGACGGCCAAGGAAGGTCTGAATCCGGACAAGTGGCTGGACGTAAAGAAAATCCTGCCACGTCTGTCGCAGAAGCAGTGGTACAGCAAAACCCGCTACGGCTATGCCCGAGGCGGCGAGCCCGTGCATTTCGTGGCGAACATCCGTCGTTACTACGACATCCTGACCTGGGTGACCCAACCGCAGCTTGAGGGTGATCAAGTGGCCGAGGGCAACCTGCATGTGCCGGCGATCGACAAGTCCAAGCCTGCGCAAGAACCTGCCCCGCTTTAAAAAACACCCCAAAAACAAATGTGGGAGCGAGCCTGCTCGCGAAGGCGTCGTGTCAGTCGATATCATCTTTGACTGATACACCGCTTTCCCGAGCAGGCTCGCTCCCACAGGTGGGGTTGCGTTGCCGCTTAGTGTTTGGCAGCCGCCAGAATCAGCGCTTTCATCTCAGCCACTGCAGACTTGAAACCCACGAACAACGCATGCGCCACCAGCGCATGGCCGATGTTCAATTCGTTGATGCCCTTGATCGCCGCGACCGCTTCAACGTTGTGGTAGTGCAGACCGTGACCGGCATTGACGATCAGCCCCTGCGCCAGACCAAACGCCACACCGTCCGCCACACGCTTCAACTCTTCAGCGATTTGCGTCGGGGTTTCAGCGTCGGCATAGCGTCCGGTGTGCAGTTCAATCGCCGGTGCGCCAACACGTTTGGACGCAGCAATCTGACGCTCGTCGGCGTCGATGAACAGCGACACTTCGCTGCCGATTTTCGACAGACGCTCAACCGCTGCCTTGATCCGCGCTTCCTGCCCCGCCACGTCAAGACCGCCTTCAGTGGTCAGCTCCTGACGGGTTTCCGGTACCAGGCAGATGTGCGCCGGACGGATAAGCTCGGCGAACACCATCATTTCTTCGGTGACGCCCATTTCGAAGTTCATGCGGGTTTGCAGCACATCCTTGAGCAGCAGCACATCGCGTTCTTGAATGTGGCGGCGATCTTCACGCAGGTGCACGGTGATGCCGTCAGCGCCCGCCTCTTCCGCGTCCAGCGCAGCCTTGACCGGATCCGGATAGCGCGTGCCACGGGCCTGACGCAGGGTGGCGACGTGGTCGATGTTCACGCCAAGAAGAATGCGATTGCTGGTGGTCACGGATGCGCTCCTGAATTGAGAGATTCGGCACACAGCATACGGTGAGATCAGGGCTTGCGAAACAGTTCGCGACTGACGAGGGGGCGGCCGCCCAAGTGAACGGCCAATGCCTGACGCATCAAACGCTTGGCAGCGGACAATGCACCGGGGGCCGACCAATCGGCTTCAGCCATGGCCAGCAGTTCGGTGCCATTGAACAGCCCCGGTTGCAACAGATAGACGCGCTCAAGCCCTGCATCCACTTGCAGGCGATAAAGTCCGTCCGGCGCGACAGGTTCGCCGTGAACATCAGTGTTCATGGAAAACCCGTAGCCAAGATCATCCAACAATCGCCACTCGAAGGAGCGCAGCAAGGGTTCCAGCGGTCGACCTTCAGCCAGGGCCGACAGCGTGGCGGCGTAGTGATCGAATACTGCCGGATGCGGATCTTCGGCGGGCAACAAGCGAATCAACAGTTCGTTGAGGTAGAGGCCGCTGAACAGTGCCTCGCCAACCATCCAGGTCGCGGTTCCGGCACTCTCCATGCGCCCGACGTTCTTCAGTTCACCCTTGCCGCGAAACTCCACTTCCAGCGGCACGAATGGCCGCGCCAGTGTCCCGGCCTTGCCCCGCGCACTGCGCAACACCGCCCGCAGCCGACCTTGCGGCGTGAGGAAGTCCACCAAAGCGCTGGTTTCGCGGTAGGCGCGCGAGTGGAGGACGTAGGCGGGTTGGGCGGGAGGTGGGCTTTGCGACATTGAGTTCTCGATGAAGAAACGCAGTTTTACACACAACCCAAAACCACTGTGGGAGCGAGCCTGCTCGCGAAAGCGGAGTGACAGTCAACATCAATGCTGAATGTTACATCCTCTTCGCGAGCAGGCTCGCTCCCACAGTGAGTATCGGCGTTCTTGAAATCAGTGCTTACAAGTCGCCGTAACCCAGCGAACGCAATGCACGCTCGTCGTCGGACCAGCCGCCCTTCACCTTGACCCACAGGTTGAGCATGATCTTGGAGTCGAACAGCAGCTCCATGTCCTTGCGCGCTTCGGTGCCAATGCGTTTGATGCGCTCGCCCTTGTCGCCGATGATGATCTTCTTCTGGCCATCACGCTCAACGAGGATCAAGGCGTGGATGTGCAGAGTCTTGCCCTGCTGCTTGAATTCTTCGATCTCGACGGTGATCTGGTACGGCAGCTCGGCGCCCATCTGACGCATGATTTTCTCGCGCACCAGTTCGGCGGCAAGGAAACGGCTGCTGCGGTCGGTGATCTGGTCTTCGGGGAAGAAGTGATCATTTTCCGGCAGGTGGTTGGCAATCACCTTTTCCAGCGCTTCAAGGTTGTGCCCGTGCTGCGCCGAAATCGGGATGATCTGCGCATTCGGCAGCTGTTCCTGCAACCACGACAGGTGCGGCATCAGCTCGGCCTTGTCTTCGATGCGGTCGGTCTTGTTCAGCGCGACGATCAGCGGGCCGGTCACATACTGCACGCGCTCCAGAACCATCTGGTCTTCGTCGGTCCACTTGGTGCGGTCGACCACAAAGATCACCACGTCGACGTCTTTCAACGCCGCTGAAGCGGTCTTGTTCATGTAGCGGTTCAGCGCCTTTTCGCCACCCTTGTGCATGCCCGGGGTGTCGACGTAGATCGCTTGCACGTCACCCTCGGTCTTGATCCCGAGCATGTTGTGGCGAGTGGTCTGCGGCTTGCGCGAGGTGATCGCGAGCTTCTGGCCCAGGATGTGGTTCAGCAGCGTGGACTTGCCCACGTTGGGACGGCCGACGATGGCAACATAGCCACAGCGAGTTGCGTTTGTATCAGTCATTGCCATTCTCCACGCCCAGGGCAATCAGTGCTGCGGCGGCCGCTACCTGTTCGGCAATACGACGGCTCACACCCTGACCTCGGCTTTTTTCATTCAGTAAGACAACTTCGCATTCGACGAAGAAGGTTCGGCAGTGCGGCTCACCCTGGATATCCACCACTTCGTAACGTGGCAGGTCGCAACCGCGCGATTGCAGATGTTCCTGCAGGCGGGTCTTGGGATCCTTGTTGGTGTCGACCAGCGTCAGGCCTTCGAACTCGCCGGCCAACCAGGCCAGTACGCGTTCGCGGGCGACGTCCATGCCGGCGTCGAGGTAAATCGCACCGATCAGCGCTTCAAGGGCGTCGGCCAGAATCGATTCGCGACGAAAACCGCCGCTTTTCAGTTCTCCGGAACCCAGACGCAGATAATCGCCGAGGTCGAAACCGCGAGCCAGTACGGCCAGCGTCTCACCTTTGACCAAACGTGCGCGCAAACGCGACAACTGGCCTTCGCGGGCGAGCGGGAAGCGATCGAACAGTGCTTCACCGGCGACGAAATTGAGGATGGCGTCACCGAGGAATTCCAGGCGTTCGTTGTTGCGCCCGGCAAAACTGCGGTGCGTAAGGGCCAGGAGCATCAACTCCTGATCCTTGAAGGTGTAACCGAGCTGACGCTCGAGACGGCTTAATGAGGCGCTCACGGTTTACCCACGCTGTGTTCAAAGCTGGATTCCACCGCCATCGCCGGGATACGGCGCAGGCCTGGGACAATTAACGCTGTGTTCAAAAATTAAATCCTGGCGATTGCGAAGCCGATTGTGTCGACTCCAGAAATGCATTCGGCGCTGTGGTCAACAGCGCCGTGTGTGATTACTTGATCAGGCCAACCCGCGAGAAATTCGGCAGGTGGCTGAGTTTCGGTTCCGGCCAGCTCATCCAGACCGCGAAGGCTTTGCCGACGATATTCTGGTCGGGAACCATGCCCAGCAGATCCTTGGGAATGTTCGGATCATCCCAGTAACGGCTGTCGTTCGAGTTGTCGCGGTTGTCACCCATCATGAAGTAGTGCCCGGCAGGCACTGTCCATGTACGATCCGGCGGGGTGCGGTAGCGGCTCATTTCCTTGCGGATAAGGTGCTCGGCAGCGCCGAGTTTTTCCTTGTAGAGCTCTGCACTGCCCAGCGTGCCCGGCTCGGAGCCGACCAGTTGCTCGGCAATCGACTCGCCATTGACGAACAGGCGCTTGTCAGCGGTATACCGCACGGTGTCGCCCGGCAGGCCCACTACACGCTTGATGTAGTTGACGGCAGGGTCGCTCGGGTAGCGGAACACCATCACATCGCCACGCTGAGGATCACCGACTTCGATGATTTTCTTGTCGATCACCGGCAGGCGGATCCCGTAAGAAAACTTGTTCACCAGAATGAAGTCGCCGACGTCCAGGGTCGGCTTCATCGAGCCGGATGGAATCTGGAACGGTTCCACCAGGAACGAACGCAGCACCAGCACGATGAACAACACCGGGAAGAACGACTTGCCGTATTCAACCAGCAGCGGTTCCTTGTTCAGTTTCTCGACCACCATCCCGTCAGGCTGGCTGACGCTGCCCTGATAGGAGGCAATGGCAGCACGCCGACGCGGCGCGAGGATCAACAGATCAAGCAACGCCAACAGGCCGCAGACGAACACGGCGATGACCAGCAACAGCGGGAAATTTAGTGACATAGGACCTAACTATCCAACCTGAGCACTGCAAGGAAGGCTTCTTGTGGAATTTCCACGTTGCCGACCTGCTTCATGCGTTTCTTACCGGCCTTTTGCTTCTCCAGCAGTTTCTTCTTACGGCTGACGTCACCACCGTAGCATTTGGCCAATACGTTCTTTCTGAGTGCCTTGACGGTTGTCCGGGCAACGATCTGACCACCAATGGCGGCCTGGATCGCGACGTCGAACATCTGACGCGGAATCAGTTCTTTCATCTTCTCGGTCAACTGGCGACCTTTGTAGTGCGAGTTGTCACGGTGCACGATCAACGCCAGGGCATCGACCTTGTCGCCGTTGATCAGCACATCCAGTTTCACCAGATTAGCCGATTGGTAACGATCGAAATGGTAGTCCAGCGAAGCATAGCCGCGGCTGGTGGATTTGAGACGGTCGAAGAAGTCCAGGACCACTTCGTTCATCGGCAGGTCGTAGGTGACCTGCACCTGATTGCCGAGGAACAGCATGTCGACTTGAACGCCACGCTTCTCGATGCACAGGGTGATGACGTTGCCCAAGTGTTCCTGCGGCACCAGAATATTGGCCCGCACGATCGGCTCGCGCATGTCTTCGATCGACGACACATCCGGAAGCTTGGATGGGTTGTCGACGTAAATCGTTTCACCGGTTTTGAGCAGCAGCTCGAAAATTACCGTCGGCGCCGTGGTAATCAGGTCCAGGTTGTACTCGCGCTCGAGTCGCTCCTGGATGATTTCCATGTGCAGCATGCCGAGGAAGCCGCAACGGAAGCCGAAGCCCAGTGCGTCGGAGCTTTCCGGGGTGTACTGCAGCGACGAGTCGTTGAGGGTCAGCTTCTGAAGCGCTTCGCGGAAATCTTCGAAGTCGTCGGAGCTGACCGGGAACAGACCGGCGTAAACCTGCGGCTGGATGCGCTTGAAGCCTGGCAGCACTTCAACGTCCGGCGTCGAGCTCAGCGTCAGGGTGTCACCCACCGGCGCACCATGAATGTCCTTGATGCTGGCGATGATGAAGCCCACTTCGCCGGCCTTCAGATCAGCCGTGGCGGTATGTTTCGGGTTGAACACGCCAACGCTGTCGACCAGATGGATCTTGCCGGTGGACTTGACGAGGATCTTGTCGCCCTTCTTCACGCGGCCATGACGGACACGCACCAGGGAAACAACGCCCAGGTAATTGTCGAACCAGGAATCGATGATCAACGCTTGCAGCGGATCTTCGATATTGCCGGTTGGCGCAGGAATGGTATGCACCAGACGCTCGAGCACTTCGTCGACACCCAGGCCGGTTTTGGCGCTGCAGGTGACGGCGTCAGTGGCGTCGATGCCGATGATCTTCTCGATCTCGTCCTTGACGCGATCAGGGTCGGCCTGTGGCAGGTCGATCTTGTTCAGTACCGGCATGACCTCAAGGCCCTGCTCGATCGCGGTGTAGCAGTTGGCCACGGACTGGGCTTCAACACCCTGCCCCGCGTCGACGACCAGCAATGCGCCCTCGCATGCAGCCAGGGAACGGCTGACTTCGTAGGTGAAGTCGACGTGGCCCGGGGTGTCAATGAAGTTCAGCTGATATTTGATGCCGTCTTTGGCGGTGTAATAAAGGGTGACGCTGTGGGCCTTGATGGTGATCCCGCGTTCACGCTCCAGATCCATGGAATCCAGTACCTGGGCTTCCATTTCACGCTCGGCCAGGCCGCCGCACATCTGGATGAAGCGATCGGCCAGCGTCGACTTGCCATGGTCAATGTGGGCGATGATGGAGAAATTGCGGATATGACTCAAATCACTCACGGATCAACACTCAAAAAGGCTGCAGGCATAGCCCGCCGAAAAATAGCCGGGAATTGTACCTGATACACGGCGCAAGCGTCACGTTCACCTGTCACCCGGATTGCATGCAAAAACGCCCCGATCTGTCGACCGAGGCGTTTTCAAGGTTAAACAGTGGATGAAAACTTGTTCATCAACCGGCTCGTCTAAGCAGCCAGACACCCGCCAGCGCACAGACCCCGGCCGGTACCAGCACCGCAAACAAGGGCGAGAAACCGAACACCAGGCTCGATGGGCCGAGCAAATCCTGGACGATGCGGAAGGTGAAGCCCACCAGCACACCCGTGAACACACGCTGACCCAAGGTCACCGAACGCAACGGGCCGAAGATAAAGGAGATCGCCATCAGTACCAGCGCAGCGGTAACCAGCGGCTGCAACACCTTGACCCAAAATGCCAGCCAGTAACGACCATTGCTCAGGCCCTGTTCAGCCAGATAGTGGATATAACCCCACAAACCGCTGATCGACAGCGATTCCGGCGCCATGACCACGGTGCTGAGCAATTGCGGGCTCAGTGCCACATCCCAACGCTCGGTTGGCATGTTCACGACTTCGGTGCTGCGCTCATTGAACTTGGTGGTCGACACGTCGCTGAGCTGCCAGTGATCGCCGTCAAACTCGGCCTTCTTGGCAAAGCTCGAACTCAGCAGGTGGCGCTCCTTGTCGAAGTGGTAGCGGGTCACGCCATACAACAAGCCGTTGGGTTGCACGGCGTTGATGTGGATGAACTCTTCACCCTGACGGTGCCACATGCCGTGCTTGGCGCTTTGCGCGTCGCCACTGCCCTGAGCCAGCGAGCGGTTGGCCTGGGCCATGCTTTCAGTGGCTGGCGCGACGTATTCGCCGATCAGCACGCCGGCCAGCATCAGCACCAGCATTGGCTTCATGACCGCCCACACGATACGGCCGATGGACACACCCGCGGCGCGCATCACGGTCAGCTCACTGCTGCTGGCCAGACTGCCGAGGCCAATCAGACAGCCGATCAACGCCGCCATCGGCAGCATTTCGTAAAGACGACGCGGTGCGGTCAGCAGCACGAAGCCCAGCACGTCAACCAAGGTGTAGGTTTCGCTGACGTCGCCCATTTCATCGATGAAGGCAAACAGTGTCGCCAGGCCGAGAATGATCGCCAGCACAGCGATGATCGCCATGAACACGCTGCTGCCGATGTAGCGGTCGAGTTTAACCACGGGCCACCTCCAGCGCAGCGGCACGACGGCTGGCCATCTTCAGGCGCAGCGGCTCCCAATAGAGCAGGCCGAGACCGATGAACAGGAAGATCGCATGCACCCACCACAAGCCGAGCGTCGGGTGGATCTTGCCTTTTTCAAGGGCGCCGCGCGCGGCAATCAGGATGGTCAGGTAAGCCATATAAAGAAGAATCGCCGGCAGAAGCTTGAGGAAGCGCCCTTGACGCGGATTGACTCGCGACAGCGGCACCGCCATCAGGGTCACGATAAACACCAGCAACGGCAAGGACAGGCGCCATTGCAGTTCGGTCTTGGAGCGGATGTCGTCACTGCCCAGCAAGGACGACGTCGGCATGGCGTCACGGTCGGTGACTTCTTCGCTGACGTCCGGCTTGGGCAGCAGCACGCCGTAGTTCTCGTAATGAATGGCGCGGTAATCAGCCTGGCCCGGGCTGCCGTCGTAGCGATAGCCGTTATCGAGGATCAGGTAACGATTGCCGTCGGGGCGGATTTCCTGACGACCCGACTCGGCTACCAGCACGGAAATCCCGCGGTCCTTCTGATCGGCGCCGAGGTTCTTCTGCGAGATGAACACGCCGCCCAGATTGACGCGATCATCGCTCAGGGTTTCGGTGTAAGTCACCCGACTGCCGTCGCGCAGGGCCTGAAAGCGACCAGGCTCCAGGGTGTCGAATTCGGTCAGCGCGTCCTGCTTGTTCAGCAGCAACTGGAACTGGTTGGCACCTTGCGGCGCCAGGCCCAGGCTCAGCCATGCCACGACCAGCGCAACCAGCGTCGCCGGAAACAGGGTCATGCGCAGCAGCTTCTGCTGACTCATGCCGGTGGCCGAGAGCACGGTCATTTCGCTTTCGAGGTACAGGCGACCGTAGGCCAGCAGGATCCCGAGGAACAGGCCCAGCGGCAGAATCAGTTGCAGGAAGCCCGGAAGGCGAAAGCCCATGATCAGGAACAGCGAGCCCGGATCGAGCTGACCGGCAGCGGCCTGCGCGAGGTATTTGATAAAGCGACCGCTCATGATAATGACCAGCAGCACCGCACTCACGGCACTGAGGGTCAACAGAACTTCGCGGGACAGATAACGGAAGACGATCAAACCAGACACTCCAGGGTTGTCAGGCTAAGGCGGCCAAACAAGCAAACACACCGACCGGCCCGCAACGCAGAGCCGTCGGAAAAAGATGCGGCATTATCCTGTGATTGAGGGCGCCTGTCACTGCGCACACTCATCCGCGCACGCAATACGTTGAAGATCGTGCAACCTAGGGGGCGCTCTCAATTAGTTTTCACAACGCGCCGGGTCTGCTGCTGTGCAGGGCAAGGCGCGAGAAGCGTGGATTGGTCATTCCAAATAAGCTTCGAGCAACGCAGCCCTGCACAACAGCAGGCCCGGCCCTTCGGGTTGTGCCTTAAAGCCGGCCAGTCTGCGTTGCAGGCCTTGGAAAGGGAACCACCATTCCCAGCGGCCTGCGCCTTGCATGGCCTGCGTTAAGGCGACAACACGGTGTGGAAACTAATTGAGAACGCCCCCTAGGGTTGTCAGGCGCGGGGAGCGAGGTTCAAACTGCGGCCCTTGTCGCAGGCTTTGGCCTGCGCTCTTCTATTTATAAGCAGGCGAATGCGGACACCGTCGAACGCCTGCGTGTTGACCATTCATTCAGGGATCCGGACATGGAACTGGTTGTAAAAAGCGTTAGCCCAGAAACGTTGAAAACCGCCACCCTGGTGGTTGCCGTCGGCGAAGGCCGCAAACTCGGCGCTGCTGCCAAACAGGTCGACGAACTGAGCGGTGGCGCAATCAGCGCCGTCCTCAAGCGTGGCGATCTGGCCGGCAAGGTCGGTCAGAGCCTGCTGCTGCACAGCCTGCCGAACCTCAAAGCCGAGCGCGTGTTGTTGGTCGGCGTCGGCAAAGATGAAGAACTGGGCGATCGCCCGTTCCGCAAAATCGTGGCCGGCATCCTCAACACCCTGAAAGGCCTGAATGGCAGCGATGCCGTGCTGGCGCTAGACGAAGTCATCGTCAAGGGTCGCGACAGCTACGGTAAAACCCGTCTGCTGGCCGAAACCCTGGTCGACGGCAAATACTGCTTCGATCAGTTCAAAAGCGTGAAAGCCGAACCGCGCGCCCTGAAAAAAATCACCCTGTTGACCATCAAGGCTGCACAAGCCGAAGTGCAGCGCGCCGTGACCCACGCCACTGCAATCGCCAACGGCATGGCCTTCACCCGCGACCTGGGCAACCTGCCGCCGAACATCTGCCACCCGACGTTCCTTGGCGAGCAAGCCAGGAATCTGGGCAAAGAGTTCAAGGATCTGAAAGTCGAAGTCCTCGACGAGAAGAAGATCAAATCCCTGGGCATGGGCTCGTTCTACGCCGTCGGCCAGGGCAGCGAACAGCCGCCGCGCCTGATCGTCATGCAATACAACGGCGGCAAGAAATCCGAAAAGCCCTACGCGCTGGTCGGTAAAGGCATCACGTTCGACACCGGCGGCATCAGCCTGAAACCGGGCGCCGGCATGGACGAAATGAAGTACGACATGGGCGGTGCTGCCAGCGTGTTCGGCACCCTGCGCGCCGTACTCGAGCTGAAACTGCCGATCAACCTGGTGTGCATTCTCGCCTGCGCCGAAAACATGCCAAGCGGCAATGCGACCCGTCCGGGCGACATCGTCACCACCATGAGCGGCCAGACCGTGGAAATCCTCAACACCGACGCCGAAGGCCGTCTGGTGCTGTGCGATGCCCTGACTTACTCCGAGCGCTTCAAGCCGCAAGCGGTGATCGACATCGCCACCCTGACCGGCGCTTGCGTGGTTGCTCTGGGTGCCCATACTTCGGGCCTGCTGGGCAACAACGACGAACTGATCGGTCAACTGCTCAGCGCCGGCCAGACTGCCGACGACCGCGCCTGGCAACTGCCGCTGTTTGACGAGTATCAGGAACAGCTGGACAGCCCGTTCGCCGACATCGCCAACATTGGCGGGCCGAAAGCCGGCACCATCACAGCCGCGTGCTTCCTGTCGCGCTTCACCAAGAACCTCAACTGGGCGCACCTGGACATCGCGGGCACCGCGTGGACCAGCGGCGGCAAGGACAAGGGCGCCACTGGCCGTCCGGTGCCTCTGCTGACCCAATACCTGCTGGACCGCGCCAAAGCCTGAAACCGCTGACAAGCGGCGTCACTTTCGGGTGACGCCGCTTGCCGCTCTGGAATCGCAATGACCAAAGTCGACTTCTATATCCTGCCCAGCGCCGATCCTTCCGCGCGCCTGGACTTTGCCTGCAAGCTCACCGAAAAAGCCTGGCGCATGGGTCACCGCATCTACCTGCATTGCAGCGATGCCGCTCAGCGTGACGATCTCGATGCACGCCTGTGGGCGTTCAAGGGCGAGAGCTTCATACCGCATGGCCCGGCCGACAGCGAACCGGACGGTTTGATTGTCTTGGGGCTGGGCGATGACTGTGGTCAACATCAAGACCTGCTGGTCAATCTCGACCTGAAAGTCCCGGCTTTCGCCAGCAAATTCGCCCGTGTGGCGGAAGTGGTGGTAGAAGATCCGACCATTCGCGCCGCTGCGCGGGAGAGTTTTCGCTTCTACCGCGAACAGGGCTATCCTCTGCAAGATCACCGTTTACAGCGACTCTGAGCATTCCAATGGACACTCCCAAACCGCAGCAAAAGTCCGCGCACTTGCTGGATGATCTCGAATCAATCCGCCAGTTGCTCGGCGATGACAACCTGCAACCGCCACTGCTGACCGACACGGTCGATGACGGTGAGCAGGAACAGATTCCGATGCTATTCGACTCGGTCGGCAACGTCCCCCCAGCCACTGAACCGCCACCGGCACCGGTTGCGCAACCTGCAGCCTCTGTCGATAAAGGCCCGGATGCCCTGCTACACCTGGACAGCGAATTGCGCGCCGCTGCGCAATTGATCATGCAAGACGTGATCGACGACTTCGCCCCGCACATCGAAACCGAAATCAAACGCCGCCTCGATGCGCGGATGGAACGGCTACTCGCCGCAGCTACGAGCGGCAAGCTTTAAGCTGCAAGCAAAAGCCAAAGCAACCGCCACTCTCTCCTTGCAGCTTGTGGCTGGTAGCTTGCAGCTGCCCCCACGGCTATACTTCCCGGCTTTTCCTGAATAAATGCCAATAGGGTCCCGCCGCGCATGGATAAGACCTACCAGCCGCACGCCATTGAAACTTCCTGGTACAACACCTGGGAGTCCGAGAACTACTTCGCCCCGCAAGGCGCGGGCGATTCCTACACCATCATGATCCCGCCGCCGAACGTCACCGGCAGCCTGCACATGGGTCACGGTTTCAACAACGCCATCATGGATGCTCTGATCCGTTTCCGCCGCATGCAGGGTCGTAACACCCTGTGGCAGCCGGGCACCGACCACGCCGGTATCGCCACGCAGATGCTGGTGGAACGTCAACTCGAAGCCAAGGGCCAGAGCCGTCACGACCTCGGCCGCGAGAAATTCCTCGAGAAAATCTGGGAATGGAAAGATGAATCCGGTGGCAACATCAGCCGTCAGATCCGTCGCCTCGGCTCGTCCGTAGACTGGAGCCGCGAGCGCTTCACCATGGACGACGGTCTCTCCGAAGCGGTTAAAGAAGCGTTCGTGCGCCTGCACGAAGACGGTCTGATCTATCGCGGCAAGCGTCTGGTCAACTGGGACACCAAGCTGCACACGGCCATTTCCGACCTCGAAGTGGAAAACCACGACGAGAAAGGTTTCCTGTGGAACCTCAAGTACCCGCTGGCTGACGGCGCGAAAACCGCTGAAGGCAACGATTTTCTGATCGTCGCGACCACCCGTCCGGAAACCATGCTCGGCGACTCCGCCGTCGCGGTAAACCCGAACGACGAGCGCTACAAAGCCCTGATCGGCAAGTTTGTCGAGCTGCCACTGGTTGGCCGTCGCATCCCGATCATCGCCGACGATTACTGCGATCCTGAATTCGGCACCGGCTGCGTGAAAATCACCCCGGCCCACGATTTCAACGACTACGAAGTCGGCAAGCGCCACAACCTGCCGCTGCTGAACAT
Organism: Pseudomonas sp. A0308; assembly: GCF_044218815.1. Lineage (NCBI taxonomy): Bacteria > Pseudomonadati > Pseudomonadota > Gammaproteobacteria > Pseudomonadales > Pseudomonadaceae > Pseudomonas > Pseudomonas sp. A0308. Next base: position 2,175,003 of record NZ_CP162581.1, read on the forward strand.
CTTCGACAAGAATGCCCACGTACTGCCGGCCTGCCAGGTGTTCAACCTCGACGGCACACTGAACGAGAGCATCGACGGCAAGATCCCGGCTGAATACGCCGGCCTCGATCGTTTCGAAGCGCGCAAGCAGATCGTTGCCGCGTTCGACGCCGCCGGCCTGCTGGTCAGCGTCGACGACCACGGCCTGAAAGTGCCGAAAGGCGACCGCTCCGGCACCATCATCGAGCCGTGGCTGACCGACCAGTGGTACGTGTCGACCAAGCCTTTGGCCGAGCCTGCGATTGCCGCTGTCGAAGACGGCCGCATCCAGTTCGTGCCGAAACAATACGAAAACATGTACTTCTCGTGGATGCGCGACATTCAGGATTGGTGCATCAGCCGTCAGTTGTGGTGGGGCCATCGGATTCCGGCCTGGTACGACGAGTCGGGCAAGGTCTACGTCGGTCGCGATGAAGCCGAAGTGCGTGCCAAGAACAACCTTGGCCCGGACGTTGCGCTGCAACAGGACAACGATGTTCTCGACACCTGGTTCAGTTCGGGTCTGTGGACGTTCTCCACCCTCGGCTGGCCGGAGAAAACCGAGTTCCTGAAGAAATTCCACTCCACCGACGTGCTGGTCACCGGTTTCGACATCATTTTCTTCTGGGTCGCCCGGATGATCATGATGACCATGCACCTGGTAAAGAACGAAGACGGCACGCCGCAAGTGCCGTTCAAGACCGTCTACGTGCATGGTCTGGTGCGCGACGGCCAAGGCCAAAAGATGTCCAAGTCCAAGGGCAACGTCCTTGACCCGCTGGACATCATCGACGGCATCGACCTGGAAACGCTGGTGCAGAAACGCACCTCGGGTCTGATGCAGCCGAAACTGGCGAAGAAGATCGAGAAGCAGACCCGCGACGAGTTCGCCGACGGCATCGCCAGCTATGGCACCGACGCCCTGCGCTTCACCTTCTGCTCGCTGGCGTCCACCGGTCGCGACATCAAGTTCGACATGGGCCGCGTCGAAGGTTATCGCAACTTCTGCAACAAGATCTGGAACGCCGCACGTTATGTTCTGGACAAGGGCGAAGACTGCGGCCAGAACGGCGAAGCCTACGAGCTGTCGCTGGCAGATCGCTGGATCATCTCGCAACTGCAGCGCACCGAAGCCGAAGTCACCCGTCAACTGGATCAGTTCCGTTTCGACCTCGCGGCGCAAGCGCTGTACGAGTTCATCTGGAACCAGTACTGCGACTGGTATCTGGAATTGTCCAAGCCTGTGCTGTGGGACGAAAACGCTCCGGTCGAGCGCCAGCGCGGCACTCGTCGCACGCTGGTTCGCGTACTGGAAGTGGCGCTGCGTCTGGCGCACCCGTTCATGCCGTTCATCACTGAAGAAATCTGGCAGCGCATTGCACCGCTGGCCGGTATTCAGGGCAAGACGATCATGCTGCAACCTTGGCCAGTGGCCAATGAAGAGCGCATCGATCCGGCTGCCGAGAGCGACATCGAGTGGCTCAAAGAGCTGATGCTCGGCACGCGTAACATCCGTGGCGAGATGAACATCGGTCCGGGCAAACCACTGCCGATCTACCTGAAAAACGTCAGCGCCGAAGACCAGCGCCGTTTGACCGAGAACGAAGCGCTGCTGAAGAAGCTGGCGCGTCTGGAATCGATCACCGTCCTGGCCGCTGGCGAAGAAGCACCGCTGTCCGCCACCGCACTGGTCGGCGAAATGGAAGTGCTGGTGCCGATGGCCGGCCTGATCGACAAGGCTGCTGAACTGGCGCGCCTGGACAAGGAAATCCTGCGTCTGCAGGGCGAAGTCCAGCGGGTTGGCGGCAAGCTGTCCAACGCCGGTTTCGTCGACAAGGCCCCGGCCGAAGTCATCGAGAAGGAACGCGCCAAACTGGCCGAGGCTGAACAGGCCCTGGGCAAACTGGCCGAGCAGCACGCGCGGATTGCCAGCCTGTAACGGTAAATCGCAATGAAAAAGGGAGGCCCGTAACGGCCTCCCTTTTTTATGCCCGCCACACATGCCATGCGGCATCTCCGACATGGGTTCGGCGTATAAGTCGTCAATGTGGGACAATACCCACCACTTTCAGCCATACCCGAATCGACCACGCCCATGAACGCCCCCCGTACACCTCGCCCGCCGCGCAAGAAGCCTGATTCCGCCACCTCGGCCAAAGCCGTGGAACCGCGGGAAAAGGCCAGCCTGCACCCGCGCAATCGCCATCAGGGTCGTTACGACTTCCCGGCACTGATCAAAACCACGCCGGAACTGGCGAAGTTCGTGATCACCAACCCGTACGGCAAGGAAAGCATCGACTTCGCCAGCCCCGACGCGGTGCGCGTGTTCAACCGTGCGCTGCTCAAGTCGTTCTATGGCATTCAGCATTGGGACATTCCGGCAGACTACCTCTGCCCTCCGGTTCCGGGCCGTGCCGATTACGTGCACTTTCTTGCGGACCTGCTGGCGAGCATCAACGACGGCAAGGTGCCGCGCGGCGCGATCGTCAATGTGCTGGACATCGGCATGGGTGCCAACTGCGTGTATCCGCTGATCGGCAACAGTGAATACCGCTGGCACTTCCTCGGCTCGGAAATCGACCCGACGGCCGTTGCAGCGGCCAAGGCGATTGTCCAGTCGAACGACCTGAGCAAGGTCATCCAGCTGCGCCAGCAGGAGAATCGCAAGCACATCCTGATCGGCTTGCTGGAGCCAGGCGAGCGTTTCGACCTGACCATGTGCAACCCGCCGTTCCATGCCTCGATGGACGAAGCGACCAAGGGCAGCGAGCGCAAATGGCGCGCACTGGGTAAAGCTGATCCGAAACGCAAGTTGCCGGTGCTGAACTTCGGCGGCCAGTCGGCAGAGCTGTGGTGCGAGGGGGGTGAAGCGCGTTTCGTGACGCAACTGATCGCCGAAAGCGCCAATTTCCAGCACAAGGTGCTGTGGTTCAGCACATTGGTGTCTAAAGCCTCCAACCTGCCGGCCATCGAAACCGCGCTGAAAAAGGCTGGCGTACTGGAAAGCCAGGTGGTGGAAATGTCTCAAGGGCAGAAACAGAGCCGTTTCGTGGCCTGGACCTTCCAGACCAAGTCCGAACAGCAGATCTGGCGTCGCGAGCGCTGGACGCGCTAAACATCGCATTGACCGACGCAGGTCAAATCTGCTCGCGAAGGCGGCGGGTCAGTCAACTTTAAAATCGACTGACCCACCGCTTTCGCGAGCAGGCTCGCTCCCACATGGGATCGCGCGGCATCGCCAAATCGCAGACACAAAAAAACCGTGCCCGGATCGCTCCGGTGCACGGTTTTTTATTGCTGCGTCTTACTTGTTCACAGCGTCGGTCAGGCCTTTGGCCACAACCAGCTTGATCACTTTCTTCGCAGGGATTTCGATGGCAGCGCCAGTCGAAGGGTTACGGCCAGTGCGGGCAGGACGCTCGGTCACTTTCAGCTTGCCGATACCTGGCAGAGTGATTTCGCCGCCGTTTTCCAGCTGATCGGCAACGATTTGGCCCAGTTGGTCCAGAGCGTTACGCGCGGTGGTTTTCGGCGCGTCGATAGCTTCAGCGATGTCGGCGATCAGTTGGTCTTTAGTAAGAGCCATGTAGTGTTCCTTCCCTATCAAATTCATATGGATTGCAGAGTGCAGTGTCAGCCATCGAGCCCGATCTTCTGGATCTGGCACCCTCGGCGATAACCGCGACGAGTCGGGTTATAGATACCGAAATCAGGGTTTGGTTCGACCTGACAAATGCTGATTGCACGCTTAACGCAGTGACTTCGCGTAAGACCGGGCAAAACTAGCACAGAGACAAGGAAATATCCGCCTCTAGCTACCCATTTGGTCAGCTTTATTGCTCTAAACCGGTAAAAAACTGCATAAGGGCCGCACAGCGCCCAGGAATTGCCCTTCACCCGGCGCCAAAACCAGTGATTGCGGTACACTGGGCGCTTTTTCGGGGGAGCCTGCCCTCCTCCCATCCAACAGCCGAGAAGCCCATGCCGATCCGTCATTGCATCGTCCACCTGATCGACAAAAAACCCGACGGCACGCCCGCAGTTCTGCACGCCCGTGATTCTGAACTGGCGGAGTCGGCGGCCATCGAGAACATGCTCGCCGACCTCAACGAGAGCTACAACGCCAAACAGGGCAAAGCCTGGGGTCTGTTCCACCCGGAATCTGGCGCGTTCCCGTTCAGTGGCTGGCTGAAGGAGTACATGGAAGGTGGCAGGGACTTCACCGCATTCAGCAAAGTGGCGGTCGAGCATCTGCAGAAGCTGATGGAAGAGTCGAACCTGTCGGTCGGTGGCCACGTGCTGTTCGCCCACTACCAGCAAGGCATGACCGACTACCTGGCCATCGCCTTGCTGCACCACAGCGAAGGCGTGGCCGTCACCGACTCGCTGGACGTGACCCCGTCGCGCCACCTCGACCTCGGCCAGCTTCACCTGGCCGCGCGGATCAACGTTTCCGAGTGGCAGAACAACAAGCAGTCCAAGCAGTACATCTCGTTCATCAAAGGCAAAAACGGCAAGAAGGTTTCGGAATACTTCCGCGACTTCATCGGCTGCCAGGAAGGCGTCGACGGCCCGGGCGAGACCCGCACCCTGCTCAAGGCTTTCAGTGACTTCGTCGAGAGCGAAGACCTGCCGGAAGAGTCCGCTCGCGAGAAAACCAAGACGCTGGTCGATTACGCCAGCAGCCAGGCGAAACTTGGCGAGCCAATGGGCCTGGAAGAGCTCTCGGAGCTGATCGACGAAGAACGCCCGAAAGCCTTCTACGATCACATCCGCAACAAGGATTACGGCCTGTCGCCAGAGATACCGGCGGACAAACGCACCTTGAATCAATTCCGCCGCTTCACCGGTCGCGCCGAAGGCCTGTCGATCAGCTTTGAGGCGCACCTGCTGGGCTCCAAGATCGAGTACGACGAAGAGAACGGCACCCTGATGATCAAGGGTCTGCCAACCTCGCTGACCGATCAGCTGAAGCGCCGCAACTGATGCTCGGCAATGTGCTGAAGAAGGTCGCGCTGGTTCTGCTGGTGGTCGTGGTTTATCAGAACTGGGGCAAGATCGAGCGGGTGTTCAACCCGTCGCAGATGGTTGCTGAGCAGACGCGGGCGCAGGCTAATGTCGTGCTCTATGCCACAGACTGGTGCGGCTACTGCAAGCAGACCAAACGCTTTCTCGACAGCAAGGGGATTGCGTTCAAGGAATTCGACATCGAGAAGGATGCCGAGGCGCGCAAGGCGTACGAGGCACTGGGTGGACGCGGGATTCCGCTGATCGATGTGAATGGCACGTTGATTCGAGGATTTGATCCGGACGAGATCCTCGCTGCCCTGAAATAACTGTGGGAGCGAGCAGGCTCGCCCCCACAGGTTTGCATCTGACTTAAAAAATCAGCGGGCCTCGATACGGAAACCGAAGCGCGGGAAGTGCACATGCACCACGCCGCCACGCTCGTCTTCGCGACGCACGATCAGCTCCTCACGACCGGCAAACAGCAACTCACCCACCACCGGATCAACCCCGTAATCAGTCGCGGCAATTGCCACCTGCTGGCCTGCCTTGAACCCGTTCGGATCAACAAACTGTTCATCCGGCAATGCCGCTGGCGTCGCATTGCGTGCAACCTCCAGCGCCTCCTCGGACGTCATTTCGCTCGCAGCGCCATGCCCGAAGCCCAACACACGTCCCAGCCACGCGACGACGGCTGGATACTCATCCACCAGAGGCGCTGTCACATGGGTCGCCTTGAGAAACCACATCGGGTGCGCCAAAGCAAAGTCGGCAATCGATGGACCGCCAAACAGGAAGTCACCTTGCTCGCGCTGCAACTGCTGCTCCAGACGCGCCATGATCGTCGGCCATTGATGCTTGGCCTGCTCGGTAGACAAACGCGTGGCGCTGCCGCCACTGAACAAGCCGGCACGGTCGGCCATAAACGCCTTGATCGCTTCCGGCGGTAATTTGCCGAAACGCACGGCAACCGATTCCGGCTGGAACACCAGACTGACGGCATGCTGGAACACCACCGAGTCCGCCCACGTCGCGAAGCTGGCGGTGGTCATCTCCTGACCTTCGGGGAAAAACGACGGCTGCGCCTTCTCTTGCTCCAGGCGGCGGGCGATCAACGAAGTGTCGCAATAGATGTCAGCGCCGATCTGCAGCACTGGGGTTTTGCGATAACCACCGGTCAGGGCGGTCAGATCCGGTTTCGGCATTACCGGCGAGATATTCACCGAGCGCCAGGACAGACCTTTGAAGCCCAGCAGCAGACGGGCCTTCTCGGCAAATGGAGAGGTCGGGTAATGATGCAGAATCAACTCGGACATGCTCGGCTCCGCCGCTCAGAAAGTGAGTCGGCAGCTTAGCGCGCATTTACTTAGCAGCCTACAGATCTGGCTGATGGGAACCGATCAGTCAGATTGATAAGACGAGTGTGGCCCCCGAACGAAAAAAACCGCCTCAGCCGAAACCGAGGCGGTCGTTCTCACCTCAATAAACCTTACATAAAGTCATCGAAGTGATCTCGCAGGAATTCGTAAAAGCGAACCGCTTTAAACGATCTCCATACGAGGCTCAGAGTACGCAGCAAAAGCTTCATACGTTTTGGCCTCCAGTCGGGGGACCAAACCTCCAGCGCGCTTACCGGACCATGTACGCCTTCGGAATACACGCTAGCGTATCCAGTGAGGCGGCCGATTGAGACACCCTTCGAAAAATCATTCCGGCACGGGAGCAACTCCGTGTCAGAGGGCATGAAACCGTTACGCCAATCAGCCAAGCCTCACTAGCTGCACTGTCATGCGAGCGGATGGAGAGTAATCGCGTTTCAGAACCGCCGTTTAAACAAATCGATCTAAAATCGCGCTCTTCCAAAAATCGCCTCAGGCTTGCTCGATGGCAAAAAGACGAATAATCTTCACCCACGCTAGTGTATCCAGTGAGAACAGTAATCCCGGCCGCAAACCGAGGTTTACGAAAAAAAACCGCCCCGCAAGGCGGCTTTTTTTTGCCTGCCATTTGCGTGGTAGTCGTCTCCATCCACAAGGATTTCTACCACCCGACAGAATCTGATCAGTCAGATTGATAAGACGCGACCAGACACTCCTTCGCGCTCTTGCGCAGTTTTTTGATCAACCGCTCCTGCCGCAAGGCGTCGCTCTTGTCGCGACAAAGCTCGGTGTAAACCAGTGCCGTGGCCGGGCTGGACAGGAAGAAGCGCGCGCCTTTACCGCTCTGGTGCTTGGCAAAACGGCGCGCGGGATCGTTGCTGATCCCGCAATACAACGAACCGTTGGCCGCGCGCACGAGGTAGACGAACCAGGACTTGCTCACTGGCTCGACAACATCGACAGATTTTTCGCTAAGGCTGGTCACTTCAGGATCAAGACGCGTAGGAAACAGGCCGCGATCTTATCAGCGACCGGCCTGAAATGCCTTCAGTCCCTTCAGCGCCTGGGCACGCAATGCGTTGCGCACCAGAGGCGTCCAGCCCAGCAGCAGGCCTTTGAAACCCAAGGCCTGACGCGACCAGCGCCACAGATCGAAATGATCGTGGTGCTCGCAAATCTTGCCGTCACGGAACACGAAGCGTGCTTGGATATCGTTGACCACGACGTTGCCGGTCTGGCTGAACAAATACGTCGCCACCCAATGCGCACCGCCGCTGCGCTCATCGGCGCGAACGTTGTCGAAAGTCAGCGAAAAGTCTTTGGCGCGGGTGGTGAGCATTCGCCACATGTCGCCAGCATCGCGCCCACGCAGCTCACCAAAGGCCGGGTCGCTGAACACCACATCGTCGGTGTAACACGCAGCCATGGCCTCGGCGTCGAGGCGCTGGAAAGCCTGATAGAAGCGGGTGATCAACGCAGCGTGGGCGTCACTCATGGGCAAACTCCGAGGAATGGACAGATTGCCAGCACGATAATCTGCAAAGCGCGGAAACACTATCGGCATTCGCCCACCGAATACCCTTCTTGGCCTTCAGACGACGATAAAACCAGTGGGAGCGAGCAAGCTCGCTCCCACTGGGGCCTGCGCTATTCAGATCTTTTCGCTTGTGACCTGCACGTACAGCGTCCGCCCGGCGCCGAGGCCCGCGACGATCGCCCCCGTGCCAATGATGCCGAAGATCCAGCCCACCGCATTCCAGCCGCCCGTCCAGTCATGCACAACGCCGACTGCAAAGGGCCCCATCGACGCCAGCGTGTAGCCGAAACCCTGGGCCATGCTCGACAGGTTGGCTGCGACATGGGAGTCACGCGAACGCAGTACGATCAACGTCAGCGCCAGACTGAATGCACCGCCCTGCCCCAGACCGAGCAGAATCGCCCAGCCCCACAGGCCTTCGATCGGCGCATACAGACAACCGAACAGACCGCCGAGGGTCAGCGACATCACCACCACGATCGCCAGACGCTGATCCTTGCCACGAGTCGCCAGCCACGGCGCCGCGAGTGAACTGGCGAGCTGGACGATCACCGAACCGGACAGTACCAGGCCGGCCTGAGTCGGCGTCAGACCGCGACCAATCAGGATCGACGGTAACCAGCCGAACACGATGTAGGCCAGCGACGATTGCAGTCCCATGTACAAGGTCACCTGCCACGCCAGCGGATCACGCAACAGTCCGCGCACGCGATAAGCGACATTGTGCGCACCGTGTTTCTGGCCGACTTGTGGTAGCCAGAACACCGCAGCGACCAGCGCCGGAATCACCCAGAAACCCAGACCCACGGCCCAACTGCTGCCGAAGTGCTCACTCAACGGTACGCTCGATCCCGCCGCCATCGCGGCACCGAGACACAGCGCCATGGTGTAAACGCCCGTCATGGTACCGGCGTGTTTGGCGAAGTCGCGTTTGACGATGCCCGGCAGCAGCACGCCAATGATGCCGATACTGGCGCCGCCCAATACGCTGCCGGCAAACAGACCGATCTCACCGAAATTGCTGCGCAGGATAATCCCGCCTGCGAGGGTCAGGAGAATTCCCAACACCACTCGCTCGGCACCAAAACGCCGCGCCAGAATCGGCGCCAGCGGTGCAAACAGACCCAGGCACAGCACCGGCAACGTGGTCAGCAGACCCGCCTGAGCGGCAGACAGCCCGAGACTTTTCGATACGTCGCTAAGCAGCGGCGCCAGGCTCGACAGCGCCGGACGCAGGTTCAGCGCCACCAGAATCAAGCCCAGCAGCAACAGCCATGGCCGGCGCACCAGCGGATGGCTTTGCTGTACTTGTTCGTCATCAGCCTCGGCATCGATCAGCAGCTCTTCGAGCTCTGCCGTGCGTTTCGGGGCTGTGGATATCTCGTTGCGGGGCATGGATTTCTCGGTTTCAAGGTTCATTGATCAACTGCCTGGATAAGGCTTTGGCCCGTTCCGGGTCGCGTTGTTCGACGGCATCGAGCAACTCGATGTGCAGGTCGAACACTTCCTGACGGCGCGGAACGATGTTCAGCGTCTGACGCAATTGCGCGCCGACGATGCTGGAAAAATAGCGATACAGCTCGCTGAGTGTCGGGTTATGCGCGGCGTCGACCAAACGGCGGTGGAACACCAGATCGCAGGCGATGTAGGTGTCGAGATCGCCGTGGTAATGGCTGCCGCTTGTGCCGAGCGCTTCACGCAAGGCGACGAGGTCTTCATCGGTGCGGCGCAACGCCGCGAGGCCGATGGCCTCGACCTCAAGGATATGCCGGGTTTCCCGCGCCTGTTCCAGCGAACAACGCGAGAGCGCCTTGAGGGTGTCCAGCGGATCAATCACCGCACGCAGATAACTACCGTCGCCCTGGCGAATTTCAATCAACCCGGAAAACGCCAGCACGCGCATGGCCTCACGCACGGTGTTACGGCTGATGCCCAGCTCGGCGCACAGCTCGGGCTCGGTAGGCAATCGCTCGCCGACCTGCCAGGTGCCGCTGTTGATGCGCTGACGCAATTGATCCAAGGCCTGATCGACCAAGGACCGTTTAACAAGAGGAGAAATGTCTGACATAGGATTCGCCCTTTCATCCAATCATAGGATGAATTTTCTGACATGTTAGTCAGACCCGTGTAGGACGGCAACAACCTAGGGTCAATTGGAGGGAAATGAAGCGGGATTTTCGATTAGTCAAAATTACCCTTAGAGGGTAATTTCAGGGACAGGGTTTGGTTTCTTATGGAGAAGAACACGCCCCATTACGACTTGGCGGTGATTAAGGCTGAGGTCCGGCGGCTTGGGAAAAAAGCCTTCACCAAAACCTCGGCAGATTCAGCTGAATATCTCGGCTTTAGCGTCAGCGAGATGCAAGAGATCATTTTCGAATTGCAAAACAGGATGTTGTACAAATCGATGACCAGCTACGACGACCATCGTGTCTGGCAAGACGTGTATCACACCAACTCACAAGATCTGGAGATTTACATCAAGGTGACCTACCGCCCCGGCGGCGGCCCACCGGTAATCTCCTTCAAGGAGAAAAACCCATGAAAACCCGGCAATGTGTCAGCTGCGGTGCACGTGAGGGAATGAAACATTTTGAAGGGCGCGGCGAGACCTTGAGTGTCAAAGGCATGGAGCGCCGTGTAGATGATCTTTCTGGATGGGAATGCCAGCAGTGCGGAGAAGTCGAGTGGGATGACGATACCGATAGTGCGGAACGTTATTGTGACGCAGGGGATGAGCTGGTTATCGCTGCAAGGCAAATGATCGGGGCCGAGATGAAGCGTATCCGGCGCAAACTGCATCTCACGCAAAAAGAGACGGTGCAACTGCTGTCTGGTGGAGGGCATAACGCGTTCTCTCGCTACGAGCGCGGCGAAACATTACCACCCAAGTCGCTGATGTTGCTGATGCGACTGTTGGATCGTTACCCGTACTTGCTGACCGATGCGAAAATTCTCAGTGAGGGCGCAGACTTGAGAGGCTTCAAGCACACCATCCACAAAGAACACGAAACCCTCACCGTATCCTGACCCCCAAAAAAACAAACCCGACACAAGGCCGGGTTCGTTTTACACATCAGCCATCAATGCAGAATCTGGCTCAGGAACAGCTTCGTCCGCTCATTTTGCGGATTATCGAAGAAGTCGTTCGGTGCCGCCTGCTCAACGATCTCGCCCTTGTCCATGAAGATCACGCGATTGGCCACGGTGCGGGCAAAGCCCATTTCGTGGGTTACGCAGAGCATGGTCATGCCGTCTTCGGCCAGACCGATCATGGTGTCGAGCACCTCTTTCACCATCTCAGGATCAAGCGCCGAAGTCGGTTCGTCGAACAGCATGATTTTCGGTTTCATGCACAGCGCGCGGGCGATTGCCACACGCTGTTGCTGACCGCCGGACAGTTGCCCCGGATACTTGTGCGCCTGCTCCGGAATGCGTACGCGCTCCAGGTAATGCATGGCGATTTCCTCGGCCTTGCGCTTGGGCATCTTGCGTACCCACATCGGCGCCAGGGTGCAGTTCTGCAAAATGGTCAGGTGCGGAAACAGGTTGAAATGCTGGAACACCATGCCGACTTCACGGCGGATCGCTTCGATCTGCTTGAGATCGTTGGTCAGTTCCACGCCATCGACGACGATGCGGCCCTGCTGGTGTTCTTCCAGACGATTGAGGCAACGAATGGTGGTCGATTTGCCGGAACCCGATGGGCCGCACAGGACGATACGCTCGCCCTGTTTGACGTTGAGGTTGATGTCTTTCAGCACGTGGAACTGGCCATACCACTTGTTGACGCCCTGCATCTGAATAATGCCTTCAGGGCTCACAGGCTTTTTGATTGCTTCACTCATTACAGAACTCCTAACGCTTGTGGCCAGTGTCGAGCTTGCGTTCCAGATGCATGGAATAGCGCGACATACCAAAACAGAAAATCCAGAACACCAGGGCGGCAAACACGTAGCCTTCGGTGGCCATGCCCAGCCATTTCGGATCGGCAGCGGCTTGTTTGACGCTGTTGAGCAGGTCAAAGAGGCCGATGATGATCACCAGACTGGTGTCCTTGAACAGCGCGATGAAGGTGTTGACGATGCCGGGAATCACCATTTTCAGGGCTTGCGGCAGAATCACCAGGCCCATCGAACGCCAGTAGCCCAGGCCCATTGCAGCCGCCGCTTCGTACTGACCTTTAGGGATCGCTTGCAGACCGCCGCGCACCACTTCAGCCACGTAGGCCGACTGGAACAGGATCACGCCGATCAGCGCCCGCAGCAACTTGTCGAAGTTCATGCCTTCGGGCAGGAACAGCGGCAGCATTACCGAAGACATGAACAACACAGTGATCAACGGCACGCCGCGCCAGAACTCGATGAAGGTCACGCAGACCACTCGAATCGCCGGCATGTTCGAACGCCGACCCAGCGCCAGCACGATGCCAAGCGGCAAGGCGCCAGCGATACCGACGGTGGCAATCACCAGAGTCAGCATCAAGCCGCCCCATTGGCTGGTCGCGACGGTTTGCAGGCCGAATACGCCGCCGTGCAGCAGGCACCAGGCGACAATCGGATAGATCACCAGAAAGCTCAGCCCGTACACAGCTTTACGCGGGAAGCGCGAGATGAACAGTGGCGCCACGCCGATCACTGCCAGCCATACGGTCAGGTCCACGCGCCAGCGCAGGCCGGTCGGGTAGTAGCCATACATGAACTGACCGAAGCGTTGCTGGATGAACACCCAGCAGGCGCCCTCCTTGGTGCAATCGGCCTGGGTGGTGCCGACCCAGTTTGCGTCGAGGATCGCCCACCCCAGAATCGGCGGAACGATCAGGTAGATCAGGTAGAACGCGAACAGCGTCAGCAAGGTGTTGAGCCAGCTGGAGAACATGTTCGCGCGCATCCATGCCACTACGCCGATGCTACTGCTCGGTGGGGGCATGTCGGGTTTGAAAGTATGAGTACTCATGCGCTTTTCCTTACCGCTCGATCAGCGCAATGCGCTTGTTGTACCAGTTCATCAGCAGGGAAATGCTGATACTGATCGCCAGGTACACGCTCATGGTGATCGCAATCACTTCGATCGCCTGACCGGTCTGGTTCAGCACGGTGCCGGCGAACAGCGAAACCATTTCCGGATAACCGATACCGGCGGCCAGCGAGGAGTTCTTCGCCAGGTTCAGGTATTGGCTGGTCAGCGGCGGGATGATCACCCGCAGGGCCTGGGGAATGATTACCTTGCGCAGGGTCGGGCCTTCACGCAAACCGAGTGAACGGGCCGCTTCGGTCTGGCCGTGGCTGACCGACTTGATCCCCGAACGCACGATTTCGGCGATGAACGCCGCGGTGTAAACGGTCAGGGCCAGGGTCAAGGCCAGCAGTTCCGGGATAAGCACCCAGCCGCCAACGAAGTTGAAGCCCTTGAGCTCGGGCATTTCCCAGTGCAGCGGAGCGCCGAAGATCAGCGCGCACAAACTCGGGATCACCAGCAGAATCGCCAGACCCACCCAGAACTTGTGGAACGGCTCACCGGTCGCTTCGAAGCGCTTATTGGCCCAGCGGCACATCAGCACGATGCCGACGATGGCCACCACAACACTGATCACGAATGCCCAGAAACCATCAGCTGCCAGCGCGGCCGGCATGTTCAGGCCACGACTGCTGACAAAGAAGGTGTCGCCGAAGTTGTGGCTGTTGCGCGGTCCCGGCATGGTCAGGAACACCGCGAAGTACCAGAACAGGATTTGCAGCAGGGGCGGAATGTTGCGGAAGACTTCCACATACACGGTCGCCAGCTTGCTGATGATCCAGTTTGGCGAAAGACGCGCGACACCAATGATGAAGCCCAACAGAGTCGCCAGGATCACGCCGATGATGGTCACCAGCAATGTATTGAGCAGACCGATCACAAACACGCGGGCATAGCTGTCCGCTTCGGTGTAGTCGATCAGGGTTTGAGCGATGCCGAACCCGGCACTGCGCTCCAGAAAGCTGAAGCCGGAGGTGATGCCCCGGTGTTCAAGGTTGGTTTGTGTGTTATCGAACAGGAACCAGCCCAGGGAGACGACGGCCACGATAGTGACGATCTGAAATACCCAGGCGCGCACTCGCGGATCGCTGAGGCTGAGCCTCTGCTTTGGTGCGCCGATTGATTTTTGCATGAAGTGCCCCGGAAAAAATGGAACAAGAACATCACCCGGCGGTTGGCCCGCCGGGTGATAGAACCATTAGCGCACTGGTGGTGCGTACTGAATGCCGCCGTTGTTCCACAGGGCGTTCAGGCCACGGTCGATTTCCAGCGGAGTGTTCTTGCCGAGGTTTTTCTCGAACACTTCACCGTAGTTGCCGACCTGCTTGACGACCTGCACTACCCAGTCCTTCGGCAGTTTCAGGTCTTTGCCGTACTCACCGTCAGCGCCGAGCATACGAGCGACGTCCGGATTCTTGGTCGACTTGGCTTCAGCTTCGACATTCTTCGAAGTGATGCCAGCCTCTTCAGCGTTGAGCATGGCGTAGCCAGTCCAGCGCACCACGGCCAGCCACTCGTCGTCGCCGTTACGCACGACTGGACCCAGTGGTTCCTTGGAAATGGTTTCCGGCAGAACCACGTAGTCTTTCGGCGAAGCCAGTTTGCTGCGCTGGGCGAACAGCTGGGATTTGTCGGAAGTCAGCACGTCGCAACGACCGGATTCCAGCGACTTGGCGCTTTCATCGGAGGTGTCGAAGGTGATTGGGGTGTATTTCAGACCGTTGCCGCGGAAGTAGTCGGAAACGTTGAGCTCGGTGGTAGTACCGGCCTGGATGCAGATGGTTGCGCCGTCCAGCTCTTTGGCACTCTTCACGCCCAGCTTGTTGTTTACCAGGAAGCCGATGCCGTCATATTAGGTAATGAAGCCCGGGAATTTCAGGCCCATGCCCGCATCACGGGAGCTGGTCATGGTGGTGTTGCGCGACAGGATGTCGATCTCGCCGGACTGCAGCGCGGTAAAGCGCTCCTTGGCGTTCAACTGACTGAATTTGACCTTGGTTGCGTCGCCGAATACGGCAGCAGCTACTGCGCGGCAGAAGTCAGCGTCGATGCCGAGGATCTTGCCGGTAGCGTCCGGTACCGAGAAGCCCGGCAGACCGTCGCTCACGCCACATTGCACGAAACCTTTCTTCTGCACGGCATCCAGGGTTGCACCCGCCTGAGCGAACCCGCTGACGCCGAGTACTGCTGCTGCAGTCACGATCGCCAGAGTGGATTTCAACATCTTCATTCAAACCTCCAGTTTTGCTCTTGTTGTGTCGGAGCTTGAGTCCAGTCGCACCCTTTTGAGGCGGTGTTGACCCTAGTTGGCTTTTTATTGGGTCAACCGACGTAAAGACCTTCGCTATGAGTGTTTCAGGAGAAAATCCACATCATGGACAACTCACTTCTCACCAATTGGCCGAACGGGCTGTAGCCCTTTCATATTCGCTAAGCCCATGGCGGCCATTGGCGAACATCCATTACCGGATTCTTTGCATCCCATCGTCAGGCGTTCACTGATAGTGTTACCGCCAGACGCGAGATCGGTTGCACGCTTCAAGCCATAGCAAAGCCCGTACCACACCGGCCGCTGAAGCACATAAGCGACAGGTCAATAGCAAAACTTGTACCCTTGCGACATCTTCTTAACGGATCAACCGGGCGCGCACTTCAATCACGCACTCAATGAGAGCGCCCGCACATATTTGGAGCAGACATGACCGAGCCCTTGATTCTTCAGCCTGTTAAGCCCGCAGACGCCTGCGTGATCTGGCTGCACGGCCTCGGCGCCGACCGCTTTGACTTTCTGCCGGTCGCCGAGGCGTTGCAGGAAAGCCTGCTGAGCACACGCTTCGTACTGCCGCAGGCGCCGACCCGTCCAGTGACGATAAATGGCGGATATGCCATGCCGAGCTGGTACGACATCAAAGCCATGAGCCCGGCGCGCGCGATCGATCGCGATGAACTGGAAGCGTCGGCCGATCACGTCATTGAATTGATCGAAAACGAGCGCGCCAGCGGAATAGACGCCTCGCGGATTTTTCTCGCGGGTTTCTCCCAGGGTGGCGCCGTGGTCTATCACACCGCTTTTCTGAAATGGCAGGGACCGCTGGGTGGCGTGATGGCGTTGTCGACGTATGCGCCAACGTTCAGTGAGGAACTGCAGTTATCTGCCAGTCAGCAACGAATTCCGGTGCTGTCATTGCACGGTCAGTTCGACAACGTGGTGCAAAACTCGATGGGCCGCACAGCTTATGAGTATCTGAAAGCCCATGGTGTCACCGTGACATGGCAGGAATACCCAATGGAGCACGAAGTGTTACCCGAGGAAATTCGCGATATCGGTACCTGGCTGAGCGAGCGCCTGCGCTGATTATCCGCACAACGTCCGCCCTTTGATCATCACACTACGCCGCGCCCGTTTCTTGCATTACACTGGCCGGCGTACATTCCTTAACCAATTGATGAGATGACCGTGCTCGAAGCACTCAAGAAAATGTTCGGTAAAAGCGAGGCTGAGCAGCTCGCGCCAGTTACCCGTGCGCCGTCGCACGCCCCCGGTCATCGCAACGATGCCCCGCAGGCCGACCGCCCCGCTCCCGCAGCGGCACCGAAGCAAGAACCGCAACCTGCACCGGCCGCGCCAATCGCCGCCGAGCCTGCCCGCAGCGAAGCGCCAAAACCGCCCAAGCCGCGTCGCGAACCCAAGCCCAAGGCTCCAGTCATCCCGTGGAAACTCGAAGACTTCGTCGTCGAACCTCAGGAAGGCAAAACCCGCTTTCACGATTTCAAGCTTTCTCCAGAACTGATGCACGCCATTCAGGATCTGGGCTTTCCTTATTGCACGCCGATCCAGGCACAGGTGCTGGGTTTCACCCTCGCCGGCAAAGACGCCATCGGCCGCGCCCAGACCGGTACCGGTAAAACCGCCGCGTTCCTGATCTCGATCATCACTCAGTTGTTGCAGACCCCGCCGCCGAAAGAACGCTACATGGGCGAACCCCGTGCGCTGATCATCGCGCCGACCCGTGAGCTGGTGGTGCAGATTGCAAAAGACGCCGCCGACCTGACCAAGTACACCGGCCTCAACGTGATGACGTTTGTCGGCGGCATGGATTTCGACAAGCAGCTCAAGCACCTTGAAGCGCGCCACTGCGACATCCTCGTTGCGACCCCGGGCCGCCTGCTCGACTTCAACCAGCGCGGCGACGTCCATCTGGACATGGTCGAAGTAATGGTGCTGGACGAAGCCGACCGCATGCTCGACATGGGTTTCATCCCGCAGGTTCGGCAGATCATTCGCCAGACCCCGCCGAAAAGCGAACGTCAGACGCTGCTGTTCTCCGCGACTTTCACCGAAGACGTGATGAACCTCGCCAAGCAGTGGACCACCGACCCGTCGATCGTCGAGATCGAATCGCAGAACGTGGCCAACGAAAACGTCGAGCAGCACATCTTTGCCGTGGCCGCTGCCGACAAATACAAACTGCTCTTCAACCTGGTCAACGATAACGGCTGGGAGCGGGTGATCGTGTTTGCCAACCGCAAAGACGAAGTGCGCCGAATCGAAGAACGTCTGGTGCGTGATGGCATCAACGCCGCGCAACTGTCTGGCGACGTGCCGCAACACAAGCGCATCAAGACGCTCGAAGGCTTCCGTGAAGGCAAGATTCGCGTACTGGTCGCCACCGACGTTGCCGGTCGCGGCATCCACATCGACGGCATCAGCCACGTCATCAACTTCACCCTGCCGGAAGTCCCGGACGATTACGTGCACCGCATCGGCCGTACCGGTCGTGCCGGCGCCGATGGCGTGTCGATCAGCTTTGCCGGTGAAGACGACTCCTACCAGTTGCCGTCCATCGAAGAGAAGCTCGGCCGCAAGATCAGCTGTGAAACACCTCCCACGCATCTGTTGCGTGCAGTTGAGCGCAAGCGTCCAGAGTAAGTGACACGATAGAAGAGAAGCGCAGCCGGCAACGGACTGCGCTTTTTTTGTGCCCGGCTTTTTTTCCGGAGGATCTTGCCCGATAAAACTAAAAGTCCATAATAGACAAATAAGTTTAGATTTCGCATCCGGAGCCTGACATGTCCAGTACGCCCTACGTGATCGACCAAACCCAGGCCCGTGAACTGCTGGCCCGCATTGATGTGCCGCAGACATTGCGCAAACTGTTCCGCGATCTCGCCGCCGGTAACGCGGTTCAACCGGCGCAGCAACTGGTGGAGTTCCCGCAGGGCGCTGGTGACTTCATCAATTACCTGGGTGTGCTGGCCGAAGACGGTGTGTACGGCGTGAAGACCTCGCCGTACATCGTCCGCGAGCAAGGCCCGTTGGTGACCGCGTGGACCTTGTTGATGTCGATGCAGACCGGCCAACCCTTGCTGCTGTGCGATGCCGGCGAACTCACCACAGCGCGTACGGCTGCGACCACCGCAGTGGCCGTCGATGCCCTCGCTCCGCTGGATGCGCGGCGACTGGCGATCATCGGCAGCGGCAAAGTCGCACAGGCGCATCTGCATTACGTGAAGTCTTTACGCGACTGGAAAAGCATCAGTGTGTATTCGCCGAGCCTGCAGGAGGATCCTGAAACCCAGGCGCTGCTCAAAGCCGCAGCTCCCGGACTGACGATTACAACCCGTCTTGAAGCCGCCCTCGCCGATGCCGATGTGATCATGCTCTGCACTTCGTCAGCGGGGCCGGTGATCGACCCGGCGGCACTGAGCAAACCTGCGTTGATCACCTCGATCAGCACCAACGCCCCCCGCGCCCATGAAGTGCCGCCGCAAAGCCTCAACGACATGCAGGTGTTCTGCGACTATCGTCTGACCACACCGGGCTCGGCGGGCGAGATGCTGATTGCTGTTGAGCAACATGGCTGGAGCACGGACTCGATCATGGGTGACCTCGCCGATCTGCTCAGTGAAAAAGTGCAACGCCCGGATTACCACCGTCACGTGTTTTTCCGCTCGATCGGGCTAGGGCTGGAAGACATCGCCCTGGCGAATGCGATTTATCACCTGAAGCACTGACACCTCGATCCCTGTGGGAGCGGGCCTGCCCGCGATGCAGACGCCTCGGTTCTTCAGAAAAAACCGTAGTGATGCCATCGCGGGCAAGCCTGGCTCCCACAGGATTTGCGACAACTTCAACTTTGCAGTTCAACGTGGAGTTTTTTCATGAGCCAGGCAGATTTCATCATCATCGGCGGCGGGATTGCCGGCGCTTCCACCGGTTTCTGGCTGTCGCCCCACGCCAAAGTGATCGTGCTGGAGCGTGAGTCTCACCCGGCCTATCACTCCACCGGGCGCTCCGCCGCCCTGTTCACCGCGGCTTATGGCACACCGCAGGTACGCGCGCTGACTCAGGCCAGCCGTGAGTTTTTCGACCAGCCGCCGGCCGGTTTTTGCGAGCACCCGCTGCTGACCCCGCGCGGCGAGATGACCGTGGATTTCACCGGTGACGCCGCCGAACTCAACAACCAGTACCTGAGCGCCAAAGCCACGGTGCCGGAAATGCAACGGCTCAGCGCCGATGAAGCCTGCGCGCGCCTGCCGATCCTGCGTCGGGAAAAAGTCCACGGGGCGATTTACGACCCGACAGCCTGTGACATCGATACCGACGCCCTGCATCAAGGCTACCTGCGCGGGATCCGCCGCAATCACGGCGAGGTGCACACCGACTGCCAGGTGCTGGGGCTTGAGCGCGATGCCAACAATGTCTGGCAGGTGCAGACCAATGGCCAGACCTTCAGCGCGCCAGTGATCATCAACGCTGCCGGCGCCTGGGCTGACAAGATCGGCGCAATGGCCGGTGCACAATCGCTGGGCCTGCAACCGAAACGCCGCGCCGCCTTCATCTTCGCCGGGCCAGAAGGTGTCGACATTCATCAGTGGCCGATGCTGGTCAGCCTCGACGAATCGTTCTACATGAAACCTGATGCCGGCATGTTCTTAGGCTCGCCAGCCAACGCGGACCCGGTCGAACCCCACGACGTGCAGCCTGAAGAACTGGACATCGCCATGGGCATCTATCAGATCGAAGAAGCCACGACGCTGACCATCCGCCGCCCGACACGAACATGGGCCGGCTTGCGCAGTTTCGTTGCCGACGGTGATTTGCTCAGCGGATTCGATGCACAGGTGCCGGGCCTGTTCTGGGTCGCAGCCCAGGGCGGGTACGGCATCCAGACGTCACCGGCGATGGGCCAGGCCAGCGCCGCACTGGTGCGCGGTTTGCCGTTGCCCGAGCAACTGCGCCAGTTCGGCCTGAGCAGCAACATGCTCTCCCCTACCCGGCTCGGTTAATCCGCGCTGCGGATGACGCGCCCAACCGATTGCGGCAAACTCGCAGCGCCCCTGTTCATGTGGGCGCTGACGCTGCCTGGAGCTCCACTGTCATGACCGCCCCCGAACTCGACCCGGCACTGGATAACTTCCGGGCCATCGCCGACGCCATCGCCACACTGTTTTTTCCCCACGCCGAAGTGGTGCTGCACGATTTGCGCACGCAAAAAGTCGATTACATCGCCAACAATCTGTCCAAACGCGAGATCGGTGACGAGTCGTCACTTGAAGACATGCTCAGCGAGGACGTCAGCGAGCGGAACATCGGCCCGTACGAAAAACTCAACTGGGATGGTCAGAAGATCCGCAGCCTGAGCAGCGTATTGCGCGACAGCGAAGGCCTGCCGCTGGCGGTGCTGTGCATCAACCTGAATATTTCGCTGTTCGAGAATGCCAAGGCTGCGCTGGACCTGTTCCTGTCGCCGAGCAAACTGATCCCGCAACCGGACTCACTGTTTCGCGATGACTGGCAGGAGCGCATCAACACGTTTCTGCACGCCTGGCTGCGCGAGCGCCAACTGAGCCTGAATCTGCTGACCCGCGATCACAAACGTGAACTGGTGCTGGCGCTGCATGCCGAGGGCGCGTTCAAGGGCAAGAGTGCCTCGAACTACGTGGCCAATGTGCTGAACATGGGCCGGGCGACGGTGTACAAACACCTGAAGGAATTAAAGGGCTGAAGAGCCGCGGTGATTGATCTGACTCCATCGCTGGCAAGCCAGCTCCCACAGGGATGTTGATGTACACAAAATGTGTACGACTCGATGACTGTGAGAGCTGGCTTGCCAGCGATAGCGGACGATCAGTCGCCGTAAATGTCCGACTTGAAATACTTGTCGGAAATCTTCTGATATTCGCCACTGGCGCGAATGCCATCGATGGCGCTATTCAACTGGCTGACCAGTTCAGTATTACCCTTGCGCACAGCAATCCCGGCCCCCTCGCCGACATACTTCGGATCCTTCAGCTCCGGCCCGACAAACGCATAGCCCTTGCCGCGTGGCATCGACAGAAAGTCATTCAGCGGAATGGTGTCGGCAAAAATCGCATCAAGGCGACCGGCTGCCAGGTCCATGTAGATCTCTTCGTTGTTGCTGTAGCGCTTGACGTTGACGCCCTTGGGCTCGAACACCTCGGTGGCATAGCGGTCGGTGGTGGTTGCGCGCTGCACGCCGACGTTCTTGCCTTTGAGGCTGGCGTATTGATCATCGACCGTGGCGCCGTCCTTCATCACCAGCCGCGAGGACGTGAAGTAGTACTTGTGGGTGAAATCCACCGACTTCTTGCGGTCTTCGTTGATGGTCATGGACGACAGCGCCATGTCGATTTTCTTCACTTTGAGCGAAGGAATCAGACCGTCGAATTCACCCTCGACCCACACGCACTTGGCCTTCATCTGCGCGCACAGGGCGTTGCCGATGTCGTAGTCGAAACCGACGATTTCGCCTTTGTCGGTTTTCGAGGCGAATGGCGGGTAAGCCGCTTCAATGCCGATGCGCAGGGTTTTCTCGGCGGCGAACACGCTGCTGCACGCCAACAGGCTAAGGGCCAGACCGGTGATGAGGGGAAGTTTCTTCATGTTCATTCTCTCGCGGGTTGTTGTTGGTTTGGCAAGATGAAGAAGAGCAGCTGGGAGCAAGGAGCTACGAGCGGCAAGACGAAGCTGTTTTTTGTACTTGGAAATCCATATTGGACTTATAGGTACAAGTCGTCAATTAGGAAGCAGAGAGTGTTTGCGAGGTTTTTGGTGTTGCGGATGGTCTCATCGCTGGCAAGCCAGCGATGGCTTACTGAAGAAAGCTAAAGAACTATTTGTTCCAGCGATCCGCCGCCGCATGATCACTGTCGCGCCCTTCCACCCAGCGCGGGCCGTCACTGGTGTTTTCCTTCTTCCAGAACGGTGCGCGGGTTTTCAGGTAATCCATGACGAAAGCGCAGGCGTCGAACGCAGCCTGGCGATGGGCGCTGGCAGCGCCGACAAACACGATCGGCTCGCCCGGTTCCAGCGCGCCGATGCGGTGCAGCACTTCCAGTTTCAGCAACGGCCAGCGCTGCTCGGCCTCAATGGCGATCTTGCCGAGGGCTTTTTCAGTCATGCCCGGATAGTGTTCGAGGAACATCCCCGCCACATCCAGGCCATCGTTGAAGTCGCGCACGTAACCGACGAAGCTCACCACCGCGCCGACGCCGACATTGGCCGCGTGCATCGCATTGACTTCCGCACCCGGATCGAACGGCGTGGCCTGCACACGAATCGCCATGGATCAGCCTCCGGTCACAGTGGGGAAAAACGCCACTTCGTCACCCTCGACCACCGGCTCGTCGAGCTGGCACAAGTCTTCGTTGCGTGCGCACATCAGGTTCTGCTCGCTCAATACCTCGGCGCCTTCACGCTGCGCCAACAGCGCGCGTACGTCATCGACGGTGGCGAAATCGCCGTCGACCGTTACCGAGTCAACGCCCAGCGCTTCACGGTAACGGGCAAAAAACCTAACTGTCAGCTTCATGCTTGATCCGCCTGAAAGTGCCCGCTCTTGCCGCCGACCTTTTCCAGCAGGCGCACGCTTTCGATGGTCATGCCGCGATCCACCGCTTTGCACATGTCATAGATAGTCAGCGCGGCGACGCTGGCAGCGGTCAGCGCTTCCATCTCGACGCCGGTCTGCCCGGACAATTTGCAACGGGCGACGATGCGCACGGTGTCTTCGCCTTCAGCGCTGAGCTCGACTTTGACGCCAGTGAGCATCAGCGGATGGCAAAGGGGAATCAGATCGCTGGTTTTCTTCGCCGCCTGAATGCCTGCAATGCGCGCGACGGCAAATACGTCGCCTTTGGGATGGCCGCCACTGACGATCATCTGCAACGTTTCGGGGAGCATGCGCACCAGCGCTTGAGCCGTCGCTTCACGGAACGTCACGGCTTTTTCGGTGACGTCGACCATGTTGGCGCGACCTTGGGAATCGAGATGAGTCAGCACGGGGGCCTCCTTGAGGCAGCTACAAGCGGCAAGCTACAAGCGGCAAGTTAAAGCGCGGTAGGCAGGCGTCAGGAAAGCTCGCATTTAAACAGCCGAAAGCCGCAAGCTTCAAGCAGCAAGTGAATTTCACTCGGGCCACTTGTAGCTTACGGCTTGAAGCTTGTAGCTGCTCCTCTTAGAGGTGAGACTCTGCGTATTCAGCCAGGATCGAGCGAGGCACCCCTTGCAGGGTGATGTGCACACCGTTGGGGAAATCCTTGAAGCGTTCGGTCAGGTAGGTCAGCCCGGAGCTGGTCGCGGACAGATAAGGGGTGTCGATCTGTGCGAGGTTACCCAGGCACACCACTTTGGAACCAGCGCCGGCACGGGTGATGATGGTTTTCATCTGGTGCGGCGTGAGGTTCTGGCATTCGTCGATCAGGATCAGGCTCTGCTGGAAGCTGCGACCGCGAATGTAGTTGAGCGATTTGAACTGCAACGGCACTTTGCTGAGGATGTAATCGACGCTGCCATGGGTGTTTTCGTCATCCATGTGCAAGGCTTCGAGGTTGTCGGTGATGGCACCCAGCCAAGGCTCCATTTTTTCCGCTTCGGTGCCGGGCAGGAAACCGATTTCCTGGTCCAGGCCCTGCACGCTGCGGGTGGCGATGATGCGCCGATAACGCTTGCTGACCATGGTCTGCTCGATCGCAGCGGCCAACGCCAGAATGGTTTTACCGGAACCGGCCGCCCCCGACAGGTTGACCAGATGGATGTCCGGATCGAGCAGCGCGTACAGCGCCAGGCTCTGGTAGATGTCACGCGGCTTGAGGCCCCAGGCTTCCTGGTGCAAGAGGGGTTCCTGATGCAGATCGAGAATCAGCAGGCGATCTTCGTCAATCTCCTTGATCCAGCCAACGAAGCCCTGCTCGTCGATGATGAACTCATTGATATGCACCGCCGGCAAGTTGTCGATCAACTTCACTTCGTGCCATGTGCGACCGTGGTCCTGACGGGTTTCAACCTTGCTCACCAGATCCCAGAAAGAGCCGGTCATGTTGTGATAACCGTTGGGCAGCAGGGACACGTCATCGACCAGTTGGTCGGTGCTGTAATCCTCGGCCGCGATCCCGCAGGCCCGCGCCTTGAGGCGCATGTTGATGTCTTTGGTCACCAGAACCACAGGTTTCTGCGGATCACGGGTGTGCATATCGATGAGTTGGTTGATGATTTTGTTGTCGTTCAGATGCTCGGGCAGAATCAGGTTCGATTCGGCCTGTTTGCTCATCAGAATTGACAGCAAGCCCTTCGGACCGCCCTTGCCGCGCTGAATCGGCACGCCCAGTTCGACATCCTCGGGGGAGGCATCGCCCAGGGTCTTGTCGATCAGCCGGATAGCCTGGCGGCATTCGGCGGCAACGCTGTGATGGCCGCTCTTGAGCTTGTCCAGCTCTTCCAGCACGGTCATCGGGATGGCGACGTGGTGTTCTTCGAAATTAAGCAGGGCGTTTGGATCGTGAATCAATACGTTGGTATCGAGTACATAAAGGATTGGCTGGTTGGAAGGGCTACGTCCGTGATCATCCATACTCGGTCACCTTTGTCAGAGCCATTCGACGCAATACCTCTACAGTGCTGCGCCTCGAAGTGACTGCCGATTCATCTGCCGGGCTTTTATTGAAAGAGGCAGGTGACTTGCACACAAAGTGGGTCTTGGAAGACGCCACCTGTGTTGCAGGTTTCGGCGGTCTGTCTTCGTAATACTCCAAAACCCATGACAGGAAAAAGCACTTTGACGGTTTTTTGAAGTTTATTTTGCAGAGTGACGAAAAGCCCTTGGCGGACCGTCCAGACCTCGCTAAAGTCGGAAGTCCGCCTGCATCGAATTCTGCAAAAAAATTGCCCCAAGCCCAATGTTTCCGGGCTTTCTTCGTTTCTCAGCGAAACCCGTCCAGACAGTCTTCCCAACCGATGCCGCTTTGCGCGGTTTGCGTGATCAGCCACGGCATGGCGGTCTTCACGGCATCCTGTTTCATGTTGAAATTGATCACCCCGTGACGCCACAACAGCATCAGGGTCAGCACTCGCTGTGCACTCTGCGGGCCTTTGAGTTTGCCGGCACCGTCCTGGGCATCGATGTCCCACAGCGCCACTTGCAGGCCCTGCGTGTTAAAGAAGCCCTGTGCATCGCTACGCCGCTGGCCATCCGGCGGACGGAACAGCGGTACATAATTTTCCGGCAGTTTGTTCTTCACCAGATCGGCACTGCGGCGCACCGAATCCTGCCAGTCCTGCCAATGGCTGTGGGAGCGGAACTCCCAACCCTGCACGCCGACGCATTGCTGCGAGAACGTCGCTTGCAGGCCGCTCACGGAACGGTCACCCAGTCGCGCCTGAATATCCTTGCCCAACATGAAGAACGTGCCGCTCATGTTGGCCTTGCGCAGGTACTCGGTGAGCCAGTCGGTGTTGTCCGGTTGCGCGTTGGCGGCGCTGTCGAAAGTCAGCAGAAACAGTCGATCATGCATCTCCTCGCCGTTGCGCTCATAGTCGCCGAAACGATCGATTTCGCTGCTGGTCTGTGGAAACAGCGCAGCCTTGCGCAGCAATTCGTCCAGGTACTGCAGATGGAAGATCCGGCTTGGCTCGGCCCACCTGGTGTAATAGCTGTCATCGCTGACGACGAATTTGGCGGCCTGCTCACGCAGCGTAGGCAAGTCTTCGACGAGGAAGCAGAACGAGGCGTCCTGATCGCAACTTTGCTGGGCGTAGTTGTAGTTGGCAAGCAGGCGCTGCCACAGGCGCTCGCGCAGGCTGTTGACTGCATCGATATTGACCGTGCGCAGGCCCAGGCGCTGGGACAGGGCAGCTTCGTCAATAGACTCGGTACCGAGCAGAACACGGGCGAACATGAGGATTTCCGCACGGGACGCAACGTCGAACAGGGTCGGGCTGGTCAATTGCTCAGGCCAGGTGCTGCGATCCAGCGTCGCCACATCGCCCGGCGCCGCGATGGCACCGAAGCTAAACAGCCACGCGGTGAATAAAAGAACAATGCGCAATGGGATGTCTCCGTAACAAAACCCGGGCGGCACTATAGCTGATCCCACACAGTTCCCTCAGCAACACAGATTCCTATGTGGGAGCGAGCCTGCTCGCGAATACGGATTCAGATCCGCCATAGAAGTCGACTGATGCACTGCTTTCGCGAGCAGGCTCGCTCCCACAGGGGATTGGGGCCAGCCGTCGATCACCTATGAGCCTGATAGCTGGAGTCAACCGCCCCAACCCCCTAGAATCGCCTCCACGATTAAAGGAGACGACTTCATGCTGATGGTGATTTCCCCCGCCAAGACCCTCGATTACGAAACGCCGCCGGCGACCCAGCGCTTCACCCAGCCGCAATATCTGGACCACTCCCAGGAACTGATCGAGCAATTGCGCGAGCTATCGCCGGCACAGATCAGCGAGCTGATGCACGTCTCCGACAAGATCGGCGGGCTCAATGCCGCGCGTTTCGGCAGCTGGACGCCAGCGTTCACCCCGCAAAACGCCAAGCAGGCGTTGCTCGCGTTCAAGGGTGACGTCTACACCGGTCTCGACGCGCAGTCCTTTAGCGAAGCGAATTTCGATTACGCGCAAAAACACCTGCGCATGCTCTCCGGCCTTTATGGGCTGCTGCGCCCACTGGACTTGATGCAACCGTATCGTCTGGAGATGGGCACCAAACTGGCCAACGCGCGCGGCAAGGATTTGTACGCGTTCTGGGGCACGCGCATCAGTGAATGGCTGAATGAAGCATTGGCCGAGCAAGGCGATGATCTACTGCTCAACCTGGCGTCCAACGAGTACTTTTCAGCTGTCAAACGCACCGCGTTGAATGCGCGAATCATCAATGCCGATTTCAAGGATCTGAAAAACGGCCAGTACAAAATCATCAGCTTCTACGCAAAAAAAGCCCGTGGCCTGATGAGCCGTTTCGTGATCCAGGAAGGCATCAACGATCCTGCCCAGCTCAAGCAGTTCGATGTTCAGGGTTATCGCTACAGCGCTGAACAGTCGAAACCGGACAATCTGGTGTTTCTGCGCGATCACGCCCCCGAATAAAGCATGCCTATTGCACGACTCTTTCTACCAAGAGTCGTGCAGCTCGCACGATGTCCAAAATCCCTCGCCACATATCGCCATTTTTATGGCGCCATAAAATCAACACCCTCTTTTCTAATATTAGTTTCACTCGACACTGATCATTTTTTTCAGTAGTGGCACCTAAATTTTTTCACGGTAGTGGCACAAAACTATCTAACGTGATTATTCGCCTGTTATTAAAGGTCGAAAACGAAAGTGCCATCAAATTGAGATCGGTGCCATCTACGACAATATTTCAAGAAATTTCAGCTTTCGCGATGAGCGGACAGGAACTTCGTCCAAATGCATAGCTCATACCACCGGTAACGATTCTCGCCGAGTTTGTACGAGATAACTTACGCAGGGCAGATAGTCATGTAACCAAGTTGTCACAGCAACTTGCCTAGATGACTAACTAGTCTGAAAACAAACCGAAGCACAGGAGATACGCTCCATTAATATCCCCTGCAAGGCCATGGCCACGCCCCTATAAACGTGCTCGCCTGAGTACACAACCGCTTGATTTGTATGGCTATTCGCCTTACATCAAGCGCGCAAACCGATTGCACCAAGGTCTCCAACAATGGAGATCGGCTGCATAACAGGGCAGGTCATAACAACAAGGCCTAGTTGCGCACATCTTGAGTGCACTTATTTAGACACTCGAAAATTAGTTTGCCTGCACACGGCATTGTGACGCCTGCGCGCCGCACTTTCGAGTGCACTTTTAACGCTGAACACCATTAACTCCGGCCTTCTTTGGCCTGATATATACAGAGGTAATTGCGATGCGCATCAGCATATTTGGTTTGGGTTACGTTGGCGCAGTTTGTGCCGGTTGCCTGTCTGCACGGGGCCATGACGTCGTGGGCGTCGATGTTGCCAAAGACAAGATCGATATGATCAACGCTGGCAAATCTCCGATTGTTGAACCCGGTCTGGGCGAGCTGTTGCAGCAAGGTATTCAGAACGGCCGTTTGCGCGGTACGACTAACTTCGCTGAAGCGATTCGTGACACCGATCTGTCGATGATCTGCGTCGGTACGCCGAGCAAGAAGAACGGCGACCTGGAACTCAACTACATCGAGGCCGTGTGCCGCGAGATCGGTTTTGTCCTGCGCGACAAGACCACCCGCCACACCATCGTGGTGCGCAGCACCGTACTGCCGGGCACTGTCGCAAACGTTGTCATCCCGATCCTCGAAGATTGCTCCGGGAAAAAGGCTGGCGTCGATTTCGGCGTTGCGGTCAACCCTGAGTTCCTGCGTGAATCCACCGCGATTGCCGACTACGACCTGCCACCGATGACCGTCATCGGCGAGTTCGACAAGGCCTCGGGCGACGTTCTGCAATCGCTGTACGAAGAACTCGATGCACCGATCATCCGCAAGGACATCGCCGTTGCCGAGATGATTAAATACACCTGCAACGTCTGGCACGCCACCAAGGTGACCTTCGCCAACGAGATCGGCAACATCGCCAAAGCCGTCGGCGTCGATGGCCGTGAAGTGATGGACGTGGTCTGCCAGGACAAGACCCTCAACCTGTCCCAGTACTACATGCGCCCAGGCTTCGCTTTCGGCGGTTCTTGCCTGCCCAAAGACGTCCGCGCCCTGACCTACCGCGCCGGTTCGCTGGACGTTGAAGCGCCACTGCTCAACTCGCTGATGCGCAGCAACGAATCGCAAGTGCAGAACGCCTTCGACATCGTTGAAAGCCACGACAAACGCAAAGTCGCCCTGCTCGGCTTGAGCTTCAAGGCCGGCACCGACGACCTGCGCGAAAGCCCGCTGGTGGAACTGGCCGAAATGCTGATCGGCAAGGGTTACGACCTGAGCATCTACGACAGCAACGTCGAGTACGCCCGTGTTCACGGCGCGAACAAGGACTACATCGAGTCGAAGATCCCGCACGTGTCGTCCCTGCTCAACGCAGACTTCGATTCGGTGATCGACAACTCCGACGTGATCATCCTCGGCAACCGCGACGAGAAGTTCCGTGCGCTGGCTCAGCAAGCGCCGGACGGCAAACAGGTCATCGACCTGGTCGGCTTCATGGCCAAAGCCACTGACGCCGGCACCCGTACCGAAGGTATCTGCTGGTAAAGCAGCCCTAAGCGACAAGCTTCGAGCTGCAAGCCAAAGCGTTTCGCTTGCAGCTCGCCGCTTGCGGCTTGAAGCCTTCTCACCTTCGGATGACGGTTATGTCGAACAAGCTCAAACATTTTTTTCTGCAATCCGCCGGCTGGCTTTTTTATCTCAGTCTGCTGATGGGCCTGGCCTTGATGCTGCCCACGTCCACGTTCGACTCCGAGTCGAAGGACTTCATTTTCCTGATTGGCGCCGTGGGTATCTGGCGCTACTCGATGGGTGCAACGCACTTTGTGCGCGGCATGATTTTTCTCTACATCGTCTACCCGCACCTGCGCCGTAAAGTGCGCAAGCTGGGCAAGGCGGCAGATCCGTCGCACGTGTACCTGATGGTCACCAGTTTCCGTATCGACGCGCTGACCACAGCGCAGGTCTACAGCTCGGTGATCCGCGAAGCGATCGACTGCGGACTGCCGGCCACCATGGTCTGCTCCATCGTCGAAATGTCCGATGAGCTGCTGGTCAAAGCGCTGTGGGCGCGAATGAATCCGCCGGATCGAGTGAAACTCGACTTCGTGCGCATTCCCGGCACCGGCAAACGTGATGGCCTGGCCTACGGTTTCCGCGCCATCTCCCGTCACCTGCCGGACGACCGCGCTGTCGTCGCCGTGATCGATGGCGACACCGTGCTCGCCGAGGGTGTGGTACGCAAAACCGTGCCGTGGTTCCAGATGTTCGGCAACGTCGGCGGCCTGACCACCAACGAATTCTGCGAAGTGCGCGGCGGCTACATCATGAGCGAATGGCACAAGCTGCGCTTCGCCCAACGCCACATCAACATGTGCTCGATGGCCCTGTCCAAACGCGTCCTGACCATGACCGGCCGGATGTCGGTATTCCGCGCCTCCGTGGTGACCAATCCGGATTTCATCGCCGACGTGGAAAGCGACTCCCTGCAGCACTGGCGCTTGGGCCGCTTCAAGTTTTTGACCGGCGACGACAAGTCGAGCTGGTTCAGCCTGATGCGACTTGGCTACGACACATTCTATGTGCCGGACGCGGCGATCCACACCGTGGAACACCCGCCGGAAAAGAGCTTCATCAAGGCCAGCCGCAAACTGATGTTCCGCTGGTACGGCAACAACCTGCGCCAGAACTCGCGAGCACTGGGCCTGGGCATGAAACGCCTCGGCGCCTTCACCTCGTTGGTGCTGTTCGACCAGCGCGTGTCGATGTGGACATCGCTGCTCGGCCTGACTGTGGCAATCATCGCCAGCTTCAAGTACGGCACCGCGTTCATCCTGGTGTACCTGCTGTGGATCGGCATCACTCGCCTGATTCTGACGCTGCTGTTGTCCTGCTCCGGTCACCGGATCGGCCCGGCCTACCCGGCGATTCTCTATTACAACCAGATCGTCGGTGCGCTGGTGAAGATCTACGTGTTCTTCCGCCTCGACCAACAATCCTGGACTCGCCAGCCCACTTCCCTGACCCGTGATCTCGCCAGCTTTCAACGTTGGTTCAACACTTGGTCGTCTCGGACCATGACCTTCTCCGCCGGCAGCATTTTCGTCGCCGTGCTGCTGATGATGGTCTGACCCGCCCCTATTGAATTAACAAGGAAATCGCCCCTATGAATACCGCCGTCAACGCCAACGTAGTGCATGAATCCGAAGCCCAGCGCCAACACGCCCGAGTGAAAATCCCGGCCAAACTGCGTTTCTTCGGCCCTGACCGGACGCCGCTGGAAACCCGCGTGCTGGATCTGTCCGCCGGCGGCCTGGCGTTCAACGCCGGGCAGATGCCGCTGACCATCGGCCAGGTGCACAAGGCTCGCCTGCAGTTTGTGATCGACAACCTCGGTCTGGCCATGGACGTCGAGCTGCAGGTGCGCTCCTTCGACCGCCAGACCGGCCGCGTCGGTTGCCAGTTCCAGAACCTTGAGCCGCAGGATATTTCCACCCTGCGCCACCTGATCACTTCGCACCTGGCCGGCGACATCGTCAGCATGGGTGAAGTACTGGCGACCCTGCAGCGCGACAACTTCACCAAGGCGCGCAAGGTCAAGGACGGCGGCCACGGCATGACCCCGTTCGGGCGTCTGAAAGCCGTGACGTTCAGCGCCGGGATCTTCGCGGTCGGCCTGGTCGCGGCGGGTTTCATTGCCAAATCGGTGTATGGCATGTACTTCGTCAGCCACGCGCAGGCCGGTCTGGTCAGCGTACCGGGCATGAACATCACCATGCCGCGTGACGGCACTGTGCAGAGCCTGATCAAGTCCGACGGCGTTGCGGCCAAAGGCGCGCCACTGGCGACCTTCAGCACCAGCATGCTCGACGTGCTCAAGGGCCACATGCAAGAAGATCAACTGTCGCCCGCCAAGGTTGAAGAACTGTTCGGCAAGCAAATGACCGGCACCCTGACCTCGCCGTGCGATTGCACCGTGGCCCAGCAACTGGTGGCTGACGGTCAATACGCGAGCAAGGGCGATGTGATCTTCCAACTGGTGCCGCGCAACACCGAGGCCAACGTGGAAGCACGCTTCTCCTATCGCCAGTTCGGCGACGTGCGTCCGGGCACCCCGGTGAGCTTCCAGATCGCGGGCGAAGACAAGATCCGCACCGGCAAGATCGTCAGCAGCACCAGCCTGAAAAGCGCCGACCTGTCTTCCGATATCCGCGTACAGATCAAGCCTGACGAGTCGCTCGACAGCAGCCTCGCCGGCCGCCCGGTGGAAGTGAACAGCGACCGTGGCCCGAACCTGAACTGGCTGATCGACAAAGCCATGGCTGCCGGTCTTTAAGTCGAGGACATGCCTGTGACTATCACCAGTCTTTTCAGAACGCCACGGTCCCTGTGGGAGCTGGCTTGCCAGCGATCGGATCAATGTGGTCTGGCTGAAACACCGAGTCGCCTGAATCGCTGGCAAGCCAGCTCCCACAAAGGATCAGTGTGTGCATTGGCACTGGCAGTGTCTCTGGCCGGTTGCGCCGGCCTGCCTGATCAGCGCCTGGCCAACGAAGCGCTCAAGCGTGGCGACACCGCCACCGCTGCGCAGAATTATCAGCAACTGGCCGATCTGGGCTACAGCGAAGCGCAAGTGGGCCTCGCTGATATCCAGGTCGACAGCCGCGACCCAGCGCAAATGAAACAGGCCGAAGCGACTTATCGCGCAGCGGCCAGTGTTTCGCCGCGCGCTCAGGCACGTCTGGGGCGCCTGCTGGTGGCCAAGCCCGGTTCGACCGAGGCCGAGCACCACGAAGCCGAAACCCTGCTGAAAAAAGCCGCCGCCAATGGCGAAGGCAACACGTTGATCCCGCTGGCGATGCTCTACCTGCAATACCCGCGCAGCTTCCCGAACATCAACGCTCAGCAGCAGATCGATCAGTGGCGCAAATCCGGCTACCCGGAAGCAGGTCTGGCGCAGGTACTGCTGTACCGCACCCAGGGCACTTACGACCAGCATCTGGATGACGTGGAAAACATCTGCAAAGCCGCGCTCAACACCACCGACATCTGCTACGTCGAACTGGCCACGGTCTATCAGAAACGTGCCCAGCCAGAACAACAGGCCGAGCTGATCAAGCAAATGCAAGCCGGTTACAGCCGTGGCACCGTCACCGCTCAGCGTGTCGATTCGGTTGCCCGTGTGCTGGCCGACTCGACCCTGGGCAAGACTGACGAAAAAACCGCGCAGTCGCTGCTTGAGCCAATCGCTCCAGGCTACCCGGCGTCGTGGGTCACCCTCGCGCAATTGCTCTACGACTTCCCGGAACTGGGCGACGTCGATCAGATGATGAAGTACCTGGACAACGGCCGCGCCGCCGACCAGCCGCGCGCCGAGCTGTTGCTGGGCAAGCTCTACTACGAAGGCAAAGTGGTCCCGGCCGACGCCAAGGTCGCCGAAGAACATTTCCAGAAAGCCGTCGGCCGTGAAGTCGCCGCCGACTATTACCTCGGCCAGATCTATCGCCGTGGTTACCTGGGCAAGGTCTATCCGCAGAAGGCCCTCGACCATCTGCTGACCGCTGCGCGCAACGGCCAGAACAGCGCCGATTTCGCCATTGCCCAACTGTTTTCCCAAGGCAAGGGCACCAAGCCCGACCCGCTCAACGCTTATGTGTTCAGCCAATTGGCCAAAGCTCAAAACACCCCGCAGGCCGATGAGCTGGCGACCACTGTCGCCGCCCAATTGCCGCCCGAGCGTCTGGCCGAAGCCCAGCGCCTGCTGCAACAGGAGCAGGCCAGCCGTGGCGCCCTGAACCCGAACACGCTGCAACTGCACGCCCTGCAAGAAGAAGACGGCGAGGAAAAACTATGAAGCTCAATCCATTCGTGAAGGCCGGTATTGGCCTCACCTTCGCGCTGATCTGGTCTTGCCCGACACTGGCCGCGATGACTGAAAGCAAAAACTTCGGCCTGGAAGTGAAAGTCACCGGCCAGTCCGAAGACGACCGTGACCTCGGTACCGCCAGTGGCGGCGACGTCAGCGGCGTCGGCCTCGACCTGCGTCCGTGGGTCTACGGCGAGAGCGGCGCGTGGAGCGCCTACGCGATGGGTCAGGCGGTGACCTCGACTGACATCATCGAGACCGACACCCTGCAGCAGTCCGACAGCGACGGCACCCAGACCACCGACAACGGTGATCGCAAGACCAAGAAAAACTACCTGGCGATGCGCGAATTCTGGGTCGGCTACAGCGGCCTCACGCCTTACCCCGGCGAGATGCTCAAACTCGGTCGCCAACGCCTGCGCAATGACGACGGCCAATGGCGCGACACCAACATCGAAGCGCTGAACTGGACCTTCGACACCACCCTGTTGCGTGCGAACGCCGGTGTTGCCGAACGCTTCAGCGAATACCGTACTGACCTCAAAGAGCTGGCGCCCAAAGACAAGGATCGCCTGCACGCCTACGCCGATGCCGCTTACCAGTGGACACCGGGCAACTGGGTCGGGATTCGCGGTCACCATACTCACGATGACGGCAAACTCGACTATCCAGAACCCGGCGTTGCCGGCGATTCGCTGGACAAGAAAGAGAATGGCGACATCAGCTGGATCGGCCTCACCGCCGACAGCGATGCCTACAACTGGCGCAACACCAACACCGTCAACTACTGGGGCAGCATCACCGGCATGAGCGGCGACCGCGACACGGTCAACGCGCAGAACGCCGATGGCAGCCGCCCGACGCAAGCCAAACGCAGCGATGACGTCAACGGCTGGGCCACTGACATCGGTGTGCGTCTGCGCCTTGATCCGCAGTGGCAAGTCGGTGCCGCCTATGCCCGCGCCAGCGCCGATTACGAACAGACCGGTCTGGAAAGCAACCGCTCGAACTACACCGGTACGCGTTCACGCGTTCACCGTTTCGGCGAAGCGTTCCGTGGCGAAATGAACAACATGCAGACCGCTACGTTGTTCGGTTCGTGGATGCTCAATGACGAGTACGACGCCAGCCTGATCTACCACAAATTCTGGCGCGTCGACGGCAACAAGCCAGTCGGCAGCAACGGGATCAACGCCGTCGAGAACAACACCGACGACGTCACCGGCGCCATCTTGTCCAGCACCTCGTTGCCGCTTGAAGACGGCAACAAGGACATGGGTCAGGAGATGGATCTGGTCGTCACCAAGTACTTCAAGCAAGGCCTGTTGCCGGCGGCATTGAGCCAGTCGATCGATGAGCCTTCGGCCTTGGTGCGCTTCCGTGGCGGCGTGTTCAAGCCGGGCGATGCCTACGGCAAGCAGGTTGATTCGTACATGCACCGTGCGTTCATCGACGTGATCTGGCGCTTCTGATGCCAACCGCCAAGGGAGTGCCCGACATGAACAGTGCCCGCAAAGGCTCACTCAGCCTGCTGGCCGGCGCAATGCTGCTGGCCTCGGCAGGTGCCTTCGCCAGCGTGGAGCCGGCCAAGCCAGCAACCACGGCGAAAGAGCTGCAACAAGCCAAGACATATACCGTCAGCAGCGCACCGACCGAGGCGCTGAACCTGGCCGCGCCGACACTGCCGGACATCTCCGGCTACACCGCCGAAGCCGCCGCCGCGAAGATCGTTCGCAGCAAAGCGGGCAAGGTCAGCGTGCGCCGGATGATGCAGGAAGACGCCCTGAAGGACTTTATCGGCGGCGACAACAAGATGGCCGAGTGGGTGGTGCGTCAGCACGGTATTCCGCAGGCGATCTTCGTCGACGACGGCTACATGAACCTCAAGGATCTGGCGAAGAAACTGCCCAAGCAGTACTTCAGCGAAACCTCGCCGGGCGTGTACCTGGCGAAGTTGCCGATCGTGGTTGGCCGCAAGGGCATCCTCGAAATCGACGGCCAGACTCAGGAATTGCGCCTGTCCCAAGAGGCCGGGTCGTTCCTGGTCAACGACGGTCAGCTGTTCGTGCGTGATACCAAAATCACTGGCTGGCGGGAGAAGGAAAACGGCCCGGCAACCTTCCGTTCGCCGAAAGAATTCCGCCCGTTCCTGCTCGCCTGGGGTGGCACCGAGACTTACATCGTCAACAGCAAGATGGCCAGCTTCGGCTACGCCAACAGTAAGTCGTACGGCGTGAGTATTTCCCAGTACACGCCGAACATGGCCAAGGTCCTCAAGCGCGCCGAGCCGACTGGCTGGATCGTCGGCTCCGAGTTCTCGGACATGTGGTACGGCTTCTACTGCTATGAAACCCGCGACTTCGTGGTCAAGGGCAACACCTACAAAGACAACATCGTCTACGGCATCGACCCGCACGACCGTTCACACGGCCTGATCATTGCCGAGAACACCGTTTACGGTACGAAGAAGAAGCACGGGATCATCATTTCCCGCGAAGTGAACGACAGCTTCATCTTCAACAACAAAAGCTACGACAACAATCTCTCGGGCCTGGTGATCGACCGGAACAGCGTCAACAACATCATTGCCTACAACGAGATCTACAAGAACCACACCGACGGCATCACCCTCTACGAGTCTGCCGACAATCTGCTGTGGGGCAACAAGGTCATCAGCAACAAGCGCCACGGCATCCGCATTCGTAACAGCGTGAACATTCGCCTCTACGAAAACATCGCCATGGCCAACGGTCTGACCGGCGTCTACGGCCACATCAAAGACCTGACCGACACCGACCGCGACATCAAGCTCGACCCGTTCGATGCGCAGGTGTCGCTGATCGTGGTCGGCGGTGAACTGGCGGCCAATGGCAGCGGTCCGCTGTCGATCGACTCGCCGTTGAGTGTTGAGCTGTATCGCGTATCGATGCTGGCGCCGACCAAATCCAGCGGCATCAGCTTCAACGGCATCCTGGGCGAGCGCCAGGATGAAATTCTTGATCTGCTGGTGCGCCAGCAGAAAGCCGTGCTGATCGACCCTGTCGAACGCCAGACCGAAATGCAGGACTGAGGATAATTTTATGCACCCACACTTGATCAAATTACTCAGCCTGTCGGCCCTGACCATGGGCATTCTGGCGGCCAGCAATGGTGCCCGCGCAGATCAAGCCAGCGCCGTCACACCGCCCAAGTTCACCGCTGATCCGTGCTGCAACCTGTGCCCGGAAGCCCACGACGCGAAGAACTACACCACGCGTTATCAGCAGAACTTCACCACGCTGGTACAGGCGCAAGGCGACTGGCTGTTCCGTACGCAAGAAGACCTGCGCACCGAATTCAACACCACCCCGGCCGGCTACAAACGCATGCAACAGCTGCACGATGCGTTCAAGAGCAAAGGCGTCGAGCTGGTGATCGTTTATCAGCCGACCCGTGGCCTGGTGAATCGCAACAAGCTCAACCCGCAGGAAAAAGCCGCGTTCGATTACGAAAAAGCGTTGGGCAACTACAAGACCATGCTCGGCCGTTTCGCCAAGATGGGTTACGTGGTGCCGGACCTGTCGCCGCTGACCAATGAATCGCTGCCAGACACCCTGCCTGCCCACGATTTCTACTTCCGTGGCGACCAGCACTGGACGCCATACGGCGCACAGCGCACGGCAAAAATCGTCGCCGAGAAGGTCAAGCAGATCCCGGCCTTCGCCGACATTCCCAAGCGTGAGTTCGAGACCAAGAAGTCCGGCCGCATGGGCAAGACCGGCACCCTGCACAACATGGCCGGGCAACTGTGCGGCACCAGTTACGCGATCCAGTACATGGACCAGTTCACCACCGAGCCGAAAGGCGAAGCGGGCGACGGCGACCTGTTCGGTGATTCCGGCAACCCGCAAATCACCCTGGTCGGCACTTCGCACAGCGGCAAGAACTACAACTTCGCCGGTTTCCTCGAAGAGTCGATTGGCGCCGACATCCTCAACGTCGCGTTCCCGGGCGGTGGTCTGGAAGGTTCGATGTTGCAGTACCTGGGCAGCGACGAATTCCAGAAAACCCCGCCGAAAATTCTCATCTGGGAATTCTCGCCGCTGTATCGCCTCGACCAGGAAACCATCTACCGCCAGATGATGGCGCTGCTGGATAACGGCTGCGAAGGCAAAGATGCACAGATGACCGGCAGCGCCACACTGAAGCCGGGCAGCAAACAAGAACTGCTGGTCAACAGCAAGAACCTGAACCTGCAGAACAGCAGTCATCAGGTCGACATTCGCTTCGCCGACACCTCGGTGAAAACCCTGCAAGCCACCCTCTGGTACATGAACGGTCGCCACGAGGACATCAAGATCGAGAAGCCGGAAACCTCCGACACCGACGGTCGTTTCGCCTTTGAGTTGCGCACGGACGAAGACTGGGCCTCGCAAAACCTGCTGGCAGTCGAAGTCCAGGGCCCGGAAGCGGGCGCCGCGCCACAGAAAGTCGAAGCGAAAATCTGCAAACGCAACGTATTCCCGGGCGCTGGGCAACAAACCGCTCAGGTCGGGCAATGAGGTCTGCTATGCGAAATCCGAAATTGAAAACTTTTTTAGCGCCGACGCTGCTCGGGCTGGCGATCTTCGCCGGCACCGCGCAGGCCGCCGCGCCATTGCGTCCACCTCAGGGCTATTTCGCCCCGGTGGATAAATTCAAGACTGGCGACAAAAGCGAAGGCTGCGATGCAATGCCGACGCCGTACACCGGCGCGCTGCAGTTTCGCAGTAAATACGAAGGCTCGGACAAGGCCCGTTCGACCCTGAACGTGCAGTCGGAAAAAGCCTTCCGCGACACCACCAAAGACATCACCACGCTGGAACGCGGCACCGCCAAACGCGTGATGCAGTTCATGCGCGACGGTCGCCCGGAGCAGCTCGAATGCACGCTCAACTGGCTGACCGCTTGGGCCAAGGCTGACGCCTTGATGTCGAAAGACTTCAACCACACCGGCAAATCGATGCGCAAATGGGCGCTGGGCAGCATGGCCTCGTCGTACATTCGCCTGAAATTCTCCGACTCGCATCCGCTGGCGCAGCATCAGCAGCAAGCGCAGTTGATCGAAGCCTGGTTCAGCAAAATGGCCGACCAGGTCGTCAGCGATTGGGACAACCTGCCGCTGGAAAAAACCAACAACCACTCGTACTGGGCTGCCTGGTCGGTAATGGCGACGTCCATCGCCACCAACCGCCGCGACCTGTTTGACTGGGCAGTGAAGGAATACAAAGTCGGCGTGAATCAGGTCGACGCCGATGGTTTCCTGCCGAACGAACTAAAGCGCCAGCAACGCGCCCTCGCTTACCACAACTACGCCCTGCCGCCGCTGGCAATGATCGCCAGTTTTGCCCAGGTCAACGGTGTCGATCTGCGTCAGGAAAACAACGCCGCGCTGAAGCGTCTGGGTGATCGGGTGCTGTCGGGTGTTAAAGACCCGGATGAGTTCGAGAAGAAGAATGGCAAAGAGCAAGACATGGACGACCTCAAGGTCGACTCCAAATTCGCCTGGCTCGAACCGTTCTGCACCCTCTACACCTGCCCGGCCGATGTGATCGAGAAGAAGCGCGATATGCAACCGTTCAAGACCTTCCGCCTTGGCGGGGATCTGACCAAGGTCTACGACCCGTCCCATGAAAAGGGCAACAAAGGTTCGTAAGACCAGACGCAAAACCTGTGGGAGCGAGCCTGCTCGCGAATACGGTCTGACATTCAAAAGTGATGTCGACTGACACGACGCTTTCGCGAGCAGGCTCGCTCCCACAGGGGCCAGTGTCAGGTTTAGAGATTTGTGAGTTGGCCCTCCGGTTTTTCGGTGGGGGGTTTGGGGGGGCTTTTGCCCTTGACTGTTGGTTAAAACTGGAGAGATCGGGATGGTATTTTCATCCAACGTGTTCCTGTTTCTGTTCTTGCCGATCTTTCTCGGCATGTACTACCTGAGCGGAATTCGTTATCGCAATCTGCTGCTGCTACTCGCCAGCTACGTGTTCTATGCGTGGTGGCGGGTGGACTTCCTGGCGCTGTTCGCTGCCGTCACGTTGTGGAACTACTGGATCGGCCTGAAAGTCGGTGCTGCCGGCGTGCGGACCAAACCGGCGCAACGCTGGCTGCTGCTCGGCGTGGCAGTGGATCTGTGCATCCTCGGCTACTTCAAGTACGCCAACTTTGGTGTCGACAGCATCAACGCGATGATGACCTCGGTCGGTCTGTCGCCGTTCATCCTGACCCACGTGCTATTGCCGATCGGGATCTCGTTCTACATCTTCGAGTCGATCAGCTACATCATCGACGTGTATCGCGGTGACACCCCGGCGACGCGCAACCTGATCGACTTCGCGGCCTTCGTGGCAATCTTCCCGCACCTGATTGCCGGCCCGGTTCTGCGTTTCCGCGACCTCGCCGACCAGTTCAACAACCGCACGCACACCCTCGACAAGTTCTCCGAGGGCTGTACGCGGTTCATGCAGGGTTTCATCAAGAAGGTCTTCATTGCCGACACCCTGGCGGTAGTTGCCGACCACTGCTTCGCCCTGCAAAACCCGACCACGGGCGATGCCTGGCTGGGTGCGCTGGCGTACACCGCGCAACTGTATTTCGACTTCTCCGGTTACAGCGACATGGCGATCGGTCTGGGTCTGATGATGGGTTTCCGCTTCATGGAAAACTTCAAGCAGCCGTACATCAGTCAGTCGATCACCGAGTTCTGGCGTCGCTGGCACATCAGCCTGTCCACCTGGCTGCGTGACTACCTGTACATCACCCTGGGCGGTAACCGTAAAGGTACGTTGATGACCTATCGCAACCTGTTCCTGACCATGCTTCTGGGTGGTCTGTGGCACGGCGCGAACATCACCTACATCGTCTGGGGCGCCTGGCACGGCATGTGGCTGGCTATCGAGAAGGCGCTGGGCCTGAACACCTCGCCACGCAGCCTCAACCCGATTCGCTGGGCCCTGACGTTCCTGCTGGTGGTGATGGGCTGGGTGATCTTCCGCGCAGAGAACCTGCACGTTGCCGGTCGCATGTACGGCGCGATGTTCAGCTTCGGCGAATGGTCGCTGTCGGAACTCAATCAGGCCAGCCTCACCGGTCTGCAAGTGGCAACTCTGGTGGTGGCGTACGTGACGCTGGCGTTCTTCGGCC
Source organism: Pseudomonas sp. A0308 (assembly GCF_044218815.1). Taxonomy (NCBI): domain Bacteria; kingdom Pseudomonadati; phylum Pseudomonadota; class Gammaproteobacteria; order Pseudomonadales; family Pseudomonadaceae; genus Pseudomonas; species Pseudomonas sp. A0308. Next base: position 2,215,954 of record NZ_CP162581.1, read on the forward strand.
TGCGTGATCTGTACACCAATCAGCCACCGGTCAAGGCCAAACCTGAAGTCAACGTCGAGGCCGACGGCCCTGGCACGGCGACCCCGGGAATGATCAAAGCGGTGCCCGGCGACAACCCGGCAAGCATCCACGAGCCAGGCTACACCGTCGGCGTCGAAGCTCAGGTGCAACCGGCCTACTGGACCGCTGACTGGTCGCGCTACGCAATGCGCGCCGTGATTCTGCTGCTGTTCATTGCCTCGATTCTCAAACTCTCGGCGCAAAGCTTCTCGCCGTTCCTTTACTTCCAGTTCTGAGGGATCTGACATGACCCGCTCATTACGCATCTTCTACATCGCCCTGTTCCTGGTGACCCTGCTGGTCCTGGGTCTATGGTCGGTTCGCAGCTTCTTCGGCTTCAGCACCAACGCCGAAGCGACGGTGCTCAACGGTCGCTGGACCAAGGCTGTGGAGACTCATTACGACGAAGAGTTTCCGATCAAGCGCCTGGGTACCAACCTCTGGGCCGCGCTGGATTTCAAACTGTTCAACGAAGGTCGTCCGGGCGTCGTGCTCGGTCGCGATCAATGGTTGTACAGCGATGAGGAATTCAACCCGATCGTCAACGAAGAGCTGAACCTGCAAGGCAATTACGCGCTGGTCGAAGGCGTACGCCAGACCCTCAAAGACAAAGGCGTGAAACTGGTGATGGCGATCGTGCCGGCCAAGGTTCGTCTGTACCCGGAACACCTGGGTGAAGTGAAACCGGCAAGCATTCACGCCAACCTTTACGAGGACTTCCACGCACGGGTTGCGGCGGACAAGATCCTTGCGCCCGATCTGCTCAAGCCTTTGCAACAGGCCAAGCAGAACGGTCAGCAAGTGTTCCTGCGCACCGACACTCACTGGACGCCTGAGGGTGCCGAAGTTGCCGCCAACACCCTGGCCAAGACCATCGCCGACAAGTTCCCGCTCAGCGGCGAGCCACAGCGTTTCGTCACCACGCCAGCGGAAAAGATCACGCACAAGGGCGATCTGCGTCTGTTCCTGCCGCTTGATCCACTGTTCGAAAACCTGATGCCGGCGCAAGAGCCGCTGCAAAAGCGCAACACCGTAGCCGCTGGCGAGCAACCTGGCGGTGATGACGCTCTGTTCGCCAACAGCGAAGTGCCGGTCGCGCTGATCGGCACCAGCTACAGCGCCAACCCGAACTGGAACTTCGTCGGTGCGCTGAAACAAGCGCTGCACAGCGACGTCGTGAGCTACGCCGAAGACGGCCACGGTCCGATCCTGCCGATGCTCAGCTACCTCAAAAGCGATGACTTCAAGAACAGCCCGCCACAAGTGCTGATCTGGGAGTTTCCTGAACGTTATCTGCCTGTGAACAACGAAATCGGTGACGCCGACCCGCAGTGGGTCGCAGAGCTTAAACAAGCCGGCGCACGCCAACAAAACGTAGCTGCAAACACTAAATCCGAGACGCCCGACCGGGCGCAAAACTGAAAGAGAGGTACACCATGACTTTCACTACAACTCCTCGCCGTCTCGCTAAAAGCTTCGCTCTGGTTGCTGGCCTCAGCGTGCTTTCCGTACCCGCCTTCGCGGGTGGCGATGCTGCCCTCTACGGCCCTACGGCGCCAAAAGGTTCGAGCTTCGTGCGCATCTATAACGCCAGCAACGCTGAAGTCAGCGCCACCGTTGGCAGCACCAACCTGAGCGATGTTGCGCCACTGGCCAGCAGCGATTTCAGCTTCATGCCGGGCGGCGACTACAGCGCCAAGGTCGGCAGCCAGACCCTGCCGGTGAAACTCGCCGGTGACCACTACTACACCCTGGTCAACAACGCTTCCGGCGCGCCGCAACTGATCGAAGAGCCGCCGTTCAAGAACAAGCAGAAATCCCTGGTGCGCGTGCAGAACCTCAGCGACAAGCCGCTGACCCTGAAGACTGCCGACGGCAAGACTGAAGTGGTTAAAACCGTGGCGGCCAAGGGCCGTGGCGAACGTGAAATCAACCCGGTGAAAGTCAGCCTGGCGCTGTACGAAGGCGACAAGAAAGTCGGCGACGTGAAGCCAGTCGCCCTGGAGCGCGGTGAAGCAGCGGTGCTGTACGTCACCGGTTCCGGCAGCAGCCTGTCGCCAGTCTGGGTGAAACGCCCGGTGTCGACGCGCTAATCGCGCGAGCTATCAGCTACAAGCCTCAAGCTGCAAGTGAAGTGCTCCTAACTCACCGCTTGCAGCTTGCAGCTCTCAACTGCATTTTATGGAGTAAACAATATGATTCCGGTGATCTTGTCAGGTGGTAGCGGCTCACGTCTTTGGCCGCTTTCGCGCAAGCAGTTCCCTAAGCAATTCCTCGCCCTGACCGGCGAGCACACGCTGTTCCAGCAAACCCTCGAACGCCTGGTGTTCGAAGGCATGGACACCCCGATCGTGGTCTGCAACAAAGATCACCGCTTCATCGTCAACGAGCAGTTGGCCAACCGCAAACTCGAGTGCCAGCGCATCCTGATGGAACCGTTCGGCCGCAACACCGCGCCGGCCGTGGCGCTGACCGCGATGATGCTGGTCAATGAAGGCCGTGACGAACTGATGCTGGTGCTGCCGGCCGACCACGTGCTGGAAGACCAGAAAGCCCTGCAACGTGCATTGGCCCTGGCCACCGTCGCTGCCGAAAACGGTGAAATGGTGCTGTTCGGCGTACCGGCGACCAAACCGGAAACCGGCTACGGCTACATCAAGTCCACCGCTGATTCGCTGCTACCCGAAGGCGTCAGCCGCGTCTCGCACTTCGTCGAAAAACCTGACGTCAAACGCGCCACCGAGTACGTGCAGTCCGGCGGTTACTTCTGGAACAGCGGCATGTTCCTGTTCCGCGCCAGCCGCTTCCTTGAAGAGCTGAAAAAGCACGATCCGGACATCTACGACACCTGCCTGCTGACCCTTGAGCGCAGCGAGCATGACGCCGACACCGTCACACTGGACGAAGCCACTTTCGCCTGCTGCCCGGACAACTCCATCGACTACTCCGTCATGGAAAAAACCCAGCGCGCCTGCGTCGTGCCACTGAGCGCGGGCTGGAGCGATGTCGGCTGCTGGTCGTCGCTGTGGGAAGTCAACGAGAAAGACGCCAATGGCAACGTCACCAAAGGTGATGTGGTGATTCAGGACAGCAAGAACTGCATGATCCACGGCAACGGCAAACTGGTGTCGGTGATCGGTCTGGAAAACATCGTTGTGGTCGAAACCAAGGACGCGATGATGATTGCCCACAAGGACAAGGTCCAGGGCGTCAAGCAGATGGTCAACACCCTCAACGAGCAGGGCCGCAGCGAAACGCAGAACCACTGCGAAGTCTATCGTCCGTGGGGTTCATACGACTCGGTGGACATGGGCGGGCGTTTCCAGGTCAAGCACATCTCGGTCAAACCGGGCGCGTGCCTGTCGCTGCAAATGCACCACCACCGCGCCGAACACTGGATCGTGGTCAGCGGCACCGCCGAAGTGACCTGCGATGACAACGTGTTCCTGCTCTGCGAAAACCAGTCGACCTACATCCCTATCGCCTCGGTGCATCGCCTGCGCAACCCGGGCAAGATCCCGCTGGAAATCATCGAAGTGCAGTCCGGTTCGTACCTGGGTGAAGACGATATCGAGCGTTTCGAAGATATCTACGGCCGCTCCACCCCGATCGAGCGCGGCGTGTCGGTGAAAACCATCGCGCAGTAAACGATCCGCAAAACAAGAAGCCCTCGCCCTACCTGTTGCGTTCCCTATCCGCAGCGGGTTGGGCGGGGGCTTTTTTCCGGCAATCACTTGCCTTTATTTCGGAACGCCATCAACAACCCTGGGTACGAATCGGCGTTATGCAAAATCACATTTCTTCGAACCGCCAGATTTGACTTGAACAACGTCAGTCGTTGCGCAGCTGATGTCACTGCCCCCCCTCCAGATGCCGCTTGGAATCCATCTATGATTCTTTTGTAATCGGCGCGTCCATTGCCGGGCATTTTTGCTTCATCTGGCCCATCCTCAATTCTTTCGGCGGACGTTAGCAACGCGGTCAACGCAAAGTTTTCGATATCTTGTTCGGATGCTTGCTCCGATAACTTACCGATCCTCAAATACCAAATGTCATCAACCCTTTGGGGGCTACTGTAGTTGTACATCGCATGGGCGGATTCATGCACAAGCGTGCGCGCCAAGCTAAAAACATGTGCACTCTCTACATGATCGCGACTCAACCAGATCTGTTTCTTTTGCGTGTTGTTATAGACGGTTCGTCCTACGGCATGATTGGAGAGCTTTTGCACAAGGCTCAGGCGCCAACTGTCTGCACCTTTTAGCTGCTGCATGTAGCTACCCAAGCGTTGCAGTGACCCCAGCAGGGCCGTGCGCAATTCTTCTGATTCGTTTCGATTGGCTGCGTACTCGGCTCCGAAAACCAAGTTGAGATACTTCTGCGATGACGCGCTCAAGTCTTTCGAAGATAGCGCAGATTGCGCGTTCTTAATCCAGCTCAGGCCTTCATCCAACCCCGCCACTACCTTCTCATGCAAAAGTTGGGGAAAATAATCCAGCCCTCGAGCATCGAAGTGCATGCCTTGATTCAGTGCATTCGTTTCCGACTCGTTCAAGACGTCAAACCTTGGCGATTCGGTGACTGAGCTACCCTGCATGCCCTGCTCGTCCCGATAGACAAGGGGGGAGTTATTGACCATCTGGTACAGGTTCAATCCGTCCACTCCACCCAAAGGGTCCGGATTCAACCAGCGTTGTAACCACGGCATGTAATAGCGATAGCCGTAGTAATACAACCCGGTCGCATCGCGCTCTTTGCCCGAATAACCAACCGTTTGGTAACTGACCTCCGTCTTGGCACTCCACGCCGTCTCGCCAAATGGATAAAAGGTTTCCTGACTGATAAGCCGGGTATCCTCGGCCAGCTCCAGACAGGTCGACCCGAGGTGATCGGTAAAGTTGAAGCGATAACGGTCATTGCTGCCATCGGGTGGAGTACTTTCCCAGTGAAGAACATTGACGCTGTTAAGCCCCGACTGTGCCGTGATGACCTGCAACACCTCACCTGCGCTATCTATGCGCAACTCCAGCCCTGGCAGGTATCGCACCTGAGCAACCACCACGCGTGCATTCGTGTGCAATTCACGAGTTTTGCGCACACGCTGTCCGCCACCGTCGTAAGCGTATTGCTCGATGTCATTGAGCCCACTCGCCCGCTCCATCGGCGTGACCGACTGCAACTCATTACGCAGATCCCACGTCAACGAGCGCCCTGCTTCCAGCGCCCGCAGATTTCCACAGGGATCGAACGCCGCAGCGATTTCCTCTTCCGTGGGCGGTACGTCGTTGCGATAAGGCAGGCAGCGATTGCTAAGCCGCGCGGCGACAAGCTTGCGCCCGCTGCGCGCGCCCACATGCGTCAGCTCCAGCAGGTTGCCGGATTCGTCGTAGCGATAGCTCTGGCGGTAATTGCTCAACGCCGCCGGATCATTGCGACCCAGAGACTCAGGCCCCTGACTCGCGGCCCCCGCCTCCCACCCGGTTGCCTCGCTCAATTGGTACAGACTGTCGTACGTAAACCGGCTGACGGGGTCGATACGCTGATTGGCGAAATAACGAATCGGCAGTGCCTTGTCCTCAATGCTCAGCACATTGCCCACCCGGTCATATTCGTAGCGAAGGAGCTGCAACGCCGCGCCGTTGGCCTTTACAGCGCTGCGCTCAAGCAGGCGACCATCTTCGGGCCGATAGGTCAGTGCTGTCAGCACCCCGTTGCCCGCCAACTCCTGCGTGACTTGTCCGTCAGCGTTGTGGGCTATGTCAGAGACCAGCGTTTGCGGCCCGGTTTGATGTTTCAGTTGCAGATGACTGGCGCGCAGACGGCCATCGAGGGTGAACTCGCTGAAATGCCGATTGCCCCGCGCATCGATCTGTTCGATCACCTGGCCCTGTGGCCCGAAACGCCATCGGGTCATTGCGCCCTCGCCGGGCTCCAGCAACCGTGCCCGTTCATCAATCGGTTCGGGCCAGTCCGGGAGAACGGGATCCAGGGTGAAATGTCGATTGTTTTCGCTGCATTGGCCGCTGATGGAAAAGCTTTCGAACAGCAGACTGCCCGCCGGATCATCATGGCGAAGCAACTGGCCGAGCTGGTTGCGGGTCGGGTCAGCCGTATCGGGCTGGCCATACATGAAACGCTCGACGCATAGCCGAGGTTGCAATTCGCCTTCTTCAAACACCGCCAACGGACGCAGCATCAGATCGTGTTGTATTTCGCGACGAGTGCCACGACTGTCCCAATCGAACAGCACGTGCGCCCCCACACCGTGCAAGGCGATCTGCATGCCGGCATCAACGCTGTCCGAGCGCAGCACCTGGCCATTCAGCAAATACACCGAGGTCAGATTGGCCGGAGTCAGCGGATCGCTCATATGCAGCGACCATAAACGTGGATCCCACTGGGCGACAGCGCGCCCGGCTACGTCATGCAGCGTGCGGTTGATGCGGGTTTGCGCAGGTTCAACCACCTCGGTGCGCCAATAGTCGACCGTACGAACCGGCAACCCACGCGGGTCGTGCGCCGAAAGCGTCGGTGTTCTGCTGTGCACGTTCATGTGGTTTGCTCCGCACGGTCGCGACGTCCCTTTCGTCTGTCGGCATCAAAGCAGTCGGACGGCATGAATGCCTACTGTCAGAAATTACAGTTCCGACCAACGGTGCATTCGCTTGCGCAACGAATGTCTATTGGGGCGTCCCTTAGGTAGGATGGTGCGCAAGAGTTCAAGGAGCGTTCAAACATGTTCATCGGCGTCCTGCTGGTCATCACCTGGCTGATCCTGTTGCTGCGCTATCCCGCCAAGGCTCTACCGGTTTCGGTCGCAGCGGCCGTCGGTCTCGCGCTGGTGGCGATGTGGGTGGTGTGGCTGGACAACCGCGAGGTCAAGCAACTGGCACGTCTGGAACTGCGCATCAGCTATGCGCCCGAACAATGCCCGGCAGATCGACCGCTGCAACTGAAGATGAACAACGGCAACGACGTCCCGCTGACCGAACTGCGCTGGCGCATCGCGGCCTACGCACCGGGCGATACCGTCAATCTGGCCGATAACCAATACACCGCGCCACGCTATCGCGGCCCCGGCGAATTACAGGCTGGCGGCAGTTGGGAAGATTGCCTGCCGATGCCGCCCCTGCGGCCCGGTTATCGCCCACAAACCCTGGAGTTTCGCGCCGAGCGATTGCAGGGCAGCTTCTCCGACTGATCCCCTTCCCCCACCGTTTTGCACAAGGAACGCGCCATGCCTGTTGCGTTGATCACCGGTTGTTCCAGCGGCATCGGCCGCGCCCTGGCGGATGTTTTCACAAGCGCCGGTTACGAAGTCTGGGCCACCGCGCGCAAGTCTGAAGATGTCGCCGCGCTGACAGCAGCCGGGTTTATCGCGGTGCAGCTCGACGTCAATGACGGCGCGGCACTGGAGCAACTCGGCGAGCGAATCAATCAGCAACACGGCGGCCTCGATGTGCTGATCAACAATGCCGGTTACGGCGCCATGGGCCCGCTGCTCGACGGCGGCGTGCCCGCCATGCAGCGTCAATTCGAAACCAACGTGTTCTCGATTGTCGGCGTCACCCGCGCACTGTTTCCGGTGCTGCGCCGGGGCAAAGGGCTTGTCGTGAATATTGGCAGTGTGTCCGGTGTTCTGGTCACGCCATTTGCGGGCGCCTACTGTGCCTCGAAAGCCGCCGTACATGCCTTGAGCGACGCGTTGCGTATGGAGCTGGCACCGTTCGGCATCCGCGTGATGGAAGTCCAGCCCGGAGCGATTCAGTCGAGTTTCGCAAAGAATGCCGGGCATGAGGCCGAGCAGTTGATCAACGAGCAGTCACCGTGGTTTCCCTTGCGTGAAGGCATTCGCGCGCGGGCCAAGGCGTCGCAGGACAAGCCGACACCCGCCAGCGAATTTGCGGCGCAATTGCTGAAGGCTGTGCAACAAAGCAAACCGCCGCGGTTGATCCGCATCGGCAATGGCAGCCGGGCATTGCCGATGCTGGCGGCTTTACTGCCAAAAGGTTTGCTGGAATCGACGTTGATGAAGCGGTTCGGCTTGCGTGGGCAACTCTGAGACCGGGTTGAGCCCATCGCGAAATCTCAACCCCAGCCCTTCATGAAATCAATGAACGACCGCACTTTAAGCGGCAAATGCCGGGTGTCCGGGTACAGCGCGTACACGCCTTGCTGAGCAAAACGGTAGTCCGCCAACAAGCGCTGTAACCGTCCGGCGTCGAGATCTTCCTGGATCAGCCACTGCGGCAGAATGGCCACACCCTGCCCGGTCAATGCAAATGCCCGCAGCGTTGCCGAGTTGTCCGCAACGATCGCGGTCGCCCCCGGTTTTGGCTGATAGAAATGCTCGCTGCCGGCCGGGTCGGTGACCGTCATTTCCGGTACGCGCCCATGCCCCAGTGTCGGCATCGACTCCAGCACTGCCAGGGTGCTGACGGGAGCGAACTGCTCGACCAAAGCCGGCGCCGCCACTGCAAACACCTCGAACGTCGACAACTGCACCGCGCGCAGATTGGAATCGTGCATGCGCCCGAGGCGAATCGCCAGATCAAAACGTTCAGAGATCAGATCCGCGTGGGTCGAGGAAGTGGACAGGTGAATATTCAATTGCGGCTGCTGCTGACGGAACACTTCCAGCGCCGGCACCACCTGCGCCAGAGCAAATTCCACGGTGGTGGTGATGCGCAACGTGCCCTTTAGCTGTGAGTGCTCGGAACGGGCCTCCTCGATCGCCAGTCGCGCTTCATCCAGTGTGCGCAAACAGCGCCGATAGAAGCGCTCGCCGGCATCGGTCAGCGCCAGTTGCCGGGTGTTGCGGGTGAGCAACGTGACGCCCAGCTCCTCTTCCAGCCGTTTGAGGTTGAAGCTCACCACCGCTCGCGTCTGGCCAAGCGTATCGGCGGCAGCGGTCAGCGACCCGGCCTCGACCACGGCTTTAAAAGTGTCAAAACGGTCCAGGCTGACCATGTACACGGCGCTCCTTGTCAAAATTATTTTGACAAACTAGCAGCCAAACCAGCGTTTTCCTATCGCCAGAAGCGCCCTACCCTGCACGCCTCATCACAGGGAAGTCACCATGGCCTATCGCTCAAAAGTCGCGCTGGTGTATCTGCTGGGTTTCGCCCTCGATCTGCTCAACATGTTCGCCGCCAGCATTGCCTACCCGGACATCGCCCGGCAGTTGCACGCCTCGGTGACGCAACTGGCGTGGATCACCAACGCCTACATGCTCGGGCTGACGCTGATCATTCCGATGAGCGTGTGGCTGGCGGCACGCGTCGGCGAGCGCCGGCTGATTCTTGGCTCGTTGCTGGTGTTCGCCATCGCGTCCGGACTGGTGGCCCAGGCCGGCTCGATTGAGAGCCTGATCGGCTGGCGGTTGCTGCAAGGGCTGGGGGGCGGGTTGCTGCTGCCGGTCGGTCAGGCCTTGGCCTATCGAGAGTTTCCTGCGACGCAGCGCGCGCACTTCACCGGTGTGGTGCTGCTGGTGGCGCTGATGGTGCCGGCCTTGTCGCCGGCGGCCGGTGGACTGATTGTTCAAGCGCTGTCGTGGCGCTGGATTTTCTACCTGAACATGCCGATGGCGCTGTTGGCGTCCGGACTCGGCCTGCTTTGGTTGAAGCCCGACCAACCCACCCGCGAACGACCGACACTGGACGCACGCGGCCTGCTGTTGGCCGTGTCGGCCCTGAGCCTGTTGCTGATCGCCGTAAGCCTGGCAAGCGCAACCGCAACCCGCCACCTGGCTGGCGCCGTGCTGCTGCTCAGCGTCTTAACCTTGTGCGTGTACATACGCGATGGCTGGCGAAAACCTGGTGCGGTGCTTGACCTGCAACTGATCAAGAACCCGTCATTGCGTCTGGCCATGCTGATCTACCTGTTTGTGCCGGGCATCTTTACCGGCACCAACATGCTTGCCGTGCTGTACCTGCACGACCTCGGTTTCGGTGCGGCGCAAACCGGTGCACTGATGCTGTCCTGGGCGGCGGCTTCGGGACTGGCGATCATGCTTGGCAAACGCAGTTTCAACCGAGTCGGTCCCAAGCCGCTGCTGATCGCGGGAATGCTTTTGCAAAGCCTGGGCATTGTCACGCTGATGCAGATCGAACAACCCGCAGCTGGCCCGCTGATCATCGCCTATGCCCTGATGGGCCTGGGCGGCAGCCTGTGCAGCGTCACCGCGCAGACCCTGGCGTTTGTCGGCATGAGCGCGGAAAAAATGGGTCACTCCAGCGCCCTCTGGAACATCAATCGCCAGCTCGGTTTCTGCCTCGGCGCGGCGCTGCTCAGTTCATTGCTGGGCGCCTTGGGCGCCAACGGTTTCAGATACTGCTTTCTCGCCGCCGCGCTGCTCACGCTCTTGCCGATGGCCGCCGTGCTGCGTTTCGATGCGAGCAAAGTGCTCGCGCTGCTGAACTCACCTGCCCTTCAGGAAAAATCCACATGACTGACCACACCGACTACTTTGCCGAAGTTATCGAAGCGCACGAGGCCATCGAACGATGGTTTGCCGTGGCAGAAGACGAGACTGCTCTGGAGCGATTACTGACACGCTTTTCACCCCGGTTTTCGATGATTACGCCGCTGGGTCGAGTGCTTGATTTCGAAGCCTTGCGGGGATTGTTTCAAATGGCCGGAGGCAAGAAGAACGGGTTCAGGATTGAACTCAGTGAACTGCGCGCGATTGCCTTGCACGACCGTGGCGCGACGGTGAGTTACCGAGAACAACAGACGGATGCGAGCGGTTTGCACACGGACCGGCGCTCGACGGTCGTGTTTGAAAAACTCGATTCCGGGCGGCTGGTCTGGGTGCATTTGCAGGAGACGTTTTGCGGGGTTTAGACGTTCGGCATTTTCTTGCAGGACCGAGGCGTCCGCATCGCGGGCAAGCCCGCTCCCACAGGTTTTGCGGCGCTCTCAAAAATCTTGTACACGACAGACTCTGTGGGAGCGGGCTTGCCCGCGATGGCCGCGACTCGGTCTGCCTCAGTTATCCACACTGTCCTGCTTGACCACAACCGTACAAGTAATCCCCGCCGCCAACAGCACACCCTCCGGCACTTCATCGATGTGAATGCGCACCGGCACCCGCTGCGCTAACCGGACCCAATTGAACGTCGGATTCACATCGGCAATCAGCTCGCGGCTCTCAGGGTTGTCGCGGTCGTAGATGCCGCGGGAAATACTTTCCACATGGCCCTTCAACACTTCGCCACTCATCAGTTGCATGTCGGCCTTGTCGCCGACGCGCACGTGGGGCAGTTTGGTTTCTTCGAAGAAGCCGTAAACCCAAAACGAATTCATATCCACCACGGCCATTTTTGCCTCGCCGATGCGCGCGTAGTCGCCGCGATGCACGTTGAGGTTGGTCACATAGCCGTCCACCGCCGCGCGCACTTGCGTGCGTTTGAGGTTGAGTTCGGCGGCTTCCAGTTGCGCTTGCGCGTGCTGATAATCGGCCAGTGCGGCGTCTGCGATGTTGCTGGCGTCGTCGCGGTTTTCCCTGGAGATCACCAGCGCATCCATGTCGGCGCGACGATGCGCGTTGACCTTGCGCATCTCCCATGTCGACTTGCGTGAAGCGACCAGCGACTGCGCCTGTTTCACCGCGATGCGGTAATGCTCCGGGTCGATCTGCATCAGCAAATCGCCCTTCTTCACCAATTGGTTGTCGCGCACCGGCACGTTCACCACTTCACCGGTGACGTCGGCGGCGACGTTGATGATATCCGCACGCACCCGGCCGTCGCGGGTCCACGGCGTATCCATGTAATGCACCCACAAGGTCCGACCAATCCACAGCGCAAGGGCCAGCACCAGCAGGGTCGCAAGCAGGCTGAAAAACTTTTTCATCAGGACGTTCTCAACGGTAGACAGTCAGCGACATCGCGCCGAACAGACAGGTAAACAGACTCAGGCGCAGCAGCGCCGGGTGCCAGAAGAAGCGGTACAGATCGAACCCCGACAAGAACCGGTCCACCGCCCAGGCCAAGGCCGCGGCGATGAAAAACATCAGGGTCATGGTTGGCATGTACACGCCGTGGAAGGCGATTTCACGAGGCATGGGCAAGTCCTTCGGGCTTGGCGGGCGCGAGCATGGCAAGCGGTGATTGCGGGTCGAGCAAGGACGTGCGGATAAAGTGCAGATAGCTCTTCACCCGACGCAACGCCGAGGTATCGAAGTGCGGCGCGAACGGTTCATCGGTGGCCGCGACACGACTGATCGCGTGGTCGACCGCGACCAGTGCGCGCTCCAGATTGCTGGCGTTGGGGTACAGAAACAGACGCACCAGTGCACGCCCCATAACGCGGATTGCCTGACGCCACGGCTGCGACTCGGCATACGCCGGATGCACCGGCAGAATCGCCTGTTCCTTGCGCAACTCGATGATCGCGTGGCCGACTTCAAGCACCACGAACATCCAGCGCAGCAGACTCTTTTGTACCTTCGGCTCACCGGCCGCCAGACCGTAGGCCTGATGCAGCAGATCGCGGGTCCGGCTCTCGAAACTCGAGGCCAGCCCTTTGAGTTTGCCGCTGATGGCATAGACCACTTGCCCGCGCAGATCCTGCTCCAGCCGTTGCCACAACCAGCGGCTGTTCGGCGGCAGAATAATCGCCCCGGCAGCCGCGCAGACCAGCATGCCGATGACCATGGCGATGTAGTCATTGATGAAGGTGTACGGGTTGTAGACCGTCAGGTTGTCCGGCACGGAACCGGTGCTGAAGAAGATCAGCAAACCGAGACCGACACCGGCGTATTGCGGCCGCGACGTAAGAAACGAGCCGAGCACGATCACCGGCGCGAGCATCACGCACAGCAATGGAAAACCGTCGATCCACGGAAAGATGAAAAACATCTCGAAGAAGCCGATCAGCGCGCCGAGGAACGTCCCGCACGCCATCTGGAATGCCATGCGTTTCGGGTTTGGCGTAGCGGCGGACAGGCCCACCGTGGCGGCGGCAATCAGGGTCATGGTCGCGCCGCTCGGCCAAGCGGTGGCCACCCAATAACTGCCCAGCACGATCAGGATGAACGAGGCGCGAATCCCCGACGCCGCCGCTGCCCACCAGTTGGTTTGCGGGGTGAACGGCTCGTCCCAACGCTCGCGTTCGTGACGGTGATCGGCCAAGGACGCGTGGGTCTGTGCATAACTGTGCAGGTCATCGACGAAGCGATAGAGCAACTCGTAAGCGGTGTGGAAATCCAGTTGCTCGGCATCGCTCGGCTCACTCTCCTGAAACGTCGCGCGCAGGCTGCGCACCCGCGCTGGCAGGCCTTCTTTATAGGTCGCAAGCGCCGTCGCCAGGCGTGCGGCATCGGGACTGGTCAGGGCACGACCGCTGAAGCTGTCGAGCACTTCGGCCAGGTCCTGCAGACCCGGCCTGATTGCCGCCACGACGTGTTCCTCGCCATTGCCGCGCAGACGCTCAAGCAATTGGTGCAGGGCATTGAAGCGCGTGGTGATGCCCATGAACTCACTGTTCAAACGGCTGAGGCGACCATTGCGCCGGCGCATGTGCGGGTCTTCGAACACGGTCACGCTGCGCAGCCCTTCCAGCCCCACCGCTTCGGCAATGAAGCGTACGTTGGTCGCCTCAAAGGATTCGGTTTTGCTACGCCCGCGCAAGCCATCGGTGACGAACAGCGCGAATACACCGAAACGCTGATACAGAGCGTTGCGCATCGCCGCGCTGGCGGTTTGCGGCAGGATCCCGGCGCTGACTACGGTGGCGCAGAGAATCCCCAGTGAGATCTCCAGAACCCGCCACACAGCGGCCATAAACGCGCCGTCGGGGTGCGCCAGCGCCGGCAACCCGACCATTGCGGCGGTGTAACCCGCCAGCACGAATCCATAGGCGCGGAAGTTACGGCAACGCGCGGCACCCGCCGAGCAGATGCCGACCCAGATCGCCAGCGAGCCGAGGAACAGTTCGGTGTTCTGCGCAAACAGCGCGATCAACGTGACCATCATCGCCGAGCCGGCCAGCGTGCCCAGAAAGCGATAGAAACTCTTGGCGAAAACCTGCCCGCTTTGCGGCTGCATGACGATGAACACGGTGATCATCGCCGTGCGCGGTTGCGGCAATTCCAGACGCATGGCCAGCCACAGGGTCAGGAACGCTGCAAGCAACACCTTGAAGATATAAACCCAGGTCACGCCATCGCTGCGCGCCCAGTCAAAAAAGCCGCGGCGCCATTCCAGGGAGTAGAGCCAGCGCAGAGGTGCGGGCAAGGGAGTCATTCAAATGTGCTCAATGAGATTCGATCTGGTCGCAGAACCTGTGGGAGCGAGCCTGCTCGCGAATGCGTTTTCATATTCAACGTCGATGTCGACTGATAAACCGCTTTCGCGAGCAGGCTCGCTCCCACATTGGGTCGTGTGTTCAATGCAGGAGAGCCGGGGTTTTCGGGGCTTGGGTTTTTTCGGCACTCGGCACGTCATTCCCCGCACCCAGCCCACCACCCAGCGCCGTCACCAATTGCGCATGCGCACTCAAGCGTGCCGCCTGCACCTGCTGTTGCACTTGCTGCTGTTTGAACAGCAACGTTTGTGCGTTGAGCACGTTGAGGTAATCGGTGAGGCCGCGCTGATAAGCGATCATCGCGATGTCGTAAGTCTTCTGCGCGGTGGCCACGGATTCGGCGGCGAACCCTTGCTGCTTGTCCATCGACTCACGGCGAATCAACTGGTCGGAAATATTCTTGAGCGCATTCACCAGTGTCTGGTTGTAATGCGCCACAGCGATGTCATAACCGGCCGACGCTTCACCCAGTTCGGCACGCAGTCGCCCGCCATCGAAAATCGGTAACGAGATTGCCGGGCCCACGTTGTAATTGAGTTTCTTGCCGGTCAAAAACTCCAGCGCCCCACCGCCAGTGGCCATGAAACCGAGGCTGCCGACCAGGTCGACGTTGGGATAAAAACCGGCGTGCGCCACATCGATGCCACGCGCCTGCGCCGCCACTTGCCAGCGGCTGGCGACCACATCCGGACGCTGCCCGAGCAATTGCGCGGGCAGTGCCGAAGGCAGCTTCAGCGCCGCACCAAGGGACAGCGTCGGCCGCTGCAATTGCGCGCCCGCCCCCGGCCCTTTGCCTGCCAGTGCGGCGAGCTGATTGCGACTGAGGGCGATCTCTTCGTCCAGCGCATCGAGTTGCCGATGGGTCTCCGGCAACGGCGTTTGCGCCTGGCTGACTTCAAAGTGCGTGCCGATCCCGCCGTCCAGACGCTTTTGCGCCAGATCGAGAATCTGCTGTTGCTGCGCAAGCGTGGCCGCGACGATGTCGCGCTGGGCGTAATGCAGCGACAGCGCGATGTAGGCGCGCACGATGTTGTTCTGCAACTCCAACTGCGCCAACCGCGCCTCGGCAACGCTCATGTGCGCCAGATCCACCGCCCGTTCGCTGGTATTGCTTTCGCGGCCCCAAAGGTCGAGGGCGTAGCTGAAACCCAGCGCGGCGTTGTTGTCCCAAGTGGTGGTATTGGCCAGCTCGCCCGGGCCGTAGAACTGATCAGTCGGCCAGTTGTGGCGCTTGAGCGTCGACTCGCCATTGATCAGCAATGACTCGGCTGCTTCAGCGACACCGGCCATGGCTTTGGCTTGACGTACTCGCGCGGCGGCTATGGCCATACTCGGGCTGCCTTGTACGGCGAGGTCGATCCAGCGGTTCAGTTGCGGGTCGCCGTAGGCTTGCCACCATTGTGCGGCGGGCCAATTGGCGTCACGGGCGGCGTGGGCGATGGCGTCGTCGGTGGCCAGTGCATTGGCTTGCAGTGCTTTGCCCTGCGGGGAAATACCTTCGGTTGATAAGCAGCCGCTGAGACCCAGGGCGAAAGCCAGAACACTGAGCGGCAAAAGCGCTCTGTTGATGCGACGCGGCACAGCTGCGAATTCCTGAGAAGGGGATATGGCGGGGCTTACTCACTCTGTAGGAGCTGCCGCAGGCTGCGATCTTTTGATCTTGATCCCTTAAAACAAAATCAAAAAATCGCAGCCTGCGGCAGCTCCTACAGGGAACGGCGCAATTCTAGGTGGGCGCCTTGGCCGCGATAAGCTGGGAATCCTGTGAATCTTTGTTACCGTTAACGAGATAATCCCTTGGTCGGGGGTTTCGACCCTGAAACTTCGTGTCACAATTTGCCATCTCCCTTGAGAGCACCCCATGGACACTTTGCAAAACATGCGCGCCTTCAGTTGCGTGGCCGAAGCCGGCAGCTTCACCGCCGCCGCCGTGCAACTCGACACCACCACCGCCAACGTTTCGCGCGCGGTCTCCAACCTTGAAGCCCACCTGCAAACCCGACTGCTCAACCGCACGACCCGGCGCATCGCCCTGACCGAGGCCGGCAAGCGTTATCTGCTGCGCTGCGAACAGATCCTCGCCTACGTCGAAGAAGCCGAGGCAGAAGCCAGCCAAGCCCACGCCCGTCCGGCCGGACAGCTGAAAGTGCACACCATGACCGGCATCGGCCAGCACTTCGTCATCGACGCCATCGCCCGCTATCGCAAGACACACCCCGACGTGACCTTCGACCTGACCATGGCCAACCGCGTGCCAGACCTGCTCGATGAAGGCTACGACGTCTCCATCGTCCTGGCGCGCGAACTGCCGGACTCGGGCTTCGTCTCGCAGCGTCTGGGCATCACCTACAGCATCGTTTGCGCCTCACCTGCCTACGTGAAAGCCAACGGCTGCGCGCAAAAGCCCAGCGACCTGCTCAACCACGCCTGCCTGCGCCTGGTCAGCCCGGTGATCCCGCTGGAGAAATGGGCGTTCGACGGCCCGGAAGGTCAGGAAATGGTCACCATCAACAGCTCGCCATTCCTGGTGAACTCCGCTGACGCGATGAAAACCGCAATCATCAGCGGCATGGGCGTCGGCGTCCTGCCGGTGTACGCCGCCATCGAAGGCCTGCGCAACGGCACGCTGGTGCGGGTGATGCCGAACTACCGCTCGCAGGAACTGAACCTGTACGCGATCTACCCGTCGCGCCAATATCTGGATGCAAAGATCAAAACGTGGGTCGAGTATCTGCGCGGCTCGCTGCCGGAAATTCTCGCAGCGCATCAAGCAGAATTGTCGGCCTATGAGCTCAGCGGCAGCCTCGCCGGAGCGCGCGTCGCCAATTGATTTTCAACACACCGTGAAACCTGTAGGAGCTGCCGCAGGCTGCGATCTTTTGACCTTGATGTTTAAAAATCACAAGATCGCAGCCTACGGCAGCTCCTACATTTCCGGGTTTTCGCGGAAGTTTCCGACGTGTTTTGAAGGTTGTCCGTCGGAAGTGCGGTGGATAGGCTTTGGGTGTCGCTGACGAATCAGCGACCGGACTTGGTCGTCCGGGTTTAGAATGGCGCACTTTTCAAGCTTGCTTAATGGCGAGCTGTGCGTGGGAGGGCCTCGGCCCTGCCGGGTTTCCATTCCCTGGTCGACCAACCCGCGTACGGTTCGCCACCCTTCTGCTTGGTCGCAGCGTCTGGCGAACTCCACATCCCGAATGGAGTTTCACCTTGAAAAAGCCGACACCAAACCCACCAGAAATCGACAACACCTCCCCCTACGAATCCCCCGATTCGAAGAAATTTCACGAAGCCGCCGAGCGCGCCCTCGACCACTACCTCAAACCCAATGCCCTGACCCTGCGCTTCCACAAACCGAGCACCATGTTCCAGGTCGCGCCCGATCAAGACAACGAAAGCCTGCTGGTCCACGCCTGCGAATCACTGGCACAAGCCAGCCTCATGACCAGCGACATCGCCGCCTACGTCGACCTCCCGCAACGCCGCACAATACTGGCGATTCAGCAGATCATCATGCTGGCGGAACTGGCCGTGAATCGCGTCCTGGATAACGTCGACATCCCCCAACCCGCGCCACACAGCTGACCCCTTGCAGGAGTGAGCCTGCTCGCGATTGCAGGCTCACTCCTACAATGTGAATCGCATACAACCTGCTAAAAATCGATCGGCTGTCAGGCCGCCATCGCTGGCAAGCCAGCTCCGACATTTGAAAGGAGTACACCCGCCAAAGACCGGTCGGCTGTCAGGCCGCCATCGCTGGCAAGCCAGCTCCACACAAAAGCAACAGCAAGATCAAAAGATCGCAGCCTTCGGCAGCTCCTACAAAGGAGGCAAGGACAACCCGCACGCGGCGAATGCCGCCCCACTCAACAGGATGAGCGTTAGCTCGGCTGCAGCTCTTGATCTTGATCCACGGGCGACGTCGGAAGGCTGAGCGGAGGGATTGATCCGGGGGTGGGAGCGCAGCGACCGTTTGGCGAAGCCAAACACATCGAAAGGAGGTGCAGCGAAGCAAACCGGAAGCGATGCCCCCGGATCAATCCCGGAGCGAAGGAACCCCGAGCCCCAGCGAGCGGGCCGCACGTAGGAGCAAGCGTTTTTTTGCTTACTTTTTTTAGGCGTTTGTAAAAAAAGTGAGTCGCCGTAAGGGCGAAACCTCAAGCCGCCATAACAAACAAAACGGATATGCCCCCCCCACCAAACCCTGGTCGGCCCAGAGGCCGCCAAGACACCCCAAAACAAAAAATGTTAGCTTGCTTGGCATCAAGCCCGAACAAGAGCCAAAAACGATGAAAAAAACAGTCCTGGCCTTCAGCCGCATCACCCCAGCCATGATCGAACGCCTGCAACAAGAGTTCGACGTCATCGTCCCCAACCCGAAGGCCGGTGACATCAACGCCCAATTCAACGAAGCCCTGCCCCACGCCCATGGCCTCATCGGCGTCGGCCGCAAACTCGGCAAGGCCCAACTCGAAACCGCCGCCAAACTCGAAGTGGTCTCAAGCGTGTCGGTCGGCTACGACAACTACGACCTCGACTACTTCAACGAACGCGGGATCATGCTCACCAACACCCCGGACGTGCTCACTGAAAGCACCGCCGACCTCGCCTTCACCCTGATCATGAGCAGCGCTCGCCGCGTCGCCGAACTCGACGCCTGGACCAAGGCCGGCCAATGGCAAGCCAGCGTCGGCGCCCCGCTGTTTGGCTGCGACGTCCACGGCAAAACCCTCGGCATCGTCGGCATGGGTAACATCGGCGCCGCCGTCGCCCGCCGGGGTCGGTTCGGTTTCAACATGCCGATCATCTACAGCGGCAACAGCCGCAAAACCGAGCTTGAGCAAGAACTCGGCGCACAATTTCGCAGCCTCGACCAACTCCTGGCCGAAGCCGACTTCGTCTGCCTGGTGGTGCCACTCAGTGACAAGACCCGCCACCTGATCAGCCATCGTGAACTGGCCCTGATGAAGCCGAGCGCGATTCTGGTCAACATTTCCCGTGGCCCGGTGGTCGATGAACCGGCACTGATCGAGGCGCTGCAAAACAACCGCATCCGCGGTGCCGGCCTCGACGTCTACGAAAAAGAACCGCTGGCCGAGTCGCCACTGTTCCAGCTGAAAAACGCCGTGACCTTGCCACACATCGGCTCGGCCACCCATGAAACCCGCGAAGCCATGGCCAATCGCGCCCTCGCCAACCTGCGCAGCGCGCTGCTCGGCGAACGCCCGCAGGATCTGGTCAACCCGCAGGTCTGGCGCGGATAAAAAACAGGGCGAGTGCTCTGCAGCACTTGCCCGTTCATTTTCCCGAAACACCTGACTTGCAACCTGACCGCCACCCCTAAAAGTTGAGCGCTGAACGCGCAGCGCTCACGGGTTTCAGGCCAGTTTGCCCTGGCTCGGCAATACGGATGTGCGTGGTTTGCGAAACACCAGCACATTGCCCAGCATCACCAATACCAGGCCCGCCAGCGCCGGCGCCGTCCATTGATAACCTTCGGCAAATGCCGAAACGTTCAGCGCCACCACCGGGAACAGCACTGTGCAATACGCTGCACGTTCGGGCCCCATTCGCCCGACCAACGTCAGGTAGGCGGTGAAGCCAATCACCGAGCCGGGAATCACCAGGTACAACAACGCACCGACATATCGCGGGCTCCAGTCCATTTCGAACGGGATGCCTTTGACCAGACACCACACAGACAGCATCGCGGCACCGTAAGCCATGCCCCAGGCGTTGGTGGTCAGCGGTTTGAGCCCGGCCTTCTGTTGCAGGCTCGAGAGCATGTTACCCGCCGAGAAACACAACGTACCGCACAGTGCCAGGCCAAGACCGAGCAAGGTTTGCGGCGTAGCCTGATGGCCGGCCAGTTCCGGCCAGAACAACAGGCCCAGGCCGAACAACCCCAATCCCCCACCCATCAGCACATTGCGGGCAATGCGCTGACCGAAGAACACCCGTGCATTGAGCGCATTCCATAAGGTGGCGGTGGAAAACACCACCGCCACCAGACCGCTGGGAATCCATTGGCTGGCGGTCAAAAAGCACATGAAGTTGACGCAGAACAGACACACGCCCTGCGCCACGCAGATCAGGTGCCCGCGCCGGTTCATCGGTTGCAACCGTCGGCTGAGCAGCAACAGCGCAAACAGCACCAGCGCGGCCAGGCCAAAGCGATAGACGATCGAAACGGGAATCTCCACCACGCCCAATTGCCATTTCAAGGCAATCCAGGTGGTGCCCCAGATCAGCACGGTCAACAGATACAACGACAGGTTCATGACGGACACTCCTCAATTGATTTTCAGTGTCCGTTGCGGCCTGGAGGCCGCGCTTGCATAAACTTGCGCTTTTGTCGGCCGACTGGCTGGCAGCGCGAAGGCGACGGAGTAGGATGCAAGTCGTTGAAGAGAACCGATCATGGCCGCCATCGAAAACCTGCAAGTCTTCCAGGCACTTAACCGCTCGCCGAACGCATGCCTTGTGCACAGCGCCGAGCTCGGTGACGGTTTGTCTGCGGCCCTGTGGACCAATCACCACGACGCCCAGGAATACGAAGCGCCGAGCCATCACACCCTCTCGTGCTATATCGCCGGTGGCACTGGCACGTTTCGTCGCGGTCAGCCGGGCCACAAGGGCGGGCCGGACAAGTTGTGCATCCTGCCGGCGGATCACGAATCAGGCTGGGTGATCAATGGCGATATCCGCCTGGCGCACCTGTATTTCAGCGCCGAACAATTTGCCCTCGGTTGTGTGACGTTGCTTGATCGCGAGCCGCGCGAGATGCAACTGCGCGAGCAGACCTTCCTCGAAGACCCGCAGCAAGCGCAGCGCTTTCGGCAATTGCTGAACCTGAACTGGGACGAGCCCGCCGAACGTTTGCTGACCAGCAGCATCGCCCATGAATTGATCAGTCATACCTTGCTCAGTCAGGTCGGTGCCCGGCAGGGTTTACGTTTGAAAGGCGGGCTGGCACCGCACCAGCGCCGGCAACTGGTGGACTTCATCGACAGTCAGTTGGCCGAGCCGATCAGCCTCGGGCAACTGGCCGGTTTGTGCGCATTGTCGGAGTATCACTTTGCGCGAATGTTTCGCATGAGCTTCGGCCTGCCGCCGCATCAATACGTGCTGGCCCGGCGCTTGAGTCGGGCGCGGGAGTTGTTGCGGGGGACGGCATTGCCGCTGGGAGAGATTGCACTGGCGTGCGGGTTTGCCAGTGCGAGTCATTTCACCAATCGTTTCAGGCAGGTGTTGGGTGGGACGCCCGGCGAATATCGGCAGGCGTTTTTGCGTTAGATCAGTGATTTTCGCTGTCTGTCAGGGCCTCATCGCTGGCTAGCCAGCTCCCACAAAGTCTTCAGTCGCTCAAGAAATATGTGCTCGCCCCAGATCCTTGCGGGAACTGGCTTGCCAGCGATGAACCATGACGCGGTTGCGGATCAGAACTCCAGGGTGCTGGACAAAGAAACCTGCCGCGAATCCCCCATCGACACAAAGAACCGGCTCGCCGACGAGGTGTAATAAGTGCGGTCGAACAGGTTCTTCACGTTGAGCTGGAACTTGACCTTCTGCCCTTCGATTTTGGTGTCGTAAGTGGCGAAAGCGTCGGCCACGGTGTAGCTCGGCAGATCGAAATCATTCACCGCGTTACCCGCCCGCTCACCGACGTAGCGCGCCCCGGCGCCAACGCGCAACTGATCGCCGCCGATCACGCTGCCGAAGTCATACACCGCCGACAATGAGCCGCTGTTCTTAGCCACGTTTTGCAAACGCTTGCCCTTGTATTCCGGGTCTTCGGTGACTTCGGCATCGGTGTAGGCGTAGCTGCCGATCATGCTCCAGCGGTCGCTCAACTGACCGGTCATGTCCACTTCCAGACCCCGGGAGCGCACTTCACCGGCCGCGCTGTAAATCGTCGTCGGGCCTTCGGAATTGGCCACCAGCACATTGCGTTTCTTGATGTCGAACAGCGCGATATTGCCGGTGATGCGCCCCGGCATATCCAGCCGCGCACCCAGCTCCCACGACTTCGCTTCTTCCGGTGCGATGCTGCCGTCGAGCACGGTGCTGCTGCCGCTCAGCGGGGCGATGGTCGAGTTGGGTTTGAACGATTCGGTGTAGCTGCCGTAGAACGACAACTCGTCGGTATAGCGATACACCAGACCGGCGCGTGGCACCCACTTTTGCCCGTTGCTGTCGGTGTTGGCCTTGAACGGCACGCCTTTGCCGGCGTACTGGTCGTATTCCTGAAAACGCCCGCCGGCGACCAGAATCCACTGGTCGTTGAGGTGGATGGAGTCCTGCAAAAAGACCGAGTCGCTGCGCAGTTCATCGGTCTGAGCGCTGTCGGCGGCGCTGACCGTGGAGCCCTCGACTTCACGCCCATACACCGGGTTGGTGTAGCTGAAGGTGCTCAGGCTTTTCTGGCGGATCAGGTCGGCGCGGTAGATCTTGCGGTACTCGTCATCGACGCCGAACACCAGGTCATGCTGCATGCCCAGCACGTTGACTTTGCCTTCAAGGCTGGCGGTGGTGAAACGGTCGGTGCTGATCGCGCCGTGGGTGCCGTCCATGTTGCGGGTCAGCGTGCCGTTTTGGGTGTTTATGGCGGTCACGCGGACTTGGCTGGCGTCGTAGGTTTCGCGGTTCCAGCTGTAGCCGAAGTGGGCTTTCCAGTCGTCGTTGAGTTCGTGATCGGCTTCGAAGTGATACAGATCCGAACGCCCTTCCATGTCGTTGAACGGCTCGTCGAGACGCTGCTTGCGCGAGATGTCCAGCGGGTGATTGGTGCGTGGATCGATCAGCGTGCCACGGTCGAACGGGGTGAGAAATTCGCGATGTTCATAAGCCAATAACAGCTGAGTACGTTCGCCATACCAGGCCAGCGAAGGGGCGATCAACGTTTCCCGATGAGTGCCGAAATTGCGCCAATAATCTTCGTCGACATGATCCACCACCATGCGATAGGCCAGCCCGGAATCGCCCAGTGCGCCCGTGCTGTCGAAGGTGCCGCCGCTGCCGTTCTTGCCGTCGCCATAGGTCGACCCGGTGTAGGTCAAGGCGTTGTATTGCGTCAGTTCAGGTTTCTTGCTGACCAGATTGACCACGCCGCCCGGGTCCTGAATACCGTACAACAAAGAGGCCGGGCCTTTGAGCACTTCGACGCGATCAACCGTGGCGTTCATGCCACGCCCCTGCACGATCGGCATGCCGTCGCGCATGATCGAGCCGTTGCGGTTATCACCGAAGCCGCGGGTCATCACCGAATCCTGGGTGCTGCCCAGCGTGTTGCCCTGGGTGATGCCGCTGACATTGGCCAGCGCGTCGTCGAGATTGCGCGGCGCCTGATCGCGAATGACCTGCGCCGGGATGACATTGACGGTCTGCGGGATTTCCTGAAGCGAGGCCGAGGAACGCATCACCGAACTGGTTGGCGGCGGCTGGTAACTCGTCGACTCATCGCGCATCGAGGTGATGGTGGTGGCGCCCAGATTCAGCGCGCCTTCGGTGGGCTGCGGCTCAAGTGCCAGGGTGTGACTGTCGGTGCGGCGAAAGCTCAGGCCGGAACCGGCAAGCAGGCGTTGCAGCGCTTGTTCTGCATTCATCTGTCCATTGACGGCTGGCGCGGTGAGGCCGTACGGCGCTTCATCGGTGTAGACCACGCTTTGCCCGGTGACACGGCTGAAGTCGCTAAGGGCTTGCGGCAACGGTTTGGCAGCCAATGCGAAATTGAATTGCTTTTGCGCCTGGCTGCTGACAGTTTCAGCGCCGAGCGCGACGCTCATCGGCAACAGCGCCAATGCCGAAAAACTTAACGCCGAAACGCCCAACCATTGTTTGACCGAACCCGATTTTGCCCTGGACTTCATTGCTCAATGACCTGTGTAGAACCGCAACGGATGCGAATGACTCGCAGTTTCAGTCACTACACGGATGGGGCTCGGGTTTACCTCACTACAATTTTGAAATTATTTTCAAGATCAAAAGATCGCAGCCTTCGGCAGCTCCTACAGTAGATGTGCGTACACCCTGTAGGAGCTGCCGAAGGCTGCGATCTTTTGACTTTGTTGTCAGCGCAAAATAATCATCTGCCCCAAAACCCGATGCTGCTCAAACCCCATGACTCCTTGCAGGGAATTGAGCACTGCCTGCGGATCCTTGCTCGGAAAACTGCCGCTGACCCTGCGCGCCGCCAGCTCATCGTTGAGCAAGACAATGCGCCCCGGGTAATAGCGGCGAAGATCCTGCACCACATCCGCCAGCGTCGATTTGTAGTAAGTCAGCCAGCCTTGGCGCCAGGCCAGTTGCGCCTCGCTGTCCACGACATGCAGTTTTTCCGCAGTCCCATCACCGTAAGCCACTTGCTGGCCGGCGGTGAGAATCTGCTGCTCGCCCCCTTCATCGGCCGTCACGCCGACGCGCCCGGACAACACCGTCACCTGCGCCCCATGGGGTTGCAGACGCACTTCGAATTGCGTCCCAAGCACCCGCGCCTGGCCCTTCTCGGCCTCGACCACAAATGGATCGCCCGTGTGCGTGACGCTGAAAAACCCGGCGCCGCGACGTAACTGTACATGGCGCTTGCCCTGGCTGAAATCCACGGCAATGGCACTGTCGGCGTCCAGTGTCACTTGCGATTGATCGGCGAGGATTACAGTGCGGACTTCGCCCGGTGCAGAAACATAGTCGGCATCGAGGTCATCCAGCCAACGCTGCGGTTGCCAGCCCGTTCCGAGGCTGATCATCAGCAACAGACACGCGGCCATCGCCAACCCGCCGGACCAGCGCAAGAGCGGCGAGCGACGCGGGCGATCCATGGCGTTGAGATAGCCTTGCAGCGCGAAAGCCTCTTCATCCGCCAACGTTTTCGCCGGGCCTTCACTCAATTCCCAGATTACCTGCGCCTGGGCGTAAGCCTCGGCATGGGCGGGGTCGGCGCGCAGCCATTGGCTGAACGTGAGTTGATCCCCTGCGCTGGGCCGATCATGCAACAGGCTCAGCCAGGCAAAAGCGGCCTGTTCCTGGGCGGGCGTCGGAGTGACGCAGTCGGTGTGCTTCACGGTGCTTTCCCTGGCGTGCGTGGCGCGGGTTCGCGCAGGCTGGCCTTGCAGGCCTCGAGGGCGCGCATCATATGTTTTTCCACGGCGCTTTGGGACAGGCCCATGGCTTTGGCGATGTCCGCGTACTTGCGACCGTGTATTCGATTGAGCAAAAAGATCTGCCGGGTGCGTTCGGGCAAGGCGCGCAACGCCGCTTCGACATGGCGCAGATCATTACCGGCTTCGAGCGCTGCTTGTGGTTCGCTGCCGTGGCTGTCCGGCTCGTCGGGTTGCCAACCTTCGTTGACGCGCACCCGCGTGCCTTCACTGCGCAAATGGTCGATGGCGATGTTGCCGGCGCAGCGCAACAGGTAGGTGCTGAGTTCCTCGACCTGTACCAGCGGCCGGCGCCAGAAACGCAAAAACAGATCCTGCACCAGATCCGCCGCTGTCGCCCGGCAGCCAACGCGGCGGCTCACCAGCGCTTCCATCTGTGAACGCTGGGAGAGGAACACCTGAAGAAAATGCGCACGCGCGCCAAGCGGCTCGTCGTCGCGCGATTCCGGGGGATGACCGATCAGCACGTCAGCACTGCGCCCAGGCTGCGACCGGACTGGCCAACAGACTCAAACCGGCCAGCGCCAAAGCCAGACGCGGGCGATACGGCAGCAACAGCACCAACGCCAACGCACTGAGCATCAGCACCGCGAACCAATCGACCAGGCCCAGACTCCAGCCGTTGGCTTTGACGGCCGCCCAAAGCGACAAACCCAGCAGCAGCCACCCCGCCAGCTTCAGGGCCTGACCCCGTCGCGTCGACGGTTTATGGCCGAGCAATTCATCGTGGTGCCGAGGCATGGACAGACACAATGCCGTGAACCCGGCGTAGCACAGCAATAGCGCCAGCAGCATCAGTTTGTCCCTTGCTCGAGCGTGACGGCCCGAGGCATCTCGCGACGAGTTTTTTTCACGCTGACGGTGTTGCCGACGCGCTGCATTTTCCACGCAGCCCACGCCAGAAAAACGCCTGTTCCGAGACAGGTCAGGTCGAAACCGGCGAGCACCCAATCGCCCTGCGCAAGCGTTACACGAAGGTTCCACGGCGTGGTCAGCGCATTGATCAAAGGCACCGCAATAAACAGCAAGGCGCCCAACGCTAGCTGTTCAATCCAGGCTTTGCGTCCCGGGCGCAACAACGCATGCACGACGCTCAACCCCCAGGCGATAAAGAATGCATTCACTTCCCAATCGGCACGCCCGACCAGACTCACGGGCAACAGCCGATTGGCCAGGAAGAACACCGCCACCGCCGTCACCAACCCAGCCATGCTGGCAATGTTCAGCACTTCCACCAGCCGCAATTCGAACGGCATGACGCCGCTCTTGGCGTGCTTGAGCTGACGCTTGCCGAGCCAGATCACCAGTCCGGTGCCGATCATCGCCGTACCGGCCAGACCGCAGATGAAATACAACCAGCGCAATACCGGCCCGGCGAAATGGCCCATGTGCAAACCGTAGAACGCGCCACTCACGGCCATCGCCACAGGTTGCTCCGGCGTGCTGCCGAGCATCTGCCCAGTGACACCGTTGAAGGTCACCGCGCGACCGAAATCGTGCACCACACGATCGCCCGCGCGGGACAACACCACCGTGGCATTTGCATCGCCCGGATTGCTCACGGACAGTCGTGCGGTGGTGCCACCCGACCATTGCTCGCTGGCCTTGGCCAGCAGCGGCGCCATCGGTGCCAGTGCGGCAGGAATGTTGGCCCGTTCCGGGGTTTTCGACGCAGGAAAAACCTCATCGTAGAACTTGCGAACGTCGCCACCATAAGAGGCCACGATGCTCGCGGGCATGACCATTGACATGAAAATCACCAGACTGCTGTAGGTGATCATCAAGTGAAACGGCAGCACCAGAACGCCCACGGCGTTATGCCCGTCGAGCCAGGAACGCTGGCCCTTGCGCGGGCGGAACGTGAAGAAGTCCTTGAAGATTTTTTTGTGGGTGATGATCCCGGTGATCAGCGCGACGAACATCACCATGGCGGCAATCGTCGCCAGCCAGCGGCCCCACGGATAAGGCATTTGCAGCTGAAAATGGAAGCGGTAGAAGAACTCGCCGCCCATGCTTTCGCGCCCCTGCACCTGGGCACCGGTTTGCGCGTCGAGGGTTTTCGATTCGAAGCGGCCACGCTCACCGGGTTTGGCTGGCGCCTGTTGCCAACGCACGGTCAGGCCGGGATCACGGGCATTGGGCAAATCGATCAGCCAACGCGTGGCGCCGGCCGCGTGTTGCTGCAGATAATCCTGCGCCAGCGTCAGGCTCGCCTCGGCATTGATCGGCCGTGCGGGAATTTCCGGCTGCATCCAGTGACTGGTTTCGTCGTTGAAGTAAGCCAGGGTTCCGGTCAGGAAAATCGCAAACAGCAACCAGCCGAACACCAGCCCGGTCCAGGTGTGCAGCCATGCCATGGCCTGGCGGAAACCCTCTTTCATGCGAAACCCAACCCCCGCGCCGCGCCGGAAATGGTCGCCAGAATCACACTCGGCACCAGCAAACCGACCCATGCCGACCACGCCGTGCGACAGGCAAAACACCAAAGCACCGCGACCAGATAGACCAGAAAGGAAACGGTCATGCCCGTCACTACGGCTTCGGCGCGGCTCAATGGCAGCCACATCGTCAGGGTGACACTGGCCAGCGCGGCGACCAGATAGCCGCCAAACACCGCCGCCAGCACCCGCGAGGTAACGGCCAGACGATAGGACAGCGGGAGTGCGGCGAGTTTGGCTTTCATGTTTCGACCCTGAAACGAAAAACGTCCGGCCGACAAGCCGAACCAACAGGCGATCGAGTTTAATGATAAATATTCTCATATGCAAAAGCATCTGATTGCCGGCAAGCCACCTGCGCCCCTACAATGCGAACCATTCTTGTTCTCTAACGCATGCTTTCTGCCGCAGAGCGAAAGCGCCCGGAGCACTACCGTTGCCATCCGCCCATCCCGTCGAATCGCTTTATCAGGCTCACCACAGTTGGCTTACCGGCTGGCTGCGGCGCAAGCTCGGCTGCCCGGACAGCGCGGCGGATCTGGCGCAGGACACCTTTATCAAAGTGCTCACCGCGCGCGAGCCAACGGTGATCATCGAACCACGCGCCTTCCTCACCACCCTCGCCAAACGGGTTTTGTTCAATCACTACCGCCGCCAGGATCTGGAGCGCGCCTATCTGGAAACATTGGCGCAGATGCCGGACGTGATGGCGCCGTCGGAAGAAGACAAAGCAATCATCCTGCAAACCCTGATCGATCTGGATCAGTTGCTCGATGGTCTGCCACGTCAGGTCAAGCGCGCATTTCTATTGGCGCAGGTCGATGGCCTGACCTACCCGCAGATCGCCGCCGAACTGGATATTTCCGTGGCCACGGTCAAACGTCATCTGAACAAAGCGGCGCTGCGCTGCTATTTCGCGCTATGAACCAAGCGCCGGATTTTTCCTCGCAAGTGGCCGAACAAGCGGTGCACTGGCTGATGGAAGTGCAGCAAGGCGCGCTCACCACGCGCCAGCAACTGGCGTTGCAGCAGTGGCTGGATGCCCACAGTGAGCACCGCCGCGCGTGGGAACACATTCAACGAGTCAACCAGCGTTTACGCGGTGTTTCTTCACCGCTGGCGCATGCGGCATTGAACAGGCCGAAGTCCGGCAGCCGACGTCAGGCACTGAAACTGCTGCTGATTCTCGGTGCCGGTTCTGCCGCTACCTGGGGCCTGCGCGAGCACAATCCGCTGCCGTCGCTGCTCGCCGATTACCGCAGCCCGATTGGCCAGCGTCGCAAGATCGGGCTGGGGGCGGACGATCAGTTGCAACTGAACACGGGCAGTGCGGCAGACGTGCGCGTCGATCAACGTTTGATCCGCTTGCTGGAAGGCGAAGTTCTCCTGACGGCCGCGCAATCGTTCGAAATACACACCGCGCAGGGCATTCTGAAAACCCGGGGCGCAAGGCTCAATGTGCGGCAATTTGCCGATCGCACACAGGTTGCGCTGTTTGCAGGTCGAGCCGAACTGGCCACCAGCGAACGCGCGCCGATACTGCTGCCCGTTGCTCGCCAACTGAGTTTCACCACGACTGCCGCCAGCGACGCCAAACCACTGGACGCCAACAGTGGTGCCTGGGCGGACGGCATGTTGGTGGCCGCGCATATGCGCCTCGGCGACTTCCTCGAAGAACTTGGCCGCTACCGGCGCGGGCAGCTCAATTGCGATGCCAAGGTTGCCGGGTTGCTGATCTCGGGGACGTATCCGCTGGACGACAGTGAGCGGATTCTCGATCTGCTGGAAATCAGCTTGCCGGTGAAGGTGAAGCGCTTTACCCGCTATTGGGTCAATGTTGAGGCGCGGGTTTAACGGCAAGATCAAAAGATCGCAGCCTGCGGCAGCTCCTACATGGGATTTGTGTTCACCCTGTAGGAGCTGCCGAAGGCTGCGATCTTTTGAGCTTGAAAATAAATGAGCCGTTTTTCAGATCTGGCGTGACAGAGAAGGAAAGCCCCCTTGATTCAACCTTCTCAGGATCATCCACCATGCACCCCACCCGCCTCACGCCACTGGCCCGCTGCCTGCGCAATCTCATCCTCGGCGCCAGCCTGAGCTTCAGCGCCCTGCCCGCCGCACTGGCCAGCGATGCCAAGGCGTATCACATCGCACCGTCTTCGCTGGAAAACGCCCTTAATCAGTTCGGCCGTGAAGCCGGGGTGCTGATTTCTTTCGGTTCGCAAGTCACCAGCGGCGTGCAAAGCCGTGGTCTGGAAGGCAATTACACGACCGAGCAAGGTCTGGATGCATTGCTCGAAGGCACCGGTTTGCAAGCCCGCGCCGAGGGCAACAACGCTTTCAGCCTGCAACCGGTCAGTGATGCAGCACTGGAGCTGGACACCTCGAAAGTCGTCGGCGACTGGCTCGGCGACGCGGCGCAGATCAACGTGTTTGAACATCCCGGCGCACGCGACGTGATCCGCCGCGAAGAGTTCGAACGCCAGGGTGCGACTCAGGCACGCGATGTGCTCAACCGTATCCCCGGCGTCAACGCTCCGGAAAACAACGGCACCGGCAGCCATGACATGGCGCTGAATTTCGGCATCCGTGGTTTGAACCCGCGCCTGGCTGCACGCTCGACCGTGTTGATGGACGGCATCCCGGTGCCGTTCGCCCCTTACGGTCAGCCGCAGTTGTCGTTCGCGCCCATCAGCATGGGCAACATGGACGCCGTGGACGTGGTGCGCGGCGGCGGTGCAGTACGTTACGGCCCGCAGAACGTCGGCGGCGTCGTCAACTTCGTTACCCGCGCGATTCCTGACGAGCCGACGGTCAAGGGGGGCTTTCAGACCGAGACCAGCCCTTCGTCGAGCCACGACGGCTTCAAGACCAACGCCAATCTGCTGGCCGGCGGCACCAACGCCAACGGTCTGGGCGGCGCCCTTCTGTATTCCGGCACCCGCGGTGGCGACTGGCGCGAACACAGCGACACCGAAATCGACGACCTGATCCTCAAGGGCAAATATCAGCTCGACGATGCCAACAGCTTTAACGCCATGGCCCAGTATTACGAAGGTAAAGCGGACATGCCCGGCGGTTTGAACGTCGCTGATTACGATGCCGATCCGTACCAATCGACGCGCCCGAAAGACCAGTTCTGGGGCCGTCGCACGATGTTCAACTTTGGTTATCGCTATCAGGAAGATCGCCGCGAATTCACCGCCAACACGTTCTTCACCAAAACCTTGCGCAGCGGTTATCTGGACCAGGGCACGTTCCTGTCGCTGTCGCCACGCGAGTATTGGGTGCGCGGTTTCGAAACCCGTTTCGCCCAAGGCTTCGACCTCGGCCCGACCAGCCATGAAGTCGGCGTCGGCTACCGCTACATCAACGAGGCCGGCCACGAATTGCGCTATCGCACGCCGATCGCCAGCAACGAATACCCGACCACCAACAGCCGTAACGACCGCGACACTCGGGGCGGCACCGAAGCCAATGCATTCTTCGTCGACGACCGTATCGACATCGGCAAATGGACGATCACCCCGGGCGTGCGCTACGAGATGATCGAATCCCAGCAGACCAACAACCTGACCAACGTCAAATACAAGGGCGACTACAACACCGCACTGCCGGCGTTGAACGTGCTTTATCACCTGACGGATAGCTGGAATCTGTACGCCAACACCGAAGGCTCGTTCGGCAGCGTGCAGTACAGCCAGATGCCCAACCGTGTGACCAGTGGTGAGGTCAAACCGGAGAAGGCCCGCACCTGGGAACTGGGCACTCGCTATGACAACGGCGCATTGCGCGCGGAAATCGGTGCGTTCCTGATCAACTTCGACAACCAGTACGAAAGCAACCAGACCAATGATTCGGTGATCGCCCGTGGCGAAACTCGCCATCAAGGCATCGAGACCAGCATCAACTACGCGCTCGATGACTTGAGCCCGGCACTGGCCGGCTTCGACGTCTATGCCTCCTACGCCTATGTTGACGCGTCCATCCGCGAAGATGGGCCGAACAAGGGTAATCGCGTGCCGTTCTCTTCCAAACACAAAGGCACGGTTGGCGTCGGTTATACCGAAGGGCCGTGGAAGTTGAATCTGGACAGCAGCTTCCAGAGCGACCAGTTCGCCGACAACGCCAATACCTCAAAAGAAAGCGCTGACGGCAGCACCGGCAAGATCCCGGGCTACATGCTGTTCAGCAGCCGTGCAGGTTACGACTTTGGGCCGCAACTGTCGGATTTGAATGTGGCGGTGGGCGTGAAGAACATCTTCAACACGCAGTACTTCACGCGGTCGTTCGATGACAACAACAAGGGGAAGTATGTGGGTGAGCCGCGCACTGTGTACGTGCAGACTTCTGTGGCGTTCTGACGTTTTGAACAGCCCCTCACCCTAACCCTCTCCCAGAGGGAGAGGGGACTGATTGGGGGATGCTGCAGAGATACGCCGATCTGATAATGCTTCACCGAATCCGTAATCGACGCGGTATTTCAGGTCGAAGCAATAAACCAGACACCTCGATCGGCCCCCTCTCCCTCCGGGAGAGGGCTGGGGTGAGGGGTTGGGGCCTGAGCCGTGCACAACACTTGGCAACACCACAAACAAAAACGGGCCTGCATCAGCAGGCCCGTTCTCATTGGGTGACTTTAATAATCAGCGCATCAACTGTTGATCGCTGCCTGTTCGTTCTCTAGAAACTCTTCTTCCAGCAGCGCGTCGTTCGTTTTGCTGAACGGCACCACAGCGGCGCGTGGTTTACCTCGCAGTTTGCCAAAAAGGTGTTCCAGCGCGTGCTCGAGTTTTTCGGCAGCGCCATCGATCGCCAGTTCCAGCGAATCGGCTTTATGGGTAACGGAAACCGGTTGATGGCCTTTTGGCCGCGCTTCCAGTTGGCAGCGCAAGTCATGGGGACCTGGTTTGTCACCGTTCTCGTCGCTCAGATGGACTTCGACACGGGTCAGGTCTTCTTCATAACGTTCGAGCGTGCTCTCAATGGTGGTGCGTACCCACTCCTCCAGTCGTTGACTACTTTGAATATGGTTATCGCTGTTGACTTGGATTTGCATAGTTCATCCCTTATTTCAGCTAGCTCGCGAGAGGCCTCGAATTGAATTTCCTGACCCCTTGGTTACAACAATCGGCCCGACCGTCGAACATTTCAACCCCTGAAAAAAGATAAATATTCATTCGCAAAAAAAGCCGGACAACCGGACAAAGCGCTGGTAAGGTCGGGAGTTGGGTCGACATGCCTTCCTGCAAAATTTGCTCACAATTGCCCATCGTTCAACGGGTGCAAGCCGCGAAAAATCCCTGCCTCCTCTACCAGCCAGTCGTGCACTGCACGCACGCCCGGATGACTCAACGCGCCCGGCGCATACAGCAACACGTAACGTTTGTGATTGGGCACCGACAGCCCGAACGGTACGATCAACGCTCCCCGCTCCAGCTCATCATTGAGCAATGTGCGCCGCGCAATCGCGACGCCCATGCCGGCGATTGCCGCTTCGATGGTCAGGTGATTGCGATTGAAGGTATGCCCACGCCGCACGTCGGCGCCTTCGAAGCCGATCGCATTCAAATAAAATTCCCATTCCGCATATTCATAACTGCCGCGCCAGGCGGTGATGTCGTGCAGCAAGGGGAAATGCACCAGGTCCACCGGCCCGTGCAGTGGCGGGCGCCCGCGCAAGAGGCTTGGCGCGCACACCGGGAAAATCTGCTCATCGAGCAACGCTGTGGATAACAATCCCGGATAACTGCCGTCGTTCAGGTCGATGGCCAAATCGAAATCGCCCTCATGCAACGGCACGCTGCTGTCCTCGGCCACCAGTCGCAACTGGATGTCCGGGTAACGCTGCTGCAAACGCGGCAAACGCGGCGTCAGCCATTTGCTGAGGAACGATGGAATGGAACGCACCCGCAGGATCCCGCTGATCATCCCGGCATCCAGTCGACGCAATTCGGCGTCGATGCTGCCGTACGCCTCATTTACCGTAATCGCCAGCCGCTGGCCTTCCGCACTCAATTCCACGCCCCGCGCACGCCGGTGAAACAGCCGAAAGCCGAGGCGCTCTTCCAATTGGCGGATTTGCTGGCTGACCGCGCCCGGCGTGATGTGCAGCTCTTCAGCACAACGGGTGAAGGAAAGGTGCCGCGCGGCACAGGAAAACACCTGCAGCCAGACGTAGGTCTGCGCATGCAATTGACGACTCATCGTTTAGTCCTGCTAAAGGCTGTCTTAGGAAGTTTCGTTGGTCACGTCCGACCGAGCGAGGCAGTATCGCCGACATTGCGCTTGTCCGACAAAAAATGGCAGCGATTCCTCCTCCATTGCTTGTAAGGGTTTAGCATGGCTATCAGTGTTTTCGATCTATTCAAAGTGGGCATCGGCCCGTCCAGTTCCCACACCGTCGGCCCGATGCGCGCCGCCGCGACCTTTGCTCAAGCGCTGAGCGATCAACGTCTGCTCAATGATGTGTGCCGCGTTGAAATCCGTTTGTACGGGTCGCTGTCGGCCACCGGCGTGGGTCACGCCACCGACCGCGCCACGATCATGGGCCTGATGGGCGAATGGCCGGACAGCATCGACCCGACGACCATCGATGCGCGCATCGAGCAGCTGCGCCACACCGGGCAACTGCCCCTCGCCGACGGACGGTCGATTGCCTTCGACTGGCAACGCGATCTCCTGCTGCTGGACGAGAGCCTGCCCTACCACCCCAATGCCATGTCGCTGACAGCCTTTGGCGAATCTGCCGAGCTGTTTACGCAGACGTACTACTCGGTCGGCGGCGGCTTCATCATCGAAGCGGCGGAAGCTGAGTCAGGTGTCGCGCCGTCGGGTGACGTAGTGTTGCCTTACGATTTTTCCAGCGCCGCCGAGTTGTTGTCGCTGTGCAAGCAGCACAACCTGCGGGTGTCCGAGCTGATGATGGCCAATGAGCGTGCCTGGCGCAGCGATGCGGACATCCGTCAGGGTTTGCTGCATATCTGGTCGGTGATGCGCGAGTGCGTCGAGCAGGGCCTGCGCCACGAAGGAATCCTCCCCGGCGGTCTGAAGGTGCCGCGCCGTGCAGCAAAACTGCATCGCAGCCTGCTGGAAATCGGCAAACCGAATGTGATCAGCTCGACGCTGTCGGCGATGGAATGGGTCAACCTGTTCGCCCTCGCCGTCAACGAAGAAAACGCTGCCGGCGGGCGCATGGTCACCGCGCCGACCAACGGCGCAGCGGGGATCATTCCGGCGGTTTTGCACTACTACATGAAATTCAACCCGGAGGCGTCTGACGATGACGTCGTCGCTTTCTTCCTGTCCGCGGCGGCCGTCGGCATTCTGTGCAAGAAAAATGCGTCGATCTCTGGCGCCGAAGTCGGTTGTCAGGGCGAAGTCGGCTCGGCCTGCGCCATGGCTGCCGCCGGTCTGGCCGAAATACTCGGCGCCACTCCCGAGCAACTGGAAAACGCAGCCGAAATCGGCCTGGAACACAACCTTGGCCTGACCTGCGATCCGGTCGGCGGCCTCGTGCAAGTGCCGTGCATCGAACGCAATGCGATCGCTGCGGTGAAGGCCATCAATGCCACACAAATGGCCCTGCGTGGCGACGGCAACCACTTCATCTCACTCGACCGGGTGATCCGCACCATGCGCGATACCGGCGCCGACATGCATGACAAATACAAAGAGACTTCACGAGGCGGTCTGGCGGTGAACTGGGTGGAGTGCTGATCCGCCTGACTGCACTGTCTGCGCTCACCTGCCCGAAAATAGACCAGAAATGAACAAGGCGAGCCCAGTGCTCGCCTTGTTATTGCCGGATTCATTGTTCGACAATTTTCCCGGCATGCACCTTGCTACCTCTACACAGAGGCGATTTGGCGAAATGGCCAAGGAATGGCCGATGGTCTGGTTGGGCGAACCAACCCGATGACGGCCGGTCAACAACTGCACGTTCAATCAGGCGGTGACGCATCATGGACAATCCTTTTCAGATCATTACCGATGCCTTCGCGCCGGACTATCAGATCAACCTGAGCATTCAAGGTCTGGACGGCAGCATCATGCTGACCCTGTCCAACAGCGGCCGGATCGTGGCCAAGCGGATGATCAGCGCCGAACAGCGCAATGACCCTAAACGCCTCAAGCTGCTGGTGCAAAGCATTCAGTTCGGTATCGCCATCGAACAGGGCCACAGCGCCATGGCGATTCTCGAAGCCATGACCAGCGGCGACGGGCTGACCCCGCCACCGCCACAGATCAAAGGCCAGCCTCGGCCATCGGCCGGTCTTTAGAGTTCGCCCTTCTCGACATCGGGATGCTCACTCGAACCCGTACCGACTTTGCGTTGCGGGTATTCGATTTTCACCGAGGGAAATTGCGACGACGCGTAACGCACCACCAGAATCGAAAATGCCAGCAGCAGAATGCCGCCGCACAGGTAGATGATGCCCATGTCCGGCGGATTGTGGTGCGAGACATTGGAGATCAGCAGTCGCGTCAGCGCAGTGATCGCCACGTAGATCAGGAAGCGCACCGGCATGTGGTTGGTCTTGAAATAAATCCCGACCATCGCCCCCAGTTCCAGATAGATGAACAGCAACAGAATGTCATCGATCTTGATGTGCCCGACTTCGAGCATCCCGAGAAACTCCATCACCGCTGCATACGCGGTCACCGCACCAATGGCGAACAGCGCCAGGTAGTGAAAAGTCTCGACGAACAGGTTGCCCAGGGACTCGGCCAGTTGATGCACTTTTTGCCGCAGTTTCTCGGCCCAGTTGATTTTCACGATGATGTTCCTTAGCCCGATTCGAGCGGATGATGCGTGTTGGACGTGACGGTTTTCTGCACGCGCCTGATTTCATGCAGAAACAGGGCCACG
Source organism: Pseudomonas sp. A0308 (assembly GCF_044218815.1). Taxonomy (NCBI): domain Bacteria; kingdom Pseudomonadati; phylum Pseudomonadota; class Gammaproteobacteria; order Pseudomonadales; family Pseudomonadaceae; genus Pseudomonas; species Pseudomonas sp. A0308. Next base: position 2,252,790 of record NZ_CP162581.1, read on the forward strand.
CATCATGGCGATGTGCCGCAAAACCCGCGCTGTGGCGTTTGGTCGCACATGCCCTGCTCAGGTGGGGTGAGCCTGCTTGCGAATCGCAGTCACACGGCTCGACTGACAAACCCTGAATTCGGTCTACATTGAAATGCCACTACCCAAAGCGCAGGGATTCGCTTATCCTTTTCGCTGTATATAGATACAGTAGTCGCAAAGACAACTAAATGTGAAGGCATGTGAGGTGGTGAATGGCCGTCGAAGTGGTATACCGCAGCAGCCGAGATCTGGAGCGCTTGTTCATGGATAAAGCCGAAGCTGACCGTCATGACAAAATGCTCGAACTGGCCGAATATCTGGCCGATGTGTTGCAAAAAGCCGTTCCGTCCCTGACTGAACAGCAAGTGGAAGAAGCCGGGATCTACATGGCGAAGAACCGCGATGTATTCGCCCGGGCCTTCAAGAGCCAGCCTGATGCACTGTCGGAGCTGATCAATGCGCCGGCCGAGCCGGTCGAAAAAGCCGAGTCGGAAGAATCTGCCGAAGCGCCGGTCAAGCCAGCCAAAGCGGCGAAAGCTGCAAAGTAGTTGATGCCCGAATTGAATAGGCCCTGAGTCAAATGGCTCAGGGCCTTTTTCATGCCTGCGAAACTCAGCGATACAAAACTCTTTCCGCCAACTCATCCGCCACCCGTGCCGGTGAACGTTTCTCCGCCTGCGCATGGGCAAAAACTTCAGTCAGCCGCGAGCTGATTTTCGACAGGTGCGCGGTAATGGTGGTCAATTCCTCACCGCGATGTTTCAGCGAGACGTAAATCAGCCCACCCGCATTGATCACATAATCCGGCGCATAAAGAATGCCGCGCCGTTCCAGTTGATCGGCCACATCCAGATGCGTCAGCTGATTGTTCGCCGAACCGGCCACCGCCGCGCAGCGCAGTTGCGCCACCGAATGGCTATTGAGCACACCGCCCAGACCACACGGCGCAAGGATGTCGCACGGCGTGCTGAGCAACGCATCGTTGGCGATAGGGTGAGCATTAAGCTGTTCCATCGCCAGTTGCACCTTGCCGTGGTCGATGTCGCTGACCAGCAACTCGGCGCCGGCGGCGTGCAGTTGCTCGGCCAATGCATAACCGACATTGCCCAGGCCCTGAATCGCCACGCGCAAGCCTTCGAGGTTGTCACTGCCCAGGCGCGCCATCGCCGTGGCACGAATGCCGGCGAACACACCCATCGCCGCGTGCGGCGCCGGATCGCCGGCCGAGGTGGTGCTGGTGACGTGTTGGGTCTGTTGGGCGATGCAATCCATGTCCGCCACCGAAGTGCCGCTGTCGATGGCGGTGATGTAGCGACCGTCGAGCTGGTCGATGCAACGACCGAAGGCTTCGAACAGCGCTGCACGATTTTCAACATGAATCGGGCGCACGATGACCGCAACCCCACCGCCCTGCGGCAAACCCGCCAACGCGGCCTTGTAGCTCATGCCCTGAGCTAGGCGAATGGCGTCTTCGACGGCGGAGTCGTCGTTGGGGTAGGCAAGATAACGACACCCGCCCAGGGCTGGGCCCAGGCGGCTGTTATGGATGGCAATGACCGCCTTCAACCCGCAAACCGGGTCGACGCTAAGGTGCAGCGATTCCAGGCGAGTGCTTTGCATGAGCGCAAACATCGTTGGGCTCCCGAATCACTTCTTGTAGAACGCCAGTATAGGCTTGCGCCTGAAAATTGCTGGAGCGCACCGGAATAAGCAGGCGTGCAGACGACGGCTTTACGGCATATCTCTCGACCTGTTCACCGAGCCACTGGACGAATGCCACGGACGGGGCTAAAACGAGGCATTCCACGGAGATTTCGATGAGTCCGCGCCAACGCTTTTTCGAGTGCCTGCACCGTTCACCGCCCGCGCTGTTCGAAGCCGCGCTGTGGATGGCCGCCGAGCACGAAAAAGCAGTCGACCCCGAGGCGCTGCTTGTGGAGTTCAAGGATCTGCAACAGCGTGTCAGCTATGGTTTGCCGATGTTGCCAGTCAGCGAGTTGGCGCAACCGTTATTGCGGCGCATGAATGATCTGGGCTTTGCCATGGATGACTTCACCCCGCTCCGTCCGCAGGCCGCTTTAATACATAAAGTCTTGCAGACCCGTCGCGGGCAGCCGCTGGCGCTGGCATTGATTGCACTGGAACTGGCGCGTGGTCTGGAGATTCCCCTGGTCGGGGTCAACTTCCCCGGGCACTTCCTGTTGCGCGTGCCCGGTGCCGATCATCTGCTCGATCCGTGCGGCGGTCGCCGCTTGTACCCCAACGACTGTCGTGAGCTGTTGCAGCGCCAGTACGGGCCCAACATGAAACTCAATGCCGAGCATTTGTTGACTGCCACGCCGGTGCAGATGCTGCAGCGCCTGTCGCGCAATTTGCGCCAGCTTCACCTGACTCAGGATGACTTCATCGCCGCGCTGATTGACGCCGAACGCGTGCTCGAACTGGGCGATGCCGGCGCCGCCGATTATCTGGCTCGGGCCAGCCTGTATCAGCGGCTCGACTGCCCGAACGCCGAGCGGTTTGATCTGGAACACGCGTTGTTGCTCAGCGATGACCCGATCCAACGGCTGCGCCTGACCGAACGACTCGGGCATCTGCCGCCGAATTCAGTCGTCCACTAACAGCAAAAGATCGTCCGATCGCGGCCCGAGCCTTCGGCAGCTCCTGCAGGTGTACACCTTCCCAATGTAGGAGCTGCCGCAGGCTGCGATCTTTTGATCTTCAGCTTTTCAGTGCTTGCTCCACCACCGGCTGCCCGGCGGTTTCCGAGGGCGAACGAACCTGGATGATCAGCAGTGCGGCGATGACGGCCGGAATCGCGCAGAAGAAGAAAATCTGCTGCACCGGAATGTGCATCGCCAGCAACAGGCTGCCGAACAATGGCCCGAGAATCGAACCAAATCGCCCTACACCCAATGCCCAACCGGTGCCGGTGGCGCGCACATGCGCCGGGTAGAAGTTGCTGGCGAAAGCGTTCAGCGTCAGTTGCCCGCCAATGATGCAGAACCCGGCAGCAAAGACGCAGGCCACCAGATAACGCGGATTGTCGTGGTTAAGCCCCAGCACAATCGTGCACAGCGCAGCGCCTGCAAGCACGCCGGACAACAGTCGCACCTTGCGTTTCAAACGGTCGGCGAACCAGGCCATGCAAATCGCACCCAGGGTGCCGGCGAACAGGAACATCGACGTCACCAGATTGGCTTCGTTAAGTTTCAGGCCACTTTCCAGCAGCAGCGACGGCAACCAACTGATCATGAAGTACAGCAAGATCAGGCTGACGAAGAACGTCGCCCAAATCAGTAAGGTTGGCCGCGCATAACCATTGCGGAACAGTTCGACCACGGTCAGTTTACTGCCCTGCTCGCGTTCATTCTGTTCGACCGAGGCCAGCGGAGGTTGCCAGTCCGGCAACATTCGCCCGGTAACTCTGCGCAGCCGCGCATAAGGTGGCTGATCACGCAGCAGGCGCGGCAAGGATTCGGGCAGCACCCACCAGAGAAACGGAAACAGCAGCAGCGGCGTCACACCGCCGGCGAGGAACACGGCCTGCCAACCGAACTGATCGATGAAACCGGCGGCAACAAAACCACCTGCCGCACCACCAAACGAGAAGCCACAAGCTGCCAGCGTGACCATCAAGGTGCGCAAACGTGGTGGCGAATAATCCGACATCAGCGCCATCGCGCTAGGCATTGCACCGCCCATGCCGATGCCGCAGATAAAGCGCGCGACCATCAGGGAATTGAGGGAGTCGGCGAACACCATCTGCAGGGTCAAACTGGCATAGATCAGCACGCAAGCAAGCAGAATTCGCCGCACACCAAAACGGTCGGCCAGCGGTGTCACTGCGAGGGAGCCAATGGTGAGGCCTAGCAGGTTGGCACTGAATACAGGTCCGAAGGCGGATTTTTCCAGACCCCAATCCTGCGCCAGCGCCGGCACCACGTAGCCGAGCACTTGGGCGTCATAACCATCGGTGACCAGCAACAAGGCGAGCAGGATCAAGAGCAACCACTGATATCGGGACACAGGACGGGCGTCGAGTGCCGCCCGAAAGCTGGCAATCTGGTTGTGCATCGCGAGGTACCTTTTTGTTTTTATGGTTTGGTGGTGGTGCAACACAAACCCTGTGGGAGCGGGCTTGCCCGCGATGATGGCAGCCCATCCGACATAAATGTGCCTGCCAAATCGCTATCGCGGGCAAGCCCGCTCCCACAGGTTTTTTGGTAAGGCTTACGGTGTATCTGGCTGGTTGGACGGGTGAGCCTGGATGAACGCTGGATGTTCGGCCGCCAATTCCGAAACACGACAAATCCGCGGATAAGCCTCAAGCGAAACATTGAAGCGCTCGGCCGCGTACAACTGCGGAATCAGGTACACGTCCGCCACGCACGGCCACTCACCGAAACAGAATCCGCTATCGCCAATCAACTGTTCCACCGTCGTCAGCCCCTGGCTGATCCAATGACTGATCCACTCCATGACCTGCGGTTCGTCATGCCCCGACTGCCGCAGTCGATTGAGCACGCTGACGTTGTGCAGCGGATGCACATCGCAACCGATCACCGCCGCCACGCCGCGTACATGGGCGCGGGCAGCGAGGTCTTCGGGGAGTAGCGGCACCTGTGGATAACGTTCCTCCAGGTACTCGATGATCGCCGGTGACTGGATCAGCAGCTCGCCGTCATCGGTGCGCAAGGCCGGCACGCGGCCCTGCGGATTGATCGCCAGATACGCCGGCTGCCGATGTTCGCCACCGGGCGCCGCGATCAAGTTGACCGGCAACGCCTGATAGTCGAGACCTTTTAGCGCCAGTGCGATCCGCACCCGATACGACGAGGTCGAGCGGTAATAGGTGTAGAGATCCATGAGCCGCTCCTGTCAGCGCGCCGCCAGCACTTTGCCGCGGCATTCGCCAAAGCCGATCGAGGCGAAACCATCACGGGCACAACGCGCGCGCAGAATGATTTCGTCGCCATCTTCAAGGAATTTACGCACTTCGCCGGACGCCAGTTCGATCGGCTTTTTACCACCCTCGGTGATTTCCAGCAGGCTGCCGAACTGACCGTTTTCAGGACCGGACAGCGTGCCCGAACCGAACAGGTCACCGGCCTGCAACTGGCAACCGTTGACGCTGTGATGCGCGACCATTTGCGCGACGGTCCAGTACATGTAGCGGGTGTTGCTCAGGGTCAGGCGATGAGCCGGCAGATTCTGCTCGCGCATGGTTTCGGTGAGCAGCAGCACTTCCAGTTCGATGTCGAATGCACCGCCGTCCTGATCGCGCTTGTCGAACAGGTACGGCAGTGGCTGCGGATCGCCTTGCGGACGTGCCGGTTGTGCGGTGCGGAACGGCTCCAGCGCTTCGGCAGTGACGACCCACGGCGAGACGCTGGTGATGAAACTCTTGGACAAAAACGGCCCCAGCGGCTGGTATTCCCAGGCCTGGATGTCGCGAGCCGACCAGTCGTTGAGCAGGCAGAAACCGGCGATGTGTTCGGCCGCATCACCGATGGCGATCGAGTCGCCCATCTCGTTGCCCTGACCGATCCAGATGCCCAGCTCCAGCTCATAATCCAGACGCGCGCATGGGCCGAAAGTCGGCTCGGTAGCACCGGCCGGCAGGGTCTGGCCTTTAGGACGACGGACGTCGGTGCCGGACGCACGCACAGTGGACGCGCGACCGTGATAGCCGATCGGCACGTGCTTGTAGTTTGGCAGCAGCGGGTTGTCCGGACGGAACAGTTTGCCGACGTTCTGCGCGTGCTCGATGCCGACGTAGAAGTCGGTGTAATCGCTGATGCGCGCCGGCAGATGCATCTGGCAATCGGCGGCCAATGGCAGCAGCTTCGCACCTTGAGCTTCGATGTCGCCGCGCTGGGTGCTGGTTTCGCTGAACAGTTCCAGCAGACGTTCACGCAGGGCAACCCGCGCCTCACGACCGAGGTCGAAGAAGGCATTCAACTGGCCGCCACGGGTGGCTTCCACAGCGCTGCGAGCGGCGCCATCGAACAGACCGGCTTCAAGGGCAACTTGCAGATCGAAGATGTGGTCACCAATGGCCACACCGCTGCGCGGTTCTGAACCGTTGATGCTGAAAACACCCAGTGGCAGGTTCTGCAGCGGGAAATCGGCGTGGCCGTTGGCCGACGCAACCCAGCTGCGGGTGATGGAATTCTGAGTCATGGGTTATCTCCGGGTCGGGTCGAACGTGGCGGGCAACGTGGCCCAGCATGCGTCGTAATGGGGTTGCAGTTGTGGGCAGTCGAGGGCGAAGCGGCTTGGGCGCAGCACTTGGCTGGTCTCGAACATGAAGGCCATGGTGTTGTCGATTTTCGCGGGTGCAAGCTCGGCGTTGATCGCTTTGGTGCAGGTCTCGCCGTCCGGGCCGTGAGCACTCATGCAGCTGTGCAGCGAGGCGCCGCCGGGCACGAAGCCTTCGGCCTTGGCGTCGTATTCGCCCTGAATCAGGCCCATGAATTCGTTCATCAGATTGCGGTGGAACCACGGTGGACGGAAGGTGTTCTCAGCCACCATCCAGCGTGGCGGGAAAATCACGAAGTCGAGGTTGGCCAGGCCATGCACGCTGGTCGGCGAGGTCAACACGGTGAAGATCGACGGGTCGGGGTGATCAAAACTGACCGTACCGATGGTGTTGAATCGGCGCAGATCATATTTATACGGCACGTTATTACCGTGCCAGGCCACTACGTTCAGCGGCGAATGATTGAGCTCGGTGGCCCACAACTGGCCGAGGAATTTCTGCACCAGCGTGGTGGGTTGTTGCAGGTTTTCGTAAGCGGCGACCGGGGTGAGGAAGTCACGCGGATTGGCCAGACCGTTGCTGCCGATCGGCCCCAGGTCCGGCAGGCGCAGCGGCGCGCCATGGTTCTCGGCAACATAGCCGCGCGCTTGCGGGTCGAGCAATTCGATGCGGAATTTCAGGCCCCGTGGCAGCACGGCAATTTCCAGCGGCGAGACTTCCAGCACGCCCAACTCGGTGGCAATGCGCAGACGCCCCAGTTGCGGCACCAGCAGCAGTTCGCCGTCAGCATTGAAAAACACCCGCTCCATCGAGCGGTTGGCCACGTAGTTATAGATGCTGATGCCCGAAGGTTTCTCGGCGCCGGAATTGGCCGCCATGCTCACCAGTCCATCGATGAAATCGGTCGGTTCGGCCGGCATGTCCAGCGGATTCCAGCGCAGGCGATTGGGGGTTACTTCACCCAAAGGCCCACCGGCCAGTTGCCGCTCCAGTTTGACGAACGCCGGGTGATTGGCCGACGGCTGAATCCGGTACATCCAGGTGCGCCGCGCTTCGCTGCGGGTCATGGTGAACGCAGTGCCGGAAAACAATTCGGTGTACAGGCCGTAGGGAGCTTTTTGCGGGGAGTTCTGGCCGACGGGCAGCGCGCCGGGCAACGCTTCAGTGCTGAATTCGTTGCCGAAACCGGACTGATAAGCCAGCGTCGACGCGGTTGAATCGAGGTTCATGGAGCCTCCTGAACAGGGAGTCGGCAGTGGCCCATCGCTCTGGCTCAGAGGTTTCGGCACGCCGGGGTTGTTATTATCGTAATTCGATTACGCATAACGTAATTTGCTCGCTATCCAGCGTCAAGCTATAAAGACGCCCATTCGTATTGGAACCGGCCGCACCATGGAAAAAACCAGCGACAGTAACGGCAAACAGAAAGTCCGCTCCGCCGAGGTCGGCACCGACATCCTCAAGGCTTTGGCCGAGTTGTCGCCGTCCACCTCGCTGTCGCGCCTGGCCGAACACGTGCAGATGCCGGCGAGCAAGGTTCACCGCTACTTGCAGGCGTTGATTGCCAGCGGCTTCGCCGAGCAAAACCCGGCGACCAACCACTACGGTCTGGGCCGCGAAGCCCTGCGCGTGGGCCTGGCGGCACTCAACAGTATGGACGTGCTGAAAGTCGCCGCCCTGCCCCTGTCGGAACTGCGCGACGAACTCAACGAAACCTGTTTCCTCGCCGTGTGGGGCAATCAGGGAGCAACCGTGGTGCACATCGAACCGGCGGTGCGTGCAGTGACGGTGGTCACGCAATTGGGTTCGGTGCTGCCGCTGCTCAGTTCCTCGACAGGACTGGTGTTCAGCGCCTACCTGCCGCATCGGGAAACCGACGAATTGCGCGAGCGGGAAATCGCCGTCGCCGAGCATCCGCTGAAGGACGAAACTGCCTACGCGACATTGTGCGAACAGATCCGCGCGCGCGGCCTGCATCATGTCCACGGCTTGCTGATGCCGGGTGTGGATGCCTTGTCGGCACCCGTTTTCAATGCCGTGGGACAAGTTGCGGCGGTGCTGACCATCGTCGGCCCGACTTCGTTGTTCCATGCCGACGAAAACGGCCCGGCGGCGCAGCGATTGTTGGCTGCGACGCGGGCCGTGAGTTGGCGGATGGGGTTTGACGCGTAGGCGCCTGCGTCGATCCGCCGGTCAGCGACTTTGTGAAGGGTTACAGCAACCCGGTTTTGCTGTCGCCCGCCGCGGCCTCTTGCAGAGCTTCTTTGATAACCCTTGCTACAGCTCAAGCCCCAGCAGCTTGGCACTGGCTACAGCCTGGGTTCTTCGCTCGACGCCCAGTTTTCCGTGTATCCGCCTGGCGTGAGTCTTTACCGTGTGCAGAGAAATAAACAGCTCATCTGCAATCTGTTGATTGGAATGGCCCCTGGCAATCAAGCGCAAAACCTCCAGCTCACGCTGACTGAGCAAACCACTGCCGCTCGCCACTTCAACAGTGACCGGCTCCGAAACCGTGTTTGCCAGTACTTGCGACAGCCCCGGGTGGCGCAGTTGCAGCTCACGCAACGCCTGATGCAGCCCATATTGACGGCCCAGCGCCAGACCCTGCTGTAAGCAGGCGCACGCCGAAGTCTGATCACCCTGGGAAAAGGCAACTTCGGCCATCGCCAGATGCAAGTCGGTTTCCAGAATGAGCATCCTGCAGCGCTGCGCCGTTTCGAGCAGACGCTGTAACCGGCCCATCGGGTCGCGAGCCGATCCTGAACCTACCTCGGCAAGGATCAACAAGTACTCGACGCGGGGTATCAACTCGAGTGTCGCCGGCGGCGCCTGTAAGGCGTCCGCTCCTTGATAGTGCCGTAACAGGCGTGTCATCGCCTCGCACGCCAGCTCATAACGGCCCTGCTGCAGCCAGAAAAGACTGCTGACTTGCAACACCACGCCGCGATAAACCGTGTCCGGAATCTGCCGTTGCTGCATCATTCGCTCCGCATCACGCAGCCAGACGAACGCTTTCTCGTAATCCGCCTGATTGGCAGCCAGTTGCGCCAGCCCCAGATAGCCGTAGAGGGCACGCTTGTCATGATTGCGCCCGCAACCGTCCAGACCGGACTGGAAAAAATCCGCCGCCAAGACATCCAGGCCCTGACTCAGCGCAAGACGCCCGCGACGCAGCGCAATCCGTCCCAACAGTGGGGTCAGGCGGTTCGGTTGCCGGACGAGTAAATCATGTACGCCTGCCAAAAGACTTTCAGCCCGAGGCGCCGAGCCGCGCTGTTCGAGCAGTTGCCCGTGATCAAGCTCCAGCAGAGCTTCGAAAACCAGCGAGCCTTGCGCCCGTGCCAGGCACAGTGCCTGACGATTACGGGCGTGGGCGACGTCCAGTTCGCCACGCAACAAAGCCTGCTGGGTCAACCCTGACAAACACATCACCCGAGCGATCCAGTTATCGAAATCGAGTGCCTCCAACGCTTGCGAAAAGTATTCGTGAGCGCTCTCCATCCGCCCTTCCAAATGCAGTAACCAGCCTTTCAACGTTTGCCAACGCGCAATCAATTGCCGCTCATGAGCTGGCGAAGGCTGCGGCATGAACCGCCCTAAATGCTCGATGCATTGCGCCGCCTGTTCAAAACGACCGGCGAAGAGCAATGCAGCTGTAATCAGACCGACCAGCTGCGGCGTGCTCAGGGTCAACTCTTCACCCTGATGCTCATGCAATTGCAGTAACAGGACCACGGTTTGCTCTTCAAACAAATGCTCGAAACTGAAGTGCTGCAACAGGCTGACGGCGATTTCATGTTCTTCGGCGAGCAAGGCTTGCTCGAAGGCCGAACGCCAATCCTGCCGCCAGGAAAACCACTGACACGCCCGCCGATGCCAGGAACGACCTGCGGGCCATTGTTCGTCGCGCATCACCCGCGACAACGGTGGAAAAACCTGCAGCCAGTCGGCCGAGTCGTGCCACGGCTCGATAAAGCAGCCCAGTGTTTGCAACGTGCGCAGGCACTGTGCGCCCTCCCCGGCGCCGAACAGATGCTCACACAACTCGGCATTGAAGCGCGGCAAATGCGCGAGCACCCGCCAGTTCTCGGCCAGCTCCGGTGTGAGGCTATTGAAGAGTTCGTGTTGCAGATAATCCAGCAGCGTATCGACCCGTTGCTGCGGCTGATTACTTTGTGACCAGTCACACTTTTGCAGCAGCGCCATGCGCACCCCGGCGCACCAACCGCCGGTACGCTGGACGATACGTGCAGCAACACTGCCAGCCTGCTCGGGCGACAGATGTCGCAGCGCCTGGGCGATTTCGTCCGGGGTCAGGGCCAGCGTCGGGGATTCGCATTCGTACAGTTCGTCGTCGAGCAACAGCCGCGGCCAGTTGCATTGCGGCCGTCGACGGGTGCCGATCCACCAGGTGAGCGCCGGACTACTGACCGTCAGCAAGCGGTCGAGCAACGCATCCAGCGCTGGATCCGGCAGCCGACAGTAGTCATCGATAAACAGCCAGGTCGGCAACGACCAGCGACTCAGCGCAGCCACCAGGCCGGACTCCGTTGTGTCTGCCAGTCCCAACGCCCGTGCCAATCGCAGACAAAATTCGTCGACCCTCATTGCGGCACCCGCCAGCGGTAGCCAGCACACTTCGCAGTGTGGCGGCGCCTGAAGCAGGCACTCGGCGAGCAACGCGCTCTTGCCGCTGCCGGCGGGCGCACAGATGAGCCTGACCCGTGCCACCGATTCCAGCAATGGCTCGCTCAATCGCGTGCGTCTTTGGTGATGGGAGGACAGTCTGGGGAGAAAACCGGGGCGATCCAGACAAGCTGTCATGGCGGTCATCGGATGAGCCTTTTTATAGTTGTGAGCTCACCCTAGCCCTCTCCCGACAGCTTGTTGACAAGTATTCAGCACGCTGATTGGCGGCCATAAAAAAGGCGACCATGCGGTCGCCTTTTGTTCAGCCGATGTATCAGAACCGTTACCGCACACCCTCTGCACGCAGGGCCGATGGCGTGTAATCGGCAGCCTTGGCTTCGAAGCCGAATTCATAGCTGTGCTTCTCTTCGTTCTTCATCCCCAGCGCGATGTAGCGGCCGGCAATAATGTCGTAGAGCGCTTCGAGGGTGTAGGCCTGAGTCTGGTGATCGTAGTAGTACTCAGCGTGACCTTCGGCGACGCGCCACAGCTGCCCGCGACCGTCGTAGTGATCGGCGAGCGCCACTTGCCAGCTGTCCTCGTCGATGTACATGTGGCGCTTGGCGTAGATGTGCCGCTCGTTCGCCTTGACCGTGCCGATCACTTCCCAGACGCGGTGCAGCTCATAACGCGTCAGGTCCTGATTGATGTGCCCGGCCTTGACGATGTCGTCGTACTTGAGCTTCGGCGAGTCGAGTTTGTAGCTGTTGTACGGAATGTACATTTCCTTTTTGCCGACCAGTTTCCAGTCGTAACGATCCGGCGCACCGGAGAACATGTCGAAGTTGTCCGAAGTGCGCAGGCCATCGGCGGCGGTCCCCGGGCCGTCGTATGCCACTTGCGGCGCGCGACGTACGCGACGCTGACCGGCGTTGTAAATCCATGCCAGGCGCGGCTCCTTCACCTGATCGAGGGTTTCGTGCACCAGCAGCACGTTACCGGCCAGTCGCGCTGGAGCCGTCACAGACTGCTTGAAGAAGGTCAGCACGTTGGCGGCTTTTTCCGGGTCGATATCTTTCATCAGTTGCGGCACGGCGATCTCTTCTTCGAAGCGGATCGGCGTGTAGCTGCCGTTGGTTTGCGGCGTCACCTGGGTGATGATCCGCTTCACGTTGCCGCCGTGATAACGGGTGATGTGGTTCCACAAGACTTCCACGCCATTCTTCGGAATCGGGAAGGCGTAGTAGCGATTGCCGGTGAAGTTGGCCAGGCCGTTACCGTCGTTGATGGTGGTGACGTTAAGGGCGCTGCGCTTGGCCGATTCGTAGATTTGCGGTGGTGCGGCGACGGTACGATGGGTCGGGTAGACCGGGATCTTGTAGGTCTGCGGATAGCGTTTGAACATCGCTACCTGACCTTCAGACAGTTTGCTTTTGTACTGATCGACGTTGGCGGCGGTGATGGTGAACAGCGGTTTTTCATTGGCAAACGGGTCAGCAAGAAAGCCTTTACTGTCTACCGCACCGGCGTTTTTCGCGAGGCCGCCCGTCCATGCCGGGATCGAGCCGTCGGCGTTGCCGGCCTTCTCGGCGCCGAGCGGGGTCAGGCTGGTGCCGAGTTTGTTCGCCTCATCCGGCGACACCGCCGCCATCACGTTGGCCGCCAACAGACTCAGGGCCAGCACACTGCATTGCAGAATCATTTTGCGCATTGCTTTCATCCTTCTCGGGCAGATCAGAAGTTCACGCCGAAGCTCAGAGCGACGAAGTCACGGTCTTCGAGGACGTTGTAGTCGCCACCGAAAAAGTCGGTGTAACTGAGGCTCGCGGTGTAGGTGTTGCGGTAGTCAGCATCGACGCCGACGCTGATCACTTTGGCGCCTTCGTTGAACAGGCCGTTGGGGCCATAACCGGCGACGTCGTGCGACCAAGACAGGTTGGGTTTGAGGTTAACCCCGCCAATCACGTTGGCGTAATCGAGGATGGCGCGGCCGCGATAGCCCCACGAAGTCGAGGTGACGAAGCCGCCCGTGTCGCCACCAAACCCGTACTGGCCGTACACCGAATCGCGGCCATAACGCAGCTTGCTGCGCGACTCCAGACCGCCGACCCGCACCACCGCCGCTTCACCGACCAGGGTCAGGCGTTGGGCGCCCAGCACTTGGTCGAAGAAGTGCGTCAGGGTGCTCTGGATCTGCGTCACTTCCTTGCGACGGTACCCCGTGTTGTCCGAACCCGGCGAGGTGGCGATCGGCGAAGCTGCGCCGCCAGCGATCGGGTTGAGCAAAGCCAGCGTCAGGTCATTGGTGCTGACTTGCACCGGAGCGTTCGGCCGGTAGCTGATCTCGCCGGTCCATGCGGTGCCGGTGGGCAGCGTGGTAGAGAAACTCGCGCCGTACAGGCGGATGTCTTCCGGGTATTCAAGGTAGTAGCCACCGCGCCCGAGCATCACACTTTGCGCCAGGCCCGAACCGCTGCCGGGTGCCAACTGGTTGGCGATGCCGACCATGCCCGGCAATGCCGCCAGAGTCGAAAGCCCTGCCGTGGTGGTGCCGACTGTTGGCGTGCGGCTGTGGTAGTTCATGAAATAGAGGCCGTACTCGGTGTCGTCGCCGAGCCAGCGCAATGCCGTGCCCCACTGCCCGGAATCCCGCGCATCGCGGTCGCCGCCACGCGGGATGACCACGCCTTCGCGGGTGACCTGAATGCCCTGGCCAAACGCGGTGGTCAACGGCACCAACGGCGCAATCGCCGGGTTACCGACGGTGTAGCCGCTGGTGCAGCCGTCCGCCACCACGTCGACGCCGAAGAACGTGCCGCAGTTGTCGACAACGGTCTGGTCCCACTCCAGTTGATAGAAGCCTTCGATGCTCAACTGGTCAGTCAAGCCCTGGGAGCCGAACAACATGTTCACCGGAATCAAGCCTTCCTTGATCTCCGCACCGGGGCGACGGAATGCCGACACGTCGATCGGGTTGATACTGTTGATCGAGTTGCCGATGAAAGTACTTTCGCCCCAACTGACCACTTGTTTACCGGCGCGCACCGTGCCCGGCAGATCGCCGATGGAATAGTTGTGATAGACGAATGCATCGAGAATCTGCGCGCCAGATGATTTGGCGCCTTCCTTGCGGCCACTGTCGCTGATCTGCTTGAACTCGCGGTCTTCGTCCTTGAGTTCGAAGTCGTACCAATATTTGCCACGCACGAACACACCGGTATCGCCGTACTTGAGTTCGAGATCGTGAATGCCTTTGACGATTTTCGAGAAGGTCTCGCCCTTCTTGAAGTTCAAACGCCCGTCATCACCGGTCGAGGATTGCCCGGTCCCACCGTTGACAGTACCGACCAGCGACTTGTCGGCATCGCGCATGCCCCAACTCGCACCGACCGACAACGACGAATCGAACGTGCCTTCGATTTCTCCGATATTAAAAGCGACCGCGTGCGCCTGGGCACAGCAACCCAGAGCCACCGCGGCTGCCAGCGCCTGCGGTGTGAAGATGGCGCGCATTGTTTTTGTTGTCATGCGTCTTCCCCGGTGAGTGACAGAAGGCCTCACCCTACTGCCGCGCGACGGGGTAGATAAGCGCACCAAGGAGGTATTCGCGCTGTCGCTCGAAAGGATGAATGTCCATGCAGCACGCGGCTTTGCATCGATCATGGATCGGCTGGATAGAGGATCATCAGTGCCGCGCATGGTGCACATCAGCCTCTGTAGACTGTTGCATGCCCCGTAACAGTGCATGTCTGGAATCGGTATTTTTCCTACAGGGCTGAAACCGTATTCTGAGCGGGCTTTCACGGGACACGCCGAAAAGCCCCCAGCCTTGGCTACTGAGCAATTCAGGCCACTGTTGACAGATTTCAGATGAATCGATGATTCGGTTTATCGCCCCGGTGTTCACTGACGTTGATTTGTAGCTCCTTGATCCAACGTCTTACCTTGGCCGCTGCGTTTGCAGCGGCCTTTTTTATGGGCGATCGATTTTCAGGCAGAGGAGGCAGTGCGGGGCGACAGGACTTGAGCAAGCCCTGTCGAAGAGCAATCGCGATCAGAGTGAATACTTCTGCAAATTCGCCATCATCTCCTTCAGTGCCTCAATATTGTCCTTCGGATGCGCCGCCCCTTCGAAATCACAAATCTGCTGCCAGTGCGCCGCTACATCTTCCGGCGAGAAACCCACCCGTGGATCAAACCCGGCACCGAGGCTGCGCTCCCAACGCACCTTGCCCATCCAGCCACCGCCGACTTCGAACAATCCGGAAGTCTCCTGGCACTGCTCACTGGCCAGATACACCACCAACGGGCTGACCAGTTCCGGTTTCAGTTGCTCGAACACTTGCGGCGGGATCAGTCCTTCGGTCATGCGCGTGCCGCCGGTTGGCGCGATGGCGTTCACGAGGATGTTGTTCTTGCGGCCCTCGATGGCCAAAGTGCGGGTCAGCCCGTATAGACCGAGCTTGGCCATGCCGTAGTTGGACTGGCCGAAATTGCCGTAGATGCCTGAAGTTGAAGCAGTGAAGATCACTCGGCCGTAGTTTTGCTCGCGCAGATGCGGCCATGCGGCGCGGGTGACTTTGTAGGCGCCTTCGACGTGGACGCGGTAGACCAGATCCCAATCGGCGTCGTCCATTTTGTGGAAGGTCTTGTCGCGCAGGATCCCGGCGTTGTTGACCACGACGTCGACGCGGCCGAAAACATCCAGCGCGTTCTGCACCAGTTTGTCGCCGTCGGTAACCGAGTCGTGGTTGGCTTCGGCGATGCCGCCGGCTTCACGAATTTCCGCGACCACGCGATCAGCCGCAGAAGCGTTGGCGCCTTCGCCCTGAGTCGAGCCGCCGAGGTCGTTGACCAGCACCTTGGCGCCCTGTTTGGCGAACAGCAAAGCGTGCGCCCGTCCGAGGCCGCCGCCGGCTCCGGTGACAATCACGACTTTATCTTCGAAACGCACAGACTCATTCATCGCGGCAACTCCAGCAGGCCAAGGGACAGTGACCCCGAGTGTCAGGCACGGGGCTTTCGGTCACAACGAACACGGCTGGGGCTGAATGGTGCGCGATAAGGCTGGGGGATGATGTGCAGCGCAATTAAAAGACCAAAAGATCTGTCAGGAACACGCCACTTTGCGCGGTGGCAGCGCAAAACGGTCACGAAACGCCAGGTAGTGCTTGAGCACGTGCACCGGCGCTTCGATCTGCGGATAGTGGCCAATATTCGGCAACAGCACGGTGTCGGCATCCGGTATCAATTCCCGATAGCGCTCGACCATGTGCGCACCCGAGACCGGATCGACTTCACCATCGATCACCCGCATCGGCACTTCGCCGCGCTGCATCGCCGCCACCCAGCGATCACGCTGCTCCCGCCGTTCGGGGATGTAGTTAATCAGCTTGTGCATGATGCGCGGGCCGTGATTGCTGTCGACCAGGCTCCAGAAATCGTCCAGCTCGCTCTCGGTCGGCCCGGTCAGCGGACCGAAAATCTGGCGAAAGCTTTTCACCAATGCATCGCGGGTAAAGGCACGGCCGATCATCCAGCCCAATGGGCTGAGCAACAGTTTTTGCATCAGTACCGGACGATGGGTTTCCGGAAACAAACCACCGTTGAGGAACACGCAACTGGCAATCTCGATCTTGTCTTCGTAGTGCCGGGCTAGCAGTTCCTGCGCGACGCTATCGCCATAATCGTGAGCGAGGATGTGAACAGGCTGTTCGACCTGCAAATGCGCGAGCAACGCCTGTTGCAGATCGGCCTGCTCAAGCAGGCTGTAGCGGTGATTGGCCGGTTTGGCCGAATCGCCGAAACCCAGCATGTCGCAAGCGATCATTCGATAACGCTGGGCCAGTGGTTGCCACAGGTAATGCCAATCCCAACTGGCGGTCGGGAAGCCATGGATCAGCAGCAGCGGCTCACCCTGCCCCGTCATCCAGTAACGGATCGTCTGACCTCGAAAGACAAACGTCTGGCTGCGTTTACGCCAGACACACAGTGGAATCTCGGCAAGAGGCATTAGAGTTTATATCCAGGGTCGTGTTTATCGAGTTTGCGCAGCAGCGCCGGCCAAGCCAGCGCGCCACCCATGCCTTGAGCACTTTTGGTCACGCCGGCGATCATTGCCTTGGCGCCTGCCAGAATCTGCGGTTCGATGGCGATCAGTTCAGCGCCGCCGGTCTGGGCCATCACCTGAATGTCGCAGGCGCGCTGGAAGGTGAACATCATCAGGAAGGTATCAGCGATGGTGCCGCCACAGGTCAGCAGACCGTGGTTATGCAGCATGAGGAAATTGTTCTCGCCAAGGTCGGCCTGCAAGCGCGCCTTCTCTTCGTGGTTCAGCGCCACGCCCTCATAGCCGTGATACGCCAGGCTCGACAGCACGAACAGCGACTGTTGGCTGATCGGCAACACGCCTTGCCTTTGCGCCGACACCGCCACGCCCGAAGCGGTGTGCGTATGCAGCACGCAAACCACATCGTGCCGCACTTCATGCACGGCGCTGTGGATAGTGTAGCCCGCCGGGTTGATTTCGTAGGGGCTGTCCATGAGTTTGTTGCCGGCCTGATCGACTTTCACCAGGCTCGACGCGGTGATTTCGTGGAACATCAGGCCGAACGGATTGATCAGAAAATCTTCGGTGCCCGGCACCTTGGCAGAAATGTGCGTGAAGATCAGATCGTCCCAGCCATGCGACGCGACCAGACGATAGCAAGCGGCGAGATCGACGCGGGTCTGCCACTCGGCGGCGCTGACCTGCTCTTTGACATTAAGGGACGACTGGACGGGGGCTACGCTCACTGTGTGCACCTCTGCTTTCTTATTGTTCTGCTCGTGTCATCAGTCTAGTCGGCGCAGTCGATCGCGTAGTTGCATTGCCAGCCAGCTTGATGACTGAACGGGTCAGCCATGCAAACTCCTTGGATCCATGTCAAAGCAACGACGCCAACAAAGGTGCGGCGAATAAATTAAGCAAGCCGGTCAAGACCATCACCAGCCCCGCCACGGAGCCTTCTTCGCCGCCCACTTCATGGGCCCGGCTGACACCGGCGCCGTGCGCACCGACACCAAACAGCGCGCCGCGCGCCAAGGCACTGCGCAACGGCAACCACTTCAGCAACACGCCACCGAGCATCGCGCCAAACACGCCAGTGAACATCACGAACACCGCGGTCAGTTCCGGCACGCCCCCCAGATCCTGGGCCATAGGCATGGCAAACGGCGTGGTAATCGAGCGCGGCACCAGTGACATCGTCACCGAACTGTCGAGCGCGAGCGCTTTGGCCAGGCCGAACGAGGTCGCGATCGACGCAGCACTGCCGGCCAGCATGCCCAGCAGCAACGCCGACCAGTGCCGCATCAACAGGCGCCGCTGCTGCCAGATCGGCACGGCGAAGGCGACAGTAACAGGACCGAGCACCAGCATCAGCCAGTGGGTATTGCTCGAGTATTCGGCGTAAGCGGTGTGCAGCGGCACGGCGAGCGCCAGCAGCAGCGCCGGCACCAGAATCAGCGGCGACAACAGATAACGCCCGGTGCGGCGATAAATCCAGCGGCTGAACAGGTAAGCCAACAGCGTGAAGGCCAGCCAGAACATCGGCATCAGTTCAAGTTTCATGGGAATGCCTCATGCGCACGGCCAATTCCACGGTGAACGCGGTCACCAACATCACCATCAACGTGCTGGCAGCAATGACCAGCAGGATCCGCCAGCCGTCATTGCGCAGCAAAGTGCCGTAATCGAGCAGGCTCATCAGCGCAGGAATGAAGAACAGCAGCATCTCGGCCATCAGCAAGCCAGCGCCCAATTGCAATGCCGCCGGTTTGACCCAACCGAAAGCGAAAGCGAGCAGCAACAGCACCATGCCGATAACACCCCCGGGAATGGGCCAGGCCAGCCATACCGCCAGCTGACAGCCGAGCAGGTAAAGACCGAGCAGCACGGCGAGTTCGGTCACCAGGCGGGAAAGGTATTTGAGGGTAGCGGTGTTCATGATCAGCTCCTTACAGAGGCTCATTTTACGAAGCGCTCTACCATCCCTAAAGCGAATTGTTAGACTCACAACCATTCCAAAATGGAATCCGCTTATGGAATTCAAACAGCTGCGCAGTTTTGTCGAAGTCATGCATCAGGGCGGTTTCACTCAAGCCGCAAAAACCTTGCACATCAGCCAGTCGGCTGTGAGCAAACAGGTCGCACAACTGGAGCAAAGCATTGGCACGCCATTGCTTGAGCGCCTTGGCTCACAACTGCGCCTGACGGCCGCCGGCAGCGTGGTATTGCAACGCGCCGAAGGCATGCTGCGTCTGCGTAATGAGTTGCTCAGCGAACTGGATGACCTGAGTCAGCTGGCGCGTGGGGAACTGCGCCTCGGTTTGCCGTTGCTGGGCAGCGATGCGCTGTTCGCCGGAGCATTCGCCGAATACCGACGGCGCTATCCGAACATCAGCATTCAGCTGCTTGAGGGCGGCAGTCGCAACATCGAGCAAGCGGTGTTGAGTGGCGAACTGGAGTTGGGCGGCAGCCTGATGCCGAAGGATGCGCAGTTCGACTGTCAGCCGTTTTGCGACGAAAAACTCGACGCCCTGCTGCCGGTGGATCATCCACTGGCGAATCGAGGCGAGATCGGGCTGGAGGAGTTGGCCGACACGCCGTTCCTGCTGTATCAACGCAGCTTCGTGCTCAATGACCGCTTGCTCCAGGCGTGTCAACAAATGGGCTTTACGCCCAAGGAAGGCGGGCGCAGTGGTCAGGCGGATTTTCTCGCGGCGCTGGTCGCCGCCGGGCAAGGCGTGGTGCTGTTGCCCAGCGTCGTGGCGCGCGGCCTGGTGCGACCAGGCGTCGTACGCCTGGCCTTGCGAGCGCCGGATTATTTGCGCTGGGACATCGCTTTCATCTGGCGCCACGGCGCCTATCTGTCGAAGGCCGCGCAAGCCTGGCTGGCGCTGCTGCGCGAGCGGGCGATCAGCCCTTGAGCGCGCCGATCAGATCCGCCAGCCACGGCTCGGCGTCGGTTTCCGGGGTGACGCTTTCGCTGGCATCGAGGCGCAGCATCTCTTGCACTTCACGCAGGCCGAGTTCGCTGAAAAACAGTTCGCGCATTTGCTCACCGCCACCGCAGAAGGTGTCGCCGTAACTCGCATCGCCCAACGCAATCACCGCACCGGGCAAACCACGCCAGGCGGCCGGCAATTGATCGCGGATCATCGAATACAACGGTTGCAGGTTGTCCGGCAACTCGCCCATGCCGGTGGTCGAGGTCACGGCGAGAAACGCTTCAGGCGCGAAAGCCTGAACCTCGGCCAGGCTGGCGCGCGAGCTGTAGAAGGTTTCAAAGCCAGCGGCTTTCAGCAGGTTCTGGGCGTGGCGGGCGACTTCTTCGGCGGTGCCGTAGACCGAACCGGAGAGGATGGCGACTTTCATCAATCTGATCCTGAAGCTGAAAAAAAGAACGGCGATAGTAACAGCCTCAGCCGTGAAGTTGCGATTCGCTCTCAATGAGCGCTGATGGCCTATGGACAGGCATCGCCGATCTTCTAGAATGCGTGCCACTGACAGCTCTGAGGGGAATCACGGATGATCAGCGCCAGTTTGCTGCAAATGATGATCAACGCATCGAACGACGGAATTTCGGTCGCGGAAAGGGAGGGCGAACGGGACAACATCCTGATTTACGTCAACCCGGCCTTCGAACGCCTGACCGGTTACACCAGCGAAGAAATCCTCTACCAGGACTGCCGTTTTCTGCAGGCCGGAGACCGTGACCAGGAGAGCCTGAAGTTCATCCGCGAAGCATTGCGTACCAACGGCTCGTGCCGGGAGGTATTGCGTAACTACCGCAAGGACGGCACGCCGTTCTGGAGTGAATTGTCGCTTTCAACGGTAAAAAATGCCGATGACGGGCAAACGTACTTTATCGGCGTGCAAAAGGATGTGACGATTCAGGTCAAGGCTCAGCAACGTGTCGCGCAGCTGGAAGCCAAGGTCGCTGCCCTGGAAGCGGAAATCGCCGCTTTGAAAGCGACAAACGGTTAAAACAAACTATCGAACTTGTTGTCATTAACTACAATCACCAATGCCTTTGTAACTATTCCTTTCGAGTTAGCCATGCAACGCGATGCACTCCTGACCCAGGATGAGCTGGATTTTATCCAGACCATGCAGCACAACCCGCAGCTCAATGTGCGGGATGCGACGTCGAGCCTGCTGGTTAACGGCGGTTCGCAAATCCGTGATTTGCTCACACGTCTGGCCGCTCACGAACAAGTGACTATTCAGGCCAACTTCGAAAACCAGCAAATGACGTTTCCGCTGCATCTGGTGGAAGACGAGTTTCATGCGCTGCACCTGCGTCTCGGTGTGCCAAGCATCTACGAAGATGGCCCGATGGTTCGTCCGTGGCGGCTGGCACTTGAAGAGCCGGTGGCGCTGGAGAATGCCAAAGGTCAGGCGGGCACGCTCTGGGTTCACGAGGTTTCACATAAAGGCGTACTGCTGGAAGTGCGCAACAAGACCAAACCGCCCAAGCACTTCGCTCTGTGGTTCAGCCCTTCGGGTTATGAGCGGATCGCATTGCGCGGCAGTTTCGAGCGCGAAACCGAAAGTGGTTTCTACGCCTACGAGCTCAGCCAGACAGACAGCGACGAAACCGAGCGTCTTCGACAATTCATCCTGCAGCAACATCGTTTGACACACCCTGCCCTGCACACCTGATTCTCAGGTATCAAGCTTCCCCGCCAGAAACTGAGTCATGCGCTGACGCATGTTCGCCCCTTCATTACCCAGGCACGCCACTGATGTTCCGGCCAGGCTCTCTTGCGCCAGATCAGACGCATCGCCAGCGAGCATCAGCTGACAATCAAGACTCAAGGCGAGTCGATTCAGACGCCGGGGCAAATCGGCACTCGGGGCGTGATTGGAAAACAGCACCAGTGCGTCAGGTTTGGTCTTTTCGCAAATGAGGGTCAGCTCATCGAGCGGCTGGCCGGTGGTCAACACCCGAACGCCCGAGTCATTGCCACTCAGAAACAACGCCGCCACCAGCAACTCAAGCTCCCGGCATTGCCCGGCCAGTGCACTGACGATCACCCGTCGCGGTTGCGAGCCACGCAGGGTGATGATCCGATGCAACACACGCGCCCGAAGAAATCCGTCAAAGAACAGCCATTCGCTGGTCTGCCCGAAGGCATCCTGACGCTGCAACAATTGCAGCCACAACGGCATCAGGATGTCTTGAAATACAACGGGCAACGCATAAGAAGAAAAGATCTGACCGTAGACCTGGTCCAGTAACTGATCATCGAAAGAGCTGATCGCCTGCTGGAGTTGCACCTGCCATTGCAGATAGTCGGCTTGCACCAGTTCATCGGGAATGATGTGCGCGAGGACTTTCAGCGGTTCGGTCTTGGCGAGGATCTTGCCGATCTTGCTGACCGCCACACCGCGATCAATCCAGTCGACGATGCTGCGAACACGCTCGATTTCGGTCATCGAATATAGCCGATGCCCACTGTCGGTGCGCACCGGCTGGATCAAGCCATAGCGACGTTCCCAAGCGCGCAGGGTGACCGGATTGACCCCTGTCACCTTCGCGACTTCGCGGATAGGGAAAAGGTCCTCGCACTCAAGCGCAGCAGATGTCTGAGAATCAGCGTGCGCGTCTGTCATCACAGGCATTTGGCCAACTTCCGATCTTGTGAATTGGATCCCATTCTACCTCTGATGCCCTGTTTGCGTTCAAGTGGAGATATGCGACGAAAGTCTCTGGTTTAAACACGAAAATCAGGAATAATCCTTGCTTGCTGAAAAGCGCAGGCCTCCACCCCGGCCTTGCGTCAGGCGAAACTCCTACCCGGAGTGACGCAATCGAGATACGGAGATACACAATGTCTACTTCCCCCGTCACGCTGATGGTTGCGCGTCGAGTCGCCGATGGCCGCTATCAGGATCTGATCGCCTGGCTGCGCGAAGGCGAACAACTGGCCACCGATTTCCCCGGTTATCTGGGCTCCGGCGTGCTCGCACCGCCGCCCGGCGATAACGAATTCCAGATTATCTTCCGTTTTGTCGATGAACAGACTTTGCATGCCTGGGAGCATTCGGCCTCGCGTACCGCCTGGCTGGATCGTGGCAGCGATCTGTTTGCCCACCCCAAAGAGCATCGTGTCAGTGGCATCGAAGGCTGGTTCGGTACAAGCGTAGTCGGCCAGCGCCCGCCGCGCTGGAAACAGGCGATTGCGATCTGGCTGGCATTCTTCCCGGTGTCGCTGTTGTTCAATTTTGTCGTGGGCCCGTTGCTCGCTGACATGAGCCTTTTGCCGAAAGTGTTGATCAGCACGGCGTGCCTGACGCCGCTGATGGTTTATTTCTTTATCCCGCTGTCGACGCGGTTGCTGGCGAACTGGTTGAACAGCACGCCAGCGCGTCCGCTGCCGGTTACGCCGTCTGCGCAGAACCGCTAAAAGATCGCAGCCTCGTTGCACTCGAGTGCTCCTGCACAGCTGCAACATTGACGCAGTGCAGGAGCTGGCGAAGGCTGCGATCTTTTCAGGCCCGCCGCTGTTATAGTTTTTGCACCCACCGCGACGCGAGCCGTTCATGACTACAACCTCCGACCCGATCCTGATCACTGGCGCCGGCCAACGCGTCGGTCTGCACTGCGCGCAGCGTTTGCTCGAAGACGGCTACAGCATCATTTTCACCTACCGCAGCGATCGTCCCGGGGTGCAAACGCTGCGTGATCTGGGCGCCATCGGGATATTCGCGGATTTCTCCAGCGAAGCAGGCATCCTCTCCTTCATCGCCGAACTGCACACCCACACCGACAGTCTGCGGGCAATCGTGCATAACGCCTCCGACTGGCTCGCGGAAACCCCGGGCAGCGAAGCCGAAGCGTTCAACCGCATGGTCAACATCCACATGCTCGCGCCCTATCTGATCAACCTGCACTGCGCCGACCTGCTCAAGCAGTCGACACCCGCCGACATCATCCACATCAGCGACGATGTCACCCGCAAAGGCAGCAGCAAACACATCGCCTATTGCGCCAGCAAAGCCGGGCTCGACAGCCTGACCCTGTCGTTCGCCGCCCGTTATGCGCCGGCGATCAAGGTCAACGGCATTGCGCCGGCCCTGCTATTGTTCAATCCCGACGACGACGCGGCGTACCGCGCCAAGGCCTTGGCCAAATCCGCGCTGGGCATCGAACCCGGCAGCGAAGTGATCTACCAGAGCCTGCGCTACCTGCTCGACAACCCTTACGTCACCGGCACGACCCTGACCGTCAATGGCGGAAGGCACGTCAAATAACGCTGTCACGCGAGGATGTTCAATGACCCGCTCCCTGCCCGAGAACTACCGTGAAATCCTCATTGGCCTCGGTGAAGATCCCGACCGTGAAGGATTGCTCGATACGCCGGCGCGGGCGGCCAAGGCCATGCAATACCTGTGTCACGGCTACGAGCAGAGCGTGGACACGATCGTCAATGGCGCGCTGTTTGCCTCTGACAGCGACGAGATGATCATCGTCGCCGACATCGAGTTGTACTCATTGTGCGAACATCACCTGCTGCCCTTCATCGGCAAGGCCCATGTGGCTTATATTCCCACTGGCAAAGTGCTGGGGCTGTCGAAGATCGCGCGACTGGTGGACATGTTCGCCAGACGCCTGCAAATTCAGGAAAACCTCACCCGGCAAATTGCCGATGCGGTGCAACAGGTTACCGATGCCGCCGGTGTTGCGGTGGTCATCGAGGCCAGACACATGTGCATGATGATGCGCGGTGTCGAGAAACAGAATTCGACCATGAACACCTCGGTCATGCTCGGCGCCTTCCGCGACTCGAGCAACACCCGTCAGGAGTTCCTGCAATTGATTGGACGGAGCAAGTAAATGCCACAACTTCAGCCGGGAATGGCGCGTATCCGGGTCAAGGATCTGCGCTTGCGTACCTTTATCGGGATCAACGAGGACGAAATCCTCAACAAGCAGGATGTGCTGATCAACCTGACCATCCTTTACGCCGCGCAAGAAGCGGTGCGTGACAATGACATCGACCACGCGCTCAATTACCGCACCATCACCAAGGCAATCATCGCCCACGTCGAGGGCAATCGTTTTGCCCTGCTCGAGCGCCTGACCCAGGAATTGCTCGATCTGGTGATGACCAACGCATCGGTGCTGTACGCCGAAGTCGAAGTCGACAAGCCGCACGCGCTGCGATTTGCCGAGTCGGTGTCAATCACGCTTGCAGCGAGCCGCTAGCTTCAAGCTTCAAGCGCCAAGCTGTAAACTTCGTATCACCGCCAACCATCTTGCAGCTTGAAGCTCGTCGCTTGAAGCTGTCTCGCAGAGACTCCCATGAACGAGCAACAACGCCTCGAACTCGAAGCCGCCGCCTTCCGCCGGCTGGTCGCGCACCTGGACAGCCGCAAGGACGTGCAGAACATCGACCTGATGAACCTCGCCGGGTTCTGCCGCAACTGCCTGTCGAAGTGGTACAAGGCCGAAGCCGACGAGCGCCAGATCGAGGTCAGCCTCGACGACGCCCGTGAAGTGGTTTACGGCATGCCGTACGCCGAGTGGAAAGCCCAATTTCAGCAAGAAGCCAGCGCTGAGCAACAAGCGGCGTTCGCCAAAGGAAAAACCCATGAGTGACCTGAACACCCTGCGCGCCAGCCTCAAGAGCGGCGAACACGCTTTCGCCGACACCCTGGCCTTCATTGCCGCGGGCTATGACTACCAGCCTCAGGCGTTCAACAACGGTGGCGTGGAAAACGCCGCCGGGCAGAACGAAGGCTCGTGCAAGACCCTGGGTCTGGCGCTGCTGGAAGGCTTGAGTGACGAAGAAGCGCTGCTGGCGTTCGGCGAGCATTACCGCTCGGTAGTGGCCACGCCTGAGGGCAGTGATCACGGCAATATTCGGGCGTTGATCCAGCATGGCCTGGCCGGCGTGAAATTCACCGCCCAGCCCCTGACCCGCCGCTAACTTCAGCTGCAAACCCAATTCCTGTGGGAGCGAGCCTGCTCGCGAATACGGACTGACATTCGACATTGATGTCGACTGAAACAGCGCATTCGCGAGCAGGCTCGCTCCCACACTGGAACTGTGTTGAACCTGAAACCCGAGCACAAAAAAACCGGCCAATCGGCCGGTTTTTTTATATCTGCGATTTAGAACGAAGCGTTCTGCAGACCGTCCAGGTAACGCTCGGTATCCAGTGCCGCCATGCAACCGGCGCCGGCCGAGGTGATGGCCTGACGGTAAACATGGTCGGCCACGTCGCCGGCGGCGAAGATGCCTTCTACGCTGGTCGCAGTGGCGTTGCCGTCGCGGCCGCCCTGCACTACCAGATAACCGTCTTTCAAGGTCAACTGGCCTTCGAACAGCGAGGTGTTCGGAGTGTGGCCAATGGCGATGAACACGCCGTCGACAGTGATTTCGTCGAAGCTGCCGTCGTTGTTCTTCAGACGCGCACCGGTCACACCCATGTTGTCGCCCAACACTTCGTCGAGGGTGGCGTTGAGCTTGAGGATGATCTTGCCTTCAGCCACGCGAGCGTTGAGCTTGTCGATCAGGATCTTCTCGGCGCGGAAGGTTTCGCGACGGTGGATCAGGGTCACGGTGCTGGCGATGTTGGCCAGGTACAGGGCCTCTTCAACAGCGGTGTTGCCGCCGCCAACCACTGCAACTGGTTTGTTGCGATAGAAGAAACCGTCGCAGGTCGCGCAGGCCGAAACGCCTTTGCCCATGAACGCTTCTTCCGACGGCAGGCCCAGGTAACGAGCGCTGGCACCGGTGGCGATGATCAGGGCGTCGCAGGTGTAGGTCGCGCTGTCGCCAGTCAGGCTGTAAGGCTTGGAAGCGAAGTCGACGGCGTTGATGTGATCGAAAACGATCTCGGTTTCAAAACGCTCGGCGTGCTCGCGCATGCGCTCCATCAGCACCGGACCGGTCAGACCGTGGACGTCACCCGGCCAGTTGTCGACTTCGGTGGTAGTGGTCAGTTGACCGCCAGCCTGCATGCCGGTGATCAGCAGTGGCTTGAGGTTGGCACGCGCGGCATACACCGCAGCGCTATAACCGGCAGGGCCGGAACCGAGAATGATCACTCGCGAATGACGGACTTCAGACATGAATCTGCTCCTGTTGACCGGCCAATACAGCTGGCGCGGACGCCGGACTGCCGGCGGAATAAAAAAGGACTGTGGATAACCTTGGGGAAGGCATTAGCTCGACAGTCCTGTAAAAAGTTGGGTGCAGCGTATCGAGGGGGGCAAGATTAAGGAAATACGGTTTAACAATCCAGCTCATAGGTGGTCTCTATGCCGAGACACTGACGAGAAGGACGTCTTTGTTACAGTGAATGTCGATCGCTCTACCGCGCTTTCGCACGTGGTGCAAAGTCGGTAAGGTCGGCGCGTTTTCCCTTGCTCGGAGCACCCTATGCCCGCCCCTGTTCTGTCTGGCCCGCAATACCTGCGTGAAGGCCTCAAACTGGTTCTCAGTCCCGGCTTGCGCCTGTTCGTGTTGCTGCCGCTGGCGATCAACCTTGTGCTGTTCGTCGGATTGATCTATCTGGCCGGCCACCAGTTCAGTCTGTGGGTCGACACGCTGATGCCATCGCTGCCCGAGTGGCTGAGTTTCCTCAGTTATATCCTGTGGCCGCTGTTCGTGGTGCTGGTGGCGTTGATGGTGTTTTTCACGTTCACCATGCTGGCCAATATCATTGCTGCGCCGTTCAACGGTTTCCTCGCGGAAAAAGTCGAAGTGGTGGTGCGTGGCACCGACGACTTCCCGGCCTTCAGCTGGGGTGAGCTGGTCGCCATGGTCCCGCGTACCCTGGCCCGGGAAATGCGCAAACTCGGCTACTTCCTGCCTCGGGCGCTCGGCCTGTTCATTCTCTCGTTCATCCCCGTGGTGAACATCATCGCCGCGCCGCTGTGGCTGTTGTTCGGCGTGTGGATGATGGCGATCCAGTACATCGACTACCCGGCGGACAACCACAAACTGGGCTGGAACGAGATGCTCGCCTGGCTGCGCGAGAAGCGCTGGCAGAGCATGAGCTTCGGCGGGATCGTGTATCTGGTGCTGCTGATTCCGGTGGTCAACATCCTGATGATGCCGGCCGCGGTGGCTGGGGCAACGTTGTTTTGGGTACGTGAGCGCGGTGCCGAGAATCTGGTGACTCAGCGCTGAGGCGCTCAAAAACAGCCCGTCACAAATCCATCATCCGAACGTCACAAGCACGACATGGCCTCAGCCGACACTGAGGTCATGACGACAGCTCTACATATCACTCTGATCAGCGAAACTTTCCCACCGGAAATCAACGGCGTGGCCAATACCCTTGGCCGCTTGTGCGATGGACTGCGCGCGCGTGGACATCGGGTCGACCTGATACGCCCACGTCAGGCCGACGATCCACAGCGTACTGAAGACGATGGCTTGCTCCTGTGCCGGGGCTGGCCGCTGCCGGGTTATCCAGGATTGCAATGGGGCCAGTCGTCGATGCACAAGTTGCTGCGGCGCTGGAAGCACCAGCGTCCGGACGTGCTGTACATCGCCACTGAAGGCCCGCTCGGTCTGTCGGCGTTGCGAGCGGCGCGGCGTCTGGGGATTTCGGTGGTCAGTGGCTTCCATACCAATTTCCAGCAATACACCAGCCAGTACGGCCTCGGCTTGCTGACGCGGCTCCTGACGCATTATTTGCGCTGGTTCCACAACCGTTCGGCGCTGACACTGGTGCCGAGTATCAGTCAGCGACTGGAACTGGAGCGGCGGCATTTCGAACGACTGGCGTTGCTGTCCCGCGGTGTGGACAGCCAGTTGTTTCACCCGGCCAAACGCCTGAACGCTCTGCGTGAGCAATGGGGGCTGGGCGAGCGCGATATTGCGGTGATTCACGTAGGAAGGCTCGCGCCAGAGAAAAACCTTGGTTTGCTCAAACGCTGCTTTGAAAAGCTGCGCGACACTTATCCACAGCGCACTCTGAAGCTGATCGTGGTCGGCGACGGGCCGCAACGCATGGCGCTGGAGAAAGATCTGCCCGAGGCGATTTTCTGCGGGTCGCAGCGCGGTGAAGCGCTGGCCGCGCACTATGCGTCCGGCGATGTGTTTCTGTTTCCGAGCCTGACCGAAACCTTTGGCAATGTCGTGCTCGAAGCGCTGGCGTCAGGGCTTGGCGTGGTGGCCTACGATCAGGCAGCGGCGGCGCAGCATATTCGCCACGGCTACAGCGGCGTGCTGGCGATGCCGGGCGATGAAGAGGCGTTTTGCGATGCGGCGGCGTGGTTGCTGGAGAAGTATGAAACGTTGCGCTGCGTGCGCCTGAATGCTCGCCAGCATGCGAGTCGCCAAGGGTGGGCGGCGATTATCGAGCAGTTTGAAGGGCATTTGCGCGGGGCGTGCGTTGGGGAGCAGGTTGTCCCTAATGCACAGACATTGCCATAGATTTTTACTGGTCTTGAAGCCACCTTCGCGAGCAGGCTCGCTCCCACAAGGGATCTCCAGTGAACACAGGATTTGTGAATACCGGAGAAACCTGTGGGAGCGAGCCTGCTCGCGAAGGGGGTCAGTAATGGCGCCGCTTAAACCAGCGTCATCAACGCTTCACGGCTGAACGGCAGAATGTCCTGCTCACGCCCTTCGCGCACTTTCAGTGCCCAATCCGGATCGACCAGCAGTGCGCGCCCCACCGCGACCAGATCGAATTCCTCTTTGTTCAGACGCTCGAGCAGGTTCTCCAGACTGGCCGGCTCTGCGACCTTGTCAGTGTTGACCATGAACTGCAGGAACTCGCCATCCAGGCCTACGCTGCCGACAGTGATGGTCGGTTTGCCGGTCAGCTTGCGCGTCCAGCCAGCCAGGTTCAGCTCGGAGCCGTCGAATTCCGGCTCCCAGAAACGCCGCGTCGAGCAATGGAAAATGTCTACGCCAGCGTCGGACAACGGCTTGAGGAATTCACCCAAGGCTTCCGGGGTTTGCACCAGCCGTGCGGTGTAATCCTGCTGTTTCCATTGCGAGAAACGGAAGATGATCGGGAAACCCTCGCCGACGGCTGCACGCACCGCCTGAATCAGCTCGATGGCAAAGCGCGAACGGTTGGCCAGACTGCCGCCGTATTCGTCAGTGCGCTGGTTGCTGCCTTCCCAGAAGAACTGGTCGACCAGATAACCATGGGCGCCGTGGATTTCCACGCCGTCCATGCCGATGCTTTGGGCATCCTTGGCCGCTTGGGCGAAAGCGCCGATCACGTCCTGGATGTCCTGCTTGGTCATGCCGTGCACTACGACCTGACCGTCCTTGAGTTTTTCCGACGGACCATAACCCGGCACGCTGGCGTCCGGTTCGGTGCCGATGCGGCGCACGCTACCGACGTGCCACAGCTGCGGAACGATCTTGCCGCCCTCGGCATGTACCGCGTCGACGACTTTTTTCCAACCGGCCAAGGGTACTTCACCAAAGAACTGCGGTACATTCGGGTAACCGTTGGACGCAATATGGCCGACGGTGGTGCCTTCAGTGATGATCAGGCCGACGCCAGCAGCAGCGCGACGACGGTAGTACTCGATGACTTTGGAGTTCGGCACGCCACCCGGAGAAAACGAACGGGTCATCGGTGCCATGACTACACGGGTCGGCAGTTCGAGAGTGCCGAGGTGGAACGGTTTGAACAGGGCTTGAACCGGCATGGGAAGACTCCGCAGGGAATGACTTTATGACGGCGATAATATTGATCGGCAAGCGCCTTGAACAGCACTATTGATCTGAATGATTAAGGGATAGAAACGAAAAGATCGCAGCCTTCGGCAGCTCCTACACAATCGAATGCAGGCCAAACGAAAAGATCGCAGCGCCAGCAGTCCCCTGTAGGAGCTGCCGAAGGCTCGGGCCGCGATCGGACGATCTCTTGATCTTGATGGGTTAGCCCAGCGCTTTCTCGATTGCAGCAATCACGGTCGGATCATCCGGCGCCGTGCGCGGCGAGAACCGGGCCAGCACGCGACCGTCCTTGCCAAGCAGGAACTTCTCGAAATTCCAGGTGATGTCACCGGGAAACTCCGCGCCCTCGCCCGCCAGCAGCCGATAGAGCTGATGGCGCTCGTGACCATTGACTTCGAGCTTGCTCGACAAAGGGAACGTCACGCCATAGTTGAGGCTGCAGAAATCCTGGATTTCCTGTTCGGTGCCTGGCTCCTGACCGGCAAACTGGTTGCACGGCAGGCCCAATACACTGAAGCCTTTACCCTTGAATTGCTGGTAGAGGTTTTCCAGCGCCGCGTACTGTGGGGTCAACCCGCATTTGGAGGCGACGTTGACCACCAGCACGACTTGGCCCTTGAAGGGCGCCAGCGGTAGCTCCTGACCATCCAGGGCTGTCAACTTAAGGTCGTGAAAAGCACTCATGACGAACTCCAGATTCCCGTGTTCTACTCGAAACAGCCACTTGGCGAGACCACCAAGGACAGCCGCGGACTAAAAAAGGCGCCCGCAGGCGCCTCTCCAGTACTCGAAGCTTAGCGCAGAAAATCAGTGCTGATGGCCACCTTCGCCATGGACGTGACCATGAGCGACTTCTTCCTGGCTGGCATCACGGATAGCAACGATCTTCACTTTGAAGTTCAGACGCTGACCGGCCAATGGGTGGTTGCCGTCGACAGTGACGTCGTCGCCGTCCAGGTCACGGATGGTGACGATTTGCATCTGGCCGTCCGGCGCCGAAGCGTGGAACTGCATGCCAACTTCCAGCTCGTCAACGCCTTCGAACATGCTGCGGCTCAGGGTGCTGACCAGTTCGGCAGCGTATTCGCCGTAAGCGTCTTCCGGTTCAACGGAAACTTCCAGTTCGTCACCAACAGCTTTGCCATCCAGGGCTTTTTCCAGGCCCGGGATGATGTTGCCTGCGCCTTGCAGGTAGACCAGCGGAGCGCCGCCGGCGGAGCTGTCGATGACCTCACCAGCGTCGTTGGTCAGGGTATAGTCGATGGAGACAGCCTTATTGGCGGCGATCAGCATGGGGCGAGACCTTTTGCAGAAGAATATAGAAAGACCAAGTTTAGCGAAGCAAACGCGCGAAAGCGAACACAACCCGGACAAACGGGATTCGACGATTACCGGCTTCCATCAGGACGAGGACGGTCACTGGGTGGCCGAGCTTTCCTGTGGCCACACTCAGCACCTGCGCCACCAGCCACCGTGGCAATCGCGCGCGTGGGTGCTGGACCCGGCGCAACGTATTGAAAAAATAGGCCAACCCTTTGCCTGCGGTTGGTGCGCTCAAGGCTCGGTTAGCGATAACCTTGGCGCCTGAATTTCGGTAGGCAGTCACGTATAGATCGCCACCATTGCCATGCACCCTTAGAGAATTCGCATGCAAACTTTTTTTATCGCACCCACCGATTTTGGTGTGGGTCTGACCTCCATCAGCCTCGGGCTGGTGCGTACGCTGGAGCGGGCCGGGCTGAAAGTCGGTTTCTTCAAACCGATCGCCCAACCGCATCCGGGCGACACCGGCCCTGAGCGCTCCACCGAACTGATGGCGCGCACCCACGGCCTAAAACCACCACAGCCGCTGGGTCTGGCCCATGTCGAGCGGATGCTGGGCGATGGCCAGCTCGATGAGCTGCTCGAAGAAATCATCACCCTGTATCAGCAAGCAGCCGTCGGCAAAGACGTGCTGGTGGTTGAAGGCATGGTGCCGACCCGCAGCGCCAGTTACGCCGCACGAGTCAATCTGCATCTGGCTAAAAGTCTGGATGCCGAAGTGATTCTGGTCTCGGCGCCGGAAAACGAAGTGCTCGCCGAACTCTCCGGCCGCGTCGAATTGCAGGCGCAATTGTTCGGAGGTCCGAAGGACCCGAAAGTCCTCGGCGTGATCCTCAACAAGGTCAAGACCGACGAGAGCATGGAAGCGTTTGCCGCACGTCTGAAGGAGCACTCGCCGTTGCTGCGCAGCGGTGATTTCCGTCTGCTCGGCTGCATCCCGTTCCAGCCTGAACTCAATGCGCCGCGGACCCGCGACGTCGCCGACCTGATGGGCGCACAAGTGCTCAACGCCGGCGACTATGAAACCCGCCGGATGACCAAAATCATCATTTGCGCACGCACCATGCGCAACACCGTCGAGCTGCTCAAGCCCGGTGTGCTGGTGGTGACGCCGGGGGATCGTGACGACATCATCCTTGCGGTCAGCCTCGCGGCGATCAACGGCGTGCCGCTGGCCGGCCTGTTGCTGACCAGCGACACCCTGCCCGATCCGCGCATCATGGATTTGTGCCGTGGCGCCTTGCAGGCCGGACTGCCGGTGTTGTCGGTGAGCACGGGCTCTTACGACACCGCCAACCTGCTCAACGGCTTGAACAAGGAAATCCCGATCGATGACCGCGAGCGAGCGGAGATCATCACCGATTTCGTCGCCAGCCACCTCGACGCCAACTGGCTGCACCAGCGCTGCGGTACACCGCGCGAGATGCGCCTGTCGCCGGCGGTGTTCCGTTATCAACTGATTCAGCGCGCCCAGGCCGCCAACAAACGCATCGTCCTGCCTGAAGGCAGCGAGCCATTCACCGTGCAAGCGGCGGCGATTTGTCAGGAACGCGGGATAGCCCGTTGTGTCTTGCTGGCCAAACCCGAAGACGTCGAAGCGGTCGCCCGCGCCCAAGGCATCGTATTGCCGCCGGGACTGGAGATTCTCGATCCGGATCTGATCCGCGAGCGCTACGTCGAGCCGATGGTTGCCCTGCGCAAGACCAAAAGCCTCAACGCCCCAATGGCCGAGCAGCAACTGGAAGACACCGTGGTGATCGGCACCATGATGCTCGCGCTGGATGAAGTCGACGGCCTGGTTTCCGGCGTGATCAACACCACCGCCAATACCATCCGTCCGGCCCTGCAACTGATCAAGACCGCGCCGGGCTGCACGCTGGTGTCGTCGGTGTTCTTCATGCTGTTCCCGGAGGAAGTGCTGGTCTACGGCGACTGCGTGATGAACCCACACCCGAGCGCCACCGAACTGGCTGAGATCGCCCTGCAAAGCGCCGACTCGGCAGCAGCATTCGGCATCACCCCGCGCGTGGCGATGATCAGTTACTCCAGCGGCGAATCGGCCACTGGCGAGGAAGTCGAGAAAGTCCGCGAGGCCACCCTGCTCGCCCACGAACAACAGCACTCGCTGCTGATCGATGGCCCGCTGCAATACGACGCCGCTGCCAACGAAACCGTAGCTCGGCAACTGGCACCGAACAGCCCGGTGGCCGGTCGCGCCACAGTGTTTGTGTTCCCCGATCTGAACACCGGCAACACCACACACAAAGCTGTGCAGCGCAGCGCCGACTGCGTCAGCCTCGGCCCGATGCTGCAAGGCCTGCGCAAACCGGTGAACGACCTGCCGCGCGGCGCGCAAGTCGACGACATCGTCTACACCATCGCCCTCACCGCGATTCAAGCCGCCAACCGACCTATGGATGTGTAAATGCTGGATTTCCTACCTGCGCCGCTGCGCGGCGTGATCGCCTCACTGTTGTTGGCGCTCAATACGATTCTGCTGTGCTCGTTCCTGTTCTGCGTGGCGCTGATCAAGGCCTTGCCGTTCGCCTTCACCCAGCGCATCGCCGGTTGGCTGATGAGCCACACCCACGAAGCGTGGATCAGCAATAACAAGGGCTGGATGAACCTGGTGCGCCGCACGCGCTGGCACATCAGCGGTCTGCAAGGTCTCGACTACAACCACTCCTATCTGATTACCAGCAACCATCAGAGCTGGGTCGACATTCTGGTGCTGCAATACGTACTCAACCGTCGCATCCAGCCGCTGAAGTTCTTCCTCAAGCAAGAACTGATCTGGGTGCCGGTGATTGGTCTGGCGTGGTGGGCACTGGGCTTCCCGTTCATGAAGCGCTACTCCAAGGCCTATCTGGAAAAACACCCGGAGAAAAAAGGCAAAGACCTCGAAACCACCCGCAAGACCTGCGCGAAATTTCGCAACAACCCGGTGGGAATCTTCAACTTCGTCGAAGGCACGCGCTTCACCACTGGCAAGCATGCACAGCAACAGTCGCCGTTCAAATACCTGCTCAAGCCGAAGGCTGGTGGCATTGCGTTCGTGCTGGATGCAATGGGCGAACAGTTGGAGTCGATCGTCAACGTGACCATCCACTACCCAGCCGGGCGCCCGGGATTTTGGGATTTACTGTGCGGCAACGTGCGAGACGTAGTGGTGCACTTTGAAGAGCTGAAGATTCCTCAGCAGTTCATCGGCAAGAATTACGATCAGGACGGTGAGTATCGTTTGCAGTTCCAGGGCTGGATCAATCAGCTGTGGCTGGATAAAGACGCGCTGCTCGAACAGATGCACCGCGAGTATCCAGCGAAGTCTTGAAGCGTCTGTTCTGACCTCATCGCTGGCAAGCCAGCGATAGCCATCTAAAGGTCAAAAAAAAGCCCGCCGATGATTGCACATCGGCGGGCTTTTTCTTGCAGCTTGAAACCAGAAGCTTGCAGCTGCTTTATCGCTTAAATCGCGCCACGTTGACGCAGCAGATCCAGCACTTGCTTGACGCTCTCTTCCAGCGACAGCGCCTGAGTGTCGATCACCAGGTCAGCATTCAACGGCACGTCATACGGGAAGGACTCACCCGGAATATTATCGCCGCCCGCCGCATACAACCCCTGCGGATCACGCTCTGCACAAACCGTCGGCGAAGCCTGCACATAAACCGTCAGCAAACGATCCTTGCCAATCAGGTCCTTGGCCTGCTCGCGCTCTTCAGCACTCGGCGCCACGAACGCCGCCAGAGTCAGCAAACCAGCCTCGTTAAACTGACGCGCCACATGCGCGGCACGACGCCAGTTCTCGGTACGGCCAGCGCGGTCCTGCGGCAGACCTTTATTCAGATCGTGACGCAGATTCTGGCCATCCAGCACAAAAACCGCACGACCGAGGTCGAACAACTTACGCTCGACCGCATAAGCCAGCGTGCTCTTGCCCGCGCCCGACAGACCGCTGAACAGCACGGTGGCCGGCTGCTGACCAAAGCGCTGCGCACGTTCTTCAGTCGCCACATGCGCCAGTTTGCCGTGGTGTGTCGTGGTGCCATGCGAAACAGGCTGAGCGACGATCATGCCAGCGCCAACGGTACCGTTGGTCAAGCGGTCGATGATGATGAACGCGCCGGTGGTGCGGTTGCTTTCGTATC
Source organism: Pseudomonas sp. A0308 (assembly GCF_044218815.1). Classification (NCBI taxonomy): domain Bacteria; kingdom Pseudomonadati; phylum Pseudomonadota; class Gammaproteobacteria; order Pseudomonadales; family Pseudomonadaceae; genus Pseudomonas; species Pseudomonas sp. A0308. Next base: position 2,288,895 of record NZ_CP162581.1, read on the forward strand.
CGTCGAGGGCAATCGGCGCATCAAGCGCGATCCTGACCTTGCCGATTTCGTTGAGCTGCAAAGCGCTCGCCGGGCCTTCTTCCAGCGTGTTCACGTCGACCTTGTTGATGATGCTGGCAATCGAGCCCGGCACATAACTGGTCGCCCGTTTGATGTCGTACTTCTTGCCCGGCAGCATCGGCTCTTCAGCCATCCACACCAGCATCGCTTCGAAGCTGTCGGTGACCGGCGGCACGTTGTCGGCATGCACCAACAGGTCGCCGCGAGAGATGTCGATTTCGTCTTCCATGGTCAGCGTCACCGCTTGACCAGGACCCGCATGCTCCAGTTCACCTTCGAAAGTGACAATGGATTTCACGCGGCTGCTCTTGCCCGACGGCAGCACCACAACCTCGTCACCCTTTTTGACGATGCCGCTGGCGAGGGTACCGGCGAAACCGCGGAAGTTCAGGTTCGGACGGTTGACGTACTGCACCGGGAAACGCAGATCGGTGAAGTTGCGGTCGCCCGCCACTTCCACGGTCTCGAGAATTTCCATCAGCGACTGACCGGTGTACCACGGCGAGCGCTCGGATTTGTTCACCACGTTGTCGCCTTTCAGGGCAGACATCGGCACAAAGTGCATGCTGGTCGGCTTCATCTTCAAGCCTTCGGCGAACTTCAGGTAATCAGCCTTGATCGACTCGAACACGCCTTCATCGAAGTCCTTGAGGTCCATCTTGTTGATGGCGACAACGATGTGTTTGATCCCCAGCAAGGACGCGATGAAGCTGTGGCGACGGGTCTGGGTCTGCACACCGTAACGGGCGTCGACCAGGATGATCGCCAGGTCACAGGTGGACGCACCGGTGGCCATGTTGCGGGTGTACTGCTCATGGCCGGGGGTGTCGGCAATGATGAATTTGCGCTTGGCGGTGGAGAAATAGCGGTAGGCAACATCGATGGTGATGCCCTGCTCACGCTCGGCCTGCAGGCCGTCGACCAGCAACGCCAGGTCGATGTCGTCACCGGTGGTGCCGACTTTCTTCGAATCGCGGGTGATGGCTTCCAAATGATCTTCGTAGATCATTTTGGAGTCGTGCAGCAGGCGCCCGATCAGGGTGCTCTTGCCGTCATCGACGTTACCGCAGGTCAAAAAGCGCAGCAGCTCTTTACGTTCGTGCTGGCCCAGGTAGGCGAGGATGTCCTCGCTGATCAAATCAGATACGTGGCTCATTGCATTCAAGCTCCGAGCTGTAAGCTTCAAGCGGCAAGCTTGTCGGCGTACAGCTAGTCAGAAATTTTGTTGATCAACCCGACCAGCATTCTAGAAAGCTCTCGGGTTTCCATAATCCAATTTTCAGCCAGCGGTTCTGCGATGTAAGCGATATCTCGGCCTATCAGGATTTGGGTTCGCAACTCGCCACAAGAAGCCTTCGCGATCCAAAGAAAATGGACCTTCTCTTTGCAACTCCGACGCTCCATGCCTTCAGCAATATTGGAAGGCACTGACAGTGCAGAGCGGGTGATCTGATCCTTGAATCCAAAATCCCCGCATCGCGCAAACTCTTTAAAAATCCCCACCGCTAGACATTTGCTTCGCTGCCAAACAACCAGTTTCTCGAAATCCATTACGAGGCATCCGATCCCGGCTCACAGCAACCGGCCGCAAGCGCCAAACCACAAAGTTACGCATACTGCCTTTAACTTGCAGCTTGCCGCTTGTAACTCGAAGCTTAAAAGTATCCCTGACGTTTTTTGTCTTCCATGGAGCCTGCGCCATCGTGGTCGATGACCCGGCCCTGGCGCTCGGAAGTTCGCGTCAGGAGCATTTCCTGAATGATGTCCGTGAGGCTCTCGGCCTCGGACTCCACCGCGCCCGTCAACGGGTAGCAACCAAGGGTACGGAAACGCACTTTCTTTTTGACGATGCGCGCTTTGTCTTCGTCGGACAGGTGCTCGAGGATGCGCTCGTCGTCGATCATGATCAGCGTGCCGTTCTTCTCGATCACTTCACGCTCGGCGGCGAAGTACAGCGGCACAATCGGGATGCCTTCGAGGTAGATGTACTGCCAGATGTCCAGCTCGGTCCAGTTCGACAACGGGAACACACGAATGGATTCGCCCTTGTTGACCTTGCCGTTGTAGACGTTCCACAGCTCCGGGCGCTGATTTTTCGGATCCCAGCGGTGCTTGCTGTCGCGGAACGAGTACACGCGCTCTTTGGCGCGGGACTTCTCTTCATCGCGACGGGCACCGCCAAACGCTGCGTCGAAACCATGCTTGTCGAGCGCCTGTTTCAGGCCCTCGGTTTTCATGATGTCGGTGTGCTTGGCGCTGCCGTGGGTGAACGGGTTGATATTCTGCGCCACGCCATCCGGGTTGATGTGCGTGATCAGGTCCAGGCCAAGCTCTTCGACCATCTTGTCGCGGAACTTGTACATTTCCTGGAATTTCCAGCGGGTGTCGACGTGCATCACCGGAAACGGCAGTTTGCCCGGGAAGAACGCCTTGCGTGCCAGGTGCAGCATCACGGCGGAGTCTTTACCGATGGAGTACAGCATCACCGGGTTATCGAACTCGGCGGCCACCTCGCGGATGATGTGGATGCTTTCCGCCTCCAGCTGTTTCAGATGCGTCAGTTTGTCGACCATGGCTACTCACGAAAGCTTTCTTATGAACGGCCAGCGGGCCGTGTTCGAGCGGGGAATCCTAGCACAGCGACCTCTTCTAATCAGGACGCCAACTAGAACGAAAGGACATATGAATATGCCCACTCGTTTGGGCGAAGGCATTCAATGTGGGAGCGAGCCTGCTCGCGAAAGCGTCGTGTCAGGCAGCGCTGTATTGAAGCGTAAATCGTATTCGCGAGCAGGCTCGCTCCCACCAGAATTTGTGCTGGATTCAAATGGGATTCGGGCAGTCGATGAAGATGTGCTCGAGAGCGAAGCGTTTTGCCAAATAGTCGCCCAGCGCCTGCACGCCGTAACGCTCGGTGGCGTGGTGGCCGGCGGCGATAAAGCTGATGTCGTTTTCCCGGGCGCTGTGGAATGTCTGCTCGGAAGCTTCACCGCTGAGAAACAGATCGACACCCGCCGCCACGCCGTGATCGATGTAGCCCTGACCACCGCCAGTGCACCAGCCTACCCGGCGGATCATCCCGCTGCCTTCAACCAGCAGCGGTTCACGGCCCATCACTTCCTGGACCTTGCGGGCGAAATCGCGCGGGGTCATTGGCTCGTTCAGCGAACCGACAAGCCCGACTATTTTCAGATTATCCGGATCCAGAGGCCCTTCAACGGTGATGTCCAACTGACGCGCCAACTGCACGTTGTTGCCGACATCCGGGTGCAGATCCAGCGGCAAGTGATAGGCGAGCAGGCTGATGTCGTGCTTGAGCAACGTCTTCAAACGGCGCTGCTTCATGCCCGTGACGCAGGGGTTTTCGCCCTTCCAGAAGTAACCGTGGTGCACCAGCACCAGATCAGCCTCGGCCTCGACGGCGGCATCGAGCAACGCCTGGCTCGCAGTGACGCCGCTGACGATGCGCATCACTTGCGGACGGCCTTCGACCTGCAAGCCGTTGGGGCAATAATCGGCAATTTTTGCACTGGCCAGGTATCGGTCGGCTTCTTCGACGAGGGTGCTGAGGGCAACGGCCATGAAAGACTCCTAAATATCCCGTTCAGAGGCACGCGCGGCCTCGTATAATGCGCGACATTATGGGCGGTCTGACTTCGCCTGCAACTTTTCCAGGACGTGTTTAATGTTCAAGGCGCTGCGTTTTTTTGGCTGGCCATTGTTGGCCGGTGTGCTTATCGCTCTGTTGATTATTCAGCGATACCCGCAGTGGGTCGGGCTGCCAAGCCTCGACGTCAACCTGCAACAGGCGCCGCAGACCACCCTTGTGCAGCAGGGGCCGGTGTCCTATGCCGATGCGGTGACGATCGCCGCGCCGTCGGTGGTCAACCTGTACACCACTAAAGTCATCAACAAGCCGGCGCATCCTTTATTCGAGGATCCACAGTTCCGCCGTTTCTTTGGTGACAACTCGCCGAAGCAGAAGCGCATGGAGTCGAGCCTCGGTTCCGGCGTGATCATGAGCCCGGAAGGCTACATCCTGACCAACAACCACGTTACCAGCGGCGCCGACCAGATCGTCGTAGCACTCAAGGATGGCCGGGAAACCCTGGCCCGAGTGATCGGCAGCGACCCGGAAACCGATCTCGCCGTCCTGAAAATCGACTTGAAAAACCTGCCAGCGATCACTGTCGGCCGTTCCGACAGCATCCGCATCGGCGACGTTGCGCTGGCCATCGGCAACCCGTTCGGCGTCGGCCAGACCGTGACCATGGGCATCATCAGTGCCACCGGGCGTAATCAGTTGGGCCTGAACAACTACGAAGATTTCATCCAGACCGACGCGGCCATCAACCCGGGCAACTCCGGCGGTGCACTGGTGGATGCCAACGGCAACCTCACCGGCATCAACACGGCAATTTTCTCCAAGTCCGGTGGCTCGCAGGGCATCGGTTTTGCCATCCCGGTGAAACTGGCGATGGAAGTGATGAAGTCGATCATCGAGCATGGACAGGTGATTCGCGGCTGGCTCGGCATCGAAGTGCAGCCATTGACTCAGGAACTGGCCGAATCGTTTGGCTTGTCCGGGCGTCCGGGCATTGTGGTGGCGGGGATCTTCCGCGACGGCCCGGCACAGAAGGCCGGCCTGCAACTGGGCGACGTGATTCTCAGCATTGATGGCGAGCCGGCCGGCGATGGTCGTCGCTCGATGAACCAGGTCGCGCGGATCAAACCGACCGACAAGGTCACGATTCAAGTGATGCGTAACGGCAAGGAGATCAAGCTCTCGGCGGAAATAGGCCTGCGTCCACCGCCGGCGCCGGTGCAGGAAAAACGAGAGTAAAAATTTATTCGCGTCAGCGGCGCGAATAAAAGACATTCTCAAAAGGCATGTTATATTGTTTCAATCTAACAATTGGAACAACATAACATGTCGTCTCGAACAAAGGCCTCCCTGCTTGGCCTGACTCTCGGTCTACCCCTTGCCTTGCTGGGCGATGCGGCCTTTGCCGAAGAGCCGCAACCGCTCGAACTTGACGCGATCAACGTCACCTCCGATTACGAATCCCCCACAGGCCCAGTCAAGGGCTACCGTGCGACGCGCTCATCCAGTGCGACCAAAACCGACACGGCGATCCGCGATATCCCCCAGGCAATCAGCGTGGTGCCTGCGAGTGTGCTCAAGGATCTGGGCAGTACCAGCGTCGAGCGCGCACTGGATTTCGCTGGCGGCGTATCGAAGCAAAACAACTTCGGCGGCCTGACGCTCTACGAATACAGCGTGCGCGGTTTCACCACCTCGGAGTTCTACAAGGACGGCTTCAGCGCCAATCGCGGGTACCCGAGCACTCCGGACGCAGCCAATATCGAGCGTATCGAAGTGCTCAAAGGCCCAGCGGCCAGCCTATATGGCCGTGGCGACCCGGGTGGCACGGTGAACATCGTCACCAAAAAACCACAGCCCGAAGCCTTTACCACGTTGCAGACCAGCGCTGGCAGTTGGGACCGTTATCGCACGGCGCTGGACGTCAACACGCCGCTCGATGAACAGGGTGACGTGCTCTCGCGGATCAACCTTGCAGTCGAGGACAACCACAGCTTTCGCGATCATGTCGACAGCAAACGCGTATTCGTCGCGCCCTCGATCAGCTGGCAACTGAACCCGGACACGTCGCTGTTGGTGGAAAGCGAAATCGTCCGCCACAGCTCGACGTTCGATCGTGGCATCGTCGCGCCTGGCAATAAATGGAGCGGTGTTTCTCGTTCGACGTTCCTCGGTGAGCCCAACGACGGCAACGTCGACAACCACAACAACCTGCTTCAGGCGACGCTCGAGCATCACCTTAACGACAGCTGGAAACTGCGTCTGGCCAGCCATTACAAGGAAGGCAAACTGTGGGGCGACGCTTCCGAAAGTCGCCCGCTGAATGCCGACGGTCATACCGTCAACCGCCGTTACCGCGAGCGCGATACCAACTGGCACGACAGCATCACCCAACTGGAATTGCGTGGTTTGTTCGACCTCGGCCCATGGCAGCACGAACTGCTGATCGGCACCGAATACGAGAACTTCCGCAAGAACGAGCGCGTCACCACCATCGCCGGCGGCCCCTACGCCATCGACATCTACAAGCCGATCTACGGCCAGCCGAAACCCAACGGCGCACGCTCGGGCACTGACACTTTCGAGCACCTCGAAAGCCACGCGCTGAACCTGCAGGATCAAATCGTCTTTACCGACAAATTGCGCGGGATGATCGGCGCACGTTTCGAACACTTCGAACAAAACATCGATGACCACAGCCGCAACGCCAGCAGCCGCCAGACCCACGACGCCCTCACCCAGCGCGCCGGCCTGCTCTATCAACTGACGCCCAACACCGGCCTGTTCGCCAACGCCTCGACCTCGTTCAAACCAAACAACGGCCTTGATGCGGCCGGCAAATCCTTCGATCCGGAGGAAGGTGTCGGCTACGAAATCGGCATCAAAAACGAACTGTTCGACGAACGTCTGAGCAGCACCCTCGCCTTCTTTCACATCGACAAGGAAAACGTTCTCGCGCTTGACCCTGCCACCGACACCAACCGCGCGATGGGCAAGGCACGCAGTCGCGGCTTCGATCTACAGGTGACCGGCCAAGTCACCGATGCCCTGCGGGTGATTGGCGCCTTCGCCTACATTGACGCCGAAGTGACTCAGGGTGACGCCGTGATTCCCACCGGCAGCCGCATCCTCGGCGTGGCCAAACGCAGCGGCAGTCTGCTGGGTGTTTATGAATTTCAGGACGGGCATCTGCGCGGCTCGGACGTTGGCGCAGCGTTCAATTACGTCGGTGATCGCTCGGGCGAATCCGGCAGCGATTTCGAATTGCCGGCGTATCACACCGTCGACCTGCTGGCCCATTACAAGGCCAGCGACAACGTCACCGTCGGCCTGAACCTGAACAACGTATTCGACGAAAAATACTACGAGCGCTCTTACAGCAATTACTGGGTCAACCCCGGCGAGCCGCGCAATTTCACCGTCAGCCTGTCACTCAATCTGTAAAAGGAAGTCACCATGCAATACGGCAAAACCCTGCTGGTCATCGCCGCGCTGTTCGCCGGACAAGCCTCGGCCCATGGCCTGTGGACCGAACAACGGCGCGGCAACATCGAAGTGATCTACGGTCACGGCGCCGAAGACAACGCCTTCAAGGCCCAGAAAATCAGTGGCGCGTGGGCCTACGACGCGAGCGGCAAGATGATCCCGGTCAGCGTCGAGCGCCTGCCCGATCACGCCCGCCTCAAGCCGTTGAAAACACCCGCGGTAATGGCCGTGGCGTTGAATAACGGGATGTGGTCGCAGACCGCTAACAAGAAGTGGATCAACGAAGGGCGCAGCAAAGTGCCGGGCGCCGTCGAGGCGACGCAGACGTTCAAATACAGCCTGGCGATCTATCAACCGGGGGCAAAGTTGCCCAAGCTGGATCAGATCAAGTTGCTGATTCTGCCGGAAGTTGATCCGCTGACGGTCGGGCCAGGCAAATCATTGCCGGTGCGCGTGTTGCTTGATGGCAAACCGGCGGCGGGCGTCAAGTTGATCGGCGATTACCGCAGCGCACCCAACACCCTGAGCACCGAGACCGACAAGGACGGCCGCGCGCAGGTGCTGGTGCGAAATGAAGGGTTGAATGTGATTGCGGCGCAGGTTGAGGTGCCGGTGAAGGACAGTGTTGATGTGAACAGTCGCGGGTTGTTTACCTCACTGACCTTCCTTGGCGAGCCGCATCACGAATAAAAAACTCACCCTCATCGCAAACGCCGCCCGCCAAGCCCTCTCCCGGAGGGAGAGGGAGCCGACCGCGTTGTCTTGCGGAATACAACGACCTGAAAGACCGAGTCGATTATGGATTCGGTAAAGCATTCCCCAGGTCGGTGTAACGCTGAAGCATCCCCCAATCAGTCCCCTCTCCCTCCGGGAGAGGGTCAGGGTGAGGGGCTTTTGCCTTTACAGTTCACCAAGCCCATCGATCAACGCCTGATTCTGCTCCGGCGTGCCAATCGAGATCCGCAGGAACTGCGCAATCCGCTCCTGCTTGAAGTGCCGCACAATCACGCCCTGCTCGCGCAACTTCGCCGCCAGCCCAGCTGCATCATGTTGCGGGTGGCGGGCAAAAATGAAGTTCGCCGCCGACGGCAACACCTCAAAACCCTTGCCCTGCAATTGCGCGACAACCCACTCGCGGCTTTCGATGACCAAACGGCAAGTCTTGTCGAAATACTCACGATCCTCGAATGCCGCCGCCGCGCCGACGTTCGCCAGGCGATCCAGCGGATAAGAGTTGAAGCTGTTCTTGATGCGCTCCAGCGCCTCGATCAAATCCGGATGCCCCACCGCCAAGCCAACCCGCAGGCCTGCCAGAGATCGGGATTTGGACAGGGTCTGGGTCACCAGCAGGTTCGGATAACGATCCACCAGGCTGATCGCCGTTTCACCACCGAAGTCGATGTACGCCTCATCCACCACAACTACCGAGTTCGGGCTGGCGATGAGAATCCGCTCAACCGCATCCAGCGCCAACAGGCAGCCAGTCGGGGCGTTCGGGTTAGGGAAAATGATCCCGCCGTTTGGCTTGGCGTAATCCGCCGGGTTGATCTGGAACTGCGCATCCAGCGGCACCGCGTCGAACTTGATGCCGTACAAACCGCAATACACCGGATAAAAGCTGTAGCTGATGTCCGGGAACAGAATCGGCTGATCGTGTTGCAGCAAACCGTGAAAAATGTGCGCGAGCACTTCGTCCGAACCGTTGCCCAGGAACACCTGATTGGTCTGCACGCCGTAGTAAGTGGCGACAGCACTTTTCAGCAAATCGCTGTTCGGGTCCGGGTACAGGCGCAGGTTGTCGTTGAGTTCGGTCTGCATTGCCGCCAAGGCTTTTGGCGACGGGCCGTACGGGTTCTCGTTGGTGTTGAGCTTGACCAGCCTGGTCAGCTTCGGCTGTTCGCCCGGCACATAAGGCACCAGATCCTTGACGAACGGGCTCCAGAATTTGCTCATGTTCAGTTCCCCTTCGTTTCGTCTTTGATGCGGTATTCGGCGCTACGTGCGTGAGCGCTCAGCGACTCACCACGGGCCAGGACCGAAGCAGTTTTGCCCAGCTCGGACGCACCAGCCTCGGAGCAGAAAATGATCGAGGAACGTTTCTGGAAGTCGTACACACCCAGCGGCGAAGAGAAACGTGCGGTGCCGGAGGTCGGCAGCACGTGGTTCGGGCCTGCGCAGTAATCACCCAGCGCTTCGGAGGTGTGGCGCCCCATGAAGATCGCACCGGCGTGGCGGATCTGTGGCAACCAGGCCTGGGGGTCGGCGACCGACAGCTCAAGGTGTTCTGGCGCAATGCGGTTGGCGACTTCGATGGCCTGGGCCATGTCACGCACGTGAATCAGCGCACCGCGGCCATTGATCGAGGTTTCGATGATGGCTGCGCGATCCATGGTCGGCAGCAGCTTGTCGATGCTCGCGGCGACCTTGTCGAGGAACTCGGCGTCGGGGCTGACCAGAATCGCTTGCGCGTCTTCGTCGTGCTCGGCCTGGGAGAACAGGTCCATGGCGATCCAGTCCGGATCGGTCTGACCATCGCACACCACGAGGATTTCCGAGGGGCCGGCGATCATGTCGATGCCGACCTGGCCGAACACGTGGCGCTTGGCAGTGGCGACATAGATGTTGCCAGGGCCGACGACCTTGTCCACTTTTGGCACGCTTTCGGTGCCATAGGCCAGCGCCGCAACCGCTTGGGCGCCACCGATGGTGAACACGCGGTCAACGCCGGCAATGCACGCGGCAGCCAGCACCAACTCGTTGATTTCACCGCGCGGGGTCGGCACGACCATGACCACTTCGGTCACGCCGGCAACCTTGGCCGGAATTGCGTTCATCAGCACCGACGAAGGGTACGACGCCTTGCCGCCCGGCACGTAAAGACCGGCGCGATCCAGCGGCGTGACCTTCTGGCCCAGCACCGTGCCGTCTGCCTCGGTGTAGCTCCAGGAATCCTGTTTCTGTTTTTCGTGGTAGCTGCGCACACGGGCCGCGGCTTTTTCCAGCGCTTCACGTTGCGCTACGGTGATGCGGGTCAGGGCCAGTTCCAGGCGTTCGCGCGGCAGAATCAGGTCAGCCATCGAGGCGACGTCGAGACCGTCGAACTTCTTGGTGAACTCGACCAACGCCGCGTCGCCACGCTCGCGCACAGCCTTGATGATGTCGAGCACGCGCTGATTGACCGAGTCGTCAGACACACTTTCCCAGCTCAGCAGATGATCCAGATGATGCGCGAAATCCGGGTCAGCAGCGTTGAGTCGGCGAATTGCAGTCGGTGCGGTCATAGCGAGAGCCTCATAGGATTGGCAAAAACTCAGGCGCCCGAAACTACCATTCGATCCGCTTGGGCACCTGAGAATTCTGGCTATGAGGCGGATAGACGGCGCGACCTGAGGTCGCGCAAGTAAATCAGCCGCGGTGTCGTGATTCCACTGCGTTGCGCAGGGTATCGATCAACGCCTGGATACGGGCGTGTTGCATTTTCATCGAAGCCTTGTTGACCACCAGACGCGAGCTGATCGTGGCGATCAGTTCCTGAGGTTCCAGACCGTTGGCGCGCAGGGTATTGCCGGTGTCTACCACGTCAATGATCTTGTCGGCCAGGCCAATCAGCGGAGCCAGTTCCATCGAACCGTACAGTTTGATGATGTCGACCTGGCGGCCCTGCTCGGCGTAATAACGCTTGGCAACGTTGACGAACTTGGTCGCCACACGCAGGCGGCCCTTTGGCTCGGCGGCGCCGATCTTGCCGGCGGTCATCAGTTTGCACTGAGCGATCTGCAGGTCCAGTGGCTCGTACAAGCCCTGGCCGGTGTATTCCATCAACACGTCTTTACCGGCTACGCCGAGGTCGGCCGCGCCATGCTCGACATAGGTCGGCACGTCGGTGGCGCGCACGATCAGCAGGCGTACGTCTGGCTGCGTCGTGGGGATGATCAGCTTGCGGCTCTTGTCCGGATTCTCGGTCGGCACGATGCCCGCTTCAGCGAGAAGCGGCAGGGTGTCGTCAAGGATGCGGCCCTTGGACAGTGCGATGGTCAACATGGGAAACGTCAGTCCTTATCAAGGTACTCATGTCCGGTCGCAATCGGCGCCGAACACACATCGAGGTGTCTTTACTATTGAAAAGAACACCCTCGATTCGAAACGAATTCAACGGACACGTCCCTGTGTCCACATGCAGCGATCAGCCCGGAACGCGACGAATCTTGGCGCCCAGCATCTGCAGTTTTTCTTCGATGCACTCGTAACCACGGTCGATGTGGTAGATGCGGTCGATCAGCGTATCGCCTTCGGCAACCAGTGCCGAGATCACCAGGCTGGCCGAAGCACGCAGGTCGGTTGCCATCACTGGCGCGCCCTTGAGTTTTTCGATACCGGTAACAATGGCCGTGTTGCCTTCAACCTGGATATGCGCGCCCATGCGGTGCAGTTCGTAAACGTGCATGAAACGGTTTTCGAAGATCGTCTCGATCACAGCACCGGTGCCTTCGGCAATGGCGTTGAGCGAGATGAACTGCGCCTGCATGTCGGTCGGGAACGCCGGGTACGGCGCAGTGCGCACGTTGACTGCTTTCGGACGCTTGCCGTGCATGTTCAGCTCGATCCAGTCTTCACCGCAGGTGATTTCTGCGCCGGCTTCACGGAGTTTTTCCAGAACGGCTTCGAGGATGGTCGGATCGGTGTCCTTGACCTTGACGCGGCCACCGGTCACGGCAGCAGCGACCAGATAGGTGCCGGTTTCGATACGGTCAGGCATGACTTTGTAGAAAGCCGAACCCAGACGCTCGACGCCATCAATGGTGATGGTGTCGGTGCCGGCACCGGAAACCTTGGCGCCCATGGCGTTCAGGAAGTTCGCCAGGTCAACCACTTCAGGCTCGCGGGCGGCGTTCTGCAACACGCTGCGGCCCCTGGCCAAAGCGGCGGCCATCATGATGTTTTCGGTACCGGTCACACTGACGGTATCGAAGAAGAAGCTTGCACCGCGCAGACCGCCCTCAGGCGCCTTGGCCTTGATGTAGCCGCCTTCGACGTCGATCACTGCGCCCATGGCTTCGAGGCCACGGATGTGCAGGTCAACCGGACGCGAACCGATCGCGCAACCGCCAGGCAGTGCGACTTCGGCTTCACCGAAGCGCGCAACCATCGGGCCGAGCACCAGGATCGACGCACGCATGGTTTTCACCAGTTCGTACGGGGCGATCAGGGTCTTGATGGTGCGCGGGTCGATTTCGACGCTGAGCTTCTCGTCGATCACCGGCTCGATGCCCATGCGACCGAACAGTTCGATCATGGTGGTGATGTCGTGCAGGTGCGGCAGGTTAGCCACCGTCACCGGGCCATCGCACAACAAGGTGGCGGCCAGGATCGGCAGGGCAGAGTTCTTTGCCCCGGAAATGCGGATCTCGCCATCAAGACGAGCGCCACCGGTAATAATCAATTTATCCATAAGAATCTCGACGCCCTTAGGCTCAGGTGCGCTCGGCCCAGGCCGCGCTGCTGAAAAATTTCATAGTAACCGCATGGATGCTGCCATCGGTGATCCATGGGTTCAAATGGGCATAGATCTGCTGCTGACGCTTCACCGGGCTCAACGCCGCCAGTTCATCGCTAATCACGTTCAGCTGGAAATTGCAGCCTTCGCCCTCAACTTCTACCAACGTTCCGGGCAGCTTTCCTTCTAGGAAGCTCTTCACTTCTACGGCCTGCATGCTCAACCTCAATCGGCGCCCTGTGCGCACGGGTCGGACATCATACAAAAAAGCCCCGCGCCTGCGAACCCCGCATGGCAGGACTCTGACGGGGGGCTTCTTTAATGATGCGGGTTCAGGGTTGCGCCAAGAGTTCGGTCAGTTCACTGACCTGAGCAATTTCGCGCATGTCTTCGGGCATCGCGCGGATGCTGACAGCCTTGCCGGCCGCCTGTGCATCGCGCATGAAACACAGCAGCAACGACAAACCGACGCTGCTGGATTTCTTTACGGCCGAGCAGTCGATGACCAGCGAAGACGCCTTGCTGGACTTGATCAGCGCCTGACCTTCCTTGCGCAGATCAGGCCCGGTGCGGTAATCCAGCACTCCGCTGAGCAAGAGCTCGTCTACATCACTCATACGAACTGCGGCCTCATTCATTGCGCTGGCTTCTCGGCAGCTTTTTCGGTGGTTTCCTTGGCCTTGGCCACTTCACCGGCCCAACCGTTGATGGTCGCGTCCAGATTGTTGCCATTGCGCTGCATCGCGTCAGCGAACTGATCACGGAACAGCTTGCCGATGTTGATACCGTTAATGATCACGTTGCGCAGTTTCCACTCGCCGTTGATCTTCTCCAGCGTGTACTGCACAGGATAGACCGCGCCACTGCTGCCCTTGACGGTCATGTTGACGCTGGTGCGATCGCCCGACTCATCCTTGGCAGGATCAACGGTGATGCCCTGGTTGTTGTACTCGAGCAAGGCGTTGCCGTAGAACTGGAACAGACCTTTCTTGAAGTTTTCCTGGAAGGTTTGCATCTGCGCCGGCGTGGCCTTGCGCGAATACTTCACCGTCATGATGCTTTTCGAAATGCCCTCGGCATCCACCACCGGCCCAACAATGTTGTTGAGCGCCGCGTAGAAATCGGTCGGATCCTGCTTGTATTTCTCTTTGTTGGCAGCCAGATCGGCCAGCAACCGGGTGGTTGTGTCCTGAACCAGTTCATGGGCCGACGTTGCAGCCACAGCGTTACCCATCAAAGGCAGAGCCGCCAGTAACACCAACAGGCTGCGTCGCAAGATAGAGATCATTCAAAAGCTCCTCATTTGGCGTCTTTGCTAACGGTATTGAGCAGGAATTTACCGATCAGGTCTTCCAGTACCAGAGACGACTGCGTGTCGTGAATGGTTCCACCATCCTTCAGAGCGGTGTCTTCCCCGCCTACGCTGATACCGATGTACTTCTCGCCCAGCAGACCAGCGGTCAGGATAGATGCTGTGGAGTCAGTCGGCAGATTGTCGACTTTCTTGTCCACTTGCAGTGTCACCCGACCGGTGAAGCTGTCGCGGTCCAGATCGATTGCCGTGACTTTGCCGATGGTGACACCGGCCATGGTCACTTTGGCTCTGACCGTCAGACCGGCGATATTGTCGAAGTAGGCATACAGTTTATAAGTGTCGGTGGTCGAAGTCGGAGACAGGCCACTGACCCGCAACGCAAGCAGCAACAAGGCCAGGATCCCTGCCAGCAGGAACAGGCCGACACCGATTTCCAGGGTGCGGTTTTGCATCAGAAATCTCCAAACATCAAAGCGGTCAGAATAAAGTCCAGACCCAGTACTGCCAGCGAGGCAAACACTACGGTCTTGGTGGTGGCACGACTGATCCCCTCGGAAGTGGGCTCACAGTCATAGCCCTGGAATACGGCGATCCAGGTGACGACGAAAGCGAAAACAATACTTTTGATGACGCCGTTGAGCACGTCACTGGTGAAGGTCACGCTGTTTTGCATGTTCGACCAGTAAGACCCTTCATAGACACCCAGCCAGTCGACAGCGACCCACGAACCGCCCCAGATGCCCACCACGCTGAAAATCATTGCCAGCACTGGCAGGGAAATGAAACCGGCCCACAGACGCGGGGCAATAATGTATTTGAGCGGGTCGACACCGATCATTTCCAAGCTGGAAAGCTGTTCGGTGGACTTCATGTTGCCGATTTCCGCGGTCAACGCCGAACCGGCGCGCCCGGCAAACAACAGTGCGGTCACCACCGGGCCGAGCTCACGCAGCAGTGTCAGCGCAACCATCTGCCCTACCGCCTGCTCCGAACCGTAGCTCGACAGGATGCTGAACCCCTGCAAGGCCAGAACCATGCCGATGAAAACCCCGGAGACCACAATGATTACCAGCGACATGACGCCGACCGAATGCAGTTGCTTGACTAGCAGGCCAAATCCGCCGCTGATGCCGCCACGACCAACCAACGCGTGAAACAGGAACAGCGTCGCCCGACCGAACACCGCAATTGCGTCGATCGCCGCTTCGCCGAACCGGCGCACGCGTTCTATTAATGAAATTCTGCGCATCAGCGCTTCCCCAGAAGATCTGCGCGGTAGTCCGTCGCTGGAAAATGGTACGGCACCGGGCCATCGGGATTGCCGGACATGAACTGACGGATACGCGGCTCATCCGAGTTCATCAACTCGTCCGGCGTACCCTGCCCCAGCACCTGACCGTCACCCACTACATAGATGTAGTCGGCAATGCTCGCGGTTTCAGCCAGATCGTGGGACACCACGATACTGGTGATGCCCAACGCATCATTGAGCAGACGGATCAGACGTACCAATACGCCCATGGCGATCGGGTCCTGACCGACGAACGGCTCGTCGTAAAACAGGATCTGCGGATCCAGCGCAATGGCACGGGCCAGAGCCACGCGACGCTTCATGCCACCGGACAGTTCATCAGGCATCAGCTCGATGGCACCGCGCAACCCCACCGCCTGCAATTTGAGCAAGACGATGTCGCGGATCATTTCTTCCGGCAACTCGGTATGAACGCGCAGGGGAAAAGCGACGTTCTCGAAGACATCGAGATCGGTGAACAGTGCGCCGCTCTGGAACAGCACACCCATGTGCTTGCGCGCATCGAACAGATCGCTGCGCGACAGCGTAGGCAGGTTCTGGCCGTTGACCCAGACTTCGCCGCTGGCAGGGCGCAACTGAGCCCCCATCAACCGCAGCAGCGTGGTCTTGCCACACCCGGAAGGTCCCATGATGCCGGTGACCTTGCCGCGCGGGATGCGAATATCGACGTTATTGAAAATGCTGCGCGCACCGCGCTTGAAGGAGACTCCCTTCAGCTCGACCGCGTAAGCGTTATCGGCACTCATCTAAACTCCTTGCGATGCAGCCTCTCACTCGGACGCCTGGCTTTGGTGAAAAAGCACGTACGTCCCGGGCAGGCCGAACTGGCGGCGAACTATATCACTGCAAAGGCCAAGCGCCCAAGGCTTGTGCCGGCCCGTATTCAGCGAGATGACAGGTGCGGAGGCGCTTTTGCCGGGTTTTGGTAACGCGGGATGACAAAGCATGACGAACTTGCGTGAGGCTTTGCTACATAACCGCTATAATCGCCGCCTTTTCATCGGGCTATACGATTTCTGACATGAGCCAATCCAGCGACCTGATTCAATCGGCACAACGCACCATTCGCCTCGAAGTGGAAGCCGTACAAGGCTTGTTACCCCATATCGACGCCGATTTCGTACGCGCCTGCGAGATGATTCTGGCCAGCAAGGGCCGTGTGGTCGTGGTCGGCATGGGCAAATCAGGGCACGTCGGCAACAAGATCGCCGCGACTCTGGCCAGTACCGGCACCCCGGCCTTTTTCGTTCACCCGGCCGAAGCCAGTCATGGCGACATGGGCATGATCACCCGCGACGACGTGATCCTGGCCCTGTCGAACTCCGGCTCGACCAACGAAATCGTCACACTGCTGCCGTTGATCAAGCGTCTGGGCATCCAGTTGATCAGCGTCACCGGCAATCCGGCCTCGCCGCTGGCCAAAGCCGCCGAAGTGAACCTCAACGTTCACGTCGAGCACGAAGCCTGCCCGCTGAACCTGGCGCCAACCTCATCGACCACCGCCGCTCTGGTCATGGGCGATGCGCTGGCCGTGGCATTGCTGGAAGCTCGTGGATTTACCGCTGAAGACTTCGCCTTCTCCCATCCAGGTGGCGCCCTTGGCCGCCGCCTGTTGCTGAAAGTGGAAAACGTCATGCACGCCGGGCAGGAGTTGCCGCAGGTTCAACGCGGCACGCTGCTCAAGGACGCCTTGATGGAAATGACTCGCAAGGGTCTGGGCATGACCGTCATTCTTGAAGCCGACGGCAAACTCGCCGGGATCTTCACCGACGGCGATTTGCGCCGCACCCTTGATCGCAGCATCGATATTCGCAGTGCGACCATCGACCAGGTGATGACAGCCCACGGCAAGACCGCCCGGCCCGAGATGCTCGCCGCCGAAGCGCTGAAAATCATGGAAGACCACCGAATCAATGCACTGGTAGTGGTCGACGAGGAGGATCGCCCGGTCGGCGCCTTCAACCTCTCCGATCTGCTGCGCGCAGGAGTCATGTAAATGAGCACCGATCTGCTGCAACGCGGCAAAGCCATCAAACTGGCAGTTTTCGACGTCGATGGCGTCCTGACTGACGGGCGCCTGTACTTTCTTGAAGACGGTAGCGAGTTCAAGACCTTCAGCACCCTCGACGGCCAAGGCATCAAAATGCTCATGAACGCCGGCGTGCAGACCGCCATCATCAGCGGCCGCAAGACACCCGTGGTCGAACGCCGGGCGAAAAACCTCGGCATCCCACACCTGTTTCAGGGACGCGAAGACAAATTGGTGGTTCTGGACGGTCTACTTGAGCAACTGGGCCTAAGCTATGAACAAGTCGCCTATCTGGGCGACGATTTGCCAGACCTGCCGGTGATCCGCCGCGTCGGGCTGGGCATGGCCGTCGCCAACGCCGCTGATTTCGTCCGCGAACACGCCCATGGCGTTACCCGTGCCCGAGGCGGTGAAGGTGCTGCCCGCGAATTCTGCGAATTGATCCTGCGCGCCCAGGGCCGCCTCGATGCGGCCAACGCCGCGTACCTGTGAGCCAAACCATGTTTAGCAAAAAATTTCGTAACTTCCTGCTGTTCGGCTGCATCGCTGCACTATTTGCAGCCGTCGGCTACTGGAACATCAGCCCGGAACGCTTCCTCGACAAGCCTCCGACCACGTCCGTGGAAAACCCTATCGACTGGTATGCGACCAACACGCGTACCGTGCAATACCTGCCGGATGGCAAAGTGCAGTATGAAATGACGTCCGACAAGGCCGAACACGTCAAGGCGACCGATGTCACGCTGGTTACCAAGCCCGACCTGAACATGTACCGCGGAACGGATTTCCCGTGGCATGTGACCAGCGAACGTGGCGAAGTGAATTCGGGCGGCACTGAAGTCGAATTGATCGATTCGGTACGCATCAAGCGCACCGATGAAAAGAACCGCGACACGCTGATCACTTCCACTCGCATGACAGTGTTCCCGCAGCGGGAATATGCGCAGACCGAGCAACCCGTTAGAATCGAGGGCGCTGGCGGTGTATCGACTGGCGTAGGAATGAAAGCGTACCTGAAGGAAAGCAGGATACACCTGCAATCGAACGTAAGAGGACAGTATGAGGCTCGTTAAAACCCTCCCTATTTTGCTCAGTCTGGGCGCAGCACTGGGAAGCGTGAGCGCCTGGGCTCTGCCGAACGATCAAGAGCAGCCAATCCGCATTCAGGCCGACGATGCCCAGCTGGACGACAAGAACGGCGTAGCCACCTATAAAGGTGACGTGATCATCACTCAGGGCTCGATGATCGTAAAAGGCAACACCGTGACCATCACCCGCACCTCGACCGGTGATATCGACGTTGTCACGTCTGTCGGCAACCTCGCCTACTTCGAACAACTGCAGACCGCCGGCGATTCCAAGCCTGTTCAGGGCTGGGGCGTGACGATTCAGTATCACGCCGCGCAAAATCGCGTCGTACTGATCGACAAGGCCAAGGTTGTCGATAAAGACAGCAACACCACCCAGGGCGAGAAAATCGTCTATGACACCGTGAAGAAACTGGCCAGCGCCGGTCGCGCTACCGGCAGCAAAGTCACCGAAGCGCGTCCGCGCATCGACATGGTGATCCAGCCGAAGAAGAAATCCGAAGAGAAAAACCAGTAATGGCAACTCTGAAAGCTCAGCACCTGGCCAAGGCCTATAAAGGCCGTCAGGTCGTGCGTGACGTCAGCCTGTCGATCGACAGCGGTCAGATCGTCGGCCTGCTCGGCCCCAATGGTGCCGGCAAGACCACATGCTTCTACATGATCGTCGGGCTGGTTCAGGCTGATCAGGGCCGCGTGCTGATCGACGATCTGGACGTCAGCCACCAGCCAATGCACGGTCGTGCAAAGGCCGGTATCGGCTATCTGCCGCAGGAAGCGTCGATCTTCCGCAAACTGTCGGTAGCCGACAACATCATGGCCATCCTCGAGACCCGTCAGGAACTCGACAAGGCCGGTCGTCGCAAGGAGCTGGAAAGCCTGCTGCAGGAGTTCCATATCAGCCACATCCGCGACAACCTCGGCATGAGCCTGTCCGGTGGTGAACGCCGCCGGGTGGAAATCGCTCGCGCGCTGGCGACTGCGCCAAAATTCATCCTGCTCGACGAACCGTTCGCCGGTGTCGATCCGATTTCGGTCGGCGACATCAAGCAAATCATCCACCATCTCAAAGCCAAGGGCATCGGTGTTCTGATTACCGACCACAACGTGCGCGAGACGCTGGATATCTGCGAAACCGCTTACATCGTCAACGACGGTCAACTGATCGCCGAAGGTGACTCCGCTACCATCCTGGCCAATGATCTGGTGAAAGAAGTGTATCTGGGCCACGAGTTCCGCCTGTAAGCGCAAAGGTGCCCGGTGAGCCGCCCGGGCGCTGTATCGATTCAAGCAGAATTTAATACGCTTTAATTGTTACAGCGCTCTAGGCAAACACTTCAGTTTCAGGCATATAATTTGCTTAAGTTTGGCGCTTCGGCGCCCTGTAGTGGATGGCGCATCGCGCCGGCGAATAAGGTGTTAAGCCCCTGCCATGAAACCATCGCTAGTCTTGAGAATGGGCCAGCAGCTGACGATGACACCTCAGCTGCAACAGGCTATCCGTCTGCTCCAATTGTCGACCCTGGACCTGCAACAGGAAATTCAGGAGGCTCTGGAATCCAATCCGATGCTCGAACGCCAGGAAGAAGGCGAAGACTTCGACAACACCGATCCCTTGGCTGACAACGCCGAACAGAAGCCCAACACCGATATCCAGGAACCCTCCTATCAGGAAACCGCCCCAACGGTGGATAACCTCGAGGAAGGCGACTGGAGCGAGCGCATCCCCAATGAACTCCCGGTCGACACTGCCTGGGAAGACGTCTACCAGACCAGCGCCAGCAGCCTGCCGAGCAGCGATGATGACGAGTGGGACTTCACCACGCGCACTTCAGTGGGCGAAAGCCTGCAAAGCCATCTGCTGTGGCAACTGAATCTGGCACCGATGTCCGACACCGATCGACTGATCGCCGTGACCCTGATCGATTGCATCAACAATCAGGGCTATCTGGACGAAACCCTCGAAGAAATTCTCGAAGCGTTTGATCCGGAACTGGACATCGAACTGGACGAGATCGAAGCCGTTCTGCACCGCATCCAGCAATTCGAGCCTGCCGGCATCGGCGCCCGCAATCTCAGCGAATGCCTGCTGCTGCAATTGCGCCAACTATCGGCCAAGACGCCCTGGCTGGCTGAAGCGAAACGTCTGGTCAGCGATTACATCGATTTGCTCGGCAGCCGCGATTACAGCCAGTTGATGCGCCGCATGAAGCTCAAGGAAGATGAGTTGCGCCAGGTCATCGAGCTGGTACAGAGCCTCAATCCACGGCCGGGCTCGCAGATCGAATCGACGGAAGCCGAATACGTCGTTCCGGACGTCATTGTGCGCAAAGACAATGAACGCTGGCTGGTCGAGCTGAATCAGGAGTCGGTACCTCGTCTGCGAGTCAACGCCCAGTACGCAGGCTTTGTGCGTCGCGCCGATACCAGCGCCGACAATACGTTCATGCGCAATCAGTTGCAGGAAGCCCGCTGGTTCATCAAGAGCCTGCAAAGCCGCAACGAAACCCTGATGAAAGTGGCCACCCAGATCGTCGAGCATCAGCGCGGCTTTCTTGAATATGGCGACGAAGCCATGAAGCCGCTGGTACTGCATGACATCGCCGAGGCGGTCGGCATGCACGAGTCGACCATTTCCCGGGTAACCACGCAAAAATTCATGCATACCCCGCGCGGTATTTATGAACTGAAATACTTTTTCTCCAGCCACGTCAGCACCTCCGAGGGCGGCGAATGCTCGTCCACGGCGATCCGCGCGATCATCAAAAAACTGGTTGCCGCGGAAAATCAGAAAAAGCCGTTGAGTGACAGCAAGATCGCTGGTTTACTGGAGGCACAAGGCATTCAGGTGGCTCGCCGCACCGTCGCCAAGTACCGCGAATCCCTCGGGATCGCGCCTTCGAGCGAACGCAAGCGGTTGATGTAAGCCACGTTACAGCGTTCCAGTGGCAGGCTTTTCGGCCTGCCGCTTTATGCACTGGCAACGAAGGAGAAGCTGTATGCAAGTCAACATCAGTGGACACCAACTGGAAGTGACCGAACCTCTGCGCGACTACATCAATGAGAAACTTCAACGATTAGAGCGACATTTCGACAAGATCACCAACGTGCAGGTCACGATGTGCGTCGAAAAGCTGAAGCAGAAAATCGAAGCCACCTTGCATATCCCCGGCAGTGAAGTGGTCGCCAACGCAGAACATACCGATATGTATGCCGCGATCGACGCCTTGACCGACAAGCTGGACAAACAACTCAAAAAGCATAAGGAAAAGACCCAGAGCCTGCTCCAGGGCGCGACCGGTCGATAACCCCCTACCCCATGATCCGACTTGAAAGTATCCTGACCCCCGGCCGTTCCCTCGTGAACGTGCCGGGCGGCAGTAAAAAGAAAGCCCTCGAACAGATTGCCAACCTGATCGCCCGCGAAGTGCCGGATCTGGAGATGCAAGATGTCTTCGAGGCTCTGATTGCCCGTGAAAAACTCGGTTCTACCGGTTTTGGCAACGGCATCGCCATTCCTCACTGTCGCCTCAAGGGTTGCCAGTCGCCGATCAGCGCTCTGATGCACCTTGAAGCCCCTATTGATTTCGACGCCATCGACGGTGCGCCGGTTGACCTGCTGTTCGTACTGCTGGTCCCCGAAGCCGCCACCGATGCGCATCTGGAGTTGCTACGCCAGATTGCCAGCATGCTGGATCGCAAAGATGTGCGCGATAAACTGCGCAGCGCTTCAAGCAATGAAGCCTTGTACCAGGTTGTTGTGGACGAGCAGAGCGGGCAGTAATCATGCGCTTGATCATCGTCAGTGGCCGTTCCGGCTCAGGTAAAAGTACCGCGCTGAATGTCCTTGAGGACAACGGTTACTATTGCATCGACAATCTGCCGGCAGGCTTGCTGCCGGAACTGGCTGAGCGCGCGCTGATTCACACTGAACTGGCGCAACCGCTGGTGGCGGTGTCGATCGATGCGCGCAACCTGCCAAGTCATCTCTCGCGTTTTCCCGAACTGCTTGAAGAAGTGCGCAGCCGCCATATCCAGTGCGATGTGCTGTATCTGGATGCCGACGAAGAAACCCTGCTCAAGCGTTTTTCGGAAACCCGTCGGCGCCACCCGCTGAGCAACGCCAATCGCTCGCTGGCCGAGGCGATCCAGGATGAAACTGCCCTGTTGGGGCCCATCGCCGATCTGGCCGATCTGAAGATCAATACCACCAATCTGAACCTGTACCAGTTGCGCGACACCATCAAGCTGCGTCTGCTGAGTCAGCCGGAGCCGGGCACGGCATTTCTGGTTGAGTCATTTGGCTTCAAACGCGGCATGCCGGTGGATGCGGATCTGGTGTTTGACGTGCGCTGCCTGCCCAATCCGTACTGGAAGCCTGAGCTACGTGCGCAATCGGGGCTCGACGAGCCGGTGGCCGAATACCTGGCAGCGCAGCCCGAGGTTGAAGAAATGTTCCAGGACATTTTCAGCTACCTGCACAAATGGCTACCGCGCTTCGCCGCGAGCAATCGCGCCTACGTTACTGTTGCCATTGGCTGCACCGGCGGGCACCACCGCTCCGTCTACCTGACCGAACGCCTGGGTCAGGCCCTGCAGAAAACTCTGAAGAACGTCCAGGTCCGCCACCGCGACCTCACCTAAAGGATTCACACCGCGATGCCTGCTCTGGAAATCGAAATCATCAACAAACTGGGTTTGCATGCCCGAGCGTCGGCGAAGTTTGTCGGGGTTGCCGGTCAGTATCCCGACTGTACGATCAGAGTGGGCCGCACACCAGAGACAACGGTTGATGGCAAAAGCATCATGGCAATGATGATGCTGGCGGCTGGCAAAGGCACCAAAATCTATCTGAGTACCGAAGGCCATCAGGAACAGGAAGCGCTGGATGCGCTGGTGGCGTTGATCAACAACTACTTCGACGAAGGCGGCTGACAGCCAAAATCAAAAGATCGCAGCCTGCGGCAGCTCCTACATTGGAATGCGCTTCCTGTAGCAGTTGCCGCAGGCTGCGATCTTTTGATATTCAACCCAGCGCCGTATCCATCACCATCATCAAACAGAACCCGATCAGCAAACCAAGGCTGGCCAGCTTGTCATGACCATTGCGTCGCGACTCCGGAATCACTTCGTGGGTCACCACCAGCAACATCGCCCCGGCCGCCAGCGCCAGGCCTAACGGCAACAGCACCTGCGCCAGACTGACCAGCCACGCACACAACAGCGCAAACACCGGTTCGACCAGCCCTGACGCCGCGCCGATCAAGAACGCCTTGACCCGTGACATCCCCGCCCCAGCCAATACCAACGCAATCACCAGTCCTTCCGGTACGTCCTGCAAGGCGATGCCCATGGCCAGACTGTCCGCGTCCGGCATGCCGCCGCCGGCCGATACCCCGACGGCCATTCCCTCAGGGATGTTATGGGCAATGATGGCGAACACGAACAGCCAGATCCGCGGTGGAATCACCGGATGCTCGATGCTGCCCACGAACATTTCCGGTGACGCGCCGGACACCTTGCGATCCACCAGATACAGGCCGAACGCACCGAACATGATGCCGAAGCAGATCAGGCCACTCGCCGCCCACGGTGTCAGACCCAGGCTCTCTGCGGCAGCAATGCCCGGGACAATCAGCGAAAACGCCGTCGCCGCCAGCATCACCCCGGCACCGAAACCCAGTAACGTATCGCTGAGCGCCTGAGGCATGCGCCGAATCACCAACACCGGCACCGCTCCGAGCGCGGTGCCGAGCGCGCAGAGTGCTCCACCCTGCAACGCCCGCGACAGCCTCGGTTCCAGATTCAGCCATTCCAGCCCGTGGGCTGCCAGTAAGGTTAAGCCCGCCAGCAGCAACAGCGATCCCACGGCGTAACGAAACATACGCCCGCTTCCGACCGCCAGTGTCTCAGTGCCCATAGTCAGCCTTGAATTGTTTTTTTAGGAGACTTAAACCAGTGCAGCCTGATAGCGCGCAGCCACTTCAGGCCAATTGATCACGTTGTAGAACGCGTTGATGTATTCCGGCCGACGGTTCTGGTAGCGCAGGTAGTAGGCGTGCTCCCAAACGTCGAGGCCGAGAATCGGCGTGTTGCCGTTCATCAACGGACTGTCCTGATTACCGCTGCTTTCCACGACCAGTTTCTTCTCCGGGGTCACACTCAGCCAGGCCCAGCCACTGCCGAACCGGGTCAGCGCAGCTTTGGTGAATGCCTCTTTGAAACTGTCGAGGCCACCCAGCTGTTCGTCGATGGCCTTGGCCAGCGCCCCGTCCGGTTTGCCGCCGCCGTTGGGCACCATGACTTCCCAGAACAGCGAGTGGTTGGCATGGCCGCCGCCCTGATTGATCACCGCCGCGCGAAGTTTTTCCGGCAACTGTTGAACGCTGGCCACCAGTTTTTCCACTGGCCATCCGGCATATTCAGTGCCTTGCACCGCAGCGTTAAGGTTGTTGATGTAGGTCTGGTGATGCTTGGTGTAGTGGATCTCCATGGTCTGCGCATCGATGTGCGGCTCCAGGGCATCGTAGGCATAAGGCAAGGCAGGCAAGGTAAAAGCCATTTCAATGGACTCCATGGTGATGTGGGGCTGGTGCGCGGCGCGCATTGCCGGTATCCGGATGCAACAGACGCTGGGTGCGTGGGTATTCGCCGTGGTCGCTGATGAAATTCAGCAGCTCGACGTAAGTTTTGCTGCTCTGACGCAGCGCCGCTTCACGCAGCGCGAGGCGCTGACGTTCGTCCTGCATCGTCTGCAACAGCCGTTGATGAATGGCGCAAAGATATTCGGCGCTTTCTTCCGGCTGATTCAGGCGCAAGTGCAGATCCGCCAGGTTGTGATGGGAGATGACACAGGCCGCCACCGCTTCGTCGGCATCGGCCCAGCGTTCGAACAGCACTTGCGCCAGGGCCAGCGCCTGCAGATAAGCTTCACGGGCATCGATCAGCTCGCCCAACATGAAGCAGCGATTGGCCCGTTCGATCGTGCGTTTCCAGTGCTCCATGGTGAGCCTCCAAAGCGGTTGCGGGGATTACACGCCGCCAGCGGTGAGTTTCTCGGGGTTGAGCAACTCCTCCAGCTGACTGCGCGACAGGTCGGTGTGCTCCAGCGCGACGTCGATCACCGGGCGACCCTGTTTATAGGCCTGCTTGGCGATTTCAGCGGCTTTCTGGTAACCGATGATCGGGTTGAGTGCGGTGACCAGAATCGGATTGCGCGACAGCGCTTCCTTGAGCCGCGACTCATTGACCTTGAAGCTGGCGATGGCTTTGTCAGCCAACAGGCGACTGGAGTTGGCCAGCAACTCGATGCCGCTCAACAGGTTCTGGGCAATGATTGGCAGCATCACGTTCAGCTCGAAATTGCCCGACTGGCCGGCGATGGTGATCACCGAATCGTTGCCGATCACTTGGGCGGCGACCATGGCGGTCGCTTCCGGGATCACCGGGTTGACCTTGCCCGGCATGATCGACGACCCCGGCTGCAGGGCTTCGAGTTCGATTTCGCCGAGACCGGCCAAGGGGCCGGAGTTCATCCAGCGCAGGTCGTTGGCGATTTTCATCAGCGACACAGCGATGGCCTTGAGCTGTCCGGAGACCGCTACGGCGGTGTCTTGCGAGCCGATCAGCGCGAACAGGTCTTTGCCTTGGGTGAACTGCACATGGGTCAACTGGCTGAGTTGACGACTGAACCGCGCAGCGAATTCCGGATGCGCGTTGATTCCGGTACCGACCGCCGTCCCGCCCTGCGCGAGGGATTGCAGGCTTGGCAGCAGGTCTTGCAAATGACCGATGTTGGCCTTCAGTTGCTGCGCCCAGCCGTTGAGCACCTGGCTCATACGCACCGGCATCGCATCCATCAAATGCGTACGCCCGGTTTTGACGTGGTGATGCACTTGCTCGGCTTTGTGCTCGATGACCTGCACCAGGTGCAACATCGCCGGCAGCAGTTGTTCGTGCAGGGCCAGCGCAGCACTGACGTGGATGGTGGTCGGGATGATGTCGTTGCTGCTCTGGCCGCAGTTGACGTGATCGTTGGCATTGACCGGCTCGCCAAGCAGGCGGCTGGCCAGGGTGGCAATCACCTCGTTGGCATTCATGTTGGAGCTGGTGCCGGAGCCGGTCTGGAAAATATCCACCGGGAAATGCCGCATGAAATCGCCTTCAAGCAAGCCTTGCGCGGCGTCGCTGATGGCTTTGCCCTGAGCGGCGCTGATCTGGTTGAGTTCGACGTTGGCCCGGGCCGCGGCGGCTTTGGCCAGGATCAATGCGCGGATGAATTGCGTCGGCATCGGTTTGCCGCTGATCGGGAAGTTATCCACTGCGCGCTGGGTTTGCGCGCCGTAGAGAGCGTCCACCGGCACCTGCAATTCGCCCATGCTGTCGCGCTCGATACGAGTGTTAGGGTCTGCCATCAGTAAATCCTTGGACTAATTCAATAAGAGGAATCGAGGGTTGCAACTCGCAGGTCGCCAGTTGCCAGGTGTAGCGTTGCCAGCGTTTGAGCCGGCATTTGCACAGCGACAGGCGCTCCATTTCACGCAAGGGGCGCCAGGCTTGATCGAGACAGAGGCTGCGCCAGTGCCACGGCAACGCGGTGTCGGTGGCCGTGTCGAGCAGCAATCGGAAGGAAGTTTCAGCGACGGTCCAGGGCGAGGTCGCTGTGCAACAGGACAGATACCGGCCCTCGGCCAGGTAATGTTCGATCAGGCGCGGTTCGTCAGGATCCATCGCGCATCGGATCTGACGACTCATCCAGCGCCAGCTTTCGAGGTACGGCTGCTCGTGCAAGGCAGAACTCATGATCCACGGCTCATTCGATAATGAGATTTATTATTAGATGATAATGAGAACCAACACAAGAGCGCTTTTTATAGGAGCTGCCGCAGGCTGCGCCTAAAAAGCAGACATAAAAAAGGCGCGCCACCCGATGGGGTGGCGCGCCTGTTTGCGTAGAGAGTGGGCGCTTAGCTGCCCGCCACCGTCATTCGCTCGATCAACACCGAGCCAGTGCGGATGTTGCTGCGCAGTTCCAGATCATTACCCACTGCGACGATCTGCTTGAACATGTCGCGCATGTTGCCGGCGATGGTCACTTCCTGCACCGCGAACTGAATTTCGCCATTCTCGACCCAAAAACCCGCCGCCCCGCGCGAATAGTCGCCGGTGACCATGTTCAATCCATGGCCCATCAACTCGGTAACCAACAACCCGCGGCCCATGCGCCGCAGCAGTGCCGCCTGGTCTTCGTCGCCATGAGTGACGAACAGGTTGTGCACACCGCCAGCGTTGGCGGTGCTCGGCATGCCGAGTTTACGGCCGGAGTAAGTACCGAGGATGTACGACACCAACTCGCCTTTCTCGACGAACGGTTTGGCGTAGGTCGCCAGACCATCACCGTCGTAGGAGGCGCTGCCCATGGCGCGCATCAGGTGAGGACGCTCATCGATGGTCAGCCACTCCGGAAACAGTTTCTGGCCCAGCGTGCCTTCCAGGAACGACGATTTTCGATACAGGCTGCCACCGGAAACCGCCGAGAGGAAACTGCCGAACAACCCGCCCGCCAGCTCGGCCGAAAACAGTACCGGCACTTCACAAGTCGGCACCGGACGCGCGCCCAAGCGACCCGCCGCCCGCTGCGCGGCACGTTGGCCGATGCTCACAGGGTCGGCCAGCAACTCGCCCTGACGGCTCACGTCGTACCAGTAATCGCGCTGCATCTGGCCATCGGCTTCGGCGATCATCACGCAGCTGAGGCTGTGCCGTGTCGACGCATAACCACCGATAAAACCGTGGCTGTTGCCATACACGCGGCAGCCCTGGTGGGTGCTGAGTGTGGTGCCGTCGGCGTTTTTGATCTGCGCATCGGCATCGAAAGCGGCCGCTTCACAGAGCAACGCTTTCTCGATGGCCTGTTCCGGGGTGATGTCCCATTCGTGGAACAAGTCGAAATCCTGCTGATCCCTGGCCATCAACGCCGCATCGGCCAAGCCTGAGGCTTCATCTTCGGATGTGTGCTTGGCGATCGCCAGTGCGGCAGCCACCGTCTCGCGAATCGCATCCGGCCCGGTGGCGGAGGTGCTGGCAGAGCCTTTGCGCTGGCCAACATACAACGTGATGCCAAAGCCCTGATCGCGGTTGAACTCGACTGTTTCGACCTCGCGCTGACGCACGGATGTCGACAGGCCCTGCTCCAGCGACACCGCGACTTCACAGGCACTGGCGCCCTGGCGCTTGGCTTCGGCGATGATCTGCTCGACTTGTTCCTGCAGTGCCGGCAATGCCTGCGGGCCGACGCTTTGAACTGCACTCATGCTCATCTCCACTCAAATTCTGCTTTCGGCTGGGGCCATCGAGCGACCGGGCCGGACAAGCGGCCCCCGACTGGTTATCATGGCGGCGTTTCTTTGCGGACTGCCACCATGGTTGATTCTTACGACGACTCCCTCGATACGGGAGAAAAAAGCAAATCTCAGGTCAAACGCGAGCTGCATGCTCTGGTTGACCTTGGCGAGCGCCTTACAACACTCAAGCCTGACTTGGTGGCAAAACTGCCACTGACCGACGCGATGCGCCGTGCCTTGGCCGATGCGCCGAAGCACACCGCGAATATCGCGCGTAAACGGCATTTGCAGTTCATCGGCAAACTGATGCGCGATCAGGACACTGACGCGATCCTCATTTTGCTCGATCAACTCGATGCCTCCACTCGTCAGTACAACGAGCGTTTCCACAATCTCGAACGCTGGCGTGACCGCCTGATCGCCGGTGATGATGCCGTGCTGGAGAAATTCGTCCTGGAGTACCCGGACGCCGATCGCCAGCAACTGCGTTCCCTGATCCGTCAGGCTCAGCATGAGGTTGCGCAAAACAAAGCGCCTGCCTCAAGCCGTAAAATCTTCAAGTACATCCGTGAGCTGGACGAGACTCAACGCGGTCTGCGTTGATATTCGCCACCGGGTGGCCGCCCTGCGCGCCACCCGAAGCTCCATCCCTTCTTATGCGCCCGTGCCACCCACGGTGATCGCATCGATTTTCAGCGTCGGCTGGCCAACACCCACTGGTACCGACTGCCCATCCTTGCCACACGTTCCCACACCGCTATCAAGCGAAAGATCGTTACCGACCATCGACACCCGGCTCATCGCCTCAGGGCCGTTGCCGATCAACGTCGCGCCCTTGACCGGCGCGGTGATCTTGCCGTCTTCGATCAAATACGCCTCGCTGGTGGAGAACACGAATTTGCCGCTGGTAATGTCGACCTGGCCACCGCCAAGGTTCGCGCAGTAGATGCCTTTCTTCACCGAGGCGATGATTTCTGCCGGATCGCTTTCGCCGCCAAGCATGTAGGTGTTGGTCATCCGCGGCATCGGCAGGTGTGCATAGGATTCACGACGACCGTTGCCGGTACGGGCTACGCCCATCAGGCGCGCGTTGAGCTTGTCCTGCATGTAGCCCTTGAGCACGCCGTTTTCGATCAGCGTGGTGCACTCGGTCGGGGTGCCCTCGTCGTCGACGCTCAGCGAGCCGCGACGGCCGCTCAAGGTGCCGTCATCGACAATGGTGCAGAGCTTGGAAGCGACCATTTCGCCCATACGACCGCTGTAGGCGGAGCTGCCCTTGCGGTTGAAGTCGCCTTCCAGACCGTGGCCAACCGCTTCGTGCAGCAGCACACCGGACCAGCCCGACCCCAGCACCACCGGCAGCGTCCCGGCCGGTGCCGGAATCGCTTCCAGGTTCACCAGCGCCTGACGCAGCGCTTCACGGGCATAACCCATGGCGCGGTCTTCAGCGAGGAAATAACGGTAGTCGGTACGCCCGCCGCCGCCATGGCCGCCGCGCTCCCGACGACCGTTCTGCTCAACAATAACGCTGACATTGAAACGCACCAGCGGTCGAACATCCGCCGCCAGACCGCCGTCGGTGGAAGCCACGAGAATGCGTTCCCAAACCCCGGCCATGCTCACGCTGACTTGCTGGATACGCGGATCGAGCGCGCGCGTGGCGACGTCGATGCGCTTGAGCAGCTCGACTTTCTCGGCACGGCTCAACACTTCCAACGGATTGTCCGGCGCATACAACTGGGCGACGTCCTGAGTGGTGAACGCCTGCACCGTGCCGTTCTGCCCGGCCCGGGAAATCGAACGGGCCGCACGCGCCGCAGCACCCAGCGCTTCAAGGGTGATCGCGTTGCTGTAGGCGAAACCGGTTTTTTCACCGGACTGCGCACGCACACCGACACCTTGGTCGAGATTGAAACTGCCTTCCTTGACGATGCCGTCTTCCAGCGCCCAGGACTCGGAGATCTGGCCCTGAAAATACAGGTCGGC
This sequence comes from Pseudomonas sp. A0308, assembly GCF_044218815.1. NCBI lineage: Bacteria > Pseudomonadati > Pseudomonadota > Gammaproteobacteria > Pseudomonadales > Pseudomonadaceae > Pseudomonas > Pseudomonas sp. A0308. The sequence continues at coordinate 2,319,609 of NZ_CP162581.1, forward strand.
AGCATCGATGCCCGGGCCCGCCAGATCGCCGAGTACGCTTTGCAGGCTCTCGATCGTCACGCCGCCGGGCGCCAAAAGGTGATCACTGACTGAGGACAACAACTCGCTCATGGTTTAGGCCTTAAATTCGTGTTCTGAAGCAGGTCGCTGTGCGCCCTGCGAGAAAAACCGCCGATGACTCGTCACCGGCATCCGCGCCCTGATGGACGCTTGTTCATTGCTATCGCGTTCGGCCAGCAACACCGCTTCGCCTTGATCCTGACTCGCCAGCACTCGGCCCCATGGGTCGATGATCGCCGCATGCCCGAAGGTTTCTCGCGGTCCCGGATGGGTTCCGCCCTGCGCAGCCGCCAGCACATAACACTGTGTTTCGATGGCCCGCGCGCGAATCAATACGTCCCAATGCGCCGCGCCGGTCACGGCGGTAAAGGCCGATGGGGCAGTAATCAACTCGGCTCCGGCAGCGCGCAATTCGCTGTACAGCTCCGGAAAGCGCAGGTCGTAACATACGGTCAGGCCCACTTTGCCGACCGGTGTATCCGCAACCACCACACCACTGCCATAAGCATAGTCATCGGATTCGCGGTAACGGCCTCGATTGTCCGCTACATCCACATCAAACAGATGCAACTTGTCATACCGTGCAACGGTTTCGCCCTGATCGTCGACCAGCAGCGAACACGCGTGTGATTTGCCTGTCGGCTGATCAACCGGCGGCAACGGCAATGTGCCGGCCACTATCCATAACTTGAGGTCGCGGGCGGTCTGTTTCAACCATGGCAGGATCGGTCCTTCGCCAACGGCTTCAGCGCGGCCGATATCGGCGATGTCGCGACGGCCCATGGCGGCGAAGTTTTCCGGCAGTACCGCCAGCTTCGCGCCACCGGCCGCTGCCTGCTCAAGCAGGCGCCGGGCCTGGGCCAGATTGGCCAGCACGTCACTCTGGCTGACCATTTGAATCACCGCTAAAGACATGGCCGCTCCTGATCTGCGATCAACATATTCCACTGTAGGAGCTGCCGAAGGCTGCGATCTTTTGATCTTGATCGTTTAAAAGCAAAAGATCGCAGCGTGCCGCAGCCCCTACAGATTGGGCTAGCCTCATGCTACTCAAAATGGCTTGTCGAAAGTGATTTTCGGCTCTTTCCACGGGCCCTTAACGGTGTATTTCACACTGGCAAAGCGTGAAACACGGTCGCCGATGAGCTTGTCGATCAGGAACAGCGCCCCGCCGACCGCTGGAGCCCCCACGATCAGCGCGGCGATCGGCAGGTTGTTGGTCACCGGCAGCGTCACCAGCAACTTGGCGTCGACCTGTTCAGCCACCAGGTCCAACTTGCCGTTGAGCTCAATATTGCTCGATGGCCCGGTCAGGCGAATTGGCTCTTTGGTATCGTAAACACCGTTGGTCGCCACCAGCAGGCCTTTGACCCGGTCATAGCTCAGACCTTTGCCAAACAGGTCGGAAAAGTCCAGGCGCAAACGGCGGCCAATGGAGTTGAAATTGAGCAGGCCGAACACTCGCAAAGCCTGCGCGCCGCCTTCTACCTCGACAAACTGGCCCTTGTTCAGCGACGCATCGAGGGTGCCGGAGAAACGCTTGGTCGCCAGCCACGCCGGCGAACCCGGCCAGCGGCCATCGACATCCATGTGGAATTCTTCGCTGGTCACACTCGGTGCGAAGCCCCAGCCTTTGAGGACATCGGCGAGGTTCTTGCCGCCGATCCGCCCCTTGAACCAGCTAGTGCTGGAACCCGGTACACCCTCCCAGCCGCCATTGCCCTGCAACAGGATGCCTTTGAGCCCCATGTCGAGATTGTTCATGGCGATCCCTCTGCTGGTGGGGCGGATCTTCAGCGACCAGCCACCGACCAGATCCTGGCCCAGGAACAGTTGATTGATGGTGATATCCAGCGCCGGGATTTTCGTTGGATCGACAGACGCCAACGGATCAGGTGAGTTCTCGTCAGCCTGCACCGTCGGATCCGACGCCGGCAGTCGCACGTACTGCAGGTTCACCGCAATCGGCGCGTTTTTGGCGTCTGGCAGGCCAGCAGTGCCTTTGGCCTGCTGACTGTCGAGCGCCAGATTCCACGCCCCCGGTTTGCGATTCAGCTGGACCGAGGCCTGATCCAGCGTCGTGCCGAATGCCGTCAGTTTGCCAATCTTGAAATCGGCACTGCTCAACAGTTGCTTGGCATTGCCGCCCGGATCCTGTCCGGCGTATTTGCCAACCAGATCCTGCCAGGGTGCGACGTCCAGCTCCGACAGCACACCGCGAACACGCAAACCCTTGGCACCCGGCAACACGGCTTCGCCTGCCCCGAGGAACAACTCACCGCGCCCCTGGGCAAAATCAGTCGGCGGCGCAGCAAAGGTAAAACTGGCCAGTTGACCGTAACTGACCCAATAACGCCGCTCCTGCCCTTGCAGGGTCATGCGGAAAACGGTGTCTCGACCGACATCCGCCGCCATGCCAAACGGTGCTGGCAGATCGACCGCAACACCTTTGAGATTGGAGCTGACCATCAACTGGCTGTCGTTACCGTCCAGATTCAGTTGCAACTGATAGGGAATCGTCCCGGACGCTGGCAACGGTTGGGTGACACCGAGCCAGTCAGTCAGTTTCTTGACTTCGACCTGCCCCGACGCAGCGACCCGGGTCTTGAGCTGGTTGGCGCTGCCATCAGCGAAAATCTGCGCAGTGACTGGCTTGTCGAACGCTCGGGCAGCGATATTCTGCCCGCTGAGACCCTTGGCGCTGTCGAAACGGAAATCACCCTTGAGCTGCGTCAGCTCCAGTTTCGGCTCCGCCAGCTTCAGCCGCGCGTTGGCGGTCTTGAAGTCGACGACGATTTTCGGCTGGTCGCCACCCTTGTCCAGCGGCACGTCGAGTTTGAGCTTGCCTTGCAGATCGCCCGCGCCTTCCCAACCGGCAAAGGTTTCACCGGTGCCGATCGGTGCATCCTGAAGAATCTTCAAACCGTCCCCCAGACCACCCGCGAACGCGCCGTCGAGGTACATATGGGTATGTTGTCCGGCCGGGACATGGGGAATATTGACGAAGACGTTGCTGACCTGGGTGTCGAGCAATTGGCCTTTGCTGGCCCAGATCCGCACGCCGCTGTCCTCGATGAACACGTCGCCACTGACCTTGCTGACATGCGGCCAACCTGGCTGGAAGGCCAGTTCGGCGTCATGCACCTTGAAGAACAGACTGATGCTGCGATCAGCCTCCCCGGCGTTCTTGCTCAGCGAGCCTTGATACTGAAAGAAACCCTGATCCACCGCGCCCTTGAGAATCGCCGTACGTAGCCATTCATCCAGCGCCGGGCTCAACACTTCGGGCAAGTACTTGGCGGTATAGCGGCCGTCGCCGTCAACCAGACCGACCCGCAGGTCCATGTAGTCTTCCTGGCTGTGATCGAAGTGCAGGCGAATCAGGAAGTCACCGGCAATCTTGCCCTCTTCGCCCAGTACCTTCAGATACGGTGCAATCAGGGTGAAGCCGTCCTTATCAAGCTTCCAGGTGAGGCGGGCGTTGGCCTGAATGTATTGCCATGGCTTGGCGAAAATCGGATCGAGGTGCAGGACGAAATCCTTGCTGTCCATGCGCAACTCACCCCCATCGAGGTTGCCGCTCAGGCTACCGCTGACATTCCGCGCCGCCGGAGCGCCGTGATAGGCATCAAAACCTACGGAATCGAGGTTGGCAGCGAAACCGAATTTGGTTCCGTCCGTGGCATTCGGGCGGAAATCCAGCAGGACATTGCGCAGGCCGCCGGTGACTTTCAGGCGCTCCACGGCTGTGGCGACACCCTGCGGCAACGGCCCCAGCGCGTTGAGCAGTGGGGTGATGGGGGTCAGGTCGAGGCGATCAGCCTGTAAGTGCCAGAGCTCCTCGACCTTGTCAGTGGCCCGGGTCTGCTGCACTTGCACCCGCGATTCCCAGCGGGTTTCACCGACATTCATCGCCAGCGAATCGAAAGTAACCGTCGCGCCTTTGGCACTGTTTTCGTAATAGGCGTTGAGCGCCAGATTGTTGATCTGGATCGGCTTGCGCTCGGCGTAAGCACCGCTCAGTTGCGGGGCATTCAAACGAATCGCGGCACTTTGCAAAGTACCCTCGGCCCAGTTCACCCAAAGCTCGCCGCCGGCTTTGATCTCGGAGAAATTCCACTGCTGGGTCAGACGCTCCGGCAGCCACTTCGACCAGTCGCTTTGCGGCAGGCTGGCGTAGCCCTCCACCGTGCTGTCGCGTAACTGACTGGGGCGAATCCGCGTGCGCAGGCTCAACGCTACAGGTTGGCCGTCAGGCAAGGTCAAGCGTGCGTCAAGGCGTTGCCGACTGGCACCGGTCTTCAGATTGAGGCCGACATAGGTGAGCGTCATCGGTGGGTGATCGAGCGGCTGCAAGGTCACCTGACTTTCGAGCACCGACAATTGCTGGATCATCTGCGAGCGGTTGAACAGTTGCTCGGGATCCAGCGGCTGATCCTTCTGCACCGGCAAACCTTCCAGCGCCCAGGTGCCGTCCTCGGCTTCCTTGAGGCTGATTTTCAAGCCATTGAGTTCCAGATGAGCGATGCGCACTTCTCGGGCCAACAGGCTGGCCCAAAGATCGGGCACCGCCCGCACACGATCGAGGCGCAAGGCATTGGCGCCGTCGCCGACCATCACATCATGGGCCAACAGGATTGGCGCAAAACCGCTCCAGCTGCCTTCCAGTTCGCCAATCTGCAACGGCATGCCGAGGGCGGCGCTGGCCTTGTCTTCGATGTCGGCTCGATATTCGGCCACCAACGGCGTCAGTTCGCGGCCGAGACTGACGTACAACGCCATCAACACCAGAACCAACGCGCACAGGCCCAGCCCCCAACGGGTGAGTGCGGCCAAAATGCGTGTCAGACGGTCCATGTCAGTTGGCTCCCATGGCAAAAATACTGCGAAAAGCTGAGGCCAGCCGCTGTGAAAAAAGGGTGATGCAGGGGTTCAGAGCAGCACCACGTCATATTGTTCCTGGGAATACATGGTTTCCACCTGGAAGCGTATGGTGCGGCCGATGAACCCTTCAAGCTCGGCGACATTACCGGATTCTTCATCAAGCAGCCGGTCCACCACTTTCTGGTTCGCCAGCACCCGATAACCCTCGGCCTGATAGGCCCGGGCCTCACGAAGGATCTCGCGGAAGATCTCGTAACAGATGGTTTCCGCAGTCTTCAATTTGCCGCGACCCTGACAGCAACTGCACGGTTCGCACAACACTTGCTCAAGGCTTTCGCGGGTGCGCTTGCGGGTCATCTGCACTAGGCCCAACTCGGTAATACCGATGATGTTGGTCTTGGCGTGATCGCGCTCCAGCTGTTTTTCCAGGGTTCGCAGAACCTGGCGCCGGTGCTCTTCATCTTCCATGTCGATGAAGTCGATGATGATGATCCCGCCCAGATTGCGCAGGCGCATCTGCCGGGCTATCGCGGTCGCCGCTTCGAGGTTGGTCTTGAAGATGGTTTCTTCGAGATTGCGATGACCAACGAAAGCGCCGGTGTTGACGTCGATGGTGGTCATGGCTTCGGCCGGATCGACCACCAGATAGCCACCGGATTTCAGCGGCACTTTGCGCTCGAGCGCTCTCTGGATTTCGTCCTCGACACCGTACAGATCGAAAATCGGCCGCTCGCCCGGATAGTGTTCCAGTCGATCAGCGATTTCCGGCATCAGTTCGGCGACAAACTGCGTGGTTTTCTGGAAGGTTTCCCGGGAATCGATGCGGATCTTCTCGATTTTCGGATTAACCAGATCACGCAACGTGCGCAAGGCCAGGCCGAGGTCTTCGTAGATCACGCTCGGCGCGGCGATGGTTTTGATCTGTTCGTTGATCTGATCCCACAGGCGCCGCAGGTAGCGGATGTCCATGAGGATCTCATCGGCCCCGGCACCTTCGGCGGCGGTGCGCAGAATGAAGCCGCCGGCCTCCTTGATGCCTTCTTTGGCGACACAATCGGTGACCACCTGCTTGAGGCGATCGCGCTCGGCTTCGTCTTCGATTTTCAGGGAAATGCCAACGTGGGCGGTGCGCGGCATGTACACCAGATAGCGCGATGGAATCGACAATTGCGTCGTCAGTCGCGCACCTTTGGAACCGATCGGATCCTTGGTGACTTGTACCACCAGGCTCTGGCCTTCGTGCACCAGCGAGCTGATGCTTTCCACCGCTGGGCCTTCGCGCAGAGAGATTTCCGCGGCATGAATGAACGCCGCACGATCGAGGCCGATGTCGACGAAGGCTGCCTGCATACCCGGCAGTACCCGGACAATCTTGCCTTTATAGATGTTGCCGACGATCCCGCGCTTTTGCGTGCGCTCGACGTGGACTTCTTGCAGCACACCGTTTTCGACCACCGCCACGCGCGATTCCATCGGCGTTATGTTGATCAGAATCTCTTCACTCATGGCAGGATCTCGTTCAGGCGTGTTCACGATAATGGCCGCATCTTGTTCGTACGACGCTTATTGCGCGTTCAGGTTTTGCCAACAGGGTATGCCGAAATGGCCCAACAGTTCTGCGGTTTCGCAAACAGGCAGCCCGACCACCGCTGAATAGCTGCCATTGAGCCCCGCGACAAACACCGCGCCGAGCCCTTGAATGCCATAACCACCGGCCTTGTCCCGGGGTTCACCGCTGGCCCAGTAGGCAGCGGCCTCCTCGCGGCTGATCGACCGGAACCGTACCAGACTGCGCACCACCCGCGACTCGCAGCGCTCGCCTTCGAGCACAGCGATGGCTGTCAGCACTTCATGTTCTTTGCCGGACAACATCATCAGCATGGCGCATGCGTCGGCTTCGTCCACCGGTTTGCCAAGAATTTTGCCATCGAGCACCACAGCAGTGTCGGCGCCCAGAACGCAAAACGGCGCAGCCGATACAACCGTGCGCCGCCCCGCCTCGGCCTTGCCGCGCGCGAGGCGTTCGACGTAGGCCGCAGGTGATTCTTCGGGGAATGGCGTTTCATCGATGTCCGCACTGATGGCGGAAAAAGGAACGCCGATCTGCGTGAGTAACTCACGTCGACGCGGCGATCCGGAGGCGAGGTAAAGCAGTTTCATCAAAACATCCCCTGTTCAGTGCCCTGCTTCACCGGCTCAATTGATTTTGTAGCGGCGGCGTAATCCACGCAAAGCGAAGCTGATCCAGGGCCAGAGCAAGGCACTGGTCAGTGCCGGCAGCACCAGCGCCAGGGTTGGTTGACGGTTACCGGTCAAGGCACTGAGCCACAACTGCACCAGTTGCGCGAGCCCGAAAATCACCAGAATCACCAGGCACTGTTGCCACATCGGGAACATGCGCAGGCGCTGTTGCAATGACAGCACCAGGAAAGTAATAAGGGTAAGAACGAGCGCGTTCTGCCCAAACAGATCGCCTTGCAACACGTCTTCGGCCAGGCCCAGGCAGAATGCCGTGACCATACCGACCGCGTGCGGCATGTAAAGCGCCCAGAATGTCAGCAGCAAGGCCAGCCACAGCGGGCGCAGGATTTCCATGAAGATCGGTAACGGCGAAACGCTGAGCAATATGCCGACAACGAAGGTCAGCCAGATGATCCAGCCATTTCGGGAGGCTTTGACACCGACCATTATTCTCGTCCCCCAGTGGTGGCTGGCGTCGTTGCCGGCGGTTTGGCAGGTGGTTTGCTGGCGGCAGGAGAAGACGCCGGGGGCTTGGTCGCCGCCGGTGCGGCCGCAGGCGGCTTGCTCGCGGCGGGTTTGACCGGGGTCGCGGCTGGCGTCGTAGCGGCCGGCGCTGGCTCGGTAGCCGGAGCAGCAGGCGCCGGCATGACCAACGGTCGGGAAACCACAGAGGCCGGCATCGGACCGCCGCCATGGGCATCCAGCGCTTCTTGAGCTTGCGCGGCGTCGTTGGCGCGTTCCTCGGCGGTGCGCGAGTCGCTGAACACCAGCAGCAGGTAGCGGCTGCGGTTCAAAGCAGCGGTTGGCACGGCCCGGACGATCGCGAACGGTTGGCCCGAGTCATGGATCACTTCCTTGACCGTCGCCACCGGGTAACCGGCCGGGAAGCGCTGGCCAAGACCGGAGCTGACCAGCAAATCGCCTTCCTTGATATCCGCCGTGTCGGCGACATGCCGCAGTTCCAGGCGTTCAGGGTTGCCGGTGCCGCTGGCAATCGCCCGCAGACCGTTACGGTTCACCTGCACGGGAATGCTGTGAGTGGTGTCGGTCAGCAGCAGTACACGGGAGGTGTAAGGCATCAACTCGACCACCTGCCCCATCAAACCGCGCGCATCGAGCACCGGTTGACCGAGCACCACGCCGTCGCGCTCACCTTTATTGATGATGATGCGATGGGTGAAAGGGTTGGGGTCCATGCCGATCAATTCGGCCACTTCGACCTTTTCGTTGACCAGCGCAGAAGAATTGAGCAACTCGCGCAGCCGAACGTTCTGCTCGGTCAGCGCGGCAAGCTTTTGCATGCGGCCCTGATACAGCAGGTTTTCGGTCTTGAGTTTTTCGTTTTCGGCGACAAGCTCGGTGCGACTGCCGAACTGACTGGCGATACCGTCCCACAGCCGTCCGGGCAGGTCGGTGATCCAGTAGGCGTCCATCAACACCAGCGACGCTTGTTTGCGCGCGGGCTTGAGCAGGTCGAAGCGGGCATCGACCACCATCAGTGCGACCGACAGCACGGCCAGCACCAGCAGGCGCACACCCAGCGAAGGGCCTTTGGCGAAAAGCGGTTTAATAAGCCGCTCCTCCCAGGCAAATGTTCTGTTTATTCATACGGCATCAAACCGGCCTGGATGAAGACTGACAGAAGATAAACGCCAACAGGCAGCACTGCAAAGTGCTGCCTGTGCGCTCACCCACGTATTGCCTCAGCGACTTATTCGCTCGAGAGCAGATCCATGGTGTGCTTATCCATCATTTCCAATGCACGGCCACCGCCGCGAGCAACACAGGTCAGCGGATCTTCGGCAACGATCACCGGCAGACCGGTTTCCTGGGCCAGCAACTTGTCGAGGTCACGCAACAGCGCGCCACCACCGGTCAGCACCAGGCCACGCTCGGCGATGTCGGAAGCCAGTTCCGGCGGCGATTGCTCCAGAGCACTCTTCACTGCCTGAACGATGGTGGCCAGGGACTCTTGCAGAGCTTCCAGCACTTCGTTGGAGTTCAGAGTGAATGCGCGTGGAACGCCTTCGGCCAGGTTACGACCGCGAACGTCGACTTCGCGAACTTCGCCGCCCGGGTAGGCCGTACCGATTTCCTGCTTGATGCGCTCTGCGGTGGATTCACCGATCAGGCTGCCGTAGTTACGGCGCACATAAGTGATGATCGCTTCGTCGAAGCGGTCGCCACCCACGCGCACGGATTCGGCGTAGACCACACCGTTCAGGGAGATCAGGGCGATTTCAGTGGTACCACCACCGATATCGACGACCATCGAACCGCGCGCCTCTTCTACCGGAAGGCCGGCACCGATCGCTGCAGCCATCGGCTCTTCGATCAGGAACACTTCACGGGCACCGGCACCGAGGGCCGATTCACGGATGGCACGACGCTCAACCTGGGTGGATTTGCATGGAACGCAGATCAGCACACGAGGGCTAGGCTGCAGAAAGCTGTTTTCGTGAACCTTGTTGATGAAGTATTGCAGCATCTTTTCGCAGACGCTGAAGTCGGCGATCACGCCGTCTTTCATCGGACGAATGGCAGCAATGTTGCCCGGCGTACGACCGAGCATGCGCTTGGCCTCGGTGCCGACAGCAACGACACTTTTCTGATTACCGTGTGTCCGAATGGCCACAACCGATGGCTCATTCAGAACGATACCGCGCTCGCGCACGTAAATAAGGGTGTTGGCAGTGCCCAGGTCAATGGAAAGATCGCTGGAAAACATGCCACGCAGTTTCTTGAACATGGGAAAGGGACCCTAGGCAACGCGTGGGTAAAAAAGTGCGGCAAACTCTAACAACGACAGGGATTTTGGGCAAGGCGCCAATATGTTAAATTGGCCGCTTTTCTGTGCACCAAGCCCCACAATCGCGGCCTTATGACCGTAGAAGTGCGGTAGTGTTCCGACAATCTAACACACGGACGCCGTCCGTTCTGTTTTCCACTGGAGAATCCCGATGGCACTAGAACGCTCCGACGTGGAAAAAATCGCGCATTTGGCCTGCCTTGGCCTTAATGATGCCGATCTTCCGCACATCACCTCGGCCCTCAACAGCATTCTCGGTCTGGTCGACGAAATGCAGGCTGTTAATACTGACGGTATCGAGCCATTGGCCCACCCGCTGGAAGCCAGTCAGCGCCTGCGCGCCGATGTCGTGACCGAAACCAATCACCGCGAGGCCTACCAGTCCATCGCACCAGCGGTCGAAAACGGCCTGTATCTGGTTCCGAAAGTCATCGACTAAAGGGAATGAGCCTGCAATGCATCAAATGACTCTGGCCGAGATCGCTCGTGGTCTTGCCGATAAAAAGTTTTCCTCCGAAGAGCTGACCAAAGTCCTGCTGGCGCGTATTTCCCAGCTCGATCCGCAGCTCAACAGTTTCATCAGCCTCACCGAAGAGCTGGCACTCGAGCAGGCGAAAGCCGCTGATACACGCCGGGCCAATGGTGAAAGCGGCGCCCTGCTGGGTGCGCCGATCGCCCACAAAGACCTGTTCTGCACCCAGGGCATTCGCACCAGTTGCGGCTCGAAGATGCTCGACAACTTCAAGGCTCCGTACGACGCCACCGTGGTCGCCAAACTGGCCGCTGCCGGCGCCGTGACCCTGGGCAAGACCAACATGGACGAATTCGCCATGGGTTCGGCCAACGAGTCGAGCTGGTACGGCGCGGTGAAAAACCCGTGGAATCTGGAACACGTGCCGGGCGGTTCGTCCGGTGGTTCGGCGGCGGCCGTTGCCGCTCGTCTGTTGCCAGCGGCCACCGCCACTGACACCGGTGGCTCGATCCGTCAGCCAGCCGCGTTCACCAACCTCACCGGCCTGAAACCGACGTACGGTCGTGTTTCGCGCTGGGGCATGATCGCCTACGCCTCCAGCCTCGATCAGGGTGGGCCGTTGGCCCGCACTGCCGAAGACTGCGCAATTATGTTGCAAGGTATGGCCGGTTTCGATCAGAACGACTCCACCAGCATCGATGAGCCTGTGCCGGATTACTCCGCCAGCCTGAACGAATCGCTGCAAGGCTTGCGCATCGGTGTGCCGAAGGAATACTTCAGCGCCGGTCTCGACCCGCGCATTGCCGAGCTGATCCAGAACAGCATCAAAGAGCTGCAGAAGCTCGGTGCCGTGATCAAGGAAATCAGCCTGCCGAACATGCAGCACGCGATTCCTGCGTACTACGTGATCGCGCCGGCAGAAGCCTCCTCGAACCTGTCGCGTTTCGACGGCGTGCGCTTCGGCCATCGCTGCGAGAACCCGGAAAACCTCATCGACCTGTACAAGCGCTCGCGTGGCGAAGGCTTCGGCCCTGAAGTACAGCGCCGGATCATGGTCGGTGCCTACGCGCTGTCCGCCGGTTACTACGATGCCTACTACCTCAAAGCGCAGAAGATTCGCCGCCTGGTGAAGAACGATTTCATGACTGCCTTTAATGAAGTCGACATCATCCTCGGCCCAACCACGCCGAACCCGGCCTGGAAACTCGGCGCCAAGAACAGCGACCCGGTCGCTGCCTATCTGGAAGACGTCTACACCATCACCGCCAACCTCGCGGGCCTGCCGGGCCTGTCGATGCCGGCCGGTTTTGTCGACGGTCTGCCGGTCGGCGTGCAGCTGCTCGCTCCGTATTTCCAGGAAGGCCGTTTGCTCAACGTTGCGCATCAGTACCAGTTGAACACCGACTGGCACACCCGCACCCCAACCGGCTTCTGAGGAGACACACATGCAATGGGAAGTCGTGATCGGGCTGGAGATTCATACCCAGCTCACCACCCGGTCGAAAATCTTTTCCGGTAGTTCGACCACGTTCGGCTCCGAGCCGAACACTCAGGCGAGCCTGATCGATCTGGGCATGCCCGGCGTATTGCCGGTGCTGAACCAGGAAGCAGTGCGCATGGCGGTGATGTTCGGTCTGGCGATTGACGCCGAGATCGGTCAGCACAACGTGTTCGCGCGTAAAAACTACTTCTACCCGGATCTGCCGAAGGGCTACCAGATCAGCCAGATGGAATTGCCGATCGTCGGCAAGGGCCACCTGGACATCGCGCTGGAAGACGGCACGGTCAAACGTGTCGGCATCACCCGCGCGCACCTGGAAGAAGACGCCGGCAAGAGCCTGCACGAAGAATTCAACGGTGCCACCGGCATCGACCTGAACCGTGCCGGCACGCCGCTGCTGGAAATCGTTTCCGAGCCGGACATGCGCAGCGCCAAGGAAGCCGTGGCTTACGTCAAGGCGATCCACGCGCTGGTCCGTTATCTGGGCATCTGCGACGGCAACATGGCCGAAGGTTCGCTGCGTTGCGACTGCAACGTGTCGATCCGTCCGAAAGGCCAGGTTGAGTTCGGCACACGCTGCGAGATCAAGAACGTCAACTCGTTCCGTTTCATCGAGAAGGCGATCAACTCCGAGATCCAGCGTCAGATCGAGCTGATCGAAGACGGCGGCAAAGTGATCCAGCAGACCCGTCTGTACGATCCGAACAAGGACGAAACCCGTCCGATGCGTTCCAAAGAGGAAGCCAACGACTACCGTTACTTCCCCGATCCGGATCTGCTGCCAGTGGTAATCGAAGAGTCGTTCCTCGGCGAGGTGCGCGCCACCCTGCCGGAACTGCCTCCACAGAAACGCGAGCGCTTCCAGGAGCAATTCGGTCTGTCGGTCTATGACGCCAGCGTTTTGGCCACCAGCCGCGAACAAGCTGATTACTTCGAGAAAGTCGCAGCCATCGGCGGCGACGCCAAACTGGCGGCGAACTGGGTGATGGTCGAGTTGGGCAGCCTGCTCAACAAGCAAGGCCTGGACATCGACGAGTCACCGGTTTCGGCCGAGCAATTGGGCGGCATGCTGCAGCGCATCAAAGACAACACCATCTCTGGCAAGATCGCCAAGGTTGTGTTCGAAGCGATGGCCAACGGTGAAGGCAGCGCGGACGAGATCATCGAAAAACGCGGCTTGAAGCAAGTCACCGACAGCGGCGCGATCTCGGCGGTGCTGGACGAAATGCTTGCGGCCAACGCCGAGCAGGTCGAGCAATACCGCGCGGCAGACGAAGCCAAACGCGGCAAGATGTTCGGCTTCTTCGTCGGTCAGGCCATGAAAGCCTCCAAAGGCAAGGCCAACCCGCAGCAAGTGAACGAACTGCTGAAAAGCAAGCTCGAAGGCTGACCACAATGGAGCCAGAGCCAAAGCCTGGTTCCGATCCCTGTGGGAGCGAGCCTGCTCGCGAAAGCGTCATGGCATCCAATAGAGATATTGAATGTGATGGCCTCTTCGCGAGCAGGCTCGCTCCCACATTGTTATTTGGGAACTTTCGAATGAAACACCTGCTAGGCGCCTGCGCCCTGCTCTCTTTACTCGCCGGTTGCGCCAGCACTGACATCATCGACCCGCATGGTTACGACCAGACCGGCGTCGCCTCCTATTACGGAGCCAAACACCACGGTAAACGCACCGCCAGTGGCGAAGCGTTCAACCAGAATGCCCTGACTGCCGCCCACCGCCAGCTACCCTTTGGTACCCGGGTCAAAGTCACCAACCTGAAAAACGATGAATCCGTCGTGGTCCGTATCAACGATCGCGGCCCGCACACCCGTGGACGCTTGATCGATGTGTCCCGCAAAGCCGCCGAACAACTCGGTATGCTGCGCAGCGGCACTGCACGGGTTCGTGTGCAGGCCCTCGACGACTGATGGAGCGCCCACCATTTTCGCCCTAGCCGATTTGCCTTTGATCAGCCTGATCGAACTGTTCGCCGGGCTGTGCCTGCTGATCTTCGGTGCCGAACTGATGGTGCGTGCGGCAGTGCGCCTGGCTGCTCGCCTGCATGTGCGGCCACTGATCATCGGTCTCACCGTGGTCGCGTTTGGCAGCAGTGCGCCGCAAATGGCCGTCAGCCTGCAAGCGGCACAGGCGCATACCCCGGACATTGCGGTCGGTAGCGTGATCGGCAGCAGCATCTTCAATATTCTGGTGACCCTCGGCCTGTCGGCGCTGATCATTCCGTTGCGCGTGTCGCGGCAGTTGGTGCGCCTCGACATTCCGCTGATGATCGGCGCCAGTCTGCTGGTGTTCTTGCTGGCCTGGAATGAAGAGCTCGGGCGCCTCGACGGCATCCTGTTGCTGAGTGCACTGGCGCTGTACCTCGGTTTGCTGTTGCGCCAGTCGCGGCATTCGGTACGACCGCATGCGGAACTCCCTGAAACGGCGCCGGCATCGTGGTTCGTCAGTGTGCTGATGATCATCGTCGGCCTGGCCATGCTGGTGTTCGCTGGACGCCTGTTGCTGGGCGCCGCTGTCGTGGTGGCCACTGACCTTGGATTCTCCGAGCGAGTGATCGGCCTGACCGTCGTTGCTGTCGGCACTTCGCTGCCAGAACTCGCGACGTCGCTGATAGCGGCTCTGCGCGGGCAGCGGGACATCGCCGTGGGCAACGTGATCGGGGCCAACTTGTTCAATCTGCTTGGGGTGCTTGGGCTTACTGCACTGATCGCACCGATGCCTTTGTCTGTCTCGCCCAATGCGCTGGATTTCGACCTGCCGGTGATGCTCGGGGTCGCCGTGTTGTGCCTGCCGGTGTTCTATTCCGGCTACCGCGTGACCCGCGTCGAAGGTCTGCTGCTGCTCGGTTTGTATCTGGTATACGGGCTGCACGTGGTGTCGTTCACCACCGGCATGCCACTGGCCGGCAAACTGGAGCAGTTGATGCTGTTTTACGTTCTGCCGCCGCTGCTGGCGTTTCTGCTGTTCACGTCCGTACGCGCCTGGCGCCGCCAACACCACAAGAGGGATATGCCATGACCGAATCGAAGAAGTCCGGGGTTGAAGTCCGCCGTCAGGTAATGGGCGATGTGTTCGTTGATCGTGCCTTGGGCAATGCCACCGAATTCACCCAGCCGTTGCAGGATTTCGTCAACGAACATGCCTGGGGTGGCGTGTGGAATCGCGAAGGTCTGCCGCTGAAAACCCGCAGCCTGATTACCCTCGCCGCGCTGACCGCGTTGAAGTGCCCGCAAGAGCTGAAGGGCCATGTGCGCGGTGCATTGAACAATGGCTGCACCGTCGAAGAGATTCGCGAAGCGCTGCTGCATTGCGCGGTGTACGCCGGGGTGCCGGCGGCGATTGATGCGTTTCGGGCGGCGCAGGAAGTGATCGACAGTTATCAGAAAAGCTAAAAGCTCGCAGCCTTAGGCAGCTCCTACAGTGAAATGCGCTCCCCTGTAGGAGCTGCCTAAGGCTGCGATCCTTTGATCTTGCCCTTCAGATCCACCCACCCCACTGCAAAATGAAGATCCCGAGATTGGTGGTAATCGCCGCCATCAACGTGGTCAGCACAATAATCGCCGCCGCCAGTTCATGATTACCCTGCGCCGCCCGGGCCATGACAAAACTGGCTGCCGCCGTCGGGCTGCCGAAGTACAGGAACAGAATCCCCAGTTCCGCCCCGCGAAAACCACATAACCATGCGCCAAGGGTCGCGAGCACCGGCAAGCCGATCATCTTCACCAGACTTGAGCTGAGCGCCATGTTGCCGCTCTTGCGCAGCGCCGCCAGCGACAGCGTGCCGCCAATGCAGATCAACGCCAGCGGCAAGGTGGTTTGCGCCAGATACTGGCCGGAGGTTTCCAGCCATCCCGGCAGACTGATCTTGAAGTAGGCAAACGGCGCCGCCGCAATCACGCTGATGATCAGCGGATTGCTGAACACACTTTTGCAGATGCTCCACGGGTCGGATTTGATCACCGGGCTGTAGACCGCCAGCACAATGGTCGAGAGCGTGTTGTAGAACAGGATCACCAGCGCCGCGAGAATCGCCCCAAGCGAAATCCCGTAATCGCCATACATGCTCGCGGCGAGTGCCAGGCCGATCACACCGTTATTGCCGCGAAACGCGCCTTGGGTATAGATGCCGCGATCTGCGCGCGGACACTTGAAAATCGCCCAGCCCCAAGCAACGGCAAAACTCACCAGCGTGGCAATCGAGAAGTAGATCAGCAGTGCCGGTTGCAACGCGGCGTGCAGGTCGGCATGCAGTATGCCGAGGAACAGCAGCGCCGGCATGGTGACGTTGAACACCAGCGACGATGCCGTGTGGATAAAGTTGTCGTTGATCCAGTCGATGCGCTTGAGCAGCACACCGAGAAACAGCATGGCAAACACCGGCGCGGTGATGTTCAGGGTTTCGAGGAAGATTGCCAGCATGCCGGGGAGCCTTGGGTGAGCGTCGTTAGGGGGCTAATGATAAGCCACAAGACCTCCGGCGTCTGTGGGATCGCCTTCGCGAGCAGGCTCGCTCCCACACTGGATCGCATTCGCACAGACAGAACGCGATCGAATGTGGGAGCGAGCCTGCTCGCGAAGAACGATAACCCGGTCTTAGGTAATCGGCGCCGGATTAAACAACGTAATGTCGTTATGCAGCTTGTGCTTCTCCGCCCACGTCTGCTGTTTGCCGCTGGCAACATCCAGGTAGTAGTGGAACAACTCCCAACCCAGCTCCTCGATAGTCGCCCTTCCGGTCGCAATCCGCCCGGCATCGATATCGATCAGATCAGGCCAGCGCTGCGCCAGCTCAGTACGTGTCGACACCTTCACCACCGGCGCCATCGCCAGCCCGTAAGGCGTGCCGCGCCCGGTCGTGAACACATGCAGGTTCATCCCCGCCGCCAGTTGCAACGTGCCGCAGACGAAATCACTGGCTGGCGTCGCACAGAAAATCAAACCCTTCTGCTTGAAACGCTCGCCTGGGCCAAGGACACCATTGATCGCGCTGCTGCCGGACTTGACGATCGAACCCAGCGACTTCTCGACAATGTTCGACAACCCGCCCTTCTTGTTGCCCGGCGTGGTGTTGGCGCTGCGATCCGCTTCACCCTTGGCCAGATAGCGGTCGTACCAATCCATCTCGCGCACCAGTTCCTCGGCGACGGTTTTGGTTTGCGCCCGAGAGGTCAGCAGATAAATCGCGTCGCGCACTTCGGTGACTTCGGAAAACATCACCGTCGCCCCCGCCCGCAACAGCAAGTCCGAGGCAAAACCCAGCGCCGGATTAGCGGTGATCCCGGAAAACGCATCACTGCCGCCGCACTGCATACCCAGGATCAGTTCAGAAGCCGGCACGGTTTCGCGGCGGCGCTGGTCGAGCTTCTTCAGACGCACCTCCGCCAACGCCATGATCTGCTCGATCATCTCGGTGAAACCGTGACTGGAATCCTGCAAGCGATACAGCCATGGATCGCTGAGATCGACCGACGCATCGTCCTCGTGCATCACCTGCCCGGCCTGCAATTTTTCGCAGCCCAGACTGATCACCAGCGCTTCGCCCCCCAGGTTCGGGTTGCGTGCCAGATTGCGCACGGTGCGGATCGGGATGTAGGCGTCGGTGGCAGTGATCGCCACACCACAGCCGTAACTGTGAGTCAGCGCCACCACGTCATCGACGTGCGGATACTTCGGCAGCAGCTCGTCCTTGATGCGTTTTACCGCGTGATCGAGCACGCCGGTCACGCACTGCACAGTGGTAGTAATGCCGAGAATGTTGCGCGTGCCGACGGTGCCGTCGGCGTTGCGGTAACCCTCGAACGTGAAACCTTCCAGCGGCGCCTGCGCCTGCGGCACCTCGGTGGACAGCGGCAGGCTGTCGAGCGGTGGCGCGGTCGGCATGCGCAGTTGATCTTCCTTGACCCAACTGCCGCGCGGAATCGGCTGCAACGCGTAGCCAATGATCTGGCCGTAGCGAATCACCTGGCCACCCTCGGCAATGTCCTCGAGGGTGACCTTGTGGCTCTGCGGCACGAAATCCACGGTCACCAGACCGTCCGGGAACTCGGTGCCGGCCGGTACGCCCTGGTCGTTGACCACAATCACTACGTTGTCCCGCTCGTGCAGGCGGATGTAGCGCGGCGAGTCGGAATGTTCAATCAACTGCATGACACCGCTCCTCAGGAATGCGCTTGAGACAATTTACCGCTGGCTTCGACACCGCCAGTGGTTGGCGGCTCTTTGAGCACCACACGTTTGATCGGGCCGACGATCACCAGATAGCTGAACACTGCCACCAGTGCGTTGGCACCCACGAACACCAGCGCCCATTTGAACGAACCGGTGGAGCTGATGATGTAGCCAATCACGATCGGCGTGGTGATCGAAGCGATGTTGCCGAAAGTGTTGAACAGGCCACCGCTCAGACCGGCGATCTGTTTTGGCGACGTGTCGGAAACCACTGCCCAACCCAGTGCGCCAACGCCTTTGCCGAAAAATGCCAGCGCCATGAAGCCCACGACCATCCACTCAACATCAACATAGTTGCAGGCGACGATGCTGCTGGAAACCAGCAGGCCAGCGATGATCGGTGCCTTGCGGGCGAAGGTCAGCGAGTGCCCCTTGCGCAGCAGGTAATCGGAAATCACCCCGCCGAGGACACCACCGATAAAGCCGCAGATCGCCGGCAACGAAGCGATGAAACCCGCCTTGAGGATGGTCATGCCGCGTTCCTGCACCAGATAAACCGGGAACCAGGTCAGGAAGAAGTAGGTGATGCCGTTGATGCAGTACTGGCCCAGATACACGCCGAGCATCATGCGGTTGGTCAGCAACTGGCGGATGTAGTCCCATTTCGGGCCATCGGATTTTTTGCCGCGCTGGTCCATGTCGACCATGCCGCCGTTATCAGCGATGTGCTTGAACTCGGCATCGTTGATGCTCGGGTGTTCGCGCGGGCTGTGGATAACCTTCAGCCAGATCAGCGAGAAGACGATGCCGAGGATACCCATGACGATGAACACGTGTTCCCAGCCGAAGCTGTAGACGATCCAGCCCATCAGCGGTGCGAACAACACAGTGGCGAAATATTGCGCCGAGTTGAAGATCGCCGAAGCGGTGCCGCGTTCAGCGGTCGGGAACCAGGCCGCGACGATGCGCGCGTTGCCGGGGAAGGACGGCGCCTCGGCCAGGCCCACCAGAAAGCGCAGCATGAACAGCGCAACAATCGCCGTGGACATGCCGAACTCACCGACAAAGCCTTGCAGCACGGTGAACAGCGACCAGGTGAAAATGCTCAGGGCATAGACTTTTTTCGAGCCGAAGCGATCGAGCAGCCAGCCGCCGGGAATTTGCCCGGCCACGTAGGCCCAACCGAATGCGGAGAAGATATAGCCGAGGGTGACCGCGTCGATGCCGAGGTCTTTTTGCAGGCTGGAACCGGCGATGGCAATGGTCGCGCGGTCGGCATAGTTGATCGTTGTCACCAGAAACAGCATGAGCAGGATCAAATAGCGGACGTGCGTCGGCTTTTGAGTCGGTTGCATGTAGATGTACTCCCACTGATTATTTTTATGCGCGGGTGAATCTTCTTTGGTCTGGCTTTTGTGGGAGCTGGCTTGCCAGCGATGCAGGCGACGTGGTGTATCAGTCACTCCGCGATGATGCTATCGCTGGCAAGCCAGCTCCCACAGGTATTGCTGGATCAGGAGCCGATGTAGCTGGTTTTCACGACCGTGTAGAACTCCTGCGCATAGCGACCTTGCTCACGTGATCCATAGGACGAACCCTTACGGCCACCGAACGGAACGTGGTAATCCACGCCGGCAGTCGGCAGGTTGACCATCACCATCCCGGCCTGGGAATGACGTTTGAAGTGGTTGGCGTACTTCAGCGACGTGGTAGCGATACCGGCCGACAGGCCGAACTCGGTGTCGTTGGCCATGGCCAGCGCAGCCTCGTAATCGGCGACGCGGACGATGTTGGCCACCGGGCCGAAAATCTCTTCGCGGCTGATGCGCATCGATGCTTCGCTGTCGGCAAACAGCGTTGGCGCGAGGAAGTAACCCTCGGTGTCGCAGGTCACCAGACCGCCGCCGCTGACCAGACGCGCCCCCTCGGACTGGCCGATGTCGATGTATTTCATGTCCTGTTCAAGCTGTGCCTGCGAAACCACCGGACCGATATCGGTGCCGGATTTCAGCGCGTGGCCGACCTTGATCGACTTCATGCGTTCGGCCATGGCTTCGACGAATTTGTCGTGAATCCCGGCGGTGACGATCAAACGACTTGACGCCGTGCAACGTTGGCCGGTGGAGTAGAACGCGCTTTGCACCGACAACTCGACCGCTTGTTTGAGGTCGGCGTCGTCGAGAATGATCTGCGGGTTCTTGCCGCCCATTTCCAGCTGGACCTTGGCCTGGCGCGACACACAGTTGACCGCGATCTGACGGCCAACACCGACAGAACCCGTGAAGCTGATGCCATCGACTTTAGGGCTGTTGACCAATGCTTCGCCGACCACACGGCCGCTGCCCATCACCAGGTTGAACACGCCGGCCGGGAAGCCTGCGCGGGAGATGATTTCGGCCAGCGCCCAAGCGCAGCCCGGTACCAGATCCGCAGGTTTCAACACCACGCAGTTGCCGTAGGCCAGGGCCGGAGCGATTTTCCATGCCGGGATGGCGATCGGGAAATTCCACGGGGTGATCAGACCGACCACGCCCAGTGCTTCGCGAGTGACTTCGACGTTGACGCCCGGGCGCACCGACGGCACGTAATCGCCGGACAACCGCAGGCATTCCCCCGCGAAGAACTTGAAGATGTTACCGGCGCGGGTCACTTCGCCGATGGCTTCGGGCAGGGTCTTGCCCTCCTCCCGGGCCAGCAACGTACCGAGTTCTTCGCGACGAGCGAGGATTTCCGAGCCGACCTTATCCAGCGAATCGTGACGAGCCTGAATACCTGAAGTCGACCAGGCCGGGAACGCTGCGCGCGCAGCATCGATGGCAGCGTTGACCTGAGCCAGATCTGCCTTGGCGTAGTCGCCAATGGTGTCGCTCAGCTCGGACGGGTTGATGTTGGCCGAGTAATCGGAACCGGCGACCCATTCACCGTTGATGTAGTTGTCGTAGCGTTTTGAATCAGTCACTGAAATCGCTCCTCACGCAAAAGGCCGCTGATTGCTCAGCGGCCTTGGTTTTGTCGGGTGTTATTGCGCACCTTGCTTGTCGATCAGCGCGGCGAGCATTTCGTACTCTTCGCCAGTCAGATCGGTCAGCGGAGCCCGCACCGGGCCCGCGTCATAGCCGGCGATTTTTGCGCCTGCCTTGACGATGCTCACGGCATAACCGGCCTTGCGGTTACGGATGTCGAGGTATGGCAGGAAGAAGTCGTCGATGATCTTGCCGACAGTGGCGTGATCTTCGCGGGCAATGGCGTGGTAGAAATCCATCGCGGTTTTCGGAATGAAGTTGAACACCGCCGAGGAGTAAACCGGCACGCCCAGCGCCTTGTAGGCGGCGGCGTAGACTTCGGCGGTCGGCAAGCCCCCCAGATAGCTGAAGCGATCACCGAGGCGGCGACGAATCGACACCATCAACTCGATATCACCCAGGCCATCCTTGTAACCGATCAGGTTCGGGCAGCGCTCGGCCAGACGTTCCAGCAGCGGTGCAGTCAGGCGGCAAACGTTACGGTTGTAAACCACCACGCCGATCTTCACCGATTTGCACACGGCTTCAACGTGAGCGGCGACACCGTCCTGGCTGGCTTCGGTCAGGTAATGCGGCAGCAGCAACAGACCTTTGGCGCCCAGACGCTCGGCTTCCTGTGCGTATTCGATGGCTTGACGAGTCGAACCGCCCACGCCCGCCAGAATCGGCACGCTGGTTTCGCAGGTGTCGACGGCAGTCTTGATGATTTCCGAGTATTCGCTGGCGGCCAGGGAGAAGAACTCACCGGTGCCACCGGCGGCGAACAGGGCCGAAGCGCCATACGGGGCCAGCCATTCCAGACGTTTGATATAGCCCGCGCGGTTGAAATCGCCCTGCGCGTTGAAATCGGTCACCGGGAAAGACAGCAGGCCGGCAGAGAGGATGGACTTCAGTTCTTGTGGATTCATTATTCGAACACCCTGGTAGCAACGTTTTTTGTGATTGGATCGTTCAGCTATTCGCCGAGGTTGTAGGTCATCGTACAACTTAAAAAATAACCGTCAACTGGATTTCATCGTTGCGAGGGCTTTTTTGTCGGACAAAATTGTTTTCGAAGGCGCGCCGCAGCTTTGCAATAAATGGAAATAGACGGTTTAAAACGAGACAGGCGGGATTCTCGTACCGTGCAAACCCGCCGTGAATGGATCACGGCACACCTCGCATGGAGAGCGCCCCCGATGGATTTTGCCCCACCCGAACTCCCGCAGTTTCTGCCTCATTCGCCTGAAACGGCAACCGTGAACCTGTCGGCATTAAGCGACGAACTGATCGTGCAAGTGCCCGATTCCAGCGATTTTGCGGCGAATTGGAGCGTCTACGCGATTCTGGGCGATGACCCCGAGGAGCCCGAATGGGCGAGCGAAGAAGTCAACACTGGCACCTGGGAAGACGCCGAGGACGAGATGGAAAAGCTGACGGGTATCGAACTGCACATTCCGAAAGAAGCGCTAATACCGTACCTGCACAGGGAAATTGAACTGCGCTACAAGTTTCTGGACGAGTCCAGCATTGAGCCTTTCTCTGAGCCGCTGACGTTACAAATCGAGCCCTGATTCAGGACGCGTTTGAAGGTCCGGAGCCCCGTTTCAAAGCGACCACCGTTCGTCGGAACTGGTATTTCTTACAGGTGCGAGCCACGTTTGATCCCTGCCCTAATTGCCATGGAGCGAACGAACCGGCTCCAGGGCGCAATGCATTCAATGCGCTCATTCAAGGGTTTGAATTCACAGAAAAAGGGATTTGATCATGACTGCACAAGAAAAAGCGCTGGAAGCTCCTTTTCTCAAAGAGGCCGTAGAAGGCGTACTTTACGTCGACCAACTCAAAGAATATGCCCACGGGCAAGTGGTGATTTCATCAGCCAGTTTAGAAGACAAGATCACTTTTAAGGTATGGACGACTACCGGTAACAATTGGAGTGAAACAAAAAGCGCGGAATCAGCACCGTCGGTAATGGTATTCGATATTCCCGCAGACATTTTTACAAAAAATATGCAACCAGGGGCCGGTGCTAACCTTCAATACTCCGTGAAGAGAGGGAAACAGGATCTAGGGGAGTCCCCAGCTACGAAGATCCGGCTCGAAAAATAACCATCCATCACCCCTGCGCTTGCGCCTCTTCGTGGGCCTGGCGCAGTCTTTCGCGGCTGTTGGTCAGGTGCAGACGCATGGCCGCACGCGCTGCATCGGAATCCTGACGGGCAATGGCTTCGTAGATTTCTTCGTGCTCACGACTCAAGCGACTCATGTAATGCTGCTGATCATCATGGGCCAGACGCGCGGAATTCAGCCGCGTGCGCGGAATGATACTGGTGCCCAGGTGGGTCATGATGTCGGTGAAATAGCGGTTGCCTGTGGAAAGGGCGATTTCCAGATGGAAAGCGAAGTCGGAGGCGACGGCGTCACTGGCGTGGGAAACGCTGTCGTTCAGCGCATCGAGCGCAGCGCGCATCGTCGCCAGTTGCTCGGGGCTGCGACGTTGCGCGGCAAGCCCGGCGGATTCCACCTCAAGGCTGATGCGTAATTCAAGAATGGCCAACACGTCACGCAGGGTGACGACGGTGGCCGGATCGATCCGGAAACCACTCGGGCTCGGTGTGTCGAGCACAAAAGTGCCGATGCCATGGCGGGTTTCTACCTGGCCTGCGGCCTGCAACCGGGAAATCGCCTCGCGCACCACGGTGCGGCTGACGCCATGGGCTTCCATGATCGCCGACTCGGTAGGCAATTTATCGCCACGCTTGAGCAGGCCGTCACGGATTTGCTCGCTGAGCACCGTCACCAATTCCTGAGCCAGGCTGCGGCGCTTGCGTGGGAAGCGCGGGGTGTCGATCAGGTTTTCCATGGTTGCATCTTGTCTCGAAAGTTCGGCTTGAGCGCATCATAGCTCAACCGGGTTGTACGATCACTTTCCTTCATATTTGTCCCCTGTGGGAGCTGGCTTGCCAGCGATGGCGTCAGATCAGTCCGCTCTACACTGACTGCTCGGCCCTCATCGCTGGCAAGCGAGTTCCCACAGGGATTGTGTGGCGATCAAGCAGTTACTGTTTGCTCAACCAAGTGGCCGCTGTCGATTCGCACATGCCGTGGGTGGAACCGCTTGAGGCTGCTGCGGTGACCGACACTGACAATGCTCAAACCCGGCAACTGATCGATCAGTGCCTGGTACAGCGTGGCTTCGTCTTCCTCGTCCATCGCCGAAGTCGCTTCATCCATGTACAGCCAGTGCGGTGCATAAAGCATCGCGCGGGCGAAGGCCAGGCGCTGCTGTTCACCGGGCGAGAGCATCCGCTGCCAGTGGTTGGCTTCATCCAGACGGGCGACCAGATGCGGCAAGCGGCAGGTTTCCAGCACTTGCGCGTAACGTTCTGCTGAATAGGTGTCACCCGCCTGTGGATAACTCAAGGCCTCGCGCAGGGTGCCGATCGGCAGGTACGGTTTTTGTGGCAGGAACAGATAACGCGCCGCCGGCAGCCGAATGCTGCCGTGCCCAGCTGGCCACAAGTGCCCCATCGCCCGCAACAACGTCGACTTGCCGCTGCCGGAACGGCCGCTGAGCATCACGCGATCACCCGGTTCAACGGTCATGTCGGCGTTGGTCAGCAAGTGACGACCGTCGGCCAGATCGAGCCCCAGGTTGTGGACTTTCAATTCACTGCCCTGATTCTGCACATCAATGGCCGGCGCACGTTGTTCATTGTCGGTCATGGCTTGACGGAAACTCAGCAGACGATCACAGGTGGCGCGCCAGGAAGCGAGGCTCTGGTACGCACTGATGAACCAGCTGAAGCTCTCCTGAACGTTGCCGAATGCCGAGCTGATCTGCATCAGCTCACCGAGTTCGATCTTGCCGGAGAGGTAACGCGGTGAGGCCACGATGAACGGGAAGATAATCGCCGCCTGGCTGTAACCGGCGGTGAAGAAGGTCAGGCGCTTGGACACTTTCATGATGTCCCAGAAGTTGTGCCAGACATTCCCGAAGCGAGCGCTCAACCGACGATTTTCGTTCGGTTCGCCGTTGTACAACGCAATGCTTTCGGCGTTCTCGCGAATCCGCACCATGGAAAAGCGCAGGTCGGCTTCGAAGCGTTGTTGCTGGTTGTTCAGGCCGATCAAACGACGACCGATCAAATGCGTCAGCCAGCTACCGACCACGGCGTAAACCAGCACGCACCAGAACATATAGCCGGGAATAGTGATGCCAAAGACTTCGATGCTGCCCGACACGCCCCACAAAATGATCGAGAACGACACCAGGCTGACAATATTGCGCAGCAGCCCGATACCCAGTTCAAGGGTGTTGGAGGTGAAGTTATTGAGGTCTTCGGAAATTCGCTGGTCCGGGTTATCGGTATAACCGCCCTGCTCCAACTGGTAGTAGTTCTTGTCGGCGAGCCAACGGGAGAAATGCTTTTCAGTGAGCCAGGCCCGCCAGCGAATCGTCAGCATCTGGGTCAAGTAAAGCCGGTACACCGCTCCGACAATCGCGACCGCCGCTATCGCACAGAAATACAGAATCAGCTGCCAGAACGCCGCCTCGTCCTTCTTTTGCAACGCGTTGTAAAAGTCCTTGTACCAGGTGTTAAACCACACCGAGATGCCCACGCTGAGCAGCGAGAGCACTATTACCGCAATCAGCAGCGTCCAGGCCTGGACCTTCTCTTCACTGCGCCAATAAGGCGTGATGATCGCCCATACTTTGCGAAAAAACTGCCCGCGCACAGCATCGTTGACCGCGGAGTATTCAGCGTTCTGATTCATGGATAAGGCTCAATATAGATAAGAACAGACACGCACCGATCATAGATGATCGGCGCGTTTCATCGCGAGGGCTGGCGATGGTCGTTCAGCGCTGGTTCAGCGACGAACCGGGCGCTTCTGCAGTTTGCGCTGCAGGGTGCGGCGGTGCATGCCCAATGCGCGGGCAGTGGCGGAGATGTTGCCTTCGTGCTCGGTGAGCACGCGCTGGATGTGTTCCCACTGCAGGCGGTCGACCGACATCGGGTTTTCCGGCACCAGGCTGTCGAGGTCGGCGTGCTCGGAGAGCAGCGCGGCCAGAACATCGTCGGCATCGGCCGGTTTGCACAGGTAGTTGCAGGCGCCGCGCTTGATCGCCTCGACAGCGGTGGCAATGCTCGAATAACCGGTAAGGATCACCACGCGCATTTCCGGGTCCAGTTCCAGCAGCTTGGGCAGCAGCACCAGACCGGAATCGCCGTCCATTTTCAGGTCGAGCGCGGCGTAGTCAGGGATATCGGCCTGCGCGATGGTAATGCCCTCTTCGGCAGAACCTGCAGTGCTGACGCGAAAGCCGCGGCGGGCCATGGCACGGGCCATCACTCGGGTGAAGGTCGCGTCATCGTCGACCAGCAGCAAATGCGGCAGTTCTTCGCCTTCGACTTGGATTTCGTCACTCATGTTGGTCTCCTCGGGCGCCGTGGGGCAGGCGCAGCTCGGTGAGCGTGCCGCCTTCCTCATGACTATAGAGTTTCACTGAGCCGCCGGCGCGTGTCACGCTGGCCTTGCTCAAAAACAGGCCCAGGCCGAAACCTTTGCCCTTCGTGGTAAAAAATGGTTTGCCGATCTGCTCGGCGATGGCCAGTGGCACACCGGCGCCGTGATCGCGAATGCTGATGGTCAGGTTTTCCGTGTCCCAGTCCAGCGTCACTTTGAGGTTTTCCGGGCAGGCATCGGCAGCGTTGTTGAGCAGATTCAACAGGGCCTGGGTCAGATCCGGCGGCGGCGCCATGCGCGGCACCGTGCCCTGACCGAGACAGTGGAAGCGATAACTGGCTTCCGGACGCATCAGGTGCCAGCGGTTCAGCGCTTCGTCGAGCCAGACGGTGACGTCCTGCATCTCCACCGCCAGACGACGATTCGCTTCGGCGGCGCGCACCAGTTGCTGCAAGGTCTCCTTGCACAACTTGACCTGATCCTGCAGCACTTTCAGGTCGTCCTGCAGCAGCGGGTCGGGATGATCCTGCTGCATCTCCTTGAGCAACACGCTCATGGTCGCCAGCGGCGTGCCCAGTTCATGGGCGGCACCGGCAGCTTGCGTGGCGACGGCGAGCAATTGCTGATCGCGCAGGCCTTCTTCGCGACGAATCGCACGCAGCTCTTCCTGACGACGCAACTCTTCAGCCATGCGCGCAGCGAAGAAAGTGATCACTGCCGCCGCGAGGGCGAAGCTGAGCCACATGCCGTAGATCTGCAGGTTTTCGCGGGCGACCGGCAGGGTTTCCAGCGGGTAGAACCGCGTCAGCATCACGGTGTACAAGGCCAGCGCGATGCCGGACAGGATCACCGAATAGCGCCATGGCAGCGTCACCGCAGCAATGGTCAGCGGCACCAGATAATAGGAAACGAACGGGTTCGTGGAACCGCCGGAGAAATACAGCAGCGCGCTGTGGATAACCAGATCACAGGCCAGTTGCAGGGCGTATTCCAGCTCGGTCACCGGCCATGAAGTACGCAAGCGCACCGCGGTGAACGCGCACAGCAATATCGAGCAGCCGAGGGTCATCGCCAGTTGCACCCACGGCAACGGCAACAGCTCCAGCCAATAGGCCAGACCTACGGAACCTGCCTGCGCGGCGAGCACCAGCGTGCGGATGAAAGTCAGCCGCCAGAGGTTCTGGCGAGTGGCGGAAGTCAATTGTACGGGGGCGAGCATGAGCTCTCCTGATGAGCGCTCCAGGCGGATCGCACGGAGTATAACCAAGCCGCGGCCTCCAGAGGCGAAAGTGCGGCAAACGACCACACCGAATAAGCTGCCAGTTTCGAGCTGCAAGCTACAAGTGAAAGCGTTTGGCTTGGCAGCTTGAGGCTTGCAACTTGAAGCTGCTTTCTGGAGTCTGATGGTTTCACGCAGGCCCGAACCAACACCTGCGCCCTCATCAAGGAGCTTTCATGCATACATTTCGCCGCAGCGCCGCCCTCCTCGCCCTGACCGTCGGCAGCGTCGCCAGCCTTCCAGCCCTGGCCGCCGATGAGTTGCACTACAACCAGATTTCCCTGCGCGCCGAAGTCAGCCAGGAAGTTGCCCGCGACCTGATGATCGTGACCCTCTACACCGAAGAGCAAAACACCGACCCGGCCAAACTCGCCGCCGACGTCAGCACCACCATGAACAAGGCGCTGGCCCAGGCCAAGCAAGTCAAAGACATCACCCTGCGCCAGGGCAGCCGCAACAGCTACCCGATCTACGACACCAAAGGCCAGAAAATCACCGGCTGGCGTGAACGCGCCGAACTGCGCCTGGAAAGCGCCGACTTCGCCGCCCTGTCCAAACTCACCGGCGAACTGCTGGGCGACCTGAAAATGGGTGGCATGGACTTCGCCATCGCCGACCCGACCCGCAAAGCCAGCGAAGACGCGCTGCTCAAAGAGGCCGTCACCGCCTTCAAGGCCCGTGCGCAACTGGCCACCGACGCCCTCGGCGGCAAGGGCTACAAAATCGTCAACCTGAACCTCAACGCTAACGGCTACCCACAACCGTACATGCGCGCGCCGATGATGATGAAAGCCGCCGGCATGGATTCAGCACCGGTGACGCCTGAGGTTGAGGCCGGCACCAGTCAGGTCAGCATGACCGCTGATGGCTCGATTGAAGTGCTGATGCAGTGATGTGATGTGGGCTGAATGACAAACCGGCGATCAGCGAATGATCGCCGGTTTTTTTGTGCCCGGATTTTGTGGTGAATGCTCCGCCGCCATCGCTGGCAAGCCAGCTCCCACAAGGTCATGCGTCGATTTCAAAATCAGCACAAAAACCTGTGGGAGCTGGCTTGCCAGCGATGAACGATAACGCGGTCTCAAGCTTGCGGATCAACCCGATCCAGCGCCCGGCTCACCGCCAGTTCGGCCAGCATGATGATCTGCTGAATACCGAGCACCGTATTGCGCTGCGTGCCGCCCAACTCGTTGGCAAAGTTGCTGGCTGCGGCGCTGGCAGAGGCCAGTGATTCACAGGCATGGGCGAGCAGGCTTTCGGTGTCGACGTTGGGGCAAACCATGAACATCGTGCTGGGTTGGCGCGGTTTTCTGGTTTCGGGGATGAGGTAGAAATCGAGGGCGCGTTTGATGGCTTCGCGGTTTCGGGCGAGGTCTTCGGCGCGGAGGGATGCTTCGAGCGGGGTTTCGAGGGGTGGGTCGGGGATCAATTTATCCATGGAGCATTTCCTTACGAATGACGCCATTCATTTCCGATCTCACTCGAGAAACGAGGTGGCAACTATGTACGGAGTGAGATTACCGGTAAGGAAACCAACCCGGCCGAACCGAAGTCCGCCCGTACATAGCCGCCATAAAGAACTGCCGACAGCATGAACTGGCGGCGATTATGGAGCGGCTTTCGCAGGTTTCCAAATTCAATAACCGGGAATCTCACCTCCCGATCGCAGAGTCTTCTGCGACAACCCAAGCCTAGAGATCGCACGTCCGACGGACAACCTGAAAACCTTGTGGGAAGGTTCTGGTTATTTCAAACACCTCTAAACACAGCAAAGTAATCGGGTGACTGTGTGGGCCTCTTCGCGAGCAAGCCCGCTCCCACAGTTTCAACCGAGTACACCTGCCAGAAACTGGTCGGCTGTCAGGCCGCCATCGCTGGCAAGACAGCTCCCACAGAAAGCAAAAGCCAGATCAAAAGATCGCAGCCTGCGGCAGCTCCTACAGAGGAAACAGGTACAACCCGCACGCGGCGAAGTCCGCCCCACTCAACAGGATGAGCGTTAGCTCGGCTGCAGCTTTTGATCTTGATCCACGGGCGACGTCGGAAGGCTGAGCGGAGGGATTGATCCGGGGGTGGGAGCGCAGCGACCGTTTGGCGAAGCCAAACACAGCGAAAGGAGGTGCAGCGAAGCAAACCGGAGACGCTGCGCCCGGATCGATCCTGGAGCGAAGGAACCCCGAGCCCCAGCGAGCGGGCCGCACGCAGGAGCAAGCCTTTTTGGTTACTTTTTCGGCGCCTGGAAAAAGTGACCCGCCGTAAGGGCGGAACCCTAAGCCGCCATGACCGCAGCAACGGATATACCCACAACAAAAGCCGCCACATATACCGAGATAGACACTCCCCCAAGAAAAACGATATTTCCGAAACCCCACAATTCCCCGCTAATCTCAACCCAAAACCACCTCCATACCCCCGGGGACTCCATGCCAAGATCCACCCTCAAACCGCTCTTGATCTCCCTGGCCCTGGCCACAACCGCCCCCCTGGCAAACGCAGCCACAACATTGGTCTACTGCTCCGAAGCCAGCCCCGCAGGCTTCGACCCCAGCCAATACACCAGCGGCACCGACTTCGACGCCTCCGCCGAAACCGTCTTCAATCGCCTCACCCAATTCCAGCGCGGCGGCACCGACATCGAACCGGGCCTGGCAACAAAATGGGACGTCTCCAACGACGGACTCCAATACACCTTCCACCTGCGCCAGGGCGTGAAATTCCACACCACGCAATACTTCACCCCAACCCGCGACTTCAACGCCGACGACGTCCTGTTCACCTTCCAGCGCCTGCTCGACCCGCAAAACGCTTTCCGCAAGGCCTACCCCGCCGAATCCCCGTACTTCACCGACATGGGTCTGAACACCACGATCAAATCGGTCGAAAAACTCGACGAGCAAACCGTGCGCTTCAACCTCAACAACGTCGACGCCGCGTTCGTGCAAAACCTCGCCATGAGTTTCGCCTCGGTGCAATCGGCCGAATACGCCGCGCAGTTGTTGAAGGAAGGCAGGGCCGCAGACCTCAACCAGAAACCGATCGGCACCGGCCCGTTCGTGTTCAAGCGCTATCAAAAGGATTCACAAATCCGCTACAGCGCTAACACGGCCTACTGGAAACCCGAGGATGTGAAGATCGACAACCTGATCTTCTCGATCACCCCGGACGCCGCCGTACGCCTGCAGAAACTCAAGACCGGCGAATGCCAGGTCAGCGGTTACCCGCGCCCGGCCGACATTGAAGTGATGGAAAAAGACCCGAACCTGCGCGTGCTGAAACAGGCCGGTTTCAACCTCGGTTTCCTCGCCTACAACACCACTCACCCGCCGCTGGATCAGCTCAAGGTGCGCCAGGCCCTGGACATGGCCATCGATAAACCGGCGATCATCAAAGCCGTTTATCAAAGCGCCGGCCAGTTGGCCCAGAACGCCTTGCCACCCGCGCAATGGTCATTCGACCCGAACATAAAAGACGCGCCGCATGACCCGGTAAAAGCCAAGGCGCTACTGAAAGAAGCAGGGGTTGCACCGGGTACAACCATCAACCTCTGGGCAATGACCGTGCAGCGCGCCTCGAACCCGAATGCGCGGATGTCGGCGCAGATGATTCAGCAGGATTGGGACAAGATCGGCATCAAGGCCAACATCGTCAGCTATGAGTGGGGCGAATACATCAAACGCGCCAAAAATGGCGAACATGACGCGATGATTTATGGCTGGACCGGTGACAACGGCGACCCTGACAACTGGCTCGGCGTGCTGTACAGCTGCGCGGCAGTCAAGGGCAGCAACTACGCCAAATGGTGCGACCCGGCCTACGACAAACTGGTACAGCAGGCCAAGGTGTCCACCGACAAAACACAACGGGTACAACTGTATCAACAGGCGCAACTGATCCTTAAACAACAAGTGCCGATTACCCCGATTGCCAACTCCACGGTGTTCCAGCCGCTGCGCAAGGAAGTCACAGACTTCCGTATCAGCCCGTTCGGTCTAACCCCTTTCTATGGCGTGGGTATAAATAAGTAACACCAGGCCCCAAGGCGGCGCGCACAACGTGACCAACGCACCGTTTTGGGGCTTGATTTGCACCGTAAAAACCACCCGCAAACGGTCAAATGCGTCAGAAGTTACACAGATGCGACATTAAGGTACGTTCGTGCCACCGTTTGAGGCCGCCGACCGCTCTGGATCTTGCATTGGGTATGGCGCCTGCATAAGTATCCGCAGGCACGACTCACGAGGTCGTACCTCAAATCAAAAAATGACAACAAATCATGAGGCCAACATGCTTAAACACGCGGTCATTCCGTTTTTAGTCGGCGCAGGCTTGTTAGCCTCCGCACCTTTCGCATCCGCTGCGACTAACCTGGTGTTCTGCTCCGAAGGGAGCCCGGCCGGTTTTGATCCAGGCCAGTACACCACCGGAACAGACTTCGACGCCTCTGCCGAAACCATGTTCAACCGCCTGACCCAGTTCGAGCGCGGCGGCACCGCCGTGATTCCTGGTCTGGCGACCAAGTGGGACATCTCCGAAGATGGCCTGACTTACACCTTCCACCTGCGTGAAGGCGTCAAGTTCCACACCACCCCGTACTTCAAGCCGACCCGTGAGTTCAACGCCGACGACGTGCTGTTCACCTTTAATCGCATGATTAACAAGGATGACCCGTTCCGTAAGGCGTACCCGACCGAATTCCCGTACTTCACCGACATGGGGATGGACACCAACATCACCAAGATCGATAAAGTCGACGACCACACCGTCAAGTTCACCCTCAAGGAAGTTGATGCCGCGTTCATCCAGAACATGGCCATGAGCTTCGCCTCGGTGCAGTCCGCCGAGTACGCAGCCCAGCTGCTCAAGGATGGCAAGCCTGCCGACATCAACCAGAAACCGGTCGGCACTGGCCCGTTCGTGTTCAAGAGCTACCAGAAAGACTCCAACATCCGTTTCACCGGGAACAAGGACTACTGGAAGCCTGATGACGTGAAGATCGACAACCTGATCTTCGCCATCACCACCGACCCTTCGGTACGTATTCAGAAGCTGAAAAAGAACGAGTGCCAGGTCACCCTGTTCCCACGTCCAGCCGACCTGAAAGCGCTGAAAGAAGACAAGTCGCTGAAGATGCCTGACCAGGCCGGTTTCAACCTGGGCTACATCGCTTACAACGTGATGGACAAGGTCAAAGGCAGCGACGAGAAAAACCCTCTGGCTGACCTGCGCGTTCGTCAGGCCCTCGACATGGCCGTCAACAAGCCGCAGATCATCGATTCGGTTTATCAGGGCGCGGGCCAACTGGCCGTCAACGCCATGCCGCCGACCCAGTGGTCTTACGACACCACCATCAAGGACGCCAAGTACGATCCTGAGAAAGCCAAGCAGCTGCTCAAGGAAGCCGGCGTCAAGGAAGGTACCGAAATCGTCCTGTGGGCGATGCCGGTTCAGCGTCCGTACAACCCGAACGCCAAGCTGATGGCTGAAATGCTCCAGTCCGACTGGGCCAAGATCGGCTTGAAAGTGAAGATCACCAGCTACGAATGGGGCGAGTACATCAAGCGTTCCAAAGGTGGTGAGAACCAGGCCATGATCATTGGCTGGAGCGGTGACAATGGTGATCCGGACAACTGGCTGAACGTGTTGTTTGGTTGCGACTCGCTTAGCGGCAACAACTTCTCCAAGTGGTGCGACAAGAAATTTGATGGCCTCGTCAAAGAAGCCAAGCGCACTACAGACCAGGGCAAGCGCACCGAACTGTACAAACAGGCGCAACACGTCCTCAAAGATGCAGTCCCAATGACACCTATCGCTCACTCGACGGTGTATCAACCCATGCGCGCCAACGTGCAGGACTTCAAGATCAGCCCATTCGGCTTGAACTCCTTCTACGGCGTCAGCGTCAGCAAGTAAAAAAAGGCAGCGGCGACGATTTCAGCGTCGCCGCTGCTTTTTCTGCCGATTAGTTAGGAATTTGCCTACATCTGTTTCCACCCTGCTTTACCAGGGAGATACAGAATGTGTTGCCATTTCCTACGAGTCTTTAGGACTCAACGCATTTACTGCCAGATCCACGGTCCCTACCGTCGGGTTCTGACCAGTGCCTGTGTGGGCTAACGGTTTTGCTGTTCGTACTGGTTTGAGCTTGATGCAGCCACAACGTCCCTGGACGGGACCGCGGCGTATCGAAACAACACTAATAAAGAGGGAGCGTCATGCGCCATACCTTGGTTTTTTCCGCACTGCTGGGCGCCGGCCTGTTGGCCGCCACGTCCGCCAGCCACGCCGCCAGCGATAGTCTGGTGTTTTGCTCCGAAGGCAGCCCGGCAGGTTTTGATACTGCGCAATACACGACGGCCACCGATAACGACGCTGCAGAGCCGCTGTACAACCGCTTGGTAGAGTTCGAAAAAGGCGCGACGAATGTCGTACCGGGCCTGGCCACCCAGTGGGATATTTCCGAGGACGGCCTCAAGTACACCTTTCACCTGCGTGAAGGCGTGAAATTTCATACAACGCCGTACTTCAAGCCAACCCGCGATTTCAACGCCGACGACGTGCTGTTTACGTTTAATCGCATGCTTGATGCGCAACAGCCATTCCGTAAGGCTTATCCGACCGAGTTCCCGTATTTCAACGGGATGAGCCTGAACAAGAACATTGCCAAGGTCGAGAAGACCGGGCCGCTGACCGTGGAGTTCACGCTCAACAGCGTCGACGCCGCGTTCATCCAGAACATCGCCATGAGTTTCGCCGCCATCCTGTCCGCCGAATACGCCGACAAGCTGATGGCCGAAGGCAAGCCGAGCGACATCAACCAGAAGCCGATCGGCACCGGGCCGTTCGTGTTCAAGAGCTATCAGAAAGATTCGAACATCCGTTACACCGGCAACCCGCAGTACTGGGACCCGAGCCGGGTAAAACTGAAAAACCTGATCTTCGCGATCAACACCGACGCCTCGGTGCGCGTGCAAAAACTCAAGGCCGGCGAATGCCAGATCACCCTGCATCCGCGCCCGGCCGATGTTGAAGCACTGAAGGCCGACCCGAAGCTGCAACTGATCTCCAAGCCAGGTTTCAACCTCGGCTACATCGCCTATAACGTGCGCCACAAACCGTTCGACCAGCTCGAAGTGCGTCAGGCGCTGGACATGGCGGTGAATAAACAAGGGATTCTCAACGCTGTTTATCAAGGCGCCGGCCAACTGGCCGTCAACGCCATGCCACCGACACAATGGTCCTACGACGACACCATCAAGGACGCCGCCTTCAACCCGGAAAAAGCCAAAGAACTGCTCAAGGCTGCCGGCGTGAAGGAAGGCACCGAGATCACGCTGTGGGCAATGCCGGTTCAACGTCCGTACAACCCGAACGCCAAGCTGATGGCCGAAATGCTTCAGGCCGACTGGGCCAAGATCGGTCTGAAAGTGAAAATCGTCAGCTATGAATGGGGCGAGTACATCAAGCGCACCAAGAATGGTGAGCATGACATCAGCCTGATCGGCTGGACCGGCGACAACGGTGACCCGGACAACTGGCTCGGCACGCTGTACAGCTGCGACGCCATTGGCGGCAACAACTACTCCATGTGGTGCGATCCGGCTTACGACAAGCTGATCAAGGAAGCCAAGGTCGTCACCGATCGCGACCAGCGCACCGTGCTCTATAAACAGGCTCAGCAGTTGCTTAAACAGCAAGTGCCGATCACGCCTGTCGCCCACTCGACGGTCAACCAGCCGTTAAGCACACGGGTTGAAGGGTTCAAGGTGAGCCCTTTCGGCCGCAACGTGTTCTCGGGTGTCAGTATCGATTAACCCAACCGATTAGCCGCAACGCTGAGGGGGACTGTCTACCCCCCTCACGCAAGCGCTTTGCCTAAATTCGCCAATTTGGCCTTTTGCAAACGTTTGCGATGTGTGAACGAGTTCTAAACCAAAAACCGGCCAACCCAAAAAAGCCGGCATAAAAAGAAAGTAAAGGAGCTTCACCCATGAAACTGAGCAGCACCGCGATACTGGCCCTGGCCATAAGCAGCGTCACAGCCACGGCTTATGCTGAAACGCAAAGCCAGGCGTTCACCCCGGTGACCGTCAACACCAAGAGCGCCCAGGCTGAAGCGACCGGCTTCGTTGAAGGTCAGTCGATCACCGGTACGACCCGTAACTGGTACGCCAACGAGCAACTGAAACGTGGCGGCAAATTCGCCTATAAAAAGAATGGTTCGCTGGCCGAAACCGACCGCCGGATCAACTGGGTTCAGGGCACCATCGTCAAGTACAACTCTGGCTTCACCGAGGGCACCGTCGGTATCAGCACCGAAGTGGCAGCGTACAACGCTGTAGCGCTGGAGCGTGACCGCAAAAATCTGGCATCGGGCAATGGTGGCGCACCAAAGACCGGCGACGGCTCCGGTAACAACCGTACCCTGACTCACAAGAACAACGGTGAGGCCGTCGATCAGTGGAGCAAAGTGGGCCTGGCCAACATTAAGGCGCGCGTTTCCAACACCACGCTGACCGCCGGACGCATGGGTTTCAGCAGCCCGCAAGTCGACGTGATAGGCAACCGTGCGCTGCCTTCGAGCTTCGAAGGTGTTGCCCTGCACAGTGAAGAACTGAACAACCTGTCCTTCGATCTGGCCACGTTCGATCGCGTATCGCCGCGTTCTGAACAAAGCCTGCAAAAATTCCGCGCGGAATACGCCAACGGCCGTGTTGAATCCGACAAGGTCAACACCGCCGGTATCAGCTACCAGCCACTGGCCAGCCTGAAAACCAGCCTGTGGGGCACTCAGGTTGAAGACCTGTGGAACCAGTACTACTTCGGCGCCACCCATGAACTGGGTGACAGCAATGTCCTCGCCCTGACCACCGGCCTGAACTACTACAAAACCGTCGACGAAGGCAAAAAGCTTCTGGGCGACATCGACAACGACACCTACTCGCTGTCGTTCGGCCTGACCCACCAGGCGCACAACCTGACGTTCTCGTACCAGCAAGTGAACGGTAACGAGTACTTCGACTACCTGCACGAAACCAACGGCATCTACCTGGCCAACTCCCTGCTGTCGGACTTCAACGGCCCGAACGAGAAGTCCTTCCAGGTTTCCTACGCCATCAACATGGCCGAATACGGCGTGCCAGGCCTGAAGTTCAACATCTATCAGGCTCGCGGCTGGGGTATCGACGGTACTCATTACGACGGCAATAAAGGCGTGGCCAAAAAAGGCTACGACGGCATCCAGGAACAGGATGGCGAGCACCACTATGAATACGGCATCGGCGCGACCTATGCGGTACAAAGCGGTCCGCTGAAAGCCACCACCATTCGCGGCACTTACACCGCGCACCGTGCGAGCGAGTTCCAGTCCGACGGCAGCATCAACGAGTTCCGTCTGGTAACCACCATTCCATTCAACATCCTGTAAAAACGCCAACCGACGGCTGACTCATGATGAGTCGGCCGTTCGGTTTTTTGTCTTCAACCGATTGCAGAGGGTTTTCGATGAAAATGCTTCCCCTACGTGCGGCCGTCGCTGCCGCGTTGTTGAGCGCCGCCATCGGCGTCTCGGCCAAACCCTTGGTGGTCTGCACCGAAGCCAGTCCGGAAGGCTTCGACATGGTCCAGTACACAACTGCAGTCACTGCCGATGCGGTGGCCGAAACGATCTTCAACCGTCTGGTCGACTTCAAGCCTGGCACCACCGAATTGGTCCCGGCACTGGCCGACTCCTGGGAAATCAGCGATGACGGTCTGACGTACACGTTCCACCTGCGCAAAGGCGTCAAGTTTCACACCACCGAATACTTCAAGCCGACCCGTGACATGAATGCCGACGATGTGCTTTGGAGTTTCCAGCGTCAGCTGGACCCGAATCACCCTTGGCACAAGTTGTCGAGCGTGGGCTTCCCGTACTTTGAAAGCATGGGCTTCAAGGAACTGCTCAAGAACGTGGAAAAGGTCGACGACTACACCGTCAAGTTCACCCTGACCCGCCGCGAAGCACCTTTCCTGGCCGACGTGGCCATGCCGTTCACCGCGATCTACTCTGCCGAGTACGCCGATCAGCTGCTCAAGGCCAACAAGACCGGCGACCTCAACAACAAGCCTGTCGGCACCGGCCCGTTCATCTTCCAGCGCTATGCCAAGGATGCGCAGGTTCGCTTCAAGGCCAACCCGGAATACTTCCGTGGCAAGCCGCCGGCCGACGCGCTGATTCTGGCAATCGCCACCGACAACAACGTGCGCCTGCAAAAGCTCAAGGCCAACGAGTGCCAGATCGCGCTGTATCCCAAACCTGATGACATCCCGAGCATCAAGAAAGACAGCAACCTGAAGGTTGATGAACTGAACGCGATGACCGTTTCGTACATCGCCATGAACACCCAGCACAAATACATGAGCGACGTGCGCGTGCGTAAGGCGATCGACATCGCCTTCGACAAAGCCGCTTACGTCAATGCGCTGTTCGGCAAGGGCAACGCGACCGTCGCGGTCAACCCGTACCCGGACACCCTGCTCGGCTACAACACCGAGCTGAAAAACCCGCCACGTGACCTCGACAAGGCGCGAGCCCTGCTCAAGGAAGCCGGGGTTCCGGAAGGCACCGTGTTTACCCTGTTTACCCGCAACGGCGGCGGCCCGACCAACCCCAACCCGATGCTTGGCGCGCAGATGATGCAGGCTGACCTGGCGAAAGTCGGGATCAAGATCGACATCCGCGTCATGGAATGGGGCGAAATGCTTAAACGCGCCAAGGCCGGCGAGCACGACATGGTCTCGGCCGGATGGGCGGGCGACAACGGCGACCCGGATAACTTCCTGACGCCTATGCTCAGTTGCGAAGCCGCCAAGAACGGCGAAAACTACGCGCGCTGGTGCAACGAGAAATTCCAGGCACTGATCGACGAAGCACGGGCTAAAGTAGATCCGGCCGAACGCGCGAAGCTCTACGAACAGGCACAAGTGCTGTTTAATCAGGATCAACCGTGGATCAGCATGGCCCACACGCGGATGTTTACTGCAATGCGCAACAACGTAGAGGGCTATCACATCAGCCCCCTGACAACTAATAACTTCGCCACCACCCAGGTGAAGTAGATAAGAAACTCCCGGCCTCCCTGATCCCAGGGAAGCCGGGCACGCCTAACCGGCTGATGAGGTACCACACAAGATGTTTAGTTTTATTGCCCGCCGACTGGGGTTGTTGATCCCCACGTTTTTCGGCATCACCCTGCTGACTTTCGCGTTGATTCGCATGATTCCTGGCGACCCCGTGGAAGTGATGATGGGCGAACGTCGGGTCGACCCCGAAATGCACGCTCAGGCAATGGAACGCCTAGGTCTGAACAAACCGTTGTATGCCCAGTACCTGGACTACATCGGCAAACTGGCCCAAGGCGATCTCGGCGAATCCCTGCGCACCCGTGAAAGCGTATGGACCGAGTTCACCTCTCTCTTCCCGGCGACCCTGGAACTGTCCATGGCCGCCCTGCTGTTCGCCGGCATTCTGGGCCTTCTGGCCGGGGTGATCGCGGCACTCAAGCGAGGATCATTATTCGACCATGGGGTGATGGGCATCTCCCTCGCGGGTTATTCGATGCCGATCTTCTGGTGGGGCCTGATCCTGATCATGTTCTTCTCGGTGAGCCTGGGCTGGACGCCGGTATCCGGTCGGATCGACCTGCTCTACGACATCGAGCCACGTACCGGTTTCATGCTGATCGATACGCTGCTGGCCGATGACATGGGCGCGTTCCTCGACGCCCTGCACCACCTGATCCTGCCGGCCATCGTGCTCGGCACCATTCCGCTGGCCGTTATCGCGCGGATGACCCGTTCGTCGATGCTCGAAGTGCTGCGCGAAGACTACATCCGTACCGCCAAGGCCAAAGGCCTGTCGCCATCGCGTGTGGTATTCGTTCACGGTCTGCGTAACGCGCTGATCCCGGTGCTGACGGTTGTTGGTCTGCAAGTCGGTACTTTGCTGGCCGGTGCGGTCCTGACCGAAACCATTTTCTCCTGGCCCGGCA
The DNA here is from genome assembly GCF_044218815.1 of Pseudomonas sp. A0308. Taxonomy (NCBI): domain Bacteria; kingdom Pseudomonadati; phylum Pseudomonadota; class Gammaproteobacteria; order Pseudomonadales; family Pseudomonadaceae; genus Pseudomonas; species Pseudomonas sp. A0308. The sequence goes on from NZ_CP162581.1 coordinate 2,359,533, forward strand.
TCGGCAAATGGCTGATCGAAGCCATCGGCGCCCGGGACTATCCGGTCGTGCAAAACGGCATCCTGTTAATCGCCTGCCTGGTGATTCTGGTCAACTTCGTGGTGGACATCCTCTACGGCTTTGCCAACCCACGCATCCGTCATCAGCGCTGAGATCATGACCATGACCACTCCAGCTTCAACTCAAAATCAAGCGGTAGCAGTCGATCAAAGCCTGCTGTATCCGTCCCCGTACAAAGAATTCTGGCAAGCGTTTTCCAAGAACAAAGGTGCCGTTGCCGGCCTGATGTTCATGTTGCTGGTGATTTTCTGCGCGCTGTTCGCCCCTTGGGTGGCGCCCCATAACCCGAGCGAGCAATACCGTGACTTCCTGCTGACGCCACCGGCGTGGCTTGAAGGCGGGCAGATGCAATTTTTGCTCGGCACCGATGAACTGGGCCGTGACCTGCTGTCGCGTCTGATCCAGGGTTCGCGCCTGTCGTTGCTGATCGGCTTGTCGTCGGTCGTGATGTCGCTGATCCCGGGGATTCTGCTCGGGCTGTTCGCCGGTTTCTTCCCGAAGATGATTGGCCCGACCATCATGCGTCTGATGGACATCATGCTGGCCCTGCCGTCCTTGCTGCTGGCTGTGGCGATTGTCGCCATCCTCGGCCCTGGCCTGATCAACACCGTGATCGCCATCGCTGTGGTGTCCCTGCCGTCGTATGTGCGTCTGACCCGTGCCGCCGTCATGGGCGAACTGAACCGCGACTACGTGACCGCCGCGCGCCTGGCCGGTGCCGGTCTGCCACGCCTGATGTTCATCACCGTGCTGCCCAACTGCATGGCGCCGCTGATCGTTCAGGCAACCTTGAGTTTCTCTTCGGCGATTCTCGATGCCGCGGCCCTGGGCTTCCTAGGTCTTGGCGTACAACCGCCAACCCCTGAGTGGGGCACCATGCTGGCCTCGGCCCGCGATTACATCGAACGCGCCTGGTGGGTGGTGAGCCTGCCTGGTTTGACCATTTTGCTCAGCGTGCTGGCAATCAACCTGATGGGCGACGGTCTGCGCGATGCGCTGGACCCGAAACTCAAGAATGCCGCCTGAGGAGATTCAAATGTCACTGTTGGAAATCAAGAATCTCAACGTTCGTTTCGGCGACAAGAACGCTGTGCCGGTGGTCGATGGCCTCGACATCAGCGTCGACAAAGGCGAAGTGCTGGCCATCGTGGGCGAGTCCGGTTCGGGCAAATCCGTGACCATGATGGCGCTGATGGGCCTGATCGAGCACCCGGGGATCGTCACCGCCGATGCGCTGAATTTCGATGGCAAGAACATGCTCAAGCTGAGCAACCGTCAACGTCGGCAGATCGTCGGTAAAGACCTGGCGATGGTCTTTCAGGACCCGATGACTGCGCTCAACCCGAGCTACACCGTCGGTTTCCAGATCGAAGAAGTGCTGCGCCTGCACCTGAAAATGTCCAGCAAGCAAGCACGCAAACGCGCCATCGAACTGCTGGAAAAAGTTGAAATCCCGGGCGCGGCCAGCCGCATGGACGCTTACCCGCATCAACTGTCCGGCGGTATGAGCCAGCGCGTCGCAATCGCCATGGCAATTGCCGGCGAGCCGAAACTGCTGATCGCGGATGAACCAACCACTGCACTAGACGTGACGATTCAGGCGCAGATCATGGATCTGCTGCTGGCGTTGCAAAAAGAGCAGAACATGGGCCTGGTGCTGATCACTCACGACCTCGCCGTCGTCGCTGAAACCGCCCAACGTGTGTGCGTGATGTACGCCGGCCAGGCTGTTGAAGTCGGTCAGGTACCACAGCTGTTCGACATCCCGGCGCACCCGTACAGCGAAGCGCTGCTCAAGGCGATTCCGGAACACAGCCAGGGTGCTGACCGTCTGGCGACACTGCCAGGCATCGTTCCCGGCCGCTACGACCGTCCGCAAGGTTGCCTGTTGTCGCCGCGCTGCCCGTACGTGCAGGAAAGCTGCCGCGCGCAGCGTCCGACCCTTGATCCGAAAAGCCACAGCCTCGCCCGCTGCTTCTACCCGCTGAACCAGGAGGTGGCGTAATGGCCGTCGTACTTACCGCCCGCGACCTGACCCGTCACTACGAAGTGTCCCGAGGCCTGTTCAAGGGCCACGCGACCGTGCGCGCGCTTAACGGCGTGTCATTCGAACTGGAAGCCGGCAAGACTCTCGCGGTTGTAGGCGAGTCGGGTTGCGGCAAATCCACTTTGGCGCGCGCCCTGACCCTGATTGAGGAGCCGTCGTCCGGCTCGTTGAAAATCGCCGGCCAGGAAGTTGCCGGCGCCGACAAGGCCCAGCGCAAGCAACTGCGCAAAGACGTGCAGATGGTGTTCCAGAGCCCGTACGCCTCGTTGAACCCACGGCAGAAAGTTGGTGATCAACTGGCCGAACCGCTGTTGATCAACACCAACCTGTCCGCCGCCGAACGTCGCGAGAAAGTCCAGGCGATGATGAAGCAGGTCGGCTTGCGTCCCGAGCACTACCAGCGTTATCCGCACATGTTCTCCGGGGGTCAGCGCCAGCGTATTGCGTTGGCTCGGGCGATGATGCTGCAACCGAAAGTGCTGGTGGCGGACGAACCGACCTCGGCGCTGGACGTGTCGATTCAGGCGCAGGTGTTGAACCTGTTCATGGACCTGCAGCAGGAGTTCAACACCGCTTACGTGTTCATCTCGCACAACCTTGCGGTGGTGCAACACGTGGCCGATGACGTGATGGTGATGTACCTCGGTCGCCCGGTGGAAATGGGCCCGAAGAACGACATCTACGAACGCCCTCTTCACCCGTACACCCAAGCGCTGCTGTCGGCGACCCCGACCATTCACCCGGACCCGAACAAGCCGAAAATCAAGATCGTCGGCGAACTGCCCAACCCGCTGAACCCGCCACCAGGCTGCGCTTTCCACAAGCGCTGCCCGTACGCGACCGAGCGTTGCAGCACGGAAGAGCCGGCATTGCGCTTGCTCGACAATCGGCAGGTGGCTTGCCACTACGCCGAGCAGTTCCTCGACGGTGCGGCGTAAGCAGATCCGGGGAAAAGGCAAAAACCTGGGGGAACGGGCCTGCCCGCGATGACAGCGTGTCAGTCACCTGATTTGTCGACTGACACACCGCAATCGCGGGCAAGCCCGCTCCCACAGGGGATGATGTTGAATTCAGCGATGGCGTAACAAGCAAACCCCATCTACCTCGACGACTCATCAGTCGAGGCAGACGGGGTTTTTCTTTGCCTGCAATCTACGTCTGGCTGTCGCCTTCATCCGGATCATCAGAGTCCGGCTCGTCTGTCATCGAGTCATCGTCATCAGCAGTTCCACCCTGCCCCTGATCACCCGGCTCGGACTCGGATTTGGCGAGCATCAGCCCGCTATGCCCCACCTGCCCGTTAAAGGCCTGGGAATCATGATCCTCGCACTCGGCCCAGGCCGTCGCAGTGCCGAGAGACAGCATGACCATCACTTTCAACAGCAATAAAACACGCAGCAACCTGTTTTTCATGATCGATTCCATCCTGTGCAGGTGAAACACAATGCCGATCCGGCGCTGAATGAAATCTAGTTCCGATCAGCCGGGTTCACCAGATAGGACGCGACTGAACCCGCAGAAATGCCCTCAACCGACAGACAGGTTTCGAATAACAACCATAACCAATGCTGCTAGCCCATGTAGGAGCTGCCGAAGGCTGCGATCTTTTGATTCTGTTTCTAAAAACAAGAGCAAAAGATCGCAGCGTGCCGCAGCTCCTACAGGGTTGGAAGTGGCAATAAAAAAACCCCGCAGCTTTCGCGACGGGGTTTTGGGTGCTGCGGCCTGACGCTTAGTGATGTTCACGCGTCGCACGGAATTTCACGTCCGGCCAGCGCTCTTCCATCAGGGCCAGGTTGACCCGGGTCGGGGCGAGGTAGGTCAGGTGACCGCCGCCGTCGACTGCAAGGTTTTCCACTGCCTTGTTGGAGAATTCCTCAAGCTTCTTCTTGTCGCTGCATTCGATCCAGCGCGCGGAGTACACGGTGATTGGCTCGTATGAGCACTCAACCTTGTATTCCTCTTTCAGGCGGCTGGCGACCACATCGAACTGCAGCACACCCACGGCGCCGAGGATGATGTCGTTGCTGCGCTCCGGGAAGAACACCTGGGTGGCGCCTTCTTCGGCCAGTTGTTGCAGGCCCTGGCGCAGTTGCTTGGATTTCAGCGGATCGCGCAGACGCACGCGGCGGAACAGTTCCGGGGCGAAGTGCGGGATGCCGGTGAAGCTCAGGGCTTCGCCTTCGCTGAAGGTGTCGCCGATCTGGATGGTGCCGTGGTTGTGCAGACCGATGATATCGCCGGCAAACGCTTCCTCCAGTTGCTCACGCTCGGAGGAGAAGAACGTCAGGGCGTCGCCGATGCGCACGTCCTTGCCGGTGCGCACGTGGCGCATCTTCATGCCTTTCTCGTACTTGCCGGAGCAAATGCGCATGAAGGCGATGCGGTCGCGGTGTTTGGGGTCCATGTTCGCCTGGATCTTGAAGATGAAGCCCGAGAACTTCTCTTCAACCGGCTCCACGGTGCGCTCGTTGGCGACACGGGCCAGCGGACGCGGTGCCCAATCGACGACGGCGTCGAGCACGTGGTCAACACCGAAGTTGCCCAGCGCGGTACCGAAGAACACCGGGGTCAGTTGACCGTCGAGGAACTCCTGCTGGTTGAATTCGTGGCAGGCGCCCTGCACCAGTTCCAGCTGATCGACGAAGCGATCGTACTCGTCGCCCAGATGCGCGCGCGCTTCGTCGGAGTCGAGCTTTTCGATGATTCTGGTTTCGGTGCGTTCGTGACCGTGGCCGGCGGTGTAGACAATGATGTAGTCGTCGGCCAGGTGATACACGCCTTTGAAGTCGCGGTAGCAACCGATCGGCCAGGTGATCGGCGCAGCCTTGATCTTCAGGACGGCTTCGATCTCGTCGAGCAGTTCGATCGGGTCGCGGATGTCACGGTCGAGTTTGTTGATGAAGCTGACGATCGGCGTGTCACGCAGACGGCAGACGTCCATCAGCGCAATCGTACGCGGCTCGACACCTTTACCGCCGTCGAGGACCATCAATGCCGAGTCCACCGCCGTCAGGGTGCGATAGGTATCTTCGGAGAAGTCTTCGTGGCCCGGGGTGTCGAGCAGGTTGACCATGTGGTCGCGATACGGGAACTGCATGACCGACGTGGTAATGGAAATACCCCGTTGCTTCTCCATCTCCATCCAGTCGGATGTCGCATGGCGGTCGGATTTACGGGATTTCACCGTGCCCGCAATCGCAATCGCCTTGCCCATCAACAGGAGCTTTTCGGTGATCGTCGTCTTACCGGCATCGGGGTGGGAAATAATGGCGAAAGTGCGGCGTTTCGCGACTTCGGCGGCCTGGTTGGTCATGGGAAATCGCCTGGCGGTGATTCAAAAAAGGGCCGCGATTATAGCCCAAGTCAATGCAATAACCGAACCGTTGAGCACATTAAGGGTGGCCAAATGCTGCCTTAGGTGGGAACCTTTTAAAGCACGGAGACGTCCATCCCCTGTTACGAATTTTCGTCAGGGGCTGAAAAATCAGCAAGTTAGCCTGACGAGGCTGCGCTCATGGCTCGCTTTCAGACCGCTTTTTGCCGGTGCTGAGGGAGCTGCTTCTCGCGAACGTTTATTCCCGGCAGCCAGGCATGGCATGTGGCCGGGGTGGTCAATTTTGTTGGCTCAAATTCGGATGCCAGAAGTTCATAGCCAAGGCGCTGTGACGAGTCATAGCCCGCTATGGCGAGGAACAGCAACGCAGGATATGAGCTTATGGCGCCGAAGTTGGGCTAACAAAATTGACCACCCCGGCCACTGAACACGGGACGGCGTTCGCCGACTATAAAAAAGGAGTCCGCCTGTGGCTATCCGCTATGGCAAAGGGCTGATGGGAGGTGCGGTGGTCATCGCGCTCCTGGCCCTGCTGGTCCACTGGATCGGCATCAACACGATCGAACACTACCGCGACGATTTGTTGTTTTACCTGCAAGCTCATCTGATTCTTGTCCTCGCTTCGATGCTGGCCGCCCTTGTCGTGGGCATCCCCGCCGGCATCTTTCTCAGTCGCCCGACCATGGTTGGCCGCGCTGAACGCTTCATGCAAATCTTCAATATCGGCAACACCGTGCCACCGCTGGCCGTACTCGCGATCGCTCTGGGGATTCTGGGCATCGGCAGTGGCCCGGCGATCTTCGCTCTGTTCCTTGCTTCTTTGTTGCCGATTGTGCGCAACACCTATGAAGGCCTGAAAAACGTCCAGGGTTCGCTCAAGGAAGCGGCCGTCGGCATCGGCATGACTCCGCGTCAGGTGCTGTGGCGCGTTGAACTGCCCAACGCTGTGCCGATCATTGTCGGTGGTGTGCGCGTGGCTCTGGCAATCAATGTCGGGACGGCGCCGCTGGCGTTCCTGATCGGTGCCAACAGCCTCGGCAGCCTGATTTTCCCTGGCATCGCCCTGAACAATCAGCCGCAACTGCTGCTCGGCGCCGCGTGCACCGCGCTGCTGGCCCTGCTGCTCGATGGCGTGGTCACCCTCGCCAGCCGTCTATGGCTGGAACGCGGTTTGCGCCCGTCTTAAGGCCTCGGCAAAGGAATTCACATGAAACGACTTAGCTTTATCTTAGGCTGCGTCCTGCTGTTCGCAGGAATCGCACAAGCCGCCGACAAACCGGTTATCCGCCTCGGCGCCCGCGTGTTCACCGAGCAGACCTTGCTCGCCGAAATCACCGCGCAATACCTGCGCAGCAAAGGCTACGACGCGCAGATCACCGGCGGTCTGGGCAGCAACCTGGCCCGCAGCGCCCACGAAAGTGGCCAGTTGGACATGCTCTGGGAATACACCGGCGTGTCGCTGGTGGCCTACAACCATGTCACCGAAAAACTCGACAGCGCTCAGTCTTACGCCCGGGTGAAAGAACTCGACGCGAAAAAAGGCCTGATCTGGCTGACACCGTCCAAGTTCAGCAACACCTACGCCCTCGCGCTGCCGAAAAAAGTCGCCGAGCAATATCCGCAGATCAACAACATCAGTCAGTTGAACGAGGTGTTGCAGGCTGAAGCCAAGACCAATCACCTGGTGGCACTGGACACCGAGTTCGCTAACCGCTCGGACGGCCTGCTCGGCATGGTCAAGCTCTACGACATGAACCTGAGCCGCAAAAACATCCGCCAGATGGATGCGGGCCTGGTCTATACGGCGCTGCGCAACGGCCAAGTGTTTGCCGGTCTGGTCTACACCACGGACGGTCGCTTGAATGCTTTCGGCCTGAAGCTGCTGGAAGACGACAAGCACTACTTCCCCGACTACACCGCAGCACCGGTGGTGCGTCAGGCAACACTGGACGCCAACCCGAAACTGGCCGAGCAGCTCAAGCCACTGGCCGAACTGTTCGATGACGAAACCATGCGCCAGCTCAACGCGCGGGTCGATGTCGATCACGAAAGCCCATCTGCTGTTGCCGCCGATTTTCTGCGCCAACATCCGTTGAATTAAGGGAGGAAAAGTCATGGAATTTTTGAACGCCTTTTCCCATCTCGACTGGCAACAGGTGATGCACCTGACCTGGCAGCACATCACGCTGGTTGGCATCGCTGTCACGCTGGCGATCCTCGTCGGGGTGCCGCTGGGCATTCTGATGACGCGCTTCCCGAGCCTCGCCGGCCCGTTGCAGGCCAGCGCCACGGTGTTGCTGACCGTGCCGTCGATTGCGCTGTTCGGCCTGCTGCTGCCGTTCTACTCAAAGTTCGGCCAAGGCCTCGGCCCAATGCCGGCGATCACCGCAGTGTTCCTTTATTCACTGCTGCCGATCATGCGTAACACCTACCTGGCGTTGACCGGCGTTGAGCCGGGTATCCGTGAAGCCGCACGCGGCATCGGCATGACCTTCGGCCAGCGCCTGCGCATGGTCGAGTTGCCGATTGCGGTGCCGGTGATCCTCGCCGGTGTGCGCACCGCCGTGGTGATGAACATCGGCGTGATGACCATCGCCGCAACCATCGGCGCTGGCGGCCTCGGCGTGTTGATCCTCGCCTCCATCAGCCGCAGTGATATGTCGATGCTTATCGTCGGCGCGCTGCTGGTCAGTCTTCTGGCGATCTTCGCCGACCTGTTTTTGCAATGGCTGCAACGCTCGTTGACTCCAAAAGGATTACTCAAATGATCGAACTTCAAAACCTCAGCAAGACCTTCCAAAGCAACGGCAAAGATGTCAAAGCCGTGGATTCGGTGAGCCTGACCGTCAATGAAGGCGAAATCTGTGTGTTCCTCGGGCCATCGGGTTGCGGCAAAAGCACCACGCTGAAGATGATCAACCGTCTGATCAAACCGACCTCGGGCAAGATCCTGATCAACGGCGAAGACACCACCGATCTGGACGAAGTGACCCTGCGTCGCAACATCGGCTACGTGATCCAGCAGATCGGTCTGTTCCCGAACATGACCATCGAAGAGAACATCGTCGTGGTGCCGAAACTGCTCGGCTGGGACAAGCAGCGATGCCACGACCGCGCCCGCGAACTGATGAGCATGATCAAGCTTGAACCCAAGCAGTATCTGCATCGTTACCCGCGCGAGTTGTCCGGTGGTCAGCAACAGCGTATCGGCGTGATCCGCGCATTGGCGGCAGATGCGCCGCTGTTGCTGATGGACGAACCGTTCGGTGCGGTCGACCCGATCAACCGCGAGATGATCCAGAACGAATTCTTCGAGATGCAGCGCGCGCTGAACAAGACCGTGATCATGGTCAGCCACGACATCGACGAAGCGATCAAGCTGGGTGACAAGATCGCGATCTTCCGCGCCGGCAAGCTGCTGCAGATCGATCACCCGGACACGCTGCTGGCGCATCCGGCGGACGACTTTGTCAGCAACTTTGTCGGTCAGGACAGCACGCTCAAACGTCTGTTGCTGGTGAAGGCTGAAGACGCGGCGGACAACGCGCCGTCGGTGAGCCCGGAAACCCCGGTGGCCGATGCGCTGGAATTGATGGACGAGCATGACCGTCGTTATGTCGTCGTCACCTGTGCCGAGAACAAGGCGCTGGGTTATGTGCGTCGTCGCGATCTGCACCGTCAGACCGGCACCTGTGCGCAATATCTTCGCGAGTTCAACGCCACGGCGGCGTACGACGAGCATTTGCGCATCCTGCTGTCGCGCATGTACGAGTTCAACCGCTCGTGGCTGCCGGTGATGGATGCCGATCGGGTGTTCCTGGGTGAGGTAACGCAAGAGTCGATTGCCGAGTACCTGAGCTCCGGCAAATCTCGCGGCGGCAAGACCAGCATCATCTCGCCGGCTGAGGCGGTAGTCGCGTAAAACACGAAACCTGAGGGAGCGAGCCTGCTCGCGAATGCGCAATATCAGTCAACCATGATGCTGGCTGTGAAAATGCCTTCGCGAGCAGGCTCGCTCCCACAGGATCTGCGTGATTTTTTCCTCATTCGCCAACTGGAAAAGAATCTCAACACACGCCACTCGAAGAACACACCGACAAGCGCTTCACAAACAACCTAAATCCCCTTCATATGCACCTCTCGCCGCCAACGTCGGCGATGTTGCGCCCATCACACTTACCCGCGACTTAGCTGACAAAAGCAGCGAACGTGCAGGTATTTTTAACACTGCAAAGTTCGCGGGGAACATCTGCCCGTCATCTCGGTCGGCTACAAAGAGTGATATCCGCGTCGCACGTCAGAAGCGTGCAAAAACGCGACATTTTTAGTTGATCTCAGGTCCCTCACGCCCTAAAGTTCGCGCCGAACGTCCATGCTGGAAACGATCCATCCGGCTCAAGTACTGACGACGAGACAGCAAGGCCAAGGGAAAAAAGCTGCATTTCCCATGGCCTTTTTGCTTTCGGCGACATGCCTTGGGAAGTAGGCGAACCAAAGTGGGGATACGGAGGACGTTCATTTTTACCCATGTTTATTATTGTTTGCCCTTAGGAGTTCCCAGCATGTCGATCAACGTCGAAGATTATTTCGAGCGCGCCACTTTTGACAAAATGAAGGCGTTTGCCGACAAGCAAGAAACCCCGTTCGTGGTGATCGACACCGCGATGATCAGCCAGGCCTACGATGACCTGCGCGCCGGTTTCGAATTCGCCAAGGTCTATTACGCAGTCAAGGCCAACCCGGCCGTCGAGATCATCGACCTGCTCAAGAACAAAGGCTCGAGCTTCGACATCGCCTCGATCTACGAGCTCGACAAAGTGATGGATCGCGGCGTTAGCCCCGACCGTATCAGCTACGGCAACACCATCAAGAAATCCAAGGACATTCGCTACTTCTACGAGAAAGGCGTGCGCCTGTTCTCCACCGACTCCGAAGCCGACCTGCGCAACATCGCCAAAGCGGCGCCGGGCTCGAAAGTCTACGTGCGCATCCTGACCGAAGGTTCGACTACGGCTGACTGGCCTTTGTCGCGCAAATTCGGCTGCCAGACCGACATGGCCATGGACCTGCTGATCCTCGCCCGCGACCTTGGCCTGGTGCCTTACGGCATCTCGTTCCACGTTGGCTCGCAGCAGCGCGATATCAGCGTGTGGGACGCGGCAATCGCCAAGGTCAAAGTGATCTTCGAGCGCCTGAAAGAAGAAGACGGCATTGAACTGAAGCTGATCAACATGGGCGGCGGCTTCCCGGCCAACTACATCACCCGCACCAACAGCCTGGAAACCTACGCCGAGGAAATCATCCGCTTCCTCAAAGAGGATTTCGGTGATGACCTGCCGGAAATCATTCTGGAGCCGGGCCGTTCGCTGATCGCCAACGCCGGCATCCTGGTCAGCGAAGTGGTATTGGTTGCACGCAAATCCCGCACTGCCGTCGAGCGTTGGGTTTATACCGACGTGGGCAAGTTCTCCGGCCTGATCGAAACCATGGACGAAGCGATCAAGTTCCCGATCTGGACCGAGAAGAAAGGCGAGATGGAAGAAGTCGTCATCGCCGGCCCGACCTGCGACAGCGCCGACATCATGTACGAGAACTACAAGTACGGCCTGCCGCTGAACCTGGCGATCGGTGACCGGATGTACTGGCTGTCGACCGGCGCGTACACCACTAGCTACAGCGCCGTTGAATTCAATGGCTTCCCGCCGCTGAAGTCGTATTACCTTTAACTGACGCGTTAAATGAAAAGGCCCATGCATGGGCCTTTTTTTATTTGCGCAGCCAAGTCTCAAGTTGGTCAACCATGGCCATGAACGCGTCAGCCAGCTCCTTGGTCGCGGCCAATTTGAAATTCAACTCGCCCAGTTTCGACACGCGTTCAGCCCTTAATAACTCGTTGATCGCCGTGTCCATGTGCGATCCCGTTACCTCAAGAAACATACTGACTCGCGAACTCACGGACGCCAGTCCGTTGAACAAAGTGCCAATATCAGTTTTGTATTCTGCGGCCCGGATCACTGCATCCGCGGAAGAATAAGTGATATCCCAAAACGGCGTAGTGCGGGCTTCACGGAACAACTCCTGGACAACCGTTGGCTGGGCATGGCACTGGCAGGAGCGATGATCCATTGCCTTGGTAAACACCGACCTGAGCCCGAACGACTCGTCATGCACCTCGGCGATGGTGTATTTCAGTTGTTGAATCATCGCCCTGAGTTGATAAAACCGCAGTGCCAATTCGTGAACCAGGTCGGGTACATCATTAGGCGGAAGCAGCCTCCAGGTCGGCGACCGGGACAAACTGTACCCCTTGAAATCCACCTTGCTGAGGGGCTCACTCCTTGATGTACGACGGGTCATTTCCCGGGTCTCTTGCGCAAACGTATTGAGATCCGCGACGTAAGCACTGCACAGGATCCGAGCTTCTTTTGTGCGCTCCCAGAGTTCTTGCAAATAGCGCTCATTGAATCGGGCATTGTTCAGGCGCGAATCACTAGCCAATACCGCGGGTGCATGACCGCTGGCTTTTCGACGGGCAAATACCACGGGGATGTTGTTGAAGGTCGGGTGAAGAGAGCCGAGAAATCTTGTATAGCGATCCAGCACGCGCCGCTGCGCGGCAGAGAGGTCATAGGAAAGTATGTTCATGACTATTCAAGAAGCGATGGGCGCGCAGCCCACCGCCCCCACTCCTTATTGTTGAACAGACTTCAGATACCTCACGACTTCGGTGATCCGGGCAATCGCGGCATCGGCACGCTCCTCGACAGGTTGTGACTTGTCCTGCCTGAAGTCTTGGCGGAACGAGTCAAAACCGTTAACCAGATTCGAATACTCGTTCACATAGCCCCAACGACCCTCGTCCAGTTGATCCAGAGCGTTGACCAATTGAATTTTCCCGTCTGTCCGGGCGATGTCGCTTTTGTATTTCTTCAACTGCACCCGCAAGTCAGCGGCTTTATCCCTGAGCTTGTTGTAAGCATCCAGCATGTTCAGAAACGAAATCGCTTCACCAATACCGGAGATGATTTTTTTCAGGGTGTCGATCGCCAGCATTGCAATTTGAACCTGCGGCGGTGCCAAACCCAGGGCTTTGAGATTATCCAGCGTTAATTGCGCTTCCTGACCGATCTTCTCCACACCGGCTTTGGCGATCAGGTCGATCCCTTCGGATGCCGATTTCATCTGTTTTTCCAGATCGGTCAATTTCTCGTCGGATTTGACCTTCAGTGCTTCGGTTACATCCCGATCCTGTTGCAGTGTTGCAATCCATTGCTGCGAAGTGGCCCGGTCATACGCAGTACTCAGGCTGCTGCGAATGACTTTGAGGTCTTCATAACGCTCGGAGATCTTGTTGGAAGTACTCTTGAGTTCGTTTTCCATGTCTTCACGAACTTCTTCCACATCCTCGGGATAGGCAAGTTCGGCCTGATATCCTTTCAGCTTTTCTCGCGCACGCTCCAGATGAATGATGTCTGTCCGGGCCTGGCTACGCATATCAAATGTTGCTCTCTGAACAGCAATCGACAAATCATTCATGTTGCGGACAATGCCAGGCATATAGTTAAACTGTTCAAAAAGCATTTGCGCAGTGGTATTGCTTTTCTGCATGGCGGCCGAGTGAGCACGCAAAGCTGCCACATTGACTTGCGGATAAGTTTGATTATTTGGCAGCGAAAACATGATTCTCTTGCTCCTGAATGACTGAAATTTGTTTCCATGCTCTTTATCCGCTGCTGCAAACACGTCGAGCAGTTGATCAGCACTGGATTTGATCTGTTCCCACGGATCGATAATGGCGAGAATCTGATTCTTGAACCTGCGCAACGACGTGGCCTCATGCAGCGAATCGACCTCTTTGATGGAGGCCGTGATGTAAGTACTCAATGCATTCCATACCAACATCAGATTTTGAGTTGCAACTTCAGCTTCGATCGCTACATAGTCGAGGTTTTGCAAGTCATCCCGTATCTTGTTCAAAGAAGCCAACGTTTGACTCTTGCTGGCCATTTTCTGATTGGCAGCCTGTTGTTCGGCTTTGAGATTGTTGCGCTTCTTGCGGATCTCTTCTGCCTTTACGCCCTGATAGATACCGAGAATCAATCCTGCGACGTTAAAGGTCGCAGCAGCCGCGATGGCCTCCTGTACCAGTTGATCATATTGTTTATTGAGTTCATCAATCTCCTTCGAGCGCTGATCGATCTCCCCTTGCAGTACCTGAATGTCCGCCTGATAGGTATTCCTCGAAACAAACTCCAGACGCAGTTTGATCTCGGGCAAGACTTTCTCGCGCATGTCCTTGCCAAAGCTGTCCAGCTGCTCCCGGACCCGTTCAGCTTTCTGATGGCATTGCCTGACTTTGCCCAGCATGTCATTAAGGTAGGCTTTTATCTCCGGAACATCGCCCTCCGGCAACGCGAGATCAGGAAGATTGGGGATCTTTCGCTTGAGTTCCAGATACTGTTCAGGGGTACTTATATTGTGTTCTTCCAGGTATCTGGACACTTTGAGATCTTCATAGATCTCGACTATTCCGCTGCCTGTACGGATGATACTGCCGGCAAAAATCTTCAGATCGGTCCCCGTGAGCATGATTTTTTCACGCAACGGCGACCATCGTTTGGCGTGATCATAAGTAGTGCCGAATGTACGCAGAAAGTCTGCTGGCTTGAGGCCGAGGCCGCCGCTATCACCTGCGCCATAGTTCAAGTACGCAATAACATCCTGCAAGCGCACGGGCAAAGACAACCCAAGAACTTCATATTTTCTCAAACTGATAATCTGCTCTTTGGTTAGCTGAATACCGGTATCACGATTGTATTCATTACCCTCACCAAGCGAGGCGCTGATAAACACGGCAGGTGCTTTCGTGGCGTTTTCGACAATCTTGTTATCTATCCTGAATCCCATGAGAGACTCCTTGTCTGCTTTGGATATTATTAAAGTCAATTGCGATTCGAGCTTGTCGAGTTTTAGGTCAACTCGATCACGGCCATCGCAAAACAACCTTAGGACAACAAGATAAAAACCAACAAGCGCTTAAATATTAGCAATCACGACAACATAATTACTTACTCAAGTCATTAACGCCTGGCAAACCACTCACATCACTTAAATAACTAACGATAAAAACAAATCATTACGACGCCATCAACTGCGACAAGCGCAGCTTATAAGCGTCGGCCATTGCGCGAATGCGTAAGTGCGGTGCATTCATCAGCGATTCGCCTGCAACCCGCAGAAAGTTCGCATTGCCCCCCGCCAGCGCCTTGCGCAGCCAGACAAGGGCATCATCGATTCGGCCGTCGTCGGCGAGCATCGCCGCGTGACTGAACTGCCCACGAAAATCACCGCCCTCGGCCGCACGGCGATACCAATCACGCGCGGCCAGTGAATCCTGCGGACAATGGCGTCCCTCCTCCAGGTAACGACCCAGCAGATTCATTGATTTGGCGTGGCCCAACGCCGCAGCACGACGATACAAGATCAGGGCGTGCGCCTGGTTTTCGGCGATGCCGCGACCGGTGGCGAGCAGGTTAGCGAGGTTGTACATCGCCCAGTCCAGCCCGGCCTCGGCGGCGATTCGATAATGCTCCACCGCAACCGCAGCATCCGCCTCACAGCCCCAACCATGTTCGTTGCAACGGCCGAGCATGTTGCGTGCCATCAGATGCCCTTGCCCGGCGGCAATGCCGAACCAGCGCAGCGCCAAGGGTTGATCCTGCGCGATACCCTGACCATCGAGCAGGATCTGCCCAAGCAGCGCCTGCGCTTGGACAACTCCCTCGCCCGCCGCCAACAGAATCGCCTGCGCCGCACGACCCGGGCTCTCTTCAAGCATGGCGCTGAGCTGTTCGCCGTCGAGGACTTCCTGACGGCGCAGACGAAAACTCATACCTCGACCCAGCGCCGCAACAAGTTGTGATAAGTGCCGGTGAGGCGAATCAGCGAAGGGTGATCGGGCAGGTCTTGCGTGAGCTGCTGAATCGCCCCGTCCATCTCGAACAGCAAAGCACGCTGGCTGTCTTCGCGCACCAGACTTTGCGTCCAGAAGAATGAGGCGTAACGCGCGCCGCGAGTAACCGCGTTGACTTTGTGCAGGCTGGTGCCGGGGTAGAGCACCATGTCGCCGGCGGGCAATTTCACCTGTTGAGTGCCGAAGGTGTCCTGGATTTCCAGTTCGCCGCCGTCGTAATCCTCAGGTTCGCTGAAGAACAGCGTGGCCGACAGATCGGTACGCACCCGCTCGATGCTGCCCTTGGGCTGGCGCACGGCATTGTCGATGTGGAAATCGAAACTGCCACCGGCCGTGTAACAGTTCACTAACGGAGGAAACACTTTGTGCGGCAGCGCGGCAGACATGAACAGGGGATTCGTCCACAGCCGCTCGAGCATCGCCGCGCCGATTTCCTTGGCCAGCGGATGGCCTTCGGGCAATTGCAGATTGTGCTTGGCCTTGGCCGATTGGTAGCCGGCGGTGATCTTGCCGTCAGCCCAATCTGCCTGTTCCAGCGCCTCACGAATGCGCTGCACTTCGTCCTTTTCAAACAGACCGGGGATGTGCAGCAGCATGGCAATGTCACCTGATGGCAAAGAGGCGGCAATGGTATTGATTCTTATTGTCTGTGTAAAACCCACGGGACGAATGAACAGGTAAAAACCGTAAGGCCAAATTGTAAAGAATGTAAATTCAGTGCGAATAACAATATTTCGCAATTGATACGAATACCCGTTTACCCTATATTCCGCCGCCTCAAATCCTTGGGGAGGGGAATAAAAATGGCACGTCAACCCGCACAATTACCGGTCAGTTCACCACGTCTGCTCGCTTCTGCAATTGGCGTGGCAATCACCGCCGGTTCCGCCGGCCACATGGTGTTTGCCGCCGAAAAGACTGACAGCAAAGCCTCCGGCAATGCCATCGCCCTGGACGCTACCGCCATCACTGGCGAAGCGCAGGACTCGACGTCCTACCAGGTCGAGAAAGCCTCCTCGCCCAAGTACACCGCGCCGCTGATCGACACGCCGCGCTCGGTCACCGTCATTCCGCAGCAAGTCCTCAAGGACACCGGCGCCCTGAACATGCAGGACGCCCTGCGCACCGTGCCGGGCATTACCTTCGGCGCCGGTGAGGGTGGCAACCCGCAGGGCGACCGTCCGTTCATCCGTGGCTTCGATGCCCAGGGCGACACCTACCTCGACGGCGTGCGCGACACGGGCTCGCAGAGCCGCGAAATCTTCGCCGTAGAGAACATCGAAGTCAGCAAGGGCCCGAACTCCGCCATCGGCGGTCGTGGCGCGGCGGGCGGCAGCATCAACCTGGTGAGCAAGAAGGCTCACTTGGGTAATTCGTTCGACGGTGGCTTCACCTGGGGCTCCGACCAGACTCAGCGTTACACCCTCGACGGCAACTACCAGTTCAGCGATACCGCCGCTGGCCGTCTGAACCTGATGAGCCACGAAAGCAACGTCGCCGGTCGCGACAAAGTCGATTACGACCGTTGGGGCATCGCGCCTTCCCTGGCCTTCGGTCTGGGCACCGACACTCGCGTCAACCTTGATTACTACCATCTGGAAAGCAACGACACGCCGGACTCGGGTATCCCTTACAGCTTTTCGAGCCCGCGCACTAAGTCCAATCCGGACAAGCCGTATGCCGGTGGCGACGACAGCAACTTCTACGGTCTGGATCGTGATTTCCGCAAGGGCCGCACCGACACCGCGACGTTCGCCATCGAGCATGACCTGAGCGACTCGCTGACCATCAAGAACACCCTGCGTCACGGCACCAGCATGCAGGATTACATCCTCACCCAGCCGGACGACAGCAAGGGCAACGTCAACAACGGCAGCTTGTGGCGTCGAGCGAATACGCGGGTCAGCAACACCGAGACCACCACCAACCAGACTGACCTGTTCGGCAATTTCTACGTCGCCGGCTTCAAGAACAGCTTCTCCACCGGTGTCGAATACACCCGTGAGCAAAGCCAGAAGTCTTCGTACAACGTCAACACCGACACTACGCCGCGCACCACCAACGTGCCGGCCAGCAGCAACTGCACGCCGGCGATGATTGGCGCATCGAGCGGCTACAACTGCACCTCGCTGTCGAACCCGAATCCGAACGATCCGTGGAATGGTGCGATTTCGCGCAACTACGCCGGCACCGACACCAAGGCCAACACCTACGCGCTGTATGCGTTCAACACCCTGGAGTTGTCCGAGCAGTGGCTGGTGAACATGGGGCTGCGGTACGACCACTTCGACACTGAATACAAAACCTACACCGCCGCCGGCGCTACCACCGCCAAGGGCGATGACGTCAGCGAGTTCGTTACCGGCCAGTTCGGCGTGGTCTACAAGCCTGCGGAAAACGGCAGCATTTATGCGTCCTACGCCACTTCGGCCACCCCACCGGGCAACACCCTCGGTGAAGGCATGGACGGCAACCCATTGGGCGGCACCAAGGATCGCGCCGGCAATCTGCTGAGCAGCGACATGGAGCCGGAAACCACCAAGAACTACGAAATCGGCACCAAGTGGGACCTGCTCAATGATCGCCTGTCGCTGACCGCTGACATCTTCCGCACCGAGAAAGAAAACGCGCGTGTACAAGTCGACACCACCTCGTACGAGAACGCCGGCAAAACCCGCGTGCAAGGTGTCGAGCTGTCGGCCAGCGGCAAGCTCACCGACAAGTGGCAGGTGTTCGCCGGTTACGCCTTCATGGACAGCGAACAGGTTGACGGCGGCCCGCTGAACCGCGCCACCGACGGCAACCAACTGCCTAACACGCCGAAGAACAGCGCCAGCCTGTGGACCACTTACCAGGTCACGCCGAAGCTGACGATCGGTGGCGGCGCGTTCTATGTCGACGACGTGTTCGGCAACGTGGCCAATACCACCATGGTTGATTCGTACGTGCGTTACGACGCGATGGCTGCTTACAAGCTGACCAAGAACGTCGACCTGCAACTCAACGTGCAGAACCTGACCGATGAAACCTATTACGACAAAGCCTTCGCCACCCACTTCGCCAGCCAGGCAGCGGGGCGTACGGCACTGTTGAGCACCAACTTCCACTTCTGACGATGTGGGAACCTGTGGGAGCGAGCCTGCTCGCGAAAGCGGTGAGTCAGTTAAGTGGAGGCTGACTGACACGACGCCTTCGCGAGCAGGCTCGCTCCCACAAGGAATGCGCCGCAAGGCTTGGCCCCGTTCATTCAATTGAACGGGGCTTTTGTGCGTAATCAAGAAGCTTCTCGACAACCCACGGCATAATGCGCGCCGTGAAGACAATTTCCGAACGGACGGCGAGTGACGTGTTGAAGAAAACCCTGTTCCAGTTGCACTGGTTTTTTGGCATCACCGCAGGCCTGGTGCTGGCCCTGATGGGCATCACCGGCGCGGCCTATTCGTTTCAGGACGAAATCCTGCGGGCGCTGAACCCCTCGGTATTGCAGGTGGAAAAACAGGTCGCCGGCGTGCTGCCGCCCGTTGAACTGGTAGAGCGCATCGAAGCCACTTCGGGCAAAAAAGTCTCGATGCTGTCGGTGGAGACCGAAAGCGGCCACGCGGCAAAAGTATTCTTCACCCCGCCCAAGGGGGAACGTCGCGGTGAGATGCGCTACTTCGATCCGTACACCGGCGACTTCATGGGCGATGCCACCGGCCAGGACTTCTTCGGTCTGATGCTGCAACTGCACCGCTTCCTCGCCATCGGTGACACCGGGCGCAACATCACCGGCGCCTGCACGCTGATCCTGGTGTTTTTCTGCCTTTCGGGCCTGTACCTGCGCTGGCCTCGGCAGTGGAACAGCTGGCGCGTCTGGTTGACCCTGGACTGGAAGAAAAAGGGTCGCACCTTTAATTGGGACCTGCATTCGGTGGCAGGCACCTGGTGCCTGTTGGTGTATCTGCTGCTGGCGCTGACCGGGTTGTCGTGGTCATACGAGTGGTACAACAAAGGCCTGACCAGACTGCTTTCCGACGCTCCGCAAAACGAACGCGTGCGCGGCGGTCGCGGCCCGGCCCCACAAGGCCCGGCGCCAACCGCCGACTACGCCGCGATGTGGAGCAGCATCTACAGCGCCGCCGGTCCGGGCCTGTCTGCCTACAACATCCGCATGCCGCCGGTGGCCGGTCAACCGGCGACGGTGTTCTACCTGCTCGACAGCTCGCCCCATGATCGCGCGCTGAACCAGATCACCCTCGATCCAGCCACCGGCATCGTCAAACGTGTCGACCGCTATGCCGACAAGAGCTTGAAGGCGCAATTGCTGACCAGCATTTACGCGCTGCACGTTGGCAGTTATTTCGGCCTCGTCGGACGGATCATTATTACCGTCGCGGCGGTGTGCATGCCGTTGTTCTTCATCACCGGATGGCTGCTGTACCTCGATCGTCGTCGCAAGAAAAAGCAGATCAGGGAGGCGCGCAAAGGCTTCGAACCGCCGGCCGGCGATACCCCTGCGTGGCTGATCGGCTTCGCCAGCCAGAGCGGTTTCGCCGAGCAACTGGCGTGGCAGACCGCAGGCCAATTGCAGGCCGCCGGGTTGCCGGTGAAAGTGCAGCCGCTGGCGAATGTCAGCGAGAAGGATTTGCGTAAGTCGAGCAATGCGCTGTTTGTCGTCAGCACGTTTGGCGACGGCCAGGCCCCGGACAGCGCCCGTGGTTTCGAGCGCAAGGTTCTGGCCAAAGCATCGACACTCGACAACTTGAGCTACGCCGTCCTCGGGCTTGGCGACCGTGAGTATCAGCACTTCTGCGGTTTCGCCCGACGCCTGCATCAGTGGCTGAGCGAGCACGGCGGCAAGCCCCTGTTTGCCCCGGTAGAAGTCGACAGAGGCGACCCATACGCCCTGCATCATTGGCAAACCCAACTGGGCTTGCTCACCGGGCAAGCACCGGTCGACACCTGGCAGGCACCGAGCTACGAAAACTGGACGCTGTTGCGCCGTGAACTGATGAACCCTGGCAGCAGCGGTTCGCCGGTTTATCTGCTGAGCTTGAGCGCACCGAACACCAGCAGTTGGCTGGCCGGGGATCTGGTCGAAGTGCTGCCACGCAACTGCCAGTGGGCCATCGAACACTTCCTCGACGGCCTCGGTATTCGTGGCGAGACGATTGTGAAAATCAACGGCCTCGAAGAACCTCTGGAAGTAGCACTGGCCTCGCGCCAACTGCCCGAGCACCGCGCGCATCTGGTTGGCCTGCACGCGCAGGCACTGGTCGATGCCATGGTGCCGCTGGCCATGCGCGAATACTCGATCGCCTCGATTGCCGCCGACGGTGTGCTGGAGTTGATCGTGCGTCAAGAACAGCACGCCGACGGCACGCTGGGCATCGCTTCAGGCTGGTTGACCGAGCATGCACCGGTAGGCGGCAGCATCAGCTTGCGGGTGCGCCGTAACAGTGGTTTCCACCTGCCGAATGAACCGGTGCCAATGATTCTGATCGGTAACGGCACAGGGCTGGCCGGTCTGCGCAGCCTGCTCAAGGCGCGCATTGCTGATGCTCAGCAACGTCAGTGGTTGCTGTTCGGCGAGCGTCATCGTGAGCACGATTACCTGTGCCGGGCGGATCTGGAAGAGTGGTTGATCAATGGCGATCTGGCACGACTGGATCTGGCGTTTTCGCGTGATCAGGCAGAGAAGGTTTATGTGCAGGATCGCTTGCGGGAATCGGCTGAGGAGTTGAAGAAATGGCTGGCGGAGGGTGCTGTTATCTACATCTGCGGCAGCCTGCAAGGGATGGCATCAGGCGTTGATCAAGTGCTCAACGAAGTGCTTGGAGCTGCTGAGGTTGAACGCCTGATTGAGCAGGGTCGTTATCGCCGGGATGTTTACTGACACCCCCACTCCCCTGTAGGAGCTGCCGCAGCCTGCGACAGCTCCTACAGGGGGTTTCAGACTGGCTGCAGTTTTTTCTCGAACACACTGACCCCATTCAAATCCCGCAACACCACGCTCATCTCCCCACTCTGCCCCTCAATATTCACCTCGCCAAAAAACTGAAATCCGGCAAACGGTGACATGTTCTGCGCCGTCGGTGCCTTCTCGAAAACCACCTCAGGCCCAAAGGTCTTATCCAGCGGATTAGGCCCGAAACTTCCGGCATTCAACGGCCCCGCAACAAACTCCCAGAACGGCTCGAAATCCTGAAACGCCGCGCGATCCGGGTGATAGTGATGCGCCGCGCAGTAGTGCACATCTGCCGTGAGGAAGACGAAATTGCGCACCTGCTGCGCCCGCAGAAAACCGAGCAATTCGGCAATCTCCAGTTCACGTCCCTGCGCCGGTCCCGCGTCGCCGTTGGCCACGGCCTCCCAGCGCGCAACACCCGAACTCACCTCGCCATCAGGCACGCCCAGGCCAATCGGCATGTCTGCCGCGATGACCTTCCACTGCGCTTTCGAGGACTTCAACCCGCGCTTGAGCCAATCCAGTTGCTCACGCCCCAGGAACGGTTTTGCTGCGCCGAGGTTGTCGTCGTTGGCCTCGCGATAACTGCGCATGTCGAGTACGAAAACATCCAGCATCGGCCCGTACTTGAGCTTGCGATAAATTCGCCCGCCCGCGTCAGCCGCCTGCAAACGCATCGGCGAATATTCCAGCCAGGCCTTGCGCGCGCGGCCGACCAGGGTGTGGATGTCTTTTTCCTGATAGCGCTCGTCGAGCTGCTTGCCGGGTGACCAGTTGTTGACCACTTCATGGTCATCCCACTGCCAGATCTGCGGCACTTCGGCGTTGAAGCGGCGAATGTTTTCGTCCATCAGGTTGTAGCGATAATTACCGCGATAGTCGTCGAGGGTCTGGGCGACTTTGCTCTTGGCTTCGGTGGTGATGTTGCGCCACACCCGGCCGTTTTCAGTGGTCAGTTGCGCCGGTACCGGGCCGTCGGCGTAGATGGTGTCGCCGCTGTGGATAAAGAAGTCCGGCAGGCGCAGACGCATGGCTTCGTAAATGCGCATGCCGCCGATGTCCGGATTGATGCCGAAGCCCTGGCCGACGGTGTCGCCGCTCCAGACGAAACGAATATCACGCCGCGCCGAGGGTGCGCTGCGCAAGTGGCCGAGCCACGGTTCGCTGGCGACGCCGCTGCGGGCGTCCTTGAAATACACGCGATAGAAAATCGCCTGATCGGCGGGTAACCCGGTGAGTTCGACGCGGGCGGTGAAGTCGCTGCGGGCATCCGCCAGCGCCGAAACGATTCGCCGTGGATTGCGAAACTGGCTGCGGGTGTCCCACTCGACCACCATCCGGGCCGGGCGGTCGCTGCGGCTCCAGATCATCGCGCGGTCGCCTTGCAGGTCGCCGGACTGCACGCCATCGGTCAGTTGTGGCCGATCCTTGACCGATGCGATCACCGCCGGCGCCAGCCCCGGCATCAGCAGTCCGGCGCCAACAGCTTGCATGACCCGGCGGCGACCGAGGTTGAAATCGCTCATGCTGTTCTCCCTGAAAAAAGGAAAACTTAAGCACGCCTATATGAACTCGCCATGACACCACTAACCATTGTGGGAGCGAGCCTGCTCGCGAAAGCGGTGTGCCAGTCAACATACATGTCGCTGGCAGATTGCATTCGCGAGCAGGCTCGCTCCCACAGTTTTAGTGCGGTGTCAGGCCTTGGCGGGTTCCATTGCCAGCTCCACCGCTTCCGGGCGTTTGACCGTCGCATACACAACGGCAGTCAACAAACTCCCCGCGACAATCGCCAGCAGATACAGCAACGCGTGGTTGATCGCATTCGGAATCGCCAACACAAACAACCCACCGTGCGGCGCCATCAGCTTGCAGCCGAAGTACATCGACAGCGCGCCGGTCAATGCACCGCCGGCAATGCTCGCCGGAATCACCCGCAGCGGGTCTTTCGCGGCAAACGGAATCGCCCCTTCGGAGATAAAGCACAGCCCCAGCACGAACGCCGCTTTACCGGCCTCGCGCTCAGTCTGAGCGAATTTGCGTCGGGCAATAAACGTCGCAATACCCAGACCAATCGGCGGCACCATCCCCGCCGCCATGGTCGCGGCCATCGGGGCGTAACTCTGCGACGCCAACAGCCCCACCGAGAACGCGTAAGCCGCTTTGTTGATCGGTCCGCCGAGGTCGACGCACATCATGCCGCCGAGCAATACACCGAGCAGAATCGCGTTGGTAGTGCCCATGCTGTCGAGGAAATGCGTGAGCGCCGCCAGCATGTCCGCCACCGGTTTGCCGACCACGTAAATCATCACCAGCCCGGTGAACAGGCTGGCGAACAACGGAATGATCAGAATCGGTTTCAGTGCTTCAAGGCTTTGCGGCAACGCGACATAACGACTGATCGCCTTCGCCGCGTAACCGGCAATGAATCCGGCGACGATCCCGCCGATAAACCCGGCGCCCAGGGTGCTCGCCAGCAAACCGCCGATCATCCCCGGCGCCAGGCCCGGACGGTCGGCAATCGAATAGGCGATGTACCCGGCCAGCAGCGGCACCATCAACTTGAACGCGGTTTCGCCGCCGATCTGCATCAGCGCTGCCGCCAGTGTGCCCTCTTCCTTGAACGCGGTGATGCCGAACACGAATGACAACGCGATCATCAAACCGCCCGCCACCACCATCGGCAGCATGAACGACACACCGGTCAGCAGATGTTTGTAGACCCCGGTTTTCTCTTGTCTTGCCGAGACTTTGCCGTCACTCGCGGCGCTTTCCTGCACGCCTTCCGCCAGCGCTTTTTTCAGCGTTTCTTCCGATTTTTTGAGGGCAACGCCGGTGCCGCAGCGGTAGATTTTCTTGCCGGCGAAACGCTCGGTGGCGACTTCGATATCCGCCGCCAGCAGCACCACGTCTGCCTCGGCAATTGCCGTCGCGCTCAACGGTGTTTTCGCGCCGACCGAGCCTTGGGTTTCGACCTGCAAGTCATAGCCCAGACGCTTGGCCGTTTGCTGCAACGCTTCGGCCGCCATGAAGGTGTGGGCAACGCCAGTCGGGCACGCGGTGATGGCGACGATGCGCGGTGCACGGGCCGCAACCGCCGCGGGAACAGCTTCGGTAGCGACGTAGATTTGCGCTTCTTCAGCACCACGGCGCAGTACCGCTTCGACATCCTGCAGGGCTTGCGCAGGTGCAATCTGGAAGACCCGTTTGCCGACAAAACGTGTCATGTCGACGTTGCCGGTGGCGACCAGCAACACCCACTCCGCCGCCGCGATGGTGGCTGCCGACAATTCACGTTCGGGGTGCGCAGCGTCGACCACTTCGACGCTGGTGCTCCAGCCCTGACGCTGGGCCGCTGCATCGAGCAAACGGGCGCACAGCACACTGGTGACCATGCCGTTCGGGCAGGCCGTAACAATGGCTAACTTCATGACAAACCCTCTTATTGTTCTGTCAGGGGGCGCACGCGCACGCCCTGTTCGAGCTGCGCCAGTTGCGCGGCGTCGTTGATGCCGAAACCGATCTGCGTGACCGCCAGCGCAGCAATCGCCGTGGCCGTGCGCAGGGTTTGCTCAGGCGTGTCGGCACTGAGCAAACCGTGAAGCATGCCCGCCAGCAGCGAATCACCGGCACCGACCGTGCTGGCGACGCTGACCTTGGGCGGCGAGGCATGCAGCGCCGAGCCGACGCTGAACCAGTTCACTCCGTCGGCGCCGTGGGAGATCACCACATGGTCGATGCCCTGAGCATGCAGATGCGCCGCCGCCTGGACCTCGGCCGCGCGGGAAACCACTTCGCAACCGAGTGCATCGGCCAGCTCCTCGGTGTTCGGTTTGATCAGCCACGGCCTGGCCTGCAACGCAGCGCGCAACGCTTCGCCGCTGGTGTCGAGGGCGACTCTCAGACCAAGTTGATTCAGCCGTTCGATCAGTTCACGCAACCACTGCGCAGTCACACCACGCGGCAGACTGCCAGCGACCACCACCGCATCGTGCCCCGGTGCAATCTGCACCAGACGATCGAGCAACGCCTGTTGCGCCGCAGCATCAACTATCGGCCCCGGGCCGTTGATGTCGGTGATTCGCCCGTCGCGCTCAGCGATTTTGATGTTGCTGCGCGTCTCGCCCGGTACGCGAATGAATGCGTCAACAAAACCGCGTTTGGCGAACAGCGTTTCGAATGCTTGCAGGTTATCTTCACCCAGAAAGCCGCTGACGGTCAGTTGATGGCCGAGGTCGGCCAGCACTTGGGCAACGTTCACACCTTTGCCAGCAGCATGGGTGTGCATTTCGTCGCTGCGGTTGACCTGACCGGCCGTCAGCACCGACAGCTCGACCGTGAGGTCCAGCGCCGGGTTGAGGGTCAGGGTGAGAATCTTGGCCATTACAGGGCCTCCACTAATGCGCGCACTTCGTTGGCGCTGCCCACGCTGAGGGCTTGTTGAGCAACGGTTTGCGCCTGGGTCAGGCTAAGTTCGCGGATGCGCGCCTTGACCTCGGCAATGCTGCGCCCGGACACACTCAGTTCATCCACACCGAGGCCGACCAGCACCGGCACCGCCAGCGGATCGGCCGCCAATTCGCCGCACACGCCAACCCATTTGCCATGGGCATGAGCCGCACGCACGGTGATGTCGATCAGTTGCAGCACCGCCGGATGCAAGCCGTCCGCCTGTGCCGACAGCGTCGGGTGACCACGGTCGATGGCCAGGGTGTATTGCGTCAGGTCGTTGGTGCCGACGCTGAAGAAGTCGACTTCTTTGGCCAATACCGGTGCGAGCAATGCGGCGGATGGCACTTCAATCATGATCCCCAGTTGCAGATCAGCCACCGGGATTTCCAGGCGCAAGCGCTCGGTCATGTCGCGGGCCTGACGCCATTCGTCGACGCTGCCCACCATCGGGAACATGATCCGCAGCGGCCGGTTATCCGCGGCCCGCAGCAAGGCGCGCAACTGCGCTTCCATGATCTGCGGACGCTGCAACGTCAGGCGAATCCCGCGTACACCGAGGAACGGGTTTTCTTCCTTGGCGATCGGCCAATACGGCAGCGGTTTGTCGCCGCCAACATCCAGCGTGCGCACCACCAGCGGCCGCCCGGCGAGGCCATCGAGGACGCGGCGATATTCGGCTTCCTGCGTGGCTTCGTCCGGCGCTTGCGGGTGCGCCATGAAAATCAGTTCGGTGCGCAGCAAACCAATGCCTTCCGCGCCCTGCTCCACCGCGCTGATCACGCCAGCGCTTTCGCCGATGTTGGCGAACACTTCCACGGCGTGACCATCGGTGGTGTGCGCCGGTTGATGGCGTTGTTCGGCAGCGGCTTTAAGGCGTTGCTCGCGGGTGTCGCGTTCTTCGACAGCGCGTTGCAACGTTGCCGCATCGGCGTCGACATGCAGACGACCGCGTTGTCCGTCGAGCAGCAACGGCGTGCCCGGCGCCAGCAACAGCACTGCCGCGCCAGCGCCGACCAGCGCCGGAATGCCGAGGGCACGGGCGACGATTGCGCTGTGTGCGGTCGCGCCGCCGCGCGCGGTGAGAATCCCTGCCACGCGCGCCGGATCAAGCCGCGCGACGTCGGAGGGGCCAACCTCGTCCATCACCAGAATGTACGGCTGCTCAGGCTCGCTTGGCGTCTGCACGCCGCACAGCTGCGCCAGCACGCGACGACCGATGTCGCGCAAATCCGCCGCACGTTCGGCGAGCAAGGCGTCCTGCAGCGATTCCTGTTGTTTGGCGGCCGCTTCGATCACCGCCATCCACGCCGCTTCGGCGCTTTCACCTTGCTTGAGGCGCGTGTCGACTTCGTCGGTGAGCTCCGGGTCGTCGAGCATTTCCTGGTGGGTGATGAAAATCTCGCGGATCGCTTTGGCTTTGCTGCGTTCGATCAAACCTTGAATGTCGTTGCGCACGTCGCTGAGCGCTTGCTTGAGACGCTCGCGCTCGACGGCGGCGGATTCGCCACGCAACGGGTATTCGATGGTTTGTTGCACTTGAATATGCGCAGGGCCGATGGCGATACCCGGTGCAGCGGGGATCGCGTGCAACTGAGTGCCGGACGCCGGGGCGATCAGCACTTCGGCGATGTCGGCGAAGACTTCGCGCTGCTGGCTCACGGCGGGCAGCGGCTCGACTTCTTCACCGAGGCCTTCCTCGATGGCGGCGAGCAGCGCAGGCAAGGCATCGGCGGCGATGCTCGGTTCTGCGATCAGTTCCAGCACCTGACCGCGACGGGCGCCGAGGCTGAGCAGTTTGCTGAGGCTTTTCACCGACACGGCGCTGTCGTCACCGTCGACAATGCGCACGCGAATCTCGCCGTCAAAACTCTTCGCCAGTTGCGCGAGGATCTTCGCCGGCCGCGCGTGCAAACCGTGGGCATTGGCCAGCGAGATACGAGCGCTCGGCCAGTCTGCCGGCAACTCACCGCCGAGCACTTCAAGGACTTTACGGCTGCTGGTGGCCCGACCCAACTCATGGCCGCGGCCTTCGATGAGCAACGCACACAGGCGTTCCAACAGAGCCTGATGCGCCTCGCCGAGACTGGCCAGACAGAACAGACCGCTCAGTGGCTGACCGAGATAACGCATCGGTTTATCCGGGGTGACAAACGCCAGGCCCGGACGCTTCACGGTTTGCTCGCTGTGCAGCCACCACAGGCCATCGCCCAATGGCAGCGCTTCGACTTGCTGCAATACCGCGGCGAAACCGTTGCTCACGCAATCTGCCTGGCGCAGCAGACGCGCACCACGCCAGACCAGTTCTTCAAAATCGTCAGCGGAAACGCCGAGGCCGATCATTTGCGCGTCGAGCGCCAGTTCCTGCGGTGCGCCTTGCAGCAGTTTGAGCAGCGCTTCAGGCGAACTGGCGCGACGCAGGGCCTGACCCAGATCGGTCTCGCCGAGTGCACGGGTGAGCAG
This sequence comes from Pseudomonas sp. A0308, assembly GCF_044218815.1. Lineage (NCBI taxonomy): Bacteria > Pseudomonadati > Pseudomonadota > Gammaproteobacteria > Pseudomonadales > Pseudomonadaceae > Pseudomonas > Pseudomonas sp. A0308. The sequence goes on from NZ_CP162581.1 coordinate 2,387,809, forward strand.
TTGCAGCAGACGCAAGTGTTCGTCGGATTTGGCGGCAATGCCGATGGCCAGATAAACGATCTGGCCATCGCCCCAATCGACACCCTCGGGGAACTGCATCAGCCGCACGCCGGTGGTAAAAACCAGCTCGCGGGTTTCGGGGGTGCCGTGGGGAATGGCAATACCTTGACCGAGAAAGGTCGAGCCCTGGGCCTCACGCGCCTGCAATCCTGCGAGGTATCCGTCAGCGACCAGACCATCGGCCACAAGATGACTGGCCAGCAATTGCAGAGCAGCGGGTTTATCCACAGCCGATTGGCCCATGGATATCTGCTCTATAGTGAGCTCGAGCATGCAATCTCCTTTTTGGCGTTTTATGGCGCCAGGTATTGTTTTGAATTGTTTGCAGCTTAGGCGCTGTCGGCCATCCTTTTCAGGGGCAATTTTGGCGGTTTTACGGCAGAACCGGCCAAAGGCGTCTAAAACGTAGAAAATACGCTTGCTGAAACGTTTAATCTAGATTGATCGGCACGTTACTCGATAATGTCCCATCCTTGAAGTCCAACTTGTCGGATGCGCGTAGGCAATAAGTCGTCTGCCCTTATCGGGTAGGATTGGCGAAAATCTCGCGGCATGCTCGAAATAACAAGGAAATCCCGAGTTGAAACTCAGTGATATCGCGCGGTTGGCCGGAGTGTCCGTGACCACCGCGAGCTACGTCATCAACGGCAAGGCCGAACAGCAACGCATCAGCACCGCGACCGTCGAGCGAGTACGTGCGGTGGTCGATCTGCACGGCTTTACGCCCAACCCACAAGCCGCGGGACTGCGCAGCCGGCATACCCGCACTTTGGGTTTTATCCTGCCGGATCTGGAAAACCCCAGCTACGCGCGGATCGCCAAGCTGCTGGAGCAAGGTGCGCGGGCGCGCGGCTATCAGTTGCTGATCGCCAGCTCCGACGATGCGCCGGACAGCGAGCGCAAACTGCTGCAACTGTTTCGCGCGCGGCGTTGTGATGCGCTGATTGTTGCCAGTTGCCTGCCACCCGGTGATGACAGCTATCTTCAGTTGCAGGCCAAGGGGCTGCCGATCATCGCCATCGACCGGGTCATGGAGCCGGAGCATTTCTGCTCGGTGATCAGCGACGACCGCGAGGCCAGTCTGCACCTGACCCAGAGCCTGCTCGACCCGCAGCTTAAACAGATCGTGCTGCTCGGCGCCCGCCCGGAACTGAGCATCAGCCAGGAACGTGCCGCCGGTTTCAGACAGGCCCTCGTCGATTTCAAAGGCGAAGTGCTGGTCGAGCACGCCGAGTCCTTCAGTCGTGACTGCGGCAAGCAATTGATGGAAGAACTCCTGCAACGTCTGGGGCATTTGCCGGATGCGCTGGTAACCACGTCCTACGTGTTGTTGCAGGGGGTGTTCGACGCGCTGCATGACTTCCCGCTCAAGTCGCGGCCGCTGCGCCTCGGCACGTTTGGTGACACGCAACTGCTCGACTTCCTGCCGCTACCGGTCAACGCCATGGCCCAGCAGCATCAACTGATCGCCGACAAGGCGCTGGAACTGGCATTGGCCGCCGTCGAGCAGTCGCAATACCAGCCTGGCGTGCAAGCGATTGCACGGACCTTCAAGCAGCGTATTCACCGGGACTGATCCGTGGAGCTGATCGACAGCCACACCCACCTGGACTTCCCCGACTTCGACGCCGATCGCTCGGCGCTGCTGGCCGAAAGCCGTGCCCTTGGGGTGCGGCGGATGGTGGTGCTGGGCGTCTATGAAGGGAACTGGCAGCGGGTGTGGGATCTGGTGCAGGGCGATTCGGATCTGTACGCGGCGTTCGGTTTGCATCCGGTGTATCTCGATCAGCATCGTCCCGAAGATTTACAGACCCTCGGCGATTGGCTGACGCGATTGCGCGGCCATCGGCAGTTGTGTGCAGTCGGCGAGATTGGTCTGGATTACTTCATCGAAACGCTGGACCGCGAGCGGCAGCAGGCGCTGTTCGACGCGCAGCTAAAACTGGCGGCGGATTTCGATTTGCCGGCGCTGATCCATGTGCGGCGCAGTCACGCGGCGGTAATTGCCACGCTCAAACGTTTTCGTTTGAAGCGGGCCGGGATCATACACGCGTTCGCCGGCAGCCGTGAGGAAGCACGGGAATACATCAAACTCGGTTTCAAACTCGGCCTCGGTGGCGCCCCGACCTGGCCCCAGGCGTTGCGCATGCATCGGGTACTGGCGGATTTGCCACTGGATTCGATTGTGCTGGAAACCGATTCACCGGACATGGCGCCTGCAATGTTCCCGGGAGTGCGCAACAGCCCGGCGCACTTGCCGGCGATTTGCACAGCGCTCGCCGATCTGATGAATATCTCCCCTCAACAACTTGCCGCGGCCAGCACCGCCAATAGCTGCGCCGTGTTCGGCTGGTAGCTGGAAACACTTTCCCTTGTGGGAGCGAGCCTGCTCGCGAAGTCGGTGTGTCAGACGACAACAATCCCGCCGGCAGATTGCATTCGCGAGCAGGCTCGCTCCCACAGGTATTCGAGCGTCTCAAACCCGAAAGGCGCTGATCAGCTGTTTGAGCTCCACGACCTGGGCGGACAGTGCGCGGCTGGCGTCTTCAGTCTGGTGCGCACCTTGCGCCGTGCGCTCACCTGCGCGGTTGATCTCGACAATGTTCTGGTCAATGTCATGGGCCACCGCCGTCTGCTGCTCCACCGCAGCGGCGATTTGCTGGTTCTGATCGACGATCATTCCGACGGCGCCAAGGATGTTTTCCAGCGCCTGCTGAACCTTTTCCGACTGCCCGACCGTGCCGCTGGCCATTTGATGGCTGACACCCATCGCCTTGACCGCCGCACCCACACCGCCGTGCAGTTTGGCGATCATCTGTTCAATTTCTTCGGTCGATTGCTGGGTGCGCTTGGCCAGCGTACGCACTTCGTCCGCCACTACCGCAAAACCGCGTCCCTGCTCACCCGCACGCGCCGCTTCAATCGCCGCGTTGAGCGCCAGCAGGTTGGTCTGCTCGGCAATACTCTTGATCACTTCCAGAACGCGGCTGATCGCCTGGCTGTCACTGGCCAATTGGTTGATCACCAGCACTGACTGATCGATCTCGCTGGCCAACGCAGCGATGCTGCCCTGCTGCGACTCGACCAGACCACGACCGCTGATGGTTTCGTCATTCACGCTGTGGGCGCTGCTCACCGCCGCTGCGGCGCTGCGCGCCACCTCAAGGGATGTCGCCGACATCTGGTTCATCGCCGTGGCCACTTGTTCGATCTGCGAGCGTTGCCCGGCAACGGCCAGATTGCTTTGCGCCGACACACTTTCCACTTGCCCGGCCTGGCGTTCAACTTCGCCAACGGTTTGCCCGACCCGTTCAATCAAGTCGTGAATCTTCTTTACCGTGCCGTTGAACACTTCGCCCAACTCGCCTAATTCATCGCAGCTGCTGGCCTTGAAGTTGACGGTCATGTCGCCAGCCGCGACCTTGTCCATCATCGCGCCGAGGCGTTTGAGTGTGGTGCGGGTCGACGCGTAAAAGCCGCCATACAGATAGAAAATCAGCACGAACACCACCGACAGCGCCACAGCCTGCAAGACCATGTGCGTGCGGTTTTGCGTCAGGCGCTGCTGTAATTGCGTGTCGAGAAATTTCAGGGCGGCCTCGTTGAGCTGGTAGGTCTTGTCGATAAGCGCAGTAGTCTGGTCGTAAAACGCCTGCCACGGTGCATCGAGCGTGTCGGCCATCACCACTTGTTCTTCGAACAGTTCGCTCGCCTGCTTCAGCGAAGTCTTACTAATGTCAGCCGAAGCGCTGAGCGTTTCGTGCGCGGCTTTGCTCGAGCCGAGGGCGTCCTGCAGTTTCAAGGCGTATTCGGCCTGGAGCTTTTCGATCTGCACCAGCAACTCGTCAAAACGGGTGCTCGACGAACTGTTGAGGAAACCCTGCCCCAGCGAATACGAGCCCATGGCCCGGCCTTCACCGAGGGTTTGCGTCACAGTGGGCGTGATCAGGGTAACGAGTTCGCTGAGTTGACGGATGTCGCCCTGGTTGTCGCGGCTCAGACCGGCCTGACTGGTGATGATCTGGCTGAAAATCTGCGCACTGGCCAACAATTTGCCGATCAACGCACTTTTGCTTTGCAGGGAGTTTTCCGCTTGCTGGGCCTTGAACGCCGCAATCATTTCATCGCGCTTGCCGTCGAACACCTTGATCTGTTCGGGGTCGTCGGTCATTGCCGCCAAGCCTTCCAGGCGTGCCAGTACGGCTTGTTCGAGAGTGGTGATCTGCGATTCGACATTGCCAGCCTTGCCGGACTGGCCGAGGGTGACGTTGATCTGTACCAGATTATTCAGGGTTTCCAGATCGCGGCGCAGGCTCAGGCTGCTGCCGAGCAGATCAAGGCTTTGCAGCTCGACCCGGGTGCCTTGGAATTCACGATAGGAATCGCGCACCAGATAGAAATTGGTCACCAGCATCGGCACCAGAAACAGCACGCTGATCAGGCTGAACTTCATACCGAAGCTCAGACGATTCATCAGCGAGACGGCGGGATAGAGCAAGCTCTTCACTGGAAGTCTCCCTTGGTTTTTCTTGTTTTTATTGGCAGGCGCGCGGGTACAGCAGATAGCCACTATCGGGCGCCATCTCTGTATAGCTCAAATCGAAGGGAGGTTTTGTAACTTAAGGTTAACAGCGAAAAGATCGCAGCCTCCTCAGGACGCGAAGGCTACGATCTTTAGCTCTGGATTGAGAGTCAGTGAATCAATACCGTCCACAAGGCGAACCCGGCATACCACAACACCGCCGCCCGCAGCAGCAATTCCCACAGGCAATCGAGGGTGTTGACGCCTTCCGGGCCGACCGTCGGCGGCGGAATCTCTCCCGCCGCCAACCCGACCTTGTTGATCAGTTGCGCAGCGCTGATGTTCCAGTTCAGCAATTCATGCAGCATCACCCGGCTGACCGCAACGAAGTTGCCGACCAAGGCAAAACTCGCCGCCAACAGACGCACCGGCACCCAGTCAAAGGCATGGCGCAGTTGCGCGGCACGTTCGACCAGCGCCGGGTTCTGACCGTGCTCCTGGGCCAGCGCCAACAAGCGATAGGCCAATGCCGCCACCGGACCGAGCAGGAAATACCAGAAGATCACGGCGAAGAAGCTTTGATAGGCCTGCCACAACAAATGCTCCTGCACCCGATCGAGCAATTGCTCGCCGCTGTCGGCACAGATATTCAGATCGCGCTTGGCCACATGCGCCGCGGCTTGCAGATCCTCGCGCCGCCAGGCATCGCGAAACGGCCCGAGACCGCCGAGCAGGTCGCCGCGCCCCAGGCTATAAATCACCACCAGCAAATGCACCGGCAGGGCCAGCAAGCCGTACGCCACCGGCTCCAGCACCACCAGCAACAGGGCCAGCAACGCCACCGGCAGCAGCACCAGAATCGTCAGTACCAGCCATGGCTGTTTGGCCAGTCGCTCGCTGGTTTCGAGTTTGTTCAGTTCGCGAATCCATCCGCCATCGCGTTGAACCCGATGGCGCAGGGCCGAGAATTTCTCGATCCAGAGCGCCAGCAGTAACACCAGAAAACTCATTGTCCTTCCTCTTGTGCCAGGGCCGCGCGGTAACGCGCCCAGTCGAATGCCGGGCCAGGATCGGTCTTGCGCCCGGGTGCAATGTCGCTGTGCCCGCAAATGCGGGCGCCGGTGATAGCCGGAAATGCTGTCTGCAACTGACGGGTCAGCGCCGTCAACGCCTGATACTGCGCATCGGTGAACGGCAGATCATCGGTGCCTTCGAGCTCAATGCCCACGGAAAAATCGTTACAGGTTTCGCGCCCTTCAAAAATCGACACGCCGGCATGCCACGCCCGCTCAAGACAGGAGACAAACTGGGTGACCTTGCCGTCACGTTCAATCAGAAAATGCGCCGAGACCCGTAAGTCGGCAATCCCTGCAAAGTAGGGATGTTCGGTGACATCCAGACGATTCTGGAAAAATTCCTGCACCTTGCCGGTGGCGAACTGCGCAGGCGGCAGGCTGATGTTGTGGATAACCAACAGGGAAATTTCGCCCGCAGGGCGCTCATTGAAGTTGGGCGATGGGCAAGTCTGCACCCCGTGACACCACCCGCTAGCGGGATCCAACTGCATACCGATTCCTTCAACGCCGACTGTGTTGGCGCCCAGTATGCCGTGATCGGCCCCCGGCGCGCGATCACTTGGCGCGATTGAGTCGCCGCAAATTGCCCAACACCGACTCCAGCGCCCGATCGAACAACAAGGTGTCGTCCAGCGCACGCACCGCTCCACGCTGGAACTCAAGAGCCAGGCCGATGCGACTGCGCTCCAGCACTTTCATGCCGGTACGGTCGACAAACACGTACTTGCCCGTCGCTTCTATGATTGCCGCGAGCTTGCAGCGCAGAGTGTTTTCCTCGTCTTCCTGAAACGCAACCCAACTGCCCAGATGCAATTGAGCCACCTGCTGCAGGCCTACGTCGTGATGGGACAGACGCGCCGAGGCTAGCGTCGTTTCACCCTCTTGCGCCATTGGCAAGACGATCTGCTGCGACACCTTGATCATCGCCGGCGCTTCGGCCTGAGCAGATCCACCGGTTCGCTCGAGCACGCGCACATGCAGCGTTTCCAGCTCAGAGAAAAATTCGCTGGTGGCAAACGGATCGAATGCGCAGCGGGTCAGGCCATCGCGCAGCGACTTCAGCAACCCCGGCACCAGCGCCAGCAGACGCATACCAGCCTCAGCATCGTCGTGGCGCTGAACACTCCAGATGAGTTGCTCCATGGTCTGCACATCAGCTTGCCATTCGGCGGACTGGTCGCCATGTTTGAGGCAGGTCAGCAGCAATACCTTGCTCCAGGCGTCCTGCACGAAGGTCACCACCGACGGCGGCAAGACTTTGCCCAACAGTGCCAGATTCAACGCATGCTCGACGCGTCGCCGCGCCAGCTCGGTTTTCGCCCGCCCCTCTTCCGCATCGCGCAGACGTTGCTCGAGGAGTTCGCTGCGCCGACGCTGATCACTGGTGAAAGCGAGAAAGTCAGCCAACAGTTCGGAGAATATCGCCGGATCATCGACAAAATCGGTCAGCAGGCGCTGCACCACTTGTTCGATGCGCAGATACAGACTGTCGCGCGCATCGCTGTCGCAATCCCCCCAGCCCATGGCCGCATCGGCGATTTCATTGAGCAGACGCCGCGCCGGGTGGCTGCTGCGACTGAAGAAACTCTTGTCGAGTACCGCGACCTTGAGCATCGGAATCTGCAATCGGGCGATCAAGGCCTTGAGCGAGTCCGGCAGATTGCGGTCTTCGAGGATGCAGTCGAAGACCATGGCGATCAGGTTGATCACATCCTCATCAGCGCCTCCGACGATCCGCGACTTGCCAGTTCTGACGCTGACCCGCGTCAGCAGTTGTTCGAGCTGGTTACGCAGGTCGAAATCGTCCTGCGCCGCCAGCGCCGGCACATATTGCTGCAAATGCGAGAGCAGGCGCAGCAGGTCGCGCGTGCTGATCGGCTGGGCAGAGGCGCCTGATTCGAGGCTCGGCGCAACACTGCCGCGCACGTTCAGCAGCAACTCCTGCAACGCAGCGAAAACTTCCTGGACACTTTCGTCCGCCGTTACGGGCTCGGCGCTTTCTTCGCGACTGATACTGGCCGCCGCACGATCAATCGCGCGTCGCGCCGGGGCCGGTTTCAGCTCGGGCAACACGCCGGTGGCGCTGAGCAACTGATTGGCTTCGGAATATAACTGTTCGGTGTCGGCCAGCACATAGCGCTCGAACAGCTTGAGCAGGATCAGCTTGACCTTGATCTCAACGCCCAGATTACGGCCGGCCTGCAAAAAGAACTCACAGAGCAGCGCCGGGCCGAGGGGGTTGTGTTGATCGGCAAAGGAATTATCCAGCAATGCGTTGAGGCGCGCGGTCAGTTGCCCCAAGGCGAAGCCATCACGCTTGAGCACGCGGCCGACCATGGTCTCCACGGCGACGGTGCGTTCCATGTCGTCGGTGCGCGGCGCGCAGTCTTCGAACAGCAACGGGTGCGGCAGCGTGTTGTGCGCGGGCTGGTATTGAGTGAGCCCGACAAAGGCTTCGCAGAACTGCTCGAGAAAGCCGCGCTCGATGTTTTTGCGTTTGAGGCGCAAGTCGCGCATCGCCTCAAAAAAGATGTTCTGCTCAACGTCGTTGCGTGCCCGGTCAGCCATTTCGAACAGGGTGTCGTCGGCATTATCGAACAGCTCCTGCAACCCGTGGCGCAGTTGCTGGGCAGCCTTGTCGCGAACCTGAAGCAGAATCACAGGCAGGCGGGCGAGCGGCGAGTGATTCGCCTGATCGGCAGACGCCTTGTACAAAGGCACCACTTTCCCGTCGTTGTGCATCCAAGCCTCCTGAAACGGTGATTCTTTCGGTGAGTCAGGACACCGCCCCTGTGGGAGCGAGCTTGCTCGCGAAGGCGATCTGTCGGTGACATCGCGGGCGAGTAATACCCCACATTCGCGAGCAAGCTCGCTCCCACAGGGTTCAACCCTTCAGCAAAAAAAGACGTCAAGCCTATGACGTCAAATACAAGTCGGATTATCTTGCAAAAGATGTCCGCAGCGCCATAGCCGTCAGGGTTTCCCCTATGCCCGCCCAGTCACCCTCAACTGACCACGCCCCACCGGGGTTTACTCAAAGAAATCGACCAACTGCGGCCAGGCACGCAAGTTCTTGCCTTGGGTTGGCTCGCGCCATGCCCCTATAATCGAATCACTTTGTTTGTGGAGCCCGTTATGCCGAATCTACGTCTCGCCGATTTGACCGCCGAAATCGAAGCCAACGTGCGCCGTGCGTTGCTCGAAGACATCGGCAGCGGCGACATCACCGCGCAACTGATCCCGGCCGAACGTCTGGCCAAAGCCACCATCATCACCCGCGACGACGCCGTTATCTGCGGCACGGCCTGGGTCGATGCGGTGTTTCGCCAGCTCGATCCAAGGGTGGCGGTGCATTGGCAGGTAATCGATGGCGAGCGGGTCAAACCCAATCAGCCACTGTTTCATCTGGAGGGCCCGGCCCGTTCGCTATTGACCGGTGAACGCAGCGCCTTGAACTTCCTGCAATTGCTTTCCGGTGTGGCGACTCGCGCGCAGTATTTGGCAGACTTCGTGGGCGAGACTCAGGTCAAGCTGCTCGACACCCGCAAGACCCTGCCAGGCCTGCGTCTGGCGCAGAAATACGCCGTGACCTGTGGTGGTTGCCACAACCACCGCATCGGCTTGTACGACGCGTTTCTGATCAAGGAAAACCACATCGCTGCCAGCGGTGGGATCGCACAAGCCATTGCCGCCGCGCACAAGATTGCCCCGGGCAAACCTGTGGAAATTGAAGTGGAAAGTCTGCAAGAGCTGAAGGAAGCGCTGGAGGCCGGTGCCGACATCATCATGCTCGACGAACTGAGCCTGGACGACATGCGCGAAGCCGTGCGCCTGAACGGCGGCAAGGCAAAACTGGAGGCCAGCGGCGGCATCAACGAAAACACGCTGCTGCCGATCGCCGAAACCGGGGTGGATTACATCTCGATTGGCGCGATGACCAAGGATGTGAAGGCGGTGGACCTGTCGATGCGTCTCAGCCTTTAAACAGTAGCGGCCAGTTCAAAGGTGCAAGCTGCAAGCCAAAGCTGTTCCGCTTTGACCTGTAGCTTGCGGCTTGGAGCTAGCAGCTCTCGTCAAACGACGAGATTGTTCATCTCGCAGTACTCTTCCCACTCGACGCCAAGCACTTCAGCCGCCTCCTTGTGCAGAACAAGGCGCTGGGCCTCGAACTCCTCCGGCGTGCTTGTGTACTTGAGCGTCAGCTCCCACGGCTGCAAGCCCTGGGATTCAGCTTCGTCTTCGAACGCCCACTGGATCTGATCTTTCTGATCATCGGCACTCAAGTCCTTGATCTCCTCCTTCAGATCGGGCACGTCAAGAATGTACTTTTCCAGCGCTTGTTCGTGGCGTTGCTCTTGAGTTAATTCGGTCATGTCGTTCTCGCTGATCATAGGAATGGAAGATGGATCTGGATCATCAAGGATCTCTCTGACGCGGATTGTCCGGCCTTCGGAACCATTCGGGATCATCTGAAAACTGCAGGGCGATGCTCATGCAGGCACCGAATATAGGACGTTTGCATGAGGAATTACACGGCTCTTTACATCTCTCTCACAAAAAGCTGACCTGCGGAACATAAATGCCGATTCCAAGTCATAGCGATGTGCCACTTCGGCGCTCATCCGCTGTTCACAAGGAAAACCAGTGATGCGCAGCTTTTTGAAAATTTCCTCTGTAGTGTCCACGACTGCTCTGATCGCCGCTCTGGCGTTGCCGGCAAGCGCAATGGCTGTTGAGTTGAGCAACAGCAGCCCGTCCTATGGCGACAAGGTTCCTCTGATTCACAACGATTACGGCAAAGACGTCGTCATCCGAAGTGACATCAGCATCGATGAACTGAAAAAAATGCGTGACACCGTCAGCGATCAATCGCGCCAGATCGAAGAACTCAAGCGCAGCAGCGGCTCCAGTTCCAGCTCCAGCGGCAAGGAACTCGACGAGTTGAAGAACAAGGTCAAAGAACAGGATCGTGAGTTGGATACTCTCGGCCGCCAGGTTGAAGAGCTCAAGCGCAACAGTGGCTCAAGCTCCAATTCGAGCAGCAGTGAGATTTCGAACCTGAAGCAGAAGATCAACGATCAGGACCGAGCGATGGATCAGCTCAAACGTACCGTCGAGGATCTGAGCCGCAAGGTGAAATAAAGGGGATCGTGCCCGAGACAGGAATCGAACCTGCGACCTTCGCGTTACGAGTGCGCTGCTCTACCGGCTGAGCTACACGGGCGGTGGAGTAAACCTAGCACCGGTTTTCACAAACGCAAAGTTAGCAGCGCCTGCATGGCTCACCGCAGGCTGCGATTTTTTATGGTTTTCCACAGACAAAAAAATGCCCCGCCGTTTTCACGGCGGGGCATTTTTATTGCGCTAAAGCTTTGGGGTGATTAAACGCCCGAAGCCTTGGCCGCTGCCACGTCTTTGATGGACAGCTTGATACGGCCGCGGTTGTCCACGTCCAGTACCAGCACTTCCACTTCCTGGCCTTCTTTCAGGATGTCGGTCACTTTCTCAACGCGAGCGTCGCTCAGCATCGAGATGTGAACCAGACCGTCCTTGCCCGGCAGGATGTTGACGAATGCGCCGAAGTCGACGATGCGCTCAACCTTGCCGACGTAGATCTTGCCGATCTCGGCTTCAGCGGTGATGCCCAGAACGCGCTGACGTGCAGCTTCAGCAGCTTCCTTGGTTTCGCCGAAGATCTTGATCGAACCGTCGTCTTCGATGTCGATCGAAGCCTTGGTTTCTTCGCAGATCGCACGGATGGTCGCGCCACCTTTACCGATAACATCACGGATCTTGTCGGTGTCGATTTTCATCGCGATCATGGTCGGAGCATTTTCCGACAGCTCGTTACGCGACTGACCAATGATCTGGTTCATCTGGCCGAGGATGTTCAGGCGCGCTTCCAGGGCTTGGCCCAGAGCGATTTCCATGATCTCTTCGGTGATGCCCTTGATCTTGATGTCCATCTGCAGCGCGGTCACACCTTTGGCGGTACCCGCTACTTTGAAGTCCATGTCGCCCAGGTGGTCTTCGTCACCGAGGATATCGGTAAGAATGGCGAACTTCTCGCCTTCTTTAACCAGACCCATGGCGATACCCGCAACCGGCGCCTTCATCGGCACACCAGCGTCCATCAATGCCAGGGAAGCACCGCAAACGGAAGCCATCGAGCTCGAACCGTTCGATTCGGTGATTTCCGAGACAACACGGATGGTGTACGGGAACACGTCAGCGGCAGGCAGCATGGCGGCAATCGAACGACGGGCCAGACGGCCGTGACCGATTTCGCGACGACCAGCGCCACCCATGCGACCACACTCGCCCACCGAGAACGGAGGGAAGTTGTAGTGCAGCATGAACGGGTCTTTTTTCTCGCCTTCCAGGGTGTCCAGCAGTTGTGCGTCACGGGCAGTACCCAGAGTCGCGACTACCAGAGCCTGGGTTTCACCACGGGTGAACAAAGCCGAACCGTGAGTCTTCGGCAGAACGCCGACTTCGATGTTCAGCGGACGTACGGTTTTGGTGTCGCGACCGTCTATACGTGGCTTGCCGTTTACGATGTTTTCGCGAACGGTGCGGTATTCGATTTCGCCGAATGCAGCTTTGACGTCGCTGGACGAAGGCTGGCCTTCTTCACCGGACAGCTTGGCCACAACCTGATCCTTCAACTCGCCCAGGCGAGCATAACGGTCGGCCTTGACTGTGATGGTGTAGGCGTCGGAGATCGCAGTGCCGAACTCGGAGCGGATAGCGCCCAGCAGTTCAGTCGCTTCGGCTTGTGGAGCCCAGGCCCAGGTAGGCTTGGCAGCTTCAGCAGCCAGTTCTTTAACAGCGTTGATCACAACCTGGAACTCGTCGTGAGCAAACAGTACAGCGCCCAGCATCTGGTCTTCGGTCAGCTCTTTGGCTTCCGATTCAACCATCAACACGGCTTCCGAGGTACCGGCAACGACCATGTCCAGGCTCGATGCTTTCTGTTGCTCGTAAGTCGGGTTCAGCAGGTAGCCGGTGCTTTCGTGGAAAGCAACGCGAGCGGCGCCGATCGGACCGTCGAACGGGATGCCCGAGATAGCCAGGGCAGCCGAAGTACCGATCATCGCAGCGACGTCCGGATCGGTCTTTTTGCTGGTGGAAACGACGGTGCAGACAACCTGCACTTCGTTCATGAAACCTTCTGGGAACAGCGGACGGATCGGACGGTCGATCAGTCGGGAAGTCAGGGTTTCTTTCTCGGAAGGACGGCCTTCGCGCTTGAAGAAACCGCCAGGGATCTTACCGGCAGCGTAAGTCTTTTCCTGGTAGTGAACGGAAAGAGGGAAGAAGCCTTTGCTTGGGTCTGCGTGCTTGGCGCCAACAACGGTCACCAGTACGGTCACGTCGTCATCAACAGTAACCAGCACTGCGCCGGAGGCTTGACGGGCAATACGGCCTGTCTCGAGGGTAACGGTCGACTGACCGAACTGGAATTTTTTGATTACCGGGTTCACGGTGTCCTACCTTCTTTGTGGCTCTTGGGGAACTGGTTTCTTGCGAAATTCTTGGGCAATGCCGGGAATCGGCCCGACGCCTGTCCAGGGTAAAACGTGTATCCAGATAAAACTTGAGGCTGGGAGCCTGCCCGAAGCCCGCGGAAACCGCGGACGTCTGACAAACAACCAACCTCAGAGCGCAATCGCTTATTAGCGACGCAGACCCAGGCGACCGATCAGAGTCTGATAACGACCCAGATCCTTGCCTTTCAGGTAGTCCAGCAGCTTACGACGCTGGTTTACCATGCGGATCAGACCACGACGGGAGTGGTGATCTTTACCGTTGGCCTTGAAGTGACCCTGCAGCTTGTTGATGTTGTGGGTCAGCAGTGCAACTTGCACTTCTGGCGAACCAGTGTCACCAACAGCTTGCTGGTAGTCAGCAACGATTTGAGCTTTTTCTTGAACGTCGAGAGCCATGAGGCAATCCTTTTATCAGGAAACTGTTTCAGGGAAACAGCTTCAACAGGCCAGGGACAAATCCCTGTATCTATAAATGAGTCGTGACCGTGCCTGTTAACAGCCACACTCGCCAGCCTGCTGTTACACAGGCTGGTTTCGGTCATTCTGACCGAATCAAACGACGTGGCGCGATGCGCCCGTCTTCGCTCACTTCACCGATACCGATGAAGCGACCATTGTGATCCTGTACCCGAACCATGCCGAACTTCGGAGCATCCGGGGCACGTACCGGCTGGCCGTTGAGCCAGTAGAACGCGCTCGCTTCCGAAAAGTGCAGCAGCGGCCAATCCAGCAAGCCGCTGTCCGATGGCATCAGGAAGCGGTCAACCGCTTCGTTGCCGCCTTCGGCATGTACCGCTTCAAGCTCTTCGAGGGTAACGGTCTGCGCCAGGGTGAAAGGCCCGGCCTGGGTACGGCGCAATTCTGCGACGTACGCACCACAACCGAGTTGCTCACCAATATCCTCCACCAGGGTGCGAATATAGGTGCCCTTGCTGCAATCCACCGCAAGCCGCGCAGTATCGCCTTCGAAGGCCAGTAATTCCAAGCGCGCAATAGTAACAGAACGCGGTTCACGCTCCACTACTTCGCCTGCACGTGCCAGCTTGTACAGCGGCTGACCATCACGCTTGAGCGCTGAGTACATCGGTGGTATCTGACTGATTTGGCCGCGAAAATTCGGCAACGCAGCCTCGACATCGGCGCGACCAACGGTCACCGGGCGCTCCTGCAAAACCTCACCTTCGGCATCCGCCGTGGTGGTGGTCTTGCCCAACTGCGCCAGGGTTTCATAACCCTTGTCGGAATCGAGCAGGTACTGCGAGAACTTGGTGGCCTCACCGAAGCACAGCGGCAGTACGCCGGTGGCCAGTGGGTCGAGACTGCCAGTATGCCCGGCTTTCTCGGCGTTGAGCAGCCAGCGAACCTTCTGCAGCGCAGCGTTTGAGGTGAACCCCAGCGGCTTGTCGAGCAGGATGATGCCGCTGACGTTACGACGGATACGTTTGACCTGAGCCACCGAGTTACTCCTTGGTGTCTTCAGGTGCTGGAACGACAACGTGCTGATTGTCTTCAGCAACAGCGCGCTCGATCAGCGCCGACAGGTGCGCACCACGGACAACGGATTCGTCGTAGTGGAAGTGCAATTGCGGCACGCTGCGCAGCTTCATTTCGCGGGCCAGTTGCATACGCAGGAAACCTGCGGCGGCATTCAGTACCTTGATGCTTTGCGCGATGTCTTCTGCGTTGTCCTGCCCCATCACGGTGATGAAAATCTTGGCGTGACCGACGTCACGGCTGACTTCCACTGCGGTAATAGTCACCAGGCCGACGCGCGGATCTTTGACTTCACGACGGATCAGCTGGGCCAGCTCACGCTGCATCTGATCGCCGATACGTTGGGTACGGCTGTATTCTTTTGCCATGATTTGTTACCTGTTACTGCCCCACGGTGAAACCCGCAAGGTCTGAAAGCGGCAAACGCCCGGCCTGACAAAAGCCAGACCGGGCGTTGCGTTTAGAGTCCTGACGCCGTGCCGCGCATTTTCATGCGACGGCCCGACGTGGCCCTTGAAGTGCGCGAGTTAGAGGCTGCGAGCAACCTGAACCTTCTCGAAGACTTCGATCTTGTCACCGACTTTGACGTCGTTGTAGCTCTTCACGCCGATACCGCATTCCATGCCGGCACGTACTTCGGAAGCGTCATCCTTGAAGCGGCGCAGGGATTCCAGCTCGCCTTCGAAGATCACGATGTCTTCACGCAGTACACGGATCGGACGGTTACGGTGCACAACACCTTCGATCACCATGCAGCCTGCGATCGCGCCAAACTTCGGCGAACGGAACACGTCACGCACTTCTGCGACACCCAGAATGTTCTCGCGAACATCGCTGCCGAGCATACCGGTCAGGGCTTTCTTGACGTCTTCGATGATGTCGTAGATCACGTTGTAGTAACGCATATCCAGACCTTCCTGCTCGACGATCTTCCGTGCGCCAGCATCGGCACGCACGTTGAAGCCGAACAGTACAGCGCTCGAAGCCAGTGCCAGGTTGGCATCGGACTCGGTGATACCACCGACACCGCCGCCGACTACGCGCACTTGCACTTCGTCGTTGCCCAGGCCATTCAGAGCGCCTTGCAGAGCTTCCAACGAACCACGGACGTCAGATTTGAGGACGATGTTGAGCGTCTTCTTCTCTGCCTGACCCATGTTTTCGAAGATGTTTTCCAGCTTGCCGGCGTGAGCGCGAGCCAGTTTGACTTCGCGGAACTTGCCTTGACGGAACAGAGCCACTTCACGGGCTTTCTTCTCGTCGGCAACCACACTCATCTCGTCGCCAGCGTCCGGGGTACCGTCCAGGCCGAGAATCTCGACAGGGATGGAAGGACCGGCTTCCTTGATTGGCTTGCCGTTCTCGTCGAGCATGGCACGCACGCGGCCATAGTTCGAACCGACCAGAACCATGTCGCCTTGGCGCAGGGTACCGTCTTGCACCAGAACGGTTGCAACCGGGCCACGACCTTTGTCGAGACGCGATTCAACCACAACACCACGACCTGGAGCCGACGGAGTTGCTTTCAGTTCGAGAACTTCAGCTTGCAGCAGAACGGCTTCAAGCAGGTCGTCGACGCCAGTACCGAGTTTCGCGGAAACCGATACGAACGGCGTTTCACCGCCCCACTCTTCCGACGTCACGCCGTGAACCGACAATTCGCTACGGATGCGATCGAGGTCAGCGCCCGGCTTGTCGATCTTGTTCACTGCGACAACCAGTGGAACGCCAGCGGCTACCGCGTGCTGAACAGCTTCAATGGTCTGCGGCATCACGCCGTCGTCCGCTGCAACTACCAGGATCACGATGTCGGTCGCCTTGGCACCACGGGCACGCATTGCGGTAAACGCGGCGTGACCAGGGGTGTCGAGGAAGGTAACCATGCCGCGTTCGGTTTCAACGTGGTACGCACCGATGTGCTGGGTGATACCGCCGGCTTCGCCAGCAGCTACCTTGGCACGACGGATGTAGTCGAGCAGCGACGTCTTACCGTGGTCAACGTGGCCCATTACGGTCACAACTGGCGCACGGGAGAACGACTCACCTTCAAACTTCAGGGACTCGGCCAGGGAATCTTCCAGGGCGGTGTCGCTGACCAGGGTCACTTTGTGGCCCAGTTCTTCGGCTACCAGTTGAGCAGTTTCCTGATCAAGCACCTGGTTGATGGTCGCTGGAGTGCCCAGTTTGAACATGAACTTGATGATTTCAGCGGCCTTGACCGACATCTGATTGGCGAGATCGCCAACAGTGATGGTCTCGCCGATCTGCACATCACGCACGACAGGGCCGGTTGGGCTCTGGAAACCGTGAGCGTTGCGCTTCTTCAGCTTGGCCTTGCCTCGACCACCACGACGGAAGCCATCGCTTTCTTCGTCGGTAGTACGTGGCGCAACACGTGGCGCTGGCGCTTTCTCTTTGACCGATGCGCGATGCGGAGCGTTTTTGCGCTCGCCATCACCACCGCCACTGCGACGATTGTTGTCGTCGGCACGTGGTTTGTCCGGACGGCGCTGTTCGTTCTGCTTGTTACGAACGTCAGCAGACGGCGCTGGAGCAGCGGCAACCACCGGCGCGCTTTCACGTACCGGCTCAGCAACTGCAGCAGGAGCTGCAACGGCGGCGCTAGTAGCGGTTTGCGCAGAGCCAGGATTGCGGCGTGCTTCTTCTTCGGCGCGCTGCTTGGCTTCTTGCTCAGTCTTCTGGCGGGCAGCATTTTCTACTGCGCGACGCTCATCCAGTTCACGCTTGCGCTCGGCTTCGATTTCTTCCGGGCTGCGCTGTACGAAAACTTTCTTTTTGCGAACTTCAACGCTGATGCTCTTGCTACCAGCCACACGCAGGGTGCTGGTGGTTTTACGCTGCAGCGTGATCTTGCGTGGTTCTTCCACTTTCGCCTTGTGGCTGCTTTTCAAGTGAGTCAGCAAAGATTGCTTCTCACTGTCAGTCACATTTTCTTCGGCGGCGGTGTGCGGCAGACCTGCCTCACGCATCTGCTGCAACAGGCGCTCTACCGGTGTTTTGACCTCATCGGCCAGTTGTTTCACCGTGACTTGCGTCATGCACTTCTCTCCTCAGGCCGCGCCTAATTACTCGAACCAATGGGCTCGGGCGGCCATGATCAACTTGCCGGCACGATCATCGTCAATGCCGTCGATGTCGAGCAGGTCGTCAATAGACTGCTCGGCCAGGTCTTCGCGGGTAATTACGCCGCGCACCGCCAGTTCCATCGCCAAATCCTTGTCCATACCCTCAAGCGAGAGCAGGTCTTCGGCCGGATGGGCGTCTGCCAGCTTTTCCTCAGTAGCGATGGCTTTGGTCAACAAACGATCCTTGGCACGAGCGCGAAGCTCGTTGACGGTATCTTCGTCAAAGCCGTCGATGTTGAGCATTTCTTCCAACGGTACGTAGGCAATCTCTTCCAGGCTGGTGAAGCCTTCATCTACCAGCACCTGCGCCAGGTCTTCGTCGACTTCCAGCTCGTCGATGAAGTTGCGCAGGATGTCGCCGGTTTCTGCTTGCTGCTTAGCCTGGATGTCCGATTCGGTCATCACGTTCAGGGTCCAGCCAGTCAACTGGCTTGCCAGACGCACGTTCTGACCACCACGACCGATGGCCTGAGCCAGATTGTCTGCGCCAACGGCGATGTCCATTGCATGGGCATCTTCGTCAACGATAATTGCCGCAACCTCGGCCGGGGACATGGCGTTGATCACGAACTGAGCCGGGTTGTCGTCCCACAGGACGATATCAACACGCTCACCGCCCAACTCACCCGACACTGCCTGGACGCGCGAACCGCGCATACCGATGCAAGCGCCTTGCGGGTCGATGCGTTTGTCCTTGGAGCGGACGGCGATCTTGGCACGCGAACCCGGGTCACGGGACGCAGCCATTACTTCGATCAGACCTTCAGCAATTTCCGGCACTTCGATGCGGAACAGCTCGATCAGCATTTCCGGCGCGGTACGCGACAGGATCAGCTGCGGGCCGCGGTTCTCGGTGCGGATTTCCTTGAGCAGCGCACGCAGACGCACGCCGACACGGAAGGTTTCGCGAGAAATGATGTCTTCACGGGCCAGCAACGCCTCGGCGTTGTTGCCCAGATCGACGATCACGTTGTCGCGAGTCACTTTCTTCACGGTGCCGGAGATGATTTCTCCCAGGCGTTCGCGATAGGCGTCGACCACTTGAGCGCGCTCGGCTTCACGCACTTTCTGCACAATGACTTGCTTGGCAGTCTGTGCAGCAATGCGGCCGAACTCGATGGAATCGATTTTTTCTTCAACGACGTCGCCAACGTTGGCACCAGGATGCGTTTCGGCAACCTTGCTCGGCCAGGTTTCGATAGCCGGATCGTCAAGATCATTCTCTTCGACGACCGTCCAGCGACGGAAAGTTTCGTATGCCCCGGTGTGGCGGTTAATTTCCACACGCAGGTCAACTTCGTCTTCAAAACGCTTTTTGGTAGCAGTGGCCAGAGCCAGCTCCAGCGCTTCAAAAATTACGCTTGCCGGTACGCCCTTTTCATTGGATACCGACTCAACAACCAGCAGTACTTCTTTGCTCATCGTACGCCTCGCCTTTCGCAAGCCATTGGATCCGCGGGATCCGCGTCTCAGTCAAAACTGGGAATAATGTTGGCCTTGTCGATCATATCGATCGGCAACAGAAACTCATGGTCATCTACCTGCACCACGACATCCTGTTCTTCTACACCGCGCAGAAGGCCCTGAAAGTTGCGTCGACCTTCAAAAGGCGAGCGCAGCTTGATCTTCACTTGTGCACCGACAAACTGGGCGAACTGCTCGATAGTGAACAGTGGGCGCTCCATGCCAGGCGAGGAAACTTCGAGGGTGTATTCAACGGTGATTGGATCTTCAACATCCAGGACTCCGCTGATCTGACGGCTGACAATGGCGCAATCGTCCACCAGCACACCGCCCTCTTTATCGATATAAACGCGCAACATCGAGTGACGACCTTGAGCCGAAAACTCAATACCCCAGCATTCATAGCCTAGGGCCACGACCACCGGGGCCAGCAAGGCCTGCAACTCTTCTAGCTTGCTCGACACCTGAACCCCCTAGTGCATGTATGTGCATGCTATGCAGAATAAAAAAATGGGCGAAACGCCCATCCTTGAAACGCCGTCGAACAGCGGCGTTGAAAGTGTCCAGCTAACAAAAAGCCCCTTAAAAGGGGCTCTTTAAACTGGTTGCGGGGGCCGGATTTGAACCGACGACCTTCGGGTTATGAGCCCGACGAGCTACCAGACTGCTCCACCCCGCGACAAAGCTGGGGCGGAAGTATACGACCGATCCCTTATAGGGTCAATCTACCTTCCACCTGCAAGAAAGCCCGCAACAGCGGGCTATCCTGACTAATTGGTACCGAGAAGGGGACTCGAACCCCTACACCCTATGGGCACAACCACCTCAAGGTTGCGTGTCTACCAATTCCACCACCTCGGCAAAACTACAATGAAACCCTTCTTACTTTTGCTCTTGAGCTGGAGGTACGTCAGTCGCTGGAGAAGCCGACTTTTGCTCTTGAAGCACCGGGACATCATCAGAAGCCGGTTGTTGCTTAGGTACTTCCAACACTGCTGGATCTGGCAAACCTGCTTGAGTCAGCTGATGAGCTTTCTCTTTAGCAAAGTAACCTAACCCCAAGCTGGTTATGAAGAAACCGGCGGCAAGTATAGCAGTAAACTTACTAAGAAAGGTAGAGGAACCTTGGCTTCCGAAGACAGTATTTGAAGCACCTGCTCCGAAAGACGCGCCAGCGTCCGCACCCTTACCCTGCTGCAGCAAAACCAGAGCAACTACGCCCAATGCACCCAGCAGATGAAAAACGACTACGACTGTTTCCAGCATTTTTTCAGTTTCCCGCGGCGCGACAGATCGCACCGAACTCATCTGCATTCAGGGAAGCTCCACCAATGAGCCCCCCATCGATATCCGGCATGCCGAACAGTTCGACCGCATTGGCCGCCTTCACGCTGCCGCCGTATAGAAGCCGCACACCTCGTGCGACTTCAGAATTCTCTGCCGCCAACTGCTCACGAATGGCTTTATGCACATCCTGAGCCTGCTGCGGCGTTGCGGTCAGCCCGGTACCAATGGCCCAGACCGGCTCGTAAGCTATTACCGCCTTGGCAAAAGCACCTACACCCAGCTCCTCAATAATGCTGCCCAGCTGACGCCCGACAACCTCAAGAGTTTTACCGGCTTCGCGCTGCTCAAGGGTTTCCCCTATACACAACACCGGAATCAAGCCACATGCCTGTGCCGCTGCGAACTTGCGATTCAGCATTCCGTCTCGCTCGCCCATTATCTGACGGCGTTCGGAGTGCCCGACAAGCACCAGGGAACAACCTGCATCCACCAACTGACTCGGCGCAATCTCACCGGTCAACGCACCTTGCATGGATTCCACCGCAGAATTCTGCGCACCGACCGAAATCGACTTGCCTTTCAAGCCATCAATCACTTGATTGATATGCAAGCAAGGCGGGAATACTGCGACATCAACACCGCTTGGCAAGGCCAGATGACGAAGGCCATTGATCAGCTCAGCGACGCTGGCGCGGGTACCGTGCATCTTCCAGTTACCAGCTACCATAGGGCGACGCATGCTGTACCTCGTCGGTCAAAGTGGGCGCAGATGTTACCCAACACAATCATGGCTTGCAAGCCGTATCAGGCAGAAACTTCAGTTACCAGTTTCGCCAGTTCTTCGGCATAGCCGCGAACAAGGGTTTCGTCCTCGCCTTCGACCATCACGCGCACCAGAGGCTCTGTGCCGGACTTGCGCAGGAGCACACGTCCACGCCCCGCCATTGCCTGGGTTACGCGCGCACTGGCTTCCTTGACTGCCGGATGTTCCAGAGGGCTTTCGCCACCGCCGAAACGCACATTGATCAGCACCTGAGGGCACTTGCGCAACGCTTGGCGAGCTAGCGCCAGGCCTTCGTTACGCGTTTTGAGCGCCATCAGCACTTGCAGAGCCGCAATGATCGCGTCGCCCGTCGTGGTGTGATTGAAGCAAACGACATGTCCAGAGTTTTCACCACCGACCAGCCAATTACGCTCCAGCAATTCAGCGATCACATGGCGATCGCCGACATTGGCACGAATGAATGGAATAGAAAGATCGGCGAGCGCCAATTCCAGACCAAGGTTACTCATCAGGGTGCCGACCACGCCGCCCTGCAGCTTTCCACGCTCATGCAAATCACGCGCAATGATGAACAGCAACTCGTCGCCATCGACGATGGCGCCGGTGTGATCGACCATCAATACTCGATCGCCATCACCATCAAAGGCGATGCCCAGGTCAGCGTGCTCTGACAATACTGCCGCCTGCAGCTGACCCATATGGGTCGAACCGCAGTTGTCATTGATATTCAGGCCATTGGGTTGGGCCGATAGAACGACAACGTCTGCACCAAGCTCACGGAAAACGCTTGGAGCAACCTTATAGGTGGCGCCGTGGGCGCAGTCGATGACAATTTTCAGCCCGGAAAAAGTGGTGCCGGTAGGCACACTGCTCTTGCAGAATTCAATGTAACGGCCTGACGCATCGTTGATCCGCGACACCTTGCCGATCTTGCTCGACTCGACCACGGTCATCGGGGTGTCGAGCAGCTCTTCGATCATCAACTCCAGCTCGTCCGGAAGCTTGGTGCCTTTTCCGGAGAAGAATTTGATGCCGTTATCATCATGCGGGTTGTGCGAAGCACTGATCACAATGCCAGCCTCAGCCTGGAACGTGCGCGCCAGGTAAGCAATGGCGGGCGTCGGCATTGGACCGAGCAGCATGACATCGGCACCCGCCGATGTCAGACCAGCCTCGAGGGCCGACTCGAACATGTAGCCGGAAATTCGCGTGTCTTTGCCGACCAATACCTTGCAGGCACCCATCTTGCGGAACGCCATGCCGGCAGCCCAACCAAGCTTGAGCATGAAGTCAGGAGTAATCGGATATTCACCGACTCGACCACGAATGCCGTCAGTACCAAAATATTTCTTGCTCATAAGTGCTCCATCATTCTTATTCGGCTGATTCGACGGCCGCGATCATTCGTACGACATCTATCGTTTGCGCCACATCATGGACACGCAATATACGCGCACCCTTGACCGACGCCAGTGCAGCCAGAGCCAGACCACCATACAAACGCTCGCCCACAGGACGATTCAATGCATGCCCGATCATGCTCTTGCGCGAAACACCCACCAGCAAGGGGCGGCCCAGCTCATGCAGGGCTTCCATATGTTTGAACAAACTTAGATTGTGCTGCAAGGTTTTGGCGAAGCCAAAGCCGGGATCAAGGATGATTCTATCAGCCGGAATACCTGCCAATGCACATCGCGCCATGCGCTCGGCGAGAAACTCGCCCACTTCCCGAGTAACATCATCGTATTGAGGATTGTCCTGCATATCACCCGGCTCTCCGAGCATATGCATCAGGCAGACCGGCAAACCGGTTGCCGCTGCCGCATCCAGTGCCCCATCACGCCGTAGCGATCGCACATCGTTGATCAACCCTGCTCCCAGCCGCGCGGTTTCGCGCATCACGGCAGGTGTCGACGTATCGACCGAGATGATCACGTCGAGTTCGCGATTGATCAGCTCGACAATAGGCGCCACGCGCTCGAGCTCTTCCAGCGGTGACACCGCGCGCGCACCAGGGCGAGTGGATTCGCCGCCAACATCAATTAACGTCGCGCCAGCCGCAACCATGGCTTCGGCGTGACGCAAGGCCTCGTCGAGCTGGTTATATCGGCCGCCATCGGAAAAGGAATCGGGAGTGACATTGAGAATGCCCATGACATGCGTCTGGGCCAAATCAAGAACCCGGTTGCCGCAAGGCAACCGGGTCAGGGACTGAACAGAAGTCATTTCAAACCTTAAACGTCAGCAGCCGGGCCGCCGATCGGTGTTTCCGGACGCTCATCCTGGACAACTGGCGGCGGCGGTGTACCGGTACCCCCCGACCAATCGCGAGGCTCGCGAGGCGTACGGCCAGCCATGATGTCGTCGATCTGTTCAGCGTCGATTGTCTCGTACTTCATCAAAGCATCAGCCATCGCATCGAGCTTGTCACGGTTGTCCGTGAGGATCTGCTTGGCCGTGCCGTAGCACTGATCAATGATACTGCGTACTTCGGAGTCGATCAGCTTGGCGGTATCACCAGAGAAGCTGGCAGCCTGGCCACCACCGCCGCGACCGAGGAACACTTCTCCCTCTTCTTCGGCATACATCAGCGGACCAAGTTTTTCCGACAGACCCCACTTGGTCACCATGTTTCGCGCAATCTGACTTGCACGCATGATGTCGTTGGAAGCACCGGTGGTGACACCGTCGAAGCCCAGGGTCATTTCTTCAGCGATACGACCGCCGTACAGCGAGCAGATCTGACTGATCAACGCACGCTTGGACAGGCTATAGCGATCCTCTTCCGGCAGGAACATCGTCACACCCAGTGCACGACCGCGCGGAATGATCGAAACTTTGTAGACCGGATCATGCTCAGGCACGACGCGACCAACAATAGCGTGGCCAGCTTCGTGATAAGCGGTGTTCTGCTTTTCTTTTTCGGACATGACCATCGACTTGCGCTCGGCGCCCATCATGATCTTGTCTTTGGCCAGCTCGAATTCCTTCATCTCGACGATGCGCTTGCCGCTGCGCGCAGCGAAAAGCGAAGCTTCGTTGACCAGGTTGGCCAGATCGGCACCGGAGAAGCCCGGGGTACCACGCGCGATAACACCTGGAGCGACGTCGTCACCCATCGGCACTTTACGCATGTGAACCTTGAGAATCTGTTCGCGACCACGGATGTCCGGCAGACCAACCACAACCTGCCGGTCGAAACGGCCCGGACGCAGCAGCGCAGGGTCGAGTACGTCAGGACGGTTGGTTGCAGCGATCACGATGATGCCGTCATTCATTTCAAAGCCGTCCATCTCAACCAGCAACTGGTTGAGAGTCTGCTCACGCTCATCGTGACCACCGCCCATGCCGGCACCACGATGGCGACCGACGGCGTCGATTTCATCAATGAAGATGATGCAAGGAGCGTGCTTCTTGGCCTGCTCGAACATGTCACGGACGCGGCTCGCACCGACACCAACGAACATCTCGACAAAGTCAGAACCGGAAATGGTGAAGAACGGCACCTTGGCCTCGCCGGCAATTGCCTTGGCCAGCAAGGTTTTACCGGTACCCGGAGGACCGACCATCAGTACACCGCGAGGAATTCGACCGCCCAGACGCTGGAACTTGCCCGGATCACGGAGGAACTCAACCAGTTCACCAACTTCTTCCTTGGCTTCATCGCAACCGGCAACGTCAGCCAAAGTGGTTTTCACCTGATCTTCGGACAGCAGGCGCGCCTTGCTCTTGCCAAAGCTCATCGGCCCGCCCTTGCCACCCGCACCGCCCTGCATCTGGCGCATGAAGAACATGAACACCGCGATGATCACCAGGATCGGGAAGCTGGCGACCAGAAGCTGGGTCCAGATGCTTTGCTGCTCAGGCTGCTTGCCTTCAACCACAACGTGGTTGTCGACCAGATCGCCGATCAGGCCATTGTCCTGAATAGCCGGACGAATGGTCTTGAAGCTGTCGCCATCGCTGCGTTTGCCGGTAATCACATAACCATCAACGGCTACGCGCTCGACCTTGCCATCCTTGACCTGCTGGATGAAGTCGGAATAGTTGAGGGTCTGCGGCTCGTTAGGGCTGGAGAAGTTGTTCATCACCGTCACCAGGACAGCCGCGATGATCAACCACAGGATCAGATTCTTTGCCATATCGTTCAATTAACTACCCTCTGAAGCAAGCTCCGCTACTGGCGCGCGCTTCGCATGATATTCACCGGCCTAACTTACTACATTACCTACAACTCTGGCAGGCGCCGTCTGTAACCCTTTGTGAAACACTTTCTACACAATATTCGTTAATGCGTCCGGAGCGAAATGCGAAAAACCTATCGCCCTGGTCGAATCACGTCACTTTACTCGCTGCGGCCGCGATATCCCCAAGCCAGCATGTATTGCTCTCTGGAGCTGCCCCGTGACGAGTCCGGCTTGATCATCTGGATCTTGTCGAACTTCTTGCGAGCGTCCTTCAGGTAAACATCGAAACCTTCGCCCTGAAAGATCTTGATAACAAAATTACCACCCGGCTTGAGTATCCGCTCCGCCAAATCAAGAGCCAGCTCGCAAAGGAACATGGCTTTGGGCATATCCACTTCAGGCGTACCACTCATATTGGGGGCCATATCGGAAATCACAAGGTCCACTTGCGAATTACCCACGGCTTCAAGGATGCGCGCGAGCACTGCGTCTTCGGTGAAGTCCCCCTGAATGAAAGTCACGTCAGGAATACTGTCCATCTCCAGGATGTCCGAGGCGATCAGACGCCCCTGACCACCGATCAGCCGGCTAGTGACCTGAGACCAGCCACCAGGCGCCGCACCCAGGTCGACAACGCTCATGCCAGGACGGATCAGCTTGTATTTCTCCTGGACCTCCAGAAGTTTGTAACTCGCACGCGAACGGTAGCCATCCTTCTGTGCCTGCTTCACATAGGGATCATTGACATGTCTTTTCAGCCAACCAAGGCTTGTCTTGGAACGCGCCATTGGGCACCTCGATGATAAGGGTCGTGATTAGTTGGGCGGATCCACGAACCCTCGGGTAAAATGGCCGCCATTTTACAGAATCCAGACGAAAGGGTCAGATTATGCCGCTCACTCCAGAGCAGAAGAAACAGTACAAATCCATTGGCCACCATCTGAAACCAGTTCTGACTGTGGCTGACAACGGTTTGACTGAAGGTGTGTTAGCCGAACTTGAACGCGCTTTGGCGGATCACGAGCTGATCAAAATCAAGCTCAACATCCTCGATCGCGAGTCGCGCCTGGCGTCCATTGCAGAACTGTGCAAGGTCGGCAAGGCTGATCTGGTTCAGGTCATCGGCAAGATGGCACTGCTTTACCGCAAGAACTTCAGCGTCAACAAGCAGCTGTCGAACGTTCATCGCTTCAAGTGATGACAAGGGTCAAGGGTGTGCTTCGCGCACCCTGCCACTCCATCCCGGTACCGGTTGCATCACCAGCACCAGCCCGGAAAACCCCAGCACCAGATAACTGAACACCTGCCAGCGCTGCGCATCAGGCCAGCCGACACGCACTGCGACATACATCGCACACGCGTACAACGCCATCAACAGTACCTGCCCGCGAAAATCCCGCCATAGACTGGCAAGGCCTTCGGCCTGTAAAAGCACCAAAGCCTGAAATATCACGCATGCAGCGGAAAAACCCACCACCAGCACTTCAAATGCACTGGCAACTTCGTCGATCAACAGCGGCGCCAGGCCAATCTTGACCAACGCCGGCTGCAAACCGAAATGAATCAGCCAGAGACCGCCAACCCACAACATCTGGGTCAGCTGCCAAAGCATGGCGCCCGCATGCAGCGGGCGCCCGGTTTCAAATGTGACGGACTTCGACAATCTCGTACTCGATAACGCCGCCTGGCGTTTTCACGGCGACCGTATCGCCCTCTTCCTTGCCGATCAAGGCGCGGGCCAGAGGCGAACCGACCGAAATCTTGCCGAGTTTGAAGTCAGCCTCATCCTCACCCACGATGTGGTAAGTGACGCTTTCATCAGTCTCGACGTTGGCGATTTCGACGGTGGTACCGAAGATCACTTTGCCGGTATGAGGAATGGTCGTGACATCAATGATGACCTGATTCTGAATCCGGCCTTCGATGTCACGAATCCGCGCCTCGACCATGCCCTGCTGTTCGCGGGCGGCATGGTATTCCGCGTTCTCTTTCAGGTCACCCAACTCGCGGGCCGTCCCGATGTCCTGGCTGAGCTTCGGACGGACGACCTTGGTCAGGTGAGTGTGTTCTTCTTCCAGGGCTTTCGCGCCCTGAACTGTCATTGGGTACTTGGTTATGCTCATGCCTTCAATCCTGCGTGTAGATCCTGCAAGCGACGCACGGTCTTTTCCGGACCGAATTTCAGCGCTTCACAGATAGCTTCGCCAGCAGCAATGGTGGTGGTGCAGTAAATCTTGTGCTGCAAGGCATTACGACGAATGGAGTAGGAATCGGCGATCGACTGGCGACCTTCGGTGGTGTTGATGATCAGCGTGACTTCGTCATTCTTGATCATGTCGACCACGTGCGGACGACCCTCGGTCACCTTGTTCACACGACGCACTTTCAGGCCTGCGGCTTCGATCAGCTTGGCAGTACCGGCAGTGGCAACCACTTCGAAGCCCAAGTTGATCAGATCACGGGCCACGCCTGCAACCAGTGGTTTGTCATCGTCACGCACACTGATGAATGCTGTGCCACCGGTTGGCAGCACTTCGCTCGCGCCCATCTGGGCTTTGGCGAATGCTTCACCGAAGGTGTCGCCGACACCCATCACTTCACCGGTCGACTTCATTTCAGGGCCGAGGATCGGGTCAACGCCAGGGAATTTGGCGAATGGGAACACCGCCTCCTTCACGCTGTAGAAGTTCGGGATGATTTCTTTGGTGAAGCCGATTTCTTTCAGGGTTTTACCCGCCATCACGCGAGCCGCGATCATGGCCAGGGAAACGCCGATGCACTTGGATACGAACGGCACGGTACGGGAAGCGCGCGGGTTGACTTCGATGACGTAGATGTCTTCGCCTTGCAGCGCCAACTGCACGTTCATCAGGCCGACAACGCCCAGCTCCAGGGCCATTTTCTTGACCTGTTCACGCATCTCGTCCTGGATGTGCGCCGGCAGCGAGTACGGAGGCAGCGAGCAAGCGGAGTCACCGGAGTGAACGCCAGCCTGTTCGATGTGCTGCATGATCGCGCCGATGACCACGTCTTTGCCGTCGCAGACCGCATCCACGTCCATCTCGATGGCGCAGTTGAGGAAGTGGTCGAGCAGCACCGGGCTGTCGTTCGACACTTTCACTGCGTCACGCAGATAGCGCTTGAGTTCTTCTTCTTCGTAGACGATTTCCATCGCACGACCGCCCAACACGTAGGACGGGCGAACCACCAGCGGATAACCGATCTTGGCCGCAGCGCGAATGGCTTCGTCTTCGCTGCGCACGGTAGCGTTTGGCGGCTGACGCAGGTTCAGGCGCTCAACCATTTGCTGGAAGCGCTCACGGTCTTCGGCACGGTCGATGGCGTCAGGGCTGGTGCCGATGATCGGCACGCCAGCGGCTTCCAGGGCGCGAGCCAGTTTCAGCGGGGTCTGGCCGCCGTACTGGACGATGACGCCTTTCGGCTTCTCGACGCGGCAGATTTCCAGCACGTCTTCCAGGGTTACCGATTCGAAGTACAGACGGTCGGAAGTGTCGTAGTCAGTGGAAACGGTTTCCGGGTTGCAGTTGACCATGATGGTCTCGTACCCGTCTTCGCGCAGAGCGAGGGCGGCGTGTACGCAGCAGTAGTCGAACTCGATGCCCTGACCGATACGGTTTGGACCACCGCCGAGGATGATGATCTTGTCGCGACCCGACGGCGCTGCTTCGCATTCTTCCTCGTAGGTCGAATACATATAGGCGGTATCAGTGGCGAACTCGGCAGCGCAAGTGTCAACGCGCTTGTAGACCGGGAACACTTCCAGCTTGTGACGATGAGTCCGCAGGTTCTTCTCGGTAACACCCAGCAGCTTGGCCAGACGCTGATCGGAGAAGCCTTTGCGCTTGAGCTTGAACATCAGGTCGCGGTCGATCGAGGACAGACCGAGGGTCTTGACCTTCTCTTCTTCCTTGATCAGATCTTCGATCTGCACCAGGAACCACGGATCGATCATGTTCATGCCGAAGATGTCTTCGACCGACAGACCGGCGCGGAACGCGTCAGCCACGTACCAGATGCGCTCGGCGCCCGGCACGGTCAGTTCGCGCTTGAGGATGCTCATGCTTTCCGGGTTGCTCAGGTCGAGCTTCTCGTCCAGGCCGCAAACGCCCACTTCCAGACCACGCAGGGCTTTCTGCAGGGATTCCTGGAAAGTCCGGCCGATAGCCATGACCTCACCCACCGACTTCATTTGCGTGGTCAGGCGTGCGTCGGCTTTCGGGAATTTCTCGAAGGCGAAGCGTGGCAGCTTGGTGACGACGTAGTCGATCGACGGCTCAAAGGACGCCGGGGTCTTGCCGCCGGTGATGTCGTTCGACAGTTCGTCGAGGGTGTAGCCCACAGCCAGTTTGGCGGCGACTTTGGCGATCGGGAAACCAGTGGCTTTCGAGGCCAGAGCCGAGGAACGCGATACACGCGGGTTCATCTCGATCACGACCATACGGCCAGTGTTCGGGCAGATACCGAACTGCACGTTGGAACCGCCAGTCTCGACGCCGATCTCGCGCAGTACCGCCAGGGAGGCGTTACGCAGGATCTGGTATTCCTTGTCGGTCAAAGTCTGAGCCGGGGCAACAGTGATCGAGTCACCGGTGTGCACGCCCATCGGGTCGAAGTTTTCGATCGAGCAGACGATGATGCAGTTGTCCTTTTTGTCGCGGACAACTTCCATTTCATATTCTTTCCAGCCGATCAGCGATTCGTCGATCAGCAGCTCTTTGGTCGGCGACAGGTCCAGACCACGAGCGCAGATTTCTTCGAACTCTTCACGGTTGTAAGCAATACCGCCCCCGGTGCCACCCATGGTGAACGACGGGCGGATGATGCACGGGAAGCCCAGGGTTTCGAGAACCGCGTTGGCTTCTTCCATGCTGTGGGCGATACCGGAGCGCGGGCACGCCAGGCCGATGGATTTCATCGCCTTGTCGAAACGCGAACGGTCTTCAGCCTTGTCGATGGTGTCGGCGTTGGCGCCGATCATTTCCACACCGAACTTCTCCAGAACGCCTTCGCGCTCCAGGTCGAGGGCGCAGTTCAGAGCGGTCTGGCCGCCCATGGTCGGCAGCAGTGCGTCTGGACGCTCTTTCTCGATGATCTTGGCAACGGTCTGCCATTTGATCGGTTCGATGTAGGTCGCGTCGGCCATCGACGGATCGGTCATGATGGTGGCCGGGTTGGAGTTCACCAGGATGACGCGGTAACCCTCTTCGCGCAGGGCTTTGCAAGCCTGGGCACCGGAGTAGTCGAATTCGCAGGCCTGGCCGATAACGATCGGGCCAGCGCCGAGAATCAGGATGCTTTTAATGTCTGTACGTTTTGGCATGGGTTTGTCACTCAAATCCGCAGGTCAGTCGGCAAGCCGTCTTGATCGATTTCTGAAGCCTCGAAGGGGCCGCCGGTAGCGGGGCCACCCTCGAGGGGCTTCTCTCTACAGTCTCAAGGCGAACGCTTAGCGTCGCTTGGCCATCTCGTTGATGAAGCGGTCGAACAGTGGCGCCACATCGTTCGGGCCCGGGCTGGCTTCAGGGTGACCCTGGAAGCTGAACGCGCTCTTGTCGGTGCGCTCGATACCTTGCAGGGTGCCGTCGAACAGCGATTTGTGGATCGCGCGAACGTTGGCTGGCAGGGTTTCTTCGTCTACCGCAAAACCGTGGTTCTGGCTGGTGATCATCACGACGCCAGTGTCCAGATCCTGTACCGGGTGGTTGGCACCGTGGTGGCCGTGGCCCATTTTCAGGGTCTTGGCGCCAGAGGCCAAAGCCAGCAGCTGGTGACCGAGGCAGATGCCGAATACCGGAATTTCGGTTTCCAGCACTTCCTTGATCGCCTTGATGGCGTAGTCGCATGGCTCCGGGTCACCAGGGCCGTTGGACAGGAACACGCCATCCGGTTTCAGCGCCAGTACGTCGGCAGCAGGCGTTTGCGCCGGCACGACGGTGACGCGGCAGCCGCGCTCGACCAGCATGCGCAGGATGTTGACCTTGACGCCGTAGTCGTAGGCAACCACGTGGTATGGCAGCTCGGAGGCTTCGATGGTCGCGTGGCTGTCGGTTTTCAGATCCCAGACTGTCGAGCGCCATTCGTATTGCTTCTTGGTGCTGACAACTTTCGCCAGATCCATGCCCTTCAGACCCGGGAAGCCTTGCGCTGCGGCAATGGCGGCTTCTTCAGAGATGTTGTCGCCGGCCATGATGCAGCCGTTCTGGGCGCCTTTTTCCCGCAGGATGCGGGTCAGGCGACGGGTGTCGATACCGGCGATTGCCACAACATTGTTGGCTTTCAGGTAATCGTCCAGGGACATCGTGTTACGCCAGTTGCTCGCCACGAGCGGCAGGTCGCGGATGACCAGACCGGCAGACCAGACGCGATCCGACTCGGCATCTTCCGGCGTGGTGCCGGTGTTACCAATGTGCGGGTAGGTCAGGGTAACGATCTGTTGGGCGTAGGAAGGATCGGTAAGGATTTCCTGATAGCCGGTCATTGCGGTGTTGAACACCACCTCACCAACGGTTTGACCGTCGGCACCAATGGCTTCGCCGCGAAAAATGCTGCCATCAGCAAGGGCAAGTATGGCTGGCTTAGTCAAGAAGACCTCCCGTAAATAACGCATGAAAGGGCGATCGCAGGTTGTAAAAAAGCGGAATGACGTATGGACACGTCACCCCGCTTGTTCACTGAATTATTCTGCGCGCTTTTAGTGGACACACTAAAGCTGTAGCTTACAGAAAAAGGCTTTTTTGGTCTACCGCCAATGAGCCCGAAAGGGCAGAGAATGCGACAGGGCGTCGCTTGGCGGATAAAACCGGGCTCAAACATGTGGTTTGAACCCGGTTTCTGTAGCACTTAATGCAGGTCGAGCACGTCTTGCATGTCGTAAAGACCCGGCGCGCGACCATCCAGCCACAACGCAGCGCGAACCGCACCCTTGGCGAACGTCATGCGACTGGAAGCCTTGTGCGTGATCTCGAGCCGCTCACCTTCACAGGCGAACAGCACCGTGTGATCACCGACTACATCCCCACCGCGCACCGTGGCAAAACCAATGGTTTCACGCTCGCGTACACCGGTGTGACCTTCACGCCCATAGACCGCAACCTTCTGCAGATCACGATCCAGCGCGCTGGCAATCACTTCACCCATGCGCAACGCCGTACCTGACGGCGCATCAATCTTGTGCCGGTGATGCGCTTCGATGATTTCGATATCCGCATCATCACCCAGCACACGCGCAGCCATATCAAGCAGCTTCAGCGACAGATTGACCCCGACACTGAAGTTGGCAGCGAACACGATGGGAATATCCTTGCCCGCCTCGGCCAACAGATGTTTCTGCGCGGCATCCAGCCCGGTCGTGCCGATGACCATGGCCTTGCCTGCCTTACGACAGAAGGCCAGGTTTTTCAGCATGACTTCAGGCAGCGTGAAATCGATCAGCACATCGAACTCATCCGCTACTGATTCGACATGACCAGACAACGGCACGCCGATTCGCCCCAGCGATGCCAACTCACCAGCATCGACGCCGATCAGCGTGCTGCCAGGGCGAACGATCGCAGCAGTCAGCCCGGTCAGCGGCGCGCGCTGCTGCACGGCCTCGACCAGAATCTTACCCATGCGCCCGGCGGCGCCCATCACTGCAATACGTCGCATGCCGACTCCTTACAAATCGCCGAAGAAGCGCTTTACACCGTCGAACCAACCGGTGGTTTTCGGCGAATGACTGTTGTCATCGGCCAACGAGCTGCGGAACTCTTCCAGCAATTCACGCTGACGACGGTTCAGATTGACCGGGGTCTCGACGGCCACACGACACATCAGGTCGCCCGCACCACCGCCACGCACTGGCGCCACGCCTTTACCGCGGACGCGGAATTGTTTGCCGGTCTGCGTGCCTTCGGGGATTTTCAGTTTGACGCGACCGTCGAGGGTCGGAATCTCCAGCTCACCACCCAACGCTGCATCGACAAAGCTGATCGGTACTTCGCAGAACAGATGCTTGCCGTCACGCTGGAAGATGTCGTGTTCGCGGACATTGATGACCACGTACAGGTCGCCAGTCGGGCCACCCTGAGTCCCCGCCTCGCCTTCACCAGACAGACGGATGCGGTCGCCAGTATCAACGCCGGCCGGTACTTTGACCGACAGGGTTTTGTACTCTTCGACACGACCGTCGCCATGGCAGGAATCGCACGGATCGGAAATGATCTTGCCTTGGCCATGGCAGCGCGGACAGGTCTGCTGAACCGAAAAGAAACCCTGCTGCATGCGCACTTGACCGATGCCGCCGCACGTCGGGCACGTCGAAGGCGACGAGCCTTTCTTGGCGCCCGAACCATCGCACGGCTTGCAATTGACCAGTGTCGGCACGCGGATATTCACCGAGGTGCCGCGCACCGCTTCTTCCAGATTCAACTCCAGGGTGTAGCGCAAATCGCTGCCACGCTGGGCGCCGCCACGAGAACCGCCGCGACCACCGCCGAAGAAATCACTGAAGACATCGCCAAAGATGTCAGAGAAGTTCTGACCGCCGAAACCGGCACCGCCGCCACCCATGCTCGGATCAACGCCAGCATGACCGTATTGGTCGTACGCCGCGCGCTTGCTCGAATCGGATAGCACTTCGTAGGCCTCGTTGGCCTCCTTGAACAGTTCTTCCGATGCTTTGTCATCGGGATTACGGTCCGGGTGATGCTTCATCGCCAGACGACGATAGGCCTTTTTCAGGTCCGCATCAGTTGAGCCACGCTCAACACCCAACACTTCGTAATAATCACGCTTTGCCATAAGTTTTTCGCACTCTTGAGGACGTTCGGCAAACCCCTCCTGAGGTGGCCAAACTCGTTGAGCCCCAATACAGGCCCGGACCCAACTCACGTCAATTCAACGATCCTGGTCTTTGATTCATGCGGTACTTTCGGCGCGAAAAGCAGGAGCATTCCCGGCCATACCACCAACACGCGAACCTTGTCGCATGCTGTAAAAATTCGCGTATTCCAGATACGCCAACGCGGGAGCAAGCTCCCGCGCGGCGACATCCTACCAGTCACCGCCTGAAGGCAGTCAACCGGCCGACCAACAACTTACTTGTGGTCTTTAACTTCTTCGAACTCAGCATCGACAACATCGTCGGCTTTTTCAGCTTTGTCGTCCTGCGGTGCTGCGCCTTCAGCAGGCTGAGCCTGTTCGGCGTACATCTTCTGAGCAACCGGAGCAGATACTTTCGACAGCTCTTCGACTTTCGCTTCGATGGCAGCCTTGTCGTCGCCTTTGACAGCGGCTTCCAGAGCAACCACGGCAGCTTCGATCGCGGTCTTCTCTTCGGCGGTAACTTTGTCACCCGCGTCAGCGATCATTTTGCGAGTCGAGTGAACCAGTGCATCACCCTGGTTACGGGCGCCAGCCAGCTCTTCGAACTTGCGGTCTTCCTCGGCATTCGCCTCGGCATCACGCACCATGCGCTCGATTTCTTCGTCGGACAGGCCGGAGTTGGCCTTGATCACGATCGACTGAGTCTTGCCGGTCGCCTTGTCTTTCGCGCCAACGTGCAGGATGCCGTTTGCGTCGATGTCGAAGGTTACTTCGATCTGCGGCACGCCACGTGGTGCAGGTGGAATGTCGGCCAGGTCGAACTTGCCCAAGGACTTGTTCTGCGTGGCTTGCTTACGCTCGCCTTGCAGGACGTGGATGGTCACGGCGCCCTGGTTGTCGTCGGCAGTCGAGAACACTTGCGATTTCTTGGTAGGAATCGTGGTGTTTTTCTCGATCAGCGCGGTCATCACGCCACCCATCGTTTCAATACCCAGGGTCAGCGGGCTGACGTCGAGCAGCAGAACGTCTTTCACGTCACCAGCCAGAACGGCGCCCTGGATGGCAGCACCCATGGCAACAGCTTCGTCCGGGTTAACGTCTTTACGCGCTTCTTTACCGAAGAAATCGGTAACCAGCTTCTGTACCAGCGGCATACGGGTCTGACCACCGACCAGAATCACGTCGTTGATCGCGCCAACGTCCAGACCTGCGTCTTTCATGGCGATGC
The DNA here is from genome assembly GCF_044218815.1 of Pseudomonas sp. A0308. Classification (NCBI taxonomy): domain Bacteria; kingdom Pseudomonadati; phylum Pseudomonadota; class Gammaproteobacteria; order Pseudomonadales; family Pseudomonadaceae; genus Pseudomonas; species Pseudomonas sp. A0308. The sequence goes on from NZ_CP162581.1 coordinate 2,423,436, forward strand.
GGCAAGGTTCGATGGTGCGCTGAACCAGGTCTTCAACCAGTGCTTCGAGCTTGGAACGCGAAATTTTCACGTTCAAGTGCTTAGGACCAGTGGCATCTGCAGTGATGTACGGCAGGTTAACGTCGGTCGACTGAGCAGACGACAACTCGATCTTGGCTTTCTCAGCGGCTTCTTTCAGGCGCTGCATGGCCAGCGGGTCACCTTTAAGGTTCATGCCGCTTTCTTTCTTGAATTCGTCAACGAGGTAGTCGATCAGACGAATGTCGAAGTCTTCACCGCCCAGGAACGTGTCACCGTTGGTGGCCAACACTTCGAACTGGTGCTCGCCGTCAACTTCAGCGATCTCGATTACGGAGACGTCGAAAGTACCGCCACCCAGGTCGTAAACGATCACGGTGTGATCGCCCTTGGCCTTGTCCATACCGTAAGCCAGAGCAGCTGCGGTTGGTTCGTTGATGATACGTTTAACGTCCAGACCCGCGATGCGGCCGGCGTCTTTGGTTGCCTGACGCTGGCTGTCGTTGAAGTAGGCCGGAACAGTGATCACTGCTTCGGTGACTTCTTCGCCGAGATAATCTTCGGCGGTCTTTTTCATCTTTTTCAGGATTTCAGCCGAGATTTGTGGCGGTGCCATTTTCTGGCCGTTCACCTCAACCCAAGCGTCGCCGTTGTCAGCCTTGGCGATCTTGTAAGGAACCATCTGGATGTCTTTCTGCACAACTTCTTCGTCGAAACGACGACCGATCAGACGCTTTACTGCGTACAGAGTGTTGTGCGGGTTGGTGACTGCCTGACGTTTGGCAGACTGACCAACCAGAATTTCGCCATCGTTGGCGTAAGCGATGATCGACGGCGTGGTACGCGCGCCTTCAGCGTTTTCAATAACTTTTGCTTTGCCGTTTTCCAGCACGGAGACGCAGGAGTTGGTAGTCCCCAGGTCGATACCGATAATTTTGCCCATGTTAACTCTCCCGAAACTTTGGATTTGGATGCCGCAGCAGTGGTGGCTGACTGCGGTAGCACTTAAACGCTTGACTTCTAAATGGGGGCCTTGCGGCTAATTTCAAGCCTGCTCATCAATAGAAGGCGAAACTGGCGCCGGCGCCTTGCTGACCACGACCATGGCCGGGCGCAGCAGGCGACCGTTGAGCTGATAGCCCTTCTGGAACACCTTCAGGACACTGTTCGGCTCGACGTCTGCGCTTTCCTGCATGGCCATTGCCTGATGCTGAACGGCGTTGAACGGTTCGCCATGCGGATCGATCGCTTCAAGCTGATAACGCTTGAGGGTGTCGTGGAACATTTTCAGGGTCAGCTCGATACCTTCGCGCATCGGACGGATGCTTTCGTCGTCCGGGTTCGACAACTCGAGGCCGCGCTCCAGGCTGTCGACGATCGGCAGCAGGTCGCTGGCGAATTTTTCCAGCGCAAACTTGTGCGCCTTCTCCACGTCCTGCTCGGCACGACGACGGACGTTCTGCAGATCGGCAGCAACACGCAGAGACTGATCCTGCGCGGCGGCCAACTGCTCTTCGAGCACTTGTACACGGGTCGCCAGGTCGTCACCCGAACCCTCGGGCGCCTGATTGGCTTCTGGGTTTTGCTTATCTACTGTCTGTTCGTCAGCCATAGAATTCTCCTTTCAATATCGTCCGCGAGTTCGACTCGCGCTTCTGCCCCGATATATGGGGCCGCAAAATCAGTCTTCAAGGGGCTCAAGCATTAACCCTACAAAAAAGTGCTGCTTTTTTTCATTCCTCGATGAGCTAAGCATTTGCATTGCTCAAGCGAATCGACCTAAGCGAGGGCATTGTCAGCCCTGAACAAAACACTGTATAAATAACCAGACCTAAAGCCTGGGAGCGGCCTTTATGCTGGTGCACCTGTCCGTACATAACTACGCCATCGTTGAACATCTCGATCTTGAACTTGATCGCGGGATGAGCGTGATCACAGGGGAAACCGGCGCCGGCAAGTCGATCATGCTCGACGCCCTGGGCCTTACCCTTGGCGATCGTGCCGACAGCGGCGTAGTCCGCCCGGGCGCCGACAAGGCCGATATCCTGGCAACCTTCGACCTGGCCGATATCCCCGAAGCCAGCGCCTGGCTGGCCGAGCGCGATCTGGACATCGACGGGCCGTGCATCCTGCGCCGGGTGATCACTTCGGAAGGACGCTCTCGTGGCTATATCAACGGTACGCCCTGCCCGCTTGGCGATTTAAAGTCCCTTGGCGAATTGCTGATCGATATCCACAGCCAGCACGAACACCAGTCTCTTCTGAAAACCGATACTCATCGTCGCCTGCTGGACGAATACGCAGGGGCGACCGACCTAGCCCGTCAGGTACAACTGGCGGCGCAGCGCTGGCGTCAGACTCGCCAGGAGCTGGAGCGTCTCTCCAATTCCGGCGACGAACAGCGCGCTCGCCACCAACTGCTCAGCTACCAACTCGAAGAACTCGAAAACCTCGGGCTTGGCGATAACGAACTCGAACAGCTGGAGCAGGAACACAAGAATCTGACCAATGCTGAAACCCTGCTCGGCATTTGCCGGCAAGTGGTCGAACAATGCAGCGAAAGTGATTCCGGGAATGTGTTGAATGCGTTGACAGCCAGCCTTAATCGCCTGTCGAGCGTGAACAACTCCGTTGGCGCCCTCGGCGAAGCCAGCAGTTTGCTGACCAGTGCACAGATTCAGGTCGAAGAGGCTGTCGGTGAACTTAATCGCTTCCTCGATAACTTCGATGCCGACCCGGCACGCCTGCAATATCTGGAAGAGCGCCTCGACGCCATTTACACGCTGGCGCGCAAGCATCGGATCCAGCCGACCGAAGTCAGTGAAATGCAGCAAAAACTGCTGGATGAAATCGAAACGCTCAATGCCAATGACGAATCCATTGAGCGATTGGGCGAAGAGCTGGCCTCCTACGCCCGCCACTACCAGGAAAAGGCACGGGAGCTGAGCGATTTGCGCCATCAGGCCGCTGACAGCCTCGCCAGTGCGGTGGAACAGGAGATTCAACGGCTGGGCATGCCGGGCGGTCGATTCACCATCGAGCTGCGCGCCAACAGCAGCGACGAACTCTTGCCTAACGGCCTCGAACAAGTCGAATTGCTGGTGAGCGCCAACCCAGGCCAACCGCTGAAGGCGCTGGCGAAAGTAGCATCTGGCGGTGAACTATCAAGAATCAGCCTGGCAATCCAGGTGATCACCGCACAGACCTCTCGCGTTCCAACCTTGGTGTTCGACGAAGTCGACGTGGGCATCGGCGGCCCGACGGCTGAAATTGTCGGCCAGTTATTGCGCCGACTCGGTGAGCGCGGTCAGGTATTGACCGTCACGCACTTGCCGCAAGTGGCAGCTCAGGGGCATCAGCATCTGTTTGTACACAAGGTACGCGGGGAAGAGGCAACACACACCGCCGTCTCCAAGCTGAGCAAGAACGACCGTATAGAAGAAGTCGCAAGGATGCTGGGCGGTATCGATCTGACCAAAGAGTCTTTGGCACACGCGAAGAAGATGGTCGTCACCGCGAAAGTTTAACAATGGCAGAAAGCACGAAGGCGACCCTTGGGTCGCCTTCGCTCGTTTCGCGAATCTGAAATTCGCGCGACATGCTTACTTTTTCTTGCGTACGTACAGCACCAGATTGTGATCAACCATCTCAAAGCCATGCTTCTCGACGATCGACTTCTGAAGCTTTTCGATTTCTTCGTCGAAGAACTCGATCACTTCACCGGACTCCACGTTGACCATATGGTCGTGGTGGCCACCGTCGGCCAATTCAAACACAGCGTGGCCGCCGTCGAAGTTGTGACGGACCACCAGGCCAGCGGCTTCGAACTGGGTCAGAACACGGTAAACCGTGGCCAGACCGACGTCCTCGCCCGCTTCCATCAACGCCTTGTAGACGTCCTCGGCACTCATGTGACGCTGCTCTGTAGAGTCGAGCATTTGCAGGATCTTGACCCGTGGCAGGGTCACTTTGAGGCCAGCTTTGCGTAGTTCGCTATTTTCAACCATGGTCAGCTTTCTCGCGATGCTGCTTCGCAGCTTCTCTTAATACGGGTATGATCGGCGTTTACGTTGTCCCAGCCAAGATAGTGGAAGTCGCCCACCGATGCAAAACACCAAGCTCTTGCTAACCAGTTTCACCTTTGTGGGACTGCTCGCACTCGCCGGTTGTTCATTCCCCGGGGTTTACAAAATCGACATCCAGCAGGGCAATGTCGTCACGCAGGACATGATAGACCAGTTACGCCCGGGAATGACCCGGCCGCAAGTACGGTTTATCATGGGTAACCCTCTGCTTGCCGACACGTTCCATGCCGATCGCTGGGATTATCTGTATAGCCTGCAACCTGGTGGTGGTGAACGTCAGCAGGAACGCATGAGTGTTATTTTCAACTCAAACGACCAGCTCGTCAGCCTGTCCGGTGACTTTATGCCGGGCGTAAGCCGTGACGAAGCCATTCTCGGCAAGGACAGTGGCACCAACGTGACCGCCCCTGCTGAAAACGCCGAGAAGCCAACACCGGAAAAACCGGTGAAACCAGGTTCCTTGCTGGATCAGATCCAGAAGGACGTCGATGGTGTAGAAACCGTTCCGGTTCCGACGCCAGAGCCGCTGGACACCTCGCCGCAATAATTTGCGACGCAATAAAAAACCCGGAAATTCCGGGTTTTTTATTGCCTGCCGTTTGGCTTCTTAGTGATTTCGAGCTTTCGCCTCAGCTGCCTTGGCAGCACGCAAACGCCGCACCTCTTTCGGATCGGCGAGCAACGGCCGATAAATTTCGATGCGATCCCCCGCCTGAATCAGGCGAACCTCTGGATCAGCGATTACTTTGCCGAAGATCCCTACCGGGCATTCGGCCAGATCAAGCTCAGGGAATTCGTCGCCAATCCCGGACTTGAGCAAGGCATCACGCACAGTCGCCCCTTCGGGGACACTGACCGCGCGCAAGACCTGACGATCAACGGCCGCATACACGACCTCTATCTCGATCACCGACTCAACCATGCATCTGTTTGGCACGCTGACAGAATGCATCCACCAGCGTGTTCGCAGCCTGATTGAACAGCGGCCCCAGCGTGGCTCGCACCAACGGCCCGGCATAGTCGAACGACAGATCCAGGCTAATCTTGCAGGCCTTCTCGTTCAGTACCTTGAATACCCAGACGCCGTGCAACTGATTGAACGGGCCTTCTTCAAGGTTCATCTCGATGGATTGCCCCGGCACCAGCGTATTGCGCGTCACGAAATGCTGACTGAGGCCACCCTTGGCCACGCCGACACTTGCACGCATATGCTCAGGCGAGCTCTCCAGCACCTCGGCAGACGAGCACCACGGCAGAAATTCCGGATAACGCGCCACGTCATTGACCAGGTCGTAGAGAAATTGCGCCGGGTAAGGCAGCAGCGCCGATCGTTGAATATGTGTCGTCATGTAAGCGTTACTTCCAGAGCTGAGCGGCAAACACTACAAGAATGCCGATGGGCGCCACATAGCGCATCAAGAACAGGGACAGGGCGAACAGCGCCGGATTGCGGATCGACAACTCGTCGCGCACTGCTTCACGGCCCATCACCCAGCCTGCAAACAACACGAAACACAAACCACCGAGTGGCAACATGATCCGCGAGGTGAAGAAATCGATCACGCCGAAGAAGTCCAGACCGCTTGCCGCACCCCATTGATAGAGGTGGAACATCCCGCCTTCGTTCACGAAAAACTTGGCTTCCTTCCAGATATTGAAGGAAAACACCGTGCCCAGACCGACGAACCAGCAGGTAAAAGCCAACCAGAATGTCACCCAGGCGCGGCTGATTTTCGTGCGTTCAACCAGGTACGCGACCATCGGCTCCAGCAGGGAAATCGCCGAACTCCAGGCGGCAACCGCCACCAGCACGAAGAACACTACCCCCATCAACTGGCCGAACGCTACGTTACCAAAGGCAAATGGCAGACTGACGAACATCAGGCCAGGGCCTTCGCTCGGGTTCAGGCCCGCGGCAAACACGATAGGGAACAAGGCCAGACCGGCCACCAGCGATACAAACGTATCGAGCAGCGCCACACCGACGACCGTGCCAGAGAGCGACGAATTCTTCGGCATGTAAGCGCCGTAGATCATGATCGAACCGACGCCCACGCTTAGCGAAAAGAATGCGTGGCCCATCGCCGGGAGTAATCCGTCGAGGACTTTTTCCGGGTGGAAGTCGAACATGAAATGCACGCCTTCCATGAAATGCCCAGTGGTCATGCTGTAGCCGAGCAGCACCAGAATCATCACAAACAGTAACGGCATCATGATTCGCAAGCTGCGTTCAAGCCCGGCGACCACGCCTTTGGCGATCACCAGCGCTGAAAGCAGCATAAAAATCGTGTGCCAAAGTGTCAGGCGCCATGGATCAGCGATCACATTACCGAAGTAGGCACCGACCTGCGCGGCCGTGGCACCTTGAAAGTCGCCACGCCCCATATCGATGATGTAATCCAGCGACCAGCCGCCGACCACACTGTAGAAAGACAGGATCAACAACGCCGTGATCATCCCGGCGAACGCGCCCCACGACCACTTGCCCGAATGCCCGGCTTCTACCGCCAGCACCTTCAAAGCGTTGGCCGGACTCTGCCGCGCACGCCGCCCGATCAGGGTTTCAGCCAACATGACCGGGATCCCGATCAACGCGATACATGCCAGAAACATCAGCACAAAGGCACCGCCGCCGTAGACCCCGACCATGTACGGGAACTTCCAGATACTACCCAGTCCCACGGCCGAACCGGTCGCGGCGAGTATGAATACCCAGCGGCTAGCCCAACTGCCGTGGACAGAAACCTTGTCTGTCGACATCGTTTATCACGCCCAAGCGTTAGAAAAAGAGGCCGCATTGTCCGGGATTCACTCAACCTGCTCAAGCACGCAGCATCACCGTAGCCGACAGCCGTTTATCTCCATATAATGCCGCCCCTATGGCTAAACAGAAGAAACACCCAACAGGGACCATCGCGCAGAACAAAAAGGCGCGACACGATTACTTCATCGAGCATAAGTTCGAGGCTGGTCTGGTCCTGGCCGGCTGGGAAGTAAAAAGTCTGCGGGCAAGCAAGCTGCAACTGGTCGACAGTTACGTGCTGCTCAAGGATGGCGAAGCATGGCTGCTCGGCAGTCATATCACGCCTCTGATGACCGCCAGCACCCACGTCATCGCTGACCCGACGCGCACGCGCAAGTTGCTGCTCAACCGCCGAGAGCTGGAAAAGCTCGCCGCGGCAGTGCAGCAAAAGGGTTACGCCTGCGTATGCCTGTCCTGGTATTGGAGCAAGCACATGGTCAAGTGCGAGATTGCTCTGGGCAAGGGCAAGAAGGAATACGACAAGCGTGACACCGAGCGCGAACGCGACGCCGGTCGTGAGTTGCAGCGTGCTGTGCGTAACAAGGGCAAGGAAGACTAGTCTTCCCCCCAAAAAGCAAAGATCGTCCGATCGCGGCCGCCGCAGGCTCGGGCCGTGATCGGACGATTTTTTGCTTTAAAAATCACATCCCCTTGCGCCGCTCCGCCCGAGCCATGCGCTGAACTTCCTGCCGCACCTCTTCCAGCACTTCCTGCACATACAAGATGTGTCGACTGGAAACTTCCCGCGCCTGCTCCGCACGCCCCTCAATAATCGCCAGATACAATTCCCGATGCTGGGTGATCAGCATGTCGCGGGTTTCCGTGCGTTGTTTGTACATGCCGCCGATGTTGGTCACAACGTTACGCTTGAGCAAATCAAACAAACCGCGAATCGTGTGCAACAACACCGCGTTATGACTGGCCTCGGCAATCGCCAGATGAAACTTCGCATCCGCCGCGCCCTCTTCCACCCGACTCACTTCGTCATGACGCGAATAGCAGTCCTGTAACTCTTCGAACGCCGCAGTCAGCCGTTCGCGATCCACATCGGTTGCGCGCAATGCAGCGTAATAGGCGCACGATGCCTCCAGGGTATGCCGGAACTCCAGCAAATCGCGCTGCGCCTCAGGATTGCTTTCGAGCAGTTGCAGCAGCGGATCGCTGAAGGTCGAACCGAGCGATTCCACCACGTAGTTGCCACCGCCCTGCTTGCTGACCAGCAACCCCTTGGCCGCCAGTTTCTGAATCGCTTCGCGCAACGATGGGCGTGAAACCCCGAACTGCTCAGCCAGCGCGCGCTCAGCCGGCAGCCGCTCACCGGACTTCAACGTGCCCTCGAGGATCATCCCCTCGAGCCGCTCGACAATATCGTCAGACAAACGGCGCTGACGTATCTGATCAAACCCCATAACTCACTTCTCCACGAGCCCGACCGCTCGCCGGGCTCTCTATTCTGGCCTATTGGCGCCATCACGACACCTACCAGACGACACCGCCCGAACCGAATCAGATGACGTCTGCACCGCTCATTCGACAAAAGTTTCAGGGCGACAAATTGACACACCCACATCAAGGCTTTTACCCTAGCCAACAGCGATTGTAAATTGGTCTTACCAATTAACCAAGAACGCTGACAGTGCCTGACCAACAACAATTAGGGGCCACCCCATATGCAAACCTGGCAACAGATCTACAGCCCGCTCGGCAGTCTTGGCGTTTCCGCTCTCGCGGCCGTCATTCCCATCGTTTTCTTCTTCCTCGCGTTGGCGGTGTTCCGCCTCAAAGGTCATGTGGCCGGCAGCATCACGCTTGCCTTGTCCATCGCTGTGGCTATTTTCGCCTTCCAGATGCCGGTCGACATGGCGTTTGCCGCTGCCGGGTATGGCTTCGCCTATGGTTTGTGGCCGATAGCCTGGATCATTGTCGCGGCGGTGTTCCTGTACAAGCTGACAGTCAAAAGTGGTCAGTTCGAAGTTATTCGCAGCTCCGTACTGTCGATTACTGATGACCAGCGCCTGCAAGTGCTGCTGATCGGCTTCTGCTTCGGTGCGTTCCTGGAAGGTGCCGCCGGTTTCGGTGCGCCGGTCGCGATTACTGCGGCACTCCTTGTAGGCCTGGGCTTCAACCCGCTGTACGCCGCAGGCCTGTGCCTGATCGCCAACACCGCGCCGGTTGCGTTTGGCGCTCTGGGGATTCCGATCATCGTGGCCGGCCAAGTCACCGGTATCGACGCCTTCAAAATCGGCGCCATGACTGGTCGCCAGCTACCGCTGCTGTCGCTATTCGTGCCGTTCTGGCTAGTGTTCATGATGGACGGCATGCGCGGCGTACGTGAAACCTGGCCGGCCGCGCTGGTGGCGGGCCTTAGCTTTGCCATCACTCAGTACTTCACTTCGAACTTCATCGGCCCGGAACTGCCGGACATCACCTCGGCCCTGGCCAGCCTGATCTCCCTGACCCTGTTCCTGAAAATCTGGCAGCCAAAACGTACCGCTGGCGCGCAAATCGCCGGCGCGACTTCCAGCGCCGCCATCACTGGCAGCGTCGGCGGTTTCGGCCAGAAGCGCGCCACCGCGGTTTCGCCTTACAGCCTCTGGGAAATTTTCATCGCCTGGTCGCCGTTCCTGATCCTCACCGTGCTGGTGACGATCTGGACGCTCAAGCCTTTCAAAGCAATGTTCGCTGCCGGCGGCTCGATGTACGCGTGGGTGTTCAACTTCGCGATTCCGCACCTTGATCAATTGGTGATCAAGACTGCACCCATCGTGGCCGCACCAACCGCCATTCCAGCCGTGTTCAAACTTGATCCGATTTCCGCGACCGGCACGGCGATTTTCTTCTCCGCACTGATCTCGATGCTGGTGCTGAAGATCAATTTCAAAACTGGTCTGACCACTTTGAAAGAGACCTTCTACGAACTGCGCTGGCCTATTCTGTCGATTGGCATGGTGTTGGCGTTCGCGTTCGTCACCAACTATTCCGGCATGTCCTCGACCATGGCTCTGGTACTGGCGGGTACTGGCGCAGCGTTCCCGTTCTTCTCACCGTTCCTGGGCTGGCTGGGTGTATTCCTCACCGGTTCCGACACCTCGTCCAACGCCCTCTTCAGTTCGCTGCAAGCCACCACCGCGCACCAGATCGGCGTCAATGACACTCTGCTGGTCGCGGCAAACACCAGCGGCGGCGTCACCGGCAAGATGATCTCGCCACAATCGATCGCCGTGGCCTGCGCCGCGACCGGTCTGGTCGGCAAGGAATCGGATCTGTTCCGCTTCACCCTCAAGCACAGCCTATTCTTTGCAACGATCGTCGGTCTGATCACGCTGGCTCAGGCCTACTGGCTCACCGGCATGCTGGTGCACTAAACCTAAAAGAAGACTGCAAACGACATTGAAATAACCGACGCCGGTTCGTGATTCCGGCGTCAGCAATTCACAACCCGGTCTGTAAGGCTGCTGAAAGCAACACTCTTTATATTCAGCAGCCTCAGCGGACGGATAACCGGGACAACCCGGAGACACGCCTGATGAGCGAGCTTTTTTACAACGCCGTGCCGAACGCGACCCGCGTGGCACCGCCACTGCCCGAACCTCGGCAATACCCCAGCGAGAAACCGTCGCGGGTCTATCTGTTCGGGACGTGCGTGGTTGATCTGTTCTACCCCGAAGCCGGGATGGACGCGATCCATTTGCTGGAGCGCGAAGGGATTCGGGTCGAGTACCCGCAAGGGCAAAGTTGCTGCGGACAACCGGCCTACACCTCCGGTTACACCGAGCAAGCGCGGACGGTGGCGCGCTCGCAACTGGCACTGTTCGCCGGGGATTATCCGGTGGTGGTGCCATCGGGCTCCTGCGCTGGCATGTTGCGCGAGCACTACGCCGACTTGTTCAAGGATGAGCCAGAAACCTTGAAACAGGTTCAGGCCCTCGGGGCACGAACCTACGAATTGGCAGAGTTTCTGCTGTTCGTCTGCAAAGTGCAGCTCAAGGACGGTGGCGAGCCGGTAAAAGTCGCGCTGCACACGTCGTGTTCTGCGCGTCGCGAGATGAACACCCACCTGCACGGTCGCGAGTTGTTGGCGCAGTTGAGCAATGTGGAACGGGTCAACCACGACCACGAAAGCGAATGCTGTGGCTTCGGCGGGACATTCAGCGTCCGAATGCCAGACATTTCCGGCGCGATGGTGGCTGACAAGACCCGGGCGTTGAAGGAATCCGGCGCACACAGGATTTTGAGTGCCGACTGCGGCTGCTTGATGAACATCAACGGCTCGCTGGAGAAACAACAGGAAGCGTTGCGCGGCCAACATCTGGCCAGTTTCCTGTGGCAACGAACCGGAGGTGCGCAATGAGCACTTCCGCGATTATTCCTACGGTCGCCGTAGAAGAAGATTTCCGCACCCGGGCGCACAACGCCTTGGGTGATCCGCAGTTACGGAACAATTTCCGCACTGCCATGGATTCACTGATGACCAAGCGGGCAGCGGCTTTTGGCGATGCCCACGAAAGAGAACATTTGCGCGCACTGGGCAACTCGATCAGAGCCCGCGCGCTCTCCAAGTTGCCCGACCTGCTCGAGCAACTGGAACAGAACCTGACCCGCAACGGTGTGACAGTGCACTGGGCGGAAACGGTGGACGAGGCCAATGGCATCGTCTTATCGATCATCCGTGCTCACGAGGCGCGGCAAGTGATCAAGGGCAAATCGATGGTCAGCGAAGAGATGGAGATGAACCATTTCCTCGAGGCTCAAGACATTGAATGTCTGGAGTCCGACATGGGGGAATACATCGTCCAGCTCGACCACGAGAAGCCTTCACACATTATTATGCCGGCGATCCACAAGAATGCCGGTCAGGTCGCGTCCTTGTTCCACGACAAACTTGGCGTGGAATACACCAAGGACGTTGACCAACTCATTCAGATCGGTCGCAGAGTCCTGCGGCAGAAATTCTTCGAAGCGGACATCGGCGTTTCCGGCGTCAACTTCGCCGTGGCCGAAACCGGCACCCTGCTACTGGTGGAAAACGAAGGCAACGGCCGGATGACTACCACCGTGCCGCCGGTGCACATCGCCGTCACCGGCATCGAAAAAGTCGTCGAAAATCTGCGCGACGTGGTGCCGCTGCTATCGCTGCTGACCCGCTCGGCGCTGGGCATTCCGATCACCACTTACGTCAACATGATCTCCGGCCCGCGCAAGGAGCATGAACTCGACGGCCCGCAAGAAGTGCATCTGGTGCTTCTCGACAACGGTCGCAGCCAGGCCTTTGCCGACAGCGAATTGCGTCAGACCCTGAACTGCATTCGCTGTGGCGCCTGTATGAATCATTGCCCGGTCTACACGCGAATCGGCGGCCACGCCTATGGGGAGGTTTACCCCGGCCCTATAGGAAAAATCATCACCCCACACTTGGTCGGCCTGGCCAAAGTGCCGGATCATCCGAGTGCGTCTTCGCTGTGCGGTGCCTGCGGTGAAGTGTGTCCGGTAAAAATTCCTATCCCCGCGCTGCTACGTCGCCTACGCGAAGAAAACGTCAAAGCCCCGGACAGTCCTCATCAAGTGATGCGCGGTCAGGGCAGCAAGTATTCGCGCAAGGAACGCTTTATCTGGAACGCCTGGGCCAAGCTCAATAGCTCGCCAACGCTGTATCGGCTGTTCGGCTTTTTCGCCACGCGCTTGCGCGCCCTCACGCCAAACAATGTTGGCCCATGGACGCAGAATCACAGCGCACCCAAACCCGCCGCCCGCTCACTGCACGACATGGCCCGCGAGCACTTGGCCAAACAGGGAGACCGCTGATGAGCGCCAAGCAAAATATCCTCGGCAAACTGCGCAAAAGTCTGATCGGCGCCACGCCGATTGCCGACGATTTCGATGTAGAACTGGTAACTCAGCCGTACACCTACAGCGCCGAACAGCGCATTCCGCAATTGCGCAAATTGATGGAGGCGGTCCATACCGAGATCCATCTGACGTGCGATGAGGAATGGCCTGCACTGCTCGCACAATTGCTGCACGACCGTCAGTTGCCAAGTCTGTTGATCGCGCCGACGACACCTCACGGTGCAAAAATCACCCAACACTGGGCGAACAATCCTGATCTGCCGGCGTTGAAATCCTACGACCGGCCGATGGAAGAATGGAAAGCCGAGCTGTTCAACGATACTCCGGCCAGTCTTACCGGCACCCTGGGTGCCATTGCCGCCACGGGCAGCCTGATTCTCTGGCCAACCCGCGAAGAACCGCGCCTGATGAGCCTGGTGCCGCCCGTACATTTCGCCCTGCTCAAGGCCAGCGAAATCCGCGACAACTTCTACCAGGTGCAACATGAACTTCAATGGGCCCAAGGCATGCCGACCAACGCGTTGCTGGTGTCCGGCCCGTCGAAAACAGCTGACATCGAGCAAGTGCTGGCCTACGGCGCCCACGGCCCGAAAGACCTCGTGGTGCTGATCCTGGAGGACCAATGACGCTTCCGGCGAATTTTCTGCGTGATGCGCAACAACTGATTCCGGCGGATCGCCGCTTCGACGATCCGCTGTCGACATTGGCCTTCGGCACCGACGCCAGTTTTTATCGACTGATTCCGCAACTGGTGATACGCGTTGAATCCGAAGATGAAGTGGTGAAGCTGTTGCAATTGGCACAGCGCGATCATGTGCCGGTGACCTTTCGCGCGGCCGGCACCAGTCTCTCCGGTCAGGCGATCAGCGATTCGGTGCTGATCGTGCTTGGGGATAACTGGAACGCTCGCGAAATACGTGGCCAAGGCACACAAATCCGTCTGCAGCCGGGGGTGATCGGCGCGCAGGCCAATGCGTGGCTGGCGCCATTCGGACGCAAGATCGGCCCGGACCCGGCCTCGATCAACGCCTGCAAAATCGGCGGCATCGTCGCCAACAACGCCAGCGGCATGTGCTGCGGCACCGCACAAAACACTTATCACACGCTGGCAGGCATTCGCTTGGTACTGGCCGACGGCACGCGACTTGATACTGAAGACGCCGCCAGCGTCGCGGCGTTTCGTGCAAGCCATGGTGATCTGCTTGATCGCTTAGCGACGTTGAGCCGCGAGACCCGCGCCAATGCCGAACTGGCTGCCAGAATCCGCCACAAATATCGTCTGAAAAATACCACCGGCCTGTCGCTCAACGCCCTGGTGGATTTCGACGAGCCTGTGGATATCTTGAGCCACTTGCTGGTCGGCTCCGAAGGCACACTCGGTTTTATCAGCGCGGTGACTTACGACACCGTCATCGATCATCCGCACAAGGCTTCAGCGCTGATCGTATTCCCGGATGTGGAAACCTGCTGCAACGCGGTCACCGTGCTGAAAAGCCAGCCAGTGTCAGCGGTAGAACTGCTGGATCGACGCAGCCTGCGCTCCGTGCAGGACAAACCGGGCATGCCCGCTTTCGTACAGCTGCTGTCGAACAATGCCTGCGCTCTGCTGATCGAATCCCGCGCCGCCTCTTCCACGTTGCTGCAGGAACAACTGGCGCAGATCATGGCGTCGATCAGCAGTTTCCCGGTAGAAAAGCAGGTCGACTTCAGCGAAGACCCCGTTGAAAACGCACGCCTCTGGGCGATCCGCAAGGACACCTTCCCCGCCGTCGGCGCCGTGCGTAAAACCGGCACCACGGTGATCATCGAGGACGTGACCTTCCCGGTTGAACAACTGGCGATCGGCGTAAACCGCTTGATCGAACTGTTCGAAAAACATTCCTACGACGAGGCGATCCTTTTCGGACATGCGCTGGAAGGCAATCTTCACTTCGTCTTCACCCAAGGCTTCAACAACCCGGAAGAAGTCGCACGCTATCAAGCGTTCATGGACGACGTCGCGCAACTGGTGGCGGTGGAGTTCGGCGGCTCGCTCAAGGCCGAACATGGCACCGGACGCAACATGGCGCCGTTTGTTGAGCTGGAATGGGGCAGCGACGCCTACCAACTGATGTGGCAGCTCAAACGCCTGCTCGACCCTAACGGCATTCTCAACCCGGACGTGGTGCTCAGCGAAGATCCGCAGATCCACCTCAAGCATCTGAAACCGCTGCCGGCGGCTGACGAGATTATCGATAAGTGCATCGAGTGCGGCTTCTGCGAACCGGTCTGCCCGTCGAAAGGCCTGACCCTGAGCCCGCGCCAGCGCATCGTGATATGGCGCGATATTCAGGCGAAAAAACGCGCTGGGATCGACACCACTGAACTGGAAAAAGCCTACGAGTACCAAGGCATCGAGACCTGCGCCGCAACGGGTCTCTGCGCACAACGCTGCCCTGTAGGCATCAATACCGGCGAGCTGGTGAAAAAGCTTCGCGGCCGACACGCAACGCACAAGAAAACCGCTGACTGGATCGAAGGAAATTTCGCCAAGACGCTGCAAGGCGCGCGCTTCACGCTGCATGTGGCGAATGGAGCGCGGATGCTGCTGGGGGCGCCGCGTCTGGCGAAGTTATCGGCAACGCTGACACGCTTGTCCAAGGGCCAAGTGCCGTTGTGGACGAACGCGATGCCACAACCGGAAAGAGCCATTCGCTTCAGTCCGAATGTGTCGGACGAACGCCCTCGAGTGGTTTATCTGGCTGCGTGCGTCTCGCGGGTCATGGGGCCGGCGGCGGGTGACAAAGAGCAGATGTCGCTGTACGACAAAACCCGTGGACTGCTGGAAAAGGCCGGTTACCAAGTGGTCTTCCCCGACAATCAGGACAACCTTTGCTGCGGCCAACCATTCGCCTCCAAAGGCTATGCCGAACAGGCCGAGCATAAGCGTCAGGAGCTGATCAGCGCGCTGCTCCACGCCAGTCGCGGCGGGCTCGATCCGATTTATTGCGACACCAGTCCGTGCACGCTGCGGTTGGTGCAGGACGTGGGAGATGTTCGCCTGGATCTGTACGACCCGGTGCGTTTCATTCGTACGCATCTGCTCGATCGGCTGGATTTCACGCCCCAGGAAGCACCGATCGCCGTCCACGTGACGTGCAGCACTCAGCATTTGGGCGAAAGCCAGGCGTTGATTGATCTGGCGCGCAAGTGCAGTAAGAACGTGGTGATTCCGGAAGGCATTCATTGCTGCGGTTTCGCGGGGGACAAGGGCTTTACCACGCCGGAACTGAACAGCCACTCGCTGCGCACACTCAAGGACGCGGTGCAGCATTGCAGCGAGGGGATTTCCACGAGCCGGACGTGCGAAATCGGACTGACGCAACATGGCGGGATCGACTATCACGGCCTGGTTTATCTGGTGGATCGGGTCACCCGAGCGAAGGCCTGCTGAAGAAAATCAGAACCCTTGAGCGGGACGGTAGTCCACAGAACAGGCCTCGAACAGTCGGGGCCTGTCCTTCTTTCGTTGACCCTACTCACGGTCAGCGAAGTCCGGATTCCTCAGTGCAAGGAGATTCCCATGAAGCGTTCTGTACTGTTCGGTCTGTTCGTTACTGCCTCGATGATGGCGTCCACTTCGTTCGCCGATAGCAAACCGTCCAGCTTGTGCGATGCGAATTTGCAGACAATCGACAACTCCAAGGCCCAATACCAGACGTCACCGGATCTGAATGCGCGCGTCTCGGCGAGTGTCAGCAAAGCACAGGCTCTCAAGGCCCAAGGCAAAACAGACGAGTGCCTTGTTGAAACCCAGCAGACCCTTCTGGAAATCCAGAAGTCTACGGGTGACACCAAGAAATGACCACGGACCGACTGGGTCGGCCTCATCGACATGTTTTGGTGAACCAACCTTTTCATACCATGTGTAAAAAAAAACCGAATTCCTGAGCGCAGCTATAGTCGATTGATCAAGCCCCAAGCAAACGAGGCTTGTAACGACCTCGGAATAGCCGCCAGACCGCCCGGCAGCACCGAGACCAACCGTTCTAGGAGATACCTATGAAGCATTCTGCAATTGCTGGATTGTTCATCGCTGGTGCCCTGCTGACGTCGCCGGTATTTGCGGCAGACAAAGACCTTTGTGCCGGGAATCTTCAAATTATCAAGGACTTCGAAACCAGCCAGCCGGCTCTTTCGGAAAATACCGACGACAACATCAAAGCTGCCCGGGAAAAAGCCGAAATGGCTCAAAAAGCCGGGAATGACAAGGAATGCGTTGCGATCACTTCCAACGTAGTCACCAAAATACAAACTCGCAATCCTGAAAATAAATGACGTACCAGAAGGCCAACCTTCGGGTTGGCCTTGTCCGCCGATTGGCGTACACTGCGCAGGCTTGTTGCTCACCAAGATGTACAGAGCAATGAGTTCGGGGCCGTTTAGGATTCGACGCCGGTTGCGAAACTTTAGGTGCATGCCGAGTTGGTAACAGAACTCGTAAATCCACTGTTGCAACTTCTTATAGTTGCCAATGACGAAACCTACGGGGAATACGCTCTCGCTGCGTAAGCAGCCTTAGCCTTCCCTTCTGGTACCTTCGGGTCCAGCAATCATCAGGGGATGTCTGTAAACCCAAAATGATTGTCATATAGAACAGAATCGCCGTGCAGTACGTTGTGGACGAAGCGGCTAAAACTTACACAACTCGCCCAAAGCACCCTGCCCTTCGGGTCGCTGAGGGTTAACTTAATAGAAACGGCTACGCATGTAGTACCGACAGCGGAGTACTGGCGGACGGGGGTTCAAATCCCCCCGGCTCCACCACTTCATCATCTAAAGACGTCCACGGACGTCTTTTTTTGTGCCTGGAATCCAGTAAATACGGGGGTTTCAGGGCTATTGGGCTCCACAGCGCTTCATGCAGATCCATTTTGAAATGTATTCCAAGACGTATTCCAAGCCCGTGACTGATAAATTTTGGAATACACAAACAGCGTTGGAGTACCCATGGGAGCCCGAGCCACAAGCCTTTCAGACATGAAAATCAAAGCCGCCAAGCCCAAGGACAAGGACTACACATTGACCGACGGCGACGGCCTTCAGTTACGAGTCCGAACCAACGGTTCGAGGCTTTGGAATTTCAACTACATCCATCCCGTGACCAAGAAACGGATCAACATGGGACTGGGGACATTCCCGGAACTCAGCCTGGCTCATGCGCGAAAACGCACGATTGAAGCCAGGGAGCTGGTTGCCCAAGGACTGGACCCGAAAGAGCAACGCGATGCAGATCGCCAAGCGAAAAAAGCTGCGACAGAGCACACCTTTCAAAACGTCGCGACAGCCTGGTTTGAACTGAAGAAAGACTCCGTGACAACCGCCTACGCTGAAGACATCTGGCGCTCGCTCACGCTGCACATCTTCCCGGATCTACACGCCACCCCGATTTCTGAAATCAGCGCGCCTCAGGTCATCAAGTTGCTTAGGCCACTTGAAACCAAAGGCAGCTTGGAAACGGTCAAGCGCCTGACCCAACGCCTCAACGAAATCATGACTTACGGGGTGAACTACGGACTCATTCATGCCAACCCCCTGAGCGGAATTCGATCGGTATTCAAAAAACCAAAGAAGAAAAACATGGCGGCATTGCCCCCCGATGAGCTCAATGAACTCATGGTGGCAATTGCCAACGCCAGCATCAAAAGAACCACCCGATGCCTCATCGAATGGCAGCTCCACACGATGACTCGGCCCGCAGAAGCTGCGACCACACGATGGGCTGATATCGACTTCCGTAAGAAGATCTGGACGATCCCAGCGGAGCGCATGAAGAAACGCCGCACACACATCATCCCGCTCACAGAGCACGCTTTGGCGCTTCTGGAAGCGATCAAGCCCTACAGCGGACACAGGGAATACGTGTTTCCCGCCGACCGTAATCCCCGCACTCATTGCAACAGCCAGACCGCCAACATGGCGCTGAAACGGATGGGGTTTGAGGGGCGACTCGTAAGCCACGGAATGCGCTCCATGGCGAGCACCATCTTGAATGAACACGGGTGGGATGCTGAGCTGATCGAGGTCGCGCTTGCGCATGTGGACAAAGACGAAGTCCGTAGCGCCTACAACCGGGCGGACTACATAGAGCGAAGACGCCCGATGATGGCTTGGTGGAGTGCACACATCCAGCAAGCGGCAACCGGGAGCTTGTCGGTTTCAGCCGTTCAGAGCGCCAGGGGCCTTAACGTAGTCTCGGTGAGATAGACGCAATAACGCTCGTCTCGTATTCACCACTGACGCACTCGCCTGCCGAATCACCCGAGATCTTTAACACAGCCTTCTAGTTCACTCCCCAGGTACCAATCATCACAAAGGCCAAACAATGTGTCCGTAGCAGAGATCGCATTGTTGGCTGACATACGGAACAGTCCTAGATGAGATGTCGAGTAACAGGCCAACGTGGCCCAGACCTCGGAGACACCTCATGACCAACCAACACTCCTCCCATACCTTGCAGGCTCAAGACGCTCCGCGCTCTGCGGTCCTATCGCTTATGGTCGATAACCGCCTGACACCTCTGGATCGCAATTGCTGGCACGTGATGCACTCGCTACGGTCGGCTGGAGGTCTGTACACCTTGGCAGGAATGGGTCAATTGCGCTCATACCTCGCGTGCGCCCCGCTGGCGAAACGAGCTTCTTACGAAACCGCCTCGCGAGCGCTAACAGTTCTGCGCCTAACTGGTTGGATAAGCTTGGTCGGCCAGAATAGCGACCTCATTACGGGCAACGTTCTGAACGAGCTATACCAGATCAACGAGCGTGCCCTGAGCTTTCACGAAGCCTGCGCTTTAGACACCACCCTGCCAGCGCTTCTCGAGAACTGCATCGGCCATAAGCACACCCATCTCGATTGCATCGCGAAGCACATCGAAGTTACGCGGAAGCAAACGTCCAAAGACAATCCCTCACACACGCCATCACAACGTGACGAGGACGATGAGCCGCCACTCTCAGGAAAACGCCCGCTCTCCACCAGAAAACCTGTACCGAGTCATCCCGCAACAAGAACCTCCGTCACGCAGCAGACCGACCAGAAACACCTCAGCACCGGCGACAATACGTATAAAAACAAATATAAAAAAATACGTACGTACCGCACACGCGCACGTGAGGAGCGCCATTTGACACAAGGGCCAGTGACACTGCCGCAATGCCTGGCAAACGCCAAAGCTGATCAACAACAAGACGTGCTGGCAGCCCTGACTCGACTGCCACCGCAACATCGCCAGCAAGTGCTGGACGAACTCCAGGCGCGCAGTCAACGTGGGTCGGTGCGTAACGTCGTCGCCTATTTCTTCGGGTTGATAAATCGAGCATTAGCCGGCGAGTTCCGACCGTGGGCAGGCCGTAAAAAAGAGCAGAAAACTGTCGACCCCATTACGCCCCCTCGAGTGGCCTCGGCTGCCGCTGAGGTCAAACAAAAGCCCATCACAAGATCGAAGACAATTCAGCAGGGCCTGCCGCACTTTGCCGAGATACGCAAGATAATGAAGGGGCCAAGGATTGCAGACGATCTGGCTGCACAGGTCATGAAAAGCTTGGCCTGCCAGCCGCTTCCTGTCTAAAGCATGCGTCAGTAATCCCTGCGCAACTGGTTATCAAGCAGTCGGGGAACATTAGGAAATCCCGAATAACCGTTTTCGGATTTACAGCGAACACCGCAGGGAGCAACTTCACATCTCGTCTCGCTGATGTGATCAGCACCCAAAAGCCGCCAGGATCTGCAAGACGGCGCTGCGGTTTCCCGCAGGATCCTCCCGAATGACCGCATCGCTTCCGGCAGCGCGGACAGTCGACATCAATGTCGATGGAAGCATGTTATTCCCCCCCACCCACGACGGGCCTTTCCCGTCCGGGCAAGGCCTTTCTTATTATTCGGAGGCCTTAATGAACATTCGACTGGCACTGTATCAAGCACTGAAAGCGATCGACGTGCCTGAGCCAAAAATCGATGCTGTAATCCAAGCCATGGAGAATGCGTTGCAGTCACCTCATACCGTTAAATCCGATCCAGACGTAGAACACTTTCGGACAGAGCTATCTCGCGTCGCATCTGATCTCACCCTCAACATTGGCACAATGATGTTCCCGTTGGTGGCAGCGGTCTTCGTCTTGATGGCGATGACTGATTAACGATCTACTTTTTCGGCAGTACCGAGAACCACCTACCCTATGGCAGGTGGTTTTTCTTGTGAACCAGAAAGCTAAGCGTGTAGTGCCGCGCAAGCGAGCGAGCGACAGCACTCGTCTTTGCCTTTAACCAAAGGCAGAAGGACACCCGGTTAAAATCGGGTACATCTAAATTAATCGTTCATGACATCTGCGCTGACTTGATGGGCTTGCTGACTGATGGCCACTCGAAGGGATTGGCTATGTCCATGAGAGGGACTTGCGCTGCCCCCTCTAATCGTGGTGTTCACGACACAGCTCACCATTATCAGCGCCCTATACCGATGCTGGGCATGGTTGGTTTCTACGGGTTACGACGGGCAGAAGTCGGCCAGAAGCGGACGTTGGCAGGCGATCGCTACCGGCCAAAATCGGTCCTGTGGGGGCTCAAATCGTACCTACTTCGAAAGCCCGTTTGCGCCGTCGTCGACCTCCCACAAAATTCTCTCGAGCTCAGGCCGCGTCCACCTCTTCCAAGGAAATACGTCCCGGTCGTCGTCGCTGTGCCAATACTCGCATGCATCAAATGCCTGGTAGATAGAGAATGCCGGCTGGGGCATATCCGCATGCATGGACAAGCCGACGATATCGCTGACGACAGTATTCATCACCTCATCACAGTGATGAAAATCGCGGGGGCCTGTAAAAAACAGTCTTGCTACTGAGATCGCCAACTGATTCAAAAGATCGCGATTGTCGATCTGTAGTTGCTCACACATCACACCTAACTCGGTGTTTGGGGCACTTTCAATAACCGCAAGTACGTAATTAAGGTTGGCATCACTCAGACCTTTGTCCATGAGATGACAGTACTCTTCAATTCAGTTACTCGATGGATTCAGCGCAGCCCTGTTAGAAAACATATTGCCAGTTGTGCTGCCGAGCGTCCGCCTTTCGTAATCCCCTTTTGTACGATCACCTAGCGATGTCACGTGGTATGGAGGGGCATTTGAATTACATTTTCACCCCAGCACACCGCCGAACCGAGGCCTGCTCCAATCCCTGTCATGAGTGATATCTGTTTGATACCATAGGTTGTCCGTCAATCCGGGGGCCGCTATCGCGGTTACCGCCGGTAAGCGGATGATCTTTTATCATTCATTTGTTGGCAGGAGAAAGACGTTGAGTGAAGGAAATGGGAGCGGAAAGGCGCCATTGTCGAAGGGAATCATCATCACTCGGTCATCGGTTTGGGCTACGTATGAGGTGCTTCTGACGTTGATGCCTGTGCTTATTTGGCTTTTCATCATCTATTTTTCGAAGCCCGAGTTTGAGATTTCCCTGCAGTTTCCGGCGTTCTCTTTTTTCTGTGTTTCTATCTGGGCGGCTTGCATTAGGGAAATTCCGAGAACACTCGTCGGGGGGGATCCGGTTCAAGACAAATTTGAACGGGAGTGCTCGTTGGCCATTGCGATTCTAGGATTCGTGATTTCGCTTTTGTGTCTCGTCTTCGCTGCGCTCAGGAGCACCGGCAGTATTCCTAATATTTGGGGGGCTTTTTCCGTGGTTGTGGCGACTGCCGGAGGGCTCGGTATCCTCATGCTTTTCGTGATGATCTCGATAAAAATCCAGCGAGTGGAATATGGGCGCTACAACATCCGTCGTGCGATCAAAGAAAAAGGGACTGATTTAGTTTCTGAGAAATAAATCAGTCCCTTTTTTTCCAAAGCTCGTGTTTATGCACGTTGTTGTGCGGCAAAGGCATTTTTTTCCGTTTTAAGTGTTGCTTGCAGCACAATTTGAATTTTTAGAACCTCTGGAGGGATGCAGTGGTTACTTATACACAGAATGTAAAAGAAAAAAGCAGAGTAGAAATATGGACCAGGGCTGTTAGAAAACTGACTACTGACAGGGAAAAACATAGGATTTTAAAGCCGAATTATATAAGACGCCTTTGGGATTACGCTTTTGACGAAGTTCTACAAGATGAAAGTCCTAACGAGGATTTTATTGAGTCCTGGACTAGATTTTCAAACAATCTTTACGAGACCAAGCAACCGCAAAACTTGAAAATTGCATACTTTTGCGGGCCGGAGCCTGAAAATGATTTGCGAATTATAGTGGCGCTAGGTGTTCAGATTGAGAATGTTTGGGCTATTGAGTCAGATAGAAAAATGTACTCTTCGGCACTGATTAAGGCACAAAAAAAATATCCAACCTTAAAGATATTCAATGGCGCAATATCTGAGCTCATGCGAGTCACTTCTTTTAAGTTTGATATAATTTACCTTGATTTCACTGGCCCTCTTTTTAGTCAGCAGTCAAAGCCGCTTCTAACTATAAACGCTGTTTTTGAAAACAGCTCTCTGAGTGATTTGGGGATTCTGGTAATAAATAGCTCTCTCCCCGAAAAAACCGAAGAAAATATTGAGTTCTTGTCTTCTTATTTTCGTAGTCATCCATTTCTAGAGAACTGTATCCGTTCAGGTGACACTAAAGATACTGGCTTTTGGGAAGGGGTCGATTGCTATGGGTTTGTTGACAAGGCCTACCAAGAGGAGCTTGAGGCCCTCGGCGAGCCTTGCGAGGAACGTTTGTTTGAGGACTTGATAAGCTCGCACTTCGACTCTGCATACAGTGCATTCTCAACGCATTATCCAACAATCTTTGCTAGCTACATAAGTCCGATGCTTAAGGTTGGTAGTAGCCCAGCCTTAAAACGCATGTTTTTGAAAATGGATGAAGCTCAAATAAAATCCATTATTAAAAAAATGTCCACCCCCCAAAACTATGATTTCGAAGATGGACAGGTTGATGAGGCCACCCTCAAAGATTTGGATTTGTCAGGAGGTGAAATTTTCGAGCCGCCCGAAGACTTTCCAATTTGGAATTTCTTGCTAAGGCTGAAGGAATCTAAAAGTAAGCTGGGGCAGTACTGGTACGAGCAGTTTTCAAAAAAGAATGGGGCTCTGTCATATCTAGATAGCGTGCAACTTTATGATTTGCTTAGATACGCACAGTACTCATATAAAAGCACTCTGTCGGAAAGCTTGTCTCGATCGATAAAAGAAATAATTAAATCTCTTCCTGATCCGTGCGGAGGCGTTTTTTGTGATGTACCGATGCCGCATTTATGGATAGAGCTTGCTTTAAATCACCTTGGGAATACGCACCACATAAACACGGACGCGCATTGGCGAGCTAGGTATAAAGCAAAAGAACGGGAAATGTATCTTGATATGTTTGTTTTTGATAACTGCAGATCCCTGTATGACTGGCTTCCGATGGTGGATCTTTATGGAAAAGACACTGCGACCATAGAGAGGCAGATAATTATTCGTGCTTGTATGGATGCTATCACTAAGCAGAACCATTATTCGTCATTTTTTAGCTACTATGGCGCCAATCTAATTGGAGTCAATACAAAGAGATGGTCAGATTTTGGTGAGCTGAAAGAGCGATTTGATTTGAATGACTAGTGTTGAAGATAAGCATCAGAAAAATTATTTGCTATGCGGGCGTTCCATCATGAGCACCTAAATTTCCCGAGGCTGACTGATTTGAATGCCTGTTGAGCTCCTTGATGATTCCACTGACGCTTTTGGCCGGTAGCGGTCGGCTTCCCAATGTCCGCTTCTGGCCGTTTTCTGCCCGTCGCGAAACGGTAGAAAAAGCCCCTAACTACCCCATTGTGACTGCTAGTTATCATACGCCCCAGACCTTCGGCAGAAAGCTCTCGGTCAACCTGTATATCAATGTTGTCGAATTGCACGCACATGCGATTCACGGCATCGATCGGTAAGGCAACTACGCACTCCGCCTTTCCCACAGCTCCCTGCGCAGGCGTGGCTTGGGGACCATGCCGCCCCTGCGCAGGGAGCCGACAAGGCCGAAGGCCGCGTCAGCACCACAGGCAATCGATGCATATGCACCTATCACAGCGGCTGCCCCTGCCCAATGAAGCGCAACTCATGAGATGGGCCGTCACTGCAAACCGCAGTGACGGCCCCGCCGACGCCTCAACATCACGGGCAAATTCTGAATCCTAAAACGTGCGGCATACATGATGATGCCCCCATACACTGGCCCAGCAAAAACCTAAGACGACAGGTTCGAGAGTCGTCACCCCAACAGCGCAAGACTCCTGCGAGCGCTGATCCAACAGGATGGAGTTAGCCAGGTATGCAAGGCTCCAGAAGCATACCGACCCATACCCATGGGACGGAGCCGCCTTTGTCTGTAGACCTATTCCCTAATATGCCGCTACTACGCTGTCCCAAATAGCGGACCTTTGCGCAATAGCGATGCCTCCACTTAACAATCCCATCCATTCCTTGGAGTACTCATCAACATTAAAAACTAACTCATCCCGCTCCACCTCCGTCCGACCTTCCAGCAGGAAGAAAGACGGACGTCTCAGCCGAGACACCGGTGTTTCCTGAACACCACGCCCCCTGCCCCTTCGGGGATCTCGCATAGCGAGTTGGCACCAACACTTACCAATGATTTTCAGGAAAGGACAACAGCACAAAACAAAGCTATTGAGTGGATGGGATATGGACGATTTGACCTACACCCTGCGGCAACTTTGCCGGCGCAATCGCGATGGCAGTCACAACACTCAGGCCGACCGTATCCGCTCATTGGGGCTGATCGCTCGCCAGCTGCGTGAGGTTGGCTTCCGCCAGATGAAAGCCCCCTCGCTCAAGGGCAAACACGTACTGGCACTGCTGGATCGATGGCAAGGCGAAGGCCTGTCAGTAGGCACCATCAAAAATCGGCTTGCGCACCTTCGATGGTGGGCTGAAAAGATCGGCAAGGCTGGCATTCTCCCCTCGGACAACACGCAACTGGGTGTGGCCGAACGGCGCTTCGTCACTAACATCAGCAAAGCTCAGGAACTGGGAACAGACCTTGGCAAGATCACCGATGCCCATGTGCGCATGAGTCTCCAGCTTCAGTCGGCGTTTGGATTACGCCGTGAAGAAGCGATCAAATTTCAGCCTAGGTATGCGGATCAAGGAGATCACATTCTCCTCAAGGGCTCATGGACAAAGGGTGGGCGTGATCGCTCTGTTCCGATCACTACTTCGCAACAGCGCGAGGTGCTGAACGCGGCACATCAGTTAGCGGGAGCCAGCTCATTAATCCCGGCCCAGAAAACGTATATCCAGCAGAGAAACACCTACGATGGTCAGTGCAAGGCAGCAGGCCTGAGCCACATGCATGGGCTGCGTCATCATTATGCACAAAGCCGTTACGTAGCTTTGACAGGATGGAAGGCACCGGCGGCAGGAGGAATATCGGCCAGGGAGTTGACCCCAATGCAGCGCTCTCAAGACCGTACTGCTCGCCAAATTATCAGCCGTGAACTCGGGCATGAGAGAACACAAATTACCGCGACTTACCTCGGTCGGTAGTTCAGTGCGTTCGACGTCAATACTCAACACCCCGAATCTGAAGGTGGTGGTGAGCGCAGACAGGGAGAAGCCTCATACAACATTAGGAAACAGTCGAAAACCGATTACCGGATTGACAGCTAAAGGCCTCAGGGGCATTTTTGCTATGCATCTAGTTGATTCGTTCAGCACCCCAAGCCGCCAGGATCTTCAAGACGGCGCTGCGGTTCTCCGCAGGATCCACCAAATGACCGCATAGCTTCCGGCAGCGCGGACAGTCGACTTGAATGTCGATGGAAGCATGACTTTCCCACCCACGACGGGCCTTTCCCGTCGTGGGGAAGGCCTTTTTTTATTTTTGGAGGCCTTAATGAAAATGGAACTGGCGATGTATCAGGCACTGCGTGCAATCGACGTACCTGAGCTCAAAGCCGAAGCTGTTATCCAAGCATTGGAATCTGACATGCTCACACTACTCGCGACGAAAAGTGATCTCGCAAGTCTCGCTGCCGAAATCGGCAAGGCGACTGCTGAAATCGCTAATACTAATCATCGGCTGACTGCAGAGATCGCTAAATCTGATCTCAAGTTGTCCATTCGTATGGCTTCCATGCTCGCCGTGACGATCGGCATCTTGATCGGGGCGATGAAAGTCTTCTTATAGTGTTCTTAGCGATTACATAAACCACGAAAATCACCTGTCTTTCGACAGGTGATTTTTTTGCGAGTCTTGGCTACGGATAAAACAAGGAGTTTGACTAATCATCCCTCTAGGCTCCCTTGCCCACCGTCATCTATCTGAGCATCGCTTTCTCTTGGGGATGAACCGGCTCGGTTATGCCAGCTTAGTAGACAAGCTTGCCCTGTTGGCCCGTGCCTCCGTTGGCCGCCGAAAAAAAACGCCAACAGCGTTTTTTTGACATCAGCAAATTCAAGGGCAACCTATCATCGGCGCATGCTATTTTTCGATTACTTTTCACCGATGTAGGTCAGGGTGTCTCAATGCCGGAGCTCACCACAGTTGACATTTCACTTGACAACTGTTTAGATTCTTAAAGATAGTGCTTTAATGCGTTAAAGGCTCACCAGCTACCAACAGGACGGCTGGCTACGCCAGCCGTCCTGTTGGTAGCTGGTGAGCGAAAAACAACCTTTTTCGCACAGAATGTTCGCAGGGCGATACATTTCGTCGGTTAAAGCTTTGCAATTACAGCCCTTCTCCTGTAAATGCGCAGACTGAATGTGCTAACCTCAAATTCAAGTCCATTTCACCCGTATGGGTACATTCGCCATGATCAGCGGCCACCAGCATTCAAATGACCTTAGCTTTGCGGAAATGATGAGCCTCAAAAGCAGCTCACGTGACCGTCAGGTTGATGCTGTCTATGCAGCTGACCCTCAGATGCTTGAAATGGCTGCTGCCCGTGCCAAAGCTGTCCTTCGTGGCCACTCTGCTTCAATCGCTCGCCCCCAACGATTCTCTGCGCTAAGTAACTGATGCCCGAAACGGTAAACGAAGACGCTCCGTTCGCCCTACTTGAACGTTCAGAGCTCTTCGCTTTCCTGCTCGATCTAATTCAGCGTGTCTACCGCCCCTCAATTCAATCAGCTGTCACCGATTACGGCCTTGTGATCGTTGGCGGGCAATCGCTTACGCTTTGGGCCCGGCAATACCTCATCGACGAAATGACAGGTGAGGATGTCGGATTCGTCACCAGCGATGACTTGGACTTTATCGGCAAACCCAACTCTATTGATTATTGCGCCGAGATGATGGGGGTTCCTTTTCGCAGGGCGAAGATGGACGACAACACGATAAATATTGCCGCCGCGTACATTGACTGGGATGACGGTAAAGAGGTCATCGTCGATATCCTGGAAATGGACAGCGTCGGGGGCGCGCCCAAGAAAGAAATTTTCAAGTACTTATCCGTTCTGGATATCGAAGGCGTGCAAGTCGCCGTCATCGACCCCATCACATGCCTAAAGTCTCGCCTGTTCAACCTATTTGCTTACTGGCAGGATCGGCGGCACAGGGAATCCGTGCGGGTGACGATCGCACTTCGCGCCTCGAACCATTACCTGCGCGACCTGCTTGTACATGACGGATACCGAGCCATATCAGAACATATCCGACGAATTAAGGCTTTGGCCCTGACACCGCTCGGCAAACGTGTTTATGTCGAATATGGAATCGACGTGCTGGACGCCATTCCCTATGATCCGGCGCTGTATCCAGCTGCCTACACGGACCGGGAGCGACCGAACATGCTTCACCAAATTGGCGATGTACGCCGACGAAAGTTAATTCAATACCAACGATTCGCTTGCGGTCCTATTCACCCTAGCCATCTTCAGCCCGCCGCAGTAAACGATCCTAGATAAAGGATTCGGACAACGCGAAACTTGCGCTTTGTTATTGCCTCAACTCATCTTACCCACAGCTTCAGCCACCAAAGTCTGATCTTCCACCGTGCCATCATCAAACAAGGTACATTTACGCCCATCGAGCACGATCAGCAGTGCCGGAATGGAGCGACCAGGCCGGCTTGAAAGGGAATTGGGGTTATGGACAAAAAGTCGCTTTCCGAGCGGGACATATGCAGCAAATACATCGCCCCAGCCGTTCAACAAGCTGGATGGGACATGCACAAGCAGGTGCGCGAGGAAGTCAGCTTTACCAAAGGCCGCATTATCGTCCGAGGCAAACTTCACAGCCGTGGTGAAGCACGCCGCGCAGACTTCATCCTCTACCACCAGGCCAACCTACCTATCGCTGTAATCGAGGCGAAGGACAACAAGCACTCCGTTGGCTCCGGCATGCAGCAAGCCCTAGGTTATGCAGAGGCGCTGGACGTACCGTTCGTGTTCTCCAGCAATGGAGATGGCTTCTTGTTTCACGACCGCAGTGGCACAGGCAGCCAGGTAGAAACCGAACTCACCCTTGATCAATTCCCCAGCCCTGCCGAACTTTGGCACCGCTACTGCCAGTGGAAGGGGCTGGATACAACAGCTCAACACAAGATCGAAGCACCCTACTACGACGACGGTTCCGGGCGCATGCCGCGCTATTACCAGATGAATGCCATCAACCGCACCGTCGAGGCAGTGGCGCGCGGCCAGGACCGAATCCTGCTGGTGATGGCCACGGGTACCGGAAAAACATACACCGCCTTCCAAATCATCTGGCGGCTGTGGAAATCAAAACAGAAGAAACGCATCCTGTTTCTGGCCGACCGTAACATCCTGGTCGACCAGACCAAGAACAACGACTTCAAGCCCTTCGGCCAGGCGATGACCAAAATCGCCAAACGCCAGATCGATACCTCCTACGAGATCTACCTGTCGCTCTATCAGGCCGTCACCGGCACTGATGAAGAGATGAACATTTACAAGCAGTTCTCCCGCGACTTCTTCGACCTGATCGTGATCGACGAATGTCACCGTGGCAGCGCCTCCGAGGATTCCGCCTGGCGCGAAATCCTCGATTACTTCTCCAGCGCCACCCATGTCGGCCTCACCGCCACACCGAAGGAGACCAAAGAGGTATCGAGCATCACATACTTCGGTGAGCCGATTTACAGCTACACCTTGAAGCAGGGCATCGATGACGGCTTCCTCGCTCCCTATAAAGTTGTGCGCATCGACTTCGACAAAGACCTGCAAGGGTGGCGTCCGCCCAAGGGCATGCTCGACAAAAACGGCGAACTGATCGAAGACCGTATCTACAACCTCAAGGACATGGATCGCACCCTAGTCATTGAGGCGCGCACCCAACTGGTGGCACAGAAGGTTACCGAGCTCCTCAAAGCCACCGATCCGTTTCAGAAAACCATCGTCTTCTGCGACGACATCAACCATGCGGAGCGCATGCGCCAAGCTCTGGTCAACCTCAACCCTGAACGTGTATCCGAGAATCGCAAGTACGTTATGCGTATCACCGGCGATGACCAGGAAGGTAAGGCCGAACTGGACAACTTCATCAACCCGGAAGAGCGCTACCCGGTCATTGCCACCACCAGCAAACTAATGACCACCGGCGTCGATGCTCAGACCTGCAAGCTGATCGTGCTCGACCAGCACATCAAATCAATGACCGAGTTCAAGCAAATCATCGGTCGCGGCACTCGCATCAACGAGGACTACGGCAAGTACTGGTTCACCATCATGGACTTCAAAAAAGCTACCGAGCTATTTGCCGACCCGGCCTTCGATGGTGATCCAGTAGTGATCTTCGCCCCCGACGTTAATGACTCGCCCGTGCCACCAGACGATCCGCAGGGAGATGAAGACGGCATCATCGCCGGCAACGATAACAACGGTGATGGACTGGAGTTTACCGGCGAGGAAGATGGCAAAAAACGCATTAAGTACGTGATCGACACCGTCCCAATTTACGTCGTTGCCGAGCGCGTGCAGTACTACGGTCCGGATGGACGACTCATTACCGAATCGCTCCACGACTACACCCGCACTTGTGTAAAAAAGCAGTTCACCTCGCTAGATGACTTCCTCCGGCGCTGGAGTGATGCCGAGCAAAAGAAAGTCATCATCGAGGAGATGGCCATACAGGGCGTGATGTGGGAAGCCTTGGCCGAAGAAGTGGAAAAGAAACAGGGTAAACCGCTCGATCCGTTCGACCTGATCTGCCACGTCGCCTTCGATCAGCCGGCCCTGTCACGCCGCGAGCGAGCCGAGCAGGTGAAAAAACGCAACTATTTCGCCAAGTATTCTGGCGCAGCCCGCCAGGTTCTAGAGGCCTTAGTGGATAAGTACGCCGATACTGGCGTCGAGCATATCGAGGACATCAAAATCCTGCAGCTCGACCCATTCAGCCAGTTCGGCGCGCCCATGGAGTTGGTCAAAGCCTTTGGCGGCAAGGCTGGCTACAACAAAGCTATCCACGAACTGGAAGACGAGCTTTACGCAAGCTAAGGGCTACGCACCGACGACATGCCAAAGCAGCAGTCCACACTATCCGGTAGAATTTCGCCCCCCCTTGCGGCACGCGTTGAGAGAACTTCATGTCCATTAGCTCCACCATCAAGTCCATCCAGGACATCATGCGCAAAGACGTTGGCGTAGACGGCGACGCCCAGCGTATCGGCCAGTTGGTTTGGCTGCTGTTCCTGAAAATCTTCGATGACCGCGAGCTGGAGTGGGAGCTGATGGACGACAACTACCGCTCGCCCATTCCCGACAGTTGCCGCTGGCGTAACTGGGCCGCCGATCCGGAAGGCATGACCGGCGATGCGCTGAAGGACTTTATCGACAACAACCTGTTCCCCCAGTTACAGAACCTGCACGAGTACAGCAATACGCCATCGGCCTTCGTGGTGCGCAGCGTGTTTGAAGATGCCTACAACTACATGAAATCCGGGCAACTGCTGCGCCAGGTGATCAACAAAATTCAGGAAGGCGTGGACTTCAACAAGGCCCAGGAGCGCCACGAGTTCGGCAATCTCTACGAGCAACTGCTGCGCGACCTGCAGAACGCCGGTAACGCCGGCGAGTTTTACACCCCTCGTCCGGTCACCGAATTTATGGTGCGCATGGTCGATCCGAAGTTGGACGAAAAGGTCATGGACCCGGCCTGCGGCACCGGCGGCTTCCTCACCTGTGCCATCGAACACAAACGCAGCCGCTATGTAAAAACCGCCGAAGACGAACGGACCCTGCAGGCCAGCATCTTCGGTGTGGAGAAAAAGCCGCTACCGCACCTGCTTGCCACTACGAACATGATCCTGCACGGCATCGAAGTGCCGAATCAGATTCGCCACGACAATACCCTGCGTAAACCACTGATCAGCTGGGGACCGAGTGAGCGCGTGCACTGCATCGTCGCCAATCCACCGTTCGGCGGCATGGAAGAAGACGGCATCGAAACCAACTTCCCAGCGGCCTTCCGCACTCGTGAGACGGCAGACCTGTTTTTAGTGTTGATCATGCAGTTGCTGAAAGACGGTGGCCGCGCCGCCGTGGTGCTACCCGATGGCTTTCTGTTTGGCGAAGGCATCAAAAGCCGCATCAAGGAAAAACTGCTGACCGAGTGCAACCTGCACACAATCGTTCGCCTGCCAAACGGCGTGTTCAACCCCTACACCAGCATCAAGACCAACCTGCTGTTCTTCACCAAGGGCACACCGACTAAACAGGTGTGGTTCTACGAACACCAGTACCCGACCGGCGTAAAGAACTACTCCAAGACTCGCCCCATGCGTATCGAAGAATTTGCCGTGGAACAAGACTGGTGGGGCAATGAGGTCGATGGTTTCGCCGCGCGGGTTGAGAACGAATTTGCCTGGAGGGTCGGCATTGAGGAACTGCGGGCGCGCAACTGGAACATAGACTGCAAGAATCCGCATATCGGCGAGCAGATAATCCATAACCCAGACAAGCTGCTGCGTAACTACGCAAGCTTGCAAGGCGAAATTAGCGACCTCCGCGAGCAGCTTAAATCCGTGCTGGCTGAAGCCTTGGAGCGCCAGGTATGACGGCGTTGCTGACCGATAACTTGCTACTGTTGGCCGGTGCACCGAATGGCATCAAAAAGCTGCGTGAGCTGATTCTAGAGCTGGCGGTTCGCGGGAAACTGCTTGCGCAGAACTCAGATGATGAACCTGCCTGTCAGTTGCTTAAGCGTATTGCCAAGGAAAAGGCGCAGCTTGAAGTTTCGGGGAAAATTAGAAAGCAAAAACCACTGTCACAGATTTCTGAAGAAGATCGGCCATTCGAGTTACCGGCAGGATGGGCTTGGATTCGCCTTGCTGACATCGCATTCTCGCAGGCTGGGTTCGCTTTCAAATCTAATGGTTTCAACCAAGCTGGCCTTGGACTGCCTCTGATTAGAATTAGGGATGTAGGGCAAGTTTTTTCTGGAACCTATTACGAGGGTGATTACCGGTCAGAGTTTCTGGTTGAACGCGGT
The DNA here is from genome assembly GCF_044218815.1 of Pseudomonas sp. A0308. Lineage (NCBI taxonomy): Bacteria > Pseudomonadati > Pseudomonadota > Gammaproteobacteria > Pseudomonadales > Pseudomonadaceae > Pseudomonas > Pseudomonas sp. A0308. Next base: position 2,456,669 of record NZ_CP162581.1, read on the forward strand.
GATTACCTAATAAGTATGGATGGAGAATTTCGCGTTGCTGCTTGGGAAGGTGAAGCTTCACTTCTGAATCAACGAGTCAGTCGCTTGGTTTTCTTTGGTAAAGAAATTGCCTGTCGATTCATCGCAGAGTCTTTACAGGCCCGACTGCTAGAACTTCAGGGCGTCAAGGCTTATACGACTGTTGACCACCTTTCAGGCGGACAAATTTCAGAGTCGGTTATTGCGCTGCCGCCGCTCGCCGAACAACACCGCATCGTCGCCAAAGTCGATGAACTGATGGCCCTATGCGACCACCTGGAAGCGCAGCAGACCGATGCAGAAAGCGCCCATGCCCAACTGGTGCAGGCACTGCTCGACAGCCTGACTCAAGCCAGCGACGCGACCGACTTCGCCACCAGTTGGCAACGCCTTGCCGAACACTTCCACACCCTGTTCACCACTGAACCCAGCATCGACGCCCTCAAGCAAACCATGCTGCAACTGGCTGTTATGGGAAAATTGGTACCCCAAGCCCCCAACGATGAACCGGCCAACGAGTTGCTTAAGCGGATTGCTGAAGAGAAAGCGCGGCTAGTGGCGAAGGGCAAGATCAAAAAACAAAAACCTATCGCCATGCTATCTGAGAAGGAGCAAGCATTTGGCATTCCAGCAAGATGGTCTTGGGCACGACTTGGCGATTTAAGCGTCTTGATAACGAGCGGCTCACGCGGTTGGAATGAGTACTACTCGGACTCAGGCTCTACTTTTATCCGTTCGCAAGACATTAAGACTGACAAACTGAAGTTCGATAATCGCGCTTTCGTTCGTCTCCCTAAGTCGGCCGAAGGTATTAGGACAAGAGTTGAGCTGGGCGATCTTTTAATTACCATCACTGGCGCCAACGTAGCTAAGGCAGCAATAGTTGAGGATTCTCTTGATGATGCATATGTGAGCCAGCATGTGGCTTTGATAAGGCTTGCTAATCGATCATTTGGAGTATTCATACATAAATGGCTTACTAATTCGCATGGTGGTAGAGCTTTGCTACTCGAAAATAGCTACGGAGCCAAACCGGGTCTTAATTTGAATAATATTCGAGATCTGCCGGTGCCGGTGCCCCCTATAAGCGAACAACACCGCATCGTCGCAAAAGTCGACCAGCTAATGGCCATATGCGACCAACTCAAAACTCGCCTAACCCAGGCCCGTCAGTTGAACGAGCAGTTGGCAAACACCCTAGTCGAACGAGCCCTTGCCGACGATGCCCAGCAGGCTCCCGTTGCCACGGAACAAAAAGCTGCTCGCACCCTGCTCGCTGCCGAAGTCACTCACAGGCTTCACGCCCAGCGCACCTTTGGCCAGCGCAAACTGCAGAAGGTGGTTTACCTAGCCGAGCATGCAGCTAGGCTCGCTACGATTCAAGGCAGTTACTTACGCAACGTGGCTGGCCCCCATGATCGCCAACTGATGAACCAGATCGAGGGTGAGCTGCAAAACCATCAATGGTACGAACGCATCGAGCGAGAGACCGTCGGCCATGCCTACCGCCCGCTTTCGCAGGCGGGACAACATCGCCAGGCGTACACCAGCGCTTGGTCAGCCACTGAGCGAGCCGCCATTGAGCAAATCATTGAGCTGATGCGGGACTGGGATACGGATCGCTGCGAGATGACAGTGACCCTCTACGCCGCCTGGAACGACTTTATTCTCGAAGGCCGCCCGGTTTCCGATGAAGCCATCGTGGACGAAGTCATGCATCGCTGGAACGACACCAAGCTGCGCTTTGGCAATTCCGAATGGTTGGCCGTACTCGCAGAGATGAAGAAGCAAAAAATCTTAATGCCCACCGGTTTTGGCAAACGCACCACAGGTGGCATGCTCAGCTTGCCCGGTTTCGAGTAAAGAAAAGCCTTTTAGCCGTGCTCTGAAAGATTCGGGTACAAAGCATGCGGCTTATTCCATCTCCTCGCGCTATTCCAGTTGGTATTCCAAAAAAATTTACAAACTCACATTAGTCAATTAAATCAAATATCTAAGAAACCAATTCAAATTACCCCGGCCCACCAACTCAACGACAAAGCCCGCCCAGTGCGGGCTTTGTCGCATCTGGAGATCGGGATTTGATCACCCGCTCGATTGGACGCGCGTGCCGCCCCGGATCTATGCTTCGGAGCACACTGGCAATAACCCAAGGAATCTCATGAACATCTGGCTCGGCGCCGTACTGGCTGCCCTACTTTCACTGTCTGCCCACGCCGCGACTACCGACGTCTCGCCAAGAATCCAGCAGGTCAATTACAAAAGCGGCTATGGCAGTGTGCAGTTCAAACAGTCGATCAAGGGCTATAAAACGGCTGAGTACAAACTCAACGCCAAGGCTGGGCAGATACTGACCGTGGACTTCAAGCCCACCAACACGTCTGCCTACTTCAACATCACCGCCAAAAACTCCGATTACGCTTTGTTCAACGGCTCGATGATGGGCAATCACTTTCTCGGCTCGCTGCCCGCCGATGGCGAGTACACGGTGCAGGTCTATCTGATGCGCAATGCTGCCCGGCGCAATGAAGTGGCCGATTACGCGATTTCACTGAGCCTCGCCAACGGCGACGCTGTGGATAACAACGCGGCATTCGACCAGAACCTGGAGCTGCAGGGCATCCACTTCCATGTAAAAGCGGATCAGGTCGATGGCAAATCCATCGTGCGTATCGAACCCAAGGGCCTGGAAATCGATAACACGGTGCAAACCCGTCCGCTCAACGGCAACATCGTCCGCGCCGAGATTGGCGACCTGAATAACGACGGCTCACCTGAGATCTACATTTTCACCCGTACGCCTGGACGCAGTATGCCGGGCGAACTGATCGCCTACTCCGCCAACAACAAAAAATCCCTGAGCGAAATCTATCTGCCGCCCATCAGCGAAAACCCGAAAATCGCCGACGGATATCAGGGTGAAGACTCATTTGCCGTAGTGGAGAACACGCTGGTGCAGCGCTTCCCGGTTTACAACAACGCCGACGCGGGTGCGGGCCGGACGGGGAAGATGCGGCAGGTTCAGTACAAGTTGGTGGCGGGAGAGGCCGGGTGGATTTTGCGTGAGGATAAGGTGACGGAGTATTGAGCCAGGCGCTCTTTCCAGTCGACAAGAAAGAGCTCGCTGCAACGAGCGTTTCTAAACTCACAGCCCCCGGCAGTTATCCATTCATCGCTCTCACTTCCTACATTTCACGTCCTAGGAAATTTCCCTCAACACGCGTCGACTTTCATGAACTGGTGCACCAATTTCCACGGCGCTACCCTCCACGCTTCGCTGCCATCCAGCGGGCGGTTTGCCAGGCCGCAGCCGCCGAGATCGTTCACTCCACGGAGCTACGTCATGAAAAAAATCACCCGACTTACGCTTGTCGGTCCGGTCCCGGCCGACGCGCCAACGCCCGGCCAGAAAACCCACGCCAGCGTCACAGGCTCAAACCAAAGAAAACCCCGCCGTACCGTGCCACTCAAGCAAATGTTCAGCGTGCGCGAAGATGTCGACACGATGACTCTGCTCACGCATGCCAGTGATCTTCTCGAATCCCTCGCGCTCATCAGCGCAAACTTTGCGGATGAGTGCGACGGCTCCCAGCGCCATATTGCGGTGGCCATCAAGCAATTGAGCGCATTGGCCGAGATTGTGGTTTGCCGGGCACGGGATCAAGTTGTGCAGCAGGGATCGCCCGCTTCACCGCCCCCTGAAGTGCGCCATTGATGATTGAAGTGGGCGCGGACCGACCGCTGATCAGACCGGGTCAGGGCAGCTCATCGAGATGAATTTTTCTTCACTGCTGCGACTCAGCCAACGTTGTAAAGTCCGCTCGCTCATTCAAGAAACTACGGTTCGCCCGCGGCTCTCCCGCGGGCTTTTTTTTGCCTGTTGTCTGGCTCCCTTCAGAAAACCGACTCACCTGAGATCCCCCCACAACTTTCCGTGCAGGAGCAGGCAATTCACAACCCGTTTGTATTTTCCGGCGCCCCGGGCAATTCTGTCCTTTGACACCCCTGCCCGGAGCGACCGATGCCGTTGTTGACCCTGCCCTGCCAACGCCTGACGCTCGCCATCCTTGCCCCGGATCAGGCAGAACTGGAAAGCGATTTCTATCAACGCAACCAGCGCCACCTCGCGCCATGGTCGCCTATTCGTACGACCGACTATTTTTCCACTGCACAGATTCGCAGTCGTCTCGAAATCCAGGCCAGCGCCTTCGACGCCGGGTTGGCGATGCATTTCGCGCTGCTGAGCGCGGACGGCCAGCGGATGATCGGCGCCTGCAATTTCAGCGGCATCATTCGCGGGGCGTTTCAGGCGTGTTATCTGGGGTACCACATCGACGCAACTGAGCAAGGCCAGGGCCTGATGCAAGAAGCGCTGGAGACCGGTATTAGTTACATGTTCGAGACCCAGAACCTGCACCGGATCATGGCCAATTACATCCCCGGCAACGAGCGCAGTGCACGGTTGTTGGAGCGACTGGGCTTCGAGCAGGAAGGCTACGCCAAGGCGTATCTGAACATTGCCGGACGTTGGCAGGATCATGTGCTGACTGCGCTGGTCAATCCGGGCTTCGAAGCACCGGATCAGCGCTGGTCACGGCGGCTGGGGTGAGATTCACAATTTGTTCAGCATTGGCGGCTTATGGTCGGGCGGCGCGCTGATTCGTCAGCGACTGAATCAGTGTGGCGAGGGAGCAAGCTCCCTCGCCATCGCTTATCCGCTGGTCAATTGAACGGCATTTCCAGACCTGACGGGGTTTGGGAGGGCAGACATTGTTCATGTTTCTGCAACACAGGTCTCTCCAACCGCGCCCGCCCATAAAACGCCAGCGCCGTCAGCAAACACGCGAACCAGACAAAGATTGCGGCCCAGAACGTGTGGGACATGTAGTGCCAGCCCTGCAGAACTCGCGTCGTGCCGTAGATGAAACCAAGCAACAACAAGCCCCACAACAGCGAGCTGGAAAAGCGCCATTGATACCGGCGCCCCACAAAGTACAGCGCCAGCATGGTGAAGCCGCCAGAGGCGTGCCCGCCCGGCCAGCAGCGGCCGCTACCGGCTTCATGGAACAGCTGAAAATTGCTGTACCACTCGATGTGGGCCATTTTGCCGCCGTACAACGTCGTCTCGATCGGGCAGTAAACGCTGGTGTGGGATTTGAGGAAATGGATTACGCCCGTGCAGACCGCAAACGCGACCACCACAAACAGAAAATCCCTACGGTGATCAGCGGCAAATCGCAACACGGGAGCGACTTTGCTGCGTTCCAGAAATGCGCCAAGTCGCTGATGCTTCTGCGGATTGACCAGCGGCCAGACCACCGACAGCATGGCGCCGATCAGGGCAATTTCGGCGGTCCAGTTGGGGATGATCCGCGCCCATTTGTGGGTGATTTTTTCGAACAAGTGAATCTTGTCGAGCGGAAAGGTCTGGGTCAGCGGATCGAACAGAAGGTTGCTGAAGGCGATGTCGATGCGGGTCATGTCGAACAGTAAAAACACCAGCGCCGCACAGGCCAGCGGGATGCCGAAGTTATAAGCGTAAAAACGAGCGTTCATCGGTTGGTCACCGTGCGCCAGTCGGAGGCTTCAATAAAACCGAGCATCTGTGGAGCCGCCGGGTTGGCAGCGGAGACGAACAACGAAGCGCCGTAACCGAGATCGGAGCCCGCTACTTTCAGATCTTTTTCCAGTTGTTCCATGCATTCGCTGTGCGTCACCAGAATCAGATTGCGACCGGCGATCTTGTGGGCAAGCGCATCGCGCAACATGCGACCCTTGCAGTTGATCAGCCAGTCGTCGCCAGTGGCGGCATGGTTGAACATGTAACCGGCGGTCTGCACGGTACGCATGGTCGGGCTGTTATAGATATCGGCGTTAGTCAGGCCCAAATGCTCGAACTGCGCACCGACGCTAACAGCTGCACTGCGCGAGCGGTCGGTGATGCCATCACGGCCACTCAGACACGGCGCTCTGGAGTGATCGCAGCGCTCGACGTGGCGCACCAGCACGATCATGTCGCCCTCTGCCCATCCCCGCGCCAACGCCTGCGCGCCGGCGATGTTGCCGTGGGCAAGATCCGGCACCGCGGCCGGTGCGAGCAGCCACAGGGTCAAGGGAATCACCAGCACCGATGCCGCCAACACCACCCAGGTGTTTCGAAAACGGGCCAGACCACTCAGATCAATCGAGCGATTGACGCCAAACAGATTCAGTCTCAATTCCACAAAAGCCGCCTCGCTAGCATGCATCACTTGTCATTCGATGCGACAAAACTACCGACGCCCGCGTGGGCAGCCAGTGAAACCCATGTGAAAAAAGTCTTGGGATAGCTTGTTACAAATTCTGTCCGACAAAAAACCTTTCAGCTCTCGCGTTCGCTGCCGATACAGATCTGCTAACACCCTTGCTGGCTCAAAAAACAACAATCTTCCAGCTTACCGACGATCAAGAAACACAAGTTTCTGGAGGATATTGTGATGAATAGCTGGTTCGGCAACATCAGCGTGAACATGAAACTGGGCCTGGGCTTCGGCCTTGTCCTGGCACTGACCTGCGTTTTGGCCCTGACCGGCTGGACCAGCCTGGGCGGCCTGATTGACCGCAGTAACTGGATGAGTGACATCACCCAGCTCAACTCCGGCCTGACCAAATTGCGCGTGGTGCGCCTGCAATACATGCTGACCAACGGCGACGAAACCGCTGCGCAGAATGTACAGACCACCCTCGACGGCTTCGCCGCGCAACAGCAGAAGCTCCTAAGCAGCTTCAAGAGCCCGGAAAACGTCAAACTGCTCAAGGAGCAGGCGGCGACCATCGCCGAATACCAGACGTCCCTGAACAAAATGCGTAACGCCTATCGCACCGGCAACACCGCGCGCGACACCATGAGCGTCAACGCCGAGAGCGCGTACAACCTGATCGAATCGATCAGCAAGCGCGTTCAGCAAATGGACATGAGCGAGCAGCGTTTCGAGCAGTTCCAGGCCATCAGTGCCGCCAAGGAAGCGTTCATCCTCGCCCGTTACGAAGTGCGCGGCTACACCGCCACCACCAACGCCGAAACCGAGCAGAAAGCCATCGGCCAAATCGACGTGGCGATCGCCAGCCTCAAACAGCTGAATGTGCATTTCGCTGATACTCAGCAAGATGCCCTGCGTCAGCTGGAAACGGCGTTGACCAATTATCGCAGCGCGTTGATGGCCTATAAAAACGCCAACAGCGAAGCCGTGCAGGCGCGTAAGGAAATGACCGATCAGGGCGCCACGATTGTGACCCTGAGCGAGCAGCTGTATCAGATTCAGCTTGATCGTCGCGACATCGAAAGCGCTCAGGCGCGTACCTTCCAGTTGATCAGCACCCTGCTGGCCCTGCTGGTTGGCGTGATTGCCGCGGTCATCATCACCCGTCAGATCACCCGCCCCCTGCGAGAAACCCTGGCCGTGGTCGAGCGCATCGCCAGCGGCGACCTGACCCAGAACGTCACCGTCACCCGCCGCGACGAACTCGGTGTGCTGCAACAAGGCATCGCGCGCATGGGCGTCACCCTGCGCGACTTGATCAGCGGCATCCGCGACGGCGTGACCCAGATCGCCAGTGCTGCCGAAGAGTTGTCGGCCGTTACCGAACAGACCAGCGCCGGTGTAAACAGCCAGAAGATCGAAACCGATCAGGTCGCCACCGCCATGCACGAAATGACTGCCACCGTGCAGGAAGTCGCGCGTAACGCCGAAGAGGCTTCGCAAGCAGCCGCTGCGGCTGACGGCGAAGCACGTGAAGGCGACAAGGTCGTGAACGAGGCCATCACACAGATTGAGCGTCTGGCCAGCGAAGTGGCGCGCTCCACTGAAGCCATGAGTGTGCTGCAACAGGAAAGCGACAAGATTGGCAGCGTCATGGACGTGATCAAAGCCGTCGCCGAACAGACCAATCTGCTGGCGCTCAACGCCGCGATTGAAGCAGCACGTGCCGGTGAAGCCGGTCGTGGTTTCGCCGTGGTCGCCGACGAAGTCCGTGGCCTGGCCCAGCGCACGCAGAAATCCACCGAAGAAATCGAAGGTCTGGTCGCCGGCTTGCAGAACGGCACCCAGCAGGTCTCGACAGTGATGAACAACAGCCGCGCCCTGACCGACAGCAGCGTCGCCCTGACCCGCAAGGCCGGTGCATCGCTGGAAAACATCACCCGCACGGTGTCGAACATCCAGTCGATGAACCAGCAGATCGCCGCCGCTGCCGAACAGCAAAGCGCCGTGGCCGAAGAGATCAGCCGCAGCATCATCAACGTGCGCGACGTGTCTGAGCAGACCGCCGCGGCGAGTGATGAAACCGCCAAGTCCAGTGTTGAACTGGCACGGTTGGGTGGTCAGCTGCAGCAGATGGTCAGCCACTTCCGCGTTTGATCCTGATTTCGCGCTGAAGCAATAAACCAATCGCGGGCAAGCCCGCTCCCACAGGGTTCTGAGTCGTTTACAGATGTTGTGTTCGACTCAGAACGTGTGGGAGTGGGCTTGCCCGCGATTGCGTTAGAACAGCCACCTCAGAATCCCCCCGCCTTATGTAGGAGCTGCCGCAGGCTGCGATCTTTTGATCTTGTTTTTAAAATCAAGATCAAAAGATCGCAGCCTTCGGCAGCTCCTACAGGGGCCAAGTTAATGGATCCTCACCGGGTGCCGCGTTGGCGCAATGCCGACGGCATGAAGTACGCATCCTCAGGCGCAGGTTGGGTGAAGTCCACGGTTTCCGATTCTTCGTTGTCGAGGTTCTGCACGTAGTAACGGCGTGCCTGCAAGTCGTGGAAAACGTCGAGCGCGCTCCAGGTGGTGGGCAGGTCGTAGAAGTTTTTCAGATAGGCCATCGACACGCGCCACAACTCCCCTCGCCCGTCGTATTGATCGACCAGCGCAGCCCCCCAACTGTCCTCATCCAGAAACAGCACGCGCTTGGAATAGATGTGCCGCGAACCCGGCTTGAGGTTGCCTTCCACCACCCACACGCGGTGCAGCTCATAGCGGGTGAATTGCGGGTTGAGGTGACCCGGGGTAAGCAGTTGCGCGTACTTCACGTCGGGGCTGCCGACTTTGTAGTTGTTGTAGGGAATGTAGATTTCCTGCTTGCCCTTGAGCTTCCAGTCGTAGCGATCCGGCGAACCGTTGAACAGGTCGGTGTCATCGGCAGTGCGCAGGCCATCGGACGAGGCGATCGGCGTGTCGTACGCAAGATTCGGCGCGCGGCGCACGCGGCGTTGGCCGGCGTCGTAGATCCAGGCCTGGCGCGCATCCTTGAGCTGATCGAGGGTTTCGTGCACCAGCGCTGCACCGCCCGCCAGCCGTGCCGGACTTTTCACAAATGCCACGTAGTAGAAGAGGATGTTTTTCAGGTCGGCGAACTGTCCACCGGGACGGTAATAGTTGAACAGCGCTTCCTGCTGCGAGGTCACCAGCGCGAAGCTGCCGTTGCGCTGGACCGGCGCCTCGGAGGCACGGCGTACGACGTAGATGCCGCGATAACGGGTGATGTGGTTCCACAGCACTTCGACGCCATCCTTGGGCACCGGGAACGGCACGCCACCATAGGCATCGGAGAACCCACTGCCGCCTTCGAGCAGCTTGGCCGAGGTCGCATTTTTCAGGGTGTTGTCGTACAGCCATTGCGGCGCCGAACCTGATCGACGCGAAGGATAGACCGGCATCTGGAAGGTGTCAGGGTAGCTGTTGAAAAGCGCAATCTGGCCCGGGCTGAGATGGGATTTGTACTGATCGAGATTGGCTTTGGTTATGGTGAACAACGGTTTGTCCGCTGCAAACGGATCGGGGTGATGCTGGCCCGGTTTGTAGCCTGCCGGGGCCTGGGTGATGCCGCCGGTCCAGGCCGGGATGGTGCCCGCTGCGTTTCCGGCGCGCTCGGCACCGAGTGGGGTCAGGGTGGTTTTCAGTTGTTCGGCTTGCTGGGGGGTGATGGCGGCCAGTGCAGTGCCGGCGGCCAAACTTAGCCACAACGCGAGTGATGTTTTTGTCAGCCTTGAAGTGTGAAACATGATCTTCTCCAAATACATAAACCTGTGGGAGCTGGCTTGCCAGCGATAGCGGTGGGTCAGCCACCATTGATGTCGAATGTGCTGCCGTCATCGCGGGCAAGCCCGCTCCCACAGGGAAAATGAGTGCCCCAGAAACTGCGTCTGAAACTCAAAGGAAATACTTGAGGTTGAACCCGACGTTGTCGCGATCGCGAATGCCGTTGTTCTGCCCGCCGCCGTAGAACTCGGTGTACTGCAACTCGGCCTCGAGCTTGTTCTGGTAGTTGGCCTTGATCCCCAGCGTGTAGGCCTTGCGACCTTCGATGGTGTTGCCGGCCTGATAGCTGTTGCCCTTGAAGTCGTCCTTGTAGACGACGTACGGCGAGACGTTGACCCCGGCGTAGACGTCGTTCCACGTGCCGTTGAGCATCGCCGTGTAGCTGTAGGAATCGCGGTTGACCTGATCGTCACGCTCACCGCCGGACACATAGGAATAGTTACCGGTGCCGGCGTAATAACGATTGCTGCCGTCGAAAGCGGTGTATTGCAGGTTGCTGCCGCGCAGGTGCTCGGAGGCCAGTTCGAAGATGCCGAACAACGAGTCGAACGACCCGGTCGGACCGAAGTTGTAGATGGTGCCCAGCGAGGTATTGAACGCCTCAACGCGCTCGGCGTTGTTGATCTGGCTGTCGAGGGTGACCATTTGCCCGCCGACATTGATCGACTGGCCCGTTACCGCCGCAGCTGCACCGTTGGCCAGATCGCCGATCAGGTCGTTGGTGGCCGCGACGCCGATGGGCAGGTTCGGCCGATAGGCCACTTCACCGAACACCGAGGCCTCGCCCAACGTGGTGTTGAAGCTGAAGCCGTACATGCGGATGTCTTCGGCATAGCGACGATGCGCCTGGATGTTGCCCATCACATCCGCCGTGGCCAGACCATCGGCGAGTGCCCCGGCCTGACTGCCGGCGACACCGGCCAACAGGTTGGTCAGGGCGTTCATGTCGATGCCGTTGTAACCACCCAGATCCGCCGCAATGGTCGGCTCCTTGGCGTGGTAATTAACCAGGTACAGGCCAAACTCAGTGCTGTTGAGCTGCTCGGCGATGTAGCGAAAGGCAAAACCAAACTGGCCGTCGTTGCGCGCGTTGTAGTCCTTGCCGACAGACGCCACTTTGAGCGTATTGCCGTACGCCGGAGTCACGCCGTTGGCGTACAGCCCGGTGGATTGCAGGACCGGGCCGAGCAGCGGGTTGTTGCCCAATGCGCTGTACAGACCGATGACGTTGCCAAATCCTGGCACGGGTGTGTCGAGAGCGGTGCCGCTGAAATCGTTGTAGCCGGTGTTGCCACCGTCGGCGAACAGATCGGTTTGCGAGTAGAACGTGCCGACCGGATCGATGCGGGTTTCCTTCCAGTTGGTCTGGTAGAAGCTCTCCAGGGTCAGGCTGTCAGTCAGGCCGATGTTGAAGCTCAGCGCCTCCACCGGCACCAGCACTTCCTTGACCTCGGCGCCGGGCAAACGGTACTTGGCCGCGTCCACCGGATTGGTGGTGTTGATGCCGCCGCGATAGAAAATCCCCTCGCCCCAGTTGAACACCTGACGACCGACGCGCGCCGTCACCGGCATCTGCGCGACGTCCCAACTGCCGTGGACGTAAGCGTCGAGCATCTCGATCCGGGTGCCGGCGATGTCGCGGGTCTGGCTGGTGAAGCGGTCGTCCTGCGGGTAGCTCTGGCTCGGTTGTGACGGATTGTTGTTGCGGTAGTAATCGTTGCGTTTATCCATCAGCTGGGTGTCGTAGAACGCGGTGCCGCGTACGAACAGGCCGTAGTTCTGATAGTTGGCCTCAAGCTCCGAGGTGATTTTGTACACCTCGGAAACCAGCCCGGTGTCGAAGTTGCGATTGCCGTCGTTGGTATTGACGTCATCGTTGGTTTTGTCGCGCCCCTGCACCCGCCACAAACGACCATAAGACAAGGTCGTGTCAAACGAACCGGTGACCTGTTTATCCAGCACACTGAACTCGGCGGCCTGCACCCCGTCGACCGCGCAGAGTTGCAGCAGCCCTGCCAGGCCGACACCGGGTAGCACCGCACCAGACAGGCGCAATCGAGTGTTGATCATCTCTTCCTCCTTCCCTGTTTTTTATTGTTTTTGGTCCTGCCGCGATGGCTAGGGCGCTAGTCCCGCACTGACATAAATCCGGCTGTGCGCGCCGAAATGGCCGAGCAGTCTGAACAGCTGTTGATTGAGTGCCGGATGATCGAAATCTTCCCGGCGCAACTGATTGCCGCTGCTGAAATCATTGGTGACCGGCGCCGTCTCCAGCCACTGACCGATGGCTTCATCGAGCGCGGCGGAGTCATCAACAGACTCGGCGCTGACCACCTCGCGCAGGTAGTCCACGGAGTACGGTGGATACTGTTTGTCCTGGGAAAAATCGGTGTAAGCGTCGAGCATCGGATGCGCTTGCCCGGCGCGCAGCAAGCGTCGCAGCCAGGTCGTCTGGTATTTCTCGACCTCCATATGCCGCGTCGCAACACGCTCGATTGACGCCTGTTTGTCGCCCGCAAAACCGGCCAGTGCCTTACCTTCCAGCAGCAGAAGGCTGGCAAGATCGACGCCGGGCAACGGCTTGGCGTGATACGGCTGGGTCAGGTCCTGGACGTGATGCAGGCCCCAGCCGAGAAAGCGATAGCCCCAGTAGGGATGGCCGCTGGCAAACGCCAGTCGTGCCAGGCCCATGTATTGATACGCGCGCCAGTGCGGCCAACTGCGCTCAAGAAAACCGGCAGCGGCATACACCACCGGGCTCTCGTGGAAGAACCCCATGTGGAAAGGAGCCTGGGAACTGTACTGAAACCGCGCATCGCCAAAAGGCTGCGGGCCGAAGCCGTATACCGCGCCGACTTCGCCCGGGTTGTCGCTGAACAGATTGATGTCGTGACCGTAATCCGGTTCGTCGGCAGCGCTGGCCAGCACCGCAAGCGGCGCGACTTTTTCGCCTTCAGCGACAACGATGAAGCGCTGGCGATTCCATGGCGAGAGCGTCTGCTCGACCATGACTTGCTCGGCGCTGAGGTGTTCGCGCTCCGGCAGATCCTTGCCCGGCAAAGGCTGGATCACCATCGCCAGATGTATCTGTGGGTTGATGCGCAGCGCGGTGAGAAAATCGTGGCGCAGGTTGTCCCCCGGCACGGCAGGCATTTGCAGATTGTCGGGGCGCGCAGGGTATTGGGCGAAGTGCTCGCGGGCGAAGCGTTCCTGTTGCTCGAGCAACGCAACCACGGCCGGATATTGCTGCGCGAGAAACTGCTCCAGCGGCTCGACTTCGACCTGCGGCGCATCACGCAGCGCGGGCAAATCCTGCAACGCCAGGTAGCTGCCCACCGTATGGTTCGACCAGCCCCAAGCGCTCGGGGCCGTTGCAAAAAGCAGCAACAGGAGGAATGTCAGCTTCATTGCTTGTGATTCTTATTGGAGATGCCGTGGGGGATGAGCCTAACAACCGCCCCCGCCGCTGACACTGTCCAATCTCACCAGAAAAGGTCTCCGATAGCGCCATATGAGCGTCGTCGCAATTTGCCCCTCTCCCCTGTAGGAGCTGCCGAAGGCTGCGATCTTTTGATCTTGTTTTTTAAGATCAACATCAAAAGATCGCAGCCTTCGGCAGCTCCTACAGGGGGGGTTGCGGTGTTTTTTCAGGCGGGGTAACCGGTGATTTTCCGGATGCTTTGGTACAGCGGTTTGAGCTGGCGATACATGCGCAGGTAGACCTCTTTGTACAATTGCTCGTAGATTTTTTGCGCCTCGGGTTGCGGCATGAACACCGCGCCCACCCGGGTCATCGCCGCAATTGCCGTAGGGAAATCCGCATGCAGTCCCAACCCCACCGCGCAGCAAATCGCCGCGCCCAGGCCGGACGCTTCGTACACATGCGGACGCTCCGCGGGCAGGCCAAAAATGTTCGCCGTCAGCTGCATCGCCGCATCACTTTGCGAACCGCCGCCAGCAACACGCAGCCGTTTGACCGACACCTTCGAACGCCGCTCGATGTTCTCCAGGCCCTGGCGCAAGGCATACGCCAGCCCCTCCAGAATCGCCCGATAAATGTGCGCGCGGGTGTGTACATCGCCGAAGCCGATCATCGCGCCTTTCGCTTCCACGCCCGGCTCGCGAATGCCTGGCGACCAGTAGGGTTGCAGCATCAAACCCATCGATCCGGGTGGCACCGCATTCACCAATGCATCGAACAATTGCTCGGGCTCGATGCCCTGCTCTTTCGCCTGCTGCATCTCGCGCAAACCGAACTCGTTCTTGAACCAGCTGACCATCCAGTAGCCGCGATAAATCATCACCTCGCAGTTGAATTGATCCGGCACCGCCGACGGATAAGGCGGGATCAGCGGGACGATTTCCAGATAGCGCGAGCGGGTGCTGGTGATCGTCGCCGTGGTGCCGTAGGACAGGCACACCGTGCTCGCATCGACCACGCCGGCACCGACCACCTCGCAAGCCTTGTCGGCCCCCGCCGCAATCAGCGGCAGCCCTTCGGGAATTCCGGTGTGGCGGCTGGCTTGCGCGGTGATGTAGCCGAGGGTTTCACCGGGTTTGTGCAGGGTCGGCAGTTGCTCGGGGCGCACGGCCAGGGCCTGCCATTTCCAGTCACTCGGTGCGGCCCACTTCAAGCGTTTGAAGTCGAACGGCAAGTAGCCGACGCAACACCCCACCGAATCGACAAAACGCCCACACAAGCGATGGGTGAGAAACCCCGAGAGCAGCAAAAACTTGTCGGTCGCCGCCCACACTTCGGGCTGATGGCGAGCGATCCAGTTGGCCTCGGCCTGGGCGCGAAAATGGTCCACGGTGGCCTGCGCGCCGACCAGTTTGAACAGCCAGCCCCACGGCCCTTTTATCCCACCTTCGACCTCACTCTGGCGTTGATCAAGCCACAGAATCGCCGGGCGCAACGGTTTGCCTTCGGCATCGACATTGATCACGGTGCCGCGCTGTGTGGTCAGGGAAACGCCGGCAATCTCTGAGCGATCAATGCCGGTTTGTGCCCAGACTTGCTGGCAGGCCTCGCCGAGTTTCGCCCAGTAATATTCCGGGTCCTGCTCGGCCCAGCCCGGCTGTGTCGAGTAATAGGCCTGCAACTCGACTTTGCCCTTACCGAGCAAATTACCCTGCAGATCGAAGAGCAGCGCGCGCACGCTTTGGGTGCCGTTGTCGATAGCCAACAGGTAGCGCTTGTTCGGGTGGTTATCCATGGAGCTCTCTTCAAGGGGCATCAAGGCGTGGCATCCGGCAAACCGTGATGGCGTTGCCACAACGCCTGATAACGCTGTAACTCATGCTGCCAGTATTCGTCGCTCCAACCCAGTCGCGACTGACAGAGCTGGCGGATGACGGCGAAATAATCTTCGCCACCGCGTGGCAGCAACAGGCCCAATCGGGTGCGGCGCAGCAGCAGGTCATCGAGGTGCAGGACCATTTCTGCTTCGCAGGCGAAGGCCAGTTCAGCCCACAAGGTGTCGGTGTTGCCGACCGTGTCGTGGCCCAGTTCCGTGAGCAGTTGCGCCAGCCTTGGCAGGTCCCGACCGTGCCGCCCGGCCAGCCGCCGCCACTGCTGCGCGCCAAGTCCGGGGATCGCCAGCGGCGGCACGGCGGCGAACACCGGCGCGGCGTCATCATTAAACGGCCGATCAAGCATCGCCGCGCAAGCCTTGAGCACTTCGATGGCTTGCGGGCGAAACGTCGTCAGTTTGCCGCCGGCCAGGGTCACGCAACCCGGCTCCTGCCACAGCACGTGCTCACGGGTTTCGTTAGAGGGTTTGTCTTGATTCGCCCCCGCGCCACCGACCACCGGACGCACGCCCGACCAGGTCGACAGCACATCGGCTGCGATCACTTCTGCGCCGGGGAACTGTTGCGTGCAAGCCGCCAGCAAGTAGTCGAGTTCTTCAGCACTGATGCTCGCGCTTTGATCCAGATTTTCGTGATGATCCAAATCCGTGGTGCCGACCACTGTCGCGCCCTCCCACGGAAAAACGAACACCGGTCGCCGATCACGCTCGTGCAAAAAGGTGAACGCCTGCGCCACCGGCAGACGCCAGCCCGGCAACAACAAATGACTGCCGCGCAAGGGGCGCAACTGCCGTGGTGCCTCGGCTGGTCGTAGGCGTTCAGCCCAGGCGCCGGTGGCCACGGCCAGCACGCCACAGCGCAATTGCAGGGACGCGCCAGCCTCGCAGTCCTCAACCTGAACCCCGCGCACGCGCCCGTCCTCACGCAGCAAATGCTCAACGCGCACGCCGTTCAGCGCCACCGCACCGTCGGCCCGCGCCTCGCTCAACACACGCATCACCAGCCGCGCATCATCGGTCAGCGCATCGACAAAACAGGTGCCGCCGAGCAGTTCGGTTTCCTTCACCCCCGGCGCCAGATATCGCAGTTGCTGCGCGTCATGAAAACGGTGGCTGCGCCGCCCGGCCAGAGCGTCGTACACCGAAAGCAAACCACCCAAAACCCGTGGCCCGGGAAAGCCGCCGCGATAGTGCGGCATCATGAAACTCATCGGCTCGACCAGCCCCGGCGCTTCGTCGAGCAGGCGCTGACGTTCGCGCACCGAATCGCGGGTCAACCGCCATTGCCCCTTGGCGATGTAACGCAAACCGCCATGGACCATTTTCGACGATCGGCTGGACGTGCCCCAGGCAAAATCGCGCTGCTCCAGCAGCAGACAGCGCCAGCCACGACGCGCGGCTTCACGCAGGATTCCGGCGCCACTGATCCCGCCGCCGATGACAATCAGATCCCAGGTTTCATCGGCCAGCGTCGGCAAAACCTGCTGGCGCCACGCGGCGTTCCAGTGCGCAGTCATAGCCGTCACTCCGGTAACAGCGTGCCGGGGTTGAGGCGCCCGGCCGGATCGAAGTGCCGGCTCAACGCCTGCAAGGTGTCCATCGCCAGCGCGCCTTTCTCGCGCAGCAGGTACGGCGCGTGATCCTTGCCCACGCCGTGCTGGTGACTGATGGTGCCGTGGTTGTCGACGATGGTCTGGCTGGCCGCGTGCTTGAGCGCCTGCCAGCGCGCCAGCGTCGCGGGGTAATCCGCCGCAGGGCGAAACACGTAGGTGGTGTAGATGCTCGAACCCTCGCCGTAGACGTGGGACAGATGAGTGAACACATGCACCCGCTCGCCTTCAGCGGCCAAGGCATCGCGCAGGCTGTTTTCGAT
Organism: Pseudomonas sp. A0308; assembly: GCF_044218815.1. Classification (NCBI taxonomy): domain Bacteria; kingdom Pseudomonadati; phylum Pseudomonadota; class Gammaproteobacteria; order Pseudomonadales; family Pseudomonadaceae; genus Pseudomonas; species Pseudomonas sp. A0308. The sequence continues at coordinate 2,473,939 of NZ_CP162581.1, forward strand.
GAGGGTGAGCAGGTTGTCGACGTTGCTCCAGTCGGTGGCGGTTTCGAGGGTGTCGACCACATAACCGGCGTTCCACAGGTTCTCGCGCAGGTAAGGAAAACGGAAGCGATTCTGTGCCCATTTCTTGCCGAGCAAGGTGCCGGTGAATACGCCGCCAAAAGCTTTGAGATGCTGCCGCGCTTGCCTGAGCGACAGCGCATTTTGCCGACGATTGCCGGTCACGCCGAAGGTCAGCAGGCACTTGCCCTCGCCTGCTCCACGCAAGCTCAGGTACTTTTCCAGCCAGGCAATTTGCTGCGGATGGCCGGCCAACGCCAGTTGCGTTTCGGTCTCCACCGCGTTGGACAGGCGCAACATCGACAGCGGCACCCGCGCCTGAGCCAATTGGCGGATGGCTTGCAGCGCTTTGCTCCAGCTCGGCAGAAAAACGCCGTAGAAACGTTCATCAGCGGGCAGTGCGCAGACCCGCACCGTGACCTCGGAAATGATCCCGAAACGGCCCTCGCAGCCCAACACCACTTCACGCAGATCGGGGCCGGCGGCCGAGGCCGGGAACGTGGGGATTTGCAGAGGGCCGGCGAACGTTTCCAGCGTGCCCCCGGCGAACAATTGCTCGATCCGCCCATAACGCAGAGATTGCTGGCCGCTGGAACGACTGGCAACCCAACCGCCCAACGTCGACAGCTCCCACGACTGCGGAAAATGCCCCAACGTGTAACCGCGCGCCCGCAACTGACTTTCCACCTGCGGACCACTGGCACCGGGGCCGAAAGTCGCCAACAGGCTGTGTTCATCAAGGTCGATCAGACGATTCATCCGCGCCAGCGACACCGTCACTACCGGCCGCGCGGAATCCGGCGGGTTGATGTGCCCGGCCACCGACGTGCCGCCGCCGTAAGGAATCAGGCACAGGTCTTGTTCATGGGCGAGCCCCAGCAATTGGCGAATCTGCTCGGCTGTCTCGGGGAATGCCACCGCATCGGGATAATGGCCCAACGTGCCTTCGCGTAATGCCAGCCAATCCGGCAGGCTCTGGCCGCGAGCGTGCAGTAACCGGTCATGAGCATCGACGCTGTACAACGTGTGAGCCCGCAACCGCGATTCAGGCACGCGGGCCAGCGCCGTTTCCAGCGTCGCATCGGGCAGCGCTCGACCGTCGCCCAACCGTTCGGCGAGAAAACTCGCGCCCTGGGCCGGCAGTTCGACCACCGTGGTTGCATCTCCCCAGCCGTTCCAGCGTCGCATGCGTGTGTCCTTTTTCGGTTCTTATCAGCGATATTTCAGGCGTCCATACTAGTCGGCGGCCGAAAAGTGTCACGGTCGCATCCGGCCAGTTCGTGTAGCCAATTGAGTCAAACGTCGCGCAAGCGTCAGCCATTTACTTTAGCCGTGGTTTCAAATTACCTTTCAGGCATTCATCCGCTCATGCACGCTTTGATCAAGGGAATACGATCATGCAATCGCTCGGCTTCACCTCCGTTCCGCCGCTGCTCAAGTACCTGCGCCATGCCGAGCAATTGGGCATGGCCATCGAGCCTGCGTTGGCGGCGGCCGGGTTGCAGGCGCAGCAGTTGAGCGACAACACCCTGCGCTTGCCGGGTGAGGCGCATGAAAAGTTGCTCGATTATTTCTGCGAGCACTCGGGCGATCCGCTGTTCGGGCTCAATGCAGCGAATTTTGTGCTGCCCAATTCATGGAGTGTGCTCGGTTACATCACCATGAACTGCGCGACCCTGGGCGATGCGATGAGCCGCATCATGCCGTTCGAGAAGCTGGTAGGCGACATGGGCGTCAGCCGCGCCGAGGTGCAGGATGGCCAAGTACACCTGATCTGGACCTGCCGTTATCAGCGCCCGCGGATTCGTCGGCATCTGGTGGAAAACGTCCTTGGTTCGTGGCTGCAATATGCGCGCTGGATTGCTGATACGCAGATGTCGCCAGCGGCAGTCTGGCTGGAATATTCGTGTCCTGACGAGGTGACGCTCGCGCAGTACGAAGCGTTTTTCGATTGCCCGGTGCTGTTCGATCAACCGTATTCAGCGTTGATTGTGCCGCCGGCGTATTTGCAGTTGCCGCTGCGTCAGGCCGATGCGCAATTGCTGCGCACGCTGGAAGAGCATGCGATGGGGTTGATGGCGACCCTGGAGGATGCGTCGCTTGCGCAACAGGTGAAGAGCATTTTGCGTCAGTTGCTCAAGGAGGGCCTGCCGCGCAAGGAGCAGGTGGCCGAGCATCTTGCTGTGTCGGTGCGCACGTTGCAGCGGCAGTTGCATCAGGCGGGCACGTCTTATCAGCAAATTCTGGATGATCTGCGGCAGGAGTTGGCTGAGCACTACCTGTTGAACAGCACGTTGCCGATTCAGGACATTGCGCAGTATTTGGGGTTTACCGAACCGAGGTCGTTTCATCGCACATTCAAGAGCCGGCGGGGGATGCCGCCCGGGGAGTTTCGGCAGACGCATCGGGGGTGATTGCGCGGGCCCCTTCGCGAGCAGGCTCGCTCCCACAGTTGAACTGTAGTGGACTCAGGTTTTGTGGACAGCACAACTCACTGTGGGAGCGAGCCTGCTCGCGAAGGCGTCCGTCGCCGCACCTCAATCCGACAGGTAAATCCACGCCATATTTAGCGCAATAAACCCGCTACCTCCATGATGTTTAAAGACACTCTGTGTTACGCCCAAGAGCCTACAAATCCTTGCGCCGCGGCCTACGCCTAAGCCAGAATCCGCCGGCTTGTGCGCCCTGGCCTTGCTGCGTAACTTGGATCCGTCACTGATTTCCAGTGATCGGGTTTAGTAGCCCGGCATGTTTGGGGCGTATAGCTCATCAGATCGACAGGCCTTGCCTGAACGTTATGGTGGCTGTGCGCAGGGCGCCTCCGGGCGCGCCGGTTTCCCAGATCCCCGGTCTACTAACCTGCGCACAGCTGCCTCCACTTCTTTTAGTAGAGAAGCGTTGGCCAGCCTCCAATGAGGATCTGGTAAATGTTCAAAGTAACGCCAAACCCACCGGTCACCGACCCGGCCTCGCCCTACGAATCCCCCGATTCAAAGAAACTCCACGAAGCCGCCGAGCGCGCCCTCGACCACTACCTCGGCCCACCAACCGCCGAAATCATGGCCGCGCCTTACAAACCCAACGCGCTGTACATGGCCAGCCCCGAGTCCGATAACGAATCCCTGCTGGCAGATGCCAGTGAAACGCTCGGCTCGGCCACCGTCATGCTTAACAACCACGTAGCCATGGTGGAAGGCACACACCGCAAAACCCTGCAAGGCATCGCGCAGGTGGTGATGCTGGCAGAGCTGGCGGTTAACCGGGTGCTGGACAGATTAGTGCCGACTGAGTAGCGAAAAAGCCCGCTGGCAGACCGTAGTGGTTGGGCAGCGGGCTTTTTGGTTGGCTTGCGATTTTTTACCCTCACCCCAGCCCTCTCCCGGGGGAGAGGGGGCCGACCGAGAGACGCTGACGATTTACGCCGACCTGCAAACACCGCGGTGAATCCATAATCGCTGCAAGTCTTTCAGGTCGATGTACAGCGCATGACACCTCGGTCAGTCCCCTCTCCCTCCGGGAGAGGGTTAGGCGGGCGGCGTTCCGATGAGGGGCTTCCAGGCTCAAACACTAATCGCATTGGTAAACACCAACCGATTCCCAAACGGATCGGCAATGGTCATGTCCTGGCTACCCCACGGCGTCGCCTGAATCTGCGGATGCGAGAACTTGTATTCCTTGGCCACCAATTGCTGCTGAAATGCCTCAAGTTCATCGGTCTCGATGCGCAACGCCGAACCCGGCGAGGCATCGCCATGATGCTCGGATAAATGCAGCACGCATTCGCCACGCGACACCTGCAGATATAACGGGAAGTTCGCTTCGAAACGATGCTGCCAGTCGATCTTGAAACCGAGGAAGTCGACGTAGAACTCTACGGCTTTGGCTTCATCGAAAATCCGCAGGATCGGGGTGGTTTTGCCGAAGCTCATGGGTTGCTCCCTGACTGGTTGGCCCAAGAGTGTAGCCGGGCTGGATGTCAGCACTTCGGCTTGTTGATGGTTTTCTTTAGTCGCAATGTGCCACTACTGTGACGCACTGCGCGAAACATCAACTAAAGCCGTCGCGCAAATCGCCCTGGCGCGCAAGAAACCGCCCTTCCCTTCGACCATTTGCCTGACCATCGCTGTAACTCAAAACACCGTTGATCCACACCCCGTCAATCCCCTGCGCCGCCCGTTGCGGATCATGGAAATCCGCAACATCGCGCACGGTCGCCGGATCGAACATCACCAGATCCGCCCAGTTTCCTTCACGAATCTCGCCTCTTTCCTTCAAGCCAAACCGCGCCGCCGACAGACCGGTCATCTTGTGCACCGCCGTGTGCAGCGGAAACAGTCCGACGTCACGACTGAAATGCCCGAGCACCCGTGGGAAAGCGCCCCACAGGCGTGGGTGCGGGAACGGGTCTTCCGGCAGTCCGTCAGAGCCCACCATCGACAGCGGGTGCGCGAGGATTCTTCGTACATCCGCCTCGTCCATGCCGTAGTACACCGCACCCGCCGGTTGCAGGCGTTTTGCCGCGTCGAGCAACGGCACGTTCCAATCGGCAGCGATGTCGATCAGATCGCGACCACTGACCTCCGGATGCGGCGTCGACCAGGTGATGGTGATGCGGTGCGCGTCGGTGACTTGTTTCAGATCCAGCGTCGAGGAACTCGCCGCATACGGATAGCAATCGCAGCCGACCGGATGGGTTTTCGCTGCCTCTTCCAACGACGCGAGCAACTGCGGACTGCGCCCCCAGTTGCCGACACCGGCACACTTGAGGTGGGAAATGATCACTGGCGATTTAGCGTGGCGCCCGATCTGAAATGCCTCATCCATCGCCTCCAGCACCGGGGCAAATTCGCTGCGTAGATGAGTGGTGTACACCGCGCCGAATGCCGCCAGTTCTTCGGTCAGTTGCATGACTTCATCGGTGGAGGCGCTATAGGCGCTGGCGTAAGCCAGACCTGTGGATAATCCAAGTGCGCCAGCCTCAAGACTTTCGCGCAACTGCGCGCGCATCGCGGTGATTTCGGCAGGAGTCGCGGTGCGAAACAGGTCGTCGAGGTGATTGCTGCGCAGCGCCGTGTGACCGACCAACGCGGCAACGTTCAACGTGGTGTTGGCCGCTTCGACCGCCGCGCGGTAATCGCTGAACCGTGGATAAACAAACGCCGCTGCGCTGCCGAGCAGGTTCATCGGATCCGGCGGATTGCCTTTCAAGCTGACCGGCGAAGCGCTGATGCCACAGTTGCCGACAATCACCGTGGTCACGCCTTGGCTGAGTTTTGGCAGCATCTCTGGCTGACGGATGACCACGGTGTCGTCGTGGGTGTGCACGTCGATAAAACCCGGCGCCAGCACGCGGCCGGCAGCGTCGATTGCTTCGGTGGCCTGGGCATCGCGCAGGTCGCCGATGCGCTCGATTCGACCGTTGAGAATCGCCACGTCAGCGCGATAGCCGGGTGTGTTGCTGCCATCGATGATCAGGGCGTTGCGAATCAGGGTGTCGTACAGCATGTCAGTCTCCCAGCGGCAGGTGATCGTCGCCGCCACGGTATTCGTCGAGAGCGAGTTTGATGCGCCGCAGACGTTCTTGATTGTCTTCAGGACTGGCCAGCGCCAGCTCGGTCGCGAGGACGTCGATGGCAAGCAACATGCCGTAACGCGCTGCCGTCGGTTTGTAGATGAACGATGTCTCTGCGCCTTGCAGCGGCAGGACGATGTCGGCCAGTTCCGCCAGCGGCGAGTCGGCACGAGTGATGGCGAGGATGCGCGCGCCGTAGTTGCGCGCCAGTTCGACGGTCTCCAGCAATTCCGGGGTGATGCCGGTCAGCGAGCAGACGATGACTACCTGTTCGGCGTTGAGGCTGGCGGCGGTGACGCGCATCATCACCGCGTCGTGGCAGACCGCAATCGGATAACCGAGCCGTACCAGACGCACCTGCAACTCATCGCTGCACAGGGTCGAGCAGCCGCCCATGCCGAAGGCGTGGATCATCCGCGCCTGACCGAGCAGTTTTACCGCATCGGCGAAGCGTGATTCGTCGAACCCGGCCAGATGCTGACGCAGGGTGCTTTCGATATCGCCGACAATCTGGCCATAGAACGCCGACTGTTCAGGCGTGCCCGCCGGGTCGAGAAAACGACTGCCCACGCCGCTGGCCTGGGCCAGTTGCAGGCGCAGATCACGCAGGTCGCGGCAACCGACGGTACGGGCAAATCGCGACAGCGTGGCGGTGCTGACTTCTGCTCGTTGCGCCAAATCTTCGAGGCTGGCGGAGGCGGCAAAGCCGACGTCATCGAGCATCAAACGGGCGATGCGGCCTTCGCCGGCGCTGAAAGAATCCTGACGGGCGCGGATCTGGTAGAGGATGTCCATGGCGGCGGGCTCCGGTTACAGCAGGTAAGAAAGGCCGACGGTCAGACCGAAAGCGACCAGCGAGATCAACGTCTCAAGCACGGTCCAGGTCTTGAACGTCTGCGCGACCGTCATGTTGAAGTATTCCTTGATCAACCAGAAGCCGCCGTCGTTGACGTGGGAAAAGATAACCGACCCGGCCCCGGTCGCCAGCACCAACAGTTCGGGGTGTGGATATCCCAAACCAATGGCCACAGGCGCAACCACGCCGGACGCGGTGGTCATCGCCACAGTCGCCGAACCGGTAGCGATACGCATCAGAGCGGCAAATAGCCAACCCATGAGCAGCGGCGACAGATGAAATTCGTGAGCGAGGCCGACGATTTGATCGGTCACGCCGGCGTCGACCAGTATCCGGTTCAAACCACCGCCCGCCCCCACCAGCAAGGTGATGCTGGCGGTCGGTGCCAGGCATTCATTGGTGAATTTGAGGATCGATTCGCGGTTGAAACCTTGGGCGATGCCCAGCGTCCAGAAGCTCAGCAACGTCGCCAGCAACAGCGCAATCACCGAGTTGCCGATGAACAACAGGAACTGATTGAAACCGCTGCCCGGCGTCGAAATCAGGTTGGCCCAACCGCCGATCAGCATCAGCACCACCGGCAACAGAATGGTCGCCATGGTGATGCCGAAGCTCGGCAGCTTGTCGCGTGGCTCGCGGTCGAGGAATTGTTTTTCCAGCGGGTTATCCGCCGGCAACTGAATGCGCGGGACGATGAATTTGGCGTACAGCGGGCCGGCGATGATCGCCGTAGGAATCCCGATCGCGATTGCATACAACAAGGTCTGCCCGACCGACGCCTGATACGCCTGCACCGCCAGCATTGCGGCCGGGTGCGGCGGCACCAATGCATGCACCACCGAGAGGCCGGCAACCATGGGCAAACCAACCATCAGGATGGAGACACCCACCCGTCGCGCCACGGTAAACGCAATCGGCACCAGCAACACAAAACCGACTTCGAAGAACAGCGGCAGCCCGACCAGAAACGCGATGCAGACCATCGCCCAGTGCGCGTTCTTCTCGCCGAACTTGTCGATCAACGTGCGCGCCATCTGATCCGCGCCACCGGACTCGGCCATCATCTTGCCGAGCATCGTCCCCAGCGCCACCACCAGCGCAATGTGCCCGAGCGTCTTGCCGACCCCGGCCTCATACGCACCCACCACACCCGACGGCGGCATGCCCGCCACCAGTGCCAGACCAATGGAAATCAGCGTGATGACAATGAAGGGATTGAGTCGATAACGGGCGATCAACACGATCAAAGCGATGATGGCCACGGCGGCATACACCAGCAGCCAATAGCCGAAAGAAGGCGTCATGCGGTACTCCTCGAAAGGGTCACGTTCGAATGGGTTGTGAAACTCATAAATCATTTCGAGATCGAGATTTCAAACCACATGAAAGTAATTTTCGCGGAGAGGCAAAAGGTGTCGCGGATGGATATGTCTTGTCGTGATTAATGAAAATTGGGGGGCGGGATTTTCATGGCTTTGCGGCAAACACAAAACCCTGTGAGAGCTGGCTTGCCAGCGATGACGGCTGCACATTCAACATCGATGCTGGCTGGTCGGCCGCTATCGCTGGCAAGCCAGCTCCCACAGGTTTAAGGGGTATTCTGAAAATTGAGGCAAGCGCTATACTCGCCTGACGTTCTCTATCGAGCCCTCGCCATGACAACTGCGCGCCGCACCAGAAAAAAGCTGACTGCCGAAACGTTGATCCGCGCGATCGCCAGCTCGACAGCCATAGAGACCGGTCAAAGTGTCGAGACAATCGAGCGCAAGCTCAAAGTCAGATCCAGCAAGTTTCTGCACCTTTCCCTGGCCAAATAGCCTTTTATCTCAAGTCCACAACGCCTGCCGCACCCAATACTCCATGGGTTCGTAGTTGCAGTTCAGCCCCTGATTGATTGCTGCAAAATAAGCCTCCCTGTTTCGTTCCCAACTGCTGTAGTCAAGCGGCACGTAGCCCGCCTGCACGGCCATGACATCCGCCAATAATCGCGAGAGGCGCCCATTACCTTCGCGAAAAGGATGAATCAGGATGAACTCCACGTGCGTTACAGCGATGGCCCGAATCAGATTTTCATCCAGATCAGGTCTACACGGTGTGTATTTGGTAAGACAGTCCTTTTCAAATCCATCGAGCAATCGAGCGATCTGCGGCGCAGCGGCGAAGAAGAAGCCATCCTTGCCCAAATTTACCGCGCGGATCTCGCCAGCCCATGGATAGATATTGCCCAGCCAGTGTCGATGCCAATCTTTCAAATCCTGAACAGTTATTGGCCGATCAGGCAAATGCTCTATGAGTACAGATTGGTAAAGCTTTTCTAGCAGAACAAGTTCTGCATCATCCATGTCTTCAGGATCGGTAATTCCCAGCTTATTGCTCAGCACTTGCTCATTCGAACCGGCCTGAAAGCTGCTTTGAGCCCCTTCTGCGTCGTAACGATTAATCATCCTTGTACCTGCTGAACTGCAATGTTCAGAGCACCATAGGACTGACGTAATACAAGAGCAAAGCCTGAAACAAAAACGGCTGCCCGATGGCAGCCGTTCTGAAGGTTGATGACAAAGCATGGCGGGGCCTGAACGCCAATCACACCATTTCGTTACGAATCCATTCAACCACCGAGGTGCGTTTCGGCGTCCAGCCCAGCATTTCGCGGGCGTGTTTGCCGCGTACCCGGCTGTTGGAGCCGAGGCCGTAGTTGGCCATTTCATAGCCCCACTCGGCTTCGGCATCCGGAAGTGGCCAGTCTTGTGGCTGGCCCAGGTTGAGGGCTTCGGCCATGGCGGTGGTCATGTCGATGAACGACGCTTCGCCGCTTTCGACAAAGTAGAACGTGCCCGGGACGTTTTTGGTCAGCGCCAGCAGGTACAGGGCGACGACGTCTTCGATGTGTACGTTGGACCAGATGTTCTGACCCGTGCCGACGTGGCGAACCACAGCGCTTTTGCGCGCCTGTTTCAGCAAGCGCGGCAATTGCACGCTGTCGCGGTTGACGCCCAGGCTGTGGCCGTAGATCAAGGTGTTGCAGACGACGGCCGAATTCACGCCGTCCTTCGCGGCATCGAGGATCAGGTTGTCGATGGCCACGCGTGCGGCTTTGTCGACGGTCGGCTCGGGAAGGTTGTCTTCGTAGTAGATGACGTCGCTCGACTTGCCGCCGGATGCATCGCCGACGATGCTCGAACCGCTGGTGTGCAGGAATACTTTATTGGAGCCGCGCAAAGCGTCGAGCAAGGCCTCAACCGCAGCGCGGTGGTCGCTGCTGGCGGCGTTGATCACTGCGTCGGCAGCGCGGGCCTGTTCGGCGAGCAGTGTTTTGTCGTCGAGGGTGCCGATCACCGGGGTGATGCCCAGTGCTTTGAGTTCATCGGCTTGTTCGGCGCTGCGCACCAGACCCGTAACATTGTGGCCGGCCTGAACCAGACCGGTAGCGATGGAGCCGCCGATAAAACCGGCAGCGCCGGTGACGAATACGTTCATGGAGAAACTCCCTGCGTGAGTAAGTGATGGGACGAGTATCGACCGACGACGGCGGCCGAAAAACCCGCGCTCGCCCAAATCACTGTTGCGCAGAGGTCACGAATCAGCCTTTGAAATCGGCGCTGGCGTAAGCCGCGAGTTTGCTCTGGATGAAGTCGAGGAAGCACTGAATCCGCAGCGCCAGTTGCGAGTTACGGTAGTAAACGGCGTTGATCGGTTGGCGATAACCACTGTTGAATTCCGCCAGCACGACCTTCAAACGCCCGGCGCGGATGTCGTCGATGGTCATGAAGTGCGACAGGCACGCGATGCCCTGCCCTTCCAGCGCCAAGTGCCGAACGGTTTCGCCGCTGGAGGCGCTGATGGCCGGGGTGATGGGCCAGCGGTCACCGTGCACGTAACGCAACGGCCACTGATTGAGGCCTTCGTTCTGGGTAAAACCGAGCAAGGCGTGTTCGCTGAGGTCGGCCACTTGCAACGGCGTGCCGTGGGTTTTCAGATAGGCAGGGCTGGCGACGATCAGCAGCGGACTGCAACCCAGCGACCGCGCATGCAATGTCGAATCGGCGAGGGTGCCGATGCGGATGGCGACGTCGGTGCTTTGTTCCAGCAGGTCAATGATCAGGTCATTGCTGTTGAGTTCGAGCTGGATGTCCGGGTAGAGCTGACGGAATTCGTCGATGTAGGGCACGACGGCGTGCAGCATGAACGGCGACGCGGCGTTGATCCGCAGGCGTCCGGACGGGGTTTGCTGGCGTGAGGACAGGCGTTCTTCGAGTTGCTCCATCTGATCGAGAATCAGCTTGGCCTGCTCAAAGAAATACTTGCCCTCCTCGGTCAGGTCCATGCGCCGCGTGGTGCGGTTGATCAGCGTGGTATCAAGCTTGGCTTCCAGCCGTGACAACGTGCGGCTGACGGCCGACGGCGTCTGCCCGACCTGCTCGGCCGCGGCGGAAATCGAACCGCACTCGATCACACAGACGAAAATCTGCAACTCATCGGATCTGGCTTTCACGGGTGTCCTCTTTGAAATCGCCAAGATCGCAGCCTTCGCCAGCTCCTACAGTGAAATGCGTTCCCCTGTAGCAGCTGGCGAAGGCTGCGATCTTTTGCTGTTACAACCGATAGTAGCCCGAAACCACTCAAGCCTTGAGGCCAAACACCTCGCTCAAATGCTGCTCGTAGCGCGCCACATCATTCTCGATGTTCGGGCGCTTCATCACGTCGACACACAGAAACGTCGGTAACCCGGTCATGCCCAGAAACTCATTGGCCTTGTGAAACGGGAAGTACACCGCGTCCACGCCCTTGGCTTCGAAGAAATCAGTCGGGTCATCAAACGCTTGCTGCGGCGCGTTCCACGTCAGCGAGAGCATGTATTGCTTGCCCTGGACCAGACCACCACTGCCGTACTTCTGCGACGCATCGGAACGGGTGCGACCATCGCTGGCGTAAAGGCTGCCGTGGCCTTCGGTGAAGACTTCGTCAATGTACTTTTTTACCGTCCACGGCGCGCCCATCCACCAGCCTGGCATTTGATAAATGATCACATCGGCCCAGAGGAATTTGGCGACTTCTTCAGCGACGTCATACCCCTCGTCGATGAAGGTCGTCTTGACGTCGACACCGCCGCGATCCAGCACGCTCAGCGCGGTTTCGTGCAGGGTGGTGTTGTAGCGACCGTCGGAGTGAGCGAATTTTTTACCGCCATTGAGCAACAACACTTTTTTCATGAGAAAGCCTCGGCGCAGCCATCTGGCTGGGTGAAGAAGGGAAAGTTGAATGGCGGCAGGTTAACGATCGGCCTCGCGCGGAATAAGCCGTGGTTGCGCAAAATACATTTGATTAAAAAGCACGAATCGACAGCAGATTGTTGCCGTAGCATTCGCAGCCATCTGAATTTGAGGAGTTGTTCCGATGAGTGAACGCCTGGGTTTCATCCTGCACGCCAAGACCCGTCCGGAAAAAGCCGCGGCTTTCGAAGCGCTGTTCCGTGCCTATGTCGAGCCAAGCCGCGTCGAGCCGGGCTGCATCGAATATCACATGCTGCGCGACAAAGAAGATCCGACACTGTTCATCTTCTACGAGATCTGGGCATCCCAGGCGCATCTCGATGTGCACTCGAACCTGCCGCACATGAAGCAGTTTTTCGAGCAGCGCATGGAGTTTCTGGAGCGAGATTTCGACATTCGCTCGATCGACATGCTCAGTGAATCGTCGGCTAGCCGCTGATCAGCAAGTGGGCGCCGAGCGCGCCCAGACCGATGAAGAACACCCGTTTGAACAGCACCGCGCTGATTCGCTGACGCAGCCATTGGCCGAGCAACATGCCAAGCACTGCCGGAACCAGCGCCAGCAGCGAGGCGCTCAATTCACCGCCACCCAACGCGCCACGCCAGAGCAAGCCGCCGGCCAACGCCAGGGTCGAGACGGTAAACGACAGCCCGAGCGCCTGCACCAGTTCATCGCGACTCAAACCCAGCGCTTGCAGGTATGGCACTGCGGGAATCACGAAGACTCCGGTGGCCGAAGTGATAACACCGGTGATCACCCCGCAGACCGGGCCAAGCCATGGCTCATGGCGCGGCTTTATGTGCAGCGTCGGCAGCAATAGCCCGCTCAACGCATACAGCAACAGTGCCGCGCCCAATCCGCGTACCACCCAATGTCCGCCGACCATGCCGATCGATAACGTGCCGATACCGGCGCCGAGGAAAATCATCAAAAGCATCGGCCAGAGGCGTTTGATCAATCCTTTCAAATGACCGCCGAACGCCAGTTGCCAGACGTTGGTCAATGTTGCCGGGATGATCAGCAACGCAGCAGCCTGTGATGGGGACATATCCAGACCGAGCAGCCCCATGGCGACGGTCGGCAGGCCGAGGCCAATGACGCCTTTGATCAGACCGGCGAGCACGAATGTGGCGATGACCAGCAGGGACAGGGCCAGACCGAGGTTTTGGTAGAAATCTGCGAGTGTGTTCATGGCGCTACTGTGCGCCAGTCGGGACTGACTGAAAATCTGCCATATACTGAGACAGCCTCTGCCAATGCAAGAGGCTTGGAAATTCATTAAGGCAACTGGCCCCATCGCTGGCAAGCCAGCTCCCACAGGTTTATCGGTTGCATTCAAAACCTGAGTACACACAAAACCCTGTGGGAGCTGGCTTGCCAGCGATGGGGTCTATCCATAAACCACAAAACCAGAGGCTGCCCATGCACTTCGACCTCACCGATCTGCGCCTCTATCTGCACATTCTCGACACCGGCAACATCACCGCCGGCGCCGCCCGCAGCCATCTGTCCCTCGCCGCCGCCAGTGCGCGAATTCGTGCAATGGAAGCCTCACTCGGCGCTGACTTTCTGGAACGCGGTCGTCGTGGCGTCACCCCGACACCCGCAGGCAAAGCGTTGGCCCACCACGCACGCGTCCTCCTGCAACAAGCCGAACGCATGCAGCAGGATCTCGCCGAATACGCACAAGGCGTCAAAGGTCAGGTGCGGTTGTTGTGCAACACCACCGCAATCACCGAGTACCTGCCGGAAGTGCTCGCGGACTTCCTGCGCAGCCATCCCAATCTCGACATCGACCTGCAAGAGCTGCCCAGCGCCCGCATCACCCACGCCTTGCGTCAGGGGGCGGCGGATCTTGGGATTGTTTCCGACGCGGTCGACACCAGCGACCTACAAACCCAGCCTTTTCGTGACGATCCATTGGTACTGATTCTGCCGCTGGATCACCCATTATCTGACGCCGTCGAGGTCAGTTTCAGCGATGCCTTGCGCTACGAATTCGTAGCACTGGGCGCCGACAGCGCACTGGCGATCTATCTTGAAGAACAGGCTTTGCACAGTGGCTCGCGCATGCAGATCCGCATCCGCGCCGACGGTTTCGACGGCGTGATGCGCATGGTCGGCCACGGCGCCGGAGTGGCGATTGTGCCGCTGGCTGCCGTCGAGCGCGCAACGCCACGCTCATTCAAAAGCGTTGCCCTCGAAGAGCCTTGGGCGCGCCGCACGTTGCGGCTGTGCGCGAAGGATTTCAGCGCTCTGCCGAGTTACGCCAAAGCGCTGCTCAAAGCCTTGACTCTCCCCTAAGGGGCAGACTTCATCCTTGGCTTTTTTACAGCAGGGACGATGACCATGGGCAAACGCATTCTGCTGATTCTCGGCCATCCTTCGACCAAGAGTTTTTGCGCTGCACTCGCTGAGCGCTACGCACAATCAGCACTCGATGCCGGACACGAGGTGCGCCAGTTGCGCCTTGGCGAGATGGTTTTCGATCCGGTGCTGCGCGACAGTTATCAACAGATCCAGCCGCTGGAAGATGACTTGAACGCGGCACAATCCGACATACTCTGGGCCGAACATCTGACACTGGTTTACCCGATCTGGTGGGGCGGTATTCCGGCGTTGCTCAAAGGTTTTTTTGATCGGGTGTTTCTCCCGGGTTTTGCCTTCAAATATCGCTCGGGCAAAGCGTTTCCCGAAAAACTGTTGGCGGGACGCACCGCCGATTTACTGGTGACCATGGATACTCCGCCCTGGTATTACCGCTGGATCTATCGCATGCCGGGGCTACATCAGGTGCGCAAGACGACCCTCGATTTCTGTGGGATCAAACCCTTGCGCACGCTGACGTTCGGGCCGGTGCTCGGCTCAAGCGATCAGCAACGGCAAGCCTGGCTGGGACAGGTGCAGGCTATCGCCAGCCGCTGAGTCTGCCGATAATGCGCTGCGCTGTTACTTGTTGAAAAAGGGACTTATATGTACATCGGCCAAGCCGCGCAACGTTCCGGCACCACCATCAAAAGCATCCGCCACTACGAGTCGATCGGCCTGTTGCCCACACCCCGGCGACAGGGTAACTACCGCCTGTACGATCAGCAGAGTGTCGAACTGCTGATCTTCATCAAGTGCGCCAAAGACATGGGTTTTCGGCTCAAGGAGTTGCAGGCGATCTTCTGCGAACATCACGGTGAGGCGATGCCGTGGGCGTTGGCACAACAAGCCATAGAAGCGAAAAAAAGCGAGATCAACCGCACCATGGCCGAACTCACGCGCCAATACGCGCAACTCGAAGGGTTTGAGGTCGAGCTGGAGCGAGCCAGAGTTGAATGCCCGCTGGAGAAACTCTAACGATCTGCGCGTTTCTGAGCAGCTTGATGTCGAGTACAGACAACTGACCGGCGACCGGGCGCTATAGGGTGCGACTTCAGTCCACAGCCCTCAGCCCGGAGTTCTCATGACCGCGACCGCCCCTATCACCGTTCTGCGCGATACCCATCCGCTGCCGGTACTCGACGCCTGCAAATGGGAAAAACTCGAAGGCGACCCGCACACCGTCAACCTAAATGCCTACACCAGCGAAGACGGCAGCAAGATCATGGGCACCTGGATCTGCACGCCGGGCAAGTGGCGAGTCGATTATGTGAAGTGGGAGTACTGCCATTTCCAGGAAGGCTACTGCGTGATCACCCCCGACGGCATGGAACCCATCCACCTGCGCGCGGGCGACATCTTCGTGGTTGAGCCAGGGATGAAAGGCACGTGGGAAGTGGTTGAGACGGTGCGCAAATATTTCGTGTTTGCCTGATGCAAAAAAGCCGGGGAACCACCCGACGTGGTTTCCCGGCAAACAATATCAGATACACGCAATTCTCTTGTGGGAGCGAGCCTGCTCGCGAAAGCGGACGGTCAGTCACTTCCTTGTTGAAGCGACCGCCGTCATCGCGAGCAGGCTCGCTCCCACAGTTTGTTCAGCGCTGCCCTTCAATTGCAGGCTTGCGATAGCTGTTTATAATCGCCGAGAAATCTTTCCCGCCGTCCCCGCGCTGGCTCATTGCCTGATATAGCTGCTGCGCCACCGCGCCCAGTACAACTGGCTGATGTGCCTGACGCGCCGCTTCAGTCGCAAGGCCCAGATCCTTGAGCATCAATTCAGCACCGAAACCACCGGTGTACCCACGAGAAGCCGGTGCTGTTTCGACGATGCCCGGCCATGGGTTGTACATTTCCGAACTCCAGCAACGCCCGGTCGAACTGTTGATGATCCCGGCCAGCACCGACGTATCGATCCCCAGCGCATCACCCAGCGCCATCGCTTCACTGACGCCGACCATCGAAATCGCCAGCAGCAGGTTGTTGCAGATTTTGGCGATCTGCCCGGTGCCGACTTCACCGCAATGAACGATGTTGCGGCCCATTTGCGCCAGCACCGGTTGCAGGGTGGCGAACAGTTCCGGCGTGGCGCCGACCATGAAGGTCAGGGTCCCGGCAGTCGCACCGCCCGTACCGCCGGACACCGGCGCATCGGCCATGGCCACGCCTTGTTTGGCGGCAGCCGCAGCGACGTCACGAGCAGTCTGCGGATCGATGGTGCTGCAATCCACCGCCGGCACGCCTTTGCCGATGCCGGCGAGAATACCGTCTTCACCGAGCCAGACGCTGCGCACGTGCACGGCGGCCGGGAGCATGGTGATCACCAGTTCGGCGTCCTCGGCAGCCTCGCGGGCCGAAGCGCGGATGGTGCCGCCCATCTGCTCCAACTCCGCCAACACGGTTTTGTTCAAGTCGACCAGATTCAGCGAATGGCCAGCCTTGATCAGGTTGCGCGCCATCGGCGCGCCCATGTTGCCCAGACCGATAAATGCGATTTTCATGGCACGTTCCTCAGCGCAGGTTGATGGTGGTGTTCACGCCGTCGTTGACGCTGTCGTCATCGAACCAGCGCGCCGTGACCGTTTTGGTCTGCGTGTAGAACTGCACCACTTGCTTGCCGTACGGGCCGAGGTCGCCGAGTTTCGAACCGCGCGAACCGGTGAAGCTGAAGAACGGCACCGGCACCGGAATCGGGATGTTGATGCCAACCTGGCCAACATCGATTTCCGTCTGGAATTTACGCGCCGCCGCACCGCTCTGGGTGAACAGACCTGTGCCGTTACCGAACGGGTTGGCGTTGACCAGCGCAATCGCCTGATCAAGCGTATCGACTTCCAGCACCACCAGCACCGGGCCGAAGATTTCCTGGGTGTAGATCTGCATGTCGGTGGTCACGCCCGAGAACAGGGTCGGGCCGACGAAGTTGCCTTGCTCGTAACCCGGCACGCTGATGTCACGACCGTCCAGCTCAAGCTTGGCGCCTTCCTTGATGCCGCTTTCGATCAGCTCGAGAATCCGTGCCTTGGCCTTTTTCGAGATCACCGGACCGACATCAGTGCCCGGCTCGTTACCGGCGTTGACGGTGAGTTTCTGCGCCAGCGCTTTCAGGTCAGGCAGCCATTGTTTCGCCGCGCCCACCAGCACCACCACCGAAGTGGCCATGCAACGTTGTCCCGCCGCACCGAAACCGGCACCGACCAGCGCAT
Organism: Pseudomonas sp. A0308; assembly: GCF_044218815.1. Taxonomy (NCBI): domain Bacteria; kingdom Pseudomonadati; phylum Pseudomonadota; class Gammaproteobacteria; order Pseudomonadales; family Pseudomonadaceae; genus Pseudomonas; species Pseudomonas sp. A0308. The sequence goes on from NZ_CP162581.1 coordinate 2,491,268, forward strand.
TTAGCGCTTGCTCGCGATTGGCGTCCGCCAGCACCACGGCGTGGTTCTTCGCCCCCATCATCGACTGCACGCGTTTGCCGTGCTTGCCGGCCAGGTCATAGACGTGAGTACCGACAGCGGTCGAACCGACGAAGGACACGGCTTTGATGTCCTTGTGGGTGCACAGGCCATCAACCACGTCTTTGCCACCGTGAACCACGTTGAGCACGCCCGCTGGCACACCGGCTTCAATCGCCAGCTCCACCAGCAGCATGGTCGACAGCGGATCTTGCTCAGAGGGTTTCAATACGAAAGTGTTGCCGCAAGCGATGGCCATCGGGAACATCCACAGCGGAATCATCGCCGGGAAATTGAACGGCGTGATGCCGGCGCAAACGCCGATCGGTTGGCGCAGGGTGTAAGTATCGACGCCACCCGCGACGTTCTCGGCGAACTCGCCCATTTGCAGGCTGCCGATGGAGCAGGCGTGCTCGACCACTTCCAGGCCACGGAAAATATCGCCCTCGGCGTCGGCAATGGTTTTGCCCTGCTCGGCGCTCAGCACCACGGCGATACGCTTGGAGTGCTCGCGGATCAGCGCTTGCAGCTTGAGCATGATGCGCATCCGCGCGCCGATCGGAGTCAGTTTCCAGGTCTGGAAGGCACGCTGGGCGGCGCTGACGGCGGCATCGACTTCAGCGGCGGTCGCGAACGGGACTTGGGCCAGCACTTGCTGGGTCGCCGGGTTGACGATGTCGTGCCACTCGGTGGTTTGCGACTCGACCCACTCGCCGTCGATCAGCAGCTTGACCTTCTGCAGCGTGGTTTCGTTGGGCGTAAGCGATGCGTTCATGCTGGTCTCCGAAACTTGTTTTTATCGTAGGAGCCAAGGCGAAAGGTTCGCCTTGAGATGAGGCGTGTGTCACGAGTTGGTTGTCGGACTGTTTTTGGAGTATAGATGTGCAAACTTCTAATAAGAACGCACATAAAAGCCCGTCCATCATGCAAAAAAACATCACCTCTCTAGGTTCGCTGAACTGGGACGACCTCAAGTTTTTCCTCGAAGTTGCCCGCACCCGCAAGGCCAGCACCGCGGCCAAACGGCTGGCGGTCGACTACACCACCGTGTCGCGGCGGATCAGTTCGCTGGAATCGGCGTTAGGCACGTTGCTGTTCGAGAAATCGCGGACCAGCGGCTTCGTGCTCACCACCGAAGGCCAGCGTTTGCTGGGATACGCCGAATCGATTGAAAGCACATTGCACATGGCCTGCGAGCAGGTTTCAGGCTCTGGCGTGGCGCTGTCCGGGCATGTGCGCATGGGCTGCACTGAAGGCTTCGGCAGTTTTTTCATCACGCCGCAACTGAGCCATTTCGTCGACGCCTACCCGGCCATCTCGGTGGACATCCTGCCGCTGCCTCACTTCATCAGCCTGTCCAAGCGAGAGGCCGACATCGTCATCGCGCTGGAACGCCCGGAGCACGGACCGTACGTCTGCTGCAAACTCTGCGACTACCGCTTGCAGCTCTATGCGACCCAGGACTACCTCGACAAACACCCACCGATCCGCCGCCCGGCAGACTTGGGCAAGCATCAATTCATCAGTTATGTGGATGACCTGGCGTTCAGCTCGGAGCTGCTTTACCTGGCGAATGCGCTACCGGGTGCCAGCGCGAACTTGCGCAGCACCAGCGTGATCGCGCAATTCGTCGCGGCGCAGCAAGGTCGCTCACTGGCGATTCTGCCGTGTTTCCTCGCCGCACAGGACCCGCGTTTGTTGCCGGTGCTGCCGGAAGAAATCGACATCACCCGGCAGTTCTGGATGTACTGCCGGGAGGATCTGCGCAAGTTGAAGCGGATTACCTTGTTGTGGGATTACATCCGTGAGGTGACCGAGCGTAATCAGGGTCTGCTGATGGGGCAGACCCGTGAGATGCAGTTCGCCGATTAGTCGGCGCTGACCACAATCGAAACCCGACGGTTTTCCGTGCGGCCCGCGGCGGTGTCGTTGGATGCCACCGGCTCGCTGCTGCCCAGCCCGCGCAGCTGTATGTTTTCTTGCTTCATGCCAACCGTGCCCAATACGTTGGCGACGCTCTTGGCCCGGCGCAATGACAGTTGCTGGTTGTAGGTTTCCTTGCCCGACGCATCAGTGTGGCCGTCGACCCGTACCCGCTCAATGCCCACGCCCAACAGGGCTTTGCCGATGCGCGAGACGATCTCGGTGCTCTGTGTATTGAGGCTCTCGACATCGCTGCCGAACAGCACTTTGCCGGACAGGCCGAACTCCCAGCCATCGTCAGTCAGCTCGAAGCCTTGTTGCTTGAGCACGGCAACCTGCGCCGCAGAGAGGCCCTTTTGCGGGGCGGTCTGGCAACCGGTCAGCGCCAATATGGCCATCAACATCAGCGTGGAAAACAGTCGAGAAGGAAAAGTGAACACGGAAATTAGCTCCTGGTTTGAACGGGACTGACCGGGTGCTCCGACCCGGCCGTGGATTGAGCGCCACGCGACAGGCGCTTGGCTTGATACATCGCCGCGTCGGCAGCGTTGAGCAGCGCACCGGGGGTGACGCCATGGTCGGGGTAAACCGCGATGCCGATACTGAGCGACGTCACAACGCTGGCGTCACCCGGCAGGGCGATCGGCATGTCCATGCTCGCGAGAATCTTGTCGGCGATGCGTTCGGCGTCTTCGACCTTGTGCAGAGGCGCGAGCAGTACAGCGAATTCGTCCCCGCCCAGGCGCGCGACCAAATCTTCTTCACGCAATTGCGCGCGCACCCGATTGGCAACCGCCACCAGTACCGCGTCACCGGCCGCATGGCCAAAGTTATCGTTGATGCCTTTGAAACGGTCGCTGTCCAAAAACAGTACAGCCACGCGCTCCTTGAGTTTGCCGGCATTGCGCAGGGCCCGAATCAAACGGCCCTCGAAATAGGCGCGGTTCGGCAACCCGGTAAGACTGTCGTGACTGGCCTGGTGGGCCAGGGTCTCGTTTTCGCTTTTCAGATGGGTTTGCCACGACTCCAGTTCGTCGAGCAAGGCGTTGAAGTCGTTGCCGAGGTTGTCGAGTTCGGCGATCTGCGCTGGCGGCACGCGCCGATCCAGCGCTCGTTCGCTACGGGCGGCGTGGGCCACGGTCGCCAGACTGCGCAACGGGCCGATGATCTCGCGCAATTGTCGCCGCGCCAGATAGATCGCCACCCAGGCGCTGATGGCAGTACAGAGAATGATCCCCGCCAGACCGCTGAGCAGAAACCGCATCAGACTGCCGCCGTGACCGGTGAGCAGAACACGTCCGATCTCGCGATTCTGATGGGTGATCGGCAAGTCGATCGGCTTTTCCAGAATCGCCCGGGCGAGTTGCATTTCCAACTCAGAGATCAAACCGGTTTCCGGTCGCTGCCATCGCGCGAGCAGTTGACCTCGGGCATCCAGCACCTGAGCGTCTGCCACTTCTTCGGCCGATGCGATCATTGCCAGCGACTCAGTGGCGGCAGCCTTGTCGTTGAACACGACCGCCGCTTCCACGGTGTAGCTGATCGAACGGGCGATCAAATGCAGGTTGTGATCGGCATACACCCGCAACGCCAGAACGCCCAGCAGGGTCAGGGAAACACTGGCCATCGCCACTGCCACCAATGCGACCGTCAGGTGCCCACGGCCGAGAACCGAGCCTAACGTTGGGCGCGTATTGGATCTGAACAGTCTCATTGTGCCGCCGATTTGCGGCGTGACAACTGCAGCACGCTTGGATGAATGCGCACGCCACTGCGGGCAACAGAGTCAAGATTGACTTCGAAGGACACCTGCTCATCGCCGACGCGCAGACAGAACAGACTGCCGACCGTGCACTGATCGTCGCCCTCGCTGATGCTCAGCACCGGGTGCCCTGTCAGCGAAGCGAACAGTCGACTGCGTTCATCTGCGGTGAGTTTGCCGATATACACCGCATCGCATTCGGTGACGATGGCCGGGTTGTCGGCCAGCAGACGATGCACGACAACTGGCCTGCCGGTGGCCTGAGTAGTGCCCTTGACCAGATCATCGGTGTATTCAGTGGGGCCGACGATGCACAGGCGCAGTTGCGCAGGCTCTACCGGCCAGCGTGCGTAGCTGAGAATACCCAGCACAACCTGGGTGACCGCCTGCGCCCGCTGTTCGGCCATGCCGGGCGGCGTTTGCGGTTGCGCGACGGCAGCGCCCGCCAGCAAACAGAGCAGACCGACAAGCACTGCGTGCTTGCAGCGAAATACGCGCTCTGTCGCCCAGACAGCCACCTTCATGCAGGGATTCTCTTGGATCGTAACGGAATGATGCCGCAACGATAGCACAGCGCTGAATCACCAGCGAGGCGCGGACTCCTGACCGGATGGTCAATAGTCAGCCTCATTCAACGAAACCTTCATCCCCGGGGCTCGGTGCCCTCCTCCAGTTCCAGCATCAACCCGCTCAAGCGTTTTACTTTGCGCTGCACGGCCTCTTCAAAAACTCCGGCACGCGGTTCGATCAAGGTGAACCAATGCTTGGCCCGGGTGATGCCGGTATAGATCAGCTCCTTGGTCAGCACGGGGTTCAAGGCGTCCGGCAGGATCAATGCGGTGTGGGCGAACTCCGACCCTTGAGACTTGTGTACGGTCATCGCGTAGACGGTTTCGACATCATTTAAACGACTCGGCAACACAAAGCGCACGCCACCCTGGCCATCGTTGCGCGGAAAAGCCACGCGCAGCACCGGTTTACCGGCAGCAGGACCTTCGCGCTCGGGCAGTTTGAGGGCAATGCCAATGTCACCGTTCATCAGGCCCAGACCGTAGTCATTGCGGGTCATCAGCACTGGCCGACCTTCGTACCATTGCTGGTCGTTGTCGATCAGTCGCGCCTTGAGCAATGCAGCGGTGATGCGCTGGTTCAAACCCTCCACACCCCACGGCCCCTTGCGCACCGCACACAACAGCTGGAAGGTGTCGAATGCCTGCAAGACCTCGCGGGCCCAGTTGATCCAGTCCGGATGTTCGAGCGGCCTGTCGAGCGGTGGGCGCTGATCACGCAGCACTTTCAGGTAATGCCGATAGCCTTGCGGTCCGTCGCCATGGCCCTCAAGCAAGAGTCGCTCGAGGTGCAGATCGTGCTCGCCCTTGAGCGGCAACGAATACACATCCTCATACTGCCCCGCCACCAGCAACTGACGCGCCTCATCCGGCAACTGTTGATTGACCCGGCGTGCAAGCTGGCCGATACCGCTGCCTTCGCCAAAGCGCCGGGAGTGACGCAACATCACCACTTGTTGCGCCAGCGGATGGGAGCCGTCGAGGTCCTCATGCAAGCCGCTGGCCTGCAACGATTCACCGCTGACTGACTCCAGCCATTGCCGAGTCTGCGGGCTGTACCAACCGTTTTCGGCGTCACGGCACAAATCCCCCAACACGGCGCCGGCCTCTACCGAGGCCAACTGATCCTTGTCACCCAGCAGCACCAGACGTGCATGGGCCGGCAGGGCGTCGAGCAGGTTGGCCATCATTTCCAGGTCGATCATCGACGCTTCATCGACCACCAGCACATCCAGCGGTAAACGGTTGCCGGCATGGTGGCGGAAGTGTCGCGTACCGGGACGACTGCCCAGCAAGCGGTGCACAGTGGTCACGTCGCAGGGGATTTTTGCGCGTACGTCTTCGGCGACTTTCAGCGATTGCACTTGTTGGCTGATGGACTCGGTCAATCGCGCAGCCGCTTTGCCTGTCGGTGCAGCCAAGCGAATTCGCAGCGGATGACCAGCCTCCACCGCTGGCGCTTGCAACAACGCGAGCAAGCGCACCACTGTGGTGGTTTTGCCGGTGCCCGGGCCACCGGTGACGATACTGAATGCACCGCGGGTAGCGAGGGCACAGGCGAGTTTCTGCCAGTCGATCACCTCATCGGTTTTGGCCGACCCGAACAGTTCATTGAGCCGTTGCGGCAGGTCATCCGGCGTCGCCTCGCCCTGGACGAGACGCTGGCGCAACGCCGTATCGATGCGGCGTTCGTAAGCCCAGTAGCGCCGCAGGTATAAACGTTTTCCGGACAGCACCAGTGGGCGATTCTGCGCGGCTTCGCGGGTATCGGCTGCCAGCGCGACCAGGCCACTGCCCGCCAACGCCTTGCACCAATGCGCGCCATCAAGCGCTTCGAGCAATTGTGAAGGCAGCAACAACACGCCACCTTGCACGTCGCCTTCGGGTGGCAGCGACAACGCAAAGTCAGGCGCTTTAAGGGTTTCGAACAAATCCAGACAAACATGACCGTGGCCGAGTTGATGACTGGTCAGCGCTGCAGCGAGCAGCACCAACGGATCGGTATCGGGCTCAAGCTCGTGAAGAAATGCGACGAATGCCTTGTCCAGCGCACGCAGCCAGCCACGCTCGACCCAACGAGAGAGCAACAACAGCAAGTCATCGGCGCTTGTCAGGGGCGAAAGTCTCGACAGGCTGTCGGCTGCCAGCGGTGTCGGCAACAGATCGGCAAACGTGCGGCTCATAGCAGGACTCCCTGTTCCCATGCGGGTTCGGCCTTGGGTTCGGGTTTGCCCTGGAACATCCGGTCGAGACGCTCGATCAACTCACGAGGCGGTCGGGCAAAGTACACACCGCGGCTGTCTGAGCGAGTGCCGCGCAAGAACAGGTACAGCGCCCCGCCAACATGCCGGTCGTAATCGTAGTCGGGCAAACGTGCCTTGAGCTGACGATGCAACGCCAACAGATACAACACGTATTGCAGGTCGTAGCGGTTGTCCAGAATCGATTGTTCCATGGCGTGCTCGGTGTAGGCCAGATCGTCCACACCCAGCCAGTTGGACTTGTAGTCGGCCACGTAATAGCGGCCATCATGTTCAAAGGTCAGGTCGATGAAGCCTTTGAACATGCCGTTGAGTTGCACTGGCTCTGCGCCAACCCGGGCCACGCCGTTGTGGGTGAATTGGCGTACCAGTTCGTCGAGTTTCAGCACGTCGACTTTATGGCTGGCGAACCAGAATTCCATCTCGACTCGGTACTGTGTCAGCTGTTCGAGAATCACCGGTGGCCGCCCATCAGCGATTGGCAGTGGCGACTTGAGCAGGTGTTGCAACCAGTCACTGAGGGTGGTGATCCAGCCTTCCCAGCCACGCAGGTTGCAGCGCCGGCCAATCGCGTCCTCCAGCGCCTCGCGGGAGACGGCGAAACCGTCATCACCCGCCCACTCCAGCAAACCGTGAAGAAACGTTCCCGGATTGGGGCCACGGGGGAAGCGATGGATATCGGCGCCGCCGGTTATGATTTCTCGCGGCGCATCCGGGTCGAGGCGTTCGTCATCGAAAAGCTTTTGTGCTTGCGGGCTGTCCGGTGCTTCATCGCTGCCGACACTCAGCACATCACTGATGCGCAGCGCGCTATACGACGCGATCCACCAGTTCTCACTGGCCTTGCGCTTGGGCAGCAACGTGGCACTGAGGACGGCTTCATTGCGCGGAGGTTGGTAATGCTCGTCGGTGGGTTGCGGCATTTCGCCGATGTCGATAGCCGGGCAGTCTTGTCGCAGGTCTTGCAACCACCGGTTGAGTCCACTGGATTCACCCAGAGAAGCACCGCCCCCCAGCAGATAGCCCAGCGCAGAAAGGTGCAGCACCGAGCTGTTGTTATTGCCCCGTTTGAGATCCGTCACGCCTAACCAGCAGGCATGTTGCGCACGAGTCAGGGCGACATAGAGCAAACGCAGATCTTCGGCGAGACGCTCTTCGTCCGCTTGCGCAATCAACTCGACGGTCGGCTTGAGACTCACCTGAGCCTTGCCCGTAGCGTCGTGGTAATGCAGCGGCAATCGACTACCGTCCACGGGTTTCGCCGAGCAGATGAACGGCAGGAACACCAGCGGATACTCAAGGCCTTTGGACTTGTGGATGGTTACGACCTTGACCAGTTGCTCGTCACTTTCCAGGCGCAGGATCTGCTCTTCACCGGCCTGTCCCGACAGTGCCAGAAGCTCGGCCAAATGGCGGATCAGCGCTTGCTCACCGTCCAGCTCTGCGGCGGCCTGTTGCATCAGTTCGGACAGGTGAAGAAGGTTGGTCAGCACCCGCTCGCCATCGCTGCGTGTCATCAAGGTCTGTGGCAAATGGAAGTCGTGAAGCAGGCGGCGCAACATCGGCAGCACGCCTTGCTTGCGCCAGAGTTCGCGATAGCCACGAAACTGCATGACTCGAGCTTCCCAAACCAGTTCGTCCTGATTCAGCCGCTCCAGTTCAGCCAGTGGCAAGTTCAGAGTGATACAGGCCAGCGCGGCTTTCAGCGAACGTTCGACATCCGGCTCGGCGCAGGCTTTGAGCCAGGACAGCAGGTCGTGGGCCTCTTGGGCCGCAAACACCGAATCCTTGTCCGACAGATAAACGCTGCGCACACCGCGGGCGGCAAGCTCGCCGCGAACCGCTTGAGCCTCTTTACCGTCGCGGACGAGGATCGCGATGTCCGAAGGCCGCAGCCCTCTGAAATCTTCACCGTCCTGAACAAACCCCGCACTGCCGGTTTGCCCGCCATTGAGCAATGCCGTTATTTGGCTAGCACAGGCGGCCGCCAACTGTTGCCGATAAACCGCTCCCGACAGCGGTTGGTCTGTGGACAAGTGCCAGACATTCAATGCGCCAATGTCTTGTCCGGTAATCTGCAGTTTCTCTTTACGACCTTGCGATTCCACCGGTTGAAACGGCACGGGGTTCTCGCCGTTTTTCTCCCGGAACAAAAACGCGCCGCGTCCCAGCTCTCGGGACTCGGCGCGCTCGAATACATGGTTGACCGCTTTGACCATGCCGTGACTGGAGCGGAAATTGGTACCCAGCGTATGCAGTCGGCCGGTGGTGGCCTGACGGGCACGCAAATAGGTGTAGATGTCCGCACCGCGAAAAGCGTAAATCGCTTGCTTGGGATCGCCGATCAGAAACAAACCGGTATCGGGGTTGTTGTCTTCGATGCGATAGATGCTTTCGAAGATGCGGTATTGCACCGGGTCGGTGTCCTGGAACTCGTCAATCAGCGCGACCGGGAATTGCTCACGGATCAACGTTGCCAGACGCTCGCCGCCGTCGGATTGCAGCGCGGCATCCAGGCGTAGCAGCATGTCGTCAAAACCCATCTCGGCACGACGGCGCTTCTCTTCTTCAAAGCGTGTGCCCACCCAATTGGCGGCGTGTTGCAGGACAGCGGCATCAGGCGTTGGCAGTGCATCAAGACTCGATTTGAGCCCGGACATAGCATCGAGACCCGGGTGACTTGGGGCCGGCCCCTTCCACGCTTCAGCCATGCCGTAGGGGGTCAGGCGGGTGAAGCCGGTGCCGATGTCCAGTTGCTCCAAAGACTCGTCTTCGGCCCAGGCCTTGAGCTTCTCGAACCAGGGCTCAAAGTAACGCGCCTGCATCTTGCGACCATCCACAGTCTTGCTGGCAACGCCTTGATGACAGATGGCGAGCAACTCGCCCGCCCATTGACGCCAAGGCATCTTCAACTCGATCAATGCCGAGCGGCGCTCCTGCAAACACTCCTCGATAAGCTGAGCGGGTGCCTTGCCTTCGTCGCTGTCGCGCTCGCTGGCGAACAGTCCGCGCACTCGGGGTAGCAACGCTGCAGGTCCACCCCAGTTGCTACGAACCCAATTCAGCGCATCCCCCTGCATCGGGTAACAGAACAGCCGCCAGTAATCGCGCAGCACTTCACCGAGCAAATCGCTGTGATCGGTTTCCAGGGATTGAGTGAACAGGCTGCCGCTGTCGAACGCATGCTCGCGCAGCATGCGCTGACACCAGCTGTGGATGGTCGAGACGGCGGCTTCATCCATCCATTGCGCAGCGATATCGAGGCGATTGGCACAGCCGGGCCATTGCTGAGGATCGAACTGATCGCGCAGGTCAGCGATCAATCCGTCAGGGGCCGGGGTCTCGTCGCGAAAAAACCTCGCCGCCTCGGCCAGCCGCGTACGAATTCGCTCGCGCAGCTCTTTGGTCGCCGCGTCGGTGAACGTCACCACGAGGATCTGCGGAGGCAACAACTCGCGGGCAAACCCGCTCAACTCACCGCCGTGCCCGAGGATGAGCCGCAGATAGAGCGCAGAAATGGTGAAGGTTTTGCCGGTACCGGCACTCGCTTCGATTAACTGGCTGCCACGCAGCGGAAATGCCAGGGCCAGCGGTGTCTTCGTGCTCATGAGCGGGGGCCTTCGCTGGACAATGAACGCCAAGGGGCTTCATGCAGGGGGCGGTACAGGGTGTCGCACCAACCGGAGAACGTCTCATCCGCGAGTAATGCGTCGAAGTCGGCAAATTGTCGGGACAACGCAGGGCTTTCACGGCGCTCACCCTCGCTGGTCTGCCCGTCACCCTCGTAGGCTTTACGGGCCGCAGCGTCAGCTTTGACCGGATCGGTCTGCGACAACCAGGCGAATGCGGTCTTCACCGCAACCGGCAATGGTTGGCGCATGCCGGCCTGCCAGGCGAGGAGTAAATCGCCAAGGAGGCTAAACGCGCGGGCTTGCTCCATCGGCTCCAGCAGCAATGTGTCGTCACTGGCGACCAATGCCGTGGTCAGTGAAAGTCCGCTGGCGCAGGCGGCAAGATGATTGACCCACGGTTTGGTCAGCCGATGCCACTTACGACTTTTGATCGAGCCAATGCTGTTGGGAATGGTCGTGACTGCTAACAAGCCACCATCAGCGCGCTGATGCAGGCCTGCGAGCCAGCCTTCAAGCCGCAAACCCTGAAAATCGAGATTGACCGGGATGGCGCTGGTCATCGGTGTCGGCCACAACGTCAGTAGCTGTTGATAACGTTGCAACAGGTCGGGGAGCGGTTCGATCAGTTCCCGCTGCAGGCATTCGCCAAAACCGGCCATGGGCAACAATCCGCTGTTTTGCAGGCGTCGAGCCTGAGCCTCAAGTGCCTGATCGATATTGTCCGGTTGTCTGAGGGCAGCTTCGAGCAGGCTGTCGCTGAGCGTATAGCGCTGCAATGCGTCCAGCACAAAAGGTTCTTCATCGGCCAGCGGAGCTTCGGCGGCTTCGAAATACACCTTGAGTCGTTGGGTAAAAAAATGTCGTGTCGGGTTACGCAGGAAATCCTGTAGCAGGGCCAGGCTCAGAGGTTCTTCCTGAACATAAGGCGTGAGCAATTCTGCGTGGATCTGGGGCGCATGCTGTTGATGCAACACCTGCCACTCACTGGCATAGCTGAACAGTTGATCGCCTTCATGGAAATAGCGCGCACTGAACGGCTGCAGCGGATGCTCTTCGGTCATGGCGCCTAACAGATCCTGGCTTTCGTCGATCAATCGCCAGCCGCTGGCGAGGTGATCACGTAACTGGCCAATCAACACCGACGCCGGTCGCTCACTGTTGTCGCGAATGCTGCGGCCGACCCAACTGATATAAAGCTGATCACGTGCTGACAGGAGCGCCTCGAGCAACAGATAGCGGTCATCTTCACGCCGCGAGCGGTCTCCAGGGCGGTAGTCGCTGCCCATCAGATCGAAATCCAGCGGGGGTTGCGCACGGGGGTAATCGCCGTCGTTCATCCCCAACAAACAAACCAGCTTAAAGGGAATGGCGCGCATCGGCATCAACGTACAAAAGTTCACCGCACCGGCCAGGAAGCGCTGAGACAAACGGCCCTGATCCAGGCCAGCGAGCCAGGCTTCACGGACGACAGTCAGCGGCAGCTCATCTACCAGACCTACCGTCTCACAGGTCTCCAGCCAGGTTTCACGAAGCTCTTCCAGTTGGGTAAGCAAGTAGTCGTCATGTTCATTACTGGCGTTGAAGAACAGTTGCATAAGCGCTTGGAGTCGCTGCCCCCACTCTTTGGGTTGAGCCGCTTGTGTGAGCTGCTGATGGGCGAGTTCCAGAGCATCGAGCAACGCTACCAACGGCCCGATCAATGCGGCATCCAGGCCGCCGATTTCATCATACGGCTCAATCCCAGAGCAGGCATTGGCGGTACCGACGGCGTAACCCAAGAGCATTCGGCGCAGGCCAAAATGCCAGCTGTTCTGTTCAAGTTCGTCTGGCAGCCCGAGCCCGGCACGCTGCTCGGCGTTCATCCCCCAGCGGACGCCCGCCCCTTCGATCCAGCGATGCAGTGTTGGCAGGTCCCGCTCTTCTACGCCGAACCGGGCACGTAACGCCGGAACGTCGAGCAGGTCGAGGATTTCGCTGACGGGGAAACGACTGTCCGGCAGCTTGAGCAGGTGCTCGACCGCGATCAGTAATGGGTCGCGGCCACGCTGCCCCTGATCTGCCAATGTGAAGGGAATGAAGCGTGGGTCATACCTGTCGAGTTGACCAAACACCGCGCGTATATGCGGTGCATAACTGTCGACATCCGGCACCATTACGATCACATCGCGAGGGCGCAGATTCGGATTGGCACTGAAGCGCGCCAGTAGCTGGTCATGCAGGATTTCCACTTCGCGCTGAGCGCTGTGGGCAATGTGAAAACGGATCGAATCGTCTTCATTCAGATCAACAGCAGGCCAGTGCTCGCGGGTCTCGTTGAGTGGACGCAGCTCCAGGATATCGTCCTGAAGTTGATTGAGCAGATTGTGTGGCTCAGATTCACTGAACAGGTCAATGCGACCGTCGCGAAATACGGCGCGGTAGCTGTTGGGATCGTCGTAACTGTCGAGCAGGTTGATGTAGTCACGACCTTGCTTACCCCATGCTGCCAATAATGGATGGGCATGCTGGTGCAGTGTTTCGGGATCCAGCACGACGGGCATTCCGCTTTTGCGGGACTGTCGCTTGTATTGGTGACGCAACAAATCCTTGTCGGCGACGATATCGGCCCAGTGGTGACGGCAAGGGTTATGTACACACAACAGAACCTGGCTGAAACGCGCGAGTCCGGCCAGCGCCTCAAGGACCTGGGCCGGTAACGACGAAATCCCGAAAACAATCACTCGCGATGGCAGTCCTGCAGGAGCTATCGCAAGGTTGTTGATCCGCTCGATGAATCGCTGGTGAACGCCGGCGCGACTCTGCGCCATGCCTTGTTCCCCCACGTCATTCAGTAGTGCACGCCACAATTCGGCTTGCCAGCAGCTGGTAGCGGGCAAAGGTTTTACCTCGCCTCTGACATTTCGTAATTGATGCCGCCCTTCGGCCCAATCCTCAAGCCAGTCAGCCCGATACACCTGATATTGGTCGAAAAGATCCGCTAGACGCTCAGACAATTGATAGCGCTTGCGCAAGTCAGTGTCGTGGGTAAGGAAGCGTTGCAGCGGCTCGAAATGCGCACGGTCGATGACCTGGGGTAGCAAACGCATGAGGCGCCAGGTTAGTGGCGCTTTATCGAGCAGGGATTTGGCCGGAATTTCTTCTCGCCCCAAAACCATGCGATAGAGCTGCCACATAAAGCTACCGGGCAGTTGCACATCAATCGCTGCGGCGATGCCGCAACCACCGAGGTCGTCTTCTTCTGGATCTTCAGCCAGGGCCAGCTTTAGCCATTGGGCGATGCCGTTACTCTGCACCAACGCAATTTCGTTCTCCAGGGGAGCCAGCGGATAGCGCCGCATGATGCTGACCACCAAGCTGCGCAGTTCGTCCAGGCTATTGCTCTGAACCACCATGAATGCAGCGTTGAGGGACTGGGCGTCCGGCATAAAGACTTCCTTGGAAAAGTACGAAAACCAGGTCAGAACCTTAGCATTGTCGACAGGCTATGACAGCCGGACGAGGTCCGTGAATGCTGTAAGAACTTTCCTGCGGGCAAAACAAAACCCCAACTGCTTTCGCAATTGGGGTTTCGGAATTTAATCTTGACGATGACCTACTCTCACATGGGGAAACCCCACACTACCATCGGCGATGCATCGTTTCACTGCTGAGTTCGGGATGGGATCAGGTGGTTCCAACGCTCTATGGTCGTCAAGAAATTCGGGTACTGAGTCGTGGCCAGATGGCCTCGCTTCAGCAAATTGGGTATGTGACAGCTTTCGGTGTTTGTGAACATCGAACTTTCGGTTCGTTTCGTCTTCACACACCGCAATCTGATGCTCTTTCGAGTAGTCAAATTGCTTGGGTGTTATATGGTCAAGCCTCACGGGCAATTAGTATTGGTTAGCTCAACGCCTCACAGCGCTTACACACCCAACCTATCAACGTCGTAGTCTTCGACGGCCCTTCAGGGAACTCAAGGTTCCAGTGAGATCTCATCTTGAGGCAAGTTTCCCGCTTAGATGCTTTCAGCGGTTATCTTTCCCGAACATAGCTACCCGGCAATGCCACTGGCGTGACAACCGGAACACCAGAGGTTCGTCCACTCCGGTCCTCTCGTACTAGGAGCAGCCCCTCTCAAATCTCAAACGTCCACGGCAGATAGGGACCGAACTGTCTCACGACGTTCTAAACCCAGCTCGCGTACCACTTTAAATGGCGAACAGCCATACCCTTGGGACCGGCTTCAGCCCCAGGATGTGATGAGCCGACATCGAGGTGCCAAACACCGCCGTCGATATGAACTCTTGGGCGGTATCAGCCTGTTATCCCCGGAGTACCTTTTATCCGTTGAGCGATGGCCCTTCCATACAGAACCACCGGATCACTAAGACCTACTTTCGTACCTGCTCGACGTGTCTGTCTCGCAGTCAAGCGCGCTTTTGCCTTTATACTCTACGACCGATTTCCGACCGGTCTGAGCGCACCTTCGTACTCCTCCGTTACTCTTTAGGAGGAGACCGCCCCAGTCAAACTACCCACCATACACTGTCCTCGATCCGGATAACGGACCTGAGTTAGAACCTCAAAGTTGCCAGGGTGGTATTTCAAGGTTGGCTCCACGCGAACTGGCGTCCACGCTTCAAAGCCTCCCACCTATCCTACACAAGCAAATTCAAAGTCCAGTGCAAAGCTATAGTAAAGGTTCACGGGGTCTTTCCGTCTAGCCGCGGATACACTGCATCTTCACAGCGATTTCAATTTCACTGAGTCTCGGGTGGAGACAGCGCCGCCATCGTTACGCCATTCGTGCAGGTCGGAACTTACCCGACAAGGAATTTCGCTACCTTAGGACCGTTATAGTTACGGCCGCCGTTTACCGGGGCTTCGATCAAGAGCTTCGCGTTAGCTAACCCCATCAATTAACCTTCCGGCACCGGGCAGGCGTCACACCCTATACGTCCACTTTCGTGTTTGCAGAGTGCTGTGTTTTTAATAAACAGTCGCAGCGGCCTGGTATCTTCGACCGGCATGAGCTTACGGAGCAAGTCCTTCACCCTCACCGGCGCACCTTCTCCCGAAGTTACGGTGCCATTTTGCCTAGTTCCTTCACCCGAGTTCTCTCAAGCGCCTTGGTATTCTCTACCCAACCACCTGTGTCGGTTTGGGGTACGGTTCCTGGTTACCTGAAGCTTAGAAGCTTTTCTTGGAAGCATGGCATCAACCACTTCGTGTTCTAAAAGAACACTCGTCATCAGCTCTCGGCCTTAGAATCCCGGATTTACCTAAGATTCCAGCCTACCACCTTAAACTTGGACAACCAACGCCAAGCTGGCCTAGCCTTCTCCGTCCCTCCATCGCAATAACCAGAAGTACAGGAATATTAACCTGTTTTCCATCGACTACGCTTTTCAGCCTCGCCTTAGGGACCGACTAACCCTGCGTCGATTAACGTTGCGCAGGAAACCTTGGTCTTTCGGCGTGGGTGTTTTTCACACCCATTGTCGTTACTCATGTCAGCATTCGCACTTCTGATACCTCCAGCAAGCTTCTCAACTCACCTTCACAGGCTTACAGAACGCTCCTCTACCGCATCATCCTAAGATGATACCCGTAGCTTCGGTGTATGGTTTGAGCCCCGTTACATCTTCCGCGCAGGCCGACTCGACTAGTGAGCTATTACGCTTTCTTTAAAGGGTGGCTGCTTCTAAGCCAACCTCCTAGCTGTCTAAGCCTTCCCACATCGTTTCCCACTTAACCATAACTTTGGGACCTTAGCTGACGGTCTGGGTTGTTTCCCTTTTCACGACGGACGTTAGCACCCGCCGTGTGTCTCCCATGCTCGGCACTTGTAGGTATTCGGAGTTTGCATCGGTTTGGTAAGTCGGGATGACCCCCTAGCCGAAACAGTGCTCTACCCCCTACAGTGATACATGAGGCGCTACCTAAATAGCTTTCGAGGAGAACCAGCTATCTCCGAGCTTGATTAGCCTTTCACTCCGATCCACAGGTCATCCGCTAACTTTTCAACGGTAGTCGGTTCGGTCCTCCAGTTAGTGTTACCCAACCTTCAACCTGCCCATGGATAGATCGCCCGGTTTCGGGTCTATTCCCAGCGACTAGACGCCCTATTAAGACTCGCTTTCGCTACGCCTCCCCTATTCGGTTAAGCTCGCCACTGAAAATAAGTCGCTGACCCATTATACAAAAGGTACGCAGTCACAGAACAAAGTCTGCTCCCACTGCTTGTACGCATACGGTTTCAGGATCTATTTCACTCCCCTCTCCGGGGTTCTTTTCGCCTTTCCCTCACGGTACTAGTTCACTATCGGTCAGTCAGTAGTATTTAGCCTTGGAGGATGGTCCCCCCATATTCAGACAAAGTTTCTCGTGCTCCGTCCTACTCGATTTCATGACTAAGAGATTTTCGCGTACAGGGCTATCACCCACTATGGCCGCACTTTCCAGAGCGTTCCGCTAATCTCAAAGCCACTTAAGGGCTAGTCCCCGTTCGCTCGCCACTACTAAGGGAATCTCGGTTGATTTCTTTTCCTCAGGGTACTTAGATGTTTCAGTTCCCCTGGTTCGCCTCTTGCACCTATGTATTCAGTACAAGATAACCATCTTATGATGGCTGGGTTCCCCCATTCAGACATCTCCGGATCAAAGTCTGTTTGCCGACTCCCCGAAGCTTTTCGCAGGCTACCACGTCTTTCATCGCCTCTGACTGCCAAGGCATCCACCGTATGCGCTTCTTCACTTGACCATATAACCCCAAGCAATCTGGTTATACTGTGAAGACGACATTCGCCGAAAATTCGATAATACTCAATTCAGAGTAACTCACAAATTTTACCTTAGCCTGATCCGTTACCAGTGAAAGTAACGTTCAGTCTATCTTTCTATCACATACCCAAATTTTTAAAGAACGATCTAATCAAAGACTAGAAATCAACATTCACCATCTTTCAATGGAATGCTCATTTCTAAGCTTTCATACGTCAGAAGCAGTAGTGGTGGAGCCAAACGGGATCGAACCGTTGACCTCCTGCGTGCAAGGCAGGCGCTCTCCCAGCTGAGCTATGGCCCCGTATTTCTACAGGCGTTTCCCACACAAAATTGGTGGGTCTGGGCAGATTCGAACTGCCGACCTCACCCTTATCAGGGGTGCGCTCTAACCAACTGAGCTACAGACCCAATTTCGGGCTGCTTCTTATCGTCTTCTTCAATGAATCAAGCAATTCGTGTGGGAGCTCATGGAGCAGCTGATGTCGTCGATTAAGGAGGTGATCCAGCCGCAGGTTCCCCTACGGCTACCTTGTTACGACTTCACCCCAGTCATGAATCACACCGTGGTAACCGTCCTCCCGAAGGTTAGACTAGCTACTTCTGGTGCAACCCACTCCCATGGTGTGACGGGCGGTGTGTACAAGGCCCGGGAACGTATTCACCGTGACATTCTGATTCACGATTACTAGCGATTCCGACTTCACGCAGTCGAGTTGCAGACTGCGATCCGGACTACGATCGGTTTTATGGGATTAGCTCCACCTCGCGGCTTGGCAACCCTTTGTACCGACCATTGTAGCACGTGTGTAGCCCAGGCCGTAAGGGCCATGATGACTTGACGTCATCCCCACCTTCCTCCGGTTTGTCACCGGCAGTCTCCTTAGAGTGCCCACCATTACGTGCTGGTAACTAAGGACAAGGGTTGCGCTCGTTACGGGACTTAACCCAACATCTCACGACACGAGCTGACGACAGCCATGCAGCACCTGTCTCAATGTTCCCGAAGGCACCAATCCATCTCTGGAAAGTTCATTGGATGTCAAGGCCTGGTAAGGTTCTTCGCGTTGCTTCGAATTAAACCACATGCTCCACCGCTTGTGCGGGCCCCCGTCAATTCATTTGAGTTTTAACCTTGCGGCCGTACTCCCCAGGCGGTCAACTTAATGCGTTAGCTGCGCCACTAAGAGCTCAAGGCTCCCAACGGCTAGTTGACATCGTTTACGGCGTGGACTACCAGGGTATCTAATCCTGTTTGCTCCCCACGCTTTCGCACCTCAGTGTCAGTATCAGTCCAGGTGGTCGCCTTCGCCACTGGTGTTCCTTCCTATATCTACGCATTTCACCGCTACACAGGAAATTCCACCACCCTCTACCATACTCTAGCTTGTCAGTTTTGAATGCAGTTCCCAGGTTGAGCCCGGGGATTTCACATCCAACTTAACAAACCACCTACGCGCGCTTTACGCCCAGTAATTCCGATTAACGCTTGCACCCTCTGTATTACCGCGGCTGCTGGCACAGAGTTAGCCGGTGCTTATTCTGTCGGTAACGTCAAAACACTAACGTATTAGGTTAATGCCCTTCCTCCCAACTTAAAGTGCTTTACAATCCGAAGACCTTCTTCACACACGCGGCATGGCTGGATCAGGCTTTCGCCCATTGTCCAATATTCCCCACTGCTGCCTCCCGTAGGAGTCTGGACCGTGTCTCAGTTCCAGTGTGACTGATCATCCTCTCAGACCAGTTACGGATCGTCGCCTTGGTGAGCCATTACCTCACCAACTAGCTAATCCGACCTAGGCTCATCTGATAGCGCAAGGCCCGAAGGTCCCCTGCTTTCTCCCGTAGGACGTATGCGGTATTAGCGTTCCTTTCGAAACGTTGTCCCCCACTACCAGGCAGATTCCTAGGCATTACTCACCCGTCCGCCGCTGAATTCAGGAGCAAGCTCCTGTCATCCGCTCGACTTGCATGTGTTAGGCCTGCCGCCAGCGTTCAATCTGAGCCATGATCAAACTCTTCAGTTCAAACATCTTTGGGTTTTTAAGAAACCCTAAACTTGGCTCAGCAATCGTTGGTTACATCTTTGATTTCTCGCGGAGTAACTTGTGATGCTGATAATCTTGTTGACTATCAGTCTGACTCCACAAGCACCCACACGAATTGCTTGATTCAGTTGTTAAAGAGCGGTTGGTTAAGATCTTTCGTCTCAACCGAGGCGCGCATTCTACAGCAGCCTCATTTGCTGTCAAGTGATTATTTTCAGAAGTTTTCGAAGAATTCTTCAACAACTTCAACCACTTGCGCTTCCGATCTCTCGTTAGCGGGAGGCGAATTCTACAGCGTTACTCGCTGTTGTCAACACCTCTTTTTCTCCGCTTTCGACCGAGAAGATCGAACCGTTAAAAGAGCCAAACATCACCGCTCTTCCAACTCCTTCCAGGCTTCGATGAACTGAAGCGACCCACTCTCGAAACCTACTTAACTCATTGAATCTCAAGGAGTTTTCCGTTTCGACTGCGCCGGAAGTGGGGCGAATTATAGACGTCTGGAATCTGCCGTCAACCGCTATTTTCATAATTCTGTCATATCAGTCAAAAAAGCCCGAAAACGCAAAGGCCGACCTTAAAAGGTCGGCCTTCTGCATGCCCCTCTACTTATAAGCTAGGGAATGCGAACTGCGAAGCCTCATGGCTCGCACGCTGAGGCCAGCGCTGAGTGATCGCCTTGCGACGGGTATAGAAGCGAACACCATCCGGGCCGTAGGCATGCAGGTCGCCGAACAGCGAACGCTTCCAACCGCCAAAGCTGTGGTAAGCCACCGGCACCGGCAGAGGAACGTTGACGCCAACCATGCCGACTTCGATCTCATCACAGAACAGACGCGCCGCTTCACCATCACGAGTGAAGATGCAGGTGCCGTTACCGTATTCGTGATCGTTGATCAGCTGCATAGCCTCTTCCAGGCTGTTGACGCGAACAACGCACAGCACCGGACCGAAGATCTCTTCTTTATAGATGCGCATCTCAGGGGTGACGTTGTCGAACAGGCAGCCACCCAGGAAGAAGCCTTCCTCATGCCCCGCCACGCTCAGACCACGACCGTCGACCACCAGAGTCGCGCCCGCCGCCACGCCGTCATCCACATAGCCGCTGACCTTGTCGCGAGCCTGACCGGTAACCAGCGGTCCCATGTCCAGACCACAGGAAGTCCCTGCACCGATTTTCAGCGCCTTGATCTGTGGAACCAGTTTGGCCACCAGCGCATCCGCAACCTGGTCGCCCACACACACGGCTACCGAAATCGCCATGCAGCGCTCACCGCAGGAACCGTAAGCCGCGCCCATCAGTGCGCTGACCGCGTTGTCCAGATCTGCATCCGGCATCAGCACCGCATGATTCTTCGCGCCGCCCAGTGCCTGAACGCGTTTGCCGCGCTTGGTGCCTTCGGCGTAGATGTATTCCGCAATCGGCGTCGAACCGACGAAGCTCAGCGCTTTGACTTCCGGCGCTTCGATCAACGCGTCTACCGCGGTCTTGTCACCGTGTACCACGCTCATCACGCCTTTTGGCAGACCCGCTTCCAGCAGCAGCTGAGCGATCAGCAGCGTGGAGCTTGGATCACGCTCGGACGGCTTGAGGATGAAGCAATTGCCGCAGACGATCGCCAGTGGGTACATCCACAACGGCACCATGGCTGGGAAGTTGAACGGCGTGATACCGGCAACAATGCCCAGTGGCTGGAAGTCCGACCAGGCGTCGATGTTCGGGCCGACGTTGCGGCTGTACTCGCCCTTGAGGATTTCCGGGGCGGCGCAGGCGAACTCGACGTTCTCGATACCGCGCTTCAGCTCGCCGGCAGCGTCTTCTAGGGTCTTGCCGTGTTCTTCGCTGATCAATTGTGAGATGCGCGCCTCGTTCTGCTCCAGCAGTTGCTTGAAGCGGAACATCACCTGGGCACGCTTGGCCGGTGGCGTGTTGCGCCAGGCCGGGAACGCAGCCTTGGCGGCATCGATGGCTTTCTGGATGGTTTCGCGGGTGGCCAGTGGCAGCTTGTGGATTGCCTGGCCGGTAGACGGGTTGAATACATCAACCGCGCGACCGTTCTCGGTCACCAGTTCACCATTGATCAAATGCGGGATAACGCTCATCGAAAACTCCTGAATTTTTGTCCACAGACACCCGAGCGGGGTGCCTGTGTTTTGTAGGTATATATAGAAGGAAAAATCAGTCGAGCTTGTTCAGCACTTCGCCGACCGCGTCGAACAGACGATCCAGGTCTTGCGGCTTGCTGTTGAAGGTTGGGCCGAACTGCAGGGTGTCGCCGCCGAAGCGCACGTAGAACCCGGCTTTCCACAATGCCATGCCCGCTTCGAACGGACGCACGATGGCATCGCCATCACGACCGGCAATCTGAATCGCACCGGCCAGACCGTAGTTGCGGATGTCGATGACGTTCTTCGAGCCTTTCAGCCCGTGCAGCGCGTTCTCGAAATGCGGAGCGACTTCGGCGACGCTCTGCACCAGGTTTTCCTTTTGCAGCAGATCCAGTGCTGCCAGGCCAGCGGCGCAGGCCACCGGGTGCGCCGAGTAGGTGTAGCCGTGCGGGAATTCCACGGCGTATTCCGGAGTCGCCTGGTTCATGAAGGTCTGGTAGATCTCGGAGCTGGCAATCACCGCACCCATCGGGATCGCGCCGTTGGTGATTTGTTTGGCGATGCACATCAGGTCCGGGGTGACGCCAAAGCTGTCGGAACCGAACATCGAGCCGGTGCGGCCGAAACCGGTGATCACTTCGTCGAAGACCAGCAGGATGTTGTGCTGATCACAGATTTCACGCAGACGTTTCAGGTAACCCTGCGGCGGCACCAATACACCGGCGGAACCGGCCATCGGTTCAACGAACACCGCGGCGATGTTCGATGCGTCGTGCAGTTCGATCAGCTTCAGCAACTCGTCGGCCAGAGCGATACCGCCCTGCTCCGGCATGCCACGGGAGAACGCATTGCTCGCCAGCAACGTGTGCGGCAGGTGATCGACGTCCATCATCGACTGACCGAACAGCTTGCGGTTGCCGTTGACGCCGCCGAGGCTGGTGCCGGCGATGTTCACGCCGTGATAACCCCGGGCACGACCGATCATTTTGGTCTTGGTCGCCTGACCTTTCAGACGCCAGTAGGCACGGACCATTTTCACCGCCGTGTCGGCGCACTCGGAGCCGGAGTCGGTGAAGAACACATGGTTCAGGTTGCCCGGGGTCAGGTCAGTGATTTTTTCGGCCAGTTGAAAGGACAAAGGGTGGCCGTACTGGAAGCCTGGCGAGTAATCGAGGGTGCCCAATTGTTTGGAGACCGCTTCCTGAATTTCCTTGCGGGTGTGCCCGGCGCCGCAGGTCCACAGACCCGACAGTGAGTCGTACACCTTGCGGCCTTTGTCATCGATGAGCCAACTGCCTTCTGCACCAACAATCAGACGCGGATCGCGCTGAAAGTTACGGTTGGCGGTGTACGGCATCCAGTGCGCGTCCAGCTTCAGTTGGCTGGCCAGTGGCGACGGAGCGTTTTCGGGCATGTTCATCGGGCAAAACCTCGCAGGGCTTAAGCTTCAGGGAGATAAAAGTCGTTGTTGCAGCTAAATTGCCACGCGGATAAAGTCGGTGAAATCCAACTCTTCTAACCTTCAGTTAGACCATCACTAAACTTTGAGTGATTAAACATGAGCAGCCGTCGCCCCGATCCGCTGGCCCAGGTCAGTGACTTTGATATTCGCCTGCTGCGGATCTTTCGCAGCGTGGTGGAATCCGGCGGCTTCTCGGCGGCGGAAACCGTGCTCGGCATCGGGCGCTCGGCGATCAGCCAGCAGATGAGCGATCTGGAGCAACGCCTCGGATTGCGTTTGTGTCAGCGTGGCCGCGCTGGATTCTCCCTGACCGAAGAAGGTCGCGAGGTCTATCAGTCAGCCCTGCAGTTATTGAGTGCGCTGGAAAGTTTTCGCACCGAGGTCAACGGCCTGCACCAACACTTGCGTGGCGAGTTGATAATCGGCCTGACTGATAACCTGGTCACCCTGCCCCACATGCGCATCACCCACGCCCTCGCCCAATTGAAGGAGCGCGGGCCGGATGTGCAAATCCAGATCCGCATGATTGCGCCGAATGAAGTTGAACAAGGCGTGCTGGACGGTCGCCTGCATGTCGGCGTGGTGCCGCAGGCCAGTGCGCTTTCCGGGTTGGAATATCAACCGTTGTACAGCGAGCGCTCACTGCTTTATTGCGCGGTCGGTCATCCACTGTTTTATGTCGATGACAAACAACTCGATGACAAACGCCTTGATAGTCAGGACGCCATCGCCCCGACGTTTCGCTTGCCGGGGGAAATCCAGGCGCATTATCAGGCGCTCAACTGCACTGCCAGTGCCTCCGACCGTGAGGGCATGGCGTTTCTGATTCTGACCGGGCGCTACATTGGTTATCTGCCGGATCATTACGCCAGCCTTTGGGTACAGCAAGGGCGTTTACGCGCACTCAAGGCCGACACACGTTTTTATGATTTGAGTCTGGCATCGGTCACGCGCAAAGGCCGGCGCCCTCATTTGGTGCTGGAAAGCTTTCTGGAGAGTCTGGCGGCGACGCGTTAAACATTGCCCGCCGCCCAGCCACGTTAGGCCTTAGAGACAAAACCAAGCAATAACCTGAGCAAGTGGACAGCTTTTTGCAAAGCAGGATCAACCCCGATCCTTCAACAAGAAGCCCAACGCCATGCAGCCAGATTCCGAACCGTCCAGCGACTTGATCTACGGCCTCAACGACCGCCCGAAACCGCTGGCCGCAACCCTCGCCGCCCTGCAACACGTGCTCGCCAGTTTCGTCGGCATCATCACCCCACCGCTGGTGATCGGCTCGGCGCTTGGGCTGACCGCGCATTTGCCTTACCTGATCAGCATGGCGCTGATGGTGTCCGGGGTTGGCACGTTTATTCAGGCTCGCCGGCCGTTCGGGATCGGCGCGGGGATGATCTGCTTGCAAGGCACCAGTTTCGCCTTTCTCGGCGCGGTGCTGTCGGCCGGGTTTCTGGTCAAGCAGCGCGGCGGTAGCCCGGAAGACATTCTGGCGATGATCTTTGGTGTGTGCTTTTTCGGCGCGATTGTGCAGATCGTGCTCAGCCGTTTCATTGGTCAACTGCGCAGGGTGGTCACGCCGCTGGTGACCGGGATTGTCATCACACTGATCGGCATCAGCCTGATCAAGGTCGGCATCACCGATCTCGGCGGCGGCTTCAATGCCCCGGACTTCGGCGCGCCGGGCAATCTGGCGCTTGGCGTATTCGTGTTGCTGACGATCATTTTGCTCAACCGCTCGAACACGCCGTGGGTGCGGCTGTCGGCAATCATCATTGGTCTGCTGCTCGGGAGCCTCGCGGCGTGGTTCAGTGGGAAACTGGTCCCGCAGCCGTTGCCTGACTTGCCGCTGGTGAGTTTTCCTACACCGTTCAAGTTCGGATTCAGTTTTGACTGGACCGCTTTCCTGCCGGTCGCGCTGATTTATCTGATCAGCACCATCGAAACCGTCGGCGACCTCACCGCCAATTGCATGCTCGCCCGCCAACCCATCAGCGGCCCTTCTTATATAAGCCGCTTGCGCGGCGGTGTACTGGGTGATGGCGTGAGCTGCATGATCGCCGCAACGTTCAGCGCCTTCCCCAACACCACATTTGCGCAGAACAACGGCGTGATTCAGCTGACCGGCGTTGCCAGCCGCTACGTTGGCCTTTACATCGGCGCGATCCTGTTTTGTCTCGGCCTGTTTCCAATGATTGGTGCGGTGCTGCAACAGATACCGAAACCAGTACTCGGCGGCGCCACTCTGGTTATGTTCGGTGCCGTCGCCGCTGCCGGTGTGCGCATCCTCGCGCAGTCGCCGCTGGATCGGCGCAGCATGCTGATCATCGCCACGTCGTTCGGCGTCGGCCTGGGCATCGCCGCACAACCGAACCTGCTGCACCTGCTACCCAAACTGGTGCAAAACCTGTTCGACTCGGCGATTACCAGCGGCGGGCTAACGGCAATCATCCTTTGCCTGCTGCTGCCGGAAGCCAAAACAGCACCCGCTGAAGTGCAAGTGCCGCTGAACAAGATCGAACAGGCGTAACGGTTTTATCGCCTGAGGACTTGTCGGATGCTTGTGGGTGCGCTATCAACGCAATTGGTTGCACCCACAGACAAACCCGGAAGTGCCTATGACCTTTGAAGTCCCCGCTCACGGCGGCAAGCCCGCCAGCCGCATTCGTCAGAAGAACGAAGAGACCATTCTCAAAGCCGCCGAAGACGAGTTCGCCCGCCACGGGTACAAAGGCACCAGCATGAATACCATCGCCCAGAATGCCGGGTTGCCCAAGGCTAACCTGCATTACTACTTCACCAACAAGTTGGGGCTGTACGTGGCGGTGCTGAGCAACATCATCGAGTTGTGGGACAGCACCTTCAACACCCTCACCGCCGAAGACGATCCGGCCGAAGCGCTGACCCGCTACATCCGCGCCAAAATGGAATACTCCCGTCGCCAGCCACAAGCCTCGCGAATCTTTGCGATGGAAGTGATCAGCGGCGGCGAATGCCTGAGCGAGTATTTCAATCAGGATTACCGCGCCTGGTTCCAGGGCCGCGCGGCGGTGTTTCAGGCGTGGATCGATGCCGGCAAAATGGACCCGGTCGACCCGGTGCACCTGATCTTCCTGTTGTGGGGCAGCACCCAGCACTACGCCGACTTCGCCACGCAGATCTGCCGCGTCAGCGGGCGCAGCAAGTTGACCAAGCAGGACATGGAAGACGCCAGCAACAACCTGATCCGCATCATTCTCAAAGGCTGCGGCCTCACTCCTTCTCTATAAGACGTTTATGCCTTTCACCCTCAGCGGTTTTTGCGAGTACCGCGAAGAGATTCGCAAAAGCCGCTTTATCACTTTCGCTGCCCCCATCAGCAGTCCCGCTGACGCGCAGGCGTTCTTCGAACAGCACAGCGACTTGAACGCCTCGCACAATTGCTGGGCGTGGAAACTCGGCGATCAATATCGCAGCAATGACGACGGCGAACCGGGCGGCACGGCCGGGCGACCGATTCTGGCAGCGATTGAAGCGCAGGATTGCGATCAGGTCGCGGTGCTGGTGATCCGCTGGTACGGCGGCATTCAACTGGGCACCGGCGGTTTGGCGCGAGCCTATGGCGGTGGTGCGAACAAGTGCCTGCAAACGGCGGCGAAAGTCGAGTTGATCAGCCGCGTGCCCTTGCGTTGTGCCTGCGGCTTTGCCGAGTTGGCGTTGGTGAAGCTGCGGGTGGCGGATCTGGGCGGATTGGTAGTTGAGGAGCAGTTCACCTCGAACGGGGTTGAGTTGGGGTTGGCGGTGGGTGAAGCGCAGATTGAATTGTTGCAGAGCCAATTGGCAGATTTGAGTCGCGGAAGGATTCTGCTGCAGCGTTAAAGCAAGATCAAAAGATCGTCCGAAGGCTGCGATCTTTTAGGGCATCCCCCGTTTTCCTTATTCCACGCAGTTGCCCACATCTGCTGTGCACCCGGCTGTGGATAACCTGAGCACATCCCGCTGTAACCCTTCTGTCATGCGGCTTTGCGCGATTTGTTCACTTTTCGCTCAATCACTCTGCGAACGCGTATTTTTTTCGTAAAAACAATAAGTTAACCAGGTTTAGCACTATTGGAAGAAAGCATCACGGTGCTTATGCCCTTGATTCCATGTTGCGCACAAATACTGTGGAACAACCTGTGGATAAGCCGTTCATGACTGGCGCAGTTGCAGATTGCACATAGCTCCGACGCAGTTGCTCGTTTTTTGATCAATTGCTTGCGGGCAAAAGTGGAGCTTGATCAACGGCTTCGCCCCCAAGTGGTGCTCGTTGTTATGCCGAATTTACTGCAAGTGCTCTGCGACAGGCGCGGGGTATCGGTGTCTTCAGGTGTTCCTGACTCAATGGCCAGGAAATTGCTTTATCCACAGGCACAACTCCAAGCAAGTCGAGCCTGTCATGCCCATAGCCCCTCCTACCCCGCGCCTGCAACTGCGCCATATCAGCAAACGCTACCCCGGATGTCTGGCCAATGACGCTATTGATCTGAGCATTGCGCCCGGAGAAATCCATGCCTTGCTCGGTGAAAACGGCGCAGGCAAAAGCACGCTGATGAAGATCATCTACGGCGTCACTCAGGCCGACGCGGGCGAGATGCTCTGGCAAGGTCAGCGCGTGAACATGCGCAACCCGGCCCAGGCGCGACAGCTGGGGATCGGAATGGTCTTTCAACATTTCTCGCTGTTCGAAACCCTCAGCGTGGCGCAGAACATTGCGCTGGCGATGGGTGCGGCAGCGGGTACGCCGAAACAGCTTGAACCGAAGATTCGCGAAGTCTCGCGGCGCTACGGCATGGCGCTGGAGCCTGAGCGACTTGTCCACAGCCTGTCGATTGGCGAGCGGCAACGGGTGGAAATCATTCGCTGCCTGATGCAAGACATCCGTCTGCTGATTCTCGATGAACCGACTTCGGTGCTGACGCCGCAGGAGGCCGACGATTTGTTCATCACCCTGCGCCGTCTCGCCGCCGAGGGTTGCAGCATTTTGTTTATCAGCCACAAGCTCGGAGAAGTTCGCGCCTTGTGCCACAGCGCAACGGTGTTGCGCGGCGGGCGAGTGGCCGGGCATTGCGTACCGGCCGAATGCTCGGATCAACAGTTGGCGCAGATGATGGTGGGCGAAGCGGCGGCGTTGATTGGCGACTATCCGAAGGTCAGCGGTGGCGCGGTGTTTTTGCAGGTCAGCGGGTTGAGCTGGCATAACCCGGACCCGTTTGGCTGCTCACTGGCAGGCGTCGACTTGCAGGTGCGCAGCGGTGAAATCGTTGGCATCGCCGGGGTCGCGGGCAATGGTCAGGACGAATTGCTTGCCCTGCTCAGTGGGGAGCAAACGCTGTCACGGGTCGAGGCCGAAACGATTCGTTTCGGTCATCAGGCCGTTGCTGATTTACGCCCGGATGCACGACGCAGACTCGGTCTGGCTTTCGTCCCGGCCGAGCGCCTCGGCCATGGCGCGGTGCCGGAGTTGAGTCTGGCCGACAACGCGCTGCTGACAGCTTTTCAACAAGGGCTGGTGAGCAACGGTTTGATCGAACGCGGCAAAGTCGATGCCCTCGCCCAGCAAATCATTCAACGCTTCGGGGTAAAAACGCCGAATACGCAAACCGCCGCCCGCAGCCTGTCCGGCGGCAATCTACAGAAATTCATCCTCGGCCGGGAAATCCTCCAGCAACCTAAACTGCTGATCGCCGCGCACCCGACCTGGGGCGTGGATGTCGGCGCCGCCGCGACCATCCACCGCGCGTTGATCGCCTTGCGCGATGCCGGCGCGGCGATTCTGGTGATTTCCGAAGACCTCGATGAACTGTTCCAGATCAGTGACCGCCTCGGCGCCTTGTGCGGCGGCAAGCTGTCGGCGCTGCAAAACACCATGGACACGCAACTGAGTGACGTCGGCGGCTGGATGGCCGGTCAGTTCGATGCCCCTCAACAACACGCCACGGTTTAACGGAGTTTCAAACATGCTGCTTTCTCTCGAACCCCGTGGCCAGCAATCGCGTCTGATGCTTTGGTGCTCGCCGCTGTTGGCGGCGGCACTGACGCTCGGCTGCGGTTCGCTGCTGTTCATCGCCCTCGGTCATGATCCGCTGCAAACCTTGCATACGCTGCTGATCGCGCCGGTCAGCGACTTGTACGGTGTCTCGGAATTACTGGTCAAAGCCTTGCCGATTCTGCTCTGCGCGCTGGGCCTGGCGGTGGCCTACCAAGCGCGAATCTGGAACATCGGCGCCGAAGGTCAATTGCTGCTTGGCGCGCTCGCCGGCAGTGCCTTGGCGGTGAATATCATCGACATGCAAAGCCGTTGGGCGCTGGCGCTGATTCTGCTGACCGGCACCCTCGCCGGCGCCGCATGGGCGGGGCTCACCGCATGGCTGCGCACACGCTTCAACGCCAACGAAATCCTCACCAGCATCATGCTCAATTACATCGCGCTGAACTTGCTGCTGTTCTGCGTACATGGGCCGCTGAAGGACCCCGCCGGTTTCAATTTTCCCGAGTCGGCAATGTTCGGCGACGCCAGCCGTTTGCCGCTGTTGCTGGAGGATGGCCGCGTGCATGCCGGGGTGTATTTCGCCCTGCTCGCGCTGGTCGCGGTGTGGGTGTTGTTGCAGAAAAGTTTTATCGGTTTCCAGATCAAAGTGCTCGGGCTGGACAAGCGTGCGGCAGGGTTCGTCGGCTTTCGCGAGAAGCGTTTGATCTGGCTTGCCCTACTGATCAGCGGCGGGCTCGCGGGGCTTGCAGGTGTCTGCGAAGTCACCGGCCCAATCGGTCAATTGGTGCCGCAAGTGTCACCGGGTTATGGCTATGCGGCGATCACCGTGGCGTTTCTCGGGCGGCTCAACCCCATCGGGATTCTGTTCTCCAGTCTGCTGATGGCGCTGCTGTACATCGGGGGCGAGAACGCGCAGATGAGCCTCAATCTGCCGCAAGCGATCACTCAACTGTTTCAGGGAATGATGCTGTTTTTCCTGCTCGCCAGTGATGTGCTGATTCTCTATCGGCCACGTCTGAATCTGCGCTGGGCACGGCGCACACAGACCCCCACCGTAACCGCCGGAGCGCTGTGATGGATATCGATCTGCTGAGCAATATTTTCTTCGCGATGGTGCGTTGCGGCACGCCGCTGCTGCTGGTAGCGCTGGGTGAACTGATCTGCGAGAAGAGCGGCGTGCTCAACCTCGGGCAGGAAGGGATGATGCTGTTTGGTGCGGTGATCGGTTTTATCGTCGCGCTCAACAGCGGCAACCTGTGGCTCGGCGTATTGCTGGCGATGCTCGCCGGGATGTTGCTGTCGTCGCTGTTTGCTTTGGTGGCGCTGGTGTTCAACGCCAATCAGGTAGCGACCGGGTTGGCCCTGACGATTTTTGGCGTGGGGTTGTCGACTTTCGTTGGGGCGGCCTGGGTCGGTAAACCATTGGCTGGATTCGAGCCGTTGGCGATTCCGTATCTGAGTGAAATCCCGCTGATCGGGCGGATGCTGTTCGCGCAGGATCTGCTGGTGTATCTGTCGTTCGGGCTGTTTGCGCTGGTGGCGTGGGTGATCATCAAAAGCCGTGTCGGGCTGATCATTCAAGCGGTCGGCGAGAACCCGGATGCGGCCAGTGCGATGGGCTTGCCAGTGTTG
This sequence comes from Pseudomonas sp. A0308, assembly GCF_044218815.1. Taxonomy (NCBI): domain Bacteria; kingdom Pseudomonadati; phylum Pseudomonadota; class Gammaproteobacteria; order Pseudomonadales; family Pseudomonadaceae; genus Pseudomonas; species Pseudomonas sp. A0308. The sequence continues at coordinate 2,521,498 of NZ_CP162581.1, forward strand.
ACCGTGCGCACCTTGGCGGTGCTTTTCGGCGGCGCGATGGCCGGGCTGGCCGGGGCGTATCTGTCGCTGGCGTACACGCCGATGTGGGCGGAAAACATGACGGCCGGGCGTGGCTGGATTGCCTTGGCGCTGGTGGTGTTTGCCAGTTGGCGGGTGTGGCGGTTGTTGCTGGGCGCCTATCTGTTCGGCCTCGCCAGCATCCTGCACCTGGTGGCGCAGGGGTTGGGGCTGGCGATTCCGTCGAGCCTGCTGGCGATGCTGCCGTACGTGGCGACGATTGTGGTGCTGGTGTTGTTGTCGCGCGATGCACTGCGGACACGGTTGTATGCGCCGGTGTCGTTGGGGCAGCCGTGGCAGTCGGGGCATTAATGCGGTGATTTCACGGGCCTCATCGCTGGCAAGCCAGCTCCCACAAGGATCTCGGGTGTGAACGAGGTCCATGTCACACAACAGGAACCTGTGGGAGCTGGCTTGCCAGCGATGGGGCCCGAACAGGCAACACCTGAGCAATGCCCCACGCCAGTTCGAAGACCAGAAAAACTGTCAAAATCGAACTGGCGCCATGGACCAGGGCATACCCCTGCCAAGCCGCAAACAGAAACCGCGCCACCGCGTCATAACGTCCATAAAGTGCCTGCGGATCACGAATCCGCAGCACCGCCCACACACAAACCACCGAGCCCAAAAGGTTCGCCATCAACATGTGCATCGGCGCGAACGCCGGCAACTCACCGGGCAAATCCAGCGCCTGACCGAGCGCGGTCAAAACCCCGTGCAACGCGGCAAAACTCCACGGCGTCACAAATGCAGCCGTGACGATCAGGTCGTACCAGGCGCTGCCGCGCACCACGTGTCGATATTGTGTTGAAGTCCACATCGTCCATGCTCCAGAAATTTGAGGAGCAACCACGGTAAAGCCTGGAGTATGCTCCAGGGTCAAGCCCTCTTCAGAGCATCACAAATGCGCATCGGTGAATTGGCACAGGCCAGCGCAGTCAGTCGCGACACGCTGCGTTTCTATGAGCAACGCGGATTGATCGCGGCGCAACGCAGTGCCAATGGTTATCGCGACTACCCGCCGGAAATGCTGCAACTGGTGCTCTACATCAGGACGGCGCAGCGTTTGGGTTTTACCCTCGGCGAGATCGGCGACAGCGTTGCCGCACTGTGGAACACGCCCGATCCGGAAAACGCTGTGGCGCAATTGCTGCGCGACAAGCTACAACTGATTGAAACCCGCATGAGCGAACTCGACGCGCTACGGCATGAGCTGCAACTACGGCTCGGCCAGGCCTGTCCATTGAGCCCTGAACGATAATTTTCAAGGAACCCATCATGTCCCAGGCAAAAAATGCACTGATCATCGGCGCCTCCCGTGGCTTGGGCCTCGGCTTGGTGAAGACCCTGCTGGGCGACGGCTGGCAAGTGACTGCCACCGTGCGCAATCCCTCGAACGCCGAGGCGCTGCAAGCGCTGGGCGACGTGCGGATCGAGAAGCTCGACATGGATGACCAGCAAGCGGTGATCGCCTTGAGCCAACAGTTGAAGGGTGAAACTTTCGACCTGCTGTTCGTCAATGCCGGGGTCAAAGGCCCGGCAGTACAGACCCCGGGCGGCGCGACCCTGGCGGAAGTCGGTCAGCTGTTTTTCACCAACGCGGTGGCGCCGATCAATCTGGCGCAACGCTTTGCCGGACAGATCCGCGATGGCAGCGGTGTGCTGGCGTTCATGAGCTCCGGGCTCGGCAGCGTGACGGTGCCGGATGCGCCGGAGCTGGCCCTGTACAAGGCGAGCAAGGCTGCGCTCAACTCGATGACCAACAGTTTTGTCACGCAATTGGGCGAACAGAAACTGACGGTGCTGTCGCTGCATCCGGGTTGGGTGAAGACCGACATGGGCGGTGAAGGGGCTGACCTTGATGTGGACACCAGCACACGCGGACTGATTGATCAGGTGAATGCGTTTACCGGCAAGGGCGGGCATCACTTCATCAATTACAAAGGCGAAACCATTCCCTGGTAAACGCACAAATCCTTTGGGAGCCGGGCTTGCCCGCGATGACGGAGTGCCAGTCGCCATATAAGGTGGCTGTTCCGACGCATTCGCTGGCAAGCCAGCTCCCACAGGGATGAACGGTGTCCTGTCGGGTGGGGCTTGCCCGGCGCGGTGATTTGTTTGAAACTGCGCACCTCGTCCGTCGCGGCGAACCTGGATCAGCAGACAGGGCAACACTGAGCTGGCAACCCTGAACCCACTTTCAGAGGAGCCGGCGGCAATGCCTGCGACCCGTACCTGGTTAAAAAACCCCCTCGCCATTTTCACCTCCAACGAGCTCGATGCCCGTGGCGGTCTGGTGCTGCAAGACGGCGTGATTGTCGAAGTGCTTGCCGCCGGTCAACAGCCTTCAGCGCCGTGCAATGAAGTGTTCGATGCCCGCGAGCATGTGATCCTGCCGGGCCTGATCAACACCCACCATCACTTCTATCAAACCCTCACTCGTGCCTGGGCGCCGGTGGTCAATCAGCCGTTGTTCCCGTGGCTGAAAACCCTGTACCCGGTGTGGGCACGTCTGACGCCGGAAAAACTCGCCCTCGCCACCAAAGTGGCTTTGGCCGAGTTGTTGCTGTCGGGTTGCACCACCGCTGCCGACCATCATTATCTGTTCCCGGACGGCCTGGAAAACGCCATCGACGTGCAAGTCGAAACCGTGCGTGAACTGGGCATGCGCGCCATGCTCACCCGTGGCTCGATGAGCCTCGGCGAGAAGGATGGCGGCCTGCCGCCGCAGCAGACCGTGCAAGAAGGCCAGGTGATTCTCGACGACAGTCAGCGCCTGATCCACGAGTACCACGAGCGTGGCGACGGTGCGCAAATCCAGATCGCTCTGGCACCGTGCTCGCCGTTTTCAGTGACCCCGGAAATCATGTCGGCCAGCGCCGAACTGGCGAATAAGCTCGACGTGCGCCTGCACACGCACCTGGCCGAAACCCTCGACGAAGAAGATTTCTGCCTGCAGCGTTTCGGCCTGCGCACCGTCGACTATCTGGACAGCGTCGGCTGGCTCGGCCCGCGCACCTGGCTGGCCCATGGCATCCACTTCAACCCGGACGAAATCGCCCGCCTCGGTCAGGCCGGCACCGGCATCTGTCACTGCCCAAGCTCAAACATGCGTCTGGCCTCGGGCATTTGCCCAAGCATCGATTTGACTGACGCCGGTGCGCTGTTCGGTCTGGGCGTGGATGGCTCGGCGTCCAACGATGCGTCGAACATGATCCTTGAAGCGCGTCAGGCGCTGTACATCCAGCGCCTGCGTTACGGCGCCGAGAAGATTACCCCTGAGCGCGTGCTGGGCTGGGCGACCAAGGGGTCGGCGAGCCTGTTGGGCCGTACCGACATTGGTGAACTGGCGGTGGGCAAACAGGCTGATCTGGCATTGTTCAAGCTCGATGAACTGCGCTTCTCTGGCAGCCACGATCCGATTTCGGCGCTGCTGCTGTGCGGCGCAGATCGAGCGGATCGGGTGATGATTGGCGGCAAGTGGCGCGTGGTTGATGGCCAGGTCGAAGGGCTGGATCTGAAAGGCCTGATCGCCGATCACAGCCAGGCTGCTCGCCAGCTGATCGCCGGTACCTGATCCAACACAACCCTGTAGGAGCTGCCGAAGGCTGCGATCTTTTGATTCTGTTTTGAAAAACAAGATCAAAAGATCGCAGCCTTCGGCAGCTCCTACAGGGGGATTTTTTGGCCTTTTAGAGGCCTAGCAGGGACAGCATGATGAACGTTGCAAACAACACAAAGTGCGTCATGCCTTCAATGGCATTGGTCTCGCCGTCATTGAGATTGATCGCGCTGACGATCAATGTCAGAAAGATCATTACCGTCTGCACTGGGGTCATTGCCATCTGAAATGGCTGACCGGTGTACAGCGCCATCGCTTCCATCACCGGCACGGTGAGGATCACCGTCGACAATGACGCGCCCATCGCAATATTGACCACTGACTGCATGCGGTTGGCCAACGCCGCACGCAACGCGGTCAAGATCTCCGGCGCCGCTGAAATCGCCGCCACCAGAATCGCCGTGATCACTGGAGGAGCGCCCGTACCTTCCAGCCCCAGATCGAGGGTCTTGGACATCACCTCGGCCAATGCGCCGATCACCACAATGCCAAACACCAGAATGCCGATCGACAGGCCGATGCTCGGTGCTTTCGCCTGCGCGTCCTGCGGCTCTTTCTTGCGACGTTTGTCCGGGTAGCTGTAGCTGAAAAAGTAACTGTGCGGACCGACCTGCATGCGCAGGAACAGCGCGTAAAGCACCACCATTGCACCGATTGTGAACGCCGAATAAATCTTCCAGTTGGCCTCGGGAATGAACTCCGGCACCACCATCGACACGCCCATCGCGGTGAGGATCATTACGCTGTAGCTGCGCGCCGAATCGTCGTTGTAGGACTGCTCGCCATGCTTGATCCCGCCCATCAGCGCAGCGAGGCCGAGGATGCCGTTGATGTCGAGCATCACTGCCGAATAAATCGTGTCGCGCACCAGTGTGGGCGACGCTTCGTTGCTCATCATGATCGCCAGAATCACCACTTCCACCAGCACGGCGGCCAGCGTGAGGATCATCGTGCCGTAAGGGTCGCCGACCTTTTCGGCGAGCAATTCGGCGTGATGGGCGACGCGCATCGAAGCGGCGACGATGAATGCGATCAGCAGCAGACCGGCAGTCAGCGCGACGATCTGGCCGCTGTGCAGCATCCAGTGTTCCAACGGATAAGCGACGACTGCGGCGAGCAGGGCCAGCAGCAGAAAGCTTTCTTGCTTGAGGATTGAGAGCATGACAGGCCTTTTAACGCAGAGATTCCAATGAGCTACTGACTGCGGCGCGACGCTAACGTTTCGTTACACATTAGCGCACCAAGCAATGGCGGGACTTTTGCCTGATGCACTTTTATTGGCCTGACCGGCCCCTTCGCGAGCAGGCTCGCTCCCACCTTGGAATGCAATCCCCTGTGGGAGCGAGCCTGCTAGCGAAGGCTTTCACACGGTTTTCAACCAGTTTGTTGTCTTGTTGGTCAGCAATTTGCATTGCCCCTGACCACACACAACAAAATGGAGCTCCAATTCATGCAAATACGTCCGCTGCACAAACTGCTGTGCGCCGCCATTGGTCTGGGGATAAGCCTGAGCGCCAGCGCTGCCGATCCGCTGAAGGTTGGTTTCGTCTACATCGGCCCCATCGGTGACCACGGCTGGACGTATCAGCATGAACAGGGGCGCAAGGCGCTGGCGGAGAAATTCGGCGCGCAGATCACCACCAACTACGTGGAAAACGTCGCCGAAGGTGCCGACGCCGAGCGGGTGATCCGCAACATGGCGAAGGACAAGTACGACCTGATCTTCACCACGTCCTTCGGTTACATGAACCCGACGCTGAAAGTTGCCAGACAATTTCCCAAGGTGACCTTCGAACACGCCACCGGCTACAAGCAGGACAAGAACCTCGGCACCTATCTGGCGCGCACCTACGAGGGCCGTTACGTCGGTGGCTTTCTCGCGGCGAAGATGACCAAGACCAAAAAGATCGGCTACGTCGCCTCCTTCCCGATCCCGGAAGTGATCCGCGACATCAACGCCATTCAACTGGCCCTGAACAAGTACAACCCCGGCACCGAGATCAAAGTGGTGTGGGTCAACTCGTGGTTCGATCCGGGCAAGGAAGCCGATGCCGCCAACGCGCTGATCGATCAGGGTGTCGACGTAGTGTTCCAGCACACCGACAGCCCGGCTCCGATTCAGGCTGCCGAACGACGTGGTGTGTATGCGGTGGGTTACGCCTCCGACATGGCCCACTTTGGGCCGAAAGCGGTGCTGACCTCGATCGTCAACGACTGGGCGCCGCATTACATTCAGGCGACTCAAAGCGTGATCGATCACAGCTGGAAGTCTCAGGATTACTGGGGCGGGCTGAAGGAAGGCACGGTTGAACTGCCGATCAGCGACCTGGTGCCAGCACCGGTCAAAGCCGAAGCCGAGCAGATCATTGCCGATATCAAGAGCGGTGCGTTGCAGCCGTTTACCGGGCCGATCAAGGATCAGGCCGGGGTCGAGAAAATCCCCGCTGGCGTGAGTGCGACCACGGCGGAACTGGCGTCGATGAACTATTACGTGGAAGGCATGAAGGCCGAGATGCCGAAGTAATCCTCCCAGAAACACCACCGAACCTGTGGGAGCTGGCTTGCCAGCGATGAGGCCATCACCTTCAACATCATTGTTGCCTGGGAGATTGCTATCGCTGGCAAGCCAGCTCCCACAGAGATCTCCGTTGCTTTTCAGTCTGAGTTTCTTCAGGACAAACGTATGAACAGCCTTCCCATCATCGACATCAGCCCGCTCTACACCGACAACCAAAACGCCTGGCCCGCCGTTGCCGAGCAAATCGACCAGGCGTGCCGCGAGTGGGGTTTCTTCTACATCAAGGGACATCCGATTTCCGCCCAGCGCATCGACGCCCTGCTCGATCACGCGCAGCGTTTTTTCGATCTGCCGGCGGCAGAGAAGCTCAAGATCGACATCACCCGGACCCGCCACCATCGCGGCTACGGCGCCATCGCCACCGAACAGCTCGACCCGAACAAACCCAGCGACCTCAAAGAAACCTTCGACATGGGTCTGCACCTGTCGGCGAACCATCCCGAAGTGCTGGCGGAAAAACCCTTGCGCGGGCCCAACCGCCATCCGGCAATTCCCGGTTGGGAGGTGCTGATGGAACGGCACTACCTCGACATGCAGGCCCTCGCGCAAACGCTGCTGCGCGCCATGACCCTTGCCCTGGACATCGAACGCGACTTCTTCGACAAGCGCTTTCTTGAACCCGTGAGTGTGTTGCGCATGATCCATTACCCGCCGCGTCACACCGCCAGTTCCGCCGAGCAGCAAGGCGCCGGAGCGCACACCGATTACGGCTGCATCACCCTGCTCTATCAGGACAGCGCCGGTGGCTTGCAAGTGAAGAACGTCAAAGGCGAATGGATCGACGCCCCACCGATTGACGGGACGTTTGTGGTCAACCTCGGCGACATGATGGCGCGCTGGAGCAATGACCGATATCGCTCGACACCGCACCGGGTGATCAGCCCGCTCGGAGTGGATCGCTACTCGATGCCGTTCTTTGCCGAGCCTCACCCGGACACCCGTATCGAGTGCCTGCCCGGTTGCCAGAGCGCAGAACACCCGGCGAAATATCCGACGACCACTTGTGCTGAATTCCTGCTGTCGCGCTTCGCCGATACCTACGCTTATCGACGGGAACAGGAAGCGGTGTGACGGATCGCTTGGTCAGGTTTTGCCAATTATTTCAGCAAGCATCTGTAGAATGCCGTCATTGCACCTGATGAGAAAAGAATATGTACGACTGGCTCAACGCCCTGCCCAAGGCCGAACTGCACCTGCATCTGGAAGGCTCGCTGGAGCCTGAGTTGCTGTTCGCTTTGGCCGAACGCAACAAGATAGCCCTGCCGTGGAACGACGTCGAAACACTGCGCAAGGCTTACGCCTTCAACAATCTGCAGGAATTCCTCGACCTGTATTACCAAGGCGCCGATGTGCTGCGCACATCGCAGGATTTCTACGACCTGACCTGGGCCTACCTGCTGCGCTGCAAGGCGCAAAACGTGATTCACACCGAACCGTTCTTCGACCCGCAGACCCACACCGACCGTGGCATCCCGTTCGAAGTGGTGCTCAACGGCATCGCCGCCGCGTTGAAGGATGGCGAGCAGCAACTGGGCATCACCAGCGGTTTGATCCTCAGCTTCCTGCGCCACTTGAGCGAAGAAGAAGCCGAGAAAACCCTCGATCAGGCGCTGCCGTTCCGTGACGCGTTTGTCGCCGTAGGTCTGGACAGCTCCGAGATGGGCCATCCGCCAAGCAAGTTCCAGCGCGTGTTCGACCGTGCCCGTCACGAAGGCTTCCTGACCGTCGCCCACGCCGGTGAAGAAGGCCCGCCGGAATACATCTGGGAAGCCATCGACCTGCTGAAAATCCAACGCATCGACCACGGCGTACGAGCCATCGAAGACGAGCGCCTGATGCAGCGGATCATCGACGAGCAGATCCCGCTGACCGTGTGCCCGCTGTCGAACACCAAACTCTGCGTGTTCGATCACATGTCGCAGCACAACATTCTCGACATGCTTGAGCGTGGCGTGAAGGTGACAGTGAACTCCGATGACCCTGCGTACTTCGGTGGTTACGTGACCGAGAACTTCCATGCGCTGTACGAACACTTGGGCATGACCCAGGATCAGGCCAAACGCCTGGCGCAGAACAGCCTGGATGCACGGCTCGTAAAACCTTAAGAGCAATACAAAAACTGTGGGAGCGGGCTTGCCCGCGATGAGGTCATCAATTCCAACATCATTGTTGACTGACAGACCGCTATCGCATGCAAGCCCGCTCCCACAGGTACAGTGTTAGCTGATGGATTGCGGCTCAGGCAGCAATTTCACAGGCTCTGCTACGCCAGTTCCAGCTCTGTTTCCTTGGCGAATCGATGCAGCTCCCGCTGGCCAAGGGCGGTCAGTTGCAACGCTCTGGAGTCATGGGGCAAGGTCAGCCAACCGGACTGCATGAACAACTGCAGCAACGCCGCGCCGAGTGAACCGCCCATGTGCGGACGACGCTCGCTCCAGTCCGGGCAGGCACAGGCCACCTGCACGTTGCGATGGGCCAACGCCTGGATGAACACGCCACGGCCGGCCAACTTGCTCGCGCCTTTATGGGTTACCACCACGCGTTGCTCAAGCTGTTCGATCCAGCCGGCGTCGAGCAGGCGTTGATACAGATCAGCCGCCAGCGTGCCGCCCAAATGGTCATCACAGAAACGAGCGCGCAGCAGTGAAGACGGCGCCGCCGCTACCTTGGCCATCGGCGTATTGCGTTTGAACACCTCGGCGACTTCTCGCGGGGCACTGGCGATGGTGGCGCTGGCCAACGCTTCGATCGCAGCGCCTACCTCCGGCGCCGAGAGGCGGAAAAACCGTTTACGCCCCCGGACTTCGACCTTCAACAGACCGCCAGTGGACAACCGTGCCAGATGCGCACTGGCCGACGACGGCGACAGCCCTGCCAGTAGCGCAAGCTCCTCGGTCTGCCGGGCCGAGCCATCCATCAACGCCCACATCATCGCGCTGCGCTTGGGGTCGGCCAGCAACGTGGCGATCTGGCTGATGCAAGGTGCATGTTCCATGTATTCACTCCCTGTGGAATCGTATCGTCTACTGCTCGGAGACATCTTGACCAGTAATGAGCCAGCGGCCAAGACGCGAAAAACGCCCTGAGCCGGGGCAAGGCAGGCCATTGGCACAACATGTTCCGGCGCCGAACCCGCAACCGCAGCAGTACCCGAAGTTAAACAAGGCAGCTCAGCATTGATGGCGTTCGGGCCGGGTTTCGGTACTGGCGTGAGGCGGGCGCTAGTATAAGCGGGATGCACGCGCCGTCCCGCGCTGCGGACTGCACGGGTGGTGATTGTTCCTGACAGAAATTTCTCTATTTACCTGCGACTAATGATCAACTTTCGAGAAAGCGGGAAATTGACTACTTAGATCAGCGCATCGGCTGGCGAGCATCTCCTTTAAAAGGTTCACAGGCTTACTCAATTGTGCGCGATGGGCGCACAACAAATTCAGCGGAGCGCGCTCACACAGCAGCTCCGGTAACAGCACTTTGAGGCGCCCGGCGAGAACATCGGCGCCCACGTCCAGCCAGGATTTATAGGCAATCCCGGCACCTGCCACGGCCCACAGACGTACCACGTCGGCGTCGTCACTGAAGCGGTCACCCGTGACAGTAAGGCTGACTTCGCGCTTGCCGTCAGTGAAGCTCCAGTGGTCATGAACCCGACTGCCGAGCATGAACAACAGGCAATTGTGCTGGGCCAGTTGTTCGAGTTGCCGCGGTTCGCCGTGCTGCGCCAGATACGCCGGTGACGCGCACAACACGCGGCGGTTGTGCGGCGCGATCGGCAAGGCAATCAGGCTGGAATCTTCCGGCTCGCCATACCGCAGGGCAATGTCCACCGGTTGGCGAAACAGGTCGGCAATGCGGTCGCCGAGCAGCAAGCGTACGGTCAGTTTCGGGTGCTCGCGCTGGAACTCGTCGAGCCACGGCAACAACAGGTTGCGGCCAAAGTCCGAAGGCGCCGACAGCTGCAAGACCCCGCTGACCTGATCCTGCCCGCTGGCCAGCAAACGTCGCCCCTCATCGAGATTGCTCAACGCCGCCCGAGCGTATTCGAGGAAGCCCTCGCCCTCGGCCGTCAGGCGCAAGCTGCGCGTCGACCGGGCGAGCAGACGCGCACCGAGTTGCTGTTCGATCCGTTTCAGCGCCGCGCTGGCCACTGCCGCAGACATGTCCATCACCCGCGCCGCCGCCGACAAACTGCCCAGATCCGCTGCCCGAACGAACAATTGCAAGTCATCGAAACGCAGCATGTCAGCCTCGATTATCAAAAAAACATTGAAAGAGACTGCTGTTTTAGCCGGTTTTATCTCGCAGAGAAATAGCTAATCATCAGCACCATCTTCTACTACCTGTGCGGAGCCTTCCATGAAAGCCATTGCCTATTACGCCTCACTGCCCATCAGCGACGCCAAATCCCTGCAAGACATCGATCTGCCTGAGCCAGTAGCCGGCCCGCGTGATTTGCTGGTGGAGGTCAAAGCCATTTCGGTCAATCCGGTCGACACCAAGGTGCGGCAGAATGCGGCGCCTGAGGGCGGGGCCGCGAAAGTGCTGGGCTGGGACGTGGCCGGCGTGGTCAAGGCGGTTGGCAGCGAGGTAACGCTGTTCAAGGCTGGCGATAAGGTTTTCTACGCCGGCTCCATCGCCCGCGCGGGCGGCAACAGCGAACTGCACGTGGTCGATGAGCGAATCGTCGGCCATATGCCCAAGTCCCTCGGTTTCGCCGAAGCCGCGGCCCTGCCGCTGACCGCGATTACCGCTTGGGAGTTGCTCTTCGAACGCCTGCAAGTCAGCGAAGGGCAAGACGATAATGGCCAGAGCCTGCTGATCGTCGGTGCGGCGGGTGGCGTCGGTTCGATCCTCACCCAATTGGCCAAGCAACTGACCGGTCTCAAAGTGATCGGCACTGCCTCCCGTGCACAGACCCGCGACTGGGTCAGCGAACTGGGGGCGGATCTGGTCATCGACCACAGCCAACCGCTGAGTGAAGAACTCAAGCGCGCCGGCATCAACCACGTCACCCACGTCGCCAGCCTGACTCAGACCGATCAGCATCTGGATCAACTGGTCGAAGCCCTGGCGCCGCAAGGCAAACTGGCCCTGATCGACGACCCGAAGTCGCTGGACGTGACCAAACTCAAGCGCAAGAGCCTCTCGCTGCACTGGGAGTTCATGTACACCCGCTCGCTGTTCGAGACACCCGACATGATCGAACAGCACAAACTGCTCAACCGCGTGGCCGAGTTGATTGATGCAGGCACATTGAAGACGACCGTCGGCGAGCACTTCGGTGCGATCAATGCGGCGAACCTGCGTCGCGCGCATGAGTTGCTGGAGAGCGGCAAAGCCAAGGGGAAAATTGTTTTAGAAGGTTTCTAAGGATCGGAAGATCGCAGCCTGAGGTAGCTCCTGCAAGGCTGCGATCTTCTTTTGCCGTCAGTCAGATGCTTGACCGTTGTCACAATTGCGATCCTATTCAGGTCTACAATCGAAGCCTCTGCGATACATCTTTTACGCAAGGGAGGTCAGCAATGAAGATCCTGATAAAAGAAGTGGCAAAGTCTCAATGGCAGGTTCGACTCGACCAGCACGCCGTGACATTCCGCAGTGAGGCCGAAGCGCTGGCCTTCACTCGCACCCTCGAAGCGCGACTCTGCGCGCCCCACAAGATTCCCGATCAAGGCCAGCAACGCGCGGCCGGCTGAGGTTCAAGCCTCGGCTTGGGCCTGAGCCAAGGCTCGGGCTCGGGCATTTTGCAGACGTCGGGTGAGCATCGCGACGCTCACCACCAGAAAACCGCACATGCTGATGACGATAGCCATCGGCACGGCTGTGCCATCGTGCAATATCCCCACCAGTGACGAGGCGCCGGCCGCGACACTGAATTGCATGCAACCGAGCAACGCTGACGCGCTGCCGGCGCGCGCGCCCTGTCCGTTCATCGCGCAGGCGGCCGCGTTGGGACTGATGCAGCCGAGGCTGGACACGCAGATGAACAATGGAATCAGCAACGGCCAAAGCGCATTGGTGTTCAAGGTGCTGACGGCCAGCAATGTCAGCCCGGCAGCCAGGTAAACCCAGACCGCACGCGACAGCAGAAACGCCGGGCCACGCTTGGCCAACAACCGCGCATTGACCTGCGCCACCAGAATGAACCCCGCCGCGTTCGTACCGAACAGCCAGCCGAAATGCTCGGCCGGGACGCCATACAGTTTGATGAAGATGAACGGTGAGCCGGCAATGTAAGCGAACATTCCGGCGATGGCGATGCCGCCGGTCAAGGCATGGCCGAGGTAAACCCGATCCTTCAGCAGCCGTCCATACTGGCGCAGTGCACCGGACAGCGGCTGGCGCGGCATGTCCGCGGGCATACTTTCCGGCAGACCGAGCGCCACGGCCAGACCTGCCAACGCGCTGAACCCGGTCAGCACCAAAAAGATCGACTGCCAACCCGTGGTGTTGACCAACAGCCCGCCGAGCATCGGCGCCAGTATCGGCGCCAGGCCCATCACCAGCATCAACTGCGAGAAGACTTTTGCCGAGTCCACGGCGTCGCATTTATCGCTGACCACCGCCCGGCCGATCACCATCCCTGCACAACCGCCCAACGCCTGCACGAAACGTGCGCCGATCAGCCATTCCAGGTTCGGTGCATAAGCGCAGGCCAGTGATGCCAGCGTGAACAGCGTCAGACCTATGAGCAACGGAACCCGTCGACCGAAGCGATCTGCCACCGGGCCGTAAGCCAGCTGGCCGATGGACAGACCGAGAAAATACGCTGCCAACGTCATCTGCACATGTTTCTCGTCGGTGCCGAACGCGAGCGCCATGGACGGAAATGCAGGTAAATAGAAGTCGATCGCCAACGGACCGAAAGCGGTCAGGGCTCCGAGAATCAGAATGGTACGAAAGTTCATCAGGCATCCACGTTGGCAGGTCGGCAGCCCGACAGTCTAGCCGGGCATGGACGCCTTGAACATTCCGATAGCTGGCTAACAATTAAAAACCGAGGATCAGAAGATCAAGAGATCGCAGCCTTCGGCAGCTCCTACAGGGATTTGCTTTGCTCTTGTAGGAGTTGCCGAAGGCTGCGATCTTTGGCTTTTTTCAGTTAAGAACAATCAGGCGAGTTTTACCGCGTAACCTTCCTCGCTGATGATCTCGATGACCTGCTCGGCACTCAATGTACTTTCGACGCCGACCTCTTTTGCGGCCAGGTCAACGCGCACACTGGCCGCCGGATCCTTTGCCTGGACGGCTTGAGTGACGGCTTTGACGCAGTGACCGCAGGACATGCCTTGAACATTGAACACTTGCATGGGATGACTCCTTCAGTGAGATTGCCGGCAGTTTCGAGCTTGCCACGATGGCAAGGTCAAGTTCTTGAATAAACTGCCGGGCTGGCAATCGGCGTCGCGCTCGGCCAAGCTGCATCCATCAATGATATGAATTCAGGAGATTCAGCCATGCGCTGGTCAGCTTTCAGCCTGTTGGGCTTTCTCGGCCTCTTTGCCGCCATCCCTTCGGTGCACGCCGCAGGTGAGGACTATGGCGTGCTGATCATTTCCCGCGAGCGTCTTGAAGTAGCGACCTCCTGCGAAATCGGCGTGTACATCCAGGATCAACTGTCGGCGCGGCTGTTCCAGGAACAAAGTGCCTCGTTCAACCTGCCGCCAGGCACCGTGTCGTTGCGCCTGAAATTGCTGCCGGGGCAAGTCGTCGGTTGCAGTCCGGGATTGCTGGCGCCGGGCTCGCAGGAAATCAAATTGCAGTCCGGTGAAATCCAGAAGTATCGAATCGCGATGACGCAGGAAGGTATGTACCTCAAGCGCGCCGACCTCGGTTACTAAGCAAACTCATGTGGGAGCGAGCCTGCTCGCGATAGCGGTGTGTCATGCAGCACGATATTGACTGACATGACGCCTTCGCGAGCAGGCTCGCTCCCACATTTTGGTTTTGCGACCACATCAAGATTGGCGCTTGACCTTGCCCGCATGGCAAGGTTGATCCTGTAGGCAACTTCTACAGGGAGCGTGAACGATGTCCGAATCAATCACTTTCGATCTGCCGATTGCCGGCATGACCTGCGCCAGTTGCGCCGGGCGTGTCGAGCGGGCCTTGAGTAAAGTCAGCGGCGCCAGTGCCGTCAGCGTCAACCTCGCCACCGAACAGGCCCGCGTGAAGGCGCCCGGGGACAGTCTGCCAGCGTTGATGGACGCCGTTGAACGTGCCGGTTACAGCGTGCCGCAACAGACTCTCGAATTGAGCATCGACGGCATGACCTGCGCGTCCTGCGTCGGTCGTGTCGAGCGCGCACTGAACAAAGTCCCCGGGGTGAAAAGCGTCAGCGTCAATCTGGCCAACGAACGCGCTCACCTCCAGTTGCTCGGTCAAATCGATCCGCAGGTCCTGCTCGACGCGGTGAGCAAGGCCGGTTACGCCGCCAGCGTCTGGCAAGCCGAACACCCTCAAAGCGATAACCAGCAACAGCGTCTGCAACGTGAGCGCTGGGCACTGATCTGCGCCATCGCCCTGGCCTTGCCGCTGGTATTGCCGATGTTGCTGCAACCGTTCGGCATCCATTGGATGCTCCCGGCCTGGGCGCAGTTTGCCCTCGCCACCCCCGTGCAATTCATCTTCGGCGCGCGGTTTTACGTGGCGGCGTGGAAAGCCGTGCGCGCCGGGGCCGGCAACATGGACTTGCTCGTAGCCCTCGGCACCAGCGCCGGTTACGGTTTGAGTCTCTACGAATGGGCTACCGCCGCCGGGCGCATGCCGCACCTGTATTTCGAAGCGTCGGCGGTGGTCATCGCGCTGGTCCTGCTCGGCAAATATCTTGAAAGCCGCGCCAAACGCCAGACCGCCAGCGCCATCCGCGCCCTCGAGGCTTTGCGTCCGGAGCGGGCGATTCAAGTGATTGACGGCCGCGAACAGGATGTCGCCATTAGCGCGCTGCGCCTCAACGATCGGGTGTTGGTCAAACCCGGCGAGCGCTTCCCGGTCGACGGCGAAGTGCTGGAAGGCCAAAGCCACGCTGACGAAGCCTTGATCAGCGGCGAGAGCCTGCCGGTGCCGAAACAGCCCGGGGACAACGTTACCGGCGGCGCCATCAACGGTGAAGGCCGGCTGCTGGTGCGCACCACCGCCCTCGGCGCAGAAAGCGTGCTGGCGCGCATCATTCGCCTGGTAGAAGACGCCCAAGCGGCGAAAGCACCGATCCAGAAACTGGTGGATAAAGTCAGCCAGGTGTTCGTCCCGACCGTGCTGTTATTGGCCTTGGCGACACTGGTCGGCTGGTGGCTGTACGGCGCGCCGTTGGAGACAGCGCTGATCAACGCCGTCGCGGTATTGGTGATCGCCTGCCCCTGCGCCCTCGGCCTCGCCACACCCACCGCGATCATGGCCGGCACCGGCGTGGCGGCGCGCCACGGCATTCTGATCAAGGACGCCGAAGCCCTGGAACGCGCCCATGAAGTCAGCAGCGTGGTGTTCGACAAAACCGGCACGCTGACCTCCGGCACGCCGCGCATCGCGCACTTCAGTGCCGTCGACGGTCATGAAGATAATCTGCTGCAACTGGCCGGCGCCCTGCAACGCGGCAGTGAACACCCGTTGGCCAAAGCGGTGCTCGACGCCGCCGCTGAACGCGACTTGAGCGTGCCGGACGTCAGCGATAGCCAGTCGCTGACCGGTCGCGGCATTGCCGGCAATCTCGACGGTCGGCGTCTGGCATTGGGCAATCGGCGAATGCTCGAAGAAAGTGGCCTGAGCGCAGGTGACCTGGCTGAGTCAGCGAAGACCTGGGAAGCCGAGGGCCGTACGCTTTCGTGGCTGATCGAACAAAGCCCCGAGCCCCGTGTACTTGGCTTGTTCGCGTTCGGTGACACCTTGAAGCCCGGTGCGCTGGAGGCGGTGCAACAACTGGCCGCACGGAATATCCACAGCCATTTGCTGACCGGCGATAACCGGGGCAGCGCGCGCGTGGTGGCTGAGGCTTTGGGCATCGACAACGTCCACGCCGAAGTTCTGCCTGCCGACAAAGCCGCCACCGTCACCGAACTGAAAAAAACCGGCGTCGTGGCCATGGTCGGCGATGGTATCAACGACGCCCCGGCACTCGCGGCGGCCGACATCGGCATTGCCATGGGCGGCGGCACCGACGTCGCCATGCACGCGGCGGGAATAACGCTGATGCGCGGTGATCCACGGCTGGTGCCGGCGGCACTGGAAATCAGCCGCAAGACTTACGCGAAGATTCGCCAGAACCTGTTCTGGGCCTTCGTCTACAACCTGATCGGCATTCCGCTGGCGGCGTTCGGCTTTCTCAACCCGGTGCTGGCCGGCGCGGCGATGGCACTGTCGAGCGTCAGCGTAGTGAGCAATGCGCTACTGTTGAAAACCTGGAAACCCAAGGATCTGGAGGAGCATCGATGAACATCGGCCAAGCGGCCCGGCAAAGTGGCCTGAGCGCGAAAATGATTCGCTATTACGAGTCGACCGGCCTGCTCAAAGCGGCCCATCGCACCGACAGCGGCTACCGGGTCTACGGCGCTGATGACTTGCACACACTGGCCTTCATCAAGCGTTCGCGAGACCTCGGTTTTTCACTGGAAGAAGTCGGCAAGCTACTGACGCTCTGGCAGGATCGTCAACGAGCCAGCGCCGATGTGAAGGCGCTGGCGCGTCAGCACATCGACGAACTGAACCAGAAGATCCGCGAACTCGGCCAGTTGCGCGACACGTTGCAGGACCTGGTCGAGCACTGTCAGGGCGATCATCGCCCCGACTGCCCGATCCTCAAGGAACTGGCGTCGGGCTGCTGCGCGCAACCCGCCCGCGCCTGAGCGCCAGCCCCTTCACCGTCAGCAACGTGCCGAGTGGAATGCCGTGGAACAACATGACCACGGCACCCGGCGTCCACCATGCGTAAAACGGTGCGGCGATCAGCATGCCGACGCCGAACCCGGTCATCTGCAGTAACGTCAAAAAGCTGAAAATCGGCAGGCGCAAATGCTCGGGCTCGCGTTGCAGGCGCGACATCAGACCAACCTCGGAGAAGCCGTCACCCAGCCCCGCCGGCAACGAAAACAACAGCAGTCCATACAGGCTGTGTTGCTGGAACATCAGGATAAAACCGCAGGACATCAACGCCACCCCGAAGAAAAACCGACGCTCCAGATGAATGTTGTCCGAGCCTTTCAAACGACTGGCGATCCGCGCGCCGAGCAGTTTGCCACTGGCCCACACCGCCAGCATCAGGCCCAGGGTTGTGCTCGCTGAATCCGGTGACAGCAGTTTGGAAATGATCGGGAATCCGACGTTATGCGCGGCGCTGCCCAAGGTGTCGGCCATTGTCACTGCGAGCATCGCCGCAATCACCGGAGCACTGCGCAAACCTTGCTTGAGGGCCGACCACTCGCCGCGCTCGGGCGCTGGATTGACAGTCGCAGGTGCGAAACGCAGCGGCACAATCATCAACGCCGCCAGCAAACAGGTCAGCGCGTTCAGGGCAAATACCGTTTCGAAACCAAACCCCGCCACCAGCAACCCCGAGACCAGACTGCCACCGACCATGGCTGCGGAAGAAGCCGAGGTGATCCAGGCGTTGGTCTTCAGCAACTGCGACGGCTCGATCAGCCGTGGTAACTGACTGTTGAGACCGATGGCAAACATCGAATTGCCCAGGCCCAGAGCGAAGGCGATCACCGGCAACAGCAGCGCTTGCTGACTGACCGGCACGATCAGCAACAATCCGAGCACGCCGGCGCGTAACAGATCAAACGCGATCAGCGGCAGACGGCCGCTCCAGCGTCTATAAAAACGCGTGCCGATCAGACTGGCAAAAATCCCGCCCCCCACGCGGCTCGCAAGGAAAATCCCCACGCTCATGGCGCTGTTGCTGAGCAGATAGACGTAGGTAGCCAGCGCCACCATGTTGAGGAAGGCGCCGAAATCGGAGATCAGCCGGGCCGTGATGATGAAGCGGGTGTTGGCGTTCACATACGATCCTTGTAGGTCAGCAGCATCAAATATGTTTGTGGTTGCTTATGGGAATGTATCGGGCACAAAAAACCCGGCCGAAACCGGGTTTCTGTTCAAGCAATCACTGCATCCACGGGGGAGGCGGTGGCTCGTCCGACTTGCCCTTCGGCTCGTCATCCGCCGCACGAATCGCTTGCTTGCGCTCCTCATCGAGTCGCGCCGCTTCGATCTCGCGCAGAATGCCGCCAACATCCGCCTGCTCTTCCGGATCGTCGAACTCACCGGTCAGCACGCTGGCCGGGTGCAAGGTGCCGGCTTCGTACAACGCCCACATTTCCTTGGCGTATTTGGTCTTCTTCAACTCCGGGGCAAAGCGACCGAAGTACGAAGCCATGTTGCCAACGTCACGCTCGAGCATGCTGAACGCGTGGTTGTTTCCCGCCGCGTCCACTGCCTGCGGCAGATCGATGATCACCGGGCCGGTTGGCGTCAGCAGCACGTTGAACTCCGAGAGGTCACCGTGCACCAGACCGGTACACAACATCAGCACGATCTGCGAAATCAGGAACGCGTGATACTCACGCGCCTGATCCGGCTCCAGCACCACGTCGTTCAGACGCGGCGCGGCATCGCCGTACTCGTCGGCCACCAGCTCCATCAACAGAACGCCTTCAAGGAAGTCGTACGGTTGCGGAACCCGAACGCCAGCGCCAGCCAGCCGGAACAGCGCGGCGACCTCAGCGTTCTGCCAGGCGTCTTCGGTTTCTTTCTTGCCGAACTTCGAGCCTTTGGCCATCGCTCGAGCCTGTCGGCTGTTGCGAACCTTGCGACCTTCCTGATACTCGGACGCCTGGCGGAAACTGCGTTTGTTCGCCTCCTTGTAGACCTTTGCGCAACGTAACTGATTGCCGCAGCGCACCACATAAACAGCTGCTTCTTTACCACTCATCAGTGGGCG
Source organism: Pseudomonas sp. A0308 (assembly GCF_044218815.1). NCBI lineage: Bacteria > Pseudomonadati > Pseudomonadota > Gammaproteobacteria > Pseudomonadales > Pseudomonadaceae > Pseudomonas > Pseudomonas sp. A0308. The sequence goes on from NZ_CP162581.1 coordinate 2,540,686, forward strand.
CAGCACTTCGTCGACCAGACCGTCCTCGATCAGGGGTTCAATGCGTTTTGGAGTCTTCATCAGCTTTTATTGTGGGTCCTTTATTACCAAACACGCGAATGTCACTCGTTATACGGCAATCCTCGCGCTTCGGGGAGGGGTTGCCGACCTGTGAACCTCATGAATGCACACACTGTGCCGAAAAATCGACCGCAGCGAATCATAGCTGAGCCGGTGGTAAATGTTGGTAAACGGTGTTGAGGGCATTTGCGACAGAATCTGACATCGCGTGTTCAAGCCCTCTCCCGGAGGAAGAGAGCTAGGGTGAGGGGCTCTTCTAGCGCTCAATAATCGCAGTAACACCTTGCCCCCCCGCCGCGCAGATCGAAATCAACCCCCTTCCCTGCCCCGCCGCATCCAGCAACTTCGCCAGATTCGCGACAATTCGCCCGCCGGTTGCGGCAAACGGATGCCCCGCCGCCAGTGAGCTGCCTTTGACGTTGAGGCGACTGCGGTCGATAGAACCCAGCGGCGCATCGAGCCCCAGACGGGTTTTGCAGTACTCGGGATCTTCCCAGGCCTTGAGCGTACACAAAACCTGCGCGGCGAACGCCTCATGAATTTCGTAATAGTCGAAATCCTGCAAGCTCAGGCCGTTGCGCGCCAGCAACCGGGGTACCGCGTAGACCGGCGCCATCAGCAGGCCTTCGGCACCGTTGACGAAGTCCACCGCCGCCGCTTCGCCATCGCGCAGGTAGGCCAGGATCGGCAAACCACGCTCCTTCGCCCATTCCTCACTGCCAAGCAGCACCACCGACGCACCGTCCGTGAGGGGTGTGGAATTACCCGCCGTCAGCGTGCCTTTGGCGCTTTTTTCGAACGCCGGTTTCAGCGCGGCGAGTTTTTCCAGGGTCAGGTCCGGGCGCAGGTTGTTGTCACGGGTCAGGCCGAGGAACGGCGTCATCAGATCGTTGTGCCAGCCTTCACCATAAGACGCGGCCAGTTTGTGATGACTTTCTAGGGCCAACTGATCTTGATCTTCGCGAGCAATATTCCAGGTCTGCGCCATCAACTCGCAGTGTTGGCCCATCGACAGGCCCGTGCGCGCTTCGCCATTGCGCGGAAACTCCGGGATCAGGTGTTGCGGGCGCAGTTGCAGAAACGTTTTCAGTTTTTCGCCGGTGGTCTTCGCGCGGTTGGCTTGCAGGAGGATTTTGCGCAGGCCTTCGCTGACGCTGATCGGCGCGTCGGAAGTGGTGTCGACACCGCCGGCAATGCCGCAATCGATCTGGCCGATGGCGATTTTATTGGCCACCAGCAACGCCGCTTCGAGCCCCGTGCCGCAGGCTTGCTGGATGTCATAGGCCGGGGTGGCTGGTGACAAGCGTGAGCCGAGCACGCATTCGCGGGTCAGATTCATATCCCGTGACAATTTAAGCACCGCGCCCGCCACCACTTCGCCAATGCGCTGGCCGTGCAGGTTGTAGCGTTCGATCAGGCCTTCGAGGGCTGCGGTGAGCATCGCCTGATTACTGGCCGCGGCATAAGGGCCATTGGAACGGGCGAAAGGAATACGGTTACCGCCGATGATCGCGACGCGGCGCAGCTGACTCATGAAAAGCTCCTGTCTGGATTTCCAGATTCACATAGCCCTCTGTAAGAGCTGGCATGCCAGCTCTTACAGAGGCGTTGGTCTACTCTGCTGTTCTAGCGTAGGCCTTATTGCGTGGATCGAACGATTGATTGCCTTGGGCAGTCCACACTTTGAACCCCAACTTCTGGAGAGCGTTCCATGTCTGACCGCTATATCGACTTCGCCAACTCGTCCATCGGCCATCGCCTGGTCGGGGCTTTGGGCCTGCCGTCGCCGGTGCGACTGGAACGCTGGCAGGCCGGGCGCCTGCGGCCGGTGGACGGTGCGCTGCTGATCGGGGGTGGCCCGCTAGCGGAACGCATCAGTGCTTTCGCCAACCGTCTGACCGAGGGGATTTACCGTTACGGCGAGCAACCGGCGAAGGCCACTGAGTGGATTCCGGGCCTTGGCCCAAAACTCAAAGCCGTGGTGTTCGACGCCAGTGACTTGCAGCACACCGACCAGCTCAAACAGCTGCGCGAGTTCTTCCAGCCCCTGATGAAAAACCTTGAGCACAGCGCCCATCTGGTCATTCTTGGCCGGGCGCCGGAAGGCTTGCGCGATCCGTTCGCGGCCAGCGCCCAACGTGCACTGGAAGGTTTCTCCCGTTCGCTGGCCAAGGAATTGCGCAGCGGCGGCACGCTGCAACTGATCTATGTCGGCGAAGGCGCCGAGGATCAACTGGAAGGGCCGCTGCGATTTTTCCTTTCGCCCAAAAGCGCCTTTGTCTCCGGGCAAGTGATTCGCCTGACCGCATGCGAAAAACAGGTGACCGACTGGACGCGGCCACTCGCCGGGCGCAAGGCGTTGGTCACCGGTGCGGCGCGCGGTATTGGCGCATCGATTGCCGAGACCCTCGCGCGCGATGGCGCTGACGTCATCCTGCTCGACGTGCCACCGGCCAAGTCCGATCTGGAAGCCCTCGCCGCACGCCTGGGTGCTCGCAGTATCACCCTCGATATCTGCGCCGAAGACGCCGCCGCGCAGTTGATCGAACAGTTGCCGGACGGCCTCGACATTCTGGTGCACAACGCCGGGATCACCCGCGACAAGACCCTGGCGAACATGACCCCGGAATTCTGGGACGCGGTGCTGGCGGTCAACCTCAACGCCCCGCAAGTACTGACCAAGGCCCTGCTCGACAGCGGCACCTTGCATGACGATGCGCGGGTGGTCCTGCTGGCCTCGATCAGCGGCATCGCAGGTAATCGCGGGCAAACCAACTATGCCGCGAGCAAGGCCGGTTTGATCGGTCTTGCGCAGGCCTGGGCACCGACGTTGCAGGAGCGCGGCATCAGCATCAACGCCGTGGCCCCGGGTTTTATCGAAACCCAGATGACCGCACACATCCCGTTTGGCCTGCGTGAAGCCGGCCGACGCATGAGCTCGCTGGGCCAGGGCGGCTTGCCGCAGGACGTCGCCGAAGCCGTGGCGTGGCTGGCGCAACCGGGCACCGGCGCGTTCACCGGGCAGGCGCTGCGCGTCTGTGGGCAAAGTGTTCTGGGGGCATAGGCATGAGCATCGAATGGCACACGCTGGACCGCGAACCGAGTCTGCCCGGGCTGTACGCGCGGGCCGCGACACGACGCAAAATCACCGGTACGAAACTGCCCGACAGTGGTTTGCGCTGCTGGATCGATGTCGACGGCAAACGGCTGGCGGACTATCGCAAGGTCTGCGGTTTTAACGACGATGGGCTGCTGCCGCCGACTTATCCACACATCCTCGCGTTTGCCTTGCAGATGCAATTGCTGACGGCCAAGGACTTTCCGTTTCCCCTGCTGGGGTTGATTCATTTGAGCAACCGCATTCGCGTGCTGCGGCCAATGGGCGGGATCAGTCGGGCGCAAGTCAGCGTGCGCGTACATAACCTGCAGCCGCATCCCAAGGGGGCGACGTTCGATCTGTTGACCACCCTGGACGATCAGCTCGGACCGCTGTGGGAAGCCGAAAGCCAGATGCTCTGTCGCAGTGTGAAACTCGACGGTGAGGCCGTCGAGCAACATTGGGAACCGTCGCAAGCGCTGACTGAAGTGACGCACTGGAAGGCACCGGCAGACATCGGCCGGCACTACGCCAAGGTGTCCGGTGACTACAACCCGATTCACTTGAGTGCGGCCAGCGCCAAGCTGTTCGGTTTCCCCACGGCCATTGCCCATGGTTTGTGGAACAAGGCACGCACACTCGCGGCATTGGCGGATCATTTGCCCAAGGCCAATTTCGAAGTCACCGTGCACTTTCGCAAACCGGTGCGATTGCCGAGTGAAGTGACATTGCTCGCGAGCGAGGCAGGGTCCAGCGGCCAATTGCGACTGGTGGGCGCGGGGGACCTTGAGCACATGGTGGGTAATTGGCAGCCGACTGCCTGAATGCCACTTCGATCGTGTCGGGGGGCAAGCCTGTAAATTGTGTATATATCACTTAAGTTTTTCCGCGCTTCGCCCCCCTTTCCGACAAATCCCCAGCCTTGATTTTCAAGGCTTTTTTTTGTGCGTTTATATCGTGGGTATTAGTCCTTAGGCGCTGAACAGCACCTTATATATAAAGGCGTTAATACCAACTTGAGAATGGTGCGAACCCTGCCCCCGGACTGAGATTGACACAACGGACGAGGCATCACCGACAGCAGATCGGCGAGCCATCGAAGACAACGAACGTTGTGACTGGTGCAAGGAATACGATCATGAAAACTCAAAACGTGTGGTGCAAATCGGCAATCGCTCTGGCATTGATGCTTTCCCTCGGCCTCACCGGTTGCAGCAGCGGCGGTGGCGGTCACAAGAGCACTCCCGGCAGCTCTTCTTCGGACAGCACCGCCGGCACCGATGGGACTGGTGGAACGGGTGGAACAGGCGGAACCGGTGATACTGCAGGAACAGGCGGTACAGGGGGAACGGGTGGCACCGGCGGCACTGACCCAACCAATCCGACCAATCCGACGAACCCGACCGATCCAACCAATCCAACCAACCCGACAGATCCAACCAACCCGACTAATCCACCCCCAGCGCTGGTGACCACCACACTTGTGCAGGACGTCGGTAAGACCGTCAGCGGTGTCGGCGATGGTGTAGGCCAGATTGGCGACTCCCTGAGTGGCGTGCCTGTGGTCGGTGGTGTGGTGCAGAGCGCAGCCAACACCGCTGGCAACGTCGTCAGCACCTTGGGCGATGGCGTAACCAACGGCATCGGTAAATTGGCGACTGACCCAAAAGGCCTAACCACCACCGTCTCTTCGGTGGGTGGCGTGGTGCAGGATGTCGGCGACGGCGTGTCCGACCTCAGCGGCAAACTGGCGACCGCAACCAATCGCGTCCCGGTGGTTGGCGGCGTAGTCACCAAAGTGGCTCCACTGGTCGATGGCGTCGGCGAGAAAGTCACCATGCTTGGCGATACGCTCACCACCACGTTGACCAATGGACCGACCGGCAAGCTGACCGACGCGGTCGGCGGCAAACTGGTACCGGTGATTGCCATGGTTGAAAGCACAACTGACAAAATCGGTGATGCCACAGGTCTTGGCGACCCACTCAAAGGAGTGGTTGCAAAAGTCGGCGGTGCGGTAAATAGCCTCGGTGGCAAGGTCACGGATGCCGGTAACGGCAATGCCTTGACCAACACACTGGGCGGTGCGCTGAGCAATACCGGCACAGCCGTCGGCAAGGCCGGTGGGCTGGTGTCCAACGGCACGGGTTCAGGCACCGGCGGAATTGGTGGTGTCGGTGGCGGTCTCGGTGGCACAGGCCTGCTGCAAACCGTCGGCGGCGCAGTGGTCAACGTCGGCGCAGGCTTGAATGCCGGCAGCACCAGCGGCGTGATCAGTGCAGGTGGAGTCACCGCTGGTGGCCTGGGTAATACCATCGCTTCGCTCAACACTGCACTGGGCGGATCGGGCACACCGATCACCGCTCCGACTTCAGCATTGGCTACCGTTGGCGGCACACTGGGGCAAGCTCTGAATCCAGCCACCAGCGGCGTCACCAACGTCACGCAGCAACTCGGCGCAGCCACCGGTATCGGCGCACCTGTGGCCGGTCTCACCACCCAGGTCGGCGGCGCAGTCAGCAACATCGGCAACACAATCGCTGCCACCAACAACCCGGTTACTACAGCCGTCGGAGGTCTGGTCAACAACGTGGGGGCTACCGTCGGCGCCGTCGGTGGGCTGGTCAATGGCGGTGCCGGTGCAGGCACCACCGGCGGCACCACAAGTGGTGGGCTGGGCGGTGTGCTCGGTGGTTTGACCGGCGCTCTGGGAGGCAATAAACGCTAAATTGCACCTGGCCGATTCGACGGCCTTACCTACAGCGCCTACGCTTGGTTGAGGGCGGAAGATTCCCACGAGTCTTCCGCTTTTTTCTTAGGAAAAACCAGCCCCTTGCTGTGTTCTGACCATGGAGTGTCCTATGCGCGTTATGGCATCCCTGCTGTTCCTCAGTCTCAGTTCCGCCGCTCTCGCCGACACCCTGCCCAGCTTTCTCAATAGCAACGAAACCACCCGCAACCTGCCCGTGCCGAATCTTCCGGCGGACGCCTATCGTCCGAGCGCCGCGCCGCTGCAAGTGCCTGACCCCGGCGCAGCCACCGAGCAACCGTTGCTGATGGAGACCAAAGTCAATCTGAGGACCGTGCAGATCGAAGGCGGGACGATTTATCCGCTCAACGAACTGGCCGAAGTCTACAAGCCGCTGATCGGTCGCCAGACCAGCCTGGCCGACCTGATCGAAGCCACGCGCAACATCACCCGACGCTATCAAAAGGACGGCTATCTGTTGTCCTACGCCTTCCTGCCGCAACAGAATTTCGACGACGGCGTGGCGCGAGTGGTGCTGGTCGAAGGCTACGTTCGCGATGTGCAGATGCAGGGCGATGTCGGTCGGGTCAAAGGCCTGCTCGACAAACTGGCGGCGAAAATCCAGGCCGAACGGCCGCTGACCCGCAAGACCTTCGAGCGCTACACCACGCTGATGACGCGCATCCCCGGCGTGACGATTCAGGCCCAGGTGCCGCCGCCCGGCACCACTGACGGCGCGACGACGCTGATCGCCGAGGCCAGCCGCAAACCGTTCACCAGCACGCTGAGCGCCACCGAAAACAACCGTAACGGCACGCAAGCGTTGCTCGGTGTCAGCAGCAATTCGCAGACGTCCATGGGCGAGCAACTGACCCTCAGCGGCCTGTTCCCGCCGGGGGATGACCACGAACGTTACTATCGCCTCGACTACAGCCAGTTCCTAGATGCTGAAGGCACACAACTGAATCTGTCGGCCTCGCGCTATCGCGCCGACCCCGGCACCGAGGTGCTGGTCAACAATGGCGGCCGCCTCGATACCCACCGCGAAAACGACCGTTACTCGATCGGCTTCAGCGTGCCGTTGATTGCCTCCGCCAACGAACTGCTGACTGCCGGCTCGCGCCTGTACGCGGTCGACGACAAGACCCGCTACGACGGCATCAACTTTCCGTTCAGCACGGAATTTCGCACCGACATCCGCGCCCTCGCCTTCGAAGGCGACTGGCGCAAGGCCGATGCCCGCCAATTGCGCATCCTCAGCGCTGGCGTCTATCAGGGTTTCGACAGCCTGGGCGCGCATACCAACTCCGACGACATCGACCTGGACTTCTTCCGCGCGCGACTCTCCGGCGTGCAGAGCGACAAGTTCTTCGACAACTGGCAAGGCGTGCTGTCGGCGGCGTTGCACTGGAGCGACGACACCCTGCCCGACAGCGAGCGCGCCGTGTTCGGCGGGCAGAATTTCGGTCGCGGTTATCCCGATGACCAGGCGTCCGGCGACAAGGGTTGGGGGGTGGCTTACGAGGTCAACTACAGCTTCAACCGTGAAGGCAACTGGGTGCGCATCCTGCAACCGTACGTAGTGCTCGATCGCTCACGCAGCTGGTTCAATGATTTGCCGGTGCAGGCCAACAACCTGTCATCGGCAGCGATCGGGTTAAGGTTTGGTGACGCCAGGTACTACAACATTGCGTTGGAGGCGGCGAAGGCGATGTCCGATGAGGCACTGGACACCTTCAATCGCAAACCGCGATACAGCATCAGCTTCAGTTATCAGTTGTAGGTGTTCGGCGCTTTTCATACCGCTTTCGCGAGCAAGCTCACGCCTACAGGGGAACGCATTCCAAATGTAGGCGTGAGCCTGCTCGCGATGAACGATGACGCGGTCTTGGGGTGATCAGAACGCGTAACGCACTTTCGCCGTGAAGCCATCACCATCGAACCCGCTGGCCATCACGTAGTTGTACGAACCGCCCACACTCCACGCGCCCATCCGGTAGTTGGCGCCCAGACCCAGTTCATAACTGTCACGCACAGGCGTGGTGCCACGGCTGGTGAACGAGTCGCCACCCAGTACAAACGATGAGCGGGTGGCGACCTTGTCGCCAATCACGTCATGCCAGGCCATAAGCTTTGCTTCAGGCTCAAGACTGCCGGCGCCGACCGCGAAAGCGGCGGCCAGGCGCGCGCCCATGCCCACCTCGCCGACTTCATAACGGTGGCTGCCGACATTCAAAGCGGCCGAACTGCCTTTCTCGCGATACGAGTCCATCCCGACGTTGGCGTAACGCGCGCCGATCTGCGGCTCAAGCACGACGTCAGGCATCAAGCGCAGTGTGTAACCGGCCAGCGCACTAACACCGAATACGTCACTGTCGTAATCACCCTTGGCACGGGTGACAGCGATGTAGCGTTTGGACTCGTTGTCGTTCCAGCCGTACATCAACGATGTGTCCACGAACCAGTTGTCATGTGCCCAGTTGCTGTAGATCGTCAGCGCATGACCAGTCACTTTGGTCTTGCTGCCGAGGTCGGATTTCACATCGGTGTCGAGGTAGCTGTAAGCCAGGCCCACTGTCGTGTCGGCATTCAACTGACCGTCGGCACCCACGGCAATCCCGTGGCTGTCGGCGTCATAACCCGACACACCGCGGCGCTCGTCCTGATTGGCATCGCTGCTCAGGGCTTGCAGCCACACGCCCTTTTCCGGCGCGCCTGCAGCCGTTCGCGCATGGCTGGAGCGATCATTGATCACACTCGAAACCAGCGTCTGGCTGTTGGTGGCGGCGTGTAACACACCACGGCTGACATCCGGGCTGAGGTGTTCGGACAGACGCGCCAGTTGCGCGTCGGTGGCAGCATTGGCGAAGGCCTGGAACACTGGGTCCTGTCCGTCGATGCGCGACATAAGTCCGGACAGGCGACCTACTGCCGTTGCCGCGTTGCGGCTGCCGCCGGCAACCAGAGTATTTTCCGTCACGGCTTCCTGCGACTTGCTGCTGACCAACGCCTTGATATCGTTGCCTTCGACGCCAAAGGTTTTTACATCCAGCAACGCGGAAGATGACACCACGCTCAGATTTTCTCCGCCGATCAGCTTGCCCGAGCTGATCAAGGTGTAGCGGTTGCCTGCGGCTGCCGTACGGAAATCACTGGAGCGCGCCTGTAATTGCAGATGCCCGCCCGGCGCAATATCGGTGGTGCCGGTGACGGTCAGAATTGCCCGATTGATGTCCGTGTCATTGCCGACCGTCATCGCGATCACCGAGTCGGACTCTTCCATATCCAGATCGCCGATGATAGTGGTGTGTGCCTGCGCCAAGGTGAGCGTGCCTTCTTGAACAGTGACGTAACCGGCCTTGATCGTCGAACCGTCGAAGTTGGCATCACCGTCAATCGAAACCCCGGACAGCCCCAGCAAGTCGCCTTTCACGTCGCCGCCCAGCCAGTACAGGTAACTTTGCCCGTCGTCCACTTGAATGGCCGCTGTCCCACCCTCGATCAGACCGCCCCAGAGGCTGATATTGAGCGGACCTTGCGCGACCGGTTGGTTGCTCACATGGATGCCAATACTTTCCCCGGAAAGGATGCCGCGATTGTAGATGCTGTAGGTAGTAACACCAGGCTTAGGGACGAATGCCGCACCGTTCAAGGTCAGAGCTTCTGCGCCACTGCCGGTGGCCTTGATCGTTGTGGAGTTGCTGACCGGCATGGACTGCGAAGTGTTCTCCATATAAATGCCGCGGGCATTGGTACCGCTGACGATGATGGAGCCGCCGCCATCGTTGATTACGCCGTTACCCATGGTCGCGCCGATCAGCGAAACGCCAGTGGCGTTATTGCCGGTGACGGTAATCGTACCGTTGTTGATGAAGTTGCCCGTGATCGGCATCTCCTTTACCGCGATGCCCGTCGACTGGCCACTGTTGGCCAGACCATTGATCGTGACCGAGCCTTGGTTCGTAAAGTTGGAATCCAGCTCTGCCCAAGACACGCCCGCTGACTTTATGTCGATCCCGATACCCTGGGTGGCGCCATTAATGGTGATCGCTGCCTTGTTGATGATTTCCGCGTTGACCCTCGAGCCGGAAAACTGCGCGGCGCTAGTCATGGCCGACGGCGAGCTCTCAACGACGTTTGCCACGCCGACGAGATTCAGAAAGTCATAGGTCTGGTTGACGCTGACCAACGGCCCGCCGCCCAAATCGTAATTGAGCGTGACAGCGCGTGCGGCCGGAGCGTTGAAAGTGGCAGCAGCAACAGAAAGCGCCAATAACGAGCGGCGCAGGCAAGAAGTGTTCAAGCGAGATTCCCTTCCAAAACAAGATAACGTTCAGGCAGGGCGACGCTGCAACAGGCATCCCTACCCGCCCGAATCAACTGTGTTTCGGGCGCGGGGAATGTACACGAGCCATCATTTCGACACCACCAAAAAGTCAAAGTGATGGCGCCAATTTCCTGATGATGTTGTCAGTGTGAAGTTGTCTGACGGGCCTCATCGCGGGCAAGCCCGCTCCCACAGGTCATGCGCCCGCCTCATATCAGCGCGGATCCTGTGGGAGCTGGCTTGCCAGCGATGAACGATGACGCGGTTTTCGCTCGGGATCAGGTCTGTGGATCGACCCGATCCAGCGCCCGGTTCACCGCCAGTTCGGCGAGCATGATGATCTGCTGGATGCCCAGCACCGTGCTGCGCTGCAAGCCGCTCAGTTCATTGGCGAAGTTGCTGGCCGCCGCGCTGGCACTGGCCAGTGATTCGCTGGCGTGGGCGAGCAGGCTTTCGGTATCGACGCTCGGGTTGACGAGGAACATCGTGCTCGGCTGGCGCGGTTTGACGGGATCGGGGCAGAGGTAGAAATCCAGCGCACGCTTTATGGCTTCGCGGTTTTTCGTCTGCTCATCGACGCGGATGGCGTCGGCAAGTGGGGTGGGGGTTTCGAGGGGGGGATCGGGAATCAGCTTGTCCATTAACAACTCCTACTTGGCTGTCGGAGCCAGCTCTTGTCGTTTCCACACGACAAAAAGGTGGCAGCTGTACGCGGGGTGGAAAACCGATAAGTAGGCAACCGGCCAGACCGAAGTCTGCCCACGCACAGCCGCCGCGACGCAGTTTGCAGACGAATGAAGACGTCGGCAACGATTACGGTGCTGATGCAATGCATCTACTTAAGCGGGTTTCCACACCCGATCGCTGAGACGTCAGCGACACCCCAAGACTAGTGAGCGCACGTCCGACGGACAACCTGAAAACCTTGTGGGAGGGTTCCGAAAATCCCACACATGTTTAAACAACTGACAATGACGGGTTGGCTGAACTGGCCTCATCGCGGGCAAGCCCGCTCCCACAGGGTCATATGCCATTTTCAAGACAGATGCAGAACCTGTGGGAGCTGGCTTGCCAGCGATGAACGATAACGCGGTGAACCTGCCGAACAGATCAGCCCCCCGAACCGCTGTCGACCTCCCCGCCCTCGTCCTGATCGAAATACTGCGGAATCTCATGCAGGTAGCTTTTCAGCCAGCGCTGCATGGCCAGTTCACGCTCGGTCGGCGTCTGGGTTTGCACCGTCGGCGAGGCAACCTTGTTGCGGCTTTGCAGCAGCAGCCAGCCTTCGGTTTCCTGTTGCTGGGCCGAGGCCGGGCCGGCGTCGATGGCGTGGCTGGTCAGCGGCAGTGCCAGCAGGCCAACAAACAAAACGGCAGCTTTCATCGCGGTCTCCTTACTTGAGCATCGCCGTGACGGCGGCGGTGGCCGGGCTCGGCACTTTGAGTTTTTCTGCGCGGCCCTGGGCTTCGCTGAACTGCGCAGGGCTCAGACCGAGGCGGCTGACCAGTTCGGCGGCGCGGTTCCAGTCGTTCTGATACAGCAACAGCGTCACCAGGTTCAGCGCCGCCAACTGATCGCTCTGCTTGAGCTCCATGGCGGTGAGGAATTCGAAGCGTGCGTCTTCAATGCGCAACTGGTTGAGGTAAACCACCCCCAGATCGTTACGGATTTTTTCGTCAGTCGGCGCCAGGCGTGCGGCGCGTTGCAAGTGCGCCTGCGCCTGGCCGTAGTCGGACCTGGCCGCTGCCAATTGGCCCAAGCCATGTTCGGCTTCGGCGGCCAGACATGAACCGAGCAGGCTGCGATACAAAGGCTCGGCCTCGCTGCGACCGAGCAAGCGATACGCCTTGGCCTTGCGCAGACGCACATCCGCGATGTTGTCCGGCAGGCTTTGCAGGTTGGCGAGGCTGGCGTGCAACTTGCCATCGTTGGCCATGTCATCGGCAAGGTTCAGCGACAGCTGTTGATCGGAACTCAACTTGGCGCAACTGGCGGTACTGGTCAGCGCTTGCCACGGGTTTTGCCCGGTGTTGGCACAGCCACCGAGCATCAGCAAACAGACACCTGCAATCATTGCTTTCATCACCACTCCTTCAAGCACCCAACGCCTTCGCCAAGGCAGTGAAGCCCGGGCCGGCCAGGACGATCAATAACGCCGGGAAGAGAAACAGCATCATCACGACGGACATTTTCGCGGACATTTTCGAGATGTATTCCTGCAGGCGCGTGAGGCGCCGGTCATCAAGTAGCTGCTTGAGCGACAGCAGCGATTTCATCGCGCCGCCGCCCTGATACAGCAACTGCTGGAGGATCACGCAGGTGTCGGTGAACTCGTCGACCGCCAGCAACTGCGTGGCTTTATTCAGTTCTTCGCCCAGTTCAAGACCGGAGTCGACCCGCGCCAGCACCAGACGTAATTCTTGGGTCAGCACCGGCAGCAACGCCTGACTTTCGTGGCTCAATACACGCAGCGCCTGCTCCACGGCCATGCCGGATTCGAAGAGGATGCGCAACAGCGGGATGAACGTACTGATCTCGCTGGCCAGTTGTTTTTGCCGGCGAGCGACCGCGATCACCAACAGCCGTTTGGGCAACAGATAGCCCACGCCGAGGGCGAACAGCGGCGCAATCCACTGTTTTTCCACGGCGGGGAAAAATACCGATTGCAGCAGCACCGCCAGCGCCAGCAACAACAACGGCGAGCCGATCTGGCAGGCGGCGAACAGCGAGCGCTGACGGGCGCTGCGCCAGCCGAGACGGTTGAGCAGGGTCTGGGTTTCGTTGTCTAGCTTGACGCTGTGCTGGCCGACTTTGCTCTCGCCAAGCACTTGCAGCAGGTTGCCGAAGCGATTCTGGCGCAGCAGGTCGCCCTCCAGTCGCCGGCTGATCTGCTGGCTGCGGCGGCGCTGGTCCAGCAGGCTGAAAAGCAGCAACAGCGCGGCGCCAAGCAAGAGCAAGGCGCTGATCATCAGTGGCGTCGTCATAGGCTGCGCAACATCCGCCAGAGCAACAGGCTGCCGATCACCTGCATGCCGAACGCCGTGGCCAGCATCCGCTGCCCGGAAGGGTCGTGCCACATGGCGACCAGATAAATCGGATTGGCCATCAGGAAATACCCGGCCATGGTGATCGGCAGCAGGCCCAGCACCCACGCGGTGAGGCGGGTTTCGCCGGTCATCGCGCGCAACTGACGCGCGGCCTGATCGCGCTCGCGGATCATCTTGATCAGGTTTTCCAGCAGCTCGCTGGCGTTGCCGCCGTAACGATGATTGACCTTCAGGCCGAGGGCGAACAGGCGAAACTCGTCGCGCTCATAGAGTTCGGCCAGATCCGACACGGCGTCCGGCAGGCTCACGCCCAACTGCACGCTGCGCTGTACACGGCCCATGGCATCCTTGAGCGGATCTTCACTGGCCTCGATGGCACCGAGCACCGCATCGGCGAGGGTACGTCCGGACTTCAGGCTGCGTACGGTGTGGTCGAGCAGTTGCGGCAATTGTTCGATCATTCGCCGCAATCGCCTTTGGTAACGCCAACTGACGTACAACCGCACGGCCACTGGCGGCAATACCAGCATCACCAGTAAGCCGATCCATCCGGCGAGCGCCAGACTCAGCACGATGGCGAACATCCAGAGCAGGATCCATGCACCAAGACGCTCGGTCGGACGCCCCAGGCCTGCGCGCAAGAAAGCACGTTCAAGGCCCGCCCAGCCGGGTTTCGGCGAGAGGCCCTGAGGCTGTCCCTCGTTCAATCGTTCCATTACTCGAGTGGCACCACTCAAGCGCCATGCCTTATAGAACAAACGCATGGATTGCACGAACAAAGCCAGACTGAGCAAGTACAGCAACAGCGGTTTAAGCATGCTGTGGGCCCTCAGTGCGCGAGCATCGGTTCACGGCGCAACTTGTCGCCAGCCGGGTTGAGCGCCTCGCGCATGAAGCCGAAGCCTGTGCGGCGGTCGAGACGGAACAGGGTATTGGTGACGTAGACGTCTTCGCGCACGCCAACCACTTCCACCACCTCGCTGACGCAGCGACGGCCGTCCGGCATGCGCGTCAGTTGAATCACCACATCCAGCGCGGCGCAAATCATCTGGCGCAGGGTGCGTTCGGCGATGGTGCGCCCAGTCAGGCCGACCAGGGTCTCCAGACGCAGCAAGGCGTCCTGGGCATTGTTGGCGTGCACGGTGCTCATCGAGCCGTCGTGACCGGTGTTCATCGCCGTCAGCACATCGACCACTTCAACGCCGCGAATCTCGCCAAGGATGATCCGGTCGGGACGCATGCGCAGGGCGTTGCGGATCAGGTCGCTGGCTTTCACCTCGCCATGGCCTTCGGCGTTTGGCGGCCGGGTTTCGAGGCGCACGACGTGAGGATGACCAAGCTGCAGTTCGGCAACGTCCTCGATGGTCACCAGACGTTCATTAGGATTGATCAACTGGCTGAGGATGTTCAGCAAGGTGGTTTTGCCGGTGCCGGTGCCGCCGCTGATAAGGATGTTGCAGCGCTTGCCCACCGCCTCCTGGATGAAGTCGAAGATCGCCTGATCGATGGTTTGCATTGCCATCAAGTCAGTGCTCTTGAGCATGTCCTTGCGAAATTTGCGGATCGACAGGCACGGGCCGTCGAGAGCAATCGGCGGGATGATGGCGTTGACCCGACTGCCATCGGGCAGGCGTGCATCGACCATCGGCGACGACTCATCGAGACGCCGACCGAGTGGCCCGAGAATGCGCTGCATCACCCGTTCAACGTGGTGCGCATCAATAAAGCGCAGGTCGCTCAGGTGCAGCACGCCGTCGCGTTCGATGAACACCCGGTGCGGGCCGTTGACCAGAATTTCGGTCACCGCGCTGTCGCGCAGCAGCACTTCCAGCGGGCCGAAACCGGTCAGCTCATCGACGATTTCTTCGGCCAGGCGCTCCATCTCATAACGGGAAATCGCCAGATGCAGGCGTGCGATGTATTCGGCGACCTTGTCGATGACGAATTGCGAAAGCACCTGCCGCGAGCCTTCCAGCAGGTTCTTCCCCGACTCTTCGATGGCGTCGATGATGTAACGGTGCAGCACCAGTTTCAGGCCATCGTGATCGGTGTTGCCGGACGCGGGGCGCTGCGACCCGCCGAACAATTGCTCGCCGTTCATGAGGTGCCTCGCAAGCGGTCGAACCAGCTGACTTTGGGTTTGGCCAGGCCTTCGGAGCGCTTCGCCAGGCGTTCGCCGAGGGTACGCAGGCTCTGGCTGATGGCCTCACGCGGGGCCAGTTCGAACAGGCTGACGCCTTGGTTTTTTGCGTTTAGACGAATCTCCGGGCTGTAGGCGAGCACCGCGATGACCTCCAGGCCGAAGGTCTTGCCGAGGGTGTCGGAATCCGGCGCGACGTTGCGCAGGTAGCGATCCACCAGCAACCGGCCATGGTCAAGTTTCATGCCTTTTTCGCGCCACAGATTGAGCACCGCGAGGTTGCGCCGACAGTCGAGAACGTTCTGGTCGGTGTACCAGATCAGCTTGTCGCAATGGCTGACGAAGGTGCGCAGCGCTTCGCTGTCGGGCTGGCCGGTGAGGTTGACCACGATGTGCTGGAAGTGCTGGCGCAAGGCGCTGAGCAACATGTACAACTCGGCGGCGCTGGTGCGCTCCAGCGGCTCGTCGCCGTTGGCGTAGGCAAGAATGCGCAGGCCCGCTTCGGCGCTGGTGAAGGCGCTGTCGATCAGGGTCGTATCGAGCCGCCGCAAGTGGCGCAGCGCGTCGCCGAAATGGAATGAACTCTCAAGCCCGAGCAAGGCCAGACTGTCGCCGCGCGGCAGGCCCAGATCGAGCAGCAGGGTTTGCTGGCCGCTCTTCTGCACCACCAGCGCCATGTGGTTGGCGAGCAGTGCGCCGTCGGCGTTGCTTTGTACGCCGTAGAGCACGGTCAAACCACCGAGCTGAGTGCTCGGCGTCACCGCCGGCAGACGTTTGCTCAGGCGTCGCACCAGCCCGGCAACTTCGCTGGAGCGTGAACCATAGGCGACAAAATCCCGCGCGCCGGCGCGCATTGCGTTGAGCACCAACTGATTGTCCATGCCGTCACCGAGGGCGACGATGGCGAGCATCGGCTTGGCTTCCAGCACTCCTTCGATCAGGGCGCTTTGCGCCACCAGATGATCACGATCAAGTCCCACGAACACCAGGCTGGCGAAGGTCACATCGACCAGCGCCAGCAACTCGTCAAGGCTGCCGCCACCGGCGCTGACCACCTGACCGAGTGGCGCCAGCGCGCCTTGCAGCCATTCAAGGTCGGTGTCGTTGCGGGTGATGGCGAGGAAGGTCTGACTCAGGTTCTGGCTCATTGCGATAATCCGCTGCGTTTATCGAAGTTGCCGTTCTCGAGGAAGTACAGGCGATACCAGTTCGGGTCGTAGTTGCGCAGTTTCTCCCCCGGCAGCGAAGGCAGCGGTGCATTGGCAGCCAGTGGCTGCACCAGGTGCGGGGTGACGATCATCAGCAACTCGCGCTCTTCGCGATTGATCGACGAGTTGCGGAAAAATGCGCCCAGGACCGGGATGTCGCCAAGGCCGGGAAATTTATTCACTTCAGAGGCGTTGCGCGTGCTGATCAACCCGCTGATCACAAAGCTTTCACCGTCGGCCAGAGAGATGCTGGTGTCGGTGCGGCGGATGTTGAACGCCGGCACTTTGGTGCCGCCGATGGTCACGCCATTGTTGTAGTCCAGCTCGCTGACTTCAGGGGCGACTTTGAGCGCGATGCGGTTGTTGCTGACCACGGTCGGCGTCAGCGTCAAACGAATGCCGAACTCCTTGTATTCGATGGAGTAACTGTTGCTGTTGGCGCTCGGCACCGGGATCGGAATCTCACCGCCAGCAAGGAAGCTCGCGCTCTGCCCGCTCAGCGCTACCAGGCTTGGCCGCGCCAGGGTGTAGGCAAAACCGCTGCCCTCCAGCGCATTGACGATGCCAAGAAATTTGCTGCTGCCGCCGCCCCAGACAATATTGAACGCGTCGTTGACCAACGGAATGCTCGGTGCAATGACCGGCACCGTACCCGGCCTGACTACGGTGCCTGGCACCGTGCCCGGGCCGCCGAACAGGAAGTTGTTGGAGCCCTTGCCGTAGATCGAGGTGCCGGCCTCTTTCAGTTTGGATCGGCTGACTTCGACAAAACGGATGTCGGTCTGCACTTGCGAGGGCAGGTTCAAGTCAGCGCTTGCCGGTAACGCAACAGCGGTCATCGCCGCGCTGGCCTTGCCCTGCACAAACACCATGCTTTGGCGCGGCGCGCTGGCGCAGGCACTCCAGATCATCAACGTGGTGGCACCGGGCGCGACGCCGGTGAGCAACACGCCTTGATCGCCGGTCACGCGCACATCGGCGATTTTCGGGTCACCCACCGCAACCCGAGTGATGGGCACGGGTGATTGCAGCGCCTGTTGCAGGCCTTCGCCGACTTCCAGCGTCGCCGGCAACGGACCAAGTGCGGCACAGTTGCTGGCGGCGGCGCCTGCACTTGAAATCGAGGCGATGCTCAGCAGCGCAGCTCGAAAAAAGCCATTGAACAGGGGCGTAAAGCGTTTGCGCATGTAAAGGCGTCCTTGCTCGGGTCAGGGAGTGGGTTGAGCGGCTTCGGCACCGCGGATGACTTCCACGGCGGGTTTGCGCGCACCCGGTTGGCCGGCCACAGCGACGGGCCTTGGCGGGGGTGTCAGGGACAATTGGCTGAACTCGAGCAAATCCCGGCGCGGTGTATCGAGCCGCGTCGCCACATCGTTTTCGCCGGCCCAGTATTTCGCCAGTTGCTGCTCATCGGCGCTGCGCACCGCCAGGCGCAGCACACCGGCGCCCGACGCCAGCATCAAACGGCTGAGCAACGGTTCCGGCACCGCAAGCACCACGCTGCGCGCCGCCATGCGTTGTTGTTCCTGTCTCAGGCGCTCTTCATCGGTGCGCGCGGGGCTGGCGGGTTGACCCTCGTTGGTCAGGCCCATCTGACTGCCGACGACCAGTACGCGCACCGCTGGCACCACCAGTTGCGCCGAGGCCTGCGAATTGCTTTCGTCCTTGCGCAGAAACAGCAGCACGTCGACGTAATCGCCGGGCGCCAATTGCCCACCGGCGTTAATCACTTCATCCACCGCCACGGCCAATGCGCGCTCACCTGGGCGAATCATGCGTGCCAGTTGGCTGCCCGCTTCGAAGCTTTCTTCACTCAACCAACTACCGGCGCTCAACGGGCGCCAAGGCGTGCGGCCGATCACCTGGTCGACAGCGCCAAGGCTGCCGGCGGGAGCGGTGCGCAGTTTTTCCACGGCGACATCGGCCGCGGTGATTTTCACGAACGGTGCGATATCGCGCAGCAGGACAACAACGGGTTGGCGGGTCGGGTCTTCAACCGGTATCGCAGGCGCAGCGTTCGGTGACACGACGGCGACAGCAGCGGGCGCTGCGGCCGGTTCGACGACCGGTTGACGGCTTAAAGTCAGCCCCCAGTATCCGGCGATGATGGCACCTAGCAGAAGCAATCCGGCCAGACCCAAAGTGACGCGACTGTTCATGACGGCTCTCCCTTTCCTGCTGCGTTGTGTCTTTTGCAATGACCCGTGACTTCCATCGAGACAAATTCGCAATCAGGCAGCTATGAACAAGTAACTATTTCGCTATTTGACGGTAGCGCAGCGCGAACAAAACGCCATTAAACCCACTCAAATATCCGCGAAAATCAGAGGGCTCACGCGCCAAACGTCGTTTTGTGCCGTTAAACGGAGCACCACTACTAAAGCGTTAATCCGTTCTTACAGTTGTTGGGGCGGGAAATGCCGACAATGCTGATGCTGGCACAGGGAAATCATGTTGCGAACGCGCAACACCTGGTGCGCTCAAGGAGAATCCTTATGTCGTATTCGCGCGTTGTTGCAAAAATCAAATCCGAGTTCGCGTTCTTCAAAGGCCTGGCCAAAGACACCGAGGGTGCTTCGGCCATCGAATATGCGTTGGTGGTCGGTCTGGTGGCGCTGGTAATTGCTGCGTTCGGTAATGGCATCGGCACTCAGGTAACCGCGATCCTGACCGCCATCCAGACTGCATTGACCCCAACCCCTTGATCGAACCGATAACTTGTCAATGCAGCCATTGGGTTCTAACGTCAGCACTCAGCCCATTGCAGGTGTTGCCTATGAACTCTTCAAACACTCCACGCCAGCAGTTGCTCCTCGTCGACGATGAAGAGGACGCACTGCTGGAGCTTGCGGAGTTGCTGGAGGGCGAAGGCTTCACCTGTCATACCGCAACCTCGGTGAAACTCGCCCTTCACCATCTCACCCGCCATCCCGATATCGCCCTGGTGATCACTGATCTGCGCATGCCGGAAGAAAGCGGCATGTCGCTGATCAAGTGTCTGCGTGAACACACCTCGCGCCAGCATTTGCCCGTGATCGTCACGTCCGGGCATGCGGACATGGAGGATGTCAGCGACATGCTGCGTCTGCAGGTGCTGGATCTGTTCCGCAAACCGATTTATCACGTGCGCTTGCTGGAAACCCTCGACAACCTGTTCCCCAAGTCGAAGGCCTTTATCGGTTGAATCACGGCGATTGAGATAAGTGACCCCGCGCAAGGGCGGGGTCGACAAGGGTCAGTGCGCGGTCACGCGTTGACGTCCCGAGTTGCTCGGTGACAACGCCAAAGCCAATTGGGTGCGGTTGTGCATATGCGTCAGGCGCAGCACCTGCGAGACATAGAGTTTTACCGTGTTTTCGGTAATCCCCAACTCACACGCAATCTGGTAGTTGGTCTGGCCCTTGCCTACCAACCGTGCGACATCGAGCTGACGTGGCGACAGCTGATTGAAAATCGCCGGTATCTGCAGCCCTTCGACATCAGCCGATCCTTCGTCACTCACCGTGGCAGGACCGCGGCGGACTTTGTCGAGGTCCTGGTAAAGGTCGTCAATCGACTCGGACAGGTATTGCAGCTTCTGATTCAAGTGGCCCAATTGCAGGGTTTTCTGCCGCTCTTGCAGCGCCACTTCCTGGCGTTGCAGACCTTCGAGCAATTCGTCCAGATCAATCGGTTTCTGGTAGTAGTCGGCAATCCCGGCGCGCAATGCCTTGATCACGTCCTGCTTGTCGGCGCGCCCGGTGAGCATGATGGCTTCGAAAGCACGGTGCTTGCCCGACAACCGTTGCAGTTCCTGCACCAGTTCAATGCCGTCCATGTCCGGCATGTGCAGGTCACACAACACCAGGCCGATAGCAGGGTCTTCGATGAATTGTTCGATCGCCTGCTTGCTCGATTCGCAAGGCACGCAACGGTAGCCGCAGCTCTCGAGGAATTCGCAGAGTTCCTCAACAATCAGCGGCTGATCGTCGACTACCAGAACCTTTATCGCAGACGTAAGCTTGTTCACTTGCCACTCCATGCCCAGGCCAAAGGCTGACCGTTCCTGTACTTACAGCGCAATGCTGTACAGCGTTGCTTTGAAAGTAGACGCACTTTCTGACTATGTACATAGCAGTAGTGGCAAGGGGCGACTAATGGAACCAGAGCAAAGTGAGGATTATTCCAGACAGCACGAACGGAGCAAATGGCAGCTTTTTTGACACATTTGGGGCTATATATCGAAGATGTTCTCTAAGTCCTTGACTCATATGCAGCCAGAGTTTTGGCGCCAGCAACATCCACAGGGCGCTGGTCAGCGCCGCACCGATAAATGCGCCGAGCAAGTGTGCACCGTCCGTCGCAAGGGCCAAGGCTGTCATTAATTTCACATCGCCCGCACCAAAACGTTTCAAAATATAACCGGGAAGAGTAAGCACCAGCGCCAGCAATACTGCCCAGCCGCCTTGTGCCGCATCGGCCCCGATCCAGGTGTGGCCAGTCAACAGCAAGTACGCCGCGGCGAGGCTGCCGACACCCAGCGTCAGGGCGTTGCCAATATGCCGTTGCCGAGCATCCTGCGCCGCGCATAGCGCCAGCCAGATCAGTAGGACAAAGCTGTGCATGCGGTAAAAAACGTCCGTTTTGGCCGAATGATTCTATGCTGATATTACGTAGTGAATGTCAGGGTAGACGCAGTCATGAAATCCGGCCTCCCCCGCAAGCAAAAAGGCGCAGTCGCCATAGAGTTCGCCTTGGTCTTCATCATCTTTTTTGCTGTGTTTTATGGCCTGGTCAGCTACAGCTTGCCGCTGTTGCTGATGCAGTCGTTCAACGAATCGACGGCCGAAGCTGTGCGGCGCAGCGTGGCGCTTGATCCGGCCACCGACAATTACCCCACCGTCGTCACCACCACCGCCAGAACCGAACTGGCCCGGCAACTGGCCTGGCTACCCGGCGCCTTGAACTTCAATGCCACCTCGGACAGCACCATCACTTATGCCGGTGGCGTGCTGACCGTAACCATCCACTATCCCACCAGCAAATTGAATCAGGCGCTGCCGTTTCTGGTGCTGCCGGGGATCGGTGCAGTGCCGCGCCTGCCAGCGACATTGAGCGCCTCGTCGAGCCTGCAATTTTGAATACGGGTGACAAGCTGTTCGCCCGCCTGCTCAATCGACAACCCGGTCCGTCTCAGCCTCTGAACAGTCCTGTGGTGCCAGGCGTTGGCTTGCAGCTGTATCTGGATGACGACGGCCACGTCGAGCATTTGAGCGGACCACTGCGCCATTTACTGGTGCAACAAAGGGCCGGCATCCATACTGCGCCGCTGCTCGAATATTTATTGCCGCACAGCAGCCTTGCGCTGGAAGGTCGACCGGGCGACTGGCAAGGCCAACTGCTCGACCTGGATTTTTTCAGCCTCGCTGGCCCGCCATTGCATTTGCGCGGCTGGGTGCAGGCGCAAGGTGACGGCTGGCTTCTGCAATTGCTGGACATCGGTGATCTGCTCGGCGAACGGCGGCAGGCGCGCAGTCGTGAGCAATGTCAGTGGCTGGCCACACAGGTTCGCGATCAACTGCGCCTGGGCAGTCTCGCCCGCCTTCCGCATGAGCTGAGCGAACAGCTGCAACGCCTGGGTCAGCACTTGCACATTCCCAGCCTGGCGGTGGCCCTGCTCGATGAGCAGGGTCAGGGCTGGCAGATTCATCAGTACTACGCGGCGCCGAATGCACCGCAGGTGTGGCGTGATCAGCAGCGCCTGGGCACCGCTCTCGACAGCCTGAACGGCGCCCTGCCGCAACGTTTGCTGGCGAGCGAGCAGCCGCGGCTGAGTGCGCTGCTCGGCCCGAACGAAGGTTTTGCCGTGCCCTACCGCGACGCTCAAGGCGTGGCGGCATGGTTGCTGTGCGCGGGCTATAACGCGGCGCAACAGGCGCCAGACCTGAACGATCACGACTGGCTGTTGTTGGCTGCCGCCGTGGCCGCGCCGTTGCTGGAGCGGCTGCGCGAGCATCGTCATCATCAACAGCTGGAACGACTGGAAATCCTCCAGGCATTGCTCGGCACCGGTTGGTGGGAAGTCAGCAGCGCCAGCGCCGAAGTGCAACTGGCGCCGACACTGGCTGAGCACCTCGGCTTGCAGGCCGAGCGCATTTCGATCGAGAACTGGTTCAGCCACGTGCATCCCGCCGACCGCGATGAGCTGCGCAGTCATCTGCAAGCCCTGCAGGATGACGGCACCCCGCTGGAATTGTGCGTGCGCCTGCAAACGAGTGAGCAATCGTTGCCGCTGTGGTATCGCCTGCAAGGCCGGTCGCTGGGCATCGGTGCCGAGCGCCGACTGGTAGGGTTCATGCTCGACATCAGCGACATCAAGAATCAACAGCAACAGGCCGCCGCCGCCCATGCGCGACTGGACAATCTGATCGCCAGCGCACCCGCGGTGATTTACGTGCAGCGCTACGTCGAAGGCGCGCTGCAACCGACATTTTTCAGCGCCAGCCTGCATCCCTTGCTCGGGTGGAATCTCGCCGATTGTGCCGATGGTCGACTGGTGGAGCACGTCCACCCCGAAGACCGTCCGCGCTATTTCGAACGCACTCGCCAGTTGCTGCGTGAAGGCTCGGTGAGCGCTCGTTATCGGGTGCTCGACCGTCAGGGTCAGGCGCACTGGTTGCTCGATGAAGCCAAACTGCTGCGCGACGATCTCGGCCTGCCCGTCGAAGCGGTGGGCCTGTGGCTGGACGTCACCGAAGCGACGCTCGCCGCCGAGCAGGTCAAGGCCAGCGAGGAGCGCTACCGGATTCTGGTCGAAGATTCGCCGGCGATGATTTGCCGCTACCGCCCGGACCTGACACTGACATTCGGCAACCGGCCGTTGGCGACTTATCTGGAGTGCGCGCCGGAGCAGTTGCCTGGGGTGAATCTGGGCAACTGGATGTCTGACGAACAACGCGAAGCGTTTGTTCAGCGCCTGGCGCAACTGACCCCGGAACTGCCGGTGAGTACCGCCGAAATCAATCTGCGCCTGCCCGGTCGCGAGCATGCGTGGTGGGTCTGGTCGGATCGTGGCGTGTTCGATGAGTTCGGGCGCTTGCTCGAAGTGCAAGCAGTGGGCCGCGACAATACCGAAGTGCGCCGCTCGCAGCAGCAACTGACGCAGAGCGCAAAAATGGCCACCCTCGGCGAAATGGCCACCGGCCTGGCGCACGAGATCAATCAGCCGCTGAACGTGATGCGCATGGCCATCGTCAATGTGCTCAAGCGTTTGAGCAACGGCGATGTGCAGATCGACTATCTGACCGACAAGCTCAATCGCATTGACGCCCAGGTGCAACGGGCGGCGCGAGTTGTCGATCACATGCGTGTGTTCGGCCGCCGCTCGGAAATCGAACAACACCCCTTCAACCCCCTCGACGCCATCGAAGGCACGCTGGCGCTATTGTCCGAAGGCCTGCGCGGCAAAGGCGTCGAATTGCGAATCAAAGAGGCTGGCTTTGAGGTTCAGGTGCGCGGTTACGTCGATCAGCTTGAGCAAGTGCTGATCAACCTGATGGTCAACGCCCGCGACGCCCTACTCGGCAAGCGTGAGACCCATCGCGACTTTCAGCCGTGGATTGCCGTGCACGCCGAGTGCGACGAGCATGTGGTACGGCTGTGGGTCGAGGACAACGGCGGCGGCATTGATCCGCGTTTGCTGGAGCGAATCTTCGAGCCGTTTTTCACCACCAAACCCGTCGGCGTCGGCACCGGTCTGGGCTTGTCGGTGAGCTACGGCATCATCGAAAACATGGGCGGACGCCTGAGCGTGCGCAATGGCGACGAGGGCGCGCGGTTCTGTATCGAGCTACCGATTGCACCCGACGATCAGATCACCAGATAGGCTCTGCCAGTCTGCCCGCAAGTCATGTTGGCGCCCACATCGACGTCCATCAGGTTGATGCCCAGGCTTTTTAGCAGGTTGTTGAGCAGAGGGTCGAGCAACGGCGAGATCAACTCGGTCACCACTGGCAGCAGACGGTTGGTGACACCGCTGATCAAAGACGCCACGCCCGTCACGATAGCGCCCAGCGGGTTGCTGCCCACCGGCCTGTAGACGATCAGGTTGATGCCCGCCAGGCTATCGGCCAGGCTTGCAACGATATCGTTGGTAGGTACCACCGGCTGAATACTTGGCGGCAGTTTCAGGTTGGCCGGGGTGGCGAACGGCGTGGTGCTGGAAAACAGCAAGTCCTGAGAACTTTGCGCAACGCTGGTGTCGAGTTTGATCCCGATTCCACCGGCGCGGTATGGCACATGGGTGGCCGGATTGCACGAGCCAATACCAAGAATCTTGTGGCACGTGACAGTGCCAAGATCGATCAGCGGCAGCGGCATGACCGTCGGCTCGGCGGCCGACGAGAAAGCGTTGGCAGGGTCGATCTGGCCGACCTTGAGATCGGCGATAGAGGTAACGGTGTGGGCGGTCAGGCTTTTCGTGCCCGTGCTGCCGGTCGGGCAACTGTAATCAGTGACATAACTCTTCGCGCCGCCGGCATCGAGGGCAATATCGATTCGCGGGGATGGCAGCAATTTCGGATCAAGCTGTTCGCAACCAGCGCCCAGCAAACAGAACACGGAGTTGAGCGTATCCACCAGATTCAGGCTCAACAATGCATTCAACGTCGGGGTCAATGTGCCCACTAATCCCAGCACCGCGTTGGCCAATCCGGTTACCCCCGTAAGAACCGGCAGATTGACTGACAACATCGTACGAATCTGCGCCGTGCGCACAAAAATCCGGTCCGGCCCCAGCGGGTTGGCCTTGGCTCGGGCCGGGTCGCCAATCGCCGAAAACTGCGGTGGTTCGATCACCTTCACCCGCACCGTAACGTTCGCCAACCCCAGGACACTGATCGGCAACGTCGCCGCTACCGCGCTTTTGCTGTTGGCCAGTTGCACCACGCCCTGTATCAGTTGCAGCAGTTGCAGATTGGCATCCAGCCCGGCCGACGTGGTGCCGGTCTGCAATTGCAGAATCTCGCCGAGTTTGACCGGTGCCGCGCTGATCGCGGCCACTTGCAGCGCGCCGAGCGCGGTGATCACTTCGGCGGTCGCGCCGTTGAGTTGCACCACGGTCGCAGCGGCTTGAATCAGTTGCGTGACCGAGGCTTGAGTGTTGAGCAATTGGGTGTAGTTGCCGGCCGCGACATTGAGATTGATCGCCAGTTGATCAAGGTATTTGAGCAGGTTGATATCAGTCTTCAACAGTCCATCCCAGCCCAGCGCGGTGAGGTTGACGTTGCCACCGAGCAGTCCCGAAAACAGCGGGTTGAGAATATTCGACTGAGCGGTATCGATGCTCGCCAGATTACTGCGAATGTTCAGTTGGGCGACGGTCGGCTGCGGTTTTGCGGCGACGGCGGAAGCCTGCAACGTGGTGTTCTGGCTGACCGATGCCCCCGAGAACAACGCGCGTATGCCACGGGCGAAACTGGTGGTCACCGTGCGACTGGCCGCGACCCGGACCGCTGCCGTCTGAGCCGCATCAGCGGTGAACGTGCGCATCCCGTTGGCGCCGGTCAGCAAAGTGCCACAACTGGTCGACAGGGTATTGGCGGTATCGACGGTGTATCCATTGCGCACGGCGCTTTGCCCGGCATAAGTGGCTGCCGTCAGGCCAGGCAGGCAATTGCCACCGCGACTGACCGCCTCCAGAGCGGCGTTATCCACCACGCGCTGCAGTTTGCGCTGCTCCATGTACAAGCGGCCGGTATCGACCACCAGCAACATCATCAACACCGCAACGCCGAGGGTCATTGCCGCCGTCAAACCGATCGCCCCGCGCTGTGGGGCCGGGCTGTTGAATTGTGAACGAGGAAACATCGCGCACTCCTTTGCCGGCGCACCGCCGAGCGCAACCTCCATGGGTGAATTTGAGTGTAGACGGGGAGCGGCGAGGCTGCTGGCAACAAGCCAGCCCCGTTAGCGGCATCAACCTGAAATGCGGTTCATGGGATATCTACGAAACCTGTGGGAGCGGGCTTGCCCGCGATGGCGGTGTGTCAGACACATCAATCTTGAATGTGCCGCCGTCATCGCGGGCAAGCCGGCTCCCACAGGGTCTGAGGTCACTCAGAAGGAATCAGCGCGGAGGATAGTTCGCGAGGATGCGCGCGACTGTCTCGCGTATGGCGCTGCTGCGGTCCTCTGGATTCGGCCTGCTGGCGAGCATCTGCTCATCGCTGCCGCGCCACACCAGTTTGCCGTCCTTGCCATCGAGCAGGTCGACCTGAATGGTCGCGACCTTGTAGGTGATGTTGCGGGTTTCGTTGTACATCGGCGCGCCCCAGTAACCATTCCATGGGCCACCCCAACCGCCGCCGTAGTTGGTCGTCACTTGCTGCTGGCGATCCTCGACAATCAAGTAAGTCTGCACGTTCAGGTCACCCTTCACGCCTGCCGCAGCGGGACGCAAACCACGTTGATCGAGCTGATCGGTCACCGCCTGACGAATCCTTTGCTCGGTCAGGTCGCTCTTGATACGTGGATCATCCGGGCGATATTGCAGGGCGGGATCTTTCCAGCTCCAGCTGCGATAGGCAGCGAAGTCGCGGCTGGCATCAAAGTCATGGTTGACCTGGTTCGAGGCGCAGGCGCTGAGCAGCGCGGCCATGGCCAGTAAAGCGAGACGGCGGAACATGGGTTTTCTCCACTCGTAGGCAGGAAGCTAACTCGGAGGATACGCCGACATGGCCTTTTCCACAGCCTCGCGAATCGCATCGGTGCGGTCGATCTGGCTGCCCTTGTTGGCGGTTTCGGCGCTGGCGCTCCACACCGGTTGACCGGTCCCGGCATCGAACAGATCGACCCGCACCACCACGACCTGTTCCTGATAGGTACGGACGATCGGCACAGTGTTGTACATGCCGTAACCGCGACCGTAACGATCATGGCTGCCGTACCCGCCGTATCCACCGTAGTAGCCGTAATCGTCCCGTTCCTGACGCAAGCGGGTTTCCAGACGCAGGTCGGCAGTAACGAAAAGATCCGCCGGGCGATTGTCGTGCAACGGCCGTAAACCACGCTGATCCAGCGCATTGCTCACCGCTTCGGCCACTTGCGCCGAATCCGCCCACGCAGTGCCCGGCGGCAATTGCCCGTTGAGCCAGGCCCAACTGCGATAGCGCCCATAATCACGCGGTGGCGCCGGATAGGCACTGCGGTCAAACGTGTTGGCAGCTTGCGGCGGCGCCGGTGGCAAGGGCCGCGACTGCGCCACATACGGATTGCTGCCCTGGCAGGCAGCCAACCCCAGACAGATCAGCAATAACCCGGATTGAGCTTTCATGTCGCGCTCCGATCAGATCGGCCGGCAGATCCAGTGCAAGTAACGCCCAAGCCCGGCGAAGCTTGGGTGACGACGGTGGGCGAGCTCCATCTCGAGTAAATCCGCGAGTTCGACGCGGGCCTGGAATTCCACCGGCATGTAATCGTGGAAAACCCGCACTCCGCTCTGGCTTTCGACCTGCCACAAGCCTTCGAGTTGCGTTGCAAGTTCTCGCGGGTCAAGGGGCTGCTGCGGGGTCAGGCTCTGCTTTTCGCCCGCCATGACGTTCTTGCGCATTTTCTTGAAATGGCCCTTGAGCAGATTGCGATAAATCAGCGCATCGCGGTTGTAGAACGCCAGCGACAACCAGCCACCGGGCTTGGTCAACTGATGCAGCACCGGCAAAATCGCGTGGGGTTCGGCCAGCCATTCAAGCACGGCGTGGCAGATCACCAGGTCGTAGGGTTCAGTGAGCTGGCCGGGCAGTTCCTGCCACGGCGCCTGAATGAACGTCGCCTTTTGCCCCGCTTCGGCAAAGCGCTGGCGGGCGCCTTCCAGCATCGGCTCGGCCGGCTCGGTAAAGGTCACATCGTGCCCACGCTCTGCCAGCCATAGCGACATGTGCCCCAGACCACCACCGATATCGAGCACCCGCAACGGGCGATCCGGCAGCGCTTCGGCAAGGTCGGCCTGCAACACCGCGAGGCGAATGGCACCTTTGGCGCCGCCATAGATTTTTTCGGCGAAACGCGTCGCCAACTGATCGAAATGCCGGTCACTCATCAGCTGAACCGCCGTTCGCTGTCGGCGAGTTTGCTGCGCACCACTTCATTCATGTCCAACCCCAACTCGCTGCACAGCAGTAACAGATACAAGACGATGTCACCCACTTCCTGCCCGGCGTGGGCGAGTTTGTCCGCCGGCAACTGGCGCGACTGGTCTTCCGTCAGCCACTGGAAGATCTCCACCAGTTCGGACATCTCGACGCTGGCGGCCATGGCAAGGTTTTTCGGGCTGTGAAATTGCCGCCAGTCATTGCGATCGCGAATGGCGTGCAGGCGTTCGGTCAGTTCAACAAGGTTCATCGGGTTCTCCTGAAGGCGTATAGCTTCGGGGGGAAGGCGACTGAACGCAAGCGAACATGCGGTGCTCTTGTGGGGGCGAGCCTGCTCGCGAAAGCGTTGGGTCATCCAACATTGATTTACCTGAAACGACGCCTTCGCGAGCAGGCTCGCTCCCACAGGATCCGTGCAACCCTCTATAGTTGCAGGGAACTCGGCCACCTGCGTTGTGGCCCAAGGCTCAGCTCTTTCATCAGGATGCACACATGCAGGTAGAAAGCTTTTTCGAATGGCTCGGCCAGGC
Organism: Pseudomonas sp. A0308; assembly: GCF_044218815.1. Lineage (NCBI taxonomy): Bacteria > Pseudomonadati > Pseudomonadota > Gammaproteobacteria > Pseudomonadales > Pseudomonadaceae > Pseudomonas > Pseudomonas sp. A0308. Next base: position 2,569,969 of record NZ_CP162581.1, read on the forward strand.
ACTCGGTGCGGTCATCCGCTTTATCGTCGATGGCCTCAGTGGTTTGTTCAACATACTGAGCAACGCCGGTGGCAACTTTGTCGACGGCCTGGCCAGGACGCTGGGAATGGACACTTCGATCATCAGCATCATTGCCCTGATTGTCGGCTTGATGCTGCTGTGGTCGGCGATCCGTGCGTTCATGAATGCGTCGATCATTGCCGGGATTATCTGGTTGTTGCTGGGGTTGTGGTTGTTGAGCTGGATTATTCACTAGACCTCTAGAAGCCCCTCACCCTAACCCTCTCCCGGAGGAAGAGGGGACTGACCGTGGTGTTCTGCGGCTATACGCCGACATGAAATACCGAGTCGAAATCAGATTTTGCAAACGACGGAGATCTGCCCCCTCTCCCTCCGGGAGAGGGCTGGGGTGAGGGTGCTTCTAGCGCTACAATCCCCGCTCCCCCAAGGAGCCCGCATGTCCAACCTGATTGCCGACTGGCGCGACCGCCCGACTCACCGCAAGGTCTGGACGCTCGCGGCGCCCATGATCCTTTCCAATATTTCCGTGCCGCTGGTAGCGCTGGTCGACAGCACCGTCATCGGCCACTTGCCCCACGCCCATCAACTGGGCGCGGTGGCTGTCGGCTCCAGCCTGTATACCTTTCTCGCCTGGGCCATGGGCTTCCTGCGCATGGGCACCACCGGGTTCGCCGCACAGGCGGCCGGGCGCAGTGATGGTGCGGCGCTGCGGCAGATTCTGTTGCAAGGTTTGCTGCTGGCAATGGGACTGGCACTGGTACTCGGCACCCTGGGCGTTCCGCTGAGCGGCGTGGCGTTGCATTTCATGCAGCCGTCGGCGGAGCTTGATCAGCTCACTCGCGAGTTCTTCCACACCCGGTTGTTCGGCCTGCCCGCCGCGCTGGCCAGCTATGCGCTGGTCGGCTGGTTCCTCGGCACCCAGAACGCGCGGGCGCCGCTGGCGATTCTGCTGACGACCAACCTGATCAACATCGTCCTCAATCTTTGGTTCGTCATCGGCCTGGACTGGGGCGTGGTCGGCTCCGCTCGGGCCTCGGTCATCGCTGAATGGAGCGGCGCCCTGCTCGGCTTGCTGCTGACCCGCAAAGCGTTGCGCGCCTATCCCGGGCACATCGCCTGGGCCGCGCTGAAGGTGTGGCAGAGCTGGCGACCGCTGCTGGCGGTCAATCGCGATATCTTCATCCGCAGCCTGGCGCTGCAATCGGTGTTTTTCCTGATCACGGTGCAAGGTGCGCGGCTCGGTGATGCGACGGTCGCCGCCAACGCGCTGTTGCTCAATGGCTTGTTGCTGACCGCCCATGCCCTGGATGGTCTGGCTCATGCGGTCGAAGCGCTGTGCGGACACGCCATCGGTGCCCGTGACCGCTTGGCCTTGCGCCGTTCACTGGTGGTTGCCGGTGGCTGGTCGCTGATCGCCAGTCTCGGCTTTGCCCTGCTGTTTCTCTTGGCCGGGCACTTGTTCATCGAGATGCAAACCGACATCCAGAATGTACGCGACACCGCGTTCGTCTACCTGCCCTACCTCGCCGTGCTGCCATTGGTTGCGGTGTGGAGCTACCTGCTCGACGGCCTGTTTATCGGCGCCACCCGGGCCCGGGAAATGCGCAACGGCATGCTCGTGACGGTGGTTCTGCTCATGCCGTTCGCCTGGGCGCTGCAAGGTTTGGGCAACCATGGCCTGTGGATAACGTTCCTGCTGTTCATGGTGCTGCGCAGCCTGACCCTCGGTGCGCAAGCCTGGTGGCTGAAGCGCAACGACGGCTGGTTCACCGGCGCCGCTCACTGAGTCGGCGTGTGCTTGATGAAGCCGACCACTTGATCAAGCACCGGCGCCAGTCCGCGTAACGGTCGCGACAGCGTCGCCACCAGCGTTATGTGATTGGGCCGCGAATAGTAGAAATCCTGCACCGGCACCCCGGCCGCGCGCAGTTTGTGCGCCAGGCCGCCGGTGTTGCGCGTCGGGTTGACCAGCTCATCCTCGCTCGCCGCGATCAGCAGCGCGGGCGGCGCATCGCGACTGACATGATTGATCGGCTGCGACTGCGGCGGCGAGTCCGGCCAGAAAAACACCGGACGCACAGCGGGGTTCTCGATCGGCAAAAAGTCGTACGGCCCGGCCAGACCGATCCAGCCCCGCAGGTCCTTGGGGGACATGCCGGCCGCAGCGAGCAGATCGCCGTCCAGTGCCAGCATCGCCGCGTTGTAGCCACCCGAGCTATGCCCCATCAGGTACAAACGCTGTGGATTACCGGAAAACTCGCGGATGTGCGCCTTGGTCCATGCCACCGCCCGCGCAGCGTCCTGCAGAAACAGTGGATAACGCACCTGCGGATACAGCCGATAATCCGCCACAACCGCGACAATGCCCCGCGACGCCAACGCCTCGCCAACAAAGTTGTAGTCCTCGCGTGCACCGCTGTTCCAACTGCCGCCGTAGAAAAACACCACGACCGGCGCGTCGGGCAAAGCGTGGCGCGGCACGTACACATCAAGTTTTTGCCGTGGATCGTCGCCATAAGCAATACCGGCGGTTTTGTCGAACGTGCTGTCCGGGGTCAGCGCATTGAGCAGCTTGACCGGCGAACAGGCACTCAACACCAACAGCAGTACACCGCCAAACATTGCACCGAATCCTTGCCGGAAAAAACCTGCCATACGCGCCGAACCTCAGGTCAAATTTGATCGCTGCGCCATTGGCGCCGCACATGGTCGAGCCGCTCTTGCTGAGTCAAATCCTGCGGTGGCGGCACCAGCACTGCACGCGGATGCTGCAAGCGTAGCCACAACCAGCCTTCGAGCACGGTGCGGTCGCTGAAGCCCAACGCCAGGCCTTGTTGAACATGGGAGGCCATCGCCGCGTAATCGGTTCCCAACGATTGGCACCAGCGCCAGATGTGTTGCTCCAGCAGGCAGGTTTGCAGGCGTTCGCACTGTCGCCGGGTAAGACTTTCTTCGATGCTCAGCGGCTCCACGGCCAGACCCGGATTGCGCAACTGCTGCCAGCCCTGACTGCCGATGGCGCGATCGGCCCAAGTGCCACCGAACCAGTGCAACAGGCGGATGGGCCCGAGCCAGCGACTCAGTTCCGCGGCATCGCAGGCGTCGAAAAAATAGCTCGCGGTCTGGCGGTTGTAATAGCTGAGCAGGGCCCGATGGCTCATCCCGAACGAAACCGTGAGCATGCGTTGCAAGTGGCTCAGCAGTTCCCGAGGTGATGCTTCACTGTCCATCAACAGCCCGCGCCAGGTGTCCGGATCGGCGTGACACAGCGACGCCAGCGCCGGGCTGTCGCGCATATCGACAAGCACGGGGCCGTGTTCACTGACCGGCTCAAACTCGGTGCCGTCGAACAGTTTGAAACTCGGCAACCCGGCGAAACCCTGGCGCAGCGTCGTCAAGGCCCGAGCTGCGTCCGCGCCGTCGAGCAACAGCCATTGCGCTATCGGCTCAAGCGCCACGCCGCTCATCTTGCGCTGCTCTGTTCAAGCGTGGTGACCAGCCGACAACTGCAAACCGCCTCTGTGCAATGGTTGAAACTGCCGCCCCCAGGGATCAGGCACAACAACAGCAATGGCTCGCCTGATGTCAGCATTTGCTGCAAGCCTTCACTTGCCAGGCTCTCCGGCAGCGGCGGCGTTGGCGCATCGCTGATCTGCGCAGTAGCGACTGACGACTGTAAAATGCCGCTGATCATTGGCTGATCCGGGTCACCCTCAAAGAAGCTCACCACCACTTCGACACCATCGCCCAACGCCTGCAAAGGTGCTTCGGCCAAGGCCGGCGCGAGCGGCAGCCAACAATGACTCGGCGCCGCACCTTCGCCCTGATAGAGCCAGTCGAACTGCACCGCCACCGGCCTGAATCGGTCGGGTTGCGGTTCGTCTACGGTCACCACCCAGGCCCGTTGCAGGCTGTGCATGCGCAAGCGCGACGGTGCCGATGAGGGTAACTGCGCGGCGGCAAACAATCGGTTGGCATACGGCAAATCAAGGGAAAGATCAGCGCTGTGTTCGATTCCGGTCAACAACCATTGCCGATTGCATTCTGGGAAAGGATGCCCGACCAGGCGCAGCCAATGCCCGCAGCGCAACGCCGCAAGATCACTGCGTCCTTCGGCATTTGTTGCCTGCCGCAAGCCTTGCGAGCCGGCCTGCATCGCTTCATGCAACTGCCAATGGTGCACCGCAGGACAGGTACTTTTGCCGTCTTGTTCACCTTGATAAGGCGCGGCTTCAGTCAGCGGAAAATGCGCCGGATCATCGCCGAACACCAGGCAATGCCTGTCGTGCGAATGCTCGAAGAAATAGTGAACACCCGCCTGTGTGCACAAGCGTTGCAGCAGTTGCAGATCCGATTCGCGGTATTGCGTGCAGAACGTGCGGGCCGGGTAGTCGCCACGCAATTCGAAGCGTCGCTGGGCACCGACGATCCCGTGTTCCCTGAGCACCTGCTCGATGATCTGTGGCACCGAGCGGCCGCTGAAGATCCGCTGGCTGATGCGCAGATCAAGGCAAGCGAGTTTCGCTCCCAGACGGATCCGGCTCAACCGCGAACCGTGTCCGTGCTCATGCTGGACAAGGCTCTGCAACTGCCCGTGCACGCCCTCCCCCGACGGTCCGAAACAGAGGAACGCCGAACGATAAAGCAGGCCGGCGAGGTCCAGTTGCGGATCGTCGATCAACACATCGATTTCGAACGCAAAAGGTTCGTTGAGGGCTTCGCTACCGGTAAAGGCCAGGACTTCGAAAGGGTCGGACAGGCCCGCTACATCGAGACGAAACGACGACTCGTTGACTGGATCGAACATAGGCAGATCTCTACAGGAGGGGCGGTCGGGGATTCTCGCCGAGAGCCATGGCCGAGTAGAGAGCTGAAGTACAACTTAGGAAATGACCTACGCGAAAAGCAGACCGGATGACTTTGCTGACCGGGATAGCCAAACATATCGCGAAGATTTTGGGATATGTCCTACCGGGCTATCCGAAATTTCCACAGTAATGGGGAAAATTTCAGACAACCCGGCGAGACAGCAACCTGGTCTCAGGAAGACAGGTAGGAGGAGCGGGTCAGGCCCAGACGCAAGGCATCGAGAAATTGCGTGCGCTCGCTGGCACTGATGCGGGCACTGGCGCACTTGTCGCGGTAGTGAGTCATCAGTTCTTCCGGCGACAAGTGCACATAACGCAGCATGTCTTCGATGGTGTCGTGGGTCTCGATGCCGGCGTGGTACACGCTGCCATCGGCGTTCTGATAGATGTTCACCGAATCGGTGTCACCGAACAGGTTGTGCATGTCGCCGAGGATTTCCTGATAGGCGCCGACCAGGAACACGCCCAACAGATAGTCCTCGCCTTCGTTCAAGCCGTGCACAGGCAGGCTGGTCTCGATGCTCTGCTCGTCGACGTACTGGTTGATCTTGCCGTCAGAGTCGCAGGTCAGATCCTGCAGCACCGCGCGGCGCAGCGGCTCTTCGTCGAGACGGTGCAGCGGGATGATTGGCAGGACCTGATCGATCGCCCAGGTGTCCGGCAGGCTCTGGAATACCGAGAAGTTGCAGATGTACTTGTCGGCCAGCTTGTCGTTGAGCTCGTCGAGCACCTGACGGTGCGAACGCTGACGGGCCTTCAGAGAGTTATGCAGGCGGCGGCACACGGCGAAGTAGCACTGCTCGGCCAAGGCTTTTTCAGCCAGGGTCAGCTTGCCATCGGCGTACTGCGCGGCCACGTCGCTCATGTAGTGGGTGGCGCGCCAGTAGGTTTCGGTAACCATTTCAATGTCGGTCGGGCCGAGCAGGTCAACCAGCCACTGCACGGTTTCCGGCAGCGACTCCTTGTTTTCGATCTTCGGGATCTCGTCGTTGTGCTTCTCGACGTCAGTCACCTGCACCACCAGCATGGCGTGGTGCGCGGTCAGCGAGCGGCCGCTTTCGGAGAAGATGTGCGGATGCGGCAGGCTCTGCGCGTCGCAGAATTCCTTGAGCATGCCGACCACGACACCGGCGTAATCGTCCATGTCGTAGTTGATCGAACTGGCGTTGCGCGAGTGCGTGCCGTCGTAGTCGACACCCAGACCGCCACCGACGTCGATGTGATCGACCGGCAGACCGAGATTGCGCAGCTCGCCGTAGTAACGGATCGCTTCCTTGAAGCCGTGCTGATAGTCAGCCAGGTTGGCAATCTGCGAGCCCATGTGGAAGTGCAGCAGGCGGATGCCCTGATCCAGACCGGCCGCGCGGAAGCGCTCGACCACCGACAGCAATTGCGCTGCCGACAGACCGAATTTGGATTTCTCGCCGCCAGTGTCCGCCCACTTCGACGAAGCCAGCGACGACAGACGCACGCGCAAGCCGACCTGTGGCTTGACCTTGAGCGAGGCCGCTTCTTCGATCACGAGCGCAACTTCGGACTCTTTCTCGATCACGATGAACACGTTGTGGCCGAGCTTCTGACCCATCAGCGCCAGGCGGATGAACTCGCGGTCCTTGTAACCGTTGCAGACGATGGTGCCGCCCTTCGGCGCCAGCGCCAGCACGGCCAGCAGTTCCGGCTTGGAGCCGGCTTCCAGACCAATGGAGACGTCCTTGGTGGCGATGATGTTCTCGATCACCGCTTCTTGCTGGTTAACCTTGATCGGGTACAACGCGGTGTACTTGCTCTGGTATTCCAGGCGCTCGATGTTCGCATCGAAGGCGCCGGTCAGCTGGCGTACACGGTCTTGCAGGATGTCGGGAAAACGAACCAGCAACGGCAAGGACAAACCGCTTTTGCGCAGTTGGTCGACTTGCTCGAACAGGTCGATAGGCGAGCTGCTCGGGCCGTTCGGACGAACTTCGACGCGACCGGCGTCATTGATCGCGAAATACCCGGCCCCCCAATGGCGAATCCCGTAAACACTGCGGCTGTCCGCAACTGTCCATTGGCTGCCATCGTCTTTGCGTGTGCGTCGTACGGACATCGAAGTCCCCTATAAAGAAGTCATAGTGCGTCGCCTGATCTCAGGCCGGCGCAGTCTAAAGTATGAAAATGACGGTTCGTCAGCGCGGCGGTAGACCGCGCTGACCGCGTGGAGTTTAGAAACCGGTCATGAACAGGCTCTGTGAAAACCATGGAGACGACACCGGAGCTGAACCTGTTCAGCTCCGGATCAAGCCGCTGGTGGCTTTCACAGAGGCTGCTAGCCGCCGGATTTCTTCGCTTTGAAACCGTGCTTGATCAGTTCCGCCAAGAGTAGCTCGACATGATCGCCCTGGATTTCGATGATCCCGTCCTTCAACGCCCCGCCGGTGCCGCAACGTTTCTTCAACGTCGTCGCCAGCTCCTTGAGCGCGTCTTCGGCCAGTGGCACGCCGGTGATGGTGGTCACCGTCTTGCCGCCTCGGCCCTTGCTCTCGCGACGCACGCGGGCAATGCCGTCACCGGCAGGGATCACGGTTTGTTTGCAGATACAGGCGTCCACCGGCTGACTGCATTCCGGGCAATGACGACCTGCGTCGGTGGAAAATACCAGACCGCCAAGGGCGGCGAAGGATGCGGCTTTTTTGGCCACCGGCAATCCTCTTGGGAGGACAAAGACTGATCGCAACCTTGGGCAAGGTTATCGACCGCGAAGCCCCACTCAGGCAGGGGCAGCGCTACTGCACCGGCGCTTCAACAAAAGCAGGTCGGTGCAGCTTGAAAAGGTCGCGCAGTGTAACGGCAAAAAAGCCAATTGCTAAGTGCCAATCAGCGCCAATTTATGTGTTCTTTGCGACGTCGCTTTGCTGCGCCTTCAGATAGCGCTTCAAAGCAGCCAGAGAGTCCGGGCAATAAGGCTTTTGCCGGATTTCCTGCATGACCTGTTCGACCGGGATAAAGCGCGCTTCCAGGACTTCTTCCGGCTGCAGTTTCAGCGGGCCGTCCCACACGGCGGAAAACGCCGAACACCACAGGCGATTGCCGGTGTCCTCGAAGTAAAAATGGTCGTGAGCGGTGAGTTCCACACCGCTGACCCCCAACTCTTCCGCCAGCTCACGGGCAGCCGACTCGGCATAGGTTTCGTGGGCCTGCACCATGCCGCCCGCCGCCACGTCCCAGTAACCGGGGTAGATCGCCTTGCTCAAGGTTCGCCGATGCACACAAAGCTCACCGGTGGAATTGAACAACATGATGTAAGTGCCGCGACCGATCAGCCCGCGTTCACGCAGATCGGCACGCACCAGGGCACCGAGCAGGTTGTCCTGCTCGTCGACCCAGGCGATCTGTTCGGCATCCGAGGCGGCGCGATGGGCCGCCTCTTTGGCGTTCTGACTCATGTATCAGCCCTGGTTGAGCAGTTGACGCAAGTCGATGACTGCCGCGTTGGCCCGGGAAATATAGTTGGCCATGACCAGCGAGTGGTTGGCCAAGACGCCGAAGCCGCTGCCGTTGAGAATCATCGGGCTCCACACTGGCTCTTGCGACGCTTCCAGCTCACGGATGATCTGACGCACGCTGACCGTGGCGTTCTTCTTCGCCAGCACATCGGCGAAGTCGACTTCGATGGCACGCAGCAAGTGCGACAGTGCCCAGGCCTGGCCGCGCGCTTCGTAGAACACGTTGTCGATCTGCATCCACGGGGTTTCGACGACTTCTTCGTCAAGCTGCGGCACTTCGCCGACAGCCGGAACTTCGGTTTTCAGCGCAGTATTGAGTTTGACCCGACCAACACTGGCCGACAGACGTTGCGACAGCGAACCCAGACGCGTGCCGACATCGCCGAGCCAGTTGTTGAGGTTGTCTGCGCGGGCGTAAAACAGCGCGTTTTTCTGCGCGGGGTCAGACAGGCGCGCCTGATAGCGGCTCAGGGAGTTGATGCCTTCCTGATACTCGGACTCACTCGACGGCAGGATCCAGCTCTTGTTGTCGAAGTTGAAACGCGGTTCGGCCTTGGCCAGATCGGAGTCTTCGGCCGACTGCGATTGCGAACGGGCGAAGTCTTTGCGCAAGGCGCGGGTCAGGTCACGGACCTGCACCAGTACGCCGTATTCCCAGCTCGGCGTGTTGTCCATCCACAGGCCAGGGGGAAAACGGTCGTTGGAAATGTAACCGCCCGGCTTGTCGAGCAATGTGCCGGCCACGGACTTCAGGGTTTCGACTGTGGTGTAGCCGATCACCATCTGCTTGCCTTCTTTCTCGGCGGCCACTTGCGCGTTTTGCGCCACCGGAAATAACGCCGGCTCCTGGCTCCAGTACCAGCCCAGGCCAATGGTCACCAACAAATAAATACCGAGCAGAGTGGCCAACGCACGGCTGAACAACAGCCCGCCGACATAGCTGCGGGCGGCCGATTTGGGCTCGGCGGCACGTTCAGGCGCGGCGCCCGCGCGGTTTTTCCAGTCCAGCATGGCGATATCCTTTCAATCACTTGGGGTCAACGGTTCGACCACAACCATACAACAACGTGCCAAGGCCGGGCACCTGCGAGTGAAGATATGCCGCAAATGGTGCAGGCGCTCGACGCATCCGTCAGGTCTAAGGGAATCCCTGATGCCATTCACCTGCTATTTCGACGCAGAGCCGTTAATACGCCGTTTCGCCCTATTGGTGTGAGACGCACAGAGTTGCCTGAAATGTTAGCCGCTATATATTAAGGTGCCCTGCTTGCGGGGACTTTGCCGACGTCCAGGCCGAAAACAAAACCACTCGGTCAGAAACTGAATAGTGACGCATTACAGATTATTGACGTGCGACACTCGTCTAAGGGAAAAGAGGTGCTAGCATAGAGCCACCAGTCGATCTCAGCATGCACCCTAACTAGTAGTCAGGATATGACCGAGCCAGAAGACCCCAGCCGTGAGCGTCTCAAGCACCACTTTGCCCAGCGGGTAATTCATCAGGCACGTCAGATTCTTGAGATATGGCAGCGCCTGCAACGCAGTGAATGGTCCACCGTTGACCTCGCCGAACTGAGCGAGGCCAACCTGCGCCTGCTGCGCTTTGCCGAGCGCTTTGAACAGCCGGAACACACCCAGCTCGCGCGCCACATCAGTCAGTCGCTGGAAGCAGTGGACGCCAATCGTGGACGCCTGAGCAGTGGCTTGATCACCGATCTCAATCGTTTGATGCAGCGCTTGTCGCGTACCGGCCTGCGCCAGGGCGATCAGCTCGACCAGACCTTCCTGCCACCGCTGCGCAAACCAATTTACGTGATGCTGCAGGATCACGACCGCGCCGAGCGGCTGGCCAAGCAACTGGAATTCTTCGGCCTCAGCGCGCAGTCGCTGGACAGCGTCGCGGCGTTTCGCTCATCGATGGTCGAGCGGTTGCCGGCCGCGATCGTCATGGACGTGGATTTCAGTGGTGCCGGCGTTGGCCTGAAACTCGCTGCCGAAGCCCAGATCGGTCTCGAGGAACCGTTGCCGCTGCTGTTTTTCAGCCTGCACGAAACCGACACCCCGACACGCCTCGCGGCAGTACGCGCCGGCGGCCAGGAGTTCCTCACCGGCACCCTCGAAGCGTCGAGCCTGCTGGAAAAGATCGAAGTCCTGACCTGCGTCGCCCAGTACGAACCTTATAAAGTGCTGATCATCGATGACTCCCGCGCCCAGGCCATGCACACCGAACGCCTGCTCAACAGCGCCGGGATCGTGACCCGCACCTTGATCGAACCGATTCAGGCCATGGCTGAACTGGCGGATTTCCAGCCTGACCTGATCATCCTCGACATGTACATGCCAGCCTGCACCGGCACCGAACTGGCCAAGGTGATCCGCCACAACGACCGCTATGTCAGCGTGCCGATCATTTACCTGTCGGCCGAGGACGATCTGGACAAGCAGCTCGACGCCATGAGCGAGGGCGGCGACGACTTCCTGACCAAACCGATCAAGCCGCGTCATCTGATCACCACCGTGCGCAACCGCGCTGCCCGCGCGCGCAACTTGAAAGCACGGATGGTGCGCGACAGCCTCACCGGTTTGTATAACCACACGCATATTCTGCAACTGCTCGAAGACTGCTCGTTCCGCGCCCGCCGCGAGAACAAGCCGCTGAGCTTTGCCATGCTCGACATCGACCACTTCAAACGGGTCAACGACAGCCACGGCCACCCGATGGGCGACCGCGTCATCAAGAGCCTTGCACTGTTTCTCAAGCAACGTTTGCGCAAAACCGATTTCATCGGCCGTTACGGCGGCGAAGAGTTCGCCATCGTCATGCCCGACACTGACATGGAAGCCGCACACAAGGTGCTCGACGAGATCCGTCAGCGTTTCGCCGAAATCCATTACCCGGCACAACCTCATGACTTGTGGTGCACCTTCAGCGCCGGCGTGGTGGATCTGCGCGATGATTCCGACAGCCTGATGATGGCCAGCCAGGCCGACGAGGCGCTGTACCGCGCCAAGAATGGCGGGCGTAATCGAGTGCAAAAGGCGCGGGAGTCAAAGCAAAGTGCCACCTTTTCATCGGAATCAACCGATTCGGTCATAACCCTGTAATAGAACCGCAATAAATTCAGGCGCTTACCATTTCTGTCGTTGGTAGCTGTCATGCGCCTGAAGTTGCTCACAAATCTTAATACCCTGCTGCTGGTCGCCGTGTGCCTCGCACTCGGCGCCACGCTGTGGTGGTCGCAAAAAGCGCTGGAACGCCCGTATCTGTTGATGGAGCGTTATCTGGGGCTGTCGCAGCAATTTCAGAACGAGGTGGCGCGCAACGTCGAGGACTACCTCGCCAGCGGCGATGCCTTGCGCCTGAGTGGCGCCAGTCAGGCCATCGACAGCGTACAAAAACAACTCGGCGAACTGCCACCGGCGCTGGCCGATACGTTGCGCCCGAGCCTGTCAGGCCTCGATGAATTCAGCAAAACCGATTTGCTCGCCGCCGGCAAACTGGCCGGTGATCCGCAGGCATTGCTGTTGCAGGCCGAGCGCGAATTGAGCGCCAGCCTCGACCAGCTCAGTGCCTATGCCAGCGGCAACGCGGCCTACCTGACGCCGCTGCTTGCTGCCTCTCAGCACTTGGGCAAACTTTCACTGGCGCGAGACAAACTGGTCAGCAGCGGCCGCAGTGAACTGGCGGTCGACGTTGAGCGCGAAGTCAGCAATATCCGCGCTCAGGCACAGTTGATCGATGCCCTGCCCCTGCTGGGTGTAGTGGCCAGCAACGAATCCAGCAGCGACGACTTCGCGGCGATGATGGGCATCGAAAGCAGCGAAAAAGCCGTCGCCGAAGATGCCGGTGTCGGCCTCAAACGTGAACTCAACAGCCTGCTCGGTCGCTACCCGGCAGAGCTTGCCCGCACCCGCGAGCAAATCCAGAAACGCAGCGAACTCAGCGCAGCCACGCACGCGAAAATCGCTGCAGTGCAACACGCCATTGCCGGTCTGGAGCCGGTGGTGCGTGCCCAGCACGGGCAAATTCAGGGCGAAGTGCGGCTGATGCAAGGCGTGATGATCGGCCTGATTCTGCTGATTGCGCTGCTGATCGACACCCTGCAACGGCGTCTTGCGCGAACCCTGACCAACCTCGCCCCGGCATTGTCCGTCTGGGCCGACGGCGATTTCAGTCGCGACATTCAACTGGGCAAGACCAACCGCGAACTGCACGACATCGAGGCCTCGCTGAATCGCTTGCGCGCGTATCTGGTGGATCTGGTCGGGACCATTCGTGGCAACGCGGAACAAGTCGCGGGCAGCAGTCGCACCCTCGCCGAGTTGAGCAACGACTTGCACAGCGGCGCCGAACATCAGGCCGGGGATACCGCGCTGATTCGCGATTCACTCGGCGAATTGGAGGCGACTATCCAGCAAGTTGCCGGGGACGCGCGTCAGGCCGCCGATGCCAGTCGCCATGCCGGTTTGGCTGTCGAGCATGGTCAGACCGTCATCGGCCAGAGCCTCACGGGCCTGCACGCCTTGGTCGGCGAAGTGCAGGGCAATGCGCAGATGATCGAGCACCTGGCTGAAGAGTCGGCGACCATTGGCGGCGTGCTGACGGTGATCCGCTCGATTGCCGACCAGACCAATCTGCTGGCACTGAATGCGGCAATTGAAGCGGCGCGCGCCGGGGAAATGGGCCGCGGGTTTGCGGTGGTGGCTGAAGAGGTGCGCTCCCTGGCGCAGCGTACGGCCGGGGCGACGGCGGAAATTCAAACCCTGATTGCCGGCCTGCAAACCGCTGCCCGGCAATCGGTCGAAGGCATGCGTGCGCAAGTCGAGCACGCCGAAGCGACGGCGAATCAGGCACAAGCGGCGGACGGTGCGCTGGACAAGATTGTCGGTGCGATCCAGACCATTTCCGAGACAGCAATCCGCATCGCCGATGTCACCGCGCAGCAAAGTGGCGCGGTCAGCGAGATTCGCGATCACAGTGAGCGGATTCACCAGTTGGGTGGGGATAACTTGCTGCGTATCGGCCAGGGCCGCGAACAGGGTGAGAACTTGCTGGTGTTGGGCGGACAGTTGCACACAGCTGTGCAAGCCTTCCGGGTTTGACAACACTCCCTTCGGCAGCTCCTACACAGTTGTGTGATGCAAATGACCGGATCAGATCACTCGGTCACATATTTTGCGCAAACATCGGCCATCGTGCTGGCTATTGCATAGAACTGGACAGTCATAAAGTCTTTGCGGCATAGTCGCCGGGTTCTGACGACTGCTCATTCATGACAAGGACAACGCAGATGGCAACCCTACTGGTGCTGCACGGCCCCAACCTGAACCTGCTCGGCACCCGCGAACCGGGCACCTATGGGTCGACGACCCTGGCGCAGATCAATCAGGATCTGGAGCGTCGCGCCCGTGAAGCCGGCCATCATCTGCTGTATCTGCAAAGCAATGCCGAGTACGAATTGATCGACCGCATCCACGCCGCACGCGGCGAGGGTGTGGATTTTATCCTGATCAATCCGGCCGCATTTACACATACAAGTGTTGCATTACGTGACGCGTTGCTGGGAGTGAGCATCCCATTCATCGAAGTGCATTTGTCCAACGTGCACAAGCGCGAACCTTTCCGCCATCACTCTTACTTCTCCGACGTAGCGGTGGGAGTGATCTGCGGCCTTGGCGCCAGTGGTTACCGACTGGCCCTGGAGGCTGCACTAGAACTGCTTGAAACACAGGCAACGACTTGAACGACAAGCGTTAAGCGCCCCTGACCGACCCTTGGGAGTTGATGATTCATGGATATCCGTAAAGTTAAGAAACTGATCGAATTGCTGGAAGAGTCCGGCATCGACGAGCTCGAGATCAAGGAAGGCGAAGAGTCCGTACGCATCAGCCGTCACAGCAAGACCCCGGCTCAGCAGTACTACGCGCCTGCACCGATGCAAGCGCCGGCCGCTGCACCAGCCGCCGCTCCTGTAGCTGCAGCTGCTCCGGTTGCCGCTGCTGCCCCGGCGCTGAACGGCACTGTTGCCCGTTCGCCGATGGTCGGCACGTTCTACCGCAAGTCTTCGCCAGCCTCGCCGTCCTTCGTTGAAGTCGGCCAGACCGTGAAGAAAGGCGACACTCTGTGCATCGTTGAAGCCATGAAGATGATGAACCACATCGAAGCTGAAACCAGCGGTGTGATCGAGTCCATCCTCGTCGAAGACGGCCAGCCGGTTGAGTACGACCAACCGCTGTTCACCATCGTTTGAACTGCGGAGAGCCTTTGATGACTGCGAAGTTGGAAAAAGTTCTGATCGCGAACCGCGGTGAGATCGCCCTGCGGATTCTGCGTGCCTGCAAAGAGATGGGCATCAAGACCGTCGCCGTTTACTCCAAGGCCGACAAAGAGCTGATGCACCTGGGTCTGGCAGACGAATCCGTCTGCATCGGCCCGGCATCGGCCTCTCAGTCTTACCTGCACATCCCGGCCATCATCGCTGCCGCCGAAGTGACTGGCGCTACCGCCATTCACCCAGGCTACGGTTTCCTAGCGGAAAACGCCGACTTTGCCGAGCAGGTCGAGAACTCCGGCTTCGCCTTCATCGGCCCGAAAGCCGACACCATTCGCCTGATGGGCGACAAGGTATCGGCCAAGCACGCGATGATCGAAGCAGGCGTGCCAACCGTTCCAGGTTCTGACGGCCCACTGCCGGAAGACGAAGAAACGGCGCTGCGCATCGGTCGTGAAGTCGGCTACCCGGTGATCATCAAAGCCGCTGGCGGCGGTGGTGGTCGCGGCATGCGCGTGGTGCACAAGGAAGAAGACCTGATCTCGTTCGCCAAACTGACCCGCACCGAAGCAGGCGCGGCGTTTGGCAACCCGATGGTCTATCTGGAAAAATTCCTGACCAACCCGCGTCACGTCGAAGTGCAGGTTCTGTCCGACGGCCAGGGTCACGCCATCCATCTGGGCGACCGCGATTGCTCGCTGCAACGTCGTCACCAGAAGGTTCTCGAAGAAGCGCCGGCACCGGGCATCGACGAGCAGGCTCGCCAGGAAGTTCTGGCTCGCTGCGTCAAGGCGTGCATCGACATCGGCTACCGCGGCGCCGGCACTTTCGAGTTCCTGTACGAGAACGGTCGTTTCTACTTCATCGAAATGAACACCCGTGTTCAGGTGGAGCACCCGGTTTCGGAAATGGTTACCGGTATCGACATCGTCAAGGAGATGCTCAGCATCGCCGCTGGCAACAAGCTGTCGTTCACGCAGGATGACGTGGTTATCCGCGGTCACTCGCTGGAATGCCGGATCAACGCTGAAGACCCGAAAACCTTCATGCCGAGCCCGGGCACGGTCAAGCATTTCCACGCTCCAGGCGGCAACGGCGTTCGCGTCGATTCGCACCTGTACAGCGGTTATGCCGTTCCGCCGAACTACGACTCGCTGATCGGCAAGCTGATCACTTACGGCGCTACCCGCGACGAAGCCATGGCCCGCATGCGCAATGCACTGGACGAAATCGTGGTTGACGGGATCAAGACCAACATCCCGCTGCACCGTGATCTGGTTCGTGACGAAGGCTTCTGCAAAGGGGGCGTGAACATTCACTACCTCGAGCACAAGCTGGCTGACGAGAAGCACTAAGCTTCAGCCCGCACCAGACAAAGCCGCCTTCGGGCGGCTTTGTTGCATCTGCAGGTTTCACTCCCCCCTGTGGGAGCGAGCCTGCTCGCGAAGAGGCCGTGCCAGTCGCCACCTTCATTGCTGACCCACCGCGCTCGCGAGCAGGCTCGCTCCCACAGGTTCCACGCTTCGCTCAACATCTGCGCTACAAATGCAGCTCCCACAAACCCTGCGCGCTCGCGTAAACTTGCGCGCTTCTCGCAGACCGCTAGTCTGCAATCAATATTTTTCAAAGGTGCCCGCCATGCCTTGGCTGCAAGTACGACTCGCCATCAGCCCGGAACAAGCCGAAACCTACGAAGACGCTTTCCTTGAAGTGGGCGCTGTTTCGGTGACCTTCATGGACGCCGAAGACCAGCCGATCTTCGAGCCGGAACTCAACACCACTCCGCTGTGGGCACACACGCACCTGCTGGCCCTGTTCGAGGGCGGCACCGAGCCTGCCCCGGTGCTGGCCCACCTCGAATTGCTGACCGGCAGCCCGCTGCCCGAGCATCACAGCGAAGTCATCGAAGACCAGGATTGGGAACGCAGCTGGATGGATGGTTTCCAGCCAATGCGTTTCGGCCAGCGTCTGTGGATCGTCCCGAGCTGGCATGCCGCGCCCGAGCCTGACGCAGTCAACCTGCTGCTGGATCCGGGCCTGGCGTTCGGCACCGGCACCCACCCGACCACCGCGCTGTGCCTGGAATGGCTCGACGGTCAGGACCTCAAAGACTGCAACGTGCTGGATTTCGGCTGCGGCTCGGGGATTCTGGCCATCGCCGCCCTGCTGCTCGGTGCTAAAGAAGCCGTCGGCACCGACATCGACGTGCAGGCGCTGGAAGCCTCGCGCGACAACGCCGGGCGCAACAATATCGCCGATGAGCTGTTCCCGCTGTACCTGCCGCAAGATCTGCCGCAGGTCAAAGCCGACGTGCTGGTCGCCAACATCCTCGCCGGCCCGCTGGTTTCGCTGGCACCGCAATTGTCCAGCCTGGTCAAATCCGGCGGGCGTCTGGCGCTGTCAGGCATCCTTGCCGAACAAGGTGATGAAGTCGCTGCTGCCTACGCTCAGGACTTTGATCTCGACCCGATCGCCAATCGCGATGGCTGGGTGCGCATCACCGGGCGTCGGCGCTAGAATGGCCGCCTGCATAATCCGGATCGCCGCATGACCGACAGCTTCGTCACTCAGTGCCCGCATTGCCAAACCAGTTTCCGCGTCAGCCATGCTCAATTGAGCGTGGCCCGCGGGGTGGTTCGCTGCGGCTCCTGCCTGCAAGTGTTCAACGCCGCCAAACAGCTGCTTGAGCAGCACGCGGGCAAGGATGCGGTGACGCCGGTTGCACCCGCCAATGCCGAACAACTGCCGGTTGCACCACCGCCGGTGGTTGAATCGCCCGCGGTCGTCGAGCCACCTGTCACCCGCGCCATCAGCCAAAAGCAATGGAGCGCTGCGGATCTGGACCTCGACAGTCTCGACCTGGACGAAGAACTCGCCCGCCTCGAACAACGGGAAATCCAGCCGACCACCGAATTCGGTCGCCCGCGCGAAGACTCCCTGAGTGCCCGCCGCGACAGTCCGGAACCGGATGAAGCGGTCTGGCCCGACAGCCTGTTCAGCCAGCCTGCCGATGAGAGAGCAGAGCCTGAAGCCGAACCGCAAGTGATCGAGGATCCGATCAAACCCGCACGCACCGAGCCCTCGCTGTCGCTGGAGCCGGTGGATCTGGATGATGAACCGGCGATCCCGCAGTTGCGCCTGCACGATCCGATCGATCCGAATGCCCGCCGCGAACGCTTGTCCGCCAGTGACGACAGCGATGACGATCTGCCATTGCTCGAACCGCAGCGCAAAAAACGTGAGCGCGCAGACTCCGGCGTACGCGCCGAAGTCTTGCAGGACCTGACTGACGACCCGCTGCAACTGGACTGGCAAAAGCGCCGCTCACCCTGGGCCCGTCGCCTGCTGTGGCTGGTGCTGGTGTTGCTCGCCGCTGGCGGCCTCGCCGCCCAGTACATCAGCTACCATTTCGACGAACTGGCGCGGCAGGATCAATACCGGCCATGGTTCCAGCAAGTCTGCCCGCAAATCGGCTGCACGGTGCCGTCCAAGGTCGACATTGCCAGAATCAAAAGCAGCAACCTGGTCGTGCGCAGCCATCCGGAGTTCAACGGCGCGCTGGTAGTCGACGCGATCATTTATAACCGCGCAACGTTCTCCCAGCCGTTTCCTTTGCTGGAGCTGCGGTTTGCCGACCTCAACGGGCACCTGATCGCCAGTCGGCGCTTCAAACCCGGCGAGTACTTGAGCGGCGATCTCGAAGGTTTGGCGGAGATGCCGCCACAAACGCCGATCCACATCGCGCTGGATATTCTCGATCCAGGCCCTAAAGCGGTGAATTACAGCCTGAGTTTTCACTCGCCCGAGTGAATCGCTTCATCGTTTCTGAATTGACGGCAATTTTCTGACTTCGCGCCGGGCTACCGAACCGCTGGCGATAAGAAAATAACTGTTCAGATTTTGTTCAATTCAGCCTTTATCCAGTCATCGAGAGCGGGTATCATGCCAACCCTTTTTCGAACTCTCATGATCCGGCCCCACTTCAGGGAAGTCCTATGTCGGCGGTACGCATCGGCCCATATACATTACAGAACGGCTTGATTCTCGCCCCGATGGCGGGGGTCACCGACCAGCCCTTTCGTCAGCTTTGCAAGCGTTTGGGCGCAGGGCTTGTGGTCTCGGAAATGGTCACCAGTGACATGAGCCTGTGGAACACCCGCAAGTCGCGCATGCGCATGATCCACGAAGGCGATCCCGAGCCACGCTCGGTACAGATTGCCGGTGGTGATGCACAGATGCTGGCAAATGCGGCCCGCGCCAACGTCGAACTGGGCGCACAGATTATTGATATCAACATGGGTTGCCCGGCAAAGAAGGTCTGCAACAAGGCCGCCGGCTCCGCGTTGTTGAAAGATGAAGCACTGGTGACCGAGATCCTGCAGGCCGTCGTGGCTGCGGTTGATGTGCCGGTCACCCTGAAGATCCGCACAGGCTGGGATCGCGACAACAAGAACGGGCTGACTGTGGCGAAGATCGCCGAGCAGGCCGGGATCACCGCGCTGGCAGTGCATGGCCGCACTCGCGCCGATCTTTATAAAGGTGAAGCCGAGTACGACACGATTGCCGCGATCAAGCAGGCCGTGTCGATCCCGGTGTTTGCCAATGGCGATATTGATTCGCCGGAAAAGGCCCGTTACGTGCTCGACGCGACCGGTGCCGATGGCCTGTTGGTAGGCCGAGCCGCCCAAGGGCGGCCATGGATTTTTCGCGAGATCGATCACTTCCTGCGCACTGGCGAGAAATTGCCGGCACCGGAGCTGACCGAGGTGGAACACATTCTGCTAGAGCATCTGGCCGCACTTCACGCTTTCTATGGGGATGTGATGGGCGTGCGTATTGCTCGAAAGCATGTGGGCTGGTATCTCGCAACCTTGCCGGGCGCCAAGGAGTTTCGCGCCCACTTCAATCGTTTGGATGGTACGGAAACACAATGCGCCAACGTTCGGGAGTTCTTCGCCGAGCGTTACAAGAGCCTGACAGGGGACGAAGAAGGGGTGGCCGCATGACGATGATGACCGAGACTTTAGTGAGTGGAACAGCACCCGTGAGCGACAACGTGAATTTGAAACAGCACCTCAATACGCCGAGCGAAGAAGGTCAGACCCTTCGCGGGAGTGTCGAGAAGGCGCTGCACAATTATTTCGCCCACCTTGAGGGCGCGTCCGTCACGGATGTGTACAACCTTGTGCTCTCCGAAGTCGAGGCTCCCCTGCTCGAAAGCGTGATGAACTACGTCAAGGGCAACCAGACCAAGGCCAGCGAGCTGCTCGGACTCAACCGAGGCACGCTGCGCAAGAAACTCAAGCAGTACGATCTGCTGTAAGCATTCAATCAAACCAGAAAGGCGCCCGCGTAAAACCGGTCGCCTTTTTTGCTGACTTCCTTTGCTTTTGATGGAAATTGAGATGACCGACCAGACTACCCGCCTGCCGATCCGCCGCGCCTTGATCAGCGTTTCCGACAAGACCGGGATCCTCGAATTCGCCAAGGAGCTTGAAGCCCTGGGCGTCGAGATCCTCTCCACCGGCGGAACGTTCAAGCTGCTGCGCGACAACGGCGTTGCCGCAGTGGAAGTCGCGGATTACACCGGTTTCGCGGAGATGATGGACGGTCGGGTGAAGACCCTGCACCCGAAAATCCACGGTGGCATCCTCGGTCGTCGCGGTATCGACGACGCTATCATGAACGAACACGGCATCAAGCCGATCGATCTGGTAGCGGTCAACCTGTACCCGTTCGAAGCGACCATCAACAAGCCAGGTTGCGACCTGCCGACCGCCATCGAGAACATCGACATCGGCGGCCCGACCATGGTCCGTTCGGCAGCAAAAAACCATAAAGACGTCGCGATCGTGGTCAACGCCAGCGATTACGCCAACGTCCTCGAAAACCTCAAGTCCGGTGGCCTGACCTACGCTCAGCGTTTCGACCTGATGCTCAAGGCGTTCGAACACACCGCCGCCTACGACGGCATGATCGCCAACTACATGGGCACCGTGAACCAGGCCGCTGAAACCCTCAGCACGGAAGGTCGCAGCGAATTCCCGCGCACCTTCAACAGCCAGTTCATCAAGGCTCAGGAAATGCGCTACGGCGAGAACCCGCACCAGAGCGCGGCGTTCTATGTGGAAGCCAAACCTGCCGAAGTCGGCATCGCTACCGCGACCCAACTGCAAGGCAAAGAGCTGTCGTACAACAACGTGGCCGACACCGACGCTGCGCTGGAATGCGTGAAGAGCTTCGTAAAGCCAGCCTGCGTGATCGTCAAGCACGCCAACCCGTGCGGCGTGGCGGTGAGCCCGGACGCCGAAGGCGGCATCCGTCAGGCCTACGAACTGGCTTACGCTACCGACACCGAATCGGCGTTCGGCGGCATCATTGCCTTCAACCGTGAACTGGATGCCGAGACCGCCAAAGCGATCGTCGAGCGTCAGTTCGTTGAAGTGATCATCGCCCCTTCCGTGAGCGAAGAAGCCCGGGCCATCGTTGCCGCCAAAGCCAACGTGCGCCTGCTGGCCTGTGGCGAGTGGTCGGCTGACCGCGCTGCCGCGTGGGACTACAAGCGCGTCAACGGCGGCCTGCTGGTACAAAGCCGCGACATCGGCATGATTGGCAGCGAAGACCTGAAAGTCGTGACCAAGCGTGCCCCGACAGAACAGGAAATCAACGACCTGATCTTCGCCTGGAAAGTGGCCAAGTACGTCAAATCCAACGCGATCGTCTACGCCAAGAACCGCCAGACCATCGGTGTCGGCGCTGGCCAGATGAGCCGCGTAAACTCCGCACGTATCGCTGCGATCAAGGCTGAACACGCTGGTCTGCAAGTGGCGGGTTCGGTGATGGCATCGGACGCGTTCTTCCCGTTCCGCGACGGTCTGGACAATGCGGCCAAGGTCGGCATCACTGCGGTGATCCAGCCAGGTGGCTCGATGCGTGATGCTGAAGTGATTGCCGCTGCCGATGAGGCAGGCATCGCCATGGTCTTTACGGGCATGCGCCACTTCCGCCATTGAAGCAGCCGCAAGTTTCAAGCTGAAAGCTGCAAGAAAGAGCAGACAGGTGTCGCTCCCTCTTGCAGGTGCAGCCTTATTAATTCAAAGCACAAGCTGTAAATGAGCGCCACGCAGTCGCTCTAACTTGCAGCTTGTAGCTTGCAGCTTTCTCCGAAGGAGTCTCTCTTTGAATGTTTTGATCATTGGCAGCGGTGGCCGTGAACACGCTCTGGCCTGGAAAGTGGCTCAGGATCCACGCGTGCAGAAGGTTTTCGTTGCCCCGGGCAACGCCGGTACGGCGATTGAAGCCAAGTGCGAGAACGTCGCTATCGACGTGCTGGCCCTTGAGCAGCTTGCCGATTTCGCCGAGAAAAACGTTTCCCTGACCATCGTCGGCCCGGAAGTGCCGCTGGTGGCTGGCGTTGTCGACTTGTTCCGTTCCCGTGGCCTGGACTGCTTCGGTCCGACCGCTGGCGCTGCACAGCTGGAAGGCTCGAAGGCGTTCACCAAGGACTTCCTGGCGCGCCACAAGATCCCGACCGCCGACTACCAGAATTTCACCGAGATCGAGCCAGCCCTGGCTTATCTGCGTGAAAAAGGCGCACCGATCGTGATCAAGGCCGATGGCCTGGCCGCCGGTAAAGGCGTGATCGTTGCCATGACCCTGGCTGAAGCCGAAGACGCCGTGCGCGACATGCTTGCCGGCAATGCTTTCGGCGATGCCGGTTCGCGCGTGGTCATTGAAGAATTCCTCGACGGCGAAGAAGCCTCGTTCATCGTCATGGTCGACGGCAAGAACGTCCTGCCGATGGCCACCAGTCAGGACCACAAACGCGTCGGCGACGGCGACAGCGGCCCGAACACCGGCGGCATGGGTGCTTACTCCCCTGCCCCGGTAGTGACCGCCGACGTGCACAAGCGCGTGATGGACCTGGTGATCTGGCCGACCGTGCGCGGCATGGCCGATGAAGGCAATGTCTACACCGGTTTCCTCTATGCCGGTCTGATGATCGACAAGGCCGGCAACCCGAAAGTCATCGAGTTCAACTGCCGTTTCGGTGATCCGGAAACCCAACCGGTGATGCTGCGTTTGCAGTCGAGCCTGGTGCTGCTGGTTGAAGCCGCCCTGGCGCAAGCACTGGACAAGGTCGAAGCGCAGTGGGATCCACGTCCGAGCGTTGGCATCGTGCTGGCCGCTGGCGGCTACCCGGGCGACTACGCCAAAGGCGTCGCGATCAACGGTCTGGACGCTGCGGCAAGCCTGGAAGGCAAAGTCTTCCACGCCGGCACTGCGCTGAAAGATGGCCAGGTCGTGACCGCCGGTGGTCGCGTACTCTGCGCCACCGCAATGGGCGCCAGCGTCAGTGATGCGCAACAGCAAGCCTACAAGCTGGCGGCCGCGATCGACTGGGAAGGCAGCTTCTACCGCAAGGACATTGGCTACCGCGCCATTGCCCGTGAACGTGGCGAAACCCAGGAATAAGCTGTCCATGAAGTCCGGTGAGGGATACCGCTCCTCGCCGGGCTGTTCCGCCGCCGCGCGTCGTTATACTCTGGCATCAACCTAAGAAGGGATTTCGCCGTGCGCTGGCTCAGGATTGCCATAAGCTTCACCGTCACGTTGCTGACCTTGCTCTGCATGCTCCCGGCCCAGGCCACGCAAGGCAGTGGCTGGTCGGTATTGCTCGACGATCAGGGCAATCTGCAACTGAGCGATATCCGCTCAGCCCGTTACACCAACCAATTCAGCCCCATCGACCTTAACCGCCTCACCGCGGCCGAGCCCGAGGGAGCACTGTGGCTGCGCTTCAGGCTCGCGCCCGGCAAGCACGAACAAGTTCTGCGGATCTTCGCCCCGGACCTGTCGCACCTCAATCTGTACGTGCTCGACGGCGACCAACTGATCGAGCAACGCAACACCGGCACCGACCAGCCCCAGGCTGAACGGCCGCTACCGAGCAGCGACTTCATGCTGCCGCTGCCGCAAAGTAGCAAGCCTCTCGACGTCTACGTGCGGCTGGTCTCCGACCACCAGTTACGCCCGCACATCACCCTGCAATCGGCGGTCATGAGCGCGGCCGACCAGAACCAGACACTGATCTTCGGCCTGTTGTTCGGCTGCCTCGCCATGCTGTTGCTGCACAATCTCGTGCGCTACGCCTACTCCCGTTCACGCAGCAGCCTGTGGCTGGCGATCTGCGAGGGTCTGTTGGGACTCAGCCTGTTGCTGTTGCTCAACCTCGCCGGCCCCTGGCTACCGAACTGGCATGCGATCCAGACGCCCGGGGCTTATCTCGCATTGCTGCTGACCGCGCCGGCCGGTTTGATGTTTGCCCTGCGCTTCTTCGCCCCGCTGGGCCCGCATCCGCTGAACAAACTGTTGCTGGGCGACATTCTGTTTATCGTGACGTGCAGCTTGTTGCTGTTGTTCGTCAACACCTTGCCCCTGAACATCATCACTTACGCGCTGGTGGCACTCGCCGGTCTGAGCATGTTGTTTGTCGCGTTCTATCACTGGCAGAAGGGCTACCGCCCGGCGCGGTTGTTTGTTGCTGCCATGGTGGTGTTCAACATCGGTACGCTGATCATTCTTCCGGCATTGCTGGGCCTGACACTGGTCGCGCCGCAAGGCCTGATCATGACGTTGATGGTGTTTATCTGCATCAGCGGGCTGTTGATGAGCATTGCGCTGGGCGAGCGTCAACGCAGCATCACCGAAAGCCGTTTCAGCATCAGTCGCGACCTCGCCGCAAGCAACGCCGAGATCAACGCCAAAGCCGAATTCCTCGCCAAGATCAGTCACGAGATTCGCACGCCAATGAACGGCGTGCTGGGCATGACCGAGTTGCTACTCGGTACCCCGTTGTCGGTCAAACAGCGCGATTACGTGCAGACCATCCACAGTGCCGGTAACGAACTGCTGACATTGATCAACGAGATCCTCGACATCTCCAAACTCGAATCCGGGCAGATCGAACTGGACGACGTGCAGTTCGATCTCAACGCGTTGATCGATGACTGCCTGAGCATCTACCGCGCCAAGGCCGAACAGCAGAACGTCGAGTTGATCAGCTTCATTCAGCCGCAAGTGCCGCGGGTGATCAGCGGCGACCCGACCCGTCTGCGCCAGACCCTGCTGAGTCTGCTGGAAAACGCCCTGAAAAAAACCGACGAAGGCGAAGTGCTGATCGTCGTCGCCCTCGATGAGCGCAGCAGCAAGCCGCGCCTGCGCATCGCCGTGCAGGACAGCGGCCAGCCGATGGAGCAGGAAGAGCGTGACGCGCTGATGCACGCCGAGCTGCACAGCAAGCATTTCCTTTCGGCCAATCGACTGGGTGGCAATCTGGGCCTGGTGATCGCGCGGCAACTGATCCGGTTGATGCAGGGTGAATTCGGCATCAAAAGCGGCACCAATCAGGGCAGCACCCTGTGGCTGACGCTGCCGCTGGACCCGGATCGCCTTGAACACCCGACCTCCGACCTCGACAGCCCGTTGCAAGGCGCGCGGGTGTTGGTGGTCGATGACAACGACACCTGTCGCAAAGTGCTGGTGCAGCAATGCAGTGCCTGGGGCCTGAACGTCAGCGCCGTGCCGTCGGGCAAGGAAGCGCTGGCGCTGCTGCGCACCAAGGCGCACCTGCGTGATTACTTCGATGTGGTCCTGCTCGATCAGAACATGCCCGGCATGACCGGCATGCAACTGGCGGCCAAGATCAAGGAAGACCCGAGCCTGAACCACGACATCCTGTTGATCATGCTCACCGGCATCAGCAACGCGCCGAGCAAGATCATCGCGCGTAACTCGGGGATCAAAAGGATTCTGGCCAAACCGGTGGCCGGGTATACGCTCAAGACCACCCTCGCGGACGAACTCAACCAGCGCAACAAAGGCCAGGTGGTGTTCCAGCCGCAAGTGGTGACCGCGGCCACCGTGGCCAAAGTGCCGAGCGATTTCCGCATCCTCGTTGCCGAAGACAATACGATTTCGACCAAAGTGATTCGCGGCATGCTCGGCAAGCTCAACCTGCAACCCGACACCGCCAGCAACGGTGAGGAAGCACTGCAAGCGATGAAAGCCCAGCGTTACGACCTGGTGCTGATGGACTGCGAGATGCCAATCCTCGACGGTTTCTCCGCAACTCAGCAATTGCGCGCGTGGGAAGTCAGCAACCAACGCATCCGCACGCCGATCGTCGCGTTGACCGCGCACATTCTCGCCGAGCACAAGGAGCGCGCACGCCAGGCCGGAATGGACGGGCACATGTCCAAACCGGTCGAGCTGTCGCAATTGCGCGAGTTGATCGAGCATTGGGTGGCCCAACGTGATCAACAGAACCGCACGGCGTCGACCTTCTGATTCGCTCAGATCTCCAGACTGCTAAGGTAGTTGAGCGAGCCGGTCAGCACCGACTTTTTGACCCTATCCCGAAACTGGGCGTAATGAAGGGTGTTGAACGTGATGGCGGCGATCTGTTCGACGCTGTTGTGGATCAGTGTCTCGTCTTCGCCAAACAGAAATCCCGAGACCTGTCGCCTGATCCTGAACTGACGATGATAGATGCCCATCTCAACCTTGTTCGGGCCGCTCATGACGCAGGGAATTATCTGAAAGTAACCGGCATCGCCACGAATGCTCGTGGACTCGAACCGTTTGAGCGCCAGGGTATTACGCTCAATTGCCAGCAGCGCACGACGCATTGGCTCGGAAAATTCCTCGCCCATGATGGTTGAGATCCGTTGCGTCGCCTGGCCGGCCATCAGACTGTTGCGTGATGGCGCCAGGGTCTGTGGTTTCGGCACATCCCAGCCGATAAACCTGAGTACCTTGCAGTAGTACTCAAACCAGTCAGTCGCTAGCCCGTCCTCAATTGCCGCGCGTGTCGCCATTTGTGCATGAGCGGTGCTCATGTAGATGTCATCTCGATGGGGCGTCGGCACACCGCTGGCGAATGCGACAACACTGGCGCCCACCACGGCGGCCTGAGGTGTCATGGGATCCGACATGACTTCACCTCCGCTGGCAGGGTCAACGTCGCAACATTGCCCGCAAGCCTGTCCCTGACTTTCACAGCAATCGCCGCACGCACAGGACCGTAGAGCTGTTCAACAAGGGTTTCACACGCGTGATGCACATGAACCAAACCGTGCAAATCATCAGATTGATACGACGGCTGGAATGGATTGGGGCTCAATACCTTTCGCGTCTTGAACTCGACATACGCACTGGTAATCGAGGCGGGAGATTTCGCGTCTATCACCAGCAACCGCACACTCGTCAGCGGAGCTGACACTTCGGCTGGCGCGGGCTCAACTAATGTTTGCATGTGACTTCGCAGCAGTTGGAGCGCCGGCTCTTCGTCCGACAACTTTGCAATTCGCGCGAGAACCGCGGCGATTGTATGGGCATCACCTGATGTACCGTGAGTCAACATAGCGGTAAACACATTTGGCAGGAGTTCTTCTGTTTTGTGTCTGAACCCCCACGTCTGATGCGCCTTTTCTGGACGTAACCAGTAGGCATCGAGAACTTCCATATAGGCGTCATACCAAATTAACCCAGGCGTTTTTTCAATCTTTTTATTAGCCACCAGCTGTGCAAGCAAGATCGAGTTGATCAGATCATCGTAAGCCGCCGCACCATCAACTTCAGGCACAAGCACAATGGAATTTCCCACCACCATCGTCAAATATTCGTCGACCATGTCACCCTCCCGAATATAAAAAAGGGCAGCCGACCCCGACCGCCCTTCCAGCACTGATTAAATCTCGAACTCTTCGATTTTAGAAAGTGCATTCAGACCCAACTTGGTGCGTATATAGTCGCGAGTCGCATTGGCGGTATCCGTATTTTTTTCAAATACGGTCTCGCCCCGATACATTTTCACGTTACGAACATCCACATCGACGAACAGCACTTTGTCCGACGTATTGCGGCGCTGAAAACGAACTGCACCGACAGCCATCAAGGGCACACCATTTACTTCGGTGCAGGCTCCGGTCGAGATGCCACCCACGCCGTTATTCAGAAGGTTTCGCTCATACAGCGTTAAGGCGGTCTCACGTTTGCTCAGTGCTGCAATTGCATCGGTTGCCACTTTCAGCATCAATGCACTAGTCGGACCGGGCAATGCCAGACCCGAGATAACCGAACCCAGAATTTCCAGTACCAGTTTGTCCATACGGACACTGGTACCGCCGACTTCAAGGTTATTGTAATAGATGCTGGTAGAAGACCAGCCCGCTTTGTTCATCACGTCACGGAACAACAAGTACCAATCCTGGCCCTGGTCTTCCCGCGGATACTTTTTGTTCGCTACCAGACTTGCGAAAAGATAGGCATTTTGTGCATCGGTTCGATTTACCTCACTGAGATAACCCGTAAAGGTCAAAATACCTTCACCAACGATAGAGGCTTTTTCCGGCACCACAACAGTATCGCCCGATGAAAAACTGCGGCTACGAATAGCAGGCATGTCACCAACATCATATTGCTGAATATCGCTCAAACACTTATCAACAAACGCTTTCTGCATTACCTGGTTACTCATCACGAATTCCTTATCATTATTAAAACAAGTCCTCATGAACTTGCGAGAGCAACCATAACCAGCCAATCAAGAACATACAAACCTGAACATGTAACACAATCATCAAGCAAACAAAACGACAACTAACTACCAAACAACAGCAACTCGAAACACTTTAAAAAGTCGCTACCGACAAAAACCTGAACGACTGATAGACTCCATTCCCACACTCTCCTGTCGTGAGCCCAAACCATGCTCCACGTGTTATTCAGCGTTTACCTGAAGATGCTGGTGCTCTACAGCCCGTTCTTCGTGTTGTCCTGCTTCATCAGCCTGACCCGTGGTTATTCGCGCAAGGAGCAACGGCGCCTGGCGTGGAAAGTGGCGATCGCTACCCTGGTTTCCAGCGTCCTGCTGTATTTGTTCGGGCGAGTGATCTTCGACGTGTTCGGCATCACCGTGGACGCGTTCAGGATCGGTGCCGGCAGCGTGCTGTTCATCTCGGCGCTGGGCATGGCGCAAGGCAAGTCGGTGGTGCAAACCGACAATGTGCAGCAGGATGTGACCATCGTGCCGCTGACCATTCCGTTGACCGTCGGCCCCGGCACTATCGGCGCCTTGTTGGTCATGGGCGTCAGCCAGCCACACTGGGACGACAAACTCACGGCGATCGTGAGCATTGCGCTGGCCAGTTTCACCGTCGGCGTGGTGCTGTACCTGTCGAACCGCATCGAGCGGATTCTCGGCGATCAGGGTTTGCAGATTGTCAGTCGTTTGATGGGACTGTTTGTGTGCGCACTGGCGGCGCAGATCATCTTTACCGGGATCAAGGGTTATCTGGGGTAAAAGGGGTCGTGAGCTGATCCGCTCACGACCCCTCGTGTTCAGTTTGCCGTGAAATGTCAGGCGATCTTTTCAACGACTGCTTTGAGCGTAGCAACCCCTTGGTCATTCTTGGTTTGTGAAATGGCGCTCAGCCATTGTTCGACCGGGAATGCGCAATGCTCGTCTGCAACTCTGACGCTTATCTGCATCGACATGCCCGGTTTGCCCTCTTCGGGTATGACATGTCGCACGATCAGGCTGTGTGCGTTGTCCGGATCGGTGAACACCAGTTGCCCATCAACCTGCGACATCAGCAGGCGCTCATTGCCAGCCATGTCCAGAACCAGCGTACCCTCGCCGGCGACTTGCCGGGCGGATGGCCGGCGACTATCAACCACAATGCAATCCAGGCGCTGCCACGCGTCATCCAGGATCCGGTAGCTTGACGTCTGCGCACCAAAAGCCAGTACCAACGTGTTGATCCCGTCCGGCAGCAGCGCCACGAGATCGCTGACCTCGCCACTCACTTCAAGCGACAGCAACTCCCCTTCACGCTGTGCGTAACTGCCCGCCAGCCAGATGTCCTTCTGCGCACCACGGCTGAAAATCAAGCCGTCCACCGGATCGAACAGCAGCGGCACCGACTCATCGCGATTCCCCAGAAACACCGCCCACTGCCCGTCGGCGCGACCGGTAACATCGAACAGCCGGTCCAGTTGCGGCACGTAGTACGTGTAGCGACCCGCATGACGTTTGATTGGCAGGAACGGCGCGTGGTTTTGCTTGTTCAATAGTGCTCGCAAGCGCTCCTGCAACTGTTCGGGACGTTGGCCGGCCCCATCCGACCATTTGTTTTCGAAACTGATAATGCGTGCAGGCTGCTGATCTATCAGTTCCAGGTTGACGCCTTCGCGGGTTTGTCCGATCAGGCCTTGGCCGTCCATCAGCACTTGGGTAAAGGACCATTGCGACCAAACCATTTCCGCATCTGGCAAATGCTCCGGATGTAACAGGCGACTGCCACCGGCAAACGCCCGACGCAGTGCCTCGATATTCGTCAGAGGCTGGCGATAGAGCCGTCCCCAAATATCCATCAACCACGCGGCCTGTTTGTCAGGGGTCAGTCCAACCAGATCCAGCTCCGTGGTACCAGCGATTTTGGCCAGCAAGAACTTGTCGTCGACGCACCACATTGCCAGCGAATGTGTGCCGCCGACATTTTCCAGACCATTGATCGAGAACGGCGCAGTTTTCCACGTTTCGGCAAGCGCCGGTAAAGCGGCGAGCCAATCCGTATGCTTGTGCAACCAGTGCGTCCCGACGCCCACAAACTTCATCACGCCTTGCTTGTCGACCTCGAACAACAGGCCGTCTTCCCGGGTGGCGATGAAACGCTGAGCGAATTGGCTGACATCAATGACGTCGGTTGCGATAACTTGCGAGTCATCCGTTCCGGCCCCCCGCTGCAGCAGTCCGGCGCTTTTGCTGTAGAACAGCGGGAGATCACCCAGACCTGCATCCCAAACCAGCATCTTCGTATCCAGATCGAGGCCACTGGCACGGTCTAACTGGAAATGCAGACCATCGGCCAGACGAATCCAGCCAACATCTCGAACCTCTTGCTGGACGTGACCGCGTATCTGCACAAACTGAGCTGGCCGCCAAATGGCCAGGCCCGCCGCCATGCCGGGGGTGCTGTCGGCGTAGTCACGCGGCGTTTTGAAGCGATCAACCAATGAGCGCCAGTAACTGGCCGGCCGGCGCGGTGTGTAATCGCCCCAGGCAGCCGAAGTGTTGATGCACTCAAGCGTTACCGTGGACTCAGTCAGAAAATATTCAAAACCGGTCTCTACGCCGCTCTCGACCGCAAGCATCGTTTGTCGCACCCGAATGCCGCCGACAGTCTGTTCACAACCGACAATCCTTGAACCACTGGCGGGATTCATCAACCGGTAGCGCTGGTTGACCGTGCCGGTGATCATGTCGACGCGCCAGACCGTCGCATGCTCGGGGTGATAGAACCAGGCGTGCCTGGCATCGGCTGCCGCCAGTGTCACGCCATCATTGATTGCCTCAGGCAGGTTGCGCGCATACAACAACCGCGCGTTCGCCACGTCATAGTAGGCGGTGACGAACACCGGTTGGTTTGCCGCGCTCAGTGGCACCCTGAACTTGTTCAATGGCACATAAGCGGTGGCGACGCGTTGCTCTGCCGCCAGCATTCGAATCCGCGCCTGCACCGCTGCCTGCGAGGTTTCTCTGCCTATCGAAATTTGCAATGTAGAAGCATTGGCCAAGGCAGTGGGATGCTCCAGCGTGATGGACACCAGCATCAGCCGCACGGCTTTCCAGTCGAGACGGAACAACTCACCGTTCGCCAGCTCGATGAAATCCACATGACCTTCGATGCGAATCCCGTCGACGTTGAGCGACACGCCGTCAAAACCAACGCTTTTTTCGCTGGCCCACGGCGCATGAAGTATCCACTGCGTCGCCGCATAGTTGCGCAGGGAAACCGCAACAAGGCCCGGCGTCAGCCAGAGCTGACGCGTGCCTGGGGAGTGGCTGAAGATCTCGTAGGAAATGCACTGCTTCCACTCCTTCGGCAACTGCGGGACGACCAACTGACGGACATGTTCATCCAGCTGCACGTCTATGTTTGTCGGCTTATGGACCGGTAGCAGTTTGTAGAGGATGTGTTTCAGCGATGGAGTGCTGTACAGGTAAAACCGTTGGTTACCTTGTTTGTCATACTCCAACTTGTAAGCCGCACTGTTGCGTAACTGGGGATAGCGGGTATAGATGCCATCGTTGAAGCTGTCGACAATCGCTTCAAGGGCCACAGCAATAGGCGAACGGTATGAATACCAATGCGGCCCGGGGGCCTCACTCGAGGTACGCGGCGCAACCACCTCTCCTGGCTTTGGCACGTACTTGTGTCCCGTGCCCCCCAGTTGATACTCGTATCCGTAAAAGCAGACAGGCGTACACGGCAGCACGACCGTATGGCGATCGCCGGCTCGGCCCTTGTCGAGCGTCATGACTTCGGGCAGTTCGAATGCCTCCCGAATGTTGATGGCCCGGTGCATGTGCTCTGGGGCAGAGGTGGACTGTGGTAACTCCGACCAGCTGCCCACCCACGGGTAAAAACTCTGGCTGTTGAACCGGACCTGATTATCTTGCAGATCAAGGCTCGTGATGACCGCCTCGGCCGGGAACTGCAAAACCCCGTGTTCGAGGGTATAGGCGCCGGGAGTGTAGGCATTCTGGATATCGCGCAGATGGTTGCCGACGGCCGTGGCCTTGTCCCGGATCTGCCCCAGATTGCTGGCGATGGCTGTCACGCCGATGCCGATACCGAGCAAAGGCACAGACAGGAAAGCCGCTGCCCCGCCAACGACGCCACCGGCCGCCAGCGCAACGATATCCAGCCCCAGCGCCGCCACGTTGAAGGCCAGCGACGTGGAAAACCTCGATCGCTGCTCATGGTTTTCGGCAATCGACAGGTTGTAAATATCGAACCCGATATTCGCCAGGGAGAATACGAAGCCGGCGCCAGTGGCAGCGCGACCGGCCAAGCGCCCCGAAACCGAGGTCTGTTTCAGCGCTTGCTCGGCAGCCGACACCTGTTGCACCAGCCGGGCGATCTGCACCACATCGCTGACCACGCCGAAACCCAGTTGTGCGTAGTTCACATACACCTGAACCTGAAGGGCAATCGCCAATGTCGGCATCTGTCCTTCACCGTCCTGGTAGTCCCGTTGGCGCATTTCGGTAATAAGCGTCTGAATCGCAAAGGCGAAACTCAAGCGGCTCCCGCCGTCGGCTTCACCCGCATGGGTGGGCTCGCCGGCCAGGGTTTTCACCAGTCGCTGAAGGTGGTGCCTGATCTTGCTGAACCGCGCGTCGGTGGTGGAAACCTTGAGTGTGTTCTGCGGGTGAAGAACGTCAGCCATGGTCAGCGAGTAACCCGCCTCCGGCGTTTTTTCGACGGTGTCCAGCAACGGCAGATATTCACGTCCCAGCTTGTATTCGGCACGCAAAAGGTCAGTGGCCTGGGCAAATTCCTGCGTCCAGTAACGAGCATCCAGCTGCGCCAGACTGGACCCCATTCGAGCGTTTTCACTCAAGGAGCGGGTGCGCCCGAGCGCCTGCTTTTCCCAGACCGAAACACCTTGAACATCCGTAATCGCCTGATTTTTCAAAAAACTGTCGAGTCGCAGATTCGAAGAAAGCACTGTGTCGGCAATCTTCGTGGTGTTCAGTTCAGTCACATTGAATTGTGCTTTGGCGATGTCGCCCAGACCGTAAAGCCTGGCCATCGCGCCGTTTCCGGCACTCAAGTAGAGCGCCATGCCCAGCGACAACTGTTGCGCCCCGGCAAAGCCGAAAATCGCGAAGTTGGGGTCGTAAAAACGAAAAACCGGCGTGTCGCCCTGCATGACTTTGGCCACCAGCAACGCGTGATTACCGGTATCGAGCAGCATGACGGCGGGTGCCGTTTTCGCTTGCAGCATCTGCACGACAGCCTCAACCCCCTGCAGACCGTGCGCGGTTCCGTGATCGGTGACTGGCGTTTGATGCAGCTCATCCAGCGCCAGCAGCAACGCTCGGGAATCAGCGTCAGCCGGTGTCTTGCCAGCGTTGGCAACACGCCCGATCAGTGCCCGCTCGGCCGCATCGCCCTGGGCCAGAGCCGACGCCGTCAGCAGGGCCAGCGGATAGCAACGCCGGCCGGGATCGCCCGCGGTGTTCATCAGCAGATCCTGCGGCATTTGCCGGGTGGAAATGGCCCCGGCCTTGAAAAACAGTTCACGCACCTGACCGCCGCGCTGAAGGATTTGCCCGCGGTATTCACGTTGCGCAGTGCGGCTGATCTGCTCGATCCGTTCATGCCATCTGTTCAGCGTCAGCGGCTCGGTCAAGGCGAGCACCTTGAGCTCCCGCGTGGTGTGCGTGTCAGGCTGGCCGCGCAGCGCCGGTGCGCTTTCGTTGTCTGCAGACTGGCGCTGACGCACGGCGTTCTCGATGGCGTTGTAGCGAGCGAACACACCGCCTTCCGAGGTTTGCCGAGCGATATTCGACACTTGCTGCCAAGCGTCGACGAATCCCGCGTCACCTAGGCTCGTGGCGCCGAAGATGCCACCCAGTATCACCCGCAGCATCGGGCTCAAGTGCTCAGGGTGGAGCGAGCCGTGGGCGACGTGGGTAAACAGTTCATTCAGGTTGCTGGTGAGCTCGACGCCATGGGAAGCGGGAATCTGGGTGTCGGATTGCGCGATGATTTGCTGACGCGTTTCAAAATCTATGGTGAAGGCTGTGTCGAAGGTGAAGTCACCGCTCAACTTGTCCTTCATCACGCGAATGAAGGAACCGCCCAGTTCATCCATCAACTGTTGTAATACCGAAGTCAGCAACACCGGTTTGCCTTCGATCACCGGCCAGCCTTGCTTGAACGTCAGGGTCTTTTGCTTCAGCAGGTCAGCCAATTGGCCGGCGTAACGCGCTTTCAGTTTTCCGGTTTGCCATTTTTCCTGCTCTTTAGCCAGCCATTGCTCGGGGTCGTCGTTGACGGTCCAGCCGGAGATCCTTTCCTCTTCCGTGACATCGTTATAGCCTTCGAGCAACTGCAGGTGATGACTTATCTGATCAATCTGATCGGGCATCAGTTGCTGCTCGATGTACTGGGTCAGCCCCGAACTTGCGGCACCGGGACCGGTAAGAGTGACGGTGCCTCTCGCGCCGATTCGAATGCCGTCCGCGTAGTAGCTACCAATGGCATCAATGAGTTTATACGCACGAAAAAGCGCGTCTGATTCAGGCAGTTTGCCCCGCGCCTTCATTTCATTGACCACGTCTTGAATAACATCAAACAACCGACCTTCATCCGCTGTGTCGATTCCGGCTTCAATGGAACGGCGCTCTACTTCCTGCAGACAATCATAATTCACCCGGATCATCTGCAAATACGCCATGGTCATGGCACTGCCCGGATGAGCAATGAAGTGAGCATTGACTTGCCCATTCTTCGAAAAGCCATGGAGCGTGCCGAGGCGAAGAGCGTCTAACGGGGCAGAGCGATCTTGCGGTGCAACAAAGATTTCATGAGCGGCGGGTTTGCTGCGCGCGAATGTGGTTAACGCCTCTGCATACTGAACAGGAATTTCTCCGGTAATGTCTTTGTAGCGAACTGCGTCGCGACCCGGCATCAACGCTTCGTTGTGATCCAGTAAAAGTTTCAGAACCCAAAGTTGCTGGTTGACATCAAAACCACTGATATCCACGCCACCCAACTTGCTGGCCAACGGTGGCAAGTAATCCATGTCACTGTAACGGCCACCTTCCAGATGCACGGCCTGCAAACGCACGACATCGCTCGCCGCTGCAAAGTTACCGCGCATGGCGATTTCGCGCTGATAGACATCCTGTAAAAAGTGCCCGGCGAACTCCTGGCGAACATCTCGCAATTGCAGGTCGGGACCGACCATTGCCAAATGCGTTTCCAGGCGTCGTTGGCGAAGGGCTTCGAGCGTCGATCGATCCATGCCGTAGGAGCGGACCATCAGGTCAATACGCGCATCATCTGCCCTGCCGCGCCACTGCGGTTGTTCGATGTACGCGAACATCTGCTGTTTCAACACCCGCGCCCGTTCCTCGATCATCTGCGACAACCGGGTGGATTTGGTGGCTTTATCGCCTCCCGATTCCATCGCATCAGCTCGTGCACTTTCGAGAATTACCCGATTCATCTCATGCGCCAACATTGCATCGCTGTCGTACCAGAGATTGAACTTGTATTCCTGAGACTTCAGCACCTCGCGCCAGATGTTCATATAGTCACGCTGGATACCGCCGACTTCACCACCGCCCACCCAGACAAAGTGCATGATTTTCGGCACGGGTTTGCCTACTCCAGCAAGCAGGTCCGCCGTCGCTGAAAGCCTCGCGATGTATTGACTCAATTCGGACTGAATCCGATTGATCGCCACGGGGGCGGATGGCCTGCTTTGGCTCAGTAATGACCCAAGCTTCTCCTGAAACAGCTTCACCGCCAGCAGCTTTTCGGCGGCATCGACGGTTTGACTAGCAACTTCATGAAGCGCAATCAGCGCCGCATATTCCGTAGAGCCGGCAAGCTCGACCAACGCCTGTTGCAGTATTAAAAAATCTTCCGCCGAAACAAACCCACTCTTGCTTGTAGAACTATTCAAAGTCCCCATCAGCCTTCATCCTTGAATCAATAGTTAATAGATCAAACAAAACTATTGATTAAGTCGGGCGAGCTCAAATATCAAAAAAAACAATCAGTGTCGCGTGCAACATCGATCAACATTCAAACTGCATAACAGTAGGATCCAGCGACAAGTTCATCCGCAATACTTTCACCTGCAAACGCACAAGGCCGCGAACCCAAAGGGGTCGCGGCCTTGCTTTTGTTATCGCACTTTAAAATTGAAAGTATTAACCCAATGTCACGCCAACTGTAAGTTACTTACAACTTACCTCCGTGATCAACGGGCGACTGTTCAGGAAATCGGCTTTTCACCATACCAACGTGGCGTATAAACCCATTCCCCTCCTTCAGCCCGCGCAAAAGTGCAAGTAGTGGAGGAACCGATCAACACCATGGTGCGCATGTCTACCTGGTCCGGTGTCAAGGCGCCGAGAGTCGTGGTGCGCAGGGTCTGCCCCGGCCGCCCGATGTCACGTCCCAGCACCACAGGGGTTTGCGGTGTGCGATGTTGCGAGACGATTTCCAGGGCCCGCCCCAGTTGCCACGGGCGGGCGCGCGAGATCGGGTTGTAGAACGCCAGCGCCAGATCCGCTTGCGCGGCCAGGTCGAGACGCTTCTCGATGATCGACCACGGTTTGAGGTTGTCCGACAGCGACATCACACAGAAATCATGGCCCAGCGGCGCGCCTGCCTGGGCAGCGGTGGCGAGGGACGCTGAGACGCCCGGGAGGATTTCCAGATCGACACGGTGCCACGCCGGATCATCGGACTCGTGCAACGCTTCGAGCACCGCCGCCGCCATGGCGAATACGCCCGGATCGCCGGACGACACCACGATCACCGAACGGCCCTCGGCCGCCAGTCTGAAGGCGTGGCGGGCGCGCTGCATTTCTTCGCGGTTGTCGGTGCAATGCTGCACTTGATCGTCGCGGAACGGGCCGGCCATGCGCACGTAGGTTTCATAGCCGAGCACGTCGGTGGCGCGAGCCAGTTCCGCTTTTACCGCAGGCACCATCAGTTCGGCAGCGCCGGGGCCAAGGCCAATCACAGCAAGACGACCGCGCGGGCGACCGATGTGCGCGACGTCCAGTGGCTGCTCGGCGACAACGATGGCCAGGCCGTTTTGCTCAATGATTTTGGCCTCTGGCACCGCAACGCGCGCCAGTGCGCCGATGTCGCTTTGCGCCGTGACAAACCTCAATGGCACATTCAGTTCAAGTGCGGCTTCGCGCAGGTCCGCCGAAGCCATCTCGGTATCAGCCGCCACCAGACAAGCCAACGCCTGAACCGCGACGTTCGCCTGCTGCAACGCCGCACGAATCACACTCGGCAAATCCGCCACGTCTGCGCTCACCGCCACCGCCACACTGCGCGGATAGATCAGCAACTCATTGGCACTCGCCGCACGCTCGGCACTGCCGACATGAATCGAACGCTGCGCCTGTGGATCTTCCAGCAGTTGCGCCTGATCCAGCCACGGCGCCGCGCCTTCGATGCGCACGCTATGCCCGGCCAGCAGATCGGAGACGAAGCGTTTACCCAGCTCCAGATCCGCCAGCGCGTAGCCGCTCGGAGGATTGAGCAGGCAGGTGCCAAAGCGCAGTTCGCCGCTGGTGGTGATCGCCGCTGCGACTTGCAGCCCCGCAGCGATCTCCCGCGCCATGACATTCACCCCGCCAAGGCCACCGAGCAACGGCACCACGGCGCTGCCGTCTTCGGCGACGGCCAGTACCGCAGGCTCGGCGCCTTTCTCCAGCAACAGCGGCGCCAGTGTGCGGATGACAATGCCGGCTGCGCACAGGGCAATGATCGGCGTGGCCTGCTGGTACAACTCGCGCAGGGTCGCGCCGAATTCCTGATACGTGCAGTCGGCGCCTTCGACACGACCGGCGAGACCGTGGATCTGCGCCGCCGGATACACCTGCTGGATGCGCCGGGCAGTGGCCAGGCTACCCTGACCAAGAATGACAATCGCGGGAGTGGATGAAGTCATCAGCCTTGCCACCGTTCGCCGGGCACGATGATCAGCGAGAAGTACGGCGACGACATCGGCTCGACCTGGTCGATCGGCACGATCTTCTGATTGGCCATGGTCGCACGCTCGACGTACAGCGCCCGTTCGGCCAGGCCAAGTTCTTCCAGCACCTGCCGCACTTTGTGGAAATTGCGTCCCAGCTTCATGATCACTGCCGCGTCGGCATCGGCCAGACGTCGCTTCAATTCTTCATGAGGCAAGACGCCGGAGAGCACCGACAAACTCTGATTGCGATACACCAACGGCGCGCCCAGCACCGACGCGCCGCCAAGCATCGAGCAAACGCCCGGCACCACTTGCGCCTCATAGCGGGTGGCCAGTCGATCATGCAAATACATGTAGGAGCCGTAGAAGAACGGATCGCCTTCACAGATCACCGCTACGTCACGGCCGGCGTCCAGATGCGCCGCAATCGTCTCGGCGGCTTCATCGTAGAAATCACTGATCACCTGTTCATACGACAGCGGCGCCGGCAGCGCTTCGGTGGTCACCGGGTACACCAGCGGCAGCAGATTCTGCGCGTCCTGCAGGTGCGCCTCGATGATGCCGAACGCGTTGCCCTTCTTGCCCTTGGCGACGAAGTACGCCACCACCGGCGATTCGCGCAGCAGGCGCAAGGCCTTGACGGTGATCAGTTCCGGATCACCAGGGCCGACGCCCAGACCAATCAAACGTCCTTTGGCCTGCATCATTCGATCTCCGTCGCGAGGGCGTTGACCGCCGCAGCCGCCATGGCGCTACCGCCGAGTCGACCTTGCATGATCACAAACGGCACGCCACGGCTGTCGGCGGCCAGCGCCGCTTTCGATTCTGCCGCGCCGACGAAGCCCACCGGGAAGCCGAGAATCAGCGCCGGTTTCGGTGCGCCGGCATCGAGCATTTCCAGCAGATAAAACAGCGCGGTCGGCGCGTTGCCGATCACCACGACGCTGCCCTCCAGGTGCGGGCGCCACAGTTCCAGCGCGGCGGCGGAGCGGGTGTTGCCCAGTTCACGCGCCAACCCCGGCACGCTGTCGTCGCGCAGGGTGCAGATCACTTCATTGTTGGCCGGCAGACGCGCGCGGGTCACGCCTTCGGAGACCATTCGCGCATCGCAGAGGATCGGCGCACCCGCGGCCAGCGCAGCACGTCCGGCCTTGCCCGCCCCCTCAGAGAATTGCAGACCGTCGATGGCCTCGACCATGCCGCAGGCGTGAATGACTCGCACCGCGAGTTTCTCCAGATCGGCGGGGATGCGCGCCAGATTGGCCTCGCTGCGAATGATCGCGAAGGAGTTGCGATAGATCTCCTGACCATCGCGGATGTAATCAAGCATCAAGGGGGCTCCGGGAGCGGGCGTCGGGCAAGCATCGATAAGGACTGCCGCGGCCGCTTCAATAGTAAGGTTGCGTGCGTGCAGCGTGCCGAAACCCGGCTGTGCTGCATCGCGAAAATAGAGGTCGTATTGACCGGCACTGACGGCCAGCAAGGTCGCCGGGGCACAGTGCGCGGCGGCGCACGAACGCGTGCAACCGGACAGATGCACGCTTTGCGCTTGCGGTAGCAGCGTCGCCAACAGACGGGCATCGCTTTTGGTGTCGGCCAGGCCTTTGCCACAGCCGTTGGCGCCGGTGCAGGCGATCATTCTCGACAGTGGCTCAGCGGCATCGGTCAGCAGGTGCAGCTGTTTGAGGCCTTCGATCACCTGGTTTACGTCGGTCTGCGTCACGTTCGGCAGCAGCAGGCTTTGCCACGGCGTGAAACGCAGGCTGCCGTCGCCGAAACGACGAGCCAGTTGAGCTACACCGCGCAGCATGGTCGGGTCGAGGCGGCCGAGTGGCGGCACGCCTGCGACGTAGACAAGGTTGTTGGTGTTTTGCGGATGAGGGCCGATGTGCAGATCGTCCGCAACCGGCAGACGTTGCCAACCGCTGATCGCTTTGATCGGCAGGCGTGCTCTGAGCTGCTCAAGAAACGCCAGCATCGGCAGTTCATCGAGCAAATGGCGCATGCGCGTTTGCTCGGGCCCCGCCAGTTCGAGGAACAGCTCCAGCACCGCGACCACCAGCGCATGGCCATTTTCCAGCGCCACCGCCCCGACCGCGCGATCGGTCGGGCATCCGGCCAGACCAAACGCCAGCAACGTCTCGCCATCGCGCTCGAACGCCGACAACCACAGGTCGTGGGGATGTTCGAGCATCGCCAGCGCTTCACCGCCATCGAGTTGCACGGCGAACTTGGCGCTCAACTCGTGGAAACGTGGATGGCTCTGCAGCGTGACGAGGATCTGCTCGGCGAGTGCGCGGGTGTCGAAGCGCATCTGCCGGTCGATCCCGGCGGTTGGGCTGAGCATCAGATTGCGCACATCATCGCCTGCGGCGGTGCGTGGCCCGAGTCCGGCAGCCAGCAAACTGTCGATCAGGGCAGCGGATTGCTGGCCGATGCCACGGATTTGCAGGTTGGCGCGATTGGTCGCCTCAATCGCCCCGCCAGCGAACTGTTCGGCGGCATTGGCCACCGCGTCAGCCTGATCAGCACTGATTGAGCCGCCATCGAGCTTGATCCGGCAGATGCCCCCGTCCAGTGCCTGGACGATACGCAGCAACCCCGGGCAAGCCGAGGGGCGTATGGCGGTGGACATCGGGCGTTCGTTCAAGGGGCTGACCGGCTGCGTGGGAAAGGCGCTTCGCGGGCGAAGGCGCGGTATTATGCCTGCTTTGTCCGGCGGCATGAAAAGACTGCCCGTCGGAACGGCATGTTTAGAGGAATATAGATGTCACCCTGGCTGACGGTTGTGGGAATCGGTGAAGACGGCTTCAAGGGCCTGGGCAAAAACGCCCGGCGTGCCCTGATGGGCGCCTCGCGGATCGTCGGCGGTCAGCGCCAACTGGACTTGTTGCCGCTGTGCATTGGCGGCGAGCGGCAGTTGTGGCCGAGCCCCTTTTCGCTGGCGCCGGTGCTTGAGCAGCGCGGTGCAGCGGTGTGCGTACTGGCCAGCGGTGACCCGATGTTCTACGGCGTCGGCGCCAGCCTCGCGCGACAACTGCCGAGCGACGAGATGCTGATCCTGCCCGCGCCATCCTCCTGCTCGCTGGCCGCCGCCCGCCTCGGCTGGCCATTACAAGACGTCGTGACACTGTCGCTGGTCGCCCGTCCGCTGGCCGCGCTCAATGCGCAGTTGTTCAGCGGCGTGCGTCTGTTGCTGCTGAGCAATGACGGCGCCAGTCCCGCGGCAGTCGCGCAATTGCTGCGTGAACGCGGCTTTGGTTCGAGCCGCATAAACGTGCTGGAACATCTGGGCGGCGACGCCGAGCGGCGCATCGACGGCAGCGCCAATGACTGGTGCGACCCGCCGATTGCCGATCTGAACGTGATCGCCATCGAATGCCGCGCCAACGCCGACACCCCGCGGCTGTCGCGTCTGGCCGGCCTGCCCGACTCGGCATTCCGGCATGACGGCCAACTGACCAAACGCGACGTGCGCGCGATCACCCTCGCCCGCCTCGCCCCGACTCCCGGCGAACTGCTGTGGGATGTCGGTGCGGGCAGTGGTTCGATTGGCATCGAGTGGATGCGTGCTCACCCAAGCTGCCGCACGCTGGCCATCGAAGCCGATGACGGCCGTCAGCAGTTGATCGAACACAACCGCGATGCGCTGGGTGTGCCGGGGCTGCAATTGATTCGCGGCAAAGCACCGCAGGCATTGGCGGGACTGGAGCGACCGGACGCCATTTTCATCGGCGGTGGCGTGACCCGCGAAGGCGTGTTCGAGGCCTGCTGGGAGCAACTCAAACCCGGCGGTCGACTGGTCGCCAACGCGGTGACCCTGCAAAGCGAAGTCACCCTGATGCACTGGCGCGAGCGCTACGGCGGCGAGCTGACGCGCATCCACGTCGCTCAGGCGCAACCGCTCGGCGAGTTCGACACCTGGCGTCAGGCGCTGCCGATCACGCTGCTCGATCTGGTCAAACCTTTTGATGCGTGACGAAACCGCCGAACAACCCGCGCCCCTGCGCAGCGGCCTGACCACCGGCAGCTGTGCCACCGCCACCAGCCTCGCCGCCGCCCGCCTGCTGCTTGGCGGAGCCTGCGCCGATG
Source organism: Pseudomonas sp. A0308 (assembly GCF_044218815.1). Lineage (NCBI taxonomy): Bacteria > Pseudomonadati > Pseudomonadota > Gammaproteobacteria > Pseudomonadales > Pseudomonadaceae > Pseudomonas > Pseudomonas sp. A0308. Next base: position 2,612,302 of record NZ_CP162581.1, read on the forward strand.
CCGTGCAAATCATCTTGCCCAAGGGCAAACAGGTGCAGATGCGGCTGGAGTTCTGCCGATTGACCGACGACGGCGCCGAAGCCGGGACGATCAAGGACGCCGGCGACGACCCGGACGTGACCCACGGCGCCTTGCTCTATTCGCGGGTGCGGCTGTCGGCCGAACCGGGGATTCGCTTCAGTGCCGGTGCGGGCGTTGGCACCGTGACACGCCCGGGACTTGTGCTGGCCGTGGGGGAGCCGGCGATCAATCCGGTGCCGCGCAAGATGATCAGCGACCACTTGAGCCTGCTCGCGGCCGAGACCGGTTATGCCGGCGGCTTCGAGGTCACTGTCAACGTCGAGGGCGGCGAAGCCCTGGCGCTGAAGACCATGAACCCGCGCCTGGGCATTCTCGGCGGCTTGTCGATCCTCGGTACCAGCGGCATCGTCCGGCCATTTTCCTGCGCGGCGTACATCGCCTCGATTCATCAAGGCATCGATGTCGCCAAGACCAACGGCTATCTGCACATCGCCGCCTGCACCGGCAACGCTAGCGAAGACACCATGCGCCGGGTGTACAACCTGCCGGAAATCGCCCTGATCGAAATGGGCGACTTCGTCGGCGCGGTGCTCAAGCATTTGCGCAAAGTGCCTGTGGATAAACTCAGCCTGTGCGGCGGTTTCGGCAAGATCAGCAAACTGGCGGCCGGGCACATGGATCTGCACTCGCGCCATTCCAGCATTGACCTGCCGCAACTGGCCGACTGGGCGGCGGCAATCGGCGCCGATGAGACTTTGCAGCAGAATATTCGTGAGGCGAACACCAGCCAGCAGGCGTTGGCGATGGCCAGTGCCGTGGGCATCGCACTGGGCGATGAAGTTTGTCGTCACGCGTTGGAGTTTGCTCGCAGCGTGGTGCCGGCGCAGGTGCAGGTCGAGGTGTTTGCGATAGATCGTCAGGGCGGTGTCGTTGGCCATGCCGGAGGTTTTGCATGAAGCGGATTCTGTTGTTGGGCGGCGTGACTGAGGCGCTGGCGATTGCCCGTACTCTCGACCCGCAACATATTTACAGCCTGGCCGGGGTTGGTCGTGTGCCCACCGATCTGCGCTGTCAGGTGCGCGTCGGTGGCTACGGTGGCGCTGAAGGTCTGGCGCAGTTCATTCGGGATGAAGGGGTTGATCTGCTACTCGACGCCACCCATCCCTACGCCGCGCAAATCAGCCAGAACGCCGCCACCGCCGCGCCACAGACCGGCATCCCCTGCTGGGCCCTGCGCCGTCCAGCGTGGCAGCCGCAGCCCGGTGATGACTGGCGTGAAGTCAGCGACTGGGCCGAACTGATCGACGCCCTCAAACCGTTTCGCCGCCCCCTGTTCACCTTGGGCCGCGAACCGTTGCAACACCTCGACGAAATCCCCGCCAAACAATTCTGGACCCTGCGCGCCCTCGACGTTTATCCCGGCAACGAACGCTGCGAAGTCATCGGCGCACGTGGGCCGTTTCTGCTTGAGGATGAACGGGCGCTGTTCGAGCGGCGCCAGATTGATGTGCTGATCAGCAAAAACAGCGGCAGCACGGCGACTGAACCGAAGCTGGAAGTGGCGCGGGAGCGTGGGGTGCCGGTGATTGTGTTGAAGCGGCCTGGGTTGCCGGGGGTTGATCGGGAGTTTGCCTCGGTCGACGAAGTCATCACCGCCCTCGCGACCTTCAACCGTATTTAAATAGATCGCGACCGAATAGCGCTCCGAGACGTCATGCAGATCATTCGCGCACGAATAGAAAGCGACTCGAATTTCGCCCGGGCAATGCGAATCGAAGCCGCTACACTCATTTACAACGGCGAAATCGAGCTGGGCCGCAGACTTCTCAAACTCTTGCAGGAAGCTCTGCGACACCAAACCGCACGACGCTTTTTTACTTATCGGCCCTGATCAGGCTAAATAGCCACGCCTGATCGCCCACCCTATGGATCTGTCCCATGAACCGACAACGGCTCGCGCTTGCCTGGATTGCCTGCTTTGCAGTGCTGTTCAACATGCTCGCCATGCCGATGACGGGAGCGATGGCACAGACGGCCAATTCACCGGCCGAGCAATTGTTGTGGAGCAGTTTCTGCACTGGCAGCGGGACGAAAATGGTGGCGATCAACATCGGCACCACGGATCAGCAAGCCCCGCCGAATGACACCCATTCCAACATGCAGCATTGCTGGTGTTGCTCAGGCTCAGCGCCGCTGGTTGCGCTGCCGGGGCATGCACCGCAGCTGTATTTCGCGCGTTTCGAAAGCAATCGCAGCGTGGCGCCCGTCTCATTGCAAACCCCCACGCCGCGCCAGCAATGGCCGAGCCTGAACCCCCGCGCCTCCCCTCTGGTTTGATTTGTTCGCGCAATTAATCTGCGTTTCAAATCGTTCTGGAGAACTGCCATGTTGAACAAATTCATCGTCATCGCTGCGCTGTTGCTGCCTGCGTGCTTCGCCCATGCCCACGAATACAAGGCCGGCGAGCTTGAAATTGCCCACCCGTGGTCACAGGAATTACCGCCCAATGCACCCACGGTTGCCGCGTATTTCGTGATTCACAACAACGGTAAAACCGCCGACCGTTTGCTCAGTGTCGACTCGCCCATCGCCCCCGAAGCACAACTGCATGAGCATGTGATGCAGGGCGATCTGATGAAGATGCAGCAGGTGCCGAGTGTTGATATTCCTGCGGGCGGCAACGTGACCTTCGCGCCAATGGCCTATCACGTCATGCTACTCAACCCGACGGACCGCAGCCTGCTCAGCGACGGCAAACGCTTCCCGTTGACCATGCACTTCGAGAAAGCCGGGGACGTCACCGTCGAAGTCGCCGTGCAGAAGAAACCGCCGGAAACTACAAAGGCCCACGCGCACGCTCAGTAATCAGCCCGGCTGATCCTGCCCATGCGCCCGCCTCGCGCCAGGTCCATCGACAACCGCCGTCAGCACGGCAGTTGGATCGCCCTGTTCGCCATGTTGATGATCTTCATCGGCCCACTGATTTCTCAGTCGATGCCGATGAATCAACACGCCTCGACATCCACGCCAATGAGCATGGACATGTCGATGGACATGCCCGGCATGGATCACGCCGGGCATGGCGCAAAACCCTCCGCCGAACATTGCCCGCCACAATCCTCGCAGCATGTGCTGTGGGAAAAATGCGGCTATTGCAGCCTGCTGTTCAATTGCCCGGCACTGACCGGCGGCGGCGATTTCGTTGCCTTCAATATCCTGCCGCTGAACACCTTCACTTCACCCTCGCCACGCCTGGGTCATGCCCGGCCAACCTTCTTTCCCGGCGCCCGCCCCCGCGCCCCGCCCGTCACAGCGTAAACACGCACCTTTGATTGCACACGGTTGAGAAGACAGCCTCAGGCTGCCGGCCGTGTCGTTTACGACTGTTTGATGGAAATTGTCATGTCCAGGTTTTCTGCTGTTCCCCGCTCGGGCTCTGCCCAGGCGTCCTTCGCTTTGAACGAATCGCGCATTCGTTTCAGGCACGCTATCGCCGTCCTTTGCGGCATCCTGCTGTCCCCGCTGGTGCTGGCCGATGATCACGCCGATCACCGTGAAGAACTGAGCCCGACGGTGATTACCGCCATCGCCCCAAGCTCACCGCTGACCATCGTCACCAACCCCAAAGACCCGCGCCAGCCAGTGCCGGCCAGCGATGGCGGCGACTATCTGAAGACCATTCCCGGCTTTGCACTGGTGCGCAACGGTGGCACCAACGGTGATCCGGTACTGCGTGGGATGTTCGGGTCGCGCCTGAATATTCTTACCAACGGCAGCATGATGCTCGGCGCCTGCCCAGGCCGGATGGACGCGCCGACCTCGTACATCTCGCCGGAAACCTACGACAAACTCACGGTGATCAAAGGCCCGCAAACCGTGCTCTACGGCCCGGGCGCCTCGGCCGGCACCGTGCTGTTCGACCGTGAACCGGAAAGCTTCGGCGAACTCGGCACGCGGGTGAACGCCAGCATTCTGGCCGGCTCCCACGGGCGCTTCGACAAAGTCGTCGACGCCGCTGCCGGCGGGCCGCTGGGCTACGTTCGGGTGATCGGCAACACCGCGCACTCCGACGACTACCGCGACGGCAACAACGACATCGTCGCCTCGCGCTACGACAAGTGGAATGGCGATGTCGCCGTGGGCTGGACGCCGGACGCCGACACCCTGATCGAGCTCACCGCCGGCAAGGGTGATGGTGAAGCCCGCTACGCCGGACGCGGCATGGACGGCTCACAGTTCCTGCGTGAAAGCCTCGGCCTGCGTATCGAAAAATCCAACATCACCGACGTGCTGGAAAAGCTGGAAGCGCAGGTCTATTACAACTACGCCGACCATGTGATGGATAACTACAGCCTGCGCACCCCGTCCGGCACCGGCATGATGGCGGGGCCAATGGCATCCAATGTCGACCGCCGCACCCTGGGCGCACGGGTCAAGGCAACGTGGCGCTGGGCTGACATTCAGCTGATCACCGGCCTCGACGCGCAGACCAACGAACACCGCCAGCGCAGCGGCATGGGCATCGATACCTACAAGGATCAGCCCTACACCAAAGACGCCGACTTCCATAACTACGGCGTGTTCAGCGAAATGACCTGGTACGCCGCCGACCGTGATCGGCTGATCACCGGCGCCCGCGTTGACCGTGCATCGGCCAAGGATTACCGCCAGACCAGCGGTTCGGGAATGATGGCCCGGCCCAATCCGACCGCCGATGACACCCGCGCCGACACCTTGCCGAGCGGCTTCGTGCGCTACGAGCATGATCTGGCCGACAGCCCGACCACGCTCTACGCCGGGATTGGCCACGCGCAGCGCTTCCCGGATTACTGGGAGCTGTTTTCGCCGAAATCCGGACCTGCCGGCTCGGTCAATGCGTTCGACTCGATCAAACCGGAAAAGACCACCCAGCTGGATTTCGGCGTGAACTACAAGAGTGCCGATCTTGAGGCCTGGGCCTCTGGGTACATCGGCGTGGTGCGCGACTACATCCTCTTCGACTACACCCCGGGAATGATGGGCATGAGCACTTCCCGCGCCGAGAACATCGACGCGCGGATCATGGGCGGTGAACTCGGCGCCGCGTACAACCTCACCGACCACTGGAAGGCCGATGCGACCCTGGCTTACGCCTGGGGCAAGAACAGCAGCGACGGTTCGGCCCTGCCACAAATGCCGCCGCTGGACGCACGTTTGGGCCTGACCTATAGCGAAAACAACTGGAGCGCCGGCGCACTGTGGAGGGTGGTTGCTGCGCAAAACCGTATCGATCAGAACAAGGGCAACGTGGTCGGCAAGGATTACGACAAGAGTTCGGGCTTCGGCGTGTTCTCGCTCAACGGTGCCTACCGGATCAACAAAAACTGGAAGGTCAGCAGCGGCGTCGACAACCTGTTCGGCAAAGCTTACGCCGAACACCTGAACCTGGCGGGCAACGCCGGTTTCGGCTACCCGGCCAACGACCCGCAAGCCATCAATGAGCCGGGGCGCACGCTCTGGACCAAGGTGGACATGAGTTTCTAACAAAAAAATCAAAAGATCGCAGCATTCGCCAGCTCCTACAGGTTGAACGCTGTCCCCATGTAGGAGCTGGCGCAGCCTGCGATCTTTTGATCTTGAAAAATGATTCGCCAAGCGGAGCAAACGTGATGCAAAAGCCCAAACCGAATTTCTACAACCTGGCCTGGCGTTGGCATTTTTATGCCGGATTGTTCGTCGCGCCATTCATGGTGATGCTGGCCCTGACCGGCATCATTTACCTGTTCAAACCGCAACTCGATTCGCTGATGTACAGCAGCCTGCTCAACGTCCCGGCCGGTCATCACACCGTGCCCGCCGATGACCTGCTGCAGCGGGTCAAAAGTGCTTATCCCCAAGGCCAGATCACCCAGTACCTGCCACCGGTCAACCCCGAGCGCAGCGCGCAATTTGTCGTGACCAATGCCGGGCAGGAGCTGAACGTATTCGTCGATCCGTACCACGGCGACATCCTCGGCGAACAGGATGCCACGCAGAATCTGCAAGCCATCGCCCGCGCCATCCACGGCGAGTTGATGATTGGCACCGTCGGTGACCGACTGATCGAGATGGCCGCCGGTTGGGGCGTGGTGCTGGTGGTGTCGGGGCTTTTCCTGTGGTGGCCGCGCGGTCAGGCGGCGGGGATTCTGTGGCCACGCCTGAACAGTCGCGGCCGCGTGTTGTGGCGTGATCTGCATGCGGTCACCGGTTTCTGGGGCGCGACACTGCTGCTGGTGATGCTGCTCAGCGGCATGACCTGGACCGGCTTCTGGGGCAAGCAATACGCGCAGGTGTGGAACGTGTTCCCGGCGGCGATGTGGGAAAACGTGCCGACCTCCGACGTCGAGGCCCGCAGCCTCAACAGCGCCACGCGCCAGACCGTGCCATGGGCGATGGAAAACACGCCGATGCCAATGTCCGGCGACCACGCCGAACACATGGCCCACGGCGCTGCCCCGGCCGGCCCGGCCGCGCCGAGCATCAGCCTGCAAGATGTGCAGAACATCGCCTCTGAACGCAAAGTCGAACCGGGCTACAGCATCACCCTGCCCACCACCGCTACCGGTGTGTTCACCATCGCCGTGTTTGCCGACGACCCACGCAACGACGCCACGCTGCATGTCGATCAGTACACCGGCAAGGTGCTCGCCGACGTGCGTTTCGAGCACTACGGCACGGTCGCGCGAGCCACGGAAATCGGCGTGATGCTGCACGAAGGCAAGATGTTCGGCACCTTCAACCAGATCGTCGTGTTGCTGATCTGCCTGATGATTCTGCTCAGCGCCGTCAGCGGCGTGGTGATCTGGTGGAAGCGTCGCCCACAGGGCAAGTTCGGCGTGCCACCGCTGCGTCATGACCTGCCGAAATGGAAAACCGGCGTGGTGATCATGCTTGCGCTGGCGGTGATCTTTCCGCTGGTGGGGGCTTCGCTGGTGGTGGTGTGGTTGCTGGATCGACTGCTGCTGTCGCGCCTGAGCAGGCAAACCGAGTCCGCCTCGACTTCATCCTGAACCACCCCATGTAGAAGCTGCCGCAGGCTGCGATCTTTTGATCTTGATCTTGAAAAACAACATCAAAAGATCGCAGCCTGCGGCAGCGCCTACACGGATTGTTCGCGCCCCATTCTGGCGCGACCGCCTGCACCAACGCCTCATGTGCGTCCCTTCATGGTGCAGAGCTCAGCAGCGCAAGCGCTCTAACACGACATTTTCCTGCCCAAACCCGACCGGGCACAGCCCTTGCAAAACACCCTTCAGTCGTCCGCATCTGCCAACCATAAAAAACTTTAACGTTCATGGAGATCGCACAATGAAGCGTCGCAGTTTGATCAAGGCTTTCACACTCACGGCATCCATTGCCGCGATGGGCATGACCTGGACTGTCCAGGCAGCCGAGACCATCAAGGTCGGGATTCTGCATTCGTTGTCCGGGACCATGGCGATCTCCGAAACGTCGCTCAAAGACATGGCGCTGATGACCATCGACGAGATCAACGCCAAGGGCGGCGTGAACGGCAAGATGCTCGAACCGGTGGTGGTCGACCCGGCCTCGAACTGGCCGCTGTTTGCGGAAAAGGGCCGACAGTTGCTGACCCAGGACAAGGTTGCGGTGGTGTTCGGCTGCTGGACCTCGGTGTCGCGTAAATCGGTGCTGCCGGTGTTCGAAGAACTCAACGGTCTGCTGTTCTACCCGGTGCAATACGAAGGCGAAGAGATGTCGCCGAACGTGTTCTACACCGGCGCCGCGCCGAACCAGCAGGCCATCCCCGCTGTTGAATATCTGATGAGCGAAGAAGGTGGCAGCGCCAAGCGCTACTTCCTGCTCGGCACCGATTACGTCTACCCGCGCACCACCAACAAGATCCTGCGTTCGTTCCTGCACTCCAAAGGCGTCGCCGACAAGGACATCGAAGAGGTCTACACCCCGTTCGGTCACAGCGACTATCAAACCATTGTTGCCAACATCAAGAAGTTCTCGGCTGGCGGCAAGACTGCGGTGATCTCGACCGTCAACGGCGACTCCAACGTGCCGTTCTATAAAGAACTGGCCAACCAGGGCCTGAAAGCTACCGATGTACCGGTGGTGGCGTTCTCGGTAGGCGAAGAAGAATTGCGCGGTATCGACACCAAACCGCTGGTGGGCAACCTCGCCGCGTGGAACTACTTCGAGTCGGTGGAGAACCCGGCGAACAAGAAATTCGTCGCCGACTGGAAAGCCTACGCGAAGAAACACAACCTGCCGGGTGCTGACAAAGCGGTGACCAACGACCCGATGGAAGCCACTTACGTCGGCATCCACATGTGGGCGCAGGCCGCAGAGAAAGCCAAATCCACCGACGTCGACAAAGTCCGCGAAGCCCTCGCCGGCCAGACTTTTGCCGCACCGTCGGGCTACACCCTGACCATGGACAAGACCAATCACCACCTGCACAAACCGGTGATGATCGGCGAGATTCAGGCCGACGGTCAGTTCAACGTCGTGTGGCAGACCGAGGGACCGATTCGGGCGCAACCGTGGAGTCCGTTTATCGATGGCAACGACAAGAAGCCGGATTATGCGGTGAAGAGCAACTGAGTCACTGGATGTCGGTCTTGCGCCTGACGCAAGGCTGACGCAATTCCCTGTGGGAGCGAGCCTGCTCGCGAAGACGTCGGCACATCCAACATTGATGTGACTGACAGAACGCTTTCGCGAGCAGGCTCGCTCCCACAATGTCCGCGTCAAGGCGACTGACTATGCCCACTGCCCTCTACCGATTCATCTGTGCCATCGCACTGTTGTTACCGATGCTGGCCCACGCCGGCGACGCCGAAGACTTCGTCGCCGCCAATCCCATGCAACAAGCCAAACTGCTCGAAACCTGGGCCGCGCAGCCCGACCCGGCCCGTATCGAACTGATCAACGCGCTGCAACGAGGCGAGTTGACCGTCGACGGCCAACCGAAAACCCTGCGCCTGAACAATCGCCTGCGGGGTCTGATCGACACCGCTCTAGCCAGCCACCAATTGCTCGCCGCCGACGCCAAAATCCGTCTGAGCGCCGCGCAGCAATTGCAGAAAAGCGCCAAACCGGCGCAGCTGAAATTCCTCGACCAGCAACTGGCTGGCGAAAAAGATGAAAGTGTCCACGCGGCCCTGAGCCTGGCGCTGGCCAATCTGCAACTGGTCGACAGTGATCCGGCAGTGCGACTCGCCGCAGTGCGTCTGCTCGGTGAAACCGGCGACCCACTGGCGCGTACTCGCCTCGAAGGTTTACTCGAACCCGGCGTCGAAACCGATGCCGGCGTGCGCACCGCCGCGGAAACCAGCCTCGCCCAGGTCAAACGCAAATTGCTGATCGGCGAAGTGCTCGGGCAGGCGTTCAGCGGCATGTCGCTGGGTTCGATTCTGCTGCTTGCGGCACTGGGTCTGGCGATCACGTTCGGCCTGCTCGGCGTGATCAACATGGCCCACGGCGAGATGCTGATGCTCGGCGCCTACTCGACGTATGTGGTGCAGTTGATGTTCCAGCGCTATGCCCCGCAGGCCATCGAGTTCTATCCGCTGATCGCACTGCCGGTGGCATTTTTCGTCACCGCCGCCATTGGCATGGCGCTGGAGCGCACGGTGATTCGTCACCTCTACGGCCGACCGCTGGAAACCCTGCTCGCCACCTGGGGCATCAGCCTGATGCTGATTCAGTTGGTGCGTTTGCTGTTCGGTGCGCAGAACGTCGAAGTGGCCAACCCCGAGTGGCTGTCCGGCGGGATTCAGGTGCTGCCCAATCTGGTGCTGCCGTACAACCGCATCGTCATCATCGCTTTCGCGTTGTTTGTGGTTGTCCTCACCTGGCTGCTGCTGAACAAGACACGCCTGGGCCTCAACGTCCGCGCGGTCACGCAGAACCGCAACATGGCCGCCTGCTGCGGCGTGCCCACCGGTCGCGTCGACATGCTCGCCTTCGGCCTCGGTTCCGGCATCGCCGGACTCGGCGGCGTGGCGCTGAGCCAGATCGGCAACGTCGGCCCGGATCTGGGCCAGAGCTACATCATCGACTCGTTCCTGGTGGTGGTGCTCGGCGGTGTTGGCCAGTTGGCCGGTAGCGTACTCGCGGCATTCGGCCTGGGCATCGCCAACAAGATTCTTGAACCGCAGATCGGAGCGGTGCTCGGCAAGATCCTGATCCTCGCGTTGATCATTCTGTTCATCCAGAAACGTCCGCAAGGCCTCTTCGCATTGAAAGGACGGGTGATCGACTGATGAACCAGCCCCTGCTCGTTACGGCCACGCAAAAGGCCGGCCCGAAAATCACACTGGCGGTGGGTGGTGTGATCCTCGCACTGCTGATCGCCCTGCCGCTGCTGTCACTGTTATCGCCGGACAATGCGCTGCATGTCTCGGCGTACACCCTGACGCTGGTCGGCAAAATCCTCTGCTACGCCATCGTCGCTCTGGCGCTGGATCTGGTCTGGGGGTACGCCGGTTTGCTGTCGCTGGGCCACGGTCTGTTCTTCGCCCTCGGCGGTTATGCGATGGGCATGTACCTGATGCGTCAGGCTGCCGGCGATGGCCTGCCGGCGTTCATGACCTTCCTGTCGTGGAGCGAATTGCCGTGGTACTGGACCGGCACCAGCAGCTTCCTCTGGGCCATGTGTCTGGTGGTGCTGGCGCCGGGATTGCTGGCGCTGGTGTTCGGCTTTTTTGCCTTCCGCTCGCGAATCAAAGGCGTGTATTTCTCGATCATGACCCAGGCCCTGACCTTCGCCGGCATGCTCCTGTTTTTCCGCAACGAGACCGGTTTTGGCGGCAACAACGGCTTCACCAATTTCCGCACGATCCTGGGTTTCGGCATCACTGAACCGGGCACTCGCGCGGTGCTGTTTCTGGCGACGGTTTTGTTGCTGGTGGCGAGTCTGTTTATCGGCTGGCGTCTGGCGCGCAGCAAGTTCGGTCGGGTGCTCACCGCGCTGCGTGATGCGGAAAACCGTCTGATGTTCTGCGGCTATGACCCCCGCGGTTTCAAGCTGTTTGTCTGGGTGTTGAGCGCGGTGCTGTGTGGCTTGGCCGGTGCGCTGTACGTGCCGCAAGTCGGGATCATCAACCCGAGCGAAATGTCGCCGACCAACTCGATTGAAGCGGCAGTGTGGGTCGCCCTCGGTGGACGCGGCACCTTGATCGGCCCGTTGCTGGGCGCTGGCGTGGTCAATGGCATGAAGAGCTGGTTCACCGTGGTGTTCCCTGAATACTGGCTGTTCTTCCTCGGTGCGCTGTTCATCATCGTGACCCTGTACTTGCCCAAAGGCGTGATCGGTCTGCTGAAAAAACGAGGTGAATCATGAGAGTCACAGCCAGCGCAGAATTCATGCTTGAACCCGCCTTCTTTCCCGTCGAGCCGAACAAGGATGCCGGCACCAGCCGCGATTCCATCGGCCTCGGCCAACGCGTCGGCCCGGGCCTCGATACCCGCCATGGGACGATCCTGACCCTTGAAGACATCAGCGTCAGCTTCGATGGCTTTCGCGCACTGAACAATCTCAACCTGTACATCGGCGTCGGCGAATTGCGCTGCATCATCGGCCCCAACGGCGCAGGCAAAACCACGTTGATGGACGTGATCACCGGCAAGACCCGTCCCAGCCACGGCAAAGCCTGGTTCGGCGAAACCCTGGACCTGACACAGATGAGCGAAGTGCAGATCGCTCAGGCCGGCATCGGTCGCAAGTTTCAGAAACCCACGGTGTTCGAAGCGCTGAGTGTGTTTGAAAACCTTGAACTGGCGCAGAAAACCGACAAATCGGTGTGGGCCAGTTTGCGTGCGCGCTTGAGCGGCGAACAACGTGATCGCATCAGCGAAGTGCTGGACACCATTCGCCTGACCACCTCGGTCAATCGTCAGGCCGGGTTGTTGTCCCACGGGCAGAAACAGTTTCTGGAAATCGGCATGTTGCTGATGCAGGACCCGCAACTGCTGCTGCTCGATGAACCGGTGGCGGGCATGACCGATGCCGAAACCGAGTTCACGGCAGAACTGTTCAAGCGCCTGGCCGGCAAGCACTCGCTGATGGTGGTGGAGCATGACATGGGGTTTGTCGGCTCGATTGCCGACCACGTGACGGTGTTGCACCAGGGCAGCGTGTTGGCGGAGGGATCGCTTGAGCAGGTGCAGGAAAACGAGCGGGTGATCGAGGTTTACCTCGGCCGCTGAACTGCAAACACTCATCAAAAACTGTGGGAGCTGGCTTGCCAGCGATGAGGCCGGCACATCCAGCATCGATGTCGACTGAACCACCGAAATCGCTGGCAAGCCAGCTCCCACAGGGTTCTGTGTAGAACAGAAGGAATTTGGACATGCTGCAAGTCGAAAAGCTGCACCAGTATTACGGTGGTAGTCACATCCTGCGTGGCCTGAGCTTTGACGTGAAGGTCGGCGAAGTTACCTGCCTGCTCGGGCGCAACGGCGTGGGCAAGACCACGCTGCTCAAATGCCTGATGGGCCTGCTGCCGGCGAAAGAAGGCGCGGTAAATTGGGAAGGCAAACCCATCACCACGTTCAAACCGCACCAACGGGTCCACGCCGGAATTGCCTATGTGCCCCAGGGTCGCGAGATTTTCGGCCGGCTGACGGTGGAGGAAAATCTGCTGATGGGCCTCTCGCGGTTTCCCGGCAGCGAAGCCAGGGAAGTCCCTGCGTTCATCTACGAATTGTTCCCGGTGCTGCTGCAGATGAAACAGCGTCGCGGCGGCGACTTGTCCGGCGGTCAGCAACAGCAGCTTGCCATCGGCAGAGCACTGGCCAGCCGTCCGCGCCTGCTGATCCTCGACGAGCCCACCGAAGGCATTCAGCCGTCGGTGATCAAGGAGATCGGTGCGGTGATCAAGAAGCTGGCGGCGCGTGGCGACATGGCGATTCTGCTGGTGGAGCAGTTCTACGATTTCGCCGCGGAGCTGGCCGATCAGTACCTGGTGATGTCCCGGGGCGAGATCGTGCAACAGGGTCGCGGCGAAAATATGGAGGCCGAAGGTGTGCGCGGGCTAGTCACGATTTAACGATACGATCTAACCTGTAGCTTCCTAACGATAATTACAAACCATGAATTTACCCATTTCCACTGCCCTGTTTACCCCGAGCTGGCACGCTGAGCTGGAGCTGGCCTATGCGCGCTTCGGCGATTGCACGCGCCCGGTCATGCGCCGTCACCTCGGCCCGCTGCGGGTGCAAAAGCATCTGTACGCCGAAGGTCCTGAAGTGTGCCAACACATCATCGTCCACCCGCCCGGCGGGATCGCCGGCGGCGATCGGCTGAACATCAGCGCCCGCGTCGAACAACACGCCTGGGCGCAGATCACCAGCCCCGGCGCGGCCAAGTGGTACCGCGCGGCAGGTCCTGCGTATCAGCAGCTGGATCTGAAGGTTGCTGTCGGGGCGACGCTGGAATGGTTGCCGCAAGAGACCATCGTCTACAGCGCCGCGCAGGCTGAACTGACGACGTCGATTGATCTTGAAGGCGATGCGCGGTTGTTCTACTGGGACGTGGTCGCGCTGGGTCGTCCGGCCAGTGGCGAGCGCTTTGATCTGGGCCATTTTCAGAGTCATCTGGATATTCGTCGTGATGGTCGATTGCTCTGGCATGAACGTCAGCGCATTGTCGGCGGTGACGGTTTGCTCGATTCGCCGATCGGGCTGGACGGGCATCCGGTGTTTGCGACGTTGCTGGTTACCGGCGAAATTGATGCTGAACTGCTGGAGCGCTGCCGCTCGCTGGGCCATGAGGTGCGCGGTGACCTGACCCAACTGCCGGGGCTGGTGGTTGCCCGTTGTCTGGCCAGTGAAGCGTTGTTGGCGCGGGCTTGGTTGATTGATTTATGGCGGTTGCTCAGACCCGCCCTGCTGGGTCGCGACGCCCAGCCCCCACGAATCTGGAACACCTGAAATGCATTGCGCATTTGAACCCTGAAATGCAATCCCCCTGTAGGAGCTGTCGAGTGAAACGAGGCTGCGATCCTTTGATCTTGCACTTAAAAACAAAGTCAAAAGATCGCAGCCTTCGGCAGCTCCTACAGTGCGCACGACTTAATATCTTTAACTGCCGAGATTGATTCCAAATGGACCTGACCCCACGCGAAAAAGACAAGCTGCTGATCTTCACCGCCGGCCTCGTCGCCGAGCGGCGTTTGGCTCGCGGCGTGAAGCTCAACTACCCGGAAGCCATGGCCTACATCTCCGCAGCCCTGCTCGAAGGCGCCCGTGACGGCCGCACCGTGGCCGAGCTGATGCACTTCGGCACCACCCTGCTCAGCCGCGATCAAGTGATGGAAGGCATCCCGGAAATGATCCCGGAGATTCAGGTTGAGGCAACGTTCCCCGACGGCACCAAACTGGTCACCGTCCACCAACCGATTGTCTGAGGCCGCGCCATGACTTACGCCATTCGCGATGCCCTCCACGCCGACCTGCCGGCGATCCGCGATATCTACAACGATGCCGTGCTCAACACCACGGCGATCTGGAACGAATCGGCCGTCGACCTCGGCAACCGGCAGGCGTGGTTCGCCGCACGCCAGGCTCAGGCTTACCCGATCCTGGTGATCGTCGACAGCGACAACACGGTGCTCGGCTACGCTTCGTTCGGTGACTGGCGGCCCTTCGACGGCTTCCGCCACACCGTCGAGCATTCGGTTTACGTGCGCAGCGACCAACGCGGCAACGGCCTCGGTCCGCAACTGATGACGGAACTGATCGAACGCGCAAAAACCTGCGGCAAACACGTCATGGTCGCCGCCATCGAAAGCGGCAACGCCGCCTCCATTCGATTGCACGAGCGCGCCGGTTTCATCGTCACCGGGCAGATGCCGCAAGTCGGTACCAAGTTCGGCCGCTGGCTGGACCTGACCTTCATGCAACTGACCCTCAACCCTGGCGCGGAGCCGCCCGACACCAACAAGGAGTGACACCGATGAACGCCGCCCAACTGCGCCGCGTCAACGCTGAAAGTTTTGCGCATTATCGTCAGGGACTGATCGATCTGCTGCTTGATGCCGTGGGGTATGGCGCCAGTGTCGGCTTCATGGCCGACCTCGATGCCGCGCAGGCCCGAGCCTATTTCGATGAGGTGCAAGACAACGTCAACAAGGGCAGCGTGTTGCTTTGGGTGGTGGTCAACGACGAGCAAGTGCTGGCCAGTGTGCAGTTGGGCCTGTGCCAAAAGGCCAATGGCCTGAACCGCGCCGAAGTGCAGAAATTGTTGGTGCGCGAACACGCCCGTCGTCGCGGCCTCGGTCAGCAATTGATGAGTGCGCTGGAGCTCGAAGCGTCCAAGCATAAGCGCGGCATGCTCTACCTCGATACAGAAGCGGGTTCGCCGGCTGAAGATTTCTATAAAGCCCTGGGTTACACCCGCGCCGGGGCCATCCCCGACTACGCCTGCGACCCGCACGGCACGTATCGACCGACCGCCCTCTATTACAAAATTCTGCAAGGAGCCCAGTGATGATTCCTGGCGAATACCAGATCCAGCCCGGCGACATTGAACTCAACGTCGGCCGCCGCACCCTCAGCCTGAAAGTCGCCAACAGCGGCGATCGGCCGATCCAGGTCGGCTCGCACTATCACTTTTTCGAAACCAACGACGCCCTGACGTTTGATCGCGCGGCCAGCCGTGGCATGCGCCTGAACATCCCGGCGGGCACGGCGGTGCGCTTTGAGCCGGGCCAGAGCCGGGAAGTCGAGCTGGTGGATTACGCCGGGCATCGCCGGGTGTTCGGTTTTGCCGGGCGGATCATGGGTGAACTCTAAAAAGGCAGCTTCAAGCTGCAAGCCGCAAGCTGCAAGCTGCAAGAAAAAGCAGTCTTCTGGCGCTCGCACATTCGCTTTTACTTGAGGCTTGCAGCTTGAAGCTTGCAGCTCAGTTCCGAGGAACGAGGAAATGAAGATCTCCCGCCAAGCCTACGCCGACATGTTCGGCCCCACCGTCGGCGACAAGGTGCGCCTGGCCGACACCGAACTGTGGATCGAAGTCGAACAGGACTTCACCACCTACGGCGAAGAAGTGAAATTCGGTGGCGGCAAAGTCATCCGCGACGGTCAGGGCCAAAGCCAACTGCTGGCCGCCGAAGTCGTCGACACGCTGATCACCAACGCGCTGATCATCGATCACTGGGGCATCGTCA
The DNA here is from genome assembly GCF_044218815.1 of Pseudomonas sp. A0308. Classification (NCBI taxonomy): domain Bacteria; kingdom Pseudomonadati; phylum Pseudomonadota; class Gammaproteobacteria; order Pseudomonadales; family Pseudomonadaceae; genus Pseudomonas; species Pseudomonas sp. A0308. The sequence goes on from NZ_CP162581.1 coordinate 2,628,486, forward strand.
AGGCTGACGTCGGCCTCAAGGATGGGCGCATCGCCGCAATCGGCAAGGCCGGTAACCCGGACGTGCAGCCCAACGTGACCATCGCCATCGGCGCCAGCACCGAAGTCATTGCCGGTGAAGGCATGATCCTCACCGCGGGCGGCATCGACACGCACATCCACTTCATCTGCCCGCAGCAGATCGAAGAAGCGCTGATGAGTGGCGTCACCACCATGATCGGCGGCGGCACTGGCCCGGCCACCGGCACCAACGCCACGACCTGCACTTCCGGACCGTGGCATCTGGCGCGCATGCTTCAGGCCGCCGACGCGTTCCCGATGAACATCGGCCTCACCGGCAAGGGCAACGCCAGCCTGCCGGAGCCGTTGATCGAGCAGGTCAAGGCCGGCGCCATCGGCCTCAAGCTGCACGAAGACTGGGGCACCACCCCGGCGAGCATCGATAACTGCCTGAACGTCGCCGATCAGTACGACGTGCAGGTGGCGATCCACACCGACACGCTCAACGAATCCGGTTTTGTCGAAACCACCCTCGGCGCGTTCAAGGGCCGCACCATCCACACCTATCACACCGAAGGTGCCGGTGGCGGCCATGCACCGGACATCATCAAGGCCTGCGGTTTCGCCAACGTGCTGCCCAGCTCGACCAATCCGACCCGACCGTTCACCCGCAATACCATCGACGAACACCTCGACATGCTGATGGTCTGCCACCACCTCGACCCAAGCATTGCCGAAGACGTGGCGTTCGCCGAGAGCCGCATTCGCCGCGAAACCATTGCCGCCGAAGACATTCTCCACGACCTCGGCGCGTTCTCGATGATCAGCTCCGACAGCCAGGCCATGGGGCGCGTCGGCGAAGTCATCACGCGCACCTGGCAGACTGCCGACAAGATGAAAAAGCAGCGCGGCCCGCTGCCACAGGACGGCGCCGGCAACGACAACTTCCGCGCCAAACGCTACATCGCCAAATACACGATCAACCCGGCGATCACCCATGGCATCAGCCATGAAGTGGGCTCCATCGAAGTGGGGAAATGGGCGGATCTGGTGCTTTGGCGTCCGGCGTTTTTCGGCGTGAAACCGACGTTGATTCTCAAGGGCGGCGCCATTGCGGCAAGCCTGATGGGTGACGCCAACGCCTCGATTCCTACGCCGCAACCCGTGCACTACCGGCCGATGTTCGCCAGTTATGGTGGCTCGCTGCACGCCACCAGCATGACGTTTATCAGTCAGGCGGCGCAGGAAGCCGGGTTGCCGGAACAACTGGGATTGAAAAAGAAAATCGCGGTGGTCAAAGGTTGCCGCGATGTGCAGAAAACCGATCTGATCCACAACGATTACTTGCCGAACATCGATGTCGATCCGCAGACCTATCAGGTCAAGGCCGACGGTGTGTTGCTGTGGTGTGAACCAGCAGAAACGCTGCCGATGGCGCAGCGTTACTTTCTGTTCTGATTGCGACCTGTCTTCGGGAGGTGGAAAGCTCGACACCTCCCCAAGCACATGGCGCGCCTCAGTCGCTCGTTAGGGGAAGAGCAGCTTCATCGCTTCATCAGAGTAGTTGTAGTCCCAGCGCAATTCCGTTCCGGCCGCAATATCCTGCGTCGCAAAGAATGCATTCAACGAGTATTTGTTGCGGTTCGGTTTGTCCCCCATCAACAGGTCAGCCTCGACAGTGAAGCCGACCACCTGAAGGTTATAGCCATCGCGCGCCTGCGCGATGGGCTTGCCAGCGGCATCGTAAATAAAACAGGTGTTGATTCTGGAGATGATGTTGTCCCCGGCAACATGCATTCCGGGGATGGCTACGCTGGCCTTAAGCGTATTGTCGGAGACAGACATGGCGAATGTCAGCTCGTTGGGCTGCAGGAACCGTCCAGGGCGTAATGTGCCGCCGTAAACACCGATCAACTCGCCATTGGCGATGCGTCTGTTGGCAACCACCATGGATTGTCCGATCAGCGCAGCCTCGCCGGGGACCTTTACATCCGCTTCGGTGAACCGCCGCCACTGCAACTTTTCTTCGTACAACCTGGCGACCTGCTCATATCCCTGAAACTTGATATAGGGCTTGATCTGCTCGGACGTGTAGCGCTCGCCTGATTCCAGAACGACTTCGCGCTCAAGCTTGCGAATGCGCACAGGCCTGCCAAAACGGTCTCTGAACGGGTACTTGCCGTTGTTGACACGGTCGTAGGAACCCAGCGTGTTGGTGTCGGCGGAGTAGTGCTCTTCGCGCCTCATGCCCACCAGCTCTCGCTCAGTGAAGTGTGCGATCGGCATCGATTCGGAAGCCAGCTCGAACTCGTCATCAGATCGACCCGTATCAGGCTCCCTGGGCGACTTGTTCGTTGCCGCCTCAGCCTGGCCGGACGCTCGTTTCAGCGTGGAAGGGACCCAGAACTTGCTGACAGGGTCGAACACAAGCTCCGGACCTGAGGGAATCCGCTCACTCGGTTTCTTGGCGCGGTATCGCCCGGTTTGCGGGTCGACACCGATTTGCAGAACGCCGTCAGGCAAGTCGACGTACAGGCGATCCTTGAACATCCGGAACCCTTGGGCATCCGCCTCGGGCAGGCCGAACTGCGCAATAACCGGTCGGTGACGCTCACCCAATGCAGCGGCGGAGTCGGTCGATGGCGTAAATATCTCTGTGACCCGGATCGAAGCAGTCGCCGTCGGCAGGTCGGGGTCGACTGAGCCTGTTACGGGCTCTCTGGAGGATGAGGAACGCAAGGTGTGCGATGAGCCGACGTCGACACGTAGCGGCGGTTCTGATCGCGAATGTGCATCGGTGGTCTGGGCGGGGCGAGGGTGTACATCGGCCGAGCCGCTCGCTCGGCGGGAGGGTCTTTTGAGCATTGCTGTTCATCCTTGAAAGGTTATCTGGCGTCGTGGCCCGTTGAGGCGGTACCGGCAAAGCCGAAATGCACTTACTCAACGGTGTCACTGGCGCGCATATCCATATGCGCGGCGCCGACTTAATCACACCCGGATGAAAAAATGAAACCGAATAATCGATACTGAAAGTGGCTCGCTGACGGGAAATTACGCCCGCCCATACCGAGGCGCGATTCGATTATTCGACGACCAGTCGCCCCAACCGCTGCTTGAGCATAAGGTTCTCGGCGCGCAGTTCACGAACCTCTTCGAGCAGGTCAAGCGCCAGTGCGACGCCTTCCCACTCCAGATCGAGATCGCGCCGCAGCTTGGCGGCGCGTTTGGCCAAAGCCAGTTCGTAATCGGTGAAGCGCCATTCCCGGGGCTGCGCGCCCTGAGGTTCGAGGATGCCGTGTTCGACGATTTCGATCACGTAGACGTCCGACAAATCGGCCGCCTCACAGAATTCTGCCATGTCCAGTTGAACGATCAGGGGGCTGCTCATGATGGGCTATTCCGTCGTCGGGTTCAGAAGTTCTCTCGCGGATTGAAAGCGGCTTTCTTCGCCAGTTCCTGCCACAGCGCCTTGACCTCGTCATCGGCGGTCTTTGGCATGACGGCTTTGAGCTGCACGAACAGATAACCACGCTCACCGGCCTTGTTTTTCAGACCATGGCCCTTGGCGCGCATGCGCTGGCCGTTCTGGCTGCCGGCCGGCACCTTGAGGTTGATCTTGCCGGTCAGGGTCGGCACGGCCACTTCGGCACCCAGCGCCAACTCCCACGGTGCCAACGGCAGCGTGATGATCAGGTTCTCGCCTTCGACATCAAATTTTGGGTGCGGCGCCAGACGGATGGTCAGGTACAGATCGCCACTCGCTCCACCCCCCACACCCGGTGCACCCTGGCCCTTGAGGCGGATGCGCTCACCGTCGGTCACGCCCGCGGGGATCTTCACGTTCAGGCTTTTGCTGGTGTTGCTGACGTGCTGGCCCGCCGCGTTGTATTGCGGCACCTGGAAGGTGACCTTTTTCGATTCGTTCGAAAGGGTTTCTTCGAGGAAGATCGGCAGTTCCATTTCCACGTCTTGCCCTCGGCGCCCTGCACTGCGTTGTTGCCGACCGTCACCGCCACCGAAACCGGGGCCGCGATTGCCGAAGATCGAACTGAAGAAGTCCGAGAAGTCACCGGTGTCCTGACCGCCGCCGCCAAAACCGCCACGGCTCTGCCAGCCCGGTGGCCCCTGGAACGGCTGACCGTGCTGACCGTAGCGGCGCAGCTCGTCGTATTCGGCGCGTTTGTCGGCGCTTTTCAGCGCTTCATAGGCTTCCGACGCGTCCTTGAATTTGGACTCGGCGTCTTTTTCCTTGCTGACATCGGGGTGGTACTTGCGCGCCAGCTTGCGATAGGCAGCCTTGATAGCCTTGTCGTCTGCTGTCGGCTCCACGCCGAGTATCTTGTAATAGTCTTTGAAGTCCATTGAAGGAATCACCATCCGTTATCGATTTCGCGCCCATGCAGCATGCGCCGATTCGCGCGTGCCGGGTTGACCGATCTCAAGTTTGTGACCGGGTGGCGCTGCAGAAGTTTATCGGCAGTGGACGGCGGTTCTTGCGACCGCCGGTGTATCTGCCGGCCCATGCCAGCAAGTTTGGGGCAAAGCTGCGAGTTTCAAGCGAGATTAGTCATCAAATAGCAGATGACCGGCCTACGAATCTGCCGCGCACTGACATACACTGCGCGGCCGTTTTTTTGACCGGAACCGAAAGACATGAAAGACGCCTCTCCAGCCCGTGCCTGCGGCATCGACTTCGGCACGTCCAACTCCACCGTCGGCTGGCTGCGCCCCGGCATGGAAACGATGATCGCGCTGGAAGACGACAAGATCACCCTGCCGTCGGTGGTCTTCTTCAACTTCGAGGAGCGCCGCCCGGTGTACGGTCGCCTGGCGCTGCACGAATACCTGGAAGGCTACGAAGGCCGCCTGATGCGCTCGCTGAAAAGCCTGCTCGGCTCCAAGCTGATCAAGCACGACACCAGCGTCCTCGGCACGGCAATGCCGTTCAAGGACCTGCTCGGTCTGTTCATCGGCCAATTGAAGAGCCGCGCAGAAACCGCCGCCGGTCGGGAATTCGAGCAAGTGGTGCTCGGCCGCCCGGTGTTTTTCGTCGATGACGATCCGCTGGCCGACCAGGAAGCCGAAGACACGTTGGTGGACGTGGCGAAAAAGATTGGTTTCAAAGAAGTCTCGTTCCAGTACGAACCGATTGCTGCGGCCTTCGACTACGAGTCGACCATCGAAAAGGAAGAGCTGGTCCTGATCGTCGACATCGGCGGTGGTACATCCGACTTCTCGCTGGTCCGCCTGTCGCCCGAGCGTCGCGGTATGGATAACCGCCACGACGACATCCTCGCCACCGGCGGCGTGCACATCGGCGGTACCGACTTCGACAAACAACTGAGCCTGCAGGGCCTGATGCCGCTGTTCGGCTACGGCAGCCGCATGAAGAGCGGCGCCTACATGCCGACCAGCCACCACATGAACCTGGCAACCTGGCACACGATCAACTCGGTGTACTCGCAAAAATCGAGCTTGGCGCTGGGCAGCATGCGCTACGACATCGAAGACACGGGCGGCATTGATCGTCTGTTCAAGTTGATCGAACAACGCGCCGGGCACTGGCTGGCGATGGAAGTCGAGGAAACCAAGATCGAGCTGACCCACGCCGACAGCCGCCATGTGCCGCTGGACCGCATCGAAGCCGGGTTGAGCGTGGAACTGACGCGAGCGTTGTTTGAATCAGCGATTGATGCGCTGCTGGAGCGGGTACGCGGCAGCGTCACGAACTTGCTGAACGACGCCAATGTGCGCGTCGATCAAGTCGATACGGTGTTCTTCACCGGTGGTTCCAGCGGCATCCCGGCGCTGCGCAACAGTGTTTCGGCGATGTTGCCGAATGCGCGACATGTCGAGGGGAACATCTTCGGCAGCATTGGCAGCGGCTTGGCGATTGAAGCCCGTAAACGGTATGGCGTTTAACGCCAGCTGCAAGTTGCGAGCTTCAAGCTGCAAGCAGGATCAAAAGCGCATCTGCTTTTGCCCTTACTTGCAGCTTGCAGCTGAAAACTCGAAGCTGCCGTTTTAAACCATTCCGCCGAGCTTCAATTCACTCTTCAGATACGCATAATAAATCGGCCCCGCCACCACGCCCGGCAGGCCGAATGCGGCCTCGAACACCAGCATTGCCAGCAGCAACTCCCACGACTTGGCACTGATCTGCCCGCCGACAATGCGCGCGTTGAGGAAGTATTCGAGCTTGTGGATAAAAATCAGATAACCCAGTGCGGCCATCGCCACCCAGATCGACAGCGACAGGCCGACGATGGTGATCAGCGTGTTCGATATCAGGTTGCCGATCACCGGCAACAGGCCGAGCAGGAAGGTCAGGACGATCAGGGTTTTGGTCAGCGGCAGATGAATGCCGAACAGCGGCAGGACCACCGCGAGGAAAATCCCGGTGAAAAACGTGTTCAGCAGAGAAATCTTGATCTGCGCGAAAACAATGTTGCGAAAGGCCTGAACCAGCAGGTGCAGACGGTCGAACAGCGCGGCGGCCAACGGTTTGCGCTTGGTCACGTCCGGTATGCGCTGCAAGGCGATGATCGCGCCGAGCACCATGCCGATCAGCAAGGTCACGAACATGTGCGCCGCGTCTTTGCCCACCAGTTGCAGATCGGACAGGTGTTTGCTCATCCATTCGCCGATGGCCACGCGAAATTCAGCGGCGCTGGCCGGCAAATAGGCGTCGATGAACGGCGGTAATTGACCGCGCGCACGGTCGACCACGCCCATGAATTTGTCCAGAGAGGCGCCGGGATTCTCCGCCTCGTGCAGGAGGAAACTGATAGCCCCGGCGAAGAGCAAAGCCAGCGCACTGACCACCAGCGTACCGAGCAGTGCCACCGCCAGCCAACGGGCACGCCGGCCTTCGATCAGCCGTTGCAGTTGTGGGGTGAGCATGTTGACCAGCTCGAACACCAGCAACCCGGCCAGCAGGCTGGGCAACAAACGCAGCGGCAGGACGAGCAGCAACCCGCCGAAAATGATGATGCAACTGACCCAGAACACAACATGACGCTCAGAAAACGTTGGCATACAGCCTCAAAACGAACGGCGTTAAAGGATGGGCAGTCTGCCAGCGATCGAGGGGGAGCACTAGGGATATGCTGGGGCAAGCCTGATCGGGGCCATGAGTCAAAAGCTCAGGGGGCTATCTGGCCTCATCGCTGGCAAGCCAGCCCACAGTGATTGCGTCGTACACAAATTATCTGAGCCCACCAAAACCCTGTGGGAGCGGGCTTGCCCGCGATGAGGCCGGCACGCTCACCACAAGGTCAGAGGATCACTTTTTCTTCAGGCACTCACTCATGAATGCCTTGCGCGCATCGCCGCTCAGGGCTTTGGTTTTCGCATCGGCGTTGCACGTGGTCATCTTCTGCTGCTGCGGGGTCAGGGCCTTGGCGTCATTGGCCGCTGGCGCTGCCTTGAGGCAAGTGCTCATGAAGGTTTTGCGCTCATCGCCTTTCAGACTCTTGGCGGTCGCATCGGCATTGCAGGTGGTCATTTTGTTCTGTTGCGCCGTGGCGGCGAAACCCTGGGAACACAGGAGCAAACCAATCATCAACAAAGGGACACGCAACATCTTCATGGAGTTTTCTCCTTGTCGCCGCTTCGATGGAGGCGGCCTTCGCTGGAGTGTAGCCAAATCCTGTTACATCTTCCTGCCTTCCAGGTGACTGCGGCGGTACTGCTCCGGCGTGCAGCCGGCCTGCCGCGCGAACATGGCGATAAACGCCGAGCCGCTGCTGTAGCCGAGATCAAAAGCGATTTCCTGCACGCTGCGCGGCGTTTCCAGCGCTTCAATGGCCGCGAGATAGCGCAGGCGCTGGCGCCACTCACCGAAACTCATCCCCAGTTCTCGAACAAACTGCCGCGCCAACGTGCGCTCGCTGACATGCACCTGCAACGCCCAGTGCGCCAGCGGCTGGTTGTTGCCTGGCTCCGCTTGCAGGGTCTCAAGAATCGCCAGCAGTCCGGGGCTGCTTGCATACGGCAGATAACACTCATGCACCGGCGCCTGTTGCAGTTGATCGACCAGCACCTGAGCCAGACGCTGATCAGCCTCCCGTTCGGGAATCTTCACGTCACGGGCGGCGAAGTCCTTGAGGATCGCCTTGAGGATATCGCTGATCGCCAGCGTACAGGCCCGCGCCGGCAGCTCGGCGCAAACCTTGGGATCGAGACATACCGCCCGGTAATTGACCGGTTGATGACTGTAGAAACTGTGCTCGACCTGCGGTGGCACCCACACTGCGTATTGCGGCGGCGACATGAAACGACTGCCGTCGACGTCCATGTGCAACACCCCGTGAGCGGCGTATTCCAAAGTGCCCCACGGATGGCGGTGCGGCGCGGCAAACTCATGGGCGTTGAAATCGGCGTAACGGAAGTACACCGCTGACGGCAGTTCGCTGAAATCGAGCAGATCGATGTGTTTACTGTTCATGCTGTCCGCTTTCAGTGGCAGTTTGTCTGGTTCGAAGTATAGGGCTGCATCCAGACAGGGGATAATCACGTTTCATCAACGTACTGGTTTCAACGCATGCAATACGCTTTTCCCCTGCTGGCGATCTTTATCTGGGCCGGCAACACCGTGATCAACAAACTCGCGGTCGGCGCGATCTTCCCGGCCGAGATCGGTTTCTACCGCTGGCTGCTCGCCGGTTTGCTGTTCACCCCGTTCATGCTCAAACAAGTGATCGCGCATTGGCCGCAGATCCGCCCCAACCTGGGCAAGATTTTCGTCCTCGGCGTGCTCGGCATGGCGGTGTATCAAAGCCTCGCTTACTTCGCCGCGACTCTGACCACGGCAACCAACATGGGCATCATCCTGTCGCTGATGCCATTGATGTCGCTGGCCATGGCAATCATCAGCCTCGGCCAGCGCCTGACTGCCGGTGCGTTGGTGGGGGCGGTGCTGTCGTTTGCCGGTGTGCTGGTAGTGGTGTCGTCGGGCAGCCTCGGCGCGTTGCTGCAACACGGCGTGAACCTGGGCGATGCGATGATGCTGATCGCCACGCTGGCCTATGCGATTTACAGCACGTTGCTGAAGAAATGGCAGCTGCGTCTGCCACCGCTGGTGTTGCTGTATCTGCAGGTGCTGGTGGCGATTGTGGTGTTGTTTCCGCTGTTTGCCGCCTCACCGAAAACCGGGCTGACGCTGCAGAATATTCCGCTGGTGTTGTATGCGTGCCTGCTGGCCTCGATGCTCGCGCCGTTGGCGTGGATGCAAGCGGTGATGCGCCTGGGGCCGAGCCGGACGACGTTGTTCTTCAACTTGCTGCCGTTGATTACCGCGCTGATTGCCGCGCTGGTGTTGAAGGAGCAACTGGCGATGTATCACCTGGTGGGTGGTTTGCTGACGTTGGGCGGGGTGATTCTTTCCGAGCGCTGGACGACGGTGTTGGGCCGACAGACCAGTATCGCCTGATCGGGCCTCATCGCTGGCAAGCCAGCTCCCACAGTTTTTGTGTCGAACGCAACTTTTGTGAACGACCTCATCACTTGTGGGAGCTGGCTTGCCAGCGATGAACGATAACTCGGTGCGTCTGTTAGACCCCGGCAGCTTTCAGACGCGCCGCATGCTCGACAAACAGCCGCACCGGATCCGCGCCCTTGCCCACCAGCCCCAGCGACTGGTTGACGATGTCGAAGTGATCCAACGGATAGTCGTCGCCAATCACCGTGCCCAGGTGCGAGCTGTAACGCCCGACCATCCCGTCGCACTGCCCCGGCTCACGGACAAAGGTTTTCGCAAACAACCGACAGCTGCGATTGGTCCCGTCGAACAAATTGCCGCCACGATCCGTCTTGCCCGGCTGCAACGTCCCTGACCACGAGTAATACCGTACGCCGTTGACCTCTTCCGGCCCGTGGCCGCCCCAGGTTTCAGGCAGGCCCTGTGGATAACGCTGATTGAACAGCGCCACGCCTTCAGTGGTCAGCGATTGATGCGAGGCATGGATATCCACCGGCAGTCTCGGCCCGTGATAACCGGTATCCAGCAACGCCATCAGCCAGCCGACAACACGCAGCAACACCTTGAGGATACGACCCTTGGCGCTGTCTGCGGGGTAGTGTTTGTGTAGATAGTCGGCCAGTTCCGAACCATGATTGGGCCCGGCCACCGAAGTGACCGAGGCCACCAGATCCGGGCGTTTCGCTGCGGCGTAACGCGCCGTCAACGAGCCCTGACTGTGGCCAAACAGATTGACCTTCTGCGCCCCGGTTTCGCGCAAAATCTCGTCGATGCGCGCGAGCAACTGCTCGCCACGCACCTCGGTCGAATTGAGCGGCGACACCTGCACCGCAATCACGGTTGCACCACCGCGGCGCAACGCCTTGATGATCCCGAACCAATATGGATAAATCACCAGCCGGATAAACCCGAGCATTCCCGGCACCAGCACCAATGGATAACGCGTCGACATAGGCAAACATCCTTGTAGTCGGTGAGTGGATGCAAGGCGTGCAAAACACCCGCCAAGCATCCGCTGTAATGATGACAACGCAGCGTCCAGCCTAATTCAGCCCTGCAACCCCCGCCACAATCAGGCCATCTGGAACTCCCTCGCGAGTTCGAGCAAGCGCTGCTCCGCCTCGGCCACCGATACTGCGAAAGTGCGTTCGGCAGACTCCTCGCCTTCGGCCGCGACCACCGTGACGTCGTTGATACCGATGAAGCCCAGCGCCGTGCGCAGCCATGGGTCGGCGTGATTCAGTGCCTCCAGCTCTGCGCCCGGACCGAACCCGAAGCCGCCGCGACTGGTGACGATCAACGCCCTCTTGCCCTGCAACAGTGGCGTGTACTGGGCCACACCGTTGTCGAGCGTGTGATCGAAGGTCAGCCCCAATCGCACAATCTGATCGACCCACGCCTTGAGGCCGCTGGGCACGCTGAAGTTGTACATCGGCGTGGAAATCAGCAGCAGATCGTGATCGAACAACTCGCCGACCAATTGATCGCTGAGCGCCAGATCAGCCTTCATCGACAGCGAACGAGCTTCGGGCTCGGGATGGAACGCCGCCGCGACAAAGGCCTCGTTGACCGCCGGAATCAACGTCCGGCCGACTTCACGACGAGTCACTTGGGCCTGTGGATAACGCGCCTGCCAAGCGCTGAGAAAACCTTCCGCCAGACGCCGTGAGTGCGAACGGTCGCCACGCGGGCTGGCGTGGATTACAAGAATTTTGCTCATCTGTACTTCCTCCGGACTAGAATCCAACTGCTTGTGGCATGAAGCTTGAGGCTCGTAGCCGCCCGTCTTCAAATGAGCAAAAATCATTCAGGATGAATCCATTTCATCCATGGAGTTTCAATGTTCGCCTCCTTGCCGTTGACCGCCCTGCGCGCCTTCGAATCCGCTGCACGCTTGCTGAGCTTCAAGGCTGCCGCCGAAGAATTGTCGGTAACGCCCACGGCGATCTCCCATCAGATTCGGGTGCTGGAGGATTGGCTCGGCGTTGCCCTGTTCGAACGTCTACCGCGCAAGGTGCGCCTCACAGAGGGCGGCGAGCGGCTGTTTCGCAGCCTGCATGGCGCGCTGCTGGAAGTGGCGCAAAGCGTCGACACCCTGCGCCCGCAACGCAGCGGCAGCAGCCTGACGCTGTCGACCACTGCCGCGTTTGCCGCGCTGTGGCTGGTGCCGCGCCTCGGGCGGTTTTATGCCAGGCACCCGAACATCAATGTGCGCCTGGACACGCACTGCGAAGTCATCGATCTGCATCAGGACGCCAGCGTCGATCTGGTGCTGCGTTACAGCCTCGACGACTACTCGAAACTGTATGGCCTGTGTCTGTTCGATGAATCGTTCGGGGTCTATGGATCGCCCGAACAAGTCGCGTTGGCCGGGCGACGCGCGCCGACGCTGATCAGCGTGCGCTGGCACAACTCGAAGCTGTATGCCCATGGCTGGGAAGCGTGGTGCGCGAAGTCCGGTGCGAACTGGCTGAATCAGCATCCGGCGATTCGCGAATACGATGAAGAGCATTACGCGTTGCAAGCGGCGATCGCCGGGCAAGGCTTGGTGCTGGCGAGCAATATTCTGGTCTCGGAAAGCATCGCCAGTGGTTTGCTGGTGCCATTTCAAGGCGATGTCCAAGTCGACGGTGCCGGCTACAGCGCGCTGTGTGTGCCGGGGCGCGAGCGGCACCCGCCGGTGCGGGCGTTTTTTGCGTGGTTGCAGGAAGAGGCACTTTTGTCAGGGCTGGCACCAAGGTCACAGCCTTTGGCAACGCACACAGGGCAAGCCGTGCAAATCTCATAAAACTTTTTGCATCGCGTATGACTCACAACCTGGGTAGGCGATCGCGCCTGTAGAGCGTGGCGCCAATCGGATTAGCCTCCAGGAGACTGAAATGAGCGACGACCTGCATCTGTCTGATGTCCAAACCCTGCGCGAACGTGCGCGCCAACACGTCGAGAACGGCGCCGTAACCGAAAGCTACAGCGCCAACCGTGAAGAGGTGCTGCGTTTGCTCAACGAATCGCTGGCCACTGAACTGGTCTGCGTCTTGCGCTACAAACGTCACTACTTCATGGCCAGCGGTCTGAAGGCCAGCACCGCTGCCGATGAGTTTCTCGAACACGCCAAGCAGGAAAGCGAACACGCTGACCGACTGGCCGAGCGTATTGTGCAATTGGGCGGCGAACCGGAGTTCAATCCGGACATGCTGTCGAAAATGTCCCACGCACAATATGTAGCCGGCAACAGTTTGAAGGAGATGGTCTACGAAGACCTGGTGGCCGAGCGGATCGCGATCGATAGCTATCGCGAAATCATTCAGTACATCGGCGAAAAAGACCCGACCACCCGCCGCATCTTCGAAGACATCCTCGCGCAGGAAGAAGAGCATGCGGATGACATGGCCGACATTCTGAAAGATCTGTAAACCTTTCTGAATCACCATCGCAACAGCAAAAGATCGCAGCCTTCGGCAGCTCCTACAGGGGACGCATTTCCCTGTAGGAGCTGCCGGAGGCTGCGATCTTTTGATCTGTCTTTACTTGGTTGGTTTTACGGTCACCGGTGCCTTACCGGCCTTCATCTGCTCCAGCAACGGCGCACACTGATTCGGCTCGCCACCGCTCGGGGCCACCAATGCCAGCAACCCCGCCGCCGGCGCCGCAATCACTCCCAACGCCACCATCCCCGCGCCGCGCAACAACAGCGGGACTGGTTTAACGCCAGCGTCGGGTTTGATGAACTTGCCGCGCACATACAGCGGCGAACGCAACGAGATCAAACGCCAGCCCTTGGATTCCGGCGTCACCGTCAGGTCCAGTTGCTCGGTCGCCATGTTCGCCGTGCCGTCGATATAGATGATCGCGTTCTCGGTATCGAAGACAAACAGCCGCGTGGACGCCAAACCAGTCTTGATATCGAAGTCCGCCGCCGCGCAGTTGATCTTCACTTCTTTGTCGCCAAAGATTTTGCCGACTACGTAGTTGCCGACGTTGAGACCTGCAAGCTCCATCAGTTCGCGACTGATCGCGCCGTCGTTGATCAGCATCTTCAAGCTGCCGTTAGCGCCGCCCAGCAGCTTCGCTACCGAGTTACCGCGCCCACTGATATTGGCGTCGCCATTGAGCTCGCCGAAGCTGGTTTTCATCGGCTCGAAGGTCGGGAACAGTTCCTTGAGTTTGAACCCGCGCGCCGTCAACTTCGCCCGGCCTTCCAGCGGCTCGGTGCGCCCGTTCAGACGAATTTGCGCATCGAGTTTGCCACCAGCCACGCCGAAGCGCAGCGGCTCCAGACTAAGTTCGCCGTCGTTGAGTATCAGATGGGTATAAAGGTCGGTGAACGGCAGTTTTTCGCTGTGGACGATACGCTTGCCAGTGAACTCGACATCGGCATCCATCGCGCGCCAGCGATCCGTCTTGAATTCGTCCACCGGCAGGACTTTGTCTGCCGGTTGCTTGCTCTGTGCACTGCCAGTTTTTGGCTTGTCGTTGGAGTCGGCACCGATCAACGGCCCGAGGTCAGCGAACAGCAGTTGGTTGGACACCAGCGCGCCGCTGAGCTTGGGCCGAGGCTGACTGGCAACGTAAGTCAGGTCGCCGTGGATGTCGCTGCTGCCGATCTTGCCGTTGAATTTTTCATAGGTGAATTTCGCGCCGGCATCATCGTGCAACTTGGCGATGAGATGACCATCAGTGGCGTACGGCGGCGTGTCCGGCAGGGTCACCCCGGTCAGCGGATAGAGGTTACCGAGGCTGTCACCGGCCAGTTTCAGACGCAGGTCGAGGGCGCCGAGATTGAGCGGATCGGTCAGGGTGCCGGCCAGTTCAATGCGGGTATCGCCGATTTTCGCCTGGGCCTGCAGCGGGAACGGTTTGCTCGAGTCCTGCAAGGCCAGCAGCCCGCCGATTTTGCCCTGACCACTGAGATTCTGGCCGTGATACTGACCTTTCACCTTTAATGCAAAAGCGTAATCCTGCGGCGCGCCGACCTTGTCCTGCGTGGTTTTCGCCGCTTTGTCGCCGACGATATCGCTGTAAGGAATCGGCTTGCCCAAAGGATCGATCAGCACATCAAGGCTGGTCTTCAAGGTCTGATCGTCAAGGGTGACGTGGCCCTTGTCGAACTTGATGGCGCCGATATCCACGACCCAGTTCGACGGCTCGGCATTCGGATCCTTGGGATCGAACTTGAACGTCCAGTTGGCGCGGCCGTCGGCCAGGCGTTGCAACTCGGCGTTGGGTTCGGTCAGGTCGATGCGCGGGATCACCACTCGTTGCGCCAGCAAGGCCAACGGCGAAATACGCAACTCGACGCGCTTGAGCGTGACCATCTGCGGCTGCTTCGACCAGTCCGGGTTGCCCAGGCTCAAATCCTCGGCGACCACATGCGGCCAAGGCACCCAGGCGCGCCAGCCGCCTTCATCCGGCTCGCGCTGCCAGATCACCGCGAGGTTGCCGTTGATGGCAAACGGTCGGTGCAATTCTTCCGAGACTTTGGCATTGAGCGGCGGTTTGATCCGGTTCCAGTCGAAGAACACGATGATCAGCACCAGTACAGCCAATAGCAGTACGAGGGTGGCGAAGGTCCAGCTGAAGATTTTTCCAGTGCGCGTCATGCACAAAACTCCTGATCACGACCGCACGCCCAAGCCACGGCGTACGGCTGAAACGGCGGGCCAAAGCGGCCCCTATGAAATCTGTGACTGGCAAAAGGCCCGCAGGTTTAATCGAAAGACCGATTAAGACGCAAAAAGCCGCGCCAAATCCGACCGATCGGTCAGGCAGCGTTACCGCCACCCGCACTTTTGCGAGGCACGAGTGGGTCGAAAATACCCACTGCGGTGCAAAAGCGCCCCTCTGGAAGGCCCGTTCTAGAGCCTCCCGCCAGAACAATCAATTCTGTTGATTATTACCATTGCTTTTATGAACTTTTATATCGACTTATCGAGAGTAGCATTGCCCTCGTACCCACTTTATCGCCCCCCCAAGGAGCAACCCATCATGAAACGCCAATTACTACTGAGTCTTACCCTTTCGATGCTAGCCAGCACTGCTTTCGCTCTGCCCGCTGCCGAACAAGCCACTCCGCAAGTCAAAGACAGCCACTCGGTGTTCAGCCAAACCCTGGCCGAAGACGGCTATGACAAAACTCCACAAGGTCAGACCCTGGCTGAAGATGGCTACGACAAAACTCCACAAGGTCAACTTGCCGAGAACGGTCGCAATCGTCTGGAAGAAAAAGGTCTGGTCGAAGACGGCTACGACAACACCCCACAAGGCCAGGCTGTCGCCGAAAACGGTCGCAATCGCCTGGAAGAAAAAGGTCTGGTCGAAGACGGCTATGACAAAACCCCACAAGGCCAAGCGCTTGCTGAAGGTGGTGGTGACCGTGTAATCGAACGCAACAGCGCTGTGAGCTGAGCCCATGGCGGCCCTGAAAAAAAGCCCAATCCCCGGATTGGGCTTTTGCCTTTTTAGCCGCAGCCCTCAATAAGTCGCCATTTCCCCGCTACCTGCCCCGCTGCCGTTCGACGCCGATAAAGCCGATTTGCTAGAGTGCGGCGCTTGTCCTGCCAAAGAACACACCTGCGATGCTGCCCCGCGCCGAACAGAAGCAACAGACCCGCAACGCCCTGATGGACGCTGCCCGCCACTTGATGGAAAGCGGCCGAGGATTCGGCAGCCTGAGCCTGCGCGAAGTGACGAAAACCGCCGGCATCGTGCCCACCGGTTTCTATCGGCATTTTGCCGATATGGACGAACTCGGTCTGGTGCTGGTCAGCGAAGTGGGCCAGACCTTCCGCGAAACCATCCGCTTGGTGCGCCATAACGAATTCGTCATGGGCGGCATCATCGATGCGTCGGTGCGGATCTTCCTCGATGTGGTCAGCGCCAACCGTTCGCAGTTCCTGTTTCTGGCGCGCGAGCAGTACGGTGGTTCGCTGCCGGTGCGCCAGGCGATTGGCCGTCTGCGCGAGAACATCAGCTCCGACCTCGCGGCCGACCTGACGATGATGCCCAAGCTTCAGCATCTGGACGCTGACGGCCTGAGCGTGATGGCCGATCTGATCGTCAAATCGGTGTTCGCCACCCTGCCGGACATCATTGACCCGCCAGCCGACGCCTTGCCCGAGCATTTGACGCCGCAGGCGAAGATCACCCAGCAGTTGCGCTTCATCTTCATCGGGCTCAAGCACTGGCAAGGCCTGGGCAGTACCGAATAGCCCCCTTTCTTTGTGATGTAGCCGAATTCCCCTGTGGGAGCGAGCCTGCTCGCGAAAACGGTTTGTCATTCACCCTTTCCGGTGACTGAAAGATTGCCTTCGCGAGCAGGCTCGCTCCCACAATGGCTCAGCGTCACGGCCTCTATTTAGTGCATGTAAAAAACTCCATGCACCAAAACGCTTCAAATCCCCGCAACATCCTGCAACACCCTCTACGATCCTACAGGGATTTCCTACATATCGTCCGATTGGCAAGCCCCTTGCTCTAGCCTGAGTATTGTCCACTGCTGGAAGCTTTCCGATGTTGGTGATTCATCGCAGAATCGACCCTCAACCCGTCTGGGCCGCCGAGTTGCACCTGACCTTCGAAGCCCGAAGCAAGAGCCGTTTGCGCTGTTTCAGTGCCGAGAACGAAGACGTCGGGTTGTTTTTGGAGCGCGGTCAGCCGCCGCTGTATGACGGCGAATGCCTACAAGCCGAGGACGGTCGCATCGTCCGTGTCTGCGCCCGCGCCGAACAACTGCTGCACGTCACCTGCGCCAATGCCCTCGAACTGACCCGCGCCGCGTATCACCTGGGCAATCGCCACGTCGCCCTGCAAGTCGGCGATGGCTGGCTGCGCTTGCTCGACGACTACGTGCTCAAAGCCATGCTGGAACAACTCGGTGCGCAGGTCGAAGCGCTTGAGGCCCCGTTCCAACCGGAACACGGTGCCTACGGCGGCGGCCATCACCATTCGCGGCACGGCGACGAAGATTTCAACTACGCGCCAAAACTGCACCAGTTCGGCGTTCGTTTATGAACCCAGCCTGGGCGCTGCTGCGCCTGGCCAGTCCGCAATTGCCGATTGGCGGCTACAGCTATTCGCAAGGCCTGGAAATGGCTGTGGATAACGGCCGCGTGAACAACCCGGACAGCGCCCGCCGCTGGATCAGCGATCAGTTGCTGCTCAATCTCGCCCGTTTCGAAGCGCCGCTGCTGCTTGCCCATTGCCAGGCAGCCGCCGAGGAAAACTGGGGCGAACTGCAGCAAATCTGCGAAACCCACCGCGCCAGTCGCGAGACTCGCGAGTTGCACCTGGAAAGTCGGCAGATGGGTTACTCGCTGCAGCAGTTGCTCAACGGCTTGCCAGAACTCGACGCGCCGGCGCGCAGCTTTCTCGAGCAATGCGCCGAACCGCATCTGGCGCTCGGCTGGGCACTGGCTGCTCGCGCCTGGGGGATCAGCCCCCAAGACGCCCTCGCCGCCTGGCTGTGGAGCTGGCTGGAAAACCAGCTCGCCGTGCTGATGAAAACCTTGCCGCTGGGCCAGCAAGCCGCCCAGCGCCTGACCAGCGAATTGCTGCCGCTGCTGCAACAGGCGCAGCAAGACGCGACCCACATCAAACCCGAACACATGGGCAGCGCCGCGTTCGGCCTGTCCCTGACGTGCATGGCCCATGAGCGCCAGTACAGCCGTCTGTTCCGTTCCTAGGGCCCGTCATTTTGGGCCTTTTATTTTGGAGAAGCCGTATGAACACACAACCTTTGCGTATCGGTATCGGCGGCCCGGTCGGTTCCGGTAAAACCGCGCTGACCCTGGCCCTGTGCCTCGCCTTGCGCGAGCGCTACAACCTCGCCGTGGTCACCAACGACATCTACACCCGCGAAGACGCCGACTTTCTGGTGCGCAACGAAGCGCTGGCGCCGGAGCGGATCATCGGTGTGGAAACCGGCGGCTGCCCGCACACGGCGATCCGCGAAGACGCCTCGATCAACCTCGAAGCGGTCGATCAGTTGAACCGGCGTTTTCCGGGGCTGGACCTGATTCTGGTGGAGTCCGGCGGCGACAACCTGTCGGCGACGTTCAGCCCGGAACTGTCCGACCTGACCATCTACGTGATCGACGTCTCGGCGGGCGACAAGTTGCCGCGCAAAGGCGGGCCGGGCATCTGCAAATCTGACCTGCTGGTGATCAACAAGATCGACCTGGCGCCGCTGGTCGGTGCCTCGCTGGAAATGATGGATAGCGACACCCGACGCATGCGCAACGGCAAGCCGTTCGTGTTCAGCAACCAGAAGACCGGTCAGGGTCTGGACGCAATCATCGCCTTTATCGAACGCCAGGGCTTGCTGACCGCAGCCTGATTCATTTATCAACAAGGAAGCTTATCCATGACACTCAAACGTATTTTCGGCGCCGTTGCGCTACTGCTGACCCCGGCACTGGCCTTCGCACATCCGGGTCACGGCGACAGCGGCTTGATCGCGGGCATCAGCCACCCGATTGGCGGCCTCGACCACTTGTTGGCGATGGTCGCCGTCGGCTTGTGGGCCGCGCAGCAAAAAGGCGCGGCGCGCTGGGCGCTGCCTTGCACTTTTGTCGGCACCATGCTGATCGGCGGCATGCTCGGTTTTGAAGGGCTGGAACTGCCGGCGCTGGAAAGCGGGATCGCCGCATCGGTGCTGGCGCTGGGCCTGGCCGTGGCGCTGGCGGTGCGTCCGCCGTTGGTAATGGCGGTAGCGGCGACGGCGCTGTTTGCGTTGTTCCATGGTGTCGCGCATGGCCTTGAGTTGCCGGAGATGAGCAGCCCTTGGGCGTACGCGGCAGGTTTTGTAGCTGCGACTGCGGCCCTGCATGCGGCCGGTTATGGCGTGGTCCGCGTGTTGCCGCAGGCTGCGGCGCCACTGGTGCGCTTGGCAGGTGCGGCTTCGGCGGCGACCGGGGTCTGGTTGCTGGCTGGCTGATCTCTGTCGCCTGTACCGGCCTCATCGCTGGCAAGCCAGCTCCCACAGCTCATTTGGTGTAGCCACAATCATGTGAACACCGAAGATCCCTGTGGGAGATTCTATGGTTGAGGGGAAGCCCTCAACCTGCTTTTGGCTGGTATTCGCTCTGTCCCTTTAACAGTGCGAACACCACTCGGGCGAGCTTTCGGGCCAGGATTACCAGCGCTTGTGTGGTACTGAACCCACGGGCTCTTTGCTCTTCATAGAACGCTTTCCACGCTGAAGTGCGACTGGCCGACATGGCGGCGTTATGCAGCAGCCGTCGGGCCTCCGGGTCACCTCGTTTGGTCAGGCTTCTGCGACCACCTTTTTGTCCTGACTGCGACACTCGCAAATCCATCCCCAAAAACGCAATAAATGCGTCCGCGTTTCTGAAGTCGCCCCGCTGAAACGTCGCGATCAAACGGGCCCCTGTCAAAAAACCAATACCTTCAACTTTCGTGCAACGCTTCAGATCGGCGAGCAGCCCAGCCTCTTTCAACTGGTCGCTGATCATCTTCTCGACCAGCGTTTCAAGCCTCTGCATTGAGGCCACTTGCTCGGCAAATGCGCTTTTGAGCAGCGGTTCATTTGCCCAGCTTTGCACCAGACCAACCCGTGCTTGGACTAGCGCCGCGCGACGGCGGAAAAGGCTCAAGAGTCGGCGATATAGAGGTGATGGCGGGGTCCAGGGATGAAGCTCTTCGTATTCGTTTTTCAGATAACGAGCCAGCAGTTTGGCGTCCAGCGCGTCGGTTTTGGCGCGAACTTTCACCCCTTTACGGTAATGACTCAGCTCGTATCCGCCGACCATGTAAATCGTGCACCCGGCTTCATGGGCCATATCGGCGAATGCCAAGTGATAGGTGTTGGTCGATTCAATGGCCAGATCAACCGGTGCAGGTAAGGCTTTCAGCCATTTTTTGATGGCTGCCTTGTCATTGGGAATAGATTCGAGCAAATCCAGCTCAGCCTGGTAGATGACCAGTTCATCCTTGGCGACATCCACGCCAACGATAGGCTTTACGACAGAAACCGGCATTGCCATAGAGCATCCCCCGAGATATGGTTTTGAACACTTGAAGGGCTCACCCAGGGGCGCAGGCTTGTTCCTATCGTCGGTCCTAGCCAGATGCATTCTTTATCGGCGCTTGGGTGAAAGGAGGAGGGGCGAAATCTCCCACGGATCTGTACTGCGTCAACAGTCAGAATCTGGCTTTGTCCCTTCTCCTCCCTTCAAGTACCAGCATACAAGCTGGCTTGCCAGCGATGACGACCGATCAGACTCCGAGCCTCTAAAGGCTGCCGCTCTGCTACCATGTCGCGCAATCGCCCCAGCCGTGACGACGTCCGCCAATGCCCCATGCTTCCCGCTCCAAATCCCTGCCTGAATTGACCGCCCTGTTCACCGAGGTGCAGCAGCACTTCGTCAACGTGATCGTGCCGCTCTGGCAAGGCCCGGGCTGGAATGCCGACATGGCACTGCCCTACGAAGCACTCGACGCCGCGCACCAGCCCTTGCCAGCGCAACGTTATCGGGCGATGGCCTGTGCACGGCAGCTGTATCTGTTTTCCAGCCTGATCGGCGTTGTGGATAACGCAGAAGAGCGTGCGGCCGCGCTGTTCCGTTCTCTGCAACGACACTTCCACGATGCCGAACACGGCGGCTGGTTCTACAGCATCGATGCGCAGGGCAAACCGCTGGATCAGCGCAAGGATCTCTACACCCACGCGTTCATCCTGTTTGCCTGCGCGCATTACTGGGAAAAATCCCGCGAGCCGCTGGTGGAATCGACGTTGAACGCCGCGCTGGAAGTCATCGGTCAGCGTTTCGCCACCGGCGATGGCCTTTACGAAGCCTGCCTTGATCGCAACTGGCTCACCCTCGAAACCGGCCCGTTGCAAAACCCCTTGATGCACCTGGCCGAAGCCTTCCTCGCCACTCTGCACGTGCGCCAGGACAGCGCTACGCAACAGGCGCTACTTGAGTTATGCACAGCCATGCACAAGCGTTTCATCGACCCGCAACATGGCGTGTTGATGGAAAAACCTTTGGGTGCTGTGGATAACTGGTACGAGCCAGGGCACCAGTTCGAATGGTATTTCCTGCTGCAATCGTCAGCGTTGCTGCGCGGTTCGAAATTGCATTCGGCGCTTGATAAGGCGTTTGCCTTCACCGAGCAATTCGGCGTGGAGCAGCCCAGCGGTGCGGTGCGGGCGATGCTTGATCTGGAAATGGACGGACGTCCAAAAGATTCGACTCAGCGGATCTGGGCGCAGGCCGAATACCTGCGCGCGCTGACCTTGCGCCCCGACAGCGAAGCCGTGGTGCTGCATCAATTGCAGGCATTGCAACAGCGCTTTCTGCATGCCGGTGGCTGGCATGAGTGCCGCGATGAGCAGGGCGAAGTCAGCCGCAAGGACATGCCCTCGACCACACCGTATCACCTGGCGACGTGCTACCGCGGCCTGGCTGAATATCTTCTTTGATTGATCTACCGTTATCGCGAGCAGGCTCATTCCTATAGTTGGAATAAATTCCTCTTTAAGAGTGAGCCTGCTCGCGATGGCCTTATACGGTGTCTAGGCGATCCACTTCTTGTCGCCCGTGAAGCTGATGGTCAACCATCGCGCCGCATCCGGTTTGCCCAGCTTCGCGGAAATCTCTTCACGCAGGGCATCCAGTTGCCCGACGTTCTCCAGTCGGTAATCCGCCGGCAACACCACATGAATCTCGATAAACCGCGCCCGTCCGTGCTTCTGCACGTAAGACACATAATCGTCGAAACCATGCTCGGCCTTCGCCGCGTCCATCACCTGGCGCACGTGGTCATTCAGCGTGTCCGGTGCAATGCCCAGCACATCGCGTAATGCCGGGCCGAGGATCTTGAAGGCCGGTGTCAGCATGGTCAGGGCCAGTACGATCAGGATCAGCGGATCGACGTAAACCGCCCATTCGCCATAGCCCTGGGACTTGAGCAGCAGCGCCGTGAGAAAACTGATCAACAGGCCCACAGAAAGCATCGCGTCCACCAGCCAACTGATGTTGTCGAACTGGATCAGGCTGGATTTGAGCTTGCGATTGCGCCGACGCACGTAGAAGAAGTACGCGAACTCGACCACGGTAAACACGGCGGCATAGATGATCACCAGCCCCAACTCAATGTCCCGGCCACCGTCGATGATGCCGAACACACCGTTGAGAAACGCGTAGATGGCAATCAACAGCAGGAAACTGCCTTCAATCAGCAGCACCATGGGTTCCAGATGCCAGAAGCCGAACTGGAAACGGTGATTGCTTTGCTTGGCGATCAGCTTGGCAGTGATCAGCATCAGTACTTTGATGAAGGTTGCGATGAGCGAGAAAAAACCATCGAACAGGATGGATTGCGAACCTGAAACAAAACCGGTGACGATACCGGCAATCGACACTGCAAACATCAGGATGGTCGATTGTTTGAGCAGCGACTGCTCACCTCGGTTACTCACGTAGCCTCCTCTAAAAACCTTGAAAACCGCGGGGTGCGGTGGGGTTGCTGGGAGAGGAGTCTACCTTATCGGGATTTATTGCCTGTTTTGGCCCATCGCTGGCAACCCAGTTCCCACAGGATCGTCGGTGTACACAAACCTTGTAGTCGACTTGTTACCTGTGAGAGCTGGCTTGCCAGCGATAGCCGTTGTGCGGTCTTAAGCCTTGTTCCGCTCGATGGCAAACCCGGCCCAGGTCTGGCTCACCGGCATCAATTCCAGGCTATTGATGTTGATATGCGCCGGCGCATTCATCACCCAGAAAATCGTCTCGGCGATGTCTTGCGGCTGGATCGGCTCGGCCCCGGCGTAGGTGGCGTTGTACCGTTCCTGATCACCGGCGAAACGCACCAGCGAGAATTCGCTTTCGCACAGCCCCGGCTCAATGTTGCTGACGCGCACGCCGGTGCCCTGCAAGTCGCAGCGCAGGTTCAGCGAAAACTGCTTAACAAACGCTTTGGTCGCGCCGTAGATATGGCTGCCAGGATACGGATAGTTGCCGGCGATGGAGCCGAGGTTGACGATGCCAGCGCCACGACCATGGGCGATCAGGCGCGGCAACAGCAAGCGAGTGGCGTACATCAGGCCTTTGACGTTGGTGTCGACCATGGTGTCCCAATCATCCAGATCGCATTTCGGCGCAGGGTCCACGCCCAACGCCAGGCCCGCGTTGTTGATAAGGCCACGCAGTTTGGCGAACGATGGCGGCAGGTTGGCAATCGCCTCCTCCATCGCCTTGCGATCGCGCACATCAAGCACCAGGCCATGCACTTCAGTCTGCTTGGACAACTCAGCGCACAGAGCGTTGAGGCGTTCTTCACGACGACCGGTTAGCACCAGTTTCCAGCCAGCCTCGGCAAAACGACGGGCGCAAGCTTCACCAAAACCGGACGTCGCGCCGGTGATAAACAGGGTGTTGGACATCGTGTTCTCCTTGCTTCGACCGCGAGGGCAGCCATTGGAATAGAAAATCAGCAGGCAGCATGCCCGGCCGCGCAAGCACGGGCAACACCCGCTCACTGTATAAAAAACAAACAATCGTTCCGACGCCATAGCCAGCGTGGCCTGTAGCCATGTGCACGCATGTTATCCACAGTCCCTTCCACAGTTTCCGGGGGCAAGTGGAAGCGCGCAAAGCCGCGCCACACAAGGCTTTGCGGGCGAAATGGAAAGTTTATTGCTTGACCATGGAGCGCTACCTGTGCGGGACATGGCATTTTGCACGACAGGTCGGTTGGAGCAGTGATTGCGCGAGGCCAGTAATTACGGCCCTTAGCGGGGTCTTTCCAGAGTTTAATCACAGACTTATCCACAGGCTTGCACCCATCAAAAGTGCGGCGATGCAGCCCCCACAAAAAGGTTGACAAAGACGTCTGCCACTCCAGCAAAAACACCTGATCAAAAAACAACCACACGCCTGAAAGCCACGGTTTTAAAGGGATTCAGCCAGCTACTCCCACGTTATTCACAGCCAGCTCCACAGCAAACGGGGACAAGTCAAAACTGTGGAAAAACAGCCATTTGCAGCGTCTATATGTCGCGCTTTGGCAGGTAGCGGAATTTGTTTTCCACAATTCTGGAAATTACACAATTCACCCGTGGGAGCGAGCCTGCTCGCGAAGTCGATGGCACGCCCAGATAATCAGGTGACTGATACACCGCATTCGCGAGCAGGCTCGCTCCCACAGGGGGTTGTGTTGAATTTGAGGGATAAAAAAGCCCCGAGGCTCGCGCGTCGGGGCTTGTGCATAACGATGTAACTCAGTGCCCGCCCAGATAGGCGTTACGCACCTCCTCGTTCACCAGCAACTCCTTACCGGTACCCGTCAGGCGAATCTCGCCGTTGACCATCACGTACGCCCGATCCGACAGTTTCAACGCATGGTTGGCGTTCTGCTCGACGAGGAAAATCGTCATGCCGGTTTTGGCCAGTTCCCGCAGGGTCGCGAAGATCTGCTTCACAACAATCGGTGCCAGACCCAGGCTCGGTTCATCGAGCAGCAACAACTTCGGTCGGCTCATCAATGCGCGAGCAATGGCGAGCATCTGTTGTTCACCGCCGGACATGGTCATCGCCCGCTGCGTGCGCCGCTCTTCAAGCCGTGGGAACAACTCGAACATGCGCTGCATATCCTCTTTGGCATACTTGTCGCCAATCGGGATGGTGCCCATCAACAGGTTTTCCTCGACGGTCATGTCAGGGAACACCCGCCGTCCTTCCGGCGACTGCGCAATGCCGTTGGACGCGATGTAGTGCGATGACTTTTGGGTAATGTCGACGCCTTGATAAATGATCTGCCCGTTCGCCGCACGGGGCTGGCCGAAGATCGACATCAGCAATGTTGATTTACCCGCTCCATTGGAGCCGATCAGGCTGACGGTTTCCCCTTCATTGATCTGCAACGAAACGCCTTTGAGTGCCTGGATCGGGCCGTAGAACACGTCCAGGTTTTTCAGTTCGAGGATCGGTTGGCTCATACCAGCTCCTCTTCGTCGGCGCCCAGGTAGGCGGCAATCACTTTCGGGTCGTTACGGATAGCTTCAGGTCCGCCTTCAGCGATAACGATGCCGTGGTCCAGCACCACGATGTGGTCGGAAATGCTCATTACCATGCCCATGTCGTGTTCGATCAGCACCACGGTCAGATCATGCTCGTCGCGCAGCAGCCGGATCATTGCGCTCAGCGCTTCGGTTTCCTGAGGGTTGAGGCCGGCGGCCGGTTCGTCGAGGCAGATGATCTGCGGCCGCGTGCACATGGCCCGGGCGATCTCCAGACGGCGTTGCTGGCCGTACGAGAGCTCACCGGCGAGACGGTTGGCGCAGTCGACCAGATCGACCACTT
Organism: Pseudomonas sp. A0308; assembly: GCF_044218815.1. NCBI lineage: Bacteria > Pseudomonadati > Pseudomonadota > Gammaproteobacteria > Pseudomonadales > Pseudomonadaceae > Pseudomonas > Pseudomonas sp. A0308. Next base: position 2,654,291 of record NZ_CP162581.1, read on the forward strand.
CCAGCCAGTAGAACGCACAATCCAGCGCGTCGCTTTCGGCTTTGCGATAGCCCTTGGTGTTAAGGATGCCGGCGAGCATGTTGCGGTTGACCCACATGTGCTGGGCCACCAGCAGGTTTTCCAGCACGGACATTTCCTTGAACAGACGAATGTTCTGGAAGGTACGAGCCAGGCCTGCGCGGTTCACCAGATGGGTGCCGCCAAACATCTTGTAGTACATCCGGCTGAGAAAGCTTTTCGGCGAAACGAAGTCGGTCGGTTTGAACGACTCACCCAATAGCTGAATGACGTTGGTCTGCTGCCCGCGCACGTTGAGTTCGATCTTGCCGCCGGACGCCTTGTAGAAACCGGTCAGGCAGTTGAACACCGTGGTCTTGCCGGCACCGTTGGGGCCGATCAGGGCGAAGATCGAGTTGCGTTTGACCTTCAGGCTGACATCGCTCAACGCCTTGATGCCACCGAAATGCATCATCAGTTTTTCAACAGAGAGTACGACTTCACTCATGGCGCAGTCCTCTCGTAGTGAATGGCACCTTTGCGTGGTTTGACCCCGGTACGGCTGATGCGAATCAACCCGCGTGGTCGCCAGATCATCATCAACACCATCAGAATGCCGAACAGCAGCACGCGATACTCAGCAAACCCGCGCAGCAGCTCCGGGGCGACGGTAAGCACAAACGCTGCAATCACCACACCGATGGTCGAGCCCATGCCGCCGAGCACGACGATGGCGAGGATCAGGGCCGATTCGAAGAAAGTAAACGAGGTCGGGTTGACGAAGCCCTGATAAGTCGCGAAGAACACACCCGCCAGACCCGCCGTCGACGCGCCGATGGTGAAGGCCGATAGCTTGACCAGTACGTGGTTGAGGCCCATCGAGCGGCAGGCGATTTCATCTTCACGCAGGGCTTCCCAAGCGCGACCGACCGGCATCTTCACCAGTCGATGTTTGATGTACAGCACGGCCAGCACCACGAGGAACAGCACCGCGTAGATGAAGTAGTACTTCACGTCCGGGTTGTAAGCGATGCCAAAAAACTCATGAAACGGCACCCCGCCATCCTTCGCGCGCTTGCCGAACTCCAGACCGAAGAACGTCGGCAGCGGCGCCGCCATGCCGTTCGGGCCGCCGGTCAGGGACAGCCAGTTGTTGAGGACCAGACGAATGATCTCACCGAAGCCCAAGGTCACGATCGCCAGATAGTCGCCATGCAGGCGCAGCACCGGGAAACCGAGGATGCAGCCGGCAAGCCCCGCGGTGATCGCCGCCAGCGGCAGCACCGTCCAGAAACCCAGCCCCAGATATTGATAACCGAGCGCCAGACCGTAGGCACCGATGGCGTAGAACGCCACGTAACCGAGGTCGAGCAATCCGGCCAGGCCAACCACAATGTTCAGCCCAAGCCCCAACAGCACGTAGATCAACCCGAGGATGACCACGCCCAGCAGGTACGAGTTGGAGAAGAACGGCACGGCCACTGCCAGCAGAACCACCAGCGGGATAATCCAGCGCAGGCTTGATTTGTGATCGGCGGGCAATACATGCACACCCGACCCGGCGCTCTCGAATCCGTCGAGAATCTTCAGGCCCTTGGGCGTTTGCAGAAACAGGCTCAGGGCAAAGCGGCCGGCCATGACGATGGCAATGATCCAGGCCACGCGGGTCATTTCAAGGTTGAAGCTGTAACCGTCGAGTACGACACCGACAATTGGCCCGAAAACAATCAAGGCAATCAGGCCGGCCAGAATCGCCTCAACCAGGCTTTTTTTGACATCAATGGATTTTTTAGTGGTTGAAGACATCGCTTACACCTTCGACACAAGAGGACGGCCCAACAGGCCCTGCGGCCGGAAGACCAGAACAAGTACGAGCAGCGAGAAGCTGAACACGTCTTTGTAGTCGGAGTTGACCAGGCCGGAGAACAGCGACTCGGAGATGCCGAGGATGATCCCGCCCAACATGGCGCCGGGCAGCGAGCCGATCCCGCCGAGTACCGCTGCGGTGAACGCCTTGATGCCGATGATGAAGCCGGCGTAGAAGTCGAAGGTGCCGTAGTTCATGGTGATCAGCACACCAGCGAGTGCCGCCATGGCTGCACCGATGATGAACACGTAGGAAATCACCCGATCGGTGTTGATCCCCAGGATCGAGGCCATCTTGCGGTCTTGCTGAGTGGCGCGGCACATGCGGCCGAGCTTGGTGTACTTGATGATGTAGGTCAGCAGCCCCATGCCGACGAACGCGGCCACCAGAATGAATACTTTGGTGTAGGTCAGTTGTACGAAGCCGGTACCGACTTCAACCCGCCATGCACCGGTCAGCAGCGTCGGAACGCCCTGTTGTTTGGCGCCTTGGGCGATCTGTGCGTAGTTTTGCAGGATCAGCGAAATACCGATGGCGCTGATCAGCGGCGCCAGCCGTGTGGAGTTACGCAGGGGTTTGTAGGCAACACGCTCGATGACCCAGCCATACACCGCCGTGACAACGATGGTGAAGATCAGGGTGCCGAGCATCAGCAGAGGGAAAGATTCGATACCGAAGTACGCCAGCAGAGCCAGACTGATTGCCGCCAGGTAAGCAGAAATCATGTAAACCTCGCCGTGGGCGAAGTTGATCATGCCGATGATGCCGTAGACCATTGTGTAGCCGATGGCGATCAGGCCATAGACCGACCCGAGGGTCAGGCCGTTGACCAGTTGCTGCAGGAAAATACCATCCATAACGCAATCTCACGCAGTGAGAACCTGCACATCGTCGATGTGCGGTCCTTCTAGGAAAAATACAGAATTACGTCGGAGCAATGTCAGCCACGATCCGCCCGTCCCACACCGTTCCTGTGGGAGCGAGCCTGCTCGCGAATGCGGTCGATCATTCAACACATGTGTTGGCAGTCATTCCGTCTTCGCGAGCAGGCTCGCTCCCACATTGGATTGGTGGGATTCAGGCAATCACGTCAGCCCTTACTTCTGTTTTTCCAGCTGGTGGTATTTGCCGTCCTTGTCCCACTGGTAAACCACGTAGTCGGAGACTTTCAGGTCGCCCTTGGAGTCCCAGGCTTTCTCGCCCATGACGGTTTTCACCGGGTTTTTCTTCAGCCAGGCAGCAGCTTCTTCGCCCTTGTTGGACTTGGCGCCGTTGAAAGCGGCGGCCAGGGTCTGAACCGAAGCGTAGGCATACAGGGTGTAGCCTTCAGGCTCGGTACCAGCCTTGCGGAAGGCATCTACCACAGCCTTGCTGTCGGGAAGCATGCGAGGGTCGGCGCCGAAGGTCATCAGCACGCCATCGACGAATTGCGGGCCGCCAGCGGTGGTCACCAGTTCGTCGGTAACGATGCCGTCATCGGACATGAACTTGACGTCTTTGAGGCCTTGCTCACGCAGTTGACGAACCAGTGGGCCGGCTTCCGGGTGCAGACCACCGAAGTAGACAACGTCGGCGCCAGCGCCGCGGATTTTGGTGACGATGGTGCTGAAGTCTTTTTCACCACGGGTCAGGCCTTCGTACAGCACCGGGGTCACGCCGCGCTTGACCAGCTGGGCCTTGGTGGCATCGGCCAGGCCCTGACCGTAGGTGTCTTTGTCGTGCAGCACGACGACTTTCTTGCCCTTGAGCACGTCGACGATGTAATCGCCGGCAACGATGCCTTGCTGGTCGTCACGGCCGCACATACGGAACATGGCGCTCAGGCCGCGCTCGGTCACTTGCGGGTTGGTGGAACCCGGGGTGATCGCGATGATGCCCGCTTCGTCATAGATTTCCGACGCTGGGATGGTCGAAGAGGAGCAGAAGTGACCGACCACACCGGCGACTTTCTGGTTGGTGAGGTCCTTGGCGACCGTCACGGCCTGCTTCGGTTCGCAGGCGTCATCGCCCTTGACCAGTACGATTTTCTCCCCGTTGACGCCGCCTGCTGCGTTGACCGCATCAGCCGCTGCCTGTGCCCCCTTCATGTACTGCTCGCCAAATGCCGCGTTGGCGCCAGTCATTGGTCCCGCTACACCGATTTTCACATCAGCTTGAGCAAACGCAGAAACACCCAACGCAGTAGCTACTGCGAGGGCCAGAAAGCCTTTCTTGTAAAACGTCTGGGACATGAGGTGGTGCTCCAAGGTTTTTTTTAGTTGGCACTGCGACTTCACTTCTCCTGATGCTCAGAGCAAGGGCCGTGCCATCGGTTTTTTATTCTTCAAAAAGTCGCTGCTTTCTTGTTATTTCGACTGTTTCGTTCCCATTTTCATTGGGCGTGCAACCGTCTAAACCGCGGAAGGTGAAACCATTTATTTCTTCAGGCGCAACCCGCTCGCGCCATCATTGCAACCGCGGCACCAATCGACGTGCAACCAGCCTGTAACAGCCCGCGTCACCGAACTGCACACTGCTGGTGCGGGACTGCTACAACCCGCACCATTACAGGCTAGTCGCTAAGCGAAAAAGCGCCGCTCCACGCAACATATTTCAACAATCAGATGACGATGCGCAGGCACTGGCCCGCGTGATACAGCGAAAACCCGGCCTCATAGAGACAACTGCGCAACCCCACGCCTGCCAGCGGCTGCATCGGTGCAAAGGGAATTGGCAGGGCCTGAGGATTGCCATTACACAAGTAATCGGCGAAGGCCTTGCCCACCACGGTGCCGGTCGTCACGCCACGGCCGTTATAACCGGTGACGGCGACCAGACCGGGCGCCGGTTCGAACAGGCGCATCAAGTGATCGGGCGTGAACGCAATACGCCCTGTCCAGGTGCATTCCCATTCGACAGGTTTCAGATTGGGGAAATAATGCTGTTGCACCCGATCGGCCCAGGCCTTGAGAAACCAGGCCGGTTTCTGATTGCCGTTGCCGAGACTGCCGAGCAACAACCGCCCTTCTTTGTCGCGGCGAATGCTGCTCAACACTTGCCGCGTGTCCCACGACCCCTGACCGCCCGGCAGAATGTCCTGCGCGGCATCTTCGGTCAGTGGCACTGAGGCGACCTGATAGTAGTAACCGGGGAAGAAGTTGCGCTTGAGTTCGGTCCAGTCGCCTTCGGTATAGGCGTTGGAGGCGATCACCACTTGCTCGGCCAGCACCGAACCGTGCTCGGTCTGCACTGACCATTGTTGCCCCACGCGCTCAAGTCGAGTGACCGGAGAATGATCAAACATCTGCCCACCGAGGCTGATCACGGCATTCGCCAGACCGGTGACATAGGCCATCGGGTTGAGCGTGCCGGCGCGACGATCAAGCAGGGCGGCGGCGATTTTCTGCGTACCGGTGGCTTGCTCACAGGCCTTGCCGGTCAGCAATTCGACCGGTGCGCCGCGGCGTTTCCATTGTTGCTCACGACTGCGCAGATCCGCCTCGCCCTTGGCGTTGTGCGCCATGTGCAATGTGCCTTCGCGGCGTAGCTGGCAATCGATGTTGTACTTATCCACAAGGCTGAACACCAGTGAAGGCGCTGCCCCGAGCATGCGGTTGAGCTGGCTGCCGACCGCCTCGCCGAAACCGGCTTCGATCTCGTCCGGCGGGATCCACATACCGGCGTTGACCAGCCCGACATTGCGCCCGGAGCCACCGTGACCGGCACGATGAGCTTCCAGCACGCAGACGGTTTTGCCTTTTTCCAACAGATGCACTGCCGCCGACAACCCGGTGAACCCGGCGCCGATCACGCAGACATCAACCTTGACCTCACCCTTGAGCGCCGTGTTATCGGGCCTCAGTGGCGTGAGCTTTTCCCACAGACATTCTTCGCGTAACGGCATTGCCAGACTCCAACAGAAACCTGCCAAACACACTGCTGATCCTGTGGGAGCGAGCCTGCTCGCGAAAGCGGCGTTTCAGCCAACTTTGATGTCGACTGACTCATGGTCTTCGCGAGCAGGCCCGCTCCCACAGGGAAAGAGCCGCCCTGATATCAGTCGAACGTAATGCCCTGCGCCAGCGGCAACTCCAGCGAGTAGTTCACGGTGTTGGTCTGGCGGCGCATGTACCCGCGCCAGGCATCGGAGCCCGACTCACGACCGCCACCGGTCTCCTTCTCGCCACCAAACGCGCCGCCGATTTCCGCGCCGCTCGGGCCGATATTGACGTTGGCGATGCCACAGTCGCTGCCGACCGCCGACATGAACCGTTCAGCCTCGCGCACATCCGTGGTGAAAATGCACGATGACAGGCCTTGCGGCACAGCGTTGTTCAGGCGCAGCGCTTCCTCGAAATCGCTATAGCCGACCACGTACAGGATCGGCGCGAAGGTCTCGCTGCAGACCACGTCGCTCTGCTCCGGCATTTCAACAATCGCTGGCGAGACGTAGTAAGCATTGGGGAATTGATCCTGCAATTGACGCTTGCCGCCGAACACCCGGCCGCCCTCGCTCAAAGCCTGTTCCAGCGCATCCTGCATGTTTTCGAAGCTGTGTTTATCGATCAGCGGGCCGATCAGATTGCCTTCCAGCGGATGGCCGATACGCACTTTCGCGTACGCAGCCTTGAGGCGAGTGACGATTTCTTCCTTCACCGACTCGTGGGCAATCAAGCGACGCAGCGTGGTGCAACGCTGGCCAGCAGTGCCGACCGCGCTGAACAGGATTGCGCGCACGGCCATGTCGAGGTCGGCACTCGGACCGAGGATCATCGCGTTGTTGCCGCCCAGTTCGAGAATGCTGCGCGCGAAACGCGCGGCGACTTTCGGCGCCACTTCGCGGCCCATGCGGGTGCTGCCGGTCGCACTGATCAGCGCCACTCGCGGGTCATCGACCAGCGCCTCACCGGCGTCACGGCCACCGATGATCACTTGGCAGAGACTCGCCGGAGCATCGCTGAAATTCTTCACCACGCGGTCAAACAGCGCCTGACAGGCCAGCGCCGTCAGCGGGGTTTTCTCCGAGGGTTTCCACACCACCGGGTTGCCGCAGACCAGCGCCAGCGTGGTGTTCCACGCCCACACCGCAACCGGGAAGTTAAAGGCGCTGATGACGCCGACCACGCCCAGTGGATGCCAGGTTTCACGCATGTGGTGGCCCGGACGCTCGGAGGCGATGGTCAAGCCGTACAGTTGGCGGGACAGACCGACGGCGAAGTCGCAGATGTCGATCATCTCCTGCACTTCACCCAAGCCTTCCTGAGTGATCTTGCCCGCCTCCCACGAGACCAGTTCGCCGAGATCGGCTTTGTACTCGCGCAACACTTCGCCGAATTGGCGCACCAGTTCGCCGCGGCGCGGGGCCGGCACCTTGCGCCACGCTTCGAACGCATGATCTGCGCGACTGATGTGCTGCTCGACTTCGGCCGGGCCTTCCCAGTTGACGGCGGCAATGCGGCTGCCGTCGATCGGCGAATGCACCGGCACTTTGCCGTTCTGATAAAGGGCCGGGTTCACACCAAGACGATCAAGCAATGCGGCAACCATGGGTCACTCCTCAAGCAAAAAACTGAATGTGTGCGGTCGGTTTTTCACGACCGGGCAGGCCTTTAGTTGTAGCGTCAGTACGGCGAGGCAACAAACGACCTTTACGCGAGATATCATTCCGTTTATTCATGCTGCGCATAGAAAGACAAGAAAAGGATCGGCCATGCTGAACAAACGCCACTTGCCTTCGATCACCGCATTGCAGTGCTTTGAGGCCGTGACCCGGCACCTGAGTTTCACCCGGGCCGCCGAGGAACTGAACCTCACCCAAAGCGCCGTCAGCAAACAGGTCGCGCAGCTAGAGGAATTGTTGCAGCACTTGTTGTTCCGCCGGATACGTCGGCGTTTGCAGATGACCCCGGCCGGGGATTTGTACCTGGTGGAAGTCAGAAAAATCCTCACGCAGGTAGAGATGTCGACCCACTACCTGCGTTCCTACGGCGGTGAAACCGAAGTCCTGCGCGTCTCCACGCCGTCGACCTTCGGCGCCCGCTGGCTGGTACCCCGCCTGAAAGGCTGGCGCTTGCGCCATCCGTCGATCCATCTGGACCTGTGCAACGAGCAGGAGGCCGACGATTTGCTGCAAGGGCGCAGCGATCTGGCGTTCTATTTCGGCCAAGGCTCACGCCCGGGGACTGAATGCCTGAAGCTGTTCGGCGAAGAGCTTGTGCCGGTGTGCGCGCCCGGCAGCTTGCCCGACCAGCCTTTCACTGATCCGACGCAACTCACCGATCTGGTGCTGCTGCAGAATGCCTCGCGCCCACAGGCCTGGCACGACTGGTTCGACAGTCAGGGGCATCAGACCGAACACAGCTACCACGGCCCGCGTTTTGAAACCTTTTACATGTGCATCCGCGCCGCACAGGTCGGCTGCGGTGTAGCGCTGCTGCCACGGTTTCTGGTGGAAGAAGAGTTGGCCGACGGCAAACTGGTCATTCCCTGGCAGCATGCAATGCCCAGCACCGACGCCTATTACCTGGCCTACCCGGAACACTCTGCGGAAGTGCCCAAGGTGAGGGATTTTGTGAAGTGGATGCTGGAGCAGATCGACAGTCCCATTGCCTGATCATATTCAAACTGTGGGAGCGAGCCTGCTCGCGAAAAGGCCGTCACATTCAATATCAATGTCGATTGCCATGACGCTTTCGCGAGCAGACTCGCTCCCACAGAGATTGATGTTGTCTAAAAAAGCGCTGGCAATCCCCACCGCTGATATGCGCCACTAGCGCCATTGTTCGAGACCGCGCTACGGCGCGGCGCACCTGGAGACCCCGTTATGAGCGAGAGTGTGTTTGCCGATCGCATCGTGCAGAACCTGCTCGACACCGACTTCTACAAGCTGACGATGATGCAGGCGGTGCTGCACAACTACCCCAACGTCGAAGTCGAATGGGAGTTTCGTTGCCGTAACAGTGAGGACTTGCGTCCGTATCTGGCCGAGATCCGCTTTCAGATCGAGCGTTTGGCCGAACTGAGTCTGAGCGCCGATCAACTGAGTTTTCTGGAGCGCATCAGCTTCCTGAAACCGGACTTCCTGCGCTTCCTCGGCTTGTTCCGCTTCAATCTGCGCTACCTGCACACCGGCATCGAAAACGGCGAACTGTTTATCCGCCTGCGCGGACCGTGGCTGCATGTGATCCTCTACGAAGTGCCGCTGCTGGCCATCGTCAGCGAAGTGCGCAACCGTTATCGCTACCGCGAGACTGTGCTCGAACAGGCGCGTGAACAGCTCTATCGTAAGTTCGACTGGCTCACCGCCAATGCTTCGGCCGATGAACTATCGCAATTGCAGGTTGCCGATTTCGGCACCCGTCGCCGGTTTTCCTACCGGGTACAGGAAGAAGTGGTGAACGTGCTCAAGCACGATTTCCCCGGCCGATTCGTCGGCACCAGCAATGTGCACCTGTCGCGCGAGCTGGACATGAAACCGCTGGGCACCATGGCCCACGAGTGGATCATGGCGCACCAGCAACTCGGTCCGCGGCTGATCGACAGCCAGATCGCCGCCCTCGATTGCTGGGTCCGCGAGTACCGGGGGTTGCTGGGGATCGCCCTCACCGATTGCATCACCACCGATGCTTTCCTTGGTGATTTCGACTTGTTCTTTGCCAAGCTTTTCGACGGTTTGCGCCACGATTCCGGGGACCCTGTGGCCTGGGGCGAAAAATGCATCGCCCACTATCACAAGCTCGGCATCGACCCGATGAGCAAGACGCTGGTGTTCTCCGACAGCCTGACCTTGCCCCGGTCGCTGGAGATATTCCGCGCACTGCACGAGCGGATCAACGTGAGCTTCGGCATCGGTACCAACCTGACCTGTGACATTCCGGGTGTCGAACCGATGAGCATCGTGCTTAAAATGACCGCCTGCAACGGCCAACCGGTGGCAAAGATCTCCGACGAGCCAGGCAAGACCCACTGCAAAGATCCGAATTTTGTCGCCTATTTGCGACACGTTTTCCAGGTTCCTGCCGATTCCAGTCTATCTAGCAAGGAGTGAATTCATGCAAGCCGTACAGCGTGAGATTGCTGAACAGCTCAAGGTGCAACCGCCGTTCGCCGACCACCAGGCCCTGCAAGCCGAAATCGCCCGGCGCATTACCTTCATTCAGGATTGCCTGGTCAACTCCGGGCTCAAGGCGCTGGTGCTGGGCATAAGCGGCGGCGTCGACTCGCTGACAGCCGGGCTGCTGGCCCAGCGCGCGATGCGCGAATTGCGCGAACGTAGCGGCGACAATGCGTACAAGTTCATCGCCGTACGCCTGCCGTATGAAACACAGTTCGACGAGCACGACGCGCAGGCCTCGGTGGATTTCATCGATCCAGACGAACGCCACACCGTCAACATCGGCCCAGCGGTAAAAGCGCTGGCCAGTGAAGTCGCGGCGTTCGAAGGCAAGCACGCGGTGTCGGTGGATTTTGTGCTCGGTAACACCAAGGCGCGGATGCGCATGGTTGCGCAGTACACGATTGCTGGCGCGGCGGGTGGTCTGGTGATCGGTACCGACCATGCAGCGGAAGCGGTGATGGGGTTTTTCACCAAGTTCGGCGACGGTGCCTGCGACCTCGCCCCGCTCAGCGGTCTGGTGAAAAACCAGATACGGGCGATCGCCCGCAGCTTCGGCGCGCCGGAGTCGCTGGTCGAGAAAGTCCCGACGGCGGACCTCGAGGACCTGTCGCCGGGCAAACCGGACGAAGCGTCCCACGGCGTGACCTACACCGAGATCGATGCGTTCCTGCACGGTGAGCCGCTGCGTGAAGAGGCGTTCAAGATCATTGTTGATACGTACAACAAGACCCATCACAAACGCGTGATGCCGTTCGCGCCGTAATCCGCGAACGAATGAAAAAGCCCGCTGGGGAGTGATCCTCAGCGGGCTTTTCTTTGGCCAGATTATCTGTCGATGCATCTGGCCCTTTCGCGAGCAGGCTCGCTCCCACAGTTGATCGCGGTCGAATGTGGGAGCGGGCCTGCCCGCGAAGAACGATGACGCGGTGAACCTGATTACTTCAGGGTCACAGTGCCTTTCATCATCGAGATGTGGCCAGGGAACGAGCAGAAGAAGCCGTATTTTTCACTGGCATTGAGCTTCGACACATCGAAGGTCACCGAGTCGGTTTCCTTGGCGCCGATGATTTTGGTGTGAGCGATGACGCGAGCATCACCGTCCTTCAGGTAGTTCTTGTCGATACCGGCAGCCAAGCCATCGGTGGCGATCGGCTGCATGTCAGCTTCTTTGCTGATCACCAGGTTATGGCCCATGACGTTCTTCGGCAGGCTGCCGGAGTGGGTCAGTTCGATGGTGAAGGTCTTGCAGCTCTTGTCGATTTCAATGGCCTTGGTGTTGAAGGACATCTGGTCGGTGGAGTCAACGGTGGTTTTGCACTCGGCAGCCATCAATTGGCTGCTGGCCAGCGCCAGCAGGGATACCGCAACAACTTTGGAAAACATGGTGAATCTCCAAGGCAGGGTTAACAAAAACACTAATGGTTGAAAGACTGCCTGAAATCTTCGCAAGTTCCTATGACTTGAATCAAAAATTGTATACAACTTTCAGGCTATGACACTCATCGAAACAATCTAACGGCCAGAACATCTGGCTGAGTCCATGATCGGCGCATCTCACTGAAACGGAGCGTCTGTCATGATCTTTAACGGCCTGTTGTGCAGCTTGCTCGCCGCCTATGCCTGTGGCGCCAGCGGTACCTTTGAATCGCCGGAGCGCGAACGCTAAACCTTGGATCGAGGCGTGCCAGCCAGTACCCTGTGCGACTGATTCGATACCGGAGAAAGGCATGTCTCTCACATCCGTTTGTGTATTTTGCGGTGCCAACGCCGGCACTGACCCAGCTTATACCGAAGCCGCCGTGGCCCTTGGTCGCGCATTGGCCGAGCGCAAGTTGACGTTGGTCTATGGCGGTGGCGCCGTCGGTTTGATGGGCATCGTGGCCGATGCCGCACTGGCCGCCGGTGGCGAGGTGATCGGCATCATCCCGCAGAGCCTGATGGACAAGGAAATCGGTCACAAAGGTCTGACGCGTCTGGAAGTGGTCGACGGCATGCACGCCCGCAAGGCGCGGATGGCCGAACTCAGCGACGCGTTTATCGCGCTGCCCGGTGGCCTCGGCACACTGGAAGAACTGTTCGAAGTCTGGACCTGGGGCCAGCTCGGCTACCACGGCAAGCCTTTGGGCCTGCTGGAAGTGAAGGGTTTCTACAGCAAACTTACTGCTTTTCTCGACCATATCGTCGGCGAAGGCTTCGTTCGCGAGCCACACCGTGACATGCTGCAAGTGAGCGAATCGCCGCAAACGCTGCTCGACGCCCTGGATAACTGGAAGCCGACCGTCACGCCAAAGTGGGTCGACCAAAAACCCGGCTAACCGCCGGGCACCGATACAGGGCAGAATACGCGCCGCTCAACCTCACCTTCGACCCTAGAGGATCGCCCATGGCCAAACCCAATTACTCCTTCGCCAAACGTCAACGAGACCTGGAAAAGGAAAAGAAGAAAGAGGAAAAGCTTCAGCGCAAGAAACAAGTAGCTGAAGAAGCGGCACTGAACCCTGACGGTGAAGTGGCGACGGATGATGATGTTGATGCAACCGAAGCACCGAAAGATCAGGCGCCCGACGCCTGAGCCCCACCGGGTTTGATGATCGAAATCAGGCCCCGCGGATCCGTGAAGGGGCTGGCGGTACGACCGCCGGCCCTCACAGTTCTCCCCTCCGCATCCGAACACCACACGAGAACCCGCCCCCACAGGGATTGTGTCACTCGACTGGCATCACCGTGACCTGCACTTCCGGATCATGGCTCCCCCCGCCCAGAATCACCCCGCGCAACGGCGACACATCGGAAAAATCCCGTCCCCACGCCAAAGTGATGTGCTCCAGCGCCGGCTGCACATTGTTGGTCGGATCGAAATCCACCCAGCCCAGCACCGGGCAAAACACCGATACCCAGGCATGCGACGCATCGGCGCCGATCAATCGTGGCTGCCCCGGTGGTGGCCGAGTCAACAGATAGCCGCTGATATAACGTGCCGCCAGGCCTCTTGAGCGCAAGCAGGCCAGCATCAGATGCGCGAAGTCCTGACAGACCCCACGACGGCGCTCAAGCACTTCCACCAGCGGCGTCGCCACCTGAGTGGCTTCGGCATCAAAGGTGAATTCGCTGAAAATCTTCTGCATCAGAGCCTGCACGCCCAACAGTAACGGCTGCCCGGGTGGAAAACAGCTTTGCGAGAACTCGACGAAACTGCGTTTCAAATGCACGTACGGTGACTGGAAACGATAACGGCAAGCCTCAAGCAGATCGGAGGGCAGCGGCTGGCTGCTGTAGGTCAGTGCATTACGCGTCAGCTCCCACGCCGGAGACTGGTTGAAATCGAGCGACGGTCGCGCCAGCACTTCAACGGTGAGGCGGGCGTTGACCTGCAACTCATCGTGCGGTCGCTCGAACGCCAGCCGCGTCAACGGATTGCCGAACACATCCAGCTCATCGCGCCGTGCCGATGGTTGCGGGCTGATCAGCAATTGTCGTTGCGTGCAGCGCTGCCAACTGCACTCGCGCGGCCACAGGTGCGCCAATTGCTGGGCCAGGGAAACCGGGCTGTCGTAGTGATAACAGGTGTCGTGGAAGATCTGGTAATGCGCGCTCATCAGACGGACACCGTGCGCTGGCTGACATCATCGACATGGGCGAAATGGCGCAGGGCCAGTCGATCCGAGACCTGCCCGCTGGCTTCGGCGATCTCTTGCAGCAGATCCGCCAGACCATCGAGCGCCGAGCGCACGCTGGATGCTCCGAACAATGGATTCTCCAGGCAGCCCAGATCAAATCGTGCCAGACGTTCGACCAGTTGCGACAATCCGGCCTCCCGTGGCACGCCGAAATCATCGTTCAGGCGTTTCAACGTGCGAGTCACCAGTTTCAGCTGGAACAACACCGCATGCGGGTTTTGTTCATCGAGCAGCAACAGGTCGAGCACCGGAATCAACTGCGCCACCGCCAGATAACGTGAGCGGTAAGTGATGCTGCTATTGCCCAGCTCCAGCAACCACTCAAGCCCGGCCTGATCGAACGCACCGGCGCCACGCAGAAACCCTGCCAGACTGCTGCTGAGAAATTGCAGCCGTTCGATACGCCGACCGATCATCAGGAAGCGCCAGCCTTCGTCACGGGTCATGTCGTCCAGGGCAAACCCTGACAGCGCCGCCAGCGACATCACCAGATGGTTGAGAAAATCCAGCAACTCGCCAAAATCCGGCTCGTCGGTCTCCAGCTCCAACGCTTCACGCTGCAACTCGACAAGCGCCTGCCAGTTTTCCCGGGAGAGCTTGCCGCGCACCTGCGAAGCCGCCCACTGCAAGCGTTGCAGGTTGGAGCGCAGGCTGAACGACCAGTCTTCGCCGAGCAGCGCGGCCAGCAAACGCTCCGGCAGTTCACCTTCGTCCGGCAACAGCGACAGTCGCTCGCCGAGATCAACCGCGGCTTGCAGCGCTTGCGGGTCGTCGCCGTCGACATACCGCGCGAGCATGATGCGCAGCAGCCGCGCACTGTCGTCGCAGCGCTCGCAGTAACGACCGAACCAGAACAGGTTTTCCACCACCCGCGACGGCAGATAAGGATCACGCCTGACCAGATCGTGAACGCCGACGTTGCGCTGGGTCTTCCACTGTTCGCCGCTCGGCGGACGATCGCCCAGCACCCAGGTGTCCTTGCTCGCCCCGCCGCGCTGCATCGACACCACTTCGGCATCGGCCTCGGCCGCCACTCGGGTCAGCCCGCCCGGCAGCACTCGATAGCCATCACCGCTGGCCGTCGCGTACACACGCATACCGATCGCTCGAGGTTGCAACTGGCCGTCTTCGGCTTGCCAGATTGGCGCCTGGGAGAGCTGGGCCAACTCTTGCGCAACATAGGCGTAAGGGCGCGCCTGCATGCGCTCAGCGAGGGATTGGCGCTGCTTTTCACTCAGATCGCGGCCGAATACCGGCGCGAAGCTTTGTGAAGGAAAGGCCGGTTTGATCAACAGTTCAGGCAGTTTTTCCAGCGCCTGAGCCAATACCGGCGCCTCACCACACCACCAGGTTGCAATGGAGGGCAGGATCAAGTCTTCGCCGAACAGGAATTGGTTGATCCTCGGCAGAAAACCCAGCAAACCCGGCGACTCCAACACGCCGCTGCCCAGCGCGTTGGCGACCAGCACCCGCCCCTGGCGCACCGCCTCAAGCAGACCGGGAACGCCAAGCGCCGAGTCCGTGCGCAGCTCCAGTGGATCGCAGAAGTCGTCGTCGAGCCGCCGCATGATCGCGTGCACCCGGCGCAGGCCGCTGAGGGTTTTCAGGTAGACCGTGGCATCACGCACCGTCAGATCACCGCCCTCCACCAATGGATAACCGAGCTGACGCGCCAGATAGAGGTGTTCGAAATAGCTTTCGTTGAACCGCCCCGGCGTCAGCAACACCACCAGCGGCGCCTCGTCATCAGTGGGCGCCTGTCGAGCAAGTGTTTCCTGCAACGTGCGAAAGAAGCCGGCCAGATGCTGCACCTTCAGATCACGGTACAACTCGGGGAAGGCGCGGGACACAATGGTGCGGTTTTCCAAGGCGTAACCGGCACCCGAGGGTGCCTGCGTGCGATCTGCCGTCACCCACCAGCGCCCGTCCGGCGTGCGCGCCAGATCCACGGCGTACAGATGCAGAAAAGCACCGTCCGGCGGCACAATGCCCTGACACGGCCACAGAAAATTGTTGTGACCAAATACCAGTTCCGCCGGCAGCAAGCCTTCGCTGATCAAGCGCTGAGGCCCATACAAATCGGCCAGCACGGCATTGAGCAGTCGTGCTCGCTGGGCGATCCCGGCCGACAATTGCTGCCACTCATCCGCCGCAATCACATGCGGCAGCAAATCCAGTTCCCACGGCCGATCCGCGCCTTTGGGATCGGCATAGACGTTATAGGTGACGCCGTTTTCCTGAATCTGCCGCGCGAGCAACGCCTGACGCTGCACCAGTTGCGCCGGGGTGCTGCGCTGCAGTTGGTCGAACAGCCGCTGCCAATGCGGGCGCACCGCACCGCTGGCATCCAGCAGTTCGTGATAAGTGCCCGCCGTCAGCGGGTAGCGGTCTAGCAGGTCAGGCATGGAAAGCTCGGCAGACAGCAGGGAAAGGTCAGACTAACGCAGGCACATGACGCCCGGATAGACGAAAAATCCGGGCGCTGTGTGCGATTCAGAAACGGCGTAAATCGATTGTCATCGGTAGCTCGTCGTTTATTTCCACATCGGGTATAGGAAGTTTCCCCGGGGTGTGTCCCACCCGGAAGAAACGCGCCATGCGCCGGCTCTCCGCTTCGTTGGCGTTGACCGGCAGCGATTCGTAATTGCGCCCGCCCGGATGCGCGACGTGGTACTGACAGCCGCCCACAGAGCGCGCCATCCACGTATCGAGCAGGTCGAACACCAGTGGCGCGTGCACGGGGATGGTCGGTTGCAGGCAGTTGGCCGGTTGCCAGGCGCGGTAACGCACGCCGGCGACAAACTCGCCGACTCGCCCGGTCGGATGCAATGGCACCGCGATGCCGTTGCAGGTCAGCAGGTAGCGTTGCGGTGGCAGGCCTTTGAGCTTGACCTGCAAGCGCTCCAGGGATGAATCGACGTAACGTACCGTGCCACCCGCCGTGCCCTCCTCACCCAGCACGTGCCACGGTTCAAGGGCCTGACGCAGCTCCAGTTCGATACCGTTGACCGCGTAATCGCCAACCTTGGGAAAACGAAACTCCAGATGCGCCGCGAACCACTCGGCCCGCAGCGGATAACCGGCACTGTTGAGTTCAACGAAAACGTCGGCGAAATCCTGTTCGATGAAGTGCGGCAACATGAACCGATCGTGCAGTTCGGTGCCCCAGCGCGCCAGTTTCGACGGCGCATAAGGCTCGCGCCAGAAACGTGCGACCAGCGCCCGCAACAACAATTGCTGGGCCAGGCTCATGCGCGCGTGCGGCGGCATTTCAAAGGCGCGCAGCTCCAGCAAGCCGAGGCGCCCGGTGGCGCCGTCCGGTGAATAGAGTTTGTCGATGCAGAATTCTGCGCGGTGGGTGTTGCCCGTGACGTCGATCAGCAAGTTGCGCAGCAGTCGATCGACCAGCCACGGTGCGCACGCTTCGCCCGGCTCCGGCATCTGCGCGAAGGCGATTTCCAGTTCATACAAGGCGTCGTTACGCGCCTCATCGACACGCGGTGCCTGCGAGGTCGGACCGATGAACAAGCCGGAAAACAGATAGGACAGCGACGGATGGTTGTGCCAGTAACTGATCAGGCTGCGCAGCAGATCCGGGCGGCGCAGAAACGGTGAGTCCGCCGGCGTCGCGCCACCGAGGACGAAGTGATTGCCGCCGCCGGTGCCGGTATGGCGCCCGTCGATCATGAACTTCTCAGTGGTCAGGCGGGTTTGCCGCGCCTCTTCATAAAGAAACTCGGTGCGCTCGACCAACTCGTCCCAGGTCGCCGACGGCTGCACGTTGACCTCGATCACGCCCGGGTCCGGGGTGATACGGAAGTTGCTCAGGCGCGGATCGCTGGGCGGCTCGTAGCCCTCCAGCAGCACCGGGCAGCGCAGCTCTTCAGCGGTGGCTTCGATGGCTGCGACCAACTCCAGATAATCCTCGACCCGCTCCAGCGGCGGCATGAACAGGTACAAACGGCCCTCACGGGCTTCGGCGCAGAACGCGGTGCGGGTCAGCCAATCGGCGGATTCGTCGATTTTCGGTTGGCGTTCGTCAGCCGAGGCCGGTTCGCCGTGACTGTTGAGTTGCGCAGTCTGCGGTAGCTGGGGGAAGTCCTGGTTCGGGTCCTGGGGATGGATAAACGGATACTCGGCCGCTTTTACCCAAGGTTGCGCGCCCAACGGCAAACGATAGCCCAGCGGCGAGTCGCCCGGCACCAGACGGCAATGCTCGTCGCGCAGATACCAGCGCCCGCTCTGCCATTGATCGCCCTTGGCGGTGCGCGCCAGCGGCAGCACCTGGCCGATGACCTTGTCGAGTCCCTGACTGAAGACTTTGCGCAGCCGCGCACGCTCCAGTGGTTCTTCCAGACGCGAATCTTCGGCGCTGACGTTGCTCGGCAAAGTGCCCTCACGCCACAGGTAATAGAAATTGTCCTCGTAGGCCGGGAACACAAACCGCGCAGGCAGTTTCAGGCGTTCGGCAACACTGGCCAGAAAGCGTCCGGCCAGTTCGCCATCGGCGGCGTAATCCTGCTGTTCATCGGCGATCAACGCGTTGTTGTGCCAGATCGGCACGCCGTCGCGGCGCCAATAGCAATTGAGCGACCAGCGTGGCAGCTGTTCGCCGGGATACCACTTGCCCTGGCCGAAGTGCACCAGCCCCTGGGGCGCGTAATGTTTACGCATGCGCTGGAACAGCTCGGCTGAGAGCCGACGCTTGTCTTCGCCGAGGGCGGCAGTGTTCCATTCGGCGCCGTCCGGGTCGTCGATGGAGACGAAGGTTGGCTCGCCGCCCATGGTCAGGCGTACGTCGCCCTCCAGCAGGTCGGCGTCGATCTGCCGGCCCAGCGCCTGAATCGCCAGCCACTGCTCGTCGGTGTAGGGCTTGGTGACCCGTGGCGCCTCCCAAATCCGCTCCACGGACATTTCATGGCTGAACCGGGTTTCGCAGGGCTCGACCATGCCGCTGATCGGTGCCGCCGAGGACGGATCGGGACTACAGGCCAACGGAATGTGCCCTTCACCGGCGAACAGCCCTGACGTGGCGTCGAGGCCGATCCAGCCGGCGCCCGGCAAATACACTTCGCACCAGGCATGCAGGTCGGTGAAATCGATCTCGGTGCCGGATGGTCCGTCGAGGCTTTTCACGTCGGCGGTCAGTTGAATCAGGTAACCGGAGACAAACCGCGCCGCCAGTCCGAGGTTGCGCAGCAATTGCACCAGCAGCCATGCCGAGTCGCGGCACGATCCAGAGGCGTGTTCGAGGGTGTGCTCCGGCGTTTGCACGCCCGGCTCCATGCGAATCAGGTAATTGATGTCTTCGCTCAGACGCTGATTGATCGCGACCAGAAAATCCACAGCGGGCAGCGGCGTGCGATCGATGCCGTCCAGATAGGCTTTGAACGACGGCGTCAGCGGCAGGGTTTCGAGGTAAGGCGCCAACTCCTTGCGCTCATCGGCGGCATAGGCGAAGGGGATTTTCTCGGCGTAGGGTTCGAGGAAGAAGTCGAACGGGTTGAACACCGCCATTTCCGCCAGCAGGTCGACTTCAATGCGCAGTTCGTCGGTTTTCTCCGGGAACACCAGCCGGGCGAGGTAATTGCCCTGGGGGTCCTGCTGCCAGTTGATGAAGTGCTGCTCGGGCGAGACTTTCAGCGCATACGAAAGAATCCGCGTGCGGCTGTGGGCAGCCGGGCGCAGGCGAACGATCTGCGGGCCGAGTTCGACAGCGCGGTCGTAGCGGTAATGCGTGACGTGATGCAATGCGACATGAATCGACACGGCGTGCCTCCTGCGAGCCTAAGCGTATTCGAAAGCGCGCAAGACTTATGCCATGCACAGGCTTGGGCGCTTTTGCGGAATGCTCAGGGCAGTACAGCACCAAAATCGGGCGATGCGAGGAAATGGTTTGGCGAAGTTGCGCCTAATTGTGGCGAAGATCAAAAGATCGCAGCCTGCGGCAGCTCCTACAGGGAAACGCGAATCCCACTCTAGGAGCTGCCGCAGGCTGCGATCTTTTGACTCAAAAAAAACGCCAACCCGAAGGTTGGCGTTTGCTTTAGCGTGGCACGACCGGTTTGCGTGTCGGCTTCGGTCCTTTGCCTTTGGCCGCGTCCTTGCGCTCCTTGGCAGCCTGCTGGTTGCGGGCGAACGCCGCAGCCTTGGCCTGTTCACGCTTGTCCCACGGATTGCCGCCATCACTGGCACGCGGCGGCAGGCCGGTGTGCTGAGTGAGAATCTTGGTGGTCTTCTCTTTGCCTTCCTTCGCCACTTTATGGCTGCCAGCCGGCGTCGAGTTCTTGCGACGGGCGCTCTGGTAGGTGTCGGTAGACGGCTGATGCAACGGAATCAATTGATCCTTGCCCGGCCCGATCAGATCGCTACGGCCCATGCGTTGCAGCGCTTCACGCAGCATCGGCCAGCCTTTCGGATCGTGATAACGCAGGAACGCCTTGTGCAGACGACGTTGCTCTTCGCTCTTGACGATGGTCACGCTGTCACTCTTGTAGCTGACCTTGCGCAGCGGGTTCTTGCCCGAGTGGTACATCGCGGTGGCGGTGGCCATCGGCGACGGGTAGAACGCCTGCACCTGGTCGGCACGGAAGCCATTGCCCTTGAGCCACAGGGCCAGGTTCATCATGTCTTCGTCGGTGGTGCCCGGGTGCGCGGCGATGAAGTACGGAATCAGGTACTGCTCTTTGCCTGCTTCCTTGGTGTACTTCTCGAACATGCGCTTGAACTTGTCATAGCTGCCAATGCCCGGCTTCATCATCTGGTTGAGCGGACCTTCCTCGGTGTGTTCCGGGGCGATCTTCAGATAGCCACCCACGTGGTGGGTCACCAGCTCCTTGACGTACTCCGGCGACTCGACCGCGAGGTCATAACGCAGGCCGGAAGCGATCAGGATCTTCTTCACACCCGGCAACGCGCGGGCGCTACGGTACAACTGAATCAGCGAGGAATGGTCGGTGTTCAGGTTCGGGCAGATCCCCGGAAACACGCAGGACGGCTTGCGGCACGCGGATTCGATTTCCGGCGTCTTGCAGGCGATGCGGTACATGTTCGCGGTCGGGCCGCCGAGGTCGGAAATGACGCCGGTGAAGCCTGGCACCTTGTCGCGGATCTCTTCGATTTCGCGAATGATCGACTCTTCGGAACGGTTCTGGATGATCCGGCCTTCGTGCTCGGTGATCGAGCAGAAGGTGCAGCCGCCGAAGCAGCCACGCATGATGTTCACCGAGAAACGGATCATGTCGTAGGCCGGGATTTTTTCCTTGCCGTACGCAGGATGCGGGACACGTGCGTAAGGCATGCCGAACACGTAGTCCATTTCTTCAGTGGTCATCGGAATCGGTGGCGGATTGAACCAGACGTCGACTTCGCCATGCTTCTGCACCAGCGCACGGGCGTTGCCCGGGTTGGTTTCCAAATGCAGCACGCGGTTGGCGTGGGCGTACAGCACCGCATCGCCACGCACCTTTTCCATCGACGGCAGACGGATCACGGTCTTGTCGCGGGTCATGCGCGGGCTGGCCAGAATCTGCACGACCTTGGCTTCTTCCGGATCATCGACCGGCCCCTTCTCCTGCTCGATGGCGCAGGCCTGGGTGTCCTGGGTGTTCACGTACGGGTTGATGATCTTGTCGACCTTGCCCGGACGGTCAATGCGCGTGGAATCGACTTCGTACCAGCCCGCAGGCGTGTCACGACGGATGAACGCGGTGCCGCGCACATCAGTGATGTCTTCAATCTTGTGACCGTAGGACAGACGCTGGGCGACTTCTACAATCGCCCGCTCGGCATTGCCGTACAGGAGGATGTCGGCGCAGGCGTCGATCAGGATCGAGTTACGCACGCGATCCTGCCAGTAGTCGTAGTGCGCGATGCGGCGCAGCGAAGCTTCGATGCCGCCGAGCACGATCGGCACGTTCTTGTAGGCTTCCTTGCAGCGCTGGCTGTAGACCAGACTGGCGCGATCCGGACGCTTGCCGGCCATGCCGCCCGGGGTGTAGGCGTCATCGGAACGGATTTTCTTGTCGGCGGTGTAGCGGTTGATCATCGAGTCCATGTTGCCGGCCGCGACGCCGAAGAACAGGTTCGGCTCGCCGAGCTTCATGAAGTCGTCTTTGGACTGCCAGTTCGGTTGGGCAATGATCCCGACGCGGAAGCCTTGCGACTCCAGCAGCCGGCCGATGATTGCCATGCCGAACGACGGATGATCGACGTAGGCATCTCCCGTAACAATGATGATGTCGCAGGAATCCCAGCCAAGCTGATCCATCTCCTCCCTGCTCATCGGCAGGAATGGCGCTGGCCCGAAACATTCGGCCCAATATTTTGGATAGTCAAATAACGGCTTGGCTGCTTGCATGTCGGACGACCGGTGTTGAGATGAAAAATCGCGGTCGCGGAATATAGCACAAAATTTAACCAATTCCGACGGCAATGGTCGGTTTCTCTTCATCCCTGCATCACAGAGGCCGTCGGACGCCCACTCCCCTGCCGGGGCAAGCGTACCGGCCATGCAATCACGATATTCAAGCCCTGCATTATTGCGGGGCGAACATGACAACGACTCAAGGATGAGTACTCATGATCGGCAAGACCAGCAAGGGCGCCAGCGGCGCCACCACGACAACGTTACCGAAAACCGGCGCGCCGGGACCTGATGGTCATCCGCGCATCGACGTCCCTATGGCTCATCCTGCGGTCCTGCCCCATCGACCTGCGATCACGCGCCCTGATGGCGTCGACCCTGACGCCATCAAGCCCGCGCCTAACGTGCAGGTGAGCGCCATGCAGTCGCCGCTGAACGCGATGCTGCCCCCGCTATCGCGTGGCCTGGAAGATTACCGGGTGACGCCGCCGGGTTGGGACGACTCCCTTGCCCAGGGTGCGCGCATCATCAAGGGGCGCACCTACGTCACACTGCCCGATAAACACATCGTGCAGATCGCGATGGATCCTGAAACCGGGTTCTACCGGGCCAGGCACTCAAGCGAGCGCACGCCGTCCGGGCCCCCCCTGCAACCCGACGCCGACGGCCAGTTCTGGCGCGAAGTCCCTCGCCACGAAGCATCACCGCGGCACCTGAGCGACAGTCGTCTGGAGGCCTTTCGCAGCGAGATCGATTTCACCGGCATCGCGCCCGACGCCGATGGCCTGCACCGTTTTGACGGCAGGCTTTACGCCCTGATCCGCAGCCACGGCTATCAAGTCGTGCGTGACCTTGAAGTGTCTACACCGACCACACCGGTCTGGCGCATCGTTCGCGCCCAAGACCCCGTCGCTGGCGATGCCGACAATGTCTACGTGGGCACTCGACCGGGCCGCTCGGAGCCGGTGGTTTTCGACCCTCGGCACGGCTGGATCGAAGCGGATGTGCCGGGTGTCGGTGGCCTGTACCGCGCCGAGACACCCAGACCGTGGTTCATCCCGGACTCCTACAGCGAAAGGTTGCGCGCGCTGCTGTCACCGCAGCGCCGCGTGCGCGCGCTATTCCCCTTCCTGGACGAGAACCAGATCAACGCAATGCTGCAGAACATGGGCGTGGATACGCCGACGCGTCTGGCGCAGTACGAGCGGGAACTGAGCACCTTGCAGCACCAGTTATCGTTCTGGCACCACGGCGACCAGGCTGTCGCCCGTCAACGAGTTATCGATTGCTGGAAAAAGAAGGTGATTCTGCATCTGGCCGCCGCCGGCCCGCTGCCGGGCGAAAAACTTGATCTGAGCGGTCTGGGCCTGACCAACCTGCCCTCTCTGGACGGCATCGACTTCCGTCATGTGACCGCCCTGGATCTGAGCAACAACAAATTGATTCTTGCCACGCACCTCAAGCCTTTCAAACACATCACCAGCCTCGACCTGTCGAGAAATGAACTGATCGACCTGCCCTACGACCTGCGTGAAATGCACAGTCTGACCCACCTGAACCTTGAGAAAAACCGGATTACCATCGACAAGTACAGCTCACCGCTGCCCTTGACACTGGAGGTGGTGGTGCTGAACGACAACCTGATCAAGGACAGGCTCGACCTCAGTCGCCTGCTGTTTCTGCGAAAACTCGGACTGGCGCGCACAGGGCTGAAGCATTGGCCGGAGGGTGTGAACGAGGCAGCGTTTCTTGAAATTCTCGATCTGCGGTCCAACCAACTTACCGAAATTGCCGACTCGATTATTTCGCCCCCGCAAGAACGGCTGCTGAGCTCGGGAAGGCTGAGCAACAAGATTTATGTCCGCGGCAATCCGCTCTCCACCGCCACCCTCGAGAAATTGCGCTTGTATCTGGTCCGCCTGCGCATCGCCGGCTTCACCGAAGCGCAGCCGCAGACTCTGCTGAGTGAAATCGCCGCGCCACTGCCACCTCGGCAACCGTAGGGCGCGAGGTTCCATGGCGGAACCAAACATTCACTGGACTTGCAGCAGCCCTGCCTGACAGGGCTGCTCGACGATTGCTCAAGGATGAGTATTCATGATCGGCAAAACACCCAAGGGCCCGTCCGGGCCCACCGCAGTAAAACCCGCGAAAACAAGTACCTCGGGGGCTGATAGCCTGGCGCGGATTGATCCCGCTGGCGGCACCTTTCACGCACATCACGGTACGGCAGCGCCCACGCGCGCGGGCGGCGACATCGACGCAATCACCCCGGCACCGGCCGTGCAGGTCAGTGCCTTGCCTGCGCACACTGACCTTGCGGCGCAAACGGCGGCGCCGACGCTGGAGGACTTCTGGATCGCGCTGCCCCCGGGCTTACCGGAGCCCGATGTTCAGGGGGTGCGCACGATCGAAGGGCGCCAGTACGTGACCCTGGCGAACGGCCGCTTCGTGCAGGTTGCGGCGGACCCGGAAACGGGTGGTTATCGGGCCACGCGATCAAGCGAGCGCGTACCGTCGGGGCCGCGACTGGTGCCCGATGCCGATGGCCGATACTGGCAGGAAGATCGACCTCAGGCGCCCCATGACCTGTCCGATACCCGCCTCGAAGCTTTTCGCTGTGACCTGGACTTCACCGGTATCGAACCCGGCAGCGACGACCTCTACCGCTTTGCCGGCAAGCTCTACGCCGTCATTCGTACTCGCGCTTATCAGGTTCTGCATGACACCGATGCCTCAACACCCGACACCCAGGTGATGCGTATCGTGCGCGCCGGGGACGCCGTGGCCCATGATGAAAACAATGTCTACTTCAGCACGCGGCCTGGCCGCTCTGAGCCGATCGTGTTCGATGCCCGGCGTGGGTGGGTCGGCGCCAGCATCCAGGGCGCAGGCGGGATGCAGCGCGTGTACCGAGGCCAAGCCATGCACCAGCAACTTGTCGACAAGACACTCGCTCTCGAAACCGAAGGATTGCTTGTGCAGGCAGCCGGTGAAAAACGCTCAGAGGCAACCGATAACTGGCGCGCTCAGAAGCAGGGCAGCCAAGGTGAAAGAGGCGCACTGGCAATGCTGGAGGTGCGTCTTCGGCAAGAGCTGGACCTGCTCAAGGCCTACATCGGCCGGTATGTAAACGAGCAGTACTGGATCAGCCGGGTCAAACCGGAAGGCATTTTCAGGAACGAACTGCACGAATTGCGCGTGCTGAGCGTCGACAATTGTGACCGTCTGATTGGCGCCAGCGACCGGCGCAAGCTCATCGAGCTGGGTGATTTGCGCGGCACGCGCGCAATGTACGAGGCCATTGCCGAGCACCTGTGGAAAAAACGCGAGATCCTGCAGCTCCGTCAGCAACTGGTCGACGACATTCTCAGACAGTCACGCTCTTCGGCGCTCGAAACCGCCCTGCCCACGACGCATTCTATGGACTTGCAGGTGATTACCTCCGGTTGGGTCGAGGCCCGCAGCCGACTGCTCAGCAGCGACCCCGGCGATAGCCAATCAGCGTTGGCGCAATGGGCACGCTCGTATATTGAAACGGCCTCGGCGTTCCATGACATCGACAGCGTTCCGCAACAGGCGCGACTGGCGATCATCACCGGCCTGCTGGACCAGACCGCCGCGATCAAGGCCTCTTACGAAAACCTCTCGTTCGTGCCGGATTCTGCCGAGGCCGGTGTCCGCCGGCAAATCATCGAGGTCATGCAATCATTTGAGGAGACCCTGGAAAAGCGGGCAAGTCGCTATCACCGCGAGCAGCTGACCACTCTGACGATGCCGGCGCAGGACGAGGTCATCGACTTTGACTTCGTACCCAATCAGGAAAACGCCGGGCCGGCACCTGCACGCCGGCGCCTGTTTCGGGCCCGCCACCACGACGTTTACAAAATCAGTGTCGGCCTTCCCCGACGCACCGCTTCAGGCGAAGAAGTGATTGATGTCACAGACCCCGGCAGTGTCGAGCAGGTCTGGCAGACGTACGAGCGCCGCGATGGCGAATGGCGCCGACAGGCACCGCCTCCGGACATGGCGTTGCCCACGCTGATGGCGCTGGCCAATGAGCGAATGGGGCAATGCGAAGCCCACCTTAGGAGCGCCAGACAGGATGAAAAAGCCAGGCGCAATGCCAGCAACATCGTGGAGTTTCTCGGCGCAAAAGCCGAGCAGCTCGATGACGTCGCGTTACAACTGGAACGACAGCCGAATGCGGCCGACGAAGAGATCGCTGTGCTCATCAGCCAGTTGCGTCAGAACAGCCAGCGACTGCGCCAGGAAGGTGAAGACATCCGCGTGCGGCTCTACAAGGACAAGTCGTTCCTGAGTGCCAGCCGAGTGGCTTACCTGCTCGGCCAGAACCAGATCGTCGCCATGAAGATCCACACCCGGCTCGAACGGGGCAAGGGCAGCAACAAACACTATCTGGATATCTATTCGCTCAATGACAGGCGCACTGGCGAACCGCTCTGGCATGCACATTTTCATTACGCAAAGGCAGACAGCGCCGCCGGTGATTTCACCGTTCAGGGCGGCCACCTGAAAACCCTCGAACAGAGCGGTTCGGGTCTGGCCTCCCAACGCCGGGATCAACAGGCCGGGCGGGTGCACGTCCCGATCTGGCGTGAAGCAATCGACAGCAGGACCGCGCAGAAGATTTTCGATGTTGCGCAGTGATGACTTGCCCGTCCCCGCCAGCACACCTTCCCCCATCAGCCCTTGTACCCGCAGGGCTGATGGAGCAACCACTCAAGGATGAACACAATGGGAACCAAAACCCCGTCCCGCGTCACCGTCTCGGTCGATGTCCACACGCCGCCTCGGCACACCGCAGATGGCAGCGCCGCGCATCGCCAGGACGGTGACTCGTCGAATACTCATGCGCCACGACCGGCAAGGCCAGGCGTGACGCCTGACACCGTGGACGTCGATGCGATTCATCATGTGCCAGCACTGACGGTGGGAAAAATTGGCACTACCACGGCCTCAATACCGCCCCATATGCAGACGACCCTGACGCTGGAGCAGTACCGGATCAACGCGACACCCACCTATGTGCCGCTCGACGCAAACGATTTGCGCCTGCACAAGGGGCGCCATTACGCCGACCTGCATGGCGGAGGCGTGACGCAGGTTGCAGTGGATGCCGACACTGGCCTGTACCGAGCCACCCGGTCCAGCGAGCGGATCGCGTCTGGCCCGTTGCTGCGGCGCGACCCTCACACCCGTGTCTGGCATCCGCTGACTGACGCCGATACCGCAACCTTCCCTCTGACCGAGGCACGCCTGCAGCCTTTTCGCACCGAACTGGATTTCAGCGGGGTCGAGCCCGGCAGTGACGGTCTGTGGCACCACGACGGCAAACGCTACGTGGTCATCGCCAAAGGGGCGTATCAGGCGCTGCAGGATCTCGAAGCTTCCACGCCCGGGCAGCCTGTCCTGCGCATCGTCAAGGCAGCCGATCCGGTGGCCGCCGATAGCACGAACATCTATCACGCCAGCCGCGCAGGCGTGAGCCTGGCCGTGACTCGAGAGGCAGCTGACACATGGGTTGGCGTCGCGGTGGGTCTGCAGGGCGGCATGCGTCGCAGTGCGCAGGCCAGGCTCACCAAAGACATGCTGTTGGAGCGGTACCGTCCAATCAGTGAGGCTTTTCAGGCGATGAGTCAATCACACGCAACCTACGAGCAGCTCTGGAGCAAGGCGCGTGAATTGCCGGATGCCAGCGATGAAAAAACCAGGGCCTTGATCGGCCTGGAAGTGCACTTGCTCAAACACATCAAATTAGAGGCTGACTTCGTACAGTCCTGCGTCGATAACAGGGAATGGCTGATTCACCTGAAGACCAGTGGGCTGTACAGACAGGAACTGCATACCTTCCGCAAAGAAAGGGTGCAAAGCCTCAACCGGCTCATGGTGGTGATGGACTTGCGGGTACGGCCCACGATCGCGGCGCTTACGTTCGACAGTTTCAGGCGGTCCCTCACCCACCTGAACAAAAAGCTCAAGTTGCTCGATGAGCGTCAGACCGTGATCGATCAAATCCTCAAGGACTCACGCGATTCCGCCGATGAAATCATCGAACTCAACAAGACAGTGCCCGGCCACGATCAGGTCAACGGTAACAGGCTGACCCTCTATCTGCGCCTGCTGTCGGACAACCCTGAACACCCGCCGGAGGTCGGGACTCAGTCACTGCATGCGATCAAGCTGCTGACAGCCGATAGCATTCCCGAGGCAGAGCATCCCTTTGCCCTGATCTACGCGCTTGATTGCCTCAAGGAAGACAAGTTGCACATCGCATCGCTGGCGACCTCCAGCAGCCCGGAAAAGGCCGGCTACATCAGGGAAATCCTGGCGCTGATCGAGCCGTTCGAGCAGCGCATCGAAAGTCGCTTGAACCAGCAATATGAATCGTGGGGCGGTGATACGGAGCTGCCAGGTCTGGATCAGGACATCGACTTCGACTTCGTTCCGCGCCAGCCAGCGACGAGCGAAACCGCCGCGCCGCCGCTGCCACGCAAAATGTTCCGCACCCGTCAGCACGGTACCTACAAGGTGTTGATCGGCGAGACCGAAACGGCGCCCGACGGCAACGTTACGATCAATGTTCCTGACCTGTTCAGCCCGGATGCACCGCCTCAGCGATACGAAAAAAGACAAGGCGAATGGCAGCCTGTGCGGCCTGCAGTCGCCCCGGCCTCAAGGCCGGAATTGATCCGTGAAGCCAACCGGTTGCTGGAGGACGTTGAGGTACACCTGGCCGAAGCAAAGGCGAAAGAAGCCAGGAATGAGTACCCCGGCGAAATCATCCGATACCTCGGCGAGCACGCGGATCATTGCAGCGATCAGGCCACTGCGCTGGAAAACAGCCCCGGTGCTGCCGAGGATCCGGTCATGACCAGCCTGTCCAGACGTTTGCGGGCGGCTGGCGCGGCACTGATTCGCGGCGGACATATCGTGCAGGTCCGGATGTACAAGAACAGGCAGGTGCTGGACATCATGCGCCTGAATTTCCTGCTGGATAACGCCGAGCTGACGGCGACACGAACCGTGGTTCGCAAACCATTGGGCAAGGGCAGCAAGAAGTCTTTTCTGGACGTCTACAGCCTCCACGATCGTGCCGGACAGGCGCCCTTGTGGGAGGCGCATTTTCACTATGACAACGAACACAGCCCGGCGCTGAACTTCCGGGTCAAGGGCGGCCATCTCAAGACGCTTGAGCAAAGCCGGCTGGGCCTTGAATCCCAGCGCCGGGATGCTGGGGCCGGACGCCCGCACCTGGGCATCTGGCGCGAGACGTTTGATGGCAAGACCGCACGCAAGATCTTCGACCTCGCGGCCGCGACGCCCGCCAGCCCGCGCTGACAGACCAGCGCGATAACCGCCCCGTCCGGGTCACCCATGAAATGACAAACCTTCAAGGATGAACGCATGTCACCCAAACAGCCTGTCAGAGGCAAAATCACTGTCGATATCCACGCACGGCCTGACGAACCTGACCTCGCGGCAGCGCAACGGCGCGATGCGTCCACGCGCACCCATGCAGGGCCTGACGACGCGCTATCGCCAACCGTTACCTTGCGCCACGGCATGCCCCTCGATGAGGCCGGCCTGGACGCGATCACGCCTGCACCGGTGTTGACCATCAAACCCACGGAAACCGCTGCTGCCCGGCCAACCACTGAGTCAATGCCACTGACGTATTACTGGATCAGCACGGACATCACCTTGGCGCCTGCCAACGAACACGGGGTCAGAATCCACAAAGGTCGGCAGTACGTGGATGTCGCCGAGGGAGGCATTGTCGAAGTGGCGCCGATTGCTGCCACAGGCCAGCTTCGCGCCCGCCTGCCGAGCGAGCTGCACCCTTCCGGGCCGGTGCTGGTGCGCGATCCGACCAGCCACCTGTGGGAGAGGCTGGAGGTTGCGCCCATCACTTTCGCCTTGAGCGCAGCGCGCCTGCAGGCATTTCGCACAGCGCTGGATTTCACCGGTATCACCCCCGGTGACGACGGACTTTTGCGCCTGGACGGCAAGCTCTACGTAGTGATCGACAATCACGCCTACCAAGCCCTGCACGACCTCGACGCGTCGACGGCACTCACACCGGTGATGCGGATTGTCCGTACCGAAGACCCGGTGGCCAGCGCTACCGACAACCGCTATGTCGCCACGCGCCCAGGCAGGTCGCAAGCCATCGTGTTCGACCCGGTCGACGGCTGGGTGGGCGTCAACGTGCCCGGCGCGGGTGGCATGCAGCGAGGGCAAAGTTCTCAGCCCTCCAGCTGGAAGGATCATTTCAGCTCGGCGCTCAATCGCCTGAAAAGTCCGGCGGCGCGCGTGCGCAAACTGTATCCAGCCTTGACCGAGGCGCAAGTGACTGCCTTGGTCAGATCGTTTGGCACTGAGGCCGCAGCGCTGCTGACTCGTCAGGAAGCCGATTACCGGACGCTGAAAAACGAGTTGGCCGCGTGGTCACGTGACAACACCGCAACATCGACCCAGGGTTCCGGCACAGAATGGATGGCCTCTGTAGTCAATGACATAAAGCGTTGCTGGAGACAGGAAACCACCGCGCTGAAAATTGTCTTTGCAGACGAACATCCGACGCTGCCACGGCTCACGGTCGACCTGGCGAATGTGCGCACCCTTGAGCTGGACTCCCTCACCTGGTCGGACGCCGCCGACGCCTTTCTCAACCGGTTCAGCGACCTGTCTCGACTCGTCGTGAGCCGTTCCACGCTGGACAAGCTGCCTGTGGCCAACACCGCCATGCGCAACCTGATCACGCTGGATCTTGGCGGCAATCAGATCCGCCTCGATCAACGATCCGCCGCGCGCCTGGCCAGGCTCCAGCGACTGCGGCATATCGACCTGTCGGGCAACCCCCTGGGGCGAACGCCGGATTTCGCTGCGATGGATCAATTGCAGACGTTGAACCTGAGCAACACCGGCATCGAACAATGGCCGACAGGTTTGCACCGGCAGTCAGGCCTCACGCTGGTCGACTTACGGCACAACCAACTGAGTGAAGTGCCTGAAGCAGTGCTCAATCCGCCAGCGGATCAACTGCCGGCCAGCGCCCGGATCAACGGCGTGACGCGGCTGGAAGGCAACCGTTTTGCAGCGGACTGCTGGAAATCCCTTGAGGCCTTCTGGGAGCGGGTCGGCGCCGATCATCCCGACTTGGTCAGCCGCGCTCACCCGGCCGCGTTCCGGCTCGACGCTGACATCCCCGAGGTGGGCCTGATACGTCGATTGCACCCCGACAAGGATGCCCAGACGGCCAGGGTTTACTTGATGGGGCTGGATGAAGCAACGCGTAACGGGCTGGCCGGGCGGGTGGAAGCGTTGGAGCGCATCGACATGCAGCTGAAGGAATACGTTGAGAACGCGTCCACGGCCCATCCGCGATTCAAGCTCTGGAGGCAAGAGGTCGTTGAAACGCTCAGGCAATGCTGGCTCGACAAATCCGCAGACACGCTGACACTGCCCAAGGGCCTCGGGCCACTCCCGGCATTGCAGGCGGACTTCAGCCACGTCAGGACACTGGTGCTGCGAACCGTTGACTGGTCGGATGCCGGCGACCTGTTCCTGCGCAGCTTCACCAGCCTGGAATCGTTATCCATCACCCATTGCGGCCTCAAGTCCCTGCCCGACAGCGTGGGTGAAATGAGCAAACTGACCCAACTGGATCTGAGTTCGAACAGCCTTGTTCTTGATGAGCAAGCGGCTGCGCGAATCAGTGGTCTGAGCCGGTTGACGACCCTCGACCTGTCCGCCAATCCGCTGGACGTGATCCCCGACTTCAGCGCCATGACGCAGCTGGAATATCTCCTGCTGTCCGACACGGGGCTCAATCGCTGGCCCAGCGGACTGCACGACAAAACGGCGCTGAGACGGCTGGACCTGCGTAACAACCGCCTGAACGAGGTGCCAGCGCAGTTCCTCGACCCCGCGCCTGAGCAATTGCTGACCATTGCCCGGATCAACAGCGTCACCGCGCTCGATGGCAACGACTTCCCGTCCAACTACTGGCGCAGGTTCGACGACTACTGGCGGCGGGTGAACGAAGTGGACCCCGAACTGCTGACCTCTGGCCCCGATGACGTCATTTTTGACAGTGAAAATTCCCAGGCGCAACGGTATCGCCGATTGTATCCGCGCAAAAACATCAAACAGTGCAGGGAATACCTGTGGAGTCTGGAAGAAGATGCCGCTTCCGCCCGGCTCACTGGCCTTGAACAGGACTTCAGCGGCCTGAAACGTCAGCTCGACGATTGGGTTTATTCCGGAGCAGGCAACCTCATGGGATACATTCCGGCCAATCAGTTGGCAGCCAACGCCAACTCGCGGCGCGACCGTCTGAAGGCCAGCGAGCGGATTATCAGTTGCTGGCGCCAGGAGACGCCGCAAAAACTCGCCTTCGACCGCACGCCCATCGGGCTCGAGCTGGACCTGAGCGGCCTGAGGCTGCCCAGCCTGCCGGACATCGACGTCGACTTCAGCCACGTCGGCTCGCTCAAACTGAATAATATGGATCTAAGGGCTTCCCCGGAAGGTTTTCTGACGCGCTTTCGTCATGTGCGTTGGCTGTATCTGTCGCGCAATCAACTGCGCGAACTGCCGCCGGCCATTGGAGATATGCACGGGCTGACGCGATTGTCGCTGGATAACAATCAACTGTCCCTGACCGCCGAGACTGCCCGCGTACTGTCCGAGCGCACGACACTAAGAGCGCTGAATCTGCAGGACAATCCGCGGCTGGGCATCTGCCCGGACTTCAGCCGCATCACCGACATGCGCCATCTCGACCTGGCCAATACCGGCATCGATACATTCCCCGCCGGCATTGTCGATCAGCCACTACTGGACACGTTCAACCTGAGCAACAACCGCATCGTCGACATCCCTGACGCCGTCATCGCGCCAACGGACGAGCGCCTCCCGCATACCGTGCGCATCAACAATGTCACCAACGTACGCAACAATCTCCTGTCCGATGCCACGCTAGCGCGCATCAATCAGTACAACGAACGATTGCTTCAGGCCGAGACACCGCTTTCGGGCCCGAATAATCTGGTCGACACGGCACGAGGTCATGTTCCTGCGGCCATCCATGCGACCGCTGCCGATCCAATGGCACGCTGGACCAAGGGGATGGCCGCCGATGCCGTGCAGGCCAGAAGGATTCAATGGCAGGCCCTGGAGGCTCAGCAAGGCTCGGGGGGCCTGTTCGATACCCTTGAACGCCTGTTGTTGCCAGAGAGTGCCGGCCGCGCCGACCTGCAGCAGCGGGTGTGGAAACTGATCGACAGCATCAGCGAAAACAGCGAGCGATCCGAAAACTTGCGCCGGGAAGTGTTCGATCGGGCGGGAGAAGCCACCTGCTGTGATCGCGCTGCATTCACTTTCGCCAACCTCGAAACCAGAGTCATGATGCATCACGCGCTCGCCCAGGCGGGCGACAGGGAACAGGGGCCGGCGCTGTTCCAACTGTCCAGAGCCCTGTTCCGGCTACACGAGGTCGACACCCTCGCGGCGGCCGATATTGCCCAACGCGAGGCCGCAATCGCCGAGTCCAGGACGCCTGAAGAGGCGCGCCGGTTGCCCGCGCCGCAGATACCGGAAGAGGTCGAAATCAGACTGTTCTATCGCCACGCCCTGCGCGACCGCCTGCTACTGCCCGGGCAACCTGAGCGCATGGGCTTCGGTCGCCTGGTCAATGTTTCAGATGAGCAGGTGAACGCGGCTCACCAGAGCGTGCTGGCGCTGGACAACTCCGCGCAAGAGTTCCAGGCGCTGGTGGCCAGGGAGTTCTGGCAGAAATTCATCACCAACAAGTACCAGGTGGATTTTGAAACGCAGCGGCAACCGTTTCAGGATCGCCAGGCAGCGCTCGACGATTTGCATGCGGCCAACGAACTGGCGCCGGATGATTACCAGACGCAGTCCAATTCACTGCAAGCATCATGGATCGTTGCGGAAAGCGCGCTGATCGAAACCCTGACCCGCCAGGAGCTGGCCGGGTATCCAACCGGCAGCACCGTTGAGGAGGCGGCAGGCACAACGGTCTGACGCCATTGCGCCACGAGGCTGGCCGAGCGCGATTGCGGCCAGCCTTTATTCGTCGTCGTCGAAGTTGTAGCTGCCTGGTGCGAGGTTTTCGAAGCGCGTGTATTTACCGATAAACGCCAGCCGGATAAAGCCGATCGGGCCGTTACGCTGTTTGCCGATGATGATTTCGGCGATGCCTTTGTGCTCGGTCTCCGGGTGATACACCTCGTCCCGGTAAACGAACATGATGACGTCAGCATCCTGCTCGATCGCTCCGGATTCCCGGAGGTCGGAGTTGATCGGGCGTTTGTTCGGCCGTTGCTCCAGGGAGCGGTTGAGCTGGGACAGTGCGACCACCGGGCAATTGAATTCCTTGGCCAGGGCTTTCAAGGAACGCGAGATTTCGGAAATCTCGTTGGTCCGGTTGTCGCCACCGGAACCTGGAATCTGCATCAGTTGCAGGTAGTCGATCATGATCAGGCCGATGTCACCGTGTTCACGCGCCAGCCGCCGGGTGCGGGCACGCATCTCTGACGGGCTGATGCCGGCGGTGTCATCGATGAACAGCTTGCGATCATTGAGCAGGTTGACGGCCGAAGTCAGGCGCGGCCAGTCATCATCTTCCAACTGACCGGAACGCACCTTGGTCTGATCGATCCGGCCGAGGGACGAGAGCATACGCATGATCAGCGATTCGCCTGGCATCTCGAGGGAGTACACCAGAACGGCCTTGTCGCTGCGCAGTACGGCGTTTTCCACCAGGTTCATCGCGAAGGTGGTTTTACCCATCGACGGACGACCAGCAACGATGATCAAGTCCGCCGGCTGCAGGCCGCTGGTCTTCTCATCGAGGTCGGTGTAACCGGTCGACAGGCCGGTAATGGCGTTGTCGGTGTTGAACAGCGTGTCGATTCGGTCGATGGCTTTGGTCAGCAACTCGTTCACACCCACCGGGCCGCCGGTTTTAGGCCGGGCCTCGGCAATTGCGAAGATCTGGCGCTCGGCTTCGTCGAGAATTTCCTCGGCAGTTCGGCCTTCGGGGTTGAAGGCACTGTCGGCGATCTCGGTGCTGATGCCGATCAGTTGGCGCAACGTCGCGCGCTGACGAACGATCTGCGCGTAGGCCTTGATGTTGGCGACGGACGGCGTGTTTTTCGCCAGTTCGCCCAGGTAACCGAGACCGCCAACCTGAGACGTCTGACCTTCCTTGTCCAGTTGTTCGGCAAGGGTCACGACGTCAATCGGGGAGTTCTGATCGGCCAGTTTGGCGATCGCACGGAATATCAGGCGGTGGTCATGTCGATAGAAATCGCCGTCGGAGACTTGATCGAGCACGCGTTCCCAGGCGTTGTTGTCCAGCATCAGACCACCGAGAACAGCCTGTTCGGCTTCGATGGAATGCGGCGGCACCTTCAGGGCAGCGGTTTGCAGATCGTATTGCTCGGGAGCGGAGATATCGTTCATGGCCACTTGAGTTGTTTAGTAAAAACAGGGAATGCAGAAAGACAAAGGGCACGACCTGTAAACAGGATCGTGCCCGATGTTAACCGTCTGACGTACAAGCCGCCAGCCGATCAGGTGTTGCTTAAGCTGCTACCACTACAACGCGTACGGTGGCTTCAACTTCGGCGTGCAGGTGCACGGCTACGTCGAATTCGCCTACGTTGCGGATGGTGCCGTTCGGCAGACGAACTTCGCTCTTCTGCACTTCAACGCCGGAAGCGGTCAGTGCGTCAGCGATGTCGTGAGTACCGATCGAACCGAACAGCTTGCCTTCGTCGCCAGCGGTGGCAGTGATGGTCACTTCCAGCTCGGCCAGTTGGGCAGCACGGCTTTCAGCCGATGCTTTACGGTCTGCGGCAGCTTTTTCCAGCTCGGCACGACGCTCTTCGAACGCAGCGATGTTCGCTGGGGTCGCTGCGGTAGCCTTGCCGTAAGGCAGCAGGTAGTTACGGCCGTAACCGGCCTTAACGTTTACTTTGTCACCCAGGTTGCCCAGGTTGGTGACTTTTTCCAGAAGGATCAGTTGCATGTGAAAATCCTCTAACTTTTAACCTTCACCGTTCGCGCTGTCGGTGTCTTTCGACACGTGACGACCGCGAAAATCAATCAGGCTGTCGACAATGGCCAAGACCACTAGCAACGGATAGATCAGCTGCATGAACAGCAACAGCGTGACGTACAACCCCACCAGCCAGAAACCGGCCAGTCGCTTCTGCCCGACCAGCCCATGAATCAAGGCAAGTCCGGCGAACACCAGCGGTACACTGCACAACGGCGTCAACATGGCCATCTGTGCACCGAGATTCGGGCCCAGAAGCATCAACGCCAGCAGTAACATCGCCGGCCCCAGCGGGATCCGGATGGCGCGAAACTCGCGACCAAAACCACCCGGGTTGTACAACAACGCCTGCCAATGACGCCCGACAATCAGGCTCAGCACGCTGACGATCTGCAACAAAGCCGCAATCAGTCCGGTCAGGACTGGCGCAATCAGGGACGCGAAACGCGCTTGCTCATCAACCGACAATTGCTTGTAGGTCTCACCGAGAAGCGCTGGCATGACCTTTACAAGGGCCTGCGCGAGCATCTCGATCTGGGCCGCAAACGCCGCCCCGAGCACCACTGAAAACACCACTCCAACGGCTACGCTGACCAGCAGCGTACGAACCCAGGACTCACTTGCGCGCAAAACCAACGCAAGCCCCGAAGACCCCAAAAGCACCAGAAGTGCCCGTGGGTCATCGGCATACAACCACCAGATCAACGCTGGCAGCAGCCCCAGTGAAAGAACGCCAAGAGCGTCTTTCAATCCGCGCCGCAGAAGCACAAGGCTCCCGGCGGCAGCACCCAACCAATACAACAACGGCAATGTTGCACATCCGGCCACTACGAGAGTGGCCTGCATACGGCCTCGCATAATGAACTCAGCTATGGCACGCATGCATTCAATCCTTTGCTACTTGTCGACTGCCCGGTCTCAGCGGCCGTGGCTGTCGGTGTAGGCCAGCAGGGCCAGGAAGCGGGCGCGCTTGATAGCGGTGGCCAGCTGACGCTGATAACGAGCTTTGGTACCGGTGATGCGGCTTGGAACGATTTTGCCGGTCTCGGATACGTAGGCTTTCAGAGTGTTGAGATCTTTGTAATCGATCTCTTTCACTTCTTCAGCAGTGAAGCGGCAGAATTTACGACGACGGAAGAAACGTGCCATTTGATAGGCTCCTTAAAAGGTCCGTGGATTACTCGTCAGCGTTATCGCTGTTGTCGCTGTCATCACTATCAGCGCTATCAGCGCCTTCGTGCTCAGGACGGTCGCGACGCTCACGGCGCTCACTGCGGTTTTCTTCAGCCTTGAGCATCTCGGATTGGCCGGTAACGGCTTCTTCGCGACGGATGACCAGGTTACGGATCACTGCATCGTTGTAGCGGAAGTTGTCTTCCAGCTCGGCCAGGGCCTTGCCAGTGCACTCAACGTTCAGCATCACGTAGTGAGCCTTGTGAACATTGTTGATTGCGTAGGCCAGTTGACGACGGCCCCAATCTTCCAGACGGTGGATTTTGCCGCCGTCTTCTTCGATCAGCTTGGTGTAACGCTCTACCATGCCGCCGACTTGCTCGCTTTGATCCGGGTGGACCAAAAAGATGATTTCGTAATGACGCATGAATGCTCCTTACGGGTTGTAGCCTGCCGCTCAAAAACGGTCAGACAAGGAGTGAATGACACTTATGGACTTGCTGGCGCGGGGCACATGCGTGCCTGCCGTCACAGCAAGGGGCGCAATTGTAGAGAAGGGACTGAAGAGGTGCAAGGCAATTGGTGATTATTTGAACAATCACCGATTCATGCCACACCACAAAACACTGTGGGAGCGAGCCTGCTCACGAATGCGGTCTGTCAGGCAACATTTACGTCGACTGACACTCCCCTTTCGCGAGCAGGCTCGCTCCCACATTTGAGCCGCGTACGACTCAGGACTTCTTCGCGGAAGCCTTGGCCTTGGCACCGCGCTGACGCTGCGCCTCGAACAGGCACACACCGGTTGCCACCGAAACGTTGAGGCTGCTGACGCTACCAGCCATCGGCAGGTTCACCAGATAATCGCAATGCTCACGGGTCAGACGACGCATGCCCTTGCCTTCAGCACCCATGATCAGGATGGTCGGGCCGGTCAAGTCCTGGTCGTAGATACTGACCTCGGCCTCGCCCGCCGTGCCGACAACCCACAGACCGCGCTGCTGGAGCTTTTCCAGAGTGCGCGCCAGGTTGGTCACTGCAACGAGCGGAATCACTTCCGCCGCGCCGCAGGCCACTTTACGCACGACAGGTGTCAGGGTGGCTGACTTGTCTTTTGGCACGATGACTGCCAACGCACCGGCAGCATCTGCCGAACGCAGGCAGGCGCCGAGGTTGTGCGGATCGGTCACGCCATCGAGCACCAGCAACAATGGCGCACCGTCGGTGCGATCGAGCAATTCGTCGAGCATTGCCTCGCCCCAGACCTGGCTCGGACTGACGTCCGCAACCACGCCCTGGTGCACGCCTTCAACCCAGGCGTCCATCTCGCGACGCTCGGCCTGACCCACCTGGACACGATTCTCGTTAGCCAGTTCGATCAAGGTCTGCACGCGCGGATCGTTGCGGCTTTCAGCCAGCCAGATCTGTTTGACGCGCTTGGGGTGGTGACGCAGCAACGCTTCTACCGCGTGAACGCCGTAGATTTTTTCCAACTGACTCATGACTTCGCCTTCGGTTTACGGGCCCCGCCACTTTTGGCTGGAGCCGAACCCGCTTTCGGCGGGCCTTTACGGTGTTTGCTCGGTTTGGCTGGCTTGCCGCCGGTCGCATTTTCAGGCGCCGACCGTCCGGTCTTTCCCCCGGACGCCGCTTTACCACCGTTTTTCGCATCGGCGAGCAAAGCCTGCTTCAGTTCACGGCTTTTGCGCAGCTCGGCGTTTTTCGCCACGGCATCGCTTGGGCGATAGGCGTCACTGACCTTTTCCTTGGCAGGACGGCGGCCAGCGGTTTTCGCTGGAGCCGGTTCTGCCGCGGCTTTGGCAGCGGGTGCAGCAGTTTCCGCGCCACGCTTCTTGCGACCAATCGGTGCGCTGATGGTTTTTTCGGCCATCTCGAAGTCGATCTTGCGCTCGTCGAGATCGACACGCATGACGCGCACCTCAACGGTGTCGCCAAGACGGAAGCTGCGACCGGTGCGCTCGCCCGCCAGGCGGTGATGCACAGGGTCGAAGTGGTAGTAGTCGCCCGGCAGCGCGGTGACATGGACCAGACCTTCGACATAGATATCGGTCAGCTCGACGAACAAACCAAAACCGGTCACGGCAGTGATCACGCCCGGGAACGATTCGCCCACGCGATCCTTCATGAACTCGCACTTGAGCCAGTTCACTACGTCACGAGTGGCTTCGTCGGCACGGCGCTCGCTCATCGAGCATTGCTCGCCGAGCTGCTCCAGCGCTGCCTCGTCGTACGGATAAATACGCGCCTTCGGAATGGTCATCGCACCGGCACGACGAACGTGCGGGGTGTCCTGTTTCGAATGGATCACGCTGCGGATGGCGCGGTGCGTGAGCAAGTCAGGGTAACGACGGATCGGCGAAGTGAAGTGGGTATAAGCTTCGTAATTCAGACCGAAGTGGCCCTGGTTGTCAGCGCTGTACACCGCCTGGCTCAGCGAACGCAGCATCACGGTCTGGATCAGATGGAAATCCGGACGGTCCTTGATGCTGGCCAGCAGTGCCTGGTAATCCTTCGGCGACGGGCCTTCCTTGCCTTTGTGCAGGGACAGACCAAGCTCACCGAGGAACGCGCGCAGTTTTTCCAGACGCTCCGGCGGCGGGCCGTTGTGAACGCGATACAACGCAGGTATTTCGTGCTTCTTCAGGAATTCAGCGGTGGCCACGTTGGCCGCCAGCATGCATTCCTCGATCAGCTTGTGCGCATCGTTGCGAACGGTTGGACGGATCTCGGCAATCTTGCGCTCGGTCCCGAAGATGATCCGGGTTTCCTGCGTTTCGAAATCGATGGCGCCACGTACGTGACGAGCAGCCAGCAAAACCTTGTACAGCGCATAAAGCTGCTTGAGGTGCGGCAGAACGTCGTTGTACTCGCCGCGCAGCTGACGCGCCTCGGTAAGTTTCGGCGTTTCCAGCATTGCACTGACCTTGTTGTAGGTCAGGCGAGCGTGGGAGTGAATCACCGCTTCGTAGAAGCAGTAGTCGGTCATCTCGCCGGATTTGGAGATTGTCATCTCGCAAACCATGGCCAGGCGATCGACGTGTGGATTCAGCGAGCACAGGCCGTTGGACAGTTGCTCAGGCAGCATCGGCACGACACGCTCGGGGAAGTACACCGAGTTGCCGCGAACCTGAGATTCATTGTCCAGCGCCGAACCGATCTTCACGTAGCTGGAGACGTCGGCAATGGCCACGTACAACTTCCAGCCGCCGGAGAACAGGCGCAACTTGCCAGGTTTGGCTTCGCAGTAGACCGCGTCATCGAAGTCGCGAGCATCTTCACCGTCGATGGTCACGAACGGCAGATGGCGCAGGTCGATGCGCTTCTCTTTGTCTTTTTCTTCGACTTCAGGCTTGAGCTTGGCGGCTTCTTTCAAGACCGCTTCAGGCCAGACGTGCGGGATATCGTAGGCGCGCAGGGCGACATCGATTTCCATGCCCGGCGCCATGTAGTTGCCCACGACTTCAACCACGTCGCCTTGCGGCTGGAAGCGTGGTGTCGGCCAGTGAGTGATCTTCACTTCGACAAACTGACCGATTTGGGCGTTGGCGTTACGGCCTGGCGTGACCAGCACTTCCTGCTGGATCTTCGGATTGTCCGCAACGACGAAACCAATACCGCCCTCTTCGAAGTAGCGGCCGACGATGGTTTCGTGAGCACGCGAGACCACTTCGACGATCATGCCTTCGCGGCGACCACGACGGTCGAGGCCGGAGACACGGGCCAGCGCACGGTCACCGTCGAACACCAGACGCATTTGCGCCGGGCTCATGAACAGGTCGTCGCTGCCGTCGTCCGGCACCAGGAAGCCGAAACCGTCCCGGTGCCCGCTGATGCGGCCCAGGATCAGGTCGAGTTTATCCACCGGCGCATAAGTGCCACGACGGGTGTAAATCAGTTGAGCGTCGCGCTCCATTGCGCGCAGACGGCGACGCAGGGCTTCGATCTGGTCTTCTGTGGTCAGACCAAACTCTTCGACCAGTTGCTCGCGGGCAGCTGGCGAACCTCGATCAGCAAGGTGCTGAAGGATCAGTTCGCGGCTTGGAATAGGGTTTTCATATTTTTCCGCTTCACGAGCGGCCTCGGGATCGAGGGACTGCCAATCGGCCATTAGAGAGTTTTCACCTTGTCTATATACGGGTTAGTTTGGCATAGGCGCCATCAAACGGGAAATTTCAGACTATAAAGGCCCATCTAAAGCACTGTATCGCCGTTTTAAAGCGGTTTTGAACACCGTTGGTAAAAAAAATCAAAATATTTGGCAGCAGGGGTTTACAGTTAAAAATACGCTCCGTATAGTGCGCGCCATCGACGACGCACAAGCGCTGCCGATACTGCCCAGATGGTGAAATTGGTAGACACGCCAGCTTCAGGTGCTGGTGACCGCAAGGTCGTGGAAGTTCGAGTCTTCTTCTGGGCACCAATTTCGAGTTTGAGACTAGATCAGTTTCAAGACTCACACAAAAACCCGCGAAAGCGGGTTTTTTGCATTCTAAGGAAAGGATTTGTTAAAACCGATTTATTAAAATTAAATCAGGGGTTTACAGATCAAAAAGCGCTCCGTATAGTGCGCCACATCAACAGCGGC
Source organism: Pseudomonas sp. A0308 (assembly GCF_044218815.1). NCBI lineage: Bacteria > Pseudomonadati > Pseudomonadota > Gammaproteobacteria > Pseudomonadales > Pseudomonadaceae > Pseudomonas > Pseudomonas sp. A0308. The sequence continues at coordinate 2,696,187 of NZ_CP162581.1, forward strand.
AACGCTTGCGATGATTGCCCAGATGGTGAAATTGGTAGACACGCCAGCTTCAGGTGCTGGTGACCGCAAGGTCGTGGAAGTTCGAGTCTTCTTCTGGGCACCAATTCAAATTCAAGGTTACGACCCTGGATTTCTCAAAAACCCGCGAAAGCGGGTTTTTGCGTTTCTGCCTTCCTGAAATTTCCGACGCCCTATTCGGAATTCGATTACGAACATCACCTGCATTATCAGACCCCTCCTCAGCCCGCAAGGCGCACTTGAGAAACAATATCGTTTATCATTGTTGCAAGATTTTGCAATGCGACAGTGAGGAACCCTGAGAATGACGTTTCGAAATACCCTGCGCCGAGGCTTGACCTTCACCCTTCTCGGCCTGGCACTCGCCACTCCCCTCACCCAGGCTGCCGATGCGGTTTCCCTGACTCTCTACAATGGCCAGCACAAGGAAGTCGGCGATGCGATCGCCAAAGCCTTCGAAGCCAAGACCGGCATACACGTCAATGTCCGCAAGGGCAGCAGCAATCAGCTTGCCAGCCAGATCGTCGAAGAAGGCGATCGCTCCCCTGCCGACGTGATCTACACCGAAGAATCCCCGCCACTGAACAAACTTGGCGAACAAGGCCTGCTGGCCAAGGCCGATGACGCCACGCTGGCCGTGCTGCCGGAAAAATACGTCGCGAGTAACGGCACCTGGATCGGCGTGACGGCCCGGGTCCGTGTGGTTGCCTACAACCCAAAACTGATCAATGAGAAAGACCTGCCGAAATCGGTGATGGATTTCTCCGATCCGCAATGGCAAGGCAAGGTCGGCTTCGTGCCAACCAGCGGCGCGTTCCAGGAACAGGCCGTGGCCATTATCAAGATGCACGGTCGCGACGCCGCCGAAGAATGGCTGACCGGTCTGCGCGCATTCGGCAAGACCTACAGCAACAACATGGTCGCGCTCAAAGCGGTGGAAAACGGCGAAGTCGCCACCGTGCTGGTGAACAACTACTACTGGTTCGCCCTGCAACGCGAGAAAGGCAAACTGGATTCGAAACTGCACTACTTCACCGGCGGCGACGTCGGCGGCTTGATCACCGTCTCCAGTGCCGCCGTGCTGAAATCCAGCAAGCATCCAAAAGAAGCCCAGCAATTCCTCGCCTATATGGCCAGCGAAGAAGGTCAGCGGGTGATCACTCAGACCACCGCCGAATACCCGCTGCATAAAGGAATGGAATCTGACCGCGGCCTCAAGCCGTTCAGCGAACTGGAAGCGCCGAACGTCACCCCGGCCGACCTGGGCAATGCTGAAGAAGCGCTGGATCTGGAACGCGAAGTTGGCTTGAACTGATGACCGCATCGTTAGCCACCCCCGCCATGCGCGGGGGTTACGTGCCACGACGCAAGCGGCCGTCGATCTGGCTGTTGCTACCCGTGTTGTTGCTGGTGGTGATGAGCCTGCTGCCGCTGGCGTATGTCGGGCTGAAAACCTGGCAGGCCGGCTGGGCCGAAGCGCTGCACTTGTTGTGGCGCCCTTACGTTTTCGGCCTGCTGCGCAACACCCTGGCATTGATGGTCGGCGTGACCGTCACCTGCGGCGTGATCGGTCTGTCGCTGGCCTGGCTGCTGGAACGCAGCAATTTGCCGGGACGACGTCTATGGGGCGTGATTTTATGCCTGCCGTTCGCGGTGCCGGCATTTGTCAGCAGCTTCACCTGGGTGTCGTTGAGCGCACAGTTCGAAGGCCTTGGCGGTGCGATTCTGGTGATGAGCCTGTCGAAATACCCGCTGATCTTCCTGCCTGTCGCAGCGACCCTGCGCAATCTCGATCCATCCCTTGAAGAATCCGCCCGCACCCTGGGCCAGAACCGTTGGGGGGTGTTTTTTCGCGTCACCCTGCCCCTGCTCTGGCCATCGCTGCTGGCCGGCTCGCTGTTGATTGCCTTGCACATGCTGGTGGAGTTCGGCGCGCTGTCGATCATCGGCCTGCAAACCTTCACCACAGCGATCTATCAGCAGTTCGAACTGGAGTTCAGCAACGCGAATGCGGCGATGCTTTCTGCGGTATTGCTAGCGCTGTGCCTGGTGCTGTTGTGGCTGGAACTGCGCGTACGCGGCAAGGGCCGACACGTACGCACCGGCCAGGGCGCGGCGCGTCAGGCCGAGCAAGTCAGGCTGGGATCCTGGGCCGCTGTCGGTCAGGTGTATTGCCTGACGCTGGCGATTATCGGCAGCGGGATTCCGCTGGGCATGTTGGCGTATTGGCTGGCCGTCGGGTCATCGGCGGCATTCCCGGTCGCGGCAATTACCGAAGCGCTGCTGTCGTCGCTGGCGTTGTCACTGGGTGGCGCTGCGCTGTGCCTGCTGCTCGCGGTGCCGGTCGGCCTGCTGGTGGTGCGTTACAAAGGTCAACTGGCGATCTGGGCCGAGCGCCTGCCCTATCTGCTGCATGCACTGCCAGGTCTGGTGATCGCACTGACGCTGGTGTATTTCGCCCTGCATTATGTGCCGGCGCTGTACCAGACATCTGGTTTGCTGCTGATCGCTTATGCGCTGCTGTTTCTGCCGCTGGCTCAGGCACCGATTCGCACCGCGCTGAACAAGGCTGCACCGCAATTGGAAGAAGCGGCGCGCACGCTGGGCGCATCGTCGTTCACGGCATTTTGCCGGGTGACGCTGCCGATCATTTTCCCGGCATTGGGCGCAGCGTTTGCGTTGGTTTTTCTGGATGCGATGAAAGAGCTGACGGCGACCTTGCTGTTGAGTCCGACCGGACTCAACACGTTGGCGACCGAAGTCTGGGCGCATACCGCGAATGTCGAGTTTGCAGCGGCGGCGCCTTATGCGGCGCTGTTGATATTGGTCTCGGGATTGCCTGTTTATTTGCTGACTACCCGGATGTATCTGAGCCGCTGAAAAAGCAAAAAGATCGCAGCCTGCGACGGCTCCTGCATGGGATTTTGCGTTTCCCTGTAGGAGCCACCGCAGGCTGCGATCTTCTGATCTTCAGGCCCGGAACTGCCCAAGGCTCGCCTTAAGCTGCGCGGCCAAGCCATCCAGCACCTTGCCACTGGCCGTGGTTTCCACCACAGCCTGAGCCGCTTTCTCGGCCTGCACGTGGATCGTTTCGACGCGCCCACGTACCGCTTGCGCACCCGCAGCCTGATGCGCCGCCGCCTGCGTTGCCAGACCAATCGCTGCATGCACCTGCTCGACCGAAGCCTGCACCGACTGTTGCAACCGCGCACTGTCGCGCAGCACCAGCAAACCTTCACTGGCCTGACGTCCGGCCTGCCCGATCGCCTCCACCGCCTCACGCGCGCCTTGCTGCAACGCGACGATGTGCGCCTGGATGTCGCCGGTAGAGCTTTGTGTCTTGCTCGCCAGCGCCCGAACTTCGTCTGCCACAACAGCGAACCCCCGCCCGGTTTCGCCTGCCCGTGCCGCTTCGATCGCAGCGTTCAATGCCAACAGGTTGGTCTGCTCGGCGATGCCGTGAATGACCGTCAGCACCACTTCAATCTGTTCACTCTGCTGCGCGAGCCGCTCGATGACTTTCGCCCCCGTGTCGACCTGCCCCGCCAGCGCCTCGATCAGACTGCCGACCTTGGCCGACGTGCGGGTGTTCTCATCAGTGGCCTGACGAATATCAACCACCTGCTTCAACGCTGCCTGCATCGCGTGGCTTTCCGATTGGGCCTCGTCCGCCATTTGCGAAAGCGCCCGCAGACTTTCCGCGACTTCGTCACGCTGCATCCCGGCCGCCGCATCGGCACCGGCATTGCGCAGGGTCATCGCGCCGATTTCCACGCCGGTGCGCTGGGCCACATCACCCGCCTCACGCACGATCGGCTGTAACTTGTCGACAAAGCGGTTGACCGCTGCAGCCATGTCACCGATCTCGTCCTTGCTGTTGATCTGTACACGTTTGGTCAGATCACCCTCGCCCGCTGCAAGGTCGTCCATCGCTGCGTTAAGCATCTTCAAGCGGTTGACCACGCGATGGCCAAGCACCACGGCCAGCAACAACAGCACGCCGCAGCCGACTAGCGCGAGGCCCATACCAATGCGCCAACGCAAGGTCGCGGCAGCGTCCTGCACAGTGCTCGCCGTGTTGGATTTCATCTCGGTAGCGGTGGATTGTGCCGATTGCAGACGCGCGCGCATCGCAGTGGCGCTATCGGCTGCGGCACCTTTGAGGCTGTCGCCGACCAATTGATCGCTGCTGGCGATCAATGCCAGGAAGCGCTTGTCGAGCGCAGCCAGATCGGTCTCTACCGAGGCCGTGGAGACGCCCATCAGCACCTTGCCGATTTCAACGCCGTTAGGGCTGATCGACGCTTCAAGGTAATAAACCGAAGGATCGTTCTTTGCCGCATCCAGCACTTTATCCAGTGCACGTTCGCCCTGCCCCTTCTCCAGCAAGGCCTTGTTGATCGGGTTTTCGCGATTGAGGTAACGGGTCAAATGCTGCCCAGTAGCGTCGTCGTAGACCACGAACAGCACATTGGGATTGCGCTGGGCGCGCCGGGCAAACTCGGACAGGGTCGGCACGTCGCTGTCCCACATGGCGCGGGGTGCAACCGAAGCCAGCAATTGGGCCATGTCATTGGCCGAATCCTTCAAATCCTTTTCCAGCGTCGCACGCAATTGCGTTTGCTCGTCCTTCAGGCGAGAAGACAAACCGGCGGTAAGACGCTGTCGAGTACTGGCGGACAAGGCGTCAAGACTCGACGTGACTTCACGCCCGGCCTGCTCCAGTTCCCCGGAGAGTTTCTGGCTGTCGGCACCGAGGCGCACCGCCAGATCCGCTTCCAGTGCCGTGACCGTGCTCCGCGTCAGGGCAACGGCCACTAACACCTGCACCAAAAGGGCGATACCAAGGGTAACGAACACGGGCCGCAACAGACGGCTTTGTAACAGTGAGAGAACGGCTGACACTATGAATCCCTCTACTTCTGACGCCATTAATTTGATGGCACTCTTGTAGGAAGATTCACAGCAAAGGTCGTGCCGCCCAACAGGCATAAACGACAAAGGCCCCGATTAAGGGGCCTTTGTTTTTTACATCAACGACTTATCAAGCAAATGGATGACGCAGAACGATGGTTTCGTTGCGATCCGGGCCCGTCGAAATAATGTCGATCGGCGCGCCGATCAACTCTTCAACGCGCTTGATGTAGGCACGAGCGTTAGCTGGCAGCTCTTCCAGGGTTTTGGCACCCACGGTCGATTCGGTCCAGCCCGGCACTTCTTCGTACACAGGCTGAAGGCCCACGTAGCTGTCAGCGTCTGTCGGGGCAACGTCTTTGCCTTCGGCATCTTTGTAGCCGATGCAGATATTGATCGTTTGCAGGCCGTCGAGTACGTCCAGCTTGGTCAGGCAGATGCCCGAAATGCTGTTCACATCAATAGCGCGACGCAGGATAACGGCGTCGAACCAGCCGCAACGACGCGCACGGCCGGTGGTAGCGCCGAACTCGTGACCTTGTTTGGCCAGGTGCGCACCCACTTCGTCAAACAGCTCAGTCGGGAACGGGCCCGAACCTACGCGAGTGGTGTAAGCCTTGGTGATGCCCAGGATGTAGTCCAGGAACATCGGGCCAACGCCCGAACCGGTAGCCACGCCACCCGCGGTGGTGTTGGAGCTGGTCACGTACGGATAGGTACCGTGGTCGATGTCGAGCAACGAACCCTGGGCGCCTTCGAACATGATGTCTTTGCCGGCGCGACGCAGGTCGTGCAGCTCGGCCGTCACGTCGAGCATCAGCGGCTTGAGCAGTTCTGCGTATTCCTTGCACTCGGCCAGGGTTTTTTCGAACTCGATGGCAGGCTCTTTGTAGTAACCAACCAGCATGAAGTTGTGGTAATCCACCAGTTCACGCAGCTTGTCTTCAAAGCGCGGCATGTTGAGCAGGTCGCCCACACGCAGGCCACGACGTGCAACCTTGTCTTCATAAGCCGGGCCAATGCCGCGACCGGTAGTACCGATCTTCAGCTCGCCACGGGCCTTTTCACGAGCCTGGTCCAGCGCTACGTGGAAGGACAGGATCAGCGGGCAGGACGGGCTGATACGCAGGCGCTCGCGCACCGGTACGCCTTTCTCTTCCAGCTTAGTGATCTCGCGCAGCAGGGCGTCAGGTGCAACCACCACGCCGTTGCCGATCAGGCACTGCACACCTTCGCGCAGCACGCCCGACGGAATCAGGTGCAAGACAGTTTTTTCGCCGTCGATCACCAAGGTGTGACCAGCGTTGTGGCCACCTTGGTAGCGCACTACGGCGGCAGCATGTTCGGTCAGCAGATCAACGATCTTGCCTTTGCCCTCATCACCCCATTGGGTGCCCAGGACTACGACATTCTTACCCATAACACTTGTCCTCATTCGCGCAAACTTGGTGCCGGCGATGGCCGGCAGGAAAACTCAAGAAGCCAGTGGCGATACTTGCCAAAGCCCGTTCTGCTGAATCAATTGCCGGTCGCAGTCCGCATCACGGGCGGCGGCCAAAGGTTGCCCAGGCAATGCCTGAACGACACGCTGACCCTCACTGCGCAACTGACAAACGTGCTGCCAGAGTGCTGCATCCGTACTGTCAGGCATCCAGATACCGCCAGACGGTAACTCGATCTCAGCACGCCCCAGGGTCACCAGGGTTTTCAAATCGGTGGAAAAGCCAGTCGCCGGACGCGCGCGACCGAAGTCGGCGCCGATGTCGTCGTAACGTCCGCCCTGAGCGATGGACTGACCAACGCCCGGTACGAACACCGCGAACACCACACCGGTGTGGTAGTGATAACCGCGCAACTCGCCCAGATCAAAATACAGCGGCAGCTCCGGGAAGCGAGCCGACAGGCGCTCGGCTATCGCCAGCAAATCTTCCAGTGCTTCCAGCACCGGCGCTGGCGCATTGGCCAGACGCTCGCGGGCAGCGCTCAACACTTCACGGCCGCCGCACAAGTCAACCAGCGCACGGAGCATGCCGGACAGGTCGGCAGGCAAGCCTTCGGTCAAGGTAATGACCTCGTCGATGGCCTTGCGTTGCAACGCATCGAACAACTGCTGTTCGACTTCGCCGGACAGACCGGCGGCGCGCGCCAGACCACGGTAGATACCAACGTGACCGAGATCCATGTGCACGTCAGGCACATCGGCCAGTTGCAGCATGGCCAGCATCAGACTGATCACCTCAACGTCGCTGCTCGGACTGGCATCGCCGTACAGTTCGGCACCCAACTGGATCGGACTGCGCGACGACGACAATGCACGCGGCTGGGCGTGCAATACGCTGCCGGCGTAGCACAGACGGCTCGGGCCCTCGCGACGCAGGGTGTGCGCATCGATGCGCGCCACTTGCGGCGTGATGTCGGCACGGAAACCCATCTGCCGCCCCGACTGCGGGTCGATGACCTTGAAGGTACGCAGATCGAGGTCCGAGCCTGCACCGGTCAGCAGGGATTCCAGGTACTCGATATGGGGAGTCACGACAAACTCGTAACCCCAGCTCTGGAACAGATCCAACACCTGACGACGCGCGACTTCAATGCGCGCCGCTTCCGGTGGCAGTACTTCTTCGATGCCATCTGGCAGCAGCCAGCGGTCTACCGTTGCCATTACGCCATTCCCCTTTGATCCGGGCGGCCAGCACTAGGGCGAGCCTTGAGTGAAGCAGAAAATGACCGGTCCGTTCAAAACGCACGCGCATGAACGACGCAGCGAAAGGCCTTTAACCGGCTTCGCCCATCACTTTCCTCGAAAAACTGTCGAGCCATTCAACCCGATGTTCTGCAGTAAAAACAGCAATCAAACGTGCAGACGCAAAAAAGCCGGGAATTTCCCGGCTGCCGCATCATACACACGTTTTCCCAAAGGATCACCCCGCCCGAGGTTTTAGCCGCCGGGCGGAATGATTCAGGTCAACGCCGTATCAAGGCTTGGACTTTTCCAGGTATCGGAAAAAGTCACTGCTTGGGTCGAGGACCAAGACGTCGGATTTGTTCGCGAAGCTTTCACGGTAGGCGCGCAGGCTACGGTAGAAACCGTAGAACTCCTGATCCTGACCGTAGGCCTTGGAGTAGATCGCAGCGGCCTGGGCATCACCATCACCGCGAACCTCTTCAGATTCACGATAGGCTTCAGCCAGCAGCACGCGGCGTTGACGATCGGCGTCGGCACGGATGCCTTCAGCCAGCTCGTTACCCTTGGCGCGGTGCTCACGAGCTTCACGCTCACGCTCGGTGCTCATACGCTCGAACACACTGCGGTTCACTTCTTTCGGCAGATCGATGGCCTTGACCCGGACATCGACGACTTCGATACCCAGCTCTTTCTCTGCCATCTTGTTCAGCGACGCGGTGATGTCAGCCATCAGCGCATCACGCTCGCCCGACACGACTTCGTGCAGGGTGCGCTTACCGAACTGGTCACGCAGACCGGATTCCAGTCGACGGGAAAGACGCTCGTCGGCGATCTGCTTGAGGCCGGAAGTCGCGGTATAGAAGCGCTCGGCATCTTTCACGCGCCACTTGGCATAGGCATCGACCATCACGGCTTTCTTTTCCAGGGTCAGGAAGCGCTGCGTCGGTGCATCCAGCGTCAGCAGGCGGGCGTCGAACTTGCGCACCTGGTTGACGTAAGGCACTTTCACATGCAGACCCGGCTGGACATCGGCCTGAACCACACGACCGAACTGCAGCAACACCGCACGCTCGGTCTGAGCCACGATGTAGAAGCAGTTCCAGCCCACCAGTACGACAACGACGCCAACGATCAGGGCGATCAGCGATTTATTGCTCATCAGCGGGTCTCCCTTGTACGCGACTGCGGCACGTCAGTGACATGCGGCGTGACGTCCGTGTTGCTGCTGGCGGCGGCCGAACCGGTTACCGGTGCGTTGCCCGAACTGTTCTGGATCATTTTGTCCAACGGCAGGTAAAGCAGATTGCTCTGGCCGTCCTTGTTGCCGGTCACGAGTACCTTGCTGGTGTTACTGAAGACTTCCTGCATGGTGTCCAGGTACAGACGCTGGCGGGTGACTTCAGGCGCCTTGCGATACTCGGCAACCAGTTTGGTGAAGCGATCCGCCTCACCCTTGGCGCGCGAGACCGTTTCGTCGCGGTAACCATTGGCATCCTCGAGGATACGCTGGGCCTGACCACGAGCTTCCGGCACCACGCCGTTGGCGTAGGTTTCTGCCTGGTTACGCGAACGCTGCTCGTCTTCACGGGCGCGGATCACGTCGTCGAAGGCTTCCTGTACTTCACGCGGTGCAGCGGCGCTCTGTACGTTGACCTGAGTAACGGTGATACCGGTGCGATAGGTATCGAGGAAACGCTGGAGACGTTCCTTGATTTCGCTGGCCATCAGTTCACGACCTTCGGTCAGCACCTGATCCATCGCGGTGGAACCCACCACATGACGCAGCGCACTTTCGGTCGCGTGCTGCAGGCTGATTTCCGGCTGGTCGACGTTCAGTACGAAGTCCTGCAGGTTGCTGATCTTGTACTGCACGGTCAGCGGCACTTCGACGATGTTCTCGTCTTCGGTCAGCATCTGGCCCTGCTTGGAGTAGGCACGCTCACGCGTGACGTTTTCCATGTACTTTTTATCGATCGGCGGGAAGTAGATATTCAGACCCGGGCCGACGGTTTCGTAGTATTTGCCGAAGCGCAGCACTACGGCTTGCTCCTGCTCGTCCACCACGTAAACCGCGCTGTACAGCCAGACAGCCGCCAGCACAACGAGGGCAATACCGATCAGACCGCCGAAACCGCCGCCGCTCTTGCTCGAACCACCGCCGTCATCACCACGTTTCTTGCCACCACCGAACAATCCGTTCAGGCTTTCCTGCAGCTTTCGGAAGGCCTCGTCGAGATCCGGTGGCCCCTTGCGGTCGCCGTTATTGCGGCGCTTGCCACCCCAAGGATCCTGATTATTCGAGTTGCCACCCGGCTCATTCCAAGCCATAGCGCTCTCCATCTGATAAAGCAAAGACGCACCCACGGCGCGCCGACCAATGCTACAGAATGCCTGACGTTGCGGCACAACCGCTTTGTCAGGCTTTTATTGCAAAGTGTGTTGCTCGATGAATTCCATCGGCTGCAATCCTTCGCGGCTTACCAGTCGATTCAACTCGACCCGGGGCAAGCGAACGGCCAGCAGGCTGATGCCTTCTTCGTCGTGCTCTTCTTTTTGCACCGCACCGAGTTCGAAAAACTGCGCACGCAGTCGAGCGAATTGTTGCGGCAAGCGCAATGTACCCACAAACAAATCACCGCCCAGCAACTCGGAGATGGCTTGTTCAAGTAATTCCAGACCACTGCCATCACGCGCCGACAACCATACCCGTTGCGGTTTGCCATCGGCATCGCGCTGGATTTGCGGCTCAACGCCTTCAAGCAAATCGAGTTTGTTATAGACCTCGAGGATCGGCAAGTCCTGGGCGCCAATCTCGCCCAACACCACCATCACCTGCTCGATCTGCAACATGCGATCCGGTTCGGCCGCGTCGATAACGTGCAACAGAAGGTCGGAGTTACTCGACTCTTCGAGCGTAGACCGAAAAGCCTCGACCAGCTTGTGTGGCAAGTGACGAATGAAACCTACCGTGTCGGCCAGGACAATCGGCCCCAGGTCGTCCAGTTCCAGACGGCGCAAGGTCGGGTCCAGCGTGGCGAACAATTGATCAGCCGCGTACACGTCGGATTTCGTCACGTTGTTGAAGAGCGTGGATTTACCGGCGTTGGTATAGCCCACCAGAGACACGGTAGGAATATCCGCACGCGAACGGCCGCGCCGCGACTGCTCGCGCTGGCTGCGCACTTTTTCCAGCCGGCCCTTGATCTGCCGCAGGCGAACCCGCAACAGACGACGGTCGGTTTCAAGCTGGGTTTCACCCGGACCGCGCATGCCGATACCGCCACCCTGACGCTCAAGGTGAGTCCAGCCACGAACCAGCCGCGTGCTCATGTGGTCAAGCTGGGCCAGTTCGACCTGGAGCTTGCCTTCATGGGTACGGGCGCGCTGAGCGAAAATATCGAGAATCAGACCGGTACGGTCAATCACGCGACACTCGAAAACACGTTCGAGGTTACGTTCCTGACTGGGCGTGAGGATGTGATTGAAAATCACCAGATCAGCCTTTTCGGCATGGACCAGGTCGCGCAGTTCCTCGACCTTGCCGCTGCCGATCAGGAATTTGGCAGTTGGCCGATGACGCGGCACGTTAAAAAACGCAACGGTCTCGGCGCCTGCCGAATTAGCCAGTTCCTGAAACTCCTGCGGATCTTCGCGCGCCTCAGGGTCCTGTCCATCCAAGTGAACGAGGATTACTCGCTCACCACCACCGTGGCGCTCAAAGAACAAAGGAGACTCCTATCAGGCGTTACCTGGCTCAGCGTCACCTGCTTCGGATTCGGTTGCGCTAGGCAGACGAATTGGACGAACCGGCACGACTGTCGAGATAGCGTGTTTGTAAACCATTTGGCTGACGGTGTTTTTCAGCAGGATCACGAACTGGTCGAACGACTCGATCGTGCCTTGCAGTTTGATACCGTTGACCAGGTAGATGGAAACCCCAACTTTCTCTTTACGTAAAGTATTCAGGTAAGGGTCTTGTAGCGAATGCCCTTTTGACATGTGCCGCACTCCTTTAAGGATTCAATAATAAAAATAGGTAATTCAGATGGCTTTAGCCGTCACACCCCCAAGGATAGACGGCAATTGCAAGGACTCAGCTCAATATGGAGATGGTCCCTAAGTATTTCAAGGCGCGTGGCAGATTGTCGCAATCAAGACTGTCCAGCCAATGTAAATCTTCCCAGCTTCGTAGCCAGGTGAACTGGCGCTTGGCCAATTGGCGCGTGGCGATGATGCCGCGCTCCTGCATGTCAGCCAATGTCAGTTTGCCATCCAGGTAGTCCCAGACTTGGCGGTAGCCTACCGCACGTATAGACGGCAACCCCGAATGCAGGTCACTTCTTTTACGCAGGGCTACGACCTCGTCGATGAATCCCTGTTCCAACATATTTGTGAATCTTTGTTTAATGCGCTCGTGCAGTACCTGACGATTCGCCGGGGCAATGGCCAAGTTCGCGACAGTATAGGGCAATTGTTGCAGTCCCGAAGCGGCTGCTTCAGTACTTTGCGCAGATTGTTGCTCCCGCAGCGCAGTCATGCTCTGACCACTGACCCGATAGACTTCCAGCGCGCGACTCAAGCGTTGTGGATCGTTCGGATGAATCCGGGCAGCGGACACCGGATCAATCACCGCCAATTGATCGTGCAGGGCTTGCCAGCCAAGGCGTGCAGCCTCTTCTTCGATCTGCGCGCGCACCTCGGGATCAGCCGCTGGCATATCCGCCAGACCTTCGACCAAAGCCTTGTAATAGAGCATCGTGCCGCCCACCAGCAGCGGAATTTTTCCGCGCGCGGTAATTTCAGCCATGGCTTGCAAGGCGTCGCGACGAAAATCCGCAGCCGAATAGGCTTCAACTGGATCGAGAATATCGATCAGACGGTGAGGATATTCGGCGAGAAGCTCTTTTGAGGGCTTGGCGGTGCCGATGTCCATGCCGCGATAGACCAGCGCCGAATCGACACTGATCAGCTCGCACGGCAACACTTTGGTCAGCTCGATGGCCAGATCGGTCTTGCCCGCAGCGGTCGGGCCCATCAGGAAAATCGCTGGAGGAAGCTGGCTCATCAACGACCGCGCAAAAACAGTTTGTCCAGATCGTCCAGGCCCAATTGGGTCCAGGTCGGTCGGCCATGGTTGCATTGACCGCTACGCTCGGTGTTTTCCATGTCACGCAGCAGACCGTTCATTTCCGGCAGGGCCAGACGCCGGTTGGCTCGGATTGCGCCGTGACAGGCCATGGTGCCGAGCAGTTCGTTCAGGTGTGCCTGAATCCGGTCGCTGGTGCCGTACTCCATCAGGTCCGACAGCACGTCGCCAACCAAACGGTTGGCCTCAGCCTGCTTGAGCAGTGCTGGAATCTGGCGAATCGCCAATGTTTCCGGGCCCAGACGCTGCAATTCAAAGCCCAGGCGCTGGAACCACGCAGCGTGTTCTTCAGCGCAATCAGCCTCACGCTGACTGACCGCCAGCGATTCCGGTACCAGCAACGGCTGGCCGCTGAGGCCTTCGCTGGCCATGGCGACCTTCAGGCGCTCATACATGATCCGCTCATGGGCAGCATGCATGTCCACCAGCACCAGGCCTTGGGCGTTCTCGGACAGAATGTAGATGCCTTTCAACTGCGCCAATGCGTAGCCGAGCGGCGGAATGTCTTCCTGACCGGCCGGCAATGCGTTGGCATTGGCTTCTGGCAAGGGCGCGAAAAACTCGCGATAGGCGGCCTGAGCCTCAGCGACCGGCGGCACAGCGGATTGCGGACGCGGCGTGTATTGATACTGATAAGCGCCGCCAGCACTGGCGCCCGACGACGTGTTGAACGCCGGCTGTGCCTGCGGTTGCTCCAGCAGCGCATTGGCCGCCAGACGCATTTCGCCCTGCGGCCCGAACTCACCGGCATCAAGCCCTGTCGGGCGGACCACGGCAGTGGTGACCGAACCGGCAAGCTGATCTTCCGGACGCACATCGCCCAGCGCCCGGTGCAGCGTGCCGTAAAGGAAGTCATGCACCATGCGCCCGTCACGGAAGCGCACTTCGTGCTTGGTCGGGTGAACGTTAACGTCCACAGCAGCCGGATCAACCTCGAAAAACAGCGCAAACGTCGGGTGGCGACCGTTGAACAGAACGTCGCGATAAGCCTGGCGCACCGCGTGCGCCACAAGTTTGTCGCGCACCGCACGGCCGTTCACAAAAAAGTACTGCAAGTCCGCCTGACTACGGTTGAAGGTCGGCAAACCGACCCAGCCCCACAGGTGCAAGCCATTGCGTTCGATCTCGATCGGCAGCGCCTGCTCAAGAAAACCCGAGCCGCAGATCGCCGCCACACGCCGGGCGCGGGCCGCATCATCGTGGGCTTCGTGCAGGCTGAGAATGGTCTTGCCGTTGTGGCGCAGATGGAAAGCCACGTCGAAACGCGCCAGTGCCAGCCGCTTGATCACTTCTTGCAGGTGATCGAATTCGGTTTTTTCGGTCTTGAGGAATTTGCGTCGTGCCGGCGTATTGAAGAACAAGTCGCGCACTTCCACCGAAGTGCCCACCGGATGCGCGGCCGGCTGAACGCGAGGCGCCATGTCTCGACCTTCGGTTTCGACCTGCCAGGCCTGATCGGCATCACGGGTGCGCGAAGTCAGGGTCAGGCGCGCCACGGAGCTGATCGAGGCCAGGGCTTCACCGCGGAAGCCCAGGCTCATCACCTGTTCCAGGTCTTCCAGATTGCGAATCTTGCTGGTGGCGTGCCGGGCCAGTGCCAGTGGCAGGTCATCGGCAGAGATGCCGCTGCCATCGTCGCGCACCCGCAGCAGCTTGACGCCGCCCTGCTCGACGTCGACATCAATGCGCTTGGCACCGGAGTCGAGGCTGTTTTCCAGCAACTCCTTGATCACCGACGCCGGGCGCTCGACCACTTCGCCGGCGGCGATCTGGTTCGCCAGCCGTGGGCTGAGCAGCTCGATGCGGGCCGTATTCAGGACCTGAGTCATTCTTTGGACGCCAGTTCGGTGCCAGGAATGGTCAGGTGCTGACCCGCTTTCAGGTCATCGCTTTTCAGGTTGTTGGCGCTGCGCACCGCTGCCGGCGAGACCTGATAACGCACGGCGATCATCGCCAGGGTTTCGCCCGGATTGACTCGATGATCACGCGGGCCCTGGGCAATCTTGCCGGAATCACGCAGCCAGGCAATGTAGGTACCCGGCGGCGGGTTCTGTTGGAAGAACTGGCGCACGCCACTGCTGATCGAACGCGCCAGCGCTTGCTGGTGGCTCGACGCCGAGAGCTTGTTCGCTTCGTTGGCGTTGGAGATAAACCCGGTTTCGACCAGGATCGACGGAATGTCCGGCGACTTCAGCACCATGAACCCGGCTTGCTCCACGCGCTGTTTGTGCAGCGGCGTAACCCGGCCGATGTTGGTCAGGACTTTCTGCCCGACGTTGAGGCTGGAGGTCAACGACGCTGTCATCGACAGGTCAAGCAGCACGCCCGCGAGCATGCGGTCCTTGTCGTCGAGGCTGACGTTGCCCGCACCGCCGATCAGGTCGGAACGGTTTTCACTGTCGGCCAGCCAGCGAGCGGTCTCGGACGTCGCACCGCGATCAGACAGGGCAAACACCGAAGCACCGAAGGCCGCCGCAGATGGCGCGGCATCGGCGTGGATCGAGACGAACAGATCAGCACCCTTCTTGCGGGCAATCTCCGTACGCCCGCGCAACGGGATGAAGTAGTCACCGGTACGGGTCAGTTCGGCGCGGAAGCCTTTCATGCCATTGAGCTGACGCTGCAATTCACGGGCGATCTGCAGCACCACGTCTTTCTCACGCTGCCCGCGCGAGCCGGACGCACCCGGGTCTTCGCCACCGTGGCCGGCGTCAATCACCACAATAATGTCGCGCTTGCCGGCCGGGGCTGGCGGCAGCTTGATGGTCGGTTCGGTCGGGGTAACCGGCACGGCCGGCACCGTCGCAACCCGCGGCGCAGGTGCAGGCGGCGGAGCGGCATCGGCCGGGTTGTCGAACAGATCGACCACCAGACGGTTGCCGTATTGCGCGTTCGGCGCCAGCGAGAAGCTTTTGGGCGTGACGGCTTTTTTCAGGTCGATGACCACCCGCAGGTCTGACGGCGTGCGCTGGGCCGAGCGCATCGCGGTGATCGGCGTGTTCGCGGTCTGCACATTCAAAGGCGCGCCGAGGGTGGCGCCATTGATGTCGATCACCAGTCGATCCGGTGAAGTCAGGGTGAAAACGCTGTGCTGCACCGGGCCGCTCAGGTCGAAGACCAGTCGCGTGTTATCCGGCGCCCGCCACAGGCGCACGCTGTTGACCTTTGAATCGGCCACAGCGGTGACGGTTACTGCCATCAACATCAGTCCTGCGGCAGCCACCAACGCGCGAAAGCGCATACCTAACCCCATCATCTAATTGGTTTCCAATGCCAAAGCGGCACACCAGGCCTCGCCACGCGAGCCCTGGGACAAAATATTCAGCGAACGCCCGCTGTCTTGCGGGCTAATGGTAATGGTCAGGTCAGGCTTTGGCAAAAAGCCTGCACCTTTATCGGGCCACTCGATCAGGCAGAGGGCGTCGTCGTCGAAGTAGTCGCGGATCCCGAGAAACTCCAGTTCCTCCGGATCAACCAGGCGATACAGGTCGAAATGGAAGGCGCGGATGTCACCGATTTCGTAGGGCTCGACCAATGTGAAGGTCGGACTTTTTACCGCTCCGACATGGCCCAGCCCGCGAATGATCCCTCGCGACAGCGTGGTCTTGCCCATGCCCAGGTTGCCAACAAGAAAAATCAGGCCATGGCCCTGGGTCACGCGGGCGATCCGTGTGCCAAAGTCGCTCATGGCCTGTTCATCGGCCAGGTACAGGGTTACTTCAGACACGGTGCATGCTCCTCCAACAACTGACGAATGGCTGGAATCAGATCACTGGCCGCCAGCCCACGGCCGAATTTTCCTTGGTGCATCCCGGCATTGGCGTGCAGCCAGACCGCCAGGCACGCGGCATCGAAGCCATCCATGCCTTGTGCCAGCAGCGCGCCGGTCAAACCGGCCAGCACATCGCCGAGCCCGGCGGTGGCCATGGCCGGATGCCCCTGATGACACAACGCCAGACGCCCATCGGGATGGGCGATCAGGCTACCGGCGCCTTTGAGCACCACAACCGCTGTATATTTTTTACTCAACGCCAACGCAGCGGCAGGACGATCGGCCTGCACCTGCGCGGTGCTGATCCCCAGCAACCGTGCCGCCTCACCCGGATGCGGCGTGATCACGCAATCCCTGGGCAAGCTGACAAACCCTTCGGCCAGCAGGTTCAATGCATCGGCGTCCCACACCTGTGGCAACGGCGCATTGGCTGCCGCCGACACCAGCGCCCGCCCCCAGCCAGCCTGCCCCAGCCCCGGCCCGACCACCAGCACGGAAACCTTTTCCAGCAGGCCCATCAATTGATTGGCCGAGGAAACACCCAGGGCCATGGCTTCCGGAATGCGGGTCAATGCCGCTGACACATGTTCCGGGCGAGTCGCCAGCGAAACCATGCCGGCACCGCTGCGCAAGGCACTTTCGGTGCTGAGCAGGATCGCCCCGCCAAAACCGTGATCGCCGCCGATTAGCAGCACATGCCCGAAGCGGCCTTTGTGGGAACCGGGTAGACGTGGCGCCGGCCGTGGAAGATTAGCCGCGTGCAGGCGCCTGGCATTGACGGGAATGTCACCACAGGTTTCGGCCGTCGCCTGCAAATCATTAAACACCAGCTCGCCGATATGATCCGCCGCATCACCGGTGAACAGGCCGACTTTCAAGGCGATGAAGGTGACGGTGAGGTCGGCGCAAACGGCAGTACCCAGTGCATGCCCGGTGTCGGCGGACAGTCCGGAAGGAATATCAACTGCCGTTACCGGCAGGCCACTGGCGTTGATCGCCGCGATGGCCGTGCGATAGGGCTCGCGTACGTCACCGGTCAGGCCGGTGCCGAGCAAGGCATCGACAATGACGCCGCGCAATTCGTTTTGACCGGCCCAGCCCAGCACACTGACGCCCTCGGCGAGCGCTTCGGCGTGCGCCTGTGCGGCATCACCTTGCAGGCGCTGCGCGTCGCCGACCGCCAGCACGCGCACCCGCCAACCCGCCCGATGCGCCATTGCGGCGAGCAAATAGCCGTCGCCAGCATTGTTGCCGTGGCCGGCAAGCACAGTCATTTCATCGGCTGTCGGCCATTGCCGCACCAACGCCCGCCAGGTCGCATGCGCGGCGCGCTGCATCAATTCGAAGCCCGGCGTGCCCGCGGCAATCAGCCGTGCGTCGATCTCGCGCACCTGTGCGGCGCCATACAGCGCGTCGGGTAATTCATCTTTCGTGTGCGGCATGCGTCTTCGGGCTCCGATGTCTGGCAGAATTATACGCACCTCAGCTCCGGTTTCTCTCGCCTCATGTCCGCCATCACCACAGACCTGCCCGCTCTGGCCCAATCGATCAAGGATTGGGGCCGGGAGTTGGGCTTTCAGCAAGTCGGCATCAGCGGCCTCGATCTGGCCGAGCATGAGCAGCACCTGCAGCGCTGGCTCGAGGCCGGCTACCACGGCGAAATGGATTACATGGGCGCCCACGGCAGCAAGCGTTCGCATCCCGAAGAGCTGGTGCCCGGTACTTTGCGTGTGGTTTCCCTACGCATGGACTACCTGCCAGGCGACACCGAGATGGCCAAACGTCTGGCCGAACCGGAAAAAGCTTACGTGTCACGTTATGCCTTGGGCCGCGATTACCACAAATTGATCCGTAAACGTGTTCAACAATTGGCGGACAAGATTCAAGGCGAGATCGGCCCGTTCGGGTTTCGCGCTTTCGTCGACAGCGCGCCGGTGCTGGAAAAAGCCATCGCCGAGCAGGCTGGGCTGGGCTGGATCGGCAAAAACACGCTGGTACTGAACCGTAAGGCTGGCAGCTATTTTTTCTTGAGCGAATTGTTCGTCGATCTACCGCTGCCAGTGGATGAGCCGCACAGTACCGAACACTGCGGGCGCTGCACTGCATGCCTCGATATCTGCCCGACCAATGCTTTCGTCGGCCCGTATGTGCTGGATGCGCGACGCTGCATTTCGTATCTGACCATAGAACTGAAAACCGCCATCCCCGAAGAGCTGCGGCCACTGATCGGCAACCGGGTGTTCGGCTGTGACGATTGCCAGATCGTTTGCCCGTGGAACCGCTTCGCGCGGCCCTCGACGGAAAGCGATTTCAAGCCACGGCACAACTTGGACAACGCCGGACTGGCTGAACTGTTTTTGTGGGATGAAGAGAAGTTTTTGAGCAGCACCGAGGGCTCGCCATTGCGGCGAGCCGGGTATGAGCGCTGGTTGCGCAATCTGGCAGTGGGGTTAGGCAATGCGCCCTCAACGATTGCGGTGCTGGAAGCGTTGAAGGCGCGACGGGATTATCCCTCGGCGCTGGTCAGGGAACACGTCGAATGGGCGTTGAAGCAACATTCGTCATAAAGGGGATTCCCCCGCATTCGAACGCCGCGCAAACCCAATCGTTTTCTCGTCTCAGACCAGTCATTACCTGGCGACATGCGCCGATCCCCAAGCAGGCTCGTGCGCCCCTAACTGCATAATGCGAACCTGTTTTTTCTGGCCATTCACCAGATAAAACAACCGATGCTCTTGGCTTAAACGCGTATGCACATGGGAAAATCCTTCGTGCAAGCTGTTTGGATAGAAGAATTTGTAATTGGGATAAGGATCCTGCTTGCTTCCAGGATAAGCTCGGGCAGCGTCACTGGGGCTGATATTGCTTTCAACTGCCGTTTTGAATTCAGCATATTTAGCCCTGGAACCCGCACCAAGTTTACCCGGCGGCAGGTAGTCGTGATTCTGGAACTCCTCAATCAATGTCCAGTTTGCTGGCGGCTCGGGCGGCGCGGCACTAGCCCCGGCCTTGCCTGATTTGCCACCGTGCTTTCTGCCGCCAAAGGTCGCGTATTCCTTTTCCACGATTCTGACCGGCGGTTCGTCGGCCAATTTCACGAGATAGGGACGAGGCCTCAGGCTTTGCGCAATAGCCTGTCGGACAGCAAGGGCCCCTGCGGCAGCAGACGCAATGCCAAGCCCCAAACTTACCCAGCCAAGTATCGCCCCGACCTGGGACTGTGGCGCCAGTTCATTGGCCAACTCACTGCCTATGGCAGCCGCTCCGGAAGCGATGCCCAACCCCATGCCCAACAGGGCCAGTGGCGAGGCTGCACCCAACGTAACGATACTGGCGACTATCCCGACAAAACCCAGCGCAATCCCTGCAATTGCCTGCCAGGAGATATGGCCCGTGGGGTCAACTCGATTGACCGGATCGCCCAGGCAATAGGCGTAGGCATTCAGTCCACCCGCGCCAAACGGGCTCATGCTGTCAGGTCCGGTGAAACGCATCAGGGTCGGGCTGTAGGCGCGGTAGCCGTTGCCCAGCAAATACAGACCTGTAACGGTATCCAGTTGCTCGCCATTGAAGGCCGCCAGACTGAACTGCCCGCCGTCAGCCGGGCGATGCCCGTAGGGGCAATAAGCGCTGTCGTCCCATTGCTCGTCATGCAACCGGGTCAGCACGCTTTGCTGTTGATCCGTGCCGAAGATCCGGCTACCCGCATCCGCACCGAGTTGCTGCTGGCCCAATATAAACCCGCCGTCACGCACCACACTGAGCGCGTCATTACCGCAAATTTCGCTACTCACGCTGGCGTTGTGATAGTAGCGCTGCACATCCAGCTTTCGCGGTTGCGACAACTCAACGATTCGATCAAAACCGTCGTAGTGATAGCCACGCACCACCTCCCCTCGCTCATTGGTCAACCGGATAAGACGTCCAAACGCGTCATACGCCAGGGTGCGCGCGTGGTCGTCCTTGATCATCCGGCCGTCGGCGTCGTACTCCAGCGTAACCGGCGCCGGATAATCGGCATGTGAGTGGGTTACCCCAACGAGCTGTGCAGGATCGATTTCGCTGTAACTGAAGGTCGTTACGTTAACGCCTTGGGGAAAAGTGGTTTCCAGGGTGAGGATGTTGTCCAGCGCGTCGAAGGTAAAGGTTTGCCGGATGATCTCTTTGCCGTAAGGATCTCGGGGTCGCTGGCTGCCGTCGCAGTTGTACTGAGTGAGGCGGCCGCGCACGTCGTAAGCGAATCGTTCATCGCGCAGCACGAAAGCGCCGCGCTTCAGGACTTTCTGCGACAGCTTGCCAACCACGGTGTAGGTGGAGGTCAGCGTCTGGGTGACCAAACCATTGGCCTCAAAGCTTCGAGTGGCCTCGCGCCCGAGGTCATCGTAGGTCAGGCGCGTCGTCAAGAGCTTGCTGGAGGAGGTATCGCGAGTTTCAATGCGTTCCAGCAAAGCGGTTTTCTTGTCATAGAAAAAATCAGCCTGCACCGCCCCCTGCTTGAACGAGACTCTGCGTCCCCACGTGTCGTATTCGGTCTTGTGCTTTACGCCCAGCACGTCCACGTACGTCAGGGGACGACCGGCGAAAGTATAGGTATGGGAGACGGTCTGGCGCAGATCGCCAAATTGCGTGGTTTGCGATTTGAGGCGCCCGGAGGGAAAGTACTCAAAATGACTCTCGCGGCCCTGTTCTATGCAGCTTTGGGGTTTCCCGCTGAGGACATCGTAGGTGAATCGAGTGGTCAACCCATCGTCTTCGGCCTCGGTCAGTTCGTGACCCTCAATGAGCGATCCGCGAGCGATGACAGCCTTGCGTTCAGTCAATAAACCACCCAAGGCCGGCTCATGAACGAACTCGGTCCGCTGGCCTGAGGCGTCGGTGTGCGATTTGGGCAGACTGCGGCCGGCCTCGTAACTGGCGAACGACTTGCGCCCTCCCACGGACATCCCGGTCACACGGTTCAAACCATCGAACGCCTGCTGCCCCAGCTGCACGCCCGCCACTTTGATTTCCACCGGCAACTCATCGGTGCTGTGGGCTGCAAACGTGGTTTCAACTGCATGTCCGTCTGGCAAAACAGTGCGCACCAGGCGGTCGAACACGTCGTATTCGAAAGAGGTCTTGTTGCCGGCCGGATCGGTCTGGCTGAGGGTTCGGCCCAACCCGTCATAGGTATAAACGGTTTTACCCAGGCTTTGCTCTTTTAGATCGAATACCTCGACGCTGTCTGGCTTGCCGAAAGCATTGACGACAGTGACCGTTTTGCCCATGCCCTGCTGCCAGCTCTTCTGCTTGCGGCTGACGGGATCAAATTCACTGTGTTCGATTCGCCCGTCGCCATGGCGGGTCTCTTTGGTCTGGCCCCAATCGTCGTAGAAAAACTCCGATTTGACCTCGCGCGCAACGCCATCCCACCAGTCGCTGTGCTCCACCGTCACGGGTCGTCCAGTGTTGTCATGGACGCAGGTGTAAACAGTGCGCATAGGGCAGTCGCCCTGCGGGTCCGGGTTATCGCAGTCCTTTTCCTGAATTTTGACGATGCGCCCCAGTGCATCGTAAGTGGCCTCTTGCATGCCCCCGGACGAGTCATGGGTGATCAGTGTCGCCGGCTCGCGGCCCTTGGCAGTTTCATAGCGCCACTGGGTGAAGGAGGCGTAAGCAGTGCCGGGCGCCAGTGTCTTGCGTATCCGCCGGCCAAGCTTGTCGTATTCATACTCGATGACTGCGTCGTCGGCATCGCGCTCGGACACCGTCAACCCACTCAAAGTCGAAAGCTTTTGTTCGCTGGAACTGGTGGTGCCGTCAAACCCGTGAACGGTTTTCTTCAACGACAGTGTGGTCTCTTCAAGCTCATACGAATATTCGATGCGGGTCGTTGTGGCATTGCGCGTAACACTCTGCTGTTGCAACACGCCGTGCAGAGTCGGGTCCTTGGGCGAGCTCAAATAGGTGAGGTCAACCTTTGAACGCAGAATCTCGACACCGTCAACCAACTCCAGAAAACTCTCCTGAACGGGCAGGACACTGGCCAGCGTCGAGCCTTCAAGGGCGGGGTGCAAAGCATAGCGATAGCGGGTAATGGTCGAGGCGCCACCGCCTGCCGCTGGCACCACGGTTTTCTGCTTGAGAAAACGGATAAACCCCAGAGGGTCTTTTGGGCAACCTTCTGAATCGCTGGCCGGGTAGTACTCGAACTGCGTACTCACGCCGCTGGCGTCAACCTGACTGAGCAGATTGCCGGCGGCATCGAACTCGGTGGTGGTGGTTTCCGTGCGTTTCTGCCCGGTTACGCTGTTCGCGTAACCTCGGGTCTGAGACTTGGGCATGCGAAATTGCGCCGGCTGCTCAGTGAAAGGCTTGCCGACTTCACAGTGATAATCGGTAGTAACCGAAGCCACCGACTCACCACATGTGGTCACTTCAGAGACCAACAGATGAAACTTGTTGTAGGTGCGCTTGGTGTGGGTATGAGTCTTCGCCCCCACAATCAAACTTTCCACGCAACTGTACTCATAGCTCTTGGGCGCACGGTACAGAGGGTCACCGTCATCGGCCGGGTCGGACGGCACGCCATGCCCCAGATAATTCCAGTCCGAATACGTGTAGGTCTTGCTAACCTTCGGCTGCCCTTGCTTGACGAAAACTTCATGGGCAATCACGTAGGGCAGGCTTTGCGTCGCCCCTGAGGCAGGAAGCAGGTGTCCGACCCTTTTGTAGCGAATGTTTTCCACGGCACCGAGTGGCGATTCCACGCGTTTCAGGTACCTGATGCCATCAATCTCTTCGTACTGCAGATCCCAACCTCTGCCAACCGGTAAACCGATTGCTGTGACGTGGTCGTTCTTGAGCGTCATCGTGAATTCAGCGCTAGATGGCGTGTCGGGATACTGGGTCAACGTCAGCCGGCCAGCAGTACGGCTGACTTTAAGCAATGTCCTTTTTGCATCGCTGATTTCCACAAGCATGGGTTGCTCGTTGAACGTCGCGTATTTCAAGGAAATGCTCGTTCCGTTCGCGGCGATGACCCGCGTGGGCACGGCAACATGGGTGGCGCCGTAAACCTCAAGCTCTTCGCGCCGGCCATCCTTGTAACGAACTTCATAACGCCCGACAGCCACTTTCAGTACCTTGGCGCTCTCAAGTTTCATTTCCTTGAATTGCAGAGCATCGCCTGTTTCAACGGCCTTATAGCGCTCTCCGCCGTTGAGCGTCATGACTTTGCTACGCAAATCATAACGACTGGTGGGCAGCGACCATCCGGTGCCATAACCGGCGTTGTGAGTGTTGAGTGGGTTGAAGCTCAAGGCAAGATTGAATGAAGGGCCGTTGAGGTCCCCGGAACGAATAACCCCAAGTGTCAGGGCGCAGGTGTAAATGCCTGTACGGGGATCAACACCACCGGCAACAAAACCTCCAAAATTGAATGCATTCGAATGCACTGAATCCTGAGTTTTAGTACTCATGAATAACATCCTGTAAGTTGCAGAAACGAATAGACACGCAAGAGTTCCGACTGCTGCACCGAAAACACCATGATTAGTGAAACTCTTGAAAACCCTACATCAACCAAGCGAGTACGAGCGGTTCGCAATATCAGGATTGATCCGAACACTGTGCGCGGTACCGTATTCATCCAATACCAGCAACTCCAGCGTTTCCTTATTCTCTGGCTTGCGAGGATGTTCTTCCGTTACATGACTGAGGATCGATATTATTCCGGGATCCTGCTCCATGGTTCGAAGGCCGGTTGGCGTGCGCGTCACCACCTGCGCACCATAAATCGGCGCTATATAGCCGGTATAACTTCTCGGGCCGACCGAGACGTTTATGGCATTGCCAGAGGAGAAGAACTCGACCGCATAGTCCGCGTCATATTTCACTTGCAGGCTGGACCAATCGAGCAGGTTGATTTGTCGACCTTCTGCATATAAAGCAAGACTATATTGTTCGAACTTTTCAAAAAGACTGGGCGTAGCCCTGACCCTGTTTTTTTTGAGAGTGAAACTGGTACGTGGATAACGTTTAGGCGCAATCGCTTCAAGCGTCACACTGCTGTCGTAACCATTGCGCCCGTTGCTCCGATACTTCTTTCCATCCAGGGTCAGTTCAGCGGCAATCTGGAGTGCGCCAGGACGGCTGCAAGTGACCCAAAACTCGAAAACCTGAACACTGTCCTCTGGCGCGGAAATCCGATTGCTGGCAGCAGGCACCAATGGCGTCACGCGCGGGGCGCCACCCGCCATGTCGTGTGCGTAGCGGTTTTCCTGTAAATCGACATGCCAATCGCCGCTCAGCGGCGCAGAGGTGTCATAGCTGATCAGCTTGAGCGTCTCCAGTGCCGGATGGCCGTGCAGCGAGACTTCTTCGGCCTGCGAGTTTTCTCCCGCCACCAGCACCAGCACACGAACTTGCATACGGCCATTGGCATACAGTGTTTTATGGCGAACGGCAGAAGAGTAAAACTTCACTTCAAGGCGCTGGATACTCAGACTTTCTTCAAACATATAAATTTCTTCCTGAAAGGCAAATTGAAAACATGCTCCTGGGTGATGACGCTGGAGTATTGACACACACACGCCAGACAAAAAGAAGTCATGCTTTATATCCGTATGTAATGTCGCAAAAAGAAACACCCGACAGTGCAAACCAGGAGACTTACATTCACCTAATATCGCCCCCTGCAATCAAGTAACCACAACCATTCAGAAAACGATCAAATCCTGCAATAAAAAACCTTTCCCACATATTAAAAAGCCCACCTTCATACCGTTGTTCGAGAACGAGGCAGAGAGTGGGCCAAACTGATATTGGCTACAACTGAAAGAAGGCGTTACTGGATTAACAACTACCAGGCAATGTCGTCAGTCACTCGACGATTCAATCCCGGTATCAGGAGAGTCGAAAACTTCAACAACGTCATTCGCCACAGGCTCTCGCACCCTGATTACAATCTGCCTGTCCATACTGGCGTCCTGAACATATTGACCTATACGCATCAATGCGACGTCGCCGAGTGGATTGTCAATCAGGTTGATATCCAGATTTTGTGTATCAGGAAGTTCGAAAAACTCCTCTCTGATATTGACGATATTATTGTCGTGCACATCAAGCACCCTCAAGCTTGCCAGTTGCTCTACCCCGGAAGGAATCTGCGTCAGCCCGGCATCACTCAGGTACAACTCGCCCAATTGGTGCATAAATCCCACATGTGGCGCGACACCCAACGGATTTTCGTCAAGCCTCAACAGAGTCAGTGTCTCGATTCTTGATAGCCCCTCGGCATCGAAGTCAGACAGTTGCAGTGAGCAATCCTGCAAGACCAGATGGCGCAGGTCGCGCATCTGAAAAATGCCTGGAGCGAACGTCTCCATACGCACCCTTTGGAGGATCAGGTAGCGCAGATTGGGAAAGCTGTCGAGCAATTTGCCGAGCTTGACGCTCGGGTTGCGTGCCTCCAGCACCAACTCTGTCACATGTTCGAATCTTGCGGATGTGTGCGGCAACTCACCGGCGAAGTCGATGAACGAAGAAAAACTTTCGCCTTGAGCGTCATGGGGTGTTATCAATTTTTTCTGCCAGAGAGCTTGCAGATTTTTACTGAAGCCCTGTCGCAACTGTAGTTGATGGGCAAGTGCCGCAGGGCTCCATACCTCCCCATCAGTGTGATGTGGAGGGACCATCGCGCTCCAGGCGCTTAACTCCTGGCGCAACATTGCGAACTCTTTTTCCAAACGAATCAAAACCCCGGACGGATCGCTGTGCAGATGCTCATTGATAAATCGCGCAACATCCTCGTCAGAGAGCTCCGGATACAGATCACGAACGCGTTTTTCAACAAACCTGCCCGACTCGGGATTTTCATCGGCTCCGCCCCGCAGATACCCCGCCTGCCGGTATTGCGCAGTTACAGCTTCGATGGCCAATGGCAACGGTTCCAGTCCCAGCACTTCGCTCACGGTCTGCCGCGATGGTAACGGCTGGGCACGAACCCATTGCTGCAATGTCGGGCCAGCGGCTTCAGGCATGCCCAGCGCCTTGCGCTGCGCGGGCAGCAACAACAAGCAGACTGCCGAATACAGATCATGCAGCGCCTGGGTTGATTGGCCATCGGCGCGTTGCACCAAATACCCTGCGTCCTGTCGAATCAGCACGTGACGAACCGGCGACCGGCCATCACCGATCGCGCTCAAGACCTCCCCGTCCAGCACGCCCTGACGCATCTCGATTCGAATCTGTCGCGGCCAATCTGCGAGACCGCCGATCATATAAAGCGCCAAGCGGTCACTGTCCAAATTGGACACCGCATTCAAGTAAAGCCCTTCGCCAGCCCTGGCCAGGCGAGCCTCTCGCAGGGCCACCAACGTCTCTGTCGCCACTCGCGGTGGTAGGCCCGGCTGATTGTGCATATGCAGACGCTCGGCGGCAGTTGTATTGCGCCATATCGCCTCGGCCACTGCTTTAGGCAAATCAGGAAAAATTCGTCGCATCTGCAAGGTATTTTCATCACAGTCGACTTCGAATGCCCGCTCATGCGCCTTAAAGACTGCGGCGCGATCCTCTTTTGGCCAGCGCGCCATTTTCTGATCGAGGCTGAATCGCCTGAGGGTGTCCTGGAGCAGTGCGGGGGGATGAACGTCAGCGTCGGTATGGCGCGCCAGCGTTCCATCAACGCCACTCACTGCGAGGATGCGTGCAAGCGTGATGTCGGAGAATTCGTCGATGGCATACCCCATACGGTGAAACAGGTCCGCCATGTGCTCATGCGCGGAGTTGCTGCTCTCGACCGGATACCAGAGTTTGCCCTCGCTATCCGGTTTGAGTAGCGGGCCGGACGGCTCGCGCTCTCGGGTGACGGTGGCGCGGAACAGACCACTGTCGGCGTCCTTGACCACTTGCACATAATGCTCTTCATCTACAGCGACATATTGGCGTTGCTTGAGCACCCGAATGCCTTGCTCATTGGCCTCGCCCATGTTTCTCGAAACGGGTATCCAGTAGTTCGACAAGGCGCTGATCGCGACAACCCCACCAGGGTGACTGATCGGGATGGCGGGCGGCATCAGGTTCGGGATAACGCTGATGACTTCCACCGATTCTGCCGTGTGCGGTCGGGAGGAAGGCTGCAGCGGATCCGGTTGACGAAGCACCGAAGACGACGGGAGATTACCCCCTACCGGCCGATGAAAGCCGTCAGTGTTTATATCGGGGATTTTGTTTGGCGCAGGTTTGATTTTTGGTGGTTTGCCAGCCATGAATTCTCATCCTTGAGATGTGTGGTTGCGCAGACTTCGCATGAATGCGGAGCCCGCGCATGACATATAGACAATCACGCAGTATTGCGAATATTGACGAGTGACCCGACCAGCTTACCGGCCTGTTCAATAAGAAGCGGTATATATCTTTACCACAATGTCATGGATACAAATTTTGAACGGCCAACCTTACCCGCGCTCCAGACCAAAAGTGCGGGCGACAAAGTCCGTGCGAATCGCCAGTTTATGTTCCGTACCGTGTTGATCGATGGCGCGAAAGTGGAATACATCGCCTTTTTTGTAGGCGCGATCCAAACTCGAATATTCAGACAGTGCCTGCACCACCGTGAGTTCTCCATCGCGGTCATTGACCCTAACGGAATAAAACTTCTTATCTCGCGTAATTGCATCAGCGGAAAACGTGAACGCAATAGGGTCACCGTTGAATGGCAATCCGATGTTCAAGCTGCGCTCCTTTGGACGAGCCAGAACGCCTGTCAGAAAATTAGTCACATATTCATTGAGCTTATTGGCCATGGCGAACATAGGATCGGTATCGGCGGGGACATCGGCAATCCAGTCGACAAGCTTGATCTGCTGTCCTTGTGGATACAAGCCGAGGTAATAGTTCCAGATTCGATTGCCTGGCTCTTCATTGCCGCGACGGGTCGCCTGCCAGCGGAACTGGTCAATGGCGTAGGCCAATGGTTGTTGTGCTTCCAGGGTTACGCTGCTGTCGTGGACACTGGCCAGCGTCGTCCCGTTGGTACGAATCGTCTGCCCGGCCAGGGTCAGGCGTGCGGCAATCTGGGTCGTGCCGGCAACCGAGCAGGAGACCCAGAAAGTACGGACTTGCGGATGGAGTATGTCCTCGTCTGTCTCTTCGTCGGGAATCGAGGTGGTCACGGCCGAAGGTTGCGCTTCAAGGGTATAGGGCCCTTGCTCGATACTGGCGGACCAGCCATCCCGTAACGTCCTGCCCGTACCATAATGAATAAGTTCGATGCTATTCATTACGTCAGCCGGTACATGCACCGTATTTCCGTTGATATCAGCGGCGGCAACAAGCACTTGCACTTTAACTTGCATACGACCATTACCGAACAGCGACTTGCTTCGAGTAACCTCGCCGGCATCAAATTTGACTTTGAAACTGATGATAGAGTCAGCGACTCCCAAATGACTTTGCTGGCTTTGTGTTACTTCCATGTTTTCACTCATAATGCAGATCCTTTGACATTGTATTTAATTGGCAGATAGACCTTGAGCAAGCTATCGACCAAAGAAATAACACGACCATCAAAATAACAGCAAAGCGAAAAATGTAAGAAGCCTATATACACGTGCACAAAACGCTGACCATCGACTCAGCGCAAGTTACTGACTGCGAGGACTATCAATGCTCGTCGTTATAGACAAACTTTGGCATTTCCCAATGAAAACGAATTGCCAACAGACGTAACAGGAATCCGCCGAATAAAGTTATCAGGATCGCCTGTTCGCTCGGAAGATTCAGAAACAGGCAGAACATGTAACACCATGCCGCCGCAAAAGAGACGCTGGCGTAAAGTTCGCGCCGGAAGATCAGCGGGATGTCGTTACAGAAGATATCGCGCAGGATGCCGCCGAATACCCCGGTGATCACGCCGCTGACCGAAGCCACCAACATGCCGTGGCCCATCTCCAGCGCGGTCATGCAGCCGATCAGGGTGAAGGCCACCAGACCGACAGCATCGAGCACCAGAAACAGCGAGCGCAGGTGGCGCATCCAGCGTGCGGTGAACACCGTGAACATCGCGGCGAGCGAGGTCAGCACCAGATATTCCGGATGTTTGACCCACGTCAGCGGGTAATGCCCGAGCAGCACATCACGCACCGAACCACCGCCCAACGCCGTGACACAGGCGATCAGCACCACACCAAACCAGTCCATGCCACGACGACCGGCAGACAGTGCGCCGGTCATGGCTTCAGCGGTGATGGCGACGAGGTAGAGCATTAGCAACATGGTGGCGATCCTTGCAGGAAGGCGCGCAGTCTACTCACTTCGCCATGGCACCAAAAGAGGGCAGCAGCGCAGTCCACCGATGTCAGAACTTGATGAAATGCTCGCGGTAGTGCTGCAGCTCGGCGATCGACTCGCGGATGTCGTCGAGCGCCAGGTGCGTGCCGCCCTTCTTGAAGCTGTCGCGTACGTCCGGCGCCCAGCGGGCCGCCAGTTCCTTGAGCGTCGAGACGTCGAGGTTGCGATAGTGGAAGTAGCTCTCCAGCGCCTTCATATGGGTATAAAGGAAGCGACGATCCTGGCAGATGCTGTTGCCGCAAATCGGAGACTTGCCCTTCGGCACCCACTTTTCGAGGAAGGCGATGGTTTCGGCTTCGGCTTCGGCCATGCTGACGCGGCTTTCGCGTACGCGCTGGGTCAGGCCGGAGTTGCCGTGGGTGCGGGTGTTCCACTCGTCCATGCGCGAGAGGACTTCGTCGCTATGGTGGATGGCGATGACCGGGCCTTCGGCCAGGGTGTTGAGGTCGCTGTCAGTGACGATAGTGGCCATTTCGATGATGACGTCGTTTTCCGGATCCAGACCGGTCATTTCCAGGTCGATCCAGATCAAGTTCTGCGGGTTCTGCATATTCGGGCTCCTAGGCAATGCTGCGCAGTTTAGCTTAGGCCGGTGGCCGGGCGTGCTAAACTCGCGGCCGTTTTACCTAATCGCTGCATTCTTCAGACGGAACACCCATGGCCAAACGCCAACTCAATCGACGTCAAAACTGGCGCATCGAAAAAATTCAGGGCGAGCGCGCCGCACGCGCCGCCAAACGCGAGTCCTCGGCTGTCGAGGCACTTGAAGGTGGCGACCTGGGCCCGGAACAGACCGGCCTGGTGATCGCGCACTTCGGTGTGCAGGTCGAAGTCGAGGCCAAGGACGGCGAACTCGCCGGCCAGGTGTTCCGTTGCCACCTACGCGCCAACCTGCCGGCGCTGGTGACCGGCGACACCGTCGTCTGGCGTGCCGGCAACCAAGGCATCGGTGTGATCGTCGCGCAATTGCCGCGCACCACCGAGTTGTGCCGCCCGGACAGCCGTGGCCAGCTCAAACCGGTCGCCGCCAACGTTGACATGATCGTCATCGTTTTCGCCCCGCTGCCCGAGCCACATGCCAACCTGATCGACCGCTATCTGGTCGCGGCCGAACACGCCGGCATCCGTCCGCTGTTGCTGCTGAACAAATTCGACCTGATCGACGAGCAGAACGCCCCGGCGCTGAACGCGCTGTTGGCGGTTTACCGCACGCTCGGCTATCCGGTGCTGGAAGTTTCCGCGCACCACGGCAACGGCATGGAACAACTGCAACAGCAGCTCGATGGGCGCATCAGCGTCTTCGTCGGCCAGTCCGGCGTCGGCAAGTCGTCGCTGGTCAACAGCCTGCTGCCAGAGGTTGAAACCCGCGTCGGGCCGCTGTCCGAACTCTCCGGCCAGGGCACGCACACGACGACCACCGCGCGTCTGTTCCACTTCCCCGGCGGTGGTGAACTGATCGACTCCCCGGGCATCCGCGAATTCGGCCTCGGCCACGTCAGCCGCGCCGACGTTGAAGCCGGCTTCATCGAGTTCAACGACCTGCTCGGCACCTGCCGCTTCCGCGATTGCAAGCACGATCGCGAACCGGGTTGCGCACTGCTCAAGGCATTGGAAGATGGCCGCGTGCAGCAGCAACGGATGAACAGCTATCGCTCGATCATCGCCAGTCTGCCTGAAAGCGGCTATTAAACAGCCAACCCGGCAGCGCCTGTCTCGGGTGCTGCCGGTTGTCGGATCCGCCCTTACAAATCCCCTGTTTTTTAAACATCAGAATTTTCTGTAAGGCCTGCACACGCCTGTTTGCAGGACATTTCTCTTTTGCCGCGCACATCTTGTAGGCATCTCCCAGATGCCTACATTCAGTTCCTCGTCCGCACTTTCGCGACCTCCGAGGAACCCCATGCAAACCTACCATTTGTTCATCAGTCATTCGTGGAACTACTCCCATGCCCACGACAATCTGGTACGCCTGCTCGGCGCTCAGGCGGATTTCACTTTCAAGAATTTTTCCGTACCGCCGCACAACCCGATCATGGGCGCGCAAACCGACAAGCAACTTGAACTGGCCATCGAAGACAAGATCCGGCCCTGCTCGGCAGTGCTGATCATGGCCGGGATGTATTCGACCTACAGCAAGTGGATCAACAAGGAGATCGAGATCGCCAAGCGGATGGGCAAGGTGATCATCGCGATCAAACCTTTTGGCGCCGAGCGAATTTCCACCGTGGTGCGTAACGCTGCACAGGCCGAATGCGCGTGGAACACCAACAGCATTGTCAGCGCGATTCGTCTGCATACGGCGGTGTAATCATGCGCAAGGGACTGTTTATCGGGATCAACGACTACAAACATATTCCGCGCTTGAGCGGGTGCAGCAATGACGCCATGGCCATGGCGTCCGTACTGAAAACCGACGCCAATGGCGACCCCAACTTCAAGAACGTGGTGCTGACATCCGCCGAGGATCACTTGAGCAGGGAGAAACTCGAAGATCAGATTCGCGAACTGTTTTCCGGCGACTGTAACGTCGCGCTGCTGTACTTCGCCGGGCATGGCGGCTTCGACAATGACAATGATGAAGGCATGCTGTTGCCGCAGAACTACCGAAACGCCAAGGACGGCATCCGCATCAGCGACATCCTCAACTGGGCAACCAAAGCCACCAGGATCAAGAACAAGGTGATCATCCTCGACTGCTGCCAAAGCGGCGCGGCCGGCGAGGCGCGCGCGCTGCGCAGTGAAAGCAGCGTGGTCGGCGAAGGCATGACCATCCTGACCGCGTGCAAAAAGGAAGAGTCGGCCATGGAAGGCGCGCAACACGGTGTGTTCACCGGGCTGCTGTTGCAGGCGTTACATGGCGGCGCAGCCAACATCCTCGGCAAGATCACTCCCGGCAGCCTCTATTCCTTCGTCGACAATGCGCTCGACGCCTGGGAACAGCGCCCGGTGTTCAAGACCAACGTGTCGCAATTCATTTCCCTGCGTGAAGTCTCGCCGCTGATCCCCAAGGAAATCCTGCGCAAACTCCCCGAATGGTTTACCGAAGCCGAGTCGGTTTTCCCGCTCGATCCCAGCTACGAACCCACCGAAGCCACTTTCAATCCGGACCACGGCGAAGTCTTCGCCCAATTGCAAAAGTGCAACCGCCACAGCCTGATCGAACCGATGGACGCCGAGCATATGTATTACGCGGCCATCCACTCGACCGGCTGCCGCCTCACCGCCCTCGGCGCCTATTACCGCGAACTCGCCCTCAAAGGACATTTCTGATGCCAGTCTTCATCAGCTACCGCCACATGGATCGCGCCTACGCGATGGCCATCAACAGCCGCCTGATCGGGGCCAACATCAAGACCTACCTTGACGTGCTGGACCTGGAATCGCAGACCACCGATGACATCACAGGGGTCATTACGCGCAACATCACCGAATGCACGCACTTGCTCGCGGTGGTTTCGGAAAAAACCGCGCTGTCGTGGTGGGTGCCGTTTGAAATCGGCGAAGCGACCATCAGCAACCGGCGGATCTGTTCCTTCAGGACCGGGCCAGCGGAGTTGCCGCTGTATCTGGACAAATGGCCGAAGCTGAGCACGGAAAGTGATCTGGATTTCTTTATTGATGCGTATCGTGAGGAGGTGTCGAACAAGCGGTCGATGTCACTGGAGTCGATAAGTGAATCCGTGAAGGGCAACTACAAACGCGATGCCGACATGTTCCACGAACAATTGAAGAACCGGATTCGGCGCGGATTCTGAAAACGCATCGCCTTCGAAAGCCCTCACCATGGCCCTCTCCCAGAGGGAGAGGGGACTGACAGAGGTGGATGTTCGAGTTACGCCGACGTGAAGGACCGAGTCGAACTCAGGTTTCGTGCAGCGTGAAGATCGAAAGAACACAACAACATTCAGGACGAGACAACAGACGCAAAAAAGCCGCGATCATCGCGGCTTTTTCGCATCCGCCCGCCCTACTTCGGCTCAGGCTTCTTGAACGCATAGAGATGCTGACGCACGATCCCGCCCGGCAATTCCTTGCCGAACACGCCATAACGCACTGGCCATTCTTTCGGCGGTAGCTTGAAGGTGCCGAACAGCATGTCCACCAGAGGCGTGTGAATCGCGTAGTTTTTGTAGATGTAGTCTTTGTGCCGGGCGTGGTGCCAGTGGTGGTAGCGCGGCAGGACGATCAGGTAATTCAGCCAGCCGCCGTTGATCCGCACATTGGCGTGGGCCAGCACCGCTTGAACTCCGACCAGAATCACGTAAGCGTTCAACGCTTGCGGCGCGAAGCCCAGCAGCATCAGCGGCACCAGGACGCCGGTGCGGGTCAGCAGGATTTCGATGAAGTGCACGCGCGAGCCTGCGAGCCAGTCCATGTGGGTGCTGGAGTGATGCACCGCATGGATGCGCCACAGCCATGGCACCACATGGTAGAGCCGATGCAACCAGTATTGACCAAGATCCGCGACCAGCACGGCGAGCAGGAATTGCACCACCAGCGGCAGGCTTTGCACGCTGGTCTGCAAGCTCGGCGACATCGCCCATCCGGCGATGTAACTCGACGAGGCGGTGATAAAAATCAGGATGAACTGCACCAGCATGTGGCTGACAAAAAAGTAGGTCAGATCGGTGCGCCAGTTCGGACGCAGGATGTTTTGCTCAGGGTCTTTGGAATAAAGTTTTTCCAGCGGAATGAACACGATGGCCGACACCAGCAGCGCCAGGACAAACCAGTCCAGACCGAGTGAGTACGGCGTCTGCCCGATCTCGCTGACCTGCACATTGGTGCCACCGAGAAACACCGCCAGCCCCGACGCAACCAGCCCGGTAATCCCCAATCGTTTACGTTTGTTGAGCAGGATATTCAGGGTGCCGAGGCTGAACGACACCACCAGCCCGAGCAACAGCGTGGTGCGCGCGAATTGCTCATCGTAGACCTTGCGCAATTCGGCTGTGGTCAGCCATTCGGGAAACAGGAAGCAGAACACCGCCAGCAAGCTCAATAGCCCGAGGGTGGCCGAAATATAGCCACTGACCCTCCCCTCACCGAACTTGAAGGGTGCGCTGCCGTGCCGCTGAAAATAGGCTTTGAGTCTTTCCATAACTGATCTTCCGTGATTGCGAAAACTGCGACTGCTCATTGCGACGCAGGCAGAAACAAAAAAGCCACGGTTAACGTGGCTTTTTGTCGATCACTTCGGCGCGGTGGCCGGTGGCGTTGTCGGCGCCGCACTCCCCGGCTCAGCCGGTTTGGGCGCGGCGTCGTCGAACAGGTTCAACCGTTCGCGCAGCTCGTGCGCGGGCACCGGTTGCTGATCCGCTGGCAAGGCGTTCGGGTCGACCGGGGTTGCCGGCGCGGCATCGTTCTGACCTTGTTCGGCCGGCTTCGCAGCGTCGGGGCCTTGCGCACCTTCGATGGCCGCCTGAGCCTTTTTGGTCAGCACCACGATGTCGATGCGACGGTTGATCGGGTTGAACGGTTTTTCCTTGTCGAACAACGCCGACGAGGCGTAACCGACCACCCGCGCCACTTGCGTGTCTGGATAACTGCCCGCAATCAGCGCACGCCGTGCAGCGTTGGCTCGGTTGGCTGAAAGCTCCCAGTTGCCGTAGTCGCCGCTGCCGATATAAGGCTTGGCGTCGGTGTGGCCGCTGATGCTGATCTTGTTCGGCACCGCTTTGATGGTGTCGGCCATGGCCAGCAGGATGTCTTCGAAATAAGGTTTCAGGCGCGCGGAACCCGAGTCGAACATCGGCCGGTTCTCGGCGTCCATGATCTGGATGCGCAAGCCGTTCGGCGTGATCTCGAAGAGGATCTGATCCTTGAATTTCTGCAGTTGCGGGTTCTCGTCGACCTTGTTCTGCAGTTCTTGCAGCAACAGTTCCAGGCGTTCTTTCTCGACCATTTCGGCCATGCCTTCGACTTGTTCGGTGTCGACGGTGACCTTGTCCGGTTGCGGCTGGGACTTCACCTCGGGGTTGAGGGTGTTTTCCGGCGCCAGCGTCGGCGTACCGCCCAGATCGATGATGTACGGCGTGCCGCTTTCGGAGAAGCCGACCGGGTCCTTGAAGTAACCGGCGATAGCAATCTTCTGCTCCGGGGTTGCGGTAGACAGCAGCCACAACACCAGGAAGAACGCCATCATCGCCGTCGCGAAGTCGGCGAAGGCGATTTTCCACGCCCCGCCGTGATGCCCGCCGGCTATGCGCTTGACGCGCTTGATGATAATCGGCTGATTATTTTCCATGACTTAGCGACCGCGAACCGCTTGTTCCAGCTCGGCAAAGCTTGGACGGTGGGCCGGGTACAGAACCTTGCGACCGAACTCGACCGCCAGCGATGGCGGCATGCCGGACGCAGAAGCCACCAGCGAGGCCTTGATGGCTTCGTAAACGTTCAGTTCTTCCTTGGCATCGTGGGCCAGGGAATGCGCCAACGGACCAAAGAAACCGTACGCCGCCAGAATACCGAAGAAGGTACCCACCAGTGCCGCACCGACGTGCAGGCCGATGGATTTCTGATCGCCGTCACCCAGGGAGGCCATGGTCACCACGATACCGAGTACCGCCGCAACGATACCGAAACCCGGCATGGCGTCGGCAATGCCGTTCACCGCGTGCGATGGGTGTTCAAGGTCTTCCTTCAGGCTGTACAACTCCATGTCGAACAGGCCTTCCAGTTCGTGCGGAGCCATGTTGCCGGAGGACATGATGCGCAGGTAGTCGCAGATAAACGCGGTCATGCGTTCATCTTTAAGCACCGCCGGGTACTTGGCGAAGATCGGGCTCGCGGCGGCATCTTCGATGTCGCCCTCGATGGCCATCATGCCTTCGCGGCGGCTCTTGTTGAGGATCTCGTAGATCAGCCCCAGCACTTCCAGATAGAACGTGTGGGTGAAACGCGAACTGAACATGCTCAGGGATTTCTTGAGCACGTGCATCGTCATATAGCTGGGGTTGGCCTGGAGGAAAGCGCCCAGTGCTGCACCGCCGATGATCAACACCTCGAAAGGCTGGATCAGGGCCGCGATCTTGCCGTGGGAAAGCACGTATCCGCCGAGCACGCTCGCGAATACGACGATGATGCCGATAATTTTAGCCATAGGTAGAAAGTACTTATTTAAGTCGGGTTCAAGGTCATATTCGGAAGTTAAAAAATCTCTTCTTCTACTTATCGGCAAAACTGCGCCAGACTATAGCCAGTTCAGGCGAAAAGCCAATTTAGCCCATGCCGGGCGCGTCTACAGTCAGTGAAGATCTTGTCCAGACATGGCTAATGAAACGAACGTCCCACACGCAAAACCGACCACCCTCGACGGCTGGGTCAAGCTGCTCGACAGCGTCCCCCTGCCCGTACCGCAAGAGGCGCACGACAAGGTCTGCCGCGCGATCCGCGACAATCGCAGCTCGCTTCGTGACATTGCCGACCTGATGCAGGACAGCCCGGCGCTGGCCTTGAGCATCATCCGTGAGGCCAATCGTCACACCCACGGCAACATGGCCACGCCGGCAGAAAATCTGGAAGTGGCGATCAATCGCCTCGGCCTCGCCCGCACCGAAGAATTGCTCTCGCGCCTGCCCGCCGTTGCGCAGATGCAGATCCCCAAGGCCCTGCGCCAACTGCAAATGATCAGCCAGCACGCCACGCAACAGGCCAACGGTTTTTTTGCCAGTCGCCTGGCGCGGCTGTGGCAGGACATTCATTGGGGCAGTCTCCTGTTCCTCTCGCCGCTGTGGCCGCTGGCGCTGACTTATCCGCAATTGCTTGAAGAGTGGGAGCTGCGCGTTATCCACAAGGGCGAATCGGCGCGCACTGTCGAGAAGCAATTGTTTGGCGTGCGCCTGCTGAAAATCGCTGAAGCGTTGGTCGCTGTCTGGCATCTGCCGATCTGGGTGCAACAGGGCTACAGATTGTTGCTCAGCGAGCAACGCGAACTGGTCAAAGTGCTGCGCATCGCCCGCGACAGCGAACATCCGCTGCGCCAGCAAAACCGCCTGGACGATGATCCGACTCTGCGCCGCTGGCTCAATCAGCCAGCCAATACCGTGTTGCTGGCCAACGGGCTGGCGCTGTCGGCGCAGCAGGCGTGGGACAGCCCGCACAGTGAGCGCTGGCAGTACCTGACCAGTCTTTATCTGCAGATTTCGATGGACGAGGTGCAACAACAGCTGCACCAGCAAGCCGCCAACAGTGCGCGCCAGCATGCGATGCCTGACCTGTGGCACCCGGCGGTTTCGTTGCTGTGGCCGTGGGGCACGCGTCGCTTGCCTGCTGGCATGCTGCCTGCTGCGGCGCCCAGTTCCGATGATTTGACTCAGTGGCGCCGGCAATGCGCCGAACTGTTGGCCGAGCCGAGTCGCTTCACCAATGCCATGAGCCTGACCGTCGCCGCTCGCGATGCGCTGGTGGCCAGCGGCATGCGGCGGGTGATGATCCTGATGGCTGATCGCACGCAGTCCAATCTGCGCGTAAATCAAACCGTTGGCCTGCCGAAAGAAGCTGCCGCGCTGAATTTTGTTGTCAGCCAGAGCAAAGTCCTGCAACGGTTGCTCGCGCAGCAGGCACAGGTGCGGATCAATCCAGAAAACAACGCGCAATTCTCCGCGCTGTTGCCGCCGGGCCTGCGCACGCTGTTTCGTGGCGAGCATCTGTTCCTGCGTTCACTGGTCAATAACGGCCGGGTGATCATGATCGTCGTTGCCGATCAGGGCGGCGGGCCGTTCGCCGACATCACCGTGCAAGCCTTTGGCAAAACCGCGCAGTGCATCGAAAAAGCCCTGCACAGCTTTAGCAGCCGTGGCCGATGAGGCTGCGCTACAATCCCCCCCTTTGTGCTCTGGAGACCTCACATGTCTGACTTCTCTGGCTTGCCGCTCGTTATCGAACCGAGCGACCTGCTCCCTCGCCTCGATGCCAGCGAACTCATCCTGGTGGACCTGACCAGCCCCGCCCGCTATGCCGAAGGTCATCTGCCCGGCGCACGCTTTGTCGATCCGAAACGCACCCAGCTCGGCCACCCGCCGGCGCCGGGACTGCTGCCGGGGAAAGCCGATCTGGAAGCGCTGTTCGGTGAGCTGGGCCACCGCAAGGACGCGGTCTACGTGGTCTATGACGACGAGGGCGGTGGCTGGGCCGGGCGCTTCATCTGGCTGCTCGATGTGATCGGACACGACAAGTACCACTATATTGATGGCGGTCTGCCGGCCTGGCTGGCGGAAGGTTCGCCGATGTCGATCCAGGTGCCACCCGCTGTCGGTGGCCCGGTCGCACTGACCCTGCATGACGAGCCGACCGCCACTCGCGAATACCTGCAAAGCCGCCTCGGCGCTGCCGATCTGGCGATCTGGGATGCACGCGGGCCGCTGGAGTATTCCGGCGAGAAAGTCCTGGCTGCCAAGGCAGGTCATATTCCCGGCGCGGTCAATTTCGAGTGGACTGCCGGCATGGACAAGGCGCGGCAGTTGCGCATTCGCACTGACATGCCGCAGATCCTCGAAGACCTGGGGATCACCAAGGACAAAGAAATCATTACCCACTGCCAGACCCATCACCGGTCGGGCTTCACCTATCTGGTGGCCAAGTCCCTCGGTTATCCGCGGGTCAAAGGCTACGCCGGTTCCTGGGGCGAATGGGGCAACCACCCTGACACGCCAGTCGAGATTTAAGGTTTTTAAGGACAACTAATGAAAGAGCGTCTGTTTATCCTCAGCCAATACCTGCTGCCTCATCACCTGCTGTCGCGCCTGGCCGGCTGCATTGCCGAATGCCGCGTGCGCTGGTTCAAAAATGCTTTCACCACCTGGTTCGCCAAGCGCTATCAAGTTGATATGTCGCAGGCGCTGGTTGAAGACGTGACCGCTTACGAGCACTTCAACGCCTTCTTCACCCGTGCCCTGAAAGACGGCGCACGGCCGCTGGACGAAACCCCGGGCGCGGTCCTCAGCCCGGCCGACGGTGCGGTCAGCCAACTCGGCCCGATCGAACACGGTCGCGTGTTCCAGGCCAAGGGCCACAGCTTCAGCGTGCTGGAACTGCTCGGCGGTGACGCGGCCAATGCCGCGCCGTTCATGGGCGGTGACTTCGCCACCATTTACCTGTCGCCGAAGGACTACCACCGCGTGCACATGCCGCTGGCCGGCACCCTGCGTGAAATGGTTTATATCCCGGGCCGGATCTTCTCGGTCAACCAGACCACCGCCGAAAACGTCCCGGAGCTGTTCGCCCGCAACGAGCGTGTGGCGTGCATTTTCGACACCGAGCGCGGACCGATGGCTGTCGTGCTGGTCGGCGCAATGATCGTTGCTTCGATCGAAACCGTCTGGGCTGGCCTGGTCACCCCGCCGAAGCGCGAGCTGAAAACCTTCCGCTACGACGAAGCCGCCCGTGCGCCGATTCATCTGGAAAAAGGCGCGGAACTGGGTCGCTTCAAGCTTGGTTCTACCGCGATCGTGCTGTTCGGCCCAGATCAAGTGAAGTGGGCTGAAACACTGGTTGCCGGTTCGCCAGTACAGATGGGCCAGGGTCTGGCACTGCCGAAAGCCTGATGCTTGGTGCTGTGGGAGCCGCCTCGGCTCCCACAGACTGCTGCAATTGCTGCTATGGTTTTTGGCATGAGCCAGACCATTTCCCCCCAGCTACGCGCCACTACCCCGACGCAAACGCGCCTGTCGTTTTGCGAAGCCACTACGCGCGATCTCAAGCGCTGGATCGCCGGCCTGCCCAAGGCCAACATCGGCGAAACGGCCCGTCAGTTGTACCAAGGCATCGGCGAACTCAACCAATTGCTGACCCCCAGCGACAATCGCCTGCAACTGCTCGAGCTGCTGCGGCCCGAGGTGTATTTCGTCTGCCAGCATCTGGAGCGGCACTTTCTGCATCAGGCGATCATGCTCGACGAGCGCTCACGCAAGGTCAGCAACCTGTGTCAGGCACTGCAAAGTCATCTGGCCATCGGCTACAAGCAGATCGTCCTGCGCATCGCGCCGAAATACAGCAAGGACCGTGCGGCATTGCTCAGCCTCGCCCTGCAACGGGCGACCCATGCGCTCAAAGGACAACTGGTGCGCGCGACGCAGTTATACAGTTCGCCGCCGGAGCATCTGTGGTTCGAACTGCATCAGCTGTATCGCACCGCGTGCGCGTTGCAGCTGCAACAACGTCGCGTACACGATGATCTCGCCAGCCTGACAACCGAACTGAGCGTCGAACAGACTTACATCGCCACTTTGTTATTGGGCAGTGCCCGCTGCAATCAACTGCGCCAGAACCAGATCGCGCGGCTCGCGGAAGTCCTGGAGTCGTGGAGTGCGCTGCTCAAGCTCCACCCCGGCAGCCCCGGCGATGGTTTGTTTGCGGTGAGCGCAGAAATCGACGCCGGGCCGCGCTATCGCAATATGTTCCGCAGCGAGCAAAAGGCCGGACTGCTCGGCTTTGATCCTCAGCTATTGGTGAATGCCATCGAAGCGCAACTGCTGCGCCAGGACACCTCGACGCCGTTGCCCGTCCCGGCGGGGCTCAGTTTCGACACCCTGCAACATTTGCACGCGACCTGGGGTCAGGCGGCCGAGCGCAGTTTTCAGCGCACCGTGGGTCAGGGCAGCCTGACCGTCTGCGTCGGCATGAGTGCCCTGCACTTCTTCCTGGGTGGCGAGCGTACGTTCAGCGATCTGCTGAAACATCCTGGCACCCGTGCAGCAAACTTCAGCAGCGTCGTCGCCAAGGGTGAAAAGGACAGTTGGAGCCAGGCGTTCGACGCCGCGCCGCAGAGCAAGGCTGACGAGTTTTTACCCTACGAAGAAATCCAGTACGACCGTCTGCTCGAGGACGAAAGCAGCACCGACAGCACGACGCACTACCCGACTTATGCGTTGCCGGTGATCAATCATAGCCCCGGCGGGTATTGCCTGGGCTGGCCGCAAGAAGCGCCCGCCGAATTACAGGCCGGGGAAATGCTCGGGATTCAGGACAGCGTGAGTCTTGGCTGGAGCATTGCGGTGATTCGCTGGATTCGTCAGGTGCGCGGCAGTGGTACGCAGATGGGCATCGAACTGGTGGCGCCGCATGCCGAGCCGTGCGGCCTGCAACTGGTGCGCTCGCGGGACGATCACAGCCAATACTTACGAGGATTGCTGTTGCCGCAGATCAGCGCGATCGATCTGCCAGCCACGTTACTGGCACCACGCTTGCCGTTTCAGGAAGGCAGCAAAGTGCTGATCAACACCCATGGCGAGGAACACTGCGCCGGGCTGGACCGACGGGTGGCGAGTACGCACAGCTTCAATCAGTTTGCTTATCGCTCGCTGGAGCCTGCGCAAAATGGCGGGAGCGAGGAAGATTTTGATTCTCTCTGGAAGTCGCTTTAGGTATTCGACGATAAATCGGCGGTGCAGCCTTCGCGAGCAGGCTCGCTCGCACAGGAAATTTGTGAACGACACAGATCCAATGTGGGAGCGAGCCCGCTCGCGAAGGGGCACGCTCAGGTTATCGAGAACTCACAGCTGTCCGTCGCGATCGCGCAAGCCCAGCAGGTACAGGACACCGTCCAGCCCAAGCGTGGAGATCGCCTGTTTCGCCGACTGTTTGACCAGCGGCTTGGCGCGGAACGCCACACCCAACCCGGCAATCGCCAGCATCGGCAGATCATTCGCGCCGTCGCCGACCGCAATGGTCTGCTCCAGACGCAGACCTTCCTTATGCGCCAACTCTCTCAGCAGATCAGCCTTGCGCTGCGCATCGACAATCGGCTCGATCGCCACGCCGGTGCACTTGCCGTCGACCACTTCCAGCTCGTTGGCGAACACGTAATCAATGCCGAGTTTGGCCTGCAATTGCTTGGCAAAATAGGTGAAGCCGCCCGACAGGATGGCGGTCTTGTAGCCCAGACGCTTGAGTTCGGCGAACAGGGTTTCGGCACCTTCGGTCAGGCGCAGTGAAGCACCGATCGAATCGAGCACACTGACGTCGAGGCCTTTGAGCAAAGCCAGACGCTCCTTGAAACTGGCACGGAAATCCAGTTCGCCGGCCATCGCGCGCTCGGTGATCTGCGAAACCTGCTCGCCAACGCCGGCCGCCTTGGCCAGTTCGTCGATGACTTCGGCTTCGATCAGTGTCGAGTCCATGTCGAACACCGCCAGACGACGGTTGCGACGGAACAGCGAATCTTCCTGGAAAGCGATGTCGACGTTCAATTCGTGCGCGACACTGAGAAACTCGGCACGCAACGCCTGCGGATCGGCCGCTTCGCCACGCACGGAGAACTCGATGCAGCCCTTTCCCTTGTCGGCCGGGGTGTCCAGCGGCATGCGACCCGACAGACGGTCAATGTGATCGATGTTCAGGCCGTATTTGGCCGTGATCGAACTGACAGCCTGCAATTGGCCGGCCGTCACTTTGCGGGTCAACAGGGTGACGATGTGGCGTTTCTTGCCCTGATTGCCCACCCATTGCTGGTAATCCTCTTCGGACACCGGAGTGAAGCGCACCTGCTGGTCGAGCTCGTAGCCCTTGAACAGGATGTCCTTGAGCACGGATTTGCCTTGCTCGGAGTCGGGAATTTCAACCAGGATGCCGAACGACAGGGTGTCGTGGATCACCGCCTGACCGATGTCGAGAATGTTCACGCCACCTTGGGCCAGAACACCCGTAATGGCCGCCGTCAGACCAGGACGGTCGACTCCCGTGATGTTAATCAGGACGATTTCG
The DNA here is from genome assembly GCF_044218815.1 of Pseudomonas sp. A0308. Lineage (NCBI taxonomy): Bacteria > Pseudomonadati > Pseudomonadota > Gammaproteobacteria > Pseudomonadales > Pseudomonadaceae > Pseudomonas > Pseudomonas sp. A0308. Next base: position 2,739,756 of record NZ_CP162581.1, read on the forward strand.
CGCAACGCGCACCCCCGCAACTGGAAAAAAACCGCATTCTACCCACTTTCAGTGACCATCGGGCACAGCGAGCGCTTTGCCGGTCTAGGGCCTGTCGCTATACTGCGCGTCAACTTCACGGACAAAAGAGCCGAGCTCAGTGAACCGGCCTACGCCAGTCAAAACCGATAACTTCTTCCTGCTGATCTTCCGTGCACTGCGCCACCGCCGTGTACCGATAGCATTGCGCATTGCCAGCCATAACGTGATCCTGGTCGCTCTGGCCCTGGTGATCTATGCCGGCGTGATGGGTTTGCAATTCAAGCAGGCCATGCACGAGCAGGCCGATGCGCTGGGCGAAAGCCTGACCACGCAGACCGCCACCTCCGCCACTGAGCTGTTGGTGTCCAACGACATCCTCAGCCTTAACGTGCTGCTCAATAACCTGACCAAGAACAAACTGGTCGCCCACGCGGCTATCTATAGCGTGGATAACCGCATCCTCGCCGAATCCGGCCAGCGCCCCAAGCACAGCCTGTTGGGCGAAGCCGAGGGTATGTACGAGAGCAAGATCACTTTCCAGGACGTGACGGCCGGGCAACTGCGCATCAGCCTGGACATGGATCAGTTCCAGCAGCCAATGACCATCAGCTTGCAGAGCATGGGCATTCTCAGTGCAATTCTGTTGGCGCTGTCGCTGGCCTTGAGCCTGCGCATGGGCCGTTATCTGTCCACACCATTGCTGCAATTACGCGTCTGGCTGCGCCGGATCGACGAGCACACGCCGGGCATAGAACGTCAGGATGAAATTGGCGATCTGGCGCGGCAACTGCACGCCAACTACGCGCCGGAACCTGCGCCCGAGCCTGAGCCGGAACCTGAGTTCGAGGACGAAGAAGACGAACCGGAGTTCGAAGTACGCAATCTGCGCGACCCGAGCTTTGACGAAACCCGCCCGTTGGCCGCGCACAAGCCTGCTCCGCGCCATGTGGTCAGCACCGTCGAAGACGATGATGACGACGACGCGTTCGCCGACCTGCGCGACGAGTCTTTGACTGCCGTCGCGCAACCGGCCGTGCGCAAAGCAACGCCGAACGTACCGCAACACACGGCAGTGCTGGCGGTGCAATTGGGCTCGCAAGAGCAACTGCGCCGTTTGCCTCGGGCACGTCTGGAAGAATTGCAGGCGCGCTACCGCGACTGTCTGGATCAAGCCGCTTCGTTGTACCAGGGCGAAATCGAAACCCTGAACGACGGCAGCACGCTGATGCTGTTCCACACCGAAGACAGCGGCGACGACTACCTGACCAACGCGATTTGCTGCGGCGAGTTGCTGCGTGCACTGGGTCATCAGTTGCAAATCGAAGTCGCCGACAGCGGCATCACGCTGCAATTGCAACTGGGCCTGACCCTTGGCGATGAATTGTTCGGTTTGAGTCAGATCGATCTGCTGCTGACTGATTCGGCGCAGGATGCCCTGGCCCTGTCGCAACACAGCCGCAACCTGCTGCTGGTCGAGCGCAAGATCAGTGATGACGCGCTGATCCGTCAGCGTGCGCGGATCCGGCCGATAGCCAGCCCTGAGGGCGCTTGCTGTGTCGAGCGGTTGATGGAGCCTTATCCATCGATGCTGGAGCGGCAACTGGCGCGGATGCATGAGCGTCGGTCTTAAGCCATAGCCCTGATACGCAAAAGCCCGCAGACGAGTGATTGTCTGCGGGCTTTTTTGTGGTCACCTGAAAGGATCTTCGAACGCGGAATCGGATCGTGTAGGAGCTGCGGCACGCTGCGATCTTTTGATCTTGATCCTGAAGACCAGATCAAAAGATCGCAGCCTTCGGCAGCTCCTACAGGGTTCGCGTGTGTTATTCGTTCGTCCAGACACAACAAAGCCCGCACAAGGGCGGGCTCTGTCTTGACTCGATCCAGCCTTAGAAGCGAAACACTTCCATGTCTGTACGAATCGGCGATGCCATCGGGATCTTCGGCTGCTTCTCGGCTTCATCGGCCCGCGCTGCCGGTTTCTGCGCCGCTTTACGCGGTACTTCTGCCACAGGAGGCTGATTGGCCAATGGCTTGAGCGCTACCGACAGTTGCTCGGCCAGACGTTGCAACAGAATGCCTTGAGCCTTTACCTGCGACGCCGTGCTGCCCGCATGCAACTCTTGCAGATGAACGATGCGGTTATCGCGCACCTTGCCGCGACGGTCGATCAAGCGCCATTGCGCATCGAGAATTGCCGGTTGTTTCGCACCGGAGTCCAGACGCGTGATGGTCAGCAACACCTGCACATCCGGGGTGAACCCGCCAGTGGCCGGTGCCAGCACGACACGCTGACTGTCCAGATGACCGGCAACCTGACGCATCAGCAACTGATCAATATCCGACGAAAGGCTGCCAGCCCAACGACCGTCGGTCGCTGCTTGCAGACTGCCATCCGGTTGACGTTGCAGCAGGGTTTCACGTTGCAGGTAATCGGCTACGACTACCGGGCCCAACAAAACCGCCATGCCCGCGCTTTGCGCAGGCTGAACCGGACTTCCGCTGTCCAGTTGATAGAGCGACACCGGCTGGTGAACGCTGCAACCCGCCAGGCCAAGAACGCCGGCGAGTAACAAAATAATTGGAAGGCGCAGCGCAGTCATCATCCCGTCCAGGTGGCCGCCACAAAGCTGACCACAGTGAAAATACTCAATAAATATGAAGAACGCTCGGCCACGCCGGCGCTTGAAAGGCCATATCATCCGTGAATATGCGTTCCGACTCCAGCGCCAAAGCGTCGATCTACGCGTTAAATCGTAGATCGAGCTCTCTAGGACGCCTAATTGAGGTTTTCGACGAGCAGCGCATCCACTCGCTGGAAGCCACGCGGAAGCTTGTTACCGCGACGCCCACGCTCACCTTTGTAGTGTTCGAGATCGTCAGCCTTCAGCGACAACGTGCGTTTCCCGGCCTGCAACACCAAGGTCGAGCCTTCCGGAATGACGGCGATGTCCGTGACATATTCTTCGCGACTGGCGACACGCTCACCGGGAATACCGATGATCTTGTTGCCTTTGCCCTTCCCTAATTGTGGCAGATCGCTGATTTTGAAGATCAGCAGGCGACCCTCGGTCGTGACCGAGGCCAGCCAGTTGTTCTCACGATCAGCCACCGGACGCGGCGCGATGACCTTGGCGTTGTTCGGCAGGCTCAACAGCGCCTTACCGGCCTTGTTCTTGGCTTGCAGGTCTTCACCTTTAACCACGAAACCATACCCGGCGTCGGAGGCGATGACGTACAGCGCATCGTCTTCGGGCATCAGCACGCATTCAAACGTCGCACCCGGTGGCGGTGTCAGACGGCCGGTCAACGGTTCGCCCTGGCCGCGAGCCGACGGCAACGTGTGCGCGGCAACCGAATAGCTGCGGCCGGTGGAGTCAATCACCACGGCAGACTGGTTGGAACGCCCCGCCGCCGAGGTCTTGAAGCCGTCGCCAGCCTTGTACGACAGGCCGGTGGCGTCGATCTCGTGCCCCTTGGCAGAACGGATCCAGCCTTTTTCCGAGAGCACGACGGTGACTTTCTCGTTCGGCAGCAGATCGTGTTCGGTCAGCGCTTTGGCTTCGGCGCGCTCGACGATTGGCGAGCGGCGGTCGTCGCCATAGGTCTCTGCATCCTTGATCAGCTCGGTGCGCACCAGTTTCTTCAGCTTGGCTTCGCTGCCCAGCAGGGCTTGCAGCTTGGCTTGTTCCTTGAGCAGTTCGTCCTGCTCATCACGCAGCTTCATCTCTTCCAGTCGCGCCAATTGACGCAGACGCGTGTCGAGAATGTAGTCGGCCTGAATTTCGCTGAGGGCGAAACGCTCGATCAGCTTGGCTTTCGGGTGTTCCTCGGTACGGATGATGTGGATCACTTCATCCAGGTTGAGGTAGGCAATCAACAAACCGTCCAACAGGTGCAGGCGACGCTCGACCTTGTCGAGGCGGAATTGCAGGCGGCGACGCACGGTCTGCACGCGAAATTCCAGCCATTCGACCAGCAATGCGCGCAGGTTTTTCAGCTGCGGCTTGCCATCCAGACCGATGATGTTGACGTTGACCCGGTAGGTCGACTCCAGCTCGGTGCTGGCGAACAGATGCTGCATCAGTGCTTCGTGATCGACGCGGCTGTTGACCGGAATGATCACGATGCGGCACGGGTTTTCGTGGTCGGATTCGTCACGCAGGTCAGCAATCTGCGGCGCTTTCGATGGTTTGGCCTGCATCAGCCCGGCGATCTGCTCCAGCACTTTGGCCCCGGAGACCTGATGCGGCAGCGCGGTGACGATGATGTCGCCGTCCTCGACGTGGTACACGGCGCGCATGCGCACCGAGCCCTTGCCGGTTTCGTACATTTTCAGCAGGTCGGCGCGCGGTGTGATGATTTCCGCTTCGGTCGGATAATCCGGGCCCTGAATGTGTTCGCAGAGCTGTTCGACCGTGGCTTTGGGCTCATCGAGCAAGCGCACGCACGCGGTCGCGACTTCGCGCAGGTTGTGCGGCGGTACGTCGGTGGCCATGCCCACGGCGATACCGGTGGTGCCGTTGAGCAGAATGTTGGGCAGGCGCGCTGGCAACACCAGCGGCTCCTGCAGGGTGCCGTCGAAGTTCGGGCCCCAGTCCGCGGTGCCTTGGCCAAGTTCGCTGAGCAGCACTTCGGAATATCGCGACAGACGCGCTTCGGTGTAACGCATGGCGGCGAAGGACTTGGGATCATCCGGCGCACCCCAGTTGCCCTGACCGTCGACCAGCGTGTAACGATAGCTGAACGGCTGGGCCATCAGCACCATCGCTTCGTAGCACGCCGAGTCACCGTGCGGGTGGAACTTGCCGAGCACGTCGCCGACGGTACGCGCCGATTTCTTGTGCTTGGAATCGGCGTCCAGCCCCAACTCGCTCATCGCATAGATGATCCGCCGCTGCACTGGTTTCAGGCCGTCGCCGATATGCGGCAGGGCACGGTCCATGATCACGTACATGGAGTAGTTGAGGTAGGCACTTTCGGTGAAGTCAGCCAGCGAGCGGCGTTCAACACCGTCCAGGCTAAGATCAAGGGGATTGCTCATGCAGGCCTCATCGGTTCGTTGTCTGGCGCAGCAGCATGGTGCCACCGCGCTGAGTAAATTCAAGTTTGTTCAGGGCGCTCATGCCGAGCAGCACCTGATCACCATGCAACCCCGGCGCCACCAGTGCGCGGACATCCCGCAACACGATGTCGCCCAGTTGCAGGCGAGCGATTTTTGTACGATAGCCCTGGCTCAGGCCATTGGCCGTGCTCAGGGTCACACCGAAACCTTCTTCCAGCTTCAAACGTTTGGCCAGATCCGCCGGGATCGCGACATCGGTCGCGCCGGTGTCGAGCATGAACTCCACCGGTTCGCCGTTGATCTGACCGCTGGCGACAAAGTGCCCTTGGGCATTGCTCGCCAGTTTCACTTCGATAAATCCTGCGCCCTGCTCCGAACTCACGACGACGTTCGGATTCTGCTGGCGTTGTTCCCACTGGCCAAAAAACCGCGTGGCCAGAAACAGCGCTGCGCACCAGGCCAGAATCATCAGCACCCGACCGGCGCGCTTGCCCGGCGGTTGCTGGCTCATGGCTTGGCGCTCCAGCCACCTTGCGGCGCTGCGAAGCGCCAGACAATTGGGCGGTTCTCGCCATCGGCACGCGGGCCGAAATTATTGTCGACGCCAATCCACGCACCGTTGGCATCGACGATCAAGGCTTCTTCCAGCCCATAGTCCTGTGAATAACGGCGATTTTCCTGCAACAGTTCGGCGGCATACGACCAGCAGCGCTCGACCTTGGCCGTCAGCGGATCGCGACGGCAAATCTGAAAGGCGTTGCGCTCGAGGGTGAACAGCTTGCCGTTGAAAAATGACAGGTCGGAAAAATCCCGGTCGACCGCTTTGGCTTTGGGAAACTGCGTCGGCTGCATTTCCTTGCCGCCTTCGCTCAGCAGCACACAGCGACCGTCGCAGTCCCACACCGTCTGCTGGCGCTTGATCAACAGCAAGCCACGGCTTTGGCGCTCGGCAGCCAACCACATCTGATCCCCCGCCGGATTGATCGCCAGACCTTCGAATATCGCGTTGAATTTCTGCAACATGCCCTTGGCTCGCGCTTCGCGAACCACAATCGGCGAGATCTTCAGCCAGTTCGCCGGGCCGCTGACAGGCAGTTGCAACACCGCCGCATGCCCCTCGCTGACGATGTAGCGATTGCCGGCGCTGTCGCAACTGATGCCTTCGAAATCCAGATCGCCGCCGCGCACGAACGACGCCGCCCAGTTGCGCGAACGCAACCCCCAGGGCAGCCCGGTCTCGGGTAATTCAGGCACGTCGATGCGCACGGTTTCGGCCTGCCAGGTGGCTTGCCGCGTATCGAGGCGATAGATCTGATCATCGTCGCGATCGGACACCGTCCACAACTCGTTGCCACACTGCGCCAGGCCCGACAGGTTGCCGCCGCGCATGCCGTCTACCGGATGCTCGGACAGCACGCGCAACTCCGGCACCGGCTCGGCAAGCGCCGAAACAGAGGTCAGGAGTAACGCACACGCCAGGGCAAAGCCAACCCGCATCAACCAAGAACCTCGGCCAGGTTGCCTTTGGATTCCAGCCAGGATTTGCGATCACCGGCGCGTTTTTTCGCCAGTAGCATGTCCATCATTTCCGAGGTCGCGTCGAAGTCTTCCAGAGTCAACTGCACCAGACGCCGAGTGTTCGGGTCCATGGTGGTTTCACGCAGTTGCGGCGGGTTCATTTCACCCAGACCTTTGAATCGGGTGACCTGTGGCTTGCCGCGTTTCTTCTCGGCCACCAGACGGTCGAGAATGCCGTCACGCTCAGCCTCGTCGAGGGCGTAGTAGATCTCTTTGCCCAGGTCGATGCGGTACAGCGGCGGCATCGCGACGTAGACGTGACCGGCGTCCACCAGCGGGCGGAAATGCTGGACGAACAACGCGCAGAGCAAGGTTGCGATGTGCAGACCGTCGGAGTCGGCGTCGGCGAGGATGCAGATCTTGCCGTAGCGCAGCTGGGCGATGTCGGCCGAGCCTGGATCGACACCGATGGCCACGGCAATATTGTGCACTTCCTGACTGGCGAGCACTTCGCTGCCGTCGACTTCCCAGGTGTTGAGGATCTTGCCGCGCAACGGCAGGATCGCCTGAAATTCCTTGTCCCGCGCTTGCTTGGCGGAACCGCCGGCGGAATCACCTTCGACCAGAAACAGTTCGGAACGCATCGGGTCCTGCCCGGCGCAGTCGGCCAGTTTGCCCGGCAGTGCCGGCCCCTGGGTGACGCGTTTGCGCTCGACTTTCTTGCTCGCTTTCAGACGACGGCCGGCGTTGTTGATCGCCAGTTCGGCCAGCGCCAGGCCGGTTTCCGGGTTGGCGTTGAGCCACAGGCTGAACGCGTCCTTGACCACACCGGAGACAAACGCCGCCGCTTCACGGGACGACAGACGCTCTTTGGTCTGGCCGGAGAATTGCGGCTCTTGCATCTTCATCGACAGAACGAAGGCAATGCGCTCCCAGACGTCTTCCGGCGCCAGCTTCACGCCGCGCGGCAGCAGACTGCGGAATTCGCAGAATTCGCGCATCGCATCGAGCAGGCCCTGACGCAGACCGTTGACGTGGGTACCGCCCTGCGCCGTCGGGATCAGGTTGACGTAGCTTTCCTGCACCGCGTCGCCACCTTCCGGCAGCCACAGCAATGCCCAATCGACCGCTTCTTTATTACCGGCGAAAGCACCGCAGAACGGTTCGTTCGGCAGGCGTTCGAACTCGCTGACAGCGTCGACCAGATAGGAGCGCAGGCCGTCTTCGTAATGCCACTCGATTTTCTCGCCGGTGCCTTTGTCTTCAAAGCTGACCAGCAGGCCCGGGCACAACACGGCCTTGGCCTTGAGCACGTGCTTGAGGCGGCTGATGGAGAATTTCGGTGAATCGAAATACTTAGGGTCCGGCGCGAAATACACGCTGGTACCGGTGTTGCGCTTGCCAACGGTGCCGACGACTTCAAGTTCGGTGGCCTTGTAGCCATCGGCGAACGTCATCTGGTACTCGTTGCCATCACGCTTCACGCGCACCCGGACTTCGGTCGACAAGGCGTTGACCACGGAAATACCCACCCCGTGCAGACCGCCGGAGAACTGGTAGTTCTTGTTGGAAAACTTGCCGCCCGCGTGAAGCTTGGTGAGGATCAGCTCAACACCCGATACCCCTTCTTCAGGGTGGATGTCGACCGGCATACCGCGGCCATCGTCGCTGACTTCCAGCGAGTGGTCGGCGTGCAGGATGACCTGCACCGATTTGGCGTGGCCGGCCAAGGCTTCGTCGACGCTGTTGTCGATGACTTCCTGGGCGAGGTGGTTCGGCCGACTGGTGTCGGTATACATGCCGGGGCGTTTACGCACCGGGTCGAGGCCCGAGAGGACTTCGATGGCGTCGGCGTTATAAGAGCTAGCGCTGGGAGTGGCCATAGGGTCTCGTCGTCAGTCATTCATGAAATAGGGGCAAGACTTCACAGTGCGGTGAAATCGATTGCCTGATACAAATCGGCGCCAATGCAGGCAAAACTCAGCAACGCCGGCAATTGCCCGGCGAAACCCTGGAAACTGTGGTCGCCGCCGGCCTGGATGCGCAAGGCACAGGCGCGGTAATACTGCTGGGCGAGGCGATAATCCAATGTTTCATCGCCGGTCTGCAACCAGACCTGAAAACGCTGCGCATCCTGGGGCGCCGGCACTTCCAGTTCGGCCAGGGCCGCAACGTGGTCGTGGGTCAATTCCCAGGTTTCATCGGTGTACAGGTTTTTCTGCGTGCCCAGATAGCCGTCGAACATCCGGTGCGGGCTGACCGCCGGGTTGACCAGCAGGGCTTTCAGGCCATGGCGCTCGGCCAGGTGAGTCGCATAGTAGCCGCCGAGTGAGCTTCCCACCAGCAACGGCTGGCCTAGCTCGGCAATCGCCTGTTCCAACTGACCGATGGCTTCACGCGGATGGTGATGCAGGGCCGGGACACGCAATTGCTCGCTCAAACCCATCCGTTCCATCACCGCCACCAGCTGACAGGCCTTTTTCGAGGTCGGAGCGCTGTTGAAACCGTGGATATAGAGGATCGAACCGGACATTTGAGCTCCCTGGGTGTCGGCGAAAGATAGCGGAGTTTACAGGGAGTCACAGCAGGATGGGCCATACAAATGATGCCCATGCTGAGCATGTTGCCTCTTGTAGGAGCTGCCGCAGGCTGCGATCTTTTGATTGTAAAAACAGGGTCAAAAGATCGCAGCCTTCGGCAGCTCCTACAAGGTAGCGTTAGCCGGGTTGGCATTAGCCGTTGAAAAAAGGAATTTCAGTACCCGTTGGAGCCGTAGTCGACGGTGAAGGCGAAATCAGTCACGCGCTCAACCCCGGTTTCCAGCCGTCCATCCGGCAACAACCGCAACCAGCGATACCCCGGTGCCTGCTCACCGACCTTGAAGTCTTCACTCCCCGGCTCGAACTGAATGCAGGTCGAAGGTGACGCCATCAAACGCACGCCATTACGCTGGCGATCAATTTCCTGATGCACATGCCCCCACAGCACCGCCCGCGCCTGCGGAAAACGATCCAGCACCTCGAAAAACGCCTCTGGATTGCGCAAACCAATCGGCTCCATCCACGCACAACCGATCGACACCGGATGATGGTGAAAACACACCAGATGATGACGCTCCGGCGCTTCGCTCAACGAGCGGGCCAGCAGTTGCAACTGATCGTCCTGCAAATACCCCGGCACCGAACCCGGTACCGCCGAATCCAGCATCGTCACGCGCCAGTTGCCGAGATCGACCACCGATTCGAGCAACGCGCTTTGCACGGCGGCCTCAGCCATGATCATCGGTTCGTCGTGGTTGCCGGGAATCCAGCGCGCCGGCGCATCGATCTGCGCGGTCATTTCACGAAATTGCTGATAGGACTCCAGCGTGCCGTCCTGAGAAATATCCCCGGTGGCCAGCATCAGGTCGATTTTCGGCTGCTGCCCCAGGACCAACTCGATGACCTTTTGCAGGCTCTCGCGGGTGTTCATGCCCAGCAGCGAGCCATCCGCTTCGGCGAACAGATGGCTGTCGGACAACTGCACCAGCAACGCAGGATCGGCGGTGGTCAATGTGGATACGCTCGGCAAGGCGTTCTCCCAAGGCAAAAGCACGGAATCGTTAAGTGCCGCAATTATGCTGGGGGATTACTGAAAGAGGAAACCGAGGAACCGGACGCAGTTCACAACTAGCGTACGACTTCGTACTCGTGCCCCAACGCCAGACAATGACTCAGCCATTCCCCCAGGAACAGATTGAGCTGAGCTTTTTCATCGGGCTGATGCATCGCGGCGTTCGGGTAAGGATAGATGCCGCGAAAGCGTCGTGCATGTTCGGCGCTGATCACTTCAGCCATACGCGCGTCGTGATAGACCTGAACTTCCAGTTGCGGCACCGGCAACCACGGCAGGCTGTGCTCCTGGCGCACCTGCAACGTGGTGGTATACGGGCAGGTTTGCAGCACTTCGAGGGCCAGTACGCCGAGCATCTGCTCGCCCTGAGTCACGGCGATGCGCCGGGCCTCGGGCTCGTTGCGCATGTCCGGCACCAGTCGCATCAGGCGCGCGTAGTTGGCCTCGCAGGCAGCCTGTAGCCCCACGAGGTCGACTCGATAACGATCGCGCAGCTTGTTTACAACCATAACCCCCTCACTTCGGCGCGGTTGAGCGCCAGCCACTGCAAAGCGATGATGCTCGCCGCGTTGGCAATGCGTCCGTCACGGACGGCCTGCAAGGCATCTTCAAAGGCCCAGACCGTGACGCGGATATCTTCTGCCTCTTCCTCCAGCCCATGCAGGCCGCCAACGCCATCGGTACTGCAACGCCCCAGATACAGATGCACGAACTCGTTGCTGCCGCCCGGTGACGGGAAATATTTGGTCATCGGCCACAGGGCCTTGATGTCCAGCCCAGCTTCCTCCTGCGCCTCGCGGTGAGCAACTTCTTCCGGTTGTTCATCCTTGTCGATCAGACCAGCGACCAGTTCTACCAGCCACGGATTGTCAGCCTTGCCCATCGCACCGACGCGAAACTGCTCGATCAGCACCACTTCGTCGCGCTGCGGATCGTACGGCAGCACGCACACGGCATCGTGACGCACGAACAATTCACGATTGATCTCGCGACTCATGCCCCCGGCGAACAGCTCATGGCGCAGGTGCACACGGTCGAGCTTGTAGAAGCCCTGATAGCAGCTCTCGCGGCGCACGATGTCGACGGCGGTCGGAATGGCGTTGGCAAAATCAGTCATGAGCATCCTCGTTTACTGCGAATCCATTACGAGGTTGCTTATCGTTACTGGCAACCTCGACTTCGCGCCATCCTAACGCGCCCGTACCGTTTGATGCAGCCCCTTTACCGTCATCGGGATGGACGGTGGCGGCGAAACCCACTCTAATTAGCTTAGTGGCGAACTGACTGCTTCGTTGAGAGTCGAAGCGGTAACTTTTTGCCTTCCCCTGCTTTCGAAAGGACGCCCATGTCGCTTTTCAAAATTGCCTCCGTGGCCGCCATTGCCCTGACCCTGGGCGCGTGCGCGAGCCTGTTCCAGCCCAACTATCGCACGCCGCTGGAAACTACCCGTGATGCGTCGGAACAGCTGAAACCGGGATGTTCCACCCCTGATTGCCCGCTGGTGAACATCGACACCCTGCGTTTCCCGGCAGAGCCCGCGCTGGACCCGATCATCGAAAAACGCCTGCTGCAAATGACCCGCACCGAGCCGGGCGCGCCTGTTGCGCCGACGCTGGCGGCCTATCGCGAGCAGTTCCTGGCCAACGCCGGCCCGCGCAACAGCAGCTATCTGCAAGCGAAAGTACGTGAGCAGCATGACGGCTTGGTGATCATCGAATTGTCGAGCTACCTCGACACCGGTGGCGCCCATGGCACACCGGGTCGCGGTTTCATCAACTATTCGCGCCAGCAGCACAAAGTGCTGAACCTGTCCGACATGCTGATGCCGGGGCAGGAAGAGGCGTTCTGGAAGGCTGCGCAAGTGGCGCACAACAGCTGGCTGATCAGCACCAAGCTCGATCAGGAGCCCGAGTTCGTCAAGAGCTGGCCATTCGTGAAAACCCCGCACGTGGCGTTGACCTACGGCGGGGTGATCCTCAAGTACGAAGTGAGCACCATCGCGCCTTACGCGCTGGGCCACGTCGAACTGAAGATCCCTTATCCACGTCTGAACGGCATTCTCAAGCCTGAGCTGTTTCCCGGCCGTAACTGAAGGCCCGACCGAGCACAAATTGCAGCAGCCCTGCCAGCACCAGCGCCGGCAGGGTGGCGCCGATGTCCGGATACAGATTCGCCAGCAAGTGATAGGTGCTGACACCCCCCAGCCACGCCAACAACGCCGGCCAGCGCAACGCGGCTGATGCGACCTGCCCCCGGCGCTTGCGCAGGATGAAGTGATCCACCAGCACCACGCCGAACAACGGCGCAAACACCGAGCCGATCAGCAGCAGGAAATTCTGGTATTGCGCCAATGGCGCCAGCAGTGCAATCAGCGTGCAGATGACGCCGATGGCGAGCGCCAGATGCTCGACTCTCAGGCGCAACAGAATCCCGCTGGACACCGCTGCCGAATGAATGTCGGCGAAGGCGTTTTCAGACTCGTCGAGCAGAATCAGCAGCAACGGAATACCCAACCCGGCACCGGCCAGTGCCAGCAGCAACGCATTGACTTCACCGCTCGGCGCGAACGCCAGGGTGTAGGCCACGCCGAGGCTCATCAGCCAGAAATTGCCGATAAAGAAACCGACGGCGGTGCCGCCGAAAACGTTCTTCGCACGCTTGCCGAAACGCGAGTAGTCGGCGATCAGCGGCAGCCACGACAGCGGCATGGCGATGGCGATGTCGAAGCCCACGGCGAATGGCATCGAACCGTCACCGGCACGCGCCCAGAGCGCCGTCAGATCCGCCTTGGCGAACAGGTTCCAGGTCAGCCAGAGGCACGCAGCCAACAGCAGCCAGATCCCCCATTTGCGCAGGATCTGCCGGACAAACGTCAGCGGCCCGCTGACGGCAAGCAGGGTTGCCAGAGCGCCGAAGAACAGCGTCCACAACACCGGATTGGACCACAGCGAACCTTCGCTGAATGCGCGGGTGCCGAGCAGGCTGGCCGCATCACGCATGACGATGATTTCGAACGAGCCCCAACCGATCAGTTGCAGCAGATTGAGCAGCGCCGGCAAGCTCGCACCTTTGCTGCCGAGGCTGAGTTTGAGTGCAGCCATCGAAGACAGACCGGTGTCGCTGCCGATCACGCCGACGGCCGCCAGCAGCAGAACACCGACCAGCGTGCCGAGGAAAATGGCCAGCAGCGAACCGGACAAGCCCAGACCCGGCGCGAGCAATGCGCCGGTCTGCAGCACCATCAGGCCGATGCCGAGGGAGAACCACAGGGAAAACAGATCGCGACCGCCGAATACACGCCTGTCGGCGGGCACGGCGCGATCGGGGGAGTAAGTACCGGGTTGAATGCTCAAGGGTGTTGATCTCACGGAGTGATAGCTACAAGTTGCAAGCCACAAGCTGCAAGAAAAAGCAGGTTTCGCATCTGCTTCTAACTTGCAGCTTGTAGCTTGCCGCTTACACTTTTTTATAAAGCTGACTGCCTTCCTTCTTGAACCGCTCAGCCTGTTCCGCCAGGCCTTGGGCGACGTCCACGTCGACCGCTTCGATACGCTGGTTGGCCGCGTATTCGCGGACTTCCTGAGTGATCTTCATCGAGCAGAATTTCGGCCCGCACATCGAGCAGAAATGCGCGACCTTGGCCGAATCTTTCGGCAAGGTTTCATCGTGGTACGAACGCGCGGTATCCGGATCGAGGCCGAGGTTGAACTGGTCTTCCCAACGGAATTCGAAACGCGCCTTGCTCAAGGCGTTGTCGCGGATCTGTGCGCCCGGGTGTCCCTTGGCCAAGTCCGCTGCGTGCGCGGCGATCTTGTAGGTGATGATCCCGGTCTTCACGTCATCCTTGTTCGGCAGGCCCAAGTGCTCCTTCGGCGTCACGTAGCAAAGCATGGCGCAACCGAACCAGCCGATCATCGCCGCACCGATACCGGAGGTGATGTGGTCGTAGCCCGGCGCGATGTCAGTGGTCAAAGGGCCAAGGGTGTAGAACGGCGCCTCGTCGCAGCATTCCAGCTGCTTGTCCATGTTCTCTTTGATCAACTGCATCGGCACGTGGCCCGGGCCTTCGATCATGCACTGCACGTCGTGCTTCCAGGCGATCTTGGTCAGCTCGCCGAGGGTTTCCAGCTCGCCGAATTGCGCTTCGTCGTTGGCGTCGGCAATCGAGCCCGGACGCAGGCCGTCGCCCAGCGAGAAGCTGACGTCGTAGGCCTTCATGATTTCGCAGATTTCGTCGAAATGGGTGTAGAGGAAGTTCTCTTTGTGGTGCGCCAGGCACCACTTGGCCATGATCGAACCGCCACGGGAAACAATGCCCGTCACACGTTTGGCGGTCAGCGGCACATAGCGCAACAGCACGCCGGCGTGGATGGTGAAGTAGTCGACGCCCTGCTCGGCTTGCTCGATCAGCGTGTCGCGGAACAACTCCCAGGTCAGGTCTTCAGCGGCGCCGCCCACTTTTTCCAACGCCTGGTAGATCGGCACGGTACCGATCGGCACTGGCGAGTTGCGGATGATCCACTCGCGGGTTTCGTGAATGTGCTTGCCGGTGGACAGGTCCATCACCGTGTCCGAACCCCAGCGGATGCCCCAGGTCAGTTTCGCCACTTCTTCTTCAATCGAAGAACCCAAAGCACTGTTGCCGATGTTGCCGTTGATCTTCACCAGGAAGTTACGGCCGATGATCATCGGTTCCAGTTCGGTGTGGTTGATGTTGGCCGGAATGATCGCGCGACCACGGGCAATTTCTTCTCGAACGAATTCAGGGGTGATGACTTTCGGCACGCTGGCACCGAAGCTGTGCCCGGCGTGTTGCTGGTCCAGCAGGCCGGCGGCGCGAGCCACTTCGAGCTTCATGTTTTCGCGGATGGCGACGTATTCCATCTCGGCGGTAATGATGCCTTTGCGCGCATAGTGCATCTGGCTGACGTTGGCCCCGGCCTTGGCGCGCCGCGGGTTGTTCACGTGGGCAAAGCGCAGTTTGGTCAGCTCGGCGTCGGCCAGGCGTTCCTGGCCAAAATTGGAACTCAAGCCAGGCAGGCGCTCGGTATCGCCACGGGATTCGATCCACGCCGAACGCACATCGCCCAGGCCTTTGCGCACATCGATGATGACGTTGGGATCGGTGTACGGGCCCGAGGTGTCGTACACGACGACCGGCGCGTTGATCTCGCCGCCGAAGTCGGTCGGGGTCACGTCGAGACTGATTTCGCGCATCGGCACGAGGATGTCCGGGCGGGAACCCTGAACGTAGACTTTTTGCGAACGGGTGAACGGCTTGACCGATTGCTCGTCGACCTTGGCCGAGTCACTCAGGTTGATCGCGTTTTTTGGTTTTGTAGTCATCACGGGCTCTCCAGACATCATCCAGGCAGTGGATTGTCGGAGCAGAACCTGAAAGGCACGGACGCACCAGGACTGGTGCTGTGCATCGTCGTCGAGCGTTCGATTGTCGAACAATTTCCCGGACGAAGCACAAGAGGACTCGCCGGGTGACGAGAAATCTTGTTCCCTACGCAGGCGCTAACCTGATCAGGTTCAACGGGATCCGAAATTATTCGATCTCAGCCTCATAGCAAGGCACCCCGACAAGAACCCGGCCAGTCTAGACACAACCGGCAAAGAACGCCAACTCCGCGGCAAACACCATGATGAATGGCGCAATTAACGGATTGTTGCCGAACGCAGGCGCAACTACACTCGCTCTGCCCCGCCGGGCCTTGACGCTACGGGGGGTGCGCCTTACCTTTGGCGCCCGGATTACTTCCATAATATTCATGCTAGGGATCGCCTCATGCTGCGCAAACTTTCACTGGCTCTTGCCGTGTCTTGTGCGTCCAACGCAATGGCCTGGGCAGCAGAAGCGCCCTTGTCGACCAAAACCGATCTGGTCAGCGTCTATCAGGAAGCGGTCGACAACAACGCCGACCTGGCCGCTGCCCGCGCCCAGTACGGTGCACAGAAAGAAGTGGTACCGCAGGCTCGCGCCGGATTGCTGCCGAATCTGTCCGGTGGCGCCGAAGTCGCTGACGTGCGCACTTCGCTCGACCAGCCTTCAGCCATCGCCAACCGCAGCGCTCACTCGTATCAGGCGACCCTGGCTCAACCGCTGTTCCGCGCCGATCGCTGGTTCCAGTACCAGGCTGCCAAAGACGTCAACGAACAAGCCGCGCTGCAACTGTCGGCCACCGAGCAGAACCTGATCCTGCAATCGGCCGAAAGCTACTTCAACGTGCTGCGCAGCCAGGACAACCTGGCCTCGACCAAGGCTGAAGAAGCCGCGTTCAAGCGCCAGCTCGACCAGTCCAACGAGCGATTCGACGTCGGCCTGTCGGACAAGACCGACGTGCTGCAATCCCAAGCCAGCTACGACACCGCGCGCGCCAACCGGATCGTCGCGCAGCGTCAGGTCGATGATGCGTTCGAAGCGCTGATCACCCTGACCAACCGCCAGTACAACTCGATTCAGGGCATTGTCCATACGCTGCCGATCCTGCCGCCGGCGCCGAATGACGCCAAGTCGTGGGTCGACACCGCCGCCCGACAGAACCTCAATCTGCTCGCCAGCAACTACGCTGTCAGTTCCGCCGAACAGACCCTGAAACAGCGCAAGGCCGGCCACTTGCCGACCCTCGATGCGGTGGCCAAGTACGAAAAAGGTGACAACGACGCCCTCGGTTTCGCCAACCCGAACGCCTTTGGCACACCCTACGGTGGCAACGTCGAGCAGAGCACGCTGGGCCTGCAACTGAACATTCCGATCTACAGCGGCGGGCTGACCAGCTCCCAGGTGCGTGAGTCCTACTCGCGGCTTGACCAAACCGAGCAGCAGCGCGAAGCCCTGCGCCGGCAAGTCGTCGAAAACACTCGCAACCTGCACCGCGCGGTGAACACCGACGTCGAGCAGGTGCAGGCGCGCCGCCAGTCGATCATCTCCAACCAGAGCGCGGTGGAAGCCACGGAAATCGGTTATCAGGTGGGCACGCGCAACATCGTCGACGTGCTCGATGCGCAGCGCCAGTTGTATACCTCGGTGCGCAACTACAACAACACGCGTTATGACTACATCCTCGACAACCTGCGCTTGAAGCAGGCCGCGGGGACTTTGAACCCGGGTGATCTGGAGGATCTGCGCCGTTACCTGAAAGCCGACTACAACCCGGACAAGGACTTCTTGCCACCGGATCTGGCCAAGGCTGCGGAAGAGCAACTCAAGGCCCGCCCTTAAAAGCAAAAGATCGCAGCCTTCGGCAGCTCCTACATTGGAATGCATTTCCATGTTGGAGCTGCCGATGGCTGCGATCTTTTTGCTTTATTTGATCAGTCGGCCCAAGCCATCCAGCAAACGCTGCAACGCGCCCTGATTGCGGCGCATCACCGCCAGCCCCGCATCAGCCATACGCTGTGCATCCCGCGGCAGTTCGAACAGGCGCTGGACTTCCACTGCCAGCCCTTCGGCATCATCTACTTCAACCAACGCCCCGGCCTCGCGCAACTGCGCGGCGATGTCGAGGAAGTTGAACAGGTGCGGGCCGCTGATCACCGGTTTCGCCAGTGCGGCGGGCTCCAGCAAATTGTGTCCGCCATTCGGCACCAGGCTGCCGCCGACAAAGGCGCTGTCGGCCAAGGCGTAGAGAAACAGCAGCTCACCCATGGTGTCGCCGAGCAGCACCGAAGTTTGCGCATCGACATTGGCGGCGGTCGAACGACGCAGTGTGGCAAAACCTTCGCGCTGACACAGTTCGAACACCGAGTTGAAGCGCTCCGGGTGACGCGGTACCAGAATCAGCAACGCATCCGGATGATTGGCCAACAAACGCCGATGGGCGTTCAACACCACTTCATCCTCGCCTTCATGGGTGCTGGCAGCGATCCACACCGGTCGCTCCAGCGCCTGCCACTGGCCACGCAATTGGGCGGCGCGTTGCAGCAGTTGCGGGTCGATGGTCAGGTCGAATTTGATCGAACCAGTGACTTCGACGGTCTCCGGACGCGCACCCAGATCGCGGAAGCGCTGAGCTTCGGCCTCGGTCTGCACGGCAAAAAAACTCATCTCGGCGAGCATCGGCGCGGTCAGTTTGCTGAAGCGGCCATAACCCTTGGCCGAACGTTCGGACAATCGTCCGTTGGCGAGCGCCACCGGGATGCCGCGTTTGGCGCACTGATGAATATGGTTGGGCCACAGTTCGGTTTCCATGATCACGGCCAGTTTCGGCTGTGCGCGATCAAGAAAGCGCGCCGCTGCACATGGCAAGTCATAGGGCAGGTAGCAATGCTGGATGCGCGGCTCGGAGGCGAACAGTGCCTGAATCCGCTCCGAGCCGGTCGGCGTCATGCAGGTCACGGTGATCGGCAGCTGTGGATAACGTTGCAGCAACGCGCGGATCATCGGCGCGGCGGCGATGCTTTCGCCCACCGACACCGCGTGTACCCAGATGCCGCCGGGTTGCAGCGCCGGCATCGCGTAAGAGAAACGTTCGCCAATGCGCTTGGCATACGCCGGCGCCTTGCGCGCCCGCAGCCACAGCCGAATCGCCACCAATGGCAGCCCCAGGTAAAACAGCGCGGTGTAGAAAGTTCTATTCATGGCGGCGGAGTTTATCGACTTTTTCCGTCGATCGCGCGCAAGTGCACGGCAAAACGCTCGGCCAGCCAACGCGCAGCCGGGCCGAGCGGCTCGTCACGCCGCCAGACCAGCTCCACCACCAGCGCTGGCGGCGTCCATTCACTGGCGAGTTCGACCATCAAGCCCTGATAGGCCGAGTACTGCACCACGTGCCTGGGCAGCCACGCCCAGCCTAGATCGCGCACCAGCCATTCGGCCATCACGTAAAAACTGTCGGCACGCCACACCTGTGGGCTGGCCGGCTCGTTGCCGGGGTAGACACTGGTTTGCGTCGACATCAAAAGCTGCCGGTGTTGCGCCAGGTGTTGGCAGGTCACGTACTTCTGCGTCGCCAACGGATGATTGATCCCGCAGACCGTGACCATTTCCACGCTCCCCAATACTCGTCGCTCCAGCGCCTCGGGGATTTCATCGTGATAGAACAGCAAGCCGAGATCGGCGCGGCGCTCGACGAGTTTGCGTGCGACTTCGCCTTGAGCAGCGCTGGTGAGTTGTACTTCCAGGCTGGGAAATTGATCGGCCAGCGCGCCGAAACTTTCCACCAGCGCCTGATAGGGCATCGCCTCATCCTGCGCCACGCGCAGTTGCGCTTCCTGGCCGCGCATCATCGCCATGGCCCGGCCATTCAGGCGCTCACACTGGCGCAAGACTTCTCGCGCCTCCTCGAGCAGCGCCTCCCCCGCTTCGGTGAGCCTCGGCTGGCGACCGCTGCTACGCTCAAACAGGCTCACGCCCAGATCGTCCTCGAGCATGGCGATGGCACTGCTGATCGCCGACTGCGCCTTGCGCTGTTGCCGGGCTACGGCGGAGAACGAACGCTGCTCGGCGACCGCGATAAACACGCGTAACTGATCCAGATTCCACTGCATGCTCATCGCGCAACCCATCTCCCAAACAGATAGGTAATGACTTTACCGCATCTGAACAACCTCTAAAATGCCGACCTCAGAAAGTAACGCTACACACGAGGATTACACATGAACGCCTACGCCTACCTTGCCATCGCCATCTGCGCCGAAGTCATGGCCACCGTTTCGATGAAAGCGGTCAAAGGCTTCAGTACACCGCTGCCGCTGCTGGTAGTGATCGTGGGTTACGCCATCGCGTTCTGGATGCTGATCCTGGTGGTGCGCACGGTGCCGGTGGGTGTCGCTTACGCGGTGTGGGCCGGGATGGGCATTGTGATGGTCAGTATCGCGGCGCTGTTCATCTATGGGCAGAAGCTGGATGTGCCGGCGATCTTGGGGATGGGGTTGATTGTTCTGGGCGTTGTGGTGATTCAACTGTTCTCGAAAACTGCCGGCCATTAAAAACCAATCGCAGTACCAGCCTGCTCGCGAAGAGGGCATGTCAGTCGACAACGATATTGCCTGACACACCGCCTTCGCGAGCAGGCTCTCTCCCACATTTGATTTTGCATCCAGCCTGTTGATCATCGACAAATCCGCCTCTTTCCCGAGTCTGTATACTGCGCCCTCGTCTTGAACACTGAGGTCGCTGCATGCCATCCGTTATTTCCACCGACGTTCTGATTGTCGGCGCTGGTGTCGCCGGCCTCTGGCTGAATGCGCGCCTGCGCCGTCAGGGGTTTTCGACCGTGCTGGTGGAAAGTGCCAGCCTCGGTGGCGGGCAGAGTGTGAAATCCCAAGGCATCATCCACGGCGGCGCCAAGTACGCGCTGCATGGCGCGTTGACCGGCGCTTCGGAAGCCATCGCCGACATGCCGCGACGCTGGCGTGAAGCGCTGGCCGGCAACGGCGAGCTGGATCTGAGTGGCGTGCGCCTGCTCTCCGAAGCCCATTACCTGTGGTCGCCGGGCACCCTCGCCGGCAACCTCACCAGCTTCTTCGCCAGTAAAGCCGTGCGCGGCCGCGTCGATCAGGTCAAGGGCGATCAACTGCCGCCAGCCCTGCAAGACAAGCGTTTCAAGGGCAAGGTCTATCGCCTGGCCGAACTGGTGGTCGATGTGCCGAGCCTGATCCAGCGTCTGGCCGATCTGGCCGGTGACGGTCTGCTCGCCGGGCAGACCATCGAGCCGTTGCTGGAAGCAGGCGTGCTGGTGGGCCTGAAGGTCGACGGTCGCGAGATCCGCGCCCAGCGCATCGTGCTCAGTGCTGGCGAAGGCACCGCGCATTTGCTCGAGCACCTGGGCCTGAGCAAACCGGCCATGCAGCGCCGGCCGCTGCACATGATCCTCGCCAAAGGCCCAGGCCTGAAACCGCTGTACGCCCACTGCCTGGGTGGCGGCACCAAACCGCGCATTACCGTCACCACGCATCCGGCGGCTGATGGTCAGTGGGTCTGGTACATGGGTGGCGACATTGCCGAAAGTGAAGGCGTGAACCGCGAACCCGCCGAACAGATCGCTACCGCGCAAAAAGAAATCTCCCAGTTGTTGCCGTGGATCGACCTCAGCACCGCGCAATGGGCGACGTTGCGCGTCGACCGTGCCGAGCCGCTGCAAACCGGCCTGACGCGCCCGGACAACGCGTTCCTCGCCGAAGAGGGTCGCCTGCTGGTCGGCTGGCCGACCAAACTGGCGCTGGCGCCGGACTTTGCTGACCGAGTGATGGCCTCATTGCAGCGCGACGGTATCCAGCCGCAACCCGGCGAACCATTGCCGTCGCTGCCAAAACCACCGATGGGCGTTCCGGCCTGGGAGCAACTGTTGCCATGAGCATTGCCACCCTGCATGACTTTCACCGCCCGCTGGGCAGTACCGGCCTGACGGTCTCACCGCTGGGCCTGGGCACGGTCAAACTTGGCCGCGATCAAGGGGTGAAATACCCCAACGGCTTCCAGATTCCCGATGACGACGAAGCGCGGATGCTGCTCAGGCAGGCACGCGAGTTGGGCATCAACCTGATCGACACTGCCCCGGCCTACGGTCGCAGCGAAGAGCGTCTTGGCCCGCTGTTGCGCGGCCAGCGTCAGGATTGGGTGATCGTCAGCAAAGTCGGCGAAGAGTTTGCCGACGGCCTCTCGCGACACGATTTCAGCGCGGCGCATACGCGTTTGTCGGTCGAACGCAGCCTGAAACGTCTGGAAACGGACGTTATCGATCTGGTGCTGGTGCACTCCGATGGCAACGACTTGGCCATTCTTGAGCACCAAGAGGTTTATGCCACACTCGCCGCGCTCAAGGCCGAGGGCAAGATTCGCGGCTTCGGTTTTTCCGGCAAGACCGTCGAAGGTGGCCTCAAAGCATTGGAGCAAGGCGACTGCGCGATGGTCACCTACAATCTGAACGAACAAAACGAGAAGGCTGTCATTGACTATGCTGCTGCGCACGGCAAAGCCATTCTGGTGAAGAAGGCCCTGGCCAGCGGCCACGTTTGCCTGAGCCCGGGCGTGGATCCGGTGCGCGCCAGCTTCGAGTTGCTTTTCGCGCAACCTGGCGTCGCCAGTGCTATCGTCGGGACGATCAATCCGCTGCACCTCGCCCACAACGTTGCGACCGTTGCCCAAGTCCTTCGTAGTCACTGACGCCGCCCCGCGGCCTTAAGCAGGAGCCGATATGCCGCGCACGCTCATCAGAAAGAACCCGAGCAACTTCAAGACTCTGCCGCTGTTCGTCGAAGCTACGCCCGAAGGCCTGACGTATCAGAGCGTCGGGATGCCGCTGAATTTCACGCAGACCTTGCAGCGACGCAAACCGGTCAGCGTGGCGGACGCCGAGCGCTTCTCGCTGGAACTGGCGAATCTGGGAGTCTCGGTGCGCCTGACCCTGCATTGGCAGAATCGCGACTACTGGGTGTTGGTGCGCCAGCGCCGGCAGGATCGCGGCGATGTGGTGCTGAAGTTGATTTCCGGTTACGTACCGGCTCACGAACTGAATATCCCGCTGCACACGGCCATTCAGGAAATCGCCGAAGAGTGTTTGCTGGAAACCCCCGAAGGCTGGCTCGGCGGGCGCTTCAACGACACCTGGCTGCCGGCGCCCTACTCCTCGGCCCTGCACTATCGCGAGGCTTTGCCGTTTCGGTTGACGCCGTTGTCCGGTTCGGCACGCCCCATTCGTAGCGCCAATCTGCAATTGCTGGAGCGGCCGCGGGCCTATGTGCACTTGCCGACAGCGTCGCTGCAATTGATCTACGACTTGCGCCTGGACGTGCCCAAGGAAGCCAAGTCCCTGAGCCTGTTCCACGTCGATGAGCGTCTGGAAGGCGATCAACTGGTGGCGCGGCTCGACCGCAAGCGCCCCGATCTGTACTTGATGCCACTCAAGGACGGCGCGCCACTGGCCGAGTTGTACACCCTCAAGCGCGACAAACTGCTACCGGCCAGCACACGCGGGCTGTATCTGGCCGAGAGCTTTGCGAATCAAGAAGGCTGGGTAGTGCGCGAAGAGCGGATTCGCTGGAAAGACTGGCTGGTGCAACAGGGCCTGCAACCGGCAAAGCCCCCTCGTGCAGGCCTCAAGCAGCTAAGTCTCAAGGCGTTGCGCCTTGTGGGCCTGGGCAAGAAGCGCGCGAGCAAGTAGCCGGCAACAGCATCTTTTATTTTGGGCGGAACAACTTTTGCCACCAACGACGAGGTTGCAGAGGCACCACGATGACGTCCGCTGTCTGCAACCAGTCCCGCTCGTAATCCCAGGCATGGCCACCCCACAGTTTTCCTGCTTCGTTGGAAAAACCAAGGGTCATGAGCTGATAGGTATAACCGGCATGGCGGCGCAACCCGTCGAACAACAACAGCGTGCTGAAACCCGTAGAGGGCCCGGCGTAGAGCTTGCCTCCCGGGCGGTTGACTGGATAGTTCAACAGCGGCGGCAAGGGAATGCGGTCCATGTACATGGCCACGCCCGGCATCGGACTCATCGGTGTGATGCTCCCCACCAGCATCGTGAAACAACGCGCATCCGGCTGATCCAGCAACCGCTGCACATTCGGCCCGCACGGCAGACCAAAAAAATACGCATCCGGTGCGTTGCATCCATGCACGAAGATATTCACGCTTTGCTCGTTGAGCAGCGATGCCTTGATGCAGGTATTAAAGCTGACCACGACATCATCGACGCCAATGTTCAACGCTTGGAAATCTGCCGCAGTGATAGCCGGGTTATTGGCCACCAGTACGACACGAGCCGCATTGCTTAAACATTCGCGCAAGGGCTCAGGCAACGCATCCAGAAGAGACTGGTTACGGCCAGGCAGCGTGTCCGACGCCATGTGTTCGTTCTTCATTCAGACCGGTACCTTCATTCCATAACGCAGCTTGACCCAGAACTGCGTGAACGCCGAAGGCGGCTGCCATGGGCGCATTTCACGCTGGATTTCCGTGGCCAGGGCCTGGCCAACTCGGGCGAAGGAATAGCGACTTTGCGCAAACTCCTGCCCATTCATGGCGATACGTTGCGCCAGCTCCGGGTCGTCCTGCAGCAGTTTGATCTTCGCAACGGCCTCGTCTGCGCTGCGGTAAAACACGGTGTTGTGCATGTCTTCGAAGCCGAGTAACTGGTCTTCTTCGCCCTGGCTCCAGGCCAGCAGCACGCAGCCACAAGCCATGGCTTCAAAATTCTTGATCATGAACTCGTTCATGCCGATGTCAGCACTGACGAAAATCTTGATGCGATTGAGTGTTTCGAGGTATTCCGTACCCGATTTCGTGCGAGTCACCAGCATGCCGGTACGTTGCGCGAGCGACTCAAGCATTGCCTTGCGCTCGGCGTACTCGGTGCTTTTCAGGCTGCCCAGAAAACCGATGGGGATATCGCGCTCGGCGCCGGTATTGCGCAGCATCTGCTCGTCGTAACCCTTGGAGACGAAGACTGTGTCGATGCCTTCAGCGAGCATTTTGCGGGCAACCACGGCGCCGGACACCAGCGCGCGGCAGCTCGGTAGACGACTGTAGAGACGCGAATACACGCCACGATATTTACTGGCGGGCATGTAGTTCTGGTAGGCGTCGTGCTCGAGGAACACCAGCCCGGGAATGCACTTGAGCACCCGCAATTGCGTGGCCAGGCGCTTGACCCGAGAGAAGATCACCACGCGGTCGAACGTTTGATAGTCAACCGAGGCCAGAAACGGCCCGAGATTCATCTGTTGCTGCTTGCTCAGACGGAAGATGACGCATTCATCACAGTTCTGCTGCACGATGTCGTAGAGCCGGTCGAGAATGACCCGCTGCTCGTCCATCACCAGTAGCATGACTTTCATAGGTTAATTGACCACGCGACGTAGGCAGGCAAGCGCATCGGATTCAAACCTGCCGACATCAACGGAAACGGCTAGATCCCCATGGCAAAATCCGTTCACACGCAGTACACAAAGGTAAAAATTCATCTGATCAGCGACTGCGGATTTTTTCGACAATTGCGGTCGTCGAGCTGTTTTCCACAAGCCCCAGCACTTTCACGGTACCGCCATAAGACGTCACGATGTCGGCGCCGACCACTTGGTCGATCCCGTAATCGCCGCCCTTGACCAATACGTCCGGCTTGACCTCACGCAGCAGGTTTTCCGGGGTGCCTTCAGGGAAACTGATGACCCAGTCCACCGCGCCCAACCCTGCCAGAACTGCCATGCGGCGGTCGACACTGTTGATCGGACGACCCGGCCCCTTCAAGCGACTGACCGAAGCATCGTCATTGACCGCGACAATCAGACGATCGCCCTGGGCGCGCGCCTGTTCCAGATAGGTCACGTGGCCGGCGTGCAGAATGTCGAAGCAGCCATTGGTGAACACGATCTTTTCGTTATGCGCCCGAGCATCGGCCACCGCGAGAATCAACTGCTCCAGGCCCAGCACACCGCGCTCGGAGCCTTCTTCACGCTGAATGGCGCGACGCAGTTCCGGAGCACTGATGGCCGCCGTACCGAGTTTGCCGACCACAATGCCTGCGGCCAGATTGGCCAGCGCCACGGCATGGGGCAGCTCTTCGCCGGCGGCGATTGCAGCAGCCAGCGTCGAGATCACCGTGTCACCGGCACCGGTGACGTCGAACACTTCTCGCGCACGGGCCGGCAGGTGCAGCGCCGGATGATCAGGACGCAGCAGGGTCATGCCGTGTTCGCCACGGGTCACCAGCAGCGCACCGAGCTCAAGGTCGTGCATCAGCGCAGCGCCCTTGCTCACCAACTCATGCTCATCGGCGCAACCGCCGACGATGGCTTCGAATTCGCTGAGGTTGGGGGTGATCAGGCTGGCGCCACGGTAGATCGAGAAATCCTTGCCCTTCGGGTCGGCCAGCACCGGGATATTCCTGGCGCGGGCAGCCTGAATCAGCGCCTGATGGTTTTTCAGTGCGCCTTTGCCGTAGTCGGACAACACCAGCACCTTGATGCCTTCCAGCAGATCATCGACCTGCGAGGCGAGGGCCAGGGCATCGGTGGCAAACGGTTCTTCAAAGTCAATTCGCAGCAATTGCTGGTGCCGGCTCATGACCCGCAGCTTGACGATGGTTGGCTGGTGCGCAATGCGCTGGAACAAGGCACGTACGCCCGCGCCCTTGAGACTGTTGCTCAGGCTGTCGGCAGCTTCGTCGTCACCGGTCACACCGACCAGGGACGCCGGCGCACCCAGCGCGGCAATGTTCAAGGCAACGTTCGCGGCACCGCCCGGACGATCTTCGATTTGCTCGACTTTAACGACCGGCACCGGGGCCTCAGGGGAGATCCGTGAGGTTCCGCCATGCCAGTAACGGTCGAGCATGACATCGCCGACTACCAAGACCGGGGCTTGATCGAAACGCGGCATGGACAACTTCATGGAGCAACCCACATACAAAATGAACAGGGGCGCGATATTAACACAGGGAAAAGCGCCGTCCGCCTCAATCTGAAAGGTCGCGCACCCAGAACAATTCGTGGCGCCGGACAGCCTTGCGGAAAAATTCGTTACTGCCCGTTACAGGCCAGCGGCGCCCGGCCAGAGCCTGCTGGATCCAGCGGCGCAATTGGCGCTTGAACACTTGCCCGCCCTGCAAGTCATGCTCCATCGCCAGTGCCATGGCCTTGTCCAGCTGCGTATCCGCCGACAGCAACGGGCTCCACAAGCGGTCAGCCGGCAACGGCTCGATCGCAGGCGGCAAGGCGATACCGGCACCAGCAGGCCCCATCGGCCAGCGGTCGTTGTCATGCAGGTGATTGGCGTACATCAGGAACGTCGTCGGCTTCCAGTTGCTCAGGGCAATGGCTTCAAGCAGCGCTTGAGTGGAGGCGACGTGATCGCTGTGGGGGTCGAGCTCAGGATGCGGCGTGACCAGCACCTCGGGACGATAGTGTTCCAGCAGTTTCGCCAGGTCACCGACCAGATTCTGCCAGGTCGGTTGCCCGTCGATGTCGGCGGGCAAGGCCAGAGGATTATGCCGGCGCACGCTGCGCACATCGCTTTCCTGCGACTCTCGGGAGCCGAACGCCTTGCCCGGTTCTGCAGCCATCGCAGGCAATTGCAGGCAGTAATAACCCAGTTGCACGCAACGCTCGGCGGGCACCCCGCCCCACTGCGGAATCGCCAGACTGTCCCAACTGCGCAAACGCCCCTTCAACCGGGCAGCCGCAGCTTGATCCAGACCCAGGCGCTGGAAATCTTCAGCCTCGATCTCGCCTTGGGTCAGAGTGACGATGCTGACGTCCTCGCAGCGGCTATACAGGCCGAACGCTGCCAACTCGGCATCATCGGCATGGGGCGCGATGACCATCACACGCTGGCGGCTGTAGTCAGGGCTGGCCATGATCCACAATGTGCCGGCGGTACCCGCTGCACAATAGCGGCCGCGCAGGGTCAGTGATCCCTGCTGCAATGCCTCGGCTTGACCGGACAGATTCAGAAAACGCCGCCCGCTGACCCCGCGCTCAAAATCCTGGCGATCATCGCCGACCTGAACGTAAGGATCGAGCCAGCGCCCCAGCCAGCCGGCCTTCAATTCAAGTTCGAGAACAAGCGTCTCGCCTGCTGCCAACGGCTCGCTCAGACGCACAACACCAGCGCTCAGGCTCACCGCCTGACGCGCCGTGTCAGCAGGAAACGCGTATTGATAATCGTCAGAGGGCCGATAGAACAAATGATCGGCAAACCACGCCTCGTGGGCGATCCAGGCCAGCACCAGCAACAGCGGCACCAGCCACCACGCGATGAGTAACCCGATCACAAGCAGCGCGACCAGAAAGGCTACGAGGAACATGCGCTTGTTACGTCGATGGGCCTTGAGAAGCTGTTGCTTGCGAGCGCTCATGAATTCAGACCTTGTAGACCGGCACCGTGTGGCACCAGCGATCCTTGTACTCACGGTCGGCACGACCGAATGAATAACGCAGAGGCTTGCCCAGCGCCTGCGCATCTGCCCAGGCCTGCTGGGTGTTGACGAAGCTCAGGACGCTGCCCGGGCTGAACTCGCGGCTCTGCGGGTCGACGCCACCATTGACGTATTCAAGCGACACCCACTCGGGCGCCTCGACGCGATACAAAACCTGAATGGCCACGGGGGCCGATTCGAGCATGACCACCGAGCCGGTCATGAATTCGCGCAACAGTGTGAAGACCTCGACCAGCCCGGCCTTGCCCGGCACCTCAAAGCCCCAGCGACGCTGAAACAGATCGCCGTAAGCGGCGGCCTGCTCTTGCGGGGTAAAATCGGACATCGGCACCAGCGAGCCACCCGCCTCTTCCAGCAAGCGCTGCTCGCGACGCTGGTTGTAGCGAAATTTCTTCGAATACTCTTCCGGCAACCGGGCAAGGGCCAGGCCCTCCGGCTGCGCTTTCAAGGTGCTGATCTGCTCGGCATTCAGCTGGGAAACATAGGCCATGCGCTGACGGACCGGCACGACGATATCGGGTGCGATCGGCAGGATGATTTCTGCATTGCCCATGTCCAGCAAGCCGCGCTTGCCCTCACGCTTGAGCACTTCCTTGGACAAGGCGACGTGGCGCCCCCAGCAAGGAATGGCGGCAAGCACCTCACCGCCAACGATCCAGCCCAGGTAACGCAACTCGATGCCAACGAAGGCCGAAAGCCGTTCGACCACCTCGGGATGTGTCGCGAAACTGCCACCGAAACGCTGCCAGGCACCCGCGTAAGCATCCCGGTCGATTTCAGTCCAGCCGCGCTCACGAAAGCTGCGAAACATTGTCAGCATACGTTGGTCACGTGGGCCGGCTGAGGTTCGTCACCCTCTTCAAACTCTTTGGCATGCAGACGCGAGTAGTAGCCGTTCTGCTCGAGCAACTGCGCGTGAGTGCCACGCTCGACGATGCGGCCTTCATCCATGACCAGAATCAGGTCGGCCTTCTCGATGGTGCTCAAACGGTGAGCGATGACCAGCGTCGTGCGGTTCTGCACCACATGATCCAGTGCTGCCTGAATGTGCCGTTCCGACTCCGTATCGAGAGCCGACGTGGCCTCGTCGAGAATCAGCAACGGTGCATCCTTGAGCAGGGCCCGGGCGATCGCGATGCGTTGGCGCTGGCCGCCGGACAGCAATACGCCGTTTTCGCCGACCATGGTCTCGTAACCCTCCGGCATCTTGACGATGAACTCGTCAGCATAAGCCTCGGTAGCCGCGCGTTTGACCTCTTCGAAAGGCGCGCCAGCCAGATCGCCGTAAGCGATGTTGTTGGTCACAGTATCGTTGAACAGCGTGACTGCCTGGGTAACCAGAGCGATCTGGCGACGCAGGCTGCGCAAGGTGAAATCCTGAACCTCTACGCCATCAAGCAGAATCTGACCCTGCTCATGCTGGTAGAAGCGCGGAATCAACCCGGCCAGCGTCGACTTGCCGCTGCCCGAACGCCCGACCAGAGCAACCATCTGCCCAGGCTCGACGACAAAGCTGATGTCGTTGAGCACCTTTTTGTCGGTGTCCGGGTACTGGAAGCTGAGATTGCGCACTTCCAGACGACCTTCAAGACGATCGCGCTCGACCGTGCCCTGATCCACTTCCGCCGGCTCATCCAGTTGCTCGAAAATACTCTCGGCACCAGCCACGCCTTTCTGGATGGTCGAGCTGACTTCGGAGAGCTGGCGAATAGGCTTGGGCAACAAACCGGCCATGGTGATGTAGGCCACCAGATCGCCCGGCGATGCGTCACCGCGAAGATAAAGCACGAGGAACATGACCACGGCCATGGCGCTGTACGTCACCAGTTGCAGCATCGGTGTGTAAACCGCGCCGGTCTTGGTCATCGTCAATTGCTTGTCGGTGTTGCTTTGGCTGGCGTCGCGAAAGCGGTCTTTTTCGTAGACTTCGCCACCGAAACTGCGCACGACGCGATAACCATGAATGGTCTCGGAGGCAACGTGCGTGACGTTGCCCATGGACACCTGGATCTTTTTGCTTTGCTTGCGGAATTTCTTGCTGGTGCTGTTCACCATAATGCCGATCACCGGCAGGATAGCGACCATCACCAGGGTGAGTTTCCAGTTCATCCACAACAGGGTGCAGAACAGGAAAATCACGGTCATGCCTTCACGGATGACCACTTTGATCGCATCCGTCGCCGCCCCCGTGACCATCGTCACGTTGAAGGTGATTCGGGAAATCAGATGACCGGAGTTGTTCTTGTCGAAGAAACGGTTGGGTAAATCCAGCAACTTGTTGAACAGCACGACCCGCAAGTCATGCACCAGGCCCAGAGAAACCCGCGCCAGAAAGAAGTTGCCGAGATAAGAACCCACACCCTGCAACACGGCGATGAACACAATCATCAGTGGTACGGTTTCGAGCAACTGCAACTTGCCCAGATAAGGGTTGCCCGGAAACAGACTGGCTTCAGGATTGGCCAGACCGTCGACAAAGTACTTGAGAATGTAAGCGAGCATTGGCTGGGTCGATGCGAAGAGCAGGAACCCGACGATGCTGAGAAGGAAGAGACCGGCGTAAGGCCGCACGTAAGCCAAAAGGCGGAAATAGATCGCCAGCGTTGACTGGGCTTTCGGTTCAGGACTGCTCATGGTGATCCGCACAATTCAGTGAGGCGCGGATGATATCACACGCGTTTTTCCCCCGATAAACATGACTTAACGCCAGCCTTGGAGCAAGTCGGTTAAGATACGCCGCTAATGATGGGAGCCAGATATGCAATCGATTGATCACAGCACTTACGAGGCACTGCGCGAAGGTGCACACGTACTGGAAGCCGACGGCTCCGGCGACAAGGTGCTCAGATTGGCCGATGGACGCATGCTCAAACTGTTCCGTCGCAAGCGGCTGCTCAGCTCTGCGCTGTTCTACCCCTACGCGCAACGCTTTGCCGACAACACCCGGGCCCTTGAACAACGCGGCATCCTCTGCCCCAAAGTCATCGCGGTGTACCGCATCCCGAGCATCGAGCGTGACTGTGTGTATTACAGTCCGCTGGCGGGCAATACCGTGCGCCAGTTACAAGGCACCAGCGAAGAGACTGACTCACTGAGATTCCAACTGGGCGGGTACTTTGCTCAATTGCACGAGAAGGGTGTGTACTTTCGATCGCTGCACTTCGGCAACGTGGTGCTGACCCCCGACGGCCATCTGGGCCTGATCGACATCGCCGACCTGCGCTGCCAGAAGCGCTCGCTCAGCGACAGCAAACGCCTGCGCAATTTCGCTCACCTGCTGCGCTACAAGGAAGATCGGCAATGGTTGCTGGGCCAGGACGCCGGCGACACCTTTATTGAAGGTTACCGACAGGCCCTGCCGAGTAACCGGCAAGCGCCGCTGATCTCGCGCCTGCGCCCACTGCTTGCTTGAACCCTAGCGACCAATCACCACAACGGTCGCGCCTTTGCGATTGGCGAAATGCTCAAGGATGCGCAGCTTGTGTGCTGCCAGCCACTCGTTCAGCCATGGCTCGTCCCCCTTCGCCTCGATCACGAAGTAGCGGTAGTCGCCAGCATGCGCTGGCGATATTGCCTCTTCCTGCGTCAGGACTGGCAACACGTAGCCGCGGCCCGCGTAATAGCTGATCCGCCCATCCGAAAAGTAAGTCGGCGCGTCCGGTTCGATATGGGAGGACATCCAGCGGCCGGCCTCGACATAGTGGGTTTTCCCGGCTCCGGTGGAGATGACGTTCGAGAGCATCACCAGCAGCGCCAGCACCACCAGCCCCTTGCCCATACGCGGAAATTCGCGAGCAAACGCTGCCAACCCCATCGCCAGCACAGGCACAAACAACAGATTCAGAAAACTCATGTAGCGCGTGTTCATGAACTGTTGCTTGATGAAAAACAGTACCAGTACCACCAGGTAGAGCAACGCTACCCAGGCGAAAGGACGATAGTCGCGCCAGTAGATGCCCAGCACGCCCCAGTTGCGCCGCAATATGAACGGGACGGCAAACGGCCCCATCAACTTGACGAAAGTAATCGTCATGGTCGCAAGAATGCCGAAGAAAATGATCCGGCCCGCTTCATCCTGGGAATACTTGTTGATGAGTGAATTGGCGAACTGATCGCAGAGCATCTGGAACGAGGCGAACACACCGCGCGGCTCAATCATGTCCAGATACAGCACCACGCGCGCCGACATGAGCACGCCTGTCACCGACACGACCAGCAACCCAAGAACCGGCAACAACGAAAACTGAAAGAACGACAGGCGACGGCTCGACGACCACAGACTGGGCAATTGCCACAGCGCCAACGCCGGCATCAACAACAGCGCCTCCAGCCGAAACAAGGCTGCCGCGACAATTACCATATGAATGAATGCCGCACGCAACCAGCCTCCACGTGCCTGCCAGCGCAACGCGAGCCACAGCGCCAGTGTGCAAAAAAACCAGAAGCCGCACTCACGGATGATGTCATTCCGAAAGGCATTGACCGCCGGCATTGCCAGCATGACAAGACAGGCCCAACGAGTGATGTCGGGCGAACGCTGACGGACGCAGTCCACCATCAACGCGCTGGTGCCGGCAAAGAAGAGACCACACCAGAGGTAGGCGCTCAGTTCCAATGGCAACCGCAGGATGGAATGGGTAGCGGCAAGCAGAAGGGAAAACCACGGCCAGTCGAAGGAGGCCCAGGCGACATTGGGACCATGCTCGGTGACTTGTTGTGCGACATCGATGTAAAGCGCGGCATCACGCCCTACTGTCGCAGTCCCCATGACCGCTATCAGCGATAGCAGCAAACTGCCAAAAAATGCCAGCCATACCGGGTATTCGTCGATGATTCTGGAGACCTGAGTACCCACTTTCCCGCTCCTGCCTTTCACCCAGCCACCTCACCAACACTCATAACAAGGTACGCGCAGTCACGGCGGACCATTTATCGAAACAGCAAACGCAAAGCCTTGCGAGTGTAGGACCAGCGCGAAAACGTGCGCCAGTCTGCACGCAGTGCCTGAAAATAGAAGCCCTTGGCCAGGCTGTATTCGCCATGTGAATAACAATCGCGAAACAGCGACAAGCAACGCTGTGCCAAAAAGGCCTGACGCAGGTCGTGCATCTCCTTTGGCATGCGTCGACTCGAAAACACCTCGCTGACGACCTGCTCCGTACCGGCAGCAAGACTTTGGCGCAAATCGTGACGCATGCTGTCGACGTGCTTGTAGATCAGTGCCAGAGGCTTGTCGAGGACGGTGCAAGGATAGCGCGCCAATACCTGGGCAAACACCGGCAGATCCTCAACGTTGCGCAAATGTTCCGGGTAATTGCCCGGAGCGAATACATCGCGATGCATTGCGCAGGCGCCGTTGGATATCGATACAGTCTTGTCCAGCAGGTAGCCCTGCAAACGCTGACGAGGCGTCAACGGCAAAGGCTTGGCGCTCTGCAAGCTGCGCCTGCCGTCAGCAAATACCGACCAATGCGCGCCAATGATCATCAGAGTTTGCGGGTTGCTGGCAATGTGCTGCGAAATCGCGGCCAGTGCACCAGGTGCCATTTCGTCGTCGGAATCGAGAAAAACCAGATATTTCCCGGTCGTTTCTTCAATCCCCCGATTGCGCACCGTAGACAACCCGCCATTGCATTTGCGCAGCGCGCGAAAACGCCCGCCATGCTTGAGCAACAGCGATTCCACTACCTCAGGCGTCTCGTCCGTCGAGCCATCGTCGATGACCAGCAAATCCGCCGTCGCTTCATCCAACTGCGCCAACACCGACTCCACTGCGCGGGGCAGGGTTCGCGCGTAGTTGTAAACGGGGATCACGACGCTGATCAGGGTTTCAGTCAATTGCGTATCCTTTTACACCCTCTTTAACGACCAGAATATCTTCCATGATCAGGTACTCCAGATCGGAGCCGAAAAACATGTTCAGCGCGTCAGTCGGCGAGCAGATCATCGGTTCGCCACGACGGTTGAGCGAAGTGTTCAGCGACACGCCGTTGCCAGTCAGGTTTTCCAGCGCTTTCATCATGTCATAGTAGCGCGGATTGTATTCGCGCTTGAGCACCTGGGCGCGAGACGTGCCATCTTCGTGGACAACCTCCGGCACACGGGTCTTCCACTCTTCAGATACTTCGAAGGTGAACGTCATGAACGGCGCCGGGTGATCAATCTTGATCATCTGTGGAGCGACAGTGTCGAGCATCGACGGGCAGAAAGGCCTCCAGCGCTCGCGGAACTTGATCTGGTGGTTGATCCGGTCAGCAACGCCGGCCACGCTTGGGCAGCCAATGATCGAACGACCGCCCAATGCGCGCGGACCGAACTCCATGCGACCCTGGAACCAGGCCACCGGATTGCCCTCGACCATGATTTTGGCGATCTGCTCCGGCATGTTGTCGAGCTTGCGCCAGACAGGCTTGCTCTCGTGCCGGGCACACGCGGCGATCACGTCTTCGTTGCTGTATGACGGGCCGAGGTAGACGTGTTCCATCTTCTCGACCGGAACGCCGCGAGCGTGTGACACATAGGCTGCTGCGCCAACCGCGGTGCCGGCATCGCCGGACGCCGGTTGCACGAACAGTTCCTTGATGTCATCGCGGGCGATGATTTTCTGGTTCAGCTTGACGTTCAACGCACAGCCGCCGGCGAAAGCCAGTTTGCCGGTTTCCTTGAGCACGTCGCCCAAGTAGTGGTCGATCATCTGCAACGCCAGTTTTTCGAACAGCGCTTGCATGCTCGCGGCGTAGTGGATGTAAGGTTCGTCAGCGATGTCGCCTTCGCGTTTCGGGCCCAGCCATTCGATCAGCTTCGGCGAGAAATAGAAGCCTTTGCCCTTCTCTTTGTAGCGACGCAGGCCGATGACGTTGGCGTAGTCGGTGTTGATCACCAGTTCGCCATTTTCGAACGACGCCAGACGCGAGAAATCGTATTTGCTGGCGTCACCGTAGGGCGCCATGCCCATGACCTTGAACTCACCGTCGAGCATCTCGAAACCGAGGAACTCGGTGATTGCGCCGTAGAGGCCGCCGAGGGAGTCCGGGTCGAAGAATTCCTTGATCTTTTGGATCTTGCCGTTTTCGCCGTAACCGAAGAAGGTCGTGGCGTACTCACCCTTGCCGTCGATACCGAGGATCGCGGTTTTCTCTTTGAAACCGGAGCAATGGTAAGCGCTGGAAGCGTGGGCCAAATGGTGCTCAACCGGTTCGATCTTGATCTTTTTCGGATCAAAACCCAGTTGCTCGAGGCACCAGACGATCTTGTTGCGGTAGCGCTTGTAGCGACGATTGCCCATCAGGATCGCATCAAGCGCGCGGTCCGGGGCGTACCAGTAGCGCTTGGCATAGTGCCAGCGGGCCTTGCCGAACAGACTGATCGGCGCGAAAGGGATTGCCACTACGTCGACATCGGACGGCTTGATGCCGGCCTGTTCAAGACAGAACTTCGCCGACTCGTAGGGCATGCGGTTCTTTGCATGCTTATCGCGTACGAAGCGCTCTTCTTCAGCCGCCGCCACCAGCTTGCCGTCGATGTACAAGGCTGCTGAAGGATCGTGGCTAAGGGCGCCGGACAGGCCAAGAATCGTCAATGCCACAGGGGTCTAGCCTCTTTAGTCTGCGTGCAGGCGCGATGCGCCTTTTAAATTGATGTGTCCTCGCATAAGGCGATAGACAGCTAAAGAGCGGGATTATAGCGTAAACGTGACGGGAATTACCCTGTGCGAATTGCCCCGGGGTGAATGGTTTGCATATTCCTCGTCCGCTGACTCTATAACCGCCCACGCGTCGAAATTTTCGATGCGATCGTGCTGCGTCCTACTGATTTTCGTCCCGGGCTACCGATGGCAATCTCTGAAAATCAGCACCGAGGCCGTTGTCGGCACAGCTCATGGCTTGCGAAGAAACTGCAAGACACTTCAAAGCCCTTATCTCTCACCCGACTCAGACACCACTCGAAATATCTTTCGGCAATCGCTGATCGATCACTTGATATAACGCACTGCTCTCGGGCCAGTTACGCATGAATCGCGCCCGGTCCCGCGCATAGGCCGGGGCAAAGCTGCCCGGCGAGCCATGCTGACACATCGAGTCAAGATCGATCAGCGCCCAGCGATCGTTGTGCCAGAACAGGTTGTGGCCCTTGAAATCGCCATGACTGATGCGCTCGGCAATCAATCGGGCAAACAACCGATCCAGTGCCTGCAACTCCGATTCCGGTGCTTCGCCATTTTCAACATACGGCGCAAAGCGCTCGATGATGTCCGGCCCCGGCAGGAACTCGGTCACCAGATAGGCACGGCTGCGCAACCACAGGAAGCGCTTTTCCAGCACCGCCAGAGGCTTGGGCGTGGCAATCCCGAGAAACGCCAGGCGATTGCCTTCACGCCACGAATGCCAGGCACGACTCGGACGCCAGAACCGCTTGAGCCAATGCGCGAAACCCTTGATGTTGTAGCGCTTGATCACCAATTGGCGCGCCCCCACTTCGACCTTGCCGACGCTTGCCGCGCCGCCGGTCTTGTAGAGATGGCCGCGCTCAAGCAGCGTATCCGCCTGTTCAAGCACCGGAACCATGGCCGCTTCTTCCTCGCGACGAATCGCCTGCAGGCCAAACGCACCACGGCGGACGCTGAACAGGGTGCATTCGCGGCCGACCTTGATCAGGTAATCCTTCAGGCGCCAGCGGCGCACCTTGTCGATCTGCTTCTGCAAGGCTTCCAGCGGCAAAGCGTGCTCGCTGTTGCTCAGCAGGTAATACACCAGCAGCTCTTCGGTGAACGGCTCCAACGCCTTGGGCAACTGGGCGAAAAACACGCCGAGATTTTCCAGGACCTTTTCCCGCGACAACGGGTGACCGGCGGTTTCCACGCAAATGCCGGCACCGTCGATCAAGTACAACTGACCGCCGTGGCGCAGCAGATTGTCCAGGTGCAGGTCTTCCTGCCAAAGCCCTTTGCCGTGCAACTGGCCAATGGCGGCAAGCGCCTCGGCCAACACAGCGGTTTGTTCATCCGCCAGCGGCGGCAGTGCCTCGACTTGCGCCCAGGCATCGCCAAGGCTTTGCGCGCCTTCCAGGAAGTCGAACAGCAGCCAGCCACCCTCACCGCTTTTCAGGCCATCGGCCAGCAGCAGCGGTGTCGTCAGCCCTTGTGCGGCCAACAGGCGCACGCCTTCCAGTTCACGCTGAAAATGTCGAGCGGCCTTACTGCCGACCAGCAATTTGGCCAATACCGGGCGACCGCGCCAAACGCCGGCACCGACGTAACGTTGCCCAGGCAACACGCGCAGCAGGCTCAGCAACTGCAAATCCGCAGCACCGGCCGCATCGGCCAAAGTGACTGTCAGCGGCAATTGCGGGGTACGCCCGACAGTGGCCAGCTCGGACAATTGCATCAGCGAGTCTCCTTGTGACTGCGGCGCGCAGTCAGCCGGGCGAGCCAGCTGTCGAGCAGCGAACTGTCCACAGGCTGATCGAGATAGGCCGACAGCAACTCGCGCAGTTGCGCCTCGTTCCACTGCGGTGCGCGGCGCTGCAGCGGCTCCAGATCCTTGATCCGGTCACGCATGCCGAACAACAACGGCCGGGTTTTCTCCAGGTCGATCAATTGCGCCTGATACCCGTCGCCGCGGGCCTGAAGAAAAATGTGTTTGGGATAAAAACAGCCATGCACCTGACGCACGCCGTGCAACTGCCGCGCCAGCAACCCGCAGGCCTTGAGGATGGCCGACTGTTGCCCAGCGCTGAGCTGCGACCAGCGCGCAAGCAGCGACTCCAGGTCGCTCCAGCCATCCAGCGCCCGCGTCAGCAGAATCGCGCGGACTTCGCCAGCGACTTTACGCTCACCGAAAAACGCCGCTTGCAACGCCGGAATACCGAGCTTGCGGTAGCGGCTGATATTACGAAATTCGCGGGCAAAGCTTGGTTCGCCGAACGGCGCATGCAAGGTGCGGGTCAGGTAATTGCTCTGGCGCTTGAGGTAGAAACCCTGACCTTCGAGTTCGAGACGGAATACGCTGCTCCAACCGCCACGGGCAGTATTGGGCTCGTCCACCGCTTCAAGCTGTTTGGCCCACAGGGCGTCAAAAGTGCCCAGGCCGTGGCGCTCAAGCAACGCACGGTCTTCATTGGCGAGAAAGTCAGTCATTCGCGTCCCTCGAAAAATCTCACCACGTGCCGAATCCGTTTCTTGTCGGCAGTATTGAGCCGATCGCACTGGCGGTATTGCATATAAAAGCGCAGGCGTTGGGTATTGGACAGGTGATATTTGGCGAATTTGTCGAGACAGGCCAGATCCTTGGTGATCCGATACTTGAGCCAGAAGCCGCGCCAGAACTCGCCATTGGGGCAATCAATGAGAAATATGCGCGCCTGATCGTCGATCAACAGGTTGCGCCATTTCAAATCGTTATGGGTAAAACGGTGATCATGCATCGTGCGCGTATAACCGGCCAACTGCTGGCTGATACCGTCGACCCAGGCGCGATCCTTGAGCTTGGGGTCCTTGCGATCGGCGAGTGCGGCGAGGTCCTCGGTATTGGGCAATTCAAGGGTGATCATTGCGCCACGGTCGTATGCTGCACCACGTCGCTCCAGCCCCCACGCCACCACTTCAGCGGTAGGAATTCCCCATTTGGCGAAGCGCTTGAGGTTCTGCCATTCCATCTTCACTCGCGGCTTGCCGAGGTAACGGCGCAGGCCTTTGCCGGCGCCGACGTAGCGTTTGACGTAATAATTGACGCCGTTGCGCTGCACGCGAATGACCTCGGACAACGGGTCGCGGGTCAGCCGCTCGCCCTGAAGGGCGAACACCGCGTCGAGGCTGCCGAAGTCTTCGGCAAGATCGCTGTACGGCGGTTCAAGAGTCCAGCCCGCCATCAGAGCGCATCCCCGTAACGCTGTTTACGTGCGTAGAGCTTGCTGGCTTTACCTTCCAGCCAGTTAAGCAGCGGCGCTTCTTGCGCCAGAATCTGCCGTAGCGGCTGCTGGAAATAGCCCTTGAGGAATCGCAGCTTGTCGCGACGCGTCAGGCCGATGTCCAGGGCGGAAAAGTACAGCGCCGCCAGATCCTTGTTGCGCCAGCGTTGCGTGATTCTGACGCGGGTCTGGGCGCGGTGCAGGTCGATCACCGAGAGTTTGAAATCATCCGCCGTCACCGGTTTGTCAGTGTGCAGCAGGAAGTGGCAGATGTAGCAGTCGCGGTGATTGACGCCCGCGCGGTGCATCATGCCGGTCATGCGCGCCACTTCGGCAATCAGCGCGTGTTTGAGTTTCGGCTGCGGTGGCTGCTTGAGCCAGTCGATGCTGAAGTCTTCGAGGCTGATGGTCGGCGCCAGTTCTTCGGTGACGATGAACGAATGCTGGTCGGCCGGGTTGCTGCCCTTTTCGCCATACGCCACGGCAGTCATGGTTGGCACGCCGACTTCCTGCAAGCGCTGGATGGCTTTCCACTCCTGACCCGCGCCGAGTACCGGCAGCTTGGCGGTCAGCAGGTTCTTGAAGATCTCACCCCAGCCGATACCACGATGGATCTTCACAAAGAATCCATGGCCGTCGACTTCGGTGCGCAGCGTCCGGCGCGCTTCGAGCTCGCGGTACACCTCGCCCTGCAAGCCCTCGACTTCGGCGAACGGGTCGCGTCCGGCCCAGAGGCTCTTGAACGGTTCAGCCAGCATCAACTTCATTTAAGCGTGCTCCGCCAGAATCACATCCGCCGCGTGTTGCGGCATGCTGTAAAGGTCGGCCGTTTCGGCGAACGCCAGACCATTGCGGCTCCAGGCCGCGCGTGCAGCGTCGTCGCTCAACATATCGGTCAGGTATCGCGTCAGTTGCGCCTGATCGAACGGTTCGTCCAGCACTCGCCCGGCATCCGCCTCGGCAATGTAGTGGGCATAACCGCACACCGCGCTGACCAGCACAGGCAGGCCTGCAACCAGCGCTTCGAGCAGCACTGTACCGGTATTTTCGTTGTACGCCGGGTGGACCAACAGATCGGCGCCGAGCAAGAACCGCGGGATATCGCTGCGGCCCTTGAAGAACGTCACGTTGTCGCCCAGGCCCAAAGTGGCGCTCTGCATCTGGAACAATTTGGGGTCATCCTGGCCGATTACAAACAGCCGGGTGCGTTTCTTCAGTTCGGCGGGCAATGCGGCCAGGGCTTTAAGACTGCGATCGACGCCTTTGGTCTTAAATCCGGAACCGATCTGCACCAGTAGCAGGTCGTCGTCCTTGAGCTTGAATTCGGTACGGAAACCGGCGCGAATCTCATCGGCATCCGCCGGACGGCGACGATCCTGTGCAATGCCCGGCGGCAGCAAATGGAAGCGCTCGAGTGGCGTGTCGTAGTGCTTGATGAAGAGCGGCTGCTGCACTTCGGAAATCATCAGCACTTCGGTTTTCGCCTCTTTGGCGAACACCGCGCGCTCGTACTCGGCGAAGTGGCGATAGCGGCCCCAGCGACGGTACAGCGAATTGCGCAGGTTCTGCGCCTTGTCTTCGAAGCAACCGTCGGCGGCGTAATACACATCCAGACCGGGCATTTTGTTGAACCCGATCAGGCGATCCACCGGACGCTTGGCCAGATCCGCTTCCATCCACGCACTGAGTTTTTCGTTGCGACGGTGATTGAAGAACGCCTTGACCGGCGCCACCAGCACTTCGAAACCGGGCGGCACGTCGCCTTCCCAGATCAGCGTGTAGACGCGGATCTGGTGACCGCGCTTCTGGCATTCGAGGGCGATGCGCATGAAATCGCGCTGCAAGCCACCGAACGGGAAATATTTGTACAGGACGAATGCCAATTGCATCAGCGCAGCTCCTCAGCCATTAACAACGTGCTCAGTCGGCTGGCGACACGCTCGGGGTTCAGACGCGTGAAGCACAGAGGCTGTTCACGCTTCAGGTCAAACTGACGGGCATCCTGCTCGGTCGGTTGATAAGTGCATTTTTTCTGCAGGCACGGCGCGCATGGAAAGTCGCTGGCCATGTGAATCTGCAACTTGCCGTAGGCGCCGGTCAGGCCCGGGTTGGTCGGGCCGAAAAGCGAGATGGTCGGCACGTCCAGCGCCGCCGCCAAGTGGCCGAGACCTGTGTCCACCGCCACACAGGCTTGTGCGCCGGCAAGGACTTTGCCGACCCCGGCCAGATTAAGCTTCGGCAGGACTTCGGCGTGTTTGAAACCGGCGGCGATGCGCTCGGCGCGAGCCTTTTCCAGCGGGTTGCCCCATGGCAGTTTCACGCCAACGCCGAGATAACCGACACGCTCGGTCAGCTCCCGCCAGTAAGCTTCCGGCCAGTGCTTGGTGTCCCACGTCGTACCGTGGAGAAATACCACGAAGGCGTTCTTGCGCGGCAACTCGACCAGACGCTCGACGTTGAGACCATAATCGCCCAGGCCTTTGGGCAGGTCATAACCGAGAGCGATGGCAAACAACTGACGCACGCGTTCAACGGCATGTTGACCGCGGGCCACGGCCAGCTTGCGATCATAGAATCGCGCAGCCATAGGCTCACGGGCCGAGCCTTTGTCGAGACCGGCCACCGGCGCTTTGACGTAACGGGTCAGCCAGGCGCTTTTCAGCAAGCCCTGCGCGTCGATCACCAAATCGTATTTGTTCGCGCGCACGCTCTGCTTGAAGCGTTTCCACTCGCCGCTGGTGATGGTTTTCCAAAGACTTTTGCGCCAGCGACGGATCGCCACCGGAATCACTTTGTCAACAGCCGGGTGCCAGGTTGGAATCTCGGCGAAGCCTTCTTCCACCATCCAGTCGAACTTGATTCCGGGGATGGCCCGGGCCGCGTCGGTCAGCGCCGGCAACGCATGAATCACGTCGCCCAGCGATGAAGTCTTGATCAGCAATACCCGCAACTTAATGAACCTCGACCACAGAGCCGTGCAATTTCTGCAAGGCATCGTTGACCGCGTCCGGCATCAGCTGGCGCAGGCAGTTGTAATGGCCGAAACGGCAGGTTCGGTCGAAGCACGGGCTGCAATCGAGGCCCAAACGGACGATTTCGACGTGCTCGGCCAGCGGCGGGGTAAAGCCTGGGGAGGTCGAACCATAAACCGCCACCAACGGGCGGTTCAGCGCGGCGGCGACGTGCATCAGGCCGGAGTCATTGGAGACTACCGAGTCGGCGCAGGACAGTAGGTCGATGGCTTCGGCCAACGAGGTGCCACCGCTGAGATTCACCGCCTCTTCACGCAAGCCGGGAATCAGCCGCGCGCGGATGTCTTCGCCGACCGAGTGATCGTTTTTCGAACCGAACAGCCACACCTGCCAGCCTTCACGAATCCGCGCTTCGGCAACTTTGGCGTAATGCTCGGATGGCCAGCGCTTGGATTCGCCGAACTCGGCGCCTGGGCACAGGGCCAACACCGGGCGGTCGAGGCTCAAGCCAAACTTGGCCAGCGCCGCTTCGCGGGTGACCGGGTCGATTTGCAAGCTTGGGCGTGGATACGGTTTCGGCAGTTCGGCGTTCGGTTCATAGGCCAGGGCCATGAAACGCTCGATCATCAGCGGATAGCGTTCTTTATCAAGCGTGCGCACGTCGTTGAGCAGGCCATAACGGAACTCGCCGCGCCAGCCGGTGCGTTTCGGGATGCCGGCAAAGAATGGCACCAGCGCCGATTTCAGCGAGTTTGGCAGCAGGATCGCCTGGTCGTACTGGCCGCGCAGGGACTTGCCGATCCGTCGACGGGTCGCCAATTCAAGTGCGCCGTGGCCGAGCGGAAAGCTCAAGGCCTTGCGTACTTCGGGCATGCGCTCAAGGATCGGACGGCTCCACTCGGGGGCCAGCACGTCGATTTCGCATTGCGGGTGGCGTTGCTTGAGACACTGAAACAGTGTCTGCGCCATCACCATGTCACCGACCCAACTGGGCCCAACGATCAGAATATTCATGTGGTTTCCAAAAACGAACCGGGGAGGCCAATGCCTCCCCGCCTCGAGAATTCTACAAACACTGTAGATCTACTGTGGGAGCGAGCTTGCTCGCGATGGGGGCGTCACATTCAACATTATTGTCGTCTGATACTCCGCTATCGCTGGCAAGCCAGCTCCCACAGGGTTTTGCATCCGTTCCAACATCCGCGATTCACCGCAGATCACTGTGGGAGCGAGCTTGCTCGCGAAAGGGCCGGCACATCCAGCATCAATGTCGCCTGATACTCCGCTATCGCTGGCAAGCCAGCTCCCACAGGGTTTTGCATCCGTTCCAACATCCGCGATTCACCGCAGATCACTGTGGGAGCGAGCTTGCTCGCGATGGGGTCGTCACATTCAACATTATTGTCGTCTGATACTCCGCTATCGCTGGCAAGCCAGCTCCCACAGGGTTTTGCATCCGTTCCAACATCCGCGATTCACCGCAGATCACTGTGGGAGCGAGCTTGCTCGCGAAAGGGCCGGCACATCCAGCATCAATGTCGCCTGACACTCCGTTTTCGCGAGCAGGCTCGCTCCCACATTTGAATCTCACAGCCCTCACTGGCCTTTTTCAGCTTAGCCCCAGCTCACGCCATATTCGCAAAACCTGTCGCCGTTCTTCAGCAAACTGGTCGCCTGCAATCACCCCGGCGTCCTTCTGCAAGGCCTGCCGGTGGGCGGCGGAGCGGTAGGCTTTATAGGCCTCACGCAACAGACTGGCATCTTGGGCAGGCATCAGCCCTTCGTGCTCCAGCTCTTCCAGAATGCGGATGTTATCGGTCCAGCGCAGCAATGGCGGGTGGCTTTGCGACCACGCAAGAGCCGCGTATTGCACCATAAATTCAATATCGACGATACCTCCGGCGTCCTGCTTGAGGTCGAACGGCGCCGTGGCCTCGAAGGCGTTCGCCGCGGTGCCGGCTGCGGTGCTCTTGCTGCCGAGGTTATCGCGCATCTTCGCGCGCATCTCGCTGACTTCCTGCTGCAGCTTGGCCAGGTCCCGGGTTTTACCCAGCACTTGGGCGCGAACCTTCTCGAAGGCCTGCCCGACATCCTGGCTGCCGACCAGCACCCGCGCCCGCACCAGAGCCTGATGCTCCCACGTCCAGGCTTCGTTTTCCTGATAGCGGGCGAACGCACCCAGCGAACTCACCAGCAACCCCGACGCACCGGACGGCCGCAAACGCATATCCACTTCATAAAGCTGACCGGAGTTGGTCTGCGCCGTCAGCAAGTGGATGATCCGCTGCCCCA
This sequence comes from Pseudomonas sp. A0308, assembly GCF_044218815.1. Taxonomy (NCBI): domain Bacteria; kingdom Pseudomonadati; phylum Pseudomonadota; class Gammaproteobacteria; order Pseudomonadales; family Pseudomonadaceae; genus Pseudomonas; species Pseudomonas sp. A0308. The sequence continues at coordinate 2,784,026 of NZ_CP162581.1, forward strand.
GCCGCGTGAAGAATTGCGCGCCATCAATCGGTTTCGGGCCATCGGTTTCTGCCTGTGGATCGCCGTCGTGGATGAACACCAGATCGAGGTCCGAACCATGCCCCAATTCCAGGCCGCCGACTTTGCCGTAACCGACAATGATGAACCCGGGATCGCACAACGTACCGTCGGTACGCAACGGCGTGCCGTACTTGGCCACGGTCTGGCGCCAGGCCAGCGCCAGCACTTGCGCAAGAATTGCCTCGGCCAGCCAGGTCAGATAATCGCTGACCTTCATCAGCGGCAAACTGCCGGCGATTTCCGACGCGGCGACGCGCAAGCGGTGCGCCAGTTTGAAATGGCGCAGGGCTTCCATCTGTTGTTCGAGGTCGTCTTCGGGAATCCGCGTCAGACGCTCGCGCAATTCAGCGGCAAGTTCCGGCGCCAATGGCGGCTTGAACAAGCGTCCTTCGTTGAGCAATTCATCGAGCAACAGCGGAAAGCGGGTGATCTGTTCGGCAATCCACGGACTTGCCGCACACAACGTCAACAAGCGACGCAGCGCACCGGGGTTTTCCGTCAGCAACACCAGGTACGCCGAGCGCCGCGCCACTGCTTCAACCAGCGGCAGCACACGCTCCAGCACCAGATCCGGGTTGTCATGCTCAACCGCTTGGGCGATGAGGCGCGGGATGAACAAATCCAGACGTTCGCGCCCCAGACGCTGCATCGCCCGCAATTGCGGACTGCCGCGCAGCCCGGCCAAGGCCTTCAGCGCTTTCGGTGCATCGCTGAAACCGCCCTCCTCCAACTGACGGCAGGCAGCCTCTTCGTCCTGCGCCTCTTCCCACAACGGCAGCCATTCACCGCCAACCACCACTTCGCTTTCGGTGCCCTCTTCCTCATCAGGATCAGCGATCACCTGCGCAAAGTGCCAGGCCACCCGGCCGCGCCAGAACATCAGTTTTTCGTGGAAGGCTTCCCAGTCGGCAAACCCGAGCATGAATGCGATACGCGCCTGATCCTGAGCGCCATCCGGCAGCATCTGGGTCTGGCGGTCGGCAATCGCCTGGATCGCGTGCTCGGTGTAACGCAGAAATTCATACCCCTCGCGCAACTCGCTGATCACCGCGGGTGGCAGATAACCCTGACCTTCCAGCGTGCTCAACACCTTTAATAGAGGACGCTGTTGCAGACTCAGATCGCGCCCGCCGTGGATCAGTTGAAAAGCCTGGGCGATGAACTCGACCTCGCGGATCCCACCGGAACCGAGCTTGATGTTGTCGGCCATGCCTTTGCGCCGGACTTCCTGCTGAATCAGCTGCTTCATGGTGCGCAGCGCTTCGATTGCCGAGAAGTCCAGATAACGCCGGTAAACAAACGGCCGCAGCATGTCGAGCAACTGCGCACCCGCCACTTGATCGCCGGCCACCACGCGAGCCTTGATCATTGCGTAGCGTTCCCAGTCGCGACCCTGATCCTGGTAATACTGCTCCAGCGCATTGAAGCTCAGCACCAGCGCGCCCGATGAACCATATGGACGCAGACGCATGTCGACACGGAAGACGAAACCATCGACGGTCATCGGGTCCAGCGCCTTGATCAGGCGCTGGCCCAGACGGATGAAGAATTCCTGATTATCCAGCGCGCGCTTCACGCCAACAGTTTCGCCGCCCTCGGGGTAGGCGAAGATCAGGTCGATGTCCGAGGACAGGTTCAACTCAACCGCGCCGAGCTTGCCCATGCCGAGAATGACCATCTGCTGTGGCAAACCGCTGCGACGCCCGGTCGGCGTGCCGAACTGCTGACAATGGCGGCTGTACAACCATTGATAGGCCTGATCGATGGAGGCATCAGCCATGTCCGACAGATCACGACAGGTCTGCACGAGATCGGCCTGACGGGTTAGATCACGCCAGATAATCCGCACCTGATGGCGTGCGCGCTGACGGCGCAGGACGTGACCGAGCTCATCTTCGGTCTCGGCGGCCGCCACTGCAGAGGCTATTTGCGCGCACAATTCGCCGGGGGCAAACGGCCGGTCGAGCTCACCGGACTGCACCAGCGTCAGTAACATCAAAGGGTCACGAACGCTCTGTTCAATGACGAACTCGCTGGCGCCGGTGACGCGGGCAAATTGCGCCCAGCGTTCGGATGTCCAGTTCGAGAAGCCATGATCGTCTTCAAGCGCGGCGACGGCCGTACGGAACGACTGCTCGGATCGAGTGACCAACGGCAGGAGAATGGCAGGCAGTTCGGCAAGCACGGGCAGGGTCATGGTCTATCCTTGATCGGCGTGTAAATGGCCGCTTGTAGTGAACGGTGAAAACCCGCTACCTGAAGGACTGTCGAACAAAAGTTAGAAATAGCTGATATTTCTTTTTCTTTGGCAGCCAGCATCAAACTTTCACCTTTTTCGGATGGCAATCGACCAACCTTAACGATTATTCTCACAACGTAGTCGGAGGCCACAAGCCTTTCATCTGTAGTTTTACTACTCGTCTATACATTCGAAAGGCTGAAATGCCGGAAGATTTGTAGTAAAACTACACGCCGCCGGAACAACCTGTCGGCAATCCAAGAATTTTAAATCGTCTGCCCACAAGGCCAGTCGCAAACTCAGGCAACCGATTCTGGAAGCCTTTCCGCCCTGGAGCAAGCCATGCAAGACCTCGATCCCGTCGAAACCCAGGAATGGCTGGACGCCCTGGAATCGGTTCTCGACAAAGAAGGCGAAGACCGTGCTCACTATCTGATGACCCGTATGGGCGAACTCGCGACCCGCAGCGGCTCGCAGCTCCCTTACGCCATCACCACGCCTTACCGCAACACCATCCCCGTGACCCACGAAGCACGCATGCCTGGCGACCTGTTCATGGAACGCCGCATTCGCTCGTTGGTACGCTGGAACGCGATGGCCATGGTAATGCGTACGAACCTGAAAGATTCTGACCTGGGTGGTCACATCTCCAGCTTCGCTTCCAGTGCGACCCTGTATGACATCGGCTTCAACTACTTCTTCCAGGCCCCGACCGACGAACACGGCGGCGACCTAATCTACTTCCAGGGCCACACCTCGCCAGGCGTTTACGCCCGTGCATTCATGGAAGGCCGCATCACCGAAGACCAGATGAACAACTTCCGCCAGGAAGTAGACGGTCAGGGCCTGTCGTCCTACCCGCACCCTTGGCTGATGCCTGACTTCTGGCAGTTCCCGACCGTATCGATGGGTCTGGGTCCGATCCAGGCGATCTACCAGGCACGTTTCATGAAGTACCTGGAAGCTCGCGGCTTCATCCCGGAAGGCAAGCAAAAAGTCTGGTGCTTCCTGGGCGACGGCGAGTGCGACGAACCAGAATCCCTGGGCGCCATCTCCCTGGCTGGCCGCGAGAAGCTCGACAACCTGATCTTCGTCATCAACTGCAACCTGCAGCGCCTCGACGGCCCGGTTCGCGGTAACGGCAAGATCATCCAGGAACTCGAAGGCGTGTTCCGCGGTGCTCAGTGGAACGTGACCAAAGTCATCTGGGGCCGTTTCTGGGACCCACTGCTGGCCAAAGACGTCGACGGCATCCTGCAACGTCGCATGGATGAAGTCATCGACGGCGAGTACCAGAACTACAAAGCCAAAGACGGCGCGTTCGTGCGTGAACACTTCTTCAACTCGCCAGAACTCAAGGCGATGGTTGCCGATCTGTCCGACGACGAGATCTGGAAACTCAACCGTGGCGGCCACGACCCGTACAAGGTCTACGCGGCGTACCACGAAGCGGTCAACCACAAAGAACAACCAACCGTCATCCTGGCCAAGACCATCAAGGGTTATGGCACTGGTGCCGGCGAAGCGAAAAACACTGCGCACAACACCAAGAAAGTCGATGTCGACAGCCTGAAGTTGTTCCGCGATCGCTTCGACATCCCGGTCAAGGACGAAGAGCTGGAGAACCTGCCGTTCTTCAAGCCAGAGCCAAACAGCGCCGAAGCCCGCTACCTGAGCGAGCGCCGCACTGCACTGGGCGGTTTCGTGCCACAGCGCCGCGCCAAGTCCTTCGACATTCCTACACCGCCACTCGACACCCTCAAGGCTATCCTCGACGGCTCGGGCGACCGTGAAATCTCCACCACCATGGCTTTCGTGCGGATCCTCGCGCAACTGGTCAAGGACAAGGAAATCGGCTCGCGTATCGTGCCGATCATCCCGGACGAAGCCCGTACCTTCGGTATGGAAGGCATGTTCCGTCAGTTGGGCATCTACTCGTCCGTCGGCCAGCTCTACGAGCCAGTCGATAAAGACCAGGTGATGTTCTACAAGGAAGACAAAAAGGGCCAGATCCTCGAAGAAGGCATCAACGAAGCGGGCGCCATGAGCTCCTTCATCGCTGCCGGTACTTCGTACTCCAGCCACAACCAGCCAATGCTGCCGTTCTACATCTTCTACTCGATGTTCGGCTTCCAGCGTATTGGCGACCTGGCTTGGGCAGCAGGCGACAGCCGTACCCGTGGCTTCCTGATCGGCGGCACCGCGGGCCGGACCACCCTGAACGGTGAAGGCCTGCAACACGAAGACGGTCACAGCCACATCCTGGCTGCCACCATCCCGAACTGCCGCACCTTTGATCCAACCTACGGCTACGAGCTGGCGGTGATCATTCAGGACGGCATGAAGAAGATGACCGAAGAGCAGCAGGACGTTTTCTACTACATCACCGTGATGAACGAGTCCTACCAGCAACCTGCCATGCCGGCCGGTGCAGAGGAAGGCATCATCAAGGGCATGTACCTGCTCGAAGAAGACACCCGCGAAGCAGCACACCACGTACAGCTGATGGGCTCCGGCACCATCCTGCGCGAAGTGCGTGAAGCGGCGAAGATCCTGCGTGAACAGTTCAACATCGGCGCCGACGTGTGGAGCGTCACCAGCTTCAACGAACTGCGTCGCGACGGCCTGGCCGTAGAGCGCAGCAACCGTCTCAAGCCTGGCCAGAAGCCTCAGAAGAGCTACGTTGAAGAGTGCCTGAGCGGCCGTAAAGGTCCGGTCATTGCCTCTACCGACTACATGAAGCTGTTCGCCGAGCAGATCCGTCAGTGGGTACCGTCCAAGGAATTCAAGGTCCTGGGCACCGACGGTTTCGGCCGCAGCGACAGCCGCAAGAAACTGCGTCATTTCTTCGAAGTTGACCGTCATTTCGTGGTGTTGGCAGCCCTGGAAGCACTGGCTGACCGTGGTGATATCGAACCCAAGGTTGTGGCTGAAGCCATCACCAAGTTCGGCATCGACCCGGAAAAACGCAACCCACTGGACTGCTGAGGAGACATTTTGTGAGCGAACTCATTCGCGTACCTGACATCGGCAGCGGTGAAGGTGAAGTAATTGAACTGTTTGTGAAGGTCGGCGACCGTATCGAAGCCGACCAGAGCATCCTGACCCTGGAATCGGACAAGGCCAGCATGGAAGTGCCAGCCCCGAAAGCCGGCGTCATCAAGAGCCTGAAAGTGAAGCTGGGCGACCGTCTGAAAGAAGGCGACGAACTGCTGGAGCTGGAAGTCGAGGGCGCCGCTGAAGCGGCCCCCGCGCCTGCCGCGGCGCCTGCTGCAAAAGCTGAAGCCAAACCGGCTGCCGCTCCTGCTGCTGCCGCGCCAGCCGCTGCCCCTGCTGCCGCTTCGGTTCAGCAAGTGCACGTGCCGGACATCGGTTCGTCGGGCAAGGCGCAGATCATCGAGATCCAGGTCAAGGTCGGCGACACCGTCGAAGCTGATCAATCGCTGATCACCCTTGAATCCGACAAGGCGAGCATGGAAATCCCGTCGCCTGCCGCTGGCGTGGTCAAGGCCATCAGCGTCAAGCTCAACGACGAAGTGGGTACCGGCGACCTGATTCTGGATCTGGAAGTGGCGGGTGCTGCGGCCCCTGCTGCTGCCGCTCCGGCTCAGGCTGCTGCGCCAGCCGCTGCTGCTGCGCCTGCCCCGGCAGCCGCGCCAGCTGCACCGGTGGCTGACAGCGTTCAGGACATCCATGTTCCGGACATCGGTTCGGCCGGCAAGGCCAAGATCATCGAAGTGTTGGTCAAGGCTGGCGACACCGTCGAAGCTGATCAATCGCTGATCACTCTGGAATCCGACAAGGCGAGCATGGAAATCCCGTCGCCTGCCGCTGGCGTGGTCGAAAGCGTTTCCATCAAGCTGGATGACGAAGTCGGCACTGGCGACCTGATTCTGAAGCTGAAAGTCAAAGGCGCGGCACCTGCTGCTGCCCCGGCTCCAGCTGCCGCTGCACCTGCACCCGCTGCTGCCGCACCAGCCGCCGCCCCGGCCAAGCCGGGCGCGAAAGTTCACGCCGGCCCTGCCGTGCGTCAACTGGCCCGCGAATTCGGCGTTGAGCTGAACGCAGTCGGCGCCAGCGGTCCGCACGGTCGTATTCTGAAAGAAGACGTGCAGGTTTACGTCAAAGCGATGATGCAGAAGGCCAAGGAAGCACCGGCCGCTGCTGCTGGCGCTACCGGTGGTGCGGGCATCCCGCCGATTCCGGTTGTCGACTTCAGCCGTTTCGGCGAAATCGAAGAAGTGCCGATGACTCGCCTGATGCAAATCGGCGCGTCGAGCCTGCACCGCAGCTGGCTGAATATTCCGCACGTGACTCAGTTCGATTCGGCTGATATCACTGAGCTGGAAGCGTTCCGCGTCGCACAGAAAGCCGTTGCAGAGAAGGCCGGCGTCAAGCTGACCATCCTGCCGCTGCTGCTCAAGTCGTGCGCGCACATGCTCAAGGAGCTGCCGGACTTCAACAGTTCGCTGGCACCAAGCGGCAAGGCGATCATCCGCAAGAAGTACGTCAACATCGGCTTCGCCGTCGACACTCCGGATGGCCTGCTGGTACCGGTCATCAAGAACGTCGACCAGAAGAGCCTGTTGCAACTGGCAGCCGAAGCCGCTGCGCTGGCCGCCAAAGCCCGCGACAAGAAGCTTACCGCTGACGACATGCAAGGCGCCTGCTTCACCATTTCCAGCCTCGGCCACATTGGCGGCACCGGCTTCACGCCGATCGTCAACGCGCCGGAAGTGGCGATCCTCGGTGTTTCCAAGGCAACCATCCAGCCAGTCTGGGACGGCAAAGCCTTCCAGCCGAAACTGATGCTGCCGCTGTCGCTGTCCTACGATCACCGTGTGATCAACGGCGCCGCTGCCGCACGCTTCACCCAGCGTCTGGGCAGCCTGCTGGCGGACATCCGCACCATCCTGCTGTAATCCAGGCGGCCCTCCGGCGACGGAGGGCCGCTTGTGCACCACGTTTTCGAGCGCCACACGCTCGTACCTCAACCCCGCCAATTGGCGGGGCTTTTTTTGCCTGAAATAAACCAGGCTTCGTGTTTTTCCTACAAGTCGCGCTGACATCGGCCACGACTCCAGTCAACTTTACGCCGACTTATTCATTCAACTTACAACTAACCTTGGCGCAGCAAGTTTATTTAACGAACTTGACACTAAAACTTATTCAGCAATTCATTCGAATGGATTCGAAATGCTAAAACCAACTATCGGCCCGATAATCGGCCATGTAACAACTAATCATGCACGCATATTTATCCGCGGCGACCGCCAGGACAAGGCTACTGTGTTTTCCGGGATACGTTATCGCATCGCCGACACACAACAGTGGTCTAACGGTATTTTCGCCAAACTGAGCGATCTGCGAGATATGTCGGAAGTTTTCGCACTCAACAACTTGAGCAGCGATACGGAATACGAATTTCAAGCAGGCTGGTTCAGCCCGATGAATCCGGTTCATACCCAGGACTCGGTGGCAGAGCTGCCCCTGCAGTGGCCTCGGGAAATCTACCGTCTGCGCACTCGCTCGACAGCAATGCACGCAAGGGCCTACATTGTCGGCTCCTGCCGCTACTTGCGCATGACCGCCGGCATTGCTTCCTTGCCCCAGTTGGGCGACCGGATCTTCGCGTCCATCAACCAATTGATCGAAGGCGCACAACCCCCGATCAGCGCCGCGCTAATGACTGGCGATCAAATTTATGTCGACGACATGAACCTGTTCGCACCGGATCACGAATACAAGGACATACTCAGTAAATACCGCGCGGCCTTCTCGCAACCCAATATAAAGCGATTGATGTCCAGCACTTCGACTTACATGATTCTCGACGACCATGAAATAGAAGACAACTGGCCGGCCAATGCGAGCAAGTCCGACGGCGCGTTATATCGCAATGCCATGGCGGCCTACGAGTTGTATCAAGCCAGTCACAGCCCGGTGCATCCGCTGACAACTAACGGCCAGATTAATCGCTCTGTACTTGAGCATTACTGGTATCAATTCAGCGACGGTGACATCGAATGGTTCGTGACCGACAGCCGCACTCGACGTAACTTGTCGCCCGATGATCGACGCATCCTTGATGAGGCTCAAGAACACGCGCTGCTGGAGTGGCTGATCAACAGTCCGGCGCGGGTGAAATTCGTAGTGACCAGCGTGATGTTCTACCCGGATCGCAAACGACTTGGCGACGATGCGTGGGAAGCCTTCCCGGAACAGCGCCTGCGCATTCTGGAAACCATTCGCACCCGGCGGATCAAAAACGTGGTGTTCGTCTCGGGCGACGTGCACGGCTCGCTGACTGCGCGTCTGACCCAAAGCGAAGATCCGGACTTTGAAGTTCACACCATCGTTTCCTCGCCACTGTGCAACAGCAAATTGCTCCCCTACGCCAAAGCCTCGACTTTTATGCTCGATCAACCGCTGGTGCGCACAGCGACGGGGGACTATCGGCATGAACTGACCAGCACGGTGGTCAGTGAGGACAACTTTGCCCATGTGGTGGTGGAAGCCGATCAGATTCTGGTCAATTACCATGATCGGAATGGCAAGAAGCTACAGTCGATTGCCATAAAACTGCGTTAAGCCTTGAAAGATCGCAGCCTTGGGCAGCGCCTGCAAAGGTCAAATGCCCCTGTAGCAACTGTCGCAAGCTGCGATCAATCGTTCTTTTCCGACAGACACTGGAGAAATGCCCCGCGCGGCCGACACATTCTTATAGCACTTGGCCTTCATCACTCTTGTCAGTCAGTGCCGCAATGATGCAACCTTGCCGCAGGCAACAGTAAAGAGGGCGAGAGCCCAGCGCGTTCAGCATATTTCCAAGCGAGTTTCCCTCCATGAAAAGCCAACCCGATGCCGCCAGCCGTATGGTGGCCGAGGTAGTGACGCAATTGCCGGTGCCCTCGCGGCTCGGCATGCTGCGTTTCGAGCGCTTGAATGAAGCCAGCTGGGCAATGCTGTTTCTTGATCCCAATTGCGAACGTCAATTCGGTCAACCGGCCGTCGAGCTGTGTGCTCTTGTCGGCTCGCCTTACGCCAGCCTGATGGAGCCGGAAGCGCGCTATCAGTTACACGACACGATCCAGCTGCAACTCAGTGCCAGCCCGCATTATCTGGTGCGTTACACTCTACACACCCCTGCCGGCGTGCTGTCCATCCTGGAACTCGGCGAAGCCTACAAGCAGCACAATCGGCACTTGCTGCGCGGCTATTTGCTGGCGGTCGATAACGTATTCGACGAAACGCCGCTGCTGTCTTCAGTTGATCTTGAAACCCAGAATTCACGCCTGCAAATCGCCCTCGAACTCAACCAGCGTGCCCAGCAGGAACAACTGCAGCATCTGGAGCGGGTACGTGCCCAGCAGGATCTGATTCTGCTGCTCGCCCGCCAGCGCTACAGCACGCACAACTCGCTGCAAGAAGCCGCCGAACTGATCACCCGCTGCGCCTGCGATATCTATGAAATCGACTGCGCCAGCCTGTGGAATCTTGAAGGCCAACAACTGCTGCCGATCTCGGCTTACCACCGTGCGACCCAGGAATACATTATCCCGGACGCGATCGACATCAGCGGCTTCCCAGATTACATGGACGCCCTGCACAGCAGCCGCGCCATCGACGCACACAATGCCATGCGTGACCCGCGCACCCGCGAGATGGCCGAAGCGCTTCGCCCGCGCGACGTCAACGCCATGCTCGACGCCAGCATCCGCGTCGACGGCCATGTGGTCGGCGTGCTGTGTCTGGAGCAGACCGGCGTCACCCGTGCCTGGCAGTCCGATGAAATCGCCTTCGCCGGTGAACTGGCCGACCAGTTCGCCCAAGTCATCAACAACCACAACCGGCGCACCGCCACCAGCGCCCTGCACCTGTTCCAGCGTGCGGTCGAGCAAAGCGCCAATGCCTTTTTGCTGGTCAATTGCGACGGCGTGGTCGAGTACGTCAACCCGAGCTTCACCGCGATCACCCAGTACACCACCGAGGAAGTCCACGGCCAGCGCCTGTCGGAACTGCCGGCCCTGGAAAACCTCAGCGAGCTGCTGTTCGACGCGCCCTCGGCGCTGGCCAAGAGCAACAGCTGGCAGGGCGAATTCAAGAGCCGCCGGAAAAACCTCGAACCCTACTGGGGGCAGTTGTCGATCTCCAAGGTTTACGGCGACAACCGTGAGCTGACCCATTACATCGGCATCTACGAAGACATCACCCAGACCAAACTGGCGCAGCAGCGCATCGAACGTCTGGCGTACACCGACAACCTGACCAACCTCGGCAACCGCCCGGCGTTCATCCGCAACCTCGACGAACGCTTCGCCCGCGATACCGATACTCCGATCAGCCTGCTGCTGGTGGACATCGACAACTTCAAGCGCATCAACGACAGCCTTGGCCACCAGACCGGCGACAAACTGCTGATCAGTCTGGCGCGGCGTTTGCGCAACAGCCTGAGCTCGAGCGGCAGCCTCGCCCGGTTCGCCAGTAACGAATTTGCGGTGCTGCTCGACGACACCGACCTTGAGGTCGGCCAGCAGATCGCCAGCCAGTTGCTGATGACCCTCGACAAACCGATGTTCGTCGACAACCAGTTGATCAGCGTCACCGGCTCCGTGGGCCTTGCCTGCGCGCCCCTGCACGGCCGCGACCCACAAACCCTGATGCGTAACGCTGGCTTGGCCCTGCACAAGGCCAAAGCCAATGGTAAGCATCAGGTGCAAGTCTTCACCGAAGCGCTGAACGCCGAGGCCAGCTACAAGCTGTTCGTCGAGAACAACCTGCGGCGCGCCCTGACCCAGAACGAGCTGGACGTGTTCTACCAGCCCAAGCTCTGCCTGCGCAGTGGTCGCTTGCTGGGGATGGAAGCGCTATTGCGCTGGAATCATCCGGAGCGCGGCATGATTCGTCCGGACCAGTTCATCAGCGTCGCCGAAGAAACCGGCCTGATCATTCCGATCGGCAAATGGATCGCCCGTCAGGCCTGCCGCATGAGCAAAGCGCTGACCGCTGCCGGTCTGGGCAATCTGCAAGTGGCGATCAATCTGTCGCCCAAGCAGTTTTCCGATCCGGATCTGGTCGCGTCCATCGCCAACATCCTCAAGGAAGAAGCGCTGCCGGCCAATCTGCTGGAGCTGGAACTGACCGAAGGCCTGCTGCTGGAAGCCACCGAAGACACGCACTTGCAACTTGATCAACTCAAGCGCCTGGGCCTGACCCTGGCCATGGATGACTTCGGCACCGGCTACTCGTCGCTCAGCTACCTGAAAAAATTCCCGATCGACGTCATCAAGATCGATCGCAGCTTCATCCACGAAATCCCCGACAACCAGGACGACATGGAAATCACCTCTGCGGTGATCGCCATGGCCCACAACCTGAAACTCAAGGTCGTGGCCGAAGGCATCGAGACCGCCGAGCAACTGGCGTTCCTGCGTCGCCATCGTTGCGATGTGGGTCAAGGCTACCTGTTCGACCGGCCGATCCCCGGCGCCGAACTGATCCAGACCCTCAAACGCTACCCACGCGGCCCGCTCTGCCTGTAAACCCTTCTCGCCAACACTGCAGCTCCTACATTGGGTAGTGCGCATCCGGATAGCTTTGGGCACACTGGCGGTCTACTTTTTTACATCCCATCCTGACTGAGAGGAACGATCATGGTTCTGCGCTCGGAAATTCTGGTGAACAAAAACGTGCTCCCGACTAAAGAACAAGCTCTGCCCGGCCGCGAAACCGCGATGACCCTGCCTGAAAAGCACTTCGTCTTCGAAGAAACCCCGCTGCTCGGCCCGTTTTTCCAGGACGTCGATTTCGCAATCTTCGGTCTGGGTTGCTTCTGGGGCGCCGAACGTCGCTTCTGGCAGCGCGAAGGCGTGGTCAGCACGGTGGTTGGTTATGCCGGCGGCTTCACGCCGAACCCGACTTACGAAGAAGTCTGCTCAGGCCTGACCGGCCACGCCGAAGTGGTGCTGGTGGTGTATGACAAGGCGCAAGTCAGCTACGAAGAACTGCTGGCGATGTTCTGGGAATTGCACAACCCGACTCAGGGCATGCGTCAGGGCAACGACATCGGCACGCAGTACCGCTCGGTGATCTACGCGACCTCGCCAGAGCAACTGGATGCCGCGCTGGCGAGCAAAGCGACCTATCAGGCTGAACTGTCGAAAGCGGGCCTGGGTGAAATCAGCACCGAGATCGAACAGGCACCGACCGTGTACTTTGCCGAGACGTATCACCAGCAGTATCTGGCGAAAAACCCGGAAGGCTACTGCGGGATTGGCGGCACTGGCGTGTGCATGCCGAACTAAAGCTGCAAGACGTGAGCTGCAAGCTGCAAGCGTTGCGTTCGCTTCAGCTTGTAGCTTGTAGCTCGCAGCTTTATTCCGCTATTAGCCAATCCATCTGCCAGCCACCCTGGGTCTGCCCCAGCTTCTTCGACAACCACGGCAGCAGCTCACGCAATTCTTCCTCCAGCCCCCACGGCGGATTGGCAATCGCCATCCCCGAGCCATTCAGGCTGTTCGGCGTATCCAATGGATGCACCAGCAACTCCACGCGCAACAATTTCGGCGCGCCAGTGCCGGCCAGGTCCTGGTAGAAACGGCGCAAGGCACGCTGATCCTTCACCGGGTACCAGATCGCCGTCACGGTTTGACGCATCCGGCCAATGGCTTCTTTCATCGACGCCGCACAACGCTGCATTTCATCGAGCTGCTCGAACGGCGGATCAATCAACATCACCGCGCGCTTCTCCTGCACCGGCAACATCGCCCGCGCAACATGCCAGCCCTCACCCAGATGCACTTTCACACGGCGATCGCCGGCCATGTTGTCTTTGAGCAGCACGCCGTCTTCAGGGTGCTTCTCGTTGAGCATCACCCGATCCTGTGGCCGGGTCAGACGCCGCGCCAGCTCCGGCGAACCCGGGTAGTAGCGCAACTGGCCATCCGGGTTCATCTCGTGCAGCACTTTCATGTAGTCGGCGGTCAGCGCCGGCAGGTCCGGCTGATCCCACAAGCGCGCAATGCCTTCCAGGTACTCGCCGGTACGGTTGGCCTGATCGCCCTTCAAGTCATACAGACCAATGCCGGCGTGGCTGTCGAGATAGGCAAACGGCTGCTCCTTGCGCGACATCAGGGCGATGAGGCGGGTCAAGGTCAGGTGTTTGAACACATCGGCGTGATTGCCGGCATGGAAGGCGTGACGATAATTCATGATTGCTCCTGCGAAGGCCGCGAAGTTTACCTTTTACCGGGCGGCAAGTCAGGGGTTGGTAGCCGAGCGGCCTCTTACATGTTAAGAATCTGACCCAACCCCATCGCCACAGGTCATTTATCTCGCTTAACAGGCAGGTACCCGCCGACAGGAAGTCCAACCCATGCGTCACCCGATCTTTTTCTCTCTGTGCCTGATCTGCTCAATGCACGCTGTTTCGGGCGAAAACCACATTGCGCAGGCCCGCCAAATGCTCAAGAACTACGGCTTGAGTCACTGCATCCTGAAGCCATTCAAAGAAAATTCAGCCTTGGAAAAGGACATCGGTCTGTCCGCTGGTGCTTACTCGTTCATGGGCAAAGGCATGCACTCCGTCCTGCAGAATGAAGACACGCTGCAAGTGCTGCACGATCCATATAAAGAAACCAGAAACTATGTGTATGCGGCCTACAAGCAGACACCATCGATCAGCAAACACTCGAACAGCAATGTCGTTTTTTATGGGTGCCTGGAGGTCTACAACTCAGAGGCTTTCGACAGTTTTATCAAGACACAGGATCGCTACATCGCAGACTGACTGCCGTACCCTCAACGTCAAAAGATCGCAGCCTTCGGCAGCTCCTACAGGGGATTTCATGTAGGAGCTGCCGAAGGCTGCGATCTTTTGATTTTGCTCCTGAAAATTCAGGAAGGCATCGCGCGCAACCGCTTGCCGATGACATCCAGGACATCACAGCCGTCGCGCAGCGGAATCACGCAGAGCTGGGCGAAGTCGCTGAGGATGACGGAGTCGCATTCGACCGAGCCGCGCATGCACATGTTTTCCAGGACCTGGATCACGGCGCGCAGGCGATGGTTGGCGGCGTCCAGGAGGATGTCGAGGGGGACGTGGGTGTCGATGAACAGGGTGGGCATGTCGCTGCAATTGCCGGTCAGGGCCATGAAGCGGTTGTCAGGATAGGGGATGATTTTTTCGTAGGGTGGATCGGGATGCAAAGTCGTCATTTTGTTAGCTCCATGATTGATAAACGTGAGCAGCCAAACGCACCTTCCTACAGGTTTGGGTGGCAGCTGTGCGCAAGAGTAGGAACCGAGCAATCATGGACCTCGGTCACGCCGAAGCGTGTCCCGCGCACAGCCGCCGCGAACGATCTTACGGACTTGAATCAAGTGCCACAATAATCCAACCGACTGTGACTCCATGAAAGCGAGGGTTCCTACACCCTGTCACCACTCTCGCAGTGACAACGAAAAGCCTACCCCTGCAACCCAACGCCCACCAGTTCATGAAAACCGCCGCAACTCGAAGGAAACGTCCGAGGCCTTCGCCCGGAAATTTCACACCGACTCTGCCAGCAAAAACTCCAATAACGCCGATTGCGACGATTCTTCCGACACTGCAACCCGGAAAAACTGCCTGACCTTGCAGCGCATAACAGCCTCGGGAAATGCCTCGTACAACGCCGGATGTTCCTCGCTCAGCCATTGCACAGCATTGCTGACCTGAACCTCATCACCATTCAAGGCCAACACCGAATCAGGCACCGCCCACCAAGGAAACACCCGCCCCGAAACCTGTGCCCTGCCCCCGATATCAACAGGCTGACCATTAATGAGTCCGCGCGCGACCACCGGCAACAGCTGCGCCGATTCCACTTCTTCAGACTGCAGGATCGGCAACAGAAACCGCCCATCCCAAAACCGGAAAAACACAGCCTTCCCGTCTGGCATCAACACTTGCGTCAGGCTGCGAAAATGCTCGACCACCACTTCAAGGCTCGCCGAAGACACCGCCAACCAACCCCATTCGCGGGACTCGGTAGTCGCCACCCAATCCAGAAACTCACTGTCCGCCGCGACAATTCCCACGAAGGGCATCACCGCATCCCACTCGGCGTAGATCGTGTCCGCCCAAACCGGGCTCGGCGCCAACTGCAACGGCGGCTTGGCAGCGCTGGCATTACTGAAAATCGCGAACAACTGCTCCGACGGTTTCAGCGACTCACGCGCTAGCCATGCGTGCGGATCAAGACATTCAGGCTGCACAAACACCCTCCTTGCAGCGCTCACACTCTTCGCAGAATGGCGCGTCACCTTTGAAACTCATGATCTGCGCGGCCGTCAGCATCGCTGCCGGAGCCGCCACCAAATTCTCCGGCAGCCCCGGCACACTCGGCGCCGCGCTCATCGCCGCCATCGGCGCGCCACCCACCACAATCGGCACGCTGCTGAAAATTCCGCCGGGGCCGATGTTGATCCACTGCCCGCCCGCCTGAATCGTCGCGCTGGCGCCGCCATCGATGACCACTTGCTGACCGGCGCTGACGTGGAATTGCGCACTGGCGCTAGTCGCCTGATTGCTCACGCGGATATGCCGATCGCCAACAACCGTCAGATGATCGTCCTGCCTCACTTCAGTCTGGCGTTGGCCATGGGTGATGCGTTGTTCGTCAGCCTTCAACTCATGCCTGGCGATGCCGGTGACGACGATGCTGCGCTGGTTGTCGACCTGCACTTGTTGATCATTCAACACATGCTGAGTCCAGTTGCGCTGGGCGCGCAGGTAAATTTCCTCGGCGCCTTTTTTGTCTTCAATGCGCAGTTCGTTGTAGCCGCCACCACCGGGGCTGCTCTGGCTGCGGAAGATGCTGCGGGTCTTGTCCGCTGGCAAGTCCAGTGGCACCGGGGTCGCTGCGTTTGGCAGACACCCCATCACCAGCGGTTTATCC
Organism: Pseudomonas sp. A0308; assembly: GCF_044218815.1. Taxonomy (NCBI): domain Bacteria; kingdom Pseudomonadati; phylum Pseudomonadota; class Gammaproteobacteria; order Pseudomonadales; family Pseudomonadaceae; genus Pseudomonas; species Pseudomonas sp. A0308. The sequence goes on from NZ_CP162581.1 coordinate 2,800,265, forward strand.
GCGTCGGCATCGATGAAACCGACCAGCACTTCCATGCCGACCCTTGGAATCAACACGCTGCCGTAACGATCGTGAGCCCAGCCAGTGGCAACTCGCAGCCAGCAACTGGCGTGTTCGTTGAACTCGCCGTCGCGATCCCAGGCCAGTTGCACCTTGACCCGACCGTACTCATCGCAGTGGATTTCGCTGTCCTGCGGCCCGGTGACGACTGCCGGTTGATAGCCGAGCATCCTTGGCTTTTCGGGCCCCAAGGCTGGACGAAAGAACACGTCCCACGGCGTCGCGAGAAAGGTATTACGGTAACCACGGAATTCTTCCCCATCACTGGTCACCGATTCCTCCAGCACTTGCGGCTGCCGACCACGGTGTTCGATGGCGGTGAGCAGCCACAGATCATTCCATATCTGACGCGGATGCCCGGTCAGTTGCAGGAAATGTCCACAAGCCAGTGCGGATTCATCGCTGATGCCTTCGGCTTGACGGTAATCGGCGATATGGCGCTCAAGTGCGCGCTGGGCGAGGTGCTTGCCGGTTTCACGGTCGTTGAATTGGCCGGGAAAGCGGTAATCCTCCAGCACCGGGTTCTGTTCGCCGTCGATGCGACTCTGCAGTTGCAAGCGCGGCCTCTCGAAGTTGTAGTCGCGCCGGGTGACCACACTGGTACGGGTTTGCACGCGAACATTGAAGCGCTGAATCGCCGGCGCCCCGCCTGCCATGCCAGTGCCCGGCAAATAAAGGGTCGGCTCGGCCAGGCGCGGGAACACCGTTTGATCGTCGCCGAACACCAACAGGTGGCCTTCGGGACTGTGCTGAAAATGGTAGTGAATGCCGACTTCGGCGCACAGGCGCTGGATAAACGCGAGATCACTCTCTGCGTATTGCACGCAATATTCGCGCACCGGGTATTCGCTGCCGAGGCGAAACTCGAAGGCATCACGCAGGATCGCGTGGTCCTTGAGAACCTGCGCAACGATCTGCGGCACGCTCTGGTGCTGGAATATCCGCTGATTGATGCGGTGCCCCAGGTACGTCAGACGCGGGACAAGGCTCAGGTGATAACGAGTAAGACGTTTCCCGGAGTCGCCCTGTCCGACCTGATAGATCTGACCGTGAATACCGGAACCATCCGCAGCAAAGCTCAGAAACGCCTGACGGTGCAGCAGGCTTTCGAGGTCCAGGTCCGGCCGCTCACTGACCAGTTCCAGCTCGAAGCGAAAGGGTTGGCTGATGGCTTCCGTGCCCGTGAACTCAAGGACTTTGAGGTCGTGCGGGGCGCCTTCGAGGGTCAACGTGAAACGCGGTTGATTGGCAGGCGCGAACATCCGATGTCTCTCTGCAGAATGAAGGGCGGGCGATTCTGCATGAGAGGCAAGGGAGGCTGGGTGGGTGACGGAAAAATCAGATTTGCCCTACTTTGACCGTCTAAATGCCCTACTCAAATTGCCGCATCCAACTACAGACAGATCCCTCGAACCCTGCACTGAACCCCGTGGGAACTGGCTTGCCAGCGAAGGGGCCAGCACATTCAACAGATGCAGTGACTGACAAACCGCCATCGCTGGCAAGCCAGCTCTTACAGGGTTTTCCAGTGTTCTATAGAAAACACGGGCACAAAAAAACGGCCCGCCTCTTGTAGGAGGCGGGCCGTTTTTAGTGAGCCTCAGCTCAGAACAATCACTTGTTCAGGTTGTAATCTTTTTCTGCCGCTTCGAAACGCTGCACCATGCCAGCCGTCGGCTTACCGAGCTTGCTGACGATGTAGATGACCAGGCTGGCGAGGATGAAGCCCGGGATGATTTCGTACAGACCCATCACGTCCAGCTGCTTCCAGGCGACCACGGTGATCGCGCCGACCAGAATACCGGCCAGTGCGCCGTCACGGGTCATGCCTTTCCAGATTACCGAGATCAATACAACCGGACCGAATGCTGCACCGAAACCGGCCCAGGCATAGCTGACCAGACCCAGTACCTGGTTTTTCGGGTTAGCGGCCAGTGCGATGGCGACCAGTGCAACCAGCAGCACCATGGCGCGACCGACCCAGACCAGCTCTTTCTGCGAAGCGGTCTTGCGAATGAACGCTTTGTAGAAGTCTTCAGTCAGGGCGCTCGAGCACACCAGCAACTGGCAGCTCAGGGTGCTCATGACAGCCGCGAGGATGGCCGACAGCAGAACCCCGGCAACCCATGGGTTGAACAGCAGTTTGGCCAGTTCGATGAACACGCGCTCGTGGTTCTCGGTCACAGGACCCGCTACTTCCGGGTGCGCCGAGAAGTAAGCAATACCGAAGAAGCCCACGGCCACGGTACCGCCCAGGCACAGGATCATCCAGGCCATGGAGATGCGACGCGCCTTGGCAATCGATTTGACCGAATCAGCGGCCATGAAACGCGCAAGGATATGCGGCTGGCCGAAGTAGCCCAGACCCCAGCCCAGCAGCGAGATGATGCCGATGAAGGACGTGCCTTTGAGCATGTCGAAGTTGCTTGGATCTTGTGCTTCGATCGCCAGGAACGTGGTATCGACGCCGCCGGTGGCCAGCAGCACGATAATCGGCGTCAGGATCAGCGCGAAGATCATCAGCGTGGCTTGTACGGTGTCAGTCCAGCTCACCGCGAGGAAACCACCGACGAAGGTGTAGGCAATCGTTGCCGCAGCACCGGCCCACAGCGCCGTCTCGTAGGTCATGCCGAAAGTGCTTTCGAACAGACGGGCGCCAGCGACGATGCCCGAAGCGCAGTAAATGGTGAAGAACACCAGAATCACAACGGCCGAGATAATCCGCAGCAGGCCGCTTTTGTCTTCGAAACGGCTGGAGAAGTAATCAGGCAGGGTCAGTGCGTCGCCGTTGTGCTCGGTCTGCACGCGCAGACGGCCGGCAACGAACAGCCAGTTCAGGTAGGCACCGATGATCAGGCCGATGGCGATCCAGCTTTCGGAAAGACCGGACATATAGATGGCGCCCGGCAGGCCCATCAACAACCAGCCACTCATGTCGGAAGCACCGGCAGACAGAGCAGTCACGACGCTGCCCAGGCTACGGCCGCCCAGAATGTAGTCAGAAAGGTTGTTGGTGGAGCGATAGGCCATGAGACCGATCAGCACCATTGCTGCGATGTAGATCACGAATGTGATCAGGGTTGGATTACTTACGCTCATTGAGTTACGCCCTGGCTTTGTTTTTATGTAGCGGCGGTGGTGAACCGCTCGCAAACGACGACGTTTGGCAGACGATCCGGGATCCCGCGCATTTAAGACTGATGTTTCCCCAGGAAAGCCATCAGCCGGGTACATCGGGAATTCCGGTTGCACCTTGGGCGCGAATGCTATGCAACAAATCAAATAAGGTGCAACCAGTTTCGCGAGAATAAGTTGCACCTAGTCGGATTTATCGAAGACGACCCCGTTTTTGCTCCCTTTTGTAACAGTTATGGCCTGTTGCTAGAAGCAAAAGCACCAAACAGGAGCAGCACTTTCGTACCAGAAAATATTTCCTGACGAGCTGCTTATATTTCCGACAAAAAAAGGGTTGCACCCGGTTGCACCTCATTCGGCGCACGGCTAATCTTGCCGCCAGCTGATGCCACGCAACTGTGGCAACCATGAGGATAAAAATATGGCTACCACCACCCTTGGGGTCAAACTCGATGACCCGACCCGCGAGCGCCTGAAGGCCGCCGCAACCTCGATTGATCGTACGCCGCACTGGCTGATCAAGCAGGCAATTTTCAATTACCTGGAAAAACTCGAGGGTGGTGCAACCCTGACCGAGCTGAACGGCTTGTCCGCCAAGGACGCCGACGACTCGGGCGAAGTCCACAACGATCACGCCCACCAGTGCTTCCTTGAATTCGCTGAAAGCATTCTGCCGCAATCGGTACTGCGCGCCTCCATCACTGCCGCTTACCGCCGCCCTGAGCCGGAAGTGGTACCGATGCTGATCGAGCAGGCTCGCCTGCCGGTCGCAATGGCCGAAGCCACCAACAAACTCGCGGCGTCCATCGCAGAAAAACTGCGCAACCAGAAAAGTGCCGGCGGTCGTGCAGGCATTGTCCAAGGTCTGTTGCAGGAATTTTCCCTGTCGTCCCAGGAAGGCGTGGCGCTGATGTGCCTGGCCGAAGCGCTGCTGCGTATCCCGGACAAGGGCACTCGCGATGCGCTGATCCGCGACAAGATCAGTACCGGCAACTGGCACCCGCACTTGGGCAACAGCCCGTCGCTGTTCGTCAACGCCGCCACCTGGGGTCTGCTGCTGACCGGCAAACTGGTGTCGACGCATAACGAAGCCGGCCTGACTTCGTCGCTGAGCCGCATCATCGGCAAGAGCGGCGAGCCGATGATCCGCAAGGGCGTCGACATGGCCATGCGCCTGATGGGCGAGCAGTTCGTGACCGGCGAGACCATTGCCGAAGCACTGGCCAACGCGAGCAAGTTCGAAACCAAGGGCTTCCGCTACTCCTACGACATGCTTGGTGAAGCAGCGCTGACCGAACACGACGCGCAAAAGTACCTGGCGTCGTACGAACAAGCGATCCACTCGATCGGCAAAGCCTCTCACGGTCGTGGGATTTATGAAGGCCCGGGCATCTCGATCAAGCTGTCGGCACTGCACCCGCGTTATAGCCGTGCGCAGTACGAGCGCGTGATGGAAGAGCTGTATCCGCGCCTGCTGTCGCTGACCTTGCTGGCCAAGCAATACGACATCGGCCTGAACATCGACGCTGAAGAAGCTGACCGTCTCGAACTGTCGCTGGATCTGCTCGAGCGCCTGTGCTTCGAACCGCAATTGACTGGCTGGAACGGCATCGGTTTCGTCATCCAGGCTTACCAGAAGCGCTGCCCGTATGTGATCGACTACGTGATTGACCTGGCTCGCCGTAGCCGTCATCGCCTGATGATCCGCCTGGTGAAAGGCGCGTACTGGGACAGCGAAATCAAGCGCGCCCAGGTCGAAGGCCTGGAAGGCTACCCGGTCTACACCCGCAAGGTGTACACCGACGTTTCCTACATCGCTTGCGCACGCAAACTGCTGTCGGTGCCGGAAGTCATCTACCCGCAGTTCGCCACGCACAATGCCCACACCCTGTCGGCCATTTACCATATTGCCGGTCAGAACTATTACCCCGGCCAGTACGAATTCCAGTGCCTGCACGGCATGGGCGAACCGCTCTACGAGCAGGTTGTAGGCAAAGTTTCCGAAGGCAAACTGAACCGTCCGTGCCGCGTGTACGCACCGGTTGGCACTCACGAAACCCTGCTGGCGTACCTCGTGCGTCGTCTGCTGGAAAACGGTGCGAACACCTCGTTCGTCAACCGCATCGCCGACCAGTCGATTTCGATTCAGGAGCTGGTGGCCGATCCGGTTGCTCAGATCGAGCAGATGGCGACCGTGGAAGGTGGCTTCGGCCTGCCGCATCCGCGTATCCCGCTGCCGCGTGACCTTTATGGTGCCGAGCGCGCCAACTCCAGCGGCATCGACATGGCCAACGAACACCGTTTGGCGTCGTTGTCCTGCGCTTTGCTCGCCACCGCTCACAACGACTGGAAAGCCGCGCCGATGCTCGGTTGCGCTTCCAGCACCGAAACGCCTGCGCCAGTGCTGAACCCTGCGGATCACCGTGATGTGGTCGGCCACGTGCAGGAAGCTACGGTTGAAGACGTCGACAACGCTATTCAATGCGCCCTGAACGCTGCGCCGATCTGGCAGGCCACCCCGCCCGCTGAACGTGCCGCGATTCTGGAGCGTGCCGCTGATTTGATGGAAGGCGAGATCCAGCCGCTGATGGGCCTGTTGGCTCGCGAAGCCGGCAAGACGTTCGCCAACGCCATCGCCGAAGTCCGCGAAGCTGTCGACTTCCTGCGTTATTACGCGGTGCAGGCACGCAACGACTTCAGCAATGACGCCCACCGCCCACTGGGCCCTGTGGTGTGTATCAGCCCGTGGAACTTCCCGTTGGCGATCTTCAGCGGTCAAGTCGCCGCCGCTCTGGCTGCCGGTAACCCGGTACTGGCCAAACCGGCCGAACAAACCCCGCTGGTGGCGGCTCAGGCTGTGCGCCTGATGCTCGAAGCCGGGATTCCGGAAGGCGTGCTGCAACTGCTGCCGGGTCGCGGTGAAACCGTCGGCGCAGGCCTGGTCGGTGATGATCGCGTCAAAGGCGTGATGTTCACAGGCTCCACCGAAGTCGCGCGTCTGCTGCAACGCAACATCGCTGGTCGCCTCGACAACCAGGGTCGCCCCATTCCGCTGATCGCCGAAACCGGTGGCCAGAACGCGATGATCGTCGACTCGTCTGCTCTGACTGAACAAGTCGTGATCGACGTAGTGTCCTCGGCGTTCGACAGCGCTGGTCAGCGTTGCTCGGCCCTGCGCGTACTGTGCTTGCAGGAAGATTCTGCTGATCGCGTCATCGAAATGCTTAAAGGTGCCATGGCTGAATCCCGTCTCGGTAACCCAGAGCGTCTGTCCGTGGACATTGGACCGGTGATCGACGCCGAAGCCAAGGCCGGCATCGACAAGCACATCCAGGGCATGCGCGACAAAGGTCGCAACGTGTACCAGGTGGCTATCGCTGACACCGAAGAAGTCAAACGCGGCACCTTCGTCATGCCGACCCTGATCGAACTGGAAAGCTTCGACGAGCTGCAACGCGAGATCTTCGGCCCGGTGCTGCACGTGGTTCGCTACAAGCGCAAAGAGATCGACCAGTTGATCGGCCAGATCAACGCTTCTGGTTATGGCCTGACCCTCGGCGTGCACACCCGTATCGACGAGACCATCGCCAAGGTGATCGACAACGTCAACGCCGGTAACGTCTACGTCAACCGCAACATCGTCGGTGCTGTGGTCGGCGTGCAGCCGTTCGGCGGCGAAGGTTTGTCGGGGACTGGCCCGAAAGCCGGTGGCCCGCTGTACCTGTATCGCTTGCTGTCGACGCGTCCTACCGATGCTATCGAACAATCCTTCGCTCGCGGTGATGCTGCCGTAGCCCCGGACATTCGCCTGCGTGACGCCATGAGCAAGCCGTTGACCGCCCTGAAAGCCTGGGCTGACAGCAACAAGTTCGCTGACCTGAGCACCCTGTGCGTTCAGTACGCCGCGCAATCGCAAAGCGGCATTACCCGCGTGTTGGCCGGCCCGACCGGTGAGAAGAACAGCTACGCGATCCTGCCGCGTGAACACGTGTTGTGCCTGGCGGACGTTGAAGGCGATCTACTGACCCAACTGGCCGCAGTACTGGCTGTAGGCGGTTCGGCGGTATGGCCAGAGTCCGACATCAGCAAGGCATTGTTCGCACGTCTGCCGAAGGAAATTCAGGCGCGGATCAAACTGGTAGCCGACTGGAACAAGGACGACGTGGTATTCGATGCCGTTCTGCACCACGGCCATTCGGACCAGTTGCGCGGCGTTTGCCAGCAGATTGCCAAGCGTGCCGGCGCGATCGTTGGGGTTCAGGGCTTGTCCCAGGGCGAGACCAACATTGCGCTGGAGCGCCTGGTGATTGAGCGCGCGTTGAGTGTTAACACCGCTGCGGCGGGTGGTAATGCGAGTTTGATGACCATCGGTTAGTACCGAAAAACCGGGCACCTGCATAGGTGCCCGGCATGGCAACAATCCCTGTGGGAGCTGGCTTGCCAGCGATAGCGATGTGTCAGTCACCATTAATGTTGACTGATCTGCCGCCATCGCTGGCAAGCCAGCTCCCACAGTGTTTTGGGGTGTTTGTTAAGTCGGCGCTCTAGCCCAACATCACGCTTATCAATCTTCCTGTTCAGTGTTTATCAGCAAGCCTAGACTCGGCCCAACCCCAATTTCAGGTAGGCCGCCATGTCCGAGACGCTGCTCAGTTCCCGCAATCTGGCTTTCGAGCTGTATGAAGTCCTTGATGCCGAGGGCCTGACCCGGCGTGAGCGCTTTGCCGAGCACAACCGCGAGACCTTCGATGCCGCCATTGGCACAGCCCGCAACATTGCCGAGAAATACTTCGCGCCGCACAACCGCAAGGGTGACGAGAACGAGCCGCGCTACGAGAACGGTCAGGCGATTCTGATTCCCGAGGTGAAACCGGCGGTGGATGCTTTCCTCGAAGCCGGATTCCTCAACGCTGCGAGAAGTTTCGACGCCGGCGGCATGCAACTTCCTACACTGCTGTCGCAAGCCTGCTTCGCGCATTTCCAGTCGGCCAATGCTGCTTCGACTTCGTACCCGTTCCTGACCATGGGCGCGGCCAACCTGATCGAAAGCTTCGGCACGGATGAACAGAAGCGGCGCTTCCTGCAACCGATGATCGATGGCCGTTTCTTCGGCACTATGGCCCTGACCGAGCCGCACGCGGGCTCTTCGCTGTCGGATATTCGCACCCGCGCCGAGCCCGCGGCCGACGGCACCTATCGCCTCAAGGGCAACAAGATCTTTATTTCCGGCGGTGATCATCCGCTCTCGGAAAACATCGTGCACATGGTGCTGGCCAAGCTGCCAGACGCGCCACCGGGGGTAAAAGGTATCTCGCTGTTCATCGTGCCGAAGTTTCTGGTCAACGATGACGGCACCCTGGGCCAACGCAACGATGTGCTGCTGGCGGGCCTGTTCCACAAAATGGGCTGGCGTGGCACGACGTCTACCGCGCTGAACTTCGGCGATAACGGTGAATGTGTCGGCTATCTGGTCGGTGAAGCGCATCGCGGTTTGAGCTACATGTTCCAGATGATGAACGAGGCGCGGATCGGCGTTGGCATGGGCGCGGTGATGCTCGGTTACGCCGGTTACCTGTATTCGCTGGAGTACGCTCGCGAACGTCCGCAAGGCCGGGTGCCGGACAGCAAGGATCCAACCACTGCGCCCGTGGCGATCATTCAGCACGCCGACGTCAGACGCATGCTGCTGACGCAAAAGTCCTACGTCGAAGGTGCCTTTGACCTCGGGCTGTATGCGGCGCGGTTGTTCGATGACACCACAACACTGGAAACCGAAGCCGAGCGCAAGCACGCCCATGAGCTGCTGGATTTACTGACACCCATCGTCAAATCCTGGCCGTCGGAGTTCTGCCTCAAGGCCAACGAACTGGCGATCCAGATTCTCGGCGGCCACGGTTACACCCGCGAATACCCGGTTGAGCAGTATTACCGCGATAACCGTTTGAATCCGATTCACGAAGGCACCCACGGCATTCAGTCGCTGGACTTGCTCGGGCGCAAACTGGCGCAGAACGGTGGGGCAGGCTTGAAGCAACTGGTGCGGCTGATCGCCGACACCGCTGAACGCGCTGTTGCGTACGAATCGTTAACCGCACTACGTGAGCCGTTGGAAAAACTGGTGGCGCGCCTGCAAGTGGTGACCATCGGTTTGCTGACCGATCTTGCACAGGGCAAGGTCAACAGCAGCCTGGCGAATTCGGCGCTGTATCTGAAAGTGTTTGGCCACACGGTGATTGGCTGGCGCTGGCTGGAGCAGGCTATTCGCGCCGAGGAAGGCTTGGCCAAGGGCAATGCCGCGGACGCCGACTTCTATAAGGGCAAGTTGCAGGCGGCGCGGTATTTCCTGACGTGGGAAGTGCCGGGCTGTCACCACGAGTTGGCGTTGCTGGAGGCGCGGGATGATACGTGCCTGGCGATGCAGGATGAGTGGTTTTAAAGGCTGACCCTCGGGGCACGCCCTTAACGCGCGCCGCTTGTACACCTGTAAAACCTGACAGGTTACGTCGCAACACTGCAGGTATACCTTCGTGTCTTCAAAGTTACGGCACATAACGGAGGCGGGTATGACCCAGAGACAATTGAAAGCCGCAAGGGCCGAGCCGCTCGACCACATGCTGCTACACATAAATATCGGCGAGAAGCTGCTTCGAGGCAGCACAGATAAAGTGGTCAGCGCAAAACACTTTGCTGCACATGATTGGGATTACAAGGTTGAAGTGACCTTATCGGGTGAAACCCTGACGTCGCAACAACCCATCAGCCATGACCAGATGCTGTGGGCCGCGCAAAAGGACGATACGTTCGACTTCAACGGAACGAAGCGCACTGTAAAAGCCAAAGTGATATACGAATCTGGCGGTCAATATTTCTGCGAATTGCAGATTTGAACGCTGGCACGCCGAGCGGGCTTGAGCGCTCTGAACAAGAGCGCTCTTTCGAGGCGGCATTGGCCAAAGGCCCCATCAGCCCTGATTGATGGTCTTGGCGATAGTGTCGACCGTGGCGCTGACTTGCTCTTGGTAACGGTCGAGTTCTTGCTGGTGCTGTTTCTTCATTTCGATCTGCTGCGAGCACAGATTCATCGCCGCCAGCACCAGCAGGCGGTCGCCGATCAGCGTCGGGTATTTCCTTTTGGTGTCCGCCAACGCGGCCTTGAGCATGAGTGCGGCGTCCAGCAGGGTCTGTTCTTCCCCGGCCGGCGCCTTGATCGAATAGTCCTCCCCAAGAATGGAGACAACTTTTACCCCTGCTGTGTGGTGGTTCATGCGCTGACAGGACCTGCGTTGACGCGATCAACCAGGGCTTGAATGCGCGCGGCGGTGGCGCCGTGTTTTTCTTCCTGTTCCATCAGGTTCAGTTGCAGGCTTTCGTTTTCATCCTTGGCCTGGGCCAGTTCCGTGGACAGGGTCTGGTTGGTTTGCGAAAGGGTCTGGTTCTGTTGCACCAGGTCGCTGACGAGCTGTTCCAACTGGCTGAGGGATGCTTCCAACATTTTGATCTTCCAAGCGTTTTTCAAAGGGCGCGTACGATAAAGAAAAGTCGTCGTGGACGCTAGGTTTAAACCGGCGCAAAGCCTTGATTTTCCTGACGGCCGACCGTTCTCGCGAGTTTAAAAGACTGTGATCTGCCAATCTGGTTCCTGCACTTCGTCGCTCAAAGCGGGGTGCGACAAATCCGCACATGAACTAAAGAGTTCATTTGCCTGACCGATAAGCCATGCATTAGCAGTCTCAGCCCGCATGGATGCGGCCCTTTTCGGTATCCGCCCATGTCCCTCCGCAATATGAATATCGCCCCCCGGGCGTTCACTGGTTTCGCCCTGATCGGCGGCCTGATGTTGATTCTCGGTGTGTTCGCCCTGAACCAGATGGACAAAATCCGCGCGGCAGGCGAAGACATCGCCACCGAGAGCGTCCCATCGATCAAGGCCCTGGACGAATTCACTCAACTGACGCTTCGTCTTCGGGTGCTGTCGTATCGCTTGCTGATCAACCGTGAACCGGACGTCCAGCAAAAAACCTTCGAGCTCTTCGAACTGCGCAACAAGCAGATCGCCGACGCGCAACGCGCCTATGAGCCAATGATCGACGGCCCACAGGAACGCTCGGCTTACGACCAGTACGTGCAATTGCTCGCGCAGTACCGCCAGTTGGAAGACAGGATGAAAACCCTGTCGCGCAACAACCAGATCGATGAACTGCGGCAGATGCTCAATAGCGACTTGCTGAGCAATTCGGAAGCGGTGAATGCCGCGTTGGCGCGCTTGCTGGAAATCAACACCCAGCAAATCGCCGAAACTGATAAAGGTGCGTCTGACCAGTACTCCATGTCGTTCAACCTGGTGGTTACTCTGCTGATCATTGCCAGCGGCCTGACTGTGCTGTTCGCCTGGTTGCTGACCAACAGCATCACCAAGCCAATCTCCAAAGCACTGGAAGCGGCAGAGACCATCGCCGAAGGCAACCTGACGCAGCCGATCCACGTCGACGGCAGCGACGAAGCCGGACGCCTGCTGGCGGCGATGGCCAAGATGCAATCGAAGCTGCGTGACACCCTGCAGCGGATTTCCGGTTCGGCCACGCAACTTGCTTCGGCCGCAGAAGAACTCAACAGCGTCACCGACGAAAGCGCGCGCGGCCTGACTCAGCAGAACAACGAAATCGAACAGGCGGCTACGGCGGTCAACGAGATGACCAGCGCGGTCGAAGAAGTCGCCCGCAACGCGGTAAGCACCTCGGAAGCCTCGAAGAACGCCACCACGTCAGCAGGCGACGGCCGTGATCTGGTGCAGGAAACGGTCAGCGCCATCGAACGCATGAGCGCCGACGTGCAGAGCACGGCGAGCCTGATCGGTGATCTGGCCAATGAGTCCCGTGACATCGGCAAGGTGCTGGACGTGATTCGTGGCCTGGCTGATCAGACCAACCTGCTGGCGCTGAACGCCGCGATTGAAGCCGCGCGTGCCGGTGAGGCCGGTCGTGGTTTTGCGGTGGTGGCGGACGAAGTGCGTGCCTTGGCCCATCGCACACAGCAGTCGACCAGCGAGATCGAGCGCATGATCGGCAGCATTCAGAGCGGCACCGAACACGCCGTGGATTCGATGCGCAACAGCACTGAGCGTGCTGAGTCGACGCTGAACATCGCACGCGGTGCCGGGATGTCGCTGGACACCATCAATACCGCCATCGTAGAGATCAACGAGCGCAACCTGGTAATCGCCAGCGCCGCTGAAGAGCAGGCGCAGGTGGCGCGGGAAGTCGACCGTAATCTGGTGAACATCCGCGATCTGTCGGTGCAATCGGCGACCGGCGCGAATCAGACCAGTGCGGCGAGTAACGAGCTGTCGCGGCTGGCGCTGGATCTGAACAATATGGTTGGGCGGTTCAGCCTTTAATCGCCAAGAGCAAAGATCGCAGCCTGCGGCAGCTCCTACATGGGATTGATGTACACCCTGTAGGAGCTGCAGCAGGCTGCGATCTTTTGATCTACCAAAAACCTTTTTGACATCACCACATTTCAACAGGTTAGAATCGCTGGCACGCAGACTGCATGGTCAGTTTGTGCCCGTCTTTACGCTTCTGGAGTACTGCCTTTGAATGCGACGACCATCAACAGCCTGTTCTTGATCGGCGCGTTGCTGGTAGGCGCAAGCATTCTTGTCAGCTCACTCTCTTCCCGGCTCGGCATTCCGATTCTGGTCATTATTCTCGCGGTCGGCATGGCCGCCGGGGTCGATGGCGGCGGGATCATTTTCGACAATTACCCCACGGCTTATCTGGTCGGCAACCTCGCGCTGGCGGTGATCCTGCTCGACGGCGGTTTGCGCACGCGGGTCTCAAGTTTCCGCGTGGCGTTGTGGCCGGCGCTGTCGTTGGCGACGGTCGGAGTCTTGATCACCACCGGACTGACCGGCATGGCAGCGGCCTGGTTGTTCGACCTGAACCTGATCCAGGGCCTGCTGATCGGCGCCATCGTCGGCTCCACCGACGCCGCGGCGGTGTTCTCGCTCCTCGGCGGCAAGGGCCTGAACGAACGGGTGAGCGCCAGCCTGGAAATCGAATCCGGCAGCAACGACCCGATGGCGGTGTTCCTCACCGTGACCCTGATCGACATGCTCGCCAGCGGCCAGACCGGTTTGCACTGGAGCCTGTTGACCCACCTGATCCGCGAGTTCGGTATCGGTGGCATGGTCGGGCTCGGCGGTGGCTGGTTGATGTTGCAAATGGTCAACCGGATCAACCTCGCCGCCGGCCTGTATCCGATTCTGGTGATCGCTGGCGGTCTGGTGGTGTTTGCCCTGACCAACGCCTTGCACGGCAGCGGTTTCCTCGCGGTGTACCTGTGTGGCCTGGTGATCGGCAACCGCCCGGTGCGCAGCCGTCACGGCATCCTGCACATGCTTGATGGCATGGCGTGGCTGGCGCAGATCGGCATGTTCCTGGTGCTGGGGCTGCTGGTCACGCCACACGATTTGCTGCCCATCGCCCTGCCCGCCCTCGGCCTGGCGCTGTGGATGATTCTTTTTGCGCGGCCGTTGTCGGTGATGGTCGGCCTGCTGCCGTTCAAGGCGTTCCATGGCCGCGAGAAAGTCTTTATTTCCTGGGTTGGCCTGCGCGGCGCGGTACCGATCATTCTTGCGGTGTTCCCGCTGATGGCCGGGCTGCCGAACGCGCAGCTGTACTTCAACCTCGCCTTCTTCATCGTGTTGGTGTCACTGCTGGTGCAGGGCACAAGCCTGCCGTGGGTCGCCAAACTGCTGAAGGTCACCGTACCGCCGGAGCCTGCGCCGATTTCGCGATCCGCACTGGAAGTGCACATCACCAGCGAGTGGGAGCTGTTCGTTTATAAGCTCGGCGCGGAGAAATGGTGCATCGGTTCGCCCCTGCGCGAGCTGAAAATGCCCGAAGGCACGCGCATCGCCGCGCTGTTTCGTGGCCAGCAACTGCTCCATCCGTCGGGTAGTACGGTGCTGGAAGTCGATGATTTGCTGTGTGTTATCGGCCATGAACACAACTTGCCGGCGCTCGGAAAACTGTTCAGCCAGGCGCCACAACGTGGCCTCGACCTGCGTTTCTTCGGCGACTTCGTGCTCGAAGGAGACGCCCAGCTTAAAGCGGTTGCCGCGCTTTATGGCTTGCCGGCCGAAGGTATCGATCCGGACATGACCCTGGGCACCTTCATTGCCCACAAGGTTGGGGGCGCGCCGATCGTGGGTGACCAGGTGGAGTGGAACAACACCCATTGGACGGTGGCGGTCATGGACGGGAACAAGATTGCTAAAGTGGGCGTCAGATTCCCCGAAGGAAGTCGCCCGGGCCCCGGACTCTTCCTCTAAACTGCGTCCACTATCACTTGCTTGACCGGTCTCTATGCCTACCCTGCGCTCCTTTTTCGTCGCGGCCCTTCTGGGCCTAAGTCTTACTGTCGGCCCGCTGTACGCCGCCGAACCACCGTCGAGCCAATCCGTGCAGGCCAGCCTCGACAAGCTCGCCGACAGTAAACTGCCGGATGCCGATAAAAAGACTCTGCAAACTGTCCTGCAGAACACGCTCAATCATCTGAACAATCAGCGTGATTACGAACAGAAGCTGATCGATCTCAAGCAGCAATTGGCCTCCGCGCCCCGGCAGACCATCGAGAGCACCCGCGAACTGACGCGTCTCAAGGCCACTGCGGTGGTGCCGGTGACCCAGCGTTTCCCCAAGGAGTCGATCCAGCAGCTGGAGCAAATCCTGACGGATCGCTCGACCCAGCAAAGTGATCTGCAAAAAGCCCTGGCCGACGCCAACAGCCTGATCATCACCGCGCAGACTCGTCCCGAGCGGGCTCAGGCAGAAATTTCCGCCAGCCAGACGCGCATTCAGCAGATCAACAACATCCTCAAGTCCGGCAAGGAAGCGGGCAAGACGGTCAGCGCCGAGCAGCGCGACCAGTTGAATGCCGAGCTGGCGGCGCTGAACGCGCTGATACCGTTGCGCCGCCAGGAACTGGCCGGCAATAACCAGTTGCAGGATCTGGGCAACGCTCAACATGACCTGCTGTCCGAAAAATCCGACCGCCTCGACCGCGAGATCCAGGAACTGCAGACCCTGATCAACCAGAAGCGTCTGGCGCAGTCTCAGGAAACCGTCACCCAGCAATCGATCGAGGCACAGAAGGCCGGCAGCAGCAGCCTGCTCGCCACTGAAAGCGCCGCCAACCTCAAACTCTCGGACTACCTGCTCAAGAGTACCGATCGTCTCAACGAAGTCACTCAGCAGAACCTGCTAACCAAACAGCAACTCGACACTCTGACCCAGAGCGACTCCGCCCTCGACGAGCAGATTGCCGTGCTCAAGGGCAGCCTGCTGCTGTCGAAGATTCTCTACAAACAGAAACAGGCTCTGCCTCGCCTGAAGGTCGACCGCGATCTGGCGGATCAGATCGCCGACATCCGCCTGTATCAGTTTGATGTCAGCCAGCAGCGTGAACTGCTGAGCAATCCGGCGTCCTATGTGGACAACCTGCTGACTACCCAGCCGCCGGAAGAGATTACTCCGCAGCTGCGCAAAAGCCTGCTGGACCTGGCCAACACGCGCGCCGACCTGCTGGAGCGGCTCAACCGCGAATTGAGCGCAATGCTCAACGAATCGATCACCCTGCAACTCAACCAGAAGCAACTGCTGAGCACCGCGCAAAGCCTGCGCGCGACCCTCGACGAGCAGATGTTCTGGATTCCCAGCAACAAGCCGCTGGACCTGGAGTGGATGCGCGGCGTGCCGGATCGCCTCAAGCGTCAGGTCGATACGTTGCCGTGGGCTTCCAGCCTGAGCGAGTTGACCGACGGGCTGACCCAGCGACCGTTGCTGTTCCTGCCGCTGGCGCTGCTGATCGGCGCGTTGCTGTGGCGGCGCAAGAGTCTGTATGGGCGCCTGAACAAGGTTCACCAGGACATCGGCCACTTCAAACGCGACAGCCAGTGGCACACACCGCAGGCGATCCTGATCAATATTCTGCTGGCGATGCCGGTGGCGCTGGGACTGGGCCTGTGCGGTCTGGCCTTGCAGATCGACGCCCGCGGACAGAACGCCAACATGGGCGCGGCGCTGCTGCAAATGGGTCAGGCATGGCTGGTGTTCTACACCGCCTACCGGATTCTGGCGCCGGGCGGCGTGGCCGAATTGCACTTCCGCTGGGAAAAACCCCAGGTCGAATTCCTGCAAGGCTGGGTGCGTCGACTCGGCCTGGTGGTCATGGCACTGGTGGCTGTGGTCGCGGTCGCGGAATTGCAGCCAGCGGCGCTGGCCGACGACGTCCTCGGCATGCCGGTGGTGCTGACCTGCTACGCGTTGATGGCATGGCTGCTCAGCCGTCTGCTGATCAGCAGCCCTACCCACCAAAACACCTCGCTGTTCCGCAAGGCTCTTGGCGTGATGTTTACCCTGCTGCCAATCGCGTTGTTCGTAGCCGTTTGCTTTGGTTACTACTACACCGCGCTGAAACTCAGCGATCGCTTGATCAACACGCTCTATCTGCTGATGTTCTGGCTGGTGATCGAAGCCACCTTCGTTCGCGGCCTCAGCGTTGCCGCACGGCGTCTGGCCTACCAGCGTGCCCTGGCCAAGCGCCAGGCCGCGAAAGAGGCCGGCGAAGGCGAAGCCGTCATTGAAGAGCCGACGCTGGACATCGAAAAGGTCAACGAACAGTCCCTGCGACTGATCCGTCTGGCCCTGCTCGGCGGTTTCATCGCGGCGCTGTACTGGGTCTGGTCGGACCTGATCTCGGTGTTCTCGTACCTCGACAACATAACCCTTTACGAATACACCAGTGGCACCGGCGCCAACATGAGCATGGTGCCGATCAGCATCGGCGACATGCTTGGCGCGCTGATCATCATTGGCATCACCTTTGCCTTGGCGCGCAACTTGCCCGGCCTGCTCGAAGTGTTCGTGCTGTCAAAACTCAATCTGGCGCAGGGCAGTGCTTACGCGACCACGACACTGCTGTCCTACGTGATCGCTGGCATCGGCTTCGTCACGACCCTGTCGACCCTCGGGGTGAGTTGGGACAAGTTGCAATGGCTGGTGGCGGCGCTGTCGGTCGGCCTCGGTTTCGGTATGCAGGAGATCTTCGCCAACTTCATCTCCGGCATCATGATTCTGTTCGAACGCCCGGTGCGAATCGGCGACACCATCACCATCGGCAACCTGTCGGGCACGGTGAGCAAGATCCGCATCCGCGCCACGACCATTACCGACTTCGACCGCAAGGACATCATTGTCCCGAACAAGACGTTCATCACCGGACAACTGATCAACTGGTCGCTGACCGACACCGTCACCCGAGTCACGCTCAAACTGGGCGTCGATTACGGTTCCGATCTGGATCTGGTCAAGGAGTTGCTGCTCAAGGCCGCCCGGGAAAACCCGCGCGTGCTCAAGGAGCCGGAACCGCTCGTGTACTTCCTCAACTTCGGCGAAAGCACCCTCGACCACGAACTGCGCATGCACGTACGCGATCTGGGTGACCGCAACCCGGTGCTTGATGAGGTCAACCGCTTTATCAACCGCGAGTTCAAGAAGCAGCACATCAACATCTCGTTCCGCCAGATGGAGGTTTACCTGAAGAACCTGCATGGTCAGGAATACAAGTTGGTGCCCATTGAAGCGGAGACCAAAACCATCGTGCCGGTTGGCGCCGAGCAAAAACCGCTGCAAGACTCGCCACAAGAGCCTTTGCAAGAGCCGCCACAGACCAAACTCGACTAACCCGGTTAATCCCAGCAGAATGCTCGGACATTCTGCTGGAGCAGGCCCTTGAAAGCCCTCGACGAACTGACCTTCGACAATCGTTTCGCCCGCCTTGGCGATGCATTCTCCGCCCATGTGCTGCCCGAGCCGATCGACAACCCTCGTCTGGTCGTCGCAAGTCCGGCAGCGCTCGCCCTGCTGGATCTAGAGCCGGCCACCGCCGAAACTCAAGAGTTTGCCGAACTGTTCGGCGGCCACAAGCTGTGGGCCGATGCCGAGCCGCGAGCGATGGTGTACTCCGGGCATCAGTTCGGCGGCTACACGCCGCAACTGGGTGATGGTCGCGGCTTATTGCTCGGCGAGGTCTACAACGCGGCCGGCGAGCACTGGGACTTGCACCTCAAGGGCGCCGGGCAGACGCCGTTTTCGCGCATGGGCGATGGTCGCGCCGTGCTGCGTTCGTCGATCCGTGAATTCCTCGCTTCCGAAGCGTTGTACGCGCTGAACATTCCGTCCTCGCGCGCAGCCTGCGTGATCGGCTCCGACACCCCGGTCTGGCGTGAAAAGCAGGAACGCGCCGCGATGGTGCTGCGTCTGGCGCCGAGCCATATCCGCTTTGGCCACTTCGAATATTTCTATTACACCAAGCGTCCCGAGGAGCAGAAGTTGCTCGGCGAGCATGTGCTGGCGATGCATTTTCCGCAATGCCTGGAGCAACCCGAACCGTACCTGGCGATGTTCCGCGAGGTCGTCGAACGCAACGCCGAACTGATCGCCAAATGGCAGGCCTACGGGTTCTGCCACGGCGTGATGAACACCGACAACATGTCGATCCTGGGCATCACCTTCGACTTTGGCCCGTTCGCCTTTCTTGATGACTTCGACGCCAACTTCATCTGCAACCACTCGGACGACCAGGGCCGGTACTCCTTCAGCAATCAAGTGCCCATCGGCCAATGGAACCTCAGTGCCCTGGCCCAGGCATTGACGCCGTTCATCAGCGTTGAAGCCCTGCGCGAAACACTTGGCTTGTATTTGCCATTGTTCCAGGCGCACTACCTCGACCTGATGCGCCGTCGTTTCGGGTTCACCACGGCTGAAGATGACGATCAATTGCTGCTGGAAAACCTGCTGCAACTGATGCAGAACAGCGGCGTCGACTACACGCTATTTTTCCGCCGGCTCGGTGATCAATCCGCAGAACTGGCCGTTGCTCAATTGCGTGACGACTTCGTCGACATCCAAGGCTTCGACGCCTGGGGCGAACGCTATGTGGCGCGGGTTGCCCGTGATGGCGCGCCCGATCAAGAGCAACGCCGCACGCGCATGCACGCGGTCAATCCGCTGTACATCCTGCGTAATTATCTGGCGCAAAAAGCGATTGATGCGGCGGAACAAGGGGACTATTCAGAGGTTCGCCAGTTGTATGCGGTGTTGAGCAAGCCATTCGACGAACAACCGGGGATGGAAAGCTATGCCGAGCGCCCGCCCGAGTGGGGCAAGCATCTGGAGATCAGTTGTTCGTCGTGATGGCATCAAACTGGCCAGGCGCAAATTGAAGCGCCGGCGCTGCCAAGTGGTGCGGGCAGAGCGAGCGCTCAGGTCTGTGCGGCCGCGAATCTCAATCGCGGTCGCAGGGCCTCGCCAGCGTTGAGTTACGCAGCTTGCGTCTGCGCAGAAGGCCGCTCGCCTTGCTTGAATAGCACGAAGTCGCGCTCTTCGCTGTCCGTTGCGGCGCTCTTGAGCAGGAACCCGATCACTAGCCCGCCGCCAAACAATACCCCCGAGAATCCCGGGAAAGGCGGTTTGGCAAAGAACATGAAATAGAGCGTCGCGAGCAGGCTGATCAAGAAATACGGCCCCAGAATCAACAACGCCAACTTACCGATACGGGTGGCCGTATGCAGTTTTTTGTCCAGCACCTGACGGTCGGCTTCATCAAGCAATAGATCCGAGCTGCACTGATAACAGTTGATGGGTTGCAACCGAACCAGTTCGAACGCTTGGTGATACGTCGGTTTGAGCGTGTAGTTGCAATGCCCGCAACTCATGCTCGCGTCCTTGTAAGGCGTGGAGTCAGTAGGCACAGCGGCCTCTTGGGTGTGGCTCATGACAGTTAATTCCCTTTAGTTGACAGCTACGGCTGAAAAAGCCGCGCGACATGCTAGTAGAGTGCGACTGTCATGGCGCTGCATGGTCTTGCCGTGCCCTTCAGATAAATACATCTACCGGCACGTTGAAGCGCTCTGCCAACCAGCGGACCTGGCGCAAGTTGAGCTTGCGCTTGCCATTCAGAATTTCAGAAACAACCGACTGTGTACCGACACCCGGCAGGTCGCTCTGGGTCAAGCCGTGTTCACGCATCATGTAACCGAGAACCTCTTCGCCGCTCGCTTGAGCCATGGGGTGATGGGTGTGATCCCATTCTTTGATCCAGTCACCAATGATGTCGACCAGGCTCATCAAGGGATGCGACTCGTCATCGCCGGTAATCTCGAGTATCTCGTCGACTGCCCGAACCAGGGAGTCGTAGTCCTCTTCGCTCTTGGGTTTTCTAACCAATGGAGAAACAAACTCCCAATGTTCAGCAACTGTCTTGATCAAAACACTCATACCTTTGCCTCCTTCCATTTCCCACGGTCATATTCGCGGTGATCCAACACATGCTTTATGAAAAGCCTCTGTGATCGGTAACTGACAAAAGCAATTAACCTCAGCTTATTGCCGCCGATATCAAAGACATGAAATTCGCCCACCTTGTCGATTGCGGGAAATATCGATTTCATCGCCGCGAAATCCTTTGGATAACTCCTGCTTGCCAGACGAAACCACTGCGCCAGCGCGTTTTCTGCCTGTGGCCACCGTGCCTTGGCCTCTCTAATCGGTTTTTCACTGAACACATGCATGCAACATCCTTATCGCATTCTGCTATAGAAAGTTAATCACAGATCGAAATTATCGCAAGTTGCGATACTACCGAGCAGACCAACGGACCCGCTCGGTGTGCTCCAGCCTAGGTGCAACCTTGAAGCCTGCACGATTGAAAATATGAGCAAACGTCTCCAACTTACGCTTATCAGCTCTTCACCGGACTTTGCTCATGACCGACCCACTGCTCATCCCCTGCCCCACCTGCAACGGCCTCAACCGCATTCCCGCCGAGCGCCTCGCTGACCAGCCGAAGTGCGGTCGCTGCAAATCTGCGGTGCTGCTGAACAAACCCTTCGAACTCAAGCAAGGCGATTACGCCAGCCAGATCAAGGGTGATCTGCCGTTGTTGGTGGACGTGTGGGCGGACTGGTGCGGGCCATGCAAGTCGTTTGCGCCGATATTCGAGCAGGCGGCTGCGCAGTTGGCGGGCAAGTGTCGGCTGGCCAAGCTTGATAGCGAGGCGAATCAGCAGTTATCGGCGCAGTTGGGGATTCGCTCGATTCCGAGTCTGATTCTGTTCAAGAACGGTCGGGAGGTGGCGCGCCAGAGCGGGGCGTTTCCTTTGCCGCAGTTGATGGCGTGGCTGCGTAGCCAGGGCATCTGAAACACCCTGAAAACTCTGTGGGAGCTGGCTTGCCAGCGATGACACTGGATCAGGCACTTCAGATGCTGAATGTGCCGGCCTCATCGCGGGCAAGCCCGCTCCCACAGGTTTTGTGGGAGCTTCGAGAAGTCACGCGTCTTCGAGCAGGTTGTGCAACTCGACAAACTGCTGGGTCAGCTTGTGCCGCGGATCAAGGTGGATCAGCGGGATGCTCGCCTGATGCGATTCACGCATGCGCACTGAACTGGTCAGATACACCGGCAATACCGGCAAACCTTCGGCAATCAGCTCATCGAGAATCTGCTGCGGCAGGCTGGCCCGCGCCTGGAACTGGTTGACCACGATGCCTTCGATTTCCAGCCCTTCGTTGTGGTCTTCCTTCAATTCTGCAATTTCCGCCATCAACCCGTACAAGGCCTGACGCGAGAAGCTGTCGCAATCGAAGGGAATCAGCACGCGATCTGCCGCAATCAGCGCTGATACCGCATAAAAATTCAGCGCTGGGGGTGTATCGAGATAAATCCGGTCGTAATCTTCGGACAATTCATCGAGCAATTTGCGCAGCTTGTTGATCTTGTGCTTCGCCTCAAGCTTCGGCTGAAGATCGGCCAGCTCGGCGGTAGCAGTGATGATGTGCAGGTTGTCGAACGGGGTTTCGTAGATATCCGCCTGATTCTTCTTCGAGAACGGCCCTGAAGACAGCGTTTGCTTGAAGAAATCGGCAATTCCCATCGGGATATCGTTGCCGGTGAGCCCCGTCAGATATTGAGTGGAGTTGGCCTGAGCATCCAGATCGACCAACAGTGTGCGATAACCCTCACTGGCGCTGACCGCTGCCAGATTGCAGGCAATGCTGGATTTGCCTACGCCACCTTTCTGATTGAACACCACGCGCCGCATGACAAAACCTCCGTGTATCAAAGAATGACCGAGTGTAGATGCGCGCCGCCTCGCTTCGCTACCTTCGCGGACATGGACTACAGGTCAGGTGCAATTTTCCGCGTGCAGGACCAGTAAAAACCACCAGCAATCGCCGAGATGGCCGACAGACAAGCCGCTGACAATTTGGATAATGGCCAAGTGACAGTTTTACCGCGAACCATTCGGTACATTTCACTGCACAAAATGTAACCACCATTTGCTACACACCCGTGTCACCGGGATAATGCGCGCCACCCGGCGCCAAGCGCCACGTCAAGCCTGCTGCGGCTTTGACGACTCACGCCTCAACAAAAAGCCCGCAGGGGCGGGATGAATGTCCGTGATCAACTTCAACATCGCCCAGTGGCGCGCGTGGGCCCCGGGGCTCGATAGCGTGGACGCATGGCAAGCCTGGAGCCGACAACCGGTCGTGCTCCAGAGCAGTGATGCCGCGCCCGATGTATCGTTCTTGCCGGCCATGCAACGCCGCCGCCTCAGCCGACTGGCCAGAATGGCTTTCAGTGTCGGCTGGCCACTGGCCGACGGACGGGAAAACCTGCCGCTGGTGTTCGTCTCGCGACACGGCGAGACCCCGCGCACTTACGAGATCCTCAGCGACCTTGCCAAAGACGAACCGCTGTCGCCGACGCAATTCAGCCTCTCGGTGCACAACGCGATCATCGGCCTATGGTCGATCATGCGCGGCGAAACCAGCGAAATGACCGCCCTCGCCGCCGCTGGCGACGGTCTCGAACACGGCATGCTCGAAGCCGCAGCCCTGCTCAATGAAGGCGCTCCGGCGGTGTTGCTGGTGATTACCGAAGAACAGCCGCCCGCAGCCTATTCGGCGTGGATCGACGATGTGCCGTTTCCTTACGCGCTGGGTCTGTTGCTCACTCCCGGTACCGACTGGCGGCTGACCCTGAACAGCACCACCGAAGCACGGTCCAAAGCGCACTGGCCACACGCGCTCAACTTGCTACGCACCCTGCTAGGCCAGCAGCCCCTTTGCCAACATGCCTGGAAAAATCGTGTATGGACCTGGCAACGCAACCCGTGACCGAGAAGAACCGCGACGCTTACTACTGGCGTCTGCTGGCCACCGCGGCGAGTTTCGCGCTGTTCGGGCTGGGCGGGCTGTGCCTGCGCGTGCTGGTTTTCCCGGTGCTTGGCTGTCTGCCCGGTGATGCCCTGAAGCACCGTCAGCGTGCGCGGCACACCGTCAGTCGGCTGTTCTGGTTTTTTGTCCGATTCATGGCTCGCACCGGCGTATTGACCTACGACATTCAGGGCGCTGAGCGTCTCGGTCGTCCAGGGCAGATGATCATCGCCAATCATCCGTCGTTGATTGATGTGGTGTTCCTGATCGGTCTGGTGCGCCAGGCCAACTGCGTGGTGAAGAAAAGCCTGTGGGAAAACCCCTTCACCCGTGGCCCGCTGCGCAGCACCGAATACATCAGCAACGACGGCAGCATGGACATGCTCGATGCGGCCGCCGAGTCCCTGCAAAACGGCCAGACCCTGATCATTTTCCCTGAAGGCACCCGTACTCAACCGGGCCAGGCACCAGCCTTTCATCGGGGGGCTGCGGCGATTGCCCTGCGGGGTGCGAAAATCCTTACGCCGGTGGTTATCAAGGTCAACCCGACCACCCTGACCAAAGCCGAGCCCTGGTATCGGATCCCCAGCCGCCGCGTGCACTTCAGTTTTCGTGTCGGGGCCGATATAGATCCACAGGCATTCGCAGCACAAGGCCCGGCACCGCAGGCCTCGCGCAAGCTCAACGACTATTTGCATTCTTACTTCATCAAGGAGCTCGCCGAAGATGAGCGATCTACACCGTGAGATTAAATTGCTGATCATCGACGCCCTCGGCCTCGAAGACATCAGCGTCGACGACATCGGCGACGATCAAACATTGTTCGGCGAAGGCCTGGGCCTGGATTCTGTCGACGCACTGGAACTGGGTCTGGCGATCCAGAAAAAGTACGGCATCAAGATCGACGCCGACGCCAAAGACACCCGCAACCATTTCTCCAACGTGGCGAGCCTTGCGGCCTTCGTCATGGCAAAACAGGCAGCTTGAGACCGGACCATGCAAACTCGTGACGATATTTTCAACACCCTGCGTGATGCCCTGGTCGAGCTGTTCGAACTGGATCCCTCCCGTGTAAGCCTGGATTCCAACCTGTATCAGGATCTGGAGATCGACAGCATCGACGCGGTCGATCTGATCGACCACATCAAGCGCCAGACCGGCAAGAAGATCGCCGCCGAAGAATTCAAATCAGTGCGCACTGTCGGTGACGTGGTCGAGGCGGTCTACCGTCTGGTTCACCCGGCCGCATGAGCCGACTGATCGGCCTCGGCCTGTTGCTGGCCGGTCTGCTGTATCCCTTTGCGGTGTATTTCGGCATGGAGCACTTTGCCCCGTGGCAGTTCGGCCTGCTGCTGGGCAGCCTGTGGCTGGCGCGAGCACTGGTCGGCGAACGCAAACCCGGCAGTCTGTGGATGGCCTGCGTGGCGATCATGTTTTGCCTGTTGCTGGCGCTGTTCGACAGCCCGCTTTTGCTGCGCTGGTATCCGGTGCTGATCAGCGGTTTCATGCTGGTGCTGTTCAGCCTGAGCCTGAAATACGGCCCGCCGATGGTCGAACGCCTGGCGCGGCTGCGTGAACCGCATTTGCCGGCCAACGCAATTGCCTACACGCGCAAGGTCACGGTGGCCTGGAGCGTGTTTTTCTTCTGCAACGGTTTGTGCGCCGCGCTCCTGACCCTGTGGGCGCCGCTGAGTTGGTGGATGTTGTACACCGGCCTGATCTCCTACGGATTGATCGGCCTGATGTTTGCCATTGAATGGCTGATACGACAACGGGTAAGAGGCCGTACATGAACTGGATAAAACTTGAGCAACTGTTGCTCAAGGCGTTGCCGGCGCGGGCGATCAGCCAGGCCCCGGCATTGGATCACGCACAGCTGTGCGAGCAGGCGTTGAGCGTGGCTGCCGGCCTGCAAGCCCAAGGCGTGCAGCGTTTGGCCGTACATCTGGAAGATGCCGCCGACCTGGCCATCGCCCTGCTCGGTGCCTGGCGCGCTGGCGTCAGCGTATTGCTGCCCTCGGACTTGCAAGCGCAAACCCGCCAGCGCTGGTCCGGCGAAGTGGATCTGTGGCTGACCGATCAAACCGGCGACAGTGGTTTAGCTGAATTCCACCAGCCGCCACTTCCCGGCGCCGAGCTGGATCTGGATCAGTGTCGCTTGAGCCTGTGCACTTCCGGCTCCAGCGGCGAGCCCAAGCGCATCGACAAGACCCTGCGCCAGCTGGCCAATGAGGTCGAGGCGCTGGAACAGCTGTGGGGCGCGGATCTCGCCGAGTCATGCATCATCGGCAGCGTCGCCACCCAGCACATCTACGGTTTGCTGTTTCGCGTGTTGTGGCCGCTGTGCGCCGGGCGAACGTTCGTGCGCAAACAACTGGCATTCCCCGAAGACCTGCAACGCGCCAGCCGCGAGTATCCAGCCTTCGCCTGGGTTGCCAGCCCGGCGCTGCTCAAGCGCATGGGCGACAATCTCGACTGGCCGGCCCTGAGCGCTGTGCGCCGGGTGTTTTCCTCGGGCGGCGCACTGCCTGTAGACGCGGCTCAAAGCCTGCAGCAACGCTTGCAACAGTGGCCGACTGAAATCCTCGGCAGCTCGGAAACTGGCGGCATCGCCTGGCGCCAGGGTGAGCAGCTGTGGCAGCCGTTCGCCGGTGTCGAATTGAGTCAGGACAACGACGGTGCACTGCTGATCGCCTCACCGTACCTGCCTGCCGGGCATGTCGAACACACCGCCGATGCAGCACGCATTGCCGCCGATGGCCGTTTCGAACTGCTGGGTCGACTGGACCGAATCGTCAAACTCGAAGAAAAACGCATTTCCTTGCCGATGCTTGAGCAAGCCCTGGTCGCCCACGACTGGGTTGCCGAAGCGCGCTTGGGCGTTGTTCAGGAAAATCGTGCGTCCCTCGGCGCCTTGCTGGTGCTCAGCGAGTCCGGCCTGTTTGCTCTGCGCGAACACGGTCGACGTAGCCTGACCGAAGCCCTGCGCCTGCACTTGAAAGAGCACTGCGAAGCCCTGGCCCTGCCGCGTCGCTGGCGATTGCTGCGGCAAATGCCGCTCAACAGCCAGGGCAAACTGCCGCAGGCGGATATCGAGGCGCTGCTGCTCGGCCCTCGTCCGAAAGCCCCCGAGGTGCTGGAGCAAACCGAAACAGACGGCGAATGGAGCCTGCAACTGAGCGTGCCGCCGGATCTGGCGTACTTCAGCGGCCACTTCCCCAAAGCCCCCGTGTTACCCGGCGTGGTGCAAGTGGAATGGGCACTGAACCTCGCTCGGCAACTGCTCAACCTGAGCGGTGCCTTCGCTGGCATGGAAGTGCTGAAATTCCAGCAACTGGTGCGTCCCGGCGATGAAATCCAGCTGCACCTGCGCTTCGATCCCGAACGCGGCAAATTGTATTTCGCCTATCGCAATGACATGGCGACCTGTTCCAGTGGCCGCATCCTTCTGGAGACTGGCAATGCATAACCCCTGCGCCGTGATCCCGGTCTACAACCACGAAACCGCGATCACCACCGTTGTCGACGCCCTGCTCGCCCAAGGTCTGCCGTGCCTGCTGGTGGACGACGCCAGCAAGCAGTCCTGCGCGCGGGTGCTGGACGTGCTGGCCGAGCGCGACAACGTCCATCTGGTGCGGCTAACCATCAATCAGGGCAAGGGCGGCGCGGTGATGACCGGCCTGCGCGAAGCCTCGCGCCTGGGCTTCAGCCACGCGCTACAGGTCGACGCTGACGGTCAGCACGATCTGCACGACGTTGCCCGCTTCGTTGAGGAGTCCCGCGCACATCCGCAAGCGATGATCTGCGGCTATCCGCTGTTCGACGAAAGCGTGCCCAAGGGCCGCTTGTACGCGCGCTACCTGACCCACGTGATGGTCTGGATCAACACACTGTCGCTGCAGATCCGCGATTCGATGTGTGGCTTTCGCGTCTATCCGGTTGCAGCGACGCTGGCGGTGATCGACTCGGCCAAGGTCGGCAAACGCATGGATTTCGACTCGGACATTCTGGTGCGCCTGGCGTGGCGCAATCAGCCGATGCGCTGGCTGGAAACCAGCGTGCATTACCCGCTGGATGGCGTCTCGCACTTCCGGCTGTTCCATGACAACGCGCTGATTTCGAGCATGCACACGCGGCTGTTCTTCGGCATGTTGCTGCGCTTTCCGGTGATCCTCTGGCGACGGTGGCGGACATGACCGTCGATACCGAAAAGAAGCACTGGGCCGACCGCGAGGAACGCGGCAGTTTCCTGCTGATGAAATTCACCGCGCTAGCCGCCAAGGTGCTTGGTCGCCGCCTGCTGAGCCCGTTGTTATACGGCATCGTCCTGTACTTTTTCCTGTTCGGCCGCACGGCCCGACACAGCGCCCGGCAATACCAGCAGCACCTGGCCGACTGGAGCCAACGCGAAGACTTGCGCCCAAGCCATTGGCGGGTGTTCGGCCAGTTCATGGCGTTCGCCGACTCGCTACTCGACAAGCTCGACGTGTGGAACGGCAAACTGCGCATCGAGCAAATCGAAATCATCGACCCGGCGCTGCTGCGCACTCAGTTGCGCGGCAGTCGCGGGCAATTGCTGGTCGGCGCGCACCTGGGCAATCTCGAAGTGTGCCGGGCGCTGGCGGAGATCGGCGAAAAGGTCACGATGAACGTGTTGGTGCACACCAAGCACGCCGAGCAGTTCAACCGCTTGCTGGGGGAAGCCGGGGCGACCAATCTGCGCCTGATCCAGGTCAGCGAACTCGACCCGGTGATCATGCTGCAATTGCACGAACGCCTGGAGCGCGGCGAGTGGCTGGCGATTGCCGGCGACCGTGTGCCGCTGCACGGCGGCCGTAGCGTGACCGTGGACTTCCTCGGCCATCCGGCACCATTCCCGCAAGGCCCATGGCTGCTGGCCGGGCTCCTCAAATGCCCGGTCAATCTGCTGATGTGCCTCAAGCAACCCGACGGCCATTATCGCCTGACCCTCGAACCCTTCGCCGACGCCATAGTGTGGAAGCGCAGCGAGCGCGAGCAGGTCATTCATCAGTGGGCCACCCGCTACGCGCAGCGCCTGAGTCACTATTGCCTTGAAGCTCCGCAGCAATGGTTCAACTTTTACCCTTTCTGGAAGACCGATGACGACGCCAACCCATGAGCCGGTAACCTTCGGCGAACGCCCTCTGCGCATCGAAGACGTGCTGGCCCTGGCCAACCGTCAGGCGCCCGTAAAGTTGCAGAGCGACGCCGATTACCGCGAGCGGATCGCCAAGGGCGCACGGTTCCTCGATTCGCTGCTGGACAAGGAAGGCGTGATCTACGGCGTGACCACCGGTTACGGTGATTCCTGCGTGGTCGCGGTGCCGCTGCATCACGTCGAGGCGCTGCCGCGTCATCTCTACACTTTCCACGGTTGCGGGCTGGGCAAACTGCTCGACGCCCAAGCCACCCGCGCAGTGCTGGCGGCGCGTTTGCAGTCGCTTTGCCACGGCGTTTCCGGGGTGCGGATTGAACTGCTCGAGCGCCTGCACGCCTTCCTCGAATACGACATCCTGCCGCTGATTCCCGAAGAAGGCTCGGTTGGCGCCAGCGGCGATCTGACGCCGCTGTCCTACGTCGCGGCAACCCTGTCCGGTGAGCGTGAAGTGATGTTCCGTGGCGAGCGCCGTCAAGCGGCCGACGTCCATCGCGAACTCGGCTGGACGCCGTTGGTGTTGCGCCCCAAAGAAGCGTTGGCACTGATGAACGGCACCGCCGTGATGACCGGCCTCGCCTGCCTCGCCTACGCCCGCGCCGATTACCTGTTGCAACTGGCTACCCGCATCACCGCGCTGAACGTCGTGGCGCTGCAAGGCAATCCGGAGCATTTCGACGAACGCCTGTTCGCCGCCAAGCCACACCCGGGGCAGATGCAAGTGGCCGCGTGGCTGCGCAAGGATCTGGCAATCGACGCGCCGACCGCGCCGCTGCACCGCTTGCAGGATCGCTACTCGCTGCGCTGTGCTCCGCATGTCCTCGGCGTGTTGGCCGACAGCCTGAACTGGCTGCGTTCGTTCATCGAGATCGAACTCAACAGCGCCAACGACAACCCGATCATCGACGCCGAAGCCGAGCGTGTGCTGCACGGCGGGCACTTCTACGGCGGGCACATCGCGTTCGCCATGGACAGCCTGAAAAACCTCGTGGCCAACGTCGCCGACCTGCTCGACCGTCAACTCGCGCTGCTGGTCGATGAACGTTACAACCACGGTTTGCCGAGCAATCTGTCCGGCGCCACGGCGGATCGGGCGATGCTCAACCACGGCTTCAAGGCTGTGCAGATCGGCACCAGCGCCTGGACCGCCGAAGCGTTGAAAAACACCATGCCGGCCAGCGTCTTCTCGCGCTCCACCGAGTGCCACAACCAGGACAAGGTGAGCATGGGCACCATCGCTGCCCGTGATGCGATCCGCGTGCTGGAGCTGACCGAACAGGTCGCCGCCGCTACGCTCCTCGCCGCGAACCAAGGCGTATGGCTGCGCGCGCAAGCCGAAGACGCCCGAGCGCTGCCGCCTGCGCTGGCCGCCATGCACGAAGAACTTGCCAAGGACTTCCCGCCGGTGATCGAAGACCGCGCACTGGAAGGCGAACTGCGCCTGTGCCTGCAACGCATCGCCGCGCAACACTGGAGGCTGCATGCGTAGCGCCGGAGTACTGCACGCCGATACGGAAATCCTCGTCCCGTTCTTCGACGTCGACACCATGCACGTGGTCTGGCACGGCCATTACGTCAAATACCTCGAAGTAGCGCGCTGTGCGTTGCTCGACAAGATTGGCCACAACTACACGCACATGGTCGAATCCGGTTACGCCTGGCCGATCATCGATCTGCAACTGCGCTACGTGCGTGGCGCGGTGTTCGGCCAGAAACTCAACGTGCGCGCCAGCCTGGTCGAGTGGGAAAACCGTCTGAAGATCAACTATCTGATCACCGACCTGCAAAGCGGCGAACGCCTGACTCGCGCAAGCTCCGTGCAAGTGGCAGTCGAAGTGAGCAGCCGCGAGATGCAACTGGCTTCACCAAAAGTCTTCACTGATGCCGTGGAAAGGATGCTGCGATGAACCTGTTTTCTAAAAGTCTTGGTGCGCTGGTGCTGCTGGCGGTGTCATCACTGGCCCACGCCTTTGACCTGCAACAACTGAGCGCACAACTGGCCAAGCCGGACGTGATCCACGGCCAGTTCGTCCAGGAAAAACACCTGCGCGCCCTGCCCCAGCCGCTGATCAGCAAGGGCAGTTTCGTCCTCGCAAAAAACCAGGGCCTGCTCTGGCTGCTGAAAACCCCGCTGCAACAGGATTACCGCATTAGCGCCAAAGGCATTGCCCGGCGTGACGGCAACGGCTGGCAACTGCTGCCGAACAAAAGCGCCGGGGCCGAGCAGAACCGTTTGTTTCTCGCTGTGCTGCAAGGTGACAGCAGCGGCCTGCAACGCGACTTCGAACTGGCGCTCAGTGGCGACGCTCAACGGTGGAAACTCACCCTGACCCCACGTTCGCTGTTGCTCAAGCAAGTGTTCAGCCAGATCAACATTGACGGCGGCGAACTGGTGCAAACCATCGAACTGCTGGAAACCCAAGGCGACAGCACCGTGCTGCGCATGCAGGACAGCACCGCCGGCCAACCGTTGAGCGACGCGGAGCAACATGACTTTGCCGAGTGAACGCAAGCTGCCCTGGCTGTTCCTGATTCTGCTGCTGGCGGTCGTCGCGCTGGCCGGTTGGCAGTGGCGCGACGGTGCGCCGTTGTCCGCCAACCTGATGGAACTGGTGCCGGGCACTGACCCCGACGCCCTCGAACTGCGCGCCGAACAACGCATGCAGGAGCCTCTCAACCGCGAAATGCTGGTGCTGGTCGGCCACGCCGATCGCCAGCAAGCAGTGGCCATGGCGCAAACGCTGGGCGAGCAATGGCAAGCCAGCGGACTGTTCGAAAAAGTGCAGTGGAACCTGCAAGCAGACCTCCCGGCCCTGCGCACGCAATTGCTGCAAGGGCGGCTGGCGATGCTCTCGGCGAGTGACCGGCAACTCCTGATCGAACATCCCGACGCCTTCATTCAGCAACGGGTGCAGGCACTGTTCGACCCGTTCAGCGGTTTCAGTCTGGTGCCGAGTCAGGACGACTGGTTGGGCCTGACTGCACGCATCCAGAACAGCCAGCCGCAACACGGCGCGGTGCAGCTGGACATCGGCAGCGGTGCGTTGGTCGCCGATGCCGACGGCAAGAGCTGGGTGCTGTTGCGCGCACGCACCACCGGCAATGCCTTCGACATGAACCTGCCGCTGCAAGTGGCCGATCTGCTTAAGCACAGTCGTGATCAGGCGGCGAAATCCGACGTGCAGCTTCTGGCCGCCAGCGGTCTGCTGTACGCGGCCAGTGGTCAGCAACAGGCCACTCGCGAGATGACCTGGGTGGGCGGCGGCGCCACAGTCGGGATTCTGCTGTTGCTGCTTTTGGCGTTCCGTCGCTGGCGCGTGTTGTTGGCATTTGTGCCGGTGCTGGTGGGCATGTTGTTCGGTGCCGTGGCGTGTGTGGCGCTGTTCGGCCATATGCACGTGATGACGTTGGTACTCGGTTCCAGCCTGATCGGCGTGGCGGTGGATTACCCGCTGCACTATCTGTCGAAGAGCTGGAGCCTGAAACCGTGGCGCAGTTGGCCCGCCTTGCACCTGACCCTGCCCGGGCTGACGCTGAGCCTGATCACCAGCGCCATCGGTTATCTGGCGCTGGCGTGGACGCCCTTCCCGGCGCTGACGCAAATCGCCGTATTCTCTGCCGCCGGCTTGCTGGGCGCCTATCTGTCGGCGGTGTGCCTGCTGCCGGCGCTGTTGAAGAATGTCGAACTGCGCCCGGCGCAATGGCCGCTGCATCTGGCCAAACGGCTAATAAACCTGCGGGAAAAACTGCTGGAGCGCATCTGCACGCCAATACTGCTGGCGCTGTTGATCGCCTTCTGTGTCGGCGGTCTCGTGCAACTGCAAAGCAAAAACGACATCCGCCAATGGGTCGGCGCGCCACAGCAACTGACCGACGAAGCGCAGACCATCGCACGCATCACCGGGTATCAGCCGACCAGCCAATTCTTCCTGGTGCGCGCGGCCAATCAGCAAGAACTGCTCGCACGACAAGCGGCACTGAGCGAACGTCTGGAGCAACTGGTCAACCTCGACAAACTGCAAGGTTTTCTGGCGCTCGATCAACTGGTCAGCCCGCCAAGTCAACAAGAGCAAGTGCGCCAAGCGCTGAACAAGCTTCCACAGTTCTGGCAGCCGCTGCTCGATCTCGGCGTGCCGGTAACGGCCCTGCAAAACGAGTTGCAGCAGTTGCAAAGATTGTCCTTTGAGGACATCGACGCCGCGCTGGTCGGTCCGCTCGGCGAGCCCTACCGCACGCTGTGGCTTGGCCCGACCGAAGAGGGCGTGGCGGCGATCACCAGTCTGCAAGGCCTGAACAATTCTTCGCTGCTGCGGGTGCAGGCGCTGGATTTACCGGGGGTGGTGCTGGTGGATCGCCTCGGGGAATTGAACAGTGTTTTCGCCGCCACGCAGATCAGCGCGGCAGAACTGAAACTCGCCTCCTGCGTGTTGATCGTGCTGGTGTTGATCCTGCCGTTTGGTCTCGGCGGCGCCCTGCGCATCGTCACGCTGCCGTTGCTGGCAGCGCTGTGCAGCCTGGCCAGCCTCGGTTGGCTCGGCCAGCCGCTGACATTGTTCAGCCTGTTCGGCCTGCTGCTGGTGACAGCGATCAGCGTCGATTACGCGATTCTCATGCGTGAGCAAGTCGGCGGCGCGGCGGTGAGTCTGCTCGGCACGTTGCTGGCGGCCGTGACGACGTGGCTGTCATTCGGTTTGCTGGCGGTATCGAGCACGCCAGCAGTGAGCAACTTCGGCTTATCGGTCAGCCTCGGTCTGGCCTTCAGCTTCATGCTTGCACCGTGGGCCGGGCGTCACCCTCACACCGCAACAGTCGCGGAGCCGGCAGCATGATGGTCGTCGGATTCTGGCTGCTGGCCCTGGCGCTGTTCTTTGTCGCGACCCGCGTCGGTCGCCACTTCGGCCTGATTCCGATTGTCAGCCAGTTGCTGTTGGCGAGCTTCGGTTTGCCGCTGCTGATGTATTTCTGGATCGAACCGGGCTGGCAGCTCAGCGGCGCCGAACTGATTGCGCCGACGTGGCTGAAAGACCTCTACAGCCTGAGTTTTGCCCTGTTGCTCGGGCACATCCTCAGCGATGTGATCGACCTGCGTCTGGATCGCCAGAGCGTGAAAATCGCCGTACCGAGTTTCGCCGTGCCGTTCGCCTGTGGCCTGGCGACCGCCTATTGGCTGCTGCCAGCGCAAGCGTGGCTTAACTCGTTGGCCATCGGTCTGGTGTTCGCCATCACGGCCATTCCGGTGCTGTATCTGTATCTGCGCCACATCGACTACCCGCCCGCTGCCACACGACGGCTGGTGCAAACCGCGATCCTGATCGATCTGACCTGCTGGACCCTGTTCGGCCTCGCCCAAGGCAGTTTGCACCTGAGCAGTCTGTTGCTGCCGCTGGGGCTGGCGTGCGTGCCCTTGCTGCTGCGTTTGTTCGGTGTGCAGCGACCGCTGACTTATAGCCTCGGCTTCTTCGCGTTATTGGTGCTGGCCGAGCACTACAAACTCAATGCGCTGATTTTCGGCATCGGCTACCTGTTGTGCATGGCCACGCTGAGAATACCGCTGGTGCTGCCGTTGCCGGCGCGCTGGATGAGCCGTTTGCAGACGTGGATCGCGATCCCGTTGATCCTCACGTTCGGCATCGTGCAGATCGACGTACACGCCGCCCTCGCCAGCCTTGGCGCGCTGCAATGGGCGGCACTGCTGCTGGTGCCGATTGCCAGTAAACTGCTTGGCAACTGGCTTGGCCTCGGCTGGGCCGGTGCCTCGTTCGAGGGTGCCAGTCGCTGGCGGGAAAGCGTGCTGCTGAACATTCGCGGCCTGAGCGAAATCGTCTTTCTCAACTTGCTGTTGCAACAACAGCTAATCACCCCGGCGCTGTACTTCGCGCTGATGCTGATGGGCCTGATCGCGACGTTGCTGCCAGCCCTCATCGGCCTGCATCGCGCCCCATTGAATTCGAACAACCCACTGCCCCGGAGCTCACGTGCCAATCGTTGAAATGGAATCGCGTCAGGTCGTGATCATCGGCGCAGGCCCCTCGGGCGCCATCGCCGCCGCCCTGCTCAAGCGCAAAGGGCACGACGTGCTGGTGATCGAGCGTCAGCACTTCCCAAGGTTTTCCATCGGCGAAAGCCTGCTCAGCCATTGCCTGGACTTCGTCGAAGAAGCCGGCATGCTCGACGCCGTCAACGCCGCCGGGTTCCAGCGCAAGACCGGCGCTGCGTTTGCCTGGGGCGAGCGCTACAGCGCGTTTGATTTTGGCGACACCTTCACCAACGGCAAGCCGGCCACGTTCCAGGTGCAGCGCGCCGACTTCGACAAACTGCTGGCCGATCAAGCCGCGCTGCAAGGCGCCGAGATTCGCTATGGCGATGCCATCGTCAGCGTCGATTTCGACCGGGCAAAACCGCAGTTGGATGTGCGCCGCGAAGACGGCAGCGAATACCGCGTCGAAGCGGATTTCGTGCTGGATGCCAGCGGTTACGGTCGCGTGCTTTCACGCTTGCTGGATCTGGAGGCGCCGTCGAATTTCCCGGTGCGCCAGGCGGTGTTCACTCACGTCGAAGATCACATCGACAACCCGGCGTTCGACCGCGAAAAAATCCTCGTCACCACGCACCCGCAGCATCGCGATATCTGGTTCTGGACCATCCCGTTCAGCAATGGTCGCTGCTCGGTCGGCGTGGTCGCCGCTGCCGAACACTTCGAAGGTCGCGATACCGATCTTGACGCCTGTCTGCGCGGTTTCATCGCCGAAACGCCAAGTCTGGCCGACGTGCTCAACAACGCCGTGTGGGATACCCCGGCGCGCACCCTCGGCGGCTACGCAGCCAACGTCAAAACCCTGCACGGCCCGGGCTTTGCGTTACTCGGCAACGCGGCGGAATTTCTCGATCCGGTGTTCTCCTCCGGCGTAACCATCGCCATGCGTTCGGCGAGCATGGCGGCGGCGGTGTTGCATCGTCAGTTGCAGGGCGAAACGGTGGATTGGCAAAGCGAGTTTGCCGAGCCGCTCAAACGCGGCGTCGACACCTTCCGCTGCTATGTCGAGGGCTGGTACGCCGGGACCTTCCAGGACGTGATTTTTTATGAACAGAGCCAGGCCGACATTCGCCGGATGATCTGCTCGATTCTCGCCGGTTATGCCTGGGATGAACGTAACCCGTTCGTCAGCGAAGCTCGGCGCCGGTTGAAGATGATTTCCGAACTTTGTGCAAAGGACGCCCCATGAATTACCTGAGCGACAGCTACGTCGAGGAAACCCGCTTCGGTTTCTGGTTCCTGCGCAGCCACACCTGGCAGCATCACGTATTGCGCGTGGCAATCAACGATCTGCGTGGGCTGTTCAGCGAAGCACCGCCGGCAAACCCGGTGCTGCTCGATGCCGGTTGCGGTCAGGGCAAATCGTTCGGCCATTTGCGCCAGACCTTTGCACCTCAACGTTTGATCGGCATCGATGCCGATCCGCACAGCCTTGAATTGAGCGCCGAAGAAGCGGCGCGTCAGGGATTGCAAGTCGAGCTGATCGGCAGCGATTGCGCAACGCTCAACGTGCCGGACGCCAGTGTCGATCTGCTGTTCTGCCACCAGACCTTTCATCATCTGGTCGAGCAGGAAAAGGCCTTGGCCGAGTTTTATCGGGTGCTCAAGCCTGGCGGTTATCTGCTGTTTGCCGAATCGACCGAGGCTTACATCGATACCTGGGTGATTCGCTGGCTGTTCCGCCATCCAATGCACGTGCAGAAAAGCGCCGCGCAGTATCTGGGGATGATTCGCGAGCAGGGTTTTGAGTTTGGCGAGCGCAATGTTTCGTACCCGTATTTGTGGTGGAGCCGGTCGAAGGATTTCGGTTTGCTGGAGCGGTTTGGATTGCTCAAGCCCAAACCGTTCGGGCAGCGGGAAGAGACGCTGGTGAACGTGGTTGCGCGCAAGCCGCTGGAAGGTGAGATCTGATGTACGGCAGTCGATCAGTACACAACCCACC
Organism: Pseudomonas sp. A0308; assembly: GCF_044218815.1. NCBI lineage: Bacteria > Pseudomonadati > Pseudomonadota > Gammaproteobacteria > Pseudomonadales > Pseudomonadaceae > Pseudomonas > Pseudomonas sp. A0308. Next base: position 2,836,896 of record NZ_CP162581.1, read on the forward strand.
CTGTGGGAGCTGGCTTGCCAGCGATAGCGGTGGATCAGTCATCCTCAATATTGGACGTGCCGACGCAATCGCTGGCAAGCCAGCTCCCACAGGTTTTTGGGTGTTGCGACTGTTTTCGTTGGTCTGCATCGCGCTGCTAGGTGCCTGCGCAACTCAGGCACCACTACCAACGGGCAACCCGACTCTACCGCTGCCCCTGCAACTGCACATCGAACGCAACCTCGCCGAGCAACGCCAGGACTGGCTACTAGTGATCCAGCGTGAAGGTTCCGGCATCCGCTGGTCGATGATGGACCCGCTGGGCATTCCCCAGGCACGTCAGCAACTGATCGACGGGCGCTGGCAGGCCGATGGCCTGCTGCCGCCCAATCCCGAAGCCCGGGAGTTGTTCGCCGCGTTGCTGTTCGCCCTGACCCCGTCCGGCGAACTCCTGCGAAACTACCCCGCCGCGCAGCAACAGGGCGAGCAACGCTCCCTGCCAGCGCGCTGGAATATCCGCTACTCACAACCGTTGAGCTTCGAATTGAAACTGCCTCAAGGCCCGCACTACCGCGTCTCCCCCCTCGGTGAACCGACGCCATGACCGCCTACTTGAATGCCCTCGGCGTAATCTGCGCACTGGGCCGCGACAAGCATGAAGTTGCGCACAACCTGTTCGCTGGCGACTGCTCCGGCATGCGTCGCGAATCCGGCTGGGTGCCGGAGCGTGAGTTGCCGGTGGCCGCCGTGCACGGTGAGCTGGCAGCGATTGCGCCAGAACTCGCCGACCAGCGCAGCCGCAACAATCAGCTTTTGCTGGAAGCCGCGTTGCAGATCCGCAACGACATCGACCGGGCCATTGAGACTTATGGCCGCGAGCGCATCGGCGTGGTACTCGGCACCAGCACCTCGGGCATTGACGAAGCCAGTCGTGGTCTGGCGCATTTCCTTCGTGAACAGCAGTTCCCGAGCGGATACGACTATCGGCAACAGGAACTCGGCGCCCCGGCGAATTTCCTTGTCGACTGGCTACAACTGAGCGGTCCGGCCTACGTGATTTCCACCGCGTGCACTTCCAGCGCACGCGCCCTGATGAGTGCGCAGCGCCTGCTCGATCTCGGTCTGTGCGATGCAGTGCTCTGCGGCGGCGTCGATAGCTTGTGCAAACTGACCCTCAACGGTTTTTCATCGCTGGAAGCGGTATCCGATGAGCGCTGCAATCCGTTCTCGGCCAATCGCAACGGCATCAACATCGGCGAAGCCGCGGTGCTGTTCGTGATGAGCAAGCAACGCGGGGAGGGTCCGGCCATCGCCCTGCTCGGCGCTGGCGCCAGTTCCGATGCGCACCATATCTCGGCGCCGGAACCGAGCGGGCGCGGCGCGCTGCAAGCGATGCAAAAAGCCTTGAGTCGCGCGAAATTGCAACCCGGGCAAATCAACTATCTGAACCTGCACGGCACCGCAACCCAACACAACGACGCCATGGAAAGCCTGGCGGTCGCCACGCTGTTCCCCGACGGCGTGGCGTGCTCGTCGACCAAACCGATGACCGGTCACACGCTCGGTGCTGCCGGCGCGCTGGAAGCGGCGTTCTGCTGGCTGAGCCTGAGCGCTGACAACCCAGGCCACGCGCTACCGCCGCACGTCTGGGACGGCCAACCCGATCCCGACCTGCCAGCGCTCAAGTGGGTGACCGCAAGTGAACCCCTGACGTCCATTGCACCCCGCTACCTGATGAGCAACTCGTTTGCCTTCGGGGGCAACAACGTCAGCCTGATTATCGGAGACGCCCCATGACTGACTGGCCGCTCGCCGAACTGCTGCCTCACGCAGGCGACATGATCCTGATCGACAAGATCATCCGCTTCGACGAAGAACAGATTTACACCTGCCTCACGGTCAAGCCTGACGGCCTGTTCAGCCTGCCCGACGGCAGCCTGCCGGCGTGGGTCGGCGTCGAGCTGATGGCACAAAGCGTCGCCGCGTTCGCCGGTTGTCATGCACGGCGCAAAGGCAACCCGGTGGAACTGGGTTTCCTGCTCGGCACACGCAAGTTCGAGTGCAACGTCGAAGCGTTTCCGGCCGGCAGCGAGTTGACCGTCCACGGCATCCGCTCGCTGGAAGATGACAACGGCATGGGCGTGTTCGAATGCCACATCACTGCGCCCGGCATCCAGGCCAGCGCCCGACTGAATGTGTTCCGCCCGCCGCAACCGTCCCAATATCTGCAACAGACACAGGAGTCGAACGATGACTGAATCCGTACTGGTCACCGGTTCCAGCCGTGGCATCGGCCGCGCCATTGCCTTGCGTCTGGCGCAGGCCGGCCACGACATCGTCCTGCATTGCCGCAGCGGCGTCGCCGAAGCCCAGGCAGTGCAGGCTGAAATTCAAGCGCTGGGCCGCAACGCGCGCATCCTGCAGTTCGATGTCGCCGACCGTGAAACCTGCAAAACCATCCTCGAAGCCGACGTTGAAACCCACGGTGCCTATTACGGTGTGGTGCTCAATGCCGGGCTGACCCGCGACGGTGCCTTTCCAGCCCTGAGCGACGACGATTGGGACGTGGTGCTGCGCACCAACCTCGACGGTTTCTACAACGTCCTGCACCCGGTGATGATGCCGATGATCCGTCGCCGCGCCGCTGGTCGCATCGTTTGCATCACTTCGGTGTCGGGATTGATCGGCAACCGTGGCCAGGTCAACTACAGCGCCTCCAAGGCCGGTGTCATCGGCGCTGCAAAAGCGTTGGCGATCGAACTGGGCAAGCGCAAAATCACCGTTAACTGCGTCGCGCCAGGCCTGATCGACACAGCGATGCTCGACGAAAACGTGCCGGTGGAAGAATTGATGAAAATGATCCCCGCGCAACGCATGGGCACCCCTGAAGAGGTGGCCAGTGCGGTGAATTTCCTGATGTCGGCGGAAGCTTCGTACATCACCCGCCAGGTCCTGGCGGTCAACGGAGGCTTGTGCTGATGAAGCGCGTCGTTGTCACCGGCATGGCCGGCATCACCTCGCTGGGCAGCGACTGGCAGACCATCGCTGGCAACTTCGCGGCCAACCGCAGCGGCATCCGCCGGATGGACGAGTGGGATCGCTTCAGCGAACTGAACACGCGTCTCGCCGGCCCCATCGATGATTTCGTCGTCCCGGCGCACTGGACCCGCAAGCAACTGCGCAGCATGGGTCGGGTTTCGCGTCTGGCTGTCGGTGCAGCGGAACAAGCCCTGGCCGACGCCGGCCTGCTCGGCGACGCATCGATCAAGGACGGGCGCATGGGCGTGGCCTGCGGGTCCTCCACCGGCAGCACCGACGAGATCAAGGCGTTCGGCAACATGCTGCTCAACTCGGTGGCCGAGGGCCTCAACGCCAACTCCTACGTGCGCATGATGCCGCACACCACAGCGGCGAATATCAGCATCTTCTTCGGCCTCACCGGTCGTCTGATTCCGACGTCCAGCGCCTGCACCAGCGGCAGTCAGGGCATCGGTTATGCCTACGAGGCAATCAAGTTCGGACGCCTGCCGCTGATGCTCGCCGGCGGCGCCGAAGAACTCTGCCCGACCGAAGCGATGGTGTTCGACGCGCTCTACGCCACCAGCCTGAAAAACGACGCGCCACAGACCAGCCCACGTCCGTACGACAAGGGCCGCGATGGTCTGGTGATCGGTGAAGGTGGCGGCATGCTGGTGCTCGAAGAGCTGGAACACGCCCTTGCTCGCGGTGCACATATCCACGCCGAGATTGTCGGTTTCGGCAGCAACGCCGACGGCCAGCACACCACACGCCCGGAACAAACCACCATGCGCCGTGCGATGGAACTGGCGCTCGAAGACGCCGGGCTCACACCGGATGCGATCGGTTACGTCAATGGCCACGGCACCGCTACAGAACAAGGCGATATTGCCGAAACACTGGCGACCAGCAGCTTATTCGGTGAACGCATGCCGATCAGCTCGCAGAAGAGTTTCCTCGGCCATACGCTGGGGGCCTGCGGAGCGCTGGAGTCGTGGTTCAGCATCGAAATGCTCAACCGCGACCTGTACGTGCACACGTTCAACCTCGATGAGGTCGATCCGCACTGCGGCAAGCTCGACTATCTGCGCGGTGAATTCCGCCAGATGAGCAACGAATACGTGATGAACAACAATTTCGCTTTTGGTGGCGTCAACACCTCGTTGATTTTCCGCCGCTGGCACTGACCGCTACACGTTTGGAGTGAAGGGAATGACTCAGTTTCACCGCATCGCCGCCCTGCTGGCCCTGGCTTTTATACTCGGCGGTTGCACCAGCAAACCGGTGTACAACGCAAAGGAAGAGTTCTCCAGCAACCTGGGCTTCACCGAATCACAGATGAGCCGCGCCATCGTCACTGCGCTCAATGATCGCCAATGGGTCGTGCAATCGGTGCGTCCGGGCATGATCAAAGCCGCGATCACCGTGCGTGGTCGGCATCACGCCGAAGTCGACATCCCGTTCACCCCGACTTCGTTCGAAATCGACTACCGCAGCAGCTACGGCCTGAATGCCAAGGACGGCAAGATCCACGGCAACTACAACCGCTGGGTCAACCGTCTGCGCGACAACGTCCTCAAGGAGCTGTCGATCAACCCGGACATCGAAGCCGTCAACAGCCTTGGCATCATCAAGCAAGGCGCCGACGAGCCGACCTACCTCAGCTTCCGCGAAGGCGTCAAACGCGCCACCGACGCCGGCCTGCTCGACGGCAGCGTCAAGTTCTACCTGGCCGGCGAAACCCTGCCAAAACAGGTACGCAAACTCGACACCGTCAGCAGCAGCCGCAAGACCAACGGCTCGAACAAGTCCGACGAAGACGCCTGCTTCTGGGCCCTGCAATCGGCCCTCGCAACCCTGCAGAACGCCGCCAAAAAGGCCGACGCCAACGCCGTGATCAACATCGCCAGTGTCGACCAGCGCGACCTCTACAAAGACACCGAAAAATTCCAGTGCCGCGCCGGGCTGGTCGTGTCGAGTGTGGCGTTGCGTGGGGATTTGGCGCACGTGGATTGATGGAACTGTAGAAACGACAAAGGGCGCCTTTCGGCGCCCTTTTTATTTTGCCCATCTACACTCGTTCAAGCAGGCAACCGCACCACACCTGCCAGAACGGCGAGCCCCAGTCGATCAAACACTCGCTGCTCTCTTTCACCGTCAAGGAGATGACCATGCAAGTGAAAGCCCTGATCGCCGCAACGCTCTTCTGCCTGCTCCCCAGCGCCAGCCACGCCACCAATCTGATGTACATGCCGTTCGAGACCGTGCTCTCGGATGCGCTTCGTGCCGGGCGGCTGGATGGCAGTGTGAAGTTTTATCTGGTTGGCAATGGGCCGCTGGGAACTCAACAGTTGCTAAGGCGGGGCGTGGTCAGTGATCTGAGTACCAACGGGTTCAACAAGAGTGATCAGTTCTCGTGCGAGTGGGTGCTGCAGTCAAACCTGATCAAGTTGCAGGCCGAGGCCAAACGGGTCGGGGCGAATGCGGTGACCAATATCGTCAGTTATTACGACCAGCACGTGCGCAAGGATTTGAATACTTACGAGTGTCGAGCGGGGATTTTTGTCACGAGGGTGGCGTTGAAGGGGGATTTGGTGCGGTTGCCTTGAAGGGCAGATCAAAAGATCGCAGCCTTCGGCAGCTCCTACATTTGGAATGCCTTTCCCTGTAGGAGCTGCCGAAGGCTGCGATCTTTTGACTTCAGGTTTTCGGAGGCTCGACCTTACTTGTAAGCAATTTGACAAACGCCTTGGCCATCGGCGATTTCTGATCCTTGCGCTGTACAAGCCATACGGCCGACACCGCTGCGGGGTCGAGCAGCGGCCGGTAGACCACGCCGTCGATGCGCATCCGCTGGTAGGACGCCGGCAACACCGACACGCCCAACCCCGCCGCCACCAGACCGATGATGGTCATGGCTTCGCCGGCCTCTTGGGCGAAATGCGGGCTGAAACCGGCGTCGCGCGCCAGGCTGAGCAGTTGTGCGTAGAGACCGCTGCCATAACTGCGCGGGAAGAACACGAAAGGCTCCAGCGCCAGCGCCGAGAGAAACAACCCCTCCTCGCTGCCCTGAGCCAACGGATGCTTGGAACTGAGCACCGCTACCAGCGGCTCGCGCATCAATTCCACCACGCTCAATGAATCCGGCAAACCCAGCGGGCGCATGATGCCGACTTCAATTGATTCGTCGACCAGCGCCTCGGCAACCTGGGTGCTACTCATCTCACGCAAATGCAGATGCACCGCTGCAAACCGCTGGCGAAATGAAAAGATCGCCTGCGGAATGGTCGAGTTGAACGGCGCCGATGAGGTGAAGCCGATCTTCAGTTCACCGAGTTCGCCGAGTTGCGCACGACGGGCGACATCCGCCGCTTTGTCGACTTGCGCCAGCACCAGCCGCGCCTCTTCCAAAAACAATCTGCCGGCCTCACTCAGCTCGACCCGACGATTGGTCCGTTCAAACAGACGTGCACCGACCTCTTGCTCAAGCGCCTGAATCTGCTGGCTAAGCGGTGGCTGGGAGATGCCCAGCACCTGTGCTGCGCGGCCGAAATGCAGTTCTTCGGCGACGGCGATGAAGTAGCGCAGGTGACGCAATTCCATAAAAACCCCATTAGGTCGTTAAAGCTATCAAACAGGTCGAACAATATATTGGATAGAAACATTAGCCAGCTATATGATTTTTTCATTGCCTGCCCGGCTGCGCTCTCCGAGGTCCGATGTGAAAACTGCCACCGCCCCCCTTGCCCATGAGGTTCCGCCTGCAGCGGACGATGTCGTCGCCGAACTGCAAGAGATCTACATCGAAAAAGGCACACCGATGTTCATGCGCACGGTGCTGGCGCTATTCAGCGGCGGGTTTGCGACGTTTGCACTGCTGTATTGCGTGCAGCCGATGATGCCGTTGCTGTCTCATGAATACGGAATCAACGCGGCGCAGAGCAGCCTGATTCTGTCGGTGGCCACCGGCATGCTCGCCATCGGCTTACTGATCACCGGGCCGATTTCCGACCGGGTCGGGCGTAAACCGGTCATGGTTGCCGCGCTGTTCGCGGCAGCGCTGTGCACCATGGCCAGTGCAATGATGCCGAGCTGGCACGGCGTGCTGATCATGCGCGCGCTGATCGGCTTGTCGTTGAGCGGCCTGGCCGCGGTGGCGATGACCTATCTGAGTGAAGAAATTCATCCGCAACACATCGGCCTTGCCATGGGTTTGTACATCGGCGGCAACGCAATTGGCGGGATGAGCGGACGCCTGATTACCGGGGTGTTGATCGACTTCGTCAGTTGGCACACGGCGATGCTGGTGATTGGCGGTCTGGCGATGATTGCGGCGGCGGTGTTCTGGAAGATCCTGCCGGAGTCGCGCAACTTCCGCTCACGCTCGCTGCATCCGCGCAGCTTGCTTGACGGTTTCACCATGCACTTTCGCGATGCCGGTCTGCCGCTGTTGTTTCTTGAAGCGTTCGTACTGATGGGCGCGTTTGTCACGCTGTTCAACTACATCGGCTATCGCTTGCTGGCTGCACCGTACAACCTCGATCAAGTGTTCGTCGGTTTGCTCTCGGTGGTGTACCTGTCAGGGATCTACAGTTCGGCGAAAATCGGTTCGCTGGCGGACCAATTGGGGCGGCGCAAAGTGTTTTGGGCAACTATCGCGCTGATGTTCGCCGGTCTCGCGTTGACCATGTTTACACCACTGCTGCTGGTGATTGTCGGCATGTTGATTTTCACCTTCGGCTTCTTCGCCGCGCATTCGGTAGCGAGCAGCTGGATCGGCCGTCGGGCGATCAAGGCCAAGGGCCAGGCGTCGTCGCTGTACCTGTTCAGCTATTACGCCGGGTCAAGCATTGCCGGGACAGCGGGCGGGGTGTTCTGGCATTTGGGTGGGTGGAACGGGATTGGATTGTTTATCGGCGCCTTGTTGCTGGTGGCGCTGTTGATAGCGTTGAAGCTGGCGAAGTTGCCGCCATTGGGTGGTGTGAAGGCCTGACCCAAAACCAGTGTGGGAGCGAGCCTGCTCGCGAAAGCGGTGGATCAGTCAGCAAATTTATTGACGCAAACTGCGCATTCGCGAGCAGGCTCGCTCCCACATTTGCTAAGCGTCCGACTGTGGATTACGCATACAAAAACGCCCGGCATTGGCCGGGCGTTTTTTATTGCGTATCGATCACTCGTGATACTGAGCCGACAACTCATGCACCGCGCGCAGGAAGGCACCGGCGTGTTCCGGGTCGACTTCCGGGGTGATGCCGTGGCCGAGGTTGAACACGTGGCCGCTGCCCTTGCCGTAGCTGGCCAGAATGCGCCCGACTTCGGTGCGGATTGCTTCCGGCTTGGCGTAGAGCACGGTCGGGTCCATGTTGCCTTGCAGGGCAACCTTGTCGCCAACACGAGCGCGGGCGTTGCCGATGTCGCAGGTCCAGTCCAGGCCCAGTGCGTCGGCGCCGGCCTCGGCGATGCTTTCCAGCCACAGGCCGCCGTTCTTGGTGAACAGGATCACCGGCACCTTGCGACCGTCGTTTTCGCGGATCAAACCGCTGACGATTTTCTTCATGTAGGCCAGCGAGAATTCCTGATACGCCGCCGCCGACAGATTGCCGCCCCAGGTATCGAAGATCTGCACCGCTTGCGCGCCAGCCATGATCTGGCCATTGAGGTACGAAGTCACCGACTGCGCCAACTTGTCCAGCAGCAGGTGCATGGCTTGCGGGTTGTCGTAGAGCATGGCTTTGGTCTTGCGGAAGTCTTTCGACGAGCCGCCTTCAACCATGTACGTCGCCAGTGTCCACGGGCTGCCGGAAAAGCCGATCAGCGGCACACGGCCGTTCAACTCACGACGGATGGTGCTCACCGCGTCCATCACGTAGCCAAGGTCTTTGTGCGGATCAGGGATCGGCAGGGCCTCAATGTCGGCCAGGGTGCTGACGACTTTTTTGAAGCGCGGGCCTTCACCAGTCTCGAAGTACAGGCCTTGGCCCATGGCATCGGGGATGGTGAGGATGTCGGAAAACAGGATCGCCGCGTCCAGTTGTGGATAGCGGTCGAGCGGTTGCATGGTGACTTCGCAAGCGAACTCCGGATTCATGCACAGGCTCATGAAGTCACCGGCGTGGGCACGGCTGGCGCGGTATTCCGGCAGGTAGCGGCCGGCCTGACGCATCATCCACACGGGGGTGACGTCTACGGGTTGCTTGAGCAGGGCGCGGAGGAAACGGTCGTTCTTCAGGGCAGTCATGTCGGCATCCGGAAAAAAAGTGCGGGCATTTTCTCAGAGCGCGAGGGAAAAGGCACGGATGCAGGTCAGCCTTTTGTCTATCGGGTCAATTTATTGCGTTGGAATGCAGACTTTGTAACGCCACAAAACACTGTGGGAGCTGGCTTGCCAGCGATACAGACACCTCGGTGTGTCCAGATAAACCGAGGTGATGCTATCGCTGGCAAGCCAGCTCCCACAGGTATTGCGGTGTAGCTTAAAACGGTTTTAGACGCCCAGGTAATCAAGGATTCCTTCGGCGGCATTACGGCCTTCGAAGATTGCCGTCACTACCAGGTCGGAACCGCGCACCATGTCGCCACCCGCAAAGATCTTCGGGTTGCTGGTCTGGTGCTTGTACTGACCTTGCTCAGGCGCAACGACACGGCCCTGGCTGTCAGTCTGGATTTCGAACTGTCCGAACCAAGGCGCCGGGCTCGGACGGAAACCGAAGGCGATGACCACGGCGTCGGCCGGGATGATCTCTTCGGAGCCCGGGATCGGCTCGGGGCTGCGACGGCCACGGGCGTCCGGTTCGCCGAGACGGGTCTCGACCACTTTCACGCCTTCGACCCGGTCTTCACCGACGATGGCGATCGGCTGGCGGTTGTAGAGGAATTTCACGCCTTCTTCCTTGGCGTTCTTCACCTCTTTGCGCGAGCCGGGCATGTTCGCTTCGTCACGACGATAAGCGCAGGTTACCGACTTGGCACCCTGGCGGATCGAGGTGCGGTTGCAGTCCATCGCCGTGTCGCCACCACCGAGCACCACAACCTTCTTGCCTTTCATGTCGACGAAATCTTCCGGCGACTTTTCAAAGCCCAGGTTGCGGTTGACGTTAGCGATCAGGAAGTCCAGCGCGTCATAAACGCCCGGCAGGTCCTCACCGGCAAAACCGCCCTTCATGTAGGTGTAAGTACCCATGCCCATGAACACTGCATCGTATTCGGCGAGCAGTTGTTCCATCGTCACGTCAGTGCCGACTTCGGTGTTGAGCCGGAACTCGATGCCCATGCCGGTGAAGACTTCGCGACGATTGCTCAGCACGCTCTTTTCCAGCTTGAACTCGGGGATACCGAAGGTCAGCAGACCACCGATTTCCGGGTTCTTGTCGAACACCACCGGGGTCACGCCGCCACGCACCAGCACGTCGGCACAGCCCAGACCTGCCGGGCCAGCACCGATGATCGCGACACGTTTGCCGGTCGGTTTGACCTTGGACATGTCCGGGCGCCAGCCCATGGCGAACGCGGTGTCGGTGATGTACTTCTCGACCGAACCGATGGTCACTGCACCGAACCCGTCGTTGAGGGTGCAGGCACCCTCGCACAGACGATCCTGGGGACAAACCCGGCCGCAGACTTCCGGCAGGGTGTTGGTCTGGTGCGACAGCTCGGCGGCCTGAAGGATGTTGCCCTCGGCCACCAGCTTCAGCCAGTTGGGAATGAAGTTGTGCACCGGGCACTTCCATTCGCAGTACGGGTTGCCGCAACCCAGGCAGCGGTGGGCCTGATCGGCCGACTGCTGGGGTTTGAAAGGTTCGTAGATCTCGACGAACTCTTTCTTGCGTTGACGCAACAGTTTCTTCTTCGGATCTTTGCGCCCGACATCGATGAATTGAAAGTCGTTACTGAGACGTTCGGCCATCTTCAAAACCTCATAACAGCAGCTTCAAGCTACTAGCTTCAAGCTGCAAGAAAATCACTCTGCAGGCACATCGCGCACTGCTGTTAACTTGCGGCTTGTAACTTGCCGCTTGCAGTTGCGCCGTTATTGCGGACTCGCACGAGTACTGGAGAGCAGAGATTTCAGGCTCGCCGCTTTCGGTTTGACCAGCCAGAAACGGCGCAAGTAGTCATCGAGGTTTTCGGCGAGTTCACGACCCCACTCGCTGTCGGTTTCCGCGACGTACTCGTTCAGCACGTTTTGCAGGTGGCTGCGATAGGATTCCATCGCCTCACCACTGATCCGCTGAATTTCCACCAGTTCGTGGTTGACCCGGTCAACGAAGCTGTTGTCCTGGTCGAGCACGTAGGCGAAACCACCGGTCATGCCAGAGCCGAAGTTGTAACCGGTCTTGCCCAACACGCAGACGAAACCACCGGTCATGTACTCGCAGCAGTGATCGCCAGTGCCTTCCACAACCGTGTGGGCACCGGAGTTACGCACGGCGAAACGCTCGCCTGCGGTGCCAGCGGCGAACAGCTTGCCGCCAGTGGCGCCGTACAGGCAGGTGTTGCCGATGATGGCGCTGTTCTGAGTCTTATAAACGCTGCCCTTGGGCGGCACGATGGTCAGCTTGCCACCGGTCATGCCTTTGCCGACGTAGTCGTTGGCGTCGCCTTCCAGGTACATGTTCAGACCGCCGGCGTTCCACACGCCGAAGCTCTGACCGGCCGTCCCTTTGAAGCGGAAGGTGATCGGCGCCTTGGCCATGCCTTGGTTGCCGTGCTTGCGGGCGATTTCGCCGGAGATCCGCGCACCGATCGAACGGTCGCAGTTGCAGATGTCCAGTTCGAACTCGGCGCCGCTGAGGTCGTTGATCGCCGACGTCGCCAGATCGACCATTTTCTCGGCCAGCAGGCCCTGATCGAATGGCGGGTTGCGCTCAACCTGGCAGAACTGCGGCTTGTCCGCCGGGATGTGATCGCTGCCCAGCAGCGGAGTCAGATCCAGGTGATTTTGCTTGGCGGTCTGGCCTTCGAGGATGTCCAGCAGATCGGTGCGACCGATCAGCTCTTCGAGGGAGCGCACGCCAAGCTTGGCCAGCCACTCACGGGTTTCTTCGGCGACGTAGGTGAAGAAATTCACCACCATGTCGACGGTGCCGATGTAGTGATCCTTGCGCAGCTTCTCGTTCTGAGTGGCAACGCCGGTGGCGCAGTTGTTCAGGTGGCAGATGCGCAGGTATTTGCAGCCCAGCGCGATCATTGGCGCGGTGCCGAAGCCGAAGCTTTCGGCGCCAAGGATCGCTGCCTTGATCACGTCGAGGCCGGTTTTCAGGCCGCCGTCAGTCTGCACCCGGACTTTGCCGCGCAAGTCGTTGCCGCGCAGAGTCTGGTGGGTTTCGGCCAGGCCGAGTTCCCACGGTGCGCCCGCGTACTTGATCGAGGTCAGCGGCGAAGCACCGGTGCCACCGTCGTAGCCGGAAATGGTGATCAAGTCCGCGTAGGCCTTGGCCACACCGGCGGCGATGGTGCCGACGCCAGCTTCAGCGACCAGTTTCACCGAGACCAGCGCCTTCGGGTTGACCTGCTTGAGGTCGAAAATCAGTTGCGACAAATCTTCGATGGAATAAATGTCGTGGTGCGGCGGTGGCGAAATCAGCGTCACGCCAGGCACTGCATAACGCAGCTTGGCGATCAGCCCGTTGACCTTGCCGCCCGGGAGTTGACCACCCTCGCCCGGCTTGGCGCCTTGGGCCACCTTGATCTGCAGCACTTCGGCGTTGACCAGGTATTCCGGCGTCACGCCGAAACGGCCAGTCGCGACCTGCTTGATTTTCGAGCTCTTGATGGTGCCGTAACGCGCCGGGTCTTCGCCGCCTTCGCCGGAGTTGGAACGCGCACCAAGACGGTTCATGGCTTCGGCCAGGGCTTCGTGAGCTTCCGGTGACAGAGCGCCCAGCGAGATACCGGCAGAGTCGAAGCGCTTGAGCACCGATTCCAGCGGTTCGATTTCACTGATGTCCAACGGCGTGTCGAGGGTCTTGACCTTGAGCAGGTCGCGAATCATCGACACCGGACGGTTGTCCACCAGCGAGGTGTATTCCTTGAACTTGGCGTAGTCGCCCTGCTGCACAGCGGCTTGCAGGGTGTTGACCACGTCCGGGTTGTACGCGTGATATTCGCCACCGTGGACGAACTTCAGCAGACCGCCCTGCTGGATCGGCTTGCGCGGGCTCCAGGCTTCGGCAGCGAGGGCTTTCTGCTCGGCTTCGATGTCGACGAAACGCGCACCCTTGATGCGGCTCGGCACGCCACGGAAGCTCAGGTCGCACACTTCTTCGGACAGGCCAATGGCCTCGAACAACTGCGCACCACGGTACGAAGCGATGGTCGAGATGCCCATCTTCGACAGAATCTTGAGCAGGCCTTTGGTGATGCCTTTGCGGTAGTTCTTGAACACCTCGTAGAGGTCGCCCAGCACTTCACCGGTACGGATCAGGTCGCCCAGCACTTCGTAAGCCAGGAACGGATAAACCGCCGAGGCACCGAAACCGATCAGCACCGCAAAGTGATGCGGATCACGCGCGGTAGCGGTTTCAACGAGGATGTTGGAGTCGCAACGCAGGCCTTTTTCGGTCAGGCGATGGTGCACCGCACCGGTCGCCAGCGAAGCGTGGATCGGCAGTTTGCCCGGGGCGATATGACGGTCGCTCAGAACGATCTGGGTACGGCCGGCACGTACGGCTTCTTCAGCCTGATCGGCGACGTTGCGAATCGCCGCTTCGAGGCCGACGCTTTCGTCGTAATTGAGGTCGATGACCTGCCGCTCGAAACCCGGGCGATCAAGGTTCATCAGCGAACGCCACTTGGCCGGGGAAATGACCGGCGAGCTGAGGATCACACGCGAGGCGTGTTCCGGCGACTCCTGGAAAATGTTGCGCTCGGCACCGAGGCAGATTTCCAGCGACATCACGATCGCTTCACGCAGCGGGTCGATCGGCGGGTTGGTGACCTGCGCGAACTGCTGGCGGAAATAGTCGTACGGCGTGCGCACGCGCTGGGACAGCACGGCCATCGGCGTGTCGTCGCCCATCGAACCAACGGCTTCGTAGCCTTGCTCGCCAAGCGGACGCAGTACCTGATCGCGCTCTTCGAACGTGACCTGATACATCTTCATGTATTGCTTGAGCTGATCGACGTCGTAGAAAGCCGAACCGTGGTCGTTGTCTTCCATGGTCGCCTGAATGCGCAGGGCATTCTTGCGCAGCCATTGCTTGTACGGATGACGGGATTTGAGACGGTTGTCGATCGCATCGGTGTCGAGGATCTGCCCGGTTTCGGTATCCACGGCCAGGATCTGGCCCGGGCCTACGCGGCCCTTGGCGATCACGTCTTCGGGCTGGTAGTTCCAGACGCCGATTTCCGAAGCAACGGTGATGAAACCGTTGGTGGTGGTAACCCAGCGCGCCGGGCGCAGACCGTTACGGTCGAGCAGGCAGACCGCGTAGCGACCATCGGTCATGACCACGCCGGCCGGGCCGTCCCACGGCTCCATGTGCATCGAGTTGTACTCGTAGAACGCACGCAGATCCGGGTCCATGGTTTCGACGTTCTGCCACGCAGGCGGAATGATCATCCGCACGCCACGGAACAGGTCGATGCCGCCGGTGACCATCAGTTCAAGCATGTTGTCCATGCTCGAGGAGTCGGAACCGACGCGGTTAACCAGCGGGCCGAGTTCTTCCAGATCCATCAGATCATTGGTGAACTTGGTCCGACGGGCCTGAGCCCAGTTACGGTTACCGGTGATGGTATTGATCTCGCCGTTGTGTGCGAGGAAGCGGAATGGCTGAGCCAGCGGCCATTTCGGCAGGGTGTTGGTGGAGAAGCGCTGGTGAAACACGCAGATCGCGGTTTGCAGGCGCTCGTCACTCAGGTCCGGATAAAACGCGGCCAGATCGGCCGGCATCATCAAGCCTTTATAGATGATGGTCTTGTGCGAAAAGCTGCAGATGTAGTGGTCGCTATCGACAGCGTTGGTCACCGACGAACGGCGACGGGCGCTGAACAGCTTGACCGCCATGTCCTGATCGCTCAGGCCTTCGCCGCCGATGTACACCTGCTCGATTTGCGGCAGGCGTTCAAGGGCCAGGCGGCCGAGGACGCTGGTGTCGATTGGCACTTTGCGCCAGCCGATCAGTTGCAGTCCTTCGGCGAGGATCTCGCGGTTCATGTTCTCGCGAGCGGCTTCGGCCTTGGCCGAATCCTGGTTGAAGAAGACCATGCCCACGGCATATTGCTTGGGCAACTCGACGCTGAAGGTTTCCTGAGCGATAGCGCGCAGAAAGGCGTCGGGCTTTTGAATCAGCAGACCGCAACCGTCACCGGTCTTGCCGTCGGCATTAATCCCACCGCGGTGGGTCATGCAGGTCAGGGCCTCAATGGCCGTTTGCAAAAGGGTATGACTGGGCTCGCCCTGCATATGGGCTATCAGGCCGAAACCGCAGTTATCCTTGAATTCATCTGGTTGGTACAGACCTGCTTTCATAGACACTTTCTCACCAGGCTGCCTCTTTTCGAGGCAAATTTCTTTTCAATTCAACCACTTGCGATCCGCGCCGAACGTACGCCGGCTTAGCGGGGGCAAAAGGGTGGTCATTGTACACAGCGACACAGAGGCTCACAAATTTGACGACGAACTGTCGCAAATTCATGTCGCATTTGTGAAAGGTTTAAAGCGATCTGCTGTGCTAGTCAAAACTTTTTTAATTTTGACTGCAACGACTCAAAGACTACTGTGACGCAGACACCACAAGGCACGCGACCTCTGAAGGCGGCGCGCACTCGTAGAAATTTTGAGGTGCTTGGAGAGGCGGCCTGGGTAAGGCCGCCGAATCTTCAGCGAGTTGTTGCCAGTTCCTGTTGGACGCTGGCGACAGTGCGAGGCCAAGGTTTACCAGCCTGAACCTTCGCTGGCAAGGCCTTGATGGCAGAAACAGCCGCATCACGATTGGCGAAGTTGCCGTAGGTGATCACGTAAAGAGGCTTGCCGTTGAGGACTTTCTTGAAATAACGGTACTCGCCGCCCTGCTCCTTGACGAAGCTTTGCGCGGCCGTCTCGGAGCTGGTGCCGAGGATCTGCACCACGTAGTTGCTCGTCGGCTGCCCGGCGTACCAGCTGCCACCGGCGGCTTTGGCCACGGGAACCGGCTTCTCGGCGGGTTTGGCGGCGGCAACTGGTTTGGCTGGCGCTGGAGCAGGTTTGGCCGCTGGCGCTACCGGAGCAGGCTTGGCGGTGGCGATTTGTGTCGGGGCAGGCGCCGGCTTGGCGGCTGGCACTGGAGCCGGGGTGGGTGCCGGACCGGCCGGAACGCCCGCAGGAGGCGCCGAAGTGGTCACGGTCGGCGGCGTGTCGCTGGAGCCTTCCAGTGGCACACCGTCGTCGCCTTCGGTGATACCGCCAGCAGCTTCGGCCAGCGGGCCGCGCATGACCGGTTGCGAGTTGCCAACCAGCGGCAACGGCATCGGCTGCGTATTACCGGCAAATTCGACGTTCGGCGCGCCGCCATTGGCTGCGCCCTGGCCCAATGGCAGTTGTGCCTGTTCGTTGGCGGGTGCGCCGGTGGTTGGCGCCTTGTTGCGACCCGGCATCAGCCAGGCGGCGGCGACCGCGACCACAACGACGGCGGAAATCGCCAATACGTGTTTCTTCGGCATGTTGAACCCCATACTTGGACGCTTGACCGCAGAGCGGCTGGCAATCATGACTTCGATCAGTGCATCGCGAGCGACCTGGTTGATGTTGCCAGGCCAACCCTCGGAGCTTTCGTGAATATCAGAGATCTGATCCGCGGTGAAAAGTTCGACACCCCGGCCCGCACCTTCGAGCCGTTGGTCGAGATACTCGCGCGTCTCTTCTTCGGTGTAAGGCTGCAATTCGATGACGTGGAAGCGCTCTTCTTCGAGGTGCAAAGCCTCAAGCTGAGCGATCAGCGACGACTCACCGAACAGGAACACATGCGGGCGACCTTCCGGCGCGCCGGCACCCAGTGCCATCAGCGCTTCGAGGGCGGATTCGTCGAGCTGCTCGGCGTCATCCACCAGCAAATAGACTTCCTGGCCGGTCAGTGCCAACTGCACCACCTGATCCAGAATTGCGCCGACTTCGGCCTGAGCCACGTTCAGCGCCTGCGCCACCTGACGCAGTACGCCAGCGGCATCGCCGGCACCCCGCGCGGAAACCACAACGCTCTGTACCGATTGCTTGTTGGTGCTGGCGACCAGCGCCTGGCGCAGCAAAGTCTTGCCACTGCCCTGCGGGCCAGTGACCACCAGCAGCAACTGGCTGTAACGCGCCAGGTGATGCAGTTGGCCGAGCACCGGTTTGCGCTGGGCCGGAAAGAATTTGAAGCCCGGTACGCGCGGCGCGAAGGGGTCGTGGCTTAACTGGAAATGGCCGAGGAACGCCTCGTCGGCATGCAAACTAGTCATCGGAATCTTATTAACCTTTAAGCTGAGCCAGGGCGCGGTAATCCGCTCCCAGCGTGGCCTGTAGAACCTCTTTCGGATAATCGTCGGTCACTACCGCTTCGCCCATCTGGCGCAGCAGCACCAGGCGCAGACGACCGTCGATCACTTTTTTGTCGATTGCCATGTGTTCAAGAAAATCGGCTTCGCTCATTTCAGAAGGCGGAATCACCGGCAGGCCGGCTCGCTGAAACAGACGAATGCCGCGATCGCGCTCCTGTTCGCTGATCCAGCCCAGACGCGCTGACATCTCCAGCGCCATCACGGTGCCAGCCGCCACCGCCTCACCATGCAACCAGACACCATAGCCCATGTGGGTCTCGATGGCGTGGCCGAAAGTGTGGCCGAGATTGAGCGTGGCGCGTACGCCGGTTTCCTTCTCATCGGCGCCGACCACCGCAGCCTTGGCTGCGCAGGAGCGCTCGATGGCGTAAGTCAGGGCTGTTTGATCCAGCGCGCGCAAGGCGTCGACGTTGTCTTCGAGCCAGCCGAGGAACGGCTCGTCGCAGATCAGACCGTACTTGATGACCTCAGCCAGACCCGCCGACAGCTCGCGCGGTGGCAGGGTTTTCAGGGACGCCGTATCAATCAGCACGACATTCGGCTGATAGAACGCGCCGACCATGTTCTTGCCCAGCGGATGGTTGATCCCGGTTTTGCCGCCCACCGACGAATCAACCTGAGACAGCAACGTGGTGGGGATCTGGATGAAGTCTACGCCGCGTTGATAGCAGGCAGCGGCGAAACCGGCCATGTCGCCGATCACACCGCCGCCGAGGGCGATAACAGTAGTGCGACGATCATGACGGGCGGTTAGCAGACCGTCGAAGATCAGTTGCAGGGTTTCCCAGTTCTTGAAGGCTTCGCCGTCCGGCAACACCACGGAAATAACCGAGAACTGCGCCAGGCTGCGCGTCAGACGTTCGAGATAGAGCGGCGCAACGGTCTCATTGGAGATGATTGCCACCTGGCGCCCGTGGATATGCGGAGCCAGCAACTCGGGCTGATCCAACAAACCTTCGCCAATATGAATCGGGTAGCTGCGCTCGCCTAGATCGACCTTGAGTGTCTGCATGTGTCCCCACAGTGAAGATGGAAGCAGGCGTCCTGCCCTGAATTATTGGTTACTGCGGCCTATAGCGGGTATGACGCCGCCGGCACGCCATCCGCCACAACCTTGGCGGGCTGTGACAGGACGCCGAGGATAGCGCATTTCGGGCGATGCTTTAACGGGGAGGAAGCTGCGCCAGACGGTCGAGAATGTCGAGCACTACCATACGCGGCGGCCGTTCGTCGGTTTCCACCACCAGATCGGCAATTTCCCGATAGAGCGGATCACGGATGGCGAGCAAGTCACGCAGGGTTTTCGCCGGATCGGCGGTGCGCAGCAACGGTCGATTGCGATCGCGGGAAGTGCGGCCGACCTGCTGTTCGACGGACGCGTGCAGATACACCACGCGCCCGCCCTCATGCAGGGCCTTGCGATTGGCATCGCGCATGACCGCGCCACCGCCGGTCGCCAACACCACGCCGTCGAACTCGCACAGCTCGGCGATCATCGCCTGCTCACGGTCGCGAAAGCCCGGCTCGCCTTCCTTGTCGAAGATCCACGGGATATTGGCGCCCGTGCGCAGTTCAATTTCCTTGTCGGAATCTTTGAACGGCAGGCGCAGCTCTTTGGCCAGTAATCGGCCGATGGTGCTTTTGCCAGCACCCATCGGACCTACAAGAATCAAATTTCGCACAGAATCAACGACTCACAGCAATCGCCTGGTTATTCATGATACGCGGAGTGAGAAATACCAGCAGCTCGGATTTTTTCTCCGAAACCACATCACGCCGGAAAAGGCGGCCAAGATACGGCACATCGCCAAGAAATGGCACCTTATCTACAACCTTGCTCTGAGTATTTGAGAAAACACCGCCAATCACGATGGTTTCGCCATCATTGACCAGCACTTTGGCGTTGACCTCGTTCTTTTTGATCGGCGGTACATCCTGCACTTTGTTCAGGTAATCCGGTTCGTCCTTGGTGACCTTGACCTCCATGATGATGCGGTTATCCGGGGTGATCTGCGGGGTCACTTCCAGCGACAGCGAAGCCTCTTTGAACGACACCGACGTGGCGCCGCTGGAGCTGGCTTCCTGGTAAGGAATCTCGGTGCCTTTGAGGATCTTCGCGGTCTCTTTGTCGGAGGTGACCACTTTGGGCTGCGAAACGATTTCACCGTTGCCGGTCTTCTCCATGGCCGTCAGCTCCAGATCGAGCAAAACGTTGTCGGTAATGAACGCGATACCGATCCCGGAAGTATTGCCGACAGTCCCCATGTCGACGAACGGCGAGTTGGTACTGGTGCTGCCCGGCGTGCCGATGGTGGTCGATGAACCGTTGACCCCGGAAGCATTCCAGTTGCCCTTGTTCTGGATCGAGCCGCCCCAGCGCACCCCCAGACTCTTGTCGTAATCGACGTTGGCCTCGACGATGCGCGCCTCGATCATCACCTGACGCACTGGAATATCCAGTTGCGCCACGATCCGCCGCAGCTCGTCGAGACGATCCTGAGTCTGGTAGGCAATGATGTTGTTGGTCCGTTCGTCGACAGTGATTGATCCACGCTCGTCGATCTTGGCCTCGGCGCTGGTCACCGACTGGAACAACTTGGCGATGTCCGCAGCCTTGGCATAGTTCACCTGCAACAGCTCACGACGCAGCGGCGCCAGTTCGGCAATCTGCTTCTGCGACTCCAGCTCCTGACGTTCGCGCGCAGCAATTTCATCAGCCGGGGCCACCAACAGCACATTACCGATTTTGCGTTTATCCAGGCCTTTGGTCTTCAGCACCAGATCCAGCGCCTGATCCCACGGCACGTTTTGCAAACGCAGGGTGATGCCGCCCTGCACCGTGTCGCTCGCCACCAGATTGAGGTTGGTGAAGTCGGCGATCAGTTGCAGCACCGAGCGCACGTCAATGTCCTGGAAATTCAGCGAGAGCTTTTCACCGACATAGGCCTGACGATCGGCGTTGCGTTTTTGCAGGTCGTCGACGGTCATCGGACGGATGCTGACGGTCAGTTTGTTATCGGTCTGGAACGTGGAATAGTCAAAGGTGCCGCTGGGCTCGACGGTAATGACCGTGCGATCACCGGTTACGCCGGCGTTGACGAATTGCACTGGCGTGGCGAAATCCTTCACGTCGAGACGCACCCGCAGCTTTTCCGGCAATTGCGTACGGGCGAAGCTGAGGATGATCTTGCCGTCATGCTCCTGGATATCCGGGGCGATGGTCGGGTCGGACAGGTCGATGACGACATTGCCCTCGCCCGCAGTACCGCGCTGAAAATCCACACCGCGAATGGCGCGGGGTTTCGCCACGAACGCCTTGGCGGGCGCAGCAGGAGTCGACGCGCGTGGTGCCGCCACTGCCGGTCGCGGCGCCTTGGCCGGCGCGCCCTGACCAACCACCACGAACAGATAGTTGCCCTCAACCCGTGTGTCGTAAGGCGCCAATTGCGTGAGACTGACAATCAGCCGCGTGCGGTCCTTGGCTTCAACCACCGTGGCCGTGCGCGCATTGCCACTGCCCAGATCGAGATTTTTGCTCGCCAACTGACTGGCCACACCGGGCAAGTCCAGCGCAATTCGCGCCGGTGACTCGGTGGTGTAACCCTTGGGCTGCGGCGGCGGGCCGTCGAACGACAGCTTCAGTTCGACGCGATCACCGGGCAACGCTGCCACATCCAGCGCCTTCAAGTTGGCCGCCTGTACCATCGGTGACAACAGCGCTATCCATAGCGAAAAACCGAGGGTGGAGAAAATCCTGTTCATTATTCGACTTCCACTATGAATGCTCTTTCAAAGGAATGGTGCGCGGACGTTCCAGCCAGGCGCCTTCACCGTCGGGCACAATTTCGACCACATCGACCTGGGTCGCATTGATGGCCACGACGCGCCCATCGTTGCGCCCCAGGTAATCGCCGACCTTCAGGCGATGCACCCCGCCGGCGCCACGCAATAGCGCGAAGGAACCGGAAGCATTGGCAATCGTGCCGACCATCTCGAACTGCTCGATGTTGAAACCTTCGAGGTATTGCTTGACCCGACCAGGGTCGGGCTTGACGTTGCGCGAACCACGCTTCTGCCCGGCCAGATCGACGCGCACCTGACGCGAGAACGGACTGCGCAGGTTGGCAGCGCTGTAACTGAATGCTGGGTAAGACCGGAATGTGGGTGTTGGTTCAATCTTGCCTGCCGGACGCAAGCGCACTTCATTCATGTAGGCGTCGAGGTCGCTGAAGTCATTGCTGGCACCACAACCGCTCAATGCCAGCAGTGCCATCAACCCGGCGCAACAACGTATCGGGGTCATTTTTGCAGCCCCTTGTCGTTGTAGCGGTAGGTCTTGGCGAGGATGCTCATGCGCAACTTCGACCCACCTTCTTTGCTGGCAGGGGCCAGTTCGAAGTCATGCAGGGTCACGATGCGAGGCAACCCGGCCACACCACTGACGAATGTGGCGAGGTCGTGATAGGCACCCGTGACGGTAATCTGGATCGGTAGCTCGATGTAAAACGGCTGGGTAACCTCCGGCAGCAGTTTGATTTCCTCGAACTCAAGACCACTGCCCAAACCCGTTCGCGTGATGTCTTCCAGCAAGCCCGGCACTTCGGTGTCACTGGGCAACTGACGCAGCAGCACGCCGAAGGAGTTTTCCATCTCCTTCATCTGCTGGGTGTACAGATCCAGGTTGGCGGATATGCGCGCTTTGCTGGCGAACTGCTCCTTCAGCGTGGCCTCTTCTTCGCGCTTGAGCTGCAGCTGGTTTTGCGTGTCACTGATGAAAAAGTTATAGCCAAACGCCAATACCAGCACCATCAACAGCGCTCCGGCGATGGCTTTGACCGCGCCCGGCCACGATCCGATGTTGCTGGTGTCCAGATCGTTGAAGTCGATGTTGCGCAGACTCTCCAGCCATTCGGAAGGCTTCATTGCTCGCCCTCCACAATCTTTGGCTGGGTCTGACGAACGGTCAACTGAAAGACGTTGGTTTGCTCCACCTGATCGGCACTGGTCGCTTTGACTTCAGTGAGGCTCGCCGCGTCAAACCAGTCGGACGCATCCAGATTGCGCATCAGCTCGGAGACGCGGTTGTTCGACTCCGCCGCACCGCTGATCGACAAGGTTTTACCGACCATCTTCACGTCAGTGAAATACACACCGTCGGGGAGTGTGCGCGCCAGTTGATCGAAGATTCGTCCGCTGACCTGCCGGTTGCCCTGCAAGTCCTGAATGATGCGCATACGCTCGACCAACTGCTGGCGATGGGCCTTGAGTTCGCTGATCTGCTTGATGCGTTCGTCGACCACGGCAATCTGCTTGCCGATGTAGTCGTTGCGCGCCGCTTGCCGGGCGATGGCCGCGCTGATGATCTGATCGGCAATGAACACCGCGCCGATCGAACCGACCACCACGCCGGTCAGCGCCAGCAGGAAGCGTTTGCGCCGCTCTTCGCGGCGCTCCTCGCGCCAGGGTAAAAGGTTGATCCGCGCCATCAGTCGAAACTCCTGAGCGCGAGCCCGCAGGCGATCATCAAGGCCGGCGCGTCACTGGCCAGCGCCCCGGCGTTGACCTTGCTGCTCAGGGCCATATTGGAAAACGGATTGGCCACTTGGGTCGGAGTATCCAGGCGCTGTTCGATCAGCCGATCCAGCCCCGGCACCGACGCCGTGCCGCCAGCGAGCAGAATATGGTCGACCGCGTTGTACTGGCCGGAAGCGAAGAAAAACTGCAACGAACGCGATACCTGCTGCACCAGCGCCTCGCGAAACGGCTGCAACACCTCGCTGACGTAATCGTCGGGCAGACCGCCCTGCTTCTTTGCCAGCCCCGCCTGCTCGACGGTCAGGCCATAGCGACGCTGGATCTCCTCGGTCAGTTGCCGGCCGCCGAACAACTGCTCACGGGTGTAGATGATCTTGCCGTTGTGCAGGACGCTGAGGGTGGTCATGGTGGCGCCGATGTCGACCACCGCCACGGTCAAGCGCTCTTGAGAAGCCGCCAGCTGCGTGGCGAGCAAGCCGAACGAACGCTCCAGCGCGTACGCTTCGACGTCCACCACGCGCGCGGTCAACCCGGCCAGCGCCAGTGCCGCTTCACGGACTTCGACGTTTTCCTTGCGACAGGCAGCCAGCAACACGTTGACCCGCTCGGGGTTGCGCGGCGACACGCCCTGAACCTCGAAGTCGATGGCGACTTCGTCCAGCGGATAGGGAATGTATTGGTCGGCTTCAATCTTGAGCTGGTTTTCCAGTTCGTCGTCGGAAAGCCCGGCGTCCATCTCGATGATCTTGGTAATCACAGCTGAACCGGCCACCGCCACCGCCACGCTTCTCAGCCCGGTGCGTGCCTTGCCCAGCACCCGGGTCAGGGCCTGGCCCACACCCTCGAGCTCGGCGATGTTTTTCTCGACCACGGCGTTCGGTGGCAGCGGCTCAACCGCATAAGCCTCGACCCGGTAGCGATCACCCTGACGACTAAGTTCCAGCAGCTTCACGGACGTGGAGCTGATGTCGATCCCCAGTAACGCATTGGTCTTTTTATTGAAGAGTCCCAGCACTACCAATTCCCTATGACTTTCCGTGAGTTACGGACTCTGTAATACACATTGCGTTCCTTCACCCCGTCTTGACAGAAGCGCAAATGACGCCCCCAGCAGAAAAGTGCTTATAATGCCCAGCGATTTTTTCCGCTTTTTACTGCCTGCGCGGACAGTTCTGTGTGTAGCCGGAACCCCGTCGCCAAATTCATTTTTTGCTCTGGATATCCAAAAGCCTTGATTCGTCTGCTGAAATTTTTCGGTTGGTCCATCGTCGCCGTTTTCTGCGGACTGCTTTTAGGTCTCAGCGGCGCTTATCTTTACCTTAGTCCGGGTTTGCCGTCTGTGGAGGCTCTGCGAAGCATTCAGTTGCAGATTCCCCTGCGGGTCTACAGCAGCGACGACAAGTTGATCGCAGAGTTTGGCGAAATGCGCCGTACTCCGATCCGTTTCGCCGACATTCCCCCCAATTTCATTAATGCGTTACTAAGTGCTGAAGACGACAACTTCGCCAACCACTACGGCGTCGATCCGAGCAGCCTGATGCGTGCCGCGACCCAACTGGTCAAGAGCGGTCACATTCAGTCCGGCGGCAGTACCATCACCATGCAGGTGGCGAAGAACTTCTTCCTCTCCAGCGAACGCAGCTTCTCGCGAAAAGCCACTGAAATTCTTCTGGCCTTGCAGATCGAACGGCAACTCACCAAGGACGAGATCCTTGAGCTGTACGTGAACAAGATCTATCTGGGCAACCGCGCCTACGGCATCGAGGCGGCGGCGCAGGTGTATTACGGCAAGTCGATCCGCGACGTCAGCCTGGCGCAGATGGCGATGATCGCCGGCCTGCCGAAAGCCCCTTCACGCTTCAATCCGCTTGCCAACCCGGCGCGCAGTAAAGAGCGCCGCGACTGGATCCTGGGGCGCATGTACAAGCTCGGCAAGATTACCGAGCCTGAGTACACAGCGGCGATCAACGAGCCTCTGAACGCCAGCTATCACGTGCCCACCCCGGAAGTGAACGCACCGTACATTGCCGAAATGGCCCGTGCCGAAATGGTCGGACGCTATGGCAGCGACGCCTACACCGAGGGTTTTCGGGTCACCACCACGGTGCCGAGCAACCTGCAGGAAATGGCCAACACCGCGCTGCATGAAGGCTTGATGACCTACGATCAGCGTCACGGCTACCGTGGCCCCGAATCGCGCCTGCCGGGCAAGACCCGCGAAGCATGGGCCACCGAGCTGACCAAACAACGCACCATCAGCAGCCTTGAGCCGGCCATCGTCACTCAGGTCGACAAGAATGGCCTGCAAGTGTTGACCCGCACTGGCGAAGAACATGTCGCGTGGGACACCATGAAATGGGCGCGGCCGTTCCTTAATACCAACAGCATGGGCGCCAACCCGCGCCAACCGTCAGACGTTGCACAGATCGGTGATCTGGTTCGCGTGCAGCGCCAGAAAGACAATTCGCTGAAGTTCAGCCAGCTTCCCCAGGCGCAAGGCGCGCTGGTGTCGCTGGATCCACAGAACGGCGCGATCCGCTCGCTGGTCGGCGGTTTTGCTTTCGAGCAGAGCAATTACAACCGCGCCATGCAGGCCAAGCGTCAGCCGGGCTCAAGCTTCAAGCCGTTCGTCTACAGCGCTGCACTGGACAACGGTTACACCGCCGCCACGCTGGTCAACGACGCCCCCATCGTGTTCGTCGACGAGTACCTGGACAAGGTCTGGCGCCCGAAGAACGACACCAACACCTTCCTCGGGCCGATCCGCTTGCGTGAAGCGCTGTACAAGTCGCGTAACCTGGTTTCGATCCGCCTGCTGCAAGCAATGGGCGTAGGCAAGACCATCGACTACATCACCCGCTTCGGCTTCAACAAGCAGGACCTGCCGCCGAACCTGTCGCTGGCGCTGGGTACCGCAACGCTGACGCCGATGGAGATCGCCACCGGTTGGGCCACGTTCGCCAACGGCGGCTACAAGATCACGCCGTTCATCATCGACAAGATCGAAAGCCGCAATGGCGACACGCTGTTCGTCGCCAATCCGCCGACCGTTCCGCAGGGCACCTCGGCCACTGATGGCCTCGCGGCGCCGGCCACTGAATCGTTTACCGTCAACGCCGCGCCGGTGCCGGGCGAAGCACCGGGCACCGCTTCCGTGCCGCAAACGCCGGCAGTCGCTGAGCGCATCGTCGACGCTCGCACGACGTACATCCTCAACAGCATGCTGCAGGACGTCATCAAGCGCGGCACGGGGCGTCGTGCGCTAGCCTTGGGGCGCAGCGACATCGCCGGTAAAACCGGTACGACCAACGAATCGAAAGATGCGTGGTTCTCCGGCTACAACGCCGACTACGTGACCACGGTCTGGACCGGTTTCGATCAGCCGGAAAGCCTCGGTCGCCGCGAGTTCGGCGGCACTGTGTCACTGCCGATCTGGATGAACTATATGGCGGCCGCCCTCAAGGACAAGCCGCCCCACGTGCAGCCTGAGCCGGAAGGTCTGCTGAGCCTGCGGGTGGACCCGGCCAGTGGTCGCGCGGCGACGCCGAGCACGCCGGGTGCCTACTTCGAGCTGTTCAAGGCAGAAGACACGCCGCCATCGGTGAATGAGCTTGGGAATGGCTCAGTGCCGGGCAGCCCGCTGCCAGCGGATGAGCAGGCGCCGATCGATCTGTTCTGATCCCGGTGCACATTGAAAAGCCCCGCCTTCGTCAGAAGTGCGGGGCTTTTTTATACTTGCTGGCTGGACATTGGGGCGCTACAGAAATCCACCCCCTCACCCCTGCCCTCTCCCGGAGGTAGAGGGAGCCGACCGAGGTGTCTGGCTTCATACATCGACCTGAACGACCGAGTCGATTATGGATTCAACACAGTACTTCCAGGTCGGCGTAGCTTTCAAAAATCCCACGGTTGGTCCCCTCTACCTCTTGGAGAGGGCTGCTCCAGATATGGAACACAAAACCCCCAGCCACAAAAAAGCCCCGACTCATAACGAACCGGGGCTTTTGCTTGAAGCGCTACAACAGCTTAGCCGTTGAACACGTCATCCACGCTTTTCAGCGGGTAGTTCTTCGGATACGGCAGGGTTGCCACACCGGTCTCGATTGCGGCTTTGGCCACAGCGTCGGAGATCAGGGTGATCAGGCGCTTGTCCATTGGCTTCGGAATGATGTACTCACGACCGAATGCCAGCGGAGCACCACCGTAGGCATCGCACACGTCCTGAGGCACTGGCAGTTTGGCCAGTTCGCGCAGGGCGTTGGCGGCAGCCACTTTCATTTCTTCGTTGATGCGCTTGGCGCGAACGTCCAGGGCACCACGGAAGATGAACGGGAAGCCCAGAACGTTGTTGACCTGGTTCGGGTAGTCCGAACGGCCGGTCGCCATGATCACGTCGCTACGGGTAGCGTGAGCCAGTTCCGGGGAGATTTCCGGATCCGGGTTCGAGCACGCGAATACGATCGGATTTGCCGCCATCGACAGCAGGCCTTCAGCGCTCAGCAGGTTCGGGCCGGACAGACCGACGAATACGTCAGCGCCTTGCAGAGCGTCAGCCAGGCTGCGCTTGTCAGTAGCGTGGGCGAACACGGCTTTGTACTGGTTCAGGTCATCACGGCCGGAGTGGATCACGCCGGTACGGTCAACCATGAAGATGTTTTCGATGCTTGCGCCCATGCTCACCAGCAACTTCATGCAGGAGATGGCGGCAGCGCCGGCGCCCAGGCAGACGATCTTCGCTTCCGGCAGGGTTTTGCCAGCAATTTCCAGGGCGTTGATCATGCCCGCAGCGGTCACGATCGCGGTGCCGTGCTGGTCATCGTGGAATACCGGAATGTCGCACTGCTCGATCAGAGCACGTTCGATCTCAAAGCACTCAGGGGCCTTGATGTCTTCCAGGTTGATGCCACCGAAGGTGATGGAGATACGCTTGACGGTGTCGATGAAGGCTTGCGGGCTTTCGGAGTCGACTTCGATGTCGAAAACGTCGATGCCGGCGAAGCGCTTGAACAGCACGCCTTTACCTTCCATGACGGGCTTGGAAGCCAATGGGCCGAGGTTACCCAGGCCGAGAATCGCGGTGCCATCGGAAATGACTGCAACCAGGTTGCCCTTGCCGGTGTACTTGTAGGCCAGTTCAGGATCGCGAGCGATCTCGCGCACTGGTTCAGCTACGCCGGGGCTGTAGGCCAGCGACAGGTCGCGGGCGGTAGCAGTGGCCTTGGTGAGCTCGACACTCAGCTTCCCTGGACGAGGATGAGCATGGTATTCGAGAGCGGCAGTTTTCAGATCAGACATTTTGGCATTCCGCTTTTTTACTGTTGGACAGACTGGTCAGCGAGGATACGCGCCTCGCAAAGTCCCCACAAGACTGAGCGGTCACCCCTGTCAAGCGCCCTGCCCTACGACTTTGGGCCAAGAGCCACGGCGCACAAGGGCTTGACTGTTCACAATCGACAGAAAAAATGTCTACAATTTTTATTCAGCGTGCGCTCTGCAGCATGGCAGGATCGGTCAGTGGCAGCAGCCAACGCGGCTGACCCGGTTTCAACCCACCGCGCCGCGAACGATCGACCACCCAGCCACGCGCCTCGATTTGCTTGCCCTTCAGCGCTTGCAAGCGGGCATTGTCGAATTGTCTGACCAGATTGGGTGCAACACGCAATACAAGCGAGTCCTGCAACTCGATCCAGATTCCACCGCGATTGCGCTGCACTTTGCTCACACGGCCACTGACCACGGCGAAACCCGAGCGCTGGATCTGCTCTGCTTTCAGTACAGGTGACTGCCGCCAGAGGCCTCGACCCGCCTGTCGCGCTTCGCGTTCAGCCGCTTGCTGACAGGCAACAAGATCGACATTCGGCGCTACCGCGACCTGGAAACCCAGGCCATCGGCGAGCATTTGCGCTTCGAGGTTGGCGCCGCTGGCACTGTAGAGGTGGGCCAGCGTACGGCCGTAATGGTCTTTTGACTCTTTGCCGGGAAGCACGCCGACGCGCCCGCCGCTGTCAGCCACCAGCGCTTCCAGGCGTTTACGCGCAGCAATGGCGAATGGCTCGTCGCTGCGACCCTGCTTGCCGAGTTCAGGCGTATTGAGGCCGATCATCCGTACGCTGCGGCCGTCGCTCAGGCGCAAGGTGTCGCCATCGACCACGCGCTGCACGGCGACGTGCGTCAGTCCGGAGGGTGTCGGGCAGTACGCAAGCGCGGTGGAAAGCCAAATCGCAGGCATAAAAAAGGCGCCCGCGAGGGACGCCTTTTTCAGCAGCGAGGAAAAGCCCACCGGGCTCTTCAACCTTACTCTGCAGCAGCAGGTTTCTTGCCGAAAGCACCGAAACGGTCTGCGAAGCGCTGAACGCGGCCGCCAGTGTCCAGAGTCTTTTGCTTACCGGTGTAGAACGGGTGGCATTCGTTGCACACGTCGATTGGCAGAGCTTTGCCGAAGGTCGAACGGGTTTCAAACTTGTTGCCACAGCTGCAGGTAACAGCGATGACTGGGTAATTCGGGTGGATATCAGCTTTCATGGTGTCTTCCTCAGCTAGCGTGCCGCCATCCAACACTATTGTTGAATACCGCACGTAATTAGGCCGCGGATTCTACCAGACCTTTGCAATCACGCAAGCTGTCCCGGGTGCCCTCCATCAGAAAAGCTGTTCAATGCTGACGGCGGCCGTTGACATCATGCTGCGTTACCGCTCGTCAGCATTGAACGCTTTCCTGATGGAGGACACAGAACCGACCGTCTGCTAGGCTCCCGACCCATTGCGCTGTCCCTGTGGGAGCGAGCCTGCTCGCGAAGACGATCTATCAGCCAGCATTTTCGCCGCCTGACACACCGCTTTCGCGAGCAGGCTCGCTCCCACAGGTTATGTGCCCAGTCCTTTTAATCGTCTGCTGATCGAGATCCCCCCGCGTGCCCGACGCCATTCTGCGCCTCGCCCTGCCTTCGCCTTTGCGCCGCCTGTTCGACTATCGGGCGCCGGCCGGCGTACTGCGCGCGCAGTTGCAGCCGGGCATGCGCCTGCGGGTGCCATTTGGCCGACGCGAGATGATCGGGATTCTGGTGGAGGTGACCGACACCAGCGAAGTACCGGTGGAGAAACTCAAACCGGCGCTGGCCCTGCTCGACGCCACCCCGCCACTGCCGCCAGCGCTGTTCAAGCTGTGCCTTTGGACATCCCAGTATTATCAGCACAGCCTCGGCGACACCTTGAGCTGGGCGCTGCCGGTGCTATTGCGTCAGGGTGAACTGGCCGAAGCCCGGCAGGAGCGCTTCTGGTCGGTAATGCCGGGCGCCAGCGTCGATGATCCGCGCATCGCCCGTGCGCCGCGTCAGCGTGAAGCGTTGACCACGCTGGCCCAACACCCTCACGGCGTCGCCCATCAGTTGCTGAGCAAACTGATGCTGAGCAAGGACAGCCTCGATCTGCTGCTGGCGAAAAATCTGGTGCAAGTCGAGATCCGCCGCCATGCACCCGGCGCACGCCATGAACATTGGCTGGCGCAACCGGAGCTGCCGCTCAACCCAGAGCAGCGCGCCGCGTATGAGGCGATTCGCGCAGGCTTCGACAGTTATCACGCGTTCCTGTTGGCCGGCGTCACGGGTAGCGGCAAGACCGAAGTCTATTTGCAACTGATCCGCGAAACCCTCGAGGCCGGCAAACAGGCGCTGGTGCTGATCCCGGAGATCAACCTCGGTCCGCAGACGCTGGCGCGCTTCGAACAACGTTTCAACGCGCGGATCGCCCTGATCCACTCGGCCGTCAATGATCGCGAGCGCCTCGAAGCCTGGCTCGCCGCACGCGACGGCGAGGCCGACATTATTATCGGCACCCGCTCGGCGCTGTTCACCCCGATGAAGAATCCGGGACTGATCATCATCGACGAAGAGCACGACGGCTCCTATAAACAGCAGGAAGGCTTGCGCTACCACGCCCGTGATCTGGCGCTGGTGCGCGCGCGGCAGGAAAACATCCCGATTGTCCTCGGCTCCGCCACGCCTTCGCTGGAAAGCCTGCACAACGCCTACACCGGCCGTTATGGCCTGCTACGCCTGAACGAACGCGCCGGCGGTGCCAAGCAACCGCGCTTCCTGCGCCTGGATGTGAAAAGCCGCCCACTGGACAGCGGGATTTCCGGGCCGATGCAGCAAGCCATTGGCCAGACCCTGGCAAATGGGCAACAGGTGCTGGTATTCCTCAACCGTCGCGGTTTTGCACCAACGCTGCTTTGTCACGATTGCGGCTGGATGTCCGAATGTTCACGCTGCGATGCGCGGATGACGGTGCACCAGCGCCACGGCGAATTGCGCTGCCACCATTGCGGCTACGTCGAGCGCACGCCGCGCCAATGCCCGAAGTGCAACAAGGTCGATCTGCGCCCGGTCGGCGCCGGTACCGAGCGCGCAGAGGAACGCCTGGCGATTCTGTTTCCGGATTACCCGGTGCTGCGGGTCGACCGCGACAGCACGTCGCGCAAGGACGCGATGAATCAGCTGTTCGCGACGATCCAGAAGGGCCAGCCCTGCATTCTGGTCGGCACGCAGATGTTGGCCAAGGGGCACCATTTTCCGCGGGTGACGCTGGTGTCGATTCTCGATGCCGACGGTGGTTTGTTCTCCGGCGACTTCCGCGCCAGCGAGCGCATGGCGCAGCTGATCGTGCAGGTCGCCGGACGGGCCGGCCGGGCGGAAGAGCCTGGCAAGGTGATCATTCAGACCCACCTCGCCGACCATCCTTTATTGGTGCAACTGACCGAACAGGGCTATTTCGCCTTTGCCGAACAGGCCTTGAGCGAGCGCCGCGCCGCCGGCCTGCCGCCGTTCGCGCATTTGGCGCTGCTGCGTGCCGAAGCGCACAAGCCGGGGCAGGCCGAAGGTTTTCTCGACGAGGCGTGCAGCGAGGCGGAGCGTCTACTGGTCGAGCAGGGGCTGAACGGGATTGAACTGCTAGGGCCGGTGCCGGCGCCGATGGAGCGGCGTGCCGGGCGTTATCGCGCGCAGTTGCTGTTGCAGGCGACAGCACGGGCACCGCTGCATCGGCTGCTGGCCAGTTGGTTGCTGGTCCTGGAGCAGATGCCGAGCGGGCGGGCGGTGCGTTGGTCTTTAGATGTCGATCCGGTCGATTTGTATTGACCTGAAGATCGCCTTCGCGAGCAGGCTCGCTCCTACAAGGGATTGATGCCAGACACATAATGTATGAACGCCGCAGATCCAATGTGGGAGCGAGCCTGCTCGCGAAAGCGGTCTATTTGTCACCACATATCCATAAGCTGCCTGCTAAGGTTGGCAAGCCCGTCTTCGCAACGGATAATGCCCAGTTTTTCCACCCGCGCATCGATGCGCCGCCGCGCTTGCGGTCGAAAGAGAAGACCATGAAAGACACCATTCGCCAGCTGATCCAACAAGCCCTCACCCAACTCGTCAACGAAGGTGTGTTGCCTGAAGGCCTGACGCCGGCGATTCAGGTGGAGAACGCTCGTGACAAGACTCACGGCGACTTCGCCAGCAACATCGCGATGATGCTGGCCAAGCCTGCAGGCATGAAGCCGCGCGATCTGGCGGAAAAAATCATCGCTGCGCTGCCGGCCGACGAGAACGTCACCAAAGCCGAAATCGCCGGCCCGGGCTTCATCAACTTCTTCCAGAACACTCAGGCGCTGGCTTCGCGACTCGACGCTGCCCTGGCCGACGCCCATGTCGGCGTGAGCAAGGCAGGTCCTGCGCAGCGCACCGTGGTCGACCTGTCTGCGCCGAACCTGGCCAAAGAGATGCACGTCGGCCACTTGCGCTCGACCATCATTGGCGATGGCGTGGCGCGCGTACTTGAATTCCTCGGCGACGAAGTGATCCGTCAGAACCACGTTGGCGACTGGGGCACCCAGTTCGGCATGCTGATGGCCTATCTGCAAGAGAACCCGATCACCAGCGACGAACTGTCGGACCTGGAAAACTTCTACCGCGCCGCCAAGCAGCGTTTCGACGAGTCCGCCGAATTCGCCGACCGCGCCCGTGGCCTGGTGGTCAAGTTGCAGGCCGGCGACGCCGAGTGCCTGGCGCTGTGGACCAAGTTCAAGGACATCTCGCTGTCGCACTGCCAGAAGATCTACGAACTGCTCAACGTCAAACTGACCATGGCCGACGTGATGGGCGAAAGCGCCTACAACGACGACCTGATCAATGTGGTCAACGACCTGAAAGCGGCCGGCATGCTGGTCGAGAGCAACGGCGCCCAGTGCGTGTTCCTCGACGAGTTCAAGAACGCCGCCGGCGACCCGCTGCCGGTGATCATCGTCAAGGCTGACGGCGGCTACCTGTACGCCACCACTGACCTGGCAGCCGTGCGCTATCGCAGCGGCAAACTGAAAGCCGACCGCGCGCTGTACTTCGTCGATCAGCGTCAGGCGCTGCACTTCCAGCAAGTGTTTGCCGTGGCACGCAAGGCCGGTTTCGTGACCCATCCGATGGAAATGGAGCACATGGGCTTCGGCACCATGAACGGCGCCGATGGCCGTCCGTTCAAGACCCGCGACGGCGGCACCGTGAAGTTGATCGATCTGCTGACCGAAGCTCAGGACCGCGCCTACAACCTGGTGAAGGAGAAGAACCCGGAGCTTGCCGAAGACGAGCTGCGCAACATCGCCAAGGTCGTCGGCATCGGTGCGGTGAAATACGCCGACCTGTCCAAACACCGCACCAGCGACTACAGCTTCAACTTCGATTTGATGCTCAACTTCGAAGGCAACACCGCGCCGTATCTGCTGTACGCCTACACCCGTGTGGCCGGTGTATTCCGCAAACTGGGCAAGGATTTCAGCGAAGTCGACGGCCAGATCGTCCTCGAAGCGGCACACGAACATGAGCTCGCAGCCAAGCTGGCGCAGTTCGGCGAAGTGCTGAACAACGTGTCCGATAAAGGCACGCCACACATTCTTTGCACCTACCTGTACGACGTCGCCGGCCTGTTCTCGAGCTTCTACGAGAACTGCCCGATCCTCACCGCCGAAACCCCGGCCCAGATGCAGAGCCGTCTGCGTCTGGCCGCGTTGACCGGTCGCACCCTCAAGCAAGGCCTGGAGCTGTTGGGTCTGGAAACTCTGGAGCGTATGTAAGTTGGCTGCCAAGAAAAAACCTGCACCCAAACGTGGCGCCAGCCGTTACCAGGCGCCTGCGAAGCAGCCGATCCCGGGTTGGCTGTGGATGGCCATCGGCCTGACGGTCGGTGCGTTCATCGTGTTCCTGATGAAGCTGGAGCCTGGCAAAGGCAGCGACACGGTCAAGCGCGAGAAGGTCGAGCAACAGCAGAAAGCGAAAATCGCTGAAGCCAACAAGACCCCGCCGAGTCCGACGCAACCGGTGAAGCCGAAGTACGACTTCTACACCCTGCTGCCGGAATCGGAAGTGATCGTGCCGCCGGACGCCGTACCGGAGAAAACCCTGCCGACGCCGCAAGTGCCGACAACACCGGTCACCCCGGCGGAAGCCGCAAAAATCGACACTGCGCGGGCTCAGGCCGCACTGGCGGGCATTACCCCGCCGCCGGCACCTCCGGTGAAAGCCGCGCCAGTGACCAAATTCTTCCTCCAGGCCGGTTCGTTCCGCAAAGAGGCGGATGCGGACAAGGTTCGGGCGCAGATCATTTTGCTCGGCCAGGCGGTGGCGGTTGAGTCGGGTACGGTGAAAGATGAGACCTGGTATCGCGTACTGGTCGGCCCTTTCAGCAACCGTGAGCAGCTGACCACGGCGCAAAAACAACTGGCCGGCAGCGGCTTCAGCAACCTGTTGTTACAACAACGCCAGAGCCGCTGATTTCGCCAGTAGCACCGCGTCATCCTTCTTCGCGAGCAGGCTCGCTCCCACAGGGCCAGGGTAAATCCTGTGGGAGCGAGCCTGCTCGCAAAGGCGCACCGACAAAAACTAAAGCCTGCAACAGGCACACCACCGCTCGTCCCCTCTCCCGCCCCGCAGTTGAAATCCTCCGCGCCACCCCCATATGAATGGGCATAGGCATTTTCGCCCCGCTGCGTGGAGACTCTTCCCTTGACCACCATCGTTTCAGTCCGCCGCCACGGCAAAGTCGTCATGGGCGGCGACGGCCAGGTTTCTCTCGGCAACACCGTGATGAAAGGCAACGCAAAGAAAGTTCGTCGCCTGTACCACGGCCAGGTCATCGCGGGCTTTGCCGGTGCCACCGCCGACGCCTTCACCTTGTTTGAACGCTTCGAAGGCCAGCTCGAGAAACATCAGGGCCACCTGATCCGCGCCGCTGTCGAACTCGCCAAAGAATGGCGCACCGACCGTTCCCTCAGCCGCCTCGAAGCCATGCTCGCGGTCGCCAACAAGGATGCATCCCTGATCATCACCGGCAACGGTGACGTGGTCGAACCGGAAAACGGCCTGATCGCCATGGGCTCCGGTGGCGGTTACGCCCAGGCTGCGGCCAGCGCGCTGCTGAAAAAGACCGATCTGTCGGCTCGCGAAATCGTCGAAACCGCACTTGGTATCGCCGCCGACATCTGTGTATTCACCAACCACACTCAGACCATTGAGGAGCAGGATCTCGCTGAAGAAGCCTGACTCGGCCTTGTGCCACGGCTTTTTTCTGCTTGAGGACCGCCAAAAATTATGTCCATGACTCCCCGCGAAATCGTCCACGAACTCAACCGCCACATCATCGGCCAGGACGATGCCAAGCGCGCCGTCGCGATTGCCCTGCGCAACCGCTGGCGCCGCATGCAGCTGCCTGAAGAGCTGCGCGTTGAAGTGACCCCGAAGAACATCCTGATGATCGGCCCGACCGGTGTCGGTAAAACCGAGATCGCCCGTCGTCTGGCGAAGCTGGCCAACGCGCCGTTCATCAAGGTCGAAGCGACCAAGTTCACCGAAGTCGGCTATGTCGGCCGTGACGTCGAGTCGATCATCCGTGATCTGGCCGATGCTGCGATCAAGATGCTGCGCGAACAGGAAATGTCCCGCGTTCGCCATCGCGCCGAGGACGCCGCCGAAGATCGCATCCTCGACGCACTGCTGCCGCCGGCCCGCATGGGCTTGAACAGCGATGAGTCGACGAGTCAGGATTCCAACACGCGTCAGCTGTTCCGCAAGCGTCTGCGCGAAGGTCAGCTGGACGACAAGGAAATCGAGATCGAAGTCGCCGAAGTGGCCGGCATCGAGATCGCCACGCCCCCGGGCATGGAAGAGATGACCAACCAGTTGCAAAGCCTGTTTGCCAACATGGGCAAGGGCAAGAAGAAGTCGCGCAAGCTCAAGGTCAAAGAAGCGTTGAAACTGGTGCGCGACGAAGAAGCCGGGCGCCTGGTCAACGAAGAAGAGTTGAAGGCCAAGGCCCTCGAAGCAGTCGAGCAGCACGGTATCGTGTTCATCGACGAGATCGACAAAGTGGCCAAGCGCGGTAATTCCGGCGGCGTCGACGTGTCCCGCGAGGGTGTGCAGCGCGACCTGCTGCCCCTGATTGAAGGCTGCACCGTCAACACCAAACTGGGCATGGTCAAGACTGACCACATCCTGTTCATCGCGTCTGGCGCATTCCACCTGAGCAAGCCGAGCGATCTGGTACCGGAGCTGCAAGGCCGTCTGCCGATCCGCGTCGAACTCAAGGCCCTGAGCCCGGAAGACTTCGAACGCATCCTCAGCGAACCGCATGCCTCGCTCACCGAGCAATATTGCGCGCTGCTGAAAACCGAAGGCCTGAACATCGAGTTCCAGCCCGAAGGCATCAAGCGCATCGCCGAGATCGCCTGGCAGGTCAACGAGAAGACCGAGAACATCGGTGCTCGTCGTCTGCACACGCTGCTCGAGCGCCTGCTGGAAGAGGTGTCGTTCAGCGCCGGCGATCTGGCCAGCAGTCACGATGACAAGGTGATCCTGATCGACGCTGAATACGTCAACAGCCACCTCGGCGAATTGGCGCAGAACGAAGACCTGTCCCGCTACATTCTGTAGAGCTGCAAGCTACAAGCCGCGAGCGGCAAGCTGAGTTAAGCTTGCCGCTTGTAGCTCGCAGCTGAAGGCTTTTCCTATGATTCCTAGCGACATCAAACTTCACAAAGCCTCGAAAACCCTGACGCTCACCTACGCGTCCGGCGAGGAGTTCACCCTGCCCGCGGAATTTCTGCGTGTGCATTCCCCCTCCGCCGAGGTCCAGGGCCACGGCAAACCGATCCTGCAATTCGGCAAGCTCAACGTCGGTCTGAGCAAGCTGGAACCGGCGGGTCACTACGCACTGAAACTGACCTTCGATGACGGCCACGACAGTGGCTTGTTCACTTGGGAATATCTCTATGAGCTGGGGCGACGTCATGACGCACTCTGGGCCGATTATCTGGCCGAGCTCAAAGCCGCTGGTAAAACCCGTGATCCGGACGAGTCAATCGTCAAGCTGATGCTCTAGTCCGAGGGTCCTGCTCTTTAGAGGGCATTTTCTAACTTCATCTGTTTGAATGCTCCGCTGTGGCGTCGAGGATCGGCCCGCTTGCGAAAAAAATTAAACTCGGGTAACCAATGGAGCTGGCAAGTTCCCTGCAGTGCTCTACGACTGTAAAGCAGCTATGCAGAATTAACGGTCACCCGAGCAGTAGTACCTGGCAATCGCTGTGGAACTGCACAGCAGATAGCCGGGTACTCGTCTCAGGACAATGGAGCGTCGTAGATGAGTAACAAGAATAACGATGACCTGAAGTATCAAGCCTCGGAAAACACCTTGGGGCTTAATCCCGTCGTTGGGCTGCGCGGAAAGGATCTGCTGGCCTCTGCTCGTATGGTGCTCAAACAGGCCATCAAACAACCGATCCATAGCGTCAGGCACGTCACCCATTTCGGCCTCGAACTGAAAAACGTGCTGTTTGGTAAATCCGAACTGCAACCGGCAGGCGATGACCGTCGCTTCGCTGATCCTGCGTGGAGCCAGAACCCGCTCTACAAACGTTATCTGCAAACCTATCTGGCGTGGCGCAAGGAACTCCATGCCTGGATCGACGACAGCAGCCTGTCGCCCAAAGACATCGCGCGCGGCCACTTCGTCATCAACCTGATGACCGAGGCCATGGCCCCGACCAACACCGCAGCCAACCCTGCAGCAGTCAAACGCTTCTTCGAAACCGGTGGCAAAAGCCTGCTCGACGGCCTCTCCCATCTGGCCAAGGATCTGGTGCACAACGGCGGCATGCCGAGCCAGGTCAACATGGGCGCGTTCGAGGTCGGCAAAAGCCTGGGCGTGACTGAAGGCGCCGTGGTGTTTCGCAACGATGTGCTGGAGCTGATCCAGTACCGGCCGATCACCGAGCAAGTCCACGAGCGCCCACTGTTGGTGGTGCCGCCACAGATCAACAAGTTTTACGTATTCGACCTGAGCCCGGACAAGAGCCTGGCGCGTTTCTGCCTGCGCAACAACGTGCAGACCTTCATTGTCAGCTGGCGTAACCCGACCAAGGCGCAGCGCGAGTGGGGCCTGTCGACGTACATCGATGCGCTGAAAGAGGCGGTCGACGTGGTCACCGCGATCACCGGCAGCAAAGACATCAACATGCTCGGCGCCTGCTCCGGCGGCATCACCTGCACCGCCCTGCTCGGCCACTATGCGGCGCTCGGCCAGAACAAGGTCAATGCCCTGACCCTGCTGGTCAGCGTGCTCGACACCACGCTGGACAGCGACGTCGCCCTGTTCGTCGACGAACAGACCCTGGAGACCGCCAAGCGCCTCTCGTATCAGGCCGGGGTGCTTGAGGGCAAAGACATGGCCAAGGTCTTCGCGTGGATGCGCCCCAACGACCTGATCTGGAACTACTGGGTCAACAACTACCTGCTCGGCAACGAGCCGCCGGTGTTCGACATCCTGTTCTGGAACAACGACACCACACGGTTGCCGGCAGCGTTCCACGGCGACCTGATCGAGATGTTCAAAAACAATCCACTGATTCGTGCCAATGCACTGGAAGTGTGCGGCACACCGATCGACCTCAAGCAGGTCACCGCCGATATCTATTCGCTGGCCGGCACCAATGACCACATCACCCCGTGGAAGTCTTGCTACAAGTCGGCGCAATTGTTTGGTGGCAAAGTGGAGTTCGTGTTGTCGAGCAGCGGCCATATCCAAAGCATTCTGAACCCGCCGGGCAACCCGAAGTCCCGATACATGACCGGCGAAGAGATGGCCGCGAATGCCGAAGACTGGCAAGAGAACTCGACCAAGCACACGGATTCCTGGTGGCTGCATTGGCAGGCGTGGCAGGCCGAGCGGGCGGGCAACCTGAAAAAGGCCCCGACCAAACTGGGCAACAAGGCTTACCCGGCGGGCGAAGCATCGCCAGGCACTTACGTACATGAAAGATAGCGGCAAGCCACAGGCTAAAAGCCGCAAGCTGAGCAAGTTCTGCTTGAAGCTTGCGGCTTGTAGCTGCTCCACTCTAACCCGAAGGGCCTGACGCATGCCGCAACCGTTCATATTCCGTACCGTCGAGCTGGATGGCCAGACCCTCCGCACGGCGGTACGCCCCGGCAAGCCTCACTTGACGCCCTTGCTGATTTTCAACGGCATCGGCGCCAACCTGGAGCTGGTGTTTCCATTTGTCGCGGCGCTGGACCCGGATCTGGAAGTGATCGCCTTCGACGTGCCCGGTGTCGGCGGCTCCTCGACGCCCAATCGGCCATACCGTTTTCCTGGCCTGGCCAAACTGACGTCGCGGATGCTCGATTACCTCGACTACGGTCAGGTCAATGTGATCGGCGTGTCGTGGGGCGGCGCGCTCGCGCAGCAATTCGCCTACGACTACCCCGAGCGCTGCAAGAAGCTGGTGCTCGCGGCGACCGCTGCCGGTGCCGTGATGGTGCCGGGCAAACCGAAAGTGCTGTGGATGATGGCCAGCCCCAGGCGCTACATCCAGCCGTCGCATGTGATCCGCATCGCGCCGATGATCTACGGCGGCTCGTTTCGCCGCGACCCAACGCTGGCTGCCAGCCATGCCGCGAAAGTGCGTTCGGCGGGCAAGCTCGGTTACTACTGGCAACTGTTCGCCGGCCTTGGCTGGACCAGCATTCACTGGCTGCACAAGATCAATCAACCGACGCTGGTGCTGGCCGGCGACGACGATCCACTGATCCCGTTGGTCAATATGCGCATGCTCGCCTGGCGAATTCCCAACGCCCAGTTGCACATCATCGATGACGGCCATCTGTTCCTGATTACTCGTGCCGAAGCTGTGGCACCGATCATCATGAAATTCCTCCAGGAGGAACGTCAGCGAGCGGTGATGCACCCGCACCCGTCACCGTTGGGCGGCTGATCGCTGCGGCAGGCTTTATGCAGGGCTTTACACAGAGTGCGCAGCAGGATGCCGCGCAGGCAGCAATCCATAACAGCGTCTATGGTGTTCTGGTTCGGTGAGTTTGTTTTTGGCCTGAAGACGAAGGAGTGTTGAGTCATGCGCGACAAACCAGCGACGGGCGTAGTGCCAAGCCCGGCCGTGTTCATCAACGCACAAAGTGCGATCACCGGTTTGCGCGGTCGGGATCTGATCTCGACGCTGCGCAGCGTCGCCGCCCATGGTCTGCGCAACCCGGTCCACAGCGCCAGGCACGCCCTGAAACTGGGTGGCCAACTCGGTCGCGTGCTGCTCGGCGAGACCCTGCATCCCACCAACCCGCATGACAGCCGTTTTGCCGATCCGGCGTGGAGCCTCAATCCGTTTTATCGACGCAGTCTGCAGGCGTATCTGGCCTGGCAGAAGCAGGTCAAGAGCTGGATCGACGACAGCAACATGAACCCGGAGGACCGCGCCCGCGCCCACTTCGCCTTCACCCTGCTCAACGACGCCGTGGCGCCGTCCAACACCCTGCTCAACCCGCTGGCGATCAAGGAGCTCTTCAACTCCGGCGGCAACAGTCTGGTGCGCGGCCTCAGTCATTTGTTCGATGATCTGCTGCACAACGATGGCCTGCCACGGCAGGTGACCCGTCAGGCTTTCGAAGTCGGTAAAACGGTTGCCACCACACCAGGCTCGGTGGTGTTTCGCAACGAGATGCTCGAGCTTATCCAGTACAAGCCGATGAGCGAAAAACAGTACGCCAAGCCGCTGCTGGTGGTACCTCCGCAAATCAACAAATACTACATTTTCGATCTCAGCCCGCAGAACAGCTTCGTGCAGTACGCCCTGAAGAACGGCCTGCAGACTTTCATGATCAGCTGGCGCAACCCGGATGTGCGCCACCGCGAGTGGGGCTTGTCGACTTATGTCGAGGCCGTGGAAGAAGCGATGAACGTGTGCCGGGCGATCACCGGCGCCCGCGAGGTCAACCTGATGGGTGCCTGCGCCGGCGGCCTGACCATCGCCGCACTGCAAGGTCATTTGCAGGCCAAGCGGCAATTGCGCCGCATCTCCAGCGCCACCTACCTGGTCAGCCTGCTCGATAGCCAGATCGAAACCCCGGCCACGCTGTTTGCTGATGAGCAGACCCTCGAAGCCGCCAAGCGTCGCTCCTATCAAAAAGGCGTGCTGGATGGTCGCGACATGGCCAAGGTGTTCGCCTGGATGCGCCCGAACGATTTGATCTGGAGCTACTTCGTCAACAATTACCTGTTGGGCAAGGAGCCGCCAGCCTTCGACATTCTCTACTGGAACAACGACAACACCCGTCTGCCGGCAGCCTTGCACGGCGACCTGCTGGATTTCTTCAAACACAATCCGCTGACCCACCCGGGCGGGCTGGAAGTGTGCGGCAC
Organism: Pseudomonas sp. A0308; assembly: GCF_044218815.1. NCBI lineage: Bacteria > Pseudomonadati > Pseudomonadota > Gammaproteobacteria > Pseudomonadales > Pseudomonadaceae > Pseudomonas > Pseudomonas sp. A0308. The sequence continues at coordinate 2,878,671 of NZ_CP162581.1, forward strand.
GCCGATTGACCTGCAGAAAGTCACGGTCGACAGTTTCAGCGTCGCCGGCATGAACGACCACATCACGCCATGGGATGCGGTGTATCGCTCGACCCTGTTACTGGGTGGCGACCGGCGTTTCGTGCTGTCCAACAGCGGCCATGTGCAGAGCATTCTCAACCCGCCCAGCAACCCGAAAGCCGCGTATGTCGAGAACAGCAAGATGAGCAGTGATCCACGCGCCTGGTACTACGACGCCAAACATGTCGACGGCAGTTGGTGGCCGAAGTGGCTGGAATGGATTCAGCAACGCTCGGGCGCCCAGCACGAAACCCAGATGACCCTCGGTAACCCGAACTATCCACCGATGGAGGCAGCACCCGGTACTTACGTGCGTGTGCGCTGACGCTTAACCGAACTTTTCTAAGAAGACTGGATGAAAACCCGCGACCGGATTCTCGAATGTGCTCTGCAATTGTTCAACGAAAAGGGCGAGCCGAACGTTTCCACCATGGAAGTTGCCAACGAAATGGGGATCAGCCCCGGCAACCTCTACTACCACTTTCACGGCAAGGAACCGTTGATACTCGGTCTGTTCGATCGCTTCCAGAATGAACTGGCACCGCTGCTGGATCCTCCGCCGGACGTGGAGCTGGCGCCGGAGGATTACTGGCTGTTTTTGCATTTGATCGTCGAGCGGCTGGCGCAGTACCGGTTCCTGTTTCAGGACCTGTCGAACCTGGCGGGGCGATTGCCGAAACTGGCGAAGGGCATTCGTCATCTGCTCAATGCGTTGAAGCGTACGCTGGCGTCGTTGCTGGCGCGGTTGAAGGCTTCGGGGCAGTTGGTCAGTGATACCCAGGCGCTGGGGCAACTGGTGGAGCAGATCACCATGACGTTGCTGTTTTCGCTGGATTATCAGCGGATTCTGGATCGCGAAGGCGAGGTTCGCTTGGTCGTGTACCAGATCATGATGCTGGTGGCGCCGCATTTGCTGCCGCCGGTGAAGGTGGCGACTGAGCGGATGGCTTTGCAGTATCTGGAAGATCATGACTGACTTCAAAAGCCCCTCACCCCAGCCCTCTCCCTCTGAGAGAGGGCCGGGATGAGGGTAAGCTTTAAAAACGCACAAACAAAAACGCCCGACCTTCACAGGCCGGGCGTTTTGTTTTGCCCTGAAAATCAGGACTGACTGGTTGGCGTCGACGGGGTCGATGCAGCAGTCGGGGTTGCGGCCGGGGTCGGTGCAGCGGCGGAGTTCGACGCGCTGGCCGGGGTTGCCGGGGTCGCAGGCTTGGCTGCTGGAGCGGCCGGTTTTGGCGCAGCGGCTTTCGGCGCGGCCGGTTTTTTCACTGCCGGCTTCTTCGCTGCAGCCGGTTTGGCTGCGGGCTTGGCGGCAGCGGTTTTCGCGGCTGGCTTGGCGGCTGCTTTTGCTGCAGGTTTGGCAACCGACTTGGCAGCGGTCTTGGCAGCAGCAACCGGTTTGGCCGCGGCTTTTGCAGCAGGTTTGGCGGCCGCTGTTTTCGCTACGGATTTAACCGCAGCCTTGGCTTTCGCCACAGGTTTGGCAGCCGCTTTGGCCAATGGCTTGGCCGCGGTTTTGGCTGCTGGCTTGGCCGCTGCAGTTTTAGCTGCCGGTTTTGCCGCAGCGGTTTTCGCCGCCACAGGACGTGCCTTCTCGCCGGTGAGTTTTTCGATCTGCTTGGTCAAGGTTTCAACCTTGCTGTGCAGGGCCTTGACCTCATTGCGGCTCGGTACGCCCAGGCGCGAAATCGCGCTGTTCAGGCGCTTGTCGAAAGCCCCTTCGAGCTCGTCCCACTTGCCCAGCGCGCGATCTTTCACGCCGCTGATGCGCGACTTGGCAGAAGAAGCAGAATCCTTGGCGGCATCGACTTTTTTGCCGACTGCAGACTTGGTGAGCTTCTCGGCTTTCTCGCCGTCTTTGACCAATGTATCGAAGAGCTTGCTGCCGTCAGTGTCGATCTTCGAGTACACGCCTAAACCAGCCAGCCAGATTTTGCGGGAGTAGTCTTCGACTTTCCCAATCCACGAGCTGCCTTCTTTATCGGTGTTCTTTTTACCAGCCATCCCGTTCTCCTTAAGATTTACGCGCGACGCGTTCGAGCAATGCCGTCAGCTCATCGAGCTTAGCAGAGAGTGTCTCAACGTCATGTTTAGACGGAATGCCGATACGATTCAAGGCGCTTGCTACACGGGTGTCGAATGCCTTCTCGACCTTGTCGAGCTGAACTTCGACGCGACCTTTGAAAGAACTGACTTCATCCCGGGCTTCGTCGATTTCGGCATTGGCCGCTTCGAGTTTTTCGGTGACGACCTTTTTGCCTTTCTTTTCAACAGTTTGACCAGCCTTGATCAACTCTTGAAAGTACTCGCCGCCCTCTTGGCCAACCTTGGCGTAGGCACCCAGGCCTGCCAGCCAGATCTTGCGGGCATAGGATTTGACGTCGCTCAGAGCAGAAGTCGAAGCGTCGATTTTTTTCTTCAAAATTACTTTGGCCATGGTGCACCTCACGCGCAGAAGGTTTGAGGAACTGCCCGCGAAAGTGTCGGGCTCAGGCACAAAGTAAGTAGAAAAATTAGAAACGGCACCCTAACAACTGACATAAACAGCAGGGGCACCCCAAAACAAATGTGGGAGCGAGCCTGCTCGCGAATACGGCGTATCAGTCAATAGTTGAGTCGACTGACACACCGCTTTCGCGAGCAGGCTCGCTCCCACAGGAGATCTCGGTTTATCGAAAAATCGCGATCAGACCAGCGCTTTATCGAGAGCTTTCTCGATCTCGGCTTTGATCATGCCGCTCATGGCCGACATCATCAGGCCCAGTTCCACGTCGACGCGGATCGAGTCATCGCCAACATGCACCGCGCCTTTCACACCCGAGCGCTTGAGATTCAATACGTCGCCTGACCATTGCGGCTCCAGGCCGTATTGTTCATTAAGCTTTTTGGCCAGCTTGTCGGCCTTCTCGCGGGCGGCTTCCTTGCCCAGGCTGTGGGCACGCTCAACACTGATTTTGGCCATTGGGTGGCTCCTTCTTTTTGAATACAGCTACGAATGCTTGTCGGTAAATCTTGACCGCGTCTGCGGCAAATCGTCCCGAAGGTTGCTCATCTTACCTTTAGCCATTCCAAGACAAAGCATGCCCTGGGGATTAGAATGTCGCGCATTCTCTTTTGGTGACAGCGATATGACTGATCAGCGCAAAGGCAGCGATGCCGAACCCACCACTCACTTCGGCTTCAAAAACGTTCCGGAAAGCCAGAAAGCGGAAAAAGTCGCTGAGGTGTTCCACTCCGTAGCCGCCAAGTACGACTTGATGAACGACCTTCTGTCGGGCGGCATGCACCGTTTGTGGAAGCGTTTCGCGATTGAGCTGTCGGGCGTGCGCAGCGGTAATCGCGTGCTCGACATCGCCGGCGGCACCGGTGACCTGACCAAAAAGTTTTCGCACCTCGTTGGCCCGACCGGTCAGGTGGTATTGGCCGACATCAACGAATCCATGCTCAAGGTCGGCCGTGACCGCCTGCTGGACCTGGGTGTGGCGGGCAACGTCGAATTCGTCCAGGCCGACGCAGAAAAACTGCCTTTCCCGGACAATCATTTCGACTGCGTCACGATCGCTTTCGGCCTGCGCAACGTGACGCACAAGGAAGACGCCCTGCGTTCGATGCTGCGCGTGCTCAAGCCCGGCGGTCGTCTGCTGGTGCTGGAATTCTCCAAGCCGACCAACGCGCTGATGTCCAAAGCCTACGACGCTTACTCGTTCGCCTTCATGCCGTTGATGGGCAAGCTGATCACCAACGACTCGGAAAGCTATCGTTACCTGGCCGAATCGATCCGTATGCACCCGAATCAGGAAACCCTGAAGTCGATGATGGTTGATGCCGGTTTCGACCGTGTGACCTATCACAACATGACCGCAGGCATCGTCGCCCTGCACCGCGGCATCAAGCCCTGATGCTGCTCACCGGGCTGCTCGCCAGCGTTGAACTCGGCCTGAACCGGGTGCTGCGTCTCGACAGCACGGCGCTGCCGCGGCTGGCGCATCTGACCGGCAAGGTGATTGCCGTCGATTGCCGCAGTCCGGCGCTGCAGCTGTTCATTTTGCCCAGCGACGAAGGCCTGATGCTGGCCTCGCACTGGGAAACCGGCGTCGATTGCACCCTGCGTGCGCCGGCGTCCAGCCTGCTGAAGCTGGCCCTGAGCAAAGACAAGACCGCGGTGCTGCATGCCCCGGAAGTCGAACTCGATGGCGACAGCGGCGTGCTGCTGGAGCTGGCCGGCGTGTTGCAGGATCTTGAGCTGGACTGGGAGTACGAACTCTCGCGCTGGCTCGGGCCGGTTGCCACGCAACTGGTTGGCGGTCATCTGCGCAGCCGCGCGCGCTGGTATCAACAAGGATTTGCCAGCCTCAACCAGAACCTCGCCGAATACCTCGCCGAAGAATCGCGCACCCTCGTCGGGCAACGCGAAGCCGAAGCGCGGTTCAGCGAACTGGACCGGATCAAACTTGATCTGGAACGTCTCGAGGCGCGTTTCGAGCGCCTTTCCCGATCCCTCGACCCAAGCGATAACGCATGAAGCTGCTCGCCGTCCGCCGTCTGCTGCGCATCCAGTCCGTCGTGATCCGCTACCGCCTCGATGACCTGCTTTTTGATCTGCCGCTGCCCTGGTTTCTCCTGGCGCTGCGTTACGTGCTGCCGTGGCGCTGGTTCCCGCGCAAGACGCTGGAGCTGAGCCGAGGCGCGCGATTGCGTCTGGCGTTGCAGGATCTGGGGCCGATTTTCATCAAGTTCGGGCAGATTCTCTCGACCCGCCGCGACCTCTTGCCCGAAGACATCGCCGATGAGCTGATGCTGCTGCAGGATCGCGTGCCGCCGTTCGACTCGCAGCTGTCGATCAAGCTGATCGAAGAGCAGCTCGGCAAGAAGATCAGCGAAGTGTTCAGCCGTTTCGACGTCCAGCCGCTGGCTTCGGCTTCGGTGGCACAGGTGCATGCCGCGCAGCTGAAAACCGGCGAAGAAGTGGTGGTCAAGGTGATCCGCCCGGGTCTGAAGCCAATCATCGCGCAGGATCTCGCATGGCTGTTCATCCTCGCCCGCGCGGCTGAAAAACTGTCAGCCGACGCGCGTCTGTTGCACCCGGTGGACGTGGTGCAGGACTACGAAAAAACCATCTACGACGAACTCGACCTGCTGCGCGAGGCGGCCAACGCCAGCCAGTTGAAGCGCAACTTCGAAGGTTCGCCGCTGCTCTACGTGCCGCAAGTCTATTGGGACTGGTGCCGGCCGAAAGTGCTGGTGATGGAGCGCATCTACGGCATTCAGGTGACCGATCTGGCGACCCTCGCCGATCAGCGCACCGACATGAAAATGCTCGCCGAACGCGGCGTGGAGATCTTCTTCACCCAGGTGTTCCGCGACAGTTTCTTCCACGCCGACATGCACCCGGGCAACATCTTCGTCAGCACCGTTAACCCGTGGAGCCCGCAGTACATCGCGATCGACTGCGGCATCGTCGGCAGCCTGACCCCGGAAGACCAGGATTATCTGGCACGAAACCTGTTCGCGTTCTTCAAGCGCGACTACCGCCGCGTGGCGCAGTTGCACATCGATTCAGGCTGGGTGCCGGCAGAAACCAAGCTCAACGAATTCGAAGCGGCGATCCGTACCGTGTGCGAACCGATCTTCGAAAAACCGTTAAAAGATATTTCATTCGGCCAGGTGCTGATGCGCCTGTTCCAGACGGCGCGGCGCTTCAACATGGAAGTGCAGCCGCAGTTGGTTTTGCTGCAAAAGACCTTGCTGAACATCGAAGGCCTCGGCCGTCAGCTCTATCCCGATCTGGATCTGTGGAACACCGCGCAGCCGTTCCTTGAGCGCTGGATGCGCGAGCGCGTCAGCCCGAAAACCTTGCTCGGCAACGTCCAGAGCCAGTTCGAACAACTGCCGCACCTGGCCAACATGGCCCGCGATCTGCTCGAGCGCATGTCCCAGCCACACGCCTACGACCCACCGCCGCCGTGGCACAAACGCAAGGACGACTGGTTCCTGCGACTGCTCGGTTGTGCCCATCTGGCGGGCGGTGCGATTCTCGCCGCCGGTGGCCCGATGCTCGAATTGGCGCATTGGCCAGCGGGCATCATGGTGGCTGTCGGTTTGTATCTGGTCGTTCGCCGATAGCACGAATCAGCTGCAAGTTATAAGCTGCGAGCTGCAAGCCTGACGATACTGAAACACCGCAATCTGCTTTTACTTGCAGCTTGAAGCTCAAAGCTTTTACCTGCGTTTCGGGAATTGAAGATGAAAAACTGGCTGGACGAGATCAAATGGGACGCTGATGGCCTGGTGCCGGCGATTGCCCAGGATCACAAGACCGGACGCGTGCTGATGATGGCGTGGATGAACCGCGAAGCGCTCGAGCTGACCGCCGCGGAAAACCGTGCAATCTACTGGTCACGTTCCCGTGGCAAGCTGTGGCGCAAGGGCGAAGAGTCCGGCCATGTACAGACCTTGCATGAAATGCGTCTGGACTGTGACGCCGACGTGATCATCCTGATGGTCGAACAGATCGGCGACATCGCTTGCCATACCGGCCGTCAAAGCTGCTTTTACCGCGTCTTCGAAAACGGTGACTGGAAAACGGTCGACCCGGTGCTGAAAGACCCGCACGCTATCTATTCCGCAGGACACAAACATGAGTGACACTCTGACGCGCCTCGCTCAGGTACTCGAAGAGCGCAAAGGCGCAGCGGCCGACAGCTCGTATGTGGCCAGCCTGTATCACAAGGGCCTGAACAAGATTCTGGAGAAAGTCGGCGAAGAGTCGGTCGAAACCATTATTGCCGCCAAGGACGCTGCCATCAGCGGCGACTGCAGTGATGTGATCTACGAGACGGCTGACCTGTGGTTTCACAGCATGGTCATGCTCGCCCAACTGGGGCAGCATCCGCAGGCTGTACTGGATGAACTGGATCGCCGCTTCGGCCTGTCCGGACACGTCGAGAAAGCCTCGCGTCCGTCCGCCTGAACAATTTTTAGAGAGGAACAGCAACATGGGCATTTTTGACTGGAAACACTGGATCGTCATTCTGGTTGTCGTGGTACTGGTCTTCGGCACCAAGAAACTGAAAAACCTCGGCACCGACGTCGGTGAGTCGATCAAGGGCTTTCGCAAAGCCATGAACGACGACGAGAAGCCAAACGTCGATCCGACCGTTACGCCTGCGCAACCGGTACCACCGGTGCAGCCGCAAGCCACCGCTCAGGCCAACCCGCCGCACACCATCGATGTGCAGGCGCAGAAAGTCGAAGAGCCGATCCGCAAAGACGTGTGAGCACTGACTAATGTTTGGTATCAGCTTCTCTGAACTGCTGCTCGTCGGCCTCGTTGCCTTGCTGGTGCTGGGCCCCGAGCGTCTGCCGGGTGCTGCGCGTACCGCGGGCCTGTGGGTCGGCCGGCTGAAGCGCAGCTTCAACGCGATCAAACAGGAAGTTGAACGTGAAATCGGTGCCGACGAGATTCGTCGGCAACTGCACAACGAACATATTCTGTCGCTGGAGCAGGAGGCGCGGAAAATCTTCCAGCCGGTTCAGCAAGAACCGACGTCGGTTGAGCACGTGGGCCAACAGACGATTCATGCGCCAACCGCGCCCGCTGCACCTGTACCCGCTCCGACACCGGCAACTGCCACCGCTGTAGCGCCGACAGAAACCGTGCCCACTACTGCTGAAACTTCGGTTGAACATGTATCTCCAACCGCCGCGCCGATCACACCTGCGCCTCACGACCCCACACTGCCGCCGCGAGCCCCATGAGCGATCTCCCCGAAAACGACCAGCACATGCCGCTGGTATCGCACCTCACCGAGTTGCGCACCCGCCTGCTGCGTTGTGTGGCGGCGATTTTCATCATCTTCGCCGGGCTGTTTGCCTTCACCCAGCAGATCTACACGTTCGTCTCGACGCCGCTGCGCCAGTACCTGCCGGTCGGCGCGACGATGATCGCCACCGACGTGTCGTCGCCATTCCTGACGCCACTGAAGCTGACGATGATGGTCTCGCTGTTCCTGGCGATCCCGGTGATCCTGCATCAGATCTGGGGGTTTATTGCGCCAGGCCTGTACAAGCATGAGAAGCGCATCGCGGTGCCGTTGCTGGTGTCGAGCATCATGCTGTTCTACACCGGCATGGCGTTCGCCTATTACTTCGTGTTCCCGCTGATCTTCAAGTTCTTCGCTGCAGCCACCCCGGCCGGCGTGGAAATGATGACCGACATCGCCAGCTATCTCGATTTCGTCATGACGCTGTTCTTTGCGTTCGGCGTGGCATTCGAAATCCCCGTGGCCGTGGTGCTGCTGGTGTGGATCGGTGTAGTCGACGTCGCCTACCTGAGGAAGATCCGCCCGTACGTGATCATCGGCTGCTTTGTGGTCGGCATGATCCTGACGCCGCCGGACATCTTCTCGCAGACCCTGCTGGCCGTGCCGATGTGGATGCTGTTTGAGATCGGCATCCTGTTCGGGGGCCTGATCAGCAAACGCGAACGCCCGGACGAGCATCCGGCCGACGATCACAACGACCAGCCGCCAGCGACCCAGGCATGAACCTGTTGTTGCTCGAGGAGGCCGACTTCATTGCGGCCGACCGTGTGGTGCTGCGTGATCGACGCCTGACACACATGAAGGAAGTCCATCGCTCGGAAGTCGGTGACAGCCTGCGGGTCGGGCGCATCAATGGGCTGATGGGTTCGGCTGAGCTGTTGCGGCTGGAGGCGGGTGAAGCGGAACTGCGCGTCACCCTCGATCAGCCGCCGCCGGCCAAGCTGCCGCTGACTTTGGTGCTGGCCCTGCCGCGCCCGAAGATGTTGCGACGAGTGTTTCAGACCGTGGCGACCATGGGCGTGTTGAAGGTGATTCTGGTCAACAGCTACCGCGTCGAGAAAAGCTTCTGGCAGACGCCGTTTCTTGAACCTGCAGCGATTCGCGAGCAATTGATCCTGGGCCTTGAACAAGCGCGCGACACCCTACTGCCAGAGATCATCATCGAGAAACGCTTCAAGCCTTTTGTCGAAGATCGACTGCCGATGATCACCGAAGGTACCCTCGGCCTGGTTGGCCATCCCGGCAACTATCCGCCGTGCCCTCGCGCCTTGAGCGAACCGGTGACCCTGGCCATTGGCCCGGAAGGTGGCTGGATTCCCTACGAAATCGACCTGCTGGCCAAGTCCGGTCTGCAACCGGTGCAGCTCGGCGATCGTATCCTGCGCGTCGAAACCGCCGTGACCGCCCTCCTCGCCCGCCTCTTCTAAGCGTCGCCCAATCCCCTGTAGGAGCTGCCGAAGGCTGCGATCTTTTGATGTTGTTTTAGAAGCAAGATCAAAAGATCGCAGCCTTCGGCAGCTCCTACATTTGCACCGTGCGGGGCCGTCGGATAAGTGGTGTTACAGATTGCCATCACTTGGCCGATACCCTCCCCATAAGTCCAATTAGTGGTTCAAGGGAGTCGTCGCATGTACCGTTGGTTAGCCGAGAGTCTTGGAAACGTCAGCGTCAAGCGCAAACTGGGAATCGGTTTCGGCCTGGTGCTGTTGCTGACGTTATTGATCACCTTTACCGGCTGGACCGGCATGAGCGGCATCATCAGCCGCGGCGACAAGCTCGGGTTCATCTCCAGCCTTAACGAGCTGACCAAGGACCTTCGACTGGCACGGCTGGACTATGAAGCGCGCCGTGGCGAACAAGGCCCGGGCACGGTCAACGAACTGCTGAGCAAACTCGACAGCGGTCTGCAAACCGCTCGCAGCCTGATCGAACAACCGTCCGATGCCGCCATGGTCGATCAGCAACTGGCCGCCGTCGCTGAATACAAACGTGCCTTTGCCGACATGACCCAAGCCACCGTCCACCGCGAAGACGCCCGCAGCAAGCTGGGCGCCAACGCTGACAACGCTGTAGCCAAAGTATCCGAAGTCGAAAAAACAATGCTGCAGGGTGACAGTGTTGCGCAGTTCAACAACGTGATCGAGCTGAGCAAACTGCTCCAGCAGGCGCGTTATCAAGTGCGCGGCTACACCTACAGCGGCAAGGCCGAGGCGGAGCAACCGGCCTTGGATGCCATCGACAATGCCCTGAAAAAGCTCGAAAGCCTGCCTTCGCAACTGCCGGAACAGCACATCGCCAACCTGCAACAGGCCACCGACTCGATCAAGGCCTATCGCGCGGCGGTCGCTCAGTTCCGCGATTCGCAGGTCACCAGCGCCACGTCACAGGCGCGCATGTCTGCTCAGGGCGACATTCTGATCGACCTCAGCAAGAAGCTGACGGCTTCGCAAACTGTCGTGCGCGACACCGATGCCGCCCACGCCAAGAACATGCTGTTGATCGCCACCCTGCTGGCCTTGGCCTTCGGCTTGCTGGCCGCTTGGGCGATCACCCGGCAGATCATCATTCCGCTGAACCAGACCCTGAAAGTCGCGGAACGTGTAGCTGCCGGCGATCTGACCCACAATCTGGTCTCGCTGCGCCGCGACGAACTCGGCCAGCTGCAACGCTCCATGCAGAGCATGACCCAGGGCCTGCGTGAGCTGATCGGCGGGATCAGCGAGGGCGTGACCCAGATCGCCAGCGCCGCTGAAGAACTGTCGGCGGTGACCGAGCAGACCAGCGCCGGGGTCAACAATCAGAAGATCGAGACCGATCAGGTTGCCACGGCCATGAACGAAATGACCGCCACCGTGCAAGAAGTCGCGCGTAACGCCGAAGAGGCCTCAGAAGCCGCCGTCGCCGCCGACCAACAGGCCCGCGAAGGCGACAAGGTGGTTGGCGAAGCAATCGCCCAGATCGAACGTCTGGCCGTTGAAGTCGGCAACTCCACCACAGCCATGGGCGAGCTCAAGCGCGAAAGCGACAAAATCGGCAGCGTGCTCGACGTGATCAAATCCGTGGCCCAGCAAACCAATCTGCTGGCACTCAACGCCGCAATTGAAGCGGCGCGTGCCGGTGAAGCCGGACGTGGTTTCGCGGTGGTAGCCGATGAAGTGCGCAGCCTCGCGCAGCGTACTCAGAAGTCCACCGAAGAGATCGAAGAGCTGATCGTCGGCCTGCAAAACGGCACCCAGCAAGTGGCGACGATCATGGACAACAGCCGTACCCTCACCGACAGCAGCGTCGAGCTGACCCGCCGGGCCGGTGGTTCGCTGGAAAGCATCACGCGCACGGTGTCGGCGATTCAGGCGATGAACCAGCAGATTGCTGCGGCGGCTGAACAGCAGAGCGCGGTGGCGGAAGAGATCAACCGTAGCGTGCTGAATGTGCGGGACGTGTCGGATCAAACGTCGGCGGCGAGTGAGGAAACCGCCGCCTCCAGCGTTGAGCTGGCGCGGTTGGGGACGCACTTGCAGACGCTGGTGGGACGCTTCAAGGTTTGAGGTGATTCAGCTGCCTCGGTTCGCTGAGGACCGAGGTGATGCTATCGCTGGCAAGCCAGCTCCCACAGGTTTGTAGTCGATCACAAGGTGCGTGTTCAGCCGATTCACTGTGGAAGCTGGCTTGCCAGCGATGGCGTCCGAGAGGACGCCGAAGTTACAGGACCTGGCGTAGAAAAGCCTGAGCTCGCGGATCCTTCGGTGCATCGAAGAACTCTGCCGGCGAGGCATCCTCCAGCAACTTGCCGTGATCGAAGAACAGCACCCGATCCGCCACTTCCCGGGCGAAACCCATTTCGTGGGTGACGCACACCATGGTCATGCCTTCCACGGCCAGGTTCTTCATCACATCCAGCACTTCGCCGACCATTTCCGGGTCGAGGGCCGATGTCGGCTCATCGAACAACATCACCTTCGGTTCCATCGCCAACGCCCGGGCAATCGCCACGCGTTGCTGCTGACCGCCGGACAGACGTGACGGAAACTCGTTGGCCTTTTGCGCGATCCCGACCTTTTCCAGCAATGCCATAGCCTTGGCTTCGCGCTCTTTCTTCCCGCGCTTGCGCACGACTTTCTGTGCCAGACAGAGGTTTTCCAGCACGGTCATGTGCGGGAACAGATTGAAATGCTGGAACACCATGCCGACTTCGCGGCGGTAGGCGTTGACGTCGGTTTTCGGGTCGGCCAGTTGCAGACCGTCGATGCTCACCGAGCCGGAATCGAACTCTTCCAGGCCATTGAGACAACGCAGGAAGGTCGACTTGCCGGAACCGGACGGGCCGATCACTACCAGCACTTCACCTTTGGCGACCGAGGTGCTGACGTTATCCACCGCACGCACCACTTGCCCACGGGTGTCGAAGACTTTTACCAGATCGCGGACTTCAATCACTTTGCGCGAGCCTCCGCTCAAGCCGACTGGCGATTTTCGACAGCGGCAGGTTGATCAACAGGTACAGACCGGCAACACAGAACAGAATCTCGAACGGCGAAAACGACGTTGTGATGACTTCACGGCCGCTTTTGAGCAGCTCGGTGATGGCGATCACCGACACCAGCGAGGTGTCCTTGACCAGACTGATGAACTGCCCGGCCAGCGGCGGCAGCACTCGTTTGAACGCTTGCGGCAGCACGACGTGGCGCATCGACTGACCGGAGCTCAGGCCGAGCGAACGCGCGGCTTCGTTCTGGCCCCGGGCAATCGACTGCACGCCGGAACGGATGATCTCGGCCACGTACGCGCCTGTGAACAGCGACAACGCGGCGATCCCGGCAAACTCCCGGGACAGGTTCATCACCGTGCCGATGAAGAAGTAGAAAATGAAAATCTGCACCAGCAGCGGCGTACCTCGCACCAACTCGACGTAGATGCTCGACAGGTCGCGCAACGTCGGGTTGCTCGATAAGCGGCACAGCCCGGTGACCAGACCGATCAGCAAACCGAGAACGCCGGAGACCACCGACAGCCAAAGCGTCGTCCACAGCCCCCATAACAGCGGCCCTGCCGCCCAATGCCGAGTAACACCCACGACGTCGCCTTCAGCCACATCGTCGCCCTGAGCGAATTGCAGGCTGTTCTCGTCGACGGTCAGGTGCTGTTCGTCGCCTGCATCGTTGCGCAGGGTGACGTCAGCGCTGCTGCCTTTGCGCACCAGTTCAGTGACGGTGGAAATGTCCGTGGCGCGCTGGGTTTCTTCCGCCTGATAGGCGAAGTACTGCGGCACACGGTTCCAGCGCCATTCGTAGGACATCAGCGACGTGGCGTAATACAACGCGCCCGCCAGACCGATCAGCACCAGCACGGTCAAGACGTGCCAGGGCCATTGGGCTTTTTTATGTTTCATTGGATTTGCAGGTTCCGAATTCTGTGTCGCTTGAGAGTCCGCCATCGCGGGCAAGCCCGCTCCCACAATGAGCCAGGGTGAGCACAAATTTTGTGTTCAACGCGAACCCTGTGGGAGCGGGCTTGCCCGCGATTGGAGCGACGCGGTCTATCTGACCGGGCTTATTCCATGTCCTTGAGCCACTCGGTGCTCTTGAACCACTTGTCATGGATGCGATCGTAGGTGCCGTCTTCGTGGATCTGATGCAGGAAGTTGTTGATGAAGTTGAGGCTGTCGTAGTCGCCCTTCTTCAGGCCGAAGGCCAGCGGCTCGTAGGTGAACGGCTTGTCGAGGAACACCAGTTTGCCTGCACCGACCTTGGTCACCGCCACGACGTTGTACGGCGCGTCGTAGATGAAGGCGTCGGCCTTGCCGTTGACCACGTCGAGCACAGCTTCCTGCTCGTTGTCGTAGCCGTGGTACTTGGCTTTGGAGATCAGCTTCTTGGCGACCATCTCACCGGTGGTGCCGAGCTTGGAGGTGATGCGGTAGTCGGCAGTGTTCAGGTCTTTATAGGACTTGATGGTGCCTTCCAGCTCCTTGCGGATCAGCAAGGTCTGGCCAACCACGATGAACGGTTCGCTGAAGTTCAGGCGCAGGTTGCGTTCCTGAGTCAGAGTCATGCCGCTGCCGATCATGTCGAACTTGTCGGTCATCAGCGCCGGGATGATGCCGTCGTAACCGGTGGAGACCAGCTCCAGTTTGACGCCCATGGCCTTGGTCATGGCTTTGAGGATATCGACTTCGAAGCCGATGATTTCACCGCGTTTGTTGGTCATCTCGAACGGCATGTAGGTCGGATCCATGCCGACTTTCAAGGTGCCGCGCTTGACCGCGTCATCGATTGCGCCCGCGTGTGCCGCATTGACTGCAACCAGTGCCGTGACGCCGACCAGCAGCATCGACAGATACTTCTTCATCTTCAAGTCCCCAAAACCATTGCGTTTGCGGCGCGAAAACCAACAGTGACGGGCAAAAAAGCCCGGGCGCGCCAATTCGGGGACGGATGCTAACGCACTCGTTCTTTTGCACAAGGGTTAATGGGTGATTTGTTTGACAATCAAGGGCTACCCTCACCCCGGGAGAGAGTTAGGGTGAGGGACTGTTCAGCAGTCAAAAAAAACCCCGCTACATTAGCGGGGTTTCTTCATCAAGCCGGCTGAGCCTGCAATGCCACCGGTCGCAGCGGCAGCAACGGCGCATGCGGATCGGCTTTCACCGAGGCCCGCCATGCGTCCAGCCACTCGGCGTGACCTTCGGCCCAGACCTGCTCGTGCAGGCGTGCCAAGGCCACCGGATCGCTCAACAGTTGCAGGCGATCATGGTTGTTCAGCCCGGCAGGACCGACCTTGATCGCGTGACGCACACGCTCCTGACGCAGCCATTCAATCGGCTCGGCCTGACCGTGACGGGAGGTCGCCAGCGAGCACGCCAAGGCGTTCTGCTGCGGATCGACCACCGCGCGGACGAAGCCGTCGTTCAGTGCGTGCCAGCGATTTTCGTGGGTGTACTGATCGGTGGCCAGCAGCGCCTGTGGCGGATTGTATTCCTCTGGGATGAGGAACAGGCTCTCGTCACGGGATTTGAGGCCCAGACCGACACGGCTGGAAATCACCGACACAGGAATCGACAGCATCAACGAACCCACGATCGGCACCAGCCACCAAAGGAAGCTCGGGTTCAGCCAGATCACCAGCAAGGCCCAGAAGAAGCCCAACAGGGTCTGCGGACCGTGGCGTTTGACCGCCTCGCTCCATGGCGTGGAGTCGTCGTCACGCTGCGGCGAGTTCCAGGTCGCGGCCCAGCCGAGGAACGCGGCCAGGACGAAACGGGTGTGGAAAATCATCCGCACCGGCGCCAGCAGCATGGAGAACAACATCTCCAGCAGCATCGACAGCGTCACCTTGAACTTGCCACCGAACTCTTTCGCGCCCTTGGCCCAGATCAGGATGATGCTCAACAGTTTCGGCAGGAACAGCAGCACGATGGTTGTCGAGAACAGCGCGATCGCCTTCTCCGGGTGCCATTGTGGCCACAGTGGATAGAGCTGACGCGGTTCAAGGAAATACTGCGGCTCCATCAAGGTGTTCACCGCCAGTAGCGCAGTCGACAACACCAGGAAGAAGAACCACAACGGCGCCGACAGGTACGACATCACGCCCGTCAGGAATACCGCACGGTGTACCGGGTGCATGCCTTTTACCAGGAACAGACGGAAGTTCATCAGGTTGCCGTGGCACCAGCGACGGTCACGCTTGAGTTCGTCGAGCAGGTTGGGCGGCAACTCTTCGTAACTGCCCGGCAGGTCGTAGGCAATCCACACGCCCCAACCGGCACGACGCATCAGTGCGGCTTCAACAAAGTCGTGAGACAGGATCGCACCGGAGAACGCCCCTTTACCCGGCAACGGCGCCAGGGCGCAGTGGTCGATAAACGGCTTCATGCGGATGATCGCGTTGTGACCCCAGTAGTGGGATTCACCCAACTGCCAGAAGTGCAGACCGGCAGTAAACAGCGGGCCGTACACGCGGGTCGCGAACTGCTGCATGCGCGCATACAGAGTGTCCATCCCGGACGCACGCGGCGCGGTCTGGATGATCCCGGCGTCCGGCGTGGCTTCCATCAAGCGCACCAGACTGGTCAGGCACTCGCCGCTCATGACCGAGTCGGCGTCGAGGACGACCATGTACTTATAGTCACCGCCCCAACGACGGCAGAAGTCGTCAAGGTTGCCGCTCTTGCGTTTCACCCGACGACGACGGCGGCGGTAGAAGATCTTGCCGAAGCCCTTGGCTTCGCGGCAGACGTCCAGCCAGGCCTGTTGCTCGGCTACGCAGATGTCGGAGTCGTTACTGTCGCTGAGCACGAAGAAGTCGAAACGATCCAGATCACCGGTAGCGGCGACCGATTCGAACGTTGCACGCAAACCGGCGAATACACGCGGCACGTCTTCGTTGCAGATCGGCATTACCAGTGCGGTACGCGCTTCTTTGGCAATCGGTTCGTTGCCGGCACTTTTACCGGAGATGCGGTATTTATCGTGACCGGTGAGCAACTCGAGGAAGCCCATCAGCGCGGTCCAGAAACCGGCCGAAACCCAGCAGAACAGAATCCCGAACAGAATCAGGATGCTGGTTTGCAGCGCATACGGCAGCACTTGCGTGGCGGTTTGCAGCAGTGGCTGATGCAGGACTTCTTCCAGATCAACGAACGACCAGCCCTGGTACGGCATGATGCCTTTCATGTACCAGCCGGCGACGATGGTCTGACCGAGCATCAGCACCAGCAAGATATAGCGACGGATCGAACCGACTGTGCGCCAGCGCGCCGCCGGCAGGACGTTCTCGTCCTTGGGCGGTTGCGGCGGGTTGGTGCGGCCAGTCAAGCGGCGCCAGCCGCGCACCAGAATATTGGTGCGCCACGGCTCCGGCACGACTTTGGTCCGACGGATCGGGGGCGTTGCCTTGAGGCTGACCCGACCGCTGGCGTCGAGCACCAGCATTTCCGCTTCTTCAAGCTCTTCAGCGGTGCTCAGTGTCAGGCGCTTGCCCACCGAAGCCTGGGCGGCTTCGGCAGGGGCGTCGAACGTCGAGGACGACAGGCGTTCATGCAACTCGCTGAACGACTGGCAGCCCGCGAGTTCCGCGCGCTGCTCGTCGGTCATCGGCAGATGCGCCAGGTACTCGGACAGAGTCTCTGGCTGTACTTGAGAGTTACTCATCGGCAGGCAACTGATAGCTCCAGGTCTCGGTCAGGACTTCTTCAGTCGGTGCCGATTCCGGTGTGGCTGTGGCCGCGTCCGCAGCGACTGGCTGCTTGGCGTCTTTGTTGGCCTTGTCCTTGGCATCTGCGGCTGGCTTGGCGTCAGCCAGTTTGGCCTCGGCTGCCTTGGCTTCCTTGTCGAGTTTCTCTTGTTGCTTGGCGGCAACCTTGTCGGCCTTGGCAACGGACGAGTTGGACGCCGGTACCGAAGACTTGGCCAGATCCGCCGTTACGATTGGCTGCACCAGAGCGGCACGCATCTCGGTCGCCTTGCTCGCGTCCTTGATCTTCATGCGCAGGGTCAAACGCCAGCCCTTGGTTTCAGGGTTGTAGCGCACGTTGTTCTCGACCAGCTCGGCATTGTCGCCAACGCTGACCTGGCTGCGAACGTCCGCATCCGGGGCCAGAGCCGCCAGCGATGGACCTTCGAAGTCGACCAGATAGGCAACGCTGCCATCCGGCTGACGGATCAGGTTCGATTGCTTGACGTCACCGGTGGAGCGCAGAGTCTGCGCAACCCAGGCGCTGTCCGGCGCATGAATCGACGCTTCGTCCATGGTCCAGTGCATGCGATAGGCGAAGTCGAGTGGCTGACCTGGCTCCGGCAGTTTTTCCGGGCTCCAGAACGCAACGATGTTGTCGTTGGTTTCGTCGGCGGTTGGAATCTCGACCAGATCGACGGTGCCTTTGCCCCAGTCGCCCTTCGGCTCGATCCAGGCGCTTGGGCGCTTGTCGTAGCGGTCGTCGAGGTCTTCGTAATGGCTGAAGTCACGGCCACGTTGCAGCAAGCCAAAACCACGCAGGTTTTCGACGCTGAAGTTGCTCACGGCCAGGTGTTTCGGGTTATTCAGCGGACGCCAGATCCACTCGCCGTTGCCGGCATGGATCGACAGACCGCTGGAGTCGTGCAGTTCACGACGGTAGTTGAGGACTTTCGACGGCTGGTTGGCGCCGAACAGGAACATGCTGGTCAGCGGTGCGATGCCCAGTTTGCCAACCTTGTCACGCAGGAACATCTGCGCTTTGACGTCGACAATGGTGTCGCTGCCAGGGCGCAGGATCAGACGGTAGGCACCGGTAGCGCGCGGCGAATCAAGCAGGGCGAAGATCACCAGATGCTTGTCGCCCGGTTTCGGCTGCTGAATCCAGAACTCGCGAAAACGCGGGAATTCTTCACCCGACGGCAACGCGGTATCGATCGCCAGGCCGCGGGCCGACAGACCATAGGTGTGACCCTTGCCGACGACGCGGAAGTAGCTCGCGCCGAGCATGGTCATGATTTCGTCTTGCTTGTCGGCCTTGTTGATCGGGTACAGCACACGGAAACCGGCATAACCCAGTTGCTCGGTGGCTTTTGGATCAAACTTCAGGTCGCCGAAATCGAAGCGAGTCGGATCGTATTTGATCTCATCGACGCTGTTGGCAGTAATTTCGTTGATTTTCACCGGTGTATCGAAGTGCATACCCTGGTGATAGAAGGAGAGCTTGAACGGCGTCTTCTTATCAGCCCACTCAGCCTTTTCGGTGAGGAAGCGGATTTTCTGATAGTCCGCGAACTTCATATCGCGGAATTCGTTCGGCAGGTTGCTGCGCGGGGCTTCGAACTTCTGCCCGGCCAGCTCTTTGGCCTTGGCCGACACATCGTCAAGATTGAACGCCCAAAGCTGACCGGCGCTGAGCAGGCACAGGAGCGCCGAACCCGCTACCAGGGCACTTCGCATGCGTTTGGCAGACATTTTTGCTGCATTACAGGGACTAACAATCACGAGCAACCCTCGCCGAAAACAGATCAAAAAACCAACGGCCAGCTATCTATATGCCAGGTTGGCGAGCATTGTTCCGACTCCGCTGGGGCAAAATGATTCCCCAATCGGATCCAGACAAGTCTCTACCTAAGTGAAAATGGACCAACGAACGCTGATCACCGTAGCGCGCGATTATCTAGTAGCCCGCATGACAACGCATCAGGGGTAACAAAGTATTTATCGCCAAAACGCCCTAAAAACGTCGAAATCTCCTAAAAAGGCGTTTCAAGTGTTGTCAGGTTTGTAACAAAAAGGTAACAGGGCCGTCGTTGACCAAATGCACCTGCATATCCGCGCCGAATCTACCTGATGCCACAGTGCCATGCACCTGTTTCGCTTTGCCTAATAGATAGTCGAATAATTCCTCGCCCAACGCCGGAGGCGCCGCGGTCGAGAAGCCCGGGCGCAACCCGCTTTTGGTATCGGCAGCCAGGGTGAACTGAGAGACCAGCAGCAACCCACCGCCGATATCGGCGAGAGACAAATTCATCTTGCCCTCGTCGTCGCTGAATACCCGATAGTTAAGCAGCTTATGCAGAAGTTTGTCGGCGCTGGCACGCGTGTCGTCGGGTTCTACCGCTACCAGCACCAGCAAACCCTGATCGACCGCGCCAACCACCTCGCCCGCCACTTCCACTCGCGCACCCCGCACGCGCTGTAAAAGCCCCTTCATGCTTCTTCGGGCGGCAGATCGAGCAGGCGACGCGCCATATTGCCCGCCGCGCGCACCAGTGCATCAGTAATACCCGGTTCGGATGCTGCGTGGCCGGCGTCGCGGATCACCTGCAATTCGCTGTTTGGCCAGGCCTGGTGCAATTCCCAGGCGTTGTCGAGCGGGCAGATCACGTCGTAGCGACCGTGGATGATCACGCCCGGCAGATGAGCGATCTTGCCCATGTCACGAATCAACTGGTTCGGTTCAAGGAAAGCATTATTGGTGAAGTAGTGGCATTCGATCCGCGCAATCGACAGCGCACGCTGCGGCTCGGAGAAGCGATCGACTACCAGTGGATTCGGCCGCAGCGTCGCGGTGCGCCCTTCCCAGGTCGACCAGGCCTTGGCTGCATGCATTTGGGCGATCTGGTCGTTACCGGTCAGGCGTTTGTGGAAGGCACTGAGCAAGTCATCGCGCTCGTCCAGTGGGATAGGCGCGATGTAGTCCTGCCAGTAATCGGGGAACAGGCGGCTGGCGCCGGCCTGATAGAACCACTCGATTTCCTGCGGACGGCAAAGAAAGATCCCACGCAGGATCAGACCGTGAACACGCTCCGGATGGGTTTGCGCGTAGGCCAGCGCCAGGGTCGAACCCCACGAACCGCCGAACAGCACCCATTTGTCGATGCCCAGGTGCTTGCGGATGCGCTCAAGATCGGCGACCAGATCCCAGGTGGTGTTGTTTTCGAGGCTGGCGTGCGGGGTCGAGCGTCCGCAGCCACGCTGGTCGAAGGTGACAATGCGGTAAAGATTCGGATCGAAATAGCGACGGCTCTGGGCGTCGCAACCGGCGCCCGGGCCACCATGGATGAACACGACCGGCAAGCCTTCCGGTGAGCCGCTTTCGTCGACGTAAAGCGTATGGGTGTCATCGACAGCCAGATCGTGCCGGGCGTGAGGTTTGATCTGCGGAAACAAAGTCTGCATTGCGCGCTCCGTAAGGGGTCGAGGTCATCCCTGGGGGGACTTCTATTATTCTGCCGTTTGGCATCATAAACCCGATTTACGTCAATGAGCATGCCTGTGCGCTGTCGCCGTCTGTCAGCCATAAACCAAAGCGGTTTTGAGCCGCACATAAAACCTGTGGGAGCGAGCCTGCTCGCGAAAGTGGTGGGTCATGCAACATAGATGTTGCCTGACCGGACGCCTTCGCGAGCAGGCTAGCTCCCACAACGAATTGTGTGATTACGTGCGGTAGCGGGATTCGCCCCACTTCAGCAAGCCCTGCAGCAATTCCTTGAGCACCAACTGCGTCGGCTCGGCCAGATCGGCGCGGTAGCGGAACGGTTCGAATTCTTCCATATAGGTGCACTGCCCCAGCTCCAGTTGCACCGCGTGAATATTCTCGGCCGGGTTGCCGTAATGACGGGTGATGTGGCCGCCCTTGAAGCGCCCGTTCAGCACATGGCTGTAGTCGCTGTGGCGCGCGCAGATCGCCTCCAGTTGAGTCGCCAGCTGCGGATCGCAACTGGCGCCGTTGAAGGTACCGAGGTTGAAGTCCGGCAGCTTGCCGTCAAACAGGTGCGGGATGATCGAGCGAATCGAGTGCGCATCAAACAGCAGCGCATAGCCGAACTCGGCCTTCAGCCGTGCCAGCTCTTGCTGCAAAGTGCGGTGATACGGCGTCCAGATTTGCTCCAGATACGTCGCGCGCTCTTCTTTCGACGGCTCCAGCCCTTCCTTGAACAACGGGATGCCATCAAACAGCGTTGCCGGATACAGGCCGGTGGTCGCCCCGGCATACAACGGTTTGTCATCGGACGGCCGGTTCAGGTCGATGACGAAGCGCGAGTACTCGGCCGCCAGAGTACTGGCGCCCAGCGCTTCGGCAAAGTCGTACAGTTGCGGAATATGCCAGTCAGTGTCCGGCAGGCTTTTCGCGTCGCCGATCAGGCCGGCCTCGACCACCGGGGTCAGACGTAAACCGGCATGCGGCATGCTGATCAGCAGCGGCACGCGACCTTGTTTGAAATTCAGAACCTTATCCACAACCGCTCTCCTACAGACTTGATTCAACGCCGTGACGCACGACGCGTTTGTCCAGATCGCCACCGAGCCAATACGCCAGATCCGCCGGGCGATCGATCTGCCAGGCGACAAAATCCGCGACCTTGCCAACTTCCAGCGAACCATGTGTGGCGGCCATGCCCAGCGCTTGCGCAGCGTGAATGGTTGCGCCGGCCAGGGCCTCTTCCGGGGTCATGCGGAAACAGGTGCAGGCCATGTTCAACATCAAACGCAGCGACAACGCAGGCGAGGTGCCCGGATTGAGATCGCTGGCGATGGCGATTTTCACCTTGTGTTTGCGCAAGGCGTCCATCGGCGGCAACTGGGTTTCGCGCAGGAAGTAGAACGCGCCCGGCAGCAGCACCGCGACGGTGTCGGACGCGGCCATGGCGATGGCATCGGCTTCGTCCATGAACTCCAGGTGATCGGCGGACAACGCCTTATAACGCGCGGCGAGGCTGGAACCGTGCAGCGACGACAGTTGCTCGGCGTGCAACTTCACCGGCAGACCGAGTGTTTGCGCGGCGATGAAAACGCGCTCGACCTGCTCCGGCGAGAACGCCAGGTATTCGCAGAACGCGTCCACTGCATCGACCAGACCTTCGGCGGCCAGCGCAGGCAGCATGTCGGTGCAGATGTGATCGATGTAATCGTCGGCGCGATCCTTGTACTCCGGCGGCAACGCGTGAGCGGCCAGGCAGGTGCTGCGCACGCTGATCGGCAGCTCTTTTGCCAGACGACGGATGACTCGCAGGATCTTGCGTTCGTTGGCCAGATCGAGACCGTAGCCGGACTTCATCTCTACCGTGGTCACGCCGTCGCGCATCAGGCTTTTCAGGCGTTTGGCGGCGCTGGCGAACAGTTCATCTTCGGTAGCTTCGCGAGTCGCGCGCACGGTGCTGGCGATGCCGCCGCCGGCCGCGGCGATTTCCGCGTAGCTGACGCCTTGCAGACGTTTCTCGAACTCGCCGCTGCGATTGCCACCGAACACCGTGTGGGTGTGGCAGTCGATCAGGCCGGGGGTGACCCACGCTCCTTGCAGGTCGCAGACCGCCGGGTATTCGCCGGAAGGCAATTGATTGCGCGGGCCGATCCACTCGATGAGCGCACCGGACGTCACGATGGCGGCATCCTCGATGATCGAGTAGACGCCCTGCGCCATGGTTGCGACGTGGCAGTGTTGCCAGAGGGTTTTCATCCCTTAGTCTCCACAGTATTCAAAATCGATTTCGCGAGCAGGCTCGCTCCCACAGGGGTAAGCATTCCGACTGTGGGAGCGAGCCTGCTCGCGAAGAGGTCATCAAAGGCTAGGCAGCATTTTCGCCGGAACCAGATCGTTCAAACACCGCGAAGCCAGCAGCTCAGTCGCCGCATTGATGTCCGGTGCAAAGAACCGGTCCTTCTCATAGAACGGCACTTCCTTGCGCAGAATGGCCCGAGCCTGTTCCAGCTTCGCCGAGGTCTTCAGGCCATTGCGCAGATCCAGCCCCTGCACCGCCGCCAACCATTCCACGGCGAGAATCCCGCGGGTGTTCTCGGCCATTTCCCACAGACGCTTGCCGGCCGCTGGAGCCATTGAAACGTGGTCTTCCTGGTTGGCTGAAGTCGGCAGGCTGTCCACCGAATGCGGGTGGGACAACGCCTTGTTCTCACTGGCCAGTGCGGCAGCCGTCACCTGAGCGATCATGAAACCGGAGTTCACGCCGCCATTGGCCACGAGAAACGGCGGCAGTTGCGACATGTGCTTGTCCATCATCAGCGAGATGCGGCGTTCGCTCAGCGAGCCGATTTCAGCGATCGCCAGCGCCATGTTGTCAGCGGCCATGGCCACTGGTTCGGCGTGGAAGTTACCGCCGGAAATCACATCGCCTTCAGCGGCAAACACCAGCGGATTATCGGAGACGGCGTTGGCTTCAACCGCCAGCACTTCAGCAGCCTGGCGGAACTGGGTCAGGCAGGCGCCCATGACTTGCGGCTGGCAGCGCAGGGAGTACGGATCCTGGACCTTGTCGCAGTTCTGGTGCGAGTCGGAAACTTCGCTGCGCTCACCCAGCAAATCGCGGTAAGCAGCGGCCGCATCGATCTGGCCTTTCTGCCCGCGAGCCGCGTGGATGCGCGCATCGAACGGCGAGCGCGAACCGAGCACCGCTTCAACCGTCAGACCGCCCAGCGCGATGGCGC
This sequence comes from Pseudomonas sp. A0308, assembly GCF_044218815.1. Lineage (NCBI taxonomy): Bacteria > Pseudomonadati > Pseudomonadota > Gammaproteobacteria > Pseudomonadales > Pseudomonadaceae > Pseudomonas > Pseudomonas sp. A0308. Next base: position 2,902,451 of record NZ_CP162581.1, read on the forward strand.
CCGCAAACAAATCCTCACCTTCAAACAGACCACGCAACGCAAAAGCAGTAGAAACCTGAGTGCCGTTGAGCAACGCCAGACCTTCCTTCGCCGCCAGCGTCAGCGGCGTCAGGCCGGCGACTTTCAGCGCTTCGGTCGCTTCCATCCACTCGCCCTTGTAACGCGCCTTGCCTTCGCCAAGCAGCACCAGCGACATGTGCGCCAATGGAGCCAGGTCGCCGGAAGCACCGACCGAACCTTTCAACGGAATGTGCGGATAGACCTCGGCATTGATCAGTGCAATGAGCGCATCGATCACAACGCGACGGATGCCAGAAAAACCACGGCTGAGGCTGTTGACCTTGAGCACCATCACCAGCCGCACCAGCGCATCGCTGATCGGCGCGCCGACACCGGCAGCGTGGGACAACACCAGCGAGCGCTGGAGGTTTTCCAGATCTTCGCTGGCGATGCGGGTCGAGGCCAGCAGGCCGAAACCGGTATTGATGCCGTAGGCGGTACGATTTTCGGCGAGGATCTGCTCGACGCAGGCGACGCTGGCTTCAATCTGTTGCGAGGCGCTGTCGTCGAGGGTCAGCTTGACCGGGTTCTGATACACGTCACGCAGTTGGGCCAGGCTCAGTTGGCCGGGAATCAGGTTCAGCGCAGTCATTTTGTGCTCCTTTTGAGAGTTTATTGTTAACTCGCCAGACGCTCCGGAGATGTCCGTTGTCCGTCGCGTCTGCCCTTTTGGGGAGCCGCGCCTTGGTACGCTGGCGTAGATAGATTTTCAGTGCAGATTCGGTAATACGCGGTGCAGCAAGTTCGAGTCTTTCAAAACACTCGCGGCGGCGGTGATATCCGGCGCCAGCCAGCGATCCTGATCATAAGCCGGGACCTTTTCGCGCAGCAGTCGCCACGCAACATCGGTGCCCGCGCCGAAACGTTGTTCCTTGAGGAATTCAAACGCCTGCGCCGCCAGCAGATATTCGATGGCGAGGATCTGCGTGCAGTTTTCCAGGGCGCGATGCAGTTTGAGCGCGGCGTTGGTGCCCATGCTCAAGTGGTCTTCCTGCAAACCTGAAGTGATGTAGTTGTCGAGCACCGCCGGTTGCGCCAATTGGCGGTTTTCCGCACACAGCGACGCGGCGACGTATTGCACGATCATCATCCCGGAGTTAACCCCCGGATTGGCCACCAGAAATGCCGGCAGACCGCTGACGTGCGGATTCACCAAGCGATCAAGACGACGCTCGGCAATCGAGCCGATTTCCGCCATGGCAATCGCCAGCAAATCTGCCGCCATTGCCACCGACTGACCGTGCGGGTTGGCTTGCGACATGACGCGGAATTCGTCCGGTGTGCCCAGCAGCAGCGGGTTATCGGTGCAGCCATTGAGTTCGCTTTCGATCTGTTTGATCGCATGCTCCAGTTGATCGCGCGCGGCGCCGTGCACCTGCGGAATCGAACGGATGCTCAGCGCGTCCTGAGTGCGAATGCCTTTGCTCGATGCGATCACTTCACTGCCGTCGAGCAATGTACGCAGATTGACGCCAACCTGCTGCATCCCCGGATGCGGTTTCAGCGCAATGATCTCCGCATCGAACGCGGCGATCTGCCCACGCTGCGCTTCGAAACTCATGGCGCCGATCACGTCGGCCCATTGCAGCAGGCGCGTGGCGTCGGCGATGGCCAGGCAGCTGAGGCCGGTCATGCACGGCGTGCCGTTGACCAGACACAAACCGTCCTTCGCGCCGAGTTGCACCGGTTGCAGGCCCTCTTCGGCCAGCGCTTGTTGAGCAGAGGTGATTTGCCCGCGATAGCTGACGCTGCCGACGCCTAGCAGCGCAATGCCGATGTGCGCCATGTGGGTCAGATAACCCACCGAGCCTTGCGACGGCACCTGCGGCGTGATGCCGCGATTGAGCAACGCCAGCAGCGCTTCGACCACCCGGCGATGGATGCCGGATTTGCCGTGGCTGTAGTTGTGGATCGCGGCACAGATGATCGCGCGGGTTTGTTCGTCAGCGAGTACCGGGCCGACGCCGCAGGCATGGCTGAGCAAAGTGTTGCGTGACAACTGGCTGAGCTGTTCGTCTTTCAGCGAGACATTGGAGAGCCCGCCCAGGCCGGTATTGACGCCATAAGCACGCTCGCCGCTGGCAACAATGCGCTGGACGATGCCTTGCGCGTTTTCGATGCGCGCCCACGTGTCGCTCGACAGCTCGAGCGGCGCGCCGTGACGGGCGACGGCGACTACGTCTTGCCAGCGCAGGTGGGCGCCGGTGATCACGACTTTTTCAGCCTGGGACATCTTTAACCTCAACCGTAATATTGATGCAGCTTCACTGGCCCTATCGCTGGCAAGCCAGCTCCCACAGGATCTCCAGTGTTCACACAATCTCTGTAGGAACTGGGCCTGCCAGCCCCCACAGAGCCCCCTGTGTTCACACAATCTTTGTAAGACCTGGGTCTGCCAGCCCCCACAGAGCCCCCAGTGTTCACACAATCTTTGTAAGACCTGGGCCTGCCAGCCCCTACAGAGTCCTCAGGGTTCACACATTCCCTGTGGGAGCTGGCTTGCCAGCGATGAGGCCAGTCATTGCACTGCAAAACCCAGATCAGACCACCGCCGCCCGCCGCTGCACGAACCGGTCAACATATTCATCCGCCGGCGAATGCAGGATCTCGCGTGGCGTACCAACCTGAATCAACTTGCCATCCTTGAGGATCGCAATGCGATTGCCGATACGCACCGCCTCGTCGAGGTCGTGGGTGATGAAGACGATGGTCTTGTGCAGGGTCTTTTGCAGTTCCAGCAACTGGTCCTGCATCTCGGCGCGGATCAGCGGATCCAGCGCGCTGAACGCCTCGTCCATCAGGATGATGTCAGTGTCCGCCGCCAAGGCGCGGGCCAGGCCCACACGCTGACGCATGCCGCCGGAGAGCTGGTGCGGGTATTTGTTTTCGTAGCCTTTGAGGCCCACGGTGTTGATCCAGTGCTGCGCCCGCTCGGCGCACAGTTGCTTGCTCTCGCCGCGCACTTTCAGGCCGTAGGCGACGTTGTCGAGCACGCTCTTGTGCGGCAGCAGGCCGAAGCTCTGGAAGACCATGCTGATCTTGTGCCGGCGAAATTCGCGCAGGGCTTGCATGTCGTATTGCAGGATGTCCACGCCGTCCACCAGGATCGCGCCACTGGTCGGGTCGATCAGGCGATTGAAGTGGCGCACCAGCGTCGATTTGCCGGAGCCGGACAGGCCCATGATCACGAAAATCTCGCCAGTGCCGATGCTCAGCGACAGGTCGTTGACTCCGACCACGCAGCCGGTTTCGTTCAGCACCTGATCCTTGGTCTTGCCTTGGCCCACCATGGCCAAGGCGTCCTTGGCGCGGTTGCCGAAAATCTTGAAGACGTTTTTGACTTCGATCTTGCTCACGGTTGCGTTGCTCATTTGCTCACCTCATGCCGTGGCCGACCGTACGCCTGAGTAATGCGGTCGATGACCACTGCGAGAATCACGATCGCCAGACCGGCCTCAAGCCCGCGTCCGACGTTGAGGGTCTGAATCCCCACCAGCACGTCTTCACCCAGGCCACGGGCGCCGATCATCGAGGCGATCACCACCATCGACAGGGCCATCATGGTGGTCTGGTTGATCCCGGCCATGATGCTTGGCAGGGCCAGCGGCAGCTGCACGCCGAACAGTTGCTGCCAGCGGTTGGCACCGAACGCGTTGATCGCTTCCATGACTTCGCCGTCGACCTGGCGAATGCCCAGATCGGTCAGGCGAATCAGCGGTGGCGCGGCGTAGATCACGGTGGCGAAAATCGCCGGGACCTTGCCCAGACCGAACAGCATCAGCACCGGGATCAGGTACACGAAACTCGGCATGGTCTGCATGATGTCGAGCAGCGGCATCAATACCGAACGCAGGCGATTGCTGCGCGCCGAGAGAATCCCCAGCGGAATGCCGATCAGCACCGAAATGATCGTCGCCACCATCATCAGCGCCAGCGTCTGCATGAGTTTGTCCCACAGGCCGACAGCGCCTACGAGAAACAACAGACCGACGATCACCGCCGTGGTCACGACTTTGCGCGTTGCATGCCAGGCGACGACACCGACGATCGCCAGCATCAGCCACCAAGGCGCTGCACGCAGCAGGCCTTCGAGATTGACGATGGCCCACAACAGGGTGTCCGAGATCTGGCGGAACACATCACCGTAGTTGGTGACCAGCGAATCGACCCAACCGTTGACCCAGTCGGCGATGGAAAAGGTAAAGCTTTCGGGAAACATAAGCGGCTCTCAATCAGAAATCTCAATCAAGCGATGACGGCATATCTCCCGGCCAGCCTCACGGTTGGCCGGGAGGTATCGACCTACAGCGCCGCGTCGATTTTCTTGGCGGCGTCTTCACTGACCCACGCGTGCCAGACTTCAGGATGTTCCTTGAGGAAGATTTTCGCCAGTTTTGGCGACTCGATACGTTCCTTCGCCATGCGTCCCAGATTCTGGTTCAGCAGATCGATCGGCAGGTTGACCTTTTCCAGCACGGCCACCAGCTCTGGAGCCTGCTCGTGGAAGGTCTTGGACAGGCCGACCTTGATCGTCACGGCCTTGTCGACGCCCGGTTTTTCTTCCAGTTTGACCAGATCGACCTGGCCCATCAGCGGGGTCGGCGACCAGTAGTAGAAGAGAATCGGCTCGCCACGTTTGTAGCTCGACAGCACCGCCGCATCCAGCGCCGGGCCGGTGCCTGGGCGGAAGTTGGTGTAGCTGTTTTCCAGTCCGTAGCTTTTCAGCATTTCGCTGTTGTCCAGCTCGCAGGTCCAGCCGGCCGGGCAGTTGTAGAAGCGGCCCTTGGCCGGCTCTTCAGCGTCTTTGAACACGGCGGAATACTTGGCCAGATCAGCGATGTTTTTCAGGTCTGGCGCTTTCGGTTCAAGCTTGCGCTTGGCGTCGCCTTCGATCACATAACGCGGCACGTACCAGCCTTCGATAGCGCCCACGACAGGTGCGCCGACACCGACGACCTTGCCGGCCTTCTCGGCCTTGTTCCAGACTTCGCTGCGGCCGACCCACTCTTCGGCGAACACTTGAATGTCGTTGCTGCTCAGGGCGTTTTCCATGGTGATGGAGTTGCCCGGCAGGCTGTCGGTCTTGCAGTCGTAGCCTTTCTCCAACACCACTTGCATGACGTCGGTCAGCAGCATGCCGCTTTCCCAGTTCAGGCCGGCGAACTTCACCGGTTTGCCTGACTCGCACCAACCGGCCGCCTGGGTGGCACCGGCACTGGCGAGCAGGCCCATGGAAAGCACAGTGGTCAGCAGGGTCTTGTTCGATTTCATTGTCGTGACGCTCCTAATCATGAATTGGGCTTACGGCAGTCAAGAGGCATCCAGCCCTGTCCACGTCCAATCAGGCCTGCGCCGCAACACGGCTGGCCCCGCTTTTTTCAGGTTGTGCATCGCTGTCCCGCTCGGTCGGCAGAATCAGATGATCAGGTACGGCGCTGTGCCATTTTTTCGCACAGACGTAATACACGGCGGCGGGCACCACCAGCCCGATGATCCAGGAGATATCCACATCACCCAGCGCCGCCACCAAGGGACCTGTGTAGAACTTGGTGGAAATAAACGGCAGCTGCACCAGCACGCCGAACACATAAACGCTGATACCGAGGATGTTCCAGCGGCCATAGCGACCATTTGGATCGGCCAGCGCCGGCACGTCATAGCGCTCACGGGTGATGCAGTAGTAGTCCACCAGGTTGATCGCGCTCCATGGCGTGAAGAAGGCGAGCAGGAACAGGATGAAAGACTTGAACGCCCCGAGAAACGAATGCTGACCAAGCAATGCGATCAGGGTTGCCGCACCGACGATGAACAGCACGAACACAAGACGCTGCAGGCGGGACACCTTCAGGTGACCACGGAAACCGCTGATGATGGTCGCGATGCACATGAAGCTGCCGTAGGAGTTCAGCGTGGAAATGGTCACTTTGCCGAAGGCGATGCTGAAGTACAGCAGCGCAGCGGTGGCACCGGTACCGCCCAGACCTACGATGTAAGCCACTTCATGGCCGGCGAATTGGCCGTTCGCCGAAGCCGCAGCGAATACGCCGAGGATCATCGCCACTTGGGCGCCAATCACCGACCCGGCACCCGCGGCGAAAAAGGTTTTCACCGAGGAAGTGCTGCTCGGCAGGTAGCGCGAATAGTCAGCCACGTATGGGCCGAAAGCGATCTGCCAGGAAGCGGCGAGCGACACCGCCAGCAGGAAACTGCTCCAGCTGAAATGGCGGATTTGCAGGAGTGCGCCGACGTCGGTCTGATTCATCAGACGCCAGAACAGGAAAACAAAAGCGATCACGCCGATGACGCTGGCGACACGGCCAATCCAGTGGATAACTCGATAACCGAGCACCGTTACCAAGACGATGACACTGGCAAAAATCAGGATGCCGGCGCTGTCGCTGACACCAAACAACTGGCCCAGCGCCTGACCGGAAAGCACGGTTCCGGTGGCGGTAAAACCCAGGTACATCAAACACACCAGCACGATCGGGATGGCCGCGCCATACACACCGAACTGCACGCGGCTGGAGATCATTTGCGGCAAGCCCAGTTTCGGTCCTTGCGCAGCATGCAGCGCCATGACGCCACCGCCGAGCAGTTGACCGATCAGCAGACCGATCAACGACCAGAACACATCACCGCCCAGCACCACGGCCAGGGCCCCGGTGACAATCGCGGTGATCTGCAGATTGGCACCCATCCACAGGGTGAACTGGCTGAACAGACGACCGTGTCTTTCCACTTCCGGGATGTAGTCGATCGAACGCCTTTCGATCAACGGTTTGTTGCCTGCACGATCGGTGTCAACAGCCATGATTCAACCTCTGTGGATTGTTAGATTCCCTGTAGGAGCTGCCGCAGGCTGCGATCTTTTGATCTTGAAAAACCAACCTCAAAAGATCGCAGCCTGCGGCAGCTCCTACAGGGTTTTGCGTTTATTTACCGGTAATCATCGGCAGGTTCAGGCCCTGCTCCTTCGCGCAATCGATGGCGATCTGGTAACCAGCGTCGGCGTGACGCATGACACCGGTGGCCGGGTCGTTATGCAGCACGCGTGCGATTCGCTCGGCCGCTTCGTCGGTGCCGTCGCAGACAATCACCATGCCCGAGTGCTGCGAGAAACCCATGCCGACGCCGCCACCGTGGTGCAGGGAGACCCAGGTCGCGCCGCTCGCGGTATTGAGCAGAGCGTTGAGCAGTGGCCAATCGGACACAGCGTCGGAACCGTCCTGCATCGATTCGGTTTCGCGGTTCGGGCTGGCAACCGAACCGGAGTCGAGGTGGTCGCGACCGATCACGATTGGCGCGGACAATTCACCGCTGCGAACCATTTCGTTGAAGGCCAGACCGAGCTTGGCGCGCAGGCCCAGGCCAACCCAGCAGATACGTGCCGGCAGACCCTGGAAGCTGATGCGCTCCCGGGCCATGTCCAGCCAGTTGTGCAGGTGGGCGTCGTCCGGGATCAGCTCTTTGACCTTGGCGTCGGTTTTGTAGATGTCTTGCGGATCACCCGACAGCGCCGCCCAGCGGAACGGGCCGATGCCACGACAGAACAGCGGACGGATGTAAGCCGGCACGAAACCCGGGAAGTCGAATGCGTTCTCGACGCCTTCTTCCTGCGCCATCTGACGGATGTTGTTGCCGTAGTCGAAGGTCGGAATGCCTTGTTTCTGGAATTCCAGCATCGCTTTGACGTGCACAGCCATCGACTGCTTGGCGGCTTTGATCACAGCGGCCGGTTCGGTCTTGGCGCGGGCGCGGTATTCGTCCCAGGTCCAGCCGGCCGGCAGGTAACCGTTGAGTGGATCGTGGGCGCTGGTCTGGTCGGTGACCATGTCCGGGCGCACGCCGCGCTTGACCAGTTCCGGCAGGATTTCCGCCGCGTTGCCCAGCAGGGCGATGGAGATCGCTTTGCCTTCTTTGGTGTATTTGGCGATGCGCGCCAGCGCGTCATCGAGGTCAGTAGCTTGCTCGTCGACGTAGCGGCTTTTCAGACGGAAATCGATGCTGACCTGCTGGCATTCGATGTTCAGCGAGCAGGCGCCGGCCAGGGTTGCCGCCAGAGGCTGAGCGCCACCCATGCCGCCCAGACCTGCGGTCAGGACCCACTTGCCGGAGAGGTTGTCGTTGTAGTGCTGACGACCGGCCTCAACGAAGGTTTCGTAGGTGCCTTGAACGATGCCCTGGCTGCCGATGTAGATCCAGCTGCCAGCAGTCATCTGGCCGTACATGGCCAGGCCCTTGGCGTCGAGTTCGTTGAAGTGCTCCCAGCTCGCCCAGTGCGGTACGAGGTTGGAGTTGGCGATCAGGACGCGCGGGGCGTTGCTGTGGGTCTTGAACACGCCGACCGGCTTGCCGGATTGCACCAGCAGGGTCTCGTCGTCATTCAGGTTGGTCAGGCTCTCGACGATCTTGTCGTAGCACTCCCAGTTACGGGCGGCGCGACCGATACCGCCATAAACCACCAGCTCTTTCGGGTTCTCGGCGACTTCCGGGTCGAGGTTGTTCATCAGCATGCGCAGCGGCGCTTCGGTCAGCCAGCTCTTGGCGGTCAGCTTGTTGCCGCGGGCGGCACGGATTTCGACGTCACGGTGCTTTGTAAATGCAGTAGCAGTACGGTTGTTATCAGTCACGAAAAAGACTCCTCAGCGATCAATTCAAACCAACCCTGGCAGTGGGCAAGCAGCCTGCGCGCATCAATGCGCGACAAGCGAATCAGTGGACGCTGCGGACTCATACGCATACGTCTTTACTTGTACATACAAGCATATGCAATCAAGCGGCCAACTTGGTGACGCGGTGTTCAAGAAAAATCGCGGACACGGCTGGAGATCGCCTGAATCAAGGGTTCTGGCGATGATGAAATTTTTCGCGGGGCTGGTTTGGGGAGTTGGGGGATGGTTACGAGAGCATGGTTTTGCGCCACGCTGGGGCGTTCGGTAACAAGTTGGTGCGTGGTTGGGAACACCCCAAAAGCAAAAGATCGCAGCCTTCGGCAGCTCCTTCAGTGGGATTGATGTACACCCTGTAGGAGCTGCCGAAGGCTGCGATCTTTAGATTGTTTGTGAATCAGCGTGTAGTGAGTTCGATCACGCAGCAACCGGCATTGACGGATATCTCAACCAGCCCGGTGTTACCGTCCAGTTGCAGGCAGTCGTGTCGGCCAAGTTGTGCACTCTTCTCACCGACCACAACTTCAAGCAACTCACTGACACTGAACACCAGCACCGTCCCCGCCGAACTGAAAAATCGTTGCTCGCCATCCAGCCACTGCAATCGCGCGCTGTAACGCTGCGGCGCATAAATCAGGTTGAAGTCGCGAATCGCCCCACCGAGCAAGGTGCAGGAAACCTGGCTCTCACCGCTGAATGCAAAGGGATCGAGCGGTAGCAGTGGCCGAGTATCGTCGCCGTCGACGCACAGGGTCATGCCGTCACCCTGCAACACGGTAATCACCCGCTGGTAACCGGCAAAGCTCGAAAAACCGCCGGACTCGGCGATGTCGGCAATCGAAAGACGCCAGCCGAAACCGTCGAGGCCAGCGCCAGCGTCACGGGTGATTTCTTCAGTGCTACCGCCGCCGTTTTTCCACGGCATACGCGGATAGCCTTCGGCGCGCAGGACTTTCAGTGAACTCATTTATGCTCTCTATTTATGGAACCGACCTTCCAGACGATGACGGGAACCGGGGTGAATCAGGCGCGCAGCGGTCACCGGCTGACGGCCCGACCACGTGCGGCGGCGGATCAGCAGGCATGGCTCGCCCTTTTCGATCTGCAGCAATTTGCACTCGGACGCCTCGGCCAGGATTGCTTCGACCACATGCTCGCCCTCAGTCAGCGGCGCCACCTGGTTGAGATAGGCGTATGGCGTTTGCAGGGTGAAGTCCTGCTTGAGGTATTCCGGGGCGACCAGCGCGTTGACGAAACGGTCTTCGATTTGCACCGGAATATCGTTTTCGTAATGCACGATCAGCGAGTGAAATACCTTTTGCCCTTCGCGCATGTCCAGCGCCAGTGCGCGCTCGGAACCGGCAGCCTCTTCTTCGAGGGTGATGACCTGGCAGGTGTGGCGATGACCGCGGGAGGCGATTTCATCGGCGATGTTATGCACTTCAAACAGCGCGGACTGGCTCTTCGGCTCGGCGACGAAGGTGCCGACGCCTTGCATACGCACCAGCAGGCCGTCGGCGGTCATCTCGCGCAGCGCGCGATTGATGGTCATGCGGCTGAAACCGAGCTGATTGACCAGTTCGCTCTCGGACGGCACGCGGTAGTGCGGCGGCCAGTTCCCGCTGTCGATCTGCTGGGTGATCATCTGTTTGACGCGGGCGTACAAGGGCGCCGGACTGTCGCCCATGTTCGCGGCCAACGGGGAAACTGGAGGCGGAGTCGGCACGGTGGATCCTTGTTCGTCGGTAGAGGTTGCTAGCTTGCCGGAGTTTACCGGGCAGGCAAACGTCTGTATATGTATATACAAATAACACACGACGGGGTGCTGAACCATGTCCGCCTTCTTTGCCGAACGCGCGCTGCTGCCTAACGGATGGGCCAATAATGTACGTCTTGAGGTCAGCGCCGATGGCCTGCTGACCCAAATCCTGGCCGATTCCACCGCAGATGGCGCCGAACGGTTGAGCGGACCGTTGCTGCCGGGAATGCCCAACCTGCACTCCCACGCTTTTCAGCGAGCAATGGCCGGACTGGCCGAAGTCGCCGGCAATCCCAATGACAGTTTCTGGACCTGGCGCGACCTGATGTATCGCCTCGTCGGAAAAATCAGCCCGGATCAACTCGGCGTGATCGCCCGTCAGCTATACATCGAAATGCTCAAGGCCGGTTACACCTCGGTCGCTGAATTCCACTATGTTCACCATGACAGCAATGGTCAGCCTTATGCCGATCCGGCGGAACTGGCGCTGCGCATCAGTCAGGCTGCCAGCGAAAGCGGCATCGGTTTGACCCTGCTACCGGTGCTCTACAGCCACGCCGGTTTCGGCGGCCAGACGCCAAACGACGGCCAGCGCCGATTTATCAACAGCACCGAAAACTACCTGAATCTGCAATCGCGTTTGCAGCCCTTGTTGGCGCAGCAAAAGGCGCAATCACTGGGTCTGTGTTTCCACTCGTTGCGCGCGGTGACCCCGCAGCAGATCAGCGAAGTCCTGGCGGCCAGTGACAAGCAATGCCCGGTGCACATTCACATCGCCGAACAACAGAAAGAAGTCGACGACTGCCTGAGCTGGAGCGGTCGCCGCCCGCTGCAATGGCTGTATGAAAACACTGAAGTCGATCAGCGCTGGTGCCTGGTCCACGCCACTCACGCCAACCCGGAAGAAGTCACGCTGATGGCCAAGAGTCGCGCCATTGCCGGCCTGTGCCTGACCACCGAAGCCAACCTGGGCGACGGGATTTTCCCGGCGGTGGATTTCATGGCTCAGGGCGGGCGCATGGGTATCGGCTCTGACAGCCATGTGTCGCTGAGCGTGGTCGAGGAATTGCGTTGGCTGGAATACGGCCAGCGTTTGCGTGATCAGCGGCGTAACCGTTTGTATGGCGCGGATCAGCCAATGGTCGGACGCACGTTGTACGACGCGGCGCTGGATGGCGGAGCTCAGGCATTGGGGCAGCCTATTGGTGCGCTGGAAGTCGGCAAGCGCGCTGACTGGATTGTGCTCGATGGCAACGATCCGTATCTGGCGACGGCGAGTGGGGACGGGATTTTGAATCGCTGGTTGTTTGCTGGCGGTGATCGTCAGGTGCGTGATGTGCTGGTCAATGGCCAGTGGGTTGTGCGGGATGGCCGGCATGCCGGCGAAGAGGACAGTGCGCGTGCCTTCACCCAGGTCCTGCGCGACCTCCTCGGCTGACACAAAACAAAAATGTGGGAGCGAGCCTGCTCGCGAAAGCGGTGTATCAGCAACATTTTCGTTAACTGACACGCCCTTTTCGCGAGCAGGCTCGCTCCCACATTTGTTTTGTGGTGGTGTTTAGTTTGAGGTCTTGGCCATCTGCCGATCCGACGCTCGCCAGATCAACCGCGTCGTGTCGTAACCCTGCTGGCGGGCCTTGCTCAACAGTTCTTCGCGCACCACACCGTTGACGGTTGGCGTGCGCGACAGCAGCCAAAGGTACTTGCGACTCGGGTCGCCGACGATAGCGGTCTTGTAGTCGTCGCTGACGTACAGCACCCAGTATTCGCCCTTCGCCACACCCGGAATCAGGCGTGAGAACCAGTTGTCGAATTCGACCCACAACTTGTCGGTCTTGCCCGGCACCTGTGGATAAGCCGTGCCCTTGGCCTCTTCCCACTGCCAGTCCGGGGTCAGGCAGCGATTGAGCACCGCAACATTGCCGTCAGGCTTGAGGGTGTAGCGGGCTTCGGATTGCGCGCAATTGCGCTGGAAGTACATCGGCAAGCGCGCCAGCTCGTACCAGGTCCCCTGATAACGCTTGAGGTTGACGCTGTCGACGGTTTTCGGCGCCAACGAATCCACGCCGGAAGTGGCGCAGCCGGCCAGTACCAGGCCGGCAAAAAGGACAAATAATAACCGCTTCATTTTTCTTCTCCGTGGGCGCGAAGCCCCGGTTTACTTCAGGCCTTGGCCGGAAAACATCAGCACTTTGTCACCGGCGTACTGCACGCTGATAAAGCTGTTCTTGTCGCCCCAGGTGCAACTGGACATGCCGAGCGCGCCCGAGCAGTCAGTCGGTTTGCCGAGCAGGGTCTCCACTTCAGCCTTGGCCATGCCAGCCGAGAGCTTCGCGTAGTTTTCCTGATTGACCTTGCTGCATGCGGCCAACAGCACGCAAAACGACAGAAGGGCGATAGATCGCAGCGACATTGTGTAACTCCTGGAACGAGGGGGGATGGCAGGGTGCCAACCAGAAGCTTAGAAGAGAAAACCGTCATCTGGTTCCGTACACAAAAGGCTATTTATTAGCCCGCCCGTCTGACTTTTACCTTTAAATCAGTCACTTTCCAGGGCTATTGAGCATTTCGTCGCATTTAAGCAAAGCCGCCTAATCTTTGGCGCATGGCGGTCGAAATAAATGGCAGCGCAAAGCCCGATAGTGTGGCAAATTGCCGCCCTTTCTTGACCAGCCCCTTCGCGGTAGTTCATTCGATGACCAGAAACATGAAATTCAGCCACAAAATCTTGTTGGCTGCCGCCCTCGTGGTGGCCGTTGCGTTCGCCTGTTTCATTTTCTTCAACGACTATCGACAACGCGAAGCGCTGAGCAGCAGCACCGAGTCGACCATGCAGGAACTCGGCAGCCTGACCACCAGCAACATCCAGACCTGGCTGGAAAGCCGCATTCAACTGCTGCAATCGCTGTCCCAGCAGGTCGCGGTTGACGGCAACGCCCCCGCCAGCCTGAAACGCATCATCGACCTGCCCGCCTACACCGGCAATTTCCAGCTCAGCTACTTCGGCGGTACTGACGGCGTGATGTTCTCCGTGCCCGCCGGCAACCGCGCGCCGGATTACGATCCGCGCGCCCGCGGCTGGTACAAAGCGGCCAACAGCGCGCAGCAGACCATCGTCACCGAACCGTACATTGCCGCCTCGTCGGGCAAACTGGTGATCACCGTTGCCACCCCGGTGCAGCGCCAGGGCCAGATGCTCGGCGTGGCCGGTGCCGATATCGACCTGACCAGCGTCAGCGCGATCATCAACTCGCTAAACTTCGGCGGCCACGGCCACGCGTTCATCGTCAGTGCCGATGGCAAAATCCTGATTCATCCGGACAGCAAACTGGTGCTCAAGACCCTGGCCGAGGCTTACCCCAACGGCGCACCGAAAGTCAGCCCGGGTCTGAAAGAAGTCGAATTCAACGGCAAGACCCAGCTGATCTCCTTCACCCGCGTCAACGGCGTACCGTCGGCCGACTGGTACGTGGCGCTGGTTCTGGACAAAGACACCGCATTCTCGATGCTCAGCGAATTCCGCACCTCGGCGCTGATCGCCATGGTCATTGCCGTGGTGATCATCATCTTCCTGCTCGGCATGCTGATCCGCGTGCTGATGCAACCACTGCTGACCATGGGCCGCGCCATGCACGATATCGCCGAAGGTGAAGGCGACCTGACCAAACGTCTGGTCATCCACGGCAACGACGAATTCGGCGCGCTGGGCACATCGTTCAACCGTTTCGTGGAGCGTATCCACACCTCGATCCGCGAAGTGTCCTCGGCAACCGGCCAGGTAAACGAAGTCGCCCTGCGCGTGGTCGCAGCCTCGAACTCGTCGATGTACAACTCCGATCAACAGGCGACTCGCACCAACAGTGTGGCCGCAGCGATCAACCAACTCGGCGCTGCGGCGCAGGAGATCGCCCAAAACGCCGCCCTCGCCTCGCAGCATTCCAGCGAAGCGCGCAGCCTGGCGGTCGACGGTCAGCAGGTTGTGGATAGAACCATCCACGCGATGCAGCAGCTCTCGGCGAAGATCAGCGATTCGTGCGGCAACATCGAAACCCTGAACAGCAACACCGTGAACATCGGCCAGATTCTGGAAGTGATCACCAGCATCTCCCAGCAAACCAACCTGCTGGCACTGAACGCCGCGATTGAAGCGGCGCGTGCCGGTGAAGCCGGTCGTGGTTTCGCCGTGGTCGCTGACGAAGTGCGCAACCTCGCGCACCGCACGCAGGATTCCGCGCAGCAAGTGCAGAAGATGATCGAAGAGCTACAAGTCGGCGCACGTCAGGCGGTCAGCATAATGACCGAGAGCCAGCGCGAGAGCGAAAGCAGCGTCGGCATCGCCAACCAGGCCGGCGAACGCCTGGGCAGCGTGACCCAGCGAATCGGCGAGATCGACGGGATGAACCAGTCGGTAGCCACCGCGACTGAAGAGCAGACTGCTGTGGTTGAGTCGATCAACGTTGATATCAACGAGATCAACACGCTGAATCAGGAAGGTGTGGAGAACTTGCAGGCGACGTTGCGGGCTTGCTCGGATCTGGAGCAGCAGGCGGCGCGGTTGAAGCAGTTGGTGGGTAGCTTCAGGATCTAAATTACTGCAACTGACCCTTTCGCGGGCAAGCCCGCTCCCACAGGGATCTTCGGTGTTCACACAATGTGTGCTCCACCCCAAAACACTGTGGGAGCGGGCCTGCCCGCGAAAGCGGCATCAGCCGCACTGAAGATTTAGAATCTGGACCCGGGTTCGGAAAGAAACGCCAACTCCTCAGCCGTAGACTCCCGCCCCAACACCGCATTGCGATGCGGAAACCTTCCAAACCGTGCAATCACCTTCTGATGCCGCTCGGCATAATCCAGATTGTCGGCAAACACTGCCCGCTCCGCTTCCGGCTGTTCAGCCACAAGCTCCATGAATCGGGAAACCGCTTCGTTCTGCACCGCGAGGTTTTCGCAGTGTTCGAACACCAGATAAATGAACACTCGCTGAATGGGCTTTAACTGCCGATCAAAATCCGCAGCAATGCCTTGCGCGACGAGCTTCTGCGCACGCAAATCACCGGAGAACGCTTTGGGAGAGTCGCGAAAGATCATTCGCGGCAGTTGATCGAGCAGCAGCACCACCGCCAGCCAACCTTCGGGACATTGCGTCCACTCGGTCAATTCGCCAGCCAGGGCCTGATCGACAAAGACCCCGAAACGCGTCTGCGCTTCGAGGTCTTGGCTGTCACGCTTACCGAACCACAACTTGCCCTTGTCAGCCGATATCTCATTCGGTGATTCGGCATTTCCGAACCACCAATCGAGCAACGGCTGCCAGGGCGCGTTCATGGTTTATTCCTTGTGGTAAGCCGTAGCGCGTGCGACTTCTTCTTTCGAGCCCAGGAACACCGCTACACGCTGGTGCAGCCCGTCCGGCTGAATGTCGAGGATGCGCTGGTGACCGTCGGTGGACGCACCGCCCGCCTGTTCCACGAGGAACGACATCGGGTTGGCTTCGTACATCAGACGCAGTTTGCCAGGCTTGGATGGCTCGCGGCTGTCGCGTGGGTACATGAACAGACCGCCACGGGTCAGGATGCGGTGCACGTCGGCAACCATGGCCGCGACCCAACGCATGTTGTAGTTCTTTTTCAGCGGGCCTTCTTCGCCGGCCAGCAACTCGCCAACATAACGTTGTACCGGAGCTTCCCAGTGACGCTGGTTGGACATGTTGATGGCGAATTCCTGAGTCGATTCAGGAATGGTGATGTCTTCGTGGGTCAGCACGAAGCTGCCCATTTCGCGGTCCAGGGTGAAGCCCTTGACGCCGTGGCCCAAGGTCAGCACCAGCATGGTCTGCGGGCCATAGATCGCGTAACCGGCAGCAACCTGCTGAGTGCCTGGCTGCAGGAAAGCCTTTTCGTTCAGCGGCTCGTTCTGGGTCAGGTATTCGTTCGGGCAACGCAGCACCGAGAAGATCGTACCGACAGGCGCGTTGATGTCGATGTTCGACGAACCGTCCAACGGGTCGAATACCAACAGGTACGCGCCTTTCGGGTATTTGCCCGGGATCTGGTAGGCATTGTCCATTTCTTCGGACGCCATGCCGGCCAGGTGACCGCCCCATTCGTTGGCTTCGAGCAGGATCTCGTTGGAGATCACGTCGAGTTTCTTCTGCACTTCGCCTTGCACGTTTTCAGTGCCCATGCTGCCCAGAACACCACCCAGGGCGCCTTTGGACACGGCGTGGCTGATTTCTTTACAGGCGCGCGCCACCACTTCGATCAGGAAACGCAGATCGGCAGGAGTGTTGTTGCTACGGGTCTGCTCAATCAAATAGCGACTCAGGGTAACGCGGGACATGGACGGCTCCGGTGGAATGGGGGGCTAAAAACCCGCGCAGTTTACAGGGAGTCTGAAAACGTAGCGAGCGAAGACGCCCGGTAACGTGCGTCGGGGCGCAATTGCCTGTATCAGACGTGAATGGGTGCAGAGAGTTCAGGTAGCGGGTTTAGCGTAGTTGGAAATGGGATGGGTGGTGGTGCTCGTATGGCGGCCGGTTGAGCATTTTTGTCGACTTATCGCAAGCTTTCGCGAGCAGGCTCGCTCCCACAGGGGATCTAGAGTGGACACAAATTTCGTACCACCGAAGATCAACTGTGGGAGCGAGCCTGCTCGCGATTGGCGCGCAGCGCCAGCCATTCTCAGGAATTGGTCGGCGGCTTGCGCAACAGGCTGAACGCCATCGCCCCAAGAAACACCACACTCAGCAACAACACCGCCCACAGCCCGATCTTCTTCCAATTAGTCCCAGCCACGGCAGCTGTGGTCGCGGTCGACGTCTGAGTAGCCACCACATCCCCCTGAACCGTCGCCTTGCCCAATGTCGCCAGTTTCTCCGGTTTGAAATCCGGTATCAGCGTCGTCAACGGCAGATTCGCCGTTTTCACATTCGGATTCCCCAACGCCAGACTGTACGGGCCCTCCCCTCGCGCAAGAAAGATCACCTGCGTCGCCCGTACTGCGTATTTCAGGCTCGGCACCTGTTCACCCAAACCGCCGCCGCGCTCATCCACGGTCAGCTTCAACTGCTGCACGGTTTGCCCGTACAGCTGCAATTCGTTCTGCACCACGTCCTGAGTATTCTGCGTCAGGCGATAGAGCAGACCGCTGCTCAACGTCTGCCACGGCAGGCTGCTCTCGCGTCGGCCCGCCAAGGTTACCGGCGCCAGACTGTTCGATTGCTTCAGCTCGACCTGAACCCGCTCGACATTCAGCCCCATCGGCAACTGCCAGGTGTATTCGCCGGGTTTGCTGCTACTGCCCGCCAACGCTTGCGACCAGACCAACGGTAGCGGCACGTTACGCGGGTCGCTGCTTTTCAGCTGGGCCGAGGTCAGGATCGGTGCCGAATTCGGCGACTCCCAGAGCAGTCGCAGATAACGCGCCGATTGCCCCGGCAGAGTCACCTCATGCTGCTCGATCCGCTCATCGGAAAAGGTCAGCCGCGCCACCTGCCCCTCGCCCCACGGCTGCCAACGCTGCAAGTCGTCGCTGGCCTCGATGCTGAAACGCTGGAAGCCATCGCGCTCGCTGGTCCAGTCGAGGATCAACTGCTGCAATGGTGCCTTGATCGCACTGGCATCAAGCAACCAGCCGCGCAGCACTTCTTCACCCGCCTCCAACTGACTGGATGGCTGCACCTCAACCAGCGTGCCGCTGGTGGTGGATTGCACCCGGACGTTGGGGGCGCGCTCCGTGGCGTCGGCGGCGTTGTACAGCGGGAACCACTTCACCTCGTGCAACTGGCCGTCGTCGCGGGTTTGCGCCGATTCGCGGGCCAAGGCGTAGGCCTGTGGTTCGCCGGCAGCGTTGAACACACGCAAGTCACTGAGATCGGTCTGGCGCGCCTGCAATTGCGCGCTCAGCGGCAATTCCAAGCGATACCACGGCCCATCGCCCGCCACCGACAGCGGCACCTGCGTGGCGAAGTCCGCCGGTTTTTCCTGAGCGCCGGCAACCATCACCACGCCCAACGCCAACCACCCCAGATTCAGCATGCGACTCAAGATGCAACTCCTTCGGTTTCCGGGGCTGGCTTTTGCGCCGCCGGGTCAGCTTCGACGCGTTTGGGTGGCAGCGGCGCGAAGTAGCCCACCACCAACAGCAATACGCCAACGCCGATAAACGAGACGATCCGGGCGAGGCCGCCACGGTTGCTCAGTTCGACAAAAATCAGTTTGGCCACCACCAGCGCAATCAGCGCTGCACCGATCAGCCAGACTTCACGACGATGACGCAGGTGTCCGCCGATCATCAGTCCCAGCGCCATCAGCGTCCAGACGATGGACAACCCGGCTTGCACCAGCATAGAGGCGAGCAGCTGATCGAGTTCGAATGGAATGCCGGCCCAGTGGTGCGCGGCGCGGGTCACCAACGCGGTGCAGAAAGCGAACAGTGAAACCCCGGCGACCAGTTGCGTGGCGTAATCGGCGTAGTCCTGACGGATCGACAGCTGCGAAACTGCGCTGCGTGACCAGACGTAAACGCCGAACAAGGCGAACAGCAAACCCAGCTCCAGCGGATTGAGCAGCGGCACGTACGGCAACGGCTCAGCGTTGCCATCGCTGACCCCGTTGGCCAGCCAGAACCACGCAAGCATCAACACTGCCAAAGGCGCGGCGGCATACAGACGATATTCGCGTGCGAACGCCGCCACCGGCCAAGGCCAGTTGCGCGGTGCTGCCGCCAGCAACAGATACAGACTCGGCAGAAGCGCCCAACCCAACCAGCGCCAGGCGTTGTATTGCTCGGACAACAGGAGCAAGCCGTAGCGCAACTCCAGCGCGAGCACGCCGATCAGCAGCCAGCAACCGAGCACATGGGCGGCACTCAAGGCCCGTGCCGGCAACATTGACGCCAAACGGCGCAAGCTGAAGAAGTGCACAGCGAACACCAATGTCCACGTCAGCCAGCCGAAGTCTGCCGCCGGGTGATAACGCGAGTGCCAAGCCGCCAGCAACACCAAGCCTGACGCGGGGATCAGCAGCGTGCAAAGCAAGCCCAGCGCCGGCCACTTCAAGCGCAGCGACAGCAGCGTCCACAACAGAACACTCAACGCCGCCACCAACAGCAGCAACGTACCTTGCAGTGTCACCGGTGCAAAACGCAGCACCTCACTGACCCACGCCAACGCCCACCAACCAGCGCCCCATACCAGCAAGACTTGGGACAGACGCTGCAAACTCAGCGCATCAAATGCTGAAGGGTGATTGCCCCGTTGCAGGCGCCAGGCACCGATCATCGCCGCCAGCCCCAGCACCAGCGGCGTCCAGAACCCGCCATGGGCCAACGGCTTCAGACCTTCGGCAGACAGCGGCCCGAGCAACTCGGGGCCTGCGAGCAAGAACGCCGCTCCACCGATCACCTGCAACAGCAGTCCAAAGACAAAACTCACACGCTGCTGGAGGTACAGGCTCAGCCAGATAATCAGCAAACCGCTGGCGGCCCACACCGCACTCGCCGTTTGCCACGGCAGGACAAACAACACCGCCAGATTGATCAGCGCCAGACCGGCCAGCAGCACTACCGACAAACCGCGCAACAGGCGTACGTCGCCGCGCACCATTTCGTCGCGAGCGGCCAAAAGCATGCCGGCGATCAGCGCCAGGCCAATCAAGGATGCGCTGAGCAGACCGCTCCAACCGGCACTCAATACCGCCGCAGAATCTTCGCCAGCGCCCTGCAGCCGCAGCAGGAACAACGCACCGCCGAGCAATTGCACTCCGAACGCGGTGAACAGGAACGTGCGCGATTGCAGCCGCAGGCCTACAAACAAGGTCGCCAGGCCGGCCAACGCCCAACTGATCGCCGTGCCCTGAATGAAGAAAAACAACGGCGCCAGCAGATAAAGGAACGTCAGCCCCAGGCACGCCAACACCGGCAACCCCTGGCGTTCCCAAAGCGAAGCCTGCTCCGGCGTGGCTTTGCGCAGTTGATAGAAGCTGAACAACAGCGCCGCGCCGAGCATCAACGCGCCGAGTGGAGCACCATCGAGCAGGCTTCTTTCGCCGATATTCAATTGGCTGAGAAACGCTAGCGCAGAACCGAACTGCAGCAACAACGCAAAGGCCCGGGCAAACGGTCGATGCTGACGCAAGCCCAGCCAGAAAATCCCTGCGCCCTCCACCGCCCATGCCGCCGACGTCCAGCGTGCATCAAGGCCCAGCGGAATCGCCAGACTGGCGAAAATCACCCCAAGCGCCAGACAGGTTTCGCCCAGCAGTACCGCGCGCCCGCCCATCAACACCTTGGCCAGGCCCATGTAAATCATGCCCAGCGCCAGGGCACTGAATGCGGCGGCGAACTCAAGATGCTGGACCAGCGCAAACTGCAACCCGAAGCCCACGATTGGCGGGCCGAACAGCATCGTTCCGTCAACGTAATCGCCCTTGCGCGCCGACCAGTGCAGCAGCGCCTCGCGATCACCGTCCGCAGGAGCGTCAGGCATATCGAGCAATTTACGCCGGGCAAACAGCAGGCCGATGGCGAGGTACATCAGGAAGAACAGAATCAAAAATGGCTCGGTGCTCCACAGCAGTTCCGGCGCGTAAGAGCGCAGGCCCCAGGCGAAGCCAATGCCGAAGGTGCCGACGAAACCGATCAGGTTGAGCAGGCGCCAGGCCTTGAACCAGGCGATGGCGAGAATGCCGGCATTTAGCAGCGCGAAATAACTGAACAGCGCGACATGGTTGCCGGCGCCGGTCGAGGTCAGGATTGGTGCGGCGAAACCACCCAGCGCAGCCGCGGCAGCCAGGCCCAACGCATCTTGCGTGATGGCGAGGATCGCCGAGAACACCGTGACCGCCACCAGCAAACCCAGCGCGGCGGAAGGATCAAGCAGCGGATGCAAGCGCATCGCCGCAAACACCGTCAGGTACAGCACCGCGATCCCGGTGCCTTGCAGCATCAATGCGTAGCCGTTGTTACGCTGGCGCAGCCACCAGCCCAGCGCCAGCAGACCCAATGCCGCGGCCGCGACCCCGGCGTAACGCAATTCGATCGGCACCACCATGCCTTCGGTGGCGTAACGCAGCAGAAACGCCAGACCGAAAAACAACAGCACCACGCCGACACGCAGCACGGTGTTGCCACCGAACAACCAGTTGCGTGCAGCGCTGATGCCGCGCTCGACAAGGTTCGGGCCACGGGGTTCGGCGGGTTGTTTGGGTTCGGTAGTGACGGCGTCCAGACGCCAGACATCGTCCGGCAATGGTTGACCGGCTTCGCTGGCGACGGCGGATATTGGCTCAAGTTCGGGCGGCAGTTCCCAAACCAGTTCCGGTGCCGGGGCGTCTTCGACGATGTCGACAGGCTCACTGACCGGTTCAACGCCTGGCGGTGTCACCGCATGAGAAGGCGAGCCTTCCAGCAGAAACAGACGCTGCGCAACGCCTTGCAAAGCCTCCCTGACCTGTTCAAGTTGGTGCTGTTGCTCGGTCATCTGGGTGCCAAGGCGCGCGATGCGGATCGTCTGACCAATCGCCAGACCCAGCAGCGCACCCAACAGCGCATCACTGAGCGATTCGTCGAGCAGCCAGCCGAGCACCAGCCCGATCAACATGAACATCCATTGCATGGTCGATATCCCTAAGCGGCCCACAGGGGGCGAGTCCGGCAATTGCATCAGTCTAGGCACAAACCTTGTGGGAGCGAGCCTGCTCGCGAAAGCGGTTTGTCAGTCAACATTTCTGTTGAATGTGACAACGCTTTCGCGAGCAGGCTCGCTCCCACAGTGGCTGTGTTGTGCCTGAACCAGCACTGACCGGCGCTCAGTATATCGATCGGGCCCAACAACCGCTGGGCCTTGCCTACATTTTGTTGCGGAAAACTACTCCAGCGCCTTCCAGATATCCGTGGCGTACTCGCGGATTGTCCGGTCGGACGAGAACCAGCCCATCCGCGATGTATTCAACACCGCCGAACGCCACCAGTTATCAGCATCATGCCAATGCGCTTCGACACGCTTCTGTGCTTCCCAGTAGGAGTCGAAGTCGGCGCAGACCAGGAAGCGGTCGTAGTCCACCAGCGAATCGATCAGCCCGGTATAGCGTGAAGTGTCATCCGGCGAGAACACGCCGCTGCGGATCGCTTGCAACACGTCGTTGAGGCGATGGGACTCCGCGATGTCCGGCGCAGCGCTGAACTCGTGGTTCTGTTTGCGCGCTTCAACCTGCTGGGCGCTGAGGCCGAAGATGAACATGTGCTCGGCGCCAATACGCTCGCACATCTCCACGTTGGCGCCATCAAGGGTGCCGATGGTCAGCGCACCGTTGAGGCCGAACTTCATGTTACTGGTGCCCGACGCCTCGAAACCGGCGGTGGAAATCTGCTCCGAAAGATCCGCCGCCGGAATAATGCTCTCCGCGAGGCTGACGTTGTAGTTGGGCAGGAACACCACTTTCAACAGGCCACGCACGGTCGGATCGTTGTTCACCACCCGGGCGATATCGTTAGTCAGCTTGATGATCAACTTGGCCTGGTGATAACTCGCCGCCGCCTTACCGGCGAAGATCTTCACGCGCGGCACCCAGTTGACTTCCGGCTCAGCGCGAATCGCCTGATACAACGCCACGGTGTGAAGCAGATTAAGCAACTGGCGTTTGTATTCGTGGATCCGTTTGACCTGCACGTCGAACAACGCCGCCGGATTGACCGCGACCCCCAGCCGTTCATGAATCAGATAGGCCAAGGCTTTTTTGCTGTGCAGACGTTGTTCGGCGAAGGCTTTGCGGAACGCGGGTTTCTCGGCGAATGGCTCCAGATCCAGCAGGCGTTCTTCAGGGTTGTCGAGCAGGTCCGGGCCGAGGGCATCAACCAGCATCGACGTCAGCTCGGAGTTGGCCTGGTACAGCCAGCGGCGGAAGGTGATGCCGTTGGTTTTGTTGTTGATCCGCTCCGGGTAAAGCTTGTGCAGCTCGGAGAATACGGTTTTGCGCATCAGTTGCGTGTGCAACCCGGACACGCCGTTGACGCTGTGCGAACCGAGAAACGCGAGGTTGCCCATGCGCACCCGACGACCGTTGTCCTCTTCAATCAGCGACACCGCGCGCAGCACGTCGAAGTCATGAATGCCCTTGGCGCGCAGCGAATCGATGTGCTGGGCGTTGATCAGGTAAATGATCTGCATATGCCGTGGCAGCATGCGTTCCATCAAGCCGACCGGCCAGGTTTCCAGCGCTTCGGGCAGCAATGTGTGGTTGGTGTACGAGAGCGTATCGACCGTCACCTGCCACGCCGCATCCCAGGCCACGTCGTAAACGTCGACCAATTGGCGCATCAGTTCGGCGACGGCAATCGAGGGGTGCGTGTCGTTGAGCTGGATGGCGGCGTGATCGCCCAGGGTCAGCACCGAGGTGTGCGTGTTGCGATGGCGACGCAGCAAATCCTGCAACGAGGCGGCGACAAAGAAATATTCCTGACGCAGGCGCAGTTCCTGCCCGGCCTCCGTGCTGTCCGCCGGATAGAGCACGCGGGAAATACTTTCGGCACGAGCCACTTCAGCGACAGCGCCCAGGTGGTCACCAGCGTTGAAACGCTCCAGGTGCAGATCTTCCATCGCCCGCGCACGCCACAGGCGCAAGGTATTGACGCTCGCCCCGCGCCAACCGACTACCGGTGTGTCGTAGGCAATTGCGCGGACGGTCTCGGCGGGTGACCAGACTTGCCTGGATTGGCCGTTGGCATCGATGACGGTTTCCACGCTGCCACCGAAGCCGATGGGGTAGGCGACTTCCGGACGCTCGAACTCCCACGGGTTGCCGAAATCCAGCCAGTGCTCGGTCTGTTCCTGCTGCCAGCCATCGACGATGGCCTGGCGGAACAAACCGTGCTCATAACGAATACCGTAACCGTGGCCAGCAATGCCGAGGGTCGACATGCTTTCCATAAAGCATGCCGCCAGTCTGCCGAGGCCGCCGTTGCCGAGCGCTGCGTCGGGCTCCAGCAGGCGGATGCGTTCAAGATCGACGCCGAGCTCGGTCAGGGCTTCACGCGCCACATCGAGCAGGCCAAGGTTGCTCAGGCTGTCGTAGAGCAAGCGGCCGATGAGGAATTCCAGCGAGAGGTAATACACCCGCTTCTGACCTTTGCGGTAGATCTGCCGGGTGTGGTCCATCCAGTGCTCGACCATGTGATCACGCGCGGCCAACGCAATGGCTTCGAACCAGTCATGGTCGAAGGCGTGATCAGGGTCTTTGCCCACCGCGTAGGTGAGTTTGGTCAAGACGGCGTCGCGGAATGCGGCCACCTCTGCTTCGCGAACTAGTGGTTCTTGAGTCATTGATACGACCTCGGGCGAGCGGGGAATTGTCTGAGCCTAGACGGTCTGACCGACGGCGGAGGCTCTGGTTCGGCAGTATTTCCTGAGACAGTGAGATGGCCCGGCATTACCCTGGCGGATGAGCTAATGAATGCAGGGGCCGTGCCGAATTGTTCGGCAAAATGCCTGCATGCAGAAAAAATCTGGCGAAAGGTTGTTCAAAAATCCACCTGTCCCGGTATGATCGCGCGCCCTGATGCACACGCCTGGTAACTCCCGATGATGAAGCCCAACCTGATTGCCGCCGCTGAGATCGATCGTCTCGATACGTGGGCCAAATATACGGCCCCGATGTGTGGCTCTTGTATCTCCAGCTGCTGCACGCTGCCGGTCGAGGTCAAGATCAAGGATCTGGTGCGCATCGGCGTGGTCGACGAGTTCGAACTGGGCGATCCGCCGAAGAACATCGCCAAGCGTTTGCAAAAGGAAGGCCTGGTTGAACGCTTCAATCAGAAGTCGGGCATCTTCACCCTCCAGCGCATGAGCAATAACGATTGCTACTACCTGGATCGTAAGAGCCGCCTGTGCACCATTTATGACAAACGCCCGGACACTTGCCGCAACCACCCGAAGATAGGCCCACGGCCGGGGTATTGCGCGTACAAGCCGAAGGAAGTGGTGCGCGAGCAGAATTTTCGGGCGATCGAGAAGTTCTAAAAATCAAAAGACCGCAGCCTTCGGCAGCTCCTACAGGGAAATGCGTTCCAATGTAGGAGCTGCCGAAGGCTGCGATCTTTTTTGCTTTTTACACTCCAGACAAACAAAAACGCCCCCGGTCTCGCGACCGGGGGCGTTTTCATTCAGCCTGAACTAAATACTTAGATCTTGGCTTTCTTGGCAGCGCGGGTACGCTCGCTTTCGTCCAGGATCTTCTTGCGAAGACGGATGGACTTAGGAGTAACTTCGCACAGCTCGTCTTCCTGGATGTATTCCAGAGCCTGTTCCAGAGTGAACTTCACTGGTGGAACCAGAGCGATGGTTTCGTCTTTGCCCGAAGCACGCATGTTGTCGAGCTTCTTGCCTTTGGTTGGGTTGATACCCAGGTCGTTGTCGCGGCTGTTCTGGCCGACGATTTGACCGGTGTAGATCTCTTGACCGTGCTCAACGAACAGCTTGCCACGCGCCTGCAGGGTTTCCAGGGAGTAGGTCAGAGCCTTACCGGTTTCAACCGAAACCAGAACGCCGTTCTGACGGCCGGACATGTGGCCCGACTTGACGGTGTCGTAGCGATCGAAGATCGAGGTCAGGATGCCAGCACCGTTGGTCAGGGTCAGGAACTGGTTACGGAAACCAATCAGACCACGAGCAGGGATGTTGTATTCCAGACGCACACGGCCTTTGCCATCCGGCACCATGTTGCTCAGGTCGCCCTTACGCAGGCCCATCTCTTCCATCACTTTGCCCTGAGCTTCTTCAGGGATGTCGATGGTCACGTTTTCGAACGGCTCTTGCTTGACGCCGTCTACTTCACGAATGATCACTTCCGGACGGCCCAGGGCCAGTTCGAAGCCTTCGCGACGCATGGTTTCGATCAGTACCGAGAGGTGCAGCTCACCACGGCCGGAAACCTTGAACTTGTCAGCGGTGTCGCCTTCTTCAACGCGCAGAGCAACGTTGTACAGCAGCTCTTTGTCCAGACGGTCCTTGATGTTACGGGACGTCACGAACTTGCCTTCTTTACCGCAGAATGGCGAGTCGTTTACCTGGAAGGTCATCGAAACGGTTGGCTCGTCGACGGTCAGAGGCTTCATCGCCTCGACAGTGTCCGGGTGGCACAGGGTGTCGGAGATGAACAGCGAGTCCATACCGCTGACGCAAACGATATCGCCTGCGAAAGCTTCTTCAACGTCGATACGGTGCAGACCGTGGTGACCCATCAGCTTCAGGATACGACCGTTACGCTTCTTGCCGTCGGCACCGATAGCAACAACCGGAGTGTTCGGCTTGACGCTACCACGAGCGATACGGCCAACGCCGATAACACCCAGGAAGCTGTTGTAGTCCAGTGCCGAGATTTGCATCTGGAACGGACCTTCACGGTCAACTTTTGGCGCTGGAACGTGGTCGACTACCGCTTGGTACAGCGGGGTCATGTCTTCAGCCATGTCGGTGTGATCCAGACCGGCAATGCCGTTCAGGGCCGAGGCGTAAACAACCTGGAAGTCCAGTTGTTCTTCGGTAGCACCGAGGTTGTCGAACAGGTCGAAGATCTGGTCCAGAACCCAGTCCGGACGCGCGCCTGGACGGTCAACCTTGTTGATGACCACGATCGGACGCAGGCCGGCTTCGAAAGCCTTCTTGGTCACGAAACGGGTTTGCGGCATAGGGCCGTCTTGAGCGTCAACCAGCAGCAGAACGGAGTCAACCATCGACATTACACGTTCAACTTCGCCGCCGAAGTCGGCGTGGCCCGGGGTGTCCACGATGTTGATGTGGTAGCCGTTCCAGTTGATGGCGGTGTTTTTCGCCAGAATGGTAATACCGCGCTCTTTTTCCTGGTCGTTGGAGTCCATCACGCGCTCGTCGTTGAGCTCGTTGCGCTCCAGAGTGCCGGATTGACGCAGGAGTTTGTCTACCAGGGTGGTTTTACCATGGTCAACGTGGGCAATAATGGCGATGTTGCGTAGATTTTCGATCACTTGTGTATCTCGATCAGAGGATTCGGTTTGCTGACAAGTCTTGGCAGCGATTAGCAGTAGTGTCCGGCATGGCCGTTACAGCTTGACGGCGGTGTCGGGGGGCCGGTGACGCAGGCCACAGGCAAACAGCCCCGGGCACTTAGCTCGGTCGATAAACGCGCACATTGGCATACCCCTCACTGAGCAAATGGTGGGCATGCAGGCGACTCATCACGCCTTTGTCGCAATACAGCAGGTACTGGCGAGTAGGGTCCAGTTCCTTGAAACGTGCGTTCACTGCATAGAACGGCATCGTCTGTACCTCTATGCCGGCAAGCTCCAGCGGTTCGTCTTCAGCGGCATCCGGGTGACGGATGTCGATGACGATCTGACCGGCCAGCGCTTCGCCGACTTCTTCAATCTGCAAATCCTGGCCCAATTCATCGATGACTCGATCAATGGCGACCAGTTTGGCGTTGGCGAGCGCACGCTCGAGCACCGCCATGTCGAATTCTTTCTCTTCGTGTTCAACGCGGCCACGCTTGGCGGCGGTCTTCGGATTGACCGAGATGACCCCGCAGTACTCCGGCATGTGCCGGGCAAAATCGGCAGTGCCGATTTCGTTGGCCGTGTCGATGATGTCCTGTTTGTGCGCGACGATCAGCGGGCGCAGCACCAGCTTGTCGGTCACGCAGTCGATCACCGACAGGTTCGGCAGCGTCTGGCTCGATACCTGGGAGATCGCTTCGCCGGTGACCAGCGCATCGATGCTCAGGCGGTCGGCGATGACAGAGGACGCGCGCAACATCATACGCTTCAATACGACGCCCATATGACTGTTATCGACTTTGCCAAGAATTTCGCTCAACACTTCTTCGAACGGCACACTGACAAATAGCACGCGTTGCGAGCTGCCGTACTTCTTCCAGATGAAGTGCGCGACTTCCATCACGCCCAATTCATGGGCACGACCGCCCAGATTGAAGAAGCAGAAGTGCGCCATCAGGCCGCGGCGCATGATCTGGTAGGCCGCAACGGTGGAGTCAAAGCCGCCGGACATCAATACCAGCGTCTGCTCCAAAGCGCCGAGCGGGTAACCGCCGATGCCGTTGTGCTGGCTGTGGATGACAAACAACCGTTTGTCGCGAATTTCCATGCGGACTTCGATTTCCGGCTTTTTCAGGTCGATTCCGGCGGCGCCGCACTCACGGCGCAGCTTGCTGCCGACGTATTTTTCGACATCCATCGAGCTGAACGTGTGCTTGCCTGCACGTTTGCAGCGCACCGAGAAAACCTTGCCCGCCAGCGCATCGCCGTAGTGCTGTTTGCACTTCTCGGTGATGTCGTCGAAGTCGCCCAGCGGGTACTCGTCGATCTGCAAAAAGTGTGCAATGCCCGGCATGCACGTCAGGCGTTCGCCCATCTCTTTAAGGGCTTTGGCATCGGTAACACGGGTTTCCAGTTCGAGGTTGTCCCACACACCGTTCACCACCACAGCCGGGTCCAGATCGCGGAGCACGGCGCGGATGTTTTTGGCCAACTGGCGGATGAATTTCGTCCGGACAGGTCGACTCTTGATGGTGATCTCGGGGAAGACTTTTACGATTAGTTTCATGAAAACAGCGCGCGCAGGGCCAGCCGAAAAAGGGGGGCGCGGATTATAGCGGAAATTGCTCAAGGTTTAACCAGTTAATGTGCAGAAGGTTTTTCATGCACCAAAACAGGTCATTTTCAGATTAAGACGCTACATTAGAGGGCGATAATTTCTGCATTAAGACGTTTTGCACCTTAATAAGCGTGAATATGGGGCATAAAATCCATGCTGGGGCACTGGCATGCAATTTGCTCCCTTGTGAGGCAGGTTGCCTTGGCAGAGTATTCGCGCCGGCATCACCACTATTAAGGGCATCCACTACCCGCCCTAATTCACCCGGAGGACACTATGTCGAAGTCGGTTCAACTCATCAAAGATCATGACGTCAAGTGGATTGATCTGCGCTTCACGGACACCAAAGGCACTCAGCACCACGTGACCATGCCGGCTCGCGATGCGCTGGAAGACGACTTCTTCGAAGTCGGCAAGATGTTCGACGGTTCCTCCATCGCTGGCTGGAAAGGCATCGAAGCCTCCGACATGATCCTGCTGCCGGACGACGAAACTGCCGTTCTCGACCCGTTCACCGAAGACGCCACCCTGATCCTGGTGTGCGACATCATCGAACCGTCGACCATGCAAGGCTACGATCGCGACCCGCGCGCCATTGCTCACCGCGCCGAGGAATACCTGAAGACCACCGGTATCGGTGACACCGTCTTCGCCGGCCCAGAGCCAGAATTCTTCATCTTCGACGAAGTGAAATTCAAGTCGGACATCTCCGGCTCGATGTTCAAGATCTACTCCGAACAAGGTTCCTGGATGTCCGACCAGGACATCGAAGGCGGCAACAAGGGTCACCGTCCAGGCATCAAGGGTGGCTACTTCCCGGTTCCGCCGTTCGACCACGACCACGAAATCCGTACTGCCATGTGCAACGCACTGGAAGAAATGGGCCAGACCGTTGAAGTTCACCACCACGAAGTGGCAACTGCCGGTCAGAACGAAATCGGTGTCAAGTTCAACACCCTGGTGAAGAAAGCTGACGAAGTTCAGACTCTGAAATACGTTGTACACAACGTTGCCGACGCTTACGGCCGCACCGCTACCTTCATGCCGAAGCCGCTGTACGGCGACAACGGTTCGGGTATGCACGTACACATGTCCATCTCCAAAGATGGCAAGAACACCTTCGCTGGCGAAGGCTATGCCGGCCTGTCCGAAACCGCCCTGTACTTCATCGGCGGCATCATCAAGCACGGTAAGGCACTGAACGGCTTCACCAACCCGGCCACCAACTCCTACAAGCGTCTGGTGCCAGGCTTCGAAGCGCCGGTAATGCTGGCCTACTCGGCTCGCAACCGTTCCGCCTCGATCCGTATTCCTTACGTCAACAGCCCTAAAGGCCGTCGTATCGAAGCACGTTTCCCGGATCCGGCTGCCAACCCGTACCTGGCTTTCGCAGCACTGCTGATGGCCGGCCTGGACGGTATCCAGAACAAGATCCACCCAGGCGATGCCGCTGACAAAAACCTGTACGACCTGCCGCCTGAAGAGGCCAAAGAGATCCCACAAGTTTGCGGCAGCCTGAAAGAAGCCCTGGAAGAGCTGGACAAGGGCCGTGCGTTCCTGACCAAGGGCGGCGTGTTCTCCGACGACTTCATCGACGCTTACATCGCGCTGAAATCCGAAGAAGAAATCAAGGTCCGCACCTTCGTACACCCACTGGAATATGAGCTGTACTACAGCTGCTGATCCGGTAGCGCTGCGCTACGCGGCGTGACAAAAAGAGGCCTCCTTCGGGAGGCCTTTTTTGTGCGCGCTCATCCATGGATAATCCGCCGCCTCTGCGCCGCGACTGGCGCCTTTGACGAAGGGATTCGTATGAAGTGGTTATGGGCTCTGACCCTGATGGGCGGCCTCGCCAGCCAGACTGTTAACGCGGCCGAGTTTTATGAAAACAAAACGCTGGCTCATCCGCTGATTCAGGGTTTGCAGGAGAGCTCGGCCACTCTGGCATTTATCAAAGAAGCCGGCGGCGTCAAAGGCTATTACTGCGTATGCGACAAGCCTGAAGCTAGCCCACAACGGCTGGATGACTTCGGCCAGGCCTCCATCGAATCGGTGTTCCTGACGCAACTCGACAGCGAAGATCCCATCCGCCTGGTGCTTTTCAAGCAGCAAACGAAATACCGGATCTACGCCTACAAATACGACGCCAGCAGCCAGCTCTACACACGCGTCACAGGACTGCAAAAAGCCCTCGACCGAATCGCCGAAGGCCAGAAGCGGCTCGACGCCCTCACGATCAAGAAAGCAATGGCGCAGCTAACGCCGATCAACTATCGCTTCTACTACGAGCAATCGGGCATTCCCGAGTTTGACCAACTCGATCTCACCGCAGGAGCGCTGGTCGGTTATTTCGATGAACAGACCAAACCACTCGACATCAACATGCCCGGTACTGGTCAGTACTATTTCAAAAAAACCTATCAGGAAAAAAACGGGCGTTTTCTCACCGTCACGTTTTGGCGCGGCATCAATACGTCCCTTAACGACGGCAATCGCATGCTCTACAACTACCAGGTCAGCCGCATGGCCTGGGAAACCGCGCCCGCTACTTTCAGCGGTAGCGAGGATGGCGATTCGGTTTCCTTCAATTTCGGCGAAATCAGCGGCCAAGGCTCATACGAAAAAGGTGTGCGCGTGGGTGCCTGGTCTTTCACCAAAGAGTCTAAATACTCGGCCAGCGGTGACTATGTGGCGGGCAAGCGACAGGGTGAATGGGTCGAAACCGAATATTCGAAGACCTTGACCGGCCAGTATGTCGACGGTGAACGCGAGGGGCGCTGGACGATCCTCGACGATGGCGATCCCGATAACACGACGACCGGGTTCCAGACATACAGGCGTGGCGTACTCGATGGCCCGAGTGAAGAAATCACTGGCACCATTACCGTGCGTGGCAATTTTATCAACGATCAACGCGAAGGCCCTTGGGTGACCGAAGCCGGCTCCGGTTTTTACCACAATGGCGTGCAAAGCGGTCTGTGGACGCTCAAGGCTGATAAAGGCCACAGCCAGACAGTGAACTTCGTTGCCGGCAAAAAGGATGGCGAGTTACGCGACACCGATGCCAGCGGTGTCCTGACGTTGATCGAGCATTACACGGCTGGCGTACTGAATGGCACTCGCGAGGGCTACAGCCCAAGCGGTAAACGGCTCTACTCGCAGTCCTACGAAAACGGCAAACTCGAAGGCCGGTCACTGGGTTACAGCGACGACGGCCAAGTGCTGATGAACGATATTTCCTGGCATAACGGAGAGCGCGAAGGTCCCTATCTGACCTTTCTGCACGACGGCACACCTGCAACAGTTGGACGCTTTGAAACGGGGCGCTTTATCGGCCTGATGAAACGCTACGACGAAAATGAAGTGATCTATGAGGAATCCAATTGGTGCCGCTTCGACAAGAACGGCCCGACCATTGATCGCTGTGGAAAATTTCGTACGTTCACCCACGGCAAACTGACCAATGAAACGGATTTTTTGTTTGGCAGCAGCCAGGCCGAAGTCAGTTACGACTACAAAACCGGCAATAAGACCCGCGAAAAGATCATCGGTGAAAACGACCAGATCACCGTGCGCACGTATTACGAAAACGGCCAGATCGAATGCCAGAAAAACTCGGTGGGCTTCAGCTGGATGACCGTCAACCAACAACAAGTCAAAAGCTACGAATACGGCGGTGATCTGGCCGGTGAACAGCTTTGCTATTACCGCAACGGCGTGGTCAAAAGCCGGGCGTTTTACGACAAGGGGCCGGTCGGTTGCACGATCCAGTACGACGAGACCGGAAAACAAACCTACCCCGGCCCTGAAGGCTGCCCCAGCCCCGTAGCGCCCGTCGGAAAGCAGAAACGCATGCTCAACTTCAGTAGTTGAGCAATCAGTCAAAACCGGGATGGTTTGTGTGAGCGGATGTTGTCTCAGTTAGGCTTACCGTCGTCCCTGGCCTATGCTGCAAGCCAATCTCATTGTTGATCGGTCGAGCCCATGGGTCGTGGTCTTCTATTCCTCCTGCTGGTGATTGCCCTGCCCGCCGTCGCGCAGATCTACAAATACACCGACGCCAACGGCCACACGGTGTACAGCGATCATTCGCCGGACGGCGTCGACGCGCAGCCGGTGGAGTTGCCGCCGCTCAACCGTGTCGAATCGCAAACGCCGAGCACGCCGCCAGCGGTCGAGACGGACAATCGCCAGCCTGAGCGCAACGCTTATGAGGTGCTGGAACTGGCCGGCCTGCCCACTGAAGAAGCCCTGCGCGCCAACAACGGCACCTTCACTGTCAATGTGCTGATCAAGCCGCGCCTGCAACCGCCGCAGCAATTAAGACTGGTTTTGGACGACGAGCCTTACGGGCAGCCGAGCAACGTGCCAATCCTGCAACTGGTGAATGTCGATCGCGGCGAACATCGTCTGGCCGTGCAGGTGATCGACGGCGAAACGATCGTCCAGCAGAGCCCGCCAGTACTCTTCACCGTGCAAAGGGTGCACAAGCCATGATCCGCGCATGGCTGATCGCCGCGCTGGCCATGACAGCGCTGCACGCCTCGGCCGAGGTGTTCACTTATATCGATGCGCAGGGCAATCGTGTCTACACCGATCAGCCACGCGGCAACGCCAAGCGGGTGCCGCTGGCCACCAGCAATCGCATGCCGGCTACCACCACGGCTGCTGCGCCGATGACCACCGCGAAAAAATCGCCGGAACAACCTCCGTTCCATTACGACATGCTGCGCGTTCTGGTGCCCGAGCCCGACGCGACCATTCGCAGCAGTGCCGGTGAGCTGATCGTCAGCATCACCAGCGAGCCCGGCTTGCAAAAGGGCCATCTGTATCGCTTGCTGCTGGACGGCAAAGCCACCGGCGAGCCCGGCGTCAGCCCGGTTTTTCCGCTGAGCAATATCGACCGTGGCAGCCATAGCCTCTCGATAGAAATTCTTGATGCTCAGGGCCGCACCGTCGAGCGCACCGCCAACCAGCCCTTCCACATGTTGCGCATCTCGCTCGCGCAAAAACGCCAGGTTAAACCCTGCGTTACTGAGGACTACGGCGTGCGCCCCGAGTGTCCGCTGAAAGACAAACCCGAAGAGCCTAAAAATCCCTTCCTGCGTTTCTTCTAACGCCATTCAGCTTTGCGCACTATATTGGTGCAATAGATTGCACCGTACTCACATTCCATCCCATTTTGGTTCGAAACTTCCCGTTCCAGCTGGCAGAACGCCACGCAAACGAGCGTCAAACGCCCGTTTCAGGGGTTGAACGCTTCTTTTCGGAGCCTTGGTTTGGTTTTTGCATTTTCCATCTGAACACGCTTGTTTCTTGCGCACGCTCCGCCCCCAAAAGAGGCCTTGATGACTATTAGCGACGCAATCCCACGCTTGCTGCTCGACAACCTGACCACCGCCACCATCTTGCTCGATGCCGAATTGCGCCTCGAGTACATGAACCCGGCAGCGGAGATGCTGCTGGCGATCAGCGGCCAGCGCAGCCATGGGCAGTTCATCAGTGAGCTGTTCACTGAGTCCGCCGAGGCGCTCAACTCGTTGCGCCAGGCCGTGGAGCAGGCGCACCCGTTCACCAAGCGCGAAGCCATGCTCACCGCCCTCACTGGTCAGACCCTGACGGTGGATTACGCGGTGACGCCGATCCTCAACAACGGCGCGACCCTGCTCCTGCTGGAAGTCCACCCGCGAGATCGCCTGCTGCGGATCACCAAGGAAGAGGCACAGCTGTCGAAGCAGGAAACCAGCAAGATGCTGGTGCGCGGCCTCGCCCACGAGATCAAGAACCCGCTCGGCGGCATCCGTGGCGCTGCGCAATTGCTGGCCCGCGAGCTGCCGGAAGAAAGCCTGCGCGATTACACCAACGTGATCATTGAAGAGGCCGATCGCCTGCGCAATCTGGTCGACCGCATGCTGGGTTCGAACAAGTTGCCGTCGCTGGCCATGTGCAACGTTCACGAGGTGCTCGAGCGTGTCTGCCATCTGGTCGAAGCGGAGAGCCAGGGCTGCATCACGCTGGTGCGCGATTACGACCCGAGCATTCCCGACGTGTTGATCGACCGCGAGCAAATGATTCAGGCCGTGCTGAACATCGTGCGCAATGCGATGCAGGCGATCAGCAGCCAGAACGAGCTGCGTCTGGGCCGCATCAGCTTGCGTACCCGGACCATGCGCCAGTTCACCATCGGCCACGTCCGCCATCGTCTGGTGACCAAGATCGAGATCATCGACAACGGCCCGGGCATTCCGGCGGAACTGCAGGAAACCATTTTCTTTCCCATGGTCAGCGGCCGCCCGGACGGTACCGGGCTGGGCCTGGCCATCACCCAGAACATCATCAGCCAGCACCAGGGCCTGATCGAATGTGACAGCCATCCAGGCCACACCACGTTCTCGATCTTTCTGCCACTGGAACAAGGAGCCACATCGACATGAGCCGTAGTGAAACCGTGTGGATCGTCGATGACGACCGTTCTATCCGTTGGGTTCTGGAAAAAGCCCTGCAGCAAGAAGGCATGACCACCCAGAGCTTCGACAGCGCCGATGGCGTGATGAGTCGTCTGGCCCGTCAACAGCCGGACGTGATCATCTCCGACATCCGCATGCCGGGCGCCAGCGGTCTGGACCTGTTGGCGCGGATTCGTGAGCAGCACCCACGGCTGCCGGTCATCATCATGACCGCTCACTCCGATCTGGACAGCGCTGTCGCCTCCTATCAGGGCGGTGCGTTCGAGTACCTGCCAAAGCCGTTCGACGTTGATGAAGCGGTGTCGCTGGTCAAGCGCGCCAATCAGCATGCGCAAGAACAGCAAGGCCTGCAGGTCGTGCCAGCACTGACCCGCACCCCTGAAATCATCGGCGAAGCGCCGGCGATGCAGGAAGTGTTTCGTGCCATCGGCCGCTTGAGTCACTCCAACATCACCGTGCTGATCAACGGCGAATCCGGCACCGGTAAAGAATTGGTCGCCCACGCTCTGCACCGTCACAGCCCGCGTGCGGCCTCGCCGTTCATCGCGCTGAATATGGCGGCGATCCCCAAGGACCTGATGGAGTCCGAGCTGTTCGGCCACGAGAAAGGCGCGTTCACCGGCGCGGCCAACCTGCGTCGCGGGCGCTTCGAACAGGCCGATGGCGGCACGCTGTTCCTCGATGAAATCGGCGACATGCCGGCGGACACCCAAACCCGTTTGCTACGGGTTCTGGCCGATGGCGAGTTCTATCGCGTTGGCGGCCATGTGCCGGTCAAGGTTGACGTGCGGATCATCGCCGCGACTCACCAGAATCTGGAAACCCTGGTGCACGCCGGGAAATTCCGTGAGGACTTGTTCCACCGCCTCAACGTGATCCGTATCCACATTCCTCGCCTGTCGGATCGTCGCGAAGACATCCCGACGCTGGCCCGACACTTCCTCAGCCGCGCTGCGCAGGAACTGGCGGTGGAGCCGAAGTTGCTGAAAAGCGAGACTGAGGAATATCTGAAGAACCTGCCGTGGGGCGGCAACGTGCGCCAGCTGGAGAACACCTGCCGCTGGATCACGGTCATGGCGTCCGGGCGCGAAGTGCACATCAGCGACTTGCCGCCAGAGTTGCTCAACCTGCCGCAGGATTCGGCGCCAGTGACCAACTGGGAGCAAGCGCTGCGCCAGTGGGCCGATCAGGCGTTGGCGCGTGGCCAGTCGAACCTGCTCGACAGCGCGGTGCCGGCATTTGAGCGGATCATGATCGAGACGGCTCTGAAGCACACCGCCGGGCGTCGTCGTGATGCCGCAGTCTTGCTGGGTTGGGGGCGAAATACCCTGACGCGCAAGATCAAGGAATTGGGGATGAAGGTCGATGGCGGGGATGATGATGAGGGGGATGAGGGGTAAACACCTCGTTCGCTTGAGGCCGTATGTGTACTCAAGATCTCTCCCCCTCACCCCAGCCCTCTCCCGAGGGAGAGGGAGCCGATTTATGTCGCTGCCAAATGTGAGTTCGACTCGGACTTTCAGGTCGGCGTGTCTCTTTAGTATCCCTCGATCAGTCCCCTCTCCCTCTGGGAGAGGGTGAGGGTGAGGGCAATTCAGCCGTGCACCACCGTAATGCACTTTGACCCGCAATCGAGCATATCCGGCGGCTGACTAGCCAAATCCAAACCACTGCAAAACTTCAACTTCAAAAACACGAAAGCCCCGTAATCTGGGGCTTTCGTGTTTCCGACAGCTGCTTTTGTTTCAAAAAATTAAAACCTGGCACACCTCCTGCAATACCTCTTACAGGTGATTCGTTTCACCACCCGTTTCGGGGACCTTGGTACAGGCAGGCCGGGGATTCCCCTCTTTACATCGGGCTCGCACCGCAAAGCGACGAGCTCACCCTTTTGGGATCCTTGGTACAGGCAGGCCGGGGGTTCCCTCTTTACACCGGGCGTTTCGCTCAAGCGAAAGTCCACCCCGTTTTGGGAACCCTGATACAGGCAGGTCAGGGATTCCCGCTTTTATTGCTCTCGCAGGTGAATCTCCAGCCGCCAGCGGTCATCGATCTCGCTGCCGGCCCAATCTCCCTGCAGCGGCCGCGCCGCCAGCACCGTCAACAACAACCCGCCATCACTCATTCGCGTACGCCAATTCACATCTTTGCCATTGAGCTTGAGCTGGCCTTTCTGCGCCCGCCCATCAGCCTGAAACAACAGCGCCACCGTGCCGTCGATGATCTCGCCGTGCAGTTTCGGTTCGTTGTTGAACCACACCACCAACCCGCTTTCAGTCATTTCGACCTGCTGCAATACGCTCGGATCTGGCGTGGTCAGGCGGCCAATCATCAAACCGATCATCAAACCGACAATCGCCAGCGAACCGATCACCCGCGGGAATAGTTTCGAACGCGAGTCCGCTTGCGGCGTAGAATGCGCGTCATCTTTACCTTCGGAGCCGTGCATGTTTCACGTCATCCTTTTTCAACCAGAAATTCCGCCGAATACCGGCAACGTTATCAGGCTATGCGCCAACAGCGGCTGCCACCTGCATTTGATCGAACCGCTGGGCTTCGAGATGGACGACAAGCGCCTGCGTCGGGCCGGTCTCGACTACCACGAATACGCCACGCTGCAACGCCACGCCGACCTCGCCAGTTGCCTGGAAAGTTTAGGCAATCCACGCCTGTTCGCGTTCACCACCAAGGGTTCGCGGCCGTTTCATGATGCTGCGTTCGTGCCGGGCGATGCGTTCATCTTCGGTCCGGAAAGCCGAGGCCTGCCACCAGAAGTGCTCGACGCCCTGCCGGCCGAACAGCGCCTGCGCCTGCCGATGCGCGAGGGCTGCCGCAGCCTGAACCTGTCCAACACCGTGGCGGTGGCCGTGTATGAGGCGTGGCGGCAGAACGACTTCAAGTAACACTGCAAAACAAATGTGGGAGCGAGCCTGCTCGCGATTACGGAGTGTCAGTCACTCTGACATACCGCTATCGCGAGCAGGCTCGCTCCCACATGGGGTATTGCTGAACCGTCTTATTGAACGGTTGGCGTCTCGCCGCTTTCCTGCATGCGCTGCAGCTCTTGCGCGTACAGGGCATCGAAGTTCACCGGAGCCAGCATCAGCGCCGGGAACGAACCGCGGGTTACCAGGCTGTCCAGGGTTTCGCGAGCGTACGGGAACAGGATGTTCGGGCAGAACGCACCCAGGGTGTGGCTCATCGAAGCCGCGTCCAGGTTCTTGATCAGGAAGATACCGGCCTGTTGCACTTCAGCGATGAAGGCGACTTCTTCACCGTTTTTCACGGTAACGGACAGGGTCAGTACGACTTCGTAGAAATCGCCTTCCAGTTCTTTCTGACGAGTGTTCAGATCCAGACCGACCGCCGGGTCCCACTGCTGGCGAAAGATCGCCGGGCTTTTCGGGGCTTCGAAGGACAAGTCGCGTACGTAGATGCGCTGCAAGGAAAATTGCGGTGCGGTTTCTTCTTCGCTGGCTGCAGTGTTCTGTTGGTCAGTCATCTCAGATCCTTTCTGATCTTGGGTCTTTTAGGGAGTGCTGTACGTGGGTGCAGCCGTTCAGGCCTTGAGCAGCGCGTCGAGCTTGCCGGCGCGCTCCAGGGCGAATAAATCGTCACAGCCGCCGACGTGCTTGCTGCCGATCCAGATCTGCGGCACGGACGTGCGTCCGGCTTTCTGGGCCATTTCGGCACGCACCTGCGGCTTGCCATCGACCTTGATCTCTTTGAAGGCCACGCCTTTGTTCTCGAGCAGGTACTTGGCTCGCGAGCAGTAAGGGCAGTAATCGCTGGAGTAGACGATGACTTCGCTCATGTCACTTCACCAACGGCAGGTTGTCGCCTTTCCAGCTGGAGATCCCGCCGGACAGCTTGGCGGCGGTGAAGCCGGATTTCATCAGTTCGCGGGCATGAGTGCCAGCGGTCTGGCCCAGGGCATCGACCAGAATGATGGTCTTGGCCTTGTGTTTTTCCAGCTCGGCGACGCGTGCGGCCAGTTTGTCCTGAGGAATATTCACCGCGCCAACGATGTGGCCGGCAGCGAAATCCTTGGCTGTGCGAATGTCTACCACCACGCCCGCGTCTTTGTTGACCAGCGCGGTCAGCTCACCGGTGCTCAGGCTTTTACCGCCGCCCTGCATCGTGTGCGCCAGCAGCAGAGCCAGCAGTACGACGAAGATACCGACAAGAATGTAGTGGTTAGTGGCAAATTCAATCAGGTGAGCAACCATCGAAGGAGGTTCCAGGGCGTTAAAATGTCGGCCAGTATACACAGCCACTATGGTGGGCCAAACCCCGTCCGGCGGTGACGCGGTCGGAACTTCGCTTTAAACTCCAACTCCCTTTTCCATCGCCCTCTTCTTTATTAGCCACGAGTGGATTCCATGACTACCACGCCTAAACCTTTGGTCCTGATCATTCTCGACGGCTTCGGTCACAGCGACAGCCCCGAATCCAATGCCGTTTTTGCGGCGAAGAAGCCTGTGCTGGATCGCCTGACGGCCAACCAGCCGAACGGCTTGATCTCGGGCAGCGGCATGGACGTCGGTCTGCCGGACGGCCAGATGGGCAACTCCGAAGTCGGCCACATGAACCTCGGCGCCGGTCGCGTGGTGTATCAGGACTTCACCCGCGTGACCAAATCGATCCGCGACGGCGAGTTCTTCGAGAACCCGACCATCTGCGCCGCTGTGGATAAAGCCGTGGCTGCCGGCAAAGCCGTGCACTTCATGGGCCTGCTGTCGGATGGCGGCGTGCACAGTCATCAGGATCACCTGATCGCCATGGCCGAACTGGCCTTCAAGCGCGGCGCCGAAAAAATCTATCTGCACGCTTTCCTCGACGGCCGCGACACGCCACCCAAAAGCGCTGCTTCGTCGATCGAACTGCTCGATGCGACGTTCCAGGCACTCGGCAAGGGCCGCATCGCCAGCATCGTCGGCCGCTACTTCGCCATGGACCGTGACAACCGCTGGGATCGCGTGGCCCAGGCGTACAACCTGATCGTCGACGGCAACGGCGAATTCAACGCTGCCACCGCTCAGGAAGGCCTGGACGCCGCTTACGCCCGTGGCGAGAGCGACGAATTCGTCAAAGCCACCACCATCGGTGAGCCGGTCAAAGTCGAAGACGGTGACGCCGTGGTGTTCATGAACTTCCGCGCCGACCGTGCCCGTGAGCTGACCCGCGTGTTCGTCGAAGACGATTTCAAGGACTTCGAGCGCGCGCGCCAGCCAAAACTGGCCGGTTTTGTCATGCTGACGCAATACGCCGCGAGCATTCCTGCACCGTCGGCTTTCGCGGCGGGCAGCCTGGAAAACGTGCTGGGCGACTATCTGGCAAAAAACGGCAAAACCCAGCTGCGCATCGCTGAAACCGAGAAATACGCCCACGTCACCTTCTTCTTCTCCGGCGGCCGTGAAGAACCGTTCCCGGGCGAAGAACGCATCCTGATCCCGTCGCCGAAAGTCGCCACTTACGACCTGCAGCCGGAAATGAGCGCGCCGGAAGTGACCGACCGTATTGTCGAAGCCATCGAAAACCAGCGTTACGACGTGATCGTGGTCAACTACGCCAACGGCGACATGGTCGGCCACAGCGGCGTGTTTGAAGCGGCAGTGAAAGCGGTTGAATGCCTGGACACTTGCGTCGGGCGCATCGTCGAAGCACTGGACAAGGTGGGCGGCGAAGCGCTGATCACCGCTGACCACGGCAACGTCGAAAAAATGGCCGATGAAGAAACTCACCAGGCGCACACCGCACACACCACCGAGCCGGTGCCGTTCATTTACGTCGGCAAGCGTGACCTCAAGGTCCGTGAAGGCGGCGTGCTGGCGGACGTGGCGCCGACCATGCTCAAGTTGCTGGGTCTGGAAAAACCGGTGGAAATGACCGGGACTTCGATTCTGGTTTAATCCGCGGCCTCAAAACACCGCTCAACCCTGTGGGAGCTGGCTTGCCAGCGATAGCAATCTGACAGCCAACAGCTATGTTGAATGTTCAGACGCCATCGCTGGCAAGCCAGCTCCCACAGTGGCTTATGGGGTTTTCGAAATGGAATTAAGCCTGTCTGGCGCTCCAGTTATCACACAGCCCCAATTGGGCGTTTTTTTTGCAGCCTCGGGCGGGCATACTAGGC
This sequence comes from Pseudomonas sp. A0308, assembly GCF_044218815.1. Lineage (NCBI taxonomy): Bacteria > Pseudomonadati > Pseudomonadota > Gammaproteobacteria > Pseudomonadales > Pseudomonadaceae > Pseudomonas > Pseudomonas sp. A0308. Next base: position 2,944,185 of record NZ_CP162581.1, read on the forward strand.
CGTCCATTACCCTGGTGCCGCCCGCCCCTATGCTTCGCGTCCTGATTGCCCTCGCTCTGACCTGCCTGCTCCAACCGGCCTTCGCTGACGAGCGCGCGCAAACCCAACAGCAGCTGGACGCAACGCGTCAGGACATTGCCGAGCTGAAAAAGCTGCTGAGCAAGGTTCAGGAAGAAAAGTCCGGCGTACAGAAAGAGCTCAAGGGCACTGAGACCGAGCTGGGCAAGCTGCAGAAGCAGGTCGATGCACTGCAAAAAGAACTGCAGAAAAGCGAATCCGAGCTGCAACGACTCGATGCAGAGAAAAAAAAACTCCAGAGCGCGCGCACTGAACAACAACGACTGATCGCCATTCAGGCCCGTGCGGCCTATCAGAACGGCCGTCAGGAGTACCTCAAACTGCTGCTCAACCAGCAGAATCCCGAGAAGTTCGCCCGCACCCTCACCTATTACGATTACCTGAGCCAGGCTCGCCTGGAGCAGTTGAAAAACTTCAACGAAACCCTGCGCCAACTGGCTAATGTCGAAAAAGACATCGGCTTGCAGCAGGCGCAATTGCTGGTACAGAAAAGCGACCTCGACACCCAGCGCGACGAACTCGAAAAAGTTCGCAAGGAGCGCCAGCAAGTGCTGGCCAAGCTCAACGAGGACGTCAAGGCTCGCGACCAGAAACTCGCCGCCCGCGAGCAGGATCAGGCAGACCTGTCTAAAGTCCTCAAGACCATTGAAGAAACTCTGGCCCGTCAGGCCCGTGAGGCAGAAGAAGCGCGAAAAAAAGCGCTGATCGCCCAGCAGGAAGCGGAAAAAAAGCGTTTGCGTGAGGCGCAAGCCCACGCGGATGCAGAATCGGACACCAGTGACGCCCCACGAAAACCTGTCAAATCGTCTCCCGGCGCACTGGTTTCCAGCAGTGGCGAAACCTTTGGCGGGGCTTTTGCGGCAACCCGGGGAAAACTTCCATGGCCGGTTGATGGTCGATTGCTGGCACGCTTCGGTGAAAGCCGTGGCGATGACGCCCGCACCAAGTGGGATGGCGTGATGATCAGCGCCTCCGCCGGCAGCCAGGTGCATGCCGTACACGGTGGGCGCGTGGTGTTTGCCGATTGGCTGCGGGGCGCCGGGTTGCTGGTGATCCTCGATCACGGCAATGGTTTTCTGAGTCTTTACGGTCACAACCAGACACTGCTCAAGTCGGCGGGTGACGTGGTTAAAGCCGGTGAGTCCATCTCCACTGTCGGTAACAGTGGCGGTCAGGACACATCAGCGCTGTATTTTGCAATTCGTCAGCAGGGTCACCCGAGTGATCCGGCGCAATGGTGTCGTGCGCAAGGATAAGCGCACCACCTAATTCAGGAGTTTGTTCGACATGCTGCATTTGTCCCGCCTTACCTCGCTGGCCCTGACGATCGCCCTGGTGATCGGCGCGCCTCTGGCGTTTGCCGCTCAACCGGCTCCGGCCGTCGCTCCGGCAGGCACAGCTGCGACCTCCAAGGCCCCGCTGCCGCTGGAAGAGTTGCGCACCTTTGCCGAGGTCATGGACCGGATCAAAGCCGCATACGTCGAGCCGGTGGACGACAAGACTCTGCTGGAAAACGCGATCAAGGGCATGCTCAGCAACCTTGATCCGCACTCGGCTTATCTGGGCCCTGAAGACTTCACCGAGTTGCAGGAAAGCACCAGCGGCGAGTTCGGCGGCCTGGGCATTGAAGTCGGCGCCGAAGACGGCTTTATCAAAGTCGTCTCGCCAATCGATGACACGCCAGCGTCGAAGGCCGGCATTCAGGCTGGCGACTTCATCGTCAAGATCAACGGTCAGCCGACTCGCGGCCAGACCATGACCGAAGCCGTGGACAAGATGCGCGGCAAGATCGGCCAGAAAATCACCCTGACCCTGGTACGCGACGGTGGCACGCCATTCGACGTGACCCTGGCGCGCGCCTTGATTCAGGTGAAGAGCGTCAAGTCGCAGCTGCTGGAGTCGGGCTACGGCTATATCCGCATCACTCAGTTCCAGGTCAAGACCGGCGATGAGGTCTCCAAGGCCCTGGCGAAGATGCGCAAGGACAACGGCAAGAAGCTCAACGGCATTGTTCTCGACCTGCGCAACAACCCGGGTGGCGTGTTGCAGGCCGCGGTGGAAGTGGTCGACCACTTCATCACCAAAGGTCTGATCGTCTACACCAAAGGCCGCATCGCCAACTCCGAGCTGCGTTTCTCTGCTACCGGCAAAGACGAAAGCGAAGCAGTGCCGATGGTCGTGCTGATCAACGGTGGCAGCGCCTCGGCGTCGGAAATCGTCGCCGGTGCTCTGCAGGACCAGAAACGCGCCGTGGTCATGGGCACCACCAGTTTCGGCAAAGGCTCGGTACAGACTGTGCTGCCGCTGAACAACGACCGCGCACTGAAGATCACCACCGCGCTGTACTTCACGCCCAATGGCCGTTCGATCCAGGCCCAGGGCATCGTCCCGGACATCGAAGTGCGCAAAGCCAAGATCACGAGCGAGGCGGACAGCGAATACTTCAAGGAAGCCGATCTGCAGGGCCATTTGGGCAACGGCAACGGCGGCGCCGACAAACCGAGCGGTTCCGCAGGCAAGGCCAAGGCCATGCCGCAGGATGACGATTACCAACTGGCCCAGGCCCTGAGCCTGCTCAAAGGCCTGAGCATTACGTCCGGCCGCTGAGGATGTTTTTGCGTTTCGTCTTCGTTCTGCTGTGCTGTCTGGCGGGTGCTGCTCACGCACAACCCGCCGGCTCTACGCCTCACAAAGCCTACCTGACACTGATCATCGACGACCTGGGGCAAAGCCTGCCCCGGGATCGCCGCGTGCTGGCCCTGCCCGGCCCGGTGACCGCGGCGATCATGCCCGACACGCCCCACGCCACCGAATTTGCCCGTGAAGCCCATCGTGCCGGCAAGATCGTCATCTTGCACATGCCCATGGATCCGGCGACCGGCCCGTACGCCTGGCATCCCGAACTGCCCATCGAAGAACTCGAAAAGCGTCTGAACGCCGCGTTCAAAATGGTCCCGTACACCGCGGGCATCAATAACCACATGGGCAGCCGCATGACGGCGCAACCGGAGGCAATGGCCTGGTTGATGGGAGAGTTGCAGCGACGCCACAAGTTCTTCGTCGACAGCCGCACCAGTGCGCAGACCGTGGCCGCGCAGCAAGCGCAGAAGATCAATCTGGCGAGTGTTTCGCGCGATGTTTTTCTCGATGACGAGCGCACCGAGGCGGCAATCTTCACCCAGTTGCAGACCGCGATCAGCCTCGCGCGCAAACAGGGTTCAGCGGTAATGATCGGCCATCCTTATCCACAAACGCTGGCCGTGCTGGAGCGAGAGTTGCCCAAGCTTAAAGCTCAAGGCATTGAGTGGATCGACATTAAACAAATGATCAGCGTGCGCAGCAATCGCGCCATGGCCGGTCATGGCAAGGACGGCCTCTACCGGTAACGGCCTGTTGCGTCAGGCAATAGATAGTTACCACCAGTCACCCCTCGCACTTCCGGATAGTGAGACCTGCAACAGGTCGCGACTCCCTTGAGTCGCTGTTCAACTATCAGGAGTGACCATGACTATTTACGACAACGCTCAAGTATCCGACTGGCAGAGGGAACCCATCAGGGTCGACAACCTGCTGATCAACTTTACGACCGAGTTCCTGAGCATCTGGGACACCTACGGCTCCAACGCGGAACCGGCGTCTTTCTGGCGCCCGACCCCGGCGGCCGATGTGCTGCCCGGCTACTTTCCATTAGGCGACGTCGTCCATCCGGGCCGTGACAACATCAACAACAAGAAAGTCGTGGCGGTGGTGTGCGAGGCGAGCACACCGGCGGCCGATCCCGAAAAAGGCAAGGCCCTGAGCGCACCGACCGACTTCGAACTGGTCTGGAAAGACTCAGGCTCCGGCGCGACCAAGAACGGCTCCGTCTGGCGCCCTCTCCCGCCGGAAGGTTACGTCGCGCTGGGCTCGGTGTGTTCCAACAGCCACGAAAAACCTTCTCGCAATGCCGTTCGCTGCGTACGGGCCGACCTTGTCAGCGCGTCAGCCACATGCGATCTGATCTGGAATGACAAAGGCAGTGGTGCGCGGCAGAGCATCAGCACGTGGAGCGCCGCGCCGCCGGTGGCCGCTTCGGGGGAAATGCACCTGGCGCCCGGCACGTTCGCCGGTGTCAGCGGTTACGCGCTGCCGGCGAATTTTCTGGTGTATTCGTTACGCCTGCACCTTGCGGTTCAAGTCAATCCAAAACCGACAGCACCCGTGCTTCTCGGGGTAACGCCTGAGCCCCTGCAAGCGCCTGAGCAGCCGACCTACACAGCCAGGCTGCCCTGGTTCGCCGTCAAGGATCCCTTGTTCACTCCACTGGAGCAGCGAGACCACTCGCCCTTCTATCAACTGGAGCGCACGGATCACTATGTGCTCGTCGGCCATGGTCACAACAGCGGGCAAGACAGTACGACATTCCGATGGTCAGCCCAGCGCGAGCAACGCACGCGAGGTCAATGGGCGTTCTCGACACTGACCTCCATCGAATTTGGCGTGCAGTGGGGCGCGCAGGTACCCAGTCCGTTTCTGTTTTCGGCTCGGCTCAGCCATGAGTTGACGCAATGCGAAATGCCCAACAATGAATGGCTCGATACCTCTGCGATCGACGTCGTAGCGGTAGTGGACAGCCATAAGGCCGTGGCGGTTTATCTGATTCAGAGTGACTACAGTCTTGTGCGCGCAGACGGTACGCCGGTGACCACTACGTTCAGTTATACCGACGGTCGCAGCCTGCACATCAGCCAATACACACCGGGGGCGCCTGCCAGCACCGTTGCTGTGGCGCCGGAAGCGCAAGTGCCAGGGGTCGCGGACATCCCCGCGACGGACAACGACAGCGCCACCCCGCTGGCGGAAACGGCGCTGGAGGAGGTTACAGATACCGCGCCATGATTTCGTCCACTACACCTTCTTTGCGCAGTTGATCGAGTGCGTCCTGCAGCCTGGCGACGACGTCATCGGAGACGTCCTTGTTCAACGCCAGGTATAACTCGGCGCTATTGAAGCGCAGCACCGTTTTCAGCCCCGTCACACCCTCCTGCCGCGCGAGGTAACGCCCGGCAGGATCTCCCGTTGCCCACAGATCAATCTGTCCGCTGACCAGCTTCTTGGCGTTGTCCTGATCGCGCAGCACGACCACGGGCTTCAAGCCTTGCTTGGTCAGCGTCTCGGCAATCGCGTCGCCTTTGTAGGCGCCGATTTTGTACTTGCGCGCGTCATTGAGGGTTTCGAGGGTGATCTTGCTGTCAGCCTTGGCCAACAGGATCCAGTCGTCGGGGCCGATCGGACCGACCCACTTGAAGAGTTTTTCACGATCCGGCAGACGCGCCATCACAAAGGCACCGTAACCGGGATTTTCCAGCGCCAGCTTGTACACCCGCTCCCAGGGGAACCGCAGGGTCAGGCTGTAAGTGACGCCGGCACGCTGGAATATCTCGCGAACGATGTCGGTGGCGATGCCGTTGATGTTCTCGCCTTGGGCGAAATTCTTGCCGTTCTTCGCCATGTTGTAGGGCGGGAAGTTTTCGGTGAGGAGCACCAGATCAGTGTCGGGACTGTTTTCGGCCCGGACGGTGTTGAGCAGCAACACAGAGGCACTGGCAAGAACAAGAAGCAGGCGTTTGATCATGTCGGGCTACCGAAATCCATGGCGTGCCCAAGAGTGCCTTGGGCACGCCATGCTGTCCACTGGCCTGTACCGTTTTAGCGCATCCGGATCTCGCGATACTTCTATCGATCAAAAACTGTACGTGATGCACACGACTGTTATTCACCAGCACATTACAACAACGCCATATTCTGGTACCGCTCGATGCCCTGCCATTGACGCTGTGCAGTTACACCATGGATCGGAATCTCAGCACTTCAGAGGTCCGTACAGATCTGCTGCAAAGCTCTGGGACAGATTGAGGACCTGGCCGCTTGACGATCGATCTGAACCGCCAAGCGGCGCCGCCGCATCTGAGGCACTTAGCGCATCACGATCCCGCGATGGGCCATATAGGCCTTGGCTTCCTGCACGGTGTATTCGCCAAAATGGAAAATACTCGCCGCCAACACTGCGCTGGCGTGGCCTTCAAGGATGCCGTCGGCCAAGTGCTGCAAGTTGCCGACACCACCGGAAGCGATCACTGGAATGCCCAGTGCATCGCTGATGGCGCGGGTCACGCCGAGGTCGAAACCGTTTTTCATGCCGTCCTGATCCATGCTGGTCAGCAGGATCTCACCGGCCCCCAGGCCTTCCATTTTCTTCGCCCACTCGACCGCGTCCAAACCGGTCGGCTTGCGCCCACCGTGGGTGAAGATTTCCCAGCGCGGGGTTTCGCCCGGGCCGGAAACCTTCTTCGCATCAATGGCGACGACGATGCACTGCGAGCCGAAGTGCTGCGCGGCTTCGCCAACGAATTCCGGGTTGAACACGGCTGCGGTGTTGATCGACACCTTGTCCGCGCCGGCATTGAGCAGGTTGCGGATGTCTTGCACGGTGCGCACGCCACCGCCAACGGTCAGCGGGATGAACACCTGACTGGCCATGCGCTCGACTGTATGCAGCGTGGTGTCGCGGCCATCGACGCTGGCGGTGATATCGAGAAACGTAATCTCGTCGGCGCCCTGCTCGTCATAACGACGGGCGATTTCCACCGGGTCACCGGCGTCGCGGATGTTCTCGAACTTCACACCTTTGACGACCCGGCCGTTATCCACGTCCAGGCAAGGGATGATGCGCTTGGCTAACGCCATGGGCTTAATCTCCGATTAAGAGTTGCAAGCTTCAAGCTACGAGCTGCAAGAAAAAGCCGATCACGGTCGATTTTCTAACTTGCAGCTTGCAGCTTACAACTTGGAGCTGGCCGCGTAGCCATCACAAAAAGATTGAGCCTCTGCAACATCCAAAGTCCCCTCATAGATCGCCCGGCCAGTGATGGCGCCGATGATGCCCGGCGCCCTGGCGTCGAGCAGCGACTTGATGTCACCGAGGTTGTGGATACCGCCGGAAGCGATCACCGGGATCTTCGTTGCCGCAGCCAGCGCAGCGGTGAACGGTACGTTGCAGCCCTGCATCATGCCGTCTTTGGCGATGTCGGTATAAACGATCGAAGACACGCCGTCGGCTTCAAACTGCTTGGCCAGATCGATGACCTGCACGGTGCTGATTTCAGCCCAGCCGTCAGTGGCGACAAAACCGTCCTTGGCGTCGAGGCCGACGATGATTTTGCCCGGAAACGCGCGGCATGCTTCGGCGACGAAGGCCGGATCTTTCACGGCTTTGGTGCCGATGATCACGTAGCTCACGCCAGCCTTGACGTAGTGCTCGATGGTCTCCAGAGAGCGAATGCCGCCGCCGATCTGGATCGGCAGGTTCGGATAGCGTTTGGCGATGGCGGTAACCACTTCGCCGTTGACCGGCTGGCCTTCGAAGGCGCCGTTCAGGTCGACCAGATGCAGACGACGGCAGCCGCCCTCCACCCACTTGGCAGCCATGCTCACCGGGTCATCGGAGAACACCGTGGAATCTTCCATGCGGCCCTGGCGCAGACGCACGCAGGCACCGTCTTTAAGATCGATAGCAGGAATAATTAGCATGCTTTTCCTTCGTCAAAGAGCTGCAAGCTGCAAGCTTTAAGCTGCAAGCGCGCACGGGTGTCTGATTCTTGCAGCTGACAGCTTGAAGCTTGCAGCTGCTCCTAATTTTTTTCGAGCGCCCACAGGTCGCTTTCGATGCTTTCAAACCGCTCTTTGAGGTGGGTCTGCACATCGAAAATCGCCCTGTTGTAATAGTGCGGAGCAATTTCGCGGGTAAACAGCTCAAGAATTTCTGCCGCTTCGAACGAACCCAGGTCCAGTTCGAAACGATCCTCCATGAACCGCTTGATCTTGTGATTGGCCTCGTTCTCCTGTTCGGGAGTGAGGGTCAGGATCGGCGGTTTGGACTTCTTGGCGGCCATTTACCAGCGACCGTCCCACGCTGCGAAGTTCTGCAGCAATTGCAGGCCATGGGTATGGCTTTTCTCCGGGTGAAACTGCACGGCGAAACGCGAGCCATCGGCCAGCGCTGCAGCGAAATCGACACCGTAATGACCGCCGCCCACCACCTGCCGCGCGTTGGCGGCGGCAATGTAGTAGCTGTGCACGAAATAGAAACGCGCCATGTCCGGAATGTCGTGCCAAAGCGGGTGACTGACCTTCTGCTTCACCTCGTTCCAGCCCATGTGCGGGACTTTCAGGTGTTCGCCGTCTTCATGCAAGTCTTTGCCGAAGAACTTCACCGCGCCCGGGAACAGGCCGATGCAGTCGACGCCGTCGTTCTCTTCGCTGGTATCGAGCAAGGCTTGCATGCCGACACAGATGCCGAGGAACGGACGATCCTGGCTGACTTCACGCACCAGCGAATCAAACCCGAGGCGACGGATCTCCGCCATGCAATCGCGAATCGCGCCGACACCCGGAAACACCACACGGTCAGCTTCGCGGATCACGTTCGCATCGCTGGTGATCAACACTTTACCGGCGCCGACATGCTCGAGGGCCTTGGCCACCGAGTGCAGGTTACCCATGCCGTAATCGATAACTGCAACCGTCTGCATTACAGAACGCCTTTGGTCGATGGCATCTGCCCGGCCATGCGCTCGTCGAGCTCGACAGCCATGCGCAGCGCGCGGCCGAAAGCCTTGAACACGGTTTCGATCTGGTGGTGAGTGTTGGTGCCACGCAGGTTGTCGATGTGCATGCTGACCAGCGCGTGGTTGACGAAGCCCTGGAAGAATTCCTGGAACAGGTCAACGTCGAAGCCGCCAACGGTGGCGCGGGTGTACGGCACGTGCATTTGCAGGCCCGGACGACCGGAGAAATCGATCACCACGCGCGACAGCGCTTCATCGAGCGGCACATAGGCGTGACCGTAGCGACGGATGCCTTTTTTATCGCCGATGGCTTTGGCGAAAGCCTGGCCGAGGGTGATACCGACGTCTTCCACCGTATGGTGGTCGTCGATATGCAGATCGCCCTTGCATTCAATATCCAGGTCGATCAACCCGTGACGGGCGATCTGATCCAGCATGTGCTCAAGAAAAGGAACACCGATATCGAATCGGGCCTTTCCGGTGCCATCAAGGTTGATCGAGGCTTTGATCTGGGTTTCCAGAGTGTCGCGCTCGACAGAAGCCTTACGTTCGGCCATCACCAGCTCCGCAAAATCATTGGGCGAAAAAGGCAGCCATTATAGGCACGCGGGCGCGAAACAGAAACACGAGAGGTGATATGACTGACGGAGTGAATCCGGGGGTGTCGCGGGTAGACATGTGCATACAAGCTACCGGGCACACCACAAAAACAAGTGTGGGAGCGAGCCTGCTCGCGAAAGCGGTAGATCAGCCAACATTTATGTCGACTGACACTCCGTCTTCGCGAGCAGTCTCGCTCCCACCGTTTTCGCGCTTATGCAGCTAACAATTTAGTTAAACAGTACCGCCGTTTTCTGCAGGGTCACCCACACACCCCACGCCAACGGAATACCCACCACCAGCCACGCAGCGACGGCCAACGGCTTGCTGCCCGGTGCCGCTTTCCATTCCAGAACGGTGGTCGCATCGGCACCTTTGTCATGGCCCAGCGCCTGTTCAGCAGCCAGTTCGGCGTCGGTCATGAAGTACTTGTCAGCCACCGGGCGCACCAGCAGGTTGCACAGGAAGCCCAGCACCAGCAGACCGGCGAGGATATACAACGTGATGTCATAAGCGGCGGCGCGTTCAACGCCGATGCTCAGTTGATACTCACGCAGGTAGTTCACCAGCACCGGACCAAGCACACCGGCCGCCGCCCAAGCGGTCAACAGACGACCGTGGATCGCGCCAACCATCTGCGTTCCGAACAGGTCGGCCAGATACGCCGGAACCGTGGCAAAACCACCGCCGTACATCGACAGGATGATGCAGAACGCCGCCACGAACAGCGCAACGTTGCCCAGGTGACCCAGGTTCGGGATCAGCGCGTACAGGGCAAAACCCAGCGCAAAGAACACGAAGTAAGTGTTTTTACGGCCCAGGTAGTCCGAGAACGATGCCCAGAAGAAGCGGCCACCAATGTTGAACAGGCTCAGCAGACCCGTAAAACCGGCAGCAATCGCGGCGATGGAAGCCAGTTGCCCGGCATCCAGTTGGCCGAACGGCAGGTCAACACCAATCAATTTGCCGCCGAACACTTCCTGCAACAATGGCGAAGCCATGCCAAGGATGCCGATACCGGCAGAGACGTTCAGGCACAGCACCAGCCACACCAGGCGGAATTGCGGGGTTTTCCACGCCACATTCACGTGTACGTGACGATGAGTGATCATCGCGTTCGCAGCTTTTTTCGCCGGAGCGGTCCAGCCTTCAGGCTTCCAGCCGGTTGGCGGCACACGGTAGGACAGTGCCCCGCCGATCATGAACACGAAGTAGATCGCGGCCATCACCAGGAAGCTCTGCCACACGCCGACGCCAGTTGGCGATGCGAAGTGACCCATCAGCGCTGCGGCCAACGGTGCACCGACCATCGCGCCACCACCGAAGCCCATGATCGCCATGCCGGTCGCCATGCCGCGCTTGTCCGGGAACCACTTGATCAGGGTCGACACCGGCGAGATGTAGCCCAGGCCCAGACCGATACCACCGATCACGCCGGAACCGATCCACATCAACCAGATCTGGTGGGTATAAATCCCCAGCGCCGAAATCAGCAGACCGCCGCACCAGCACAGGGCCGATACAACGCCAGCCTTACGTGGTCCGGCGTGTTCCAGCCAGCCACCCCAGATCGCTGCCGAGCAGCCGAGGAAGATGAAGAACAGGGTGTAGATCCAGCCGAGCATCGAGATCGGCCAGTCGCATTGCGACGAGAAGACTTGTGCGATGAAGCTCATGTCCGGCGCGCAAGCCACCGGTGCAGTAACGCCCAGCGCCTTGGACAACGGCAACCAGAACACCGAAAAGCCGTAGGCCATGCCGATGCACAGGTGAATGGCCAGAGCGGCCGGTGGAACCAGCCAACGGTTGAAACCGGGCTTGGCGATGATGCGTTCCTTGGACAGGAACGCGGGCTGATCGGCTTTGAAGCCATCCGCCGTGATGCTCGTGCTCATTGTGTATCCCCCAATTATTAGTATGGTTCGCCAGCCACTGTTCACCCCCGGCCTTATGCACGCAGGCATGACCGTTTTTTTGAGTGAAGCTCCTTGAAGGCGCGACGTTAAGTCGCAGAAGGACGGACGAACCGGCGAAGGTTACCATTTGCACGTGACAGAAAAACCAAACTGATATCACCTTTTTTCTGTCACCTGATCGTATCTCTGCGGGGAACCCCCATCGCATCCGTTGTCGAAGCGCTACAAGCGGCGAGTCAACGACCTAGGCAGGACGCCTCAGCAGTGAAGACTGATGCAGCGCTATACTCCCCGGCTAAATTACGAATTCGACTAATTACAAGGACTCGCCCATGAAAGCGTTCGGCAAAATCCTGGGTCTGGTACTTCTCGGGCTGTTGCTGATCATTGTGGCGGCAGGCTTTGCCCTGACCCACCTCTTCGATCCCAACGACTATAAAGACGAGATCCGCCAGATAGCCCGCGACAAGGCCCACATCGAGCTGACGCTCAATGGCGATATCGGTTGGAGCCTGTTCCCGTGGCTCGGCCTGGAATTGCACGAAGCCAGCGTCGCCACCCTCGCCAAACCTGCCGAACCATTTGCCGACTTGCAGATGCTCGGTCTGTCCGTGCGCGTGCTGCCGCTGTTGCGCCGCGAAGTGCAGATGAGCGATGTGCGCGTCGAAGGTCTCAACCTGCGCCTAAACCGTGACAAAAACGGCCATGGCAACTGGGAAGATATCGGCAAGGCGCCAGTCGCGCCTGGTGCAACGCCGCAGGCCACTGCTCCCGGTCAACCCGCCAGCGAGCCCACTGTAGCGGTGGAAAAACCGGCGCAGCCGATCCGCCTCGACATCGACAGCCTGACCGTCAACAACGCCCGCGTTGAGTACACCGATGAACTGAGCGGCAAGCAGTTCAGCGCCGAGAGCATTCAATTGAGCACCGGCCCGGTGCACGACTCGACCAACATCCCGATCAAGGCCACGGCATTTCTCGGCACCAATCAACCGGTGTTGCGCGTGCGCACCGAACTCAACGGCGAGCTGCGCTTCGAGCGCGCCCTGCAACGCTACAAATTCGAAGACATGAAGCTCTCTGGCGAAGTGGCGGGCGATCCGCTGCAAGGCAAGACCATGACCTTCTCCGCCCAAGGGCAAATATTGCTCGATAAAGCCGCGAACGTCGCCGAATGGACCGGAATCAAGATCTCCGCCAACCAATTGCGCGCCTTGGGTGAACTGAAAGCCAACGACCTCGACAAGACCCCGCAGATCACTGGCGGCATCTCGATCGCCCAGTTCGATCTGGCAAAATTCGTCGACAGCATCGGCCAGAAACTTCCGGCCATGGCCGAAGGCAGCCTGAGCAAAGTCGAACTGGTCAGCCGCATTGCGGCCACACCGACCAGCGTCGCGTTCGACAACATCAACCTGAAACTCGACGACAGCAGCTTCAGCGGCCGTATCGCCGTCGAAGACTTCGCCAAGCAATCGTTACGGGCGACCCTCAAGGCAGACACCTTCAACGTCGACCGTTACCTGCCGCCGAAATCGGAAAAGGCCAACAACGCCACGCAAACCCGTCAGGCCGAAGTCGCCAGCACCGAAGCCAATGCCATCGCCGGTGCGGGTTCTACACCGCTGCCAGACAAACCGAGCAAAACCGCTTGGAGCACCGAGCGCCTGCTGCCGGTTGAACGCCTGGCCAAACTCGATGTGGACGCCGACCTGACTTTCGGCCAACTGACCCTCGACAAACTGCCGATCCAGAATGCCGCGCTCAAAGCCACCGGCCAGGGCGGCCTCCTGACCCTCGGTAACCTCAGCGGCGAGCTGTACAACGGCGGCTTCGAAGCCAAAGGCACCCTCGACGTGCGCCCGAGCGCCCCGGTGCTCAACCTGCAGACCAAAATCAACCGGGTGCCAGCGGAAAAAATCCTCGAAAGCCAAGGCAAAAAACCGCCCGTCACAGGTTTGGTCACGCTCACCAGCAACCTCACCGGCAGCGGCAACAGCCAACAGGCGTTGATCGACAGCCTCAACGGCAACGCCAGTTTCGTCATCAACAACGGCGTGCTGCTCAACGCCAACCTTGAGCAGCAACTGTGCAAAGGCATCGCCACCCTCAATCGCAAATCACTCAGCGGCGAGCCACGGGGCAAGGACACTCCGTTCCAGGAACTCAAGGGCAACCTGACCTTCCGTAACGGCGTTGCCAGCAACCCGGACCTCAAGGTTCGTATTCCGGGCATGACCGTCAACGGTGACGGCGACATCGATCTGCGGGTGCTGGGCATGGACTACCGCGTCGGCATCATCGTCGAAGGCGACACCAGCGCCATGCCGGATCCGGCGTGTCAGGTCGGCGACAAATTCGTCGGCATCGAGTGGCCACTGCGTTGCCGGGGTCCGCTGGAACTGGGCGCCAAGGCGTGCCGTCTGGACAACGAACGCATGGGCCAGGTCGCGAGCAAACTGGCCGGCGACAAACTCAGCGAGAAGATCGACGAGAAACTTGGCGACAAAGTCAGCCCGGAATTGAAAAACGCATTGAAGGGGCTGTTCAAGCGATGAGAGCGGAGCAGTTTTCAGAGGCGGTGCTGGATTGGTTCGACCGCCATGGCCGCCACGATTTGCCTTGGCAGCAGAACATCAACCCGTATCGGGTGTGGGTGTCGGAAATCATGTTGCAGCAGACTCAGGTCAGCACTGTGCTCAACTACTTCGACCGCTTCATGGCCGCGCTGCCAACGGTCGAAGCACTGGCCGAAGCGCCGGAAGACGAAGTGCTGCACCTGTGGACCGGCCTGGGTTACTACACCCGCGCACGCAATCTGCAGAAAACCGCGAAGATCGTCGTCAGCCAGTACGCTGGCGAGTTTCCGCGCGATGTCGAGAAGCTGGTGAAGCTGCCGGGTATCGGCCTGTCCACCGCTGGCGCCATCGCGAGCATCAGCATGGGCCTGCGCGCGCCGATCCTCGATGGCAACGTCAAACGCGTTCTGGCGCGTTTTACCGCGCAAGAGGGCTACCCCGGCGAGCCGAAGGTCGCCAAACAGCTGTGGGCCAACGCTGAGCGCTTTACGCCGCACGATCGGGTCAACGCCTACACACAGGCGATGATGGATCTCGGCGCCACGCTGTGCACCCGCAGCAAGCCAAGCTGCCTGCTGTGTCCGCTGGAGCGTGGCTGCGAAGCCCACATGCTCGGCCTGGAGACGCGCTATCCGATTCCCAAACCGCGCAAAGCCATCCCGCAGAAGCGCACGCTGATGCCGATGCTGGCCAATGGCAAAGGCGCGATTCTGCTTTATCGCCGCCCCTCGACGGGTTTGTGGGGCGGTTTGTGGAGCCTGCCGGAACTCGATGACCTCGACGACCTGCAACATCTCGCCGATCAGCACTCGCTGGCACTGGGCGAGCAGCAGGCGTTGCCGAGCCTCGTCCACACCTTCAGCCACTTCCAATTGTCCATCGAACCCTGGCTGGTTCAGGTACAGGAGGCCAGCCATCACGTGGCCGAGGCCGACTGGCTCTGGTATAACCTCGCCACCCCGCCGCGCCTGGGCCTCGCCGCCCCGGTCAAGACCTTGCTCGAACGCGCGGCCGCCGTATTGAATGCAGGAGAGTCAGCATGACCCGCACCATCATGTGCCGTAAGTACAAAGAAGAACTGCCCGCTCTGGAACGCGCCCCTTTCCCGGGCGCAAAAGGTCAGGATATTTTTGACCACGTCTCGGCCAAGGCCTGGGCCGACTGGCAGAAACACCAGACCCTGCTGATCAACGAAAAACGCCTGAACATGATGAACGCCGAAGATCGCAAATATCTTCAGGGCGAAATGGACAAGTACTTCTCCGGCGAGGAATACGCCAAGGCCGAAGGCTACGTTCCGCCTGCGGAGTAACCCCGCAAAATCGGGGGTCGGATCGTAAGCGACGGAATTAATTTAAGAAATTTTAAAAAAGTCGTTGACGAGAATCCGAAAAACCCTTTTAATGCGCCCCGTTGCCCAGATAGCTCAGTCGGTAGAGCAGGGGATTGAAAATCCCCGTGTCGGCGGTTCGATTCCGTCTCTGGGCACCAAATACCGAAAACCCTGAATCGCAAGATTCAGGGTTTTTTTATGCCTGCGATTTGACGAGGGCTGTTGCCGCCCCAGGGATTCGCGATACCTTGGCCGCCCCTTACGGAAGAGGGTCACCCCCGCGATGAACCAGAAACGACCCCGCATCCCCCTGCCCCATCCGCCGCCCTATCGCCCAAGCCGGGTGACTTACTGGCTGACCGTTCTCGTTGCCGTGCTGATGGCCTTCGCCATCAGTGCATCGATCTGGATGCTGATCGACAGCTGGGTCACTGGCTCCATCACCACCAACAATCGCGGCCCGCGCAGCACCTACACCCTGGCCCTGCAACCTCGGCGGTTCTGGATTGAGTTTGTGTGGCAGAGCATAGGCACTGTTTTTTTGCTGGTGATCGGGGTGTTCGGGTTATGGGCATATCGCAAAGCGCAGGAGTCTGTGGAAAAACCCAAGGGCAAGCGCACAAAGCGATAAACCAGGGCTGCTTTCAGAGGGCGTTGACGTAATCGACTGGCAGCAAGACCGTGTCCACTGCAGCATCTACCGGCAGGGACACCACCGTGATCAGCGGGCAGACGATCATGATGTAACAGATGACGGCATGGGGCATGCCGTCTCCCCCTCTCACGCCAAGCAAGTGCAAGTTGCCATCAACACCTTTGTAGTAAGGCTCTGCAGAGTCACCGTTCAATCGCCCGATCATTGCTCCACAACCGGCCAGCATCAACATCAGGCCCACCACTGAGCCAATACGCAAAATCCTTTTCAAACCAGCGCGTCCTTAATCACCAAACATGAGGCGCGGGATTGTACCTGCGTCTCAACTTTGCAATCACACTGATCGCTATCCCGCTTCATTCCAGTGGAACACCAGATTGCGCCGTTATGACGACTCCCGGGCTGTTGCAGAGCACAACAGTTACCTTTTGTTTGATCAAAAGCGCGAGGGCCGCGTTCTAGAAAGATTTGAACTTGGCGCTCGTACGAAATGGACTACAGACCGAAGCCACCTGAAACGCTTTCACCAGCAACTTCCTGCAACAACGATCCCGTCTTCCTGCTGACTTCACAGCCTCGCCCGACATCCCTGGCCAGCGACTGCCGGCATGCTTGCGCTCCTTTTTCCAATGACGTGGAAGACCCGATGAGCAAGCTTGAACCTGCCGACACGCAAGATCCGAAAATCGATTCATTGCTGGGCGATCTTGGCGAACTGATTCGCCAGGCTCGGCAAAAAGTGCTGCGTGTGGTCGATACGATTCAGGTTCAGACCTGCTGGCAGATTGGCCGGCATATTGTCGAGTTTGAACAGGAAGGAACCAAACGAGCGGGATACGGCAAGCAACTGTTGGCCCTGTTAGCGCACGAACTGAAGGCGCAGTTCGGCAAAGGCTTTGATGAGCGAAATCTGCGTTACATGCGCAGCTTTTATCAGCTTTTCCCAATTTGGAACGCAGTGCGTTCCGAATTGAGCTGGACCCACTATCGCAGGTTGCTCAGGGTCGAAAGTGAAAAGGCTCGCCAGTGGTATATGGACGAATGCGCCACCCTCAACTGGTCGAGCCGCGCCTTGGATCGCCAGATCAATACGCTCTACTACGAGCGCCTGCTAATGAGTCGGGACAAGGCAGGCGTAATAGAGGAAGCTACCACCAACATCGCCGCACTGAACTGCAATCCACGCGAGTTCATCCGCGACCCCGTCATTCTCGAATTTCTCGGCCTGCCATCTCCGGGCAAGGTCAATGAAACGGGGCTTGAGCAAGCACTCATTGATCACTTTCAAAGTTTTCTGCTCGAACTCGGCAAAGGTTTCTCGTTTGTCGCCCGCCAGCAACGAATCAGTACCGATGGCGTAGACCTGTACATCGATCTGGTGTTTTACAACTATCTACTCAAATGTTTTGTGATCATTGACCTTAAGCGCGGCAAGCTCAGCGCACGCGATGTCGGGCAAATGGAAATGTACGTACGCATGTACGACGAGCTCAAGCGAAGTGAAGGCGACAAACCGACAGTCGGAATCATCTTGTGCGCAGAAAATAGCGAATCTGTCGCGCGCTACTCAATACTCAAAGGCAATGAGCAGCTGTTCGCCAGCAGCTACAAAACAGTGCTACCAAGCGAGGAGGAACTTCGCGCAGAGCTAAATCGAGAACAGGCATTGATCGAGGATCGCTTGCTTACCGAATCTATCGAGTAAGCACTGCAGATTGTCCCTTTAAGGTGCTGCGACTATCGTGGGCAGCATCCCGCAAAGGTCGAGCACCATGAGCTGTCAGGACACGCCCCCATTGCAAGCTGCGCAGCGCAAGCCGCCATTGGCTGCCGAGCTTCAAGGTGATCCGTTCAAGGAAACAGCCCCCGACGGTTTTGTCCTTGGTGGTTTTACCTGGCGCCATGCCCTGCCCGACACCCAGTGTCCGGTGGTGATCATCAACGCCGCCACTTCGGTGCACTGCCGTCATTACTCGCGGTTCGCTGCCTATCTGTTCGCCAATGGCTTCGACGTCATCACCTACGACTACCGTGGCATCGGTGAATCTCGACCCGGTTCGATCAAAGGCCTTAACGCCTCATGGACAGACTGGGGCGCGCTGGATTTCGAGGCGATGCTCCTGCGCGCACAACGGGAATTCCCCGGGCAGCCAATCGATGTTGTCGGCCACAGTTTTGGTGGCTGCGCGGCTGGCCTCGGTGAGTCCGGACAGGTCATCCGACGGCTGGTAACCGTCGGCGCGCAGTTCGCCTACTGGCGCGATTACGCGCCTGAACAGCGCTGGCGGATGTTCGGCAAATGGCACCTGCTGATGCCGCTGTTAACGCTGTTCTGCGGTTACTTCCCCGGCAAACGTCTCGGCTGGCTGGAAGACACGCCGGCAGGCGTAGTGCGCGACTGGAGCACGCCCACTGCGCGTTACGAACGTCGTCCAAGCGGCAGAGCGATGTTGGCGAGAACAGGCCAACTGCCCTTTACCAACGTCCGCGCACAGACCTTGGCGATCAGTATCAGCGACGACCCTTACGGCACGATTGCAGCCATCGAGCGCCTGCTCAGCTACTTCAGCCATGCGCCAAAAACCCACCTGCGCATCGCCCCGCAGGACATCGGTGAGCAACAAGTCGGACATTTCGCCTTTTTTCGCAGCGCATACCAAGCCACACTATGGCCCATCGCTCTGAACTGGCTGCAAACCGGCAAACTGGCCCCCGACACACCGGGGCGGGAAGTACCGCGCAGCTGAGCCTCATTCAACGCACGACGGAACACACCATGGCCTCTGCCAACAAGCAGCAAAAACGCGCCGCCCGGGCCAAAACCAAGGCCAAGCAGAACCGCACCAAACGCGCCGAGGCGCCGGTCGAGCTGGACCCGAACGATGACCGTATCGACTTCGAGTCGGTGGACCTGACCGAGCTGTTCAAGAAAATGATCGACGCCGAAAAGATCAGTCAGCAAGCGATGTGCACCGCATTCCTCGAAGACCCGCTGCTGGAACTGGTCTACGAGCAAGAAGGCGAAGAAGGCTCCATGGATTTCATCCTCGCAGCGCTGATCGAGTATCGCCAGTGGTCGCAGGAAACCGACGAGGCCGGCGCGCTGGCGTGGATCGAATCCCCCGCGTTCCAAGCCGACTATGTGGCGGCGTCCGACGCTATCGCTGCACAAACCCAACAGAAGAACTGAGTTCCCATGGCATCCCTGAACAAGCAACAAAAACGCGCCAAACGCGCCAAGGCCAAAGCCAAGCAAATCCGTATGGTTGGCCGCAAGCCGCTGGACCAGAACGAAGACCTCGGCCACCTCGCCGAGCCGATCCCTGAATACACTCTGGCAATGTTCAGCAAAATGCGCGACGCCGAAGCCGTCAGCCGCAACGAGATGCTGCTGACACTGCTGCGCGAACTCGCGGTCATCATCATTGATCACCCTGATCTGCTGGACATGGAAAACGCCGAAAACGAAGGCATGGCCGCCACCCACCTGGCCGCCGACATGTTGATCGACTACCGCATGTGGGCCGATGGCATGACGATCGAAGCCGCCCAGGCCTGGCTGAGCGAGCCGCAGTTCATCACCGACTTCGGGATTGCGCTGGATACGTATGCCAAGTCAGTGGAATCGCAGGAAGAAAAGAGCGAGTAATCCGCTCTCACAAACAAAAACGGCCGCTAGTCATCACTGACAGCGGCCGTTTTGTATTACGCGCTACGGATCAGTTCAACACCACCGCACCACGTTTTTCCTGCTTGCGACGGCGAGACACCAGCAGACCGGTCGCCACCACCATCAGGCTCAGCAGGCCGGTGGCGAGGATTTCCACGCGGTGCGCTTCCTGAAACAACATGATGGTCAGGGCCGCGACGATGAAGATGATCACCGCGTAGGTCAGGCCCGGGAACAGCCACATGCTGAAATCGATTTTCTCGCCACGGGCCATGCGCTGTTTGCGCATCCGCAGTTGCGAGAACGCGATCACCAGGTATACCAACAGTGCGATCGCACCGGAGCTGGCCAGCAGGAATTCGAACACGGCAGCCGGGGCCACGTAGTTGGCGAATGTGCAGAGGAACGCGGCACCAGTGGACAACATCACCGCCCAGTAAGGCGTACCGCTTTTGTTGGTGCGAGTCGACATGGCCGGTGCGTCACCGCGCTTGCCGAGGGAGAACAGCATGCGCGATGAGGTATAGAGCGCCGAGTTCAGGCAGCTGGTTACAGCGACCAGAACCACGATATCGACGATCATTTTCGCGTTCGGGATGCCCATGCGCTCCAGCACAGTCTGGTAGGAACCGAGGTTCGCCAACATAGGATCGTTCCATGGCACCAGCGCCACGACGATGAAGATCGACACGAGGTAGAACAGGCCGATCCGCCAGATTACCGAGTTGGTGGCCTTGGAGATCTGCTTGCCCGGGTCCTTCGATTCCGCGGCCGCGATGGTCACGATCTCGGTCCCCATGAACGAGAACATGGTGGTCAGAATCGCGCCCAACACCGCGCCCATGCCGTTAGGCAGGAAGCCGCCGCTGTCGAACAAGTGCGAAACGCCGCTGACCTGGCTGTTCGGCAGGTAGCCGAAAATTGCCGCAAGACCGAGCCCGATGAACCCGATGATCGCCAGCACCTTGACCAGTGCAAACCAGAATTCGAACTCGCCGTAGTTCTTCACGCTGAAGAGGTTAGTCACGGTCAGCAGCAGGGTGATGACCAGCGCAAACGCCCAGATGCCTACATCGGGGAACCACGCGTGCAGGATGGTCGCGGCGGCGTTGGCTTCCAGCGGAATCACCAACACCCAGAACCACCAGTACAACCAGCCGATGGTGAAGCCGGCCCAGTGCCCGATGGCGCGGTCGGCATACGTCGAGAAAGAGCCGGTGTCGGGCGAAGCAACCGCCATTTCGCCGAGCATCCGCATCACCAGCACCACCAGGGTACCGGCGGCTGCATAGGCCAGCAGCACTGCAGGACCTGCGGCGGCGATGGCGTGGCCGGAGCCAACGAACAGACCGGCGCCGATAACACCGGCGATCGACAACATGGTCACATGACGCGGTTTGAGCCCCTGTTCGAGGCCATTGGAGCTTGGGGTACTGCTCATCGAAACTACCTTTGCAAGGAAAGCGATTGCGTCCGGCCCGTCCGGAATTTCCTTTTCGTAAAAAGAAACCAACGGGGCGTTCCTTATTCTGCACGCAATAATTGCGCCAAAATATTTCAAACTCTTTCAGGACGGGGCTTTGCGCGCGACCGGACAGTCATCGCAAGTCCTTGGATTTAATGGCAATCTGCCAGAGCGTTACCCTGCGACTCACTTTGAAGACGAATCCGCGCACCAGAAACACACTGAAAAATTGTGGGATGCACAATAAAAGGGCGAATCGGGAACGTTCGGCCGGATAGCGCTTCCAACACCCCGCCAAAGCTGGCAACATCGCGCCTTTTTTTACGCGACACCCACGCGATTGCACGTTCAAACACCCGTTCGGTTGTTGATGGGGCGACAGTCTGCTGTGCTGATGCGACAACCCGCCACATGCCACCCGTTTACCGCTCGTAGCGCTGTTGGCTGCCATTGAAACGCTATGCTAGCTTGGCCGCCTCGCCAGGAAGGCCATCCAACAGCAGGAGCGCAACATATATGAGGAACGCACATGGCTGAGGCCACGCCCGCGCTTGAAATCCGCAACTTGCACAAACGCTACGGACAGCTTGAGGTGCTCAAAGGCATCTCGCTGACCGCCCGCGACGGCGATGTGATCTCGATCCTGGGTTCCTCCGGTTCCGGCAAGTCCACGTTCCTGCGTTGCATCAATCTGTTGGAAAACCCGCACCAGGGCCAGATCCTGGTGGCCGGTGAAGAACTCAAGCTCAAGGCCGCCAAGAATGGCGAACTGGTTGCCGCTGACGGCAAACAGATCAACCGCCTGCGCTCCGAGATTGGTTTTGTGTTTCAAAACTTTAATCTGTGGCCGCACATGAGCGTGCTCGACAACATCATCGAAGCCCCGCGCCGCGTGCTCGGCCAGAGCAAGGCCGAAGCCATCGAAGTCGCCGAAGCACTGCTGGCCAAGGTCGGCATCGCCGACAAGCGCCACGCCTACCCGGCGCAACTGTCCGGTGGCCAGCAGCAACGCGCGGCCATCGCGCGCACGCTGGCGATGCAACCGAAGGTGATCCTGTTCGACGAGCCCACCTCCGCCCTTGACCCGGAAATGGTTCAGGAAGTACTTAGTGTCATCCGCGCATTGGCCGAAGAAGGCCGCACCATGCTGCTCGTGACCCACGAAATGGGCTTCGCCCGTCAGGTCTCCAGCGAAGTGGTGTTCCTTCACCAAGGCTTGATAGAAGAGCAAGGATCGCCACAGCAGGTGTTCGAAAACCCGCTTTCGGCGCGCTGCAAACAATTCATGTCCAGCAACCGCTAACGGAGCAACATGCATGCAGAACTATAAAAAGGTCTTCCTGGCTGCGGCCGTCTCGCTGGCGTTCAGCGCCGGTGCCATGGCCGAAACCCTGAAGATGGGCATCGAAGCGGCTTACCCGCCGTTCAACAATAAAGACGCCAGTGGCAACGTGGTCGGCTTCGACAAAGACATCGGCGACGCCCTGTGCGCCAAGATGAAAGTCGAGTGCACCGTAGTCACTTCCGATTGGGACGGCATCATCCCGTCGCTGAACGCGAAGAAATTCGACTTCCTGATCTCGTCTTTGTCGATCACCGAAGAGCGCAAAGGCGCGGTGGACTTCACCGACCCGTACTACTCGAACAAGCTGCAGTTCATCGCACCGAAAAACGTCGACTTCAAAACCGACAAGGACTCGCTCAAAGGCAAGACCATCGGTACGCAGCGTGCCACGCTGGCCGGCACCTGGCTGGAAGATACCTACGCTGATGACATCAAGGTCAGCCTCTATGACACCCAGGAAAACGCCTACCTCGACCTGACCTCCGGTCGCGTCGACGCCATCCTCGCCGACAAGTACGCCAACTATGACTGGCTGAAAAGCGACGCCGGCAAGAACTACGAGTTCAAAGGCGACCCGGTCGTGGAAAGCGACAAGATCGGCATTGCTGTGCGCAAGGGCGATCCACTGCGCGAGAAGCTGAATGCTGCACTGAAGGAAATCGTCGCTGACGGTACCTACAAGAAGATCAACGACAAGTACTTCCCGTTCAGCATCTACTGATCCTGACCTGCGGAACTGGCGCCGTGATTCAACGGCGCCGGCTCCCGACCTTGCCTGCCGCGATTTGAAAAGAAATCCATGATTATCGACCTTTACGGATTCGGCCCGGCGCTCGCCGCTGGCGCGCTGATGACCGTCAAACTGGCTCTCTCGGCCCTGTGCCTGGGTTTGGTGCTCGGGCTGCTCGGCGCCTTGGCCAAGACTTCCCCGTACAAGCCGCTGCAATGGCTTGGCGGCTTTTATTCAACCCTGGTGCGCGGCGTCCCGGAATTGCTCTGGGTACTGTTGATCTACTTCGGTACGGTCAACCTGATGCGCGCGCTCGGCGAGTTTTTCGGCAATCCCGATCTCGCACTTAGCGCCTTCGCCGCCGGCGTCATCGCGCTCGGTTTGTGCTTCGGCGCCTACGCCACGGAAGTGTTTCGTGGCGCAATCCTCGCCATTCCCAAAGGTCACCGTGAGGCCGGCGTGGCCCTGGGCCTGTCGAAATGGCGGATCTTCACCAAGCTGATCATGCCGCAGATGTGGCGCATCGCCCTCCCGGGCCTGGGCAACCTGTTCATGATCCTGATGAAAGACACCGCGCTGGTGTCGGTGATCGGCCTGGAAGAAATCATGCGTCATGCACAGATCGGCGTGACCATGTCTAAACAGCCGTTCACGTTCTATATGGTTGCAGCGCTCATGTATCTCGGCCTGACGGTGGTGGCGATGACCGGCATGCACTTCCTGGAAAAACGCGCCGCCCGCGGCTTTGCGAGGAGCGCTCAATGAACTGGGAAGTCATCATCAAGTGGCTGCCGAAACTGGCGCAGGGCGCGACCCTGACCCTGGAACTGGTGGCCATCGCCGTGATTGCCGGCCTGTTACTGGCGATCCCGCTGGGCATCGCCCGCTCTTCGAAGCTGTGGTACGTGCGTACTTTGCCCTACGCCTACATCTTCTTTTTCCGCGGCACACCGTTGCTGGTTCAGCTGTTCCTCGTCTATTACGGCCTGGCGCAATTCGACGCTGTGCGTAACAGCCCAATGTGGCCGTACCTGCGCGATCCGTTCTGGTGCGCAACGGTAACCATGACCCTGCACACCGCGGCGTACATCGCCGAGATCCTGCGCGGCGCGATTCAGGCGATCCCTCCGGGCGAGATCGAAGCGGCGCGTGCACTGGGCATGTCCAAGCCCAAAGCGATGTTCTACATCATCCTGCCGCGTGCAGCCCGCATCGGCCTGCCGGCCTACAGTAACGAAGTGATATTGATGCTCAAGGCCAGCGCTCTGGCCAGCACCGTCACCTTGCTGGAACTGACCGGCATGGCCCGCACGATCATTGCCCGCACCTATCTGCCGGTGGAAATCTTCTTCGCCGCTGGTGTTTTCTATCTGGTGATGGCTTACGTGCTGGTGCGCGGCTTCAAGCTGCTGGAGCGCTGGCTGCGCGTCGATGCCTGCCAAGGGCGATGAAACTTCCCACGTGCTGACGGGCGAAGACTTACTCGCCCGCTTCACGGCACTGGATACTTTTCTGACAGCGCATCAGGCGTTGTGGAAACCTCGACCGTTCACTCATCTGCAGCTTCCCTGGGAAGCGTCCTACCCGGAGCTGGCCTCATGGCTACGCGGGCGGTCGCTGCAAGATGCGGAAAATGCTCACAACCACCCTGCCAATCTTGCCGATGCGCCGGAGCCGTTCGCTTCATTGGCGGCGTTGTCGGCTGAACTGAGTGCGGTCGGAGAGTTGCCCGGGCATGCGCTGGAAGCTGCAAGCCAGCGCTTGAATGTGGATGTACCGGGGCGTAAATGGCAGCAGATCGAGGCGTTCGGCAGTCGACTGTCCTTCGCATCGCAACCGACGCATTGGCTGGACTGGTGCTCCGGCAAGGGACACTTGGGGCGGCGTCTGCTGAGCACCGGGCAACAACTGACGTGCGTTGAGTACGATCCGGCGCTGGTTGCCAGTGGTCATGCGCTGAGCCAGCGCCATCAATTAAACGCGCAGCATGTTGAACAGGATGTTCTGGCGGCAGATGCTTCAGCCGTATTGAACGCACGTCACACTCCAGTTGCCCTCCACGCCTGCGGCGATCTGCATGTGCGACTGATGCAACTGGCCAGCGCCGCCGGTTGCCGACAAATGGCAATCGCCCCGTGCTGCTACAACCGGATCAATCGCACGGAATATCAGGCGTTATCCTTGGCCGCCTCGGGATCGCTCCTACGGCTCTCGCTAGAAGATCTGGCGCTGCCGATGAGCGAAACCGTCACCGCCGGTGCCAGAGTCCGACGCCAACGCGACACCTCCATGGCAAGACGCCTTGCCTTTGACTTGCTGCAACGGCAACTGAGCGGCATCGACCAGTACCTGCCAACCCCTTCGCTACCCAGCGCCTGGCTGGAAAAAACCTTCGCCGATTACTGCCTCGATCTGGCAGCGCTCAAAGAGTTATCCACAATCGGCTCGCAGGATTGGCCAGCGCTGGAGGCGGCCGGTTGGCAGCGGTTAGCCGAAGTTCGCAACCTGGAATTACTTCGCGGATTATTCCGGCGACCACTCGAACTTTGGCTAAATCTGGATCGAGCACTTTTCCTTGCCGAACTGGGATACGTCGTGCGCCTTGGCACCTTCTGCGATGCGCCGCTCACACCGCGCAATCTACTGCTGCTCGCAGAACGTGCTTAAAACACTCCAGCCTGTGGATAACTCTGTTGATGAAATTCTTGTGGATCCAATATCCACGGCTGTTTCGAAGCCTTAACACTGCTGGTCATTTTTTGTTCACATAAATAAAAAACCAGTAAAACAGGGATTTGCGGACAAAATGAGAACGCGTCCACAAATACTCGCACTTGAGCGCGGGCACGCCGATCAGTTGTGCATAAGCTTCCATTCAAAACGGCATAAATCACTTAATACGAGGCAGATCTGACGGAAAAAATCGCCGCCTCAGGCGAGCAATACAAACCTTGAAAGTGCCTGTTTTCAAGGGTGAAAACCCAGAGATTTCGCCTTCGTTGAGCTTGATCCTGCACCGGCGTAAAAATAGTCTGAATTCAGGGGTTTACAGATTTAACCCAATCGCTATAATCGTCGCCCACACGCCGGTATAGCTCAGTTGGTAGAGCAACTGACTTGTAATCAGTAGGTCCCGGGTTCGACTCCTGGTGCCGGCACCATACAAAACAAAGGCTTGCAGCGATGCAGGCCTTTCGTTTGTCTGCAATACGTACAAATAGACGTACATTGTTTTTCAGGCGCTACGATTTATCCACAGAATCGATTCCGACCCAATATCGGGAATCCCCAGGTCCGTTCCTGCGGAATGAACCGCCACCCTCCCTACTGCTGCCCTGTCCTCATCAGCTCAGGACGTCAATTACCAGCTCAGACCTGATCCCTCCCCTGCTCTACAAGATCAACGAAAACCAGCTCGCGCTCGAAGCAGCCATCATGGAACTGTCCAACAGGGTCGAGCAGCAAGGATCGTCCGAGGTCGCCGACAACGTGCGCGGCGCCCTGGACACCATCGACAAGAACGAAGGGTTCCTCAAGCTGACGCTCGCAGTGCTGATGACGCCCGAATGATTTTTATCCAACACGGAGCCGAAAAAAGGTAGCTTGTAGCGCACCACTAACAGCGCCATCTCGGCTAAATAGTCCAGAGCAAAAAATGATTACTGCAGATCGCATACAGCAACTCTTTGACCAGTACTTTGATCTACTTTTGCTCGAAACCGCTGAGTTTGGTGTGAGGCCCACAGAGCTCAGCCATCTGACGGGCCGCATTGGTGAGTTCTATTGCGCCCTCCAAGTAGGTGGGACCCTTGCACACATTACCAACCAGCATGGCTTTGACGTTATTTGTCGAAATGGGCGAAGAATCAGCGTAAAAACCACCGCGCAACTGACCGGTTTTGTCCCAATCGGAAAGTCGACACTCGGTAAAGTCGATGACCTGATGATCATTCAATACAATGAAGGGGCCTTATTTACCATTTACTACGGTCCGATCGGACCCGCTGTAGCGGCTGCCCGGTACTACGCACCCGATGGTAAGTATGAACTAGACATTACGAAAGCTCGCCGCCTGATGGCTGCATCAGCGCCTCTGCCGTTAACTTCATTCACAGCGGCCGAGCAAATCGAGTGTTCAAGCTCTA
This sequence comes from Pseudomonas sp. A0308, assembly GCF_044218815.1. NCBI lineage: Bacteria > Pseudomonadati > Pseudomonadota > Gammaproteobacteria > Pseudomonadales > Pseudomonadaceae > Pseudomonas > Pseudomonas sp. A0308. The sequence continues at coordinate 2,971,307 of NZ_CP162581.1, forward strand.
CCGCGACTGGAAGCGTCCTCAACCAAGGGCCCGCGCTGATCCAGTCGATGGAGACCGGCAGCCTGATCTAAGTAGGCGCCAACTCCTTAAGCCGTTCCTCGGTCTCGGCATCGAAGATCACATAGAGCCGGTCAATCGTCGCCTCGTTCAAGGCCCGGGCCGACTCAAGGCCAAGAACGAAACCCTCCGCCTTTGCACCCGCCTTCGCCGCAATGATCATCGAGTCCGCCCGGGCGATCTGCGCGAGTAGCTTGTCGGCCGCCCGCTCAATGTTTGGGCTCAGTTCTACACCTTCCATGCTGCCTCCTGTTCGCTTGAAATCAGCAACAGGATAGCGTCACTTGCGGGCTAAGGCACATCCTTGAAAAATACGTGATGCCCGAGCTTCAGCGTCTGCTTCGCACCCTTCGCCCACGTTGGTGGTCGCGGCATGGTCGTCGCGTAATAGTGAGTGGCGCCGTTCGTTGGATCCGGCGCCGCACTGTCGATCACATGGTCAGCCGCCATCCGCGCCCGGGCGAGCTCTCGCGCTGGGATTGGCTTCGCGCCACTCAGGTACGGATAGTTCGGATCGTTCTTGTTCCAGCAGCTGAACTGCCACGGCTTCAGGCACACGCCGGCGTAGCCCTCGCCCCACCAATCCGGCTTGCCGTCGTTGTGCAAATCCATCTCCACCCGGTTGCGGATGGTCCACGCAACAGCAATCTGGCCGATGACGTCTTCACCACGGGCCTCGCCATAAAGCGTGCGCGCGAGGATGTCTCGGTCTTTCTCAGTGACGGTCATACTTTTCTCCAGGCAAAAAGAAACCCGCACTCGGCGGGCTGGATAGCTGAAATTTGTAGTCGTTACAGGTGGAGCGACGGTTGGCGGGCGCGCCTCCGACTGGTAGGCTCCGCGGCACGCTCTTCTGTCATAAAGGGGTCAGAGGAGAATAGAGACCCCGGCGATTGCGAACCGCCGGGGTTTTGCTTTTCCATTCCCGCTGGTAGCATCGCGGCAAGTTTTGGATGTTCCCCATCTGAGAAATAGAAGCCCTGGTGATTACAGCTCACCGGGGCTTTGTCTTTTCAATCCCCAGACGAAGAAAACCCCGAACTTGTCGGGGTCTTGTACTGCTTGGCGCCGCCTAGCCTGACTCCTAGCCAGAATAAATAGGCTCGCCAGCGCGCCACCCCTTCAGCACGTAACGCCCGGTACAGCACCGCATCCGCTTCCTTGCGACTGATCTGGCCATCCTCATAAAGCCAGTCATGCACCGTGGCCGCGTAGTTGCCGTACCCCGACACCAGTGCGAACAGTACAAACAGGAATGCATTGTGCAGCACCTTGATGCTGGCAAAGTCAGTGACGAAGCCAGCCGGCACAGTGATCGTGCGTTCGTCCTCATCGGCCAGCACCAGGTCAGCCAGTAGCGTGTACGTGCGCCGGTCGGTCTGCTCGGTTTTTAGGGTCGTGACGAAGCGGCTCATACCGGCCACCCCTCTTCCAGCATCTCAGCGGTGATCGAGCCGTCGGCCACTGCGCCGAGAAGCACATCCTCACGGTCAAAACAGAGCTGAACGTGTTCGCTTACGGCGTCGGCAATCGCCAGCACCTGGGCGGCTGGCAGATCGACAAAGCCGTCTGAGGTTTTCCAGCGCAACACGTAGTCAGTGCTCCGGTACGCCCGCAATGCCGAGCCATTGATCAGCGTCTTGCTGCGGTCGTCGGTATCGATCGGCATGCCGGCGATCATCGTGCCGGATGTCTCGGCGGCATAGCGACGAGCCGCAATCCGATCGCGCCAATCAGCAGCAAGCAGCGCATCCCGAGCCGCCTTTTCGGCCGCTGTCATAGCCACCTGCTTGCGGGCGACCTTCACCACTTTGCGCTCGGCGTCGATGGTCAATACCTCGGCGCCCCACTTCTTGTCGGCGCCGAGTTCGCCTTCAGTGTTTTCTTCGGGCCACCAGGCCACACCCTGCACGCCTAGCGCCGGATCGGTCCACGACAGATCGGTGAGCGATTCAGGCAGCAAGCCTTGCAGGAACTGCGGAAGCGGTTCGCGCGTTGCGATACCTTTTTCAACCTTTACCATAGTTCGATCCTCACTCCGCCATAACCACCTACGGACCCAGTTCCTCCTGAAGCCCCTACTGCGCGGCAACCGCCTCCACCGCCCCAATTACCGCCGTTCCCCCCGCTTATAGTGACCCGGAGTTGCCCTGCACTCCCCCAATATTCCCCGGTAGATCCGCCGTCGATACCCCCTGATGTAGCGTTAGGCGCCCCCCTTGCCATTACGCCCCCGCCTCCCCCTGCGCCAACAGTGGAGCCGCTAGATCCTACGCCACCGCCACCGCCATCTACAGATGAGCCGCCAACGGTAGATCCGCCAACCGCTCCGCCATTCCCACCATTGGAATTAGGTCCGGCCGCCCCGCCCCCGCCTGCGTTAACCCCGGAACCGCCCGTGAAATTGAAGTCACCCCCGATCCCTGTTCCGCCCGCCCCGGATACCTTACCCCCATTACCCGTAAGGGAAACGGCGCCGAAAGACGCGGTAGACGCAGCACCGTCGCTATTTGTCGCGGGTATGGATGCTGCGCTATATGAGATTGCCAGCCCTTGCACTACAGGAAGAATGCCGGTTCTCGCCAAACCGCCACCGCCACCGCTATTGCTCAAGGTAAGAGAACCAGAGCCACCGGCCCCTACTGCCGTAACGCGAAAAAACGAGAACCCGTCAGGAATCGTATAGGTGCCGGAAGCCCCGTTTATGAAATCGACAATGGTCGGATTTATCGTCTTTAACCCACCGCCGGCTTTTCTAGGCAGCCCGAAAGGATTGCCTAGCGGATTTCCCAGTTCCCGGCTGCCCATTACAGGTTGCCCCACTGAGCCGTAAAAACTATGCCAGCAGCTAGTGCCACTTGGGAGCCCGCATAGAGGGCGTCACCCGCCTCAAGGCGGATCGGCGTGTCGTCGCTAATGTTGCCAAAAACCGTTTCAGGGATGGCAGTGGTAGAGGCGAGGGTGTATCCGGCCATCAGCTCGGAATCGATCAGGTTGAATACGGTCGGGGCGGAAGACTTCACAAGAAACAGAACCAGGGACGAAGCTGTAACCGTCGCTCTTGGGATCGCCGTCAGCTTAGTGACCAGTGCCCCATTAGAACCAGCGGTACAAACAGGAACAGCGCCAACGATACTGGATGTACCGATACCGGTAACGGCTGTCGGCGCGATGGCGGACTGCGTTTTGTAGGTCTGAACAAAGGGTGCGGTAAATGTATTGGCCATGTTTTTAATTCCTAAAAAGAGAGGGCGACGGCATGCAACAAAGCGAGATTGCCGATTGAGCCAGGGGCGGATTCGGCGGCAGTTGCTGATGCGGCAGCATTGTTTGCGGCTGCCGTGGCAAGGGCGACTTGCGCGGCGGCTGCACCGCCTGCTCCGCTAGCAATGGCAGCTTGCTCAGTCGCGGTTTGCGCAGCCGTTGTGGCGGACAGAACTGCTGCATTGATGCCCGGGATAACGCCCGCATTCATCTCGTCAACGTAGTTATCTTGAGCGGTCAGCGAGGCGCCGGCCTTCGTGTCAAAAACTGCTTCGGCGTCTGTCGGTAACGGGGGGGGCGGAAACGGCGTGAGTAGCGGAATAGCCATTACATGAGGCTCCTTACTTTGAGTGTGTATTCGCCACGGTTGTACGTCGGCAGGCCTATGTCGAAGTCGTCGAATATCCCAACGATGACGGTGTAATCGAGTTCACTTGCGCCTACGTAAAGGGCGGGTGAATCGTCGAGCGCATCGAGCGTTCGCTGCGCGCTGGATATCTGATCGCCATCGATCACGACTTGGAAGTCGATTGATCTGCGTCTTCCGCGCCCGGTAATGGTCATGCTTCCGTCGAACTCTTCCCTCACGGTTGAGTACTTCTTTCGACCTAGCGATGTTCCATAGATAGCGGTGCCGATGCTCTTGGCCCAGCCGATGACAATCATCCCCACGCGAGCTGTGCCGCCCGGCGCGCTGACAACCACGCGGATATCTGCGTTATTGAATGGCGGCAGATCGAACTCGGCCAAGTTGTCCCTGGTAACGAACTGGCCGAAGAAGTACTGATACCAGCTGCCCCCTGCCTTGCTCGACATGGCAAAGGTCTTGTCATATACCGGGTCTGTTACCCCTGGCACGGTCATGACGATCCGCACCGATGAGGCGTAAACCCCGACGAGGCCTATGGCGTTGATGCGCTGGCCAGGCCGGATAGTGAAGTCGATGACATTCGGTGCCGCCGTGAATGTCCCGATCTTCCAAGTGTTGCCAATGTTCTTGTTGAACATCCTGTACTTGTTGACCCATCCGAGGTTCTGCCAGGCAGCTGGCGAAACCGTATCAGTCACTGGGTTGCGGTTTGTATGCGCAACCAGTGCCTGATAATTGATACGGTCAATAGTTACAAAGTCCCCGATGACGTATGCCGTAGTTGCCGACCAAGCTGCATAGTCGGCATCAGGCAGGGCGTTAATTATCATCTTCGCCGGGGTTATCTCTATCCCCGGCACCACTTTCATCTGGCTCATGCGGCCGCCTTAGTTTCAACTGTGCCGTTGATTTGCACGCCAGAGTTGACGAGCGTGTCGATACCGTCCGCGACACCCTTCGTGAGTCTCGCCATATAGGAAGCGTTGCTCTTGATCTCTTCGCGTAGAGCTCGCACTTCCGCAGCTGTCGCGCCCGAATCACCACCCCGCAGCATCGATGCCGTTTGGTTCGCGTTGAAGATCCGGCTCGGTCCAGTAACATCCAGTTGCGGGCCGGCCTCACCGATACCGCCGCCAGTCGAAAATGCTGGCAACTGCCCAGCGTTCATCTGATCGAGCAGACCGGTACCAAACATCTGCACCGCGTCAGCACTCATGACGTACTCGCCGTTGGAAAGTCGGGCGAAAATGCTGTCACTGGTGCCGGTGCCTGGGCCATTGATCAGGCCGCCAGTGGCATAGCCAGGAATACCGAGATACTTCCCGGCATTGGCCTTGGTCGCTGCCGACTCCGCGCTATTGCCCATCGCCCCTTGAGCGATAGCCTTGGCGATCTGGTCATAGCCCATCGCGCCGGACTGCAGTTGCGCAGCCCAGAATGCAGCGCCCGCCTCATCCCCTTTGGTCCCGCGCCCGAGCACCGACTGATAAAGCGTGTCGACGATGGTGGCGTTGTTCTGAGGGGTGTTGGCAGATGGCTTGGTGCCGACGCCTGCAAGCGCCGCCACGACCGCCGCATTCATCGCGTTGATTGCAGCAGTGACACCCATCACCGAGTTGTCGACGCCGTTTAGCGCATCCATCTGCGCTTGAGCGAAGGCCAGCTGCTGATCGAATGCCGTCATTTGTGCTTCGTACGCTGCCTTGGCCAGTTCGACTTGCGTCTCCAGACCCTTCAGCGACTTCTCGGCGGTGGTCAGCTGCTTGCCGTTGATCCCGTTCAGTTCGGCAACAACGTTGGCCGTGCGGCCTTGATCCCGTGCGAAATCCTCCATGGAGCCGTACAGGTCAGTGTTGTTATTGCTGACGGTGTCGAGTGCGTCTTCCAGACCGGTGAAGCCGGACAGCGACCCACCAGCACGAGCTGTTGCCAGCGCGCTTTGCAGCGTGGCCTGAGCCTGGGCGCGCAGCATCTTCACGGCCTCATCCGAATCGCCGCGCAGTGCCTTGAGTGCAGCGCTCAGATCATTGCCAACAGAAGTCAGGCCGGTGACGTTCTCCGTCGCGGTGCTAACCATGTCGCCGAGTGAAGCGTTCGTTGCGTTGTAAGCATCTTGCGCGGCTTTTTGCTGGGCCGAGATCGAGCGCTGCAGCGTCGACAGTGAAGAGCTGACTGCGCCAAACAATGCGTCTTTAAGAGTCTGCGCCGCTTCCTGCGCCGTAGCCTCCAACACATCGAACACAGTTCCAGCAGCGCCCGCCACGCTCATCAGCGTGTTGTACATCGCTTTGCCGGTGGCAGTGGTGGTGTCCAACGCTTCGATCATGTCCCGGAACCCTTCACGGGTTGCAGGCAGGATCACGCCCATCTCTTTCAGGCGCTCCGTGGTTTCCTTGGTAGTGCGCGCCGTGTTCTCCGAGGCGCTGAAAAACGCGCTGTAGTATTCCGACTCTCGCTGCTCAAGGATCGCGTAGGCCGATGCAGCAGATGCTGCGTGCATGGTCATGGCATTGAACACTGCCTGACCGTATGCACTGGTCATGTCCAACTGCTGCAGCATGTCCTTGTAGGCTTCGCGTGTGCCAGGCAGGACCAACTCCAGAGCGGCGAACTGCTGAGTGACCGCCGCCAACGCGTCGCCGCTCTTCTGCGTATCGTCCGTGAAATTGTCGTAGTAGCTGGCAACGTTGGCGCGCAATGCGTCCATCCCGCCCGCAATCGACGCCAGCGCCTCAACGGCACGGCCGCCGGCGACGGTGAAGCCAACCATCTTCACGTCGAACTTTTCGAAGATGCTGTTCACTTCGTACAGGTTGTTGACGAAGCTGGTCAGGCCATCGAGCGTGAAACCGTCCAGACCTGAGCCGGTCGCGGCATTGATGGCGGAAACAGCGGAATCACCCAGGGTGGTGAACCATTTGTCCAACTCTTCCTGGATCGCTTCGGGCGTCTTGCCCTGCGTGCTGATCTTGCTGGCAGCCACGTTCAAGCCATCGAACACCGACTCGCTGAGCTGTACGCCCAAGGCCGAGAACAGGCCCATAGAATTAAGCAGCTTGTCGTTGTACGCAGCACCGAGAGCGTTTTCCGTCTCGGCGTCCAGCTCGCTGTAGCGCGTGCGCTTCTTGCTGCTGGAGAACAGGCCGCCTTTCTTCTTCTGGTAAATGTATTGTTGCGCATCGAACTCGCCATTTTCGACACCGAGCGAGATACCGCCGTCCTTGGTTTCCCATGCGCCCCCGAACAGCTTCTTGCCCACCGCACCCCATACCGCCTGGTGCAATGTCGATCCGCTGATGATTGCAGCAAGCTTGCCGCCAACCAGCTTGCTGTTGATCTTGTCCTGAAAGTCCATGATTCCGGACTGAATCGCCAGCGGCGCCATGGTGGCCTTGCCCGCTGCGGTGTGGCCACCGGTTTCGAGCATATCGCTTGCACTAGGACGAACCCCTGCGTCGTACAGCTTGCCGGACTGGTACATGCCCATCACGATCGCGAGCGGCCACATAGCGGCGGCACTGCTCATCGCGGCTGTGATCTGCCCACCAATCGAAGCCGCAGTAGCCGCAGCCCCCACTTCCGCTGCGGCATACGTGGCTGCCGTGGTCATCGATACGCCGGTGCCAAACTGCGCGCCAAGAGACGCCGCACCCTGCGTGACTGCCCCGGACAGCGCAGCGCTGGTGATGCCCTGCGCGCCAATGGTGGCCGCCGTCTGTGCAGCGGTCGCGCCTGTGAAGGTGGATACCAAAGACTTAAAGCCATTCGACAGCGTGCCACCAATGTTGGACAGCATGTTGCCGTAGTAGCTTGCACCACCTTGAACCGCACCACTGACACCACCGGAGGCGTAGCCCGCCGCAATGTCAGCACCCACGCCAGTAACAGCGCTCCAGGCGGAGTACAGGTTTTTGCCCAGACCAACCATGCCGCCCCATCCGTTGGAGTCGCCACCGGCAGCACCCTGCTGGCCCGTCGCGCTGCCCATCAACTTGCCCCACACCGAGCCAATCCCCTGACCGTTATCCGTACCGGTCAGCCAGTTGCTAAGCGACGCCAGCAACGGCTTGGTGGTGAGCATGTGAGCAATCTCGCCAAAGGCCTGTTTGGCACCCTTGACCAAGCTATCCCACAGGTTGTTCGCGCCACTGCCGATGTTCGCCCAGGCATCAGCGAACACGCCGTCGATGCGATCCACTGCACCCTCGGTCATCTGGCCCCAGATGGTGGCCTTGCTCTGGTTCACCTCATATTCCCGGCCGAGCTTCGCCAGAGCGGATTGGTAGTTGGCCGCGTTTTGCGGATATAGCTCCATTGCAGCATTGAGGGCTTTTTGGTCCTCGGTGTAATCCTTGAGCAGCTTCGCCTCTGGATACAGGCGATCCATGATTCCGCCAGCACTCCCGGCCTGCTGGACGAGTTTGAGCGCCTCCCTCTGAGCCTCGGTCGCAGCCAACATCTGTTTATATTCTTCGCTGCCGACTTCGATGTTCTTGCCTGCAAGCGCGATGGTCAGCGCCTTTTCCGCGTTGTACGCAGCGAGCGCGTCTGCACCCATCAACGTGGCTTTAGCCTGGGCGATCAGATCAGCCGTTTCTTTCCCCAGGTCATAGGCAGATTTGCTAACGGCCAATTTGTCCTGGGCTTCTCTCTCGGCGGTGAGCTTTGCAATAACTTCAGCGCGAGCGGACGCACCGGTTTTCAGCAGCGCCTCTTCAACCTTTTGCTGCAGGCTGAACTCGCGGGATTTGTCTGTGCCTGCCAGGTAGGCAGCAGCCAAACCGGTGGCCGATTGAATAGCGATATCGGCTTGGGTTTTGAGATCAGTGAGGGCCTTAGCCTGGTTTTTCGCTTCGGTCGCAGCTTCCTTTACGGCACCAGTGCCGCTTTTGGTTGCTTTGGTTGCCGCATCGTCCGATGCCTTCTGAGCGTCTTTTGCCGCGGCAGCCGAGCGAATTGCGGTGATCATGCCCTCAGTGAGGTTGGTATTTTCGGCGATGAATCTGTTGGCTGCCTCTAGGTGGGTTTTGTCCTGTGCAGCCCCCAACTGCTTCTGCAGTTGCTCAAGGTACTTTTGCCCAACACCAGCGGCTGCTGCCTTTGCCGCAGCATTCTCGCGCTCAGCCCTCGTCAGACCTTCGGTTTCACCTGTTAGCTGGGAAACGGTGTCCTTTAGCTTGGCAAGTTCAGAATTTGACGTTGCCGCTGCGCCGCCACTTTTCTCAAGCGCGTCAGCAACCTCTGCCGTGACACCTGGTACTTGCCGCACCTGGTCAGCCACGGCCTTCCAGTCAACAACCATTCCGCTTGCTTGGTCAGCCGATGCCTTCTTTACGAGGTCGATGGCTGCCTGGAATTCGGCCGGCAATGGCGCGATGCCTGCCATAAAGCCCGAGGCGCCAGCCAGCCCGGCATTCGTCAGACTGCTCTGGAACTCAAACGCTATCGAGGTGGCTGCGGTCGACAAATCCTCTTGCGCATCGGCGATCGTACTGCGCAACTCGCGCAACGTTACAGACTGGGTGGCCCGGTCAAGCTCGTTGAATTTTTTGGTGAGCTGGTCGATCGGGCCAGAAAGGTCGCCGAGCTTTTTTTCGAGGTCGCCAGTGTTATCGCGAAGAGTCAGAAAGGCAGCGGCCGCGCCCATGGCGAGCATGGCAATACCAACAGGCCCGCCGAGCAGGCCAAGCAGTGGACGCCCAGCGCTTATGACCGCGGACTGCGCAGTGCCAACTGCTGCTGTTGCGCGAGCTTCGACCATGCGGGCCTCTGCAAGCTGCAGGGACATCTGCGTTTGGACGGCCGTGCCTCTTGCCGCGACAGCCTCTTTCTCGGCCAAGAAAACCGCAGTCTGAGCCTTTTTTTGATCAGCCTGGGCGGCGAGCAGCAGTCCGGTTGCTTGCTCGCGACGCGCAACTGCGTCCTCGAGTGCAGCCTTTGTAGCTAATGCGGAGCTCGCTGTCGAAACAACCAAGCCACGCGCATAGAGTGCGAGCGCACCGGTAGCGATGGTCGCTACGATTTCGGCGACTGCGGTGAAGTTGTCGGCGAGTATGGCGATGCCGGACGCAAGTGAACCCGTTCCGTCGGTGGACTCGTTGAGCTGCCCAACGTAGACGGTGAAAGCATTATTCAGCGCGACCAAAGCATCGCGCACTGCAACGCCCATGCTGTCGGCGAGTAACCCGTTGGCTTCGGTGCTTTTTTGTAATCCCTCGGTCAGTGTGTCGAGGCTCAGCTTCCCTTGAGCTCCCAAGTTTTTGATTTCTTCGGCCGACTTGCCGGTTGCGCTGGACAGCGTTTCCACAATGGTCGGCATTGCCGCAAGCATGGCTTGCCACGAATCCGCATCGATCTTGCCGGTTTGCAGGGATTTTGAATAAGCATCAATGGCAGAGCTGGCCTTGTCCGCCGACGCAGAGTTTGTTACCAGCAAATAGCTGAAGCTATCCATGACGTCCATGGATTGATCCGCGCTGAGACCCATCGAGCGAAGACTGTCAGACGTGCGAATGTAGAGCTCTTGAGCCTCTTCAAGCGGACGGTAGGTGCGGTTTGCAGTTGCAAGTAGGCGTTCTTGAACTGTGTTGTATTCGCCAAAACTTTTGGTAGCCATGCCGATACGGTCGGACATCTGCGAATACGAGTCGGCGGTTTTGATGATGGCGCCGATTGATGCGGCGCCAATGGCTGCAGCCAGCGCGTTTTGTATAAGCCCGCCCGCGCTCTGCGCGCTAGCGCCAGCGCGATCAAACGCGGTATCAATACGGCCAAGACTGGTATCCATTTTACCGGCCGACTGCGCAACCGCCGCCTCGCCTCGGGCGATCTCCTGGCGTAGCTGTGCCGTAGTTGCCTCGATACGAATCAGCATGCCTTGAACGTCGGCGTCAGCCATTTACTTTTCTCCAGGCGAAAAAAATCCCGGACATTTGCCGGGATTCGAAATCGCGAATTCTTATGAATTAAGCCTTTTTGCGGTTGGCCTTATTGGCGGCGTCAGTGATCTTCTTCACCTTTCGCTCCATTTTTTTCCGATCAGCATCAGGCGAGTCAGCTACTTTAGACCAGATGTAAACAGCTGCCAGTATCAGTAAAACAGAGGCCGCTGACACCAGAAACATCTGGCCGGACGATGCAAAGAAGAGAAGCAAATAGCCAAATATACTGGGCGCCAAAATGGCTAAAATAATAATTACGCATACAAGAATTAAAATTTGCACCGGTTGAGTCTCCTACTCGTTTTGCGAGAGTATCGACGTCAAGAGTAAGAACCTCAACCTTTCATCCTGCCCATGGCCGCAACCCGGAAGCCCATCCGAGCCTCCTTGGCCACGGCCTTTCTGTCGATCTTGTCCTTGTCGCCACCGCCGCCGAAGGGGTTCGTGTCAATAAGGAACTGACGCTTCGAATCCCAGGCCATGACGATCTCAACGACGGGCGTGTTCCAGGCTTCGCTCGGGGACCACCCCAGCCAGCCGGTGGCTATGTTGAATAGCTCATCGACAACGCTGAGGTCAGGATCCCGCTTTACTCGTTTCCCGACTCGGCCTGAGCTTCCAGCTCGGCGTCGCTTTTACCGGCAGGGTTCAGGAAACCTTTCAGATACGGGATGACCTGGCTGCCGGCGCTATCGATCCCTTCCTCGAACACGGCTTCCTCGATAGGTGCGGCAGCGTCTTTCTTGGCCAGGTTCACGCCGGTACCGATCGCGATGATGAAAGCGATGCTGGTCAGATTCGCAGTGCCCACCGACTGCATTGCAGGCAAGATCCCGCCAAAGCGGCCTTCAATCGCCTTCATGGCTTTCAGCGTTGGTTTCAGGATGAGGACTTCGTCGCCGAGGGTAACTTCAACGGTGCCGTGGTTAGTCTTGGACATGGATGTTCTCTTATCGAATGGGGTGAGCACGGCGCCGCAGAGATGCGGCGCCGTAGGAGCGGGCTGATTAAACGGCTTCTACTTCGTAGATTTCCGAGTTGATGCCCAGGGTGACGGTACGTTTCAGAACGCCCTCAACGCTGATGCCGGTCTTCTTGTTGCTCATGACCTTGGCGGCGAAGTAGTCGGTCTCGCCGTCCACATAGACAACCTTGATCGGGTAGTCGTAGCGGGACCGATCGAGGAACGCCTCGACCAAAGCCAGCTGGCCCGCATCACCCGCATCGAAGCCGATGGACAGTTCGGACGAGCCAGCATCCGCCAGGCCCTTCAAATGCTTGGCTCGACCTTCAGCCAGACCGGCAAAGGTCACGTCGTTAATGGTATCGCCGTAATCGCCGATGCTTTCCACTTCGCCGACTTCGGTATAGGTCAGCGCGGACAACAGCAAGATCGCGGCTGCGCGGTCTTTCGGCAGATCAGCTAATAGGCGCGGTCCGATATGGATACGCGTGCCAGCGCCGGTACTAATAGACATAAGGAGTCCTCCCAAGGACAGGTGATAAAGCCGCGTGGCGGCGTTGGTTCAGCGGTTTAGTGTTGGGTGACGATTCGGAGGGTGACGCTACCCATGAAGGTAACGCCGTCGGGCTCGCGGTTTGTTTGTTTGCGCTCGACGCGGATCGATACAACCCGACCTGTAGTAAGCGGAAGAGGTCGTTCGTGAGTCGCCGCATCGATCTCGGCCATGAGGCGCTTTACTTCTTCTTGCCCTTTGAAGTCAGACCAAACCGACAAGTAAAAAAATCTGATATCTCGGCGGCTCGCCAATGGATCGTTGTTGGTTGAGATTTCATAATCGAGCGAGACGTACGGAAAATCGGCGTTCATCGGCACGCTGTCGTAGACCGGGCAGGACACTTCCAATTCAAGCCTGTCGAACAGCGCAACCTGCAGCGCAAAGGATGGATCAGCCATTGCCCAGCTCCTCGACAGCGCGCTTCAATGTGTTGCTGACCGCTTGATTGATGCTGGCCAAGATGAACTCCTTGTTCACGTCATAGGCCGGTCGCAGCCAGGGGTGAGCGGGTCTAGCCGGAATATCCGGATACTTTCCGAAGAATGTTGCGCCGTCTGACTTGTTCGTTGGCCGCTTGTTGCGACCGCCAGCCCGCTTGCCTTCGGTGTAACCTTTCGAGCCGCGCTCCACGATCCCTAGATAGAAAAACCGCCGGTTCAACTTCTTCCCTCGAATCCCAACCTGAGCATCCAGTCCGCTCTTCGAGACAAAGGCTGTTAACGCAGCCGCACCCTCACCGGTATCCTTGGGGATCAGCTCTTTCATCGTGGCCAGCAGCTTATCCGCCGCTTCCTGCATGGCAGGCTTGAGCTCGTTGTCGAGTTGGGTGTGGATATTGCGCAGCGTCTTTCTCAGCTTGAAGTCACCCGACATTCTGGATCTGCGCGCAGCCATGGCTTACTCCTTGGCTGCCGCCTTTGGCTTCTTCGGCTTTTCGGTGGCTGGCTGCGGATCCTGCTCAACAGGCACTGGCTCTACCAGCTTGCGATCGATCAAGGACTGAGCATCGCCTGCGCTGACGACAAACTCATCGCCCGCGACCTTGCGACCCATGGGGCCAGAGATACTGGCCAAGGCACGTACTTTCATATGGAGAACCTCTAAGGGTTAGTGACGCTCGAGCACATGAGCCTGAGCATGGCGGGGTCCCGATCAGGCAACGCTGCCACGATCAGATAGGTGCCCCTGGGAGATGCGATACGCATTCCCGCGACTACGTCGGAGCGGTACCGGATTTTAATTTCTGCGGTGACTTTCGCCTCAAGACGGTCCGCCACCGGGGAAGTGCTGCCGCTGGGCGTGGCGATTTCTGCCCAGATTTTGTCAATCTCTACCCAGCCGGCCACGAAACCACCACCCGGGCGTTTAACATCTTGAGACTGCATCAGGGCGCAGCGTTTGTTCATCGGGCCAGCTCTCATCAGAATCGCTTCCTGTACCAGAGGAGCCGGTCGACTGCCAGCGGGACAGCCGTGGAGATCGTTCCGATCACCACCGCCTCACGGTTGGCGTACCAATGGCCGACAAGCAACAGCACGGCCTGCTCAACGTCGGGCGTAAACGCCATCTGTTCCGGGCCGATAGGGACTGTGTCGACCAGCTCGCGGTCGCAATGCATCGCGACGTGAGCTTTGGCAGCCTCGAAGTAACCCGAGATGACCGCGTCCTCTTCATCGCCATCGACCCGGAGGTGCAGCTTTACTCGGGGAAGATCGATCATTTACTTGGTCTCTTTCGAAGCCGCCGGCTTGGTTTCCTTGGGCTTGGCCACTTTCGGCTTGCCATCGTCTTCGACTTCTTCGACCAGCCCTTTACCGATCAGGGTATGAGCATATTCGTCATCGACATCGTCGAATACCTGACCAGCCTTAGCCGCGGTGATCTCAGAGCCCAAAAGCACCGGGTTGCCGACAAAACCCCAAATTACTTTGATTTTCATACTGCCTCCTGAAACGAAAAGGCCGGCACACGGCCGGCCATTCCAACGGTGCGGGTGTTAGGCCGCGACGGTGAACCGGCCTTTGACCAGACCTTCACGGCGGCGAACGCCCAGGCCGAGACGCTCTTCCACCAGAAGCGCGCGCTCGTTCTTGATGAACTGATCATTGATCAGGCCCATCTTGAACAGGAACGACATGCGATCGAACAGCACGGAGGAGCGCGCGAAGTTCGCAACCAGGAACTCGCCACCAGTATCTTCGTCACCCTCATCGACACTGTCGGAGGTGACTACCGGGCGACCCCAGAGTACCGGTGTAACCAGGCCCTGCAGGTTCGCGAACAAGTAGCGGTTCTCGCCATCCTTCTGCAGCTCGATGTTCATCCAGTCGAGCTCGGTCATCACAATCCCGTCAGCGGACAGCATCGACTGCTTGCGAACCTGGTAGATCGCGCGGCGCACCAGGTCGATGGCGGTATCACCTGCCTTCGTCAGTGCCGCGTCGAACACGGTGGCCTGAGTCATCAGCCCGTTCAGGTTCTCGCCGGTGCCATCGCCCTTCAGGATCTGGCGCTCTTCCTCGAGCTTCAGGTCGTAGCGCAGCAGCTCTTGCAGGTAGGCCATCAGCTGAGGAACGTCGTCCAGCGCTTCATCCGTCACGGGCATCCAAACAGCAATTTTCTTAACACGGTCCGTCTGGGTCGTGAAAGTCACGTTGCTGGTCGGCTTCAAGCCGCCTTCTGCCACCGGCGCCGCGCCCCGGGTGTGCAGATTCTCTTTGAAGAAGGTGAAGTTCTGACCGGACACTGGCACGGTAGTCAACAGGTCGCGGATGCGCAGCTCCTGTCGGATCCCAGGCTGAATGACCGGGTCATAGTTCGGCGCAACGATGCCGGCGCTGGTGACCTTCATTTCCTTCATGCTGGCCATGTCGGATTTGGTCACTTCGATATCGGCCAGGGAAACGCTCTTCGCCTGCAACGATTTGTAAGCATCGTCATTTTTCACCAGGTCGATGAAGCTTTTGGCTTCACCCGGCTGGCTACGCAGCTTGATGCCCTTCTCTTCAAGCTTTTGGACCTGCTCGATGACGCGCTCGATCTCGCCCTTCTGGGTTTCGATCTGAGCCTTCATCGTGGCGGAGACGGTGTTGCCCTTCTGCAGCTCATCGGCAACGTTGTCGTATTTCTTCTGAAGACCAGTGAAGCCTTCCTTCAACTGGTTTTCGAGGGAGCTTTTTACTTCTTGAATTGGATCGGTCATGGCGACACCTTAAAAAAATTATCAAAAGTGGTGGAGAGTGATTTCAGCCCATCCACGATCGCCGTGGCCTCAGTTCCACCATCTCGGTGCACTGCGGAGTAGCCGAGCGAGGCGACTGCTGCCGCCTCCTTCTGAGAAAGGCCCATGCGGTCACGCAGGGCTTTCTCGAAATTTCTGATATCCGATTTCACGTCGGTAACCTGCGCCGCGGGATTCATTCCGAACGGCACCAGCGAAGCTTCCCAGAGCTCCGCCTGTTTGATGATCCGCACGCTACGTCCCTCGCGCTCTTCATAGGCCGCGAGGATCGTGTTAAAGCCGATGGACATGCTATCTAGCGTGCCCTCCTTCATCAGCTCGTAAGCGTCACGGGCGTAGCTCACCGCCAGGTTGACCTTGCCCTTGAGATAGAGGCCATGAGTGTCTTGGCTGAACTCAGCAGAGCCAACGAGCCGTGTCAGGTCATGGAACAGCGCCAGCTTCAAACGTCCCGCCCGCGTGGTCTTCACCTTGGTGAACGCACCCGGGAGAATCACGTCATCGCCCAGGTCGATGTTGTTGAACACCGCTGCGTAGCCCTCGAAGTTGCCGAGCTCGTCGCTGGCCTTTACTTCGAAGGGGACTTCAATCTTGCTTAGCATTGGTCTGCATCTCCCACCGGGT
This sequence comes from Pseudomonas sp. A0308, assembly GCF_044218815.1. Classification (NCBI taxonomy): domain Bacteria; kingdom Pseudomonadati; phylum Pseudomonadota; class Gammaproteobacteria; order Pseudomonadales; family Pseudomonadaceae; genus Pseudomonas; species Pseudomonas sp. A0308. Next base: position 2,987,324 of record NZ_CP162581.1, read on the forward strand.
GACCCGGTCATACTCTTCGCCAACCATCGGGGGGTCGTTCTCTTTACGGCGAACCTCGTTGATAGACATCCAGCCGGACCCGCCTGAACCACCGAGTGCCGCTTGGTAGTAGGCGGCGCGGGCGACGCTATCTCCCCGCAGCAAGCCCTCAACAACAAACTCAGCGAACTGATTAGTTCCGCTAAAAAGCTTGTCGTTGAGCTCATCTTCAATTGCTTTGATATAGGGGTTGAGGCCGAACCTGACGAACCCGCTTACTTGCTGCTCAAGGTTCGATCCCATGATTGAGGTCTTCCCGGCGCGGTTAGCCAGGTACAACGGAACGCCCCAGATGCCCGCCAGTGCTTCTTCCTGGAACTGCTGCGACTCGATGAACTGACTGTCCTTCTGTGTCATGCCAGCAGGGACGATCTTTGGCCCGCCTTGCAACAGACCCATCTTCCCGATGTCCTCGACGTCACCGTCGCGGATCTTGGGGAATTTTGAGAGGACTTGATTTTGCTGTTCTTCGGTCAGGAACTGATCGTAGATAACGTAGCCACCGGTAAAGCCGCCTTTACGCATGAAACGTGACGACCAACTCTGAGCCGCTTTCGCCAGGCCCATGGCCTCCTTCTGGTACTCAACCGGGGATAAACCGTTTATTCCGTCAGCGCTGAATATCTTGAAGTGCAGCATGAACGCCGGCGACACCGGGAAACGCGGGCCCTTCGGCGGGGTTACCCAGTAGATCAAGTCTTCGTCGGTATCGACTTGAACCGAGTCAGCACTCAGGGGGATAAACCCAATGAAGTCACCATCATCGTTGCGCTCGATCAGCGCATACGCATTCCCGCGAAGCGCCATGTTGACGATGATGGCCTTTAGGAAGTTGAGCATCGTCATGTACGGGTTGGGCTTGGCGAGCAAGCGCGCCGCCCTGGTGTTTCCCCTTGCGAGCACGCGCCCCGTGGGGAGATCGTCGTACAGCTTCAGCGGAAGACCTGAGACCGTTTCGCTCAGAATCTTTACGCACGCCCAGACAATCGGGATGGCCATCGCCTTCTTCGGCGTGATGACCTCGCCGGAGCGCGTCTCCCCGCCAATGTCGGTATTGACCTCGATGTACTGACCTGTTTTTGGATCGTTAAAGCCGAAGAAACTCCAGCTCATCGGGTTGTACCAGCGAGAAGCCATATTGAGCCTATAGAAGTCCGGAATATCCGTTTTGGAGGTAGTCGTCGATGTCGCCTTTGCTCTCATCGATGGTGCCGAGGGTGGCTCCGAAAGCCATCGCGAGAGCGGCCATGCCATCGATCCGACCGGTAGCTTTGTCCTTGGCAAACTTGCGTCCGCCTGCGGGGTCTTTCTGGATGACGGCGTTGGCCGCGCACATGGTCAACACGGGGTTCATGCCGTGCTGCAGTCGACCGTTGAGCAATTCCGATTCCAGCGCGTCTATCGCTGGCGCCATATCCTTGAACCCCTGGCCGTACTCGATCAAAGGGAGGTTCACTCCCTGGGCTTCTGCGTCACGTTTGAATAGGTCGATCCGGTAGCGGTCGAATGCGATCGCCTGAATGTCGCCGCCCAAGTCGTTCAAGATCCGGGCGATGTCCGTTGCCACGAACGCGTAATCGACCGTCGCGCCGGGAGTGGTGATCAGCAGACCCTGCCTGACCCATACGTCGTACGGCTCGCGGTCACGCTTGGCTCGCTCCATCAGCCCGACCTCGGGAGTCCAGAAGAAGGCCCAAGCGCTCCACGCCCCATTGCGTTTTCCGATCACGACAAAAGCTGTGAGGTCGGTTCGGAATGACAGGTCAAGGCCGCCATACAGATCCAACCCGTCAGGGCTGTCAGGCTCATCACCACAGGATTCCCACACCCCCTTCGAGACGAACACCGACACAGTCGAAACTCGCTGATTGAGGCAAAGGTTGCGGAACGTGTTCTCCGACGCCGGCATCCGATTGGCCCGCTCGGCTTGTTTCTCCAGATCGGGCAAGGAACGGAACGTCCCAAGCGCTGGGTTGGCTGCTCGCCACGCCACCGGATCAGTCAACTTGCAGTCTTTGGGAGCCTCGTAAACATGGCTGACGATGTGCGGATCCTTGGACCGGGCCGCGTCGTCGAGCCAGATGCTGAGCAGGTCGCCGTCCTGCGCGGCTTGGGTGCTGATCGCAATGAGCAGCGGAGCGTCGTGCGCGCCCTGGGCGGTGGTGATCGCGTCGATGAAATCGTCTTGAGGCCCGCGCACCTGGCCGACCTCGTCGAGAATGGCGAGTATTGGCGACAGGCCGTGAGTCGTTTTACCTTCGGCGGCGAGCGCTTTGTACTCAACATTGAGAGGCGTCCCGAGCAGCTTCTTGCCGCTCGGATTGATGTGCACCAGCGCCTGAAGGTCAGGGTTCAGGTTGATCATCTTCACAGCAAGGTTGAAAACAATCCCCGCCTGCTCCCGGCTCATGGCGCCGGAAACGATCTGCGAGTTCTGTACAGCCTCGGGGCCAACCAGGTGAACGAGTAGGATTCCTGCGATCAGACCGGTCTTGCCATTCTTGCGCGCGATGCTCAAGTACGCAGTGCTGGTGCCTACCGGGTTGTCATAGATCGCAAGGATGAAATCCTTTTGGAATGGGTCGAGCACCAACGGCTTGCCGATGTGCTTGCCCTCAGGAACCCGGCAATACTTTTCGATGAAGGCAATGACTCGCTGGCCGCGTGTGCGGCTGCTCGCGGCCATCAGTGAACGGCTCGGGGGATTAGATCATCGTCATCCTGCTCTTCGATCACCCGTTCAGCCTGTCGCTGCTTGGTCGCTTTCTTGCCCTGGTCTCTCGATTCACCCTGTGTAGCGTGTGCGTGAACCTGCAATGTTCTGCTCAGCGTCACCGCTCGGCGGCTCAGCGTCTCCAGCAGACTGTGCTTCGGATTAATCACTTGAGTTTCTCTGGCGTTGAGGATCACGTCGCCCTCAACGTCAATCTCTTTCTGTAAGCGCTCAATGTCTGCCAGGCAGCGAGAAAGGTTAGCGGCTAGGATCAGGTCGTTATCTGTCCAGCTCTCTCGCGTACGCGCGCGCACAACAGAGTCCCAGAAGGGCTTGTCGTCTTTACGAAGGTGTACGAAGCTCGGGACCTTGATCGGGCCAGCTGCGGCAGCCTGCATCGCCGCGACTGCCGCCGTCGCGCTATCGGAGCGGGTTCGCTTGGCTGCCATTCGATTTCTCTATGCTTCGGGATGTGGTTTTTCGAGGTTTTTCCGGGTTACGGATACAGAAGAGGGTCGAGGGCGGTCCTATCCAACGAGAACCTCTATCATTTGACCGCCCCCTCTATCAGGCTGGTCTCCTCGATTGATTTTCTATATCGTCGGTTGACCCGAGCAATAGCCCAGCCCTATCACCGGTTCCAGTGGTGATTCGGGTCGACCGGCATGCCTGACGTGTCGTGACCGACCAAGTAGCCCGACTTTTCCTGTCGCTGCTTAACCGAGTTGTGACAGGAAGCGCACAACGACTGCAGATTCTCACCATCGAAGAACAGAACCTCGTCGCCCTTGTGGGGCTTGATGTGGTCGACGGTGTCAGCCGCCTCAACCGTGCCCAGTGCCCTACAGAACCGGCAGGTTGGTTCCGCCTGAAGCTGATGCCATCGCAACCTGTACCAACGCTTAGTCTTGTACAGGTGATGCCATGGGGAGTTGGTAGCCATGCCGTCACGCTTCTGCAGCGATCTTCATCACCGCCATGAGTGCGCCGACCAGCGCCTTATCGGATCGCGCTGCAATCGCGGTCACTTCAGCTGCCGCGTTGATGACTTCGGTCTGCTCTTCCGCTGACATCTCGCTGACCATGCCCTTTAGCTGGTAGTACTCGGCCTTGTCATTCATCAGCAGTCACCCGCTTCAGCTGCTCAGCCAGCAGCGCATCAAGGTGGCGGCTCAACTTAACCGCCAGCTCGCCTTCAGACTCGGCAACCAAGCGCACCGATTGATCGATGGCCTGCTCCAATGGATCAAGGAAGCTGACTGCCTCACCCTGGACAGCTTCCACTGACTGGGCTTCGGCCACCTCGGGCTTGGCATGCGGGTCACGCACAGATGCGGTGCCCTCTCCAATCTTCAGAGCGCGGAACACTTGCTCGCCCTGTATGTACTGATCGTCGACCAGGGCAACAGCCCCGGCATTGATCAGCTTGGCAACCAAGCGCATCGCCTGAAGTTGAACGGCGTTCGGTATGAAGCGATTGCTTATAGGGCCCACCTTCAACTCATCCCGCAGCTGGGCGGTGGTCGTCTCGACACGGGCCAGCATGCCCTGAACACCATCGCCGGGTGGCAGGCCTGCACTATCCCAGCGGTACAGCAGAGCGCTGGTGTCCTCCCCGCGCTTACGGGTCAGCGCGATTTCGTTACGCAGCTTGGCAATGTCATCACCCAACTGCTCAAGAGTGACGGCGCCGGTAGATAGCCGATGAAGCCAGTAGCTCTTGCGCGCCTCATAGCTACGACGCAGACGGTCGTTGATCTTGGCCGTCGGACCAGCCACCTCAAGATCCGGACCATTCTCCCCGCGCCCGCAAAGGGCGCTCGGTACGAACGTCGGGATGTTCGACTTACCCGCGGCACGCAGTCCTATCTTGATCTCACCGGCAGTTGCCTTGCGTTCAGTCAGAACGGAGCCTTCATGCCAGTAGCCCTGATGGGCTAGCTCGACCGTCGCGGTCCGTACCCCATCGTCTCTTTCGAACGTGGCAACAGCGATCTGTATACCGAGCTTCTGTCCCGACGCATCCACCAGATGCAGACCGTTGTCGAAAGTTCGCAGGTAGACGGGCGACTCATCAATGCTTAGGGCGATTACAGCGATCTCATCCCTGGTAATGGGCTGAGTCATTGCACTCTCTGTACGGGCTAACGGGTTACGAAACGGTGGACGATGGTTGCTCATGAGTGCTCACTCTACTGTGGCTTCAGGCCAGATACAGCGAACGAATGCCAGTGCTCCGGCATGGTCGTGGTCTTCCGGCATGATCATTGGGAAAGGTGGGTAACCTGGCACGGCAACAAGCCATGACTTCTTCACTGCGCAGCGTGCAAACGCTCTGTCAGTTCGTAACCCATCAGCGGCCAGATCTTCTGCTCGGCGTTCTGGCGGGCGATCTTGCGACCGATCTCGGCGTCGAAGTTCTCCGGGCTGGCGCATGCACTCTCGCCAGTCACGGTGAAGCCATTGCGCAGGACCAAGACGCAGAAGGTCAGTTGATCAAGCTGCGAATGCGCACCAGTCAGGCGAGTCAGTTCATCCTGATAATGAAAAGCAGCCTGAACCCCGTTTCCAGCAGTGAAGTAATACTCGCCAGCGATGTTCGCCTGCAGGTCAGCCGGCGTGATGCGCGGCGCTGTCAGGCCCTTCGCTTGAATCTCTTGCTCAATTGTCTTGTCGTTCATACCAATCTCCAATGTCGCGACACAATTTGCTGATGCGCGAAACGTGTCGCGGATTACCTGCTCTGGCTTCGCTTGATCTGGGCGTCGACCTGGTCGGCGCAGGTGTCGAGCAGGTTGATGGCCTGGTCCTTCAACTGCCACACGTCGCCGTTGTCGCGCAGGTCTGTCTGCGCCTCGTCAACCCGCTCGCACGGGACCAGCTCAGGGGGTTCGAGTCTTACTGCTGTTGTCTTGGTTACCACTGCCGGCTTTCCCGCGCAGGCCGTCAGGCAAAGGCTGAGCAGCCCAATCACGAACAGGCTTGCTGTTGCGCTTGAGGTCTTCAAAGTTCTTCTCCGCCTTTCGGGCTTTGGCCTGGCTGGCCTTGAGACGGCCGTTCAGGTCCTTGAGATAGTCAGCGTTGCGCTGGGCTTCTGCTCGCAGCGTGGTGATGGTTGCCTGGCTCTCGGTATTGGCCGCGATGGCGTCGTTCTTACTATCGGTTTCGATCTGCATCTCGCCGCGCAGTGCGATGACGCGAGACTGCTGGATACCGATGAGCAAGATCCCTACCAGGGCGATGATGATTGCAGCAGCGAAGGCCTTCATGCGGCATCCACCTTGCGACCGAGGAATCTGATGATCAGGTCTCGGATCGCTGTGACACCGATGAAGCCAATAGCACCACCAGCTGCAACGGAAAGGCTCGGCGGCCATTCCATCCATTCAATGATGCTGCTGGCAGAAAGGCTGAGAGCCCCACAAATCAGCGCCTCGAAGACGATCCGCCATTTGTTTGGCTCTTTGGCTTCGTAAAGCACGCGCAACAAAGTAATGGTGGAGGCCATTATCGCGCCCTGCCAAAGCGGCGTGGAAAGGACCAGCCAGACCTGCGCCCAGAAGTCAGGATTTTTCTCAGGCATCTTGGACATCCGGCAGTCCTCCCTTTCGGGGAGTAAGTAAATCCGGCTCCATCAGCACTCCCAGCTCAGAGCGATGGGTGTGGTGGAGCCGAAATGATTGGACTTGATACATCCGGGAAAGCATCCACTCGGGTAGCAGCTTTCCTCGGAGGTACAAAAAAGCCCGGCGCATATGTCCGGGCTTTTCAATCGCAACCAGCCGTGGTCAGGCTGGTGCTAGACCTTCATATTCTTCAATGCCCGGCTTGGCCGAGGTCATCACGAAGTGATTGCTGGATGCGCGCAGGTTTGAAGCGAGACCTCCATCAGTCGACTGGCTACCCGTTCGCCACATGGCAAGCGTCAGCTCCAGTCGCTGCATGGCGACATCTTGCGGCTCGGTCATTGCTGCCAGGTGGTAGCTGACGGCTCGCAGTGGTTCCGCGAACGCAGCCGGAGAGAAACAGGCCATGCAGGCGGCAAATGCCAGCCCTAGATACATCGTTAAACGCCTCATCATTCAGCATCCCTCTCAGGGTTGGTTGTTACAGGAAACGAAAAAGGCCCACCGATATGGCGAGCCTTTGAAATAGGTTGAGGATCTTTCTCCCCTGTCCATCAACGCTGCCCATGAGGTTTTGGAGCAAGGGCACGCTGACTGCCGGTGTTGATCGCACCACCGCACTAACCGGCGAATCGGTGTCCAGACATTCCCCGAGGGGCCACTCTGGCAATGGTCATCAACAAAAACATGGACGTAAAAAAGCCCGGACATCGCATTTCTGCGGCCGGGCTTAAAAGTTGTTTCTGTGCGGGGCATCTCAAAGACGCAGAACCGCAATGTGGGAAACTATATTCTCATTTTCTCAGCCAATCAAGCAGCTTCGGCGATGAGTTGCGCTTCGTCCAAAACTACCCAGGCCGACGCTATGGCCGCATCCCTTTCAGCGTCCAGCCACTTACGTAGATCTGACCTCCAGCGGTACAGCGTTTTTTCCGGCGTAGGTGTCTCGGCATTATCCCAGGTGTGCAGCACCATGAATGATTCCGGGATGCGCGGTGTTGCCCAGGCCGTGACGCACTTGGTCCTGAACAAGTGATGCGCTTTGCCTGGTGCAGACCGGGCTAGTTCCATGATGGCCGTTACCCGTTGCTGCTGGGTCGACCCATCGAGGTTGACCATGAAGTGCGCGACCAGCACCGCCCAGTGATGCTTGGACAGAACGCGGCGCAGTACTGCCCTCGTCATGCTGTCCTGAGTGAGCTGGTCGAACTTGTCCAGAGGGCAGGGATTCTCGGCTTTGATCGGCTCCCAGTTCGCAGCCTGGCACTTGTTCTGCCAGCCCGCCCCCTTGTGCAGCGATATCGAGTCCACGTTCATTGCTCGCATGATGGCGTGCTCCGCCGATCTGTAAACACTCATGCTGCCCTCCGGATACGGCGTGGTGGCGGATCGTTATCGAGGCCGAGCAAGTCACGCAACAACCGATCGGCAATCTTGTTCTTCGCATTGCCCTCGGCAACCCAGCGCCGAAAATAGTCATCAAAGGTGATCTCGATCCGGGTTGCGTGCCAGCTTGCCACCGCGTCGATTAGGCATGCCAGCGCAGCAGCGCCACCGAGCCGTTCTAGCGAAAGTCCATCAGCTGCAATCTTCAGGAACGTGCGCTCGTACTCCTGAAGGCTCTTACGCGGCAGCGCCGCAGATAATCGACTCATAACGCGGCACTCCACACATGCAAATATTCTTCGGGGTTGACGTCCTTGCGGGCTTGGATCGATACGGCGCGGGACCATGCTCGGTATGCATCAGCGGGCGAGTTTCCAGCGCCAGCCCAAGGATGACCGTCGGCAATGCACCAGAAGGTGCCGCGAGCACCGTGAATCCTCACCTTGGGCAATGCGCCGAACTGGCGAGGACGCATCACCGCCAGCGGGGCGAGCGCCTTCCAGATGATTTTCTGCTCAGGCTCGCTATACGGGATCCGCTTGTGTCCGTCCCACTCGCCGACGCCACGCTCCTCGTTCCCGCACCACAACAAGAAACCAGTGGGGATGTGCTTCAGATAATGCCCTGCCGGATTCATTTGCCAGTCTTCGGGGAATTCGCGCAGAGACGCCGCAATGCGCTCGGCCTCTGGGTACTTTGGCTCTGGAACCACGATGGCACCCAGCGGCAGGATCATGTTGCCGTTCGGCGCTACGACTGGTATCGCATGAGGGTTGTCGTCTTCGGGTACCGCGGTGATGCGCCGGCCTTTCAGCCATTCAAAAAGTCTCATCGGGCTTTCCCCTTGTGCGTGCTGGCATATGGGCGACCCATCTCGACCTCCTCTTCTGATGGGTATGGGTTGCCGATAAGCTCGACAAAACGGTGATAGGCGCCTTGGTGTTGGACGCGGCAGGAGCCGGTAGGGCCATGGCGGTTTTTGTCGACAATCAGCTCTGTGACGCCAGCCTTCCCGGCATCGGATTCACCGTCGCGATGCACCAGGATCACGACGTCGGCGTCGGCCTCAATCTGACCGGAGTCGCGCAGATCGCTTTTGGTCGGGCGCTTATTGGGCCTGTTACTCGGCCCGCGATTGAGTTGCGCCAGCACCACAATGGGTACCGCCAATTCCTTCGCCAGCCGTTTTAGGCCTTTACTAATCTCGGTAACCACCTCATACCGGCTCGACGAGTTGTTTTCGCCATTCACCAAGCCGATGTAATCCAGCGCGACGAACGCAAGGCCGTGCTCCCGCTTCACCGTCCGGCAGATCTGGCGAATGTCCCGTAGCGTGAGGGATGAGTCGTCACACAGAATGAGCGGAGCATCCATCAACTTGTTCACCGCCAATGTCAGGCCAGGCCAATCACTGTCAGCCATGGAATGGCCTTCACTGATGTGCTTTAACTGGACGCTACCGACCGAGGCCAGCGACCTGTTCGTCAGCTCCACGTCGGTCATTTCCAAGGAGAACACCAACGCGGGCTGCTTTTTGACCATCGCCACGCGTTCGGCGATGCCCAGACCCAGCGTCGTCTTGCCGCTACCGGGTGTGCCAGCCACTACCACCACATGACCGGGGCAAATGCCCGGGATGAATTCATCCAGCGAAGGCAGCCCAGTATCGAACCCAAGGCTTTCGGTCCGGTTGAATCGGCGATCCACTGCGTCGATTGCCTCGGGAATAACGTCCTTGATGAAGCGATACCGGCGGCGCGAGTCAAGCCCTTCCGCCTCAAGTGAAACCCAAGCTTGCTGGCCCTGGCTCATAACCTCGTCAAGGGGCTCGCCGTCGATCAAGCGCTGGCTCATGATTCTCGCGGCGGCGATAACCCGACGCGCCACGGATCGCTGCTTGATGATCCTGCCGTACTCATCAAAGTTCGCCGCGCTGGGAGTGTTCTTCACAAGCAGCCCTGCAGCCGCCAGAGAGCTCTGCCCGTCAGCCAGGCGGGGGCGAGCCTCGCAAATCGTCACAACGTCGACTGCGCGGCCTCTCGAGCGAAGCCCTGATACAACCTCGAACAATTCTGCGCAGGCGGGGTGGTGGAAATCCTCGGCGGAAAGTTTTCCAACAGCATCATCAATCAGATCGGGGTGCTGAATCATGCTGCCGATAAGGGCGTATTCCGCCTCATGGCTGTAGAGCGCAGAGTCGGGAACATCCAGGTACGACGCCGGGGAATCAGCAACTTCCAGGTACTCCATCATTCGGAATCTCCCGAGCGTGCCGACTTCCAAGTAAACGGCGCCAGCAGACCACCATTTTCACGCAGTCGGTCAGCGGCGCGGGGGCCGATGAAGCTGTGCAAATCCTCCGGTTTCTGATTACTCACCAGGATGGTCGGCTTGATCAACTGGTATCTGCGGTCGATCGCCTCGTGCAGCAGGCTGGGCGTGAAGTCCTTACCCGCCCGCACAGAATGAACGCCGACTTCATCGATGACCAAGAGGTCGACAGAGGCCAGCTCGTTGATCAGGTCTGTCTTGGACGGTCCTGAGTTGCTGCGGAAGCTGTCGGTTACCGCTTGGGTGATCGACTCCGCGGTGACGATCAGACCGGAAAATCCTTGGTTTCGGACAATGCACTGCAGGATCGCGCAGGCCAGGTGCGTCTTGCCGGTACCGATCTCGCCCATCAGCATCAGGGCGCGGCCGGCGTTAAGGTGATCCTCGAACCCCTCGGCATACTTCCGGCAGATGTTCAGCGCGCGCTGCTTGGCCTTGTCGTCGCCAGTGACATAGCTATCCAGGCTGCACTTGCGAAAGCGCGGCGTGATGCCGGTGGCAATGAGATCCTGATTCCAGCGCTCCTCAGCAACTTCCCTCACCGCCCGCAGATGCTCCTCGAGCTCCTTGGGCGTGTTGTACAACGCTTGCCAGCGGCATGCTGGGCAAACATTAAGCCTCCACGTTCCGTCGAACTGCTCGACGTGAGACTGCTTGAATGCGTTGTGCCCGGGAACGCCGCAATACTTTTCATGGGTTCCAGCCAGTTCCGGCGCCAGGATGAATTTAGAAACGGTCATTGGGGTACATCTCCTGGGTGTGGGTTGGCACGCTGAGGACGGCGCTCTGGCGGTTGCCCGCCTTTCCAGCGGCGCCGGTCAAAACCTTCTCAGGGAACAGGCCGGTCCAGCCGTTGCTGATGGACTGGTTGATCACTACGTCCGGGCTGTGATGACCTTCAAGCGTTTTTGCCTGCTTGGCGCAGGTGGTGGCTGTCAGAGGCTTGCGGATTTCCATGCGGTGCTGGCACCAGTCAGCCCAAGTCCTCTCGGACACGTTTGCAGGCTTGGCAGTCAAAGGATCGAATTTTTGAGATTTCTTAGCCCCCGAGGGAGCTTTAGCGACCGTTGGTTTACTCTGTGATTGAGTAGAAGAATCCTTTATTAAGTAGCTGTCGGTTTCCCCACAGTTCGGAAAACCCACACTACGGTCAACCGAAGTGTGGGAAACCTGTAGGTTCGGTTCGTAATGCACGATCACTCGGCGACCAAGCACTTTTCCGGTGCCTTCCTCGCGCATGGTTTCATGCGTAACCAGCCCGATTTCCTTCAGGTACCCCATGGCCTTCGAGTAGCGATCTCGGCCGATAGAGAACCGGTCTTGCAGGTACGAGCCGATCACTTTCCAGTCACTGGACCGGGTTTGCAGGAAAATCCAGATGGCCAGCGCGTCAGGGTTGACGATCATGGCTACCACGTCATTGCTGACCGAGGCATACGGTGCCTGCTTGGCGTAAAGGATGGTTGGCGTGGCCTTTTCCACGTTCACTGGCCTGGTCATAGGTCGAGCTCCTGGCAGACGCGGCGCACGAAGTCGTCATAATTTTCACTCATGACGAAGCCCTGACCTTCCAAAGCTTCGCGGTATGCCTTCGCCGACCCGTACAGCACCCACCGCTCGCGCTCTGGCAGATTGGCGAACGAGGCATAGCTCGGCCATGGGCCGGCGATTATCGGAGCTGCAGCTACTGCGCGAAGATCTAATGCCCACACTGGCGCCATGGCTGCGAGCGCGATCCCGATGCTGTAAGGGTGTAAACGACGGATCATTGGAGCGTCTCCCCATTCGGATTGGAGATCAGGGCAACGATCTGGCCCATGTCCTTGAGCGAGCCGCCTGACAGGCGCAAAACAAGTACGCGCAGCGCTGTGTTGGCGTTGAGCATGCCGACTGAGATATTCCAGGCGATGTCGTCATCGATCCGCCTGTGAGCCGATTCGGAGAAACCGATCTGCGCCTCATCGGTGTCGTTGTAGGCCATCGCTGCCAAGGTCAGGTTGTCGAACTGATGGAAGTAAGGTTCTTCAAACCTGACCAGGCGCTCCACTTTGGACGAGCCCAGACTGATTGACTCTGGCTCGGCGTCGGAAAACAAAGCGGTGCGCAAGTTCTCAATTCGCTTTTCAGCGATGAGCTTTGCGTCCTCTCCGGTTTCGCGCTGGAACAAGACTTTCAGCGCCCAATAAGCCTCGATAAACGTGACATAGGTGTCGTCCTGGTACTGGATGACCCCGCCCTCATCGACAAACTCAAGAGCGTCCTTCATGACTTCAAAACACTTGAGCATCAGCGGGCCGCTGGCGAACTTCTCGAAGTGCGCCTGATCGATGGTTTCCATTGGCAGGTCTGCTGCCGGATTGGATGTTTTGCTCATGACTTCACCTTCTCGACCAGACGGAACCGGCCCTCAAAATATGGGTGGCTCGCCTGGGTGGCGGTTTCCATGGTGGATTCGCTGACGAAACGCTTGAATGCAGCGGTGACGAGCGTCTTCGCCCACACCATGTACTGACTGCCCAGCGCCTCTTCGTGGCCGTTGCGCACCATCCCCGCAGGGTTTGGGAGATGTGGCCAGTCCTTCAGAACGTAATCGACTACTGCGCCGGATAGGCCATAGCGCTTGTTCATCTCGGCCTTCACGCCGGTCAGCGACAAACAGTTCGATGGCCGGTGATCCCACACATGGAAACGCTCCATGTTTTCGACCTTCTGCTCGATGCGGTCCAGGCCGATCTGCTGCTCTGCCTGCTGACGCTCCAAGCTGACGAGAATGTTCGCGCTTGCGGCGATCATTTCGGCCTGGGTCATGGGGCGCGAGGCCTCGTCTTCCAGCAACTGCCACCGATCTACCAGAGCGGCGGTGAACTCAGGACTGAGCTGGGCAACGACGATGAAGCTGTCGCGTTTGCAAACCTGATAGACAGAAACGCTTTGTCCGAGGTGATTTTTAACTTCCCCCATTGGGGGGAGTTGAATGATTCCTCGTTCCGCAAGGCGTTCGATTGATTGCTTGACCTTGTCGTGACGAGATCCGACCAGATCGGCGATCTCTTGAGAGGACATCGTGACGGCGCCGCCGCCTTGGAATTTGGCGATGGTCATTTGGCAGTCCTCGCCTTGATCGCAGCCATGAGCGAGGCGTCATCGCGAAGAAGATTCTCGTTCGCCTGCTCGACAAATTTCTGGGGTGAGATGGCGTCAAAGCTTGACCCCAACTGCAGTGCTGCGGCGTCCAGCCAGTAGGAAAGCTCGCTGAGAAAACCAACACGTTGTCCGCTAACCGAGGAAGCTTCATCTTCCGTGAGCGGCTTCTTCGCAGCCAAGCTCGTCAACATTGAGTTGAGCAACGAACTGGTAAACCCCATCGGGTTGTCACGCTGATCGCGGACGTACTTGAGATAAAGTCGACCCATCGCCCGCCCTACCTCTATGCCGCCATGGAAGCCCCCGGTCATTGGCACATCCCAGCATGAGCAGTGCTTGCCATGGTCTTTCCCAACAAACGGCAGACGATCCCAAGCTTTATCTTGGTCAGCATGAATGCGAAGGCCGATCCGCTTACTCTTCGGCAACGGACGTTTTGATTTAGGAATGGATTTGCGTGCGGGATTTGCAGTGGCGATCGGGCTCATCGAGCTACCTCCCCACTACGTTTTACGTCGTCAATACCCGGACGCTGCCCAACGACCCCATACGAAGCGCCAAGATGGCGGTGCTTCCAGCAGAAATTACCGCTGAATGTGCGGATCTGCTCCAGGTGTCGTGCGATCTCGCAAGCCAGCTCATTGCTGTAACCGCCCAGAGCCGGCACCACGAGGGTGAGGAGGATTTTATCGAGGCGCTGCATCTCTTCCCGGGCGAAGTTCATCGAGCACATATCACGAGCATCGATGACTGCCTCGCGAAGGATCTCACCCTCGATAACATCGGGATCAATGACTGACAGTGAAGTATTCATGGCCGAGCCTCCTGCGAAGTTCGCGACACGATTTGCGGATTAGGGTTTTGTGTCGCGTACTCGCCAGGCATTGCATGAGGCTTTTCCCCCATTTCAACGCTTACTACGGATGCTGTTACCAAGGCCTGACTTGCCAGGGCGAGAAAACGCATTGCAACAGCGTCATTAACGCCCGGATCTCGATCAATACAGGACGTAGCAATGTGCGCTAACGCCCCGAGCAAACCGGTTGCCATGTTGAGCGCTTCATCTACGGCAATCCCGGCATTCACCGCAAACGGCTGGCGGTTTTCGCCATCCACGATAGTGAAGTCCGTGGCCATAGTTAGAAGGGGGTGTTGCATCCGGTTATGTACGGTGGTATTTTTTGGGCGTGACATATCGTTCTCCCGAACGAAGATTTAAAGAAAGCCCCTGCAAGGGCTGGTTAGAAAGGCTCGCGACTGCGGGCCTTTTTGTTGCCTGCGATTTAGCCAGACCGCAAATGGGTGCCGGGCCAAGCCGTGCTATCGTTTTGATTCCACTCGAAACGACGGTCACGGAGACCTGGCATGAAAAAGATCAAAGAGCTGTGGAAGCGCTGGAAGGTGAAGCATTGGGACCAGAGCGTGTATACGTACGACGGCGGCGACTTCGGAATGCTTGGCTTCAACAGCCCGCCGTTGAGAGCGTTCTGGGATAAGCACGGCGCCAAAATCAAGAAGGCGATCATCTGGTTATTCCTTCTGGTCGCTGGCGGAGTCATCACCAAGCTTCTTGGTCTGGCTTAATTTCCCCGCCCTCACAGCTTGGGCAGCATCGTCAAGAAAGCGCAGGCGGTCCTCGTCTGAAGTGTCCGAATCGAAGCTCACATGAGTTACCGGGAACGTCGCGACGGCCGAGCGCTGGTAACTCGCAACCAACAGTCCGGCTACAAAGCCGAATGCGCTGGCGCCGAAAGCGCTGCAGCCGAAGATCAGTGCGCTGGAAATCACTGGGGGCCTCCGGTGCTGGATGGATTACCAGCCATGTACAGGGTCTGTCCGATAAGCCCAATCTGACCCACAATTTGTTCAGCGTCGGGGCGAGCTTTCTCGCTCGACCCGCCGGAAGGGAACCCTTTGAGCTCAATCGCAGTAAACGAACCTGAAGGTTCTTCTGTTACAAAGATGATTCGGCCCGTTTTCAAAGCCTTGCAAATGGCTGCTTGGCTCGCACCCAGAGATTTAGCGGCTTCCTCTTGGCTTCGTCCCTGGACGAAAGAGCTCAGTGGTATTGGCGTCATACGCTCACCTTAAATGGCTTATGACACAAAAGATAACCTGCGGTGCTAGATATGTAAACACCGGCGGTCCTTTGCATTTTAAAACCTGGGGTCTTAGGCTTCCAACATGAAAAAACGAGAACTTACCCCCGTCGAGATGGAGGAATGCCAGGCGCTCAAGGCAATCTATCTTGCGAAAAAAAAGCAGCTAGGGCTTAGCCAAGAGAAATTGGCGGAGGCATTCGGAATGACACAGACCGGCGTTTCCATGTACCTAAACGGAAAAAATGCCCTCAATGTCATGACGGCCGCTAAGTTTTCTAGCCTGCTGCAGGAACCAATTTCATCCTTTAGCCCGAGGATCGCCGCGACGGTTGAAAAACTTGCGAAGATCAACGTCGCGACCGAAGCAGTACCTGTCGAATCCAACGCCGTGCACTTAGGAGACATGTCCGTCTGGGAGGATGGCGACAGCCTCGATGAGGACGACTGCGAGGTTCCCTATTATGCCGAGGTAGAGTTTGCCGGAGGCCCGGGAATGACTGAAGTCATTGAGGTTGCTGATAGAAAGCTTCGTTTCAGTAACGCTACTTTACGCGCGGCGGGCGTCGACTGTCGTAGCGCTGCGTGCGCCAGAGTCAAAGGCAAAAGTATGGAGCGACTGATTTTGGATGGCGCGGCCATTGGTTTTGATCGGTCCAGTACCGCTATATTCGACGGCGAGATATACGCGTTCAATCAGGAGGGCATGCTACGAGTGAAGTATCTATATCGTATGCCAGGCGGCGCCGTCCGGATCCGCAGCGAAAATTCTGATGAGTACCCTGACGAGATTATGAGCGCAGAGACTTTCCATTCGGAGGTTAGGATGCTTGGGCGTGTTTTCTGGTGGAGCACGGTTCGGAGGGCTCCAAGGTTCTGAATCAACTTGAGCATGATAATCCCGGTCGAGCTGGGATTTTTTTTGCCTTAAGAAAAATATAAAACCGCAGGTGTTGACGCGCATTAAAACCGCTGGTACTTTTACGTTATTGAAATTCAACACCGCGGCGCAGGGGATGGGGGCATGGATATCGTAATCGGCAACTGGAAAGGCGCATACGGAGAAAAGTTCTCCCAGCGTGAGCTGGAGGCTGTATTGCATTGTGCAAATAACCTGACCGTGAAGCAGGTCGCACAAAAGATGAAAATTTCCCCGGACACCGTCACCAAGCGCTTGATGAGCGCAAAATTCAAAATCGGCGTTTCGAGCATTCGAGCCCTTGTGCTTGAAGCTTTTAAACGGCAACTCATCAGCCCGCTACTGATCGCGCTCTGCGCGATTCTTGTCGGCCAGTCCGCTACCAGCGATAACCCTTTGAGCCGTATCCGCAAGCCCGGCGAGCGCCGCGCCGAAATTCGTCTGACTGTTCGGCGGGCAGAAGGCTACGCAATCGCTTAATCAGCGGCGAGCCATCCATGAACTTTAGAGGCGGGATCTAACCTTGATCAATCTGACTATCGCGATCAGTTCCGAAACGCATCAGCCGACCGCGCCAAGCCTTCCTGTTGAGCGCGCTCCAGCGAAGCTGACCACACTCAAAGAGTTGGCTGACAAGATCAAAATGGACCGGAGCGCAGCAAGACGCTACGTGCTGCGCCTGGGTGTTGAGCCTAAGCGCGCGAGGACGGCATCGAGCGGCTACCAGGAAGCGCTGGTGTTCACTGCCGATCAGGTCAGCCGGATCGTCCAGGCCAGAACGGCAGACGGTTACTGCTGATCGAGCTCATCAGAACAGTGGCAATGCCAGCGACAGGAGGTCGCGTTTCACGACCCCATATAGCGGAGACAAATAGCATGACCGATCTGATTTTGACTGAAGATGATTATCGTCAGATGGTGCAGCCCCAAGAGGGGAAGCCAACAACGGACTCGCTAAAGGTTGGGATGAAGTTTGGCAAGCGCCATGACAATGTTCTCCAATCCATCGACAGGCTTAAGTGTTCGGATAAGTTCCGTCTCCTCAATTTTCAGGAGACGGTCATCTGGCGTGAAAACCCGAGCGGTGGCGAACCCATCAAAAGCCGCAGCTTTAATATGTCCAAAGACGGATTCATGTTTCTGGTTATGGGGCTTACTGGTGCGAAGGCGGGAGTCTGGAAAGAGGCTTTCATCGAGGCGTTCAACTGGATGGCCGAAGAACTGAAGACCCGCAACCTTTCATATGAGCAGCGCCGCAACCATTTGATGGCTGAATATCAGCAAGAGAAAGGCTTGGCGAGTTTCGCCGGAAAGACTATGCGGCGCTGGCAACTTAAGAAGCCGATGATCGAGGGTAAGTTGATGGCAATTGACCACGACGGGCAACACATCCTGCAACTTCATTAAATAGCTACAGAGGGTTAAGCGGTTTCAAACGGCTAAACCTCTCACGAAATACTGAAATTCTTAAACAACGCCAACTTATGTGGCACGCCACCGGCTTGCCTGAAAAAAGATTCACCCACCAACCCAAAAGGAAATACCTATGTTCGGCAAAATATTCGGCAAGAAAACCGGCCAAGCACGCGCAGTAGTTGCGAAGTTGGCCAACCGCGATCTGATGGAAGCGGTCGTCTACGGCAGCATCTACGTGGCCGCTGCTGACGGCGAGCTGGAGGATAGCGAGCTGGCCAAGGTCGAAACCATCCTCAGCAACAACCCCGCGCTCCAGGGCTTTGGCGCGGAGCTGTCCAACACCATCGACCGCGCCAAGACCGACTTCAAGTCAGGTGCTCGAATCCTGCGGCAGAACGCCGAGAAAGAACTGGGCGATCTGGCGCACTCCCCGGCTGAAGCGCTGACCGTCCTCAACGTCATGCTGACCGTCGCCGAGGCTGACGGCGAGATCGAGCCGGCAGAAATGACCGCCCTCGAGCGCAGCGCAAAACTGCTCGGCCTCAACCTGAAAGACCACCTGTAACCATGTTGGCCGCACTCGGGCGGAAAGCTCGTTCGCTGGCAGCCTTCGGGCTTGCTGGTGGCGTTGTCTTCGTCGACTCGGCCAGCCGCATCTTTTCAATGGTGGGTGACCTGGTGCTGGTCGCCCTGCTGTTGATCGTGCTGATGGTCCGCAAGTCCAAATAATCAATCTCAAGGGTGGCGGTCAGCGCCACCACGGAGAACATTCAATGCACGTTACAACCGAGCTTACTGTCGTGTTGAAGGCCCGCGAAGGCGAGCACATTGGGGATCTGGTCCCTTTCCTTAAGCCAGGCTGCACTGTCCAGGTCGGGCGCTCCGGCGCGGTCGTCTCGGGCGTGTCGTGTGGGGACAAGATCGCTCACTCCGAGTGCCTGGAAAATCAGATTGTCCTCGCCGAGTCGGCAATGCGCCGCGGAGTCGTTCTGCACGACCAAGATCATCTGCCGGCCTTGACCCGCGTCCTGTCGCATATCCCAAAGATGTATTTGGAAGTGGCCGACATCATCCGCCAGGAAGCTATCAACGACGGATCGGATCCGGCAGAAGCGGATGAAGCAGCAGGCCAGGCCATCCGCGTACTCGTGACGTTCAAGCAGCGTCTGGAGCGAATGCTGGGGCCCGATCTGTTATCCACCGGAACTGCTAACTACCGCGATTCCGGTAGTTTAAATACGGAAAATCCAGTAGTTGCCGAAACACCGTATTGCGAAGTGCGCGCCACGAATATTGATGAATGGATTCGCACGGTGCAGAACGCCAAGCGCTATGAGTTTCTGCGTGACCGTCGCAGGGTGCAAGACATGGACACCGATCTCTGCGCAGCACGCGAGGAAAAATGCTTCTTCGGCGCTGAGCTGGATACCGAAATCGATAACGGGATTCGCCTTGCTCGCCTTGAGGAGATGCATTCATGCGCGGACTGATCGCAATCGCCATCCTGCTAATCGTTGGCCAGGTCAGCGCCAGCGAGCAGGTCATCAGCGTCCAGCACGACAGCCAGCGCGGCGTCACCTGCTGGATCTTGAACAACACCGGCATCAGCTGCCTGCCGGACTCGCTCCTACAGCAGGCCACCACCACCGCCACCCCAGAAGACGAGGCGGGCCGGGCCTCTCAGGCCAGTTACGGTGCAGAAAACGGGTCGTTGACCGCCACCCCGCTCCCAACGAAAAAGGGGTTCCAGCTATGACCGTCAATACGGCAGCCGGGACAAGGCTGCACATAGGGAATGACCTTAGCAAGCTAGGGGATCGCCTGATCCGTTTCGGTCAAGCACTCCAAAACCCTGACACCACCGTCGGGCAATTGATGAGCTTGGCCAGCTCCTGCGGTATCGCGTTGAAGCTGAGGGCTGTGGCAGATAGCGGGGATCGTGACGATGAATAACCACGATGATCTGAAAAGGCTGGCGACTGCCGCTACCCAGGGTAAGTGGGTCGGGGATGGGGACTACCACAACGAACACGGCAATCTCCTCTATAGCTACGTTGCACATGAGCGCGGAGGCCGAGTCGCTAAGGCTATAGCCAACTGCCTGGTCAGCGACGACGGGTGCCGAGCAAACGCAGCGTACATCGCAGCCGCGAATCCAACGGTAGTGCTGGGGTTGATTGCCGCGATCGAGGAACTGTCAAAGCGTCTTGAGATAGACCCGCGCCATAGCATCGACGGGATTGATGCAAGGGACGCGACCATCAAGGGCTTAGATGGTCTGGCCGACGAACTAAGGGCGGTGAACTCCAGGCTGCGGGCTGATGCTGAGCTTATCGGGACGAACCGGGCAAAAATTGCCGGAGAGCTAAGCAGGCTTCGCGCGAAGCATGACGACTTCTCAACCGGGCCCGATACCGAGGACGCGCCATATCTGTTCGCCCTGGCAAACGACCGGATGGGTTGCACGCTCGATATTGACGGTCAGCCATACCACTACGTCGAGGATTCGCGGGTTGAGAGCCTTTTGCTGGATGCCGGTCGCTATCGCATGGCGAGAGCCCTTGCGTGTGGCTACACCTCCGAGCGCGGACAGACGATAGTTGTCGAGCTGCCGAGGCCGGACATCATCGCTTCCGCAGAAGGCTCCGATGAGCTGCTGGATGCCGCCATCGACGCCTACATCGATGATCATCCGATGGAGGCGCGCCATGCAAATGAAGCCTGAACACTCCCTGCGCCTGAACCAGCTCTTGGATCTACCGCACCTGACAATGCGAAGCCAATTGATCCTGGCTCGGCGCCTCGCTCGCAACGCGCACACAGAGCGCAATCTGACCCGCGCTTTCTTTCGCGAGGAAGTTGCAAAAGCCAAAGCTGGCCTTCCCTTTACCAAGGACCGGCTGGCCAAGGTCAAGGCAGTCCGGGATGAGGCGCGCGAGTCATACAGGGCTGGCCTGATGGAAATAGGCTCCTGGCTCTATGAGAACGACGCCGCCCTGACGAAGCAGTACGGCTTCGATGGCATCTGCGATCTGCTGGAGGTCAATCCGGTGCACCGCGCCGACGTGGTCAAGTACGCAGACGACATGGGCCGTGCGATATCCGCAATTGCTTTCGTATCCGGTCTTGAAGAAAGCGCCAGCCAGCAATCCGGCAGGCGCCCTGCCGACTCAAAGGAGGGCCCGCTGTTTTTCGTTTTCCTCGAAATGATGATGAAAGCCATGGTGGAGAATCGCGCAGCGATGCCTGACCCGTTCGCACCCGGTGGTCCCTTCCATGGCGTACCGAGTTACCACCTGCAGCCCGACGGCACCATGGCGCGCAAGAGCGCTTCGCTGGTTGTGCACAGTCCGGACGGCACCAGCCGGGTAATTGAGCGGAAGGTGGAGAAGAACAATGGCTAAGACAGTTTTCCATGCCAAGAAGGACGGCGTTCAGTTTTTCATGAACACCGAATCGTCGTCTCCAACCACCAGGCACCGGAACCGCTATCGGCTGTTCAAGACCGAGAACTTCGGGCGCGACAAGTCCGGTTGGGTCCAGGTCGGCTCAATGATTGGCCAGGCATTGATCGCCATCGAGAGCGAGGCGCAACGTTTCGAGGCCTGCAACGAGGCGTTCAACAGCAAACGGCCGCACCAATACGTCGACCGCTCCACTATTCGTGGCGCGCCAGGAAAGTGGGAGGGTGAAGCGTTTCCGGCCCGAGTGACGCGCGGCAATGTCGCGACACAAAACGCGAACGATGAAATCGTGTCGCGACCTGGAGGCGGACAGATATGAGCGCAGCTAGAGTTCTTGAGTTCGAGGAGTTGCAGCGGATCACCGGCTATACGCGGCGCGCTGATGTCGAGAGGATGTTGCGCGGAGAAGGGATAAGGATATTCCCGGGAAGGAAAGGGCCTTGGACTACTGTCGACCTAGTTAATCAGGCTGGCGGGCTCAAGCCGATCGATCAAGAAAAGTATGACGCGGATATCGTATGAAGCGAGGAAGGAAGCGCCAGCACAACCCGAACATCCCTGGGCATATTGACCAGGCGGCTCTGCCGCGATCGGTGTATTTCGACCACCGCGGCGCGGGGTGCTGGTACATCCTGTATTTCAATGAGGCCGGCCGCAGACAGCGGCAAAACCTGTGCGCGGGCAATGTGACGCTTTCAGAATTGCACCGACTCATCGAGGAGCGCAACGGCGTAGACCGCGACAGCCTCCAGTATCTGTGCGACGAATTCCACAAGAGCGACCAGTTCAAAGTCCTCAGTCCCAAAACCCATGATGACTACGTCTACTCCCGCGATGTCCTTCTGGCGTTTCCCACAAAGCTGGGCAAGCCCCTTGGCGAACTGGCGGTGCTCAAGTTCACGCCCGCCCTGGTGCAGCGGATCATCGACAAGATCGCCCAAGAGGGTAAGCCATCAAAAGCCGCTCACGCCCTGCGCTATCTGCGCCGCGTGATGCAGTGGGGCCGTAACCGAGGGTTCGTGAAAGACAACCCGGCGAAGGGCATCGAGTCGCCGAAAGAACGCAAGCAGCGCCGCCTGCCCGACGATACGGTCATGGTCAATCTGATTAAATTCGCAAAGCATCAAGGCCTGCTCGGGAGCGGCCAGCCTGGCGCATGCTCACCTTACCTGTGGTACGTGATGGAGATCGGCTATCTATGCCGGCTGCGCGGTATCGAGACGATCACGCTCACCGACGAGAATGAACTTGCCGAAGGCGTGCTCACCAACCGCCGCAAAGGCAGCCGGGACAATATCGTCCGCTGGACGCCTCGACTCCGCGCGGCATGGGACGCGGCCAAATCCGTGAGGTCGGAAACATGGGAGCGCAAGCGCGTGCCAGTTCCGATCCGAGCAGACCAGCGCTTCCTGATAATCTCCGCCACCGGCCGGCAGTTGTCGAAGTCCGGTCTTGATACAGCCTTCCAGCGGCTGATAGTCCAGGCGATCGACAAGGGAGTCCTCACGGAGGAGCAGCGTTTCGGGATGCACGACTTCAAGCGCAAGGGCATCACCGACACGGTGGGCACCCGGGCGGACAAGCAACAAGCCTCTGGGCACAAAGACGAATCCATGATGGACGTCTATGACATGAGCGTGCCAACAGTGAACCCTTCGGCAGAGTGAGCAACTGATTAATCTGAAACAGCTCGCTGAGTTATCCACAGGCGAAAGGTAGAGAAACGCTGGTCAAAACCCCAGTCTTTTCCGCGTACATCAAAGGCGATCTTGCCAGCAAAATATGGGTTAAACCCATATAACAAGCGTACAAAAGAACGGCTAGGAGCTAGATCAATACTGACTAAGCGGTCTGACTTGTAATCAGTAGGTCCCGGGTTCGACTCCTGGTGCCGGCACCATACAAAACGAAGCCCCTGCAGAAATGCAGGGGCTTTGTTGTTTCTGGCGTGTTTATATTTTTGGCGCACCGTCTTCAGTAACAATAGACCCTCACTGCGGACTCTTCAGTCTCTCGCGATCCTTGCCCTCACGCTTATGCCTCGCAATATTCACAAGAATTGAGCAGGGCGCTAATCGATGATGTGGTGAAAGTAATGGACGCGCCGCCAGGTAAGCCGTTGATGTAAATCACCCGCGTGAAGCCCTCGTAGATACGAGGGCTTCACGCGTTTCAGACCTGACTGATCTCCAACACAAACGAAATTCTCCTCTGGCTCGCGCTCCAAACATATCTCAGATGTTTGCCCTGCTTGGGAATCGAAACTGCCGGTGGCCGGAACGCGGCGACGCATTCGTGTCCGGCTAAGCGAACGCTGTTGTAAAGCAAACCCCAGGATTGGGCCTCACGTAGCTGCCGGGCAAATGCCTGAGAAGGACCGTAGGCATCGGGATCAGGATTGTGCAGGTTCGGATAGTCATGGCGAATGTCGTGCAGCGGTTTGACGACTCGGTTGACGTAGGTGCGCATGGTCAATTCGAGGTCTGCTTCGTTGGTGGTTGCGAGAAAGCGTTCCTGGTGATAGCAGGTTTCGGCGATAGCCGCGGCCTGGCTGCTGGCGGCGTAGTAAACGCCGAAGGTGCCGTCGGTGAAGCGGCTGCTTTTGCCGATGTGCGTGAACGCAGCCATCACCGGGGTCGATCCGGGGCCTGAGAGCCGGTCTTCCGGGCGCACCCGATCAAGGACTCCCGCCTGGGCGATCAGACGATCGTTGGTCAGCGCTTCGAGGGCGTAGGCAATTTCCAGGTCTTCGGGGTCGAGCACGTCTTCGAACAGCGCAATTGGCGGGAAGCTGCTGTTAACGATCCGGTAGGCACGCGGCCAATGCGGATCAGCCAGCGCTGGCGCGCTCAACCGCGCACTCCATCGAGATAGCGTCGTACATCGGCGATATCGACCACGCGTCCGGCCAACATGTAGTCCAGAGCGGTTTGCCCATTAAACGGCGCGGCAGTGTTCGGGCTGCTGACCCACGTATAAGCGCGTTCGCGGCTGTTGCTGAAGATGATGCTCAACGCCTTGTGAATGCCCATCAGGTAGGAGATGCGCTCAAGGGTGTCGTGGGGTAGGCGAACGTTTGGCGGCAGGTGTTTGTACTTGTAGAACGTGGTGTTGCCGACACCGCCGAGCAATGTGCGTTGCTGCTCGGCGTTGCAGCCCCAGCGCTCCATGAGGTTGAAGAAAAACTTCAGCGCGACGCGGCCTGCTTCGGGGGCGTCGAGTTGTTCGCGCGGGTTGAGGGCTGGGGTTGAGGTGGGCATGACCGCCTCCATTGATAGCTGACATGACTTCAAGACTAGTACAGATACGGATTTTTGCTCTCATTTAATCCGTACACGTATTTTTTCACTCCTCTATCAAGAATGTTAAAAACGCCGCGAATTTTTATTTCCAGTGAGTATTTTTTGACCCTAATCACCCCCGAGTCATCAAAAACCCCGATCCTGTGTCAGCCTCCAGCCATCGGCGGGGACATCAATTCGCTACTAAACCCGCGACAACTATGCTCAGGTGCAGGAATATAGCCGGCATATGACGCCGGACCGGTCGTCTCGTAAACAACAATACCCAGCCCACTTCAGAGGGCATTACCCATGGATAGCAGAACCTTACGCAACCTCATGCGCATCGTGCAGACCGGCTCGTTGTCGGCCGCAGCCGAGCATTCGTGCCTGACCGTGCAGGCATTGGCCGCGCAGTTGAACAAGGTCGAAGAGCAGTTCGGTTTCCGCTTGTTTCGTCGCTCCAACAAAGGGCTGACGCTGACGCCGCAAGGCACCGAGCTGACGCCTTATATGGACAGAGTGCTGATTGCCACGCGACAGATGGAAGAAAAAGTCGAGGCGCTCAAAGTGCCGGGGCAACGCACGTTGAAGGTTGCGTTGAACAACACGTTGTCGCCTGACTTCAATCGGCGAATGATCGGACGCCTGATTGAGGTGTTTCCCGATTATCAGATGGAATTCAGCTACGCCGAGTCGATGGAAAACCTCAGCAAGCTGAAAAATGAAGACTTTGACCTCGGGGTGCTGATCGGCCCGCAG
Organism: Pseudomonas sp. A0308; assembly: GCF_044218815.1. Lineage (NCBI taxonomy): Bacteria > Pseudomonadati > Pseudomonadota > Gammaproteobacteria > Pseudomonadales > Pseudomonadaceae > Pseudomonas > Pseudomonas sp. A0308. Next base: position 3,012,504 of record NZ_CP162581.1, read on the forward strand.
CGTCCGGGTTTGCCAAGCATTGTCCTGCCGGATGTACAGGTGCAGGTGGTCGGCGCGCATTGTGGGCAGGAGAATGATCCGCTGACGTTGCTGGGCAACAAGTTTCAGGTGCGTCCTGCGGAAGATTGTCCGTATTCCCACAGCTTCTTGCGCTTTCTCGACGCCGGGCTGGGCAATCACGAGAACGGTCAACGCATGGTCTATTCCTGCAGCGAGACCCTTACGCTATCGCTGATCACGCAGATGGATGCAGTAGGCATGGTCTCCCGCGAGGCCGCGCAGAAGAACGGCCTGACGATCTTCCCCGGTTTCGAGGACTTCCTTGAGGTGCGGCTGGCGATCAACAACCCGGACCTGTCGAACCAGGCATTGAGCGACGTGGTCGATCTGCCGTTACATGAACGAGCCGAGCGCAATGTACGCAGCCGTCCCAACCGCCACACTGAGAAAGAGGTTTTTGCTGAAATACGCACATAACAACGTCGGAATCGCAGCATAGAACTCCGGGCGGTCGAGCTGTATGTGCTGATCCTTGATCAACAAGGGAGTCAGGCTGATCGCAGCCACGATCGCCACTGGCAGGTATTCCAGCGCGCGCGCGATAAACGGCGGCCAGTGATCGGTGTTGATCTGCAAGGGCAATGCCCGTGGCAGGAAGGTCACGGCCATCATCAGCGCGACCACCAGAATCAGGAACGTTTGGTCAGGCATACACCCACTCCGCAGCCCACAAACGTGGCGATAAACACATTAAACGGCGAGCTGCCGACCAGGCTCAGTGCTCCCATGCAAACCACAGCAGCCGCGGCGGCGATGAGTTTGTTGCGGGTGTTGCACAGCGAAACCAGCACGTAGAGCATCATCGCCGTCAGTGCGTAATCGAGCTGATATTTGATCAAGTGCGCCGCGTACTGGGCACAGACCGCGCCGAGCAGGCCACCGAGCACCCACGAGGTGTGGCAGAACAGGTTGAAGCCAATCAGATAACGCACGTTGACCGGCGCGCCGGTGCCGAGTTTTACGCTGTGGAAAGCAAAGGATTCGTCGGTCAGGCCACCGGCGTAGCACCATCGCTCCATGCGACTGAGCCCTAACGCACGCAGGGCTTTTGCCATGTACACCGACATCAACATGTGCCGCGCATTGATCAGGAATGTGGTCAGCACAATGGTGGTCAGCGAAGCACCGCTGGAGATCAGCGCCAAAGCAGCAAATTGCGAAGCGCCGGCATACACGAACAAGCACATCGCCACGGGCAGCCAAATTGGCAGGCCCGCATTGACGGCCATCAAGCCGAACACGAACGCCACCGTGAAATACCCGGCGACCACCGGGCTGGCTTCGGCAAATGTACGCGACGGCTGATGGTTGACCATCAGCGGCGCACTGCCGGACGTTTCATTCATAGATCCCTCTCAAATGTCCGTTCGCCGTGAGGCTCGCAAAAACCCTGGGCAGCCCAAAAACGCTTGCCCGCGAGGTTAGCATCGTCGACGAACAGAAACATCCGCAACACGCCGACACGTTTCATGTCGCACGATGCCGCTTCAACCAGACGTTGACCGACGCCCTGGCTGCGATAGAGCGGACTGACCGCCAGATGATTGATCGTACCGCGACTGCCGAGCATCCCGCCCAGCACCGCTCCTACGATCTCGCCGGCCACGTCGAAGGCCAGAAAGGCCGTGGTGGTTTTCTGGATCAATACGCCGCGCAGGCACTTGGCGTCCTGCCATTCGCAGAAGGACACTTCGTCGAACTGGCGGAAGAAGCGCTCCATGCGCTGCGCATCCTTGGCCGTGGCGCGCCGCAGCAGCACCGGCGTCGAGCACTCGACGCCGTCGATTGGGGTGATCTGATTAGCGAACAATGTCGAAAGCGGTCCCGGGCCGCGAGAAGGAAATCGCCAGAATCTGCCGGTACGCCATGGCATGGGTGTGCGAGTTGCGCGCCGGGGTCACGTAGTGGCGCATGTCGCGGTCGAGGAAGTAGGTGGTATCGAGAATTTCCTGGTAAGTGGTCGACGCCAGTTGATGCTCGTGGATGTCGTACAAACGACTCTCTGCACCCTCGACATTGTTGCGGCCCCAGAAGTGCACGCCGCTGAACGGATAACCGTCGCAATGAATCCCTTCGGGGGTAATTTCCAGCTGTTTGCCGGGTTTGATCTCGATGCGAATTTGATGGATCTGGCACTGCCAGATTTCATCGTGCAGCTCTTCCGGCAACACGCTTTTGTACACCTCAAAGTCGGTGTCGATCAGGCTGCGCATCACCGGCGACGAAATCACCTCATCGGAAAAGTCCTGGAAGTGCCGGACCAGACCGCCGACATAGGCGTTGTTTTCCTTGGACTGCACGTACGCGCGATGTTCGAGCTGTTTCAGTTCGCGAGTCTTGGGGTTGTACTCAAAATCGCTGTAACGACGGAAGCGCATGCCGGCTTCGGCCTGACCGTAGTAACTGTCAGGCTCCATGTTTTCCCAACTTTTGGTCAGTCTGACGAAGTCGGCGAAATGACCGTAGAGATTGAAGTCACCACCCTGGACGTTGACGTATTTGTCGCGCCGTAGCGATTCGCCCACTTCTCTATTCAAAACGATCATTACCAAATTCTCCGCTGCATTGAGCGGCCTAATCTATTAGGTGCAGAATTTGCGTCCATGAGAAAGAATTTCAGGCATTTAAAGCGTTGTTTGAAACGGGGTTTGAAGCGACTGAAAAACAACTTTTACATGACAAAAACACGGGTTTTTTCCGGTTTTTACTAAAAAACCGTCGAAAAAAAACCCCGAAACAGTCGGGGTTTTTTTCAAACTTTTTACACCTGATCGGTCATCAGAAGATGTTGATCGGGTAGTCCACGAATACACGCAGCTCGTTGCCGCTGACGTTGTACTCGCTGGATTTCTGCGAAACACGCAGGATCGAGCTGCGCAGTTTCACGCTCAGGTCTTTGGCCGGGCCACTTTGCACGACGTACTTGAACTGGTTGAAGATTTCGCGCTCGGTGCCGCCTTCGCTGGTGGACGTGGTGATGTTGTCGCCACGCACGTAAGCGAAGTTGTAGCTCAGACCCGGTACGCCGAATGCGCCGAAGTCCAGACCGTAACCCAGCTGCCAGCTGCGTTCGTCTTCAGCGTTGAAGTCGGACCAGTAGGAGTTGGCCAGGTAGATGGTGTTGCCACCGTCGCCAACGCGTTGTTGATCCTTCTGATAGCCGCCGTAGGCGTAGCCCAGGTTGCTGTCGCCGGTGGAGCGCTGGTGCGCCACGGTGAACGAGTGCGGGCCAGTGGCGAAAGTCGCTGCCAGGCTCCAGATCTTGTTGTCCTGACCAGTAACGATGCTTTTGCCCGGAACGGTGTTTTCGCGAACGTAGGAGCTATCCAGTTTGGTGCGATAGCCGTTGAAGTCCAGGGTCAGCGACTGATCCTTGTTGAACGGCAACACGTAGTTGGCGTTCACGTATTGTTTCTTCAATACGTCTTCAACGTCGGAAGCGTACAGCGCACCTTTGAAGTGCTCTGTGAACTGGTAGCTACCGCCTAAAACGTTGATCGACTTCAGACCACCGCTGTCACGGCCTTCATCGCTCTTGCGCGATTCGGCGGTGAAACGACCGGCGTTCAGTTCCAGGCCTTTGATCTCTCTGGAAGTGATCAAGGTACCGGTGTAGCTTTCCGGCAGCAGGCGGGAGTTGTCGTAGTTCAGCACCGGCAGGGCCGGCATCTGGTCGCCGTAGGTCAGCACGGTGTTGGAGAAGCGGAATTTCACCGCCGCGCCGGCCTTCGCTATGTCATGGTTCGCGCGACCGTCATTTTCTTGCTTGAAGAAGTCGATACCACCGGCGCCGCTACGGCCCTTGCCGCCATCCAGACGCAGTGCGTACAGACCGAAAGCGTCCACGCCGACACCAATGGTGCCTTGGGTGAAACCGGACGAGAACGTACCGATGGCCGCTTGGCCCCACTCGGCTTTATCGTCGTTACCGTCTTTGTAATCACGATTGATGTAGGCATTACGCAGCAGTACTTTGAGGCTGCTGTCTTCTTGAAAACCCTTGGATTCGGCCTGGTCGTTAGCCATGGCCTGTGTAGCGCTCAACATCCCCAGAGCGATCAGGCTGATTCGCTTGTTCAACATTTTATTTTCCTTATTTCGGGTTGAAACGCGCTGTGTCGAACGGCTGAAACGGCGCTATTGCGCTCTTTTTTCACCCCGAAACAAAAAGGCCCGCCCACGACAAAGTCGTGGCGGGCCTTCTTATTATTTTTGAGTCATGGCGGTTGGCCACAGGCGTTGGGCCGAATCGTAGCCGCGCCCTTAACATTGTGTCAATTTCAAGAATCGTCTTTAAATAGGCGAAAATCGTCTAAGAAACGTAAATTTCCCGCTCACTCCTTGCACGGAAATGCGTTAAGCCAGTGAATCCCGCGCGCTTCAAGCACAACCGTCAAGACCACAAAACGCAGAAGACTCTCCAGTACCATCGCTGCGAATCGCCTGACCTAACCAATCGGCAAAGGCCTGCGGCTTGCCCAGCCAAGGGCTGATATCGATAAGCGTGTAGTGGCCGTCATGTTCCAGCGCGAGCGTCGGGAATCCCTGCCCGCCCAACTGAGCCAGCAGTGCGCGACTGGCTTTTATATGTTGCTCGGTATCCACGGATTTAAACGCGGGCTGAAAGATTTCCTCGGCGTAGCCCAAGTCGCTTGCGAGCTCCAGAAGGACAGATTCATCAGCAATCCGCCGCCCTTCCAGGTAATGCGCAGCCTGCAAACGCCCGAGCACTTCCAGACCACGGCCGTCGATTGCCTCTGCCGCCAAAACGGCAGCGATCGGTGGTGTCGAGTCAAAGACGGCCGTGTGATCGCGCAGCAAGCCGTCGAAATACGCTTCGCCAAAAGGCTGCCCGGTGTATTCGGCAATGCGCCGATCGTGGGGCATGACGTAATTGCGCAACTGCGGTGAAACGCTTTGGCGGTTGGCGCCGCTCATCATCCCGCCCGCATGAGCACTCACCGGCAGCACGAGTTGCGCCGCTTCCACCAGCGGTTTGGCGCCATAACACCAACCGCACAATGGGTCGTAAATGTAGTGAAGGATCATCAGAAAACTCCGGCATAAATGTGGGAAAAGTTCATGCCGGCAGACTAGTACTCAAGCCAATGCGGAAAAACGCCGGAATGGCTTTCAGACTGTTTCGTGAATCGGGCGAATTGTCCGAACGGTCAGGTTGTATCGAGACCGACACAAATTGAAACAATCACGCAAGGGAACTTTTCAGGAATAATTAACGGAAGCAAATGCAAAGCATTACCATTCACGCGTTTGATTCTTCCCAACCTTCCGGATGCGCTTTTCAATGCCTGCCCCGTTCCGTCTCACGCCCGTCACCCTTGGGCTTTCTGCCTTTCTGTCCAGCGGTTTTGCCTACTCCGCGACCGAATTACCCGCCACCGCCATCAGCGCTGAAACGCAAGCCGATGATCCGCGGGTAAAGATCAGCAACACCGCGACCCGCACCTCGACCCCGGTGCGTTATGTGCCCCAGGCCATTGATTCGATCAAAACTTCGAATGTCGCCAATTACGGTACCAACAACATCGGCGATGCCCTGAGTGGCATGCCCAACGTCAGCAGCAGCGCCGACACCCGCTTCGACAGTTTGCGTATCCGCGGCTTCGACGCCAGCAACGACTTCTATCTGGACGGCATTCGCGACGACAGCCAATACAAGCGCGACTTGCACAATATCGAACGCGTCGAAGTGCTCAAAGGCCCAGCGGCCGTGTTGTACGGCCGCGGCAGCCAAGGCGGGATCGTCAACCGCGTGAGCAAAGCGCCTGAGGCCGGCCGCCGCTCGACCATCGAAGCACAGGGCGGTAGCGAAGATCTGCGCAGCCTGTACGCCGACCTCAGCACCGACCCGAGTGAGAACATCAGCCTGCGCCTGAACATGGGCAACATGGATGAAAACAGCTTTCGCGATGGCGTCAGCGGTAACCGCCAACTGTTCGCACCCTCGATGAGCTGGCAACTGACGCCCGACCTGAACTGGCTGGTGCAGTACGAATACAGCCGCTACAACCGCACCCCCGATCGCGGTATTCCGGGCGCGAATGGCCGGCCGGCCGATGTCGGTCGCGACACGACCTACGGCAACGATCACGACTTCATCGACGACAAGTCGCAATCGCTGCGCTCCAGACTCACTTACGAAATCAATGACAACTGGCAACTGCGCCAGACCCTCGGCGTATTCAAGCTCGACAGCGATTTCGACAACACCTACCTCACCGGTTACACGCCCGCGACCAACAAGGTCACGCGCCAGCACTGGCAGCAGGATCTGACCACCCGCAACGTCTACAACACCGTCGAACTGGAGGGTGGTTTCGATACGTTTGGCCTTGAGCATCGTTTGCTGACCGGTATCGAAATCGGCAGCCAGCGCCGCGATCCGACGTTGTACAACGCCGCCACCGGCAGAACGCCAGGCGCGCAGCCGGTGCCAGCGCTCGACCTGTTCAACCCGAACCGCGATCTGCGTCACACCGGCGCCATGCAGGTCTCCAGCAGCAGCCACACCGAAGTCGAAAGCCGTGCGCTCTTCGTGCAGGATCAACTGCGTCTGAACGATCAATGGCAATTGCTTGGCGGATTGCGCTACGACACGTTTGATATCGAGTCGACCAACAAGCTGCGCAACATGACCGAAGATCGCGACAGCCACAGCACCAGCCCGCGCGTGGGCCTGGTCTGGACGCCGCTGCAGAATCACTCCTTCTACGCGTCGTGGTCGAAGACCTTCTCGCCAGTGGGCGGTGGCCTGATCGGCATCACGCCGGGGGCGGCCGGCAACACCAACGACCTGAGCCCCGAACTGACCAAGCAGAAAGAAATCGGCGTGAAGAGCGACTGGCTCGATGATCGCCTCAGCACAACGCTGGCGATCTATGACCTGGAGCTCTACAACCGTCGCACCACCGATCCCAATGATCCGACCCTGACGGTGATGTCCGGTCTGCAACGCTCGCGCGGGATCGAACTGACTGCTACCGGCAACATCGTCGGCAACTGGTACGTGCGCGGTGGCGTCGGTATGCAGGATGCGAAGATCGAGAAGGACAACAACGGCCTGGCAGGCAAGCGCATCAACAACGTCGCCAAGCACAACGGCAGTCTGTTCCTGACCTGGAAACCGGAGATGGGCTGGTACGGCGAAACCGGCCTGACCCTGGTCGGCCAGCGTTATGCCGATAACGCCAACACCACCGTGCTGCCGGGCTATGGCCGTTGGGATGCGCTGGTCGGTTATCGCTTCAAGGACTGGGATTTGCGTACGGCGTTGAACAACATCACCGATCGCGAGTATTACGCTTCGGCGACCAGCGCCGCGCAGATCATGCCGGGGGCGCCGCGTAGCGTGGTGATGACGGGGACCTATTCCTTCTAATCACCTTGAACCCTGTAGGAACGAGCCTGCTCGCTCCCACATTGAATGGGTATGTACAAAATAACCGTGCAAAAAAAAGCGCCGCCATCCCGGCAGCGCTTTCACCAATCCCTGTTGTTTTTCTTATCCTTCCATCACAGCCCACAACGCTTCCAGTTCGTCCTCGCTGAAAAGGTCAGCGGGATAGCGCTCGATCATCATCCGGCGCGGATCAGGTACCCTGATCTGACGCGTTCCATTGGACCTCAAAAAGTGCGCGACCATCTGGAGCGATTCGCCGTTTACGGCCATGGGATGCAACGTCCGCTCGCTGACTACGTTCACTTCGGCGTTCATTTCAGCGCTCTCTCCCCGTTCGTGAGCGGCTACGTTATCCAAGGTTTATGACAGAACTGTTGAAGTTCCCCTCCCTCCCTAGTGCACCGGTACAAATACAAGAGCTGTGCCAAGGTTTGCGATTTGTCGACAAGCGGATACAAAGAGGCCCGCAGTCCTGTCGGGCTGCGGGCCTCTTTGCGCACATAGCGAACTAATCATTGCTCGGCTGATTTGTTAATCAGCTCAAGCTGTTACGACTCAACTCACTCTTTGTGCGGCGCTGGCTGCTGTTGGGTAAGGCAGTGAATATTGCCGCCACCCAGTAACAGTTCGCGGCCCGGCACCATCACCACTTCGTGCTGCGGAAACAGGTTCTGCAGAATTTCACGGGCCGGGGCATCCATTGGATCGTCGAAGCTCGGGGCGATGATGCCGCCGTTGACGATCAGGAAGTTCACGTAGGAACCGGCCAGACGCACGCTCGGATTACGCTCCTGCGAGCCATCCACCGGATCGACGCCAGCGCACTCTTCTTCGGTCGCATAAAGCGGCCCCGGAATCGGCATCTTGTGCACCGTGAACGGGCGACCCTTGGCATCAGTGCTGTTTTGCAGCACGTTCATTGCCGCCTGGCAGCGCGGGTAGTTCGGGTCTTGTGGATCATCGGTCCACGCCAGCAACACTTCACCCGGACGCACGTAGCAGCAGAAGTTATCCACATGGCCGTCGGTTTCGTCGTTGAACAAACCGTCCGGCAGCCAAATGATTTTATCCACAGCCAGATTGTCGCTCAGCACCGCTTCGATCTCTTCGCGCCCCAGATGCGGGTTGCGATTGCGGTTGAGCAGGCATTCTTCGGTGGTGATCAACGTGCCTTCGCCATCGACGTGAATCGAGCCGCCTTCAAGCACAAAACCTTCAGTGCGATAGCGCGGGCTGCGCTCGATCTCGAGGATCTTGCCGCCAACCTGCGAATCGCGATTCCACGGCGCGTACAGACCACCGTCGAAGCCGCCCCAGGCGTTGAAGTCCCAGTTCACACCGCGCACTTCGCCGTTGTTATTGATAACGAATGTCGGGCCGCTGTCGCGTACCCAGGCGTCATCGCTGGACATCTCGACCACGCGGATATTCGGCACGTCGAGGCGCGCGCGGGCGTTTTCGTACTGGCCGGCGGACACGGCAACGGTCACTGGCTCGAAACGGGCGATGGCTTTGGCCACCGCCGCGTGTGCGGCCTGCGCCGGTTTGCCGCCCAGACGCCAGTTGTCCGGGCGCTCGGGCCAGATCATCCAGGTCTGGGTTTGTGGCGCCCACTCGGCCGGCATATGGAAGCCGTCGGCGCGTGGGGTACTTTTCAATGTGGTCATCGGGATCAGGACTCCAGGGAACCGTCGAGGGTTTTCAACGCGCCGTACAGATTCGGCCGGCGGTCGCGGAATGAACCCCACGCGCTGCGAATATGTTCCAGCTCGTCGAGGTTGAAAGTGTGCACAAGAATACCTTCTTCGGTTTTATTCAGCTCCTGCACTTTTTCGCCGAACTGGTCGGCGATGAACGATGAGCCGTAAAAGGTGATGTCGTAGCCGTCCTGTTCTTCGTTGCCGATACGGTTGCTGGCGATCAAGGGCATCAGGTTTGCGCCGGCATGCCCCTGCTGCACGCGCTGCCAGTGATCGCGCGACGAAATGCTGTTGTCGTGCGGCTCGCTGCCGATCGCGGTTGGATAGAACAGGATTTCCGCGCCTTGCAGGGCCATGCTGCGTGCAGCTTCCGGGAACCACTGATCCCAGCAGATGCCCACGCCGATTTTCGCGTAACGGGTGTTCCACACCTTGAAGCCGGTATCGCCCGGGTTGAAGTAGTACTTCTCGTGGTAACCCGGGCCATCCGGAATGTGGCTTTTACGATAAATCCCGAGATTGCTGCCATCGGCATCGATGATCGCGATGCTGTTAAACCGCGTACGCCCGGCCAGCTCGTAGAAGCTGATCGGCAACACCACTTGCAGTTCTTTGGCGATTTTCTGGAAATGCTTGATTGCGACGTTTTCTTCAACCGTCGTGGCCAGTTGCAGATAGTCCGGGTTGGGCTTCTGGCAGAAGTACGGCGCTTCGAACAATTCCTGGATCAGGATGATCTGCGCACCTTTGGCTGCGGCTTCACGCACCAGTCTTTCGGCAGTTTCGAGGTTGGCTTCCAGATCCCAGGAACAGGCCATCTGAGTGGCGGCGACGGTAACGGTACGGCTCATGAATCATCTCCGGGCAATTGCTTTGAAGGTCGAGGATTCGACCGAAGAGAAAAAACGCACGCACCGGATAGCCATCGCCATGCCGGAGCAATGGCGACTTTATAGCCGATAAATATCGGCTATAAAAGCTATAAAATTGTATTTCGTCTAAATTGACCAGATTAATACCGATACAAATCGAACTTAAAACCCAAAAAAATGTGGGAGCGAGCCTGCGCGAGAACGCGGTGTGTCAGTCACTGAAAAGGTCGACTGACACACCGCGTTCTCGCGCAGGCTCGCTCCCACGGCGGATTTGCAGGGTTTACAAACCTTCGGCAAGCACCTGATCGAGCATGTCGACGAAGAAATCCACACTCTGACGCGAGGTCACCATCGGCGGTTTGATCTTGAGAATGTTCAGGTCATCGCCGGTCGGCTGCATGAAAATCCCCAGCTCGCGCAGGCGATCACACAGCAACGTCGTCTCTTCAGTCGCCGGCTCCAGCGTCTCGCGATGACGGATCAGTTCCACGCCCAGATAGAAACCGGACCCATGCACCGCACCGACCAGCGGATGTTTATCGATCAACGCTTCGAGCCGCGCCTTGAAATGGTCACCGACTACCTGAGCGTTCTCCCAGAGCTTTTCTTCCTCCATCACATCCAGCACGGCCATGCCGATCTGGCAGCTCACCGGACTGCCGCCGGCCGACGAGAAGAAGTAACCCTCGGCCTCCAGGGCCTCGGCGATTTCCCGGCGCGTGATTACCGCACCCAGTGGCTGACCGTTGCCCATGCCTTTGGCCATGGTGATGATGTCCGGCACCACGCCCTGCTCTTCGACACCCCAGAAGAAATGGCCCATGCGCCCGTATCCAACCTGCACTTCGTCGGCAATACACACACCGCCCTGCGCGCGGACCAGCGCATACACCTGCTTCAAGTAACCCGGCGGCAGCGATATACCCCCGGCATTGCCGTACACCGGCTCGCAGATGAACCCGGCCAATTGGCGTTTCTGCTCGGCGATTTTTTCCAGATGATGTTCGACGCTGCGCACGTAGTCCGGCGCCGAATCGAGGCCGCGGAATTCGCCACGATACGTGTTCGGTGCCGGCACCGGATGCACCCAGTCCGGACGGCTTTCGAGGGCTTTCGGGTTGTCGGCGATCGAGGTCGACACCGCATCGGCGCCGATCGTCCAGCCGTGATAAGCCTCAAGCACGCTGATCATGTCGCGACCGCCGCTGTAGGCCCACGCCAGACGAATCGCCAGGTCATTGGCTTCGCTGCCGCTGTTGACCAGAAACACCCGATCCATTCCTTCCGGCGCCAGTTTCAGCAAACGCTCGGAAAACTCGGCCACCGCTGCATAGTTGAACCGCGAGTTGGTATTGAGCAGCGACCACTGACGGGCCGCGACCGCCGCCATGCGCGGATGGCCGTGACCGAGCACCGCCACGTTGTTGAGCATGTCGAGGTAGGAACGGCCCTGCATGTCGATCAGGTGATTGCGCCAGCCGCGTTCGATGCGTGGCGGATCGACGTAATAATGTTTTTGCGTGCGGGCGAAACTGGCATCGCGGCGTTCGAGCAACGTTTGCCAATCCAGCTCCGGTTCGGCATCGCAGGCAAGTCCCAGAAAAGCAGCCGGTGACGGGCACAACGACTGCCACGCGGGTGCATGGGACGGCGTACAGAACAGCGGCGCATCCAGATCTGCGCCGCGAATCAGTTGCACGCTCAACGGTCCGCTGACCGATCCCAGCACCTGACCTTTGACCAGCGCCGCGCCACTGTGCAGCGTTGGCGCCACACCCCACAGCCGAACGCTGAGCTGCGGGCCGTCCAGTTGCAGTGCCCCGTCTGCCTTTTGATGCAACACGCCGGCAAACGGCGCTTCCACCGCAGTGCCATTCGGCACGCGCAACTCGACGTGCAGCGGGAAGGTATCCGGTTCATCAGCACTGTCCGGGCGGGTGCGTGACAAACGGTACTGACCATAACGGCTCGCCGCCAGACCATGAGCGGCGGCGGCTTCGTTCAGCAGGCGTTGGTCAATGCCCTCCTGCTCCCAGTTGCCGGCCTCGAAATGCGGGCTGAGTACACCGAGATCAATCAGCGCAAATTCGCGCCCGACCAGCTCTGGCAACAACGGCGCGAAACCTTCGCTGTTGATTGCCGGCAATGTCTGACCCACCGCACTGAGAATCGCCGCCTCCATCAACGCCAACGGCACTGATGTGGCGACGCGGAAAATCTCCCACTCGTGACTGAGGTTGTCGCGGCTGTAGGTGTTATCCGGATCGATACTGACTTGTTGTTCGCCGCTGAGCACCAGCACCGCTGCACGGGCGACGATCAGCGGCCATAACGCTTGCAGCTCTTCATGTTGCAGCGGATTGACCGCGTGATAGGCCTGAACCGCCGGCAGAATCACAAACGGATCGCCACCGGCATGGTGCAGTAACGCCGCGCAGGTCACTGACAGATCGGTGATACGCCAGGTGCGCACCAGATCGCCGAAGTCGATGACACCCTGCAATTGCCAGTGGCGCTGCGCGTCACGCTGCCAGACCACGTTGTCATCGGTGATGTCCATGTGGATCGCCTGCACCGGCAGTTTTTCCAGCAACGGCTGCAAACGGCGCTCGGCCTGCCTGGCGACGTCGGCGATCAACGTGCGTTGCTGCTCGTCCTTGATCACCGGTAGCAAGTGGGCGATCAATGCGCTGGCGTGGCGTGCATCCCACTGCAACGTACGCTCCAGACCCGCATGGTCGAACCCGGCCAAGGCCAGGTCCATCTCGCCGCAAAGCCGACCAAATCCGGCGACCACTGCGTGGCCCAGGTGATCGAGGTGCGTCAGCGGCTGGCCTTCGATGTAATCCAGCAGCCGCACATGGACGGCCTCACCGTCGACCTCAAGCGACAGCAAATCCTCACCGTTATTGGCCGCAATCACCCGCGGCACATGCACATCAGAATGCTCGGCCAGATACTTGAGGCCGGCATGTTGGGCCTGCAACTCTACAAGGGCGTAGTCGCCCCGACAGATTTTCAGCACAAACCGCCCGCGCGCACTGTCAACGCGGTAGTTGAGATCCTGCTGGCTGCCAAGGGCCTGCAACGTGCCGCTGAGCCCGTAATGCTCGGCCAGCCATTGCAGGGCCTGCGCCTCGCTGACTTGCGGGCTGGGCAGACTGGCGCGATGAATCAACGTGTCGAGCGACATGAAACGACCCCTGAAATTTTATTAGGCGCTTATATCGCCATTGCTTCTGGCAAGACGCAACCCCTGATTTTGTTTATTCGAGCCCTCGCATCCGGCGGCACTTTGCGCAAGAATGTCGCCCGTCCACACTTATCTATGGAAACCCCCATGAATGTAATCACCACCGATTTGCCAGGTGTTCTGATCATCGAACCGAAGGTGTTTGGTGACGAGCGCGGTTTCTTTTACGAGAGCTTCAACGCCAAGGCGTTCCAGGACGCGACCGGTCTGGATACCCAATTCGTGCAAGACAACCATTCGCGCTCACAGAAGGGCGTGCTGCGTGGCCTGCATTACCAACTGGAAAACACCCAAGGTAAACTGGTGCGCGTCACTGTCGGTGAAGTACTTGATGTGGCCGTGGACATTCGCCGCAGCTCGCCACACTTCGGCAAGTCGGTAGCGGTGCGCCTGTCGGCTGAGAATCATCGTCAGCTGTGGGTGCCGGAAGGTTTCGCTCATGGTTTCGTGGTATTGAGCGAGTTCGCCGAGTTCCTCTACAAGACCACTAACTACTACGACCCCTCGTCCGAGCGCAGCATTCGCTGGGATGACCCTGATCTTGGCATCGACTGGCAACTGGACGAAGCACCAAAGTTGTCAGCGAAAGATCAGGCGGCAGTGTTGCTCAAGGACGCTGACGTCTTTTCCTGAGGCCGGGCATAATGCGCCTGTCACTACAGGCGCATCCGGCATATGAAACCACCTCTCCCCCGCAGCCCCCGCTGGCGCAGCCTCGCCCTGCTGGCATTGTGTCTGGCGCCACTGCTGTGGCCGCTGGAACATCTGGCCGAGCGCTATTACCGCAGCGAACTGGCCGGACAGAACCGCCAGACCCTCGACCTGTACGTCGCCAACCTGCTGGGCACCCTGCACCGCTATGAAGTATTGCCGCAGATCCTCGGCGACCTGCCAGCCCTGCGCGCCGTGCTCGGAGCGCCGGACGATGGCGTCACCCAAGGCAACGCCAATCGTCTGTTGAAAAACATCTCGGCCCAAACCGGTGCCGAAGTGATGTACCTGATGGACACCTCCGGGCAAACACTGGCGGCGTCGAATTGGGACAAACACGACAGCTTCGTCGGCCGTAATTTCTCCTTCCGCCCGTATTTCAGTGAAGCCATGGCCGGGCGTCTTGGACGGTTCTTCGGTCTCGGCACCACGTCGGCCAAACGCGGTTACTTCTTCGCCGCTGCCGTGCGCAACGGTGAAAAAATCATCGGCGTCCTGGTGATCAAGGTCGATCTCGATCACACCGAAAGCCTGTGGGGCAAAACGCCGGAACAACTGCTGGTGACCGACAACAACGGCGTGGTCATCCTCACGTCACGCCCGGAATGGCGCTTTCGCTCGACCCGCGTCTTGAGCGATGCCGAGCGCTTGGCGATTACGGCGATCCAGCCCTACCCGACCCGCGAACCCCGGCCGCTGAATCTCAACACCGACGCCTGGCTGACACAAACCCACGACATCGCCGAAACCGGCTGGAGCGTCAGCATCCTCGCGCCGCGCACGCTGATCGACCGGCCGGTGCGCACGGTGGTCGCCATCGGCGGCGCCACGCTGTTGGTGGTGATGTTGCTGGTGGGTCTGATGATGCAGCGCAGCCGCCACTATCTGGAACGCATCGCCTTCGAAGCCAAGGCGCGGCGGGAACTGGAAGGCCGGGTCGCCGAACGCACCAGCGACCTAGAAGGCCTCAACCGTCGTCTGAAGCAGGAAGTGCTGGAGCGTGAACAGGCGCAGCAGGAATTGGTGCGCGCTCAGGACGATCTGGTACAAGCCGGCAAATTGTCGGCGCTGGGCACGATGTCGGCGAGCATCAGCCATGAACTCAATCAGCCTCTCGCGGCGATCCGCAGCTACGCAGAAAACGCCGAAGTGTTGCTCGATCATCAACGCACCGAAGAGGCGCGCGGCAACCTCAAGCTGATCAGCGAGTTGACCGGGCGCATGGCTTCGATCATCGCCCATCTGCGCGCCTTCGCCCGCCGCGATCGGCACGCCCCGGAAAGCGTTGCCCTGCAACCGGCGCTGGATGATGCGCTGGCCTTGCTGGCCAAACGTCGACGGAGCATGGAAGTCGAGTTGATCCGCGACCTGCCCGCCGCCACCTTGTGGGTCGAGGCCGGGGAAACCCGCCTGCGCCAAGTGCTCGGCAATCTGCTCGCCAACGCCCTCGACGCCCTCACCGAAAAAGGCCCGCCGCGCAAACTGTGGCTGAGTGCCGAATCCACGGCCGATGGCGTCAACCTGTACATTCGCGACAACGGTCCGGGTTTCTGCATGGAAGCCCTCGGCCGCGCCAGCGAGCCTTTCTACACGACCAAGACGCGCACCCAGGGTCTGGGTCTGGGCCTGGCGATTTGTGAAACCCTGATGCGCGCCTTCGGTGGTGAACTGTCGTTCGCCAACCACAAGCAAGGTGGCGCCTTGATAACCCTGCGGCTGCGTGCCGGTGCGCCCGGGGTCAGCCTGCAACCGTCCGAGGATCGAAGTGCATGACCATCGACAATCGCATTCAGGTGGTGTTGATCGACGACGATCCGCACCTGCGTCAGGCCTTGGGCCAGACACTGGATCTGGCCGGGCTGAAAATCCTGCCGCTGTCCGAAGCCAAGGGCCTGGCCGGACAACTGGAACGCGACTGGCCGGGTGTGGTTGTCAGTGACATCCGCATGCCGGGCATGGACGGTCTGGAATTATTGAGCGAACTGCACGCTCAGGACCCCGAGCTGCCCGTGCTGCTGATCACCGGCCACGGCGATGTGCCGCTCGCCGTGCAGGCGATGCGCGCCGGAGCATACGACTTCCTTGAGAAACCCTTCGCCAGCGACGCCCTGCTCGACAGCGTGCGCCGCGCGCTGGCCCTGCGCCGCCTGGTGCTGGACAACCGCAGCCTGCGTCTGGCCCTCAGCGATCGCAACGAATTGAGCACGCGACTGGTCGGCCATTCGCAGCCGATGCTGCGCCTGCGCGAGCAGATCGGCGCGCTGGCGGCGACCCGGGCTGACGTGCTGATCCTCGGCGAAACCGGCGCTGGCAAAGAGGTTGTGGCCCGTGCGCTGCATGACCTGTCGAGCCGTCGCAACGGGCCGTTTGTGGCGATCAATGCCGGCGCGCTGGCCGAATCGGTGGTGGAAAGCGAGCTGTTCGGCCATGAGCCGGGCGCGTTCACCGGCGCGCAAAAACGCCGTATCGGCAAGTTCGAATTCGCCAACGGCGGCACCTTGTTCCTCGATGAAATCGAAAGCATGAGCCTGGATGTGCAAGTGAAACTGCTGCGCATGCTGCAGGAACGAGTCGTCGAACGCCTGGGCGGCAATCAACTGATCCCGCTGGATATCCGCGTCATCGCCGCCACCAAGGAAGACCTGCGCCAGGCTGCCGATCAGGGCCGTTTCCGTGCAGATTTGTATTACCGCCTCAATGTCGCGCCGCTGCGCATTCCGCCGCTACGCGAGCGTGGCGAAGATGCGTTGATGCTGTTCCAGTATTACGCCGATGAAGCCAGCGCCCGCCACGGCTTGCCCCCCCACGAACTGCAACCGGCGCAGCGCGCCCTGCTACTGCGCCATACCTGGCCGGGTAACGTGCGAGAGTTGCAAAACGCGGCCGAACGCTTTGCGCTGGGCCTTGAACTGGCGCTGGATAACAGCGGCGACGAGGGCGGCGGCGCCACAGTCCAAATCACTGGCGGCGGGCTCAGCGAGCAAGTGGAAAACTTCGAGAAATCGTTGATCGCCGCCGAACTGGCGCGCACCCACAGCTCGGTACGCAGTCTTGCCGAAGCACTGGGCATACCGCGCAAGACCCTGCACGACAAACTGCGCAAACACGGCCTCAACTTCGGCGACAACAGCCATGGGGAGGAGAACGAATGAACCCGGACACTCACTATCTGGAGTCGGTGCTGCATCGCGATATTCCCCTGACCCGGGACATGGGCATCAAGGTACTCGACTGGCAGGCTCAGCAATTGAGTCTGCATTTGCCTTTGGAGCCCAACGTCAATCACAAAAGCACCATGTTCGGCGGCAGCCTCTATTGCGGCGCGGTGCTGGCGGGTTGGGGCTGGTTGCATTTGCGCTTGAAGGAAGAAGGGATCATCGACGGCCACATCGTGATTCAGGAAGGGCAGATCAGTTATCCGCTGCCAGTGACGGGGGATGCGACAGCCATTTGCCCGGCGCCGGATGCGACGGTGTGGAAGAAATTTCTGGCGATGTATCAGCGTCACGGGCGGGCGCGGTTGACGCTGAATACGCGGATCGTCAATGCCGGGAGTGATGAGGATGCGGTGACGTTTAGCGGGCAGTACGTGTTGCACCGCTAAAGCAAAAGATCGCAGCCTCCGGCAGCTCCTACAGGGAAATGCGAAATCCTGTGTAGGAGCTGCCGCAGGCTGCGATCTTTTGCTATTAACCTCGGGCCAACTCCAACAACCTCGTCCGCCACGCCGCCTTCGCTGGCAGCGCCAGAAAGAACTCATTCAGCAACGATTCCCGCGCCGGATAACAGAACGCTTCGCCCTGCAAATCCAGCACCTCACCGCCCGCCCCTTCCAGCACGCCTTGGGCGGCCGCCGTGTCCCACTGCGAAGTCGGCGCCAGTCGCGGATAGCAATCCGCCGCCCCTTCGGCCAACAGGCAAAACTTCAACGAACTGCCGATATTGGCCAATTGCAGCTCACCCAGGCTCGCGCTCAACCCGGCCAGCAGGCGCTCCTGCTCGGGACTGGAATGCCGACGACTGGCTACTACGGTGAACGCTTCGCCCGGCCCCGGCACGTCACGCACCTGAATCGCAACCGGAGTACCGCCCTCGTCACAGCGCCAGGCACCGAGCCCGGCACCCCCAACGTAGTAACGACCGTTGGTCGGCATCGACACCACACCGAATACCACGCGACCGTTTTCGATCAACGCAATATTGACGGTGAATTCCTCACTGCCGCTGATGAACTCCTTGGTGCCATCCAGCGGATCTACCAGCCACCAACGCTGCCAGCCGGCGCGTATGCTCTGCGCGATACTCGCGTCCTCTTCGGACAGCACCGGAATACTCGGATCCAGCGCGATCAATCCATCCACAATCACGTGGTGCGCGGCCAGATCTGCAACGGTCACAGGTGATTCATCTGACTTGGCGGTGACTTCAACGCCTGACCGCCAGAACGGCAAAATTGCCTCGCCAGCCTTCAACGCCAGCGCAATCACTGGCGCCATCAACGGATGGGGAAAGTTCATCAATTGCTCACTCATAGTTGAAAGGCACCGCGCTGGCTCAGCAAATCACGCGCCAGGTACAACGCCGCCAAGGCACGCCCTTCGGTGAATTGCGGATTCAACGCCAGCGCCGACAGTTCGCGCAGGTTGACCTTGTCGACCCGCATCGGCTCAGGCTCGTCGCCATCCAGACGTTCTTCGTACAGCTCGGTGGCCAGCACCACCTGAATCTTCTGGCTCATGTAACCGGGTGACAGCGACAGTTCAGTCAGATGCTCCAGTTGCCGCGCGCCAAAACCGGCCTCTTCCTTAAGCTCACGCTCGGCCGCTGCCAGCACGTCTTCACCGGGTTCGATAAGGCCTTTGGGCAGGGACAATTCGTACTCGTCAGTACCGCCGCAATATTCCTCGACCAACACAGCGTGCTCGGCATCGAGCATTGCCACGATCATCACCGCGCCGTATCCGGCACCCTTGCCCACCAGACGCTCATAGGTGCGTTCCACACCGTTGGAAAAACGCAGCTTGAGCTCTTCGACGCAAAACAGGCGACTGGTGGCGACGATCTCGCGGGCAAGTACGGTGGGTTTCTGGCGCATGCAAAGCTCCTTGGCGTGAACGCGCTACTATAACGCGGCTTTCCCGATTGTTTACGTCGGATATCTTTCTACCGCTCGAGACGTTGCCATGCCTTCATTACCCTGGTCCGACATCGATACCGTTCTTCTGGACATGGACGGCACGCTGCTGGATTTGCACTTCGACAACCATTTCTGGCTGGAACACCTGCCCCAGCGCTACGCCGAACTGCACGGGGTCAGCCGCGCCATGGCCGAGATGGAGTTGCAGCCGTTGTTCGAGCGCCATGCCGGTCAGTTGCAGTGGTACTGCCTGGATTTCTGGAGCAGCGAACTGAAATTGTCAGTGCGTGAGTTGAAGCAAGAGACCGCGCACCTGATCGCCTTGCGCACCGACGCCGACACCTTTCTTGAAGCGATAAAACGCGCCGGCAAACGGGTGATC
Organism: Pseudomonas sp. A0308; assembly: GCF_044218815.1. Lineage (NCBI taxonomy): Bacteria > Pseudomonadati > Pseudomonadota > Gammaproteobacteria > Pseudomonadales > Pseudomonadaceae > Pseudomonas > Pseudomonas sp. A0308. Next base: position 3,032,042 of record NZ_CP162581.1, read on the forward strand.
ATGATCACCAATGCGCACCGTGATTCGCTGTCGTTGAAGCTGGAGCGGATTGAACTGGCGCCCTATTTCGAGCGATTGATCAGCTCGCATGACTACGGTTTTCCGAAGGAAAATCCGCAATTCTGGGATGCGTTGCAGGCCGATATAGATTTTGATCCGGCGCGCAGTCTGTTTATTGACGACACCTTGCCCATTCTGCGCAGTGCGCGGGATTTTGGCGTGGCGCACTTGTTGGCCATCAAGGAACCGGACAGCCGCAAAGGCCCGAAGGACACGGCCGAATTTGTCGCAGTTGAAGACTACCGCGACCTGATCACAGGCCTCTGATACCGAGTTGCCCTATTCGCGAGCAGGCTCGCTCCCACATTGAAACGCATCCAATGTGGAAGCGAGCCTGCTCGCGAAAGCGTTATCCGCAATTACTCAGGAATACGCAGTGTCTGCCCTGGGTAGATCTTGTTCACATCTTTGAGCATCGGTTTGTTGGCTTCGAAGATTTTTTGATACTTGTTGGCATCGCCGTAAACGCGCAGGGAAATTGCACTCAGCGTGTCACCCGACTTGACCACCACAAACTGCGCAGCAGTCACTACCGGGCCGGTCACAGTGATCTGGTCATCAACGCTGCCCACACCTTCAATATTGCCCACCGCCAGCAGAATTTTCTCTTTCTCTTCCTGACTCGCCACTTCGCCGGTAACCGTGACCTTGTCGCCGTCCACAGTCGCCTGAACGTTCGGATTGCCCAAGCCAACCTTGCTGATGTGTTCCTTCAATTGCTCACCGGCATTGGCATTGCCCGGGGTCAGCAGATCGATCAGTTTCTCACCGGCTTCTTTCACAAAGCTAAAAAGACTCATAGCGCACACTCCTTGATTTGGGTTCCAGACGTCAAAGCCTAGACCACCAATGACAACCCCGGTTCCAAGCCGACCAATGACCCTGTCACCCCACAAGCGTTAGAATCGCCCACCCCCGCAAACACCCTTCGGAGCGAAGATGGACATCAAGCAGCTGAAATTCCTCATCGCCCTCGACGAAACCCGTCACTTCGGCCAGGCCGCTGCGCGTTGTCACATTACGCAACCGACGCTGTCGATGCGCCTGCGTAGCCTCGAAGAAGAACTCGACCTGCCGCTGGTCAACCGCGGTCAGCGGTTCGAAGGGTTCACCGCCCCGGGCGAACGGGTGCTGGCGTGGGCACGCACAGTGTTGGCGGCGTATGACGGCTTGCAGGCAGAAGCGGCAGCGTGCCGCGGCAATCTGGTCGGTACGTTGCGTCTGGGCGTGGTGCCGCTGTCGAGTTTCGATGCGTTGCCGCTGATGCAGCGTCTGCACGGGCAGCACCCGAACCTGCGCTTTGAATTGTCGGCGCTGAGTTCCGAACAGATCCTCGAACAACTGGCGAACAACCGCATCGATATCGGCGTGTCCTATCTTGATCGGCTGGACAGTGAGCGCTTCGAATCCTTGGCCTTCAGCGAAACCCGCATGGGATTGCTGTATGACCAGCGTTTCTTCTCCTTCGGCGAAGCACCGTTGACCTGGGAATCGCTGATCGAACTGCCACTGGGCATGCTCACCAGCGGCATGCACTTTCGCCAGTCGATCGACCACAATTTCCACAGCCGTGGCCTGACGCCACAGACACTGCTGCAAACCGATGCCGTGCATCAATTATTACAAGCTGTGCATGGCGGGTTCTGTTGCGCGGTGATGCCGTTGGACGGCGGACTGGAAAACCTCACCGATGATCTGCGTCTGCAGCCCATTGAAAGTGCCCAAACCCTCGCCCGGCTGGGGTTCATCATGCGCCGGGGTGCCCCGCGTTCAGCGCTGGCCGAAGCCTGTTTTGCGCTGTATCAAAAATCGCCAGGCGAGTCTTGATCGACGGCATCTATCGGTAGATCAACATTAGCGATTAGACGCGACATCTTGCCGCGCCTAGTCTTAACGTTGATCAAACCGTTGGTGATGCCATGAACGCCAAGCGCCCAGCCTGCGCGGCGCCTGCACGCGAAACGCCCGCGCCTGCTGCCAGCCAGACATACAGTTACAGCGATCTGCCTCTCGAAGAGTCGGCCAGCACCGCGCTGGCCGAGGAAGTTGCGTTGGCGATCGCCTACAACGGCATCAGCCAGGCCGTCATGCTGGTGACCCCGACCGACCTCGAAGACTTCATCGTCGGTTTCAGCCTCGGCAGCGGCATCATCGAAGACGCCAATGATATCTATGACCTGCAACTGACTGGCGCAGGTTCGGCGCAATACGCGCAAGTGACCATCGCCAACCGTGCGTTCTGGAATCTCAAGACCCAGCGTCGGCAACTGGCCGGCACTAGCGGGTGCGGACTGTGCGGCGTTGAAGCGGTGGAGCAGGCGCTACCCGATCTCAAGGTGTTGCCCGGTGCGCCGTTGCCACCCAGTGTATGGCTCGACGGTCTGCGCCAACGCATCGGCGCCTTCCAGCCACTGGGCCAGCATTGCGGTGCGGTACACGCGGCGATTTTCATGAATGCCAGCGGCGAATTGCTGCTCGGGCGCGAAGACATAGGCCGCCACAACGCTCTCGACAAACTGATCGGCGGGCTGATCCGCCAGAAAATATCCACGGATGGCGGCCTCGCGATTGTCACCAGCCGTTGCAGTCTCGAATTGATCCAGAAAGTTTTGCGCGCCGGCATCCAGACCCTGGTCAGCCTGTCCGCGCCTACGGGCCTTGCCGTGCAATGGGCCCGTCGGCACAACCTCAATCTCATCCACCTGCCGCAGAAAAATGCGCCGCGGGTGTATAGCCCCGCGATGGAGAATCAAGCGTGAGCCAACATCATCAAGCCGACCAGAAACCTGTCCCGCGCTACAAGCCCTACAAAGGCGCAGCCGGCGGTTGGGGTGCCCTGATCAGCGTGGCCCAGGCCTGGTTGACCAGTGACAACGCGCTGAAAAACCTGCGCATGATGCTCAAGACCAACCAGAACGGCGGCTTCGACTGCCCGGGTTGCGCGTGGGGCGATTCCCCGGAAAGCGGCATGGTCAAGTTCTGCGAGAACGGCGCCAAAGCGGTGAATTGGGAAGCGACCAAGCGTCGGGTGGATGCAAAATTCTTCGCCAAACACAGCGTTACCGCGTTGCTGGAGCAGAGCGACTACTGGCTTGAATATCAGGGTCGTCTGACCGAGCCAATGGCCTACGACGCCGAGACCGACCGCTACAAACCGATTGCCTGGGACGATGCCTACGCGCTGATCGCCAAACACCTGCAAGGCTTGTCGAGCCCGGATCAAGCCGAGTTCTACACCTCGGGTCGCGCCAGCAACGAAGCGGCGTATCTGTATCAGCTGTTCGTGCGCGCCTTCGGTACCAACAACTTTCCCGATTGCTCGAACATGTGCCACGAGGCCAGCGGCGTGGCGTTGGCGCAGAGTGTCGGTGTCGGCAAAGGCACCGTGACGTTCGATGACTTCGAACACGCCGACGCGATTTTCGTCTGGGGCCAGAACCCCGGCACCAACCATCCGCGGATGCTCGAACCCCTGCGTGAAGCCGTGAAACGTGGCGCTCAGGTGGTGTGCGTCAACCCGCTCAAAGAGCGTGGTCTGGAACGTTTCCAGCACCCGCAGCACCCGATCGAAATGCTCACCAACGGCGACAAACCGACCAACACCGCGTACTTCCGCCCGGCATTGGGTGGCGACATGGCGCTGCTGCGTGGCATGGCCAAGTTCCTTCTGCAATGGGAACGCGACGCGCAGAAGGCTGGTGAGCCAGCGGTGTTCGATCACGACTTCCTCAATGCACACAGTGCCAATGTGCTGGAGTATCTCGGTGTCGTCGACGACACGCCGTGGGAGCAGATCGTCGAGCAATCCGGCCTGCCCCTGGTCGAGATCGAACAAGCGGCGCGCATGTACGCCAAAGGCAAAAACGTGATCATGTGCTGGGCGATGGGCATCACCCAGCATCGCCATTCGGTGCCGACCATCCAGGAAATCGCCAACCTGATGCTGCTGCGCGGCAACATCGGCAAACCTGGCGCCGGTCTGTGCCCGGTGCGCGGTCACAGTAACGTGCAGGGCGACCGCACGATGGGTATCAACGAGCGTCCACCCGTGGCGTTCCTTGATTCGCTGGAGCGTCGCTTCCAGTTCAAGGTGCCACGCCACAACGGGCACAACGTGGTCGAGGCGATCCACGCCATGGCCGAGGGCCGCGCCAAGGTGTTTATCGGTCTGGGCGGCAACTTCGCCCAAGCCACACCGGACAGCCCGCGCACGTTCGAGGCTCTGAGCAATTGTGACCTGACCGTGCAGATCAGCACCAAACTCAACCGTAGCCACCTGGCTCACGGTAAAGACGCCTTGATCCTGCCGTGCTTCGGTCGCACCGACATCGACATCCAGACTGAAGGCCCGCAAGCGGTCACCGTGGAAGACTCGTTCAGCATGGTTCACGCCTCCAACGGTCAGTTGCAGCCGCTTTCTAACCAGATGCGTTCAGAGCCGTCGATCATCGCTGGCATCGCTGCCGCGACCCTTGGCAGCAAACCGGTGGACTGGAACTGGCTGGTGGCCGATTACGGGCGTATCCGCGAGCTGATCGCCGACACCATCCCGGGTTTCAAGGAATTCAACGAAAAGATCAAGAATCCGGGTGGTTTCTACCTCGGCAACAGCGCCGGTGCACGCAAGTGGAACACGCCGTCGGGCCGCGCCAATTTCCGCGCGAACCTGCTGCCCAAAGACCTGGTCCACGAACGTACCCGCGCCACCGGTCAGTTGCCGGATCTGATCCTGCAATCGATGCGTTCGCACGATCAGTACAACACCACGATTTATGGCCTCGACGACCGTTATCGCGGGGTGAAGGGCCAGCGCGATGTGCTGTTCGCCAACGAGGCCGACATTATTCGCCTGGGCTTCCGTCCGGGGCAGAAGGCTGACATCGTTTCGATCTGGGACGATGGGCGCGAGCGTCGGGTGAAGGGCTTCACACTGCTGGCGTTTGATATCCCTGCCGGCCAGGCCGCTGCGTATTACCCGGAAGTGAATCCACTGGTGCCGCTGGAAAGCACTGGCGACGGCAGCCATACGCCGACCTCGAAGTTCATCGCGATTCGGCTGGAAGCGGCGAGTGAGACCGGGTTGATCATGGCCAAGTCTGCTTAAACTTAAAGAGTGACTGGACTGGCCCCTTCGCGGGCAAGTTCGCTCCCACAGTTGAGCGCATTCCTGCATAAGAAACGCGGTCCAATGTGGGAGCGAGCCTGCTCGCGAAAGCGGTCGAACATTTAACGCACTTCTACGCCGCTACACATTTCCATCGCCCACAAAAAAGGCCGCTTTTTCACAAAAGCGGCCTGTCCGAAGTAGTTAAAGACCGGCGAAAATCGCTTAAGTTCCGTAGTTAAAACAGTAACTTGCGTAATTGTATACAAGTCGTGTTATTCGTCGGATTTCGATTGTCACGCGTGTTGCACAGCCTCAGGATCGGCGCCGTCATCCCTTTGAGGCTCCTCTATGAAGTTCTCCTCGATTCTCTTGTTGTCCCTTGGCCTGGTCAGTGGTTTTGCGTCCGCAGGCGGCACCACCGAAGCAGGTGTGGGCGGCGCATTGGGCGGGGTTCTTGGCTCGGTCGTCGGTCAGTCTTTAGGCGGCAATACAGGTTCCACCATCGGCGCAGCCTTGGGCGGCGCGGGTGGTAGCGCGGTCGGCGCAGACAAACGCAGCCGTGGCGAAGCCGCTATCGGCGGTGCGTTGGGCGCAGCCGGCGGTAACGTGGTTGGCCGCAGCATGGGCGGCACTACCGGCAGCCTGATCGGTTCCGCAGCAGGTGGCGGCGCCGGCGGCGCGCTGGGTAACTACATGGGCAACAAGAGCGATGACGATGATCGTCGCTATGATCGCCGTCACGACGACCGTCGCTACTATCGCGACCGTCACCCAGGACGCGGCCACGCCTACGGTCACCGCAAGCATCACAAGTATTACCGCGACTGAGGCGCCTGAAGCACCTCGTTAGCCGGTAAAGCAAAAATCGCAGCCCTCGGGCTGCGATTTTTTTTGCCTTTTTCACACCACCAATCTTTCCAGCGCAGCGCGCAACCCGGCAGGAATGGGCACTGGCTGATTACTCGCCCGATCGACGAAGACATGGACGAAACGCCCCGCCGCACACGCTTCGCTCTCGCCGACCTTGAACACCGCCAATTCGTACTGCACCGAACTGTTGCCCAACTTGCCGACCCGCAAGCCGATCTCGATCAAGTCCGGGAAAGCAATCGAGGCGAAGTAATCGCACGCCGAACTGACCACGAACCCCACCACCTCACCGTCATGGATATCCAGACCACCGACCTGGATCAGGTAGGTGTTCACCGCGGTGTCAAAGAAGCTGTAATAAGTGACGTTATTGACGTGGCCGTAGGCATCGTTGTCATGCCAGCGCGTGGTAATGGGCTGGAAATGCGGGTAGTCGGTGCGTTGAGGGGTCGGGTTGGACATCAATTTTCGATTCCTGAAGGTAAGTGGCCAGTCTGATTTAAAAGCGTCTCGCTCCCACAAGGTTCTTCAGTGAGGTCGGGATCTGCGAACCAAACAAACCCACTGTGGGAGCGAGCCTGCTCGCGAAGGCGCCAGCACAGGCGCCACGTCATTCAACGGTCAGCAAACCCCTTCCCTTGCGCCGCCAACTCACCAATCAGCCTTGCCGGTTTCCACTGATCACCCTGCCGCGTCTCCAGCGCCAGCAGCCGCTGATGAATATCTGCAAGCCCCTGCTGATCCGCCCAGGCCATCGGCCCGCCCTTGTCGGCGGGAAAGCCATAACCGTTCAGGTACACCAGATCGATGTCATGCGCCGACTCGGCAATGCCTTCCTGCAGAATCTTCGCGCCTTCGTTGACCAGTGCCAGCAGGCAGCGCTCCAGAATCTCCTCCGGACCGATTTCACGGCGCTGGAAACCCAAACCCTCACTGACACGCAACACCAGCGCATCGACTTCCGGGTCATGCTCTGCCTGACGACTGCCCGGCTCGTAGTGGTAATAACCATTACCAGACTTCTGACCGAACCGGCCCATTTCGCACAGGCGGTTATCAACCTGAATCTCCGGGGCATCCTGGCCCTTGCCGGCCAGCTCACGAGCGCGCCATTCCAGATCGATGCCGACCACGTCGTACATACGGAACGGCCCCATGGCGAAACCGAATGCCTGTAGCGCCGCATCGACCTGCTGTGGATAAGCGCCTTCAAGCAGTATCTTGCGGGCCTCCAGGACATACGGATGCAGCATGCGGTTACCGATGAAACCGTGGCAGTTGCCCGATACCACACTGACCTTGCCCATGCGCTTGCCCAGTATCAGCGCAGCATCCAGTGCTGCCTGCGAGGTCTGTGCACCGCGAACGATTTCCAGCAGTTTCATGATGTGCGCGGGGCTGAAGAAATGCAGACCCAACACTTGCTCAGGCCGCTTGGTCGCCGCAGCTATTGCATCGATATCCAGTGCCGACGTGTTACTCGCCAACAGCGCTTGCGGCTTGAGCAAGCCATCCAGTTCACGAAAGATCTTCTGCTTGAGTTCGAGGTTTTCGTACACCGCCTCGATCACCAGATCGGCATTGCGGATCTCTGCGTAATCCGCCGCAGCGCTGACCCGGGCCAAACGCGCATCAGCCTCGGCCCGATCAATCCGGCCCTGACGTACGTTATGTGCATAAGTCTCGGCCACGGTTGCGAGCGCCTGTTCGAGCATCTGTGGATTGGTGTCCACCCATTGCACCGACACACCGGCATTGGCCAGACACATGACAATGCCACGCCCCATGGTGCCCGCACCGATCACCGCTGCCTGCTGAATATCGAAAGATGTCTGGCTCATGTTGTTCTCTTGTTGGCGATCCAAAGACTGGTCTCACCATAGTCAGCCAACGACGCTTTTTGAAGTTTATTACCGTGATGATCGACATTCAGCGGATGGATGCAGCTCTCATAGATCACCGCAATCCCTGTGGGAGCGAACCTGCTCGCGAAAGCGGTGTGCCATGCAACGCGATTCCGAATGACCTGACCCTTTCGCGAGCAGGTTCGCTCCCACAGGATTCCCGGTTCAGTCGAGCAAATGGTTGTCAGCCCAATGGCGCACCTCGGCGTAGGGATAGTCTTCCAACGCCGCATACCCGGAAATCGTCCGCGCCTTGAGCTTGGTAAACAGCGGCACGCTGATCCCGCACAGAAACCGCGTCAGTCGTTCCGCCGTGGGTACGTTGCCGGTGTGCTGCTCGTGCTTGTGGATAAAGTCGCCGCACAGCGCTGCAAAGTTTTTATCCACAAGCGGCGGCAATTGCGGGGGTTCCGGCAACCGCGCGACATGCCCATGACACACCGAACAATGCCCACAGCGCTCTGGCGCATTGCGGTCGCCGAAATACTCGGCCAGGCGATAACCCAGGCAGCGCTCAGTGGCGAACACATCGAGCATGGCGTGAATCCGCGCGACTTCGGCCTGCTCGTGGCGGGTGAAGTATTCATGCAGTTCAGCGCTCAACACGCCGCTGTCAAAGTCGCTCTGCAGCACGCTGTAGACCTCGGTCATCTGCTTGCTCTCAAGCTCGACCCAGCCCTTCTCCTGGAAATAATCCAGCGCCTTCACCACCCGATTTCGCTCTGCCGAATATTGCGTGTACATCGCCTCGAAGCTCACGGTCGCCCAGGTTCGCGCACGGTTCGACGTCTGGATGATCGCCGCGACAAACTCCCTGCGTTCGCCCTCGAAACGTTCGAGCAGCGCGTCCGGCTCCAGCAAGTATTTGAAACGGTATTCGGCGTAGTACGCGTAGCGCGGCGCGATAAGGCCGCGCAACTCCAATTGCACCAGCAATGTCTTGAGCGGCAATGCGCGGATATTGCTTTGATCCGCGAGCGGACCGAGCAGAAATTCCCACTGCCCTTCCGGCACCGAGGCTTTCAACTCGTCGAGCACATAGCGAATACCCTCGCGCTCCGGTGTGTCGCCGTAAACGAAATTTTCCAGCACGTTGAGGCTGTCGCGATTGGCCAGCACCAGACAATCCGACGGCTGCCCGTCACGCCCCGCGCGGCCTATTTCCTGGCTGTAGTTTTCGATGGATTTGGGCAGGTCGAAGTGCACCACATTGCGGATGTCGCTCTTGTCGATGCCCATGCCGAAAGCGATGGTCGCGACGATGCAATTGGACTGCCCGGCCATGAAGCGTTTCTGAATCGCCTCGCGCTTATCGTGGGGTAAACCGGCGTGGTAAGCCTCAGCCTGGATGCCGTTACGCTCCAGGTGCTCGGCAATGTGTTCGGCGGTTTTCTGCAAGGTGACGTAGACAATGCTCGGCTGACCCGGACGCTCAGCCATCCACTCCACCAGGCGCCGACGCTTGTCCTGGCCGCGCACCGGTTCCACCAGCAGATTGAGGTTGGGCCGATAGAAACCGGTGGTCACCACGTCTTCGGCGGCGATGGCAAATTTAGCCTGCATGTCGGTGATGACTTTGGGCGTTGCCGTGGCAGTCAGCAGCAAGGTTTGCGGGATGTTGAACTGCCGTTGGTAGTCCGGCAGCTTGAGGTAGTCCGGACGGAAATTGTGTCCCCACTCGGAGATGCAATGCGCCTCATCCACGACCAGCAGCGAGATCGGCACCTGCTGCAAAAAGTTGCGGAAGCGTTCGTTTTTCAGCCGCTCTACGGAGATCATCAGGATCTTCAATTCACCTGATCGGGCGCGGGCCATCACGTCATTGGCATCATCGCGGCTTTGCGCCGAATCAATACTGCCCGCCACAATGCCATGGCGTTGCAGGAACGCCAATTGATCCTGCATCAACGCCAGCAGCGGCGAGACCACCAGCGTCAGATTCGGCAGCATCAGTGCCGACAATTGATAGCAAAGGGACTTGCCGGAACCTGTGGGAAAAATCGCCGCTGCCGAGCGTCCGGCCAACACCGCGCTGATCGCGGCCTCTTGTCCGGGTCGGAACTGTGGATAACCAAAAACCTGTTCCAGGGTGTTGTGCATTCGCTGTCACTCCTTTGACTGCTGCCATGCCAACAGCCTAGCGGGCGATCGCAGCGAGTCGAGAAAAGGTCGGGGGCCAAATCGATACGGAATGATACAGCGATTCACCTAAACGCCACGGTCCCTGTGGGAGCGGGCTTGCCCGCGAAGAGGCCGGCACTGACTACACAAAATCTAAACGTTCATGGCCGCAACACTGCCACCCGCAGTTGCTCATTCAACATCTGCTCGTGCACACCCAGGCTCTTGCTCGCCCACAACGCATGGGCCGGGCTGATGTCGCCGGTGAACGCTGCCGCCAATTGACGCAGATCGGCAACACTGCGTACCTGTGGACAAAACGGTTGTTCAGCACAGTCCTGACTGGCGTTGCGATAAGTGCTCAGCAAGTGATCCCACAAACCATCACGCAGTTGTCTGATCGACTTCAACTGCACTTTCGGCACACCCAGCTTCTGCTTCAAACCCGACTCGTCCAACGCTTCGCTGGCGAGCAAGGCTTTGCCGAACATCAACACCTCGGCGCGCGACGCCGTGTCGACATTCGCTTGGCTGGTGAGCGCGTCCGGCCATCCGGTGCGATTCAAATGATCGAGTACCAGCGGATTGCCAACGTCGGCGGACATTGCCAAACGACAACCACTGGTCCACAGCAATACGATCGAGGCCATTCGTAGCCACTGCATACCTAATTCCCTTTAAGCGCGTATCGGACGTTTGGAAACGTCCCACAGATTCTGGCGCGCACGATACAGCGGTTTACCGCGAAACGCCTGACAAACCTGTAGGAAAAATCCTATCTAAGGGTTTTGCCCTGAAAAGCCCTGGAAAACATGTAGGGCAAATACCCGAACCCCGGTAAACCCCCTACAAACGCTGTCCATCCTGGCTGTCTTGTCCCACGGAGCAGCGCCCTCTTATAGTGGCCGACGCGACTGAATCCCGCCGTAGCGATCTCTCAAAGGACAGGCTTGATCCATGAACCCACCTCAATCCCCCCTCAACCGCTACCGCCGTTTGAAAACCTGCTACAGCGACAAGCCGGTGCTGGTCATCGATACAGAAGCCTGTCATCAAGATTTGCTGAATGCCGCTCAACAAAGATTGGGCGCCGCCAACAATCTTTTGGAAACTCTGTACTGTCTGTGTTTCAAACAAGCAGACGTCAAAGACATCCCGAACATCATCAATGCGCTGTACTTATTGACTCAGGATGGCTGCGAACTGCTGGAAGTTGCCAAGTTTAAAATCGAACACCCACAAGCAACCAACAACCCTCTTGAAAACAACCCGGCACTCTGAATCCCGCTGTTCACATCCGCCGACAGATAAGCGCGCCCGTTTAAAACTGTTGATGGAACAGCAGCAATGACCTATCAAATCTCCGTCCCGTTCCTACAAGGGCAGACTCCTTGTCTTCTATCGCCGCCCTGTAGCTCGTCTTTATAGTCGTGACTGTCGCTGCCAAATCAGCGGCTCGGGCTTGGTCACCCGATTGGATCGTGTATACGCACGCGCTGTATGCTGCCGGCACTCACTTGCCTGCAGTTTATGGTGACTGTGTTTGGGACACCCTCGGGTGTGCCGGGTATGTGCACGATCCTCACCGGTTGACCAACCCGAACACAGTCGCCTCCTGTCGCTTGGTCACGATGCGGTGGCTTCTTTCGAAGCAATTGAGGATTAAAAAATGACAACTTGGAATCAATTCACTACCGATCGCTACCGCCCACTCGAATCCAACCTCACCGACACCAAGCCCCTGATCATCGACACAGAGGCCAACCCGCAAGACACTCTCGAATGCGCCGTCCAGCGCCTTCGCGCCTCCGCCGACCTGCTAAAAACCCTCTACTGCCTCAGCTTCAGACAAGCCGACGTCGAAGACATCCCCCACATCACCCACGCACTCTATCTGCTGACGCAGGATGGTTGTGACCTGCTGCAAGTCGCGCAGCAGCAGATGCTCAATTGGAAGGCTCCAGCCTAAGGCTGAGTGGGCAGATCGCTCTCACTTTTCGTGGGAGCGGGGGTTCGTAAAGCTCAAGTTGCCTCTAAGGGCCACGGTAAACGCGGTGGAGCCCGAGTGATCTACTACCACTTCGTTTCGGCGTCACAGATCGCTTTGTTGATGATTTACCCAAAAAATGAACAACACGACCTGATCCATGATGAACGGAAAGCATTGAAAGCCATGATCGGAAACTGGAGACAACCATGAGCAGGTTTTTTGATGAGCTGATGGAAAGCGTGCAGGAGATGGATGAAATTCTGCGGGGTGAACGGAAACCCTCCCGCGAATTTTATGTTGATGCATTACTGGTCAAAGAAATTCGTAAAGCCACCGGCATGACGCAAGCAAAATTTGCAGCGTTGATCGACGTCCAGCTTGGAACGCTGCGTAATTGGAAGCAAAGTCGTCGGGTACCAACTGGGCCGGCTAAAGCGCTACTCAAAGCTATACACAACGACCCTGTTCATCTGCTGAATGCTTTGGCTGATTGAGCAATTGCACAAAACGAAGTACTAGTGCCATGAAAGGTTGCTCTGCAACGTTTGCAGACGGACGCAAAACTCTCAATCAGCATCACAGCTGTGCTGAAGCGGGGTAAGCGAAGCTGATAAGTGGCAGTATTCTGCTAGTTAAAGCTCTTTCCTGCGGGAATAATGGCAGTTAAGTTTGTGGAATGCTTTCCAATCGCCCACAAAAAAGCCGCCCCTAAAGGGCGGCTTTTTCATTCACTACAAACCGATGCTTACAACTTCGGCCCAGCAGCCTTGATCGCGTCGCTCACTTCGAACTTCTTGAAGTTCTCGATGAACAGACCGGCCAGTGCTTTTGCGGCTTCGTCGTATGCAGCCTTGTCAGCCCAGGTGTTGCGTGGGTTCAACAGGCCGGTTTCAACGCCCGGTACGGCCAGTGGCACGTCGAGGTTGATGGTGTCCAGGTGTTCGGTTTCGGTGCCGATCAGGGCGCCGCTCTGGATCGCTGCGATCACTGCGCGGGTGGTCGGGATGTTGAAGCGTTTGCCGACGCCGTAGCCACCGCCGGTCCAGCCGGTGTTGACCAGGTAGACCTTGGAGCCGAAGCCGCGGATGCGCTTGATCAGCAGCTCTGCGTATTCGCCGGCCGGGCGCGGGAAGAACGGTGCGCCGAAGCAGGTGGAGAAGGTCGACTTGATGCCGCTGCCCGAACCCATTTCAGTCGAGCCCACCAGTGCGGTGTAACCAGACAGGAAGTGGTAGGCCGCTTGTTCTTCGTTGAGGATCGACACTGGCGGCAGGACGCCGGTCAGGTCGCAAGTCAGGAAGATCACAGCGTTCGGTTCGCCACCGAGGTTGTGCTCGGAACGCTTGGCAACGTGTTCCAGCGGGTACGCAGCACGGCTGTTCTGGGTCAGGCTGACATCGGCATAGTCAGCGTGCTTGGCATCGTCGATGACGACGTTTTCCAGCACAGCGCCGTGTTTGATGGCTTTCCAGATGACCGGCTCGTTCTTCTCGGACAAGTCGATGCACTTGGCGTAGCAGCCGCCTTCGATGTTGAAGACAACGCCTTCGCCCCAGCCGTGTTCGTCGTCACCGATCAGGTAACGGCTTTCGTCAGCCGACAGGGTGGTCTTGCCGGTGCCGGACAGACCGAAGAACAGGGTTACGTCGCCTTCTTCGCCGATGTTGGCAGCGCAGTGCATTGGCAGCACGTCAGCGGCCGGCAGCAGGAAGTTCTGCACGGAGAACATGGCTTTCTTCATCTCGCCGGCGTAACGCATGCCAGCGATCAGCACTTTTTTCTGTGCGAAGTTGATGATCACGCAACCGTCGGAGTTGGTGCCGTCACGCTCAGGCACGCACTCGAAATTGGCGACGTTGAGCACTTGCCACTCATCGCGGCCAGCCGGATTGTACTGGGCCGGGTTGATGAACAGGCAACGACCGAACAGATTCTGCCAGGCAGTCTGGGTAGTCATTTTCACGGCCAGGTAGTGATCTTCAGCCGCGCCTACATGCACGTGGGAAACGAAGTGCTCTTGCGCGTTGTTGAAGGCTTCTACTCGAGCCCACAAGGCATCGAACTTGTCGGCCGGGAACTTGCGGTTGATCGGGCCCCAGGCGATAGCGGCCTGAGTGGAAGGCTCTTCAACGATGAAACGGTCGACTGGCGAACGGCCGGTGCGATGACCGGTGCGAACAACCAGAGCGCCGGTATCGGCAAGCTCGCCTTCACCGCGGTTCAGGGCTTCTTTTACCAGATCATCAACACTCAGATCGGTGTACACGGCGTTATTGGCTTGCGTCATGAGGTTCCCCGTCGGCCAGTGGCCGAGTGTGCTCCAAACGTTTTGTAGTAGAAAGTCGTGCACTACTACCGCGAAAAAAGTGGGCCGGATTATGCCAGAAAAGCCCAAAAATAGTAGGGCCCTCCCGTCGTAACGGCGTAATTCCGTCGTTGAGCAGTGAATTTACCTGCGCTGAACCGTTTTAGTGCCGGGTATCTGACGGCGTGTCGACGCCCGCACCTGCGAACAATTGAGCGATATCGGCCGCATCAAACAGGTAGCGCTCGTTGCAGAACTGGCAATCGATCTCGACTGTACCGCCCTGCTCGGCCACCAGTGCCTGCGCATCTTCCAGACCCAGACTGACCAGCGCATTGCCCGAGCGTTCACGCGAGCAGCTGCAGTGGAATCGCAGATGTTGCACATCGAACAGGCGCACTTGCTCTTCATGATAAAGGCGATGCAGCACGGTTTCGTTGTCCAGGCTCAACAGTTCATCGGCGCTCAGGGTGCTGGCCAACGCGGTGATGTGCTGCCAGCTGGCGGCGCGATCTTCTTCGTCTTTCAGGCGATCGGCCGGCAGTTGTTGCAACAACATGCCACGGGCACGACGACCGTCGGCGAACAGCTTGAAGCGGGTACCCACCTGCTGCGACATGACGAAATAGTTGGTGAAGCAATCGGACAGGGTTTCGCCATCGAGGTCGACGATGCCCTGATAGCGCTGGCCAACGGTCGGGTCGACGGTCAGGGCCAGGACGCCGTTGGGCATCAAGTCGCTGAGGGTCGCATCCGCCGAGACCTGATCGGCGTGATAACGCGCCAGACCACGAATCTCACGGTCGCTGGAGCACTCGATCATCAACATCGGGATCGGGCCTTCGGAACGCGCCTGCAGAATCAGCAAACCGTCGAACTTCAGAGTGCCCACCAGCAACGAGGCCGCCGCCATCAATTCGCCCAGCAGTTGCGCAACCGGTTCCGGGTACGGGTGCTTGGCGAGGACTTCGGCGTAGCTGCGCTCAAGCGCTACCAGTTCGCCGCGAGTATCGCTGTCATCGAAGATGAAGCGTTGGGTGTAATCGGTATCCGGGAGATCGGTCATAGGTTTGGGTATCTGAATTGATGACAAATTGGTTACAAAATATGAAAATGCCGCGCTTCTTTGCACCTGTTTGGTGCGATCGTTCAGCCACGGGAGGCATTTTATGAACAATCCGGGTTTGTTCCAATCAAGGTGGAACCTCGGCCGGCTGGTTCTGTGCAACGTCGTGCCATTGGCGTTGCTGGCTTTCTGGTTATGGCCTACGGGCAACATGCTGTGTGTGATTTTCGACGAGTGGCTGTTTCGCTCGCTCAATGCACCGCTGGCCAGCAACCCGATATGGCTCCACATCTGGGCAATTGCAAGTCTGCGCCCGTTCGACATCGTCGTCGGACTGATTCTGCTGATGCTGTTGATCAAGGGCGACTGGGTGTTCAAGGCGATTGACGTGCGTCGCGCGTTTTTCGGTTTTTTCTCGATCCTGCTGTTGATGGTGGTGATTCGCGCACTGTTTTCCAAGTTCGCCGACCACATGGGCTGGCAGCACAGCAGTCCGTCGATGGTGCTGGAAGGCGCGGTGCACCTCAGCGACTACTTCCCGCATCTGGAAAAGGCCTGGGAGCTGAAGGATCGCTCGGGCCAGAGCTTCCCCGGTGACCATGCGTCGGTGCTGCTGATCTGGGCCCTGTTCATGGGTGTGTTCAGCCGTACGGTCGGGCAGTTCGTGACGATCTGGAGCCTGACGCTGCTGTTCATGCTGCCGCGACTGGTGGCTGGCGCGCACTGGGGTCAAGACGATTACATCGGCGGTATGTTGCTGGCGGTGTGGGCATTGGGCTGGGGTTACTACACGCCGTTTGCCTATCACGCGGCGAATTTCTGGTTGAAGGTGACGGCGCCGTTTTTCAATCTGCTGGGCAAGCTGCCGCTGGTTTCGCGGATGAGCGTTGTGCGTAGCGCCTGATACCGCGTCGACCCCGGCGAGTGCTGCGCACTCGAATCGCCAGTAGGCTGGCCCCCACAGTCGGATTGCATTTCAAACTGTGGGAGCCAGCCTGCGGGCGATGAGGTCGGCACAGACAACACTGAAACATCAGCCTTAGTCGTCGTTACTGTTCCCACGAAATTTAAACAGATCCCGCCGCTGCTTCTTGCTCGGTTTGCCGTCGGTGCTCATGCCCAACGCGCCAGCTTTGCGCATTGCTGCGGCCGCTTCGCGCTTGGCAATACTCGCGTCGGTTTCCGCGTACAAAGCCTGCGCCTCGGGGGCCCCACGACGCACGATCGACAAGGCTTCGACCCTCACGATGCGCACCTCGAAGCCGGTACGTATCTCAAACTCATCGCCGACGCGTGGCTCTTTGCCGGGCTTGCAGCGTTCGCCTCGACAATGCACCTTGCCACTCTCGATGGCGGCTTTGGCCAAGGCACGGGTTTTATAAAAGCGCGCCGCCCACAACCATTTATCGAGACGGACCTTGTCGTCCTCTTCCTGTTTTTGTGCCATATGAATTCCTCGCTCAGCCAGTAGTCGGAACTGTACTACCGTTTCTGTCGGGCGCAAGAACTCGGCCCTCCAGATAGA
This sequence comes from Pseudomonas sp. A0308, assembly GCF_044218815.1. NCBI lineage: Bacteria > Pseudomonadati > Pseudomonadota > Gammaproteobacteria > Pseudomonadales > Pseudomonadaceae > Pseudomonas > Pseudomonas sp. A0308. The sequence continues at coordinate 3,048,990 of NZ_CP162581.1, forward strand.
CTGTGATCTTGACCGTTTCAGCGGCAAGGAGTGATCGAGTGACTAGATTCCCGTCTTCATTGACCTCGCCCAAAACGGGTTGCCAGGGCTGCCAGCAAAGCGAGCCGCTGGACTTCGATTTTGCCTTCGCCTACCAACCTATCGTCGATCTGCGCGACCAGTCGGTTTTTGCTCATGAAGCGCTGGTCCGCGGTGTAGCCGGCGAAGGGGCATTGACGGTGTTAGATCAGGTTACAGAAGAAAACCGCTACCGTTTCGACCAGCTCTGTCGGATGCGCGCCATCGAAGGCGCGGCCAATCTTAATATGCAGACACACTTGTCGATCAACTTCATGCCCAACGCTGTCTATCGTCCAGAGTTATGTATTCGCAGCACCCTGGAGGCGGCAAAAAAACACAATTTCCCGGTCGACCGGCTGATTTTTGAAACACTGGAAAGCCAGCACGTAGATAACTATCGCCATTTGACCAATATTCTGCGTGAATACCGCGAATTCGGCTTCAAGACCGCCATCGACGATTTCGGTGCCGGTTATTCGGGGCTCAATCTGCTGGCTGATTTCCAACCGGACCTGATCAAACTCGACATGGCGTTGATCCGCGATGTCGATCAAGACCGTGTCCGTCAGGCAATCGTGCGGGGGATTGTCACAATCTGTGCGGAGTTGGACGTTACAGTCATTGCCGAAGGCATCGAGAGCGCCGGAGAACGGGATTTCCTGGCGGACTGTGGAATATTTCTGATGCAGGGATACTGGTTCGCCAAACCTGCGTTCAAAGCCTTGGCTCAGATTTCACCTGACGCCTGGGCGCGTTAATCGTTGGTTTTTTATATTGAAGACATTTGACCATTTGACCGTTGTCGGTCTGCGCGAGTGGGTGGCGCTCCCGGATTTGGGAGTTGCGGGCCTGCGCGCAAAAATCGACACCGGTGCCAGTACCTCCAGCCTGCATGCCACCGACATCGAACCGTTCGAACGTGACGGCGAGAAATGGGTGCGTTTTACCGCGCACCTGGGCACGGTGGTGCAGTTGCGTCACCGGCGTTGCGAAGCACCACTGGTGACACGCAAAACCATCAAGAGCTCCAACGGCCATGCCCAGGAGCGCTACGTGATCAGCACCACCCTCGCTCTGGGTGATCGGGTCTGGCCAATCGAGTTCACCCTGGCCTGCCGCAAGTCCATGCGCTATCGCCTGTTACTTGGCTCCAAAGCCCTGATTGATGGCCAGCTGGTGGTCAATCCGGGCATCAAATATGTACAAGACAAGCCGGTGTTCCCGGTATCTACCTCCTCCACAGGTGTTGCATGAAGATCGCTGTGCTGTCGCGGAACCCGCGTCTGTATTCCACCCGTCGTCTGGTTGAGGCCGGCACTGAACGCGGGCATGAAATGGTAGTGATCGACACCTTGCGCGCCTACATGAACATCGCCAGCCACAAGCCGCAGATCCACTATCGCGGCAAACCGCTGGAAGGCTTCGACGCGGTGATCCCGCGGATCGGCGCGTCGGTGACGTTCTATGGCTGCGCGGTGTTGCGCCAGTTCGAAATGATGGGCGTGTTCCCCCTCAATGAGTCGGTGGCCATTGCCCGTTCGCGGGACAAATTGCGCTCGCTGCAACTGCTGTCGCGCCGTGGCATTGGTTTGCCGGTGACCGGGTTTGCTCACTCGCCGGACGATATTCCCGACCTGATCGACATGGTCAACGGTGCGCCACTGGTGATCAAAGTGCTGGAAGGCACCCAGGGCATCGGCGTGGTGTTGTGCGAAACCGCGACCGCTGCCGAGTCGGTGATCGAGGCGTTCATGGGCCTGAAGCAGAACATCATGGTTCAGGAATACATCAAGGAGGCTGGCGGTGCAGACATCCGCTGCTTCGTGGTCGGCGACAAGGTAATCGCGGCAATGAAGCGTCAGGCCAAACCGGGTGAATTCCGCTCAAACCTGCATCGCGGCGGCAGCGCCAGCCTGATCAAGATCACCCCGGAAGAACGCATGACGGCGCTGCGTGCAGCCAAGGTCATGGGCCTGTCGGTGGCGGGCGTGGATATTCTGCGCTCCAATCACGGGCCGCTGGTGATGGAAGTGAATTCGTCGCCGGGGCTGGAAGGGATCGAGACCACCACCGGGAAGAACGTGGCGGGGATCATCATTGAGCATCTTGAGAAGAATGGCGGGCCGAATATGACCCGGACCAAAGGCAAAGGCTAAAGCCAGCTTCAAGCGGCAAGCCCCAAGCGACAAGTAAAGTCGCTCTTGCTTGCCGCTTGCCGCTTGAAACTTTCAGCTGCTTCTATACCGCATCCCGCGGCAGCATCAACCCCAACGGCAACCGAACCCGCGCCTCCAGCCCACCCCCGGACCGGTTACGCAGTTCAACATTGCCGCCATGCATCGAAGCAATCCGCTTCACGATCGCCAACCCCAACCCCGTACCCTTGCCACCGCGCGCACGGTCGCCACGGGTGAACGGGTTGAAAATCGCCTCAAGCTCCGACGGATCAATCCCCGCACCACGGTCCATCACACTCAGCACCACATACGGCGCACTGGTGTCGCCGGACACATAAGCCGCCACTTCAACGCCGCTGCCAGCATGGTTCAAGGCGTTGCCGATCAGGTTGTTGAGCAGACGTTTCATCGATACCCGACGCAACGGGAACGGCTGGATCGGCTCCAGACGCAGACGAACTTTCTCTTCAGTCTGGTTGTACGGCGCCGCTACTTCACGCACCAGATCGCTGAGGTCGACCTCCTCCACCGACTCGTCACGACCATCGCGAATGAACGCGAGGAACTGGTCGAGAATCGCGTCCATGTCTTCGATGTCGCGCACCATGTCGTCGGTCAGGTCGTTGTGGTCGCCCATCAACTCCAGCGACAGACGCAAGCGCGTCAACGGCGTACGCAAGTCATGGGAGACGCCGGCCAGCATCAGCTCACGCTCACGTCCGGCCTGTTCGACGTCTTCGGCCATCTGATTGAAGGCGCGATAGACCTCGGTCATCTCGCTCGGCGTGTCGCTGATCGGCAGACGCACGCTTCGACCCTGGCCGAGTTGCCGGGCGGCGTACACCAAACGCTTCAAGGGTTGGTTGAGCTGGCTGACAAAAATCCACGCCGAGGCCGTCGACAGCAAACCGATCGCGAGGAACCAGCCCAGCACGTTCCAGATTTTCTGGCCACGCAACGGATGCGGATACAACGGCACTTTCAGCCAGCCATCGCCCAGGCTCGGGGCGCGAACCCACAGGGCCGGCGGCGAATGCATGCGTAATCGCACTTCGGTGTCGGCGCCGAGTTCTGCCTGCATCTGTCGTTGATAGATCTCGCTGTACGGCCAGTGCTGTTCGCCTTCCGGCACACCGGCACCCACCACCCGGATCAGGGTCGCGGCATCGGCGATCTTCGCGCGATTTTCTTCGTCAGCGGCCCAATAGGCGCGCAGCGTCAGGGCGACGCCGTGGCTGTATTGACGATCCACCAGCACGTCCTCGTTCATCAACAGATAAACCAGGGTCAGCGCCTTGGAAAACAGGACGACGATGAGCACCAGCCAGAGGGTGCGGGAGAAAAAACTTTGGGGGAACCAGACGGGCGTCTTCATCAATAACCGCTACACACTTGCAGGAGCGAGCAATGCTCGCATATTGCGGATTGCGAGTCTGTGGGAATGGTCGTTTGACCAACCCCCAACAGACCCGCTCCTACAAATCGCCGATCACTTGGTGGCGGCGCCATCCGGTACGAACACGTAGCCAACGCCCCAGACAGTCTGGATGTAGCGCGGTTTCGACGGATCAGGCTCGATCATCCGGCGCAGACGGGAGATCTGCACGTCGATGGAACGCTCCAGGGCATCCCACTCGCGGCCACGGGCCAGGTTCATGAGTTTGTCGCGGGTCAGCGGCTGACGCGCGTTCATCACCAAGGCCTTGAGTACCGCAAACTCACCGGTAGTGAGCATGTGCACTTCGTCGCCACGTTTCAGTTCGCGAGTGGCCAGCGACAACACGTAATCACCGAAGGTGACATTTTCGTCTTCACTGCCCGGCGCGCCCGGCACTGGTGCGGCCTGGCGACGCAACACCGCTTTGACCCGGGCCATCAGCTCGTCCGGGTTGAACGGCTTGGCCAGGTAATCGTCAGCGCCCAGTTCCAGGCCCTTGATGCGGCTCATCTCATCGCCCTTGGCGGTGAGCATGATGATCGGAATCTGGTTGTTCGCGGCCCGCAGGCGGCGGCAAGCGGTCAGACCGTCTTCGCCGGGCAGCATCAAGTCGAGAACGACCAGATTGAATACTTCACGCGCCAGCAGACGGTCCATCTGCTCGGTATTCGGTACGGTGCGGGCACGGTAGCCCTTGCTGACGAAGAAACGTTCCAGCAGGCTGCTCAGCCCCGGATCGTCATCAACGATAAGAATTTTTTCGCCTTCAGCAGTTTGTGCAGTGCTGCTCATTGGATGCTCCTTTTAGCTCGGCGCGCATTATGGCGTAGCTGCCGTTATACGCACCGTGTGCATTGTTAGCAGATTTTTCCTTCACTGCCAGAAAACCGGGGTTTAAGCCTACAGACTGTGAGGCCCCCGAATGACAGAACGCTGGTTATAATGCGCGGCGTTTTGTGCCAGGCAACGTCTGAATCGTTACCGCAAGTGGCCGTCTTTTTTCCCGGCCAGCGCAGTAATAGTTCGATTTCACGGGTCAATGGGCTGCCTTTTGACCCAGGCAGCGGCAATCTTCAAGCCGCTCAACCAGACTCCGGGCCTTTATTTCCGTGCCTGCGAGCCTGCTTTCACAATATGTCAGGTGGTTTTATGGACAGCATCAACAGCCGCATCGCCGAGGAACTCGGCGTACGCCCACAACAGGTCGAAGCGGCCGTCGCGCTACTCGATGAAGGCTCTACCGTACCCTTCATTGCCCGCTACCGGAAAGAAGTCACCGGCAGCCTCGATGACACCCAGTTGCGTCATCTGGAAGAGCGTCTGCGCTACCTGCGAGAACTCGACGAACGGCGCATCAGCATCCTGGCCAGTATCGAGGAGCAAGGCAAACTCACTCCTGCTCTTGAGCGCGATATCAAACTCGCCGACACCAAGACCCGCCTCGAAGACTTGTACCTGCCGTACAAGCAAAAGCGCCGCACCAAGGGCCAGATTGCCCTGGAAGCCGGCCTCGGCGACCTGGCCGACGGCCTGTTCAACGACCCGAACCTTACACCGGAAACCGAAGCCGCACGCTTCGTCGATGCCGAAAAAGGCGTGGCCGACGTGAAGGCTGCGCTGGAAGGCGCCAAGTACATCCTGATGGAGCGTTTTGCCGAAGACGCCAGCCTGCTGGAAAAACTGCGTACCTATCTCAAGCAGGAAGCCATCCTCAGTGCCCGCGTCATCGCCGGCAAAGAAGAGGAAGGCGCCAAGTTCCGCGACTACTTCGAACACGACGAACCGCTGAAAAGCATGCCGTCGCACCGCGCATTGGCAATTTTCCGTGGCCGCAACGAAGGCATTCTCAGCTCTGCGCTGAAAGTCGGCGACGAACTGCCAGGCACCATGCACCCGTGCGAAGGCATGATCGGCCAGCAATTCAATATCCAGAACCAGAACCGTCCGGCCGACAAATGGCTCGGTGAAGTGGTGCGCTGGACCTGGAAGGTCAAGCTCTACACCCACCTCGAAACCGACCTGCTGGGCGAGCTGCGCGACGGCGCCGAAACCGAGGCGATCAACGTTTTCGCCCACAACCTGCATGACCTGTTGCTGGCCGCACCGGCCGGCCCACGCGCAACCCTGGGCCTCGACCCGGGCCTGCGTACCGGTTGCAAGGTTGCCGTGGTCGATTCGACCGGCAAGATGCTCGATCACGCAACGGTTTACCCGCACGTGCCGCACAACAAGTGGGATCAGACCATCGCCATTCTGGCCGCCCTGTGCGCCAAGCACTCGGTTGACCTGATCGCCATCGGCAACGGCACCGCCAGCCGCGAAACCGACAAACTGGCCATCGAACTGATCAAAAAATATCCGGCGATGAAGATGACCAAGGTCATGGTTTCGGAGGCCGGTGCATCGGTGTACTCGGCGTCGGAACTGGCAGCCAAGGAATTCCCCGATCTGGACGTGTCGATCCGTGGCGCGGTGTCCATCGCTCGCCGTCTGCAGGATCCGCTGGCAGAGCTGGTGAAGATCGATCCGAAATCCATCGGCGTTGGCCAGTACCAGCACGACGTCTCGCAGCTGAAACTGGCGCGCGGTCTGGATGCCGTGGTCGAGGACTGCGTGAACGCCGTCGGCGTTGATGTGAACACTGCTTCGGTGGCGCTGCTGGCGCGGATCTCCGGCCTCAACGCCACGCTGGCGCAGAATATCGTTGCTCACCGCGACGAACACGGCGCGTTCAAGACCCGTGCGGCGCTGAAGAAAGTCGCACGTCTGGGCGAAAAAACCTTCGAACAGGCTGCCGGTTTCTTGCGTGTGATGAACGGCGACAACCCGCTGGATTCCTCGGCCGTTCACCCGGAAGCCTATCCGCTGGTGCAACGCATTGCCGCTGAAACCGACCGCGACATCCGCTCGCTGATCGGCGACGCCAGTTTCCTCAAGCGTCTGGATCCGAAGAAATTCACCGACGAGACCTTCGGTCTGCCGACGGTGACCGACATCCTCCAGGAACTGGAAAAACCCGGCCGCGACCCGCGTCCTGAGTTCAAGACTGCCGAGTTCCAGGAAGGCGTAGAAGACCTCAAGGACCTGCAACTGGGGATGATCCTTGAAGGTGTCGTCACCAACGTGACCGCGTTCGGCGCATTCGTCGACATCGGCGTGCATCAGGATGGTCTGGTGCACATCTCGGCGCTGTCGGAGAAGTTCATCAAGGACCCACGCGAAGCGGTGAAGGCCGGTGATGTCGTGAAAGTGAAGGTCATGGAAGTCGACATCCCGCGCAAACGCGTCGGCCTGTCGATGCGCATGGGCGACACCCCGGGCGAGAAAATCGACGGTGCCCGCGGCTCGCGTCCGGGCTCGGCGCAGCGTCAGCCGTCGAACAACGCGCCGCGCAAGGAAACCGCGACCGCAGCGCCAGTAAACAATGCAATGGCCTCGCTGTTCGCCAACGCCAAACAGCTGAAGAAACGCTGATGGAAATTCCGGCCGGGCTCGTCGAGAGCGCGTTTTTCAAGCTGTTGGGCTGCCGCCTGCACAGCCTTGAAACCGGGGTGGCGCAAGTCGCCCTGGGGCTGGAACCGGAACTGCGCAATCGCGGCGGAAAATTGCACGGCGGCGCGCTGTTCAGTCTGGTCGATATCGCCATGGGGCTGGCCTGTTCCAGCACCCACGGCTTCGATCAGCAGAGCGCGACCATCGAGTGCAAGATCAACTATATCCGCGCCGTCTCGGACGGCGAGGTGCTGTGCACGGCCCGGGTGATTCACCCGGGCCGGCGCACGCTGGTGGTCGAGGCCGAGGTGATGCAGGGCGACAAACTGGTCGCAAAAGCGCAAGGCACGTTCGCTGTCCTGTAGATGTTGATCATCATTTTGAGTTAATTTCGGCGCAATGAATCCTGTGGGAGCGAGCCTGCTCGCGAAGCCGGTGTGTCAGTCGGCGATGATGTCGGCTGGAAAACCTTCTTCGCGAGCAGGCTCGCTCCCACAGGGATTGTGCAGTTCTTGACCGACCGGCAAATGGCCTGCCGCAAAAAACCAGGCGAAAACGCCAGTTTCAACTTCACCCTTGTAGACCGTCCTGCCCACCCCCATATTGGGGCGACTGACGCGTGAAGGAATCCAAATTGAGCGAACTTCTCAACCGCCGCCTGGCTCTGCTCGGCGAGCGCGCCAACCTCTCTCTGCTCGAACAGTGCCTCCACGGTATCGAACGTGAATGCCTGCGCGTGACCAGCGAAGGTCGACTGGCGCAAACGCCGCACCCGGAAGCCTTGGGTTCCGCGCTGACCAATGAAAAAATCACCACCGACTATTCCGAGTCGTTGCTGGAATTCATCACGCCCGCCCTGCCCGACCCGGTAGACACCCTGGCGAGCCTGGACAAGATTCATCGCTTTGCCTACAGCAAACTCGGCAACGAGTACCTGTGGAGTCCATCGATGCCGTGCCCGTTGCCGGCCGAGGAAGACATCCCGATCGCCTATTACGGCACCTCCAACATCGGTCAGCTCAAGTACGTCTATCGCAAAGGCCTGGCCCTGCGTTACGGCAAGACCATGCAGTGCATCGCCGGGATTCACTACAACTTCTCCCTGCCGGAAAAACTCTGGCCGCTGCTCAAGGAAGCGGAAGGTTTTGTCGGTACCGACCGGGATTTCCAGTCAGTCTCCTACATTGCGCTGATCCGCAATTTCCGCCGCTACAGCTGGCTGCTGATGTACCTTTTCGGTGCGTCGCCGGCGCTGGATGCCGGTTTCCTGCGCGGTCGTTCGCATCAGCTGGAACAACTGGACCCGGACACGCTGTACCTGCCGTACGCGACCAGCCTGCGCATGAGCGACCTTGGTTATCAGAGCAACGCCCAGGCCGGCCTGACGCCGTGCTACAACGATCTGGCGAGCTACACCGACAGCCTGCGCAAAGCCGTTGCTACGCCTTACGCGCCGTACGTTGAAGTCGGCACGCACCAGGATGGCGAATGGGTGCAACTGAACACCAACATCCTGCAGATCGAAAACGAGTACTACTCCAACATCCGCCCGAAACGCGTGACCTACACCGGCGAGCGGCCGATCCAGGCGCTGGTCGCCCGTGGCATTCAGTATGTCGAAGTGCGCTGCCTGGACATCAACCCGTTTCTGCCGATGGGCATCGACCTTACGGAGTCGCGCTTCCTCGACGCCTTCCTGCTGTATTGCGCGCTGAACGACAGCCCGCTGCTGACCAACACCTCGTGCAGCAATGCCACCTCGAACTTCCTCAGCGTGGTCAAGGAAGGTCGCCGTCCGGGCCTGCAATTGCAGCGTGACGGCCAGCCGGTCGACATGAAGTCCTGGGCAGCCGAATTGCTGGAACAGATTGCTCCGCTGGCGGCGCTGCTGGATCAGAGCCATGGCTTTGATGCGCACAGCACCGCGCTGGATGCGCAACTGGCCAAGGTCAAGGATTCGTCCCTGACGCCGTCGGCACAGGTGCTGGCCGCGATGGCCGAACACAAGGAAAGCTTCGCGCAGTTCTCTCTGCGCCAGAGTCAGGCACATGCCGAGTTCTTCCGCAGCGAGCCGTTGGCGGCTGATGAGCAAGCGAAGTTTGAGGAACTGGCGCGAACTTCGCTGGCGGCGCAGGCTGAGCTGGAGCAGAACGAGGTGGGCGATTTCGACGTGTTTGTCGGGTCGTACCAGGCGAGTATTCTGGCGATCAGTAACTAAGCGTTGTCGATAAAAAAGATCGCAGCCTTCGGCAGCTCCAACAGGGTGTACGCCTGTCACATGTAGGAGCTGCCGAAGGCTGCGATCTTTTGATCCTTAGATTTTTCCGCTCATAAGCTCATTCGAAAAAGTTATTTATTTCTCGATTCTTAGATCATTTAGTCTCCTTTCACGCCGACACTCGGTCGCCTGATATGGAGCTTTTCAATGAAACTGAATTTCCCGCTTCGCCTGCTGGCCGTGGCCTCTTTGGCTGCCGCGAGTTTTCTGGCTCAGGCCACCGACCTCACCGTCGCCTACCAAACCACTGTTGACCCGGCGAAAGTCGCTCAGGCCGACGGCGCCTACGAGAAAGCCACCAAAGCCGATATCAGCTGGCGCAAGTTCGACAATGGAGCCGACATCATCGCCGCCATCGCTTCCGGCGACGTGCAGATCGGCTACCTCGGTTCAAGCCCGCTGACCGCTGCGATCACCCGCAAAGTCCCGGTAGAAACTTTCCTCATCGCCACCCAGATCGGCGCCGCTGAAGCGCTGGTCGCCCGCGACGGTTCCGGGATCAAGACGCCACAGGATCTGATCGGCAAGAAAATTGCCGTGCCGTTCGTGTCCACGGGTCACTACAGCCTGCTCGCCGCGCTGAAGCACTGGAACATCGATCCTTCCAAAGTCACCGTCCTCAACCTCGCCCCACCAGCGATTATCGCGGCGTGGAAACGCGGTGACATCGACGCCACCTACGTTTGGGACCCAGCCCTCGGAGTAGCCAAGGAAAACGGCAAAGTGCTGATCACTTCCGGTGAGCTGGCCAAGTTCGGCGCGCCGACGTTCGATGCCTGGATCGTGCGCAAGGACTTCGCCGAGAAACACCCGGAAATCGTCACCGCGTTCGCCAAGATCACCCTCGACGCCTACGCCGATTACCGCAAGGACCCGAAAGCCTGGCTCGCCGATCAATCCAACGTCGACAAACTTGTGAAGTTGTCGGGTGCCAAGGCCAGCGACATTCCGCTGCTGCTGCAAGGCAACGTCTATCCGCTGGCGGCGGACCAGGTCAGCGACCTCGGGGCGCCGACCACCAAAGCCATTACCGACACCGCCGCGTTCCTCAAGGAACAAGGCAAGGTCGAAGCCGTTCTGCCGGACTACGCGCCGTACGTCAGCGCCAAATACATCACTAACTGATCGGGAGTTAACCGCGATGGCCTTGCTACAGCTGGAGCGCATCAGCGCACAGTACCCGGGCAGCCCGGAACCGGTGCTGGCGGATATTTCTCTGACCCTGGGGCCGCAGCAATTGCTGGTCGCCCTCGGCCCGTCCGGCAGTGGCAAGACTTCGCTGTTGAACCTGATTGCCGGTTTCGTTGAACCGAGCGCCGGGCGCATCACCCTCGACGGCGTGCCGGTCAAAGGCCCGAGCGCTGAACGCGGCGTGGTGTTCCAGGACGACGCATTGCTGCCTTGGCAGGACGTGTTGGCCAACGTCGCATTCGGTCTTGAACTGGCCGGCCTCGCCAAAGACAAACGCGAAAAAATCGCCCGCGAAATGCTCGCGCTGGTCGATCTTTGCGGTTTCGAAAGCCGACGCATCTGGCAACTCTCTGGTGGACAAAAGCAACGCGTCGGCCTCGCCCGTGCCCTCGCTGCCGACCCGCGCGTTCTGCTGATGGACGAACCCTTCGGCGCCCTCGACGCCTTTACTCGCGAGCAGATGCAGGAGCTGTTGCTGCAAGTCTGGCAGCGCACGGCCAAGCCGGTGTTCCTGATTACCCACGACATCGAAGAAGCGGTGTTCCTCGCCACTGACCTGATTCTGCTGGCGCCGAATCCGGGGCAGATCGTTGAGCGTTTGCACCTGGATTTCGGTCAGCGCTACGCCGCGGGTGAATCAGCACGAGCAATCAAATCCGACCCGCGTTTTATCGAAACCCGCGAGCACGTGCTGAGCAAAGTGTTCTCGCAACGCAGCGCCGTTCAACGGCAGGAGCGCGCATGAGCAGTTACGACGTTTCCGCTGCGGCAGTAAAAACCCCTTCGGTCGTAATTCCAGTGCGCCGCAGCCTCAGCACTCGCTGGATCAGCCTCCTGACGTTGTTCGCTTTGTTGGCAGTCTGGTGGGCAGTAACCGCCAATGGCTTGATCGAACCACTGTTTCTGCCGCCACCGTCTGCCGTTCTGCAAAAAGGCTGGTTGCTGGCGACCAGCGGCTACATGGATTCGACGCTGTGGCAGCACCTCGGCGCGAGCCTGAGCCGCATAGGCCTGGGCCTCGGTTTCGCGATTCTGACCGCCGTGCCAGTGGGTATCGCCATCGGTGCCAACCGCATCGCCCGTGGCGTGCTTGATCCGCTGATCGAGTTCTACCGGCCGATTCCGCCACTGGCTTATCTGCCGCTGATCGTGATCTGGTGCGGCATCGGCGAGTTGTCGAAAGTGCTGCTGATCTACCTGGCGATTTTCGCGCCGATCGCTATCGCCACAGCTACCGGCGTGCGCACCGTAGACCCGGCGAAATTGCGTGCCGCGCAATCGCTCGGCGCCACTCGCGCGCAATTGATTCGCCACGTGATTCTGCCCAGCGCCCTGCCGGACATTCTTACCGGTGTGCGCATTGGTCTGGGGGTCGGTTGGTCGACGCTGGTCGCCGCCGAACTGATCGCCGCCACCAGCGGTTTGGGCTTCATGGTGCAATCGGCCGCGCAGTTTCTGGTGACTGATGTGGTGGTGCTGGGGATTTTGGTCATCGCCCTGATCGCCTTCGCCATGGAGATGGGCCTGCGCGCCCTGCAACGCAAACTGGTGCCGTGGCACGGCCAGGCCCACTGAATAATTGCTATGTAAAGAACCCTGTGGGAGCGAGCCTGCTCGCGAATGCTGACTTTCTGTCGACATTTTTGCTGCCTGACACTCCGCTTTCGCGAGCAGGCTCGCTCCCACAAAAGCTAAATCCCGAATTCTAGAGAACCACCATGAGCAGCCTGCACATCACCCCGTTAAGCTCGGCCCTCGGCGCACAGATCAGCGGCGTCGATATCAGCCAGCCGTTGAGCCTGGAATACCGCAATGCCATCGAGCAGGCGCTGCTCAAGTTTCAAGTGCTGTTCTTCCGCAACCAGCCGATCGAGCCGCCGCAACAGGCGCGTTTCGCCGCGTATTTTGGCGACCTGCACATTCACCCGATCTACCCGAACGTGCCGGAACAACCGGAAGTGCTGATCCTCGACACCGCCGTCACCGACGTGCGCGACAACGCGATCTGGCACACCGACGTGACCTTCCTGCCGACGCCGGCGATGGGCGCGGTACTCAGCGCCAAGCTGCTGCCGGAGTTTGGTGGCGACACGTTATGGGCCAGCGGGATTGCCGCGTACGAAGCGCTGTCGACGCCGATGAAAACCCTGCTCGAAGGGCTGACTGCGACTCACGATTTCACCCGTTCGTTTCCGCTGGAGCGTTACGGCAATACGCCCGAAGCGCTGGCGCAGTGGGAAGAGGCACGGCGCAAGAATCCACCTCTGTCGCACCCAGTGATTCGCACGCATCCGGTCAGCGGGCGGCGCTCACTGTTCGTCAACGAAGGCTTTACGTCGAAGATCAATGAGCTGTCGGAAACCGAGAGCGAGGCGATTCTGAAGTTTCTGTTTGCCCATGCAACGCGGCCGGAGTTCACCATTCGCTGGCGTTGGCAGCAGGACGACATTGCGTTCTGGGACAACCGCGTGACGCAGCATTACGCGGTGGATGATTACCGCCCGGCGCGGCGGGTGATGCAGCGGGCTACGGTGTTGGGGGATGTGCCGTTCTTCAGATAAGACTCGATTTCCTCGTTGTCTGAACTGGCCCCTTCGCGGGCAAGCCCGCTCCCACAGGTACAGCGCCATTCACAGATTTTGTGTACGACTGGAACCCTGTGGGAGCGGGCTTGCCCGCGAAAGCATCAGAGCAGGCGCCGAATAATTCGGCGCCAGTCACTTATTCCGCCGTCGACGGCTTCTCCCAAAGATTGATCCCGCCCTCCTGGGCAAACCGGTCAATCTCCGCCAACTCTTCAGCACTGAAGCTCAGATTCTTCAACGCCCCGACGTTCTCGATAATCTGCTCCGGTCGGCTCGCGCCGATCAGTGCCGAGGTCACTCGCGGATCACGCAGGGTCCACGCCAGCGCCAGTTGCGCCAGGCTCTGGCCGCGACGCTTGGCGATCTCATTCAACGCACGCACATGCGCGATGTTCGCCTCGGACAAGTGCGAAGCCTGCAACGAACCACCACCCGGACGATTGACCCGCGCATCTTCCGGCACGCCGTTAAGGTATTTGTCGGTCAGCAGACCTTGCGCCAATGGCGTGAAAGCGATGACGCCCGTGCCGAGTTCTTCGGTGGTGTCGAGCAGGTCTTTTTCCACCCAGCGATTGAGCAGGTTGTAGGCCGGTTGATGAATCAGCAGCGGCACTTTCCACTCTTTGAGCAGCGCGGCCATCTCACGGGTCTTCACGCCCGAATACGACGAGATGCCGATGTACAACGCTTTGCCCTGTTGCACGGCAGTGGCGAGGGCGCTGGCGGTTTCTTCCAGCGGGGTGTCCGGGTCGAAGCGGTGCGAGTAGAAGATATCCACATAGTCCAGACCGAGGCGTTGCAGGCTCTGGTCGAGGCTGGCCAGCACGTATTTGCGCGAACCGCCGCCCTGCCCGTACGGGCCTGGCCACATGTCCCAACCGGCCTTGCTGGAGATGATCAGTTCATCGCGGTACTGCTTGAAGTCTTCACGCAGCAGGCGACCGAAATTGATTTCGGCACTGCCATACGGCGGGCCGTAGTTGTTGGCCAGGTCGAAGTGGTTGATGCCCAGATCGAACGCGGTGCGCAGCAAGGCGCGCTGGGTGTCGATCGGCGTGCTGTCGCCAAAGTTGTGCCACAGGCCCAGTGACAGCGCCGGCAGCACCAGACCGCTGCGGCCGACGCGGCGGTAAGGAATGGAGTCGTAGCGGTTTTCGGCAGCGGTGTAAGTCATCGAATCCTCTCTTGTTTGTCTTGAAACAGGTGTCGACTGCTTGGCGAGCAAGCTCGCTCCCACAGGATCTCAGTCAGGCCGATAGTTCGCGCAAAGCTGCGGCGGCCAGAAACTCCGGGTGGGAACTGTAGCGCTGATCAACCCGGACCGTCTGGTCAATACGCTCCAGCGCAGTGGTCGTCAGACGAGTCAACGGACGAATGCAGAATAGTGGGTCTGGTTTGACTATGCTCCAACAAGTAGTACCGAGGAGGCGATCTTTCGGGCAATGCACATCCACAGGCAGGCACACCCATGCACACCGCCATCATCATTTTCTTCGGCCTGGTCCTTCTGGCCCTGATGCTCTACATCGGCGAGCGTATCGGCTTCAGCCGGCAGACATTGGCCTACGGCTTCGCCGCGCTGTGGCTGGCGTTGACGGTGATCAATGGCGCGGTGGGGGTGGTGCATGCCGGCCAGTCCGTGGGGTCGGAGCTGGGGATCGGCAGTGTGGTGTTCGGCGTGCCGGTGGCGGCGATGGTGTTGTTCATGGCGCTGAGCGCCGAGTCCTGAACAGACCCGGCGCCCAGCTCATGATTAACGCACCAGGTGCAGGAACTGCATGTGGCGTTCGTACTGGTCGAGGATGTCGTTGATGATCTGTTCCTTGGTGTAACCCACCAGATCGTAATCCTGACTGCCCTCGCTCAGGTGCACTTCAGCGCGGTAGTAACGGCGATTGTTGAGCTGTTTGGAGCCCATGCCGCCACGTGCGAACGACGGCGTGAAGTAGCCGCGCATCTGCACCTGATAGATGAACGGATGCTGCTCGCCATGGCCGATTTCCAGGCTAACGTTGTCGTGCGCAGGATCGGGCTGAGTGACCACATTCAAGCCTTTCTCGACGAACACCGCCGTCACTTCTTCGATCGCCGGGCGCACGGTGCTGTCCATGAAACGGTACACCTCATCACGCGACGGGAAGTGCACAGCCTGGCTCAGGCGTTGTCGCCAACCACCCGTGCCACGCCGCGAACCGGACACCGGCGCCAGCGAATGCAGTTGCGCGATCTGCTTCTGCGATTCGAGATAGAACGCCTTGTGCAGGCCCCACATCATCAGCAACAGAATCAACGAGAACGGCAACGAGGTCAGCACCACCGCTGACTTGAGTGCATCAATGCTGCCGGAGAACAGCAGCGCACTGGTGATCAACGCTGTCATCGCGCCCCAGAACACCCGCAGCCATTTAGGCCCGTCTTCGTCAGGGTTGCCGCCCTTGGCGGACAGGGTCGAGAGCACCACCGTGCCTGAGTCAGCAGAGGTGACGAAGAATACGAAGCTGATAAACACCGTCACGGCGATGACAGTTTTGCTCCACGGGTAGGTTTCCAGCAGCAGGTAGAGGGTCATCGACGGATTCTCGATCGCCGACATGCCCATCGCCGACATTCCGTGATTGAGCACCTGATCGATGGCGCTGTTGCCGAAGATCGACATCCACGCCAAGGTGAAACCGAGCGGAATCAACAGCACGCCGAAAACGAATTCACGGATGGTGCGACCACGGGAAATCCGCGCAATGAACAGGCCCACGAACGGCGACCATGCAATCCACCAGGCCCAGTAGAACACCGTCCAGCCGCCGAGCCAGTCGCTCGGTTTGTCATAGGCGTAGAGGTCGAAACTCTTCATCGGCAAAGCGCCGAGGTAGTCGCCGATGTTCTGGATCAAGGTGTTGAGCAGGTGCTGAGTCGGGCCGGCGAACAACACGAACAGCAGCAGCGCACAGGCCAGCAGCATGTTGATGTCGGACATCACCCGCACGCCTTTATCGACCCCGGCCACGGCGACGAGGATCGCCGCGCCCATCATCAGCGTGATCAGGCCGACCTGAATCCACTGTGTGTGGGCAATGCCGAACAGGTAGTCGAGACCCGAGTTGAGGTGCAGCACACCGAAGCCCATGTCGGCGCCGAGACCGAACACCGTGGCGATGATGCCGAAGCCATCCACCGCGTAACCAATCGGGCCGTTGATGCGTTTGCCGATCAGCGGATACAGCGCCGAGCGCAGGGCCAGCGGCAGGTTATGCCGATAGGCGAAGTACGCCAGGGCCATGCCGACGAAGGCGAAAACGCCCCAGCCATGCAGGCCCCAGTGCAGAAACAGCACCTGCATGGCCTGACGCGCCGCATCCGCGGTGCCGGCCTCGCCTTGCGGCGGCTGCAGCATGTGAGTCAGCGGCTCTGAAACGCAGAAAAAGAACAGCGTAATGCTGATCCCGGCGGCGAACAGCATGCCGGCCCAGGACAGATAACTGAACTCGGGTTCGTCGTGGTCGGCACCGAGTTTTATCTTGCCGTAGCCGGATAGCGCGGTGACCACCACGAAGACCAGATACAGCGTCATCGCGAGCATGTAATACCAGCCGACGGTGTTGGCCGCCCAATTTTGTGCTTCAAGCAGCCAGGCACCGGCCTGTTGCGGCATGGCGATGACAACGAGACCAAACAGCAGAATAAACGTCGCGGCGAAGTAGAACACCGGCGGATTCATCCGAACCAGACCGCTGGCGGGGGTAGACGATGCACTCATGAAACGTGCACCTCTAGGGGTTGAAACATGGCTGAAATGATCGGACTCAGCAAAGGCAAGCCTCCTGTTGTGAGCGGGCAGCGAACCACCGGTTTAACTTGAATGAACGTTCAAGTTAAACATGGATAGGGCGCTAAGGACTAATCGCACGGCTAAGCGGTAGCTTTCCTACGCTAGCTCAAGGAGGGGTATGACGTTGGTTTTGGGCGAATCGTTCACTGAAGAATTGGCGGAAGGCCATTATCTCGATACAACCTTAAAACATTCGCGAGCAGGCTCGCTCCCACTTTGGAGTGCGTTCCACTGTGGGAGCGAGCCTGCTCGCGATGAGGCCCGAAGCAGCAACGCAGATTCAGAAACCTACTTCTGCGTCCCGTCATCATGCTGCAAATTGGCCTGAGTCAAATTGCACCCGGCCGGCACACTGCGCGTCAGCCATACATTGCCGCCAATGGTCGAGCCCTTTCCAATGGTGATCCGTCCAAGAATCGTCGCCCCGGCATAAATCACCACGTCATCTTCAACAATCGGATGACGCGGATGGCCCTTCTGCAACTGCCCGTCTTCATCTGCCGGGAAGCGCTTGGCGCCCAAAGTCACTGCCTGATAAATCCGCACCCGCTCACCAATTATCGCGGTCTCGCCGATCACCACACCCGTACCATGGTCGATGAAGAAACTGCGGCCGATCTGCGCGCCCGGGTGGATATCGATGCCCGTCGCCGAGTGAGCGATTTCCGCGCTGATCCGCGCCAGCAACGGCAACCCGGCGCGATACAAATGGTGCGCCAGACGATGGTGAATTACCGCCAGAATCCCGGGGTAGCACAGCAGCACTTCATCAACGCTGCGCGCTGCTGGATCGCCGTGATAGGCCGCCAGCACGTCGGTGTCGAGCAGCGTGCGCAACCCCGGTAAGGCAAGGGCGAAATCCTGGACGATCTGGATCGCCCGGGCCTCGACTTCGGTGTCGACCTGCGCGCTGTGCCGGGCAACATAACGCAGCTCAAGTCGCGTCTGCGCCAGCAAGGCATTCAACGCGACGTCGAGGGTGTGCCCCACATAAAAATCTTCACTTTCTTCGCGCAGATCGACCGGCCCCAGGCGCATCGGGAACAACGCACCACATAAAGCCTCGAGAATCTCCGCCATCGCCGCCCGCGACGGCAACTCGCGGCCACCCTGCTCGCCGGTGGCCCGGCCATTCTGTGCGCGCCACTGATCCCGCGCGGTGCGCAGTTGGCTGACGATGGTCTGCAATTGCCAATGGCTGGAACGCTCGCTCACGATAAAGACTCCTCACGGGCGGCCGGACTGTCTGGCCGCGTCAACGGCGACCACTTTACGGCATGCTTGCGAGGGCGAATTAAGAACCGATAGTGCTGGCCTCAGTCCATTTGGCTATAAGCGATTCGCGGTTGCCCCTGCAAAATCGACTGCCTATAGTCCTTTCATCTTTCTCCGCCAGTACGGACTCATGATTAAACAACAGCTGGACCGTTTTAACCGTCTCGACCTGCTCGGCCAACCAACCCCACTGGAAAAACTTGAGCGCCTCTCTGCCTGGCTCGGCCGCGACGTTTACATCAAACGCGATGATCTGACGCCGCTGGCCATGGGTGGCAACAAATTACGCAAACTCGAATACCTCGCCGCCGATGCGCTCGCGCAGGGCGCCGACACGCTGATCACCGCCGGCGCACTGCAATCGAACCATGTTCGCCAGACCGCAGCACTGGCCGCCAAACTGGGCCTGAGTTGTGTCGCGCTGCTGGAAAATCCGTTGGGCACTGACGACAGCAATTACACCGGCAACGGCAATCGACTGCTGCTGGATCTGTTCGACACCAAAGTCGAGCTGGTCGAAAACCTCGACAACGCCGACGAGCAACTGGCCGCACTCGCCGCGCGTTTGCGCAGCAACGGCAAGAAGCCGTATCTGGTGCCGATCGGTGGCTCCAATGCGCTCGGTGCGTTGGGCTATGTGCGTGCTGGTCTGGAACTGGCCGAGCAGATCAAAGACACCGGCCTCGACTTTGCCGCCGTGGTGTTGGCGTCGGGCAGCGCCGGCACGCACAGCGGTCTGGCGCTGGCCCTGAGCGAAACGTTGCCCGAATTGCCGGTGATCGGCGTAACCGTTTCGCGTAGCGAAGAAGACCAGCGCCCGAAGGTGCAGGGTCTGGCCGAACGCACGGCGGAGCTGCTCGGTGTAGCGCTGCCGGCAAGCTTCAAAGTCGAATTGTGGGACGAATACTTCGGCCCGCGCTACGGCGAACCGAATGCCGGGACACTGGCGGCGGTAAAGTTGTTAGCCAGTCAGGAAGGTCTGCTACTCGACCCGGTGTATACCGGCAAGGCCATGGCGGGGTTGCTCGATGGCATTGGCCGTTCGCGCTTCGATCAGGGTCCGATTATTTTCCTGCACACCGGTGGGGCCCCGGCGTTGTTTGCCTATAAGGATTTTCTGTAGCCGACAGATCAAAAAATCGCAGCCTTCGGCAGCTCCTGCGAGGAGCAGGGCTGCGATTTTTTCGAATTCGCCACATATTCTAAAAATGAATATCAAATTAAATAATTAGTATTTTCAAGTCTAAGACAGAAGCCATATAGTCTCGCCGCAGGCGAATTTCGCGAGAGACGCATAAGCTGCTTTAAGGCAGGATAGCGCTGTCGTTCAAATCACCCATTTGCCTATATTCCTTAAGCGTCTTCCATAAGAAAACACAGGGGCTTGTCATGAATTTTTCCGCACTACGTCGCAATCTGCTGGTTGGTTCGCTGGGCCTGGCGCTGAGCGCCGGCCTGATCGGCCAGGCAGTAGCCGGTGAGCAGCTGCAACAGATCAAGGACAAAGGCGTTATCAACGTCGGCCTGGAAGGCACTTACCCACCGTTCAGCTTCGTCGATGCCGACGGCAAACTGTCCGGTTTCGAAGTCGAGCTCTCCGAAGCCCTGGCGCAAAAAATCGGTGTCAAAGCCAAGATCCAGCCAACCAAATGGGATGGCATCCTCGCTGCGCTGGAATCCAAGCGCCTGGACGTCGTGGTCAATCAGGTGACCATCTCCGAGGAGCGCAAGAAGAAGTACGACTTCTCCGAACCGTACACCGTCTCCGGTATCCAGGCGTTGGTGCTGAAGAGCAAGGAATCCGCGCTGAACATCAAGACCGCCGCTGACCTGGCCGGCAAGAAAGTCGGTGTAGGTCTGGGCACCAACTACGAGCAGTGGGTCCGCGCCAACGTGCCGGGTGCAGACGTGCGTACCTACGATGATGATCCGACCAAGTTCGCCGACCTGAACAATGGCCGCACCGACGCTATCCTGATCGACCGTCTGGCCGCCCTTGAGTACGCCAAAAAAGCTCCGAAAACTGTCGCTGCCGGTGAAGCCTTTTCCCGTCAGGAGTCCGGCATTGCCTTGCGCAAAAACGAGCCCGAACTGCTGGCCGCCCTGAACAAGGCCCTCGACGAACTGCGTGCAGACGGCACCCTGAAGAAGCTGTCGGAAAAATACTTCAACGCAGACGTCACTAAATAATGGAAGAAGCTTTCCAACTCGCACTTGATTCCGCGCCCTTCCTGCTCAAGGGCGCGTATTACACGGTTGTCCTCAGCCTCGGCGGGATGTTCTTCGGCCTGCTGCTGGGCTTTGGCCTGGCGTTGATGCGCCTGTCGCGCTTCAAGTCGGTCAGCTGGCTGGCCCGCATCTACGTGTCGTTCTTTCGCGGCACGCCGTTGCTGGTGCAGCTGTTCGTGATCTATTACGGCTTGCCGCAAATGGGCCTGGAGCTTGATCCGCTGCCAGCGGCGCTGATCGGCTTCTCGCTGAACATGGCCGCCTACGCCTGTGAAATCCTGCGCTCCGCGATCGGCTCGATCGAACGCGGCCAGTGGGAGGCCGCTGCGAGCATCGGCATGACCCGCGCGCAAACCTTGCGTCGGGCCATCCTGCCGCAAGCGATGCGCACGGCATTGCCGCCGCTGGGCAACAGCTTCATTTCACTGGTCAAGGACACTGCACTGGCCGCAACCATTCAGGTGCCGGAACTATTCCGTCAGGCGCAGCTGATTACCGCCCGGACTTTCGAAGTCTTCACCATGTATCTTGCCGCCGCGCTGATCTACTGGATTCTGGCCACGGTGCTGTCGCACTTGCAGAACAAGTTGGAAGAGCGGGTCAATCGGCACGACCAGGAGTCCTGACCCCATGATTGTCGTGGAAAAACTGACAAAGCAGTTCAAGGGTCAAGTGGTGCTCAACGGCATTGACCTCGAGGTAAAGGAAGGCGAGGTCGTCGCGATCATCGGCCCTAGCGGCTCGGGCAAGACGACGTTCCTGCGCTGCCTGAATTTCCTTGAAGAACCCACCAGCGGCCGGATCAAGGTCGGCGATATCGAAATCGATACCCGCCGCCCACTGAACCAGCAGCAAGGTCTGGTGCGCAATCTGCGCCAGCACGTGGGCTTCGTGTTCCAGAACTTCAACCTGTTCCCGCATCGCACCGCTCTGGAAAACGTCATCGAAGGACCGATCGTGGTCAAGAAGATGCCGCGCGAACAAGCGGTTGCCTTGGGCAGGAAGCTACTGACCAAGGTCGGTCTCGCCGGCAAGGAAGATGCTTATCCGCGTCGACTTTCCGGGGGGCAGCAACAGCGCGTCGCGATTGCCCGTGCGTTGGCGATGGAGCCGGAAGTGATCCTGTTCGACGAGCCGACTTCGGCCCTCGACCCAGAACTGGTCGGCGAAGTGCTGGCGACCATCCGCGGTCTCGCTGAAGAAAAACGCACCATGGTGATCGTCACCCACGAAATGGGCTTCGCCCGTGACGTGGCCAACCGTGTGGTGTTTTTCGACAAGGGCGTGATCGTTGAACAAGGTGAAGCCAAAGCTTTGTTTGCCAACCCGAAAGAAGAACGCACTCAACAGTTTCTCAGCAAGTTCCTGAATCACGCCTGAGAATGTTTAACGCACCCTCTCAAACTTCCATGGATGGAAGTTATCTTCACCCAGCTCAATCCCCTCCCGACTATATACACAGCAGACACACTCAATGCACTACATGTATATATGTTCTGCAACAGATAAAACTCGTCTGAAACTTATCGAATGTCACTGGCGTGAGTATGAATAACTCTGCGTCAAAACGGCTAAAAAAGCCTGTGAAATGTAGCCATATTCACCTTTACGCCTAGGAGTTCGACTTCAGAAATGTAGGAAACTTCTGATAGAACCTCAATTCCCAGATTAACTACCGCCGACTATTGACACCCCTCCCCGCACCCTCTTATCTAGTCGCCAACCGGCACTACTTAGTTTAATCAACTCACTCTCAAGTTGAACAAAATGTTCATTGCTTTATTGCCAGTTGATTCATGCCATTTGTTCTTCCAGAAACGGACTTCGCTGCAAGGCTTCAAGGAGAGAAATCGATGACTCGCACTTCGCATACCCCCGAACTGGCAGCACCGACACTGTCGCCAGCGCAAAAAACCGGCATCAACCTGACCGCCGCCGCACATCTGCTGGTCGCCGTTTCGCCCTATCCCGACATGGACTGCGGCGACCTGATCGAACTGTTCTGGAACAAGTGCTACGTCGCATCAAAGGTGCTGACCGCCGAGGACGTTGGCGAGTCGATCAGCATGCGTGTGCCGGAGAGTTTCATTGCCAACGGCACCGCGCGTATCCACTACCGGGTGATGCAAGTCGGTCACGGAGCGGCACTGTCGGCGGCAACGCGCGTTCGGGTCAAACTCGATTGTCCTGGCGGCCAGCCAGCCGCCGTGTGCGGTGACGAAAACCAGCAACTGGCGCCGGTGATAGTTCCCGATGCCATTCGCCGTCAGGGGGTGAATCCGAATCAGATCAAACGCGGCGTGCCACTGACCATAGAGCCCTACCTGAACATGGCGGAAGACGACGCCATCACTTTGCGCTGGGGCGATGTCCGTATGGATCTCGCGCCGATCACGGCTGCCGATATCGGGCTGCCGATTCAGGTCTGGGTGCCGCCGGCGGTCATCGTCGAAGCCGGCGAGGATATGCGCCTGGACGTGACCTACTGCATCCTCGACCGGGTCGGCAACAACTCGCGCTGGGCACCGCCACGGACATTGAAGATCGGTTGTGTGAATCCTTATCTGAAGGTGCCATTGAGGCAAACACTCAAGGCGGCCGAAACGCGCAAGCCTTAGCAGTGAATCCAACGGGTGAGGGAACGTTCGCCTCACCATCGTTCACGTTCACCGCAAGTGTTTTGCCAACCTTGGAAATCTTGACCAACTCGACCATCAACCCTTCTATACATATTCCTAAAAGTTAGTTTATTTAATATTTATACACGTTTAGGGTATATGAACCGGACCACCGGACATTCTTTCTTTCGCTGCACTGTGCGGCGTTTTCATGAGATGTGAGGTAGGTAGTATGGTCCGGAACACAATCACCCCAGTGCAGATCGCCAGGGCATTGCGTGCAGCCAAGGAGCGGCACTGATGTCCAGTCTGGCAGATGCAATCGTCCAGTCTGATCTGGACATCGCCCCGCTGTTGTTGCCCGCGCAAGTCTTGCGCAACGACGCCCAAGCCCTAGAGGCCGCCCTTGAGCTGGCGCAAGTCGCCCGCGTGCAGGCCGCCAGGCGCGACCGCCAACGCAAATTGCCGTGGTCGGAAATCGAACAGTTCACCCGCAGTGGTCTGGGCAGCATTGCCATCCCGCGCGAATACGGTGGTCCGCAGGTTTCGTTCGTCACGCTGGCCGAGGTGTTCGCGATTATTTCCGCCGCCGATCCGGCGCTGGGACAGATCCCGCAGAACCAGTTCGGCATCATCAACCTGGTGCTTGGCTGCGCTACCGAAGCGCAGAAAAAGCAGCTGTTCCAAAGTGTTCTGGAAGGCTGGCGTATCGGCAATGCTGGCCCTGAACGCGGCACCAAAAACACCCTGGAGCTGAAAGCGCGCATCACCGCTGACGGCGATGAGTACGTGATCAACGGCCAGAAGTTTTATTCCACCGGCGCGCTGTTTGCGCACTGGGTCGCGGTCAAAGCGCTCAACGATGACGGCAAGCAAGTGCTGGCCTTCGTCCGCCGCGGCACACCGGGTTTGCACATTGTTGATGATTGGTCGGGTTTCGGTCAGCGCACCACCGCCAGCGGCACGATCCTGCTGCACAACGTGCGCGTCGAAGCGAGCCTTGTCGTCGACAACTGGAAGATCAACGAAACCCCGAACGTTCAAGGCGCGGTGTCACAACTGATTCAAGCAGCGATCGACGCCGGCATCGCCCGTGGCGCCATCGAAGACGCCATCGAGTTTGTCAAAACCCGCGCGCGGCCATGGATTGACGCCAAGGTCGAGCGCGCCAGCGATGACCTCTATGTCATAGCTGACATCGGCAAGCTGAAAATCGAACTGCATGCCGCCGAAGCGCTGCTGCGCAAGGCCGGGCAAGTGCTCGATCAGGTACATGCCGCGCCACTTACCGCCGAGTCCGCCGCCCGCGCCTCGATTGCCGTGGCTGAAGCCAAAGTGCTGACCACCGAGATCTCGCTGCTGGCCAGCGAAAAGCTTTTCGAACTGGCCGGCAGCCGCGCCACCCTCGCCGAATTCAACCTCGACCGTCACTGGCGCAACGCCCGCGTGCACACGCTGCACGACCCGGTGCGCTGGAAATATCACGCGGTCGGCGCCTACCGCCTGAACGGCACGTTGCCGGCTCGCCATTCCTGGATTTGACCAGAACACTTTTGACCAGATCTCTGGAGAAGCACATGACTTTTTCCCATCCCGTCGCGGTCATTACCAGCGATGAGCAAGCCCTGATCGTCGCCAGCGACCTGGCCGAGGATTTCAAACGCGACAGCGCCCTGCGCGACCGTGAACGACGCCTGCCGCTGCCCGAACTCGACGTGTTTTCCCGCTCCGGCCTGTGGGGCATCACTGTCCCCAAGGAATACGGCGGCGCTGCTGTGTCCAACGTCACGCTGGCCAAAGTCATCGCCCTGATCGCTCAGGCTGACGGCTCTCTTGGGCAGATTCCGCAGAACCATTTCTATGCCCTCGAAGTCCTCAGGGTCAACGGCAGCCACGCGCAGAAACAACGGTTGTACGCCGAGGTGCTGGCCGGCCAGCGCTTTGGCAATGCACTGGCGGAACTGGGCACCAGAACCGCCCACGACCGCGTTACCAGCCTCAAACGTGATGGCGACGGCTATCGCATCAACGGCCGCAAGTTCTACGCAACCGGGGCGATTTACGCGCAGCGCATTCCTACCTCCGTGGTCGATGAAAACGGCGTGCAGCAACTGGCCTTCGTCCCGCGTGACAGCAAAGGCCTGAGCGTGATCGACGACTGGAGCGGCTTCGGCCAGCGCACCACTGGCAGCGGTTCGGTGGTGTTCGAAGACGTGTATGTCGCAGCGCAAGACGTGCTGCCGTTTCAAAGCGCCTTCGAACGCCCGACCACCGTCGGCCCGCTTGCGCAGATCCTTCACGCCGCCATCGACACCGGTATCGCCCGCGCCGCTTATGAAGATGCGCTGCACTTTGTGCGCAGCAAAACCCGGCCATGGATCGACTCGGGTAATGACAATGCCACTGAAGATCCGCTGACACTGAAAAGCTTCGGCCACTTGAGTATTCGCCTGCACGCGACCGAGGCTTTGCTTGAACGCGCCGGCGAATTCCTAGATGTCGCGCAAGCCGAAACCAACGCGGACACCGTCGCCGCGGCATCGATTGCCGTCGCCGAAGCACGCGCCATCAGTACTGAAATTTCGCTGGCCGCCGGCAGCACGCTGTTCGAACTGGCCGGCAGCCAGGCCACGCTGATCGAACACGGCCTCGACCGCCACTGGCGCAACGCCCGGGTGCACACCCTGCACGACCCGGTGCGCTGGAAGTATCACGCTGTTGGCAATTACTACCTCAACGATGAAAACCCGCCACTGCGGGGCACCATCTGATGAGCAAGAAAAAAATCCTGCTCAACGCGTTCAACATGAACTGCATCGGCCATATCAACCATGGCTTGTGGACGCACCCGCGCGACACGTCGACCCAATTCAATAGAATCGAATACTGGACCGAATTGGCGCAGTTGCTGGAGCGAGGGCTGTTCGACGGGCTGTTCATCGCCGACATCGTCGGCGTGTACGACGTCTATCAGAACTCGGTAGATGTCACGCTGAAGGAGTCGATCCAGTTGCCGGTCAACGATCCGTTGTTGCTGGTTTCGGCGATGGCTGCCGTGACCCAAAACCTTGGTTTCGGCCTGACTGCCAACCTCACCTACGAGCCGCCGTATCTGTTCGCCCGGCGCATGTCGACACTCGATCATCTGAGCCGTGGTCGCGTGGGCTGGAACATCGTCACCGGCTACCTCGACAGCGCCGCCAAAGCCATGGGCCTGAGCGAGCAAGTCGAGCATGACCGGCGCTACGACCAGGCCGACGAATACCTTGAAGTGCTCTACAAACTCTGGGAAGGCAGCTGGGAAAACGGTGCGGTCCTCAACGACCGCGAACAGCGCATCTACGCCCAACCGGAAAAAGTGCACAAGGTCGAGCACAAGGGCGAGTTCTATCAGGTCGAGGGTTATCACCTCTGCGAGCCATCGCCACAGCGCACGCCAGTGCTGTTTCAGGCCGGCAGTTCCGATCGCGGCTTGCTGTTTGCCGGGCGCCACGCCGAGTGCGTGTTCATCAGCGGCCAGAACAAATCGTCGACCAAGGTTCAGGTCGACAAGGTCCGCGCCAGCGCTATAGAGGCCGGGCGCAATCCCGAGGACATCAAGGTGTTCATGGGCCTCAACGTGATCGTCGGCGTGACCGAGCAAGCCGCGTGGGCCAAGCATGCCGAGTACCTGAGCTACGCCAGTGCCGAGGCCGGCGTGGCGCATTTCTCGGCATCCACCGGCATCGACTTTTCCCAGTACGAGATCGACGAACCGATCCAGTACGTGAAGAGCAACGCCATTCAGTCCGCCACCAAAAACCTGCAAAACAACGACTGGACCCGACGCAAGTTGCTAGACCAGCACGCCCTCGGTGGCCGCTACATCACCGTGGTCGGTTCGCCTGAGCAAGTGGCGGATGAACTGGAATCGTGGATCGCCGAAACCGGTCTGGACGGTTTTAACCTGACCCGCATCGTCACGCCTGAAAGCTACGTGGATTTCATTGATTTGGTGATTCCGGAGTTGCAGCGGCGTGGGTCGTACAAGACCGCTTATGACACGGGCAGCCTGCGGGAAAAACTGTTTCACCGGGAGGCGCACTTGCCCGAGCAACACACGGGTTCCGCGTTTCGCCGCTAAAAGCATCGCTGGCAAGCCAGCTCCCACAAGGGTCTGTGGCGTTCACAAAACCTGTGGGAGCTGGCTTGCCAGCGATGAGGCCGCAACAGACACCACAAATTTATGCACTGACTGGAAAACTCATCATGACCAAGAAAATCCTGTCTCACCCAGTCAAAGCACTGGCCCTGGCCCTCGGCCTGTTCAGCTCGGCGGTCTTCGCCGCCGACGCCCCGCTGAAAATCGGCACCACCGCAGCCTTCGCCATCCCGCTGGAAGCCGCCGTCGAAGAGGCCAGCAAACAAGGCCTGAAAGTCGAGCTGGTGGAGTTCACCGACTGGATCGCACCGAACGTCAGCCTCGCCGCCGGCGACATCGACGTGAACTACTTTCAGCACATCCCGTTCCTCGAAAATGCCAAAGCCGCCGCGGGTTTTGACCTGGTGCCGTTCGCCCCGGGGATCATCAACAACGTCGGCCTCTACTCAAAGAAATACACAAGTTTCGACGAGTTGCCGGAAGGCGCCAGCGTTGCCATCGCCAACGACCCGATCAACAGCGGTCGCGGTCTGCAACTGCTGGCCAAGGCCGGTCTGATCACGCTCAAACCGGGCGTCGGCTATAAAGCCACCGAAGACGACATCGTCGCCAATCCGAAGAAAATCAAAATCCTCCAGGTCGAAGCCGTGCAACTGGTGCGCGCCTATGACGACGCTGATCTGGTCCAGGGCTACCCGGCCTATATTCGCCTGGCGAAGACCTTCGATGCCGGCTCCGCGCTGCTGTTCGATGGCCTCGATCACAAGGAGTACGTGATCCAGTTCGTGATTCAGCCAAAGAGCAAAACCGACCCGCGCCTGATCAAATTCGTCGATATCTACCAGCATTCCCCAGCCGTTCGCGCGGCACTGGATAAGGCCCACGGCAAGCTGTACCAGGCCGGTTGGGAAAGCTGAGCATGACGGCCGCGACCCAACAGCGACTGGAGATTCCAGAGCCAAAGAATGCTGAACGCACAGAACTGCGACCGGAACTGAACCGCGCCCACGTGCGCTTCATCAACCTCGGCAAAACCTACAACGGCCGACAAGGCCCGGTCGCTGCGCTGCAAGGCATCGACCTGGCGATCCAGCGCGGTGAAGTGTTCGGGATTATCGGCAGAAGCGGCGCCGGCAAGTCGTCGCTGATTCGTACGATCAATCGACTGGAACAACCGACTTCAGGGCGGGTGCTGATCGATCAAGTGGACATTGGCGAGTTCGATGAAAACCGTTTGGTCGCTCTGCGTCGGCGAATCGGCATGATTTTCCAGCACTTCAATCTGATGTCGGCCAAGACCGTTTGGCAGAACGTCGAGTTGCCGCTGAAAGTCGCCGGTGTGCCCAAAGAACAACGCGAGAACAAGGTCCGCGAACTGCTGGAACTGGTGGGCCTGCAAGGCAAGCACAAGGCTTATCCGGCGCAGCTCTCCGGCGGGCAGAAACAGCGTGTCGGCATCGCCCGCGCACTAGTGCATGACCCGGATATTCTGCTGTGTGACGAAGCGACTTCGGCGCTCGATCCGGAGACCACGCAATCGATCCTCGGTTTGCTGCGCGAGATCAACCAGCGTCTGGGCCTGACCATCGTATTGATCACCCACGAAATGGCAGTGATTCGCGAAATCTGCGACCGCGTGGTGGTGCTGGAACACGGACAAATCGTCGAGCAAGGTCCGGTCTGGGAAGTGTTCGGCAACCCGCAACACGAGGTCAGCCAAACACTGCTTGCGCCGCTGCAACATGCGTTGCCGCAAGAGTTGCAAAGCCGTCTGCACGCGCATTCGCCCTCCAGCGAAGCGGCTGTGGTTCTGCGTTTGCAGTTCACTGGCAGCGCCAGCGACGAGCCCGATCTGGCCGCGTTATTCGCGGCCCTCGGTGGGCGGGTGAAGTTGTTGCAGGGCGGCGTCGAACGGATTCAGGGCCACGCGCTGGGGCAGTTGCTGTTGGCGGTCAGTGGTGCTTCGCTGGACGCCGAAACATTGCGCCAACGCGCCGGGCAATGGGCGCAACGGGTGGAGGTGCTGGGTTATGTGGTTTGATCGCTTGCTGCAGGGTTTCATCGACACGTTTTTGATGGTCGGCGTGTCGTCGTTGATCGCGCTGCTGGTGGGCATTCCCATGGCGGTGATTCTGGTCACCAGCGACAAGGGCGGGATCTACGCAGCACCGGTGCTGAACCGCGCCCTGGGCGCATTCGTGAACCTGTTCCGTTCGATCCCGTTTCTGATTCTGATGGTCGCGCTGATCCCATTTACGCGGCTGATCGTCGGCACCACCTACGGAGTGTGGGCGGCGGTGGTGCCGCTGACCATTGCTGCCACGCCGTTCTTTGCACGGATCGCCGAGGTGAGCTTGCGTGAAGTTGACCACGGCTTGATCGAAGCCGCGCAGGCGATGGGTTGCCGGCGCTGGCACATCGTCTGGCATGTGCTGCTGCCCGAGGCGCTGCCGGGGATCGTCGGCGGGTTCACCATCACCCTGGTGACGATGATCAACTCCTCGGCCATGGCCGGCGCGATTGGCGCTGGCGGCCTGGGGGATATCGCTTACCGCTACGGCTATCAGCGTTTCGACAGCCAGATCATGCTGACGGTGATTGTGTTGCTGGTGGCGCTGGTGGCGGTGATTCAGTTGGGCGGTGATCGCTTGGCGCGGGGCTTGAACAAGCGCTGAAGCATGATGAAAAGATCGCAGCCTGCGGCTATGCAAGGGGATTGGTGAATACCGCCGGCTGCGAACTACTTATTTGCGTTCGTCCGAATCAATCGTGGATCAGGCTGTCGAGCCATGCATATTCGGTCTTGGCGCGGTGCAGCACCTGCATGCTTTTTGCTGCGTAAATAATGCTGTCGGCATTGTTCGACGCCATGTGCGCACGCATCAGCGGATTGGCATTGAACAGTTTTACCGCCGTCTTCAGGTCCAGATCGTCGCCAATGCCCAAGTAATCGCTGATACCGAACAGGAAGCTGTCGTGGTAATCCGAAAAGGCGTTCAGATAATCGACGGTCAAACCACCGCGCATGATCACCTCGGAAACGCCGCGCTCGGCAACGTCGTAACGGGTTGGCGAGTCCCCGCCCAGCAGGCTGCGCATATCGCCGTCCAGATAGAAAAAATCTGCCGCGTTTGGGCCAATCGAATGGAAACGGTCGATTCTGTTGGTGTGCAACATTTCATGACCCAAAGACATGCTCAACTCCCCCTGCCGCATGTACTTGCGATTGAGGAAGAACCGGCCATGAAAATCGCCCTTGTACATCCAGGCTTCGCTGTTGGTATCGGTATCAACCCCGAGGAATTTTTCCTCCCCCCAACGCCCTTGATACTCCCTGGAAAGCGCCAGACCTCGCGCGACTGATTCAGCAACCTGCGAGGCAACGGCGCGATGCTCGCTGCCAAAGAAACTTTCATGAACGGCCGCGGTTTCTGTGTCATTCAGACCTGCGACGTGAGCGGCATCCGCGAAAATGCCTTCAACCACGCGCAGTTCCGAACGAATCAAGGCTGCCTCCTCCGACGCAAACTGCTTCAACCCGCGCGCAACCAGTTGGGCGTCGCTTGCGGTCTTGCGTTCAAACGCATCATTGAGTCCGGTGTGAACCCGCTGCTTTTTTGCCGAATGATTTCTTACTTGGTGAATGAGCGCATCAATATCGATATCAATGACAGTGCCACGGTTACCGAGGCGCTGAGCACGCCCAGGCTTCCACGTTGCGCTTTGCGGATCGAAGAACAGTTCCGGCCCCGACGCCTTCAGTTCAGAGACCAGTGTCGCGCGATACTCACCAGTGGGTGCGCTCTGCCGAACCTGGACAATCTCGCCGGCACCGATATCGGCGTAAGTGCGCCCCTTGATGATCCTGAGACCCGAGTCGTTGGCCGCAGGCAGGGTCGCCGGCGCTCTCAAACGATAGCGCTCAAGTGTGGTGACCGCCGGGTGGATAGGCACCACCTCGGTAGGCAGCAACGATTCAACGGTGACGGCAGCGAATGGCGTGTCAGTTGGCCGAACCACTTCTACTCCCGCATGCTCGACGTCTGGACGAAAGTTCTTCACCGCAGGTGGGTGGTCGGGCAGTCCACTGCCTGACGTTTTACGTGATGGCCGCGCATCCGCCGGGCTACGGCTGTATGGCGAGGTGGCGGATTGACGAACAATGCCCATGAAAAAAAATCCTTTTTTTAAGTGAATCCTCCCGAATATAAACAGGACAGACATCGCGACAGTGGTCTATCGCGTGGGCGTCAGTACATCCGATGGCAGCACTTGGAGTGCGGTACATATGTATTGCACATGAGTGGCGGTTTTGTGCTTGGTTCGCAACCTTTCACGCTATAGTCGGCCTCTATCCGTCCAGTCACGAAACGATCATGAAGCAGACCCCTACCGACCTCGAACAGATCACTGCCACCACCCTCGGCCACTACAATTCGGTGGCCGAGGACTTTCGCGAGGGCACCCGCGATCACGATGTCAGCCAGAACATCGACGCGCTGTTGCGACACATTCAGGGCACGGCACCGTTCACGATTCTTGATTTCGGCTGTGGGCCGGGGCGGGATCTGCAGACGTTCACGCGCATGGGCCATGTTGCTGTCGGCCTCGACGGCTCGGAAAAATTTGCGCAGATGGCGCGTGAGGACAGTGGTTGCGAAGTGCTGCAGCAAGATTTCCTGAAGCTGGATTTGCCCGCAGCGCGCTTCGACGGCGTTTTCGCCAACGCGGTGCTGTTCCATGTGCCGTTGCAGGAACTGCCGCGGGTTTTGCAGCAACTGCACGGCAGCCTGAAAGCGGGTGGCGTGCTGTTCAGTTCCAATCCACGCGGCAATAACAGCGAGGGCTGGAACGGCCCGCGTTATGGCTCTTATCACGATCTGGAGGCGTGGCGCGGGTTGCTCACGGCGGCCGGTTTCGTCGAGCTGGAACACTACTTCCGGCCAGCGGGGCTGCCGCGAGAGCAACAGCCGTGGCTGGCGAGTGTTTGGCGCAAGGCCTGACTCAGGGAGCGTTCTGCACCCGGTAGTGGCTCACCGTACCGTCGGGCAGCAACACCGTGAGGCTCTCGCCCGGCAGGGTCTGGCCGCGCACTTCACGCGCGGCTTGATCGAAGTTGGCCTGCAATCGAGTACCGTCCGCAAAGGTTGTCTGCTGCACGCGCCGATCATCGCTTAGCCATTCGAATCCGGTCATCTCCTGCTTCGCCAGACGTTCATGCAACGGGCGGAAAAAAACGTCCTGCCGCGCCATCAGCGGCAGCCGCTGCGCAAGCGTCGCCGCGCTCAGGTGATACAGCGGCGGCACGTTGTAGAGCAACTGCGTAAGCTCATTCGCCGCCCGCACGTTGCTCAGCTTCAGGCTGTCGTACAACCAGTGATGCGTGGTGATGACCGAACCGTGGAACACTGCCTGATACAGCGGCAAACGGCTGGCCGGATCAAAGTGGATGCGGCGGTACGGTTCTTTGATCGGCACAGGCTTGAAGAACACCGCCGGTTGCTCCGGCGGATACCATTTGCCGACGAAGTATTCAGAGGCAGGATTTTTGCTCATGTCGACATCGCCCCAGCCGATCACGGGCGTCTGCATGCCATGGGCAAACAGCACGCCTTGCGCTGTGGTCGCGTTGCCATCCTCGGAGCCGGTGGGCAGTTGCAAGACCTGATTGATCCAGCGTGAAGCCTCGACGTTACTTTCGGCATTTTGCGCTTGCGTCATCGTGGCGCCGGGACGGTAACTGTCGAGCACCATGCCCGTGGCGTAGGCGTCGAGAAACCAACTGTTGAAACCGGCAGCGGCGCTGATGGCGGTGACGCGTCTCTCCAGCAACGGCCGTACGCAACGCGGATCGGTGTAGTGTCCGGACTGCTGGAATCCGGTTTTCAGCGTGCGGTTTTCCAGCACGATGGCGCATTCGGTGTTCGCCATGTCGCCCAGGTGCGCGGTGATCCAGTCCGGGTTTTCGTCCCGGCTCAGGGCGGTCTGGTAGGAGTCATACGGCGCGATCAGATACCCCGCCTTCACCGCTGCGCGAACCACCTCCGGATGCCAGAGTCCGCCCTCCCAACCCTCGCCAAGCCCCAGCCACAAACGCGTCAGCCCTGCACTGTGCAAGCGTTCAAGGGTATCGAGCGACAAGGTGCTGCCCCAGCGCTTGGGATCGGCGGTCAAGGCGCCCGCGAATTCGCCGGCCAGTTGCCCGCGAAGGGCGCCATAACCACTGACCAGTGCCTGCATGTCCGGCACCGCGCGCGCTTGCCAGGTTTTGCGCGCCAGGGTGTCGAGCGCGCGATTGAGACTGCGCAGCAGCACCGTTTTCTGGTAGCGATTGAGCACGGTTTCGCCGGCGAGCATCTGCAAGGCTTCGTGATCCATAGCGCCGCGCAGCGCACTGGCCAGCGGCGTCTGACTGCGCAGTTTGCCGAGCAGCGCCGGCCAGTTGCGCACATCTTTCGCTCCCAACAGATCGTTGCCCCACAGGTAGACATGGCTGGCCCCCAGCAGCTTGCTGGCCTGCGGGTTTTTCTCAAGCTTGCTGCTCAGCGTTTCATATTGGCCGTTATCGATCAGCCATTGCCGGTAGCGTTTGGCCCCCGCCAACGGTTCGGCGTCGCCCAGAAACAGGCTGAACGTCAGCGGCGTCGACGGTTGCAATGAGGTGAATTGATGCCGCGCTGACAACGCCAGGGTCTGACCATCAGCGCTGAACAGCAGATGATTGTTGTACGGATTGCTCAGCAGCCAATTGAGGCTGAACCCGTCGTGCACGACGCCCCACAGCGGCAAGCCGAGATCCTGGGTGGTATTGAATGCGCCCTCACCGAGCAGAAATTTCTGCCAGACCTGATCCCCACGCGGCACGTAATGCCCTTCGGCCAGCGGCCAGATCAAGCCTTTGCCCATGGCGCTGCCGGGTTGGCGCAGGAACTC
This sequence comes from Pseudomonas sp. A0308, assembly GCF_044218815.1. Classification (NCBI taxonomy): domain Bacteria; kingdom Pseudomonadati; phylum Pseudomonadota; class Gammaproteobacteria; order Pseudomonadales; family Pseudomonadaceae; genus Pseudomonas; species Pseudomonas sp. A0308. The sequence goes on from NZ_CP162581.1 coordinate 3,083,233, forward strand.
GAAGTCACCTGGCTTGCGCGCGGTAATAGAGAACGAAAGGTCGCGCTGATCGAGTTCAGCACTGAGGGTCCAGGCGCCATCATCCCATTGCCAGTCGAGGCGATTGCCGCTTCTGACCAATTGACTGACCTTGTGCGCTTCAACCCCCGTCGATGCCTGCACGCTGGCGCGGTCGGCCGGGGTGACCTGCACGGCGAGGGTCGCGGGGTCGATCTGCACCTGCCACAGCGCGTTGGCCAATAGCGTTGCGGCCAGCGTCGAGGGCGACAGGCACAGCCCGAGCATCAGCAGCAGCTGACGCGGCCAGCAAGCAATCGTAGACATCAGGCGTCCCCCTCCAAATGGAGGAGGGACGGTAACGCAATGGACGACGCTTGTAAGTCAGACCGTTCCCAAAGGTGTAACAAGACCGATCAATGTGCCGACGGCGATGAGTCTTTCTTCGGCTCGCGAATCTTGTACCAGGCCACGTACAGCGCTGGCAGAAACAGCAGCGTCAGCAAGGTGGCGATGATGATCCCGCCGATCATCGCGTAAGCCATCGGCCCCCAGAACACTTCGCGGGCAATCGGGATCATGCCCAGGCTCGCCGCCGCAGCGGTCAGCAGGATCGGACGGCGTCGGTGCTCAGTCGCTTTCGCCACCGCATCCCAGGGTTCCAGACCTTCTTTCTCCAGTTCGTCGATCTGCGTGACCAGAATTACCGAGTTGCGGATGATGATACCGATCAGCGCAAGAATCCCCAGGATCGCCACGAAGCCCATCGGCGTACCCGTCGGGATCAGCGCCAGCACCACGCCAATCAAGCCGAGCGGCGCGACACTCGCGACCAGGAACAGCTTCTGCACACTGTGCAACTGGATCATCAGGAACGTCGCCATCAAAAACAGCATCAGCGGCACGACCTTGGCAATCGGCCCTTGGGCCTTGCCGCTTTCCTCGACCGTACCGCCAGTGGCGACCTCGTAGCCCACCGGCAACCCGGCGGCGAATTTGTCGATGTCGGGCTTGAGCTGCTTGACCAGATCGGTCGGCTGAATCTCATCGCGCACCGCCGCTTTGATGGTGATTGTCGGCTTGCGGTCGCGACGCCACACCAGCGGCTGCTCCAGCTCATAGCGCACGGTGGCGAATGCCAGCAGTGGAATCGATGTGCCGCTCGGCGTGACGATCTGCAGGTTTTGCAGGGTCTCCGGCGTACCGCGTTCGGCATCTTCGGCACGACCGATAACGTTGATCAGGTAGATGTCGTCATCGACCTGGGTCACCGGCGAGCCGACGACGATGCTGTTCATCAGATTGGCGACGTCCTCCGAGGACAAGCCGAGTTGCCGCGCCTTGTCCTGGGCGATGTCGATGCGCAGGACTTTGCCCGGTTCGTTCCAGTCGTAAATGATTTCGCCGATGTGCGAGTTCTTGTCGAGTTCGGTGGCCAGTTCGATCGCGTGCTTGCGCACCTGATCGATGTCCTTGCCGCTGACCCGGTACTGGATCGGCCGCCCTACCGGCGGGCCCATCTCCAGTGCCTGCACGTAACTGCCAATGCCGACGAAGTCCTTTCGCAGACGTTCGCGCAGGCGCTGACTCAAGGCCTCACGCGACTCCAGCCCCTTACTCACGATGACCAGTTGCGCGTAGTACGGGTTCTGCAATTGCTGGTCGAGGGGCAGGTAGAAACGGATCGCGCCTTCGCCGATGTAGGTACTCCAGCGCGCGATGTCCGGGTCATCCTTGAACGTCGCTTCGAGCCTGTCCACAGCCTTGCGGGTTTCGGCCATCGAGGCGTTTTGCGGCAGGTTGAGGTCGACGAGGATTTCCGGGCGGTCCGAAGACGGGAAGAACTGGTTCTGTACAAACTGCATGGAGAATACCGACGCCACGAACAACGCGATGGTGATGCCGATCGCCCACCAGCGGTTGCGCATGGCCCAGAACATGCCGTAGTTGAACGCGCGGCCGATGCGACCCGGTTCAGCACTGTGCGGTTTGACGTTGGCGCTGAGAATGTGCACGCCGATTACGGGTGCAAACAGCACCGCGACAATCCACGACACCAGCATCGCCACGGCGATCACCGCAAACAGGGTGAAGGTGTACTCACCCGCCGAACTGGCGTTGAGGCCGATCGGAACGAACCCGGCGACGGTCACCAGCGTACCGGTGAGCATCGGGAACGCGGTCGAGGTGTAGGCGTAGGTCGCCGCCTGCTCCTTGGTCTCGCCCATTTCCAGGCGCGTGACCATCATCTCCACCGTGATCATCGCGTCGTCCACCAGCAGGCCGAGGGCGATGATCAATGCGCCAAGGGAGATCCGCTGCATGGTGATGCCGCTGTATTCCATGAACACGAAGACCATCGCCAGCACCAGCGGAATCGAGCACGCCACCACCAGACCGGCGCGCACGCCGAGGCTGATAAAGCTCACCACCAGCACGATAATTACCGCTTCGAACAGCGCACTGGTGAAACCGCCGACGGCTTTTTCCACGACGTCGGCCTGGTCGGAAACCGTGTGCACGCCGACGCCCACCGGCAAGTCGGCGGTCAGCGCCTCCATGCGTTGGTGCAGCGCCTTGCCGAACTCCTGAATGTTGCCGCCCTTCTTCATCGCAATCGCGAGGCCGATGGCTTTTTTACCGTCAAAACGAAACTCCGGTGTCGCCGGGTCGACGTAGCCGCGAGTGATGTTGGCGATATCGGCGAGGCGATAGAAGCGGTCATTAAGGCGCAGGTTGACGTCAGCCAGGTCTTTCTCCGAGGCAAATTGCCCGGAGGTGCGCACGGAAATCCGCTCCGGCCCGGCTTCGATAACGCCCGCAGGGGTCACCGCGTTTTGCGATTGCAGGCTCTGCACCACCTGACGCTGATCGATGCCCAGCGCCGCCAGTTTGCGCGTGGAGAAATTCAGGTAGAGCACTTCATCCTGCTCGCCAACCATCTCGACCTTGCCCAGCCCCGGCACTTCACGGATCTCGGCACGCACCTGTTCGACGTAATCGCGCAACTGGCGCATCGACAAGCCGTCGGCGGTAAACGCATACACCGAGCCGAACACATCACCGAACTCATCGTTGAACCCCGGCCCTTGCAGGCCTTGGGGGAAGTCGCCACGAATGTCGTTGATCTTCTTGCGCACCTGATACCAGATGTCCGGGATGTCCTTGGCGCTGGTGGTATCGCGCAAGTACACAAACACCGTGGATTCGCCGGGTCGCGTGTAACTTTTCACGTAGTCGAGGGAGTCGAGTTCTTCGAGTTTTTTCTCGATGCGGTCGGTGACCTGTTTGAGGGTTTCCTCTTGCGTCGCACCCGGCCAGCGGGTCTGGATGACCATGGTCTTGATGGTGAACGACGGGTCTTCCTCGCGACCCAGGTTCATGTACGAGAACACGCCCATCAGCAGCGCGACGAACATCAGGTACCAGACGAACGACTGATGTTTCAGAGCCCATTCGGATAGGTTGAAAGGCCCTTTCATCGTGGACTGTCCTCGTCGATTTTGACTTTCTGCCCCGGTTTGAGGCTGTTCACACCGGCCGTTACCACCCGCTCGCCAGCCTTGACGCCGCCGGACAGCACCACGGTGCTGTCATTGCGACTGATCAGGGTGACGTCACGTGGCGAGACGGTTTGCGCTTGCGGGTCGATGACCCAGATCCGTGTTTTGCCGTCGACTTCCTGCAACACGCTGACCGGCAATTCGAGACGCGGCTTGATTGCCGAACTGAGGGTGACGCTGATCGCTGTGCCGAGACGAAAACCGGGGGGCGTGTCGGTGAGCGTCAGGCGTGCACGCCGGGTGCGGGTGGCGCTCTGGGCCTGGGGTTCGATCTCGCGGACGGTCGCGGTGGTGTTGATACTCGGGTCGAGTTGCGCGGCGACCAGAAACACCACATCCGGTGGCAGTTGATCGACAAGGGTATCGGGCAGGTCGATCACCGCTTCCTTGATGTCCGGTTGCGCCAGCGTCACCACTTGCTGGCCGGCGGTAACCACTTGCCCGGCCTCGGCATTCCACGCGGTGACCACGGCTTTGTGATCGGTGCGCAGTTGCACATAGTCGAGCTGATCCTTGGCCTGGCTCAGCGACGCCTTGGCCTGATCCAGCGAAGCCTTGGTGGTTTTCAGGTCGGTTTGGGCGATGTCCAGTTGCGCCTGCGCACCGACGCCACGGTCGAACAATTGCTGCTGGCGACGGGCGTTGGCCTGGGCATTGATGTACTGCGCTTCAATGCGCGCCAGATCCCCTTGGGCGGCGCGCAACCGGTTCTGCTGATCGGTTGGGTCGAGTGTGGCGAGCAAGGCGCCCTTCTCGACTTCGGCGCCGACATCGACGTTACGGCTGGCGATACGCCCCGGGATACGGAAACCAACGTTGCTTTCGTAGCGTGCCTGAATGCTCCCGGCAAAACGCCCGAGGTCTTCCTGATTGAGGGTTTTCACTTCCACCGACAACACCGGACGCACCGGCTCCGGCGGCGCTTCTTTTTCCGAGCACGCGGCCAGCGCCAGCAGCACCGTGAGCAACAACAGGCGCGTCATGGCTGGGCTCCCACTTGCAGATCCTTGTAAGTGTTTTCGGCAATCTCGACTTTCATCCCCGGATGCAGCAACTGGCCGCCGGCGATGATCACTTTGTCGCCAGCCTTCAAACCGTCGCTGACGATGACTTTGCCGGTCAGGTAACGCCCAACCGTGACCGTGTGCAGTTGCGCGCGGCCCTCGCCATCAATGATCCACACCGCCGGCTCGCTGAGATTTTTGGTCAGCGCCGACCACGGCAGTTCCACGGCGGATTGGCCGGGCGTCTTGGCCGTGGCGCTGACCACCGAGCCGAGCTGCATGCCTTCCGGCAGGCTATCGAGGGTGACTTTGACCTGCACGGTGCCGGTCTGCGCGGATACCGCCGGAGTGATTTCACGCACCGTGCCGGTGGTTTTGATTTTCGGATTATCGAGCAGGCTGACTTCAATCGAGCGATCCGTCGGCGGTCCGGCCAACAGCGACTCGTAGACGTTGAACACCGCGTCGCGCTCACCGTCACGGGCCAGGCTGTAGATCGGCACGGTGGCTTGCACGACCTGGCCAACTTCGGCCTGGCGCGCGGTGATGATCCCCGGCGCTTCGGCGATCAGCGAGGTGTAGCTCAGTTGCTCGCGGGCATTGGCCAGTTGTGCCTGAGCGGCCGTCAGCGCGCTCTGGCTGCTGCGCAATTGTGCTTGCGCGGCGTCATATTCGGATTGGCTGGTGTAGCCCTTGGGCAAGAGTTTCTGCTGGCGGACGAAAGCCGCTGCGCTCTGTTTGACCCGCGCCTGCTCGGCCACCACTTGTGCTTGTGCGGAGTCGACGTTGGTCTGCAAATCTTTCGGATCGAGTTTGGCCAGCACCTGTTTGGCGGTGACGCGGTCGCCGACGTCAACCGAACGCTGGATAATCTTGCCGCCGACACGGAACGACAGATCGGTCTGGACCCGCGCCTGAACGTCGCCGGTCAGCGTCACCGAAGCCGCGTAATCGGCCGGTTTGACCTCTTGCACGAAGACCCGGGGCAGTTCTTTTTCGACCTGTTTCTTGTCGCCACAGGCGGCCAGCAATGTGAGCAGGCCGAGCACGACCACTGTTTTCAATCCGGGACTCGCCATGCAGACTCCTTCCTGTGTACGAACGTGCAAGTGACGATACGACTGTGAGCTTAGAACAGGGTTCCGCCATTGCTCGCATGATGCTGCATTTACCCCTGCAGGCGCTGCAGCCGGCGGCGATCTTTTGCTTTTTAGATCAAGATCAAAAGCTCGCCGCCGGCGGCAAAGCCTACAATGCGATCGTTTAACTGCCCCCGCGCAGGAACGATCAAGAGAAGGATTTCCATGCTCAAGACCCTCGCGGTGGCCAATTACCGCTCGATCAATAAATTGGTGATCCCGCTGGGTCGGCTGAACCTGATCACCGGCCCCAACGGCAGCGGCAAGTCTAACCTGTACCGGGCGCTGCGCCTGTTGGCGGAAACTGCGCAGGGCGGCGTGGTCAATGCGCTGGCCCGTGAAGGCGGGCTGGATTCAACGTTCTGGGCCGGGCCGGAAACCATCAGTCGCCGGATGCGCAACGGTGAGGTGGCGATCGAGCCGACGGTGCGCCAAGGCGTCAAACGCCTGCGCCTGGGGTTTGCCGGGGAGGATTTCAGTTATTCGATTGCCTTGGGCTTGCCCGAGCCGAGCCGCTCGTACTTTTCCCTCGACCCGGAAATCAAAAAAGAATGCATCTGGGCCGGGCCGCTCTATCGCCCCGCCAGCCTGCTGGTGGATCGCAACGGGTCGATGATCCGTGCTCGCGAGGGCCGCAGTTGGGATGTATTGGCACAACACACGCCGAACTTCGACAGCCTGTTCGATCAGGTCGGCAGCCTGCGCAGCTCGCCGGAAGTGTTCCAGATGCGCGAGTTCATCCGCCGCTGGCGCTTCTACGATCACTTTCGCAGCGATGCCGACGCCGCGGTGCGCAAGCCGCAACTGGGTACGCGCACGCCGGTATTGCATCACGATGGTCGCGATCTGGCAGCGGCGTTGCAGACCATCATCGAAATAGGCGATGCCGACGCGATGCGGGCCGCCATCACCGATGCATTTCCCGGCGCGCGGTTGCACATCGAATCCCTGGCCGGCGGACGCTTTGCCATCGAGTTTTTTCAGGAAGGGTTATTGCGACCATTGTCGGCGGCGGAGCTGTCGGACGGGACGTTGCGTTATCTGCTGCTGGTCGCGGCATTGCTCACGCCACGACCACCGTCGTTGATGGTGCTGAACGAACCAGAAACCAGTCTGCACCCGGACCTGCTGCCTGCGCTGGCGCGGTTGATTATCAAGGCGTCGCAAGAGTGTCAGGTGTGGGTGGTATCCCATGCGCGGCGATTGATTTCGGCGTTGCAGGAAGACCCGGAGTGCAATTGCATTGTGCTGGAGAAGACGCTGGGGCAGACCGGGATTGTCGGGCAGCGCGTGCTGGATGAGCCGGCGTGGCATTGGCCTGACTGATCCCGAAACCAAAAAGATCGTGGCCTGCGGCAGATTCTGGGCTGCCACGAAAACGGTTAAAGCCTATTGGTATCAAGCAAAAACCTGTCCTTGAATTTGCCGGGAAGGAATAAGAAAGCTATTTTCCTTTTCGCTGTAGGAAGGATCTTTTTTTAACGAAAGCCCTCCAAGGACGAACAGCTTTTGGCCAGACTCCCCCGGCCAACCCCCATAACAAGGAAGAAAACATGGACGTAAAAGTGCCGCAGCGACTGGATCCGCAGGAGATTGTGAAATTGTTGATGGCGTTGAGGAGGGCTTTGAAGGCCCGGGTGGCCTGAGAATCAAAAGCCCCTCACCCCAAGCCCTCTCACGGAGGGAGAGGGGCCGACCGAGGTGTCTGGCGTTTTACATCGACCTGAAAAATCGAGTCGATTATGGATTCAGCAGAGCTCTTTCACGTCGGCGTACTTCTAAAGCATCCCCCGATCAGTCCCCTCTCCCTCCGGGAGAGGGTTAGGGTGAGGGGCTTTTAAAGGCACACACAAAAACGCCGATGCCCATCACTGGCCATCGGCGTTTTTACACCTGAAGGGGGTGTTTTAAAACGTCAGATCAGAACGCCGGCAGTACTGCGCCGTTGTACTTCTTCTCGATGAACGCTTTGACTTCCGGGCTGGTCAGGGCTTTGGCCAGTTTCTGGATCGCGTCGCTGTTCTTGTTGTCCTCACGGGCCACCAGGAAGTTCACGTACGGCGAATCAGCACCTTCGATCACCAAAGCATCCTTGTTTGGGTTCAAACCTGCTTCCAGCGCGTAGTTGGTGTTGATCATGTCCAGATCAACTTCCTTCAGAACGCGTGGCAGCAGCGCCGATTCCAGTTCCTTGAACTTGAAGTTGTGCGGGTTCTTGGCGATGTCTTTCGGCGTTGCCAGGGCGTTCTTCGGGTCTTTCAGTTCGATCAGGCCAGCCTTCTGCAGCAGGATCAGGGCGCGGCCGCTGTTGCTGCCTTCGTTCGGGATGGCGATGGTTGCGCCGTCCGGCAGTTCAGCCAGGGTTTTGTATTTGCTCGAGTAGCCACCGAACGGTTCAACGTGCACGCCTTGCACAGTCACCAGATACTTGGACTTGTCTTCCTTGTATTTGCCCTGGTTGAAGCTGTTCAGGTACGGCAGGGTCTGGAAGTAGTTGGCATCCAGACGCTTCTCGCCCACCTGTACGTTCGGCTGCACGTAGTCGGTGAAGACTTTGATTTCCAGATCCACGCCTTCTTTGGCGAGGGTCGGTTTGATCAGCTCAAGAATTTCAGCGTGCGGCACCGGGGTCGCCGCGACTACCAGTTTCTCGCCGGCCTGGGCCAGGGAAGCAGTCAGAGCAGCCGCCAATGCGGTAAACAACAGAACCTTTTTCATGCAGTGTCCTTATCGAAAATCACGATCGCCGATGGCGACGGCTATTAATTAAATACGAGTGCCAGTGAAGTGCTATCTCTGGCGTGAAGCGGACAATACCGGGATTTTTTATTCCCGGACAATAACGTTTATTCAGCTTCATATTCCATTTTGTTCATGTTGAACAAAATGGTTACAAGCCCTCACTCAAACGAATCAGCAATTCTTTCAACGCTTTACGCTCATCGACACTGCCACCGATGTTGATTTGCGTCACCAGCCGCTCGATCTGAACCTGCGGGCCAGACGCGTCGGGCAGGTTCAGGTGCTCCGGCAGAATCTCGTCGCCGGTGCTCACCAACAAGGCAAAGTGAATGACGTTTTCCAGCTCACGGGTGTTGCCCGGCCAGCTGTGTTGTTCAAGCACGTGTTGCGCCGCTTCGCTGATTAACGGCACGGGCAGACCCAGACGCTGGCTGTAGATGCCGAGGAAATATTCGGCCAGCGACAGGATGTCGCCGATTCGCGCGCGCAGCGCCGGCAACTCCAGTTGCCCTTCGCTGAGGTAATGGTAGAGCCGCTCGTGGAATTTCCCGGCGTCCACCGCTTGCGCCAGATCGATACTGGTCGCCGCCACCAGCCGCACATCCACTGGGCTCGGCTGATGCGCGCCAACGCGGGTGACTTCGTGGTTTTCCAGGGCGGCGAGCAATTTGATCTGGATCGGCAGCGGCAGGTCGCCGATTTCATCGAGGTATAACGTCCCGCCATTGGCCGAGCCGAACCAGCCCGCGCGGCTGCTGGCCGAACCTGTGTAACTGCCAGCGGCGTAGCCAAACAATTCGGCATCGGCATAAGTAGGGCTGATCGCGCCGCAATTGACCGAAACGAACAGGCCACTGCGATCACTGGCGCGGTGGATGTGCCGGGCGAGCAGTTCTTTACCGGTGCCGGTCTCGCCACGGATCAACACTGATATTGATCGTGGCGCCAACTGCTCAAGTTCTTCACGCAGTTGACGCGAGCGCGGATCGACAAACACCAGCGCTTTGGCGCGAATGCTCAGGGGGCTTTTTTCCGCATCGGGAAAGGTCAGCAGCGGCTGACCGAAAGTTTCGAAACTCATGGCGGACTCCCGCCCAGAACCGCCGGCAGACGGGGGCGTTTGAAGAAGTAAAAATCAGGCGCGACGTCGGGCGTGGTGTTCCATGCGGTTTTGCAGGCGATAGAGATAGGCAAAACCCTGTTCCCAACGCTGATGCCCGGACTTCACATTGATATGCCCGGCACCGGCCAGAATTCCCGCCTCGGCACCCCAGTTACGCGCCAACTCCAGAGCGCGCGGCGCGCTGACGGCGGCGTCGTTGTCGGAGCTGACAACCTGGCTCGGGAACGGCAGCAGATCGCTCGGGATCGGTGCGAAATTGCGCAGGGCCGGCACGCAGGCCGGACGCTCGACATCCGCCGGCGCAACCAGCAAGGCGCCGCGTACCTGACGCAGGTATTGCAACGGCGCGGTCGCCGCCCAATGGGCGACAGTGATGCAGCCGAGGCTGTGCGCGATGAGGATGACTGGCGTGCTGTCGGCGGCAATCGCCTCGGCCAGCGCCGCGACCCAGTCTTCACGGCGCGGGGTCAGCCAGTCGGCCTGTTCCACCCGCGCGCTGTTTGGCAGGCTGTTCTGCCAGTGGGTTTGCCAATGATCTTCTGGCGATCCTTGCCAGCCCGGCACAATCAGGTAGCGAATTGATTCGTTGCGCATGGGGGAGCTCTCCTGCGTGTCTGTTCCTGAACGAGTATAGGGATGGGATTTATATTCGTTAAGGAATAAGAAGCTATTTATTAAGACCTTAATCGCATATACGTTTCCCGGTACGCTTTAGATCAACGGCCCTCACCCCCCAGGAGAGGCCTAGGGTGAGGGGCTTCTGCCGTAAATCCAGACATAAAAAAGGGCCGCACCCTGCCAAGGAGACGGCCCCGGAAAATCTTAAATGCTGTTAACCCGACCAGCCGCCAGCTAACCGCGCCAGATCGATTCCTGTGCAGATAGCGGTAGCCGCATGATGTATTCCCCCATGTAACCATTCCGCGCGAATTTGGTTTCGGTTTGATGAATTTTGAAATCGACGGGCACGCTGACCCAGCCGACCTGGATGACATCAGCCTGCTTGGCCGCCACGTGCACCCGCAAGTACCGCGGGCGAACACGCAGAAGCTGACTACACTAAAAATTGCGCTATCGAATTCATAGATGAGGAACGCGAGAAATTCTGGCGTTTGCATTTTTCGTACATCACACCGCACTGCTGGTACTAGCAACTGTACTTGTTTCATACCACACCTTGTACAGTACGAAATCGATTCTTGATGCCGTCCGCTTGGCGCCCTTTCAGGCCAGTAAACACTCCGTATTCACCAGCCGCGACACAGCAGCGTTATCACCTGGAAATTGATCTGGGGAGATTCATGGTCTGGCTGCGGCTGTGTGTTGAGTAACGAGGGGGATTTTGCGTGCTTCACCATTGCGGCCGGATTGAGGTTGTCTGAGCTATAGCTATCGCTTGCAAGCCAGCTCCCACAGGGGGCGATGTCGTTCAAAAATTTCATGAACCACACAGAACCTGTGGGAGCTGGCTTGCCAGCGAAAAGGTCCTTGAATCCAGTGATCAGGCCCGGGCTGTACGCGCTTCTTCACTCACCACGTCATCCCGGCGCACAAACCGGTTCGCCCGCCCGAACGTGCCGAAATCATTGAACCGCACGCCCATCTCGCGCATTACCTTATGCGCCACCGGCACGGTCATCTGGCGAATGTAAAACGGCTCCTTCACCACAAAATGATGAATGCCGTGGCTGCTGCCAAAGTTGAAACAGAACGCCTGCAACGGCCATAGCCACCAAGGGTTCAGCACCTGGCATTGCTGCATCACATTGCCCGGCTCGACATCGCCGTAGTAATGCATGTTCGAACTGATGAAGTGCAGGCAGAACGTGCGCAACACGTTCGGGCCAATGATCACCACGGCAGTGATATCAATCACCTGCATCACTGATAGCGTGGTCGCCGACCATTCAATCGGCGAGCCCATCAGGTAGGCGATGCCATTGGCTGCGTGGAAGCCTAAAAACACATACCACGCGCCCCAATGCAGCAGTGCCAGCGGCGCGTAAACCTTGAAAACTCGTTTGAGAATGTTCCACTTATGCGCCCAGGTCGGCGCCCGCAGCAAGCGGATGAACGCCGACATCATGTTGTCACCGACCATCAGCAACCGCGCAAAACCCCACGGTTCGCCGTTGGTGATTGCGCGCTCTTCCATGTCGGTTTCAGTGCCGGACACCTTGTGGTGATTGAGATGCAGATGCCGGCGAATCCACGGATTGATCGTACTTGGTCGCGCCAGCCAGACCAGGCCCATCATCAGGTTATGCGGCACGCGTTGCTTGCGGAAATACATGCTGTGGATCAGGTCGTGCTCCAGCTCATGGGTCAACGACGCGAAAAACGCGTTGAGCAACAGGCACACCCACCAGGCCATGTGGCCAATGATGTACAGCGCCGCCGAACCGATCATCCCAGCCAGCGCAAAGGCCAGAATTCCCGCACCCAGCGCGTCCTGATGCTTGAGAATCGGGTAGCGCTCGCGCAATTCCATGCCTTTGGCCAGCACCACTTCGCGAATATGCGCTGATCGCTGCGCCGCATTGTGTCGCTGGGGGCTTGCAGAAGTACCGTCCATGCTTCCATCCTCGGGTTTAAGATGTTCGTATCTTGCGTCGTGATGTTTGCAATGACGGTAGCCGAGAACGCCAACCTGTTGACCGGAAGCGCCAATCAGCATGAAGGAACCGACCTCCCTCGCCAGTTGGACCCGTGCCCTGCGCAAGCAACTCGACGCGCTGGGGCTGGACAGTACTGACCTGTGCCAACAGGCCGGGCTCGATCCGCAACTGATGGACGACCCCAACGCCCGCTATCCCCTGTCCGCCACCACGCGCCTGTGGCAGATCGCCGTGCAGGTCAGCGGCGATCCGGCGATTGGTCTGCGTGTGTCGCGTTTTGTCAGCCCTACCACGTTCCACGCGCTCGGATACGCGCTGGTGGCCAGTGGCAGTTTGCGCGAAGTGTTCGAGCGTATCGCGCGCTATCACCCGGTGGTCAGCGATGCACTTGAGCTGGACCTGAGCCGCACCAACGATCGCTATCTGTTCCGTCTGAAAATTCCCGCAGGCAATCCAGCGCCAGCCTTCGAAGCCATCGACGCTTTCGCCGCGATCTACGTGCGCACCTGCCGCAATCGCCTCGGTCGCGATTACGCACCACTGGCCGTTTACCTGCGTCGCCCGGAACCGCACGATGCGCATCAATGGCACAAAGTCTTCCGCGCGCCGGTGCATTTCGCCTCGGCCGAAGATCGCCTGGAGTTCGCCCTCAACGACTTCGACAGCCATCTCGACGACGCCAACCCCGAACTGGCGGAACACAACGAAGCTGTACTCAAGCGCACCATGGCCCAGCTCAAACCGCTGACCTGGGAGCGCAAGGTGCGCGACGCCATTGAGGAGCAACTACCGGAAGGCGAGCCCAGCGCCGAACGCATCGCCCAGGCTCTGCACTTGAGCTTGCGCAGCCTACAACGGCACTTGGCAGATGAAGGCTGCCGCTTCGACACGCTGCTCAACGAAAGCCGCGAAAACCTCGCGCTGCTGCATCTGCGAGATCCGCAATGTTCGTTGAGTGAGGTCAGTTATTTGCTGGGGTTTGCCGACACCAGCAGTTTCAGCCGCGCGTTCAAACGCTGGACGGGGATGACGCCGGGGCAGTTTCGGGATCAGTTGCGTTGACTGAACCGAGTGTTGAATCGTCAGTTCCGGCCCCTTCGCGAGCAGGCTCGCTCCCACAGAGAACCGCATTCCAAATGTGGGAGCGAGCCTGCTCGCGAAGAGGCCCTCTAATTCACCACAAACCCAAGCTCAAACACAGTCCCCGTCGCATCACTGCTCACCCGCACCTGCCCACCATGCAGTTGCATGATCGACTGCACGATCGCCAGACCTAACCCGCCGGAATCACCCGGTTCAGCACGGGCCGGGTCGACGCGGTAGAAGCGGTCGAACAATTTGCCCAGATGTTCAGGCGCGATGGCCGGGCCGTAGTTGTTCACCTGCAACCAGCACATGCCCGGCTCATCGCGCTGGCGCAAGCTGATGACCGAGCCAACGTCCGCGTGGCGCACCGCGTTGGCCAGCAGGTTGCCGAGGGCACGCTGCAGCAGTTGCTGGTCGGCAAACAATTGCCCACTGAACGTGTTTCTCAAGTGAATCCCACGATCGTCGGCCAAGGCTTCAAAGTAGTCACACAGCTCATTGCCGATGTCAGCCAGATCCAGCGTGCGCAAGTCGAGCGCACGCTCCGCCTGTTCGGCCCGGGCGAGGAACATCAGGTTTTCCGCCATACGTTTGAGCCGTTCGAACTCTTCCATGTTCGAGGCCAGCAATTCCTGATACTCCGCCGTGCTGCGCGAGTGATTCAGCGCCTGGCCATTACTGGCGAGCAAGGTATGCAGCGGCGTGCGAATTTCGTGAGCGAGGTCGGCGGAGAACTGCGACAGGCGCTGGAAGCTGTCCTCCAGCCGCGCAAGCATGGCGTTCAGCGCGTTTACCGGCTCAAGCAGTTCCGCCGGCGTGCCAACGGCAGGCAGACGCTGATCAAGGCTGCGCAGGTCAATGCCGCGCACCGCTTCGCTCAATTGCCGTAAAGGTTGCAGGCCACGGCGCAGCAGCACCAGCCCCAACGCAAACGCCAGCAACGCACCCAACCCGATCGCGACGTACAGCCGCATCCGGTAGCTGGCGAGCATCTGCTCGCGTTCGCTTAGTACTTTCCCGGCAATCACGGTTAGCGATTCGCCGTTCGGCCCCTGAGCTTCGCCGGACAGCAGCGCCACTTCGGCGCCGTCGGGCGCCTGCCAGGTCATCACGTCGCGACGTTGCGGCGGCTGATCGCGCGCGATTGAGTTCAGCGCTGGAAGCGTTCGCTGGCGCGGGTTGATCGCGATCACATTTGATCCATCCGCGCGGCGCACCAGCAGCAAACTGTCGAGATTACCGAGCATGTTCTGATACAGCCGCGGCCGCGCCTGCAACGCGTCGAGGCTGTCGCTGTCGGCGAGCAGAGCACGCACCTGTTCCAGTCGCCCAAGCAACGCCAAGTCATCGCGGTAGGCGATTTCAGCGGCGAGGGAGCGGTAGAGAAACACGCCAATCGCGCCCAATACCAAAGCGCAGACCATCGCGAACGCCAGCGCCAGGCGCCAGGCAATCGACCTAGAGCGCATCGTCGGGCGCTTCCAGTTGATACCCGACGCCGCGCACGGTGTGGATCAGTTTCGGCATAAACGGATCATCGACTTTCGAGCGCAAACGCCTTACCGCGACTTCGACCATATTGGTGTCGCTGTCGAAATTCAGGTTCCACACCTGTGAGGCGATCAGTGTGCGCGACAGCACTTCGCCCTGACGGCTGGCGAGCAATTGCAACAACGCGAATTCCTTGTTGGTCAGGGCAATGCGCTGACCGCCACGACTGACGCGACGGCGTAAAACGTCAATCTCCAGATCGGCAATGCTGTACGACTCGGCTTCGCGCATTGGTCCGCGACGTAACAGGGTACGTACGCGCGCGAGCAGTTCGGCGAAGGCGAAGGGCTTGAGCAAGTAGTCGTCGGCGCCCAGTTCGAGACCGCGCACGCGATCTTCAATGGCGTCCTTGGCGGTGAGGAACAGCACCGGCGTGGCGCCGCGCTGGCGGATCAGTTGCAGCAATTGCCAGCCGTTGAGGCCCGGCAGCATCACGTCGAGGATGATCAGGTCGTATTCCTGCTGCTCGATGAAATAGCGCCCGTCGAGGCCATTGAGCGCCACATCCACGGCAAATCCCGACTCGCCCAGCCCCTTGGCGAGGAAATTGGCGGTTTTGGCTTCATCTTCTACGACCAGCAAACGCATGGCACACCTCGATTATTCAGACGCACAGGCTAGGCGCCTTCGGCCTCGTTGCCCATTACAAACTTGTAATCCGACTGACGGCGTTCTGACGAAGTCCGGCGGCTAAGGTGGTGACCTTCGCTTCCGGAGCCTGTTTATGAACGTCAAATACCTCGTTGCGAGCCTGGCCCTCGGCCTCAGCGCCAGCGTTTTCGCCAGCCCTGAACTGCCACGCCACGCCGACCTCGACCTGAAAACTGCGCGCCTGCTGGCCGACACGGCAATGAGCAGCTGCACCGGCACGGTGTCGGTACTCGATCGGGGCGGCAACTTGCTGGTGACCCTGCGCGGCGACGGTGTCGGCCCGCACAACACCGCTGCCAGCCAGCGCAAGGCCTACACCGCGTTGTCGACAAAAACCCCAACGCGCCTGTTCGCCGAGCGCGCCCGCAGCAACCCGGAAACCGCCAACCTCAACACCCTCGACGAATTGCTGTTGCTTGGCGGCGGCATTCCATTGTTCGCAGGCGATGAGCTGGTTGGCGCCATGGGCGTGGCTGGATCCGGCGGCGGTGAGCAAGACGAAAACTGTGCAACCCGGGCCGCTGACAAAGCTGGCCTGTCCATCACCCGTTCCTGATAAGGAGATTCACCATGACGACTTTGCGCATGACCTTCGCTGCGCTGGGCCTCAGCGCGTTTTCCAGCCTGGCACTCGCCGCTGGCAATCCGCTCAGCGTGCACGTACTCAACCTGGAAAACGGCCTGCCCTCGCCGGGCATCAACGTGACCCTGGAAAAGCACGTTGGCCAGAACTGGCAGCCATTGGCCGAAGGCACCACCAATGAGCAGGGGCGCATTGCCGAACTGTTCCCGGCCAAACAGCCATTTGAAGCGGGCGAATACCGGGTGGTGTTCAAGACTGGCGAGTACTTCAAGAAGACCAAACACGACACGTTCTTTCCGGAAATTCCGGTGATTTTCGAAGTGAAGCAGACCGATCAGCATTACCACATCCCGCTGCTGCTGAGCCCGTACGGCTTCTCGACCTATCGCGGGTCCTGAAATCAACACGAATCAAAAATGTGGGAGCGAGCCTGCTCGCGAAGGCGTCGGGTCAGTCAAAACGACTGGTGAATGACCCACCGCTTTCGCGAGCAGGCTCGCTCCCACACAGGATTTCAGGTGTTCGCTAAATCGTGGCCAGCGCCCGCAACCGCACCGCATCGAGGATCTCGATCTCGCCATACCCCAAGCCAATAATCCCCTGCCCCTGCAAGTCCTTGAGGATCTGATTGGTGGTCTGCCGCGACAGCGACAGCATCAATGCCAACTGCTCCTGTGGCAGTTGCAGCAACCGGCGGGGCGCGTCGATTTCGCCGTAGCCCTCGGCAATCATCAGCAAGCGATGAGCCAGTCGCGCCGGGGCTGGCAGCAGGCTGAGCTGTTCGAGATTAATGAAAGTCAGGCGCAGCTTGTGGCTCATCAACAGCGCCAGATGCCGCCAGTACACCGGGTGCTCATCAAGCAGTTTCAGCAACGTGGCCTGCGGGATATTCAGCAGCGTACACGGCCCCACGGCATAGGCGTCATGGGTACGCGGCTGACCGTCGAACAGGCTGATTTCACCAAACCAGTGCGGCGCCTCGACCAGACTCAGTAACGCCTCCTTGCCTTGCTCGCTCACCGCGCCGATGCGCACGGCGCCATCGAGCACCGCGTACAGACCACACGGCGGATCGCCACGCTGAAACAGCCGCTGCCCCGCCGTCAGCCGCCGCTCCCGCGCAGCCGCCAGCAGACTATCCTGAAAGGACGCAGGCAAATGACTGAACCACTGCCCGGTCAGCAGCCGTGAACGGTTATCCATGAACACTCCTAATTGTCGCCTGCCTGACAGAGCGAACGCTGAACCCCGGGCATGCTGCGATCACCCTACAGGAGGAACAACAATGAAAAGCCTCGTCGATCATCTGAGTCAATACGCCGCCTACCACCGTGACCCGCGCAACATCGCCAGCCACTTTATCGGCATTCCGCTGATTGTGGTGGCGGTGGCGGTTTTGTTGTCGCGTCCGGAATGGTCGCTGGGCGGCTTGTGGATATCTCCAGCCGTGGTGGTAGCGCTGGCCTCGGCGTGGTTTTACCTGCGCCTGGAGGTGAAACTCGGCGTACTGATGACGGTGCTGATGGGGTTATCAGTCTGGGCCGGGCATGTCCTGGCGCAGCAGAGCACCATGGTCTGGCTGAGCAGCGGCCTGGCGATGTTTGTGATCGGCTGGGTTATCCAGTTTGTCGGGCATCACTACGAGGGACGCAAACCGGCGTTTGTCGATGACGTCAGCGGTTTGATCGTCGGGCCGCTGTTTGTCGTGGTGGAGCTGGCGTTCATGCTCGGGATGCGGCAGGAATTGAAGCACTCGATTGAACAGCGCTGCGGTCCGGTGACCCTGCGCACACACAAAACCGCCCATTAAAAAAACCAAGCGAGGTGCGCGACTGCGCTCCTCGCTTGGCCTGTTTCACAATGTGCCGAACGTCACCTGCACCGTCAACGCACCCTGATTGTCTGCAAGCCCGACGCCATAGCGACCCTCCAGATCGTCGTTGATGCACAGCTGCAATTCGCCTTGCTGCCCCGCCGGAATCTGCGCCAGATCACCGATCAGAAACGGCGCCCCCGTACTGCTGATCCGACCGATCAACGCTCCCTCATTGGCGCCCGGCAAGGTGTAGCCGGGTTTGGCGGTCAGGCCCGCGCTGCCATTGCCGTCAACCATGCCGCCCGCCGGGCTGGCGAACCAGTGACCACTGAGATACCGCACCAGGCGCGGACTCGGCCCGTTGATCTGCACGCCCGTGCCCTGCCAGGGCTGATTGGCTTGAACCTGCACCGTGGCGGTTTTCAGGTCATTGGCCAGGGTGTCGCCGGCCTGAATCGACAACGCCGCAATGGTCAGGCTCGGGTTTGAAGTGCCGGTGCTGGGGAACACACCGTCGCCCACCAGGAACAGGTTTTTGTGGTCCCAACTGCGCTGATCCTTGTCGACCACCGATTTCAACGGGTTATCGCCCATGCGGTAAGTGCCCATCAGGTGGCCGGCGCCCTGGAAGCTGTAATCCACGTCCTTGTAGTTGAATTTTCCGGGCGGCAACGGCTTGGTCAACTCGGTGGCGCCGAGCAGCTCGGTGATGATGTGCGTGGCAAGGATTTTCGCCTGGCGGAAACCCTCCTTGGTGTAATTGGACAAGTCGTAGTGAATTTCCGGCCGCGGGATGCCCAAGCGATCCTTGTACTGCGTTGACGGCACGATGTAGCAATTGGCGTTATCCGGATCGTCCTCGACCTGTTCTACAAGAAAACCGATGCGGAACTGACGAGTCAGCAAGTCGTTGAGTTTCTGCACCAGTGCCGTCCCATACAACACTTGCTGCGGGCCCTCGGCCGGTGGCAATGGATTGGTGGCGCTGCCGTTGGTGCCATCGATCAGATCGGCAACGGTGACGTAGGGATCGCCCACCGGCCAGTTGAAGCCTTCGTTGCCAATCTCGATCCGCCACGCAGCACGCTGACTGCGAAAGGCACCGTCGCGCAGGCTTTCAATGCCTGCGGTGGAAACCGGTCCGCGATAAGGGAACACCGCTTTACCTTCCGGCATCAGGCCCCAGGCCAGATAGATCGGATGGTCCGCCAGGCTGCGTCCGACCTGACCGCTGCTGTTGGCCACGCCTTTGGGCCACGCGGGGCTGGTGGAATTGAGCAACAGCTTCGGCGTCTCAATGGCATGGGCCGCGATCACATAACGCTGGCCGACCGCAACGCCCGTGCCGGTCGGCGGGCCGTCGCCCAGTTGATACTGGATAAACTCGATGCCGCTGATGGACTTGTCCGCCGCCACCGTGACTTTGCTTGCCACGGTTTTGTAGAGCACCCGCACATTGCCGGTATTCAGCGCGTTGTTCATGGTCACCGTGGCGTCGTACTTGGCCTGGATCGGGCAAATCGGTGTGCAGTTGGTGTTGCCGGCGCACACACGACGACCCGCATAGGGCTGCGAGTTGCGCCCAGCTGGTGTCGGGCTGACCACCAGTGGCAGGCCGTCGAACGATTGACCCTGAACCGCCGCGACAAAACTGCCATCGACCAGTGATAGCGGAATGCTGGTCATCGGGAATTGATAGCCGTCCGGGAAGGTCATGCCCAGATACGCCTGGTCCGCCACATTGGCCGCCACGCCAATTTCCGCTTCGGCACGACAGTAAGCGCTTTGCAGATCGTTGTAGCTGATCGGCCAGTCGACACCGACGCCGTACAGCGATTTCAGGCGGAAGTCGTTGGGCACCATGCGCAGGCAGGTCGCGACCCAGTGCCAGGTGGTGCCGCCGCCGACCCGTTCGTAAGTGCTGGTAAACGCCAGTGGCCCCTTTTGCACCAGGTAGCTGACGGCAGGATTGTCCCACCCCAGAATCAGGTCGGCGATGGTTGCACGCGGCGCATTCTGCTCGGCCGGATTGCGCGGTGTGTCCAGCGTGCTGACCGGTGGATACGGCGATTCGGGAGTCTTCAAGGTCGCGGTATAGAAGCGTTCAAGGTACTGATTTCGGTTGGCCGGAATCTCCGGCCCGGACTCCAGCACCAATACTTTCACTCCGGCCAGTCCCAACTGATAGGCGATGATGCTGCCCGCCAGACCGGCGCCGACGATCACCACATCTGCTTGTTCGGTACTCATGACGACACTCCTTGTTGTCCGCTTGCAGGCACCCCGGTGAAGTCTTCAAGGCTGGGCGGCACTTCGTTCCAGTAACCGAAGAAGGACTCGCTGTAACCCATGGGGTGCGCCTGGGCAATTCTCCATGCCCAGCTCTGGGTGTAGGCCTGATCGGAGACCACCATCTGATCCCCCGCCTTGTTGCTGCCGACGGTGTACGGCTGATACCAGACGCCCAACAGCCAGAGTTTCATGATCGACCGGGCGGCTTGCGCCGTTTGCGTGGTAGCCGGTTGCGTGCCGTTCATCAACACCGCTTGGGCGATCTGGTCCGGCGGCACTTTATCCGCCAGCAACGTCGCGTATTGTTTCAGTAACGCCTGCATTACCGCAGGGGTGATGCGCGGCCCGATGAAGGTCAGGAACTGCGTTGGCAGGTCGATCGGGTCCACGGAGGGAGCGATGAACGTTAGTGGGATGCCGGTCAGGGCCGAAGACAGACCGGCGAAGTTGTCCAGATCGATGCTCATGGCTGACTCCTTGTCGCGCCAGTCGATTGTGCGCGTTCGAGCAAGTAAGTGAAGTCCGCGAAACTGGTGCGCGGCGACTCGGTGACATGGGTGGCGGCGTTACCGTGGCAAGCAATGCAACTGGAGGACGCTTGTGGCACGGTGCCCTGGATGTAGGTTTCCAGCGTAGCGTTGGCGAGGAACGAAGGCGCCGGGCGGCCCAAAGGTTCGGTTTTCGAGATCTGGCACGGTGGCTGCGGCGTCAGGGTCGGCCACTGCGTACTGATCAACTCATAGTTGGCCCACACACTCTTCGGGTTCACCGTACGCAGCAGCGTCTGATAGGTGCTGTTGAGGGTTCGGGTCGCCGGCGTCAGCGAGGTCTCGCGAACGATCTGCGAAGGCGTGGCCTTGATTGCCGGATTCCATGGCCGTGGCGGTGGCTGGTTGATTTCCGCCTGGCTGTTGGCGTTGTAGAACAGATACGGACCTTTTCGCTCGGCCACGGGTGTGGATTGCTCCGGCACGTTATCGACGTGTTCAAACGTCGACCAGACCCACTGCGGCGCACTGCTGGTCTTGTGCACGATGTGCAAGCCCACCAACCCCACCGGTTCGGCCTTGCATGACTCTGGCACCACGGGGCCTTTGCTCGGGTCGCTGTTGCCCGGCGTGTATACCAGCGCATCGACGGTGTGGAATTTCTCCCGTTGATCATTGCCGTCGAGCACTTTCCACGACGCCTTGACCATCAGCGAACCAACCTGACTGGTGTCGTTGTTGCCGCAACTGAACGCCACCGTATTCTTCGGGTCGGCCGCAAAAAATGCCTGCTGACCCTGAATGCTGTACAGACCGTTGTTGACGATGTCGTTGAACATCGGCTGGTTGACCACGATTTCGTTACGCGTATAAACCCCGCTCTGATCCACCAGCGGCCCGCTCTGAAACGGCTGGATAAACTCATCGAGCACATCCGGCACCTTGCCCATCTGTTGCAGCAAACGCCCGGAACCGAGGCCCTCGCAGGCTTTCGGAATAGTCGCCGGTGCGTTCCAGGGATTGGGCGTCTGCCCTTTGGCGAGGAAAATCTGATAGCTCTCTTTCCAGCTTTCCCAGACCGTCGCACCGTCCTGCTGGCCGATCGGTGTGCCGGTGTTCGGATCGCCGTTATCCAGCGCCGGCCAGTTCAAGGCGATAAACGTCTGCCACGACATTTCATCGAAGTTTTGTTGCAGGCTGGTCAGGGAAAACGGCGGGGTCGCCGTGACATCGAAAGGTATTTGCGTTGACAGCGTGGGGTCGGCGTTGGCCAGTGGACTAAGCATTGCGCCGAACAGCGCGCAACCGAGCCACGGCGCGGGCCGGTGGACTTCCGTTCTCATCGTTATCTCCTTGGCATCAGGGTCCAGGAGATACGCCGGTCCGTCATGGACTCTTCACCGCGCCTCCTGGCACAGCATGGAGATTAGGCAAAGAACGGGACACGGTTGGTGGAGCCGTTAGACCAAATTGAGTTAAGACCAATAGCCATATGACATCATTCGCGCAGGCGCCACGGCACGCTGCGATCCGTGGTCCTGATTACAAGAATCAAGCTCAAAGGATCGCAGCGCCTACAAGGTCTTTTGCGTCAGAGGCTGGCGACTTTCTGCCAGACCTTCGGCTTGAAGAACAACGTCTCACCCTTGGCCAAACCGATCAGGCTGTCGTGATCTTTCACCACTTCGGCCTCGATCAAATCAGTCTGCCCTTCTACCTTCAGCGTCACCCGCGTGGTCGCGCCCAGCGGCCGGATATCACGCACCTCGGCGGCATGGTGATCTTCCAGCTCATGCCTGGACAACGACACTTCGTGCGGACGGAACAGCACGTGATTGTCGTCGCTTAACAGCAAGCGGTTCGAATCACCAAGGAAGTGATAAACGAAATCGCTGGCCGGGTTTTCGTAAACGTCGCCCGGCGAGCCGATCTGCTCGATCACACCCTTGTTCATCACCACGATGCGGTCGGCGACTTCCATCGCTTCTTCCTGGTCGTGGGTCACGAACACCGAGGTCAGGTTGATGTCTTCGTGCAGACGCGCCAGCCAGCGGCGCAGCTCTTTACGCACCTTGGCATCGAGGGCACCGAACGGTTCGTCGAGCAGCAGCACTTTCGGCTCAACCGCCAAGGCACGGGCCAGGGCGATACGTTGGCGCTGGCCACCGGACAGTTGCTCCGGGTAACGATCCGACAGCCAGTCCAGTTGCACCATGTTCAACAACTCATGAACCTTGGCCGCGATCTGGCTTTCGTTCGGGCGCTGGTTTTTCGGCTTCATGCGCAGGCCGAAGGCGACGTTGTCGAACACGGTCATGTGGCGGAACAGCGCGTAGTGCTGGAACACAAAACCGACGTTGCGATCACGCACGTCGTGGCCGGAAACGTCTTCACCGTGGAAGACGATGTTGCCCTGATCCGGGGTTTCCAGACCGGCAATAATGCGCAGCAAGGTGGTTTTGCCGCAGCCGGACGGGCCCAGCAGCGCTACCAGCTCACCGCTGTGGATGTCCAGGCTGATGTTGTCCAGCGCCTTGAACGCGTTGAAATTCTTGCTGACGTTACGCACTTCGATCGACATGAATTATTCCTCCGCGGCGCTGGCGCGCAGGCGGTTGATACGGTTTTCGCTCCACTGCTTGAGCAGCAGGATGAAGAGCGCCAGGATCAGCAACAGGCTCGCCACGGCGAACGCGGCCACGTGGTTGTATTCGTTGTAGAGGATCTCGACGTGCAACGGCAAGGTGTTGGTCACCCCGCGAATATGCCCGGAAACCACCGACACCGCACCGAACTCACCCATGGCCCGCGCGGTACACAGCACCACGCCGTAGATCAGGCCCCACTTGATGTTGGGGACGGTGACGTGCCAGAACATCTGCCAGCCATTGGCGCCGAGCAGACGTGCCGCTTCCTCTTCCTGAGTGCCTTGTTCCTGCATCAGCGGGATCAGCTCGCGAGCCACAAATGGCACTGTGACGAAAATCGTCGCCAGCACGATGCCCGGCAGGGCGAAAACGATCTGAATGTCGTGATCCTGCAACCACGGCCCGAAGAAGCCCTGGGCTCCGAACATCAACACATAGACTAAACCTGCGATCACCGGCGATACCGAGAACGGCAGGTCGATCAGCGTCACCAGCATGCTCTTGCCGCGGAACGAGTACTTGCTCACGCACCACGCGGCGCTGACCCCGAACACCAGGTTCAGCGGTACCGAAATCAGCACGGCGAACACGGTGAGCTTCAGTGCCGAGAGTGCATCCGGCTCAAAGATCGCGGTGAAGAATGCGCCGAGGCCGTTCTTCAACCCTTGCGACACCACAATGAACAACGGCAGTAACAGAAACAGGAAAAAGATCAGCCAGCCAAGGCCAATCAGGATTCTGCGCGATGTGGCACTGCCACGGCGTGCAGCGTTGGCCGAGGAAGCGGCCGCAATAGACGATTGGGACATGTTCGCGCCTCCTTATGGGGTTTCGATGCGCCGCTGCAGCAGGTTGATCAGCAGCAACAGGACAAAGGAAACCACCAGCATCAGTACGCCGATGGCCGTGGCGCCGGTGTAATCGTACTGGTCGAGTTTGACCATGATCAGCAGCGGCAGGATCTCGGTTTTCATCGGCATGTTGCCGGCGATGAAAATCACCGAACCGTACTCGCCGACACCACGGGCAAAGGCCAGGGCAAAACCGGTCAGCCAGGCGGGCAGCAATGCCGGCACCAGGATGTGGCGGAACACCTGCCATGGCTTCGCGCCGAGGCACGCTGCGGCTTCTTCGACTTCACGGGGAATGTCGGCCAGCACCGGTTGCACCGTACGCACCACGAACGGCAGCGTCACAAACGTCAGCGCGAGGGTGATGCCCAGCGGGGTATAAGCGATTTTGAAACCGAGGTCGGCGGCGAACTGCCCGACCAGACCGGCCGGCGCATACAGTGCGGTCAGCGCAATACCGGCTACCGCCGTTGGTAGGGCGAACGGCAGATCGATCATCGCGTCGATCACCTTGCGCCCGGGGAAGGTGTAGCGCACCAGCACCCAGGCCAGCAGCGTACCGATGATGCCGTTGATGATCGCAGCGCACAGCGCGGTGCCGAAACTCAACTTCAAGGCTGCCAGCACGCGGGGGGCGGAAATGATCGTCCAGAACTGATCCCAGGTGAGCTGCGAGGCGTGGACGAACATCGCCGCCAGCGGGATAAGCACAATCAGACTGAGGTACACCAAGGTGTAACCCAGCGTCAGCCCGAAGCCGGGTATGACGGGGGAGATACGACGCGACATAAAAGTCCCTGGTTAAAAACGCATCAATGTGGGAGCGAGCCTGCTCGCGAAGAGGAAGTATCAGTCAACATTCCTGTCGCCTGTAACACTGCCTTCGAGCAGGCTCGCTCCCACATGTCATGTGCCCAAACATCAGGCTGGTTAGAGTGAGATTACTGCGCCTGATAAATCTGGTCGAACACGCCACCATCGTTGAAGAATTTCGGTTGCGCGGTTTTCCAGCCGCCGAAGTCTTTGTCGATGGTCACCAGTTCCAGTTTCGGGAACTGCTGGGCGTACTTGGCGGCCACGTCCTTGTCACGTGGACGATAGAAGTTCTTCGCAGCGATTTCCTGACCGGCAGGGCTGTACAGGTGCTTGAGGTAGGCTTCGGCAATCTGCTCGTTGCCCTTCTTCTGGGCATTTTTGTCGACCACGGCCACCGGTGGTTCAGCCAGGATCGACAACGAAGGCACGACGATGTCGAACTTGTCGGCGCCGCCGTCTTCTTTCAACGCCAGGAAGGCTTCGTTTTCCCAGGCCAGCAACACGTCGCCCTGACCGTTGTTGACGAAGGTGATGGTCGAGCCGCGAGCGCCGGTGTCGAGAATCGGTACGTGCTTGAACAGGGTCTGCACGTACTCTTTAGCTTTTTCTTCGCTGCCGCCATTGGCTTTCAGGCCATAGGCCCAGGCCGCGAGGAAGTTCCAGCGCGCACCGCCGGAGGTTTTCGGGTTCGGGGTGATCACCGAGACGTCGTTCTTGACCAGATCGCCCCAGTCCTTGATGCCTTTCGGGTTGCCCTTACGCACCAGGAACACGATGGTCGAGGTGTACGGCGTACTCGCTTCCGGCAGACGCTTCTGCCAGTCGGCGGGCAGGGTCTTGCCGAGTTTGGCGATTTCGTCGATGTCACCGGCCAGGGCCAGGGTTACGACGTCGGCACGCAGGCCATCGATCACGGCGCGGCCCTGCTTGCCCGAACCACCATGGGATTGCTGGATTTTCACGGTGTCGCCGGCATGGTCCTTCTGCCAGAACTTGATGAATTCGGCGTTGTAGTCCTGATACAGCTCGCGCGTCGGGTCATACGACACATTGAGCAGTTCGTAATCCTTGGCAACCGCGGAACCGGCAAACACAGCGCTGGCCAGGGCGGCCAAAGCGTAACGGCGAATCGATGACATGGTGAAAGCTCCTGGAATTCTGCGTGGTGGCTTTTTCTTATGTACTGCTGGAATCGGGTCCCGCTGAAAGATCGCCGCCTTCGCCAGCTCCAGCACACAGCCCCCTGTAGGAGCTGCCGAAGGCTCGGGCCGCGATCGGACGATCTTTTTAGCTCGGCTTGTTGCCCGGCTGCTGCAAACGGAATTTCTCTTTGCGTTCGATCTGGACCACTTGAGCGTTGTGCACAGTGATCTCCACCGCGCCGAAACGCAGATCGCGCAGGGCGCTCTGGATTTCACGCAAGATCGTGGTTTCGTCCTGACCGTCAACGCTGCGAAGGGATGCGCTCATGGTGCTGCTCCTTTGAATGGGATATGCCTGGCAGTGGGCGGCACTGCGTTCGGCGTGGGAGCAATATAAGAGAGACGCGGATATTCTTAAAAAGACTATTTAAGAATGTTTATATAACCAGAAAAAACTATAAATACAGATATGGGCTGGTTTGCTGTAAAAGCAAAAAGATCGTCCGATCCCGATCGGACGATCTTTTGATCCTCAAGCAATTAACGGGGCCCGCGCCCAATCTATTTCCAGCGCAGGCACCGGCCGCCCAAACCAATATCCCTGCCCGAGATCGCATTCCTGCTCCAGCAAAAACGCCGCCTGTTCAACCTGCTCGATTCCTTCGGCATGCACCTGCATGCCCATACTCCGCGCCAGCGCGATGATCACCCGGACGATCGCTATGTCATCCTCATCCCACGGCAAACCGGCGACAAATCCCTGATCAATCTTGAGCTTTTGCACCGGCAAGCGCTTGAGCCGCAGCAACGACGAATAGCCGGTGCCGAAATCATCGATCGCCAGGCGAACACCCAATTCACGCAAGCGATGCATTTGCTCCAGCGCCACCTCCGGATCGTCCATCACCGCGCTTTCGGTCACTTCCAGTTCCAGATACGCCGGATCCAGCCCGGTCTCGCGCAGCACTTGCGCCACCTGTTGGTACAGTTCGCGCCGGGCAAACAACCGCGACGACACATTCACCGCCACAAACGACAGCTCCCTCCCGGCCTGCTGCCACTGGCACATCTGCCGGCAAGCCTGCTGCATCACCCAGGCATCGATGTCGACGATCAACCCGGTGCGCTCGGCAATAGGTATGAATTCGGCCGGCGACACCAGCCCCCGCAGCGGATGCTGCCAACGCACCAAGGCTTCAACGCCGATCAGACGACCGGTTTTAAGGTCATGCACCGGTTGGTAATAGACCCGCAACTCCTGCTGCTCCAGCGCACGGCGCAGTTCGAAGGCAATTTCGACCCGTTGCTGGGCGTGAGCGGTGAGCTCTTCGGTGTACAAGGCATAACCGTTGCGCCCGCTGCTCTTGGCCTTGAACAGCGCCGCGTCGGCGTTGCGCAACAACTGGTCGGCGCTCAGCGCATCGCTGGGGAACAGGCTGATGCCAACGCTGGCGTTGATGAATAACTCATCGCCGTCGATACCGACCGGCTCCTTCAGGGCATCGAGAATACGCTGAGCGAATGCCGCCGCCTGGCCGGGCTGTGGACAACTTTCTGCCAATACCGCGAATTCGTCCCCCCCCAGTCGCGCCACGGTGACGCCGGGCCCAAACAGCTCCTGCAAACGAATCGCCACCGCTTTGAGCAAACGATCGCCAACGTTGTGCCCGAGGCTATCGTTGATCATCTTGAAGTGATCCAGATCGAGCAACAGCAGCGCACAGCCGCGCTTGTGGGCCTGCGCCGACGCCAGGGCCTGTTCGGTACGATCGCTGAATAACAGACGGTTGGGCAGATCGGTCAGCGGATCGTGGTGGGCAAGGTGCTGAAGCTCATGCTCGGAATGCTTGATCGCACTGATATCGGAAAACACCGCTACGAAATGACTGATCCGGCCCTGGTCATCATGAATGACGCGGATGGTTTGCCATTGGGGATAAATCTCCCCGCTTTTGCGGCGGTTCCAGATCTCGCCGCTCCACTCGCCTTGCGA
This sequence comes from Pseudomonas sp. A0308, assembly GCF_044218815.1. NCBI lineage: Bacteria > Pseudomonadati > Pseudomonadota > Gammaproteobacteria > Pseudomonadales > Pseudomonadaceae > Pseudomonas > Pseudomonas sp. A0308. The sequence continues at coordinate 3,111,336 of NZ_CP162581.1, forward strand.
TTCCAGCGTAGCGAACATCGCCTGATAGAAGCCCGGCGGATGATGGCCGGACTTGAACAGACTGGGTTGTTGGCCGAGCACTTCTTCGCGCAGATAACCGGTGATCTCGATGAACGCACGATTGACGTGCACGATCAGCCCCTGATGGTTGGTGACCAACACGCCTTCGCGAGTGCAGTCGAACACAGCCGCCGCTTGCCGCAAGCGCTCACGATCAGCGTGACGTTCACGCAACCTCGCACCTATCCCGAGACACTCATACAACCGCGCCCGCGCCAGAAAAATCAGACCGGCACTGACCGCCGCAAAGACATAACCGTTGATCAGTTGCCATCGTGCGAGTTGGACCGAGTTATCGAAGAAATTGTTTAATAAATAACCAGTACCTTGCAGCCAGACCGCCGCGAGTACGAGATAGAGCAGCGCTGCACGCAAGGCATCGCGATAAGTGGCAGACATTCGGCCGTCCATGTCCCTACAAAAAAGTGGGATTATAGGTCAAGAAACATCCAGCTAACTCTTATCTGAAAGCGCGACTGGTTTTATCTGTGTGCTTAGTGATAATGCATCGGCTGTTTTTATCTTTATCGAGGGCCCTATAGCCTATGTGGTACGAAGGTTTTCTTGGCTTGTCGGCCTGGTCTCTGGTCGCGGTCACCCTGCTGATGACCCACGTGACGATTGTCGGCGTCACGGTCTATCTGCACCGCTACTCGGCCCATCGCTCCCTGGAGCTGAATGCCGGTCTGAAGCACTTTTTCCGTTTCTGGCTGTGGCTGACCACGGCGCAGAACACCCGCGAGTGGACCGCCATCCACCGTAAGCACCACGCCAAATGCGAAACCGAAGATGACCCGCACAGCCCGGTCATCAAGGGTTTGTCCACGGTATTGCGTACCGGCGCGGAGCTGTACCGCGCCGAAGCGCAGAACCCGGAAACCCTGCGCATCTACGGCAAGAACTGTCCCGAGGACTGGATCGAGCGCAACGTCTACAGCCGTTACCCGCTGCTGGGCGTGGCAATCATGGGCGTCATCGACCTGCTGCTATTCGGCACCATCGGCATTACCATCTGGGCGATCCAGATGATGTGGATCCCGGTGTGGGCCGCCGGCGTCATCAACGGTCTGGGCCATGCGGTCGGTTATCGCAACTTCGAATGCCGCGACGCGGCAACCAATCTGGTGCCTTGGGGCATCCTGATCGGCGGCGAAGAACTGCACAACAACCATCACACCTACCCGAACTCGGCCAAGCTGTCGGTGAAGAAATGGGAATTCGACCTCGGCTGGGCGTGGATCAAAGTCTTCAGTTTTCTGCGTCTGGCCAAGGTTCAGCGTGTAGCCCCAATTGCCCATCGCGTTGAAGGCAAGGGCAATCTGGACATGGACACCGCCATGGCGATCCTCAACAACCGCTTCCAGATCATGGCCCAGTACCGCAAATTGGTCATTGGCCCGCTGGTCAAGCAGGAGCTGGACAAAGTCGATCACTCGGTGCGTCACCAGTTCCATCGAGCCAAACGCCTGCTCTCGCGGGAAACCAGCCTGCTGGAAGATCGCCACCACGCGCGCATCCAGAGCATGCTCGAACACAGCCACGCGCTGAAGGTCATTTACGAAAAACGCCTGGCCCTGCAGCAGATCTGGGTGAAGACCAGCTCCAATGGCCACGACATGCTCGCCGCCATCAAAGAGTGGATCCACGAAGCCGAGGCCAGCGGAATTCAATCCCTGCGCGAGTTCGCCGACCAGCTGAAAACCTACTCGTTGCGCCCAGCCACAGCCTGATCGGCTGCCCATGTGGATCGGGGATCTATCCCCGATCGGTGGCGACACCACCGCAAATCTGGCGGCGCGTTTGCATTGATCAAGCGCGTCGTCATTACCGCCTAGCAGAACCCCACTACCGTTGGGAACTTCGCCGAAAATCCCCTATCTCAAAGACTTCGCCATTCCGGCGGGCTTAGGTGTGGCCGTTGTTGTCAACGCGGCACGCCCTCTGAGAATTGTGCCGATGGTCAATAACAACCAAAAAGACTCATCCCTCCCGCAGTGGCCCGAGGCCGCGCAAACACTCATGGCATTAATGCACGCCCAAGGCGAAGTCGCTCGTCTGAGCGAACGCGAACAGCTGTTCAGTTCGCTGCTGGTCAGCGTCAACGCTGTGCTCTGGGCATTCAACTGGGAAACCCGTCAGGTGCTGTACGTCAGCCCGGCCTATGAGCGGATTTTCGGTCGTTCGGCAGGGCTTCTGCTGGCTGATTACAACCAGTGGCGCGACAGCATCTATCCCGACGATCTGGATTACGCTGAACGCAGCCTCGCCGAAGTCCTGCACAAAGGCGCAGTGGAAGATCGCGAGTACCGGATCATCGCCGCTGACGGGCAGGTGCGCTGGCTCAGCGACAAATGCTTCATCAATCGTCAGGACGAGCCCGGGCAACCGGTGATCATCGTCGGCATCGCCGAAGACATCACCGATAAGAAGCAGATGGAAACCGAACTGCAACGCCTGGCCACCACCGATGTGCTGACCCAGAGCAGCAACCGCCGGCACTTTTTCGAATGCGCCAATCGCGAGTTCGAAGAGGCGCGGCTGCAAGGCTCGCCGCTGGCATTTCTGTTGTTGGATATCGATGACTTCAAAATCATCAACGACACCTACGGCCACCCTCAAGGCGACAGCGTGCTGCAAGCCATTGCCGAATGTGGCCGCGCCTCGTTGCGGCGGGGAGACTTGTTCGGGCGAATAGGCGGTGAAGAATTTGCCGCGGTGTTCCCGGGCTGCGCCCCTGACATGGCCTTGCAAGTCGCCGAGCGGCTGCAACAGGAGATTCAGCGTTTGAGCTTCAGCCAGGACGGCCAGACGTTCGGCATCACCGTCAGCCAGGGCCTGACGAGCCTGACCGAAAGCGACGAAAGCCTCGACAGCCTCTTCGCCCGAGCAGATGCGGCGATGTATGAGGCCAAGCGTCAGGGCAAGAACCGAATTATTTCTGCATAGCTTTTATTTGAATACGCCACAAAACCTGTGGGAGCTGGCTTGCCAGCGATAAGGCCAGCACATTCAACAAAAATGTTGCCTGCCCCCGACGCCATCGCGGGCAAGCCCGCTCCCACAGGGATCTGTAACCAGGCTATTTGCGCATCCGCATCAACTCTGGCAAACCGATCTTGAGCAACCGCGCGGTCCGGCTCTTCGCCAACGCCTCGATACCTTCATGCTCGGTCAGGTGAGCCATCTGCGCCGCCATGTTCATCACCAGCGCCTCGCGGGAATACACCCCACCGCCGAGCTGGTAGACCGAGGCAATCAACTCACGCAACTCCAGCGGCAGTCGCCAGCGAGTGCGTAGCGCCGAACCGTAGGCCGCGCCAAATTGCGCCAACGCTTCACCCACTTCCTCAAAATCGTCCAGCTCACCGCCCGCCTGTTTCCATTCTTGCAAACAGCGCAGCAAAGCCAGATCACCGAGACGATGCAGTATGCCCGCGCAATAGCAGCGCTCCTGATCCAGATCGAGCAACCGCGCCAGCGTGCGCGCGTATTCAGCGGTGTGCAGCGACAGGTTCCAATAACGTTCGGCGTAGTCCGCCAGACAGGGATCGCTAAGCCGGGCGCTGCGTTTGAGCGCCAGCCCCAGAATCAGATTCATGCTCTGCCCCGTGCCAAGCCGCTGCAGTGCCTGCGCCAGAGTTTGCACCGGTGCGCCATGGTGTTGCCCGGCGCTGTTGGCCGCCGCAATCAATACCGCGGTAATCTGCGGATCGGTACGGAATTCCTGTTGCAGCTGCGTCAGATCGAGACCACCGGGATTGAGGCTGCGCTTGACCGCTACCTGCACATCCATCATCAACGGCGCGCCGTCGGCCTGCTCACGGCGTCGCTCGAGGAACACCGACAAGGTCATGCCAGGCGCCAGTACTGGCACTTCACAGAACACTTCTTCCCCGGCATTCAACAGCAAACCCTGCAAACGCTCGGTCAGGCTTTCCATGTTCAGGGGTTTGGTCAGGTACGCCGTCGGCGCCAGCAGTATGGCCTCACGCACGCTGGCACTGTCGTTGCGGCTGCTCATCAAAATGAACGGCAGCGGCGGATTACGTTTGCGCTGACGCACACTGCGCAGCACATTCAAACCATCGACGCCGGGCAGTTCCCAATCGACGATAGCCAGGTCATACGGCACTTCACTGAGCATCGATATCGCTTGTTTGCCATCGGCACACAGATCCAGCCGCGCATCACAACGCACGCTCAGCAACACTTGTTCGAGCAGGTCCCGGGACCACGGATCAGCCTCGGCAATCAGCACTCGGGGTACGGCGGGTAAATCAACGGCAGTCATGCACGCTCTCCCTTGCAATACTTGAACCTTAGCCAATGATGGCCATTCGATACAGCGCTAAAACAGCCGATGTGTTTCAGGGGCATAAAAAAACCCGCCAAAGCGGGTTTTTTGTCGATCAGGTCACACCGGGTGATCAGAGCTCGGAGAAGCACTCTTCGATGATCGCCAGGCCTTGGTCCAGTTGCTCATCCGGCGAGGTCAGCGGTACGAGTACGCGCAGCACGTTGCCGTAGGTGCCGCAGGACAGCAGGATCAGGCCCTTGTCGCGAGCCTTGGCCACAACGGACGCTACAGCGGCAGCGTTCGGCTTGTGACTGTCGCCGTTTTCGAACAGCTCAACGGCGATCATCGCGCCCAATGCACGGACTTCGCCGATTACCGGGTATTTGGCCTGGATGGCTTTCAGGCCGGTGACCAGACGCTCGCCGACCGCTTTGCAGCGATCCAGCAGTTGTTCTTCTTCGAACACTTCCATCACTGCCAGAGCAGCGGCGCAAGCGATCGGGCTACCGGCGTAAGTGCCGCCCAGGCCGCCTGGTGCGATGGCGTCCATGTATTCAGCCTTGCCACACACACCGGCCAGCGGGAAACCGCCCGCAATGGATTTGGCGAAGGTGGTCAGGTCGGCAGCAACGCCCATCTGTTCCATGGCGAAGAACGTACCGGTACGGCCAGCGCCGGTTTGTACTTCGTCAGCAATCAGCAGGATGCCGTGCTGGTCGCACAGGGCACGCAGGCGCTTCATGAATTCCTTCGGCGCGACGTAGAAACCACCTTCGCCCTGTACAGGCTCGATGATGATCGCGGCGATGTCTTTCGGCTCGGCGTCATTCTTGAAAATGCGTTCGATGGAAGCGATCGAGTCGTCGATGCTCACGCCGTGCAATTCATTCGGGTACAGCGCGCGGAAGATGCCACCTGGCATCAGGCCCATGCCGGCCGAGTAAGGCACGACTTTACCGGTCAGACCCAGGGTCATCATGGTGCGACCGTGGTAAGCGCCGGTGAAGGCGATCACGCCAGCGCGGCCAGTGGCAGCACGGGCGATTTTCACGGCGTTTTCTACCGCTTCGGAACCGGTGGTGACCAGCAGGGTTTTCTTCGCGAAATCACCAGGCACCTTGGCGTTGATTTTTTCGCACAGCTCAACGTACGGCTCGTAGGCCAGCACCTGGAAGCAGGTGTGAGTCAGCTTGTTCAGCTGTTCGGTCACGGCGGCGATGATTTTCGGGTGCACGTGGCCGGTGTTCAGCACGGCGATACCGCCGGCGAAGTCGATGAATTCACGACCTTCAACGTCAGTCACAGTAGCGTTCTTCGCGGATTCGGCGAAGATCGGGTGAATCTGGCCAACACCACGGGGTACAGCAGCGGTACGGCGGGCCATCAGTTCAGCGTTAGTCTTGCTCATTAAAGTCCTCATTCGCCGCTCATCGGGCGGCGTGGTTCAAGGATTAAGCGGGAGGAAGCGACGGTGGCAGCATGCGATGATCGACTGCCACGGCGTTCCCGGCCGCAGAGAAAATTCCGGTTTGAAACACGCAAAGGGACAGCGCTCTCGTGCCCTTTGCGTTTGCAGCGATCCCTTTCCCGGCTTAGATGCCCAGGCAGAGGTATTTGATTTCCAGGTAATCTTCGATGCCGTACTTGGAGCCTTCACGGCCCAGGCCAGAGGCCTTGATGCCGCCGAACGGTGCGACTTCGTTGGAGATCAGCCCGGTGTTGACGCCAACCATGCCGTATTCCAAGGCTTCAGCCACACGGAACACACGGCCCAGATCGCGAGCGTAGAAGTAAGAGGCCAGACCGAACTCGGTGTCGTTGGACATCGCGATCACTTCGGCTTCGTCTTTGAAGCGGAACAACGGCGCCAGCGGACCGAAGGTCTCTTCCTTGGCCACTGCCGCGTTTTTCGGCACGTTGGTCAGGATGGTCGGCTCGAAGAAGTTGCCTTCCATTTGCTTGCCGCCAGCCAATACGGTTGCGCCTTTGGCTACAGCGTCAGCAATGTGCTCTTGCACCTTCGCCACGGCTTTTTCGTCGATCAGCGGGCCAGTGGTGGTGCCGTCTTCCAGACCGTTACCGATCTTCAGCTTGGCTACTGCCACTTTCAGCTTTTCGGCGAACGCATCGTAGACCGAATCCTGAATGTACAGACGGTTGGCGCAGACGCAGGTCTGACCGTTGTTGCGGTACTTGGAAATGATCGCGCCTTCTACGGCCTTATCCAGATCCGCATCGTCGAACACGATGAACGGCGCGTTGCCGCCCAGCTCCAGCGACACTTTCTTGATGTCCTTGGCGCATTCAGCCATCAACTGACGGCCGATTTCGGTCGAGCCGGTGAAGGACAGTTTGCGTACGATCGGGTTGCTGGTCAGCTCGCTGCCGATGTCACCGGCGCTGCCGGACACCACGCTGAACACGCCAGCAGGAATGCCGGCACGCTGAGCCAGTTCAGCCAGCGCGAATGCGGAGAATGGGGTTTGCGAAGCCGGTTTGAGCACCATGGTGCAACCGGCAGCCAGCGCAGGGCCGGCCTTACGGGTGATCATCGCTGCCGGGAAGTTCCACGGGGTGATGGCCGCAGTAACGCCGATCGGCTGCTTGATAACGATCAGGCGCTTGTCGGGCTGGTGACCCGGAATCACGTCACCGTAGATGCGCTTGGCTTCTTCGGCGAACCATTCGATGAACGAAGCGGCGTAAACGATTTCGCCCTTGGCTTCGGCCAGCGGCTTGCCCTGCTCGAGGGTCATCAGGCGAGCGAGGTCGTCCTGGTTCTCGATGATCAGCTCGAACCAGCGACGCAGCTTGTTCGCACGATCCTTGGCGGTCAGTGCACGCCAGGCCGGCAGCGCTTTGTCAGCGGCTTCAATGGCACGGCGGGTTTCGGCAGCGCCCATCTTCGGCACCGTGCCGAGGATTTCGCCAGTGGCCGGGTTATTGACCTTGATCGTCTGACCGTTATCCGCATCGACCCAAGCGCCATCAATGAAGGCTTGCTGGCGGAACAACTGGGTGTCTTTAAGCTGCATGTCGGCTTTCCTTAACAGCACCGCGGCCTGCGCGGAGCAAATTATGATTGTAGAAAGGCGCCTCGCAAGGCTGCCGTCAGGGAAATCAGTGACCGGGTGAGGCGCAAAAATAGTGCACGCTTCGGAACACCTGCGCTTCAACACCCAATCAACGGGCGTTTGAAATCTCAAACGGATCGTAGGAGCAAAGGGTTTAAAGGACAATAGGGCGTTCGAAAAAAAGAACAAAAACGGCGTGTTTGTGGAAATTTTCAGATCAACGCACAAAAAACCCTGCCGCAGGAAAACCATAGATCAGCCCAGCCAAAGCGCCAAGCGAGGGTTTTGCAGGACGTTACCGCTTTATGGAATGCAGCGTTTTATTCCGACACGCGCACTGACAAAGGGTGCCGAAACCCAGCATGGACGCCCCGAGCCGACCTAGGTATGATGTCGCCCGCTGCACCAGTAGCTCAGCTGGATAGAGTACTGCCCTCCGAAGGCAGTGGTCGTGGGTTCGAATCCCGCCTGGTGCACCATGAATCAAAACGAGAAAGCCCCGGACTGTGGTGGTCCGGGGCTTTTTTGTGGGCGCTGAATTGTTCGGACGCAACGTTACTCCGTCGTCCAGTCAAACTCATCGTAATCCTCATCCTCGTCGTCTTCCTCCTCAACCTCCTCAAATCCGTCCTCTTCCTCAAGCACGTCTTCTTCCTGCTGACTCAGCAGAAACTCCTTACGCGCTTCAGTAATCGCGCGCCGCATCTCTTCGCCCTTTTTCGGGCAATTGAGGAGTTGGGCGATGCGGTCGATTTTTGGTGCCACGGTGTTCTCCAGCGCTTCAGCTATGGCCCGATAGTGCGCGTTTTGCGGGGCAATGCCAAATGGCTGGGCGCACAGGCAGTCAGTTCTTCTGGATTTGTTTGAGCCGGGCGTCGAGGTCGGCGTCTGGGTAGCGTTTGTGCAGGTTGTTGAACAGGCTATCGGCGGCTTGCGATTGGCCGGATTCGCGCAGGCGCAGGACTTCGCGCAGTTGTTCGTCGAGACCGTTGGCCGGGGCGGCGGTGCGTTTGCTGGTTTTGGCTTCGTCGGCGCTGAACGCTTCGCTGTGCATCGGCGCAGCCATTTCTGCCATCGGCGCGGGAGCTGGGGCGGACAATGCTTCGGGAGCTTGTTTGCGAGCCATTGGTGCCGCGGGGTTGGCGGCCGGAGCGAAGTCGAATTGCTGCTGCGGCTCGGGCGCGCGTTGCACCAACGACAGCATCAGTGCCACGCCGACGAGGCTGGCGAACGCCACTTGCCAGCGCGGTTTGCGGCAGGCGTCGAGCCAGCGCTGCCACAGACCAGGCTTAGCCGGCGGGGTGTGGCGGTGCGCAGCATTGAGGATGAAAGCATCAAGGTGCATTGGCGGTTCAGCGTTGTGCTGTTCGCGCACATGTTTAATCACTGAATCTTCGGGTGTCTGGCGGGCGTCAGTCATGTCAGTACCTCCTCGGCCAGCAGCCGACGCAGTTTTTGCTGGGCGTAGCGCAAGCGGCTTTTGACGGTTTCCAGCGGTGTTTCGGTGAGGCTGGCGATTTGCGCCAGGTCGAGGTCGCCATGGGCGCGCAGCAGGAACACTTCGCGTTGATCGGTGGGCAGCATCTGCAGGGCGCTTTCCAGGCGCTGACTGTCACGACTGAGACTCAGCAGTTGTTCGGGGTCGGTGGCTTCGTCGCTGACCGCGTGGATTTGCTCATCGTAACTGTCGTGCAGCGGTTGCCGGGCACCATGTTTGCGCCAGTGGTCGATCAGGCGATTGCGGGCAATCTGGAACAGCCATGTACGAAAGGTCGCCCGTCCTTGTGGCTGACTGGCGCTGCGGATCAGGCTCAGCCAGGTTTCCTGAAAGACTTCATCGGCCAGTTCGGGTTTGCCACTCAGACCGAGCAGAAACCGATACAAACCCTGACGGTGGCGGGCGTACAAGATCTCGAACGCCGCGCCGTCGCCCTCGCGATAACGCGCCAACAGCGATTCATCGCTGCTGGCGGTGGGGCTGTCCGGCGAAGCAAACAGCTGACTGATGAAGCCTTTCAGACGACTCACTATTCAATCCGTCGCTCAGTGAGCAGCGCATTCGATGCGCTTGAAGTGCGCAGGCTCTGCGCCAGTTCGACCAGTTGCACAAACTCGTTGCGCAGACCGAAACGATCATCGCCACGGGCACCACGGGCCAGCGCTTCGGTGTCCTTCAGGTTGAAATCGCCGGTATAGCGACCGTCCTTGAGTTGCTGGGAAAACGCGGCGACTGCCGCAGCAAAACGCAAATCTTCGCTGGCTGGCACAACCTGATTGGCAATCGGCCGCTCGATCAAAAGACTTTTCCCACCTTCGGGCTGTTGATAACGCACACGCAACATCGCCAATTCCCCGCTCTTCTCGGAAACAGCCTTCTCAGATTTACCGTAGCGCAGCGGCTCCAGCCAGCCCTTCTCGCCTGCCGGAACAATTTCATACAGCGCCGTCACCGTGTGTCCTGCACCGATTTCGCCAGCGTCGACCTTGTCATTACTGAAATCCTCACGCTTCAACGCACGGTTTTCATAGCCGAGCAGGCGATACTCGCTGACTTGCGCGGGGTTGAACTCCACCTGCAATTTGACGTTTTTCGCCACCACGGTGAGGGTCGAGCCGAGTTGATCCACCAGCACCTTGCGCGCCTCGCGCAGGTTGTCGATGTAGGCGTAGTCGCCATCGCCGGCATCGGCCAGTTGTTCCATCAAGTGCTCATTGTAGTTATCCACACCAAAACCCAGGGTGGTCAGGGAAATTCCGGTTTTGCGTTTATCCACAGCCATTTGTTTAAGGCTGTCGAAGTCGCTGACGCCGACGTTGAAGTCGCCGTCGGTGGCTAGCAGGATGCGGTTGATGCCTTTGGCGATGAACCCCTGTTGCGCCATTTGATAGGCCAGTTCGATGCCTGACGCCCCGGCGGCGGAGCCGCCCGCAGTTAATTGCTCGATGGCTGTGCGAATCTTCGCTTTTTCTCGTCCGGATGTGGGCTCAAGCACCACTCTGGATTCACCGGCATACACCACCAACGAAACCCGATCCTGATCGCGTAACTGGTCAACCAGCAATTTCAGCGTGCTTTTGACCATCGGCAGCCCTTCGCGGCGATCCATCGAGCCGGACACGTCGACCAGAAACACCAGATTGGCCGGGGCCAATTGCGCAACCGCACGGTCGGAAGCCTTGATGCCGATGCGCAGCAAGCGCGTGTGCGGATTCCACGGCGATGCTGCCAGCTCGGTGGTCACGCCAAACGGCGAGCCGTCACCGGGCAATGCGTAGTCGTAAGGGAAATAGTTGACCATTTCCTCCAGTCGCACCGCGCCTTCCGGCGGCAGGCGTCCCTGATTGAGCAGGCGACGGACATTGGCGTAGGCGCCGGTATCCACGTCCGCGCTGAAGGTCGAGACCGGGGTTTCGGCGACGCTGTGGATGGGGTTGTCGGCCAGCGTTTGATATTGCTCACGCTGTTCGTCGCGATAGCCTTGTGGATAACTTTCCCCGGCAGGCATTGCAGCAAAACCGGCAATGGGTGCCGGATGAACGCTGCGCTTGACCATGGCGCCATCAGCCATGATCGCTTCATGTTGCACCAAGGCTTCAGGCTGAGCCGGTGCAGCAGCGGAATCAGGTTTGGAAGAAACGCCACAACCGCCGATGGCCAGCAAAATACCGACCACTACAGGGCGTAAAAGAGGAAGAGACATGGGGGCTGACCTCGGGATGAAATTGATCATTCATCTACTGAGACGGGCCGTCCGTTGCGTGCGGGTTAAAGCCGTTGAAATATTTCTGCTGTGAATGACGCCGCAGACTGCCGGCGTTCTCGGCGCATTTAAAACAGGCTGAGCGGTACATTCGCCACCAGACGGAACTCGTCGTAACTGCCGTCGATCTGCCCGCCACTCGCGCGGTGGTTATAGACGATGCTGCGCAGTACCGTGTTTTTCAGGGTGCCAGACTGCACCACGTAGGCGAGCATCAAGCCATTTTCGTTGTGCTTGGCACCCTCCAGCCCGCGCACGTTGTAGCCGGTGTTGCGTCCGTCGCGGTCGCCGCTGTAGTGGGTGCCATCAATGCCCCAGCCCTTGGCGTGCCACAGGCTGGTGGTCAGGCCCGGCACGCCGTAGCTGGCGAGGTCGAAGTCATAGCGTAGCTGCCAGGATTTTTCGTTTGGGCCGTTGTAGTCCGAGTACAGCGAGTTGGCCATGTAGTTGCCTGTGGACTCCCACACGTAGTCGAAATATTCGTCGCCGAACACCTGCTGCCACGCCGTAGTCAGAGCGTGCGCGCCATGGGCGGCGGTGATTGCCAGGCTGTAGGCGTGATTGTCGATGAAGCCCAGGTTTTGTTCACCCTGATCGCGCGTGCGGTAGTAGTTGAGGCTGGTTTTCAGCGCGAGGTTGGCGCGATCCCCCGTTACGTGAGTCGCGCCCAGATAGTATTGCTGCCACATGTCCGCGAACCGCGAGCCATAAGCGCTCAATGTCAGACCGTAGGGCGCTTTGGCTGTCGCGCCGAGATAGCTGATACGTGAACCGCTGTAGGCGCGATTGCCGAAGGTGGTAGTCAGGCGTTCGCTGCCGGTGCCGGTACGCGGGATGGCGCGCTCGAAGCTGCCCGCTTGCAGCGCCAGCCAGTCGAGTTCGTTGCTGTTCAGGCCAATGCCCTGAAAGGTCGACGGCAAGGCACGATTGTCCTTGTAGCGCAGGATCGGGTTTTCCGTGAGCATCCGCCCGGCCTTGAGTTCGGTGCTCGACACTCGCAGTTTCACGTCGCCGACACCCAGACGACTCCAGCTCGGGACCGCGTCGCCATCGCTGTCGACCAGCACCCGGTCACCCCCATTGGCCACCGCACCGTGGCCACGCTCGAGGGTCACTGCGCTGAACAGCGAGGCGTCGACACCAAAGCCCACCCAACCTTCGGTGTAGCCAGAGATGTAATTGAGCATCGCGGTCTGCACCCAGGTGTCGCGCTGGCGCGTGGGCTGTGCGACGCCTGCTTTTTTGATCACCAGGTGGGTACTGCGCCGGGTGTGCTGGTTGGAATAGTAGTGGCGCAAATTCAGGTTGAGGTGGCTGCCATCGATCAGCCCGGTCGCTTGATCCTGTGCTGCGACGGGTTCACCGGCATAAGCAGGCTGGGCGATGAGCAGCATCGGCAGCAACGCCCGACGTACATGTGATTGCATGGAAAAGTGCCTGTAAAAAGAGTGCACGCCGCCCACGCGCCTGGCGTTTGAGCGGCCTGCGACAACTGTCGGGATCAGCGGGGCGGCGCAGACGGCCAGTGTTTGATCGGGCCGCGCCAGCCTTCGTAAGCCTTGGCGCACTGCAACAACCATTGATCGGCAAACCGTGCTGCAACCATTTGCAGGCCGATCGGCATACCCCCGGATGTAAACCCGCAGTTGATCGACAAGGCCGGTTGCTCGCCCATGTTCCACGGCAGCGTGAACACGATGTGTTCGAAAGGCTGGCGCGGGTCATTGCCGGGCGAGGGCCATTCAGCGGGAAAACTGCTGACCTGATTGGTCGGCGACAACAGCAAGTCGAAGTTGCCGAACAATTGCGCGCAGCGACGACGGATTTCAAAGGTCTGATTGAAACCTTCGACCGCTTGCACCGCGCTCATCCCGGCCGCCGGTGCTGCCCAGTCCTGAATGTAGGGCAAGACGTTGTCGCGTTGCGCCGTGCTCAAGCTTTGCAGTTGCGACAACTGGCGGGCGCGCCAGAAATCATCGAGGCCGTCGAGCAACTGTCGATCCATCAGCGACCCGATCAAGTCCACCTGCGCGCCATGGGCCTCGAACATTCGCGCGGCATCTCGCACTGCTTCACACACTTCATGTTCAGGCTGGAAGCCGCAGCCGGGGTCGAGCATCAGCCCGATGCGCAGACCCTGCATCGACGGTGCCTGCAGGTTCCAGTCCAGCGCATGCGCCGGCAGGCTGGTAGCGTCGCGTGCATCCGGTAGTGCCAGATAACGCATCATCAGCGCGCAATCATCCACGGTGCGGGTCATCGGTCCCGCGCAACGGCCGGTGTAATAGGGATCAATCGGGATCCGTCCAAGCGTTGGCTTGAACCCCACCAATCCACACCAGCCTGCTGGCAGGCGTACCGAGCCGCCGATGTCGGTGCCGACATGCAGCGGACCATAACCAGCCGCCGCCGCAGCCGCCGCGCCGGAACTCGAGCCGCCGGGGTTTTGCGTGGTGTCCCACGGGTTGCGCGTGATGCCATGGAAACTCGACAGCCCCGACGACAGCATGCCGAAATCCGGCACCGTGGTCTTGCCCAGAATGATCGCCCCGGCTTCACGCAAACGCGCGGCCGGCGGCGCGTCGGCAGTCGCCGCGATCAATGTCGTGGCACGCGAGCCTTGGGGGATGCAATCGCCTTCAGTGGCGATCAATTCCTTGAGTGTCACCGGGATGCCGTCGAGCATGCCGCGCGGGGTTCCACGGCTCCAGCGTTCAGTCGACGCGCGCGCCTGATCGAGTACGCGCTGCGGATCGAACGCGTACAGCGCATTGATGCTCGGTTCCCAGCGCTCGATGTGCGCCAGCAGGTGATCGTAGTATTCCAGCGGCGACAACTCAGCACTGGCAAACAAGGCCAGCAGTTGTGCCGCCGACAAGTCATGTAAATCGGTCATCGAATAGCCGTCCGTGCAAACCCATAGTGCGCATGCTGCAAATTGTCTTCCCTAGCGCTCGGCAACCAGCGCATGGCTGGTTTGAACCGTATTGCGCCCACCGAAATACGCAGCGCAGGCAACGCCCACCGCGCCCATCACCAGGCTGTACGCCACGCACACCCACGGGCTCCACGGCATCAGCCCGATCAACAACAACGGCGTGGTGCTCGCCCACAGTGCATAGGCAATGTTGTAAGTAAACGAAATGCCCGAGACGCGGATGTGTGCGGGGAACAGACTAACCATCACCGACGGCACCGCGCCGACCACACCACAGCTCAATCCCGCCAGTGCATACGCTAGCCCCAGCCAAGAACCACCACTGATCAGGCAGCCATAAAGCAGAGCCACGCCAACCGGCAGCAGCACGCTGTACAACATGACTGTGCGCCAGGCGCCGAGCCGGTCGACGATCAACCCGGCAATCACACAACCGATATTCAGGAAGACAATACCGAGACTGCTCAGGGCGAATGTATGGCTGGGGCTCATGCCGAAGCTTTTTTGCATGACCGTCGGGGTGATCACCACCAGCACCACCACTGCCGAAGTCAGCACGCAGGTCAGAATCATCGCCGGCAACAACATGTGCCGATGCTCGCGCATCACGGTGCGCAACGGCAGTTCGGCGTCAGCCTCACGGCGCGCCTGCAAAGCCATGAACACCGGCGTCTCGCTCAGCCAGCGACGCAGCCAGACACCGATCACGCCGAACAATCCGCCGAGCAGAAACGGAAAGCGCCACGCGTAATCAAGAATTTCGGCAGGGGTGAATATTTGCGCCAGCAGGGTCGCGGTCAGCGCCCCGAGCAAATAGCCAAAGGTCAGTCCGGCTTGCAGGAAACCCAGCGCATAACCGCGATGACCCGCCGGTGCGTGCTCGGCGACGAACACCCAGGCACTGGGCACTTCCCCACCGACTGCGGCGCCTTGCAACACACGCAGCAGCAACAGCAGCAACGGTGCGAAGTAACCAATCTGAGCGTAGGTCGGCATGATGCCGATCAGCAGGCAGGGCAACGCCATCATCAGGATGCTCAGGCTGAACACGCGCTTGCGCCCCAGCTGATCGGCGAAGTGCGCCATCAGAATTCCGCCGAGCGGTCGTGCCAGATAGCCAGTGACAAAAATGCCGAAGCTCTGCAGCAATCTCAGCCACTCCGGCATCTCTGGCGGAAAGAACAGCTGACTGAGTGTCAGTGCGAAAAACACGAAGATGATGAAGTCGTAGATTTCCAGTGCGCCACCGAGGGCGGCAAGGCCCAAGGTCTTGTAGTCAGACCTGGAAAACCGATGGGATCGCGAACCGGTCAGGGCAGTCATGGGCAAACTCTGAATTGACAGATATAGAGAACGACGCCTGCCAACAGGGGCCCGAACGAACTGCCCCCAGGTGCGCCAATTGATCAATTTCAACAGCGCGATATCGTCCACGCAAAAGGCCATGCGAACAACAAAACCGAGGCTCTGTGCTGCTTTTTAGCCGAAATCTGTACATTGAGTTTTCTTCCGATTAAACAATAATCAGGCCTCCCTAACTCCCTGAATATCTGGCCCATCATGGAAGAAATTACAAGTAACTTCGCCGATTTTGCTAATCCAGACATAGAATCCATTGCCATCATCCGGGGACGTGTCCTACAGGCATTGCAACAGTTTTTGCTCGAACGCGACTTCAAACAGTTGATGCCGATCCTGATGTCGCCAATCACTGATCCGTTGAATCACGCGGTGTATCCCGCTGAACTGCAATATGAAGAACGGCGCCTGAAACTGACCGCCAGCATGATCTTCCACAAGCAGTTGGCGCTGACCGCCAAGGGCCACGACAAGATCTTTATTGTCGCGCCGAACATCCGTCTGGAAAAACCCGAGATCAAGGATTCCGACAACCACTTGCTGGAGTTCTCGCAGTTCGATTTCGAGATCCGCAACGGTGACATGCATCAGGTCATGGCCCTCATCGAAGGCCTGATCAAGCATGTGTTCAGCGAGGTCAATCAGCACTGCGCCGCCGAATTGTCCCAGCTCGGCCGGCAACTGCCGCACTTCGCCACAGCGTTCCCGATCTACAGCTCCGACGCGTTGCGCGCCGAGCATGGCGACGACTTCGAGAAGATCATGTCGGCCAAAGCGCACACGCCGTTTTTCGTCACCAACTACCGTCGCGAGTTCTATGATCGCGAAACCCCGGGCAAGCGCGGCACTTACAACAACTACGACCTGATCTATCCCGATGGCTATGGCGAAGCCCTGTCCGGCGCGGAGCGTGAGTTCGAGTACGAGCAGATCGTTTACCGCATGAACGAGCTGTCGATGGACCTGCAGCCGTTCGCCAACTACCTGGAAGTCGCCCGGCGCGGCTTGCTGCACCCGAGCGCCGGTGGCGGTCTGGGCATCGAGCGTCTGCTCAAGTTCATCTGTGGCAAGCGACGCATCCGCGATGTGGCGCTGTTCGACCGCACGGTCGGTACCAGCTTCCTGTTCTGATCCGGACCTGACTCGCAAGGCCTGCTCCGCTCTCGCGGCGGCAGGCTTGGCCATGGAGAAACACAATGTCTGCACTGCGTATTCACTGGTGCTCGCCGCTCGATAGCGGTCAGCAAAAGGCCTCGGAAAAATACGACACCGGCGCCCTCGACTTCGCCGGGATCGTCGATTTCGCCAAGGAAGCCGATGAGCTGGGTATCGACTCGCTGTTGATGGGCATCAGCTACCACATGCCCGATCCGCTGCCGATGATTGGCGCGCTGGTGCGTGAGACCGATCGCGTCAAATTCATTCTGGCTTACCGTCCGGGGCTGGTGCCGCCGACCCTGTTCACGCAGATCGTCAACACCGTGTCGTGGATGTCGGACAAGCGTATCTCGCTGAACTTGGTCGCCGGCATTTCCCCGGACGAACAAGCCTATTACGGCGACTTCGTGGCGCACGACGGACGCTATGAGCGCACCGGCGAATTCCTCGACATCCTCAATCGGTTCTGGAGCGGCGAATCACCGCTGACCTACCACGGCAAGCACTACCGCATCGAAAAAGCCCAGCTCGGGTTGCCGTTCAAGGACGCCGAGCGTCCGCGCATTTATCTCAGCGGCGCCTCGGACGTTGCCCAGCAGATCGCCATCCAGCACAGTGATTGCTGGCTGCGTTACGGCGATACGCCGCAAGGAATTGCCGAGGCCGCCCGCACGGTTTTGCAGTCCGGTTGCTCGGTGGGAATTCGCATGCACGTACTCGCCCGCGAAACCCGCGCCGAAGCGCTGGCCGCGGTCGAGAGCATGATGGAAAACCCGGACGAACAGCATCGCGAATGGGTGCGTGAGTTCGTCGGACGCTGCGATTCGGAAGCGGTGAAAACCTCGTTCCGCCTTGCCGACAAAGCTGAACACGACTGGCTGTCGCCGATGCTCTGGTCGGGTGCCGTGGCCTATCGTGGCGGTCCGGCATTGTGCGTGGTCGGCAGCTATCAGGAAGTCGCCGAATATTTGTTCGAATACAAGAAAGTCGGCGTCAGCGAGTTCATTTTCTCTGGCTGGCCAACCCGCGACGAAATGCGCCGTTTCTGCAAATACGTGCTGCCTTATCTGCGCGAGCTGGAAACCGTCTGGGACCGCGAGCATGCATGACATCAGCAGCGCTGCACGCAATAGCGCGATTCGCTGGTTTGGTGCCGGGTTGCTGTGTGCCTTGCTGGCGGAGCAGACCGTGCTGTTTGCCGTGCCGTTGATGATTTTCCAGCTCACCGGCAACGTGCGCTATTCCGGTGTGGCGTTTGCACTGGAGTGGCTGCCGGCACTGATTGCCTATCCGTTCGCCGGGTTGCTGGCTGACCGGTTTGGCGGGCGCCTGCTGTTTCGCGGCGCCAATACTGCGCGGGGACTGAGCCTCGCCGTGACACTGGGGATCTGCTGGTATCAGCCGCAATGGATGATCTGGGCGTTGATCGGCAACGGCATCGTATTGTCGGTGCTGATGGCGCCGGTGCGCATGGCGGTTGAAAAAAGCGTGCCGCTGATCGCCGGCCCTGAACGCCTCGCCCACTGTCAGTCGCTGGTGCAAAACATGGAGCTGCTGGCAATGGCGCTGGGCCCGGCACTCGCCGCCGGGTTGGCGATGTATGCCGACAAGCGCTGGCTGCTGGGGCTGGCGGCAGTCGCCCTGTTTGCTGCGGCGCTGTTCTGGAGAGGCTTGCCGACGGCGCGCTCTGTCAGTCGCCCGACCAGCGTGCTCAAGGATCTCGCGCTCGGCTGGCGCCTGTTGCTTGGCAACCCGCCAGTGCTGTCGCTGGCCGGGCTGAATTTCAGCATCAATCTGGCATTCGCTGCCGTGCTCAGCGCCAACGCGTTCGTCATCAGCGGCGTGTTCAGCGCCGCCGACGGCGTGTTTGGTCTGATGAATGCAGGGGCCGGCGCGCTGGGTCTGTTGAACTTCATTCTGGTGCCGCGACTGTTGGCGCGCATGTCGATTTATCGACTCGGTGCACTGGGTTTTGCCTTGCTGTGCCTGGGCCTGATCTGCATGGGCGTGGCCAGCGGTGTGTTGCTGTATGCCCTGAGTTTCCTGCTGGCAATGGCCGGATGCGCGCTGTTCAACGTGTTCAACCGCACGCAGCGGATCAAGGCGATCGAGAGCGCTCATCTGGGCAAAGTCATGGGGCCGTTTTATCTGGTCAACCTGCTCTCTTATCCGCTGGGTGGTTTGCTCACCGCCAGCGTCGGTCACGTCTACGGCGTGCAGGTGCTGATTCTGGTGCTGGCACTCGTGCTGACCGTGCCCGGCACTCTGCTGTTTATTTTGACCACCCGGCGGTTTCGCCTCGCCCTCGAAGGTCCATCGCTCGCCATGGAGGCATCCCAATGAAAACTCTGCCGCACTGCCTGCTCGCCACCGTCGAGTCCGACTCGCACATGTGGAATCTGGTGTACCTGCAACTGTGGCTGGGCGAGCACGGCTTGAACGTGAAGAACCTCGGCAGCTGCACGCCGGTGGGCACGGTGCTCAGTGCATTGCAACAGCGCCGCACGCAGTTGCTGGTGGTCAGCAGCGTCAATGGCCACGGCTACTCGCAAGGCCTTGAGCTGATTCGCCAGGTGCGCCGGCTACACCCGCACCTGCCCTGCGTAATCGGCGGCAAGCTGACCACTTCCGAAGATGAAACCCTGGCAGTCCGGCAATCTTTGATCGATGCCGGTTACAACCAGGTGTTCGTCGGCCCCGACGCTATCGACACCTTCAGCCGCTATCTGGGCTCGCTGCACGCACAGCCCGACGCCGATTCCGTACTCGCCAACAGCGTGGCGTCCTGGGGCTGAACCCCCGACCACGGCTGACTTCGCCCATTCAAAGGATTACCACGATGCACATCGTTATCGTCAACCGCTGGCCGCGCTTTCGTGATGGGCGCCGCTGGGACAACGAACTGACTCGCTACGAAGATTTCTTCGACCATCAACAACACCGGATCAGCTACGTGGTCGATGCACTCGGCGCCGACGGCGTACTCGCCCCGGCGCAGCATATCGCTCATCAGGTACAAGTCGCTGACGTCAACCAATACGAGCAACTGCTCGGCGCGGTGCAAGAAGTCATCGAACGCGTCGGCCCCGTCGATCAGTTGATTGCCCTCTCCGAGTTCACCCTGGAAATCGCCGCGCGCGTGCGCCAGACCCTGAACATTCCCGGTCACGGTCCGGACGAAGTGGCGGTTTATCGCGACAAGGCACGCATGAAGGAAATCCTGCAAAACCAAGGCCTGCCGGTGCCGCCGTTTGCGCGTTGCGAGTCGGTGCAACAGGCCGTGGATTTTGCCCGGGAAATCGGTTTCCCGCTGATCGTAAAACCGGTGGACGGTGCCGCGAGCATGGGCGTGGAAAAGGTCGAAAACGAGACCGCCCTGCGCACGCTGCTCAATAGCATCGACCTGTCGCGTTATGAGATCGAAGGCTTCATGCACGGCCAGACCTACCACATCGACGGCTTCGTCGATGTCGACGGCAGCGTGCCGTTTCAGGTGGTGTCGCGTTATATCAACAGTTGCCTGGATTTCGCCAAGGCGCAGCCGCTGGGTTCGGTGATCGTCCAGGCATCGGCCCTGCGCGCGCGAATCGAGGCTTTCAGCCAACAGATCATGCGTGCCCTCGATCTGCGCTGCACGGCGTTCCACCTGGAAATTTTCGTCGAACCGGACGACTCGCTGGTGTTCCTCGAAATCGGTGCGCGGGTCGGCGGCAGCGAAGTCCCGCACCTGATCAACAAAGTGTTCGGGGTCAATCTCTACGAGCATTGGTTGCGCCGCCTCGCCGGCGATCAAGTGCCGGTGCCCGCCGTCAGCCACGACCCGAGCGGCGGCTGGCTTGTGATCCCGAAACCCGCGGCCCTGCCGTGCCGGGTAGTGCAAGCCGATTCGTTGCGCGAAACCGTGCCCAATCTGTGGCGCGAGTTGCTGCCCGAGCCGGGGCAGATTCTCGAGGCCGGCGGCAGCTACGACGCCCTGCACAGCGGACGCTTCATTTTTGTCGGCGGCAGCGAAGTGGCCACTGAAAACGATATCCGCCACACCACTCAGGCATTCCAATTTCGGGCTGAACCGGTATGAACTCCACCACTTCCCAAACCTTGAACGACGAACCCCTGTTGGGTCAGCTCAACCACTATTTGCGCGCCGACGAACGTCGCGCCGTGGCTGTCCTCGGCGAGCGTCTGATTGACGCTGCGGGCGGTCTCGACGGGCTGACCGGCTACAAATTGATGGTCGCTTACGGCGGCGGCAAAGACAGCTCGTACACCGTAGCCATGCTGCGCGCCACGCAGTTACAGCTGTCGATCCTGCATGGCCGCACCTTTCAGTTGCGCATCGCCAACATGCGCCATGCCGGCGTACCGGATGCGGTGATGGCCAACATTGATCGGGTCTACCGCGCGCTGCACCTGTTCGATGATCCGCGGGTAGAAATGCTGGTGGTCGATCACCGCCAGATTCGCCCGTTCGAACGGCATCTGCCGTTCCCCGACGATGTACAGGCGATGAACCGTTTCGACGTATTGATGAACGGCCACCGCACCGCCGGCGACGGTCGCCCGACCTTCTGCAACAGCTGCAACCTCGCCGTGGCGGATTTCTATGGTCGCGCCGCGTGGTGGCAGGGTGGCGTCGATGCAGTGGTCACTGGTGATTCGCGCAAAGAGCAGAAGCACTATTTCACCTGGATCATGCGTCTGGCGCAGCGTCTCGGGCTGGATGTCGAAGAATGCCGCAGGCAGGGCTTTCGCGGGTTGCTGCAAGCGCTGGATGGCGTGGCCCAGAGCTATTTCATCGAACTGTTCGGCGAAGGCTTCGATCAGCAACGCGAGGAACGACGCGTCGCCTGCGGTGACGACAACGCCGATCCAGCGTTCATCAGCATTTACGATCTGGTCAGCTACAAGGTCGAGGATCATTGGGAACTGATCACCGAATTCCTCGATTTTCGCTTCGAAGAACTGGCATTCAGCTTCACCGAATCCGATTGCGCCAACCCGATGTTGATGGCGCACTTTCGCGGGCTCAAGGCCGAGTACGTGCAAGGTCGCAGCTACAACCAGGGGATTGCCGAATACCTGGAGCTGGCGCAGGCGCTCATGCGCAAGAAAGAAATGCCCCAGCGCCTGATCGATCTGGCCATGTCGGCCTATGTCGATGCGCAGGGCATGCAGGCGCGTCGCACGCTCGCCGAGCGCTTCGCCGAGCAGGCGTTCGGACTCAATGAAATGCAATTGGTGTGTATGCAGTTTGCGCCGTTCGTTGATCGTGGCCGCGAGTTCTCCAGCTTCGTCGGGCTATGCCATCCGCAGCGTCTGGCCGATCTCGAAAATCTGCACCGGGTGCTCGCTGGCGAGCATAACGATCCGGCCCTCGGTCAGTGGCTGAGCGAGGTCAGCGGCCTGCCGCTGCCGGCGTTGCGCAGTCTGTATGCGCATCAACGCATCGATTTCGACAGCGACGTCACGCTGATCGCGCGGGTGCGCGCCGGTGATCCGCACAAGGGGCGCATCAGTCGCTACGACCCGGCGACCGGTGAAACCGTGGTTGAACTGGTCTCGGGACGCTAAGCATGACGGCGTTCAACGGCGGCCATTTTCAACAGTTCATCGAGCGCGCCCGCGCCCGCGATGAGCTGGTGGTACAACCGCGCATGGGTTTTGGCGCACTCAGCCAGATGCGCGCGGGGCTGGCGAGCGTCGCCGCCCTGCCCTGCGCGGCCATCGGCACCATCACGCTCGACAGCTATACCCGGGTCGGCGATTACCAGAGTGCGTTGCAGTGCCTGAACAGTTCGGCGCCGATGAACGGGTTTCCGATCATCAGCCATCCAATCGAAGCGGTGCGCGGCATGCTCGCCGGACTGTACAGCGCGGAGTTCCCGATTCAGATCCGCCACGGCACGGCCAAACCGCAGAACGTTTTTCAGCGCTTGGCAGCATTGGGTCTGGACGCCACGGAGGGCGGCCCGGTGTCGTACTGCATGCCCTACAGCCGTCTGCCGTTGGCCGAGGCGGTCAGTGCCTGGGCGCAGAGCTGTCAGGTGCTGGCGGGCGCAACCGAGCATGCGCATATCGAGAGTTTCGGCGGCTGTCTGTTGGGGCAGTTGTGCCCGCCCTCGCTGCTGATCGCCATGACCTTGCTGGAAGCCCTGTTTTTCCGTCAGCACGGGGTGCGCAGCGTCTCGTTGAGCTACGCCCAAGGCACGTCGATGGAACAGGATTTCGGCGCGTTGCAGGCATTGCGCGAATTGGCCGCCCGGTATCTCGACGGCGATCATTGGCATGTCGTGGTGTATTCGTACATGGGCGTGTTCCCGACCTCCAGCCACGGCGCGCGGCGTTTGATTTGCGACAGTGCACGACTGACCAAGGCTGCAGGTTGCGAGCGGTTGATCGTCAAGACCATCGCCGAATCGCGGCAGATTCCCTCGGTCGAGGACAACCTTGATGCCTTGCGCATGGCCGCCGAAGTCGCCGCCGGCGACCTCCCGACGATTGACGCGGGCAGCGCCGGCTATTACCAGCAAACGCTGTTCGAAGCGCGGCGACTGGTGGAGACCGTACTCAATCTGCACGCCGACATCGGCGTGGCACTGGTGCAGGCCTTCGCGCGCGGCTTGCTCGACATTCCCTACTGCCTGCACCCGGACAACCCGGGGCGCGCCACCACCCGTATCGACGATCAAGGCGCGCTGCGCTGGGGCAACACCGGCAGTTTGCCGTTGCCTCGCAGCAGTGGCTGGTCAGTGGACGGCCCCGGCATCAGCTCGTCCGAGCTGTTTCAGATGTTGCATTACACGGTGAACCGTTATGACCAACCCTTGCATTGATTCCAGCGCCGCGCCGTTGATTCTGGTCGACGCTTATTCGACCGGCGCCCTGCTGGCCCGCTCACTGGACGGACAGCGGCCTCTGCTCCATGTGCGTTCACGCGCGCACATGCCGGCCGCATTTGCCGCGAGCTGCCCGAAAGAATTGTTCATCGAGGACTTCAGCGTCGCCGAAGAAGGCCTTGAAGCATTGTTGCTGAAACTCGCCGCCTATCACCCGGCCGCCGTGCTGACTGGCAGCGAATTCGGTGTAGAACTGGCGGACTTGCTGGCCGCACGCCTGGGCCTGCCCGGCAATAATCCGGCGACCTCCGCCGCGCGTCGCGACAAGTCATTGATGGCTGAACGCGTGGCCGAGGCCGGGTTGCCGGTGGCGGCACAGTTGCGCACCAGCTCGCTGGAACGGGCGCTGGTCTGGTTCAAGGCCCGCGGCGGCGAAACGGTAGTCGCCAAACCGCTGGACAGTGCCGGCTCGGACAACGTGTTCATCTGCCACGATGCGCTGCAGCTGGAAGCAGCCATTGAGTCGATCCTCGGCGCCACCAATCTGATGATGCTCAACAATAAAGCGGTACTGCTGCAGGAATACCTGACAGGCGCCGAATACGTGATCAACACCGTCAGCCACGCGGGCGAGCACTGGATCACCGACGTTTGGAAATGCTCGAAGACCTTCACCGCCGACGGCCGCAAGATCTACGACCGCGAGGACCTGCTGCCGGCGGACGCCCGCGAGCTGCCGCAACTGATTGAGTATGTGCAAGGCGTGCTCGACGCGTTGGGGATCGTGCATGGCCCGGCGCACACCGAGTTGATCCTGACCGGCAATGGCCCGCGCCTGCTGGAAACCGGTGCACGCCTGTCCGGACTGGCCTGTCCGCCCGCCCTGCACGCGGCCACCGGCAACGATCAGGTGGCCCTGACCTGCCTCAGTTATCTGGACCCGGCGCGTCTGGCGCAGTGGCCGAAACGTTATCAGCTGTTGCGACACGCGCGGGGAATGAACCTGATCGCTCACCGCCACGGGCTGTTTGCGCAAGAGCATGTGCGCCAGCGCCTGGAAGCCTTGCCGAGTTTTCACAACGCCAGGTTCCGCTTCGCCGAAGGGGCAAGGATTGCCCCCACCGTAGACCTGAACAGCTCACCGGCTGCAGTGTTTCTGCTGCACCCACAGAGCGAACGCATCGACGCTGATTACGACGCATGGCGTGGATGGGAAAGGGATTGGTTGTAATCACTGACGCCCCCGACCACGGGGCTTAACAAGGAAGAGAGCCATGAGCCTGCATACCCGAACCAAACGACTTACCGTTCCTCAATTGGTCGCGATGAAGGGGCAACAGAAAATTGTCTCCCTGACTGCCTATACGAGCTGGATGGCCAGACTGATGGACCCCGTTGTCGACTTCATCCTGGTGGGTGATTCGACCAACATGGTCGGACTTGGCCGCAGCTCAACGCTCGACATGAGCCTGGAGGAAACCATCGTTTTCACCCGCGCTGTGGTCAGCAGTACCCAGCTGGCCTGCGTGATTGCCGACATGCCGTTTGGCAGTTATCAGGAATCGCCGCAGCAGGCCTACCGCAACTGCGCGCAGGTGATGGCGCGCACCGGTTGCGATGCGGTCAAGCTCGAAGGCGGCGCGGTGTTCGCCGAAACCGTGGAGTTTCTGGTCAAACGCGGCATCCCGGTGATGGCGCATGTCGGCCTGATGCCGCAGTACGTCAACACCATGGGTGGCTTCAAGGCCCAGGGCATGAATGAAGCAGGCGCCATGAACCTCGAAGCCGATGCGCGCGCCCATATTGAGGCCGGGGCGTTCGGTTTGTTGCTCGAAGGCGTGGCCGAAGGCGTGGCGCGCCGGATCAGCGATTTTTCACCCGTGCCGACCATCGGCATCGGTGCTTCACCGGCGTGCGATGGTCAGGTGCTGGTGACCGAGGACATGCTAGGGCTGGGGGGTGATCACGTACCGCGCTTCGTCAAGCAATACACCGATGTTGGCGCGCAGATCCGCGAGGCGTGCGAGGCGTTCGCCGACGAAGTCCGCGCGGGCACATTCCCCGAACTCCGGCATTGCTATGGCATCAACTGAGCGCCAGCCATCGACCCTTCATCCTGAATGGCCTGAGTCAGCATTTTCAGCGCGTGGGTGATGTCCTTGCTCCAGTCGATGGTGTAGCTCAGGCGCAAATGATGCTGCCACGCCCCCTGCTGGCTGAAGATTTCGCCGGGCGCAATCACGATGCGTTTGGCCAACAAGCGCTCGAATACCCGGCGCATGTTCACCGGGCGCGTGGCCTCGATCCAGAACGCCGCGCCGCCCTGCGGGGCGACAATGCGTAACTGACCCTCCGTGTGTTCGTGCAGCATGGCTTTCATGCGCTGCATGCGGTCGATCAGCATGCTGCGCAACATCTGCGTGTGTTGGTCGATGCGCCGTGTGGTGTAGAGCTTGGCAATCGCTTTTTGCCGAATCGGCGACAAACGAAAGGCTCGCTCCAGAAACAGCCGATGCAGCTCGGGCCCTTGAAAGCGACTGAGCACAAAGCCATACGGCGCCTCCGAACCGATGATCTTGTCGAACGTGGAAAACACCAGCAGCCGTTCCGGGTCGGCAAAGTCACGGTAGCGCGCGGCTGCAGGAACGAAGCTGAATTCGCCATAGCAGTCATTTTCGAACAGCCAGATGCGCCGCTCCGCCAGCCAGCGGCAGATCACTTGCTTGTCCTCGGCAGGCATCAGACTGCCGTGGGGAATGTTCACGGTGGAGGACAACACCGCCAGAGCGATGGGTTCTCTCTGCAACAACGCCTGGACTTTGAGCAAGTCAAAGCGGCCATCGTCATCCAGCGGCACCTCGATGACGCGGATTTTCGCCGCGTGCAGTTGCCGCAAAATCGCCCACGAACACGGCGATTCCACCAGCGCCACAGTGCCGGTCAACTTCAACGCCTCAAGGGACAAATCAAGCACGCTGCGCAGATCGGAACCGATGTAAACGTGTTCGGCACGCCAGTAGCAACGCGTCGAACGGGTATAACGATCGGCCAGTACACTGCGCAATTCGGTTTCGCCGAACGGTTGATACAGCGGCGCATGCGAGCGCGGGTACTGGCGCGTCAGTTCGCGTTCAGTCATCAACAACGGGTTTTCCAGCGACAGCAGCATGGCCGGGGCATCACTGCTCAGCGCCAGCATTCCCGGTTGCCGAGCGTTGGAGAACACGTTGTCGAGCAGGTTCGGCGAACCTTCGTTGAGCAGCGCCGATGGCATGGCGCGGGTGTAGTAGCCAAGCTTCGGCCGAGCGTAGATACGCCCTTGGTCTTCCAGCAGGGAATAGGCGTATTTGGTCGTGGACACTGAGACATTCAAGCGCTGCGCCAATTGTCGCAACGACGGCAGCTTCTGTTCTCCCTCAGGGCTCGCGGCTTCGATCAGTTCGACGAGATAGCGGTAAACGGCCTGATAGGCAAATGTCGAATCTTTATTTGGGTTCATGCTCAATCGCTTTAAATCCTGGTGCGTTAGGTACTGCGCTTGCCACGCGCGGTCGGAACCACGGGGGAAACACTTGCACTCGGCCATCCATGCCAACGCTCGGGCATCGAACGGATGTCCGCAGTTTTAAAACATCATCAGCAATGGACGTTGCGAAGGGGTGAAGTCGTTATCTGGGACCTGCGGGTTGTTCCGCAAGTTTCCCGCTGGATGAATCACGCGTGTCATCCATAGGGTAAGCGCCCTGCCCGGCGTCGACCGTCAGGAACAGCGCCGATAGTGCTCGCTTTCATCGGCCGATGCCAAGGGTAACCGCGCATCCCGGACGGAACGCGCAGCTGGCCAGCCCCTATCAGCGATGGTAACGCCGCACCGCACTGCTGTTGCGCAGCACATGGCCTTTGATTTTTTCCATCAGTTCGGCTCGGGTCAAACCGGCAGGCAAGGCATCCGGGGCCAGATCCAGGGCGTAGAGCTGGATGATGTAGTGATGCGCGCTGTCGCCCACCGGTGGGCACGGTCCCATGTAATGAGTGTTGCCCTTGCTGTTGGTGCCGCCGACGCCTTCGAAAGCGGATTTGGCGCCGACACCTGCGGCAATCTGGTGAGTCGTGGATTTGATGCCGTAGTGAATCCAGTGATCGACGCCCAGGCCTTTCTGGCCGTCCGGGTCGTGCATGACAATCGCGTAGCTCAGGGTCCCGGCAGGGCCAGCGTTCCAGCTCAGCGCCGGTGACTGGTTCTTGCCGCCGCAACCGGCCGCATCACTGGCCGCTGCCGAAGTGAACAGACGGTTATCGGACACACCCGGGATGTTGAGGGTGAAGCGCTCCTGGGCCTGCGCCGGAAACTGCACGCAAAGGGCGACGGCAATGGCCGCCAGCCAAGGGTTGAGAGAGGTCAATCGGGTCATTCCGGGAGCACCTTGTGCAGTTGGGCCGTCGTCGGCTTGCAAACTATAGCTGTACCGTTCGTGCCTTGGCAGTAGCAAATGGCTGAACCTCGCACTGCGCTGCAAACTCGAAAGAGAAATCCCCGCGAGGAAGCCGAACATGTCTCTGCACCGTGTCGCCCGTTTCGCCGATGTTCCTGAAGATCGTGGTCTGGAAGTGAAAATCGGCGACTGCAAGATTGTGTTGCTGCGTGCCGCCGGCGAATTACGAGCGTTTCAGGGTGAATGCCCGCATGCCGGCGCGCCTTTGGCTGACGGCGCGTTGTGTCACGGGCGGCTGATCTGCCCGTGGCACAAGGCAGCCTTTCGCGCTGAAGACGGTGCTTTGTGTGAACCGCCCGCTCTCGACAGCCTCAAGCGTTACCCGCTGGAGGTGCGTGGAGATGAGGTTTGGGTGGATGACCAGCCGATCGCCGATCCGCACATCCCGCCGGCTGACGATACACGCACGTTCGTGATTGTCGGTGCCGGTGCGGCAGGCACTGCGTGCGCGGCGGCGCTGCGGGAAAAGGGTTTTGGCGGGCGCATCAAAATGATCGACCGCGAACCTGACGCCGGTTACGACCGCACGGTGCTGAGCAAATTTGTCCTCGCCGGGGAAATGTCGCCGGAAGAAACCCCACCGCTGCGCGATGAAGATTTTTATAAAGAGCAGCGCATCGAGCGCATTCAAGGCGAAATCAGTTCGCTCGACGCCGCAGCAAAAACCCTTCACCTGCGCGATGGCCAAACCGTGAATTACGATGCAGCCGTGCTGGCGACCGGCGGCGAGCCCAATCCATTGGAGTTGCCCGGCGCGGATCTGCCGCAGGTGTTCCTCCTGCGCTCAAAAGCCCAGGCCGAACAGATCATGAACGCCGCCGCACCCGATCAGCGCGCAGTGATCATCGGCGACAGTTTCATTGCCCTCGAATGTGCCTCGGCCCTGCGCCAGCATGGTCTCGACGTCACGGTCCTCGCTCGCCACGCGGTCCCTTTCGCCGCTCAGTTCGGCGACGCTGTGGGAAAAGCCATCCGCGCCTTGCACGAAGAAAACGGCGTGAAGTTCGTCACCGAGCATGAGGCGCAGGAGATCACCGGCAGCGGTAAAGTCGAGGCGGTGTTGCTCGACAATGGTTTGCGGCTTTCGGCGGATCTGGTGGTGGCCGGCGTCGGTGTGCATCCGGCCACAGAAGCCTTCGCGTCATTGCCCAGGGAAAAGGATCAATCACTGCGTGTCGACGACGGTATGCGGGTGGCTGAAGGTCTATGGGCGATTGGCGATATCGCCACGTTTCCGTTGAGCGGCCAGCCACTGCGCATCGAGCACTGGCGCCTGGCCCAACAACACGCACGAATCGCCGCCGCCAACATGCTCGGTGGCAATGAGCACTACTTGGATGTGCCGTTTTTCTGGACGTGGCACTTCGGCAAGAACTACGAATATCTCGGCCATGCCGAGCAATGGGATGAGGTCGAATTCATGGGTGAACCCGAGCAGCCGCCCTTCATCGGCCTGTTCGGCAAAAACGGTATCGTTGTCGCGGCAGTGGCCTGCGAAAAAGAACGGGCGATGGCGACGCTGGCCGAGCGCATGAAGCAGCCGCTATCCATTGAAGAGGCGTGGCAATTGATCCGCGAGTAAACACCATTCCCGTGTAGGAGCTGCCGCAGGCTGCGATCTTTTGACGTTAAAAGATCCAAAGATCGCAGCCTGCGGCAGCTCCTACAGGGCTTCAGTTCATTTAGCGGGTCAGTGGCTCACGATTATCGTCGTCTTCGGCGTGCAAAAAGATCACCCGAGGATGCTCCAGCGGTGCCAGTGGCGATGGCAACTGCGCTTGTGTCATTGGCCAGAAATGCGTCACCACATGACTGATGTCACCTTCCTGATCGTTGTGGATGGTCATCACCCCGGGCGTGCGCAGTTTCTGCAGACTGTCATCGCAGAGTTTGAAACTCTTGCTCAGCCCTGCATCGTCGATCACCGGTGACGGCAAACGACGCTGAGCGAAGCTTCTGCTTTTGCGCTGTTGATAACGCGCCCATGCAATCAGGATCACGGCGTTGACCACAGCGATCCACAGGTAAATCTGCAACGTGCCCAGCGCATCGAACGCCGAGCTGTCGATGCGTGGCGCACCGGCGTGGGTTTCTAGCAGCGGCCATAGCCCGCGCATCAGCAAAAGCAGCAGACCGACCCAGGCCACCACCGTGAGGATAACGTCGATCACGACCAGGATTGGCCGCTGGCGAGTCCGGATGATTTTCATTTGATGACTTCCTCTTCGTCGTCGCCGATCGGTTTGATGCCCCGATCAGGGCTGACCCAACGCGCACGTTTTTGATGCTGGCCGAACAGCACCTTGGGGAAACTGACCAGCGTGGTCAGCAGACTGATCAACCAGAACACCAACGGGTACCAGATCACCCAGAACATCGTGCGGCCCAGCCCCGGTTCATAGCGGCGGTCGATGACGATGCTGACCGCAAACTGCACCAGACACACAAACGCCAGCAGCAACCCGGTAAATGCCGGCGGCATCAGGTGGTCCACCGCGATGGCTTCTGGCATGACCACAAATTTGCCGACACCCCAGAAGATCACCGACAGCAGGAAGGTGAATGCCCAACCGGTCGACAGGCAGTATTCGAACAGCAGCGGCCACAGGTAACGGTGGCGGTATTGCCAGATGCCGCGGATGTTCTTGAACAGCACTTCGGCGCCGCCCTGTGCCCAGCGCAACCGCTGCTTCCACAGGCCGCCGAGGGTTTCCGGCATCAGAATCCAGCACAGGGCGCGGGGCTCGTAGAAGATGCTCCAGTGATCGAGTTGCAGTTTCCAGCTGATGTCGATGTCTTCGGTGATCATGTCCGGGCTCCAGTAGCCCACCCGGTTCAGCGCCGTGCGGCGGAACGCGACGATGACGCCGGACACGGTGAAGATCCGTCCGAACACGCGCTGAGTGCGTTTGATCAGTCCGATGATCGATGAGAACTCGCCGACCTGCACCCGCCCGACCAGCGTCGAACGCGTACGGATCCGTGGGTTGCCGGTCACGGCGCCAAGGCGTGCGTTGTCGAGCATCGGCGCCACCAGATAGGCCGCCGTGTTCGGCGCCAGCAGCGCATCGCCGTCGATGCACACCAGATACTCACTGCGCGCGGCAATCGCGCCCATACGCAGGGCCACAGCCTTGCCCTGGTTTTCCGCCAGGTGCAGGACCCGCAGACGTGGGTCTTCCTTGGCCAGCCGATCGAGCACTTCGGCGGTGTTGTCCTTGGAGCCGTCGTTGATCGCAATGACCTCGATGTTCGGGTAATGCTGGGCCAGCGCCGCATGGATGGTGTCGGCGGCGTTTTCGCCTTCGTTGTAGCAAGGGATCAGGATCGAGATCAGCGGCTCGCCTTCCAGTGACGGCGGCAGCGTGTCGTCCTTCCACGGCCAGTGCCGCTCCCAGTGCAGCCAGAAATACAGGCCACCGGCAATCCACAAGCCAGACATGAACAACGGGTAGAAAAACACGAAGTCCATCAGGAACTGCCCGGTGACCAGGAAGATCAGCCCCAGCGGTACGCCGAGGACGAGCGCCAGAACAAGCAGGGCTAACAGTCTATCCAGCATGTCATGGGTTCCATTTGTTGGAGAGTGCAGGCCTTACGGTTTTCAGGTCCGGCAGGTTGTCGAGGAAGTTGTCCGGGTAGTAGCCAAAACTGGTCGCGCCCTGACGCTTGAGGCGGCCCATCCAGTCCGCCAGATGCGCGCCATCGATGTCGGCCTGATCCTTTTTCGTCCAGTCGCGGGCCTGCAATTCGAATACCGTACGGTTCAGCGCGCCGGGGCGTTTGCTGACGGTTTGCACCAGCTTTTCCAGCCATGGGCCAGACTGTTCCTGCGTCTGTTTTTCCATCAGCGGCATGGCCATCGGCGCCGTCCAGTCGTAGGTCGCGAGGAAGTCATCGAGGTTCTGTGCGTACCATTCTTCACTGTGTGGATTGAGCATCGGCTCGGCGAAGATGTTGCGCGCGGTCTGCACTTGCGGCCCTCGGATGGCGCGGACTTTGGCGGTGAGTTCGTTGGTGAAATCGATCAGGTAACGACTCTTGAAGCGCGTCCAGCGCTGCATCGCCGCCGGGTCATCACGCAGTGCAGCGATCGAACCCGGCAAGCCGTTTGCGGCGTATACCTTCAATGCTTGCGGGCCGGCGTCTTCGAAGTCCGAGAACACGGCATCGTCGTGGTAAAGGATGCCGTCGACCGAAGTCAGGCGCGCCACGTCTTCGTAGATTTCACCGATGATCCGCCGTACTTCCGGATCGAACGGCGACAGGCGTTTGTACTGATCCGGAGCGACCGAGGTGGTACCGGTTTCCGGGTTCCAGCTCATCACACGCGGCAATTTCGAATCGAGAGCAAAACTCAGCACCGGCATCCAGGCGAAGACTTTCACGTGAGCACGGGTGCGCAGTTGCCAGGCCACACGGTCGAAAATATCCGCACGCACCGGCAAGTGGCGGTTAGGGAAGTACAGCGAGTGCACCAGACCGTCGCCCTGCGGATCGGCGAAGGCTTGCAGGAATACGGTGTTGGCGCCCATGTCGGCCATGCGCTGCACCAGTTTGCCGAGGTTGATGTCCTGCTGCACCGGGTCCGGGTCGTAGACGTTGTCCAGATCCACGTGCACCACGCGCATGGCGAAATCCGACTGCGCCGAGACAATGCTGTTGGCGAAATGCGTGCCGTCAGGATCGGAGGCGACGAGGAAGCGCGGGCTGCTCATCAGGTTGTCGAGGGCGTCGAGACCGTCGTCGAGGGTCAGGGCCATTTCATAGCCTTCCTCGCCCACCACGGTCAGCGAAGTGCCGTCCGCCGTGCCGTATGGCCAGACCCAGACCCGCGGTTTGTAACCGGTGGCCTTGCGGATTTTTTCCGAGATATTGCTGACGTCAGTGCGAATCCGCGCCCGGAAATCGGCCTCGGATTCATAGCGTTTGGTCAGCGGATCGTAGCGTCGGGTCGCGGCGGCAGGCTGCAGGTTGCCCTGCGGGTTGGCGAGGATGCCCTTGTGGTTGGCATCGGTGTGGGCGGCGATTTCCACCAGCCCGGATCTGGAGATCTCGCCTACCTGCTCCCAGGTCAGGAAGTCGGAGCGCGCTCGCGGCGTACCGGCAAAATCAACTGGCTGGTTGAGCGGTGTGTCGATCCAGGAGCCGACCGGCGCCAGCAACGCGTGCCAGTTATAGGCGCGCAACACTGGCAGCACGCGGGTGTAGAAGCTTGAATAACCATCGTCGAAACTGAGCAGGATCGCCTTCGGCGGCAACTCAGGTCCGCCCTTGCGTGCGGCCATGATCTGGTCGACCGTGACCGGTTTGTAGTTGTTCTCCCGCAGCCATGCGAGCTGTTCGATCATGCGCTCGGTGCGCACCGCCACCACGGCCTGGTCGGGATCAAGATCTTCGACATCGTGATAAGCAATGCCGAGCACGTGATTCTTCGGCCACGGTTTTTCACTGGCCGCCACCGGGCGCTCGGAAGGCGGCGTGAAGGCCGGGGCTTGCTGGGCGCAAGCGCTGACCAGCAGCGCTCCCAGCAGAAGGATGAAACGCGAAATAAAAGGCATCTTCAAACTCTTCTAGAAGCGGAAAGTGAGGTCGACGAGCAGACGCAGATCGGTCTCCCGATCGCCGTCATAGGGCCGGTTGATCACACTGAATAAACCGCCCACCTCGAACACGTCGTTCCAGGCATAACGCTGGCCGTAGCCGAGCAACGCCATGCCGCCGGTGCCGTGATTACGCTGGCTGTACGTACCCGCACCCGCCTGGAACTGCTGGCTCCAGGAGGTTTCATAACGGCGGTAGAGCACGTGATTGACGTTGATCAGCGGCATCACACTGAAGTCGGATTTGGGGTTGAAGTACGGCACGTCATCGGATTTGGAGTTGTGGCTGGTGCCGACTTCCAGGCCCGCATCGACTTGCACGTTCGGCGCGCTGTAGACGCCTTCGCGACCGGTGAGCAAGGCTTCGACGCGGTTGTTGCCATCACTGAAGTGCGACGGGCTCACCGACAGCCGCCACTCGCGGCTTTCGTTGGCGCGCCAGCGAATAAACCCGCTGCCACCGTTGGCCTTGATATCGCTGTTGAGCGCGCGCAACGGCGTTTGCGCCGACAGGTATTCGAGGCTGCCGCCGTACTGCCAGTTGTCATTGATGTCGCGGGCGATCGCCAGACGCGCACCCTGTTTGTCGCCGAAGCCATAATCGTGATTGGAGATTTCGGCTTCGAGGGTCATGTCGCGGGTCCGACGCTCCAGACCGACGCGCTGGAAGCGGTGATGGCCGGTGCCTTCGGCGAAGTCGCCAGTGGCATAACCGGCACCGGCGAACACGCGCCAGTCCTCGTCTATCGGCGGGCTGTACAACGTCGTCTGGATACCGAAATCGCGACTGCCACTGACCGCACCAGCATCACCGCTGCCACCGCCATTGGCCTTGCCGCCATAGGCTTCGACGCGCAGTTCGGACATGTCGTGGACTTCACGCTCACGGGCCAGACGCTGTACCTGACGGTTGTCCGGATAACGCGCCACCACATCGTCGGTCAGCGCATCCATCTGCCGCCATTCCTGCAACTGCATGGCGGTGCGGGCCTGAGCAACTTCCAGGCCCATGTCGCGCGGCACCATGCTTTCGGTGTCCTTGAGCTGGATTTCAGCGCGACGTGGCCAGTTGCGGGCCAGGTACAGGTCGGCTTGAGCCAGGCGCAAACCGAGGTTGCCCGGCGCCTGATCGACCAGCGTCTGCAAACGCTCTTCGCCATGGGGCAGGTCGGAGCCATAGATACCGGCCTGCGCCGCGAGTTGCTGGGCGTCCATCCATTCATCGTTCGGGTTGCCTATTGGCAAGCCCTTGAGTTCAACGCGTGGACGCTGGGACTTGGCCAGGTCTTCGGCGACTTTGCGCGCTTCGTCGGCGCGATCACTTTCCAGCAGTGAGTAGTACAGCGCCGTGGTGTCCTCCAGACGATCACCGACATCGGCGTCCGGCGCCGACAGCACCTGGCGATACAGATCAGAGGCTATCTCTGGCTCGCGCTGGTCCAGATAGGCTGCCGCCACCCAGCGCTGGGCGTAGGTGGGAATCTTCACGCCTTCGGCTTGCAGCCTCTGGTATTCGCTGATGATGTCGGCGGTCCGCGCCCGGGCCTTGAGCGCGCCCATGCGGTCGATGCGCCAGCGGGTCACGTCGTCTTTGGCGCTGGCGTCGGGCGTCCAGGTAGCGAGCAGTTTGTCGTAATCGGCCAAGGCACGATCGGCGATCACGTAGCGTTCTTTTTCGCTGCGGGTCGCGAGTTCAGCGAGGCGCACGCGTTCGGCAGCCAGATCACCCTCGAGGCGGCGCAGGGTGACCGGATCGATCACGCCCGGACGCTGGTAGGCCAGGCGCAGTGCCGGTTCCGGCAGACGCGCTTTTTGCAGCGCGACCACGTATTCGCGGGCGACTTCCGGTTTGTGTCCAGCGCGGATGAAAGCCTGATCGTATTCGAACAGCGCGTCATATTGCTTGCCGGCACGGCTAAGCGCGTAGCCCAGTGCCAAACGGCGAGAAGGATCATCAGGCTTGGCGGCGACCAGCGCTTTGGCGCGAGTTACGGCTTGATCGGGTTGGCCGGCGTCAGCCTGAGTCAGGGCCAGGCCCAGTTGCAGGTCGGCGTTGTCTGGCTCCAGGGCCAAGGCCTTGTTGTAGACCTGAGTCGCCTGATCCCAACGTTTAAGGTTGCGATAGGCGCGAGCAGTGGCCGTCAGCGCCTGAATCGGCAGCACGCGGCCGCGGCCCTGGGTTTCATAGACCTGCACCACTTCGGCGTCGAGCCCGGCCCAACTGGCAATTTGCAGGTGATCGCTGATCTGTCCGGTGGTCGCCTGGCCCGGCGGTACCTGACGCAGCACCGTCAGCGCAGGGGTGGTTTGCCCCGCACGGGCGTCGCGCACCATCTCGTCATAGGGCGTATCGGCAAACGCGAGTGCCGGCCAAAGTAATTGGCTGCACAACGCTACGCGGAACAAAGGTCGTAAACCACGATGCAATACGGGAACATCAATACGCGGCATTCGTCAGCATCCTTACATGGCTAGCCGGGTCGCAATGCCCTCCTTGCCCATTCGTAACGGAGCCAAGCCAACAACGGCTCGACCAAGCTTGATCAGGCAGTTTGCACGCAAGCGCAGAGCAAAATTCGGAACACAATAATTGTTCAGAATCGTGATGGCAGCTTGCTCCCGGAGCGCTGAAAACCCGAACACCAGACAGCAAAACGCCCGGCGCCTGTGCAAGACAGAGGCCGGGCGTTGCTATTAAGGACGCCGTATTACTGCACTTGCGTGACGCCCGCGAACTTGCTCATCAGGAAGGCGACGAACTGCTCGACGGTCATTTTCTGGCCGTTGAATTCCACCTGATTGGCGGCGTAATGCAGCTTGGTCACGACATTGGTGCCCTCCACTGTCGCCAACTGCGAACCAACGGCCATGCCGGAGAACATGTCGGCCGCACCGCTGGCCTGATCGACAATGGCTTTGGCGTCGGTCTGACCATCAAGCTGCGCCTGAACGCTGAGCAGATCGATCAGCATTGGCTTGGACACGACGATATTAAGATCGAGCAACGCGATCAGCTGTTTGGCCAGTTGATCCGGCGGCAGGTCCATCGATTGCGGCTTGGTCAGGTCGATCACCAGATTGGCGCGACTTTCACCATTGGCGGTTTTCAGCGAGAGATTTTCCAGCGCCACTTGCGGACCGGCCGCCAGCAGCTTTTGCAGATCGGCTTTGACCTGAGCCGATTCAGCTTCGGTCAGGTTCAGTTCCGGCGCCGGCAAGCCTGCTTCTGCAGCTTCGGCAGCGGCTTTTTCGTAAGGCTGCAATTTGGTCTGATAGATCTGCATCAACGACATTGTCGACGGGATGTCGAGGTTCTTCAGGCTGAATGCAAGGTTGGCGGAGCCGATTTTCTTGTCGTTGAGGGTGACTTCGTCAACCTTGTAATCGGCGCGACCGGACGCATTACTGCCGCTTTCTTCGGTGAGGTTCTTCATCTCGAAGCCCTTCACGCCGAGCACCGATTGCTTGGTGCCGAAAGTGGTTTTGCTGTTGGTCAGCTCCAGGGTGTTGGCGCCCGTGTAGTAGCCGAAGCTGCTCTTGGCGAGGTTGCTGGCCAGGGTCAGACCGTTGAGTTCGATCTGCACGGGCGCCTGGTCTTCAGCCACGGTGACCAGTTTCAGGCTGTCCATATAGCCGTCAGCCTTGACCTTTTGCGCTTGAGCGCTGGCGGAGATATTCATGGTCAGGCCGGAGAATTTCAGGCTCGATTGCGCATCCAGTGCGGTTTCCAGCGGCAGCAGGTCGATGGTGCTGGTGGTGGATTCGTCGTAGCCGATGTTGGTCACGCCTTTGAGCGGTGCTGCACCCTTGGTCGCAGCGAACCATTTTTCGGTGGCCGGGTTCTTTTCCAGCTCGTAGTTGCTGGTGGCCATGACCGGCAGCCACTTCAGCGACACCAGACGCGAGAATGGCAGCGGGCCGTGCTCGATGTGGTCGACAAACAGCAGCTCGACCGGCGCATCGCCAAACAACTCACCTTCACCTTTGAGGCGATAGTGCGCGGTGCTGGTGAACGTGTGGCGCTCCAGCGACACCAGTTCCAGCGACGCCGTGCCGTTGGAGCCGGCCATCGCGGTTTGCAGTTCTTTGTTGGCGTTGGTGACGGCGTTGTTCAGTACGCCTTCGATCTTGGTCCCGGTGTACCAGGCCCCGCCTGCGCTGATCGCGCCAATGGCAACAACAATTCCGAGTAGCACGCCTGCTGATTTATTCATGAATGACCTGATCGATTTCCGTGGCTGAAAGTGTGGTCGTCTTCCCTGAACCCGTGACCGGGTTACGGCTCGACTCCGCTTGAATTAGCGGTGCAGATTAGCACCGGGCGCGGAAGACGGCCCAATGTTTAAAGGTGAAAGAGTGTCTATGGGGAGTGTGGACAGTGGGCAGGCTGGAAGAGTTTCGCTGTTTTTGCAGACTCCATCGCTGGCAAGCCAGCTTGTATGCTGGTACTTGAAGGGAGGAGAAGGGACAAAGCCAGATTCTGACTGTTGACGCAGTACAGATCCGTGGGAGATTTCGCCCCTCCTCCTTTCACCCAAGCGCCGATAAAGAATGCATCTGGCTAGGACCGACGATAGGAACAAGCCTGCGCCCCTGGGTGAGCCCTTCAAGTGTTCAAAACCATATCTCGGGGGATGCTCTATGGCAATGCCGGTTTCTGTCGTAAAGCCTATCGTTGGCGTGGATGTCGCCAAGGATGAACTGGTCATCTACCAGGCTGAGCTGGATTTGCTCGAATCTATTCCCAATGACAAGGCAGCCATCAAAAAATGGCTGAAAGCCTTACCTGCACCGGTTGATCTGGCCATTGAATCGACCAACACCTATCACTTGGCATTCGCCGATATGGCCCATGAAGCCGGGTGCACGATTTACATGGTCGGCGGATACGAGCTGAGTCATTACCGTAAAGGGGTGAAAGTTCGCGCCAAAACCGACGCGCTGGACGCCAAACTGCTGGCTCGTTATCTGAAAAACGAATACGAAGAGCTTCATCCCTGGACCCCGCCATCACCTCTATATCGCCGACTCTTGAGCCTTTTCCGCCGTCGCGCGGCGCTAGTCCAAGCACGGGTTGGTCTGGTGCAAAGCTGGGCAAATGAACCGCTGCTCAAAAGCGCATTTGCCGAGCAAGTGGCCTCAATGCAGAGGCTTGAAACGCTGGTCGAGAAGATGATCAGCGACCAGTTGAAAGAGGCTGGGCTGCTCGCAGATCTGAAGCGTTGCACGAAAGTTGAAGGTATTGGCTTTTTGACCGGGGCCCGTTTGATCGCGACGTTTCAGCGGGGCGACTTCAGAAACGCGGACGCATTTATTGCGTTTTTGGGGATGGATTTGCGAGTGTCGCAGTCAGGACAAAAAGGTGGTCGCAGAAGCCTGACCAAACGAGGTGACCCGGAGGCCCGACGGCTGCTGCATAACGCCGCCATGTCGGCCAGTCGCACTTCAGCGTGGAAAGCGTTCTATGAAGAGCAAAGAGCCCGTGGGTTCAGTACCACACAAGCGCTGGTAATCCTGGCCCGAAAGCTCGCCCGAGTGGTGTTCGCACTGTTAAAGGGACAGAGCGAATACCAGCCAAAAGCAGGTTGAGGGCTTCCCCTCAACCATAGAATCTCCCACAGAGCCTTGGGTGATCACAAAACTTGTGAACACCACAAAAACCTGTGGGAGCTGGCTTGCCAGCGATGAGGCCAGGTGATTCACAGAAGATCAGGAATACTGAACCTCAATCTCATCCAACTGATGATCAAAGCTCTTCAGCCGTGCAGTCCAGGTATAAACCAGCACTTCAAAGTCCCGATCGATTACCGCGCCACTCGGGCCATCGGCGCGCGGGTCGCAGTAATCCAGTTGATAGCGCTCACG
The DNA here is from genome assembly GCF_044218815.1 of Pseudomonas sp. A0308. Classification (NCBI taxonomy): domain Bacteria; kingdom Pseudomonadati; phylum Pseudomonadota; class Gammaproteobacteria; order Pseudomonadales; family Pseudomonadaceae; genus Pseudomonas; species Pseudomonas sp. A0308. The sequence continues at coordinate 3,150,780 of NZ_CP162581.1, forward strand.
GGCCATGGCCGTGGCGACATCGGACAGTTCACGGGCATTGTTCAGCCAATGCCAGCCCTCGTCGTCGAATTGCTTGTCGAGTTCCAGGCATTGCTTCTTCAGCGCTTCGAGGCTTTTTTCCAGCGGCGTGCCGGTGAGTTCGCCCATGACCTCGGCGAAGGTACGCCCGGGTTGCCAATAGCTGCCCCAGAAATACCGGTCGAACACGGTTTCGACCCGGCGCAGGGCGACTTTGGTGTCCCAGATCAGCACCAGGGTCTTGCCTCGTTCGAGCTGTCGTTTCTTGACTCGCTGAACCTGCAGGGACGCCCAGGCCACCACGACGATTGCCATCACCGCGATCAACGCCACGGCGCTGTCGAGGAAAATCATCGCCTTGTCGATCTGGTGGGCCAGCATGATGCCGTAGAAATAGGTGGCCGAGAGCAGCACCAGCGCTGCCAACGAGCACCAGAAGCCGAGAGCGTAAGGGTTTTTCATTATTGGTTTCCCCTAGACCAGCGCTAGCAATGTGCGCTGAAGGGACGCTTTTGCACGGGGCGCCCTTTCAACACTTCAAGCATAGCTACGGCGTCAGGGTTTGCTCGGGCTCGAGGCTTGCGTTCGTCCGCTTTCCCAACCGCCGCCGAGGGCGAGGAACAAATCGATCTGGCTCATGGCGACTTGAGTGTTGGCAGCGGCCAGTTGCGCGGTGACATCCGTGTAGGTGCGGGTCGCTTGCAGGTCGGCGAGGAACGACTCGCGGCCGGCCTGAAAGAAGCGGTGCGTCTGGTCTGCAGCCAGTTTCGCCGATTGCTCGGCATCGGCCAGTGCATCACGACGCTGCAACAAGGCAGTGTACTGAGCCAGCCCCGTCTGGGTTTCGCGAATGGCGTTGAGCACCACGCCGTCGAAATGCGCCAACGCGCCTTGCGTAGACGCTTCGGCCTCGCGAATGCGTGCGCGGGCACCGTTGGTCGGCACCTTCCAGCTCAGCGACGGGCCGAAGCCCCAACGGTTGGTCGATGGGTCGCCCAGGTCGTCGATAAGGCCGACGGTGCCGATCGTCGCGCCGATGCTGATGTCCGGGTACAACTCGCCGGTGGCAACACCGATCCCGGCGGTCGAAGCGGCCAGCCGCCGTTCGGCCTGACGAATATCAGGGCGGCGCTTGAGCAACGCGGCGCCATCACCGACCGGCACCAATTGCGCGATTTTTGGTAGCTCGGCGCAGGTCGCTGTGCCCGTCGGCAATTGATCGACGGGTTTGGCGAGCAGCATCGACAGACGAAACAGTCCAGCCTGACGCGCCGCTTCGTAACGCGGCAGGTCAGCGCGCAGAGATTTGAATTGGGTTTGCGAGCGGGTGACCTGGGTTTCGTCGCCACGTCCAGCATCGCGCAAGCGCTGAGTCAACGTGGTGCTTTGCGCTTGCAGATCGAGAGAGTGCTCTGCGATTTCCCGCTCCTCATTCGCCGCACACACCTGGGTATAGGCGCGAACCACGTCAGCCACCAACGTGATCCGCGCAGTATCAGCTGCTGCCTGGGTGGCATCGGCGTTGGCCTTCGCACCTTCGATGCCGCGTTGCAAGGTGCCCCACAGATCGAATTGATAAGAAGCGCTGATGCCGATATCGCCGACGTTATCGACCGGGACTTTTTCCGGAAGCAGGAATGCCTGACCGGATTCCTGCAAACGCTGCGCGCCCATTTTTACGCCAGCGCTCCAGCCACCCGCCGCTTCGGCCTCATCGACCTGCGCGCGGGCCCGCGACAGGTTCGCCGCCGCCACGCGCAGATCCGTGTTGGAAGCCATGGCCTGCTGCACCAGTTGATCCAGACGTGGGTCCTTATAAAGGCGCCACCAGTCAGCCGGCACCGGCGCCGAGACCACCGGTTTACCGGCCACCGCCAGCTCGCCCTGAAAATCCTTGCGCTGGACGGCCGCTTCATCGGGCACCTGATAATCCGGCCCGACCATCTGACAGGCCGAGAGCATCACGCCCAACCCGGCGATCATCAGGGCCTTGTTCATTGCTCGGGCTCCTGTTTCCTGTCGTCAATAATCGACACCGTGGCGGTCCGCCCGGCGATCATGCGGAAGTCTGCCGGCACCTCATCGAAGGCGATGCGCACCGGAATCCGCTGCGCCAGCCGCACCCAACTGAACGCCGGGTTGACGTTTGGCAGCAGGTTGCTGCCGCTGCTGCGGTCGCGGTCTTCGATGCCGGCGACGATGCTTTCGACATGCCCGCGCAGCCGCGCACGGTCGCCAATCACACGGATATCCACCGACTGGCCGACATGAATGCCGTCGAGTTTGGTCTCTTCGAAATAGCCGTCGATGTGGAAGGAGTTGCTGTCGACCAGCGACAACACCGGACGCCCGGCGGTGACGAATTCCTGAGGCCGCGGCGCACGGTCGTTGACGTAGCCATCCACCGGGCTGCGGATTACCGAGCGATCAAGGTTGAGCTGCGCGCTGTCCACCGTCACCAGCGCTTCGGCCAGCGCCGATTGCGCACGGGCGACACGCGACTGGCTCGCTTCCAGTTGCTCGGCCGGCACCAGATTACCCAATCCACGGTTTCGCTTGGCTTCACGCTGCGCTTGCGCCAGGGTTTCTTCGCGATCCGCGACCGCAGCCTTGGCCTGACGCAGCGCCAGTTTGAAACGATCCTGGTCGATGCTGAACAGCACCTGGCCACGCTTGATCAACTGGTTGTCCTTCACCTCGACCTGCTGGATCAGCCCGGAAACGTCCGGGGCGATCTGGATGATGTCGGCGCGAATGTGGCCGTCGCGGGTCCACGGCGCGAACATGTAATACATCACCATGCGCCAGACGAGGACAACGGCAAAAGTCACGATCAGCAGGGTCAGTACCACGCGACCGATGGTCAAAAACGGTTTTTTCATGTCATCAGGTATCGACTGAGTGAGTCCACGCCGTACAAAAGCACGGCGTAGAGCGCCACGTTGAACAATGCCCGGTGCCAGACCAGACGGTAAAAGTGCACGCGCGTGAGCACGGCATGCACCAGCAAAAACAGCACATAAGTGATGCCCATCAACACCAGCAGGGTCGGCAGGAAAATGCCGCTGATGTCCAGATCACCGATCATAGGGGCGCTCCATCGGGCAGCGGTTCTTCGGGCTCGGCGCTGGAAACGAATTCAACGCCGGGCAGCAATGCCAGACGCAAACCACTCAGGGCGTGCAACAGGTGTAGCCGGGTTTCTTCGTCGCCGTGGCCATTGAGCGCACGGCGGGTGCGGTCCAGGGTCATCAGCAAAGGGCTCGGCGCCGGCAATCGTTCGCCAGCCTTGAGGCAAGCGCGGAAATACCCGCCGACTTCGCTAACCACCTGCTGCAATAGTGCCTTCGGTAAGCCGGTCATACGTGGTGTGTAGGCGAGCAGGTCGAGCAGATTCAGGCCCACGCGCACTTCTCGCATGGCAATGCCGGTGTCCTGGCCAGTCAGCGCCAGACGCGGCAGGTGCTGCATCAGCCGATCAAGCAACTGCACGCCCAGCTTGCGGTGTTCAGCGAGACTGGCCGGCTCGGTCATGTCGACAATGTCTTTCCAACTGAAGCGGGTCAGCCGTTTGGCTGCCAACTCGGCACCGAACGGACGCGCCACCAGCGTCCAGATGAACGCGAACAGCAGGCCGATCGGCCCCGCCAGATTGGAGTTCACGAAGGCAAAAAAATCGGCATCGTAAGCACCCTGAATACTGATGAACGACGAGGTGTTAACCAGCGTCAGCAGCATGCCGAGGTAGAAACGCGGCTGTACCGTCAGGGTGCCAACGCAAATAAACGGGACGGCAAACGCCAATACCAGCATCGGAAAATCATGCAGGTTGGGCAGAATCAAAAACAGATACAGGCTGGCAAACAGCACCGACATGCCGGTCCAGAAAAAGAACCGGTAAATCTGCGGCGCCGGGTCGTCCATCGAGGCGAAGAAGCTGCACGCGACTGCCGCCAGAATCACCGCACTGCCGCCATCCGGCCAGCCGAGCAGAATCCACAGCACCGAGGCGACAATGATCGCCAGAATGGTCGACGCCACCGAATAGAGCATCAGCCCACGGTCGATAAACGGCGTCAGGCGGCCGAGGCGCCAGTGGCGATAAACCGCGCGCCAGCTGTCTTGGCGCTCGCAGAGAATTGCGTCTTGCAGACTGCGGCAGTCTTGCCACAAATCGATGAATTCGCCGAGGCGATAAATCGCGTTGGAAAACAGTAGCTGCTTGCGTTCCTCAAGTGCTTCGGCGCTTGGCTGCAGAGCTTCGAGCTGATCCTTGAGTGCCTGCCAGCGGTCGAGATCGGCGTCGTTGTGGTCGAGCCATTCACGCGTCGCGGCCAACAACGGCGCGAATTTTTCCACCAGCTCCGGCGTGCGTCGTTCGAGGGCATAGAGCGAGTCTTCGAGGGCATCAATCACTGGCAACAGGTGGATCATTCGCCCGCGTAGTTCCTTGGTGTTGCGCACGGTTTGCGGTCGCGCGCCTTCGTGGGGCAACTGGCCGATCATCAATTCAAGGCTATTGAAACTGGCAACCATCGCCATGCGCAGGGCCGTGACTTCTTCGGGCTGCACGTCGCGGCTGAGAAACTTCAGGCTGTAGGTCGACGCGTCGGCGAACCATTTGCCCACGGCATCGTTGAACACCGGCGCAAGGCGACGTGGCCAGAACATCGCACCAACGACAGCGGCGACGGCAATGCCGAGGAAAATCTCTTCGGTACGCGCTTCCGCCACATCCCACACCGCCAACGGGTTATCCACCACCGGCAAGGCAATCAACGGCAGCGTGTAACCGGCCAGCATCAATGCGTAACTGTTGGCGGTGCGTAAATGCAGCGACAGGAACAGCAAAATTCCCGTCCACAAGGCGATGACGACCACCAGTACAAAAGGGCTCTGGACGAACATCGGCACAAAAAACACCGCCGCCGCCGCACCGAGAAAAGTACCGATGGCGCGGTACAAAGCCTTGGAACTGGTCGGCCCGAGAAATGGGCTGGAAACGATGTACACCGTGGCCATCGCCCAATAGGGACGCGGCATTTGCATGAGCATGGCGATGTACAGCGCGAGCATCGACGCGGCAAACGTGCGAATCCCGTAGAACCAGTCCCGGGCCGGCGGAATGCCTGAAAAAAAACCGTTCAAGAATTAACCACCACGGGCGGATGGGCCGCCTCAAAAGCTCTGAGTACCCGAAGCGTAGCCTCCAGATCACTCTGGTCGATGCCTTCGAGTACTTCGTGACGCAGACGCACCAATTCGACTTCCACCGCTTGCACCAACTCACGACCGGTGTCGGTCAGGCTCAGGCACTTGGCGCGGCGATCCTGTGTGTCTTCGGTGCGGCAGACATAGCCGGCGTAGCACAACTGATCGAGCAGTCGCACCAGCGACGGACTCTCCATCCCGGCCGCCTGCGCCACTTGCACCTGGCGCACACCCTCGCCCAGCCGCCCGATCATCAATAACGGGACGGCGCAGGCTTCGGAGATCCCATAGTTGACCAGCGTGGTCTGGCAGATCTTCCGCCAATGCCTGGCGGCCACCACCATGGCACTGCTGATGTTCATCTGGAGAGCGTCGAGGGAATTGGGCACGGGAAAATAGACACTGTTAGTTTGCTAACTATCAATATCGCATTGGAGGGGAAATTCAGTCAAGTTTTGAAACAATTGAATGCGCATCGCAGATGATGACGTGGAAACGATCCTCATCATCAAACGGACCGTCAGCATGGATGCAAAGAGCGCCCCTCATCCCTGCCGCCCCTTACGCAACAACACATTCAACTGATCCACCACTTCTGCCCAATCCGCATCATCGAGAATCTCGTCCCGCAAAAAATCCGCCTGGCTTTTGCTCCAGAAAAACGCGTCCGCCAGATGCAGCTCTGGTTTGAGGGGGGAATGGGTGGCGATGAATTGGTCGATGCTGACCGGGTCGTTGTCCAGGCCCAGTTGTTTGAATAGCGACGGGAGGCTGTGGTTTGGGTTTTCCATTGATGAATTCCTTGGATGACGCGGTGAGTGGAAGAATTTTCGCGAGCAGGCTCGCTCCCACAGGTTGAACTCGATCTCGGTGGGAGCGAGCCGGCTCGCGAAAGCGTCAGCGAGACCGGCACAAAACCTAACGACTCAACTCCCGCACCTGCGCATGGACTAACCCGCGCAGTCTCCAGGCTGCTGGACGAGTGGCGGTGGGCGACGATGTCATATTCGCAATACGCCCGGGCCAGGCTGCTTTGCACCTTTTTTTGGCCATTCGCATGATGCACCTCGGAGTTGCGCTGGAGGGTTGTTGGCGTGTCTTTGAGTCTAGTTCGACAGGCTGCAGGCGAGGGGAAATCCGCTCACCGGACACATCCGCACATTGATCAATATTCAGGCAGCGCGAGGCTCAACTAGACTGAAAGAACCACCCCACGATTCTCGCGGAGGGTTACGTGAACAGCCGATGTTGTGCGTTTGTCTGGTTACTCCTGCTGAGTGGGTCGGCCTTCGCCGCTGACACCTCATTGCCGCCGATGAGCCCTGTCGGCTTATGGCTGATCACCTTGGGTATCGTTTTTTTGATTGCCGAAGCCGTGCTGCCCAATTACGGCGTGATTGGCCTGGGCGGGATCATCATGTTCGTCATCGGCGCGCTGATTCTGAGTAATGCCGACTTGCCGGTGCCCATGATGATCGGCCTCGGTCTGCTTAGCGCCCTGCTCTTGCTTGCGCTGATCATCCGCGCCTTGAAAACCCGGCCGCGAAACGCGGTCAGCGGCGACGCCGGCCTGGTCGGCAGCGTGACGGCGGTGACTACAGTGCACGCGCAAAACCCGCATAACGGCTGGGTGCAACTGCAAGGCGAACATTGGCAGGTGCTCAGCACCACACCACTGCATACAGGGCAGTCGGTACGCGTGGTCGGGCGAAACGGCTTATTGCTGCAAGTCAGCGCGACTGACGCGGCTCAACACGGAGAGTGATCATGGGTCTGCAAATCGGTTTTGTTGCGCTGCTGGTGTTGGTGATCGTCCTGGCCGGATCGACGTTTCGCATCCTGCGTGAATACGAGCGCGGGGTGGTATTCCAGCTCGGGCGTTTCTGGCAGGTCAAAGGCCCAGGGCTGATCCTGCTGATTCCGGTGGTGCAGCAAATGGTTCGGGTCGACCTGCGCACCGTGGTTCTCGATGTGCCCCCGCAGGATGTGATTACCCGCGACAACGTTTCGGTGAAGGTCAATGCGGTGCTGTATTTCCGCGTGCTCGATCCGCAGAAGGCCATCATCCAGGTCGAAGATTTCCTCTCCGCCACCAGCCAACTGGCGCAGACCACGCTGCGCGCCGTGCTCGGTAAACATGAACTGGATCAACTGCTGGCCGAGCGCGAGCAGTTGAACATCGACATCCAGCAAGTGCTCGACGCGCAAACCGATACCTGGGGCATCAAGGTCGCCAATGTCGAGATCAAACACGTCGACCTGAATGAGTCGATGGTGCGCGCCATCGCCAAACAAGCCGAGGCCGAACGTGAACGGCGGGCCAAGGTAATCCACGCCGAAGGCGAACTGCAGGCCTCGGAAAAGCTCATGCAGGCCGCCGAAATGCTCGGCCGTCAGCCCGGTGCGATGCAACTGCGCTACATGCAGACCTTGACCTCGATTGCTGGCGACAAGAGTTCGACGATTGTCTTTCCGCTACCGATTGAGTTGCTCAAGGGCATGGCGGACTTGTCGGGAAAATCCTGACGTCATCCCTCTATTGTGCGCCACGGGTTTTTTGTCGACGGCTAAAGCCTTTTCTACGGATTACTGGTAACAACTTCTGCGGGATACACCGACTCCCATCCTCCACCCAACGCCCGATACAAACCGACCATCGCCAGCGAAACCCCGGCCGAACTCTCCACCCATTGCTCCTGCGTTGCGAGCAACGCACCTTGCACAGTAAGCACATTGACGAAGTCGGCCACGCCTTCGACGTATTGCTGTTGCGCGGTGCGCAGGGCGATCTGGTTCTGGCGTACGGCCTCGGCGAGACTGTCGCGGCGGCGTTGGCTGGCGTTGTAGGCGGTCAGTTGATCGTCGATTTCGTGCCAGGCACGCAGCACGGTCTGCTGATAGCCGATCGCTGCTTCCTGTTGCTGAGCTTCGCGTAACTGCAATACGCCGCGCAGGCGACCGCCATCGAACAGCGGCAGGCTGAACTGCGGGCCGATGCCAAATGCACGCGAGCCCCAAGAGCCGAAATCACTGAGCTGCATAGCTTGCGAACCGAGGTTGCCGGACAGGGTGATGCGCGGATAGAAATCACCCTTGGCCACACCGATGTTGGCGGTGGCGGCATGCAGTCGCGCTTCGGCTTGACGGATGTCCGGCCGGCGCTCAGCCAGTTGCGACGGCAGGCCGATAGCAACTTCGAGAGGCGACTGTGGCACCGCGGCGTCTGTGGATAATTCTTTATTCAGAGCCTGCGGTGGCTCGCCTATCAACAGGCTGATCGCGTTGATCAGTTGCGACTGGCGCTGTTCGAGTGCAGGCAAGCGAGACTCGATGGCGGCGACTTGCGCAGCGGCTTCGGCGACGTCCAGATCGGTCGCCACGCCATCATTGAGGCGCAGCTGCGAGAGCTTGAGGCTGTGGCGGGCGACGTCGAGATTCTGCTCGGTGACGGCACGAGTGTTCTGCACGCCGCGCAGCTGGATGTAGTTCTGCGCAGTGTCGGCGAGCACCGCCAATAGCACGCCGCGACGGTCGTTTTCGGCGACTTCGAGGTTGGCGTCGGCGGCTTCGGTTTCCCGGCGCACGCGGCCCCAGAAATCCAGTTCCCACGAGGCGGAGAAACCGGCGTCCCACAGGTTGAAGGCGGAATCGCCGTTGTGCCCGGACGGGTCATTCAGGCCTTCGCCGCTGTTGCGTTTGCGGCCGTAACTGCCGGTGGCGGCGGTATTCGGGTAGCGCTCGGCAGTGATGACCTGACGTGCGGCACGGCTCTGTTGCAGGCGACTGCTGGCCAGTTTCAGGTCGAGGTTGCTGCGCACGGCGCGCTGGGTCAGGGCCGACAGTTGCGAGTCGTTGAAGACTTCCCACCAGCGCTCGTCAAGGGGCTCGCTGACCGCTTGGCTGGGCGCGGATTTGGCTGGTTTTGCCCAGTTGGCGATTTGCGTGGCTTCGGGTTTGTGGAAGTCGGGGCCGACGGTGCAGGCGGTGAGGCCAGCAGCGATTACGACTGTGGATATCAATCGCTGCAAATTGCCTCTTCGCGAGCAGGCTCGCTCCCACAGGTGGAACGCATTGCACATTGTGGGAGCGAGCCTGCTCGCGAAGGCGTCGGTTCGGTCAACTCGATTCATCGCTGAGTCACCTCACGCACCGGAATCGCCGCCGTACGCGTATCAATACTCGCCTCCACCGACATACCCACCCGCAGGCGCTCGGCCAATGGCTGGCCCGGCTCGAGCATGATTTTTACCGGAATCCGCTGCACAACCTTGGTGAAGTTACCCGTGGCGTTGTCCGGTTTCACCGCCGCAAACGTCACGCCGGTGGCCGGAGCAATGCTTTCGACGCGACCGGTCAACGCTTCGCCACCCAGACTATCAACGCGCACCTGTACTTCCTGCCCAGGTTGCACATCGGTCAGTTGTGTCTCCTGAAAATTGGCGACCACATAAGCCTGCTTCAACGGCACCACTGCCAGCAGTTTGCTGCCCGGCGTCACATAAGCGCCGACACGCACGGCACGCTCGCCGACCATGCCATCCTGCGGCGCGGTGATGCGCGTGTAGGACAGTTCGAAACTGGCGATTTCCAGTGCCGCTTGTGCGTGTTTCAAACTGCCTTCGGCGGCATCTCGCTGGGCGGCGAAGATGTCGACCTGCTTGCGCTCCGCCGCCAGTTTCGCGCTGGCCGTGTCAAGGCGCGCACTGGCTTGATCGATGCGGGTGCGGGCCTGTTGCGCGTTCTGCACGGTACCGGCGCCGACACCGGCGAGGTGGTTGTAGCGATTCAATTCCTGCTGGGCGAAGGCCATTTCAGCCTTGGCCGACACCACTGAAGCTTGCGCCTGAGCGATCACCGAAGTCTGACGCTCCAGCGTCGCCTTGGCGTTCTGCAACTGCGCCCGGGCGACCAGGGTTTGCGCATCCGCCGCCTCGGCAGAAGCGCGCAAATCGCGATCATCGATCAACGCCAGCAACTGCCCCGCCGTCACTTGCTGGTTGTCTTCCACCAGCACTTCCTTGATGAACCCGGCCACGCGCGGCACCACCAGGGTGTAGTCGGCGGAAACGAACGCGTCGTTAGTGTTCTGCTGAGTGCGTTTGCCGAACAGGCCGGGCATCGCCAGATACACCAGCACGCCAACAGCCAACGCGGCCGCCAGGGCCACCGCGAGTTTTTGCTTTGCTTGAGTCGTCATGGAAACCTTCATTTTCAGTACAGCAATCAGGTCGGCGCGCGCGGTGGAAAGATCCGCGTCGGCAGCCAGAAAATCAGCAGGATCAGCGTCACTGCGACGCCCGCCATGCACACATAGAGATCGGAAGACGTCAGCACCACCGCTTGTTCGTGGAGGCGATGGGCGAGGCCCGGGTCGCTGCGGTCGGCCAAAGGCGAATTGCCGAGGCTGTCGACCAGCATGGTCGAGTGAAAATGCAGACGCGATGTGGTCAGCGCTTCGATCACTCCTGTGGCGACTACCGCCGCCAGGCCCTTCACGGTGTTGAACCACGCTGAAGCGAACGGCCCGTCCATGGGCTGGATGCTGCCGGTCGATAGCATCAGCAGCGGCAGTACCGACATCGGCTGGCCAAAAATCTGCAGCCATTGCAGGACATAGAAATTGTCGCGAATCCACTCCGAAGTCAGCAGCGACCCACCCAGACAGGACAGCGTCAGCATGCTCAAACCAATGCCCAGCACCCAACGGCAGTCGACCCAGCGCAGGTTGCACAGGGCCGCCACCAGCGGCAGCGCGATCAACTGCGGTAGCGCCGCGATCAGCATGATCGGCGCGGTCTGCACCGGCCGATAACCCTGCACTTGCGCCAGATAGCTCGACGGAATCAACACCACTGCTTGCAGCACGATCAACACGCCAGCCAGGGTCATCAGCGCGAACGCCAGGTTACGGATACCGAGCATCTGCAACTTGAAAAACGGAATCGGCTGCGACCACTCGTTGATCAGAAACGCCACCAGCAGCAGCGATCCCGAGATCAGCAAGGCGCTGATCAGGTTCGACTCGAACCAGTCCAGCCGATTGCCCTGCAACAGACCGATCACCAACATGCAGATCGCCGGAAAGCCCAGCAGCAGGCCCTTCCAGTTAAACGCCTTGAGACGTTCAAGGCGCAGTGGATCCTGCGGGATGCCGTAAGCCACCATCACCATGGCAATCAGGCACGGCACGATGATTTGCCAGAACGTCCATTGCCAGCCGACGTACTCGGTCCATAAACCGGCCAGCGGTGTACCCAGGCCCGGGCCAAAAGTGGCGGTCAGCGCATAACCGGCCAGGCCGTAGAGTTTGAAATTGGCCGGCAGGAAGCGCAGCGCAACAGTCATCAGCATCGGCGGCAACGCGCCGCCGGCCAGACCTTGCAGGGTGCGCATCAGCAGCAGGCTCTCGTAATTCGGGGCGAACGGACAGAGCAACCCGAGCAAGGTGAACAGGCTGATCGCGCAGAGGGTGAAGCGACGCAACGAAAAGGTCACCGAGCACCACGGCGCGAAGGCCATGGCCGCGACCGAGGTGGCGGTATAACTGGCAACCAGCCAGGTACCTTCGTCGTAACCGATATTCAACGCGCCGCGAATGTCGGCCAGGGCGACCTTGGTCACCATCTCGTTGAGGCCCGACACCAGCACCGCCAGCAGCACGCCGACCAGCCCGATGATGATCCGCGCCCCGAACACCGGGGGCGTGACCGCCGTCGCCGGGCTGGCCGCAGCAAGAGGCGCCGGGACCGTCAGGGATGTCATGAGTGCAAACTCCGGAGGGAAAAATACCGGAGCATCTTAGTCGTGCTTAGTGCTGACGAAAATTGACTTGTTGGCAGGTTATAAGTGCGCCTGACGCAACTATGCAAGATCAAAAGATCGCAGCCTTCGGCAGCTCCTACAGGGAATGCATTTCAATGTAGGAGCTGCCGGAGGCTGCGATCTTTTGCTCTTCAAGGTTGGGCAGCGAGCCAGGTTTCGTCGCAGCAACTTTTGAGGGTTTCACGCAGCCAACGGTGTGCCGGATCCTTGTCAAAACGCGGGTGCCAGGCCTGAGTCAGCATCAGTGTCGGCAGCGGGATCGGCAGGTCGAATGAGCGCAGTTTCAATCCCAATCGCCGCACACTCAGCAGCGCTTCCTTGGGCACCGGCAGGATCAGGTCAGAGTCCGGCAAAGCGAACATCGCCGCATGGAAACTCGGCGCGATCACCGCCACTCGCCGCTCCAGGCCCATTGCATTCAGCGCCGTATCGATAGGGCCGCGGGCAATGCCCCGGCGCGACATGCTGATATGGGAGAACCCGGCGTAGCGCTCGGCGGTGATCTCGCCATCAAGCAAGGGATGATCCTCGCGCACCAGACCGACAAAATGGGTGGAGAACAGGTTCTGCACCTTCACCTCTGGCGTCACCGGCCGAGTGTTGCTGACGCTCAGGTCGATGCGCCCCTCGCGCAGCGCTTCATCGTCGCCATCGCCTTCCGGGACGAAGCGCAGTTCGCAGTGCGGCGCGACTTGGTCGAGGGTGTCGAAGAGCTTGCCGCCGTAAACGCCGACAAAGAAGTCGTTGGCGCGGATGCTGAAGCGCCGGCGCAAGGTGCTCAGTTCCACTTCGTCAGCCGAACGGAACAATAGAGCGGCCTGCTCGACTACATCGCGCACCTGCTCGCGCAATTCCAACGCTTTCGGGGTTGGCACCAGCCCCCGACCGGCGCGCACCAGAATCGGGTCGCCGATGGCTTCACGGATCCGCGTCAAGGTCCGGCTCATCGCCGCCGGACTGAGGTTCATCCGCCGCGCCGCGCCAACCACGCTGCCCTCATCGAGCAAGGCGTCGAGGGCGACCAGAAGGTTCATGTCCGGGAGTTGCATGCTGAGCACTCTTGGCTGATCTGGATTGATCTGTGCGCAATGCTAGCAAACATCCCTAAGTTAGTTGGCGCCTGTCTGGACTGAATGGTGAGTGACGATTTGTGTCACTTATTGGCGAAATGAGGCGATTTCACTGAAGCCATCGCTGGCAAGCCAGCTCCCACAGGTCCCGATGTTGAACACATAATCGTGTTCCAACCGAGAACCCTGTGGGAGCTGGCTTGCCAGCGATGAGGCCATTAAGGCCAATGGAGATCTAGCGCTCGTGCAACGCCTCGGCCCGCGCGCGAATGATCGGCTTGAGCAGATAACTCAACACCGACTTCTTGCCGGTGATGATATCCACCGACGCCACCATGCCCGGGATGATCAACAGCGGCTTCTCATCGGTGCCCAGGTGGCTGCGCTCGGTGCGCACCTTGATGATGTAGTAAGTGGTTTTCTTGTCTTCGTCGGTGATCGTGTCGGCGCCGATCTGCTCCAGCTGAGCCTTCAGCCCGCCGTAAATGGTGTAGTCGTAGGCGGTGAATTTCACGATCGCCTCCTGTCCCGGGTGCAGGAATGCGATGTCCTGCGGACGGATCTTGGCTTCGACCAGCAAAGTGTCGTCCAGCGGTACGATTTCCACCATGTCGCTGCCCGGCTGAATCACGCCACCGATGGTGTTGACCAGCAATTTATTGACGATGCCGCGCACCGGCGATGTCACCAGCGTACGGCTGACGCGGTCTTCCAGTGCCTTGCCGGTGGCCTGCGCCTTGTTCAGATCAGTGCGCGCTTCGTTCAACTGAGTGAGCGCTTCGCTGCGGAATTTGCCGCGCGTCTCATCAACCTTGCGCTGCACTTCCTTGATCGCCGACTCGGCGCGTGGAATCGCCAACGTGGTGGCGTCTAGCTGACCACGGGTTTCCACTTCGGCACGCTTGAGGCGCAGCACTTCAACCGGGGACACCGCGCCCTGCGCCACCAGCGGCTCGGACATGTTGATTTCCTGACGCTGCAAATTCAGCTGCTGGCGATACTGCGCCTGCTTGGAGCTGAACTCGCGCAGCTCTTGTTGACGCTGGATCAACTGCTCCTGCAAGCCACCTATCTCGTCGTGCAGTTGCTGACGACGGCTGATATACAACGATTCTTCACTTTTCGCCTGACCGGGAACGGCTTTGACCACGTCCTCCGGGAAATTCAGCGGGCGGTCATCGACCTCGGCGCTCAGGCGCTCGACGCGCAGTAGCATCGACTGCCGATCAGCCTCGGTTTCGCCGACGTTAGAGGCAAATCGCGTGTCATCAAGGCGAATAAGCGGCGCACCGGCTTCGACGATCTGGCCTTCCTTGACGAACAGTTCGGAAACGATCCCGCCCTCGAGGTTCTGGATTTTCTGGATCTTCGACGATGGAATCGCCTTGCCGTCGCCCTTGGTCACTTCGTCGATCACGGCAAAGTTGGCCCAGAGCATGAGGAACACGAAAAAGCCGATGATCGCCCAGATGGTCAGGCGCACGACGCGCGGGGCGTCCTCTATCAGCGCCTTGTTGACCTCGGGCAGCGGCTGGCCCTGCAGCGATGCAGTGCCTTTGAAGTAGCGACGGATCGAATCCTTGAAACCCGACTTAAGCAACACTGATCTGCCCCTTCTTCAACGCTTCCATCACCGCAGCTTTCGGGCCGTCGGCGAGAATCTGCCCGCGATCGATCACCAACAGACGATCCACCAGCGACAACAGGGAAGCCCGGTGCGTGACGAGCACCACGGTCTTGTTTTCAATCACCGCTGCGAGGCGTTGCTTGAGGCGTTCTTCGCCGGTGTTGTCCATCGCGCTGGTCGGCTCGTCCATCAGCAGGATCGGCGGATTGAGCAACAGCGCCCGGGCCAGCGCGACGTTCTGGCGCTGACCGCCGGACAGGTTTTGCCCGCGCTCGCCCACTTGCAGTTCGTAGCCTTGCGGGTGCAGGCGGGCGAACTCGTGGACACCGGCCAGTTCGGCGGCTTGCAGCACGAGCTCGTCTTCGACATAACGCGCGCCGGAAATCAGGTTGTCACGCAGGGTGCCGGCCAGTAGCTGGATGTCCTGCGGCACGTAGCCGATGTTGTAACGCAACTCGCTGACGTCGATCTGGCGGATATCAACGCCGTCCACCAGCAACGCGCCGTCGTCCGGTTGATAGAGGCCAACCAGCAGTTTGGCGAGCGAACTCTTACCCGAGCCGCTGCGGCCGATGATGCCGATTTTCTCGCCGGGACGGATCACCAGGTTGATGTTCTTCAACGCCGGGTTCTGTTGTTCGGGGTAGGTGAAGTTGAGCTGACGGCACTCGATGGCGCCTTGCAGGACCTTGCGGCTCAGCGGGCGCTCTTCGAAATTGCGTTCCTGCGGCAGCTCCATCATCTGGTCCACCGATGTCATCGTCACCCGCGCCTGCTGGTAGCGGGTCAGCAAACCCGACAGCGAAGCCAGCGGGCTGAGTGCGCGACCACTGAGCATGTAGCAGGCGATCAGACCACCCATGCTCAGGTTGCCGGCGATGATCTGGTACACGCCGAAGACGATCATGATCACCCCGGCCAGTTGCTGAATCAGCAGGGTGATGTTCATCGCCAGACCGGACAGCATTTTCACCCGCAGTTCGAGGCGGCTGAGGGTGCCGATGGTCTGTTCCCACTGGTATTGGCGTTCGCTTTCAGCGTTGTTGACCTTGACCGCGTCGAGGCCGGCGAGGGTTTCGATCAGGCTCGACTGACGCTCTGCACCTAGGGCCATGGTGCGTTCCATGGTTGCCACCAGCGGCTTTTGCAGCGCGTAACCAATCAGCAGGGCTATCGGGAATGCCAGCACCGGAATCCACACCAGATGCCCGCCGAGAATGGCGATGACGATGAAGATCAGGATGGTGAACGGCAGGTCGATCAGGCTGGTCAGGGTCAGCGAGGCGAGGAAATCACGCAGGCTCTGAAACTCATGGATGTTCTGCGCGAAGCTGCCGACCCGCGCCGGGCGATACTTCATCGACATGCCAACGATGCGCTCGAACAACGTAGCGGAGATGATCAGGTCGGTTTTCTTCCCGGCCAGATCCAGACACAGGCTGCGCAGGCTCTTGAGGATCAGGTCGAACATGTACGCGCCGATGATGCCCAGCGCGAGCACCCACAGGGTGGCTTCGGCCTGATTCGGCACGACGCGGTCATAGACGTTCATCACGAACAGCGGCGCGGCCATGGCGATGATGTTGATCAGGAAACTGGCGGCGATGGCGTCGGCGTACAGCCAGCGCGAACGCTTGAGGGTGTCGCGGAACCACGAGCGTGCGCGCGGGATCAGCGTGCCGTGGTTAACGTCGAATTTGTGCTGCGGTTGAGCGAAGAAGACCTTGCCGGTGTAGTCGTCGGCCAGCAGTTCGCGACTGACCACGGATTCGCCGCCGTCGCTTTCGCTGAGCAGCACCCGCGCTTCGTTGTCACCTTGCCAGCCGAGCAGGACGGCACTGCGGCCATCCTTGAGCAGCAGCAACGCGGGCATGGCAATCGCTGGAATCTCTTCCAGCTTGCGCTGCAAAACCCGCCCTTGCAGACCGGCGCGAGCCGCCGCGCGGGGCAGCAACTCGACACTCAGACGTTGTTTGGGCAGCGGCAGGCCGGTCGTCAGCATCGCCGCGCTGGCGGGCTTCTGGTGCAGCATGCAAAGGGCGAGCAGACCGTCCAGCAACGGATCGTCGTGCAACGCGCGTGGATCATGACTGAGATGAACTCGACTGACTTCTGATTCCACGCTCGACACTCTTTAACAGTTGAAAGGGATAACTCAATTCATCCCAGGCAGCTGAACCTTGGGCTTCACGTCGTTCTGCACAACGGATGCCAACGGCGCGACCACTCCCTGGCTTCTGAGCAACTCGCCCATGGTCGCCTTGATTCGATACTGAGTAAATAACTGAATGTTTTTGATTTCAGCCAGACGCCGCGAAGCGGTGAACAACTCGTTTTCGCTGTCGAGCAAATCGAGCAGGGTACGCTCGCCGAGGCTGAACTGACGCTGGTAAGCAGTGCGCACCGAGGTACTGTGATCGACGTACTGCTGGGCGATCGGCACCTGAGCGTTGGCGTTGTTCAGGGCATTCCAGGCCAAGCCAAGTTCTTCGTTCAGTTGACGCAGGGCGTTGTTGCGGATATCCAGCGCCTGGTTCGACAGGTACGACTTGGACTCCAGATCGGCCTTGTTGCTGCCGCCCGAATAGAGGTTGAAGCGCATGCGCAACATGGCCTGCCATTCGTTGCTGTGGCCGTTCTGACCGTCCAGATCGTTGTCGGCGGTGCGGCCCAGCTCGGCGTCGAAGCGTGGGTAGAAGGTCGACTTCGCGGTTTCGTACTGCTTCTCGGCAGCGGCGATATCAGACTCGGCCGACCGAAGGATCGGGCTGTTCTCCAGCATCTGCTGACGCGCTTCATTGAGGTTGGCCGGCATCATCGCCATGAACGGCGCCGGACGCTCCAGTTGATCAGGCATCTGGCCAACGGCGCTGAGGAAATTGGTTTCCGAGTCAGCGAGATTGGTCTGCTCGGTGATCAGATTATTGCGCGCCTGGGCCATCCGCGCTTCGGCCTGATCAAGGTCCGCGCCGCTGCCGACGCCACGCTGGGTGCGCAACTGGATCTGGTCGTAGATGCGCTGATGGCTCTTGAG
The DNA here is from genome assembly GCF_044218815.1 of Pseudomonas sp. A0308. Lineage (NCBI taxonomy): Bacteria > Pseudomonadati > Pseudomonadota > Gammaproteobacteria > Pseudomonadales > Pseudomonadaceae > Pseudomonas > Pseudomonas sp. A0308. The sequence continues at coordinate 3,168,562 of NZ_CP162581.1, forward strand.
GTTGTCCTCGGCCAGACGCACGAATTCACGACGGGTCAGTACATCCAGATAAACCTGGGCAACTGTCAGCCCGGTGCGCTCGGAAGTACCCAGCAAAGAGTAGGCACGGGAATTAACGGTGGCTTGTTGACGCCCAACCTCGCTGGAGGTCGCAAAACCGTCAAAAACCATTTGCGACAGACGTAAACTTGACTCGCTACGGTTCAGGGTTTCCCAGTGATTGCCGCCGCCGTTGGCGCGGGTGGTCACGCTGTCAGTGCCTTCACGGCCATAACCGCCCAGCAGATCGACCTTGGGCAGGTATCCACCTTTGGCTGCTCTTAATTGATAATCCGCGGCTAAACGACTGTTGACCCCCGCCTGGATTTCCGGATGGACATCCAGTGCCTGCTGCATGGCTTCTGGTAAGGATTGTGCTTGTACGAAAGAGGCGGCGAGAGCGAAGGGTACAGCCATGAAGAGAGGCAAACGCATGGTAAAAATTTCCCAGAACTTCTTGTCTTGAATCACAGCTAAACGTGCTGCTGTGTCGGATGATTGGCGACTGGATTGACCGTATGTCGGAAAGTTCAAAACAGGAACTGGTTCACATGCAAAAGGACAGGTCGCCGCGGAATATCAATGTGACATTAGTGGGACGATTGTTTAGGATGGCACCCAGAAGGTCAATAGTTTGGCATAAAGTTAATATCGAAAGATTATAGCCAAATTATTGACGATTAGAAGCGTCAAAACTTTTTTCGCACATTTTTAAAGTACGTCCAGACTGAATTGGCATCCATGCCTTCAGGTTCATGGAAGTCAACTGAACGTGACACCCGGAGAGTCTTCAATGAGCAGTGTTGTTGCCATCGTCAAAAGCATTGTTGGTCAGGTATTCGTGGTGTCCCCAGAGGGCGTACGCCGCGTGCTCGTTGAGGGCGACCGACTGTTTGTCGGCGATCAGATCGACACCGGTCTTTCCGGCGCTGTAACACTTGAATTGGCTGATGGCCGCACCCTGGATCTGGGTCGTGAAACCCAATGGAGCGCCAGCGCGCCCGACTCCAGCACTGACCTGTCCGAAGCCACCGCGCAGGCTGCGCCGTCTGTAGAAGAACTGCAGCAGGCCATCGCCGCCGGTGTCGACCCGACTACCGCACTCGAAGCCACCGCTGCCGGCCCAAGCGCCGCAGGTACGGGTGGTGCAGCCGGCGGCGGTCATAGTTTCGTGATGCTCGACGCCACGGCAGGTCGCGTTGATCCGACTATTGGTTTCCCGACGGCGGGCATCAATTCGGCCGGTCAGGCTGCACAGAACATCACCGGGGGCCAGAACACCGACACCACGACGAATGCCCTGCGTGATTCGACCCTGAGCCTAAGCGCAACGCCGACCATCACCGAAGCCGGCGGCGTGCTGGTTTACACCGCGACCCTGACCCAGGCGCCGCTCACCGACCTGACCATCACTCTGTCCAACGGCTCGGTGATTGTGATTCCGGCCGGCTCGACCACCGGTACCGTCAACGTACCGCTGGCACCGAACGACTCGGTTTATAACGACCCGACCCAGATCGACGTGACCGTCACCGGCACCACCGGCGGCAACGGCATCACCGTGACGCCGCCGACCACACCGGCCACGACTCAGGTTACCGACACAATCGACACCACCACCGTCACTCTGACGGCGGGGCCGAATGTCACCGAAGGTGGCCAGATCACCTACACCGCGACCCTGACCAACCCGGCGCAAACGCCGGTCACCGTCACCCTGTCGAACGGCTCGACCATCACCATTGACGCGGGCCAGACCACCGGCACCGTCAACGTACCGACCCCGGCCAACGACGTTTACAACAATGGCAGCACCGTCAGCACCACCATCACTGGCGCTACCGGCGGCAACTTCGAAAACCTGGTGCCGAACCCGACGCCAGCAGTGACCACCATCACTGACTCGGTCGACAACACCGGCCTCACCCTGACCGCGACCGGCAGCGTCACCGAAGGTGGCCAGATCACCTACACCGCGACCCTGACCAACCCGGCGCAAACGCCGGTCACCGTCACCTTGTCGAACGGCTCGACCATCACCATTGACGCGGGCCAGACCACCGGCACCGTCAACGTGCCGACTGCGGCCAATGACGTCTACAACAATGGCAGCACCGTCAGCACCACCATCACTGGCGCTACCGGCGGCAACTTCGAAAACCTGGTGCCGAACCCGACGCCAGCAGTGACCACCATCACCGACTCGGTCGACAACACCGGCCTCACCCTGACCGCGACCGGCAGCGTCGTCGAGGGTGGCCAGATCACCTATACCGCGACCCTGACCAACCCGGCACAAACGCCGGTTACCGTCACCCTGTCGAACGGCTCGACCATCACCATTGACGCGGGCCAGACCACCGGCACCGTCAACGTGCCGACTGCGGCCAATGACGTTTACAACAACGGCAGCACCGTCAGCACCACCATCACTGGCGCTACCGGCGGCAACTTCGAAAACCTGGTGCCGAACCCGACGCCAGCAGTGACCACCATCACCGACTCGGTCGACAACACCGGCCTCACCCTGACCGCGACCGGCAGCGTCACCGAAGGTGGCCAGATCACCTACACCGCGACCCTGACCAACCCGGCGCAAACGCCGGTCACCGTCACCTTGTCGAACGGCTCGACCATCACCATTGACGCGGGCCAGACCACCGGCACCGTCAACGTGCCGACTGCGGCCAATGACGTCTACAACAATGGCAGCACCGTCAGCACCACCATCACTGGCGCTACCGGCGGCAACTTCGAAAACCTGGTGCCGAACCCGACGCCAGCAGTGACCACCATCACCGACTCGGTCGACAACACCGGCCTCACCCTGACCGCGACCGGCAGCGTCGTCGAGGGTGGCCAGATCACCTATACCGCGACCCTGACCAACCCGGCACAAACGCCGGTTACCGTCACCCTGTCGAACGGCTCGACTATCACCATTGACGCGGGCCAGACCACCGGCACCGTCAACGTGCCGACCCCGGCCAACGACGTTTACAACAATGGCAGCACCGTCAGCACCACCATTACCGGCGCTACCGGTGGCAACTTCGAAAACCTGGTGCCGAACCCGACGCCAGCAGTGACCACCATCACTGACTCGGTCGACAACACCGGCCTGACCCTGACCGCGACCGGCAGCGTCACCGAAGGTGGCCAGATCACCTACACCGCGACCCTGACCAACCCGGCGCAAACGCCGGTCACCGTCACCTTGTCGAACGGCTCGACCATCACCATTGACCCGGGCCAGACCACCGGCACCGTCAACGTGCCGACTGCGGCCAATGACGTTTACAACAACGGCAGCACCGTCAGCACCACCATCACTGGCGCTACCGGCGGCAACTTCGAAAACCTGGTGCCGAACCCGACGCCAGCAGTGACCACCATCACCGACTCGGTCGACAACACCGGCCTGAGCCTCAGCGCCACCGGCACGGTGGCTGAAGGTGGTTCGATCGTTTACACAGCGACCCTGACCAATCCGGCTGGCACGCCAGTGACCGTGACCCTTTCGAACGGTTCTGTCATCACTATCGACGCTGGCAACACCACCGGCACCGTGACAGTTCCGGCGCCTGCTGATGACGTCTATAAAGACGCCGGCAAAGTCGAAGCGACCATTGCCACGGCGACTGGCGGCAATTTCGAGAACCTTGTCCCGAGTACCACGCCCGCGGTGACCGAAGTCACTGACACCGTCGACACTTCGACCGTGAAACTGACCGCTGATACTTCGGTGGCGGAAGGTGGCACCGTCACTTACACCGCCACCGTTGGTGCGCCAGTGACCGGCTCGCCGGTTGTCGTGACCCTGGCCAACGGTCAGAGCATCACCATCGCCGTCGGCCAGACCACTGGCACCGTGACGGCTGCCGCGCCGAACGATGCGCTGGCCGGTAATGCACCGCTGACCAACTCGATCACCGGCGTTTCCGGCGGCAACTACGAAGACCTCGTGGCCGACAAGACGCCGGTTTCGACCACCGTGACTGACGTAGCGGACACCACCAACCTGTCGCTGAGTGCAACGGGTTCTGTGGCTGAGGGTGGCCAGATCACCTACACCGCCACCCTGACCAACGCTGCTGGCTCGCCAGTCACCGTGACTCTGTCGAACGGTGCCGTGATCACCATTGAGGCCGGCAAAACGTCCGGCACCGTGACCGTTCCGGCGCCTGCCGATGACGTCTATATAGACGCTGGCAAAGTCGAAGCGACCATTGCCACGGCGACTGGCGGCAATTTCGAGAACCTGGTGCCGAGCACCGTTCCAGCCGTCACTGAGATTACCGACACCGTCGATACCTCGACCGTAAAACTGACTGCCGATACCTCGGTCGCTGAAGGTGGCACCGTCACCTACACCGCTACCGTTGGCGCGCCGGTGACTGGCTCGCCGGTCGTGGTGACATTGGCCAACGGCCAGAACATCACCATCGCCGTCGGCCAGACCACGGGCACCGTGACCACCACCGCACCGAACGATGCATTGGTTGGCCAAGCCCCGGTCACCAACTCGATCACCAACGTGACGGGCGGCAACTACGAAAATCTGGTCGCCGACAAAACCCCGGTCAGCACCACCGTGACTGACACAACCGACACCACCAACCTGTCGCTGACGGCGACCGGTTCTGTGGCTGAGGGTGGCCAGATCACCTACACCGCCACCCTGACCAACGCTGCTGGCTCGCCAGTCACCGTGACTCTGTCGAACGGTGCCGTGATCACCATTGAGGCCGGCAAAACGTCCGGCACCGTGACCGTTCCGGCGCCTGCCGATGACGTCTATATAGACGCTGGCAAAGTGGAAGCGACCATTGCCACGGCGACTGGCGGCAATTTCGAGAACCTGGTGCCGAGCACCGTTCCAGCCGTCACTGAGATTACCGACACCGTCGATACCTCGACCGTAAAACTGACTGCGACCGAGTCCGCTGCAGAAGGTGGCACCGTCACTTACACCGCGACTGTCGGTGCACCGGTGACGGGTTCTCCAGTGACCGTGACCCTGGCTAACGGCCAGAGCATCACCATCGGTGTTGGCCAGACCTCCGGCACCGCGACAACGATTGCCCCGAACGATGCATTGACCGGCCATGCACCGCTGGTCAACTCGATCACCGACGTAACCGGCGGCAACTACGAAAACCTCGTGGCCGACAAAACCCCGGTCAGCACCACCGTGACCGACACCACTGACACCACCAATCTGTCGCTGAGTGCGACCGGTTCCGTGGCCGAGGGTGGCCAGATCACCTACACCGCGACCCTGACCAACGCTGCGGGCTCGCCCGTTACCGTGACCCTGTCGAACGGTTCGGTGATCACCATCGAGGCTGGTAAGACCACCGGCACCGTGACCGTTCCAGCGCCTGCCGATGACGTCTACAAGGACGCCGGCAAAGTCGAAGTGACCATCAAGGATGCTACCGGCGGCAACTTCGAGAATCTGGTGCCGAGCACCGTTGCGGCCGTCACCGACGTGACCGATACCGTCGACACCACCACCGTCAAACTGACCGCCAGCGAAACCGCGGCTGAAGGTGCCAGCGTCATCTACACCGCTACCGTCGGTGCGCCCGTGACGGGTTCACCTGTCGTGGTTACCCTGGCCAACGGCCAGAGCATCACCATTGCCGTGGGCCAGACCACAGGCACCGCGACCACTACCGCACCGAACGACGTATTGACCGGCCATACACCGCTGACCAACTCGATCACCAACGTGACCGGCGGCAACTACGAAAATCTGGTCGCTGACAAAACCCCGGTCAGCACCACCGTGACCGACACCGTCGACACCACCAATATCAGCCTGAGCGCGACCGGTTCGGTCGCCGAGGGCGGCTCGATTATCTACACCGCCACATTGACCAATGCAGCCGGCACGGCCATGACCGTGACCTTGAGCAACGGCGCGGTGATCAACATCGCCAAAGGCGCGACTACCGGCACCGCCACCGTCGCAGCTCCCGACGATGACGTGTACAAGGACGCCGGCAAAGTCGACGCGAGCATCACCACGACCACCGGCGGCAACTTCGAGAACCTGGTGGTCGACAAGACCCCTGCCGTCACCGACGTTACCGACACCATCGACAACAGCACCGTTTCGCTGACCGCCACGGCGAGCACCGTTGAAGGTGGCGTGGTGGTTTACACCGCGTCCTTGACCGCGCCGGTCACCGGCTCCCCGGTTGTCGTGACCCTGTCCAACGGCCAGACCATCACCATTCCGGTCGGCGCCAGCAGCGGCAGCGTCAACTTCACTGCGCCGAACGATGCACTCGCCGGTGGCAACACCCTGAGCGTGAAGATTGACGGCACCAGCGGCGGCAATTACGAAAATCTGGTGGCGGACAAAACGCCGGCCGTGACTTCGGTAACCGATACGATCGACACCACCAACCTTTCGCTGACGGCTACCGGTTCCGTGGCCGAGGGTGGCCAGATCACCTATACCGCGACCCTGACCAACGCTGCCGGTTCGCCAGTGACCGTGACTCTGAGCAACGGCTCTGTAATCACTATCGAAGCGGGTAAAACCAGCGGCACCGTGACCGTTCCAGCGCCAGCCGATGACGTTTACAAAGACGCTGGCAAAGTCGAAGTCACCATTAAGGAAGCGACTGGCGGTAACTTCGAGAACCTGGTGCCAAGCACCACACCAGCCGTGACCGACGTTACTGACACCATCGACACCTCGACCGTCAAACTCACCGCGACAGAATCGGCGGCTGAGGGTGGCACTGTTACTTACACAGCGACTGTGGGCGCTCCAGTAACGGGTTCTCCAGTTGTCGTGACCCTGGCCAACGGTCAGAACATCACCATCGGTGTCGGCCAGACCACTGGCACCGTGAGCACCACCGCACCGAATGATGTGTTGACCGGTCATGCACCGCTCACTAACTCGATCACCGACGTAACCGGCGGTAATTACGAAAACCTCGTAGCCGACAAAACCCCGGTCAGCACCACCGTGACTGACACCACCGACACCACCAACCTGTCGCTCAGCGCCACCGGTTCGGTAAATGAAGGCGGCCAGATCACTTACACCGCGACCCTGACCAACGCTGCCGGTTCGCCGGTTACCGTGACCCTGTCGAACGGCTCGGTGATCACGATCGAGGCGGGCAAAACCACTGGTACCGTGACCGTTCCTGCGCCAGCCGATGACGTTTACAAAGATGCCGGCAAAGTCGAAGCAACCATTTCGACTGCCACTGGCGGTAACTTCGAAAACCTGGTGCCGAGCACTGTGCCGGCCGTGACCACCGTCAACGACACCATCGACACCTCCACCGTGTCGCTGAGCGCCACCGCGAACGTCGCCGAAGGCGAAACCGTGGTCTATACCGCAACCGTGACCGCACCGGTGACCGGCTCCCCAGTCGTGGTGACCCTGTCCAACGGCCAGACCATCACCATCGCCGTGGGCGAAACCACCGGCACGGTTAACTTCGTCGCGCCGAACAGCCCATTGGCTGGCGGCAGCTCCCTGAGCGTGACCATCGACGGCGCCACCGGCGGCAACTACGAAAACCTCGCTATCGACGGCAAGCCCGCTGACACCGCGGTTTCTGACACCACCGACACCACCAACCTGAACCTGACCGCGACCGACTCGGTGGCTGAAGGCGGTTCGATCGTTTACACCGCGACGCTGACCAACCCGGCCGGCACGCCGGTTACGGTGACCCTGTCGAACGGCGCTGTGATCACCATCGAAGCTGGCAAGACGTCTGGTACTGTGACCGTCCCGGCGCCGACCGATGACGTCTACAAGGACGCGGGCAAAGTCGAAGCGACCATTTCGACTGCCACTGGCGGTAACTTCGAGAACCTGGTGCCAAGCACCGTTCCGGCCGTGACCGACGTTACTGACACCATCGACACTACCACCGTCAAACTGACCGCGACCGAATCGGCGGCTGAGGGTGGCACTGTTACTTACACCGCAACTGTCGGCGCTCCAGTAACCGGTTCTCCAGTTGTCGTGACCCTGGCTAACGGGCAGACCATCACCATCGGCGTCGGCCAAACCTCTGGCACTGCGATAACGACTGCGCCGAATGACGCGTTGACTGGTCATGCGCCAATCACCAACTCGATTACCGCGGTGAGCGGCGGCAATTACGAAGATTTGGTGGCTGACAAGACGCCGGTTTCGACAACCGTGACCGATACCGTCGACACTACAAACCTGTCGCTGACAGCAACCGGTTCTGTGGCCGAAGGTGGTCAAATCACCTACACCGCGACGCTGACCAACGCTGCTGGCTCGCCAGTGACGGTGACCCTGTCGAACGGTGCCGTGATCACCATTGATGCTGGCAAAACATTCGGTACTGTGACCGTCCCGGCGCCGACCGATGACGTCTACAAGGACGCGGGCAAAGTCGAAGCGACCATTTCGACTGCAACTGGCGGTAACTTCGAGAACCTGGTGCCAAACACCGTTCCGGCCGTCACCGACGTTACCGATACCATCGACACCACCACCGTCAAACTGACCGCGACCGAATCGGCGGCTGAGGGTGGCGCTGTTACTTACACCGCAACTGTTGGCGCGCCAGTAACGGGTTCGCCGGTTGTCGTGACCTTGGCTAACGGTCAGACCATCACCATCGGCGTCGGCCAGACTACCGGCACCGCGACCACCATTGCGCCAAACGACGCGTTGACTGGTCATGCGCCAATCACCAACTCGATTACCGCGGTGAGCGGCGGCAATTACGAAGATTTGGTGGCTGACAAGACACCGGTTTCGACAACCGTGACCGACACCGTCGACACCACCAACCTGTCGCTGGCTGCGACCGGTTCTGTGACCGAGGGTGGTCAAATCACCTACACCGCGACGCTGACCAACGCTGCTGGCTCGCCAGTGACGGTGACCCTGTCGAACGGTGCCGTGATCACCATTGATGCTGGCAAAACATTCGGTACTGTGACCGTCCCGGCGCCGACCGATGACGTCTACAAGGACGCGGGCAAAGTCGAAGCGACCATTTCGACTGCAACTGGCGGTAACTTCGAGAACCTGGTGCCAAGCACCGTTCCGGCCGTGACCGACGTTACTGACACCATCGACACCTCGACCGTCAAACTCACCGCGACCGAATCGGCGGCTGAAGGTGGCACTGTCACATACACCGCCACTGTCGGCGCGCCAGTAACTGGTTCGCCGGTTGTCGTGACCCTGGCTAACGGTCAGACCATCACCATCGGTGTCGGCCAAACCTCTGGCACTGCGACAACGACTGCGCCGAATGACGCGTTGACCGGTCACACCCCGCTGACCAACTCGATCACCGACGTAACCGGCGGCAACTACGAAAACCTCGTAGCTGACAAAACCCCGGTCAGCACAACCGTAACTGACACCACCGACACCACCAACCTGTCGCTGACCGCGACCGGCAGCGTGGCCGAGGGTGGCCAGATCACTTACACCGCGACGCTGACCAACGCCGCTGGCTCGCCAGTCACCGTGACTCTGAGCAACGGCTCGGTCATCACCATCGAAGCAGGCAAAACCACCGGCACCGTGACCGTTCCTGCGCCAGCCGATGACGTATACAGAGACGCCGGTTCCGTGCAGGCAACGATCAGCACCGCCACAGGTGGCAACTTCGAAAACCTGGTGCCGAGCACGACGCCAGCAGTGACCAGCGTCACCGACACCATCGACACCACCACCGTGAAGCTGACCGCCACCGGTACAGCGGCTGAAGGCGGCAACGTCGTCTACACCGCCACTGTCGGCGCGCCTGTCACCGACTCGCCTGTCGTCGTGACACTGGCCAACGGTCAGACGATTACTATCGGCGTCGGCCAGACCACTGGCACCGCGACCTTCGTTGCGCCGAACGATGTGTTGACTGGTCATGCGCCGATCACCAACTCGATCACCAACGTAACCGGCGGCAACTACGAAAACCTCGTAGCTGACAAAACCCCGGTCAGCACCACCGTGACCGACACCGTCGACACCACCAACCTGTCGCTGACGGCAACCGGTTCTGTGGCCGAGGGTGGCCAGATCACCTACACCGCGACCCTGACCAACGCCGCTGGTTCGCCAGTGACGGTGACCCTGTCGAACGGCTCGGTCATCACCATCGACGCTGGCAAAACCACCGGCACTGTGACCGTTCCGGCACCGACCGATGACGTCTACAAAGACGCCGGTTCCGTGCAGGCAACGATCAGCACCGCCACAGGTGGCAACTTCGAAAACCTGGTGCCGAGCACGACGCCAGCAGTGACCAGCGTCACCGACACCATCGACACCACCACCGTGAAGCTGACCGCCACCGGTACAGCGGCTGAAGGCGGCAACGTCGTCTACACCGCCACTGTCGGCGCGCCTGTCACCGACTCGCCTGTCGTCGTGACACTGGCCAACGGTCAGACGATTACTATCGGCGTCGGCCAGACCACTGGCACCGCGACCTTCGTTGCGCCGAACGATGTGTTGACTGGTCATGCGCCGATCACCAACTCGATCACCAACGTAACCGGCGGCAACTACGAAAACCTCGTAGCTGACAAAACCCCGGTCAGCACCACCGTGACCGACACCGTCGACACCACCAACCTGTCGCTGACGGCAACCGGTTCTGTGGCCGAGGGTGGCCAGATCACCTACACCGCGACCCTGACCAACGCCGCTGGTTCGCCAGTGACGGTGACCCTGTCGAACGGCTCGGTCATCACCATCGACGCTGGCAAAACCACCGGCACTGTGACCGTTCCGGCACCGACCGATGACGTCTACAAAGACGCCGGTTCCGTGCAGGCAACGATCAGCACCGCCACAGGTGGCAACTTCGAAAACCTGGTGCCGAGCACGACGCCAGCAGTGACCAGCGTCACCGACACCATCGACACCACCACCGTGAAGCTGACCGCCACCGGCGCAGCGGCTGAAGGCGGCAACGTCGTCTACACCGCCACTATCGGTGCTCCAGTCACCGGCTCGCCTGTCGTCGTGACACTGGCCAACGGTCAGACGATTACTATCGGCGTCGGCCAGACCACTGGCACCGCGACCTTCGTTGCGCCGAACGATGTGTTGACTGGCCACGCGCCGATCACCAACTCGATCACCGACGTAACTGGCGGCAACTACGAAAACCTCGTAGCTGACAAAACCCCGGTCAGCACAACCGTGACCGACACCACCGACACCACCAACCTGTCGCTGACCGCGACCGGCAGCGTGGCCGAGGGTGGCCAGATCACTTACACCGCGACGCTGACCAACGCCGCTGGCTCGCCAGTCACCGTGACTCTGAGCAACGGCTCGGTCATCACCATCGAAGCAGGCAAAACCACCGGCACCGTGACCGTTCCTGCGCCAGCCGATGACGTATACAGAGACGCCGGTTCCGTGCAGGCAACGATCAGCACCGCCACAGGTGGCAACTTCGAAAACCTGGTGCCAAGCACTGTTCCAGCAGTGACCAGCGTCACCGACACCATCGACACCACCACCGTGAAGCTGACCGCCACCGGTACAGCGGCTGAAGGCGGCAACGTCGTCTACACCGCCACTGTCGGCGCGCCTGTCACCGACTCGCCTGTCGTCGTGACACTGGCCAACGGTCAGACGATTACTATCGACGTCGGCCAGACCACTGGCACCGCGACCTTCGTTGCGCCGAACGATGTGTTGACTGGCCACGCGCCGATCACCAACTCGATCACCAACGTAACTGGCGGGAACTACGAAAACCTCGTAGCCGACAAAACCCCGGTCAGCACCACCGTGACCGACACCGTCGACACCACCAACCTGTCGCTGACCGCGACCGGTTCTGTTGCCGAAGGTGGTCAAATCACCTACACCGCGACGCTGACCAACGCTGCTGGTTCGCCAGTGACCGTGACCCTGTCGAACGGCTCGGTCATCACCATCGACGCTGGCAAAACTACCGGCACCGTGACCATTCCTGCACCGACCGATGACGTCTACAGAGACGCCGGTTCAGTACAGGCAACGATCAGCACCGCCACCGGTGGCAACTTCGAAAACCTGGTGCCGAGCACGACGCCAGCAGTGACCAGCGTCACCGACACCATCGACACCACGACAGTGAAGTTGACTGCCACCGGTACAGCCGCTGAAGGCGGCAACGTCGTCTACACCGCCACTGTCGGTGCTCCAGTCACCGACTCGCCTGTCGTCGTGACACTGGCCAACGGTCAGACCATCACTATCGGCGTCGGCCAGACCACTGGCACCGCGACCTTCGTTGCGCCGAACGATGTGTTGACTGGCCACGCGCCGATCACCAACTCGATCACCAACGTAACTGGCGGGAACTACGAAAACCTCGTAGCCGACAAAACCCCGGTCAGCACCACCGTGACCGACACTGTCGACACTACAAACCTGTCGCTGACCGCGACCGGCAGCGTGGCCGAGGGTGGTCAAATCACCTACACCGCGACGCTGACCAACGCTGCTGGCTCGCCAGTCACCGTGACTCTGAGCAACGGCTCGGTGATCACTATCGACGCTGGCAAAACCACCGGCACCGTGACCGTTCCTGCGCCAGCCGATGACGTCTACAGAGACGCCGGTTCCGTGCAGGCAACGATCAGCTCCGCCACAGGTGGCAACTTCGAAAAACTGGTGCCGAGCACGACTCCGGCCGTGACCAGCGTCACCGACACCATCGACACCACCACTGCCAGCATCACCGGCAGCACCTCGGTAACTGAAGGTCAGACCGCCAGCTATACCGTCAGCCTGACGCACCCGGCGCAAACCGAGGTGACCCTGAAAATCGTCTACAGCGGCACCGCTGCCGACGGTTCGGACTTCACTGGCGTGTACACCGTGAAGATCCCGGCCGGCGCCAGCAGCGCGCAGTTCAACGTCGCGACCCTCGATGACAAGATCACCGAAGGCACTGAGAACTTCGTGGTCAAGATCGACTCGGCCACTGGCGGCAACTTCGAGAATCTGGCGGTCAGCACCACCAATGGCAGCGTCAGCACCTCGATCATCGACAACGATGCGCCACCGGTTATCGATCTGGACGCCAACAACTCCAGCGGCGCCACCGGGGCCGACTACAAGGTGACCTTTACCGAGAACACACCGGGCGCCGGCGTGTCGATAGCCGACACCGATATCAGAATCACCGACCCGGACAGCACCATGCTGACCGGCGCTACCGTTGTGCTGACCAACCGTCAGGACGGCGATGCGCTGAATCTGGGCAACAGCGTCAACGGCATCACGATCAATGCAATCAACACCAACGGCACTGTCACCCTGACTCTGTCGGGTAACGCGACGCTTGCCGATTACATGCAGGCGATCAAGAACATCAGCTTCACCAACAACAGTGAAGATCCGAGCACCGTGCCGCGCATCATCACCGTGACCGTGACCGATGGCGGCAACTACTCCAACACCGCAACCACCACAGTCAATGTGGTGGCGGTGAACGACGCACCGGTTGCAGCGCCAATCAACGTCACCGGCACCGAAGACACCCCGCTGATCCTGGGCTGGTCGACCTTCGGCGTGAGCGACGTTGACAGCCCGGCCAGCAGCCTCGGGGTGAAAATCACCCAGCTGCCGGGTGAGGGCAAACTGCAGTACCTCGACGGTTCGACCTGGAAAGACGTCGCCAACAACCAGACCTTCAGCAAGGCTGACATCGACGCTGGCAAGCTGCGCTTCATGCCTGACGCCAACGAGTCGGGCGTGAACGGTTATGGCGGCACCGGCATTGGCAACAACCAGGCCGACTATGCGCAGATCAAGTTCCAGCCAACCGACGGCCAACTGCTGGGCAATACCGGCACCGTGAAAATCGACATCACACCAGTGGCGGACGCTCCGACTCTGGGCGTTGCCGACAACAGCGTGAGGTCGACCGGGCTGATCAAGGAAGTCTGGACCGGTCTGTCGGGCCTTGGCACCAACGGCAACGGCGCAGACTCGACCACCCTGAAGAATGTGATCGACGGCGCTGGCACGCCTAACTCCAGCGGCAGCGTGACCAACGTGCAGTCCGACGGCAGCGTGACGGCTGGCACCGCATCGAAAACGTCGGGCCTGATCTACCTGGAAGCCGGCAAGACCTACAGCTTCAGTGGTGTGGCCGACGACAGCCTGCTGATCACCATCGGCGGCAAGAACGTGGCGTCGGGTACCTGGGGCGCGGGCGGCGCGATCAGCGGTTCGTTCACCCCGACCACCAGCGGCTACTACACCCTGGACATCTACCACCACAACCAGAGTGGCCCGGGCAGCTATGACGTGAACCTGTCGGTCAACGGCAGCACGCCAATCGACCTGAGCAGCGCCGGCGTGCCGATCTACACCGGCGTGCAGGATCTGGTGAACTCCGGCGTGACCGTCTCCGACCTGCACGGTACTAACGGCGAAGGCTATTACGACGGCTACAAACTCAACACCGGCGCCGAAGGCACCACGGTGAAACTGTCGGCGATCAACACCGCGCTGACCGACACCGACGGCTCGGAAACCCTGAGCGTGAAGATCAGCGGCGCACCGGTCGGTTCGGTACTGAGCGACGGCGCCGGCCATAGCTTCACCGTCACCGCGAGCAACGGCGAAGCCAACGTCACCGGTTGGAGCCTCGGTAGCCTGACCGTGACCCCGCCGACCTACTACAACGGCCAGTTCAACCTGACCGTGACTTCGACCTCCACCGAAGCCGTGGGCGGTTCGGCCAGCAGCACTGCGACCATTCCGGTCACCGTGGTACCGGCGGTCTACAACGCCATTACCGCGACTTCGGCTGATGACAATGTCGTCGGTACCGATGGCAACGACATCATTGTTGCCGACATCGGCGGTTTGACCGTAGTGCCGGGCACCAACTACAACATCGCGTTCATGGTCGATAGCTCCGGCAGTATGAGCACCTCGTCGCTCAACTCGGCCAAGGACTCGCTGACCTCGGTGTTCAACACCCTCAAGCAGAGCCTGGGCGGCAGCAACTCGGGCACGGTGAACATCTTCCTGGTGGACTTCGATACCCAGGTCAAACAGTCGGTGTCGGTGAACCTCAACGACCCGAGCGCGCTGACCAAGCTCAAGGCGGTGCTGGACTCCATGACGTCCGGCGGCGGCACCAACTACGAGGACGTGTTCAAAACTACGGCCAACTTCTTCCAAAGCGCCGAAGCGGTAGCCAACACCGGTGCGAAGAACCTGACGTACTTCATCACCGATGGCCAGCCGACCTACTACCAGACCGGCGAATCGACCAACCCGTACCTGTACGGCAACAAAACCCTCGATAGCCTGATCACCACCACCAACTATAAGTTGGGGACCGCCGTCAGCCTGTATCCGGACAGCTCGCACCAGATCGATATCAGCGCGAACGGCTCTGTGACGGTCTGGACCAAGTCGGGCGGCAGCTGGTCGTACCAGAACTTCGGCACACTGCACGCCCAGGGTGACGGCACCTACGAGTTCTCCGGCCTGGCGGGCAGCGGCAACAGCACCGATTACTACACCACTGCCAACTCCAGCAGCAGCTTCTCGTTGCTCAGCAACCTGTCGAACGTCGAAGCCATCGGCCTTAACAGCGGTGTCAGCCTCAACGACCTGAAACCGTACGATTCGGACAAGACGCCGCAAACCAACATCGATCCGAAAGACCTGGCCAACTCGATCATCGGCCACACCGAAGCGACGATGCCGGGCAACGACACCGTCAACGGTGGTGCCGGCAACGACATCCTGTTCGGCGATCTGGTGAGCTTCAACGGCATTGCCGGCGAGGGTTACCAGGCAATGCAGGCGTTCGTCGCCAAGGAAACCGGCGTCGAGGTCAGCAAAGTCAGCACCAGCAATGTGCACCAGTACATCACCGAGCACTATCAGGCGTTCGATGTGTCCGGTTCGCATGACGGCAACGACACCCTGTTAGGCGGCGCGGGCAATGACATCCTGTTTGGTTCGGGCGGCAACGATTTGCTCGACGGCGGCAAAGGCAATGACATCCTGCTGGGCGGTACCGGCAACGACACGCTGATCGGCGGTCAGGGCAATGACATCCTGATCGGTGGTTCCGGCGCCGACACCTTCGTCTGGAAGGCGGGTGACACCGGCAGCGACGTGATCAAGGACTTCAAGGCCAGCGAAGGTGACCGTATCGACTTGCGTGATCTGTTGCAGGGCGAAACCGGCAGCACCATCGACAACTTCCTGAAGATCACCACGGTCGATGGCACGTCGTCGCTGCAAGTCAGCTCGGCAGGCAAGTTCAACTCGGGTGACGCCGCCGCAGCAACGCCGGACGTGACGATCAAACTGGAAGGCAACAACTGGTCGAGCGCCAACATCCACAACCTGATTGCCGGCAGCGACCCGACCATCAAAGTCGACCACAACAACAGCTGATCCACGTAAAAAACGGCCGCCCTTCCAGGGCGGCCGTCATGTTTGTGATGAGCGCAGCGGTGACGATTGGGTCGCCGCACCGCATACTTGCGCGCAGTTGGCTATGCTGCTGACAGCATGACGCTGGTTCATATCTGAGGGATGCCCAATGTTTTACGTGCAACGCGATGCGCAAGGTGAGTTGATTCGCGTGGAAGCTGCGGCCTACGCCGAGGCCACGGAAACGCTGCCGGCCGACCATCATGAAATCCAGGCTTGGTACGCCAACGAAGCCGTGGAAAACAGCCTCAAACAGCTCAAGCAGAGCGACTTTGAGATGATTCGGGTACTCGACGACCTGATTCAGGTGCTGACCAGCAAAGGTGTGATCCGCGTCACCGACCTGCCGGAAGCGGCCCAGGCCAAGCTGATGGACCGGACTCAGGCACGTGAGGCATTGGGCGGGTTGAGTCAGTTGATTGATGAGGATGAGGGCGGGTTGATTTAGAAGCAAAAGATCGCAGCCTTCGGCAGCTCCTACAGGGAACGCATTCCAATGTAGGAGCTGCCGAAGGCTGCGATCTTTTCGCTCTCAAATCTTGAGATTTACTTCCAAGGCTTGGGCTCACCCAACAACTGCCCCTGAACCCCATACAAGCCCATCTCGCGAATCACCGACAACTCCCCTTCCGTCTCGACCCGTTCGGCAATCAGCGGCAGATCAATGCTGTGCGCCGCGCGCTGGATGGCTTCGATAAACAGACGCTTGTCGCTCTCCTGATCAATCGCACGAATGTAGCTGCCATCGATCTTCAAGTACGCCAGCCCTAGCCGCGCCAGATTGCCGATCATGCTGAAGCGTCCGCCGAAACGTTGCAGGCTCAGGGAGAAACCCAGTTCACGCAGACGCCGGGTCAATTGCTCCAGCACCGCTTGTTCAGGCAATTGCTCCTCGCCGATCTCAAGGGTCAGGCGTGGGCCGAGGTTGGAATGCATCCGCAAAATCTCGAAGATTTTGTTCAATGCCTGTGGGTCCGCCAACGTAGCCGAAGACAGGTTCAGCGCCAACGAATCCTCATGTTCTTTCATCTGCTCCAGCACACGCTCCAGCATCAGGCGATCGAGCCGTGCGGTCCAGCCGAAGCGCTCCAGCCACGGCAAGAAGCGGCCGGCCGGAACGGTCTGGCCCTGCTCGTCGAGCAAGCGCGACAGCACTTTGTAATGCAGCACCAGTTGCGTGTCTTGCGCGGCCACCACTGGCTGGAAATACAACTCGAAGCGCTGCTGACTCAGAGCCTGGTCAAGCAAGCGATGCCAGGCATGGTGATCGTCGCCGACATCGGCGTTCAGGCTGTGATCGATACACGCCCAGTTCTGCTCACCCTGCCCTTCGGCCTGGGCCAATGCCTGATCGCCGAGACTGAGCACCGCTTGTGGTGAATCGCCGTGTGCAAACGGTGCAAGACCGATCGAGGCTACCGCCGCCACGTCAGTTGCGCCGGTGGCGTGCAGGCTGCTCAGGGCACTGTCGAGGTTCTGCGCCAGTTGCAGCGCTTCCTCACGCACCAGGCCCGGCGCCAGCACGGCAAACTCACCGCCACGAATACGCGTGACGAGGTTCTGGGTTTCCGGGTATTTGGCGCATTCGCGCGACAGTTGCTCGCCGACCGCTTTCAACAATTCATCGGTGCGCTGACCACCCAGGCGCTGGTTCAATCCGGCCAGATCCTGGACCCGTAACAGCAGCAGATAACCTGAGCTGGCCTGCTCCGGGTTGCTCACGCGATTGTTCAGTTGCATCTCGAAATAACGCCGGTTGGCCAGCCCCGTGAGGTTGTCCTGATAGGACTCGGCGCGCAGTTTTTCGCTGCGCTCGGCCTGCTCCTGAAACAGCGCCTTGAGCTTCTCGACCATCTGGTTCATCGCCTGCACCACACGGCGAAGTTCAGGGGTGCGCGGCAGGTCCGGCAGGCTGAGGAATTCACGCCGGGCGATGGCGTGGGACTGTTTGACCATGTAATCCAGCGGCTTCAACTGGCGACGCAGCAGCAGCGCGCCGAGCACCGCACTCACGGCGCCGCAAACCAACAGCCAACCGAGGCTGCCCAACGCGCTCTGCCACAGCTTGGCCACGGCAAACATCGGATGGCTGACCACCTCGACCCGCGCGGCCTGTTCCCAGCCGCGACTGACCAATGCATCACCGCCGGCCGGCTCCAGACCGATCAGTTTGACGAACCAGTCAGGCACGTTACTCACCGTGGGCGCGCCGTTGCGCTCGACGATGGTCTGGTCGGTCTTCACATCGACCACGCGGATGCTCGCGTAGTAACCGCTGTCGAAAATCGAGCTGACCAGCAGCTCGACCATCGCCGGGTCGTCGATATTCGGGGTAAGCGACAACGCCAACGCCGTGGCGGCGTCCTGAGCGTGAGAGCGCAACTGGTTGACGTACTGGGTACGCGAGCTCTCCAGACTGACCATGAAGCTGCCGGTGAAGGCGACCACCAGGAACAGACAGATAGCGAGCAACAGCTGTTTGAACAAGGACATCTGAGCGCGTGCTCCTAGTTAATCGTTTCGATCGCGAAACCTTCGGCCTGCATTTTCTTCAGCACATCCTGCCAACGCGACAGGCGCTTGGTGTCGCCGACCTTTTTGTTGCCCTTGGCGCCCGGCAGATACAAACCTTCAGCATTGAAAGAGTAGACCGGCAGCAAATCGGTTCGCTGGGAGGCAGGCTGAATCGGATCGATCAGGCTGTCGAGCACCAGCGGCATGGCATCGGGAGTGGCATAGTACGTCAGCACCATGTGCGCGCGGTTCTGGCGCAGTGCCTTGACGTAAGTGATGCGCAGCTTGTCACTGGACACCCCGAGATGACGCAGGCTGAAATACTTGGCGATCGCATAGTCTTCGCAGTCACCGGCGCCTTTCCACAGTGCTTCGATGGGGGTTTCCCAATAGTCGACCTCATGCCACAGATCAATGTCTTCGACATAGCGCACCTGTTTGTTGAAGAACAGGTTCACCACTTTGAGTTTTTCCATTTCGCTGACCTGTTTCTGCGTGGCCAACAGATTTTGCCAGGCATCGATCCGCTGCTGTCCGGCGCCCAGCGGTCCGTAGATCGCCGTGGCCTTGCGGCTGATCGCGGAAAAATCCCAATCGGCATTCAGACCGCCCAGCATGAGGCCGGCCAGCAACAGTGCGCAGCCTAGCCAGCGCATCATCCGAGGGATCGCGAAACGTACCGCCACAGCAGGTTTCCAGAGGGCAGGAAGGAAAGCGTTTGATGGTGAAGCTTAGCCCGTTAAAAAACAATGGCACCATGAGATCATCGTGACCGCGCTAAACTGTATTGCAGGCGTCGATCCTCTACACGGTTTGACAAGCTGTAGAGCAATCACTAGTGTCCTTTGGATCCAAATTCAGTCGACATACAGGGTGCGTAGTCGTGACACAGAAGCCCAAACCGCTGCAGAGCATTAAAGTCGATGGGCCCATTCCCGCACACTTGGCTCGCTCGATCATTGAAGAAACCCTGCGCGCAGCCATCCTTGACGGACGCTTGCCCTGCGGTACCGCCCTGCGCCAGCAGGATCTGGCCGATCTGTTCGGGGTCAGCCGCATGCCCGTGCGCGAAGCCTTGCGTCAGCTTGAGGCACAAGCGCTGCTGAGTGTGACCGCACACAAAGGCGCAGTGGTTGCGCCGCTGATTCAGGGTGATGCCACGCAAACCTACGAGTTGCGGATTCTGCTTGAGTCCGAAGCCATGCGCCAATCCATTCCGCTGCTGACCGCTGCCGATCACGAGCAGGCGGCCAGGTATATCGACGAGCTCGAGACACAGCACGATTACACGGAGATCGGCCGGCTCAACCGTTTATTGCACATGGCGATGTACAGCAAGGCACCCAACCGGCGGCTATTACGGCTGGTCGAAGACGGGCTCAACGAAGAAGAGCGCTTCCTGCGCTTCAACCTCGAGGCCATGGGCCTGGGCAAGCTGTCTCAGGACGACCACCGCGCCATGCTGCAAGCGGTGATGGAGCGTGATGTCGAACGTTCGGTGGCGCTGCTTGAGCAGCACCTCAACCGTGGTGTTGAAGTCATCAACCGCTATCTCGCCAGCCCTGAAGCACAACACCGCAAAGCCGCACGCTGAACCTGCACGCCGGGAGGGGAGCAATGCTTCTGCCCGGCGAATAACCCGCTTACAAATCCCCCGCCCTACGGGCACGAATCCACTGGCATATCCCCTCCTGCGCTCTAACCTCCTGCGCCAAACAAGCCCGAAATCGGTACGCCTCGCGGTGACCAATCGGTAATAGCCGTGAAGGCCATTTACCCTCAGTCTTGAACCGCCAACACAATAAAGAACGGGCGACGCACCGCACTGAAGGCGCAGTCCCCGCAACAGGAACCTACGGAAGGAGCCTTGTCACGGGAAAAGGAAAGATCGGCGCCGTTCCAGGCCACCTTTCATCCCCTTAAACAACTTCAATTTTTTTAATTTAAAAGTTGCTTCGAGTGAGGCATTCACTCTGTTTATTCGATTTTGGTCTTTATTAACCGAAAGGAGCAACTTCGCCTGAATAAAACTTACTCGAAGAGTTTTATCGGACACTCTCACACTTGAAAAACGACAACTAAAAATAATTAAAAAAATACTTGTTAAGTTGTTTTCCGATGTATTAGTTTTTCTCCGCCGAGCTTGAGATCTCTTCTCCTGCCGCACATAGACCCACAGCATGAGCAATAGAGGGCGATACCTCGCCTGAATAGCGTGCTGTACGCATAGACGCTTAGTTCAACTGCATTAACTTGCATGAGGTCACTGCTCGCCCGAAAAAAGATTAACGAACCGACGCCCCATTGATCGCGCAGTTGCAACGTATTGTCCATTTCATATCAAGGATAGAGCCCCGTCATGTCTAATACAAAGCACCAACTTGCCCTGAAAAAAGCCGAACTCAGCGCTCACCCGATTTTTGCCGAAATTGATTCAATGACTGTTTTGCGACGTTTCATGGAAAGCCACGTGTTTGCCGTGTGGGATTTCATGTCACTGACCAAACGCCTGCAACAGGAACTGACCTGCACCCGTTTGCCCTGGCTGCCGCCGCGTGATCCGCATGCTGCGCGCCTGATCAACGAGATTGTCCTCGGAGAGGAATCCGACGACCGCCTGAGCCACGGTCATTACAGTCATTTCGAGTTGTATCTGGATGCCATGCGCGAAGTCGGCGCTAGCACCTCGGCGGCGGAACGCTTCGTCGCGCTGCAAAAGGAAGGCGTGAGTTATGACGTGGCGCTGCAAAGTGTCGACGTCGATCCGGCCGCTGCCCAATTCGTCCGTGACACCTTGCGCACCGCCCTGCATGCGCCGGGGCACAGCGTTGCCGCCGCGTTCCTTCATGGTCGCGAAAGTGTGATCCCGACCATGTTCCAGCGCATCCTCGACGACTGGGGCATCGGCATCGAGCAGGCGCCGACCTTTCGCTATTACCTGGAGCGGCACATCGAGGTCGACTCCGAGGATCACGGCCCGGCGGCGGAGCAGTTGCTCGAGCGCCTGGTCGATGGCGATCCGCAACGCGAGGCCGAGGTATACGCCAGCGCCATCGCCGCCGTCGAAAGCCGCATAGCCCTGTGGGATGGCCTGCGCGTGAGCATGCGCGAGCCGTTGGCGGAGGTTGCCCAATGAACGCCGCCGACTATCAGTCCTTTGCAGATGTCTGGGAAAGCCGCGCCACCATCCGCACGCGCCCGCGCCGCGTTCTGGAAAACGACGAGCGTCTGATCTATCCGCTCAGTCGCCAACCACTGGTGCTCAGCGAAACCTTCCTGCGTGAATGCCCGCAGCAACGTGATTTCGCCTTGGTGCAGACGCTGTACAAGTTCATCAACGACGTGGTGATTTTCGAGACCGAAATCGTCGACAAAACCGCGCGCAGCATTGCCAAGAACCGCTTCGCCGTAGCGTTCCCGTTCGCCTGTCGTTACGACGCGATGACCGTTGTGGTCGACGAGGATTACCACGCGCTGGTGGCGATGGATTTCATGCAGCAGACGGTCGCCATGACCGGCATTGAGCCGATCCGCTTGCCGGAACAAATCGAACTGAGCCGGGCGATTCCCGCTGCTGTCGCGCTGGCGCCGGAACATCTGCGCAGCGCCGTGGAACTGATCTGCGTGGCCATCGCCGAGAACACCGTGACCGGCGACGTGGCGGCGTTCGCCCGCGACGACACGGTCAAGCCGTCGATCAAAGGCCTGATGGCCGACCACTTGCTCGACGAGGGTCGTCATTCCAGTTTCTGGGCGCGGATGGTGCGCATCTATTGGCACACCGCGAGCGAGGCTGATCGTGAAGCAATCGCGAAAATCCTGCCGGTGTTCATCGGCCATTACCTGACCAACGACATTCAGAAATCCTTCGATTTACGCCTGATCGATGCCCTGCAGGTCAGCGAAGGCACGCGCCTTTTGCTCAAGGAAGAGATGACCGGTCTGGCCTTCCCGATCAATCGCCATCACCCGCTGGTGGGCAACATCATCAAGTTTTTCCACAACAGCTCGCTGCTCGACACACCGTGCGTGCAGCACGGCCTGCGCGACTACCTGATTTGAGGAGGCCGACATGAAACGTCTCGATATTTTATTGATTGGCGCCAGCCAGGCGATGACCGACCTGGCGCAGGAACTTGAACAGCAGGGTCACTCTCTGGATCGCAGCGGCGCAGCGAAATCGACGGTGGATTTGATCATTGACGATGGCTTCATTGCGGCTGGCGACTTCTGCGCGATCCCACACCTGCATCTGCGCTTAGGGGTCGGTGGGCATAGCAATGCAGGCCTGCCGTCGATCGACCTGCTGTGCTTTCTCGGCTCGACATTGATCAGCCGCGTGCCGATTGGCGATGAGCCGTCCGGCAACGGGCAGGCATTGCGCCAAAGGGTGCTGGTGCACTTGGTGGACGAAGTGTCGTTGCTGGTCAGCCGCTACTCCCGCGACTCGGAATACTTGCGGTATGCCGCTGCGGTGACGGCGCCGGATTTCGAGCGGCTGGAAAATCTGCAGTTTCTCGACAGCCTTGCCTACGTCCATCGCCTTAACGCCACAGTGAATGCCGCACTGCTGGAACGGGCGCAGATTCCGCTGATCGAGCGCCTGCAACAGAGCCTGATTCGCCACGCCGATCGGCCGGCGCTGCACCTCGCTGAGCAGTCGATCAGCTATCGACAGTTGTATGCGCATAGCCAGGCGATCCAACAGCGCTTGCAGGCCCTGCTCGACTCGCATCCGCAGCCTTGGGTGGTAGGCATTTGTTTACCGAAAAGCCCCGCGCTGTTCGCCTCCATTCTGGCGATTCTCGGCAGTGGAGCGGTGTATTTGCCGCTGGAACCCAGCCATCCGTTGCAGCGTCAGCAATACATTCTGCAAAACGCGGGCGCGCTGCTGTTGCTGCATGACGGTTTGCACCCGCTGAGCGAATTGATGCCGGGGATGGATGTCAGCCACATCGACAGGGCCGACGCAAACCTCGCGCAACCGTTGATGCGCCAGCGCCCCGAACTCGACGCGCCGTGCATGGCGCTCTACACCTCGGGCACCACCGGGCATCCGAAGGGTGTGTTGCTCAGTCAGGCAAACCTTGCGCACTTCACTGCGTGGTACGCCGACTACACACAACTCAACACCAGTAGCCGGGTACTGCAGTTCTCTTCGCTGAGTTTCGACTCGTCGCTGATCGACATTTTCCCGACCTTGCTCGAAGGCGCCGAACTGGTGGTGCCCGACGACACGCAACGGCGCGATCCGCTGCAACTGGTCGCACTGATTCGCCGCCGACAACTTACACACGCGTTCCTGCCACCGGCGCTGTTGAGCATCCTGCCGCTGGAACAACTGCAAGGCGTGCAACAGATAATGACGGGGGGCGATGTCTGCGAGCCGTTCGTCATCGAGCAACTGACCCGCCAAGGCAAACTGCACAACCTCTACGGCCCCACTGAAGCCACGGTTTTGATCACTGCGCGGCAGCTCGAACCGGGTGACAGCAATCGTACACTCGGTGCACCGATCGCCAACAGCCATGTGCTGATTCTCGATGACGACCTGCAACCGGTGGCCGAGCACACCGTCGGCGAATTGTTCATCGTCGGCCCCGGTGTCTGCCTCGGTTACCTCAACAATCCACAGCAGACCGCCGAGCGCTATCTGACCCTCAACCTGCCGGGCGGCGAGCAACTGCGCGCCTATCGCAGTGGCGACATGGCCAAGTGGAGCGAGCACGGCATCGAGCTGTGTGGACGACGCGACAATCAGGTGAAGATCCGTGGCTTTCGGGTCGAGCCGGAAGAGATAGAGCGCTGCCTGCGCGAGAGCCAGTTGTACCGACAGGTGGTGGTGGTGATCGACAGTCAGCGACGGATTCTGGCGTTTCTCACCCAGCCGCAAACGGACGCCGCCCGCGACGCATTGAAAGCCCACGCCCAGCAGTTTTTACCCGACTACATGCAACCGGTGGCGTGGACTGAGCTGCCGAGCATGCCGTTCGCCAGCAATGGCAAGGTCGACCGAAAAGCGCTGCTGGGGTTACCGGTGAGCGTGCAGGACAACGGCCCGAAATGCCTGCCGGCCAATGAAGACGAGGTGCTGCTGCTGGAGATCTGGGCGGAGTTGCTGGAGCTGCCGACCAGCGATATTTCCACCGACGAGAGCTTCTTCAATCTCGGCGGCCACTCGATTCTGCTGTCGCGCATGTTGCTGCGCTTGCGTGAAGAGTTTGGCCGCAGCATCTCGATCAATCGCTTCATCGAACAGCCGACCATCATCAAACTCGCCACGCTAGTGCGCGGCACCGATGACAGCGCCGTACTCAGCGTCCAGGCCATGGCCGACGCCGAGCGTACGCTGGACATCGAACCGCTGCCAATCAGCCGCATGGGCGATGTGCACAAGGTGATCGTCACCGGCGCCAACAGTTTTGTCGGCGTGCACATCGTCGAGGCGCTGCTCGGTTGGGGCGCCAGTGAAGTGGCGTGCCTGGTGCGCGACGGGGGCGGGCAAACAGCGGCGCAGCGCTTCGCTCAGGCACTGCGCGAAAACCGGCTGGAACATCTGGATCTGAGTCGGGTGCGGGTGTACGCGGCAGACATCACCCGTCCGCAACTCGGGCTGGGGGAGGACGACTATCAACGGCTGGACAGTGAGTTCGGTGCGCTGGTGCACAACGCGGCCAACGTCAATCACGTCCTTGATTACGAGTCGCTGGCAGCGGACAACGTCGAGCCGATTTTCGAGCTACTGCGCCTGTGCGAAGGGCGCAGCAAAAAGGTTTTCAATTTTGTCTCGACACTGTCGGCTTCAAGCACGGTCGACGACGCGGGTCGGGTGCTGGAGTTGCCTGCCGCGCCGACGCCACCGATCTACATCCGCAATGGCTATAACCTGTCGAAATGGGTCGGCGAACGCATCCTCGAACGGGCGCGGACACTGGGTGTACGGGTCAATCTGTATCGCCCCGGCAACATCAGTTTCAACAGCCTGAGCGGCGTCTGCCAGCCGCACAAAAACCGCTTGATGCTGATGCTCAAAGGCTCGATTCAGCTCGGCCAGGTGCCTGCATTCGCACTGAATTTCGACCTGATGCCGGTGGACTTTCTCGCCCGCTTCATCGCCTTTCACGCCAGCCGTTACGCGGCGGAACGGGCGGTGTTCAACCTGCACAACCCCGAGCCTCTGAGCTGGGACGCCTACGTCGCCTCGTTCCGCGATACCGGCAGCGAATTCTCGCTGGTCAGCGTCGCCGACTGGCAGCAACAACTGGGACGGGTCGACGCCGACAACGCGCTGTTCGGCGTGCTCGGTTTCTACCTCAACGGCTTCGAAGAAGACATCGGCGACATCTCTCTGATCGGCCACGCCAACGCGCAAGCCGGCGTGCAGCAGATGGGCGCGCATTACCCGGAAAAATCCCCGGCGCTGCTGCGCCGCGGCTGCGATTACCTGAAAGAAATCAACTTCATCTAGTTCATCAAAAAGGAGCACCACCATGAACACTCTGCAACCCGACACCCTGATCAAAAACCCGCACGGCTGCCACGTCATGTCTTCGGTTGAAGTACCAGCAGAAGCGACGAAAGTCTGGGCGGTGGTCGGCGACTTCGGCGGTTTCGACCGTTTCATTCCGGCGCTGTCGCACATCGAGATGACCGGTGAGGGTGTGTCCTCGCTGCGCAAGAAATTCTTCAGGGATGGCAACGTGGTGGTTGAACAACTCAACTCCCGCGACGAGCAGGCGCAAAGCATGACCTGGACGACGATCTACAACACCCTGGGCGTGGCCAATCTTTGGGCGGCGATGAAGGTTGAATCGTTGGGCGAAGGGCAGTCGCGGGCGACCTGGACGATCATTGCCGAGCCGGCCAGTGCAGGGGCGGAGGCGTTGCCGGGGTTCAAGGATTTTGTGCAGGGGTTTGCGGATGATGCGATGGGGAATGTGTTGAAGCTGTTCGTTTAGGGCTTGAGTTGAGCGGTGGGTGAACTACCGCCATCGCTGGCAAGCCAGCTCCCACAGGGTCCAGGTCGTTCACAAATGTTGTGTTCGCCAAAAAACCTGTGGGAGCGGGCTTGTCCGCGATGAGCGATAACGCGATCAGATCTTGAAGCTGTCCACCAACTGCTTCAAACGATTCGCCTGCTGCGACAACGCATCACAATCCTTCAACGTTTCGTTGAGGTTGGCCACGCTCTGCTGGTTCAACAGGTTGATCTGGTTAACGTCGACGTTGAGGGTTTCCACCACCGCCGTCTGCTCTTCAGTCGCAGCGGCTACCGACTGGTTCATGCCGTCGATTTCGCCGATGCGCTGGGTCACGCTGACCAGGCGCAAACCGGCCTGGTTGGCCACTTCAACGCTCTGCTCGCTGGACGCCTGGCTGGCGTTCATGGTGCTCACCGCCTCACGCGAACCGACCTGCAACGACGTGATCATCTTGTGGATCTCTTCCGCCGATTCCTGGGTGCGATGGGCGAGGTTACGTACCTCGTCCGCCACTACCGCAAAACCGCGTCCCGCTTCACCTGCACGTGCTGCTTCAATCGCGGCGTTGAGCGCCAGCAGATTGGTCTGCTGCGAAATGCCTTTGATCACATCGAGGATGTGGCCAATGTTGTCGGTGCTGGCGTTCAGCGTTTCGATCTGCGTGCACGACAGGCTGATCTTCTGCGACAACTCGGTCATCGCCAGAATGGTTTGCTCCACCACTTGGCGACCGTCATCAGCCTGCTCACTCGCGCCGCTGGCGTGCTGCGAAGCATCAGCAGCATTGCGGGCGATTTCCTGAGTGGCGGCACCCAGTTCGTTGATCGCGGCGGCGACGCTGTTGGTGCGCGCACTTTGCTCGTCCGAACCGACGATGGAAGCGTTGGACGAAGCCATCACACG
This sequence comes from Pseudomonas sp. A0308, assembly GCF_044218815.1. Classification (NCBI taxonomy): domain Bacteria; kingdom Pseudomonadati; phylum Pseudomonadota; class Gammaproteobacteria; order Pseudomonadales; family Pseudomonadaceae; genus Pseudomonas; species Pseudomonas sp. A0308. Next base: position 3,196,468 of record NZ_CP162581.1, read on the forward strand.
TTGCGACAGATCATGCACCTGGCGGGTCGCCGAAGACACTTCGGAAATCGACGCGTGAATCCGCTCGACAAACTGGTTGAACGAGCTGCCCAGTTCACCGAATTCATCTTTGCTCTCGACCGCCAGACGACGCGTCAAATCGCCTTCGCCTTGCGCAATGTCCTGCATCGCGCGGCCCATGGTGATCAGCGGACGCATCAACACAGTGATCAAAAGGCTCAGGAACACGGCAATCGCCCCCACCGCCACGAACATGGCGATCAGCGCCGAAGTACGGAACTGGCTGAGTGCGGCGTAGGCCTTGTCGCGATCGATCGACAGACCGATGTACCACTCGGCATTGGGCAAACCACTGACCGGGGTAAACGACAGGATGCGTTCCTGACCGTTGAGCACGACGTTCTGGTTGCCCTTCTCGATGCGGACGCTGGAGTTCGGGTAGATGTCTTTCAGGTTCTTCATCACCTGATCTTTGTCCGGGCTGACGATCACCTGGCCGTCACCGCTGACCAGAAACGCATGGCCGATGCCACCGAAGTCCACCGAGTTGATGATCTTCACCAGGGTTTCCAGGCTCAGGTCACCGCCGACCACGCCAATCAACTCGCCGTTCTTCTTCACCGGCATGGCAATGGTCACCACCAGACCGCCGACGGCGGCCATGTACGGCGGCGTCAGCATAGTTTTGTCGGCTACCACTGCTTGCTTGTACCAAGGGCGCTGACGCGGGTCGTAACCGTCCGGCATCTTCGCGTCTGGGCGTTGGGTGAATACACCGTTGGCCTGGCCGACGTAGGTGAACTGGAAGTTCGAGGTGAAGGCTGGTTGATCGACCAGGCCCGGGAAGTCGGCTTCCTTGCCCTGATGGGCAACGTTCTGCGCGAGGTTTTCCAGCACCAGGATCCGCCCGCTCATCCAGTTCTGCACGCTGCTGGCGGTCAGATCGCCGGCCTGCTGCACGGAGGACTGGAGGTTCTGGCGAATGGTGTTTCGCTGCAGATAGTCGTTGTAGAGGGTGAATAAAGCGAAAGCCAGGACCACGACGCCCGAGGCGGCCAACAGGATTTTATGGCTGAACTTGAGATTCATTTCATGGGACTTCTTATGCAAAAGTGGGTATGCGTTCGGGGATGCAACATTCCATGTAGCTCCAAATATCCAATAGCTGGCAGGCAGCGTTCTGATGGCCGCTCTACTTTGGTGCACGCATGTCTCACCAGTCTGTCGGCACGTTTCGGAGAAATCTTAGGGTTGTGTGGGAAATGGATGGCATTAATGTCGGATTCCCGCCGAACGGCGTGCCAGAGCTGTCGCCAACGTGTTTTTTATGAGCGTTCTTCGAGGTTTCTTCTGGCGCAGTGCGAAGGTTTGACGCACAAGCAGATCGCCGAACAGATGGGATTATCGCTGCGTTCGGTCGAGCGCTACGTCGCCGATGCGCTCTATCACTGCTATGTGCTGCGGTACGACAGCTGATGCCTGTGGACAAGTTATCCCTCGGCCGCCGCGCCGAGCCCCAGCAACAGGTGGTCAAGCAGGCGATTCACTGGCTGCTGCGTCTGCGCAACAACCACGGTAATTCACGCTTGAGCCGCCAGTGCGAACAATGGCGCGCCGATTACGCCACCGCGACGGGCGAGCGGCGCGGATTCCAGTTGCCAGACGGCACGCGGATCGAGCTCAACACCGCCAGTACGGTGGATCTGGATTACACCGCGCAGCAAAGGCTGATCAAACTCACTCGCGGCGAAATTCTCGTCGCCTGCGGCGGCGCGGACGAGGGCTCAGCCTTCGAACGGCCGCTGCGTGTGCAAAGTCGTCATGGCGTTTACGAGCCGCAGGGCGCGCGGTTCGTTTTGCGCCAGGACAGCGATTGCACGCGACTGAGCGTCACCAGTGGGTGTGTTGCCATTAACGCTGGCGGCACCTCGATCGAGGCACTCGCCGGGCAGAGTTATCTGATCGATCACCATCACGTGCGCTCGGCGCCACCGCTGAATATGGATGTCGGCGCGCGGGCCGACGGCTTGATTGTCACGCGCAATATGCGTCTGGGCGATTTCCTCAGTGAGGTCGGTCGTTATCGTCAGGGCTTTTTGAGCTGCGCGTCGGATGTGGCTGATTTGCGTCTGTCCGGCGTATTCCGCCTGGAGGACACAGACAAATTACTAGCAATCCTGCCGCGGACCTTGCCGGTGCAACTGCGTCGATTGGCTACGACCTGGGCAAAGTCGGCTTGAAGGGCATTGACGTACGCCTGAACGCGAACAATCTGACAAACGAGTCCTACGTGGCATCCTGCGCCAGCCTGAACTTCTGCTACATGGGCGAAGAGCGTAATGTTGCAGCCACGGTCAGCTATCAGTTCTAAGCCATTGCCTTGTGCATAAAAAAGCCAGCCCCGGATGTTCAGGGGCTGGCTTTTTCATATCTGTGGGGAAACATTTCATGCGCGCTGCACGGTAACTGGGTACTGCTGCTGATGGGGTCGGTTGCCGTTGCTTGGGTGATCGATTGTTTCGTAGCCCTTTGGCGGACGTTGCCGCGTGGCAGGCGGCGCTGGAAAAAGGGTCGACCGCCTAACTGAGTTAACAACAGGCTTACGATAGGGCAAAGCAGGAGGGGGAAAAGTTAGGGCTGACAGCGTCAATCGGGGAGTCGTATTACAGCTTTGAGTACAACTTCTACGGCGCAGGATTTGGACAGCACGACACGGAAGCACATGGCAAATCCTGGCTGTTCTTTCACGGTACGGATGGGCGATTGCTAGGGCAGGAAATCGCAGGACATGGGACGTTGGGAGAACAGTTTTATCGGTTGCAGTTACCGATACATGGTGGACGGATCATCGGGTTTACTGGCCAAGTGATGATCGCGGTATTAGGCGTTTTGATTGCGGTTTTATCGGCAACTGGTGTCCGCATCTGGTGGCGCAAGTGACAGGCTCGACGTATCAGCAAGGCTCGCAAAGCAGCTTGATGGTTTGATTTTTATAAGCTCTGAAACAACAAAACCCCTGTCTGCGTTAGCAGACAGGGGTTTCGGAATTTAATCTTGACGATGACCTACTCTCACATGGGGAAACCCCACACTACCATCGGCGATGCATCGTTTCACTACTGAGTTCGGGATGGGATCAGGTGGTTCCAACGCTCTATGGTCGTCAAGAAATTCTATAACTGGCCCGTCAACACGATGACGAGACAGCAAAAACGGGTACTTCTACTAAAACAAAACCCCAACTGCTTTCGCAATTGGGGTTTCGGAATTTAATCTTGACGATGACCTACTCTCACATGGGGAAACCCCACACTACCATCGGCGATGCATCGTTTCACTGCTGAGTTCGGGATGGGATCAGGTGGTTCCAACGCTCTATGGTCGTCAAGAAATTCGGGTACTGAGTCGTGGCCAGATGGCCTCGCTTCAGCAAATTGGGTATGTGACAGCTTTCGGTGTTTGTGAACATCGAACTTTCGGTTCGTTTCGTCTTCACACACCGCAATCTGATGCTCTTTCGAGTAGTCAAATTGCTTGGGTGTTATATGGTCAAGCCTCACGGGCAATTAGTATTGGTTAGCTCAACGCCTCACAGCGCTTACACACCCAACCTATCAACGTCGTAGTCTTCGACGGCCCTTCAGGGAACTCAAGGTTCCAGTGAGATCTCATCTTGAGGCAAGTTTCCCGCTTAGATGCTTTCAGCGGTTATCTTTCCCGAACATAGCTACCCGGCAATGCCACTGGCGTGACAACCGGAACACCAGAGGTTCGTCCACTCCGGTCCTCTCGTACTAGGAGCAGCCCCTCTCAAATCTCAAACGTCCACGGCAGATAGGGACCGAACTGTCTCACGACGTTCTAAACCCAGCTCGCGTACCACTTTAAATGGCGAACAGCCATACCCTTGGGACCGGCTTCAGCCCCAGGATGTGATGAGCCGACATCGAGGTGCCAAACACCGCCGTCGATATGAACTCTTGGGCGGTATCAGCCTGTTATCCCCGGAGTACCTTTTATCCGTTGAGCGATGGCCCTTCCATACAGAACCACCGGATCACTAAGACCTACTTTCGTACCTGCTCGACGTGTCTGTCTCGCAGTCAAGCGCGCTTTTGCCTTTATACTCTACGACCGATTTCCGACCGGTCTGAGCGCACCTTCGTACTCCTCCGTTACTCTTTAGGAGGAGACCGCCCCAGTCAAACTACCCACCATACACTGTCCTCGATCCGGATAACGGACCTGAGTTAGAACCTCAAAGTTGCCAGGGTGGTATTTCAAGGTTGGCTCCACGCGAACTGGCGTCCACGCTTCAAAGCCTCCCACCTATCCTACACAAGCAAATTCAAAGTCCAGTGCAAAGCTATAGTAAAGGTTCACGGGGTCTTTCCGTCTAGCCGCGGATACACTGCATCTTCACAGCGATTTCAATTTCACTGAGTCTCGGGTGGAGACAGCGCCGCCATCGTTACGCCATTCGTGCAGGTCGGAACTTACCCGACAAGGAATTTCGCTACCTTAGGACCGTTATAGTTACGGCCGCCGTTTACCGGGGCTTCGATCAAGAGCTTCGCGTTAGCTAACCCCATCAATTAACCTTCCGGCACCGGGCAGGCGTCACACCCTATACGTCCACTTTCGTGTTTGCAGAGTGCTGTGTTTTTAATAAACAGTCGCAGCGGCCTGGTATCTTCGACCGGCATGAGCTTACGGAGCAAGTCCTTCACCCTCACCGGCGCACCTTCTCCCGAAGTTACGGTGCCATTTTGCCTAGTTCCTTCACCCGAGTTCTCTCAAGCGCCTTGGTATTCTCTACCCAACCACCTGTGTCGGTTTGGGGTACGGTTCCTGGTTACCTGAAGCTTAGAAGCTTTTCTTGGAAGCATGGCATCAACCACTTCGTCATCTAAAAGATGACTCGTCATCAGCTCTCGGCCTTAGAATCCCGGATTTACCTAAGATTCCAGCCTACCACCTTAAACTTGGACAACCAACGCCAAGCTGGCCTAGCCTTCTCCGTCCCTCCATCGCAATAACCAGAAGTACAGGAATATTAACCTGTTTTCCATCGACTACGCTTTTCAGCCTCGCCTTAGGGACCGACTAACCCTGCGTCGATTAACGTTGCGCAGGAAACCTTGGTCTTTCGGCGTGGGTGTTTTTCACACCCATTGTCGTTACTCATGTCAGCATTCGCACTTCTGATACCTCCAGCAAGCTTCTCAACTCACCTTCACAGGCTTACAGAACGCTCCTCTACCGCATCATCCTAAGATGATACCCGTAGCTTCGGTGTATGGTTTGAGCCCCGTTACATCTTCCGCGCAGGCCGACTCGACTAGTGAGCTATTACGCTTTCTTTAAAGGGTGGCTGCTTCTAAGCCAACCTCCTAGCTGTCTAAGCCTTCCCACATCGTTTCCCACTTAACCATAACTTTGGGACCTTAGCTGACGGTCTGGGTTGTTTCCCTTTTCACGACGGACGTTAGCACCCGCCGTGTGTCTCCCATGCTCGGCACTTGTAGGTATTCGGAGTTTGCATCGGTTTGGTAAGTCGGGATGACCCCCTAGCCGAAACAGTGCTCTACCCCCTACAGTGATACATGAGGCGCTACCTAAATAGCTTTCGAGGAGAACCAGCTATCTCCGAGCTTGATTAGCCTTTCACTCCGATCCACAGGTCATCCGCTAACTTTTCAACGGTAGTCGGTTCGGTCCTCCAGTTAGTGTTACCCAACCTTCAACCTGCCCATGGATAGATCGCCCGGTTTCGGGTCTATTCCCAGCGACTAGACGCCCTATTAAGACTCGCTTTCGCTACGCCTCCCCTATTCGGTTAAGCTCGCCACTGAAAATAAGTCGCTGACCCATTATACAAAAGGTACGCAGTCACAGAACAAAGTCTGCTCCCACTGCTTGTACGCATACGGTTTCAGGATCTATTTCACTCCCCTCTCCGGGGTTCTTTTCGCCTTTCCCTCACGGTACTAGTTCACTATCGGTCAGTCAGTAGTATTTAGCCTTGGAGGATGGTCCCCCCATATTCAGACAAAGTTTCTCGTGCTCCGTCCTACTCGATTTCATGACTAAGAGATTTTCGCGTACAGGGCTATCACCCACTATGGCCGCACTTTCCAGAGCGTTCCGCTAATCTCAAAGCCACTTAAGGGCTAGTCCCCGTTCGCTCGCCACTACTAAGGGAATCTCGGTTGATTTCTTTTCCTCAGGGTACTTAGATGTTTCAGTTCCCCTGGTTCGCCTCTTGCACCTATGTATTCAGTACAAGATAACCATCTTATGATGGCTGGGTTCCCCCATTCAGACATCTCCGGATCAAAGTCTGTTTGCCGACTCCCCGAAGCTTTTCGCAGGCTACCACGTCTTTCATCGCCTCTGACTGCCAAGGCATCCACCGTATGCGCTTCTTCACTTGACCATATAACCCCAAGCAATCTGGTTATACTGTGAAGACGACATTCGCCGAAAATTCGATAATACTCAATTCAGAGTAACTCACAAATTTTACCTTAGCCTGATCCGTTACCAGTGAAAGTAACGTTCAGTCTATCTTTCTATCACATACCCAAATTTTTAAAGAACGATCTAATCAAAGACTAGAAATCAACATTCACCATCTTTCAATGGAATGCTCATTTCTAAGCTTTCATACGTCAGAAGCAGTAGTGGTGGAGCCAAACGGGATCGAACCGTTGACCTCCTGCGTGCAAGGCAGGCGCTCTCCCAGCTGAGCTATGGCCCCGTATTTCTACAGGCGTTTCCCACACAAAATTGGTGGGTCTGGGCAGATTCGAACTGCCGACCTCACCCTTATCAGGGGTGCGCTCTAACCAACTGAGCTACAGACCCAATTTCGGGCTGCTTCTTATCGTCTTCTTCAATGAATCAAGCAATTCGTGTGGGAGCTCATGGAGCAGCTGATGTCGTCGATTAAGGAGGTGATCCAGCCGCAGGTTCCCCTACGGCTACCTTGTTACGACTTCACCCCAGTCATGAATCACACCGTGGTAACCGTCCTCCCGAAGGTTAGACTAGCTACTTCTGGTGCAACCCACTCCCATGGTGTGACGGGCGGTGTGTACAAGGCCCGGGAACGTATTCACCGTGACATTCTGATTCACGATTACTAGCGATTCCGACTTCACGCAGTCGAGTTGCAGACTGCGATCCGGACTACGATCGGTTTTATGGGATTAGCTCCACCTCGCGGCTTGGCAACCCTTTGTACCGACCATTGTAGCACGTGTGTAGCCCAGGCCGTAAGGGCCATGATGACTTGACGTCATCCCCACCTTCCTCCGGTTTGTCACCGGCAGTCTCCTTAGAGTGCCCACCATTACGTGCTGGTAACTAAGGACAAGGGTTGCGCTCGTTACGGGACTTAACCCAACATCTCACGACACGAGCTGACGACAGCCATGCAGCACCTGTCTCAATGTTCCCGAAGGCACCAATCCATCTCTGGAAAGTTCATTGGATGTCAAGGCCTGGTAAGGTTCTTCGCGTTGCTTCGAATTAAACCACATGCTCCACCGCTTGTGCGGGCCCCCGTCAATTCATTTGAGTTTTAACCTTGCGGCCGTACTCCCCAGGCGGTCAACTTAATGCGTTAGCTGCGCCACTAAGAGCTCAAGGCTCCCAACGGCTAGTTGACATCGTTTACGGCGTGGACTACCAGGGTATCTAATCCTGTTTGCTCCCCACGCTTTCGCACCTCAGTGTCAGTATCAGTCCAGGTGGTCGCCTTCGCCACTGGTGTTCCTTCCTATATCTACGCATTTCACCGCTACACAGGAAATTCCACCACCCTCTACCATACTCTAGCTTGTCAGTTTTGAATGCAGTTCCCAGGTTGAGCCCGGGGATTTCACATCCAACTTAACAAACCACCTACGCGCGCTTTACGCCCAGTAATTCCGATTAACGCTTGCACCCTCTGTATTACCGCGGCTGCTGGCACAGAGTTAGCCGGTGCTTATTCTGTCGGTAACGTCAAAACACTAACGTATTAGGTTAATGCCCTTCCTCCCAACTTAAAGTGCTTTACAATCCGAAGACCTTCTTCACACACGCGGCATGGCTGGATCAGGCTTTCGCCCATTGTCCAATATTCCCCACTGCTGCCTCCCGTAGGAGTCTGGACCGTGTCTCAGTTCCAGTGTGACTGATCATCCTCTCAGACCAGTTACGGATCGTCGCCTTGGTGAGCCATTACCTCACCAACTAGCTAATCCGACCTAGGCTCATCTGATAGCGCAAGGCCCGAAGGTCCCCTGCTTTCTCCCGTAGGACGTATGCGGTATTAGCGTTCCTTTCGAAACGTTGTCCCCCACTACCAGGCAGATTCCTAGGCATTACTCACCCGTCCGCCGCTGAATTCAGGAGCAAGCTCCTGTCATCCGCTCGACTTGCATGTGTTAGGCCTGCCGCCAGCGTTCAATCTGAGCCATGATCAAACTCTTCAGTTCAAACATCTTTGGGTTTTTAAGAAACCCTAAACTTGGCTCAGCAATCGTTGGTTACATCTTTGATTTCTCGCGGAGTAACTTGTGATGCTGATAATCTTGTTGACTATCAGTCTGACCCCACAAGCACCCACACGAATTGCTTGATTCAGTTGTTAAAGAGCGGTTGGTTAAGACCTTTCGTCTCAACCGAGGCGCGCATTCTACAGCAGCCTCATTTGCTGTCAAGTGATTATTTTCAGAAGCTTTCGAAGAATTCTTCAACAACTTCAACCACTTGCGCTTCCGATCTCTCGTTAGCGGGAGGCGAATTCTACAGCGTTACTCGCTGTTGTCAACACCTCTTTTTCTCCGCTTTCGACCGAGAAGATCGAACCGTTAAAAGAGCCAAACATCACCGCTCTTTCAACTCCTTCCAGGCTTCGATGAACTGAAGCGACCCACTCTCGAAACCTACTTAACTCATTGAATCTCAAGGAGTTTTCCGTTTCGACTGCGCCGGAAGTGGGGCGAATTATAGACGTCTGGAATCTGCCGTCAACCGCTAATTTCGCTTTTCTTTCAATTACTTGCAGATTGATCAAGAAATGATCAGATCACCCTTTATATATAGAGGAAAATGCCAAGCCTTCTATATAGAAGGCTTCTTAAAGCACTCCATCCTCTTTCAGCACAGCCACCGCTCCCGCGCCCAAACCCAGGACTCTCTGCAAAACCTCCAAGGTATGCTCACCCAACAAAGGAGGCGCAAGGCGATACTCGACAGGGGTTTGCGACATTCGAATAGGGCTCGCCACCTGAGGCACCATCCCCGCCAACGCATGGGGCAACTCTATTGCCAACCCGCGAGCCTTCACCTGCGGATCCTCAAACACCTGCGACAGATCATTGATCGGGCCACACGGCACGCCCGCCATCTCCAACTGAGCTACCCACTCAGCCGTGGTCTTGAAGACTGTCGCCTGGCGAATCAGAGGAATCAGCACCGCACGATTCGCCACCCGCAGCTTATTAGTAGTGAAGCGCGGATCATCAGCCCACTGTGGCTGACCCGCCACTTCAGCAAACTTGCGGAACTGCCCGTCATTGCCCACGGTAAGGATGAAATCGCCATCTGCCGTAGGAAAGTCCTGATAAGGCACGATGTTCGGATGCGCATTGCCCAGGCGCTTGGGTGCATTGCCCGTGGTCAGGTAGTTCATCGCTTGGTTAGCCAGGCAGGCTACCTGCACATCCAGCAATGCCATATCGATGTGCTGACCACCACCGTCGTGATCACGATGAGCCAGCGCCGCCAGTATCGCCACGGTCGAATACAGCCCGGTCAGGATATCCGTCAGCGCCACACCAACCTTCACCGGCCCGGCACCTTCATCTCCTTCTGGCCGACCGGTCAGACTCATCAGCCCACCCAGCCCCTGGATCATGAAGTCGTAACCGGCACGCTTGGCATAGGGCCCGGTCTGACCGAAGCCAGTGATCGAGCAGTAGATCAGATCCGGATTGATCGCCTTCAGCGACTCATAGTCCAACCCATAAGCCGCCAGACCACCCACCTTGAAGTTCTCAATGAGGATGTCCGACTTGGCTGCGAGCTCGCGAACAAGCTTTTGACCCTCGGGACGCGTGAAGTCGATGGTCACCGATTGCTTGTTGCGGTTAGCCGACAGGTAGTAAGCCGCCTCCGACGTGTTCTCACCATAAGCGTCTTTAAGGAAGGGTGGCCCCCAGGCGCGAGTGTCGTCACCATTGCCCGGGCGCTCGACCTTGATCACTTCGGCGCCAAGGTCGGCAAGGATCTGCCCGGCCCACGGCCCGGCCAACACTCGCGATAAATCCAGTACCCGCAGATGCGACAGCGCGCCCATGGTCGCTCTCCTATTAATAGAACGCCTGCAGACCGGTTTGCGCGCGACCGAGGATCAGCGCGTGGACATCGTGCGTACCTTCATAGGTATTCACCACTTCCAGGTTGACCAAGTGGCGGGCCACACCGAACTCGTCGGAGATACCGTTGCCGCCCAGCATGTCGCGAGCCATGCGGGCGATATCCAGCGACTTGCCGCACGAGTTGCGCTTCATGATCGAAGTGATTTCGACCGCAGCCGTGCCTTCATCCTTCATGCGCCCCAAACGCAGGCAACCTTGCAGGGCCAGCGTGATCTCGGTCTGCATGTCCGCCAGTTTTTTCTGGATCAGCTGGGTAGCGGCCAAAGGACGGCCGAACTGCATGCGGTCCAGCGTGTATTGGCGTGCGGTGTGCCAGCAGAACTCGGCAGCACCCAGCGCACCCCAAGAGATGCCGTAGCGTGCGGAGTTAAGGCAGGTGAACGGACCTTTCAGACCACGCACGTCAGGGAAGATGTTTTCTTCCGGCACGAATACGTTGTCCATGACGATCTCACCGGTGATCGAGGCGCGCAGACCGACTTTGCCGTGAATCGCCGGAGCGCTCAGGCCCTTCCAGCCTTTCTCCAGCACGAAGCCACGGATGTCGCCGGCATCGTCCTTGGCCCAAACCACGAACACATCGGCGATCGGGCTGTTGGTAATCCACATCTTCGCGCCAGTCAGGCTGTAGCCGCCGTCGACTTTGCGTGCACGAGTAATCATCGCGCCAGGGTCGGAACCGTGGTTAGGCTCGGTCAGACCGAAGCAGCCGATCCATTCGCCGGAAGCCAGTTTCGGCAGGTATTTCCGTTTCTGCGCTTCAGTGCCGAATTCGTTGATCGGCACCATTACCAGCGAGGACTGCACGCTCATCATCGAGCGATAGCCGGAATCGACACGCTCCACTTCACGGGCAATCAGGCCGTAGCTGACATAGTTGAGGCCACTGCCACCGTACTGCTCAGGAATGGTCGCGCCCAACAGGCCGACTTCACCCATCTCGCGGAAGATTGCCGGATCGGTCTTCTCATGGCGGAAAGCTTCGAGCACACGCGGCGCGAGCTTCTGCTGAGCGAACTGCTCGGCAGTGTCGCGGATCATGCGCTCTTCTTCGGTGAGCTGTTGATCCAGCAGCAGGGGATCGATCCAGTTGAAGCTAGCTTTACCGCCCATGAGTGTGCCCTCGTAAATCGGTGAATTAACGTGGCATTGATCCTAGGCGCGGTTCGCGGTCGCGGCAAACGAGGATTTCGCATTCTGTTGTGCTAATTTCTCACTCCGAAATAACGCCGATAGCCTTTTAACCGACGTATTAGTGAGGTTGAAGTACATGCGCAGGAAGATCCCCAGCACAACCGCGCTGATCAGTTTTGAGGCTGCCGCTCGTCACGAGAGTTTTACCAAGGCCGCTGAAGAGCTTTCCATCACCCAAGGCGCCATTTGCCGACAGATCGCCAGCCTTGAGGAGTTCCTCAGCGTGGAACTGTTCCGACGCTCGCGGCGCGGGGTAAAGCTGACCGAAGCAGGGCTTTCCTACAGCCGTCGGGTGGCGACTCAACTCGATGCGGTCGAGCGCGATACGCTGTCGGTGATGGGCCAGCAAGGCGCCAATGTGATCGAACTGGCGGTGGTGCCGACCTTCGGCACGCAATGGCTGTTGCCACGCTTGAAAGATTTCCAGCTCAAGCATCCGGAAGTCACCGTCAACCTGACTAACCGCACGCGGCCATTCCTGTTCGCCGATACCGACTTCGATGCCGCCATCTACTTCGGCGATGCCGATTGGTCCGGTACCGAGTCCCACAGACTGATGGGCGAAAATCCGATGCCCGTGTGCAGCCCCGCCCTACTCGGCAGCAAGGCAAAGCTGACAGCGCAAGAGGTTGCCGAGCTGCCGCTCTTGCAGCAGACCACCCGCCCGTATGCCTGGCGCCAGTGGTTCAACTCGCAACATCTGAATATCCCTCGCGACATGACAGGGCCGCGCTATGAACTATTCTCCATGCTGGCGCAGGCAGCCATGCACGACATGGGCATTGCGCTGATCCCGCCGTTCCTGATTCAGCGCGAGTTGGCCGAGAAGCGGCTGGTGATTGCCAACCCCCAGGCACTGTCCAGCATCAAGGCGTATTACCTGATGATTCCCGAGCGAAAGGTCGAATCGGCGTCCCTGAAGGCATTTCGCGACTGGCTGGTGAACCAGGCGCAGAGCTATAGCCTAGAAGGGTAGCGGCTTACAGCGTTAACTGACCTCGTAGTCAGAAAAATCAAAGCACTACAGATATAAGTATTTGTCGCATTTTCGATGACTGTATCCGAAAGTCGTACAGACGTCCCACAAGCGCCTGCCGGCGTGGCTTTGAGCCTTCATTCGCGACTCATTACGCTCCATTCACGTCACCGATGAGATAAATCTTCGAATTCGTCCAGAATCCTTGTAAGGCACGGCCTGCAAGGGATTCAACCGGCCATGTGCGACATTCGGTCACGGCATGACTTGTAGTTAATTTTCCGTCACCCGTCATAATCCCTTGAAGGGCATAAAGTTCGCCTGCAAAATGCCGCGCCCCGCCTTGATTTAGCGGGATCGTGCTGATCGGCCGCCCCAGTCGCACCATCCGAAGTGCCTGGGTTTACTCAATAAGATCACGCAGGAGATTTGACGTGCACATTGGTGTTCCTCTCGAAACCCAGACCGGTGAAACACGGGTTGCTGCAACCCCGGAAACCATTAAAAAGCTGATCAGCCAAGGTCATAAGGTCACTGTTCAAACCGGCGCCGGCGTTAAAGCCAGCGTTGTCGACAGTGCTTATGAAGCGGCAGGCGCAACTATTGGCAGTGCCAACGATGCGTTTGGCGCCGAGTTGATTCTCAAAGTGGTCGCCCCAAGCGATGCCGAACTGACGCTGATCAAGCGCGGTGCGGTGCTGGTTGGCATGCTCAACCCGTTCAACAACGACACCATCGCCAAAATGGCCGAGTGCGGGATTACCGCGTTCGCCCTGGAAGCAGCGCCGCGCACCTCGCGGGCGCAGAGTCTCGATGTGTTGTCGTCCCAGGCGAACATCGCCGGCTATAAGGCCGTGTTGCTGGCCGCTCACTACTATCCGCGCTTCATGCCGATGCTGATGACTGCTGCGGGCACTGTGAAAGCGGCGCGCGTGCTGATTCTCGGCGCAGGCGTGGCCGGGTTGCAGGCGATTGCTACGGCGAAACGTCTGGGTGCGGTTATCGAAGCGTCCGACGTGCGTCCGGCGGTGAAGGAACAGATCGAATCCCTCGGCGCCAAGTTCGTCGACGTGCCTTACGAGACCGATGAAGAGCGCGAATGCGCCGTCGGTGTCGGCGGTTACGCGCGGCCGATGCCGGCGAGCTGGATGCAGCGTCAGGCCCAGGCCGTGCATGAACGCGCCAAGCAGGCTGACATCGTCATCACTACTGCGCTGATCCCGGGCCGCAAGGCACCGACGCTGTTGAGTGCGGACACCGTGGCGCAAATGAAACCGGGCTCGGTGGTCATTGACCTCGCGGCTGCGCAGGGCGGTAACTGCCCGTTGACCGTAGCCGATCAGGTCGTGATCGAGAACGGCGTGACTATCGCCGGTCCGACCAATCTGGCCGGTGAAGTCGCCGCAGACGCTTCGGCGCTGTATGCACGCAACCTGCTGGACTTCCTGAAGCTGGTCTTCACTAAAGAAGGCCAGTTCGACGTCAACCTCGAAGACGACATCGTCGCCGCGTGCCTGATGTGCCGCGACGGCCAAGTCATCCGCAAAAACGCCTAAGCAGGGATTCAGACGATGGAAGAGCTTATCTCCCCCGGTATCTACAACCTGATCATCTTCGTGCTGGCGATTTATGTCGGTTATCACGTGGTCTGGAACGTAACACCTGCACTGCACACGCCGCTGATGGCCGTGACCAACGCCATCTCGGCGATCGTGATCGTCGGCGCGATGCTGGCCGCTGCCCTGACGGTCACCCCGCTGGGCAAGACCATGGGCACCCTCGCCGTGGCGCTGGCCGCAGTGAATGTGTTCGGTGGCTTCCTGGTCACCCGCCGCATGCTTGAGATGTTCAAGAAGAAAGCCCCGAAAGTAAAAGAAGAGGCGCCGAAGTAATGAGCATGAATCTCGTCACGACGCTTTATCTGATCGCGTCGATCTGTTTCATCCAGGCCCTCAAAGGCTTGTCGCACCCAACCACGTCACGCCGCGGCAATCTGTTCGGCATGCTCGGCATGGGTCTGGCGATCATCACTACTGTAGGCCTCATCTATAAGCTCGGCGCTGAGCTGGCCACTGCTGGTATCGGTTATGTGATCGTCGGCCTGCTGGTCGGCGGTACCGCCGGTTCGATCATGGCCAAGCGTGTTGAAATGACCAAAATGCCGGAACTGGTCGCCTTCATGCACAGCATGATCGGCCTGGCAGCGGTGTTCATCGCCATTGCTGCCGTGGTTGAGCCGCAGTCGCTGGGCATCGTCAAGCAACTGGGCGACGCGATCCCGGCGGGTAACCGTCTGGAGCTGTTCCTCGGCGCGGCGATTGGTGCCATCACCTTCTCCGGTTCGGTGATCGCCTTCGGCAAGCTTTCGGGTAAGTACAAGTTCCGCCTGTTTCAGGGCGCACCGGTACAGTTCAGCGGTCAGCACAAGCTGAACGCGGTGCTGGGTCTGGCGACACTGGCACTCGGTTTGACCTTTATGTTCACCGGCAACCTCACCGCATTTGCGCTGATGCTGGCGCTGGCGTTCGTGATGGGCGTGCTGATCATCATCCCGATCGGCGGCGCAGACATGCCGGTGGTGGTGTCGATGCTCAACAGCTATTCAGGCTGGGCGGCAGCGGGTATCGGTTTCTCGCTGAACAACTCGATGCTGATCATTGCCGGCTCCCTCGTGGGTTCGAGCGGTGCGATCCTCTCGTACATCATGTGCAAGGCGATGAACCGTTCCTTCTTCAACGTATTGCTCGGTGGTTTCGGCAATACGGTTGATGCAGGCCCAGCCGGTGCGAAGGAAGCACGTCCGGTGAAATCCGGTTCGGCTGACGACGCGACGTTCCTGCTGACCAACGCCGACACCGTGATCATCGTTCCAGGCTACGGCCTGGCGGTAGCCCGTGCGCAGCATGCACTGAAAGAGCTGACCGAGAAGCTGACCCACCGTGGCGTGACCGTGAAGTACGCGATCCACCCAGTGGCCGGGCGGATGCCTGGACACATGAACGTACTGCTGGCCGAAGCCGAAGTGCCGTACGACCAGGTGTTCGAGATGGAAGACATCAACTCCGAGTTCGGTCAGGCCGATGTGGTGCTGGTGCTCGGCGCGAACGACGTGGTCAACCCGGCCGCCAAGAACGATCCGAAATCGCCGATTGCCGGTATGCCGATTCTCGAAGCGTTCAAGGCCAAGACCATCATCGTCAACAAGCGCTCGATGGCCAGCGGCTATGCCGGTCTGGACAACGAACTGTTCTACCTGGACAAGACCATGATGGTGTTCGGTGACGCGAAGAAAGTCATCGAAGACATGGTTAAAGCCGTCGAGTAACTTTCGCCTGCTGCACCAAACGCCCCGACTTGTCGGGGCGTTTTTGTTTGCGCAAACAGTCGGACAATATGCCGCGTTGTTGCAGATCCGGTAACGATGTTTTACTTGAAACCCGCGCAATAGACGCCTCTTTTGCGACCTTGGTAGCGGGACAGGCACCAGCCAAATTCACTAGACTGCGCATCCTGCTACTCGCTGCCCGAGATAAAAATACATGTACCGTGACCGTATTCGCCTGCCTTCGTTGTTGGACAAAGTGATGAGCGCCGCCGACGCTGCTGCTCTGATTGAGGACGGCATGACCGTCGGCATGAGCGGCTTCACCCGCGCCGGCGAAGCCAAGGCCGTCCCTCATGCACTGGCCGAGCGGGCCAAGGTCACGCCGCTGAAGATCAGCCTGATGACGGGCGCCAGTCTGGGCAACGACCTCGACAAGCAACTGACCGAAGCCGGCGTGCTGTCGCGGCGCATGCCGTTTCAGGTCGACAGCACCTTGCGCAAGGCGATCAACGCCGGGCAAGTGATGTTCATTGACCAGCATCTGTCGGAAACCGTCGAGCAACTGCGCAACCAGCAACTGAAGCTCCCGGACATCGCCGTCATCGAAGCCGTGGCCATCACCGAGCAGGGCCATATTGTGCCGACCACTTCGGTGGGCAACTCGGCGAGCTTCGCGATTTTCGCCAAACAGGTGATCGTCGAGATCAATCTGGCGCATAACGCCAACCTCGAAGGTCTGCACGACATCTATATCCCGACGTATCGTCCGACGCGTACGCCGATTCCGCTGGTAAAGGTCGACGACCGCATCGGCAGCACCGCGATCCCGATTCCACCGGAGAAGATCGTCGCCATCGTCATCACCCAGCAGCCGGACTCGCCGTCCACCGTTTCGTCGCCGGATGTCGACACCAACGCTATCGCCGATCACCTGATCACTTTCTTCAAGCAGGAAGTCGACGCCGGGCGCATGACTAACAAGCTCGGCCCGCTGCAGGCCGGGATTGGCAACATCGCCAACGCGGTGATGTGCGGTCTGATCGACTCGCCGTTTGAAGACCTGACCATGTACTCCGAAGTGCTGCAGGACTCGACGTTCGACCTGATCGATGCCGGCAAGCTGAGCTTCGCTTCGGGCAGCTCGATCACGCTGTCGGAGCGGCGCAACACCGACGTGTTCGGCAACCTGGAGAAGTACAAGGACAAACTGGTGCTGCGTCCGCAGGAAATCTCCAACCATCCGGAAGTCGTGCGGCGCCTGGGGATCATCGGCATCAACACGGCGCTGGAGTTCGACATCTACGGCAACGTCAACTCTACCCACGTCTGCGGCACGCGGATGATGAACGGCATCGGCGGCTCCGGCGATTTCGCGCGTAACGCGCATCTGGCGGTGTTCGTGACGAAGTCGATCGCCAAGGGCGGCGCGATTTCCAGCGTTGTGCCGATGGTCAGCCACGTTGACCATACCGAACATGATGTCGACATTCTGGTAACCGAAGTAGGCCTGGCGGATCTGCGAGGCCTGGCGCCTCGCGAACGGGCCCGGGTGATCATCGACAATTGTGTGCACCCGGACTTTCGCCAGGCGCTGGATGACTACTTCACCGCCGCCTGCGCAATCGGCGGTCACACCCCACACATCCTGCGTGAAGCGTTGAGCTGGCACATCAATCTGGAAGAAACCGGGCGGATGCTGACGGTGTAATTCACACAGATGTTCCGTCGACGCAAACACAGTTTGCGTCGACGGGATTCAGAAATCCTCGATATCGTCAAAAACTGTACTGCTGTACCGGTCTTTTCCTACGGCAAATACCCACACTTTCTTCCGAAACCAGCAAAAACGCACCACTTAAGTGCGGACAGGTACAGTTTGCCCAATTTCGACCCGTACACCATCAATAAACAGTTAACTGGTCACTCACAATACAGTTGAACTGTATCTAGTGAGACTAGGCAAACGAGAGGATCATGGGCACCAGTCAAACCACTACCTGATCCCGCCACAAGCGGAAGGATGTCAACCATGGAACGTACACTCAGTTCCGAACTGTTCTTCGAAGACAAAGCTGCAAAAACCCAGGCTTCCATGCCTCTGCGCGTTCTCGCCAACCTGATGTTGTGGCAGCGCCGCATCTCCAGCCGCCACCAATTGGCCCGTCTGGATTCGCGTCTGCTGGCTGACGCCGGTATCAGCGAAGCACAACGCTACGAAGAGCTGAGCAAGCCGTTCTGGCGCTAAGTAGCGTCGCTGGCTCTGGTCGTTAGACTCACCGCCAGCAACCCGAATTGAATAAAACAAAACCCGTCGTGGGAAACCACGACGGGTTTTGTCGTTTTGGATGCTTCAAAACCGCAGAATAGACGCTTCGAGATTAAAACCAATACAGTTTTATATTTATTAATATGCGCAGGTACAGTTAAAAGTGTTCCTCAGGAGCCAGCATTCTGACCACTGGGCGAATTGCACAGAGCAGCCTAATATCCATTCAGTACGTGGCGAATGCTGTGCCGATGGCGTCTGACTCCTCAGATACCGAGCCACCTCTCTATACGGTTTATCCACAGGAGTTACCCCATGACCCGTCTTCGCATGCTCAGCGCCGCAGCCCTGTTGGCCGTGGCTGCCAACGCCAGCGCTACCAGCTTCATCGTGACCACTGACTCGATTGTCGGCGCCCTGAAAGCCTCCTCCGACGCTACTTCCGACGTCACCTCTTCCTTCCGTGACGACAAGATCGTGCTCGCTGCCCGTGACGACGCCGCCAGCTTCGTCGCCAGCCAAGGCGACATCCGAGGCGTGAAACTGGAAAGCGCGCTGGATCACATCCGTCATCAGGCGCCACAACTGCAAGCCACCGACGCTCAGCTGGCTCAAGCCATTCTGACTATCTAAGCAGTCGCGGCATGGCGGGGCACGCCGGTCGTGTCCCGATATTTCGGCGCTGGCTCTAGCCCGGGCGTTGCGCTAGCCTTACGGCTCGCCAACAGTTGCCGAGTCCCATGCCTTTTATTCAAAAACTCCTGATCCCTTGCGTACTGTTAACTGCTTGCTGGACGACCTCGGCCAACGCCTTCGACGTCTCCACGCAAAACACCGTGGTGAGCGTCTGGGCGACCGGTATGGTGTCTTCCGCGCCGTTCGACCGTAAACTGCTGCTCGTCGCTCACGATGATGCGGCGGTATTTGTTGCCAGTGACGGTGAATTGCGCGGCGCTCGACTGGAATCCGCACTGCACTACCTGCGTAAAACCCGGCCGAAACTTCATGCCAGCGACCTTGAACTGGCAGAGGCAATTCTCGTCCAATAGTTAACCCAGTCCCTTGTTAACTTTGCCCTTCGGAGTCGTTCCATGCGTAGCCCGCTGATTGCTGCCGCCCTTGGCCTGTTTTTGTTGGCCGACCTGGCCCAGGCGCACACCCTGGTAGCCACCAGTAACATCATCGTTCGTGCCTCCCAGCGCACCATCGATTTCACGTCCGATACCACCACGTCGATTCGCGACTCGAAAATCATCCGCGAAGCCCACGACGACGCCGCCAGCTTTGTCGCCAGCAACGGCGATATCCGTGGCGCGCATCTGGAAGCCGCTCTCAACACCTTGCGCACACGCGTGCCGGAAGCTCGCGACGCCAGTGATCAGGTTCTCGCCGAAGCCATCCTCGCACTGTGAAGTCACTTGGCGCCTGGCTATTGGCCGGGGCGTTGTTGCTACTTGGCAACAGCGCCCACGCCGGCCTGCAATTGCGGCTCAAGACCGATGGTCTGAGTCCAGCCCAGCAACAGGCCAGCCAGGCGCTGATCGATGAAGCCATGCAGGCCTTGCCGCCGAGCTTTATCGAGCGGCTGGATCGGCGCATCGATGTCGGCTGGACCGATGACATGCCGGGCAATGCCTATGGCCAGGCAACCCTGGTCGCCGAACTCGATCTGAACCGCAAATTGCTCGCCGGTCTCACCGACGGCAGCGCGGCCAAAGAGAAGACCAATCGCCCCCACGGCACTGTGCGCCAGGAACTGCTCGCCACAGTGCTGCACGAAATCACCCACATTTATGACCGCGCACGCCTCTGGCCAAACGCCGAACGCACGCTGATCCAGCGCTGCACCCGGCGCTTCAACAGTGCCGGGCTGATCGGCATTCCCGATGAGTGCCGTGGCCAGAACGGGCGCCGTTTCACCCTTAGTGATGACCCGCGATTGCTCGACCTCGCCGGGTGGCCGCAATACGTCGGCCGTCGCGGCGAGCGCGAGCAACACAACCGACAGATTGCCCGCAGCCCCGACCTGTACGAAATCTCCAGCCCCAAGGAGTTCGTCGCGGTCAACATGGAGTACTTCCTGCTCGACCCGAGCTACGCGTGCCGCCGCCCGGCGTTGTATCGCTACTACAAGGATCACTTCGGCTGGGCACCACCGGCCCCGAATTCCTGCGCCAAAACCTTCGCGTTTCTGAACGCCGGCAACGACTTCGCCAAGCAACCATTGGGGCAAGTCGATCCGGAGCGTGTCTACGCCGTCGATTACTTACTGGCCGAGGCCAATCAGAACTGGGTCAGCCGCTGGGGTCACAGCATGTTGCGTCTGGTGATCTGTGCACCGGGTCGCCCGCGCGGCCCGGATTGCCGGCTCGATCTGGATCAACATCTGGTGCTGTCCTACCGCGCTTTCGTCGGTGATGTGCAGCTGTCGAGTTGGGACGGACTGGTCGGCAAATACCCGTCCCGGCTGTTCGTCCTGCCGTTGGCGCAGGTGATCGACGAGTACACCAAGACCGAACTGCGCAGCCTCGCCTCGGTACCGCTGAATCTGTCGCGCAGCGAGATCGAAGGCGTGGTCGAACATGCCGCCGAGATGCATTGGAGCTACGACGGCAATTACTTCTTCCTGTCCAACAACTGCGCAGTGGAAGGCTTGAAACTGTTGCGCAGCGGCAGCAACAACGCGCAACTCACCGGCCTCGACAGCATCATGCCCAACGGTCTGCTGGAAGTGCTCAAGGGCCGTGGCCTGGCCGATACGAGCGTGCTGGATGATCCGAAAGAAGCGCTGCGTCTGGGCTATCGCTTCGACTCGTTCCGCGATCGCTATCAGGCGATGTTCAACGTGCTGAAGAAGCAGCTGCCGATCAAACAGAACACCGTCGAAGAGTGGCTTTCGTTGTCGGCCGAAGAACGCCGCGAATGGTTCGATCGCGCCGACCTGCGCACCAGCGCCGCGCTGTTGCTGCTGGAGCAGGCGAGTTTCCGTCGCCAGTTGTTGCTCGCGCAGGACGAGGTCAAACAGCGTTACCTCGGTGCGCGGGAACTGGAGAATGGCGGAATGGACAAGGCCAATGCGACCTTGCAGGAAATCCTCGCCAACAGTGGGTTCCTCAGTCGTCCGGCAGAACTGTTGGATTCGAAAGGCTACGGTTTGCCGCAACCCAGCGAGTTCAGCCGACTGGAAGCGGAAAGCAGCCAGCGGCAGAAGAAGCTGCTGTTACTTAGCGGCGATCTGGACAAGGAAGTGCGTAAGTTGCTGGAACCCAAGCGCGCAGCCGAAATTGCCGCCAGCGAGGCCAACGTGAAACAGATCGGCGAGCATTTGCGCAAATTGCACAAGGCGTCCGGCGGGCTGGAACTGCCGTAAAGGCAAAAGATCGCAGCCTGTGGCAATTCCTACAAAGGTCACATGTAGGCGCTGCCACGGGCTGCGATCTTTTGACTGACTATCGATTAATCCAGAACCCCGGTGCCCAAGCACTCATTCCTCTGAATCAGGAACTCTGCCTTTAGCTGGCGCGAGCCTTCCGCACGCCCTCTGCCAGTGCCGAGCACAGACTCAATACGCCGTCGATGGCCTGATCCGGAGTCTGGGCATTGGCGATGTGATCGATCAACGCCGAGCCCACCACAACCCCGTCAGCCAGACGCGCAATCGCGGCGGCCTGCTCTGGTGTGCGGATACCGAAACCAATGCTGATCGGCAGATCGGTGTGGCGGCGCAGACGAGTGACCGCCTCTTCGACATGCTCCAGCGTCGCCGCGCCGGCACCGGTGACACCGGCAACCGACACGTAGTACACAAAACCGGAACTGCCGTTGAGAACCTTCGGCAGACGCGCGTCGTCGGTGGTCGGCGTAGTCAGACGGATGAAATCCAGGCCGGCAGCCTGAGCCGGGTCGCACAGTTCTTCGTTGTGCTCCGGCGGCATGTCGACAACGATCAGGCCGTCGACGCCGGCCTCTTTGGCCTGCGCAATGAAACGCTCTACACCAAACTTGTGGATCGGGTTGTAGTAGCCCATCAGCACCAGCGGCGTGTCGCTGTTGTCTTCGCGGAACTCGCGAACCATTTGCAGGGTTTTCAGCAGATTCTGCTTGGCGCCCAATGCGCGGATGTTCGCCAGTTGAATCGCCGGGCCGTCAGCCATCGGATCGGTGAACGGCATGCCCAACTCGATCACGTCGGCGCCGGCTTTCGGCAAGCCTTTGAGGATCGCCAGCGAAGTGTCGTAATCCGGATCACCGGCGGTGACGAAGGTCACCAGCGCGGCGCGATTCTGTTGCTTGAGTTCGGCAAAACGGGTTTGCAGGCGGCTCATCAGTGTTTCTCCTGCTTGGACTGTTCCATATGGTGCATAACGGTCTGCATGTCTTTGTCGCCACGGCCCGAAAGGTTGATCACCATCAGGTGATCCTTGGGCAGGGTCGGTGCGCGTTTGAATACTTCGGCCAGCGCGTGGGCGCTTTCCAGGGCAGGAATAATCCCTTCCAGGCGGCAGCATTTGTGGAATGCGTCGAGGGCTTCGTCGTCGGTCACCGAGGTGTACTGGACGCGGCCGATGTCATGCAACCATGCGTGTTCCGGGCCGATACCCGGGTAATCGAGGCCGGCGGAAATCGAGTGAGCGTCGATGATCTGGCCGTCGTCGTCCTGCAACAGGAAAGTACGGTTGCCGTGCAACACACCCGGTACGCCGCCATTCAGGCTGGCCGCGTGCTTGCCGGTTTCGATGCCGTAGCCGGCGGCTTCAACACCGATAATCTCAACGCTTTTGTCATCAAGGAACGGGTGGAACAGGCCCATGGCGTTGGAGCCGCCGCCGATGCATGCCACCAGGCTGTCCGGCAGACGACCTTCCTGCGCTTGCAGTTGGTCACGGGTTTCCTTGCCGATCACGGCCTGGAAGTCGCGAACCATCGCTGGATACGGGTGCGGGCCAGCCACGGTGCCGATCAGGTAGAAGGTGCTGTCGACATTGGTCACCCAGTCACGCAGCGCTTCGTTCATCGCATCTTTCAGGGTGCCAGTGCCGGCCACTACCGGGATAACTTCGGCGCCCAGCAACTTCATGCGAAACACGTTGGCCTGTTGGCGTTCGATGTCGGTGGTGCCCATGTAGATCACGCAATCCAGACCGAAACGCGCGGCCACGGTAGCAGTCGCCACGCCGTGCATGCCGGCGCCCGTCTCGGCGATGATGCGTTTTTTGCCCATGCGCCGCGCCAGCAGAATCTGGCCGATGCAGTTATTGATCTTGTGCGCGCCTGTGTGGTTCAGCTCTTCGCGCTTGAGGTAGATCTTGGCGCCGCCGCAGAACTCGGTCAGACGCTCGGCGTAATACAGCGGGCTCGGACGTCCGACGTAGTCGCGCTGGAAGTAGGCCAATTCTTCTTTAAAGGCCGGGTCTTCCTTGGCTGTCTCGTATTCGCGGGCCAGCTCGAGGATCAACGGCATCAGGGTTTCAGCCACGTAGCGGCCACCGAACGAGCCAAACAGGCCGTTGGCGTCAGGGCCATTACGCAGATCGGAAGTGTTCGAAGTCTGGGTCATGTTTTGCTCCAGCAGAATCGGGAATGACGTGAGAAGACAATGACGCCCACTCTACCCCTGACCTTCTATGCTGAAAACCGATAAGATCGCCGCAACCTGTCAGGAAAACTCACAGATACCATGAGCCACGACCTTCCCCCGCTCAACGCTTTGCGCGCCTTCGAAGCCACTGCCAGGCTGAACAGCGTCAGCCAGGCCGCCGAACAACTGCACGTGACCCATGGCGCGGTCAGCCGCCAGCTCAAGGTGCTCGAAGAACACCTTGGCGTCAGCCTGTTCGTCAAGGATGGACGCGGCTTGAAACTCACAGATGCCGGTGTGCGTTTACGCGATGCCAGCGGCGAGGCGTTTGATCGCTTGCGCAGTGTTTGTGCTGAGCTGACGCAACGTACAGCCGATGCGCCGTTCGTGCTTGGCTGCTCGGGAAGCTTGCTGGCGCGCTGGTTCATTCCGCGATTGGGAAGGCTGAATGCCGATCTGCCGGATTTGCGCCTGCATTTATCGGCGGGTGAAGGTGATCTCGACCCGAGGCGACCGGGACTGGACGCGTTACTGCTGTTCGCAGAACCACCCTGGCCCGCAGACATGCAGGTTTATGAGCTGGCTGCAGAACGCATCGGCCCCGTCATGAGCCCGCTGTTCAACGGTTATCAACGCCTGCAAACGGCGCCCGCCTCAGCGCTGCTCGACGAACCCTTGCTGCACACGACATCGCGGCCGCAAGCCTGGCCGAGCTGGGCACAGCAAAATCACCTCGACGCCAAGACGTTGAAGCTCGGGCAAGGTTTTGAGCATTTATATTATTTGCTGGAAGCCGCAGTGGCGGGCCTTGGGGTGGCTATCGCGCCGGAGCCGCTGGTCACCGAAGACTTGAAGGCCGGTCGCCTGGTTGCGCCGTGGGGCTTCTGTGAAACCCCGGCGCAACTGGCGTTGTGGCTACCCAAGCGCGCCGCGGATGGGCGCGCCCGGCAACTGGCGCACTGGCTCAAACAAGAGCTGCGCCAGCCGGATCACTCGCCGCGCTTGAACAGCAAGTAAGCGGCCAGCAGACCCAAAGCACCCACCGCCACACCGGCGGTGGTCCATGGATGTTCCTGCGCGTAATCGCGGGTGGCGATCCCGGTCTCGCGGGTTTTCACTTTGACTTCTTCGTAGGCATCGCTGAGCAGGTGACGCGAATGTTTCAGCGCGCTTTCGGCATTGCTTTT
This sequence comes from Pseudomonas sp. A0308, assembly GCF_044218815.1. Taxonomy (NCBI): domain Bacteria; kingdom Pseudomonadati; phylum Pseudomonadota; class Gammaproteobacteria; order Pseudomonadales; family Pseudomonadaceae; genus Pseudomonas; species Pseudomonas sp. A0308. The sequence goes on from NZ_CP162581.1 coordinate 3,221,430, forward strand.
CAGCGCCTTGAGAGTCTTGCGCGACTCGTCCGAAGCGTCGTCTTTCAGGCCTTCCAACGACTTGAGCAGACTCTCGATCTCCGCTTCCATGCTTTGCAATGAGGCTTTACGTAAAGAGGTGTTGGCCATGGTGGCTCTCCTGCATTGGTGATGAGTGGCGTGTGTTGATTGGGACTTCAGCGGATTGAGAAAGTGCAGAAATTCTGAACTTCGCTTGCGCAAAGCCGCCGAAATCAACAGTGCAAATTCACTGCTAGTCTCAATTCCACATCCCAAGGAGATCACCATGACTGACCACCACACGTACAAAAAAGTCGAGCTGGTCGGCTCGTCCCCAACCAGCATCGAAGACGCCATCAACAATGCGTTGGCAGAAGCCAACAAAAGCATCAAGCATCTGGAGTGGTTTGAAGTGACCGAGACGCGCGGCCACATCAAGGACGGTAAAGCTGCGCACTTTCAGGTGACACTGAAAGTCGGGTTCCGCATCGCCAGTAGCTGAGTTTGGTCTACGCTTCTGAACTTGCGCGCTGGCCGAGTGCCATAGGAATGGCAAAGCGCTACAAGGTGGGCACGTCGGGTGAATAACCCGCTGCCTGCCTCTTTTAATCCGACCAGGGAGTGCGACCGATGAAGAAGTTCATGTTGGCAGTAGGTTTGTTGAGCCTTGCGGGTGGTGCATTTGCAGCCGGCAAGCCTTGTGAGGATCTGAAGTCAGAGATTGCGGCGAAACTGGATGCCAAGGGCGTTTCCGGGTATTCGCTGGAGATCGTCGACAAGGGAGCGGCAGCTGACGGCAAGGTCGTTGGCAGCTGTGAAGGCGGCGCCAAGGAAATCGTCTACAAACGCGGTTGATTGCGCCTGAAATGCAAAAGCCGACGCGAATGCGTCGGCTTTTTTGTGGGCAACCATTTTTCAATGTAGGAGCTGCGGCACGCTGCGATCTTTTGATCCTGTTCTCAAGATCCAGATCAAAAGATCGCAGCGTGCCGCAGCTCCTACACGTTTTGAGCGGGGCGAGATTCAGTTAGCCCTTCATCACCTGCGCCAGCAACTCGTAAGAACGCACGCGATCGGCATGTTCATACAAGTCAGAGGTAAAGATCAGCTCATCAGCCTGGGTTTGCTCAATCAGCACCTCCAGTTTCGCGCGGATTTTCGCCGGGCTGCCGACCATCGCCAAACCCAGGAAATCTCCCACCGCTTCACGCTCATGGGGCAGCCACAGGCCATCCATGGTTTTCACCGGTGGGCGCTGCACCAGGCTTTGCCCACGCATCAACGCGAGGATTCGCTGGTACACCGAAGTCGCCAGGTAATCGGCTTGCTCATCAGTGTCCGCCGCCACCAGCGGCACACCGAGCATCACGTAAGGCTTGTCGAGCACCGCCGACGGCTTGAAGTGATTGCGGTAGACGCGGATGGCCTCGTGCATGAAGCGCGGGGCGAAATGCGAGGCGAAGGCGTAGGGCAAACCGCGCTCGCCGGCCAGTTGCGCACTGAACAGGCTGGAACCGAGCAGCCAGATCGGCACATTGGTGCCGGTGCCGGGCATGGCGATCACCCGTTGATCCGGGGTGCGCGGGCCGAGATATCGCGCCAGTTCGGCAACGTCTTCCGGGAAGTCGTCAGCACTGCCGGAACGCTCACGGCGAAGTGCGCGGGCAGTCATTTGATCGGAACCCGGCGCCCGGCCCAAACCGAGGTCGATACGACCCGGATACAGGCTTTCCAGTGTGCCGAACTGTTCGGCGATCACCAGCGGCGCATGGTTAGGCAGCATTACCCCGCCAGAACCGACGCGGATGGTCGAGGTACCGCCCGCCAGATAACCGAGCAGCACCGAGGTGGCGGAACTGGCGATGCCGTCCATGTTGTGGTGTTCAGCTACCCAGAACCGCGTGTAACCGAATTTCTCGGCGTGCTGCGCCAGGTCCAGCGAATTGCGCAGCGACTGCGCCGGGCTGCCGTTCTCGCGCACGGGCACCAGATCGAGGGTGGAAAATTTTACGTCGGACAGTTGCTTCATAAACCTGCGTCTCCGAGTGAGGAGGCAGGTTCTTCTCGCAAACGAAAACCTGCCGAATCCATAAGCGTGTTCTATGCAATGAGGGCATATACCCGAGTTTCAATAGCAGGACGAAAAATCCTACTAAAAAAGTCAACGATTCAGATAGGCTGAACTTTGTCCCGACGTCTATCCTCAGAAGCCTTGCAAGCAAAAACCACGAAGGCGCGGCGTCCCGCGCCAGATCTTGAGGAGGCAGACATGGCTATCGTGAAGAAAGCATCCGCACATTGGGAAGGTGATCTGAAAACCGGCATCGGCTCGATTTCCACCGAAACCGGCGTCCTCAGAGAAGCACCCTACGGCTTCAAGGCGCGCTTCGAGGGCGGTAAAGGCACCAACCCTGAAGAACTGATCGGCGCGGCGCATGCCGGCTGTTTCTCCATGGCATTTTCGATGATTCTCGGCGATGCCGGCCTCAAGGCCGACAGTATCGACACCCAGGCTGAAGTCACGCTCGATCAGGTTGAGGGCGGTTTCGCGATCTCTGCGGTGAAGCTGATTCTCAAGGCGAAAATTCCGGGCGCGACCCAAGAGCAGTTTGAAGAGCTCAGCAACAAAGCCAAAGAAGGATGCCCGGTGTCCAAGGTGTTGAATGCGAAGATTACCCTTGAGGCTTCGCTGGTCAGCTGATGTTCAAGGCTGATTCTGGCGTTGGCAGTGCCGACGCCTTCGCGAGCAGGCTCGCTCCCACAGGGTTATGTGAACGCCACAAAACTCTGTAGGAGCGAGCCTGTTCGCGAAGACGATCTGGAAATCATCACCGGGGGCAAAAGCTGATCAAAGTTTGTGAGCGAAGTCAGAACTCGCGTTTCAAAAATGTGGTCGTATACGTGACAGCAGCTTCAGCGCACGCCCGTGCGCGCTGCCTCAAGGAGCTTCATTCATGAAACGTATTGGCTTGGCGATTCTCTGCAGTGCACTGGCCACCTCCGCTTTTGCCGCACCTAAAGACTGCGAAGAACTCCGCAAAGAGATCGAAATCAAGATTCAGGCTAAAGCCGTGCCGTCCTACACGCTGGAAATCGTCAGCAAGGCAGAGGCCGAAAAGCACGATATCGCCATGGTCGTAGGCTCATGTGAAAACGGCACCAAAGCAATCGTCTATCAGAAGAACGAGGACTGAAGTCGCTCAAGGTACACAGTTGACCTGTCGTTCCTTGGCAACGATCTGCCCCTGGCTATTGATCAACCGGGCGCTTGGCGTAAAGGCCAGCGACCGTGCCTCCAGCCGATAACGTTGCCCCGCCTCGAAATCATCGTAACGCACGGTCATGTAACACAGCCGCTCCTGCGGATCGGTGTCCATGCCCTGACCGCCGCCAAACACCTCGAAATCAAAACGCACCCTCAGTTCGTGACTCCCCGGCGTGACCTGGAAAAAACGTCCGTCGGTCATCCTTTGCTTGTCCACTCGATCGGCCATCAACACCTTGCCGCCGGGGGTGGGCATGGCAAAGTCGACCCAGGCCATGGTGGGATCGACCGCCGGCATCGGGCTCTGGCAGCCGGCAACCACACTTGCTGCAAGCAACAGCGTTAACCTGCGCATGATCAATGTCCTTTGGATGAGAGTGCCAGCATAGCGCCGATCAGGTTTTCTGACAGCCCGCCAGCGTACCCTGCCCGACGACTTTGCGCTGCTCGTCATAAAGTTTCGCCCACGGGCGGAAACCGATACTGCCGGCCTGCAACTGATAACGCTGGCCGGCGTTGAAGTCCTTGAACTTCACGCTCAACTGGCAATCACGCCAGAGCGGCGCGGCGTTCGGGCCGATATTGGTCGCCTCGACCGGGAATTGATAACGCACCTTCAGTTCATGACTGCCGGGCTGCACCTCGAAATAACGGTTGTCGACGGCGGCCTTGCTATCGACTTGCAGCGCCTGTAGCGCCGTGTCCTGCTGCCGGGCATCGAGATCGATCCAGGCTTGCGAAGGGTCAGGATCGGGCATTCCGAATCCGGCACAACCGGCCAGCGTCAGCAGGCCTCCTGTCAGCATCAACATGCGCATAGCGAAGCTCCAATGGGCGGGATAGTCTTGCGGGCAGACTTTCCAGAGGGTTTCTTATTTTGATCAGGCCGCTTCCAAGCCATCGGTTACTTGATCGCGTTTTTCGGATTTTGTTTCCGGGTGTGATGCTTTTGTTGCTCAACGGTTGTGCAAGCGTCAGCTATTACAGCCAGCTGGCAAGCGGTCAGTGGCAATTGCTGCAGGCCCGCGAACCGGTCGCCAGCGTGATCGCCGACCCGAGCCGCGATGCGAAATTGCGCGCGCACCTGGCACAGTCGCAGCAGGCCCGGGCTTTTGCCAGCGAGCACCTGCATCTGCCGGACAACCAGAGTTATCGCCTGTACGCCGACATTGGCCGTCCTTTCGTGGTGTGGAATGTGTTCGCCACCACAGAGTTTTCCCTGACCCCGCAAAACCACTGCTTCCCGATTGCCGGGTGCGTGGCCTATCGCGGTTATTACAGCCAGAGCGCCGCGCGGGGTGAAGCTGCGATTCAGCGCTTGCAGGGCATGGACGTGTCGATTGGCGGTGTCGAGGCCTATTCGACGCTGGGCTGGTTCAACGACCCGATCCTCAATTCGATGATGGGCTGGGGCGACGAACGCCTGGCCACGCTGATCTTCCATGAACTGGCGCATCAGCAGTTCTATGTGAAGGACGACACCGAGTTCAACGAGTCGTTTGCCACGTTTGTCGAGCAGGAAGGTACTCGGCAATGGCGGGCGTTTCGCGGATTGCCGGCGGATACCAACTCCCGACTCAAGCAGCGTGATCAGTTCATCGCGTTGGTACTTGCTACGCGCTCGCGGCTGGAGACGTTGTATGCACAGCCGCTGCCCGTCGAGCAGATGCGCGAGCGCAAAGCGGCCGAGTTCGAGCAGTTTCGCCGGGAATACCGGGTGATGCGTGACAGCCAGTGGGCCGGGGACAAGCGTTATGACGCCTGGGTGAATACGCCGCTGAACAATGCGCGGCTGCTGCCCTTCGGGCTATATGACCAATGGGTGCCGGCGTTTGCGGCGTTGTTCAGCCAGGTTGGAGGGGATTGGCTGAAGTTTTATGCGGAGGTCGAGAGGCTGGGCGGGTTGCCGGTTGTGGAGCGTAAATTGGCATTGAAAACGTTGGCAGACTCTCAGCCCTTCAGGGGCTGATCCGGCCTCATCGCTGGCAAGCCAGCTCCCACAGGGATTTTGCTGAACCTGAAGACACCGCTTACCTGTGGGAAGCAGATCTCACAGTGATTGCGGCGACCTTGGTGACACGCTTACCTGTGGGAGCCAGATCCAACAGTGAATGCGGTGCCCCTGAAGACACCGCTTTCATGTGGGAGCTGGCTTGCCAGCGATGACGTATTGATCAGCGCTGCAAAAATGCCTGATGCAACTCGGCCAGCGTTTCAAAGTGATAAGCCGGTGTCTCGGCATTCAACTCTTCAAAACTGCCAAACCCATAACCCACCGCCGCCGCGTCCAGACCATTGCTGCGCGCGCCAATCAGGTCGTGCTTGCGATCGCCGATCATCAAAGTGTTCGCCGGGTCCAGCCCTTCTTCCGCGAGCAGGTGCGCAATCAGCTCAACCTTGTTGGTCCGCGTGCCATCCAGCTCACTGCCGTAGATCACCTTGAAGTGCCGGGCAAAGTCGAAGTGCCGGGCAATCTCGCGGGCGAACACCCAGGGTTTGGACGTTGCGATGTAGAGCTGCCGACCTTGGCCACTCAGGGTTTCCAGCAGCGGCGTGACGCCCTCGAACACGCGGTTTTCATACAGGCCGGTGACCTTGAAGCGCTCGCGATAGAAATTCACCGCCTCCCACGCCTTCGCTTCATCAAAGTCGTAAAACTGCATGAATGCCTGCAACAGCGGCGGGCCGATGAAGTGCTCAAGCTTGGTCAGGTCTGGCTCATCAATGCCAAGTTTGCTCAGCGCGAACTGGATAGAACGGGTGATGCCCTCACGCGGATCGGTCAGGGTGCCATCGAGGTCGAACAGTACGGTCTGGTAATGCATGAGTATTCCTGAGCAGTCGCGAATTCGATTCAGAGTGTGTCGTAGCCTTCGGCCAGGTGCAGGTCCTTGAGCTTCACGTAGTTCGCCGCGCTGTAGGTGAAGAAGGCGTTTTCCTTGTCGGTCAGCGCCCGGACCTGTTTCACCGGGCTTCCCACGTAAAGGAAGCCGCTGTGCACACGCTTGCCCGGCGGCACCAGGCTGCCAGCGCCGATGATCACGTCGTCTTCGACCACCGCGCCGTCCATGACGATGCTGCCCATGCCGATCAGCACTCGGCTGCCGACGGTGCAGCCATGCAGCATGACTTTGTGGGCGATGGTCACATCATCGCCGATCAACAACGGGAAGCCATCGGGGTTGAACGGGCCGGCGTGGGTAATGTGCAACACGCAGCCATCCTGCACGCTGGTGCGCGCACCGATGCGGATGCGGTGCATGTCGCCGCGGATGACTGTCAGCGGCCAGACGGAGCTGTCTTCGCCGATTTCGACGTCGCCGATCACCACCGCGGAGCCGTCGACAAAGGCGCCTTTGCTCAACTGCGGGGTATGGTTCTGGTATTTGCGAAGGGACACGATTAGTTCTCTCTCTGTCGCCGATAGCTGCGGTGAGTGTCGATTGTAATTAAGATGGGCACATGTTTCTTCCAGCCAAGGTGCCAACCGTGAGCGTGAACAACCCTCTTCTGCAGTCCTACGACCTGCCGCCGTTCTCCACGATCCGTGCCGAACACGTCCTGCCAGCCATCGAAACCATCCTGGCCGACAACCGCGTCGCCATCGCCGAAATCCTCAAGAGCCAAGGCCAGAACCCTACCTGGGCCGGCCTGGTATTGGCGATGGACGAACTCAATGATCGCCTCGGCGCAGCCTGGAGCCCGGTCAGCCACCTCAACGCCGTGTGCAACAGCGCCGAACTGCGTGAAGCCTACGAGTCGTGCCTGCCAGCATTGAGCGCCTACTCCACCGAGATGGGCCAGAACCGCGAACTGTTCCAGGCCTTCGAAGCGCTGGCCAACAGCCCGGAAGCCGCCGGTTTCGACGTCGCGCAAAAAACTATCCTGGAACATGCCCTGCGTGACTTCCGTCTATCGGGCATCGACCTGCCGGAGGCCGAACAGAAGCGCTACGCCGAAGTGCAAAGCAAGCTGTCCGAGCTGGGCAGCCGTTTCTCCAACCAGCTGCTCGATGCCACTCAAGCGTGGACCAAGCACATCACCGACGAAGCCGTCCTCGCCGGCCTGACCGATTCGGCCAAGGCGCAAATGGCTGCCGCGGCCCAGGCCAAGGACCTCGATGGCTGGTTGATCACCCTGGAATTCCCAAGCTACTACGCGGTGATGACTTACGCCCAGGACCGTGCGCTGCGCGAAGAAGTCTACGCCGCCTACTGCACCCGCGCCTCGGATCAAGGCCCGAACGCCGGTCAGAACGACAACGGTCCGGTGATGGAAGAAATTCTCGACCTGCGTCAGGAGCTGGCAAAGCTCTTGGGCTTCGCCAGTTTCTCCGAGTTGAGCCTTGCTACCAAAATGGCCGAGTCCAGCGATCAGGTGCTGAGCTTCCTGCGCGATCTGGCCAAACGCAGCAAGCCGTTCGCCGCCCAGGATCTGCAACAACTGCGCGCCTACGCCGCCGAGCAGGGTTGCGCTGATCTGCAAAGCTGGGATGTGGGTTTCTACGGCGAAAAACTTCGCGAACAACGCTACAGCGTCGCCCAGGAAACCCTGCGCGCCTACTTCCCGATCGATAAGGTTCTCGGTGGTCTGTTCGCCATCGTCCAGCGTCTGTACGGCATCGAGATCGCCGAGCAGAAAGGCTTCGACACCTGGCACCCGGATGTTCGCCTGTTCGAAATCAAGGAAAACGGCCAGCACGTCGGCCGCTTCTTCTTCGATCTGTATGCCCGCGCCAACAAGCGTGGGGGTGCGTGGATGGACGGCGCTCGCGACCGTCGCCGTACTGTCGACGGCGTGCTGCAAAGCCCGGTCGCCAATCTGGTGTGCAACTTCACCCCGGCCGACAGCGGCAAGCCTGCGCTGCTGACCCACGATGAAGTGACTACGCTGTTCCACGAATTCGGCCACGGCCTGCATCACCTGCTGACCCGCGTCGAGCATGCCGGCGTGTCGGGCATCAACGGCGTGGCGTGGGATGCGGTCGAGCTGCCGAGCCAGTTCATGGAAAACTGGTGCTGGGAGCCGGAAGGCCTCGCGCTGATTTCCGGTCACTACGAAACCGGCGAAGCGCTGCCTCAGGACCTGCTGGAAAAAATGCTCGCGGCGAAGAACTTCCAGTCCGGCCTGATGATGGTGCGTCAGCTGGAATTCTCGCTGTTCGACTTCGAACTGCATGCCACTCACGGTGATGGCCGCAGCCCGCTGCAAGTGCTCGAAGGCGTGCGTGACGAGGTGTCGGTGATGCGTCCTCCGGCCTACAACCGCTTCCCCAACAGCTTTGCGCACATCTTCGCCGGCGGTTACGCGGCGGGTTACTACAGCTACAAGTGGGCGGAAGTGCTGTCGGCCGATGCGTTTTCGAAATTCGAAGAAGACGGTGTGCTCAACGCTGAAACCGGTCGCGCCTTCCGCGAAGCGATTCTGGCGCGCGGCGGCTCGCAAGCGCCGATGGTGCTGTTCGTCGACTTCCGTGGCCGTGAGCCATCGATTGACGCACTGTTGCGTCACAGCGGCCTGACCGAGGGCGCGGCAGCATGAGTGAGGGGCCAGTGATCACCAAAAAACGCTTTATCGCCGGGGCTGTCTGCCCGGCGTGCAGCGAGCCGGACAAACTGATGATGTGGAACGAGGACACCGTGCCCCACCGCGAATGCGTGGCCTGCGGTTACTCCGACACGCTGAACGAGCAAGGGCTGTCGGTTCCAAAAGAGCTGGGCACGCGTGTCAACACCAGCGCGCTGAAACCGCCAGCGGACAAGAAAGTCCAGGCAGTGCAGTTTTTCCCTAATCCGAAACTTGCGAAAAAGCCTGACGAGCAACATTGAGTCAGTACCACCTTCCACCGATCAGCGGTGGAAGGTGGTAACTATCTACCGCCCTTCCCCTGCGCTTCCTGCCTAGGCTGGCCCTTTCAGCCAACCCTCAAGGAAGACGTCATGCCTGACACCAATCCGCTTTTACAACACTGGTCATTGCCCCCGTGGTCGGACATTCGCGCCGAGCATCTGCTGCCCGCCATCAACGTGATCGTTGCCGAAAACCAGCAGATCATTGCCCAAGTGATCACCAGCCAGACCGAGCATCCAAACTGGGATGATCTGGTGGTGGCCATCGATTCGGCCGATGCGCGCCTGACGGAAGCAGTGGGCATTATCGACACGCTATCGAAGGTCAAATCCGACGACGCCGACTGGCTCAGGGAAAGCGCGTTGTGCAGCCACGCTGCAGGCCAATACATAGACGACAAGACCGCCAATCTCGAGTTGTACCGTACCTATCAACGCCTGGCGCAAAGTGCGGTTGCCGCCAGTTTCGATGATCAGCGCAAAGCCTCGCTGGCGAAGATTCTGCGCAGTTTCCGCTTGTCCGGTATCGAACTGCAGCCAGCGCAACAGCAAAAACTTGCCCGCCTGAGCCGGGATATCCGGAATCTGGAGCAATTGTTTCAAAGCAATCTGGAACTGGCCAACGCCGCGTGGAGCAAGCGCATCAACGACATCACGCTACTTCAAGGCCTGTCTGCCGAGGTACAGGCACGTCTGGCCCTCAAGGCGAAATCGGCTGGACACAGCGGCTGGTTGCTCACGCTGGATCAGAACACCTATCGACAAATCATGACTCATGCGCAAAACCGCGCGCTGCGTGAAGAGTACTTCACGGCCTGGATCAACCGCGCGTCTGATCGAGGCCCGCAGGCAGAAAAACTCGACAACGATCCGGTCCTCTCGGTGCTGGTCGCGTTGCGCCACGAAAAAGCCCAATTATTGGGCTTCGAGAATTTCGTCGAGTTGCGCCTGGCAAACCGTATGGCCACCTCCCCGGCGCAAGTCAGTGCGTTTATACGCCAGCAAATAGTACTGAATACGCCGCATCTGCTGAGTGATACGCAGGGGTTGAAAGCCTTTGCGCTCACCCTGGGGTATGCAGATATCCAACCGTGGGATGAGGAATTTCTCGCCGAGCAATTACGCCTGCAACAATTGAACGGGGCGCTAAAAGGCTTGCGCCAGTATTTTTCGCTTGATGACACGCTGCGTAAACTCTGCCGGTTCTGCGAGCACCTGTTTGGCATCACCATCGTCGAGCAGACAACACTCAGCCACTGGCATGACAGCGTCCGACTGTTGGATGTCAGCGAGCACGGGCAAGTGATCGGGCACATCTACGTTGATCCTTTCCACCGCGAAGACGCCACTGACTTTGCGTTCACCTCCGTGTTACGCATTCGCAGTATCAATGCCGAGGGGCGACCAGCGCTGCCGATCGCTTGCCTTAATTGCAATTTCCCGCCTGCCACCGAAGCGCACCCGTGCCTGCTCTCCCACGAAAACCTGCGGGTGCTGTTTCACGAGTTCGGCCATTGTTTGCAGCATGTGCTGACGCGCTCGCCCCATCGCAACCTGGCGGGGATCTCTCAACTGGGACGCGACACGGCGGAATTCGCCGGGCAGCTGTTCGAGCATTGGTGTCAGTCACCAGACTTTCTGCTGTGGCTGGGGGCGCATTACCAGAGCGGCGAACGTCTGACAGCGGCGCGAGTCAACACCGCACTGGCTGCGCTTGGCGCCCAGACCAGTCGATCAACCACCCTACTGCTGCTGACGGCATTGTTTGATCTGGAGTTGCATCGCAGCCATGGTGATGGCCGCAGCATCGAACAGGTCTTCGAGGATGTGCAACGCGAGATGCCGCACCTGCGACTGTCGGGTTATCACCGTTTCGCCTTTGGCTTTGATTACCTGGTGACCGGTTACGAAGCGTCGGTCTATGCCTACAAGTGGTCAGGGGTGCTGGCGACCGAAGCGTTCAAGCGGTTCCAGCGGGACGGGGTTTTCAACCCGCAAGCGGGCCGCGCTTTTCGCGAGGCGTTCTTTGCCCCTGGCGACTCCGGCTCGTTGCTGACCGCGCTGGAAGCCTTTCTCGGCCAACCGGTCGACACGCAACTCTTTGCAGCCACCACCGATTGATCACTTCAGATTAACCGTCTGAAACCAGCTCTTCAGCGAACAGGTCGCAAACGCGCTGGTGCTGCAATCACCATTGGCCAGCGCGGTACGCAGCTTGTCGACATCAGCCTGCATCACATAGCGCACGCTGTCGCGGAAGTGGCCGCTTTCACCAAAACCACCTTGGGTCATTTCGTTCAGAGCGTCCTCTTTGCTCCAGCCTTGCACCACTACGCGGTACATCGCGGCCATCAGCCCGGTGCGGTCGGAACCGTGCTTGCAGTGCATCAACACCGGGCCACTGGCCTCGGCTTCCTGAATCGCACGCAGGGTCTTGAGCACATCACTGTCGTCGACGTGGTTGGTGCGATACGTTAATTGCACTTGATGAATGCCGGGCGTGGACAGCCAGTTGCTATCGGCTTCGGGCAGGAAGTTGATGACCGTGGCCACTTTCAGATTCTTCAATAACGGCACGGCACCGTCGTCGGGCAACGCGCTGCGGTACAGCGTTGGCGACATCTGGAACAGGTTGTATTGCACTTCAATCGGCTGCGCCCATTGCGCAGGACGAAGGGCCGCAGGCTCGGCAGCCTGTGCCGGAAACAACTGCAGGAGCATTACAAGCGACAAGCACACAGCAGGAAAAAGATGCACTCGGGACATGCTGGATTAACCGTATCGGGATTTTCAGTGACAGGAGCCTCAGCGTCGCCGTTTGACGGTCAAAGCCCCGTGAGCCGGGTGTCAAAGAAGCGTGAATCGGCATTTTTTCCTCAACCCTCCCCGCGCAATTCCAGTCTTTTTTGCGCTTTATCGATTCATCCAGATGCTTAGCCTGCTACCATTTGTCACATCTTGTTGCAGACACGTCCCCCTTTTACGGGTCAAACCGGCCACGTCGCGACAGCAAATCCTCAAGCCGTTCGCAGAAACGGTTGACCAATCTTGATGCCTGATGAGGTGCAACCCAATGTCTGATGAAAATCGAGACAACCCGCGGCGTGATTTTTTACGCAAATCCCTGACCCTGATTCCAGTGGTCACCCTCGCCGGCACCGGTTTGGGCAGCAGTGTCCTGCATGCCTCGCCTGAAGCCGCTCCGGCCACACCCGCGGCGCCACCGGCTCGCGCTGACGCGGGCGTTTATCAGCCGAGCTATTTCACCGCAGAGGAATGGGCCTTCATCAATGCCGCCGTGGCGCAGTTGATTCCCGCTGACGCTCAAGGCTCAGGTGCGATTGAAGCGGGCGTGCCGGAATATATCGATCGTCAGATGAACACGCCCTACGCTGCCGGAGCCCTCTGGTACATGCAGGGTCCGTTCAACGCTGAAGCGGCGCCGGAGATGGGTTGGCAAAGCAAATTGGTCCCTAAAGAGATCTATCGTCTCGGCATCGCCGCCACGGATCAGTGGACAAAAGCCCTCAACGGTAAAACATTTGCCGAGCAAGACAGCGCTACCCGAGACGATTTGCTCAAGCAACTCGAAGCCGGCAAACCGCAGTTCGATAGCGTCCCGGCGAAGATTTTCTTCAACCTGCTGCTGCAAAACACCAAAGAAGGATTCTTCTGCGACCCGATCCATGGCGGCAATAAAGGCATGGTCGGCTGGACCATGATCGGCTTCCCCGGCGCCCGCGCCGATTTCATGGATTGGGTGGAACGCAACGAGCAATACCCCTTCCCGGCAGTTTCGATTCGCGGCGAGAGGGCGTGAGCATGGCAACCGTAATGAAGAAAGTCGACGCAGTGATCGTCGGTTTTGGCTGGACCGGCGCGATCATGGCCAAGGAACTGACCGAAGCCGGCCTCAACGTGCTGGCGCTAGAGCGCGGGCCAATGCAGGACACCTACCCCGACGGCAACTATCCGCAGGTGATCGACGAACTCACCTACAGCGTGCGCAAAAAACTCTTTCAGGACATCTCCAAAGAGACCGTCACCATTCGCCACAGCGTCAACGACATCGCCCTGCCGAACCGCCAGTTGGGTGCGTTCCTGCCGGGCAATGGCGTCGGCGGCGCCGGGCTGCACTGGTCGGGTGTGCACTTTCGCGTCGACCCGATCGAGTTGCGCATGCGCAGCCACTACGAAGAACGCTACGGCAAAAGCTTCATTCCCAAGGACATGACCATTCAGGACTTCGGCGTTAGCTATGAAGAGCTGGAGCCGTTCTTCGATTACGCCGAAAAAGTCTTCGGCACTTCGGGCCAGGCCTGGACCGTCAAAGGTCAGTTGGTCGGTCAGGGCAAGGGGGGTAACCCTTACGCGCCGGACCGCTCGAACCCTTTCCCGCTGGAAGCGCAGAAGAACACGGTTTCCGCACAGCTGTTCGGCAATGCAGCCACAGAGGTTGGCTACAAACCCTACAACCTGCCTTCGGCAAATACTTCAGGGCCGTACACCAATCCCTACGGCGCGCAGATGGGCCCGTGCAACTTCTGCGGATTTTGCAGCGGTTACGTTTGCTACATGTATTCCAAAGCGTCGCCGAACGTGAACATTCTGCCGGCGCTCAAACCGTTGCCGAATTTCGAGCTGCGGGCCAATTCCCATGTGCTGCGGGTCAATCTCGACAGCAGCAAAACCAAAGCCACCGGCGTCACCTACATCGATGCGCAAGGTCGGGAGATCGAGCAACCGGCGGATCTGGTGATCCTCGGCGCGTTCCAGTTGCACAACGTGCGACTGATGCTGCTCTCCGGGATCGGCAAGCCTTACGATCCGATCAGCGGCGAAGGCGTGGTCGGGCGCAACTTCGCTTACCAGAACATGGCAACGATCAAGGCGTTCTTCGACAAGGACACCCACACCAACAACTTCATCGGAGCCGGCGGTAACGGTGTGGCGCTGGATGATTTCAACGCCGACAACTTCGACCACGGCCCGCACGGCTTCGTCGGCGGCTCGCCGATGTGGGTCAACCAGGCCGGCAGCCGACCGATTGCCGGCACCTCGAACCCGCCGGGCACGCCGGCCTGGGGCAGCGCATGGAAACGCGCGACCGCCGATTACTACACCCACCAGGTGTCGATGGACGCCCACGGCGCGCATCAGTCCTACAGAGGTAACTACCTCGATCTCGATCCGGTGTACCGCGATGCCTACGGCTTGCCGCTGCTGCGCATGACCTTCGACTGGCAGGAAAACGACATCAAGATGAACCGCTTCATGGTCGAGAAAATGGGCAAGGTCGCCGAAGCGATGGGCCCGAAAGCCATTGCGGTGATCGGCAAGAAAGTCGGCGACCACTTCAATACGGCGTCCTACCAGACCACCCACCTCAACGGTGGCGCGATCATGGGCACCGATCCGAAGAAGAGCGCGTTGAACCGTTACCTGCAGAGCTGGGACGTGCACAACGTCTTCGTTCCGGGCGCCTCGGCATTCCCGCAAGGCCTGGGCTACAACCCGACCGGTCTGGTCGCGGCGTTGACCTATTGGTCGGCGAAGGCGATCCGCGAGCAATACCTGAAAAACCCCGGCCCGCTGGTTCAGGCTTAAGGAGCGATGACCATGAAGAAGTTTGTTATCGCGTCCCTTGCGCTGCTCGGCAGTGCTGCTTTGCAAGCGGCCGAAGTCGATCAATCCTTGATCAAGCAGGGTGAATATCTGTCCCGCGCCGGTGACTGCGTGGCGTGCCACACCGCGAAAAACGGCAAGCCGTTCGCCGGGGGCCTGCCAATGGAAACCCCGATCGGCACGATCTACTCGACCAATATCACCCCGGATAAAACCGGCGTGGGTGATTACAGCTTCGAGGACTTTGATCAGGCAGTGCGTCATGGCGTCGCCAAAAACGGTAGTACGTTGTACCCGGCGATGCCGTATCCGTCCTACGCCCGTGTCAGCGAAACCGACATGAAAGCGTTGTACGCGTACTTCATGCACGGCGTTGAACCCGTCGCGCAAGAGAACAAGGCCAGCGACATTCCATGGCCGTTGAGCATGCGCTGGCCGCTGATGGGCTGGCGCTGGATGTTTGCGCCGAAGGTCGAGGACTACAAGTCGACGTCAGACGACCCGGTGATCGATCGTGGGGCGTATCTGGTAGAAGGGCTCGGACATTGCGGCGCCTGCCATACGCCACGGGCCCTGACCATGCAGGAAAAATCCCTGAGTGCGGCCGATGGCAGCCACTTTCTGGCCGGCAGCGCGCCGCTGGAAGGCTGGATCGCCAAGAGTCTGCGTGGCGATCACAAGGATGGACTCGGCAGCTGGAGCGAGGAGCAACTGGTGCAATTCCTCAAGACCGGCCGCAGTGATCGCAGCGCCGTGTTCGGCGGCATGAGCGATGTGGTCACCCACAGCATGCAGTACATGACCGACGCCGACCTGACGGCGATTGCGCGCTATCTCAAGTCGTTGCCGGCCAATGATCCGAACGATCAGCCACACCAATACGACGCGACAGCCGCCAAGGCCCTGTGGAACGGTGATGACAGCCAGCGCGGTGCCTCGGTGTACATCGACAACTGCGCGGCATGCCATCGCACCGACGGTCACGGTTACACCCGTGTGTTTCCGGCGCTGGCAGGCAACCCGGTGTTGCAATCAGACGACCCGACCTCGCTGATTCACATTGTGCTCAAGGGCGGTACATTGCCCGCGACGCACACTGCGCCATCGACTTTCACCATGCCTGGTTTTGCCTGGCGGTTATCGGATCAGGAAGTCGCGGACGTGGTGAGCTTCATTCGTGGTAGTTGGGGTAACAAGGGCGCGCCGGTGAAGGCTGCCGATGTCGCCAACCTGCGCAAGAACGATATGCAGACAACGTCCGGGGATGATCTGGGACAGGTCACCACGCATAACTGACTGTCGGAGTGCCTAGCCCGCCGATACAGCATGTATTTCTATGCTGGATCAGCGGGCATTCGTTTCTGGGCACTAAAACCAGGGGAAAATCTCATCTACTGTCAGACTTGGCAGGGTGCATATCCGAACAGTCGATGTAACTTTCCACGCGCCGAAAACCACAACTGTAAATACATACACCTGTCAACTCTGACAGTAGCTGTTATTTGCCGTCTGACTTACTGTCTGATTGACGCAATTCAAATCTCGATATTGCGCAGGCATGGAGCAAATCACATGAGCTATTCAGTCGTGGTTGAGTTTAAGGACATTAATGCAGACGGTAAGCAAGAAGCTGTAATTTCCCGTTATAACAATGGCTATGCGAACAATCTCAAACCTGATGCAGTTGTCACGACTTACGCCAACGCCCAGGGGGAATACGACCGCGCCGAAGGGGTGGATGATGTCGAGGGAAATGACGGGGTAGATGAATTTGACACGGACACCTATACCGTCGCGGCGAGTCTGGCCTCGAAGTTGGCAGGTTTGAGCACTGTGGGCGAGGGTCGCCTGTACAGCTGCATCCTCATATCGTCTGACGGTCAAGCGAGAACGGCTAAACCGACATGCGTGAATATTGATCTATTCAAAGTTTCAAATCACGATCTGTCTCAGCCTGACGCTAACGTAAAGTTAAAGATCAATGCCACAGGTTTTTATAAGGTAGAGGATACATTGGAGGGCGAAGGCAAATTCAACATCGATGCTGACGGTGATGAAGACTCTGATGCCAATGACAAGCTGATTTTCGTCAATATCGCGAATTCGTTTGTTTCAATGAGAGGCTTCGCTGGATGAACCCGTTGCCCGACTCGCGTTAACTGGGTCGCCGAAAGGAATTGATTGGCAATGAATAGCCCTGCATAAACCATCTATGCAGGGCTGTCTTTTGCGCCGATTAAAACGCAGTAAAACTTTCTGTTACGGATTGACGATACTCACATAAGCCTTGGCCAATGCCTCCAACTTGGCCTTGTCATCACTATCAATATCGCCGTCGCCGTCCACATCCTTCTTATCGGTGCGGATGGTGAACGACTTGCCACGATCGCTGGACACCGCGACAACATAAATCGAATCAACCAAGGACTCGGTCGACAGCTGCTCTTCCGCGTCCCAGCCCAGTTCCTTGCGAGCAAGTTGCATCGAAACAATGGTATTGGGCTCAGATTGGCTCGGCAGCATCATTTGCAGAAAAACACCACGCTGATTGAGAAACGACATAAATTAAATCCTTTTATAATTAATACACAGGCATCAGTGCCGGTAAGTTGCGAAGGCTATATTTGATAACTTCTCTTCACAACCAAACATATGTTTCCCGGGTTGTCTCTGGTTCTAACTATTTATATAAACAGCGAACAGAATCGCGAGAATGATCCGCGGCGGTTTTTCTGTGGCCGAACGGTACTGGATCGTCCCGGCCCTGCTCATATACTGTATGCATATACAGACACGAGATTCGCCCAATGATCAGCCCTCTCCCCCCTCGCGGTCGCGGCACCGCGACCAACCCGCACAACCGCTTCGCGCCAAACCGCTCGGTGGCGGAGGACGACGGCTGGTATCAGGAAGTGCCCGAAACGCAAAACACCGAGGTGATGATCGAAACCGCAAAAACCATCATTACCCGCAACACTTCGCCCGATCTGCCCTTTGATCGCTCCATCAATCCCTATCGCGGCTGCGAGCATGGCTGCATCTATTGCTACGCTCGGCCCAGCCACGCCTATTGGGACATGTCGCCCGGGCTGGACTTCGAAACCAGGCTGATCGCCAAGACCAACGCCGCGCAGGTGCTGGAAGAACAGTTGAGCAAACGCGGCTATCAATGTGCACCGATCAACCTGGGTTCCAATACCGATCCGTATCAGCCGATCGAACGCGAACATAAAATCACCCGTCAGATCCTCGAAGTGCTTTTGCGCTATCGGCATCCGGTAACCATCGTCACCAAGGGCTCGCTGATCCTGCGCGATCTCGACTTGCTGACCGAACTGGCGCAGCAGCGACTGGTGGCCGTGATGATCAGCCTCACGACGCTGGACGACGAACTCAAACGCATCCTCGAGCCGCGCGCCGCAGCGCCCAAGGCGCGGTTGCGGGCGATCCGGGTGATGCGCGAAGCGGGCATTCCGGTCGGTGTGCTGTGTTCACCGATGATTCCGATGATCAACGACAGCGAGATCGAAGGCCTGCTCACCGAAGCCCACGCTGCCGGTGCGCAAAGCGCTGCGTACATGATGCTGCGCCTGCCGCTGGAGGTGGCGCCGTTGTTTGAGGAATGGCTGCAAGCGCACTATCCGCAACGGGCGGCACACGTGCTGAGCCTGATTCGCCAGAGCCGTGGCGGTGAGCTTTATGACAGCCGTTTCGGTGCGCGCATGCGGGGCGAAGGGCCGTTCGCCGATCTGCTCGCCCAGCGCTTTGCCAAGGCGATCAAGCGTCTTGGCCTCAATCATCGCGAAGGCTACAACCTCGATTGCACAGCCTTCTGTCCGCCGGGTCGCCAGATGTCGTTGATTTAGCGACAATTGCCTTATGGTCGAGGGGTTAGAAACCTTCCGCCGAAAACCTCAGTCACGTTTTTTGTGACCTGGAACACACGTTCTAGAGCGTTTGATTCAGTTTGAGTTAAGTTTCGGCGGCTACCTTGTTCATCGAGTGACTGACGGGTCGGGATGACCCGGATGTTTTAAACAGCCACTGGCTTCATACCGGAATACCGGGGCAAGACTCCCTGAATCCGCCAAAGAGGATGAATCATGAGTGACAAGGATAAACAGCCGCTGGCTGCGTCGGCGCAAACCCCTGAAGCGGAATCCGCCGATGCAGCGCTGCGACAGATCGTAGACGGCTTTTTACATTTTCATCATGAGGTCTTCCCGCAGCAGGAAGAACTCTTCAAGAAACTCGCCACGGCACAAGCGCCCAAGGCGATGTTCATCACTTGCGCCGACTCGCGCATCGTTCCCGAACTGATTACCCAGAGCTCGCCCGGCGATCTGTTCGTGACGCGTAACGTCGGCAACGTCGTACCACCTTACGGCCAGATGAACGGCGGCGTTTCCACTGCCATCGAATACGCGGTACTGGCGCTGGGCGTGCAGCACATCATCATCTGCGGCCACTCCGATTGCGGCGCCATGCGTGCGGTGCTCAACCCCGATAGCCTGGAAAAAATGCCGACGGTCAAAGCCTGGTTGCGCCACGCCGAAGTCGCGAAAACCATGGTGCATGAGAACTGTCACTGCGCCGACGAAAAAGAAAGTATGCCGATCCTCACCGAGGAAAACGTCATCGCCCAATTGCAGCACTTGCGTACCCATCCCTCGGTAGCCTCACGCATGGCGAACGGTCATCTGTTCATCCATGGCTGGGTCTACAACATCGAAACCAGTGAAATCAAAGCTTACGACGCGGATCAGGGCCGTTTCCTGCCGCTCGATGGCAGCCATCCGATTCCGGTGGCGACGCCCAAAGCGCGCTTCTAAATCTTCCTGACAATCTGTGTGGTTTGACGCCGGCCGCTGTTTCAGCGGCCCGGCCTCGCCACGCCTGAAGAAAACTTCGGGAGAATCACCATGCGTGCTGCTCAATTGAAAGCTGTGTTGCCACGGGAGCTGCTCGCATCCGTGGTTGTGTTTTTGGTCGCCCTGCCGTTGTGCATGGGCATTGCAATCGCTTCAGGGTTGCCGCCAGCGAAGGGTTTGATCACCGGAATCATCGGTGGTCTGGTGGTGGGTTGGCTGGCGGGTTCACCGTTACAGGTCAGCGGGCCGGCGGCGGGTCTGGCGGTTTTGGTGTTCGAACTGGTGCGCCAGCACGGTATCGAGATGCTCGGGCCGATTTTGCTACTCGCCGGTTTCCTGCAACTGGTGGCCGGACGACTGAAGCTCGGCTGCTGGTTTCGGGTCACGGCGCCAGCGGTGGTCTACGGCATGCTTGCCGGGATTGGCGTATTGATCGTGCTGTCACAGGTGCATGTGATGCTCGATGCGTCGCCGAAACCTTCCGGGCTGGATAACCTCACGGCATTCCCCGCCGCAGTGGCGCAAGCCTTGCCGTCGTTTGGCTGGCAGGCAGGCCTGCTCGGGTTGTCGACGATTGCGGTGATGTGGCTGTGGGAGAAATTCCGTCCGCACTCGCTGCGGTTCGTTCCCGGCGCATTGCTCGGTGTTGGCCTGGCGACGGGCGCCAGTCTGCTGCTGGCGTTGCAGGTGAAGCGGGTTGAGGTGCCGGCGAATCTGGCGGAAGCCATCGACTGGTTGAAACCGGCAGACCTGCTCAGTCTGGCCGATCCGACGCTACTGATCGCCGCATTCGCCGTGGCGTTTATCGCCAGCGCGGAAACCCTGTTGTCGGCCGCCGCGGTAGACCGCATGCACAATGGCGTGCGTTCGGACTTCGACCGTGAACTCTCGGCGCAAGGTGTCGGCAACATGCTCTGCGGTCTGCTCGGCGCACTGCCGATGACCGGGGTGATCGTGCGCAGTTCAGCCAACGTCCAGGCCGGTGCAACCACGCGTTACTCGACAATCTTCCATGGTCTGTGGCTGCTGGCGTTCGTGCTGTTGCTGTCGAGTGTGCTGCAAAGCATTCCGGTGGCGAGTCTGGCGGGTGTGCTGGTGTATACCGGCTTCAAACTGGTCGACCTGAAAGCCTTCCGTGGTCTGAGCCGTTATGGGCGGATGCCGATGTTCACCTACGCCGCCACGGCGCTGGCGATCATCTTCACTGACCTGCTGACCGGTGTGCTGATCGGTTTTGGTCTGACGCTGGTGAAACTGGCCTTCAAGGCCTCGCGCCTGAAGATCAGCTTGATCGACCTGCCGCCGGAAGGGGAAATGGAGTTACGTCTGATCGGCGCGGCGACCTTCCTCAAAGTACCGGCGCTGACCCAGGTGCTGAACACGATTCCAGCAGGCTCGACGGTGCATGTGCCGCTCAATAATCTGAGCTACATCGACCATTCGTGTCTGGAGTTGCTGGAAGAATGGGGCCGGGCGAATGCGGCCAAGGGGTCGAAACTGGTGATCGAGTCGCGTGGGTTGAAGCGACGGCTTGAGGGGCGGGTTCGCACCAACACTGGCATCGGTGCGGCCGGCTAAAAACTCACTGTTGCGATAAACCCTGTGGGAGCTGGCTTGCCAGCGATGGCGGTCCGTCAATCACTGAAAGTGTTGACTGATCCACCGCTATCGCTGGCAAGCCAGCTCCCACAGGTATCTGGGTGTAGCTAAGGGTTACGCAGCAGGCTGATCCAGCTCCAAACCCACACCCAATCGGCGGCTCATGCAAGGCCAGCGTTTCCACGCCGCACCGGTCTCCGGGCTGCTGAGTTTTTCGCGGTAGATCTCGACTGATTCCAGCGCAAAACTTTCGTCGTTGAGCATCTCGTCGATGGCGTGATGTACCGCTTCGTCCAGTTGGTTGGCAAATTCCTCACCGATCAACTGGTGAGCAATCAAGTTGGCGACCGTCATGTCCAAGGGGATCAAGGGCTGGCCGAAATGCTTGATGTACAGGTCATTGACCTCTTCGACAAAACGGTGCGCCAGATAGGCTTCGTCCAGCAGGCTGTCCAGGCCAACGTGCCCGGCCATGATGGCTGGCGGCTGGAGGAAGTACTGCTCGGCGATTCTGAGCACCGGTTTGATCTGCGATTCAATTCCCGCTTCCCTGGCGACTTCGTTGGCTGCATCCAGCAGGTCCGGTACTTCATCGATGTAGGCGGCGACAAAACGCGTCAGCACACCATTGGCGTCGGCTTCCGGCAATTGGATCGCCGGGTGTAAATGAGGCAGCTTGCTTTCCAGCTGACGGGTCAGCAGGCCGGTTTCTTTCTCGTGCTGTTGGGCTTTTTGGATCTGCTCGCGCAATGCGGCGGTGTTCATGAAAACTCCAGGGAACAAGGCAGTGAAATAGGGAAGACATAAGTTAGCTGGCTTACGAAAAATGCTAAGACGCATTTGTCATAATTATTTCATCCTTGATGCGCCCGCGTTATATCTGTTTGCCACCACTCGTCTGCATCCTTCTCCATTCCTGCCCTTGAACGCAAGTGCTCGCTGTTTCAGATCATTTACGAGCAGACATTGCAATTCTCAGTCGCTGTCTATACTCGCCAGTGAATGGAGTTAGCTGATGACGCCCGACTGCACCCGCAGCAAGGCTCGGCGATTCAAGTTCGTAGTCTGATGCAGCCGCTCCCTTGCCGCAGGCGAAAGCCTCCGGGATAACAAGAACGATAAGGGGAACCCGCAATGATGCGACATCCACATGTCTGGATGGGCCTCCTGTTGTGGTCGATTTTCAGCCCGGCCAATGCGGCCTGGACTGTGAATATGGCGCCTGGAGCGACTGAAATCAGTCACGCAGTATTCGACCTGCACATGACCATTTTCTGGATCTGTGTGGTGATCGGGGTCATCGTCTTCGGCGCCATGTTCTGGTCGATGATGGTGCACCGCCGTTCTACCGGGCAGGTCGCCGCAAAATTCCACGAAAGCACCACCGTCGAAATTCTCTGGACCGTCGTACCGCTGCTGATTCTGGTAGCGATGGCCGTGCCGGCGACCGCCACCCTGATCAAGATGTACGACAGCAGTGAGCCGGATATCGATATCCAGATCACCGGTTATCAGTGGAAGTGGCATTACAAATACCTGGGCCAGGACGTCGAGTTCTTCAGCAACCTGGCCACTCCCGCCGAGCAGATCCAGAACAAGGAAGCCAAGGGCGAGCATTACCTGCTTGAGGTCGACAAGCCGCTGGTGCTGCCGACCGGCGCCAAGGTGCGCTTCCTCGTGACCTCCGCTGACGTGATCCATTCCTGGTGGGTGCCGGCCTTTGCGGTCAAGCGCGATGCGATTCCGGGGTTCGTCAACGAAGCCTGGACCCGCGTCGACAAACCGGGCATTTACCGTGGCCAGTGCGCCGAACTGTGCGGCAAGGATCACGGCTTCATGCCGATCGTGGTCGAGGTCAAGGATAAGGCCGACTACGAAACCTGGCTCGCCGAGCGCAAAGCCGAGGCTGCGCAGCTTAAAGAGCTGACCAGCAAGGAATGGACCCTCGACGAGCTCAAGGAGCGCGGCGACAAGGTCTATCACACCACTTGCGTCGCCTGTCACCAGGCCGAAGGCCAGGGCCTGCCGCCGATGTTCCCGGCGCTCAAGGGCTCGAAAATCGCCACCGGCCCGATCAAGGATCACCTGAGCATCGTCTTCCACGGTAAACCCGGCACCGCCATGGCGGCGTTCGGCAAGCAGTTGTCGGAAGTCGATATCGCCGCCGTTGTGACCTACGAACGTAACGCGTGGGGCAACAACAAGGGCGATATGGTGACGCCAAAAGAAGTGCTGGAGCTGAAACAGGCGGAAAGCAAATGAGCCGGTCTATTGCGTACTTCGTGAATCGGTCGGGGCTCCGCGCCCCGGCCTGCCCCGTCCACTCGCTTGAAGGAGACCGGCCATGAGCGCTGTCATCGATGACCACGGTCACGCCGACCACGCCCACGGCCCGGCCAAAGGCCTGATGCGCTGGGTGCTGACCACCAACCACAAGGACATCGGCACGCTGTACCTGTGGTTTGCGTTCTGCATGTTCCTGCTCGGCGGCTCGTTCGCCATGGTGATCCGCGCCGAGCTGTTCCAGCCCGGTTTACAGATCGTCGAACCGGCGTTCTTCAACCAGATGACCACCATGCACGGTTTGGTGATGGTGTTCGGTGCGGTGATGCCGGCGTTCGTCGGCCTCGCCAACTGGATGATCCCGTTGATGATCGGCGCGCCGGACATGGCCCTGCCGCGCATGAACAACTTCAGCTTCTGGCTGCTGCCGGCGGCGTTCCTGCTGCTGGTCTCGACCCTGTTCAGCCCCGGTGGCGGGCCGAACTTCGGCTGGACGTTCTACGCGCCGTTATCAACGACTTACGCACCTGAAAGCGTGACGTTCTTCATCTTTGCCATTCACCTGATGGGGATCAGCTCGATCATGGGCGCGATCAACGTGGTCGCGACCATCCTCAACCTGCGCGCCCCCGGCATGACGTTGATGAAAATGCCGCTTTTCGTCTGGACCTGGCTGATCACCGCGTTTCTGCTGATCGCGGTAATGCCGGTACTGGCCGGGTGCGTGACGATGATGCTGATGGACATCCACTTCGGCACCAGTTTCTTCAGTGCTGCCGGTGGCGGTGACCCGGTGTTGTTCCAGCATGTGTTCTGGTTCTTCGGCCACCCTGAGGTGTACATCATGATCCTGCCGGCGTTCGGCGCCGTCAGCTCGATCATCCCGACGTTCTCGCGCAAACCGCTGTTCGGCTACACCTCGATGGTCTACGCCACGGCGAGCATCGCGTTCCTGTCGTTCATTGTCTGGGCGCACCACATGTTTGTGGTCGGTATTCCGTTGGTGGGCGAGCTGTTTTTCATGTACGCCACGCTACTGATCGCCGTGCCCACCGGGGTCAAGGTGTTCAACTGGGCGAGCACCATGTGGCAAGGCTCGCTGACCTTCGAAACGCCGATGCTGTTCGCCGTGGCGTTCGTCATCCTGTTCTCCATTGGCGGGTTCTCCGGGCTGATGCTGGCCATCGCCCCGGCGGACTTCCAGTATCAGGACACCTACTTCGTTGTGGCGCATTTCCACTACGTACTGGTGCCGGGGGCAATCTTCGGGATCTTCGCCTCGGCCTATTACTGGCTGCCGAAATGGACCGGGCACATGTACGACGAAACCCTCGGCAAGCTGCATTTCTGGTTGTCATTCATCGGGATGAACATGGCCTTCTTCCCGATGCACTTCGTGGGACTGGCGGGAATGCCGCGGCGGATTCCGGACTACAACCTGCAATTCGCCGACTTCAACATGGTCTCCTCGATCGGTGCGTTCATGTTCGGCGCCACGCAGATCTTCTTCCTGTTCATCGTCATCAAGACTATCCGTGGCGGCGAACCGGCACCGGCCAAACCGTGGGATGGCGCCGAAGGCCTGGAGTGGAGCGTGCCGTCGCCGGCGCCGTATCACACCTTCACTACGCCGCCGGAAGTGAAATGAACACCTCCAGCCCTGTGACAAACCCTGTGGGAGCTGGCTTGCCAGCGATGGGGCCAGCGCAGTGTGTCAGGCAGGCAGCCATCGCTGGCAAGCCAGCTCCCACAAGGATTCATGTGGAGGCTGAAAATCATGGCTGACTCGATCTCGCTGAAAAAACTGGTCACCCGCCTGCTCGGGGTGGTGGTCGCGATGTTCATTTTCGGTTTTGCCCTGGTGCCGATCTACGACGTGATGTGCAAAGCCTTCGGCATCAACGGCAAGACCGGCGGCCAGTACGAGGGTGAGCAGGTGGTTGATACCTCGCGCCAGGTGCGCGTGCAGTTTCTGTCGACCAACACTGCCGACATGCCATGGGATTTCTATCCCAAGCACGATGAACTCACGGCCAACCCCGGCGCAGTCAACGAGATGATCTTCATCGCCCGCAACCCCACCGACAAACCGATGAGTGCGCAAGCCGTACCGAGCATCGCGCCGAGTAATGCCGCCGCGTATTTCCACAAGACCGAATGCTTTTGCTTTACCCAGCAGGTGCTGCAGCCCGGGCAACAGATCGAAATGCCGGTGCGTTTCATTGTTGACCGCGACATGCCCAAGGAAGTGAAGCACCTGACGCTGTCCTACACGCTGTTCGATATCACCGCCCGACATCCACCGGTGGCTGTAAACACTGGCGGTTAGCGTGCCCGATAAGGAGAACAATAAATGGCAACTCATGAGCATTATTACGTTCCGGCCCAGAGCAAGTGGCCGATCATCGCCACGATCGGGATGTTGGTCACCGTGTACGGTCTGGCCGTCTGGTTCAACGATCTGAAGGCAGCGCGCCCCGAATCCCACGGCCCGCTGATCTTTTTCGTCGGTGGCCTGCTGGTGGCGTACATGCTGTTCGGCTGGTTCGGCACGGTGATCAAGGAAAGCCGCGCGGGGCTATACAGCGCGCAGCTGGACCGCTCGTTCCGCTGGGGCATGAGTTGGTTCATCTTCTCCGAGGTGATGTTCTTCGTCGCTTTCTTCGGTGCGCTGTTCTACGTGCGGCACATTTCCGGCCCGGCACTCGGAGGTGAAGGCCCCAAAGGGGTCGCGCACATGCTTTGGCCAAACTTTCAGTTCACCTGGCCGCTGCTGAACACGCCGGACCCGAAACTGTTCCCGCCGGCCAAGGACGTCATCAGTCCGTGGGGCTTGCCGCTGATCAACACGATTCTGCTGGTCAGCTCAAGCGTGACCATCACCATCGCCCACCATGCGCTGAAGAAAGGCCATCGCGGCGCGCTGAAAATCTGGCTGGCGATCACCGTGCTGCTGGGCTGTGCGTTCCTTGGTTTCCAGGCCGAAGAATACATTCACGCTTATAAGGAGCTGGGCCTGACCCTGGGTTCGGGCATCTACGGCGCGACGTTCTTCATGCTCACCGGTTTCCACGGCGCCCACGTGACCATCGGCACGATCATTCTGTTTGTGATGCTGATGCGGATCATGAAGGGCCACTTCGACAACGAGCATCAGTTCGGCTTTGAAGCGGCGAGCTGGTATTGGCACTTCGTCGACGTGGTGTGGATCGGCTTGTTCATCTTCGTTTATGTGCTTTAACAACAGCTGCAAGCTCCAAGCTTGCAGCTCAAAGCTAGAAGCTTGCAGCTACCACGTCACGTGGGACACCAGTTGGCCGCTGTAGAAACCCCAGGCGATCAAGCCGACGGTTCCAGCGGCCAATGCCACCCGAACACTCAAGGCGATGACCAGTCGATTCGAGCTGCTGTCGTCCTTGACCAGGAAAAACAGGCCGCTGAACAGGCTGATCACCGTGGCAATCAGCATCAGGACGATAGCTGTTTTGAGCATGGGAAGACTCCGGGGGACAGGCGATGCAGTTGAGTATAGCGATCGCGACGACTGACTTTGTGGCGCAAGCATGAAGCGCTTTCGCCCGGGTGTGATTCCGACCGTGGTGGTGGCGTTGTTGCTGCCGCTGCTGGTGTCACTGGGTTTCTGGCAACTGAGCCGTGGCGCGGAGAAAACCGCCCTGCTCACCACTTACACGGAACGCCGCGCCGCAGAGCCGATGGCCAGCAGCGAACTACTGACCAGCGCCGACCCGGCCTATCGCCGCGTGCATCTGCAGGGCCAGTTCGATGGTGCCCACAGCCTGTTACTCGATAACCGCCAGCGTGACGGCAAAGTCGGCGTCGAAGTACTGCAACCGTTTCAGGATCAGCGCAGCGGTCTGTGGCTGCTGGTCAATCGCGGCTGGCTGCCGTGGCCGGATCGCCGCGTACCGCCGCAATTCAGCACGCCAACCGAATCGCTGAATATCGACGCCTGGGTTTATATCGCCCCCGGCGCGACTTTCCAGTTGCACGCCGACCCGGTCAGCCAGACCTGGCCGCAAACCATCACCGCCGTCGAGCCGGCCAAGCTGTGGAAAACCCTCGAACGCGACGGCTACGCCTATGAATTACGCGCCGAACCCGGCCCGGCCAGCTATCAAGCCGATTGGCCGGTGGTCGCGATGGGTCCGGAAAAACACCTCGGTTACGCAGTGCAGTGGTTCGCCATGAGCATTGCACTGCTCGGTCTCTACCTCTATCTCGGCTGGCACAACGCCAAGGAGAAACACCATGGGAACGGCCATGAATCCACCCAGCATGTCTGAAGCCAAAGTCCCGGTCAGTCGCCGACGCGGACGCATGCAACTGTTGCTGATCGTGCTCGGTGTAGTCGGCCCGATGCTTCTCGCCACCGGCATGTACAAATTGCAGTTCTGGGTGCCGGAAGGTCGCAGCTATCACGGTG
Organism: Pseudomonas sp. A0308; assembly: GCF_044218815.1. Classification (NCBI taxonomy): domain Bacteria; kingdom Pseudomonadati; phylum Pseudomonadota; class Gammaproteobacteria; order Pseudomonadales; family Pseudomonadaceae; genus Pseudomonas; species Pseudomonas sp. A0308. The sequence goes on from NZ_CP162581.1 coordinate 3,249,366, forward strand.
AACTGCTCGGCAACGGCCAGACCCGCGCCGACATCGGCGTGCAAGCCGATGAACAACGCTGGCAGATGCTGGTGACCGCGCCCAAGGACTGCTCGGTGGATTGCCAGCAGTTGGTGTATCTGGCGCGGCAGATCCAGATCGGCCTCGGTCGTGAGGCCGGGCGCGCCACCCATGCCCTCGCCGCCGCGCAGCCGTTGAGCAGCGACTACGACGCCAAACTGACCCGCGAATACCCGCAGCTGCAACGCTATCCGCTGGATGCTGCGACATTCGGCAAGACAACAGGGGACAACGCGACGCCGCAGCTGTGGATCATCGATCCGCACGGCAACCTCGTGCTGCGCTACGGCCCGAACGTAAAGGGTAAGGATCTGCTCAACGACCTGCGCCACCTGCTGAAACTGTCGAACATCGGATAAGGGCATCGTCATGGCCAAACCTGGATTTCGCCTCGCGCTGTTTGCCACCCTGCTGGCACTGATTGTGGTGCTGCTCGGCGCCTACACACGCCTGACCCACGCCGGCCTCGGTTGCCCGGACTGGCCGGGCTGCTACGGATTTATCAGCGTGCCGAAAAGCGAAGCCCAACTGGCCCATGCCGAACTGCATTACCCCGAGGCGCCGGTCGAAGCACACAAGGGCTGGAACGAGATGATCCACCGCTACTTCGCTGGCGCCCTCGGCCTGCTCATCTCAGTGCTGGCCGGCCGCGCGTGGGTCAATCGGCGTCATCCGGGCCTGCCATTGAAACTGCCACTGTTCTTGCTGGCGGTGGTCATCGCACAAGCCGCGTTCGGCATGTGGACAGTGACGCTCAAGCTCTGGCCACAAGTGGTCACCGGGCATTTGCTCGGTGGTTTCGCGACGTTGAGTCTGTTGTTTTTGCTGACCCTGAGATTGTCCGGTGTGCTGCCGGCGCTGACCGTGCCAAAGCGTTTGCAGTACTGGGCGACGGCCGGACTGTTGCTGGTGATCGGCCAGATCGCCCTCGGTGGCTGGGTCAGTTCCAACTACGCGGCGGTGGCCTGCATCGACTTCCCGACGTGCCATGGCGAATGGCTGCCAGCCGCTGATTTCGCCAATGGCTTTCATCTGACCCAACACATCGGCCCGAATTACCTGGGCGGACAACTCGACAGCGACGCACGCACGGCGATTCATCTGACCCATCGCATCGGCGCGCTGCTGGTAACGCTGGTGCTGCTCGGTCTGGCCTGGCAACTGAAAGTGGTTGGCATGACCCGACTGGCCGGCCTGGTGCTCATCGCCCTCGCCGCGCAAATAACCCTCGGCATCAGCAACGTGGTGTTCCATCTGCCGCTGCCAATCGCCGTCGCCCACAACGCGGGCGGCGCAGCACTGTTGTTGTCGATGGTGCTGGTCAATTATCACGCGCGCACCAGTCTGGTTCGGGTCAAGCAGCCGCTAATTGCGCGGTGGCGCTTGAGCCCGCGTAAACACTCGGCGGCGCCCATCACAATAAAAGGAGAAACGCCGTGGCGATTCTGATTGGCGAACGTCCCGCGCAGGCGTTGTGGCGCGATTATCTGGAGCTGACCAAACCGAAAGTGGTGGTGCTGATGCTCATCACCTCGCTGGTCGGCATGTTTCTCGCGACCCGCGCCGGGGTGCCGTGGACGGTGCTGGTGTTCGGCAACCTGGGGATTGCGCTGTGTGCTGGCGGCGCGGCGGCGGTCAATCATGTGGTGGATCGACGCATCGACGCGCTGATGGCGCGCACCCACAAACGGCCGTTGGCCGAGGGCCGTGTTTCACCTGCCGCCGCGCTGACGTTTGCGCTGGTATTGGCGCTGCTGGGGCAGGCGTTGTTGCTGACCTTCACCAATCCGCTGACGGCGTGGCTGACGCTCGCTTCGTTGCTTGGTTACGCGGTGGTTTACACCGGTTTCCTCAAACGCGCGACGCCGCAGAACATCGTCATCGGTGGTCTGGCCGGCGCCGCGCCGCCGCTGCTCGGCTGGACCGCCGCCACTGGCCATGTCAGCGCCGAACCGTTGCTGCTGGTGCTGATCATCTTCGCCTGGACCCCGCCGCACTTCTGGGCGCTGGCGATTCATCGCAAAGAGGAATACGCCAAGGCCGATATCCCGATGCTGCCGGTCACCCACGGCGAGCACTACACCAAAGTGCACATTATGCTGTACACCTTTGCGCTGCTGGCCGTGAGCCTGCTGCCTTATGTGATCCACATGAGCGGCATGCTCTACCTCATTTGCGCCCTCGCCCTGGGCGCGAGGTTTCTGCAATGGGCCGTGGTGCTGTACCGTGGCACTCGGCCGCACGCGGCGATCAACACCTTCAAGTACTCTATTTATTACTTGTTCCTGTTGTTCATCGCCCTGCTCGTAGATCACTACTTACTGTTGAACCTATGACTCGAACCCAGAAAACCGTTTTCATCCTCGTCGCCGTGGTCGCGTTGATCCTCGGCCTTACCGTCAACAAAGTGCTGAGCGGCAAGGGCCAGGGCGACCCGACCGCGCTGATCGACGCCGGCATCATCCTGCTGCCGCAGAGCCGCAATCTGCCGGACGTGACGATGACCGATCAGGACGGCAAACCGGTCGCGATCAATGAACTCAAGGGCAAGTGGAGTCTGCTGTTTTTCGGCTACACCTTCTGCCCGGACATCTGCCCGACCACCCTCGCGCAACTGCGCCAGATCAAAAGTGAACTGCCGAAGGACGCTGTGGACAAGTTGCAGATCGTGCTGGTCAGCGTCGACCCGAACCGCGATAACCCGAAGCATTTGAAGCAGTATCTGGGCTACTTCGATCCGCAATTCGTCGGCCTGACGCCGACCTCGATCGAAGAACTGCAGAAAGTCGCCAACGCGGTGAGTATTCCGTTTATTCCAGCGGACACCAGCAAACCGAATTACACGGTGGATCACAGCGGCAATCTGGCGGTAATCGGGCCGGACGGCACGCAGCGCGGGTTTATTCGGGCGCCGCTGAACAACGCCAAACTGGTGGCACAGTTGCCGGTGATGCTTAACCGCAAATAACACGCCACTGCCCCCTGTGGGAGCGAGCCTGCTCGCGAAGAGGTCGGCAGAGTCAACATCTACATTGCCTGACACACCGCTTTCGCGAGCAGGCTCGCTCCCACAAGGGACTGTGTTTTCGGGCACAAAAAAGGGGACGCACATGGCGTCCCCTTTTCATTGCAGCAATCTGAATCAGAACGCCGGCAACACCGCACCCTTGTACTTCTCGGTAATGAATTGCTTCACCTCCGGGCTGTGCAGGGCAGCGGCCAGTTTCTTCATCGCGTCGCTGTCCTTGTTGTCCGCACGGGACACGAGGATGTTCACGTAAGGCGAGTCGTTACCTTCAATCACCAGCGCGTCCTTGGACGGATCGAGCTTGGCTTCCAGCGCGTAGTTGGTGTTGATCAGCGCCAGATCGACCTGAGTCAGCACACGCGGGATGGTCGCGGCTTCCAGTTCGCGGAACTTCAGGTCTTTCGGGTTTTGCGCGATGTCTTTGATGGTCGACAGGATGTTGCTCGGGTCCTTCAAGGTGATCACGCCAGCCTTGGCCAGCAGCAACAGCGCACGGCCGCCGTTGGTGGCGTCGTTCGGGATGACCACGTTGGCGCCGCCTGGCAATTCTTCGATCTTCTTGATCTTGCTCGAGTACGCGCCCAGTGGTTCCAGGTGTACGCCGGTCACGGCAACCAGGCTGGTGCCCTTGGCCTTGTTGAATTCATCGAGGTACGGCTGGTGCTGGAAGAAGTTGGCGTCCAGACGCTTTTCGGCAACCTGTACGTTCGGCTGAATGTAGTCGGTGAAGACCTTGACCTTCAGATCCACGCCTTCCTTGGCCAGTGCAGGCTTCACGAATTCGAGGATTTCAGCGTGCGGCACCGGGCTGGCGGCAACGGTCAGGGTTTCGGCGTGGGCCGAGAATGCCGCAACGGCAGCGAAAGCAGCGATCAGTTTTTTCATTCAGCTAACTCCTTATGAGGCGCCCGTCTGGCGCCTGCCAGCGAATGGCCGGCTCATCTCTTGATTACAAAAACCGGTTATTTGCGCGAGAAATGCACGACCAGTCGGTCGCCCACCATTTGCAACACTTGCACCAGGATCAGCAGCAACACCACGGTGACGATCATCACGTCAGTCTGGAAACGCTGGTAGCCGAAACGGATCGCCAGGTCGCCCAGGCCACCGGCACCCACCACACCGGCCATTGCCGTGTAGGAAACCAGTGTAATCGCTGTCACGGTAATCGCTGCGAAGATGCCCGGACGGGCCTCTGGCAACAACGCGTTGACGATGATCTGCCGAGTGGTCGCGCCCATCGACTGGGTCGCCTCGATGATGCCGCGATCGACTTCACGCAGCGCAGTTTCCACCAGACGCGCGAAGAACGGCGTTGCACCCACCACCAGCGGCGGAATCGCACCGGCCACGCCCAGCGAGGTGCCGGTGATCAGCACGGTGAACGGGATCATCACGATCAGCAGAATGATGAACGGCAGGGAGCGCAGGATGTTCACCGCCAGCGACATGAACGCGTAGACACCGCGGTTTTCCAGCAACTGACGCGGGCTGCACAAAAACAGCAGCACACCCAGCGGCAGACCGAGCAGCACGGTGAACAGCAGCGAACCGCCGAGCATCAGCATCGTGTCGCCGGTGGCCAGCCAGATTTCGTACCAGTCGATATTGGCGAAAAAGCTCATAAAGGCTTCCATTAACGCAGGACCTCCATGTGAACGTCAGCGGCGGTGAAGCGGGCGAACGCCGCTTCCATGTCGCCACCGGTGACGGCGAGGGTCAATTGCCCGTACGGAACGTCTTTGATGCGATCGATACGACCGGCCAGGATGCTGTAGTCGACACCGGTCTCGCGGGCGACGGTACCGAGCAATGGCGCGTAGGTCGCTTCGCCCTGGAAAGTCAGACGCACGATACGGCCCGGCACGTGAGCGAAGTCATCGCGCTGTTCGCTTTCGTCGATCTGCTCGCTTTCCTGCACGAAACGCTTGGTGGTCGGGTGCTGCGGATGCAGGAACACATCGGCCACCGAACCTTGCTCGACGATCACGCCGGCATCCATCACACCGACCTGATCGCACACACGGCGGATGACGTCCATCTCGTGGGTGATCAGTACGATGGTCAGTTTCAGCTCGCGATTGATCTCGGCCAGCAGTTGCAGGACCGAGGCCGTGGTCTGCGGGTCGAGAGCGCTGGTGGCTTCGTCGCACAGCAGAATCTTGGGCTTGGTCGCCAAAGCGCGGGCGATGCCGACACGCTGCTTCTGGCCACCGGACAACTGCGCCGGGTACTTCCTGGCGTGGTCGGAAAGACCGACCCGCGCCAGCAACTCGGCCACACGTTTGTCGATTTCGCTGCTCGACAACTCACCGGCCAAGGTCAGCGGCAACGCAACGTTGTCGGCGACAGTCTTGGACGCGAGCAGGTTGAAGTGCTGGAAGATCATCCCGACTTGCTGGCGGAAACGGCGCAGGCCGTTGGCGTCCAGCGCGGTGACTTCTTCGCCGTCGACGAAGATCTTGCCGCCACTGGATTCTTCCAGGCGATTGATCAGACGCAGCAGGGTACTTTTTCCCGCGCCGGAATGGCCGATCAGACCGAAGACCTGACCGTTCTCAATCGAGAGACTGGTCGGGTGCAGGGCTGGGATGTCCTTACCGGCGACGCGGTAAGTCTTGTGGACGTTTTGAAACTCGATCACGTAGCGAACCTTGTGGGGCGCGTTAGAAAAGGATCAGCGGTTAGCCGGGCGCGCATTTTAGCCTGTCCGTATAGAGGTTCTTAGCATTTATTTCGCATTTAACCTTCGAATTGGCAATAAGAAGATCAAAGGTCATAAAAAAGGAACGCCCGTTCCTTGTCATCGGTCACTACTTAAGCGACTTGAAAGCCTGGGTGCCGTGCCCGGGAACCACTCAAGAGTCCTCGGCACGTCCCGGGGGTCAAACGAGGAGTTTACGTCTGATGAGTACCAAGAAACCTGCCCCTGCAAAAAGTGAAATGGCCGGAACCGATACCCCGGATCGCGCCAACACCAACGCCAAGCTCGACAGTCTGGAGACCTTTCGCTCCGACGCCACCGGCCAGGCACTGCGCACCAACCAAGGCGTGAAGGTTGCCGACAACCAGAACACCCTCAAGGTCGGTGAGCGCGGGCCGTCGCTGCTGGAAGATTTCATCATGCGTGAGAAAATCACGCATTTTGACCATGAACGTATCCCGGAGCGTATCGTCCACGCCCGCGGCACCGGGGCCCATGGTTTTTTTCAAGCCTATGAAAATCATGCTGCGCTGACCAAAGCCGGATTTCTACAGGATCCAGGGAAGAAAACCCCGGTGTTCGTCCGCTTTTCCACGGTGCAAGGGCCACGCGGTTCCGGCGACACCGTGCGTGACGTGCGCGGGTTTGCCGTGAAGTTCTTCACCGACGAGGGCAACTTCGACCTGGTCGGCAACAACATGCCGGTGTTTTTCATTCAGGACGCGATCAAGTTCCCGGACTTCGTCCACGCGGTAAAACCTGAACCGCACAACGAAATCCCTACCGGTGGCTCGGCTCACGACACCTTCTGGGACTTCGTGTCGCTGGTGCCGGAGTCGGCGCATATGGTCATCTGGGCGATGTCCGACCGGGCGATCCCGAAGAGCCTGCGCAGCATGCAGGGCTTTGGCGTGCACACCTTCCGCCTGATCAATGCCGAGGGCAAATCGCGCTTCGTCAAATTCCACTGGCGCCCAACTGCGGGGACTTGCTCGCTGGTGTGGGACGAAGCGCAGAAGCTCGCCGGTAAAGACACCGACTATCACCGTCGCGACCTCTGGGAAGCCATCGAGATGGGCGACTACCCGGAATGGGAATTGGGCGTGCAGATCATCGAGGAGGAAAACGAGCACGATTTCGACTTCGACATCCTCGACCCGACCAAGCTGATCCCGGAAGAAATCGTGCCGATCACGCCGCTGGGCAAAATGACCCTCAACCGCAACCCGGACAACTTCTTCGCCGAGACCGAGCAGGTTGCGTTCTGCCCTGGCCACATTGTTCCGGGTATCGACTTCTCCAACGATCCGCTGCTGCAAGGTCGGCTATTTTCCTACACCGATACGCAAATCAGCCGACTCGGTGGGCCGAACTTTCATGAGCTGCCGATCAACCGCCCGGTGGCGCCGTTCCACAACGGTCAGCGCGATGCTCAGCACCGCACAACCATCGACAAGGGGCGCGCCTCTTACGAGCCGAATTCGATTGACGGCGGTTGGCCGAAAGAAACGCCACCGGCCGCGCAGGACGGTGGTTTCGAGAGCTATCCGGAACGCATCGACGCCGCCAAGATCCGTCAGCGCAGCCAGTCGTTCAGCGATCACTTCTCGCAGGCAACCTTGTTCTTCAACAGCATGAGCGAGCATGAGAAGGAACACATCATTGCCGCTTACAGCTTCGAGCTGGGCAAGGTTGAGCGCGAGTTCATCCGTGCGCGGGAAGTGAACGAAATTCTGGCGAACATTGATCTGGAACTGGCCAAGCGCGTGGCGGAAAATCTCGGTTTGCCGGCACCCACCAAAGGCACGGTCGAAGCGCGCAAAACGTCTTTCGATCACTCACCGGCGCTGAGCCAGGCCAACTTGTTGCCAGAAAACATCAAGACGCGAAAAGTAGCGATTCTTGCTGCCAACGGCGTCGATGGTGCAGCGATTGATGCAATGAAGAAAGCACTGGCCGCTGAAGGTGCGCACGCTAAATTGCTCGGCCCGACCTCGGCGCCGGTAAAAACCGCCGATGGCAAAAGCCTGCCGGTGGATGCATCGATGGAAGGCATGCCTTCCGTGATCTTCGATGCGGTGTTCGTGCCGGGTGGCGCGGCGTCGATCAAAGCGTTGGGCGGTGACGGCGTGGCGTTGCATTACGTGCTGGAGGCGTACAAGCACCTGAAGGCGATTGCATTGCACGGCGAAGCCAAGCAATTGCTGGATGTGCTGAAGCTGGAGGCGGATGCCGGGTTGCTCGAGGGTAAGGATGTCGGGGCGTTGACCAAACCGTTCTTTGCCGCGATCGGGCAGCATCGGGTTTGGGCTCGGGAGCCTAAGGCGAAAGCCGTTCCGGCGTAAAAGCAAAAGATCGCAGCCTTCGGCAGCTCCTACATGGGTTCACATTCGCCCTGTAGGAGCTGCCGGAGGCTGCGATGTTTTTACGGTTTACGCGGACTCAGCACCATCTGCGCCGGCACCGTGCGCAGGATCTGCTTCTCGATCTTCAGATCAAAATCCGGATTCAATTTCTTCACACGCTTGGTCAGCAAATTCGCCAGCCAGGGATAGTCATTGGTACGTGGCGCCTGAATAGTCACCGCACACTCGTAATTCACTACATCGGCGGCGATCGCATCCAATTGGCGGCGAAGTTTGGGACTATCGGTGATGTTCAGCGCGACCGTGGTGCTTTCGGCTGTCGGATCAATCACCTTGGCTTTCGGCCGGGCTTCCGCAGCGAGCAACGCCGCCTCGGCTTTTTCAAGTTCGGCCTTGCGTGCTTCGGTAATGGCGCCGTTGACGCCACCGGTCAGCGCCGGAGCCTTGGGCATCAATACTCGTGCACGGCTCAAAGCAGTTGCAGCAGCGTTTACATCACCCTTTTGCAGGACAATTTGGCTGCGACGCAGATACGCCTCGGCCAATTGCCGTTGATATTGCTCAAGGGATTGATCGTTGGGGGTTTCAGTCTGCAAAGTGGCCAACTGGGCTTCGGCAGTGGCCAACTCGCTGCTGGCCAGGCTTTGTTCCAGCTGCGCGATGGCCGTAGCCCGCGCATCGGGGACTTCAGCCACCGGCGGCGTGCTTTGGCAGGCGCCCAGCAGCACTGAAAATGCGACAAGGAGCAGATAACGGGAGGCGAACGGCTTCATTCCTGCGACTCTCTAATTGCGCAAAAAGCGGCCAAGTCTACACCCCACGACGAGGCAGAACAAAACTCAGCAGAAACAGTGCGGCCGCCGTCACAACGATTGATGGCCCCGCCGGGGTGTCCTTGAACCATGACAACGCCAGCCCGCCACACACGGCGAGCATGCCCAGCAGGCTCGCGCCCAGCGCCATCTGCTCCGGTGAACGAGCGTGACGCTGTGCCGCAGCCGCCGGAATGATCAACAGCGAAGTAATCAGCAATACGCCGACGATTTTCATCGCCACCGCGATCACCACCGCGATCAACAACATCAGCGCCATGCGCAAACCCGCGACCGGCAAGCCTTCAACCCTGGCCAGTTCCTCGTGCACGGTAATCGCCAGCAGCGGCCGCCACAGCGTCACCAGCAACACCAGCACCGCCGCGCTGCCGCCGAGGATCCACGCCAGGTCAGTCGGGCTGATCGCCAGCAGGTCACCGAACAGATAGGCCATCAGGTCGATCCGCACTTCATGCATGAAGCTTAGTACGACAAGCCCGAGAGAGAGCGTGCTCGGTGCGAGAATTCCCAAAAGCGTGTCGGATGCCAGCGGCTGACGCTGTTGCAACGTGACCAGCAACACCGCCAGCAGCAGGCAACCGACCGTGACCGCAACCGTCGGGCTGACATCCAGCAGAAAGCCCAATGCCACGCCGAGCAATGCGGCATGGGACAAGGTATCGCCGAAATACGCCATGCGCCGCCACACCACAAACGAGCCAAGCGGCCCTGCGACCACCGCCAGCGCCAGACCTGCAAGCAGGGCATACAACAGAAAATCAGCCATGCTTGCAGTTGTCTCCATGAACGTGGGGTTGGCCCGAAACCGGGCCCTTGACCACTGAACCGTGCAGGTCGTGGGCGTGGTCGTGGTGGTGGTGATAAATCGCCAAGCTCGGCGCGTTCTTGCCGAACAGCTCGACAAACGCCGGATCGCCGCTGACTTGCTCGGGGTGCCCAGAGCAGCAGACGTGACGGTTGAGGCAGACCACCTGGTCGGTGGTGCTCATCACCAGATGCAAATCGTGGGAAACCATCAGCACGCCGCAGCCGTGGCGATCGCGCAGCCGGGTGATCAGGCTATACAGCTCCGCCTGGCCAGCGACATCTACGCCTTGCACTGGCTCATCGAGCACCAGCAGTTCCGGTTCGCGCAGCAGGGCTCGGGCGAGCAGTACGCGCTGCATTTCACCACCGGAAACGCTCTGCACCGGGCTGTCGATGACGTGCTCGGCACCGACTTCTTTCAGAGCCGCCAGTGCACGCGGGCGATCAACGCCCGGCACCAAACGCAGAAAACGCAGCACCGAGAGCGGCAAGGTCGGATCGACGTGGAGCTTTTGCGGCATGTAGCCGACACGCAGTTTCGGCTTGCGCCAGACGCTGCCACTGTTCGGTTTCAACAATCCGAGCACGGCGCGCACCAGCGTGGTCTTGCCCGCGCCATTGGGGCCGATCAGGGTGACGATCTGCCCCGGCTCGACGCTCAGCTCGATGTTGTCCAGCACGGTTTGTCCGCCAAACGTGACGGCGACCTGCTCCAGACGGATCAGCGCATTGCTCATCAAGCCCCCTGGCAACCGGAGCACAGGCCGACCACTTCGACGGTCTGCGCTTCGACGATAAAACCGACATCCATGGCGCTGTTGATGATTGCGTCACTGATCACTTTTTGCTCAAGCTCGATGGCAGCGTGGCATTCGCGGCAGATCAGGAACTGGCCCTGATGCGCATGTTCCGGGTGCACACAGCCAACAAAGGCGTTGAGCGAGGAGATGCGATGCACCAGGCCGTTTTCCAGCAGGAAATCCAGCGCCCGGTACACGGTCGGCGGCGCGGCGCGGCGGCCGTCCTGCTCGCTCAGCACCGCCAGAATGTCGTAGGCACCCAGCGGTTTATGGCTTTGCCACACCAGCTCCAGCACTCGGCGGCGCAACGCAGTCAGGCGCAAGCCTTTCTGTGCACACAAAGTATCGGCCTCGGACAAAGCGCTGTGCACGCAATGAGAGTGGTCGTGGGGACGGCTGGCGATCGGTGTAATAGGCATGGGCGGCGACGAGTTTTGATAGAGACGTTATTATGTTACCCGTTCTCGCCTCCTTGAGTGGTCATCGTGTCCCGACTTTTTTCTGTTTTTGTGGCGTTTGTCGCCAGTTTCCTGTTGATCGGTTCGGCTCAGGCCGAGGTCAAAGTGCTCACCAGCATCAAACCGCTGCAGCTGATTGCCGCAGCCGTGCAGGACGGCGTGACGATTCCCGAGGTATTGCTGCCGCCGGGTGCCTCGCCGCACAACTATGCGCTGCGTCCATCCGACGTACGGAAGGTGCAATCGGTGGATCTGCTCTACTGGGTCGGCCCGAGCATGGAAGGTTTCCTGCCTCGCGTGCTGAACGGTCGTACGCTACCGAGCGTTGCGGTGCAGGATCTGCCGGGGATGAAACTGCGCCATTTCGCTGAAGACAGTCATTCCCACGCCGAAGAAGCCGACGATCATGACCACGATCACCGTCCGGGCACGCTGGATGCGCACTTGTGGTTATCGCCGGTGAACGCGCGGGTGATTGCCGACAAAATGGCCGCTGATTTGAGTGCAGCTGATCCGGCGAATGCCGAGCGCTATCAAAGTAACGCCAAGGCTTTCGATGAGCGTCTTGATGCGTTGGATCTGCGTTTGAAGAAGCGTCTGGCCAGTGTTGAAGGCAAACCGTACTTCGTCTTTCACGAAGCGTTCGACTACTTCGAAGACGCTTACGGCTTGAAGCATACCGGCGTGTTCAGCGTGGCGGCCGAGGTGCAGCCGGGGGCCCAGCACGTCGCTGCGATGCGCAAGCGTTTGCAGGAAGTGGGCAAGACCTGCGTGTTCAGCGAGCCGCCATTGCGCCCGCGTCTGGCGGAAACACTGGTCGCCGGCCTGCCGGTGAAACTGGCGGAACTGGATGCATTGGGCGGTTACACCCCGGCGACGGCTCAGGGGTATGAGCAGGTGCTGGAGAAGTTGGGCAATGATTTGGCGGGGTGCCTGGAGTCGTTGTAACCCCGGCATTCGTGTTGCCCCCATTCGCGAGCAGGCTCGCTTCCACAAGGATTAATGAAATCCTGTGGGAGCGAGCCTGCTCGCGAAGCTTTTAAAGGGCAAAAGGCAGATGAATGCTAACCATCTGCCGCTGCGCCAGGCGCTGCTCAAACTCCTGCGGATCGTGAATCAACACGTCCTGCCCGGCAAACTGTTCGGCCGCGATCAACCGCGACAGCCAGAACCGCACACACGCCACTCGCAGCATGGTCGGCCACAACTCAGCCTCTGCCGCCGTAAACGGCCGTAGCGCCGCGTAGGCGCCGAGGAAAGCACGGGCACGCGGGCCATCGATCAGACCATCATCGTCCGAACACCAATCGTTCAACGCAATCGCCACGTCATAGAGCATCGGGCCCGAGCAGGCGTTGTAGAAGTCGATCAGCCCGGTCAGATGCGTGCCTTCGAACATCGCGTTGTCGCGAAACAGGTCGGCGTGAATATTCGCCCGTGGCAGCGCGAGAATCTTGTCCTTGCGCGCAGTGATTTCATCCAGCGCCTTTTGCAGCAATGCGCGCGGCGCATCGCTCAGGTGCGAGAGCAGCTCGGTGCCCTCCTCCAGCATCCAGTCGAGGCCACGATCGGTCTTGCGCTTGATCATGTGCTCGCCCTGGGTCGCCAGGTGCAGATGCGCCTGCAACTCGCCGACCTGCGCGCAATGCTGGGCGTTGGCGACCTTGATGTGCTTGCCTGCCAGACGCGGTTGCAGCAATGCCGGTTTGCCTTTGAGTTCACGCAACGCCACGCCGTCGATGGTGCGCAGTGCGTACGGCACCGGCAGATCGGCTTCGTGCAGCACGTCGAGCAGGTCGATGAAGAACGGCATCTCCTGCACCGGGCCGCGTTCGACCAGGGTCAGGACGAATTCGCCCTGCTCCAGGCTGATGAAGAAATTGGTGTTTTCGCTGCCGGCGGCAATCCCCTGGAAATCAAGCAGACGGCCAAGCCCGTAAGGGGCGAGAAAGGTTTCCAGCTCGGGCCGAGCCAGGGGGGTGAACACAGACATGGTTAAAAACTGCTCAGTTCGGGCGCCGCGATCAACGCGGCGCCGATTAAAATTAAGAGACTACTTCCATTCGAAAATCTTCCACGACGGAATCAGCATATCCGGCTGATCCGAGCGAATGAAGTTCGCATCCGTCCCGTCTGCGCGCACAAGAAAGTACGGTGGTGCGCCCTTCGGCGTGACTTTGATCGCATACAGGAAACCGTTTTGTCGATACTCCTGAATGGTCTTGTCGCCTTCCGTGCGAATGGTAACTTCGGGGTCCCCCGTCGGCGCATCATCCGCCGCCATCGCGGCCAATGGTGAAGCAGCAATCAACCCGACCAGCAGCAAGCGATTTAACGTACGCATGATAACCTTGTCCCTTTGTCGTCAACGGTCCCGCTATTCTAGCGCCGGGCCCGCCGAAAAGGTTGATTCTGCTCATGAGCCAAGCCCCCCTCGTCCTGGTGGACGGTTCGTCTTACCTGTACCGCGCTTTCCACGCCCTGCCTCCTTTGACCACCTCCAAAGGTCTGCCGACCGGTGCGGTCAAGGGCGTGCTGAACATGCTCAAAAGTTTGCGCAAACAGTACCCGGACAGTCCGTTCGCTGTGGTTTTCGACGCCAAGGGCGGCACATTTCGCGATGAGATGTACGCCGAATACAAGGCCAACCGCCCGAGCATGCCCGACGACATGCGCGTACAGATCGAGCCCCTGCACCAGAGCGTGATCGCCCTCGGCTTCCCGCTGCTGTGCGTGGAAGGCGTCGAGGCCGACGATGTGATCGGCACGCTGGCCCGCAGCAGTGCGGCGGCGGATCGCCCGGTGATCATCTCCACCGGCGACAAGGACATGGCGCAACTGGTCGATGGCCACATTACCTTGGTCAATACCATGTCCGGTAGCTCGATGGACGTGGAGGGCGTGAAGGAGAAATTCGGCGTCGCTCCGGAGCAGATCATCGATTATCTGGCGCTGATGGGCGACTCTTCCGACAATATTCCGGGCGTTCCCGGCATCGGCCCGAAAACCGCATCCGGCCTGCTGGTCGGCGTCAACGGTGGCCTGACCGAGCTGTACGCGCAGCTCGACATCGTGCCGACCCTGCCGATTCGCGGCGCCAAGACCCTGCCGGCCAAGCTCGAAGAACACAAGGAGATGGCTTTCCTCTCCTATCAACTGGCGACCATCAAGATCGACGTGCCGCTGGACGTCGAACTCGACGATTTGCAGATGCGCGCCGAAGATCCGGCCAAGCTCTACGAGCTGTACACGCTGCTGGAATTCAAAAGCTGGATCAACGATCTCGATCGCGACGCCAAACGCCTGGAGCTGAGCAGCGCTGCGGCGCCTGAGCCGGCGGGTGATCTGTTCAGCGCGCCAGAGGCCGAGGCTCCGACCGCTCCGGCTGAAGCTGCTTATGAAACCATCCTCGATCAGGCGCGTTTTGACGTCTGGCTGGAAAAACTCAAGAACGCCAAACTGTTCGCCTTCGACACTGAAACCACGGGTATCGATGCGCAGCAGGCGCAGCTTGTCGGTCTGTCGTTCGCGGTGCAGGCCAACGAAGCGGCGTACATTCCGTTGACCCACTCCTACATCGGCGTGCCGGAGCAACTGGATCGCGACACCGTACTGCGCGCGCTCAAGCCGATTCTCGAAGACCCGAACAAACTCAAGGTCGGCCAACACGCCAAGTTCGACATGAACATTCTGGCCAACTGCGCCATCGGCGGCGATCAGAACGAAGGCATCACCGTGCGCGGCGTCGCCTTCGACACGATGCTTGAGTCCTACGTGCTCAACTCCACCGCCACCCGCCACGACATGGACAGCCTCGCGCAGAAGTACCTGGACCACACCACCGTGAGTTTCCAGGACATCGCCGGCAAAGGCGCCAAGCAACTGACCTTCGATCAAATCGCGCTGGAACAGGCCGGGCCGTATGCCGCCGAAGACGCCGACATCACCTTGCGTTTGCACCAGACGCTGTTCGAAAAACTCAGCGCCATTCCAAGCCTGGCCAGCGTGCTGACTGACATCGAGATTCCATTGGTACCGGTGCTGGCGCGCATCGAACGCCAGGGCGCATTCGTCGATGCCGAGCTGCTCGGTATCCAGAGCATTGAGCTGGGCAACAAGATGGTCGCGCTGGAGCGTGAAGCGTTCGAAATCGCTGGGGAAGAGTTCAACCTGGGCTCGCCCAAGCAGCTCGGCGTGATTCTCTACGAAAAACTCGGCCTGCCGGTTTTGAAGAAAACCGCCAAGGGCCAGCCGTCCACTGCCGAAGAAGTGCTGGCAAAACTCGCCGAGGACGATCACCGCTTGCCGAAAGTGCTGATGGCGCATCGCTCCATGAGCAAGCTGAAAAGCACCTACACCGATCGCCTGCCGGAGCAGATCAACCCGCGCACCGGGCGCGTCCATACCTCGTACCATCAGGCCGTGGCATCGACCGGGCGCCTGTCCTCCAGCGATCCGAACCTGCAGAACATTCCGGTGCGTACCGCTGAAGGCCGACGCATCCGTCAGGCCTTCGTCGCGCCAAAAGGCTACAAACTGCTGGCGGCGGACTATTCGCAGATCGAACTGCGGATCATGGCCCACCTGTCCAAGGACGAAGGCTTGATGAACGCCTTCCGCAACAATCTGGATGTGCATACCGCCACCGCTGCCGAAGTGTTCAAGGTCGAGCTCAACGAAGTGACTTCCGACCAGCGCCGTGGCGCCAAGGCGATCAACTTCGGCCTGATCTACGGCATGGGCGCACAGAAACTCGGCAAGGACATTGGCGTCGACACCAAGACCGCCAAGGCTTACATCGACACCTACTTTGCGCGTTATCCGGGCGTTCGCGAGTACATGGATCGCACCCGCGCGCAGGCTGCGGATCAGGGTTATGTCGAAACGTTCTTCGGCCGTCGCCTGTACTTGCCGGAAATCAACTCCAACAAGCCGCAGGAACGCGCTGCCGCTGAACGCACGGCAATCAACGCGCCGATGCAAGGCACGGCAGCCGACATCATCAAGAAAGCCATGGTCGCGGTGGATAATTGGCTGACGGCATCCGGGCTGGACGCGCGAGTCATCCTGCAAGTGCACGATGAACTGGTGCTGGAGGTTCGCGAGGATCTGGTCGATCAGGTCAGCGCCGAAATTCGTCAGCACATGAGCGAAGCGGCGAAGCTGGATGTGCCGCTGCTGGTCGAAGTGGGTGTGGGCAATAACTGGGATGAGGCGCACTAAGCCATTTTGAGCTGGTTTTGCTGCGGCTTTGCGCCGCGGCAGACCCGTTGGAAGGTGCTTAGTCCGAATAGCGCTTGGGCTTATTCCAAAGCTTTTTGAAAAAAATCTGAACTAATCTTGCAGCTCGCTACTCAGAGTTACTGAATGGCTGGTGAAGCCCTTCAATGCTCCTATGTTGTGTTAAGTGTTGGCAGATATCTGAACCCCGCCCTAGCGGTTCGGAACTTAAACCCCGGAATTTCTCCCTCCCCACTGAAATCCGGGGCTTTTTTTGCCCAAAAATCGGCTGTGGTGCTACGCAAGACACCACAGACGATTTTGAAATCCTTTTACTCAGACGCCGTTTCGGCGCCCTTGTCTGCCAATTCCATCCAGTCCGCCAACACAGTGTAGGCCTCTTCCAGGCCCATGCGTTTCGGCGCCGAGAACAGCTGGATAGTCACCAGATCACCCCAACCCTTACGAATTTCCGCCTGAACCTTGAGCAGCGTGTTCTTCGCTGCGCCGTAGGTCAGCTTGTCCGCTTTGGTCAGCAGAATGTGCATCGGCATGCCGGCCGCAACCGCCCAGTCGAGCATCAGCAGGTCGAAGTCGGTCATTGGATGACGGATGTCCATCATCAGAATCAAACCCTTCAAACTCTCGCGGCCACCCAGGTAAGCCTCAAGGTGACGCTGCCAGTGCATCTTCAGCGGGATCGGTACTTTTGCATAACCGTAGCCCGGCAGGTCGACCAGACGACGATCTTCGTCTAGCTTGAAGAAGTTCAACAGCTGTGTGCGACCCGGAGTTTTCGAGGTACGCGCCAGGCTGGCGTGAGTCAGGGTGTTCAGCGCGCTGGATTTGCCGGCGTTGGAACGACCGGCAAATGCCACTTCAAAGCCTTCGTCGTCGGGGCACTGATCGACTTTGGCGGCACTGAGCATGAACGTGGACTGTTGGCACAGGCCGAGGATGGGATTTTTGAGCTGCATGGGATTTCCGATGTGGGCGGCGCCGGGAATGGGCGCGGAACGCGGTGTCGCTTCCGTTTCAGTGACGCCAGTATATAATGCCGCAGATTTTGTGTGTGCTTTGTCCCAGCGAAGGACGAAGTTTACGAGAGCGACAGACCTTGATTGCGCATTAGAACGCAAAACGCTCTCAACCCTGAAAAGGTCGTTTAAATGGCTGCTGGCTGCCGGAGTCTTGATGCCGCTTTGCAGCGCACAGGCTACACAGGATCCGGAAGCCGTGTACAACCGTGTTTGTAGTGCCTGTCATTCCGGCCAACTACCCATGGCGCCCGAAAGAGGCGATCAGGCAGCTTGGACGCCGAGGTTGGCGAAAGGTATGGAGACGCTGGTGCAACACGTGACCCAGGGTTTCAAGGCGATGCCGCCGCGTGGTTTGTGCATGGACTGCAGTGCCGAGGATTACCAAGCCATCATCCTGTGGATGAGCGAGTAAGCCCGGTCCATAACTCTTAACCCTTAGCCGTAGTTGGATTAGCTGATGAACAAATTGATCGTGAGTCTGCTGTTGACCGTGGGAATAACTGGCTTCGCCCATGCTGCAGGTGATGCCGCAGCAGGTCAGGCGAAAGTCGCTGTATGCGGAGCCTGCCATGGCCCGGACGGGAACAGCATGGCGCCAAACTTTCCAAAACTGGCCGGTCAAGGTGAACGCTACCTGACCAAGCAGCTACACGACATCAAGTCGGGCAAGCGCGTAGTTCTGGAAATGACTGGTCTGCTGACCAACCTCAGCGATCAGGATCTGGCCGACATGGCTGCCTACTTCGCCAGCCAGAAAGGCAGCGTCGGCGCCGCCGATCCCAAGCTTGTGGCGCGCGGTGAAGCCCTGTTCCGTGGTGGCAACCTGACCAAGGGCCTGCCAGCCTGCACCGGTTGCCACTCGCCCAATGGCAGCGGCAACGCTGCTGCCGGCTTCCCGCACCTGGGTGGCCAACACGCTTCATACATCGCCAAACAGCTGACCGATTTCCGCAAGGAAGAAGGCGGCCGTACCAACGATGGTGACACGATGACCATGCAGACCATTGCCAAGCGCCTGAGTGATGAAGACATCGCCGCGGTCTCCAGCTACATTCAGGGCCTGCACTAAGAGCCCTGGCTGCAACGGACATCTCGCGCAACGTTAACGCTCGATTAATCCGTCGCAGCAAGTATAAAAAGGGTGGCTTTGGCCGCCCTTTTTTGTGGCCGCTGCCGTTACACTACAGAACTCATGCCCGCCAAGGCCTGTCTGAGAACAGGTCGCGCGAGGCGACCCAATTTGTCCAGGAGTAAAGCATGCGTAATCTGATCATCAGCGCCGCCCTCGTCGCTGCCAGCCTGTTCGGCGTGACTGCCCAGGCCGCTGAAGCCCCTGCCGCCCCTTATGTAGAGCTGAGCAATCCGGTGCCGGTTGCCGTGCCTGGCAAGATCGAAGTGGTAGAGCTGTTCTGGTACGGCTGCCCGCATTGCTACTCCTTTGAGCCAGTGATCAATCCGTGGGTTGAAAAACTGCCATCCGACGTCAACTTCGTGCGTATTCCAGCCATGTTCGGCGGCCCATGGGACGCTCACGGCCAGATGTTCCTGACGCTGGAAGCTATGGGTGTTGAACACAAGGTTCACAGCGCTGTGTTTGAAGCGATCCAGAAGCAGCACAAGAAGCTGATCGACAAGAACGACATGGCTGACTTCCTCGCCACTCAAGGCGTGGACAAGGACAAGTTCCTCGCCACTTTCGACTCTTTCGCCATCAAGGGTCAGATCGTAAAGGCTCGCGAACTGGCCAAGAAGTATGAAATCACCGGCGTGCCAACCATGATCGTCAACGGCAAATATCGCTTCGACATCGGCTCCGCCGGTGGTGCCGAGCAAGCGCTGAAACTGGCTGACCAACTGGTTGCCAAAGAGCGAGCCACCAACAAGGCTGCTGCCAACTAAGCGCGGCAACCGCCATGCGCCGCTGGAAGACCGAACGCATCGTTGGCTTGCATGATCCGCAAGTCAACGAGCATCACCTGGCGTCCACGGGCCTGCCAGCGGATCATCGTCTGCGCTTGCTCAGTTTCAACATTCAGGTCGGTATCAGCACCGAGCGTTACCGGCACTACCTGACCCGCAGCTGGCAGCACCTGCTGCCGCACACCGGGCGCTCAGGCAATCTGCAGAAGATCGGCGACCTGCTCGGCGACTTCGACCTGGTCGCGTTGCAGGAGGCCGATGGCGGCAGCCTGCGCTCGGGCTACATCAATCAAGTCGAACACCTGGCCCATCTCGGCGCCTTCCCCTATTGGTATCAACAACTCAATCGCAACCTCGGTCGACTGGCCCAGCACAGTAATGGCGTGCTCAGTCGTCTCAAGCCGTGGGCGATCGAGGATCATCCGCTGCCCGGCCCAAAAGGTCGCGGCGCGATCCTGCTGCGCTTCGGCGAAGGCCCGGAAGCGCTGGTGGTGGTGATGATGCATTTGGCCCTTGGAGCGCGAACGCGCAGCCTGCAACTGGCCTATATTCGTGATTTGATCGGTGGCTACAAACATCAGATATTGATGGGTGATATGAACACCCATGCCAGCGATCTGCTACAACAGTCGCCGTTACGCGATCTCGGCCTGCTGGCCCCGCAGGTGGAAGCGACATTCCCCAGCTGGCGTCCTCAGCGCTGCCTTGATCATATTTTGCTCAGCCCGACCCTGACCCTGGAAAAGGTCGAAGTGCTGGCACAACCGATTTCCGATCACCTGCCGGTCGCGGTAGAGATTCGTCTGCCGGGTTCGCTCACGGCCGATGCATTGCCCGCGTTGAGTCCTGCCCCTCGCGGAACCCCTGAATGAGCGACGAAGCCCAGCGCTGGAAAGAGAAATACCTCAAAAGCATCGAACAACAGGACAAACTCGAACGTCGCTGGGCCGCAAGGCTCGACCTGCTGCGCCGAGGCCTGGTGCGCAGCACGCTGGCCGCTGAGGGCACCGACCGCGTCGTTGATCAATGCATGAAAGAAATGCGCGACGTGGTGCGCTCCGACAACATGGATGCCGGCCTCGCCGCCCTGTTGCCACGCCTGGAAAAAGCCGTGCTCGACTCCGAACAGCGTCGCGAAACCCGGATCGATCAGGTCAGCACTGCACTGAACGCGCTGGTGACTCAGCTGCAAGCGTTGCCGCTGCCACGGGAAGTCGCCCAGCCCCTGAAGAAATTTGCCAAACAACTGGATGGCCGTGTCGGTCAGGCCAGGGAACTGCCGCTGCTGCTGGGTGAACTCAGCGGCCTGCAGGGCAAGGCGTTGAGTCAGGTGGAGACACCCGCCGAACCTGGCCGGCCGGGGTTGCTGCAAAGGCTTTTCGGCAGCCGAGACAGCGAGGAGGCGCCGGAACCGACGGCGCAAGCTCAAGTTGCGCCGACGGCACAACCGGCAGTTGCACCTGCACCTGCAGACGAACCCGCCCCAGAGCCTGTCGCAGTCACTGAGCCACCGGCGGCCGCTGCCGTTACCCTGGACGCCGCGCCAACCGCGATTTCCGAGACACCTGCGCTTGCGCCTCAGCGCGAACCGCAAATAACGACCTTCGTGCCGCCAACGGTGACCAGCGAAGTGATCAAAGCTGCACCTGAAGCAGACGCAGTCGAATCCGAGCCCGAGCCCGAAACCGCTCCAGCACCTGCTCCGACGCCAGTTGTTTTACCTGTCGCCTTCAACCCCGACGAATTGATCCACCCCGGCGATCCAGAGCCGCTGTTCCTCGACACCCTGCCCCTGCCGCCGCCCATCGCTCAAGCACTGGCGGCGATTGATCCGGAGCAATCCGAGCACGACATCCTCTTCGCCCTGCCGGATTCCCCGGAGCCGTCCTACAGCTCCGTGGCCAAACACATCGAAGACACGCTGATCGGCCTGCTCGACGACCTGACCCTGCCCGAACGACATCGCCCACAAGCCGAAGCCATGCGCGAGCGGCTCAAGCATGGCTTGAACTGGTACGAACTGATCCCGATCCTCGACGATCTGGCGACGTTGATGCTGGCGATTACCGACAGTGGTCAGCACGAATTCGAAGCGTATCTGCAGCAACTCAACGAACGCCTCGAGGCGTTCCAGAGCAATTTGCAAGCCGCCAGCGAAGGCCATGCCGACAACAGTTCGGCGGCGCGGGCGATGGACACGCAGATCCGGGAGCAAGTCGACGGCTTGCAGACCAGTGTCCAGGAGGCTGCCGACCTGGATGACCTCAAGCAGGTGCTGGAAAATCATCTCGAAGGCTTGCTCGGCACCATGGATCAACATCAGAAGCAGCGCGATGCCCGGGAACAGGAAGTCGCGACGCGCCTCAAAGGTCTCTCCGAGCGCGTGGCGCACATGGAGCAAGAAGCCCAGGGCTTCCGCGAACACCTTGAAGAGCAACGCCAGAAGGCCCTTATCGATCCGCTCACCAGCCTGCCCAACCGCGCGGCCTGGAGCGAACGTCTCGAGCATGAGATCAAGCAATGGCAGCAGCACGGCAACACACTGAGCCTGGCAATGCTCGACCTTGATCACTTCAAGCGAATCAACGACAACTACGGCCACCTGGCCGGTGACAAAGTCCTGAAGATCATTGCCACGGTGTTGCGCAAACGCCTGCGCGGTTCAGATTTCATCGCACGTTTCGGCGGCGAAGAGTTCGTTCTGCTGATGCCGGCCACCCCGCCAGCGGTCGGTGCAAAAATGTTGGAAACCCTGCGCGCAGCGATCGAAGCGTGCCCGTTCCATTTCAAGGGTGAACGGGTGACGATCACGATTTCCATGGGGCTGGCATCGTTCAAGCCAGGAGAACACAGCGATCTGGTGCTTAAAAGAGCCGATCAGGCGCTATACCGGGCTAAAAATGGCGGGCGCAATCGAGTTGAGCTGGGCTGATAATTTGTTCCATTTTGTTTAAATCCGCTCGCTGACCGTCTGGACCCAAGGCAGTACGTTACACTGTTGCATTACTGTCTTGTGTAATTGCCCTCTGCCATGAAATTTTTTGCCCTCCTCGCGTCGCTACTCGTTCTGGCCGGTTGTGCCAGCGGTCCGCGTTATGACACCAGCCATCCTTCCGCCAACTACGACAGCCGTATCCAGTTCGTGGTCGTGCATTACACCTCGGCTTCCCTCGAGCGTTCGCTGCAGTTGCTGACCCACGGTGAGGTCAGCAGCCACTACCTGATCGGTGACGACCAGCGCGCCACTGTCTACAAGCTGATGGACGAAAACCAGCGCGCCTGGCACGCCGGTGAGAGCCAATGGCAGGGCCGCACCTGGCTCAACTCCAGCTCCATCGGTATCGAAATCGTCAACCCTGGTTTCACAGACACCCCAACCGGGCGCCTGTGGTATCCCTACAGCGAAGCGCAGATTCAAGCGCTGATCGTTCTGCTCAAAGATATCAGCAAGCGCAACGGCATCAGCCCGCAGCACATCATCGGTCATAGCGACATCGCGCCCCTGCGCAAGCTTGATCCAGGGCCACTGTTCCCGTGGAAGCGTCTCGCCGCCGAAGGTCTGGGCGCGTGGCCGAACGAAAAGGCCGTAGCGCGCCAGCAAGCGTTGTTCACCAGCGGCGAGCTGCCAAGCATCAGCTGGTTTCAGGCGCAGTTGGCCCATCTGGGCTATGAGACGCCGCAAACTGGCGAGCTGGACGTCGCGACGCGCCACGTCCTCGCCGCGTTCCAGATGCACTTCCGTCCTTCGCGGTTTGACGGCACCCCGGACGCGCAAACGGCGGCGTTGCTGCTGGTTCTAAATCAGACAAAATAATGACGCCCGCCCGACGGTCAGGGCGAACTTCCAATCAGCAGCTATAACTCATTGGTAATTCTTCGGATATTCCATGATGGTTGCTACCCGAGCGACGCTGCGTAGCTGGTTTTATCGCCCAGGGTTTTTGGCGATGATCGCGGCCGTCCTCAGTGCAGGCCTGTTATTCAGCGGCGCGATGTTCGTGGCGATGCGCCAGGTCGAACAAAGTGAAAGCCAGGTAATGAACGCTCAGGGCGAACGCTTTCTCGCCCGGCTCGAGCAGTTGTTCGGACAACTACGCGAAAGCCTCGACGACCTCGAAGCCCAGCCGTTGCGCAGTTGTGACGACGAGATGATCGCCACGCTGCGGCAAGTCACCTTCAACTATCGCTTCGTCTATGAAGCGGCTTATATGGACGCCTCGCGAGTCTGCTCCAATCGTCCGCGCGAAGAGGGTCTGTCGGTTAACCGCGCGCCGGACATCAAAGGCCCGACCTACAGCTACTGGCTGAACACCACAACCGAACCCGACGAAAACCGCGCAGCATTGATGCTTGGGCGCGGCAATTTTCGTGTGGCTACATCACGCGGGCATTTGACCGACATGGTCGACCTGTCGCCCGGCAGCAGCCTGCTGGTAGTGCTGGACCACGGCTCCCGCGCCATTCCGGTGCTCGGCACTGCGCAGACATGGCCACCAGCGGAACCCTGGCCGCCAAAAAGCCGCGACGCCCTGCAAGTCACCCAGAATCGATTGATCTACCGCATGCCCACCGACAACCCGGAATATCAGTTGGTGCTGATCACACCGCGCACCGGCATGCAGATCCCCACCATCTGGTGGTGGATAGTCCCGGCCTGCCTGGTGCTGGGCGCTGTCGTGGGGTTCTGCATATTTTTGCTGGTGCGCCAGCGCCAGTCACTGGATGCCGAACTGCACGGCGCCATCCGCCGCGGCGAACTGCAAGTGCTCTATCAACCGATCTTCGACCTCGACAGCCGCAACTGCGTCGGCGCTGAAGCCTTGCTGCGTTGGCGCCGTCCGGACGGCACATTGACCAGCCCGGACCTGTTTATCCCGATGGCGGAAAATACCGGGCAGATTCGCCAGATGACCGACTTTGTCCTTCAACGCCTACTGGAGCAATTGGGGCCAGTGTTGCGCGCCAATCCGCAGCTGTATATCTCAGTCAACCTTGCCGCATGCGACGTGATGGTGCCGCGCATCGGCCCGGTCATGGCGCGGCTGCTGGCCTTGCACAGAGTGGCAGCCAAGCAGATTGCCTTCGAGGTCACCGAGCGCGGCTTGATTGATGTGGTGGTCGCTCGGGATAACCTGCAAGCGCTGCGCGATCTGGGCCATCAAGTGCTGATCGACGATTTCGGCACCGGCTATTGCAGCCTCGCCTACCTGCAAACCCTGCCGGTGGATTGCCTGAAAATCGACAAGGCGTTCATCGACGCGCTCGGCCATGACGCCGCCAGCAGCGGCGTCGCTCCGCACATCATTCACATGGCGCAGGCCCTGGATCTTAAGGTGATTGCCGAAGGGATCGAGCTGGAATCGCAGGCCGAACTGCTCAGCAGCGAAGGCGTGAAGTTCGGTCAGGGCTGGCTGTTCGCCCATGCCCTGAGTGCAGTGCAGTTCATTGAACTGATCACCCGCGGACGGCGAATTGCAGGGCGCCGGATGGATGACGAAGCCTAAACCGCCAAAGCCATATAAAACTGCGTGCCCTGCCCCGGCCGCGAATAAACGCCCATCCGTCCACCATGCAACTGAACAATCTCCTTGCACAGCGCCAGGCCGAGCCCGGCCCCGCCCTTCTTGCGCCCGACCTGAACGAACGGCTCGAAGATCCGCCCTTGCTGGCCGTAGGCAATGCCTTCGCCATTATCCTCGACGCTGATGATCACCCGCTCGCCATGGCGACGTGCCTGCAAACGGATCTGGCCGTCCCGGGCGGTATGGCGCAAGGCGTTATCGATAAGGTTGTCGAGCACCCGATCAAGCTGCGCCTGGTCAGCCTGCAAGCGTGGCAAAGGCCCTTGTACTTCCACAGTCAAATCGATGCCTTTTTCCGCCGCCAAATCGGCAAAGCGTAACTGCGCCTGCGCCAGCAAATCTTCGATGGAACACGGCGCGAGCGTCAGTTTCTGCAAGCCGTTCTGGTAACGCGAGAAGTTGAGCAAGTCATTGATCAATTGCATCAGGCGCTGCATTTCTTCGTTGACGGTGTCGAGCAGGTCGGCCTCACGGGACTCCGGCGCAAACTTCGCCCGCTCGCGGAACAGCCCGAAAGCCATGTGCATGCCGGTGACCGGCGTTCGCAGTTCATGGGACGCGCGCAGCACAAACTCGCTGCGCACCCGCTCGAAGGCTCTTTGCTCGGTGACATCGTGCAACACCATCACCGCGCCAAGAATGTGACCTTGAGTGTGGCTGACCGGCGTCAGGCTATAAGTCAGCAGGCGCGACTCGCCATCGACCTCGATACTCAAGTCTTCCGGCGCCCGCTCCAGCGTGCCGCCGCGCAACACCAGTTGCAGCTGCTCATCCAGTTCCGGCCGCTCAAGTGCGCTGCCCAAGCCCTGGCCGAGACGGTCGTCGTCCCAGCCCAATTGGCGCTGGGCGACCGGGTTGAGGTGCTCGAGATGGCCTTGGCGGTCGATCATCAACAAGCCGTCGTCGATGCTGTCGAGCACCGCCTGCAAGCGTTGCTGACCGGCCAGTAGCTCATCGACGTTAGTGGCCTGATGCTCGCGCAGCGCCTCAGCCATCAGCCCGAACCGGCGCGAGAGCAAATTCACTTCCATCGCCGAGGAGATCGGCAGCGTCACTTCGAAATTGCCCTGGCCGATGTTATCGGCCGCTTTGGCCAGCGCCTCGATGGGCGCACCAAAGCGCCGGGAAATCCCGTGCGCGGTAATGAACCCGATGATCAACACCGCCAGCCCGACCAACCCGAGCAGGCTCGCAATCAGCAACGCCCGGTCGCGGGCCGCGTGCTGCACCGAATTAATGTTGTCGAGCGCGTGCTTGTGCTCGGCGATCAAGCCATTGCGCAAGGTATTGAAACGCTCACGAAGGTCACTGTTGCCACTCAGGGCTGAACCCGGGTCACGGGACTGATCAAACACCTGGAGAAACTTCAGGTAATCGGACTTGGCCTGCGAGAACCCGTAATGACGGCCATCACCCTTCTCCTCCTGAGCAATGCCTTCGTCAAGCAACTGGAAATAATGTTGTTTGGACGCTTCGAACGCCTCCGGGTCAGGCTTCTCGGCAAGCATCATGATCAGCTGATCGCCGAGGGTCTGGCGCAGTTTCAGCCCCAGGTCGAGGGTGACAAAGTTGTTGCGGATCAATGTTTCCTGAGTGCCGGCCATCTGCATCACGCTGACCAGCCCGAGCAACAGCCCAAGCAGGGCCACGGTGATGAGCGCGGAAATGCTGAGGAACAACCGGGTCCGCAACTTCATCGCCAGTTTCATCGTCGGGCACTCACAGGTTGTACTGCTTGCGCTTGCGATACAGCGTCGAGGCGTCGATGCCCAGGGTTTTCGCGGCTTGATCCAGAGTGCCGGCGGTGGCGAGTACTGCGCCGATGTGGGCTTTCTCCAACTCATCCAGGCTCAGCGCGGCACCGACGCGTGGCGCATTGTTGGCCGGCTGCTCAGCCATGCCCAGGTGAGTGATCTCCACCCGTTCCTGCGGGCAGATGATGCTCGCCCGCTCGACCACGTTGCGCAGCTCGCGAATGTTGCCTGGCCAACGGTAGCCGAGCAGCGCTTCACGGGCCTCGTCACTGAAACCGCGCGCCGGGCGTGCGTACTCTTTGACGAAGCGCGCGAGGAAGCGATCGGCCAGCGTCAGAATGTCCTCGGCCCGCTCGCGCAGCGGTGGCAGGTGCAAGGTGATGACGTTGAGGCGATACAGCAAGTCTTCACGGAAGCGACCATCGCGCACCATGTCTTCGAGGTTGAGGTTGGTCGCCGCCAGAATCCGCACATCGGCGCGG
The DNA here is from genome assembly GCF_044218815.1 of Pseudomonas sp. A0308. Taxonomy (NCBI): domain Bacteria; kingdom Pseudomonadati; phylum Pseudomonadota; class Gammaproteobacteria; order Pseudomonadales; family Pseudomonadaceae; genus Pseudomonas; species Pseudomonas sp. A0308. The sequence continues at coordinate 3,276,420 of NZ_CP162581.1, forward strand.
CGAGTCACCGGGTCACCTACCCGCTCGTATTCCTTGTCCTGAATGAAGCGCAGCAACTTGGGTTGCAAAGTCAGGGGAAAATCGCCGATCTCGTCGAGAAACAGTGTGCCGCCGTCTGCCTGGTTGACTCGACCCAAAGTACTTTCGCTGGCGCCGGTAAACGCCCCGCGACTGTGACCGAACAACTCGCTTTCCATCAACTCGGCGGTCAGCGACGGGCAGTTGATGGTCACGCAGGATTTCTTCTCGCGTTTGCTCCAGCCGTGAATCGCTCGGGCCAACTCACCTTTACCGGTGCCGGATTCGCCAAGAATAAGAATGTTGGCATCGGTACCCGCCACTTGCCGCGCGGTTTCCAGGACGACTTTCATCGCCGGGCTATGGGAATCGAGGCCGTCCTTGGGCTTGCGGATTTCGCCTTCCAGCGCTTCAAGACGCGCCGAGAGTTGGCGCACTTCCAATTGCTTGGCAGTCGCCAGCCGCAATTGGTCCGGGCTGCACGGTTTGACCAGGTAGTCGGCGGCGCCGGCCTGGATCGCATCCACGGCCGTGTCGACAGCCGAGTGGGCGGTGACGATCACCACTCGCATCCACGGTGCCTGAATGCGCATCTGCGCCAAAACGTCGAGGCCGTTGTCTTCGCCAAGACGCAAATCAAGGAAGCACAGGTCGAAGACCTGACGTTGCAGCAGTGCCTCGGCCTGAGCCGCGCTGTTGGCGGTGGCCACCGTATAGCCTTCGTCTTCGAGGCAATAGCGGAAAGTTCGCAGGATGGCGGATTCATCATCCACCAGCAGAATGCGGCCTTGTTGCTCAGTGGCAGATTCCATTTTTCCTACGCTCCATAGTGATTGATCTTGAGTTAGTCCCGGAAAAATCGGGCAAGTTGCATGGTTGATTCTGAACGATGCCAGCCATAGGAGGGTAGCCCTCTCCTGCCTTTACGGCTAATCCACTGATTTTGTTGAATTTTTAAACAATCACTGCCTTGCAGGCATTTACCTGCGTACTTTTCTGACATCTGCGCCCTGCTCTCAATTCCATAAGAATGAATTCACCTACGACAAAATCGTGCAATGCGCACGACCGCAGATGCTGCATCGTGCAGGATGCGTCCCGCGGATTTCCTCAGTGCAATGTAAGCTATTGATTTTATTGATTATTTTTTAGATAAAAAACTGGCATGCAGGCTGCAATACCTTGTTCATCCCGGGCAGATCAGAACTGCCCCAACCGAATAAGCGTGAGGAACCCAGGATGACTCGCCAATGTGCCGCCCAAATGCGTATCTCGCCTCTGCATATCCAGCAAGGTCTGTTTGGCGTGCTCGCGCTGTTGATCACCCTGATCGCGTGTCAGCAATACCTGAGCTGGGAAAACAGCCAGAAGCCTGAGCCGCTGATCTCGATCCAGCACAGCACGCAGAAGCACTTCAGTGCCGTCAGCAACACTGCGGCCGAGAGCGCTTCGATGCGCATGATGGACGTCGACCAGGCGCAGCCAATGGATCAGCTGCCGCGTGAAGAGCGCTGGGTCTTTTAATTGAATTAACCGGATTCGGGCGCGATGCGCCGGAACACGCAACATCCCTAAATAGAGAAGTAAGGAGAATCACCATGTTGAGTTGGGCAATCACATTCTTGATCATTGCCATCATCGCTGCGGTACTGGGCTTCGGTGGTATCGCGGGCACCGCCACGGGTATCGCCAAGATTCTCTTCGTCGTGTTCCTGGTGATGTTCGTTGTGTCGTTCTTCATGGGCCGTCGCGGCCGAGGTTGACGATGAGCGTTTCGAAGACACTGGCAGCCGCCCTGCTTCTGGGCGGTAGTGCCATGGCGATGGCGGCCAACGACGGCCAGGCGCGGGTCAACGAACTGTTAAGTTCCGACTCGCAGTACAGGGAAACCTGGCAAGGCGTGGTGAAGAAGGAAGAACGCCTGCCGGAATGGGTGATGAACCTGTCCGGCACTTCCGAACAGCAGATGAATGCCGTGGAAGAAGATGGCGACAAATACCTTGTTGGCCCGCTCTGCGAAAATGCAGACAAGTGCCTCAATCACCGCTTGATCGTTGCGTTCAGCTTCGACAAGGACGATGCCTACGGCATGCTGGTTGATGTGCCCGAAGGTCTGCCGTCCGACAAGTCGCCAACGCGACATGCCACTTACAGGTTCTTCGGCAAGCCTGATCAGGGCATGCAGGATCTGTTGATGGAAACATTGAAAAAAGATCCGAAGTGGTACTGAGTTTGAACATGAGGGCAGCGCCTGCGCTGCCCTCTATTGCGCCCACCCGATGACGGTCGGCGCATGACCAGGGGGCCGGGACGTTCTGACTGCTACAGAGTCGGAGTGACCTACGGGTACAGGGAGTGCCTGCGCAAGGGCCGGGTCAGGGTAAAAGCTGCCGCAAGTTCGTCAATCCAAAGGGGTTCGACGGGCTTGCGCCAAGCTTTCATTCAAGCAAAACCTTGATCCAGAGCGTTCAGCCCCTTCTTTTTATCGCCCACACTGCGCGCGAAAACATTACGCGGTGTTTCCTGGCGACCGTATATCGAGAAAGAGACCTTTTAAACAGTCGGACTTCGGGTCTCGATATGTAGGCTTTTTCCTGAAATTTCCGTCGAAATTCCTCGCTCAAAAAATAATCAATTTACGCTGCGATGGCCGGTTCACGGCACTTATGCCGGCCGAAATGTCACAATCGAACCGGTTGGGACGCCAGTTTCATTTAAAAAAGCTCATGCCGATTCGGCATAGGGTAGGCGTTTACGGCATTAGACGGCGCAACCTTGCATCGGAATAGTTGCGCCTTTTTTCGCCTGCCGAAGAGCCGTCAATACGCGCTTCGGGGCACCTTATACGGAGGCAGATGCACAGACTTTTCCGCTAAAAAGCGTTCCAGTTCCTGCATGTGCCTGAGTCAAACGCAAGTAAGGGTAAAGATAATGAAGAAGGCAAGAATTAGCCTCGCCTGGCAGATCCTCATCGGTCTGGTTCTGGGGATTGCAATCGGCGCGTTGCTCAACCATTTCAGTGCCGAGAAGGCCTGGTGGATCAGCAACGTCCTGCAACCGGCAGGCGATATCTTTATCCGTCTGATCAAGATGATCGTGATCCCGATTGTCATCTCTTCCCTGATCGTTGGCATCGCCGGCGTGGGCGACGCCAAGAAACTCGGGCGTATCGGCCTGAAGACGATCATCTATTTCGAAATCGTTACCACCATCGCCATCGTCGTCGGTCTGGTGCTGGCCAACCTGTTCCATCCGGGTACCGGCATCGACATGAGCACCTTGGGTACGGTGGACATTTCCAAGTACCAGGCGACTGCCGCCGAAGTACAGCATGAACACGCGTTCATCGAGACCATCCTCAACCTGATCCCGTCGAACATCTTTGCGGCCATGGCCCGCGGCGAAATGCTGCCGATCATCTTCTTCTCCGTGCTGTTCGGTCTCGGTCTGTCGAGCCTGCAGTCGGACCTGCGCGAGCCGCTGGTGAAGATGTTCCAGGGCGTCTCGGAAAGCATGTTCAAAGTCACCCACATGATCATGAACTACGCCCCGATCGGCGTATTCGCACTGATCGCGGTTACCGTGGCCAACTTCGGCTTCGCTTCCCTGGTACCGTTGGCCAAACTGGTGATCCTGGTTTACGTCGCCATCGCCTTCTTCGCCTTTGTGGTGCTGGGCCTGATCGCCAAGCTGTTTGGCTTCTCGGTGTTGAAGCTGATGCGCATCTTCAAGGACGAACTGGTACTGGCTTACTCCACCGCCTCCTCGGAAACCGTGCTGCCGCGCGTGATCGAGAAGATGGAAGCCTACGGCGCGCCGAAAGCCATCTGCAGTTTCGTGGTACCGACCGGTTACTCGTTCAACCTCGACGGTTCGACCCTGTACCAGTCCATCGCCGCGATCTTCATTGCCCAGCTGTACGGCATCGATTTGTCGATCAGTCAGCAACTGCTGTTGGTACTGACCCTGATGGTCACCTCCAAAGGCATCGCCGGCGTACCGGGCGTGTCCTTCGTGGTGCTGCTGGCGACCTTGGGCAGCGTTGGTATTCCGCTCGAAGGCCTGGCGTTCATCGCCGGTGTCGACCGCATCATGGACATGGCCCGTACCGCGCTGAACGTGATCGGCAACGCTCTGGCCGTGCTGGTTATCTCCCGCTGGGAAGGCATGTACGACGACGCCAAGGGCGAGCGCTACTGGAACTCCCTGCCGCACTGGCGCAGCAAGGAAAAACTGCCGGCCGGCGAGATTTCCAAGCAGTAATCCAAGACCCTGTGGGAGCTGGCTTGCCAGCGATGAGGCCAGCACATTCAACATCTTTGTTGACTGACACACCGCCATCGCGGGCAAGCCCGCTCCCACAGGGATCACCGCCAGCCGTTATAAACAAACCCCGGAGAAATCCGGGGTTTGTCGTTTCTGGCGACCCCGTTATCATTCGCCGCATCTTCCGGGGGATTTGACTGATGCTTAATGGCCTGTGGCTTGGCTTCTTCATCGTGGCAGCCGTGTCGGCGCTGGTGCAGTGGCTGGTCGGCGGTAATGCCGGGATTTTTGCGGCGATGGTGGAAAGCATTTTTGCCATGGCCAAGCTCTCGGTCGAGGTCATGGTGCTGCTGTTCGGCACGCTCACCCTGTGGCTGGGTTTCCTGCGCATTGCCGAGAAGGCCGGGATCGTCGACTGGCTGGCCAAGGTGTTGGGGCCGTTGTTTCTGCGGTTGATGCCTGAGGTTCCGCCCGGCCACCCGGCCCTCGGCCTGATCACCCTGAACTTCGCCGCCAACGGTCTCGGTCTGGACAACGCCGCCACGCCGATCGGCCTCAAGGCCATGAAGGCGTTGCAGGAACTCAACCCCAGCGCGACCATCGCCAGCAACGCGCAAATCCTTTTCCTGGTGCTCAACGCTTCCTCCCTGACCCTGCTGCCGGTGACGATCTTCATGTACCGCGCCCAGCAAGGCGCGCCGGATCCGACCCTGGTGTTCCTGCCGATTCTGCTGGCGACCAGTTGCTCGACCATCGTCGGCTTCCTGTCGGTAGCCTTCATGCAGCGTCTGCGGATCTGGGACCCGGTGGTGCTGGCGTATCTGATTCCCGGCGCGCTGATCCTCGGCGCGTTCATGGCACTGCTGGGGACAATGTCGGCCACGGCGCTGGCGGGGCTTTCGTCGATCCTCGGCAATCTCACGTTGTTCGGGCTGATCATGCTGTTTCTGGTGATCGGTGCTTTACGCAAAGTGAAGGTTTACGAGGCCTTCGTTGAAGGCGCGAAGGAAGGCTTCGACGTTGCCAAGAACCTGCTGCCGTATCTGGTCGCGATGCTCTGCGCCGTTGGCGTATTGCGCGCATCCGGGGCGCTGGATTTTGGTCTCGACGGGATTCGCCATTTGGTCGAATGGGCCGGTTGGGACACCCGCTTCGTTGATGCGCTGCCCACAGCGATGGTCAAACCGTTCTCCGGCAGTGCTGCGCGGGCGATGCTGATCGAGACAATGCAGACCTCCGGCGTGGACAGCTTCCCGGCGCTCGTCGCGGCGACGGTGCAGGGCAGTACCGAGACGACGTTCTATGTGCTGGCGGTGTATTTCGGTGCGGTGGGGATTCAGCGCGCAAGGCATGCCGTGGGTTGCGCGCTGTTGGCGGAACTGGCCGGCGTGATCGGCGCCATCACCGTGTGCTACTGGTTCTTCGGCTGATAGAGACCCCTGTGGGCGCTGGCTTGCCAGTGATGAGGGCAGCACATCCAGAACCTCTGGTGACTGACACACCGCCACCGCTCCCACAGGGATTGTGTCGAGCTCAGGGTCTTTGGGGGGCCAGTTTCTGACCTTGGTCCACGGCCCACGCGACGACTTCGGCGGTGAGACGATCACTGGCCTGGCCAAACCCGGCGACCACCGCCGGCACTTGCACATCGCTCAGCGGCTGACGTTCTTCAAACCGGCGACTGGCCAGGATTCGCTGGTCATAGCCGCGCACCAGTAACGCATCGAGGCGCACGACGACGCTGGCCTGGGTGCCCTGATACTCGGTCTGAAACGCCTGCAAATTCCCGCCCAGCTCCAGATCCGCCTGAAAGTTGCTGTCATCGGTGCTCAGCAACGTCACCCGGCCATCGCGCTGAAAACCATCGAGTAGCCGATTGCGCAGCAATACCGGCGCCGGATCGCTCCAGCGCGAAGCCTTGTAGCTGCTGATCACGTCACCCTGCGGGATCACCGCGATGGTCGGCCGGTTCAACGCTTCGCTGGCCTGCAACTTGTTCAAGCGCAGCGACCACTGCTGTGTCGCCGCCGAACCGCGCGAGGCGGGCGCCTGTGCTGCCGGCAAGCGGTAGACGTCCAGCGGCTCGGATTCGGGGAAGATCGTGCACGCGCTGATCAGCGTAAGGCCAGTGGCGAGGAGGGCGAGGCGGGTCAGCTTCATGGCGTGAACTCCTTGTTCTTGTCACTGCCCAGCAGGTAACCGCTGGGGTTGGCCTCCAGACGTTGGGAAATGGCCCGCAGCGAAGACAGGGTTTCGCGCAGTTCGCGGATCGCCGGCGCCAGGCCGTTGAGGCCCTGCATGCCGCTGTCGAGGGAGTTCTGGTTCTTGTTCAGCAACGCATTGATGGTGACGCTGCTGTCTTCCAGCGACTTCATTGCCTGCTCGGCGCTGCCCAGCGCCTGTTTGCCCTGATCGTTGAGCAGGCCGTTGGCGTTCCGCATCAACGCCGAGGTCTGTTCGAGCATGCTGCCGGCCTGTTTGCCGACGCTCGCCAGTTGCTGCATGGCCTGGCGAATGTCGCCGCGCTGATCGTTGATGGTGCCGGTGGTCTGTTCGAGATGGGCGAGGGTCCTGCTGACGCGTTCGACGTTATCCTCGGAGAACATCTGATTAGCATTGTGCAGCAGGGCACTGATGCCGCTCATCAAGTCGTTGCTGTCATTGAGCAGCCGCGAGATGGGCGAGGGCGACGCGATGATCACCGGGAGCTTGCCGTCATGCCCCTTGAGGGTCGGGCTCTGCGGCGTGCCGCCGCTGAGCTGGATGATCGACGTGCCAGTGATCCCGGTCAGCGCCAGTTTGGCCTGGGTGTCTTCCTTCACCGGCGTGTCGCCGCCGAGACGAATCCGCGCCAGCACCCGCCGTGGGTCCTGCGGATCGAGGCGCAGGCTGACCACGTCGCCGACCTTGATCCCGCTGTACTGCACCGAACTGCCCTTGGACAGGCCACTGACCGCCTCGTTGAACACCACCTCGTAATCCTTGAACTCGGTGTCGACGCTGGATTTGGCCAGGAACAGGCCGAAGAGCAGGGCGCCGGCCACCACCAGCACGGTGCACAGGCCAATCAACACATGATGCGCTCGGGTTTCCATGTCAGACCTCGTTGAGCAGTTTGGCGGCGTCCAGCGCCGAGCGGCCGCGCGGGCCGTGGAAATATTCGTGAATCCACGCGTCATCGGTTTCCGAGACCACGTCGATGGCATCGGCCACCAGCACTTTCTTCTGCGCCAGCACCGCCACGCGGTCGGTGATGGTGTAGAGCGTGTCGAGGTCGTGGGTCACCAGAAACACACTCAGACCCAACGCATCACGCAGGGTCAGGATCAACTGATCGAACGCCGCAGCGCCAATCGGATCGAGGCCGGCGGTGGGTTCGTCGAGAAAAAGAATGTCCGGATCCAGCGCCAAGGCCCGGGCCAGAGCGGCGCGCTTGATCATGCCGCCGGACAGCGACGCCGGATATTTGTCTGCCGCCGACAGCGGTAGCCCGGCCAGCGCCAGTTTGACGGCGGCCAGATGCTCGGCATCTTCGCGGCTCAGGCCCGCGTGTTCGATCAGCGGCAGGGCGACGTTTTCGGCCACGGTGAGCGATGAGAACAGCGCACCTTTCTGAAACAGCACGCCAAAGCGTCGTTCGATCAACGAGCGCTCATGCTCCGCCAGGCTCGGCAGATTCTGGCCGAACACTTTGACGATGCCCTCGCTGGGCCGGCGCAGGCCGACAATGCTGCGCAGCAGTACCGATTTGCCGCTGCCGGAGCCGCCGACCACGGCGAGGATTTCGCCTTTGTACAAATCCAGATCGAGGTTCTCGTGCACGCTCTGCGTACCGAAGCGGTTGCACAGGTTACGGACTTCAATCACCGCCTCCGAGGGCGCACGGGGTAGACGACTCACCAGCCCATCTCCATGAAGAACAGCGCAGCCACCGCGTCGAGCACGATCACCACGAAAATCGACTGCACCACACTCGACGTGGTGTGTGCGCCGACCGATTCGGCGCTGCCACTGACCTTGAAGCCTTCCAGGCAGCCAATTGCCGCAATCAGAAACGCGAAGATCGGCGCCTTCACCAGGCCGACCAGAAAATGCTGAACGCCGATGTCGCTTTGCAGCAGCGAGAGGAACATCGCCGGCGAGATATCCAGCGACACCGCGCAGACCACGGCACCGCCGATGATTCCGCAGATCATCGCCAGAAAGGTCAGCAGCGGCAGCGCCACCAGCAACGCCAGCACGCGCGGCACCACCAGCAGCTCCATCGGGTCAAGGCCGAGGGTGCGAATCGCGTCGATTTCCTCGTTGGCCTTCATCGACCCGATTTGCGCGGTGAACGCACTGGCGGTGCGCCCGGCCATCAGGATCGCGGTGAGCAAAACACCGAACTCACGCAGGAAGGCAAAACCCACCAGATCGACGGTGAAGATGCTCGCGCCAAAACTGGCCAGCACCGTCGCGCCGAGAAACGCCACCACAGCCCCCACCAGAAAGGTCAGCAACGCCACGATCGGCGCGGCGTCGAGGCCGGTCTGTTCGATGTGCGCGATCATCGGCGTGATACGCCAGCGCTTGGGCCGAAACAGGCCACGAGCGATGGTTTCCAGAATCAGGCCGACGAAGCCGAGCAGTTGCAGGGTGTCTTGCCAGACCGTGTCGACGGCGCGGCCGATGCGCGTCAGCAATTGCACGCTGACGCTGATTTCCGGTTCCTTGATCGGCACGCAGAAATCGGTCAACGACTGATACACGGTCTGCAGCAGCGCGCGGTCGGCGCTGGAGATTGTGCAATCGGGATGTTCGGCGGACTTGCCGAGGCGCTCGGAACCGAGCAGTTCCACCAGCAATGACGCGCCAGCAGTGTCGAGGGCGCCGAGGCCGTTGAGGTCGATGGGCGTGTCGGTGTCGTACTGGCCGCGCAGGGTTTCGCTCAGATGTTTGAGCTCGGTGTAATGGGCAAGCGTCCAGTCTCCGCTGATCCGCAGGCGGGCAGGGGTGTTGGACGTGTCCAATTGGGCGCTGCCTGTCATCGAGCTGCTGGTCATAAGCTCCGTGCTTGTTCGGCTTCTAAGCGAACTAACGTAATAGCACGAACCGGATTACTTTTCTTTGACCGGTGTGCTGTCGGTGATTTCAAAGCGCAGCACACCGATCAGTTGGCCATCCTCGGTCAACACCCGCACTTGCCATTTGCCCGCCGGGTTGCCGGGGAAATTCTGTTTGTGCGTCCACGCCCGGTAGCCTTCCTTGCGCCCGCCGTGGATGTCGAGGGCGATGCGATCGACCTCTTTGCCGTTGAACTGCCAGACGTGATAAATCCGCTCATCGAGCCCGCGCGGTGCATTGATCGCGGTGTAGGCGTAGAGGCCGCCGTTGCGGATCTGCTCGGCGCTGACCTCATCGAGACTGGCGCCAGGGGTGCGATCCTGCATTTGCGTGCTGATTGCCACATCGGTCATCCATAGCGTCGCCGGCGGCACCCACGAACGCAATGCCCAGCCGACGCCACCGATGCCCACGGTGATGCACAGAATCGCCAGCGCGTTGCGTACGGTGCGGATCGGGAAGATCGACGCCAGGCTCGGGAACGACAGCAGCACGGCAATCCCCAGCGCCCATTTGAAACTTTGCGAGGTGGTCAGGTGCATGATCACCGGCAACGCCGTGAGCAGGGCGGCGAACAGGGTCAGAGTGTGCAACGCGAGAAACGCCCAGCGCCGTGGCGCCAGCCATTTGTAATAGAGCGGGTCGACGATGGAGATCAGCGCGGCGACGCTGAGCAGGCCGGTAAAGATCAGTTGGCTGCTGTTCCACGTCGTGGTGATGAAAAAGAACGGCAGGACAAAAAACAGGCTTTCCTGATGGATCATCTGCGTCGCATAACGCAGCAGCGGTTGAGGAATTTCCCGTTTGAACACCCGCGTGAAGAGGCCGGTGAGGGTGTTTTCCAACATCAGCCAGATCCAGCTGAGCAGCATGATCACCGTGATCCAGCTCGCCAGTCCCTGCTGGCGATCGACCAGCATGAAACTGCCGACCCCCGAGATGAAACCACCCAGCGCAATGACCCCGGGGTAGCGCTTCATCAGCTCGATAATGCGCTGGATAAGGAGGGTCAGTCTGGACATTTTGGCGGTTCACAACGATAGGGGAAAAAACCTCGACAGAGTAGCGCCCACCGGGCCACGTGGCGAGGTTGGCAGTCAGTTATTCGGTGTATTGACTGCGATCTTTTGATCTTCACGCGCGCTTACGATGCAAGCGCCAGCCAATCAACATCAGCAGCACCAGACCCACTCCACCTGCAGCTACCCACAACACCTGATCATCACTGATCAGCGGCTTCTCGATCCGCAGATACCCCGGTTGCAACATCAACTCACGCATGGCCTTGTTCGCCGTTTCCAGCGTCACGCCTTGCAGGTCCCGCGCAGGGTTGGCGAAGCGGCCGTCCTGATAATCGCTCAGCGCGCTCCAGTAATAATCGGCCATCGCACTGTTGCCTTGTACCGCCCAGGCCTGATGGGCGATGGCGGCCTGTTTGATCCGGGCGAAGGTGTCAGGGTCGAGACCGTTTTTCAGCAAGTCCGCCTTGAGGTCTTCCAGGACCTGAATGGCTTCGTCGACGTCATCGCGATCCAGGTCAGCGTTGAGGCTCATGAAGCCGACGCCGCCGAACACTTCGCGTTCGGCCCACGGCCCGTAGGACAAACCGTGGTTCAGGCGAATCTGCCGGTACAGCGCCCAGTCGAGGTAATCCTTGAGGATATCGAAGGTCTGGTCGTACTGATCGTCCAGCACCGGCTCCGGCACCAACCAGTGCAACTTGGCGCCGTCACCCATGAAGCCGCGGGTGAGGGTGCGCTCGTGGGCGGCGCTGGTGCTGATGTCCGGCAGCGGACGGTGCTCGCTGGGTTCGACCGGTTCGAGGGCGCCCCACGTGCGTTCCAGATAAGCCGGCAGCAGTTTGTCGAGTTCGCCGACGATGATCAGGGTCATGTTGTTCGGCGCGTACCAGGCCTGGCGCACCTTCTCTAACTGCTCTTGGGTCAGATGATCGACTTCGGCGCGTTGCGGGCATTTCAGGCCCAGTTCGACGGCCAATTGATTGCTCGCGGTGTGGCCCAGATCCTGACGATCAAGAAAACGTTGCAGGCGCGTGTAATGGCCGCCGTCTTCACGCTCGACCACGCGTTTGGCGGCGTTGATCGCGTTGTCGTCAATGCGGGTCTGGGTCAGCAGAGCCAGCAGCAGATCGAGCACCTTGCGCTGGTTCTTCGCCGGGGCTTCGATGACGAAGGTGGTGTCGGCATTGCTGGTGAAGGCGTTCCATTCGCCGCCCAGGGCCTGCATGCGTTCTTCGAGACCACCTTCGCCAGTGGCGTCAATGCCGCTAAACAGCAGGTGTTCGAGCAGGTGCGGCAGCTCTTTTTCGTCGCAGTCAAAATCATCGAGACCAACGCCGACCACCAGGCGGATCGCCACATGCCCACGCTCGGTGCCGGGCTTGAGCATCAACTGCAAACCGTTGGGCAACGCATAGCCTTCGACCTGAAAACGATCCAGGGCGAAGGAGGGTAGAGAACCGAGCAACAGACAGGCGAACAACAGGCAACGCATAACAGGCTTCCATACGGCTGATTTGGAGATCCGTGTCTTCAGTCAGGCCCTCTTCACTGGCAAGCCAGCTCAAACAGGGATCTATGGCGCACAAAACCCTGTGGGAGCTGGCTTGCCAGCGATGACGGCCTTGAGGCTGAACTCTGAGTTACTGACTGACCACAACCGCAGACGTTCAAGGCGAATGCGTAATGTCGCTCATATCATCCGCCGCCAGCGCGCCGGTATCCGCCGTTTCCAGCACCACATACGCACTGCCGCAGAACAGCGAATTGAGCCGGCGCATGTCCGCAATCAACTCCAGATGCAGCGAACTGGTTTCAATACTCTGCACGATCTTGCGCTGCAATCGGCTGACATGCGCATGGGCCAAACGGCGTTCCTGTGCGCGAAAACGACGTTTTTCGCGCAACAACTGCCGGGCACTTTCCCGGTCGCCACTGAGAAACACCGACAGCCCCAACCGCAGGTTGGCAATGAGCTGCTGATGCAGCACGGCCAGATCCTCCAGGCCCTCTTCGGAAAACGAACGACGTTGCGAAGTCTTCTGCTGCTGGATCTTGCGCAGCATGCGTTCGATGACATCGCTGGACAGTTTCAGGTTGATCGCCAACTCGATGATCTCGGCCCAGCGTCGACTGTCCCGCTCGCCGAGATCCTCGCGCGGCATCTGCGCCAGATACAGCTTGATTGCGCTGTACAACGCTTCGATGTCGTCGGTCAGCCTGCGCACCTCCTGAGTGACGGCGGTCTGCTTGCCGCGCAATACATCGAGAGTGGCATCGAGCATGTTGTCGAGCAGATCGCCCATGCGCAGGGTTTCCCGCGCAGCGTTGGCCAGCGCAAGGCTTGGCGTGACCAGCGCGGTCGCGTCGAGATGACGCGGTTTGGCGGTGCCGTTGACCTCCGGCCGTTCAGGCAGCAGCCAGGCACACAGCCGCGCCATCGGCCCGACACTCGGCAGCAGGATCAGGCAACGCGCGGTGTTGTAGAGCAGATGGAAGCCGATGACCATTTCCTGCGGGCTGAAATCGAGGCTGTCGATCCAGTGCACCAGCGGATCAAGCACCGGGATGATCAGCAGCAGGCCGATCAGCTTGTACAACAAACTGCCGAGCGCCACCTGCCGGCCCGCCGCGTTCTGCATGCTGGTGCTCATGAACGCGAGAATGCCGCTGCCGATGTTGGCGCCGATCACCAGACCGATCGCCACCGGCAGACTGATCACCGCTGCCCCGGCCAGTGTGGCGGTGAGCAGGACGGCGGCGAGGCTGGAATAGGAAATCATCGCGAACAGCGCGCCGACCAAGGCGTCGAGAAGGATATCGCCAGTCAGCGAGGCAAAAATCACCTTCACCCCTTGCGCATGGGTGATCGGCGCAGCGGCCTCGACGATCAATTGCAGCGCGAGAATGATCAGCCCCAGACCGATGGATACGCGACCCATTTGCCCGAGCCGCGTCTGTTTGCGCGACAGAAAGAAAATCACCCCGACAAAAATCAGCAGCGGCGACAGCCAAGACAGGTCGAAGGTCAGCACCCGGGCCATCAACGCCGTACCGACGTCGGCGCCGAGCATGGTCGCCAGCGCCGGGGTCAGCGCCATCAGGCCCTGGCCGACAAAAGAGGTGACGAGCATGGCGGTGGCGTTGCTGCTCTGCACCATCGCGGTCACGACGATACCGGCGACAAAGGCCAGCCATTTTTTCGACATGTTCTGGCCAATCACATGGCGCAACTGGGTGCCGTACACCCGCAGGATGCCGGTTCGAACGATGTGCGTGCCCCAGATCAGCAGGGCGACGGCGGAAAGCAGATTGAGCAGGGTGAGCATGCAAACCCCCTGAAATAGCAGCGCTCCAGAGGAGCAAGTTGACGGTGCCGCGCGGTTTCTACGTTCTGATACTTAAGCTGTAGTTGGCTAACGGTCTGTGCGCCAGCATTGCACAGCCAAAGTGGTGATTGAAACAAAAGTGTCATGAAAAGGCGTTCATTCACGTTCGCCACAAACACGGCAAAACCCTGTGGGAGCTGACTTGCCAGCGATGACGTCGGCACAGCGAACATTGATGTCGACTGACACCCCGTTATCGCTGGCAAGCCAGCTCCAACAGGTTCTTCTGTCTGCGTGAACTACGGTTTTTCAAGCATCAAAGACAAAAAAACCTGTGGGAGTCTGGCTTGCCAGCTCCCACAGGTTTTGTATTGACTGCTGGATTACCGGGTTACTGGCCCGGAATGTCCTTGCGCAGTTTCACCGGATCTTGCTGTTGTTTCTTCTTGGCCATCGCGCCACGCAGTTTGATATTGATCGCTTCCACTGCCAGCGAGAACGCCATCGCGAAGTAGACGTAGCCTTTTGGCACATGCACATCGAACGATTCTGCGATCAGCACAGTACCGACCACCAGCAGGAACGACAGCGCCAGCATCTTCAGCGACGGATGTTTGTCGATGAAATCGCTGATAGTCCCGGCCGCCAGCATCATCACCAGCACCGCAACGATGATCGCTGCAACCATGACTGGAACGTGCGAGACCATGCCGACAGCGGTGATCACCGAATCCAGCGAGAAGACGATGTCGATGATCGCGATCTGGATGATGGTGTAGAGGAAGTTGCCACCCTTGCCGCTTGGCGTTTCTTCGCTTTCGTCTTCGCCTTCCAGTGCGTGGTACATCTCTTGCGAGCTTTTCCACAGCAGGAACAGACCACCGAAGAACAGGATCAGGTCGCGGCCGGAGATGCCTTGGCCGAACACTACGAACAGGTCGGCCGTCAGGCGCATGACCCAGGTAATCGACAGCAGCAACAGGATCCGCGTGATCATGGCCAGCGCCAGACCGAAAATCCGGGTGCGCTGCTGCATGTGTTTGGGCATGCGGCTGACCAGGATCGAAATCATGATTATGTTATCGATGCCGAGGACGATTTCCAGGGCGGTCAGGGTAAAGAAGGCAACCCAGATTTCAGGGTTGGTCAGCCATTCCATGTGTATTCCTTTGAGCGATTGTTAAACCACAAAGAGTCCGGGCTTCAAACAGCGAAGCCGGGACTCTGTGCAGTGAGTCTTGGGCTTATAGAGTGCTGAAGAGCGGAAAAGTCCCCAACAGCAGTGCAGCAATCAGGATGCAGATACACACCAGGATCGCCCATTTCAGGGTGAAACGCTGATGGTCACCAAAATCGATCCCGGCCAACGCCACCAACAGATAAGTCGATGGCACCAACGGGCTCAGCAAGTGGACGGGCTGGCCGACGATCGAGGCACGGGCCATTTCCACCGCAGTAATCCCGTAGTGGCTGGCGGCTTCGGCCAACACCGGCAACACACCATAGTAGAACGCATCGTTGGACATGAAGAAGGTGAACGGCATGCTCACCAGCGCCGTGATTACCGCCAGGTACGGGCCGAGGAAATCAGGGATCACTGCCAACAGGCTCTTCGACATCGCATCGACCATACCGGTGCCGGTCAGGATACCGGTGAAGATGCCGGCCGCAAAGATCAGCCCGACCACTGCCAGCACACTACCGGCGTGCGCCGCGACGCGATCCTTCTGCTGTTGCAGGCAAGGGTAGTTGACGATCATGGCGATACTGAATGCAACCATGAACAACACCGGCAGCGGCAACAGGCCGGCGATCAGCGTGCACATCAGGCCGAAGGTCAGGGCGCCGTTGAACCAGATCAGCTTCGGACGACGGGCATCCGGGAACTGCGAAACACTGATTTCGCTGTGATCGATCTCGTCGCCGATCAGGTGCAACTCGCCCAGACGCGCACGTTCGCGTTTGCCGTAGAAATAGGCAATCAGCAGGATCGCCACCACGCCAGCGGCCATGGCCGGGATCATCGGCACAAAAATGTCCGAAGGATCGACATGCAGCGCACTCGCCGCACGAGCGGTCGGACCGCCCCATGGGGTCATGTTCATCACGCCACCGGCGAGGATGATCAGGCCAGCCATGATCCGCGGGCTCATGCCAATGCGGCTGTACAGCGGCAGCATCGCGGCCACGCAGATCATATAAGTGGTCGCGCCGTCACCATCAAGGGAAACGACGAGCGCCAGTACGGCGGTGCCGACCGAAACTTTCAGTGGGTCGCCCTTGACCAGTTTGAGGATCTTGCGCACGGCCGGGTCGAACAGGCCGGAGTCGATCATCAGGGCGAAATAGAGAATGGCGAACATCAGCATCACGCCAGTCGGCGCCAGCTTGGTGATGCCTTCGAGCATCATCGGACCGATCTTCGGCGCGAAGCCACCGAACAGCGCAAACAGAATCGGGATGATGATCAGGGCGATCAGCGCGGACAGGCGCTTGGTCATGATCAGGAACATGAACGTGATGACCATGGCGAAGCCAAGGAAAGTCAGCATGGGATTACTCCAGGCGTAGCGCGGCTAGTTAAGTGAGCGGATCGGGCGAGATCAGCGCAGAACGGGAAGCACGAGGCGTACGGGCGGAGTGGCAACGAAAAGACGCGGGAAGAGGCGGGCTACAGAGGACATCAGAATCACCATTGTTGTTGTTAATTGGGCCGGGCGAGCGAGAGATCACACGCGTTGGCCAACCGGTCTGTTGCCGGAAGTGAGGGCGATCCTAATCGGGGAAGCTTTCAGCTACCTTTCGCGGGCGAAACCTTTGAATGAACGGTCAACCGATCGTCGGATGCGATCAAAGTCGATTTGCGCACGAGCAGCTGAGGTGCGTGCGCGAAGAAACGCGTCGGGCGTATCAACGACCTGATTAAAAAACAGACAAATCCAGTGTCCGCATCGCCCCCATCCAGATCGCATGCTCGGTGTGATCGACCCAGTCATCGCCGGTGTCCGGGTGCAGAAACACCACCAGGCCTTTGCGATTGAGGGCCAGCCACGGCAGCACCTCGCCGATCAGCTCGGGGCCGAAGGCCAACTGGCAGCTCCAGTCCGGGTGCGGGCCGACCGGTCGTTCGTGGACGCGGCCCATCTTCAATGGAAACAATTGCGCGGCCCGCTCGCACAGTGCCCGTGCCTGTTCAATCGTATTGGCGTCGAAATAGACGTGGGCGTGGTAGCCCTTGATCGCTTGCATCGCAAACCCTCTGAATCGGTTCGAACCCTCGACGTAACCCGTATGTCACACGTCATACAAGGGATAACAAAAGGGATCAGCCATGAAAAATGCCGAAACCCCGGTGGTAAAAGTGGTGCTCTATGGTGCCATGAGTAGCCTGGGCGCTGCGTTGATGGCTGAACTGCTGCGCCGACAGCACGAAGTCATCGCCATTCTCGACGACCTGACCGCGCTCGCGCCGCGTCCAGGATTGCGCACCAAAAGCGGTGACCTGTTCGATTGCGAGCGGGTGAATCAAAGTGTCGCCGGCAGTTCCGCGGTGATCTGTTTGCTCGATGCCCCGGGGCTGCCGTTCAGTAGCGACCATGTTGAACGCTCGGTGGTGCTTGGCCCGGTCGAACAGGTACTAGCCGTTGATGCTCTGGTCGACGGGCTGCAAGCGGCCAATGTGTCGCGGCTGTTTCTGGTGGGGGAGTTTGCGGTACTCGACGAGCCGGAGCTGGATGAACGCTTACAACGTCACGCTGCCGAAGAAATTCGTGAAGCGGTGCAAAGCAGTCCACTGCACTGGACGCTGGTCAATGCGCCGCAAGGCGTGGCTGGGCTGACCATTGAGCATTTCAGTCAGGTCGGCGGCAATCTTGAGCCGGGTTTGGCAGAACCGCTGGAACGCTTGAATCGCGTGGCCGTGGGAATTGCCGATGAGCTGCGACTTAATCTGCATGTGGGTCAGCATGTAAATTTTGTCGCGGCGTCCGGCTGATTGATCACACCGCAATCGAAGGCAACGCGAGCCCGGTAAGGGATTCGGCACAGCTGGCCTGCTCCTCCATCAGCCAATCGACAAACTGCTGAATCAACACTCCACGCCGTTTGCGCTGCGGCAACACCACGTAATAGCCAAGGCGCGACAGCGTGGTCTCGGCAATCGGTCGACACAGCAAGCCCTGACTGAGCAAGTTATCCACAAGGTGACGCCAGCCAATCGCCACGCCTTGGCCGCCGATCGCCGCTTGGATCAGCAGTGTGTAATTGTCGAAGCGCAATTGCCCCGGCGCCGGCGGGGTAGTGATGCCCAGTTCGCGGAACAGCCCACTCCAGTCGAACCAATTGCTGCTGTTTTCCCCCCGCAGATGCAGCAACGGAAGTTCCAGTAGTGCCTGCGCGGTCAAGGGCAGGGCACGATCCTTGAGCAAGAGCGGACTGCACACCGGGAACACTTCTTCGCTGAACAGCCAATGGCTTTCACCCTGTTTGAAACGGCCATCGCCGAACAGGATCGCCACGTCGATATCGGTGCGCAGCATGTTGTGGTTGCGCTCACTGGTGACCAAGCTGACGTCGACGTGTGGATTGGCTTCATGGAAGCGATGCAGACGCGGCATCAACCAATACGCAGCGAAGGCAAAATCGGTAGCGACTTGCAGCACCTCATGTTGCTGCTGTGCGCTGATCGCACTCAAACCGGCGTCGATATTCTGCAAACCGAGGGTTACTTGCTCGAACAGGATAGTGCCGACTTCGGTGAGCTCGATGCCACGGTAGATTCGATCGAACAACCGTGAGCCCAGTTGCTCTTCCAGTCGTTTGATCTGCTGGCTGATCGCAGGTTGCGTGGTCCCAAGCTCCACTGCGGCGGCGGTAAAACTGCGATGCCGGGCAGCGGCCTCGAAGGCGCGCAACAGGTCGAGCGACAGATCACCAAGAGCTTCATACATAAGCTGTGCTTATCCTAGTCATTGCCCGGCGCGGGCTTTACCCGACAGAGCATGGACTCCATGCTCGATCGCAGCAATGTCGCATAAATATTCACTATGGAATGCCGCGATCACATGAAGCGCAAGAATATTCTTTTCATCATGGCCGATCAGATGGCCGCGCCAATGTTGCCGATCTACGGGCCTTCGCCGATCAAACTGCCCAATCTTTCCCGCCTGGCCGCCGAAGGCGTGGTGTTCGACGCCGCTTACTGCAACAGCCCGTTGTGCGCGCCGTCGCGTTTTACCCTGGTCAGCGGACAGTTGCCGAGCAAGATCGGCGCTTACGACAACGCTGCCGATTTCCCCGCCGATGTGCCGACTTACGCCCACTACCTGCGTCGCCTCGGCTATCGCACGGCGCTGTCGGGCAAGATGCATTTTTGCGGCCCGGATCAGTTGCATGGCTACGAAGAGCGCCTGACCAGCGATATCTATCCCGCCGATTACGGTTGGTCGGTGAATTGGGACGAGCCGGACGTGCGGCCGACCTGGTATCACAACATGTCTTCGGTGCTGCAAGCCGGGCCGTGCGTGCGCACCAATCAACTCGATTTCGATGAAGAGGTGGTGTTCAAGGCGCAGCAATATCTGTTCGATCACATTCGCGAAGATGGCGATCAGCCGTTCTGCCTGACCGTGTCGATGACACACCCACACGATCCGTACACGATTCCCAAGGCATTCTGGGATTTGTACGACGATGCCGATATCCCATTGCCTACAACGCCGGCTCAACAAGAACTCGATCCGCACTCGCAACGGCTGCTCAAGGTTTATGACCTGTGGGATAAACCCTTGCCTGTGGATAAGATTCGCGACGCGCGCCGTGCGTACTTCGGCGCTTGCAGCTATATCGATGCCAACGTCGGCAAACTTCTGCAAACCCTCGAGGAAACAGGGCTGATCGATGACACCATCATCGTCTTCTCCGGCGACCATGGCGACATGCTTGGCGAGAAAGGCCTCTGGTACAAAATGCACTGGTACGAGATGGCGGCGCGCGTCCCCCTGTTGATAAGTGCGCCAGGCCAGTTTGGCGCGGGTCGGATCAGCGCTGCGGTGTCCACAGCAGACCTGCTGCCCACCTTCGTCGAACTGGCTGGCGGCACGCTGGAGCCGGGTCTGCCGCTGGATGGGCGGTCGCTGGTGCCGCACCTGCAAGGGCAGGGCGGCCATGACGAAGTGTTCGGCGAGTACATGGCCGAAGGCACGATCAGCCCGCTGATGATGATCCGCCGTGGCGCCTACAAATTTATCTACAGCGAAAGCGACCCTTGCCTACTCTTTGACGTAGACAACGATCCGCGTGAAACGGAAGAACTCAGCCAATCGCCACTGCATCGCCAGCTTTTCGACGATTTTCTCGTCGAAGCGCGGGCCAAGTGGGATATCCCGGCAATTCACCAGAACGTTCTCGCCAGCCAGCGCCGCCGCCGTTTTGTCGCCGGTGCGTTAACCATCGGCAAGCTGAAGAGCTGGGATCACCAGCCATTGGTGGACGCCAGTCAGCAGTACATGCGCAACCACATCGACCTCGATGATCTGGAGCGCAAGGCCCGTTATCCACAACCCTGCCAAAACCAATAATGTGAAGGGGAAGTCCATGCGCAAGTTATCCACAGCAGTGACGTTTGGCCTGATAGCGCTGAGCAGTACCTCGGCATTCGCCGAGCAAAGCTGCGCCACGGTAAAAATGGCCGACCCCGGCTGGAGCGACATCGCCGCAACCAACGCCATTACCGGGTTTCTGCTGGACGGCATGGGCTACAAGGCCAAGGTCGACACCCTCGCGGTGCCGATCACCTTCGGCGGTTTGAAGGACGGTCAGGTGGATGTATTCCTCGGCAACTGGATGCCGGCGCAGCAGGGCTTCTACGATAAATTCGTGGCTACCGGGGATGTCACGCAACTGGCGAAGAACCTCGACGGCACCGAGTTCACCCTGGCCGTGCCGGACTACGTGTGGGATGCGGGCGTGCATAACTTTGCCGACCTGAACAAGTTTGCCGACAAGTTCGACAAGAAGATCTACGGCATCGGCTCGGGCGCCCCGGCGAATATCTCGCTGCAGGAGATCATCAAGAAGAACGACTTCGACATGGGTCAGTGGAAACTGATCGAGTCCAGCGAACAGGCGATGCTCGCCGAAGTGTCACGGGCGGTGAAAAAGCAGAAATTTGTCACCTTCCTCGGCTGGACCCCGCACCCGATGAACGTGCAGTTGAAAATGCATTATCTGAAGGGCGGCGAGAAATACTTTGGCGACACCGGCAGCGTGTTCACCCTGACGCGCAAGGGATACGCCGAAGCGTGTCCGAATGTGGGTAAATTGCTGACCAATCTTGCGTTCACTCAGGAGATGGAAAACAGCATCATGGCCGAGGTAGTGAACAAAAAGGTCAGCAATGCCGAGGCGGCGAAGGCGTGGATCAAGGCTAATCCGGCGGTGTTGGACAAGTGGCTGGAGGGGGTGAAGACGCTGGATGGCAAGGATGCGCTGGCGGCGGTTAAAGCCAAACTCTGATCGTGGGGTTGCTGGAATTGTGCTCGGCTTGAGATTCTACCCCCTCACCCCAGCCCTCTCCCCCCAGAGGGGGCGAGGGGAAAGGGAGCCGATCTCTGGTGTATTCAGCATTGAGTTCGACGCAGATTTTGCACGTGGGCGTAACTCGACCAGACACCTCGGTCAGTCCCGTCTCCCTTTGGGAGAGGGCTAGGGTGAGGGGCTTTCCCAACTGACACCCTGTTACCCTTGCAGCAAAACCCAAACCGCGAGGACCCATGGCCTTTCCCAGTCGCCGCTCACTGTTTCCCTTCCTCACCTGGCTACCCCGGCAAACCCGCGCCAGCGTCGGACGGGATCTGATCGTTGGCCTCAGCGGTGCGATTCTCGCGTTACCTCAGTCGATTGCCTACGCGCTGATCGCCGGTCTCCCACCTGAATACGGCCTCTACGCCGCGATCATCCCGGTGCTGATCGCCTGTTTGTGGGGTTCGTCATGGCATCTGATCTGCGGCCCGACCGCGGCGATTTCGATCGTGCTTTACGCCAGCGTCAGTCCACTGGCCGTGCCGGCATCCCAGGACTACGTCACCCTGATCCTGTTGCTGACCTTCCTCGCCGGGGTATTTCAATGGTTGCTTGGCTTGCTCCGGTTTGGCGCACTGGTGAACTTCGTCTCGCATTCGGTGGTGCTCGGTTTCACCCTTGGCGCGGCGGTGGTGATTGCCATTGGGCAATTACCGAATCTGCTGGGGCTGGATCTGCCCGCCAAAGCCACGGCGCTGGACAGTTTGATGGATCTGCTGCAACACCTTCGGGCTGTGGATAAACCTTCGTTGCTGCTCGGAGTGGCCACGGTGGCAGTCGGCGTTGTGCTGAAACAGTGGTTGCCGCGCTGGCCGACGTTGTTGATAACGTTGGTGCTGGCCAGTCTGCTGGTATGGCTGTGGCCGGCGATGTTCGGCCACGTGCATCTGGTCAGCGCATTTGTCGGGCGTTTGCCGCCGTTCAGCGGGTTGCCGCTGGATCTGGATTTGATCCTGCGCCTGCTACCCAGCGCGGTGGCGGTGGGCATGCTGGGGCTGGTCACCAGCCTGTCGATTGCCCGATCGATATCTGCACGTTCGCAGCAGTTGCTCGATGCCAATCAGGAAGTGCGCGCGCAGGGCCTTTCAAACATTGTCGGGGCGTTCTTTTCCGGATCGCTGTCGGCGGGCTCGTTCACCCGCTCGGGTCTCAGTTATGAGGCCGGCGCTTGCTCCCCGCTGGCAGGCGTGTTTTCGGCGATCTGGGTGGCATTGTTTGCGATTTTTGGTGCCGGGCTGATCGCGCACATCCCGATTCCGGCCATGGCTGGCAGCATTTTGCTGATCGCCTGGGGGTTGGTCGATCATCGCGGAATTCGATCGTTGCTCAGGGTCAGCCGCGCCGAATTCGTGGTGATGGCGCTGACCTGCCTGGCGACTCTGCTGCTGGAGTTGCAGACCGCGATTTACGCCGGCGTGCTGGCGTCGCTGTTCTTCTACCTCAAGCGCACTTCACAGCCGCGGGTGCAGCATTGGCGCGATGGCGAAGACGATGTGCTGGGGGTCGGCGGCTCGATCTTCTTCGGCGCCAGCCATTATCTGCAAGTGCGTTTGCAGCGCATGCACGGCGCGCGGGTGGTGATTGAGGCGCAGCAGATCAACTTTATCGACTATTCGGGGGTGGAGATGTTGCATCAGGAAGCGCGGCGCCTGTTGGGCCAGGGTCGCAGCCTGACTTTGCGCGGTGCGCGGCCGCAGGTGGTGGAGGAACTGCGCAAGCTGGAAGGCCCAGAGAAATGCCCGATCCGGTTTGAGGATTGACCGGACAAGCACTGAAAAACCCTGTGGGAGCGAGCCTGCTCGCGAAAGCGGACTATCTGACAGATCAATGTTGGATGTGCCGCCGTTTTCTCGAGCAGGCTCGCTCCCACATGGGTAATTACTGCGCCAACTGGCGGCGTAGTTCGGCCAGAACCGGCGCCGTGTCCGGACGCACGCCGCGCCACAAATAGAACGCCTCGGCAGCTTGCTCGGCGAGCATGCCCAAACCATCCATCGACACCGCCGCACCGTGCTCACTGGCCCAACGGCAGAACGCGGTCGGTTCTTTGCCGTACATCATGTCGTAGCACAGGGTTTGGCCCGGTTCGATCAGGCTCGGCGCAATCGGCGGTACATCGCCGGTGAGGCTGGCGGAAGTGGCGTTGATGATCACGTCCACCGGCTCGCGCAGCCAATCAAAGCCGCTGGCCGACACCGGCCCCAGATCGCAGAACAATTCCGCCAGCAACTCGGCCTTGTCTACCGTACGGTTGGCGATGATCACGGACGCGGGTTTCTCCGCCAGCAACGGCTCCAGCGCTCCACGCACGGCGCCACCGGCACCGAGCAGCAAGATGCGTTTGCCGGTCAGACTGAACCCGGCGTTTACCGTCAGATCCCGCACCAGTCCGGCGCCGTCGGTGTTGTCGCCGAGCAGCGAACCGTCGGCCAGTTTGCTCAAGGTATTCACCGCACCAGCCCGTCGCGCGCGGGCCGTCAGGCTGTTAGCCAGGCGAAAGGCGTCTTCCTTGAACGGCACAGTGACATTGGCGCCGCGACCTTCGCGGAAAAACGCCGTAGCGCAGCCGGAAAAGTCGTCGAGCGGCGCCAGCAGCGTGGCGTATTCGAGGCTCTCGCCGGTCTGCTCGGCGAACAGCTTGTGGATCATCGGCGATTTGCTGTGGCCGATCGGGTTACCGAAAACGACGTAACGATCCATCAGATGTCCTCAGGCTTGAGTCAGCCAGTCGCGGTCTTGCAGGAAGTACTCGGTCAGGCGTGCTTCTTCGCTGCCAGGTTCAGCCTTCCAGTCGTAGCCCCAGCGTACTTGCGGCGGCAGCGACATCAGAATCGACTCGGTACGCCCGCCCGATTGCAGGCCGAACAGCGTGCCACGGTCGTAAACCAGGTTGAACTCGACGTAGCGGCCACGGCGGAACTCCTGGAACTCACGTTGCTGGGCGGTGAACGCATCGTGCTTGCGGCGCTGCACGATCGGCAGATAGGCGTCGATGTAGGCATCACCAATGGCGCGCATAAAGGCGAAACTGGTGTCGAAATCCCACTCGTTCAGGTCATCGAAAAACAAGCCGCCGATGCCGCGCGGTTCGTGGCGATGCTTGATGTGGAAGTAGGTGTCGCACCACGCCTTGTACCGCGGATAGACGTCAGGGCCGAATGGCGCGCAGGCCTGTTCGGCGACGCGGTGCCAATGGATGCAGTCTTCTTCGTTGCCGTAATACGGCGTCAGGTCGAAGCCGCCGCCGAACCACCAGACCGGCTCTTCACCTTCTTTCTCGGCGATGAAAAAACGCACGTTGGCGTGAGAGGTCGGCACGTGTGGGCTGTGCGGATGAATCACCAACGACACGCCGAGCGCCTCAAAACCGCGACCGGCCAATTCCGGGCGATGGGCGCTGGCCGACGGTGGCAGACCACTGCCGAAAACGTGGGAAAAGTTGACGCCGCCCTTTTCGATCAGCGTGCCGTTCTCAATGACGCGAGTGCGACCGCCACCGCCGGCAGGCCGGGTCCAGGCGTCTTCGACGAAGCGCGTGCCGCCATCCTCGGTTTCGAGTGCGGCGCAGATGCGGTCTTGCAGGTCGAGCAGATAGGCCTTTACGGCGTCGGTGCGGGTCGTCATGGCTTCACCTTGAATCGGGGGCATCACTACGCGGCAACCCGCAGGCGGGAGTAGGCGCAAATGGGCGCGTAGCATACCACCGCAGGCCAACGCGCCGCAGTTGACGAAGATCATGCATAAGCGTTGGATAGGGACCTTACAAAAGACCCAAGGAGAGCAGGCAGATGGCAAAGCGTATCCAGTTCCGCGCCCACGGCGGTCCCGAAGTGCTCGAGTTTGTTGATTACGAACCCGCCGCGCCCGGCCCGAATCAGGTGCGCGTAGCCAACAAGGCTATCGGCCTGAATTTCATCGACACCTATTTCCGCAGCGGCCTCTACGCACCGCCAGCCTTGCCGTCCGGCCTGGGCGCGGAAGGTGCAGGCATTGTTGAGGCGGTGGGCAGCGACGTTACCCGGTTCAAGGTCGGTGACCGCGTCGCGTACGGCAGCGGCCCGCTGGGCGCCTACAGCGAGTTGCACGTCCTGCCTGAAGCCAATCTGGTGAAGCTGCCGGACCAGATCAGCTTCGAAACCGCCGCCGGGGTGATGCTCAAGGGTTTGACCGTGCAGTACCTGCTGCGTCAGACCTATGAACTCAAGGGCGGCGAGACCATTTTGTTCCACGCCGCAGCGGGGGGCGTGGGTTCGCTGGCCTGCCAATGGGCCAAGGCGCTGGGCGTGAAACTGATCGGCACCGTCAGCTCGAAGGAAAAAGCCGAACTGGCCAAGGCCAACGGTGCCTGGGCGACCATCGACTACAGCCACGAAAATGTTGCCGAACGCGTGCTGGAATTGACCGACGGCAAGAAAGTCCCGGTGGTCTATGACGGGGTTGGCAAGGACACTTGGCTGACCTCGCTGGACAGCGTGTCGCCTCGTGGGTTGGTGGTGAGCTTCGGCAATGCTTCCGGCGCAGTCGACGGGGTGAATCTGGGCATCCTTTCCGCCAAGGGCTCGCTCTACGTCACCCGGCCTACATTGGCGACCTATGCCAACAATGCGCAGAACCTGCAGCGCATGGCCGATGAACTGTTCGAGATGATCATCAGCGGCAAGCTCAAGGTCGATATCAGCCAGCGCTATCCATTGGCTGAAGCGGCGAAGGCGCAGACCGAGTTGTCGGCTCGGCGCACCACCGGTTCGACCATCCTGCTGCCCTGAAAACACGCTACCCCGGTGAGTCCGGGGTAGCCTCCAACTCAATAAAGAACGGCGTCTTGCCCGCAGCAGTTGTTTCGAAACGGCTGCGAGCCAGACGCTGCACCTGCAATCCCAAAACACCGGGCAACCTGAGCAATGCGCTTGCCTGCGCCTCGTTGTGCAACGCCTGTTCGATGGCTGCTTCTGCGCCGGACGGCAGTTTGTCCTGAGCAATGACCAGACACATGCGCACACCGTTGGCTTGTCGATTGACCTGTACCTGGATGTCGTTAGAGGTCAGCTGTGGCAACGCCCGTGCGAGTACGCTCATCACCTGTCGCTGCGTGATGATCGCGCCACCCAGTTTGATCGATGTCTCTACCCGCCCCTCAAGTTGCAACACGGGCAAGGCGCTGCCACAGGCGCAATTCGCCCCATTGCGCAGGATTCGCCCACGATCACCAATCCGGTAACGCAACAGCGGCACGTGATCGGGCAGCAAGGATGTCAGGAGGAACTCACCGCTTTCGCCCGCGGCCACTGCTTGCAAGGTGAGAGGGTCCACCACTTCGATGAACATCGCATCGGCGTGCAGATGATAAAAACCGTGTCCAAGGTGCGCGCATTGATAGCCGATGGGGCCGGTTTCCGTCGAGCTGTAGCCCAGCGACCGGAGCCTTATCGCTGGCCAGTCCCGGACAAGCTGTTCGCGCAATTGAGGACCGCAGGGTTCCCCGATGTAGTAAAGCCATCTCAGGCTGACCAATTGCTGTGCGTCGATTTCATCGTGGTTGAACAGCGCCGCGGCGAAGGAAGGCGTGCAAATCAGCGCATCGGCCGCTTGCGACTGAATCAACCCGGCAATTCGCTGAACACCCATTAATGAACCGGCGGGCAGCAGACGTGCGCCGACATGCTGCACGATCGCCGCGGCGTACTGGAAAGCCCCCTGCATTTCGCCAGCGGTCAGGCAATTGATGACCACACCCGGGCGTTCGTCCGCCACGCCAAACATTCGCGCCCCCAGCGGCACGATGCTGGCGTTGAACGTCCAGGAATGGGTGATGTGTTTGCGGTTGCCGGTACTGCCGCCCGACGTCAGGGTCAGGCCGCCACCCGGCGCACGATGCGACGCTTCGCCAAGCGCGGAAAACAACACACCGCCATGCTCGTCCTCCACGGCCTGAACCGGCAGGCGCTGCAAATCCTTCAGGCTGTGCACCTGGAGGATCTGCGGACACAGCGCACAGAACCACGACAGTGACTGTGCATGGGCCAATTTGTGCGCAAAGGCCTGGTTGGCAGAGAGCACGGGATCATCGCTCATCGTCACGACCACCCTGGCGAATGCCCAACTCATCGAAACCGCCACGGACGGCATTGGCCAGGCTCTCCAATTGGGCCTGGTTGTGATTCGCGCTGACGGCCAGACGCAGAATCGCTTCGCCTTTGGCCACCACCGGAAACATGGCGGTGGTAACGGCTATGGCCTTTCGCCGCAGGTATAACGCCAGACTGATGGCATCACGCTCGGCGCCGACGCGGACGAAACGAATGGGCGAGGCGACTTCATGGTTGCCCAGAACCGGCCCGAGCAGGTTGTCGATCAGGGCAACATTTCGCCACAGAGCCGCCTGCAACTGTCCCAGCTCCGGCGAAAGGTGAATGTCCGCAGACGCTACCGCCGCACCGACGCCGCCCATCGACAATGGCCCACCGAAGGTATAGGTCGACGCATGGCGGCGGATCATTTCAGCGTCGGCTTCGGTAAAGACCGTGATCGCTCCGCCCGTGGCACCAAATGCCTTGGACAGCGAGGACAGAAGAATCAGACGGTCGCGCCGTTGCTCACCAGCAGCAACGAGTGCATAACCTCCGCCTGTTACGCCGTGAATCGAGGTGCCGTGGGCGTCATCGGCATACAGATAGCCTTCAAAGCGCTCCGCCAGTTGCAACAGTCGATTGATCGGATACAAACCCCGCATCGAGCCAATGCTGTCCGTGAGGATGATGGGTGTATTGCCTGCCGCTACCGCCGTGGAGCAAGCCTGTTCGACTTGGTCCACGTCATTGCAGTCGCATCGCTGTACAGGGCCGAACTGCCACAGGATCCCTTGCAGCACCTGCATTGAGGCATGGGCCGCCCGGTCGACGATCCACCCCGGGCCACGACGCAACGGATAGGACGGTAACTCGCCTGAGCCCAGTAACGGCAGGCAGCCCAGATGCGCACTGCCCACCGAGTTGAAGGTCACCGTGTAGCCCTGGAATATCTGGTTCAACTGCTCGTCGAGTTCGCGCATGGGCGGTAGCAGTACGCGGGTTCGTGCGGCGGCGAATTGCACGCCGAAGGATTTCACGGCGCTCACCGCGCTTTGAATCAGACGCGGGTCGCACTCCAGTCCCAGGTAAGAACATGAGAGAAACTCGGTCAGCAGCTCACCGCTGCTCAATTCGATGGTCTTGCCCTCACGGCTCACCAGTTTCAAGCCATTGAGGCCGGCATCGAACAGCTGCTGCTGATCGTCACGAGCCTGACGCACACGGTTTTTTACCCAGTTGACGGTTGGGTGCTGATTGTTCATCGGGATACCTGCAAAGGTGTCGTCTGGCGGTAGACCTGCACGCGCCAGAGCTGGGTTTTTTCTCGTGCGATCGCGTCCTGGTACTGGGCAGTGATATCGCAGAAGCCTGCACAATCGGGCTGGACGATGTGCAAATGTCCACGCATGACCAGCAACGCCTCTTCGGCAAGGGACGGGCGCAGCCGTCGCAAGACACTCGCTCCAGCGACCTGGGGCATGAAGGAAGGCACGTCCGAGAGCGATACGAAATCGACGTCAGTGTGTTTGGCGGCGCAATCGATAATGTCGGCCTGCACGATGCGCAACTCACACTGCTGAATGGCCTCTCGGGCACGCGTGAAGATCCGCGGATCGCACTCCAGCGGGAAACCTTCGGGGTAGCGCAGCTCACCAAAAAACAGCATTTGCACAAAGAAGCTCTCGCGCACGATCTGCGTGGTAAACAAGGTGTGGAAGATGTCCAGATACGCTGCGCGGGAGCTGATACCCAGGTTGTTGGGTGGAAACGATCCTTTGTACAACAACGAATTGAGCACTGCTGCGTTGCCCAGCAGCGAGATCACAGCACGCCAGCGCCTGAGGGGAAAACGGGTTCGGTAATAATCGCTTTGCTCGCCGAGATCGCAGCACTGAAAAATCTCTCTCCCCGCCCCGCCGGTAAACAGTCGATTGACCTTCGCCAATCGCTGCAAAGTCTGCTCAAAAGCCCCCATGTAGATCGGCGCCTGCCAATGACGTGTCTGGAAAAACTCCGCCAGCCAGTGGCGATCGACACGCGGCAGATCCAGTTGCTCAAGTATGGATTGGCGTCGCGACGGCAAAACCCCTGGGTGGTAACCCATGAAGTCCATAAACGATGTGTAATCGGTCTGTTCCAGCAGAGCAAAGCGCAGTCGCGTGAACGCCAGTTGCGGCGCACTTACATCGATGCAGGTCATGCGTGCGGGGCTGCGGGCCAGCAGCGGCAGCAGCCGTCCGCCACTTCCCGCGACGCCGACCACATGCTTGGCGCGCGGGGGCAGGATGGCGAACTCCAG
This sequence comes from Pseudomonas sp. A0308, assembly GCF_044218815.1. NCBI lineage: Bacteria > Pseudomonadati > Pseudomonadota > Gammaproteobacteria > Pseudomonadales > Pseudomonadaceae > Pseudomonas > Pseudomonas sp. A0308. The sequence goes on from NZ_CP162581.1 coordinate 3,306,106, forward strand.
TGCGGTGTCTTCATCCCCCAGCGCATAGTTCAGTCGCTCGAAATAGTCAGCCATGCCTGCCCCCGTGCGTCGTTCGGGAAAATCGCCGTGAAGGACTCATGAGTTATCCAGTGCGTGCAAGAAGTCATAGCGTGGTGCGAGGCCGTTTTGCCAGGCCTCGTACTGCTCATAGACGGCTTCAAGCATGTTGCCGGTCAAACGCAAACTGGTTTCCATCACGGTAGCAACGGCGTTCCAATCGGATTGATCTTTGCAAGTTCGCTGCAGGATGAGTTTGATTTCGTTGAAGTGTTCGATATCAATATCGGAGTGAGCGATAAAGAATGTCAGCTGAGCCGGTTTTAACGACAATGTTTCGCTCAAGCCATTAATGAGCGGATTAATAAATTGATAGGCGTTTTCTGCCCAGTAACTGTACCCCAGCCGTTGCAGTGGATTACCGGTAAAAGATATCCAGTATAAATAGGCGATTAACACTTCGGTGGCCGGTAGTGCCGTCGGTATATCGAAGACTTCATTCTTTAGGCCCAGACTCATGACGTCATGCAGTGCCATTTTTTCATGGCCGACCTCTTGCGCCGCATGCTCAAAACAAAATTTTGCATACACCGGATTATCGGCATGGCGCACGCCCACCAAACCCTGGTTTCGCGCATTGTGTGCGGTGTAGTGGAAAGTCTCGATCATGTAAATCGCATACAAGGCCTTCGAAACGCTGCCGCCGCGGATGGCTTTAACCAGCCGCGAGTTATCGAGAATATCGGCCCATACATTTTCGATTCGTTCGTCCAGCAGGCTCAGCTGTTGTTCAAAACTGACATGCGCGGTCATCGTGACTCTCCGGTGAATTGAGGGCGGTGTGGGCGGGTTGTTGAACGGCTGCGAGGATCTGCGGCCATTGCGCTGAGAGCAGCCAGTAATCACCGCGGGCGCGTTGTTCGATATGCAGGGAGTCGGTGGTGATTGATGTCAGGCCGAAGCGCTGGAACAGTCGCCGCTGGGGTGATCGGCACAGGGCTGTGACACCCTCATAACCGCGCTTGATCGCCCATTCGGTGGCCGATGCCAGCAGGCAGTTGACCGACACCGGCAGGTGACCCTGGGAGAGGGTGATCAACCGGCTGAACTCGACATGACGCGACAGCGCCTGGGTTGGCGAAAGATGCTGATGCGCCAGTGATGCCCATTCAAACGGTGAGGGCGTCACTCTCAATACCGCCATCAACTGGTCTTGTTGATAGAGCAGGAAGTGCGTGCTGCGGGCCGTTATCGCCAAGCTTGTTTCCAGCAAACGGGCTCTGGAGGTCAGCATGTAGTGTTGCAGTCGCAGCCGAAACTGCCGACCAATAAACCGTTCGAACTCTCGCGTGTCTGATCCGGCTTCGAGAGTAACCACATGACAATTTTCATGCTGACGTTTTAATGTCGACTGAAGTGCCTGCAGATAATCCGTGAGTTGTAATTCCGTAGTATCCATTCCTTCTCCGCAGACGTTAACTTATCGAAGTTTTCTGAGCGCATTGAAATGATGGATGCTTTTAGAAATATCGCCACTGCGCGATTTCTGATAATGACGTAGGAAAAATTACTGAAACTGGATGCTCGTCGATTAGTCCGACACATTAAAGACAGATATAAACAAAAAGTTGTTGTATTTTAATAGTTACTTGAAGGAAAAATCGCAGCCATATGTAGTACTCCTCGCCTTGAAAGCCGAGGAGTGCCACCTATATCTATATAAGCTTGAAACGGAATGTCAGTCAGGACGAATGACGTTACCGCTGGCCAGGTCACGGATGACGCTGGGGTTTTTACGCCCACCCAGTTGTCCACCCAATACCAGGTCAATCTGTCCGCGGAAATACTGCTCGACCCTCAAGCGCGTGCGCGCCGCCGGACGTCCTTGCGGGTTGGCCGATGTCGAAATCAGCGGCCCGACCATTGAGCACAAGTCACGCACCTGCGGGTGATCACTGACACGCAACGCGACGGTGTCATGCACCCCGGTGACCCATTCCGGCAACAAGTTCTGATGCGGCACCAGCCAGGTGTTCGGCCCTGGCCAGGTGCTGGACATGCGGTCGATCCAGTCCTGCGGGAAGTCTTCAAACAGAAAGTCGAACTGGCGAATATTGTCGGCGACCAGAATCAGGCCCTTGTCGACCGAACGGTTCTTGATCGCCAGCAGTCGATCCACCGCTTCTTCATTCCACGGATCGCAACCCAGCCCCCAGACAGCTTCGGTTGGATAGGCAATCACCGCCCCGGCGCGAATCTCTCGTGCGGCTTGTTGCACACGCCAACTGTTGACCATGAAAAAACTCTCCACAAACAGGTTTCGCGCAGTTTACCGATCTTCCTTGTAAAACCTAGCTCGTCCTGGCCAGCCAGCGACCGTTTTCGCACACCGCACGGCCATCCATTTCCAGTTCCGTGAGGGCCGCCAACACTTTGGGCAAGGCCCAGCCACTGCTATCAGCCAAGCCTTCGCTGGTATGCGGTGCGGCGTGCAGCAGCGTGAGCAGTGGATGAGTCTCTTTGGGCGTGTCCATAGACATCGGTAAATGCTGCCAGCCGCGCAGGGCTTCGAGGATGTGCTCTATGGTTTCGACCAGCACTGCGCCATCTCGAATCAACTGGTGACAGCCGCGTGCACCGGGGTGATGAATCGAGCCGGGAATGGCGTAAACCTCCCGTCCCTGTTCCGCCGCCAACCGCGCGGTGATCAGCGAACCGCTGGCCACACTCGCCTCGACCACCAGCACGCCAAGGGACAAACCACTGATGATCCGGTTGCGCCGCGGGAAGTTGCTGGCGCTTGGGCCGGCATCCAGCGGAAACTCCGAAAGCACTGCGCTGCCCGAGGCAATCATCGCATCGGCCAGCCGCTGATTGCGCTGTGGATAAAAATTTTCCAGGCCGGTGCCCAGCACACCCACGGTTTGCCCGCCGACATCCAGCGCGGCCTGATGCGCGGCGGCATCAATGCCCAGCGCCAGACCACTGGTGATGACAAAACCGGCGCCCGCCAGGCAGCGAGAGAAGGCTGCGGCGGTGTCCATTCCCGGACGCGAGGCACGGCGGCTGCCAACCATCGCCAGTTGCGGTTTTTCAAGAATCAGTGGGTCACCCGCGACGAACAACAACGGCGGCGGATCCGGGATCTGTGCGAGCAGCGCCGGATAATCCGCTTGATCCCACATCAGTAAATGTTGATTGGGCCGCTCTAGCCAGCGCATTGCGTGGCTTGCGCCATCGCGCACTTCAGGACATCGCCGCGCCTCGGCACAGGCCGCCGGCAATCCCAGCGAACGCCAGGCACTGGCCGGGGCGCTGATGGCTTTGGACGCCGAGCCAAAGGCTTCGAGCAATTTGAGAAAGCGCTTCGGACCGATTGTCGGCATGCGGTGCAGGCGCAGGCGCGCTTCCAGTTCCGCAGGGGAAACCGGTGTACAGACAGGCAGCATAAAGGATCAATCCTTGATCGTTATAAGCCCCGAACCATTCGGAGCAAGCTGTGGATAACTCTGTTGGTAACTTGTTAAGCACGCTACGGATTTCGCACCTTGTCGAGCACCGCCAATGAGCGCGATGCGTTAAGGACGAGGCCGTAGCTGAGTTTGTCGTAGGTGCGGAACACCATCAGTAATCCGGCGCGTTCGTCGGGGATTTTCAGTGGCTGACCGGTGATCCGGTCGCGCACGGTTTCGCCGGTTTTCATCACCACCAGCACATTGCCTTCAGCCAGGCCGTCACGCTTGCCCTTGTTCAGGGTGACCACGTCCATCGCGCCGATCTGGGTGACACCGCGCGGCACGTCGATGATGACGCCGTTGATGTTGCTGGTCGGCGCGCTGGGCATGAAAGTCGAGTTGATCGAGCGCTCTTCGCCGCTGAACAAGCGGTCGCCGAGGCGTACTTCCTGTGTTGTGCGTTGCAGGGCGAGGGTGGCGACATCGCCCTCGGTGGCAACGATTTCTCCACCACCAATGTCATCGGCGTTGATCCCGAGAAACTCCTTGGTCTGCGGATCGGTGTAAATCTTGCCCTGTCGGAAGATGCCGTACACCGGCTGATCCGGGTCGAAGTGGCCACGAGCGAAAATGCGGTCGCCGGTGCCGCTGAGCACCCGTTCGGCATCGCCGGCGACGATGTACGGCGCCTTGTCGAAGTCTTCGGCCTTGTCGACGATGCGATTGCTCAACAGAAAGCTGTTGATGGATTTGAGTGGAATGCTCGGAATCGCCTCGGCCACCGGACTGGTGCGAATGCGTGGAGAGAGCTTGATGGTGCCGCGCGACTCGCCGCGATTGAGGGTCAGGCGTGGCTGGCCGTTGACGTAACTGAACGTCAGCGTGTCGCCGGGGTAGATCAGGTTGGGGTTCTCGATCTGCGGATTGGCCCGCCACAGTTGTGGCCACTGCCAGGGCTCGCGCAGGTATTTGCCGGAAATATCCCAGAGTGTGTCCCCTGAAACCACCGTGTATTGCTGTGGAAAACCATCCCTGAGTTGCACTTGCCCCTGCGCCGCGCCAGCCGAAGCCAACAGCAGCAGGGCGAGTAGTGTTTTCCTCATGCAGTGAATCCCTTTATCATGTGCGCTCGCGTGAATCGTCAGAGCCCCCGTGGCTCGCTTGAGCAAAATGCACAAGCTACGCTTCACAACGGTAGCCTGCATCTTCGGACCTGCCAGGCCATCGACCCGACTTTACTCAACACGTGCAGCAATCAGCCTATGGCCATTTTAAACATCCTCGAATTTCCGGACCCGCGTCTGCGTACTATCGCCAAGCCTGTGGCTGTAGTGGACGACGAAGTGCGTCAGTTGGTCGATGACATGTTTGAAACAATGTATGAAGCGCCGGGCATCGGCCTCGCCGCGACCCAGGTCAACGTGCACAAACGTATCGTCGTGATGGACCTTTCCGAAGACCGCTCCGAGCCGCGGGTATTCATCAACCCCGAGTTCGAATCGCTGACCGAAGAAATGGATCAGTATCAGGAAGGCTGCCTTTCGGTGCCCGGCTTCTACGAAAACGTCGATCGTCCGCAGAAGGTCAGGATCAAGGCGCTGGACCGCGACGGCAAGCCCTATGAACTGATTGCCGAAGGCCTGCTCGCCGTGTGCATCCAGCACGAATGCGACCACCTCAATGGCAAATTGTTCGTCGATTACCTGTCCACGCTCAAACGCGACCGGATCAAGAAGAAACTGGAAAAGCTCCATCGCCAGAACGCTTGATGCCCTCCTTCAAAGGCTTGCTGCGGCAAGCCTTTTTCTTTTTATGAAGCTTTGCCATAGAGAGCCATTCAATGACTGAGCCACTGCGCATCGTTTTTGCCGGTACTCCGGAATTCGCCGCCGAGCACCTCAAGGCCCTGCTGAGCAGCCCTTACGAGATCGTTGCGGTCTACACCCAGCCGGATCGTCCAGCCGGTCGCGGACAAAAACTGATGCCGAGCCCGGTTAAACAGCTGGCGCTGGAAAATAATATCCAGGTGTTGCAGCCGCCGACCCTGCGCAACGCTGACGCACAAGCCGAGCTCGCGGCGCTGAAGCCGGATTTGATGGTGGTGGTCGCCTACGGTCTGATCCTGCCGCAAGTGGTGCTCGATATTCCGCGTCTGGGCTGCATCAACAGCCATGCATCCTTGCTGCCACGCTGGCGCGGAGCGGCGCCGATTCAGCGCGCCGTCGAAGCGGGTGATGCCGACAGTGGCGTGACCGTGATGCGCATGGAAGCCGGCCTCGACACCGGGCCGATGCTGCTCAAGGTCGTCACGCCGATCACCGGCGAAGACACCGGCGGCACGCTGCACGACCGTCTCGCCGAGATGGGCCCGCCTGCCGTGGTGCAGGCGATTGCCGGCCTGGCGGCTGGCACTCTTGAGGGCGAAGTGCAGAACGACGACCTCGCCACCTACGCGCACAAACTGAACAAGGACGAAGCACGCATCGACTGGAGCCGTCCGGCCATTGAGCTGGAACGGCTGGTGCGCGCCTTCAATCCATGGCCGATCACCCACAGCACCCTCAACGGTGAAGCGCTGAAAGTGCTGGCGGCAACACTTGCCGACGGTAAAGGCGCACCGGGTGAAATCCTCAGCGCCAGCAAGGACGGCCTGATCGTCGCCTGCGGCGAACAAGCGCTGTGCCTGACCCGTCTGCAATTGCCGGGCGGCAAGGCGCTGAATTTCAGCGACCTGTTCAACAGCCGTCGTGAAAAATTCGCCGTCGGCACCCTTCTTGGCGTAGCGGTGGACGCGCAATGAACCCTCGTCTGGCCGCCGCCAAGGCTCTCGCCGCCGTACTGAGCGGCAAAGCCTCGCTCAACAGCTCTCTGCCGACGCAACTGGACAAGGTCGAGGATCGCGATCGCGGTTTCACTCAGGATCTGGCGTTCGGCACCGCGCGCTGGCAGCCACGGCTGTCGGCATTGGCGGAAAAACTCCTGCAGAAGCCGTTCAAGGCTGCGGATGCCGATGTCGAGGCGTTGCTGCTGGTCGGCCTCTATCAGTTGCTCTACACCCGCGTTCCGGCCCACGCAGCCATCGGTGAAACCGTCGGTTGCGCCGAGAAGCTGAAAAAGCCTTGGGCCAAGGGCCTGCTCAATGCCGTATTGCGCAATGCCCAGCGTGAAAGCGAAACGATTTTTGCCGAGCTGGAACGCGATCCAGTGGTACGCACTGCTCACCCGCGCTGGCTGCAAAAATCCCTGAAGGCCTTCTGGCCAGAGCAGTGGGAAGCGATCTGCGAAGCGAACAACGCGCATCCGCCGATGATCCTGCGGGTCAACCGTCGCCATCACAGCCGCGACGCCTACCTCGGTCTCCTGACGGCGGCCGGTATCGCGGCTACGCCGTGTGTCTTCAGCCGCGACGGCATCATTCTTGAAGCCGCTGCCGATGTGCGCAGCCTACCGGGGTTCGCCGAAGGCTGGATCAGCGTGCAGGACGAAGCCGCTCAACTGGCCGCCGATCTGCTCGATCTGGCGCCGGACCAACGCGTGCTCGACGCCTGCTGCGCACCCGGCGGCAAGACCTGCCACATCCTCGAAGCCGAGCCCGCACTGGCCGGCGTGGTGGCGGTGGATCTGGAAGCCAAGCGTCTGGTGCGCGTGCGAGAAAACCTCGAACGCCTCGGTTTGAGCGCAGAGCTGATCGCCGCTGACGGTCGTGATATCGAGAAGTGGTGGGATGGCAAACCGTTCCAGCGCATCCTGCTCGACGCACCGTGCTCGGCCACCGGCGTGATCCGCCGTCATCCGGACATCAAGCTGACCCGTCAGCCCGACGACATCGTCGCCCTCGCGCAACTGCAAGGCGAGTTGCTCGACGCGATGTGGAAAACCCTCGAAGTCGGCGGCATCCTGCTTTACGCCACCTGCTCGACCCTGCCGACCGAGAACACCGAAGTCATCGCCGCGTTCCTCGAGCGCACACCTGGCGCACGCGAGCTGGACCTGGCCACGACTGCCGGGATCAAGCAGCCCCATGGTCGCCAACTGCTGGCCCAGCAGGGCGGGCATGACGGGTTCTACTACGCCAAACTGATCAAGATCGCTGCCGCACGCGGCTAAACGGATTCATTGGAGTGACTGGATGAAAATCATCATCCTTGGTGCAGGACAGGTCGGCGGTTCGCTGGCTGAACACTTGGCGAGCGAAGCCAACGACATTACCGTGGTCGACACCGATGGCGAGCGCTTGCGCGACCTCGGTGATCGTCTCGACATCCGCACCGTGCAGGGCCGTGGCTCGCTGCCATCGGTGCTGCGCCAGGCCGGCGCCGACGACGCCGACATGCTCGTGGCCGTGACCAACAGCGACGAAACCAACATGGTCGCCTGTCAGGTCGCCCACACGTTGTTCCACACCCCGACCAAGATCGCCCGGGTGCGCGAAGCGTCCTATCTGAACCGCGAAGAGCAGCTGTTCCAGAACGAAGCCATTCCGGTCGACGTGCTGATCAGTCCCGAGCAAGTAGTGACCAACTACATCAAACGCCTGATCCAGCATCCCGGCGCTTTGCAGGTGATCGACTTCGCCGAAGGCAAGGCGCAATTGGTGGCCGTACGCGCTTACTACGGTGGGCCGTTGGTGGGTCAGCAATTGCGGCAATTGCGCGAGCACATGCCGAACGTCGAGACCCGCGTCGCAGCGATTTTCCGCCGCGACCGACCGATTTTGCCGCAAGGCAATACGGTGATCGAAGCCGATGACGAAGTCTTCTTCATCGCCGCGCGTGAGGATATTCGCGCAGTGATGAGCGAAATGCGCCGTCTCGACGAGACCTACAAGCGCATCGTCATCGCCGGCGGCGGGCAGATCGGCGAGCGGCTGGCCGAGGCCATTGAAAGCCGCTATCAGGTGAAGATCATCGAGATGAACCCGGCACGCTGCCGCTATCTCTCCGACACCCTCGACAGCACCGTGGTGCTGCAGGGCAGCGCGTCGGATCGCGATTTGCTGATGGAAGAGAACATCGCCGACGCGGATATTTTCCTCGCACTGACCAACGACGACGAAGCCAACATCATGTCGTCGCTGCTGGCCAAACGGCTGGGGGCGAAGAAGGTGATGACGATCATCAACAACCCGGCTTACGTCGACTTGATCCAGGGCGGCGACATCGACATTGCCATCAGCCCGCAACTGGCGACCATCGGCACGCTGCTGGCCCACGTGCGCCGTGGCGATATCGTCAGCGTGCATTCATTGCGGCGCGGTGCGGCGGAAGCGATCGAGGCGATTGCCCACGGCGATGCCAAGTCGAGCAAGGTCATTGGCAAGCCCATCGAGAAAATCGGCCTGCCGCCGGGCACCACCATCGGCGCGGTGATCCGCAATGATCAGGTGATCATTGCCCACGACGATACGGTGATCGAAGCGGGCGACCATGTAATTCTGTTCCTTGTGGATAAAAAGCATATTCGTGATGTGGAGAAGCTGTTCCATGTGGGGTTGAGCTTTTTCTGATCCGGATTATCTGGTGATCAGACTGGCCCCATCGCTGGCAAGCCAGCTCCCACAGGTTTTTGGTTGTTCACAAATGTGATGCCCACCAGAGATCCCTGTGGGAGCTGGCTTGCCAGCGATGGCGGCGCCACACATCTTCCCTGACAGACCCGAAAAGGAATCCACCCATGCTCGAATCCCTGGAAAAAATGCTCGCCAAGGGTGTGGATAACTCATTGCTGCGCTTCGGTCTGGGCAAGGGTTATCTGGATCTTGGGGAAAACGCCAAGGCCGCCGAGCATTTCCAGCGCTGCGTCGGCTTCGATCCAAAGTATTCCGCGGCGTGGAAACTGTTGGGCAAGGCGCAATTGGCGCAGGGAGATCACGCCGCCGCGCGTCAGGCGTGGGAACACGGTCTGGAAGCCGCTCGTGCTCATGGCGACAAGCAGGCCGAGAAAGAGATGACGGTGTTTCTGAAGAAGCTTGATCGTCAGGCGCAGTAGATCAGCGGATCTTGTTCACAAGTAACGAAGACCGATGCCCTCGGCATCCACCGTCACCACTTCCATCCGCACTCGCGGCGCGCCTGTGGGTAAATCCTGCACCTGGCCATAGACCACCGCGCCTTTGGGCAACGATGCGAGGCGCGGATGCTGGACATAGACGCCGGTGGGCGACAGATTGCGGGTCTGGCCGAGGCAATCGCCGAAGCTGTCGTGGCTGATCTTGATGCGGAATGATTTGCGGTGTTCGGACATCTTCATGCGCCCTTCGCTGAACTTCTTTTGTGGATAACGGGAGGAAGATCAAACGATCGTCCGATCACGTCCCGAACCTGCGGCAACGCCTACACGTTATCCACAGAGTGTGCCAAATCGGTTAATACCAGCGTTCTTCGCCCGGTGGACGCTTCTTGAAGCGCTTCATGCTCCACATGTACTGGCTTGGATACGCCGCCACGTAACGCTCGACGACTTTACTCATGGCAGCGCAGGACTCGGCGGTATCGGTGCTATACATGGCCTCTGGCGCGGCTTCGAGGATCACTTTATAGCCGGAGCCATCGGGCAGACGCAGCGCATGCAGAAACACGCCAACGGCTTTGCCACCGGCCAACATGTTCGGCACGAATTTGCTGGTCAGCGCCTGCGTGGCGAAGAAGGGCACGAAGATCCCCGCTGATTCGGCCGGTTCCGGGTCAGCGGGAATGCCCACTGCACCACCTTTGCGCACTTCCTTGATGACGCTGAGAATGCCTTCCTTGGTCGACGCCGCGACTTTGTTGCCCAGTTGTACGCGCTGCTTGCGCAGCAATTCATCCACAGCCTTGAGCTTGGGTGGACGGTAGAAAATGATCGGTTTGCACTGGCTGCAATAGAAGTGGTTGAGCACTTCCCAGTTGCCCAGATGACTGGTGATGCCGACCACGCCTTTGCCCGAGGCCAGTGCGTCCTTGAGGATGTCCAGACCTTCGACTTCGCGCACCAGGTCGATGGAGCGCTGGGCCGGCCAGATCCACGCGCAGGCGCTTTCGGTCAGGGACTTGCCGATGTCTTTCAGACTCTGCCCGACCAGACGCTCGCGCTCGGCCGGGTCCATCTGTGGAAAACATTTAGCGAGGTTGATCCGCACTACATCGCGGGAGCGGTTTGGGGTTTTCCACATGATCCAGCCAATTGCCGAACCCACGGCCTGCACCGCCCGCCATGGCAGCAGGGCAAACAGCCGCAGAGCGCCTACCAGCAAGGCGCCTTTAAACTTTTCCACAGGTCACTCCTGATCTTGTGCTGTGCGCGAGGCGGCCATTCTAACCGCCGTTGACGAGCTGCGCGTAGCGGTCGCAGTCGCGGGTGTGATCCATGACCATGCCCGAGGCCTGCATCAGCGCGTAGCAAATGGTCGGACCGACGAACGTGAAGCCAGCCTTTTTCAGGCCTTTGCTCATCGCCAGCGCTTCGGGGGTGATCGCCGGGACTTCGCTGCGATCCTTGAAATGATTGATGATCGGTTGGCCGCCGACGAACGACCAGAGAAACGCCACCGGATCTTCCAGCGCCAGCCAGGCCTGGGCATTACGCCGGGCGGCATTGAGTTTGAGGCGGTTGCGGATGATCCCAGGATCGAGCATCAATTCTTCTATTTCGGCGTCACTCATCTGCGCCACACGTTGCACATCGAAGCCGAACAACACCTCACGATAGCGCTCGCGTTTGCGCAACACGGTGATCCAGGAAAGCCCGGCCTGGAACCCTTCGAGCAAAAGCAACTCGAACAAACCCTGCGCATCGCGTAGCGGCGTGCCCCACTCCTGATCGTGATAAGCCATGTACAGCGGATCTTCGGTACACCAAAAGCAGCGTGGCATAAGGCTCCAGGGGGTGGAGGTGCGACTGAATCGGGTATACTCCCGCTCTTTAAATCGCAGCCCAAGAAACAGGTGAATTTCGTGAGCCAGCCTACGCCAGCCGTGCGTACCTTCCAAGACTTGATCCTCGCGCTCCAGCAATACTGGGCCGAGCAAGGTTGTGTGGTACTTCAGCCCTACGATATGGAAGTAGGCGCCGGCACTTTCCACACCGCGACCTTCCTGCGCGCCATCGGCCCGGAAACCTGGAACGCCGCCTACGTGCAGCCAAGCCGCCGTCCGACTGACGGCCGTTACGGCGAAAACCCGAACCGTCTGCAGCACTACTATCAGTTTCAGGTAGTCCTGAAGCCGAACCCGGACAACTTCCAGGAACTGTACCTGGGCTCCCTCAAGCATGTCGGCCTGGACCCGTTGGTTCACGACATTCGCTTCGTCGAAGACAACTGGGAATCGCCGACCCTCGGCGCCTGGGGTCTGGGCTGGGAAGTCTGGCTGAACGGCATGGAAGTGACTCAGTTCACTTACTTCCAGCAAGCGGGCGGCATCGAGTGCTACCCGGTGACCGGCGAAATCACCTACGGTCTCGAGCGTCTGGCCATGTACCTGCAGGGCGTGGATTCGGTCTACGACCTGGTCTGGGCTGACGGCCCGATGGGCAAAGTCACCTACGGCGATGTGTTCCACCAGAACGAAGTGGAGCAATCCACCTATAACTTCGAACACGCCAACGTCGACAAACTGTTCGAACTGTTCGACTTCTATGAAAGCGAAGCCAAGCGCCTGATCGAACTCGACCAGCCGTTGCCGCTGCCGAGCTACGAAATGGTCCTGAAGGCCTCGCACACCTTCAACCTGCTGGATGCGCGCCGGGCAATCTCGGTGACCGCGCGTCAGCAATACATCCTGCGCGTACGCACCCTGGCGCGTTCCGTTGCGCAAGCCTACCTGCTGGCGCGTGCCAAGCTGGGCTTCCCGATGGCGACCCCGGACCTGCGTGACGAAGTACTGGCCAAGCTGGAGGCTGCACAATGAGTGCGCAAGATTTTCTGGTTGAACTGGGCACCGAAGAACTGCCACCCAAAGCGCTGAACACTTTGGCTGACGCGTTCCTCGCCGGTATCGACAAGGGCCTGCAAGCTGCCGGCCTGAGCTATGAAGCAAAAACCGTCTACGCCGCGCCGCGTCGTCTGGCTGTGTTGATTACCGCGCTGGCCACCCAGCAACCGGATCGCAGCATCAACCTCGACGGCCCGCCACGTCAGGCGGCTTTCGATGCCGAAGGCAATCCGACCCAGGCAGCGTTGGGTTTCGCCAAGAAGTGCGGTGTCGACCTGAGCGAAATCGATCAGAGCGGCCCGAAACTGCGTTACAGCCAGAGCATCGCCGGCAAGCCGACCGCGAGCCTGCTGCCGACCATCGTCGAAGATTCGCTGAACGACCTGCCGATCCCGAAACGCATGCGTTGGGGTGCACGCAAAGAAGAATTCGTGCGTCCGACCCAATGGCTGGTGATGCTGCTCGGTGACCAGGTCATCGACTGCACCATCCTCGCGCAGAAGGCTGGCCGTGACTCCCGTGGCCACCGCTTCCACCATCCGGAAAACGTGCGCATCGGTTCGCCGGCAAGCTACCTGTCCGACCTGCGTGCCGCTTATGTTCTGGCCGACGCCAACGAGCGTCGCGAGATCATCAGCAAGCGCACCGAAGAGCTGGCGACCCGTCAGGAAGGCACCGCAATCGTTCCGCCGGCGCTGCTCGACGAAGTGACCGCGCTGGTCGAATGGCCGGTGCCGCTGGTGTGCTCGTTCGAGGAACGCTTCCTCGACGTGCCGCAAGAAGCGCTGATCACCACCATGCAGGACAACCAGAAGTACTTCTGCCTGCTGGATGCCGACGGCAAGTTGCTGCCTCGTTTCATTACCGTGGCCAACATCGAAAGCAAAGACCCGCAGCAGATCATCGCCGGTAACGAGAAAGTGGTTCGCCCACGCCTGACCGACGCCGAGTTCTTCTTCAAGCAAGACAAGAAGCAGAAGCTCGAAGTGTTCAACGATCGCCTGAAGAACGTGGTGTTCCAGGAAAAACTCGGCAGCGTCTATGACAAGGCCGAGCGCGTATCGAAACTGGCGGCTTACATCGCCGCACGCATCGGCGGCAACGCTTCGTGGGCTGCCCGCGCAGGCTTGCTGTCGAAGTGCGACCTGTCCACCGAAATGGTCGGCGAGTTCCCGGAGATGCAAGGTGTCGCCGGCTACTACTACGCCCTCAATGACGGCGAGCCGCAAGACGTCGCGCTGGCGCTGAACGAGCAGTACATGCCGCGCGGTGCCGGTGCTGAACTGCCTGCGACCCTGACCGGTGCAGCCGTCGCCATTGCCGACAAGCTCGACACACTGGTCGGCATCTTCGGTATCGGCATGCTGCCAACCGGCAGCAAAGACCCGTATGCCCTGCGCCGTGCGGCACTCGGCGTGCTGCGTATCCTGATCGAGAAAAAACTCGATCTCGATCTGAACGACGCCGTGGCTTTCGCTGTGAATTCGTTCGGTCCCAAGGTCAAGGCTGCTGGTCTTAACGAAGCGGTGCTGGAATTCATCTTCGACCGTCTGCGTGCGCGTTACGAAGACGAAGGCGTCGATGTTGCCACTTACCTGTCGGTACGTGCCCTGAAGCCGGGTTCGGCGCTGGACTTCGACCAGCGTGTGCAAGCGGTGCAAGCCTTCCGCAAACTGCCGGAAGCGGCAGCGTTGGCGGCGGTGAACAAGCGGGTTTCCAACTTGCTGAGCAAGGTTGAAGGCGCCGTGCCAAGCGTGGTTGAAGCCAAGTACTTCGACAATGCCAACGAGTTCTCGCTGTATTCGGCGATCCAGCAAGCGGATCAGGCTGTACAGCCAATGGCTGCGGCGCGTCAGTACAACGAATCGCTGGCACGCCTTGCAGCATTGCGCGAGCCGGTAGATGCGTTCTTCGACGCGGTGATGGTCAATGCCGAAGACGCCAAAGTGCGGGCCAACCGTTACGCGCTACTGGCGCGTCTGCGTGGCCTGTTCCTGGGTGTTGCCGACATTTCGTTGCTGGGTTGAGGGATTGCTGTTGAAACTGCTGATTCTCGATCGGGACGGAGTGATCAATTACGACTCCGACGCTTACATCAAGTCGGTGGCGGAGTGGATTCCTTTGCCCGGCTCGATCGAGGCGATTGCGCAGTTGAGCAAGGCCGGCTGGACGGTGGCGGTTGCCACTAACCAGTCGGGCATTGCTCGCGGCTATTACGACCTCGCCACCCTCGACGCCATGCACGCGCGTTTGCGCGCATTAGTGGCGGAGCAGGGCGGTGAAGTCGGGCTGATCGTGTACTGCCCGCATGGGCCGGACGAGGGTTGCGATTGCCGTAAACCGAAACCGGGCATGTTGAAAACCATCGCGGCGCATTACCACGTAGAACTGAACAATGTCTGGTTCGTCGGCGACAGCCTTGGTGACCTGGAGGCCGCCAAAGCCGTCGATTCACAGCCAGTTTTGGTAAAGACCGGAAAAGGCGAAAAGACTCAGGGCAAAACCCTGCCGGTTGGCACTCTGATTTTTGACGATCTGGCGGCGATTGCCGCAGAACTTATCCACAACTAGAGTACTTCTGAAATTCCTGACCAGGGATTGATCGGGAGTGCGCTTGAACAGACGGGCATTGCCCCGTAACGGTAAACGTCGCCATGTCGATACTGCGGGCCTTCAGAATCTTTCTCTTTTACCTGCTGCTGGGCACCACCTCCTTACTGTGGTGCAGCCTGAGCTTTTTTATCGCGCCCTTTTTGCCATTCAAGGCGCGCTATCGCTTCATCAACGTGTACTGGTGCCGCTGTGCCTTGTGGTTGAGCAAGGTGTTCCTGGGTATCCGTTACGAAATCAAAGGCGCGCAAAATGTGCCTGACCGGCCCTGCGTGATTCAATCGAACCACCAGAGCACTTGGGAGACATTTTTCCTCTCCGCTTATTTCTCGCCTTTGAGCCAGGTGCTCAAGCGCGAATTGCTGTTCGTGCCATTCTTCGGCTGGGCCATGGCCATGCTGCGCCCGATCGCGATTGATCGCGACAATCCGAAAGCTGCGCTCAAGCAAGTCGCGGCGAAAGGCGATGAGCTGCTCAAAGACAATGTCTGGGTGCTGATCTTTCCGGAAGGCACTCGCGTGCCCTACGGCACTGTCGGAAAATTCTCCCGCAGTGGCAGCGCTTTGGCGGTGAATGCCGAGCTTCCGGTACTGCCGATTGCACACAATGCCGGCAAATTCTGGCCGAAAACCGGTTGGGCCAAAAAGCCTGGAGTGATTACTGTGGTCATTGGCGAACCGATGTACGCCGAAGGTACTGGGCCGCGAGCCATTGCAGCATTGAACGACCGGGTACAAGCCTGGAACGAGCAGACGCAACGGGAAATGGGCTCATTGCCACCTGCGCCACAGGCACCCGCTGAAAGTGGTCAGATCGCTGTCTGAGATTTTGTGGATAACCTGTGTACGCTTTTGTTGAAAAAGCTTGAATATTAGATATAACCTACTGATTTACTTATATATTTATCAAGCTCATAAAACGCCGTAAAAGGTGCATAAGTTTTTTTTGGATGTAAAAAAACCGGCTGATATAGCCGGTTTTTTTGTGCCTGTTCATTCAATGATCAGCGGTAACTCAAGCCTGAACGTCGTACCTTGATCGACCACACTGCGGCATTCGATTCTGCCGCCATGGTGATCGACCACGGCTTTAACCATCGACAGGCCCAGACCAACGCCATCAATGCCCTGAGCCGAGGAAAAGCGCCGGTATTGGCTGAACAGGTCGGGCAGTTCCTCGGCGGCAATGCCTTTGCCCTGATCAACAAGCTCGCAACGGAGCCAATCGTCCTGACACGTGACGCGCAACTGAATCGTGGTGTCAGCCGGGCTGTACTTGATGGCGTTTTCCAGCAGATTGAACAACGCACGGGTCAGCAGGCCTTGGTCAGCAGACACCAACCGTTCCTGGGACTGCTCGTCCATGTCGTGCAGCAGTTCGATGCGTTTCTGCTGAGCGATCGGCAAGGCCTGATCGAGTACGTCCAGCACCAGCATTCCAAACAACGTCGGCTGGAACTGATACGTTTCGGATTCAGCCCTCGCCAACAACACGAAGCCATCGGTCAGATCCAGAGCGCGGTGAACCTGACGCTCGATCTGTTCGAACAATGGCGCATCCGCCCCGGCCTGATGACGATGAACATCAAGCAGAGCGAGGATCGCCGAGTGCGGTGCACGGAGATCATGGGAGAGGAAGCGCAGCAAGACGCCGCGCTGTTCCTCGGCGGCGCGCTCGGCACTCAGGTCGGTCAAACTCAGCAGCCAGCCGATTGGGGTGTCACCATCTACAGGCAGCAACGCAGCGCGCTCAAGGCGCAGGCTGCGCTCCTTGTGATCGCGAAATTCCAACAACGGCAGTGCTGATAACAGAGGACGCGGCGCTGTGGACAACTCTGGATATCCGAGTAGCGCCAACTGATCGAGAACGTCGTTACCCACCAAAGCATGATCGAACAGCTGGCGAGCCTTGCGATTGCCCAAAAGGATCTGGCCCTTGGGATCGCTGATGAGCGTGGCGACGGGTAAATATTCCAGACCGTCAGCGATAAAGCGCCGGGTATCGCGGGTACGACTCATGGCTTGTTCGAGCGCCATGATCTGGCGCTGCAAGTGATCAGCGCCGGTGAACTGCGCGCGGCGGCGTTCGGGAAAGACTTTCGGTTCGCTGTCCAGCCGCGCCAGCTCCCAACCGAAGTACGTCAGCACAACACTCAGGCGTCGCCAGTTCCAGATCAGATAGCCGAACAACATGCCCAGCATCGCTGGCGTCGGCGACCACCACTCGCGGATTTCCGCCAGCCCGACGCTGGTCAGCAGCACGCCGGCCATGCCGATCAACGTCATCCAAAGGGCCAGACGTGGACGCCATAACAGCAGCCCAAGAACGCAAACCACCAGGCCTACCGAGAGCAATGCGCCAAGGCCAGGGGATGCATCATTGAGATTGACCTGCGCTCGATACGATAACAGCGCAGTCAGTGGCAACAGCACTAGACTTATCCACAACCACTCGCGCACCAACTGGCGAAACAGTCGCTGCACCTGGCTCGGCTCTCGGCTTTCATGCCGTCTGCGGTCATTCATGGGAAAAAGGGCAGGGTGGTGTGAATGGTTTCATAGGTCACAGGTCTGATACTCGACCCGAAGAATCATAGCGGACGTCGACCAACGGCGGCCGCTTACTTTAATAGCGAAGGTCGAGCGACTAAGGTTGACGGCCAACTGCCCCAGCAACAAGGAACCCTCGCGTATGCGCGTTGCGATACTGGACGACGAACCCGCCGAACTGCGCCGGGTCGAGCAGACCCTGCAGCAAATGGCCGAAGCCGGAGAACAGCCTTGGTCGCTGCACAGCTTCGAGCACGGTGAAGACCTGTTGCGACAGCTGCGCCGGGAAACCTTCGACCTTCTGATCCTCGACTGGCAACTGCCCGACATCACCGGGCTGGCCTTGTTGCGCTGGACCCGTGAACACATGGAGGCGCCACCGGCGGCGATCATGCTCACCAGCCGCGATGGCGAAAGCGATATCGTCCAGGCCCTGAATGCTGGCGCCGACGACTACGTCAGCAAACCGTTCCGGCCCAATGAACTGAAAGCCCGAGTCGCCGCGGTATTGCGTCGGCACAGCCAGCCACGCAGCGCTGCAACCGAAGTGCTGAGCTTCAATGATCTGACCTTCGATGACGCCGAGTTGACGGTCACCCGTGAGGGCAAACCGATCGTCATGACCGAACGCGAATACCGCCTCGCACGATGCCTGTTCAGCAACCTCGGCCGACCGCTGTCGCGGGATTACCTGTATGAGCGCTTCTGGCCCCATGAAGAAGTCGCCTCATCGCGGCCCTTGGACACGCACATCTATCGACTGCGCAACAAGCTGGGGCTGACGGCGGATCGCGGCTGGCAGTTGTTGACGATTTATGGGTATGGGTATCGGCTGGAAAGTGTGGCGACGGCACAGGAATAAGATCAAGGAGCCAAAAAAAAGGCCAACGCAAATGCGTTGGCCTTTTTTTTGGTGCTGACCGGGATCAGAAATCCAGGTTGGATACTGCCAGCGCATTGCTCTCGATGAACTCACGGCGTGGTTCGACCGCATCACCCATCAGGGTGTTGAAGATCTGGTCCGCGCCAATGGCGTCTTCGATAGTGACCTTCAGCATGCGACGCGAGCTTGGGTCCATGGTGGTTTCCCACAGCTGATCCGGGTTCATTTCGCCCAGACCTTTGTATCGCTGGATGGTGTGGCGCTTGGTGCTTTCGGCCATCAGCCAGTCCAGGGCTTCCTTGAACTCGGTGACCGCTTTCTTGCGTTCGCCGCGCTGGATGTACGCGCCTTCGTCGAGCAGGGTACTCAGTTGAGCGCCGAGAGTGACGACAGTTTTGTAGTCGTTACTGCCGAAGAAGTCGCGGTTGAACGTCACGTAGTTCGACAGGCCGTGGGAGATCAATTCGACCTCCGGCAGCCACACGCCACGTTCACGATCTTCACGCAGGCTGGCCTTGTAGACCAGACCGGACTTCTCGACAGTACGCAGACGGACTTCGTACTGAGCCAGCCAGTCTTGCATCGCAGCGTGGTCGCCGAGCTTTTCAAGGCTGACGGCCGGCAGATAGATGAAGTGCTCGGTCAGCTCCTGTGGGTACAGGCGCGACAGACGCTTGAGGGTCTTCATCACCATGCGGAAGTCATTCACCAGACGTTCCAGCGCCGGGCCGGAAATGCCTGGTGCTTCTTCGTTCAGGTGCAGGCTCGCGTCTTCCAGGGCCGACTGCGTCATGTACTCTTCCATGGCGTCGTCGTCTTTGATGTATTGCTCCTGCTTGCCTTTCTTGACCTTGTACAGCGGCGGCTGAGCGATGTAGATGTAGCCACGCTCAATCAGTTCCGGCAACTGACGGAAGAAGAAGGTCAGCAGCAACGTACGGATGTGCGAACCGTCGACGTCAGCATCGGTCATGATGATGATGTTGTGATAGCGCAACTTGTCGATGTTGTACTCGTCGCGACCGATGCCGCAGCCAAGCGCAGTGATCAAGGTGCCCACTTCCTGGGAAGAGATCATCTTGTCAAAACGCGCCTTCTCGACGTTGAGGATCTTACCCTTCAACGGCAGGATGGCCTGGGTCCTGCGGTTACGCCCCTGCTTGGCAGAGCCGCCCGCGGAGTCACCTTCCACGAGGTACAGTTCGGACAGCGCCGGGTCTTTTTCCTGGCAGTCGGCCAGTTTGCCCGGCAGGCCGGCGATATCCAGCGCGCCTTTGCGGCGGGTCATCTCGCGGGCCTTGCGCGCCGCTTCACGGGCACGTGCGGCGTCGATCATCTTGCCGACAACGAGCTTGGCTTCGTTCGGGTTTTCCAGCAGGAAGTCGGAGAAGTATTTGCCCATTTCCTGTTCGACGGCGGTCTTCACTTCGGAAGAGACCAGCTTGTCTTTGGTCTGGGAGCTGAACTTCGGATCCGGCACTTTCACCGAAATGATCGCGGTCAGGCCTTCACGCGCATCGTCACCCGTGGTGGCGACTTTGTGCTTCTTCGCCAGGCCTTCAGCTTCGATGTAGGTGTTCAGGTTACGCGTCAGTGCGGAACGGAAGCCCACCAGGTGAGTGCCGCCGTCGCGCTGCGGAATGTTGTTGGTGAAACACAACAGGTTCTCGTTGAAGCTGTCGTTCCACTGCAAGGCGATTTCCACGCCGATGCCGTCTTCACGCTGGATGTTGAAGTGGAACACCTGGTTAACCGGGGTCTTGTTGGTGTTCAGGTATTCAACGAACGCACGCAGGCCACCTTCGTATTTGAACAGCTCTTCCTTGCCGCTGCGCTCGTCTTTAAGGACGATACCGACACCGGAGTTGAGGAAGGACAGCTCACGAATGCGCTTGGCCAGGATGTCCCAGCTGAAGTGAATGTTCTTGAAGGTTTCATCGGAAGGGCGGAAGTGAATCTGCGTACCCGTAGTCTCGCTGTCGCCAACGATTTTCATCGGCTCTTGCGGAACGCCGTGCACGTAAGTCTGTTCCCAGATCTTGCCGCTACGGCGCACGGTCAGGATCAGCTCTTCGGACAGTGCGTTCACCACGGAAACACCTACACCGTGCAGACCACCGGATACCTTGTAGGAGTTGTCGTCGAACTTACCGCCAGCGTGGAGGACGGTCATGATGACCTCGGCGGCGGAAACACCTTCCTCTTTGTGCACGTCTACCGGGATGCCACGGCCGTTATCGCGAACGGTGATGGACTCATCCGGGTGGATGATGATGCTGATGTCATCGCAATGGCCGGCGAGGGCTTCGTCGATCGAGTTGTCGACCACTTCGAACACCATGTGGTGCAGACCGCTGCCATCGTCGGTGTCACCAATGTACATACCGGGACGTTTGCGTACGGCATCCAGGCCTTTCAGCACTTTAATGCTCGTTGAGTCGTACGTATTTTCTTCGCTCAATGCCTTCACTCCCGATGGTCGTGGGTCTGGGTGATACGGCCCTGTTCCACGTGGAACAAAGCGACTGGCGTTTCCGTCTGCCAGCCTTCCCTCAATAATTCGTGATCTACACAGGTAATGAAAACCTGGCAGCGTAAGTCTTCCAACAAGCGGCACAGCGCACGACGGTGGTTCTCGTCCAGCTCGGACGGCAAGTCATCCACCAGATAAATACACTGACCGCGACGGGCCTGGCTCACCAGATGCCCTTGGGCAATCCGCAATGCACAGACCACCAGCTTCTGCTGACCCCGGGACAAGATGTCCGCGGCGTTGTGTGCGCCCAATCTAAGACGCAAATCAGCTCGTTGTGGCCCAGCCTGGGTATGGCCCACCTGCTGATCCCGTTGCAGGGATCCAGCAAGTACGGCACTCAATTCCCGGTCTTTGTCCCAACCTCGGTAATAGCTGAGCGTCAAACCTTCGAGCTCAACCAGTTCGCTCAAGGTTTGTTCAAAGACTGGTTTCAAGGCTTTGATGTAAGCGCGGCGGTATTCATCGATTTCAGCGCTGGCCTGGCACAGTTCCCTGTCCCAAACCGCTTGTGAAACGGCGTCAAGTGTACCATGCCGCAGCCAAGAGTTTCTCTGGCGCAGGGCCTTCTGCAAGCGCTGCCAAGTGGCCATGAACCGAGGCTCGACGTGGAACACGCCCCAATCGAGAAACTGTCGGCGAATCTTCGGCGCACCTTCCAACAAGCGGAAGCTGTCCGGATTGATCAGCTGCAGCGGAAGGATTTCCGCGAGTTGCGCGGCGCTACGGGCATTCTGGCCGTCGATGCGGATCTGGAACTCGCCCTGACGGTCGCGTGAAATTCCCAAAGCGCTGTGGCCACCCTCGGCCAGTTCGACCTGACCAAACACCGTGCAGGCGAGTTGCTCGTACTGGATAACTGGCAACAGCCGCGTGCTGCGAAACGAACGGGCAAGCCCCAGCAGGTGAATGGCTTCCAGAACACTGGTTTTGCCGCTGCCGTTGGCGCCGTAAAGGATGTTGATGCGAGGGGAGGGAGAGAAGGTCACCGGGTGCAGATTACGCACCGCGGTGACCGAAACACGACTTAAGGACATCCAGGATCAGCTGTTTACAGGCGCATCGGCATGACAACGTAAGCCGAATCGTCGTTGTCGGACTCTTGCACCAGCGCACTGCTGTTGGAGTCGGACAGAATCAGACGAACCTGCTCGGTGGTCATCACGCCCAGCACATCGAGCAAATAGCTCACGTTGAAGCCGATCTCCAGGGAGCCTCCGTTGTATTCAACGCCCACTTCCTCTTCCGCTTCTTCCTGCTCCGGGTTGTTGGCCTGGATCTTCAACTGACCACTGGCCAGTTGCAGACGGATACCGCGGTATTTCTCGTTGGACAGAATCGCGGTACGGCTGAACGCTTCACGCAGTGCCTGACGATCGCCCAGCACCAGCTTGTCGCCGCCCTTCGGCAGAACGCGCTCGTAGTCGGGGAACTTGCCGTCGACCAGTTTCGAGGTGAAGGTGAATTCACCCGTGGTGGCGCGAATGTGATGCTGACCCAAGACGATGCTGACAATGCCGTCCGGCTCGGTGAGCAGACGCGCCAGTTCGAGAATGCCTTTGCGCGGCACGATCACCTGATGACGATCCGGCTGACCGATATCGGCCTTCATCGAGCACATCGCCAGACGGTGACCATCGGTGGCCACTGCGCGAATGATGCCTTCCGAGACTTCCAGCAGCATACCGTTGAGGTAGTAGCGCACGTCCTGTTGGGCCATGGCGAAGCTGGTGCGTTCGATCAAACGACGCAGTCTGCTCTGCTCCAGGCTGCAGGTCAGCGAGCCCGGGCCTTCTTCCACGGTCGGGAAATCATTGGCGGGCAGGGTCGACAGGGTGAAGCGGCTACGACCGGCCTTCACCACCAGCTTCTGCTCGTCGACCTTGATATCGATCAGCGCATCGTTGGGCAGGCTCTTGCAGATATCCATCAGTTTGCGCGCAGGCACGGTGATGGAACCTGTTTCAGCCGGCTCTTCGAGTTGCACACGACCAACCAGCTCGACTTCCAGGTCGGTACCGGTCAGCGACAATTGCTGGCCTTCGACAACCAGCAGCACGTTAGAGAGTACCGGCAAGGTCTGTCGGCGCTCAACGACGCCTGCGACCAGTTGCAGGGGTTTCAACAGGGCTTCGCGTTGAATGGTGAAATGCATGGTCTAGTCCCTTGCCTTAATAAGCTGCGCTGGTGTTCATCAAGTGGTCAGTGTACGCAGCAGGTTCTTGTAGTCCTCGCGGATGTCCGCGTCGGATTCCTTAAGTTCGTTGATCTTGCGGCAGGCGTGCAAAACAGTCGTGTGGTCGCGGCCGCCAAACACATCACCGATTTCCGGCAGGCTGTGGTTGGTCAATTCTTTGGACAGCGCCATGGCGACCTGACGCGGACGTGCCACCGAGCGCGAACGGCGCTTGGACAGCAGATCGGAAATCTTGATCTTGTAGTACTCGGCGACGGTACGCTGAATGTTATCCACAGAGACCAGCTTGTCTTGCAACGCCAACAGGTCTTTCAGGGATTCGCGAATCAGCTCGATGGTGATGTCGCGGCCCATGAAGTGCGAATGGGCAATCACGCGTTTCAGCGCGCCTTCCAGCTCACGGACGTTGGAGCGAATGCGCTGGGCAATGAAGAACGCTGCATCGTGCGGCAAGTCGACTTTGGCCTGGTCGGCCTTCTTCATCAGGATTGCTACGCGGGTTTCCAGCTCCGGCGGCTCGACGGCAACGGTCAGGCCCCAGCCAAAACGGGATTTCAGGCGTTCTTCAAGGCCTTCGATTTCTTTCGGGTAGCGGTCACTGGTGAGAATCACCTGCTGGCCACCTTCAAGCAGGGCATTGAAGGTGTGGAAAAACTCTTCCTGGGAACGTTCCTTGCGGGCGAAGAACTGAATATCGTCGATCAGCAAAGCATCCACCGAACGGTAGAAGCGCTTGAATTCGTTGATGGCGTTCAGTTGCAGCGCCTTGACCATGTCGGCCACGAAACGCTCGGAATGCAGGTACACGACCTTGGCATTCGGGTTCTTCTTTAATAGATGGTTACCCACCGCGTGCATCAAGTGAGTTTTACCCAGGCCAACGCCACCATATAGGAAGAGTGGGTTGTAGCCATGCTTTGGGTTGTCCGCCACTTGCCAGGCCGCCGCGCGGGCGAGCTGGTTGGACTTACCTTCGACGAAGTTTTCGAAGGTGAACGTGCGGTTCAGGTAACTGGTGTGCTTGAGCGCACCTTCGACCTGCACAGTGCGCTGTTCGGCGCGAACCGGAGCCTGCTGCGACGCGGCACCGGCCATCGGGTCGAAGCTGTCGCGAGAAGGCTCTTCGCTGACTTCCACAGTTTTCTGCGTCGAACGTTTGGCCTGAGTTGGCGCTGCGGCCGGCGCCTGCTGGCTTGCCGGTGCGTTGTTGGCATGGGCCAAAGACGCTTGCGCGGCGGCTAACGGGGCATTCGGGGCCGCACGCGGTGCCGAGCTACGTTTGCTGCCTATTAATAAGGAAAGCGCCGGCGCCATACCGTTGCCGTGTTCATCCAGCAGTTCGAGGACGCGCCCAAGGTACTTTTCGTTGACCCAGTCCAGTACAAAACGGTTCGGTGCGTAGACGCGCAACTCGTCGCCTTCGGCTTCGACCTGTAGTGGACGGATCCAGGTGTTGAATTGTTGGGCAGGCAGCTCTTCGCGCAAAAGCTCCACGCACTGCTGCCAAAGTTCCACTGACACGGATATCCCCTAAGTTGAAAGCCGGTGAGGCAAAAACAAGCGGCCATTGTAGCGGCGAGCTGTCCACTTATCCACATGCAGGTTGCCCCCCGTCCATGATTTATCAATGCGTTAAACGAAAAAAAGGCGACCAACGGTGTGTGAATAAGCTCTGTGGATAACCGCCTCTAAGGGCATTGGACAAGTGGGGGCTAAACTCGGTGGATAACCTGCCTGTGGATAACAGCCCATTCCACACACAGGTTATCCGACAGTGCAGCACAGGCTGACCACGGTTTTCCACTGTAGTTGTCATTCTCTGTACATCAGGTTAAACATGGCCTCAAGGCAGTTATCCACAGAAGATCGTGGCCCTAGCTTTTATAAGCTTTACAGAAAAGCTTTAAATAATTCCCTTCTTTATTTTTATGTATGGCGAACAGGGTTTCAGCCAAAGAAGGTCCTGAGATCTATTTATAAGGAAACGTTGGTTGGAAATTGACCTGAAGCCTTGCTTTCTCTAGAATCCCCGGTCTCTTAAAACGGGGGCCATTCCGGCCCGTTGTGGACGAACCAGGTAACACGACATGAAACGTACTTTCCAACCAAGCACCATCAAACGCGCTCGTACCCACGGTTTCCGTGCTCGCATGGCTACCAAGAACGGTCGCGCAGTCCTGTCGCGTCGCCGCGCCAAAGGTCGTGCGCGTCTGGCAGTTTGATAATCCGGTACTGGAGGTGAGTCAGGACTTCAGTCGGGAAAAGCGTCTGCTTACCCCCCGGCATTTCAAGGCAGTCTTTGACTCCCCTACCGGCAAGGTTCCGGGGAAAAATCTCCTGCTCCTTGCGCGCAACAACGATCTTGATCACCCCCGTCTCGGGCTGGTTATCGGGAAAAAGAGCGTAAAGCTCTCCGTTGAGCGCAATCGCCTCAAACGTCTGATGCGCGAATCGTTCCGTCTGCACCAGGATTCACTGGTCGGCTGGGACATTGTTATCGTCGCGCGCAAAGGTTTGGGTGATGTAGAAAACCCCGAATTGATTCAGCATTTCGGCAAACTCTGGAAGCGTCTGGCCCGTAACAATCCAGTTCCAGCAGTCAAAACCGAAACTGTAGGGGTAGACAGTCCAGATGCGTAAACTGGCCCTCGTTCCGATCCAGTTTTATCGCTATGCCATTAGTCCTTTGATGGCCAGCCACTGTCGTTTCTACCCCAGTTGTTCCTGCTACGCGTATGAAGCCATTGAAAATCATGGCCTTCTGCGCGGTGGCTGGCTGACCTTTCGTCGTTTAGGTCGCTGTCATCCGTGGAATCCCGGTGGTTATGACCCGGTTCCACCTATCCCTACCTCCCGTTCTTCTTCGATGGCCGAGTAATCATGGATATCAAACGCACGATCCTGATCGTCGCCCTGGCAATCGTGTCCTACGTTATGGTTCTTAAATGGAACCAGGACTATGGCCAGGCTGCCCTGCCGACTCAGAATGTTGCTGCCAGTACGACTACATCCGGTTTGCCGGACACCGCCACTGGCAATAATGCTGCCGCCAGTGACGATATTCCGCGCTCCGCTAGCGATACCAGCGCACCTGCTGAAATTCCGGTGGCTGCCAGCAAGGATCTGATCCAGATTAAAACCGACGTGCTCGATCTTGCGATCGATCCACAAGGTGGCGACGTTGCTCAACTGACCTTGCCTCTGTATCCACGTCGTCAGGATCGTCCAGATGTTCCGTTCCAGCTGTTCGACAACGGCGGCGAACGTATTTATCTGGCGCAAAGCGGTCTGATCGGTACCAATGGCCCGGACGCAAATCCGGCTGGTCGCCCTCTTTACTCCGCCGAGAAGAAGACTTATCAACTGGCTGACGGTCAGGACCAACTGGTCGTTGATTTGAAGTTCAGCAAGGACGGCGTCAATTACATCAAGCGTTTCACTGTGAAACGCGGCCTCTATGACGTAACCGTTTCCTACATTGTGGATAACCAGAGCGCTCAGCCCTGGAATGGCGCAATGTTTGCCCAGTTGAAGCGCGACGACAGCGGCGATCCTTCGTCCACAACTGCTACCGGCACCGCGACTTACCTGGGCGCTGCCCTGTGGACAAGTTCGGAGCCGTACAAGAAAGTGTCCATGAAGGACATGGACAAGGCGCAACTCAAGGAAACCGTCACCGGTGGTTGGGTAGCCTGGCTGCAACACTACTTCGTGACCGCATGGATTCCGGCCAAGGGCGAAAACAACATCGTCCAGACCCGTAAAGACAGCAAAGGCAACTACATCATCGGTTACACCGGTCCAACAATGACCGCTGCACCAGGTGCCAAAGTTGAAACCAGTGCTGTTCTGTACGCCGGTCCGAAAAGCCAAGCCGTGCTGAAAGAGTTGTCCCCAGGTCTGGAACTGACTGTCGACTACGGCATCCTGTGGTTCATTGCCCAGCCGATTTTCTGGCTGTTGCAACACATCCACGCGATCGTGGGTAACTGGGGCTGGTCGATCATCTTCCTGACTATGCTGATCAAGGGTATTTTCTTCCCTCTGTCGGCTGCCAGCTACAAATCGATGGCGCGCATGCGTGCCGTAGCGCCGAAACTGGCCGCATTGAAAGAGCAGCATGGCGATGACCGGCAGAAAATGTCGCAAGCCATGATGGAGCTGTACAAGAAAGAGAAGATCAATCCGCTGGGTGGCTGCTTGCCAATCCTCGTGCAGATGCCGGTTTTCCTTTCGCTGTACTGGGTTCTGCTAGAAAGCGTTGAAATGCGCCAAGCGCCATTCATGCTGTGGATCACTGACCTGTCGATCAAGGATCCGTTCTTCATTCTGCCGATCATCATGGGCGCAACCATGTTCATCCAGCAGCAGCTGAACCCGACTCCTCCGGATCCGATGCAGGCGAAGGTCATGAAAATGATGCCAATCATCTTCACCTTCTTCTTCCTGTGGTTCCCGGCTGGTCTGGTGCTGTACTGGGTAGTGAACAACTGCCTATCGATTGCACAACAGTGGTACATCACGCGTAAGATCGAAGCGGCGGCGAAAAAAGCCGAGGCGTAACTTGCTCTGTGGATAACACCACTCAAAACGCCCCCTAGTGGGGCGTTTTGCTATCTGCCACTTTTGTCTGGATTACGGTTTATGAGCACACCTCGTGAAACCATCGCAGCTGTCGCTACCGCTCAAGGTCGCGGTGGTGTGGGCATTGTTCGAATTTCCGGTCCACTGGCCAGTGTCGCGGCCAAAGCCATTGCAGGTCGCGAACTGAAACCGCGGTACGCCCATTACGGCCCGTTTTACAGTGACGACCAACAGGTGCTCGACGAGGGTCTGGCGCTTTATTTTCCGGGGCCGAACTCATTCACTGGCGAAGATGTGCTGGAATTGCAGGGCCACGGTGGCCCGATCGTTCTGGACATGTTGCTCAAGCGTTGCCTGGAACTGGGTTGCCGTTTGGCTCGCCCAGGTGAATTCAGCGAACGCGCGTTTCTCAACGACAAACTCGACCTGGCCCAGGCCGAGGCGATTGCCGACCTGATCGAGGCCAGTTCTGCACAGGCGGCGCGCAATGCCCTGCGATCGTTGCAAGGTGCATTCTCCCAGCGTGTGCATAACCTCACCGAACAGCTGATAGGCCTGCGTATCTACGTCGAGGCCGCCATCGACTTCCCGGAAGAAGAAATCGACTTCCTCGCCGATGGCCACGTATTGAGCATGCTCGACAAAGTGCGCGACGAATTATCCACAGTACTGCGCGAGGCCGGCCAGGGTGCCTTGCTTCGCGATGGTATGACCGTAGTGATTGCCGGCCGTCCAAATGCCGGCAAGTCCAGTCTGCTGAATGCCTTGGCCGGCCGTGAGGCAGCGATCGTGACCGATATTGCCGGTACCACTCGGGATATCCTGCGTGAACATATCCACATCGACGGTATGCCGCTGCACGTTGTGGATACCGCAGGTCTGCGCGATACCGACGATCAGGTGGAAAAAATCGGTGTCGAGCGCGCATTGAAAGCCATTTCTGAAGCGGATCGGGTGCTGTTGGTCGTAGACGCGTCGGCGCCTGAAGCGTTGGACCCATTCGCCTTGTGGCCGGAATTTCTCGAGATCCGCCCGGACCCGGCGAAAGTCACTCTGATCCGTAATAAAGCAGATCTGACGGGCGAAGCAATTGCTCTGGAAACAAGCGACGACGGCCATGTGACCATCAGTCTGAGTGCCAAATCTGCAGGTGAAGGCCTGGAGTTGCTGCGCGAACATCTCAAGGCCTGCATGGGCTACGAGCAAACCTCGGAAAGCAGCTTCAGCGCCCGTCGCCGGCATCTGGAGGCCTTGCGCCACGCAAGCGCGGCGCTGGAACACGGTCGAGCCCAACTGACACTGGCGGGGGCTGGTGAGTTGCTGGCTGAAGATTTGCGTCAGGCCCAGCACTCGCTGGGTGAAATTACCGGTGCATTCAGCTCCGATGATCTGCTCGGACGAATCTTTTCCAGCTTCTGCATCGGTAAATAATCCCTCCTGCTGTTCACAGGCGGGCCCGTTCGCGGCCCGTCTGTTTCCCTCATCATTGAATTGATTCCAGAAATGCCGGGCAGATTTATGCGCCCAGGGCGACTTTCGCCTGCGCGCGAGTGGTTCATTGATCAATTTTCTGTGGTTTAAGCCCTGTGAATAACTGCCACTGAGATCAGTTGATAACAGGGCCTGAAAACTGGATATAACTCGGTCTGTGGATAACAGCCCCTTTCATCCACAGGCTTAAACCGGTTATCCAAGCCGCTCATGGCCACATGGCCACAGGGTTTTGAATCTCTGTACACATTGAAAAATAAGGCCTGTAGAGATCTATCCACAGAAATCATGCTCAGTAAGAATAAGCATTAAAACAAAGGTTTTATAAATTTCTTTCTTTTTTATTCTTTTAAGCTCGACTTCTCCACAGCTGGTTAATTTTTGTGCAGAGGGTTCTTTAGGAAGGGGGAAGTCCCTATACTTGTCGACCGGGTTCAGAAACCTGATCTCAAACTATTCCTGAATTACCTACTTAAGCAGGCACGAGGTGCGTGGTGGATTTCCCTTCCCGTTTTGAAGTGATCGTCATCGGCGGCGGTCATGCCGGTACCGAGGCAGCACTGGCGTCAGCACGTATGGGGGCAAAAACCCTGTTGCTGACGCATAACGTGGAAACCCTCGGTGCCATGAGCTGTAACCCCGCCATCGGTGGCATTGGCAAAAGCCATCTGGTCAAGGAAATCGACGCCCTTGGCGGCGCGATGGCCATGGCTACCGATAAGGGCGGCATCCAGTTTCGCGTGTTGAACAGCCGCAAAGGCCCAGCCGTACGGGCAACTCGTGCGCAAGCCGACCGGGTTTTGTATAAAGCCGCTGTCCGCGAAATTCTGGAAAACCAGCCCAACCTGTGGATATTTCAACAAGCTGCCGATGACCTGATCGTTGAACAGGAACAGGTACGCGGTGTTGTCACACAAATGGGTCTGCGTTTCTTCGCCGATTCCGTGGTATTGACCACCGGTACGTTCCTAGGTGGACTTATCCACATCGGTTTGCAGAATTTCTCCGGCGGTCGTGCCGGTGATCCGCCATCGATTGCTCTGGCACATCGTCTGCGTGAAATGCCGCTGCGTGTGGGTCGATTGAAAACCGGCACGCCGCCGCGTATCGATGGCCGATCTGTGGATTTCTCGGTGATGGCCGAACAACCGGGCGATACGCCGATCCCGGTGATGTCGTTCATGGGCAACAAGGAACAGCATCCGCGGCAAGTCAGTTGCTGGATTACCCACACCAACGCCCGTACTCACGAAATCATTGCCGCCAACCTCGACCGTTCGCCAATGTATTCCGCTGCCGGCGAGATCGAAGGCATCGGCCCGCGTTACTGCCCGTCGATTGAAGACAAGATTCACCGCTTTGCCGACAAGGAAAGCCATCAGGTGTTCATCGAACCGGAAGGTTTGACCACCCATGAGCTGTATCCGAACGGGATATCCACAAGCTTGCCGTTCGACGTGCAATTGCAAATCGTGCAATCGATTCGCGGCATGGAAAACGCGCACATCGTGCGTCCCGGTTATGCGATCGAGTACGACTACTTCGATCCGCGTGACCTGAAGTACAGCCTGGAAACCAAAGTCATCGGCGGTCTGTTCTTCGCCGGGCAGATCAACGGTACCACCGGTTACGAAGAAGCCGGCGCCCAGGGTTTGCTGGCCGGGGCCAACGCGGCACTGCGTGCGAAGGGCAAAGAAGCCTGGTGCCCGCGCCGCGATGAGGCGTACATCGGGGTTCTGGTCGATGACCTGATCACACTGGGTACCCAAGAGCCGTACCGCATGTTTACTTCCCGTGCCGAGTACCGTCTGATCCTGCGCGAGGACAACGCCGACCTGCGCCTGACTGAAAAAGGTCGCGAGCTGGGTCTGGTCGATGACG
Organism: Pseudomonas sp. A0308; assembly: GCF_044218815.1. Classification (NCBI taxonomy): domain Bacteria; kingdom Pseudomonadati; phylum Pseudomonadota; class Gammaproteobacteria; order Pseudomonadales; family Pseudomonadaceae; genus Pseudomonas; species Pseudomonas sp. A0308. The sequence continues at coordinate 3,337,216 of NZ_CP162581.1, forward strand.
CGCGTTGGGCGGCTTTCTGCAAGAAACGCGAAAGCATCGAACTCGAAGAGCAGCGCCTGAAAAGCACTTGGGTACGCCCGGGCACGCAACAGGGCGATGCCATTGCGGAAAAATTCGGTACTCCGCTGACCCACGAATACAACTTGCTCAACCTCTTGAGTCGTCCGGAAATCGACTACGCTGGTCTGGTCGAAGTGACCGGGCACGGCGCCGAAGATCCACAGGTCGCCGAACAGGTCGAGATCAAGACCAAATACGCCGGTTACATTGATCGTCAACAGGATGAAATCGCCCGTCTGCGCGCCAGTGAAGACACGAAACTGCCTGTGGATATCGATTACACCAACATTTCCGGTCTCTCCAAGGAGATCCAGAGCAAGCTCGGCGCGACTCGTCCAGAGACGCTGGGTCAGGCTTCACGGATCCCGGGCGTGACCCCGGCAGCGATTTCGCTGTTGATGATTCATTTGAAAAAACGCGGCGCGGGCCGTCAGTTGGAGCAAAGCGCTTGAGTTCTAAGGTCACTTCGCAACACGCCGAAGAGTTATCCACAGGAGCCCGCGAGCTCGGGATCAATCTCACTGAAACCCAGCACGAATTGCTGTTGGGTTATCTGGCCTTGTTGATCAAATGGAACCAGGCCTACAACCTCACGGCTGTGCGCGATCCGGACGAAATGGTTTCGCGTCACTTGCTCGATAGTCTGAGCGTGATGTCGTTCATCGAAAACGGCCGCTGGCTCGACGTCGGCAGTGGTGGCGGTATGCCGGGGATCCCTTTGGCGATCCTGTATCCGGACTCGCAAGTGACCTGCCTGGACAGCAACGGCAAGAAAACCCGCTTCCTGACTCAGGTCAAACTCGAACTCAAACTGGATAACCTGCAAGTTATCCACAGTCGCGTCGAAGCCTTTCAACCTGCTCAGCCTTTCAACGGGATCATTTCCCGGGCGTTCAGCAGCATGGAAAACTTCAGTAACTGGACTCGCCATCTCGGCGATGCCGATACACGCTGGCTGGCAATGAAGGGCGTTCATCCGGCCGATGAGCTGGTAGCATTGCCGGCAGACTTCAAACTCGATAGCGAACACGCCTTGGCCGTACCCGGTTGCCAAGGCCAACGCCATCTGCTGATACTGCGCCGCACGGCATGATTGGGAACACAAGCAAGAATGGCTAAGGTATTCGCGATAGCGAACCAAAAGGGTGGTGTGGGCAAGACCACCACCTGCATCAACCTCGCAGCATCCCTGGTCGCGACCAAGCGTCGGGTGCTGTTGATCGATCTCGATCCACAGGGCAACGCCACCATGGGTAGCGGTGTGGATAAACACGGTCTGGAAAACTCGGTCTATGACTTGCTGATCGGTGAATGCGATCTGGCTCAGGCCATGCACTATTCCGAGCACGGCGGTTATCAACTGCTGCCGGCCAACCGCGACCTGACAGCCGCTGAAGTGGTTCTGCTGGAAATGCAGATGAAGGAGAGCCGCCTGCGCAGCGCGTTGGCGCCGATCCGGGAAAATTACGATTACATTTTGATCGACTGCCCACCGTCGCTGTCGATGCTCACTCTCAACGCACTGGTAGCCGCTGACGGGGTGATTATCCCCATGCAGTGCGAGTACTTTGCGCTCGAAGGGTTGAGCGACCTTGTGGATAACATCAAGCGTATCGCCGAACTGCTGAATCCGAATCTGAAAGTCGAAGGTTTGTTGCGCACCATGTACGACCCGCGCCTGAGTCTGATGAACGATGTCTCGGCGCAGCTCAAGGAACACTTTGGCGAACAGCTGTACGACACGGTCATTCCGCGCAATATCCGTCTCGCCGAAGCTCCGAGCTACGGCATGCCGGCTCTGGCGTACGACAAGCAATCGCGCGGCGCACTGGCCTACCTGGCCCTGGCAGGCGAGATGGTTCGTCGTCAGCGCAAAAATTCACGCATTGCCGCCGCTCAGGCAACTTAAGGAATCCCCATGGCCGTCAAGAAACGAGGTCTCGGACGTGGACTGGATGCACTGCTGAGTGGTCCGACTGTCAGCTCGCTGGAAGAACAAGCCGCGCAAGCTGACACGCGTGAGCTGCAACACCTGCCGCTGGACTTGCTCCAGCGGGGCAAATACCAGCCTCGCCGGGACATGGACCCGCAGGCGCTGGAAGAACTGGCGCAGTCGATCAAGGCGCAAGGCGTGATGCAACCGATCGTGGTTCGACCGATTGGTGATGGGCGCTTTGAAATTATCGCGGGTGAGCGTCGCTGGCGCGCCAGCCAGCAGGCCGGTCAGGAAACCATCCCGGCGATGGTCCGCGATGTGCCGGATGAGACCGCGATCGCTATCGCCCTGATCGAGAACATCCAGCGCGAAGACCTCAACCCGATTGAGGAAGCGGTCGCGCTGCAGCGCTTGCAGCAGGAATTCCAGCTGACTCAGCAACAAGTTGCCGAGGCTGTGGGTAAGTCACGCGTGACTGTGGCTAACCTGTTACGGCTTATTGCGTTGCCAGAAGTCATCAAGACCATGCTGTCTCACGGCGACCTGGAAATGGGTCATGCCCGTGCTTTGCTCGGTCTGCCGGACAATCAACAGGTAGAAGGGGCGCGACATGTTGTCGCACGAGGCCTCACCGTGCGCCAGACTGAAGCACTGGTTCGCCAGTGGTTGAGTGGCAAACCGGAGCCTGTGGAAGCGACGAAACCCGACCCCGATATCGCTCGTCTCGAACAGCGTCTGGCCGAGCGCCTAGGCTCTGCGGTGCAGATTCGCCACGGGAAGAAGGGAAAAGGCCAGTTGGTGATCGGTTACAACTCGCTCGATGAGCTTCAAGGTGTGCTCGCTCACATCCGCTGAAACATTTCCTCATGTAGCGGGCAGTCGGAAATCACTACCTGACAGTTGAATAGGGGCAGAACCGCCCCTATACTCTGCGCGCATTTTGTCGGCACAAATTATGCCAAGTTATTGAATTCTGGCAGCCGACCATTGGAGAGCAAATGTGATGGAAACCCGCAAGCCAAACCGCCTGCCGTTCCATCGCCTGGCGGTTTTTCCGGTGTTAATGGCTCAATTTGTCATTTTGCTCATTGCCGCTTTGGCGCTCTGGCAATGGCACGGAGTCGTTGCCGGATACTCGGGACTTTGCGGAGGCCTGATAGCCTTGCTGCCCAATGTATATTTCGCTCATAAGGCATTTCGGTTTTCCGGCGCCCGAGCAGCCCAGTCCATCGTCCGGTCATTTTATGCCGGCGAGGCAGGCAAACTGATTTTGACGGCAGTGCTCTTTGCACTGGTGTTTGCAGGTGTGAAGCCGCTGGCGCCGATAGCAGTATTCGGCGTGTTCGTGCTGACTCAGTCGGTCAGCTGGTTCGCTCCCCTGCTGATGAGAACAAGACTTTCGAGACCTTAGGGCGTTTGAGGCAACCATGGCAGAAACAACCGCTTCGGGCTATATCCAGCACCACTTGCAGAACCTGACCTTCGGTCAGCTACCCAACGGCGGCTGGGGCTTTGCCCACACCGCAGCAGAAGCCAAAGAAATGGGCTTCTGGGCTTTCCACGTCGATACTCTCGGCTGGTCGGTTGCGCTGGGTCTGATCTTCGTTCTTCTTTTCCGCATGGCGGCAAAGAAGGCGACTTCGGGTCAGCCAGGTGCTTTGCAGAACTTCGTTGAAGTATTGGTCGAATTCGTCGATGGCAGCGTGAAAGACAGCTTCCATGGCCGTAGCCCGGTGATTGCACCGCTGGCACTGACCATCTTCGTCTGGGTGTTCCTGATGAACGCCGTCGACCTGATACCGGTCGACTGGATTCCTCAGTTGGCCATCCTGATCTCCGGTGACCCTCACATCCCGTTCCGCGCCGTGTCGACCACCGACCCGAACGCGACTCTGGGCATGGCGTTGTCGGTTTTCGCACTGATCATTTTCTATAGCATCAAGGTCAAGGGCATCGGCGGCTTCATCGGCGAACTGACCCTGCACCCGTTCGGTAGCAAGAACATCTTCGTTCAAGCCCTGCTGATCCCGGTGAACTTCCTGCTGGAATTCGTGACCCTGATCGCTAAACCGATCTCTCTGGCTCTGCGTCTGTTCGGCAACATGTATGCCGGTGAGCTGGTGTTCATTCTGATCGCTGTGATGTTCGGCAGCGGTCTGCTCTGGCTGAGCGGCCTGGGCGTTGTTCTGCAGTGGGCGTGGGCTGTGTTCCACATCCTGATCATCACGCTGCAGGCGTTCATCTTCATGATGCTGACCATCGTTTACCTGTCGATGGCGCACGAAGAAAACCATTAAGACCAGTCTCGACTAGTCTGATGTCCTTCCCGGTCAAACGGGAAGGGGCTCTTCACAGGGCACCTGAAACGATTTGTTTTACCGCTTTAATCTAAAAAACCTAAACCATACGACGTAAAAGTCGGGAGGAAAGATGGAAACTGTAGTTGGTCTAACCGCTATCGCTGTTGCACTGTTGATCGGCCTGGGCGCACTGGGTACCGCAATTGGTTTCGGCCTGCTGGGCGGCAAGTTCCTGGAAGGCGCAGCGCGTCAGCCAGAAATGGTTCCAATGCTGCAAGTTAAAATGTTCATCGTTGCCGGTCTGCTCGACGCCGTAACCATGATCGGTGTTGGTATCGCTCTGTTCTTCACCTTTGCGAACCCGTTCGTTGGTCAGATCGCTGGCTAATTACCCGGATTCTTCCGAGTAATTTGATGTGATGGACAACGTAACTGCGAGGTGTTGGCGTGAACATTAATGCGACCCTGATTGGCCAGTCCGTTGCGTTCCTGATTTTTGTACTGTTCTGCATGAAGTATGTTTGGCCTCCGGTCATTGCTGCTCTGCACGAACGTCAAAAGAAGATCGCTGATGGTCTGGACGCTGCCAGCCGTGCAGCTCGCGACCTGGAGTTGGCCCAAGAAAAAGCGGGTCAGCAACTGCGCGAAGCGAAGGCTCAAGCAGCTGAAATCATCGAGCAAGCCAAGAAACGCGGTAACCAGATTGTCGAAGAGGCCGTTGAAAAGGCCCGTATCGACGCTGACCGTGTGAAGGTTCAGGCTCAAGCCGAGATCGAACAGGAACTGAACAGTGTCAAAGACAAGCTGCGCGCCCAAGTGGGTTTGCTGGCTGTCGGCGGCGCCGAGAAGATCCTGGGTGCCACAATCGATCAAAACGCGCACGCAGAGCTGGTTAACCAACTGGCTGCTGAAATCTAAGCGAGGGCGATCATGGCAGAACTGACCACGTTGGCCCGACCTTACGCTAAGGCGGCCTTCGAGCACGCTCAGGCCCACCAGCAACTGGCCAATTGGTCAGCCATGCTCGGCCTGGCTGCAGCGGTGTCGCAAGACGACACCATGCAGCGCGTGCTCAAGGCCCCGCGACTGACGAGCGCAGAAAAGGCCGCCACGTTTATTGACGTGTGCGGCGACAAGTTTGATGTGAAGGCACAGAACTTCATCAATGTCGTTGCCGAAAACGACCGTCTCCCGCTTCTGCCGGAGATAGCCGCTCTTTTCGACCTGTACAAGGCCGAGCAAGAGAAGTCGGTAGACGTTGAAGTGACCAGTGCTTTTGCATTGAACCAAGAACAGCAAGACAAACTCGCCAAGGTTCTCAGTGCACGACTCAACCGGGAAGTGCGCCTGCAAGTCGAGGAAGATAAAGCCCTTATTGGGGGTGTTGTCATCCGCGCCGGCGACCTGGTTATCGATGGCTCGATTCGCGGCAAAATCGCGAAACTTGCCGAAGCATTGAAATCTTGAGTTTGAAGGGGCAGCAGAGCAATGCAGCAACTCAATCCTTCCGAAATAAGTGAAATTATCAAGGGCCGCATCGATAAGCTCGATGTGACCTCCCAAGCCCGTAACGAAGGCACTGTCGTCAGCGTATCTGACGGCATCGTGCGGATTCACGGTCTGGCCGACGTAATGTACGGCGAGATGATCGAGTTTCCGGGCGGCGTCTACGGTATGGCCCTCAACCTGGAGCAAGACTCCGTAGGTGCCGTTGTATTGGGCGCTTACCAGTCTCTTGCCGAAGGCATGAGCGCCAAGTGCACCGGCCGCATCCTCGAGGTTCCTGTTGGTAAGGAACTGCTGGGTCGCGTAGTCGACGCACTGGGTAACCCTGTTGATGGCAAGGGTCCACTGGGCAACACTCAGACCGACGCGGTCGAGAAAGTTGCTCCAGGCGTGATCTGGCGTAAGTCGGTAGACCAGCCTGTACAGACTGGCTACAAGGCTGTCGATGCCATGATTCCTGTCGGCCGTGGCCAGCGTGAGCTGATCATCGGTGACCGTCAGATCGGTAAAACCGCTCTGGCGATCGACGCGATCATCAATCAGAAAGACAGCGGCATTTTCTGCGTCTACGTAGCGATCGGTCAGAAACAATCGACCATCGCCAACGTGGTTCGCAAGCTGGAAGAGAACGGCGCCCTGGCCAACACGATCATCGTGGCTGCCAGTGCTTCGGAATCTCCTGCGCTGCAGTTCCTGGCACCGTACTCCGGTTGCACCATGGGTGAATTCTTCCGCGACCGCGGTGAAGACGCGCTGATCGTTTATGACGATCTGTCCAAGCAAGCAGTGGCTTACCGCCAGATTTCCCTGCTGCTGCGCCGTCCACCAGGCCGTGAAGCTTACCCAGGCGACGTGTTCTATCTCCACTCCCGTCTGCTGGAGCGCGCATCCCGCGTTTCGGAAGAATACGTAGAGAAGTTCACCAACGGCGCAGTGACCGGCAAAACCGGTTCCCTGACCGCACTGCCGATCATCGAAACCCAGGCTGGCGACGTTTCCGCGTTCGTTCCGACCAACGTGATCTCGATCACCGATGGTCAGATCTTCCTGGAATCGGCCATGTTCAACTCGGGCATCCGCCCTGCAGTGAACGCCGGTGTTTCGGTATCCCGTGTGGGTGGTGCCGCTCAGACCAAGATCATCAAGAAGCTTTCCGGTGGTATCCGTACCGCTCTGGCTCAGTACCGTGAACTGGCGGCATTCGCCCAGTTCGCTTCTGACCTGGACGAAGCGACCCGTAAGCAACTTGAGCATGGTCAGCGCGTTACCGAGCTGATGAAGCAGAAGCAATACGCACCAATGTCGATTGCTGACATGGCGCTGTCGCTGTATGCCGCTGAGCGTGGGTTCCTGACTGACATTGAAATCGCCAAGATCGGCAGCTTCGAACAAGCGCTGATTGCTTACTTCAACCGCGATCACGCCGATTTGATGGCCAAGATCAACGTTAAAGGTGACTTCAATGACGAAATCGACGCTGGCATGAAAGCCGGTATCGAGAAGTTCAAGGCCACCCAAACCTGGTAAGCCGCAGCGGGAGCCGCGAGGCTCCCGCTTGCTAACCTGATAGGTGTTACATGGCAGGCGCAAAAGAGATTCGCAGTAAGATTGCGAGCATCAAAAGCACGCAAAAGATTACCAGCGCCATGGAAAAAGTGGCGGTCAGCAAAATGCGCAAGGCACAAATGCGCATGGCTGCTAGCCGTCCTTATGCGGAGCGTATCCGCCAGGTAATTGGGCATCTGGCCAACGCCAACCCGGAATACCGCCATCCGTTCATGATCGACCGCGAAATCAAGCGTGTTGGTTATGTTGTGGTGAGCAGTGACCGTGGTTTGTGCGGCGGCTTGAACACCAACCTGTTCAAGGCCCTGGTCAAGGACATGGCGGTAAACCGCGAAAACGGCGTCGAGATTGATCTGTGTGTCGTTGGTAGCAAGGGTGCGGCCTTTTTCCGCAACTTCGGCGGTAACGTCGTTGCAGCTATCAGCCACCTGGGTGAAGAGCCGTCGATCAATGATCTGATCGGCAGCGTCAAGGTGATGCTGGATGCCTACCTGGACGGCCGTATTGATCGCCTGTCCGTGGTGTCCAACAAGTTCATCAACACCATGACGCAGCAGCCTACCGTGGAGCAGTTGATTCCATTGGTGGCAACCCCGGATCAGGGTCTCAAGCACCACTGGGACTATCTCTACGAACCGGACGCCAAAGAGCTGCTTGATGGCTTGATGGTCCGTTACGTCGAGTCGCAGGTCTACCAGGCGGTGGTCGAGAACAACGCGGCTGAACAAGCTGCGCGGATGATCGCGATGAAGAACGCTACCGACAACGCCGGTGATTTGATCAGCGATTTGCAGCTGATCTACAACAAGGCGCGTCAGGCTGCGATCACCCAAGAGATCTCGGAAATCGTCGGCGGCGCTGCCGCGGTTTAACGGTTCAAATATTCAGAGGATCCAGCTATGAGTAGCGGACGTATCGTTCAAATCATCGGCGCCGTTATCGACGTGGAATTTCCACGCGACAGCGTACCGAGCATCTACAACGCTTTGAAAGTACAAAGCGATGCCGGCACCACTCTGGAAGTTCAGCAGCAGCTGGGCGACGGCGTGGTTCGTACCATTGCGATGGGTTCCACCGAGGGCTTGAAGCGCGGTCTGGAAGTTACCGACTCTGGCGCAGCCATCTCCGTACCGGTCGGTAAAGCGACCCTGGGCCGGATCATGGACGTCCTCGGTAACCCGATCGACGAAGCCGGTCCAATCGACACCGAAGAGCGTTGGGGCATTCACCGTCCAGCACCTTCGTTCGCTGAACAGGCAGGCGGCAACGACCTGCTGGAAACCGGCATCAAGGTTATCGACCTGGTTTGCCCGTTTGCAAAAGGCGGTAAAGTCGGTCTGTTCGGTGGTGCCGGTGTAGGCAAAACCGTAAACATGATGGAACTGATCCGTAACATCGCCATCGAGCACAGCGGTTATTCCGTGTTCGCCGGTGTGGGTGAGCGTACTCGTGAGGGTAACGACTTCTACCACGAGATGAAGGACTCCAACGTTCTGGACAAAGTGGCACTGGTTTACGGTCAGATGAACGAGCCGCCGGGTAACCGTCTGCGCGTAGCACTGACCGGCCTGACCATGGCCGAGAAGTTCCGTGACGAAGGTAACGACGTTCTGCTGTTCGTCGACAACATCTATCGTTACACCCTGGCCGGTACTGAAGTATCCGCACTGCTGGGCCGTATGCCTTCTGCAGTAGGTTACCAGCCGACCCTGGCTGAAGAGATGGGCGTTCTGCAAGAACGTATCACTTCGACCAAGGAAGGTTCGATCACTTCGATCCAAGCGGTATACGTACCTGCGGATGACTTGACCGACCCGTCGCCAGCGACCACCTTCGCCCACTTGGACGCCACTGTCGTTCTGTCCCGTGACATCGCCTCCCTGGGTATCTACCCAGCGGTAGATCCACTGGATTCGACTTCGCGCCAGCTGGACCCGAACGTAATCGGCCAGGACCACTACGACACCGCTCGCGGCGTTCAGTACGTTCTGCAACGTTACAAAGAGCTGAAAGACATCATCGCGATCCTGGGTATGGACGAACTCTCGGAAGCCGACAAGCAGTTGGTTAACCGTGCTCGTAAGATCCAGCGCTTCTTGTCCCAGCCGTTCTTCGTGGCTGAAGTCTTCACCGGTGCTTCGGGTAAATACGTTTCCCTGAAAGACACCATTGCTGGCTTCAAAGGCATCCTCAACGGTGACTACGACCACCTGCCAGAACAAGCGTTCTACATGGTTGGCGGCATCGAAGAAGCGATCGAGAAAGCCAAGAAACTGTAATCCCGGCGCCCGGCAACGGGCGCTCATTTAGGTTGAGGCAATCAGATGGCTATGACAGTCCATTGCGATATCGTCAGCGCGGAAGGAGAAATCTTTTCCGGCCTGGTCGAGATGGTGATTGCGCACGGTGCACTGGGTGATCTTGGTATCGCTCTGGGTCACGCGCCGCTGATCACTAATCTGAAGCCAGGTCCGATCCGCCTGATCAAGCAAGGCGGGGAAGCCGAGGTGTTCTACATCTCCGGTGGTTTCCTCGAGGTTCAGCCGAACATGGTCAAGGTGCTTGCCGATACCGTGCAACGTGCCGCCGACCTGGATGAAGCTCAGGCTCAAGCAGCTCTCAAGGCTGCCGAGGCTGCCTTGCATGAGCGTGGCGCAGAGTTCGATTACGGCGCTGCGTCCGTACGTCTGGCCGAGGCTGCAGCTCAGCTGCGCACCGTCCAGCAGATCCGCAAGAAGTTTGGCGGTTAATCCGTCATCCGCTTGTTGTGCGATTGATAAAAAAGGGTAGCCTCGGCTACCCTTTTTTCTTTTCCGAATTCTAGAACCCCGGTCGCAGTTGCTGACCTCCAGGATTGGTAGCCAGTCATGTCTCTCGAAATCGTCATCCTCGCGGCCGGTCAAGGCACTCGCATGCGCTCGGCTCTGCCGAAAGTGCTGCACCCGATTGCCGGCAATTCCATGTTGGGCCATGTTATCCACAGCGCCCGGCAACTCGACCCGCAGCGTATCCACGTAGTAATCGGCCACGGTGCCGACGTGGTGCGCGAGCGTCTGGCGGCCGACGATCTGAACTTCGTGCTGCAGGACAAGCAACTGGGCACTGGTCACGCGACTGCCCAAGCCGTGCCATTCATTACTGCCGACACTGTGCTGATTCTTTACGGTGACGTGCCGTTGATCGAAGTCGAAACCCTGCAACGCCTGCTCAAGCATGTCGTTCCTGGGCAGATGGGTTTGCTGACCGTGGAGCTCGACGACCCAACCGGCTACGGCCGCATTGTTCGCAACGCTGACGGCAAAGTTGCCGCCATCGTCGAGCACAAAGATGCCAGCGAAGCGCAGCGCGCTATCACCGAAGGCAACACTGGCATTCTCGCAGTACCGGCCAATCGGCTGGCGGACTGGATGAGCCGACTCTCGAACAACAACGCACAGGGCGAGTATTACCTGACCGACGTTATCGAAATGGCCGTCAGCGATGGTCTGGTCGTCGCCACTGAGCAACCGCTGGATCCGATGGAAGTGCAGGGCGCCAATGACCGTAAGCAACTCGCCGAACTGGAGCGTCATTACCAGCTGCGCGCCGGTCGTCGTCTGATGGCTCAAGGCGTGACCCTGCGTGATCCGGCCCGGTTCGACGTACGCGGAGAGGTCACGGTGGGTCGCGATGTGCTGATCGACGTTAACGTGATCCTCGAGGGCAATGTTGTAATCGAAGACGGCGTGGTCATCGGTCCGAACTGTGTGATCAAGGACAGTACCCTGCGCAAAGGCGTGGTGATCAAGGCCAACAGCCACATCGAAGGTGCAATTCTCGGCGAAGGCAGCGATGCCGGTCCGTTTGCTCGTCTGCGACCGGGCACCGTGCTCGAAGCCCGGGCGCATGTGGGTAACTTTGTCGAATTGAAAAATGCCCACTTGGGCGAAGGCGCCAAGGCAGGTCATTTGACTTACCTGGGCGATGCCGAGATTGGCGCACGCACCAACATTGGTGCTGGCACCATCACCTGCAACTATGACGGCGCCAACAAGTGGAAAACCGTGTTGGGCGCGGACGTGTTCATCGGCTCCAACAACTCATTGGTGGCGCCTGTGGATATCTCCAATGGTGCGACCACTGCGGCGGGTTCTACGATTACGCAGAATGTGGATAACGCTCAGTTGGCAGTAGGCCGCGCACGGCAGAAGAACATTGATGGCTGGAAGCGGCCAGAGAAGATCAAAAAGGACTGAGTTATCCACAGTCTTTTTTGAGATCTGGAATCGCAGCCTTCGGCAGCTCCTACACAGGACTGCTGGAGTCTGCGATTTTTTTGTTTGCCGGGTTGACGATTTATGGTCAATAGGTTTTGATTGCTTCCGTTATCTTTCGAATCGAAACTTAAGCCGCCATGTCGAAACGCAACACGCCTCAACGCCGCCATAACATTCTCGCCTTGCTCAACGAGCAGGGGGAGGTGAGTGTGGATGAATTGGCCAAGCGCTTCGAAACATCAGAAGTTACGATCCGTAAGGACCTGGCTGCGCTGGAGAGCCACGGTTTATTGCTGCGCCGCTACGGTGGAGCGATCACCATGCCTCAGGAACTTGTCGCGGAAACCGCGCAGAGCGTTTCCAAGTACAAGCAGGCAATCGCCCGCGCGGCGGTAAAACGCATCCGCGAGCACGCGCGCATCATCATCGACAGTGGCAGCACTACCGCCGCGATGATCCCTGAACTGGGTCAGCAACCGGGTCTGGTGGTGATGACCAACTCCCTGCACGTCGCCAACGCTTTAAGTGAACTTGAGCACGAACCGGTGTTGTTGATGACCGGCGGCACCTGGGATCCGCACTCGGAGTCCTTTCAGGGCCAGGTGGCTGAGCAAGTACTACGCTCTTACGACTTTGACCAATTGTTTATCGGTGCCGATGGCATCGATCTGGCGCGCGGTACGACCACGTTCAACGAACTGCTCGGCCTGAGCCGGGTCATGGCTGAAGTGACGCGTGAAGTGATCGTGATGGTCGAGGCCGACAAGATCGGTCGCAAGATTCCCAACCTGGAGCTGCCCTGGAGCAGCGTCCATACCCTCATTACCGATGATCGCCTGCCTGTTGATGCACGCGATCAGATTCAGGCCCGCGGTATCACCGTGATTTGCGCGGCTGTCAGTCAGGAGAAATAAGCATGTGTGGAATTGTCGGCGCAGTTGCTGAACGTAATATCACCGCCATCCTGCTCGAAGGTCTCAAACGCCTGGAATACCGTGGCTATGACAGCGCCGGTGTGGCGGTGTACACCAATGAGCAAACCCTTGAGCGCATGCGCCGTCCGGGCAAAGTCAGCGAACTGGAAGTCGCGCTGGCCGAGCACCCGCTGGTTGGCCGCCTCGGTATTGCGCACACACGTTGGGCTACCCACGGCGCCCCGTGCGAGCGCAATGCTCACCCGCATTTCTCCGGCGACATCGCGGTGGTGCACAACGGCATCATCGAAAACCACGAAGCCCTGCGTGAACAGCTGAAAGCGCTGGGTTACGTGTTTACTTCGGATACCGATACCGAAGTCATCGCTCACCTGCTGAATCACAAACTCAAGGATCAGCCAGATCTGACTGTCGCCCTCAAGGCCACCGTCAAGGAACTGCACGGTGCATACGGTCTGGCCGTGATCAATGGCAAACAACCGGATCGTCTGGTTGCCGCGCGCAGTGGCAGTCCATTGGTGATTGGTCTGGGTCTGGGTGAGAACTTCCTCGCCTCTGATCAACTGGCTCTGCGTCAGGTTACTGACCGCTTCATGTACCTGGAAGAAGGCGATATCGCCGAAATTCGCCGCGATAACGTGCAGATCTGGGATGTGAGCGGAGCCGCTGTCGAGCGCCAGACCGTGCAGTACACCGACGGCGCCGAAGCTGCCGACAAGGGCGAATTTCGCCACTACATGCTCAAGGAAATCCACGAGCAACCGACTGTGGTGCAGCGTACGCTGGAAGGTCGCCTGAGCAACAACCAAGTGCTGGTGCAAGCTTTCGGCCCACAAGCGGCAGAGCTGTTCGCCAAGGTGCGTAACGTGCAGATCGTTGCCTGCGGCACCAGTTATCACGCCGGCATGGTTGCCCGTTACTGGCTCGAAGAGCTGGCAGGGATCCCGTGCCAGGTCGAAGTCGCCAGCGAATTCCGCTATCGCAAAGTGGTTGTACAGCCGGACACATTGTTCGTCACCATCTCGCAGTCCGGCGAAACTGCCGACACCCTGGCCGCATTGCGCAACGCCAAAGAGCTTGGCTTCCTCGCCAGTCTGGCGATCTGCAACGTGGGCATCAGCTCGCTGGTGCGCGAATCCGACATGACTTTGCTGACCCAGGCCGGTCGCGAAATCGGTGTCGCCTCGACCAAAGCGTTCACGACGCAGCTGGTTGGTCTGTTGCTACTCACCCTGTCTCTGGGCCAGGTGCGCGGCAGTCTGGCGGCGGGCGTTGAAGCCACGCTGGTGGAAGAATTGCGTCGCCTGCCGGCTCGCTTGGGCGAAGCGCTGGCGATGGACAGTACTGTGGAAAAAGTCGCCGAGCTGTTCGCCGAGAAAAACCACACCCTGTTCCTCGGTCGCGGCGCGCAATTCCCGGTGGCGATGGAAGGTGCCCTGAAACTCAAGGAAATCTCCTACATCCACGCCGAAGCCTACCCGGCCGGCGAACTGAAACACGGCCCGCTCGCGCTTGTGGATAACGACATGCCGGTGGTCACCGTTGCGCCGAACAACGAACTGCTGGAGAAGCTCAAGTCCAACCTGCAGGAAGTCCGCGCACGCGGCGGCGAACTGGTCGTCTTCGCCGATGAGAAGGCCGGGATGACCAATGGCGAAGGCACCCACGTGGTACAGATGCCGCACATCCACGACATTCTCTCGCCGATCCTCTACACCATCCCGCTGCAGTTGCTGTCCTATTACGTCGCTGTACTGAAGGGCACGGACGTTGACCAGCCACGGAATCTGGCGAAGTCGGTGACGGTGGAATAAGTTATCCACAATGGATGTGGACGATGGTTTTCAACAATAAAGATTGACACAAAACAATAAAGTTTGACACGCATGAACATAGATTGACACAAGGCTCAAACCCCCGTATCTACGGGGGTTTTCCTTTCCAGGCTTTCCCTTTGGTCTGGATTCATCGCTTCAACTTTCAGCGGGTGTAGTCTGGAAAATGTTTTGAATGCGGCCGCTTTGGCGGTCGTGTCCTTCTACGACTTTTTCTCGACGCGAGGTGAAGCGGTCCGCATCGACTGAGGAGGCGTGGGTTGCGAGGTCGTAAATTTGCATCACAGCAGGACATTGAACGGCACATTGCAAATGGATTTGGCGAAGGCGCCGGGGCAAGCTACGTGCCTTGGCTGCGGGTACAAGATGTCCCGTCGATAGGTCGTTCGCACAAGATTCAAGGTGTGAAGATCGAGAGGATTCATCACCTCCTGTCAGATCTCGAGCGTTCCTACTTCCTTGTGTGTGAATTTTCTGAAGACGTCGTGGATATCCGGGAGCAATACCCTTTACTACCCACAGAGCGTGCGCAAGCGATAGCGTCGGCGATCGATGTACGCTATCCAAGATACCCTAGAACAACACTGCCTTATGTGATGACAACAGACTTCCTGTTAACTGTTAAGGACCCGAGCGGAAACTTCAAATCGGTAGCTAGGACGGTGAAGTATCGTTCAGATTTAATTGGCAACGGAAGTAAAAGAACGCTTGAAAAACTTGAAATTGAAAAGCGTTTTTGGGAAAGCCAAGGTGTTGATTGGAAAATCGTAACAGACGAGTTTTTTACACGAGATTTGATTAAAAATCTTGGACTAATCAGGAGGTACTCGAAGCTCTCTCGTGATTTAATGAAAGCGCCGTTGCATTCGAATTTTATCGAGTGCCTTGTAAACAGCCGGGAATATTCGTGGACCTTGGCCACCTGTCTAAGAAAAATAGCATCACTTCTGTCCATTTCCTATATAGACGCTCAAGCAATTTTCTTTCATCTGGTTTGGAACAAGATACTGAAAATCGATTTGGTTAACACTCCTCTCCACCTTACTGGTCTAGTTCCTGGCTTCGAAGTTTCACCGAGCCCTGTCCAAGTATCGTTGAAGGAGAAAATGTCATGACTGTTCTCGTTAATGACGTTTTCGAGCCTGTAACCGATCTGTCGGTCATCGCTACGATAGCCAGGCTCCTTTACCAAGATGAAACGCATGACTTAGCAGTTGTGATGGATCTATCTGACCCACCCCGGCAGCCATACGCTGTGGGTCTGGAGGAGCTTCGTCGATCGTTAGCGTCTGGTCACACCAAACCAGCAGCCATTGCCACGCCCGAGTTCATGCTTGTGCTTGAGGAACAGTTGGATGAGAGAGCCAAGCAAGGCCGGGACGAAAAGTGGGCCGTCATCGCCCCTCTGCTAGATCCTGAATACCCAGGACAAATATTTGTACGAGGTGAGTTAGGCCGACTTGTCAGCAAACGGGCGTCAGAGCTCGGAATCCAGCGGAAAACGATCTATCGACTTCTTTACCGCTATTGGTTTTATGGTCAAGTTCGCAACTCATTGCTTAACAATTATACGGCAGTAGGGGTTGCCGATAGAAAATATGATCCGAGCAGGCCACCAGGGCGAAAGCCTAAATTTCAAGGCGTTCTTACTTCGCCTTCCAAGATGCTCAGTGCAGTTGATAAACGATGCATCCGTGTTGGATATGCTCTTTATGTAAGAGATAAGAAATCATCTATTTCGAGCGCATATGACGAAATGTTGAGACGATTCTACTCTGTTCGAGACATCTCTAAAAACAGTGAAGAAGAGCTTCGTTTGTTGCCTGGTTCAGAACTCCCCAGCTTGAGGCAGTTCCAATATTGGGGACAGATTTTTTTCGACGAGATTGCAACCGAGCGTGGCCGTAAAGGATTGAGGAGATGGTTAAAGGACTGCCGTCCGCTTTCAGGTACCGTTCGCGATTGGCTGCGTGGACCCTGTCATCAGTTCGAGATCGACGCGACTATTGCCGATATTTATTTGGTCAACAGCTACTCCAGGCGGATGCTCATTGGCCGGCCCGTAGTTTATATCGTTGTGGATAGCTTCTCCGGAATGATTGCTGGTCTCTATGTAGGATTGGAGGGCCCTAGTTGGAATGGGGCCAGGCAAGCGCTGTTCAACGCGTTTACCTCCAAAGTCGAGTTCTGCGCTCAGAACGGCGTCGAAATCAATGCAGATGATTGGAATTGTCACCACCTGCCCCACCAGATTTACGCCGACCGAGGAGAGATGCTGTCACTCGCAGCAGAGGGGCTATCGTCAGGATTGGGAATTGAGATGGGCACTGCTCCGCCTTATCGGCCGGATTGGAAGCCTATGGTGGAAAGTCGGTTTGGCATTTTGAATGATTTGACGGGTATCAGATGGCTACCTGGCGGGGTAGCAGCGCGAGACAAAGAGCGAGGCGAGCGAGATTACCGGCTCGATGCCACGCTGAATCTCAAAGAGTTCACCCAAATCCTCATCAAGTGCGTACTCCACTATAACGGGCACCATCGACAGCCTGAACGACTGACGCAGGCGATGATGAATGACGGCGTTGAACCTACACCCAACGGGATATGGAATTGGGCCTGCGACAACGACCTGATCGAATCCAACAAACGTCCTGACGAGCTGGTTTACCTCCATCTCTTGCCTCGCGAGCGCGCGACCGTTCAAAAGGGTGGGGTTATGTTTCGCGGCATGCACTACGTGTGTGATATGGCCATAGAGAAAGATTGGTTTGCCAAGGCTCGCAAAGGGGGCGTTTGGTCAATAGAGTGTTGGTTCGATCCGAACTCGGCGGCACACATTTGGATTCAGGGAGAGGCCAAGCAGTTTATCCGTTGTGATCTTCGACGATCGGATGCCGGTTACGCGAATTACCGCTCGGACGAGATTTTTGATCTGCTCGAAGCCTATCGCCAAAAACCGCCTACTCGCCGGCGAGCCGAGCTGGAAAGCCGTGTGCAGCTTAGCGATCAGGTCCACCAGATCATCAGTCATGCACTCGCAGAACGAAAACTGGAACCTGCTCCGCCCACCAAGGCAGAGGCCACTGGAAACATCCGCGAGAACCGCGCAGAAGAACGTCTCCGTGAGCGTGAAAATGCGGTTGTTCCTGAAGGCGTTAGGGCGGAGCCAGCTTCACTTCAATCTGAATTGACACCGAAAGCGCATGATTCATATGCCGGCGAGCGGACTGCGCAGGTTATCGATTTGCTCAAAAGAATTCGGCCAGGACAGGCAAAATGAAAGGTGCACAGACGTTCGCCAATTACGTCAGACAGGACATTAGTGAGTATGCGGGTAACCCGCTTATCGAAGCTTTGCCTCCGATATTGTCGGAGGCGGCGGCTGTTGAACTGATTTCGAACTTTCCTCAGCCGGTGGATCCGAAAGAGCTGACGCTCGAAGGAGCCACTCGAATTCACTGTATCGACAGGCTGAGAACCGTCGTACAGCCGTTCTTGCTACATCTGGAACTGGAGGCCCTGTTCTCACTGCTCATCCGTCGAGGGTATGTCGGGCGTAACCCGATGTCGCCCGCTACCGTCCGGCATTTGCATTCTTTATCGGGAGCTCAGCGTTACCACGATGCGTTCAAGTCCACTGCAGAAACGTTTACGGTCGTCGGCCTGAGCGGCATTGGCAAGTCAACGGCACTCCACGCCATCTTGAGCCTTTATCCACAGACAATCCGTCATGAGCGCTATGAGGGAAAGCAGTTTGTTCATACCCAAATCACATGGCTGAAGCTTGACTGCCCTCGGGATGGATCGCTGGCTGGATTTTGCCAGCAGTTTTTTTATGCGGTTGGAGACGCTCTAGGAGACAAGGACTACCACAAGCGCTACCGGCATCGAAACATCAATGATGCGCTGCAACAGATGGAGCAGGTGGCCAGCACGTTTTTCATCGGCGCCTTGTTGATCGACGAGCTGCAAAACCTCCACCTGGCGAAAACCGGTGGTAAGGAGAGCATGCTGAATTTTTTCCTGCACTTGGTAAACAACATCGGTATCCCGGTGGTTTTCAGTGGCACGAACTCGACGATTAGCCTGTTCTCAGAAGCCATGCGGACTGCCCGCCGAGTTTGTGGTGCTGGTACGCTCGAATTCAAACGATTCGAAAAGGATGATGAGGAGTGGCGGTTGTTGGTCGAAAATCTCTGGAGCTATCAGTGGTGCAAACAGACGGCTGAGCTGACCGACGAGATTTTTGACACGCTGTATGAGCACACTCAAGGCGTCACGGATTTCCTGGTCAAGCTGCTGGTATTGAGTCAGCGTTATGCGGTCCAGAGTGGCTCGGAGTGTTTGACTGCCGAGATCCTGGTGAAGGTAAGCAACTCAAAAATGCAGATTCTAAAGCCAGCCCTTTCAGCTCTGCGTAGCCGTGATCCGAAGCGGATGCGACAGTTTGACGATTTGCTGCCGATTGAGGATCAGCTGAGCGAAATGATGGTTTTCGATGGATTGGCACGAGAGGATCGCCTCACCTTGCTTCGAAGCGTTGTATCCCGTGAGAAGCCGGTAGACCCATCTCCGACCATTTTTGCGAAAGATCACCCATCGCCGATTGCTACTGCTGTGGAAAACTCAGAGGCTAAAGCGCTTAGCGAACATGACGCTCCCCTCGACGCTCTGCGCGCTGCGGGCTGGCTCAACGAGGACCTGTTTGAGTTCTCACCGATGTATCACAAAGCGTGAGTCGGAGGGGGGGTGAAGTGCAACTTAAACTCCATTTCTTCCCCGCCGCGTTTCCCGACGAGACGCTGCACAGCGTGATTTCTCGTTATGCCCGTCTTTGCGGTGTTCGTAATTGCCAAGCAGCATTTGCCGGACTGAAATCGGCGGCAGCTTTTTCGCAAAATGTGGCATTCCCGAGTCATTTAGGGGATTTTGTCGATGCGCTACCCAGCGGTACTGAGCTATCGGTAGCCGAGGTCCTCATGCGCCACACATTATTACCCTACTATGCGCCGTTTTTGAGGATGAGCCAGGTTGAACACGCTCGGACACTGATGACCGCTGATGGGAAAGGCTTGATGTTAAAGCTGGGCGTCAACGCGAGCCGTATTGGATTCGCCTCCCGAGTGCGGTTATGCCCAGAATGTATTGCCCAAGATCAGGCTCAACGGGGAGTTGCTTACTGGCACAGGGTCCACATGCTTCCAGGCGTGCTGGTATGTCCGCATCACGGTACGTCACTCAGGATCCTTGATCCTCGCTGGTTAAGCCGCAGCTCTCGACAACTTAATCTGCCGAGTGATGAGAATGTGCAAGCACACACGGTACATCTCGACACCCCGTTGCGGTGCATGCCACCGCTTCACGAAATAGCGTTGCGCTCACTTCAGGTCCTCGAGTCTGAAGTCACTGCTTTGTCGGCGGAGGCGGTGCGCTACACGCTTTTACAAAGGGCAACGCAGCTCAACCTTGCTTCTGATAACCATCGCTTGCACCTGCACATGCTGGCGCAGCACATGGCCGATTTTTTTGCCACACTCCCGCGAGAATGGGAATTTTCTATACTCGGAGATGTTCGTGCAGGTACACCCGCCTCATGGGTCACGAAGCTGCTTCGTACGCCTATAACCTCTCACCATCCGCTCAAATACATCTTATTGGCCGGTGCTCTGGGCGTTGAAATGGTGAGCTTGCTGCATGGTCAATGCCCTGTGAAACAGGCGGTGGCATGTGATCCGAAAGCTCACATTCGGCTTCACGCGCGCCTTTCTCAGGTGATGCCAGGTGAAGGCCTGGACTGTTCGTCAGCCGCTGTGTGGGAACATGCTCTTGAAGGAGCTGATGCCAAAAAGATCGCTGTCGTTCTAGGCGTTTCATCAGCGTATGTCTATCGTCACATCCGAAATGTACCCGGCGGGCAAGATGCTTGGAGGGAGGCGCGATTTCACATTGAGCTATGCGCAAGACGCGCGGCTTTCGAGGCTGATTATCGATTGTACAAAGCACATGCATGCAGGGGGTATGCGTGGCTGTATCGTCACGACAGACAGTGGCTTTCGGAGTCAACTGCAAACCCAAGCCCCCATCGTACGCCCCGTCTGAATAGCGCCGAAATGTTCGCTGCCCTCGATGCGAGACTGTCCGGCGAAGTCCGTCAGTGTGCCGACACGCTTTATGCTCTTGCGGGTAAGCCTGTCCGCATTTCGCGTACCAGGATTGGTCGGGAGCTTCATGTTCTTTCTCGCTTCGAAAAGCAGCTCTGCAAGCTTCCTCTCTGTGCAGCAATGCTCGAAAAAGTATGTGAACCAATCGAAGGCTTTCACGATAGGCGTCTGCAATGGGCTAGACGCCAATTGTTCTCGGAGGGCATGCCTATATCACGTTCTTCGCTCTACAGAGTCGCGAGCATTCGGCCCCTGCTGTAATCCAGCCGGGCATTCTCTCCATCTAAAAAAGTTCTAAATCAATTCACCGTGAACACATTGTTTTTCTGTTAATGAAAATTTGCACCCACCAGAATAGCGTCGGCATACGCTGGATCATCACAATCATCATCTAAAACGTACTAACCCGCGATCACCCGAAATAGTTTTGCAATCGCCATTGGCTGACCTACACGGGTTATCGATACGTGTTCTGTATTTCAAGGAGTACGGGCGCGGCGGGGTTTAGATGAATTTACTACGATTCAAAGTTGAGCGGCTGTGTCATTTCCAAATCCAGACCGGATACAGAATTTTACGGGTTGCATATATACTGCCCCCGGATGCACGTTCTCTTCGACCCCTACCTTTAATTGGTAAATGATGTCTGATCTATTATTTTTTCCCGTGTCGATGCCGGATGAAATGCTGCACTCTCGTGTCACCCGCTATCACTATCTGTCAGGCAATAGAACCGCGACAGAAACCTACCGCGATTTGTTCGCATCGAAACCCTTTTGCATTGGTGGCATCGTACCCAAGCAGATCGAGAGGCTCGCACACAGGCTGCCGGGGCAATCGGAGAGCAATCTCGCAGAGCTGATCAGTAGCAATACTACTTTTCCTGCTTACCGGCCGTTTCTTGGGGTTAAGCAGGGGCCGGAGAACAACGAAGGACCGCTGGGTTATGACGGGGTGGTACGGGTGCCCCGCAGAGAAGAGTCCACCCATGGCAAGGCTAAGCTTTGTCCTACCTGCGTTCAGGAAGATTTGATTGAGCGGGGTTCTGCCTACTGGCATCGATCTCACCAGATACCCGGTGTTGCCGTCTGTTGGCGTCATGGCGACGCATTGATCCATGCCTGCCCCGAGTGCTCTCGCCCGTTCTACCGTAAATTGAAGCTGCTTCCCAATCTGACTGAGCCATGCGCATGCGGCTGGAGCCCGTTAAACAGCGCAGCAATACACAAGGGGTCAAAGATGGAACAGAAAGTCGCTCTGTTCGCACACGATATCCTGCAACGCAATATCCCTCCGATAGGCAGTACGGTATTAAGTTCGTGCTACGTCCGCCAATGCAAGAAACGCGGATTCATTTTCGGAAAAAATGCGGGTATCGCAAAACTATTCGACAGCATCCAAAGCGCTTACGGCGATGAGCTTTTGGCGCAGATTGATCCAGCCTACAACACCGGAAAGCATGAGCAATGGATCCGGCTCAAATCAGATAAAGGTCAGCTAAATATGCCGCTCGCGCGGCATTTGATCATTGCTCTTCATTTGTTTTCCAGTGCAGATGGCTTTGAAGAGGCTCTGAAGAATGAGTCTATTCTGCTGAGTGCCGCTGTTTCTCCGCGAGCGCCCAAAGTCGAAGAATCGCGTCTTAGTCAAAAAACTAGATATCGCCAAAAAATCGAGTTGCTTTTAGCGCTACGTACCGATGCCAATATCGAGTACCTCTGGAAGAAGGCGTACAAACCTACGCAATGGATTCTAGAAAATGATAACGCATGGTTAATGGCAAAACTCCATGCCCCTAAAAAAGCTACAGTTAAGGTCGAAAAGTCCGTCGACTCAAGAGACGACGCCTATGCAGCCCTTATCGAAGCGGGCGTAGATGAGCTGTATAAAGTTACGAAAGATCCGAAGAGAGTGAACATTCGGAATTTGCAATCGCTGCTCCCAGGTTCGTTACCTCATGAGCTGGATCTACGCAAGCAGAGGTTCCCTCTTACTTATCAACAGATCAAGATTCATCAGGAGTCAGTATGGCATTTTCGTCTAAGAACTTTGGTGTGGACTGTCTCTGAACTCATCAGGATGAAGCTCCCCGTGAATTACTCGACGGTAAGATTGACCTCAGCGGTATCAAGCAAGGTTTTCCTGGTTTTTTGCAGTTTCTTCGAGTGGGATCTGGAAAGCCTGGCAAGAACCGGGGTCGACGCGGAGGCCCTGCTCAGGTCTACCGGCGTATCGAGGAATTGGGAGGGACCACCGGTTCAAATAAGCTTTTGAGGGCATCTTTGTTCCGTCAGCGTCTGCCAACCTTTGGTGTTAACAAAAATCCCATCTGGCTTGAAAGCGTAAATGCGGGGTAGCGTCCACCTTTCACATTAGTAACCTTCGCGGCAGCTTTCTGAAAGCTTTCACTTGTTACTCTTTAACTCAGTAAATTGAGCTTTAGGAGAAAATCATGAAAGCAATGACAGCAGTGAAAGCGTTTTGCGCCGCTTCGATTTTGACCTTATCTTCATTAGCCATGGCTGAAGGTGGCGGTGACCGCGTGTATGGTCGAATGATGCAAGAGAACCAACAAGCAATGGAGCAATATGCCTCAAGGAACGGCAAGACTCCTCCTGAAGTTGTTCATTATGAATATGGTATGAACCTCGATATCCACAAGGTCGTCAGTGTCACGCAAGCCAATAAAACCTGTGGGGTTGCTCCTTCGCGCATGACCTATGAAGACTCTACGGGCAAGCTTAACACCGTGGAATATAAGGTCATGGCCGACAACTGCCCCCATGGAAGCTAGACAATGAAAATTATTTAAGAACTGCATAATTCTCCTTTGTCCGAAACTAGCTTACTGCTCGCTGACGTAGAAGTAATTTTCAGGAAAGGCTGAAGTTATCCATTTTATGAAATCATGTCCGTCAGTTGAAGTGTTTCTAACGTACAGTAAACAATTGCTCGACCACCTGATACATCCCGCCTCCTTGTTTTTCCTTTGGTTTGGGAGGTGGTTTAGGCGCCCTAGTGGCGCCTTTTTTACGTTCGAAATGAGCTATGTCCTCTGCACGGCCATGACCTTCACCATGCAGGAGTGAGATTAGAAGATCAGTTTTCGGGGTATTCAGCAACGACGTGGTCTGTGCCTGCCTTTGACAAGCCGATTACGTTATACGCGTCATGTTTCCCGTCCACTTCCATTCCTGGGGAGCCGGCCGGCATGCCTGGAACGGCAATCCCGAGCAGGTCATCACGTTTGCTCATCGCAATGATTTGCTCGGCGGGCACGTGACCTTCAACAAACTTTCCGTTGATGGTTGCTGTGTGACAGGACGAGAGCTCAGGAGAAATCCCGAGACCGCGCTTGATCGCGCTCATGTTGGTTTCCACGTGATCAACGACGGTAAAGCCGCTGGCTTCAAGGTGCTGGACCCATTTCTTGCAGCATCCGCAATTAGCGTCGCGATGTACATCGATCGTCAATGGCTCTGCTGCGTGACTGGCTGAACTGATGAACAGAGCCACGAGAGCAGCGAGACGAAGTGCCCGTCTGCGACGAAGAGAATTATTTCGCATGGGTATGTTCCTTCCCATCAGTATGTGTATGTGATTTGGGCTGTACGGTTGGAGTCGGGGCCGCGTCATCTGAAGCTTCCCTACCCTTATGATCGGCGTGGTCCGCAGGCTCCTTTGCAGACGGCGCTGCGGAGGGGCCATGGGCATGTGCCGTGTTTTTCTCGTCATCATTAGCGCGGACTTCCGCCCTTTGGTTGGCAGCACCTGCGCCACTTTGCCCCTGGGTCGTTCCATGTTGACCCTCATGGTTGTGCATCACGCTTTCGCCACCACCGTGTTGATGGCCACCGCTACTCGTGATCAGGGCTTTGTATTGCTCTGTATCAAGTGACGGAAGCTGCTGGAGAAATGCGACCATCCCCTATATGTACGGATCGGCCATGCTTTTGCCCCACGCGGGCATGCCGGTGGATTTGATGCCGTGCTTGATGATCCAAAAAGCTGCGGCTGGGTGCCCATCGACGCCCAGTTTTGAAAGGTTCGGAGGTGCGGGGTAAAGGCTGTTACTCAGTTCGGTGCCTGTAAGGCCCGGAGCCAAATGGCAACCGACACACATCGAGTTGTAGTTGCCAGCACCTTCACGGATGAGGGCTTCTTGGCTCAGGTCGGGGACCTGAATGTCGCGCGAGCGCACTTCGATCGAGCGATCCCGAGCAATAGAAAGTAGCGCGTAGACAGGGGCAGAGTGGGGATCATCCGCCCCGACATTGATCACGCCGAAATATACCACGCCGGCAGCCGCTGCTACGGTGGCCAGACCAGCAGCTATCAGTGCCTTCAGTGTAATCTTCATGCCCGGTTCTCAGAACCACATCCGGATACCGGCGACAAAGCGTGCCTCGCTGGCATCTTCACCTTCCTCACGTGCAAAGTCTGCCGTATTGCCATAGGAACGGCTCCAACTCACCCCGATATAAGGGGCAAATTGGCGGACAATCTCATAACGCAATCGGAGCCCCACTTCGGTGTTGGCTAATCCGGACCCGATGCCGCGCTGAGGGTCATTCTTCCCATAAAAATTGACCTCGGCCGTCGGCTGCAAGATCAATCGATTCGTCAGCAGAATGTCGTAATCGCCTTCCAGTCGAGCAGCCGATTGACCGTTCTCACCGATGTAGGCAGTCGCTTCGGCCTCGAAGTTGTAGAGGGCCATGCCCTGAATGCCGAGTGCGGCCCAGGTTTGAGGAGACCCTGGTTTGAAATCCTGTCGTACACCGGTGACGACGTCCCACCACGGTCCGATGGAGTGCCCCCAGAGCGCGGATAATTCAGCACTTTCCGTCACGCCATTGGTACGTTCGCCTTCCGAGCGCAACCACAGTCGATCAATGTCACCGCCGATCCATCCTTTCGCATCCCAAGCCAACGCACTACCGTTGTCAGCATCCTGGTATTCAAACTTATCCAGCAGCATGAAAGAGTTGATTGTTTTGTCGTGGACACCATGACCAGCGACATCTGGAAAGGCGGCTGCACGGTCAGCATCGGTAAGTACGGGGACAGGGGTTCGACTGGTTGTCGTCGTCCCTTCATCCATACTTTCCATGCCGGTCATTTGACCGTCGTCCATTTTCATCTTGCTGTGGTCCATAGCCCCCATGTTGCTATGGTCCATCGCTCCCATGGAGCCATGGTTCATCTTCGAGTGATCCATCTCTTCAGCGGCGTGAGCCACGGCAAAGAAGACAGGACTCGTAGAAACTGCCAATACCATCAACGTTGGGCGTAAAAAATTCTTGGTCATGATCTCAATCCGCCTTCTTGTTTTCATGGTCATGATCCATCGACTCATGGCGCATCTTGGTATGAGGTATCGTCGCGTGATTCGGCGTTGCCTCGTTTGACGTGGTCGCAGTCTTGTTCGGCGCATCCGCAGAAGTAGCAGGTGAAGGATCACCACGTTCTTCGACTGCCAATGCTACGCAGGAGAATCCACCCATCAGGCCAAAAGCAAAGAGGCAACCGATCAGCGATTTACGATTTAGGTGTGTGCTCACAGATCGTCTCCTTTACTCATCAACCCGTACTTCACGGAACATGCCCATTTCCATATGGAAAAGCAGGTGGCAGTGATAGGCCCAGCGACCTAAAGCATCGGCGGTTACTCGATAGCTGCGCTTGGTACCCGGTGGCATGTCGATTGTGTGCTTACGTACCATGAACTTGCCGTTTTCATCTTCAAGGTCGCTCCACATTCCATGAAGGTGGATGGGGTGCGTCATCATGGTGTCGTTTACCAAGGTGATGCGAAGACGCTCCCCGTACTTAAGACGAAGGGGCTCAGCATCAGAAAATTTGATGCCGTTGAAGGACCAGGAAAACTTTTCCATGTGACCGGTCAGATGCAGCTCAATGGTGCGATTGGGCTCTCGGCCATCAGGGTCCTGGAAAGTGCTCTTCAGATCTGAGTAAGTGAGCACCCGTCGACCGTTGTTCCGCAAACCGATACCTGGATCGTTCAGTTTTGGCGTTGGGTTCATGGCCTGCATGTCAACCAACGGGTTGTTGGTTTCGGACGCTGGGTGAGATTGCATCTCGCCTCCCATACCGCCCATCCCTGCCATCTGGCTGTGGTCCATGCCGGCCATGTCGGACATGTCGCCTTTGTCCATCCCCGCCATCTTGCTGTGGTCCATGCCGGCCATGTTGGACATGTCACCTTTGTCCATCCCTGCCATCTTGCTATGGTCCATGCCGGCCATGTTGGTCATGTCACCGCTGCCCATGCCGGTCATCCCGGTCATGTCACCTTGGTCCATTCCCTGCATCTTGCTGTGATCCATGCCAGCCATACCTGACATGTCACCCTGTTTCATATCGCCGCCGCCCATGCCAGCCATGCTGCCATGGTCCATGCCAGCCATACCGCCCATGCCCATGTCATCCATGGTCAACAGCGGACGCGGATCGATCGCCGGTACCGGTGTTTTCAGTCCTTCACGAACTGCCAAGGTCCCCCGCGCATAGCCGGTTCTATCCATGGACTGGGCAAAGATTGTGTAAGCCTCCTCGGTGGCAGGCTCAACAATCACATCATAGGTTTCTGCCACGGCGATTCGGAATTCATCGACACTGACTGGTTGGACATATTGGCCGTCGGCCGCCACCACGGTCATTTTCAAACCAGGAATGCGAACATCGAAATAGCTCATCGCTGAGCCATTGATAAAGCGCAGGCGTAGCTTCTCGCCAGGCTTAAAAATACCGGTCCAGTTGCCGTTCGGCGCTTGGCCATTCATGAGGTAGGTGTAGGTATCCCCGCTGACGTCTGCCAGATCAGTTGGGTTCATTTTCATTTCGGCCCACATTTTCCGGTCGGCGACGGCAGCAGACCAACCTTGCTTGCTGACGTCGTCGATGAAGTCGCCCACGGTACGTTTGTGGTGGTTGTAGTAGTCCGATTGTTTCTTGAGTTTGGCCATGACGCGCCCAGGATCCTCATCGGTCCAGTCAGTCAGCATCACCACATAGTCGCGATTGTATTGAAACGGCTCAGGCTCTTTCGAATCGATGACTATTGGCCCGTAAACACCTGCCTGCTCTTGCAACCCAGAATGGCTGTGGTACCAGTACGTGCCGTTTTGATGCACCTTGAACTTGTATTCGTACATGCCGTCGGGCGCGATGCCGTGGAAGCTCAAACCCGGTACGCCATCCATGTTGGCAGGCAAAATAATGCCGTGCCAGTGGATGGAGGTGTCTTGATCCAGACGGTTCTTCACGCGCAGAGTGACCGTCTCCCCTTCGCGCCAACGCAGCAAAGGCCCCGGCAACGAGCCATTGATGGTCATGGCTGTGCGCGGCGAGCCAGTGATGTTTACCGGCGTTTCACCAATAAACAGATCAAATTCGTTGCCGGTGAGGACGCTCGGCAGGCCGGGACTGGTCACTGCCCATACAGGAGTGCGCCACAGACCAAGGCCGCCAAGGATGCCGCCGGCGGCCAGGCCTTTAACGAATGTCCGTCTAGAGGTTTTGGAATGCATGCCGTTTATTTCCAATCAGTCAAAAGGGAGCCGTTCAAATCAACCCGTGAGTTGGCAAGATGAGCTTCGCGTACCGAAAAAAAGACGAATTTTTCATTGCAAGCGAGCTCAGAAATTGCCACATCTAAACCACCTTCGTGATTACATTTCTGTCAGCTTGGCCGCGTGCCTGATCGTTCAGCAGTTTTTATGGTCCATCGCTTTGGCTTTGCTTTCAGCGACAGGCGGTTGAGCGCTCTGCGTTTGAGCTACCTGGTACGATTCCATCGAATTCGTCCTGGCCACTTCCATACGTGCGAAAGTCCGGTCACCACCGCCTTCAGCCATGGCCAGAGTGGAAACAGTCAGCGCTGCGACGACGAACAAGGTTTTGATGGTGTTCATATGGGCTACCTCAGATGTGTGAAAATATCCCCTCTGAATCACATCATGGATTGGACTCTTTGGGGGTGAGCAAAAGACTCAGTTGGACTATAAGAGACACCCCCTGTCAGGAAGCTTAGGCCAATATTACAGTTGTGTCAGTTTGGAATATTTTTCTTGAAGTACACGCTATTTAATACGTATGGTCTCCATCTTTTCGCATTGCGCGACTTTTATTGAATATAAGATTGAAGTGTAATCATTGCTTTGGGTTCCATTAATTCTCACGGAGGCGATGTTCTAGGTCTCTGCATTAAAATTAATAGGAGACTTGAATGCTCTGCTGCAACAGCTGGGTGTTCAATGATCAAAGAAGATAGTAATGCCACCGAGGGTGATTAATTGTGAGTATTAATTTTGAGAAAGCATTAGGCTCCGCAGAAAGAGCGTTAGTTTATCGTGGCCAAAGAGCTGAGATCTTAAGTAACAATATCGCGAACGCTGACACTCCGAACTTCAAAGCCCAAGACTTGGATTTTTCTACTGTGCTCGCCAGCCAAACCAAAGAACCTGCTACCACTGCGTTTTCTTTGAAAACAACAAACGCAAAGCATTTTCTTAAGAAAGAATCGGCGGTGGCTATATACGGGCGCGACTTGCTTTACAGCACGCCGGCTCAGCCTGCCTTGGACCAAAATACTGTCGATCAGCAGGTCGAGGTCGCGAAATACACGGAAAACGCGATACGTTTCGATGCCGCTTTTACTCGGCTAAATGGAGCATTCAAGGGTTTGCTCAAAGCTCTGCGCGGTGACTAGCAGCATAGGCGCATGCGAGCCAACTTTGGCCGATACAGCGGCTCAGGTACTTTCGGATTCAAAGGTATTCACCATCAGACGACGCTCTACTCAGGAGCAGGCGTCTCCATTCAATGGCTGATCTTGGAAGGAAAACCAACAGCCTCCACAGCTTTACGGAGCTGTTCAGCGTTTTCGCTACTTTCAACACTCACCTTACCGGTTGATCGATCGACGGAGACCGTAGCGTTGTCGTCCAGTGCCTGGATCGCTCTGGTGATTTTGCCGACGCAGCTGCCGCAACCAATGCCTGATACATCTAAGACGACCATGTGAATTACCCTCGTGCTGAGCGGTGTCTTTTCCCCGCAGCGACAGCATCGACGTTGACACCATGGCAAGGTCAACGATTATCTAATCAAAGCCGTGAGCGCAGATTTCGAGAAGTTTTACGGGACTTGACCACTCGGCTGCTAATTAGCTCGCTACCATTTGAACGGTTTCCAGGAGTGCGCCCTATTGTTCTCGTCGGTAAAGGTCGGCTAACGGCAACATTGCGGCTCTCTCGCTTGATCCAACGATTTTGTATGCCTCTCGTTTCGTCAACGGCTTTGATCTGTCCTCCCGCGAACCTTGCATAGGTATAGGGGGGAGGCCTATCATGCGACCCTATATAGGTAGGGGGGGTATAGCGTGGGTCATATCGCATCACACAAAGACGATCTTCTTAAACGTGTAAAACGTATTGCCGGGCAAATTCAAGCTGTTGAACGAGCATTGGAATCGGACTTCGACTGCGCCAAGACACTACATCTTGTTGCGGCCACTCGGGGTGCCATCAACGGGCTGATGGAGGAGATCATCGAGGATCACGCACGAGCACATGTCGCGAACCCCGCGCTCAGCGAAGAAGAGCGTAACAAGGGCGTCGAAGAGCTTCTTGAAGCTATCCGCCGGTACTCCAAGTGAATGCATCCAGGTAAACACGTATGAGCAGGACCGACATCGATTACACACACGACCACGTGTTTCTAGGCTCAGCGCACGATGAGAATGCCAAGCGTACGCTTTGGGTTGTAGCACTCACGGTGGTAATGATGATCGGGGAGATCACCGCCGGCTATATCACGGGTTCGATGGCGTTACTGGCCGATGGCTTCCACATGGCAACCCATGCCGGCGCATTGGGCATCGCGGCGGCCGCTTACGGATACGCAAAACGCCACGCTACCAGCCAGCGCTACAGTTTCGGTACAGGAAAGGTTGGAGACTTGGGCGGGTTCGCCTCGGCGCTGATTCTTGGCATGATTTCGTTGGGCATTGGCGTTGAATCGTTCATGCGTTTGTTGCAGCCAACACCGGTTCAGTTTGGCACCGCGACCCTCATCGCCGTTGTCGGTTTGCTCGTCAACATTGTCAGTGCCCTGCTGCTGGGTCATGGGCATGGGCATGGGCATGGACATGGACATGGGCACGACCACGATCACCCTCATGCCTACAACGGAAACGACAACAACTTGAGGTCCGCCTATGTCCACGTCGTTGCAGACGCGCTGACGTCGATTCTGGCCATCGCTGCCTTGCTTGCCGGTCGATATCTGGGTTGGGTGTGGCTCGACCCGGTCATGGGTATCGTCGGCGCTATCGTTATCGCGCGTTGGGCCTGGACCTTGATGGGGGTAACTGCGGGCGTGTTGCTCGATCAGACCGACGCGCACGTTGCCGAGGAAATCCGCGAACTCGTTGAGAAACCTGGTGGCGCTACCATTACAGACTTGCACGTTTGGAGGGTGGGACCTCAAGCGTGCGCGGCGATCGTCAGCGTTCTAGGTGAAGCCACTGTGAACGCCGAGAGCATTCGTGAGCGTCTCAAAACAGTTCACGAAGTCAGCCACCTGACCGTCGAGTTCCGGCAGACATGACTCAGCGCCTGTCCAGCACAACCTCTATAGGACACACCGATGCCGCCCGGTAAACGTGAACTGGCTCGGATCGAGCGCCAGTTGATCGTCACGCTCACCGACGCGTGCGAAACAGCAAAGGACGAGATAAAGGGGTTTATTTGGCTCACTCACACCGCTGACCTAAGTGCGTTGGCTGAAACCCTGAAGGTCATCTGGGTGTTCGAAACCCTGGCTGACAGGAAGCGGGCCGAGATTGACGCGAAGGCCCGCATCTTTGAGTTGACGGCGATCGCCTTGAAAGAGGCCAATCTTGACCTGCCTGTTTCAGACCGCAATGTCCGCTTTGACTCGGAGCAAGAGTGCCAACGCACGCACATAGGCGACTGGAAACGTCGCGTGGCTCAACTACATAAAGCTAAGGGGGACTGACCATGGCAAAAGAAATCGAGAATCCTTGTATCTCGGTTTGCCAACTCAGTGGTGATCTGTGTGTGAGCTGCGGGCGGAATAAGGAAGACATCAGAAAGTGGAAGCGCATGAAGCGGCCCGAAAAAATGGCCGCTGTGCAAAGGGCGAATGCGCGCTTAAAGGGATTGAAGAAAGCACATGGATCGCCATTCCCCCCGAGTTAAAACCGCTGCAATTTTGAAGGTCAGTCAACTCGGGTATTCCTCAGCCTCAATGCATTGAAAACTACCGACGCGGAACTGACGCTCATGGCTATGGCAGCGATCATTGGCGACAGGAGGTGCCCCGTCAATGGATAGAGCAAACCAGCGGCAAGAGGTATACCCATTGAGTTGTAGAGAAAAGCAAAGCCCAAATTCTGGCGCATGTTTTTAACTGTGGCGACCGAAAGAGCTCGTGCTCGTAAGATCCCCATCAGGTCACCTTTGACCAGCGTGAGTTGCGCGCTATTCATCGCCACGTCAGTCCCCGTTCCCATGGCTATCCCCACATCTGCTCGCGCCAGGGCCGGAGCATCGTTGATACCGTCACCTGCCATGGCCACTTTTCGCCCGTGTTGCTGTAGGTCTGCCACCAGACGTTCCTTGTCTTGGGGTTTGACTTCACCGTGGACCTCTTCAATCCCCATCTCCCTGGCGACAGCCCGAGCGGTAGTAAGCCCGTCCCCAGTAGCCATGATGATTTTCACGTTGTGAGCCTTAAGCTTGGTGACGGCCTCTTTTGAGGTTGGCTTGATCGGATCTGATACGGCCAACAAACCTGCCAATGCGCCGTCGACGGCGAGGTAGATAATACTGATGCCGTCAAGTCGCAACACCTCAGCGCGCTCTTGTAGGGAGTTGGTGCTCACGCCTGCGGCTTCCATCAACGCTGTGTTCCCCAGCTGGAGCTTCTTGCCATCGACAACGCCACTGACGCCGATACCCGAATCCGACTCAAAGGATTCGGGCTTGGTGAGCTTTATGTTCTCGGCTCGGGCGTGATCGACGATCGCATGTGCTAAAGGATGCTCACTGCCCTGATCAAGGCTGGCAGCCAGGTGAAGGACGTCGTCGGGATTGAAGGTGGGAGTGGCCTCCACGCTGTGAAACACGGGCCGTCCCTCTGTCAGGGTGCCTGTCTTGTCGACAATCAGCGTGTCGATTCTGCAAAGGCTTTCAATTGCACTGGCATCTCTGAACAAAACACCCATGCTGGCTGCTTTACCTGTCGACACCATGATCGACATAGGCGTAGCAAGTCCCAACGCACAGGGACAAGCGATGATCAGCACGGCGACAGCGTTGATTAGACCAAACACCCAACTGGGCTCAGGGCCGAAAAGCCCCCAACCGATAAATGTCATTATCGCAATCGCGATAACACCCATCACGAAGTAGCCGGCAATCGAGTCGGCCATTCGTTGCATCGGCGCCTTGGAACGCTGAGCTCTCGCGACCATCTGTACGATCTGGGACAGCATGGTTTCGGCACCGACCTTCTGGGCCTCCATCACCAGGCTCCCATGCGTATTCAGCGTGGCGCCGATCAGGCTATCTCCAGCTTTCTTCATTACCGGGACTGGCTCGCCAGTGAGCATCGACTCATCCACCGCACTTTCACCCTCAAGTACCGAACCATCAACTGGCACCTTTTCACCCGGTCTGACCCGTAAGTGGTCTCCCAGGTGCACATGTGTGAGAGGAATGTCTTCCTCCTGGCCATCGGCATTGATCCGGCGTGCAGTTTTGGGCGAAAGGCCGAGAAGAGACTTAATGGCGGCGGAAGTTTGTGATCGGGCTTTGAGCTCAAGGATCTGGCCAAGCAACGTGAGCGAGATGATGACCGCTGCCGCTTCGAAGTAAACGCCGATACGTCCATCTTGCATGAAATTGGAGGGAAAACTTTGGGGGAAGAGCGTTGCTATGACGCTGTACAGATAAGCTGCGGCGGTGCCCAACCCAATCAGAGTCCACATGTTGGGACTGCGATTTTTAACCGAGGCCAGTCCCCTTACAAAAAAAGGCCATCCTGCCCATAAGGTCACGGGTGTCGCCAGAGCGAACTCGATCCAGTTTTGAGCTGAACCATGAAGAAGTTGTAACGAGTGACCCGCCATCGCGAGCACGGTTACGACCACGGTTAAGGGCAGCGACCACCAGAAGCGGCGATTGAAATCCCGGAGTTCAGGATTTTCTTCTTCATCAAGCGCCGGCATGACAGGCTCTAGTGCCATGCCACATTTAGGACAGTTACCGGGTCCGGTCTGCCGTATTTCAGGATGCATCGGGCACGTAAATTCAGCGCCCGTTTGTACCGCAGACTCCGGCGTTGTGCTGCCTGACTCGTCGCGCACCACGTGGCCACTGTAGCGCTCAGGGTCCGCTCGAAACTTCTCCTGGCATTTCAGGCTACAGAACCGATACGTCTGTCCCTGGTAAGTCTCAGCAAATTTACTCGACGAAGTGACTGCCATTCCACACACCGGGTCATGTAGATCAGCATCATCCTGGGAAGCAGCATGGGTGTGATTATGGTCGTGATGGCCAGAGGTGGTAGGCATGTCTATTCCCCTTGTAAGGTGCTACTAGAAATGAGCATATTCAGTACAACGATTATTTGCGGCTCCACAGTGGTGCGGTGATGTTTCCGCACGGACCCCGGCTGAGTAAGCGTTGCTATGTTACTTGCGACTTAGCGTAGCCAACTCTTGCGTCGGGCCGGCAGAAATAGCCGACTCCGGTTTATTTCAGATCAAACTCGCCGACCATTCCCGATTGGTAATGCCCCGGCACGTTGCAGGCAAACTGAAGCCCTGCACTGTCGTTGAAGGTCCAGATCAGCTCTTGGGTTGAGCCAGGCTCAATCAGGACACTGTTAGGGTCGTCATGCTCCATTGCGACCATCTTCATTCCGCCCATGCCGTGGCTCATGCCGCTCATCTTCCCGGTACCGGTAGGGCTTAGTGTTCCGTTCTTGAACATGCTTGCCATTTCTTTCTGGTGTGCTGCATGAGCAGCGGCTTTGCCGATGTTGAACTCATGCAGCAGCGAACCCTCGTTGCGAAGGACAAAGCGGATTGTTTCACCAGGTTTTACGTCGATGCTTTTAGGCTTGAAAAAAATGTCGCCCATCTCGACCTCAACCGTGCGGGTAACGTCAGAGGCCACACCAGGCTGGCCTATGTCGTCTTGTCCATGCCCTGCATTAGCCATAGCCGTGGCAGCGAAAAACAGGGTCATTGCTGCGATGAACGGAGTAGCGAGCGTAGTTTTCATGGTGACCTCAGGAATACGTGGGAACATTGGCTATGCTAATGATGCTCAGCTGCCAGCTAACTGACTTGGGCATTACTTCTTTGTCAGTTTTCTAAATAGATACGGCGTCCAATTGACGCCGCAACAAGATGCTGACAAGAACTTATCCAGGGGGCGTTTATTGATGGTTTTCTGAAAGCATCAATTTGTGCTCGCGCTGCATCTGGCGCAAAACGTCATCAACGATTTTGTCGTGCTTCTCCATCCAGGCTAGATGCTCTTGGGGTGACATTGAGGCATCTGGGTGATCGTTGTGGAGCTGGCTCATGATGTCCCCAAGCATCTTCATGTGTTCTGCCATGTGGACGTGACGCTCTCCTTCAGGGGCTTGTTCAGCTTTCATCAACGTGGCTTCGGCCTTGTCGCGCAAACCTTCCATACGCTCAATGACTCGATCTCCGCCGCTTTCAGCCCACACAGAAGCCGAGACCAGTATCGAGCTTACAAAAAACAGCATTTTCAGGCGGTTCATAGGGGTAGCTCCTCATGAGGGAATCCGACTTCCATACGATTCATCGCTCAGAGGTCGGTCGAGCACCAATAAAGTACTCATGTCTGAACCCTAGCCAGCACTCGCTGACATCTACCTGAAGCCAAGATTACTTTTCTGTCAGTTGCTGGTTGGCTGCCAGTTTTCGTTGCAGACTCCGCTTAACCATTATCTGAGAACGACCTCATGAGACTTCTTGTCGCTGAAGACGAACCAAAAATAGGTATCTATTTGCAGCAAGGGCTCAACGAGGCCGGGTTCAATGTCGACCGTTTCACGAATGGAAAAGAGGCGCTTCAGCACGCTTTGAGCGAAGCCTATGATCTGCTGATTCTCGACGTCATGATGCCGGGTTTGGATGGCTGGGAAGTCCTGCAGAAGGTTCGCGCTTCCGGGAAAGACGTCCCGGTGCTTTTTCTCACCGCCAGAGACCGCGTTGAAGACCGAGTGAAGGGACTTGAACTCGGTGCGGATGACTATCTGATCAAACCCTTCGCGTTTTCTGAATTGCTTGCTCGAGTCAGAACGTTGCTGCGTCGCGGTAGCAGCGCACCTTCGCAAACCTTTATGAAACTGGCTGACCTTGAAGTGGACCTGCTCAAGCGTCGAGCCATCCGAGGAGGCAAACGCATAGACCTTACGGCCAAAGAGTTTGCGTTGCTTGAGCTTCTGCTGCGTCGTCGAGGGGAGGTGCTGCCAAAGTCTCTTATCGCCTCCCAGGTTTGGGATATGAACTTCGACAGCGATACCAACGTTATCGAGGTTGCAGTGAGACGGCTCAGGGCCAAGATAGACGACGATTTTGAGGTCAAGTTGATTCATACCTCAAGGGGAATGGGTTACATGCTCGATGCACCAGATTCGGAGTCGTGATGAACCGGATGTCCCTGACGACTCGTATGAGTCTGATGTTTATGCTCGCGGTAACGGCTGTGCTCACGGTCGCCGGACTCAGTTTCAATAACCTCAGCCGGCATCATTTTAAGATGCTGGATCAGCAGGCATTGTACGAAAAACTCCACTCGACTCAGCGGATCTTGTCCGGGCTGAGCAACATCGATCAATTCAGCGAGGCTAAACCGGAGTTAGAAGCGCTGCTGGGCGCACACCGTGATTTGACTGCGCTTATCATCGATGGCGACGGCAAGGTGCTGTTTGCGGATCCCGGCCCGGTCGACGTTCCGAAGGCGTTTCGCACAACCACAAACACAACCGTCTGGGAATGGCGGGAGCAAGAGCAGATGTTCCGTGGTGTGACTGCCCAATCCGTAGTGACGGGACAAGAAAGGCCATTAACTGTCATGTTGATTTTTGACGTTACTCAGCATATGTCCTTTTTCGAGACGCTCGAACGATGGTTTTGGATAGGGTTGGTGATCAGCGCATTGGTCAGTGCTGCACTCGGCTGGATGGTAGCTAGCAGTGGCATGCGGCCTATCCGCCAGGTCACACGGGTAGCTGCCTCCATGTCAGCAAAATCACTCAAGGAGCGTATTCCCCTGGCACCCGTTCCGAAAGAGCTTCAACAGATGGTGTTGTCGTTCAACGCCATGTTATCCAGGCTCGACGATGCATTTGTCCGGTTATCCAACTTTTCGGCAGACATTGCCCACGAACTACGGACCCCCGTGAGCAACTTGATGACCCACACTGAAGTGGTGCTTTCGAGAAAAAGAAACATCGAGGACTACGAAGACAATTTGTACTCCAATCTTGATGACTTGAAGCGCATGAGCCGGATGATTGATGACATGCTTTTTCTGGCGAAATCTGACAATGGTCTAATTACGCACGAGAACAAGCCAATAGACCTGGTGGCTGTCGTGGAAAAATTGCTTGAGTACTACCGCCTGTTGGCTGATGAACGAGGGATCGAGCTTAAGGTTTCAGGACGGGGGAGCGTGCGAGGTGATGTCCTTATGCTCCACCGAGCGATTTCCAATCTACTCTCAAATGCGCTGCGCTACACCTATGAAGGGACGTCAATCAGTGTCGATATTCAGCACAAGGACGCGTCGGTAACGGTTGTCGTGGAAAACCATGGTGAGCCCATTGCCCCCGAACATCTTGAAAAGCTGTTTGATCGTTTTTATCGCGTGGACCCAGCGCGGCGAGAAGGAAGTCCGAGCAACGCAGGGCTAGGTCTGTCGATTACCCGATCAATTGTCGAAGCGCACAATGGCAAGATCTGGTGTACGTCAGGCGACGGGAAAACGGCTTTTCATCTTGAGTTTCCGGCCGTCGATTCCACGGTTAGCTGAGCGAGGAAACATTTGTGATCAACGGCGTCTTGGCGTTCTGCGGTTAGCTACGCCTCTGCGAATTTGCGGAGTGATTGAACTCCCCGGTCCTGCGGTACGCCGTCTCTTCTCCAGGCCTTGCTACGCTCAACGATTAGATGCCAAACATCGTATCAAGCTGACTGAAATGTAATCGAACAGTTTGTGATCGTGTGGCATCGTGTTCTCGCACTGTGACGTTAGGGCTAGCGAGTTTCTCCTGTTCAACTTGGCGAAGAGGACGGGGGCTCCGAGTTAATCAACAGTGGTTTTTAACGAAATTAAAAACTAGTTCCTCCCAAAAAACCTCGAATCAACAGCGCTTGCTGTGAGGAGTCTTGCATGTCATTCCTTAAAACTACGTCCGTGGCGGTTGCAATCACTGCTGGTTTGCTTCTGAGTGCAGTGGCCCAGGCACATCCAAAACTTCTTGCTTCCACTCCGGCAGAAGGCTCGGATGCGGCGGCTCCGTCGAAAATCGAACTGCATTTTTCTGAGAATCTCACCACTCAGTTCTCCGGTGCAAAGCTGATCATGACCGACATGCCTGGCATGCCTAACTCACCAATGGGTGTAAAGGCCGCCGTCGCTGCTGGTGGTGATCCGAAAACTATGGTGATTACGCCGGCTGCACCGCTGACCACCGGCACCTACAAAGTTGAATGGCGTGCAGTGTCCTCGGATACTCACCCGATCACCGGCAACTTTTCATTCAAAGTGAAATGATCCATGAGCGACTCATTAAATATCGTGGTTCGCTTTACTCTCTATTTTGACCTGATGTTGTTATTTGGACTGGCCATATTTGGCTTGTACAGCCTCAAGGGAAAGGAAAGGGTATCGGGCACGGTCTTGAACTTTGAGTCGCTTCTTTACGGTACCTCTGTTGCAGGTGTAGCTCTGTCCCTTGCTGCGATGTTGTTGCTTGCAAAAGCAATGAGCGGTGTATCGGAGCTTATGGAGCTACATCATCACATTTTTGAAATGGTCATCATGGGCACCGATGTTGGGTTGACCTGGATGGTTCGGATAGCCGCCTTGGTGGGGGCAATTCTGGGCGTCGCGTTGAATAAACGATTTCCGACACCCAGCCTCTGGATCGTCACCGTCTGTGGAGCAATCGCGTTGGCCACGCTAGCCTGGACAGGGCATGGTGCCATGGACGAAGGCAGCCGCCGCTACTGGCATTTTCTCAGCGATATTTTCCATTTATTAGCGGCGGGTGGCTGGTTGGGTGCTCTAGCGGCCTTCGCCCTACTGCTGCGGTTGAAATCACTGAAGGGTGAAGAGGAAGCACGAATTCTTGCCCGCGTGCTGACTGGCTTTGAGTCGGCCGGCGGTGTGGTCGTTGCGATCATAAGCGTAACGGGAGTAGTAAATTACCTTTTCATCGTCGGTCCCAACCTTGATGAGGTCATGCTGAGTACCTATGGTCAGTTGCTGTTTTTGAAGATCCTGCTCTTTGCTGGAATGATCGTTTTAGCCACGCTGAACCGCTTTCACTTAAGCCCGCTATTGGAGCGCTCAGTTCGCAATGGTCAATACTCTGTAGCGGTCAATGCCTTGCGCCGCAGCATGAAATTCGAATTCCTGATGGCAATCCTCATCATCTGTCTTGTCGCATGGTTAGGCACGCTAAGTCCTGAAATGGAAATGAGCGCGGAATAGAGGTGTCTGGCACCTAACCAAGAAGCCTGGAACGTGATTGTTAGCACCATTTCTACTGGCTACACTTCAGCACATGACACGCTATCTACGGCTTTGCCTGATTTTACTGATTAGCCTTGCGCTTCCCCTCAGCGGGATGGCGGGTGTTCAGGCGCCGACAGAGCCGTGCCCCATGCAAACCATGGGCATGGCAATGATGGACGGCATGGGCCAAGACTGCTGCCATGACATGAAAAGTCCCACCGAGCACGGAAAACCCTGTAAGCCGGGCCAGGAGTGCAAGACCGGCGGCATGCTGCAAGTCTCCATCGTCAAGCCTCCGGTGACCCTATCTAGCCCCCTCGAAGCGTCCATCTCCATAGATTCCCATCCTGTGCAAACCCCATCAGGGGTATGGCGACCTCCCCGCATTTGATTCCTGTACCACACTGAGCCTCATTCCGCGTCATGCGGGATGGCATATCTGCGCGCATGTCTCATGAGGCGCGCGGTGGATCATCACAGGAATCGTGACCATGAAATCCAAGTGCTATTGCACAGGGTGGCCCCTCGTGACCATCTTGGCGGCAAGCGTACTGGCCTTGCCGAGTCTCGCTGCTGCATTGACACTCGATGAAGCTTTGCAGCTGGCTGAAAACAATGCGCCGTCGCTGACTGCACAAGACGCGAAAATTCAGGCTGCCAGTAGTGCGGCCATCCCCGCTGGTGAACTACCCGATCCCAAGTTGCTGCTAGGCGTACAGAACTACCCCATTGGGGGCCCGGATCGTTGGAGCATCGACCAGGACTTCATGACTATGCGAATGGTCGGAGTCAGTCAGGAGATGCCCAACAGCGCCAAGCGCAAAGCCCGAGTCGAGGTCGCTGATGCGGCCATTGACCGCGCAGCCGCTGAGCGCCGGGTCGAACGTCTAAAGGTTCGTCAGGCCACGGCGTTGGCCTGGATCAACAGCTACTCGGTTGAGCGCAAAGACACGCTGTTTCAGGACTTCTACAAAGAAAACCGTCTGCTGGCCGATACCGTCCGGGCACAAATTGCCGGCGGCGGCGCTCAACCTGCTGATGCAGTAACGCCCAAACAGGAAGCGGCACAACTGGAAGAGCAGCAGGACGATCTGATTCGCCAGAGAGCGCAGGCCCGAGCGGCCCTGAAGCGCTGGATTGGACCGGCCGCCAACGACAAACCTGTGGGTAGCTTGCCTGAATGGCCTGTCGACGCATCTGGTTACTCTCATAAGCTGCAACATCACCCAGAATTGGCAGCGTTTGAACCAATGACCCGCGAAGCGCAAGCCAAGGTCCGTGAAGCCGAAGCGGAAAAACAGTCGGATTGGAGCTGGGAAGTCGACTATCAGAATCGCGGCCGAGAGTTCGGCGACATGGTCAGCGTGCAATTTTCATGGGATCTACCGCTGTTTCCTGACTCACGACAAAACCCCAAAATTGCAGCCAAGCACGCGGAACTCAACCAGCTTGAGGCTGAGCGTGAAGTCCTTTCACGCGAGCACACCCAGCAACTAGAAGATCAGGTGGCCGACTATGAGCGCCTGAATCGCGCCGTCCATCGATCCCAGAGCAGTCTGCTCCCTTTGGCTAAAGAAAAGGTCGAGCTCACTATGGCTAGCTATCGCGCCGGCAAGGGCGATTTGAACTCCGTCGTGGCCGCTCGGCGCGAGCTTATCGAAGCCCGACTCAAGCAGATTGATGTTGAAGAGCAGCGTGCTCTCACCAGCGCTCGCCTGTATTTCGCCTATGGGGAGTCCGCTCAATGATCTCTCGAACATGGAAAGGGGTTTTTGTTGTCAGCATCTCAATTGCTTTGGGAGTCGCCGGTGGTTACTGGTTGGCCCAACCGAGGGTGAGCGCAGTACCGGATGCAGCATCGGAGCAGAAGCCGAAGCCATCAGTCGATCGCAAGGTTCTGTATTGGTACGACCCCATGTACCCACAACAGAAATTCGATAAGCCGGGTAAGTCGCCCTTCATGGACATGGAGATGGTCCCTCAGTACGCGGATAGCAAGGGGGACAGCGCCACTGTTCGCATTGATCCAAGCCTGACCCAGAATCTTGGCGTGCGACTGGCTACTGTCAGTCGAGGTGTGTTTGATTCGAGTCTGGATGTTGTGGGTGTATTGACCTTCAACGAGCGCGACGTTGCCGTCATCCAGGCCCGTACGGCGGGTTTCGTCGAGCGTGTGTATGCCCGCGCTCCTGGCGATGTGATTAAAGCCAACGCCGCTTTGGCGGATATTCTTGTCCCGGAGTGGTCTGCGGCTCAGGAGGAGTTTCTCGCACTCAAGCGTAGTGGCGATGCGGGCTTGCTGGCAGCGGCTCGCCAGCGTTTGCGGCTCACCGGGATGCCGGCGGCATCGATTGCTCAAGTAGAGCGCAGTGGCAAAGTCCAACCAAACCTGACCCTCACCAGCCCCATCAGTGGGGTGTTGCAAGAACTCGATGTGCGCGAAGGTATGACAGTTGCTGCCGGCGAAACACTGGCACGCGTGAATGGTTTGAGTAACGTCTGGCTGGCTCTGGCGGTCCCGGAGACTGAATCGGGGTCGATTCAGCTGGGGCAAGTGGCTGAGGCGCGTTTGCCCGCGTTCCCAGGCGTCGTGCTCAATGGCGTGGTAAGCGCGATTCTTCCAGAAACCAATCCCGATAGTCGCACCCTTCGCGTGCGCGTCGAATTACCTAACCCAGAAGGCCGTCTAAGGCCGGGTATGACTGCACGAGTGAGCCTCAATCGCTCAACGGAGCAAAGTGTGCTGTGGGTGCCGAGCGAGGCGGTCATTCGCACCGGTCGACGTGCCCTAGTGATGCTCGCTGAAGGCGCCGGTCGCTATCGTCCCGTGGAGGTGCAACTTGGGCAGGAAGGCGATGGCAAGACGGCCATATTGAAAGGGTTGGAAGAGGGCCAGAAAGTGGTTAGCTCTGGCCAGTTCCTGCTCGACTCGGAGGCCAGTCTTAAGGGCATCGTGGCCAAATCAGAGGAACCTTCACCCACCAGTGCAGCTGCCGCGGGTTTGCATGAAGCGGATGGGCAAATCGTTGAGATCAACGATAAGGAAGTCACTCTCGCTCACGGCCCTTTCAAGACGCTGGGCATGCCTGGCATGACGATGACGTTCCCGCTCGCCAATCCCGCTCTGATGCAGGGCCTTAAAACGGGCGACAAGGTCCGGATAGGCGTGAATCAGACCGACGACGGATTGCGTGTTGAGCGTCTGGACAAATCAGGGGGCCAGCCATGATTGCTGCCCTTATTCGTTGGTCAGTAACCAACCGATTCCTGGTGCTACTGGCGACGCTGTTTATCACGGCCTGGGGCCTTTGGTCGGTGCAGAGCACGCCCATTGATGCGCTACCAGACTTGTCCGATGTGCAGGTGATCATCCGCACCCCTTATCCGGGACAAGCACCCCAGATTGTCGAGAACCAGGTCACCTATCCGTTGGCCACCACCATGCTCTCAGTACCAGGTGCCAAGACGGTGCGTGGTTATTCCTTTTTCGGTGACAGCTTTGTCTATGTGCTTTTCGAAGACGGCACTGACTTGTACTGGGCTCGCTCGCGGGTGTTGGAGTATTTGAGCCAAGTACAAAGCCGCTTGCCGGCCAGCGCCAAGCCGGCGTTGGGGCCAGATGCGACAGGCGTAGGATGGATCTTCCAGTACGCGCTGGTGGATCGCAGTGGCGGGCATGATCTGGCACAGCTACGCGCCCTTCAGGACTGGTTTCTCAAGTTTGAACTCAAGACCCTGCCCAATGTGGCGGAAGTGGCCACTGTGGGCGGCATGGTCAAGCAGTACCAGGTACAGCTAGATCCGCTCAAATTGGCCAGCCTTCGTATTACGCAGGCCGAGGTGAGCGAAGCGATCGGCAAGGCTAACCAGGAAACTGGTGGTGCAGTGCTGGAGATGGCAGAGACCGAGTTCATTGTGCGGGCTTCCGGCTACTTGAAAACGCTCAATGATTTTCGGGCGATCCCACTCAAGCTGGGATCGGGCGGTGTGCCGGTGAACTTGGGCGATGTCGCCACGATCCAGTTGGGGCCGGAGATGCGCCGTGGCATCACCGAACTCGACGGCGAAGGCGAGACGGTTGGCGGCGTGGTGATTTTGCGCAGCGGTAAGAATGCTCGCGAGACCATTGCGGCGGTCAAAACCAAACTCGACGAACTGAAAAGCAGCCTGCCGGCCGGGGTGGAAATCGTCACCACCTACGATCGCAGCAAGCTGATCGACCGTGCTGTGGAAAATCTCAGCCACAAGCTCATCGAAGAGTTCATCGTTGTCGCATTGGTTTGCGGGATCTTTCTTTGGCACCTGCGCTCGTCCCTGGTGGCGATCATTTCCCTGCCGGTCGGTGTGCTGATGGCCTTTATTGTCATGCGCTACCAAGGGATTAACGCGAACA
Organism: Pseudomonas sp. A0308; assembly: GCF_044218815.1. Taxonomy (NCBI): domain Bacteria; kingdom Pseudomonadati; phylum Pseudomonadota; class Gammaproteobacteria; order Pseudomonadales; family Pseudomonadaceae; genus Pseudomonas; species Pseudomonas sp. A0308. The sequence goes on from NZ_CP162581.1 coordinate 3,381,006, forward strand.
TCATGTCCTTGGGCGGGATAGCCATCGCCATCGGCGCCATGGTCGATGCTGCTGTGGTAATGATCGAAAACGCACACAAGAAGATTGAGGCCTGGCACGTCGCCAATCCTGGTGAGGAACTGAAGGGTGAGCGTCATTGGCATGTAATGACCGAAGCAGCGGCTGAAGTTGGACCAGCTCTATTCTTCTGTTTGTTGATCATCACCCTTTCGTTCATTCCGGTGTTCACCCTGCAAGCGCAAGAGGGGCGGTTGTTCGGCCCGCTGGCTTTCACAAAAACCTACGCCATGGCCGCCGCAGCAGGATTGTCAGTGACCTTGGTGCCGGTATTGATGGGCTATTGGATTCGAGGACGGATTCCTAGTGAAAAAAACAATCCGCTGAACCGCTGGCTCATTCGGATCTACCAGCCGGCTCTGGATGCAGTGCTGCGGCGACCGAGGATCACGCTGCTGGTGGCAGCGTTGGTGTTTTTTAGTGCGCTTTGGCCAATGTCGCGCTTAGGTGGCGAGTTTCTTCCGCCTTTGAATGAAGGCGACCTGCTCTATATGCCTTCGGCTCTGCCTGGATTGTCCGCACAGAAAGCGGCCCAACTGCTGCAACAGACCGACCGCCTCATCAAAACCGTGCCGGAGGTCGAACATGTCTTCGGTAAAGCGGGACGTGCCGAAACTGCCACCGACCCGGCGCCGCTGGAGATGTTCGAAACCACTATCCAGTTCAAGCCACAGGAGCAATGGCGCCCAGGCATGACTCAGGAAAAACTGGTGGAAGAGCTGGACCGAGTCGTGCGAGTTCCTGGGTTGACCAATATCTGGATACCACCGATTCGCAACCGAATCGATATGCTGGCTACGGGGATCAAAAGCCCCATTGGTGTAAAGATTGCCGGCACCAATCTGACGGAGATTGATTCCGCGACTCAGGCGGTCGAGCGAGTGGCCAAGAGCGTACCCGGTGTCAGTTCGGCGCTGGCCGAGCGATTGACCGGTGGACGTTACATCGACGTGGATATCGACCGAAAAGCCGCCGCCCGATATGGACTGAATATCGCCGATGTGCAGTCGATCGTGTCCGGCGCTATCGGCGGTGAAAATGTCGGCGAGACCATTGAAGGGCTTGCACGCTTCCCAATCAACGTCCGTTACCCTCGGGAATGGCGGGATTCGCTTGGCGCTTTGGAGCAGTTGCCAATCTACACCCCGCTAGGCAGCCAGATCACCCTTGGCACAGTGGCGAAGATCAAGGTCAACGACGGGCCGCCGATGCTCAAAAGTGAAAACGCACGGCCTTCAGGCTGGGTGTACATCGACGTGCGCGGCCGGGATATTGCCTCCGTAGTCGCCGATTTGCGCCGGCTCGTCAGCGAGCAGGTCAAGTTGCAGCCCGGCATGAGCCTGAGCTACTCAGGTCAGTTCGAATTTCTTGAGAGGGCCAACGCACGACTAAAACTGGTGGTCCCTGCCACGCTGCTGATCATCTTCGTCCTGCTTTACCTGACATTTGCCCGCTTCGACGAGGCCCTGCTGATTATGGCCACGCTGCCATTTGCCCTCACGGGCGGTGCATGGTTTCTTTATCTGTTGGGATTCAACCTGTCGGTTGCCACCGGGGTTGGCTTTATCGCCTTGGCCGGCGTTTCTGCCGAATTTGGCGTGATCATGCTGCTCTACCTGAAAAATGCCTGGGCCGAGCGTCAAGACCTCGGTGACAACACAGAACGCGGGTTAATGGCCGCGATTCGTGAAGGCGCTGTGCAGCGCGTTCGCCCCAAGGCCATGACCGTGGCGGTGATTATCGCTGGTTTGTTACCTATACTTTTGGGAAGCGGTACCGGCAGCGAGGTAATGAGCCGCATTGCCGCCCCGATGATTGGCGGTATGGTCACGGCGCCTTTGCTGTCGCTGTTTGTGATTCCGGCTGCCTATCAGCTCATGCGCCGTCGAAACCTATCCGCTGAGCTTGGCAGGGACTGACGCGGAGAAAATGCACAAAAGGGGCTGCTCTTGCAGCCTCGTTTGAGCTGCACAGCTCGTTTTCATCAGGCCTGTGCGCGATGTGTATTGAAATTAGCGAGTTTATGTCTTTTGCATAAACTCGCTAATTTCGATACATACGCTGTGGTCAGTGCCATTAACCCACCAGCACTTGCCAGAAAACGAACGCTGCCACCACTGCGTTTCGATGGGCCAAGAGCATTCTGGCTCAAAGCCGACTCAGCATTCGTCACCCTCATATCTCTCTTGAAATTGAGGCAAATGACCTTAATATGATCTTATCTTGCCATCATCGTTTTCAATCATGGATGTTTCTCGGGGGTAGGTCGGAATGGCAGAACAAGAAGACGCTAAGCCCGCAAGCGGGCGCTTCAACACAAATGATGAGACGAAGCGGATCGTATGGACACAGACCGCTGGTCATTGTGAACTGTGCGGTACGGATCTGACGTTCGACTATCGTGCCGGCAAGCCAATGAGATGGGGCGAAGTGGCGCATATTCTGCCCGCCAGTCCCAAAGGCCCTCGGGGACGCGCGGATCATGATGCTGAGGCGCACACAAACGATACCGCTAATCTGATGCTCCTGTGCCCAGGTTGTCATGACAAAATTGATCGTGACGCAGATGGGTATCCTGAAAATGATTTGAGTGGTTTACACCAAGCGTACCTGGAACGCATCCGACTCGCCGCAACGACCCCCGATGGTGGTAGAGCCATTCCTCTCATCGTCCAAAGTCAGCATTTTCAGACAATCAACGATATTCCCGTTCGCGATCTGTTGACTGCGATGTCCGCCGAGGGATTAACCGCCTTCGATCAAGGCATCAAAATCACTTTCCCTGCGCCAGGACCACGCGGCCGCGACACTACCTATTGGCTGAACGTCAAAGACAGCATCCAGTATGAGCTGGAACAGCAACTCAAGCGTCGCGGCGGTACCTACGGCGACTCGCCCGCGCTGGCAGTAGTCGGCTTGGCCGACATCCCGGCTTTGATGATGCTGGGCCAGAGTATCGGCGACCGTTCCAAGCGCTTGATCTTCTCCTTTCACCGCGAACATCGTTTGCGCTGGCCCGATCAGTCCGCTGAGCCGCCCGTTTTTTTGTTTACACCTCCCCCCGAAGGCGACGGGCCACTGGCGCTGGTGCTCTCCATTTCTGCGCAAGTCCCAGTTCGCGACGTGACCGACGCTCTGCCGGGTGCACGTATTGCAGAGCTGTCGATCCCAGAACCAAGCTATGCGATGGTACAGAACCGTCGAGTGATTCATGCCTTTCGCGACGCACTTCAAATACGACTGAGTCAGCTTGAAGCTCTGACTCCTGACCCTATCCACGTCTTCGCCGCTATTCCTGCGGCATTGGCCATCGAGTTTGGCGCGTTGCTCACAACGCAGCATCAACATACGTACCTGATCTTCGATCGGGACAAAGAAAACCAGGATCGGTTTACGCAAACACTGCAATTGGGCTCGGTGGCCCAGGAGGCTAGGTAAATGCTATTGAGCAACGAACAGACCAAGCGCAGCAGTTGGGAATATTTTCTGCTTCGCGCCGCGCGGGAAATCTCGCTGTCGGAAGCGCAGTACGAAAAAATAAATGACCGCTACTCCCAACTGGAAAAAATCCTCTCGGCTTCCGACAACCCGCTGCTCGCTGAGGCCCATATCTTCGTTCAAGGCTCGATGCGGCTGAAAACGACCATCAAGCCAATCCCCGGCGCGCCTGCGGATCTGGACACCATTGATGCGGACGCGATTATCTGGCTCCCTCACGCTCAAGGCGCTAGTGCGAAGGAAGTTCTAGAGGCGATTGAGCAGCGTTTTAGGGAAGGCTCCCGCGTTCAGGAAGAAGTTAAACAATTACGTCGGGGCATCCGCATCGTTTATGCCGACGAAAATCCAGGCTTCCACATCGACGTCACACCTGCACGCGCGATCAACGGAAATGGCGAAGCAAACGGCGAGGGTAAGCTGGAGGTTCCGGATCGGGTCACAGGGTGGAAAGCAAGCAGCCCTATTCCTTACTCGAATTGGTTGCAGGTCGCTTCCGCCCAGGAAATCTTTCTGGAAAGCTTGGTGATTGCCAAAAGCCAGAGAATGCTTGATGCCGCGACACAAGATCCTTTGCCGCACTATCAGGATTACATCGATCAAGATCCCCTGCGCGCGACCATAAAGCTGCTGAAGCGGCATCGCGATGAATGGGCTATCAAGACAAAAAGCGCTGATACTCGCCCAATTTCTGCGGTCATTACGACCCTGGCCACTCACGCATACCTGGATGTCGTGAAAGAGTCCCAGTCAAAGCCATTGGCACCGCTCGATGCAATTTTGGAAATCGTTCGCAGAATACCGCAGCACATTGCGTATAGAGGTAGCGATTGCTTTGTCTGCAACCCTGCCGATAACGGCGAAAACTTTGCAGAGAAGTGGAATCGACCGGGTGAGGGGCAAGGCTATCGTCAAGCATTTTCCAAATGGCATGCGGACGCCAGTGCTTCTGTGTCATTAGGTTTGGAAAGTTTTGAATCCAATGATTCTTTTGCCGAGGCAGTGAAAAAGAACTTCGGTATTGCGCCGGCGTTCATCACAACAGTAAACAATGAAATCCCTGCGAATTGGACGATGCCTGGCCGACCGGATGGCACTACTCGAAACTCTGCTTCGATGGGTTCGCTCTTCGGAGGGGCCAGCGGTGGCGGAACCTCTCAGTCGAGCGTAAAGCCAGTTGGACGCCTTGGCTGATCCTCTTAAGACGCCATTGCAGCGCGGAATCGCCGCACTGCGAGATACCCTAGGTCAGGATGCAGCTGATGCATTGCTCCAGCCCGCACCCATGCGGGCTGACGAAGCGGCGTGCTTTCACTTCCCCTTGCCCATCGATTACACGGGGCAGGAGCGGCGACTGCGTATTGGTTTCCCCTCCAACTTTCCCCGTGGGCTCTTGCGGCTGAACGTCGAACCTTCTCCATGGCTGGTTTGGCCGCATGCCACTAAGTCGGGGCTTTGCCTTCATGGCTTTCAGGAACGCCCCATTATGGGCTCCCCGGAGGTCGTGGTAGAGGACAGCCTTGCTCGCTTGGCCCAGATCGTTTCGTTGTCCAAGATGGGATCAAGTCAGGCAGCGCGCGATATCGAATTTCAGAATGAGATCACTACCTACTGGTCTTTTCAGCACGGACAGTCGTACCAGAACCTTTTACTTTTGGATCGACCTCAGGCTGCCTCGCAGTTGTTTGCTCTCAGCGATCCGCGCCGGGCTGTGCCATCCGGTCAGGAAACGGTTTGGCTAGCATCGAACATAGCTGCACTCAAAGGGCATTACCGACGGGTTGTCGGGCGCTCCGCTGTCATTCGCGCGGCCGAAACTCCTGGTTTTTACGTTAAGCTTCAGACTTATCCGGATATCCGCACCCCGGATCCAGAAGATTTATTGCTGTGGCTCACGCCACACCTTCAACCAGACGATGCCGAGCAATTGCTGGCATGGTTTGAGCTGCATGGAACGTTGGCGAGTCGATGGATTGTCCTGGAGCTTCCTGGGGGGACGGATGCTCCAACTTATTGCCTCAATGTGCGCTCGCTTGGCGTACAGCAAGAGCGGGGGGCAAAGTTTGGCTTGCGCACAGCGCGCCGCCGGCCAGCCATCGCAAATGCACATCCTCCGGCACTTGTCCGCGCAACTGCCCTAGACGTGCTTGATCGTGCGTCCATTCTGTCCCGCGATATAAGCGGCACTGCAAAGCACCTTGAAAATGCTCGGGTCGTTTGTGTTGGCGTTGGCTCGTTAGGCAGTGCGGTGGCAATACAACTGGCACGCTCCGGTGTCGGCCACCTTACCCTCATCGACCCTGACACTCTGGTGTCAGCCAATCTGGGTAGGCACGTTCTGGGAGCGGATAGCCTAGGGAGGCTGAAAGCCTCAGCGTTGAGGGACAAGATTCTGTTAGATCTTCCGACTACAGAATGCACCGCTTATTCGACTTTCGCCGAAGTAGTTATGAGCAGCAAACCAGAAGTGTTCGATAACGCAGATCTTGTGGTGATTACGACAGCGGACTGGCAGTCGGAGGTCACTGTATGGCGAGCCAAATCCAGCGGCGTTTCTTGGGGACTTTTACAAGCCTGGAGCGAACCGTATACCCAGGTAGGCCACGCGCTATTCGCACCAGCCGGTACCTTTGATGGCCGTCATTTATTCACGGACATCGGCGATTTTCTTCATAAGTTTACCGAGTGGCCGGGAGGAGGTGTGGTTCCACTGCCCGCTTGTGGGGAGAGCTTTATTCCAGGCGGATCGCTGGGGATGACCAATATCGCCTCTATGGTGTCGCACACGGCTTTACGTGCATTGACCTGCAACATCACCACTGCATCTTGGGTCAGCAGTATCTACAGGCCTGAAGATGTGCCGAGCCTAGGAGGCCAATACCATGGGCCCAAACTTCCAGAGGGGGCGCAGCAACTCCTACTCGAGCGCGGATGGCCGGAACATAAGGATGAAATGGTATGACGGATATCGCATGGCGCTGGCGATGGCCGGAGGTGAATACCGAGCTATTGGTGTCCCAAGCTGTCGCGAACATCTTCGATAGTCATCGGCAGGGCCTTTTTGGCGTGGAGCGAGGGGGACAGTTATTCGTCAATCCGGTTGATCCGAAAGGTCTGCTGTTGGCCTTGGCCACGGTGCCTCATCGCGCCGATCGGTCAGGTTGGTCTTGGCTAGAGTTGGATGCGGAGCGGTGCCGTCAGGAGATCAGGGCTGCCAACGAACAAGGGTTACGTCTGGTGGGCTACTGGCATACACACCCCCAATCCGTTCCGGTGATCTCTCCGGCAGATATCGGAAGTTTCTCCAAATTTGCTGCACGTTACACGCAGGATTTGCCGCACCCGATAGCCGTTATTGTCGGCAAGTCCGAAAAACCTGAAGGTATCAAGGCGTGGTCGTTCAGGGACGGCCGATATGTTGAGGCAGCCTGGGTCAGATGAGCTTTAAGTCCGTGAGGTGGAAGGCAGGTCAGCGTTTATCTTTACCCGCTAGCATCAGGGCGAAGAGCTCTGCCTGAAAGCGGGCATCATCCAATGCGTTATGGTTCGGCTCGCTGAGTGGCTTCAGCGCAGCGGTCATCTTGGATGATTTTGTTTCCTGCCAGCTGCAACCTAAAGCGCCCATAAAGTAGGCCTTCATGTCGATGGCGGTAAAACCAAAGGGGTTGGTTTCCAGGTATTTGTGGAAGTAGTAATTGACGAATGACCAGTCAAACGGCGCATTGAGTCCTACGAAAATGACCTTTTGCCCCGTTTGGCAGGACGATTTCAGCCATTCACCAAATGTCAGCATCGCCTGTTGCGGAGTGAGTCCTTCGCGCTCCAGCTTCTCCAGACTCAGCCCCGATACTGCCAGTGCTTCTGGGTCGTGTTTTGGACTGTCAGGTCGTAGTTCAAGATAGATGGACGTGGCAGGTTGATCTACAAGGCAAGCTCCAATGGAAAGCAGGCTGTATTCGCCTGGTATAGGTCCAGAAGTCTCGACGTCGACGGAAACATAAAGCTCATCAGGGTTCATGTCATATCCTTTTCGTGTAGTTGCCAGATCACGCTCAAGCTCGTAACCATGTGACGGTGGAAAGGCGGCAAAGCCATTGCCCCATTTTTTGCTGTTGCACTCGCTATCCGGCGTTCGAGCAGCGGCAGTGCATGTCTACTGGAGGAGTGCACGTTCCTTTGGTCAGCTCTGCGCCCGAGCATAATGATGTGTGTCATTCTCTAGTCGCGGATGAGGGCCGGACAATCATGAGCGAGCATTGGATAGTCAAGTGCCAGAATACTGAGGACGGTACTGGCGACATCATCATTGACCTACCTCCAGAGTTGCTTGACCAAATGGGGTTAGGTGTTGGTGATCATTTAGAGCTAACGATAGCGAATGGCACATTAGTGCTGACGCCCATGAACAGTGCAATATCAGTACGGCCGATGTTTGCTGGAGTCCTGCGTGAGGATGCCTATCATGCTTACCGCAAGCGGTTGGCTGCGTATCTCCATATCCCTTCCAACGCTTCGGATCAAGACATTCACGACATGATAGTAGCTGGCTTTTCGGCCGGCCTGATTTCATCGCTTTGTGCTGATGGCACCGTAAATCCGCAAGAACGCGACATAATCATTCACCCCAAAACGCTCAAAACAAAATTGGCAAGCGATCAGCTTTTAACGTCGGATGAGAGCGATCGCCTGTTCCGGTTCGCACACATTACCGCCATGGCCGAGATCATGTTCGGGGACGAAGGGAAGGCCAAACAATGGCTTTCCAAACCCAAAGCCCGTTTTTTGGGAAAAAGCCCACTGGCAATGGTCACTACGTCTCACGGCACACATCTAGTTGAAGAAATGCTGATTCAGGTGTCTGAAGGCATGTCATTTTAATCCTGCCACAGTTAACAGTGTGGACGGAAATAACGGGCAGCAGCATGCCCACTTCTATGACTATCACTGAATCTGAGAGTCAATCACTATGATCAACGCAAACGCTCTAGCCGGTATAGGCATCAAAGCCCAAGCGTTGGTTCATCCCTCAACGGCGTGCGTTACGTCATTGCACCTGCGACTCTTGATACCGCCAAGACGGAGTCGAAACCACCACATAGTCGATATAAATGATCAGTTCATTCAACAGGACTCCCGCCAAAATTGTGGGGTGGCCGGTTAGCATCCTTAACGGGGATTGGACATCGACTCGATAATACGGCACTGCTCGATCACGCCGCCCTCGCAACAAGCAATCAAACGCTCCAACTCCACCTCCAAGCCTTGCAGGTCTCGGATGCGCATTCGAACCTGCTCTAACTGCCCCTCGATTTTTGCGTCCACCCTGGCGCAGGAAGCGTCGCGGTTATCCGCAAAGCCCAGCAACTCTCGAACATCGTCAAGGCTGAAGCCCAGTGTGCGGCTACGTCGGATGAACAATAGACGGTCGCGCTCCTCGTCGGTGTAGAAGCGATAGCCTGATGCTGAACGCCCTGCAGAAGGCAGGAGGCCGACCTGCTCGTAATAGCGGATGGTCACCGCTTTGGTATCAGTCGCCTTCGCCAGATCACCGACTGTGTATTTGGTCGAACTCATTTCGCTTGACCTTATAGTTGCTAGAATCTTCATTCTACGCGCCTTAGGCGATAAGCAAATCTGCGTGCGCTCAATAGAAAAGTGGACTGAATCCTATGGAAGCCCCCTTAAAACAACATCAATCCGGAGCTTGGGCGCTGTTGCTCTGTGCCTGGTTGCTTGCTCTGGTATCAACAATCGCCGTGCTATTCGTTGGTGAAGTCATGGGGCAACTGCCCTGTGTGCTCTGTTGGTTTCAACGAGCCTTCATGTTTCCACTCGTCCTGGTATTGGGCGTCGCCTGCTGTTTATCGGACACCGGTGTTTGGCGCTATGCACTGCCATTAGCAGTCATGGGTTGGCTCATCGCTCTGTATCACAACCTGCTTTATTTCGGACTGATTCCTGAAAGCATCAAACCTTGCGGGGCCGGCCCTTCCTGCTCCGGTGCCGACATGACCATCCTCAGTGGTGTTCCGCTGCCACTTTTATCGCTGGGCGTGTTCAGCCTGCTGATCATTTTTCTCGTTCTTATCCGTCGGAGATTTACCGTATGAGCAGACGCGCCGTCGTCCTCTCCATCAGCGTGCTAGCCATCGTAGGCTTTGCCGTCGCAGCATTTTTCTACAATCGTGCTGCCACTGTGCCCCAGGCTACAGCACCTGTACCGCAAACCAGCGCGCTAGTGCGGTTTAACTCACCAAGCTTCGGCCCTGCCGACGCCCCGGTGACAATCGTAGAATTCTTCGATCCATCTTGTGAAAGCTGCCGTGCCTTCTACCCTATCGTCAAAAAGATGATGTCACAACACCCAGGCGATGTTCGCTTAGTGCTGCGCTATGTGAAGCTTCACGTAGGGTCTGAAGAAGCCATACGTCTGCTCGAGGCTTCACGTAAGCAGGGTGTTTTTGTGCCGGTACTTGAAGCTGTCCTCGCTGCTCAACCGCAGTGGCATGACGATGCGAAAGCATCAGCAGCTTGGGACGTAGCGGCCCAAGCGGGCTTGGACGTGGCTAAGGCTCGTGAGGACATGATGTCGCCGGAGATCACCGCCACGATAGAAAGAGATGCCGCTGATGCCAAAACTGTAGGTGTGAAGGGAACACCGACATTTTTCGTTAACGGTAAACCCCTGACTAACTTCGGCGCTCAACAGCTCTACGATCTGATTTGGAGCGAAATCAACCAAGCTCGTTAATAAGGGCGCGTGCGGAATGCGGAATGAAAAAAGCTCACCGGGCTCGACAATCCGCTTGACCTTATAGTGGCTATAGGGTGTTCACTCTTCACAATAAATTGTGGAGAGTGCCTTTATGAAAAGCTGTTGCGGTGATGAACAAACACCGAAAAGTGACGCCGCCGTTGAGGTATTTGACCCGGCAGCACCGACCGGCTGCTGTGCACCTGCCGCGACTATGTGTAATACAACTACAGCACAGTCCAACAGTAGTTGCTGCTCCGCGAAAACTTTGGACGTCAGCTCAGCGCCTTCTTCAGTAAAGGGCGCGGGTTGCTGCTCCCCCGGCTCCGATATCAGTAAATCGAACTGCGCTGTCGTAGCACCGCCATCTGCCCTGTACAGCCTTGCCGAGCCGAGCCAGCCTGCTGCTACGGTTGATAATGACCTTTTTATCGATGCTTGCTGCCCACCATCTGCTGCGGGTAGTCCCAAAGTCGGCATCGAAAACGTGTCTCCCACCAATACCGACGAAGCGACTCGTTTCAGCAGTTTCAGGATTGGGCAGATGTGCTGTCCTTCCGAGCAGACCATGATCGAGGACAAGCTCGCGAAGATGAGCGGCATTCAAAAGCTCGAGTTCAACATGATGAACCGCACGATGGCTGTCTGGCACGAGCTACCCGACACCTTGGGTATCGAGGCAGCAGTGCTATCGCTGGGCATGCACGCCGAACCTTTGACGGCTAATGGCAATGCAACCAGCGCAGATACGCCAGAAGTCCTTCCCCAGGCGGAATCACCTAAGAGCACATGGTGGCCATTAGCGCTTTCCGGTGTCGCTGCCGTGGGTGCTGAAGTCCTGCACTTCACTAACTCCGCGCCTGAATGGGTGATAGCGGTCATAGCCTTGTTCGCCATCGTGCTCTGCGGGCCTACGACCTACAAGAAGGGTTTGATCTCGATCAAACACCTCAACCTGAACATCAACGCGCTGATGAGCATCGCGGTTACCGGAGCGGTGTTGATCGGACAGTGGCCAGAAGCCGCGATGGTCATGTTTCTCTTCACCGTTGCGGAAATGGTCGAAGCGAAATCGCTGGATCGTGCGCGCAATGCGATCAAGGGGCTGATGGACTTGACCCCTGAACGAGCTACCGTGCGCCAACCCAACGGTAGTTGGCTGGAAGTCGATGTAAAAACGGTCGAGATTGGGGCCTTGGTTCGTGTCCGCCCCGGCGAACGAATTGGCCTGGATGGTAAAGTCTCTTCTGGTAACTCTACTGTTAACCAAGCGCCCATCACGGGCGAGAGCTTGCCCATCGAAAAAGATGTCGATGATCCTGTCTATGCCGGCTCCATTAACGAATCCGGCTCCTTCGAGTATCGAGTGACAGCTGAGGCCAACAATACGACCCTTGCTCGAATCATTCACGCGGTTGAAGAAGCCCAAAGTTCGCGAGCTCCAACCCAGCGGTTCGTTGATAAGTTTGCCAAAATTTATACGCCAGGGGTGTTCTTTTTCGCCGTCGCGATTGCGGTATTCCCACCACTGTTTATGGGCGGATTGTGGACTGACTGGATCTATCGTGCACTGGTGCTTCTGGTGGTTGCTTGCCCTTGTGCGCTGGTCATTTCCACTCCGGTGTCCATCGTCAGTGGTCTGGCGGCAGCGGCTCGCAAAGGCATTTTGGTTAAAGGCGGCATCTACCTGGAAATAGGCGCCAAGCTGAGTTTCGTCGCGCTCGATAAAACCGGCACCATTACCCATGGGAAACCGGTTCAGACAGACTACATTCCGGTAGCCGAAGACTCAGAGGTACATCCTCAGATTGTTGCCGCCAGCCTCAGTGCACGCTCGGATCACCCCGTATCACAGGCAATTGCCAAGTACGAAGGCTCGGACGCATCAACGTTCCTGCAAGTGGAGAGTTTTGAGGCCCTTCCCGGTCGCGGGGTAAAGGGGATGATTGAAGGCCAGCTCTTCTACCTGGGCAATCACCGACTGATCCAGGAGTTGGGGCTCGGTACTTCGCAGTTGGACGAATCTCTGACTAGCCTGGAGCGCCAAGGCAAAACAGTCGTAGCCTTGACCAGCGCCAGTCAGGTTTTTGCGTTGTTTGCTGTAGCCGATACCGTAAAGGACTCAAGCCAGACAGCGATCAAGGAGCTGCATGCATTGGGTATCAAGACCATGATGCTTACAGGCGACAATTCGTACACGGCTGATGCGATTGCCAAACGAGTTGGGATAGATGAGGCGCGGGGAAACTTGTTGCCCAGCGACAAGCTTTCAGTAATTGATCAATTGAAGGGCCGTAAGCACGTGGTGGGGATGGTCGGTGATGGGATAAACGATGCACCTGCATTGGCCAAGTCTCAGATCGGATTCGCCATGGCCGCGGCTGGCACGGGAACCGCTATTGAAACGGCTGACGTTGCTTTAATGGATGATGATCTGCGCAAGATTCCGGCCTTCGTCCGCCTGTCACGCGAGACAGCTGTGATTCTTAAGCAAAACATTTTGTTCGCCTTAGGTATTAAGGCCATTTTCCTTGTGTTCATCCTCATGGGTTTGGCCACCATGTGGATGGCTGTTTTTGCAGACGTTGGAGTGAGCATACTTGTCGTGCTCAATGGACTTCGATTGCTAAAGAAGTAGATCGCGAGGTGAGGATGAAAGATAAAAGCGTCTTCGCCCGGCCAAGCAACTTTGTGGATGGCTCTTTTCGCCGATATGGGGACGAGCCCGCTTGTGGTATTCAATGGACCACAACTATTGCGGTATTGATTCGAAAGCTACATTGTCAAAATTGATTACTCACATAAGGAATTAAATATGCAATGTCCTATCTGCAAAGATATAGCTTTAGTAATGACTGAGCGCCAGAGCATAGAAATTGACTATTGCCGCAATGCCGCGGTGTCTGGCTTGACCGAGGTGAACTCGACAAGATTATTGAGCGTAGTCAGCGACAAGAGACCGTTAGATTGCTTCCACAGAACCTCACATCACCTGTCCAAAGTTCGACGCCAGCAGAACAACCTGGTTACAACCAGTACGGGAATAAGCATGGTCATGGAGATCGAGGGAGCCACAGCGGTGGATGGAAAGAAGGTGGCCATCAAAGTCAAAGTGGGCATCAGGGACAACCGAGTCGCAAAAAATCGTTTTTGCAGGAACTATTTGATTAAGATGGCGATTTCTCGCTTATGATCTGAATACTACATCAAACCAGTATCCACCTTTGAATGATTGGTTTGATGATATGGAACGGTTTGGGTGCTAGTAGGTCTTTATATTCTACAGTCCACTCGTTGGATCTTCATTAGGCTACATTTGGGGAAAAATCATGAGTTCAGGGCACAGTCACGGTCAAGTACGTGCGGGTCATGAAAAGATGTTATGGATCGCACTCGCCCTGACGACAAGTTTTATGATTGCTGAGGTCATCGGAGCCTTTGTCACGGGCAGCCTAGCCTTACTGTCGGATGCTGCGCATATGCTGACAGACGTTGTGGCTTTGGCAATATCCTTGCTGGCTATTCATATTGCCAAACGCTCTGCTGACAGGAAGCGCACGTTCGGGTATGCACGATTCGAAATACTTGCAGCCACATTCAATGCTGTCTTGTTGTTTTTAGTCGCTATATACATTGTCTATGAAGCGTATCTTCGACTTAACGCCCCCGCAGAAATTCAGTCGACGGGCATGTTAGTAATTGCAGTGATGGGACTGATAGTTAACCTCATTTCAATGCGTCTGTTGAGTGCCGCTAGTGGGGAAAGTCTCAATGTGAAGGGCGCTTATTTAGAGGTTTGGAGCGATATGGTGGGGTCTATTGGCGTCATCATTGCAGCGCTTGTAATCCGCTTCACCGGTTGGAGTTGGGTTGATTCACTTGTTGCAGCAGGTATCGGATTCTGGGTGCTGCCTAGGACTTGGTCACTGCTCAAGGAAAGCATGAATATATTACTGCAGGGCGTTCCAGAGGGCATCGATATTCAAAAGGTGGAGGCGAAAATATACGGAATCGTAGGAGTAAAAAATGTGCACGATTTGCATATATGGGCTTTAACCAGTGGTAAGAGTGTAATGAGCGTTCACCTGGTCGCTGACTATACCTCCCGCAGTGAACAAGATATTTTAACTGAAGTCACGTCGCTTATGAGTGAAGAGTTTCAGATCAGTCATACTACTGTACAAATGGAAAAAGCAGATTTCCATAGCCAATTAGTTGACGATTATGAAGGCAAGGTCCACTAATTGAGTTCCATTTTTAAGACAAGTTGTTATTTCGGGGATCCACCCCAGAGGGCTAGTTAAAATGAAAAAAATTATTTTAAATTGTGCTCTGCTGATAATGCTTTTGTCTCTAACAGTAGAGCCGGTTTTGTCGAGCCCGGCTAGACCAGAAAAGGTATTCGGGTGGATTGAAGAAGGGATACTTTTACCAGAAAATATCGCCGTGAAAATAAAGTTGGATACTGGGGCTCTTACGTCATCCATGGATGCGAAGGACTTAAAAAGATTCCAAAAAGATGGAGAAGAATGGATTCGGTTTAACGTTAAAGTCAAAGACACCAAAACTAAGAAGGTGAGTAGCGCACTCTTCGAACGACGGATTGAACGAAATGTAAAAGTTAGAGGTGCCGGCGGCGCTGAACATCGTCCAGTCGTCATGATGACGATGTGCATAGGAGATAAAATTTATAAAGAGGAATTTTCTCTGAAAGATCGAGGCGAGATGAACTATCCCGTACTGATAGGACGCCGAACATTGGAAGCTTTGGGAGCGGTCGATGTTTCGCGCAAATTCACCGAGGAACCCCACTGCAGTTAATTTTAAATATATTTATATTATAGTTTTAGAGTTACTTTATTTGCAAAGCACCTGGAAGGCATACTCGTATTGAGTGTTGCAAAGGCCGACTGAATCGTCAAATAAAAAGACGGACAGTCGGTCGCAGTTTTTTTAGATGCTTGAAAACTTACCATTCTAATATGAATGGCTCTGAGTGGAGTGTGCGTTAATTTTAATGATGATCTTTAGACTTCATTCTTGCCACTAGTTGGCTGCTATTACTGCTGCTGGCCAGTCATTGAAGTAAGTTTTAATGAGGCCAAGGCTTTGGATTGACATGCGCTAAACAGATCAAGCTCAGGTCGATATGCCGAAGTTTGGATATTCATCAATCCTAATATCGAATGGAATAAGTTGTCATGGGATAGTGATGCGCCTCGCTGTTCCCTCAAGCATTGAACGTCTAGTTTTTGACGAGATTGCATGTTTTTGGAGATCCAGAGAACCATGGGAATGCTAGTCTGCTCTTTGGGCGCCATAGCATAAGGCAGTCCGTGCAAGTATATCCCGTTCTCGCCGAGAGACTCACCGTGATCAGAGACGTAAAGCATAGCCGTATCAAAGCGCTCAGCGTTGCGCTTTAGCAAGTCAATCGTTTGTCCAAGTACATAGTCTGTATAGACGATACTGTTATCATAGGCACTGACTATGCTCTCGCGCGTACATCGCTCTAGTTGGTTATTATCACAAACGGGACCAAATCGCTCGAATTCGCGTGGGTAGCGCTTGTAGTAGGATGGGCCGTGACTACCTTTCATGTGGAGAACCACGACTGAATCACCCTGTTGTTGATCCAAGTAAGCTTGCAGGTCTTGCAATAAGACTTCGTCGTAACACTCGCCTGCTCTGCATAATCCTGATGTTTTCTGATTGTTCAATTTCTCATTTTTTACTCGGTCACAAATACCTTTACAACCCGAATTGTTATCTCTCCAAAGTACCGATACTCCGGCCCGCTGCAACACGTCTAATAAGCCTTCTCTCCGTAACGCCATACCGTCTTTATAGCCTTGTTTACCCGCATCCAAGAACATGCAAGGTAAGGAGATTGCCGTAGCTGTTCCACATGAACTGACATTGGCAAAACTTAAGACACCACGCCGAGTCAATTCCGGATTGGTATCGCGTGTGTAGCCATTAAGCGAGAAGTTCGCGGACCTAGCGGTTTCACCCACAATTAACAACGTCAGGCGTGATTTTTTTACACTCGCAGTAGTTTCTCCTTGGCGGGCATCAGCACCAATGATTTTTAGTTCTGTGGGCTGTGCTAGCTGGCGACGCATATACCCATGGATTGCCGAAACCACATTCGAAGGAACTAACATCAATCTGAGTTCGCGATGGTTACGTACGAGCGATGCATAAGATTGGTAAAGCGTAAATACGATGATTGCCAAACAGGTAAGTGCTACCGCCAGCCCCATCAATCGATGAGCAAGCGCGCGGGTGCGCGATCGTTGTATCAAACGGACTCGGGTGATAAGCAGCACCGGTAGAACACCAAAACCCAGCATCCATCGCAGTAACTCCCAGTTCAGCAGGTCCGTGGTCTCAGAGATGTCTGTTTGAATAACATTCGTTAGCATGCTGTAGTCAATTACAATGCCGTAGCTATTCATAAAGTAACTCGCTGCTGCCGCAACCAACAGAACAATGGCTAGCACAGGCTTTATGAAGCGTCCCCAAGCCATCGCGCTGAGTAACACGTACAGCCACATCAACACGAACCAAGGCAGGCTAAGCACAAATAAGATGCTTCCGTCTTGTAGGCCTCCCACGCTTTTCCAAACAACTCGCCAAAATGGCCAGTTACTGAACAACAGAAGCCAAGTTGAAACTGCAATAATTAATTGATTGCTACTGAGTATAATTTTCGTACTCAGAATTGGTATTTTTTTATTCATGGGTATCTCGGAATATCTCGACATGATCGTGCGCGCAAACTGTCACTGGACTGCCGCTACGTTTTAGGGAAGAAAAAATCAGCAACAGAGCGATGTAATTCATGGATGCACCAGTGACCCTCAACGCTTTCCTCGGTTGGTTGAAGCTCCACGATTAGCCAAACCGCCAAAACGCCAAAACCGATGAGGATTTTTTTCATGAGATGCCCCCCAAGTAAGTGTTGTACTGATAGATCCGCTCGACTTGACTTAAAAAACAATTTTTTTTGGAGCGAAATGATGGTGGTTGGGTCGCGGGGGTATGGTTTTCTTGCTGACGTTGCGCATCTGTCTTAGTATCGAAGGCATAGGTGATGACGTTGTTTAGATCACTATTCTGATAGGCGCGACTAGTTGTCTAAAAAGGAATTCTAGTTGCGGATGAGAGACCAAAGCGGTCTTGATGCGCTTACCAAGTTCACCACTTTCGAATGCCGATAATCCTCATTGCGCGAAACATCGCCGTACTCGCATAACGCACACTCCTCGGAGTCAGGCGACGCCTTGCAGTTGATTTCAAATATTCGTTGAAAGCTTTGGCAGCCGTTTTTAGTACGGCATCGGGGTTCAAACTCTGTTAAAGCCTGGCTGCGCTATTCTGTATTTCCCGCTCGGCGTCTGCGAGTCTTGGCTCATTTGATAATACGGGTTGGTGACTGTTCCTCGTCTTACATTGGCTGGCTCATGCGCGGTCGTCATCAATGATTCCCGAGGCAGGGAATCAGCCGACCACAACATTTTTCTAATGCGAGATGGCATCACAAAATTTTCGCCCCCAAGGCGCGCCGTTTTCATCGTTTAACAGTAGGGACATCTGCAGCGTCTAGAGTGTTTAGATATATTGCATGCTCAATGTACTGCATAAGAGTTATCGCGAGGGTGACTGAAGAATTACAAATTTGTAATAAGACCATCTATCGTCATCAAGTAGTCTAAAATCTATTTGCCGTATGGTCGTGTGTCTCAATTCACTCATTTAACAGAAACTGAAAAAATGCGCGATATTCTGTAATGGCTTAACTCATCCAGTTGAGATGCTAAAGTGAACCGGTGAGTAAAGTTGCCTAAATGAGTGTGGTGGTATTTTCAATTAGTATCGAGACTTTATAATAAATGCGTATCTTGATAATAGAAGACGATCCGAAAACCGCTCATTATTTGCGCCAGGGTCTGACTGAAAGCGGCTTTATCGTTGATTGCATACAAAACGGAATCGATGGCATAAACTTAGTCTCCCAACAGGCTTATGACCTTGTAGTACTAGACGTAAACCCCCCGCAAAGTGACGACTGGGATCTACTTGTAAGTATTCGCGAGGTAATTATTACCCCGATCATGATGCTTACCGAGAAAGGTAGTGTTGAGGATAAAGTCTTGGGTTTTGATCTAGGCGCTGACGATTACATGGTCAAACCAATTGAGTTTCCTGAGTTGTTAGCTAGAGTCCGTACTTTAATGCGTCGAACTGGGTCGTCGGCATCGCTAAATGTGCTTCGCGTTGGCGATTTGGAGCTCGATCTGGGTAGGCACAGGACCTTTCGCGCTAACCAGCGAATTGACCTGACTAACAAGGAGTTCGCCTTGCTACACTTTTTGATGTGTCAATCAGGCACGACGCTATCGCGCACGCAGATTAAGTCTTCTGTCTGGGGTCTGAGTAGTGATTGCGACACGAACGTTGTTCAAGTAGCAATGAGGAGGCTTCGAGCTAAAATTGATGATCCTTTTGACGACAAGCTTATCCATACATTGCGAGGTGCTGGATATGTCCTTGAGTCGCGTGCCCATTAACCCCGTTTAGCCATTCTTATTTTGATATTGTGCGAAATAATTGGATTGCACTAAATTAAACGCGCTGAAAATATTGATTATAGAAAGGCAGTTATGTAATCTCTAAAATTGTCTCAGGAGGCGGAATGGTTCTGCAGTAGGGATTTAATTTTGCACCAAGCGCTTAAGATAACGTTAAAATCTAGATTGCACGAAAGTCTATACGATTTGCAGTTTAGAATAAACATGCTGAATTTAGCTTAATTCCGAAGTAGGGGGTTGCGACGCTATATCTGCAAGACCACACACTCTCGAGTGATTATCCATGAAGGCATGATCAACCTGCGTAATAGGTGGGTGTCACAAAGATCGGTACCAATAGATGTTCACGTTGGATTGCTCTTGGGCACTAGTAATGTATCTTGACGAAGGTTATATTTTGCACAGGGCTATTAAATCTTCACTATCCATTGGTGAGTCATCGGTTTCATCTCTGGCTGAGCAAAAAGAGTAATGTTGTCTTTGGATTTTTAAGCATCGATCCCCACTCATATATTACCTAGTGATCTGACTCGTGCAGCCAAGCTGTTTTATATTGCTTTTGATTAAATTAAATCCTAACTAAAAACCTCCCCTGGTCTTTGAGAGTTTAAGTTACTAGTTGAAATGTTCTTCGGGAATGTAATTCTGAAGGTTGTCGGATGCCCTGGTATACTAAAGACATCTGCTGTTCCATGATGGAGGCTCATGATAGATCGGACAATAGCCAATCCTAATCCAGTGCCACCTTCAGCTCGTGAGCGACTATTATCCACTCGATAGAAACGATCGAAGATATTAAGCAAGTGATGGCGTTCAATTCCCACTCCGGGATTGCTTATTGAAAGGGAGACTTCTTCGGTTCGCGTTTCAATGGAAATAACAACCGACTCTTCTATCGGGCAGTGACGAATGGCGTTTGATAAAAGATTCGAAATGGCGCGCTGAATCATGAGTCGATCGCCTGAAACTTTGCCCTGACCACTGACGGTTATGCCGACGCACTTTTCTTCAGCCGAAAGAGAAAAAAGATCAATTACTTTTAAAGCTTCGTCTTCCAGCAAAATGTTTTCGAATGGTACAAGTGCGGCTGGGTGACTTACTTGGGCTAAAAAAAGCATATCAGATATAATTCTAGTGACTCGCCCCAACTCTTCGGTGCAAGACTCTAGTACAGACTTATACTCCTTTACTGAGCGATCACGAGAAAGAGTTACCTGTGCTTTCCCCATAAGGTTCGTAATCGGTGACCGCAACTCATGCGCCAAATCATCTGAAAACTGAGTGAGTTGTTGGACTCCGCTATCAAGTCGGTGAAGCATGAAATTTATGCCATGAGCTAGCTCACTGATCTCTTGGGGCATATTGACAACGGAGAGTCGGTGACTGAGATCTTGGGTTGATACCATTCCCGCAACTTCACAGAATTCCCGGAGTGGGGACAATCCGCGTTGCACTATCGCCCAAGCACTGATACCAATAAGGATCAACAACAGCGGAACCGCTACGATGGTTGAACTCAAATAAGAGCTTAACAGTGATTCATCATTCGAGCGGTCCATAGTCAGCAAGACTGATACGAATTCACCATCTTTTAGCCTCATGAGTTTCGCTGCTGTGAGGATGTGATTTTCGCTTTCCTGTGCCGAGGAGTAGTAAGAAATCTTAGTGCTATCGGTTGCTCCGATTTTGCTCCTAGAAACTACGGTTATATCTGCTCCAAAACTCAGGACAGGGACACTCAGATTTTCATCATCAAAAATAGTGAGATTAAGATTGTCATGCCCTAGCACTTGATCTAATAGTGCGTGTGGCTTTAGGCTCATGTTGCTAGTACTGATATCCATCAGTAAACTGTGCTCAATTTGATTCATTTTCTTTTCTAAGCTGTTTTTTGCACGCAAATCAAGCTCGTGGGTAAGCGCTAAATAGGCCAGAATCGCTAAAGAAACTACTAGTACTGCTCCCATTATACTTACTGTCAAACCCAATCGCATTGACAGGCTGACTTGCTTCATTTTCTCTCCTCCAGTACATAACCTACGCCGCGGAGCGTATGGATTAATTTAGTTTCAAATGGGTCATCTATTTTAGCTCTGAGCCTACGTATCGAAACTTCGACAACATTGGTGTCGCAATCAAAATTCATGTCCCAAACCAATGAAATGATCTGAGTACGAGATAACACCTCTCCAGATTGACGCATTAATAGATGGAGCAGTGCGAATTCTTTCGTCGTCAAATCTATGCGTTGTTTTCCGCGAAATGCGCGATGCCTTCCTTGATCAAGTTCAAGATCAGCAACTTTTAACACTTCTTGAATTGGTATGTGTTCGCTACGACGCATTAGAGTGCGTACTCTTGCCAGCAACTCTGGAAATTCAAATGGCTTGACAAGATAGTCATCAGCCCCCAGATCCAATCCTCTAATTTTATCTTCTAAGCGTCCTCTTGCAGTAAGCATCATTACCCTAGTACTGCTAGACCGCCGAATATTTTCAAGAACGTCCCATCCGTGCATTTCAGGAAGATTTACGTCAAGTAATACCAGATCATAAGCTTGCTGCCGTGCCAGATGGAGTCCATCAGCTCCTGTCGATGCGCAATCTACAATATAGCCACTTTCAGTTAGACCCTGATGTAAGTATTCAGCAGTCTTTGGCTCGTCCTCTATCACAAGAATACGCATAGGAATTAACCCTTCTTAAAGTGGTTCGTAATGGCTCTTTTCGTTGAATCTGTTTAAAGTTAACCATCTGTTTAAATGTTGGATTCTGGTTGCATTTTTAATTTTCTGGGATCATAGAGTTTAAAACTAACAAGGTTTCGTGCGACCCTCGTCACCTTGTAGTACAAGAGCCGCCTCCCGTTTTTGTCTAGGGATGTCGCTTGGTGCGAGCACTTATTGCCCTAATCCTAATGCATTAAGTGAGGCTTATTCGTTAGATAACGTATTTGTAATTCTTCAGTCACCTTGTTGATAGGTGTGCGGAATTATATTTGCCTCATGGGAAATTCTTTTTGTATAAAGGTTTTGGGGAATGATGGAATTACTTCGGTTTAGAAAGTTTATTGCTCACCCAATCACGCATAAAACCATGCTACAAGCAGGTCTTATTTCGATCCTTGCTCTTTTGAATGCTCCTTTGTTAGCCGCAAACGCTCAAATGCTCACAATGGATCAAGCGCTTGAAACTGCATTTTCCAACAACCCAGACCTAGCGGCCGCTCAATGGGAGACAGGTATTGCTCAGGGAGAGCGACAGCAGGCTGGATTGATTCCAAACCCTGAGGTTTCCTGGGAGGCTGAAGATACTCGGCGAAACTCGCGCACCACGACGGTAATGATCAGCCAGCCGATAGAGCTTGGCGGTAAGCGTGGAGCTAGGATTGAAGTGGCCAATAGAGCTCAGGACGCAGCGGGGATTGAGTTGGAGCGCAAGCGTAACGTTCTGCGTGCCGATGTCATTCAGGCTTTTTATAGTTCCTCAACGGCTCAGCAAAGACTGCTGCTGTCACGTCAATCACTTGAGCTCGCCGAGCGCGGTTTGCGTGCAGCGCAAGGTCGCATCAAGAGTGGCAAATCCTCACCCGTTGAAGGTACGCGCGCAGAGGTTCAGCTATCAGAAGTGCGCCTAGAGTTGAGGCGGGCTGAGCGGGATGAGGCCAGTGCCTACCAGAGACTCGCTCAGGTCATGGGGGCGCCTTTGCCTGCATTTGTGTCCGTGGGTGATCCAAATCGGTCGATGCCAACCGTGCCCGATTCGTCGCTGCTGTTTAGCCGAATTGGTGAAACTGCAGAGCTACGATTAGCAAAACTGCAAATAGATCAGCGGGAAGCCTCTCTTGGTCTTGAGAAGGCTCGTCGAATTCCGGACCTGACCGTGAGTATCGGGAGTCAATACGACGAGCGTGAGCGCGAGCGGGTGAATGTCGTAGGGCTATCTATGCCCATCCCGTTGTTTAACCGTAACCAAGGCAACGTACTGGCCGCAGCCCGCCGTGCCGATCAATCTCGCGACCTTCGGAATGCCAGTGAGTTACGACTGCGCACAGAGATCCAAACCACCTTAGATCAGTGGCTGACTGCTAACACTGAAGTGGCGTCGTTCAATCAAACCATCCTGCCTGCAGCGCAAAGTGCCGTCGATACCGCTACCCGAGGTTTCGAAATGGGTAAGTTTAACTTTCTCGACGTGCTCGATGCTCAGCGCACATTGATTAGCGCTCGCACGCAATACATCCAAGCCATCGCCGAGGCGACAGACGCCTGGGTGCGTATCGAGCGAATTTTCGGTGATGTTGCCATTCTCACTCGTACCCCGTGAATTTCATATAACGTTTTTTTTACCGCTGCTCAGTATCGCAATACCACGTTAATCCGTGAATGCCGACTGGGTTGCGCAGGGAGTCTCCATGGATAAAAAACTAATCCTCGTCTCGGCACTAACCTTGGCAATAGGTATAGGCATCGGTTCGTTTTGGATGACAAGCCCATCGGTGCCTTCAGCTGAAGCTCAGACTCAGGAGGGCAAAGGCTATGACGATCACGGCGATGAAACTGCTGACGGAAAACCGGCCGAGGGCGAACACGCAGAAGGCGAAGCTGAAGAGGGTCATTTGACTCTGAGCGAAGAGCAGATCAGCTCTGCCGGCATCCAACTGGTTGAAGCGAAAGCGCAGAGCATCAGCCTTTCATTGCCCTTTCCTGGAGAAATCCGTTTTGATGAAGACCGCACTGCGCACGTGGTGCCCCGCGTACCTGGTGTCGTTGAGTCGGTTCATGCCAATCTTGGTCAACCAGTGAAAAAAGGTCAGTTGCTGGCCGTAATCGCTAGCCAACAAATTTCTGATCAGCGCAGTGAACAAGCCGCTGCGCAACGTCGTCTTGAGTTGGCGCGTACTACCTACGAGCGAGAGCGACAGTTATGGCAGGACAAAATCTCTGCAGAACAGGACTTCCTGCAAGCCCGCCAGGCTTTGCAAGAAGCTGAAATTGCTCTCAGCAATGCTCGGCAAAAAATTAGCGTACTGAGTGGTAGCTCGGTCGCCAGCGGGGGTAATCGATATGAATTGCGTGCGCCGTTTGACGGGGTTGTAGTCGAGAAACATTTGGCCCTCGGTGAAGTTGTCAGCGAAACCACCAATGCCTTTACGCTCTCCGACTTGTCGCGTGTGTGGGTGACCTTTGGAGTCTCACCAAAGGATTTGAACAAGGTACTCGTAGGCAAATCGGTCAAGGTCAGTGCGCCGGAGTTGAATGCTGAAGTCACTGGAACCGTGGCCTATGTCGGCAGTTTGTTGGGCGAGCAAACCCGTACAGCCACGGTCCGCGTGACATTGGAAAATCCACAAGGTGCATGGCGTCCGGGGCTATTTGTGACCGTGCAGGTTGACACCGGTACTCGGCAGACAAAGGTCGCTGTACCTGAGGCGGCTCTTCAGACGGTCGAGGACAAGCAAACTGTTTTCGTTCGAACGGAGGACGGGTTTAGAGCTCAGCCAGTGGAGACAGGTGGTCGTTCGGCGGGTCTGGTCGAGATCAAGGAAGGCCTGGAGCCCGGAGCTCAAATCGCCGCCGCCGGTAGTTTCATTTTGAAATCAGAATTGGGTAAAGCCTCGGCTGAACACGCCCACTGATCCGCCATTTCCACGAGAAGGTTCTCATGTTCGAACGCCTGATCCAATTTGCCATCGAGCAGCGCATTATCGTACTGCTCGCGGTTTTCCTCATGGCCGGCCTCGGTATAGCAAGCTATCAGAAGCTGCCGATCGACGCGGTTCCCGATATCACCAACGTCCAGGTGCAAATCAACACGGGGGCAGCAGGTTTTTCACCACTGGAAACCGAACAACGCATCACGTTCCCCATCGAAACAGCAATGGCGGGTTTACCGGCTCTAGAACAAACTCGTTCGCTGTCACGCTCGGGTTTGTCGCAAGTTACTGTTATTTTCAAAGAGGGCACGGACCTCTTCTTCGCTCGGCAATTGGTCAACGAACGATTACAGGTGGCCAAAGAGCAACTGCCAGAAGGTGTGGAAGCTGTCATGGGACCGATCTCAACCGGTCTTGGTGAGATTTTCCTGTGGACGGTCGAGGCTGAAGAGGGGGCTGTCAAGGAGGACGGCAGTCCCTATACGCCGACCGACCTGAGGGTGATTCAAGACTGGATCATCAAGCCTCAACTGCGCAATGTTCCTGGGGTCGCCGAAATCAATACCATTGGCGGGTTTGCCAAGGAGTATCAGATTGCGCCCGATCCAAAACGCTTGGCCGCTTACAAGCTCACGCTGACTGACCTTGTTACAGCGCTGGAGCGCAACAACGCTAACGTCGGTGCCGGTTACATCGAGCACAGCGGCGAACAGTTACTGATTCGTGCACCTGGTCAAGTAGCAACCACCGACGATATCGCCAATATCGTCATGGCCAATGTCGACGGTACGCCAATACGTGTGAAGAATGTTGCAACCGTGGATATCGGCCGTGAATTGCGCACGGGAGCAGCGACCGAAAACGGTCGTGAAGTGGTGCTCGGCACAGTGTTCATGCTAATCGGCGAGAACAGCCGCACCGTGGCGCAGGCCGTTGCCAACAAGCTTGAGCAAATCAACCGTTCACTGCCAAAAGGGGTTGTAGCAGTCACTGTCTATGACCGTACCAATCTTGTGGACAAGGCGATTGCCACGGTAAAAAAGAACCTGATCGAAGGTGCAATCCTAGTGATTGCGATTCTATTCCTGTTCTTGGGAAATATACGTGCAGCGCTGATCACTGCCATGGTTATCCCGCTCGCTATGTTGTTCACATTCACCGGCATGTTTACCAATAAAGTTAGCGCCAACCTGATGAGCCTTGGGGCTTTGGACTTTGGCATCATCGTCGACGGTGCGGTGGTAATTGTTGAAAACGCCATCAGGCGTTTGGCCCATGCGCAGCAACACCACGGGCGCATCCTCACTCGCTCTGAACGTTTTCACGAAGTATTCGCTGCTGCCAAGGAAGCACGCCGACCATTAATTTTCGGTCAGTTGATCATTATGGTCGTGTACCTACCGATTTTTGCGCTTACTGGCGTCGAAGGAAAAATGTTCCACCCGATGGCCTTCACCGTAGTGATCGCCTTACTGGGGGCGATGTTGTTGTCAGTAACTTTTGTCCCTGCTGCGATTGCGATGTTCGTGACCGGCAAGGTCAAGGAAGAAGAAAACGTCATCATGCGTGGCGCCCGCCGGATGTATGCTCCAGCTTTGGACTGGGTCATGGGCCATCGATCGTTGGCATTCGCCATGGCATTAGGCGTGATCACAATATGCGGTGTGGTCGCAAGTCGGATGGGTAGTGAGTTTGTGCCGAGTCTCAGCGAAGGCGATTTCGCGTTGCAAGCATTGCGTGTCCCAGGTACCAGCCTGACGCAATCGGTAGAGATGCAGCAACGCCTGGAAACCCTGGTATTGGCAAAAGTACCGGAGGTCAAACGGATGTTTGGTCGTACAGGTACTGCCGAAATTGCCTCCGATCCAATGCCTCCAAACATTTCTGACAGCTATGTGATGCTCAAGCCGAAGAGTCAATGGCCTGATCCGAATAAATCAAGGGAGGCATTGATAGACGATATTCAAAAAGCTGCAGCTGCGATGCCCGGAAGCAACTATGAGCTTTCTCAGCCTATTCAACTGCGTTTCAACGAGTTGATTTCAGGCGTACGTAGTGATGTGGCGGTCAAGGTATTCGGTGATGACATGGCGGTGCTCAACGGCACCGCTGCAAAAATCGCCGCATCAATGCAGAAGATCAATGGTGCCTCCGAGGTCAAAGTTGAGCAAACGTCGGGACTGCCGGTACTGACCATCAACATCGACCGCGACAAAGCCGCCCGTTACGGACTCAACGTAGGCGACGTGCAAGACACCATTGCGGTGGCAGTTGGCGGTCGACAAGCCGGTACGATGTATGAGGGAGACCGCCGATTTGACATGGTGGTGCGTTTATCCGACGCGATGCGTAAGGATCTCGAGGGATTGTCCACATTGCTAATCCCGGTACCGGCGTTGCTCAACACCAATGCTGACCAGATCGGATTCATAGCTCTTTCAGAGGTGGCGACCCTCGATCTAGTGTTGGGACCTAACCAGGTCAGCCGAGAAAACGGCAAGCGTCTGGTGATCGTCAGCGCCAACGTGCGTGGGCGTGATATCGGCTCTTTTGTACAGGAGGCCAGTAGCGCCATTGATAAGGAAGTGCAAATCCCATCCGGTTACTGGACCACTTGGGGAGGGCAGTTCGAGCAGCTCCAATCCGCTGCCAAGCGACTACAGATTGTAGTGCCGGTTGCCCTGCTTCTGGTGTTCGCACTCTTGTTCATGATGTTCAACAACCTCAAGGATGGCCTACTGGTGTTTACTGGTATTCCGTTCGCATTGACAGGGGGTGTCATGGCTTTATGGCTGAGAGACATCCCGCTATCGATCTCGGCAGGTGTTGGTTTCATCGCGTTGTCGGGAGTGGCGGTGCTAAACGGTCTGGTGATGATCGCTTTCATACGTAATCTACGCGAGGAAGGACATTCTTTAAGTTCCGCAATTAATGAAGGGGCTCTCACACGTTTACGTCCGGTGTTGATGACAGCTCTCGTGGCCTCTCTTGGGTTTATTCCGATGGCACTGGCAACCGGAACGGGGGCAGAGGTTCAAAGACCTCTAGCTACCGTAGTAATCGGGGGAATCCTATCCTCAACTGTGTTGACTCTGCTGATACTGCCTGCTCTTTATCAATGGGTGCACCGCCGAGACGAGGAAGAAACCAAAGACGACAAAATAGCATCCATATAATTTAGTTTTCTCAAAGCCTCCTATCGAGATTCGATGGGGGGCTTTTTTATGTGCGCAACATAACGAATCTGTAATCTAGGCGCCACCGTGTTGATAGGTTCGAATTGATACCCTAAGAGTGTCAACTAGATGAGGTGTCAGTATGAAAATTGCTCAAATTTTTGCTCTTGCGAGTGCTTTAGTCCTTTCTTCAGTTGCTTTAGCCGAAGGTGGCGGAGACAGAACCTTTGAGAAAATGATGGTCGCAAATGATCTAGCAATGGAGAAGTACGTGGCTAAAGAAGGAAAAATCGAGCCAGTAGTGTCAAGTGATGCTAAAGATGAGACTGATGAAATGTAAATGTAGCAGTACGCTGAATAAAAAAAACCGCTTCCGGTTTCCGGTTGCGGTTTTTTTTGGATGGCAGATTGGACATCGGTAATCCTGGCGCCACACCTACGCAATGTTCTAGTTGATATTCTGGTAACTGTTAATATATGAGGTACTCAATATGAAATTCATGAGCATTATTACTCTCGCTGGAACTCTGGCGTTATCCTCTCTTGTCTCTGCTGAAGGGGGAGGAGACAAAACCTTTGAGAAAATGATGGCGGCTAATGCTAAAGCTATGGAGCAGTATGCTATTAGCCAAGGGAAAAGCGCACCTGTAGCGAAACAATACGAGTACGGAATGAAGATGGATGTTGTGAAAGTGATCAGTGTGGTGCGGCCTGCAAAAGTCTGCGCGGTGGTGCCAGCCGCCATGACTTATGAAGATTCAAATGGGCAGCTAAATACGATTAGGTACACTGTGGCTGGAGAGTGTCGCAAACGTGGTGGCTAGTAGCTATCCTACTATCTGAACAATCTATAACGCTCGACTGATATGAAAAATAGGAATCGGGCGTTTTTTAGATTCGCTTCGAACAGGTATAAAAAAGACGTCCCGAGGGACGTCTTAAAAATTCACCCTTTTCCGAAGGAGCTTCTAAAG
Organism: Pseudomonas sp. A0308; assembly: GCF_044218815.1. NCBI lineage: Bacteria > Pseudomonadati > Pseudomonadota > Gammaproteobacteria > Pseudomonadales > Pseudomonadaceae > Pseudomonas > Pseudomonas sp. A0308. Next base: position 3,409,714 of record NZ_CP162581.1, read on the forward strand.
GTGAAATTGTAGCTTTAACTGAACAACAATGAGTTTCCAGATTTTCACAGGCTTGCTACTTGTCTGTAGAGATCTAACCAGATGCGCTAGCTAGATTCCTAATAACTCCCACTCACTATAAGCAATCCTAGTTAACGTGGAGATGATTGAAAAATTACAATTTTGAAATTTTCAATCAAAAATGGGACAATTTAGAAGAACCGAGAATTTTCCCGTTTAGGTATTACAGAATGGCGAGTGGGTACTCAACAATCACACGGACCTCATCCAGATCCGATTCAAAAGCGGTTGCGCGAGTATTCGCTTGCCGCAAGCGGAAAGACATATCTTTCAAGGAACCTGTCTGAACGACGTACTTCACCTCAATGTCGCGCTCCCAACGTTTCTGATCTGTCAACGGGTTCCCGTCTGCATCGCGCCTCATGTATGTTGCGTTAGCGTTGGAATAGTCAGCGTCGGTGCCGCGACCATAACGTGTCATAAACGACAGGCCTGGTACGCCGTACGAGCTCATGTCGAGGTCGTAGCGAACCATCCACGAACGTTCTTTTGGCGAGTTAAAATCGCTGTATTGGATCGAGTTGTCGAGAAAGATAGAGTCCGACTGACGCAGATAGTCGAAGTCGTCATTACCATTATTTCGCTGGTGAGAAAGTGCAAGTGAGTGCGCACCATACTTCACGCCAACTTTAGCGCTCCAAATATTGTTGTCGAATTCTCCCAGCAGTTTCTTTCCTTCATCAACGGCCTTGTAGTAATTCACGCCACCGAATACAGAAAGCTGATCAGACAGTGAGTAATTCAATCCCGTGCCCGCATAGTATTGATTCCAAGCGTCTTTGAGGCGACTGGAATAGAGACTAACGATGATATTTTTGTTAACGTTGTAGTCGCCGCCGAAATAGCCTACCCAAGGTGAATTAACAGGCCCTGCATAGAATGTCGCGAAGTTGTCGCGCATATTGCTGGAGACTGGTTGGCTCATGGCGTGCAGGCGACCACCTTGAACAGTCAGTCCTTCAATGCTGGTATTGGTCGCGGTTACACCGCGGAAACTTTCGGGTAGTAGTCTTGAGTCGCCAGAAGCCACGACGGGGTTCGCTGGAAAAACATCACCAACTTTCACTACTGTGTCAAAAGCGCGAACCTTTGCTGCCCCACCGACTTTTGTGTACTCATCTCGAGCCTCACCATCGCCATTGACAGGCAGTACATCGAACGAACTACGACCACCATTTCGACCGTCACCCGTATCAAGCTTCAACCCAATCATCGCGAAAGCATCGACGCCCACACCGACAGTGCCTTGAGTAAAACCGGATTCAAATTTACTGATGATCGCGTGCGACCAAGTCTCTGAATAACCATTGCCTGTGGGGCTTGATTGCCCGTTACGATGGTCACGATTGAAGTAGAAATTTCGATTTAGCACGGAAAGACTACTATCTTCGATAAATCCCCCAGTCTTTTCCTCTGCGAATGCCATGGAAGGCCCAGAACTGACAACCAACGCTAAAGCGGCCATTGAGAATTTTGTATTGTTATCCATTAATCACTCCTTAGGTTTGGCAGAACTAGTAAGTTCTTCGGCTGGAATTATTGTTTACGGAAAGCGCGTTGCGCTTTCGTATCGTCGCCGACTTGTATCGTTGCAATTTGAAGATAACAGGGAGATGATTGAAGAATTACAATTCTGTAATGTCTGTATTTTTTTTTCAAAAAAATATTTCTGCGGCACATACCCACCGATGAGTGGCTCCTATTTACAACGAATCTTCGCATGTGTCTCCTGACGGGCGGCATGATTTAAACTTGAAGCGCATGCGTAGGGTCCGACTGGTTTTTAAGTGCGAATCCGGCGGTGACGATTGCTCGCGTGTTCACCAATACATTCTCGGGGATACGGATGTCAGACGTAGCGCTGTTCATCATCGCGCAGTTTTTCGGTGGGTTAACGGCGCTGTTCCTGGCGAAGGTTCTCGGTGCTAAAGACGTTGTCGTGGATATCCCGCAGCCTAGTCCCCATGAGCAAAAGCTCACAATTCACTGAACGGTGCTCTCTACGGTTCGTGGATGCGGTAAGCCCGCTCAAGGCGTAGTTCACGTTCCTATCGCGACATCCTGAAGGGCTAGGCCTTAAGGTGGTTCAGCCTTTCAAACGCGATTTTTTAAAGGGGCAGTAAGGAAAGACATGAATTACAAAGTGAGGGTTGCTACACCATCTGATGCCCCTGCCATCCAGACTATCTATGCTCCAATGGTTTGAACTCAGTCATCTCGTTCGAGCTGATACCACCGACTGTTGATGAGATGGCATCAAGAATAACCGCAACACTACCGCCGCATCCCTATCTGGTAGCCGAGGTGGAGGGCAACGTCGTTGGATACGCTTACGCAAGCGAGCATCGAGCGAGAGAAGCCTATCGATGGTCGGCGGATGTCACCGTGTATGTTGATCCGGCTGTGCACCGAAAAGGGGTTGGTCGTGCGCTTTATCAGCAGCTTCTACCAGTTCTAGAGAAACAGGGGATTCATGCAGCCTATGCCGGCATTGCCTTACCCAACGCAGGAAGTATAGGTATCCATGAAGCACTCGGGTTCACCCACATCGGCACCTACCCAGAGGTTGGGTTCAAGCACGGCCAATGGCATAGCGTGGATTATTGGCGTAAACCGCTTTGTGCTGTGACGCCGCCAATAGAAATCATCCCGTTCAGTGAGATAAAGGGAGAGTTGAGAAACCAGGTGTGAGGCGACCTGGCTACTATTCGTCGCCATCGGTACCAGGCTGTTCGCTGAGAGCTATGCTTATGGATGATTCACGTTCGAGTCAGTTTACCGACCGGCTGGAGGGATGAATGAATTTGGCGGCGTTTACCTCGCTGCTTTCCGCAGGCGAAAACATAAACGGGTGCCCACTCCCCGATTTAGATGCAGTGACATTCGCAGGTCTGCATTTTCCTTCCCGTGCATATTGCCTTGTTGCTGATTGGGTAATCTTGGATCTCGAAGTTACAACACGTCAACGAATAGCCATCACCGATAGAGGGCTTATCCCTGCCTTGGTTTACGCATTGACGGTTATCCAAGATAGAAAAGGTCGTTTTGCGCCTGGTGATTGGGTCAGATCAACGTTGGGGGTTTCCTTCACTCACAACTGCTTGTTTGAGACGAAAAATACGGTTTATGTGCTTATGGGAGCCGGCCGTAGGTTGCGCACAGATTTAGACATCGCACTGAGCTTGTGCTGAAGACCGCAGATTATGCTGCTCCCCTCCTGACCGCTTACTTCAGTTGTTGGTGTCACACTATGTTGGGAGCAGCCCGGCCCTGTATTTGAAGCGCAGCCCATCTGTGTCAATCTATGTTGCTGTTGTCTTTATCGCGAATCATCCTACAGACCCCGATTTACGCGATGGGTTGTGTCAAACTATGTTGTTGGTACCCAGACGAATGATTTTAGACAACAGATTTTGAAGCAATGCCAAAGCCCCTGATTTCAGGGGCTTTTTCTATTTAATGGCCTCCACCAGATGTCCGATTTTGTTGAGTGATCTTGCTGGAGGTTTAGCCTGGTACCGGTGATCAGACTTATTCACAGGGCTGATATTTTTCCAGGACTTTTTGTGCACATTCCATTTTCAGGAGTATGTGGCGGCCGCAGGAGGCATGGGAGGTTGGCTTGCGTGAATAGGCGTTGCGGGATTACCAGTGTGGAAGAGGGGTTGTGGTGAGCCCGCTCACCACAACCACCGACATTAATCTCTCGCCCCTGTGCAGGTGACCAGAATACGCCGTTAAACCACCGCCGCAGCCGTGGCGGGTTCACCGTCGACGACTACGTTGTACGGCGCCTGTTCGCGATCACGCAGACCGTAATCACGAATCACCGATGTCACGCGCACGCGATAGTCATCGAAGATTTTGTCGCGTCCGGCGCGCTGTGCCGACAGGTGGGCTGTCACGTTGCGCCACTGCACCACGGCTTCCTCATCGCGCCAGGTGGTGACCGACATCACCTTCTTGGGGTTGAGCGTGCTTTGAAAGCACTCGACGGAGATAAACCCGTCCATGGGTTCAAGCATCGGGGTCAGCTTGTTGACCAGGTCAACATAAGTCTCGCCCTGGCCTGGCAGTGCCTGTAACTCAAACAATACGACGATCATTTTTGATTCCTCATCCTTGATATTTTTCAGGTGGTTTTACACGGTGCAAATGCGGTGGGCGGTTGCCCGACCGCTATTAGTGTTTTATCGGGGTGCCCAAGTTGTTCAGCCAGGCCCGCATGACGTGGCTCGCGGCGCGTGTCAGGCGGTCGCCGAGGTTTATGGCCTCGCTGCGCAACGCAACAGGATCGATGCCGGTTTGTGCCAGTTCGCTGGCATGGCCAACCAGCCATTGCTCGATGTTGGCGGTATCGGCTTCGAGGTGAAATTGCAGGCCGAGAATCGTGTTGCCCGCGGCGAACGCCTGATGAGCACCCACCTGAGTACTGGCCAACAGCACAGCGCCTTCTGGCACATCGAACTGGTCGCCGTGCCAGTGCAGCACGGGGGTGTCCATCAGCGCGGCGAGCGGCGAGTCTTGACCAGCCGCGGTCAGGGTCAGCGGTGAAAAACCGATCTCCTTGACCCCCATCGGGTAGACGTCGGCGTGCATGGCCCGGGCGATCAATTGCGCACCGAGGCAGATGCCCAGCAGGGGATTTCCGGACGCAACGCGCTGGCGCACCAGTTTCAATTCGTCGTGCAAAAACGGATACAGCTGCTCGTCATAAGCTCCAATAGGGCCGCCGAGTATGATCAACAAGTCAGCCTGCAGCACCGGCTCGCTGTAGATGGCGTCGACCGTGGGGTCCAGGTAAATCAGCGTATAGCCTTCTTCGGCCAGAACGGCATCGAGGGTGCCAACGTCTTCGAAGTGAATGTGGCGCAATGCAATGGCAGTTTTCATGGAAAAAACCAGTTGTTGAAGTAAGGACGGTAAGTGTTCATACCGTGGTGGAGAGGTCGACCTTGATCGTCCCGGATTGCGGGAAGGTGCAGCAGGCGAGGGCGTAGCCGTCGTCCTTGTCCTTGTCGGTCAGGCAAAAGTCGGGCTCAAGGGTGTAGTGACCCTCCGATACCTTCAGCCGGCAGTGACCGCAGATGCCGGCGCGGCAAAGGCTGCGCACCGCGATGCCGCTGGTTTCGAGCATCTCCAGCAAGCTCTTGCCGGCGGGCGGCTCCAGCACCTGATCGTTGTGGTTCAAGTGCAGGCGCAGCGTCGCGTTGGCCTGAGCCTCAGGCTGTGCGGCGGAGGCCGGCGCGGCCGGTGGCGTGAATGACTCGATGAGCAAGCGGCTCGTGGGGAACATGGCCAGAGTGTGTTCGCGCATGCCTTGGGCGAAGCCATAGCTGCCGCAAATCACCACGCGGTCGGGGTTACCCAGCCGGCTCAGGTCCTGGGCTTGGGGACGACCGGCGCTGAAGTGTCCGTTGTTGTTGACCGCTTCGCGGGTTACGAACACCTGCAAGGAGAACCACGATGTGGTCAGCTCAAGCTCCAGCAACTCATGTAGAAACGAAATCTCGGCGATGGACGGCACACACAGCAGCAGGCTCACATCGGGCACTGCCAATCCGCGTCGCGCGCGCTCGGCCAGGCCGCGCAGCAATGCAATCGGCAAGGTGATGCCGATGCCGCCGGCGAGCATGCCGACCTGTCGGCAACCCAGAACCGACTCCAGCGAAATATCACCTGCCACAAACTGCATCGCGGTGGTTGAGCCGGCTTGCAGCGTAGCGTGCAACTGGTCCGAAACCCCGCCACGGCCTTCGCGTTTGACCGCAATGTCGAACCGGTCGGCGCCGTGCTTGCGCGTGATCGAATACAACCGCTGGTGATGGGTGCCCGCCATGTCAGCGGCGTGCAGGGCCACGTGTTTGCCTGCCTCCAGGCTGTCGAGGAATTCGACGGGTGCGTCTACCGCGCGCAGGGTGAAGACTTTTACGTTGGCCGTTTCAATGCTGACGTGTTCGCACAGGGCTTTGAGGGATGCCATGCCGTTCATGCGCGGGCCTTCTCGCCTAAGGTTTCAATGGCATGCTCGGCACTGCTGAGGCCGTTGCCGGTCAAGCCGATCCGGTCTATCAGGGCTTCGAGCGAGTCGGTGTAGACGCTGATTTCGTTGTTGTCGCCCACGTCATGCACGATCTCGCCGGCATGGGGGAAATCCAACATCGAAAACACGGTGGCCCATGCGCCCATTTCGTTATTGGCGAACATCTGCACCGTGCGCAGGATGATCGAGCGCAAGTACTCGCGTTCCTTGCGGCTCAGGCCATTGACGATGTCGGAAGCGACGAAGCTGAAGACGCTGGAATGGCTCCACTCGTCCATGGCATGGGTGCGTGTGACCTCATGGCACACCGCCTGAATGCTGGCGTCCTCGGCCATGGTCTTGAGGTAGTCGGTGATCAGCGTTTCGCTGGCACACGCGACGCCGAAGCGGGTCAGGCGTCGCTCCCATTCGGCGGTGCAGTTGGCCAGGAGGGCCTCGCGCCAGGTCACCAGGTTGAACGCGCTGAAGTCCAGCGGGGTGAGTTTGCGCATGTCATAGATATAGTTGCAGGCCATGATGGACATGCGCGTGTGCAGGGCTTCGTCGAGCAGTGCCTGAGACATCACGTCTTGCAGCAAGGCGCGGTTGTTGCTCGGCGGCGGGGTCTTGATAATGTCCTCGCAGGCAGGCACGACCACATTGCATTCGATGTAGATGGTCTTGAGGTTGTAGATGCCCCACGCATAGGACAGGCATTTGGATTGCAGGTCCTGAGGGGCTTCGAGCCAGGCCTGGTGATGACGAAACGGTAGCAGCGACAGACTGAAGTCTTGCTTGTCGGCATCGAAGGCGAGGCCCCAGTAGTTAGGTTGCGGGTTGTTGACGGCCGCGCGGGTTTTCCAGAGCGTGGAGAGTTTGGCCAGCATGTTTTTTACTACGTCATCGGTACCACAATTCAAACGTTCCATGTTTTAACTCCAAGGAAATCGGCTATTGGTGTTAGGGTTTACCGTGCAGTCCTTGCAAAAATAACGGGTCCGCACAAGCGAGGGTGCAGTGCAATAAATGCGGGACGGCGCCCTTCAAGTCTGCGGCAAAAACACGTTGCGGCTATTGATTCAGGTCACTTGAATGCCACTTGGAGTGCCGCCGTTTTTCGGGCCCTGGCCATGGACCGCTCCTGTATCAGAGTCAGTACAACGGTCAGGCACATGAAGGCGGCGCTGGCCCAGAAAATTGCGTTGGGCTGACCTTGGTCGAGCAGCCAGCCGAACCCGACGGGCCCGATGGCGCCACCGATGTTGAAACCGGTAGAGACGATGCCGAAGGTTTTACCTTCGGCACCCTTCGGGGCAGCCGCTCGTACCAGCATGTCGCGAGACGGTGCGATCACCCCGGTCAGGAAGCCCGCAGCCCCCAGCACGACCAGCAGCGCCGGCTCGCTCAAGCGTGCCGTTGCGACCAGCAGCATCAGCACGGTGGCCAAGGCAAACGCGCTGGCTGCGACGACGCCATGGCGGCGGGTCCGGTCGGCCAAGGCTCCCCCTGCCAGCACGCCGAAAGCGCTGGCAAAGAGGAAGGCGGTCAACGCCGAGTTGGCCCAGGTCAAGGCCACGCCCTGGCCTTGCATCAGGGCGGCGACCGAGAACTTCTCAATCGCGCCGGTGCTCAGGTTCAGCAGCACGAACAACAGGGTCAGGCTGAGCACCATAGGCGAGAGCAGTGACAGGCGACTGGCGCCGATGGGTGTCGGGTCGGCGGCGAGAGACACGCGACTGACTCTGGCCAGTGCGGAGCCAGGGATCAACAACAGCGCCAGCACGAAAAAGCCCACCAGTGCCGCCGCCGCGAAGGCCATGGGCAGGTTGCTCGCCACCGCGATGCCCAGCAAAAACGCCGGGGCCACGGCCGCGCCAAGGAACCCGGCAAAGGTATGCACGGAGAACGCCTTACCGATGTGGGCGGGGTCAATATGGCGGGACAGCAGGGCGTAGTCGGCCGGGTGATAAACCGCGTTGGCGACGCCGGCCAGTACCATGCCGATCAACAAACAGGTGTAGCCGGGCAGGAGTGCAATCAGCAGGAAACTGCTGCTGCCCAGTGCCAGCGCGACCAACAGCAAGCGCCTGGCACCGTAGCGGTCCACGGCAAATCCCATGGGTGCCTGTACCAGCGCTGTGACGATATTGAACAGACTCAACGCCAGGCCCAGTTCCACATACTCCACCTTGAAAAAAGCCGGAAGCAGAGGGAATAGCGCCGCCAGCACCATGATGTGCAAATGACTGACAAAGTGTGCGGCGGCGACCTGTGGCAGCAACCCGATACGAATCGTCATGGCGAAACCTGTGTAGTGAGCATGGCAAATTCGGCGCAGAGCTTAATGAGGCGATGGTCTTGCGCGATAGTCCATTACCGATGAGGCCACCAGACCACTTTAAATGGCGGCGATTTCACCGCGCCTGCCCCTGCATAGACGTGTGGCAAGGGCTTTGAGGGCGGTGGTCTGCAACATCTGAGCGAACTGGTATGGTTGGCCGGCCCGTGGGCGGATAGGGTAGTGCGGCGTGTTATCGGGCGTTTACAAAGGGAGTGACCATGCCGCATTTCGCTTATCGGGAGGGCCACGCGCTGCCAGGGGTCAGCGGCGTTGCGCTGCCTCAGGTGGACGGGGAGGTGTGGCGCGCCATTGACGCCGAGCGTCAGCGCCAAGTGCAGTCAATCGAGCTGATCGCCGCTGAGAACGTGGTCAGTCGTGCGGTGCTCGAGGCCCAAGGGTCGGTGCTGACCAACAAATATGCCGAGGGCTACCCAGGGCGTCGCTATTACGCCAGTTGCTGCAATGTCGATGCAATTGAAGAGCTCGCCATCGAGCGGGCCAGGCAGCTGTTCAGCTGTGCCTATGCCAACCTGCAACCCCATTCGGGCAGCCAGGCCAACCAGGCGGTGTTTCTGGCTCTGCTGGCGCCGGGGGACAAGATCCTGGGCCTGGACCTCAAGTCCGGAGGGCATGTGTCCCATGGTGCTGCGTTCAACTTGTCCGGTCGCTGGTTTCAGGCCCTTAGCTATGGCGTGCACCCGGTGACCCACAGGGTCGACATGGATCAGGTCGAGCAGATCGCCCGACAAGAACGTCCACGCCTGATCATCGCTGGGGCCTCGGCGTACTCACGGGCGCTGGATTTCGCCCGGTTTCGTGCGATTGCCGATGAGGTGGGTGCGTACCTGATGGCCGATATCGCCCACGTCGCAGGGTTGGTCGCGGGTGGTGCGTATCCGTCTCCTGTGCCGTTCGCCCATGTCACCACCCTCAGTACCCATGCCACATTGCGCGGCCCGCGTGGCGGGATGATCCTGTGCAATGAGCAGGCCATTGCGCAGAAGATCAATGCGGCGGTGTACCCCGGCCTGCAGGGCGCAGCACTGATGCATATCGTTGCAGCCAAGGCCGTGGCACTGGGCGAGGCATTGCAACCGGCCTTCGGCGCTTATGCCCACGCCGTGGTCGCCAATGCCCAGGCCTTGTGCGGCCGATTGGCTGAAGGTGGGCTGTTGGTCGTGTCGGGCGGGACCGACTGTCACTTGGGCGTGATTGACCTGCGGCCGTGGGGCCTGGTGGGGAATGTCGCCGAGCGTGCGTTGGAGGCAATCGGCATTACCGTGAACAAAAATGTCGTGCCCGGCGATGAGGTCAAGCCCACCGTGACGTCCGGCATTCGTCTCGGCAGTGCGGCGTGCACTTCGCGTGGCATGGGGGTCGATGAATTCAGGGAGATCGGCGACATGATTCTGGCCATGCTCGGTGGCGTGCGCAGCGGTGCCCTTGACGGCCGCACTGAACGTTCGATTCGTGAAGGTATCAGCGACCTGACCAAGCGTTTCAGGCTGCCGTATTAACCTTCTGCGCTTTTTTGAAAAGGAATTCCGATGCCCGGCTTCATCCCCACCGGCCGCCTGGCGGCTACCCGCACGTCACGGTTCAGGTTGTTCAGCACCGCCAAGCCTCAACCCGTCATCACGGTTGAATACTCAAAGTTGTCCCCGCGTGCGCGGATGGCCGTCCAGGCCCAGCAGCTGCTGATGAACTATGCACTGGGCCATTAGATTTTCAGGGCGTTGGCCAGGCGCAACATGGCGGCTTCTATTTCATACGCGGTCAGGGAGGAGTAGCCCAGCAGCCAGCCCTGTTGCTTCGGTTCGCCCGCGTACAAACCGCTGAGGCCGGACAGTTGCACGCCGGCAGTGGCGGCCTGGCGGATGGTTTTTTCCTCGGACCATCCGGCTTTCAGCAAGCAGGGGATTTGCAACCCGCCCGGCGGCAGTTCGGCGGTGACCACCGTGCTCAAGTACTTGCCGATGGCGTCGTGCATGATCGACCGGCGTCCGGCATACAGCTTGCGCATGGCCCGGACATGCGCGTTGTAATGGCCGTCCTCCATAAAGCGCGCCAGCGTCAGTTGCAGCGTTTGCGGAGTGTGGCCGTCCATCATGCTGCGCGCATAGGCAAAGGGCTTCACCAGTTCGGAGGGCAGCACCATGTACCCCATGCGCAGTCCGGGGTAGAGGGTCTTGCTGAAGGTGCCGATGTAGAGCGTGCGCTGATACTTGTCCAGGCCTTGCACGCACGCCGTGGGTTGCCCGTCGTAATGGAACTCGCTGTCGTAGTCATCCTCGATGATCCACTTGCCTTTTTGCGCCGCCCAATTGATCAACTCAAGACGCCGCTCCAGCGGCAACGTTGCGCCAGTGGGATATTGGTGAGAGGGCGTGACATACACGCAATTGGCGCCGCTGCGGTCGGCGTATAACAGGTCGGTGCGGATGCCCTGTTCATCGACATCAATGGGCATCACCTTGGTTTCGGCGATCTGGAAGGCCTTGCGGGCGCCGTAGTAGCCGGGGTTTTCCATCAGAATTGGCTTGCCGGCGTCCACCAGCAATTGCGCGCACAGATACAACGCCTGGCGCGTACTGCTCAAGACCAGTACCTGGTCGGGGGAGCATTTGGCGCCGCGTTCGAGGTTCAGGTAGGTGGCAATCGCTTTGCGCAGGGGCTCAGCCCCTTGTGGATCGCCATGCAGCAGCACGCTCGCGCGATAGTCCTTCATGACCTGGCGCTGCAAACGCTCCCAGACATCCGTCGGGAAGCTGCGGGTTTCCGGCAAACCGGTGGCGAATGCCTTGATGACTTGCTGATCGCGCACGCCGCCGGTGTCGAAGATCATCCGTCCGCGTTGGCTGAGTTCGGCGCCCGGTGCGGCGACGCTGCTCCTGATTTCCTGCGCCCTGAGGCGTCGGCGGCCAGTACCGCGCAATTCGACGCCCACCGTGTCGCAGACGTAACTGCCGGCGCCTTCGCGGCGCACGATGAACCCGTCCCGATGCAACTGCACATAGGCGTTCTCGACGGTGTCGCGGGCGCACCCCAGTGACTTTGACAGCACCCGCGTGGCGGGCAGTTTCAAGCCGGGGCCGAGGGCGCCGTCGAGAATCAGCGCACGCAATGCACGTTGAATCCGCTGATGCAGATCCAGCAGCCGAAATTCAGCGTCGTTGAGGCGCATCTTCAGGGTTTCCAGCTCGAAGGTCTTCGCCATGTGGTCTGCTCTCTTTCCATGAACTGGCAGGTAAAGGCAGGCCAGTTTATCCGTAGACTCTGGCCCTCGCCAGCCTTCGGCTTTACCTCGGTGATGACGCGCAGGGCGAGCGTTCTTGAACAGGAGTTACTCAACCATGGCTCGGTCACACAACTTCAGCGCAGGCCCCACCGCGGTGCCGTTGGACGTCCTCACCCAGGCGCACGAGGAGTTTTTCGATTTTGCCGGCACCGGCATGTCCGTGATGGAAATCAGCCATCGCTCGCAGGTATTCATGGCGGTGGCCAGTGAAGCCGAACAGGACCTGCGCGATATCCTCGAGGTGCCGCCCGCCTACAAAGTGCTGTTCCTGCAAGGTGGCGCCTCGTTGCAGTTCGCTCAAGTGCCGATGAACCTGATAGGCGATAAAGGCACGGCGGATTACCTGCACACCGGCCTCTGGTCGGGCAAGGCGATCGAGGCTGCCCGGCGCTACTGCGATGTGCGCGTGGTTGCCAGCGCCCACGCGTCCGGTTTCGATCATGTCCCCCCTGCCTCGGACTGGCGCCTTAACGCCGACGCCGCCTACCTGCATTACACCGAGAATGAGACGGTGCACGGCGTGCAGTTCATCGACACGCCCGCGAGCGACGCGCCGCTGGTGTGTGATGCCTGTTCAAGCCTGCTGTCCAAGCCGATCGACATCGCCAGGCATGGGCTGGTGTATGCCGCCGCGCAGAAAAACATGGGCGTGGCCGGGTTGACGGTGGTCATCGTGGACCCGGCGTTGCTGGAGCGTTCCCATGCCTTTACCCCGGACATTCTCAACTACGCGCGCATCAGCGAAGCGCAGTCGATGCTCAATACCCCTGCGACTTTCCCCTGGTACCTCACAGGCCTGACGCTCAAGTGGATCAAGCACAGTGGCGGTCTGCAGGCGCTGCATCAGCGCAACCAGGCCAAGGCGCGAATGCTTTATCACGCCATCGATGGAAGTGACGGGTTTTATCGCAACTCAGTGCAGGCACCGTATCGCTCCATCAATAACGTGCCCTTTCGATTGGCCGAGGTAGCGCTGGAGAAGACCTTTTTGCGGCGCGCGGAGCAGGCCGGTCTCAACGGCCTCAAAGGCCACGCCAGCGTCGGCGGCCTGCGCGCCAGCCTCTACAACGCCGTTTCGGTGCCGGCGGTCGAGGCTCTGTGCGACTTCATGAACGCCTTTGCGCGTGAGCATGGCTGAGCCGACCACAGAAAGTGGTCTGGTCTGCTGCGTTAAAGCGTAGGGGTAAAACCTGCCATTCAACCGCTATAAATGACCGCTTACCAGCGGCCGGATGCATCGTCCAGCAAGGAGCCAAGACCTATGTCATCTACTCAATCTCTCTCGTCCCTGCGTCTGCGGGACCTGCTGCACCCGGTGGTTGCCGGGTTGATTTCGGTGATCGTCAATTACGGCGGCACCTTCATCCTGGTGTTTCAGGCCGCCAAGGTCGCAGGGCTCAGCCCTGAGTTGACGGCATCGTGGGTTTGGTCTGTGTCGATCGGGGTAGGGGTGACCGGGCTGTTCCTCAGTTGGGTGAGCCGCGAGCCGATCATCACCGCCTGGTCGACCCCGGCGGCGGCGTTTTTGATCGTCGCCTTGGCGACCACACCCTACGCCGAGGCCATTGGGGCGTACATGATTTCGGCTGCAGCGTTCGTGCTGCTGGGCGTATCCGGTTACTTTGAAAAAGCCGTTCGCCTGATCCCGCCGGGTGTGGCAGCGGGCCTGTTGGGCGGCATCCTGCTGCAGTTCGGTATCGGTGCTTTCGCCAGCATGAGCGTCGACCCGCTATTGGTCGGGGTGTTGATCGGCGCCTACATCCTTTTCAAGCGCTTGAGTGCGCGCTACGCGGTGGTCGGCATTCTGGTGCTGGGGCTTGGCTTTCTGCTGATGCAGGGACGCGTGGACTTCACGGGGCTGACGCTGGAGTTTGCGACACCGGTGTTCACCCGCCCGGAGTTCTCGGTCAATGCGTTGTTGAGCGTGGCGTTGCCGCTGTTTCTGATCACCCTCACGGGGCAGTACATGCCGGGCATGCTGGTGCTGCGCAGTGACGGCTTCAACACCAGTGCCAACCCGATCCTCAGCGTGACCGGGCTGGGTTCTCTGCTGATGGCGCCGTTCGGTTCCCATGCCTTCAACATCGCGGCCATCACCGCCGCCATCTGCACGGGCAAGGAAGCCTCGGAAGATCCGTCCAAGCGCTGGATCGCAGGCGTGGCCGCGGGCATCTTCTACATTCTGGTGGGGATCTTCGGCGTGACCCTGGCGGCGGTGTTCATGGCCTTCCCGGCGACCTTCATCACTACCCTGGCCGGGCTGGCCCTGTTGGGCACACTCGGCGCGAGCCTGGCCAATGCCATGGCGGACGTGAAATCGCGGGAAGCGTCGCTGATCACTTTCCTGGCCTGCGCGGCCAATATCACCCTGCTGGGCATCGGCGGCGCGTTCTGGGGCCTGGTCATCGGCCTGGCGGCCTACGCCGTGCTCAATGGGCAGTTGCCGCGTCGTGAAAAGACTGCAGTCCCCCAGGCCGAACCGGTTGCAGTGCCCACCAAGGGAGCGGCCAACTGATGCCTGATCAAACCGAAGACCTCAACATCCTGCATGCGCGCCATGGTCGTTACCCACAGGCCGACAGTGTCGAAGATTTTCGCCGCAACCTGGCCGCCGTGCAGCAACGCATTGTCGAGGCGTGCCGTCGGGTAGGGCGCGACCCTGCCGGTGTGCGCTTGTTGCCGGTCAGCAAAACCTTTGATGAAGCTCATCTGCGTCTGGCCTATGCCGCCGGTTGCCGCCTGTTGGGCGAGAACAAGGTGCAGGAAGCACAGCGCAAGTGGGAAGCCATGACCGATCTGCAAGACCTGCAATGGTCGGTGATCGGCCACTTGCAGACCAACAAGGCCAAGCAGGTCGCACGCTTCGCCAGTGAGTTCCAGGCCCTGGACAGCCTGCGGGTGGCCGAGGCGCTGGACCGTCGCCTGCGCATTTTAGATCGGCAGATGGACGTGTTCGTCCAGGTCAATACCTCCGGCGAAGCCAGCAAGTACGGGCTAGCGCCCGATGACGTGGCGGCTTTCCTGGAGACTATGCCAGCGTTCCCGACACTGCGGGTTCGCGGGTTGATGACGCTGGCGCTGTTCTCGGCCGACGCGGTGCGGGTGCGCCCTTGCTTCGTCCGGCTGCGTGAATTGCGCGACCGCTTGCGTCATTGCGCCCCTGACGGGGTGTCGCTGCAAGAGCTGTCGATGGGCATGTCGGGTGACTTTGAAATCGCCATTGAAGAGGGCGCGACCGTGGTCCGCGTCGGGCAGGCGATCTTCGGTGCCCGAGCCATGCCGGATGCGTACTACTGGCCGACCGCCGATGCCCGCCCCCTTATTGAAGACACGTTGTTGTCGATCACACCCAGCCGTTGATCCCCCTCTACAGGAGGCCTGCAATGTCCGCTGCACCCGCTTACCTCATGCACACCTCAGCCCGACAACCGGTTTCGTTCAGCCGAGGCCAGGGCGCCTCGTTGTGGGACACCGAGGGTGTTGAATACCTGGATGCCATCGCCGGTGTGGCGGTGACGAGCCTGGGGCATGCCAACCCCGAAATTGCCGCGGCCATCGCCGAGCAAGCCACGGTGTTACTGCACACGACCAACATGTTTCGCATCCCATGGCAGGAGCAATTGGGCGAACGACTGTGCCTGCTATCGGGCATGCAACGGGCGTTTTTCTGCAACTCCGGAGCGGAGGCCAACGAAGCGGCTCTCAAACTGGCCCGCCTGCACGCCAACGCTCGGCAGGTGGCCCACCCCCAAGTGTTGGTGATGGAGAACAGTTTTCACGGGCGCACCCTGGCCACACTCGCCGCCACCGGCAATCCCGCCGTGCATCGTGGCTTCGAGCCTCTGATGCCGGGCTTTGTGCGGGTGCCTTTCGACGACATCGAGGCGATTCGCCAGGTCGCGGCGCAGTCACCCGATATCGTCGCGGTGCTCGTCGAGCCGGTGCAGGGTGAGGGGGGCGTGCACGCCGCTTCTGCCGGCTACCTGCAGGCGCTGCGCCAACTGTGTGATGAACACGACTGGCTGATGATGATCGATGAAGTGCAGACCGGACTGGGCCGCACCGGTACCTGGTTTGGCTTTGAGCACGCGGGCATCAAGCCGGACGTCATTACCCTGGCCAAAGCGCTGGGCAACGGTTTCCCTATCGGCGCATGCCTGGCGCGGGGCAAGGCCGCCCAGCTGTTTTCCCCCGGCCACCATGCGTCCACGTTCGGCGGTAACCCGCTGGCATGCCGCGTGGGCTGCACAGTGCTCGACATCATGCAGCGCGATCACATCCCGCAACGCGCTGCCGCCTCGGGCCGCCGCTTGTTGGCAGCCCTGAAGCTGGCGCTGGGCAACCATCCTGAGGTGGTGTCCGTTCGCGGCATCGGCTTGATGATCGGCATTGAACTCAATGGCCCGTGCGCCGAACTGGTCGGCCGGGCCCGTGAAGAACAACGCCTGCTGATCACCGTCACACGGGGCAACACCGTGCGCCTGTTGCCGCCGCTGATTTGCGATGACGCACAGATCGACGACATCGCCGCGCGTATCACCCGCCTGCTGTCACCCGCCGCTTGAATTCTTGACCAAGGACACTTTGCATATGTACGACTCGACGCTGACCCTCAACGCTTTCGACCCTGAGCTGTATGAATCGATTCACAATGAAGAGCATCGCCAGGAAGACCATATCGAGCTGATCGCCTCGGAAAACTATGCCAGCCCGCTGGTGATGAAAACCCAGAGCACGGTGCTCACCAACAAGTACGCCGAAGGCTACCCCGGCAAGCGCTATTACAGCGGCTGCGAATACGTCGATGTGGCCGAGCGGCTGGCCATCAAGCGGGTCAAGGCCCTGTTCGACTGCGATTACGCCAACGTGCAACCCCATGCGGGCGCCCAGGCCAACGCGGCGGTCTTCCTGGCACTGATCAACCCCGGTGATACGGTGATGGGCATGAACCTGGCCCAAGGCGGTCACCTGACCCACGGCAACCCGGCCAACTTTTCGGGGCGTCACTACACCATCGTGCCTTACGGACTGGACCCGAAAACCGGCTTTCTCGACTATGACGAGATGGAGCGAATCGCACTGCAGACTCGCCCAAAAATGTTGATCGGTGGTTTTTCCGCATATTCGCGGTACAAAGACTGGGCGCGCATGCGCAGCATTGCCGATAAGGTTGGGGCTATTTTCTGGGTCGATATGGCCCACGTCGCCGGGCTGGTCGCCGCGGGCGAATACCCGGATCCGCTTCCCCATGCGCATGTGGTGACCAGCACCACGCACAAAACCCTGCGTGGGCCACGCGGTGGTTTGATTTTGTCCAAGGGACAAGATGAAGCCTTCTACAAAAAGCTCGATTCCGCTGTGTTTCCGGGCGTGCAGGGCGGGCCGCTGATGCACCAGATCGCGGCCAAGGCCGTGGCCTTCAAGGAAGCGCTTTCGCCTGAGTTCAGCATCTACCAGACCCAAGTGGTCATCAACGCCCGGGCCATGGCCGGGGTGTTGCAAAAGCGCGGGTACAAGATCGTCTCGGGCGGCACCGACAACCACATGATGCTGATCGACCTGTCCGACAAGCCCTACACCGGCAAGGAGGCCGACGCGGCCCTGAGCAGTGCCTATATCACCGCCAACAAAAACTCGGTGCCGAATGATCCGCGCTCACCGTTTGTGACATCCGGCCTTCGTATCGGTACCCCGGCGGTGACCACCCGCGGGTTTGGCGTAGAGGCCTGCGAGCAAGTGGCCGGCTGGTTGTGCGACGTACTGGATGCCCTGGAAAACGGAAGCAGCGAGAAGGTCGGGCACCACGTGCGCGAACAAGTTGTAGCGCTGTGCCGTCGTTTTCCGGTCTATCGCTGAGTCTGGCCCGGCCATTGCCTGATCGGGTGGTGGCCGGGTATTCAACTGTTTTATCAGGCGATCCCTTTGGCCGCACCCGCGTGCCATTGAGCAGGCAATTGCCCGCAATCCGCGACTTGTACACTCGCGGATTGGGGTTCGCCAACGTGCGTGCATTCCGCCACAATTGATCCAGTGCCTTGTTGCTCCCCGTGGCACTCGCCCCAAACGCATCGAACAATGGCGTCGTCGCTGCCAACGTGGCGTCCACCACCGAATTCACGCCAGGCAAACTTCCAGCTCCGCCAATGTCAGCTGCGGGTCGTCGTGCCACGGCTGCGTTTAAAAACTATCTGGTGTTGGAGCCTTTCGGGGCTCCAAGCGACTTTATCGCTTCTAGACATTCCTGCCTTATTCCAGGGCACTCGCCTTTGCTCCTGATCATCCAACCCGACAGACCCTGCGCTCAGCGGCGGGTGAAGCTGACAAAACCGTAATCTTTTGCTCAGCCTTCTGAAAGCTTGTACCCATCAATATCGTCATCGAACTTGGCAGTATCTCCTGTCTGCCGTGTCATCCGACTGACTGGGAGCGAAGTGCCATGCAACCTGACCCATCAAGACGAACCTTTGTGAAGGGACTCGCCGCCGCCGGAATTCTCGGTGGCCTCGGAATCTGGCGCACACCTGTCTGGGCGATCACCAGTCCCGGCGAGCCGAATGTCCTGGCCGGGACTGATTTCGACCTGTTCGTCGGCGAAACCCCGGTCAACATCACCGGCAACCCGCGCATCGCGATGACCGTCAATGGCGGCATTCCCGGCCCCCTGCTGCGCTGGCGCGAAGGCGACACCGTGACGTTGCGGGTGAGGAACAAACTCAACGCTGACACTTCCATTCACTGGCACGGCATTCTGCTCCCGGCCAACATGGACGGCGTGCCGGGCCTGAGTTTTCATGGCATTGAACCGGGCGGGATGTACGTCTATCAATTCAAGGTCCGGCAGAACGGCACTTACTGGTATCACAGTCATTCGGGGCTTCAGGAACAATCCGGTGTTTACGGCCCGTTGGTGATCGATGCCAAGGAGCCAGAGCCGTTCGAGTACGACCGCGATTACGTAGTGATGCTCACCGACTGGACCGACGAAGCCGCGGCCGGCCTGATGAAAACGTTGAAAAAACAGTCGGATTACTACAACTACAACAAGCGCACCGTGGGCGACTTCATCCACGACGTCAGTGAAAAAGGTTGGGGTTCCACGGTCGCAGATCGAAAGATGTGGGCTGACATGAAGATGAACCCCACGGACCTGGCCGACGTCAGCGGCTCGACATACACCTACTTGATGAACGGCCAGGCGCCTGACATGAACTGGACGGGGGTATTCCGCCCCGGCGAAAAACTGCGTCTACGCTTCATCAACGGCTCGGCCATGACCTACTTCGACGTACGCATTCCCGGTCTGAAAATGACGGTGGTCGCCGCCGACGGTCTGCACGTCAAACCGGTGAGCGTCGACGAGTTTCGCATCGCGGTGGCGGAGACATTCGATGTGATCGTCGAGCCGACCGAAGATGCCTACACCGTGTTCGCCCAGTCGATGGATCGCACCGGCTACGCCCGTGGCACGCTGGCGCTGAAGACGGGGGTGTCCGCGCCGATACCGCCGCTGGCCCCGAGGCCGCTGGTGACCATGGATGACATGGGGATGGGCGGCATGGATCACGGCAATATGGGCGGTGACATGGCAGGCATGGATCACAGCGCCATGGCTGGTATGGGCGATATGCAGTCCCACCCCGCGACTGAAAGCAATAATCCGCTGGTGGACATGCAAGCCATGACCACCTCCCCCAAGCTTGATGACCCAGGCCTCGGCCTGCGTGACAACGGTCGTCGCGTCCTGACCTATTCCGACCTGCGCAGCACCTTCGAAGACCCGGACGGCCGCGACCCCGGCCGCACCATTGAACTGCACCTCACGGGCCACATGGAAAAGTTCGCCTGGTCATTTAACGGTGTGAAGTTCTCCGATGCCGAACCGCTGCGCCTCAAGTACGGCGAGCGAATCCGCATCGTACTGGTCAATGACACGATGATGACTCACCCCATCCATCTGCACGGCATGTGGAGCGATCTCGAGGACGAAAACGGCCAGTTCATGGTGCGCAAACACACCATCGACATGCCGCCCGGCTCCCGGCGCAGTTATCGCGTAACCGCCGACGCACTCGGCCGCTGGGCCTATCACTGCCACCTCCTGTATCACATGGAAATGGGCATGTTCCGTGAAGTTCGCGTGGAAGAATGAGGCGCTACCCATGATCAGGATCACTCCAGTTTCTTTAACGCTCGTGACCGCGAGCCTGACACTGTCCTCGGCGATGGCGGCCACGGACGGCATGCAGAACATGGACCACAGCCAGATGCAAAGCATGGACGACGGCCAAATGCAGCCCGCTGCGCCGACCGAAAGTCGCACGCCGATTCCGGCGTTGACCGATGCCGATCGCGCCGCTGTGTTTGTCAGTCCGGGTGGGCATAAGGTGCACGACGCCGCGCTCAACACGTTCTTTCTCGCAGAAAAACTTGAGTGGCAGGACGCCGATGACGTCAGCGCCCTGGCCTGGGATCTCTCCGGCTGGATCGGCGGCGACGTCAACCGTTTGTGGCTGCGCTCCGAAGGCGAACGCACCAACGGCAAGACCGAAGATGCGGAAGTCCAGGCGCTGTGGGGCCACGCAATCTCTCCGTGGTGGGACGTGGTAACCGGCGTTCGCCAGGATTTCAAACCCGGCGCCCCGCAAACCTGGGCGGCGTTTGGCGTGCAAGGCATGGCGCTGTACAACTTTGAAGCCGAGGCCACGGCGTTTATCGGCGAGGGTGGCCAAGCCGCCGCACGACTGGAAGGCGACTACGACATCCTTCTGACTAATCGACTGATTTTGCAGCCAACTGCAGAACTTAATGTTTACAGCAAAAACGACCCGCAACGCGGCATCGGTTCTGGCCTGTCCAACACTGAAGCGGGCCTGCGTCTGCGTTATGAAATTCGTCGTGAGTTTGCGCCCTACATCGGCGTGACCTGGAACCGCACCTACGGCAAAACAGCTGATTATGCCAACGACGAAGGCGAGGATCGCAGCGAAGCACGTCTGGTCCTGGGGGGCCGGCTGTGGTTCTAGAACGCGTCAACTTAACAATCACAATAATTACCGCTTGAAGCGGTCAGAGGTCTTGTATGCGCCCGATCAAAACCACCGTTGTTGCCATCGCACTTTCCACCGGGCTGCTGCTGAGCCCATTCGCTCAGGCACACCCGAAACTGCTCTCCTCTACGCCACAGGAAGGCGCGGAAGGCGCGGCCCCCAGCAAGATCGAACTGCACTTTTCCGAAAATCTCGTGACCCAGTTCTCCGGCGCGAAACTGGTCATGACCGAAATGTCCGGCATGGCCCACGCCCCGATGCCCATGAAGGCCAAAGTCTCTGGCGGCAGCGACCCGAAAACCATGATCATCACGCCGCTCTCTCCTTTGCCCGTCGGCAGCTACAAAGTCGAATGGCGCGCGGTGTCATCGGACACTCACCCGATCACCGGCAACGTCACGTTCAAAGTGAAGTAATTGATGAGCGATTGGGTCAGCATTGCCCTGCGCTTCGGCGTGTACCTGGATTTGATGCTGCTCTTTGGCGTGGCACTTTTCGGCTTGTACAGTTTTAAAGGACCAGAGCGAGTGTCGGGTGCCGTGTTGCCGTTTCGGTCTATCGTGGCGGGTACGGCGGTACTCGGTGTGCTGGTGTCTGTCGCCAGCATGGTGATGATGGCAAGTGCCATGAGTGGGGAGTTGGACCTCGCTCAGCTGCGTCCGCATATTGAGATGATGGTAGTCGAGATGGATGTCGGGCGGGCCTGGGTCGTGCGCATCGTTGTGCTGGTCTTTGCCGGTTTGGCTATGATGTTGAACCAGCGTGCGCCTGGCTTTAGCTTGTTGGTCGCCGCTATTGCTGGCGGGATCGCCCTTGGAAGTCTGGCCTGGAACGGTCATGGGGCAATGGACGAAGGCAGTCGTCGTTTTTGGCATTTTACAACGGACATACTGCACTTGCTGGCGGCAGGGGCCTGGCTCGGCGCTTTAGTCGCATTTGCCTGGATGGCAAGACGGGACATGCTGCAAACCGAAGAGAGCATCAAATTGCTGGCCCGGACCGTCACCCGATTCGAATCGGTGGGAGCCTTAATCGTCGTCGCCATCACCGTCACAGGCGTCGTGAACTACCTGTTCATCGTGGGCCCAAAATTCGATGTCTTGCTTCCAAGCACTTACGGGAAGTTACTGATCATTAAAGTGATGTTGTTTGCCGGGATGCTGATGCTGGCCGCACGGAACCGATTTCACCTTGGTCCCCTTTTGGAGCGGTCGTTTAGGGAGGGGAAGTATCGAGTGGCGGCGAGTGCGTTACGGCGCAGTGTGTTAGTCGAATTGTCGACAGCGTTTTTTATTGTGGGACTAGTGGCTTGGTTGGGAACCTTGAGTCCCGAAATGGGGATAGCATCGAGTTAGCATTGCCAAAAGTTGTACTTCATAGTTATTGCGTGTGAGCTATAGCCACATCAACGCCCCAAGGCGAAGCGCACGGATTACGTGCACTGCCTGAGACAGTTTTTAATCCTTAAGATCACCAGCTTTCGCGCTCTTGTGTAGGAAACTGGATTCCTGTCTCCAGTAATGCATTTATTTCTTTCAAGAAATCCGCAATAAAATCCGCTAACTACCTCTACTTCAGAAATCTCCTACGTAACGCTAGGCTATGTAATTAGAGGCTTTGAGCGTACTCTTGAATCCGCAATAAAATCCGCGGTTCTGGAGATACGATGAGCACTGAGTCGACTATTGGGACCCACTGGCTTGAGCCGCTGATGCCGGTATTTCCGAGTGAAATATTGCAGTTGGCTGAGCAGGTGCCGTTCCAGGCAGGAAAGCTCAGTGCAATGGTCGCTCCGCCAATGTTGCAACGCGTAGGCGGTTTGCTGCGCGTGACCAGCAGCTTCTACAGCAACTTGATCGAAGGCCAATTCACTGAGCCGGTGACACTCGCTCCGACTGCTCCCAAACGCCATCGCAAGGAGCTGACAGAGCTTGCAATGACCCACATCGGTACTCAGCAGGCCTTTGAAAGAATGTTGGCTGTGTATAAGGATCTAACCTGGGAAACGATGTTCAGCCCCGCATTTGTTGCGCGCCTGCACAGACGTCTTTTCCATTGTGCCAGTGATGAACAGTTGGGCCTGAGCGACGGTACTCGGTTGGTGCCAGGGCAATTGCGTGATATTGCGAGTAGAGAGGTTCTGGTCGGTAATCACGCAGCACCACCGAGCCAATCCGTCGGCCCCATGTTGACCCGTATGCAGCAGGTTTACGGTCGACTACCGGATGCGCGGAGCCGGTTACTTTCCGTCATGGCTTATCACCACCGCTTGGCATGGGTGCATCCTTTCGTCGATGGAAACGGCCGCACAGTCAGGCTGCTCACTCACCTGCAGTTGCAAAAGCTGGGGTTGGTTTCGCCGCTATGGTCTTTATCTCGTGGACTGGCTCGCGAGCAGGAGGCCTATTACGCACGATTGACCAATGCTGACAAACCGAGACGAGGGGATCTGGATGGCCGTGGGCAACTGACTCAGGCAGGTTTGTTCGAGTTTGTTGGATTCATGCTGGAAACTTGCCTGGACCAGATGAAATACACCGAGCGCGCACTGAACATTTCAAACATGCGCGAAAGGCTGCATACCATTTTCGTGTGGGAAGAGCGGATCAAGAAGGCGGGGGTGAAGCCGGAAGTTGCCCGCGCACTGCATGTTCTGCTGACTCAGGGGACACTGAGCCGCGCCGACTTCAAAATATTCACCGGACTGTCTGATCGAGTGGCAACTGACCAGTTGAAAAGTCTGGTACAGCTCGGGTTGGTCGAGAGTGCAACACCAAAGGCGCGCGACCTGTATCCCGGGTTACCGATCTGGTTTGCCCAACTTCTGTTCCCTGATTTGCATCAGCGGATGACTGCAGCGGTATAGGAGTTGAGTCATGGATCGCTTTCAGGAAATGCAGGTCTTCGCCGCCGTCGCTCAAGACCAGGGCTTCTCCGCCGCCGCGCGGCGCCTCGGTTTGTCGGCTGCGAGCGTCACCCGCGCCGTTGCTGCATTGGAGCAACGAATCGGCACGCAATTGCTGATCCGTACCACTCGCAGCGTGCACCTTAGCGAAGCGGGTCAGCGGTACCTGGAGGACTGTCGGAGAATTCTCGCCGAGGTGCAGGAAGCGGAGGATTCGGCCGCAGGCAGTCACGCCCAGCCTCGTGGGCAACTGACGGTGACAGCGCCGGTGCTGTTCGGTGAGTTGTTTGTCACACCGGTGATGACCGGGTATCTCACGCAGTATCCGGACGTTTCGATCAACGCGTTGTTGGTGGATCGGGTGGTGAGCATGGTCGAGGAGGGGGTCGATGTGGCGGTGCGCATCGGTGAGCTGCCGGACAGTAATCAGCATGCGATTCGGGTGGGTGAGGTCAGGCGCGTGGTCTGTGGTTCGCCGCAATATCTGGCCGAGCACGGTCGACCGCAGCATCCACAAGCGTTGAATGGCTTGCCCGTCGTCGCTACTACGGCCACCGGCCAGATGCGCAACTGGCCATTCCTTGAGGGGGGCGAATCGCTGATCGTGCGCCCGGAGCCGCGTCTGATGGTCACCGCCAATCAGGCGGCGATCAGAGCGGCTTGCCTCGGCCTCGGGCTGACGCGGGTGCTTTCCTATCAGGTGGCAAACAAAGTGGCGGCAGGTGAGCTGGAAATCGTCCTTGCCGACTTCGAACTGCCGCCGCTGCCCATTCATGTGGTGTATCAGGGCGGGCGCAAAGCGCCGACGCGGGTGCGCAGCTTTGTTGATTTCACGGTGAACGCTCTGCGTGAGCATCCATCGCTGAAAAACGCCGCGTTATTGCATTAGATGAAATGATCGATTGCGAATACTGGTGATTCTGTTGCTTTGCAGATAGGTGGAAGATGGCTCCCATCAGCGCTGCCAACCCTCGAGCGGTGCGATCATCCAGTGGAGTCGACCATGCAACCGATCAAGTTTTACAACTTCCCGCGTTCCGGCCACGCCCATCGGGTGGAACTGATGCTGTCGCTGCTGCAATTGCCGACCGAGACCATCCTGGTCGATCTGGCGAAGGGCGAGCACAAGCAGCCTGCATATCTGGCAATCAACAGTTTTGGCCAGGTCCCGGCCATTGATGACAATGGCGTGGTGCTGGCTGATTCCAATGCGATTCTGGTGTATCTGGCGCAAAAGTACGGCAACGGTCGGTGGTTGCCGAGCGATCCGGTCGGTGCGGCACGGGTGCAGCGCTGGTTGTCGGTTGCGGCCGGGCCGATTGCATTTGGCCCGGCGGCAGCGCGGCTGATCACGGTGTTCGGGGCCAAACTGAACGCTGAAGAACTGATCACTCGCGCGCACAACCTTCTCACGGTCATGGACACTGAGCTGGGGAAAACCGCGTATCTGGCAGGCGATGAGCCGACCATCGCCGACATTTCGGCGTACAGCTATATCGCCCACGCCCCGGAGGGCAATGTCTCGCTGGACGACTACGGCAATGTCCGCGCCTGGCTGGCCCGGGTCGAAGCACTGCCCGGTTTCGTCGGCATGCCGCGCACCGTCGCCGGTCTGCAAACCGCAGTCTGATTCCCGCAATCCACGTTGCGCCGAGGGCGCAGGGGAGAGGTCGTGATGGAACGTTCACCGTGGCACGCTGGCGAGCAACAGTTACAGGCCCATGTAGGCGTTGCCGAACGCATGGAGGCTTTCGGGCGTAAGGTGATTCGCACCTGGATGCCCGACCAGCACCGCGAGTTCTATCAGCAACTTCCCTTCATGCTGTACGGCGCGGTCGATGCCCAAGGTCGTCCGTGGGCCAGCGTGCTCGAAGGCGCGCCGGGGTTTGCCCATTCGCCTGATGCCGAGCATCTGCGTTTCAGCACGTTGCCCGCCGGCGATGATCCGGCGCAATTGCGTAACGGCGAGCCCATCGGGTTGCTCGGGATTGAACTGCATACGCGGCGGCGCAATCGCCTCAACGGCCATATCGGTGATCTAGGCGTTAACGGTTTCGATGTGAGCGTCGATCAAGCCTTTGGCAACTGTCCGCAATACATTCAGCTGCGCCAGTTTCAGCGCGTGCCACTGAGTGATCCGCAGACGCGCCCACCTCAGCATCTCGACACCCTTGATGACGCAGCCAAAGCGCTGATCGAAGGCGCCGATACGTTCTTTGTCGCCAGTTATGTCGATGTCGATGGTCAGCGTGCGGTGGACGTTTCCCATCGTGGCGGCCAGCCCGGGTTCGTTCGGGTGGAAGGCAATCGTCTGACCATCCCGGATTTTGCCGGCAATCTGCACTTCAACACCCTCGGCAATCTACTGCTCAACCCCCAGGCTGGCTTGCTGTTCATCGACTTTTCCACAGGCGATCTGCTGCAACTCAGCGGGCGTACCGAAATCATCCTGGAAGGGCCGCAGATCGAGGCGTTTCAAGGCGCCGAACGGTTTTGGACATTCGAGGTGGAGAAACTGGTTCGCAGGCCAGCAGCGCTGGCCTTGCGCTGGCGCTTCGACGGCATGTCGCCCACCAGTCTGTTGACCGGAAACTGGGCACAAGCCGATGCGCGTTTGCAGGCGCAAGCCCTGCGTAACCAATGGCGGCCGTTGCGCGTGGCGAAGATCGAAATGGAAAGCCACAGCATCCGCTCGATTTATCTGGAGCCAGACGATGGCGCCGGTTTGCCGGTGTTTCTTGCGGGCCAGCATTTGCCTGTGAGGTTTACCCTCGACGGCGAGGTGCACATCCGCACGTATAGCCTGTCGAGTGCGCCATCGGATGGTTTTTATCGGATCAGCGTGAAGCGCGAAGGTCGCGTGTCGACCCATCTGCATGAGCAGATCCAGGTGGGTGATGTAGTGGAGGCGCGGGCGCCTCAGGGGCATTTCACCGTAGCGCCGCTGGAGCGACGGCCACTGGTGTTGTTGGCCGCCGGGGTCGGCATTACGCCACTACTGTCGATGCTGCGCGAGGTGATTTATCAAGGCCTGCGCACGCGGCGGATTCGTCCGACGTGGTTGCTGCAAAGTTCACGCAGCCTGGCCGATCAGCCTTTTCGAAGGGAGCTGGATCGCTTGTTGGAAAGCGCTGGCGACGCGGTGCGGGTCCTGCGGTTGCTCAGTCAGCCGGAAGCGGACGCGCACGAGGGCGAGGATTTCGACGTGCGCGGGCGGATCGACGGCGCGGTATTAAGGGATCTGCTGGAGGTCGAGGACTACGATCAAATTGATTTTGTGGTCTGTGGCCCCGGCGGTTTTACCCAAGGGCTTTACGACGGCTTGCGTGAGCTGGATGTGCGCGATGCGCAGATTCACGCCGAAACGTTCGGCCCTTCGACGCTCAAGCGTCGCGCCGATCCGGATGCGATTGTCATTGAACAACCGCCCGCAGCCACCACATCCGTGCCGGTGGTGTTCGAGCGTTCGGCAAAGGAAGCGCGCTGGCAGCCGGACGGCAGCAGTTTGCTGGAGCTGGCGGAAAGTCGCGGATTGCGCCCCGAGTTCAGTTGCCGCGGCGGTTCGTGCGGCACCTGCAAGACACGGCTGGTCAGCGGCGCAGTCAATTATCCACAGCCCCCGGCCGAAGTGCCGGAGGCGGGGCATGTGTTGATTTGTTGTGCGGTGCCGGCGCAAAGCGATCAGCCGCTGGTGCTGGATTTGTAATGCTAGCGCCCCTGTAGGAGCTACCGAAGGCAGCTCCTACAGGGAGTGGATTCCAAGCCAGTTCAGGCGTAGGACAAGGATTTTTCTTCCAGCAGCTCTTGGTACAACTCTGTCCATTTGCGGCCCATCTCATCGGCTGTGAATAACTGCCGGTAACGGGCTTCGGCCTTGGCGCCCATGGCGGCAGCGCGATCGGGGTTCTCCCACAAGGTGCGCATGGCTTCGCGAAACGCCTGTGGATTACTTGGCGGTACGACCAGCCCGGTCTCGTTGTGGATATTGATGTAGCTGGTGCCGGTGCCGATCTCGCTGGAGATCATTGGTTTGCCGTACATCGCGCCCTCGAGCAGTGAGATGCCGAACGCTTCCGAGCGCAGATGCGATGGGAAAACAATGGCGTAGCTCAATTGCAGCAAGGCGACTTTGTCTTCATCCCCCAAGCGCCCAAGGAAGTGAATATTGCGCAGAC
This sequence comes from Pseudomonas sp. A0308, assembly GCF_044218815.1. Classification (NCBI taxonomy): domain Bacteria; kingdom Pseudomonadati; phylum Pseudomonadota; class Gammaproteobacteria; order Pseudomonadales; family Pseudomonadaceae; genus Pseudomonas; species Pseudomonas sp. A0308. The sequence goes on from NZ_CP162581.1 coordinate 3,437,562, forward strand.
CCAACGTGGCGGCCTGGGCATGCAGCGCTTGCTCCAGCGGACCCGCGCCGACGATGACCACTGGATAATCCACGTCCTTCATGGCATCCAGCAGGATGTGCAGGCCTTTGTAGTAGCGCATGACCCCGACGAAGAGGAAAAACTTATCCCCAAGCTGCTGGCGCCAACGGTTGATTCGTTCGCTATCAGGCTGTGGATAACCTGCCTTGTTCAAGCCATAGGGAATCACCCGGGTCTTGTCTTGAAACTGTTGCAACACATCACTGGTGTGCAGGTAATTCGGCGACGCCGCGACAATCCGGTCGGCACTGGCGAGAAAACGGTTCATCAGCGGCCGATAGAGTTTGAGCAGGTGTTTCTGGCGGATGATGTCGGAGTGGTAAGTGACCACGCTCGGTTTGTTCATGCCGCTGGCAAAATGCACCAGGTCCATAAAGGGCCAGGGGAAGTGGTAATTGACCACGTCGGCCTCGGCCGCCATCTCGCGAAACTGTTTGAACACGCTCCAGGAAAATCCCGTGGAGGCGAACTGTATATCGAGTTTTGCCCGGTGCACTTCGTGTTGACCCAGCTTCACCACGGGTGGATTTGGATCAGCACTGAGGGTCAGCACTTGGCCATCGATGCCATGCTGGGCGCCGCTTTCGCACAGTTGGAAGATCACTTGTTCGATGCCGCCGACCGAATCGGGCAGGTACGTTTTGAAGAAATGAAGAACTCGCATTCAACCTCCCATGGCCTGGCGGTAGGCACCGGCCGTGGCCTGTGCGCAACGCTGCCAGGAAAAAAACCGCGCCTGCTGCAAGCCGGCTTCTCGGCATGCCTGCCAATGTGTTTGATCGTCGATCAGTCGGCTCATCGCATCGCGCAAGCCGTCTGCATCGTCGGCGTCGATATAGTTGCCGGCAGCCCCCGCCACTTCCGGCATTGCCGAAGAGCGATTGACCACCACCGGCGTGCCGCTGGCCATCGCCTCCAGTACTGGCAGGCCGAAGCCTTCATACAGCGACGGAAAAATTAGTGCCCGAGCGCCGGCCAGCAGTTGCGCCACTTGTTCATCAGGCAGGTAGCCGAGCAGGCAAACATTTCCACTGGCCAACGCACGGCGCAGCTCTTCACTGAGCTGCTCACGCTGCCAACCGGCCATGCCGACGATCAACAGCGGAAAGCGTTCGCGCACCGCTTCCGGCAGCAGGGCATGGGCGCGCAACGCCAGGCTCAGGTTCTTGCGTGGCTCCAGCGTGCCGACACACAGGAAGTACTCGCGAGCCTGCACGGCATGAGCCTTGAGTACCGCGCTGATCGTGTCGGCTTCGCGTGGATGAAACCGCTCGGCGACGCCCAGTGGCGCCACCACAAAACGCTCGGCGGGCAGTCCGAAATAGTCTTGCGCCTCGTCGGCAATTGCCTGTGAGTCAGTCAGAATCACCTGCGCTTGCTCGATGCCAAGGGCCAGCCGTCGCTCGATTTCCCTGAGCCGAGCCGAGGGCTGAGTCTCGGGAAAATGCAGATGCGTCAGATCGTGCAGGGTGATCACCGTCGGGCCATCGAAAGCCAGCGGCCACAGACTGGGCTCGTGATACAGGTCGATGCCTTGCGCGCGGCCCTGATCGAAGCGCTTTTGCTCCATCCAGCGCCGTGCCTGATAGGCTCCGGGAATTTGCCGCAGCAGTGGCGTCAAACGCGAATAGCCGGGCATGGCCGCTTCCGGTAGCGCCGAACTCCAGCCCCAACCATGAAACAGCGTCATTTCGACGTCGGGCTCGCTGCGCAAGGCGTTGACCAGTTCGGCGACGTAGTGGCCGATGCCGGTGCGCGGCGCCTGCAGAATCCGGGCGTTAAGAGCAATGCGCATGCTGGCTCTCCGGGATTGCCGGCGAAGGATGCAAATTGTGCTCGATGCGTTCAACCAGTTGCGCACTCGCTTCGCGCCAGCTCAGCCAGCGCCACTGTTCCAGGCTCAGCGGTGCTGGAAAGACCCGGCTGCGTTCCATGTCGGTGATCAGGTGGGTCAGGCTCTGCGGGTTGGCCAGGTCGAAATACGCCATGTAATCGCCGCCGATCTCGCGAAACACCGGGATATCACTGGCCATCGCCGGTAAACCGCGTTGCATCGCTTCCACCAGTGGCAGACCGAACCCTTCTACATAGGACGGGAATACCAGCGCCGTCGCATGGGAGTAGGCATGTTCGAGGCTTTTGTCCGAGAGTGTGTTGTACATGAACAGGCGGCGGTTCAGCTCGGGATGCCGGCGGATACGTTCGATCAACGCTTCGCACTTCCAGCCGATCTTGCCGACGATGCATAACCGCGCTGTGGACCCCGTGGCCCAGGCGCGCTCGAATGCATCGAGCAGGTAAGCGTGGTTTTTGCGCGGCTCGATGGTGCTGACCATGAGGAACACAGGTTCGGCTGTTTTGAACATGTGCAGCAAGCCTTGATCTACCTTGGTATCGGTGTCGCTCAAGTCCAGTTCCGAGCCGAGATGGAAATAATCGAACCAGCGCTGTGCGACCTGTTGCGAACCGATGCGCCGCAGCATTTCCTCGCGCACCTGATCGCGGATGGTCGCCGAAATTGCCACATAGCCGTCCGCTGTGCGGGCGATCCAGTCGAACCAGTCGTTGAACACTTTGACCAGCCCGGCATCGCAGAACTGTGGATGGGTCAGCGGAATCAGGTCATAGATCACCGAAACGATACCGACCCCGTCACGCTTGAGTTGCTCGGCCAGGGGGAAAAAATTGGCGTGCCAGGACGAGTCGAGCAGTACCAGTTGATCGCCAGCCCGATGCTGTAACGGCACGCAGCGCTCGGGAATTTGCTTGCCCTTGAGGGCTCGCTCCAGCAGGCGCCTCGGCAGGCTGAAACAGGCGAAAGCACTCAGCCGGCACCCGACGTACAACACGCGGCGAGCGAAATGCGACTGGTTGAATGGACGGCGGCGCTCCAATGCACGGTGGCGCAACCAGAAAGCATTGGCCCACTGCTCGAGTTTCACTCGCAGGCTGATCAGATCCAGCTTTGCCGATTTCAGTGGCGCCAGGCTCTTAACTTGATACAGACCACCACCGATCATCACCACCGGAATGCATTCAACGTTCTCGTCGGCGGCCGGCAATTGCTGGATGACGTTGCGGACCACGCGCTGAATGCCCGAGTTGGCGCTTGGGTGTTCGAACACGTAAGTGCATTCCACCAACAATCGCGTCATCGCGAGATCTCCGTATCAGGCGTTGGCGTGAGGTTGCCACTGGAGCGAGTGATTTCAGTGTGCGCTTGCAGCCAGGCGCAGCCGACGAAGTCTTCCTGACGGTTGTTGATCACATGGAAGATCAAGCCGTAGTCGCGCCACTCGAAGTTGCGGTCCAGGTGCGAATCCAGCCGCGACAGGCTCAGCGCCACCGAATAACTGCCCTTGCCCAGACGCATGTCAAAGGCGAAGCGGAACGTTACGCGATCACCTGCACTGAGCTCGACGACCGGTTTGTCGAGGCGATGGGTATTGATTCCGTAAATCGCCTGGCCCAGGCGATCCTTGATCATGAAGCCGAGAATCAGCCGTTCGATGTCTTCACGTACTTCTGTCTGAACTTCCAGCACCACTGGCTGGCCGACTTCCGCCACTTCGAGGCTGCGCCCCTGCGCATCGAGCAGGCGCACGCTGATGATTCCGGCTTCGCCGGTGCCGGAAATGGTTTGTACCTGACCGTTGGCGAGCATCTCCTGACGCACGATCTGGCCTTCACGCTGGGCGAGCATGGCGTTGTAGTAGTCCATGACTTCTTCGGGCTTGCCGCGCATGGCCAGACGCCCGTTTTCCAGAAGGATCGCGGTATCGCAGATCGACTGGATGGCCGAGCGGTCGTGGGAAACAATCAGCAGCGTGGTGCCGGCCTTGCGGAAGCTGCGGATGCGCTCGAAGCTTTTGTGCTGGAAATAGGCATCGCCGACCGACAGCGCTTCGTCGACGATCAGGATGTCCGGGCGCCGCGCTGTGGCGACACTGAACGCCAGACGCATCTGCATGCCGCTGGAATAGGTGCGCACCGGCTGATCGATGGCTTCGCCGATTTCGGCAAAACTTTCGATTTGCGGCATTAGCGCGTCGATCTCTTCAACCTGCATCCCCAGCAACTGGCCGGCCATGAAAGCGTTCTGGCGACCGGTAAAGTCGGGGTGGAAGCCCATGCCCAGTTCCAGCAGCGCGGCGACCCGACCTTGCAACTGGATCTGTCCGCAGGTCGGTTGAGTGGTGCCGGTGATCATCTTCAGCAGAGTACTTTTGCCCGCGCCGTTGACGCCGACAATTCCCACGGCTTCGCCGGGCTGAATCTCGAAATCAACGTCCTGCAAGACCCAGTGCAAGTGATGCCGGGGCCGGGAAAACGGCACCAGCCATTCAAACAACCGGCTCCAGCGATTGGGGTACTGTTTGTAAGCCTTGGCCAGGCCACTGACGCGTATGTGCCCCATCAGAGTTCATCCACCATTTCACCAACCCGTTGGCGGAACAGGTGCAGCGCCAGGGCGCAGAGCACGAGTCCGATGATCAGCAACGGCGTCAGGGAGGACCAGTCCGGCCATTGGTTGTAAAGGAATACATTCTGGTAACTGGTCATCAACGCAGTCATCGGGTTGAGGCTGATCACGTGCTGGATGCCCGGGGGCAGGATCGACAGCGGATACACGATCGGTGTTAGCCAGAACCAGAATTGCAGGCAGATACCGAACATTTGCCCGACATCGCGAAAGAACACATTGAGAATGCCCAGCAGCATGCCGAGTCCGGCGGCGAAGACCACTTGCAGAATCAGCAGCGGTATCAGCGCCAGCAAGGCCATGCCGGGCAGGCGTCCGCTGATCAGCAGAAAGCCGAAAAACAGCCCTAGAATAATCGCGAAGTTAATGCCGGCATTGAGTAGCGCAATCACGGGCAGGCAAATGCGCGGGAAGCTGATTTTCTTCAGCAGGTTGGCGTTTTCCAGAAACATACTCTGGCTGCGCGTAGTGATTTCGGCGAACAGACCCCAGGTCAGCAGGCCGGCGCACAGGTAGACGCTGTAGGCCAGGCCATCGTCCACCCCTGGCAGGCGGGCGCGCATGATCTGGGAGAAGATTACCGTGTAGACGATGATCATCGACAGCGGATTGAGCACGGTCCACAGCGCACCAAACAGCGAGTTGCGATACCGCGCTTGAAACTCTCGCTTGACGCTACCGAGGATGAATCCACGGTAGCTGCGCAGCGAGCGGTACAGGGAAAGCAGCATTCAAACCGTCCTGCCGTATTGGTCTTCGAAGCGAACGATGTCGTCCTCTCCCAGGTATTCGCCGCTTTGCACTTCGATGATCACCAGGTCGATTACCCCGGGGTTTTCCAGGCGATGCTTGTGGCCGGCGGCAATGAAGGTTGATTCGTTCTTGGCCACCAGCGTCGTGCCGCTGCCGTTATTGGTGACCTTGGCCATGCCCTCGACCACCACCCAGTGTTCGTTGCGGTGATGGTGCATTTGCAGGGACAGCTTGGCGCCGGGTTTGACCACGATGCGCTTGATCTTGAAGCGCGGGCCTTCCTCGAGCACGGTGTAGGTGCCCCAAGGGCGGCTGACCGTACGATGCAGGCGATAGGCTTCGTGGGATTCGTCCTTGAGTTGTTTGGCGACGCGCCGGACATCCTGCGCGCGGTCAGCGTGGGCAATCAGTACGGCATCGGCGGTGTCGACCACGATCAGGTTATCCACACCGACGGCGGCCACCAGCCGACCTTCGCTCTGAACGAAGTTGTCGTGGCTGTCGATGAATATCGCTTCGCCGCTGGCGCGGTTGTTGTCGGCATCGGCTGGCACCAGTGCAGCTACGGCGTTCCACGAACCGATGTCACTCCAGTCAAAACCGGCGGGCACCACCACGACTTTTTCCGAGCGCTCCATCAGCGCGTAGTCAATGGAGATGTCGGTAATTTCAGCGAACAACTCCGGCGACAATTCCTGCTGCAGGCAGCCAACGGTTTCCACCGGGACACTGGCAGCCATGCAGGTGCGGGTCTGCTCCAGCATTTGCGGTGCGTGCAGTTGCAGTTCGGCAATCACCGTCGCGGTGGTGAAGCAGAACATGCCCGAGTTCCACAGGAAGTTGCCGCTCTCCAGATAATGCGTGGCAGTTTGAAGATCAGGTTTTTCCACGAAGCGCTGCACTTTGGCCGCGCCTTTGGCGTCCAGTGGCGCACCGGTTTCGATGTAGCCGAAGCCGGTCTCCGGGGCTGTCGGGATCACGCCGAAGGTCACCAGATAACCGTCTTTCGCCAGATTGACCGCATGCTCGACCGCACTTTTCAGCGCGCCTTGATTGACGATCAAGTGGTCGGCTGGCATCACCACCATGATCGCGTCATCGCCATGCAAGGCTTGCAGCGACAGTGCCGCTGCGGCGATTGCCGGAGCCGTGTTACGCCCGGTCGGCTCCAGCAGGAAGTGCCCGCGATGGCGCGACACGTGGGCGGCGCAGTAGTGATCCTTGCTCTGGAAGTAGTACTCGCGGTTGGTCACCGTGACAATGTCGCCCCAACCGTCGAGCAACGCTGCCGCACGCTGGTAGGTCTTGCCCAGCAGCGATTGGCCGTCGGGCAGGGTCATGAACGGCTTGGGATGGCCCTCGCGGGACACCGGCCACAAACGGGTGCCGGCACCGCCGGACAGAATCACGGGGATCAGCATGGCCTACTCCTTGGCGACGCGTTTCATGTCCGCGTCCATCATCATGCGGATCAAGGTATCCAGGTCGGTTTTCGGCTTCCAGCCCAGCACGCGCTGAGCCTTGGCCGGATTGCCGAGCAGCACTTCGACTTCGGCCGGGCGGAAAAACGCAGGGTCGATCTTCACGTAATCACGGTAGTTGAGGCCGACGTGATCGAAGGCGATGCGGCACATTTCGCGCACCGTGGTGGTGACACCGGTGGCGACCACGAAATCGTCGGGTTTGTCCTGTTGCAGCATCAGCCACATGGCTTCGACGTAATCGCCGGCAAAACCCCAGTCGCGTTTGGCGTCGATGTTGCCCAAAGCCAGTTCCTGCTGTTTGCCTTGCTTGATACGGGAGGCGGCGTCGGTGACCTTGCGCGTGACGAACTCGATGCCGCGCAGTGGCGATTCATGGTTGAACAGGATGCCGCTGCTGGCGTGCAGGTTGAAGCTTTCGCGGTAGTTGACGGTGATCCAGTGACCGTACAACTTGGCCACGCCGTACGGGCTGCGCGGGTAGAACGGTGTGTTCTCGTCCTGCTGTTCAGCCTGGATCAGACCGAACATTTCGCTGGTCGAGGCCTGATAGAACCGGGTGTGCGGGCTGAACTGGCGGATCGCTTCGAGCAAGTGAGTGACGCCCAGGCCATCGACGATGCCGGTGGTCACCGGTTGATCCCAGGAGGCGGCAACGAAGCTTTGCGCCGCCAGGTTGTACACCTCGTCCGGGGTCGACTTGATCACGGCGCGCTGTACCGAGCAGGCGTCGGCCATGTCACCGTCCAGGTAGACAATGTCGGCTTCGACGCCCATTTCGCGCAGGCGCCAGCGTGAATCGCTGCTGCGCCGAGCCACAAAGCCGTAGACCTTGTAGCCTTTGTCGAGCAGCAGTTTGGCCAGATATGCGCCGTCCTGGCCGGTGATGCCTGTGATCAATGCACTTTTTGTCATTCTTGTCGTACTCGCTTCTCCCAGTCGGACAGGATCGCCCGCAGGGATTGTTGTGTGGTGATGTCTGGCGCCCATCCGGTGGCTGTGGCCAGTTTTGCGTGGCTGCCGCAAACGCGGCGTTGATCGGCACGCCGCATGCGCGCCGCATCCTGAACCAGTTGCATCTCGACTTCTGCCAGATCTGCCAACTGCTCGATCAGGCTGCGGATACTTTGCTCGCGCCCCGAGCAGATGTTGTAGACCTGCCCAGATTGGCCTTTTTCAAGCAGCGCGAAGTAGCCCGAAATCACGTCGGCGACATCAAGGAAGTCGCGGGTCACGTCGATGTCGCCGACTTCCAGTTGTGGCGCTTGCAGGCCTTGTTTGATGCGACTGATCTGGCGGGCGGCGCTGGCGATGACGAAACTGTCCTTCTGCCCGGTGCCGATGTGATTGAACGGCCGCGCTACCAGCACTGGCCACTGTTCGCTCATGCCCCATTGCAGGCTGAGGAACTCCGCCGAGAGTTTGCTCACCGCATAAGGGTTGCGCGGGCAGGGCGGTTGCAGCTCAGTGATCGGCAGAGCGCTTTCGCCGACCTGGCCGTAGACGTCGCCGGAGCTGACGTACAGGAAGGTGCCGGCGAAGCCGCGCGCCTTGAGGGCTTGCAACAGGTTGAGGGTGCCGATGAGATTGATGTCGAGCGTGCGCGCCGGATCGCGAAAGGCTTCGGGGACGAACGTCTGCCCGGCCAGATGGATGACCGCGTCGGGTACTTGAGGCCAGAGATCGACGAGGCTGCCCGCGTCCGTGAGGTCGTAGGGCGTTGCGGCAGACAGAAGCTCCCACGGCGAATCGGGTAGCGCCAATCGTGACTGAATATGTTGTCCCACGAAGCCACTGAGGCCCGTAATGAACAGACGCTTTTTCAAACCGCGACCCCTTGGTCTTGAACTTGCGCCGCTTTCCCACATGCTTTGAGGGGAAGTCTGTCAGACCGATGGAGAAAAACGGCAAGACGGCAGGCGAAGTCAGTTGTTGTAGTTGTTTGGTGCCAATCTGTGCCAATTGCGCGGCAATTTCAACAGGCAAACCGTGACTGGTCAGTTCTCGTTAGCGTAGTCAGATTTTTCTCATCGTGCGGTTCACGAATCCTCGACGGATGTGTTTAGAATGCCCTTCGTCGCGATTGCCCAAAGTTCACCGTGGGTGTTGCGCAACAGGGTGAAACCAACCACTAAAACAAGAACGAAGACGTGCCTGTAGATGAAGTTCAAGCCCCGGTGATGCCGACTTGATCCGACGTCGGGCCGTCATAGCATGAAGCGGTCGGGATGGCGGCTTCATCGTGGGATGCCATGAATTTCATTCTTTACTCGGACGTCAACGACAGTTCCATCAGCCAGAGTCTCGGGCGTCCCGAATACAGTTACTACTTCGTGCTCAAGGCTTATCGGCCGGTGCTGGAAAGCCTTGGCCGCGTGCATGTGGTGGCGTCGGTCGACGAGGTCGATCCGCTGTACCGGCAGTTGAGCGAGGCCGGTCAGGAATGCCTGTTCCTTTCGTTTTCGCCACCGCACAAAACCCCGATCGATCTGCAGTGCCCGATGGTCTGCGTGATTGCCTGGGAGTATGACTCGATCCCGTCCGAGTGCTGCGACGACGATCCTCGTCAGGACTGGAGCCAGACCCTGGCACGTCATGGCCGGGTGATTACCTTGTCCACCCATACCGCGCAGGCGATCCGCCGGACTTTGGGTGAAGACTTCCCCGTGCTGGTACTACCCACACCGTTGTGGGAGCGCTTTGCGCACGTGCGCAGAGACTTTCCAAGTGTCCCGGTAAACCCGGGCACCACGCTGCAGATCAAGGGCTGCATCATCGACAGCCGAGTACTGGGGCTGTCCGCCGATGGCTTGATCGCGCCGATATTCAATGAGCAGGAGCTGGAAACTCGCGGCCTGGTGGAACCAGAGCCGGAACCCGAAGTACCTGTGCCACTGACCTTGCGCCGACGCGTATTCATTTCCAAACACTACTTGCGCGAAAGCTTCCGGGCGCTGACGGCGCCAGCTGAACACCCGCCGCTTTTTTTACTCAAGCACAACCTGCTGCTGTGGTATCGCGAAGCCTTGTGCGATGTAGTGCCAAATGCCATCCGCCAGCAACTGACGAAATTGCGCACGCCGGCCGCGCCAGCAGCACCCTTGCCGGTGCCCACCACCGTGAGCGAGGCGATGCAACCTGACGCCCATCCGCAAGCGGCGTTGCCCGACACCAACGAGCAGGTACAGATCGACGTCAGTGGCGTGGTCTATGTCAGCGTGTTCAATCCCGCCGACGGTCGCAAGAACTGGCATCACCTGATCACCGCCTTCTGCTGGGCCATGCGTGACAACGAAGACGCCACGCTGGTGTTGAAAATCACCCAGAACGACTTGTCGAGCTACTACGTTCACTTGATCACCTTGCTCTCGCAACTCTCGCCGTTTGCCTGTCGGGTGGTGGTCATGCACGGCTATCTGGACGACGAGGAGTTCGCCAGGCTTTACGGTGCCGCGAGTTTCTACGTCAACGCTTCGCGCTGCGAAGGTTTGTGCCTGCCGTTGATGGAATTCATGTCCTGCGCCAAACCGGTGATTGCCCCGAACCACACGGCGATGCACGACTATATCGATGAGCGGGTCGGATTCGTCGTCAAGTCCAGCCATGAGCCGACGATCTGGCCGGAGGATGTGCGCATCCTCTACCGTACCCTGCGCCATCGCCCGGACTGGGGCTCGCTGAAAGCCGCCTATGAGGACAGTTACGCCATGGCCAAAAACCATCCGGATGCGTATCAGGCGATGGCCGCGGCAGCCAATGAACGCATGCGCGATTACTGCGGCTTCGCCCCGGTTCAGCAGCGCGTGATGCAGTTTTTCGAACTCAAGGCGCAGAGCGAAACCACGCCGCTGACAGCCGAGTCGAGGACTGCCTCATGTTGATCATCATTCATTCGGAAACCAACAAGAGCAACATCCAGCAAAACCTCGGACGGCCCGAGTACAGCTACTACTTTGTGCTCAAGGAGTTCCGCCCGGTGCTGGAGCGCATTGGTCAGGTCATCGAAGTCAGCAACCCCGACGAACTGGTGGATCGCCTGTATTTCGACTGTCTGAGCCGGGGTGAAGAGTGCATCTACCTGTCGTTCTCTCCACCGCACCGCACGCCGATTCATTACGCCTGCCCGACCATCCCGGTGTTTGCCTGGGAGTTCAGCACCATTCCCACCGAGAGCTGGCAGGGCGAACCGCGCCACGACTGGCGTGTGGTGCTTGAAGCATGTGGCCGGGCGATTACCCATTCGACATTCACGGTCAACACCGTGCGCGATGTGATGGGCGAAGACTATCCGGTCTGTGCGATCCCCGCGCCGGTGTGGGATCGCTTCGCCGCCCGCGGTGAGCATCTGGAACGACACCCTGTGGTCGAGCCGGTCACGCTGAACCTGCGCGGGCTGCTGATTGACAGTCGCACCGTCGACTTGCGGCCTTACGGTCCACCCGGACGCTGCGAAGGCACCCCGATGTCCTTTGCCGCGCCGGCGCAGGATTGCCCGTTGCAGCTGGAGGGCGTGGTCTACACCTCGGTGTTCAATCCTTACGACGGGCGCAAGAACTGGCAGGACATGATCAGCGCGTTCTGCACGACATTCCGTGACACTGCCGATGCGACGCTGGTGCTGAAACTCACGCACCACGACATCGCCAATGCGCTCACCGACATGCTCCACCACTTGTACAAGAACCAGTCCTACCAATGCCGGATCGTGCTGATTCACGGTTATCTGGCGGACGGTGATTACGAACGGCTGGTGCAAGCCACCAGCTTCGTGGTCAACAGTTCATACGGTGAAGGCCAGTGCCTGCCGCTGATGGAATTCATGTCATGCGGCAAACCGGCCATTGCGCCACTGAACACGGCGATGGCTGACTACGTGAACAGCGACAACGCGTTCATCGTCGACTTCACCGAAGAGCTGACGGCCTGGCCGCATGACCCACGCGCCGCCTACCGCACGATGCGTTACATGACCAATTGGGATTCGCTGTGTGCGGCCTATCGCGCCAGTTATGAGGTGGCGAAAGCCGATCAGCCGCGTTACGCCGCAATGTCGGCCGAAGCCGTGCGCAGCCTGCAGCGGTTTTGTAGCCAGACCACCGCCGAACAGCGTTTGCGGGCATTTTTTGCCCAGCGCTCAGCCACCGCCGAGGCAGTATCCGTGGAAGCCTCGGGCGCATGATCCGGCGTCTGCTCGCCCGCTTTCGCCCGGCACCTGTAGCGGTCTCCTTGCCAGAGCCGACGCCGGCTCCGCGCGATACGGTGTCGCCGCGCGACGTCGGTTTGCGTGACGCCGTCCTCGACGGTTGGTTTTTGGGTGACAGCGGCGAGTTGCTCAAGGGCTTTGCAATCACGGCTGACGATACGTTGCTCGATGTGGGTTGCGGCGAAGGTGTAGCGACACTGTTTGCGGTCCGCCAAGGCGCCTCGGTGATCTTCACCGACAGTGAACTGGACAAGGTGCGCGACCTTGCTCGTCAGGTCGAAGCGCAAAGTCGCCAGTCGAATCTCGGGCTGGTCAGCAACAGTTTGCCGTTACCGCTGGCCGATGGTTGCGCGAGCAAAGTGGTGTGCATGGAAGTGCTGGAGCATATCGACCAGCCTGAGCCGTTCATGGCCGAACTGGTGCGCATGGGCCGTCCCGGCGCGCAATACCTGCTCAGCGTGCCGGCGCCGATTGGCGAACAGCTGCAAAAAGGCATTGCTCCGGCCAGTTACTACCAGTCTCCCAATCATGTGCAGATTTACACCGAGGAGCGCTTCGCCGCGCTGGTAGAGGACGCGGGTCTGGTGATCGAGCATCGTCAGGCCAACGGTTTTTTCTGGGTGATGGGCATGATCTTTTTCTGGGCCGGCGAACGTGCGGCCGGTCGGGACCCCGCCGGTGCGGTACGGGATCGAATCCAGGAGCCGTTCATGCCTTTGATGGAGAGCTGGGCCAGAACCTGGCAGGACTTGCTCGATCAACCCGAAGGCCTCGCCATCAAGCAGACGCTTGACCGTTTCATGCCCAAGAGCCAGGTGATCATCGCCCGCAAACCGCTGGACGCGGGACAGACGTCATGAGCGGCGAACCGATCATGAATATCAATTTTGGAGTCACCTCATGCTGAGCTTTTTGAGAAAACTCACAGCGGCGACCCCCGCCCCGGTTGCTGCGCCCGTCGCGGCGGTCACGCCGGTCGCCGAGAAGGTCGATCCGTTCATGCTCGGTCTGCACGATGCCCAGCTCAGTGGCTGGTTCAACGAGGAGACGGGAGAGCTCTATAAAGGCTTCCCGGTATCGGCGGATGACATCGTGATCGATGTCGGCTGCGGTGACGGCGGCAACATGCAGTTTTGTGGCAGGCGCGGGGCGCGGCTCATTGTCGCCGACATTGACGGCGACAAGATCGAACAGGCCCGCCAGCGTTTGAGCGAGACCCCGGCGCGCAGTGTCGAGTGCCACGTCACCGACGGCAATCCACTGCCGATTGCCGATGGCACCGCCACCCGCGTGGTCTCCACCGAAGTCCTCGAGCATGTCGACGATCCGGCGCAGTTCCTCACCGAACTGGTGCGCGTCGGCCAGTCGGGGGCGTTGTATCTGTTAAGCGTGCCGCACCCGAGCTCCGAAGACCTGCAAAAAGACATTGCTGCACCGGCGTATTACGAGAAGCCCAATCACGTTCGCATCATCAGCGAAGAACAGTTCAAGACCATGGTCAGTGAAGCCGGTCTTGAGGTCATCAGCCACAGTCAGTACGGCTTTTACTGGTCGATGTGGATGCTGCTGTTCTGGGAGGCGAAGGTCGACCTGAGCAACCCCGATCACCCGTTGCTCAATCACTGGGCCAATACCTGGCAAGCCTTGCTCTCGTCACCCCGCGGCGCACAGATCAAAGATGCGCTGGAAACGGTGGTGGCGAAGAGTCAGGTGATCATTGCCCGCAAGCCTTGAGCCGCTTACCTCAAGGCATCGCTGGATCTCACTGTAGGAGCTGCGGCACGCTGCAATCTTTTGATCCTGATTTCAAAAATCAAAATCAAAAGATCGCAGCCTCGTTTCACTCGACAGCTCCTACAGGATGTTGTGTACCCTGCATTTTTCGTCGGCAGGGATTAGCGACTTCATGCGGTTTGGTTATTCGATTCTGATCACGTTGCTGTTACTTGTGGGGTGCGATCAGCAGACCGCACCGCCACTCGACCAGCAACTCTACGTCTGGCAACGCCAATGGACGCCAGCCCATGAGGCGGCATTGCGCGACAGCCGAAGTGATTTTTCCACCCTGCGCGTGTTGGCGTTGCAGGCCTTCCCCCATGAAGGATGGAGCCGGGCGCGCATCGATGCGCCGCTGCTGAAAAACGATGGTCGTCCATTGATCGCGGTGATCCGCCTCGACGGCCAGCTCCAGGCGCTGGATCAGCAACAGGTCACGGCGCAGATTCTTCAGGTCGTTGCAGATTGGCAGGCGCAAGGTCTGACCCTGAGCGGCGTGGAGATCGACCACGACGCTGGCAATGCGCGGCTGCCGGCCTACGCACAATTCCTCACTCGTCTGCGCTCCGCGTTGCCGACGACGTTGCCGCTGAGCATCACCGCGCTGCCGGCGTGGCTCGACAGTTCGCAGCTGCCTGCGCTGCTGTCTACGGTCGACAGCAGCGTGCTGCAAGTGCATGCGGTCAGCGATCCGCGGCGAGGCTTGTTTGACCCTGATCAAGCGTTGAAGTGGGCCAAGGCTTGGGCGCGGCTCACCGACAAACCGTTCTACCTGGCGCTACCGGCCTATGGCGTGGCGCTGTTGCCGGATGTCGGCGGCGCACCGGTTGTGGAAAGCGAGGTTCAGCTTGAACGTGGCGGAGAGCGCCGCGAATTGCTGGCCGATCCGCTGCAACTGAACCGACTGGGTAAAACGCTGCGTGACGATCCGCCAAAACATCTGACCGGGCTGATCTGGTTTCGCCTGCCGCTGGTCAACGACCGTCGCGCCTGGAGTTTGACCACGCTGCGCGCCGTAGCGCGGGGCGATACGCTGTACAGCCAACTCGACGTGACGTTCAGCGAGCAGAGCGGCCTCTACGACATCAAGCTCAACAATACCGGCAACCTCGACAGCGCCTGGCCCGCACAGATCACCCTGAAGGTCCGGGATTGCGAAGGCGCTGACGCGCTCGCCGGTTACTCGTTGCAACAAAGTCCGGATCTGCTTACCTTCACCCGCCTTCGCGACGGCCGATTGCCAGCGAACGGGCAGCGCGCCATTGGTTGGGCGCGTTGCGCAAATATTGATCAAGGAGGTTCGCATGTTGACCCGTAACTGGCCCCGCCATCTGCTCTGCCTGAGCCTCAGCCTGCCGCTGGGTTCGGCGCTGGCCTGCGGCCCGGACTTCCCGATGCGCCTGCTCGATAATCGCGGGCAGACGATGTCGGAGCTGCCTGAGGGCAACTTCAACTTTGAGCTGAGTCGCCTGGGTAAAACCATCGCCGGGCTGAAGAACGTCACGGCCGCGACCTACAACCCGAACGAATCCTATGCGGAGTCGACTGAAACGGTCGAACAGCGTGAAAAGGCCGAGCAGGTCGGGCTCAAGCCAGAACAACAGGCGCTGGTCAAACAACTGCGCGGTTTGACGGATGCGCGTCAGGTCGAGGCGCAGGGTGCCAGTCTGCCAGCGGAAATTCGTCTTTACGTGGCAGGCGCGGTGGCGTTCGCGACGGGCGATCATCAGCTGGCGGTCGAGTATTTCGACAGGTTACTGGCGCTGCCGTCGGATCAGCGCTCCTTGCGCAGCACGTGGGCCGCGTACTCCCTGGGGCGCGCCTGGTTTGCCATCAGCACTGAGGCGAACAACGGGGTCGAGACGCTGGAAAAATCGCGCGAAGCATTTCGTCAGACTCGCCAACTGAGCATCGATGGTTTCAGCGATCCGCTGGAGCTCGGCGTCGCCAGTCTCGGGGAAGAAGCGCGGATATTGCACACCACTGGCGATTGGGCCGGCGCGATTGAACTGTATGAGGCGCAGAACCTGCACGGTTCTGCGGTAGGCAACACCTCGCTGAAGCAGTTGATGAATGAGCTGGCGGAGCTGCCCGAGGTTGAGCTGGCACGATTGCTGGAACACAAACCGGTGCAGCAACTAGTCACCGCATCGTTGCTCAGTCGTCAGGGCTGGTCGTTCGGCGATGAACCGCCGAACGAGAAAAAACTGGTAAGGCTTCTGCAAAACAGCACCCGTGGCAGCCTCGAAAACGCTGATCGGCTGGCGGCTGTGAATTATCAACAGGGTGACTATGCCAGCGCCAAAGCCTTCCTCGAAAATGCCGGCGACGGCGGACTCGCATGGTGGTTGCGGGCGAAACTGGCGCTGCGCGACGGTGATAAAAATGCCGCTGCGGCAGCCTACGCCAAAGCCGCACAGGCCTTCCCGCAGACCGAGGATTGGGGCTATCGGCGTACGACAGACTGGGCCTATGAAACGGTCCAGCCTAAATGTCGGGTCGAGGGGGAAAGCGCAATTCTCGCACTGCAACGCGGTGAATACCTGCAGGCCTTCGTGCAGTTGTTTCGCAGCAATGACGTCTACTGGTTCGATGCCGCAGCAGTCGCCGAGCGGGTGCTGACGGTCGACGAACTCAAGCAGTATGTTGACGAAACGGTTCCGGCCCCTGCGGTGGTGACCCAAGAGGAGCGCGACAACTACGTGCCGCTGTCAGTGGCGGCGAAACTGCGCAATCTGTTAGGCCGACGTTTGTTGCGCGAAGGGCATTACGAGGCGGCTATCAGCTATTTCGACAACCCCGATCTGCAACACAAGGCTCGCCTTTATGCCGAGCAGCGGCTCAAGGCTGATGCCGCGTGGTGGCCAACCACACGCGCCAGCGCGTTGTATAACGCGGCGTGGACCGCCCGCGAGTGGGGCATGGACATTCTCGGTTATGAAATGGCGCCGGATTACGCGGTGTTTGGTGGCGGCTTCAGCCTGGAAAACACTGAGTTGAAAGTCGGGCCGCTGGTGAGCGAAGCCGAGGTGCAACGCCAGAAAATCAGCGAAGCTCAGCCGGATCAGCGTTTCCACTATCGGTTTGTCGCCACCGCTCTGGCCAGTCGTGCTGCCGATAATTTGCCCCACACCAGTCAGGCGTTCGCCGCCGTGTTGTGTAACGCCGCTGGTTTTAACAGCAGCCTGGAAGAACAAAGCGCGCTGTATCAACGCTACGTGAAGGAAGGGCCTTACGTGCCGTGGGCGGTGGATTTTGGCAATCAATGCCCATATCCGGATTTTGAAAACGCTGACAAGCGTTATGTCACCCAAGTGACCGATTCGGTGCGCGCCACGCTGAGACCGTATAAGTGGCCGGTACAGATCGCTGCGATCCTGCTGGTGATTGGCACGTCGTTGCTGGTGTTCAGCCGCCGGCGCAAGGCACGTAAAAGCTAAGCTTGCTGGATGAACGTCAGGCGCAGCGCAAAGCCGATCAACAGGCTGCCGAACAGCCATTGTTGAACCCGTTGGGCCGTTGGACTGTGTTGCAGCCAACGGCCCAGCGCCGCGCCGGTCAAGGCGTAGGCGCTGTCGAACAGCAAGCCGACGCCGACCAGCAGCATGCCGAGCATGGCGAACTGGGTCAGCACGGGTGCACCGTCGGCGACGATGAATTGTGGCAACAGCACCGAGCAGAACAACAGCGCCTTGGGATTGAGCAGATTGGTCAGCAAGCCGCGCCGGACCGCTTCACGCCATTGGCCCTGAGTCTGGGCAACATCCCCGCCATTCAGGATCGGCACCAGCGTGCTGCGCAGACATTGAATGCCGATCCACAGCAGATACGCCGCCCCGGCAAGCCGTACCACTTCGAACGTCCACGGCGCAGCCTTGAACAACGCGGCCAGCCCCAGCGCCGCCAACGCGACATGACAACCCCTGGCAATCCCAAGACCGATGGCGGTGGCCAGCGCCGCACCGCGACCCTGACGGGCGCCGGTTTGCAGCAACAGGATCATGTCCGGCCCAGGCAAAAGAAAAACCACAGCCAATGCCAGGAAAAACAGCCAGAGACTCGCCATGCCACACCCCTTTCGTTGTCGATTTGGTGAGGTCAGTCTAGGGCCGAAGAGCGGGGCAGGTGCTTGCGTAGTCCGCTTCAAAATCCATCGTGATTGGAATAACCTGCTTCTTTTTTCTGCTGAAACAATCAGGATCTGCCAACCATGAAACTCGACGCTTTTGATCGCAAGATTCTCGCCGCACTGCAGCGGGACGGACGCCTGAGCAATGTCGAGCTGGCGGACGAGATCGGCCTGTCGGCGTCGCCGTGCCTGCGGCGCGTGCGAATGCTGGAGGAGGCCGGGGTGATTCGTGGGTACCAGGCCAATCTGGATCGCGATGAAGTGGGGCTGGGTTTGACGGTGTTTGTCGGGGTCAAGGTCGAGCGGCACAACGATGAACAGGCTGAAGCCTTTTACAAAGCGGTCACTGCGTTGCCGGAGGTGATTTCAGCGTTTCTGGTATCGGGGGAGTCGGATTTCTTGCTGCAAGTGGTGGTGCCAGACCTGCGAGCGTACGACCGTTTTCTCAGCGGTTGCCTGCTCAAACTGCCGGGGGTGAGCGATATCCGCAGCAACTTTGCGATTCATACGGTGAAGACCCCGGGGGCGTTGCCGTTGGGGCATCTTCCGTCCTGAAAACCGAAAAGATCGCAGCCTTTGGCTGCTCCTACAGGGTACGCATTCCAGGTAGGAGCTGCCGAAGGCTCGGGCCGCGTTCGGATAATCTTTTGATCTTCTACATCTGCGTCGCCATCCCCTCCACATTCATCGCCGCCTGGCGCAATGCCTCGGAGCGCGTCGGATGCGGATGGCACGTCAGGGCAATGTCCTCGGCCGAAGCGCTGAACTCCATCGCCACACAAAACTCGCCAATCATCTCACTCACGTTCGGCCCGACCAGATGCACGCCAAGCACTTCGTCCGTGCGCTCATCGGCGAGGACTTTGGCAAACCCTTCGGTCTCGTGATTGATCTTCGCCCGACTGTTGGCGGTGAACGGAAACTTGCCGACCTTGTAGGCGCGTCCCTCGGCCTTGAGCTGCTCTTCGGTCTTGCCAACGCTGGCCAGCTCCGGCTTGGTGTAGATCACGTTGGGGATCAAATCGTAATTGACCTCGCCCGCTTTGCCGTGGATCTGCTCGACGCAGGCCATGGCTTCGTCTTCAGCCTTGTGCGCGAGCATCGGCCCGGACGTCACGTCGCCGATCACCCAGACCCCGGCGGCTTCGGTGCGATGCTGCTGGTTGGCGAGCATGCCGCGCTTGTCGGTGCTCAACCCGACGTTTTCCAGGCCCAGGCCTTGGGTGTATGGGCGGCGGCCGATGGCAACCAGCACGTAATCGGCCTCCAGCAATTCGGCGCTGCCGCCCGCCGCAGGCTCGACGCTGAGCTGCACGCCGCTGGCCGAGGTGGTGGCGCTGGTCACTTTCGAACTCAATTTGAAGGCAATGCCTTGCTTGCTCAGCGAACGCTGCAGGGTTTTGCCGGCCTCGCCATCGACACCGGGGCAGATACGGTCAAGGTATTCGACCACGGTGACCTGCGCGCCGAGTCGCCGCCACACCGATCCGAGTTCGAGGCCGATCACGCCAGCACCAATCACTACCAGATGTTTGGGCACTTCGCTCAGCGACAACGCGCCGGTGGAGTCGAGGATGCGCTGGTTGTCGATCTCGACACCGGGCAGGGGAGTGGGCTCGGAACCGGTGGCGATGATGATGTCCTTGGCGGTCAGTTCGGTCTTGCTGCCCTGATCGTCGGTCACGGTGACCCTGCCCGGGCCGTCGATGTGGCCCCAGCCCTTGATCCAGTCGACCTTGTTCTTGCGAAAAAGGAACTCGATGCCCTTGGTCAGGCCGGTCACGCTCTCGTCTTTCTGCTTCATCATCTGCGCGAGATTCAGGGTCGGTTTGACCTCGATTCCGAGGTTGGCAAACTCCGCGCCCATGGCTGCCTCGTACAGTTCCGAAGCATGCAGCAAGGCTTTCGAGGGCATGCAACCGACGTTCAGGCAGGTGCCACCGAGGGTTGCCCGGCCTTCGACACAGGCAGCCTTGAGGCCCAACTGACCGGCGCGGATTGCCGCGTTATAGCCACCGGGGCCGCCGCCCAGAATCACCACGTCATAGTTGCTCATGCGCTTGCTCCTGATGGATGGATGCAGATCGTTAAAAGTAGTCATCGCACAAAATTACGAACGTAATATGTGCGTTTGCAGACATTTCGGTCAAGGCTTCAGGCAGGCGACAGGTCAAGCGGCTTTAGATAAGCGCAACTTGTGCACAAATATTTCACGTTTTTCGTTATATCGTAACGATATGAGCAGTGAGCCGATGGCTTTGGGGTGAGATGCAAGTCGATCTGGAGGTTGAAGGCACGCAAGTGACCGGACTCCCGCGCTTTCAGCAGGCGGCCACGCAGGGCCGAAGGTTACGCCGTTTGGCGAGCGGCCTCGGTGGGCTGGCCGGGGCAGGGTGGGTGCTGGCGTTTTTTGTCGGGTTGTTTGCGCCGCAGTCGTTGTGGCTGCCGCTTCTGATCAACCAGAGCGCGGCATTGCTGGTGGTGGTTGCCGCGCTGCAATCGGCCTGGAGGGTGACGCAGTGGCGTGCGCGGGTGATGAATCCACTGGCAGCCGTGTCATTGACTGTTGATGAGCAGCCCGCGGCGCAGGGCTGGTATGAACGCCTGCTCGATCGCTTGAGCCGACGCAGCGTACATTTGCTTGGACTGATCGGCGCACCGACATTGTGGCTGGGCGGTTGGGCGTTGCTGATTGCCCTCAGCATCGAGCAGGTATGGAACCTGACATTGCCGCCCTCGGCTGTCGGTGTCTCGGCCACAGTCGGCGCCGCGCTGGCGTTGTTATTGGCGTTCGGCTTGTTGGTGCTGGAGCGGCAACTGGCTCAGGAAAACCCCGCGCAATGGCCCGAAGCGAGTTCGCTTGCACAACTGACTCGCGTGGCGATTATCAGTCTGGTGTTGGGCGCTCTGTGTTTGTTGTTCGCCACAGAAACCTCCGTTTGGCCGGTGCGTCTGGCGGTACTGGTCGGGATCTTGCCAGGTCTGGTTGCGATCGAGCTGCTATTGCGCGCTGTTCTGTCGATGTTCAGCCCTCAACGCGAACAGCTTGAACCGACGTTGCTAGCGCGCAGTTTTGTCGCTGACATGCTGCGCTGGCCGCCCCAGCCATTGCTGGCGCTGCAGCACGAATTACACAATCGCTTTGGCATTGATCTACGCCAGATCTGGGCGTTCAGCTACATGCGTCGGGCGTTTTTGCCGGTGTTGGCGTTGGTCGTGGCAGTCGGCTGGTTGCTGACCGGTCTGCATGAAATCCCTTTGCAGGGTCGAGGTATTTACGAACGTTTCGGCAAACCGGTGCAGGTGTTCGGCCCAGGTTTGCACGCAGGACTGCCGTGGCCACTGGGCCGGGTGTTGGGCGTTGAAAACGGCGTGGTGCATGAACTGGCGACCAGCGTTGGCGAGAATCCGGCGCCGGTCCAACCTGTTCCCGCTGAAGGCCCGGCGCCGTCCACGGCCAACCGCTTGTGGGACGCCAGCCATGTGAATGATAAGTCTCAAGTCATCGCCAGCCGCCGTGGCGCGCAGCAGAGCTTTCAGATCGTCAACATGGATGTGCGTTTCGTCTATCGCATCGGTCTCACCGATCAGGCTGCGCTGGCGGCTACCTACAACAGCGCCGATGTGCCAACGCTGATCCGCAGCACTGCCAGCCGGATTCTGGTCCACGATTTTGCCTCGCGCACCCTCGACGGTTTGCTTGGCGCGGACAGGGCAGGGCTGGGTGAAGAAATCGGCCGTGCGGTGCAAAGCGATCTGCAACAGCTCGACAGCGGCGTGGAGATTCTCGCCACGGTCGTCGAAGCCATTCACCCGCCGGCTGGCGCTGCCAATGCTTATCACAGCGTGCAAGCGGCGCAGATCGGGGCGCAGGCCTTGATCTCCCGCGAACGTGGCGCCGCCGCTGAGGCGAGTAATCAGGCGCAATTGCAGGCCAGTCTTGCTCGCGATCAGGCTAGCGCCAACGCTGGTGAAATAAGCGCTGCCGCGCAGGCGGCGGATCTGAAATTCAGTGCCGAACAAAAAGCCTACGCCAGTGCGGGTCAGGCGTTCGTCCTTGAGCAATACCTCAGTCAGCTCAGCCAAGGCCTGAGCAACGCCAAATTGCTGGTACTTGACCATCGACTGGGCGGGAGCAGTAACGCGCCGACTATCGATTTGCGTACGTTCACGCTGCCGGCTGATCCGACGCCCGCACGTTCTACCGCTCAACCAGGAGTCGCCCATTGAGCCAGTCGCACACTCACGATCATCATGACCACGGCGGCCACGATCACGGCCACGGCGGACATCACCATCATCATGGGCATCATCACCACGGCGCGCCGCAAGAGGCGGGGCCTTTTCCATGGCGACGCATGGGTTGGGCGGCGTTGCTGGTGGCGTTCGCTATCGCTGCGGCGAGCCTGGTGCAAGTACGCTCAGGTGAAGCCACGGTCATTACCCGTTTTGGTAATCCGTCGAGGGTGTTGCTCGATCCGGGTTTGAGCTGGCGCTGGCCGGCGCCATTCGAAGCGGCGATCCCGGTGGATCTGCGCTTGCGTACCACCTCCAGCGGTTTGCAGGATGTCGGCACCCGGGATGGTTTGCGCATCATCGTCCAGGCGTATGTTGCGTGGCAGGTGCAGGGCGATCCGGACAATGTGCAACGCTTCATGCGCGCCGTGCAGAACCAGCCGGACGAAGCAGCACGGCAGATTCGCACGTTTGTTGGCTCCGCTCTGGAAACCACCGCCAGCAGTTTTGATCTGGCGAACCTGGTAAACACCGACGCCAATCAGGTACACATCGCTGAATTCGAGGCACAGCTGCGTCAGCAAATCGAACAGCAACTCCTCGCGACTTACGGCGTGCAAGTGGTGCAAGTCGGTATCGAGAGGTTGACCTTACCGTCAGTGACACTCACCGCCACGGTCGATCGGATGCGCGCCGAGCGTGAAACAATTGCCACCGAACGCACCGCCATCGGCAAGCGTGAAGCTGCGCAAATCCGTTCTGCCGCCGAGCGCGATGCGCGGATTGTTCAAGCGGATGCCACGGTAAAAGCCGCGGATATCGAAGCGCAATCTCGGGTTGAGGCCGCGCAGATCTACGGCCGCGCCTACGCCAGTTCACCGCAGTTGTATAACTTGCTGCGCTCGCTGGACACCCTCGGCACCATCGTCACGCCAGACACCAAGCTGATTTTGCGCACCGATGCCGCGCCGTTCCGCGTGCTGGTCGACGGCCCGCCGAATCTCGACAGCAAAGCCGGATCGCAACCATGAGTGAAGAAGTTCCACGTGGAACATATTCGCTGAACAGTCCGTGGATTCAGGCCGGGCGTTTGGCGTTTTTTGCCCTGTACGCTGTGACCGTGCTGGCCGCAGTGGCTTGGGCATTCTCGAATGTCCGGCAGATTGATCCGCAGAGCCGTGCTGTGGTTTTGCACTTTGGTGCGCTGGATCGCATCCAGAATGCCGGTTTGCTGTTGGCTTGGCCGCAGCCGTTCGAGCAGGTGGTTCTACTCCCGGCAGCAGATCGAGTAATAGAGCGTCGCGTTGAAAATCTGCTGCGCAGCGATGAGGCATTGAAGGCTGATCGTGTGGCCACGTTTGCCACGCCGCTCAGTGATGCACTGGCGGGATCTGGTTATTTATTGACCGGTGACGCCGGCGTCGTGCAACTGGATGTGCGAGTGTTTTACAAAGTGACCGATCCCTATGACTTCGTGCTGCAGGGCGATCATGTGCTGCCAGCGCTTGATCGGCTGGTCACCCGCAGCGCCGTGGCACTGACCGCCGCGCGAGATCTCGACACTATTCTGGTGGCCCGACCGGAATTGATCGGCGCCGATAATCAGGCTGCCGAACGCCGCGAGCGCTTGCGCGGTGATCTGGTGCAAGGCATCAACCAACGCTTGGCTGAACTGAAAACCAGCGGGCAGGGCATCGGCATCGAGGTGGCACGGGTTGATGTGCAGTCCAGTCTCCCCGGTCCCGCCGTCAGCGCGTTCAACGCGGTTCTGACCGCCAGCCAACAAGCCGACAAAGCCGTGGCCAATGCCCGCACTGATGCCGAGAAACTCACCCAGACCGCCAACGAAAAAGCCGACCGCACGCTGCAGGTCGCTCACGCTCAGGCGGGTGAGCGCCTGGCCAAAGCGTCTGCGGACACCGCTACGGTGTCGAGTCTGGCCAAGGCGCAATTGCAAGGCACTGACCCACAAATGCTCCTGCGTCTGTACCGCGAGCGCATGCCGAAAATTCTTGGTCAGGCCGGATCAGTGACCACGGTCGATCCGAAAGATGATTCCCGCCTGATCATTCAGGGAGCCAGTCAATGAGCGCGACCACCGCTGCACCGGGCCTGTTGTCTTCGGCCGAACAACGTCGTGCCGCGCGCCAACTGACGTTGGCCATGCTCGCGCTTGGTCTGCTCGGCCTCGGTCTGATCTGGCGTTGGCTGCTGCCAGCACAAACCGGTGTCAGTCAGTTGCTGCTGGGCGTTGCTTCTTTATTGGTCGCCGTTCCGGTGATGCGTTCGGCGTGGTTCAGCCTGCGTTATCCAAGTCTGCATGGCATCACCGATCAACTGATTGCCCTGGCGATGCTCGGGGCATGGGCGACTGGCGATCTGCTGACCGCCGCGTTGCTGCCGATCATCATGATCTTCGGCCACGTGCTGGAGGAGCGCAGTGTCATTGGCTCGCAGGAAGCGATTCACGCACTCGGTCAATTGACCCGCAGTCATGCACGCAAGATTCAGGCTGACGGCTCGATCGTTGAAGTCGACAACGGCACGCTCAAATCCGGAGACATGGTCGAGGTCCGCGCGGGTGATCGAGTGCCCTCGGACGGTCGGGTTTTGTCCGGCCAGGCCAGCCTCGACACCGCGTCGATTACCGGTGAATCCGTGCCGGTGGAAGCGAGCGTCGGCATGACGGTGTTTGGCGGCGCGATCAATCTCGACGGTTTGCTGCGCATCGAAGTGACCCGCACCGGCGACGAGTCGACGTTGGGCAAAGTCATCGCGCTGATGCAAAACGCCGAGCGTTCGAAACCGCCGATCACCCGGTTGCTTGAGCGCTATGCCGGTAGTTACATGGTGCTGGTGTTGCTGTTGGCGGCCGTCACCTGGTTCATAACCAATGATGCGCAAGCGATGCTCGCGGTGTTGGTCGCCGCATGCCCTTGCGCGTTGGTGCTGTCGGCACCAGCCACGGCGATTGCTGGCGTGGCGGTGGCGGCGCGGCACGGGATTCTGATCCGCAGCTCGGCGTTCCTCGAAGAGCTGGCCGATCTCACCTCGCTGGTCGTCGACAAGACCGGCACCCTGACTTACGGCACCTTGCGCTTGCAGTCGATCAACAGCTCGCATGCGGATCAGTCGACGGTGTTGGCGCTCGCCGCCAGTCTGGGTGCGGCGAGCAGTCATCCGGTCAGTCGTGCGCTGGCGGGGTTGGTCAGTCAGGACGACTGTTTGCCTCTGTCCGATATTCACGAACGGCAGGGTCTCGGCGTAGTCGCCATGACCGGTCAAGGCGAAGCGGCGCTAGGCCGCCCGGAGTTGTTCGCACAACTGGGCATCACTCCTACGACCATCCCTGAACACGATGGACCGATTGCCGGCCTGGCCTTGAACGGTGAGTTTCTCGCCTGGCTGCTGTTGGCTGACAGTGTCAAACCGGAAGCCCGATTTGCCCTCAGTGAACTGCGTGAGCTGGGTCTCGGGCGGCAACTGTTGCTGACCGGCGATCGCCAAAGCGTGGCCCAGACAATGGCCCGCGAAGTCGGTCTCAAAGAAGTCGAAGCCCAGGCGTTGCCCGAGGACAAACTCAATCGTGTGCTGAAAGAAATCAACGACGGTTTCCGGCCGATGGTGGTGGGCGACGGCATCAACGATTCGCTGGCGCTCAAGGCTGGCGTGGTCGGTGTGGCGATGGGGGCGGGCGGGGCAGACATCGCCTTGGCCTCCGCCGATATCGTGTTGATCGGCAGCGATCTGCGTCGGCTCGGCACTTGTGTGCGGCTCAGTCGTCAGTGCCGGCGAACCTTGCAGGTCAACGTGATCATCGGGCTGGGCTGGACGCTGGCCATTGTCGTGTTCGCCGCGTTCGGCTGGCTCGGAGCCGCCGGGGCGATGATCGCCGCGTTGCTGCACAACCTCAGCACGTTACTGGTGCTGGGCAATGCCGGGCGATTGCTGCGCTTTCAAGAGCCGCTGCTCAAGCTCAAGGAAGAAATCTGAAATTATTTTTCGCCCCGCTGTAACGCTATCAGGGCAGCGATCTCTAGTGCTATGTCGGCACTGAACAACCGTCCAGCCGACACCCCTGATGCTTACCGAGGATAAGAAAAATGACTATCAAGACCGCTGCTGCTGGTGCCGCTCTCGCTTTGGCCGCCGCTACTATGTTTGCCGGTGTAGCCACCAATGTGGTCGCCGCCGATGCCAACGTGCACTGTTACGGCGTGACCTCCTGCAAAGGCCAGAACGATTGCAAAACCAAAGACCACGCTTGCAAAGGCATGGGCGCCTGCAAAGGCCAGGGCTTCAAAGCAATGACTCAAGCGGCTTGCGAAAAAGCAGGTGGCAAGGTCGGCGAATAACTGACCGGTAAGTGCCGCCGCAGTGGTTCACGCCACTGCGGCCACTTTTATCAGGAGCCCGCACATGTCCGCCTCACTTCCTTTCCTCGGCTACGGCCTGGGATTGCGCAGCGCTTATTACCAGCAGATCCTTGAACAGTCGCCCGACGTGGACTGGTTCGAAGTGGTCTCGGAAAATTTCATGGTGCAGGGCGGCAAGGCTCTGTATTACCTGGACGCCATCGCCGAGCGCTATCCGCTGGTGATGCATGGCGTCTCCCTATCCATCGGCGGCCCGCATGCCCTCGACCCGGACTATCTCAAACAACTCAAGCAATTGGCCGATCGGGTCAAACCGGCGTGGATCTCCGACCATCTCTGCTGGAGCCGCGGCAACGCTCATCAGTTGCATGATCTGCTGCCGCTGCCGTACACCGCTGAGAGCCTCGAATACATCGCTGGGCGAGTGGCCCAGGTTCAAGATGTGTTGCAGCGTCCATTGGTGCTGGAAAACGTATCCAGTTATGTTCGCGCCGCCTCGGATGAATTCACCGAATGGGAATTTCTCGCCGCACTGAGCCGGGTGAGCGGTTGCGAGTTGCTGCTGGACGTCAACAACGTCTACGTCAGTTCGCGTAATCACGGCTTCGATCCGTGGACCTTTATTGAAAGCCTGCCCAAGGACAAAGTGCGCCAGTTGCACTTGGCAGGGCACAGCGATTACGGCGACTACGTGATCGACACCCACGACCATCCGGTGAGTGATCCAGTCTGGGCGCTGTATCAACGTACACTGGAACACTTCGGCCCGGTGGCGACATTGCTGGAACGTGACGATCACTTTCCGCCCTTTGAAGAGCTGCTCGATGAATTGCAAAAGGCTCGCGAGCTGGGTAGCCATGTCTTGGCCGGGAGGCAGCAATGCGCCTGAGAGAATGGCAATTGGCGTTCGAGTCGTTTCTGCTGGATGACACAGCGACAGCCAACCTGGCATTGGGAAAGAGTCTGATCGGCGGCCCGACGCTGGATATCGACACCGGTCTGGCGATTTATCACAACGCCTACAAGGCGCGTTTGCAGGAAGTTTTACGTACCGACTACCCGACAATCTGGCACTGGATGGGCGACGAAGAATTCGATCAGTTGGCCACCGCGTATATCCGCCAATGCCCGTCGGCGCATTACAGCCTGCGCTGGTTGGGCAAGGGGTTCGCCGATTTTCTCCGAGAGCATCTGGTGCCTGAGCAGGGCGCACCACTGGCCGAATTGGCTGCGCTGGAATGGGCGTTCACGCTGGCCTTTGATGCGCCCGCAGGTTCACCGTTAACCCTCGACGCGATGGCGGCGCTTGCTCCAGACGAATGGCCCGGATTTCAGTTTAAATCCGCACCGTCGTTGCAAAGGCTGGCGTGCCAATTCAACAGTCTCTCGCTGTGGCGGGCGGTGAAGGAAGCGTGCAATTTCCCTGAAAGCATGGCGCTTGCTGCTCCTCAGGTCTGCCTGATCTGGCGTAATGATCTGATCTGTCATTACCGCAGCCTGGAAGCTCCCGAAGCCTCGGCCCTGAACGGGCTGCTCGACGAAGGCTGGAGTTTCGCCGAACTGTGTGAGGCGTTGGCAGTCATTTATGGTGAGGGCGCTGCACTTCAAGCCGTCACCTGGCTGAAACATTGGGTGCAGGATGGCTTGTTGGAGCGTCTGGAGCGGTAGATTCGGTCTATCAAATCGATAGCCTGCTATTTTTCGAGGATGGTCTACCCTCAGATCAGACGTCTGAAACAAGGGGGGATTTTCCATGCTCGCGCAACTTCCACCGGCCTTACAGA
Source organism: Pseudomonas sp. A0308 (assembly GCF_044218815.1). Classification (NCBI taxonomy): domain Bacteria; kingdom Pseudomonadati; phylum Pseudomonadota; class Gammaproteobacteria; order Pseudomonadales; family Pseudomonadaceae; genus Pseudomonas; species Pseudomonas sp. A0308. The sequence continues at coordinate 3,465,843 of NZ_CP162581.1, forward strand.
ATCTGCAGCTACCGCTTCGCCTGCGACTCTGGGACGGCCATGAATTCAATCTGGGCCCGACGCCCAGCGTCACCATCGTGGTCAAGGATCCCAAGATGGTCAGCCAGTTCACCCATCCAAGTCTGGATGCGCTAGGGGCGGCGTTCGTCGAAGGCAAGCTTGAACTGGAGGGCTCGATCAGCGAGGTCATCCGGCTCTGCGACGAATTGAGCAATGCCTTGCTCGGTGCAGATGACGACAGTCATCCCGTGCGTTCGGTGCATGACAAGGAAACCGACGCCAAAGCCATTTCCTACCATTACGACCTGTCCAACGCGTTCTACCAGCTGTGGCTGGACAGCGACATGGCGTATTCCTGCGCGTATTTCGAAACCGGCAGTGAAACGCTGGAACAGGCGCAACAAGCCAAATTCCGTCATCTGTGCCGCAAGCTGCGTTTGCAGCCGGGCGACTATCTGCTGGATGTCGGCTGTGGCTGGGGAGGGTTGGCGCGGTACGCGGCGCGGGAATTCGGTGCGAAAGTGTTCGGCATCACCTTGAGCAAGGCACAGCTGGAACTGGCCCGCGAACGTGTCAAAAACGAAGGACTGGAAGACCAGATCGAACTGCAACTGCTGGACTACCGTGATCTTCCCCAGGACGGTCGCTTCGACAAAGTGGTCAGTGTCGGCATGTTCGAGCACGTCGGTCACGCCAACCTGGCCGAGTACTGCAAAACCCTGTTTGGTGCGGTGAAGGAGGGGGGGCTGGTGATGAACCACGGCATCACGGCCAGGCACACCGATGGCCGCCCGGTAGGACGTGGTGCCGGCGAGTTCATCGAAAAATATGTATTCCCCAATGGTGAGTTGCCGCATTTGTCGATGATCTCGGCCGAGATCAGTGAAGCCGGGCTGGAGATTGTCGACGTCGAAAGTCTGCGCCTGCACTACGCACGGACCCTCGATCACTGGAGCGAGCGTCTGGAAGACAATCTCGAAACAGCTGCGAAGCTAGTGCCGGAGCAGGCGCTGCGCATCTGGCGGTTGTACCTGGCCGGTTGTGCTTACGCCTTCGCGCGCGGCTGGATCAATCTGCACCAGATCCTCGCGGTAAAAGCGCACGCCGATGGCAGCCATGAACTGCCGTGGACTCGCGACGACATCTACCATCCCTAATTTCCTGTATCCCCTTGCCCTCCGCAGAGGGTGGGGAATGTCAGAGAATCGGCGAAATAAGCCGGGCGATCCGCATGCCGACCTGTTGCAGGCGGTGGATCTCCCGGCTTTCTTCTTTGGCGATCTCGTAAGATTGCTCGAAATCCTCGATCAGCATCTGTTCGACGCTAGCGGCGAAGTCGCTGTCGACCGTCAGCAGCATCACTTCGAAGTTCAAGCGGAACGAACGGTTGTCCAGATTGGCGCTGCCAATGGCGCTGATCTCGCTGTCGATCAACACCACTTTCTGATGCAGGAATCCGGGTTCGTAACGGAATACACGGACCCCGGCGCGCACGGCTTCGAAGGCGTACAGGCTGGACGCCGCATAGACGATGCGGTGATCGGGGCGCGAAGGCAGCAGCAAGCGCACGTCGACACCGCGCAACACGGCCAAACGCAGGGCAGCGAACACGGCTTCATCGGGAATGAAGTAGGGGCTGGTGATCCACACCCGTTCCGTCGCCGCGTGGATAGCTTCGACGAAGAACAGCGAACAGGTTTCGTAGGCATCTGCCGGGCCACTGGCAAGCAACTGGCACAGCACGCCGTCGTCCGGGTAAGCGTCCGGCAGGATCAGCGGCGGTAAAGTGCGCGCGGCCCAGAACCAGTCTTCGGCAAAGGATTCCTGCATGCACGCCACCACCGGACCACGCACTCTTACATGCGTATCGCGCCACGGCGCCAGCGGCGGCTTTTCGCCCATGTATTCATCGCCGATATTGTGCCCGCCGACAAACCCGACCACGCCGTCGACCACGACGATTTTGCGATGGTTGCGGAAGTTGACCTGAAAGCGATTGAGCCAGCCGCTGCGTGTGGCGAATGCCTTGACCTCGACGCCGCCATCGCGCAGTGCCTGAACATAATTATGGGGCAGGGCGTGACTGCCGATGCGGTCGTAGAGCAGATGAATCGCTACGCCTTCGTCGGCCTTCTTCAGTAGCAGATCACGCAGGCGTTGACCGAGCCGATCATCGTGGATGATGAAGAACTGGATCAGCACCGCTTCCTTCGCCTGATCGATAGCGCGGAAAATCGCTTCAAAGGTCGCTTTGCCATTTACCAGCAACTGCACCTGATTATTCGCCAGACACGGCATTCGCCCCAGTTTCGGCATGGCGCGCAAGGATGCGTAGGCGTTCGAGGCGCGGGCGGCCAGGGCTTCTTCCACCCACGGCCGCCAGTTCAATTCGGAGATGGCCTGGCGCATCTGTTCGTTGGCCTGGCGCCGAGCTTTGATGTAGCCGTCGAAAGTGCTGCGGCCGAAAACCAGGTACGGAATAAGCGTGAGGTATGGAATGAAGATCAGCGACAATGCCCAGGCGATCGAGCCTTGAGCCGTGCGCACGGTGAGCACCGCGTGAACGGCTGCGATCAAGCCGAGGGTGTGTATCAGGGCGATCAGATAACCGAAAATATGCGGTCCAAAATAATCCATGGGGCAGCCTTGCTCCGGAAGATTCAATGCTTAACAGACCATGTTCCGCCGCGAATGTCGCTAATTAATTGGTGCATGAACCGAAGCAATTGGCCGACGTCTAACGGCCACTACTGATCAGGAGTTTTTCGATGAACATTCGTCTGCTGGGTTTGGCGCTGGGCCTGGGTTTGGCATTGCCGGTGGTTGCTCAGGCGCAGATGCTGCAGCCGGGGTTGTGGGAAATGACGTCGAGCAACGTCAAAGTCGATGATCAGCCGATGGACGTGCAATCGATCCTCGGCCAGCTGCAAGGCCAGATGACCCCGCAACAGCGGGCGGCGCTGGAGAAAAACGGCATCAATATCGGCGGCAAGGGCATCCGCGCGTGCCTGACGCCTGAGCAAGTGGCGACCAATGATATTCCGTTGGCTGACCCGCAATCGGGCTGCAAACAGCAGATCACCGAACGCAACGGCAACCAGTGGAAATTTCGTTTCAGCTGCCCGAAAGCGCAGGGCACCGGTGTTGCGACTTTCCTCAGTGATCGGGAATTCAACACCGTCGCCAACGGCACGTTCAATGCCATCGGCATCAACCAGAAGGGCAGTCTGGAAACCCGCGCCGTGTGGCTGGGTCAGGACTGCGGCGCCGTGAAACCTCGCGCCTAAAAGCAACGCTGGCAGGCTGGCTCCCACAGTCGAATAATCGAAATGTGGGAGCCAGTCTGCTGGCGATGGCGTCATCAATATCAGCGCATAAACCGCAACGGCAAACCGCGACAGCCTTCATTCACCCGACCATCGCGCCAGGCGATCTGCCCTGACACCAGCGTCGTACTGACCCGATGTCGAAAGCTTCTCCCGGCAAACGGCGTCCACCCGCACTGCGACAGAATCGGTTGCCGAGACACCTCGACAGTCTGCCGCTCAACCAACACCACATCCGCCCAGTACCCTTCACGCAAATAGCCTCGATCCGGAATCGCAAACAGATCCGCCACGCGATGGCTGGTCTTCGCCACCAGAGTGCTGATCGGCAGTACGCCGTCCGCGACCAGCTCGAGTAACGCCGGTAATGCATGCTCCACCAGCGGTAAACCCGAAGGTGCCTCTATGTAAGGTCTTTGCTTTTCCGCCCAGGTATGCGGCGCGTGATCGCTGCCGATGACGTCCAGCCGATTGGAGTTCAACGCTTCGCGCAAGGCATTGCGGTCGGCCTGAGTCTTGATCGCCGGATTGCATTTGATCAGGTTGCCGAGCGCCGGATAGTCGCGATCATCAAACAGCAAATGATGCAGGCAGACTTCTGCCGTGATGCGTTTTTGTGCCAGTGGTTTGTCTTCGAACAGATCCAGTTCCCGGGCGGTGGTGAGGTGTAAAACGTGGAGTCGTGTGCCATGACGCTTGGCCAGTTCCACAGCCAACGAAGACGAGCGATAGCAAGTTTCGGCATTACGAATCAGCGCATGAGCCGCGGGCGGTAGACGCTCACCAAACAGGTCGCTCAGGTTGGCCGCATTCGCGTTGATGCTTGGCGTGTGTTCACAGTGAGCCAGCAAGATCGTCGGCACATCAGCAAACAACCGCTCAAGAATCTTCGGATCATCCACCAGCATGTTGCCGGTGGAGGCGCCCATGAATACTTTGACGCCGGCCACTTCGCTGGGATTGAGCGCGGCGACGGTGTCGAGATTGTCCCGGCTGACCCCGAAGTGAAAGCCGTAATTGGCCACAGAGCTGAGCGCCGCCCGGCGTTTTTTATCCGCCAGCGCCTCGAGGCTGAGCGTGGCGGGTTGGGTGTTGGGCATGTCCATGAAACTGGTAATGCCTCCCGCAACCGCCGCGCGGGATTCGGTGTGGATGCTGCCCTTTGCCGGCGCACCGGGTTCGCGGAAATGCACCTGGTCATCGATCATCCCAGGCAACAACCACTGTCCGGCCGCGTCGATTTCGACGCTCGCGTTTTCACTTTCGATGCTGCGCGCAATCTTGACGATACGACCGTTGCTGACCAACAGATCGCCATCGAACTCACGTCCTTCGTTGATCATTCTTGCATTGCGAATCAGCACACTGCTCATGGTCTAAAACTCGTTCTGCAAGGCTTTGTAGCCGCGCACCAAATCGACATTGGTACGCGCCACGTCTTCGGAAAACTCCGAGGCGCTGACACTCACCGGTGGGAATTGCGAGAGGTCAGTGTTCGGGCCGATGCGGGTGGTGGAGGGTACATAGAACGCGTCCGGCAAATCGCGTCCGTCGACCACCGAGTTGTGCCGCACCACGCAGCCGTCGCCAACCACGCAATTGAACAGCACGCTGTTGAAGCCAATGAACACCCGGTCGCCGACCACGCAGGGACCATGCACGATCGAACGATGGGCGATGGAGCTGAACTCGCCGATGGTCACTGCCGCGCCGGATTTGGAATGAATCACCACACCGTCCTGGATGTTCGAATTGGCACCGATGGTGATCGGTTCCATCTCGCCTGAAGCATCCACTTCGTCGGCACGAATCACGGCATAGGGGCCGACAAACACGTTTTCACCAATCACCACTTTGCCGCAAATGATCGCGGTTTTATCGACGTAGGCCGACTCGGCGATCTGTGGCAGATCGCCTGAAGGATTCTTGCGGATCATGGTTGGCTCAGCGCGTTGTAAAGGGTATTGAGGTTGTGTTCGAACAGCCCGGTAAAAGTGCTGGCCGGACCGCTGGCGGCGAGGGCGTCCGAATAGAGCGTGCCGCCAATGTGTGCGCCGCTCTCATCGGCAATCTGCTTGAGCAGTCGCGCGTCCTTGATGTTTTCCATGAACACCGCTTTGACTTTCGCCTGGCGGATCTGGGTAATCAGCGCCGCGACTTCGGCGGCTGAGGGGTCACGCTCGGTGGACAGTCCTTGTGGGGCCATGAAGTCGATGCTGTACGCCTGGCCCAGGTAACCGAAGGCGTCGTGGCTGGTGACGATTTTGCGATTGCCCGGTGGCAGTGAACCGAGTTTGGCCTTGGCTTCGGCGAGCAGGGCGTAGATCTGTTTCAGATAGGTTTGGCTGTTGCGCTCGTAGTCGGCCTTGTTCGTCGGGTCGGCGGCGATCAGCGCTTTGGTGATGTTGGCGACGTACAACTCGGCGTTCGCCAGATTGTGCCAGGCGTGCGGATCGGGAACGGTTTCACCGTCCTCATCCAGCGAGCGCGGGATCACTCCGTGACTGGCGCTGACTACCGTGGCTTTGGTTTCGGTGCTGGTCACCAAGCGATCCAGCCACGGTTCGAAACCCAAACCGTTTTTGATGATCAGTCTGGCTTTGAGCAGTGCTTTGGCATCGTCCGGGGTCGGCTCATAGGTGTGCGCGTCAGCGTCGGGGCCGACCATGTTGGTGATCTGAATATGCTCGCCACCGACCTGATGAACCATGTCGGCGAGAATGCTGAAGCTGGTCACCACCGGCAATTTTTCTGCCGCCGACAATGACATCGACAGCATCAGGCTGAACAGCACAAATAGAACGCGCATCGGGAAACACCTCATTGGGATGTAAGCAACGGTGGGCGGCGCAGCAAACCGTGAACCGGTCCGAACACCACGGAGAGCAAATATCCGGCCCCCGCGACCAGCACGATGGCCGGCCCGCTGGGCAGCGAGAAGTAGAACGACAGCAGCAGGCCGAGCCACACCGACAGGCAGCCGAGGAGGGCGGCGATACCAATCAGGACCGGCAGACGGCGACTCCAGAATCGCGAGCTGGCGGCGGGCAGCATCATCAGTCCAACGACCATCAGTGCGCCGATCGCCTGAAATCCGATCACCAGATTCAGCACTACCAGAGTCAGGAACACGCCATGGGCGAGAGGGCCAAGTCGGCTGACGGTTCTCAGGAACAATGGGTCGAGGGTGTCGAGCAGCAACGGTTTATAGATGAGTGCCATGGCGATCAGGCTGAAGGTCGATACCCACAGCATGCCGTTGAGAGTCGGACCGTCGACCGCCAATGCCGACCCGAAGAGCAGGTGCAAAAGGTCAAGGCGTTTGCCCGCGATGCCAAGGATCAGCACACCGGCTGCCAACGATATTGGATAGATCGCGGCGAGGCTGGCGTCCTCTCGCAAACCCGTTTTGCGAGTGATCCAGGCGGCGAGTCCGGCCATGCTCAAACCTGCGCCGAGCCCCCCGATGGTGAGCGCAGGCAGACTGAGTCCGGCGAACCAGAAGCCCAATGCAGCACCGGGCAGGATGCCGTGGGCAACGGCATCACCGATCAGACTCATGCGCCGCAAGATCAAAAAAACGCCGAGGGGAGCGGTGCTGCAGGCGAGCACCAACCCACCGAGCAGGGCGCGGCGCATGAAGACGAACTCGTTGAACGGTTCCCAGAGGTGCGCGATGGTGAGCATCACGCCACCTGCGTCTGCGGTGTTTGCCGGATGAGCTCTTTGCTCGTGCCAAATACGCAGGCACTGTTTTTGATCAGCAGCGTTTTTGGAATGTGTTCGCGAACGGCGCAGAGGTCGTGGCACACCACGATCAGTGTTCGACCTTCGGCGTGCCAGGCGTGGATGTGTTGCCACAGCAACTGTTGGCCCAGTTCATCGAGAGCAGCATGCGGTTCGTCGAGTAGCAAAACAGGTGCATCAGTCAGACTCAATCGAGCGAGCAAGGCGCGTTGTAATTCGCCGCCGGACAAGGCCATCAAGGGGCGTTGATCGAGTCCGTTCAGGTGCCAGTTTTCCAAGGCAGCGGCGAGGCGCTGTGCACGCAGTTGTGTGGACAATCTACGTCCCCAGAAGCCGGCGGCCACCAACTCTTCGAGGCTGATCGGGAACTGGCGATCCAGGTGCTGTTGTTGGGGGAGGAAGGAGACGCCGCTTTGCCGTGGAACGCTCAATGAGACCTTTCCTGCCAAGGGCCTTTGCAGTCCTGCAATGACTTTCAGCAGGCTGCTTTTGCCACAACCATTGGCGCCGATGATTGCTGTCAGGCTGCCGCTTTCGAATTCGAGGGTCAGGGGCGAGGTGAGCGGTTGGCCGGGTGCGCCCCAGCTCAAGGCTTGGCAACGGATCATGCCTGCTCCCGGTGCCAATGACTTTCGGCGACGGCATCGTGGGCATGCAGGCTTTCGGCGTGGGTCACTCGCAGTTTGAATGCGCTCACTCCGGGAGAGCGGCGTAGCGCTAGATTCAGCCTTCGTGCGGCGTCTTCACAGAACATCAGGTTCTGCCCGTTGGCGAGGGCAAAGGCTTGTTCGTCCGCTCGTTTGACCGCGGTTTGTACAGCGGTGCCGAGGGCGGCTTCGGCATCGTTGATGATCGCGCTCAGCGGTAGTTCGTCGACGAATTCGTCGAGATGAACATGTAGTTGCGCGGTGCTACGTTGGCTGTGTGGCGTTGCGACAATGCCTTGGGGCGTACCCAACCACGCCAAAACCTCTGCGTGATTCAGTTGTGTGTTAGCGAAGTCTTCAATGAATTGTTGCTGGATAAGCTGTCTCGCCAGCGCTGCCGAGCACGGACATGTCGAGGAGTAAGGCACTTCAATTTCTAGTTCCACGTGGAACATTCTGTTTTTCAGGCTGGCCGAAATGGTGACTGGATAGGATTTCCATCCGGACAAAGGACTGATCAACGCGGGTCGCTTGAGCAGTAGATCCGTGTGGATTTTCAGATAGGCGTTGTTGGACAAACCTGCGTGGCTATCGAGGAAATGCTCAAGAATCTGGTGAAGCAACGCTGGGCTAATGTTGCGTTGTTCCAGGGTTTCGAGTGCCAGATACAAGCGCGACATATGAATACCGCGCGCCTCGCCATCATCAAGACTTACACCTGCATCAGCTTTCGCACTCAGGCGTTGGCCGTCCAGCAAAACAGGCAACGCAATACCGCGCATGCCCACCCATTCGAGTGGCAAGGCTTGGCGAGCGGCCTGCGTGGCGATATCCGGAAGTGTCAGCGAATTCATGATCGGGACCATCGTGTTGATTAAATTCGATGTTACATTATAACAATTCGAATCACGATGTCTTTTTCATGAACAGGTTTTCATATGTGCACGCCAATTCCGTCTAGGGTTCCACGTGAAACACTCGCGAAAATCGCCCCTTCCAAGCGAGACATCATTGGGGTTATATCCGCGACATGTCGATGACTTGGGCGAACTAGCAACCGGTCAATCGGCTGCAGGTGAATTTCGCGCTGCTGCCACCTGAGCTGGAGAAGCGATTGATGGTGGTCCATCCCACCCGACGGGTGTAGCCGACCCAGGCTTCACCGTCGGAAGCGATGCCAGTGAAGAACGTCATTTGCCCGAACCGACTGTTGGTCTGCGCCCAATACCGCTTGCCGTTCTTTTCAAAACCGCGCAGATAAATCGTGTTGCCGACCGTGTTGACGCTGTAAGCGTTGCCATCAGCATCCACGCAGGCCAGGAGATTGGCGCTGCGCGTGCAGGATGCGAGCGCCGGGGTTTTTCCCCAAGCGGTGGCCGCAGTTAACAGCATGACGCTCAAAATCGAGCATTTCAGCGCACTTTTCATCATATTTTCCGAGCCTGAACTTAAAGGGCAGCTTCCGGCTGTTTGTAGATAAGGGTAAGAGCAGGGCTGGCCATTCTCTATTGTTATACTATAACATCAGTTTGAACTGAGCCTGAGCCGGCCGATTTCAAACGTTTACCTTCTGCGAACTCCGTATGAAGCCCAGAACGTCACGCGCTACGTAAAAGCGCTAATCGGCTGCCATCTAAAGAGGATTACCCAATGTCAGCCGCACTGCCTGTGACCGTTCTTTCAGGATTTCTTGGCGCTGGAAAAAGTACACTTTTGAATTACGTACTACGTAATCGCAAGGGTCTACGCGTGGCGGTCATCGTCAATGATATGAGCGAGATCAACATTGATGGCAGCGAAGTCCAGCGCGATGTCAGCCTGAACCGCGCTGAAGAGAAACTCGTGGAAATGAGCAACGGCTGTATCTGCTGTACGTTACGCGAAGACTTGCTCGAAGAAGTCAGCAAACTCGCGCGAGAAGGGCGGTTTGATTATTTGCTGATCGAATCCACCGGTATCTCGGAACCATTGCCCGTCGCAGAGACTTTCACCTTCCGCGATGAGCAAGGCCAAAGCCTCGCCGACATCGCCCGTCTGGACACCATGGTGACTGTAGTCGACGGCGTGAATTTCCTGCTCGACTACCAGGCCGCCGAAAGTCTTGCCTCTCGTGGCGAAACGCTTGGCGAAGAGGACGAGCGCTCCATCACCGACTTGCTGATCGAGCAGATCGAGTTTGCCGACGTGCTGCTGATCAGCAAAATCGACCTGATCAGCCAGCACGAGCGCGAGGAATTGACCGCCATCCTCAAGCGGCTCAACGCACAAGCCGAAATCATCCCTATGGTGATGGGCGAAGTACCGTTGGAGAAGATTCTCAACACCGGCCGCTTCGAATTCGAGAAAGCTGCGCAAGCACCCGGCTGGTTAAAGGAGTTGCGCGGTGAGCACGTCGCGGAAACCGAGGAGTACGGGATTGCCTCCACCGCCTACCGGGCGCGTCGACCGTTTCATCCGCAACGCTTTTTCAGCTTCATCGATCGTCCATGGCTCAACGGCAAGCTGCTGCGCTCCAAAGGGTTTTTCTGGCTGGCGAGCAAGCCCAACGATGCCGGCAGTTGGTCGCAGGCCGGTGGCTTGATGCGCCATGGCTTTGCCGGGCGCTGGTGGCGTTTCGTGCCGAAAAGCCAATGGCCGCAGGATCAGGAAAGTACCGTCGCGATCATGGAAAACTGGACGCCGAGTGTCGGAGATTGCCGTCAGGAGTTGGTATTTATCGGTCAGAACATCAATTTCGTACAGCTATCTGCAGAGCTTGATGCGTGTCTGCTGACCGACGATGAAATGGCACTGGGTGCGGAAGGCTGGCGATTGCTGCCAGATCCATTCGGCCCTTGGCACGAGGAGGCCGCCTGATGCTTGCGATGAAGCTGCTGCAAGACCGTACGCGCTCACAGCATCAGGGCCCGACCCCCAAGGCGCTGAGCCGAATTCTTGACGATGAAATAAACCTCGCCGTATGGCAGCGACATATGCCGCTGCACATCGCCGAATTCGCAAGGTTATTACTCTCGCTAAACGAGCCGTTGGCAGAGTCGTTATGTCTGGAATTAGCCGACGAAGACGCCGAGCCTGATCTCAGCGGACTGGCCTCAGGCTTCCGCGATCTGGAAGGCTACGAAGGCTTTATCGCCGATCTGAAATGGCTGGTCAGTGCCTTCGCTTGCCTGCTCGGTGCGCGGCGTATCGGTTTGCGCCTGCGGGTGCTGGATAAAGCCATGTGTCCGCGGTTCCACGTCGATCATGTGCCGGTGCGCTTGATCACAACTTATGCTGGCGTCGGCAGTGAGTGGCTGAAGGAGGGCGCCATGGATCGGCGCCAACTGGGCCAGGCCAACGCCGAGCCGACGGACATAACGCAGATCCAGCAACTCAAGAGCGGCGAGGTGGCGCTACTAAAAGGTGAAAAATGGCACGGCAATGAAGGTTTCGGCTTGATCCACCGCTCGCCGCAACCGGCACCGGGCGAGCGCCGTTTGATCCTGACCCTCGACTGGCTTGGCTAACGCTTCATGGCTTGAGCCATGTGCCCTGGCTCTGGCCTTCGCAGTAAGGCTTTAGATAAGCGGCATCAGTGGCGACGCCGTAATAGTGGATGTCCTGGCGATAGGGCATATTGGCAACTTGCGCGTTGTTGCACACGCCGAAAGCGCCGCTTGGGCATTGATCGACGTACTGCACGTCGACTTTCTGCCCGGCCAGCGCGGGTTGGCAAAAACCGTCGTTGAACAGTTTTGCCGGGATGTTGCGGTTCTGCTGGCAGACTTTAACGTCCAGCCGCTCGCCCTGACTGTGCACCACGCAGGCCTGAGCCGACACCTTGGTGGACACCAGCAGCAACAGCAACGACCATCCCATCCAACGCATTTTCAATCTCCTCAGAAACTTTCCTTAGAAAATCCCCGGCCATGTTGCAGAACATTCCTGTCCACGTCATCGCAGGCCCACTCGGCGCCGGCAAGACCAGCCTGATCCGCCAACTCATGGCGCAACGCCCTGAAGGCGAGCGCTGGGCGGTGCTGATCAACGAGTTCGGCCAGATCGGCCTCGACGCCGCTCTATTGACCCGCGACGGCGATGGTATCGCACTGGGGGAGGTGGCCGGGGGCTGTTTGTGTTGCGTCAATGGGGCGCCGTTTCAGATTGGCCTTGGGCGTTTATTGCGCAAGGCGAAACCGGATCGGCTGTTTATCGAGCCCTCCGGACTGGGCCATCCTGCGCAGTTGCTCAAGCAATTGAGTGAAGCGCCATGGCTGGGTGTGCTGGCGGTTCAGCCGTGCGTTCTGGTGCTGGATGCCCAGGCACTCAATGCGGGGAAAGCGCTGCCGGCAGCGCAGCAGGATGCGTTGGCCAGTGCGGGTTTGCTGGTGTTGAACAAGGCCGAAAACCTTTCTGAAACTGGCAGGCAGAAGATTGCCAGTCAGTTGCCGCCAGTCAGACTCGTCTGGACGCAACAAGCGCAATTGCCCTTGAGCGAATTGCCGGGTCTGGCCGCGCGAGCGGTGGCGGGTGTGGATAACCTGATCGTGCCCAAAGGATTGGCGCAGATGCCGGCGGTCTGGAGCGATCCGACACTGCCGATTTGCCTGAGCCAGGCCCAGGACGGGAGTTGGAGTATCGGTTGGCGTTGGCATCCGAGTCAGACGTTCGACTCACAAAAGGTCGCAGCCTGGCTGCAAAGCCTTGTCTGGAAAAGGGCAAAACTGGTTATCCACAGCACCAATGGCTGGGCTTCAGCGAATGCCCTGGAGAACGCTGATCTGCATTGGCAGCCCAGTGAATGGCGGCGCGATTCGCGGATCGAGCTGATTTTCGCTCAGGTGCAGGATGTTGGCGTGTTGCAGAACGCGTTAGCGGGTTGTCGAGTCGATTGAGATCAAAAGATCGCAGCCTTCGGCAGCTCCTACAGTGGATTTATGTGCACTGTGTAGGAGATGCCAAAGGCTGAGATCTTTTGATTTCTACGGCTTCCACTTGGTGTGTTCCTGTCGCCACTGACTCAGCTCGATCACTTCAGCCCGTGGCTTGTGCACCTCGACAACCGGCGGCGTGTCGTCGAACGGTGCCGGGTAGGGCGCCAATTCGATCTGCGCACTGTGGGCGCCGAATTGGGTGATGGTGCCGTTGTGGCGGCTTTCGCCAGTCACGGTGAACTCGAAGTTGTACACCCGCGCCAGTCGCCGGCGACCGCTGGCATCCTTGATAAAACCAATCTTCTTCAACGCGACGTTGCCGTCCAGCAGCTCCACACCGACGTTGATGCAATGCTGTTTGACCCGCTCCAGCGCCCGCTCGCGCAAGCCGTGGTTGTGCCATAGCCACGCGCCAGCGGCGGCGAACAGTATCAGCACGAAGATGTTTTCGAGGGTCAGCATCAACAATGAACTCCAAAAGTTAGCGCCAGCTTAACTGTGTCGCCGGTCTGTCGTACAGACTGCGTTTCGTCGCATACTGCGCGGCTTGAATTTCAATCGTTTTACGGAAAAACCCGAATGAAACGTACGCCTCATCTGCTCGCCATTCAGTCTCATGTGGTGTTCGGCCACGCCGGCAACAGCGCCGCAGTATTTCCGATGCAGCGGGTCGGGGTGAATGTCTGGCCGCTCAACACGGTGCAGTTTTCCAATCACACCCAGTACGGCCAGTGGGCCGGCGAAGTGCTGGCGCCGCAACAGATTCCCGAACTGGTCGAAGGCATTGCGGCCATTGGCGAACTGGGCAATTGCGATGCGGTGCTGTCCGGCTATCTCGGCAGCGCAGCGCAGGGCCGGGCTATTCTCAGTGGCGTGGCGCGCATCAAATCGGTCAATCCGAAAGCGCTGTACCTGTGCGACCCGGTGATGGGCCATCCGGAGAAAGGTTGCAGCGTGCCAACGGAGGTCAGCGATTTCCTGCTGGAAGAAGCGGCGGCTGTGGCAGACATCATGTGTCCGAACCAGTTGGAGCTGGACAGTTTTTCCGGGCGCAAGCCGCAATCGCTGTTCGATTGCCTGGCAATGGCGAGGGCGCTTTTGGCTCGCGGGCCGAAAGCCATTCTGGTCAAGCATCTGGACTACCCGGGTAAACCGGCGGAGGGTTTCGAGATGTTGTTGGTGACCGCCGAGGGCAGTTGGCACCTGCGCCGTCCGCTGCTGGCGTTTCCGCGTCAGCCGGTGGGCGTGGGCGATCTGACGTCCGGCCTGTTCCTGGCGCGCGTGCTGCTGGGCGACAGTCTGGTGGCAGCGTTCGAGTTCACGGCGGCAGCGGTGCATGAGGTGCTGCTGGAAACGCAGGCGTGCGCCAGTTACGAGCTGCAACTGGTGCGGGCGCAGGATCGCATTGCGCATCCGCGGGTGAAATTCGAGGCGACGGCAATCAGTTTGTAAGACTGCGTCGCCCCATTCGCGAGCAGGCTCGCTCCCACAGGTACCGCGTGAACCCTGTGGGAGCGAGCCTGCTCGCGAAAGCGGTCGTCAGATCGCTACCAATCAAGCGTCGCCCTTGATCTCCTGATAACGCTTTTCCAGCTCCTGGCGAATCTGCCGGCGTTGCTGCGCCTGCATGTAGCGGCGCTTGTCTTCGCTGTTCTGCGGCTGCAGCGGCGGCACAGCGGCCGGTTTGCGCTGGTCATCTACCGCGACCATGGTGAAGAAGCAGCTGTTGGTGTGGCGCACCGAGCGCTCGCGGATGTTTTCGGTGACGACTTTGATGCCGACTTCCATCGAGGTGTTGCCGGTGTAGTTGACCGACGCCAGGAAGGTCACCAGTTCGCCGACATGGATCGGCTCGCGGAAAATCACCTGATCCACAGACAGTGTCACCACGTAACGGCCGGCGTAGCGGCTCGCGCAGGCATAGGCCACTTCGTCGAGATATTTGAGCAGGGTGCCGCCGTGGACATTGCCAGAGAAATTGGCCATGTCGGGGGTCATCAGTACCGTCATCGACAGCTGGGCGTTTCCGGGTTCCATAACGTTCTCACGGATCAAGGCTGGTTTGCTGGAAGCACCTCTGCGGGTGCCTGGTCACTTTTCAAAAGCACCGTTATCGGGACGCCGGGCGACTGGCTTCCGTCACGCCGGGATCGATCTGTTTCCTAATATTGCACCGCCTTCCAGTGGGAAGTCGCGGTGTTAACCTGCAAAAGCCCTACCCAAGGGCAATTCCCACAAGAAAAGCGGATTTTTACCCTGGCTCGCTCAGATCTTTCTGATGCCTGACGACGAGCCTCGTCATTCAAGGAGCCCACGCCATGCATGCCATCAGTTTTATTCAGGACCTGGCAGTGATCATGTTGGTCGCGGGCGTGGTGACGGTGTTGTTCCATCGTTTCAAGCAGCCGGTGGTGCTCGGTTATATCGTCGCCGGCTTCATTATCGGCCCGCACACCCCACCGTTCGGCCTGATCCACGATGAAGAAACCATCAAGACACTTGCCGAGCTGGGGGTGATTTTCCTGATGTTCTGCCTCGGGCTGGAGTTCAGCCTGCGCAAGCTGTTCAAGGTGGGCGCCACGGCGTTCATCGCAGCGTTCCTCGAAATCGTCCTGATGATCTGGATCGGCTACGAAATCGGCCGCTGGTTCGACTGGAACACCATGGATTCGCTGTTCCTCGGCGCGATCCTGGCGATCTCTTCGACCACCATCATCGTCAAGGCGCTCAACGATCTGAAGATGAAGAACGAGCGCTTCGCACAGTTGATCTTCGGCGTCCTGATCGTTGAGGACATCCTCGGTATCGGCATCATTGCCTTGCTGTCGAGCATCGCGGTCAGCGGTACGGTGAGCTCCGGCGAAGTGTTTTCCACGGTCGGCAAATTGTCGCTATTCATGATCGTCGCGCTGGTAATCGGCATTCTGCTGGTGCCGCGTTTGCTGGCTTACGTCGCCAAATTCGAAAGCAACGAGATGCTGCTGATCACCGTGCTGGGCTTGTGTTTCGGCTTTTGCCTGCTGGTGGTCAAACTTGAATACAGCATGGTACTCGGCGCATTTCTGATCGGCGCGATCATGGCCGAGTCGCGGCAATTGCTGAAAATCGAGCGACTGATCGAACCGGTTCGCGACCTGTTCAGCGCAATCTTCTTCGTCGCCATCGGCCTGATGCTCGACCCGATGATTCTGCTGCAATACGCCTGGCCGATTGCCGTGATTACGGTAGCCGTGGTGCTCGGCAAGATGTTGTCCTGCGGGCTCGGTGCGTTTATCGCTGGCAATGACGGACGCACCTCACTGCGGGTAGGGATGGGACTTTCACAGATCGGCGAATTTTCCTTCATCATCGCCGCGCTGGGCATGACGCTGCAGGTCACCAGCAACTTCCTCTATCCAGTAGCCGTGGCCGTCTCGGTGATTACCACGCTCCTGACGCCGTACCTGATTCGCTCCGCCGATCCACTGTCGATCAAACTGGCCGCCGCGATGCCGCAGCGTTTAGGGCGGGTGCTGGGGATGTATGGCGAATGGCTGCGCAGCATTCAGCCGCAGGGCGAGGGGGCGATGCTGGCGTCGATTATCCGGCGAATCCTGTTGCAGGTCGGGGTCAATCTGGCGCTGGTCATCGCGATCTTCTTCTCGGGTGCGTTCTTCGCCGAGCGTATCTCGATGTATCTGCAAGACTGGATCAGCGATCCGAGCTGGCAGAAAGCGTTGATCTGGGGTGGGGCTTTGCTGGTGTCGTTGCCGTTTCTGATCGCGGCCTATCGCAAGCTCAAGGCGCTATCGATGCTGTTGGCCGAGATGGGCGTGAAGCCGGAGATGGCGGGGCGGCACACGCAGCGAGTGCGCCGGGTGATCTCCGAGGTGATCCCGATTCTCTCGCTGCTGGTGATTTTCCTGCTGCTGGCAGCCTTGTCGGCCAGTATTCTGCCGACCAACAAGTTGCTGGTGCTGATCGCCGTGGTCGCGGCCGCCGTGGCGGCGCTGCTCTGGCGCTGGTTTATCCGCGTGCACACGCGGATGCAGGTGGCCTTGCTGGAAACCCTCGACAACCACAAGGAGTCGTCGGGGCACTGACCACCCGGGGCGTTTGGCCGATCAGCTTTCCAGCCAGACGTCCCGCGCCCAATGCCAGACCGATTCCCAGGTTTCTTCGGCAATCAGCTCTTCCTCGGCTTGCCACAACACCACAGTGCCGTCTTCTTCGACGCAGTAGTAGTCGTCGCCGTCCTGGCAAATTGGAATCAGGCTGCGATCCACGCCGGCATCCCAAGCGTTGGCGGCGACATCCGGCAAGTAGGTGTGCGATTGCGGGTCGGTGACAGTTACCGGCTCCAGGCTACCGTAAACCACGTCGCTGACCGTCAGCAAAAACTCCCTGAAGACAAACGGAATATCGATGAACAGTTGTTCTTCGATTTCAACCAGCAGGTCTTCGTCAGGCAACTCCAAAGGAACCGGTACCGGTTCGTTGGCTTCGCGCAGTTGTTCGATAATTTCTTCCACGTCCGGGATCCTCTTGCTTGTATGGCGCGGTTTATATGGGCCGGTTTATACAGTAGCTTGCTATAGATGCAACCGCGAAATAGAAAAACCCCGGACAAGTCCGGGGTTTTTGTTACCGCATGCTTAACGCAGAGGGGATCAGCCGTTCTGGCGGATACCGGCCACCAGCCAAGGCTGGTTCTCGCCCTGCGGACGTTCCATGTTCCAGCTTTCGCTGAACACTTCGCCTTGGTCGAAACGCGAGGTCTTCGACACACCGCTGAAGGTCAGGGTGGCGATGGTCTTGTCGGCACGGTCATCTACGCCGTCCAGTTGAACCTGGAGGTTGTCGATGTAGGTCGACTGGAAGGCGTCGCCCAGATCCGCACGTTCACGCTTGAGGAACTCGAGCATCTGCGGGGTCACGAACTCGGCGATCTTGTCCATTTCGTTAGCGTCCCAGTGCTGCTGCAGCGACTGGAAGTGGCTGCGTGCAGCTTCAAGGAAGCTCTGCTCATTGAACCAGGCAGGTGCGTTGATTACCGGACGGGCGGCAGCAGGTGCAGCCGAACCACCGAAGATCGAACCCATGCCGGCAGGCTTCTGCTCGAACACTTCACGCTGCATTGGCGCGCCAGCTGGAGCCAGGTGCTCCTGCTGCTTGCGGCGACGAGCGGCGATGAAGCGGAAGATCACAAACGCGATCACGGCCATGATCAGGATGTCGAAGATCTGCATGCCCTGGAAGCCGCCGCCCATGAACATGGAAGCGAGCAGACCACCGGCGGCGATACCGGCCAGAGGGCCGAGCCATTTCGAAGCACCGCCGGCCTTGGCAGCAGCGCCAGCGGCACCGGCAGCACCAGCGGTCGCAGCAGCGCCGCCAGCTGCGGAAGAAGGAGCCATTTGGCTGGTCTGGTGCGACGGCGCAGCGCCGGCGCTTTTGCCACCACCAAAGCGCTTGGCGTTGGCGTCGAGGCTCATCGTCAGGCCGATGCACAACGCCATGGCGATGCTAAGAAAACGTTTCATAAAGGGATTTCCCGTTTGTGGAGACACGCGCGCCATGTTGCACAGCTGAAGTGTTACTGGCTAGCGAGAGAGTGTTTCGGGCTTTTGCCTGACAGGTTACGTTCAGCTCCGTCGGGGCAATCAGCGGATGTACTTTTGGCTGTAGGAAAAGGCGATTGGTTCAGATCGATTGGGGGTTAGAGCCCAGAATCCTGTGGGAGCGAGCCCGCTCGCGAAAGCCACACCGAGGTTTATCAGATAAACCGTGGTGATTGTCTTCGCGAGCAGGCTCGCTCCCACAGAAAAGCGAAATCGGTGTCAGATAGCTTCCAGCTTCGCGTAACCGAGCATCAGCCACTTGCTGCCTTCGCCGAAGTTCACCTGCACCCGCGCCTGTGCACCCGCGCCTTCGAAGTTGAGGATCACGCCGTCGCCAAAGACCGAATGGCGCACTGCCTGACCCAGGCTGAAGCCGGTTTCCGGAATCTCGCTGCCGCTGAACAGATTGCTGCCACTCATCGACTGGTTGCCGCCGAACGGACGGCTGACGCTGTTCGACAAACGGACTTCCTGAATCAGACCTTTCGGCACCTCTCTTACGAAACGCGAGACCTTGTTGTAGGTTTCGCTGCCGTACAGGCGTCGGGTTTCAGCGTAGGTCATCACCAGGTTTTGCATCGCCCGGGTGATACCGACGTAGGCCAAGCGTCGTTCTTCTTCAAGACGCCCGGGTTCTTCCAGGCTCATCTTGTGCGGGAACAGGCCTTCTTCCATGCCCACGAGGAACACGTAAGGGAATTCCAGGCCTTTGGCACTGTGCAGGGTCATCAACTGAATGCTGTCTTCGTGCTCGTCGGCCTGAGTGTCGCCGGCCTCCAGCGAAGCGTGGCCAAGGAATGCTGCCAGTGGCGTCAGTTCTTCGTCTTCTTCAGTGTTCTCGAAGTTGCGCGCGGCGCTAACCAGTTCCTCAAGGTTTTCTACCCGAGCCTGGCCTTTCTCGCCTTTTTCCGCTTCGTGATAGGCGATCAGGCCGGATTGCTCGATGACGGTTTGGGTCATCAAGTGAAGCGGCATCTCCGCGCATTTGGCAGCGAGGTTCTCGATCAGCTCGATAAACGCACCCAGCGCACCCGCAGCACGACCGGCCAGGCCTTTATTGGCGACCAACAGGCGCATGCCTTCCCACATCGACACATCGCTGTGGCGCGCATGCTCGCGAATCGCTTCAACGGTTTTCTCGCCGATGCCGCGAGCCGGGACGTTGATCACCCGTTCCAGCGCAGCATCGTTGCCCCGACCTTCGAGCAAACGCAGATACGCCATGGCGTTCTTGATTTCCGCACGCTCGAAGAAGCGCTGGCCGCCATAGATGCGGTACGGAATGCGTTCACGCAGCAATGCTTCTTCCAAAACGCGTGATTGGGCGTTGGAACGGTACAGAATCGCGATATCGCTGCGAGCCAGGCCGGTTTTGAGCGCGCTTTCGATGGTTTCGACAACGTAGCGTGCTTCGTCGTGTTCGTTGAACGCGGCGTACAGATTGATCGCCTCGCCGTCGCCGCCGTCCGTCCACAGCTCTTTGCCCAGGCGTCCGGTGTTGTTGGCGATCAGGGCGTTGGCCGCTTTCAGGATGCCGGCGGTGGAGCGGTAGTTCTGCTCCAGGCGAATGGTCACGGCGTCCGGGAAGTCGGCGGAGTATTGATGGATGTTTTCGATCTTCGCCCCGCGCCAGCCGTAAATCGACTGGTCGTCGTCGCCGACCACCATCAGGCTGTCGCCACCCTTGCCGAGCAGACGCAACCAGGCGTACTGCACGGCGTTGGTGTCCTGGAACTCGTCCACCAGAATGTGCCGGAAGCGTTTCTGATAATGCGCCAGCAAGCCGGGGTGGTCGCGCCACAAGTCGAGGGCGCGCAGCAGCAGTTCGGAGAAGTCGATAACACCGGCGCGCAGGCAAGCAGCCTCGTAGGCCTCGTAAATGCCGCGCATGGTGGCCAGGTACAAGTCGCCGCTGGCCTGAATGTGTTGCGGACGCAGACCTTCGTCTTTCTGTCCATTAATGAACCATTGGGCCTGACGGGCCGGCCAGCGTTGCTCGTCCAGGCCCAGCTCGCGGATTACCCGCTTGACCAGCCGTTGCTGGTCGTCGCTGTCGAGAATCTGGAAGGTCTGGCTCAGCCCGGCTTCCTGCCAGTGCGCCCGCAACAAGCGGTGCGCGAGGCCGTGGAAGGTGCCGACCCACATGCCAGCCGGGTTGATACCCAGCAACTGCTCGATGCGGTGACGCATTTCGGCAGCGGCCTTGTTGGTGAAGGTCACCGACAGGATGGAGTGGGGCGAGGCGTTTTCGACCTGGATCAACCAGGCGATACGGTGCACCAGCACTCGGGTTTTACCGGAGCCGGCACCGGCCAGGACCAACTGACGGCCAACGGGGGCTGCTACGGCCTGGCGTTGGGCATCGTTGAGGGAGTTCAGCAGAAGGGAGAGGTCATCGCGCATCGGGGCATTCTAGGGTGCGCCGCAGGCCCGGGCAAACCGAGCTTTGCATTAGCCGATGAAAGTGCCGTCAATGACGACCGGTCGGTCACTGGCTACAGGCGTCAGCCCGCCTCACTCTGCGGGTTCTGCCGGCACCAAGGTAGGGAAAAGTTTCGATGAAATTGTGGTCCGGAGCAGTTTGGCAACGGGATCGGCTTGTGTATGCTCCGTCCACGTTTCGGGCGCACGCCCCCTTATAAGAACAAGAACGTTGCCCATGACCCTCAGCGCCGAACTGTCGGGCCCCTCTGTGGAACCCCGGGTTATCCGCAAGCACTACGCCGTCGAGATGGCGGTCGAGCGCACACGTCTGCTGTATCAGGGCTCTTTATTGCCCACGCTGTTCATGTTGATCAATGGTCTGGTCTGCGCCGGTTTGCTCTGGAGCCCGCAGCGCTATTTCGTGGTCAGCGTCTGGCTGGTGTGGTTGTTGTCGCTGGTGGCTTTACGTGTGATTCAGGTGGCCGCGTTCGACTCAGCCATCCCCAATCGCCAGGCCCAGCCTATCTGGCGCCGGATGTTCCTGCTCGGCTCGACCATGACCGGCCTGACCCTGGCCGGTGCGGGCATCGCGCTGGTACCCGCCGACAACTTCATGCAGCAAGCCTGGGTTTTCGGCCTGATCGGCGCCGCGACCCTGTCGGCCAGTGTCGCCTACGCGGTGAGCCTGCCGGCATTTCTGTCGTTTACCTTGCCCTGTCTGCTGCCGGCGATCGGTTATCTGTTTTGGGGCGGTGACGAGCAGGCGCGCGGTTGGGGCTGGCTCGGGTTGATTCTGTTGGGATCCCTGAGCGTGGTGGCGTGGCAGGTCAATCGTCTGATCGATCGTGGTTTGCTGCGGCGCTTCCAGAATCAGCACCTGATCGAACATCTGCAGCAGACACAGGCGCGCAGCGAGCAGCTCAATCAAGAACTGGCGACTGAAATAGACCATCGGCGCTGCGCCGAGGGCAAGTTGCGCGAAGCTCAGGTCGAGCTGGAAGACCGCGTCGCCCTGCGCAGCCGCGAGCTGGACGCTGCCAATCAGGCCTTGAGCAAAAGCGAAACACGTCTGGCGCTGGCGTTGAAGGCCAGTGAGTTGGGGTTGTGGGACTGGAATCTGCAAACCGACGAAGTCCACCACACGCAGATCCAGGAACTGTTCGGTCTGGCTCCGGAATACGTCACCGCCATCCTGCGCGACCTCAAACCGCGGCTGCACCCCGAAGATGTGCCACCCCTCAAACAGGCGTTGATCGAGCATCTGAAGGGCCGCAGCGAGGACTATCAGATCGAGTACCGCGTGCGTCACGGCGATGGCCATTGGGTCTGGATCGAGGACCGGGGCCGCGCCGTAGAGCGCAGTGAAAGCGGGCGGGTGATCCGCATGGTCGGCACTCGCCGGGATATCAGTGCCAGCAAGAGCCTTGAAGAGCAGCAGCGCCTGGCCGCAACGGTGTTCGAAGCGGCCAGCGAAGGCATTGTGATTTTCGACCCGAGTTACACACTGATCGCGATCAATCAGGCGTTCAGCCGGGTCACCGGTTACGGCATTGATGAAATGCTCGGGCGTAATGTGGTCGAGCTGCCATGCAGTCGCGATGCCCGCCGCCACTACGTCGCCATCCGCACCGCCCTTGAGCAGTACGGCAGTTGGCAGGGCGAATTGGTGGAGACCCGCAAGAACGGCGAGCTGTATCCGCAATGGCTCCAACTCAACGCAGTACGCGATAGTCGGGGAAATGTCGGCCATATCGTGGGCTTCTTCGCTGATCTTTCCGCGCGGCGTGAATCCGAAGAGCGCATGCGTTATTTGACGCACTACGATGAACTTACCGGTCTGGCCAATCGCTCGCTATTCCGCGAACGGCTGCATGAGGCGCATCAGCGGGTTCGACAGGGCGGCCGGCGCAGTCTTGCGCTGCTGCACATCAATCTGGATCGCTTCAAATTGCTCAACGACAGTTTGGGCCATGAAGTCGCTGACCAGTTGTTGCAGAAGATGGCTCGCCGGCTGGTCAACGCCTTGCCGGAAGCCGACACGATCGCTCGTTTATCCGGCGACGAGTTCGCTGTGCTCTTCGATGCCTACGGCAACCTGTCGAGTCTGGCGCGGGTCGCTACGCGGCTGTCGGCCAAGCTGCGCCTGCCGCTGACCGTTGACGGGCACGAATTGGTGGTCAGCGCCTCAATGGGCATCAGCATGCTGCCGGACAACGCACGGGAGATCTCCGCGCTGGTCAGCCAGTCGAACATGGCCATGCAACATGCCAAACATCTGGGCGGCAACAATTTCCAGTTCTACACCGAGAGCCTGCAAGCCAGCACTCTTGAACGATTGCAGCTGGAAAACCAGTTGCGCAAAGCCATCGATGAGAAGCAATTACAGGTGTTCTATCAGCCCAAGCTGTGCCTGGAGTCGGGGCGCTTGAATGCGGCGGAAGCCCTGGTGCGCTGGGATCATCCGAGCATGGGTCAGGTGCCGCCGGGGGACTTCATCGGGCTGGCCGAGGAAACCGGATTGATCGGGCCGATCGGCGAATTCGTGCTGCGCCAGGCTTGCTGGCAGGCGTGCGAATGGCAGCGTCAGGGGCTCGCGCCAATTCGCGTTTCGGTGAACCTGTCGGTGCACCAGTTGCGCCAAGGCAAGCTGGTCAGTCTGGTGCGACAAGTGCTGGAAGAAACCGGGCTGGCGCCGCACTACCTCGAACTCGAATTGACTGAAAGTCAGCTGCTCGACAGCGTTGAGCACATCATCGCGACGTTCCAGCAACTGCGCGATCTGGGGGTGAAACTGGCCATCGATGATTTCGGCACCGGGTATTCGTCGCTGAGTTATCTCAAGCGCATCCCGGTGGATTACGTGAAGATCGATCAAGCGTTCATTCGTGGTTTGGGCGAGAGCAGTGAAGATGCGGCAATCACTCGGGCGATCATCGCCATGGCCCATGGGCTGTCGCTGAAAGTGGTGGCTGAGGGGGTAGAGCGCGAGGAGCAGCTGGAATTTTTGCGCACCGAGCGTTGTGATGAAGTGCAGGGTTATCTGATCAGCCGACCCGTCGAAGCTGCCGCTCTGGCCGGGCTTTTGCGTGCGCAGGAAAACCCGCTTTAAGGGCTACATGCACGCCATCGCGCCTGATATGGGGACATGGAGTTACGCATTGAGCAGGCAAAAAGCCGATTCATGTAGTATAACTACAAGCTTGCTACATCCCCGACCATAACAAGAGTCCAGCCCCTTGAATCTGCTGCAACACATCGCCCAGTCACGTCACCTGTTACGCAAGTCGGAGCTCAAGGTCGCCGACCACGTGCTGCTTGACCCTGCGGCGGTGATGCACAGTTCCATGGCCGACCTGGCCCACAACGTCGGCATCAGTGAGCCGACCATCGTGCGCTTTTGTCGCGCCATCGGTTGTTCCGGCTTTCAGGATCTGAAACTGAAACTGGCGCAGAGCCTGGCCGCCGGTGCCAGTTTCGGCCAGTTCGCGATCCATGAAGACGACTCGGTCGCTGATTACAGCCTGAAGATTTTCGACACCACGTTGCACACGTTGATGGAGGTTCGCGAGAAGCTCGATCCGGTGGAATTGCAGCGTGCGGTGACCTTGATGTCGCAGGCGCAGCGCGTCGAGTTCTATGGCTTTGGCGCGTCGGGCGCGGTGGCAGCGGATGCGCAACACAAGTTCTTCCGCCTACTGCTGACGGCGGCGGCCTACTCCGATCCGCATATGCAGGCGATGTCGGCGGTAACGTTGAAGCCGACTGACGTGGCGATCTGCATTTCCCAGTCCGGGCGCTCCAAGGATTTGCTGATCACCGCCAATCTGGTGCGCGAGAGCGGCGCTTCGCTGATCACGCTGTGCCCGAGCCAGACGCCATTGGCGGAACTGTCGACGGTCAATCTGGCGATCGATGTGCATGAAGACACCGAAATCTATACGCCGCTGACTTCGCGCATTGCTCACCTGGTGGTAATCGACGTGCTGGCCATGGGCGTGGCCATGGCGCGGGGGCCGAGCCTGGTCAACCACCTCAAGAGCGTGAAGCGCAGTCTGCGTAGCTTGCGTTTGTCTCCGAAAGCAGTGAAAGCGCTGGATGACTAAGATCAAAAGATCGCAGCCTTCGGCAGTTCCTACGGGTGTACGCATTCCCTTTTAGGAGCTGCCGAAGGCTGCGATCTTTTGCTGTTTGATGCAAACTTTCATCAGTCTGTAACCATGACGCAGCCAAACCGTCATCCCCCGAGCCTATCGTGAAACTCCCGTAATCGCCTTGGGAGACTCGAAATGGCTCAGCCCTACGAAGAACGCAACAGCGCAGCGAAAACCCGTCGTCAGCAGGAAGACCAGCGCCGCATGGAGTTCCGTCGCGCAATCGAAGATCGCTACGAACTTCGTCAGCTTCAGGCCGAAATCGGCGGTTTTCCCGAGGAAGTCGAACTCAATTATTGGCAGGCGGCACCGGCAGCTTCCCGTCGAAACGCTCAACCAGCGCGCTGATCTGCACGCGTTCACTGCGGATAAACGCCAGGAAGGCGTGCGCCACTGGTGACAAGCGCTTGGCTTTGGCTTGTACCAGGCACCAGCTTCGCAACAGCGGTAACTCCTCGACCGGCAGCTCGACCAGGCCGCCGGTCGCCAGCTCCAGGTTCAGGGCGTGGCGCGTCAACAGCGCCAGGCCCAGACCCGCCGCCACGCATTCACGTTGTGCTTCGGCCGAGGCCACCTCTTGAGTCTGGGTGAAGTGCACGCGCTTCTCTTTGAAATACTCTTCGCACGCCAGTCGCGTGCCCGAGCCGGGTTCGCGGATCAGTAGCGTGTACGGTTCAAGATCCTGCAAGCGTAGCGGCCCCATATGCGCCAGTGGATGATCCGGGCGAGCCGCGGCGACAATCGGATTATTGAGAAATGGAAGGAATTCCAGCCCCATGTCCTGCGGCACCATCGACATGATCACCAGATCATCGCGGTTGTCGGAAAGACGTCGGATCACCTGGCTACGATTGACCACGGTCAGTTGCAGGTTCACTTCCGGATGCTGGCGTTTAAAAGCCGCGAACAGATGTGGCACGAAATATTTGGCGCTCGACTCCACCGCCAGCTTCAGTTGGCCCTGCAGCGAGCCCTGCATGTCCGACAGCTGCATGTCGAGGTTCTCCAGGCGGCCGAAGATGTCTCGACTGGCGCGCTGAAGGGCTTCGGCGGCCTCGGTCATGTAGAGTTTTTTGCCGACATAATCGAATAATGGCTGCCCGATCAGCTCTTCGAGCTGACGAATTTGTAGGCTGACGGCCGGTTGTGTGAGCGACATTTCCTCGGCAGCGCGGCTGTAAGAGCGTAAATCACACACTTCATTGAAGATCTGTAACTGGCGTAATGTCATACGCATCAGGGACTTACGCATTTTATTCAGGCTCTGAGTGCGGTCGGATGTTTCAACTATAAGTGTTTACTTATGCCTAACCCAATAATTATTCATTTTTGTTAATCCCTTGCGAGCGCTAGTGTGGAGACGCGACCAAATTGAAACATTTGGTCACGCGTCGACCTGGGTCTAGCAGGTCGTGGTGCCACCGGCTCAAGGGAACCTCCAAGTGATAAAAAAGATCCTGATCGCCAACCGTGGTGAGATTGCCGTACGAATCGTGCGAGCCTGCGCCGAGATGGGCATTCGCTCGGTTGCGATTTTTTCCGACGCCGACCGGCATGCGCTGCATGTGAAGCGTGCGGACGAGGCCCACAGCATTGGTGCCGAACCACTGGCCGGTTACCTCAACCCGCGCAAGCTGGTGAACCTCGCGGTGGAAACTGGCTGCGATGCACTGCATCCCGGTTACGGTTTCCTGTCGGAAAATGCCGAACTGGCAGACATCTGCGCCGAGCGCGGAATCAAATTCATTGGCCCGTCGGCAGAAGTCATTCGCCGCATGGGCGACAAGACCGAAGCGCGCCGCAGCATGATCAAGGCTGGCGTGCCGGTTACGCCAGGCACCGAGGGCAACGTGGCGGACATCGCCGAAGCCCTGACCGAAGGTGACCGCATCGGCTATCCGGTGATGCTCAAGGCCACCTCCGGTGGTGGCGGTCGCGGTATCCGACGCTGCAACAGTCGCGAAGAACTCGAACAGAATTTCCCCCGCGTTATCTCCGAGGCCACCAAGGCTTTCGGTTCGGCGGAAGTGTTCCTGGAAAAATGCATCGTCAATCCCAAACACATCGAAGCGCAGATCCTCGGCGACAGCTTCGGCAACGTCGTGCATCTGTTCGAGCGTGACTGCTCGATCCAGCGTCGCAACCAGAAGCTGATTGAAATCGCCCCAAGCCCGCAACTGACCCCGGAACAGCGCGCCTACATCGGCGACCTGTCGGTGCGTGCAGCCAAAGCCGTGGGCTACGAGAACGCCGGTACTGTGGAGTTCCTGCTCGCCGAGGGCGAGGTGTACTTCATGGAGATGAACACCCGGGTGCAGGTCGAACACACCATCACCGAAGAAATCACCGGGATCGACATCGTCCGCGAGCAGATCCGGATTGCTTCCGGCCTGCCGCTGTCGGTCAAGCAGGAAGACATCCAGCACCGTGGTTTCGCGTTGCAGTTCCGCATCAACGCTGAAGACCCGAAAAACAACTTCTTGCCGAGCTTCGGCAAGATCACCCGTTACTACGCCCCCGGCGGGCCGGGTGTGCGCACCGACACGGCGATCTACACCGGTTACACCATCCCGCCGTTCTACGACTCGATGTGCCTGAAACTGGTGGTCTGGGCGCTGACTTGGGAAGAGGCCATGGATCGTGGCCTGCGCGCCCTCGACGACATGCGCCTGCAAGGCGTGAAGACCACCGCCGCGTACTACCAGGAAATCCTGCGCAACCCGGAATTCCGTAGCGGCCAGTTCAATACCAGCTTCGTTGAAAGCCACCCTGAACTGACCAACTACTCGATCAAGCGCAAACCCGAAGAGCTGGCCTTGGCCATCGCCGCCGCCATCGCCGCCCACGCAGGCCTATGAATGAAGCAGCTGCGAGCTTTTAGCTGCAAGCGGCAAGTAAAAGCAGATTGGCTTTTTCTTGCAGCTAGTAGCTTGAAGCTTGCCGCTATGAGGAGATACCAATGACTAAGAAGATCTTCGTTACCGACACCATCCTGCGCGACGCTCATCAATCGCTGCTCGCCACCCGCATGCGCACCGAAGACATGCTGCCGATCTGCGACAAGCTCGACAAAGTCGGCTACTGGTCGCTGGAATGCTGGGGCGGCGCGACCTTCGACGCCTGCGTACGTTTCCTCAAGGAAGATCCGTGGGAGCGTCTGCGCCAACTGCGCGCCGCGTTGCCTAACACGCGTCTGCAAATGCTCCTGCGTGGCCAGAACCTGCTGGGCTACCGCCATTACAGCGATGACGTGGTCAAAGCGTTCGTTGCAAAGGCAGCGGTCAATGGCATCGACGTATTCCGCATCTTCGACGCGATGAACGACGTGCGTAACCTGCGCGTGGCCATCGAAGCGGTGAAAGCTGCCGGTAAGCACGCCCAGGGCACCATCGCTTACACCACCAGCCCCGTGCACACGATTGACGCTTTCGTGGCGCAAGCAAAACAAATGGAAGCCATGGGTTGCGACTCGGTAGCGATCAAGGACATGGCCGGTCTGCTGACGCCCTACGCGACCGGTGAACTGGTCCGGGCATTGAAAGCCGAACAGTCGCTTCCAGTGTTCATTCACTCGCATGACACCGCCGGTCTGGCGACGATGTGCCAACTCAAGGCAATCGAAAACGGTGCTGACCACATCGATACCGCGATCTCCAGCTTCGCCTCGGGCACCAGCCATCCAGGCACCGAGTCGATGGTGGCTGCGCTCAAGGGCAGCGAATTCGATACCGGTCTGAACCTTGAACTGCTGCAAGAGATCGGCCTGTACTTCTACGCCGTGCGCAAGAAGTACCACCAGTTCGAAAGCGAATTCACCGCTGTCGACACTCGTGTGCAGGTGAATCAGGTGCCGGGCGGGATGATTTCCAACCTGGCCAACCAGTTGAAAGAGCAGGGCGCGTTGAACCGCATGGCTGAAGTGCTGGCGGAAATCCCGCGCGTGCGTGAAGACCTCGGCTTCCCGCCGCTGGTCACCCCGACTTCGCAGATCGTCGGCACCCAGGCGTTCTTCAACGTGCTGGCCGGCGAGCGCTACAAAACCATCACCAACGAAGTGAAGCTCTACCTGCAGGGCGGCTACGGCAAAGCGCCGGGCGTGGTGAATGAAAAACTGCGTCGTCAGGCCATCGGCAGCGAAGAAGTCATCGACGTGCGTCCGGCCGATCTGCTCAAACCGGAAATGACCAAGCTGCGTGCCGATATCGGTGCATTGGCCAAGTCGGAAGAAGACGTGCTGACCTTCGCCATGTTCCCGGACATCGGTCGCAAGTTCCTCGAAGAGCGTGCCGCCGGCACTCTCGTGCCGGAAGTGCTGCTGCCGATTCCAGAGGCTGGCGCCGTGACGTCGGCGAGCGGCGAAGGTGTGCCGACCGAGTTCGTCATTGATGTCCACGGCGAGACTTACCGCGTCGATATCACGGGTGTCGGTGTGAAGGCTGAAGGCAAGCGTCACTTCTACCTGTCCATCGACGGCATGCCGGAAGAAGTGGTGTTTGAACCGCTTAACGAATTCGTCGGCGGGGGCAGCAGCAAGCGCAAGCAAGCGTCGGCTCCAGGCCACGTCAGCACCACCATGCCCGGCAACATCGTCGATGTGCTGGTCAAGGAAGGCGACACCGTCAAGGCGGGCCAGGCTGTGCTGATCACCGAAGCCATGAAGATGGAAACCGAAGTTCAGGCCGCCATCGCCGGCAAGGTTACGGCGATTCATGTGGCCAAGGGCGATCGGGTGAACCCGGGCGAAATCCTGATCGAGATCGAAGGCTGAGATAACCGCCGCGATCAAACGTTTTAAACCTCGGGGGGGCATGTGCTCCCCTTTTTTTTTCCGTTTTTTCACCTGTAGGAGCTGCCGCAGGCTGAAATCTTGTGATCTTTTAAAACGAAGATCAAAAGATCGCAGCCTGCGGCAGCTCTTACAGGAAGCGATTTAGAACGCCATTCGCCACTGACCCATCACGCCGTGATTTCGGCTTTCGCTGCCGAACTCTCCAGTGACGGCCACGCCCAGCGTGTGGTTGGTCGACAGTCCGAGGTCCAGTCCCGCATCGACGCCCAGGCTGTTGCGATCCAGTTCTGCACCGTTCACGGTGAAGCGTTTGCCGCCCTTGACCAGTTGCTGGCGGGTGTCGCTGTCGAGTTCACCAAAGGTGTGTTTCCACCCGGCGCTCAATCGCGGCGTCAGGCTCATGCCGTTGTCCAGTGTGTGGATTTTTGCCGTACGCAGGCCGAAGGTACTGCTGAGATTGTCGCGGGTTTGCCCAAAGACCTTCAGCGCCGCATCACCACCTTTTTCACTGTGGCTGTCACGTTGATAACGTTGGTAGCCGAGGCTGGCGAACGGTTCGAGTGTCACGTCGTTGCGGCCGAAGTTGAAGCCCAGTTCGGCGAAGGCTTGCTGGGTGTTGGCGTCGTAATTGCCTTTGAGGCGATCGCTGAATCCGTTGAACGCCACCCGACGTTTGCTGCTGCCGTCATGGCTGGCGTAAGTGGCACCCAGGCGCAGCGCCAGTGGTCCATCCTGACGCACGGCGTAGGCGCCAACGTGCCAGCTGTCGAGGTCGCCATCGTATTGGCGGGCATCGAGTCTGGTTTGGGATTTGCCGCCCAGCAGACCGATATGCCATTGCTCATTGAGCCGCCAGTCAGCGCCCATGACCAGGCCTTGGGTGGCGTGTTTCAGGGTGCTGTCGTTCTCGCGATCAACCTTGCCGCCATGGCCCAATGCCTGAACCCAGACTCGCCCGGAATCAGCACCGCCGGCAGCTTCGCGGGGTGAATTGCCCGAGCCGTAAGCTGCGCCCGTGCGATGGTCGAGTTGGCGCATGGCCGACAGCATGCTTGCACTCACGGGGGTAACGCTGCTTAACGTGGCTTTGGCGAGGTTGGCGTTGCTGCCGGCGGCGAGTTGTTCCAGGGCGACAGAGGCTGTTTGCTTGTCGCTGGCCAGTAACGCGGCGACGGCTGCACTTGCGGGTCTTTGAGATGGAGGAGGGGGCGTATCAGCAGCTTCGCTGGCAGGTGCAATAACGATGTCGTCCTGTACAAGTGATGAAACTGGCGCTGGTGCCGCCACTGCGATCAAACCCGGACCCGAATCGGCAACTGGCGCAGGAACTGAAGTCGAAGCTGAAGTTGTAATCGGATCTGGAGCTGATATTGATGTTGGTGCTGTCAGCGGTGCTGGCGCAGGTACAGTGGGTTGCAACGGCGCTTGTGGCTCGATGATGCTTTCGGCGATCGAAGCGGCATTGTTCGTAGTGGCAGCGCTCGTTAGTGGATTCTCATTGCGGCTGTAAGTCAGGCCGACGGATTTTTTGTTGTACAGCGGTTTAGCTGTCATGAAAGCGAGGTCGTTCACGATCGTGCCGAATTCACCTTCGACTTTCGCGGCCTCGATGATTTTGTACGAGCCGGTTGGCGGATACTCGCCTGGAGCGGCCACGACTCTAAGGGTGGCGCCGTCTAACATGGCAGTGCCGTCGACTTTGATCGTTTGGCCACGACCTTCAGGCGTGACCTCGTAGGCCAGTTCCGCTGTCGGCGATAGGCTCAAGTCGCCTTTGACCCGTGGGCTACCAAGCAATCCGTTAACCGTGAGCACACCGTTAACGTGCAAGTTTCCTACTGTGCCCTTACCTGCGAAGCTGCCGTTCTTATCGACATACACATCCCCTTTGATGCTCCCTTTGTTGAAGAGCTTGCCGGCGGTAATCGCGCCACCTTCAATGGTGCCCAGGTTGGTCAGGGCACCATCATTTTGTACCAATACGCCTTCCTTGAAGTCTCCCTTGCTACTCAACGTCCAGTCTCCCTTGACGAGAAACAGTCCATTGAAATTACGGGTGTCTTTAAGCGTGCCTCCGTCAGAAACATCCACTAGCAAGAAGTTATCTCCTGCGCCGCCATCGATCCGGCCGGAAAAGCTGGCGCCGTCTTTCAGAAGGATTAGGTCGTTGGCATCGGTCCCCTGAAAAGTACTTTCGGCTGCAACGAAAGGGTGGGCAACAGTAGCTTTATCGGTGAAAACAGCCTGAAGCCTTTCGAGAGCGTCTTCATAGGGACTGGCTTGCGACAGTTCCGGCACGTTCATGATTACAGGTGACTCCGCGGCTTCAGGCACTTGCTGAGCGCTCGCGAGTTCCATGCAGCCAAGCGCCAGCGCAATAGCCAAAGACAGACGTTGTGGTTTGTACCGGTGTTGAGTGGGCATCAAGTAGGGCCTTGTTGAACGGAAGACCCAACTCTATTGATGCGCCAAAGAATCCGATGTCGGCTGCTTCCCGAAGCGTTGCAGGCGACGTCGCATCATTTTGTGGAAAATTTCCACCAGATCCGCAGCCGGTGGTTTTACCCGAATCCAGCGCTTCCTTTTCCTACAATCAAGCGGGACGTCGCCGACTGTTCAGCGGTGCAAAACTCATCTGTCACTGCCCAATCAACCCGTGACGCGTTACGGATCACCTTAAGTACGGCGAACGTACGCCCTGCCGTAATGCCGCTCCATCCGCGCCTGAATCAGCTCCAGCCCAATCGACATCAACCAGTAAATGATGGCCGCCGTGGTCAGCATTTCGATGTAGCGATAGCTTGAACGTCCATACGACTGCGCGAGAAACATCACTTCCCAAACGCCCATCACCGAGATCAACGACGAATCTTTCAGCATCGAAATGAATTGATTGGTCGTGGGCGGAATGATGGTGCGCATGGCCTGAGGCAGCGTAATGCGCCAGAGAATGACTGAGTCGCGCATGCCCAGCGCCAGCGATGCTTCTCGCTGGCCGTACGGGACGCCAAGAATGCCTGCGCGGAAGATCTCGCTGAGGTACGCGCCATAGTTGAGTGACAGGGCAATGATCCCGGCGACGATGGCGCCCGGCACGATGCCCAGTTGCGGCAAACCGAGATAGATCAGCAGGATCTGGATCAGCAGCGGCGTGCCGCGAAAGAACGAGGCGTAGAAACTGGCGATGCCGAAGGCCACCGCACTTTTCGAAAGTCGCGCCAGTGCAGTCACGAAACCCAGCAGCACCGAAGCAACGATTGAGCACACGCACAGAAACAGCGTCAGTGCTGCTCCCTGCAAGAAACCATTAGGTGCCAGTTTCAAGCCGACCAGGTTAGGCAGTTTGTCGAGGATGATCGAAAACTTCAGGTCGAAGCTCAGGAAGAACCCCGCGAACAGGCAGAACATCACCGCCCAGGTCAGGTACAGCCTTGTCCGGAAACCGAACAGCCGGCGCAGGCGTGATTCAGCCACCGGTTGCGGTGGCTTGGGAGGTACCGGGAAAGAAGTCATTGGCTGATGTCGGCACCGATCCATTTTTGCGAAAGCTTGCTCAGGGTGCCGTCCTGTTTGAGTTGGGCAAAGACCTCGCGGACCTTGGCGTCCCACTGTGCATCACCCTTCTCGATGGCGACCGAGTTCGGCTCCGAGTACAGCGGCTCGCCAGCGAGCTTGAAGCGTTTGTCTTCATTCAAGCGTGGCTGCGCAGTGACGAGGTTGGTGAGGATCGCATCCAGGCGCACGCCCGCACCGAGGCCAAGGTCCTGGAACGCGACGTTGTCGGTATCGTACGGCGCGATCTGTACATCTTCGAATGGATACTGGAGCTGTGTGTCCTCAGCGCCCTCGATGACCAGATTCTTGTTCAGATAACTTTCATAGCTGGATGCGCTGGTAAGGCCGACCTTCTTGCCGCTCAGATCCTTGGCGCTGTGGATGCGATCATCCTTGGCGGTGACCACGATCACTGCCGGTGAGGCGTAGTACTCGACCGGGAAGTCGAACACTTCGGCGCGGGCCTTGCTCGGCGTCATCGAGCAGATGCAGATGTCGTAGCGCCCACTCCAGCGGCCGGCAGCGATGACGTCCCAGGACGGTGTTTCGAGACGCAGCTTGACCCCCAGTTTCTCCGCCACGGCTTTGGCGACATCGACGTCGAAGCCGTCGAGCTGGTTCTGATCGTTGAGAAATGAGAAGGGCGGATAGCTTTCCATCAACACGCCGACCAGCTCTTTCTTTTGCTCGACGCGATCCAGTGTGGTGCCACCGAAGGCTTGGGTCGAGGCGGCCAGAATCGTCAGGCCCAGGGCCAGTAGTGGTTGGAATTTCACAGGTGATCCCTGAATAAAAAAGAGGTTGTTATTAACCGGATGGTGCGTATTAAATAGTTATAAGAACGACTCTGATAGTGAGTTATTTTCATAAGCATATGAGTGAAAAGCATATGGGCGCAGCGAGCACGGTTATTCTTGATGGCGGCATGGGCCGTGAGTTGCAACGAGCCGGGGCGCCATTTCGGCAGCCAGAATGGTCGGCACTGGCGCTGAGCGAAGCACCGCAAGCGGTCGAGGCTGTACACGCTGCCTATATCGCCAGTGGTGCCGACGTGATCACTAGCAACAGCTATGCAGTGGTGCCGTTTCATATCGGCGAAACGCGTTTCGCCGCTGAAGGTCAGGCTTTGGCAGCGTTGGCCGGCGAACTGGCGCGGCGTGCGGTGCAGGCATCGGGTAAAAACGTGCGGGTAGCCGGCTCCTTGCCTCCGTTGTTCGGCTCTTATCGTCCTGATCTGTTCGACGCGTCTCGAGTAACGGAATTGCTGAATCCGTTGGTCAACGGACTGGCACCGCACGTTGACCTGTGGCTGGCGGAAACACAGAGTTCGATTATCGAGGCACGGGCCATCCACGCCGGACTCCCGCAGGACGGCAAGCCGTTCTGGCTGTCGTTTACCTTGCAGGATGAAGACACTGACGACGTACCGCGTTTGCGTTCTGGCGAGCCGGTCGCCGAGGCGGCTACGGTGGCAGCGGAGTTGGGCGTTGAAACGTTGCTATTCAATTGCAGCCAGCCGGAAGTGATTGGCGCGGCGATTGATGCGGCACGCGCTACCTTCGAGCGTCTGGGGGTGAAGATTCACATCGGCGCCTATGCCAATGCGTTTCCGCCGCAGCCCAAGGAGGCAACGGCCAATGACGGACTGGATCCGCTGCGCGACGATCTCGATCCGCCAGGTTATTTGCATTGGGCGAGAGATTGGCAGCAACGCGGCGCCAGTCACTTGGGCGGTTGCTGCGGTATCGGACCAGAACACATTGCAGTGCTGGCGCAGAAACTGGCTTAAGAAAGCGGATCAAAAGATCGCAGCCTGCGGCAGCGCCTACATTTTGTCCCGTGTAGGAGCTGCCGAAGGCTGCGATCTTTTGCTTTTGCGGTTTTAACCACGGCACTCGACCAACCCTTTCACCTGACCGTCAGGCGTCTGGTTTTCATCGGACAGCCACTGCTCAAACCCCGCCGCAATCGCCGGCCATTCCGAATCCACAATCGAGTACCACGCGGTGTCGCGGTTCTGGCCCTTGACCACCATGTGCTGGCGGAAAACGCCTTCGAAGCTGAAGCCCAGGCGTTCAGCGGCGTATTTGGAGCGGGCGTTAGCGTTGTTGCACTTCCATTCCAGGCGACGGTAGCCCAGGTCAAAGGAGTGTTTGGCCAACAGGTAAACCGCCTCGGTGCTTTTTGGCGAGCGCTGCATTGGTGCGCCGAAAGTCACGTGGCCGATTTCGATACGGCCGTGGGCCGGGACAATCGACATCAGGCTGAGCATGCCTTGCACC
Organism: Pseudomonas sp. A0308; assembly: GCF_044218815.1. NCBI lineage: Bacteria > Pseudomonadati > Pseudomonadota > Gammaproteobacteria > Pseudomonadales > Pseudomonadaceae > Pseudomonas > Pseudomonas sp. A0308. The sequence continues at coordinate 3,501,277 of NZ_CP162581.1, forward strand.
TGGCCGCTGGCGCGGTCGATGATGCTGAAGAAATACGGATCGCTGCTGGCCGCGTGATTATTCAGCCAGTCATTGAACACGTGGCGCTCGGGAAACGGGCCGTAGGGCAGGAAGTCCCAGAGTTTCGGGTCGGCGCCGGGGCCTTCGAGGGCGTTGAACAGGTCATCACCGTGGCGCGCCGGGTCGAGCCTTTCCAGGCGGATGAAGCGGCCTTCGAGCAGCGTGGTCGTGGGGGCGGGCACGCCTTTCCAATCGGCAGGTGAGGTGATCATGAGCGCGTCTCCTTAAAGGGCTTTGCGAAACTGGATGAAGCCTGGGCGCTCGGCGATGCGCTCGTAGAGCTGGATCGCCGTAGCGTTGGATTCGTGGGTCAGCCAATGGACTTTGCAGCAGCCGTCGGCTTTGGCCGTTGCATAGACGTGCTCGATCAACTGGCGACCGACGCCGGTGCCGCGGGTTTCAGGCGCCACCAGCAAGTCTTGCAGGTAACAGGAGTTTTCGATGCTCCAGTTCGAGCGATGGTAGATGTAATGCACCATGCCCAGCGCTTTACCGTCAGCCCAGGCGAGGGCGGCGTGCGTCGGTTCGCTCGGGTCGAGGAAGCGCTGCCAGGTACTGTTCGTCACCGCCTCCGGCAGTTCGGTGTTGTAGAAGCGCAGGTACGCTTGCCACAGCGCCAGCCAGGCGGCGTGGTCGTCGGCGCTGACCTGACGGATCTCGATCTGACTCATGGTGAGTTCCTTAACGCATCAATTGGGCGAGGGTTTGATCGTTGAATTCGGAGCTGGCGGCCAGCCCTTCGCGCACGCCGGCGATATCTTCGGCGCTGCGGTTCTGACTGAGCTTGCGCTTGCCTTCCAGGCGGTCGATGGGAATGGCGAAACCGACGATGGCTTTGAGCATGCTGTCGATGTAATCGGCGGGTGCGTCGGCGACCGACCAAGGCTGTGCGCGGCCGGCCTCATGGCGGTCGGTGAGGGTGCTGACGATGTCGAGCAGCCGCCCGCCGTCGCTGAAGGTCTCGGCGTGGCCGTAGGCGTGTACGGCGATGTAGTTCCAGGTCGGCACGACTTTGCCATGCTCGGCCTTGCTCGGATAAAACCCCGGGCTGACGTAGGCATCCGGTCCGGCAAAAATCAGCATCGCTTCGGCGCCGTCGCGCAGGTCCTTCCACTGCGGATTGGCCCTGGCCAGATGCCCGTAGAGCGTGCCGTATTCACCTTGCTCGCAATGCAGCAGCACCGGCACATGGCTGGCTTGCAGACCGTTTTCGCCGTGGGTTACCAGAATGGCGAGGCGAGTGGCGAGGACCAGTTCGTGGAGTTGGGACAGCTCATCGATGGCAAAGGCACGCGGCGTGTACATAAGAGATTTTCCTTGGCGAATACATACATCCTAGGCAGGCTATTGGTCTGATGTAAGAGCCATTGATGGCCAATTTCATAGGTCCATTACCATGCCTGATTTGTCCACGTTGTCCATGCCGTTCAACCCGGCGGGCATCGAGCTTGATCGCCGTCAGGGCTTGAGCCGTCAGCTCTATCAGGCGCTGCGACTGCGTGTGCTCGACGGGCGGCTAGCCAGTGGCACGCGCCTGCCAGCCAGCCGTGATCTGGCCGCCGCGCTGGCGATTTCCCGCAATAGTGTGGTTCGGGCCTACGATCAACTCTATGCCGAAGGCTTCATTGAAGGGCGGGTGGGCGATGGCACTTATGTAGCCCAGCTGCCCCGTGACCCGCTCAAGGCGAAAAAACTATCCACAAAAGTATCCACAGGGTTTTCAACAGGCTTACCCACAGCCTTATCCACAAATTCAGCAAATTCCACTGTGCTTTCATCCAGTAAAGTTATCCACAGCGGCGTTTTACAGCGGTTGGAAAACAACCATTTACCCCATCCCCCCAGTGGCCCGCCGCGCGCATTTCGGGTTGGTGTACCGGCATTCGATCTGTTTCCGTTTGACGTCTGGGCCAAGCTCAACGGGGCTTTCTGGCGCAAACCGGACCTTCAGCAGATGTGTTACGGCGACCCGGCCGGCGATGCGCGTCTGCGCAGCCTGATTGCGGCCTATCTGCGCAGTTCGCGAGGTATGCAGTGCTCGGCTGAGCAAATTGTGATCACCAGTGGCGCACAGCAGGCCATTAGTCTTTGTGCACAGCTGCTAGTGGAGCCGGGCGATGGCGTTGCGATCGAAAATCCGGGGTACCGTGCGGCCGGTCATGCATTCGCCTTGGCGGGAGGCATTCTGCGCGGGATTGGCGTGGACGAGGAGGGCATGGATTGCTCGGCACTGTCGGGTGCCAGTGATTGTCGCGTGGCCTACGTGACGCCCTCGCATCAATACCCGACAGGCGTGGTGATGAGCCTGGCGCGGCGTCTTGAACTGCTCGCCTGGGCCGAACGCACGCAAGGCTGGATCGTTGAGGATGACTACGACGGCGAGTACCGTTACACCGGCGCGCCATTGGCCCCCTTGGCGGCACTCGATCAACAGGGCCGCGTGCTGTATGTCGGCACGTTCGGCAAGGTCGCATTCCCGGCGTTGCGCCTCGGTTATCTGGTGCTGCCACCGGCGCTGGTGCCAGCGTTTTCGCAACGCCGGGCGGTGGATGTCCGGCATTCCGAGGTGAGCACGCAAGCGGTGATGGCCGAGTTCATGGCGGCCGGGCATTTCCAGCGGCATATCCGCCGGATGCGCCGCGCCGCGCTGAACCGGCGCAATACGTTGCTCGATGGTTGGCCAACGGCAATCCTCGGCGTCGGTGACCTGCCGGCGGTGTCGGCCGGGCTGCACCTGACCGTGAAGGTGGAGAGCATCGACCGTGAGCGGCAACTGATCGAGCAAGCTGCGCGCGTGGATGTCGAAATCAGCGGCTTGAGCCATTACTGGCTGCCGGACTCTACGACTCCCCAGGACCAGCGCGCCGGACTGGTCCTGGGGTTCGCCGCCGTGCCGGAAGCCGCGATCAAAGCTGCGTTGGCCCGGTTGCAGCAGGCTTGGCGGGCTTGAAGAACAAGGTCTCGGCTAATTGGGTGGAAATCTCGCTGCGGTGAATATCGATGACTTGCTGATTGTTCAAACCACGCAATTCATAGGTCCCCCCTAGATGCCGCTGCGCGTTGGTTTTCAGGTGTCCGGCGAGGAATGGCGTTAACGGCGCGCTGACACTGCTGTAGTGAAAGTGCGCGTAACACACCACCTTGCTGGTTTTGATATCGCGTACTTCGTACTCGTCCAGAAAGTCATTCGGACGACTTTTGAGTTCGCGTCGCGTAAGAATTTTGGCGATGGTCACTTCACCGTGATTTTTCAGCCATTCGACGCCGGCTCCCGTCGGCATCTGCTGTTTGATCATTCTGGCCCGGGTACTGGTGCCTTTTTCATCAAGCGCCTTTGCTGCCTTCTCCAGCGCGTGACCTAGTTCTTGCGTCGGGTTGTCGAGATCCGCCGTGGCATTGCGCGCCGTCAATGCCTCATCGATGTCTGCGTTGGCTTTACGCAGAAGCGCTGCATGCCGGTGGTATTCCTCCTCGACCTCCACCGGGAGCCGCGGACCCCGCTTGATCCGAGCGTCGGTAACCCGGTGAAACTCCGCAAGGCCATCGAGCAGTGCCTGGCCAGCGCGGATACTTTTATTGAGATTGGGCCTAGGCGGCGGCTTAGGGAGTTGCGTCGTCGGCGTAGCCGTAATGTGTTCCACCCAAACGCCGGGTGACTCTTCCTGAAAGGTGGCGATGACCCCTGCCATGTTCGAGCGCAATTCGACCAGGTCGCTTGGCCCGTCTTCAGTCGCAGTTTTCGGTACACCGACGAGAGTGCCTCTGCTACGGGTCTTGATGATTTTCCGGGTGTTCATGCCTGCAGGCCTGGACGGACCGGCTTGAGGTTCGACCAGACGCCGGTCACGCAGCAAGCCTGCCAGCTGCGTGACCGCTATGTCGCTGAACTCCTTGACCCTTTCACGTACCCGCGCAAGCCGTGGAAGGTTGAGCTGGTCCGCAAACTCGGCGGCGATATCGCCAAAACCCTGATCCACCGCGGCAAATTGCCGGGTCAGGTGATTCAGGGTGTCGATCCGCTCACCGAGGTTGTGCAGACTTTCATCGGTACTCAGATTCAGCGAGCTCTGAACGTTCAGTGCTGCGCTTTCGATGAGTTGTTCCATTGTCGCCTGCGCCTGTGCCCTGACCGCTGTTGTGCCCGGCTTGACGCAAATCTCCTGGCCAAGACAGATTTGCAGCAGCTTGAAATCATTCAGATCGTAGTCCGGCAGAGTTTTCCGATATTTGATCAGTATTTCCACAGCGCCTTCGCCGAGGCGTTCAAGTTCTGCGAACCGGGCATGGGAAGCGTCGATTTTTTCCATGATCCCCTGAGTCTGATCGCTCATTTCTTCGCAGGTCTGAATGAACCGCTGCGACGAAGATTGCTTACGGTCCTCAATTGCCATCGTCGTAGCGCGGATATTGGCCTGAAAATCCGTGCCGTTCTCCATGAGCCATTCCTGGCCGAGGAACAGTTGCATCTCCAGCCGCTCGGTTATCACCGCGCGGAAATTGGGAACCTCCTGCAGCGAATTCAACAGTCTGATTTGATTGATATTTTCCCCGTATTCCTGGAGCTGTGAATCCAGCAGGTCGAGGTATTTTTTGCGTGCAGTCTTGGCCGTTTCCGGCAGGGCGGCGTCCATGGCGGTGCGGGCTTCTGTGAGCTCAGTCAGCTTGGACGGCATCGTCAAGTCGAAAGCGCTGATAGCACTTCGGTGCTGAGATATGCGCTGCATGTTCTGACGCTGGACCTGTCTGCGCCGACTGCTCAGGCCGCCGCCGCTCAGGCGCAATCGCAGATCGACGACCCATTGGCCGGCCGCGCTGCGTACCAGAAATGGTCCGGTACCGGGAGGCTGTCGGCTCGAGTCGATGATCTGCACGCGTTCATCTTCATTGATCTGCACCTGGAACCAGCGCTTGTCGACCGGCGCGTACCATTTCCCGCCATGTTGGTAGAGGTGCTGATACGGGCCCTCACTCGCCGCAGTCCCAAGCGTTTCGGGTTTGCTGACGTTGAGACGGTCCAGCAGTGCGGCGAGGCTGTGGTTCGATTGCTCTAGAGCGGCGATGGTGTTGATCGACGTCCCATGATTGGCGACCAGTTCACTGCCCGCGATGTCCGGCGCGAGTACAGGGTTGATGAGCTCAGGTACGGGTTGAGGTGTCGGCGACTCCCACGCATCAACTGCACTGATGGCCTTGTGGGCGGGCTTGTGACCGACCGCTGCGCGATGGGCGAGGACCATGCCCAGTGCGAGGAGAATATCGGCAAGTGCCGACCAGGCGACTTTGCCGGATTGCTGATTGGCAGCGTCGCTGACCTCCTGCAAGTCGTCCATGATCTGCCAGATCCAGGCCGCTATCGAGACACCGCGCCCCAGAAAGGGCAGCGCCGCGTTAAAGAGTACCCAGCCACCGCGTTTGAGCGTGGCCCAGCGTGCTTGCGCGTTGGATACCGATTGGCGGTCAGCTTGGGTGATGACCGCTTGCACATTGGTCTTGTGCAGCGTTGCCAGAACATCGCTTTCGATGACGTCGGTGCCCAGCGTGACGGGCCTGGACATATCAATGAGGGTCAGCGGGTGAATCACTATCTCTGGAATGACCCACACCGAGGGAAACCTTGCCGCAAACACATACTGGCTGAAGTTGAATCGCACGCTATCGGGTAACCACGCCAATACCGATTCGCGCAGATCCTGAGAATGCTTGATTGCGTACAGCAAATTGGTAGGACCGGGGTATTGAATCAGCGCCTTTGCGAACAGCGGTCGATAAAGCAGGCAGGGCCCTTTGTCCGGCTCGCGCGGGCCGATGACGAACATGTTGTCCACGGTGTCCGCGCGGGAGGTGCTGCGGTGGGTCACGAATGCCAGAGGGCGGATGACGATGTCCTGCCCGTCGACCTGACGATCTGCAGCGACGCTGCTCAGTGCCGCGACCACGTATCGGTAACCCAGCTCAGTGATACCTGCTTCGCCACGGATCTTGTGTTGCAGGGCCAGCAACGGCAATTCAAGGGGTAACTGTTGGCTATAGAGATCCTGCAAAGCAGCCGCCTGAGTGGCGTCGTCGACCAGTTTTTTCTTCAGGTAAGCGGGGTAAGTGCTGCCGATGTCGACGGTCTTTACCAGCTCTTCGACAAAGGTCACGGTCATCCATTGCGGTAACGCGCTGCCGTCTTTGTAGGCCACCCTTTTATTGCCCAGGGGCAGGCCCGCCAGGTTTTGCAGCGCGAGTTCGAGAAGCGTCAGCGTTTTGGTCTGAAATTCGCCCGGCACTATGAACGTGCCCCAGATCACCAGGCTGACGATGGTCATCTCGATGTCGTCGAGCTTGATATCGGTTGCTGTCGGGTGGTCTTTTAGAATCTGTGCAGTCAGTGCCTCGCGTGTGAATGTCTGCAGATCCTTCACTTCGCTCTGAAACGATTTGCCCTGGTTCGCATGCTGCACCACCGTCAGATCCAGCAAGTGTCGGCCGTAGAGGGTCTGATCGGCAGGCGAGGCAGCGTCCAGCCACCCGGGCAGCATTGGCCTCAGTCGCTCGATGTGCGGTTTCAGGCGCGGTATCGGTTGTTGATGGTTGCCTGCGGTTCCGGCGTGAGGATAGAGCCTGTTGAGAATCGGACCTTCGAAGAAATTGATCTGGCCCAGCGCATCGGCTTCAAGCGCAATGACAGTGCAGGCCTGGTGGTTGAAGAAGTCGCCTTCAGGCTCGACAAGTCGCCAGCTCAGACCTTTGGCGCTGGCGCCTTCGCGAAACCGGTGTGGCAGGGCATTGCCGATTTCGTCCACCGAAGCGAAGCGCCGGAAGCCTTGCACCACCGAGTGAGTGAGCACCAGCGTGCGCTGCCCGAGCGTACCGATCAGCACGGCAGTATTGAGCAACGTCGTGTGTTTGCGGGCATCCCCTTCACCGTGATCCAGGTCAATCAGACAGGCGCGGGTCTTGTACTTGTCGTTGGCTCTTTTTCGTTTGTCCGGGTTGTTGAAAACGGCGAGGGCCATGGCTTGCTCATCGGCATCCCAGCCAAGGCTTGCGTCGACATTCCATAGTCTGCGCAAGCCATCTGACAGTTGATACCAGCGCGGGTGATTCGCAGCGGTGTTTTCGCTCCAGTAATCGATGTGTTGCTCTTTGTAGGCAACGAACAGCAGTGGCGCCAGCTCGTTGATCAGCCGGGCGATGGCACTGATTTTCACCGGCAGCTGGATTGCCGGACTGACAGTGGGCTGCAAGGTCAGGAAGTGTTCGTCGTCGAGGTACGTCACCGTGGTGCCGGACAGGCCAAGCCGCACCAGCGCGTCGGTAAGGGATTCGAACTTATCGGCCCCCGGGGTTGCATGCTCGTCAGTGATGACCCATGTCGGCGTCGCGACCATGGCCCGTTGCGGGTCGATCTCCAGGTTCGGATACAGCGTTTTGAGGGCCTGGCGCAGTGTTGTCGTGGCGACTTCCCGCAACGAGGGGCCGGTCACCAGTTGGGTCAACACATCGACCGCGCTGGGTATGGATATTTCGGGCATGGGCAATTCCTGCTCTGACTGTTGGGCACACCGGGGAAGTGGCCGAGCAGGGCAAGGTAAAGTTCGCGTCGCGACGGTGTGCGGTACATAGATCTTGCGGGCAAAAAAAGACCCGCACGAGCGGGTCCAGGTGTTTAGCCGTTGCTCAGTGAGCGCTTTCAAAGCCCTCAAGCACGTTCACTGCGTTGATGCCGATTTCTTCCACCGCGTAGCCACCTTCCATCACGAACAGCGTCGGTTTGCCGAGCGCGGCAATACGCTTGCCCATCGCCAGGTAATCCGGGCTGTCGAGCTTGAATTGCGAGATCGGGTCATCTTTGAACGTATCGACACCCAGCGACACGACGATGATCTCGGCGCCATAACGGTCGATCTCGTTGCAGGCTTGATCCAGCGCCGCACTCCAGGTGTCCCAGCCGGAACCTGCGGGCAATGGATAGTTGAAATTGAAGCCTTCGCCGGCGCCTTCACCGAGCTCGTCTTCGTAGCCGAGGAAGAACGGAAACTCCGCTTCCGGGTGGCCATGGATCGAGGTGAACAACACGTCGCTGCGTTCGTAGAAAATCGATTGGGTGCCGTTGCCGTGGTGGTAGTCGACGTCGAGGATCGCGACCTTCTTGTGGCCTTGATCAAGAAACGCCTGCGCCGCAATGGCCGCGTTGTTGAGGTAGCAATAACCGCCCATCAAATCGCCGGCAGCGTGATGTCCGGGTGGGCGACACAACGCGAAGGCACTGTGTGCGCCTTGCTGGATCGCCGCTTGCGCGGTCAGTGCAACTTGCGCCGCGCTGTACGCGGCTTGCCAGGTGCCGGCGGTGATCGGTGCGCCGCCGTCGAAGCTGTAGTAACCGAGTTGGCCGTGCAGGCTGGTCGGTTTGATGGCGCGCAGTGTGCGGGCCGGCCAGGTGTAGGGCAGCAAGTCGCCGTCGGTGTTGAATTCTGTCCAGCGAGCCCACGCGCCTTTGAAGAACTCGAGATAGTCGCGGCTGTGAATGCGGGCGATCGGTTCAAGGCCGAAATCCTTCGGTGCCTCCACCGGACCCAGATGCTGGTGCTGCACGCGTTGCAGCACATGGTCGGCACGCGAAGGCATCTCGAAGCAAGGCTTGAGCTGGCCATCGATCAATTCGCAGCGGCCATGGTGCAGGTGGTGATCATCCGAGTAGATCGTCAGCATTTGTTGTTCTCCGCAGGGGCTGATTCGGTTTGCGTCCAGTGTTGCGGCGCACAGCGATTCGGAAAACGGCAGAAGAGGCCAAAAGGGGATCGATCTGGCCAGAACCTCTGACCGCTATTCGCCCCTTGCTTGAGTAGGCCTGCCCAAGCCTGCTCCCACAAAGGAATATCAATGCGGTCGGAACTGGCTCGGCGCGACCCCACTCCAGCGCACAAACGCATGGCGAAAGCTCGCGGTCTCGCTGAAGCCCAGGGTTTCGGCGATGCGGTAGATCGGAAGTTGATCCTCACACAGCATCTGCTTGGCTCGCTCGAAGCGCAGTTCATCGAGCAGTTCCTGATAACTGCTGCCCATGTCCTTCAGATGTCTGCGCAAAGTGCGCGGCGAGCATTTCATTTGCTGGGCCAGACCTTCCAGTCCCGGTGCGGCGTTCAGCTGGGCACTGAGCAATTGGCGGATACGGCCCAGCCAGGCCTGACGCCCGGTGAATTCGAGGTTCTGCTTGCGACAGCGTTCAGCCATGGCTTGATGGGTGACGGCGTCCGCCAGCGGCAGCGGCCGGTCCAGCCAGTGGCGGTCGAAGGCGAACGCGTTGTCCTTGGCGGCGAAGTGCAGCGCTGCATTGAAGTGCTCGGCATAGCTTTCGCGGTAATCCGGTGCCTCATGTTCAAAACGGACGGCGAGCAAGGGCAGCGGACCACCGAGTAAATCGTCGCAAATGACTTTGAGCGAAACCAGACAGAATTCGGCATTGAATACTGCCATCGCCGGGCTCTCGCGGTAATCGGCGGCGACAAACCAGACGCGTTCGCCGTCGTCCTCAAGACTCAGCTCGAAAAGTGTTCCCAACAGCGCCGGATAGCGGATGGCCAGGCGCAAAGCGTCACCGAAGGTGGCACAGGTCAGCAGTGCGTAGCCGAGAATTCCATAGCTGGAAACGTGCATGCGTCGGCCCAGTTCCAGACCGATATCGTGCTTGAGCGCGACCGCGTTGGCGCACACCTGCATCTCCTGATTGGTGGTGATGCGCGTGTCGGCCCGGGCCAGATCCGCCGCACTGATGCCGCTGCCGGCCAGCAATGCTTCGCTCGACAAGCCTTGATCCCTGAAGGTGTTGAGCACCAGAGAGACCGCGTTGAGGGTGGTGAGGTGGGAGTGGAGCATGAGATTTTCCAGCCTTGGGATGGCTGGAACGCAGCAAGTTATATGCCGCAGCAGCCCCTCACCCCAGCCCTCTCCCTCTAGGAGAGGGTTAGGGTGAGGGGAAATCGGCAGCCTTGCTCAGACCAGCTCACCACACAAATCCAGCTCCATCAGCCGCCGCACTTCAGCCGTTTCAAGACCCGCCCCCAGCAAGCCATGCAATTTGCCGAACGCCGCCTCGCGGGTCATACCGCCACCGGACAGCACGCCAGCCCCGCGCAAGCGGCTGCCAGCCTCGTACACGTCCAGTTCAACTCCGCCCTCGTGGCATTGCGTCACCGCGACCACCACCACGCCGTTGTCCCGCGCACGGCTTAAGCTGGCAAGGAACTCTGGATTGTCGCTCGGTCCGGTGCCGCTGCCGTAGCACTCCAGCACCAGCCCCTGAATGCCGCTGTCGAGCAACCCGTCGAGAATCGCGGCGCCGATTCCGGGGAACAACGGCAGTACCGCAATGTTCGCCAGTAGCTTGGGCTGGTTGTAATTCAACGCTGGCGGCACAGAAGTAGCTTTCACGCCGCCGCCCTGACGCTCCAGGCGCTTGAACGGATGACGACCGAAGCTGCGCACTTTCGCGCAGCGGGTCGGCGCCAGCAGCTCACCGTGGAAGTACAGATGCACACCCGGCGCCAAACCCTGGCCGAGGGCGACCAGTGCGCCGCTGAGGTTTTCCCAGGCATCGCTATCGGTGACACCGGCCGGCAACATGGAGCCGGTGAAGCACACACGGGCATGCAGGCCGAGCAACTGGAAACTCATGGCCGCAGCGCTGTACGCCAGTGTGTCGGTGCCGTGCAGGATCAGCACGCTGTCGCAGTTCTGTACATCAACTGCGTCGACCACAGCCTCACGCAGTTGCTGCCAATAGGCCGGGGTCATGTTGGCGCTGTCGATCAGCGGCGACATTTCACGAAAGCGCCATTGCGGCACGATCAGTTCTGGCTGGCTGTGCAGATAGTCGCGCATCCGCGCTTCGAAACCGGACGCCGGGGCCAGGCCATTGGCACTGGCCTGCATGCCGATGGTGCCACCGGTGTAGAGCACCATGACGTTTTGCGCGGCAGGATAGGTCGACGAATTCATGAGGATTCTCCGAAAGGATGAGGTCCTGTGGGAGCGAGCCTGCTCGCGAAAGCGGTGTGTCAGTCAATGCATGCATCAACTGCCAGATTGCATTCGCGAGCAGGCTCGCTCTCACAGTTTTCCGAACTGTAACTGACGAGCGCAGGAGATGCGCCCGTCATTCACCCATCAGCGTTGCGCTGCAGGGACGCCTTGCGGCTCGACTTCAGTCTTGCCGGCTGCGGCGGGCGGATTGGCCGGCCAGGCTTTGCGGTCCAGGTCCAGATCCGGGAATTTGCTCGAATCGAACACCGGCGTCTTGATGCCGGCCGCACGCTGGTCATCGTAGTCACGCAGGATGCGCATGCCGATCTTGAACAGCAGGAACAGCGCGATCAGGTTCACAAACGCCAGCATGGTCATGGTGATGTCGGCGAAGGCGAACACGGTGCTGAGGTTTTCGATCGCACCCCAGAAGATCAACACCAATACCAACACGCGGTAGCCGATCAGCGCCTTGCGGTTTTCACCGATCATGAAGCGCAGGTTGCTCTCGCCAAGGTAGTAGTTGTAGAGGATCGAGGTGAACACGAACAACGCCAGGGCGACCGAAATGAACATCCGGCCCCACTCACCCACCACAGCGGCCAGCGAGTTCTGGGTCAGGGCAATGCCATCGCCTTCGAAGCCTGGGGTGTAGAAACCCGAGAGCAGGATCAGCAGCGCGGTGCAGGTGCAGATCACGAAGGTGTCGAGGAACACGCTGAAGGCCTGAACCACGCCTTGCGCGACCGGGTGCTCGACCGAAGCCACAGCCGCCACGTTCGGCGCACTGCCCAAACCGGCTTCGTTGGCGAACACGCCACGCTTCACGCCCATGACGATGGCGCTACCGATCAGACCGCCGAATGCCTGGTCGAGACCGAATGCGCTTTTGACGATGGTCATCAACATGGCGGGTACGTGGTCGAATTGCAGCACGATCACGTAGAGGGTCACGCCGATGTACACCAGGGTTTTCACCGGTACCAACAGGTCAGCGACCTTGGCGATACGCTTGATCCCGCCGACGAACACCAGGCCCAGCAGCACTGCCAGGCCGAGGCCGGTGTAAGTGGTGTCGAGGCCGAAAGCGTTTTCCAGCGAGTGAGTCACGGCGTGCGCTTGCAGGCCGTTGAAGGCGAAACCGAAGGTCACCAGCAACAGGAACGCCATGACCATACCCAACCAGCGTTTCTGCAAACCGTGCTGGATGTAGTAGGACGGGCCGCCACGGAAGGTGCCATCAGAGTCGGTGCGTTTGTAGAGCTGGCCGAGCGAGCACTCGAAGAAGCTGCTGGACATGCCGACCAGTGCGGTTACCCACATCCAGAACACCGCACCTGGCCCACCGAGGGTAACGGCGATGCCGACACCGGCGATGTTACCTGCACCGACACGGCCGGCGAGGCTGAGCATCAGGGCCTGGAACGAGCTGAGCTGCCCGGCGCTGCTTTTGAGACTGTCGCGGAACACCGCGAACATGTGGAAGAAGTGCCGCAATTGAACGAAACGCGAGCGAATCGTGAAGTAGCTACCGAGCCCGACAATGAGCACGATCAGTACTTTCCCTGAGAGGAAGTCGTTAATGACTTCGAGCATGGATTTTTCCTCGCTGTTTTTTGTGTAAGCAAATGCTGGATAGAAGAAACATCGTGTTACACCGGTCTGCGCACGGCACGACGGGTGAGGCGAAGGTTTCGTCCCGGATCCATTTCGCGGGTTTGTTATTAGTTCGGGTTTCGCATGGGTGATGGCCTCGTTACCGACGACCGCTCACGCGAAGAGGGGCGGCACTATACCGATCAGTGGCGCGCCCGTCTGCACGGTAGTGGTGCAAGCGACGAAACGAAGCTTTGAAACACCCGGCGTTACCGGCGCCGGGTTTGTGCGGGAACTGCTTTTTTGTGGGAGCGAGCCTGCTCGCTCCCACATTGTTCAGTCCCCAGACATAGGGGTCTCAGGATCAGATAGTTAAAAAAAAGGGCCTGGGGACGGATCCCCAAGCCCTCAAAAGGTGAGAGGTGTCTAGTCCCTCGACCTGGTGAGCGGTGCTACAAGTAACGCGTCGGCTCAGGCTTTGAGCGGAACCAGACGCGGAGCAATCATGTTTTCCGGGCGCAGGATGTCGGCGAGCATGGCTTCGTCGAGCAGACCTTCTTCGCGCACCAGTTCCAGCACGCCGCGGCCGCTTTCAAGAGCGATACCGGCGATGCGGGTGGCGTTTTTGTAGCCGATGTACGGGTTCAGTGCGGTGACCAGACCGATCGAGTGCTCGACCAGTTCACGGCAGCGCGCTTCGTTGGCGGTGATGCCGACGATGCAGTGCTCGCGCAGCATGTCCATGGCGCGTTGCAGCAGGCGGATCGAGTCGAAGATCTTGAACGCGATCAGCGGCTCCATCACGTTCAATTGCAGCTGGCCGCCTTCGGCTGCCATGGTCAGTGCCAAGTCGTTGCCGATGACCTGGAAGGCTACCTGGTTAACGGCTTCCGGGATCACCGGGTTGACCTTGCCGGGCATGATCGAGCTGCCTGGCTGACGCGCCGGCAGGTTGATCTCGTTGATGCCGGTGCGTGGACCGCTGGACAGCAGACGCAGGTCATTGCAGATCTTCGACAGCTTGACCGCGGTGCGTTTGAGCATGCCGGAGAACAGCACGAAGGCGCCCATGTCGGAGGTGGCTTCGATCAGGTCGGCCGCTGGCACCAGCGGTTGGCCGCTGATCAGCGCCAGACGCTGTACAGCCAGCGCCTGATAACGCGGGTCGGCGTTAATGCCAGTGCCGATCGCGGTGCCGCCCAGGTTCACTTCAGTCAGCAGTTCCGGGGCCAGCGTCTTCAGACGGGCCAGGTCTTCGCCCATGGTGGTGGCGAAAGCACGGAATTCCTGGCCGAGGGTCATCGGTACGGCGTCTTGCAGCTGGGTACGGCCCATTTTCAGGACGTGATCGAATTCTTTACCTTTGGCCGCAAATGCCTGAATCAGGCTGTCGAGGCTGGCGAGCAGGGTGTCGTGACCCAACAGCAGACCCAGGCGGATGGCCGTCGGGTAGGCGTCGTTGGTCGACTGCGCCATGTTCACGTCGTCGTTCGGGTGCAGGTACTGGTACTCGCCTTTCTGGTGACCCATTGCTTCCAGAGCAATGTTGGCGATCACTTCGTTGGCGTTCATGTTGGTGGAGGTACCGGCGCCACCCTGAATCATGTCGACCACGAATTCTTCGTGGAAATCACCGCGGATCAATCGTGCACAGGCTTCGCTGATGGCAGCGTGCTTGGCTTCGCTCAGGTGACCCAATTCACGGTTGGCGTCAGCGGCGGCCTGTTTGACCATCGCCAGACCCACAACCAGTTTCGGGTAATGCGAAATCGGAACGCCCGAGAGGCGGAAGTTGTTCACCGCTCGCAGGGTCTGGATGCCGTAATACGCTTGAGCCGGTACTTCGAGGGCGCCAAGCAGGTCGTTTTCTGTGCGGAAAGATGCAGCGGAGGACATGATAGAAATCATCTCGATATGGACCCGGTCTGTGCCGGAACGCTGCGAATGCTAGGCTTGTGGGGAAATTTGGGCCAATGCTGTTAAGCACTGGCCTATGCACATTCGGCATAATGCCCGTGTGACGCCGCGTGCGCGGCAGACGTGTGACCTGTTTTGGTGCGTGTCCGGGAGGACGTGATGAATCTGGAAAGCAAATGGCTCGAGGACTTCAGTGCTCTGGCCGCCACCCGCAGCTTCTCGCAGGCCGCCGAACGACGTTTCGTGACTCAGCCAGCATTCAGCCGGCGGATCCGCAGCCTCGAAGCGGCGCTGGGGCTGACCTTGGTCAATCGATCGCGCACGCCGATCGAACTGACGGCGGCGGGGCAATTGTTTCTGGTGACCGCGCGCACCGTGGTCGAGCAGCTCGGCGAAGTGTTGCGTCACCTGCATCATCTGGAAGGCGGGCAGGGCGAGGTGATGCAGGTGGCCGCCGCTCACTCCTTGGCGCTGGGTTTCTTCCCGCGCTGGATCGCGCAACTGCGTAATGAAGGGCTGAATATTGCCACTCGGTTGGTGGCGACCAACGTTGGTGACGCCGTGCATGCGTTGCGTGAAGGTGGCTGCGATCTGATGCTGGCGTTCTATGACCCGGACGCGGCGATGCAGATGGACCCGGAGATTTTCCCGTCGCTGCATTTGGGCCAGACCGAAATGTTGCCGGTGTGCGCGGCGGATGCCGATGGCAAACCGCTGTTCGATCTGGAAGGCGAAGCCAGCGTGCCGCTGCTCGCCTACAGCGCCGGGGCTTTTCTCGGACGCTCAGTGAACGGTTTGCTGCGCCAGCGTCAGCTGCGGTTTACCACCATTTATGAAACCGCCATGGCCGACAGCCTGAAAAGCATGGCGCTGGAAGGCCTCGGCATTGCCTGGGTGCCACAACTGAGTGTGCGTGCGGAACTGGCACGCGGTGAACTCGTTGTGTGCGGCGGCCCGCAATGGCATGTGCCACTGGAGATTCGTCTGTACCGCTGCGCACTGGTGCGCAAGGCCAACGTCCGTCTGCTGTGGCGCAAGCTAGAAGGTGGCGCCGCACAAAACACCTGAACCCATCGAATAACCCTGTGGGAGCTGGCTTGCCAGCGATTGCGGTTGGCCAGTCACCCTCAATGTTTGCTGACACGACGTCAGCGCTGGCAAGCCAGCTCCCACAAGGGATTTGCGGTGTTTCTGGACTGACCTTCAAGTCAATAAAACCGGGCTTTTGCGGCAGATGACAGATGGTCGTGCAGGGGGCTGTTTATTGCTTTCTTTGCGGTATACTGCGCGGCCTTTGGCCGGTACGACCGGCCATTTTTCGTACAATCAAGCCACGCAACCTGCGTGGCTTGTTGTTTTTGACGCGCCTGCGGGCGCCCAGAGAGAAGAGGCGCGACGATGAGTGCACTGGTTGGCGTGATCATGGGCTCCAAGTCCGATTGGTCCACCCTTAGCCACACCGCCGATATGCTGGAAAAGCTCGGCATCCCGTACGAGGTCAAGGTGGTTTCTGCACACCGTACCCCGGATCTGCTGTTCCAGTACGCCGAAGAGGCTGAAGGCCGAGGCATCGAGGTGATTATCGCCGGTGCTGGTGGCGCAGCTCACTTGCCGGGCATGTGTGCGGCCAAGACCCACCTGCCGGTGCTGGGCGTTCCCGTGCAGTCGGCAATGCTCTCGGGCGTCGATTCACTGCTGTCGATCGTGCAGATGCCGGCCGGCATTCCGGTCGCCACCCTGGCCATCGGCAAGGCTGGCGCGATCAACGCAGCGCTGCTCTCGGCGAGTATCCTTGGCGCCAAGCATCCGCAATTCCACGCGGTGCTGAAAACCTTCCGTGCCGAGCAGACAGACAGCGTCCTGGACAATCCAGACCCACGTATTGCCTGAGGTTGTTGAGATGAAGATCGGTGTAATCGGTGGCGGCCAGTTGGGTCGCATGTTGGCCTTGGCGGGCACTCCGCTGGGCATGAACTTCGCTTTCCTCGATCCTGCGCCGGACGCTTGCGCCGCTGCGCTGGGCGAACACCTGCGGGCCGATTACGGCGATCAGGACCATCTGCGCCAATTGGCCGATGAAGTCGATCTGGTGACCTTCGAATTCGAAAGCGTCCCGGCTGAAACCGTAGCGTTCCTCTCGCAATTCGTGCCGGTTTATCCAAGCGCCGAAGCCCTGCGCATCGCGCGTGATCGCTGGTTCGAAAAGAGCATGTTCAAGGATCTGGGGATCCCGACCCCAGCCTTTGCCGACATTCAGTCACAAGCCGATCTGGATGCTGCCGTGGCTGCAATCGGTCTGCCGGCCGTGCTGAAAACCCGCACGCTGGGTTACGACGGCAAGGGTCAGAAAGTCCTGCGCAAACCTGAAGACGTGGTCGGCACTTTTGCCGAACTCGGCAGCGTTGCCTGCTTGCTGGAGGGCTTCGTGCCGTTCACCGGTGAAGTCTCGCTGATCGCCGTGCGCGCTCGCGATGGTGAAACGAAGTTCTACCCGTTGGTGCACAACACCCACGACAGCGGCATCCTCAAGTTGTCGATCGCCAGCACTGATCACCCGTTGCAGGCGTTGGCCGAAGATTATTCCAGCCGTGTGCTCAAGCAGCTTGATTACGTCGGTGTGATGGCGTTCGAGTTCTTTGAGGTCGACGGTGGCCTCAAGGCCAACGAAATCGCCCCACGCGTGCACAACTCCGGGCACTGGACCACCGAAGGCGCCGAGTGCAGCCAGTTCGAAAACCACCTGCGTGCCGTTGCCGGTCTGCCGCTGGGTTCGACGGCCAAGGTCGGCGAGAGCGCGATGCTCAACTTTATCGGCGTTGTCCCGCCGGTTGAGAAAGTCATCGCCATCGAAGGCTGCCATCTGCACCACTACGGCAAGGCCTTCAAGGCCGGGCGCAAGGTCGGTCACGCCAACCTGCGCTGCGCCGACAAGGCCACGCTTGAAGCGCAGATCCTCAAGGTCGAAGCGCTGATCGCCCAGTAAAAGAGTTTCATGTGGCAGCGGCGGAACCATTCAGGGGCCGCCGTTCTCTCATGGCAGGATGCCAAAGTCTGTCTAGGCTTTGGCATATCTACCAAATCAGAGGGAAATGCCATGGGAATTATCGGAACCATCTTTATCGGCTTGATCGTCGGCCTGCTGGCTCGGTTCCTGAAACCGGGCGATGACAGCATGGGCTGGATCATGACCATCCTGCTCGGTATCGGGGGTTCGCTGGCGGCCACCTATGGCGGCCAGGCTCTGGGCATTTATCAGGCGGGCGAGGGCGCAGGCTTCCTCGGCGCGCTGGTTGGCGCAGTCGTGTTGCTGGTGATCTACGGCCTGATCAAAAAGAACTGATCCAAAGCGACAAAGTCCTCTCCGCCATTGCGGCGGGGAGGGCTAGAATGCTCGGCGCTTCAACTTCCTTTTTTACCGAGCACCTTCATGCGCCGTCTTCTGTTGACTCTCCTCTTGCTGGGCAGCGGTCTGGCCCACGCCAGCGAACTGCCGGAAACCGACTGGCTCGAACTGATGCCCAAGTCGGATCAAAAGGCCCTCGAGGCCATGCCTGAAATCGACCACAACTCCCCGGAAGCCACCGGCACCTTCACCGAGAAGGGCGGGATGAAGCAGGCCAAAGGTCTGCCGGCGGTCATGTACTCGACCAAAACCGTAGCGTCGATGAACGACAAGCACATCCGCATCGGCGGTTATCCGGTGCCGCTGGAATCCGACGCCAAGGGCCGCAGCACGCTGTTCTTCCTCGTGCCGTACCCGGGCGCGTGCATCCACGTGCCGCCACCGCCGCCGAATCAACTGGTGCTGGTGCGGTATCCGAAGGGTTTGAAGCTGGACGACATCTATACGCCGCTGTGGGTGAGCGGCACGCTGAAGGTCGAGAAGGTCAGCAATGACCTGGCCGATGCGGCCTATGCGCTGGAGGCGGACAAGGTGCGGGTGGTGCAGGAATCTGATCTCTGACACCACGAAACAACTGTGGGAGCGAGCCTGCTCGCGAAAGCGGTGTGTCAGACATTTGAATGTTGACTGATACCACGCCTTCGCGAGCAGGCTCGCTCCCACATTTTGTATTGTGCTGCTGATTAGAGCGCTTTGCTGGCGACGCTGACGCCCATCGTATGGCTCGCACCCGGTGCCAGAGTCACCACATCACTCATCACATTCGCCGTCTCGATGCACAGCATGCGCTGCCAGCCATCGTTATCCATATCGCTGAGCGCCGCAGCGCGGTCGATCCAGGGGTTCCAGATCACGGCCGTCCGCGAGCCGGTAGAGGTCAGCACGATGCGCCGTTCCCACGTCGAGTCGACGATGCTCAGTTGCGGCGGCGTATCGAGGTAGATGCGGTCGGTTTCCCCGGCAAAATGCAGATCGCCTTGCTGGCTGTGGGTCTTCCAGTCGTCCAGCGTCTCGATGTAATCCAAACCCTCCACGCCGTCGACATGCACATTGCGCACATCGCTGACAGCAAAATAGGTATGCAGCGCCTGACTCAGGCTGACGGAGTCACTGCCACGGTTATGGCTGGTCAGGCTGAATTGCAGCTCATCCGACAGACGCAGGGTCAGGGTCAGATCCACCTGATGCGGCCAACCCGGCAGGCCGCCTTCGGGATAGGGCAACTTGAACTCGACCTTGATCCCGTTGCTCTCGGCTTCGATGCCGCCCAGCTCCCAATCCATCGCACGCACCAGACCGTGCGCAGGGGCTGGTTGCTCACCGGTGTACATCGCCTGCACGCTCTGCGGATTGCGTTCGAACTTGCCGAACCACGGCCAGCACACCGGCACGCCGGCACGGATGCTCTTGCCGGTCTTGAACGTGGCCTTGTCGTTGAGCCAGATGATCGGCGGCTGGCCGTCGATCTGGTAACTGAGGATGTGCGCGCCTTGCTGGGCGACCAACACTTCAGCCTGACCGTGGCGAATGCGCCAGCAGTTCAGTTCATCCAGTTTCACGGCTTCAACGTTGGGCGTGGTCATGGGACAGCTCTCGATCAGACACTTGGGACGACTATCGACCGTAAAACGGCCGCGAGGTTTAACGTGCGCGTGGTGGCACCGAACGAGTGCGGCCACTGCCGTCGATGGCGACGAAGACGAATACCGCTTCGGTCACCTTACGCCACTCGCTGGACAGCGGATCGTCGCTCCACACCTCGACCATCATCTGGATCGAGCTGCGACCGATTTCCAGGGTCTGGGTGTAAAAGGACAATTGCGCGCCGACCGCCACAGGCACCAGAAACGCCATGCGATCGATGGCGACAGTGGCCACGCGGCCACCGGCGACGCGGCTGGCCATCGCGGTGCCGGCCAAATCCATCTGCGCTACCAGCCAGCCGCCGAAAATATCGCCAAAGCCATTGGTTTCGCGTGGAAGCGCGGTGATTTGCAGGGCCAGGTCGCCCTGTGGGATCGGATCTTCTTGTTCGAGTTCTATCATGCCGAGGGGCCTCTGACCCGTGACTCTTTGTTAGTGCTGCTGGTGGTAGCCGTCTTCGGGAAAAACGATTCAGCACCGAACATACTACGTTCGTCACGTTTTCCATAAGGCGCCTAAGGAGAAACTCTGCGAAACCGGCTGCGCCGATCAAAGGGCGGGCCAACAACGTTTTCGCACAGCAACCCCCTACAAACCGGGGCAAGGTTGCGAGTATATCGGTCGGTAGACTCCACGACGACCGTCCGGTTCTGATTTCGACTGTCAAATACGCGGCTCTATGTGCTTTTTCGAACAATTTGCTATGGTGCCGAACCTGCCCAAGCCACCGCCAGCGTTGTTGTGGCGGCAGATCCGACTATAAGAGAAGCCCTTGCCATGACCACAGCGCCTTCGAGCCTCGCGCAGCCCGAGCAACCCGCACGACCGTTGACCCGCAATGACTACAAGACCCTGTCGCTGTCCGCCCTGGGGGGCGCGCTGGAATTCTACGATTTCATCATCTTCGTATTCTTCGCCACCGTAGTCGGCAAACTGTTCTTCCCGGCCGACATGCCCGAGTGGCTGCGCATGATGCAGACCTTCGGCATCTTCGCCGCCGGTTATCTCGCGCGTCCGCTGGGCGGCATCGTCATGGCGCATTTCGGCGATCTGCTGGGGCGCAAAAAGATGTTCACCCTGAGCATCTTCATGATGGCCGTGCCGACCCTGATCATGGGTTTGCTGCCGACGTATGCGCAGATCGGCATGTGGGCGCCGATCCTTCTTCTATTGATGCGCGTGATTCAAGGCGCAGCGATTGGCGGTGAAGTGCCGGGGGCGTGGGTCTTCGTTTCCGAACACGTGCCGCAAAAGTACATGGGTTACGCCTGTGGCACCCTCACCAGCGGCCTGACCGCCGGTATCCTGCTCGGCTCGCTGGTCGCCACGGCGATCAACAGCCTCTATACGCCGACCGAAGTTTCCGATTACGCCTGGCGGATTCCGTTCCTGCTCGGCGGCGTGTTTGGCCTGTTCTCGGTTTACCTGCGCCGCTGGCTGCACGAAACTCCGGTATTTGCCGAGCTGCAACTGCGCAAGGCGCTGGCCGAAGAAGTGCCGCTGCGCGCGGTGCTGCGTGATCATCGCGGGGCGATCGCGATCTCGATGCTGCTGACCTGGCTGCTGTCTGCCGGCATCGTCGTTGTGATCCTGATGACCCCGACCGTGCTGCAAACGGTCTATCACTTCTCGCCAACCACAGCGCTGCAATCCAACAGCCTGGCGATCGTATTTCTGAGTTTTGGCTGCATCATTGCCGGTGCGCTGGCGGATCGCTTTGGCGCCGGGCGCGTATTCGTGTTCGGTTGCCTGGGCCTGCTGATCAGCTCCTGGACCTTCTATCACAGCCTCGCCGATCACCCGAACTGGCTGTTCCCGCTGTATGCCCTGACCGGTTTGCTGGTCGGCACCATCGGTGCGGTACCGTATGTGATGGTCAAGGCGTTCCCGCCGGTGGTGCGCTTCAGTGGCTTGTCGTTTTCCTACAACGTGGCGTACGCAATCTTCGGTGGCCTGACGCCGATGATCGTCAGCCTGCTGCTGAAAGAAAGCCCGATGGGGCCTGCCTACTATGTGGCGGTGCTCTGCGCGGTGGGAATCCTGGTGGGGGCGTGGCTCTGGAAGAAGGGGCGCTGATCCGAAATCTCCTCAGTAGTCACGACCCTTTCGCGAGCAGGCTCGCTCCCACACTTGGAATGCGTTCCCGGTGTGGGAGCGAGCCTGCTCGCGAATGGGCGTCTCGAATCATCTTTTAAAACCTGAATGCTGGCCTTTCATCCAATTGTCATATTTCAGCCATAGAGTGTTCACACGGCCTGCTGATACTTGGCCCCGACTTAACACACCCTATCTGCTAGGAGTAAGGCATGAAACTGAAGCGTTTGATGGCGGCAATGACTTTTGTCGCTGCTGGCGTTGCGACTGCCAACGCGGTTGCCGCTGTTGACCCTGCTATCCCGAGCTACACCAAGACCACCGGTGTGTCGGGCAACCTGTCCAGCGTCGGCTCCGATACCCTGGCCAACCTCATGACCCTGTGGGCTGAGAACTACAAAAAAGAATACCCGAACGTAAACATCCAGATTCAGGCCGCCGGTTCTTCGACCGCGCCACCTGCGCTGACTGAAGGCACCGCTAACCTGGGCCCGATGAGCCGCAAGATGAAGGATAACGAGCTGCAAGCTTTCGAAACCAAATATGGCTACAAGCCAACCGCTATCCCGGTTGCCGTGGACGCCCTGGCTGTATTCGTACACAAGGACAACCCGATCAAGGGTCTGACCATGGAGCAAGTCGACGCGATCTTCTCGTCCACTCGCCTGTGCGGTGCTAAAACCGACGTGAAAACCTGGGGTGACCTGGGTGTGACTGGCGACCTGGCCAACAAGCCGGTTCAACTGTTCGGTCGTAACTCGGTATCGGGCACCTATGGCTACTTCAAAGAAGAAGCCTTGTGCAAAGGCGACTTCAAGCCAAACGTCAACGAACAACCAGGTTCGGCTTCGGTCGTGCAGTCGATCAGCTCCTCGCTGAACGGCGTTGGTTACTCGGGCATCGGCTACAAAACCGCAAGCGTGAAAACGGTAGCTCTGGC
This sequence comes from Pseudomonas sp. A0308, assembly GCF_044218815.1. Classification (NCBI taxonomy): domain Bacteria; kingdom Pseudomonadati; phylum Pseudomonadota; class Gammaproteobacteria; order Pseudomonadales; family Pseudomonadaceae; genus Pseudomonas; species Pseudomonas sp. A0308. The sequence goes on from NZ_CP162581.1 coordinate 3,523,938, forward strand.
CAAGAAAGGCAGCACCGATTTCATCGAAGACACCGAAGAAAACGCCCTGAACGGCAAGTACCCGCTGTCGCGCTTCCTCTACGTTTACGTCAACAAGGCCCCGAACAAGCCTCTGGCCCCGCTGGAAGCCGAGTTCGTGAAACTGATTCTGTCCAAACAGGGTCAGGAAGTGGTTGTGAAAGACGGCTACATCCCACTGCCGGCCAAGGTTGCTGCAAAAGCACTGGCTGACCTGGGTCTGCAAGAAGGCGGCGCTGTCGCCAAGAAGTAACAAATTGAGTCCGAGGTGAACCCCTTCGGACTCAGGTGAAAGGCCGGATCTGCCCGCAGACCGGCCTTTTATACACCTCTCAAATTTTCGATCCTCTGCCAGCTCTGTTGGCGGTGGATTTGCTGCGTCACTGCATTGTCATCTTTCTGTCATACAGGATCGCTAGGGTGAGCGCATGAATGATCTGGCCAATTCCAACATGACTACAAATCCTCCCAAGCGCATTGACTTCAATACGCCTGAGCTGCAACGCAAGCGCCGCATTCGCGCGCTAAAGGATCGCTTCACCCGCTGGTACGTCCTCGTTGGCGGCCTGGCGGTGCTGGTAGCCATCACCCTGATCTTTTTCTTCCTCGCCTACGTCGTCGCGCCGCTGTTCAAGGGTGCCGATCTGACCGTGAATGATGCCATCACCCCGGCCTGGATGCAGGACGCCGGCAAGCCGCTGATGATTTCGCTCGAAGAACAGAATCAGGTGGCCATGCGCGTTTCCGACAAGGGCCAGGCGCTGTTCTTCGATATCGACAGTGGTGCTGAACTGAGTCGCGTCGATCTGCCGTTGCCGGCAGGCGCAACCGTGACCTCCATTGGTAAAGACCAGCCAGGTCATCCGCTCGTGGCCGTAGGCTTGTCCAACGGTCAGGCACTGGTGTTCCGACACACCTATAAAGTCAGCTACCCCGACAGCAAGAAAACCATCAGCCCGGCTATCGAGTATCCGTACGGCAACACGCCGATCACGTTGAACGAAAGCGGCGGTGCGCTGGAGCACGTCAGCCTCAATGCTACTGATTCGACCCTGATGCTGGTGGGCTCGACCGGTTCGCAACTCAATGTTTTGTCGCTGACCAGCGAAGAAAACATGATGACTGGCGAAGTCACCAACGAGCAGAAGCGTATTGATCTGCCGCAGATGACCGAGCCGGTGAAAAACATCTTCGTCGACCCGCGCCAGCAGTGGCTGTATGTGGTCAACGGTCGTGCCCAGGCAGACGTGTTCAGCCTGCGCGACAAGAGCCTCAACGGTCGTTACAAATTGCTCGAAAACGCTGACGCTGAAGTCACCGCGACCACGCAACTGGTCGGCGGTATCTCGCTGATCGTCGGTGACTCCAAAGGTGGTCTGGCCCAGTGGTTCATGGCCCGCGACCCCGATGGCGAGCAGCGCCTGAAGCAGATTCGTACGTTCCAGATGGGCAAGGCGCCAATCATTGAGATCACCGCCGAAGAGCGCCGCAAAGGCTTCCTGGCGCTGGATGCCGACGGCAAGCTCGGCGTGTTCCACAGCACCGCGCACCGTACCTTGCTGGTCGATCAGGTTGTTGAAGGCCAGGGCCTGTTCGGTCTGTCGCCACGCGCCAACCGCGTCATCGTCGAAGCCGGCGGCAAGCTGCAACCGCTGCTGCTCGACAACCCGCACCCGGAAGTGTCCTGGAGCGCGCTGTGGAGCAAGGTCTGGTACGAGAACTACGACGAGCCTAAATACGTCTGGCAATCGACTGCGGCCAACACCGATTTCGAACCGAAACTGAGCCTGTCGCCACTGACCTTCGGCACCCTGAAAGCCGCGTTCTACGCGATGCTGCTGGCGGCGCCGCTGGCTGTTGCCGCCGCGATCTACACCGCGTACTTCATGGCGCCGGGCATGCGCCGCAAGGTCAAACCGGTCATCGAGCTGATGGAAGCGATGCCGACGGTGATCCTCGGTTTCTTCGCCGGTCTGTTCCTCGCGCCTTATGTAGAAGGACATTTGCCGGGCATCTTCAGCCTGCTGATGTTGCTGCCGATCGGCATTCTGGTCGCCGGTTTCACCTTCAGTCGTCTGCCTGAGTCGATCCGCCTGAGAGTTCCGGATGGCTGGGAAAGTGCGTTGCTGATTCCGGTGATCCTGTTTGTGGGCTGGCTGTCGCTGTACATGAGCCCGTTCATGGAGAACTGGTTCTTCGGCGGCGACATGCGCATGTGGATCTCCCACGATCTGGGCATCACCTACGACCAGCGCAACGCTTTGGTAGTTGGTCTGGCCATGGGTTTTGCGGTGATCCCGAACATCTACTCGATCGCCGAAGACGCCGTGTTCAGCGTGCCCCGTGGTCTGACCCTCGGCTCGCTGGCCCTCGGTGCCACGCCGTGGCAGACCATGACCCGCGTGGTGATCCTCACCGCCAGCCCGGGCATCTTCTCGGCACTGATGATCGGCATGGGCCGTGCGGTCGGTGAAACGATGATCGTGCTGATGGCCACCGGTAACACCCCGGTCATGGAAATGAACCTGTTCGAAGGCCTGCGTACCCTGGCTGCCAACGTCGCGGTGGAAATGCCCGAGTCGGAAGTCGGCGGCAGCCACTACCGCGTGCTGTTCCTCTCGGCGCTGGTGCTGCTGTTGTTCACCTTCGTCATGAACACCCTGGCAGAACTGATTCGTCAGCGTCTGCGCAAGAAATACTCGTCGCTTTAAGCAAAGGTAGAAGTCTGTGAAACAGAACTCCCTGAAAGGATGGTTCAAGAGCGGCGCCCCAGGCGTCTGGATCAGCGGTGGCGCGGTGTCCATCGCGGTCATCATGACCATTGGCCTGCTGGCGGTGATTGCCGTGCGCGGTCTGGGTCACTTCTGGCCGGCGGATCTGATCCACGCCAGCTACGACGTGCCGGGCCAGGCCCAGCACCTTGTGGTCGGCGAAGTGGTGCAGAAAGAAGAAGTGCCCCGCGCCCGTCTGAAGAGCGCCGGTTTGCCGGTGCCGGACGCTGGCCCGGAATTCATGACGCGCGAGCTGATCAAAGTCGGCAACCGTGACCTGAACGGCAACGACTTCACCTGGATCGTCGGCGAGTGGTTGACCAACCAGAAGACGCCGCCGGAGCTGATGGCGATCGAACGTCGCGAGTGGGGCAATTTCTACGGCTACCTGGTCAACGTCAAACAGGACGGCAAGGTCATCGCCGAAGGTGAAGCGGCCTGGCCTGAACTGCAAGCGCGGATCGATCGCGTCAATGGTCTGGCCGCCCAACTGAAATCGCTGGAAAAATCCGACATCGGCGCGATCAACGCAGGGCTGGAGCGCATCCGTCTGCACAGTCGCAAACTGGAGCTTGAAGGCAAGTTCGACGCCGCCGCGCAAGCCGACATGGAATCCGAGCGTGCCGAACTCAATGCCCGCTATCAAGACATCGAAGCGCGTCTGGCTGACCTGCATGCGCAGTTCAACCGCGACGCTTTGACCGCTCGCGATGCCAACGGCAAAGAGATTCAAATCGATCTGGGCAAAGTGGTTCACGCCTACCAGCCGAACGCGATGAGCACTCTGACCAAGGTCGGTTTCTACTTCAGCAAGATCTGGGAGTTCCTGTCGGACGACCCGCGTGAAGCGAACACCGAGGGCGGGATCTTCCCGGCGATTTTCGGCACCGTGATGATGACGCTGATCATGGCGATGATCGTGACTCCGTTCGGCGTGCTGGCGGCGGTGTACCTGCGTGAATACGCCAAGCAGAACACCCTGACGCGGATCATCCGGATCGCGGTGAACAACCTCGCGGGTGTTCCGGCAATCGTTTACGGCGTGTTTGGCCTGGGCTTCTTCGTTTACGTGCTGGGTGGTTCGGTTGACCGCTTGTTCTTCCCGGAAGCGTTGCCGGCACCGACCTTCGGTACGCCGGGTCTGCTCTGGGCTTCGCTGACGCTGGCGCTGCTGGCGGTGCCAGTGGTGATCGTGGCCACTGAAGAAGGTCTGGCGCGGATTCCTCGCACCGTGCGTGAAGGCTCGTTGGCCCTCGGTGCCACCAAGGCTGAAACCTTGTGGAAGATCGTCATCCCGATGGCCAGTCCGGCGATGATGACCGGCATGATCCTCGCAGTGGCCCGTGCCGCCGGTGAAGTGGCGCCGCTGATGCTGGTGGGTGTGGTGAAACTGGCGCCTTCGCTGCCGGTGGATGGCAACTATCCGTACCTGCACCTGGACCAGAAGATCATGCACCTGGGCTTCCATATCTATGACGTCGGCTTCCAGAGCCCGAACGTCGAAGCGGCACGCCCGCTGGTATATGCCACGGCGCTGTTGCTGGTGTTGGTGATCGCGACGTTGAACCTGTCGGCGGTGTATATCCGTAACCACCTGCGTGAAAAATACAAAGCACTGGATAGCTAAAGCCATTAGCCACAAGCGGCAAGCTACAAGCCGCTTTTGCTCAAACTTGCAGCTTGCAGCCAGAAGCTTGCAGCTACGAACGGAGTGAGACCCATGCAGCACGAAACGCATACCCACGGCATTAACATGTCTGCCCTGGGCCGCGACAAGCAGAGCCTGAACCTCGAGCAGGAAACCGTTGCCATCGAAGTGCCGGGCCTGAGCCTGTACTACGGCGAGAAGCAAGCGCTGTTCGACGTCAGTATGAATATTCCGAAACAGCGCGTGACCGCGTTCATCGGCCCGTCCGGCTGCGGCAAATCCACGCTGCTACGGACCTTCAACCGCATGAACGACCTGGTTGACGGTTGCCGTGTCGAAGGCGCGATCAACCTGTACGGCAACAACATCTATCGCAAGGGCGAAGATGTGGCCGAACTGCGTCGTCGCGTCGGCATGGTGTTCCAGAAGCCGAACCCGTTCCCGAAAACCATCTACGAAAACGTGGTTTACGGTCTGCGCATCCAGGGCATCAACAAGAAGCGCATCCTCGACGAAGCCGTTGAGTGGGCCCTCAAAGGCGCGGCGCTGTGGGACGAAGTAAAAGATCGTCTGCACGAATCGGCACTCGGCCTGTCCGGTGGTCAGCAGCAACGTCTGGTGATCGCTCGCACCATCGCGGTTGAACCGGAAGTCCTGCTGCTCGACGAACCGTGCTCGGCACTCGACCCGATCTCGACGCTGAAAGTCGAAGAGCTGATCTACGAACTGAAGTCCAAGTTCACCATCGTCATCGTGACCCACAACATGCAGCAAGCCGCGCGGGTGTCCGACTACACGGCGTTCATGTACATGGGCAAACTGGTGGAATTTGGCGATACCGATACGCTGTTCACCAATCCGGCCAAGAAGCAGACCGAAGACTACATCACGGGGCGCTACGGCTAGTCGTACAGCTGCAAGCCGCAAGCTTCAGGCGGCAAGAAAGACGCGGTGCGATATCAGGACTTATACATAACTGCTTGAAGCTTGCAGCTTGCAGCTTGAAGCTTGCAACTTTCGCGGAGCGAACAATGATTTCTAAAGAAGGCCTTACCCATCACATTTCCGCGCAGTTCAACGCCGAGCTTGAGGAAGTGCGCAGCCACCTCCTGGCTATGGGCGGGCTGGTCGAGAAGCAGGTCAACGACGCGGTCACGGCATTGATCGAGGCCGACTCCGGCCTGGCTCAGCAGGTGCGCGAGATTGACGACCAGATCAACCAGATGGAACGCAACATCGACGAAGAATGCCTGCGCATTCTGGCCCGTCGTCAGCCGGCGGCGTCCGACCTGCGTCTGATCATCAGCATCTCCAAGTCCGTTATCGACCTGGAGCGCATCGGCGACGAAGCTACCAAGATCGCCCGCCGCGCTATCCAGTTGTGCGAAGAAGGCGAAGCCCCGCGCGGTTACGTCGAGGTTCGCCACATCGGCGACCAGGTGCGCAACATGGTCCGCGATGCGTTGGACGCGTTTGCCCGTTTCGACGCCGATCTGGCCTTGTCGGTGGCGCAATACGACAAAATCATCGACCGCGAGTACAAGACCGCCCTGCGTGAACTGGCGACCTACATGATGGAAGACCCGCGCTCTATCTCGCGCGTCTTGAGCATCATCTGGGTGCTGCGTTCGCTGGAGCGCATCGGCGACCACGCGCGCAATATCTCCGAATTGGTGATCTATCTGGTGCGCGGTACCGACGTGCGCCATATGGGCCTCAAGCGCATGAAGGAAGAAGTTCAAGGCACAAGCGGCGAAACCGCTAATGTTCCGGGCGTTGCTGACGATAAGTAAGATTGCCTGAGAAAAGCGCCCGGCCCTTTGGCCGGGCGTTTTTGTTTCCGGTGCTTTTGAATCAATCGAATTAAAAAGCAGCACCCGCGAACGAAAAGTCCCGGCGTGACTGAAGAGTTTTGGCAATGTGCCATCAGCCAGCGTTATGCTTGCCGGGATTTTAATAGGGGTGTTGGATGAGCAAGATCAGTGTGTTGGTTGTGGACGATGCTTCGTTCATTCGTGACCTGGTGAAAAAGTGCCTGCGTAATTATTTCCCGGGGATCCGCACCGAGGACGCCATCAACGGCAAAAAGGCCCAGGCCATGCTCGCCCGTGAAGCCTTCGACCTGGTCCTTTGCGATTGGGAAATGCCGGAAATGTCGGGTCTGGAACTGCTGACCTGGTGCCGCGAGCAGGACAATCTCAAGACCATGCCGTTTGTCATGGTCACCAGCCGTGGCGACAAGGAAAACGTCGTGCAGGCGATTCAGGCCGGCGTTTCCGGCTATGTCAGCAAGCCGTTCACCAACGAACAACTGCTGACCAAGGTCAAGCAGGCACTGAACAAGGTCGGCAAGCTCGACACCCTGATGAACAGCGCACCGACCAAGATGAACTCGGCATTCGGCAACGACTCCCTGAGTGCCCTGACCGGCGGCAAAGCAGCGGTCATTGGTGGCGGCGCCCCGGCTGCGGCGGCGGTCAATCCGTTTGCCAAGCCTGTCGCCGCAGCGCCGGCAGCTGCAGCGGCCGCGTCGCGTGGCCTGCTCAACAGTCCGCCGGTCAAGGCACCTGCGGCTGCGTCCTCGCCTGCCAGCGGTCGCGGTCAGGGCCAATTGCGCCTGCCGAGCGGCACGCAGCAATGTGTGATCAAGGCCCTGAGCATCAAGGAAGCGCTGCTGGTAGTGAAACGCACCGACACCCTGCCGCAGATCCTCGACAGCGCTGTGCTCGATCTGGAGCAGGGTGACAACGCCGAAATCGCTCGCCTCAATGGCTATCTGCACGCCATCGTTGCGTTTGAGCAGAAACCTGACAGCGAATGGCTGCAACTGACGTTCCGCTTCGTCGACCAGGACGCGCAGAAACTCGACTACATTTCCCGCCTGATCGCCCGCGGCACGGCGCAGAAGCACTTCGTTCCTGGCGCGTGATCTCTATCGCCTGACGGTCCGTCTTCGCGAGCAGGCTCGCTCCCACCTTGGAACGCATTCCAAATGTGGGAGCGAGCCTGCTCGCGAAGGGGCCATCCCTTACGGCGTCCATTTTCCAGACTGGCTAATTTGAAACATCTCTCGACTACCCTGGTCTGTCTCACCTGCTAGGCTCTTTCCCAGGCCTTACTTCGACAGACTCTTGCCCATGCTCGCGCGACTGCTGTTTTTCTGTGGTTTGGTCATGGCCTCCAACCTGGCTGTGGCGATGACAATCTACAAATCCACCGATGCCAACGGCGTGGTCTCTTACAGCGACCGTCCGAGCAAAGGTGCGAAGGTGTTCGTGTTTCAGGACCGAATGGTCGAGCGCCTCGAGCGCCAGGTCTACCTCGACATCAAGAAACAGAAAGGCGCCGACGTGGTATTCGTTCGCAACGACCTGTATGCGCCGGTTGAGATAGCGCTGGCGTTTACCGGGCTGAGCAACGTGCGTGGCGCGCCGACTCAAACCATTCGCCGGGTGCTGCCGGCGCGCAGCAATACGCGGTTGGCGTTGCTCAGAGCGGTGTCCGGCGGCCAGCCACTGGTGTATTCGCCGCAGTTTCACTACTCCCTCGGCGATCCTGCCGGAACGGCGCAGGGCTACCGTTATCCGTTGCCGTGGCGTGGCGGGCCGTTCCGCTTGAGTCAGGGTGCCAACGGCCAATACAGCCACTATGGGCCGAAGAACAAATATGCGATGGACATCGCCATGCCGGTCGGCACGCCGATCATCGCGGCGCGGGCCGGCGTGGTGGTAAAGACCGAGAATTCGCAGAGTGGGCGCGGCAATGATGCGTCCGGCAATTTCGTGCGGGTGCTGCATGACGACGGCACGATGGGCGTGTACCTGCATCTCAAGCAAGGTTCGGTGAGTGTGCGCGAAGGGCAGCGGGTGACGGTGGGCAGTCCGTTGGCGCTGTCGGGCAACACTGGCAACAGCAGTGGCCCGCACCTGCACTTTGTGGTGCAGCGCAACAGCGGAGCGGGGCTGGTGTCGATTCCGTATCAGTTCAACCAGCCGCTGGGGGCGATGCCCAACTTTGCGTTGGGCAAGCAGTAACGCGGTGTCAGACCTGGCGCCTTCGAGAGTAGGCTCGCTCCCACATTTGAAATGCATTTCAGGGTGGGAGCGAGCCTGCTCGCGAAGCGATCGGCGCGGTGCCGGATCCGTCGATCAACCCAGCATCAACACCTTCGCCAGCACAATCTTCGGCCCTTTCATCTTCTTGATGATGATCCGCAAGCCTTCGACTTCCAGCACTTCTTCCTCTTCCGGCACCCGTTTCAGGGTTTCATAAACCAGGCCGGCGAGGGTTTCGGCTTCGATGTGGTCCAGGTCGATTCCCAGCAGGCGTTCAACCTTGAACAACGGCGTGTCGCCGCGCACCAGCAGCTTGCCCGGCTGATAGGCAAGAATGCCGCGTTCAGCCTTGCGGTGTTCGTCCTGAATATCGCCGACCAGCACTTCCAGCACGTCTTCCATGGTCAGGTAGCCGATGATGTTGCCATCAGCCTCCTCGACCACGGCGAAGTGCGAGCCACCCTTGCGGAACTGCTCCAGCAGCTGCGACAGCGGCATGTGCCGCGACACGCGCTCCAGCGGGCGGGTCAGCTCAGCCAGGTTGAACGATTCGGGAATGTGATCCAGCGCCGCCAGTTCCAGCAGCAGATCCTTGATGTGCAGCAGGCCGACGAACTCCTGGCGCTCGCTGTCGTACACCGGATAACGGCTGAACTTGTGGCGACGGAACATCGCCAGAATTTCTTTAAGTGGCGCGTTGAATTCCAGAGTGATCAGGTCTTCGCGGGAGTTGGCCCAGTCGACCACTTCCAGTTCGCCCATTTCCACTGCCGAGGCCAAAACACGCATGCCCTGATCGCTCGGGTCCTGGCCACGGCTGGAGTGCAGGATCAGTTTCAGTTCTTCGCGGCTGTAATGGTGTTCATGGTGCGGGCCGGGTTCACCTTGGCCGGCGATACGCAGAATCGCGTTGGCGCTGGCGTTGAGCAGGTAGATCGCCGGGTACATCGCCCAGTAGAACAGGTACAGCGGCACCGCCGTCCACAGCGACAGCAGTTCGGGTTTGCGGATCGCCCAGGATTTGGGCGCCAGCTCACCGATCACGATGTGCAGATAGGAAATGATGAAAAACGCTGTGAAGAACGACACGCCTTTGATGATCTCCGGCGATTGCACGCCGACCGCGCTCAGCAGCGGTTCGAGAATATGCGCAAACGCGGGCTCACCGACCCAGCCCAGACCAAGCGAGGCGAGGGTGATACCGAGCTGACACGCCGAGAGGTACGCATCGAGCTGGCTGTGTACGGTGCGCAGGATGTGCCCGCGCCAGCCGTTCTTGTCAGCGATGGCCTCGACCCGGGTCGAGCGCAGTTTGACCATGGCGAATTCTGCCGCAACGAAAAAGCCGTTGAGCAAAACCAGGATCAGAGCAAAAAGGATCATGCCGAAATCGGCGAATATTGATGCGAGGGACAAGCCAGGGGAAGGGTCCATGATGGAGTTTTGCGGGTTCCGTGTGATTCAAAAGAGATAAAAGCCGCGCCTGAAAGGCAGGCACAAGTCAGCCAATGTAGCGGCTGACTTGGCGATTGCCTAGTGGCGCGTGCCGGCCGGTATCACTCGGCGGCGCTGATCGCCCGTGCGTAAGCGACCTGAGCCGGGGCGAAATGGCAGGTGAACGTGCTGCCGTGGCCGGGCACGCTGCTGATCTCCATGCGCGCGCGGTGGCGCAACAACACGTGTTTGACGATGGCCAGACCGAGCCCGGTGCCGCCAGTGTTGGAGTTGCGGCTGGAGTCGACACGGTAGAAGCGTTCGGTCAGTCGCGGCAGGTGTTTGCTGTCGATGCCGATCCCCGAATCCTGCACGCTCAGGTGTGCGCCTTGATCGTCGCCCCACCAGCGAATGCGGATATTGCCCTCGGCCGGGGTGTACTTCACCGCGTTGAACACCAGATTGGAAAACGCGCTGCGCAGCTCCGCCTCGCTGCCTTTGAGCGACAGGCTGCTGTCGGCCTCCAGAGTAATGCGCTGGTTTTTCGAGCCGGACAATTGCTGCGCGTCGCTCGTGATCGATTGCAACAGCGTGTCGATCTGTATCGGTTGGTTGTCGGACGGGTAATCGGTGGCTTCCAGCTTCGCCAGCAGCAACAAGTCGTTTAGCAGCGTCTGCATGCGCCCGCCCTGTTGTTGCATCTGCTGCAGGGCGCGGCTCCAGCGCGGGTTCACTTCTTCGACGTTGTCGAGCAGGGTTTCCAGATAGCCGCAGATCACCGTCAGCGGCGTGCGCAATTCGTGGGAGACGTTAGCGATGAAGTCTTTGCGCATCTGTTCCAGCTGATGAATGCGCGTGACGTCGCGCACCAGCATCAAGTGTTCATTGTTGCCGTAGCGTGTGAGGTACAGCTGAATGCGCACGCGATCGTTGGTCGGCGAGGGGATTTCCAGCGGCTCTGCGTAAGCGTCCTGCTCGAAGTATTCCTTGAAGCGCGGATGGCGCACCAGATTGGTCACCGGTTGGCCACTGTCCTGTGGGGTTTTGAGCCCGAGCAGGGTTTCGGCGGCGCGGTTCCACCATTCGAGGTTGCCGTCGCTGTCGAGCATGATGACCGCGTCTTTCAGCGCGGCGGTGGACTCCTGAACCCGGTCGATCACCGCTTGCAGGCGCCCGCGCACTCGTTGGTCGCGGCGTTGCAGGTGATAAATGCTGTCGAACACTTCGCCCCACAGACCGTAGCCATCGGGCGGTGCTTCATCGGGTTGGTGCAGGCGCAACCACTCGTGCAGGCGCAGCAATTGCTTGAGTGTCCAGGCCAGGTAAATGCCCAGGCCCGCCGCGAGGCTCCAGCCGTAATAGCCGGTGATCAGGCCTATCACCAGGCAGGCGGTGACCAGCAGCAGCATGTGGCGAATCAGGGTGCCATGCCAGTTTTGATTCACGGGGGCGTCCTTAGCCGCAGCTTTAAGTTTCAAGCTGCAAGCTACAAGTCAGAGCGGCTCGCTGTTTCTTGCCGCTTGTAGCTAGAAGCTTGCAGCTGTTTTTATGCTTTTGTGGAAAACCGGTAGCCGGTGCCACGCACGGTTTGTACCAGATTTTCGTAGGCGTCGCCGAGGGCCTTGCGCAGGCGTCGGATGTGCACGTCGACCGTACGCTCTTCAACATAGACGTTGCCGCCCCAGACCTGATCCAGTAACTGGCCGCGAGTGTAGGCGCGTTCCTGGTGGGTCATGAAGAATTGCAGCAGACGGTATTCGGTCGGGCCCATCTCGGCCGGTTTACCGTCGATGGTCACGCGGTGGCTGATCGGGTCGAGCAACAGGCCACCGACTTCGATTGGTGCTTCGCCATCGGTCGGGCCGGCGCGGCGCAACACGGCCTTGAGGCGGGCAACCAGCTCGCGTGGGGAAAACGGTTTGGTGATGTAGTCATCGGCGCCGACTTCAAGACCCTGGATCTTGTTGTCTTCTTCGCCCTTGGCGGTGAGCATGATGATCGGGATGTCCCCGGTCAGCTCGTCACGCTTCAAACGTCGGGCCAATTCGATGCCCGAGGTGCCGGGCAGCATCCAGTCGAGCAGGATCAGGTCCGGCTTGCGGTCGACGATGATGGCGTGGGCCTGCTGCGAGTTCTCTGCCTCGAGGCAGTCATAGCCGGCCATTTCCAACGCCACGGCGATCATTTCGCGAATGGGCGCTTCGTCGTCGACGATCAGAATGCTCCTGCCAACCATGCCTTAATCCTCTTGTCATTTAACTGTCTTGCGCCGCATTAGATAACGGAATTATTGCAGTCGTGTGACAGTATTTTAGCTCGGGGGCGAATGTGCAGATCCTCAACTAAGCTTTGAGTCCGAATCCTGACAACCACAAGAGAAGGTTTCCATGACTCAAATGACTGTTTCCTTCAAGGCTTTGCTGATGGCTGCCGCGCTGACTCTGCCTGGACTGGCGATGGCTGCCGATCCGGCCATGATGAAAGACGGCATGATGGTCGACCACAAAGGCATGACGCTTTACACGTTCGACAAGGACGCTGGCGGCAAGTCGATGTGCAACGACGACTGCGCCAAGAACTGGCCACCATTGATGGCGCCGGCGGACGCCAAGGCTGACGGTAAATGGAGTGTCATCAAGCGCGATGACGGCATGATGCAGTACGCCTACGATGGCAAACCGCTGTACACCTTCATGAAGGACGAGAAGCCTGGAGACATGACAGGCGACAAGATGAAAAGCGTCTGGCACGTCGTTCGCGAATCGCAGAAATAACCGCGATTCCCTGTGGGAGCGAGCCTGCTCGCGAAAGCGTCGTGTCAGTCAGAATATTTGTGAACTGATCCACCGCTATCGAGCTGGCTCACTCCCACTGGGTCTGTGGCTCAACGCAACGCGTAATCCAGCACGATCCCGACAAAAATCGCCAGCCCGGCCCAGTGGTTGTGCAAAAACGCCTGGAAGCAGCGCATCCGGTCCTTGCTGCGGGTGTACCAGAACTCCCACGCATAGCAGCCGGCGGCCACCAGCAGACCGAGTTGAAACCAGGTCCCCAGCTCAAATTTCGACCCGGCCAGTAACAGGCATCCCAGCGACAGCGCCTGCAAGGTCAGGATGATCACCCGATCCGCCTCGCCAAACAGAATCGCCGTGGATTTCACGCCGATCTTGAGGTCGTCATCGCGATCGGTCATCGCGTAATAGGTGTCGTAACCCACCGTCCATAACAGATTGGCGATCCACAGCAGCCACGCCGCCGCTGGCAACTCGCCGATCTCTGCGGTGAAGGCCATCGGCATCCCCCAGGAAAACGCCGCGCCCAGTACCACTTGCGGGTAATAGGTGTAGCGCTTCATGAACGGATAGGTGAAGGCCAGCGCCAGACCGCCCAGCGACAACCAGATCGTCGGGGCGTTGGTACACAACACCAGCAGGAAACTCACCCCCATCAGCAGCGCAAAGAACACCAGCGCCTCTTTTGAGCTGATCCTGCCGGCTGCCAGAGGCCGTTGCGCGGTGCGTTTGACGTGGCCGTCGACCTTGCGATCGGCCCAGTCGTTGATCACGCAGCCACCGGCGCGGGTCAGCACCACACCGAGGACGAAAATCACCACGTTGGCCAGCGACGGCGACCCTTTGCCGGCGATCCACAATGCCCACAAGGTGGGCCACAGCAGCAGATAAATGCCGATCGGCTTGTCCATGCGCGTCAACTGAATGAAATCCCAGGCACGCGGGTTCAAACGGTTCAGGGACTTGAGCAGGCTCTGGTACATCAGCAGTTCTCCGGATGGGCGCGTGCGGCGTCCCACAGGCTCGGCAAGAAGATTTCCGCAACCAGCACGCTCAACGCGCCACGGTCGAAACGCGAACGACGCCCCCACAGCTCGGGCGCCCTGGCGGCTTGCGGCAGCCATTGTTCCGGGTAGTGACAGACTTCGATGGCGCGGCGCTGGAAGGCCTGATCGCAAAACAGCAGTTCGCCCAGCGAGCGGCTGCCCAACTCGTCCATGTGCAAACCATCGCCCTGCAATGCACTGCGCGATGCCACGCTGCGGGCGAATACCCACGCTTGGCCATGGCCGCGCAAATACACCTCGCGCACCCAGCCTTCGCTGCCTTCTGCCAGGTCCAGCGCGGCGCATTCATCGTCGCGCAAGGTGTCCCAGCCTTCGAACAGCGGCATGACACTGAAGCCATCGTTGGACAGACGGGTCAGGCGGCGGGTCAGTGAACCTTCGTCGAACAGCCAGTCCAGGGTCGAAGAGTCGGGGAGGGGCGTCAGTCGGCTTTGGGGCAGCCAGAGCGGGGCCGGGGAGGAATTTGTCTGTTGCACAATGAGTCATTATTGGCCGCAAATGAGGCGGCGAGCTTACCATGGCGAGCATCGACATTGATTGATCCGGGTCGCCGTTGCGCCGAACAGGCTTGCATCTGCCCGGTACCATCAGTACAAAACGCCCTGAGCCGGATGGCAGCGCAACACCCATCGACCATTCGCGCCGGCAAAAGCCTGAATCCTGAGGAAGTACCTGAATGAAGAAGTGGCAATGTGTGGTCTGTGGCCTGATCTATAACGAAGCCGATGGCTGGCCGGATGACGGCATCGCGCCGGGCACCCTGTGGCAGGACGTGCCGGAAGACTGGCTGTGCCCAGACTGCGGCGTTGGCAAGATGGACTTCGAAATGATCGAAATCAACTAAGAAAAACTGAGGAAGTAAGGCATGAGCGCACCAGTCGTAATCATCGGCACCGGGCTTGCGGGCTATAACCTGGCCCGCGAGTTTCGCAAGCTCGACAGCGAAACACCGCTGCTGCTGATTACCGCCGATGACGGTCGCTCCTACTCCAAGCCGATGCTCTCCACCGGTTTCGGCAAGAACAAGGACGCCGATGGCCTGAGCATGGCCGAGCCGGGCACGATGGCTGAGCAGTTGAAGGCCGAGGTGCGTACGCACACGCGCATCAGCGGCATCGACGCGGGCCACAAGCGCCTGTGGATCGGCGAAGAAGCCGTGGCATATCGCGACCTGATCCTCGCCTGGGGTGCAGAAACCGTACGCGTGCCGATCGAAGGCGACGGCGCTGATCGGGTGTTCCCGATCAATGATCTCGAAGATTACGCACGTTTCCGCGCGGCAGCGGCTGGCAAGCGTCGGGTGCTGGTGCTCGGTGCCGGGCTGATCGGCTGTGAATTCGCTAACGATCTGATCCTCGGTGGCTACGAGGTGCAACTGGTTGCGCCGTGCGAGCAAGTCATGCCGATGTTGCTGCATCCAGCGGCCGCAGCCGCGGTGCAGTCCGGGCTGGAAAGCCTTGGCGCAAAATTCCACCTCGGCCCGGTGCTGACCCGTCTGCACAAGGTCGCCGACGGCCTGGAAGCGCATTTGTCCGACGGTCAGGTCATTCCCTGCGACGTGGTGGTTTCGGCCATCGGCCTGCGCCCTCGCATCGATCTGGCGGCGGCGGCCGGCGTGCAGGTCAATCGCGGTGTCGTGGTTGATCGACAACTGAAAACGTCCCACGCCAATATCTATGCCTTGGGTGACTGCGCCGAGGTCGACGGGCTGAATCTTTTGTACGTGATGCCCCTCATGAGTTGCGCGCGCGCGCTGGCACAAACCCTCGCAGGCAATCCGACGGCGGTGAACTACGGCCCGATGCCGATCACCGTGAAAACTCCGGTCTGCCCATTGGTGGTATCGCCGCCGCCACGGGGCAGCGAAGGGGTTTGGACCGTCGAGGGGCAGGGCGCCGACATCAAGGCCCTGTGCCACGGCGCCGATGGTCAGTTGCTGGGTTATGCCCTGACCGGTGCGGCGGTGATGGAAAAACTCGCCCTGAACAAACAGCTTCCGGCCCTGCTGGCGTAAATACCGGTCGTTCTGTCGGAATCACCCAGCTTTTGCCCCTACAAAGGTCGCGGGGAGACTGGCGCCGCCCGTATCCGCGTGCCATTCTCACTCCCGTCTGCCGCAGCGTAGAGCCTGCGGCGCCTTGGGCGCTGTTCCAACGAGAACAGCACGGACATAACAACAAAAAACCGTCAAAGGGGCTTCACTAATGCGTAAACCAGAACTCGCCGCTGCAATCGCTGAAAAAGCAGATCTGACCAAAGAACAGGCCAACCGCGTGCTCAACGCCGTTCTCGAAGAAATCACCGGCGCTCTGCACCGCAAGGACAGCGTCACGCTGGTGGGCTTCGGCACCTTCCTGCAACGCCACCGCGGCGCCCGTACCGGCAAAAACCCGCAGACCGGTGAGCCGGTGAAAATCAAGGCCAGCAACACTGTTGCATTCAAGCCAGGCAAGTCGTTGAAAGACAGCGTCAATCCTTAATTGCGGCGAACTCCCTGAATAGTGGGGAAAACCGTAGTAGAAAAATGGGCACATCGATTGCGGTCGAGTGCCCATTTTTTGTGGCTGTTTAACGCGCTTACTTGCGTCGGAAGCAAGCCTTGCCGTTGCCGAAGTCTACCGCCAGACAGTTTGGCTCGATGGCCAATTCCAGATCCTGAAACAGGCCGGACAAATCGCTGTTGGAGGCGGCTTTGGTCGCGCTTTTCAGCGTCAGTGTTTCGTTCTCCACCTGCCATGTTCCCTTGGCAAAACCGTCGGCACTGCCATACGAAACACCTGCGTCAAAGGTGCCGTCCTTACGCAATAGCAACTCGGCACCCATTTCCATTGCACCGTACAGATAGTAATGGCCGTCCAGCGGCGGGGCGTCCGCTGACGCTTGGGTGATGGGCAGCCACATCAGTGCTGCGAAGAATAGTGGTTTCAGTTCCATGAGGTAATGCTCCTTAACCGCTTTCGTGGCGCGTTGAATTTTCCGGTGAAGGTTTCAAATTCCAGCTCAATAAGCAACGAATAACGGCCTTCGTTTTTGCCAGATAGTGGTCCTCTTCATTGACGAACTCCCTGATCGTAGCGTTTTGAGAGACCCTCTTTAGTAGCGTTTGAAGTCGAAATGAAAGGGACGACAGTGGTGAATGGTCGGTGACCGACGGTGGGTAAATGAATGCCTGGAGATTTTGACGCCTTACCAGCCCTCATAGGGAATCCCGAACTTTTCGATGTAGGCTTTGGATGCATCGGTAAGAGGTCGATGTTTATCGCCGGACTTATCAGCGTCAGCTCATAGCGAGTCAGTCGTTTACCAGACTCCGCCACCGTCACATCTTCGATATGCCCATGAATGCCTTCGCCGTTGAAACCGGATCGTAGAAATGCAGGTTGGCTGAGCAGGCTCTCCAGATCGAAATCCGGATGCTCGCTGACCAGTTCGATTCTCACGGAGTAGAGCTGACTGATGGCTTCGGTGCCGTTGAAGGCAAGCACCTTTAAGTCGTGTCGAATAGCGGGGATTTGCAGGGTGAATAGCGCGCAATTGCCTGCATTGAACATACGCTTGTCCTTAAGCAAGTGAGTCGATGCGCGGTGTCCGATCGTCCGTGATGGCCACGCAAAATAATTTGCAAAGCCAAGCTAGCAACGTTGGAAATAAATTGATGTAAGAAGTGTCCCTGAGATTTGTCAGAGTGTTTCGGGCGTGATGTGGCTGGGTGAATTGACGGAAAGGACTGTGCGAAAGCAGTTCGATAATTATTGAGTTAGCACTGATGCGCAGTATTTGCGGGGGGGGAAGTTTCAATATCATGATTTGCTATCAAATTGATGGCACTTTTGTAGTTGAGCGTTGTCGCCGATGAGTTATGGATAGAAGTCAGCAAATTTTCGGAAGAGTCCTACTTCTATTTTTTCAAAGTGTTGTCATGCTTGCCGACGTGAAATGGGACGGTCGTTCGGGTGAATGCGGTCGAGATTGCTCGACCGCTCTGGGCCGATGGTTTCGAGGGTGTCGGGGAAATGCCGGCAATATAAATCTATGTCAGGGAATCCCTTGTCATATATAGGGCGATCTCTTACAGCCCCTCATGAACACTTCGTCTTGTTGTTTGATCAGATGCTTGCTAGTGGCCATCATAGTGATTACGATGCGCCCACTTGAAAGAGCACTCACTCAATTTGGATGAGTTTCATCACTGCTCTTCGATACTGTCCGGCGCCGCCGCACCTGAAATTGGCGCCTGACTGTAATCCTTAATAAAGGCCATGGATGTCCTACTCAAGCAAACTTTCCGCCCATTACCTCGAACTCGCCAAAGTCTCTGTTTCCAAAGAGAATTTCGCGGGCGAAGACGTTCGTTTTTCGAGCGAATTCGAGGCGCTGGAAAGCGAGCTGGCCAAAGCCTCGTCGATGCACGAAAGCGGGCAGATCGACTGGCTGAAAATTCGCGAAAACAGCGAAAATCTCCTGCGTACCCAATCCAAGGATTTGCGTGTCGGCGCCTGGCTGACCTGGTCGCTTTACCAGCGTGAATCCTTCCCCGGGCTGCTGGCCGGCCTTGGCTTGCTGCACCACTTGTCGGAAAACAACTGGGCCGACGTTCACCCGCTCAAACTCCGCACTCGTGCCGCTGCCATTGGCTGGCTGGTGCCGCGTCTTGAGCAGGTCATCACCGAAAACATCGCGATCAAAGAGCAGTTGCCGATGTTCCGGCAGCTCTCCGAGCACCTGTCTGGTCTCGAAGCCGCTTGCGCTGAACATCTGGGTGACGACTCGCCGCTGTTGCTGCCGATCTCCCGCCGCCTGAAAACCATGATCCAGCGCGCCGCCGACAACCAGCCAGCCCCCGGTGTTGTGGGGGCGGCGGTGGCGCAGGTCAAGCAGGCGGCGAGTCAGCTGCTGACGCCCGGCGCGCCGATCGACAACGAAAGAGACGCCCATAAAGCGCTGCGCGCCCAGCAGGAAAGCGCCCGGCCGTTGTGTGCCTGGTGGCTCAAGCAGAAAGCCACCGACCTGCGCGCCCTGCGCCTGAACCGCACGCTGCTGTGGATGACCATCGACGCCGTGCCCGAGCGTAATGCCGAGCAGATCACCGTGTTGCGCGGTCTGCCGCTCGACAAGCTGAAGCTTTATCAGGATCGATTCGATCAGGGCAAATACGCAGACCTGCTGGTGGAACTGGAGGCGAGTCTGGCGAAGGCGCCGTTCTGGTTCGATGGCCAGAGGATGGTCTGGGAGTGTCTCCAGAACCTCAACGCCGAGCTGGCCATGCGCGAAGTGGAAATCCACTTCGCGCTTTTGATTCAGCGCCTGCCCGGCATTGTCGAATTGCGTTACCACGACGGCGCGCCGTTTGCCGATCCGTCTACCCGGGCGTGGATTGCCGCCAACGTCATGCCGCACCTGCAAAGCGCCAGCGCGCCCCGCAAGGTTGAAAGCGACAACGTCGAAACCCAGCCAGCCTGGGAAAAAGCCCTCGAAGAAGTCTTGCCGACTCTGCGCAAGGAAGGCCTCAAGCCTGCCGTGCAGATTCTCAAGCAAGGGCTGCAATCGGCCCACGGCGGGCGCGAGCGCTTCTTCTGGCAGTTCGCGCTCGCAAGGCTGTGCTTCATGGCCAAGAAATACGAACTGGCCAAAAACCAGCTGGAAACCCTCGATCAGACATTACAGGACTCAGGCCTGCACGCCTGGGAGCCCGATCTTGCATTGGAAGTGCTGCACCTGCTGCACAGTTGCTGCGAGTTGTTACCGCAGAACCATGCAGTGCGTGAACGCAAGGAAGAGATTTATCGCAGGCTGTGCCACCTCGATCTCGAAGTGGTACTCGAATAGGCCCCAGGGCCACAACCGCAAGGAGAAAAGCCATGGCCAAAGAAGGCTCGGTAGCCCCCAAGGAACGCATCAACGTCACCTTCAAACCCGCCACCGGCGGTGCTCAGGAAGAGATTGAACTGCCGCTGAAACTGCTGGCAATCGGTGACTACACCCACCGCAAGGACGAGCGCAAGATCGAAGATCGCAAGCCGATCAGCATCGACAAGATGACCTTCGACGAAGTGCTGGCCAAGCAAGAGCTTAGCCTGACGATGAACGTGCCGAACCGTCTGCAGGAAGAAGGCAGCACTGAAGAGTTGGGCGTGCAACTGCGCGTCAATTCGATGAAGGACTTCAACCCGGCCAGTCTGGTCGAGCAAGTGCCTGAGCTGAAAAAGCTGATGGAACTGCGTGACGCGCTGGTGGCCCTCAAAGGCCCGCTGGGTAACGCACCTGCTTTCCGTAAAGCCATCGAAGGCGTGCTCGCCGACGACGAATCCCGCGGTCGCGTACTCGGTGAGCTGGGCCTGAACGCCGCAGCCACTGACGCCTGAACCCAGCAGCCAAGGAAGCCAACACAATGAGCACTAGCGCAGCACAAGAGAAAGGCGCCGCGAGCGGCGAGTACAGCATTCTCGACAGCATCATCGCCGAAACCCGCCTGACGCCGGACGACGAAGCCTACGACATCGCCAAGCGCGGTGTGTCGGCGTTCATCGAAGAGCTGCTCAAGCCGCAGAACAACGGTGAGCCGGTCAAGAAAGCCATGGTTGACCGCATGATCGCCGAGATCGATGCCAAGCTCAGCCGTCAGATGGACGAAATCCTGCACCACCCGGACTTCCAGGCTCTGGAATCGTCGTGGCGTGGCCTGCAGTTGCTGGTAGACCGCACCAACTTCCGCGAAAACATCAAGATCGAAATCCTCAACGTCTCGAAAGAAGACCTGCTGGACGATTTCGAAGATTCGCCGGAAGTCATGCAGTCGGGCCTGTACAAGCACATCTACACCGCTGAATACGGCCAGTTCGGTGGTCAGCCGGTTGGCGCGATCATCGCCAACTACTACATGTCCCCAAGCTCGCCGGACGTGAAACTGATGCAGTACGTGTCCAGCGTAGCCTGCATGTCCCACGCGCCGTTCATCGCCGCTGCCGGCCCGAAATTCTTCGGTCTGGAAAGCTTCACCGGCCTGCCGGATCTGAAAGATCTGAAAGACCACTTCGAAGGCCCGCAATTCGCCAAATGGCAGAGCTTCCGTACTTCGGAAGACTCCCGTTACGTTGGCCTGACCGTGCCGCGTTTCCTGCTGCGTAACCCGTACGATCCGGAAGAAAACCCGGTCAAATCGTTCGTGTACAAGGAAACCGTTGCCAACAGCCACGAGCACTACCTGTGGGGCAACACCGCTTACGCTTTCGGCACCAAGCTGACCGACAGCTTCGCCAAATTCCGCTGGTGCCCGAACATCATCGGCCCTCAGAGCGGTGGTGCTGTTGAAGACCTGCCGTTGCACCATTTCGAAAGCATGGGCGAAATCGAAACCAAGATCCCTACTGAGGTTCTGGTTTCCGACCGTCGTGAATACGAACTGGCCGAGGAAGGCTTCATCTCCCTGACCATGCGTAAAGGTTCCGACAACGCGGCGTTCTTCTCCGCAAGCTCGGTGCAGAAGCCGAAGTTCTTCGGCATCAGCGCAGAAGGCAAGGCGGCAGAGCTGAACTACAAGCTCGGCACCCAACTGCCGTACATGATGATCGTCAACCGCCTGGCTCACTACTTGAAAGTGCTGCAGCGCGAGCAACTCGGTTCGTGGAAAGAACGTACCGACCTCGAGCTGGAACTCAACAAGTGGATCCGTCAGTACGTGGCCGACCAGGAAAACCCAAGCGCCGAAGTACGTGGCCGTCGTCCGCTGCGCGCTGCGCAAATCATCGTCAGCGACGTTGAAGGCGAGCCAGGCTGGTACCGCGTGAGCTTGAACGTGCGTCCGCACTTCAAGTACATGGGTGCCGATTTCACCCTGTCGCTGGTTGGCAAGCTGGACAAAGAGTAAGAGCGACTCATGGACGGATACGGCAGCCTTTTCGAACGTCTCAATGGCGACGCGGAAAAACGCAAGGGCAGGAGCCTCGAGGTTTCTGCCATGGCGTCAGTCGCTGCCCATCTGGCCAAAATGCTCAGCACCCGGGCCGGCAGCGTGCAAACGCTGTCCGACTACGGGTTGCCCGATCTCAATGACATGCGTCTGAGCCTGCACGACTCCCTGAGTCAGGCCCGTCTGGCCATCGAAACTTTCATCGAAGCCTACGAGCCACGCTTGAGCAACGTGCGTGTCATTTCCCTGCCGCGTGACCACGATCAACTTCGCCTGTCCTTCAGTATTGAGGGGCTGCTGGAAGTTGAAGGGTTCAAGCGTCAGGTCAGTTTTTCCGCGCGCCTGGATGGCAGCGGTCAAGTGAAGGTCACCTAAGGAGAATCCCGATGTCTGGCAAACCTGCAGCACGTTTCACCAGAAAATCCGGGTTTGTTCTCCTGATAGCGGTACCCCTGTTTCTGCTGATGTTCATTGTATTGAAGGTGTTCAGTTCGCTGACTGCAAAGCTATTGAAAACCAATGCAAGTGAATCGGGTAAATGCCTCATCTCCCGATATGCACCTGATTACGCGTTCCTGGGCGCGATGGGCGGTATTTTCGAGCTGTTCAGCAGTCAGTTTTTCTACCGTGTTTACACAACAGATGGACGGCTCTTGAAAACGTCGGAGTGGAATCTGTGGATGAGGGAAGGCGATCCAGGCATTGCCCCTGAGTTTCAGGGCGAGATGATTCTATATCCGGGCTCAGAGGGCTGGGAAAGTTGGATCATTCCAGAATGCCGATGAGTCATGCTTTTCAAAAACTGCTGACCTCCGTTGCGATAGTCGTTGTGTTGCTCCTGGTGATTTTTGCTGTTGCTGTCTATGAGCTGCTGAGCCGAAAAGCGGATGTGTCTGTCGTGAGTCCAAGCGGGAAATACATCATTGAGTCGGTTGCGGGAGCCTCACTGCTGACGCCAAGAGAGACGGTTTACCTTCGTTTTTATGAACGTGAAAATCCAGCTCATGTGTACCGAACTCCTTTGTTTTCCGAGCTGGCTCTGGACATGAGGGCGCGCGAGGATGAGGCAGAAGTGGGTGTGGTTTTTATCTATCTGGACAAAAAGGCCAATACGTTTTCTCTCGCCTCGTCCCGTCCGGATGAACACTGGATGAACAGGTTCATCAGCAATACGTCTTACATGCTCATGGAAAATTAATGCGATGAACCGCACTCAGGAACAATGAACAGTCATCACGCCAAAGCCTATTAAGGAGAGCTCAATGTCAGGAAAACCCGCAGCACGCGTATCCGACCCCACCGCTTGCCCGCTCCCCGGCCACGGCACCAACCCGATCGCCGCCGGTTCCGGCGACGTGTTCTTCGACGGCCTCGCGGCCGCCCGCCAAGGCGATGCCTCGGCGTGTGGTGGTGCGATGTCGGGAGGTTTGGCGACCACTGTGTTGATCAACGGCAAACCTGCCGCGACGGTTGATTCGGTGGGTACGCATGGCAACAAGGTTACGGCTGGATCCGGGACGGTGATTATCGGGAATTCGCATTCGCCGGCGCCGTTTGTGCCGCCGTTGCCGGTGGAGATTCAGTGGCCGTTTAACGAGCATTTTGTAATCAATTGCGAAGAAACAGGCAAACCCCTCGCGGGGGTGGAATACACACTTAAAACTTCCTCGGGGAAGATCATAAACGGCGTGACAGGTGCGGACGGGAAAACTCAAAAAGTATTTTCAGCCACCGCAGAAGCCGTTGAATTGATCATTGAACCTCAGAGCAGAGTTGTGCTTGCTTAGTTTTTTTGGTTTTGAGATTCAGTAAAGTTTGATTGCTGGAAAATATATCAAAGGGATATAGAGATGGCAGCGAAGACAGTGGCAACCACCATGACTCCGGCGAGCAATAAAATCGGTCAGACTGCTACTGCGCGCCAGTTCAAGATTACTGATATCCCGGCCACGATGAAAAAAATAAACTGGCCTGTTGCCGCTGCTTTGATGAGCCATTGGTTCAATGGTAAACCATGGGCGACAAAAGATGGTGGAATGGATGATGTCGTAAAAAGGCACGACGCATTTGCTCCGGCAAATTACATCGAAGAGTCCATCGTTAAAATGAATTGGGTGCTTGGGTTTGAGCGAGCAAATGCAGCATTCAAACACTTGAAAGCGAACTGGAACAGTCCTCCTGGGATCAATCTGATAAAGAAGAGATTGCGAGATAATTTTTCCAATAGCGTTCCCGGCTGTTATCCAGTGGCTTTTAATGGCGTGGCCAGTGCTGCTGAGAAATTTGGTTACTCCAATAATAAAGTTGTCGAGTTCGAACAGGCTGGTGCTGATGAAGTTAACGAGCTTCGCGCTGCGCTTGCAAATTTCAATATGCGCGTGATTGCCGAAGGCTCGGTAGTCGTAACAGGCAAAAGTATTGTTTTTACACCATCGCAAATCGGTTTTTATATTGAAGATGCTTATGACTTCAATGATGGTATTGCTCTTTTTAGTCAAATTCTAGGTTACTGGAATTTTGATAAATTGGTCGCTGATCCTGTGGAAGGCGCTAAAACAAACGCGAAGCTGGCTGCCGAAATGACTTCTTTGATAGCTGAGTCCACGTACAAGCAGATCAAGGGAGAACAAAGCCCTCAGCAAAAGGACGAAGCCGTGCGGCGATATACAGAGCTGGAAGGCAAGCATTATATGCTCGTACAAAATAGCGATTTTCGAGATTATCGGGATCAGAATAAAAAAGGAGGGGACTTTCGCGTTTATTCGGACATTTTGTACGAGAGCGTATCCGTGGCTCCTATTGAGGAAGTCTCTAAATGAGTTCATGGAATAAGTTTTTTATGAGTTTGGCTACGCTATTGGTCAGCTTGTTCATCGTTGTCGCTATTATTATAAATGGTATTTTGAATCGTGCACCTGATGTCTCAAAAAAGAGTCCGTCCGGACAGTATCTTATAGAGTCAATTCCGGCGAGTTCCCTTTTGACTCCGCGAGATTCGGTGTATTTGCGTTTTACGGATTTGAATAGTCCTGATCGTGCATATCGAACCCCTTTGTTATCTGATGTTTCATTGGATATGAATGCCGATGAGGATGACGAAGCTGTCGGAGTTGTTTTCATCGAGCTGGATAAAAAAAGCAAGGAGTTCACGCTGGCGCTATCTAATCCGAGAAAGCACTGGTTGGATTTTTTTATCAGTAATACTCCCTACAAGGTTCTGGAAAATTGATGTTCTGGGCCGGGAAACAGGGTGGTTTTGGTTCGTGGTATGGGAATCTGGGGCTTGCATGAGTAACTACGCACGTCTTGGCCTATGCCTGTTAATCCACGCCCTCGGATGCGTGGCTTACGCGTTTTTGAATGACGCGGTTGTGCATGCTTACAAGCTTTTTAACGGCGGATTCACCTCCCACGGTGTCGCCATCGGCATGGCGAGTTATGCACTGTTTTACAATTTTCTGGGCGTCAACTTGATCGTTGCGCTGATTCCAAGTCTGGTCGCCAAGCTAGTCATCCTTGGTCTGATGGTGGGCTTCATTCTGCTATGGATGCTGCCGGACAACCCGTTGAGAGCCCTGTTTTACGGCGTTGCACAAGGTTGCGTCACGTTGCTGGCAATTCTCACCACTCAAGTCATCGAGTTGCGTTGGGTTTTGCGAAACGTATCGGATCGAATCCCGCCAAGTCAGCCTGCAGGTGCAATCCAATGATCAGGTCGGACATCGAGCGTAATCCACAGGACAGTTTTTCCATGAGTTCCACTACCAGGCAGGTAACCCGTGTCCTTTAACCACTACTACCAAAGCGAACTCACCGCACTGCGCCAACTCGGTCGCCGTTTCGCCGAGCGTAGTCCGGCGTTGGCGCCGTATCTGGGGCAGGCCGGGCGGGATCCGGATGTGGAGCGGTTGCTGGAAGGCTTTGCGTTTCTGACCGGGCGCCTGCGCCAGAAGCTTGATGACGAGTTGCCGGAGCTCAGCCATTCGCTGATGCAGTTGCTGTGGCCCAACTACATGCGCCCGCTGCCGGCGTTCAGCATTTTGCAGTTCGATCCGCTCAAGCGTTCCGGCCCGGCGCTGGTGGTCTCGCGCGATACGCCGGTGGAAAGCAAACCGATCGAAGATGTGCGTTGCCGCTTCCGCACCTGCTACCCGACTGAAGTGTTGCCGCTGGATCTGGCCGCGCTGAATTACTCGGTGAAGGGCGACGGTTCGCTGCTCAGCCTGCGTCTGGAAATGAGCGCCGACGGCCACCTCGGCGAACTGGAACTGAGCAAGCTGCGCCTGCACTTTGCCGGTGAGCGCTACATCAGCCAGATGCTGTATTTGAGCCTGCTGCGCAACCTCGAAGGCATCGAGCTGATCCCGCTCGACGGCGCCGGCAAGCCGATTGATGGCGTCAGCGGCAAACCGATGGCGTTCAAGATTCCCGGTGATCGCGTCAAACCAGTGGGCTTTGCCGAAGAAGAAGCGTTGATCCCGTATCCGCTGAACACCTTCCGTGGTTATCGCTACCTGCAGGAATACTTCGCCTTCCAGGACAAATTCCTGTTCGTCGACGTCAACGGTCTGGACATTCTCAAGGCGCTGCCCGAAGACACCCTCAAGCAGATGCGCGGCCTGGAATTGCGTTTCGACATTCGCAAGAGCGGCATCATGCGCATGCGGCCGACGCTGGATAACGTGAAGCTGTTCTGCACGCCGATCGTCAATCTGTTCGAGCACGACGCGCTGCCGATTCGCCTCGACGGCAAGCAGGACGAATACCTGCTGCTGCCGGCGGAATACGATCTGGAAAACTGCGGCGTGTTCTCGGTGGAAACCGTGACGGGATGGAAGCCCGGCGGCCTCGGTTATCAGGAATACGTGCCGTTCGAATCCTTCGAGCACGACCCGAGTTTCGACGTGCCCAACAGCCGTCCGCATTACAGCATCCGTCAGCGTTCGTCGCTGCTGCACGATGGCCTCGACACCTACCTGAGCTTCGGCATCCGCCACACCGAAGCTCACGAAACGCTGTCGATCGAGCTGATGTGCACCAACCAGAACCTGCCGAAGAAGCTCAAGCTCGGCGACATCTGCATGGCCTGCGAAGAGACGCCGGAGTTCTTGAGTTTCCGCAACATCACTCCGGCCACCCCAAGCTTCGCGCCGCCGCTGAACCGTGACTTCCTGTGGAAGCTGATCAGCAACATGTCGCTTAACTATCTGTCGCTGGCCGACGTCAAT
Organism: Pseudomonas sp. A0308; assembly: GCF_044218815.1. NCBI lineage: Bacteria > Pseudomonadati > Pseudomonadota > Gammaproteobacteria > Pseudomonadales > Pseudomonadaceae > Pseudomonas > Pseudomonas sp. A0308. The sequence continues at coordinate 3,550,857 of NZ_CP162581.1, forward strand.
GCGTTGAAGGTGATTCTGGAAACCTACGACCTGCCGCGCTACTACGACCAGCACGCGGAGAAAGTCAGCAAGCGCCTGCTCGGCGGCCTCAAACATATCAAGCACCACCACGTCGATCGGCTTCACCGTGGCCTGCCGGTGCGCGGTTTGCGCACCGAGCTGACCATCGATCCGGAAGGGTATATCGGCGAAGGCGACCTGTTCGTTTTCGCTTCGGTTCTTAACGAGTTTTTCGCGCTTTACGCCAGTCTCAATTCATTCCATGAGCTGCGGGTAAAAAGCACACAGGGAGAGGTGTACCAATGGACACCACGTATGGGCCTTCAGCCCCTGCTTTAAGCGGGCTGACCCGGGTAATACGCGAGTACTCGCTGTTTCAGGCCGTGCTGTTGGTGATCGACCGGCTGCGCGAGGCACACCCGCACCTGAGCGAAGACGATCTGTACGATCAGGTCGAGTTCCAGGCCAACCCGAGCCTCGGATTTCCGCGCAGCGATGTCGATCGCGTGGAGTTTTTCGAAGAGCACGGGCAGATGCGCGCGCGCGTGCGTTTCAACCTGATCGGCCTGGTCGGTTCCGGTTCACCGCTGCCGGCGTTCTACGGCGAACAAGCCTTGGGCGACAGCGAAGACGGCAACCCGACGCGCAATTTCCTCGACCTGTTCCACCATCGCCTGCAACGGCTGATGCTGCCGATCTGGCGCAAGTACCGCTATCGCGCGAGTTTCCAGAGCGGGGCGATTGACCCGTTTTCGTCGCAGCTGTTCGCACTGATCGGCCTGGGTGGCGACGAGATTCGCAAGGCCAAGGAACTCAACTGGAAACGCCTGCTGCCGTACCTCGGCCTGCTCAGTTTGCGGGCGCACTCGGCGGCGTTGATCGAGGCCGTGCTGCGTTACTACTTCAAGCACGAAGACCTGGTCATCGAGCAGTGCATCGAGCGCCGCGTGGAAATTCTCGACGAGCAGCGCAATCGTTTGGGCCGCGACAACAGCGTGCTTGGCGAGGACCTGGTGCTCGGTGAGCGCGTGCGCGACCGCAGCGGCAAATTCCGCATTCATATCACCCAACTCGACTGGCAGCGATTCCACGAATTCCTGCCGATCGGTTTTGGTTACCAGCCGCTCTGCGCGCTGGTGCGGTTCACCCTGCGTGACCCGCTCGATTACGACATTCGCCTGGTCTTGCGCCAGGAAGAAATCCGCGAACTGCGCATCGGTGAGCAGAACGCCTGTCGCCTCGGCTGGACCAGTTGGCTGGGCCGCGAGAAGGCGGACGGCGTGGTGACACTGGGCAGCAAAATTCATTAAGGACGTGAGCCATGATCAACGTAGACCTGCAACAACTCATTCAGGCGCTGGACGCCGAAACCCGTCGTGATCTGGAGCGTTCGGCTGAGCGCTGTGTAGCCCGTGGCGGTAGCAAGATCCTCGTCGAAGACATGATGCTTGGCCTCCTGGAGCGTCCGAATGGCTTGCTCGCACGCGCGTTGCAGGACGCCGATGTCGATGCCGGTGAACTCAGCGCCGCGCTGCAATCGCGGGTCGAGCACAGCGCTTCGCGCAACCCGGTATTTGCCCCGGAACTGGTGCAATGGCTGCAAGACGCGCTGCTGGTGGCCAACCTCGAACTGGGCCAGACCCAGGTCGAAGACGCTGCGTTGATACTCGCCTTGCTGCGCAACCCGATGCGTTACGCCGGCAGTCGTTATCAGCCGCTGCTCGCCAAGCTGAATATCGATCGCCTGAAAGAATTTGCCCTGTCGCAAAAGGAGCAACCGGCGGCCAACGGTAAACCGGCCGCGCAGGGCGAATCGCTGTTGCAGCGCTTCACTCACAACCTGACTCAACAGGCCCGTGACGGCAAACTCGATCCGGTGCTGTGCCGCGATGGCGCGATCCGTCAGATGGTCGACATCCTCGCTCGTCGCCGCAAGAACAACCCGATCGTGGTCGGTGAGGCTGGTGTCGGTAAAACCGCCATCGTCGAAGGTCTGGCTTCGCGCATCGCTGCCGGTGAAGTGCCGCAAGTGCTCAAAGGCGTTGAACTGCTGTCGCTGGACATGGGCCTGTTGCAGGCCGGCGCCAGCGTCAAAGGTGAATTCGAGCGTCGTCTCAAAGGTGTGATCGACGAAGTCAAAGCTTCGCCAAAACCGATCATTCTGTTCATCGACGAAGCCCACACCCTGATCGGCGCGGGCGGCAACGCTGGCGGTTCCGATGCGGCCAACCTGCTGAAACCTGCACTGGCCCGTGGCGAACTGCGCACCATCGCTGCGACCACCTGGGCCGAGTACAAGAAATACTTCGAGAAAGACCCGGCGCTGGCCCGTCGTTTCCAGCCAGTTCAACTGCACGAACCAACCGTCAGCGAAGCGGTGACCATCCTCCGTGGCCTGGCCCAGGTCTACGAGAAGAGCCACGGCATTTACCTGCGCGACGACGCGGTGGTGTCGGCGGCTGAACTGTCCGCGCGTTATCTGGCGGGTCGGCAACTGCCGGACAAAGCCGTCGATGTCCTCGACACTGCTTGCGCCCGCGTACGCATCAGCCTCGCCGCTGCGCCGGAAAGCCTTGAGCGTCTGCGTGGCGAACTGGCCGAAGGTGGTCGTCAGCGTCAGGCCCTGCGCCGCGATGCCGAGGCCGGTTTGCTGATCGACCACGAAGCGCTGGATGCACTGGAAGCGCGACTGGAAGAAGCCGAAGACGAAATGGTCGCGCTTGAAACCCTGTGGACTGAACAAAAGGCACTGGCCGAGCGCTTGCTGGACCTGCGTCAGCAACTGGCCAAGGCGCGCGAAGCCGCTGCCGTCGAGCCGACCGTATCGGTTGAGGAAGACGCCGAAGGCACCGTCATCGAAACCCTGGCCGCCGAAGTCGAAGAAGGCCAAAGCGTCGCAGCGCTGGAAGCCCAACTCAACGAAACCCACAGCGCACTCACCGCCGCCCAGGTCAAAGAACGCCTGGTCAGCTTCGAAGTCTGCCCGCGTCTGGTCGCCGAAGTGATCAGCGCCTGGACCGGCGTGCCACTGGCGCAACTGGCCCGTGAGCACAACGCCAAGGTCGCCAGTTTCGCCACCGACTTGCGCACGCGCATCCGTGGTCAGGAGCAAGCCGTGCACGCACTGGATCGCTCGATGCGCGCGACTGCTGCTGGCCTGAACAAACCTGACGCGCCGGTCGGCGTGTTCCTGCTGGTCGGCCCGAGCGGCGTCGGTAAAACCGAAACCGCGCTGGCCCTCGCTGACCTGCTGTACGGCGGCGACCGTTTCATTACCACCATCAACATGTCCGAGTTCCAGGAGAAGCACACCGTTTCCCGCCTGATCGGTGCACCACCGGGCTACGTCGGTTACGGCGAGGGCGGCATGCTCACCGAAGCCGTGCGCCAGAAACCGTATTCGGTGGTGCTGCTCGATGAAGTCGAGAAGGCTGATCCGGACGTGCTCAACCTGTTCTACCAAATCTTCGACAAAGGCGTGGCCAACGACGGCGAAGGTCGCGAGATCGATTTCCGCAACACGTTGATCCTGATGACCTCGAACCTGGGCAGCGACCGCATCAGCGACCTCTGCGAAGGCGGCGCGCGGCCGACCGCCGAAGTGCTCGAAGAGACCATTCGCCCGGTACTCAGCAAACATTTCAAACCCGCCCTGCTGGCGCGGATGAAAGTGGTGCCTTACTACCCGGTCGGTGGCCCGGTGTTGCGCGAGCTGATCGAGATCAAACTCGGTCGCCTGGGCGAGCGCCTGAACCGTCGTCAGCTGGATTTCAGCTGGTGCCAGAACCTCGTCGATCATCTGTCCGAGCGCTGCACGCAAAGCGACAGCGGCGCGCGTCTGATCGACCATCTGCTCGATCAGCATGTGCTGCCACTGGTAGCCGATCGCTTGCTCGATGCCATGGCCACGGGTGAAAGCCTCAAGCGCGTGCATGCCACGCTCGACGGCAACGCCAGCGTGACGTGCGAGTTCGCCTGAGGTGGGCGTGATGTTCACTCAAGTGCCGCAGCCGCTGGCTTACGCCGAAGCGTTGCTGGCGCAGTTTGCCAGCCTGTCGCGTGCGGCGGACGGTGCTGCGCTGCTGGGTGATTTTGTGCGTGGGCTTGCCGAGCTGAGCGGTTGCGAACTGACGCAGCTGTATCTGCTCGATGCCACCCACACCTGCCTTGGGATGAACGCCGAGTGCCTCGACGGCGCGTTGCAACCGCGCCAGGCGGCGAGCCTGCCGGCGGATTACAACGGTGAGCAATTGCTGCAGTTCGCCCTGTGCCAGAACCGCGTGGTGTGCCTCGATGACCTTGGCGCCAGCCTGCACGAAACCAGTTTCCTGCCGGCCGCGTCTTCGCCGTGGCAATCATTGTTGTGCGTGCCACTGGTCAATCAGCACAAGGCTGTGGAAGGTCTGCTGCTGTGTGCCAGCCGTCGTCGCATGGATCTGCAAGGCTTTGCCGATTCCCTCGGCCAGCTCGGCTCGTTCGTGCTCGGCCAACTGCACTTGCTGCAACGCCTGCGCCAGCCACTGGATGTTCAGGCGTCAGCGGTACGCAGCGTGCCGAGCATCAGTGGTTACGGGCTTATCGGCAAAAGCGCTGCGATTCGCCAGACCTATTCGCTGATCAGCAAAGTCCTGCACAGCCCGTACACCGTGCTGTTGCGCGGCGAGACCGGTACCGGCAAGGAAGTGGTCGCGCGGGCGATTCACGATTGCGGGCCGCGTCGTTCTCAGGCGTTCATCGTGCAGAACTGCGCGGCGTTCCCCGAGAACCTGCTGGAAAGCGAGCTGTTTGGCTATCGCAAAGGCGCGTTCACAGGTGCCGACCGCGACCGCGCCGGGCTGTTCGATGCGGCCAACGGTGGCACGCTGTTGCTCGACGAAATCGGCGACATGCCGCTGTCGCTCCAGGCGAAGATCTTGCGCGTGTTGCAGGAGGGCGAGATCCGCCCGCTGGGTTCCAACGACACGCACAAGATTGATGTGCGCATCATCGCCGCGACGCACCGCGATTTGTCAGTGCTGGTCAGCGAAGGCAAATTCCGCGAGGACTTGTATTACCGACTCGCGCAATTCCCCATCGAACTGCCGGCCCTGCGTCAGCGCGAAGGCGACATCCTCGACCTGGCGCGGCACTTCGCCGAAAAGACCTGCACATTCCTGCAGCGTGATCCGGTGCGCTGGTCGGCCCCGGCGCTGGAACATTTGTCCGGTTACACCTTCCCCGGCAACGTTCGCGAACTCAAGGCATTGGTCGAGCGCGCGGTGTTGCTGTGCGAGGGCGGTGAGTTACTTGCCGAGCATTTTTCCTTGCGTATGGAGCCGATGCCCGAAGACAACAGCGGCTTGAATCTGCGCGAGCGCATGGAGCGGGTCGAACGCACATTGCTGCTCGATTGCCTGCGCAAGAACGACGGCAACCAGACCCTCGCCGCCCGCGAATTGGGCCTGCCACGCCGCACCCTGCTGTACCGCCTCGGGCGGTTGAACATCAATCTGGGAGATTTCGATGGGTAGGCAACGATCATCGTTTTCTCCTCGAAAAACCTGTTTCAGCGCCGCCCGCAAGGGTCGGCGCTTTGTGCTTTGTCTACCCCTGGAGACCCTCTGATGTCTGTTCGTCACTGGCACGCTGTCCTGCTGACCCTCGTCGTTCTATGCGGCCTTGGCGGCTGTAGCGGCAATTACAAATTCAACGACAACGACTATCGCCCGTTGGGTGATCCGCAAGCGGTCAATCGCGGCAAGTGACCGCAAGGAGCATCAAACATGGAACTGGTTTTCGAAATGCTGAACACCAAGCAGTTCGTGCCCACCGAGTTGTGCCAGAAGACCTTCAAACAGGCCGGCGGCGTGATCGGACGGGGCGAGGACTGCGACTGGATCATCCCTGACCGCAAGCGTCATCTGTCCAATCACCACGCGATTGTCAGCTACCGCGAAGGCACGTTTTTCCTGACCGACACCAGCAGCAACGGTGTTCAGGACGGCACAAGCGGCGCACGCCTGCACAAGGGCGAACCGATGCGCATCGAGCACGGCAGCACTTACGTGCTCGGCGACTTCGAAATTCGCGCGCGCCTTGTGCGTGACCCGGCGACCTTCGACGGCGAAGTCGGCCGCCCGCGTGCGGCCGGCAGCATCATTCCGGACGACGCGTTCCTCGATCTCGACCCGCTCAACGCCCTCGAACAGCAAGAGCGCGTGTACTCGGAAATCGACGAACTGCTGGCGCCGAACACCAAGCCTGAAGACTCCCGTCAGCGTGCCGACTACGCGCGCATCGACATGGAAAGCCTGATGGTGCCGGAGCTGATCGCCGCGCCCGCAGAACCTGAACCCGCTCCGGCACCGAAAGCCGTCGAGCGTCAGAGCGAAGGTTTCTGGGAGCACTTCGGTGCTGCGCTGGGTGTCGATGTCAAAGGCCTCAGCCACGACGAACGCGAAGCCCTGGCGCTGAACGCCGCGCGTTTGCTGCGTCAGAGCGTCGGCGGTTTGCAGCAGAGCCTGCGTACCCGCTCGGAGCTGAAAAACGAACTGCGTCTGGCCCAGACCACCGTGCAAGGCACCAACAAAAACCCGCTGAAATTCGCCGTCGATCCGAGCGAAGCGCTGGAGATTCTGTTGCAGCCAAGCAAGCCCGGGCATCTGCCGGCCGAGCAAGCCATCTCCCGCGCGTTCCGCGATTTGCAGGCGCATCAAGTGGCACTGCTGACCGCCAGCCGCGCCGCCGTGCGCGGCACGCTGGAGCACTTCTCGCCCGAGCAACTGACCTTGCGTTTCGAGCGCGACAGCAAGCCGCTGATCGCGACGTCCGGCGGGCGCTGGAGAGCGTTTGGTCGTTATCACCAGGCGCTGCGTCAGGACGATGACTGGAGCGAGCGTCTGCTGGCCCGCGACTTCGCCCAGGCTTACGAAGAACAGATCCGCCTGATCTCCACCCTCCACACCGACCACCAAGGATGATGCGCATGTCTCGCCGTTCGACCGCTTTTTTCAAGACGCTGACTGCGCTCACCGTGCTGGTGCTGCTCGCCGGTTGCTCGTCGCTGTCGCCGTACTCGAAAGTGACCAAGATCAACCTGAAACTGACTGGCAGCGATCAGCTCAACCCGGACCTCAACGGTCGCCCGTCGCCGATTGTGGTGCGCCTGTTCGAACTCAAGCACCCGGTGACGTTCGAGAATGCCGATTTCTTCAGCCTTTACGAGCGCGCCAAGGAATCCCTCAACCCGGATCTGGTGGCCAGCGAAGAACTCGAACTGCGCCCGGGTGAAACCTTGGAAATGAAGCTCAAGGTGGAAGAGGGCAGCCTTTATGTTGGCGTTCTCGCCGCTTACCGCGACTTGCCGGAAAGCCAATGGCGCTACACGGTGCAGATCACTCCGCTGGAAGTCACCGAAGTCGATCTGACTCTGGACCAGACCGGCATCCGCAACACAAATCAAGTGCTCGCCAAGGCGGATGACTGAACATGAATACCCATAAAGTCATTTGGCAGGAAGGCATGTTGCTGCGTCCGCAGCACTTCCAGCACAACGATCGCTATTACGATCACCAGATGAAAACCCGCACCCAATTGCTCGGTGGTTACACCTGGGGTTTCCTCAATCTGGAGATCGACTTGCAGTTCCTCAACATGGGCAAACTGGTGATCAGTGAAGCCTCGGGGATTCTGCCGGACGGCAGCCTGTTCGAACTCGGTGGCAACACCGAACCGCTGGCGCTGGATGTGCCGCCGAACACCGGCAACACGCCGATCTATCTGGCGCTGCCGCTGGTCACGGGTAACCACATCGAGTCGCGACGTCCGGAGCAATCCGACGTGCTGGCGCGTTACACCGCGTATGACGCCGAAGTGGCCGACTCCAACGCCGGCGACGATTCCGCCAGCCAGGTCAGCTGTGGTCGCCCGGATTTCAAACTGTTGCTCGGCGAGCAGCAGAGCGATCAGGCCTACGTGAAGCTGAAGATCTGCGACGTGCTCGACACCACGCCCGACGGCGTGATCAGCCTCGATCCGGACTTCGTGCCGACTTATATTCAGGCTCACGCGTCCAGCTATCTGCTGTCGTGTCTGAAAGAAGTCATCAGCATGCTCAACCACCGGGGCGACACCATTGCCGAGCGCATTCGCTCCAACGGCAAGGTCGGCGGCGCCGAGGTCGGTGACTTCATGATGCTGCAACTGATCAACCGCACCGAACTGCTGCTGCGCCACTATCTGGGCCTGGAGCAGGTGCACCCGGAAGAGTTGTATCGCACGCTGCTGACCATGCTCGGCGATCTGGCGACCTTCTCCGGCGAGAGCAAACGTCCGCGTCTGGACAGCCGCTACTCCCACGCCGACCAGGGTGGGAGCTTTCGCAAACTGATGGAAGCGATCCGTCAGGTGCTGTCGATGGTGCTCGAACAGCACGCCATCGAACTGATCCTGCAGGCGCGTCAGTACGGGATCATCGTGTCGCCGTTGCACGACCACAAACTGCTGGGCTCGGCTTCGTTCGTGCTGGCAGCCAGTGCCAATTGCGACTCCGAAGAACTGCGCCACCGCTTGCCGGCGCACCTCAAGGTCGGCCCGGTGGAGCGCATCCGCCAACTGGTCAACCTGCACTTGCCGGGGATCAAGGTCAAACCGTTACCGGTCGCCCCGCGGCAGATCGCGTTCCACTCCAACAAAACCTATTTCATCCTCGAACTCAGTTCCGAAGACCTGGCACAACTCGAGCGCTCCGGCGGCTTCGCGTTCCACGTGTCCGGCGAATTTGCCGAGCTTGAACTGAAATTCTGGGCCATCAGGAACTGACCGACATGATCAAGGAAACGGATTACAACCAGGACGACAAAACCGTCCTGCTCGATCGTCAGGGCCACGGACCGGCATCGAGTCCGCTGACCGACTTCGCTGCGCCACCGCGTTTCGAGCAACTGGAAGAACGCATGATCTACGCCGCGCGCCTGCGCCCGGCGGAGGCGTTCAATATCAGCCTCAATTCGCTTGTGGCCGCGTCATCCGAACTGCTCTCGGAAGTGGTGCGTCTCAAGCACAGCGAAACCCGCGAAGACCTCTACGCGCTCAATGAGCGCCTGACCGCCGGGCTCAAGCTGTTTGAAGTGCGCGCCTTGCACAACGGCGCTGAAAGCAGCCAGGTGATGGCCGCGCGTTACGTGCTCTGCACCGTGGTCGACGAAGCCGTCGTGACCACGCCGTGGGGCAACGAAAGCGAATGGTCGCAGATGAGCCTGCTCAGCAGCTTCCACAACGAAACCTTCGGTGGCGAGAAGTTCTTCCAGCTGCTCGATCGGCTGTCAAAGAACCCGGTCAAGCACCTGCCGATGCTCGAGCTGATGTACCTGTGCCTGTCCCTCGGTTTCGAGGGCAAGTACCGCGTGCAGGCGCGTGGGATGCTCGAGCTTGAAGGCATCCGCGATGCGTTGTACCGCCAGATCCGTCAGTTGCGTGGCGACGTGCCGCGTGAGTTGTCGCCGCACTGGGAAGGCCTCAACGATCAGCGCCGCAGTCTGGTGCGCATCGTGCCGGCGTGGATGGTGGTGTTGTTCACTTTCGTCTGTCTGGTGGTGATGTATTCGGGCTTCGCCTGGGTCTTGGGCGAGCAGCGCGAAACCGTTCTGCAACCATACCAGCCGCTTGATCCAGCCGCGGTTCAACCGCAGTCGCAGCCGTAAACAGGGACGTGTGATGAAAAAGTTTTTCAAGAAAGTCGGCGCCTTCCTGCGCCAGACCTGGGTCTGGACCCTGCTGCTGGTGCTGTTCGTGGCACTGCTGGTGTGGTTCGTCGGCCCGTTGTTGGCGGTTGATGATTACAAGTTCTGGGAAAGCGCGACCTCGCGTCTGCTGACCATCAGCGTCTTGTTCCTGATCTGGGGCCTGACCATGGTCTTCGTCAGCTGGCGCGCCGGTATCCGCAAGAAAGCCGTCGAAGAAAGCGAAGACGGCCAGGATCGTATCCGCCGTGAAGAGCAGATCGACGACGAGCAGAAAGAGTTGAAGGCACGCTTCAAAGACGCGCTGAAAACCCTGAAGACGTCGAGCCTGTATCGTGGTCGCAGCGAGCGCTGGCGCAGTGACTTGCCGTGGTACTTGCTGATCGGTCCGCAAGCCTCTGGCAAAACCAGCCTGCTGGACTTTTCCGGTCTGGAATTCCCGATCAACAAGATCGACCGCAAGCTGACCCGCGACACCCTCGGCACCCGTCATTGCGACTGGTACTTCGCCGATCACGGTGTGCTGATCGACACCGCCGGGCGCTACACCACCCAACCGGACGCAGAAGTCGACGGCAGTGCCTGGCGCACCTTGCTCGAGTTGCTGCGCAAGCGTCGTCGCGGCCGTCCGTTGAACGGCGTGCTGGTGACCATTCCGGTGGAAACCCTCACCGGTGGCAGCGAGCAGGACATCGACACCCTGGCGCGCCAGGTGCGCGGTCGTCTGCAGGACATTCATCAGAAGCTGCACGTCGATGTGCCGGTGTATCTGGTCCTGAGCAAGGCTGACAAGCTGCTCGGCTTCGACGAGTTCTTCGATCAACTGACCCGCGAAGAAAGCGATCAGGTGCTGGGCACCAGTTTCCGCAAGGAACAGGTCGGCACCGACGTGGCTGTGCTGCGCAACGAGTTCGAAGAACTGCTGCGTCGCCTCAACAGCCAGGTGATCATGCGCATGCACTCCGAGCGCGATACCCAGCGCCGTGGCCGCATCCTCGACTTCCCGCATCAACTGGGGCAGATCGGCGAGCGTCTGTGCCTGTTCGTCGACATGGCGTTCACCGGCAACCGCTATCAGCGTGCCACGCAACTGCGTGGTTTCTACCTGACCAGCGCACCGCACCTGACCCAGGAAATGGATTCGACCACCGCCGGCATCGGCGCCAGCCTCGGCATGAATGCCGGTGTGCTGCCGACGCTGCGCAGCGGTCGTTCGCGCTTCATCCACCACCTGCTTAGCCAGGTGATTTTCCCGGAAGCCGATCTGGCTGGCCTGGACAAACGCGAACGCAGCCGCATCCACTGGGGCCAACGTGCGCTGTATGTTGGCGCACTGGCGGCGCTGGCACTGTTCGGCATGCTCTGGGCGGGCGGATTCTCGGCCAACTACGAGCGTCTGGAAAACCTGCGCACACTGGCGCAAAACTGGACTCAGCAGCGCTCGGCGCTGACCCCGCGTGATGACGCGATGGGCGTGCTGAAAACCCTCGACACCAGCTACGCCGCTACTCAGGTGTTCCCGAAGAAGGGCGACGTGTCGTACCACGAGCGCGGTGGTCTGTATCAGGGCGAAGACATCAATCCGTCGGTCAAAGCGGCGTACGAGCGTGAGCTCGAAGCGCAACTGCTGCCACGGGTTGCCACGATGCTCGAAGGGCAGATCCGCACCAACATGAAGGACCGCGAAAAGCTGCTCAACAGCCTGCGCGCGTACCTGATGCTGAACATGAAGGATCGCCGCGATGCCGCATGGCTCAAGGACTGGATCGCGAGTGACTGGTCGCAACGCTACACCGGCAACACGGCGGTGCAGAACGGCCTGAACGTTCACCTCGAACGCCTGCTGAAGCAGCCTTTCATCTACCCGCTGAACGATCAGTTGGTGACGCAGGCGCGTCAGGTACTGCGCAGCGAATCGCTGGCTACCGTGGTCTATCGCATGCTTCGTGAGCAGGCGCGCAACCTGCCGGAATACCGTTTCAGCCAACACCTCGGCCCGCAGGGCTCGCTGTTTATCGGCACCGAGTACGTGATTCCGGGTTTCTACACGCAAACCGGTTATCAGCAGTATTTCTCGGTACAGGGTTCGGCGCTGGTCACCGACATCCTGCGTGACAACTGGGTACTGGGTGAAGGCGCGGGCATCAGCGACATGGACTTGCGTCGCCTGATGGTCGAGCTGGAGCAACTGTACTTCCGCGACTATGCCAACTACTGGAGCGAGGCCGTTGGCCAAGTGGCCTTGCCACCGATCAGCGACGCCGGTGAAGGCGCCGAGCAACTGGCGGGCCTGACTTCGGCCAACTCGCCGGTGCTCGCGTTGCTGACGGAAGTGCGCGAAAACACGCGCTTCGAGGCCGCTGCAGACCCGGTCGACGAAGCGGGCGAAGCCGCCGATGCGCTGGCCGGGCAGAAGGGCAAACTGGGTAAAGTCGGCAAACTGGCAGCCGCCGCAGCGGACAAGGCTTCGGCCTTGAGCGTCGCGAAAAACCTGCCGGACACCGCCAAGAAATCCCTGCAACGTCGCTTTGAACCGCTGCATCGTTTGCTCGATGACAACAACGGTCCGGCCGCTGACCTGACTCCAGCCCTCAGCGCGCTCAACGACCTGCAACTGCAACTGTCCGGTCTGGCCCGTTCCAGTACGCCGGAACAAGCCGCGTTCGAGATGGCCAAAACCCGCATGAGCGGCCAGCGTGATGCGCTGACCAACCTGCGTGCAGCCTCCGGTCGTTTGCCGCGTCCGCTGAGCGTGTGGTTCAACGTGCTGGCCGAAGACTCGTGGCGCCTGGTGCTCAACGATGCTTACCAATACCTGAACGGCCGTTATCAGAACGAGCTGTACAGCGTGTATGGCAAAACCATCAGCAAGCGTTATCCGTTCAGCGCCAGCAGCACCAGCGACGTGGCGATCAGCGACTTCCGCGAGTTCTTCCGCGCGCAAGGCACCGTCGACCGCTTCTTCGACAGCTACATGCGTCCGTTCGTCAGCGGTGATCCGGGCAACTACCGGATGCGCAGCGTCGACGGTCACAGCCTGCCGGTGTCCAAGGTCTACCTCGATCAGATGGCCGCAGCGCTGACGATTCGTCAGAGCTTCTTCTCGATCAACCCGGCCGAACCGACCGTGCAGTTCAAACTGGAGCCTTACACCCTCGATCCGGCGGTCAGCCGTTCCGAGTTCAAGTTCGGCGACAAGACCATGGAATACCGTCACGGCCCGATCCTGCCAATGTCGTTTAAATGGCCGACCGATGCTGAAGACGGGCGCACCAGCCTGGTCATGGACAAAATGGCCGGGCGTCCGATCGGCATCGAGAAGAACTCCGGCCCATGGTCGCTGTTTCGTCTGTTCGACCTGATGCAGACCGAGTACCTGACCGGCCGCGACGTACTGGTACTGAAAGCTGACGTTGGCGGCCTGCGCGCCAACTACCTGCTGACCAGCCAACGCTCGCCGAACCCGTTCGACCTCGGCGTGCTGCGCACCTTCCGTATGCCGGTGCAGCTCTGATGCTGGTGGCCAGTCCCTGGCGCAGCGCGGCGCGTACCGACCCGGGCAAGGTGCGGGCGCGCAACGAAGATGCCTTCCTCGACCTTCCGCAGCAGGGGCTGTGGGTGGTCGCGGACGGCATGGGCGGTCATCAGGGTGGCGACATCGCCAGCCAGTTGATCGTCGCCAGCCTGGCTGAACTGCCGCAACACGACGACTTCGACGAACGCCTCAAAGCCATCCGCCAGTGCCTGCACTGGTTGAACCGGCGTTTGGGGCAGGAGTTGACCGTCACTGCCGGCCGTCACGACAGCATCATGGGCAGCACCGTCGTGGCGCTGCTGGTGGAAGGTAATCGCGCGGCCTGTATCTGGGCCGGCGACAGTCGTTGTTACATGTGGCGCGGGCAGCGTCTGTATCAGCTGTCCAAAGACCATTCGCTGCAACAGCAACTGATCGACGAACAGCAAATGAGCGTCGAACAAGCGGCGGCTCACCCGGCGGCTCAGGCACTGACCCGAGCCGTCGGCGCGGCCGACACTCTGACCCTGGATGTGCTGGAACTCGAGGTGTATCCGGGCGATGCGTTTTTGCTGTGCAGCGATGGTTTGTATCAGGGCCTGAGCAGCGATGCCCTCGGCACCGCCCTCAGCCTCAGCGCGCCGCATGTGGCGCTGGAACGTTTGTTCGACGGCGCCCTGCGGGGCTCCGCTCGCGACAACCTGACTGCCGTGGTGATCCGCCAATGACCAAAATCGAATCGCCAATCGATGACTTGCTGATGAGTGAAGAACAGGCCAACAACCTGACCTACTTCGCCTTCGCCAAGCCCAATAATGCAGAGCCTTTGCTGGCGCCAACCAAGGCCAGCATTGGTGCACTGCCGGACGTATTGGCGGGCCGTTATCGCCTCGAGCGTCTGCTCGGGGCGGGCGGTATGGGCGCCGTCTACCGGGCAAGGGATCTGCTGCATGAACAGTTCGGCGATCCCGACCCTTACATTGCGCTGAAAATCCTCAGCGAAGAATTTGCCGAATCGCCGGACGCCAGTGCCTTGCTCTACAGCGAGTTCGCCCTGACCCGACGCCTGCGCCACAACAACGTCGTGCGTGCGCACACCTTTGAAGTCGACACCGACTGCCAGCTGGCCTTCATCACCATGGAATACATGCGTGGCCTGACCCTGGACAAATTGCTCTGCGAGCGGCCTCTCGGCCTGCCGTGGAAAGAACTGCGCGACATCGTCCTGCCGCTGCTCGACACACTGGCCTATGCCCACTGTCGCGGCGTGCTGCACGGTGACATGAAACCGAGCAACGTCATGCTCAGCGAAGACGGCCTGCGCCTCTTCGACTTCGGTTTGGGCCAGGCAGAAGAGGGCACCTTGCCCGGTCTGCCGCACCTGAGCCGCGAGCGCTTCAACGCCTGGACCCCGGGTTACGCCGCCCCCGAACTGCTTGAGGGCCAACCGTTGTCGGCCAGCGCGGACGTGTACGGCTTGGCCTGCGTGATCTATGAACTGGCGAGCGGCAAACACCCGTTCCGCCGCTTGCCCTCGACCCAGGCCCGCGACGAGCATCTGGAGCTTGAGCTGCAAGCCCCGGCGAACTTACCGAAACACGGCTGGTCGGCGCTGCGAACCGCGCTGAGCTTCGACCCGGCAGAGCGCACCATCACTGCCCAACAATTGCGTGACGCCTTGGGCGCCACTTCATCCTGGCTGCAACGTCTGCGGTTTCGGGCATAACGGATGACATTCGAACAGGGAGCACTTTATGTTCAACTCAGCTAACGAGACCCACTTCAGCCTGACGGTTGAAGACTATGTCGGCGACCTGCAAGTGCTGTCGTTCACCGGCACCGAAGGCATCAGCCAGCCGTATCGCTTCGACCTCGAACTGGTCAGCGAAAACCCCGATCTCGACCTGGAAAAGCTTCTGCACAAGCAGGCATTCCTGGCGTTCGATCCGCAGGGCAGCGGCATCCACGGCCAGATCTACCGCGTCGCCCAAGGCGATGCCGGCAAGCGCCTGACCCGCTACAAAGTGTCGATGGTGCCGCAGCTGCAATACCTGCATCACCGCACCAACCAACGCATCTACCAGCAGATGTCGGCGCCGAAAATCATCGCGCTGATCCTCGAAGAGCACGGCATCAAGGGCAACGCCTACAGCTTCCAGCTGAGCCAGCCGTGCCCGGATCGCGACTACTGCGTGCAGTACGACGAAACCGACCTGCACTTCGTCCAGCGCCTGTGCGAAGAGGAAGGCATTCACTACCACTTCCAGCACAGCGACAAAGCTCACCTGCTGGTATTCGGCGACGACCAGACCGTGTTCCAGAAACTCGGCCAGCCGACCGCTTACGTGCAAGGCAGCGGCATGGTTGCCGACGAACCGGTGATCAAAGGCTTCAAACTGCGCCTGGAAACCCGCACCAGCCGCGTCACCCGACGCGACTACGATTTCGAAAAGCCGCGCCTGCAAATGGAGGCCGCGTACAAACCGGAGGGTGAAAGCACTGAGCCCGACCTGGAAGACTACGACTACCCCGGCCGCTTCATCGAGCGTGCGCGCGGCAAGTTCCTGAGCCAGCGCGCCCTCGAACGCCACCGCGCCGACTACCGCCAGGCCGAAGGTCGCGGCGACCAGACCAAACTGGTCAGCGGCCACTTCATGGAACTGTCCGACCACCCGCGCAGCGAGTGGAACGACCTGTGGCTGCTCACCGAAATCGTCCACGAAGGCAAACAGCCGCAAGTCCTCGAAGAAGGCGTGACCAGCGACACCACCGACAACAAGGACGACTTCCACCAAGGCTACCGCAACACCTTCCTCGCCACTCCGTGGGACGTGTTCTACCGCCCGGCCCTCGAACACCCGAAACCCCGCGTCCTCGGCAGCCAGACCGCCCACGTCACCGGCCCCAAAGGCGAAGAAATCCACTGCGACCAGTACGGCCGCATCAAGGTGCAATTCCACTGGGACCGCGAAGGCCAGGCCGACGACAAAACCAGCTGCTGGATGCGCGTCTCCAGCTCCTGGGCCGGCGACCGCTACGGCGCCATCAGCATCCCGCGCATCGGCATGGAAGTCCTCGTCACCTTCCTCGAAGGCGACCCCGACCAACCGCTGGTGACCGGCTGCCTGTACCACAAGGAAAACCCGGTGCCGTATGCACTGCCGGCGAACAAGACGCGCAGCGTGTTCAAAACGCTTAGCTCACCGGGTGGTGGTGGGTATAACGAACTGCGCATCGAAGACAAGAAAGGCGCGGAGCAGATCTACATTCATGCGCAGCGTGATTGGGATGAAAACGTTGAGCACGACCAGAAGATTCGGGTCGGTAATGAGCGTCACGACACCGTGGTGAAAAACACCTACACCGAGCTCAAAGCCGAAGAACACCGCACAACGATCTCCGACCGCAAGATCGAAGCGAAGCTGGATGATCACCTGACGGTTGGGCAGAACCAGCACGTCAAACTCGGCACGGCGCAGCTCACTAGCGTGGGGAAAGAGATTCACCTCAAGGCTGGGGACAAGATTGTTATTGAGGCTGGGACGGAGCTGACCATCTTGGGTGGTGGGAGCTTTATCAAGCTTGATGGCGGTGGGGTTACGGTGGTTGGGCCGGTGATCAAGATCAATGCCGGTGGCTCGGCTGGGTCGGGCACGGGCATCGGGATTAAGCCGCCGGTGCTGCCGGGTGCGGCGGATAAGGATAAGGCGGGGAGTTTGATGGATCAGGCGTTGTTGAATGCGCCGCCTGAGAAGGTTAAGCCGAAGGCTTTTTTTGTGTTTTCTGAGTGATGAGTTTCGTGATGGTAACCAACAAGTACGTAAGGCAGATGAAGTGGTTTTCCATTGCACTGCTGACCTTGGGGATGAGTTCGGGTGTCTTTGCCTCTTCGTCCAGCACCGCCCAATGCCCAAGCAGCAATTTTGCTGATTTCGTCAAAATTTTTTCATCTGACTTAGAGACACAGAAAGCGTTTATTGCGTCTCCTGTGAAGCATATTCACGTGATAGCTGATGGGAAAATACCGAAGGTCATCGAACGGAGCTTGAGCGCGATAGCCGGCGATGAGTTGAAGGTGCTGCTTTCGGAAAATGCTGCCAAATCAGGTCTCACTATTGAAACCCAGGTGCCTGGCAGGGTGGTCGTCCGTGATGAGGCGGGCCATTTTTTGAAGATTTTCGTCTTCAAACACAGTGATTGCTGGGCTCTGAGTCGAGTGGAGGACTGGGCAATCGATGCGGTGATGGAAGAGATCACTCAGTCTGAGAAATTAACGCCCGGTGAGCTGGAACTCAAAAAAGGCGTCATATTCGACAGGTTGGTCAACAAGGCGTCTCCCGAATCAGGGATCTATTTGTACGCCGCGGCATTGGATAGCTATTTAGATGGCGCCCGGAAGGGTTCGGCGCAAGCAGCATTCGCTGCTGCGGGAATCAGTCTTTCTGGACAAGCGCCACGCTTGGAGAATTCCAGAATCCTAGCGTTGTTGATTCAAGCTTCAGAACAAGTCCCGGATGCCGGCTTGACTCTCGCGGATTTTTATTGCGACGAAGGTGAGTATGACGAAAATCACGGTTGTATTAACCCCAAAGAATCAATAGCGACATTGGAGCGTGTCGCCCGCCTAGGTTCGACTAAAGCACTGATTCGTTTAGGCGAAGTGTACGAAGCAGGAGCCCTCGTACCTGCTGACTTGCCTCGTGCAATGGCGTGTTACCGGAAGATTCAGAAAACCGACCCTAAGACGGCTACCGCTTTGGCTGAGCGCTTGGCAGCCCGAGGCGCCGTCAGCGATAACTCTATTCAATGTTTTGAAGCAGGAAGCTTTTGATGAGCACAGGACTACTTGAGCAAAGGCAGCAATATCGCACTGGTTATGAGTACGGCCCTTACAAGGGCGAGACTGACCATGATAACGATGGCAAAAAGGAAATCGACTGCTCCGGGCTTCTGTATCGAATGCTTAAGGATGCGGGATATACGATCCCTTACCTCACAACATCAGGGTTAAATACCGACACTACTTATTTTGATGTGATCCCGCTTGCGGAAGTACAGCCGGGCGATATTGCACTGTGGATAAACTTTCATGGGCACACGGGGGTCATCGAAGACATTTCCGGGTCGCCTGTTCGAGATCGGGGGAATTTCTTCGGTTCACAGTCTTCTAACGGACCGAAATCTGCCAAATATGGGGCGGGTAGTGGTTACTGGCCAATGCCTGAAAAGTTTTTACGCCCGAGGCCCCAATTCAGAGGCGCACAACCAGCACCCGCACCTAATCCTGCGCCGGCCCCTGCACCGGCAGGCCCAGCTCCGCTGATGAGTTTCCAATATCCATTCAGAAAAGCTGACGGTAAGCAGTTTTCTGATGCGGATGAGATTTATAAGGCTCTCGAAAACGAGAGTGCCGGGCATTATTTGCTGGGCAGCAACAAGTTCTGGCACGGTGGCATTCACATCACCAATGCCAGTGCTCCTCAGTGCATTTTGAATGAACCAATTCGTTGCATGGCCGACGGCGAGGTCGTGGCATATCGTCTTAACGAAGATTATTTGGAGTCGACCTTTGGTGAAAATGAAAAAAAACTGAAGTATTCCAATTCTTTTTGTCTTGTACGCCATGAGTATAAATC
This sequence comes from Pseudomonas sp. A0308, assembly GCF_044218815.1. Taxonomy (NCBI): domain Bacteria; kingdom Pseudomonadati; phylum Pseudomonadota; class Gammaproteobacteria; order Pseudomonadales; family Pseudomonadaceae; genus Pseudomonas; species Pseudomonas sp. A0308. The sequence goes on from NZ_CP162581.1 coordinate 3,569,726, forward strand.
CGAGCCTAATCCTGAAGATGGGCCAAATAAGGGCAAGCAAAATAAGCTGACTTTTTTCAGCCTTTATATGCATTTGCTACCTTATAAGCGTTATCCGCTGTCGGATGAGGAAACTCCTAAGCCTAAGGTGACAATGCAGGTTGACGACTTTAAGGCCTACGATAGTTTTCCCGAAGCATCCGGCTGGCCCTCTCCAGGAAAGTTGACCAGCGGGACCAAACTTGAAGTATTGGAGGAAAAAGCCGCAGGGGATATTACCTATGCCAAGGGTAAGATTCTGTCGGGAAGCGTCAAGAACAACGCACAAAAAGTACGCTTGTCAGGCAGTGTGGTCTGGTTTGCTTACCTGAAAAATAGTGAGCCATTTAAGAACTCGCAGCAAAAGCGTATATGGCGTGCCGACCCGATTCCCGAGCGTAATAAACCAAAATATTGGCAAGGGAAGGTAAAAGGTACTGCTATCAAAAAGCTGGATCTGTATCAGGAACCGGCTTCACCGCAGAATGGACAGCCCGCAGGCCCCAGAAAAGGAACAATGCAGCTTAATCCGGGAAGCGTTGTTGAGTTTGACAGTAAAGATGTATTGAACCTGACGGTGTCGGGGGCCACCCGACGAATGGCGAAATGCACGAAAATCAGTGGCGACCTTGCCGGCGCGGGTGAGGTGACAACTAGTTTTTGGGCATTCGTGGAGAATGAATTTGTCGCTTGGGATGTCATTCCAACAAGTTTTGATTCCGTCGAGCTCACGGGGACAGGGATTAAGGCTGGCGATCCGATTGGCTATCTTGGGCTGACGGAAAATTTGTCTGGAGAGGACGGTAGTGTTTCAAGCAAGCATCAGGTTCATGTCGAGATATTCACCGCGGAAACCCATGTAGCGGACTTTTTGAAGAATAGCGCGGGGTTGAAAGTCGGGAAACAATACCTTCACTTGTTAGCAGGAACAAATCTGAAGAGAAATGCGCCAGCGACAGATTTGACTCCGCTCAAGAAAGCCCATGCCGTTAATATAAGCAAAACCCGTGCAATCAAAGAAGGCGCTGAGGATTTTTATCAGGTTTCTGTCATCGAAGACGGCTTGCCATTGGCCGGTCTGATAAACAAAAAAGAAACCGAAATAATCACGCAGCACGATTGGGAAAAACTCGGCTTCAGTGTTGTTGAGGAATCAAACTCGACGGCGGATGGATTTCTTGATCCGGATAGCATGCCGCAGTTTTTCAAAGATCTGTTCCTAAAGATGGATACCAATGACGATAAGGAAGTTGATCCTGCAGAGCTTGCTGCTGCATTGAAAAATGCAGAGACAAGAGCGAGCTGGTCCAAGCTGATCGCGCTTCATCCTACGGAATGGAAAGAGCGAGCAGATGCTGCCAAATGGAGTCGACTTGATGTGATTTTAAAAGACGCTCCGAAAACCTTGAAGCACGAGAAAGAGCGAATTACGAAGTATGTGTTTTGGGAGGATCTAAAAGACAAGGCCGCCATGAGTACGGACTTGATTTGGCATTTTCATCCCATTGAAGCGCTGAGTAACTTTATGAGCCGTTCCGAATTTATAAACGTGGAGCGTTTTGTAGCCATGTATGCTGAGCAACATGCTTCGTTCCAGGCTGACGCGCCTCCGCTGTCTGCTGCGTCGAAGTCTAACTTGCGTAAGATTGCAGAGAATGTTAATAAATATCTAGACAAAACCAAAGAGATTTATACCGTCTATGAATTGTCATATATGTTCGCGACGGCGCGTCACGAGGCTTATCAATTTATGATCGCTGAGTATTTTAGCGCTGCGCCGGAGTATGGGCCGGTTTCCTATTTTGACAAATATGATCCTGTGCTTGCGGATACCGCAACACGCAGACAAACTGCGATCGGCAACGGTAATACGGTACAAGGGGACGGTTTTAAATATCGGGGTCGTGGTCTCGTTCATTTGACGTGGAAGAAAAACTATCAAAAGGCGAAAGATTATTTTGGAATCGACTTTGTCTCCCATCCCGATGAGGCCGCTGGGTTTGAAAACTCTGTGCCAATTATGATATGGGGTATGAAGGAAGGTATATTTACTGGGAAAAAACTTGGCGATTACGTTAATAATACCACCAAGGATTATGAAGGGGCGCGCAAGGTAATCAACGGTTCTGACCAAAAAGCGCTGATCGCGAGTTATGCCGTGAAATTCGAAGCGATACTAAAGGCCACATCAATTGCGCCGGAGACCAAATGAGTATGAAGATTAAATTGCACGTAGGTTTGGCTATTGTATCTTTCGTATTGGCAGATGTCGCAGTCGCCGAACCGCATGACGTGTACTCAGCCGATGTCGACGCTCAGTCTCTAACCGTTACTTGGTCAGGTGGTAGTGAAACTATAGAAGGCGTTGTCGGCAGTCGGGGCGAAACAACTAGGGAGTTGGTTGAATTTAATGGGGGGAAGGCCCTCCATTATGAAAATTTGGCGTCGCGTGCTCCGTTTGAGGCCTATTTTACGTTGAGTAGGCAAGGCGCGAAGGTTATCATAGATTGCGTTTATACAAATATTCGGAACGAGCAGAATGGAGTTCTAATAAACAAAGCCGTTTGTGGCTTGAATCGCCCTTTAACTGAAGAATATGAAGAAACAGTTTCTGAGTTTTCAGATCAGTGGAAAAATTTAACTAACAAGGTTGCTACAGCTCCTTTGTTGGCAACGCCACCGGTATTGGTCGAAGTTGAAGACTCAACTCTTGGTGGGGTGAAGTTATCCCGAACCTATCATTCTCCGAATGACCTAAGGTTTTCGCGTCCCGAAAGCGTTGTAAAGAAAGACAAAGTCAGCCACTCCTTTGGTGATAACTACGTATTTTCCGTTTACTCGTTTGGTGATTTAATTAGTCCGCTCTATCTTGATGTGTCTTCTGGAAAGCTTGACAGTGCATTCGTAAGGTATGATCGGGCTGCTTTAAATAAGTTGTTCTGATCAACTCTTCTGGCCTCAAAGGAAGGACGGATCTGTTTGGTGTGTACTGCGATTTTTGTGTAGATTGCGAAGGCAAACAGATCTGTTCTGTTTAACTCACTGGCTTAATAATGGCAGTGGGGAAATGGGGACAGGCTACGGTTTTAGTCGTTACCCGAAAAACATGGTCTATCTCCTTTTTTCTGAGAGAAAATTTTTGAGGAAAATGGGACTGATTTATTTTTTGCGCTCGACCGCTTTGAATTTAGTTGAGAACTTAAATAGATCTGGCCCGTTTGTCGGGTCTGACTCTATCTTCTGTCACGGGCCCGATCAGAATTGAACGGATTACTGAGTTTTTTTACGGACGCCAAGGAATGCAGATTTTCAGATTCAGCCTCATTTTTTACTTTCAACACTGTCGCCTGTGGTCATGGCTGAGGGCACGATGATTGCCACCATCCTTCAGGCCGACTTTTCCAAGGATCCGGAAGTCCGGTTGCTTGTCAGAGTCGTTGATGTGGGTGGCGGTTCGGATACCCCTTCCATGGCGGTTCGTAATCAATGCCTGGAGAGGAAGGCGTCCGCAGAACGTCCTGGGCCGGATCCGTGCTTTTCGATAGAGATCACTGAGAGCAATAAGCAACGGGCCATTGTTCGGCAAACGCTATTGAATGATCCTCAGCGCACAACCGACCCTATCTATTTGGAAATTGTTTATCGCTCGGAGGTCAGCGAGAGCGATCCGACGAATCACCATCAGCGATCCGCCACACTGAAGATCGAAGAAAACGGCCTCTACAATTGGAACAATGAGAGCGAACAGGCATTGGCGGACGTTGAGTGGTTTCCCTCGGGAAATGGTGTTCTTGATCTGATGGTTCCTGACGCGGATGCATTGCTGAATTCTGTATATCGGGATCGTATGGGTCGGCTGGACGAAAGCGGTCAGAAAGCACTGAGAGAAACTCAAAGAGCCTGGATGAAATTTCGAGATGCGGAGTGCCAGGCCGACCCGAAATCGCAAAAATCAGTTTTCGGTGAGTGGTCCGATGCCTGCCTGATTCGCGCGACGATAGAGCGTGCTCGCCAATTGGCTTTGGCACCGGACAAGAGCAGACGTTGAAACGGACAAGCCAGAGCATTCGCGCGAAAGCGTCGACTTGGATGAGCATGAACAAATTTTTCTTTCTCTTTTTTGCGCTATTTCCTTTAGGCGCTCAAAGCGCAGTCACCACCGAATCACTTTGCTTCGAATTATCCCAATCGAGCCCGGTAAAGTTCGAACTCCGTACCTACTACGACGAAGCCAGCAAATGGTCCGGTGGTTTCGTGAAGTACGCCAAATCCAGCGAACCCATTTCCATCGTGTTGACAGATTCCCAGAACGAAATCCTCGACCCGGACGCGCCTTGGCAGCACACCAGAACCTGGTCTGAAGTCGTCAACGGCAAGGTCACGGGTAGCTATGAGTTGATGACTCAAGGCTCACAGATCGTCTCGATGTCTTACACAAAGCAGTCCAACGGCAAGGTGTACAGCTTCGGATTCAATACCAGCATCGATTCCTCCTTGGAGTCCGGTTGCAAGTGGGAATAGGGCGAGTACATGCAATTCAAAACTCTAGCGGTATCACTGCTCGGCCTGATGTGGACGATCCCGGCGTTAGCCGAAACCACCACCATCAGCCCAGCCAAAGGCGTCGACGCAACGCTGGTTCTCGAAGGCTCCAAGCTGAACATCGCGGTTAAAAGCGAAATGCACAGTGAGTCGCGAACAATCGATTTTGAAGCCGAAAACGAACTCCACGTGCAGTTAGACGATTTCAATTTCGACGGCGCCCAGGATTTCGCGATCTGGCAGCTTGATGACGGCATGGGTACTTACGATTACTACCGGGTGTTCGTTTACCAAACCAGAACCGGAATGTTCGAAGAGTTGCAGCCGGACTGCGGCGATGGTTTCGTCAATCTCCGTGTCGACAGCAAACGCAAGGCGTTAACCAGCACTTACTGGGAAATGAACAGACCGAAGCAATGCGTCACCCGATTCAACAAACGCAAAACCTGAATGACTCAAGGATGAACACATTGAAACGTTTTGTTTTTACCCTGCTAGCCGCGCTGCTGCCAGTTTCAGTGGTCTATGCGCAGGACGACTGCAGCCAGGTCACCTCAAGCCTGGAAATGGTGCCCTGCTCGGAGGCGGCGAAGAAGGCTGCCGATGCGCAGTTGAACGTCAGCTACAAGCAGTTGATGTCGCGGCTTGAGTCTGATTATCGAGCAGATCCGGCGTTGGGTGCGGAGTACGCGGCGAAGGTTAAAGAGTCGCAGCATGCGTGGTTGAAATTGCGCGATGCGAACTGTCCATTGGAGGCATTCGAGATCGAGGTGGGTAAGCCTGCTTACGTGGCGGTCAGCAACTTGTGCATCGCCAGAATGAGCCGCGAGCGCTCGGCGTATCTGGACAAGATCGTCCCTGCTCTTGCATCCGACAAGAGCACTTCGACGGCACCCACCAGCGACGCTTGCCCCTCGGAGGAGTTCGCGCCTTTCCTGACTGCGTTTTCCGCCAACAGCGAATCACAGCGCCGTCTGACTGCGATGACGGTCAAGTCGCTGGTGTTGAAACCGGTAGCGGGAAAGGATCGAAGTACCTTTGAGCCTTCGACCTCGGGTGTTAGTGGAGCTACTTTCAACTATCCGCTGATGGCTGCAATCACACCCGGCAAGACACTAGGGGTCGAGATCGAAGAGGTCGATGATAGTCACGTCAATGTGGTGGATAAACGGGCGGGTAACAGCAATATCAAGATCTTCAACTTCTCTCGTCAGGCATGTTGGGTGCTTGAGGGGGTTGAGGATTGGTCGATTAGTGAGAAAGACTTGGTAGTGGCGAGCAAGCCCAAGTTGAGTGTTGAGGAAAACTTCTGCCGCCAACGTGCCAACGCCTTTGGTAATTTGGGAGGACTGGAACAGTACCGTCTCACCGCAGAGCTTTTCGAGGCGTCACTGGAAAATGACCTTTGCGCAGCGCGTTCCGGAGATCCAGAATCCAGTTTGAGTGCGGCAAGTTTGAGCCTTTCGGGCATGGCGCCGCAGTTGCCAACGTATAAATTGGAGGCGTTGATCAAAGCTGCAGCGGCTACTTCGCCCGAAGGCGCACTGATGCTTTCGCTCTATTACTGCGACGGCAACACATTGGCTGGGACAGGTTCATGCCAACATCCAGCGTTGGCTGAAGAATCAATGATCCGGGCTGCGACCATGGGCAGCGTCCACGCGTTGGGTGCTTTAGGCTCCGCTTTCGAGCGGGGGGAACTGGTGACCAAGGATTTGTCCCGCGCTGTGGCCTGTTATGAAATGGGCGCGGCAAAGGGAAACAAAGGATCGATCCATCGTTTGGATGAGTTAAAGAAAAACTCCACCACACCAATCAAACCCAGCTACTGCTACTGACAACCCCCGAAACCCCACGCTTTTCCTTTAAACTCCCCACCCCCAAGGAATGCGCTCAGGACACGGAATGCCAGCCCCCTCGACCTCGCTTCGCCCAGCGCTAGTGCTCTGGCTATACGCCGCTGCGATCGTGCACATACTCGCCGGTCTTACCCTGACCTGGGCCGGGCATTCCGGATTACTCGACGGCTATCTGCAAGTTCTCGAACTGGCATTCTGGGGCGCCGACCCGGTGCCCGCCGCCGGCCACGAACAACAGGTCTGGTGGCTCGCACTCTTCGGCGCGACGCTGCAAAGTTATTCGCTGTACATGCTCGCGCTGGTGCACATCGGCAATCGCTCGAAAGCGCCGATGGTGTGGGGCTGGTTGATGGCCGGCATCCTGTTATGGGCGCCGCAGGACATGTGGCTCTCGGCGCAACAACAGGTCTGGTCGCATCTGTGGCTCGACGGTTTTGCACTGTTGCTGCTGTTGCCGCCGCTGGTCTGGCTGTATCGCCATGACCGCAAAAAATCCCGTCCAGAAAAAGCATCGAACGAGTCCAACCCGTTTACCGGCAGCGCCTACAAACGAGTGCTGATCACCGGCGGAACCGGGTTTATTGGCGAGGCGGTGGTCAATCAATTACTCGACGCCGGCCACACCGTGAGTGTGCTGGCGCGTGATCCATTGAAAGCGGCGAATCTGTTCGACGGTCGCGTGCGTTGTTTTCGGTCTCTGAGTGAAATCAGCCACGACGAATCCTTCGACGTAGTGATCAATCTCGCCGGCGCGCCCGTCGCCGGCCCACGCTGGGCCGCCAAGCGTCAGGCGCAACTGCTCGCCAGTCGAGTCGGCACCACCGAAGCGTTGATGACCTGGCTGAAGAACACCAAGCACAAACCAGCGCTATGGATTCAAGCCTCAGCCATCGGTTTCTACGGCGTGCGCGATGCCAGCGAAAGCCTCGACGAACACGCCAGCAAGGGCGACGGTTTCATGGCCGAACTCTGTGCGCGTTGGGAGGCCGCCGCGCAACCGGCCACTGAGTTTGGCGTGCGTCAGGTGGTGCTGCGCCTCGGTGTGGTGTTCGGCCCCGGCGGTGCGTTGTTGCCGCTGCTGATGCCGTTCCGCCTGGGTTTCGGTGGGCGCATGGGTGACGGTCGGCAGATCATGAGCTGGGTGCATCGCGACGATGTGCTTCAGGTAATCGCCCGTGCCTTCGACGATGAAAGTCTGGTCGGCACCTACAACATGGTCGCGCCCGAAACGATCAGTCAGGCAGCATTCGCCGAGCAGGCCGGCAAGGTCCTCAAGCGTCCGGTGTGGTTCCACATTCCCGCCGCGCCAGTGCGTGCATTGGCGGGGGAGATGGCGCAGTTGTTCTTCGACGGTCAGCGCGTGGTGCCGCAGCGTTTGACCGAGGCTGGCTACAAATTCCGTTATCCCACCCTCGACGCCGCTCTGCGCGATCTGACCTGAGGATCGCTCATGAGCAAGCCCTTGATGTACCTGCTGGCCGGCAACGGCAGCGCCGCCGATTGGTGGGACGATGCGTTGCCGCACTTTCAGCGCTACGACGTGGTGCCGCTGGAGTTGCCGGGCTTCGGCGCCAATCCGCAGCCACCCTGCGAGGATCTGGCGGACTACGCGCAGACCTTGCTGGCGATGACGGAGCAGGGCAGCGCGATCATGGCGGTCGGGGTTAACGCGTTGCTGGTGCTGCATGCGTTGCAACGTCGGCCTGGGCACTTTTCTCGCAGCGTTTTGCTGGCGCCGGTCGGGGCGTTTTTGTGGCAGCGTCGCTTGCCGGCATTGATGTCGCCGCTGCCGATCCGCAAGACCATTCACTGGTTGCTGTCGAATAAACCCACGCTGTTCGCGCGCAAGTTTTCCAACCAGACCTGGACTCCCGCGCAGTACCAACGCATGGGCGCCGGCTATGCGCGCTGTCGTGCGTTTGTGCCGCACTGGGATCTGATTCGTGCCGATACTGCGCTGCCGCTGCTGGAGTGGATCACCGATCCGGTCGAGCTGGTTTGGGGCGATCAGGACAACGTGCTGGGCATCGAGCAAGCGGCGGCGTGGTCGGCGATTCTCGCTCGCGCCGACCTGACCATCAGCCTCAAACCCGGTTGGGGTCATTACCCGTGGATCGACTCGCCCGCGCAGTTCGCGCAGTGGCTGGAGTCGGGCGAGCGCGGGTTTGTCGCGCACACCAAGGGCGGGCGTTTGCGCTTGGCTGAGCTGGCGCGGCAACCGGTGCCGGCGGCACTGACGCTCAACGATTGCGCAGATCCGCGTCTGCCTGCGTTTCTCGCCGCCCAACCCGATGTGACCTGGGCGGTGCGCTCCTCCAGTTATGGCGAGGATCAGGCCGATTCGGCGAATGCCGGTTTGAGCACAACCTATCTGCGCGAGCCGCCCGCCAATGTGCCGAAACGCATCGCCGAATTGACTGCTGAAGGCGTCGAGGAAGTGGTGGTGCAGCGCTTCATCACCCCGGTAGTGTCCGGGATAGCTTTCGTGCGACATATCTCGGTAGAACTCGAATGGGTTGAAGGCCATCTCGAATCGCTCGCCGACGGTCACGCCAGTCCCTCGCGGGTAACGCTTTCGCGGCTCGGCGATGCGTGGCGCAGCGGCACATTCACGCCATCCCACGGCTTGACCGAAGACCTGCTCTGGCACTTTCTGCAAGACGTTCTGCGCGTGTTCCACTACGTGCCCGGCGACGTCGAATGGGCCTGGGACGGCGCGCAACTTTGGCTGCTGCAATACCGGCCGATCAGTGACTACGGCTGGCGCCGGCACCTCACCGCCGCCAACATCGCCGAGATCCTGCCGCCACAACCGAGCGTTTTTGTCGAGTACGCTCAGCGCCGCGCGGCAGCGAGTATTCCGGCGATCATGGCGCGGTGGGATGCGCGAGTGTTGCAGGACAACGAGCCGTTCACTGCCGTGTTCGGCGGCGCGTCCTACATCAACAACGACCTGTTCCTCGCCCGACTCGCCGACTGGGGCATCAGCGCCAGCAACTATGCCGGTGAAGTCGGCGGCGCGACCCCGCATCTGCCGTGGCAACCACTGAAGACGCTGCGTTCGTTGCCGCTGTTCCTGCGCATGCAGCGCATTGCCCGTGGTCATCTGCTGACCCTTGAGCGTGGCTTGCAGCGCTTCGATCAAGAGCTTGCCGAACTCGTCGCCCAAGGTGCCGACGGCCAACAATTGGCGGACTGGTTCACCCGGTTTTATGTGTTCGTGGTGCAAGGCAACCTGTGCATCGCCACGGCACTGGCCAGCAGTGGCGGCGACTGGCTCGGGCGCCCGCCGACCGCGTACGAGAACCTTGAAAACAGTCCGCATCGATTGCCGTGGGAGACCGACCCGGCCACCCCTCGGCCGACGGCGAGCGAGTTGCCGCTCCAGCCATTCCCGCAATGGTCAGGGCTGATCCGCCTCGCTCATTCCACTGGACTACCGGGCCTGCGCGGCTACTACCTGCAAGTGCGCGAGTGGTATCGCGACAATCTGATGCGCATCTTCTTCCGCTTGCATCACGCGATGCCGCCGGCGGATCGCGAGCACTGGTTCGCGCCGCATCTCGACATTCGCAGCCGCGACGGTAGCTTCTGGCAGGACGGTCGTGAAGGATCGGAGCAGGCCACCGGGTTCATGATTTATCCGGGGCAGGTGCGGGGTGTTCTCGGGAAGGACATTTTGCTGGAGGACACGCTCGATCCCGGGCGACATGCGCACTATCAAGCTGCGCGGGCGGTGATTGCGCGGATGGGTGGGCGGTTGTCGCATGGCTCGACGTTGTTGCGTGAATTGCGCAAGCCGTCGGCGGTGATGCCACAGGTTGATCCGGCGTGGGTGGGGTGTGAGGTGGTGTATCGGGATGGGGAATTGGAATTGATCAATTCGAAGGATATGAAGTGAAACCATCACCTTTGCCAGTAAGCCTTCAGTTACGGAGTTACAGCGTGAAAGGACTTTCGGTTCTTGTCGGCAGCCTGTTGTTGGCCACCGCTTCAATAGCATTCGCCGCCGACCCCGACATCAAGGATTATCTCGTCGCGCCAATTTTCAGCGGCCCCCACCATGCGCTGGTGCCGCAGGAAAACAGCAATCCGGTGATGGACAGTGCGCGAGCGAAGGCCTTGAAAGGCAAGGTCAACTTCGCGGGCCATTACATCCTCAATCCGTTGGGTTGTGGCGGCGGTGCCGTCTGCGCCGAAGTCCTTGATGCACAAACCGGAGAAGTCGCTGGCGGCCTGCCGAATGCCTACGACGGCAGCACGTTCGCCATGCTCTACCAACCTGACAGCCGCTTGATCCTTATTTCCGGCATCACCCTCGACGGTGAAGAAGATGCCCAGGGGAATTCGCTGGAAAGCGTCAACCGGGATCGCTACTACGAGTTTGTGAACAACGAATTCCGGCTGCTGAGCATGACCGACGCGGAATCGCCGCCGCTTGATTAAGGATGATGGGATGAACCGTTTTTTCATTCGGCCCGTGCTGAGTGTGCTTCTGCTTTTGCCTTACGCCATGACGGCGATTGCCAGTGAGGGGAGTTGCTATGGCTACCTCACCGAAATGGTCAGGAGCAGCGACTTCCCGTTTCAGTACGTCGGCAAGGACAAGGTCAATCTGCTTATCGACGACGATGACGGTGAAACCGTTCGAGCGCAGTTGTTCTTTGACACCGACGGCACCGGCACCATTGGCTGGATCAAATACACCCCGGCAACGCGCGTGTTGCTCAATACCTCGGCGGAACTGGACGAGCCGGTGGAATTGTCTTTCGACGCCAGGTTCGCCGATGGCTACGCAAATTGTCTGACGGAAAAACAGGCCGGATAACGGCGAAAGGGAATTCCCGATGAATCAGTTCTATCTCGCGGGCAGCCTGTCGTTGCTGCTCTCTGCGCCGGCGTTCGCTGCGCCGGTAGATGCTTATAGGTAAGTGTAGGAGAGGTGTGACTTGGTAGTCATCGTGCAGGAAAATAACAGCATCCTCTTCCAACGTTTGCCAATAGTGGCGTTATCGTCCGAATCCCTTACACTGCCCCGGCCGTTCATTTTTCTTTTGAGGCTGTGCGCATGAAATTTCGTTTTCTTCTGTGGATGCTGGGTCTGTTGATGGGTAAGGCCAGTCGGACAAATCCTGCGTTCCAGCAGCAGTTGGGGGACAAGGATCTGGTGTTTCAGATGCAGACGCTGGACGGGAAGGTGGCGCGGCATTTCGTGGTGAAGAATCAGCGGATTACCAGCAAGTCTGGCACAGTGGCAGAGCCGGCGTTTGCGATTGCCTTTAAAGATGCAGCGTATGGTTTTGCCACGATGCAGGCGAAGAACAAGCAATTGGCATTCATGCAGGGGATTCAGGACAAGTCGATCCAGATCAAGGGCAATCCGGCGCTGGTGATGTGGTTTCAGGGGTTGATGAAGTATTTGAAGCCGAGGAAGGCCAAGCCTAAGGCTTGATGCGGGCAGTTGGACCGAGTTGGATTCTTCGCGAGCAGGCTCGCTCCCACAGGGATTTTGGTAATCCTGAGGGAGCGGGCCTGTTTGCGTTTAGGCCTGGCTGAATTGCGAAGCCAGTTCGCGCAACAGGACTTCAGCCTCAAGCACTTTGCTGACGACGTCGTTGGCTTTTTCGCGGGTCAGGCCGACGCGTTCTAGCAGGGCGTCGGGGATGTCTTCATCCGGGCCGGAGCCGATGCCGCGGCTGCGCAACAGGCGCACGGCCATGCAGACGAGGTTCGGGTATTCGGCGTAGGCGCCGTCGTAGCTTGGGTCGTGCTGGAAGCGCAGGGCTGTGGCCAGTTCGTCCGGCATGTCCCAGTAACGCATCAGCCACGAGCCGATCTGTTCGCGGCTGATCCCCAGCAGGTGTTGCTCGATGTAGCTGTGGCAAAGGTGCGGGTTGACCTCAAGGTGACGGCAGATCAGCGAGAAGTGCGGCGGGAATACGTGGGCCAGTAGCAGGTAGCCGAAGTTGTGCAGCAGACCGGCTAGGTAAGTCAGGCCGGCTTCCGGGCGCTGGGCGCGCGGCATGGCGCGGGTCAGGCCTTCGATGACGGCGGCGGTGTAGATCGATTGCTGCCAGTACGGCGTGGTTTGTTGTGGGTGGTCTTTCGGCAGGCTCAATGTCTTGCCGAGGGCCAGGCCCAGCGCGAGGTTGATCACCAGATCGAAACCGAGCACGCGGACGATCGCATCTTCCACCGAACGAATTTTGCCCGGCGAGGCGTAGTACGGCGACGCCGCCCAGCTCACCACTTGCGCGGCCAGCGCAGGGTCGGTTTCGACCACGCCGGTGATGTCGTCGATGGTGGCATTCGGGTCGACGCGCAGCTTGATGATCTTCTGTGCGGTTTCGGCCAGCGGCGGAATTTCGATGGTTGCTTCCAGTCGCTGCTGGATGCGTCGCGCGGTGAACGCCTGCACAGCCTGAGTGATTTCCTTGCGGTCGTCATCCGGGCGGTCGAGGTTCGGACGAATGCTGGTCAGGTTCTCGCCGAAGTTGGCGGCGCTGGCCTTGGTGAGCATGGTCTTGAAGTGTTCGCTGGTGATTTCCAGCAGCACGCCCGGTTCGCCGGAGTTGATCAGCAACTTCGGCTCGCGCAGCAGGCTTTCTTCGTAAAGGCATGGCGAACTGGTCAGCGCCGGCAGCCCTGGCAACAGGCTCAGGCTGTGTTTGCCGAGCATTTTTTGCAGGCGCTCAGTCGACACGGCGGTCAGACGACGGCCCGTCAGTTCGGCGAGACGATTGAGATCGAGCAGTTGGCTCTGTGGAAATAGCACCATCAGCGCACCGACAGCGTCGTCCAGCAACACGGCCTGGACCTTGCGCGATGCATTCAGGCCGTGGTGGTCGAGCACTTCTTCGTAGGCGATCCCGAGCTTGTCCAGCAGCAGCCGAATAACAGACGGAGCGTGCGGGGATTCGGTGGCGAGAGCAGCTTCGGTCATGGTCTGGATCCGTTTTTGAAACAAGTGCTGGAGTATAACCAGCTCTGTAAGAGCAGGCTGTCAGAAACTGCGACGGTGCTCACACTTGGCCATATTGCTGCCCGTGGCGCAGCCACCGGTCGAGCAAGGGGCTGACGTGGGTCGGCCAGCGTTCCAGCAAGGCTTGGGCGGCGTCGCGCACGGCGGGCAGCAAGTCGGCATCGCGCATCAGGTCGGCGACTTTGAATTGCAGCAGACCGGTCTGACGGGTGCCGAGCATTTCGCCGGGGCCGCGCAGTTCGAGGTCTTTTTCGGCGATGACGAAACCGTCGTTGGTCTCGCGCATGATGCCCAGGCGTTGGCGGCCGATCTGCGACAGCGGCGGATGGTAGAGCAGCACGCAATGGCTGGCCGCACTGCCTCGGCCAACGCGGCCGCGCAATTGGTGCAGTTGCGCCAGGCCCAGGCGCTCCGGGTTTTCGATGATCATCAGGCTGGCGTTAGGGACGTCGACGCCGACTTCGATCACCGTGGTTGCGACCAGCAATTGCAGGTTGCCGGCCTTGAATTCGGCCATCACCGCGGCTTTCTCGACGGGTTTCATGCGGCCGTGGATCAGCCCGACTTTCAGTTCGCCAAGAGCGGCAGTGAGGTCTTCGAAGGTGGTTTCGGCGGCCTGACAGGTCAGCTCTTCGGATTCTTCAATCAGCGTGCATACCCAGTAGGCCTGACGCCCTTCGGCGCAGGCGCCACGGACCCGTTCGATGACTTCGACGCGGCGAGTGTCAGTGACCAGCACGGTGTTGACCGGGGTTCGCCCGGGCGGTAATTCGTCGAGGATCGAGGTGTCGAGGTCGGCGTAGGCGCTCATCGCCAACGTGCGCGGAATCGGCGTGGCGGTCATGATCAGTTGATGCGGGCACATGCGCCCGCCGACACCTTTCTGCCGCAAAGCCAGACGTTGCTGCACGCCGAAGCGGTGTTGCTCGTCGATGATCACCAGCGCGAGGTTCTTGAACTTCACCTCTTCCTGAAACAGTGCATGCGTGCCCACCACCATCGGCGTGCCGCTGGCGATTTGCTCCAGCGCGGCGACGCGATTTTTGCCTTTGAGCTTGCCGGCCAGCCACGCGACTTCAATGCCCAGCGGTTCGAGCCAGCGCTTGAAGGTGATGAAGTGTTGTTCCGCGAGGATTTCGGTCGGCGCCATCAACGCGACTTGGTACCCGGCCTCCAGCGCTTGCAGCGCGGCGAGGGCGGCGACCACGGTTTTACCCGCGCCAACGTCACCCTGAATCAGCCGCAGCATCGGTTCGTGCTGACTGAGGTCGTAGGCGATTTCGTTCCCGACCCGCTGCTGGGCGCCGGTCGGGGCGAAGCCGAGGTTGGCCAGGTATTTGGGCGGCAGTTTTTCCGCTTTCGGCATGGCTGGCGCGCGCAGGGAACGCATGCTTTCGCGCAGACGTTGCTGCGACAGTTGATGCGTCAGCAGTTCTTCGAAGGCGAGGCGATGCTGGGCCCAGTGATGACCGAGGGCGAGTTCGTCGACGTCGGCATCGGCGGGCGGGTTGTGCAGGTAGCGGATCGCATCGGCCAGTGGCGCGAGTTGATAGTCGCGGGCCAGTTCGGTCGGCAGCCAGTCGGGCAGGCTGGTCGGGCCGAGCAGGGTCAAGGTCTGCATGCACAGTTGACGCAAGCGCGCTTGGGTCAGGCCTTCGGTCAGCGGATAGACCGGGGTCAGGGTTTCATCCACCGGCGGCGGCTCGTCGCCCGTGATGGCGCGGTATTCCGGGTGGTAGATCTCCAGTCCCGACGCACCGGGCCGGGCTTCGCCGTAGCAGCGAATGCGCGTGCCGCGCTTGAGGCCTTCTTTCTGCGCGTTGCTGAAATGGTAGAAGCGCAAGCTCAGGCCGCCCGTGCCGTCCTGCAAGCGCACGACGAGGCTGCGGCGACGGCCCATGACCACGTCGGCGCCGCTGACAGTGCCTTCGACCACGGCATCCTGTCCCGGTCGCAAGTGGCCGATCGGCACCACGCGGGTGCGATCCTGATAGCGCAGTGGCAGGTGGAACAGCACGTCCTGAAGATTCTCCAGACCGACCTTGGCCAATTTCTCGGCCATGGCTTCGCCGACACCCTTGAGTGCCGTCACCGACACTTGCGACAGCTCTGTCATGACGCTCGCTTAACCGGCTGTAACCGGTGCCGCTGGCTTGGCCACCGAGCACAGGCGAATGGAGTCGGCGAGAATTTCGATGGCTTTGGGCCGTGGGAAACTCGCGCGCCAGGCAATCGCCACGGTGCGGAATGGCACCGGCGGCGACAAGGGCCGCACTTCGATCACGCCCGGGGCGTAGTGGTGGCTGTCGACCGCCGACAACGGCAGGATCGAGATGCCCAGACCGGAGGCGACCATGTGGCGAATGGTTTCCAGCGAGCTGGATTCGACCGTGGTGTGCTTGGCGCCGTCACTGCCCTTGGTCAGGGTCGGGCAGGCTTCCAGTACTTGATCGCGGAAGCAGTGGCCTTCGCCGAGCAGCAACAGGCTCTTGTCGTTGAGCAGGCCGGCGTCGATGGTTTCTTTCTGGGTCCACGGGTGCTGCGCTGGCATCAAGACGTAAAACGGCTCGTCATAGAGTTGCAGGGTCAGCACGTCGGCTTCGTTGAACGGCAAGGCGATGATGATCGCGTCGAGTTCGCCGTTGCGCAGTTTGTCGCGCAGCACGTGGGTGAAGTTTTCTTCGATATACAACGGCATCTGCGGGGCGACCCGGTGCAGTTGTGGAATCAGGTGTGGAAACAGGTACGGGCCAACGGTGTAGATCGCGCCGACTTTCAGCGGAGCCGTCAGCTGGTTCTTGCCGGCCTGGGCCAGCTCGCGAATACCTTGGGCCTGTTCCAGTACTTTTTGCGCCTGGGCGACGATGCCTTCGCCGACCGGCGTCACACGCACGGCACTCTTGCTGCGCTCGAAAATCAGCACACCGAGTTCGTCTTCAAGTTTCTTCACGCCCACCGACAGGGTCGGTTGGCTGACGTGGCATTTTTCGGCGGCGTGGCCGAAATGCTGCTCTTGGGCGAGGGTGACGATGTAGCGTAATTCTGTGAGGGTCATAGCAAGCGTCCATGAAGATGCGGGCCAAGCATACCGGCTGCAATCGATAGACGCACGTTATCAGACTGAGGGAGGAGTGCGACACAGGGCAATGCCGGTTTGCCGTGCATAGATATGCAAAAGGCACCTTTCAGTGCCTTTTTGGCTGGATCTATCGGCTTGCGGATAGCCACTGCGGGAGCGAGCCTGCTCGCGAAAGCGGTGTGCCAGAAAAAATATGCGGACTGACACGGCCTCTTCGCGAGCAGGCTCGCTCCCACAGGTATTGCGGTGTGTCTTAGCGACGGCGTTCCAGCGAGTAAACAAACGGCGCAACAATTTCAATCGAGCCATTGGTCAACATGTCGGCCGGCGGCTTGGGCAGGGGTTGTGCGCGGCGGATCATTTCCAGGGTGGCCCGGTCCAGATCGGCGTTGCCGGAGCGGCCCACCAGTTCGAACGACAGCACGTTGCCCTCGCCATCAACCACGAAACGCAGACGATTCAAGCCTTCCTTGCCCCGAGCCTGTGCGCTTTGCGGGTACTTTTTGTACTTGGCCAAATGCGCAAGCAGGGTGCCTTGCCAGCTGGCCTTGGCAGCCATCTGGGCTGGCGACGGGCCTGGCGCAGGTTGAGCGGATTTCTCCGTTGGCGCCTGAGTCGGTTGTGTGTCGGCCGGTTTTTCCTCGGAAGGCTTTTCCTTGGGCGGATCGGGCAGCTTTTTCTCGACAGGCTTCGGCGGTTTAGGCTTTGGCTTCGGTTTTGGTTTCTGCACCGCGATTTCGGCTTTCGGTGCTTCGGCCAGTTTCGGAATTGGCAGTTCTTCAACCGGAGCCGGTGGCTGCGGCGGGGTGACGACTTTTGGCGGAGCTGGCGGTGGCGGGGCTGGAACCGGAGCCAGCTCGACCATCATTGCCTGGGGAGGCAGTTCGATGGGCGGGCGGGTGGTCCAGTTCAGCGCCAGCGCGATGGCCAGCGCGTGAACGCCCAGCACCACGGCCAGGCTACCGCTGTAACGCGTCAGCTTATGGCGCGTCGTGATCATTTTTTGACTGCGCTCTCGAGCCCGACCAGACCGACCTTCAGGTAACCCGCGGCACGCAGGTTATCCATCACGCTCATCAGGTCGCCGTAATCCACGCCTTTGTCGGCCTGGAAGAAGATGGTGGTGTCTTTTTTGCCTTTGGTTCTGGCGTCGAGGGTGGCGCCCAGTGTTTCAGGCTTCACTTCGTCTTCGCCGAGGAACAGGCGCTGATCAGCCTTGACGCTGAGGAACACCGGTTTCTCTGGCCGCGGCGCCGGCTTGGCGGTCGAGGCGGGCAGGTCGACTTTGATATCCACAGTGGCCAACGGCGCGGCCACCATGAAGATGATCAACAGCACCAGCATCACGTCGATGAACGGCGTAACGTTGATTTCGTGGTTCTCGGCCAGATCGTCGTCTGCGCCTTCTTTCAAATGCAGGCCCATGGCCGATTACCCCACTTTCACCATGTGCGGTTGCGAGCTGCGCTCAGGCTGGTGATCGAGGTCACGGCTGACCAGCAGCAGGACTTCTGCCGAGGCATCGGAGACCTGCGCCTTGTAACCGGCGATGGAGCGCGCAAACACGTTGTAGATCACTACCGCAGGAATCGCAGCCACCAGACCCAGTGCGGTAGCCAGCAGAGCTTCAGCGATACCAGGTGCCACGACGGCAAGGTTAGTGGTTTGGGTTTTGGCGATGCCGATGAAGGAGTTCATGATGCCCCACACGGTGCCGAACAGGCCGACAAACGGTGCGGTGGAACCGATGGTTGCGAGTACGCCGGTGCCGCTGCTCATGTTGCGACCGCAGGCTGCGACCAGACGCTCGAGACGGAAGCTGACGCGCTCCTTGATGCCTTCTTTCTCGCGGCTGTTGGTCGACAGGCGCATCTCTTCAAGGGCGTCGTGGACCAGCAGGTTGGCAAGCGTGCCTTCTTTTGCGGCAGTGGTGCTGGCTTCTTTAAGCGTGGTGGCTTTCTTCAGGGCGGCGATTTCACCACGCAGACGACGCTTGGCGCCCATCAGCTCAAAGCCCTTGGCGATCCAGATGGTCCAGGTGATGATCGACGCGATGGCCAGGCCGATCATCACGATTTTCACGATGATGTCGGCGTTCTGGTACATGCCCCAAGGCGACAGGTCGTGGGCCATGCCCAGGGTGTTGTCGGCTTCAAGGGCTTCTGGCGCGTCGGCAGGTGTGGCGTCGAGGGTTTGAACCGGAGCAGTTGCATCCGGTGCAGCCGCCGCTGGAGCGCTCTGTTCGGAGGCGGCTGGAGCAGCAGGTGCCTGAGCGTCGGCGAAAGCGGCGGTTGGCGACAGCATCAGGCTGAGCAACAGAGCCGCCACCGCGCTCCAGGCGCGAGGTCGTTTGGTTGGCGAAGCGGGGATTTGATTACGATTCATGCTGGCCGGACCTGAGATAGAAAAACGGTAATGCTCTTCCAGGCCTCGTGAGGCCGAGAACAAAAGTGGCAGGCATTATTGCAAGTAATTCTTGTTAACAAAAGTAATAGAGTAACTTTTTTTCCTTCATTGCTAGCCGCTCGTCCTCTGCCGAGGCTAGTCTGTGCCTTTCCGATGGGAGTTTTTTGATGTCCGCGCCTTCTGTTTTGATCGCCGGTTGTGGTGATGTCGGCAGCCGTCTGGCCACGCAATTGCTGGCTGCCGGTTGGGAAGTTCATGGCTTGCGCCGAAATGTCTCGCGTCTGCCTGAAGGGGTCATCGGCGTTTCCGGCGACCTGTTCAATGAAGACTGCCCGGCGACCTGGCCGGTCGGTGCCGTGGATTACCTGGTGTATTGCGCCGCCGCCACCGATCACGATGAGGCCGGTTATCGCGCGGCTTATGTGCAGGGTTTGCAGAATGTACTGAGTTGGCTGGACGACTATGGTCAAGTACCGGATCGGCTGATTTTCGTGTCCAGCAGCAGTGTTTTTGGACAGCTGGACGGCGAGTGGGTTGATGAAACGAGCGAGACCGCCGCTTCCGGTTACTCAGGTCGGTTGATGCTCGAAGCCGAGCAGGTAGCGCTCAACAGTGGTATCCCGGCGAGCATCCTGCGCCTGACCGGTATTTACGGCCCGGGCCGGGAATGGCTGTTGACTCAGGTACGGCGTGGCTATCGAGTGGCCGTTGATCCGCCGTTGTATGGCAATCGCATTCATGTTGATGACGCGGCGGGGTTGTTGGCGTTTCTGCTTGAGGCTGACCGTCGGGGCGTGGCGCTTGAGCCGGTCTACATCGGTGTCGATGATGCGCCGGCGCCGCTGGCCGAGGTGGTGGGCTGGTTGCGCGAGTTTATTGGGGTCACTGAATGGTCGGAAGATGAAAGCGTTCGGCGTACCGGTAGCAAGCGTTGCAGCAACGCGCGGGCGAAAGCGCTGGGTTGGACGCCAAAGTATCCGAGTTATCGAGAAGGGTATGCGGCGATTCTCGAAGGTAAATGCTGAATCTCAGGCTCCACAACACAACTGTGGGAGCGAGCCTGCTCGCGAAGGGTCGTCACATTCAACATCTCTGCTGACTGTGACGCCGCTTTCGCGAGCAGGCTCGCCCCCACATTTGGATCTTCGATGATTTCAGCAGCGGGTTACTGCTTCTCGAGCAACCACTTGCGCTCACCTGCGGTGAACTGCGGTTGTTCATCCGCCAGAGCGGTGTTCACCGCTTGCAGGATTTCCAGTTCCTTGCCCTTGCGCACAAAGATCCAGTTGTTGCCTTGGCCATTCTGCTGCAACCACATGCTGTCGTTGCCACTGCTCATCGATGCGCAATCGCCCGCCAGGCACAACGCGTAACGATCGGCGCCCGGCAGGCCGGAGACCTGGCCGTCGGCCTGAAACTGCACGGTGCCGCCTTCGCCCTGACCATTGGCGATTTTCCAGGTGCCGCCCATGTAGGTTGAATACAGCGCGCGTTCGAAGCTCGCACCGATCGGCGCGCCTTCGGGCACCGGGATCTGTGCGCGGTCGAAGAGCTGTTCCGGTTCGTTGTCGCTGGCGGCCTGTTGCAGTTGATTGCCGTCGCGTTTCAGCTCGCTGGCGGAGCTGCCATAAAAGTCGACTTTCCAGGCACCAGACTGTTCGCCCAGCAGCCGACCTTCGACTTTCTCAAAACCGTTGGTGTAGCGGGCCTGGCCGGCCTTGGTGTTGACGTCCCATTCCAGATTCGGGCCGTAAGCCTGAAGCGCTTCGCGCAGGGAGCCGCCCTGGGTGGCAGCATCGATCGCCACCTGATTGATCCAGGTGCCGCTGATGTCACGGTCGGCAGGGTCGCTGGCGCAGCCGCCGAGGAAAATGGCGAACAGCGAGAGAGCAAGCGCTTTGCGCATGGTGGAATCCTTTCAAAACCTTTCTTGCAGAGCAGTCGGCGCGGCGTATGAAGGCCGCGCCGTGCGCATCACTCGATGACCAGAATGGCATCCATTTCAACCTGCGAACCCTTTGGCAGGGCAGCAACGCCAATGGCGGCGCGGGCCGGGTACGGCTGGTCGAAGTATTTGCCCATGATCTCGTTGACCTTGGCGAAGTGGCTCAGGTCGGTGAGGAAGATGTTCAGTTTGACGATGTCCTTGAACGAACCGCCGGCGGCTTCGGCCACGGCTTTGAGGTTCTCGAACACCTGGACGGTCTGGGCTTCGAAGCCTTCAACCAGTTCCATGGTTTTTGGGTCCAGCGGGATCTGGCCCGACATGTAGACGGTGTTGCCAGCCTTGATCGCCTGGGAGTAAGTGCCGATGGCTGCCGGGGCCTTGTCGCTGGTGATAACTGTCTTGGTCATGCATGACTCCTTGTAATGGTGGACTTATGCACGCATGCGGGTGATGCGGATCACCCCGGTCAGTGCGCGCAGTTTCTTGATTACACGGGCCAGGTGCACACGGTCGTGAACGCTGACCACCAGTTGGACGACGCTGATACGACCATCGCGTTCGTCCATGCTGATTTTCTCGATATTGCCATCGGCTGCGTTGACGCTGCTGGCCAGCAGGGCGATCAGGCCGCGCTGGTGTTCCAGCTCGACACGCAGTTCGACGTTGAATTCGCCGGTGACATCCTTGGCCCACGAGAGCTGGATGCATTTTTCCGGGTTGTGCCTGATTTCGCTGATATTGCGGCAGTTGTCCAGGTGCACGACCATGCCTTTGCCAGCCGACAGGTGCCCGACAATCGGGTCGCCCGGGATCGGCGTGCAGCACTTGGCATAGCTCAGCACCAGACCTTCGGTGCCGCGAATCGCCAGCGGGCCTTCCGGGCTAGGCAGTTGCTCGCCTTCGCCAAGCAGGCGACGGGCGACCACGTAGGCCATGCGATTGCCTAGACCGATGTCTTCGAGCAAGTCTTCGATCAGTTCGAGGCGGTACTCGGTGAGCATTGCCTTGACGCGCTCGGCCGGAATCTTCTCCAGCGAACTGTCGAAACCGTTCAGTACCTTGTTCAGCAGGCGTTCGCCGAGGCTGATGGATTCGGAGCGGCGCTGCAGTTTCAGCGCATGGCGAATGTGCGTGCGCGCCTTGCCGGTGACCACGAAGTTGAGCCAGGCCGGGTTCGGTCGTGCGCCGGGAGCGCTGACGATCTCGACCGTGGAGCCACTTTGCAGCGGTTCGGACAGCGGTGCGAGGCGGCGGTTGATCCGGCAGGCGATGCAGCTGTTACCGACATCGGTGTGCACCGCGTAGGCGAAGTCGACGGCCGTGGAGCCTTTCGGCAGCTCCATGATCCGTCCTTTTGGCGTGAACACGTAGACCTCGTCCGGGAACAGGTCGATTTTCACGCTCTCGATGAATTCCAGCGAGTTGCCGGCCCGTTGCTGCATTTCCAGCACGCCTTTGACCCACTGGCGGGCGCGTGCGTGAGTGCCCTTCGGCTGCTCGTCACCGCTGGATTTGTACAGCCAATGGGCGGCGATGCCGTTGTTGGCCATCTCTTCCATTTCGCGGGTGCGGATCTGGATCTCGATCGGTACGCCGTGCATGCCGAACAGCGTGGTGTGCAGCGACTGATAGCCGTTGGCCTTGGGGATCGCGATGTAATCCTTGAAGCGCCCCGGCAACGGTTTGTACAAATTATGCACAGCACCCAGTACGCGGTAGCAGGTGTCGACCTTGTCGACGATGATCCGGAACGCGTAGACGTCCATGATCTCGTTGAAGGCCCGACGCTTGCCGCGCATTTTCTTGTAGATGCCGTAGAGGTGTTTCTGGCGACCGCTGACTTCGCCCTGGATGCCGTCGATAGCGAGGCAATGGCCGAGGGATTCTTCGATCTTGTTGACGATTTCCTTGCGGTTGCCCCGAGCGCGCTTGACCGCTTGGTAGATCCGCGCGGAACGCATCGGGTGCATGGCCTTGAAGCCGAGGTCTTCGAATTCGATGCGAATGGCATGCATGCCCAGCCGGTTGGCGATGGGCGCGTAGATTTCGAGGGTTTCCTTGGCGATCCGGCGGCGTTTTTCTCCGGACAGCACTTCCAGCGTGCGCATGTTGTGCAGGCGGTCGGCGAGCTTGACCAGGATCACGCGGATGTCGCGTGCCATGGCCATGGCCATTTTCTGGAAGTTTTCAGCCTGGGCTTCGGCCTTGGTCTCGAAGTTCATCTGGGTCAGTTTACTGACCCCGTCGACCAGTTCGGCCACGGTTTCACCGAACTGCGCTTGCAGCGCCTCTTTGGCGATACCGGTGTCTTCGATCACGTCATGCAGCATCGCAGCCATCAGGCTCTGATGGTCCATGTGCATGTCGGCAAGAATATTTGCCACGGCAAGAGGATGCGTGACGTACGCCTCGCCACTTCGTCGGCGTTGGCCGTCGTGGGCTTGTTCGGCGTAGAAATACGCTCGGCGGACCAGGTTGACCTGGTCATTGCCGAGGTAGGTCGATAAGCGATCGGCGAGGGCGTCTATGCTCGGCATGATGACTCCTGCCGTACGTTGTGACCCTGCGCCGTGCTACGTCGACCAGGCATAGGCTTAGACGGCCTCGTTGGACTCGTCCTCGAACGCTGCGAACAGCGGTTCATCCTGGACGATTTCCTGCTCGGCGATGAACTCGTAGCTCATCAGGCCTTCAGCGATTTCACGCAGCGCTACAACGGTAGGCTTGTCGTTTTCCCACTGAACCAGTGGCTCTTTGCCGCCGGTGGCCAGTTGACGGGCACGTTTGGTAGAGAGCATGACCAGCTCAAAACGGTTTTCCACGTGGTTCAGGCAGTCTTCAACGGTTACGCGGGCCATGGTATTCCTCGGAGCGAATGCAATATGCGCGCTGCCCGGTTGGGCGAGCGGACTGAGCAGTTTAAAAAAACACCAGCGATTAGGGAAGCGCTGATTTTTTGATCAACCTCTTCAACGCGCTGCAAGTGCCAATGTAAAGCCCTTGCAGCGCTTTTGGGAAGCGCTGATTAACCGAGCAATTCGGCCAGTAATTTGCCGAAACGCACCTGTTGGCGTTTCTGTTGCAACTGATTGGCGCGGAAAATCGCCTTCAGATCGTCCAGTGCATGAGCGAAGTCGTCGTTGATGATCAGGTAGTCATATTCGACGTAATGGCTCATCTCGTTGACCGCTTCGCGCATCCGCCCGTCGATAATCTCGTCGCTGTCCTGGCCGCGATTGGTCAGACGCTGGTGCAAGGCCTGCAACGATGGCGGCAAAATGAAGATCGAGCGTGCCTGCGGCATCAGCTTGCGCACTTGCTCGGCGCCCTGCCAGTCGATTTCCAGAATCAGGTCGTGGCCTTCATCGAGGGTCTGTTGCAGATGGCTTTGCGAGGTGCCGTAGAAGTTGCCGAAGACTTCGGCGCGTTCGAGGAAGTCACCGTGCTCGCCCATCTTTACGAAGGCTTCGCGGGTTACGAAGTGATAGTTCACGCCGTTCACTTCACCCGGGCGCATGGCGCGGGTGGTGTGGGAGATCGACACGCGGATCTCCGGGTTGGCATCGGTCAAAGCCTTGACCAGGCTGCTCTTGCCCGCGCCCGATGGCGCGGAAATGATGTACAGGGTGCCGGTGCTGTGGGTCATGTCGGGGTAGCCTTACTCAATATTCTGTACTTGTTCGCGCATCTGCTCGATCAACACTTTGAGGTTGACGGCTGCCTGGGTGCTGCGCGGGTCGAAGGCTTTGGAGCCCAGTGTATTGGCTTCGCGGTTGAGCTCCTGCATCAGGAAGTCGAGGCGCCGTCCGGCTGCACCGCCGGATTTAAGCACTCGGCGTACTTCTATGATGTGAGTGCTCAGACGATCCAGTTCTTCGGCCACATCGCTCTTTTGCGCGAGGATGACCATTTCCTGTTCCAGGCGCTGCGGATCCAGCTCGGCCTTCATGTCGGCAAAGCGGTCGAGGACTTTCTGGCGTTGGGTGGCGAGCATCTGCGGAACCAGTTCACGCAGGGTCACGACGTCTTCTTCGATGGAAGTCAGGCGATCGTTGATCAGCCGTGCCAGCTCCGAGCCTTCACGCTCGCGACCGGCCTTGAGTTCCTTCAGCCCCTGATTGAACAGGGCCAGGGCTTCGGCATTCAGTGCTTGCGGGTCACTGGCATCGGCGACCAGAACGCCGGGCCAGGCCAGCACTTCCAGCGGATTGAGAGCAGCAGGATTCTTGATCAGGCCGGCAATCGTTTCGGCTGCGGCGACCAATTGCGCGGCGCGCTCGCGATCAACTTGTAGCGTTTTGCCGGTGCTTTCTTCAGTGAATCGCAGGGTGCATTCCAGCTTGCCCCGCGACAGGCCCTGACGCAGTGCTTCGCGCACGGCCCCTTCGAGGTCGCGAAACGATTCCGGCAGACGCAGGTGCGGTTCCAGATAGCGACTGTTGACCGAGCGCAATTCCCAGCTCAGGGTGCCCTGTGCGCCGGCTTTTTCGACGCGGGCGAAGGCGGTCATGCTGTGCACCATGGCGGTGACCTCGCAATGCAAATCGGCGCGGAAACTGAATTCCGCAGGCGCGATATCAATGAATTTAAGCCGACTGGCAGCAAAGGCGCAGGATTGTAGCGCAGTGCGGCGAATGCGCCCAAACACACGGTGTGACAAAGGGCTGCAGCCCGTCGGTAATAAGTGTTTGAGGCCCTTCGGTCGTCCTCGCGGATTTTTAACCCGTGCCCAGTGGCGGTGCACCGCTCTATAATGCTCGGCAGTTTTCCGTCCCCAGTACAGGTATTTCCTATGAAACGTCCAAGTGGTCGCGCTGCCGATCAGCTCCGCTCGATCCGCATTACCCGCAACTACACCAAACACGCCGAGGGATCCGTACTGGTCGAATTCGGTGATACCAAAGTCATCTGCACCGTCAGCGTCGAAAACGGCGTGCCGCGTTTCCTCAAAGGCCAGGGTCAGGGCTGGTTGACTGCCGAGTACGGCATGCTGCCGCGCGCCACCGGCGAGCGTAACCAGCGTGAAGCGAGTCGCGGCAAGCAGGGCGGCCGCACCCTGGAAATCCAGCGTCTGATCGGCCGGTCCCTGCGCGCGGCGCTGGACATGTCCAAGCTGGGCGACGTTACCCTTTATGTCGACTGCGACGTGATTCAGGCTGATGGCGGCACCCGCACCGCCTCCATCACCGGCGCCATGGTAGCCCTGGTCGATGCGTTGAAGGTCATCAAGAAGCGCGGCGGCCTGAAGGGCGGCGATCCGCTCAAGCAAATGATCGGCGCTGTATCGGTGGGCATGTATCAAGGCGAGCCAGTGCTGGATCTGGACTATCTTGAAGACTCCGCCGCTGAAACCGACCTCAACGTGGTGATGACCAGCTCCGGTGGCTTCATCGAAGTGCAAGGCACTGCTGAAGGCGCGCCGTTCCAGCCAGAAGACCTGAACGCCATGCTGGAACTGGCCAAGAAAGGCATGAACGAAATCTTCGAACTGCAGAAGTCAGCACTGGCTGACTGATCAGGTTGATAACCCGCAAGGAGGACGCGATGAGTGACCAAGAGCTGCTGCCCAAACCGAGCCAGGAGGTTCGTCAGTGGGCGATGTTTTGTCACTTGTCCGCCTTGCTGGGGATCTGGATTCCTTTCGGCAATCTGATCGGGCCGCTGATTCTGTGGCAGATGAAGCGTGAGTCGGATCCGTTTATCGATGCACAGGGCAAAGAGGCGCTGAATTTTCAGATCACCGTCGCAATTGTTACCGCGATCTGCATTCTGCTGATGCTGGTCATCGTAGGTTTCTTCCTTTATGGACTGGTCACCATTGCTGCGTTGGTTTTGGCGATCATCGGTGGTGTGAAAGCTAACGAAGGTTTTCCCTATCGTTATCCGTTTACTTGGCGCCTTATCAAGTAGCGATCAACGCCTGCAAAAGATTTGCATTTTTGCAATTAAACCCGTTTCAAAAGTGTGTAGGAATGATCTTGCTGCGATGAGTGGTAGTTGAGATTGCTATATACATCAGCCTCTTACATCTTTAGTCACAACTGCGCCAACATAGTACTGCCCATGTCCTTGGCAATCAGGCGGAGTGGTTGTTAAAGTCCCCGCACGTCATATTCCTGCAGAATATTTCGATGTATTCAGGCCAGCGAAGGTCCTTGAAATCCAATTCAATCAGTGTTGAGAAAGTCAGCCAATTCATGAGGTGTGGACAGGTATAAAGTTCGCCTCTGAATATCTAGCCAAGAATAATCCCAATGATTCAGCTCGATTTTTATGGAACGCTTGTGGCCGCTTCCCTGGTGCTTTTGCTAGGGCGCGGACTTGTTACACGTATTGCTTTTCTGCGTAATTACAATATTCCTGAGCCCGTCGCCGGTGGCCTGGTCGTGGCGCTGGCTCTTCTGTTGCTACGAACGTTCGACATCGAGGTTCGCTTCGACACTTCGCTGCAAACACCTTTGATGCTGGCGTTTTTCGCCACTATTGGCTTGAGTGCCGATTTTGCCAGCCTGAAGAAAGGTGGGCGTGTAGTGGGCATATTCGTGCTGGCGGTCACCGGCTTGCTGGTGGTTCAGAATGCCTTGGGCATCGGTCTGGCCACTGCGCTGGGGCTGGACCCGTTGATGGGTCTACTGACAGGTTCGATAACGCTGGCGGGCGGTCATGGCACAGGCGCTGCGTGGGGCACGGTGTTTAGTGAGAAGTACGGTCTGGCATCCGCCTCCGAGCTCGCCATGGCATCTGCGACGTTTGGTCTGGTGTTGGGTGGGTTGATTGGTGGTCCCGTGGCTCGCCTGCTCATCAAGCGTGTTCGAGTGCCCGGATGCCAGCCGCAAGAAACGCCGCGATTGCCAAAAGGTTTCGAGCAGCCGAACAAGGAGCGCTCGATCACCCCGTTCTCGTTTATCGAGACACTGGCGCTGATTGCAGTCAGTCTGTTGGCCGGCAATTTGCTGAATGGTCTTCTGCACGGTACCGCATTTGAGTTGCCGACATTTGTCTGCGTCTTGTTCGTGGGTGTCGTTCTGCGTAACGGGCTATCAGCGCTGGGCTTGTATCAGGTGTTCGAGCGCGAAGTCTCGGTGTTGGGGAATGTCAGCCTGTCGCTGTTTCTGGCGATTGCCTTGATGTCGCTCAAGCTGTGGGATCTGGCAGCACTGGCACTACCGATATTCATCATCCTGGCTGCGCAAACACTGGTCATGGCGCTGTTTGCGATTTTCGTGACGTTCAGAATGATGGGCCGTAACTACGACGCGGCGGTATTGGCAGCGGGGCACTGTGGTTTTGGGCTGGGTGCGACACCGACGGCCATCGCCAACATGCAGGCGGTGACGCAGCGCTACGGTCCTTCGCAGATTGCGTTTCTCGTGGTGCCGATGGTGGGTGCATTTTTCATCGACATTATCAATGTCATCGTGATCAAGCTGTACCTGGTCTTGCCGTTTTTTGTCGCCGTCTGAGCTTCGGACTACTTTAGTCTGAGGCACAAAAAATGCCCGTATCTCGCGATACGGGCATTTTTTTGTCTGAATCGCCGCTTAGATGGTCAGCGTCCAGTCGTAGTCGACGATCAGCGGTGCGTGCTGCGAGAACCGAGGCTGACGAGGCAGGCGTGCGCTGCGCACAAAGCGCCGCAAGCCTGGAGTCAGGATCTGGTAGTCGAAGCGCCAGCCCAGATTGAGCATCTCGGCCTGTTCGTTGTCCGGCCACCAGCTGTACTGGTCGCCTTCACGGCTGACTTCGCGCAGGGCATCTACATAGCCCATGTTGCCGACAATCTCGTCCATCCAGGCGCGTTCTGGCGCCAGGAAGCCCGGGGATTGCTGGCTGTCGCGCCAGTTCTTGATGTCGAGCTTCTGCTGCGCGACATACAGCGAGCCACAATAAATGTACTCGCGACGTTTACGCCGCTGTTTGTCCAGGTACTTGCCGAAGTCGTCCATGAGCTTGAACTTCTGGTTCAAGTCCTCATCGCCGTTCATTCCCGAAGGAAGCAGCAAGGTGGCAATACTGACTTTGTCGAAATCTGCTTGCAGGTAGCGCCCGTAGCGGTCGGCCGTCTCGAAACCGAGACCGCTGATGACAGCCTTCGGTTGCAACCGCGAGTACAAAGCCACGCCACCTTGGGCGGGGACTTCAGCATCGCAGGCATAAAGGAAGTAGCCATCCAGTTGGAAGGCTGGGTCATCCAGTTCAAAGGCGGAGGCACGGGTGTCCTGCAGGCAGATGACGTCGGCATTCTGTGCTTGCAGCCAACTGAGCAAACCACGCTCGACTGCAGCCTGAATACCATTGACGTTCACACTGATGATCCGCATAAATGGCCCCAAAAATCGCGTGCGTGTATGATACACGGCGTCAAGCTAATTAGCTAAATCCGTGGTATTTGGGGTTTTTTTCATGCAAGCGTATCAGCGCGATTTCATTCGTTTTGCCATCGATCGCGGCGTTTTGCGCTTCGGTGAGTTCACCCTGAAGTCCGGGCGCACCAGTCCTTACTTCTTCAATGCCGGCCTGTTCAACACGGGTTCGGCCCTGGCGCAGCTGGGTCGGTTCTACGCCGCAGCCATTGCCGAAAGTGGCATTTCTTTCGACGTGCTGTTTGGCCCGGCGTACAAAGGTATCCCGTTGGCAGCGACCACCGCCGTCGCGCTGGCCGAGCATCACGACCGTGACTTGCCATGGTGCTTCAACCGCAAAGAGGCCAAGGCCCACGGCGAAGGCGGCAGTCTGGTTGGCGCCCCGCTGACCGGTGATGTGCTGATCATCGACGACGTGATCACCGCCGGTACCGCGATCCGCGAAGTGATGCAGATCATCGCTTCCCAGGACGGCGCCAAGGCAGCTGGCGTGCTGATCGCCCTGAACCGTCAGGAGCGCGGCAACGGTGAGTTGTCGGCAATCCAGGAAGTGGAGCGCGATTTCGGCATCCCGGTCATCAGCATTGTTTCGCTGAATCAGGTGCTGGAGTTTCTCGCTGACGATCCGCAGCTCAAGCAGCATTTGCCAGCCGTGGAAGCGTACCGCGCCCAGTTCGGCGTGTAATCGCATTCCCCTCTGTAGGAGCAGCCGTCGGCAGCTCCTACAGAGATTGCAGGCAAAAAAAGACCCCGCTCAGCCAGGCTGAGCGGGGTCTTTTTGTTTGCACCAGTTACTTACGGGCGCTTGCGATTACTGATCAGCGTACCCACACCGGTGTCGGTGAAAATTTCCAGCAGGATCGCGTTTGGCACGCGCCCGTCGATGATCAACGAGCTACCCACGCCACCCTGAACCGCTTCCAGCGCGCAACGGATCTTCGGCAGCATGCCGCCGTAGATGGTGCCGTCGGCGATCAGATCGTCGACCTGCTGGGTGCTCAGGCCGGTCAGAACCGTGCCTGACTTGTCCATCAGGCCGGCGATGTTGGTCAGCAGCATCAGCTTCTCGGCTTTCAGCGCTTCGGCAACTTTACCGGCCACCAGATCGGCGTTGATGTTGTACGACTCGCCGTTCTCACCCACACCGATTGGCGCGATCACCGGGATGAAATTGCCTTTGACCAACAGGTTCAACAGCTCGGTGTTGATCCCGACCACTTCGCCCACTTGGCCAATGTCGATGATTTCTGGCTGGGTCATCTCCGGAGTCTGGCGGGTAACGGTGAGCTTCTTCGCACGAATCAGTCCGGCGTCTTTACCGGTCAGGCCAATGGCGCTGCCGCCGTGGCGGTTGATCAGGTTGACGATGCTTTTGTTGACCTGACCGCCCAGAACCATTTCAACCACGTCCATGGTCGCGGCGTCAGTGACGCGCATGCCGTCCACGAAGTGGCTTTCGATCGACAGGCGCTTGAGCAGGTCACCGATTTGCGGGCCGCCGCCGTGAACCACGACCGGGTTGATGCCCACGGCTTTCATCAGCACGATGTCGCGGGCGAAGCCGGTTTTCAGCTCCTCGCTTTCCATCGCGTTGCCGCCGTATTTGATCACCAGGGTCTTGCCGACATAACGTCGGATGTAAGGCAACGCTTCGGACAGGACCTGGGCGGTGTGGGCGGCGGCTTCGCGTTCGAGGGTCATTCAGGGCTCCGGGTGGATCAGAACGGTAGTTGGAGATCAGGTGCAACGCGTTTCAGTTGGGCGTGGAACACATCCTTGATGCGCTGCAGTTCAGCCTCGTCATCGGCCTCGAAGCGCAGCACCAGCACCGGTGTGGTGTTGGACGCGCGCACCAGGCCCCAGCCTTTGGCGTAATCGACTCGCACGCCGTCGATGGTGGTCAGGTCGGCGCCTGCGCCCCACTGTGCGTCGTGCAATGCATCAATGATGCTGAATTTGCTCTCTTCGGTCACATGGATATTGATTTCCGGCGTAGAAATATCGTTCGGGAAGGTCGCAAACAGCTCCTCCGCGGTGGATTTTTCCTTGCTGAGGATCTCCAGCAGACGTGCGGCGCTGTAAATACCGTCGTCGAAACCGAACCAGCGTTCCTTGAAGAAAATGTGCCCGCTCATTTCACCGGCCAACAGCGCGCCGGATTGTTTCATTTTCTTTTTGATCAACGAATGACCAGTCTTCCACATTAGCGGCCGACCACCGTACTCCTTGATCAGCGGTACCAGGCGACGGGTGCATTTGACGTCGAAGATGATTTCCGCGTCCGGGTTGCGCGCCAACACGTCACGGGCGAACAGCATCAGCAGGCGATCCGGAAAAACGATGCTGCCGGTATTGGTTACTACGCCGACACGGTCGCCGTCACCATCGAACGCCAGGCCGATGTCGGCGTTGGTTTCCTTGACCTTGGCGATCAGGTCGACGAGGTTTTCCGGCTTGCCTGGGTCCGGGTGGTGATTGGGGAAATTGCCGTCAACTTCACAGAACAGCGGGATGACTTCGCAGTTCAGCGCTTCGATTAGTTGCGGGGCAATCACGCCGGCTGCGCCGTTGCCGCAATCGACCACGACTTTCAGGCGTCGCGCCAGTTTGATGTCCTGGACGATCTCGGTGTTGTAGCGGTCGAGGATCTCGACCTGGGTGACGCTGCCGTTGCCGCTGCTCAGATTGTTGGTCTTGAGGCGTTCGTGCAGAGCCTGAATCTGTTCGTTGGCGAGAGTGTCGCCGGCGATGACAATCTTGAAGCCGTTGTAGTTCGACGGGTTGTGGCTGCCGGTGAGCATCACGCCGGACTTGCCGGCCAAGACGTTGGCGGCGTAGTACAGCGCCGGAGTGGGCACCAGGCCGACATCGCTGACGTGGCAGCCACTCTCGGCGATACCGCGGATCAGCTCGGCGACCAGTTCCGGCCCGGACAGGCGGCCGTCGCGACCGACGGACACATTGGGCTCGCCTTGGGCAAGGCTCTGCGAACCGACGGCGCGGCCGATCCAGTAAGCGGTTTCGGCATTGAGGAATTCCGGCACGGTGCCGCGAATGTCATAGGCGCGGAAGATGCTGTCAGGCAGCTTCGGGGCAATCTTGGCTGGGGTGCTCATCTGCGGAAATGCTCCATCTCGAAAGTGGTGGGTCACACCGACGATTCACTCGACGGCAGGCTCAAACTGAAGGGTATGACGGCGTTTTCCACAGAGAGTTCGTGGTGTGAAAGGGCCATGACGCCTCGGCTGGCGTGGCTTTTGTCCGGCAAAACCTTGATTGGCGGTGCTAAAACCTGTCGCTGAAATAACGCAAATTTCCCCCTGCAGGAGCTGCCGCAGGCTGCAATCTTTTGACTGTGATTGTTTAAAAACAGGATCAAAAGATCGCAGCCTGCGGCAGCTCCTACGCGGATTATTTGGTGCCGGTATGGCCAAAACCACCGGTACCGCGCTCGGTTTCGACGAACTCTTCAACCATCTCGAAATGCGCCTGTACCACCGGCACAAGCACCAGTTGCGCCAGGCGTTCGCCGACGGCCATGGTGAAATCGGTCTGGCCGCGGTTCCAGCAGGAAACCATCAGCGGGCCCTGGTAATCGGAGTCGATCAGGCCAACAAGGTTGCCCAGCACGATGCCGTGTTTGTGGCCCATGCCCGAGCGAGGCAGGATCAGCGCGGCGAGGTTCGGGTCACCGATGTAGACCGACAGGCCGGTCGGGATCAGCACGGTTTCACCCGGTTTGATCACGATGTCCTGCTCCAGCATGGCGCGCAGGTCGAGGCCGGCGGAGCCCGGGGTGGCGTATTGTGGCAGCGGGAATTCGGTGCCGATGCGTGGGTCGAGGATCTTGGCTTGCAAAGCGTGCATGTAAATTAAACCTGGTTCAGACGTTCGGCGATAAAAGTGACCAGTTGGCGAGCGATCTTGCTCTTGCTGGTCTGGGCGAAAACCGTGGCGTGAAGCTCACGGTCAATTACGCTGCAGGCGTTTTCTTCGCTGTTGAAACCGATGCTCGGGTTGGCGACGTCGTTGGCGACGATCAGATCGAGATTCTTGTCCTTCAGCTTGCGTGCAGCGTAGTCGAGCAGATGTTCGGTCTCGGCGGCGAAACCGACACTGAATGGACGATCGGGGCGGGTCGCGATGGTGGCCAGAATGTCTGGGTTGCGCACCATTTGCAGGACGAAGCCGTCGCCGCTCGTAGGATCTTTCTTGAGTTTTTGCGGGGCGATGACTTCCGGACGGTAATCCGCAACCGCTGCCGAGGAAATGAACACGTCACAAGGGATCGCGGATTCGCACGCCGCGAGCATGTCGCGGGCACTGACCACGTCGATGCGCGTGACGCGATCCGGGGTCGGCAGGTGCACCGGGCCGCTGATCAAGGTCACGCGGGCGCCGGCTTCCACCGCCGCTTCGGCCAGGGCGAAGCCCATTTTTCCGGAGCTATGGTTGGTGATGTAGCGCACCGGATCGATGTTTTCCTGGGTCGGGCCGGCCGTAATGACGACGTGCTTGCCAGTCAGCGCCTGACGCTGGAAGCAGTCCGCCGCGCACTGCGCCAGATCGGTAGCTTCCATCATGCGGCCCATGCCGACGTCGCCGCAGGCCTGGCTGCCGGAGGCCGGGCCGAACGTCTTCAGGCCGCGGCTTTGAAGCAGTTGCAGGTTGGCTTGGGTCGCGGGGTCGCGCCACATCGCCTGATTCATTGCCGGCGCGACCGCCACGACGGCGTCGGTGGCCAGCACCAGCGTGGTCAGCAAATCGTTGGCGATGCCTTGGGCCAGTCGGGCGAGCAGGTCGGCGGTGGCCGGGGCGATGAGCACCAGATCGGCCCACTTGGCCAGTTCGATGTGGCCCATCGCCGCTTCGGCGGCAGGGTCGAGCAAATCCAGGTGAACCGGGTGCCCGGACAGGGCCTGCATGGTCAGCGGGGTGATGAACTCGGCGCCGCCATGGGTCATGACCACACGCACTTCGGCGCCCTGGTCGATCAGGCGACGAACCAGATCGGCGCTCTTGTAGGCAGCGATGCCGCCGCCGACGCCCAGAACGATGCGTTTCCGATACAGCCGCTGCATAGGTCTGCCTTTGATTTCGTGGGTGACATACGTGGCGAAACCCCCTCCCCAGGGTGAATCCGCCCGCAAAAAAGATGGGCTAAGATATCACAGCGACCGCTACGGAACAGCGGCGCCCACAGACAGGGAAAGTGTATGAGTATTCGCGATTGGCCTGCGGCGGAGCGCCCGCGGGAAAAGCTACTTGAACAGGGCTCTGCGAGCCTTTCCGACGCCGAATTGCTGGCGATCTTCTTACGCACTGGCGTCACTGGAAAAAGCGCGGTGGATCTTGCGCGACACCTGTTGACTCAATTCGGCAGCCTGCGCGTGTTGCTGGAGGCCGATCTTGCACAATTCAGCAAGGAGCTGGGATTAGGGCCGGCGAAGTTCGCGCAGTTGCAGGCGGTGCTGGAAATGGGCCGTCGGCATCTGGCTGAGCGCATGCGCAGGAAACCCGCACTGGAGAATCCGCAGGCGGTTCGCGATTACCTCAAATCGATGCTGCGCCACGAGCCGCACGAGGTATTTGGTTGTCTGTTTCTGGACTCCAAGCATCAAGTGTTGACGTTCGAGGCGCTGTTTCGCGGCTCCATCGACAATACCAGCGTACATCCCCGTGAGGTGGTGAAGCGTTCCCTGGCCAATAACGCGGCGGCGGTGATCCTTTGTCACAACCACCCGTCCGGGAACAGCGACCCCAGTCAGGCGGATCAGTTGTTGACCAAGCGTTTGCAAAAGGCGCTGGACCTGATTGATGTGCGGGTGCTCGATCACTTCATCGTGGGGGAGGGTGAGCCTCTGTCGATGGCGGAGTGCGGCTGGATGTAAGTCTCAGGATCATGCGCAACCTTGTGGGAGCTGGCTTGCCAGCGATAGCGCACAGGCAACATCCGTTCTGAATGTGCCGCCTTCATCGCTGCCAAGCCAGTTCCCACAGGTTTATAGAGTGACGGTTACTTGAGGTTGACCCTGGAGTAGTCCTGCCGGCCAAACGGGCTTACCGAGTAACCCTGAACGTCTTTACGTGTCAGCGCGAACGCCGTTGGGTGTGCCAGCGGCAGCCACAGTGCCTGCTGCTGAATCTGCGCCTGCGCCTGCTCGTAGAGTTTGGTGCGCACGCCTTGTTCGCTGGTGGTCTTGCCGGCGCTGATCAGCTTGTCGAGATCGGCGTTGCAGTAGCGTGCGAAGTTGGTGCCGGACTTGACTGCGGCGCAGGAAAACTGCGGCGTGAGGAAGTTGTCCGGGTCGCCGTTATCACCGGCCCAGCCCATGAACAAGAGGTCATGCTCGCCTGCTTTGGCGCGGCGAATCAGCTCGCCCCATTCGATCACGCGGATTTGCGCCTGAATGCCGATTTGCGCCAGATCCGATTGCAACATCTGGGCGCCCAGGCTCGGGTTCGGGTTGAGCAGACTGCCCGACGGCCGCGTCCAGATGGTGGTCTGGAAGCCATCCTTCAAACCGGCCTTGGTCATCAGTGCCTTGGCTTTCGCTACGTCGTGAGGGTAGCCCGGCAGGTTTTTCGCGTAACTCCAGGTGTTTGGCGGGTAAGGGCCGTTGGCTGCTTCAGCCGTGTCTTCGAACACGGCTTTGATGTAGTTGGCCTTGTCGAAGGCAAGGTTGATCGCCTGACGCACTTCCGGTTTGTCCAGTGGCGGATGCTGGCTGTTGATGCCGACGAAGGCGGTCATGAATGCGTCGGTTTTTTCGACTTTCAGCGTCGGCTCTTTCTGCGCAGCCTCTACGTCCAAGGGTTTTGGCGACAGGGCAATCTGGCATTCATTGCGTCGCAGTTTTTGCAGGCGCACGTTGGCATCTGGCGTAATCGCGAAGATCAGCGGATCCACGGCGGGCTTGCCACGGAAGTAGTCCGGGTTGGCCTTGTAGCGGACCGCGGCGTCTTTCTGGAATCGCGTGAAGACAAACGGGCCGGTGCCGATTGGCTGGCTGTTGAGCTTGTCGGTGGCGTTGGCCTTCAACAGTTTGTCGGCGTATTCGGCGGAATAGACCGAGGCGAAACCCATGCTCAGGGTCGCCAGAAACGTCGAGTCCGGGTGATCAAGTGTGAAGCGCACAGTCAGTGGGTCCAGCGCGTCGATCTTCTTGATGAGTGCCGATAGTTGCATCGATTGCGCGTGAGGGAAGCCGCTTTGGGCAACTTTGTGCCAGGGATTGGCCGGATCGAGCATGCGGTCGAAACTGAATTTGACGTCTTCGGCAGTCAGCTCGCGGGTTGGCTTGAAGTACTCGGTCGTATGAAATTTGACCTGCGGGTGCAATTTGAAGATATAAGTCAGGCCGTCGGTGCTGATTTCCCAGCTGTCGGCCAGGCTCGGGATGACCTTGCCGCTGGCAGTATCGAAATCAACCAGGCGGTTCATCAGCACATCGGCCGACGCATTGGTGGTGGTCAGCGAGTTGTACTGCACCACATCGAAGCCTTCAAGGCTCGCCTCGGTGCAGACGCTCAGTGCGGCGGCCTGGGCCAGAGGGCTCAGCAGGAGCGGGGCGAACAGCAGGGGTAGGGCAGCGAGGCGCATGGTCGGTTTCCTATTACAGATCGAAGGCCCATCTGCAAGTGCAGTCTGGAAAAGTCCTACCCTAGAGGTCGCGATTGCAAATGACTATCCCCTTTTGTATTTTCGCAGACGTTTTTACGCAGTTCCGGCGTGTGCTCGGTGCAACGACTAGCCAGAATCGGGCGCATGAGCGGTTTTCTTCGACGAGTGGTAAAACCCCTTCCCGGCCTTTGTCCAAGGCGTTCGCGAGCAGAATCTGCGTCTTTTTGTGGATTGATTGCACACGGAAAGTTGTTGCACCCCAGTCTTTCTGGTATAAAGCAGCGCTCTTTTCTAGGGGCCCGGTTCCTTCACTGTAGGTGTAGCCGGTAAGACCTCTAAAGAAACGCGGCGCCTGGCGCCAAATGACTGAGAGATTAAGCGGCCAACCCATGCCGGGTTGGGCATGTGGTTTTAGAGGGCTGAGGCATGTCGAGAGTATGTCAAGTTACCGGTAAGGGTCCGGTGACTGGGAATAACATTTCCCACGCAAACAACAAAACCCGTCG
The DNA here is from genome assembly GCF_044218815.1 of Pseudomonas sp. A0308. Classification (NCBI taxonomy): domain Bacteria; kingdom Pseudomonadati; phylum Pseudomonadota; class Gammaproteobacteria; order Pseudomonadales; family Pseudomonadaceae; genus Pseudomonas; species Pseudomonas sp. A0308. Next base: position 3,607,053 of record NZ_CP162581.1, read on the forward strand.
TCGTTTCCTGCCGAACCTGCAGCATCACCGCTTCTGGGTTGAAGAAGAGAAACGTTTTGTGCGTCTGCGCGTATCTGCCAAAGGCATGCGTATCATCGACAAGCGTGGCATCACTGTCGTGCTCGCCGAACTTCGCCGCGATGGCAAGATTTAAGGGAGCTAATCATGCGTGAATTGATTCGTTTGATCTCGAGCGCCGGTACTGGTCACTTCTACACTACCGACAAGAACAAGCGTACTACCCCGGACAAAATCGAGATCAAGAAATATGATCCGGTTGTTCGCAAGCACGTGATGTACAAGGAAGGCAAAATCAAGTAATTGATTTTTCCCGACTTACAAAAAAGGCCCATATCTCACGATACGGGCCTTTTTTGTTTTTCAGGTTTTGTCGCGCCCGTCCGGGCCTCATCGCTGGCTTGCCTGCTATGGGGCAGATCAGCCAGCGAAAATCCTCAGCCCTTCTGTTCGAAAATCACATAGACCTTGCGGCAAGCCTCCAGCACCTCCCAAGTGCCGCGAAACCCTGCCGGAATTACAAAACGATCACCCACGCGCAACGTTTTGGCATTGCCGTCGCTGTCACGCAGCACCGAAACACCCTGGAGAATTTCGCAGTATTCATGCTCGGTGTAGTTCACCGTCCACTGACCCACCGCACCTTCCCACACGCCGACACCCATCTGCCCGCAAGGACTTTCATATTGATGGAACACTGCCTGCTCGGGATCGCCCTTGAGTACTTTGGCCGGGTCCGGGCGATAGCGTTCGGCTTCGCTGGAGGTCAGGCTGATGTCGACGACGTTCTGGATGTTCATTGTTGTTATCTCCCGTAAATGCGGCGCAAGGCTGGAAAAGGCCAAAGTCTATGTTGATTAAAATCAACACTGCAAGGTCGTATAGCCGCCTTATGTCAAATATATTGAAACAAACCCGGCCGCTGGTTTAGGGTGGCGGGTGCCTCGGGCCGAAATGCAGGCTGGCCGGGCAGAATTGCTGAGGACGTCGGCGAAGATCGCGCGGCGCTCGTATTCAACAAGAGGAGGACACCTGAATGACCACCCTGACTCGTGCCGATTGGGAACAACGCGCCCGCGACCTGAAGATCGAAGGCCGCGCCTACCTCAATGGCGAATACACCGACGCCGTCTCCGGCGAGACTTTCGAATGCATCAGCCCGGTCGATGGCCGTCTGCTGGGCAAAATTGCCAGCTGTGACGCCGCCGACGCCCAGCGCGCCGTGGAAAATGCTCGCGCTACCTTCAATTCCGGCGTGTGGTCGCGCCTGGCGCCGACCAAACGCAAAGCCACCATGATCCGTTTTGCCGGCCTGCTGAAGCAGCACGCCGAAGAACTGGCCCTGCTCGAAACCCTCGACATGGGCAAGCCGATCAGCGATTCGCTGAACATCGACGTGCCGGGCGCGGCGCAAGCGCTGAGCTGGAGCGGTGAGGCGATCGACAAGATTTACGACGAAGTCGCAGCTACGCCGCACGATCAACTGGGTCTGGTGACCCGCGAGCCAGTCGGCGTGGTTGGCGCCATCGTGCCGTGGAACTTCCCGCTGATGATGGCGTGCTGGAAACTCGGCCCGGCGCTATCGACCGGTAACTCGGTGATCCTCAAACCGTCGGAAAAGTCGCCGCTGACCGCCATCCGTATCGCGGCGCTGGCTGTCGAGGCCGGCATTCCGAAAGGCGTGCTCAACGTGCTGCCGGGTTACGGCCACACCGTGGGCAAGGCGCTGGCCCTGCACAACGATGTGGATACTTTGGTGTTCACCGGTTCGACCAAGATCGCCAAGCAATTGATGATTTATTCCGGCGAATCGAACATGAAACGCGTGTGGCTGGAAGCCGGTGGCAAGAGCCCGAACATCGTCTTTGCCGATGCTCCCGATCTGCAAGCCGCTGCCGAATCGGCCGCCAGCGCCATCGCCTTCAACCAGGGCGAAGTCTGCACCGCCGGTTCGCGTCTGCTGGTCGAGCGTTCGATCAAGGACAAATTCCTGCCGATGGTGATCGAGGCGCTGAAAGCCTGGAAGCCGGGCAACCCGCTGGATCCGGCGACCAACGTCGGCGCGCTGGTCGATACCCAGCAGATGAACACCGTGCTGTCCTACATCGAGTCCGGTCATACCGACGGCGCCAAACTGGTGGCTGGCGGCAAGCGCATCCTTCAGGAAACCGGTGGCACCTACGTCGAGCCGACGATTTTCGACGGCGTGAGCAACGCGATGAAGATCGCACAGGAAGAGATCTTCGGCCCGGTGCTGTCAGTCATCGCTTTCGACACGGCTGAAGAAGCCATCCAGATTGCCAACGACACGCCTTATGGCCTGGCCGCTGCGGTGTGGACTCAGGACATCTCCAAGGCACACCTGACCGCCAAGGCGCTGCGCGCCGGTAGCGTGTGGGTCAACCAGTACGACGGCGGCGACATGACTGCACCGTTCGGTGGCTTCAAGCAGTCGGGCAACGGTCGTGACAAGTCGCTGCACGCGTTCGACAAGTACACCGAACTGAAGGCGACGTGGATCAAACTGTAAACCGTTGAAGGGAGCCTAATTCCGTCGGGCTCCCCAGCCATGCAGAAATCCCTTGTGGGAGCGAGCCTGCTCGCGAAGCGGTTTATCAGTCAGCCCAAGTGCTGAATGTGAAACGGCTTTCGCGAGCAGGCTCGCTCCCACAGTGTTTTGGGTGAATACAAAAAGAATATCCACAGGAGCGTGGAACATGCGGTGGGCGACGTATTTCGCCGTGTTGGCGTCTGTCTTGAGTGTCGGCCTGGCCCTGGGGGTCAGCATGCCGTTGGTGTCGTTGCGTCTGGAGGGCTGGGGCTACGGCGCCTTCGCCATTGGCGTAATGGCAGCGATGCCGGCCATTGGCGTGTTGCTGGGCGCGAAAATCTCCAGTCACCTGGCGGCGCGTTTCGGCACGGCGAACCTGATGCGTCTGTGCCTGTGGGCCGGAGCGCTGTCCATTGGCCTGTTGGCGCTATTGCCGAGCTATCCGGTCTGGCTGGTGCTGCGCCTGATGATCGGCGTGATCCTGACCATAGTGTTCATCCTCGGCGAGAGCTGGATCAATCAGCTGGTGGTCGAGCATTGGCGCGGTCGACTGGTGGCGCTGTATGGCAGCAGTTATGCGCTGAGCCAGCTATCTGGCCCTTTGCTGCTGGGCGCGCTCGGCACCGAAGACGATTACGGATTTTGGGTCGGTGTCGCGCTGCTGATGGTCTCCCCTTTGCTGTTGCTGCGCCGTAGCGGTGCGCCGAGCAGTGAAGCGAGCAGCGTGACCTTCCGCGACCTGTGGGGCTTTGCCCGCGAGCTGCCGGCGATTGCCTGGGCGGTGTCGTTGTTTGCCGCGTTCGAGGCGATGATCCTGACGTTGCTGCCGGTGTATTGCCTGCAACAGGGTTTTACCGCCGAAATCGCCTTGGCGATGGTCAGTACCGTGGTGGTGGGCGATGCGCTGCTGCAATTGCCGATTGGCGCGTTAGCCGATTACCTGTCGCGGCGCACCCTGTTCACCGGGTGCGCGGTGGTGTTGATGCTGTCGAGCCTGGCGATTCCGATGCTGATCGACACGTTGCTGATCTGGCCGCTGTGGGTGTTGTTTGGCGCCAGTGCCGGTGGTTTGTTCACGCTGTCGCTGATCCTCATCGGTGAGCGTTACCGTGATGACGCGCTGGTGCGAGCCAATGCGCATATCGCGCAACTGTGGGGCGTTGGCTGTCTGATCGGGCCGTTGGCGGCCGGGGCGGGCAGTCAGTGGATCAGCGGGCATGCGTTGCCCTGGTTGATGGCAGCGGGGGCGTTCGGGTTGGTGATTCTGCTGTCGCGCCAAGGCGCTTTCGGCTCGGCACAGACTGCTTAGATCAAAAGACCGGACGATCTTTTGATCTTTAAAGCATTCGCTCCAGGCCAACGCTGGTACTGAACCACGCATTGAACCGGCGCCACCAACTCCCCGGTTCCTTGCTCAGCGTGTGCATCTGACCGTTATCCTCGGTCACCCAGACGATATTCCCATCCTGCAATTTCGCTTCGTAGCTGAGTGCCGGCGCCATGCCTTGCAGCGCCAGTTCGCGCACATGCTCGGCAAGCTGCGGACTGTCCACCAGCACGCCGACTTCGGTGTTCCACAGCACCGAGCGAGGGTCGAAATTGAACGAGCCAATAAACGATTTACGCCGGTCGAAGATTATCGCCTTACTGTGCAGGCTGGAGTCCGAGCCGCGAAAGGACTTGCTGTAAAACACATGCGGGCCACTGCCGCCACCGTCCCCCGGTTGGCGGCGCAGTTCGAACAGTTTTACGCCATGCTCCAGCAGCGCCTTGCGATAAGGCGCATACCCGCCATGCACCGCCGGTACATCCGTGGCCTCCAGCGAGTTGGTCAGCAGGCTTACCGAAACCCCGGCATCAGCACGCCCGGTCAGGTACACGAGCCCCGGCTGGCCCGGTACGAAATAGGCCGAGATCATGATCAGTTCTTTGCTGACCCCCGTAAGCTCTGGTGCCAGTTGCGTGGTCAGGAGCAATTGCGGGTCTGGCTCGCCTTTGGACAGCACCTTGCTCGGCGCATCCCACAGCGCCTGGTTCCACGCCCAGATCAGCTCTTTGCGCCAGATGTCCATGCGCGGGTCTGTCTTGAACGTCATCAACTGCTGATACAGCGCGTGGTTCTGCTTTCGGGTTTCCTCCAGCGACCCTTCGAGGCGCATGCGGGTGTTTTGCAAATCCCTGGCCGTCGGTTTGCTGCTGAGGAACTCGTCGATGGGTTTGCTCAACGCGCTGTTCCAGTACTGATCGAAACTGTGCCCGAGCTGCTCGGCCACCGGCCCCACGCTGAGCATGTCGATGTCAGTGAAATTCAGATTCGGCTCGGCATCGAAGTACTCGTCGCCCAGATTGCGTCCTCCGACGATGGCCACGCTGTTGTCCGCCAGCCACAACTTATTGTGCATCCGCCGGTGTTGCAGCGACAGGTTGAACAGTCGTCCGGCAGCCCGGGTCACGCCGGTGCTGCGCCCCAGGTGCAGCGGATTGAACAGACGGATATGGATTTGCGGGTGCGCCGCCAGTGTCGCGATGATCTGGTCGAGACCGTCGCTGGTGGTGTCGTCGAGCAGAATCCGCACGCGTACGCCACGGTCGGCGGCTTTCAACAATTCTTCCACCAGCATCCGTGTGCTGACGCCGTCATGCACGATGTAGTACTGCAAATCGAGGCTGCGTTGCGCGTGGCGAATCAGTTCGGCACGGGCGGTGAACGCCTCGGTGCTGTTGGATAGCAAACGAAAACCGGATTGCCCTCCGTACGGCGCCGCCTGAGCTTGAACCGACCGGCCGAAAGCCGAGTCGGACGCTGGCAATGCCTGGCTCGGTTCGCGTGGGACGTTCAGGCTCGCGCAACTGCTGAGCAGGAGCATGAGAAGTACAGGGAAAAGTAGGACCGTTCTGGATCTCAAGGAGGATCATCTCATGGCGGGTCGAAGGTCGAAGTATGGCACGGGCGTAGGACATTCTTTGTTCAGATTAAATTCACTCTGGACTTTGAGTCGGCTCTGTCGATGCCCGCTGAAAAGGACTACGCAGTACGTCGAAAACGCTATGCCTGCCAGGTGACTGGAACCTACAGAAAAGCCTCTCTGAACCGGGAATGATGTGCGGGCATAACGGCCGCTCAGGACTGCGCAACGTCCTGAAACGACCTGTGTATGTACCCAACCATCAACCGGTAAATAACAATGAAAAAACTCTATGCAGCCAGTGCCTTGCTATTGGCACTGTCACCCTTTGCAGCTCAGGCCACCACCCTCGACCTGACGATCTCCGGCACAGTGATTCCAACGTCCTGCGTTCCGGCATTCGCCGGTGGCGGCAACGTTAATCTGGGGCGTATTTTTTCCGCCAGTCTGAGCGCGACTCAGCAGAACGATCTGCCCCCAAGGGACATCACCCTAAAGGTTGCGTGCGATGCACCGGCGGCGGTTGAAATCTCGGCGACTGACAACCGTGCCGCCACCAAAGTGTCCGGCCTGACGTTCAATGGCCGGACTTCTGACACGCTTTATTACGGTCTAGGCAGCACAAAGGGTATAGGCATTGGCGGTTTCGGTCTGTTGACCGGCCAGCCACTGGCCGATGGCACGCCACAAACCTTCCTGGTACGCAGCCCACAAAACCGCGTTTGGCGTGTACCGGCCGCCGGCCTGGTATCCAACGCACCTATCACTTATTCGTGGGGGCCAAGTGCTGCGGCGGGTCCTGCCGCTGCTCGGCTGCACACGTTCCCGATGCAGGTCGCGGCAGCGATTCGCCCGACCGCCGATCTGCCGCCGACCACCGATGAGTTCCAGCTCGATGGTTCGGTGACTTTCGACGTGGTCTACCTCTGAGTCGAAAAACTGACGAACCCATGCGGATCGCGTGATGGGCCTCGCAGGGCCTGAACAGCGTTAGCGCGTATTTTTTCGCATCAAGGTATCGGCCGAAATCGCCTGGCGCATTCGGCCGATGCCCGCTGGAGAATTTCATGTATCCCCTTTTTTCTTTCCAGGTGCCTGTCGCCTTCGTAGCCGTGTGCCTGTCATTCATGAGCACCAGTAGCCATGCCGCTGGCATGGTTCCGGAAACGCCGGTTGTGGTGGTCGATCAAGCGTCGGGGGAGGCGACCCTGAATGTCCGCAACTCCGACGACCAGCCGGCACTGCTCTACAGCACCATCGAGCACATTCCTGAGGATGCCGAGCCGCTGCTATTGCTCAATCCGCCGGTGGCTCGTGTCGAGCCGGGCAAAAGTCAGCAGGTGCGGTTCATTTTGCGGGAGGTCGGACCGTTGAAAACCGAGCGCCTGCAACGCGTGGTATTCGAAGGGATCAGCCCGCGGCAAGGGGGGAGCGGCGCGCAGGTGCATCTGACCGTGCGCCAGAACATCCCGGTGATTGTCCGGCCGGCCAACCTGGCTATCGACCGTATGCCCTGGAAGCGCCTGGTCTGGAGCGTTGCCGGCCAGCAAGTTCGCGTGAGTAACCCGAGTCCGTATGTGGTCAGGCTGTCCAAAGCGGTGAATCTGATTCCCGGTGGCGTCACGCTCGATCTGCAACGCACTTACATTCTGCCGGGCGAAGTGCTGATGCTCGACACATCGTCGACATTGGGCAGCCACGTACGGTTGTTTCCGGCGACAACGTACGGTTTTGCCGTCGACAGCTACGACGCGCCGTTGATCGTTCAAAAATGAAACGCAGCGCGCTGCTCCTGCGGGTATTTTGCGCCGTCCCCGGCTGGCTGGCACCGGTCCTCCTGATGCCTTCAGTAGCAGCTGCTCAGACATATACCGAATTCGACCCGGCGGTACTGGAAGCTCGCGGTATCGACCCTGCCACCGCCCGGTTTTTCGGCGTGGAACCCCGTTTCACGGCCGGACGTAGTCGAGTGGCGCTTGAGGTCAACGGCAGGGCTATGGGTTCGGTTGTGGCGAGATTTGATGGCGACGGGCAGCTATGTCTCGATAACCGGTTGCTGGATCAGGCGTCCATTGCCGTACCTTCCGGCTTGCCCGACAACGCCAATAATGGCAGCTGTGTTCACGTGGACCAGCATCTGCCTGGCGTGCAGGTACGGCTTGATCCCGGTTCGCAAAGAGTGATGCTGTTGGTACCGACAGGTTTGCTGCTTGAACCAAAGTCTGGCACGCGCGCCTGGCAATCGGGCGGCAGTGCCGGGTTATTCAACTACGACGCGCTAGTGGTGAGCGACTCCAGCCTTGGCCAGTCGACCCAATATCTAAACCTTGCTACCGAGTTGGGATTCAATGCCGCCGACTGGGTGGTGCGCAGTCGGCAGAACTACAACTCATCTGCGGGTGTCGAGCGTTTCGATCTTCTCTATACCCATGCTTCGCGCACATGGGAGGCGTATGCGGCGGAGGTGCAGGTCGGGCAGCTCAACATGCGTTCATCGTTGTTCGCGGGGGAGCCGTTCACGGGTGTGCAAATCTTGCCCGACTCGGCCTTGGCCGGGGCCGTGGCAGACGATCCCGGTAGCGGCTCGGTCGTGGAAGGTCATGCACCTTCGCCCGCGCGCGTCGAAGTTCGGCAGAGCGGCGTGGTGGTCTATTCCACTGTCGTACCCGGCGGGCCGTTTGCGCTGCGTAATTTGCCGCTGTTGAGCCGTCATCTGGATCTGGAAGTCACCGTTGTGGCCGAAAGTGGTGAGCGCCACGTATTTCTCGTTTCGGCCGCCTCTTTGAGAGCCCCGTCCCTGCCGGCAAAACCTGGATATGGGCTCGCGGCAGGAAAGGTCCGGCGAATGCGCAATGATGACCGCGAAGCGCCAGCCTTCGTGGCGGCCAGCAAAGACTGGTTGTTGGGCTCGACGACTGGCTTCAGCGCCGGGATCATGGGTGCTGGCGACTATCGTTCCGTAGGCTGGGAGTTAAAGCAGGCTTTGGGCATGGGGGCGGTGGTCAGCGTGCAGCAGCTGAATTCCATGACCGTGAATTCGGGCCAGGGCCGGAGGACGCAAGCGGCGCTCGGGATGCCTTTGGGCTACGGCCTGTCAGCCAGTATCAACATGAGCCGACGCAGTGCGGGTTTTCGTACCCTGGCGCAGACGGGGCAGGGTGCTGGAGAAGAGCTGGACCAGCAGGGCGAGCGACAATGGGGTGCCGGGGTCAACTACTCGAGTCGTGACTGGGGCGCCTTTTCGGGCTTTTGGTCAACGTATGCGGGGCAGGGCAGCACGCAACATTCGCGGATGGGGGCGACATGGTCGCAGACTTTTTCCAAGGCCAATCTATCGCTCAGTGTTCAGCGCGAAAGCAGTGGTTCCGCCATGGGAGGGCGAGGTGGCGGTGCCTATCTGACCGTTGGTTTCCCGCTGGGAAGCAAAGGCAGAGTGAACACATTCGCCCGGCACGACGAGCAGCGGGGATTGCGCACGGGTACCCGTTATGCCGAACAATTGAGCGACACGCTGAATTACAGCGTGGAAATGACGCGGGTGCAGAACGGGCAAACCGACTTCAATGCCCGGCTCAGTGCATTGCCGCGTTACACCAGTGTCGACCTTGGTTACTCGCGTAACAGCGTCGGCTCGACCCGTTATGACGCTGGGCTGCGCGGTGGTCTGGTGCTACACGAAGCTGGCGTGACGCTTTCGCCTTATCCGGTGCGCGAGACTTTTGCGCTGGTCAAGGCGGGTGAGAATGCCGGTATCCAGCTGAGCACACCGCAAGGTCCGGTCTGGACCGATGGCGCGGGGCGGGCAGTGGCTTCCAGTTTGTCGGCGTGGCGCACCAATCGAGTCGAAATCGACACCCGCAGCCTGCCGCGCAATGTTGATGTACTCAATGGTTATCAGGAAGTCGAAGCCGGACGTGGCGCCGTGCCGCGCCTGGACTTTCCCGTAGACACCGTGCGCCGTCTGATGCTGCAGGTGCGTACGCCTGACGGTTTGCCCGTCCCCAAAGGCGCATCGGTGCAGGATGGGCAAGGTAACTATCTCACCAGTGTGGTGGATGCCGGGCTGGTTTACCTGGCCGATGCACCAGTCCTGGTGCGGTTGCGGATCGACGCCGGCATCGGTCAAGCCTGTCAGGTCGAGGTCGACGCGCCGGCAAGCAGCGACACCGATAAGCTCTATGCAACGGTCGACGCGGTCTGCCAATCAGTCGAGGGCCAGTAGCCGGATCGCCGCTGCGCCAACTTTACGCACCGCCTCTTCAATTTGCGGCGTTGGTTTGGCGGCGTAGTTCATCCGCAGGCAATTGCGGTACTTGCCGGAGGCGGAAAAGATGCTGCCAACAGCAATCTGTACGCCTTCTTCAAGCAGCGCACGATTCAGTTTCAGGGCGTCGAAGCCTTCCGGCAGTTCGACCCACAACATGAAGCTGCCTTGCGGGCGGCTGGCGCGCGTGCCGGCGGGGAAGTAGCGGGTCACCCAGTCGATCATCATGTCGCGATTGCGCTGGTATTGCATGCGCATCCGTCGCAAATGCGGTTCGAAATGACCGGACTTGAGAAATTCGGCAATGGCGATCTGCGGCTGTGGCGCGGTCGATCCGGTGCTGATGTATTTCATGTGCAGCACCCGCTCCAGATATCGACCCGGCGCAACCCAGCCGATGCGCAGCCCCGGCGCCAACGTCTTGGAAAACGAACTGCACAACAACACGCGGCCGTCTTCGTCGAAGGATTTGATCGTGCGTGGACGCGGGTAGGTGTAGGCCAGTTCGCCATACACATCGTCCTCGATGATCGCTACGTCGAAGCGCTGTGCGAGGTTGAGCAGGGCGCGTTTGCGCGACTCCGGCATGATGTAGCCAAGCGGGTTGTTGCAGTTGGGCGTGAGCTGGATGACCTTGATCGGCCATTGTTCCAGCGCTAGTTCCAACGCTTCGAGACTGATGCCGGTGAGTGGGTCGGTGGGGATTTCCAGGGCCTTCATGCCCAGCCCCTTGAGTGTCTGCATGGCACCGTGGAAGCTTGGCGAATCCACCGCGACGATGTCGCCGGGTTCGCAGATCGCCCGGATGCTGGTGGACAGCGCTTCGTGGCAACCGGTGGTGACGACGAGATCGCTGGCGCTCAACTGGCAGCCGGAATCGAGCATCAGCCGGGCAATCTGCTCACGCAATTCGAGGGTGCCGTGGATGTTGTCGTAATACAGGCCGGGCATGTCCTGGCGGCGACTGATCCGCGCCAGTCCGCGCAGCAACGGCTTCATGGTCGGTGAGCTGATGTCGGGCATGCCGCGACCGAGTTGCACCACATCCTTGCGCGGCACCGCGCGAATCAACTCCAGCACCTGATCCCACTGCGAGATATCCACCGGTCGCTGTGCCGGCCGGCCGACGGCGGGCAGATCCGGCAGCTCGCGTCCGACCGGCACGAAGTAACCGGATTTGGGTTTCGGCGTGGCCAGGCCACCGTCTTCAAGCATGCGATAAGCCTGCTGCACCGTGCTGAGGCTGACGCCATGTTCTACGCTCAGTGCGCGCACCGACGGCAGTCGATCACCTGGTCGATAGAAGCCTTGTTCGATGCGTGTGCCGAGCAGCTCGGCGAGATTCACATAAAGCGTCATGGCACTGCCTCGATGCAGGTGATTCGAAAAACCAGTACAGATGCGGCATAAATCGACAATTCAGTAGCAGGTATAGCAAATCTGTATGGAAGTAATACAGATGTGCTGAATCTGTAATGCTTTTGCCGACCCGCGCATCATGGAATCTCTGGCTACCCAAGTAAACAGGAGCGACAAAAATGAACGGCTTGAGCGATGTGCGGCTGACGTTACACAGTCAGGAACTGGAGGCAGGGCAGGAGGACAGTGCGTGGAACAGCGCCATGCGCAACGCACCGTCCGGCCTAAGTCGCTGGGGCCTGTACTGGCATCGTCTGCACACGCGCAAGGCATTGCTGAACATGACAAACGATCAGCTCAAGGATGTCGGGTTGTCGCGCGAGCAGGCGCTGGAGGAGGGGTTGAAGCCATTCTGGCGGATCTGAATGGTGTGGTGCCCTTTCGGGCCCCATCGCTGGCAAGCCAGCTCCCACAGGTTCTTGGGTGAACACAAATATCGTGAACACCCATGGTCATTGTGGGAGCTGGCTTGCCAGCGATGACGGCTTCAGGGTCGCAGCAATGCCCTCAGACCAGCTCTTTGAGGCGATGCCACAGCATCCCCAGCGCCAACAACGGCGAGCGCAAATGCTTGCCGCCGGGGAAGGTGATATGCGGCACCTTGGCGAACAGATCAAACCCGCCGCTGTGCTGCCCGCTGATCGCTTCGGCCAGCAACTTGCCCGCGAGGTGCGTGGCATTCACGCCGTGCCCCGAGTACGCCTGGGCGTAATACACATTCGGCTGATCCGCGAGCCGACCGATCTGCGGCAAACGGTTGGCGCCGATGCCGATCATCCCGCCCCACTGATAATCGATTTTCACCCCGGCCAACTGCGGAAACACTTCAAGCATCTTCGGCTGCATGTACGCGCCGATGTCCTTCGGGTCGCGCCCCGAGTAATGGCAGGCACCGCCGAACAGCAAGCGGCGATCCGCCGAGAGCCGGTAGTAATCCAGCGCCACACGTTGGTCGCACACCGCCATGTTTTGCGGCAGTAACTGGTGAGCCAGTTGTTCGCTCAACGGCTCGGTGGCGATGATGTAGCTGCCGGCGGGCAACACTTTGCCGCTGAGCTGCGCATTGAGGTTGTTCAGATAGGCGTTGCAGCCCAGCACCAGGGTCTTGGCGCGAACTGAACCCTGGGCGGTATGCACGCGGACTTGCGGGCCGTAATCGATGCGTGTGACGGCCGACTGTTCGAACAGTCTGACGCCCAGTTGCTGCGCTGCTGCGGCTTCGCCCAACGCCAGATTCAGCGGATGCAGATGACCGGAACCCATGTCGATCAAACCACCGATGTAGCGTTTGGAACCGACCACGGTGTGCATTTCATCGGCTTGCAGCAGCCGGGTTTCGTGGCGGTAACCGAGGCTGCGCAGCTCCTCGGCATCTTCGGCAAAGCCTTCGAGGTCCGACGGCTTGTTGGCGAGGTCGCAATAGCCCCAGGTCAGATCGCAGGCAATTTGAAAACGCTCGACGCGCTGACGGACAATTTCCACGGCTTCCAGGCCCATGAGTTTCATCTGCCGCACGCCATCGGCGCCGATCACGTTTGTGAACTGATCAAGACCATGGCCAACCCCGCGAATCAGTTGCCCGCCGTTGCGACCGCTGGCGCCCCAGCCGATCTTGTGCGCTTCCAGCAACACCACGCTGAGGCCACGTTCGGCCAGTTCCAGCGCGGTGTTCAGCCCGGAAAAGCCACCGCCGACCACGCACACGTCCGCAATCACCTCGCCTTGCAGCAACGGATGGTCCGGTTGCGGCAGGCTGCTGGCGGCGTAATAAGAGGCTGCGTGAGGTTGGCTCGCGGTGGTGTGGGCGCGGGCAGTCATGGGCGTCATCCTGAGCGGGGTGTCGAGAAAATTTGACGGAGCATAAGCCGCACGCGCGAAGTCGGGCAACACTGGTCGGCCCGCGGTGTCTGGATCACGGCTTTTGCGGCACAATTGCCGCCTACTCCACGTCGGTCAATGTTTCGATGAGCTGCAACAGCGAGAAAATCCGCACCCTGCGTCAGCAGATCCCCACGTTCGAGTGCGTGCCGGGCTGCCACGACTGCTGTGGGCCCGTGACCACCTCGCCCGAAGAAATGGCGCGCCTGCCGCGCAAGACCCGCGCCGAGCAGGATGCGGCTATGGACGAGCTGAACTGCGTGCACCTGGGGCCGAATGGCTGCACGGTGTACGGCGAACGGCCGCTGATTTGCCGGTTGTTTGGTACCACCAAAACGCTGCCGTGCCCGAATGGGCGGGGGCCTGTGGAACTCATTCATCCACGCGCTGAAAAGCAAATCTTCGAATACATGGCGGCGAATCGGCAGGTGCTGGTCTAACAGGTTCGCTTCGAACCGAGTTGCTGCCATCGCTGGCAAGCCAGCTCCCACAGGTTTCTTGGTGAACACCCATGATCACTGTGGGAGCTGGCTTGCCAGCGATGGGGCCAGGTCAGACGCCACAAATATCAATCGGGAATCGGCAAGTTCAAGCTTTCCTTAACCTCTTCCATCACGATATAGCTCTTCGATTCACGCACATGCGGCAGCTTCAACAGGATGTCGCCGAGCAGCTTGCGATAAGAGGCCATCTCGGAAATCCGCGCCTTCACCAAATAGTCGAAATCCCCTGAAACCAAGTGGCACTCCAGCACGTGGGGCAACTTCAGCACCGCGCGTCTGAACTCTTCGAAGGTGTCGCCGGATTTGTAGTCGAGGCTGATCTCGACGAACACCAGCAAGCTACCCTTCAAGTGCTGCGGATTCAGCCGGGCGTTGTAGCCCATGATGATTCCCTCGCGCTCCAGGCGCCGCACCCGCTCGGTGCACGGCGTGGTGGAGAGGCCGACCTTTTCTCCGAGTTCGGTAAAGGAAATCCGACCGTCCGCCTGCAGGATCCGCAAAATGTTGCGGTCGATCTTGTCCAGCTCACGTTTGGTCTGAGTGTTGGTACGCATAGGGGATGCGCCTCCGTGAAAAGGGTTTTTGCCGAGAATTGTCGCCAAATATAGGCGCTTATACAGTGAAAAGCACTGGCAAATCTTTCTTACACTGCGCGCATCATTGCTCTAACAACAGACGTACGCGGCACGCCGCGATGAGGGATACAAAAATGCGCGTTATGGTCTTGGGTAGCGGCGTCATCGGTACCGCCAGTGCTTACTATCTGGCCCGTGCCGGGTTTGAAGTGGTGGTGGTCGACCGGCAGCCAGCCGCCGCCATGGAGACCAGTTTCGCCAACGCCGGCCAGGTTTCGCCGGGTTATGCCTCGCCGTGGGCAGCGCCGGGCGTGCCGCTCAAGGCCATCAAGTGGCTGTTGCAACGCCACGCGCCACTGGCGATCAAGGCCACCGCTGACATCGACCAGTACTTGTGGATGGCGCAGATGCTGCGCAACTGCACCGCCAATCGTTACGCGGTGAACAAGGAGCGCATGGTGCGTCTGTCCGAGTACAGTCGTGACTGCCTCGACGAATTGCGCGCCGAAACAGGTATTGCCTACGAGGGTCGCAGCCTCGGTACGACGCAACTGTTCCGAACCCAGGCGCAACTCGATAACGCCGCCAAAGACATCGCCGTGCTGAAAGAATCCGGTGTGCCGTTTGAAGTCCTTGACCGCGCCGGTATTGCCCGGGTCGAGCCGGCCCTGGCGGGCGTTACCGATATTCTCGCCGGTGCCCTGCGCCTGCCGAACGACCAGACCGGCGACTGCCAGATCTTCACCACGCGTCTCGCCGAAATGGCGGTGCAACTGGGTGTGGAATTCCGCTTCGGCCAAGACATCCAGAAACTCGACTTCGCCGGTGATCGCATCAACGGTGTGTGGATCGACGGCAAGCTGGAAACCGCCGACCGCTACGTGCTGGCCCTCGGCAGCTACTCGCCGCAACTTCTCAAGCCGTTGGGTATCAAGGCGCCGGTTTACCCGCTCAAGGGTTACTCGCTGACCGTGCCGATCACCAACCCGGCAATGGCCCCGACTTCGACCATTCTTGACGAGACCTACAAGGTCGCGATCACCCGTTTCGACAACCGCATCCGCGTTGGCGGCATGGCCGAGATCGCCGGTTTTGACCTGTCTTTGAACCCGCGTCGACGCGAAACCCTGGAGATGATCGTCAACGACCTTTATCCTCAGGGCGGCAATCTGGCCGAGGCGAGCTTCTGGACCGGCCTGCGTCCGACCACTCCGGACGGCACGCCTATCGTGGGCGCGACGCCGTTCAAGAACCTGTTCCTCAACACGGGCCACGGCACGCTCGGCTGGACCATGGCGTGCGGGTCCGGTCGTTTGCTGGCCGACCTGATGGCGAAGAAAAAGCCGCAAATCAGCGCCGAAGGCCTCGATATTTCCCGTTACGGCAACAAAATTCAGGAGTCCGCAAAACATGGCAATCCAGCGCCAGCTCACCAATGAGCGCATGAGTCAGATCGTCAGCCACAACGGCACTGTGTATCTGGCCGGGCAGGTCGGCGATGACTTTGACGCCGGAATTGAACAGCAGACCCGTGAGGTGCTCGCCAACATCGAGCGCTTGCTGGATCTGGCGGGCACTGACAAGCAGCATCTGCTGTCGGCGACCATTTACCTCAACGACATCGAGGCACACTTTGCCGGGATGAACTCGGTGTGGGATCAGTGGCTGCCCAAAGGCGCTGCCCCGGCCCGCGCCACCGTCGAGGCGAAGATGGCCAAACCGAGCATTCTGGTTGAGATTTCCATCGTCGCCGCACTGCCGTAATACGTTGTAGAGATCCCTCTCCCGGCGCTGTTGGCGGTTCACGCCGTCAGCCAGCGCCGGTTTTTATTCCCATGACCGCCTAGAAGTCTGCCGCCATGCGTCCAGCCCGTGCCCTGATCGACCTCCAAGCCCTGCGTCACAACTACCGAATCGCCCGTGAAGTCACCAGCGCCAAGGCGCTCGCGGTGATCAAGGCGGATGCCTACGGCCATGGCGCGGTGCGTTGCGCCCAGGCGCTGGAAGGAGAGGCCGACGGTTTTGCCGTCGCCTGCATCGAAGAGGCCCTGGAACTGCGCGCCGCCGGCATTCGTGCGCCGGTGCTGTTGCTTGAAGGCTTTTTTGAAGCCGATGAGCTGGCGTTGATCGTCGAGCATGATTTCTGGTGCGTGGTGCATTCGCTGTGGCAGCTCGAAGCAATTGAACAGGCCGCGCTGAACAAGCCGATCACCGTGTGGCTGAAGCTTGATTCGGGCATGCATCGCGTTGGCCTGCATCCCAAGGACTACCCGGCCGCCTATCAACGCCTGCTGGCCAGCGGCAAAGTGGCGAAGATCGTCTTGATGAGCCACTTCGCCCGCGCCGACGAACTGCACGAGCAGAGCAGCGCCGATCAGGTCGCCGTGTTCGAAGCCGCGCGGCAGGGGCTCGCCGCCGAAGTCAGTCTGCGCAACTCGCCTGCGGTGCTCGGCTGGCCACAGATTCACAGCGACTGGGTGCGCCCAGGGATCATGCTCTACGGCGCCACGCCGTTCGAAGAATCCCACACCGTGGCCGGGCGTCTGCTGCCGGTGATGACCCTCGAGTCGAAAGTCATCAGCGTGCGTGAATTGCCGGCCGGCGAACCTGTTGGTTACGGCGCCAAGTTCATCACCGACAAACCGATGCGCATTGGCGTGGTTGCCATGGGTTACGCCGATGGGTACCCACGTCAGGCGCCAACCGGCACGCCGGTTTTGGTCGCGGGCAAACGCAGCCGCATCATCGGCCGAGTATCGATGGACATGCTCTGCATCGACCTCACCGATGTGCCAGAAGCCGGATTGGGTTCGACCGTCGAGCTGTGGGGCAAAAACATCCTCGCCAGTGAAGTGGCGCAGTGGGCCGGCACCATTCCGTACCAGATCTTCTGCAACCTGCGTCGAGTGCCAAGGCTCTATTCCGAGGGTTGAGGCCGCTGCAGAGTCCACGTGTTGTAAATACTGAACGCTGTCGCCATGATAACGCTCAATATTTCTACAACATCAGGAGGCTTAAGCCTTGGACGTCGGTGAACGACTGCAATCGATCCGCAAGCTCAAAGGGCTTTCCCAGCGTGAACTCGCCAAGCGCGCGGGCGTCACCAACAGCACCATTTCGATGATCGAAAAGAACAGCGTCAGCCCTTCGATCAGTTCGCTGAGGAAGGTTCTGGGCGGGATTCCCATGTCCATGGTCGAATTCTTTTCCGAAGAGATCCTGCAGGAAATACCGACC
The DNA here is from genome assembly GCF_044218815.1 of Pseudomonas sp. A0308. Classification (NCBI taxonomy): domain Bacteria; kingdom Pseudomonadati; phylum Pseudomonadota; class Gammaproteobacteria; order Pseudomonadales; family Pseudomonadaceae; genus Pseudomonas; species Pseudomonas sp. A0308. The sequence goes on from NZ_CP162581.1 coordinate 3,624,404, forward strand.
CAGATCGTTTACAAGGCCAACGAGCTGATCGACATTTCCGACGGCGCCGTGACCATGAAGCTGGTCGGCCGCGCGCACCCTAGCCGGGCCATCGCGTTTCTCAACGAAATCTACCCGCCGGGCGCCGACACCGGCGAAGAAATGCTCACCCACGAGGGCGAGGAAACCGGGATTTTGGTGGAGGGTCGTCTGGAATTGGTGGTGGGTCTTGAAACTTTTATTCTCGAAGCCGGCGACAGCTACTACTTTGAAAGTACCAAGCCGCATCGTTTTCGTAATCCGTTCGACTTGCCTGCGCGACTAATCAGCGCAGCCACGCCGGCGAATTTTTAAACAAAGAGGCGCCAAGCCATAACGGCAAAGGCATCCGAACAGTTTTTCCACAGCGCGGTATAACCCCTTCGACTATGGGGTTGTTTCAGTGTGGCGGGCTAACCGCTATACTTGCGCCCGCCTGCGAACCGTGGCCGCAGGCGTGAATAGCCACCATTGAGGGTGAACGCGTGAACCTAATTATGAAAATGCTGGCTGCACCAGCAACCGTACTGGCCCTCTGGGCTGTCAGCGCTCAAGCTGCGACGAACGACGACATTGCCAAACGCCTCGAGCCCGTCGGCCAGGTGTGTGTGCAAGGTCAGGAATGCAAAGGGATGGAAGTGGCGGCGACTGCCGGCGGCGGTGATGCCAAGACTCCAGACTCGATCATTGCCAAACATTGCAACGCTTGCCACGGCACCGGCCTGTTAGGCGCGCCGAAAATTGGTGACACCGCAGCGTGGAAAGAGCGCGCCGATAAGCAAGGCGGCCTCGACGGCATCCTGGCCAAGGCGATCACTGGCATCAACGCCATGCCGCCTAAAGGCACTTGCGCGGATTGCTCGGATGCCGACCTGAAAGGTGCAATCGAGAAGATGTCCGGCCTGAAGTAGGGCGTACTGCTGATGAAAAAAACCGTCTTCGGACGGTTTTTTTGTGTCTGCGATTCAAGAGCCCTCCAGCCCAGCCCTCTCCCAGAGGGAGAGGGGGCCGACCGAGGTGTCTGGCGTCCGACATCGACCTGAAAGACTTCATCGATTATGGATTCGGCACAACCTCTTTCACGTCGATTACGGATTCGGTAGAGCACTTTCAGGTCGATGTAACTTCAAAGCATCCCCCAATCAGTCCCCTCTACCCCCGGGAGACGGCAAGCGATCTCCAGCCATAAAAACTTCCGTGGCCGACAATCGTCCAGGACTTTGGGCTGTCCTTTGCAGCAAACTCAAGGCAATCTCGGTCTACCCCTATCAACGGAACGGGCGGGAGGCTTCAGATGGTGCAGTTGTGTTCGATCGAACAGGCAGTGGATGACGTGCTGGCGCGGTTGCCGGCGCATATCCACATGGGCCTGCCGCTGGGGTTGGGCAAACCCAATCACTTCGTCAACGCGTTGTACCGGCGCATCAAAGGGCTGCCCGATCGGCAACTGACGATTTACACGGCGCTGTGTCTGGGCCGTCCGAGTCTGGGCGACGGTTTGCAGAAGCGCTTTATCGAGCCCTTCGTCGAGCGAGTCTTCGGTGACTACCCGGAATTCGATTTCCTCGCCGACCTGCACCGCGACAGCCTGCCCGCCAACATCCGCATCGAACAGTTCTTCATGCAGCCCGGCAGCCTGCTCAACAGCGCGCCGGCCCAGCAGGATTACGTCAGCAGCAACTACAGCCATGCCGCCCGCGACATTAACGCCGCCGGCCTGAACCTGGTGGCGCAACTGCTGGCCAGCAGCAGCGAACATCCCGACCGTCTGAGCCTGAGCTGCAACCCGGACATCACCCTCGACCTGTTACCGATGATCGCCAAGCGCCGCGACGCTGGGGAGACCATTTTGCTGGTCGGCCAGGTTCATACCGAGCTGCCGTACATGCCCGGCGACGCCGAGGTTGATATCGACACGTTCGACTTGCTGGTCGACGAGAAGGACAGCAGCACGCTGTTTTCCACCCCGAACATGCCCGTCGGTTTTCAGGATCACTTCATTGGTTTGCATGCCAGCGTGTTGGTGCGCGACGGCGGCACGTTGCAGATCGGCATTGGCTCGATGGGCGATGCGCTGACCGCCGCACTGTTGGCGCGCCAGGCCGATAACGCGGGTTATCAAGCTTTGCTCGCGGATGTAAACCTCAGCCAGTGGGCGCAATTGATCGAGCGCGAGGGCGGGACGGGGCCGTTCGCCAAAGGCCTGTACGGTTGCAGCGAAATGTTCGTCAACGGCCTGTTGGTGCTGGCGGATGCCGGAATTATCCGGCGCAAGGTTTACCCGGATGTGCCAACCCAAGAACAAGCCAACGCCGGCACTCTTGATGAAGCGGCGCAGACCGACGGCATCTCGGTGCATGGCGGCTTCTTTCTTGGCCCCCGCAGTTTCTACGAGCGCCTGCGTGAATTGCCGCAGAGCAAGCGCCTCGAATTCAACATGACCCGTATCAGCTACATCAACGAGTTGTACGGGCAGGAAGAGCTCAAGCGGCTGCAACGCCTTGATGCGCGCTTCATCAACACGGTGTTCAACATGACGTTGCTCGGAGCCGGTGTGGCCGATCAACTGGAAGATGGCCGGGTGCTCAGCGGCGTCGGCGGGCAGTACAACTTCGTCGCCCAGGGGCATGCCCTGCAAGGTGCGCGATCGATGCTGATTCTGCGCAGCTGGCGCGAGTCCGGCGGTGAGGTGAATTCGAACATCGTCTGGGAGTACGGTCACTGCACCATCCCACGGCATCTGCGCGACATAGTGGTCACCGAGTACGGCATCGCCGATCTGCGCGGCAAAACCGATGCGGCCGTGATCGAAGCGCTGTTGAATATCAGCGACTCGCGCTTCCAGCCGGGACTGATCGAGCAAGCGCAGAAGGTCGGCAAGCTGCCGAAGGATTTCCTTATTGATCCGCGCTTTGCCGACAACACGCCAGAGCGTTTGCAGGCGATTGCCGCACGCCATCCGAATCTGTTTCCGGAATATCCGTTGGGTTGTGATTTCACAGCGATCGAGCGGGATTTGTTGCGGGCGTTGAACTGGCTGAAGAGCAAGTTCAAGTTGACCGAGATTCTGGAGCTGGGCAAGGCAGCGCTGGATGCGCCGCAGGCTTCGCTTTATCCGGAGCATCTGGAGCGGATGCAGCTTGCGAACCCGGAAGGCTTGAAAGAGGACCTGTTCCAGCGCCTGTTGCTTACCGGCCTGAAGGCCACCGCGCAATAGACACCTACCCAGAAACCATTGTGGGAGCTGGCTTGCCAGCTCCCACAGGTATCAGGGGGTGGGGCTTGCGGCTTTCAGCAGTTACTCGATGAAGGTTACAACGCCATCCTTCAGCGATTGCACGCGGGCCAGCGACTCAACGCGATAGCCCTGCGAATCCAGTTCGGCACGGCCGCCCTGGAACGACTTCTCGATGACGATGCCCAGACCGGCGACGGTGGCGCCAGCCTGTTTGATGATCGAGATCAGCGCCTGGGATGCCTTACCGTTGGCCAGGAAGTCGTCGATGATCAGCACGCGGTCGCTGCTGGTCAGGTGACGCGGGGAGATGGCCACGGTGCTTTCAGTCTTTTTGGTGAACGAGTAAACGGTCGCCGACAGCAGGTTTTCAGTCAGGGTCAGGGACTGTTGTTTGCGGGCGAAGATCACCGGCACGCCAAGGTTCAGACCGGTCATGATCGCCGGGGCAATGCCCGAGGCTTCGATGGTGACAATCTTGGTGATGCCCGAGTCCTTGAACAGCGAGGCGAATTCGTCGCCGATCAGCTTCATCAGGGCCGGGTCGATCTGGTGGTTCAGAAAGGCGTCGACTTTCAGGACCTGATCGGAAAGCACGATGCCTTCTTCGCGAATTTTCTTGTGCAGTGCTTCCATGAAGCTTTTCCTCTATTGGCGCACGCGCGCCCTAAACTTGAAAAGTGGTCAATTCTAGCGCTTTAACATCGCGCGTATATCAGCCAATGCGCTGTTGCCACGCACGGCTTTGACTTCGGTCGGTGTATCGTCGTTGCCTTCCCAGGCCAGATCGTCCGGCGGCAGTTCATCAAGGAAGCGGCTAGGCGCGCAATCGATGATCTCGCCGTACTGTTTGCGCTTGGCGGCGAAGGTGAAGGCCAGGGTCTGGCGGGCGCGGGTGATGCCCACGTAAGCCAGGCGGCGCTCTTCTTCAATGGTGTCGGCTTCGATGCTGGAGCGGTGCGGAAGAATTTCCTCCTCCATGCCCATGATGAACACGTAGGGGAATTCCAGACCCTTGGACGCATGCAGGGTCATCATCTGCACACCTTCGGCGCCGTCCTCTTCTTCCTGCTGACGTTCCAGCATGTCGCGCAGGACCAGTTTGCCGATGGCGTCCTCGACGGTCATTTCGCCTTCCTCGTCCTTCTCAAGGGTGTTTTTCAACGCCTCGATCAGGAACCAGACGTTGCTCATCCGGTAATCCGCAGCCTTGTCGCTGGAGCTGTTGGTGCGCAGCCAGTTCTCGTAGTCGATGTCCATGACCATGCTGCGCAGGGCGGAGATCGGGTCCTCACCGGCGCATTGCTCGCGCACTTTGTCCATGAAGCGCTTGAAGCGCGACAGGCGATCGGTGAAGCGGCTGTCCAGATGTTCGCCCAGGCCGATTTCATCGGTGGCGGCGTACATCGAGATCTTGCGTTCGGTGGCGTAGTTGCCGAGTTTTTCCAGCGTGGTCGAGCCGATCTCGCGGCGCGGCACGTTGATCACTCGCAAGAAGGCGTTGTCGTCGTCCGGGTTCACGATCAGGCGGAAGTAGGCCATCAGGTCCTTCACTTCCTGGCGGCCGAAGAAGCTGTTACCGCCGCTCAGGCGATACGGCACCTGATGGTGCTGCAGTTTCAGCTCGATCAGCTTGGCCTGATAGTTACCGCGATAGAGGATGGCGAAATCGCTGTACGGGCGGTCGGTGCGCAAGTGCAGGCTGAGGATTTCCATGGCCACGCGCTCGGCCTCGGCGTCCTCGTTGCGGCAGCGGATCACGCGGATCTCGTCGCCGTGGCCCATCTCACTCCACAGCTGTTTTTCGAATTCGTGCGGGTTGTTCGAGATCAGCACGTTGGCGCAGCGCAGGATGCGGCTGGTGGAGCGGTAGTTCTGCTCGAGCATCACCACTTTCAGCGACGGGTAGTCATCCTTGAGCAGCATCAGGTTTTCCGGCCGCGCGCCGCGCCAGGCGTAGATCGACTGGTCGTCGTCGCCCACCACAGTGAACTGATTGCGCGTGCCGATCAGCAGTTTTACCAGCAGATACTGGCTGGCGTTGGTGTCCTGATATTCGTCCACCAGCAGGTAGCGGACTTTGTTCTGCCACTTTTCGAGAATGTCGGCGTTGTCCTGGAACAGCTTCACCGGCAGCAGGATCAGGTCGTCGAAGTCCACTGCGTTGAACGCTTTGAGCGTGCGCTGATAGTGGGTGTAGACGATGGCGGCGGTCTGTTCCTTGGGATTGCGCGCGTTTTCCAGCGCTTCGGCCGGCAGGATCAGGTCGTTTTTCCACGAGCCGATCATGTTCTTGATCTCGTCGACGCCGTCGTCGCCCGCGTATTCCTTCTGCATGATGTCAGTCATGAGGGACTTGACGTCGGTCTCGTCGAAGATCGAGAAGCCCGGTTTGTAGCCCAGCCGCACGTGTTCCTTGCGGATGATGTTCAGGCCCAGGTTGTGGAATGTACACACGGTCAGGCCACGGCCCTCGCCACCCTTGAGCAGGCTGCCGACCCGCTCCTTCATCTCGCGCGCAGCCTTGTTGGTAAAGGTCATGGCGACGATGTACTGGGCGCGGATGCCGCAGTTCTGGATCAGGTGCGCGATTTTGCGCGTGATCACACTGGTTTTGCCGGAGCCAGCGCCGGCGAGCACCAAAAGAGGGCCGCCGACGTAGCTCACGGCTTCTTGCTGCCGGGGATTGAGTCGGGACATACGAAAATTCGGGAGTCGTTGACGAAATGGGCCGGCATTTTAACAGGCTCAGCGATTTGTGCTGCTCTGTCCGACTTGTGACGCACCACGCGATTCAAATTTGCCGGTTTTGTTACTTTCACGCAGGATGCATGGTGATTTTGCGGCTAATGTTCTCATTCATGACGCGTATTCGGTTTTTGATAACCGTTGTCATTTGTAGATTGGTCTGCGCACCGGCATAATGCCCGCCGCCCACATCATTGCAGAGTCTAGGGAGTCAGCTTGACTACGCCTGTCGAACCCTTGCGTTTGCTGTTACTGGCCGAAGAGCCAGCGTGGACAGCGCTATTGCGCGAGTGTCTGGCGCCAATGGGGAGCGCGGCAGTGCTGATCAGCGCACCGAACTGGGAGTCGGTCAGCCGTTTGTTCGAAGACAACCGCAACGCGGTACTGTTGACCCTTCCTGCATTACAACCGGCGCCGGGCCGTTGCAGCCTGCCGACGGTGTTGCTGCTGGAGCACGAACCGGTCACCGCGCCCGTTGGCGTCAGCGACTGGCTGGTGTTCGATGCCCTCGACGCTGGCATGCTCCGTCGTTGCCTGCGCCACGTTCGCGAACGCGGCGTACTGGAGAACACTCTGCAGCGCCTCGCCGAACAGGATCCGTTGACCGGTATCGCCAACCGTCAGGGCTTTCAGACCTTGCTCGCCGCGCGCCTGGCGGAAAACGACGGACGAGGCCTGGCCCTCGGGCATCTCGACCTCGACAACTTCCGTCACGCCAACGACGCCCTAGGTCATCAGGCTGGCGACCGCTTGATCCTGCAAGTCGTTGCGCGGCTGAAAGGTCAGCTGGAGGCCGGTGATCAACTGGCGCGCCTGGGGAGTGACGAATTCGCCCTGCTGATCGACACCCGCCGCGCGCCGCAACGCGCCGAGTGGATGGCCGAACGCATCACCGAAGCCCTTGCCGAACCCTACTGGGTCGACGGCGAAAGTCTGTTGATCGGTTCCAGTCTCGGCATCGCCCATGCCCGCGCGCAGGGTGGCGCCGACCCGTTGATGTGGCATGCGCACATTGCCATGCAGCAGGCGAAAAGCACGCAGGGCTGCACCTTTCACATCTTTAACGAACGCATCAACCGCAACGCGCGGAGCATGGCCGACCTCGAAAGCGAACTGCGCCGGGCCTTGCGTCGCGACGAGCTGGAGCTGCATTACCAGCCGCGCCTGAATATCGAAGACGGCCAGATCGTCGGCCTCGAAGCCTTGGTGCGTTGGCGCCATGGTGAACGCGGGCTGCTGCCACCCAGTGAATTCGTGCCGCTGGCCGAGCAGAGTGGCTTGATCGTGCCGCTGGGTTACTGGGTGATTTCCAGGGCCCTGCGCGACATGCAGGCCTTGCGCGAGCGCGGTTTGCCGGCGCTGCACATGGCGATCAACCTGTCGTTCCGTCAGTTTCAGGACAGCCAGTTGCTGCCGACGCTCAGCCGTTTGATCGCCGAACGTGGCGTCGAGGCGCAGTGGCTGGAGTTTGAACTGACCGAAACCGCAGTGATGCGCCGCAGTGACCTGGTCAAACAGACCATGGACGCCCTCGGCCGCCTCGGCGTGCGCTTCTCGCTGGACGACTTCGGCACCGGGTTTTCATCGTTCGTGCACCTCAACAGCCTGCCGATCGCTTTGCTGAAGATCGACAAGAGCTTCGTCGGTGGCATGGAACAACGCGAAGAGAACCGCAAACTGGTGCACGCGATGATCAACCTCGCGCACAACCTGCATCTGGAAGTAGTGGCTGAAGGCGTGGAAACGACGGAGCAACTTGAACTGCTGCGCGGGTTTGGTTGCGATCAGGTGCAGGGGTATCTGATCAGCCGGCCGTTGCCGTTGGCGGAACTGGTTGAATATCTCACCTTCGGCTCAAGCCAACAGCCAGCGCTTGAAATCGTGAGCTGAACACAATCTCCGGGTTAGGCATTAATCCCTGTGGGAGCGAGCCCGCTCGCCAAAGCGGTGTGTCAGGCAAAGATGATTTGACTGACCGATCGCATTCGCGAGCAGGCTCGCTCCCACAAGGTGAAACTCATTCAGGCTGAGGGATGTTGAAGCCCCGAGATTGCGGCTCACGCCGAATCATCCGCTTCATCTTCCACTCGAACGCCAGCGTCAGACTCACTGCCGCACACGCCAGCCCAAGCGCCAACCCCCACCAGACACCCGTCGGCCCCCAGTTCAGGTGAAACGCCATCCACCACGCCGCTGGCGCACCGATCAGCCAATAGCAGCCGAGCCCGACCAAAAACGTGGTCTTCGCGTCCTTGAGCCCACGAATGCAGCCCATGGCAATCGTCTGCGTACCGTCGAACAGCTCGAACCACGCCGCTACCGCCAGCAGGCTCACGGCCAGTTGGATCACCTCGGCAAACGCCGGATCGTTATGGTCGAGAAACAAGCCGATCAACTGATTCGGCAGTAGCCAGAACACCATCGCAAACCCCAGCATCGCCACTGCGCCGAACACGATCCCGACTCGCCCGGACATTCGCGCATCAACCAATTGCCCAGCGCCGTAATGCTGACCGACACGCATGGTGATGGCGTACGACATCCCCGCCGGCACCATGAATGCCACCGACACGATCTGCAAAGCAATCTGATGCGCGCCCAGTTGCGTGCTGCCCATGGTGCCCATGCACAGCGCGGCGAAGGCGAACAGCCCGACTTCCACCGCGTAGGTGCCGCCAATTGGCAGGCCGAGGCGCCACAGCTCCTTGAGGTACTGCCGGTTCGGCCGCGACAACCCTGCGCGCAATGGATAAGCGTCGTACGCCGGATGCCGATGAATGTGCCAGGCCAAGGCCAGCGCCATGCAGTTGGCAACGATCGCCGTGACCAGACCGATGCCCATCAAGCCCAGTTTCGGCAGGCCGAACATGCCGGTGATCAGCGCGTAATTAAGCAGGAAGTTCGCCACTGTGCCGACCAGGCTGATGACCATGACCGGCGTCGCCCGGCCGATGGCACTTGTGAAGCCGCGCAGGGCCATGAAGCTCAGATAGCCGGGGAGGGCGAACGGCAGGGCAATCAGGAATTGCCCGGCGGCGTTGACGTTGGTTTCAGTCTGGCCGAACAGCAGCAACACCGGTTTCAGGTTCCACAACAGCAGCCCGGCACCCAGCGCCATCAGCCACGCCAGCCACAACCCGGCCTGGGTCAGGCGTGCGGCGCCAATAATGTCGCCCGCGCCCTTGCGGATCGCTACCAGCGTGCCGACCGCCGCTATCACGCCAATGCAGAAAATCGACACGAACGAGTAAGTCGCGGCGCCCAAGCCGCCGCCGGCGAGCGCCTCAGGGCTCAGACGCGCCATCATCAAGGTGTCGGTCAGTACCATCAACATATGCGCCAACTGCGAGGCAATCAACGGCCCCGCCAGCCGCAGGATGGCCCAGAGTTCAGTACGCACAGGATGCTGCATGGTCATCACCCGCCATCAATAGAGGGAACAAGAGACCGTCGATTCTCGGCGCTTGGAAGGGATTGCACAAAGGGATAAAAAGGATGGCTGGCATGATTAAAACTCATCATGAAAGAATTCTGCTAAGTTGGCCGTATCCCGCTACAGGAGCTTTGTGCATGTCCCGTCGACTTCCTCCGTTGTATGCCCTGCGCGCATTCGAAGCGGCAGCGCGACATAGCTCGTTCACCCGTGCGGCCGAGGAACTATCCATCACCCAGAGTGCGGTGAGTCGGCACATTCGAACGCTTGAAGATCACTTCGCCTGTCGACTGTTTCATCGCAGCGGACGCAATTTGCAGCTGACCGAAGCGGCGCGCCTGCTGTTGCCGGGCATCCGCGAAGGCTTCACAGCGCTGGAGCGCGCCTGCAACACCTTGCGTGCCGAGGACGACATCCTGCGCATGAAGGCGCCATCGACCCTGACCATGCGCTGGTTGCTGGCGCGCTTGAGTCGCTTCCGGCATTTGCAGCCGGGCAACGAGGTGCAGTTGACCAGTGCGTGGATGGACATCGACTCGGTGGACTTCAACGATGAGCCGTTCGACTGCGCGGTGTTGCTGAGCGACGGCCATTTTCCGCTGGACTGGGAGGCCAGCCTGTTGTTTCCCGAGGAACTGATCCCCGTTGGCGCGCCCAATCTGCTGCACGATCAACCTTGGGACGTGACCCGACTGGCGGCTGCCGAGTTGCTCCATCCGACCCCGGATCGCCGCGATTGGCGCAGCTGGCTGGAACACATGGGGTTGGCCGATCAGGTGTCGCTCAAGGGCGGGCAGGTGTTCGACACGCTGGAGTTGGGGATGATCGCTGCGGCGCGGGGTTACGGCGTGTCGATGGGCGATTTATTGATGGTGGCTGAAGATGTGGCGCAAGGCCGCTTGAGCCTGCCGTGGCCTACGGCTGTCGCCAGTGGCCTGAATTATTACCTGGTGTGGCCCAAAACCCGTCCGGGAGGTGAACGTTTGCGTCGTCTCAGCGACTTCCTGCAAGGCGAGGTCCGCGCCATGGAACTGCCGCCAGTTGCGCGCTTGAGCTGAAACGTTAGAGCCGCCACAATGCCGGCCTTGTGCCATAACCCTGCTATTCGCTCAAGTATTTGGCGCTGCCGCCGAATACGTGCATGTGGAACCGTCGTGCCGGTGTCCACGAGTGACCCCCAACTATTAGAAAATTATCCGAGTCGAGATCAAGGAGGATCCCGTGGCTCGGCCAGGAGCTGACCATGTCTCAACCTCGCGCTCGGATCGCCTCGCAGCTGGGCCTCGCGCTCGCTGTGATACTGGCGATTGTCATCAGCGGCAGTACAGTCTTTGCCTTGCGTTCGCTGGATAACGCCAACCTTGCCACCCGTGAAGAGCACCTGGCCAGTGAGGCTCGGCTGCTGGCCGACCAACTGAGCACCTTCCACGGCACGTTGCGTGAAAGCACTCAGCGCTTGAGCGGTTTGTTCGAGAAGCGCTTCAGCGCCGGTTTGAGCATTCACCCGAGTGAGCCGGTAACGGTTGCCGGCACCCAGACCCCGGGTCTGCACCTGGGCAGCGAAGTGTTGAACAACAACTTCATGGAAGTCGACGAGTTCACACAAATGACGGCGGGCGTTGCCACACTGTTTGTGCGCAGCGGCGAAGACTTCGTGCGGGTCAGCACCTCCCTGACCAAACAGGATGGCAGCCGCGCCATCGGCACCTTGCTCGATCATGCGCATCCGGCCTATGCGAAGTTGATGGCGGGGCAAAGCTACGTCGGCCGAGCGTTGCTCTTTGATCGTTCTTACATGACCCAGTACACCCCGGTGCGCGATGGCAGCGGCAAGGTGATTGCGGTGCTGTTCGTCGGTTTCGATTACACCGACGCGCAGAACGCCCAGTTCGACAACCTCAAGCGCTTCCGCATCGGTCAGACCGGTTCGCTGGCCCTGCTTGATGAACAGAACAAATGGCTGGTTGCGCCAGCAGGTGTGCAAGCGCTTGATCAAGCGATCCCGGTGATCGGCGGCATGTCCAAAACGCCGGGCAAAGGCCATTTCTGGAGCGACAAGTCTGAAGACTTCTACAGCGTTTCGGTGCCCTTCGACGGCGGGCCTTGGGCGGTAGTGGCGAGCATGCCGAAAGCCGAGATTCGTGCAGTGACCTGGAGTGTAGGCACGCAACTGGCCATCGGCAGCCTGCTGGCGATGCTGCTGGCGGTTGGCTCTGTGGTTTGGTTGCTGCGCAGCAAATTGGCGCCGTTGAGTGACCTGGTACGTCAAGCCGAGGCCTTGGGGGCCGGTGATCTGAGCGTGCGTCTGAACGTGTCGAGCAACGATGAAATCGGTCAGCTGTCTCGCGCCTTCAACCAGATGAGCCAGGCACTGTCGACCATGGTCGAGCACATCCGCCTCGCCTCGGAAGAGGTCAACAGCCGTGCCCAGGCGCTGTCCGGTTTGTCCGGCGGCGCGTACGAAGGCATGGAGCAACAGTCCGGCGAAATCACCAGCATGGCCGGTGCGGTTGAAGAGTTCAGCGCGACGTCGCTGGACATTGCCGACAACATGGGCGCAACCCAGCGCCTTGCACAGGAAAACGCTCAGCAAACGCAGATCGGCCGCAGCTCGATGGAAGAAGCTTCGTCTTCTCTGGAGCAGATTGCTGGCGCCCTGAACAGTACCGCAACAGTGATCAACACTCTCGGCCAGCGCTCCCAGGAAATTGGCGGCATCGTTGGCGTGATTACCTCGATTGCCGAACAGACCAACCTGCTGGCGCTCAACGCTGCGATTGAAGCGGCCCGTGCCGGTGAACAAGGCCGCGGCTTTGCGGTGGTGGCTGATGAAGTGCGCAGCCTGGCCTCGCGCACCCGTCAGGCGACGGATGAAATTTCCAGCATGATTCACAGCATCCAGCAGGAAACCGGCAACGCAATCAGCACCATGGAGCAGGGCAACGTGCTGATGCAGGAAGGCTTGTCGCGTAATGCCAACGTTGCTTCGGCACTGGCGCGTATCGATGAGCAGAGCCGCTCGGCGGGGCAGCAGTTTGCGGCGATCACGACGGCGACTCAGGAGCAGAGCAGCACGGCGACCTTGCTCAGCAGCAACCTGCAAAGCATTGCGCTGGCCAACAGTGAGCAGCGTGAAGTTGTGTCGAACCTCGCGGTCACTGCCAAAGAGCTGGAGAAACTGGCGGCGGACTTGCGTTCCGAGGTTGATCGCTTTCGTTGATGCGCCACTGAAATAGCTTCGCGAGCAGGCTTGCTCCCACAGTTTTCTGGGTGGCTCACAAATCTTGTGAACATCCGAAAATCCCGTGGGAGCGAGCCTGCTCGCGAATGCGTCGCCGCCGATATGGCAGATCACCCTGTATCTCCTTCATTCGTACTTGCTGAAACGTTTCCGCAGCGCTATAAAAATGGCACAACTCCAATAAAGGCTGCTGCCATGACCCCGCTCAAACTTGTCGCCGCACTCGGCGCACTGTCCGCTGCCTCCCATGCCATGGCTTGGGATTACGTCCTCCTCGACACTGACAAACCCGCGCAAAACTGGACCGTCACCAGCGAGCAACTCGGCGTGAAAACCGACAAGCCTTTCTCTGTGAGCCTGCGAACCTTGCACGGTGGGCGGCAGGAAGGCGTGAGCATTGTCGACATCGATAACGGCACGATGAAACTCTCGGTGGTGCCAACCCGTGGCATGAATGTCCTGCACGCTTCCGTTGGCAGCGTGCGGATGGGCTGGGATTCGCCGGTCAAGGATGTGGTCAACCCGGCATTCATTGAGCTCAATGGGCGCGGTGGTCTGGGCTGGCTGGAAGGTTTCAACGAGTTGGTGACCCGCTGTGGCTACGAATGGGTCGGCCATCCCGGCATGGACAAGGGTGAGCTGCTGACCCTGCACGGACGCGCCGCCAACATCCCGGCCAGTACCGTCACGTTGCATATCGATGAAAAGCCGCCCTACGCCATCAGTTTGCGCGGCGAACTGAAGGAGCAGGCGTTCAAGAAAGTCGACTTTTCGGTCGTTACTGAACTGGTCACCGAGCCTGGCAGCGTGCGTTTCGCACTCAACGATACGTTGACCAACAACGGCGATTATCCAAAGGAATACCAGGCGCTGTATCACAGCAACTTCAGTACGCCATTCCTCGAACAGGGCGCACGCTTTGCTGCACCGGTAAAACAGGTGTCGCCTTTCAACGACAAGGCCAAGGGCGATTTGGCCGACTGGCAGACCTACCGCGCCCCAACCAAGGACTACGACGAAACCGTCTACAACGTCGTGCCCTATGCGGATGCCAAAGGCGAAACCCTGACCGTTTTGCACAACAAGGTCGGTAGCCTCGGTGTCTCTGTCGGTTTCAATACCCGGCAGTTGCCGGTGTTTTCCCTGTGGAAAAACACTGACACCCAAGGGCAGGGCTATGTCACGGGACTGGAGCCGGGCACCAGTTTTTCCTACAACCGCCGCTATCAGCGTCCGCTGAATCTGGTCCCGACCATTGCACCCAAGGAACACAAACAGTTCCAGATCAGCTACAGCCTGCTCGCGGACAAAGCTGCCGTGGATAACGCCTTGAAGCGAGTAACCGAAATCCAGGCCGGGCGTGAAACCGAAGTGCGGCAAGCGCCGCTGGTCGATCTGACCGAGCATTAAGGCGTCGCCGGCCGGTATTGCAGCGCTTCGGCCAAGTGCTCACGTCTGATTGCATCGACTTGCTCAAGGTCTGCCAGTGTCCGGGCAACCTTGAGCAACCGATGTGCCGAGCGAAGCGATAAAGTCAGCCTTTCGCAGGCTGACTCCAGCCAGGTTTCGTCGGCTGTGGATAACTTGCAGTGCCTTTTCAGTCCAGGCAGATCGAGAAATGCATTGGCGCAGCCTTGACGCTTCAGCTGCCGCTCACGCGCCTCGGCCACCAACGCCGCGGCGCTGGCGCTGTCCTCTCCCGGTTTCACTTGCGGGTTCAACGCCGTCGCTTCCCGCGCCACCGTCAGGTGCAAATCGATCCGGTCCAGTAACGGCCCCGAGAGCTTGTTGCGATAGCGCTGCACCATGTCCGGCGTGCACGAGCATTTGCCACTCGGCTCGCCAAGATATCCACAGGGACACGGGTTCATCGCCGCCACCAACTGAAACCGTGCCGGGAAACGCACACGATCCTTGGCCCGGGCAATCACGATATGCCCGGACTCCAGCGGCTCGCGCAGCACCTCCAGCACCTTGCGATCAAACTCCGGCAACTCGTCTAGAAAAAGCACGCCGTGGTGGGCGAGGGTGATTTCGCCGGGTTGTGGTTTTGAACTACCGCCGACCAGTGCCGGGCCTGACGCCGAGTGATGCGGCTGGCGAAAGGGGCGCTGGGGCCAATGTGTCAGTGGCACGCCGCTGGCGACGGATTGAATCGCCGCCACCTCCAGCGCTTCGCATTCGGGCAAAGGTGGCAGTAGCCCCGGCAGTCGACTGGCCAGCAGCGTCTTGCCTGTCCCCGGCGGCCCGGTGAACAGCAGGTTGTGCTACATTACACCTACGTCAAATTTCGAGACTGCCATGTCGACCCCGCGCACAAAGGCATACAGCTACATCCGCTTTTCAACACCAGAGCAAGCAAAGGGTGATAGCTATCGCCGTCAGCGGGCCGCAGCTGAAACGTACTGCATGCAAAACGACCTTGAGCTAGTCAAAGACGAAGGCTATCTGTTTTTTGATCGGGGCAGGTCAGCATATAAAGGCAAGCATCTGGACGATACGAGCCAACTTGCGCGGTTCCTGAACTATGTCCAAGATGGCGTTATTGAGTCAGGGTCGATCTTGATTATCGAAAGTCTCGACAGGCTGAGTCGCGAGCATGTAAGAGCCGCACTGCCTAGGTTTTTGGATATTCTGGGTAGTGGTGTCCAGATATACTCGGTGTCTGATAATAAGTTGTATAGCAAAGACTGGGATGAACGGGATCTACTCATTGGTATTTTCCAGATGAGTCGTGCTCACAGCGAATCAAGTCTAAAAGGCGAGCGTGTAAGTAAGGCCTGGAAGCAAAAGCAGAAGGATGCACGTGAGACTAAAAAGCCTTTAGGGCAAGCATGTCCTTATTGGTTGAAGCTTGAAGGTGGCAAGTATGTCGAAATTTCGGAGCGGGTTGAGGTAATTAGGGAAATCTTCAAACTTGCGGTGTCCGGTCACGGTCATCGTGCAATCGCAAAGATACTCAACGCTGACAATGTGCCTATATTCGGGTCATCAAGCCGAAATGCATCAGGCGCCTGGGGTAGTAGCTCGACTGGTAAAATACTTTCCAATCGGGCCGTCTTGGGTGAGTACCAACCGACCGGCCTGATTGACGGTAAGCGCGGGGCGCTGGGTGAGCCCGTACTGGGTTTTTTTCCAGCAGTCATTAGCGAGGATTTATTTTTCGAGGCTCAATCTGCTCGTACAACGCGGAATGTCTCAAAGGCCACGAAGTCAGCCGCAAACTTCAATTTGTGGCAAGGACTCGCCAAGTGTTCGCTTTGCGGTGAATCCATGCATCTGGTAAACAAAGGTTCACCGCCTAAAGGGGGTAAATACTTGAGATGTTACGGAAGCGCTAAGGGCCGGTGCACAAACAAGATTGTGCAGCTTGTTGGTGCTGAACGTGCATACATGGAGATCTTAGCCAAGGTTGATAGCTTGAGTCTTGTTCAGGATTCACAAAATAAAATTCGAAAAGAAATTGCAAAGATTGATCTCCAGCTAGATTTGGTTAAAAAACGCCAAGCTGAGATCGAAAGCCAGATACAAGATGTAAGCGGAGAGCTTCCTGGTTTTGTAATTCAAGCGGCCTTGCGCGTTGACCAAGAGTTAAAAGAACTAAAGAATAAAAGAAATGAGCTAAAGCGTGATTCTCAGCGAGAAAAAATTATAAATAAGGCTGATTTTTTCTCGAAACTTGATCTCATAAGTTTTGAAGGGCGAGCTAGAGCAAACTATTTGCTAAAAGCGCTGAGGGTGCAAGTTCGGATCGAGCGCCAGGAAAACACCGTGTATTACGCGGTTGAAGCGGACAGTGTCCTGACTTTCGTGATGAAGCAGGTTTCCGAACTGATTGAATACTACCCGTACACCGGAGAACTGACTGAAATATTGCGCAGTCAAGGTGATGATGGCGCCTTTGCAACGATGCATTCAGGCATGGTTGCAAGGGCATTTGAGCTGTTTGAGCTTGTCCGAGAGCAAAGCCGAATAGAATCCATGCTTGCTAATAAAACAGTGCCGAAGAAGATATAGCTTGCAAATACGCTTCGCCGCTTTACAACTCGACAAGCAATTGCTTTACACCTGCCGCCGTGCAGAATCGCTCTACGGCGGTCAGAGAGCGCCATAGGCGCTTCTCTTCTCTCCTGCTGCGCACTGGTAACCAGATAGTGCCTATTCGCCCTTCTAGGGCCCAGGACGGGCCTTCACGAACGGCCCGTAACTCTTTTAGCGCGTTGTTTTCGACAAGCGTGCTCAAGATTTCTTGATCAATCGTCTTCTTCGTCATCTGGGTTAATCCAATCCTCGTAGGCGATATCGAGCGAGGTTCCGGCTTCTGAGCCAGTGTGTTTGGCGCTGGCTAATTGTAGCGACAGCCAGGTTTCTAAAACGTCGCGTTGGTAAGGGCAGGGAATATACGCTTCCAAATCATCCGCCAGATACTCTAAACGCTCCTGCGTGCTCATTTCCGCGTGACGCTTATTCATAACGATCTCGGTGTGCATCCTGAGGCCTCCGGCCATTGGTGAGGACGTGCATCGTATACCAGAATAGTGGGTTCTGGTAGTCCGGACACCCACATTCTGGATAAAGCTTTATTCTGAAAAAGGCTCTAGTACGAGGGTGGCAAGGAAGGCTGGCACTTTGCTATTCTCATTGCCTTTTTGACGCTCTTCCCTACGCATGGTCTCCCCACATAGCAAGGCAAGGTCGCCTGCCGGCAGCGGGCGCCTACCAGCCAGCGGGCGTTGCCCACTGACCGACAGCCACCTCACGACTACCCAGATACTCTATATGGGTATACATATTAATTATCAGAAAACTAAAATCGGTATACCGTGTCGGCATACCGATTGGTTTGATCTTGATACATGGTCGTATACCCATATATGATCAATCGGTATGTGGTGATACCATGATTGTATGTAGACAACCATGGGAGACTGCCAGCATGCAGATTCGCGAGCTTAAAACGGTGTATCAACTGATACGCACGACCTACGACGAGACGAAGAAACGCGGTGTTGAAAAAATGCTTGGTAGCTTCCCTAGAGATGCGCTCGTCATGCCTGAGCAAGTTAAATCGGCACTCAACGAGAAGGAGTTCAAGCAGCTTGAGGACTGGTTTCAAGCTCGTGAAGACAAGAGGAAGAAAGAGGTAGAGGACATGAAGTGGAGCCGTAAGCTATACCAGCTTCGTTGTGCTGCGCTGGTGCTTTCCGAGTTCCGTGATGCGCTTAAAGATCAGGAAGTAGTGAAGGAGTTTACTGCCAAGCATGCCAACGAGCTCTGGGCTGAACTTGACGCTACACGTAGTGACTTACGCAAAGCCGGGTACGCCAAACCAAAGGCTGAATTGCGGTCAAACCGAGCGTACACGAAGCCTTAGCTATCGAGCTCTAGAGATTTTTCGACCAGGTTGTATGATAAATTCAATATGATTGCATGAGTGTTTTTGATTAGTCGTGCGTGGCGCCGATTATTTATATCTTGGCACATACTCACTTTTAGTTAATCGATGCCTAGGCAATAAAAACCACAGCATGGCCGGGCGGGGCGAGTTCGCTGCTTCGCCGTTTCGGCGGCTAGCTGTCAGCGGCTCAAGCGCATCCGCTGCGCAGGTCACGCGTCACTGCGTCCATCCCTGACCTACCTCCAGCTTCTAGAACCGTGGCAATTCGTGTAACAGTTGCCATAGCAGCTATTGAGATTCGGGTTGTAGATGTTCAATGTTGTTGAGTCTGCACCTTCAAGCGCCGCTGCAAGCGTGCCTACGTCGATTTTCAGCGGTTTATCGTCGAGTTTCATTGCCGCCGCAAGGTCGTTGAGATTTGAATCGACCAGAAGCGAGAGGTCATGTTTTTCGAGCAAAGCCTTGGCAGAGTTTTTGGCCTTAAGTGAAGACTTCGACGAAATGACATTAACACTCGCATTTGCATGTGCCATGGTCGCGGCAGCGGCTATAACAGCTGAAGTGATTGCTGCATGGAATTTCATTGATGGGCTCCAGGTCGAGAGGAATAAGGGTTAGCGGACATAGCCGTCATCCGAGCGCTGCGGGTGCTTCTTGATCGACTTAGGGGTCTGCCCGTCCCCGTCTCCATCATCCCCTGACCCACCTGTTAGGGCGTTTGTCGCGGACTGGATCAGGCTGACAAGAAGTCTTAACAGCGCTTCCAGCACGTTTAAATCAACCTTTCTCGCTTTGTTGTATTCGGGATCTTCATCACCGTTATCGAAGTCTTGAATCTTGCCGACACCTGCTCGACCTAATGCAGTCCATACCTGCGGGTGAACTTCTGTTTTTGAAATCAAAACGTATTGCCCACTGGGTTCCATAGACAAAGAATCATATTCTTTTGAAATTGCAGCGTTAAGCCGTTCACTTTCGTTAAGCTCAAAGCTTTCGTGGTATTTCACATATATGTCGTTAAATTGCTTTTTCTGCGCTTGAGTTAATCTTACAAAGTCCGCCATGTTGAGCATCTCTCTTATTGTTGTTTTAGCTTATTGTCATTAAGTACATGGAGCAATGCACTGTTCAACAGTGCTTCACTTCTAAGATTAGATTTGTATTGATCTAGAGCCAGTGAAATCTCCACGGCCTTCATTTCAGCGCTTTGGCGCTGTGCCTCAGCCGGTGGTACATAACTGTCAGTACAACTATTTGTTATTGCACATATCCACTTTTTGCTACCGGAGTGCTTATCGTCGTACTGTTCATAAAGCTCCACCCGACCAGGTGCGCGCACACCGTTAATCAGCGTGCCATGTTGAGCGACCTGGATTGCATCAAGACTGCCTCTATTCTGTTCGCGTGAATTTTCCCTTCGCAAATCGTGCACAAGGGCTCTAGCATGCTCAGGCGAGCCGGGGACAAGTCCGGTGACTTGAGGTACTGCGATTTTTACATTAGCTGCAAGGTCGTTTTGCAGTTGCAGAGCCCTGTATTCATCAGCAGTTAGCGCTCCTGATAGCCATAGCTTGGAGTCACGGCACTTACCAGCGAGCTGGTCGCACTCATCCATAATTTCCGTTGCGGCTTTGTTGTTAGCATCGTTAACGTCCTGCACGTTCGTTTCGAGGGTAGTGTTCATGATGCCGCCGCCTGTAGCGACTGAATAACGCTTAGCGCGATTCTTGGACAGCTGCTCTATCTGATTGAGTTCAGCGCATGCAGCATCACCTAGGCCATCTGATAGCGTTAATGTGCCGCAAGCATCTCTTGCTGGTTGTGCACGTTCTAGCTGCTCGAGGTTCTGTCTTTCCTCTTTTCCCTTGTCCAGCCGCGCCGTGGTGTTTGCAAATCCATTATTTATTGCGTCAACACCCATCTCTGCTGTATTGCCAATAGCTTCCAACTGGGCAGCATTAAGAACAAAGTTTTTACCAGCTTCCACAGTTCTATTGAAGTTGTCGAAATATTTTTGCTTAAACGATGCTTCATCACTTACCAAAACTTCAGCAAGGGAGAACGGAGAAAGTACCAGTAAAATCAAGGAAACTGTGATTTTTGGTGTTCTCATATTTGCCCGTCCTTTCTTGTTATTTTGGCTAATATATATGAGAGGCAACAAAAAAACACTTGAATATGTGTTGTCGCGGGTGGTGGAATTAAAGCGAACAAGGCTCCTCGGCAGGTTGTCTACGACAACTTCCCGCCTTGTAAAGGGCTTTGCCCTTTAATCCCACTGGGGTTCCCCCAGACCCCTGGTCAACATCAAACACACGAAGAAGGTGTACATATGTCAGAAGCAGCAGAAAGGCCCTGGGTGCAGTTGCACACGCTTATCCCATCGTGGGTTGGGGCCAAGGCCAAGCGCGACGCCAAGGCCGCAGGAATGAGCCTCAGCGGCTATGTGGGTGCCCTGATCGAGCACGGCCAGGTCGTGACGGCAAAAGACGACTTGAGACCGGTGTTGCGCGAGCTTAATGCCTGGCTGGGCAGGTGGAACTCAAATATCAACATGCTTACCAGGCACGCAAACATACATCAGGAAGACACAGATGCGGATTTGTTGTTGATTCGATTAAATGATATTCGCGAAGAGGCGCGGCTTATATCACATAAGGTAAACAGCCTACAGCCGATGCCAGGTAGGAAGCGCGCACATGATTAATGGACTGGCAATGCAAACCACGGGCGCGCAGAAAGCTGTTGATTATCTGACTGGTGATGAGTATTACGACAAGGAGTCTCTAGAGTGGAAACAAAGAGACCCGGCGCCGGTTGTCCTGGAAGGCGACCCTAAATCATTTGTCCAAGCGTGCGACAGCCTGACTTTTAAAAACAAATACACGTCCGGCGTACTTAGTTTTAGCCCGGAAGAAACAGTATTAATAAATGCTAATCCGGGACTTAAAGACAAAATATTGCAAGACTTCAAAAGCTTTGCTTTTGCAGGCATTCCAGAAGATTGCAGGAATATGCTTGCAGTTGAACACACGCATACCGGGCGTTTAGAAATACATTACACAATTCCCAGGGTTCATCTTGGCAGCGGTAAATACTGGAATCCTTTTGAGCCAAATTATGTGGGCAAGCGTGGTAAGGGTAGTGACTACAAGTTTAGAGAGCAGAACGACGTTTATGTAGATTATGCGTGCAATAAGTTTGGCTTGCAAAACCCCAGGGATTTGTCAGTTGCGAGAGATATAAAGATAAATCCTTTTGATAAAAATGCACAAAGCAAAAGAGAGATACATAAGGCTGTCGCCGATTTAGTCAATAGCGGACATATTACCTGTAGGGAAGATATAGAGAAGTTTTTTGTACAGGCTGGCGGGGAAATAACAAGACATTCTGATGAATATATATCTGTAAAGTTTGGCGATCAAAAGTCCATGAGATTTAGAGGTGGGATTTATGACAAGAGTGAATTTAGCGGGGCTGCAATTAGCGAAAGAGAACTACAAGAAGCAAAAAGACCGACAGCGGAATCTATTGGACGAGAATTCAAGAGAGTCATGGAGGAAAGAACGGACAGAGTCGAAAAGCGTCATGGCGAAGCAGAAAAATATGTTGATTCAGACAAAACAGCAGATAACGAGTTTGAATCAGACATTAGCGCAGACGCAGACGCTATTAACGAAATCGACAAAGCGGCTGAAGATATTCCAGATCTTAAGTCTAGTGTTGGTGATTTTATTAGCAGTAATAGCGACGCTATAGAAGACTACAAGCAAGCAACTATCGGTTCGGGCGTTGAAGCGTCAGACGTTGCAATTGCGCAAACTGATGATCCAGTGGTCAGGTTTTTTCAGCAACAATTCAAGGCGCAGGCGCAGCGCCTGGAGCAACAAGCAATTACAGCAGCTAAGCAGCGCTGGGCAAATCATAAGTTACCGGCAGGACACGACAATTTACTAGCTGATAGCGTCGGATCTATCTTTAAAGCAATGCTTGGCACGCGTACTGGTGTTGATATTGATCGCCCTGGTCGTGCTTATACGCGCACGCAGTTGCACCAGGACGCAGCGAAAGTCTCTGAGTCAACGCAGGAACGGGCTGTACTTCTTGAAGTTGAACGTAAAAAGATGATTCAAGACGCCTTGACGAGTGCTCAACAGAGGCACCAGATCGAGCAGGACGATCAGGCGGCTCGACAAAAACAGGATGCCGGATATGTTCCGACATGGAAGCGCAACGGCCATGACCTTGATGATCAAAATAACGGCCCCAGGCCCGGTGGGCGCTAAAAAAACCGATTAACTCAGAAGTGACGAAAATATTTTTCTTTCTAAAACCCCAGTAAATTCAACTAAAAAAACAGGTCTGTTTAATTGACCTCGAAATACCATTTGCGTCACTACTGACTGAGTCGTAATCTGTCAGCAGTGACCAATTATTGGGTGTTTTATGAAAAAAATTGTTGTACACAAAGCGAGATCTGGAGCAACCAGACAAGCTGAATACGCCGTCCGCATGCGCGCGGAAGGATATAAGCAAAGAACACTTTGGCTTACAGCAGAGGAATCTCGCCAGGTTGACGATTTGCTGAATACCATTAGGCATGGTGATAGCCATGAGTGATGATAATTTCGTCCTCGACAGCCTGCAACGGAGCGCGCTTAAAACAACACGTGAAAAAATGTTGAAGAGCGACTTCGCTAAGATGCTTTTCGGCTTTCGTGAAGGGCATACAGCACAACTCGTAAAATGGTCAGAAGGTTATAGGTGCGTTCCAAATTCTATCTTGCGCAGTGCCCTGTTTGGAGCTATCGGTAGGGGGGAGCGTGATATCCACTTAGCCACACCTATAGCAACTCTCAAAGGTGTGAGCGTCATGCATGGCGGGCCGCAACTAGATCAGGCGGATCTCGATGTCTGGGAGCAGTGCTTACATCTTTCACGAAACTCAACACTTGGGCAAAGCTTTGAGGTCTCAGCTCATCCATTTCTTAAAGCAATTGGACGAGATACTGGAAAGTCTCAAAGAGAGTGGCTTAAGGGGTCTTTTAAGCGTCTGCTTGAGTCAACTATTGAGGTGAAGGATGGTAGTCTATTTTACGCCGGCCATCTTATCCATGACTACTTGCGTGATGAAGAGAAGGGTCTATATTACATTACAATGAATCCTAATATTATTAATTTATACGGTGATGGCGGATGGACGCTCTTGGAACTAAAAGATCGACTTGCTCTTAAGGGGCATCCGCTAGCTCAGTGGTTACATGGGTTTTATTCGACTCATGCTAGCCCCTTTCATTATAAGGTTGAAACTATTCATAGACTATGTGGGAGCAAGTCTAAAAATGTTACGGACTTTAGAAAGGACATTCGGAAAGCGTTTTCTTTTATGAATACCGCTATCGGATGGAAGGGTGAAATTAACGATAAAGGCCTTATTACGGTGATCCGGCCACTTACCGGTGCCCAGAAGCGTCATTTGCGTGGGAAAGTGCCCGAGTAACGTAACCGTCTGGCCAACTCACCTCTCAGCACACAGATCAGCTCAGACAAGAACCGGTCGCAGGTATACCCATTGAATAAGCCTGTATCTGACGTAGGTCATGCGGAGCTTGTCAGCGGGTCGCAATCGACGATGGCTTCATTGTATACTTCTGCTTCGCATACCCTTGAGCTACAGGAACATCAGCATGACTGTACTCCAAAAGATCTACTGGCAGCCTACGCCGCCTTAGCGCTACGCCCCCTCGCAACAACCTGCTTCCGCTAGCCTCGCTCGCGGGTGCGCACTGCTGTACGCGTGGTTTTACACCTTAAGCGCACAGCAAAAAAATCCTCAAAATTTGAATTTGTATCGATTCGCTCGCCATTCCCTTGGCGTGCGCGATGCTTTGCCTTGGATATTTCTATGCTGCAAAAACTTAGACAAACGTGGTTTTCCAACGTCCGTGCCGACGTGCTCGCGGGGCTGGTGGTCGCACTCGCGTTGATCCCGGAAGCCATCGCCTTTTCCATCATCGCCGGGGTAGATCCCAAAGTCGGTCTCTACGCCTCCTTCTGTATCTGTGCTGTCATCGCCTTTGTCGGCGGGCGCCCCGGAATGATCTCGGCGGCGACAGGCGCCATGGCACTGCTGATGGTTACGCTGGTAAAAGAGCATGGACTCCAGTACCTGCTGGCCGCGACTCTACTATGTGGCGTACTTCAAATCCTTGCCGGCTACCTGAAGCTTGGCTCGTTGATGCGCTTTGTTTCACGCTCGGTAGTCACCGGGTTCGTAAACGCATTGGCGATTCTGATTTTTATGGCGCAATTGCCTGAGCTGACCAATGTCACCTGGCATGTCTATGCCATGACCGCTGCGGGCCTGGGAATCATCTACCTGTTCCCGTATGTACCGAAAATCGGCAAGCTGATTCCCTCTCCATTGGTGTGCATTCTGACGCTGACTGCCATCGCCATTTACCTCGGTTTGGATATCCGCACCGTCGGTGACATGGGCCAACTGCCTGATACGCTCCCGATCTTCCTCTGGCCTGAAGTTCCGCTGAATTTTGAAACCCTGCGCATCATTTTCCCGTACTCGGCTGCGTTGGCAGTAGTGGGTCTACTCGAATCAATGATGACCGCGACCATCGTCGACGACCTTACCGATACCACCAGCAACAAAAACCGCGAGTGCAAGGGCCAGGGTGTGGCCAACATCGCTGCCGGCATGCTTGGCGGCATGGCAGGTTGCGCCATGATCGGCCAGTCGATCATCAACGTTAAATCTGGTGGCCGCACCCGTCTCTCGACATTGTGTGCCGGCGTTTTCCTGCTGCTGATGGTGGTATTTCTTGGCGAATGGCTCTCCAAAATCCCTATGGCGGCACTCGTGGCTGTGATGATCATGGTGTCCATCGGCACCTTTAGCTGGGATTCTTTGCGTAATCTGAAAGAGCATCCGCTGTCGACCAACCTCGTCATGGTGGCGACCGTCGTGGTCGTCGTGGCCACTCACAACCTAGCCTACGGCGTACTGGTAGGTGTGCTGCTGGCTTCGCTGTTCTTTGCCAATAAGGTTGGGCACTACCTGGATATCAAGAGCACTCTGGAAGAGACGGAATCGCATCGGACTTACCACGTCGTGGGCCAGGTGTTCTTTAGCTCTGCGGACAAGTTCACTGAAGTCTTTGACTTCAAGGAAGCGCTCAACAAAGTCACCATCGATCTCACACAGGCGCATTTCTGGGATATCACCGCCGTCGCAGCGCTGGATAAGGTCGTGATCAAGTTCCGCCGTGAAGGCGCTGAGGTTGAAGTGCTCGGTCTCAATGAGGCCAGCGCAACAATCGTTGATCGCTTCGGCGTGCATGACAAACCCGGTGCCATCGACAAGCTCATGAGCCACTAAGGAGAACGACAATGACCCACGTAATGGCCTGCATTGATAACTCACAATCCTCATTGGCGGTCTGCGATTACGCAGCATGGGCCTCGCAACGACTCAGCGCTCCCCTGACCTTGCTTCATGTGCTGGATAAGGAAAAATATCCTGCATCCGCTGACCTCAGCGGCAATATCGGTCTCGGTAGCAGAGAACATCTACTGGAAGAGTTGGCCACGCTGGATGCGCAGCGTGCAAAACTGGCCTTGGAGCATGGGCAGCACATGCTTGAAAAAGCTCGCGAGCGAACAACCCACTCTGGCGCCATGTCACCTGATATGAAGCAGCGCCATGGCCATCTCGTCGAGAGCCTGAGCGATCTCCAAGACGATATTCGATTACTGGTGATTGGAAGAGTCGGTGAGGACAGCACGCGCAGTGCCCAAAGCCTTGGCAGCCAGATTGAAGCGGTAGTCCGAACTATCCACCGCCCCATCCTGATTACAACTAGCCATTTCAGGAAACCTGAAACGGTCATGGTGGCATTTGACGGCAGCGCTACAGGCCACAAGACCGTACAGATGCTTGCTTCAAGCCCGCTGTGCGAAGGCCTGCCAATTCATATCGTCATGGTTGGTACGGACTCTGAAGAAAACCAGAACGAACTGGAGAAAGCACGAACCACACTTGCCTCTTCTGGCCCGCTAGTGCATGCCGAGATCCGCCCAGGCGAAGTAGAGTCGGTACTGCATGCGTATCAGGCAGAGCACAGCATTGACCTCTTGGTCATGGGGGCGTACGGGCACTCACGCATCAGGCAGTTTCTGGTAGGCAGCACGACCACGACGATGCTGCGAACATCCACTTTACCCGTATTGCTGCTTCGCTGAGCCAATTCCACTGGCCACAGTATTTCCAGAACTGCGGAAATGCCGTGGCCACCCTGGACGATGACTAACTGATCTTGCCGTAACGAGACCCCATGCAACTCATAACTGAAATTGTTCACCCCGAGCTGAAATCCAAGCAGGGCAGAGTATTCCGTCGACATGCAGCACGCGGCATCGTGATGCGGGGTGAGCAGATCCTGTTGCTGTTCACCGAGCGCTATAACGATTTCAGCTTCCCTGGAGGCGGCCTTGATGGTGACGAGGACATTGTCACAGGCCTGAAGCGTGAGCTTGAGGAAGAGACTGGTGCCCGTGAAATACAGGTGCTCCAGCACTACGGTTACATCGAGGAGTACCGGCCCTACTGGAAGCCACAGTACGATCTGATGCACATGACCTCGCATTTTTATCAATGCGAAGTAGCGCCCCAGCTAGAGCTCGTGAGAATGGAAAGCCACGAAATCGCTAATGGTATGCGGCCTGTCTGGATCAACCTGCATGAAGCCATCACGCACAATGAAGCCGTTATGCAGCGTCACGAGTCTTCGATGGGGCAATCAATTCTGCGCGAAACCTACATGCTGAGAAAAGTCGCTTCCGAATTGTTGATGCCAATCAGCCTTTGAGCTGACTATTTGGCGAAGTCCACTTAGCCTGCCTCAGGCAAGCATCCAATGCTGCGGGAATAATTTGCGTGATTTCGCTCGCCCGCTGTGTCGGAAGCCGCATCAGTACATCCTTGAGATAGGCATACGGATCGTGCCCATTCATACGCGCCGACTGGATCAGGCTCATGATTGCCGCCGCCCTTTTTCCACTGCGCAGCGACCCGGCAAATAACCAGTTCGAGCGCCCAAGCGCCGACGGCCCTTTAGCGTCGGGGTCAGGAAGGTGAGTTGGCCGGACGGTTACCGAGTAACAAGCGTTGCTACGGCATCAAATTTTGGACGTAGAATCCCTGTTAATGAGCTCTTTGCCACCTGCGCTTTCCTGGTGATTTATAGCGTGTTGCCTGCGACAAACTGGCTCAAATGAACCGAGCCGCAGGCCAGCTGCGTCTCGGCCCTTGCCGGTGTACATTCCTAATCCCTCCCCCTGCGCGCTTCGCTAGCGGGGACACGGACTAGGAAAGGCTGCCTCTACCAACCTGACCACCCGCAAGCTTACTTATGGAATTTGCTGAAGCGGCTGGAAAGCGTAGCGGGTTCAATTGCCACCCAGGATTCTGGTTTTGACGTCGCACCAATCATCACCCAAGCCCGCCACAAAATTACCGCAGCAACTAAACTAGCTTCTACTGTGGCAAATACGGTCGTGTTGTACATGTAGTTGGGGCTCTCGTTCCCAAAAATATAAAGCACTGGGAAAATTGAAGCAGCCCAGCCCACGACGAAGACCAAACAGAATAGAAGAGCGGCTGTGAGAACCAGCATCAAGGGTACTGAAAGCCTTAGATTAGTAGCGAAAAACTTCTGGCCATCCTGCTTTTCTACGCCGTAGAGTACCCCGTCATTTTTCTCCTTGTCTCGACTTTTTTTGAAGATACCGTACAGCGTGGCGTTTTCGCCGACTTCCAGTTCTTCGTAAAGTTTTTTCGTCATTTGCAATTTGGGGATGACCGCTCCGTCAATACTGACGGTAGCTGTGTATCCTCCACTCTTTGGTGTGACAGACCGGACATAATCGATCTTTCCGGTGACTTTCAGGCAATCAAACTTCATTAAAACCTTTCCTTTTGGACTTTAAGAGCCGGTAGGCCATGTGGTCGATACCCGACCTGAGCCTTGGCCGTTCTAGCTGACCACGGTGATTCCAGGATCATAGGTCGGGTGGAGTGGGGTATCGCTCGTCCTGCCCGCGATATCACCTCGCCATACCCGATCCAAAATATATTGTATGGAACGGGTTCTTGCAATGTGGCTTTATCCTTGGATTTGGGGAGCTATCCCGTGGATTCGAGGGATTCACTCGCTGCGGTTCTGCGCGTAGTCAGGCGTGCCCGGAAACTCAAGGCAGAGCAGTTATCGGAGGGTGTCACTGCGACTCATGTTGCTAATCTGGAGAACGGTAAAGTCAGCGTGACTTTGGAAACGCTTGAGGCGGTGGCGACAATGCTCAACGTCAAGCCGATCACGCTGCTCGCTCTCGCAACAGGGCTTCGTACTGAAACGCCTTATGAGGTCGTTCTTCGTGATATCGAATCCGAGATTGAACAGCTGACCGCCATGGGACTGCTAAAGGAGCTCCCACAAGAATTCGAAGGTGGGCGCCTAAAGTCTCGGCCCTCAGGGGCTCAGGTTTCGCAGAAGAGGTTGGCAGCGGTGCTGGAGTGCAAGGCCGGTGGGCTTACGCAAAAAGAGACCGCCCAAAAACTAGGAATACCCACTTCTACGGTGCAGAGACACTGGCAAAAGAGCTGACAGTGCCCCGTCCTTTTTTTGCTCCTTTTGATTCGATTCAATCACCCCTGCGAATAGGGGGCATAGAGCCCCTGAAAAAAGGGGGCACAGAACCCCTGCTATGGGGCATAGCGCCCCTGAAAGGGGGGCATTGAACCCCTGCGTATGGGGCACAGAGCCCCTGATTGGCCTTCCTTCAAGTTGGCTGAAGCCCGCGTTATACGGGTTTTCCAGCGATTTCACAGAAAGTCGCTAATCATCTTTTAATCGAGCAAATCAAAATCTGAGATAGGTTGCCGCAATATAAGCAGTCCCGTGTTAGAGCCAGTTTTGGGGGCACAGGCCAGAGCCCGGCTACCAAGCCCTTCGGGCTCGGGGCCTTGGCTCTTGCAATGCTGCTATTTTTTGAAGATCGAGAGCTAAGCAACCGCCTGCGGCGAATGCTCGCTCCGCTGCGCACGATCAAGGGACAAGGGCAGAGCAGAACACAGCAGACGCCAGGCTACGATGCCGCGCCCAGGTATTATCTCGACCTGTTTGCCAATCACGGGATCAGCGACTGGAGCACTTGCTGCGCCGTATTATCTGTGTTGCCAGGAAACCTAGTGATGTTTCCAGTAGTGAAACCACCAGCTATCACTGGCTGGAAGGGGTCGCTATTAATATTGATATTGTAGTACGACAGCTGGTTACCAAACTTGCCAAGCGCAACTCCGTGTACAGAGTTGGCACCAGCTTTACGCAGAAATGCAGCTGCTACCCCAAAGGACACCCCGTAGGTAGTGCAGTCATCAATGACGATCACGTTTCGCCCTGCAATCTTCCCTTTGTAAAAGGGGTTTAGGTGAAGCGTGGTTATCTGTCCGCTAGGATCGGTGCGGTCGCCGCCAGGATTAGCTGAGCGCTTCACTGAGGCTGTATGGCGGATAAAAAGGGGAACTCCTGCCTTGGCGAACTGAACCCTTGATGTCACGGTGCGTAGGCGGTGTGTGAATTCGGTCAAAACTTCGTCGGCGCCAGTGGTATTACCGGATGAAGGATAAACACCCCATAAAAGGTTGGCTGCCTGATCTATGTTGTTGATCAGCATCGACCGGGCTGTAACAGCCAGCAGAGCTGCAAGGCGTGCGCCGCCATTTTTCACTGTCAACTTTAGTTTTTGAGCGAACTGTTGCTGCGTTACTCCTTTGTGGAGAGTCGACAGATCTACCAGTGCGTGGATGGTGTAGTTATCGGCTCTTCCATCGAACCACCATTTGCCGTTCCAGCCGTTTGTAAGGACGGTCAGTTGCTCAAGCTCTTGTACGGAATCAATCTTTTGTCCAAACTTTACTATCTGTGGATCGGTTGACCAGCCAGCAGCTACAAGCACAGCCTTTCCATTTTTGGCCATTTGCAGATCGTCGGCGCTTGCGGCAAGAACCAAAATATCATGTGTTTTCACATTGAGATTTTTGGCAATATTTTTAATTATCTCGCCTTTTTGGCGAGCTTCAGCAGGGATAAAAATTACCTGGGAGCCAGCGAACTCCCGGTCAAACCATTCTGGCTTCTGATGGTTGGATATCACGCCGACCCGATTGCCATTTGCGGCAATTCGGATCAGTCCCTGAACGATATCAGGTGCTGGTAGCCCATTTATGGTTATAGCAGCCGGGGAAGTAGTTAGAATCAGCATCCTTTCTGGCTTCCTAGTCAAATGAGCGGGAGTTGGCTTGGTTGGTTTAAGCCATTGGCTTCGATAGTGTCATCTGACTCTTTCTCTGACTCTGGCTCTAAAGTGTCTATCGTTTTTTCTACAGGTAGATCTGCCGTGCTCGTCGGCATGCTTTCCGGAGCTTCCAGCAGCACAGACTTCAAAAATTGAATTAGACTTTCTGTTTTCGTTGGTACTTCGTACCACGATGCCCGGTACTCAGCAGCTGAGAATGGAATTTCCGGTCGGGAGTTTTGAGTGCCTGGAAGAAACACATTTACGATCCGTTTTTCATACCTGCTGGCGTATTTAACCGTATGAGCTGTTCCGCTCTTTATGCTCCACTCGGAGGGAATGAGCACATCACATAGAGCCGCTTGTATCCTATTGCGGCGTACGAAATTTTCGGCGCTGTAAGATTGATTAGGTAGGTATTCAGATACGATGCTACCGCCGGCTTTGAGAATTTCCTCTCTCAGCTCGTTGGAGCCTTTTGGATAGTTCTGAAGAATTCCTGTCCCGAGCACGGCCACTGTTGGAAGGGAATACCGGATAGACGATATGTGTGCTACTTGGTCGATCCCTAACGCTAGGCCACTCACAGTGACGCATCCGATGCGAGCCAAAACCCCGAGCACGTACTTCGTCAGGAACAGGCCATCGTCGGACGGTTTCCTGGTTCCTACAACTGCGACCGACGGCTTGCTCAGATTCTCGGGTATGCCTTGAATGAATATCCATTCTGGCGCATCAGGGATAGCTCTCAACTTTTCGGGAAACTCTGCCTCTGCCTTGAAGATCAGCCGAACCCCCAAGCTCGTAAGAGTTCGCGCAAGCGCGATTCCTTCCGACCATAGCGATTCCTGGCCAGGCTCTCCGTCGTAACCCGCAGCGGCCAGGGGTTTTTCCACTCCTGCTGGCCCTGGCGCCCTGAGCGCCTCCTTGAATCCATAATTCGCTTGAGCGATTTTATGAAGCGACCAAAAGCCAATGCCATTTACCGCTGTGAGCGCAAGGAATGCTATGCGCTCGTTTCTCCAAAAGTCCCTGTCTTCCATAGCTTGCCTTTGGCTGCCCTTGTGACCCGATCTGCCTGAAGGCAAATTTGCCGTGAGTGTGTATGCCATAAGGAAGAACCGATTTCCTTCCGCTGGATATCAGCTCAGGTGAATGCTGTCAGATGCTCATCTTACCCAGTCTGGCAGCTCCTGCCAGAGTCATCCATACCTATCTGATCAACATAACAAGCTGGACGCCAATACAGTTGAGGCGAGCTGTTATCGTCCTTCACGTTCAAGGGTGTATTGTTTTACAACATAAACAGGTTATGCGCACCCGCTGCGGCAATCAGCAACGCGCGTTTGGCGGCCATCTGCCCTTGAACTTCATTGAGATCGGGATAGGGTCTGGCGGCATGGATCAAACCGTCCGATACGTAAGGCTCCACCGGCGTATGCCCATTGAAATGCGCCACCGCTTCCAGCAGATGATCAACCGCATACACCTTCAAACCCGACGCCAGGCACGCCTCCTCGGCGTTCGCTCGCGGCACCACCAACGCCCGCCCGGCCTTGCGCGCCGCCAGTGCCGCTGGCAACACCCCGCGTACCGGCCGCACCGCGCCGGACAACGCCAGCTCACCGAGGCATTCCACCTCATCCAGTGTGAGACACGGCACCTGCACACTCGCCGACAAAATCCCCAAAGCAATCGCCAGATCAAACCGCCCGCCATCCTTGGGCAGATCCGCCGGCGCCAGATTCAAAGTGATCCGCCGCGCCGGAAACTGCAGCCCGGAATTGATGATCGCGCTGCGTACCCGATCCTTGCTCTCCTTCACCGCCGCCTCGGGCAGTCCGACCATGGTCAGGGAGGGCAGACCGTTTGCCAGATGAACTTCGACAGTGACGGCGGGAGCATCCACGCCAATCTGGGCGCGACTGTGGACGATGGAGAGGGACATGGTCGTTCCTTGAGCTGAATCGGGGGCCGCTTCCTGCGGGTTTTTTAAGGGTAGTCGGGAGAAGTCGTTTCAGCAGGGAGGTGTACAGGGCAACGTTTCGCAGAATGTTGCAGGAGCGAGTCGAGAAATTCTGAACCAGAACTGCAAGCAGAATTAGCGATTATTACTGTAGGAAATGGCGATCTTTTAAGTGCGAGCCAAGGCGCGTGAGTAGGCCATTTCCGAAAGCTTTGAGGGAGCACCGAAAGCGCGGGATGCCTTGTTTGATTTTTTCGACATCAGCCCCGAGGATGTTGAAATCATCGATTACCACTGAGGTGAGTATGACTAAAAATGGTATGCGTCCGGTACATCCGGGCGAGATCCTCAAAGATGAGTACCTGGAGCCTCTGAACCTGACGGCTGCTGCGCTGGCGAAGGCCACTCCGACGGTGAACGACATCGTTCTACAACGCAGAGGTGTCAGCGCTGATATGGCGCTCAGACTGTCCTACTGTCTGGACACCACTCCAGAGTTTTGGCTGAACCTGCAATCGACTTACGATTTGCGCAAAGCGGAAATTGAAAGAGGTGCTTCTATCCGTGATCAGGTGGAGCAGCTCGCACATTGCGCGTAATTATTTAGATCAAGCAGTGAAGTCATGCGTGACTGAATGGAACTATGAATTCTGAACAAGTATTGCAAATCCAGGCGCTCATCGAAGCCGACCCAGTGCGCATGAGCATATTGAGTCTGGTGCAATCTCTTGGATTACCTGATTGCTGGGTAGGCGCAGGGTTTCTGCGTAGCGCGGTTTGGGATCACTTGCACCAGCGTGCTTACTCGCAATTGCCTTCGGACATCGATGTCATCTGGTTCGATCCGGGGCGGGCCACTGTTCAGTCAGACACTGAACTGGAAGCCTGTTTGCGAAACATGGATGCTTCATACAATTGGTCAGTAAAGAACCAGGCGCGCATGCATCTGCGAAATTCTGATACGCCATATGCCAGCGCAATTGATGCCATCAGGTTCTGGCCGGAGACAGCCACGGCAATTGCCATAAGGCTCGACTCGCAAGGCGCTCTGGAGGTCGCAGCGCCGCTTGGTTTGGAGGATCTGTTGCAACTTGTTGTTCGACCTACGGCAAGGTTCCAGATCGACAAACGGGAAATCTATCTGGAACGCATGCAGGGGAAAGACTGGCTTCGCACTTGGCCAAATCTGAAGTTTACCGAGTAAACGCCTTTTTTTGATCAAAAGATCGCAGCCTTCGGCAGCTCCTACAGGGGGAGTGCGGGGTTACTCGGCGGGCGGCGTCAGCTTCGCTTCCATCTCGGCAACTTTCGCTTCGAGACTTTCGAGGCGGGCACGGGTGCGGGCCAACACCACCATCTGACTATCGAACTCTTCACGGCTGACCAGATCGAGTTTGCTGAAGGCACTTTGCAGCAGCATCTTGAATTGGCTTTCGATTTCGGCTTTTGGCAGCGGGGTGTCGCCGCTGAACAGGCGGGAAGCGGTGCCGCTCAGGGCGTCGAGGAAGTCTTTGGGCGCGAGCATGGGAAATGTCCTGGAAACAATGGCCGGCAGTGTATCACGCAGTGTCTATAGTCAATCTCGTCGTCAGGGATGCACGCTTTTCGCGCAGGCAGACGGACGGTGACGCACCGTTGTTGTGCGTATCCGCGAAGCGTTTTGCACGCGAGTGCTTGCGGTAGCGGCCAAGGGATTGAAATCAGAGGTTTTTGCCGAGATGGCAAGGTTTCTGCTTAGTCACTCTTGACCCATGCACTGATGCAGTCGCTGTGACGAATGCAGTGCGGCAGACGAAGCGGGGAGTTTCGTCAGCAGCGGTTAGCTGGCGTCAGTCGGGCAGGTAAGGCCGACGATGCGTTACAAAGCCAGGCACTGCGCTTAGACTTGAGTCGGGTTTGTTTTCCTGGGGCAAGTCCACCAATTCGGGAGAGAGTTTTCATGAAGCTAGTCACTGCCATCATTAAGCCGTTCAAGTTGGACGACGTGCGCGAGTCGCTGTCCGAAATCGGCGTGCAGGGCATTACCGTTACTGAAGTCAAAGGCTTCGGCCGGCAGAAGGGTCACACCGAGCTGTATCGCGGCGCGGAATATGTGGTCGATTTTCTGCCCAAGGTGAAAATCGACGTGGCCATCGACGACAAGGATCTGGATCGGGTTATCGAAGCGATAACCAAGGCGGCCAACACCGGCAAGATCGGTGACGGCAAGATCTTCGTGGTCAATCTGGAACAGGCGATTCGCATCCGTACCGGCGAAACCGATACCGACGCGATTTAAGCGCCGCCACAAACCCAACGCCCCAGGAGAAAACAATATGACTCTGCGTAAATTCGCAGGGCTAGGAGCCCTGTTGTCCATCGTAATGCCCGGCCTTGCAATGGCGGCAGACGAAGTGGCGGCCCCAGTCCTCAATTCCGGCGACACAGCCTGGATGCTCACCTCGACGGCCCTCGTGCTGTTCATGACCATTCCCGGCCTGGCGCTGTTCTACGGCGGCATGGTTCGCTCTAAAAACATTCTTTCCGTGTTGATGCAGTGCTTCGCCATTACCGGTCTGATCAGCATCCTGTGGGTCATTTATGGCTACAGCATCGCGTTCGACACCACCGGCATGGAGCAGGGCGTCGTCAACTTCAACTCGTTCTTCGGCGGCATGGGCAAGGCGTTCCTCGCCGGTGTCACGCCTTCGAGCATTACCGGTCCTGCCGCGCTGTTCCCTGAGGCGGTGTTCATCACCTTCCAGATGACCTTCGCGATCATCACTCCGGCGTTGATCGTCGGTGCGTTCGCCGAGCGGATGAAGTTCTCCGCGATGCTGATCTTCATGGGCATCTGGTTCACTCTGGTGTATGCACCAATCGCGCACATGGTCTGGTCCGGTAACGGCGGCCTGATGTGGGACTGGGGCGTACTCGACTTCGCTGGCGGCACCGTGGTGCACATCAACGCCGGTGTTGCCGGTCTGATTGCCTGTCTGGTACTGGGCAAGCGCAAAGGCTTCCCGACCACGCCGATGGCGCCGCACAACCTTGGTTACACCCTGATGGGCGCCGCGATGCTGTGGGTCGGCTGGTTCGGCTTCAACGCCGGTTCCGCTGCTGCGGCCAACGGCACCGCTGGTATGGCTATGCTGGTCACCCAGATCGCGACCGCTGCTGCTGCACTGGGCTGGATGTTTGCCGAATGGGTCACTCACGGTAAGCCAAGCGCACTGGGCATCGCTTCTGGTGTGGTTGCCGGTCTTGTGGCGATCACCCCGGCTGCCGGCACCGTCGGCCCGATGGGCGCACTGGTGATCGGTCTGGCGGCAGGCGTGGTGTGCTTCTTCTGCGCCACTACCCTGAAACGCAAACTCGGTTACGACGACTCCCTGGATGCCTTCGGCGTGCACGGTATCGGCGGTATCCTCGGCGCGATCCTCACCGGTGTTTTCGCCGCTCCTGCTCTGGGTGGCTTCGGCACTGTCACCGACATTGGTGCGCAGGTCTGGATTCAGTGCAAAGGCGTCGGCTTCACGGTCATCTACACCGCGATCGTCACCTACGTCATCCTCAAGGTCCTGGACGCCGTAATGGGTCTGCGTGTGACCGAGGAAGAAGAGTCGGTTGGCCTCGATCTGGCACAACACAACGAACGCGGCTACAACCTGTAAGACGCGAAGTAAAAAATTGCCCGGCTTGCCGGGCATTTTTTTGCCCGGGATTTGTCGTTTAAGGAACAGCTGAAAGGATTTTTCGTACGCCTTTAGTCGTGTTTACGACGAGCGTTTTTCTACGGCCAAAGGCTTACATCATTGCAGGAATATTAGGGCCTTTGTTTTTTCCCAGAGCGCGCTAGAATGCGCCCCGAACGTGCGGAGAACTGTATGTGGCAACAGACTCTGATAACCCTGCGGGCAAGGCCCCGGGGCTTTCATCTGGTAACGGACGAGTTGATTCATGGCTTGCCCGAACTCAGGGAGTGTCGGGTCGGTCTGTTGCATCTGTGGCTGCAGCACACCTCGGCATCGTTGACCATCAACGAGAACGCCGATCCGGCGGTCCGTCGCGACTTCGAACGATTTTTCAATCGTCTGATCCCACAAGGAGCAGACGGCTATGAGCATAACGACGAAGGCCTGGACGACCTCCCGGCGCACTTCAAGGCCAGCGTGCTTGGCTGCCAGATCAGTCTGCCGGTTTCGGCAGGTCGATTGGCACTGGGAACCTGGCAAGGTGTTTATCTGGGCGAGCACCGTGATCACGGCGGTGCCCGTAAAGTCCTCGCCACCTTGCACGGTGAAGGGGCATAGCCGCTGGTCAGCAGCGGCGAACGATTTTTTAACGGCGACTTTCGACAGTTGCCAAAGCTGGTCTATAACTAATCTGCTTTTCGCAAGTCATGAGGTAGAACATGAGCGACGATGATCTGGAAAACGACGACCTCGAAGTAGGCGACGAAGACGAGGCCGAGGAAGGCCTGGAAGCGGCAGCGGAAGACGTTGCTGACGACGATGGCGGCGAAGATACGCCGGCCCCGGCTGCCAAAGGCAAAGCCAAGGCTGCGGTGTCGGTAGACGATTTGCCGAGCATTGAAGCCAAGAACAAGGAGCGCGATGCCCTGGCCAAGGCCATGGAAGAGTTCTTGTCGCGTGGCGGAAAAGTGCAGGAAGTGGAGGCCAATGTGGTCGCCGATCCGCCCAAGAAGCCGGACAACAAGTACGGCAGCCGCCCTATCTGAGGCGTGCCGCTTGCTTGCTGAAAAAGCCCGCCGTCGCTGCGGGCTTTTTCATGTCTGGAATAAAGCTATCGTAGTGAACGCAATTCCCCTGTGGGAGCGAGCCTGCTCGCGAAAGCGGTGGGTCAGTCAACATCAGTATCGAATGACAGAATGCCTTCGCGAGCAGGCTCGCTCCCACAGGGGTAGTAGATCAGTTCGAGGGGGCATTCCAGCGCGCCAGCACCGCCGGTAGGTCGCTCAAGCTACGAATCTCGGCATCCGGCAGACGATCCGCTTCCCAGTCTTTACCCGCCGGGTTGAACCACACCGCGCGCAACCCTGCTTCCTGCGCCCCGGCAATGTCATCGCCCGGATGATCGCCAATATGCACCGCGGCTTCGGCGCTCACGCCGCCGCGCTGCAATGCCTCGTGAAACAGTCGCGCATCCGGTTTGGCGATGCCGATGTCTTCGGCGCAGAGCGCAAACTTGAAGTAATCCGCCAGTCCCAATCGACGCACGTCGGCGTTGCCATTGGTGACCACGCCGAGGGCGTAGTGGTTGGCGAGAATTTCCAGTACCGGCTCGACTTCTGGGAACACCTCGATCTGGTGCCGCGCATGCAAGAACACTTCAAAACTCTTGTCCGCCAGATCCGACGCTTCGCCATGGGCGTAACCCGCCTCTTCGAGGGCGTGGAACAACACCCGCCGGCGCAACGCACTGATGCGGTGTTTGAGGCCCGGTTCATTAGCCAGCACCCGTTCGCGGATCGACCACAAGTGCTCCACCGGCACCGCGCCCAGATTCGGCGCATGTTCGCTCAGCCATTCGCGCAATATCGCTTCGGCACTGACGATTACCGGAGCGGTGTGCCACAGGGTGTCGTCGAGGTCGAAGGTGATCAACTGGATGCTCATGAGTCCTCGCCTTTCATGCGTTTGGCCCGTGGATGGGCACTGTCGTAGACCGCCGCCAGGTGCTGGAAGTCCAGATGGGTGTAGATCTGCGTGGTCTTGATATCGGAGTGGCCGAGCAGTTCCTGCACCGCGCGCAGGTCCTGCGAGGATTCCAGCAAGTGACTGGCGAAGGAATGCCGCAGCATATGCGGATGCAGGTTCTGCCCCAATTCACGCTCGCCGGCCAGTTTGACCCGCACCTGAATGGCTCGCGGGCCGAGGCGCCGACCTTGCTGGCTGACGAAAACGGCGTCATCTGCCGGGTTGGTCATGGCCCGCAGCTGCAGCCATTGTTCGAGGGCTTCGCGGGCGTTTCTGCCGACCGGCAGCAGACGGGTTTTGCTGCCCTTGCCGAGCACCTGAACCATGCCGTCGGCGAGGTCGAGCTGATCGAGATTGAGCCCCGTCAGCTCCGACAAACGCAGACCAGAGGAATAGAACAACTCCAGAATTGCCTGATCACGCAGCGCTAGAAAATCATCCTCGACCGCACCCTCAAGCAACTGCAGCGCACGGTCGGTATCGAGGGTTTTCGGCAGGCGACGTTCACCTTTCGGTGGCGCGAGGCCGGTGGCCGGATCGTGATCGCAGAGCCCTTCGCGGTTCAGATAGTGATAGAGCCCGCGCACTGCCGAGAGCAAGCGGGCGAGGCTGCGCGAGGACTGGCCCTGGGCATGCAGGCGGGCGATCAGGCTGCGCAGGCGCTGGATGTCCAGCGCGGCCCAACTGCCGATGTTCTGTTTGACGCACCAGCCGAGGACTTTATCGAGGTCGCGGCGGTAAGCCGACAGCGTGTGCGGCGACACCTGTCGCTCACTGCGCAGGTGTTCGCAGTAAGCGTCCAGTTGTCGTTCCATGTTCAGCGTACCGAGCGCAGCGAGCTGTTGACCCGTGGCAGCACGCGTCCCATGACTTCGGCGATGTAGCTGAGGAATAGCGTGCCGACCGAGCTCTTGTAGTGCTGCGGATCACGGCTGGCGATGGCCAGAATGCCGTGGATGCCCTGATGACTGATGGCGACCACCGCGGTGGAACCGATCTGTTTGCGTTGTTCTTCGCCGAACAGAAAGTCCAGCTCATGGTCACGCAGGGTGCCGCTGACGCTTTTGCCTTCGGTGAGCAAGCCGCCGATGGCAACTTGTGCGTCGGCGTGGCTGACCCAGCGCCCGACCGGCGCCGGGTTGTCGCCGAGCAGGATCAGGCTGACGAAGGGCACCTGGAAATCCTGACGCAGGCTGTCTTCGACGCTGATGACGACGTCTTCCAGGCTGGTCGCGTCCATCAGGGCAAGAATCAGACGACGGGTCTTGTCGAACAGGCGATCGTTGTCGCGGGCGACGTCCATCAATTGTGAGAGGCGATGACGCATCTCGATGTTGCGTTCGCGCAGGATGGTCATCTGCCGCTCGACCAGTGACACGGTGTCACCACGTCGGTGGGGAATGCGCATGGCTGGCAGCAGTTCTTCGTGCTCGACGAAAAACTCCGGATGAGCCTCCAGGTA
This sequence comes from Pseudomonas sp. A0308, assembly GCF_044218815.1. NCBI lineage: Bacteria > Pseudomonadati > Pseudomonadota > Gammaproteobacteria > Pseudomonadales > Pseudomonadaceae > Pseudomonas > Pseudomonas sp. A0308. The sequence goes on from NZ_CP162581.1 coordinate 3,663,970, forward strand.
CGCGGCAACCGCTGCCGCCTCCAGGCTCTCGGACGCTGATTCGTCGGACTGTCGGGCGGGTACCTGAGGCTTATCGGTCATGGTTTCTGCTCACTCAAAGACGCACTTGTCCTTCGTATACACGCACTGCCGGACCGGTCATCAGCACCGGTTGGCCAGGGCCTGCCCATTCAATGGACAAACGCCCGCCAGGCAGGTCGATCAATAGCGGCGAATCCATCCACCCCTGACTGATTGCAGCGACGGCCGCCGCACAAGCGCCGGTGCCGCAGGCCTGGGTTTCCCCGGCGCCACGTTCCCAGACGCGCAGTTGGGCACGGTTGCGGTCGATGATCTGGATAAAACCGACATTGACCCGCGCCGGGAAGCGCGGGTGGTGCTCGATTTTCGGCCCCAATTCATGCACCGGAGCGCTGTTGATGTCCTGCACGCGCAACACGGCATGCGGATTGCCCATCGACACGGCGGCCAGTTCGACCGTTGTGCCGTCGACGTCCAGTTGATAGCTCAAGGCCTGCGCCGGTGCTTCAAACGGAATGTCCGCTGGCACCAGGCGTGGGGCGCCCATGTTCACGCCGATCTGGCCATCGTTACGCACGTCCAGTTCGATGATGCCGCCCTTGGTCTCGACGCGGATCTGCCGTTTGGCAGTCAGACGCTTGTCGAGCACAAAACGCGCAAAGCAGCGTGCTCCGTTGCCGCACTGCTCAACTTCCGAACCATCGGAGTTGAAGATCCGATAGCGGAAATCGACGTCCGGGTTGCTCGGCGCTTCGACGATCAGCAACTGGTCAAAACCAATGCCGGTGTGTCGATCGCCCCATTGCTTGGCGTGCTTGGGCTGAATATGCGCGTGCTGGCTGACCAGGTCGAGAACCATGAAGTCATTGCCCAGACCGTGCATTTTAGTAAAACGCAGCAGCATGGGTTACTCCGGCAGCAGGCTTTCGCCGGCAAACAGCTCGGCCACGGTTTCGCGGCGACGCACTTCAAATACTTGATCACCGTCCACCAGCACTTCGGCCGCACGGCCGCGAGTGTTGTAGTTGGAGCTCATGACGAAACCGTACGCGCCGGCCGAATGCACCGCCAGCAGGTCGCCTTCGGCCAGGGCCAGCTCGCGATCCTTGGCGAGGAAGTCGCCGGTTTCGCAGATCGGGCCAACGACGTCGTATTGACGCGCGGCGGTGTCGCGCGGCTTGACCGCCGTGACGTCCATCCACGCCTGATACAGCGCCGGGCGAATCAGGTCGTTCATCGCCGCGTCGACGATGGCGAAATCTTTATGCTCGGTGTGCTTGAGGTACTCGACCTGAGTCAGCAGCACGCCGGCGTTGGCGACAATGAAACGGCCCGGCTCGAACACCAGTCCCAGATCACGACCGTCCAGACGTTCGCGCACGGCTTTGATGTAGTCGGCAGCCAATGGCGGCTCTTCGTCGCGATAACGCACGCCCAGGCCACCACCGAGATCGATGTGGCGCAGGTGAATGCCGCAATCGCCAAGACGATCGACCAGATCCAGCAAACGGTCGAGCGCATCAAGGAACGGTGGCAGCGTGGTCAGTTGCGAACCGATGTGGCAGTCGACACCAATCACTTCCAGGTTCGGCAGGTGCGCGGCGCGTACATACACGTCTTCAGCGTCGGCGATGGCGATGCCGAACTTGTTCTCTTTGAGACCGGTGGAAATGTACGGGTGGGTGCCAGCATCGACGTCCGGGTTCACACGCAGCGAAACCGGTGCGCGAACACCCAGTTCAGCGGCGACAACTTGCAGGCGTTCCAGCTCGTCGGTGGATTCGACGTTGAAGCAGTGCACGCCAACTTCCAGCGCACGGCGCATGTCGTCACGGGTCTTGCCGACGCCGGAGAAGACGATCTTGTCGGCGCTGCCGCCAGCGGCCAGTACGCGTTCCAGCTCGCCACGGGAGACGATGTCGAAACCGGCGCCGAGACGGGCCAGGACATTCAGGACGCCGAGGTTGGAGTTGGCTTTGACGGCGTAGCAAACCAGGTGCGGCATGCCGGCCAACGCATCGGCGTAGGCCAGATACTGGGCTTCGATGTGCGCGCGCGAGTAGACATAAGTGGGCGTGCCAAAGCGGTCGGCGATGGCGGACAGCGCCACACCTTCCGCGAACAGCTCCCCGCCACGGTAGTTAAAAGCGTCCATGGCGATCCCTTAGTAAACGTCGTGCTTGTGTGCTTTGGAAGCAGGCTGCTTTTGCGAAGACTGGGCTTGCTCGGCCGGGTCCTGATCGTCATCCGGCAGGTACAGCGGGCCTTTTTGACCACAGGCCGAAACGAGGCAGGCAACCGCGACGAGCGCAGCAAGGGAAGAGATCAGGCGCTTCATGGCGAAATCCTTGAAAATACGTTAATTGCGCCGGAGTATACCGACCACCCGGCAGCTTGCCTATGCGACGGGCCTCCCGTCCGGCGGGGCTCCCGAGAAGCGCATCATTCCCTGTGGGAGCAAGCCTGCTCGCGAAGGGGTCGGCAAGTTCAGCGGGCTCTTTGGCTGACACAGCGCTTTCGCGAGCAGGCTCGCTCCCACAGGTGCTGTGTGAAGGGGCAGTAAGGCACTTGGTCGTTATCCTTTGCAATCGGCCGGAAGCGTCCGTATCTTGCGGCGCTTGAGCCTGATCAGACATTTTTTGAGGTTGCCACAATGAGTTTGTCCGAAGCCCGTTTCCACGATCTGGTCGATGACACCCAGGAAAAACTGGAAGACATCTTTGACGAGAGCGACCTGGATATCGATCTGGAAAGTTCGGCCGGTGTGCTGACCGTCAAGTTCGAAAACGGCTCGCAGCTGATCTTCAGCCGTCAGGAGCCGCTGCGTCAGCTGTGGCTGGCGGCCGTCTCGGGTGGTTTCCACTTCGATTACGACGAAGAAAGCGAGCGCTGGATGTGTGACAAGAGCGAAGAGCAGCTGGGCGAGATGCTTGAACGCATCGTCAAGCAGCAGGCTGGCGCCGAATTCGATTTCGAAGGCCTGTGATTCGTGACTGATACCGCTCCCGTCCGTCCGCCCAAGCCGCTCTACAGCAATATCAGCCCGGCGGTGCCTTCGCCGTGCAGCGGCGTGTGCCGGCTGGATGAGCAAAAAGTCTGCCTCGGCTGTTTCCGGCATGTTGAAGACATTCGTGAGTGGCGCTCGGCGGATGATGAGCGGCGGCGAGTGATCGTCACCCAGGCTGCCCATCGCAGGACTGCGTCCCTGTAGGAGCTGCCGAAGGCTGCGATCTTTTGATCTTGATCTTCAAAAGCACAGATTGCAGCCTGCGGCAGCTCCTACAGGGGACGTGTGTCGCTGGGCATGACTTGTATATTTTTTGAGCTGTGATAGTGTCCGGAAACGCCTCAACCCATCGAGGCCTGGTGAAAACCCCGCCTTTTTTGGCGGGGTTTTTTGCTTTTTTTGCGCAGAAGAAAGGAGTCTGCCCGGATCATGACCGCACCTTCCATCACTCTTACCCGTCTGGACGTTCAACGTCTGGAGCGCCTGATCGACAGCCTGGATGACACGCTGCCGGGCGTGATTGCGTTGCAAACCGAACTGGATCGCGCCGATACGCTGGTCAGCCACGATGAAGTGCCTGCCGATGTCGTGACGATGAATTCCCGCGTGCACTGCCGCGAAGAAGGCAGTGGCAAGGATTACCATCTGACGCTGGTCTATCCCAAGGATGCCAATGCCGATGAAGGCAAGATTTCGATTCTCGCACCTGTCGGCAGCGCGCTGCTGGGCCTGAAGGTCGGACAGCACATCGACTGGCCGGCACCGGGCGGCAAGACCCTGAAACTGACCCTGCTTGAAGTCGAATCGCAACCGGCCAACGGTGGCGCGTTCCCCGAGTAAATTCACTCAGACCTGTTCGAGTGCCTCGTTCAGGGCGCGCTCCAGGTCGGCCTTGTAGCGTAGATACAGATTGCTTGAGCTTTGCCCGTCACCGAGCAGCCCGGACAGGTCCAGGTCGGTGATGTAGCAACGATAGCGTTCGGTCTCACGACGCTGCTCGACGATCTCCCGGGCGACCACGCTGAACAGCTGGTCGCCATGTTCCAGCTCGCTGAACTCCCGTTGATTGCAATACAGCGTGACCTGCACTTGCCCTGGTGCGGCTTTGCCGATGATCGCCTGCACGTCGTAGAACGGTTTGTTGGCTGGCGTCTGCGGCATTGGCCGCGCTTCGACGCGCCGCGCCCGTCCCGGGCCCGAAGGCAATAGCTGGTAATACAAAATGTCGAGGCTGGTCGAGGGAGCGGCCTCCATCGGCAGCAGCGCCTCACGCCGATACTGGATCGATTGCAGGAAACGTTGCAGCGGCGCCAGCAGGCTTTGCTCGTCGTGATACGGCAAGTGCTGCTGCCACAGCGCATTGAACTCGTCCAGAACGCAGACTTCGGCGTGCTGCTCGGTGATCCTGTAGAACACCTGAATGCATTCCGGCTGGCCCATTGGCAGGATCAGCGCAAGGTCGTGATCTTCCAGTGCCATCGGATCAAGGTGCAGCGGGCTGTAGCGCGCCTGCTCCTCACCGAGGTAGTCGAGCAGCGCCGGCAGGGTGGCGAGCGCGATATGGTTGACTTGTCCGGGCACCAGTTCCAGCACGTGATAGTGCTGTTGCACCTGAATCAGGTAGCGGTGATTCAATTCGCTGAGTAGCAAATTCTGCGCGGTGTCGACGATTTCTTCCACGCGTCGGGCGATGAACTGGGCACGGTTATGGCAGAAGCAGCGCACCTTCAGCGATGGCTGCAACGGCCCGCGAGGCAAGTTGTTGAGATAATCGCGCAAGCAGTCGAGCAGGGCGTGAGGTCCGTCGAAACGGTTGACCAGCACTTCGTTCCAGCTGTTGAGCGTGACCTGATCGAGGGTCAGCACGAGGTTCTCGCGCACGCCGGCATAGCTCAGCGAATCGGTGCGCTCGGTGGTCATTAGGATGTTGAGGTCACGGTGATGCTTGAGCGGATCGACGCCGACGTTCACCAGCATCAGTACTTCGCTCGGTACGGCGGCGCGCAGCAGCGGCTCTTCGGCAACAGTGGGCAAGGGCAGGGCGATGCACTGTTGCAGGCTGCCAAGCAGGTTGAACAGTTCGAACTCGCTCAGGTCGCTGTTGCCGGGGTGCAAGGCCAGACGGGTGCTGCTGTCGATCACGCCGTTGCGGTGGCACCAGGTCAACAGTTCCAGCAGTTCGCGGCTGCGTTTGATCGGGGCGAAATGTTCCCACTCAAGCGCCGTGAGGCTGCCGTTGTACAGGCCCCACTGGCTTTGTCCCGCCTCCTTCTTGTTGCGCGATTGCACCAGGGTCAGGGTGTCTTCGGCCAGATCCGGAGCGATGCCGGGATTGATGAACTCGACCTTGTCGGCCTTGCGCTCGAATGCCGCGTACAACCTGCGGCCCAGCACGTTGAGATCGCGCTTGTTGATCAGGCTGACGGTCTGCTCGGTGCGGGCGAACTGGGTCAGGAAGCGATAGCTGTAATTGAGCTCGTTGACCAGCGCGCGGCGCTCTGCGCTGACCTGCCGGACTTTCCACTGGCTGCGGCTATCGAGTAGGGCAAGTTGCCGCTGATCCCAGTGCCATTCGTTGGCCAGTCGTTCCAGCAGTGAACGTTGCCAGCTCTGCGTGCGGCTATTGCCCGTGAGCTTGCGATTGACCTTGAGGTACAGCGCACGTCGCACCAGCTCCAGACGTTCCGGTTCGTTGCGGGCGATGAGGTATTCCTCGATGCGCCGATACACGACCATGTAAGGGTCCAGTTCATCCAGATCGAGCTGATTGGCGAATACGGCTTTTTTGAAGCGAAGGCTCAGGCACTGCACCTGCGGGTGTTCGCTGGCATACACCTCGGTCAGCAGCAGTTTGAGCACCGATTTGTAAGGTGACTCAATGCCCTTGAACAACTGCCACAGCCCCGCACCGATGAACTCTCCCGGTGGAATCGTCGCCAAATGCCCAAGGTCGAGGGTTTCGTCGGCGCGGATGAAGCGCTTGGACAGCAGCGTGTGGGTGTAAAGGTCGTAGGCCGTTTCTTCGTATACCGGCACCAGCCACCAGATCGGCGTGCGTCCGCCCAGCCAGATCGCGGTGCGATAAAACTCGTCGAGCAGCAGGTAGTGCTGGGTGCTGCCACAGTTTTCGGAGCTGAGCTGTGTGTCGCGCTCACCTTTGACGAAACGCACCGGGTCGATCAGAAAGAAATGCGCCTCGGCGCCCTGACTCGCGGCCCAGGATTCGAGGAGCTGGCATTTCTTGCCCAGTTCAGCGAGCTCGTTTTCGTTCAGATCCGGCGCGTGACACACCCACACGTCCATGTCGCTTTGATCGGCCTGGGCCAGGGTGCCGAGACTGCCCATCAGAAACAGGCCATGAATCGGTCGTGGCGGATTGCTGCCGTGGCGCGGCTTGTAAGAGAAGGAGCGCGTCAGGCGCTGGGCTTCGGCGAGGGTATTGGCGTCTGGCTCGTAATTCGACAGGCCGGCCGGCGTACTGCCCGAGACGTAACCCGGCAGCAGCGGATGATTGACGTGAAAGAACAGCGGCAGCAGCGTCAGCACAGCTTGCTGGCGCGTCGACAACCCCTCAAGAGCGCGGCCGAGGCGGCCTTCATTGAGTTTTAGAAAGCGCGCGCGCAGTTGGCTAAGCACCTTGCGGTCGATTCCTTCGTCCAGGTCGGGGCGGATTTCATGGGTGCGCGTCATGTCAGCTCAAACCGGCTCGCAGGCTCGGACGTAGAGGATCTCGGAATGACGGGCAGTTTAGCCTTTGCGCGGCGGGAGTTTTAAGCTGATTTTGTTTTTTGACGTCAGATTTCAATCGCGAGGCGATAGTTGACGTCCGGACGGGCCCGCGGAAATCCCGTGACAGGGGTTCCCGTGGGCGAAGTCAGGAAGAATCAGGCTGTTTCCGGCTCTTTCAGGATCGTCAGTACGGTTTGTACATTCTGCGCGGCATCGCGACCCAGGCTGGTCAGATATCCGCCATCGGGCTGATCGGTCAGTTCTTTATCAAAGAGGCGTTGGGCAGCAGCGATGTGCTTCGGGGCAGCGGTCTGATGAATTTTCAGACCTTCCTGGGAACTGTCCAGGGGAAAGAGTGCAAGGACTTCCAGTTCGGCAACCAACTCAGGGGTAAGCGACATAAGGACTCCAGACTTTCTAGGAATTGGAACGCAGCGCCCCTAAGGTGAACCCGCTTGTGCGGCATGTCCAGTGCTCAGATCAGGGATTTCCTCTTGAGGCGAATTCCAGTGTAGTCGGGGCCGGGGAGATGGCCGGAGGGATGGGTGACAAATTGTGTGGGAGCGAGCCGGCATTGCGAATGCGGCGTGTCAGGCGCGGCATGATGCGAATGCTACGGCCTCGTCGCGAGCAGGCTTGCTCCCACAGGGAAAGCGCGATTACTGCTTTTCTGGTGGCAACTCAGGCAGCGCACGCAGTGCGGCTTCGTACCATGCGGTATCGAATGGGCGATCTTCATCCAGCATCGCGTCAATCTCATAGGCCAGCACATGCGCCATCAGATTGAGGATTTCTTCGCGTTCAACACCGACCAGGGTCAGCTTGTTGAGCGTAGCCTTGGCCGCAGGCGGGTTGTCGCTTTCGATCTGGTTCTCGATCGCTTCGATCAGCGTGCTCTCGGTGAACTCTTCTTCGTCGTTGTCGATGTCTGTCGGCTCGCTCATGGCAGGCTCCTCAAGGAAAGGCGCCAGTTTACCCGCATTCAGCGGCGTGATGCTGCTGGCGGGAATTGTCCGGGCGATCTATAAACAGGCACTGCCCACCCCGCACGGCCTGGAGGCTATGTGATGCTCAAGCTCTACGGATTCTCTGTCAGCAACTACTACAACATGATCAAACTGGCGCTGCTGGAAAAAGGCCTGCCGTTTGAAGAGGTCACGTTCTATCCCGCGCAGACCGCTGAATCATTGGCTATCAGCCCGCGCGGCAAAGTGCCGGTGCTGGGCGTTGATGGCGGTTACATCAACGAAACAGCGATCATCCTTGAATACCTCGAGCTGACCCAGAAAGGCACGCCGCTGCTGCCCAGCGATCCGTTCGAGCGGGCGCAGGTGCTGGCAATCGCCAAGGAAATCGAGCTGTACATCGAGCTGCCGGGACGTGCCTGTTATGGCGAAGCGTTTTTTGGCATGACTTTGCCGGACGCCATCAAGGAAAAGACCCAATCAGAATTGCTGCTGGGCTTTGCGGCGCTCGGCCGGCACGGCAAGTTCGCCCCGTATGTGGCGGGCGACAGTCTGAGCATCGCGGATTTGTATTTCCTCTACAGCGTGCCGCTGGCCTGTGCGGTGGGGCAGAAGCTGTTCGGGATCGATTTGCTGGCAGAAATGCCGCAGGCGAAGGCGCTGCTGGAGCGGCTTGAGCAGAATCCGCATGTGCAGAAGATTGCGGCGGATAAAGATGCGGCGATGCCGGCGTTTTTGGCGATGATCGCTGCCAAGAAGTAGGTTTTGTGCTGTTCTGAAGTCAGCATTCGCGAGCAGGCTCGTTCCCACAGGGATTTGTGTTGGCCACAGACTTTGTGTTCAGCACAGATCCAATGTGGGAGCGAGCCTGCTCGCGAAGCTTTTGACCTTTAGCGGCTGGCGATCAGGGCCTGGCCGCGGGCAACGGCTGCCTTGACCTGCGCTGGCGCAGTGCCGCCGATATGGTCACGGGCATTTACCGAGCCTTCCAGGGTCAGCACAGCAAATACGTCCTGTTCGATCTGATCGCTGAACTGACGCAGTTCTTCCAGGCTCATCTCAGCCAGGTCCTTGCCAGTGTCGACGCCGTACTTCACAGCGTGGCCGACGATTTCGTGGCAATCACGGAACGGCAGGCCACGGCGCACCAGGTAGTCAGCCAGGTCGGTTGCGGTGGAGAAGCCGCGAAGAGCCGCTTCACGCATGATCGCGTGCTTGGGTTTTATCGCCGGAATCATGTCGGCAAACGCGCGCAGCGAATCGCGCAGGGTGTCGGCGGCGTCGAACAGCGGTTCCTTGTCTTCCTGGTTGTCCTTGTTGTAGGCCAGTGGCTGGCCTTTCATCAGGGTCAGCAGGCCCATCAGAGCACCGAACACGCGGCCGGTCTTGCCACGTACCAGCTCCGGCACATCCGGGTTTTTCTTTTGCGGCATGATCGAGCTGCCAGTGCAGAAGCGATCCGGCAGATCGATGAACTGGAACTGCGCGCTGGTCCACAGCACCAGCTCTTCGGAGAAACGCGACAAATGCATCATCGCTATGCTCGCGGCCGAGCAGAATTCGATGGCGAAATCGCGATCGGAAACGTTGTCCAGCGAGTTGCCGCCAACGGCATCGAAACCCAGCAGTTGCGCGGTGTATTCGCGATCAATCGGGTAGGTGGTGCCGGCCAGCGCGGCACTGCCCAATGGCATGCGGTTGGTGCGCTTGCGGCAATCGACCAAACGCTCGTAGTCACGGCTGAGCATTTCGAACCAGGCCAGCATGTGGTGCCCGAAAGTTACGGGTTGCGCGGTCTGCAAGTGAGTGAAGCCGGGCATGATGCTGCCGGACTCGCGCTCGGCTTGTTCCAGCAGGCCTTTTTGCAGTCGGGTGATTTCGGCCAGGATCAGGTCGATCTCGTCGCGCAGCCACAGGCGAATGTCGGTGGCAACCTGGTCGTTGCGGCTACGGCCGGTGTGGAGTTTCTTGCCGGTGACGCCGATGCGGTCGGTCAGACGCGCTTCGATGTTCATGTGCACGTCTTCGAGGTCGATGCGCCAGTCGAACTGGCCGGCCTCGATTTCGCCCTGAATGGTGTTCAGGCCATCGATGATGGTGTCGCGCTCGGCATCGGTCAGCACGCCGACTTTGGCCAGCATGGTGGCGTGGGCGATCGAGCCCATGATGTCGTGGCGATACAGGCGCTGGTCGAAAGTGACGGAGGCGGTGAAGCGGGCGACGAAGGCGTCGACGGGTTCACTGAAGCGGCCGCCCCAGGACTGATTGGTCTTGTCAGTGCTCATGAATTCGCTCGTATCGGCTTGAAGAAAAAAGGCGTGAAACGCTGGCGCGGATAATAACAGGGTTGCCAATCCTGTCGTTGACACCGGTCGATACGTTTTTTTCGCAAAGTGTCATGCATAGTCGGTGTGCTGCGCGGGGAATTTGCACAACGATATTTTTCGATTGAGCAATATCGGCCCGGCGAGCGTCTACAGTAGGACATAAGGGTCGGCGCGACTGCGGATCGCGCAAAGGTCTGGCCGCCGACTATAAGAAGTGGAGGTGGGTGTCTTGTCCTTCGACAAACCCCGCGAGAAACGCAGGAAACAGCGGGCTTTGAGCAGTACGACCCGGACACTGGCAAATATTGCTGGCCGACGTACGGCACTTTTTGGCGCTCGGGCTAGTCTTAGCGTGGATCGCGGTGACGGACGTCACTTCACCTGTCTACGCTATCCTTGTGCGAGACTCACGCAGGAATCCAGCGCAATATGAATGTCCTGATCGTTGATGACGAACCACTGGCTCGCGAGCGCCTCAGCCGTATGGTGAGCGAGCTCGAGGGTTATACAGTCCTGGAGCCCAGCGCCACGAATGGCGAAGAGGCGTTGGCACTGATCGACAGCCACAAGCCGGATATCGTGCTTCTCGATATCCGCATGCCGGGCCTCGATGGCCTGCAGGTTGCTGCCCGTCTGTGCGAGCGAGAAACACCGCCCGCCGTGGTGTTTTTCACCAGTCCCGATGAATTTGCCGTGGAAGCCCTGCAGGCCAGCGCCGTGGGCTATGTGGTGAAACCCGTGCGAACCGAACACCTGCATGACGCCCTGAAACGGGCTGAACGACCCAATCGGGCGCAACTCTCGGCCCTGACGCGTCCCGCTGCCGAAAGTGGCACCGGCCCGCGCAGTCACATCAGCGCCCGTACCCGTAAAGGCATCGAACTGATCCCGCTGGATCAGGTGGTCTATTTCATTGCCGACCACAAATACGTGACCTTGCGCCACGAAGGCGGCGAAGTGCTGCTGGACGAGCCGCTCAAAGCCCTAGAGGACGAATTTGGCGAGCGCTTCGTGCGCATCCACCGCAACGCGCTGGTCGCCCGCGACCGCATCGAGCGTCTGCAACGCACGCCGCTGGGGCATTTTCAGCTATTTCTCAAAGGCCTCAATGGCGACGCGCTGATTGTCAGTCGCCGGCATGTGGCGGGTGTGCGCAAGATGATGCAGGGTCTTTAACCCGGACTTTTCGGGGGCTCATTTCTCGTTAGCGGGCATTGCAGGCCAGGGAGGCCGCGCCGTTTCTGATTCAAGTCAAAGTGGATTTGGCTGAGCTGTTATTATCCGCCGTATCTATTCAGTACGGATTGATCCATGTCCTCTCGCGAAATCCGCATCGCTACCCGTAAAAGTGCGCTGGCCCTCTGGCAGGCCGAATACGTCAAAGCCCGTCTGGAAGCGGCCCATCCCGGTTTGCGGGTGACACTGGTGCCCATGGTCAGTCGCGGCGACAAGCTGCTCGATTCACCGCTGTCGAAAATCGGCGGCAAGGGCCTGTTCGTCAAGGAACTGGAAACCGCACTGCTGGAAAACGAAGCCGACATCGCCGTCCACTCGATGAAAGATGTACCGATGGACTTCCCCGAAGGCCTCGGTCTGTTCTGCATCTGTGAGCGCGAAGACCCGCGTGATGCCTTCGTTTCCAATACCTATCCAAGCCTTGAGGCGCTGCCTGCCGGCAGCATCGTCGGCACGTCGAGCCTGCGCCGTCAGGCACAACTGCTGACCCGCCGTCCTGACCTTGAAATTCGTTTCCTGCGCGGCAACGTCAACACTCGTCTGGCCAAGCTGGATGCGGGTGAGTACGACGCGATCATCCTCGCGGCCGCCGGTTTGATACGCCTCGGTTTCGAGGATCGCATCACCTCGGCAATCAGTGTCGATGACAGCCTGCCCGCCGGTGGCCAGGGCGCGGTCGGTATCGAGTGCCGTAGCGCCGACAGCGAAATCCACGCCTTGCTGGAACCGCTGCATCACGCTGATACCACTTCGCGGGTTACCGCCGAACGTGCCCTCAACAAACATTTGAATGGCGGCTGCCAGGTGCCGATCGCCTGCTACGCCGTGCTTGAAGGCGAGCAGTTGTGGTTGCGTGGCCTGGTGGGCGAGCCGAGTGGCGGCCGCTTGATCAGCGCCGAAGCGCGGGCCCCTCGCGCTGATGCCGAAGCATTGGGTGTGAGAGTCGCTGAAGATCTGCTCGCCCAAGGTGCCGAAGAGATTCTTAAAGCAGTTTACGGCGAGGCAGGTCACGAGTGACTGGCTGGCGCCTGCTGCTGACGCGCCCTGCGGATGATTGTGCGGCGCTTGCAGAGACGTTGGCCGGGCAGGGGATTTTCGGTAGTTGTCTGCCGCTTTTGGAAATTGCCCCGCTGCCGGTCTCTGAGAACATACGTCTGGCGATGGCGCGATTGCCCGATTGCAGCGCAGTAATTGTGGTGAGCAAGCCAGCGGCGCGGATTGCGCTGGAACTGCTCGATGCCCAAGGGGCGCAGTCGTTGGCGATGCCGTGGTTCAGTGTCGGTGCGGCAACGGCGCAGATTCTTCAGGAGCGCGGCCTCGACGTACATTGTCCGGCCGACGGCGATGACAGCGAAGCGTTGCTGCAATTGCCGCGTCTGAGTGAAGCCGTCGCCCAGCCGAATTCGCAGGTGTTGATCCTGCGCGGCGAGGGCGGCCGTGAACTGCTTGCCGAGCGCCTGCGTGAGCTTGGTGCTAGTGTCGAGTATCTGGAATTGTATCGACGCGAGCTGCCGGCCTATGCAGCGCAAGTACTGCCGCAGCGGATCGCAGCGGAACGCTTGAACGGGCTGGTGGTCAGCAGTGGACAGGGTTTCGAGCACCTGCGCCAAATGGCCGGCGATACCTGGCCGTCGATTGCGCGGTTGCCGTTGTTTGTTCCAAGCCCAAGAGTCGCCGAGCTGGCACGTGCCGCCGGGGCTCAAACAGTTGTGGATTGCCGCGGCGCGAGTGCCGCGGCTTTGCTGACGGCGTTGCGGGAGCATCCCGTACCCGTTTTCTAATGCAAAGGATGGATACGTGAGCGAAACAGCCTTGCCAAAAGATGACGTCCAACCTGTGATTGATGCACAAGTTGAAACTCCACCGCCGGCCCCAGAGCCGCGCCGAGGCAATGGCCTGGCCATCGTCGCCCTGTTGCTCGGTGCAGCCGGGGTCGCGATTGGTGGCTGGGGAGTCTGGCAGGTGCGACACCTGCAAACCAACACTCAGCAACAATCGGGTCAGGTGCAGGCGTTGAATGATCAGGCGCAGACCCTGAAGCTCAACGAGCAGCGTCTGACCGAACGTCTCGCGCAGTTGCCGGGGGCCGAAGAGCTCGCCGAACGCCAGCGTCTGGTGGCGCAGCTTCAGGGTGATCAGCAGCGCCTCAATCAACGTCTGGAAACCGTCCTCGGCGCCAGCCGCAAGGACTGGCGTCTGGCCGAGGCCGAGCACTTGCTGCGTCTGGCCAGCTTGCGCCTTTCCGCGTTGCAGGACATCAGCAGCGCCCAGGCACTGGTGCAGGGTGCTGACGAAATCCTCCGCGAACAGAATGATCCCGGCTCCTTTGCCGCCCGCGAGCAAGTGGCCAAAACCCTGGTTGCGCTGCGCAGCACCGAGCAGCCGGATCGCACGGGTTTGTTCCTGCGGTTGGGGGCCCTGCGTGATCAGGTCATCGACCTCACCGAATTGGCGCCGGAATACAAGGATCGTGGCGAGTCGCTGCTCGGCTTGACCGCCGAGGGTGACGGCGCCAGTCGCTGGGCGCAGTGGTGGGATCAGATTTCGCACTACATCCGTATCGATTTCAATGCAGACAAGAATGTGAAGCCACTGTTGGCCGGACAAAGTCTGAGCCAGGTGCGTCTGGCCCTGAGCCTTGCGCTGGAGCAGGCGCAATGGGCAGCCCTCAATGGTCAGGCGGCGGTTTACACCCAGACACTGGCCGAGGCGCGCGACGTGCTCAAGGGCAACTTCAACCCGGACAATCCACAAAGCAAAGTGATGCTGGAACAGGTCGGTGAGCTGAGCAAGGAACCGGTCGCGGTCAAGACACCGGATCTGACCGGCACCCTGAGTGCAGTGCAAGGCTACCTCGAGCGGCGTAACGTCAACGCCGAAGAATCGGTGAAACCGTTTGCCAAACCTGCCGCCGACACCGCGCAGGAGGCCACGCCATGAAGCGCCTCTATGTGATCGTGTTTCTGGTGATCGCAGCGGCTGCGGCGCTGGGCCTGGCGATTGCCGAGCATTCCGGTTACGTGTTGGTCGCTTACAAATCGTTCCGTTACGAGTCGAGCCTGTGGGCGACTTTGGCGCTGATCGCAGTCTTGTGGCTGCTGGTCTGGGGCATCAAGGCTCTGATCGAATTGGTGATGGCGTCCAGCGGCGTGGTCAATCCATGGTCGCGGCGCAACCGCAGCCGTCGGGTGCAAGTAGCGATCGAGCACGGCCAGCTGGATCTGGCCGAAGGTCGTTGGGCCAGTGCCCAGCGTCATTTGTATCGGGCCGCTGAAGCCGAGCGCCAACCGCTGCTGTACTACCTCGGCGCTGCCCGTGCGGCGAACGAGCAGGGCCATTACGAGGAATCCGATCGTCTGCTTGAGCGTGCGCTGGAGCGCCAGCCTCAGGCAGAGCTGGCAATTGCCTTGAGCCACGCACAGTTGCAGACCGACCGTGGCGACACCGACGGCGCATTGGTGACATTGCAGGCGATGCACGAGCGTCATCCTCATAACGTGCAGACGCTGCGTCAGTTGCAGCGCTTGTACCAGCAGCGCGGCGAATGGTCGGCGGTGATTCGCCTGCTGCCGGAGCTGCGCAAGGATAAAGTCCTGCCGCCCGCCGAACTGGCTGAGCTTGAGCGTCGCGCCTGGGGTGAAAACCTGTCGCTGGCCGCGCAGCGCGAAGAGGACGGCTCGGTTGGTTTGCAGTCGCTGACTCGTGCATGGCAACAGCTGACCTCGGCGCAACGCCAGGAGCCGCCACTGGTGCTGGCTTATGCCGAACAGCTGCGTCAGCTGGGCGCTCAGGTCGAGGCGGAAGAAGTGCTGCGCACGGCCCTCAAGCGCAAGTACGACAGTCATCTGGCGCGTCTTTATGGTCTGGTGCGCGGGAGTGATCCGGCGCGTCAGTTGCAAACTGCCGAAGGTTGGCTCAAGGATCACCCGAACGATCCGAGCCTGCTGCTGACCCTGGGCCGTCTGTGCCTGCAATCGAGTCTGTGGGGCAAGGCCCGGGATTATCTGGAAAGCAGCCTGCGTGTGCAGCGCAATCCGGAAGCCTGTGCGGAACTGGCGCGTTTGCTCGCACAGCTTGGCGATACCGAGCGAAGCAATCAGCTGTTCCAGGAAGGCCTCGGTCTGCTGGATGAACGCCTGCTGGCCGCGCCACTGCCGGCCCTGGCTCGCGTCTGAAGTGGCGAGGGAGGTAACTCCCTCGCACACCTTTGCAGAGCGAAAATTTACCTTCAGTCAGCCTTTAGGGCAAAGTCCTACAACGGGCTACGTCGAATCCTCTCGAAGCTGTCGGGTTTTCCCTACACCTCTGGTGAACTGTCGGCAGGGCCTTGCCTTGAAAGGCTGACACGCTTTCCTCTACCGTAACCATCTGTCTCTACTGTTACGGAAAAGCCATGTCGTTGGCCTGCTCACGCTCCTTGTTCTTCATGGCTTTCACTGCGAGTGCCTTTGCTCTGGGAGCTTCCTATTATCTCGAATACGCGGTGGGTCTGACGCCGTGCAGCTTGTGCCTGGTGCAGCGGCTGTTCCTCACGTTGCTGTGTGTTTGCTGTGGTCTGGCGGCGGTGCATGGCCCCAAGCGTGTCGGCCTGTGGCTTTACTGGTTGTCTGCGCTGGGCGCGAGTCTGGGTGGCACCACGGCGGCCTGGCGGCAGGTATTGATCCAAAGTGATCCGGTGCTGCAATCGATCCAGTGTGCGCCGAGTTCCGAGGCGCTGTTCAGCGCCATGTCGTGGATTTGCGCCTTGCAAAAACTGTTTAAAGGCGGCAATGACTGCGCGGAAATCTCCTGGACGTTGTTTGACCTGACGATCCCGGAGTGGAGCCTGTTGTTCTTTGTCGCGGTGTCAATTCTTGCTGTATATCAATTATTGCGATTGGTCTGGAGTGCTCTGCAACGGCCGCTCAGCGACGAAGCGTCGCACCGGGAGCTGCTGCGGGATTAAACACTTGTATGAACATTATCTCCTGCGTACCTTGAAGCCATAGGCGTGCGGGCATAATCTGGCCCGCACGTGTCATTGGATTTATGTTGCTCGATGACACTCTGCCCGACTGTCCCCCATGCTAAAACCTAAAGCGGGACACGGGTGTAGAGCAGCATGACCCACAAGGGAAGAGAGATCGCCATGCTCGAAAGTTGTCAGAATGCTCAGGAACGTTGGGGTGGAGTTCATCTGCTGATCGACCGCTGGCTCCAGGAGCGCAAGGAGCTGATCGATGCCTACGATAATCTCGGCGCGGAGCCTCAGACGCTGTCGGAGAGCCGCAAGCCCTTGCAGGAATTCTGCGGCGTGCTGGTTGATTACGTATCGGCGGGGCACTTCGAAATTTATGAACAGCTGACGGGCGAAGCCAAGGCGTTCAACGACAAGCGCGGTCTGGAACTCGCCGAGACGATCTACCCGCGCATCGATGTCATCACCGAAAAGCTACTCGCGTTCAACGACCTTTGCGATGAAGGCAAGTGCGTTGTCGAGAAATTCAAAGAGCTCGGCGGCCTGCTTCACGAGCGCTTCGAACTGGAAGACTGCCTGATTGAAGTGCTGCATACGGCGCACAAGGAAGAAGATTCAGTTCAGGCCTGATCGGTTTTGCTCAATAAAAAACGGTGCGCCTCAAGCGCACCGTTTTTTTATGCCTGATCAACTCGTGGCGCCGCGCAATTCGACTTCAAATACCAGCGGTGTGAAGGGCGCGATCAAGTCCCCGGCGCCATCGGCGCCGTAAGCCTGATCCGATGGAATCACCAGTCGCCATTTCGCCCCCACCGGCATGTTTTGCAGGGCGGTGCGCCAACCGGCAATCACACTGTCGAGGTTGAACCATTGCGGCTGACTGTTCTGATCGAACACGGTGCCGTCCGGCAAGCGACCGATATACAGCACCTGCACTTTTCCATCGGGTCCGGCCTTGGTGCCCGTGCCAGGTGCAAGCTCGGTAAGCAGGATGCCGTCAGCCAGTTCCTTTACTCCCGGTTTGGCTTTTTCCGCAGTGAGGAACCGTTGTTCGTTTTCCATCGCGGCATCGCTCGAAGGCTGCGCGTTGTGTTCGGCATTTTGCGATTCGTGATCGGCCAGAATCTGTTCGATCCGCGCTTCGCTCAGGGCCAGCGGCTTGCCTTGATAAGCCTGCTGCAAGCCATCAATCAGTGCCTGAATCTGCAGTTGCGGGACTTCCTGACGCAACCGTTCACCGAGGCTTGCACCCAGGCTGTAGGCAAGATCATGAGCGTCGTTCGTGGTGGTTTTTTCGTCGGCGTGGGCGCTGGAAAAAACCATGCAGAGGGATAAAAAAAGGTAGCGCGACATGGGCACTCTCCGTCCTGAGATGCGGTGGATTATGCCAGCGCGAACGTCTGCAACGGTGAACTGCTTTTGACTGCGGGCAGAACATTTTCAACTCGGTGCAACCCAAGGCTATTGATACTGTCAAGATGACCTAGCGGCGGTAGCAGCAGAGGTCTAGTATGAGCCGCACTCACGTCAGCCAGGAGGTAAACCATGTCGGCCACCAAGAAGCCTGTAAATACTCCGTTGCACTTACTCCAACAACTCTCGGGCAGCTTGCTCGAGCATTTGGAAAACGCTTGCTCGCAAGCCTTGGCTGATGCTGAAAAACTGCTCGCCAAACTCGAAAAGCAACGCGGCAAGGCGCAAGAAAAACTGCACAAATCCCGCACCAAATTGCAGGACGCAGCTGCCGCCGGCAAAGCCAAGGCGCAGACCAAAGCCAAAGGCGCAGTCAAAGAACTGGAAGAGCTGCTTGATGCCTTGAAGGATCGCCAGTCCGATACCCGCAGCTACATTCTGCAACTCAAGCGCGATGCCCAGGAAAGCCTGAAACTGGCCCAGGGTGTGGGCCGTGTGCAAGAAGCCGTGGGCAAGGTGTTGACTTCCCGTGCGGCCAAGCCTGCATCGGCACCGGCGAAGAAAGCCGCAGCCAAACCCGCTGTTGCCAAAGCTCCGGCTAAAACGACTGCCGCAAAACCGGCTGCAAAAGCCCCGGTAAAAGCCCCGGTAAAAGCTGCGGCAAAAACCGCTGCAAAACCTGCGGCGAAAAAACCAGCTTCGACGACCGCAGCGAAACCGGCCGCGCGCAGAACTGCTGCTGCCAAACCAGCCGCGACCAAAGCTGCTCCAGCGAAAACCGCAGCGGCAAAACCGGCTGCCCGGACTGCCGTAAAGCCTGCCGCTAGAACTGCCGCAGCAAAACCTGCAGCCAAGTCTGCCGCCAAACCTGTTGCTGCTAAACCAGCAGCAACACCAGCGGCTAAAGTTGCCGCGAAACCGGCAGCCAAGCCAGCTGCTAAACCAGCAGTGAAAGCCGCCGCCAAACCGGCAGCCAAGCCAGCCGCGAAACCAGCTACCGCCACTAAGCCGGCAACTGCCGCTGCTAAAACTGCTGCCAAGCCGGCCGCAAAACCTGCCGCAAAAAAACCAGTGGCCGCCAAGCCAGCCGCCAAACCGGCGATTGCTCCAGCTGCCAAGCCAGCCACACCAGCTACGCCAACTGCACCTGCCGCCGCCACTGCCTCGACCACTTCGACTGCGCCATCGCCAGCCGCTGCGTCGAGCACCAGCAGCAACCCGACCAGCGCTTCCTAAGTGCTGATTGCCGCGACGCGCAGCACTTGCAGCGCGTCGCGGTTCAGGTTGGCCGCCGAGCCAGCCAGCGCCTCCAGCCAGCCGATTGACCCAGCTCCGCTGCGCCCCCACACCTGAGCAATGCCCTCCAGCCGCGACAGCAACGTACGCTCGGCTTCCAGCTCCAGCGCTTTGACTTGTTCGCGCATGCCTTTCAACACTCCATCATCCAAAGCCCGCGCTTTCCATTGCATGCGCAGGGTTCGCAGCGGCTGCACAACCTCGATATCCCAAGGCCCGGTCAGCGCCTGAAGCTGTCCCGCACGCTGTTCATCACAGCTCGCGCCGCGTTGCTCCAGCCAAATACCGCACAGCAACAGGCACACATTGACCCCCTCCGTTTGCAGTTGCAGACAAGCGTCTTCCACGCCCGGACGGGCGTAGGTGGCAAGGGAAAAGCTCCACAGGTCAGAGGACATCGTGCTACTCGCGCTAGTTGTGAGCGAAGCTGGTAGACTCCGCCGCCATTATGATCCGACTTCAGAACCTGACTTTACAGCGTGGCCCGCAACGTCTGCTAGAAGACGCCGAGCTGACCCTGCACGCCGGCCACAAAGCTGGCCTCATCGGTGCCAACGGCGCCGGCAAATCCAGCCTGTTTGCCTTGCTGCGTGGCGAATTGCACCCGGACTCGGGCGATTGCCTGCTGCCGGCCGACTGGCGGATCGCGCACATGCGTCAGGAGGTCGACACGCTCGAGCGCCTGGCAGTCGACTATGTGCTCGATGGCGACCTGCGTCTACGCGAGGTGCAACGTGACCTCGCCGTGGCCGAAGAGGCGCACGACGGCGTTGCCCTGGCGCGTCTGCATGTCGAACTCGACAGCGCCGACGGCTACACCGCCGACGCCCGCGCCCGCAAGTTGCTGGCCGGTCTGGGCTTCACCAACGAACAGATGGATCGACAGGTCGGAGATTTCTCCGGTGGCTGGCGGATGCGTCTGAATCTGGCGCAGGCATTGATGTGCCCGTCGGATCTGTTGCTGCTCGACGAACCGACCAACCACCTGGACCTCGACGCCATCATCTGGCTCGAGGACTGGCTGAAAAGTTACGCCGGCACCTTGCTGCTGATTTCCCACGACCGCGATTTCCTCGACGAAGTCGTCGATCATGTGGCCCATGTGGATCAGCGCAAGATCACCCTGTATCGCGGCGGCTACACCGCGTTCGAACGTGCCCGTGCCGAACGTCTGGCCCAGCAGCAACAGGCCTACGAGAAGCAGCAGGCGCAGCGTGCGCACATGGAAAGCTACATCGCCCGCTTCAAGGCGCAAGCGACCAAGGCCCGTCAGGCACAAAGCCGTATCAAGGCACTGGAACGCATGGAAGAGCTGTCGGCGGCCCACGTTGATTCGCCGTTCGACTTCGTGTTCCGCGAGTCGACCAAGATCTCCAGCACGCTGATCGATCTGTCCGATGCGAACCTGGGCTACGGCGACCGAGCCGTGCTTGAGAAGGTCAAGTTGCAACTGACCCCCGGCGCGCGGATCGGTTTGCTCGGCCCTAACGGCGCGGGTAAATCGACACTGATCAAGAACCTCGCCGGCGAGCTCGAACCGCTGTCCGGGCGCCTGACCCGTGGCGAGAACACCGTGGTCGG
Source organism: Pseudomonas sp. A0308 (assembly GCF_044218815.1). Lineage (NCBI taxonomy): Bacteria > Pseudomonadati > Pseudomonadota > Gammaproteobacteria > Pseudomonadales > Pseudomonadaceae > Pseudomonas > Pseudomonas sp. A0308. Next base: position 3,684,502 of record NZ_CP162581.1, read on the forward strand.
TTACTTCGCCCAGCATCAACTCGACTCGCTGGACGCCAAGGCCAGCCCGTTGCTGCACTTGCAGCGTCTGGCGCCCACTGAGCGTGAGCAGGCGTTGCGCGACTTCCTCGGCGGTTTCGACTTCCGTGGTGCGCGGCTCGATGAGCCTGTACTGAATTTCTCCGGTGGCGAGAAGGCGCGTCTGGCCCTGGCGCTGATCGCCTGGGAGCGGCCGAACCTGTTGCTGCTCGATGAACCGACCAACCACCTCGACCTGGAAATGCGCCTGGCGCTGACCATGGCGCTGCAGGAATTCAGCGGCGCGGTGCTGGTGGTGTCTCACGATCGGCACTTGCTCAAGAGCACCACCGACAACTTCTACCTGGTGGCCGATGGCAAGGTTGAAGAGTTCGATGGCGATCTCGAAGACTATGCCCGTTGGCTGGTGGAATACCGTCAGCGCAATGCGCCAGTCAGTAACACCCCGGTGAACCCGGACAAGACTGACAAGAAAGCCCAGCGTCAGGCTGCGGCTGCGTTGCGTCAGCAACTGGCGCCGCACAAGCGCGAGGCCGACAAGCTCGAAGCCGAATTGGGCAAGCTCCACGAGAAACTGGCCAAGGTTGACGCCAGCCTCGGCGACAGCGACATCTACGAGCCGGCGCGCAAGAACGAATTGCGTGATCTGCTGGCCGAGCAAGCGAAATTGAAAGTGCGCGAAGGCGAGCTGGAAGAGGCGTGGATGGAAGCGCTGGAGACGCTGGAAAGCATGCAGGCGGAGCTGGAGGCGCTGTCCTGATGGACGCGTTCAAGCTGCCGCTGCCGGCGATGTGGGTCGAGCCGATCTGGCTCGGCGTGCAGATTCTGCTCATCCTGCTGGCCGGTTACCTGGCCCAGCGCTTCGTGGCCAAATGTCTGACCCGTCTGGGCGAACGCTATCCGTTTCCGCCGCAACTGCTGATGCCACTGCGTGGCGTGTTGCGCTGGCTGATCATGGGCAGTGCAGTGATCTTTGTTCTGCAACGCCTCGGCGTGTCGGCCACCGTGCTGTGGACGGCGTTGTCGGGTTTCGTTGCAGTGGCGGCGGTGGCGTTTTTCGCCATGTGGAGCGTGCTGTCGAACCTGCTCTGCGCGATTCTGATTTTCACCGTTGGCCCGTTTCGGTTGGGCGATGTGGTCGAACTGGTCGACACCACCGACAAGCCTGGGGTCAAAGGCCGGGTGGTGGCGATCAATCTGCTGTACACCACGTTAATCGAGGCTGAGGAGTTGGGCACCGGTAGCGCGATGGTGCAGGTGCCAAACAGCTTGTTCTTCCAGCGTTCGGTGCGACGTTGGCGGGGGACTGATGTGTTTCCTTCGAGCGGATTCGAGAAGTAGCGTTTAAAGCAGGATCCTTTGTTTTGGGTTTTCTGTAGTCTCCTTTTCCTACAAAAAATCGATAGTCAGCGGCGCCAAGTCGCATTAGCTTAGACGTCTGTCACGAGTCAAAGTCGAGGTGTGCGATGGAGCTTGAAACATGGCTGGCATTCTTTGCCGCCTGCTGGTTGATCAGTATTACGCCCGGTGCGGGTGCTATCGCATCAATGTCCAGTGGTCTGCAATACGGTTTCTGGCGTGGTTACTGGAACGCGCTGGGGTTGCAATTGGGGCTGGCCCTGCAAATCGCGATTGTCGGCGCCGGTGTCGGCGCGATCCTCGCGGCTTCCGCTACCGCCTTCTATGCAATCAAATGGTTCGGCGTCGCCTATCTCGTCTACCTGGGGATCAAGCAATGGCGCGCGCTGCCCAGCGACATGAGTGATGACGCGGCCATTCGCCCGATTGGCAAGCCGTTGGTTCTGGTCTTCCGTGGTTTCCTGGTCAACATGAGCAACCCCAAAGCACTGGTGTTCATGCTGGCGGTGCTTCCGCAGTTCATCAATCCCCACGCGCCGCTGCTCATCCAGTATCTGGTGATCGGCGCGACGATGGTGTTTGTCGACCTGATTGTCATGGCCGGCTACACCGGTCTGGCGTCCAAGGTCTTGCGGCTGTTGCGCACGCCCAAGCAGCAAAAGCGCATGAACCGCACGTTTGCCGGCTTGTTCATTGGCGCCGCAGCGTTCATGGCGACGTTGCGCAAAGCGGCGGTCTAAACCGCAAGACACAAAAAAGGCGACCCCAAGAGGTCGCCTTTTTTATTGCTCTGCCTGGCACTGACTTGCGGCGAGGGGTAAATCCTCTCGCCACAGGTCATCCCATGGATCAGCGCAAAATCACCGGCGCCGTATCGCGCGGCAGATTGTTGCGCTGCTGCGCCTCGCGCGGCTGCTCGTAACCACCGCCACCGAGCTGTTGGCTCAGTTGCCCGGCCACGTCTTCACCCAGCGCCTTCGACACCTCGCGCACCACCCGTGGGCGATTCAGCGAGATCTTGATGTCGCGGCCGTTCACCAGTTTGGTGTCCTGCGCTTCACCCATCGCCGTGAAGGCCGAAGTGATTTCGAAGGTCTTGGTGTTGATCAGGCTGAAATCCGCCACCAACGTCAAGCCCAGTACTGCCGAATAGCTGTCGGTGTGCGCCAGCTCGTTCATGTCCTCTGTGAAGTCGATATCGGACACAGTGCCGAACAGCACATAGTCGGCACCCTTGAAGTTGCCGGCCTTGATCCGCTTGATCACGTCGTAAATGTCACCCTTGGACGACGCGGTGTACGGCGTGCCCTGCACCAGCTGGAACATGCCGGTACGCAGGATTTCACCCTTGATGTCGCCGGTGAACTTGCGCAGCTCGGTTTGCTCGATGTAGCTGGTGGTGGCTTCGATCTCGTTATAGCTCGAAGAACCACTGGAACTGTAGTAACCCTCACGATAATTGCTCTGCGCCGAAACGATGTGGATGTATTGCTCCACACGCTCCTGATACGCCAGATCCGTCACCGCGACTTTCGGGGCCGCTTGCGCGCCAAACGCGCAAGCCAGGGCCATCATGCCAATCCATGTGCGCATCGATTAACGCTCCGTGGTTTTGCGGATCTCTTTTTCGTCCATCCACTCGGCCAGACCGCTTTCAACGTCGATCAATTGCAGGCTGAATTTGTAGAAGACGTCTTTGTAATCGCTGCTGCGCTTGACGATGGAGCTGATCGAGCCTTCGATGCGGTACTTGGCAGCCACCATGTTGCCGGTCTTGGCCACGGTGCTCTTCTTGTACAGACCGCTCTGGTTTTGCAGCTTGAGCTGGTCAACCTGGCTCTGCATCGCGTTGTTGTCGCTGGCGAAGCGGGCAACGCCGGTCTTCATCAGCTGGGTCTTGATGCTGGTGGTGATTTCGCGGGTATCGATGTACTCGCTGGTCTTGTTCTTCACGTCGTAGACCTGAACCACCGGACGACCCTGCAGAATGCCGGACTGGGCCAGCGAGCGGGTCATCGACTCGGCGATCATCTGCAGGTCGGTCGAACCGAATTCGTTGGTGACGGTTTCAACAGCCTTGGTGTCGCCGTAGCTGATGTTCTTGCTGCCCAGGGTCGGCGAGGTGTTGGCGCAACCGGAGGCCAGCAGGGCGATAACGGCGATGCAGGAAAAGCGTACAAACATGTCAGTGCTCTCTAAAACAGGAATAGGGTGGCGGGCTTAAGGCGTCTTGATTTCCAGACGGAAGTCCACGGCTTTAGGCGTTGGGGCGATCGCCTGAATGAAGCTGGTCTGGGCGCCGTACATCATTTGGCTTTTCCAGACTTCTTCTTCAGCAACCGGGAAACCTTCCGCGCCGAGCCAGGCGAAGCGGTAGTAGAAAATCTTGTTGCTGTTGAGGGTGTTGCTCAACTGCACGTTGACGGTCATGAAGCCGTTTTCGCGGGCGACGCGCATGGCGCCGACCACGATGTGTTTCTGCGGGCCCATGGCCACGACTTTGCTCGCGGCGCTGCCCGGCTCTGGAGGTGGCGGGGTGGCGCAGCCGCTGGCCAGCAAGGCGAGGGCGGCGACGGCGATGAGTTTGAAGCGCATGCAAAGACTCCGTTCTTAAGGTTGTTTGAGGCTGGCGACGTTGGTCGCACTGGCGCTCGGGATCACGTGGGCGGCGAGACCGCCAGCGAACACCTGATTGCCTACGGCGCGCAGACTGATCACCTGATAACGCTGATCGACGGTGACCTTGACCACCGACCCGCCCAGGGCGCTCGGCAGAGTGACTTGGTGCTCACCTTTCTTCAAGCGCAGACGCACCACTTGGGTGTTGTCCGGCAGGGTGCGCCACGTACGGGTATCGGCACCTTCGAGCACGGCTGAAGAAATACCTACTGCCAGACCGGCCAGTGGGTTGGTTTCGTTGATCTGCTTCTGCGCGACACCTTTGGTGATTGCGCGCACGGTGGTGCGCAGGATGATGCCGGGCATGTCATCACGTAGGGCACGACGGGACATGGCGGTGGTGCTGTTGAGTGCAGTCAGGTTGACTTGCTGGCCATCGACACCGATCTGCGCGAACGGCGCGGTAGAGGTATCTGCTTTGATGATCGGGAACGACAGCGGTGTGATCACCACGTTGTTGGAGATCGGCAATGGCAGTGGCACGCGGATCGAATCGCGTGCCGGCGCCAGACCGCTTTGCACCACGATCAGGATGTCGCTGTCATCGCTCTTGCTCGGCTTGTCGAGATTGACCAGTGCCTGTTCCAGCAGCGGCGTGTTCGGGCGCAGTTCGACAGCCTTGCGGTAGCCCGGCGCAGCCAGGTCTTTTTCACCCAGCGCTTCGTAAACGAAACCGGCCAGATAATGGCTGAACGCACTCTGGTAGCTGTTTTTCAGACTGACCACTTCCGGTGCGTCGAGGCTGGCGACCGGGTAGCCTTGCAGATCCTTGTACTGAGTCTTGATCCCTTCTTTCTCGGCCTCTTCCTCGCTTTTGAGGTATTCCTTGTCGCGCAGGTCGGCGATCACCGCTTCACGTTCGTGGGTCTTCTTGATCGCAGTGCGAGCGCCGTCGAAGTCGTTGACCGCCAGCAGGTTCAGGGCCATCTGTGTGGTCAGCATGACTTTTTCATAGTCGTAGCCTTCGTAGCGGCGGACCTTGTCGTTGACCACGAAGCTGCCGAACTGGGCGAGGTATTTGCCGGTATCGAGCTTGACCGAATCTTCCCACTGGCCGACGACCTTATCAGCGCTGGTCCAGGCATTCTGGCTGCCGGACAGATCGCCCTTGGCGCGCAGCAACTCACCTTTCTCGAAGTAATAGAGCAGGTCTTTGTCGGGGCTGGTGTTGTTCTTTTCCAGCAGGGTCAGCGCGGCGTCGACATTGCCGGAAGCCAGTTGCTGGTTAGTCTGTGCCAGTTCGGAATCGTAGTTGCGAAACGCCGAACAGCCGGACAGCAGAGTGACGGCGCTGAGGGCGATCAGAGTAGGGGCGCGGAATGCCATGGGGTACTTCTTCCATGAGTAACGACAGCCTCGTGTGCGGGTCGGGCTGGTGGGACCGATCGACAGTGGCACTGGCCTCCTGCCAATTCCTCATAACCAGAGGAGCTTTTATGCCGCTTCGCCATAGCGAGGGCGCGGCATTATAGGCGTCCGGTGGTGGCTATGTAATAGCTTTTTAATAGCGCGAGTTAGTTATGTGCCATTACTTGGCTGGCGCATAGCCGTTACCGATAAGGTTGGCTATGTCGCTCAGGGCTCGCATATAGACCAACTGATGATCGCGGTCGATGCGCCAAGTGACCGGTGCTGCCCCCGGGACATTCGGGGCGCTGAACAGATGATCGCCTTTTTTCAGACGGACGCGCGCGACCAGTGTCTTGTCCGGCAGGGTGCGCCAGGTTCGGGTGTCGGCCTCTTCGAAAGGATCGTGCTGGGTGACCACCAGCGAGGCTTTGGCCGGATTGCGTTCGTTTTCCTGAGCCTGGGATATCGCGGCCATGTTCGCGCGAAACATCGCCCGGGAAATGATCGCCGGCATGTCGTCGCGTAACGTACGAAAAGCCATGTCGGTGACACTGTTGACGACGGTCAGCGGTCGTTTACGGCCATCCACTACGATGTGGTCGAATGCGGGTGTGACGGTGTCGGGCACCATGATCGGGAGGGCGATCGGCGCGACAATCACCAGGTTTTCATTGAGCCGTACCGGGATCGGCACACTCACCGAACTGCGGGCCGGTGCCAGACCGCTCTGGACGACGATCAGGACATCACTTTCATCCGCTTTGGCTGGAGACTTGTCGAGATCGCGCAACGCCTGCCGAAGAAAGGCCAGGTCTGGGCGCAATTCGATCGCCTGCCGATAGCCCGGCGCGGCCAGGCCCCGTTCGCCCAGCGCCTCATACGCGAACCCGGCCAGATAGTGGCTGAAAGCGCTCTGGTAACCGTTTTTCAATTCGATCACCGCCGGGGCATCCAGGGTAGTCACCGGATAGCCTTGCAGATCCTTGTATTGCACCTTGATGCCTTGAGCGCCGGCCTGCGCTTCGAGTTCTTCGTACTGGCGCTCCCGCTGACGGGCAATCAGCGCTTCACGTTCGTGGGTTTTCTTGATGTCGGCCCGGGCGCCGTCGAAATCACTCTCGGCCAATTGGTTGAGGGCCATCTGCGTGGTCAGCATGACCTTTTCGTAGTCGTAGCCTTCGTAGCGACTCAGCTTGTCGTTGACCAGCATGGTGCCCATCTCATAGGCGAACCGGTTGAGCAGTTTGCTGGCACCGGAGGGCACGGCCTCTTCGCGCTGAAAGACCCTTTGGTCGGCGCTGCGCCAAGCGGTCTGGCTCTGCGGCAGCACGTTGGCGAAGCTCAGGATCGCGCCTTTTTCGAAGTAATAGAGCAGATCCTTGTCTTCCCACGGGTTGTTCCAGTTCAGCAGATCCAGCGCGCCCTGAAAGTTGCCCCGCATCAACTGGTCATTGGTCTGCTGCATTTCCTGGTCGTAATTGCGGTAAGCGGCGCATCCACTGAGGTGCAGGACGGCGATTAGTAGCGCTGAAGACAGCAGATATCGACGCATGGGCAGCGGTTCTTCCTTGAGCTCAAAGGGCGTAGCGAGTCGGCATTATAGGGATGGGTGTTGCTGTTGAGCAGAGGTCAGGGGCGCGCAAATCTGCGAGAAAGCTTGAGTGAATCGGTTTCGAAGTGAACAATATGTAACTTCGTATTTCCATTTGAGAATCATTCATGACTGCCTCGTCCCGCTTCCTGGCCTGGCTGGTGTTCCCGTTGTTAGCCCTGAGCAGCTTCAACCTGCTTGCCGACACCGTGGAAGGCGCGCCGCAAGCGCTGCACCTGCTTGATTACATCAGCGCTGACTACCCGCCAACGGTAGCAGCGGGCAAAGTCATGGATGACTCCGAATACCGCGAACAGCTGGAATTCACCCAAGCGCTGCAAGGCTTGATCGCCAACCTCCCGGCCAAACCCGAGAAAGCTGCGCTGGAGCAAGGCGTCGATGCATTGCATGCAGCCATCAGTGCCAAGCAGGACGGCGCCGAAGTGGCCCGTCAGGCACGGCAACTGGGGGCGAAACTGGCGGTGGCGTATGAAGTGAGCCAGGCGCCGATCATCACCCCGGACCCAACCCGTGGTGCGCCGCTCTATGCGCAGAATTGCTCGGTGTGCCACGGCGACACAGGTGCCGGTGACGGTCCGGCAGGTGTCGGGCTGACGCCGGCGCCCGCCAATCTGCGGGATGCTGTGCGCATGGATCACCTGAGCCTGTACGCGATCTACAGCACTCTGGGCCAAGGCGTCGAAGGCACCGACATGCCGGCGTTTGCCGATCAGCTCGATGATCGCCAGCGTTGGGATCTGGCCACTTACATCGCCGGGTTCAGTGCCGATGCAGCGGCGGCCAAATCCGAAAAGAGTTACAACATCGCTGATCTGGCGCGCCAGACACCGACCGAAGTGCAGGCCGCCGAAGGCGCGCAAGCCGCCGCGACCTTCCGCGCTCAGCGTGCGCAGCCGCCGCAGGTCAAACGTGGCCCGGCGCAGTTGCTCGGCTACACCGCTGCGACGCTGGACAAGAGCCTCGCGGCCTACCGCGCGGGTGAGCACGATCAGGCCTACGACCTGTCGGTGGCGGCGTATCTGGAAGGTTTCGAACTGGTCGAGAGTTCGCTGGATAACGTCGACGCCAACGTACGCAAGGACACCGAAAAATCCCTGATGGCCTATCGGCAGTCGTTGCAGGATGGCTTGCCGGTCGCGCAGGCCGAGCAGCGTCTGGACGCCGCCAAGGCGAAGCTGAAAGAGTCTGCCGGGTTGCTCGGCAGCGATGGTTTGAGCTGGTCGCTGAGCTACATCTCCGGCCTGCTTATTCTGCTGCGCGAAGGTCTTGAAGCGATTCTGGTGCTGGCAGCGATCCTCGCCTTCCTGCGCAACACCGGTCAGCAGTCGGCCGTGCGCAGCGTCAACGTCGGTTGGGGTTTGGCGTTGCTAGCCGGTCTCGGTACCTGGGCGCTGGCGGCGTACGTGATCGACGTCAGCGGCTCGCAGCGCGAATTGCTCGAAGGCGCCACGGCACTGTTCGCCAGCGTTATGGTGCTGTGGCTCGGCGTGTGGATGCACGACCGCCGGCACGCGGCAGCCTGGCAGGATTACATCAAGAGCAGTCTGGTCGGCGGTGGCGGGCGATTCGGCTTTGCAATCCTGGCGTTCTTCTCGGTGTATCGCGAGCTGTTCGAAGTGATCCTGTTCTACGAAACCCTCTGGCTGCAGGCTGGCCCCGCCGGGCATGACGCGGTGTTGGCGGGCGGTGCGACTGCGCTGGTGCTGCTGGTCGGACTTGCATGGGTGATCTTGCGCGGTTCGGCGAAACTGCCGCTGACGCTGTTCTTCAGCATCAACGCCGCGCTGCTGTGTGCGCTGTCGGTGGTGTTTGCCGGGCATGGTGTCAAGGCGCTGCAGGAGGCCGGGATCTTCGGTACACGGCCAGTGCCGTTTTTCGATTTCGATTGGCTGGGGATTCACGCCGATGCGTATTCGCTGGCGGCGCAGGCGGTGGCGATTCTGGCGATTGTTGTGTTGTATGGGCGTAGTTGGGTGGCGGAGAAGAAGCGGGTTTCTGCTGCTTGATTGTGTGATCCTGAAAAGATCGCAGCCTGCGGCAGCTCCTACAGGGGATTGAGGTGATCACACTATTTGTGACCAACCGAAAACCCTGTAAGAGCTGCGCAGGCTGCGATCTTTTGCTTTGAAGAGGTAAACAAAATGCGTGTATGGATCGATGCCGACGCCTGTCCGCGGGCGGCGAAGGATCTGGTGGTGAAGTTTGCCCTCAAGCGACAGTACGAAGTGGTGCTGGTGGCCGGACAGCCGCAGACCAAGCCGGGGCTGGCTATCGTCAAGTTGATCGTGGTGCCGAGCGGCCCGGATGCGGCGGACGATTATCTGGTCGAACACGCGGTGCCCGGTGAGCTGGTGATATGCAGCGATATCCCGCTGGCCGATCGGTTGGTGAAGAAGGGCGTGGCAGCGCTGGATCCGCGCGGCAAGGAGTTCGACGAGAAGAACATGGGTGACCGGCTGGCGGTGCGCAACCTGTTCACCGATCTGCGCGAACAGGGCCAGATGAGCGGCGGCCCTGCGCCATTCGGCGATCGCGAGAAGCAGGCGTTTGCCAATGCGCTGGACCGCATCCTGACTCGCCTTGCTCGCAAACCCTGACTCTGCACAAATCCAATGTGGGAGCGAGCCTGCTCGCGAAGGCGTTGTATCAGACAACATTGAGTTGATTGACACACCGCGTTCGCGAGCAGGCTCGCTCCCTCATTTGGTTTTTTGTGCTGCTGGGGTATCAGGCGTCGTTCTCGTGGGTCAGTTCGAGCACACGGTCGACCAGTTTGTTGATTCCCGAAGCCGCTTCGCTGATGTTCTGCGCCAGCATGTACGCCGGAGTCGTCACCAGTTTGCGCGCCTTGTCTTCGATGATGTCGGTCACGGCGCAGTCTTCGTGGGTGGCGCCCATCTTGTTCATCGCCGTGGCGGTGTCGGCATCGTTGCCGATGGTGCAGGTTACGCCCGGGCCGTAGATTTTCGCCGCGAGTGCCGGCGAGATGCAGATCAGCCCCACCGGTTTGCCCGCTTCGGCAAATGCTTCAGCCAAGGCCAGCACGTCTGGCTGCACTGTGCAGCCGGCGCCTTCGATAGCGAAATTCGACAGGTTCTTCGCCGCGCCAAAACCGCCGGGCACGATCAGTGCATCGAAGTCTTCGACGTCGGCTTCGCGGATGTCCTTGATGTTGCCGCGAGCAATGCGCGCCGATTCCACCAGCACGTTGCGCGACTCGGGCATTTCTTCGCCAGTGAGGTGATTGATCACATGCAATTGCGAGATGTTCGGGGCGAAACACTGCACCTGCGCGCCGCGTTGATCGAGGCGCAGCAGGGTAATGACGCTTTCATGGATCTCGGCGCCGTCGTAAACGCCACTGCCGGACAGGATCACTGCAACTTTTTTGCTCATGGTTTTCTCTCCAGATTCATAGCGCTAAATGTCCACTAATTTATCGCGGGTTGCCATAGGGTTTATGGGGGGCGACCCCTGGTGTCGGCCTCAAGACTCACGCCGTCCAGGCATCGGACACAGCATGCACAGAGCGCTTTCTACATGGATCGCAACGACGGCGGGGTGTTCATTATTTGGGTCGACTGTTCGGCTCGCGCCAGGAAGAGGGCGACGATGAACTGATGATTTTCGGGGGGAACCACACTGCTGTGCGCAGTGTGGGATGGCGGGCGCCACCCGCCAGCGAGTTACTCGGCTGGCGTCTTGGGGTCGGCGGGATTGTCCAGTTCGACTTGCTGCAACTGCGCGGCTTTTGCGGCTTGCTCGTCGGCGTAGATCTTCCTCGCCAGACGGGCATTCTTGAAGCGGCGACGCAGCCACAGGCCCACGCCCAATACCAGCAGGGCGCCGAGGACCCACAGTTCGTATTTTTTGATGCTGCCGAGCATGCCTTCCAGCACTGCGCCGAAATGGTAAGCCGCAGCCGCCAGCGCGGTGGCCCAGATGGCTGCGCCGATGCCGTTCAGCAGCAGATAACGTCCCGGCGGATAGCCCGACAGGCCGATCGCCACGGGCATCACCGTGCGCAAGCCATACACGAAGCGGAAGCTCAGGACCCAGATGTCAGGATGCTTGCGAATGTGCTCCAGCGCCCGGTCGCCCATCAATTGCCAGCGCGGTTTGCGCGCGAGCAATTTGCGCCCGTGCTTGCGCCCCAGGAAGTACCACAGCTGATCACCGGCATAGCTGCCGCAGAACGCCACGACGACCACAATATTGATGTCCATGTAGCCACGGAACGCGAGGAAGCCCGCGAGCACCAGAATGGTTTCGCCTTCGAAGAACGTCCCGAGAAACAGGGCAAAGTAGCCAAAGTCATGCAGAAATTGTTGGAGCATTGTCTGGGTGCTGGCGAAATGAACGCGCAGCCTAACCCTTCGGACACATTCATGAAAGTGTCCAAATGTGTCTCGACGTGAACTATTCCTGCACTGACAATGGAATGCGGCTACATGTCACGGTGCACGCACAACTGTCATCCGTTCGTCATAATGGCCGTCTATAACTGTCACGCTCGCCCGTTTGCGCGGGCTCAGGAGTCCGCCGTGAGCTTTACCCCCGCCAATCGTCTGTTCCCTGCAACCCGCCTGCGTCGCAACCGTCGTGATGATTTTTCGCGTCGGCTGGTGCGGGAAAATGTGTTGACGGTCGATGACCTGATCCTGCCGGTCTTCGTGCTCGACGGTGAAAACCGCCGCGAAGCCGTGGCGTCGATGCCGGGCGTAGAGCGGCTGACGATTGATCTGCTGCTTGAAGAAGCTGCCAAATGGGTCGAGCTGGGGATCCCGGCGCTGGCCTTGTTCCCGGTGACGCCAGCGGAACTGAAATCTCTCGACGCTGCCGAAGCCTGGAATCCGCAGGGCATTGCCCAGCGTGCAACCCGCGCGCTGCGCGATCGATTCCCCGAGCTGGGCGTGATCACCGACGTCGCCCTCGATCCGTTCACCACCCACGGTCAGGACGGCATCCTCGACGAAGACGGCTATGTGCAGAACGACATCACTGTCGATGCGCTGGTCAGGCAAGCACTGTCCCATGCCGAAGCTGGCGCACAGGTTGTCGCGCCATCGGACATGATGGACGGGCGCATCCAGGCGATTCGTGAAGCGCTGGAAATTGCCGGTCACGTCAACGTGCGCATCATGGCCTACTCGGCCAAGTACGCCAGCGCCTATTACGGCCCGTTCCGCGATGCCGTGGGTTCGGCCGCTAACCTGGGCAAGGCGAACAAGGCCTCCTATCAGATGGACCCGGCCAACAGTGACGAAGCGCTGCACGAAGTCGGTGCGGACTTGTCTGAAGGCGCGGACATGGTCATGGTCAAGCCGGGCATGCCGTACCTGGACATTCTTTTCCGGGTAAAAGATGCCTTCAAGGTGCCGACCTTCGTCTATCAGGTCAGTGGCGAATACGCCATGCACATGGCGGCGATCCAGAATGGCTGGTTGAGCGAAGCGGTGATTCTCGAATCACTGACCGCCTTTAAACGTGCCGGCGCTGATGGCATCCTGACTTACTTTGCCGTCCGCGCCGCTCAATTGTTACGAGAGCAGAAATAGCCCTCCCAGGAACATTCCATGAATACCGAAGGACTCACTGAAGTTGCCGTAAAAGAAGCTCAGCCGGTGGTCGAACAAATCACCGAAACCCCGCCGGAACTGGAGCCAGCGCCACCGGCGCCGGTCACCGAAACCGCTGCGGCGGTGCCGGCGATCGCCATTCCCGGCCTGGATGACAGCAGCCTGTACATCCACCGCGAGCTCTCGCAATTGCAGTTCAACATCCGCGTGCTCGAACAGGCGCTGGACGAGTCCTATCCGTTGCTCGAGCGGCTGAAGTTCCTGCTGATCTTCTCCAGCAACCTCGACGAGTTCTTCGAAATTCGCGTCGCCGGCCTCAAGAAGCAAATAACCTTCGCCCGCGAACAGGCCGGTGCCGATGGCTTGCAGCCGCATCAAGCCTTGGCCCGCATCAGTGAATTGGTGCACGGCCATGTTGATCGCCAATACGCGATCCTCAACGACATTCTTTTGCCGGAGCTTGAAAAGCATCAGGTCCGTTTCATCCGTCGCCGCAACTGGACGACCAAGATCAAGACCTGGGTGCGCCGTTATTTCCGCGACGAGATCGCGCCGATCATCACCCCGATCGGCCTCGACCCGACGCACCCGTTCCCGTTGCTGGTGAACAAGAGCCTGAACTTCATCGTCGAGCTGGAAGGCATCGACGCCTTCGGCCGCGATTCCGGTCTGGCGATCATCCCGGCCCCGCGTTTGCTGCCGCGCATCATCAAAGTGCCGGAAGAAGTCGGCGGCGCTGGCGACAACTATGTGTTCCTCTCGTCGATGATCCACGCTCACGCCGATGACCTGTTCCAAGGCATGAAGGTCAAGGGCTGCTACCAGTTCCGTCTGACTCGAAACGCTGACCTGGCACTCGATTCCGAAGACGTCGAAGACTTGGCCCGTGCGCTGCGTGGTGAGCTGTTCTCGCGTCGTTATGGCGACGCTGTACGTCTGGAAGTGGCCGACACCTGCCCGAAACATCTGTCGGATTACCTGCTCAAGCAGTTCAACCTGAGCGAGACCGAGTTGTATCAGGTCAATGGCCCGGTCAACCTGACGCGTCTGTTCAGCATCACCGGTCTGGACAGCCATCCGGAGCTGCAATACACGCCGTTCACCCCGCAGATTCCGAAACTGCTGCAGAACAGCGAGAACATTTTCAGTGTGGTCAGCAAGCAGGACATCCTGTTGCTGCACCCATTCGAGTCGTTCACCCCGGTGGTCGACCTGCTGCGCCAGGCCGCGAAAGACCCGCACGTTCTGGCTGTGCGCCAGACCCTGTATCGCTCGGGGGCCAACTCGGAAATCGTTGATGCGCTGGTCGATGCCGCGCGTAACGGCAAGGAAGTCACTGCGGTCATCGAGCTGCGTGCGCGGTTCGACGAAGAGTCCAACCTGCAACTGGCCAGCCGTCTGCAAGCGGCCGGTGCGGTGGTGATCTACGGCGTGGTCGGCTTCAAGACCCACGCCAAAATGATGTTGATCCTGCGCCGTGAGCAGGGCGAAATTGTGCGTTACGCGCATTTGGGTACCGGTAACTACCACGCCGGCAACGCCAAGCTCTACACCGACTACAGTCTGCTGACCTCCGACGACGCCTTGTGCGAAGACGTCGGCAAACTGTTCAGCCAGTTGATCGGCATGGGCAAGACGCTGCGCATGAAGAAGCTGCTGCACGCGCCGTTCACCTTGAAGAAGGGCATGCTCGACATGATTGCCCGCGAAACCCAGTTCGCTGTCGAAGGCAAACCGGCGCACATCATTGCCAAGTTCAACTCGCTGACCGACCCGAAGATCATCCGCGCGCTGTACAAGGCCAGCCAGTCCGGTGTGCGCATCGATCTGGTGGTGCGTGGCATGTGCTGCCTGCGTCCGGGTATCGCCGGGGTTTCGCACAACATTCACGTGCGCTCGATCATCGGTCGCTTCCTTGAGCACACCCGAGTGTTCTACTTCCTTAATGGCGGCGAGGAACAGATGTTCCTCTCCAGTGCCGACTGGATGGAGCGCAACCTCGACAAGCGCGTCGAGACTTGCTTCCCGGTGGAAGGCAAGAAGCTGCTGACCCGGGTGAAGAAAGAGCTGGAGCTGTACCTGACCGACAACACCCACAGCTGGAGCCTGCAGTCGGATGGCCGTTACATCCGCAACACGCCAACCGGTAACCAGAACCCGAGAAGCGCGCAGGCGACGTTGCTGGAGCGTTTGGGTAGCCCGATTCTTCCGGTGAGCAGCTGAGAGCTGAAAGTCAAAAGCCCCTCACCCTAGCCCTCTCCCCGGGGGAGAGGGGACTGACCGAGGTGCCTATGGATTTGCACCGACCCGAGATATCGAGTCGAACTCAGGATTGGAAAATCACACAAATTGGCCCCCTCTCCCTCGGGAGAGGGCTGGGGTGAGGGGATGGTTCACCTCTGCCCTCAAGTCGAACCCAATAAAAAAGGCGATCCAGAAGGATCGCCTTTTTTGTGCCCAACCAATACTCAGTGAACCGTTAGAACAATCCCCACCCGCGTCAACCAATCAGCCTCAAGCCCGAAATCCGCCTGGGTCAGCTGATTCTCATCCAGCCAGTTCTGCGGAAATTCCACATCAAGGTTATTGCCATTGGCATGCAGCACCACCTGCGGCATCGCCTGCGTACCACGGATGTGGTGGAACAGGATCGCAAAACGCAGCAGCACGCAGAGGCGGATCAGCTTGTCGCCGTCGGCACCAAAATCGGCAAACTTGTCCTTGGGGATATTGCGGCGATGGCCGCGCACCAAAAGGGCGAGCATCTGCTGGTCTTCACGGGAGAACCCGGCCAGATCAGAGTGCTCGATCAAATAGGCGCCGTGCTTGTGATAGTGGTAGTGGGCGATGTCGAGGCCGACTTCGTGCACTTTCGCAGCCCAGCCCAGCAGTTCACGCCAGATGCCGTCATCCAGCTGCCAGTCCTCGGCAACCTGGTCGAAGGCGTGCAGGGCTTTGCGTTCGACCCGCTCCGCTTGTTCGACATCGACGTGGTAGCGCTCCATCAGTGACGTCAGGGTGCGTTCGCGCACGTCTTCGTGATGATGACGGCCAAGCAGGTCGTAGAGCACGCCTTCACGCAGCGCACCGTCGCAGTGATCCATGCGTTGCAGTTCGAGGGCGTCGAAGATCGCTTCGAGAATCGCCAGGCCTGCCGGGAAAATCGCCCGACGGTCGGGCTTTATGCCATCGAAATCGATTTTGTCGACATCGCCCAGCTTGAACAGTCGGCGTTTGAGCCAGGCCAGGCCTTCGGCATTCACTTCGCCGGTGCCGTGCCCGCCGGCCTTCAGCGCCAGGCCAATGGCACGAATGGTGCCGGAGGAGCCGATGGCTTCATCCCAGGTCAGGCGGTGCAGGGCGTGTTCGATGCTCATGATCTCCAGCCGCGCCGCGGTGTACGCCTGGGCGTAACGGGCCGGGGTGATCTTGCCGTCCTTGAAGTAGCGTTGGGTAAAGCTGACGCAACCCATTTGCAGGCTTTCGCGCAGCAACGGTTCGAAGCGCTGACCGATGATGAATTCGGTACTGCCGCCGCCGATGTCGGCGACCAGACGCTTGCCCGGGGTGTCGGCGAGGGTGTGCGACACACCCAGATAAATCAGGCGCGCTTCTTCGCGGCCGGAGATGACTTCCACCGGATGACCGAGGATTTCTTCGGCGCGATGAATGAATTCGAGGCGGTTGCGCGCTTCACGCAGGGCGTTGGTGCCGACGATCCGCACGGCGCCCAGCGGCATACCGTTGATCAGTTGGGCAAAGCGCTTGAGGCAATCGAGGCCACGTTGCATCGACTCTTCGTTGAGTTGGCGCTGGTCGTCGATGCCGGCGGCCAGTTGCACTTTCTCGCCGAGGCGCTCAAGGATACGGATTTCGCCGTTCTGGGCCTTGGCCACGACCATGTGAAAGCTGTTGGAGCCCAAGTCGATTGCAGCGATCAGGGACAGATTCTTGGCTTTGGATTGCGGCATGGTCAGGGGGTCTCGGTCGATAACCCCGACATCGTGCCACGATCAACGGCTGACGCCAACGCGCACGGTTCAAACCCTTGATCTGACACAGGAATGCGGGTGACCGCTACGCGGTCATTCGCTAGCAGGCTAGCTCCCACATTGGAACGCGCTCACTTGTGGGAGCTAGCCTGCTAGCGCAGAGGACATTACAGATGCCGAGCTTTTTCAGGCCACCGCTTCAACCGAACCAATGAAATTCGCCAGTTCCGCCGTTTGCGGATTGGCAAACAACACTTTCGGATCCCCCACTTCATGCACCTTGCCATGGTGCATGAACACCAGTTTGTCGCCGACCTCACGGGCAAAGCGCATCTCATGGGTGACCATGATCAGCGTCATGCCTTCTTTGGCCAGTTGCCGAACCACGGCGAGCACTTCATTGACCAGCTCCGGGTCCAGCGCCGAAGTGATCTCGTCACACAGCAGCACTTTCGGCGACATCGCCAACGCCCGGGCAATCGCCACGCGTTGCTGCTGCCCGCCGGACAGCCGATCCGGGAACGCGTCAAACTTTTCGCCCAGGCCGACACGCTCCAGCATCGCGCGCGCCAGTTCGGCAGCCTTGGCCTTTGGCACTTTTTGCACCACTTGCGGGGCGAGCATGACGTTTTCGCCAACAGTCAGGTGCGGGAACAGATTGAACTGCTGGAACACCATGCCGACTTTCTGCCGCAAGCTGCGCAGGTCGGCGCGGGCGGCGTCGAGGTATTCACCGTCGACTTCAATCACGCCGTCATTGATCGACTCCAGGCCGTTAAGCGTGCGCAGCAGGGTCGATTTGCCCGAGCCGCTGCGGCCGATGATCGCCACCACCTGGCCTTCCTCGACGCTGAGGTCGATGCCTTTGAGGACGTGGTGATCGCCGTAGTATTTATGCAGGGCGGAAATTCTAAGCAGAGGCATGCAGTCTCCTTTCCAGGTAGCGCGCACTGAGGGACAAGGGGTAGCAGAGAAGGAAATAGCCGAGGGCAACGAGGCCGTAGACCATGAAGGGTTCGAACGTGGCGTTGGCGAGCATGCCGCCGGTCTTGGTCAGTTCGGTGAAGCCGATGATCGAGGTCACGGCAGTGCCTTTGACCACTTGCACCGAGAAACCCACGGTCGGCGCCACGGCAATGCGCAGCGCTTGCGGCAGGATCACGTAGCGCAATTGCTCCAGCGGATTGAGCGCCAGGCTCGATGAGGCTTCCCATTGGCCATTGGGGATCGCCTCGACGCAGCCGCGCCAGATCTCCGCCAGATAGGCGCTGGTGAACAAGGTCAGGGCCACCGCCGCCGCCATCCACGGCGAAATCTCGATCCCGGCCAGCGCCACGCCGAAGAACACTAGAAACAGCTGCATCAACAGTGGCGTGCCCTGGAACAGCTCGATCCAGGTGCGGGCGATATTGCTCGACAGGGTGTTTTTCGAGATGCGCATTATCAGGATCAGCAGCCCGACGATGCCGCCGCCAATAAACGCCACCAGCGACAATGCCAGTGTCCATTGCAGGCCGGTGAGCAGGTTGCGCAGGATGTCCCAGAACGTGAAGTCGCTCATTGGCTGCTCCTGGAAATGTAGCGACGGCCGAGCCAATTGAGCAATTGGCGGATCAGCAGCGCCATGCACAGATAGATCAGCGTGGTCAGCGCGTAGGTTTCAAATGCGCGGAAGTTGCGCGACTGAATGAAGTTGGCGGCAAAGCTCAGCTCCTCGGTGGCGATTTGCGAACACACCGCCGAGCCGAGCATGACGATGATGATCTGACTGCTCAGGGCCGGCCAGACCTTACCCAGCGCCGGCAGCAGCACCACATGGCGGAACGCTTCGAAGCGCGTCATCGCCAGTGCCGCTGCGGCTTCCAGTTGCCCACGCGGGATCGCCTGAATGCCGGCGCGGATGATCTCGGTCGAATACGCCCCGAGGTTGATGACCATCGCCAGCACGGCTGCTTGCCACTCTGAAATCTGCACACCGAGGGAAGGCAGGCCGAAGAAGATGAAAAACAACTGCACCAGAAACGGTGTGTTGCGGATCAACTCGACATAGACGCCAAAAATCGCCGAGAACGGACGGATGTTCCACGCCCGTACCAGCGCCCCGACAATGCCCACGCTCACCCCAAGCAGTGCGCCGATGGCTGTCAGCTCAAGGGTGAACAGCGCGCCGCGTAGCAGCAGGTCGGTGTTTTCCACCACCGGCATGAAATCGAACTGATAAGCCATGAGGTTCTCCCGCGCAGTCGATCAGAGATCGGCCGGCAGCGGCTCTTTCAGCCAGGTCTGCGAGTTCTTTTCCAGCGCACCGTCGGTCTTGGCGGTGTTGAGAATGTCGTTGACCTTGGTCAACAGCGCCGTTTCATTTTTGTTCACGCCAACGTAGACCGGCGAATCCTTGAGCTTCACTTTCAGCGCCGGTACCCGTTTCGGGTTCTTTTCGCTGATTGCGACCATCACCACGTTGCCGCTGGCAATCAGGTCGACCTGGCCCGCGAGATAAGCGGCGATGGTCGAGTTGTTGTCTTCGAAGCGCTTGATGGTCACGCCTTCAGGGGCGACTTTGCTCAGTTCGATGTCTTCGATGGCGCCACGGGTGACGCTGATGGTTTTGCCCTTGAGGTCGTCGAGGCTGGTGATCGCCGCCTCTGGTGGGCCGAACACGGCGAGGTAGAACGGTGCGTAGGCGCGAGAAAAGTCGATGACTTTCTCGCGCTCCGGGTTCTTGCCCAGGCTGGAAATCACCAGATCGACCTTGCCGGTGGTCAGAAAGGGGATGCGGTTGGTGCTGTTGACCGGGGTGAGTTCGAGTTTGACCTTGAGCTGATCGGCCAGCAGTTTCGCCGTGTCGATGTCCAGGCCGCGGGGTTTCATGTCCGGGCCGACCGAGCCGAACGGCGGGAAGTCCTGCGGCACGGCGACTTTCAGCGTGCCGCGTTTGACCACGTCGTCGAGACCGTCGGCGTGAGCGGGCGCCTGGCACAACAACAGGCCGGCAAACAGGGAAGCGAGGAGGGCGCTGTAACGCAGGGTCATGGACAATCTCCGGATCGGCGGGAAGTATTTTCTGCGATCGGACAGAGCATGGGCCGTGCCAATACGCCGCTTTCGTCCCGGCACGCCGCAGTTTCAGCGGGTTTACTCGGTCTTACTGGTCTGAACAGTCAGGTTGTTTTTCGCACTGCGATAGCGCATCGGTCACGTTCGCCGAACCCCGCTGGGGCACGACTTGCCGGACTCGGCGAATAGCTTTACAACTAGCCGCACATTGGCCTGGTACGTCTGAAAATCATGAACTCGATCTCCCGCGCCGTACCCGAAGTGGCGCTGCAAGCGATCCGCAAATTGATCACCGAACAGGGCTTCGGCCCGGGGGACGCCTTGCCGTCGCAACGTGATCTGGCGCTTCAACTGGGCGTCAGCCGGGCGTCGTTGCGTGAGGCGCTGTCATCGTTGAGCGCGCTGGGTCTGGTCAGCATTCAGCCGGGCAAGGGTGTGTTCGTGCAGTCGCCGGTGGAGTTGTCGCGCGGGGAGAGTGCCGGGAGCTGGCCCTTCGCGGCGCAGGCCTCGCCGCTGGATATCTTTCAATTACGCTATGCCCTTGAAGGCTTTGCGGCGGGGCTGGCGGCGGTGACGTTGAGCACATCTGATCTGGATGCGCTGGAAGACAATGTCGCCGCTATGCGCGAGCAATTGCGATGCGCCGACTTCGAAGCGGCGGCGAAGCTGGATTTCGAATTTCACCGACGAATCCTGTTGGCCAGCGGTAATCAGGCGATGCTGAGCATCCTTACCGCCAGCGCCGAGATCTTTCTGGAGAGTCAGAAACTACCGTTCATCCGCGCCGAACGCGCCATGGAAACCTGGCAGGAGCACCGCAAGATCCTTCGCGCGCTGGCCCGGCGTGCCTCGGGTGCAGCGCAAAAAGCCATGCAGGAACACGTGCGCAACGCCGCACTGCGCACCGGAATCGCCTTCATTGCTCCCGCCAGCGCTTGACTTGAGCTATACCCAAACTCATGAGGCACCATAGCAAGACTCAATCATCTGCGGCTTCCTGAACCGGAGCGGGGCGGATATGATGGGCCACGTTTTTTTGCTTACAACCTGGAGAATTCCATGAGCAGCGATCTTATCAAACACGTTAGCGACGCTAGCTTCGAAGCCGACGTACTCAAGGCCGAAGGCGCTGTACTGGTCGACTACTGGGCTGAATGGTGCGGCCCTTGCAAAATGATCGCTCCGGTTCTGGACGAAATTGCCGAGACTTACAAAGGCAAGCTGACCGTTGCCAAACTGAACATCGACGAGAACCAGGAAACCCCGGCCAAGCACGGCGTACGTGGTATCCCGACGCTCATGCTGTTCAAGAACGGCAACGTTGAAGCGACCAAAGTCGGCGCCCTGTCGAAGTCGCAACTGGCTGCTTTCCTCGACGCCAACATCTAAGCGTCGCAGCAAAGTGCCTGAAAAAAAGCCCCGCAATTAGCGGGGCTTTTTGCGTATTCAGGGCTAGACGCTCCGAAACTCAGGTGGTACATTCGGCCCCGCACTGGTTTCTCCAATGCCCCCTGCTAGCCGTCGCCGACGCACTCCTTTTCGAATAAGTACGCGATCCTGTCGCCTTCTCTGCGGCGCGGCCTCATTAAGCCAAAAGCTTAATTTCCCCCCTCCATAAATGATTACGTCATTCCTATATGAATCTGACTGAACTCAAGCAAAAGCCGATTACCGAACTGCTCGAATTGGCCGAACAGATGGGCATAGAAAATATGGCCCGTTCGCGCAAGCAGGACGTGATTTTCTCCCTGCTGAAAAAGCACGCTAAAAGCGGCGAGGAAATCTCCGGTGATGGCGTGCTGGAGATTCTCCAGGACGGCTTCGGCTTCCTGCGCTCCGCTGACGCTTCCTACCTCGCCGGCCCAGACGATATCTACGTCTCGCCGAGCCAGATCCGCCGCTTCAACTTGCGCACCGGTGACACCATCGTTGGCAAGATTCGCCCTCCGAAGGAAGGCGAGCGGTATTTCGCTCTGCTCAAGGTCGACACGATCAACTTCGATCGCCCAGAGAACGCGAAAAACAAGATTCTCTTCGAGAACCTGACCCCGCTGTTCCCGACCGTGCGCATGAAGATGGAAGCCGGCAACGGTTCCACCGAAGACTTGACCGGTCGTGTGATCGACCTGTGCGCTCCGATCGGCAAAGGCCAGCGCGGTCTGATCGTTGCACCGCCGAAAGCCGGTAAAACGATCATGCTGCAGAACATCGCAGCGAACATCGCCCGTAACAACCCTGAAGTTCACCTGATCGTATTGCTGATCGACGAACGTCCGGAAGAAGTAACCGAAATGCAGCGCACCGTGCGCGGCGAAGTGGTTGCCTCGACCTTCGACGAGCCGCCGACCCGTCACGTCCAGGTTGCCGAAATGGTGATCGAGAAGGCCAAGCGCCTGGTCGAGCACAAGAAAGACGTGGTGATCCTGCTTGACTCCATCACCCGTCTGGCCCGTGCCTACAACACCGTGATCCCGAGCTCCGGCAAGGTATTGACCGGTGGTGTCGATGCTCACGCCCTGGAGAAACCAAAGCGTTTCTTCGGTGCTGCGCGAAACATCGAAGAAGGCGGCTCGCTGACCATTATCGCCACCGCGCTGGTTGAAACCGGCTCGAAGATGGACGAAGTGATCTACGAAGAGTTCAAGGGTACCGGCAACATGGAACTGCCTCTGGATCGCAAGATCGCCGAGAAGCGTGTGTTCCCTGCGATCAACATCAACCGTTCCGGCACCCGCCGCGAAGAGTTGCTGACCGCCGACGACGAACTGCAGCGTATGTGGATTCTGCGTAAGTTGCTGCACCCGATGGACGAAGTCGCGGCCATCGAGTTCTTGATCGACAAGCTGAAAACGACCAAGACCAACGACGAGTTCTTCTTGTCGATGAAGCGCAAGTAATACCAGCGCTGTTCAAAAGGACGCCCCGAAAGGGGCGTTTTTTTTTGCACTTGAGCACAGACAAGGCGATGACCAAGTCCTGTCTGGTGGGCGGTGATCCGGAGAGTGGGGCGACAAAATTGTTCTGGGGTGACAGCCACTCCGCCGCATTGTTGCCGGCCATCGATGTCGATGGCCGCTCGCAGTACAAGGACGCGGATCATCTTTCGGACGTAGGCAGCGCCAGACTGAGCCCGCTGTTTGCGCCGCTGCTGCTGGGTAGGAACCAAAATTGAGCAATGCCAGGCGCTGACGGGCTGCTGTTTGCCCGTCAGAGCAGGTAGGATGTACGCCTATTTTGAGGGTGCCATCGTCAATGAAATTCAAGGATCTTCGGGATTTCGTGCAGCAGCTTGAGCAGCGCGGAGAGTTGAAACGCATCCAGATTCCTGTCTCGCCGGTGCTGGAGATGACTGAGGTGTGCGACCGCACGCTGCGGGCCAAAGGCCCGGCGCTGCTGTTCGAGAAGCCGACGGGCTACGACATCCCCGTGCTCGGCAACCTGTTCGGCACCCCCGAGCGGGTGGCCATGGGCATGGGCGCCGAGTCGGTCAGCGAACTGCGCGAAATCGGCAAGCTGCTGGCTTTCCTCAAGGAGCCGGAACCGCCGAAGGGCTTGAAAGACGCGTGGTCGAAACTGCCGATCTTCCGCAAGATCATTGCCATGGCACCGAAAGTCGTCAAAGACGCGGTGTGCCAGGAAGTGGTTATCGAAGGCGATGACGTCGATCTGGCGATGCTGCCGGTGCAAACCTGCTGGCCTGGCGACGTCGGCCCGCTGATCACCTGGGGCCTGACCGTCACCAAAGGCCCGAACAAGGACCGTCAGAACCTGGGCATCTACCGTCAGCAGGTGATCGGCCGCAACAAAGTCATCATGCGCTGGCTCAGCCACCGTGGTGGCGCTCTGGATTATCGCGAGTGGTGCGAGAAGCATCCAGGCCAGCCGTTCCCTGTGTCGGTGGCCCTCGGTGCTGACCCGGCGACCATCCTCGGCGCCGTGACGCCAGTGCCGGACAGCCTCTCCGAGTACGCGTTCGCCGGCCTCTTGCGCGGCAACCGCACCGAACTGGTCAAGTGCCGTGGCAACGACCTGCAAGTGCCGGCCACTGCCGAAATCATCCTTGAAGGCGTGATTCATCCGGGCGAAATGGCAGATGAAGGCCCGTACGGCGACCACACCGGTTACTACAACGAAGTCGACAGCTTCCCGGTGTTCACCGTCGAGCGCATCACCCACCGGATCAAACCGATCTACCACAGCACTTACACCGGCCGTCCGCCGGATGAGCCGGCGATCCTCGGCGTGGCACTGAACGAAGTGTTCGTGCCGATCCTGCAGAAGCAGTTTCCGGAAATCACCGACTTCTACCTGCCGCCGGAAGGCTGCTCGTACCGCATGGCCATCGTGACCATGAAGAAGTCGTATCCGGGCCACGCCAAGCGCGTGATGCTGGGTGTCTGGTCGTTTTTGCGACAGTTCATGTACACCAAATTCGTTATCGTCACTGACGACGATATCAACGCCCGCGACTGGAACGACGTGATCTGGGCCATCACCACGCGCATGGATCCCAAGCGCGACACGGTGATGATCGATAACACGCCGATCGACTACCTCGACTTCGCCTCGCCGATCTCAGGCCTGGGTTCGAAAATGGGGCTCGATGCCACCCACAAGTGGCCGGGCGAAACCACTCGCGAGTGGGGCCGTGTGATTGTCAAGGACGACGCTGTCACCCAGCGGATCGATGCCATCTGGAATCAGTTAGGAATAGATTGATGCGTGTAACCCTGCAGCCTTCCGGAGCGGTACTTGAGATACAGCCCGGTGAGCGGATTCTCGATGGTGCGCGGCGCCTGGGCTACGATTGCCCGCAAAGCTGCCGCAACGGCAACTGCCACGTGTGTGCGGCGCTGCTGGTGGAAGGCCGGGTCGAACAGGCCGGCACGGTGCGCGATCACGGTGAGTTCTACACTTGCATAGCCGAGCCGCTGGAAGACTGCATCGTGCTGTGGGATGGCGTGCTTGCGCTGGGAGAACTGCCGGTGCGTAGCCTGTCGTGTCAGGTCATCGAATGCCGCGACGTTGGCGGCGACACCTGGCGTGTGCGTCTGCGTGCGCCGGCCGGCAAGCCACCGCGCTATCACGCCGGACAATATTTGATGATCGAGCGCGAGAGCGGCGAGAAGTCAGCGTTTTCCATGGCCTCGGCACCGCACGGTGGGCGCGACCTGGAAATCCACGTACTGGCGCGCGAAGCCAGTGCGTTGAGCCTGATCGAACAGCTGCAACGCAACGCAATGGTGCGCGTCGAACTGCCATTCGGTGACACTCACCTCGCCGAGCTGCCGGACGGGCCGCTGGTGTTGGTTGCCGCTGGCACAGGAATGGGCCAGATCCACAGCCTGATCGAACATTGCCGCGCCAACGGCTTCAAGCACCCGGTGCATCTGTATTGGGGCGTGCGTCGGCCGGAAGATTTCTATGAGATCGAACATTGGGACGAATGGGTGAAGCTGCCCAATCTGTTCCTGCACAAAGTCGTCAGCGACCAATGTGGCTGGGAAGGCCGCTGCGGAATGCTGCACGAGGCGGTCTGTGAAGACTTTACCGATCTCAAGTCCCTTCACGTCTACGCCAGCGGCTCGCCGGCCATGGTCTACGGGACGCTGGACGCGCTGGTCGAAGCGGGGATGGATGCTCATCAAATGCGCGCCGATGTGTTCGCGTATGCCCCGCGCTCTTGAGCCGTGCGGGTAAATCGTTATAACTCACTATATAGCCGATCGGTATTTATCTAATTGGGTAAATACCGCTAGGTTATATATCAATCAGGCAATCTATTAAGAAGTGTGCCATGGCACCTAAATTGCCTTAAAACATATGTGCCTTATTGTTACAGCGGTGCGTTCTATTAAGTAATTCTTCACCCGCGGGGAGCTGAACGCTATTCGCCATGAGTGCCATTGAAAACGCTTTTCTGAACCTGGCTTACCCTCCGCGGCTCGATCTTGGGCCGCAGCTGACGCACGAACAACTTCTCGCTTCCATGCAATCGACCATGGCGCGCCACAAGGGCGGGCCGGTGTGGCTGTTCGCCTACGGTTCGCTGATCTGGCGGCCGGAATGCAATTCGGCGCAGCGCATGCGCGGTCGCGTGTATGGCTATCATCGTGGGTTGTACCTATGGTCGCACGAACATCGCGGCACCCCGGAAATGCCGGGGCTGGTGTTCGGTCTGGATCGTGGCGGTTCGTGCAGTGGGTTTGCTTATCGCTTGCCCGAAGACGATCTGGACAGTGCGCTGTATGCACTGTGGAAGCGCGAGATGCCGTTCCCGTCCTATCGGCCACACTGGCTCAACTGCCGGCTCGAAGATGGCAGTCAGGTTCAGGCATTAGGATTTGTTTTGGAGCGACACCTGCCCAGCTATGCCGGCAACTTGCCGGATCACGTGCTGAGCCAAGTGTTCGCAAGCGCTTGCGGGCGTTACGGAACCACTCGCGATTATGTCGAGCAGACCGCCCACGCCCTGCGCAGCCACGCCATGCCAGACCGAAATCTGGAGGCGCGGCTCAAACGTTGTAAATCACAGGTCGATCAAGCGACCGCTTCGCGGCTCTGACTGGCGACTTGCTTGTGCCATAGCGTCGGGGCCAGGAAGGCCATCGCCAGCAGGCACGCGCTCACCAGCAGGACAAAACCGCCGTCCCAGCCGAAGTGGTCGACGGTGTAGCCCATCGCCGCACTGGCCGCGACCGAACCACCCAGATAACCGAACAGACCGGTGAAACCCGCAGCAGTACCCGCGGCTTTTTTCGGAGCCAGTTCCAGCGCCTGCAGGCCGATCAGCATCACCGGACCGTAGATCAGGAAGCCGATGGAGACCAGCGCGATCATGTCCACAGTCGGGTTGCCGGCCGGGTTGAGCCAGTAAACCAGCGTTGCCACGGTCACCAATGCCATGAACACCATGCCGGTCAGGCCACGGTTGCCACGGAAGATCTTGTCCGACATCCAGCCGCACAGCAGCGTGCCCGGGATCCCTGCCCATTCGTAGAAGAAGTAGGCCCACGAGGTTTTATCCACGGTGAAGCCCTTGGCTTCCTTGAGGTACGTCGGCGCCCAATCCAGTACGCCGTAGCGCAGCAGGTAGACGAAGACGTTGGCCATGGCGATGTACCAGAGCATTTTGTTGCGCAGCACGTATTTGACGAAGATTTCCTTGGTGCTGAATTCGTCTTCGTGGCTGGCGTCGTAGCCTTCCGGGTAGTCGTTCTTGTACTGCTCGATTGGCGGCAGGCCAACCGATTGCGGGGTGTCACGCATGGTCATGAAGGCGAAAACCGCCACGGCCAGAGCCACAGCTGCCGGCACGTAGAACGCCGCGTGCCAGTCGTTGAACAGGCCCATGCCGAGCAGGAACAGCGGGCCGATCAGACCACCACCGACGTTGTGCGCCACGTTCCACACCGAGACCACGCCGCCGCGTTCTTTCTGCGACCACCAGTGCACCATGGTTCGCCCGCTCGGCGGCCAACCCATGCCCTGTGCCCAGCCGTTGATGAACAACAGAATGAACATCATGGTCACGCTGGACGTCGCCCACGGCGCGAAACCGAACACGAACATTACCCCAGCCGATACCAGCAGGCCGAAAGGCAAGAAGAAACGCGGGTTGGAGCGGTCGGATACCAGGCCCATGAGGAACTTGGACAGACCATAGGAAATGGCGATGGCCGACATCGCCAGACCCAGATCGCCACGGCTGTAGCCCTCGTCGATCAGGTACGGCATGGCCAGGGAGAAGTTTTTGCGCAGCAGGTAATAACCCGCGTAGCCAATGAAAATGCCAGCGAAGATCTGCCAGCGCAGGCGTCGGTAGGTGCTGTCTATTTTTTCTTCAGGCAATGGAGCCTGATGTGCGGCAGGACGAAAGAAAGCAAACATTCAAGAGCTCCAGATTTCTTGTTTTGACTGCGGATGCGAATGTTACAGTTTCGTTACCGAAAATAGCACTGATTCGCATCCACCAAAAAGGGGAAATGTTGGAAATCGCACATTCCTTTACGAACCTGTCGCTCAGCTGTAAGAACGGGGCGTTTTTGTCGCGATTGAAGGGTTGTGTCTTAGACTCGGCTCAGTAGTCCCGCCTGATTCAGCAGAGATAAACGATGGCTCCGAAGGTCCGCAGGTTATTGCCGAGGTTGTTTATGGTGGCCGTCGTTGCGGCTTCAGTACTGGCGTTGAGTGTTGTCCAGAGCTCTGCGGCCCCGGGCTTGCGCAATGTCACGGTGTTGATCGTTCGTCATGCGGAAAAACCCGACGTGGGCAGGGAGCTCAATGCCCGAGGCGAACAGCGCGCCGCGGCGTACGCCGACTATTTCACCCCGCTGAAACTGGATGGTCAGCCCCTAACACCGCAGCGGCTGATTGCGACCGCAGACAGCGCCGAAAGTATCCGGCCTCGGCAAACACTGATCCCGCTGTCCCTACGCCTGCAACTGCCAATCGAACAACCCTGTGCCAATAGCAAGGTCGATAAATTGGTGAGTCTGCTACGCGAGAAAAATCAGGCGAAAACATTGCTCATCGCCTGGCACCACGGGCACATCAATAAGCTGATAGCGGCGTTCGGCGGCGATGGCCCCGCCCTGATCGGTATGCCGAAATGGCCTGTGGATGTTTACGATTGGCTCATCGTTCTACGCTTTGATGACAACGGCAAACTCATCGAGTCACGTAGTCAGAAGATTCAGGAACAGCTGTTGCCGGGCGATTTTGCGGGATCGCCCGGCAGTTAAAAGTTCTTCCTGATTTCAGCGCACCTGCACCACAACCTTGCCCACAGCCTTGCGCTGGCCAAGATCATTGATCGCTTGCGCCGCATTGCTCAGCGGGTATACCTGCGACACCAGCGGTTTCAACTTGCCCTCGGCAAACCAGCCGAACAGTTGCTGGAAGTTCGCCGCGTTGTCCTGCGGTTGGCGCTGAGCGAAGGAGCCCCAGAACACGCCGAGTACCGCGGCACCCTTGAGCAGGGCGAGGTTGACGGGCAACTCGGGAATGCGTCCGCTGGCAAAACCGACCACCAGCAGGCGTCCGTTCCAGGCGATGGCGCGGATGGCCTGGTCGAAGAGATCGCCGCCGACCGGGTCGTAGATCACGTCGGCACCCTGACCGTCGGTGAGGCGTTTGATTTCTTCCTTTAAGTTGGTTTCGCTGTAGTTGATCAGTTCATCGGCGCCGGCAGCCTTGGCCACGGCGAGTTTTTCCGTGCTGCTGGCCGCGGCGATGACCCGCGCGCCCATGGCTTTACCGATTTCTACGGCCGCCAGTCCGACACCGCCGGAAGCACCCAGCACCAGCAGGGTTTCGCCCGGCTGAAGGTTGGCGCGTTGCTTGAGGGCGTGCATCGAGGTGCCGTAGGTCATGCTGAATGCAGCGGCGATGTTGAAGTCCATCGACGGCGGAATCGGCAGCACGTTATAGCCCGGCACCGCGACCTGCTCGGCGAAGCTACCCCAGCCGGTAAGGGCCATGACCCGGTCGCCTACTTTCAGATGACTGACCTTTTCGCCGACGGCGCTAACCACGCCGGCCGCTTCACCACCTGGCGAAAACGGGAAGGGCGGCTTGAATTGGTATTTGCCCTCGATGATCAGCGTGTCCGGGAAGTTGACCCCGGCGGCGTGCACGTCCAGCAGGATTTCGTTCTTCTTGGCGACAGGACTGGCGATGTCTTCCAGCACCAGCGATTCGGCAGGGCCGAAGGCTTTGCACAGCACGGCTTTCATCAGGGCTATTCCTTTGGGAGTGATGGCCGATAAGTGTAGGTGTGTCAGTCAACGGGTCAACGAGCATACCCGGCCCTGATAGCCAGCCATAAGCTTGTGCTTACGCGGCGGGTCGTTATGCTAGGCCGCAAACCGGATAAGGAGCGAATTGTGAAAGCGTGGATCATGTTGTTGCTGGCCCTGTCTCTGCCTGTGGCAGCGCTGGCCGAAGAAGCCAAAGAAGGCGAGGCGCCGAAGGTCAACTACATCACCCTGAGCCCGCCGTTCGTGGGTAACTACGGGCTCGATGGCACGCCGAAACTGAAGGTGTTCAAAGCCGATGTGGCGCTGCGTGTGACCGGTGAAGAGTCGACCAAGCTGGTCAAGGCCAACGAACCGTTGATTCGCAATCAGCTGGTGGCGCTGTTCTCCCAACAGACCACAGAAGCGATGGGCAGCATCGAGGGCAAGGAAAAGTTGCGTCAGGAAGCGTTGAAACAAACGCAGCAAGTGATGAATGACGAAACTGGCAAGCCGGTGGTTGAGGATCTGTTGTTCAACAACCTGATCATTCAGTAAGTGCGTTGGCTGCTGTTCAGGACGCCAGGCTTTTGCGAAAGCGCGCCAGGGCAATGACGAAGAACAGCAGGCCGATGGCCGTCAGCGCCAGCAAGTCCGGCCAGACCACGCTCAGCCCGGCGTCGCGAAACAGAATCGCGGCGCTGAGGCTGACAAAATGCGTGGATGGTGAGCCTTGCATGACCCACTGCAGCCATTGCGGCATGCTGTCCAGCGGCGTACTGCCGCCGGACAGCAGCAACATCGGGATGATCACCGGAATGGCCAGCAGGCCGAACTGCGGCGTCGAGCGCGCCAGGGTCGCCAGAAAGATCCCCAGTGCGGTACTGGCAAACAGATAAACCGCCGTCACCAGTAAAAACAGGCTCATCGAGCCGGACAACGGCACGCCGAGCGCGCCTTTGACCACCACCTCCAGTGACAGCCAGGTGCACAGCACCACCACCAGCAGGTTGCTCCAGATTTTCGCCAGCATGATTTCCATCGCCGTCAGCGGCAGCACCAGCAAATGGTCGAGCGTGCCGTGTTCGCGTTCACGCAGCAGCGCCGTGCCGGTCAGGATGATCGCCAGAATGGTGACGTTGTTGACGATCTGAATCACCGCCAGAAACCAGCCCCCCTCCAGATTAGTGTTGAACAGGGCGCGGGTAGTCAGTTGCACTGGCGCCTTGCTCGCGGCATCGCTCTGGCCGCCATAGGCCTGCAGTTCGCGCTGGAAGATCCGGCCGATGTAGCCGGCGCCCATGAACGCCTGGCTCATCGCGGTGGCATCGACGTTGACTTGAATGGCCGGTTGTCGCGCCGCGAGCAGATCGGTCTGAAAACGCGCCGGTATATTGATCACGAAGGTGTATTGGCCGCTGTCCATGACCTGGTCCAGTTGCGCGTAAGGCAACAGCACCGGTGTCTGGAACTCTGGAGGTTGCAGGGCCTGGGCCAACTGGCGCGAGAGGGCGCTTTGGTCTTCGTCGACGATCGCCACGCTGGCGTTGTGCACGCCGATCACCGAACCGGCGGCGGGCATGTAGATCGCCACGGTAAAGGCGTAGAACAGGAACAGCAGCAACACGCTGTCGTGGCGCAGGCTGGTCAGCTCCTTGAGTCCCAGGCGCAGGATGTGCGCGAACTTGTGCATCAGGCCTCCTGCTTTTTCAGCATGACCAGGCTCAGCCCGGTGAACCCGACAAAGAACCCGAACAGCGCGAGGCACTGCGGCCACAGCTGCCGCAAGTCCAGCGCTTTGGTGAAGGTACCGACGGCGATGTCGAGGAAATGCCCCGCCGGAAACAGCATGCCCATCACCGCTGCGGCCCCTTCCAAAGAGGAGCGCGGCACAATCAGCCCGGAGAACTGGATGGTGGGCAGGCTGGTAATGATCATGGTGCCGAGGATCGCAGCGATTTGCGTACGGGTGAACGCCGAGATCAGCAGGCCCATGCTGGTGGTCGCCAGCACGTAGAGCAGGCCGCCGAATGCCAGCGTCAGCAGGCTGCCCTTGAACGGTACGCCGAACAGCCAGCGGTTCATCGCCACCAGCAGCGCAAGGTTGATCAGACTGACCAGCAGGTACGGCGCTTGTTTACCCAGCAGAAACTCCAGACGAGTCAGGGGCGTGGCGTAGAAGTTGGTGATCGAACCCAGTTCCTTTTCGCGCACGATGCCGAGCGCGGTCAGCATCGCCGGAATGAACGCCAGAATCAGCGCCATCACCCCGGGGCCAATCGCGTTGACGCTGACCACATCCTGGTTGTAGCGAAAGCGCGTTTGCAGGCTGGCGCCCGCCTGATGGTTGATGGCGGGGCTGCTCTGCTCGGCCAACTGTTGAAGATTGGCCAAATGGACGGCTTCGACGTAATTGCGGCTGGTTTCGGCGCGAAACGGCATGCCGCCATCGAGCCAGGCCGCCACGGCGGGTTGGCGCCCGGCGTACAGATCGCGGCCGAACCCGGGGGGAATCTCCAGCGCCAGTTTGATTTCCGAACGTTGCAGGCGTCGATGCAGTTCTTGAGCGTCATGGATGGCCGGTTGTTCGTCGAAATAACGGGAGCCGCGAAAGGCTTCCAGATAAGTTCGGCTCTGCGGTGTCTGATCCTGGTCGTAAACGGCGAACGCGAGGTTTTCCACGTCCAGGGAAATCCCGTAGCCGAAAATCACCATCATGAAAATCGCCCCAGCCAGCGCAAAGGCCATGCGCACTTTGTCGCGCAGCAGCTCCTTGCCTTCGCGACGGGCCACTGCCAGCAGGCGACCGAGGC
Organism: Pseudomonas sp. A0308; assembly: GCF_044218815.1. NCBI lineage: Bacteria > Pseudomonadati > Pseudomonadota > Gammaproteobacteria > Pseudomonadales > Pseudomonadaceae > Pseudomonas > Pseudomonas sp. A0308. The sequence continues at coordinate 3,716,698 of NZ_CP162581.1, forward strand.
TGACACCGCGCTGCTTGAGCGGTGGCGGGTTAGCCGCTGGCGCTGTCGGCGATTCACTCGTGGGCGGCGATTGGGCAGTGCCCTGGGCCTGTTCCAGGCACGTCACGAAAGCGGCTTCCAGCGTTTCTCCACCGAACTGACGTTGCAGCGCCGCCGGGGTGTCGCACGCCAGGACTTTGCCAGCGTGCATCAGCGAGATGCGGTCGCAGCGCTGGGCTTCGTTCATGAAGTGGGTGGAGAGGAAAATCGTCACGCCTTGCTCGCGGGAGAGTTCGATCAACAGCCGCCAGAAATCATCGCGGGCTGCCGGGTCGACGCCGGAAGTCGGCTCGTCGAGGATCAGCACTTCCGGGCGGTGCAACACCGCCACCGCCAGCGACAGACGCTGGCGCAGTCCGAGAGGCAAGGCCCCGGACGGCTGATCGGCGACGCTGAGCAGATTGAAGCGCTGAATCAATGCATCGATGCGTTGCGCGCTCTCGGCTTTGGGCAAGTCGAACAGCCGGGCGTGCAGCTCAAGGTTCTGCCGCACGCTGAGCTCGCCATACAGCGAAAAACTCTGGGACATGAAGCCGACCCGCTTGCGCGTGGCCAGATCCTTGGCGTCTACCGGGTTGCCGAGCAGCGTCGCACTGCCCTCGCTGGCGGGCATCAGCCCGGTGAGGACTTTCATGGTGGTGGTCTTGCCGCAACCGTTGGAGCCGAGAAAACCGAAAATCTCGCCGCGCCCGATGGCGAAGCTGACGTGATCCACGGCGGTGAAGTCGCCGAAACGCAGCGTCAGGTCGTGGGCCTCGATGGCGATGTCGCTGCTGCCACCGCTACGTGGCGGAATCACCAGCGGCTGGGCGTCATGCTGGCTGTCACCCTGGAAATGCGTGAAGGCCTCATCGAGTTTGCCGCTGGGGGTGACAGCCGCCAGTTCACGGCTCAAGCCGGTGGCGATCAACTTGCCGTTGTCGAGCATCAGGCAATGCTCGAACTGTTCGGCTTCCTCCATATAAGCGGTGGCGACCAGCAGGGTCAGTTGCTGGCGCTGGCGCCGTACGTCGTCGATCAACTCCCAGAAACGCCGGCGTGACAGCGGGTCGACGCCGGTGGTTGGCTCGTCGAGGATCAGCAGGTCCGGCTCATGGATCAGCGCGCAGCACAGCCCCAGTTTCTGTTTCATGCCGCCGGACAACTTGCCGGCGGGGCGCTCAGCGAACTTCAACAGATCAGTGGCGAGCAGCAGGTTGTGCATGCGTTGTTCGCTGTCGGCTTTCGATAGACCGAACAGCGTGGCAAAAAACTGGATGTTTTCGCGGATCGACAGCTCGGGATACAGATTGCCGCCCAATCCCTGAGGCATGAAGGCGATGCGTGCATACAACGTGTCGCGGTGGCGGCGCTGCTCAATGGGCCCACCGAGGACGTCCAACTGCCCTTGTTGCAGGGCCTTCACCCCGGCGATAAGCCCCAGCAGGCTGGACTTGCCGGCGCCATCGGGGCCGATCAGCCCACAGCGGGTGCCGGCGGGCAGGCTGAACGTGATCTCGCTCAGGGCTTGCTGTTTGCCGTAGCGGTGCGCGATGCCGTTCGCCTGAACCGCGAGATTGCTCATTGCAGATTGGCCGGCCAGGCGATCGGCGCGGTGCGCACATACCCGGCACCGGGCATGCCGGGCTTGGCTTGCGGCACGGCGCTGGGTTGGGTCAGGCGCAGCTTGACGCGGAACACCAGTTTTTGCCGCTCGTCGCGGGTTTCGACTTCCTTGGGGGTGAACTGGGATTTGCCGGCGACGAAACTGATTTTTGCCGGCAAGGGTTTCTCGGGCAGGGCATCGAGCAGCACCCGCGCCTCATCGCCCACCGCCAGCCGCCCGGCCACGGAGGCGGACAGGTAGAGGTTCATGTACTGATCATTGGGATCGATCAGCAGCAGGACGCGGCCGCCGGCACCCAGTACTTCGCCGGGTTCGGCCATGCGTAACTGGATCACGCCATCAATCGGCGCGCGCAGGCTGCTGTCGTCGATTTCGCTGGTCAGTTGCGCGACCTGCGCCTGCGCTGCGCCGATCGCTGCACTGACCGCCGACACTTGGGCGCGGGCCGCCGTCACCGCAGCGTTGCCGGTGCCCATGCGCGACTGCAATTGGTCGATGGCCTGGGCGCTGACGAAGCCGTGCTTGAACAGCGACTGCGATCGGCCGAGCTCCTGCTGGGCCAGCAATAGCTCACTCTGACGCAACTGCACGTTGGCCTGAGCGGCGTTGAGGTTTTCCCGGGCGCGCAAGACTTCGGCTTCGGCCTGGTTGCGTTGGGCTTCAAGGGTGCGGGTGTCCATGCGCGCGAGCAATTGCCCTTTAGTGACCTTGTCACCTTCATCGACCAGCACTTCGGCCAGGCGACCGGGTGTCTTGCTGGCGATCTGCACTTCGGTGGCCTCGAGTCGTCCGTTGCCGGCCGACAGGCCCTCGGGCAGACGGCTACTGAGCGACTTCCAGTAACCGAAGCCGCCAGCGGCCAGCATTAGTGCAATAAGCGATCCGGCAAATAGAAGTGAGGAACGGCTGTGCGTCGACATGGGGGCATCCTGCGGCTGTGGCGTCCAGTCTGACGGTTCAAGCGCTGGGGGCGCTTGATGTCAATCAAATGAGCGGCAAGCCTAGACCCTTTTGTCTGGGCCCACTGCGTGACCGAGCGGTTCTCAGCGCAAGCCGTGCACAGCGGCCCACTGCTCGGCGGTGACGGGCATCACTGACAGGCGACTGCCTTTTTGTACCAGTGGCATCTCGGCCAGCGCCGGCTGCTGCTTCAGATAATCGAGTTTCAACACCCGCGTAAAGGTTTCGACGTGCGCCACGTCGATTGCACTCCATGCATTTTTCTCAGGTGTGGCTTTCGGGTCGAAGTAATGGCTTTCCGGTTCCAGCGCGGTGGGATCCGGATACGCCGCTTCGATTATTTTTCCGATCCCGGCAATTCCCGGCTCCGGGCAGCTGGAATGGTAGAAAAAGAACTCATCCCCCACCGCCATCGCGCGCAGGAAGTTGCGTGCCTGATAGTTGCGAACCCCGTCCCAGCGCGCTTTGCCGAGTTTCTCCAGGTCTTTGATCGAGAGTTCGTCAGGTTCGGATTTCATCAGCCAATAGGCCATGGTTTTTGCTCCTGGAGCGTTCTATGGGCAAGTTGTCGGGCAATTTTATGACAAACCGACAGTCGGTTGACGTCAGCGTTTGCGCACAGGTTCTCGTTGTCGCAAAATGCCGGCCTTTAAAGCTTGACGCTGCTGCACGGCCTACGAATGGAAACCGCTGCTGTCATCGTGATGATGTGCCTTGAGGGGGGCAATCGATGAAACGCAAACCGGATTTGCTTTGGGTTTTGGTTATTTTGTTTGGTTTGGGCGTTGTGACCACGGGTTACGCGCAAAGCCTGTGGGCCAACAAGGCCGACGCACCGATTGAAATCGCGCAACAGGTTCAACAGTCAACAGCCTTCAAGCGCTGAAACTGCCTCCTCGACGCCGCTGATCTGCGGCGTTCAGTCTACGAAATACCACGCCTTGTCAGTGACCGTGCCTTGCAACGGTACATCCCAACTCGCCTGCGCCAGCCGTTCGACCTTCTGACATTCATGGGCCAGACCCAATAATGTCGGCTTGCGCCAGTTCTTGCGCCGCGCCAGATACGCCAGGCTGCGATCATAGAAGCCGCCGCCCATCCCCAGACGTCCGCCGACGTCGTCAAATCCCACCAGTGGCAACAACACCAGATCCAGTGTCCAGATCTTGCGCTGGCGAGCCAGGTTGGCGCGCGGCTCAAGAATGCGGAAACGGTTGGGTTTGAGTTTTTCGCCGGGACGGATGCGCTGGAACACCATTTTGGTTCGCGGCCAGGCGCTGAGCACCGGCAGGTACGTGGTCTTGCTCCGGCGCTGTGCTTCACGCAGCAGCAGACGCGGATCGATTTCACCGTCGGTGGGCAGGTACAGGGAGATGTGTTTTGCCCGGCGAAAGTGCGGGTCTTGCGCCAATTGTCGGAACAATCCTTTGGCGGCCTGGCGTTGTTCAGCAGCAGTCAGTGCGCGGCGCGCCTTGCGCAGCAGGCGGCGGAGTTGCGGGCGGGGCAGCAGCGCGAGTTCGGTCATGGTTCGGCTTCGGCAGGTTGGACGAAAACGTACGCATAAAAAATCCGATGTCGGCATTCACCGACATCGGATTCGAATCAGGCTCCCCGGATGAACCGCTGTCAACTTAGCCCTTGAACCCGAAAGTTCAAGGTGGAAGATGCAGTAGACTTTAAGGCTTTCCGTCTGGCGGACATGCACACCAGCCCAACGTGCAACTTCCAGGGTAGTGCGAATCGGCTCAGGGACATCGTCAACTGGCAAGCACCCCAGGGAGTGCCGCGAGTATACCTCAAGCGGACGGGCGAATCAGCCCTTGCTGATGTCCGGATCGTCGGCCAGGACCAGATCGACACGATCGAGCAAGTCACGCACCTGCTCACGGGTCGAGCCGCTGGCTTGAATGTCCGGGCGCTCTTCTTTGTGCAAGAGATCGTGAGTGATGTTCAGTGCGGCCATTACAGCAATGCGGTCGGCACCGATGACTTTGCCGCTGCTGCGGATCTCGCGCATCTTGCCGTCCAGGTAGCGTGCGGCGCTCACCAGATTGCTGCGTTCTTCCTGCGGGCAAATGATCGAATATTCTTTATCGAGGATCTGCACGGTAACGCTATTGCTTGAACTCATGAGTCTTGCTCCAGGGCCTTGAGGCGCGAAATCATCGATTCGACCTTACGCCGGGCGATTTCGTTTTTTTCAATGAGGTGCGCGCGTTCCTCGCGCCAGGTCTTTTCCTGAGCTAGTAAGAGTGCGTTTTGACTCTTTAGTTGCTCGACTCGGCCAATCAGCAGTTCGAGTCTGGCCATCAGCGCTTGCAGGTCGTTGTCTTCCATTGGATTCACTGTCTGATGGGTTAGCTGGCGGACAGCCTTTAATAGTCTTGGCGAGTCTGTCGATGTAGGATACAAGGCCTCCATTCTAGACATAGCGCCGTCTGGCGCCTAGCTGCCCATGACCATTGCGAATTCCCCGTACCAAGCCTTTGCCACCCTGCTGACCTCCAGCGGCCATAACGTCTCGCCTGCCGAACTGCACGGCTTGCTGCTCGGGCGCAGTTGCGCCGGTGCCGGCTTCAATGCCGACGAGTGGCTGATCGATGCCGCCGAGCTGCTCGAAAGTGAGCCCCAGGACAACATCCGCAACGCCCTGATCGGTCTGCAAGAGATGGTCAAGGGTGAGCTGACCGGCGACGACGTCACTGTCGTCCTGCTGCTGCCGACCGATGACGCGCCACTGGCTGAGCGTGCCGCCGCACTGGGCGAATGGTGCCAGGGCTTCCTCAGCGGTTTCGGCCTGAACTGCCGCGACAGCAGCATGCTCAGCACTGAAGCCACCGAAGTGTTGCAGGATCTGGCCGCCATTTCCCAGGTGCAAGATGCTCTGGAAGAATCCGAAGACGGCGAGACCGACTACATGGAAGTCATGGAGTACCTGCGCGTCGCGCCGCTGCTGCTGTTCACGGAAACCAAAAAAGCCGACGTGCCGCCAGCCGCCAAGCCGTCGCTGCATTAATCGCGAGCCAGGGAAAGCCATCTGCCCATGACCCATATCCCGAAAGCGGAATACAGCCGTCGCCGCAAGGTCCTGATGGCGCAGATGGAACCCAACAGCATCGCAATTCTGCCCGCTGCCGCGGTGGCCATCCGCAACCGCGACGTCGAGCACGTCTACCGTCAGGACAGCGATTTCCAGTACCTCAGCGGTTTCCCCGAGCCGCAAGCCGTCATCGTCCTGATGCCCGGCCGCGAGCATGGCGAATATGTTTTGTTTTGCCGTGAACGCAACGCTGAACGGGAAATGTGGGACGGCTTGCGCGCCGGCCAGGAAGGCGCGATACGCGACTTCGGTGCCGACGACGCCTTCCCCATTACCGACATCGACGACATTCTCCCGGGCCTGATCGAAGGTCGCGACCGGGTGTATTCGGCGATGGGCAGTAACCCCGAATTTGACCGGCACCTGATGGACTGGATCAACGTGATCCGCTCTAAAGCGCACCTCGGCGCCCAGCCCCCGAACGAATTCGTTGCCTTGGATCATCTGCTGCACGACATGCGCCTGTATAAATCGGCGGCAGAAGTGAAGGTGATGCGCGAAGCCGCACGGATCTCGGCCCAGGCCCATATCCGCGCGATGCAGGCCAGCCGCGCCGGGCTCTACGAGTACAGCCTCGAAGCCGAGCTCGATTACGAATTCCGCAAGGGCGGGGCGAAGATGCCGGCCTACGGTTCGATCGTTGCCGCCGGGCGCAATAGCTGCATCCTGCATTACCAGCAAAATGACGCGCTGCTCAGGGACGGAGATCTGGTGCTGATCGACGCCGGTTGCGAAATCGACTGCTACGCCAGCGACATCACCCGCACCTGGCCGGTCAACGGCAAGTTTTCGCCTGAGCAGAAAGCGATCTACGAATTGGTACTCGCCTCGCAGGAAGCCGCGTTCGCTGAAATTGCCCCGAACAAGCACTGGAATCAGGCGCACGAAGCCACGGTTCGAGTCATCACCGCAGGTTTGGTGAAGCTGGGCCTGTTGCAGGGCGATGTCGACGAATTGATCGCGACTGAGGCTTATAAAGCGTTTTACATGCACCGCGCCGGCCACTGGCTGGGGATGGATGTACACGACGTCGGCGAGTACAAGGTCGGCGGCGAATGGCGCGTGCTGGAAGTCGGCATGGCGCTCACCGTGGAGCCGGGTATCTACATCGCCCCGGACAATCAGAACGTAGCGAAAAAATGGCGCGGCATTGGCGTGCGCATCGAGGATGACGTGGTAGTGACCAAGACCGGCTGTGAAATCCTCACCAACGGCGTACCGAAAACCGTCGCCGACATCGAAGCGCTGATGGCGCAAGCACGGACACACGCGGCATGAGTCGAGTCAATCTGGCAATCATCGGTGGCGGCCTGGTCGGCGCCAGTCTGGCATTGGCGCTGCAGGCCGGGGCCAAGGCGCGCGGCTGGAAAATCGTGCTGATCGAACCGTTCGCGCCTGGCGACAGTTGGCAGCCGAGCTACGATGCACGTTCCTCGGCGCTGTCCTTCGGCGCACGACAAATCTATCAACGGTTGGGCGTGTGGCAGGAAATCTCCCGTCGCGCCGAGCCGATCAAACAGATCCATGTGTCCGATCGTGGCCGCTTCTCCACCGCACGGTTGTCGGCGATGGAAGAGGGTGTGCCGGCGCTAGGTTACGTGGTGGAAAACGCCTGGCTCGGCCAATGCCTCTGGCGGCACGTCGACAGGGATGTGATCAGCTGGCGTTGCCCGGCGGAAGTCACGCGCATGGAGCCGTTGTCCGACGGCTATCGCCTGACCCTTAATGATGAAACCACCATTGAATGCGACCTCGCGGTGCTGGCCGATGGCGGGCGCTCCGGATTGCGCGAGCAGTTGGGCATCAACGTGCGCAAGCGTCCGTATAACCAGAGTGCGCTGATCGCCAACATCACCCCGAGCGAAGCGCACAACGGCATGGCGTTCGAGCGTTTCACCGACGAGGGCCCGATGGCCTTGCTGCCGCTGCCGGATAACCGTTGCGCATTGGTCTGGACTCGTCTGGGCATGGATGCGCAACGCTTGGCCGATTTGAGCGAGCGCGATTTCCTCAGCGAATTGCAGGGCGTGTTCGGTTACCGCCTCGGCACGTTGAAACAGGTGGGGGCGCGGCATTTGTATCCGCTGTCGCTGGTCGAAGCCGAAGAGCAGGTGCGCTCGCATCTGGCCGTACTTGGCAACGCCGCGCACAGTTTGCATCCGATTGCGGGGCAGGGTTTCAACCTGTCCCTGCGTGATGCCGATGCTCTCGCCGCGGCGTTGCTCGCCAGCGACAAACCGTTGGGCGACTTCGCCACGTTGCAGGCTTATCGCGAACGTCAGCGTCTCGATCAGGACCTCACGGTGGGGTTCTCCGATCAGGTTACGCGGCTGTTTGGCAGCACCCAGCCGTTGGTATCGCTGGGGCGCAACATCGGTTTGCTCGGTCTCGACCTGTTACCCCCCGCCAAGCGCTGGTTCGCCCGCCAGGCCATGGGTTTGGGAACTCGTCCGGATGCTTAAGTGGTTGAGCGACAAGTTCGGCAAGGCGCGGTTGATGCGTTGGGTGATGACCTTTTACCCGCCGTATCTCGGCGCCGGTGTTCGGGTACGGCACATTAGCGACGACTTTCGCGACATTCAGGTGTCGATGGGGTTGGGCTGGTACAACCGCAACTACGTCGGCACGCAGTTTGGCGGCAGTCTGTATTCGATGGTCGATCCTTTTTTCATGTTGATGCTGATGGAAAACCTCGGGTCGCGGTACATCGTCTGGGACAAGGCCGCCGACATCGATTTCATTGCGCCGGGCAAAGGCCCGGTGTTCGCCCGGTTTACCATCGACGACACCTTGCTGGATGAGGTGCGTCGGCAGACCGCCACTGGCGAAAAGTACCTGCCGCAGTTGCAGGTCGATATTCATGACGGCGCCGGCAACCTTGTCGCGCGGGTCGGTAAAACCCTTTACGTGCGGCTCAAGCCGCAAGCGAGACAGGCTTAAAGCATGGAAATGCGCGCAGATCTGCTGATTGTCGGAGCCGGAATGGTCGGCAGCGCCCTGGCGCTGGCGTTGCAGGACAGTGGCCTGGAAGTTTTGCTGCTCGACGGCAGCCCGCTGAGCGTCAAACCGTTCGATGCCCAGGCGCCATTCGAACCGCGGGTGAGTGCGTTGTCGGCGGCCAGCCAGCGGATTCTCGAACGCCTTGGTGTGTGGGAAGGCATCGCCAGTCGACGCAGCAGTCCGTACACCGACATGCATGTCTGGGACGGCAGCGGCACCGGGCAGATTCACTTCTCGGCGAGCAGCGTGCACGCCGACGTACTCGGCCATATCGTCGAAAATCGTGTGGTGCAGGATGCTTTGCTCGATCGTTTGCACGATTGCGATCTGGGCATGCTGGCCAACGCACGGCTGGAACAGATGCGCCGCTCCGGCGATGACTGGTTGCTGACCCTGGCCGATGGTCGGCAGTTGCGCGCTCCGCTGGTGATCGCGGCGGATGGCGCCAACTCAGCGGTGCGCCGCCTGACCGGTGTCGCGACCCGCGAGTGGGATTACCTGCATCACGCCATCGTCACCAGCGTGCGCAGCAGCAAGCCGCACCAGATGACGGCGTGGCAACGCTTCACCGATCACGGGCCGCTGGCGTTTCTGCCGCTGGAACGCGAGGGCCAGCAGGACTGGTGCTCGATCGTCTGGTCGACTACGCCGAGCGAAGCCGAGCGTTTGATGGCGCTGGATGAAGCGGCATTCTGCCGAGAGCTGGAGCGGGCGTTTGAAGGTCGCCTGGGCGACGTCGTCAGTGCCGATCCACGGCTGTGCGTGCCACTGCGTCAGCGCCACGCCAAGCGCTATGTGGCTGAAGGCCTGGCGCTGATCGGCGATGCCGCGCACACCATTCACCCGCTGGCGGGGCAGGGCGTGAACCTGGGTTTCCTCGATGCGGCGGTGCTGGCTGAAGTGCTGTTGCAGGCTAACGAGCGTGGTGAACGGCTGGCGGATGTGAAAGTGCTGAGCCGCTACGAGCGCCGGCGCATGCCGCATAACCTGGCGTTGATGGCGGCGATGGAAGGGTTCGAGCGCTTGTTCCAGGCCAATCCGCTGCCTGTGCGCTGGTTGCGTAATGCCGGGTTGAAGCTGGTTGAGCAGATGCCTGAGGCCAAGGCGCTGTTTGTGCGTGAAGCCCTCGGTTTGACGGGTGACCTTCCGGCACTCGCAAAACCCTGAGGCCTGCATTGAGGCTGACGGCCTCATCGCGAGCAGGCTCACTCTTAAATTTGGTATGCGTCCCTATGTAGGAGCTGCCGAAGGCTGCGATCTTTTGACCTTGATCTTAAAAAACAAAGTCAAAAGATCGCAGCCTTCGGCAGCTCCTACAGGGATTCGTTTAGCGCCGTGCAACATCTGGTAACTCCTTGCCCAAGTGTTCGATTGAGAACGTAAATGTGAGTCCTTATCATTTGGCCCACATTTCCCGACCGAAGAGACCACTCCCATGTTGGCACCCAAGCGTCTTCTGACCGCACTGGCCTTGACCCTGATCGGCAGCACCACTGCCCAGGCCGCCGACGAGGTGGTGGTTTACTCCTCGCGCATCGATGAACTGATCAAACCGGTGTTTGATGCCTACACCGCCAAAACCGGGGTGAAGATCAAGTTCATCACCGACAAGGAAGCGCCGCTGATGCAGCGCATCAAGGCTGAAGGCGAAAACGCCACCGCCGACCTGCTGCTGACCGTTGATGCCGGCAACCTCTGGCAGGCCGAGCAGATGGGCATCCTGCAACCGTTCACCTCGAAAACCATCGACGCCAATATCCCGCAGCAATACCGTGCCTCTAGCCACGCCTGGACGGGGTTGAGCCTGCGCGCACGGACCATCGCCTATTCCACCCAGCGAGTGAAGCCGGGCGAACTGACCACCTACGAAGCACTGGCCGACAAGAACTGGGAAGGTCGTCTGTGCCTGCGCACGGCGAAGAAGGTTTACAACCAGTCTCTCACCGCAACCATGATCGAAGTGCATGGTGCCGAGAAGACCGAGAAGATCCTCAAAGGCTGGGTCAACAACCTGTCCACCGATGTGTTCTCCGATGACGTTGCAGTGCTCGAAGCGATCAATGCCGGGCAGTGCGATGTAGGCATCGTCAATACCTACTACTACGGTCGCCTGCACAAGCAGAAGCCGGAACTGCCGGTGAAACTGTTCTGGCCGAATCAGGCGGATCGCGGTGTGCACGTCAACCTGTCGGGTATCGGCTTGACCAAACATGCACCACACCCGGAAGCCGCCAAGGCACTGGTCGAGTGGATGACCACGCCTGAGGCGCAGAAAATCTTCGCCGACGTGAACCAGGAATTCCCGGCCAACCCTGCCGTTGCACCGTCGGAAGAAGTGGCCGCATGGGGCAAGTTCATTGCCGACACCTTGCCGGTGGAAGTGGCGGGCAAGCGCCAGGCCGAAGCGATTCGCATGATGGATCGGGCGGGCTGGAACTGAGTCTGCTGATTTAGAGAGCAAAAGATCGCAGCCTTCGGCAGCTCCTACAGGGTGAGCACAATCCCACTGTAGGAGTTGCCGAAGGCTGCGATCTTTTTGCTTTTCTCCTTACACTCTACGTTTTTCCTCCACGAGAGTTCGCAAGTGGCCCACCCCGCCCAACGCCGCTGGTATCCCATCGTCTTCGCCATTGCCGCGCTGGTGCTGTTGCCCCTGAGCGTTCTGCTGCTGTCATGGCAGACCATCGATCAACAGATCTGGTCGCACCTGTGGGAAACCCAGATGCCGCGCCTGCTGGGCAACACCCTGACGCTGGTGCTCGGCGTTGGTTTCGGTGTGACGCTGCTGGGTGTGAGCCTCGCCTGGCTCACCAGCCTCTGCGAATTCCCCGGCCGCCGCTGGCTCGATTGGGCACTGATGCTGCCCTTCGCCATCCCGGCCTATGTGCTCGCTTTCGTCTTCGTCGGCTTGCTCGACTTCGCCGGGCCCGTTCAAACCCTGCTGCGTGAATGGTTCGGTTCCGGCCTGCGGCTGCCGCGTGTTCGCTCCACCGGTGGGGTGATTCTGGTGTTGGTGCTGGTCTTCTACCCCTACGTCTACCTGCTGGCACGCACGGCGTTTCTCGCTCAGGGCAAAGGCCTGATGGAAGCCGCGCGCGTGCTCGGCCAATCACCCTGGCAAGCCTTTTGGCGCGTAGCGTTGCCGATGGCGCGTCCGGCAATCGGCGCGGGCGTGGCACTGGCGCTGATGGAGACTCTGGCGGATTTCGGCGCGGTCTCGGTGTTCAACTTCGACACCTTCACCACGGCGATCTACAAGACCTGGTACGGCTTCTTCAGCCTGTCCAGTGCGGCACAATTGGCCAGCCTGTTGTTGCTGGTGGTAATGCTGGTGCTGTACGGCGAACGTCGTGCACGCGGCGCGAACCGGGCGAGCAACGAGCGACCGCGGATCAAGGCGCTGTATCACCTGCGCGGGGTCAAAGCTGTAGCGGCGATGAGTTGGTGCGCATTGGTCTTCGCCTGCGCGTTTGTGATTCCGGTTTTGCAATTGGTCGTGTGGTTCTGGCAGCGCGGGCGTTTCGATCTCGATGAGCGCTACGCCGGGTTGATTCTTCACACCCTCTATCTGGGTGGCATGGCGGCGTTGATCACCGTCAGCGTTGCATTGCTGCTGGCGTTCGCCCGACGGTTGGCGCCGACCCGGGCGATCCGCTCCGGGGTCAGCCTGGCCAACCTCGGTTACGCCCTGCCGGGCTCGGTGTTGGCGGTGTCGATCATGCTCGCCTTCAGTTATCTGGATCGCGAACTGGTGATTCCGCTTTCGGGCTGGCTCGGTGGTGCAGGCAAACCCTTGTTGCTCGGCAGTCTGGCGGCGTTGCTGATGGCATATCTGGTGCGGTTCATTGCCGTCGCGTATGGCCCGCTGGAAAACAGTCTGGCGCGTATACGGCCATCTTTGCCGGAAGCGGCACGTAGCCTGGGTGTCAGTGGGCCGCGACTGTTTTTCAAAGTGTATCTGCCGTTGTTGTTGCCCGGCACGTTGAGCGCGGCGCTGCTGGTGTTCGTCGATGTGCTCAAGGAAATGCCGGCAACCCTGCTGATGCGCCCGTTTGGCTGGGACACGCTGGCCGTACGCATCTTTGAAATGACCAGCGAAGGCGAATGGGCGAGGGCGTCGTTGCCGGCGCTGACCCTGGTTCTGGTCGGACTATTGCCGGTCATTGGTCTGATCCGTCGCTCGGCGCACCGAAACACTTAGTCGTCAGTCCTGAATCATGCGGCTACAATGCGCGGCATTCGGTGCGGTTCGTCTGACAGACCCGTTCGCTGGAAACAGCTCAAAGCCTTATATTTCGAGGCTTTCAGCCGTGCAGCGGCAGTCCGCACCCTCGCCACGCCCGGAAGGAGAAACCCATGGGACAGCGTACGCCTCTGTATGACCTGCATCTCGCCCTCGGCGCGAAGATGGTCGATTTTGGCGGTTGGGACATGCCACTGCATTACGGCTCGCAGGTCGAGGAGCACCACGAAGTGCGCCGCGATTGCGGGGTGTTCGATGTGTCCCACATGACCGTAATCGATGTTAACGGCGCCCAGGCCAAGGCCTGGCTCCAGCATTTGCTGGCCAATGACGTCGAACGCCTGCACCGCCCCGGCCGTGCGTTGTACAGCACCATGCTCAACGAGCGTGGCGGCATCGTCGATGACATGATCGTCTACCGCCTCGAAGACGGTTATCGTCTGGTGTTCAACGCCTCGACCCGTGATCAGGACCTGGCCTGGATGCAGGCGCAACTCGGCAGTTTCACCGTGCAACTGCACGAGCGCTCGGAGCTGGCGATGCTGGCCATTCAAGGCCCGCATGCCCGGCACAAGATTGCCGAACTGGTCACCCAGTCGCGTGCCACGCTGATCCAGCACCTCAAACCCTTCGAAGGCGAGACCGACGGCGACTGGTTCATTGCCCGCACCGGCTACACCGGTGAAGACGGTCTGGAAATCGTATTGCCGGCCAATCAGGCCCCGGCATTCTTCAACGATCTGGTGGGTGCCGGCATTTCCCCGATCGGCCTCGGTGCCCGCGACACGTTGCGCGTGGAAGCCGGCATGAACCTCTACGGTCAGGACATTCATCAAGACGTTTCGCCGCTGGCTTCCAACATGGCCTGGAGCATCGCGTGGGAACCGGCCTCGCGTCAGTTCATCGGCCGTGCTGCGCTGGAGGCGGAAAAAGCCGCTGGCGTTGCACACAAACTGGTCGGTCTGGTGCTTGAGGAACGCGGTGTTTTGCGTGCCCACCAGGTCGTTCGTATCGCCGATGTTGGCGAAGGGGAGATCACCAGTGGTAGTTTCTCTCCTACGCTAAGCAAATCGATTGCCCTGGCGCGTGTTCCGATGGCGACTGCCGACCGCGCCGAAGTGGAAATCCGTGGCAAGTGGTACCCGGTACGAGTGGTCAAACCGACCTTCGTACGCCATGGCAAAACTTTGATCTAACCTTTTCCGGCGGGCACCACCGCTGACAATTTCTTGAGGACACTGAAGATGAGCGATATTCCTGCCGACCTGCGTTTTGCCGAAAGTCACGAATGGGCACGTCTGGAAGCCGACGGCACCGTCACTGTGGGCATCAGCGATCACGCGCAGGAAGCGCTGGGTGATGTGGTGTTCGTCGAGCTGACCGAAGTCGGCAAAGTATTTGCGGCTGGCGATCAGTCCGGTGTGGTCGAATCGGTGAAAGCCGCTTCCGACATCTACGCCCCGGTCAGCGGCGAAGTGATCGCGATCAACGAAGAGCTGAGCGGTTCGCCTGAGTTGCTGAACTCCGACCCGTACGGTGCGTGGATCTTCAAGCTCAAGCCAAGCGACAAGGCTGAGCTGGACAAGCTGCACGACGCGGCTGCCTACAAGGCTGCCATCGGCGAGTAAGCTGAGCGCTGCACCCCAAAGCCCCGACTTGTCGGGGCTTTTTCATGGGCGATGATTTTTCCCTGTGGGAGCGAGCCTGCTCGCGAAAGCGGTCTGTCAGACACATTTGAATTGAATGACACACCGCATTCGCGAGCAGGCTCGCTCCCACAAGGGGAAAGGGGTTGCTCTGAAAATTGGCGGCGACATGGACTGCTATGCTGGTTTGACCGTATTTGCCTTGACGCCGAGCGCCAGCCAAGAGAGAGCCCGTCATGTCCCAGTTGCCGTCCCTGAGCCAGTTACGCGATCCCGAGGCCTTCCTGCGCCGCCATCTCGGTCCCGACGCCGCCGAGCAGCAGGCCATGCTCGACAGCCTCGGCCTCGGCAGCCGAGGTGAACTGATCGAGCAGACCGTGCCCCCGGGCATTCGCTTTAATCGCGCACTGGATTTGCCGCCAGCGCTGGATGAGCAAGCGGCGCTGGCCAGGCTGCGTGGCTACGCCGAGCAGAATCAGGTCTGGACCAGCCTGATCGGCATGGGCTACCACGGCACGCTCACGCCGACCGTCATCTTGCGCAACGTGCTGGAAAATCCCGGTTGGTACACCGCTTACACGCCGTATCAACCGGAGATTGCCCAGGGTCGGCTCGAAGCGCTGCTGAATTTTCAGCAACTGACCATCGACCTCACCGGCCTGGAACTGGCCAACGCCTCATTGCTCGATGAGGCTACTGCGGCGGCGGAAGCCATGGCACTGGCCAAACGTGTCGCCAAGTCGAAGAGCAATCTGTTTTTTGTCGACGAGAACTGTCATCCACAAACCATTTCCGTCGTGCAGACCCGGGCCGAAGGTTTCGGTTTCGAGTTGATCATCGGCGCTGTGGATAACTTGAAGCAGCACCAGGTATTTGGAGCACTGCTGCAATACCCCGACACCCACGGCGAGATCCGCGATCTGCGACCGCTCATCGATCACTTGCATGCCCAGCAGGCGCTGGCCTGTGTCGCCACTGATTTGCTCAGTTTGTTGCTGCTGACGCCGCCGGGTGAGTTGGGCGCCGATGTGGTGTTCGGTTCGTCTCAACGCTTTGGCGTGCCGATGGGCTATGGCGGGCCACACGCCGCTTTTTTCGCCAGTCGCGAGGAATACAAACGGGCGATTCCCGGGCGGATCATCGGTGTGTCGAAGGACGCCCGCGGCAACGTCGCGTTGCGCATGGCCCTGCAAACCCGCGAGCAACATATCCGCCGTGAGAAAGCCAATTCGAACATCTGCACGGCGCAGGTGCTGTTGGCCAACATCGCCAGTTTCTACGCGGTCTATCACGGGCCGGAAGGCTTGAAGCGGATCGCGCAGCGGGTGCATCGGCTGACCTGCATTCTGGCGGCAGGTCTTGAGCGCCACGGTATCAACCGGGTCAACGCACAGTTTTTCGACACGCTGACACTGGACGTCGGCGGCGCGCAAACCGCGATTATCGAAAGTGCCAAGGCTGCGCAAATCAACCTGAGGATTCTCGGCCGTGGCCGGGTCGCTCTGAGCCTCGACGAAACGTGTGACGAGCACACCGTGGCAAAGCTGTTCGATGTGCTGCTTGGCGCCGATCATGGGCTGATCGTCGACGATCTTGACGCTGAGGCGCTTGATTCCGGCATTCCAGACAGTCTTCAGCGCAGCACACCTTACCTGCGTCATCCGGTGTTCAACGCCCATCACAGCGAAACCGAGATGCTGCGTTATCTCAAGCAACTGGAGAACAAGGATCTGGCGCTCAACCAGTCGATGATCCCGTTGGGCTCCTGCACCATGAAACTCAACGCCACCAGCGAAATGATCCCGATCACCTGGCCGCAGTTCGCCAATCTGCATCCCTTCGTGCCCAGGGAGCAGGCGGTCGGCTACACCTTGATGATCGAAGAGCTTGAGCGCTGGTTGTGCGCGATTACCGGGTTCGATGCGATTTGCATGCAGCCCAACTCCGGCGCTCAGGGCGAGTACGCCGGGCTGCTGGCGATCCGCAAATATCACGAGAGCCGCCAGCAAGGGGCACGGGATATCTGCCTGATTCCGTCGTCGGCCCACGGCACCAATCCAGCCTCGGCACAAATGGCCGGGATGCGCGTGGTAATCGTCGAGTGCGACGAGGCGGGTAACGTTGATCTGGAGGATTTGAAGGCAAAAGCCGCCGAGGCTGGGGATAAGTTGTCATGCCTGATGGCGACCTATCCATCGACCCACGGTGTGTACGAGGAGGGCATCAGCGAGATTTGCGAGGTTATCCACAAGCATGGCGGTCAGGTGTACATGGACGGCGCCAACCTCAATGCGCAGGTCGGGCTGGCGCGCCCGGCGGACATCGGCGCCGACGTGTCGCACATGAATCTGCACAAAACCTTTTGCATTCCCCATGGCGGTGGCGGGCCGGGCATGGGCCCGATCGGCATTCGCGCACATCTGGCGCCGTTCGTCGCCAACCATCCGGTGGTGCCGATCGACGGGCCGCTGGCGCAGAACGGAGCAGTCAGCGCGGCGCCGTGGGGCAGTGCGAGTATTCTGCCGATCAGCTGGATGTACATCGCCATGATGGGGCCGCAACTGGCAGACGCCAGCGAGGTGGCGATCCTCGCGGCGAACTACCTGGCGCAGCATTTATCCGGTGCGTTTCCCGTGCTCTACACCGGTCGCAATGGTCGCGTGGCCCATGAATGCATTCTCGATTTGCGACCGCTTAAAGCGCAGACCGGGATCAGCGAGGAGGATGTCGCCAAGCGCCTGATGGATTACGGCTTCCATGCGCCAACCATGTCGTTCCCTGTGCCGGGCACCTTGATGGTCGAGCCGACCGAGAGCGAATCCAAGGCTGAGCTGGACCGGTTCATCGGCGCGATGTTGAGTATTCGCGCGGAAATCACCGAGGTGCAGAACGGTAACTGGCCGGCGGAAGACAACCCGCTCAAGCGTGCGCCGCATACCTTGGCGGATGTGACCGGCGTGTGGGAGCGGCCGTACAGCATCGAGCAAGGCATCACCCCGGATGCGCACACGAAGGCACACAAGTACTGGCCGGGGGTAAATCGGGTCGACAATGTCTATGGGGACCGCAATCTGTATTGCGCTTGCGTGCCGGTCGACGATTACCGCTGATTGCCCTGTAAGCATGCCATCCCCTGTGGGAGCGAGCCTGCTCGCGAAAGCGGCGTGTCAGTCACCGCAAATGCTGGCTGAACGATTGCTTTCGCGAGCAGGCTCGCTCCCACAGGGTTACAGGGTGGGGCTGAAATCCGGGCAAAAAAATGCCGCTCAAATGAGCGGCATTTTTGTCTGCGAACGACTTACTCGGAAGCCACGGCGTTCTTTGCCAGAATCGCGTTCGCCAGTTCCATGTCCGTCGCCTGCAGGCCCGGATTGTCGTTACGGACTTTCTGCATCGCAGCTTCCAGGTACGGGCCACGGATGCCGCCGTCGCTGGCAACGAAACTGCCGGCGTCGTCCTGCGCGGCGACGATCAGCTTGTGATCCTTGAAGGTCAGGTAGGTCGAGCCGGTGGTGGCGCCGGAGGAAATGACGTTACGCCAGAAGCTGTCGGCCATTGCCGAACCAACAGGCAGAGACAGCAGGGCAACGGTAGCGACAGCAAGTTTGAGACGCATGAGGGGGTGACTCCACTGGTGTTGAATGACTGGTTGGATCGTCATTTTCCCTATCCGGTTCCCTGAGCGCCTATTTCAGCTCACTTTGCGGCGTCACCCTCAGCACTTCCTCCACCGTCGTCAGCCCCGCCGCAACTTTCTGCGCGCCGGAGAGGCGCAAGCTGCGCATGCCTTCCTTGAATGCCTGGCGACGGATCGCCGTGAGGTCGGTGTCCGGGGTGATGAAGGCTTTGAGGCTGTCGCTAAGTTGCATGATTTCGTAAACCCCCGCGCGTCCGTGATAACCCGTGTCGCGACACTCCACGCAGCCGATGGCCCTTTGCGCGTTGCCCGGCAGTGGCGCCTGCCAGGGGCGAGTCAAGGTTTGCCAATCCTCCTCGTCCAGAGTCAGCGGTGCCTTGCAGTGTGGGCACAGGGTCCGCACCAGCCGTTGGGCCATGACCCCGAGCACCGTGGCCTTGATCAAGTAATGCGGCACGCCCAGTTCAAGCAACCGGCTGATCGCACTCGGCGCATCGTTGGTGTGCAAGGTCGAGAGCACCAGATGCCCGGTGAGTGCCGCCTGAATCGCCATCTCGGCGGTTTCGAGGTCGCGGATCTCGCCGATCATGATGATGTCCGGGTCCTGTCGCATCAGCGCGCGGACCCCGGCGGCGAAGCTCAGGTCAATGTTGTGTTGCACCTGCATCTGGTTGAACGCCGGCTCGACCATTTCGATCGGGTCCTCGATGGTGCAGAGGTTGACCTCCGGCGTCGCCAGTTTTTTCAGGGTGGTGTAGAGGGTGGTGGTCTTGCCCGAACCGGTGGGCCCGGTGACCAGAATGATGCCGTTGGGCTGGCGGGTCATGTCCTGCCAGCGGCGCAGATCGTCGGCGGAAAACCCAAGCTGATCGAAGTCCTTGAGCAGCACATCCGGGTCGAAAATCCGCATGACCATTTTTTCGCCGAACGCGGTGGGCAGGGTCGACAGGCGCAACTCCACTTCGCCGCCGTCAGGGGTTTTGGTCTTGACCCGGCCGTCCTGGGGTTTGCGCTTTTCGGCGACATTCATGCGCCCGAGGCTTTTCAGGCGACTGACAATCGCCATGGTTACCTGCGGTGGAAATTGATAGACGTTGTGCAACACACCGTCGATGCGAAACCGCACCGTGCCTTGCTCGCGACGCGGTTCGATATGGATATCACTGGCGCGCTGCTGAAAGGCGTATTGAAACAGCCAGTCGACAATGTTGACGATGTGCGCGTCGTTGGCGTCCGGCTCCTGATCGCTGGCGCCGAGGTTGAGCAGTTGTTCGAAGTTGCCAAGGTTGCCGTTCTGTTGATCGGCGTTACTGGCGCCGCTGACCGATTTGGCCAGGCGAAAGAACTCGACGCTGAAACGCTGGATGTCCAC
Source organism: Pseudomonas sp. A0308 (assembly GCF_044218815.1). Classification (NCBI taxonomy): domain Bacteria; kingdom Pseudomonadati; phylum Pseudomonadota; class Gammaproteobacteria; order Pseudomonadales; family Pseudomonadaceae; genus Pseudomonas; species Pseudomonas sp. A0308. The sequence goes on from NZ_CP162581.1 coordinate 3,736,301, forward strand.
CGAGTTGGCCACCACCCGTTTGATCGGCAGCTTCAGGACGTGAGTCAGATCGGCTTCCCAGCCGGTCACATAAGGCTGGGCGCTGGCCACCGTCACCGAGTCGCGATCGACCGCCACCGCGAGAATCTTGTGGCGCTGGGCAAAGGCGTAGGACATCAACGGGGTGATGGCGGCAACGTTGATCTTCAGCGGATCAATGCGCAGATAGGGCTGGCCGGCCTGTTGCGCCAGCCACAGGGTCAGGCTTTCGAGGTCCAGATGCTTGCCCGGACGGCTGAGGTCGTCCAGTTGCTGGCTGGCGATAAACTCCAGCGGATGCTTCTGACCATGCGCGGCGTGGCGACGGCGGGCATTGAGCGCCTGCTCCGCCGAATCCTGGCTGATGAAGCCTTGGGCGACCAGTTCACGCAATACATCATTGAGGTCCAGCCAGCGGTCCTGAGTGGCAAGTTGAACGGACATGCGGGCTTTCCTTTTAAGCGACAGTGCGCAAAAGGATAGTCGCGGCCCCGCAGACCGTTGGGCCACTACCCGACGAAGCCGTTGCCGGATTTGTCAGCCGGCCGCTTGCGCCGGTTCAGCCCACGCCGTGTCGGTGTTCTGCAGATTCACCGAACAGACGCTGATCAGGTTACGAAGTTTTTCCGCAATCACTTGCGCGCGATGCCAGCTCAGGCCGCCCATGACGAGGTCGATCGACAACAGATCATCCATTCGCTGCACGTTCACTTGCTCAGGCGTAAGAAACTGCAACGCGAACAGGTTGAGCACGCGCACCAGCAGATCCGGTTCGGCCTCGGCGAGAATCTGATACTGCGCCAGGCAGTGGACGTTATTGACGTTCCAGACATCGGCGCGGGTCAGGGGTGTGTTGACGGCTTCAAGGTGCGGCATGGCGGGGCTCCAAAATCACTGGAGGAATTTTTACATTCGCTGCCGGGTATTTCTTATCTAAGATGAGCGTTATTGGCGTTTGATCAACTAGATCAATTCGCAGAATGTTCTGTTTGAGGTTTTTCTATGCACAGCGAGCTGGACAGCTACGACCGCAAGATTCTGGCTTTGCTGCAAGAGGACGCATCGCTCTCGAGCGCGCAGATCGCCGAGCAGGTGGGCTTGTCGCAATCGCCATGCTGGCGGCGGATTCAGCGGATGAAGGAGGAGGGGATCATTCGCGGCCAGGTGACCTTGCTCGATCGCAAGAAAATCGGCCTCAACACGCAGATCTTTGCCGAGATCAAACTCAACGCCCACGGGCGTTCGAACTTCACCGAATTCACCGAAGCGATTCGCGGTTTTCCGGAGGTGCTGGAGTGTTATGTGCTGATGGGCGCGGTGGATTTTCTGTTGCGAATTGTCGCGGCGGACATCGAGGCGTATGAGCGGTTCTTCTTCGAGAAGCTGTCGCTGGTGCCGGGGATACAGGAAGTGAACTCGATTGTGGCGTTGTCGGAGATCAAGTCCACAACAAGTTTGCCGGTTTGAGGTGAGGCTGCTGGCCTCATCGCTGGCAAGCCAGCTCCCACAGGTTTTGTGTTGAAACACAAATTACATTTCAACATCAAACCCTGTGGGAGCTGGCTTGCCAGCGATGGCGGTATTACATACGCAGCAGCATTTTCCACGCGCGGTTCTGGTAAACCGCAATCGCCTGCTGCTTGCGTGCATCGAGCAGTTCGTCAGTGATTGTCGGCTCGTTGGCCAACTGCGCCAGCTTGTTCAGCTCGCCGTACAGGCGATCCATTTCCGGGATCTCCAGTACATTGCGGGCGTGGTGCAGCCAGACCTGAATGCGCTCGATACGCGGCAGCTGTTCAGCCAGATCTTCCGGCTGCTGCTGATAGCGCTGCAATTGCAGGGCCGTGGCTTCTTCGCCGAGCAGACGCGGCAACCAGCTGTGCAACTGCGCGCCACCCTGACGGTTGCCACGCACGTTACGATCAGCCGTCCAGGTGCGAGCCAGCAACCAGCGCGAAGCCGTCAGCGAGAACAGGCCCCAGCGTGGGTCTTCCAGCTCTTCGAGGAACTGCTCCGGCGCGGCTTTGCGCACATCTTCGTCTTCGATACCCACCTGAACCAGCGGACGCCAGTCTTCCAGCAGTGCGTCGAGAGCCACGCGCAGGTCGTGGGTCGAAGGACGCGGTGCGGCCTGGCCGAGGCTGCTGAGCAGAGCGCGCATTTCGGCAAGGTTCTCGACCCAGTCCTGCAACAAACGCCAGTGACCGTTGAAACGATACTGTTCGGCCAGACGCTGGCTGCTGCCGAGCAAATGCCAGCACAGGGCGGCGAAAGCGTCGTCCAGCTGGGTTTCGACCGTCAGTTGTGGCGCCGGAAGGCTCAGCGAGTAGCTGTTGGCGTCGTACAGACGATAGCCGCGCTCTGCCTTGCTGATGTCGCACGGCATCAGGGCCAGGGTTTGCGCCAGTTCAGCGGCCAGTTCCAGCAACGCTTCAGGCTCGCCTTCGCGCAGTTCCAGTTCCAGCTCACAGATTTCTTCTTTCTGTTTGCCAACCACGACATGACCCAGATCCAGCGCCGCTTCAATGACCACTTTGCTCTTGCCGCGGCCCCAGGCGATTTCGGCGCGCTCGCGGACGAAATCGGTGGTGAAGATCGGCTTCAGGGTTTTCTTGTCCAGCTCGGCCAGCGACTCTGGCCAGCATTCGCCGTCGAGTTTCTTCACGTCGAGCTTGGCTTTGGGCAGTTTCCAGTCGTACTCGTTACGCTCGGACAGACCGGCGACACTCTGGCCACGGGTCTTGAGGGTCTGAATCACCTCATCGCCGTCCTTGCGCAGGCGCAGGGCGACTTTGGCCTGGGCCAGATCGCGCTCCGGGGTGTCGAAGTACTGGTTCATCAACTCACGGCGTTCCCAGCCACTTTTGTTGCGTTTTTTCAGAAGAGGGTGCTCGCGCAGGGCAGCGAGGGTTTCGCGGCTGACGCGGAGTTTGATTTCGGTTTCTTTCTGCATGGCCGGAAAATCCAGGATCGGGAGCGCAGCCGGGGAATATGTGGCTGCCAAGGCCGTGCAGTGTACAGGACTGATTCGTCCTACGCCCTGCGGCGGTTTATTCCTGACGCCGGATGGTTCTATGATGGACTTCAAATCGGGAGTTGGAGTCAGCGATGCCTTTGCCATCCATGCAAGACCAGTTCGCTGCGCTGATTGCCGCGCCATCGGTCAGCTGCACCCAGCCGAGCCTCGATCAGTCCAACCGGGCGGTGATCGATTTGCTCGCGGGATGGCTGGGTGATCTGGGGTTCAGCTGTGATATCCAGCAGGTCAGCCCCGGCAAATTCAATCTGCTCGCCAGTTTCGGCAGCGGCCCCGGCGGTCTGGTGCTGGCCGGGCACAGCGACACGGTGCCGTACGACGACGCCTTATGGCACACCGATCCGCTGAAACTCACAGAAGTCGACGGCCGTTGGGTCGGTTTGGGCAGTTGCGACATGAAGGGCTTCTTCGCCCTGATCATCGAAGCCGTGCTGCCGCTGCTCGATCAGCCGTTCAAGCAACCGCTGCTGATCCTCGCCACCTGTGACGAAGAAAGCTCGATGTCCGGCGCCCGCGCGCTGGCCGAGGCTGGACGACCGCTGGGCCGCGCGGCAGTGATCGGCGAGCCGACCGGGCTCAAGCCGATTCGCATGCACAAAGGCATCATGATGGAGCGCATCGACATCCTTGGGCAGAGCGGGCACTCGTCGGACCCGCGCCTGGGGCACAGCGCCCTTGAGGCCATGCATGATGCCATCGGCGAACTGCGCGGCCTGCGCCTGCTGTGGCAGCGCGAATACAACAATCCGCAATTCAGCGTGCCGCAACCGACCATGAATTTCGGCTGCATCCATGGTGGCGACAACCCCAACCGTATCTGCGGCCAGTGTTCGCTGGAGTTCGACCTGCGGCCGTTGCCGGGTATGGACCCGAAAGTCCTGCGGGCGGAAATTCTGCGCAAGCTCAACCCGGTTGCCGAGCGGCATCAGGTGAAGATCGACTACAAGCCATTGTTCCCGGAAGTGCCGTCATTTGAGCAGGACGCGGACGCCGAATTGGTGCGTATTGCCGAAAAGCTCACCGGCCACACTGCCGAAGCAGTAGCGTTCGGCACCGAAGCGCCTTATCTTCAGCGTCTTGGCTGCGAAACCATCGTACTTGGCCCCGGTGATATTGCCTGTGCGCATCAACCGGGCGAATACCTTGAAATGTCACGTTTGCAGCCTACCGTGCATCTATTGCGACAGTTGATTGAACATTACTGCCTGACCCCGGACAAACCATGATGTACCCCTGTGGGAGCGAGCCTGCTCGCAAAGCAGTCGTGTCAATCAACATTGATGTATCTGACACACCGCGTTCGCGAGCAGGCTCGCTCCCACAAGGGATCCATGTTTTACCTGACCGAACGCTGTAAATTGCCTGCAACCCAACCCGTATTCATGAGGAGAGCGCGCGTGTCGCCAAGCCTGTTCCGACGATAACCATCAGCCCGCTGTGCGTTTTCCGTTTCGCCCTTTTTTCCGGCTGCTATTTATTACAGGCCCAGGTTCATGCCCGAATACGTTAATTGGCTTCGTCACGCTTCTCCCTACATCAATGCCCACCGCGATTGCACCTTCGTCGTCATGCTGCCCGGCGACGGCGTGGATCATCCGAATTTCGGCAACATCGTCCACGACCTGGTGCTGCTGCACAGCCTCGGCGTGCGGTTGGTGCTGGTGCATGGTTCGCGCCCACAAATTGAAACCCGCCTCGCCGCCCGCGGCCTGACTCCGCATTACCACCACGGCATGCGCATCACCGATGCCGCGACCCTTGAGTGTGTGATCGATGCGGTCGGCCAGTTGCGCATCGCCATCGAAGCGCGGTTGTCGATGGACATGGCTTCGTCGCCGATGCAGGGCTCGCGCCTGCGCGTGGCCAGCGGCAACCTCGTTACCGCGCGACCAATCGGTGTACTGGAAGGTATCGACTATCACCACACCGGTGAAGTGCGCCGGGTCGACCGCAAGGGTATCAATCGTTTGCTCGATGAGCGTTCGATCGTGCTGCTGTCGCCGCTGGGCTATTCGCCGACCGGGGAAATCTTCAACCTCGCCTGCGAAGACGTCGCCACCCGCGCCGCCATCGATCTGGGTGCAGACAAATTGCTGCTGTTCGGCGCTGACCTCGGCCTGATCGACGAGAACGGCAAACTGGTGCGTGAGCTGCGTCCACAACAAGTGCCGGCGCACTTGCAGCGTCTGGGCAGCAGCAATTATCAAGCGGAACTGCTGGATGCCGCCGCCGAAGCCTGCCGAGGCGGTGTGGCGCGCAGCCACATCGTCAGTTACGTCGAGGATGGCGCACTGCTGACCGAGCTGTTCACCCGTGACGGTGGCGGCACGCTGGTTGCCCAGGAGCAATTCGAACTGGTGCGCGAGGCGGCGATTGAAGACGTCGGCGGTTTGCTTGACCTGATCAGCCCGCTGGAAGAGCAGGGGATTCTGGTACGTCGTTCGCGTGAAGTGCTGGAGCGTGAGATCGAGCAGTTCAGCGTGGTCGAGCGCGAAGGCATGATCATCGCTTGTGCGGCGCTGTATCAGATTGCTGATTCGGATGCGGGTGAACTGGCGTGTCTGGCAGTGAACCCGGAGTATCGCCATGGCCGGCGCGGCGACGAATTGCTGGAGCGCATCGAGACCCGTGCCCGTGCGCAGGGCTTGAAGACGCTGTTCGTGCTTACCACACGGACCGCGCACTGGTTCCGCGAGCGTGGTTTCGAACCGAGCAGTGTTGAGCGTCTGCCAGCGGCTCGGGCGTCGCTGTACAACTATCAACGTAATTCGAAGATCTTCGAAAAGACCCTTTGATTCATCAGGGCGTGGCGAGTGGGGGCAGGCTGCAAGGTCCCCACATCGCGACACCTGCGCATTTCAATCTGAACCTCTCCTTCTGATTCCCCTCGCTGAAAACCATGACTGGAATGACTTGTTGCATTCCGGCAAGAACGGCGGCTGCGCCGTGCCTGCAAAAAACCTACCGACACACAAACTGTAACAATTGATCTGGATAGTGCCCCGGGCTGGCTGCTGGGGTGATGGAACTGTTACAGGATTGCTTCAGGGCAAATGGGCTTAAACAGGGCAGCTTAATACCTTTCAGGAATTGACCGGCGCGTTGTTATGGGCGGCACCAGAGCGTGCAAATACGGGGTTAAATTCCTAAAGGGTATTAGAAAAGAAGGTATTCATTCTTTTCAGATTCATGACGAACTCATGAACCTGCATGGACCAAAAAACCGGAGCTTAGACCATGGTCGTAGACACACAAAGTTACGATTGACTTGTGGGTCACGCTCTGGCGCTAATCGCTGACCTTTGGAACCCGGGCATCGATCCGGGCCAGGCAAACAATAATTAGAAACGAGAGGAGCTTGACAATGAATAAGTCCACCTTGGCCGTGGCTGTGGCCTTTGGGGTATTGGCGCAGCAGGCAGGTGCCGCGGGTTTCATCGAAGACAGCAAGGCTTCCCTGAGTTCCCGCACCATGTATTTCAACAACGACAACCGTGATGGCGGCGCAGATCAGAGAGAAGCCGCGCAGGGCTTCAAGTTTGATTACCTGTCCGGTTTCACTCAAGGTATGGTCGGTTTTGGTCTTGATGTGCAGGCGCTCAGCGGTATTCACCTTGATGGTGGCCGTGGGCACCACCCAGACAATAACTCGTTCAGCCCAAGTGATTCCGACGGTTCGGCAACGCAGTCCTGGAGCCGCGTAGCGGGTAACGTCAAGGCACGTCTGTCCAAGACCGAAGCTCACCTGGGGGGCGCGCTGCAACCTAGCTTGCCGATTCTGGTTGCGAACGATAGCCGTCTGCTGCCTCAAACCTTCGAGGGTGGCACGATCACCTCCAAGGAAATCGACAACGTCACCTTTAATGCTGGTCAACTCGAGCATGCAGTGGGTCGTGCCTCCACAAACAGCACCGGCCTCGCAGTGGCCGGTGGTACGCAGGACAGCAATCAGTTCCGCTATGCCGGTGCTGACTGGAAGGTCACCAAAGATCTGACCCTGCAGTACTACCACTCGAACCTGCAGGATTATTACAAGCAGAACTTCTTCGGCCTGGTGCACGTCCTTCCGATCAGCACCAACCAGTCGTTCAAGACCGACATCCGCTATTTCGACAGCAGCTCTGATGGCAAGAACGGCGACGCAGGCTACCGCTTCAATAACAACGGTGGTTATGCCAAGACTCCGGGCGAGGTCGATAACAAGACCTGGAGTGCCATGTTCACTTACACCTTGGGTGGCAACGCCTTCTTGCTCGGCCATCAACGCGTCAACGATGACGGTGGCTTCGTCTACCTGAACCAGGGCAACGTGGTCGATGGCAACGGTCGCCCAGAGGGTGCCGGTGGCGCAAGCTTCTACCTGTTCACCGACTCCATGATTAACGGTTTCGTCCGTGCCGGTGAAAACACGACCTTCGGCCAGTACTCCTATGACTTCGCAGGGCTGGGTGTACCGGGCCTCAAAGCTTCGGTCGCTTACCTGCATGGCGATAACATCAAGGCAACGAACGGTTCCGGTAGCGACATGTCCGAGTGGGAGCGAGACATGCGTATCGATTACACCGTTCAACAGGGTGCTCTCAAAGGTTTTGGTGTAACACTGCGCAATGGTGTTTATCGCGGCAGCGAAATCAATATTGCCGATCAGGATCAGACCCGCCTGATCTTCAACTACACCTACAGCTTCCTGTAACAAATCCAGAGAAAAGCCTTGCCGCTCGGCAAGGTTTTTTTTCGTGCTTTTTTATATATTCCATATTGCTAGGTTGTAGAAAGTTTTTATTCCTTTTGTTTTTTTGGCGAAAAGCTAAATTAGGCCCCTTCCAGCGCTCAAAAGTCACTGCGGTGTTTTGGCATTTTCGTCCCTCGACAATCTCAAGGGTTCAGGAATCGGGGCTGAAGCCGATACCTCCAATCTGCAGTGCCTTTATATATCTCGGTGCTCTGAAAAAAGAGTGAAACAATTCTTTTTGGGACTATGCCGGGGTATGCTTTCGCGGCTTTGACTGGGGTAAAGGTCCACTGCGATCAAGCGACCAAGCGATCAGGATTTCGGGCAATCGATCCGAAGCCGACAGAAAAAAAGCAGAAGAATTAGAAACGAGAGGAGCTTTACATGAACAAGTCCACCTTGGCCCTGGCTGTGGCCGTAGGGGTTATGGCGCAGCAGGCAGGCGCCGCCGGTTTCATCGAAGACAGCAAGGCAACTTTGGGGCTGCGTAACTTCTACATCAACACTGATAACCGTGATGGCGATACCAAAGCTGCCAAGGCTCAGAACAAGCAAGAAGAATGGGGCCAAGGCTTCGATTTGCGCTTCACTTCCGGTTACACCCAAGGCACCGTCGGCTTCGGTATCGATGCTATCGGCCTGCTGGGCGTGCGTCTGGATTCGGGCGGTGGCACCAACGGCGCCACTTCTACCTCTTACGGCGGCACTGTTTTCCCGAGCAAGTCCAACGGCGAAGCCGTTGATAACTACTCCAGCCTGGGCCTGACTGCCAAAGCCAAGATCTCTCAGACCGAACTGAAGTTGGGCACCCTGCAGCCGAAACTGCCGGTAATTGTGACCAACGACGGTCGTATGCTGCCGCAAACCTTCCAAGGTGGCCAGATCACATCTGGCGAGATCAAAGACCTGACGCTGGTTGCTGGTCAGATTGAGCACGCCAAAGGCCGTAACTCCAGCAACAACGAAGAGTTGTCGATTGCAGGCTCCAACGCTCACACCGCTGCCGGTCGTGACAGCAACAAGTTCATCTACGGTGGCGGTGACTACAAAATCACTAAAGACCTGACTGCCCAGTACTACTACGGCAACCTGCAGGACTACTACAAGCAGCACTTCCTGGGTCTGGTTCACAACTGGGCAATTGGCCCGGGTGTCCTGAAATCTGATTTCCGTTACTTCAACAGCCGTAACGATGGCGCCAACGGTAATGACCCGGCCTACTACACCACCGGTGACTACGGCACTGGCATCACTAAAGGAAAAGTAGACAACAACCTGTACAGCGGCTTGTTCCTGTACACCGTTGAAGGTCACACTTTCGGTGGCGGCTATCAGGTCAGCAACGGCAACAGCGATTTCCCTTGGCTGAACCAAGGTGACGGCTCGTCGGCTTACATCACTACCGACATGCAGATTGCCAAATTCGCCCGCGCTGGCGAGCGTACCTGGCAAGCACGTTACTCGTACGATTTCGCCAAAGTTGGCGTACCTGGCCTTACCGCCGGTGTGGTTTACCTGCGTGGCGATAACATCGACACCACCGGTAAAGTTGGCGACCGTCAAGTCAGCACCAATGCGACTGGCCGTTCCGAGTGGGAACGCGACCTGACCATCGGTTATGTCGTGCCAGAAGGCCCGCTGAAAAACGTTGGCGTAATGTGGAAAAACGCTATGTGGCGCAACGACATCCCAGGTCAGCGTGACCAGGATGAAAACCGCCTGATCGTCAGCTACTCGATCCCGCTGATGTAATAGCGCTTCGAATCGCGGATGTAAAAAAGCCCCGTCCGGCATCGCGCCGGACGGGGCTTTTGCGTTTCCGAGTCAGGCCCACCCCCGTAAGCCTTCCCCGACACTTCCCTCTTTACAGCAACTCAAGGCCTTCTCGAACCTTGCCAACGATGTTCGTCGCGATGCGGCCGGGCGTCCAGTGAACAGAAGTTTAATATTCCTAAAAAGCATACATATCTAGTTATATATTCTTTTTCATGAGCATAAAAGCCAAGCTACAGTTGAGGTCTCCACCCTCTCATCAGGAGCAGCACCATGAGCCTCAGACTCGGCGACATCGCCCCCGATTTCGAGCAAGACTCCAGCGTCGGCAAGATTCGTTTTCACGAATGGCTAGGCGATAGTTGGGGCGTGCTGTTTTCCCATCCGGCGGACTTCACCCCGGTGTGCACCACCGAGCTGGGCTTAACCGCCAAGCTCAAGGATGAATTCAGCCAGCGCGGCGTCAAGGCCATCGCGCTGTCGGTAGACCCGGTGGACTCGCACCACAAGTGGATCGAAGACATCAACGAAACCCAGAACACTGTCGTCAACTTTCCGATCCTGGCCGATGCGGATCGCAAAGTCTCGGATCTGTATGACCTGATCCACCCGAACGCCAATGACACCCTGACCGTGCGTTCGCTGTTCGTGATTGATCCGAACAAGAAGATTCGCCTGACCATCACCTATCCGGCGAGCACCGGGCGCAATTTCCACGAGATTCTGCGGGTGATCGATTCGCTGCAACTCACCGACAACTACAAAGTGGCCACCCCGGCCAACTGGCAGGACGGTGACGAAGTGGTGATCGTGCCGTCGCTCAAGGATGAAGAAGAGATCAAACAGCGCTTCCCGAAAGGCTATCGCGCCGTGAAGCCGTACCTGCGTCTGACGCCACAGCCTAATCGTTAAGATAAAAAGATCGCAGCCTGCAGGGAGAAACGCAGTCCAATGCAGGAGCTGCCGAAGGCTGCGATCGTTTTGAGGCATCCACAAAGCAGGGGATTTCGGGCCGTTTCGACGGCCTTTTTTTTCGTCCCGAGAAAGGTAAAACGTATATCTCCAAAATGCATAACCAAATGAATAAATATGATTTATGGATATATAAATCAACTGGTAAGGTCTCTCACATTGAAGCGAGATCGCAACCTGCGAATCGCCTGTAACGCTTAAGGAATCATCTCAATGCTGGTTGTCTCACTCGGTGGCAGTCCCAGCCTGCGCTCCCGTTCTGGAGTTCTGCTGGATCGCTCGCAGCGCTGGTTGCAGCAGCAAGGGGTGGAAGTGGTGAGTTATCAGGTACGGGATTTCCCGGCCGAAGATCTGCTCCACGCTCGTTTTGATAGCCCCAAGGTGCTCGATCTTTTACAACAGATTGAAAATGCCGACGGCTTGCTGATCGCTACACCGGTTTACAAGGCCTCGTTTTCTGGCGCTCTGAAGACTGTGCTCGATCTGCTGCCCGAACGTGCCTTGAACCACAAGATTGTTTTACCGATGGCCACCGGCGGCAGCATCGCCCACATGCTGGTGGTCGATTACGCCCTCAAGCCAGTGCTGTCGGCATTAAAAGCCCAGGAAATGCTTCAGGGGATTTTCGCCGAGGACAGCCAGATCGCTTATGGCGAAGGCAGTGCCCAGGCGCAGTTGGCACCGGCGCTGGAACAGCGACTGCATGAAGCGCTGGATCAGTTTGTCAGTGCCATGGCCCGCCGGCCGAAACCGCTGGAGCCGGGCTTGTTGAACGAACGTTTGTTGAGTGCTCGCTGGAGCATTTAAGCCTCATAAGAATTTGAAGTACTCGCCTTACTCGCCCGTCAACGGGCAAGCAGGTGCAGCCAAAACCCAACTGCAAAAAGGAGAGCGCTATGCGCACTGTATTTTTGCGTCGTGGTCTGGTCGCTCTGTTTGCTGCGGCTGTGTCCTTCGGCGCCATCACTCAAGCTCAGGCCGATACGTTAAGAATCGGTTATCAGAAGTACGGCACCCTGGTGCTGCTCAAAGCCAAAGGTACTCTTGAAAAACGTCTCGCCGCCCAAGGCGTCGACGTGCAATGGACGGAATTTCCCGGTGGCCCGCAACTGCTCGAAGGCCTGAACGTCGGCTCGATCGACTTCGGCGTGACGGGTGAAACGCCACCGGTATTCGCTCAAGCCGCAGGTGCCGATCTGCTCTATGTCGCTTACGAGCCGCCAGCGCCGAACAGCGAAGCGATCCTCGTGCCGAAAGACTCGCCGATCAAATCGGTGGCCGATCTCAAAGGCAAGAAAGTCGTGCTGAACAAAGGCTCCAACGTCCACTACCTGCTGGTTCGCGCACTGGAAGACGCCGGACTCAAATACACCGATATCCAAACAGTATTCCTGCCGCCGGCCGATGCTCGTGCCGCGTTCGAGCGTGGCAGCGTTGATGCCTGGGTCATCTGGGATCCGTATCAGGCGGCCGCCGAGAAACAGCTGCAAGCGCACACCCTGCGCGACGGCAAAGGCATCGTCGACAACCACCAGTTCTATCTCGCAACCAAACCTTACGCACAGAAAAATCCCGAGGTGATCAAGACTCTCGTCGAAGAAGTGCGCGCGGTCGGCGAGTGGTCCAAAGCCAATCCTGAAGACGTGACCCAACAGGTCGCGCCGCTGCTCGGCCTGCCGGCGGACATCACCCTGACCTCGGTCAAACGTCAGGGCTACGGTGCGCTGTTCCTGACTCCGGAAGTGATCGCCGCGCAACAGAAAATCGCTGACACGTTCTTCCAGCTCAAACTGATTCCCAAGCCTTTGAGCATCAAGGATGTGATCTGGACACCACCGTCCGCTGTGGCCAAAGCACAGTAATTCGAATTCCCAAGGAGACGACTCCATGAGCCTCAATATCTTCTGGTTCCTGCCGACCCACGGCGACGGCCATTACCTTGGCACCTCCGAAGGCGCCCGTGCTGTCGATCACGGGTATCTGCAACAGGTCGCGCAAGCAGCGGATCGTCTGGGTTTTGGCGGTGTGCTGATTCCTACCGGCCGCTCTTGCGAAGACTCCTGGCTGGTGGCGGCGTCGCTGATCCCGGTGACCCAGCGTCTGAAGTTTTTGGTCGCCCTGCGCCCGGGGATTATCTCCCCGACGGTGGCGGCGCGTCAGGCCGCAACGCTGGATCGCCTGTCTGGCGGGCGGGCGCTGTTCAATCTGGTGACCGGTGGTGATCCGGAAGAATTGGCCGGTGACGGTCTGTTCCTCAGTCACGAGGAGCGCTATCAAGCCTCGGTGGAATTCACCCGCATCTGGCGCCGTGTGCTGGAAGGCGAAACCGTTGATTACGATGGTCAGCACATCAGCGTCAAAGGTGCGAAGTTGCTCTATCCGCCAATCCAGCAGCCGCGTCCGCCGCTGTACTTTGGTGGCTCCTCGGAAGCGGCGCAGGATTTGGCTGCCGAACAGGTCGAAATGGTTTTGACCTGGGGCGAGCCGCCCGCAGCGGTGGCGGAGAAAATCGAACAGGTGCGCGCCAAAGCCGCCAAGCTCGGACGCACCGTGCGCTTCGGCATTCGTCTGCATGTGATCGTCCGTGAAACCAATGCTGAAGCCTGGCAGGCGGCGGATCGTCTGATCTCGCATCTTGACGATGACACCATCGCCCGTGCTCAAGCTTCGCTGGCGCGTTTCGATTCGGTCGGCCAGCAACGCATGGCCGCATTGCACGGCGGCAGTCGCGACAACCTGGAAGTCAGTCCCAACCTGTGGGCTGGCGTCGGGCTGGTGCGCGGTGGTGCCGGGACGGCGTTGGTTGGCGACGGTCCGACCGTGGCCGCTCGGGTGAAGGAATACGCGGACCTGGGCATCGATACCTTCATCTTCTCCGGTTATCCACACCTCGAAGAGTCGTACCGCGTCGCCGAATTGCTGTTCCCACACCTCGACATCGAGCGCCCGGAACTGCCGAAAAGCGCCGGTTATGTCAGCCCGTTCGGCGAGATGGTCGCCAACGACATTCTTCCCAAAGCCGCGTCGCAGAGCTGAGGCGCGCCATGAAGAAAATCATCCACAGCCTCGCGCCTTGGGCGTTGCCGGTGTTGCTGCTGGCGGTGTGGCAGTTGTCGGTGTCGGCGGGCTGGTTGTCGACACGGATTCTGCCGGCACCGGTGGCGGTGATCGAGGCCGGCGTGAGTCTTGTGCGCAGTGGTGAAATCTGGACGCACCTGGCAATCAGCGGCTGGCGCGCCGCGCTGGGTTTCACCATCGGCGGCAGCATCGGTCTGGTGTTAGGCTTCATCACCGGTCTGTCGAAGTGGGGCGAACGCTTGCTCGACAGTTCGGTGCAGATGATCCGCAACGTGCCGCATCTGGCACTGATTCCGCTGGTGATTCTGTGGTTCGGCATTGATGAGTCGGCGAAGATTTTTCTGGTGGCGTTGGGCACGCTGTTCCCGATCTACCTCAACACCTATCACGGCATCCGCAACGTCGACCCCGCGCTGGTCGAGATGGCGCGCAGTTATGGATTGAGCCGCTTCAGCCTGTTCTGGCAGGTGATTCTGCCGGGAGCGTTGCCTTCGATTCTGGTCGGTGTGCGCTTCGCCCTGGGCTTTATGTGGCTGACGCTGATCGTCGCCGAAACCATTTCTGCCAGCTCCGGCATCGGCTATCTGGCGATGAATGCCCGGGAGTTTTTGCAGACCGACGTGGTGGTGCTGGCCATCCTGCTTTACGCGGTGCTCGGCAAACTCGCCGACCTTGCGGCGCGTGGACTTGAACGTGTGTGGCTGCGCTGGCATCCGGCCTATCAGGTTGCCAAAGGAGGTGCAGCATGACCGCTCAACAACCTCCACGCCTGCTGCGCGGGATTCCGCTGGCAGTGCGCAACCTGCAAAAAACCTTCGGCGCACGGCAAGTATTGCGCGATATCGATCTGCACATTCCGGCAGGGCAGTTTGTCGCTGTGGTCGGGCGCAGCGGTTGCGGCAAAAGTACCTTGCTGCGCTTGCTTGCCGGCCTCGATCAGCCAACTGGCGGTGACTTGCTCGCAGGTGCCGCGCCGCTTAGCGATGCGCGGGAAGACACGCGTTTGATGTTTCAGGAATCCCGTTTGTTGCCGTGGAAAAAGATCATCGACAACGTCGGTCTCGGGCTCAAAGGCAACTGGCGTCCGCAAGCATTGGCTGCACTGGAAGCGGTCGGCCTGGCGGACCGTGCCAATGAATGGCCGGCGGCTTTGTCCGGTGGTCAGAAGCAGCGTGTTGCTCTGGCCCGAGCATTGATTCACAAGCCGCGTCTGCTGTTGCTCGACGAACCGCTCGGCGCGCTGGACGCGCTGACCCGCATCGAGATGCAGCAACTGATCGAACGCCTTTGGCAGCAGCACGGTTTCACGGTGTTGCTGGTCACCCACGACGTCAGCGAAGCGGTCGCGATTGCCGACCGGGTGATTCTGATCGAGGACGGTGAAGTCGGCCTAGACCTGCATGTCGAGTTGCCGCGGCCGCGAGTGCGTGGTTCGCATCGACTGGCGGCGCTGGAAACCGAAGTGCTCAACCGTGTTATGTCCCTGCCCGGCGAACCGCCGGCGCCGGAACCCGTTTCACCCTTGCCTACGCAGTTGCGTTGGGCGCAATGAAGTAGCTGCGAGCCTCAAGCTACAAGCTACAGGTAGAAGCGCTGCGCTTTTGCTTGCCGCTTGAAGCTTGCCACTTGCCGCTTATTTCGACCTCAGGAGAAATATCATGACTATCAAAGCCATCAACGTACGCAACCAGTTCAAAGGCTCGATCAAGGAAATCGTCCTCGGCGACGTGCTGTCGGAAATCGACGTGCAGACCGCTTCCGGCATCGTCACTTCGGTCATCACCACGCGCTCGGTAAAAGAGCTGGAACTGGTGGTCGGCAGCGAAGTGATCGCCTTTGTGAAATCCACCGAGGTCTCGATCGCCAAGTTGTAAACCGGTGATAAAAAACAACCCCGGAGGGTGTGAGCCCTTCGGGGTTTGTTGTGCCTGGCTTGAAATCGGCGGCGCGGCCATCGCTGGCAAGCCAGCTCCCACAAAAATCGTCGGTGGATGCAGATTGTTGGACCGCCAAATACCCTGTGGGAGCTGGCTTGCCAGCGATGCGGCCAGTCAGATCAGCAGAGATCTCTTGGGCAGATAGGGCGGCAAATACAACCCGATATAAGCATCAAACACGCGCATCCCTTCCTCTGCCATGCGCGGCGTGATCTGCCCGTGCTGCTGCACTGAACGCGCGTAAACGCGGTCGCCCAATTCCATCGCCAGGGCAAACACATCCACATCCTCCGGCAGCCTTGGCAGTTCGAAGTGATGATCGAACAGCTTGTGCATCAGGTCGCCCAGTTCGATGTCGTGCTGACGGTCGGCCTGGGTGACTTCGGTGAGGCCATGCTGGGCGAGGATCAACTGGCGGGCGGCGGCGTCTTCGTCGTAAATCTCCAGCATCCGCTGTTCGACCAGCCGCGACAGGTCGCGCCAGTCGCGCAAGGCTTGATGATCGATCGGCGCTTGCAGGCAGGCGCGGAATGCCGCGTGCACATCCGCTGTCAGGGCTTCGAGCAGCGCCGGGACGCTGGCGAAGAAGTGGTAAACCGAAGAGGGCGGAATCTGCGCGCGCTCGGCCACGCTGTAGATCGACAGGCTGGCCACACCCTCGGCGGCCAGCAGCGTGCGCGCGGCGTCGAGTATCGAGTCGATCCGCGCCTGACTGCGGGCGCGGGGTTTACGGACGGGGGCGGGACGCGTCATGAAAGTCTCCTGCGGGGCAGCGGGCATTGTACGAGCCGGCTGTTGTGTTTGTCTGCCCGGACGCCATCGCTGGCAAGCCGGCTCCCACAGGGATTGAGGCCGAACGCAAGTTTTGTATTTGCAGATTACCTTGTGGGAGCTGGCTTGCCAGCGATCCGCCGCAGGCGGCCATTGATCCCAAGCGGGGCTTTCGTGTGAGCCATAAAAAAACGCCGCTGGCTGAATCAGCCAACGGCGTTTTTATGCAGCTACAACCGCTTAAACGGTATGCAGATACCAGTTGTACTCGAGGTCGGAGATGGAGTGTTCGAACTCCTCCAGCTCGCTCTCTTTACAGGCGACGAAGATATCGATGTATTTCGGATCGATGTACTTGGCCATCACCTCGCTGTCGTCCAGCTCACGCAGGGCATCGCGCAAGTTGTTCGGCAGGCTTTGTTCGTTCTGCTCGTAGCTGTTGCCTTCGACGGGCGCGCCCGGCTCGATCTTGTTGGTCAGGCCGTGATGCACGCCAGCCAGCACCGAAGCCATCAGCAGGTACGGGTTGGCGTCGGCACCGGCAACGCGGTGTTCGATCCGCACGGCATCGGCCGCACCGGTCGGTACGCGAATCGCCACGGTGCGATTGTCCAGGCCCCAGCACGGCGAGTTCGGCACGTAGAACTGTGCGCCGAAACGACGGTACGAGTTGACGTTAGGGCAGAGGAAAGCCATCTGCGCGGGCAGGGTCTCGAGCACACCGCCGATCGCGTGACGCAGCGCGGCGTTCTGCTCGGGATCCTCGCTGGCAAAAATGTTTTTGCCTTCTTTATCCAGAATCGAAATGTGCACGTGCAGACCATTGCCCGCCTGGCCAGGGTAAGGCTTGGCCATGAAAGTGGTGTCCATTTCATGGTCGTAGGCGATGTTCTTGATCAGCCGCTTGAGCAGTACCGCGTAGTCGCACGCCTTGATCGGGTCGGCAACGTGGTGCAGGTTCACTTCGAACTGCGCCGGGGCACTTTCCTTGACGATGGCGTCGGCTGGAATGCCTTGCTCTTTGGCGCCTTCCAGAATGTCCTGGAGGCAATCGACGTATTCGTCGAGGTCGTCGATCAGGTAAACCTGAGTCGAGTGCGGACGTTTGCCGGAAACCGGCGAGCGTGGTGGTTGCGGACGACCGTTCACGTTCTCCTGGTCGATCAGGTAGAACTCGAGCTCGAACGCGGCGCAGATGGTCAGGCCCAGTTCGTCGAACTTGCGCACCACATTAGCCAGCACTTCACGCGGGTCAGCGAAGAACGGCTGGCCTTCGAGTTCGTGCATGGTCATCAACAGTTGCGCGGTAGGGCGCTTCTGCCATGGCTCGTTGCACAGGGTATCGGGGATCGGATAGCAGATACGATCGGCGTCGCCGATGTCCAGGCCCAGACCGGTGCTTTCCACCGTTGAACCATTGATATCCAGAGCAAATAGAGAGGCCGGCAGGTTGATGCCTTTCTCGTAAACCTTGTGGAGGCTGGTGCGTTCAATGCGCTTGCCGCGCACCACACCATTCATATCCGCAATCAGAAGGTCAACGTACAGAACCTCAGGATGTTCCTTAAGGAACGCGTTCGCTTCGTTGAGCTGAACGGCACGCGGGGGTACCGACATGATGCAACACCTTTGTTGTTAAAAATATCAATCATTGATCTTTTCTGGTTTCAGTCAACCCGAACGGCCTGCCGAAGTCAAGCAAGGCCTTTTTTGCCCTAAAAAAGCGCTGCGAGGGCGTTTATGGGGCATTTTCGGGCGGTTTTTTGCCCTTGGAACGCTTGGCACCCGCAGGCTTGAGCAGGCCGTGTTGTATTTTTTACGGGGGTGTTGTGTAAAAAAATGAACAAGGCTAAGCTCCGATCAAACCCATAACAGCAATAATACCGGGGTGCTTCATGTCTCGCCTGTCGATAAACGGCGTCACCGACTGCTCGCAACAGTCCGGTCTGCATGCTTATCACATCAGTGGCGAATCGTCCGTGCAGAGCGCAGTCAATCAGGCTCGCAGCCTGCCGACGATGGTCTCGCGCGCAGCAGCCGTCAAAACGGCAACGTCCGATATTCTGGACGCACGGGAAGCCATCCTCTTTATGGCGTCTCCTTCCAATATAGATCTCTTTCTCCCACAAAGCCTGTGCCGCTCTTCAAGCCGTGCTCATGATTCTGCACGTGCCGGTTGTGCACAGGAAATGCAACGCCAGCGTAAAGGGCAGGTAAGCTTCTCTTTCATTGTCTATGCGCGGTGCCAGGCGTAAGCCGGCACTGCGCGCAAGCAACCCCCCTTTAACGCGACGCACAAGCGTCAAACCTTGCCTGACATAGCGTCAGGAGACTCAGCCCAGAGGCATTTATGAGTAACAACCTCGACCAGCTCACCGATTGGTTGAAAGACCACAAGATCACAGAAGTCGAATGCATGATCGCCGACTTGACCGGTATCACCCGGGGCAAGATCTCGCCGACCAACAAGTTCATCGCCGAAAAAGGCATGCGCCTGCCAGAAAGCGTTCTGTTGCAGACCGTAACCGGCGACTACGTCGAAGACGACATCTATTACGAACTGCTCGACCCGGCCGACATCGACATGATCTGCCGCCCCGACCAGAACGCCGTGTACATGGTGCCGTGGGCCATCGAGCCAACCGCCCAGGTGATTCACGACACCTACGACAAGCAAGGCAACCCGATCGAACTGTCGCCGCGCAACGTCCTCAAGAAAGTACTCAAACTCTACGCCGACAAGGGCTGGCAGCCGATCGTGGCGCCAGAGATGGAGTTTTACCTGACCAAGCGCAGTGACGACCCTGACTATCCGTTGCAGCCGCCGATCGGCCGCTCCGGGCGTCCGGAAATCGGTCGTCAGTCGTTCTCTATTGAGGCAGCGAACGAATTCGACCCGCTGTTCGAAGACGTCTACGACTGGTGCGAGTTGCAGGAACTGGATCTCGACACGCTGATCCATGAAGACGGCACCGCGCAGATGGAAATCAACTTCCGTCACGGTGACGCCCTGTCGCTGGCCGACCAGATTCTGGTGTTCAAACGCACCATGCGCGAAGCCGCGCTCAAGCACGACGTAGCCGCCACTTTCATGGCCAAGCCGATGACCGGTGAGCCGGGCAGCGCGATGCACTTGCACCAGAGCATCATCGACATCGAAACCGGCAAAAACGTCTTCTCTAATGAAGACGGGACCATGAGCCAGCTGTTCCTGCACCACATCGGTGGCCTGCAGAAGCTGATCCCGGAATTGCTGCCGCTCTTCGCCCCCAACGTCAACTCGTTCCGCCGCTTCCTGCCGGATACCTCGGCGCCGGTGAACGTCGAGTGGGGCGAAGAAAACCGCACCGTGGGCTTGCGCGTTCCGGATGCCGGCCCGCAAAACCGCCGCGTGGAAAACCGTCTGCCGGGCGCCGACGCCAACCCGTACCTGGCGATTGCCGCGAGCCTGCTCTGCGGTTACATCGGCATGGTCGAGGGCCTCAACCCGAGCGCGCCGGTCGTCGGTCGTGGCTATGAACGCCGCAACCTGCGCCTGCCGCTGACCATCGAGGACGCGCTGGAGCGCATGGAAAACAGCTCGACCGTCGAGAAATACCTGGGCAAAACTTTCATCACGGGCTACGTCGCGGTCAAGCGGGCCGAGCATGAAAACTTCAAGCGAGTGATCAGTTCGTGGGAGCGTGAGTACCTGCTCTTCGCCGTCTGATACGCCGGGGCGCGGTGGTCAGCCGCCGCGCCTTCACCGATAACAAGGAGAATTGGCATGACCAGCAACAACCCGCAAACCCGTGAGTGGCAAGCGCTGAGCAGCGATCACCACCTGGCCCCGTTCAGCGATTTCAAGCAGCTGAAAGAGAAGGGCCCGCGGATCATCACCAACGCCAAGGGCGTTTACCTGTGGGACAGCGAAGGCAACAAGATCCTCGACGGCATGGCCGGTCTGTGGTGCGTGGCCATCGGTTACGGTCGCGATGAACTGGCCGATGCCGCCAGCAAACAGATGCGCGAACTGCCGTACTACAACCTGTTTTTCCAGACTGCTCACCCGCCGGCACTGGAACTGGCCAAGGCCATCTCCGAAATCGCGCCGGAAGGCATGAACCACGTGTTCTTCACCGGTTCCGGCTCTGAAGGCAACGACACCATGTTGCGCATGGTTCGCCACTACTG
Source organism: Pseudomonas sp. A0308 (assembly GCF_044218815.1). Lineage (NCBI taxonomy): Bacteria > Pseudomonadati > Pseudomonadota > Gammaproteobacteria > Pseudomonadales > Pseudomonadaceae > Pseudomonas > Pseudomonas sp. A0308. Next base: position 3,756,792 of record NZ_CP162581.1, read on the forward strand.
GGCGATCAAGGGCCAGCCGAACAAGAAAGTCATCATCAGCCGCAAGAACGGTTATCACGGTTCCACCGTGGCCGGCGCGAGCCTGGGCGGCATGACCTATATGCATGAGCAGGGCGACTTGCCGATCCCGGGCATCGTCCACATCGCCCAGCCGTACTGGTTCGCCGAAGGCGGCGACATGTCCCCGCAAGAGTTCGGGATCTGGGCGGCCAATCAGCTGGAAGAGAAAATTCTCGAAGTCGGCGTCGACAACGTCGGTGCCTTTATTGCCGAGCCGATCCAGGGCGCCGGCGGCGTGATCATTCCGCCCGACAGCTACTGGCCGCGCGTGAAGGAAATCCTCGCCAAGTACGACATCCTCTTCGTCGCGGATGAGGTGATCTGTGGTTTCGGCCGTACCGGTGAGTGGTTCGGTAGCGATTTCTACGACCTCAAGCCCGACATGATGACCATCGCCAAGGGCCTGACCTCCGGCTACATCCCGATGGGTGGCCTGATCGTGCGTGACGAAGTGGTCGCGGTGCTCAACGAAGGCGGCGATTTCAACCACGGTTTCACCTACTCCGGTCACCCGGTGGCGGCGGCAGTGGGCCTGGAAAACATCCGCATTCTGCGCGACGAAAAGATTATCGAGAACGTGCACAACGAAACGGCACCGTATTTGCAGAAACGTCTGCGGGAACTGAACGATCACCCGTTAGTGGGTGAAGTTCGCGGGGTCGGTCTGCTGGGGGCGATCGAGCTGGTGCAGGACAAGGCCACTCGCAAACGTTACGAGGGCAAGGGCGTGGGCATGATCTGCCGCCAGTTCTGCTTCGACAACGGGCTGATCATGCGCGCCGTGGGCGACACCATGATCATCGCGCCGCCGCTGGTGATCAGCAAAGCGGAAATCGACGAGCTGGTTACAAAGGCACGCAAGTGTCTGGACCTGACCCTCAGTGCGTTGCAGGGCTAAGTGCTAGGCTTTGTGCGGGAAAGCCTCGGCGCTCTCGCGCAAAGCTGTCAGAAAGGCTGGTCTTTCCTTGAAAGACCGCCTCGGATCTTGCCAGACTAGCCGCGGTTCCAGTTGTCCGGGTTCGGCCGCTGAACAAAGTGGTTCAAAAAAGAAAAATTTGGAGCATTACGCATGAAGGCATTAGGCAAAAAGCTTGCTGGCAAGACACTTCTCGCTCTGTCCATCGCGGGCATGATGGCGGGTGCGGTTCAGGCGGACGACAAGGTGTTGCACGTCTACAACTGGTCCGACTACATCGCACCGGACACCGTTGCCAAGTTTGAAAAAGAGTCCGGCATCAAAGTCGTCTACGACGTGTTCGACAGCAACGAAACCCTGGAAGCCAAACTGCTGGCCGGTAAATCCGGTTACGACATCGTGGTGCCTTCCAACAACTTCCTCGCCAAGCAGATCAAGGCGGGCGTGTATCAGGAGCTGGACAAGTCCAAGCTGCCGAACTGGAAGAACCTCGACGAAGACCTGCTCAAAGCCGTTGGCGATGCCAGCGACCAGGGCAACAAACACGCGTTCCCGTACATGTGGGGCTCGATCGGCATCGGCTACAACCCGGAGAAGGTCAAGGCTGCACTGGGTATCGACAAGATCGATTCCTGGGACATCGTGTTCAAGCCTGAGAACATCGAGAAGCTGAAAAGCTGCGGCGTGAGCTTCCTCGACGCACCGACCGAAATGATTCCGGCGGCGCTGCACTATCTGGGCAAACCGACCAACAGCAAAGACAAGGCTGACCTGAAAGCCGCCGAAGACCTGTTCCTCAAGATTCGTCCTTCGGTCGCCTACTTCCATTCCTCCAAGTACATCTCCGACCTGGCCAACGGCAACATTTGCGTGGCCGTGGGTTACTCGGGTGACCTGGAGCAGTCGAAGTCGCGCGCCAAGGAAGCCGGTGACAAGGTCAAACTGGCCTACACCATTCCGAAAGAAGGCGCCGGCACTTTCTACGACATGGTTGCCATTCCAAAGGATGCCACCAACGTCGACGCCGCCTACAAGTTCATGAACTACCTGCTGCAGCCGGAAGTGATGGCCGAGATCACCAACGCCGTACGTTTCCCGAACGGCAACAAGGCGGCCACACCGCTGGTGGACAAAGACATTACCAGCGATGCGAGCATCTATCCTTCGGCTGAAGTGAAGAAGCAGCTCTATGCGATCAGTGATCTGGATGCCGCCACACTGCGTCTGATCACCCGCAGCTGGACCAAAATCAAATCCGGTAAATAAACCGGTTTGAAGCCGCAACCGTTGGCCGTCGTCTGCGCGACGGCGGCCAGCGGAATAATTAAATGACAGAAAGTTTTGCTGGAACGGTTTTTCGAGGGTAAGTTGCGCGCCGGTTTTGTTGCCGGGCAGCCATGGCTGTCATGCAGCGCTGGGCAACTTGGGCCCAACTAATTTTAGAGGACCTTCACGTGCCTATTTTTTCTTCTTTGCGCAATGCGCTGCTGGCCGCTGCCGGCCTGACGATCGCCGTCGGTGCCCAAGCCGCCGGCACGGTGCATATTTATAACTGGTCGGATTACATCGGCGAATCGACGCTGGCCGACTTTCAGAAAGAGACCGGGATCAAACCGGTCTACGACGTGTTCGACTCCAACGAAACCCTGGAAGGCAAGTTGCTCGCCGGGCGTACCGGTTACGACGTGGTCGTGCCGTCGAACCACTTCCTCGGCAAGCAGATCAAGGCGGGTGCGTTCCAGAAACTCGACCGGGCGCAGCTGTCAAATTACTCGAATCTCGACCCGGCGCTACTCAAGCGTCTGGAGCAGAACGATCCTGGCAACCTGTACGCCGTACCGTACCTGTGGGGCACCAACGGCATCGGCTACAACGTCGATAAAGTGAAGGCTGTGCTGGGCGTCGACAAGATTGACTCCTGGGGCGTGCTGTTCGAGCCGGAAAACATCAAGAAGCTGCAAAGCTGCGGCGTGGCCTTCCTCGATTCGGCCGATGAAATGATGCCGACCGTGCTCAACTACATGGGTCTGGATGCCAACAGCACCAATCCCAAGGATTACAAGAAAGCCACCGACAAATTGCTCGCCGTGCGCCCCTACGTAACCTACTTCCATTCTTCGAAATACATCGGCGACCTGGCCAACGGCGACATCTGCGTGGCCATCGGTTTCTCCGGCGATATCTTCCAGGCGAAGAACCGCGCGGCAGAAGCCAAGAAGGGCGTGAATATCGCCTACACGGTGCCGAAAGAGGGCGGCGCGTTGTGGTTCGACATGTTGGCGATTCCCAAGGATTCGTCGAACGTGAAGCAGGCCCACGCCTTCATCAACTATCTGTTGAAACCTGAGGTGATCGCCCAGGTCAGTGATTCTGTCGGTTACGCCAACCCCAACCCGGGCTCGGACAAGCTGATGGATCAATCCATCCGTACCGATGAATCGGTTTATCCGCCACAGGCCGTGATTGACAAGGCCTACGTGTCGACCGAGTTGCCACCGAACATTCAGCGCCTGATGACCCGCAGCTGGACCAAGGTCAAGTCGGGGATGTAAGGCACAAACTATCCTGGGTTCGTCCGCATTGGGCGAACTGCACTCTTTTTTTCTGGGAGTTTCGTAAATGGCAGTTGCCTCCGGCGCCTATAAGAAAGCCCTCGAGGGCGACCAGACACCCAAACAGGTGTTGGTCAAAATCGACCGGGTCACGAAGAAGTTCGACGAGACGATTGCCGTGGACGATGTGTCCCTGGAAATCAAAAAGGGTGAGATCTTCGCCCTGCTCGGCGGTTCGGGATCGGGCAAATCCACTCTGCTGCGGATGCTGGCAGGGTTCGAACGGCCCACGGAGGGGCGCATTTTTCTCGACGGCGTCGACATTACCGACATGCCGCCGTACGAACGTCCGATCAACATGATGTTCCAGTCCTACGCCTTGTTTCCGCACATGACCGTGGCGCAGAACATCGCGTTCGGTTTGCAGCAGGACAAGATTCCCAAGGCTGAAGTCGAAGCCCGCGTGGCCGAGATGCTCAAACTGGTGCAGATGAGCCAATACGCCAAGCGCAAGCCACATCAACTGTCTGGCGGTCAGCGTCAGCGTGTGGCCCTGGCGCGCTCGCTGGCCAAGCGGCCGAAGCTGTTGCTGCTCGACGAACCCATGGGCGCACTGGATAAAAAACTGCGTTCGCAGATGCAACTCGAACTGGTGGAAATCATCGAGCGCGTCGGCGTGACCTGCGTGATGGTGACCCACGACCAGGAAGAGGCCATGACCATGGCCGAGCGCATCGCGATCATGCACCTGGGCTGGATCGCCCAGATCGGCAGCCCGATCGACATCTACGAAACCCCGACCAGCCGTCTGGTCTGCGAATTCATCGGCAACGTCAACATCTTCGAAGGTGAAGTGATCGACGACGCCGAGGGTCACGCGACCATCACTTGCAAGGACCTCGACCGGCAGATCTATGTGGGTCACGGCATCAGCACTTCGGTGCAGGACAAGTCGGTCACCTACGCGATTCGTCCGGAGAAACTGCTGGTCACCGCCGAACAACCGACCTGCGAATACAACTGGTCGAGCGGCAAGGTGCACGACATTGCCTATCTTGGCGGGCACTCGGTGTTTTACGTCGAACTGCCGAGCGGCAAACTGGTGCAGTCCTTCGTCGCTAACGCCGAACGCCGTGGCGCCCGTCCGACCTGGGGCGATCAGGTTTTCGTGTGGTGGGAAGACGACAGCGGTGTGGTACTTCGCTCATGAACATGCGCAAATTCAAACGGCGCATCAACCGAATAATTCCCAATGGCCGCCAGCTGGTCATCGGGGTTCCGTTCATCTGGCTGTTTCTGTTCTTCATGTTGCCGTTCTTCATCGTCCTGAAGATCAGCTTCGCCGAAGCCGACGTGGCCATTCCGCCTTACACCGAGATCTACACGTTTGCCGAGCAGAAGCTGCAACTGCTGCTGAACCTGGGCAACTACGCGATGCTTGGCGACGACGAGTTGTATATCGCCGCGTACCTCGGCTCGCTGAAGATGGCGTTGATCAGCACCGTTCTGTGCCTGGCGATCGGCTACCCGATGGCCTACGCGATCGCCACGGCCCGTAAAGAAATGCAAACGGTGCTGGTGCTGCTGATCATGATGCCGACCTGGACGGCAATCCTGATCCGCGTTTACGCGTGGATGGGCATCCTCAGCAACAATGGCCTGCTCAACGGATTCCTGATGAGCATCGGCCTGATCGATGAGCCGCTGCAGATCCTCAACACCAACCTCGCGGTGTATATCGGCATCGTCTACTCGTACCTGCCGTTCATGATCCTGCCGCTGTACGCCAACCTGGTGAAGCACGACAACAGTCTGCTGGAAGCGGCTTCTGACCTCGGTTCGAGCACCTTCAACAGCTTCTGGAAAATCACTATTCCACTGTCCAAGAACGGGATCATTGCCGGCTGCATGCTGGTGTTCATTCCGGTCGTGGGCGAGTTCGTCATCCCGGAACTGCTCGGCGGCCCGGAAACCCTGATGATCGGTAAGGTGCTCTGGCAAGAGTTCTTCAACAACCGTGACTGGCCGGTAGCGTCCGCGCTGGCGGTGGTGATGCTGGCGATCCTGATTGTGCCGATCATCCTGTTCAACCGCAGTCAGGCCAAGGAAATGGAGGGTAAAGAATGAAGCGCATCCGTTTCTCCAGCCTGATGCTGGTCGTGGGTTTGTTGTTCATCTACTTGCCGATGCTGATCCTGGTGATCTACTCGTTCAACGCCTCGAAACTGGTAACGGTGTGGGGCGGCTGGTCGATCAAGTGGTACGTCGGCCTGCTCGACAACTCGCAACTGATGGGCTCGGTACTGCGCTCGCTGGAAATCGCCTGCTACACGGCGGTGGCTGCGGTAGCGCTGGGTACTTTGGCCGCATTCGTGTTGACGCGTATCACCCACTTCAAGGGCCGTACGTTGTTCGGCGGCCTGGTGACGGCGCCGTTGGTAATGCCCGAAGTGATCACAGGTCTGTCGCTGTTGCTGCTGTTCGTGGCCATGGCGCAGATGATCGGCTGGCCACAGGAACGTGGCATTGTCACCATCTGGATCGCTCACACGACGTTCTGTGCGGCTTATGTGGCGGTGGTGGTGTCGGCGCGCCTGCGTGAGCTGGATCTGTCGATTGAAGAAGCGGCGATGGACCTGGGTGCGCGGCCGTGGAAGGTGTTCTTCCTGATCACCATCCCGATGATTGCGCCATCATTGGCAGCAGGCGGCATGATGTCGTTCGCGCTGTCGCTGGACGACCTGGTGCTAGCGAGCTTCGTGTCGGGCCCGGGTTCGACGACGCTGCCGATGGAAGTGTTCTCGGCGGTACGTCTGGGCGTCAAGCCTGAGATCAACGCCGTGGCCAGCCTGATTCTGCTGGCGGTGTCGATCGTGACTTTCATGGTCTGGTTCTTCAGCCGCCGCGCCGAAGAAGCCCGCAAGAAAGCCATCCAGCAAGCCATCGAAGAAAGCGCTGCCGATTCGTGGAAGCAACCGGACGCACGTCGCGCACCGGCGCCGGGAGTGGTGTAAGCCGATTGGGTTGATCACAAGTCTGTGATCAACCCAAATCTCTGTGGGAGCGAGCTTGCTCGCGATAGCCGTCTTCCATTCAACATTGATGTTGGCTGTGACGACGTCATCGCTGGCAAGCCAGCTCCCACAGGTTTTTCTGGTGTCCACAAAATCCGTGATCGACGCAAAACCCTGTGGGAGCGAGCTTGCTCGCGATAGCCGTCTTCCATTCAGCATTGATGTTGGCTGTGACGACGTCATCGCTGGCAAGCCAGCTCCCACAGGTTTTTCTGGTGTTCACAAAATCCGTGATCGACGCAAAAGCCTGTGGGAGCTAGCTTGCCAGCGATAGGGCCATTCCATTCACCCGAGAACTACCGAGCCGGCAGCAGCTTCAACGTGCTCCGCGTATTCGCCGTCACCTCTTCGTCGCTGAAATACGCCTGCACGTAAATCCCGTCGACGTACGCTTCAGCCTGATCGTCATAGTGACGATCAAACGGCACGCCGCTCTGCCCGACCGGGTTGATCGTCAAGCTGTGAGCAGGATCAGCGAAGTCAACCAGACGCCGCGTAGAAGGCCCGTAAGTCACCGGCCACGGCGCCGGGGCGATCTTCGCCGAGAGGTTGTTCGGCACTTCATGGCTGCCCGGTGCGGCGAACGGCCCGACGTTGAAGATGCGATCCAGCGGCTTCTGCTGCCCCAGCGGATGCCCGTGGGTCAGCGTGTGCGCCGTGCCCCATTTCCATCCGGACGCATCGTCACCGAGGGTCAGCTTCAGGTGCTTCATGCTCGCCTGCCATGCCGCGCGCACGGTATCGGCGCGAGTCTCTTTGGTTGGCGTGTTGCGGTTATCCCACCAGACTGAATCAGCGTTCGCCGCCAAGCGTGGCAATGCTGAATCAATCACCCGCGTCGACAACAGCGTGTCGAAAAAGTCATTGCCCAACTCATCACGCATCGCTGCATCGGCGAGGTCAAAGAGGAACTGGTTGAACACCGTCGCGCTTACCGAATCCAGTGGATAGTCGCCTGGCCACTGCGCCAGTTGCGAGACCAGTTTCAACTGCGCCGGATCGCTCACCACCTCGCGCAGCACGGGCAGCAGAGGCGCCAGCAAACGCGGGCCGTAACCGGTGGCGGTGCCCAGTTGCAGTTTCTGGTTGGCTTCGTTGGTCCACTTCACGCTCTTGTCGCTGAGCTGGCGATTGAGCTGCTGGCCACGGTCGGCGAGGTTGTAGTAACCGGGAATCTCCATGCCGCTTGGCGACACGGGCTGGAAGTTGGCCGAGACGATATAGCCGCGTGCCGGGTTTTCTTCCTGCGGGTTGGCGCTGAACGGGTAGAAACCGTCCTTGTTCGCCTGATCAGTGCTGCCATCAAGGATGAAGCCCGGCTTGACCCCGGCGGGGCGCTTGGGCAACAACGCCGAAGCCCACCAGGCGATGTCGCCCTTGGCATTGGCGTAAACGAGGTTGAGCCCCGGCGCCTGCACCTTGGCCGCAGCGGCGCGGGCCTTGGCCAGGGTGTCGGCGCGGTTGAGCTGGTAGAAACCCTCGAGGATCGGGTTCGGTGTTTCGAGGAAGGCCCACCACATCGCGATCGGCGTCTTGCCGGCGGCGGACCCCAGCGCGTCGTTGACGATCGGGCCGTGGGGCGACTGGCGCAAGGTGATGGTCACTGGCGCCTGGCCCTTCACGGCGATCTGCTGCTCGCTGCTGACCATGTCGGTCCACTGGCCGCGATACCAGACCTGATTCGGGTTGTCCGGGTTGACCTTCTCGGCGATCAGGTCCAGATCATCGTTCTGGAACATGGTCAGGCTCCAGCCGAAATCCAGGTTGTGCCCCAGGAACGCGAAAGGCACCAGCGCCTGATGATGGCCATAGAGTTCAAACCCCGGAGCCGACAACTGCGCTTCGTACCACACCGATGGCACCGAGAAACGAATGTGCGGATCGCCTGCCAACAATGGCTTGCCACTCTGGCTGCGGCTGCCGGCGATGACCCAGGCGTTGCTGCCCTCGAACTGCGGCAGACCGTTGTCGATCAGTGCCTGCTCACTGAGGCGGGCGAGGGCGGTGAGGTCTTTCCAGTCATTGGCGGCGAGTGCCGGCGCCGACGTACTGTGGCCCTTGGCGAGTACGCCTTTGGGCTGCCAGTCGAGATCGAACACATTGAGGTAATCGGCACCGAGTTGATCGCGTACGTAGGTCAGCAACGGTTCGGTGCGAAACGCGGCGGCAAAGCTGTAGGCCATGTAACCGGCGACGCTGATGCTGTCTTCGGCGGTGAACGGCCGCTTGGGGATGCCCAGCACGTCGAACTCGACAGGCGCGGCGTGCGTGTCCTGATATTGGTTGATGCCATCCAGATACGCTTGCAGGCCCTTCCACGCCGGCGACTGCTTGTCGAGGCTGGCCACATAACTGGCCGCGCGCTCACGAATGCGCAAACTGCGGAACAGTTTGTCGGTGTCGAGCAGTTTCGGCCCGAGCACTTCGGCCAGTTCGCCCCGGGCGAGACGGCGCATGGCTTCCATCTGGAACAGACGATCCTGGGCATGCACATAGCCGAGGGCACGGTAGAGGTCGGTTTCGTTCTCGGCGCGGATGTGCGGCACGCCACGCTCGTCGTAGCGCACGGTCACCGAGCCTTGCAGGTTGCGCAGTTCAATCTGGCCCTGGCGTGTCGGCTGTTTGCTGTAGATGTACCCGCCTGCGCCAGCGAGCAGGACAACGATGAGCAAGGCAAGAACGGTGAACACGCGTTTCATGGTGACTCCTTGTGCATGCGGAATTGCCGCCCGCCGGGCTGCAAACAATTAGCACAGACCTTCTGTGCCGTGCATCGCTGTCCTTGAAAAGTCCGGAATGCCTTATTGCGCCTGCACCGGCCACGGGCAATAGCAGCCGACCGCCAGCGTGTGCGTGGCATTCACCGGGCGATCATCCGTCAACGCGTTAAGGATCGGCTCAATAAAGCTGTTGCTGGAGTTGCAGGTCAGGCCTTCGCTGTAGGGGCCGAAGTACGCGAGTTTGCCGCTGCGGTCCCAGATCGCCACGGCGGGGCTGGCGGGAATCTGCTCGGCGCCGGGCAATACCGCGATGGTTTTCAGGCTGCTCAAAGTGGCGGGCAACTGGCCGTGGCTGCCGGGTCGCTGCACCGCGAAAAAATCGACGCCTCTGGCGCTGAAATGCTCGACCATCTCGGTCAGGTGCTGCTGATTGCCGACGTTGCAGGGGCAGGCCGGGTCCCAGAAATGCACCAGGCGAATCTTGCCAGGTCCGGCGAGATCATCCGGCAGGCGCAGCGGGTCGCCGGAAAAGACCGCCGTGTGCTCGCTGAACGCGCGCAAATATCGGCCCTGAAACCAGTCGTACGCCGTCCACAACACGCCGGAACACACAAGCGCGAGCAGGCTGGCAAACAGTGCGGTGCGGTAGGACGAACGCATGTATTTCGATCCTTGAGGGGCGACTAGCTTGCCATACTTGCCGCGACAGATGAATATCGCAAGCCGATAAAGTCTGTTCACCGCTCTGGAATTTGCCTCATGCCCGCTACTTTCGACCCCGATCAATTACGCGCCAGCCTCAAGCCTTTGGCTGAGTGGCAGCCGTTGTCGGACGAAGCCAAGGCCTATCAATGCTTCTACAAAACCGATTTTCCCGAGCGTGATGTCTGGCGCGGCATGGGCCGTTTCGCCGTTGATGGCTACGAACTGGTGAGCCATTGCTGGTGGCCGGAGAAGGTCAAGGGCACGCTGTTTCTATTGCACGGTTTCTACGACCACACCGGGCTGTATCGGCATGTGATCGAGTGGGCGCTGGATCAGGATTTTGCCGTCATTGCCTGCGACTTGCCCGGGCATGGTCTGTCGAGCGGCACGCGGGCGAGCATCCGCGACTTCTCTGAATATCAGGACGCGCTGCAAGCCTTGTTCGTCGAAGCCAGTTCGATTGCCCTGCCGCAACCATGGCATCTGTGCGGACAAAGCACTGGCGGCGCCATCGTCGTCGACCATGTGCTCAACCATGGCGAGAACAGTCCGGCGCAGGGGCAGGTGATTTTGCTGTCGCCACTGGTACGACCGCGGGCGTGGGGCTGGTCGCAGCTGAGTTATTACCTGCTGCGGCCTTTCGTACGGGGCATCGCGCGGCGCTTCAGCGAGAATTCCAACGACCCGGACTTCCTGCCGTTTCTGCTGGCCGATCCGTTGCAGCCCAAGCGCTTGCCGACGGCATGGGTTGGGGCTTTGTCACGCTGGATCAAGCGGGTGGAATTCGCCAAAAAAAGTCCGCGACGGCCGCTGATCATTCAGGGGCAGGCGGACATGACCGTGGACTGGCAGCACAATCTGCAGGTGTTGAAGTTGAAGTTCGATCGACCGCAGATCTTGCTGTTACCCGAAGCGCGGCATCATCTGGCGAATGAGACGGCTGATATGCGTGAGGAGTATTTCGAGTTTCTGAGCAAGCGGATCAGGGGCCGGAATCTCTAGCGGATTTGCTGGCCTCATCGCTGGCAAGCCAGCTCCCACAGGGTTTTGAGTCGACCACGGATTTGTGAACGCCCGAAAAACCTGTGGGAGCTGGCTTGCCAGCGATGGCGGCCGGTCAGGCGACGAGGATCATTGCCCCACCGCCAACCCCGCTCGAATCGCCGCCAGCGCGGCCTGGTAATACGCCTTGCCCTCGGTCGATTCGGCGAACGTCGCAAACTCTTCCAGTTCGTTATCCGACAGGTCGCGATAAACGTAGAGCAGCGTGTTGTTCATGTCCGCGCCGATCTGATCCATCAAGCGCTGACGTTGACCGTTCAACATGCCTTGCGCCTGTCCGCCACCGAGCAGGCCCGGAATCATCGAACTCAAACTGTCCGCTGCGACCCCGGCAATCGCCAGGCTCACCTCGGCGCCAGCCTCCCGCGCAGGTAGTGCCTGGGCGAGGTGGCCGATGATCAGCAGGCGGCTGTCGCTGGCCGGCATTTTCGGCAGGCCCTTGGCGTTCTTGGCCAGTTGATCCCGGCGGGTCGCGAGCAATTCAGCGGCAACGATTTTCTTGCCCAGCGGCGACTGGAAAAAAGACAGCGCAGGTTTCGGATCGGCGAGGTTCTGCCGTAGCTGTGCCTCGGCGCGTTGATCCATGGCCTGCGGGGCGAAGCGCTGGTTGCTGTTGTTCACCAGCGCTTGAAACACGGCGGGCGGCAGGCTGTTTTGATAGCGCTGTTGCGCGGCACTCAGGGCGTCATTGAAATGCGCACGTTGTTCTGGCCAACCGGCGACCTTGTACAGCTGATCGTGGCCGTCCGCCCAAGCGGGCAAAACACAGAACATCAACAGTGAAAAAAGCAAACGGCGCATAGGGACTCCTGTCAGCAGCGGACTATTCTCCGTGCGGTGCCGTGACTTGTCGAGAATTCGTAACAAGCCGCCGCGTGGCTCTGTCGGATTTCTTGCCGCCGACATACTATGCGCGCCATGCAAATATCCTCTGAACACCCGCTGCTGTTGCGCATTGTCGACGACCTGGCCGAACACGGCTGGTCGCAGCAGAACATTTTCCTGCCCGCTGGTTTGACCGGCGAGCTGGCGGCCGAATGCCGTAAACGTGAAGCCGAGGGTGAGCTGGCGCCGGCGGCGGTCGGTCGTGGGCCGTTTTCAGAGATTCGCGAGGGTATTCGCGGCGACCATATCCAATGGATCGATCCGGGGCAGGCTGAGGCCAGTGACCGTTATTTGAACCTGATGGACAGCCTGCGCGAGGCGCTCAACCGTGGCTTGTTCCTCGGGCTTGAAGATTTCGAATGCCATTTCGCCCTGTATCCGCCGGGCGCGTTTTATCGCAGGCACGTCGACCGTTTTCGCGACGATGACCGGCGCATGGTCTCGGTGGTGGTCTACCTCAATGATGCCTGGCTGCCGGAGGATGGCGGTCAGCTGCGCATGTATCTGAGCGATGATCGCGTTCATGATGTGCAACCTACCGGTGGTTGTCTGGTGGTTTTCCTCTCCGGCGAAGTACCGCATGAGGTGCTGCCGGCCCATCGCGAGCGCCTGTCGCTGACGGGCTGGTTCCGTCGTCGTGGCAACGAGCCTTTCTGACATGCAAAAGATTCTGGTCAGCCGCTGCCTGTTAGGCCACCGCGTGCGTTACGACGGCGGGGCCAGCGGGCCGTTTGATGTGTTGGAACAGTGGATAGCCGAAGGACGGGTGGTGCCGTTGTGCCCTGAAGTGGCCGGTGGCTTGCCGACGCCGCGGGCGGCGGCGGAGATTCCGGGCGGGCAAGGGGGGGAGGTGCTCGATGGAGTTGCTGCGGTGATGACCACTGAAGGCGAGGATGTCAGTGCGCAGTTCCTGGAGGGTGCGCGGCAGGCGCTGGAACTGGTGCAAAAGCACGGTATACGGGTGGCGGTGCTCAAGGCCAACAGTCCGTCGTGCGGGAATCTGCTGACGTATGACGGGACGTTCAGTGGGGTGAAGGTCAGTGGTGAGGGGGTTACTGCTGCTCTACTGAAACGCCATGGCGTTCAGGTTTTCAGCGAGCTTGAATTGCCGCGAGCAGCGCTGGCTCTGACCCTGCTCGATTAAAATTCCAGCGCAAACCCCCACAGGTTTTGTGTTCACTTGGCTTCGGTGAACCACTTCTCGGACAACGCCGCCAATCGCCCATCCGCCTTGATCCGCTGCAACGCACTCTCAAGGCTGGCGCGAAATGCCGGATTACCCTTCTGAAACGGTATCGCCAACTCCACCGGCGCACTCACTGCCGGCTTCGTTTCGGTCAGCGCCTGCACCAGCACCATGGGGCGTGGCTGCTCATCCTTCTTCGCCAGTAATTGTGAATCGACCTGGCTGTACGGCTCGCTGAAGTCGAAACGATCCTTAAGTTCGGGTGTCAGTGCTATGTGGTTGAGCGCGACGTCGTACTTGCCGCTTTCAACGCCCTGGAGCAGATCGCCGGCGTCGGTGACGATGAAGTCGGCGCGCACATCCAGCTCACTGGCCAGCAATTGCCCAAGCTCGACCTCGAACCCCGTGAGCGTGTCGCCTTCCTTGAAATTGAAGGGCGGTGTATTAGCCTCCAGGGCTATGCGCAACTCGCCACGGTCGTTGACGTCATCAATCAGTTCGGCATGAGCCAGCGGGCTCAGAAGGGGTATCAGGCAGATCAGGCCAGGCAAAAGGCGCATGGTCACTCCTTTGAAATCATTATCGCGATGCTCTGATTCAGGCTCGCTTTGCTATGGTTGTCGAGTGCCTTCGACAACGAATGGTCATGAAGTTGTCATGACCGTGCGGATTTTACGGAAAAACTGGAGAAGAAAATGAAAAGCTTTATGTCACGTGCTGCGTTGGCGGGTTTGCTGATGGGTGTTTCGGTATTGGCCAGTGCCGCGACGCCGGCGCCGAAAGATGCTGAAGTGTTCATCGTTTCTCCCGAGGACGGTGCGACGGTTTCCCAGGAATTCAAGGTCAAGTTCGGCGTCAAGAACATCGCGCTGGCGCCCGCGGGTGACGTCACCAAGAACACCGGCCACCATCATCTGCTGATTGACGTCGACGACCTGCCGGCTGAAGGCGCACCTATCCCGACTGACGCCCACCACATGCATTTCGGCAAGGCGCAGACCGAAGCCACCATCAAACTGGCCCCCGGCAAGCACACCTTGCAGCTGATTCTTGGCGACAGCGGCCATATGCCGTTTGACCCGACGATCGTTTCCGAAAAAATCACCGTCAACGTCAAATAAAAAAGGGAGCCTTTCGGGGCTCCCTTTTTTATTCAGCTTCGAGTTGCTAGCTACAAGCTGCAAGTAAAGGCAAAAGCGCTTTTCACCTGCCGCTTGAAGCTAGTTGCTTGCCGCTGCTTCTTTAGAAGAGAACCCGGCTACGGATGGTGCCGGTGACGTGTTGCAGCTTCTCTTGCGCCAGCTCCGAGTACTCGGCGTCGACGTCGATCACCACGTAGCCGACCTTTTCGTTGGTCTGCAGGAACTGACCGGAGATGTTGATGCCGTTTTCGGCGAAGACCTTGTTGATCTCCATCATCACACCCGGAATGTTCTCGTGGATGTGCAGCAGGCGGTGCTTGCCAGGGTGAGCCGGCAGGGCCACTTCCGGGAAGTTGACCGACGAAACGGATGTACCGTTGTCGCTGTACTTGACCAGTTTTTCCGCCACTTCCAGACCGATGTTGGCTTGCGCTTCGGCGGTCGAGCCACCGATGTGCGGGGTCAGAATCACGTTGTCGAGGCCGCGCAGCGGGCTTTCGAACTCTTCATCGTTGGAGCGTGGCTCCACCGGGAATACGTCGATGGCGGCGCCGATCAGGTGCTTGTCCTTGATTGCTGCGGCCAGGTGATCAAGCTCGACCACGGTACCGCGTGCAGCGTTGATCAGGATGCCGCCCTTCTTGATGGCGCGGATTTCCTTCTCGCCGATCATCCACTGGGTCGCAGCGGTTTCCGGAACGTGCAGGGTGACGATGTCGGACATGCCCAGCAGTTCGTGCAGGTTGTTGACCTGCGTCGCGTTGCCCAGCGGCAGCTTGGTCACGGTGTCATAGAAGTACACCTGCATGCCCAGGCCTTCAGCCAGAACCGACAGTTGAGTACCGATCGAGCCGTAGCCGACGATGCCCAGCTTCTTGCCGCGGATTTCGAAGGAGTTGGCTGCGCTCTTGATCCAGCCGCCACGGTGGCAGGAAGCATTTTTCTCAGGGATGCCGCGCAGCAGCAGGATGGCCTCGGCCAGTACCAGTTCGGCAACGGAACGCGTGTTTGAGTACGGCGCGTTGAACACGGCGATACCGCGCTCGCGGGCAGCACTCAGGTCAACCTGATTGGTGCCGATGCAGAAACAGCCGACGGCTACCAGCTTCTTCGCGTGATCGAAGATCTCTTCGGTCAGTTGGGTGCGAGAACGAATGCCGATGAAGTGAGCGTCAGCGATCTTTTCCTTGAGCTGGGCTTCCGGCAAGGAACCTGTCAGGTATTCGATGCTGGTGTAGCCCGCCGCCTTGAGGACGTCGACAGCCGATTGGTGGACGCCTTCGAGAAGAAGGAACTTGATCTTGCTCTTATCGAGAGAAGTCTTGCTCATCTGCGTAAACCTGTATCCCGGAGAAAAATGGCAGGAAATGGTCAACAGAGGCTGACCGCGACGGCAGGAAAGCCGTCACCGCAGAAAGGCCGTTGGGCACTGGCCTGCGGGGTCGGTATGCTAGCATAGCCGCCCCGCTAAACACTCATTCCTGCGACGTGAAGCGTTCTCAGGATGACCATGAATTGTTCGAGAGTTCTGTCGATGACCAATCCTGCCCTGATTGATGAACTGAAGACCCTGGTCGAGCCTGGCAAGGTCCTGACCGATGCCGACTCCCTGAACACGTATGGCAAGGATTGGACCAAGCACTTCGCCCCGGCGCCCAGTGCCATCGTGTTTCCCAAGACCATCGAGCAAGTACAGGCCGTTGTCCGTTGGGCCAACGAACACAAGGTCGCGCTGGTGCCTTCGGGTGGGCGAACCGGGCTGTCCGCCGCTGCAGTGGCGGCCAACGGCGAAGTGGTCGTGTCGTTCGATTACATGAACCAGATTCTCGACGTGAACCTCACTGACCGTACCGCCGTTTGTCAGCCGGGCGTGGTCACCGAGCATTTGCAGAACGTCGCCGAAGAGAAAGGCCTGTACTACCCGGTGGACTTCGCTTCGGCCGGTTCCAGCCAGATTGGCGGCAACATCGGCACCAATGCCGGCGGGATCAAGGTCATTCGTTACGGCATGACGCGCAATTGGGTCGCGGGCATGAAAGTCGTTACCGGCAAGGGCGACGTGCTGGAACTGAACAAGGACCTGATCAAGAACGCCACCGGTTATGACTTGCGTCAGCTGTTTATCGGCGCGGAAGGCACGCTTGGTTTTGTCGTTGAAGCGACCATGCGCCTGGATCGCGCGCCGAAAAATCTCACGGCGATGGTGCTGGGTACCGCGGATTTCGACTCGATCATGCCGGTGCTGCACGCCTTTCAGGGCAAGCTCGACCTCACCGCTTTCGAGTTCTTCTCCGACAAGGCCCTGGCCAAAGTCATGGGCCGTGGCGACGTACCGGCGCCGTTCGAAACCGATTGCCCGTTCTACGCCCTGCTGGAATTTGAAGCGACTACTGAAGAAGTGGCCAACAGCGCGCTGGAAACCTTCGAGCATTGCGTTGAACAGGGCTGGGTCCTCGATGGCGTGATGAGCCAGAGCGAAACCCAGTTGCAGAACCTGTGGAAACTGCGCGAGTACATCTCCGAGACCATCTCGCACTGGACGCCGTACAAGAACGACATCTCGGTCACCGTCTCGAAAGTCCCGGCATTTCTCAAGGAAATCGACGCGATCGTCGGCAAACACTATCCCGATTTCGAAATCGTCTGGTTCGGCCACATCGGCGATGGCAACCTGCACCTGAACATCCTCAAGCCGGACAACCTGAGCAAGGACGAGTTTTTCGCCAAGTGCGCCACCGTCAACAAATGGGTGTTCGAAACCGTCGAGAAGTACAACGGTTCGATTTCCGCGGAGCATGGTGTGGGCATGACCAAGCGCGACTACTTGACCTACAGCCGATCGCCGGTCGAGATCGAGTACATGAAAGCGGTCAAAGCGGTGTTCGACCCGAACGGCATCATGAACCCGGGCAAGATCTTCGCGGTTTGATCTGTAATTCTTGATGAATCAATGAAGGCAGGAGTCGGTAAATGAGCTATCAGCACCAGTACGTCGACGGCACGCGCATTCACTTCCCGATCGGGAAAGTCGTGTGCATTGGCCGTAATTACGCCGAACACGCCAAGGAACTGGACAACCCGGTGCCTACCGAGCCGCTGCTGTTCATCAAGCCCGGCAGTTGCGTGGTGCCGCTGGACGGTGGTTTCAGCATTCCGACCGAGCGCGGCTCGGTGCACTACGAAGCGGAAATCGCCGTGTTGATCGGCAAGCCGCTGTCGACCAAACCCAGCCGTGAAGAAGTGCTGGATGCGATCTCCGGTTTCGCCCCGGCGCTGGACCTGACCCTGCGCGACAAGCAGGCCGAGCTGAAAGCCAAGGGCCTGCCGTGGGAAATCGCCAAGTCGTTCGACGGCGCGGCCGTGCTTGCGCCGTTCGTGGTTGGCAGCACCTTCGCGGACCTGACCGACATCGGTATCCGCCTGACCATCAACGGTGAGGTGCGTCAGGACGGCAACAGCAGCGCGATGCTCAACCCGATCGTGCCGATGATCCAGTACATGGCCGGCTGCTTCTCGCTACAGGCCGGTGACGTGATCCTGACTGGCACACCGGCTGGCGTCGGCCCGCTGAATGTCGGCGATGAGATCGTCCTCGAACTGGTTGGCGCCAACAGCTTCAACAGCAGCGTGCGCTAAGCGCCACACCCTGTGGGAGCGAGCCTGCTCCCACAGGGTTTTTGCTGCCCTGAAGATTGGTGGCAGCAAACGTCAATCCCGCCATTTGCCGTTTTTTTCACATCCTGTCTGGATAATTCCCGCAATTCTGGCGTCCTAGCCGGCCTCTTTATGCTATTACCCATAGCCTGAATTTTCGGAAAGCGTCCCTTGATGTCATCTCAAACTCAGCTCAAACCCCCACGCCGGTCGCGTTTCGCCATGCGCTGGTATTCCTGGTTGCTGCTGGCGATTGCCGCCGCGTACGGCTTGGCGTTTGCCATGCATTGGGATGACCGGGGTTTGCTATGGGTGCTGGAACGCTTTGAAAGCAAGGCCGAACAAAAGGAAAGCATCTGGCTGCCGGACTATCGGGTGGTGATTGATGCCAAGTCATTGCCGGGCATGGAGAAGGACGAAGCATCGGACCTCGCCTACAACCCGCAGACCAAAACCCTGTTTTCGGTGATGGGCAAGAATCCGTTCCTCGTCGAACTGAGCCTGCAAGGCGAGGTGCTGCGCAAGATGCCGCTGGTGGGCTGGAGCAATCCGGAAGGCCTGAGCGCCATGGAAAACGGCCTGATGGCGATCGTCGATGAGCGCCAGCACATGCTGTCGATCGTCAAGGTCGATGCCGACACCCGCGAACTGAACATCGCCAATTTTCCCAAGTACGACCTCGGCCCGTCGAAAGACCAGAACAAAGCCTTCGAAGCGATCACCTGGGACCCGCGCAACCAACAATTGCTGCTAGGTGAAGAACGGCCAGCGGCGCTGTTCACCTGGAAAAGCGATGGCGGTCAGACCCTGAAAGGCGACAAGCAGAAGCTGTCCAGCGATGAGCTGGATATCCGCAATCTCTCCGCGTTGGCAACCGATCCGCGCACTGGCCACCTGCTGGTGCTGTCCGCCGATTCTCACCTGTTGCTGGAACTGGACGAGAAGGGCGAGCAAGTCAGCTTCATGACCCTGCTCGGCGGTTTCAACGGCTTGAAGAACACCATTCCCCGCGCCGAAGGCGTGACCATGGATGAGGCGGGCACGCTGTACATGGTCAGCGAGCCGAACCTGTTTTATCGCTTCGAAAAGCACAAATAACTCGCTCCCTGTAGGAGCTGCCGAAGACTGCGATCTTTTGATCTTGTTGTTAAAGATCAAGATCAAAGGATCGCAGCCTTCGGCAGCTCCTCCACAGGTTGTCTTGTGGTTCAAGGCAAGTGGCCATTAAGCTTCAGTTCAGTCAGGCGTGATATTTCATCCGCCTGCCTTGATTCCGAGCCCGCCCGAATGCGTCGACTTGCCCGCCCCAAACCGCTGTTGCTCATCTTTTCGGTGATTGCCCTGATCGCGCTGCTCGCGATCGGCCAATACATGCGCCTGTTCGAACGCGCCTGGTTCAACCTGCACACCTTATGGCAGCCGCTGAGCAGCGAGGCCATTGGCCTGGATCAGTATCGCGTGGACATCGAAGCGCGCGTCATCGACGGGCTGGACGACGATGTGTCGGCGCTGACCTACGATCCGGTGCGCGACAGCCTGTTCACCGTGACCAACAAGAATTCCGAACTGGTTGAACTGTCGCTGGAGGGCAAGATCCTGCGGCGCATCCCGCTGATTGGCTTCGGTGACGCGGAGGCAGTCGAGTTCATCAGCGCCGATACCTACGTGATCACCGATGAGCGTCAGCAGCGACTGATCAAGATACATCTGGAAGAAGACACCACTTTTCTCGACGCGGCGGACGCCGAGCAGATGACCCTCGGTGTGCACATGGCCGGCAACAAGGGGTTTGAAGGTCTGGCGTACGACTCGGTGGGCAAGCGCTTGTTCGTCGCCAAGGAGCGCGACCCGATGCTGATCTACGAAGTGCACGGCTTTCCTCACTTCAATTCAGAAAAGTCCTACGCGGTGCACGTGATCAACAACCCGAAACGCGATGCCGGGATGTTCGTGCGCGATCTGTCGAGCCTGCAATACGACGAGCGCAGCGGCCATTTACTGGCGCTGTCGGATGAGTCGCGGCTGATTCTGGAGCTGGATGTCAACGGTCGCCCGCTCAGCACCATGTCGCTGAACAAGGGCCGGCAAGGCTTGCAGAACACCGTGCCGCAGGCGGAAGGCATTGCGATGGATGATGACGGGACGTTGTATCTGGTGAGTGAGCCGAACTTGTTCTATGTCTTTAAAAAACCAGCACAACCGTAACTAGCGCCATAAAACACTGTGGGAGCTGGCTTGCCAGCGATGGCGACCTTTCAGTCAACAATGATGTTGAAAGTGATGGCCTCATCGCTGGCAAACCAGCTCCCACAGGTTTTTTCGTCTGCCCACAAATGTGGGGTGACAGGGCTTACTCAGCCTTCAGCGTCTTCACGCCTTCACTCGTGCCCAGCAACAGCAAATCCGCCGGACGCGCCGCGAACAAGCCGTTGGTGACCACGCCGACAATCGCGTTGATCTGCGCTTCCAGTTCCACCGGGTTGGTGATCTGCAGGTTGAACACATCCAGGATGATGTTGCCGTTGTCGGTCAACACGCCTTCGCGGTACACCGGGTCGCCGCCCAGCTTCACCAGTTGACGAGCGACGTGGCTGCGGGCCATCGGGATCACTTCGACCGGCAGCGGAAACTCGCCCAGCACCGGCACCAGTTTGCTGGCGTCGGCGATGCAGATGAAGGTCTTGGCCACGGCGGCAACGATCTTCTCGCGGGTCAGGGCAGCGCCGCCGCCCTTGATCAGGTTCAGGTGCGCGTCGCTTTCGTCAGCGCCGTCGACGTAGAACTCCAGGTCGCTGACGGTGTTCAGCTCATACACCGGAATCCCGTGGCCCTTCAGGCGCGCGGCGGTGGCTTCGGAGCTGGCGACTGCGCCATCGAACGCGCCCTTGTGCTTTGCCAGCGCATCAATGAAGCAGTTGGCGGTGGAGCCGGTGCCGACACCGACGATGCTTTTGTCGTCGAGTTTCGGAAGGATGAAGTCGACGGCGGCCTGCGCCACTGCCTGTTTGAGTTGATCCTGGGTCATGCGGGCTCCGGAAGCGGGCAAGGGGAGAACGGAAAGGCCGGCATTATAGCCTCAAGACTGTCTAAAACCTCTGGATTCGTGTGGTCGTGTGCCCAAAAGCCGGGTTAGACTCCGTGGTCCCGCCCAACCCGCTCAGTGATGCTTTCCGATGCTCGAACAGTACGTCAAAAAGATCCTCACCTCGCGCGTTTATGACGTTGCCGTAGAAACCCCGCTGCAGAATGCTCGCCAGCTCTCCGAGCGGCTGGGTAATGACATTTGGCTCAAGCGCGAAGACTTGCAGCCCGTGTTCTCCTTCAAGATTCGCGGCGCCTACAACAAGTTGACCCAGTTGACCGACGAGGAGCGCGCCCGTGGCGTGGTCACCGCGTCGGCGGGCAACCATGCGCAAGGTCTGGCCCTGGCGGCGAAAGTGCTGGGCGTGAAAGCCACCATCGTCATGCCCAAGACCACCCCGGAAATCAAGGTCGAGGGCGTGCGTTCGCGTGGCGGCAAAGTGGTGCTGCACGGTGATTCGTTCCCGGAAGCCCTGGCCTACTCGCTGAAACTGGTCGACGAAAAAGGCTACGTCTACATCCACCCGTACGACGATCCGCATACCATTGCCGGGCAGGGCACCGTGGCGATGGAGATTCTGCGCCAGCACCCGCAACCGCTGGACGCGATTTTCGTCCCGGTCGGCGGCGGCGGGTTGATTGCCGGCATCGCGGCTTACGTGAAATACCTGCGTCCGGACATCAAAGTCATCGGCGTCGAGCCGGACGATTCCAACTGCCTGCAAGCGGCGATGGCTGCCGGTGAGCGCGTCGTGCTGCCGACCGTGGGCATCTTCGCCGACGGCGTGGCGGTGGCCCAGATTGGTCAGCACACCTTCGACATCTGCAAAGACCATGTCGATGAAGTGATCACCGTGAGCACCGACGAAATCTGCGCAGCGATCAAGGATATCTACGACGATACCCGCTCGATCACCGAACCTGCCGGCGCCTTGGGTGTGGCCGGAATCAAGAAGTACGTCGAACAGCGCGGCGTCAGCGGCAAGACCTTCGTCGCCATCGACTCGGGTGCCAACGTCAACTTCGATCGCCTGCGCCACGTCGCCGAGCGTGCCGAACTGGGCGAGGGCCGCGAAGCGATCATCGCCGTGACCATCCCCGAGCAGGCCGGCAGCTTCAAGGCGTTTTGCGAGGCCATCGGCAAGCGCCAGATCACTGAATTCAACTACCGCTACAACACCGGCAGCGAAGCACACATCTTCGTTGGCGTGCAGACGCACCCGGAGAACGACCCGCGCAGTGCATTGCTGGCGAGCCTGACCGAGCAGGGTTTCCCGGTGCTGGACCTGACTGACAACGAACTGGCCAAGTTGCACATCCGCCATATGGTCGGTGGGCGCGCGGCGCACGTGGTTGATGAAGTGGTACTGCGCTTCGAATTCCCGGAACGACCGGGCGCGCTGTTCAACTTTCTCAACAAGCTCGGCGGGCGCTGGAATATCTCGATGTTCCACTACCGCAACCACGGCGCGGCGGACGGCCGTGTGGTCGCCGGCCTGCAAGTACCCCACGATGAACGTCATCTGGTGCCGGCGGCGCTGGCGGAAATCGGTTACCCCTACTGGGACGAAAGCGATAACCCGGCCTATAAGCTGTTTCTTGGCTAAGCGGCTACGCTGATGGGCATGACCCAAGGAAGAGAAATACATGGAAATCCTGACAACCCTGAAAGTCCTTCACGTCGCGGCGACCGTGGTCATACTCGCGGGCGGGCTGGTACTTGCCGCTCTGACCTGGCGTAATCGCAGCGAAGGGCCGGCCAGCACGATGCAGCGTCCGTGGCTGTTTATCTGGTGTTTGATGCTGATCGGTATGCTGAGCATGCCTTTCACCGGCTGGTGGCTGGTGCACCTGATCGGCTGGCCGCTGGGGCAGTTCTGGATTCTGGGGTCCAGCGTGATCTATGCCGTGGCCACGTTCAGTGCGGTCTGGTTGCTGGTGCGGCTTAATCGGCTGTGGACAACCGGGGTAGGCAACCGCAAATTCAACCTGGCGCTGGCCATTGTGAGCGGCGTCGGATTTCTCGCCATTGCGGCGTTGATGGGGGCCAAGCCGGTTTAAGGCTTGAGACCGAGTCGACCCAAATCGCTGGCAAGCCAGCTCCCTCAGGTTTTTGAGGTGTCCACAAAATTTGTGTCCACTGATAGTCCCTGTGGGAGCTGGCTTGCCAGCGATGGCGTCATCAGTCGCGCAGAGTCATTACCGGCCAGCCACGCTTCTGGGCTTCGGCGCGCAAATTCGGATCCGGATCAACCGCTACCGGATTCGCTACTTGCTCCAGCAACGGCAAATCATTCATCGAATCGCTGTAGAAATAACTGTCTTCCAGCGAATACCCGGTCTCTTCCAGCCAACGATTCAGGCGCGTTACCTTGCCTTCACGGAAGCACGGAACGTCGGTGCTGCGCCCGGTGTAGCGGCCATCAATCATTTCGCATTCGGTGGCGATCAGGGTTTCAACACCCAAACGCGCAGCGATCGGCGCGGTGACGAAGCGGTTGGTCGCGGTGATGATCACCAGTTTGTCGCCGGCGTCGCGGTGCTTTTTCAGCAGTTCCAGCGCCTTGGGCAGCATGATCGGCTCGATGCAGTCGCGCATGTAGTCGCGGTGCCATTGATCGAGCACGGCCATGTCGGTGCGGCCGAGGATCTCCAGGCAGAAGTTCAGGTACGCGGCGTTATCCAGTTTGCCGGCCAGGTAATCCTGATAGAACTCGTCGTTGCGCGTCTTGTACGCAATCGGGTCGAGGAAGCCGCGCTCGCACAGATAGTCGCCCCAGGCGTGATCGCTGTCGCCGCCCAGAAGGGTGTTGTCCAAATCGAATAGAGCCAGGCGCATTGCAGTTACCCGCTGATAAGTCTGTAAAAAGGCGACAAGAATACGGTCTTTTCACAAGAGTGCACATAAGGTAGGAAGCTTCGTTGCCGCCTTATGAACCTTTGTGGAACAATGCGGCGACATGCGTTTGCGAGGTTGTGCCCGTGATCGACCCCGATGGTTTCCGCCCCAATGTCGGGATCATTCTGACGAATGACGCCGGCCAGGTGCTATGGGCTCGCCGTATCAATCAAGATGCCTGGCAGTTTCCGCAAGGGGGAATCAACCCTGAGGAGACGCCGGAAGACGCCTTGTACCGCGAGCTGAACGAAGAAGTTGGCCTGGAACGTGAAGATGTTGAAATACTGGCCTGTACTCGAGGCTGGTTGCGCTATCGTTTGCCGCAACGTCTGGTGCGTACCCACAGCCAACCGCTGTGCATCGGCCAGAAACAGAAATGGTTTCTCCTGCGCCTGATCTCCAACGAGCAACGGGTGCGGATGGATTTGACCGGTAAACCGGAGTTCGATGGCTGGCGCTGGGTCAGCTATTGGTATCCGTTGGGCCAGGTGGTGACATTCAAGCGCGAGGTGTATCGCCGCGCCCTCAAAGAGCTTGCCCCGCGCCTTTTAGCGCGCGACTGACGACGGAGTTCGACCCCGAGCCATGCTCAATACGCTGCGCAAGATCGTCCAGGAAGTTAACTCCGCCAAGGATCTCAAGGCGGCGTTGGGGATTATTGTGTTGCGCGTCAAAGAGGCCATGGGCAGCCAGGTCTGCTCGGTCTACCTGCTTGATCCCGAGACCAACCGCTTCGTCCTGATGGCCACCGAGGGCTTGAACAAGCGCTCGATCGGCAAGGTCAGCATGGCACCCAACGAAGGTCTGGTCGGTCTGGTCGGCACGCGTGAAGAACCCCTGAACCTCGAAAACGCCGCGGATCACCCGCGCTATCGCTACTTCGCCGAAACCGGCGAGGAGCGTTATGCCTCGTTCCTCGGAGCACCGATCATTCACCACCGCCGCGTCGTCGGCGTGTTGGTTATCCAGCAGAAAGAGCGTCGCCAGTTCGACGAAGGTGAAGAAGCCTTCCTCGTGACCATGAGCGCGCAGCTCGCAGGCGTTATCGCCCACGCCGAGGCTACGGGGTCGATTCGTGGTCTGGGCCGTCAGGGTAAGGGTATTCAGGAAGCCAAGTTCGTCGGCGTGCCGGGCTCGCCGGGTGCGGCGGTCGGTACCGCGGTGGTCATGCTGCCGCCTGCCGACCTGGACGTGGTGCCGGACAAGACCATCACCGACATCAACGCCGAACTTGGCTTGTTCAAGACCGCCATCGAAGGCGTGCGCGCCGACATGCGCGCTCTGTCCGCCAAACTGGCGACCCAATTGCGCCCGGAAGAGCGCGCGCTGTTCGACGTCTACCTGATGATGCTCGACGATGCCTCGCTGGGCAGCGAAATCACCACTGTGATCAAGACCGGTCAGTGGGCGCAGGGCGCACTGCGCCAAGTGGTCACCGAACACGTCAACCGTTTTGAGCTGATGGACGATGCCTACCTGCGCGAGCGGGCATCGGATGTCAAAGACCTCGGTCGCCGTCTGCTTGCCTACCTGCAGGAAGAGCGTCAGCAGAATCTGGTCTACCCGGAAAAAACCATTCTGGTCAGCGAAGAGCTGACCCCGGCGATGCTCGGCGAAGTGCCGGAAGGCACGCTGGTCGGTCTGGTTTCGGTACTCGGTTCGGGCAACTCCCACGTCGCGATCCTGGCCCGGGCCATGGGCATTCCGACGGTAATGGGTCTGGTCGACCTGCCGTACGCCAAGGTCGACGGTATCGAATTGATCGTCGACGGCACACGCGGCGAGGTCTACACCAACCCCAGCGAAGTGCTGCGCAAGCAGTTCGCCGAGGTGGTGGAAGAAGAGAAACAACTGGCGCTGGGTCTCGACACCCTGCGCGACCTGCCCTGCGTGACC
The DNA here is from genome assembly GCF_044218815.1 of Pseudomonas sp. A0308. Taxonomy (NCBI): domain Bacteria; kingdom Pseudomonadati; phylum Pseudomonadota; class Gammaproteobacteria; order Pseudomonadales; family Pseudomonadaceae; genus Pseudomonas; species Pseudomonas sp. A0308. The sequence goes on from NZ_CP162581.1 coordinate 3,782,624, forward strand.
CTCGATGGCCACCGCATGCCGCTGTGGGTCAACACCGGGCTGCTGGCGGACGTGGCGCGGGCGCAGAAGCGCGGCGCCGAAGGTGTCGGTCTGTACCGCACCGAAGTGCCGTTCATGATCAACCAGCGCTTCCCGAGCGAAAAAGAACAACTGGCGATCTACCGTGAGCAGCTCGCCGCGTTCCACCCGCAACCGGTGACCATGCGCAGCCTCGACATCGGCGGTGACAAGTCGCTGTCGTACTTCCCGATCAAGGAAGACAACCCGTTCCTCGGCTGGCGCGGGATCCGCGTCACCCTCGACCACCCGGAAATCTTCCTGGTGCAGACACGCGCAATGCTCAAGGCCAGCGAGGGCCTGAACAACCTGCGCATTCTGCTGCCGATGATCTCCGGCACCCACGAACTCGAAGAAGCCCTGCACCTGATCCACCGGGCCTGGGGCGAAGTGCGCGACGAAGGCACCGACGTGCCGATGCCGCCGATTGGCGTGATGATCGAGATTCCGGCAGCGGTGTATCAGACCAAGGAACTGGCGCGGCAAGTGGACTTCCTGTCGGTCGGCTCCAACGACCTGACCCAGTACCTGCTGGCAGTCGACCGCAACAATCCGCGCGTCGCCGACCTCTACGACTACCTGCACCCGGCCGTGCTGCAAGCCCTGCAAAACGTGGTGCGCGACGCCCATGCCGAAGGCAAGCCGGTCAGTATCTGCGGCGAGATGGCCGGTGATCCGGCAGCGGCGGTGCTGTTGATGGCGATGGGTTTCGACAGCCTGTCGATGAACGCCACCAACTTGCCGAAGGTGAAGTGGATGCTGCGTCAGGTGAACCTGAGCAAGGCCAAGGAGTTGCTGGCCGAGCTGATGACTATCGACAATCCGCAAGTTATCCACAGCTCACTGCAATTGGCGCTGAAGAATCTCGGTTTGTCGAAGATGAATCCGCCGGCGGTCAACAAGGCCCTCTAAAAGGCCAATGGCCTCATCGCTGGCAAGCCAGCTCCCACAGGGATCTTCAGTGAACACGACATCTGTGAGCACCCAAGAAACCTGTGGGAGCTGGCTTGCCAGCGATGGCGTCAGTCCAGACGCCGCCTAAATCAAAATCTCCACCTCGCCCAGATGCCCGCCATACGGCCCAAAACTGCGCTCCACCATCCGCCGCGTCCCATCCGCCTGCACAATCAGCGCTGTACTCGCCCGCGTCCCGTAACTCTGGCTGGCAATAAACACACTCGACAGCAGTGATTCAGTCGCAAGCCCCACGCCGGTATCCGGCAACTCGGCAAACGGCGCCGTCTGCGCATCGCCAAGCAGCTCCAGCAACCGCGCAGGCGTCGGATCCTCCAGCACTGCGCTCAACGCTGCCTTGGCCTTGAGCAACTTCGGCCACGGTGTATCCAGCCCGGCATTGGATAGTCCGTAGACCCCGGACTCCAGCATCACCGGCTCGGACATCCGCGCATTGAAGTGCCACAGTTCATGGTGGTTGCCGAGCAGCAGGTTGAAACCCGCGTAGTCCGGCGAGCGGTCGACCACGTCAGCCAGATAATCCTCCAGCGACTGATCCCCCGTGAGAAACCCGGCCACCAACTCGCCCCGCGATTTACGCGCCGGTGGCTGATGCGGGTCACGAATATTGGTCAATGCGGCGAAGCGCCCATTGGCGCCGATCCCCAGCCAGGAGCCCCCGGCCTCGAGATCACGCCCGGCATGCACATGCGGCGCCTCCGGCCATTGCGCCAGCGGCAGGCTCGGGCGGGCGTAGAACTCGTCACGGTTGGCTGCGACGATCAACGGTTGAGCATGGTCCGGGCGCCAGGCGAAAACGATCAGGCACATAAGGTGGTCCTTGTGTGTTTTTTGCTCACTCTACGCATCCGGCGTCCGCGCATCCATCGCAAGTGGAGCCGAAGGGTGTGCATCCGTTACCATGCCGCTCCGGTTTTGCGGATGCGTCAGGGAGACGGTCATGGAATTTCTGCTTTATCTGGCGTTGGGCGCCTGTGCGGGCGTGTTGGCCGGGCTGTTCGGGGTTGGCGGCGGGATCATCATTGTCCCGGTGCTGGTGTTCAGTTTCACCTTGCAAGGCTTTGATCCGTCGATCCTCACGCATCTGGCGGTCGGTACTTCGCTGGCGACGATCATCTTCACCTCGGTCAATGCCGTGCGTGAGCATCATCGACGAGGCGCGGTGCAGTGGCCTATTTTTGTCTGGATGGCGGTCGGGATCCTGATCGGTGCTGGTTTGGGCGCCCTGACTGCCGAAGCCATTTCCGGTCCGAACCTGCAGAAAATCATTGGCGTGTTTGCCTTGGCGATTGCGGTGCAACTCGCGCTGGACGTCAAACCCAAGGCCAGCCGCACGGTGCCTGGCAAGGCTGCGCTGGCGGCGGCCGGCAGCGTGATAGGTTGGGCCTCGGCGATTTTCGGCGTCGGTGGTGGCTCGCTGACCGTGCCGTTTTTGACCTGGCGCAGCGTACCGATGCAACAAGCGGTCGCCACGTCGTCGGCCTGCGGGCTGCCGATTGCGCTGGTCAGTGCTTTAAGTTTCATGATTTTGGGGTGGCACGATGCGCGGTTGCCGGCCCATAGTCTCGGCTTTATCTATTTGCCGGCGCTGCTGGGCATTGCCCTGACCAGCATGGTCTTCGCGCGTTTTGGCGCGCGGCTGGCCCATCGGTTGTCGGCGAAGTTGCTGAAAAGACTGTTCGCCGCTTTGCTGTTCTGCGTGGGATTAAGCTTTCTGCTTTGATCGCGTGGCAATCCTGGCTTAATCCTGAGGTGGCAGCGTCGCCCGGGAATTCTGCTTTCAACTCTAACGAGGAGTCGCAATGCTGCCTTACCCGCAGATCGACCCGGTGGCCCTGGCCATCGGTCCGCTGAAAATCCACTGGTACGGTCTGATGTACCTGATCGGCATTGGCGGTGCGTGGCTGCTGGCGTCGCGCCGGCTCAACCGCTTCGACCCGACCTGGTCCAAAGAGAAGCTCTCCGATCTGATCTTCTGGCTGTCGATGGGCGTCATTGTTGGCGGACGTCTGGGCTATGTGCTGTTCTACGACCTGAGCGCGTACCTCGCCAACCCGATGCTGATTTTCGAAGTGTGGAAGGGCGGCATGTCGTTCCACGGCGGTTTCATCGGCGTAATGCTTGCGGCCTTGTGGTTCGGCAAGCGCAATGGCAAGTCGTTCTTCCAGCTGATGGACTTCGTCGCGCCGATGGTGCCGATCGGTCTTGGCGCCGGGCGTATCGGCAACTTCATCAACGCCGAACTGTGGGGCAAGGCGACCGACGTGCCGTGGGCCATGGTCTTCCCGCCGTTCAGCGACCCGGCACAATTGCCGCGTCACCCGTCGCAGCTGTATCAGTTCGCGCTCGAAGGCGTGGCGCTGTTCCTGATCCTGTGGCTGTTCTCGCGCAAACCGCGTCCGACCATGGCCGTATCGGGTATGTTCGCGCTGTTCTACGGGATCTTCCGGTTCATCGTCGAGTTCGTCCGCGTACCGGACGCCCAGTTGGGCTATCTGGCCTGGAACTGGCTGACCATGGGCCAGGTGCTGTGCGTACCGATGATCGTCGGCGGGTTGTTCCTGATCTGGCTGGCCTATCGTCGCGCGCCGGCAGCACCACTCGCTCCGACGGCTTAAACTACGAACCCCGGCGCGCGACGCCGGGGCTCAAAGGACACAGGTAATTCATGAAGCAATATCTCGAACTGGTCTCGCACGTCATTCAGAACGGCACCAAGCAGGCCAACCGTACCGGCATCAACACCATCAGTTTTCCGGGGGCGATGCTGCGTTTCGATCTGCAGGAAGGTTTCCCGGCGATCACCACGCGCAAGATGGCCTTCAAATCGGCGATCGGCGAGATGTGCGGGTTTCTGCGTGGCGTGAACAACGCGGCTGAATTCCGCGCGCTGGGCTGCAAGGTCTGGGATCAGAACGCCAACGAAAACGCGCAGTGGCTGGCCAACCCGTTCCGTCAGGGCGACGACGACCTCGGCGAAATCTACGGCGTGCAATGGCGCAAATGGCCCGCTTACAAGCAGATTCCGCTGAGCAACACCGCCGCCATCGAACAAACCTTGAGCAACGGCTACAAGCAAATCGCTCAGGGCGAAGAAGACGGTCAGGCCTATGTGGTCCTGTACAAAGCCATCGATCAGGTGCGCCAGTGCGTCGACACGATCATCAACGATCCGGGCAGTCGCCGCATTCTGTTCCACGGCTGGAACGTTGCTCAGCTTGATGAAATGGCCTTGCCGCCGTGCCATCTGCTGTACCAGTTCCACCCGAATGTCGAGACCAAAGAGATTTCTCTGACCCTCTACATCCGCTCCAACGATCTGGGTCTGGGCACACCGTTCAACCTGACCGAAGGTGCCGCGCTGCTGAGCCTGATCGGTCGCCTGACCGGTTACACGCCACGCTGGTTCACCTATTTCATCGGTGATGCGCACGTCTACGAAAACCACCTGGACATGCTCAACGAACAGCTCAAGCGCGAGCCGTTCGCCATGCCGAAGCTGAAAATCTCGGATCGCGTGCCGGAGTTTGCCAAGACCGGTGTGTATCAGCCTGAATGGCTGGAACTGGTTGAGCCCAGCGATTTCTCGCTGGAAGGCTACGAGCACCACGCGCCAATGACCGCGCCGATGGCGGTCTGAAGGTCTGCCATTAAACCTGTGGGAGCTGGCTTGCCAGCGATTGCGGCGGCACATTTAACATTAATGTGGCTGACAGACCGCTATCGCTGGCAAGCCAGCTCCCACAGGGATATTCGGTGTTTTCAATGGCCGTGACTACGGCCCACGTGGGAATGCTCAACCTCCGTCGCCACAACCCCGCCACTCACTTCCAGTCGCTGCAAAATCCCGCACTGATCCGCCATCGGCCCTTCGCCACAACGTTGGCGCAGGTCGAGCAGTTGCGTCTGTAATGCCAGCAATCCATAAATTCGCGCCTTCACGTGCTGGATGTGTTCGTCGATCAGCGCATTGACGCTTTCGCATTGATCCTGCGGGCTGTCGCGTAACGTCAGCAGGCTGCGGATCTCTTCGAGGGTCATGTCGAGGGTGCGGCAGTTGCGGATGAAGGTCAGGCGTTCGGCGTGGGCCTGGGTATAGACGCGGTAGTTGCCGTCGCTGCGGGCCGGCTCCGGCAGCAGGTTTTCGCGTTCGTAGTAGCGGATGGTTTCCACGGCGCAATCGGTCAGTCTGGCCAGCTCTCCGATCTTCATGACGGCAATCTCCAAAAGGGTGCTTGACCCTATAGTGGCTACAGGGTCTTTACTTGGCAACAGGCACCTTCATGGACGCGACCCGATGAGCGATTCCCAGCACACCCACAAGCCCGGCGACGGGCACGATCACAGTCATAAACTGCAGCCTGTGCATAAACATTCCCATGGCGGCGATTCCTGCTGCGGGTCGAAAACGGCTGCGCCTGCGTTGGTGCAGCTCAGCGAAAAGACCAGTGCCGACGCCCGGCTGAGCAGTTTCCGCATCGAGGCGATGGACTGCCCGACCGAACAGACGCTGATCCAGAACAAGCTCGGCAAACTCGCTGGCGTTGAGCAACTGGAATTCAACCTGATCAACCGCGTGCTCGGCGTGACCCACAATCTGCCGGACACCGCGCCGATCATCGATGCGATCAAATCCATCGGCATGCACGCCGAGCCGCTGGAGGCGGGCGTCGAAGCGCCGGCGCCGGCTCCGGTGAAAAAACACTGGTGGCCGCTGGCTCTTTCGGGCGTTGGCGCATTGGCGGCTGAAGTTATCCACTTCACCAACGCCGCACCCAACTGGGTGGTGGCGATCATCGCGTTGATTTCGATCCTCAGCGGTGGCCTGACCACCTACAAAAAGGGCTGGATCGCCCTGAAGAACTTCAACCTCAACATCAATGCGCTGATGAGCATTGCCGTCACCGGTGCGATTCTTATCGGTCAGTGGCCGGAAGCGGCGATGGTGATGTTCCTGTTCACCGTGGCCGAGTTGATTGAGGCCCGCTCGCTGGATCGTGCGCGTAACGCGATCAGCGGCCTGATGCAGATGACCCCGGAACAGGCGACCGTGCAGCAGGCTGACGGCACCTGGCTCGAGCAGGAAGTGAAGAGCGTCGAACTCGGCGCCCGCGTGCGGGTTAAACCCGGTGAGCGTATTGCGCTGGACGGTGAAGTCGTCAGCGGCAGTTCGACCATCGATCAGGCGCCGATCACTGGCGAAAGTCTGCCGGTGGAGAAAACGATCGGCGACAAAGTCTTCGCTGGCACCATCAACCAGGCAGGTTCGCTGGAATACGCCGTGACCGCTGCGGCAAACAACTCGACCCTGGCGCGGATCATTCACGCCGTCGAGCAAGCCCAAGGCGCTCGCGCACCGACTCAGCGCTTCGTCGATCAATTCTCGAAAATCTACACCCCGGTGGTGTTCGTCTTTGCGCTGGCGGTAGCGATCATTCCGCCATTGTTCATGGGCGCTGTGTGGTTCGACTGGATCTACCGCGCGCTGGTGTTGTTGGTGGTGGCGTGCCCATGTGCATTGGTAATTTCCACCCCGGTGACCATCGTCAGCGGCCTCGCGGCAGCGGCGCGCAAAGGCATTCTGGTCAAGGGTGGCGTGTACCTGGAGGGCGGGTTCAAGCTCGACTATCTGGCGCTGGATAAAACCGGGACGATCACCCACGGCAAACCGGTGCAGACCGATTACCTGTCCCTTGAGCCGACGGCCGATGCCACGGCACCGGCGATTGCCGCCGCACTGGCCGGGCGTTCCGATCACCCGGTGTCGCTGGCCATCGCCAATGCCGCTGTGGATAAAAACTTCGCCGTGCTGAATGTGGATAACTTCGAAGCGCTCGGCGGGCGGGGCGTGAAGGGCGATATCAACGGCCAGACCTATCACTTGGGCAACCATCGTCTGGTCGAAGAGCTGGGCCTGTGCTCGCCGCAATTGGAAGAAAAGCTGTTCGCGCTGGAGAAACAGGGCAAGTCCGTGGTGCTGCTGCTCGACACGTCTGGCCCGCTGGCGCTTTTTGCCGTGGCCGATACCGTTAAAGAGACCAGTCGTGAGGCGATCCGTCAGTTGCATGCATTGGGCGTGAAAACCCTGATGCTGACTGGCGACAACGTCCACACCGCGCAGGCGATTGCGGCGCAGGTTGGCATCGATGAAGCGCGCGGTGATTTGCTGCCGACCGACAAACTGCAAGCCATCGAAGACCTGTACAAGCAGAGTCATCGCGTCGGCATGGTTGGCGACGGTATTAACGACGCCCCGGCGCTGGCTCGCGCCGAGATCGGTTTTGCCATGGCCGCTGCGGGCACCGACACGGCGATCGAGACGGCCGATGTCGCCCTGATGGACGATGATCTGCGCAAGATTCCGGCCTTCATCAGCCTGTCGCGCGATACCGCCAGCATCCTGAAACAGAACATTGCGTTGGCCCTGGTGATCAAGGCTATCTTTCTTGGGGTAACCTTCGCCGGGCTCGCCACCATGTGGATGGCAGTGTTTGCCGACATGGGCGTGAGTCTGTTGGTGGTGTTCAATGGTTTGCGCCTGCTGCGCAAATAAACGATGAGGGATGGTTGTGCTGAGTGCCGAGCTGAAGGCGTTTTACATGGTGGCCCGCTTGGGCAGCATCACGCTGGCGGCGAAAAAACTCGGCCTCAGCCAGCCGACCGTGACCACGCAGATCCGCAATCTGGAAAGCCAGTATTCGGTGGAGCTGTTCTACCGTGGCGGTCGGCGTTTGAGCGTCAGCGACGAAGGCGCGCGGTTGCTGCCGATGGTCAAAACGCTGTTGCAGCAAGAGGCGGACATCGAGTTCTTCCTGCGCAACAGCGGCCAGGTGCAGGGCACACTGCGCATCGCGGCGACCGCGCCGTATTACATCCTCGATCTGGTGAAAACCTTTCGTGAGCGCTTGCCGCAGGTGGAGGTGTCGGTGGAAATCGGCAACTCGCAGCAAGTGCTCGAAGCGCTGGAGGATTACCGCGTGGATATCGCGGCGTCCTCGCAGTTGCTCGATGACGCGCGGCTGATTCGCCGGGTGCTGGGCACTGATCCGCTGGTCTTGGCAGTGCATCGCAATCATCCGTTGGCGGCGCAAGAGCATGTGGCGTTGAGTGCGCTGGCCGGACATACGCTATTGATGCGTGAATCGGGCTCGACCACACGGCGGCTGACCGAAGAGTTGCTGGCCAGTGCCGGGGTGAGTTTCGGGCCATTGCTGGAGATAGGCAGCCGTGAGTCGATTCGCGAGGCGGTGCTGCGCAATATCGGCATCAGCATCATTGCCCGGCAGGAAGTACCGCACGATCCGCAGTTGCGCGTGCTGACCATCGAGAACGCGCCGCAGATTCCTGAGTACCTGTATTGCCTGAAGGAGAGGAAGGGCGCGCGGTTGCCGGCGGCGTTTCTCGGGTTGGCGCAAGAGATGTCCCCGGCCTGAAACCTTGCGTGGGCAGCACCGGCCTCATCGCTGGCAAGCCAGCTCCCACAGGGATTTTCAGTGGAATCAGATTTTGTGAACCACAGAAACACCTGTGGGAGCTGGCTTGCCAGCGATGGCGCCAGGTCAGACAACACAGATTCAGACTCTGAACCAAAATCCCTGAATACCACTATCGGCCGTTTTTGCCTCACTGCCACATGACGGACGCATTACAACCCTAGGATTGGCCTCATCTGCTTGATGAGGTCTGTCCATGAATCCTGCCATTGCAACTGCCCTGACCAACCCCGGTGCGCCGATGAAAGTGCGCAGCGTGCAGAAGCGCTTCGGCGCTTTCACCGCTCTGGATAACGTCTCCCTCGACGTCGCCGCCGGTGAACTGGTGTGTCTGCTCGGCCCCTCGGGCTGCGGCAAGACCACGTTGCTGCGCTGCATCGCCGGTCTGGAGAAGCAGGACAGCGGCGAACTCTATCTCGGTGACCGCGACGTCTCGCACCTCGCCCCGCAAGCTCGCGACTACGGGATTCTGTTCCAGTCCTACGCGCTGTTCCCCAATCTGACTGTCGAGGCGAACATTGCCTACGGCCTCGCCGGCAGTGGTCGCGAGGAAGTACGCCGTCGCGTCGCTCAGATGCTGGAACTGGTCGGCCTCATCGGCAGTGAGAAAAAGTACCCCGGCCAATTGTCCGGCGGTCAGCAACAGCGTGTTGCGCTCGCTCGCGCCTTGGCTCCGGCGCCGTCGTTGCTGCTGCTCGATGAACCGATGTCGGCCCTCGATGCCCGGGTGCGCGAGCATCTGTGCACCGAACTGCGCCAACTGCAACGCAACCTAGGCATCACCACCCTGATGGTCACCCACAATCAGGACGAAGCCATGCTGATGGCGGATCGCATCGCGGTGATGAACAACGGCCGTGTCGAGCAATACGCCACCCCGCAGGAAATCTATAACCGCCCGGCCACGCCGTTTGTGGCCGAGTTTGTCGGTCAGGGCAACTGGCTGCCGTTCCAGCGCAGCAGCGAAAGCCACGCCCAGGTCGGCGGGATGAACCTGCGCCTGAGTGACGGCAGCGTCCAGCGTGCGTCGGGCCGTTTGTTCTGCCGCCCGGAAGCGATCAACGTCAATCCGCTGGTGCATGAGGAGAACCTCTTTCCGGCGAAAGTCCGTGAGATCACCTTCCTCGGCAACCGCTGCCGGATGAGTTTCGAACTCGATCAACTGCCGGGCCACGCACTGCTCGCCGAGCTGGCGCCGGAAGCCATGCCGCGCCTCGGCGCCCAGCAGATCATGGTCGCTTTGCCGCCGCGTAGCTTGCAGGTGTTTGCCTGATGAACAGCAACCTCGCGCTGCCGCTACCGCACAAGCAGGTGCGACAGACCTCCCGAGCCGAGATCGGCGACCGTATCTTTGTCGTCGGCGGCAAACTGCTGTTGCTGGTATTGCTCGGCGTTGCGGTGTTGCTGCCGTTGCTGGCGATCTTCTGGCGTGGTTTCAGCAGCGAGGCCGGGCAGGGCGGTGGCTGGGTCGCGGCGAAGGAATTGGTGACCAGCGAGAATTTCCACTGGCTGCTCGGCAACAGCCTGAAAGTTTCCCTCAGTGTTGCGGCCATCGTCGTACCGCTGGCTTATCTGTTTGCCTACGCACTGCAACGCACATTGATACCGGCGAAGGGCATCTGGCGCGGGATTTCCCTGCTGCCGCTGATGGCGCCGTCGATGCTGCCGGGCATTGCGCTGGTCTATCTGTTCGGCAACCAGGGCATGTTGCGCGGACTGCTCTCGGACAACATTTACGGGTTCTGGGGGATTGTGCTGGGTGAGGTGATCTACACCTTTCCCCATGCGCTGATGATTTTGCTCTCGGCTTTGTCGCTCGCCGATGCGCGTCTGTTCGATGCTGCGTCGAGCATGGGTGCCAGTCCCGCCAAGGCCTTTCGCAGCATCACCTGGCCGGCGACGCGTCAGGCTGTGTTCGCCGCGTTCTGTCTGGTGTTCACCCTGACCATCACCGACTTCGGTGTGCCGGTGGTGGTGGGTGGCGACTATCAGGTGCTGGCGCTGGAAGCTTACAAAGCGGTGGTCGGCCAGCAACAATTCGGTCGCGGCGCGTTGATCGGCATGGTGCTGTTGGTGCCGGCGCTGTTCAGCTTCGGGGTCGATGCCTGGCTGCGTCGACGTCACGGCGACTCCATGAGCGGTCGCGCTCAGGTGTTCAAACCGGCACCGTCGAAACTGCGCGACAGCTGCTATCTGGCGATTGTCGTGTTGATCAGCGCCGCGTGGCTGCTGGTGTTCGGCATGGCGGTGTTCTCCTCCTTGGTGAAGTTCTGGCCGTACAACCTGTCGCTGTCGCTCAATCACTACCAGTTCAACGAGACGGCCGGCGGTGGCTGGCTGGCCTACAGCAACAGCTTGAAGATGGCGTTGGGCACGGCGCTGATCGGCAGCGTGCTGATCTTCACCGGCGCTTATCTGATGGAGAAGACCCGCACTCAGCGCGGCCTCAACCTGGCGTTGCGCATGCTGAGTTTCATTCCGATGGCGGTGCCGGGGCTGGTGCTGGGTCTGGGTTACGTCTTTTTCTTCAACCTCACCGGCAATCCGCTGCACGTGTTGTACGGGACGATGACGCTGCTGATCGTCTGCACCATTGCGCACTATCTGACCACTGCACAAATGACCGCGACCACCGCGCTGCGCCAACTCGACGCCGAGTTCGAAGCCGCCGCGCTGTCGCTCAAGGCGCCGCTGTATCGGCATTACCTGCGCGTGACCGTGCCGATCTGCCTGCCGGCGCTGCTGGACATCGTGCGCTACCTGTTCGTCTCGGCGATGACCACTGTGTCCGCCGCGATCTTCCTCTACAGCCCCGACACCATCCTCGCGGCGGTGGCGGTGCTGAACATGGATGACGCCGGCAACGTGGGCGGCGCGGCGGCGATGTCGACCCTGATTCTGTTCACCTCGGCGGGCGTGTCCTTGCTGCTGGCGTGGGCTTCGCGCGGCTTGTTGCGCCGCTCCCAGGCCTGGCGGCAAACCGCGCCCGGTCACTGATTCACACGTTCAACTCACCTACAGGAAATCGATCATGTTCAAGCCTATGGCCCTGGCCGCTGCTGTGCTCGCTACTTTTAGCCTGAATGCCTTCGCGGCAAAAACCGAGTTGACGGTGTACACCGCCCTCGAAGCCGAACAGTTGAAGACCTACAAAGAAGCCTTCGAAAAAGCCAACCCGGACGTGGAGATCAAGTGGGTGCGCGATTCCACCGGGATCATCACCGCCAAACTGCTGGCCGAAAAGGCCCGTCCGCAGGCTGACGCTGTGTGGGGGCTGGCGGCGTCGAGCCTGGCGATCCTCGATCAGCAAGGCATGCTGCAAAGCTACGCGCCAAAGGATCTGGGCAAGATCGGCGCGAACTATCGCGATGCCGCCAACCCGCCAGCCTGGGTCGGCATGGACGTTTGGGCCGCGACCATCTGCTTCAACACGATCGAAGCCGAAAAGCAGGGTCTGACCAAGCCAGTGAGCTGGCAGGATCTGACCAAACCTGAGTACAAAGGCAAGATCGTCATGCCTAACCCTGCCTCGTCCGGCACGGGTTTCCTCGACGTCAGCGCCTGGCTGCAAACCTTCGGCGAGAAACAGGGCTGGGCCTACATGGACGGTCTGCACCAGAACATCGGCCAGTACGTTCACTCCGGTTCCAAGCCATGCAAACTGGCAGCGGCCGGCGAATTCCCGATCGGCATTTCCTTTGAATACCCGGCGGTTCAGTTGAAACGTCAGGGCGCGCCACTGGACATCATCCTGCCGAAGGAAGGTCTGGGCTGGGAGATCGAAGCGACCGCCGTGATCAAAGGCACCCCGCATGAAGACGCGGCCAGGAAACTCGCCGACTTCTCCGCCAGCGCCGAAGCGATGGACTTGTACAAAGAGAACTTCGCCGTCCTCGCGCAGCCGGGCATCGCCAAGCCGCAGACCGAATTGCCGGCCGACTACGAGCAGCGTCTGATCAAGAACGACTTCGCCTGGGCCTCGAAAAATCGCGACGAAATCCTGACCGAATGGCGCAAGCGCTACGACGGCAAGTCCGAGAAAGTCGCCGCCAAGTAAATCTTCGTAAACTGACAGGGCCCCATCGCTGGCAAGCCAGCTCCCACAGGTTTCAAGGTGTTCTCGCAATCGGTGTTCACCACAAATCCCTGTGGGAGCTGGCAGGCTCATTCCCACATTGGATCTCCAGTGAACACACTTCTGTGAACACCCCAATTCCCTGTGGGAGCTGGCTTGCCAGCGATAGCGGTATTGCATTCAGGACATCATCCCCATGACACAACACAAAGACCTGCTGGTCGTCGGCGCCGGCATCCTTGGTCTCTCACACGCTTACGCCGCCGCCAAACGCGGTCTCAAGGTCGCCGTATTCGAACGCAGCGCCACGCCACTCGGCGCTTCGGTGCGTAACTTCGGCCAGGCACTGGTCACCGGTCAACCCCCCGGCCAAATGCTCGAACTGGCCAAGGCAAGCCGTGACATCTGGGGGGACTGGGCGCAACTCGCCGGGCTGCAAATCAAGCGCAACGGCTCGTACCTGTTCGCCCGCAGCGAAGCCGAAGAGCATCTGCTCGAAGCCTTCTGCGCAAGCCGCGCAGTGGAGCACGGTTACAACGTCGACTTGCTGCGCGGCGCTGCATTGCGCGATCTGTACAACGGCCAGTTCAGCCACCACCGCGCCGCGTTACACGGGATGGACGACCAACAGCTTTACTCGCGCGAAGCCATTCCGGCGCTGATCGACTATCTGCGCCGCGACCTCGGTGTCGAATTTCACTTCTCCACGCTGGTGCGCGATGTCGAGTCCGGACGCCTGCAAAGCACGGCCGGCACGTTCACTGCCAAGCAGATCATCGTCTGCTCCGGCCACGATTATCAGACGTTACTGGCCGAACCGATTGCCGCGCTCGACCCGCAAATCTGTCGCCTGCAAATGCTTCGCGCCCGGCCGCAGATCGATCTTGATCTGCAACACGCATTGCTCACGGGTTTGAGTTGCGTGCACTACGGCGCCTTCGCCGATCTGCCGGAAGCGGCGGCGGTACAAGCGCAGATTCTGCGTGAGCAACCGCACCTGCACGAAAACGGCATCCACCTGCTGATCAGCCCGACGCCGTATGGCGAGTTGATCATCGGCGACTCGCACCATTACGGCAGCGATGCTTCACCGTTCAACGCCGAACAAGTCGACACCTGGATGCTTGAACTGGCCGAACAGACCCTGGGCTGCAAGGTGCAAGTGGTCGAACGCTGGCAGGGCGTCTATGGTTCTCGGGGGCCGGGACCGTTTTCGTTCCTGCGCCCGGCACCGGGCTTGAGTGTGGCGTTGATGCACACCGGCGTCGGCATGAGCGTCGGCCCGGCGATGGCCGAGCGCAACGTGGCGCAGTTGCTGGAGGAAGTTTGATGGCAGGTCATGAGCAAATCGTGGCGAGGGTGTTCGGGTTGTATGAGCGCTTCGGCACCCGTGATTACATCGGCGAACCGGTGTCGCAGATCGAGCACATGTCCCAGGCGGCTGAACTGGCTATCGCCGAGGGCTTCGACGACGAAGTGGTGCTGGCGGCGTTCTTTCATGACATCGGCCATTTGTGTGCCGAGGGCGCGGAGAACATGGGCGGCTATGGCGTAGTCAGCCATGAACGGCTCGGGGCGGATTATTTACGTGAGGCCGGATTCAGCGAACGCATGGCGCGGCTGGTGGAATATCACGTGCAGGCCAAGCGTTACCTGACGTTGCGCGAGCCTGGGTATTTCGAGCGGTTGAGTGAGGCGAGTCGCAGGACGCTGGAATATCAGGGCGGGGTGATGACGGAGGTCGAGGCGGATGAGTTTGCGCGCGATCCTTTGTGCGCGGTCAGTCTGCGCATGCGGCAGTGGGATGAGTTGGCGAAGGAGAGGGCGGTGCCGGTGATGGACCTTGGGGTACTGAAGGAGAAAGCGGCGCGTTTACTGGCTGCTTAAAGCTTTGAACAGAGGGGCTGCCATCGCTGGCAAGCCAGCTCCCACAGGTATTTGTGGTGTTCACAGAACCTGTACTCACTGAAGAACCCTGTGAGAGCTGGCTTGCCAGCGATGGTGCCAGATCAAGCACTACAAATCTGTGGCCAGAGACTCAATCTGCTCCTGCCTTTCCCCCTGATTCAACTTCGCGTGCGGATTGAGCGATGACCACTGCGGATGCGCCCGCGCCTTGCTCAGCGCCTCGGGCAACTTGCCCTCACGCCAGGTCTTGTCCTGCGGTGTGGCCACCTGAACCGCGTCCATCGCTGCATGCCCGCGCTGATCAAGTGCCAGCAGCAATTGCCGCTGTCGCAACGCCAACAACCGCAACACCCCATCGTCCACGGTCAACTCCCGTTGCCCTTTGATCTTGCCGAGCAAACGACTGCCATAACTGCGCGCCGTTTGCAGCGCGCCACCCGCAATCGCACCGGCCAGCGCTGCTGCACCGAGGGTAATCCCGCCGACCAGCAAATCCACGCCTGCCCCCGCCGCCGCGCCCGCTGCGATCCCGCCGCCAACCCGTACACCGAGTTGCTTCAGCGTCTCGGGATTGAACAGGTCATCGCCCCAACGCCCGTCCAGCAATGGCAAATCACTGGCCGCCGCATCCTGCGGGCGAAACGCATACAGTTTGAGCAACGCCTCGACGCACTTCTGTTCGCGTTGACGCACAGCCTTGCGCAATTCGCTGATGGCTTGCTGTTCCTGCTCGGCTTCACTGACTACGCTGCGTCGGCACGCGGCGCAGTCGATCAGCAATTCGGCGATCAGTCGCGCTGCACTTTGCTGACGGGCGAGGCGCTGTGCCTGTTGATCAGCAATCAACCGCTCCAGTTGTGGCCGCGCATTTTCCAGCAGCAGCGCGAGGCTTTCATACAGTCGCCGCTCGCCATCCTCCGGCGGCGCGACGCTGTCGAAACGCACCAGCGCATGCAGACCCAGTCGCGCAAGCGCCTCGCGCCAATCCGGCTCGCGATGGTTGGCACTGCTGACGAAATTGAGTACCGGCAGCAGCGGTTTGCCGCAACTGGCCAGCACTTCCAGCTCATCGCGATATTTGGCCAACACCGGTTCACGAGCGTCGATCACATACAAACCGGCATCCGAGGCGAGCAGTTGTCGCAGCACCTTGGCCTCTTGCTCGAAGCGCTGGCGTGCCTCGCTGCCGTCGAGAAACCGCGCCAGCCGCGCCGGGCCATCAAGGCGTTCGCCAGGGCGTTCCAGACGTTCGAGAAAATCCAGCAGGGCGATGGCGTCTTCCAGCCCCGGCGTGTCATAGAGATCGAGCAACGGCTCGCCGTCCACCGACAGCCGCGCGCCCTCGACATGCCGTGTGGTGCTTGGCCGATGGGAGACTTCGCCGAAGCCGACATCGCGGGTCAGCGTGCGCAGCAGCGACGTCTTGCCGACGTTGGTGTGGCCGACCACTGCCAGTTTCAGCGGGGCTTTGCGGGCGTCAGTCATGTCCAGTCTCCAGCCAGTTCAGCGGCGCGCTGTCGGCAAACTCCAGCTCAAGCTGTTGCAGCGCGATGTGCCAGTCGCCGAGACGTTCGGCATCCAGCGGTGCACCGGGCGGCGGTTGTAGTAGCCACACGCGCGTTTCGCCAGCGCTGCGCGCCAGTTCGGCGATCAGCGCAAGGCTGCCGCGATCCGGCGAGCGCTGTGGGTCGCAGGCGATGGCCAGCCGCGCCGGTGGAAAACGGCTGAGTTGTTCGAGGAGCTTATGCCGCGACTCGCGGCTGTCGAGAATGCCGGCGTTGCTGATATTTTTCGGCAGCGCGGGCGGCCATGGGCGTTGTTCGTCGAGTTCGATCGCGACCAGCAACGCACCTTCGCTGGCGTGTTCGCTGACACCGCTTTCGACGCGATGCATCCGTGCGGGCTCCGGATCGTTGACACCGAGGCGCTCACTGCTCGGCATCAGGCGTTCGCGCAGTTGGGCATAGCCGGGCAGGTTCAGGTCCAGGCGCAGTGCCGCTTTGCCGCTGTTCCAGCGCCAGAAGCACAGCAGCGCCAAAATCAGGCGCGGGAGCACGCCATAGACCACCAGCACGCCGACCAGCCATGTCGCCCAGGCCTGACGGGCACTTTCGATATCGAGAGCACCGTCGCCGCTGGCGCGGATCATGTCCACGGTCGGCACGTTGAACCCCAGCAACGATGGCAGATGACCGAGGGCCTGGGTGATGTGAATGAAGGTATCGGCGCTGAGAATGGTTGTTTCCCAGACGAAGCCGTAACGCCGCGTCGCCATCAGCGTCAGCAGCAGAACCAACGCGCTGAGCATTACCAGCAACCAGAGGCCGTTGACTAGCGCACCGAGCGCCCAGCGATTGAGTTTCTTGCGCTGCAGCATCAACAGCAGGGCAGGTGCCAGTTGCGCGGCTTTAGCGTCGCGGGCGAGTTTTTCGCTCAGCCACAACCACAGTCGCCCGAGGGTGGCGCCGTGTTCGCCGGCAAAAATCAGCCCCAGTGCCCAGCTCAGCAGCAGAATCAGATTCAGCCCGAGCAGGCTGCCCAAGGCCCAGAACACATTGACCGGCGTCTGGCCCAGCGCGGCGAACGCCAGACCGGCGCCACTCAACATCGCGAGTATCATCAGCAACACCAGCGCCAGACGTGCGCCTTGCAGCCAGTGTTTGAGTGCGGTCGTCAGCCCGTCACGCTCAGCCAGCCACAAGGCGCGGCGTTGAATGCGGCTCGGCAGATCGCCGCCGGCCGCGCGGGCCAGGCGATTAGCTTCCAGATCATCCAGAGGGCCTGCATGTTCTTCGCGCAGGCGCACGGTTTCGGTCAGCCAGAGGTTTTGCAGTGGAGTCAGTTCAGTCACGCGCCATTCCGTCGCTCAATTGAGTCGAGAGCATAACCGCTGTGGCGCTTATCCGGGTAAGCGAGGCTCTGGTATCCTCGCCGACATGACTAAATCACTCCCCCTCAGCCTGATCGCAGCCCTCGGTGAAAACCGTGTGATCGGCGTCGACAACAGCATGCCCTGGCACCTGCCGGGCGACTTCAAATACTTCAAGGCCACGACCCTTGGCAAGCCGATCATCATGGGTCGCAAGACCTGGGATTCGCTGGGCCGCCCGCTGCCGGGGCGCTTGAACATCGTGGTCAGCCGTCAGGCCGGTCTGGTGCTAGAAGGTGCGGAGGTTTATCCGTCGCTGGAGGCTGCTGTGGTTCGCGCTGAAGAGTGGGCGAAGGAGCAGGGCGTCGATGAGTTGATGCTGATTGGCGGCGCGCAGTTGTATGCGCAAGGGCTGGCGCAGGCGGATCGTCTGTACCTGACCCGTGTGGCGCTGAGCCCGGAAGGCGATGCGTGGTTTCCGGAGTTTGATTTGAGCCAGTGGACACTGGTGTCGAATGTGCCGAACCCGGCAGAGGGCGATAAGCCGGCGTACAACTTCGAGGTCTGGGAGAAAGAGCAGCTTTGAGCTACAAGCTGCAAGTAAAAGCTGATTGGCTCTTGGCTTGCAGCTTGCAGCTTGCAGCTTGCAGCTAGCTAGCTAGCTGCAAGCTGCGCATGCTCATCGGCATCCAGCAGTTCTTTATCCGTCTGCTGCATCACCTGGCTGGTAATCGCACCGGCGGTGATCGCACCACTCACGTTCAACGCCGTACGCCCCATATCAATCAGCGGCTCAACCGAAATCAGCAGCGCCACCAAAGACACCGGCAAGCCCATCGCCGGCAGCACGATCAACGCTGCGAACGTCGCACCGCCACCCACGCCCGCCACACCGGCCGAACTCAGGGTCACAATCGCTACCAGCGTGGCGATCCACAGCGGATCCAGCGGGTTGATGCCCACGGTCGGTGCAACCATCACCGCCAACATCGCCGGGTACAGACCTGCGCAGCCGTTTTGACCGATAGTCGCACCGAACGAAGCGGCGAAACTGGCGATTGACTGCGGAATACCCAAACGACGGGTCTGCGCCTCGATGCTCAGCGGAATGCTCGCTGCACTGGAACGGCTGGTGAACGCGAACGTCAGCACCGGCCAGATCTTGCGGAAGAAACGCAGCGGGTTGATCCCGGCCGCCGACACCAGCAAGCCATGGACGACAAACATCAGGCCCAGACCGAGGTACGACACCACCACAAAACTGCCGAGCTTGATGATGTCTTGCAGGTTGGAACCGGCGACGACTTTGGTCATCAGCGCGAGCACGCCGTACGGGGTCAGCTTCATCACCAGACGCACCAGACGCATCACCCAGGCTTGCAGGGTGTCGATGGCGTTGATCACTTTTTGACCTTTTTCGACGTCATCCTTGAGCAGTTGCAGTGCGGCAACCCCCAGGAACGCCGCGAAAATCACCACACTGATGATCGAGGTCGGCTTGGCCCGGGCCAGGTCGGCGAACGGATTTTGCGGGATGAACGACAGCAACAGTTGCGGCACATTCAGGTCGGCAACCTTGCCGGCGTAGTCAGTCTGAATGGTTTGCAGGCGAGCCATTTCCTGCGTGCCGGCGACCAGACCTTCGGCGGTGAGGCCGAACAGGTTGGTCAGGCCAATACCGATCAGCGCCGCAATCGCGGTGGTGAACAGCAGCGTGCCGATGGTCAGGAAGCTGATCTTGCCCAACGACGACGCGTTGTGCAGCCGGGCCACGGCGCTGAGGATCGAGGCGAACACCAGCGGGATGACGATCATTTGCAGCAACTGCACGTAGCCGTTACCGACCAGATCGAACCAGCCGATCGAAGCTTTCAGCACCGGGTTGCCGGCACCGTAAATACTGTGCAGCGCCACGCCGAATGCCACGCCGAGAGCCAGCGCGAGCAGGACTTTTTTCGCCAGGCTCCACGAAGTGTGGCGGGTCTGCGCCAGACCGAAGAGCAGGGCGAGGAACACCAGCAGGTTGAGAATCAACGGTAGATTCATGAGAACTCCAGGAAAGTCTTTGCCAACAGCCTTCCGGGGCTGCTGCGAACCGGCAAGCCTAACAGCTTGAAAACTAATGATTTAATACCGAAAACGTATGGTGTCCGTCGTTTTTGGAATAAGCGTGTGTCGCTCACAGCAATGCATTTGGCGCAAACAGGGGCGGGGGCGGTCGCTGACAGACGAGGACTGTCACACGTATTTGTTAGCGTCGATGCTTTTAGATCAGGGAGAAAGCGTCGATGAAGTTCGCACCGAAATTTCTGGCTGTCGCACTGACTTTAGGGATGGGCCTGGCCACTCAGGCCTTCGCTACCGACTTGAAACACTGGCCAGCCGATCAGGCCAAGGCGCTGGACGCGATGATTGCGGCCAACGCCAACAAGGGTAACTACGCGGTGTTCGACATGGACAACACCAGTTACCGCTACGACCTCGAAGAGTCCTTGCTGCCGTTCATGGAAAACAAGGGCCTGATCACCCGCGACAAACTCGACCCCTCCCTGAAACTGATGCCGTTCAAGGACACCGCCGACCACAAGGAAAGTCTGTTCAGTTACTACTATCGTCTCTGCGAAGTCGACGACATGGTCTGCTACCCGTGGGTGGCGCAGGTGTTCTCCGGCTTCACCCTCAAGGAGCTCAAAGGCTATGTCGATGAGCTGATGGCCTCGGGCAAACCGGTGCCGGCCACGTATTACGAAGGCGATGTGGTCAAAAAGCTCGACGTCAATCCGCCGAAGATCTTTACCGGCCAGCAAGAGCTGTACAACAAGCTGATGGAGAACGGCATCGAGGTCTACGTGATGACCGCCGCCTCTGAAGAACTGGTGCGCATGGTCGCGGCGGATCCCAAGTACGGCTACAACGTCAAACCGCAAAATGTCATCGGCGTGAGCCTGCTGCTGAAGAACCGCGAGACCAACGAGCTGACCACTGCACGCAAGCAAATCACGGCGGGCAAATACGACGAGAAGGCCAACCTCGGTCTGGAACTGACCCCGTACCTGTGGACGCCAGCGACCTGGATGGCTGGCAAGCATGCAGCGATCCTGACCTACATCGACGAGTGGAAAAAACCGGTACTGGTCGGCGGCGATACGCCCACCAGCGACGGCTACATGCTGTTCCACGATGTCGACGTGGCCAAGGGCGGTATTCACTTGTGGATCAACCGCAAGGACAAGTACATGACGCAAATCAACGGCATGATGGCCAAGCATGCGGCGGCGCAGGCCAAGGAAGGGTTGCCGGTGACGGCGGACAAGAACTGGGTGATCGTCAAGCCTGAAGAGATTCAATAAAAGCAGCTGTTAGCGGCAAGCGGCAAGCAAGAGCCACATTGCTCTTGCTTGCCGCTTGCAGCTCGCAGCTTTGAGCTTTTTTAGATCCCGTCGAGCATCGCCTTGTTACGCACAGCACCCTTGTCGGCACTGGTCGCCAGCAGGGCGTAAGCCTTCAGGGCGGTGGTGACTTTGCGTGGACGGATTTCCACCGGTTTCCAGCCTTTCTTGTCCTGCTCGACCCGGCGTGCGGCCAGTTCTTCGTCGCTGACCAACAGGTTGATCGAGCGATTTGGAATGTCGATCAGCACCTTGTCGCCATCCTGCACCAGACCGATCGCACCGCCGGCTGCTGCTTCTGGCGAAGCGTGGCCGATGGACAGCCCCGAGGTACCGCCGGAGAAACGGCCGTCGGTGAGCAGGGCGCAAGCTTTGCCCAGGCCTTTGGATTTCAGGTACGAGGTCGGGTAGAGCATTTCCTGCATGCCCGGGCCACCTTTCGGGCCTTCGTAGCGAATGATGACGATGTCGCCTTCTTTCACTTCGTCGGCGAGGATGCCGCGTACGGCGCTGTCCTGGCTTTCGAAGATCTTCGCGTTGCCTTCGAACACGTGGATCGACTCGTCGACGCCAGCGGTTTTCACCACGCAGCCATCGAGCGCGATGTTGCCGTAGAGCACGGCCAGGCCACCTTCTTTCGAATAGGCGTGCTCGAAGCTCCGGATGCAGCCGTTTTCACGGTCGTCATCGAGGCTTTCCCAACGTGTCGACTGGCTGAACGCAGTCTGGGTCGGGATGCCCGCCGGACCCGCCTTGAAGAAGTGATGCACGGCTTCATCGTCAGTCTGGGTGATGTCCCACTTGGCGATGGCTTCTTCCATGCTGCGGCTGTGCACGGTCGGCAGGTCGGTGTGCAGCAGGCCGCCACGGGCCAGCGAACCGAGGATGCTGAAGATGCCGCCGGCACGGTGCACATCTTCCATGTGGTACTTCTGGATGTTCGGCGCGACCTTGCACAGCTGCGGCACGACGCGGGAAAGACGGTCGATGTCGCGCAGGTCGAAATCTATCTCGGCTTCCTGGGCAGCAGCCAGCAAATGCAGGATGGTGTTGGTCGAACCGCCCATGGCGATGTCGAGCATCATCGCGTTCTCGAACGCCTTGAAATTGGCGATGTTACGCGGCAATACCGACTCGTCGTCCTCTGTGTAGTAGCGCTTGCACAGCTCGACGATGGTGCGGCCGGCCTGCAGGAACAGTTGTTCGCGGTCGCTGTGGGTAGCGAGGGTCGAACCGTTGCCCGGCAGTGCAAGACCGAGGGCTTCGGTCAGGCAGTTCATCGAGTTGGCGGTGAACATGCCGGAGCACGAGCCGCAGGTAGGGCAGGCGCTGCGCTCGTATTCAGCGACTTTCTCGTCAGAAGCGCTGGCGTCGGCGGCGATGACCATGGCATCGACGAGGTCGAGGCCGTGGGACGCAAGTTTGGTCTTGCCGGCTTCCATCGGCCCGCCGGAAACGAAGATCACCGGAATGTTCAGGCGCAACGCAGCCATCAACATGCCCGGGGTGATCTTGTCGCAGTTGGAGATGCATACAATGGCGTCGGCGCAGTGGGCGTTGACCATGTACTCGACGGAGTCGGCGATGATTTCGCGGCTCGGCAGCGAATAGAGCATGCCGTCGTGGCCCATGGCGATGCCGTCGTCCACGGCGATGGTGTTGAATTCCTTGGCCACGCCACCGGCGCGTTCGATTTCACGGGCGACCAGCTGGCCCAGATCCTTCAGGTGCACATGGCCCGGTACAAACTGGGTGAACGAGTTGGCAATGGCGATGATCGGCTTTTTGAAGTCGTCATCTTTCATCCCGGTGGCGCGCCACAGTGCGCGGGCGCCGGCCATGTTGCGGCCGTGGGTGGATGTTTTCGAACGGTAATCAGGCATGGAGCACTCCGGGCGGCTAATCAGGTATCAAAAGGGGAGAGAGCTTCTATTGACGTCTGGAACACTCAGAAATGGCCGTGTGTCCGGAAGTTGCCGATGACTTTGCGGGATCGCCGCTTGCCTCAGCCTGAGCTCATAAACCCGCCGGGGGATGAATGGCGATGAATGAAGCGATTCTACACCGCTGGCGTCTGGAGGGAATGGCGCAAAGTGTTGTTGCCGTGCCGACGGTGCCTGTTGCGTGACGACCGGCAGGATTAATCGCTCCCCGGCTGCACGATCGCGTCGGTCTGAGTGTTTCTTGCTCGACGGCTGATACCACCGTTCAATGCCAGCGCCACGCAACTGAGCAGCACGAAACTGTAGCCCAGCGTGGATTGCAGATTGGCAGGACTGAGGCTTATCAGCGCGCTGATCAATCCTGCGCAAATGAAGATGATGGTGCTGCCGGCCGAGGCCGAGGTGCCGGCGTTATCGGGAAAAAGACTCATGGCCCGAGAAGTGGCGGCTGGCCGGGAGATGGTCGTGCCAGCGGTACACATCAGCATCGGGATCAGCACCGCAATCGGGGTCAGCGCATGATGGGCCGCCAGATACAGCGTCAGCAGGCCCGACAGCAGGATCAGACTCAGCCCGATAATGATTTGTCGGCCGGGCGTGATGCGTCGATTCAACACCGAAGCGATGATGCCCCCGGCAATGTAGGCGGCACCGTAAATAAGCAGGATCAGCGCAAAGTCGTACGGCGCCAGTTGCAACTGATCCATGAAAATCAGCGGCGAGATCACGATGAACGAGAAGTGGCAGGCAAAGGCGAACGCTGATATCAGCCAATAGCCGACGAACTCGAAACTTCCCAGCACCCGTCGGTAGGACTGAATGAAACCCAAGCGTTCGCCGTTGCTGGCCGGACGACTGTTGTCCAGAAGCAGCCAGGCTTTGATGAATACCACGGCCGCCAGCGCAATGAAGACCCAGAAACTGCCGCGCCAGCCGAGAGTGGCTTGCAGAAAGGTGCCGGCCAGCGGCGACACCGAAATAAAGACCCCGCTCGCCGTGACCATCAGGATGCGCAGACGATCACGTTCTTTACCCTCGAACAAATCCTGCACCAGCGCCTGTGACAGCACAAAACACCCGCAGCCCACGGCCTGCACTACTCGAAACATCAGAAACAGCGAGTAGTCGCTGGTCATCACGCAACCAAGCGCGCCGAGTATCGATACGATCATGCCTGCGAGCAGCAAGCCCTTGCGCCCGATCACGTCGGACAGTGGCCCGATCGAAACCTGAGCAAACGCGATTCCCACGGCGAACAGACTGATCGACAGCGCAATGTCTGTCGGCGTGTTGCGAAAGTGTGCAGCCAGTGCCGGAAATGAAGGCAGCAGAACATCCAGAGGGAACACGCCGAGCAGCACCATCGCCAGCAACAGGCTGACTGCGCCACGGCGTTGGCTGGCGGTTACCACTGATTGCCCCTTATCCATCGATCAATCCTGCCTTGGCGAAGCGTTGCTGGTTGGTGGGCCACGCAAAAAAACCGGCGCTTTTCAGTGCGTCCAGTGTCGCGGTGGCACCTGAGCGTGCGCGCCGTCGAGTGGCTTGCGGCGCCGTTACGCTGGCGATGATGTCGGTCACGGCGCTGTCGGTGATGCCTGCTCCACGCAGGCTCTGTTGCAACCAGCGCTCGTCGGCTTCGAAGAACATCCCGATGATCTCCAATAGCGATCTGGAGGCGAAGGTTCGCTGGCGATTGTTCAAGGCCAGCCACAGGTAATGGAACACTTCGGCGAAGTAGCGGCTGTGGCGGGCTTCGTCGGCCAGATGATCGCGCAGCATGTCGTTCACGCTGGACACCAGACTGTTGCGACAGACCTCCAGCAGCTCCCGGGCAATGATGGTTTCCGAGACGAAGCCGAGAAGAAACCATGCCAAGGGGCGGTTTTTCTCCGAAGTGCGGGCGATCAGGGCGTTCATGCGCACAATCCGCTTTGGCATCGCCGGACGCCCGATGATCCCGTAGAGCCCGGCGATCTGATCGGCGAGACGATTCGAAAACAGTGCGTGATAGCCCTCGTCGGTATAGAGCTGCAGCGCTGCATGCTTCATGGCTTGAGACACATGAATCGGCAGTTCCCGGTGGATGATGACTTCTACCGCGCGATTGACGATGCGGTGTTCCAGCAGGGTGGTGTAGTCGAGAAAGTGCACCAGATGATTGGCCGTCAGCCGATGCAGCACGTCACGCCCTGCTGCTTGAATGGCGGGATGCGACAGGTAGGGCAGGAAGTCCGGTGGAAACCAGTAACGGCTTTCCAGTTGTTGCTGCACATCGTCTGGCAACTGATAGTCATGAGTGCTGGTGCGGACGGAGGCTCGGTTGTCCCAGTCCCCCAAGGTGAATTTGAGCGCCCAGGAGATTGGCGCTTCGCTCGGATCGGCACTGAGGAGAGTCATGCCTGGGCCTCGCGCAACAGTTCGCGCAGTTCCTGGCACATCGCCTGTCCGTCGCTTTCCCCGCAGCCGACAAAGAACAATGGCTGTTCGGCGCTTCCCCCGAGTTCGAGGTGTGTTTCGACGTGCTCGTCGGCAAACGCGCCGGTCAACCAGGTGTTCAAGCCAAGTGCTGTGGCAACCAGTTGAAAGGTTTGTGAGAGGTGACCGGCCTCCACGAACGCCATGCGATAGGCGCGGGAGTGCCCATACTTCCACCAAAGTCGATCGAATCGCGCCGTGATGAACAATCCCAGCGGCAGGTTGTTGATGAAATGCTGACCGCCGAGCAAATGGCCCAGTGCGGATGACGGCAACGGATTGACTCGACTGATGGAGTGTTCGTCGGGGTGATAGGCATAAATGCCGGGGGCAACGTCGTCGACGTTCTGCACCAGCAGAAAACCTTCGCATGCGTTCAGGCCACCGCCGGAGGGACTGCTGCGGCGTGCGCCCAGGCCTTCGGCGATGCTGTCATCCCGAACAGTGTCGCGCTCGCGCAGGTAACCGAGAGTCAGGTAAAGCAAAGTGCTGACGTTATTGAGCGTCATCGCTGCACCCGTAAAGGAGCGACAGGTTTTTCGCTGGAGCAGTGCGTTAACCAGGCTGTCGTCGCTCAATTCGCCAGGGTCGGGCAAGGCGATGCGCTGTGCCGCTTCGTGTTGCGGACGGCTTTTTGCGGGCGGCGGGGTGGCCAGCACTTCGTTGCAGTGCGCCAGGTATTGCCTGGACCACTCTTGAATATTCTGTGGGGTATGTTCGCAGGGAATGTTTTGCGTGCCGATATGATAAATCTTCGACAGCTCATCCCAACCCCAGTGCGGGTTGTCTGGTTTTGAAACGGTTAGAATGCCCGTGTTTAATAGTTGTGTGTCTATGATGTTGTGTGTGTCGAATAAGTCGGGATTATTTATTAGTTGGGTGAGGCGTGACGCATAGTTCAGGTCGAGTTCATATTGGGTGTGATCTTTGTAGTTCCAGACTATTTGTCCGGGCGAGCGCGGCAATATAAATAAATAAGGGTTGATGTACATGTGGTTCATTCACTCTGGAAAAATTCGAAAGGACGCCGAGGGGCCGGCACTCCGCAGCGTCCAGACTTATTTAACGGACTTTAGGCGCAACCAGAAAAGCCAGGTTTGCGATTTTGTTGGTTTCCAGAGAAATGTTTTTCATGATGTGAACTCCTTGTTCATTGATAAGCGAAGTCACCTCGTGGTGACAACTTCATAATAGTTTGTAATGGATTATTGGCAAGTGGATATTAAGTAGGAATATTCCAGTAATTTTGTCGGAGCGATCTTTAGAAAGAGGTGGACTTTGTAGGGCGAGTTTCAATAATTAAAAGGCGTAAGGAAACGTCCTGCACGTCAGTCGGACGCAAGTGTAGGAAGTCGCAATAACGAAGGTAAAAGTAGGTTGATTGGCCGTCAGATTCAGGCGTAAAGCAAACGGGGAGCCTGGTGGCTCCCCGTCATCCGCATTGATCAGCTGTTAGGCAGCAGGCGGCAGGTGATGCTCTTGATGTAGCGGGTTTCGGCGATCGCCGGGTGGACCGGGTGATCCGGGCCCTGACCGCCGCGCTCCAGCAACTGGATGTTGCGATCCAGGTGGCGGGCGCTGGTCAGCAGGATGTTTTGCAGATCGTCTTCCGGCAGGTGCATCGAGCACGAAGCGCTGACCAGAATGCCGTCCTTGTTGAGCAGGCGCATGGCTTGCTCGTTCAGACGACGGTAAGCACCTTCGCCGTTCTTCATGTCTTTCTTGCGTTTGATGAATGCTGGCGGGTCGGCCACGATCACGTCGAAGCGTTCTTCGCTTGCCTTCAATTCTTTCAAGGCTTCGAAGACATCACCTTCGATGCAGGTCATCTTGTCGGCGAAGCCGTTCAACGCAGCGTTGCGCTCGACTCCATCAAGGGCGAAGGCCGAGGCATCGACGCAGAACACTTCGCTGGCGCCGAATGCGGCAGCCTGCACGCCCCAGCCACCGATGTAGCTATAGAGGTCGAGTACACGCTTGCCTTTGGCATACGGCGCCAGGCGTGCGCGATTCATGCGGTGGTCATAGAACCAACCGGTTTTCTGACCCTGAATGACCGGCGCTTCGAACTTCACGCCGTTCTCTTCCAGTGCGACCCATTCCGGTACCAGACCGAATACGGTTTCGACGTAGCGGTTGAGGCCTTCGGCGTCACGCGCAGCGGAATCGTTCTTGAACAGAATGCCGCTTGGCTTGAGCACTTGGGTCAGTGCGGCGATCACGTCATCTTTATGCGCTTCCATGGTCGCCGAGGCGATCTGGACCACGAGGATGTCGCCGAAACGGTCAACGACCAGACCCGGCAGCAGGTCGGAATCACCGTACACCAGACGATAGAACGGCTTGTCGAACAGGCGATCACGCAGCGACAGCGCTACGTTGAGGCGATGCACCAGCAGGGATTTGTCCAGCACCACCTTGGTGTCGCGCGACAGCAGGCGGGCGCAGATCAGGTTGTTCGGGCTCATCGCCACGATGCCCAGCGGCTTGCCGCCGGCAGCTTCGAGGATCGCCTGATCGCCGGCATTGAAGCCGTGCAGTGGCGTGGCGGCTACATCGATTTCGTTGCTGTAGACCCACAGGTGACCGGCGCGCAGGCGACGGTCGGCGTTGGCTTTGAGGCGCAAGCTAGGCAGGGACATGACGTCGCTCCGGAAAAAAGAGCGGGAGTATAGCGTGTTGAGACTTGTGCCGGGTTTAGCGTGCGATGAAACGCTGGTGACGCTTTCGCGAGCAGACTCGCTCTCACATCGGGCTTGTGGTGATCACAAATCCCCTATGGGAGCGAGATTGCTCGCGCAAGCGGTCTGGAATGCTACGCCGACAGGGCGCCGATCAACTCACGACTGAACGCCGGAATATCATCCGGCTGCCGGCTGCTGATCAAGTGGCCGTCTTTGACCACTTCCTGATCGACCCAGTTGGCGCCGGCATTCACCAGATCATCCTTGAGCGTCTTGTAGCTGGTCATGGTTTTGCCATTCACCAGCCCCGCCGAAATCAACAGCCAGCCGCCATGGCAGATCACCGCAATCGGTTTACCGGCCGAGGTGCCTGTCTTGACCAGGTGCTGGGCATCCTGGTCGATGCGGATGGTGTCCGAATTCTGTACGCCACCGGGTAATACGATCGCGTC
Source organism: Pseudomonas sp. A0308 (assembly GCF_044218815.1). Lineage (NCBI taxonomy): Bacteria > Pseudomonadati > Pseudomonadota > Gammaproteobacteria > Pseudomonadales > Pseudomonadaceae > Pseudomonas > Pseudomonas sp. A0308. The sequence continues at coordinate 3,810,947 of NZ_CP162581.1, forward strand.
ATATTGCTCGCTGCTGGCGGCCTGGAAGGTCCGGTCGACCTTGAAGTCATCCGCCGGTTTGTCATGGTTCCAGCCTTTGACCGTGCCTTCTTCGGCCGAAAGAATGTCGACCTGAGCGCCGGCCTGTTCGAGTGCTTGCTTGGGACCTGTCAATTCAACCTGTTCGAAACCATCAGTTACCAAAAAAGCGACGCGCTTGCCGTTGAGTTGAGTAGCCATCGATAAGCTCCTGAGTCTGTGGGAATTTACCGCCTCATGGGACCTGAATGATCCGTTGGGCACTAATGAATCCGAAGCCGGCGCTTGAATGAAAGTTCCTGACAATTGCCCACTGGTGTGTCGTCCTGCGGTTTTTAGAGGGTAGAATCGCCGCCTGTCCCAGAGTGTGTACTTATGTCCCAAGAGCTGACCGCCGAACAGATCCAACAATCCCTGCAAGGCATCAGCGTGCCCGCGCAGCCGCAGATCATGGTGGATCTGCAAATGGAGCAGTACATGCCTGACCCGGACCTGGAGGTGATCGCCAAGCTGATCGCCCAGGATCCTGGCCTCTCCGGCTCGCTGCTGAAAATCGTCAACTCGCCGTATTACGGCTTGAGCAACAAGATCACTTCGATCCAGCGCGCGGTGAACCTGTTGGGCAGTCGTTCGATCATCAACCTGATCAACGCGCAGTCGATCAAGGGCGAGATGAACGATGACACCATCGTCACGCTCAACCGTTTCTGGGATACCGCCCAGGACGTGGCGATGACGTGCCTGACGCTGGCCAAGCGCATTGGCACTCAGGCCGGCGACGAAGCCTACGCCTTGGGCCTGTTCCACGATTGCGGGGTGCCGTTGATGTTGCAGCGCTTCCCCAATTACATGTCGATTCTGGAAAAAGCCTACGCCCAGGCCAGTGCCGAATGCCGGGTGGTGGACACCGAAAACAACGCGTTCAACACCAACCACGCCGTGGTCGGCTACTACACGGCCAAGTCCTGGCGCCTGCCGGAACACGTCAGTGCTGCGATCGCCAATCACCACAATGCGCTGGCGATTTTCAGCGACGAGTCGTCCCGCAACAGTCAATTGAAGAACCTGCTGGCGATCCTCAAGATGGCCGAGCACATCTGCGCGTCCTATCGGGTACTGGGCAACCAGACCGAAGATTTCGAATGGAACGCGGTCGGCCCGTTGGTGCTTGATTATGTCGGCCTGTCGGAATACGACTTCGAATCCCTAAAACAAACGATTCGCGACCTCGGCGCGCATTGATTCGAGGACGCCATGCCTGAATTGCCGGAAGTCGAAACCACCCGCCGGGGCATTGCTCCGCATCTGGAAGGCCAGCGCGTCACCCGTGTGATCGTGCGCGACCGCCGTCTTCGCTGGCCGATCCCCGAAGACCTCGATGTGCGCCTGTCTGGCCAGCGCATCGTGCTGGTCGAGCGGCGGGCCAAGTATCTGCTGATCAATGCAGAAGTCGGCACGTTGATCAGCCATCTGGGCATGTCGGGTAATTTGCGCCTGGTCGAGGTCGGGTTGCCGGCGCTCAAGCATGAGCATGTCGATATCGAGCTGGAATCCGGTTTGGCCCTGCGCTACACCGATCCGAGGCGTTTCGGCGCAATGCTTTGGAGTACCGACCCACTCAATCACGAATTGCTGATTCGTCTCGGGCCGGAGCCGTTGACCGATCTGTTCGACGGTGAACGGTTGTTTAAGCTGTCGCGCGGACGCTCCATGGCGGTCAAGCCGTTCATCATGGACAACGCGGTGGTGGTCGGGGTCGGCAATATCTATGCGACCGAAGCGCTGTTCGCTGCCGGGATTGATCCGCGTCGCGAGGCCGGGGGCATTTCCCGGACGCGTTATCTGAAACTGGCGATCGAGATCAAACGCATCCTTGCCGCCGCCATCGAGCGTGGCGGCACCACGTTGCGTGATTTTATCGGCGGCGACGGGCAACCGGGATATTTCCAGCAGGAGCTGTTTGTCTATGGCCGTGGTGGTGAAAACTGCAAGGTCTGCGGCACCGGGCTGCGCGAAGTGAAGCTTGGCCAGCGCGCCAGTGTTTTCTGCCCGCGCTGTCAGAGCTGAGGCAAACCGTTCGAAAAGATCCTACGGTCTATAGTGAGTTGTCTCACTGCCTAGCCCGAAGGATCGTGCCATGAAATCCCTGCAAGTCCTCTGTGCCGCACTGCTGCTGTGTTCCAGCCTGGCTGTCCAGGCCACGGAAACCGGCAGCGGTGATCCGCGTTACACCATCCAGAACCCACCGGCCTACGCCATGCTTGGCGACTTGCTGATCGCCCGACCTTTGCTGGTGGTGGCGACGGTGATTGGTGCGGGGGCGTTTGTGGTGTCGTTGCCGTTTACCGCGCTGGGTGGCGGAATTGGCGATGCAGGGCAGGCGCTGGTGGTTGATCCGGCGAGGGCAGCGTTTGTGCGGTGTCTGGGGTGTGTCGGGGAGGGGTTTGAGCAGCGCGAGTAAGCTGATCCGGGTTTTGCGGTGTTGCGGGTGGCCTCGTCACGGGCAAGCCCGCTCCCACAAGGTTTTGGTGTTCACACAATTTGTGTTCCACCACAGAACCCTGTGGGAGCGGGCTTGCCGCGATGGCGTCGCCAGCGGCGCTGAAGAACTCAGGCCTTGCCGGTGATCTTGCGGTACTTCTCCATCAACTCTTCTTCAGTCTCCGGATGCGCTTCGTCCAGTGGAATGCAATCCACCGGGCAGACCTGCTGGCACTGCGGTTCGTCGTAGTGGCCGACGCACTGGGTGCACAGATTCGGGTCGATCACGTAGATCTCTTCGCCTTGGGAAATGGCGGCGTTCGGGCACTCGGGTTCGCAGACGTCGCAGTTGATGCAATCGTCGGTGATGATCAGGGACATGCTAACTCCAGCCGGGGCGGTAGGCCCGGGCGCTATAAACCAATGCGCGCAATTGTGCCGCATTGGCGCCCGCAGTGCACGCGGGCGCCGTTTGAACGGTCGTTACTTCTTGAAGCGCAGGGTCAGGGCATCGGCCACGGCCGGGTGAACGAACTTGCTGATATCGCCACCCAGCGCGGCGATTTCCCGCACCAGCGTCGAGGAAATGAACGAATAACGCTCGGACGGGGTAAGAAACAGGCTCTCCACATCCGGCGCCAACTGGCGGTTCATGTTGGCCAGCTGGAACTCGTATTCGAAGTCCGACACTGCGCGCAAACCACGCAGGAAGACATTGGCGTTCTGCTCTTTGGCGAAGTGCGCCAGCAGCGTCGAGAAACCGACCACTTCCACGTTCGGCAGGTGTTTGGTGACCTCACGAGCCAGTTCTACTCGTTGTTCCAGCGGGAACAGCGGGTTCTTCTTGGGGCTGGCGGCGACCGCAATGATCACGTGATCGAACAGGCGCGAGGCGCGTTCGACCAGATCGCCATGGCCCTTGGTAATAGGGTCGAAGGTACCTGGGTACAACACTCGGTTCATCGCGTCGTCCTGGCGGGAGTCCGTTGGGGAGTCGGATGGTATCGCAGCCGTCCCGGTCGGCCAAGTCGCCTGTTGGGTAAGAAAGCACTATAGACGATCGGAATATCCTGCTTTTTCACGGATTTTTCAGCCGATCGGCGAGGGAAGTGGCCAATTGTGCAGTCAGACCGTACACCGACAATTGCGGGTTGGCGCCAATGCTGGTGGGGAATAGCGAGCCGTCATGAATCGACAGATTGCTCAATTGATGATGGCGGCCAAGGCTATCGGTGACCGCGGTTTTCGGATCTTCACCCATCGCGCAGCCGCCCATGACGTGGGCGCTGCCCAGCCGTGTGCGATACAACTCAAGGCTCAAACCATCGATCAGGCTGCGCGCCTCGGCCAGCGTCTTCACGTAACGCGCGTCGGCGTGCATTGGCATCACCGCTTTGGCGCCACCGGCGAACTGGATCTCGGCCATGTTGTGGAAAGCGCGGCGCAAGCCTTCCCAGGCGTAAGGCGAAACCTGATAGTCGAGCACCGGCGAGCCGTCGCCGCGCAACTCGACATTGCCGCCCGGGCTGTCCGGGTGAAAACCGTCGCGCAATAACGCCAGCATCGCGTGGGTGTGTGGGAGATCGGCCATGTGCTGCGCGCTCTCCTGACCAAATCCGCCCAGCAGCGTGGCCGCCAGCGCCGGGTGCAGTGGCGGCACTTCCAGTTTGTAGCCTATCGGCCCGGTGACACCGTTCTTCCATTGGAAGTGGTCGGAGTAGATCGATTGCGGCGCACCGTAAAAAGGGTTGATCACCTCGTCGAAGCGTCCGGCGGACATGTTCACCAAGTGCAGAAACGTGCGTTTGCCCACTCGCTGATGCGGATCCGGCGCGTCGGAGCGCAGCAGCAGGGCCGGACTGTTGATACCACCGCCGGCCAATATGTAATGCCGCGCCTTGACGGTGATTTTGCGTCCGGTCGGCTCGACGCAGCGCTCATCCATGGCCACGCAATGCAGGCCGGTCACTTTGTCGCCGTTGATCAGCAGCTTTTCCGCGCGGGCGAGGTACAGCAGTTCGCCGCCCTTTTCCAGGGTGGCCGGAATGGTCGTGACCATCATCGATTGCTTGGCGTTGGTCGGGCAGCCCATACCGCAGTAGCCGAGGTTCCAGCAGCCGCGCACATTGCGCGGAATCACGTGCCAGCTATAGCCGAGTTGCTCGCAGCCTTTGCGGATCACGTCGTTGTTGGGGTTCGGTGGAACCATCCACGGCGCGACGCCGAGGCGCTGCTCCATTTTTTCGAACCATGGCGCCATGTCGGCAGGGCTGTGGCCCTTGACGTTGTGCTCGGTGGCCCAGTGTTGGAGGGTTGGCTCTGGCGTTCGGAAGCTCGATGTCCAGTTGATCAGCGTCGTGCCGCCGACCGCGCGGCCCTGCAGGATGGTGATCGCGCCGTCCTTGCTCATGCGGCCGATGCCTTCCTGATAGAGGCTGCTGTAGGCCTTGTCCTCAAGCATTTTGAAGTCGGAGCTGGTTTTCAGCGGGCCTTCTTCGATCAGCAGCACTTTATAGCCGGCGGCGCTGAGGATTTCCGCGGTGGTACCGCCACCGGCACCGCTGCCGATGATCGCGACATCGGCCTCAAGGGTCAGATCATCGGCCAGTTGCGCGCCATTGTAGGTTTTCCAGCCTCGGGCGAGGCCTTCGCGGAAGGGGTCGGGTACGGGCATCGATCAGGCTCTCTTTATTATTTTTTGATTCGACTGTGCGGCGACTGACGCTATCGCGGACAAGCCCGCTCCCACAGGTCTCGCGTGATGTTCAGACCGTGGGCGGGCCGGGATAACCGCAGTGCGCCCAGGATTCGCCGCGGTTGTACCAGGCCATCAGCACCATCTGCTGCAAAGAGCTGTGGCCCATGCGCAGCAGACTCAACGAGCTGTTTTCCCAGCGATCAAGAAAGCTGCGCATTGCGTCGGGACTGGCGTTTTCCCAACTGCCCCAGATCCCGGTGAGCGGCCCGCGCGTCACGGTCATGCCCAGCACGTCGAACAACTGTCGAGTGAGTTTGAGCATTTCCGGCGACAGGTGATCGAGGCTGTAATCAAGCGACTTGAGAGTGCCAGTAACTGCGTCCGGCATTTTCTCTGGAGCCGCGGCGCCATCGAGCATCACCGGAATCAGTGCGCGCAGAAACAGCAGGTCGCCGTCGCGTAACGAGACGAAGCCATTGGCTGCGACGCTCGACGAGCAGCCGCTGAGGCTGGCGCCGAGTCCGGCGGTGGCGAGAAATGCCGTGGCGCCGAGGCTGAATTTCAGCAGGCCACGGCGCGACAGTGCAGGTGTATCGGTCAGGCTTGGGTGCATTGTTTTTATTACCCGGCGGCGATGACGAATGTTTAGCGGATGAACAGCTTCTGGATCAGCTTCTGAATCGATTTGCCATAAGGCGGGTAAATCAGTCGGGCCGCATTGAAGCGCTGTTTAATCAGCACCCCTTTGGCTTTGCTGAAGGTCAGGAACCCTTCGTGACCATGGTAATGGCCCATCCCCGACGCGCCGATGCCGCCGAAGGGCATGTCGTCCTGCGCCACATGCAGCAACGTGTCGTTCAGGCACACGCCGCCGGAATGGGTTTCGTGCAGCACGCGGTTCTGTTCGCGTTTGTCGTAGCCAAAATAGTAAAGAGCCAGAGGTCGAGGCCGCTGATTGATGTAAGCGAATGCCTGCTCCAGATCTCGATACGGCACGATCGGCAACAGCGGGCCGAAGATTTCATCCTGCATCACCGTCATTTCGTCGCTGACATTCAACAACACACTGTGCGGCATGCGCCGGCCCTGACCCTGATCGAACAGCGGAATCAGCAGCGCGCCCTTGCTGGTGGCATCACTGACGTAACTGTTGAGTCGGGCCAATTGGCGTTCGTTGATGATCGCGGTGTAGTCCGGGTTGTCGGTGAGGGTCGGATAAAAACCCTGCACGGCCTGGCGATAGGCTTCGACGAAGCCGCCGACCCGATCTTCCGGCACCAGCACGTAATCGGGGGCGACGCAGGTCTGCCCGGCGTTGAGGGTTTTACCGAAGGCGATGCGTTCGGCGGCATCCTTGAGCGGCACATCACGGGAGACGATGGCGGGGGATTTGCCGCCCAGTTCCAGCGTCACGGGCGTGAGGTTTTCTGCTGCGGCGCGCATGACGTGCTTGCCGATGCTGGTGGCGCCGGTGAACAGCAGATGATCGAAGCGCAGACGGGAAAACGCCACTCCGATGTCAGCTTCGCCAAGCACCACACAGACCAGATCTTCGGGGAAGATCCGCGCCAGTAGTTCCTTGAGCAACAGGCCAGTGGCCGGGGTCGATTCACTGAGTTTGAGCATCACCCGGTTGCCCGCCGCCAACGCGCCGACAAGTGGGCCGATGGCCAGATACAGCGGGTAATTCCACGGCACGATGACGCCGATCACGCCCAGCGGCTGGTAAACCACTTTCGCCGAGGCTGGCTGGAAAGCCATGCCGACCTTGCGTCGCGAGTCCTTCATCCAGCCTCTGAGATGGCGACTGGCGTAGTGAATGCCATGCAGGCTCGGCATCAATTCGGCAAGCAGCGTTTCATCGGCGCTGCGATGGCTGAAATCGGCACTGATTGCCTCGATCAAGGCCTGACGCTCGTTGCTGAGCAAATCGCGCAGAGCCTTGAGCCATTGCTGACGCTGGGCAGCAGGTGGCATCGGGTTGGCGGCGTACGCGGCCCTTTGCGCATTGAACTGCCGATCAAGTGCTTGCAGTGGCTCTTGTAGCGTTTGCAGGTAGGCAATATCGGCAGTCATGGTCGGCTCCGGATTTATTATAATGAGGCACTTTTTAGAGTCTATGCTCTAGAAAGTCAAATGACTTCCATGCACAGCAGTGTTTTATCCATTTCCGGTTAGGTCGTAAGATGCTCCTCAACGCACTCTGAATTAAAGCTCAAGCCCATGGCCCCACGAATAAAAACCAGCGAGCGTATCGTGCTGAACAGTCTCGAACTGTTCAATCAACAGGGCGAGCGCAGCATCAGCACCAATCACATCGCCGCCCATATGGAGATTTCTCCGGGCAACCTCTACTACCACTTCCCCAACAAGCAGGCGATCATCGCCGTGTTGTTCAGTGAGTACGAGAGCCTTGTCGACAGCTTCCTGCGCCCGCCGCAGGGGCGCGCCGCGACCGTCGAAGACAAGCGTTTCTATCTCAAGGAGCTGCTCTCGGCGATGTGGCGATATCGCTTTCTGCACCGCGACCTCGAGCATCTGCTCGACAGCGATGCGGAGCTGGCCGCGCGCTATCGGCGTTTTTCCCAGCGCTGCTTGATCCAGGGCGGGGCGATCTACGAAGGTTTTGTTGCCGCCGGGATCCTCGACATGGACCGCGTGCAGATCGAATCCCTGACCCTCAATGCCTGGATCATCCTGACGTCCTGGGTGCGCTTTCTGTGCACCACTCGGGAAAACTCCAATCACCTCAGCGAGCAAGCCATCAAGCGTGGCGTGTACCAGGTGCTGGTACTGGAGGCCGGGTTTGTCACCGCGCAGGCGCGTGAAGAGGTCAATGCGCTGTTCGAGGAGTTTTACGTGCCGCTGGCCCAGGCCCTCGACGACGTGAAGTAAACCGTTTCGTTGAATTCACAGGAGCCCGTTATGCCGATTGCGCAACTGATCAGTCCCAACGCACTGGATGCCCGCAAGGAACAGCCGGGGCTGGTGATTCTCGATTGTCGTTTTGCCCTCGATGACCCGGATTACGGTCAGCGCAGTTATGCCGAGGGGCACATTGCCGGGGCGGGCTTTGCCGATCTGGAGCGCGACCTCAGTGGCAAAGTGGTCAAAGGCGTGACCGGGCGTCATCCTTTGCCCGAGCCGACAGCACTGGTCGAGCGCCTGCAAGCCTGGGGCATCAATGCCGACAGCGACGTGGTTTTGTATGACGACGGCCCCGGTGCCTACGCGGCGCGCGCCTGGTGGTTGCTGGCGTGGCTGGGCAAACGCGACGGCGTGTTCATTCTCGATGGCGGGCTCAAGGCCTGGCATGCGGCGGGTTTGCCGCTGAGTCTGGATGCGCCGACTCTCACGCCTGGTCATTTCAGTGGTCAGCCGGACATGAGCCTGCTGCTAAGTGCCGAGCAATTACAGCAACGCCTCGGTCAACCCGCGTTGACCCTGATCGATGCGCGGGCCCTGCCGCGTTTCAAGGGCGAAGTGGAACCGATTGACCCGATCGCCGGGCACATTCCCGGCGCGCAATGCGCGGCGTTCACCGACAACCTGGGCAGTGATGGGCGATTCCTGCCGGCCGATCAGCTCAAACAGCACTTTGCCGCGAAGCTTGGCGAGCGCTCGCCGTCGGAACTGGTCGCCTATTGCGGCTCAGGCGTGACGGCATGTCACAACCTGTTTGCGATGTGTCTGGCCGGGTATCCATTGGCTTCGCTATATGCCGGGTCCTGGAGTGAGTGGATCAACGAGCCTTCGCGCGGCATTGCCACCGGCGAATAAGCTCAAAAGATCACCGTCTGCGGTGCGGTTTGCCAGAAAGGGATCGACTGCCTTGATCGTTCAACACGCAAGGCGCGCCAGCCACTGCGGGATGCGCCGTTCAAGGTAGTAATCCGGTCGGCGAAGCGTGCCATCGACAAAACCGACGTGGCCACCCTTGGGCTGCAATTCGAACTGCGTGCAGGCAGACAACTCTTCAGCGCTCGGCAAGCTGTGAGGGAAGACGAAAGGATCGTCCGCTGCCTGGATAATTAATGTCGGCGTACGAATCTCACCAAGAAAGTAGCGGCTCGATGCACGGCGGTAGTAATCGTGCGCATCGGTAAATCCGTGCAGCGGCGCCGTCACCCGGCCATCGAAATCCCAGAATGTGCGCATGTTTTCCAGTGAGCCGAGCGCGGCCAGCTCCGCCAGGCTGTCTTCGCGGCCATCGTGCTGAAACTGCCGTTGCTTGTTCTTGATGTAGCCGACCATCTCGCGCATGAAATGCGCCTGATAGATCTTCGAAAAGCCTTGTCCGATACGGTCGGCGCATTGGTCGAGCCGAAACGGTACCGACACCGCCACGGCACCGATTACGCCGCTGGCGCTGCCGGTTTCGCCCAAGTGCTTGAGCAGCACGTTGCCCCCCAGTGAATAGCCGACGGCATACAGCGGCGCCAGTGGTCGCTTGGCGCGCAGGTGCCGAATGGCTTCGGCGAGGTCTTCGCTGGCACCGGAGTGATAGCTGCGCGACAACAGATTCGGCTCGCCCGAACAGCCACGCCAGTTGAGCGCGACACTGGCCCAGCCTTGAGCGCCCAGCACTTTTTGCAGGCCGGCGACATAAGGCGAATTGGACGAACCGGTCAGGCCGTGCAACACCAGCACCAATGGCGCATCGGCGCTGTGCGGGCCGTGCCAGTCGAGGTCGAGGAAGTCACCGTCTGCAAGCCACAAGCGTTCACGTTCGCGGTCCAGGTGGGTGGTTTTGCGCCAGAGCGGTCCCCACAAGGTTTGCAAGTGCGGGTTGCCGAGGCCGAAGGCTGGCGTAAAACGGGGGCTTGATGTTGGGTTCAGTGACGGCACGGCAACTCTCGACAGGTCTTGCGCAAAGCGGCGGGCGTATCAGGCGCTGACGCTTTCAATGAAAGAACCTAACTTGCCACAAAGCCTGTTTCGACGCGACATCACCCTGACGGTTACCAGGCGCCACCGATCAGCAGACCGGTGGCGTTTCACTGTTTCATTTATTGCTTGAGCGTCAGGCACTGCGTTGCTTGACGCTGCTAGTGAGCGGTTTAAAAAAACCGAACCGCTACAGTCGCAGACTGTTTAAAGCGTTACTTCGGTTTTGTTCCGATCGGCAATGCACAAACGACGGTGACATTTTCGCGGGTGAGGTAGGCGTTGGCTGCAACATGAACGTCCTCAGGGGTGATGCTGCGCAACAGCCCGACTTTATCGTCAAGCAACTGCAAAGGCTGACCTGATCCATACAAATAGGAGAGCGCTTCTGCCTGGTGCTCTAGTGAGCTGTTCCAGACTTGAGGCAGCGAACAGGCTTTGTTGACGGCGGAGTCGATCTCTTCAGGAGAGAAAGGGGAACGCTTCACTTCATCCAGAAACTTCCAGAAGTTCTCTTCGGCTTCCTGTGGGTCGCCGTGGATATAAAAAGCAAGGCCGAGAATTGTATTGCCTTGATTGTCTCCAATGAACCTCGGTACAACTCCACCACGCTTTTCCTGGAGTGCGGCCAAACGTGGCAGGGTAACGCCTTCAAGCAAGGAGCCTAATACTTCCAGTTCATAAACCAGCGGTGTATTGAATATGAAGATCATCATGGAATACTCGGGGTGTTGAGTATCCAGGTACTGCGTTATCCGGCGATAGCCGGGCGCTGCCGGAACTTGCACCGCAGATCGAAACGAAGGCTCACCTCGTGGGATATCTGCGAAGTGGCGTTCGACCAAGCGCCGGGCTTCTTCAATTCCAATATCGCCAGTGATTGCCAGCTGTGCGTTGTCGGGGCAGTGCCGACTCCGCCGCAAGTTCCGTATGCGATCGGGAGACAGTCTTTCAAGGTTGGCCGAAACCGCCTGATGGGATCTGTAGTGCCTGCTGCCTGCGTACACCAGGCACTCGATTTCTGGGCTGTACCATATCGGTGATAAGAAGAAGGATTCCTTCTTGTTCCTGTCTCTGGTGATATTCAGAGCATTTTGCAGCGATTCGTCCGGCAGATCGGTTGTCATCAGCTTCGACTGGAGCTTGAGCGCGCTTTCCAAGTGTTCTACCGGTACCAATAGCGAGTCAGTCAGTTGGCCAGAGCCAGGGGAATCGCCGTAACGGAACCGAGTACCTCCGCTTTCTGTAATGAAGGCCTCGTAATCGTTTTTTAGATATCGCAGTGCACGCAGTAGCACGTTGCCCGTCCCGAACTCTTCAGGGCGCTCGTCACCGCGGCTGGCGAAAGTCAGTGTTAGTGCAACTTGAGGTGTTCGGTGATCTTCTCGCACTACAACTTTCAAGCCATTGTCGAGCGTGAACTCATGAAGCGGATTAGGGGTGTATTCGAGGGTGTTTGTATTCATTAAAGTTTCATCCATGATGTTTAGGCGACTAATTTCGCTTGCACAAGATGGATGAAACAGAGGTCTCTCGCTATTGCTGAACTATTGCAACTTAATTAAAAGCCGAGCTGGAGGCTCGGGCAATTAAGTTGTCTGCTCAGGCGTGGTCAAGCGATTGTTTCTGCCAGGCGATGCCACAACGCGTAATACACGCGACCGGATTTCTGCTCGCGATGCAGACGCCAGTTTTGCGGCAGGCCGAGGGTCGAGGGGGCGCTTTCGCTTTCGGTGTAAACCCAGGCGTCATCGGCCAGCCACTGGCGCTCTTCGAGCAATGTGCACACGGTGGGCAGCAGGTTCTGGTTGAACGGTGGGTCGAGGAACACCAGGTCATACGCGGTGGCAGTTTGCGTTTCCAGATAGCGCAGGGCGTCGGCAGTTTGTACCTGACCGTTGGTGCAGCGCAGGGTGCCGAGGTGTTCCTTGAGGCTTGAAACGGCGATATTACTGGCGTCCAGCGCCTGGCCCATGGCGGCGCCACGGGACAGTGCTTCGAGAAACAGCGCGCCGCTGCCGGCGAACGGATCGAATACCTTGGCCCCCTCCACGTAAGGTGCGAGCCAGTTGAACAGGGTCTCACGCACGCGGTCCGGCGTTGGGCGCAGACCCGGCGCATCGGGGAAGCTCAGCTTGCGGCTGCCCCATTCACCACCAATGATGCGCAGTTGATTCACGCCGTTGTGCACGTTGTGAACAGGTTTTTTTGGACGAGTAGCCATTAATGCTCCGGAACCCCGAGCGGTTGCTCGGCAGGTTTATCAGATGGGGCCGGTAACGGCTTTTGCGGCACGGTCGGGCCAGCGGTGACGATGACCATTTTGTCCGTGCTCAAGTGTTTGTTCAGTGCGTTGCGGACCTGCTCTACGGTCAGGCTCTGGGACTGACGCATGAAGTCATCCAGGTAGCTCAACGGCAGATTATAGAAGCCCATGGCGCCGAGTTGGCCAACAATGTCGGCGTTGCTCGCAGTGGACAGCGGGAAGCTGCCGGCCAGTTCGCGTTTGGCGTCGTCGAGTTCTTTCTGGGTCGGGCCGGTTTTCAGGTAGTCGGCGAGCACATCCTGCACCAGTTTCAGAGTGCCTTCGCTCATTTCGGCGCGGGTCTGCAGGTTGATCAGGAACGGGCCGCGAACCTGCATCGGGCTAAACCCGGAATACACGCCGTAGGCCAGCCCACGTTTCTCGCGAACTTCGCTCATCAACCGGGTGCCGAAACCACCGCCGCCGAGTATCTGGTTGCCCATCGACAATGCCGCGTAGTCCGGATCATCACGATCGATGCCCAACTGCGCGATCATCAGGTTGGTCTGCTTCGATGGGAATTCGATGTGACCGACGCTGGCTTGCGGATCCTGTGGCTGGGCAATTTTCGCCATTGCCGGGCCTTTCGGCAGGGCCGCGGACACCTGATTGGCAATCGCCTCGGCGTCAGCGCGGGACAGGTCGCCGACCAGCGCGATCACCACGTTGCCGGCAGCGTAGGCTTTGGCGTGGAATTCACGCAGTTGCGCGAGGGTGATCTTCGGCACGCTCTGCTCGTTGCCGTCGCTCGAATGCGCGTACGGGTGATCGCCATACAGGCGCTTCATCAGCTCCAGGCTGGCAAGTTTACCGGGGTTCTGTTTCTGGTATTCGAATCCGGCGAGCATCTGATTCTTGATGCGCGCGAACGAGTCGGCAGGGAAAGTCGGTTTGCCGACGACTTCCGAGAACAGACTCAATGCCGGTTCGCGCTGGTCAGCGGCGCTCAGACTGCGCAGCGAAGCCAGCGCCATGTCCTTGAAAGCACCATTGCCGAAATCCGCCCCGAGGCCTTCGAAACCTTGGGCGATAGCACCGACGTCTTTGCCGGCCACGCCTTCATTGAGCATCGCGTTGGTCAGCACCGCCAGACCCGGCGCGTTGCCGTCCTGACTGCTGCCGGCGGCGAAGATCAGACGCATGTCGAACATCGGCAGTTCGTGGGCTTCGACGAACAGCACCTTGGCGCCTTCGGCGGTGTTCCAGGTTTGCACGTCGAGTTTGCGGCTTGCCGGGGCCTTGCCGTCGAGTTCGGCCAGCGATTGCAGCTTCTGCGCGGACTTGGCGTTGTCCAGTGCTTCGCTCGCCTTGCTGTCAGCGCCTGGCGACAGATAGAAAGCGGTGGCGCCGATCACGGCGACAGCGATCAGACCAAGCAACAACAGGCGTGGGGTTTTGCGCTCACTCATGAGTCGTCTCCAGTGGCAGTACGTGGGCGACGCTGAGACGTTCGCGGGTGAAATACAGCTTGGCGGCGTTCTGGATGTCTTGCGGGGTGACGCTCTCCAGATCGGCCAGTTCGGTGTCCATCAGTTTCCACGACAGGCCGACGGTCTCAAGCTGACCGATGGCCGTAGCCTGGCTGGTGATCGAGTCACGCTCGTAGACCAGACCGGCAATCACTTGCGCACGCACGCGTTCCAGTTCTTCGGCGGACGGCGCGGTGGTTTTCAACTGCTCCAGCAGCTTCCACAAACCGGCCTCGGCTTGCGCCATGGTCTTTTTCTTCTGCGTGTTGGGCGTGGCCGAGAGGGTGAACAGGCTGTCGCCGCGAGTGTAGGCGTCGTAGCTCGAGGAGCCGCCGGACACCAGCTCTTCGCCGCGCTCCAGTTGGGTGGGAATGCGCCCGCTGTAACCGCCATCGAGCAGCGCCGAAATCAACCGCAGCGCGTTAACCGAACGTTTGTCTTCGGCAGTGGCGATGCTCGGCACGTTGAAACCGAGCATCAAGCTAGGCAGTTGTGTCTGCACATGCAGGGTGATCTTGCGCTCGCCGGGCTCGGCCAGTTCCAGCGGTTGTTTCGCCGGTGGTACGTCGCGTTTGGCGATTGGGCCGAAGTAGCGTTGGGCGAGGGTTTTGACTTCGTCCGGGGTGACGTCGCCGACGACCACCAACGTGGCGTTGTTCGGCACGTACCAGGATTGATACCAGTGGCGCAGTTCTTCAACCTTCATCCGGTCAAGGTCAGCCATCCAGCCGATTGTCGGCGTGTGATAACCGCTGGCCGGGTAAGCCATCGCCTTGTAACGCTCGTAAGCCTTGGACATCGGCTTGTCATCGGTGCGCAGACGGCGCTCTTCCTTGATGACTTCGATTTCCTTGGCGAACTCGTCGGCCGGCAGGCGCAGGTTGGCCATGCGATCGGCTTCCAGTTCGAAGGCCACGCCCAGACGGTCGCGCGCCAGCACCTGGTAATAAGCGGTGAAGTCGTCGCTGGTGAACGCGTTCTCTTCAGCACCGAGGTCGCGCAGGATCAGCGAGGCTTCGCCGGGGCCGACTTTCTCGCTGCCCTTGAACATCATGTGCTCAAGCGCATGAGACAGACCGGTCTGGCCCGGGGTTTCGTAGCTGGAACCGACCTTGTACCAGACCTGCGACACCACCACCGGCGCGCGATGGTCTTCGCGCACGACGACCTTCAGGCCGTTGTCGAGGGTGAATTCGTGGGTCGGTTGCGGGTCGGCCGCCAGGGCCGAAAGGGGCAGGCAGACTGTGCTGAACAGCAGGCCTGCAGCGCGGCGGGCTAGAGCATTCATTCGTTTTTTAACCTGTTGAGCTGCCCGCTTGGTCTTAGCGTCGGCGGGCGAGGAGGTGCTAGGATACTGATCCGTTTTACCGGCGACCACGCCTATCAGGTTTTCAGGCCTGATGCGGCTGTATAGGTTGGCGGCAGAAAGCAGCGGTTTATCGACTAGACTTCGCTTTTTCGCCGATTTTTCCGGTTTAGTCCTTCGTTAATACGAATCTTTGGGGTGCCGCTGGCGCCTCGACAAAATGTTGCGCGTGAACAAGCTGGGTGAAACACAGTCTGTTCTGCATCGAATATTTATTTGCCGGGGCGCCCTTATGGCGCGTCGCTACCGTGAGATAGCCGTCCTCCATGTTTGGTTCCAACGACGACAAGAAGACCCCAGCTGCGGCTGGCGAGAAGAAAAGCCTGTTCGGATGGCTGCGTAAGAAACCGCAGGAACCCGTCGTCGAACAGCCGCCCGCGATTCCTGAACCGGCCCCGGCGCCTGCTCCTTTAATAGAAGAAGAGCCGACGCCGATTGTGCTGCCGAATGCCGAACCGGTGTTGCAACCGGTCGAGCCAGAACCGGAGCCTGCAGCGCCTATGGCCGTTGAGCTGCCGCTGACTCCGGCGGCTGAGCCATGGCTGACCTTGCCAGTGGCGGAAGAGCCGGTGGCGCTGGTTGAAGAGGCTGCGCCGCATATCACCCCGCAGATTCCTGCGCCGGCTGCGTTTGTTCCAGAGGTCGCTCCGGCTCCTGTGGTGGCTGCGCCCGTTGTTTCAGAGCCTGTCCCTGAACCTATCGCTTCCGAGCCTGTTGCTCCGGTGGTTGCAGCTCCTGTTGCTCCAATCGTTCAACAGCCCGAGCCAGCACCTGCCCCCGTGGTTGCTGCTCCAGTCTTGCCGGTCGAAGTGGTTGCCGAAGCCCCGCGCACCGAAGAAACCAAGGCCGGTTTCTTCGCCCGCCTCAAGCAAGGTCTGTCGAAAACCAGTGCCAGCATTGGCGAGGGCATGGCCAGCCTGTTCCTGGGCCGCAAAACCATTGACGACGAGCTGCTGGATGACCTCGAAACCCGTCTGCTGACCGCCGACGTTGGCGTCGAAGCCACCACGCAGATCATCCAGCGCCTGACCCAAAAGGTCGCTCGCAAGGAACTTGCCGACGCCGATGCGTTGTACAAATCCCTGCAGGCCGAACTGGCTGCGATGCTCAAACCGGTCGAGCAGCCGCTGAAAATCGTTTCGCAGAACAAACCGTTCGTGATCCTTGTTGTCGGCGTCAACGGCGCCGGCAAAACCACCACCATCGGCAAACTGGCGAAGAAGCTGCAGCTGGAAGGCAAGAAAGTCATGCTGGCCGCCGGTGACACCTTCCGCGCTGCTGCTGTTGAGCAGTTGCAGGTATGGGGCGAGCGCAACAAGATCCCGGTGATCGCCCAGCACACGGGCGCCGACTCCGCTTCGGTGATCTTCGACGCCGTGCAAGCCGCCAAGGCGCGTGGCATCGACGTGTTGATCGCCGACACCGCCGGCCGTCTGCACACCAAAGACAATCTGATGGAAGAACTGAAAAAGGTTCGCCGTGTGATCGGCAAGCTCGACGCCGACGCACCGCACGAAGTGCTGCTGGTACTCGACGCCGGTACCGGCCAGAACGCCATCAACCAGGCCAAGCAATTCAATCAGACTGTCGAACTGACCGGCCTGGCGCTGACCAAACTCGACGGCACCGCAAAAGGTGGGGTGATCTTTGCCCTGGCCAAGCAGTTCGGTCTGCCGATTCGCTATATCGGCGTCGGCGAAGGCATCGACGATTTGCGTACCTTTGAAGCCGAACCCTTTGTCCAGGCACTCTTTGCCGAGCGGGAGCGTTCATGATTCGTTTCGAACAGGTCGGTAAACGCTACCCGAACGGACACGTCGGCTTGCATGAGCTGAGCTTTCGAGTCCGTCGCGGCGAGTTCTTGTTTGTCACCGGCCACTCCGGTGCCGGTAAATCCACGCTATTGCGCCTGTTGCTGGCAATGGAGCGTCCGACCAGCGGCAAGCTGCTGCTCGCCGGGCAAGACCTGAGCACCATCAGCAATGCGCAGATTCCATTCCTGCGCAGGCAGATTGGTGTGGTGTTCCAGAACCACCAATTGCTGTTCGATCGCACGGTGTTTAACAACGTCGCGTTGCCGTTGCAGATTCTCGGGCTGTCCAAGCCCGAAATCGCCAAGCGCGTCGATTCGGCGCTGGAGCGCGTGGCGCTGTCGGATAAAACCGATCTGTACCCGGGCGACTTGTCCACCGGTCAGCAACAGCGCGTCGGCATCGCCCGCGCCATCGTCCATCGTCCGGCCCTGCTGCTGGCGGACGAACCGACCGGTAACCTCGACCCGCGTCTGGCGGCCGAGATCATGGGTGTGTTCGAAGACATCAACCGCTTGGGTACCAGCGTGCTGATCGCCAGTCACGACCTGGCGCTGATCGCCCGTATGCGTCACCGCATGCTGACCTTGCAGCGTGGCCGATTGATCGGCGACGGGGAGGCCGGGGTATGAGTGCCACTCGCAGTCCGAAGGTTTCCGAGCGCGTGGCCCCGAAAGCCGCCGATCCGCAACCGGCCAAAAAGAAAAAACACGACGATGACGACGGCCCTGACTTCGCCACGCTGTTCCGTGCCTGGGTCGAAAGCCATCGCGCCAGCCTGCTCGACAGCCTGCGTCGTCTCGGCAAGCAGCCGATCGGCAGTTTCTTCACCTGCATGGTGATGGCGGTGGCGCTGAGCCTGCCGATGGGTCTTTCGCTGTTGCTCAATAACGTCGAGCGTCTCGGCGGATCGTGGCAGCGTGCGGCGCAGATCTCGCTGTACCTGCAGCTCGACGCCAGCCCGGAGCAGGGCGAGTCGTTGCGCGAACAGATCAAAGGCATGCCCGGCGTAGCTGATGCTGAATATGTCGGCCGCGATCAGGCGCTGGAAGAGTTTCAACAGCAGTCCGGTTTGGGCGAAGCCCTGCGCGAGCTGCCGGAAAACCCGCTACCGGGCGTGGTGCTGGTGACGCCGAACGAGGTCGACAAGACCACCCTGGAAGCATTAAGACAAAAACTTTCCGAGCTGCCGAAGGTACAACAGGCACAACTTGATCTAGTCTGGGTCGAGCGTCTGGCCGCCATCCTCAAGCTCGGCGATCGTTTTGTCTTCGGTCTGACGGTGCTGCTGGTTTCTGCATTACTTTTGGTGATAGGCAATACCATTCGTCTTCATATTGAAAACCGCCGCACAGAGATAGAAGTGATTAAACTCGTCGGCGGCACTGACAGCTATGTGCGGCGCCCCTTCCTTTATATGGGCGCGTTGTATGGCTTCGGTGCGGGGCTGTTGTCCTGGGGCGTATTGGCGTTCGGCCTGGACTGGCTGAACGATGCGGTGGTTGGATTGGCCGGCTTGTACGGCAGTGATTTCGCGCTGGCCGGAGTGCCAGTTGCCGATGGTCTGTCGCTCTTGCTTGGCGCGGTGCTGTTGGGTTATATCGGTGCATGGATTGCAGTCGCACGTCATCTCAGGGAGCTGGCGCCGAAGTAGAATCTTTTTTGCGCGTGATTGGCCTTACGGTTTTTGGGAACTTGTACCTGAGTTCCCGGTCAATTTTTCGCAGTGCTGAGAAGCACGAGTATGTAAGTCGGAGGTTTTTTCGTATGACCAATTCTTTGCAACCTGCGTACGCGTTGGTTCCAGGCGCAAACCTGGAAGCCTATGTGCACACCGTGAACAGCATTCCATTGCTGACGCCGGAGCAGGAGCGTGAACTGGCCGAGAGTCTCTATTATGAGCAGGATTTGGGGGCGGCTCGGCAGATGGTGCTCGCCCACCTGCGTTTTGTCGTACACATTGCCCGTAGCTATAGCGGCTACGGTCTGGCTCAGGCTGACCTGATCCAGGAAGGTAACGTCGGCCTGATGAAGGCCGTAAAGCGCTTCAACCCGGAAATGGGTGTGCGCCTGGTGTCGTTCGCTGTGCACTGGATCAAGGCGGAAATTCACGAGTTCATCCTGCGCAACTGGCGCATTGTGAAAGTCGCGACCACCAAGGCCCAGCGCAAGCTGTTCTTCAACCTGCGCAGCCAGAAGAAACGTCTGGCGTGGCTGAATAACGAGGAAGTCCACCGTGTGGCGGAAAGCCTCGGTGTCGAACCGCGTGAAGTGCGCGAGATGGAAAGTCGCCTGACCGGCCATGACATGGCTTTCGACCCGGCTGCGGAAGCGGACGACGACAGCGCCTTCCAGTCGCCGGCCAACTATCTGGAAGACCACCGGTACGACCCGGCGCGTCAACTGGAAGATGCCGACTGGAGCGACAACTCCAACAACAACCTGCACGAAGCTTTGGAAGTGCTGGACGAACGCAGCCGCGACATCCTCTACCAGCGCTGGCTGGCAGAAGAGAAAGCCACGCTGCACGACCTGGCGCAGAAGTACAACGTGTCGGCCGAGCGAATTCGTCAGCTCGAAAAGAGCGCGATGAACAAGCTCAAATTGTCGATTGCCGCATAACCGGCGCCCGACAACAAAAAATGCCCCGATCAGCGATGATCGGGGCATTTTTGTTTGAAAATCAAAAGATCGCAGCGTGCCGCAGCTCCTACACGGGACCCGCATTCACCTGTAGGAGCTGCCGAAGGCTGCGATCCTTTGATCTTGAAGTCACTGCGCCCACGGTGCACGCCGCGAATCATTCAGACTCAGCAGATAACTCGTCCCACCCAGCTGACTCATTTGCTGTCGAATCCACCCGGCCCGGCGTGCGACATAAGCCGTCGGATGGCTCGCGCTCCACACCCGCGGGTTGGGCAATACCGCCGCCAGATAACTCGCCTGCTGTCGGGACAACGACTTCGCGCTCACGCCGAAATGATGTCGCGCTGCGGCTTCGGCGCCAAACACGCCGTCATCCCACTCGACACTGTTCAGATACACCTCGAGAATCCGCTGTTTGGGCCACAACACTTCGATCAGCGCAGTAAACCAGGCTTCCAGGCCTTTACGCAGATAGCTGCGCCCGGCCCACAGAAACAGGTTTTTCGACACTTGCTGGCTCAACGTACTGGCGCCGCGAATTGAGCCGCCGAGTTCGTTGTGCGCCAGCGCTGCCTGGATTGCGCTGAAATCAAAGCCCCAATGCTCGGGAAATTTCTGGTCTTCGCCAGCCATGACCGCCACTTTGAGATCGTCGGAAATCTCGTCCCACGGCTTCCAGGTGCGCTGCAGGTCGATCGGCTCGCCGTCGATCCAGGATTCGACCTTGCGCTCGACCATCAGCGCGGTGCCCGGCGGCGGTACGAAGCGAAATACCAGAACCAGCAATACGCTGCCCCCCGCGAACCAGAGCAGGGCCTTCGTGAGACGACGGAAAATTGAACGCAACATAGAGATGGCTTGGCCGAACCCGTGGAGCGGGCCATTATACAGACCCTGCCGATCGAGTCTGACTGGAGTTCCCAATGCTGCGTGGCTTTTTAATGCTGGCCGCTTTTTTTGGTTTCACGGGTGTCGCGCTGGGTGCGTTTGCCGCCCACGGCCTCAAAAGCCGTCTGACACCTGAGTATCTGGCGATTTTCCACACGGGCGTCACCTATCAACTGGTGCATACACTGGCGTTATTCGGTGTGGCATTGCTGGCTACGCAGATTCAGGGGCGACTGGTCACTTGGGCCGGTATCTCGTTCACTGTCGGTATCCTGCTGTTTTCCGGCAGCCTGTACCTGCTGACCACCACCGGCATCAGCAAGCTCGGCATCATCACCCCGTTCGGCGGGTTGGCGTTTCTCGTCGGCTGGGTGTGTCTGGGCCTGGCTGCCTGGCGCTTGCAATGAACCGCTTGACGCTTGGTGCTGACCTTTAGGTCATGATCGGGCTAGAATGCCAGCCCCTAAAAATGATGGCGGCATTGCGCATGCGCATTCAGTTGAACGGTGAATCCCTTGAACTGCCCGACGGTGAAACCGTTGCGGCCCTGCTGACCCGTCTGGATCTGACCGGACGCCGGGTGGCGGTCGAACTCAATCTGGATATCGTCCCGCGCAGCCAGCATGCCGACACCGCGCTAAACGACGGCGATAACGTCGAGGTGGTTCACGCCATCGGCGGCGGCTAATCGCGCGGCCCACAAGGGCACAGAATTCTGCAAGACCCTCACCCCTAAAGAGGATTCCCCATGAGCATCGTTCGTAGCGACAAGCCTTTTGTGCTGGCCGGTCGTACTTACCAGTCGCGTTTGCTGGTCGGTACCGGCAAGTACCGTGACATGGAAGAAACCCGCCAGGCCATCGAAGCCTCGGGTGCCGATATCGTCACCTTCGCCGTGCGCCGCACCAACCTCGGCCAGATCGAAGGCGAACCGAACCTGCTCGACGTATTGTCGCCGGATCGCTACACCTTCCTGCCGAACACCGCCGGTTGCTACGACGCCATCGAAGCCGTGCGCACCTGCCGCCTGGCCCGTGAGCTGCTCGACGGCCACAATCTGGTGAAGCTGGAAGTACTCGCCGACCAGAAAACCCTGTTCCCCAACGTGATCGAAACCCTCAAGGCCGCCGAAACACTGGTCAAGGAAGGTTTTGACGTGATGGTTTACACCAGTGATGACCCGATCATCGCCCGTCAACTGGCGGAAATCGGCTGCATCGCCGTCATGCCGCTGGCCGGTCTGATCGGTTCTGGCCTGGGTATCTGCAATCCATACAACCTGCAGATCATCCTTGAAGAAGCAAAGATTCCGGTATTGGTAGACGCCGGTGTCGGCACCGCCTCCGATGCCACCATCGCCATGGAACTGGGCTGTGACGCAGTGCTGATGAACTCGGCCATTGCCCACGCGGGTCAGCCCGTGATGATGGCCCAAGCCATGCAACACGCGATCGTCGCGGGCCGTCTGGCCTACCTCGCCGGCCGCATGCCGAAAAAACTCTATGCCAGCGCCTCTTCGCCGCTGGATGGTCTGATCAAGTAAGAGCCAAGATGACTGAATCGAACGACACGCCTATCCAGCCGGAAGAGGGCGACGAGCGCCAACACCGCCGCATCAAGAGTTTCGTGATGCGCGCCGGGCGCATGACCGAAGGCCAGCAGAAAGGCCTGGATCAAGGCGCACCGCTGTTCGTGCTGCCATTGGCCGATGAGCCGGTCGATTACGATCAGGTTTTCGGCCGTTCGGCACCGCGCTCGCTGGAAATCGGTTTCGGCATGGGCCATTCGCTGCTGGAAATGGCCGCTGCTGCACCGGATCAGGATTTCATCGGCGTTGAAGTTCACCGTCCGGGTGTCGGCGCGCTGCTCAATGGCGTACTGACGCAGGGCCTGACCAACCTGCGGGTCTACGATTGCGACGCGATCGAAGTGCTCAACCGCTGCATCGCCGACAACAGCCTCGACCGCCTGATGCTGTTCTTCCCGGATCCGTGGCACAAAAGCCGTCACCACAAGCGTCGTATCGTCCAGGCGTCGTTCGCTGAACTGGTGCGCAGCAAGTTGAAGGTCGGCGGCATTCTGCACATGGCTACCGACTGGGAGCCGTACGCCGAATACATGCTGGAAGTCATGAACGTTGCCCCGGGCTATCGCAACCTCGCCGAAGACGGCAAGTGCGTACCGCGCCCGGCCGAACGCCCGATCACCAAGTTCGAACGCCGCGGCGAACGTCTTGGCCACGGCGTGTGGGATCTGAAGTTCGAAAAGCAGTCGTAAGCCTTACGCAGTAACAATGTGGGAGCGAGCCTGCTCGCGAAAGCGCTCTGACCGTCAACGATGAAGTTGAATGTCATGACGCCTTCGCGAGCAGGCTCGCTCCCACATTTGCTTTGTGTATGGCTCGAATTCAGCGGCGGTCGGCGACTACGCCGATCAGCACCAGTACCACCAACAACACTGGCGCCAGGCTGTAGTTGTTGAACTGGCTCAGACCTTTGATCACCCATGGTGTGGCGTAAATCAGCGCTGCGCCGCTGCCGACCATGCACAGCAGCGCCATTAGCGGGACGCGCAGGGCGCCGGCAATGCTGCCCAAGCGTTGCTCGACCCAGCCTTTGAAGTCGGCGCCGAACAGCACCAGCAGGCAGCCCACCAGTGCCAGGGCGATTTCCGAGAGGTTGCTGCGGCTCCAGCGGGAGACGGTGGCGAGCAGGTCGAGTATCAAATCCATGCGTTTTCCCTTAGCACTGAAATCAGTTCAGAAATTGTTGCAGCAAGTCATTGAGGAACAGCTGTCCGCGCTCGGTGGCCGCCAGACGTGACGGTTCGACCTGCAACAGACCGCTTTGTTCTGCGGCTGCCCGGCCTTCGGCGAGGCTTTCCAGCGACAGCCCCGTGCGCTGCGGATACAGGCGCGATTCGACGCCAGCGGTCAGGCGCAAAGCATTCATCAGAAACTCGAACGGCATCTCGTCATTGGTCAGGGCTTTTTCGCCAGCCTGGAAGCTTTTTGCCGGGTTGAGATAGTCCTTCGGCAAACGGGTTTTCCAGGTGCGCACGATGCGCCCGTCCGGATGGCTGAGCTTGCCATGCGCACCCGCGCCGATGCCGATGAAGTCGCCGAAACTCCAGTAATTGAGGTTGTGCCGCGCCGGGCGGCCGGTTTGGGCATAGGCCGACACTTCGTATTGCGCGTAGCCGTGCTCGGCCAGCAGCGCTTGCCCGGCTTCTTGAATGTCCCATAGCGTGTCGTCTTCGGGCAGCACAGGCGGCTGATTCCAGAACACGGTGTTCGGCTCCAGCGTCAGTTGGTACCAGGAGATATGCGTGGGATTCAGTTCGATGGCCTGGCGCAGATCGCTCAGCGCATCGTCCAGCGACTGATCGGGCAGGCCGTGCATCAAGTCGAGATTGAAGTTATCGAACCCGGCCTGCCGCGCCATGCCAGCCGCACGTACCGCTTCGTCGCCGTTATGGATACGGCCGAGGGCCTTGAGTTTTTCCTGCTGGAAACTCTGGATACCGATCGACAGGCGATTGATCCCCAGTTTGCGGTACGCAACGAACTTCTCTTGCTCGAAGGTGCCGGGGTTGGCTTCCAGCGTGATTTCGATGTCGTGAGCAAACGGAATGCGCTGCTCTACGCCCTCCAGCAAGCGCCCAAGCGCCTCGGCACTGAACAGGCTCGGCGTACCGCCACCGAAGAAAATCGAGCTGATTTCGCGACCGTAGACCGCATGCAGATCCTGATCGAGATCGGCCAGCAACGCGTCGACGTACTCCTGCTCCGGCAGCACCGGGCTGGCGGTGTGCGAGTTGAAGTCGCAATACGGGCATTTGCGTACACACCACGGGATGTGGATGTACAACGACAGGGGCGGCAACGTCGGCAATGGCGCCCGTGGCGAAGAAGCGGCGCCGCCGACTATCAGCGACGACGCAGAAGAGTCACGGGTCATTTCAAGCCCAGACGCTGGCGCAGCAGATCCATTGCACGGGCGCGGTGGCTGATCTGGTTCTTGTCGGCAGGCGTCAGCTCGGCGCTGGAGCAATCACGCTCCGGCACCCAGAACAGCGGGTCGTAACCAAAACCGTGTTCGCCGCTGGCCGCCGTCAGCATGCGCCCGTGCCACAGGCCTTCGCAGAGGATCGGCAACGGATCGTCGGCGTGACGCACCAGTGCCAGAACACAAACGAACTGCGCGCCGCGCTCGGCATCAGGAACGTCCTTCAAGGCATCGAGCAGTTTGGCGTTGTTTGCCGCATCGCCCTTGCCGTCGGCATAACGCGCCGAGTAGATGCCCGGTGCACCGCCGAGGAAATCCACAGCCAGACCGGAATCGTCGGCCAGCGCCGGCAGCCCGGAAATGCGCGCGGCATTGCGTGCCTTGAGGATCGCGTTCTCGACGAACGACAGACCGGTTTCTTCCGGCTCCACGTTGCTCCACTCACCGATCGAGCGCAGTTGCACCGACTCGCCGAGCATGGCCTGGAGTTCCTTGAGTTTGCCGGCGTTGTGGCTGGCCAGTACGAGCTGCTTGAGGTTCATCATTCGCCGGGGAAAAGTTCTTGGTTGAAATTGATGGTGTTGATCTTGTCGCCATTCTGCACCTTGATTTCAAAGGTGCGGGTTTCCTGCTGTTCCACCGGGTACTGGGCGATGTAATAGATCGCGCCCTGTTCGGTGACCTGGCGGAAGTTCAGCGGCACGCTTTTGCTGGTCAGGTCTTTGACCGTGCCGGTGACATTGGCGACCAGTGGTTTGCCGTCCTTGATCACCGAGACATTGATCACGCCTTGGTTCTTGCTGCGGATCAGTTCGGCAGCCTTGGCGATGTCAGGCGTCAGAAAGGTGGAATTAAAGGTGTTGTAGTGAACGGTGACATCACCAAACACTTCCTTGCGCTCGCCCTTGATCGCGTCGGCGGCGACCGCCGAAAAGCTCAGACATGCTGCCAACAGCGTGCCAATCAAACGTCTCATGCTCGTTCTCCTCGAATGTCAGACCGCGATTTGGTGATCTGCCAGTACCGGGCTGCTGACGCGGTAGATACCAATCTCACCTAACAGATTAGGCCATAGCTTACTGGCCCACCCGTGACGGTGCTGTTGATCCACGGCAAGCCGATCAATGACCTTCGCGTCACGTTCGCGGCAAAGTTCTTCAAAGTCTTCGAAGGTGCAGAAGTGAATGTTCGGCGTGTTGTACCAGGTGTAGGGCAGAAACTCCGACACCGGCATGCGCCCCTTGCTCGCCAGATACCAGCGGCAGCGCCAGTGGCCGAAATTAGGGAAGGTGATGATGCACTGACGACCGACCCGCAGCATTTCGTCGAGGATCTTGTCCGGGTAGTGCACGGCTTGCAGGGCCTGGGTCATGACGACGATGTCGAAACTGTTGCTGGCAAAGTTGCCGAGGCCCTTGTCCAGATCCTGCTCGATGACGTTGACGCCTTTGGCCACGCACTGGGCAATGTTGTCAGCATCGTTTTCCAGGCCATAACCGGTGACCTGCTTGTTGTCGCGCAGCCAGGTCAGAAGTTCGCCGTCACCGCAACCGAGGTCGAGGACGCGGCTGCCGGCGGGGATCCATTCCTGGATGATTTCCAGATCAGCTCTCATGGCTTTCTCACAACGTGATGCGGTTCATGTAATTGCCGAACGCCTGCAAGTAGCGAGGGATCGGAATCAGGAAGGCGTCGTGGCCCTGCGGTGCGTCGATTTCCAGATAGCTGACGTCTTTGCGCGCCGCCATCAGTGCATCCACCAGCTCACGCGAGCGCGCCGGGGAGAAGCGCCAGTCGGTGGTGAAAGACATCACGCAGAACTTGGCCGTGGCGTTCTCGAAGGTTTTCGCCAGGTTATCGTCGAAGTTCGCCGCCGGATCAAAGTAATCCAGCGCCTTGGTCATCAACAGATAGGTGTTGGCGTCGAAGCGTCCGGAGAACTCTTCGCCCTGATAACGCAGGTAGCTTTCGACCTGGAACTCGACACTGTGGAAGTCGTAGTTGAGCTTCTCGCTCTTCAGGCCACGGCCAAATTTCTCGCCCATCGAATCGTCGGACAGGTAGGTGATATGGCCGACCATGCGCGCCAGCATCAGGCCGCGCTTGGGGATTACACCCGCTTCCTGGAACGAACCACCGTGGAATTCCGGGTCAGTGAGAATCGCCTGGCGCGCCACTTCATTGAACGCGATGTTCTGCGCCGACAGCTTGGGCGCCGAGGCGATGGCCAGGCAGTGACGCACGCGATCCGGATAAGTGATGGTCCATTGCAGCGCCTGCATACCACCGAGGCTACCGCCGATCACCGCGGCCCACTGGCCGATGCCGAGCAGGTCAGCGAGACGCGCCTGGCTGTGCACCCAGTCTTCCACGGTGAGCACCGGGAAGTCGGCACCGAACGGTTTGCCGGTCTCAGGGTTGATGCTGCTCGGGCCGGTGGAGCCGTTGCAGCCGCCCAGATTATTCAGGCTGACCACGAAGAACTTGCTGGTGTCGATCGGTTTGCCGGGGCCGATGCAGCTGTCCCACCAACCGGGTTTGCGGTCGTCGACGCTGTGATAACCGGCGGCGTGATGATGGCCGGACAAGGCGTGGCAGATCAGCACGGCGTTGCTCGCCTGTGCGTTCAGCGTGCCGTAGGTTTCGTAGATCAGGTCATAGGCTGGCAGCGAGCGGCCACAGGCCAGGGCCAGAGGTTCGCTGAAGTGCGCCGTTTGCGGCGTCACCAGACCAACAGAATCGGGGGGAAAGGCAGTTGGCATCGACCCTGCTCTCGTTGAAATGAGGCGTAAGTCTAAAGACCGGGGGGGTTAGCGGCAAGCAACCATCTGGCCCTCATGTGTTCGCTCTGGACCGAGGTGCCGCCATTCGCGAGCAGGCTCGCTCCCACAGGGGATTGCGTTTCAATGTGGGAGCGAGCCTGCTCGCGAATGGGACGACTCGGTGGATCAGGTCGGACGCATTAGATCTGGCAAATCCGGCAACTTCTTCGGCGAGCAAATCTTCACCCGTTTCTGCCGGTTCAACTCGCCACTGAGCAAGCTGACCTGGCTCTTGGACACCCCAAAAGCCTTGGCCAGAAAACCCATCAGATACGCATTGGCCTTGCCCTCGACCGGTGGCGCAGTCAGGCGGATTTTCAGGCGATCACCGTGCAGCCCGCAGAAATCATCGCTACGGGCTGCCGGTTGCAGGTGACACTCCAGAATCAGGTCGTCACCGTCCCAACGAAACCAGCTCACATCAGCAGACGGAGGATTTCCGGCATCATCGTCATCGCCGCCAGATTGTTGATCACCAGCATGTCGATCAGCTTCAGCGCGAGGAAGGCGAAGATCGGCGACAGATCCAGACCACCGAGGTTAGGCAGGAACTTGCGGAACGGCGCCAGGGCCGGCTCGCAGATCTGGTTGACCAGCTCAGCGCCCGGGTTGTGGCTGCCCGGAGCGACCCAGGACAGGATCACGCTGATGATCAGGGCAAAGAAGAAGATCTTCAGGAACAGCGCAGTCACGCCGATCAGCGACCAGATAAGCAGTTGCAGCGGGTTGCCGATGGTGCCGTAAGTCAGCAGCAGGGTCAGCGCCATCAGCGCCAGTTGCACCAGAATCGCCAGCACCAGCGACGACATGTCCAGACCGAACATGCTCGGGATGATCCGGCGCAGTGGCTTGAGCAGCGGCTGAGTCGCTTTGACGATGAACTGGCAGAGCGGGTTGTAGAAGTTCGCCCGCACCAGTTGCAGGACGAAGCGCAGCAGCACGATCAGCAGGTACAGGCTGCCGAGGGTTTGCAGCACGTAAACCGCTGCAGTGTTCAATCCAATCATGTAAGGCTCCTTATTTGCCCAGTTGTTCGGCCATTTCGGCCGAGCGGTGCGCGGCGGCGCCGAGTGCTTTTTCCACCAGAGCTTCGAAGCCCCCGGCCTGGAACGATTTGATCGCGGCTTCGGTGGTACCGGCCGGCGAGGTCACGCGACGACGCAGTTCGGCAGCATCGACGTCACTGGCCGCTGCCATGTGCGCGGCGCCCAGTGCGGTTTGCAGGGTCAGTTGTTCAGCGGTTTCTTTCGGCAGCCCGAGTTTGACGCCGGCGGCGGTCATGGCTTCGATCAGCAGGAAGAAGTACGCAGGGCCGGAGCCGGATACAGCGGTCACTGCATCGAGTTGTTGTTCTTCATTCAGCCACAGTGCGATGCCGACGGCGGACAGCAGTTCTTCGGCTTGCTGGCGTTGTTCGGCAGTCACTTCGCTGGTGGCGTACAGACCACTCACGCCCTGACGCAGTAGCGCCGGGGTGTTGGGCATGCAGCGTACGATCGGCTGCTCGCCTAGCCATGCAGTCATGCTCGCGCAGGTGATGCCCGCCGCGATGGAAACCACCAGTTGATCAGGTTTGAGGCTCGGGCGAATCGCTTCGCAAACGGCTTTCATCGCCTGTGGTTTGACCGCCAGCACGACAACGTCGACGCCTTCGATGGCCTGAGCGTTGTCGGCGAAAGTTTCAATGCCGTGTTCGGCGCTGACCTTGGCGCGGGTTTCTTCGCCCGGGTCGCTGGCGCGGATGTGTGCAGCTTCCAGACCCTTGGCCCGCAGGCCGCCGATCAAACTGGCGGCCATGTTGCCGGCACCGATGAAGGCAATACGTGTGTTGCTCATGTCAGGTCCTTATCTGGAAAATTTCAAGATTGGGAATAGTCGCGTGCGCCAAACAGGGCGGTACCAATCCGCACCCAGGTGGCGCCTTGGGCAATAGCCGACTCAAGGTCATGGCTCATGCCCATGGAAAGTGTGTCGAGCGGCAGATTCAGGCTGGCCTGCAAACGTTGCACGGCAGCAAACGCGGCGTCCTGCTCGGCGCGATCTTCAGTCGGCTCGGGAATCGCCATCAAGCCGCGCAGCTTAAGGCGTGGCAGGGCGCTGATGGCATTCGCCAGCGCCGGCAGGTCGGCCGGGGTGCACCCGGACTTGCTGGCTTCACCGCTGACGTTGACCTGAATGCAGATGTTCAGCGGCGGCAGTTCGGCCGGGCGCTGTTCGGACAGGCGCTGGGCAATTTTCAGACGATCCACGGA
This sequence comes from Pseudomonas sp. A0308, assembly GCF_044218815.1. NCBI lineage: Bacteria > Pseudomonadati > Pseudomonadota > Gammaproteobacteria > Pseudomonadales > Pseudomonadaceae > Pseudomonas > Pseudomonas sp. A0308. The sequence continues at coordinate 3,840,597 of NZ_CP162581.1, forward strand.
GTGCACCCATTCGAAATGCTCGGCAATCGCGCGAGTCTTGTTCGATTGAATGGGGCCGATGAAGTGCCAGATCAAGGGCAGGTCGGCCAGTTCGAGCTGTTTGCTCAGGGCCTCTTGCAGATAGTTCTCGCCAAAGTCCCGCAGACCGGCGGCATGAGCTTCGCGCAGCGCCTCGGCAGGTTTGGTTTTGCTCACGGCCAGCAACTGCACGCTGTTTTCAACGCGTCCGGCAGCAGCGGTGGCGGCCTGGATGCGCGAACTAACCTGAAGGATGTTGTCTGCTATCGTGGACATCAAGAGGCGCCGTGGGTCTGAAGGTTCGCGGCATTCTACTGGAATTGAGGAGCGCTATGGATATCACTGAACTGCTGGCCTTCAGCGCCAAACAGGGCGCTTCCGACCTGCACCTGTCGGCCGGTCTGCCGCCGATGATCCGCGTCGATGGCGATGTGCGGCGGATCAATCTGCCGGCACTGGACCACAAGCAAGTGCACGAATTGATCTACGACATCATGAACGACACCCAGCGGGTCGACTTCGAGAAACATCTGGAAACCGACTTTTCCTTCGAAGTCCCCGGCGTGGCGCGCTTTCGGGTCAATGCCTTCAATCAGAATCGTGGCGCGGGTGCCGTGTTTCGCACCATTCCCTCGAAAGTGCTGAGCATGGAAGACCTCGCCATGGGCGACGTCTTCCGCAAGATCACCGATGCTCCGCGCGGGTTGGTGCTGGTCACCGGGCCGACCGGTTCCGGCAAGTCGACCACGCTGGCGGCGATGATCGACTACCTCAACACCCATCGCCACCATCACATCCTGACCATCGAAGACCCGATCGAGTTTGTTCACGAGTCGCGCAAATGCCTGATCAATCAGCGTGAAGTTCACCGCGATACCCGAAGTTTCGCCACGGCTCTGCGTTCGGCATTGCGAGAAGACCCGGACGTGATTCTGGTGGGCGAGATGCGCGACCTGGAGACCATTCGCCTGGCGCTGACTGCCGCCGAGACCGGGCACCTGGTATTCGGCACGCTGCACACGACGTCTGCCGCGAAAACCATCGACCGTGTGGTGGACGTGTTCCCCGGTGACGAGAAATCCATGGTGCGTTCGATGCTGTCGGAGTCACTGCTGGCAGTGGTCTCGCAGACGTTGATCAAGAAGATCGGCGGCGGGCGTGTGGCGGCGCATGAGATCATGCTGGGAACGTCAGCGATCCGTAACCTGATCCGCGAGGACAAGGTGGCGCAGATGTATTCGGCGATTCAGACCGGTGGGTCGCTGGGGATGCAGACACTGGATATGTGCCTGAAAGATCTGGTGACCAAGGGCTTGATCAGTCGCGAGCATGCGCGGGAGAAGGCGCGTACGCCGGATAACTTTTAAAAGCAAAAGATCGCAGCCTTCGGCAGCTCCTACACAGGTCAGATCATCCACATATCGGGGATGAACTAAAAATCCTGGAGCTGCCGAAGGCTGCGATCTTTCGACCGTTAGCGCTGAACCACGCGCATCTGGCTTTGCTCTTTCGGTAATACACGCTTGGCAACCACGTAATGTTTCTGCCAATACGGCTTGTTCAGCGTATCGATGCTCACCGACTTGCCACGACGTGGCGCGTGGATAAAGCGGTCGTTGCCCATGTAGATGGCAACGTGATTGACCCGACGGCTCTTGAGTTTGAAGAAAATCAGGTCGCCCGGTTTCAAATCCTTGCGGTCGACTTTCTCACCGTGGCCGCTGGCCATGGCATTGGAGGTGCGTGGCAGGTCGAATGTGGCGTCGTTGAACGCGTATTTCACCAGGCCGCTGCAATCAAAGCCTTTACTTGGGCTGCTGCCGCCCCAACGATAAGGAGTACCGAGGACGTTTACGGCGCGGCTCAGGACATTGCTGCTTTCCTTGCTCGCCATCGGCGGTACCAGACTGCTGCGGCTTTTGCTGCTCAGCGTGGTGATTTTGCTTTGTTTGCTTTTGCTCGATGGGGCAGAAGCGTGGGATTTAGGGGTAAAGCCGTTAACGTTAGGAAGACGTTGCTCACGATTGGTGGCGTGGGCGGCCAGTGGCATTAATAGGCAAATAGTTAGCCATGTCTTGAAAAATGGTCGCATTAGGCGTGGCTCTTAAGTGATAGCGCGCAACTTTATAACAGCTTTTTTGTGACTTCCGAGGCCGTTGGTCGATTCAAACGGGAGGCAACGGAACCAAATAAGCGGCAAATTGACGCGATTGTCGGACAGAGGTCCGGTGCTATAAGGCTTTCACGGTAGCGACGGTAACATTTGCCATACGTCGGCTACCTGTAAAAAAGTCACAAAGAATTCAAGAATATTTATCTATCGAGTGCATCGAGGTCTTCATGAACAGCTATCAGCTACCCCGTGTGAAGGAAAAAACCACCCACAGCAAAATCATCGGTTACCTGCTGTGGATCTTCGGATTTACCGGTGCCCACCGCTTTTATTACGGCAAGCCTGTGACCGGGACGATCTGGTTCTTCACCTTCGGTTTGCTGGGAATTGGCTGGCTGATCGACCTGTTTCTGATCCCGGCAATGGATCGCGAAGCAGATCTGCGCTTTGCCGACGGGCCGATCGAGTACAACGTGGCGTGGATTCTGCTGACGTTTCTCGGCGTGCTGGGCGTGCACCGGATGTACCAGGGCAAGTGGATCACCGGCTTGTTGTACCTGCTGACCGGCGGGTTGTTCTTCATTGGCGTGCTGTATGACTTCTGGACACTGAACGATCAGGTCTCGGTGCGCAACGCGCAGAATCGCGGCACTTTTCAATAAGCCATCGCTAGCAGGCGAGCTCCCACAGGTGATTTGTGTCGTGCACAGATCCAATGTGGGAGCCAGCCTGCTGGCGATTGGGGCGACGCTGAGTGAAGATCAAAAGATCGCAGCCTGCGGCAGCTCCTACAATGGAATGCGTTCCAACTTGTAGGAGCTGCCGCAGGCTGCGATCTTTTGCTTTTAGGCTTGGTGGCTGATCCGCCCATCCACCAGCGTATAGCGAACCACACCCGGCAAGCTGTGACCCATGAACGGGCAGTTCTCGCCTCTCGACAGCCAGTGCTCACCGGCCACCGTCGATGCCTTCGGATCGAACAGTACGATATCCGCCGCACCGCCCACCGCCAGTTTGCCCGCCGGCAGTCGCAGTGCCTCGGCCGGGCCGGCGCTCAGGCGAGCCAGCAAGGTCGGCAGATCGAGCAAACCATCCTCAACCAGCGTCATCGCCAGCGGCAGCAGCAGTTCAACGCTGCTGATGCCCGGTTCAGTCGCGCCAAACGGTGCCAGTTTGGCGTCACGCTCATGGGGTTGGTGATGGCTGGAAATAGCCGAGATCACCCCCGACTTCACTGCTTCGCGCAGACCATCGCGGTCAGCGCGGGTGCGCAGCGGTGGCTGCACGTGATAGAGGCTGCTGAAGTCGATCAGCGCTTCGTCGGTCAGAATCAACTGATACAGCGCCACATCCGCCGTCACCTTCAAACCACGGGCCTGAGCCTGAGCGATCAGCGCAACACCGCGAGCACTGGTCAGTTGGCTGAAGTGCGCGCGCACGCCGGTCTGCTCGACCAGCAACAGGTCCCGAGCCAGCGCCACCGTTTCAGCGGTTTCCGGAATCCCCGGCAGGCCGAGGAAACTGGCCACCGCGCCTTCATGGGCCAGGCCACCTTCGGCCAGATCGTGATCCTGCGAGTTGAAGATCACCGTCAGGTCGAATGTCGCCGCGTAATCCAGCGCCCGGCACAGGGTGCGGGTGTTGCGGAAACTCTCCAGTCCGTTGCCGAACGCCACACAACCGGCGTCGCGCAGGGCTACCAGCTCGGCGAGCTGCTCACCGTCCAGACCTTTGCTCAAGGCGCCAATCGGGAACACCTTGGTATTACCGGCCTCGCGGGCGCGGTCGAGGATCAGTTCGGCCACAGCGGAGGTGTCGAGCACCGGTTTGGTTTGCGGCGGGCAGCACAGGCTGGTCACACCGCCGGCCGCTGCGGCGCGGGTTTCGCTGGCGATCGAGCCTTTGCGGCTGTAGCCCGGCTCGCGCAGGGCGACGTTGAGGTCGACCAGGCCCGGAGCGGCCACCAGGCCTGTGGCATCAATGGTTTCCACCGCGCTGAAACCGGCAGGCGCCGCGCCGAGGGCGATGATCTTGCAGGCTTCAATGTGAATGTCGGTGATTTGATCCAGGCCACTGCTTGGATCGATGACGCGTGCGCCGAGAATGCTGAGCTTCACTGGGCGTTCTCCTGCTCGAATTGGCGCTGGGCAGTCTGCCCGCTCATGGCCATGGACAGCACGGCCATACGAATCGCGATGCCGTAGGTGACCTGATTGAGGATCACCGAGTGCGGGCCATCGGCCACCGCCGACTCGATTTCCACCCCACGGTTGATCGGCCCCGGGTGCATGACGATGCAATCGGGTTTGGCCCCGGCCAGGCGCGCGGTGGTCAGGCCGAACAGGCGATAGAACTCGCCTTCGCTCGGCAGCAGGCCGCCGGTCATGCGCTCACGTTGCAGGCGCAGCATGATCACCACGTCGACGTCTTTCAGGCCTTCGGTCATGTCGGTGTAGACCTTGACGCCGTATTGCTCGATGCCGATCGGCAGCAGGGTTTTCGGCGCGATCACGCGGATGTCCGGGCAGCCGAGTGTTTTCAGGGCGAGCATGTTCGAGCGCGCGACCCGCGAGTGCAGGATGTCGCCGACGATGGCCACCGAGAGGTTTTCGAAACCGCCCTTGTGCCGACGGATGGTCAGCATGTCGAGCATGCCTTGTGTCGGGTGCGCGTGACGGCCGTCGCCGCCGTTGATGATCGCCACCTGCGGGCAAACATGTTCGGCGATGAAGTGCGCAGCGCCGGAATCACCGTGGCGCACGACGAACATGTCGGCGGCCATGGCTTCCAGGTTGCGCAGGGTGTCGAGCAGGGTTTCACCTTTGCTTGCCGACGAGGTCGACACGTTCAGGGTGATCACGTCCGCCGACAGCCGCTGGGCGGCGAGTTCGAAGGTGGTGCGGGTGCGGGTGGAGTTTTCGAAGAACACGTTGCACACGGTCTTGCCGCGCAACAATGGGACTTTTTTCACCGCCCGGGCGCCGACTTCAAGGAACGAGTCGGCAGTGTCGAGGATTTCCGTCAGCAACTCGCGGCGCAGACCGTCGAGTGAGAGGAAGTGGCGCAGCTGGCCCTGATCATTGAGCTGCAGCGGGCGCTTGGTATCTAGAGGCGTCATCGCGAGGGGGACTCTCAATAGGGCGGATTAAAGGGTGAAATCTTGCAGTTCGAGCGTCAGCGGCTCGGGACCGGACAGCTTCACGCGCTCGTGAGCGGCCAGCGACAGAGTCGCGCCGACCACGTTCGGGCGGATCGGCAGTTCGCCAGCTTCCAGGTCGAGCAGGCATACCAGCGTCACGCTGGCCGGGCGACCGTAGTCGAACAATTCGTTCATGGCGGCGCGGATGGTGCGCCCGCTCATCAGCACGTCGTCGATCAGCACCAGATGCTGGCCTTCGATCTCGAAGGGCAGGGCAGACGGGCGCACTTGCGGGTGCAGGCCGTTCTGGCTGAAGTCGTCGCGGTAGAAGGAAACATCCAGCGTGCCCAGCGGCGCGTCGCTGCCCAGTTCCTTGAGCAGCGCCTGCGCGACCCAGATGCCGCCGGTACGGATACCGATGTAACGCGGTTCGCTGATGCCGCGTTGAGCAAGGTGCGCCTTGAGGCGGATCGCCATCTGGCTGATCAGATCGGCGGGATTGGGCAGACTCATGGTTGCTCCTTCTTCGACCCGAGCTCCGTCCTGCCGGAGGTGGCTCGAGGTTTTAGCCAAAAGAAAAGCGCCGTAGCGCTTGTCAGGATTCAAATAAAGCAGTGTTTTCATCGAGCCAGCCCTGCAACAGCAGAGCGGCAGCGATGGCGTCCACCGGGTTGTCGCGGTAACTGCCCTTCTGACCGCCACGCGCCAGGCGCTCGCCCTTGGCTTCGAACGTGGTCAGGCGTTCATCGTGGGTATAGAAGGGCAGGTTGTAGCGGCCATTGAGGCGGCGGGCGAATTTCTCTGCGCGCACGCACATGTCGCTGGGGGTGCCGTCCATGTTCAACGGCAGGCCGACGACGACGGCGTCGGGTTTCCATTCCTTTATAAGCGCTTCGACCTGGTTCCAGTCGGGAACACCGTTCTGCGCTTTCAAGGTGCACAGCTCGCGGGCCTGGCCGGTGATCACCTGGCCGACCGCTACGCCGATCTGTTTGGTGCCGTAGTCGAAGCCGAGAATCAGGCGCAGGGCCATCAGGCGTGCCCTGCCTGGCTGGTCAGCAGGTTGAGGTTGATCCCCAAGTGCTTGGCCGCCGCTTCCAGACGCAGTTCGCTGCGGGTGTTGAACAGGATGTCGGCGTCGTACGGGCAGGTCAGCCAGGCGTTGTCGGCCATTTCGGCCTCCAGTTGCCCGGCTTCCCAACCGGCGTAACCCAGCGCGATCAGGCTTTTTTCCGGGCCCATGCCGTCAGCGATGGCGAACAGCACGTCCTGCGAGGTGGACAGTGCCAAGTCGCCCTCAAGCTCGGCGGTGGCCTGGAAGGTCTTGCCCGCCGGGTGCAGGACAAAACCACGATCGGTCTGTACCGGCCCGCCGATGAAGATCGGCACGTGCTGGCAGAGGGCCGGCGGATCGATGTCCGGGCGCAATTGCTCGAGGATGTCAGCCAGATTCAGCTCTTGCGGTCGATTGACCACGATCCCCATGGCGCCATTGGCCGTGTGCTCGACGATGTAGGTCAAGGTATGGGCAAAGTTCGGGTCGGCCATGTGTGGCATGGCGATCAGGAATTGATGCTTGAGGTAGCTGGGGCTGACGTTTTTCATGTGCGCTAGTGTGGCGTTCAAGGGGCGAACTGACAAGCTGAGGATGTCTGGGAAATGCTGCAAAAGCCGTGAGCGATGCTGATCTTTGTGGGAGCGGGCTTGCCCGCGATGGCGTCGGGTCAGTCACGATCAATGCCGCATGTGCCGGCCCCATCGCGGGCAAGCCCGCTCCCACAGGGTTCTACGGTGTTCTTTAATTGCTTGAGAGCTTGTCGCCCCGGGCGAATTTCCAGGTGCGGATGATTTCCAGTCGGTCGATATCCGACAGATCCCCGGTAAACGGTGCAAACGGCGCCGCCAGTCGCACGATGCGCTGCGCGGCCTGATCCAGCAGCGGCTGGCCGGACGATTCCAGCACCAGCACTTCATACAGCGAGCCGTCGCGGTTGATCGACACCATCAGGCGCAAATTGCCGTAGATCTGCTTGCGCCGTGCTTCCTCGGGGTAGTTGAGGTTGCCGATACGTTCGACCTTCTTGCGCCAGTCGTCTTTGTACCAGGCACCCTTGTCGCGCATGGTCGAGGCAGCGCTCAAACGGTGGATTCGTGGGCGCTTGGCGTACAGCTGTTGTTCCTTGGCCAGCTCGGCTTCAAGGCTGGCAATGTCGCTGGACAGCTGCGAGCTGTCGAACGTCGGCGCGTCGACCGATGGTTTGACTTCGGTTTTGGTTTCTTCTTTCTTGGTCGGCGCCTTTTTCGGCGTCGGCGCAACCGTAGTCACGGCAGCCTTGGGCGCGGCTTCCTGCACTTGCGGCTTGGCGGCCGGTGGCGGCGTGACTTTTTTGACCTGATTGTCCTGGAACGGCGCGATCTCGGTGGTCTTCGGCGTCGCCTTCTTGTCCAGCGTGCCGCTGCCTTCCTGATTTTCCTGAGCGAGAAAGTCAGCTTTTTCGGGCTTCTTTTCGCTCTTGAAGGTGGCGAGGGTAATTTCCAGGGTTTTGCTGATCTGTTTCGGCTCGACCATCGTGAAACCGACGCCGAGCAGCAGCGCCAAATGAATCAGCGCGGCGAGGAACAGGGTAAATCCGAGGCGATCGGCCGGGCGCACGCCACGATGGGCGAGTTCAGCGGGCAGATCGGACGGGAGGGTCATGACAGAAAAACCAACATCGCGTTTTTAAAGGCACGGCATGATAACGCAATGTTGGTTTTTAGCTGCAAGTGACTAGCTTCAAGCGACAAGATGCACAGGGGCAGCTGCAAGCTACCAGTTACAAGCTGCAAGTTAGAAGCTTGTCGCTTGGCTTCAGGCTTGTGGCTTGCGGCTAATAGCTTGCAGCTGCTTTTCAATAGCATCCATGAGCATCCCGCCAATGTCGGTGCCGAAAGCGTTGTCGATTTCACGGATGCAGGTCGGGCTGGTGACGTTGATTTCGGTCAGATGCTCGCCGATCACATCGAGGCCAACGAACAGCAGGCCTTTTTCACGCAAGGTCGGGCCGACTTGAGCGGCGATCCAGCGATCCTTGTCGGTCAACGGGCGGGCTTCACCGCGACCGCCAGCAGCCAGGTTGCCACGGGTTTCGCCCTGGGCCGGAATCCGCGCCAGGCAATAATCCACCGGCTCGCCGTCGATCATCAGGATGCGCTTGTCGCCGTCCTTGATCGCCGGCAGATAGGCCTGGCCCATGATCTGCTGGCCGCCCAGGGCGGTCAGGGTTTCCAGAATCACCGACAGGTTCGGATCGCCGGCGCGGTGACGGAAGATCGAAGTGCCGCCCATGCCGTCCAGCGGTTTGAGGATGACGTCGCCGTGTTTCGCGGCAAATTCGCGCAACACATCGGCGCGGCGGCTGACCACGGTTGGCGGAGTGCACTGCGGGAACAGTGTGGCGAACAGCTTTTCGTTGCAGTCGCGCAGGCTCTGCGGCTTGTTGACCACCAGCACGCCGGCGTTTTCGGCCTGTTCAAGCAAGTAGGTGGAGTAGACGAACTCCATGTCGAACGGCGGATCCTTGCGCATCAGGATCACGTCCAGATCGCTCAGCAGGTTGTCCTGCTCGGCGTCCAGTTCGAACCATTTTTCCGGGTTGGCGAAGACTTTCAGCGGCTTCATGCGCGCCCGTGCCTGACCTTCACCTTGATACAGGTCACGCTGTTCCATATAGAACAGTTCCCAGCCGCGCTTCTGCGCGGCCAGCAGCATGGCCAGCGAGCTATCCTTTTTATAGGAGATGCTGGCGATAGGGTCCATGACAATCCCGACGCGAACGCTCATTGGGTTTTCCTCGAAAATTGGCTACCGGATCGGTATGAAAAAAGTGCCGCCAGAGTGGCGCCGGCAGGGTTTTCGGTCAAGGGAAAACCCGTCGATAGATTGCATCTGGAGACTGTGCTAAAAAGGCTGCCATGCAGTGCCGGCCCTTGAACATCAAGGGTTTCCGGCCATTACTGATAGCAAAACGGACAATTTGATTCGCAAAGGCGACGGTAGAGCCCTCTTATGGAACAGCAGTCCAGCGCCTTGAAGGTCATGGTGATCGACGACTCGAAAACGATTCGCCGTACCGCCGAAACCTTGTTGAAGAATGTCGGTTGCGAAGTCATCACGGCAATCGACGGTTTCGACGCTTTGGCGAAGATCGCCGACAACCACCCCGGGATCATTTTCGTCGACATCATGATGCCGCGTCTGGATGGTTATCAGACCTGCGCTTTAATCAAGAACAACAATGCGTTCAAGGCCACGCCGGTGATCATGCTGTCGTCCCGGGACGGGTTGTTCGACAAGGCCAAGGGGCGGATTGTCGGTTCCGATCAATTTTTGACCAAGCCTTTCAGCAAGGAAGAACTGCTCAGCGCGATCCAGGCCCATGTTCCGGGCTTTGCCGCCGTTTTGCCGCAGTAAGAAAAGCACTGAGACGCTCGGCCAGCGGGCCGGGTGTCGACAAGAAAAATGGGGAAGACCATGGCACGTATCCTGATCGTCGATGATTCGCCGACTGAAATGTACAAACTGACCGGCATGCTCGAAAAGCACGGCCATCAAGTGCTCAAGGCCGAAAACGGCGCCGACGGCGTCGCACTGGCCCGTCAGGAAAAACCCGACGCGGTGCTGATGGACATCGTCATGCCCGGCCTCAATGGTTTTCAGGCGACCCGGCAGTTGACCAAAGATCCGGAAACCGGGCATATCCCGGTGATCATCATCACCACCAAGGATCAGGATACCGACAAGGTCTGGGGCACCCGCCAGGGCGCCAAGGATTACCTGACCAAGCCGGTCGACGAAGACACTCTGATCAAAACCCTGAACAACGTGCTGAACGGTTGATCGCGCAGCCATGAGCGAAACACTGACTGCGTTCGAACTGCTCTGGCAGATCGACCAGCGCTGCCGCTTGTTGGCGGCGGACCTGCCGTCGCAACCCGCGCGCCAGGATCGCTGGAGTGGTATCGGGTTTCGCCTCGGCGAACACTGGTATGTCGCGCCGATGGGCGAAGTCAGCGAGGTGCTGCACGAACCGCGCTTCACCCAACTGCCCGGAGTCAAACCGTGGGTCAAGGGTGTGGCCAACCTGCGTGGGCGCTTGCTGCCGATCATGGACCTGTGCGGTTTCTTCGGGCATGAACTGTCACCGCTACGCAAACAGCGGCGGGTATTGGTGGTCGAGCATGAGGATGTGTTTGCCGGGTTGATGGTCGATGAAGTCATCGGCTTGCAGCACTTCGAACAAGACAGTTTTGAACCGCTGTCGATCAGCAAACGCCAGGGCTCGAAGGCCGAGTTCGTCAAAGGCTATTTCCGGCGCGAGCAGAACTGGCGGGTGTTCAGTTTGTTTGCGCTGGCCAGATCCCCGGTGTTCATGAGCGTCGCAATTTAGTCGAAACGCCACCCAACCCTGTGGGAGCGGGCTTGCCCGCGATGGCATCAGATCAGTCGCTATAGATGTCGGATGTGCCGGCCTCATCGCGGGCAAGCCCGCTCCCACAGGGTTTTCGGTGAGCTTCAAATGGCGCGGGAATAGGCGAGGACCGATGACAAAAGCAAAAACAGGCAAGTCAGCAGAGGGATCGCGCAGTCGCTCGCAGATCGTCGTGCTGTTCATTGCATTGATCGTGTTCATCATGCTGTTGTTCGCCAACTTCGCGTACCTCAACACCCAGGCGAATTACGATAAACAGTACATCGGCCATGCCGGTGAGCTGCGCGTGCTCTCGCAACGCATCGCCAAGAACGCCACCGAAGCCGCCGCCGGCAAGGCTGCCGCGTTCAAACTGCTGAGTGACGCCCGCAACGATTTCGCCCAGCGCTGGGGTTATCTGAAAAAAGGCGACCCGGCCACCGGCCTGCCGCCGGCGCCGTCCACCGTGCGCCCGGAAATGCGCGCCGTGCAGCTCGATTGGGAACGCCTGCTGAAAAACACCGACGCCATTCTTTCCAGCGAACAGACCGTGCTGTCGCTGCATCAGGTCGCCGCGACCCTGGCCGAAACCGTGCCGCAGTTGCAGATCGAATACGAAAAAGTCGTCGAAATCCTCCTCCAACGCGGTGCTCCCGCAGCGCAAGTGGCGATGGCCCAGCGTCAGTCGTTGCTGGCTGAACGCATCCTCGGCGCGGTCAACACCGTGCTCGCCGGCGACGAAAATTCGCAACAAGCCGCGGATGCCTTCGGCCGCGATGCCACGCGTTTCGGTCAGGTGCTCAATGGCATGCTCCAGGGCAACCCGGCGCTGAAAATCAGCCAGGTCGAAGACCGCGACGCCCGTGCTCGCCTGAGTGAAATCTCCGAGCTGTTCCAGTTCGTCTCCGGCTCTGTGGATGAAATCCTCGAAACCTCACCGGAGCTGTTCAAGGTCCGTGAGTCGGCCAGCAACATCTTCAGCCTCTCGCAAACCCTGCTCGACGAAGCCTCACACCTGGCCAACGGTTTCGAAAACCTCGCCGGCGGGCGCAGCACCGACACCATCGGCGGCTACGTGCTCGGCTTGCTGGCGCTGGCCTCGATCATCCTCATCGGTCTGGTGATGGTGCGCGAGACCAATCGGCAACTGCGCGAAACGGCGGAAAAGAACGAGCGCAACCAAAACGCGATCATGCGTTTGCTCGATGAAATCGAAGATCTCGCCGATGGCGACCTGACCGTGACCGCTTCGGTGACCGAAGACTTCACCGGCACCATTGCCGACTCGATCAACTATTCCGTCGACCAACTGCGCGATCTGGTGGCGACCATCAACCTCACCGCCGGCCAGGTCGCCGCCGCCGTGCAGGAAACCCAGGCCACTGCCATGCATCTGGCCCAGGCCTCGGAACATCAGGCCCAGCAGATTTCCGAAGCTTCGACGGCGATCAGCGATATGGCCCAGTCCATCGATCAGGTGTCGGCCAACGCTGCCGAATCCTCGGCGGTGGCCGAGCGCTCCGTGGAAATCGCCAACAAGGGCAACGAGGTGGTGCACAACACCATCCACGGCATGGACAACATTCGCGAACAGATTCAGGACACCGCCAAACGCATCAAGCGTCTCGGTGAGTCGTCTCAGGAAATTGGCGACATCGTCAGCCTGATCGACGACATTGCCGACCAGACCAATATCCTCGCCCTCAACGCCGCCATTCAAGCGTCGATGGCCGGGGATGCCGGGCGCGGATTTGCCGTAGTCGCCGACGAAGTGCAGCGCTTGGCCGAGCGTTCATCTGCCGCCACACGCCAGATCGAAACCCTGGTGCGGGCGATTCAGACTGACACCAACGAAGCCGTCATTTCGATGGAACAGACCACCACCGAAGTGGTGCGCGGCGCGCGACTGGCGCAGGATGCCGGTGTGGCACTGGAAGAAATCGAAGGCGTATCCAAGACGCTCGCGGCGCTGATTCAAAGCATCTCCAACGCGGCGCAGCAGCAGACGTCTTCGGCGGGGCAGATTTCCCTGACCATGAACGTGATCCAGCAGATCACGTCGCAGACGTCGTCCGGCTCCACGGCCACTGCCGAAAGCATCGGCAACCTGGCGAAAATGGCCAGTCAGTTGCGCCGTTCGGTGTCCGGTTTCACCTTGCCGGCGGCGTCCGCGTCGGCGACGGATAAAGTGTGATTGGAGCGGTTATGGGTGATCGGCACGATTACGTGGCCCTCGAATGGGTCAAGGGCGAAATTGCCGAAACGCTGAAACAGGCGCATCAGGCGATCGAAGCCGTGCTCGATGATCCGCAGGCCTTTCCCGGGCTCGACGAGTGCCTGAGTTACATCCATCAGGTCCACGGCAGTTTGCAGATGGTCGAGTTCTACGGCGCTGCGTTGCTCGCCGAAGAAATGGAACATCTGGTCGAAGCCCTCCAGCACGAGCGCGTCAGCCATCGCGACGAAGCTCTGCACCTGCTGTTACAAGCCTTGGGGCAATTGCCGATTTACCTTGAGCGTGTGCAAAGCGCCCGTCGCGATCTGCCGCTGGTGGTCTTGCCGTTGATCAATGATTTGCGCAGCGCCCGCGGCGAAAGCCTGCTCTCGGAAACCAGCCTGTTCAGCCCGCAACTGCCGGAACTGGCGCCGCTGAGTGAAGAGGCGCTGGCGCTGCTGGAACCGGCCGAACTGCCGAGCGTACTGCGCAAGTTGCGCCAGACGCTGCAAATGGCGCTGGTCGGGTTGCTGCGCGAACAGGATGATCACACTCACCTCGATTATCTGGCCAAGGTCTTCAGCCGTCTCCAGGCGCTAAGCGGCGATGCGCCGTTGAGTCCGTTGTGGCAAGTTGCATCGGCATTGGTCGAAGGCATGCGTGAGGGTGTGATCGCCAACAGCCCGGCGCTACGCAGCCTGTTCAAGGATGCCGACAAAGAGCTCAAGCGCCTGCTCGAACAAGGCCTGCAAGGGCTCAATCAGCCGCCGCCTGCGGAGCTGCTCAAAAGCCTGTTGTTCTATATCGCTAAAGCCGAAAATCCCACCGGGCAGATGCTGACCATGAAAGATCGCTACTCGCTGGATGATGCTTTGCCCGACAGCGCGATGGTCGACGAAGAGCGCGCGCGCCTGGCCGGTCCCGACCGCGATGCGATGCGCTCGGTGCTCGCGGCACTGTGCGAAGAACTGGTGCGGGTCAAGGAGCGGCTCGACCTGTTCGTGCGCAGCGACCGCCAACATACGTCCGATCTGGAAAGTCTGCTGGCACCACTGCGGCAGATCGCCGATACCCTGGCCGTGCTCGGTTTCGGCCAGCCGCGCAAAGTCATCATCGACCAATTGGCGGTGGTCTTGAGCATCGCCCAAGGCCAGCGTGAACCGAACGACGCGGTTCTGATGGACGTCGCCGGTGCCTTGCTCTACGTCGAAGCGACCCTGGCCGGGATGGTCGGCACTGTCGAGCCGGAGAGCCCGGAAGATTCACGCCTGCCGACCACCGACCTCACGCAGATTCATCAGATCGTGATCAAGGAAGCACGCATCTGCCTGCAACAGGCCAAGGACATGATCGTCGACTACATCGACGCCGATTGGGACCGTCAGCAGCTGCAACCGCTGCCGGCGCTGCTCACTCAGGTGCGTGGGGCGCTGGCGATGATTCCGCTTGCGCGTGCGGCGAGTCTGGTCGAGGCCTGCAACGGATTTATCCGCGAACATCTGTTGCTCGATCCGCATGAACCGGGTTGGGAGCAGTTGGACAACCTGGCCGATGTCATCAGCAGTCTTGAGTACTATCTGGAACGCTTGACCGACGACCCGCTGGCGCCCGGCGAGCAACTGCTGGATATCGCACAGAAGAGTCTCGCCAGCCTCGGTTTCTTTCCCAGCGAGCAGCCCGGCGAGGTCCATGTACCGGTGCTCGACGACGTGCTCAGTCCCAGCGAAGCACTGGTGATGCAGGGCGCGCAGTCGCTGGACGATCCTGAAACTGTACAGTCGCTGGCCGAGGTCCTGGCCAGCCCGGTGTCGGTGCTCAACCCGCCCGCGCGCATCACGCCCGGCAGCCTGATGCCGCCACCGGCGGATGAAGAACCGGTGGATGACGAACTGCGCGAAGTGTTCCTCGAAGAGACCGACGAGGTTCTCGATGTCCTTCACGAATACCTGCCGCGCTGGTCGGCCAATCCGCAGGATCACGCCGCGCTGACCGAACTGCGCCGCGCCTTCCACACCTTGAAGGGCAGCGGTCGCATGGTGCGTGCGCTGATTCTCGGCGAACTGGCGTGGGCCGTGGAAAACCTGCTCAACCGCGTGCTGGAGCAAAGCGTCGAACCCGGCTCGGTGGTCCAGCAACTGCTGACCGATACGGTGTTGTTGCTGCCGGAGCTGATCAACGAATTCGCCACTAATCGCCAGCGTCAGCGCAGCGATGTCGATCAACTCGCCGCGCGTGCCCATGCTTTGGCCAAGGGTGACGAACCACTGGCCGCCGAGGACGTTGATGACGTCGCGGCGCTCGATCCATTGTTGCTGGAGATCTTCCGCAACGAAGCCGAAACCCATCTCGCCAGCCTCAACCGCTTTCTCGATCAGGCCGCTGAACACGTGCCGCTGCAAGCCAGCGACGAATTGCAGCGCGCCTTGCACACGCTCAAGGGCAGCGCGTCGATGGCGGGTGTGTTGCCGATTGCCGAACTGGCCGCGCCGCTCGATCAACTGGCCCGAGAGTTCAAGGCGCATCAACTGCCGCTCGACCTCGATGAAGTGGAATTGCTCCTCGAAGCCGAGGGCCTGTTCCGTGTCGGATTACGTCAGCTCAAGCATGATCCGCTGGCGCCGATTGTCGGCGCGCAGTCACTGATCAAACGCACCGAAGCGCTGCTCGCCGAGCGTCTGGAATCGATCCTCAATGCGCCGAACACCGGCCTTCGGATCAAGCGTGATCCGCAACTGATCAACAACTTTCTTGCGCAAGGCATGGACATCCTGCTCGACGCCGAAAGCCTCTTGCAGCGTTGGCAGCAACACCCCGGCGAACGGCAGGAATTGAGCGCGCTGCTGGATGAACTGACCACCCTCGGCGAAGGCGCGCACCTGGCGGATCTGCTGCCGGTCGATGTGTTGTGCGAAGCCTTGCTCGATCTGTATGGCGCTGTGGAAGAAAGCAGCCTGGCGGTCAGCGACCGGTTCTTCCACGAAGCGCAAAACGCCCACGAAGCGCTGATCAACATGCTCGACGAGCTGGCCGCGGGCCAGGAAGTCACGCCGCAGCCTGCGCGGATTCGTGCGTTGCACGACTTGCTCGATGAAAGTCTCGACCCTTCGTCCATGGGCTTGATCCGCAGCGACGGCAGCCGCACCTTGAGCATCCGCGAACTGGGCGCCGCGACCGCTGAGCTTGCACAATCCACGTCTATCCCAGCGCCGGACGACGAGATCGTCGACATCTTCCTCGAAGAGGCCGTGGACATTCTCGACAGCGCCGGGCAAGCCTTGCAGCGCTGGTTGAACGACCCGGACAACGCCGCGCCGCTGTCCTCGTTGCAGCGCGATTTGCACACCCTCAAGGGCGGTGCGCGGATGGCTGAAGTCGAAGCCATTGGGGATCTGGCCCAAGAGTTGGAAAGCCTTTACGAAGGCTTGGTTGATCGGCGCCACAGCCACAGCGAAGCCCTCGGTCGCTTGCTGCACAAGAGCCATGAGCGTTTGGCGCTGCTGCTGGAACAGCTGCAAGACCATCAGCCGCTGAACCCGGCGCAGGATCTGATTGAGGCGATTCGGCAGTTTCGCCAAGGTTCGTCCGCCAGCGTCGAAACGGCGCAACCTGCCGTCGATTACGAAGGTGCCGGGCACGATCCGGAGTTGCTGGAAATCTTCCTCGAAGAAGGTTTCGACATCATCGAAAACTCCGGCGCCGCGCTACTGCGTTGGCAGGCCGAACCGGGCAATCGCCAGGAAGTGGAAACCCTGCTGCGCGATCTGCACACCCTCAAGGGCGGCGCGCGGATGGTCGAGATCGGCCCGATCGGCGACCTTGCCCATGAGCTGGAATACCTTTACGAAAGTCTCTCCGCCGGCACGTTACAAGCGTCGACCGAGTTGTTCGCATTGGTCCAGCGCGGCCACGACCGACTGGCGCAAATGCTCGATGCCGTGCGCGCCGGGCAACCGTGCCCGCCGGCGGATCGGCTGATCAATGCGATTCAGAATTTCAGTCATCCAGCGGCGCTGGAAACCCCGCCGCCGGTGCCGCTTGCGGTCAAGACCGAGACCGCGCCACCTGCCGTCGACGCCAGCGCTGACATGGTCAAGGTCTCCGCCGAACTGCTCGACGAACTGGTCAACCTGGCCGGGGAAACCTCGATTTTCCGCGGGCGTATCGAACAGCAAGTCAACGACGCGCAGATAGCGCTCAACGAGATGGAAACCACCATCGAGCGCATGCGCGATCAACTGCGTCGCCTCGACACCGAAACCCAGGGACGGATTCTCAGCCGGCAGCAGGTCGATGCCGAGCGTCTTGGCTATGAAGAATTCGATCCGCTGGAAATGGACCGTCATTCGCAGTTGCAGCAATTGTCGCGAGCGCTGTTCGAATCCGCCTCGGACTTGCTCGACCTCAAGGAAACCCTCGACCGACGCAACCACGACGCCGAGAACCTGCTGCAACAACAGGGACGGATCAACACCGAATTGCAGGAAGGCCTGATGCGTACGCGCATGGTGCCTTTCGAACGTCTGTTGCCGCGCCTCAAACGTATCGTCCGTCAGGTGGCTGAAGAGCTGAACAAGGACGTTGCGTTCGTCGTCGGCAATGCCGAAGGCGAGATGGACCGCAACGTCCTCGAGCGCATGGTCGCGCCGTTGGAACACATGCTGCGCAACGCCGTCGACCATGGTCTGGAATCTGCCGAGGTGCGCCAGGCCTGCGGGAAACCGACGCAAGGACAGATCAGCCTCGACCTGTCGCGCGAGGGTGGCGACATCGTTTTCGACATTCGCGACGATGGCGCTGGTGTGCCGCTGGAAGCCGTGCGGCGCAAGGCGATAAAGCGCGGCTTGCTGGCCCCCAACGCCGAGATCAGCGACCGCGATGTGTTGCAGTTCATCCTTCAGCCGGGGTTTTCCACCGCCGAAAAAATTACCCAGATTTCCGGGCGTGGCGTCGGCATGGACGTGGTTCACGAGGAGGTCCGCCAACTGGGCGGCAGCATGAGCATCGACTCGGTGCCGGGGCAGGGCGTGCACTTCCGCATCCGTTTGCCGTTCACGGTGTCCGTCAATCGCGCGTTGATGGTGCAGTGCGCAGAGGATCAATACGCGATTCCGCTGAACACCATTGAAGGCATCGTCCGTGTCTTGCCGAATGACCTGGAAGGACATTTCCGTCTCGACCCGCCGAGCTATCAATACGGCGGCCAACGCTATGAGTTGTGCTATCTGGGCGAACTGCTGAAAACCGCGCCACGGCCGAAACTGCTCGGCCAGAATCTGCCATTGCCGGTGCTGCTGGTGCATTACAACGACCGGCACATTGCGGTGCAGGTTGATGCCATGGCGGGTACTCGCGAGATTGTGGTGAAGAGCCTCGGCGCGCAGTTCGCGGCGGTGCAGGGCGTGTCCGGCGCGACGATTCTCGGTGATGGTCGGGTCGTGTTGATTCTTGATCTGCTCGCGCCGATCCGCGCGATGCAGGCGCGCGTTACGCAGCATCCGACGCGCCCGGAAATCGACAGCGAGTCGCAGAAACCGCTGCTGGTGATGGTGGTCGACGACTCGGTGACGGTGCGCAAGGTCACCAGCCGTTTGCTTGAGCGACACGGCATGAACGTACTGACCGCCAAGGATGGTGTCGACGCCATGCTCCTGCTCGAAGAACACATGCCCGACCTGATGCTGCTCGACATCGAAATGCCGCGCATGGACGGTTTCGAAGTGGCGACCCAGGTACGCAACGACGAGCGCCTGCAACACCTGCCGATCATCATGATCACCTCGCGCACCGGGCAGAAACACCGCGACCGCGCCATGGCCATCGGCGTCAACGACTACCTCGGCAAGCCGTACCAGGAATCGGTGCTGCTCGAAAGCATTGCCCACTGGAGCAAGAAACATGCATGAGCGCCGGCACAACCCGCGCACCAGCCAACTTACCGGGCTGCTGCTGCCGCTGGCGGATCGCAATTTGATCCTGCCGAACGTGGCAGTCGCGGAGCTGATCGACTATCAGGCCAGCGCCTTCGATCTGGATACGCCGCCGTGGTATCTGGGGCGGGTGATGTGGCGCGAGCGGCAGATTCCGCTGTTGAGTTTTGAGTCCGCCTGCGGGCAAAAAATCGTGATTGGCGAGCGGGCGCGAATCGTGATTCTCAATGCGCTGGGCGGGTTGCCGGAGCTCAAGTTCATTGCGCTGCTGGTGCAGGGGATTCCTCGGTCTTACAAACTCGACAGTCAGTTGAGTTACGTTGATGTGCCGTTGTGTGCGCTGGAGCAGGCAGCGGTGCAGGTGGGGGAGCAGGTGGCGAAGGTGCCGGATTTGTTGGGGTTGGAGAGGTTGTTGGTGGAGGCTGGCCTGGTCCATTGATCCAGCATTTGTGGTGCTCTGAATGGCCCTATCGCTGGCAAGCCAGCTCCCACAGTGTCCGAGTTTTATTCGAATCTTGTGAACCACACAAAACCCTGTGGGAGCTGGCTTGCCAGCGATGAGGCCAGTCGGGTGGCCAGATGCCGACAGGCAAATCCGCAATTTCTGTAGTGCAATAAACCCTTTCCGGCACTGATGTTTAAAGACACTCGGTGTTACGCCCGGGAGCCTACAAATCCTTGCGCCGCTGCCTACGCATGCACCAGAATCCGCCGGCTTGTGCGCCCAGGGCTGGCTGCGTAACTTGGATCGGGTCACTGATTCGCAGTGATCGGGTTTAGCAGCCCGGCTCGTCCTTACCTCGGTTGCACAAATCTCATCCAGTCAGGCATTCGCCTGTACTTGATGGTGGCTGTGCGCATGGCGCCTTCGGGTGCGCCGGGTTGGGGTTTGACCGGTCTGCTAACTTGCGCACAGCCGCCACCCTATCGTTTAGCAGCGGGATGGTGCGGCCTCACAGAGGTTCATCCCCATGTTCAAACCAACGCCTAACCCGCCGGTCACAGACCCGGCATCCCCCTACGAATCGCCCGATTCCAAGAAACTCCACGAAGCCGCCGAGCGCGCCCTCGACCATTACCTCGGTCCACCGACCGCCGAGATCATGGCCGCACCCTACAAGCCCAACAAGCTGTACATGACAGACCCCGAAGCTGATACCGAGTCTCTCCTGGCAGATGCCAGCGAAACCCTCGGCTCGGCCACCGTCATGCTGCACAACCATGTCGCGATGGTCGAAGGCACCCACCGCAAAACCCTGCAAGGCATCGCGCAAGTGGTGATGCTGGCGGAGCTGGCGGTTAATCGGGTGCTGGACAGGTTAGTGCCTACGGAGTGACTTAAAAGCTAACCCTCACCCCAGCCCTCTCCCGGAGGGAGACGGGGCCGATCGCAGTGTCTGGCGTTATGCACCGACCTGAAAACCCGGTCGATTATGGATTCGGTAAAGCACAATCAGGTCGGCATAATTCTTGAGCATCCCCCAATCGGTCCCCTCTCCCTCCGAGAGAGGGCTAGGGTGAGGGTGCTCTTGATCATTACGCCAAGCGTAATGATTCACCACCCTGCTTGATTGATGCACCCACCCCACACGCCTAACTTAGCTCCACGACAGCGAACCCGTGGAGTGAGCATGACAACAACAATTTCCCCCGACTCGCGCTGGACGCGGCGGCGCGATGAGAAGCAGCGCCGTCTCGACAAGGTGCGTGGGCTGGCCGACGGTGTGGTGTTGCCCACCGATAAGATCGTCGCGGCGCTTGAGGCGTTGATCCTGCCCGGTGACCGTGTAGTGCTGGAGGGCAATAACCAGAAGCAGGCGGATTTCCTCTCTCGCTCTCTCGCCAAGGCTGATCCCGAGAAGCTCCACGACCTGCACATGATCATGCCCAGCGTCGGCCGCTCCGAGCACCTCGACCTGTTCGAACGCGGTATCGCCCGCAAGCTGGATTTCTCCTTCGCCGGCACCCAGAGCCTGCGCATCAGTCAGCTGCTTGAGGACGGGTTGCTGGAAGTCGGCGCGATCCACACCTACATCGAACTCTACGCACGGCTGGTGGTGGACCTGATTCCCAACGTCGTGCTCTCGGCCGGGTTCATGGCCGACCGTGCCGGCAACATCTATACCGGCCCAAGCACCGAAGACACTCCGGCGCTGATCGAACCGGCGGCGTTCAGTGACGGCATCGTCATCGTCCAGGTCAATCAACTGGTCGACGACGTCAGCGAACTGCCCCGCGTGGACATTCCGGCGTCATGGGTCGATTTTGTGGTGGTGGCCGACAAGCCGTTCTACATCGAGCCGCTGTTCACCCGCGACCCACGCCACATCAAGCCTGTGCACGTGTTGATGGCGATGATGGCGATCCGCGGTATCTACGAAAAACACAACGTGCAGTCGCTCAACCACGGCATCGGTTTCAACACTGCGGCCATCGAACTGATCCTACCGACCTACGGCGAATCCCTCGGCCTCAAGGGCAAGATCTGTCGCAACTGGACGCTCAACCCGCACCCGACGCTGATTCCGGCGATTGAAAGTGGCTGGGTTGAAAGCGTGCATTGCTTCGGCACCGAACTGGGCATGGAAAATTACATCGCGGCCCGGCCAGACGTGTTCTTCACTGGTCGCGACGGCTCGCTGCGTTCCAACCGGATGTTCTGCCAACTGGCCGGGCAGTACGCGGTGGATCTGTTTATCGGCGCGACGTTGCAGGTCGATGGAGACGGCCATTCTTCCACCGTTACCCGTGGCCGACTCGCCGGTTTCGGTGGCGCACCGAACATGGGCCACGACCCGCGTGGCCGCCGCCACGGCACGCCTGCATGGCTCGATATGCGCCACGACGACTCGCAGCAACCGATGCTCGAACGCGGCAAGAAACTCGTGGTGCAAATGGTCGAGACGTTCCAGGAGGGCGGCAAACCGACCTTCGTCGAAACCCTCGATGCGGTGGAAGTGGCGAAGAAGAGCGGCATGCCGCTGGCGCCGATCATGATTTACGGCGACGACGTGACCCACCTGCTGACCGAAGAAGGCATCGCTTACCTCTATAAAGCGCGTTCGCTGGAAGAGCGCCAAGCGATGATCGCAGCCGTTGCGGGCGTCACCGCCATTGGCCTGCGCCACAACCCCAAAGACACCGAACGCATGCGCCGCGAGGGCTTGATCGCCTTGCCCGAAGACCTCGGCATCCGCCGCACCGACGCCACCCGCGAACTGCTGGCGGCGAAGAGCGTGGCCGATCTGGTCGAGTGGTCCGGCGGCCTCTACAACCCGCCCGCCAAGTTCAGGAGCTGGTAATGCACGCATTCAACCTGCAAACGAAACCTCTGAGCCTGGCCGAGCGACTGGCGGATCTGGCGGTCGACGCATTGATCGACGAAGCGGATCTGTCTCCGAAACCGGCACTGGTGGATCGTCGTGGCAACGGCGCGCATACCGATCTGCACCTGGGCCTGATGCACGCTTCGGCGCTGTCGTTGTGGCCAGCGTTCAAGGAGATGGCCGAAGCGGCTGTCGACATTGGCGAAGTCGGTTTGCCGTTGCGCGAAGCGGTTGGCCGGATTGGCCGTGAAGGCGAGCAAGCGATGCTCGCAACCACTCACGGCGTGAATACCCATCGCGGCGCGATCTGGGCGTTGGGCCTGATCGTGACAGCGGCGGCACTGGACGCGAAATCCAGCACGGTCGGTGCAGTTTCCGTCAGGGCCGCACGTCTGGCGCTGCTCGATGATCGCTATGCACCGCGCCCGCTAAGCCATGGCGCGCAAGTCGCACTGCGGTACGGCGCACGCGGTGCTCGCGAAGAAGCGCAACTGGGTTTTCCGTCGGTGCTGCAACGCGGCTTGCCGCAACTCAAAAGTAGTCGCGCCCGTGGTCACGGCGAACAGAACGCCCGGCTCGACGCTTTGCTGGCGATCATGACTGACCTGGCCGACACCTGCGTGCTCTATCGCGCCGGCGAAGCGGGGTTGCAAGCCATGCAGCAAGGCGCGCAAGCGGTGCTGGATGCCGGCGGTAGCGCCAGCCTCACCGGCCGCCGACGACTGCACGAACTGGATCAACAACTCATCGCATTGAATGCCTCGCCCGGTGGCGCCGCCGACTTGCTCGCCGCCACGCTACTGCTCGACCGAATCGAGCGTGACGGCCTCTTTCAGGGAGCGTTTTGATGGAAACCCTATCGTTTGAATTCCCCGCCGGGCAGCCGCCACGCGGTCGCGCGCTGGTCGGTTGTGTTGGCTCGGGCGATCTGGAAGTGCTGATCGAACCGGGACTGGCCGGCAAGTTGACGATCAACGTGCAGACCTCGGTCAACGGCGCGCAGCAGCGCTGGCAGCACTTGTTTGCGCGGATGTTCGACGGCACCACGCCGCCCGCCATGGCCATCGATATCCATGATTTCGGCGCGACGCCGGGTGTGGTGCGGTTGCGTCTGGAGCAAGGTTTCGAGGAGATCGGCCATGACTGACAGCGCAGCGCTTCTGCACAAACACAGCTTCGTTGAACTCGGCGCGCGGCAACGGGCGAAAGCCTTGCTCGATGCCGGCACCTTCCGCGAATTGCTTGACCCGTTCCAGCGCGTCATGTCGCCATGGCTTGAACGCCAGGGCGTGGTGCCGCAGGCCGATGACGGTGTGGTGATCGGCAAGGGCAGCGTCGATGGCCTGCCGGTGGTGATCGCCGCCATCGAAGGCGCGTTTCAGGGCGGCAGCCTCGGCGAAGTCGGCGGGGCGAAGATTGCCGGCGCGCTGGAGCTGGCCGCCGAGGACAACCGCAAAGGCATCCCGACCCGCGCCATATTGCTGCTGGAAACCGGTGGCGTGCGTTTGCAGGAAGCCAATCTCGGCTTGGCGGCGATTGCCGATATTCACGCGGCAATTGTCGATTTGCAGCAGTACCAACCGGTCGTCGGTGTGGTGGCGGGCAGCGTGGGTTGCTTTGGCGGCATGTCGATTGCCGCGGCGCTCTGCAGCTATCTGCTGGTGACCCAGGAAGCACGCCTTGGCCTGAACGGCCCGCAAGTGATCGAGCAGGAAGCCGGGATCGAAGAATACGACTCACGCGACCGGCCATTTATCTGGAGCCTGACCGGTGGCGAGCAGCGTTTCGCCAGTGGGTTGGTGGATCGTTATGTCGCCGATGATGTGGCGCAGATTCGTCAGCAGGTCGGTGAACTGTTGCAGCAAGGATTGCCGACGCAACCGCGCAGTCAGCGTGCCGAGTGGTACCTGCAGCGTCTGGCCAGCCTCGACACTGACAAGCAAATCGAGCCTTCGGTGGTTCGCGATCTGTATCAAGGAGAGCGCTCATGAGTAGCTATTCCGTGCGCGGTTTGAACTGGTTCAACGCGTTGAGCGCTGGCGCCGTAGAGGTCGAAGGGTTGCCGTCATCGTTGAAAGTTGCCGATGGCCAGCTCGGGCGTTTTATCGCCGTGGTCGCTGACCCGCACAATCGTTTTCCCCGTGCTCGAAACGGTGAAGTCGGGCTGTTGGAAGGCTGGGGTTTGGCCAAGGCTGTGGATGACGCGATCACGGCTGACCGCGACAAATCACAGAAACGCCCACTGATCGCCATCGTCGACGTACCAAGCCAGGCCTATGGTCGTCGCGAAGAAGCGCTGGGCATTCATCAGGCTTTGGCCGGTGCTGCGGACAGTTATGCCCGCGCACGTTTGGCCGGGCACCCGGTGATTGGGCTTCTGGTGGGCAAAGCGATGTCCGGGGCGTTTCTTGCCCACGGTTATCAGGCCAACCGTTTGATTGCCCTGCGCGATCCCGGCGTGATGGTGCACGCGATGGGCAAGGCGTCGGCGGCGCGGGTCACGTTGCGCAGTGTCGAAGAACTCGAAGCACTGGCCGCCAGCGTGCCGCCGATGGCTTATGACATCGACAGCTACGCCAGCCTCGGCTTGCTCTGGGAAACCCTGTCGGTGCAGCAGATCGAACAGCCGACAGCCGAGGATCTGGCCCGGGTGACTGAATGCCTGAACCAAGCGATCAACGATGTCAGCAGCAATGATCTGAGCGGTCGTCTCGGTGCGAACAATCGTGAAGCTTCCAGCCGCGTGCGCGAACTGCTGAGGGCGCAGTGGTGAACATGCCTCTGGCCCACGATCTGCTCTGGGGCATGACGCCTGCGCAGTTGCCGGTGGATGCGCCGCAGTGGGCGGTTGAATCGCTCAGGGTCGGGCAACCGGTGGTGGTGCGCCGGGCAATGAGCGCTGATGGTTTTGTTGCCGTTGGCGTGCGCGGTGTTTTGCGCGAGCAGCGGTTGGCGGCGTTCATGGCAGTCGATTCGATTGCCTGTCGGGTCAGTCCGGAAGCGCTTTGTCATGTCGACAGTGATCGCAAACTGCCGGCCCTGCGCGCGCTCGAACAGTTGCGGCCGATGCTCGATGATTGCGGTTGGGTCTGGGGCGTCAGTGGCAGTGCCGGGTTTGAACTGGCCAGTGGTTTTACGGCGGTGCATGAGGGCAGCGATCTCGATCTGATCCTGCGTACGCCGCACCTGTTGGCGCGTAATCAGGCGCGCAAACTGGTAGCGCTTTTCGATCAGGCAGCCTGCCGGGTCGACATGCAATTGCAGACGCCATTCGGCGCGGTGGCCCTGCGCGAATGGGCTGGCCCCTCAGCGCGGGTGCTGCTGAAAAACGCCCATCAGGCGTGTCTGGTGGCAGATCCATGGAATGTGCAGGAGCAGGCAGCGTGAGCAGCCTTTTGGTGTTCCCAGGCCAAGGCGCGCAGCAACCGGGCATGCTCCAGCGGTTGCCTCGGGAAATCTTGGTCGAGGCCAGCGATGTGCTCGGCGAAGACGTGTTGCTGCTCGACTCTGCCGAAGCGTTGCGCACGACGAGGGCGGTTCAGTTGTGTCTGTTGATCGCAGGCACAGCCGCTTCGCGGCAGTTGCTGCAGAACGGACTGACGGCGGATTACGTCGCAGGTTTGTCCATCGGCGCTTACCCGGCAGCGGTGGTGGCGGGTGCCTTGAGCTTCAGCGATGCACTGCATCTGGTCAGCCTGCGCGGTGAGTTGATGCAGCAGGCTTATCCACAGGGCTTTGGCATGACCGCGATTATCGGCTTGCAGTTGTCCACAGTCGAAGCGTTGCTGGTGCAGGTTCACAGCGCCGAAACGCCGGTTTATCTGGCCAACATCAACGCCGATAACCAAGTGGTCATTGCTGGCAGTGACAAGGCGATGCAAGCGGTTGCCGAACTGGCGCGCAGTCGTGGCGCGGGGCTGGCGAAACGTCTGGCGGTCAGCGTGCCGTCGCATTGTCCGCTGCTGGATCAACCGGCTCAGGCCCTCGCTGGAGCCTTCGCCAAAATACAACTGCAACCCCCGCAAATCGCTTACCTGAGTGGCAGCCGGGCGCGCCCGGTGACTAAGGTCGATGCCCTGCGCGACGACCTCGCTTTCAACATGTGCCGCGTAGTGGACTGGCGCGGCACCGTGCAAAGCGCCTACGAGCGCGGCGTGCGGCTACAGATCGAACTGCCGCCCGGTGCGGTGCTGACCGGGCTGGCGCGCCGGGTGTTCGAATCAGGCACTGTCACTGCCTTCGACAGTGCTCGCCTCGACACCTTGCAGGCGCTGTTGCGTGAGGAGGGAAGCCGCCGAACCTAAAACGCCGACTCAAGCTTCGAACAACAAA
The DNA here is from genome assembly GCF_044218815.1 of Pseudomonas sp. A0308. Classification (NCBI taxonomy): domain Bacteria; kingdom Pseudomonadati; phylum Pseudomonadota; class Gammaproteobacteria; order Pseudomonadales; family Pseudomonadaceae; genus Pseudomonas; species Pseudomonas sp. A0308. The sequence goes on from NZ_CP162581.1 coordinate 3,867,117, forward strand.
AACAACATTCGACGATGCACTTTGAGGACTACAACAATGATTATTTACGGTGTGGCGTTTCTCGCCTTTTGTACGCTGGTGGGTATCTGGGTCGGTGAACTGCTCGGCAAGCTGATCGGCGTGCCGGCCAACGTCGGCGGCGTCGGCATTGCGATGCTGCTGTTGATCGGCCTGGGCAGTTATCTGAACAAAACCGGCTGGCTCAAGGGCAAGACTGAACAGGGAGTCGAGTTCTGGAGTGCGATCTACATTCCGATCGTGGTCGCCATGGCGGCGCAGCAAAACGTTTACGGCGCACTGAAGGGCGGGCCGATGGCGATTCTGGCGGGGACGCTGGCTGTGGTGATTGCGTTTGCCATGGTGCCGGTGTTGGTACGCCTTGGTAACAAGGAGTCGACCGCCGTCATTCCACCCAAGACTGTGGGGTGATCGCCATGTACGAATCATTGATGAAAGTCATCACCGGTTACGGCCTGATCAGCGGTTTCCTGATTGTCGGCCTGACCATGTGGGTGTCCTACTGGATGTCCAACACCTTCACCAAGGGCCGGTTGCACGGTTCGGCGATTGCCATTCTGCTCGGGCTGGTGTTGTCCTACGTTGGCGGTGCGCTGACTGGCGGACAGAAAGGCGTGGTGGATATTCCACTGTTGTCCGGTATCGGTTTGCTGGGTGGAGCGATGCTGCGCGATTTCGCCATCGTTGCCACGGCGTTCGGCGTGAGTGTTGAAGAGCTCAAGCGGGCCGGGTTTGTCGGTGTACTGGCGCTGTTTGTCGGGGTGGGCACGTCGTTTGTCGCCGGTGTAGGTGTGGCGATGGCATTCGGTTATACCGATGCGGTGAGCCTGACCACCATCGGCGCGGGGGCGGTGACTTACATTGTCGGCCCGGTGACCGGTGCGGCGATTGGTGCCAGTTCTGAAGTCATGGCGCTGTCGATTGCTGCGGGGTTGATCAAGGCCATTCTGGTGATGGTGATGACGCCGTTCGTAGCGCCCATGATCGGCTTGAACAACCCGCGCAGTGCGGTGATCTTCGGCGGGTTGATGGGCACTTCCAGTGGCGTGGCTGGCGGGCTGGCGGCGACGGATCCGAAACTGGTGCCTTACGGTTGTCTGACGGCGGCGTTCTATACCGCGCTTGGGTGTTTGCTTGGGCCTTCGGTGTTGTTTTTGGTGATGCGGGGGTTGGTGGGTTAACGGCCGCCTGAAAAGCAAACCCTAACCCTCCCGAAACGTCGGACCGCCCGGAGGGAGAGGGGACTGACCGAGGTGGATGTTGAAGGTACATCGACCTGAAATTTCTGTGTCGAACTCCGGTTCTGAAAAGCCCCCGATCTGCTCCCTTTCCCCCTCGCTCCCTTGGGGGAGAGGGCTGGGGTGAGGGGGTAGCTCTTGATCTTGATCTGGTCCCAGTCAAACCCCAGCCTGCCGATTGGCATACATCCGACACTCCGCCAACAACGCGAGCAAATTCGGATCGCGCTCCTTGGCCTTCAAAAACACCACGCCGATGTGCTGCTGCAACCGATACTTTTCCTGCAACGGAATCAGCTTGACCCGGTTCTCGTACACCGCCGCAATCCGCCCCGGCAGCAACGCATAACCTACCCCGGAACTGACCATGCTCAGCAGTGTGAAGATGTCATTCACCTGCATCGCCACCTTCGGCTCGAACCCCGCCTGCCTGAACACCCGATTGCCGTCCTGATGCGTGGCAAAGCCCTGGGTCAAGGTGATGAAGGTTTCATCGCGTACGTCCGCCAGATCAACTTCACTGCGCTGGGCAAATCTTGAATCGGCAGGGGTGGCGAGGAAAATGTCATCGGAGAACAGCGCAATCTGCTCGCAATCCGGGTCGTTGATGCTGTCGTCCAGCGACACCAGAATCGCGTCGACTTCCATGTTTTTCAGCTTGTAGAGCAGGTCGATGTTCGAGCCAAGAATCAGGTCGATGTTGAGTTCGCTGCGGCGGATTTTCAGGCCCATGATCAGTTGCGGCACGGTTTTCACGGTCAGCGAATACAGCGAACCGAGCTTGAAGCGCTCGGCGGAGAACCCGGCGGCCTCGCGGGTCAGGCGTACGCTTTCGACCACATCCTGGATCAGCTTCTGCGCGCGTTCCTCCAGTACATAGGCGCTTTCCAGCGGCGTCAGGTTGCGGCCTTCGTGTTTGAACAGCGGGCAGCGCAGGGCGCTTTCCAGCGAGTGAATCGCGCGGTGCACGCTGACGTTGCTGGTCTGCAACTCGGCAGCGGCACGGGCGAGATTGCCGGTGCGCATGAAAGCGAGGAACACCTCGAGTTTTTTCAGGGTCAACTCTTCGTCGATCAGCATGGCGCGGACTCTTTTTGGTATCGGCCGATTGTGCACGGTAAACGCGGCCCTTTGTAGGAGCTGCCGCAGGCTGCGATCTTTTGCCTTTGAAGATCAAAAGATCGCAGCCTGCGGCAGCTCCTACGCGGATTCATGTTGAACGGAAACATTGCGCTTTTACGCTCAAGGCCCGAGCCTTGCGCACTGCGGTAATGAATTTTGAGGTGAGCAATAGATGTATCACGGAGAACGATTGAACGCCTGGACGCATCTGGTCGGGGCAGTGGCGGCTTTTATCGGTGGTGTGTGGATGCTGGTCATCGCCTGCCTCGATGGCAGTCCATGGAAGATCGTCAGTGTGGCGATTTACGCGTTTACCCTGCTGGTGTTGTACAGCGCATCGACCGTGTACCACAGCGTGCGCGGGCGCAAGAAAGAGATCATGAAGAAGGTCGATCACTTCTCGATCTATCTGCTGATCGCCGGCAGCTACACGCCGTTTTGCCTGGTGACCTTGCGCGGGGTGTGGGGCTGGACACTATTCGGGATTGTCTGGGGGCTGGCGCTGATCGGCATTCTGCAAGAGATCAAACCGCGTTCCGAGGCGCGGATTCTGTCCATCGTGATCTATGCGGTGATGGGCTGGATCGTGCTGGTGGCAGTCAAGCCGTTACTGGCGGCGTTAGGCGCGACGGGTTTCGCGTGGCTGGCGACGGGCGGGGTTTTGTACACCGTGGGGATTATCTTTTTTGCCCTGGATCATCGGCTGCGGCATGCCCACGGGATCTGGCATTTGTTCGTGATTGCCGGGAGTCTGCTGCACTTTGTCGCAATTATGTTTTACGTCCTGTAGGCCGAGGCGCGGCTAATCGCTGGCAAGCCAGCTCCCACAGGTGCGTTGTTGGCCACAACATTTGTGAACAACACTGAACCCTGTGGGAGCTGGCTTGCCAGCGATGGGGTCCTAGAAATCACCCCAAAGTTGCTGGGCCACGGCCAACGCCACAACCGGCGCCGTCTCGGTACGCAACACGCGCGGACCCAGGCGCGCAGCATGAAAACCATTGCCCTTGGCCTGCTCGACCTCGGCCTCGGACAAGCCGCCCTCCGGCCCGATCAGAAACGCCAGTGTCGAAGGTTTGGCATGGCTCACCAGTGGCTCGGCCACCGGGTGCAGCACCAGTTTCAACTCGGCTTCGGTCTGCTTGATCCAGTCCGCGAGCAGTACCGGTGGGTGAATCACCGGGACCCGCGAACGACCACATTGCTCACATGCGCTGATCGCCACCTGACGCCAATGCTGCAAGCGTTTGTCAGCGCGCTCGTCTTTGAGGCGAACTTCACAGCGATCGCTGAAGATCGGCGTGATTTCATTGACGCCCAGTTCGGTGGCTTTCTGGATCGCCCAGTCCATCCGCTCGCCGCGGGACAAGCCCTGGCCGAGATGGATTTGCAGCGGTGATTCGATCTGTCCGGCGAACTGCTCGTCGATCTGCACCACCACGCGTTTCTTGCCGACTTCCAGCAAGGAACCGCGAAACTCATGGCCGGAACCGTCGAACATCTGCACCGCATCGCCCTCGGCCATGCGCAGTACGCGGCTGATGTAATGCGCCTGCGCTTCCGGCAGTTCGTGTTGGCCGGTGCTTAGCGGGGCATCGATAAAGAAGCGGGACAGTCTCATGCGGGGTCTCTGTAAAAAGTGTAAAAATCTGGCGGCCCCATCGCTGGCAAGCCAGCTCCCACAAGGACTTGCGCAGACCCTGTGGGAGCTGGCTTGCCAGCGATGACGGTAGTCCGGTCACCGCTGAAGCTTAAGTGAAATAGATCAACCCGGATCACGGAAACCGGGATGGAAATCCTTCGGCACGGCCACGCTGACGCTGTCACGGGTGGCGATGTCGATGCCTTCGCTGGCGACTTCGGCGAGGAAGTCGATCTGCTCCGGCGTGATCACATACGGCGGCAGGAAGTACACCACGCTGCCGAGTGGACGCAGCAGCGCGCCACGCTCCAGCGCATGCTGGAACACCTTCAGACCGCGGCGATCCTGCCAAGGGTAGGCCTCTTTGGTGGCTTTATCCTTGACCATCTCGATGGCCAGGACCATGCCGGTCTGACGCACTTCGCTGACGTTCGGGTGATCGACCAGGTGCGCCGTCGCCGACGCCATGCGCTGGGCGAGTGCCTTGTTGTTCTCGATCACGTTGTCCTGCTCGAAGATATCCAGCGTCGCCAGCGCCGCCGCACACGCCAGCGGGTTGCCGGTGTAGCTGTGCGAGTGGAGGAAGGCGCGCAGGGTTGGATAGTCGTCGTAGAACGCGCTGTAGACATCGTCGGTGGTCAGGCACGCGGCCAGCGGCAGGTAGCCGCCGGTCAGGGCCTTGGACAGGCAGAGGAAGTCCGGACGAATGCCGGCCTGCTCGCAGGCGAACATCGTCCCGGTGCGGCCAAAGCCGACGGCGATTTCGTCGAGGATCAGGTGCACGCCGTAACGATCGCAGGCCTCGCGCAACAGTTTGAGGTACACCGGGTGGTACATGCGCATGCCGCCGGCGCCCTGAATCAGTGGCTCGACGATCACTGCCGCAACGCTGTCATGGTTCTCGGCCAATGTCTGTTCCATTGCCGCGAACATATTGCGCGAGTGCTCTTCCCAGCTCATCCCTTGCGGACGCCCATAGCAATCCGGGCTCGGCACCTTGATGGTGTCCATCAGCAGGGCTTTGTAGGTTTCGGTGAACAGCGGCACGTCGCCGACCGCCATCGCCGCCATGGTTTCGCCGTGGTAGCTGTTGGTCAGGGTAACGAAGCGTTTTTTGGCGGGCATGCCGCGGTTGAGCCAGTAGTGAAAGCTCATTTTCAGCGCGACTTCGATGCAGGACGAACCGTTATCGGCGTAGAACACCCGGTTCAGGCCTTCCGGCGTCATCTTCACCAGACGTTCGGACAGCTCGATCACCGGTTGATGGCTGAAACCGGCGAGAATCACGTGCTCCAGTTGATCGACCTGATCCTTGATGCGCTGGTTGATTCTCGGGTTGGCGTGGCCGAACACGTTGACCCACCACGAGCTGACTGCGTCGAGGTAGCGCTTGCCTTCGAAATCTTCGAGCCAGACGCCTTCGCCGCGCTTGATCGGGATCAGCGGCAGTTGTTCGTGGTCTTTCATCTGGGTGCAGGGATGCCACAACACCGCGAGATCGCGTTGCATCCACTGATTATTAAGGCCCATTTACAGTCTCCTCGAGGCGGCTCGCGACAGGCGCGGGCAAACAATCGCGCAAGCCTATGCAATGCATCGCGCGGGAACAACCCATTGTGTCGATTGAGCTACTTTGTATGAGCCGATAGACGTCGCTGGCGGCGTTTTGATGGCTAACGTATTCTTCGCGGTTCTTTGGGTCGTCTGATCCGCACAACTGCTTTTTTCTGTGTATTTCCGGAGTTCGCTGAATGTCTGTCGGTTGGCTGCGCGCCTGTGCGCTGGTGATGTTGGGGCTGTTCAGCGTTACGGCGCTGGCCAAGGATAAAACTGCAATCGTGATCGGCGGCGGCCTGTCGGGCCTGACAGCCGCTTACGAACTGCAAAACAAAGGCTGGCAGGTCACGCTGCTCGAAGCCAAACCAAGCCTGGGCGGTCGCTCGGGCATGGCCACCAGCGAGTGGATCGGCAATGACAAAACCCAGCCGGTACTGAACAAGTACGTCTCGACGTTCAAGCTCGGCACCACGCCTGCACCGGAATTCGTGCGCACGCCGGGTTATCTGATCGACGGCGAGTATTTTTCCGCTGCCGACCTGGCGACCAAGCAACCAGCCACCGCCGATGCGCTCAAGCGCTACCAGAAAACCCTCGACGATCTGGCGCGCTCGATCGACGATCCACAGAACCCGGCAGCGACCAACACCCTGCACGCACTGGACCAGATCACCGTGTCGAGCTGGCTCGACAAACAGAATCTGCCAGCCACTGCGCGTCAGTTGATCAACCAGGACATCCGCACCCATTACGACGAGCCTTCGCGTCTGTCGCTGCTGTATTTCGCCCAGCAGAACCGCGTGTACCGCGGTGTCTCCGACCGTGACCTGCGCGCTTCGCGCCTGGTCGGCGGCAGCCAGGTGCTGGCGCAAGCGTTCGTCAAACAGATCAAGACCATCAAGACCAACTCGCCCGTGTCGGCCATCAGCCAGGACAAGGACGGCGTGACCGTCAAGGTTGGCAGCGTCGGTTACCAGGCCGATTACGTCGTGCTGGCTGTGCCGCTGCGTGCATTGAACAAGATTCAGCTGACCCCGGCGCTGGATGCCCAGCGTCTGGGGGCCATCAAGGGCACCAACTACGGTTGGCGCGACCAGATCATGCTGAAGTTCAAGACGCCGGTGTGGGAAAGCAAGTCGCGCATGTCCGGCGAGATCTACAGCAACACAGGTCTAGGCATGTTGTGGATCGAGCCCGCGCTGAAGGGCGGCGCCAACGTGGTGATCAACCTGTCCGGCGACAATGCCCGCGTGATGCAGGCATTTGGCGACAAGCAGATGGTCGATCAGGTGCTGATTCGTCTGCACGCGTTTTATCCACAGGCCCGTGGCTCGTTCACCGGTTATGAGATCCGTCGCTACAGCACCGACCCGTCGATGGGCGGCGCGTACCTGGCTTACGGTCCGGGCCAGATCAGCAAGTTCTGGCGCGTCTGGGAGCGTCCGCTGCAGCGCGTAGCGTTTGCCGGCGAACACACCGACACCTTGTACCCGGGCACTCTGGAAGGTGCGCTGCGCACCGGTCAGCGTGCGGCCAGCCAGGTTGAAGATCTGGCGGCTGGCAAATCATTTGAACCGGCCAAAGTGATCCCGGCCGCAGCAGCGGCGGGCGCGGCAGGTGCCGTAGCAGCGAAGAAGGGCAACTTCTTCAGCAACCTGTTCGGTGGTTCGGATGATGAGAAGAAGCCAGAGCCTGTGAAAGCTCCAGAGCCAGCTCCCGTTGCCCCAGCGCCTGCGCCAACTCCGGCACCTGCGCCAGCTCCGGTGGAAGCGCCGAAGCCAGCGGCGCCGGTAAAAGCCGAGCCTGCGAAAAAAGCCGCGGCCAAGCCAGCAGCGAAGAAACCTGCGGCGAAAACCGAAGCGAAAAAGCCAGCGGCCAAACCGGCGGCGAAAAAGGCTGAACCGGCGAAGAAGCCAGCAGCCAAGCCTGCGGCAACGACCGAGACCAAGGCGCAGTAAAGCCTTGCGGTGATGAAGAAGCGCGGCGCTTATGCCGCGCTTTTTTTTGCCTGTCAGATCGCTTTCGCGAGCAGGCTCGCTCCCACATTCGAGCGGGCTCTTCAGCTGGAATGCAATTCCCTGTGGGAGCGAGCCTGCTCGCGAAGGGGCCTGTTCAGACATACCCATTCCATTGCCTGGCAACAACATCCCGCCACAATTTCTCCTTTAATCTTTCCTTAACACGCCACTTTCAGACTCTTCATCGTATTTCTCGATATTTCAAAGCGAAATTTTCCGCTTTAATTCGATAGATAACTCGCTAGTCTTGGTTCGCAGTTCTCACAGGATTTGGGCAATGCAGCTACGTAACTCTTCTTCGCGCTATGGTTGGGTCAGCATCTTCATGCACTGGGGTGTGGCGCTGGTGGTCTTCGGACTGTTCGCGCTGGGCCTGTGGATGGTGGGGCTGGATTACTACAGCACCTGGCGCAAAGACGCGCCGGATCTGCACAAGAGCATTGGTCTGGTGCTGCTCGGTGTGATGGTGTTGCGGGTGTTGTGGCGTTTTATCAGCCCACCGCCGCCGACGCTGCAAAGCTACAGTCGCATGACCCGTATCGGCGCTAAATTCGGCCACGGGTTTCTGTATCTCGCGCTGTTCGCTGTGATGCTTGCCGGTTACCTGATTTCCACCGCAGACGGTGTCGGTATTCCGGTGTTTGGCCTGTTTGAAGTTCCTGCACTGGTTTCCGGGCTACCGGATCAGGCAGATACCGCTGGGGTGATTCATCTCTGGCTCGCGTGGGCGGTGGTAATTTTTTCCGGTCTCCATGCGTTGGCAGCATTGAAGCACCACTTTATCGATCGTGATGCGACCCTCACTCGAATGCTCGGTCGCAAAGCCTGAAATTCAACCTCGACTCCAAAGGAAAACAAAGCATGTTGAAAAAGACTCTGGCCGCTCTGGCAATCGGTTCTGCCGTTCTGTCCGCCAACGTAATGGCGGCTGATTACGTCGTTGATAAAGAAGGCCAGCACGCCTTCGTCGACTTCAAGATCAGCCACCTGGGCTACAGCTTCATCACCGGTACTTTCAAGGACATCGACGGCAAGTTCAGCTTCGACGCGGCCAAGCCTGAAGACAGCAAGATCGAGTTCAACGTCAACACCGCCAGCGTGTTCACCAATCACGCCGAACGCGACAAACACATCGCCAGCGCAGACTTCCTCAATGCCAGCAAGTTTGGCAAAGCGACTTTCGTCTCCACCAGCGTCAAGTCCACCGGCGCGAACACCGCTGACGTGACTGGCGACCTGACCCTTCTGGGCGTCACCAAGCCAGTGGTTGTCAAAGCCACTTTCCTGGGTGAAGGCAAGGATCCATGGGGCGGCTACCGTGCCGGCTTCGAAGGCACCACCAGCATCAAGCGTTCCGATTTCGGCAAGCAGAAAGATCTGGGTCCTAAGTCCGACGCGGTCGAGCTGTACGTTTCGTTTGAAGGCGTGAAAGCGAAGTAATTTTTCGCCAGCCACACAAAAACGCCCCCGGTTGAAAAGCCGGGGGCGTTTTTTATTGCCTGCCACACACACACATCCCCCTGTGGGAGCGAGCCTGCTCGCGAAGGCGTAGTGTCAGCCAGCATCCATATTGGATGTGCTGACCTCTTCGCGAGCAGGCTCGCTCCCACAGGGGAAGGTGTGTACAGGGTTGGCGTTGCCCATAAAAAATGCCCCGGCTCTTGCGAACCGGGGCATTTTTCATTGCGGCATCAAATCAGCGATTGCGAGTCAGCAAGGCCGGTTTTTCGCCACGTGGGCGGCTTGGCAGTTGATCGAGCTGCTCAGGTGTCGGGAAGCGGTCGGCTTTCGATTCCTTGTGCATGATCTTCGGGCCATTGCTGCGCGGAGCCTGCACGGCTGGCTCGGTACGTGGTTGATCGTCACGGGCCGGACGGCGGTTGCGCGAGGACGAGGAAGAGTCGTCGCGACGACCCGACTGACCGTCACGCGGTGCACCATTGCGTGGACCGCTACGCTTGGCTGGCGGGGTGCCGGTGCTCGAGCCGTTGGTGTTGCGCGGAGCGTTCTGGCGACCCTGCGACTGACCGCCGCGTGGTGCGCCCGAACCTGCGCCTGCGCCCTGGGCCGGTGCGCCTGGACGACGACCGCGACCGCCGGCAGGGGCTGGCTTGGGCACGTAGTCAACGCGGTTACCGAAGTTATCCACGTCGTCGTCGAGGAACTCGTCCGGAGCGCGATCAGCAGCACGTGGCGGCTGGCTCGGACGCTGGTCACGGGCCGGTGTGCCTTCGCGAGGCTTTTGCTGACGGGCAGGACGCTCGCCGCGTTCGCCGGCTGGCTTTTCCTTGCTCTTTTCCTTGCCCTTGTCTTTACGACCGCCGCCACCGCCGCCGCCATTCGGACCGTCGCCACGCGGGCCACGAGGATTGCGCGGGTTGCGCACGTCCGGACGCTCACGCACTTCCGGTTTCTCGGCTTCAATGGTGCTCGAGTCGAAGCCCATCAGGTCGCCGTCGGCGATTTTCTGCTTGGTCATGCGCTCGATGCTTTTCAGCAGTTTTTCTTCGTCCGGTGCGACCAGCGAGATCGCTTCACCCGAACGACCGGCACGGCCAGTACGGCCGATACGGTGCACGTAGTCTTCATCAACGTTCGGCAGTTCGAAGTTGACCACGTGTGGCAACTGGTCGATGTCCAGACCGCGCGCGGCGATGTCGGTGGCAACCAGAATGCGCACTTCGCCAGCCTTGAAATCGGCCAGGGCTTTGGTGCGAGCGTTCTGGCTCTTGTTGCCGTGAATCGCGACAGCCGGCAGACCGTGCTTGTCGAGGTACTCGGCCAGACGGTTGGCGCCGTGCTTGGTACGGGTGAACACCAGCACCTGTTCCCACGCGCCGGCGGTGATCAGGTGCGCCAGCAGCGCACGCTTGTGGCTGGCCGGCAGACGGAATACGCGCTGTTCGATGCGCTCGACCGTGGTGTTCGGCGGCGTGACTTCGATGCGTTCCGGGTTGTGCAGCAGTTTGCCGGCAAGGTCGGTGATGTCTTTGGAGAACGTCGCCGAGAACAGCAGGTTCTGACGCTTGGACGGCAGGCGTGCGAGGACTTTCTTCACGTCGTGCACGAAGCCCATGTCGAGCATGCGGTCGGCTTCGTCGAGGACGAGGATTTCAACGTGGGACAGATCGACGCTGCCCTGGCCGCACAGGTCGAGCAAACGACCCGGGCACGCCACCAGCACGTCAACACCACGGGCCATGGCCTGAACCTGTGGGTTCGTGCCGACGCCGCCGAAGATGCAGGCGCTGACGAATTTCAGGTCACGGGCGTAGATCTTGAAGCTCTCGTGAACCTGGGCCGCGAGTTCGCGGGTCGGGGTCAGGACCAGTACGCGCGGTTGGCGCGGGCCGTGACGCTGGGATTTGTCCGGGTGACCGTTGGGGAACAACCGCTCCAGGATCGGAAGGGCGAAACCGCCGGTTTTACCAGTACCTGTCTGCGCCGCAACCATCAGGTCGCGACCTTGCAACACGGCGGGAATGGCCCGCTGTTGCACCGGAGTAGGCTCGGTATAGCCCGCATCTTCGATGGCACGGACTAAAGCCTCGGAGAGACCGAGGGAAGCAAAGGACATGAGTAATCCTGTTTTAGTTAGGGCTTGGCCCAATGGGAATCTTGCCTGGCGCGAATCACGTTTAAGAGGACGCAATCCCGTCCGGTCCTGCTGCGGTTCCAAAGACACGTCTGGAGTGCTCGCGCTGGCTGAAAGCTGCGCTGTAGCGGGTCGAGAGGCCTGTTAAGGTTCCGGGCGTCCGGGCGTGAGCCTGGCGGGAACGCCGGAGTATAACAGAGCAATCACTGCGCGCTGCTTTCCTGCTGCTCAACGGTTTTGCTGTCCGCCGCCGCTCTACTCAATGGCGCCGTCTGGCCAGGGGCTGCGCCATAGCGTGCGCTCAGCTCGGCGTAGGCCGGTTCGCGCTTGAAGCGCTTGAGTTCGGCGCCGAAGCGCTGGACCAGCAAATCCATCCCGGCATTGCGCCGAACTGCAAGAAATTGGCTCTGGCGGCTAATAACCGTAGGATTTTGGCTGATCAGACCGCGAATATTCAACTCGTCGAGCAAATGCTGGCCGACACGGCGATCAGTGATCAACAAATCGATGCGTCCGCGCACCAGTTTGCCGAAGTTCGCTTCGTGGGTCGGTGCAGGCTCGCGGGTAAACAGGGTCGATTCACTGAAGTCGGGGCTGTACAGATAACCCGGGGAAGTGCCGATGGTCAGGCCTTTGAGCTCGTCGAGCCTGGTGAACGGGTGGGGGCGGTCGTTGGCGTAGAACATCACGAACTCGACATCCGACAGCGGCTCGCTGGGGTAGAGCAGGGTGGCGTCGCGCTCGTCGCTGTGAAAAATATCCAGCGCGCCGTCGGCCTGGCCGGTTTCCAGCATCGACAGGCAGCGTTTCCACGGCAGGAACTGCCATTCGACTTCTATGCCCAGGCGCTTGAACACAATGGCGGTGGTTTCGTAGTCCAGTCCGAGCTTTTTACCGTTCTCTTCATAGACGTAAGGCGCCCATGGCTCGGTGACAATACGCAGCTTCTCGCCCCGAGCGGCGAAGCTTAGGCAAGCAAAAACCAGCACGGCGAATAGTTGCGTGATCAAAGGCATGGCTTGAGATTACGACGAGAAACCATAAAGAGCCAGAAACGGCCTCTACAAGCTCTGCCTCGGGCCTTTAAAAGCAAAAAATCGCAGCCTTTGGCAGCTTCTGCAGAGAGAACTAAATCCCAATGCATGAGCTGCCGCAGGCTGCGATCTTTTGATCTGGCTTGTAGCTTTCAGCTTGAAGCTTGTAGCTGCTTCAACGCGGCAACTTCAGGTTATTCCAGATCGCCAGACTAGGTTCAGCCTGGTTCATGGAATAGAAGTGCAGCCCCGGTGCGCCGCCCTGCAACAGGCGTTCGCACATCTCGCTGACGACTTGCTCACCAAAGCGCTGAATGCTTTGAGTGTCATCGCCATAGGCTTCCAGCTGCTTGCGGATCCAGCGCGGGATTTCCGCACCGCAGGCGTCGGAGAAGCGCGCGAGTTTGCTGTAGTTGGTGATCGGCATGATCCCCGGCACCACCGGAATATCCACGCCCAGCGCCTGCAAACGGTCGACGAAGTAGAAGTAGCTGTCGGCGTTGAAGAAGTACTGAGTGATCGCGCTGTCGGCGCCGGCGCGAGCCTTGCGCACGAAGTTGGCGAGATCGTCTTCGTAATTGCGCGCTTGCGGATGCATCTCCGGGTAAGCGGCGACTTCGATGTGGAAATGGTCGCCGGTTTCTTCACGAATGAATTCAACCAGTTCATTGGCGTGACGCAGCTCACCACTGGTCATGCCCATGCCGGACGGCAAGTCGCCACGCAGGGCAACAATGCGCTTGATGCCGGCAGCCTTGTACTCGTTCAGCAGGCCGCGCAAGTCGCCCTTGCTGTCGCCGACGCACGACAGGTGCGGTGCGGCCGGTACTTTGACTTCGCTTTCCAGCTGCAAAACGGTGTTGAGGGTGCGATCACGCGTCGAACCACCAGCGCCATAGGTGCAGGAAAAGAAGTCAGGGTTGTAAGTGGCCAACTGACGGGCAGTGGCGAGCAGTTTTTCATGCCCAGCATCGGTCTTGGTCGGAAAGAACTCGAAGCTGTAGCGACGGTCTTGGGACATGGAGGAAACCTCCAGCTACAAGCGGCAAGCTTCAAGCTGCAAGAGAAGCGGAGGTGCGCTTGTCTCTTGTGCCTGGAGCCTGCTGCCTGAAACTGTTTTGAAATAGGGGCAGAGCCTCACGCTTTGCACGGCAAGTCCGGCTTTTGACCTCGCTTGCCGCTTGAAGCTTAAGGCTCGCAGCTGCTCTTATCTTAGTAGCGGTAAGCGTGCGGCTTGAACGGGCCTTCGACGGTGACGCCGATGTAGTCAGCCTGTTGCTTGGTCAGTTGAGTGACCACGCCGCCGAAGCCGCGAACCATTTCCAGGGCCACTTCTTCGTCGAGTTTCTTCGGCAGTACTTCAACGGTCAGGCGCTCGGCTTTCTGGGCTGGCGACAGGTCGGCGTACTTCTGGTCGAACAGGAAGATCTGTGCCAGCACCTGGTTGGCGAACGAACCGTCCATGATGCGGCTCGGGTGACCGGTAGCGTTGCCCAGGTTCACCAGACGGCCTTCGGCCAGCAGGATCAGGTAGTCGTCGTTCTGAGCGTCGAAAGCGCCAGCACCGGTACGATGAATCTTGTGTACCTGTGGCTTCACTTCTTCCCATGCCCAGTTCTTGCGCATGAAAGCGGTGTCGATTTCGTTGTCGAAGTGACCGATGTTGCAGACAACGGCGCGCTTCTTCAGGGCTTTGAGCATGTTCGAGTCGCAAACATTGACGTTACCGGTGGTGGTCACGATCAGGTCGATCTTGCCCAGCAGCGCTTTGTCGATGCTCGCTTCGGTACCGTCGTTGATGCCGTCGATGAATGGCGAAACCAGCTCGTAGCCGTCCATGCAAGCCTGCATGGCGCAGATCGGGTCGACTTCGGACACTTTAACGATCATGCCTTCCTGGCGCAGGGACTGGGCGGAGCCCTTGCCCACGTCACCGTAACCGATGACCAGCGCTTGCTTGCCGGACAGCAGGTGGTCGGTGCCGCGCTTGATCGCGTCGTTCAGGCTGTGACGGCAGCCGTACTTGTTGTCGTTCTTGGACTTGGTCACCGAGTCGTTGACGTTGATGGCCGGGATTTTCAGCTCGCCCTTGGCCAGCATGTCCAGCAGACGGTGTACGCCAGTGGTGGTTTCTTCGGTCACGCCGTGAACGCGATCCAGAACCTGTGGGTATTTCTTGTGCAGCAGCTCGGTCAGGTCGCCGCCGTCGTCGAGGATCATGTTGGCGTCCCATGGCTGGCCATCTTTCAGGATGGTCTGCTCCAGGCACCACTCGTACTCTTCTTCAGTTTCGCCTTTCCAGGCGAAAACCGGGATGCCGGCAGCAGCGATAGCGGCAGCAGCCTGATCCTGAGTCGAGAAAATGTTGCAGGACGACCAGCGTACTTCGGCACCCAGGGCAACCAGGGTTTCGATCAGCACGGCAGTCTGAATGGTCATGTGGATGCAGCCGAGAATCTTCGCGCCTTTCAACGGCTGTTCGCCGGAGTACTTGCGACGCAGACCCATCAGAGCCGGCATTTCCGATTCGGCGATGATGGTTTCGCGACGGCCCCAGGCAGCCAGGGACATGTCGGCAACTTTGTAATCGTTAAAATCTGCAGGCGTGATAACAGCGCTCATGAAGAGCCTCCATTCGTAATGTATGCGAATGGGCGCCGTTGTGCGTTTAGTGTCCGGCCTAGGCCAGTCAACGCCCCATCCGAGCCTGACAGGTTGAACCTGCTGCAGCGCCCCTCGGACAGGTGGCGGGAAAACGGTATTAGCCGTTCTGAATCGGTGGCGATTATAGCTTTCTTCGCCCGGCTAGTGGCAAGCGGCAAGCTACAAGCGGCAAGTCACAGCGAATCCGCTTTTACTTGCAGCTTGTAGCTTAAAACTTGAAGCTGGGGCCAGAACCCTTTCGCTCAAATGCCTCGACCTTGGAGCCCCCCATGAATTTCCACACCCGCAAATGGGTAAAACCCGAAGACCTCAACCCTAACGGCACCCTGTTCGGCGGCAGTCTGCTGCGCTGGATCGACGAGGAAGCAGCGATCTACGCCATCGTCCAGTTGGGCAATCAGCGCGTGGTTACCAAGTACATTTCTGAAATCAACTTCGTCAGCGCCTCGCGCCAGGGCGACATCATCGAACTGGGCATCACTGCCACCGAGTTCGGCCGCACCTCGATCACCCTGACCTGCGAAGTACGCAACAAGATCACCCGCAAGAGCATTCTGACTGTCGAGAAGATGGTTTTCGTCAACCTCGGTGAAGACGGCTTGCCGGCACCGCACGGGCGGACCGAGATCAGATATGTGAAAGACCAGTTCAAGGATGACGAGGCCGTCCAATAAGATTGGCGGCGCATTCTTCGCGAGCAGGCTCGATCCCACAGGCACGGCGATCCCTGTGGGAGCGGGCCTGCCCGCGATGGCGATTCTGTTATCGCTGAAGATTCACTGGGTCAGTGAACAGCTGTCAGCGGCGAATGTCGTAGCTAAATCGCCCCCCACCGGTTCCCACGCCATGACCACGCCCACCGACGGCAAGACCCCCGATCTCTCGGCCAAAGAGCAACACGAAGTCGAGAAAAGCCAGCCGCCCCGCGCGGCGGTTCTGCATGAAATCATCCGCTCTCAAGGCGATCAGGAACTTGAACGCAGTATCGCTGCGCTATGGTGGTCGGCGCTCGCTGCAGGGCTGACCATGGGCCTGTCGCTGATGGGCATGGGCCTGCTCACGTCACGCTTGCCCGAGGGCGACGAGTTCAAGGTGATTGCCAGTTTCGGCTACTGCGCAGGTTTCCTCGCGGTGATCCTTGCCCGCCAGCAACTGTTCACCGAAAACACCCTGACCGCCGTGCTGCCGGTCATGACCAAACCGACGCTGCTCAATTTCGGTCGGCTTATCCGCCTCTGGACGGTGGTGCTGGTCGGCAACCTGTGCGGTACGATTCTGGTGGCTTACGTGATGCTGGAGCTGCCGATTTTCGACGCCAAGACCGACCACGCCTTCCTCGAGATCGGCCGCAAGGTGATGGAACACAGCGCCAGCCAGATGTTCGCCAAAGGCATAGTTTCCGGCTGGATGATCGCGACCATGGTCTGGATGATCCCGTCGATGGAGAGCGCGAAGATGTGGATCATTATCCTCATCACCTACTTCATGGCGCTCGGTGACTTCACTCACATCGTCGTCGGTTCGGCGGAGGTGTCCTATCTGGTATTTGCTGGCGAGTTGCCGTGGAGCGATTTCTTGGCGGTGTTTGCGGGGCCGACGCTGGCCGGCAATATCATCGGCGGCAGTTTTATCTTCGCCCTGATCAGCCATGCGCAGATCCGCAGCGAAAGCGGGACGCCGAAACCTGATGGCCCTGAGAAGGATCATGCCGAGTCCAAGACAGATTGAATCCCGTCAGGCTTGTGCCAGTGAAAGCACTTTGGACAAGGCGCCCATCATCTTGGGCCGGTCAGTCTGAACGTGGCTGATCAGCGCAATCTCTCTGTCGTAGCGATCGTAGCCAAGCGGGGTCACAACACACTTGTGGCCCCAGTGTTCGAAGCCGGACCAGTAAGGCACAAGGCTCACGCCCAGGCCTTCAGTCACGAGCATGGCAATGGTCTCCAGTGCATCCAGATCTACCAGCGGCGTCGGCAGCAATCCGTTGTCCGCCAGATAGTGCTCGGCATGCCTTCCGCCCCACGAGTCAGGATCGTAGCGGATATACGGTTGGGTTTTCAGTTGAGCCGGGATGCTGTCCGAGGATTTTTCCTTCGACAGAAAAACCAGAGGTTCCTTGCGAAGCGATACCGCCTGCAGGGCTTTCGGCAATTCGAACGGCGGAACCACCAGGATGGCCGCGTCGATTTCCCCAGAGAGAAGCGACTGATACAACGCGCGCGATGTACCCGGCACGATGACCGGCGTCAGCCCCGGCGCCAGCTCGGTCAGTGCGCGCAATGCGCCGGGAAGCAGACCGGTCAGCACAGTTGAAATAGCGCCTATTCGTAACTGCCCCGTAAGCCCGCCCTCGTCGGCATCTCCCGCCAGCAATGCAATCTCGCGAACGATGCGTTTAGCCCTCGGCAGTAAACCGAGACAGGCCTGGGTCGGCTTGGCTGCGTGCCCAACCCGCGATAGCAGTTCAAAGCCGAGCTGCCGTTCGAGCGCGAGAATTCGCTGACTGATCGCTGCTGCCGTCAAACCTTCCACGCGCGCGGCGTGTGCGATGGAGCCACATTCCACGACCGTAATGAGGCTTTTCAAATAACGCGTATCCATAAAAAATTCTTTCGATAGCGAAAAAATTACATGCTATCTCTTTTGATGAAAACCGCACAGTCTTCAACTCAGCCAGTCATTCTCACTTTCCGGCGACGTTCAGGAGCTACCGATGCAGTCAATTTTTCATCTCGCTATTCACGTCCGCGATTTGCAGATTTCCCGCCAGTTCTATGGTGATCTGCTGGGATGTGAAGAAGGGCGCAGCACCGAGACCTGGGTGGACTTCAATTTTTTCGGGCATCAATTGTCGTTGCATCTGGGCGAGCCGTTTGCGGTAACGAACACCGGGAAAGTAGGTGAGCACAACGTGCCGATGCCCCATCTTGGGGTGATATTGAAGATGTCGGACTGGGTTGCCTTGAAGGACCGTTTGATCGAAGGCCAAGTGAAATTTGTTCTTTCACCCACGATTCGTTTTCCAGGAGAGCCCGGCGAGCAAGCGACCATGTTCTTCCTGGACCCCGCCGGAAACCCTATCGAAATAAAAGGCTTCACTGATTTGCAATCGGTTTATGCAACTTGAAACGTCCAAAAGCGCACCTCCCTCAAGTGCTTTTCGAAGGGCAGTCCAAGGAACGATATGCACAATTTCAATCAAGCTGATGCCACCGCAATTTCTGAAATGGTTCGTGCGGATGTCGTGAGCGCAGAGGCAGTAGCCGAGCACTTTCTTGGCTGTGTCGAAGCGGGGGAGCTCAGCATAAATGCCTTCGTTTCGTTCGATCCGGACGCGGTGCGCAGTCAGGCGTGCCAATTGAAAAACGGTAACGCGAAAGGCCTCTTGGCAGGTGTGCCCGTGGGGATCAAAGACGTCTATGACACTGTCGATCATCCCACCCGTTTTTACTCGCCGATCTATGAGCAAAACCGCCCCTCGCGTGACGCCCATGTCGTTGCGCTGCTGCGCCAGGCCGGGGCAGTCATCATGGGCAAGACCCATACCACCGAATTCGCCTACATGCACACAGGTCCAACCCGCAATCCTCATGATCTTGCCAGAACCCCCGGCAGTTCGAGTGCCGGTTCGGCAGCGGGGATGGCTGCCGGGTTTTTCCCGCTCGCGTTGGGGACTCAGACGGCTGGCTCATTGATCAAACCGGCAGCCTATTGCGGGCTGTATGCCTTCAAGCCTTCGTATGGTCTGGTTTCTCTGGAGGGGGTAAAACCCCTGGCGCCGAGCTTCGACACAGTGGGTTGGTATGGCAGGTCTGTTCGCGATCTGGAGGTGATGGCGCGCGTCTTGATTCCTGGCTTTCCCAAGCCCGCGCATGAACGTCATGCCTGTTCGTTCGGCTTCTGTCGTACGGCGCGTTGGGATCAGGTAGACGAAGACGTGGCCAGATCCCTGGAAGCTGCGGTTCAAGAGCTGCGTTCAGCCGGACATCAGGTGAGCGAGGTGTTGCTGCCTGAGGAGTTTGCGGGGGTATTTGATGACCATCTGCTGATTAACGATTGCGAAGGCGCCCGATCACTGTCCAAAGAACTGCAAATGCATCCGGACAAACTCAGTGAAGAACTGTTAGCCATGATCGAACGCGCCCGTTTGACGACTTGGGAGCAAGAGTCAGCGGCAAAGAAGCGTCTGGCAAAGTTGGCCACCGTTTTGGAGTCGATATTCCAGCCTTTCGACGCCGTCCTGGGGGCGAGCTGTGGCATCGTCGCCCCGTTGGGTCTTGAAGCCACCGGACCTTCCGATTTCAGCAAGTTCTGGATGGCGTTTGGCTTGCCGCAAATCAACCTTCCGCTCGTGCGCAATGCCGGGGCGTTACCCGTTGGCCTGCAAATGATCGGAGGGTTTAGAGACGACAGCAATCTGTTGCGTGCTGCGCAGCAGGTGGATGCTGTGCTGCGGGCTGCCGGCTAATTGAAGAGGCGCCGTCGTGGAGGTGGCTCCACGACGGCGCTCCATTGGTGCGTCAGTGCGCGGAACTCGCAGCGCTGACGTCTTGCTTGCCAGAGACGCCGCGAACAACCCGGCCAATGGTCAGGCCCTGTATCAGAATCGACGACAACACCACGATGTAGGTGATGCTCAGCAGCAGGTCACGCTCCTCGCCCAGTGGCAGCGATAGTGCCAAAGCGACCGAGACCCCACCGCGCAAACCGCCCCAGGTCAGCACCCGGATTGTGCCGCGCGGCACTGTGCGCCAACGCCGCAGCAGCAGGATTGCCGGGGCCACGGTGAGCAGACGCGACAGCAGAATCGCCACCGCCAGCAAGCTCGCCGCCGCCACGTGCAGCCAGTTGAATGGCAGCAGCAACAGCTCCATGCCGATCAGCGCAAACAGCAGCGCGTTGAGCATGTCGTCGAGCAGCTCCCAGAAGCCGTCGAGGTATTTTCGGGTCATGTCGTTCATCGCCAGATTGCGCCCCAGGTTGCCGATGATCAGGCCGGCAACCACCATCGCAATCGGTGCGGAAACGTGCAGTTCGGAGGCCAGCGCCGAACCACCGATGACCAGCGCGAGGGTCAGCATCACTTCGATCTGGTGCTGCTCGATGCTCTTGATCATCAGGTAAACCAGATAACCGATCAGCCCACCGAACACCACGCCGCCAATGGCTTCGTGGGCGAATAGCATGGCGGTGGCACTGACGGTCGGGGTCTCGCCGAGTTGGGCGATGCCCAGCAACACGGTAAACACCACGACAGCGGTGCCGTCGTTGAACAGCGACTCGCCGACGATGGTGGTTTTAAGCGGTTTCGAGGCGTTGGCGGTACGCAACACGCCGAGCACCGCAATCGGGTCGGTCGGGGAAATCAGCGCGCCGAACAACAGGCAGTAGAGGAAGCTCACGTGCCAGCCGAACAGGGCAAAGATGTAATACGCGAGGCTGCCGATCACCGCCGTGGCGATCAATACACCGAAAGTCGCCAGCAAGCCGATGGGCCAGCGATAGCTGCGCAAATCATTCAGGTTTACGTGCAAGGCACCGGCGAACAGCAGGAACGACAGCATCCAGTTCATCAGCAGATCGCCGAAATCGATCTGGCCGATCAGTTGCTGTACGCGTTCTTCCAGGCCCGGATAGCCGAGCACGCTCAAGCCTTGCAGCAGCAGGGAAAACAGCAACGCGGTGACCATCACGCCGATGGTCGGCGGCAGACCGATGAAGCGGAAGTTGACGAAGGTGAGGAGGGTGGTGAGGCAGATGAAAGCGGCGACAAGTTCAAGCATCCGGGGTCCTTTGGATGAGGGGTGGGAAGAAAACGCACCGGTTCGTTGGTGCAGGGGTTTGATGGGCTGGAGGCAACTGAAGACACAGTGGAAATCTGAGCTGAGATCAAGAGCCCCCCTCATCACAGCCCTCTCCCAAAGGGAGAGGGGGGAAGGAAACCGATCTTCAGGCTTTTCAAACTGAGCTCGACTCGCGATTTCAGGTCGGCGTAATTCTACGGAACGGCGCGGTCAGTCCCCTCTCCCTCTGGGAGAGGGTTAGGGTGAGGGCAATGTCTGGCACAACTCGATCAGCCAGACACATTGACCGCAGCAGCCCCGCGACGTTGCAGGTAGATAAACCAAAGCGCCGTCAGCACCGTCAACACACCCACCAGCGCCCCGGTCCACGGCAACTGCGCAAGATCGGCACCGCTCGCCACCACCAACCCGCCAATCCAGGCACCGGCCGCGTTGCCGAGGTTGAAGGCGCTTTGATTCAGGGTCGAGCCGAGGTTCGGCGCTTCATGAGCTTGATCAATAATCAGCAGTTGCAGGATCGGGCACAGCGCGAAAGCGAAAATCCCCCACAGCACCAGCGTGATCGCTGCCGGAATCACCGAGTGACTGGTCTGGGTGAACGCCGCGAGAACCAGCACCACCGCCATTGCCACACCCACCAGCGACGGCAGCAAACGACTGTCGGCCAAACGCCCGCCGAGCATGCTGCCAGCGGTCAGGCCGACGCCGAACAGCAACAGCATCACTGTCACGCCGTGCGGGCTGACGCCGGTGATGTCCTGCAGGATCGGCGCAATGTAAGTGAACACGCTGAACAGGCTGGTCGACGCCAGCACACTCATGCCCAGCGCCAGCAGCACGTTGATCTTGCCCAGCACCTTGAACTCACTGGCGAGGTTGGCCTTGTCCATCGGGATGTGTTTGGGCAACCACAACCATTGCGCGAGTGCGGCGACAACACCGATCACCGACACCGCCCAGAAGGTCGACCGCCAACCGGCGTATTGCCCGAGCGCAGTACCCAGTGGTACGCCGAGCACATTGGCCAGGGTCAGACCGGTGAACATCATTGCAATCGCTTGCGCGCGTTTGTTCGGCGCTACCAAACCGGCTGCGACCACCGAGCCAATACCGAAAAACGCGCCGTGGCACAGCGCCGTGACCACGCGAGCGGCCATGAGCGTGGCGTAATTCGGCGCCAGCGCGCAGAGCACGTTGCCGAGGATGAACATCAGCGTCATGCCCAGCAGCGTGGCTTTGCGCGGCATGTTGGCGGTGCCGATGGCGAGGATCGGCGCACCGAACACCACGCCCAGGGCATAACCGGTAATCAGCAGGCCGGCGTGAGGAATGCTCACCGCGAGATCGCGGGCGACGTCGGGCAGCAGGCCCATGATGACGAATTCAGTGGTGCCGATGCCGAACGCGGCAACAGCGAGTGCAAACAAGGCGAGTGGCATGCGCAAGGTCTCTGTCGGTAGTCTTGACGCTGTGATCAGGCATACGCAGGCCAACGAGCGGTCTCGAAAGAGAGCGGGGCGGGCAGAAATTATTGGAATTAGTCTGTGCGCAACTGAGTGCGGCGTGGTCGCTTGCAGTATAAACAGCTGCTGACACATCGAGAATCAATAATCTGACTATTCGCTTACTGCTGTAGGAGCTGCCGCAGGCTGCGATCTTTTGACTTTGGTTTTTTATAAACAAGATCAAAAGATCGCAGCCTGCGGCAGCTCCTACAGGGGGCGGTGAAAAATAATAAGGAGTAAGACGTGCTGGCGACAGCTTTGGTGTTGGTAGCGGCGCTGCTACATGCGGCGTGGAATACCCTGATCAAGTTCAGTGCCGAACGGCTGCTGGTGGTGGCGTGCATGGACACCGTGGCGCTGCTGGTTGTCGCCATCGCGTTGCCCTTCGTGAACGTGCCGCCCATGGAGATCTGGCCGTGGATTCTCGCGTCGGCAGCGTTCGAACTGCTCTATCGCTATCTGTTGATTCAAGCCTATCGCGTCGGCGATCTCGGGCTGGTCTATCCGTTGATGCGCGGTTTGTCGCCACTGGTGGTGCTGGCACTAACCCTGATCTTTGCCGGTGAAGTGCTCACTACACAGCAGATCTTCGGGATCATGCTGATTCCGTTCGGCATGGCGTGTCTGCTGTGGCAGGGCGGCGGTGGCAAACATTTACCGTGGTCGATGTTGCCGGTGGTAGCGCTGATCGGGCTGTGCATCGGCTGCTACACATACATTGACGGTCAGGCGCTGCGGCGCTGGTCGCATCCGCTGGATTACCTGGTCTGGGTCACGCTGCTCAGCGCCTGGCCGTTTCCGTTGCTGGCGTGGGTCGCCAAACGTCCGGCGTTCATGCAGTTCTGGCGTGAGCAGTGGAAACTGGGGCTGACGGTCGGGTTCTGCGTGTTGTTCAGCTACGCTTTGGTGCTGTGGGCGATGCAGTTGGGCTCGATTGCCGAAGCAGCGGCGTTGCGCGAGATCAGCGTGATTCTGGTGGTGCTGTTCGGAATGCGATACCTCAAAGAACCTTTCGGCAGGTCGCGGCTCTTAGCTTGTGGGCTGGTGCTGATCGGCATACTGGTGATGAAGTTCTGACGGCTCGCGAACTCTATAACTCGAAAAAAGGATGGCGTTATGACGGTGGCTCTTTGGTGTGTGTTGATCGCGATCTTTTTGCCGTACGTGTGCACGATTGTCGCCAAGATCTCGGGCGGTTTTCGGCTCAGTGACAATCATGACCCGCGAGACTTTCTCGACAGCGTTAATGGCGTGGCCCGGCGGGCGCATGCGGCGCAACTCAACAGCTTTGAAGTGATGCCAGCGTTTGCCGCAGCGGTGATCGTTGCGCATCTGGTGGGGACGGCGCAGTTGGTCACCGTGAATGTGCTGGCGGTGCTGTTTATCACCAGTCGCCTGCTGTACATCATCTGCTATCTGGCGGACTGGGCAATTCTGCGGTCGCTGGTGTGGTTTGTGGGGATGGGGTTGATTGCTTCGTTCTTCTTTGTGTCGGTTTAGGTAGAGCAAGGTCAAAAGATCGCAGCCTACGGCAGCTCCTACAGAGGTCGCAGATCCACCCTGTAGGGGTTGCCGCAGGCTGCGATCTTTTGCTTTTAAGGTTTGTCGGCCACCTGCGGTACTTGTGGCAACGGTGCACCTTTGGGCCAGAGCATCCAGATCTGCCCCTGCTGTTTCATGTCGCCAGCCAATTGCCCGGCCGCATCACCGGTGCCCCAGAACAGATCTGCGCGAACCTCACCGGCAATCGCACCGCCCGTGTCCTGCGCCGCCACCGGGCGAACCAGCGCCGTGCCATCCGGGCGCGTCGTCGACAACCACAACAGGCTACCCAAAGGAATCACCTTGCGATCCACCGCCGCGCTGTAGCCGGCAGTCAGTGGCACGTTCAGTGAACCGCGCGGGCCTTCGTTGCTGTCCGGGTTGCGGGTGAAAAACACATAGCTGGGGTTGCTGCCCAGCAGTTCCGGAATGCGCGACGGATTGGCCTTGGCCCAGTTGCTGATCGCGCCCATCGTTACGTCTTCTTTCTTCAGTTCGCCTTGCTCGACCAGCCAACGGCCAATCGGTCGATACGGGTGGCCGTTCTGGTCGGCGTAGGCAATGCGTAGCTGCTTGCCGTCCTGGGTCTGGATCCGCCCGGACCCCTGGATTTGCAAAAATTGCAGGTTCATCGGGTCGGTGAGGTAGGCAACCACTGGCGCGTTCACGCCTTTGCTTTCGATCGTCGCCGCGTCGTCGTAGGGCTTGAGCACCCGGCCTTCAAGTCGACCGCGAAGGCGTTTGCCTTTGAGTTCGGGATAAATGCTGTCGAGCGAGACGATGATCATGTCCTCGGGCACGCCATACACCGGAACGTTCGCCACATCGGTAGGCGTCAGGCTGCCGGGATACACCGGTTCGTAGTAGCCGGTGATCAAGCCGTTGGGATTGTCGTTTTCAGCACGCAGGCCGTAGACATCGAGGTTCTGTTTGAGGAAAGCACGAATCTCGCTGGCGCTTTGCGGCACGTTGGCTGCTGCGGCGCAGGTCGTGCCCCAGACCGCATCAGACTTGAGGCGGTTGCAGGCGCTGCGCCACGAGCCGAAACCGGCGACCAGATCGCTATCGGAGACTGCCGGCAGTGCTTCCCACGTCGCGCTGGAATAAGTGGCCAGCGCATGGGTTTTCGGCTTGTCGCTGTCGCCACCGGTACAACCGGCGAGAATCGCCAGCATTGGAAGCGTGGTGATCAGCGGATGACGCCAGGCCTTGAAAGGGCTGTTCATGGAGTGATTCCTGTGCCGGTCGCCAGAGTGCTCCATGCGCTCCGGCAACCCGTATTTTTAATAGGGCTATTGGTGTTTGTCGGTGACGCGGGGATACTGGCCGCCGATTTCCGTGACCTGAAGCCACCATGACTCTTAAAAGAATTGCTGTTGTATTGCTGGCCTGTCTGACCCTGTCCGCCTGCGGCGGTGTCGATCCGAATTCTCCGCTGGGCCAACGCAAGACGATCTTCAAGCAGATGCTCAAGACCGGCGAAGACCTGGGCGGCATGTTGCGTGGACGCATTCCGTTCGACGGGCCGAAGTTTGCCGAAGGTGCGGTGAAGCTCGATACGTTGTCCCGCGAACCGTGGAAACATTTCCCGCAAGTGCGCGAAGAAGATCACACGAGCGCCAAAGACGATGTCTGGCAAAAACAGGCGCGCTTCCAGGAAATGGCCCGTAACCTTGAAGCCGCCACCGGTGAATTGGTGGTCGCCAGCAAGGTCCAGCCGTACAAGGCCAGCAACCTGGTGCCTGCGGTGCAGAAGGTTGAAGATGCCTGCAGCGCTTGCCATAAAGAGTTTCGCGATCATTGATATCTGTTGGCTGATCTGACGCCATCGCGGGCAAGCCCGCTCCCACAAATTTCTCTGCTGTACATAAAGTCCAGGTTCACTCGAGATTCCTGTGGGAGCGGGCTTGCCCGCGATGGCGGCCTTTAACTCACCACCATTTACTTGTCGATCTGGTCCAGCGCGTCCTGCAGCTCTTTACGCGATTCGGCGAGCTTGTTCTTGCGCTTGTCGATCTTCTCCGGATCACCTTTCTTCATGGCCTTGTCGAGGTCGGCCTGGCGTTGGCTGACTTCATGCTTGGCCTCGAGAACCTTGTTTTCGCGCTCCTTTTTCAGGCCGGCGTCAGTGCAATGTTCGGTGACTTCACGCAGAGCGGTTTCCAGACCTGCCTGCTGATCGGCGTTGCCGCGGGCTTTGGCCTGCTCGATCTGGTTCACGATGCCCTGCTTCTTGGCCGCGCAGCCGGTCAGGCCGGGAGCGTCTTCGGCAGCCATCACGGGAGCGGCCATGACGCCGCAAAGGGTGAGCAGGGCGAGTGGTGCGAAAAATTTCATAAAAGCTCCATGTGCAAAGGCATTCGGGTCGGGAGGCGCTGCGCTGTTGGAGCGCCTCGGCGACCGTTGGGTTCCCGGTGAGCCGGGATTGCATGTTCAGAAACCGTCGATTCCGGCGGCGCGTAAAATTTCACTCAAGGCTAGCACTTGCGCGTCACGGAAGAATGCGTTCAATTGCGCTGCGCGACCGGGGCCGATGCCGACTTCCTTCTGCCATTGTTCGGTATCGCGTTGTGCCAGTGCCTGCCACGAATCGGGGAGTTTTGCCCCGCCCGTTGGCGGCATACCCAGTGCCTTGAGCCATTGTGCGAACGGCCGTTGGCGGGCGCTGCGAAAGCTGTGCATCAGGCGCGCGCTGCTGCGTTCGCCGAAGCCGGCAATGTTAGCAAGCTCTGGCTCGTCGAGGGTCAACCAATCCAGCAGGTGTTTCACGCGGCCTGTTTCGAGAAGTTTCTCCCAAGTACCGCGCCCGACATTCTGCATGGCCAGTCCTTGTTTGCCGCTGAGCCAGGTCAGGCGCGAGAGAAACTGGCTTTCGCAGCCGGGCGTGGGCTGCCAGCAACTCAAGGCATGAAAATCCTTGGCGTTCGGGACATTGATTGCTGCACGCTCGCTGGTGCGCAATACAGCGCTGTCGAGACGCGGAATCGTGAGTCCGGCCAGACTGATTGCCACCTGATCGCCGGGGCGGATATCCAGCGCCTGCCAGCGCTTGAGTGAACTGGCGCTGACCCGTTTGATCTCCCGGTCATCGAGCATGACGGGTATCAGTTCGAGTACGGGCGTGATGCGGCCGGTGCGACCGATCTTGAAATTCACCTTGCGTACTTCGGCCAATGCCTGGGCAAACGGATATTTCCAGGCGATCGCCCAGTAAGGTGCGCGGGCCTGCCAGCGTTCGGCGGGAGGGCGCTGACTCTGGCGCAGAACGATGCCATCAGTGGCAAATGGCAGGGGGGAGCGATACCAGTGCTCGCGCCACTTTTGCGCCTCTGCCAATTGCTGGACGGGATAGCTGTAGGGCACCGTTGTGGCGAAGCCCAGTGCCGCCAGTGTCGATAGCCGCTCAGGCAAATCCGAAGGCCCTTGTGGCCAGTCCCAGATGAATAAGCCGATGCCGGCACCTTGTTCTGTACTCAGGGATTTTCTGCCCATCAAGCCTGCAACGATAGCGCGTGCGTTGACGCTGCCGGCGCGTGCTTGAACATGCTCGTTCAAGCGCCAATAGAGTTCGCCTTGCACCAACACATCCAGCGGTTGCTTCAGGCGTTGAGGAATGGCGTCGATGTTGCGCGCCGATACCGTCCAGTCTTGCCCGTTGACGCCGTCACCGCGACTGATCGCTTGCTGCAAACCGCCTGCGCGATAGATGAGTGTCACGGCGACGCCATCGACTTTGGGTTGTACCCAGACGTCCTTGCGGTCTCTCAGCCATGCCTCCACGGCCTCGGCTTTATGCAGCTTGTCCAGGCCAGTGTGGGCAATAGGGTGCGCAATGGCGCCCGAGGCTGTGCGCAAAGAGTCGGGCGCCATTGGTAATTTGAAACACTCTCGCCATTGGGTTAGGCGCAGGCGCGATTGGTCGTAGAGTTCGTCGCCAATCAAGGCGCGGCCTTCGCGGTGGTAGGCGTCGTCCCATTGGTCGATCTGTTTTTGCAGGGTGGTGATTTCGCGCTGGGCCTGGGTGAGGGCCCAGTTCGGACATTGAGACGCGTAGCCAGTCAGGTATATGAGGTTCAGCAAAACAAACAAAAACAAACGCATCTTGAGCGTCCTTGCTCATGGGGGTTTCTGAAGACTAGTCAGGATTTTTAGCGAGGTCGGTCGGGTGTTTTGCGGGGTGTTGCGGATCTTGAAAGCATAAAAAAACCCCGCACGGCGCAAACCGTGCGGGGCTTTTCATGCAGCCAGAGAATTACAAGCCGGCAGCAGAACGCAGAGCGTCGGCGCGGTCGGTTTTTTCCCAGGTGAATGTGGTGAAGGTGTCTTCGCCAACAGTCTTGGTCTCTGGCGTGCGACCGAAGTGGCCGTAGGCTGCAGTTTCCTGGTACATCGGGTGCAGCAGGTCGAGCATGGTGGTTATCGCGTATGGACGCAGGTCGAACACGTCACGCACCAGTTTGACGATTTTGTCGTCGCTGATCTTGCCGGTGCCGAAGGTGTTCAGCGAGATCGAGGTAGGCTGGGCCACACCGATCGCGTAGGAAACCTGAATCTCGCAACGCTCGGCCAGGCCGGCAGCGACGATGTTTTTAGCCACATAACGGCCAGCGTAGGCAGCCGAACGGTCAACCTTCGATGGATCCTTGCCGGAGAACGCGCCGCCGCCGTGACGGGCCATGCCGCCGTAGCTGTCGACGATGATCTTGCGACCGGTCAGACCGCAGTCGCCAACCGGGCCGCCGATGATGAACTGGCCAGTCGGGTTGATGTGGAACTGGGTATCTTTGGTCAGCAATTCGGCAGGCAGCACGTGCTTGACGATCAGCTCCATCACGCCTTCGCGCAGGTCTTTGTACGATACGTCAGGGTTGTGCTGGGTCGACAGAACTACAGCGTCGATACAGACAACCTTGCCGCCTTCGTAACGGCAGGTCACTTGCGACTTGGCGTCCGGGCGCAGCCAAGGCAGCAGACCCGATTTACGGGCTTCGGCCTGGCGCTGAACAAGCTGGTGCGAGAAGGTGATCGGGGCTGGCATCAAAACGTCGGTTTCGTTGCTGGCGTAGCCGAACATCAGGCCCTGGTCGCCGGCACCCTGATCTTCAGGCTTGGCACGGTCAACACCCTGATTGATGTCTGGGGACTGCTTGCCGATGATGTTCATCACACCGCAAGTTGCGCCGTCGAAGCCGACATCGGAGCTGTTGTAGCCGATGTCCAGAATGACGTTACGCACGATTTCTTCCAGATCGACCCAGGCCGACGTGGTCACTTCACCGGCGATGATTGCAACGCCGGTCTTTACCAGAGTCTCGCACGCCACACGGGCGAACTTGTCTTCAGCAATAATGGCGTCCAGCACCGCATCGGAAATCTGGTCGGCGATTTTGTCCGGGTGCCCTTCGGACACGGACTCGGAGGTGAAGAGGGAGTATTCGCTCATCTCGATTTTTTCCTGAATTTACCGATGGTGAGTGTCGCCAGCCGGTCGCTGAAAGTGGCGGACCTGGATCTGGAAACCATTACGTAAGCCTACATAGAGGCTTTCCCCGGGAACGAGTCCCGCAGCGGTGGCCCAACGGGCCAAATCGTCCTGTTCAAACCCCAACCACAGATCACCGCAGGCCTCCCTGGCCCAACTCTGGTTGTGGCTACATAACTCTGTCACGAGCAGGCTACCGCCCGGTTGCAGCAAGTCGGCCATGTGCTTGAGCGCTTCGGCCGGCGCGGCGAAATGGTGCAACACCATGTTCAACACCACGCAATCGGCCTGAAGGCTGGTGCCGTTCAATGCATCGGCCAATTGCAGGCTGACGTTAGCCAGTTGTTCACGAACGCATACCTGACGCGCCAGTTCGAGCATCGCCGGGCTGTTGTCCAGCGCGGTTACGGTGCTGAAACGACGCGCCAGTTCCGGCAGGAAAGCGCCATCACCGGGGCCGACTTCAATGGCCGTGGCAGCACCATCGAAATTCAGTTTGTCGAGCAGCGCCAGCACGCTTTCGCGGTACTGCGGCAGGCCTGCGATCAAGTCTTGCTGGGCGCGAAATTTCTCAGCTACCCGAGCGAAAAAGTCCTGACTGGCCGCTGCCCGTTGCCCGTGAACCTGAGTGATTCGCGCTTGAACGTCGTCAGGCAGCACCAGGTTGTCGACTTCTTCTAACAATGCGGCGTGCAACTTGCCACCCAGCAATTCGGTGTGGGGCAGGGCGCGGCGATAGAAAATCGCGTTGCCTTCGCGGCGCGTCGCCACCAGATCGGCTTGCGCCAACACTTTAAGGTGATGACTCATGCCGGACTGACCGATGCCGAAAATTTGCGCCAGCTCCAGTACACCGAACGAATCGTTGGCCAGCGCGCGCAATACATTCAGGCGCAGCGGATCGCCGCCGGCCTTGCACAGGGCCGCCAGCTCGTCGCAATCGTCATGGCGAATGGAAGGCACGCGTAAGTTCATAGGGTTGGCAGTCTAGTGACGGCCTCAAAGCACCGCAAGGGCAATATCAAAAAGTTTTGATATTGCTCGATAGATGGCACTTCTCACGAGATGGTTAACTCTACAAACCAATAGCGGAAAGGTTTCACCTGCCTAATCCGCCGCTATCCATTGGAAAAACGCTGCCGGATGACTATCTGTCATTGCCCCGAGGCGCTCCGGTGAGGGAAAATGCCCTCCTTTTTTCCGTTTCAATCTATTCACACCCAGGAGATCAGCGATGCCTAGCCGTCGTGAGCGTGCCAACGCCATTCGTGCCCTCAGCATGGATGCCGTGCAAAAAGCCAACAGCGGCCATCCCGGTGCACCTATGGGTATGGCAGATATCGCCGAAGTGCTTTGGCGCGACTACCTCAAGCACAACCCGAGCAATCCATCCTTCGCCGACCGTGACCGCTTCGTGCTGTCCAACGGCCATGGCTCGATGTTGATCTATTCGCTGCTGCACCTGACCGGTTACGACCTGTCGATCGAAGACCTCAAGCAGTTCCGTCAACTGCACAGCCGCACCCCGGGTCACCCGGAATTCGGCTATACCCCAGGCGTCGAGACCACCACTGGCCCGTTGGGTCAGGGCCTGGCCAACGCCGTGGGTTTCGCGCTGGCGGAAAAAGTCCTGGCGGCGCAGTTCAACCGTCCGAGCCACAACATCGTTGACCACCACACCTACGTGTTCCTGGGTGATGGCTGCATGATGGAAGGCATTTCCCACGAAGTCGCTTCCCTGGCCGGTACGTTGGGTCTGGGCAAGCTGATCGCCTTCTACGATGACAACGGCATCTCCATCGACGGCGAAGTCGAAGGCTGGTTCACCGATGACACGCCGAAGCGTTTCGAAGCCTACAACTGGCAAGTGATCCGCAACGTTGACGGTCACGACCCGGAAGAGATCAAGACCGCCATCGAAACCGCTCGCAAGAGCGCGCAGCCGACGCTGATCTGCTGCAAGACCACCATCGGTTTCGGTTCGCCGAACAAGCAAGGCAAAGAAGACTGCCACGGCGCCCCACTGGGTGACGCGGAAATCGCCTTGACCCGTCAGGCGCTGAACTGGAACCACGGTCCATTCGAAATCCCGGCCGACATCTATGCCGAGTGGGATGCCAAGGAATCCGGCCGCGCTGTAGAAGCCGAGTGGGATCAGCGTTTCGCTGCTTACTCCGCCGCGTTCCCGACCGAAGCCAACGAGCTGATCCGTCGTCTGAGCGGTGAACTGCCAGCAGACTTCTCCGAAAAAGCCTCGGCTTACATCGCTGAAGTCGCTGCCAAAGGCGAAACCATCGCCAGCCGTAAAGCCAGCCAGAACACCCTGAACGCGTTCGGCCCGCTGCTGCCGGAATTGCTCGGCGGTTCGGCTGACCTGGCTGGTTCCAACCTGACCCTGTGGAAAGGTTGCAAGGGCGTCAGCGCTGAAGATGCCAGCGGCAACTACATGTACTACGGCGTGCGCGAGTTCGGCATGACCGCCATCATGAACGGCGTCACCCTGCACGGCGGCCTGGTGCCTTACGGCGCGACCTTCCTGATGTTCATGGAATACGCTCGCAACGCTGTGCGCATGTCGGCGCTGATGAAGAAGCAAGTGATCCACGTCTACACCCACGACTCCATCGGTCTGGGCGAAGACGGCCCGACGCACCAGCCGATCGAGCAACTGACCAGCCTGCGTACTACGCCGAACCTCGACACCTGGCGTCCAGCCGATGCCGTTGAATCGGCCGTGGCCTGGAAAAACGCTCTGGAGCGCAAGGACGGTCCATCGGCGCTGATCTTCTCGCGTCAGAACCTGCAGCACCAAACCCGTGATGCTGGCCAGATCGCCGACATCAGCCGCGGTGGCTACGTGCTGAAGGACTGCGCAGGCGAGCCTGAGCTGATCCTGATTGCGACCGGTTCGGAAGTCGGCCTGGCTGTTCAAGCCTTCGACAAACTGACCGAGCAGGGCCGCAAGGTGCGCGTGGTTTCGATGCCTTGCACCAGCGTGTTCGATGCTCAGGATGCTGGCTACAAGCAAGCCGTCCTGCCGTTGCAGGTCAGCGCGCGTATCGCGATCGAAGCGGCTCACGCCGACTTCTGGTTCAAGTACGTGGGTCTGGAAGGTCGCGTGATCGGCATGACCACTTACGGTGAGTCGGCGCCT
This sequence comes from Pseudomonas sp. A0308, assembly GCF_044218815.1. NCBI lineage: Bacteria > Pseudomonadati > Pseudomonadota > Gammaproteobacteria > Pseudomonadales > Pseudomonadaceae > Pseudomonas > Pseudomonas sp. A0308. The sequence continues at coordinate 3,899,492 of NZ_CP162581.1, forward strand.
GCGCCAGCACTGTTCGAGGAATTCGGTTTCACCCTGGAAAACATCCTCGGTCAGGCTGAAGAGCTGCTGGAAGACTAAGGCACAGCGCGGTGATCTAACGGTCACCGCAGTTCCATGTGGGAGCTGGCTTGCCAGCGATAGCGTCCGTTCAGTCAGCATTTATGTTGATGCGAATGGCCCTATCGCTGGCAAGCCAGCTCCCACAAGGGTTGTGTTGCAACAAACATTACGTCTGCCTGCGTACTATCGAGAACCCCATGCCTCAACCGCGTCCTTACAAAGTTGCACTCAACGGCTACGGCCGGATTGGTCGTTGCGTCTTGCGTGCGTTGTTTGAGCGAGGCGAGAAAGCCGGGTTTGAAATTGTCGCGATCAACGATCTGGCCGACATGGCCAGCATCGAATACCTGACACGCTTCGACTCTACCCACGGCCGGTTCCCCGGCGAAGTGCGGGTCGAGGGCGATTGTCTGCATATTAATGGCAACTGCGTGAAGGTCCTGCGCAGTGCCACCCCCGAAGGCATCGATTGGGCGTCGCTGGACGTCGATCTGGTGCTCGAATGCTCCGGCGCCTACAACACCCGTGAAGACGGCCAGCGTTTCCTGAACGCCGGCGCGCCGCGTGTGTTGTTTTCGCAGCCGATGGCCAGCGAGGCGGATGTCGACGCCACCATCGTTTACGGCGTCAATCAGGACTGCCTGACCGGCGACGAACTGCTGGTGTCCAACGCCTCCTGCACCACCAACTGCGGCGTGCCGCTGTTGCGTCTGCTCGACAAGGCGATCGGCCTTGATTACGTGTCGATCACCACGATTCACTCGGCGATGAACGATCAGCCGGTCATCGACGCCTATCACCACGAAGACCTGCGCCGCACCCGTTCGGCGTTCCAGTCGGTGATCCCGGTGTCCACTGGTCTGGCGCGCGGTATCGAGCGCCTGCTGCCGGAACTTGCCGGCCGAATTCAAGCCAAAGCCGTACGCGTGCCGACGGTCAACGTGTCGTGCCTCGACATCACGATGCAGACCGCCACGGCGACCGACGCCACTGAGGTCAACCGGATCCTGCGTGAAGCCGCCACCAGCGGCCCGCTCAAGGGTCTTTTGGCCTACACCGAATTGCCTCACGCCAGTTGTGATTTCAACCACGACCCACATTCGGCCATCGTCGATGCCAGTCAGACCCGCGTTTCCGGCCCACGGCTGGTGAACATCCTGGCCTGGTTCGACAACGAGTGGGGTTTTGCCAACCGAATGCTGGACGTTGCAGAACACTATCTGCAAACAGCAACTTCAAAAAAACCGTAGGAAGTGCGACCCATGACCGTGTTGAAGATGTCCGACCTCGATCTGCAAGGTAAGCGCGTATTGATCCGCGAAGACCTCAACGTCCCAGTCAAGGACGGTGTTGTCACCAGCGATGCGCGAATCCTGGCTTCGCTGCCGACCATCAAGCTGGCCCTGGAAAAAGGTGCCGCCGTCATGGTGTGCTCGCACCTTGGCCGTCCGACCGAAGGCGAGTTCTCGGTCGAGAACAGTCTCAAGCCAGTCGCTGACTACCTGAGCAAGGCACTCGGCCGTGAAGTGCCGCTGGTAGCCGATTACCTGGGCGGCGTTGACGTCAAGGCCGGCGACATCGTGCTGTTCGAAAACGTGCGCTTCAACAAGGGCGAGAAAAAGAACGCTGACGAACTGGCCCAGCAATACGCCGCCCTGTGCGATGTGTTCGTGATGGACGCGTTCGGCACCGCTCACCGCGCCGAGGGTTCGACCCACGGCGTGGCCAAATTTGCCAAAGTCGCCGCTGCTGGCCCACTGCTGGCCGCCGAGCTGGATGCACTGGGCAAAGCGCTGGGCGCGCCTGCGCAACCAATGGCTGCCATCGTTGCCGGCTCCAAGGTCTCGACCAAACTCGACGTACTGAACAGCCTGAGCCAGATCTGCGATCAACTGATCGTCGGCGGCGGTATCGCCAACACCTTCCTTGCCGCTGCCGGTCATCCGGTAGGCAAGTCGCTGTACGAACCGGATCTGCTCGACACCGCGCGCGCCATCGCCGCCAAGGTCAGCGTGCCGCTGCCCGTTGATGTTGTGGTTGCCAAGGAATTCGCCGAGTCCGCTGAAGCCACCGTCAAGCTCATCGCTGACGTTGCCGCCGACGACATGATTCTGGACATCGGCCCGCAAACCGCAGCCAACTTCGCCGAACTGCTGAAATCGTCGAAAACCATTCTGTGGAACGGCCCGGTCGGCGTGTTCGAGTTCGATCAGTTCGGCAACGGCACCAAAGTGCTGGCTCAGGCCATTGCCGACAGCGATGCGTTCTCGATTGCCGGCGGTGGCGACACCCTGGCGGCCATCGATAAATATGGCGTGGCTGAAAAGATCTCCTACATTTCCACCGGTGGCGGCGCGTTCCTCGAATTCGTCGAAGGCAAAGTGCTGCCAGCCGTTGAAGTCCTGGAAAGCCGGGCCAAGGCCTGAGGCCGCCCGTTTGGCCAGGCAAAGGAGTGTTCACATGGTCAAGTCGTTAGCATTGTTGTTGCTGACCGGTACGCTGGCGGCCTGCGGGAGCAACCCGAAGGCCGAGCCTACGCCTGCGCCAGACGCGGTGCACAAAGGCTGTTATCAGGCCGACTGGCAGGCCGAGACCAACCCGGTGCTGAACAAGCGTTCCGGGCCGGACGGTCTGGACAAATACGAGACGCAAACCCCGGCCAAGGAACATGGTTGTCCTTGACGGGTCTGACTCTTTAATTCAGGACTGGCGGCGTGCGTCGTCAGTCGAGGAACACGGATGAAAGGCTTGATCGCCATTGCGGCGTTGGCATTGTTGGGCGGTTGCGCGCAGTTGAACCTGTTTCAGTCGTCCGCCCCTGCGGATAACTGGACCACCTGGACCTGCGACAGCCAGGCCAAAGTGCTCTGGCGTTACGCCGATGCCGGCCAGAAGGAAGTCGACGTTCGACTGGGCGGCGGTGATCAGGTCTATCGCCTGAAAGAAGAACCGGGCGCCTCGGGCACGCTGTACAGCGACGGCATGCTGGCGTTTCACGTCAAGGGTGAGGAGGGCCTGGTGTATTGGGTCGCCACCAATGACCTGATCGGCCGCGGCTGCAAAGCCGAGTAACACGATTGAATTGATGTACGGAGATCCAAATGTGGGAGCGAGCCTGCTCGCGAAAGCAATCTTATTGCCGATGATGCAGTGTCTGTCAGACCGCTTTCGCGAGCAGGCTCGCTCCCACAGGGGTTCTGTGTTGTTCACAAGATTTTGGTACCACCGAATCACCAGGCCGGGCCTCAACCCCCGATCTGCAATCACTTGAATAGCCGCCGCCGCTCCGGCAGGCTGGCACGATTAACGACCCAAACCGGGAGAGACACACACAATGGCACTTATCAGCATGCGCCAGATGTTGGACCACGCAGCCGAGTTCGGCTACGGCGTTCCAGCTTTCAACGTCAACAACCTTGAGCAGATGCGCGCCATCATGGAAGCCGCTGACAAGACTGACTCCCCGGTGATCGTCCAGGCTTCGGCCGGCGCCCGTAAATACGCCGGCGCGCCATTCCTGCGCCACCTGATCCTGGCCGCGATCGAAGAATTCCCGCACATCCCGGTGTGCATGCACCAGGACCACGGCACCAGCCCTGACGTCTGCCAGCGCTCGATCCAACTGGGCTTCAGCTCGGTGATGATGGACGGTTCCCTTGGCGAAGACGGCAAGACCCCGACCGACTACGACTACAACGTTCGCGTCACTCAGCAGACCGTAGCCATGGCTCACGCCTGCGGCGTTTCGGTAGAAGGCGAGCTGGGCTGCCTGGGTTCTCTGGAAACCGGTATGGCCGGTGAAGAAGACGGCATCGGCGCCGAAGGCGTTCTGGATCACAGCCAAATGCTGACCGACCCGGAAGAAGCCGCTGACTTCGTCAAGCGCACCCAGGTCGACGCATTGGCCATCGCCATCGGCACCAGCCACGGCGCCTACAAGTTCACCAAGCCACCTACCGGCGACGTGCTGGCCATCGACCGCATCAAGGAAATCCACAAACGCATCCCGAACACCCACCTGGTGATGCACGGTTCCTCGTCGGTGCCACAAGAGTGGCTGGCGATCATCAACCAGTACGGCGGCGACATCAAAGAAACCTACGGCGTACCGGTTGAAGAAATCGTCGAAGGCATCAAGTACGGCGTGCGCAAGGTCAACATCGACACCGACCTGCGCCTGGCATCCACAGGCGCCATGCGTCGCCTGATGGCCACCAACCCGAGCGAATTCGACCCACGTAAATTCTTCGGCGCGACCGTGACTGCGATGCGTGATGTATGTATCGCTCGTTATGAAGCGTTCGGCACTGCCGGTAATGCTTCGAAGATCAAGCCGATCTCGCTGGAAGCGATGTATCAGCGTTATCTGAAGGGTGAGTTGAACGCCAAGGTTAACTAAGCCTTAGCGTCAAACCATTGAATCAAGAAACCCGCCGAGAGGCGGGTTTTTTGTGGGGGCGGGTCGCTGTTAAATATCCAGCGAATAATTAAGAAGTAACTAGCGAATAAAATGGGATGATTGCATGTTATGGGTAAAAGTTCACATTAAATTGCGCTGTGCTAGAGATTCCACAAACAGGGTCGCTAACAATAATGCGAGTGTGTGCATTAACGCCGTCCTCCGCCTTAACCCTAATAGTAGCCTGATCAGTTGGGTCTAGAAATTCATATCCGCCTGTAACTTTCTCCCATTTGTAGATCTTGGTGCCGCTAGGCGTCTTTGAGTTACTCGCATCATAAACATACTCTACGTTGACTTTGCCGCTATCAGGTCTCTTGACGTCAAGATGAATGTCTTTTGAGGTTTTAACTAGGACCATTCCCCCTGCGTCCCTGTCATATTCTTGAGTGGTGTTATGGCAGGAGTCGGGCGTGTCAGCGTTGACGCCAGTACTAATGAGGACTAGCGCACTTGCAGCTGCGGCGAAAATAATTGATTTTAAAGGTTTCATAGTTAGATCCTTCTAAATTTAATTTAAGAGGCGTTGTTTTATGTTTCTGTTCATACAAAACGATAGTAGACCTCGGTTTTTTTATTTACACCTGTCAGATCTGACAGGGTTATAGATCTTTTCGCGATAGCGATGGCAGCAAACTATAGAAAATATTTGCTTGTTTGCTTGTTTGCTTGTTTGCTTGTTTGCTTTAAGGCTGGGGGTTACTTGTTAAGTTCAACATGATCCAGTGCCTGATTCACCGCCAGTTCACCGAGCATGACTACCTGCGCAATGCCCAGCGCGGTCTTGCGGTGCGAGGTATCGAGCATCGCCGCGAAGTTGTTGAGCATTTCGCTGGCTGAGCCCAACGTTTCGCTGGCATTGGCCAGCAAGGACTCGGTGTTGTACTTCGGGTTGGCGAGGTACATGGGTTCGGGGTTGTTGGTGCTCGCCATTATGTGGGCGGCGGGATTGAGGTAGTGGTCGAGGGCGCGTTCGGCGGCGTCGTTGAGTTTTTTTGAGTCGGGGGATTCGTACGGGGAGGCCGGGTCGGTGGTCGGCGGGTGTGGCGTTGATTTGGTCATAAGCTGAAAACTCCTGTTGGAGCCGCTTCTCCCTCTCTACTAAAAGAAGGGTGGCAGCTGTGCGCAGGTTAGTAGACCGGGGAGTATTCAGCATTGACCGGCGCGCCGAAGCGCCCTGCACACAGCCACCATCAAGTCAGACAGCAAGAGCTGACTGAAGCGCTATGCACATAACTGAAAAACACCACGGGCTACTAAACCCGATCACTGGAAATCAGTGACGCGAATCAAGTTACCGATGGCCCTCCAGGCGCACAAGCCGGCGGATTCTGGCGTAGTGGTAGGCAACGACGCAAGCTGTTGTAGGCATCCGGACGTAACCGCTGACAGATCTAAACAGCGCCGTTTAAAGGTAGGAGCTGCCGAAGGCTGCGATCTCTTGATCTTGCTTTTGATATTGAAAAGTCAAAGTCAAAAGATCGCAGCCTTCGGCAGCTCCTACAGGAGAACGCGGGTTATTTGTCGTGATCGATATCGAGTTTGCTGAAGGTCACCTGCCCACCCTCGCTGGTGTAGCCGGTGTTGTCCTGCACATACACCCCGGCCTTGAAATACAGCGGCTTGTTACGCCACGTCGCGCTGATCTGTGAATCCCACTGATAACCCGCCGCACTCACGCCCAACGCGCCGCCGGGGCTGAGGTGGATGAGGTAGTTGAATTCGCGGTCCATTTTGACGCCGGTGGCGAGGGTGATGACGCGGCTTTCGTCATCATCGGGGCGCATGCGGACTTTGATTACAAGGTTGCCGGTTTCGGTTTTAGTCTTGTATTGGTACTCGAGCTTGAGCATCGGCTTCTGGCTTTCATAGGCATGAATCTGGCCGATGACGATTTTGCCGGAGCTTGGCACTTTGTTGACCGTGACGGTCGCGCGTAGCAGGTTGTCGGCGTCCGGGTAATACCAATTTCGCAGGGTGCCGTTGCTGTAGGTCTCGCGCAGTTCAGTACGCGGGTAGATGGCGTTTTCGGTTTTTGACCCGGTGACCGGTGACCAGAAGAACAGGGTGCCGGTGTCGGAATGGAAGTATTGATCCTTGAAGCCTTTCACCAGTTTGGAGGTTTCGACGGTATATGGCGGGCTGCCAACGGGAACGCTGAGGTTCCAGGTTGCGAGATCGATCATGTCGGTTCTTCCACTCAAGTTTCGCTGCACGCACGTGCCAGATGCTCTAGCCCGCGCGTTTTGGGGCGGCCTTTATAAGCGTAGAGGGAAAGTTTGTTAACGGCCGTCCGGCGGAAGGTTGACGTCAACATCCTGTCGAAATGCCACCTTTCCCGGTTTCAGGGGGCTTCAAGCGTGACCGTTAGTCGGCTAAACCAGTCATTCGTTAAATGATGGCTTGATGACAGCTACTGCTTTAGTGGATCCAAGACTAGAGTGAACGCTCAGTATGTGTGCGGTTTTTACCGGAACCGACCTGATGTCCCGACAAGAGAAGCAGCATGGAATGCGCGCAACCCCCGCCAAGTGAAGGCAGCTCTGTCCTCTTAATCGTAGATGATTACCCTGAAAACCTGATTAGCATGCGCGCATTGCTGCAGCGTCAGGATTGGCACGTCATGACCGCCGCCTCCGGTTTCGAGGCGCTCAATATTCTGCTCGAACACGACGTCGATCTGGTCCTGCTGGATGTGCAGATGCCGGGCATGGACGGCTTTGAAGTCGCGCGGCTGATGCGTGGCAGTCAGCGCACGCGCCTTACGCCAATCATTTTCCTCACCGCCAACGAGCAATCCCAGGATGCCGTGATCAAGGGCTATGCCAGTGGGGCGGTGGATTACCTGTTTAAACCCTTCGACCCGCAGATCCTCAAGCCCAAGGTGCAAGCGCTGCTGGAGCATCAGCGCAATCGCCGCGCCTTGCAGCAACTGACTCGCGATCTGGAGTTGGCTCGGGCATTTAATGCCTCGGTGCTGGATAACGCTGCCGAAGGCATTCTGGTGCTGGGCGAGGACGGTCTGATCCGCTTTGCCAATCCGGCGATTTCACGGCTGCTCAATGCACCGGTGAAAGAGCTGGAGGGTAAGGAGTTTCTTGATTACCTGCAGAAACCACACATCCCGTTGTGGGCCGATTCCGAATTCAAAAGCAGTTACCAGCGCGGCGAAACCTTGCGGCTGCGCGACGCTTTGCTGCGTACCGCGCCCGGACAGCAAGTGCCGGTGGCGCTGTCCTGCGCGCCGTTACCCGCCGAGCAATATGGGATGGTGGTGACGGTGCTCGACATGTCGGTGGTGCGTCATTTGCACCAGCAGCTTGAATATCAGGCAGTCACTGATCCGCTGACCGGGTTGCTCAATCGTCGTGGCTTTTATCAAACCGTCGAAAACCTGCTACTGCGCGGCGAACGCAGCGACGGCAGTTGGGTGCTGCTTTATCTGGATCTCGACGGCTTTAAACGCGTCAACGATTCCCTCGGGCACGACGCGGGCGACCGCGTGTTGCGCTGGGTCTCTGAACAGTTGAAGGCGTGTTTGCGGCCGTTCGATATTCTTGCGCGCATGGGCGGTGATGAATTTACTGCACTGCTGGATCTGGAGTTTCCCGAGCAGGCGGCGAAGATTGCCGAGAAACTGATCGAACGGGTCTCGATCTGTCAGCAAATCGAAGGTATGGATATTGCCCTCGGCGCCAGTATCGGTATCGCCACTTATCCGGACTGCGGATCGAACCTCGACGGATTGCTACGTGCCTCGGACATCGCCATGTACGAAGCCAAACGCGCCGGGCGTCAGCAATATCGCTTCTATGATCATGAAATGAACGGCCGTGCGCGCTCGCGGTTGATGCTTGAAGAAAGTGTGCGCACGGCCATCGAAAACCGTGATTTCAATCTGGTCTATCAACCGCAGGTGGCGATTGATAGCGGGCAGATCCGTGGTTTCGAGGCACTGCTGCGTTGGCAGCACCCGAGCGTGGGTGATGTGCCGCCGGGGTTGTTCCTGCCGTTGCTGGAGGAGGCGCGGCTGATCAGTCGCCTCGGCAGCTGGATTTATCACCGTGGCGCTGGGCAGCGAAAGGCCTGGGAAACCTTGTTTGCCGAAGACCTGGTGCTCGGCGTCAGTTTGAGCAACACCCAGTTCGGCCTGCCCAATCTGGTCACCGAGTTGCGTCAGGTCATGGAGCGGCACGCCTTGCAGCCACGGCAACTGGAGGTCGAGGTCACCGAGGAGGCCTTGATGCAAAACCCCGACGAAACCCGCAAGCAGCTGCGCTTGCTGCGCAATCTCGGGGTGCGGGTGGCGCTCGACGATTTCGGCTCCGGGCCATGTTCGTTGACGCATTTGCGTGATCTGGAACTGGACACACTCAAGCTCGATCGCCATCTGATCGCTCGATTGCCGGACTCCAAAAAGGATGCGTACCTGGTGAGCACGGTGATCAATCTGTGCAAGCAATACGGTTTGCTGGTGATTGCCGAGGGTGTCGAGACCATCGAGCAATATCAATGGCTGCAAGCCCACGGCTGCGAGTACGTACAGGGCTTTCTCGTGGCGCGTCCGATGATTGCCGAAGACGCCGCAAGCTTTGCCGAGCCTTTCGACTGGAGCGCGTTGCCCGGCTGAATTCGCTACACTGGCACACCTTTTTCGAACCGTGTCGCCCGTCCATGATTGTGTTGAAGTACCTCCAGGCCTATCCCGCGCAACTCCAGGATCAGGTGCGCCAATTGATCGCCGACGGGCGTCTGGGTGAATACCTGGACCAGCGTTATGCGGGGCGCCACGATGTGCAGAGCGACAAGGCGCTGTACACCTACGCGCTGGACCTGAAGCAGGAATACCTGCGCAACGCCCCGGCCATCGACAAAGTGCTGTTCGATAACCGCCTCGACCTGACCCACCGTGCTCTCGGGTTGCACACCACGGTTTCGCGCGTTCAGGGCGGCAAACTCAAGGCCAAGAAAGAGATTCGTATCGCCTCGCTGTTCAAGGACGCTGCGCCGGACTTTCTGAAAATGATCGTCGTGCATGAATTGGCGCATTTCAAAGAGTCGGATCACAACAAGGCGTTTTACAAATTGTGCGAACACATGCTGCCGGGGTATCACCAGGTCGAGTTTGATCTGCGGGTGTATCTGACCTGGCGAGATATGCAATAACAACAGTCGCAACCAGGAAGGTGTGGATGGACGTCAGCAAGACCAAAAGCAGTTTCTATCGACGCTTGTACGTCGCGTACCTGATCGACAGCGGTCTGGCCCCAAGCGTGCCGGCGCTGACCGAAGTGACCGGCATGCCCCGGCGCACGGCGCAGGACACGATCGCCGCACTGGCGGATCTGGATATCATTTGCGAGTTCGAGCAGGAAGAGGGCGCCCGCAACCATGCCGGGCGTTATCGGATTCGTGAGTGGGGGGCGATTGATCGGGGGTGGATCGAGCGCAATCTGCGGCAGATCAAGGCTGTGCTTGAGTATCCCTGAATCCTGAGTGGATTGGGCTGACGCCATCGCTGGCAAGCCAGCCCCCACAGGTTTTCTGGTGTTCACATAGGTTGTGAACGACGCAACACCTTGTGGGAGCTGGCTTGCCAGCGATGGGGCCTTCAGGAACGACGCATCCCGATATGCGGAATGTCGTCCTCCAGATATTCCTCTCCCGCCACCACGAAACCGTACTTGCCGTAATACCCCTGCAAATGCGCCTGCGCCGACAGATAGATCGGCACCTGCGGCCAGTGTTTCTCGGCCTGCTTCAGCGCCTGCTCCATCATTTCGTGCCCCACTCCTTGGCCGCGGGCTTGCGGCGCTGTGATCACGCGGCCAATCACCACGTCGCCACCCTGGGATTGCGGATCGAGCAGGCGCAGATAAGCCTTCAACTGATCATCCTCCCAACCCATCAGGTGATAGGTGTCGCCCTCCAGATCCTGCCCGTCGAGGTCGGGGTAGGCGCATTTCTGTTCAACCACGAACACTTCCGACCGCAGCTTCAACAGTGCGTACAGCTGCTCTTTGCCCAGATCGCTGTGATGTTTGCAGACCCACTCGATTGTCATTTTCCGATTCCTTGAATACGTCGTCCGATACTAAGCGCACCGGTCGCAGATGTCTGTATGGCGTAAGAGTCTGTGACAAAGGTCAAAATGCCATCATTCCTTTCGCGCAGCACGGGCGTCTTTGTGTAATCTGCGGGTGAGCGCTGTGCACAGGCTCCATTGAGCTAATGTTAGTGCCTGGGTTTTGCCGGTAAGGGGCCTTGGGGTTTTGACTGAAAACACGCAGGGCTCCGGCCCGCTAAGGATTTTCAAGCATGCCGCGTTTGCATCGAGCCTTTGCTTTGATCGGATTGCTCTTGCTGGCTCAGACCGCAGCGGCGCAGAAGTTGCGGCTGGTGTTTGATATCTGGCCGCCCTTTACCGATGACACACTGGTCAACGGCGGTCTGGCCACCGACATCGTCACCACCGCGCTGGCCCGGGCGGGCTATGCCAGCGGTTACGAGCAGGTGCCGTGGGCGCGGGCGCTGCTGGGGGTTGGCGAGGGGCGTTACGACGTACTGGTCAACGCCTGGTACAACGAAGACCGGACGAAAATGGGGCAGTTTTCCGGTGAGTATCTGGTCAACCGCATCCGCTTTCTCAAGCGCAAAGACACGCCACTTGAATACAACAATCTGCAGCAACTGCACACGTATCCCATAGCGGTGGTGCGCGGCTACGCCTACTCGCCGCCATTTGATGCCGACACGGCGTTACAGAAAGTCCCTGTGCATAACTTTGCCATGGGCGTGCGCATGCTGGCGGCGGATCGGGTCAAGCTGACGCTGGAGGATGAATATGTCGCGCGGTATTACCTGGCGCGGGAATCATCGAAGGTACGCAGTGCGGTGGAGTTTTTGCCCAAGCCGTTGAGCGAGAACAGCCTGCACATATTGGTGAGTCTTAAGAATCCGCAGCATGCGCAGATTGTCGCGGGGTTTGATCGGGCTATTGCGGCGATGAAGGCGGATGGCAGTTATGACAAGTTGCTTCGACAGCATGGGATGTAGGTTTCTGATCCCTGAGTTGTGTTGTTGCTGAGGGCCTCATCGCTGGCAAGCCAGCTCCCACAGTGGGTCGGGTTGATTCACAAAATTGTGCTTCACCAAAGAACCCTGTGGGAGCTGGCTTGCCAGCGATGGGGTCAGTCGGGCCAACTCAAGCTTCAGAGGTGTCCTTGATCAGATGCGCCGCCAACGTCCGCAGCGGCCCCAACTGTCGGCAGATCAGCGCCAGTTGCGTCTGCACCAGTCGCTGTCCTTCATCGATTTCATCCGGCATCTGCTCCAGCTCATTGGCCAGTGCTTCTTCTTCGTCACTTTGAATCGCAATCGGTTGTTTGCTCGCCAGGCCTTGGGCGATTTCATCGATGCTCGCCGCCAGTTTCACCCCGGCGCCTTCTATCAACTGCTCACGCACATCCGCGGGCAACTGGGTTTCGCGGTGCGCTCCCAGCCCTGACAGATAACTCAGCAAGGTGTGCGACAGCACCAGAAAGCGGAAACCGACATCCGCTTCCTTACGAAAATGACCAGGCTCCATGAGCATGTTCGCCAGCGTCGTCGACAGCGCTGCATCAGCGTTGTGCGCGTTGCGTCGGGCCAGGCGATAGGCGAGGTCGTCACTCTTGCCCGCCGCGTATTGCTGCATGATCTGGCGCAGGTAGATGCTGTTGCAGGTCAGGGTGTTGGCCAGCACTTTGTTCAGGCGCCGACCTTGCCAGTCCGGCAGGAACAGGAGCACCGTCAGACCGGCGATCAGGCTGCCGAGCAAGGTATCGAACAGTCGCGGCAGAAACAGCCCGTAACCGTCGCCGACCTGATTGAAGCAGAACAGCACCATGATGGTGATTGCGGCGGTCGCCAGGGTGTAGCGAGTGGTGCGGTTGGTAAAGAACACGACCCCGGCGGCGATGGCGAAGCACGATTGCACCAGCGGACTTGGGAACAGATCGAACAACGCCCACGCCACGGTCAGGCCGATGGCAGTACCGAGAATCCGCTGGCCGAGTTTACGCCGCGTCGCGCCGTAGTTCGGCTGGCAGACGAACAGCGTGGTGAGGATGATCCAGTAGCCTTGCGACGGGTGAATCAAATGCACCATGCCGTAACCGATGCTCAAGGCCAGCGGCAGACGCAGCGCATGCCGGAACAGCAAAGAGGTCGGTGTCAGCTGTGTGCGCAAGCGAATCCACACATCCTTGAAGTTGCGCGGCGAACGGTCGAGCAGGCTGCTGTCGGTGGCGTCGGCCAAGGCATCGGGGTTGCTCGCATCGCTGAGCAAACGGTCGAGGGTGCCAAGGTTGGCCGCCAGTGCGCGCAGCGAGCGCAGCAGGCCGCGCCATGCCGGGTTGCTCTGGATGCGCAGGTGTTCGAGGGAGGCGTCGAGGTCGCTCAGGGCTTCGGCAAAACTGGCGTCGTAGATGAACGGCTGACGCATCTGGATCGATTCGGCCAGCGCCCGGCAGGCTTTACCCTGCTGGCGCAGCAGGCGCTGGCAGCGGAACAGTACGTCGCTGTGGAAAAATGCATCGGCCAGCGCGTTGTACGGATAGTGCGAAGAGCTGGCGCGTTCGTGGATGTCTTGGGCGAGGAAGTACAGCTTCAGGTAACGGCTGACTTTCGAGCCGGGCCGACCGTTGCCGACCCGGTGCAGGATGATTTCCTTGGCGCTGTTCAGTGCCGCCACCACGCGACCATTCTGCTGCGCCAGTTCCAGGCGTCGGGCCTCGACATCCATCTGCCGGATCGGCTCGAACAGCGAAGACTTCAGCTTCAGGTAAAAACCCAATTCACGGAACAACCGCGCCAGACTCTGTTGCACCGGCTGGTTGGAAAACAGCGCCTGCCACAGCACAGAGAGCAGGCCGTACCACGCGGCGCCAGCCACCAGCAGCATCGGTTCATGCCAGAAATCGAGCACTGCGCCGCCGCGCTGGTCGACGCCGATCATCGTGTACACGGAAAGGATCAGGGTTGCCGAGGCAATCGCCCCATAACGTTCGCCCAGCGCCCCGAGCATGGTCAGGCCGAAACTGGCCAACGCCAGCGCTATCGCAAAAATGATGGGGTAGGGGAAGAGCAGTTCCACCGACAGTGCGGCGATGCTGAAACACACCAGCGTCACGGCGAGTGCGTTGAGGCGACCCTGCCAACTGTCGTCGGTCTCGGCCAGGGCGCTGGCGATAATCCCCAGGAACAACGGGATCAGCAGGCCCATTTCATCCTGATACCAGCACAGCGCCATGCTGCCGGTCAGGGCGATGAACACCCGCACGCTATAACTGAATTTATCCAGCGCCCACAGGCGCCGCAAAGACTGACGAAACGAAGTCGAGGACATGAAGTGCGAAGGCCTTCCGAGGCGATGCCGCTAAATTGAGCCAGTAATGACGCCGACGCAATGGCGCCGATCACATCTGACAGCAAAAAGTGTTCCTTACTGCTTTTATGACGAACTCAAATTCATGGCTGGCATATAACCCTGTGGGAGCTGGCTTGCCAGCGATGGCTGCCTGACAGTCAACAATGATGTTGGATGTGCCGGCCTCATCGCTGGCAAGCCAGCTCCCACAGGGATTGCATTTCACATTTGAAAGACGTGGGTCAAACGTACTGCGCAGCCGCGTAACCCGAGGCCCAGGCCCACTGAAAGTTGAAACCGCCCAAATGCCCGGTGACGTCGAGCACTTCGCCGACAAAATACAGGCCCGGGCTTTTCAGCGATTCCATGGTCTTGGACGACACTTCGCGCGTGTCCACACCACCCAGTGTCACTTCGGCCGTGCGATAACCTTCGGTGCCGGCCGGCACCACTTTCCAGCTGCCCAGCTTCTCGGCGATCTCAGCCAGCTCCGCATGGGTGTACTGCTTCATCGGCTTTGACACGAACCAGTTATCCGCCAGCAGATTGGCCATCTTCTTGGTGAAGATCTCACCGAGCAGCGTTTTCAGCTCGCTGTTCGGACGCTCGGCCACTTGCTGTTGCAGCCAGCTGGCGGCGTCGTGATCCGGCAGCAGGTTGATCTCCACCGTGTCGCCGGATTCCCAGAACGAGGAGATCTGCAAAATCGCCGGGCCGCTGAGGCCGCGGTGAGTGAACAGGATGTTCTCGCGAAAACTCTGATCGTTGCAGCTGACCAGGCAATCCACCGACGTACCGGACAACTCTGTGCACAGTTCCTTGAGCTGATCGGTGATGGTGAACGGCACCAGCCCGGCGCGGGTCGGCAGCAGTTCGTGACCGAACTGTTTGGCGACCTGGTAGCCGAAACCGGTGGCGCCCAACGTCGGGATCGACAGGCCGCCGGTGGCGATCACCAGCGACTGGCACTGGATCTGGCCGAGGGTGGTTTCGAGCAGGTAACCGCTTTCGACTTTTTCGATCGTCTGGATCGAGGTGTCGAGGTGCAGCTCGACGCCGACCTGATCACATTCGGTGAGGAGCATTTCGAGGATGTCGCTGGATTTGTTATCGCAGAACAGCTGACCGAGCTTCTTCTCGTGATACGGCACCGCGTGCTTGCCGACCATGCCGATGAAATCCCACTGGGTGTAGCGCGCCAGTGCGGATTTGCAGAAGTGCGCGTTCTGCGAGAGGAAATTGCTCGGTTCGGTGTACATGTTGGTGAAATTGCAGCGGCCACCGCCCGACATCAGGATTTTCTTGCCGGCCTTGTTCGCATGGTCGAGCAGCAATACCTGACGGCCGCGCCCGGCGGTGGTCAGTGCACACATCAAACCCGCGGCGCCAGCGCCAATGATCACGACTTCGGTAGAGCGCAAAACGGTGTCCTCTGAAAATGTCACCACAAAACCAATTGTGGGAGCGAGCCTGCTCGCGAAAACGGTATGCCATTCAACATTGATGTTGGCTGACAGATTGCCTTCGCGAGCAGGCTCGCTCCCACAGGGGAGTACGTTGTTTTTACAGGATACGCACGCGCAGCGAACGGCCCTTGATCTTGCCGTCGTTGAGGCGCTGCAAGGCTTGCATGGCCACGGTACGTTCCACGGCCACATACGCCTGGAAGTCGAAGATCGCGATTTTGCCGACCTGTGCGCCCGGAATGCCGGCGTCGCCAGTCAATGCGCCAAGAATGTCGCCCGGACGCACTTTGTCTTTACGGCCGGCACCGATGCACAGGGTGGTCATCGGCGGCTGCAGCGGAGCAAGGCCCTGGGACTTGAGGTTGTCTACCTGATCCCAGTTCAGCGGCGACTTTTGCAGTTGCTCGATGGCTTGTGCGCGGTGCGCTTCGCTCGGTGCCACCAGGCTGATGGCAATGCCTTTCTCGCCCGCACGACCGGTACGGCCAACGCGGTGAATGTGGATTTCCGAATCGCGCGCCAGTTCGACGTTGATCACCATGTCCAGCGCATCAATGTCCAGACCACGGGCGGCAACGTCGGTGGCAACCAGTACCGAAGTACTGCGGTTGGCGAACATCGCCAGCACCTGGTCGCGGTCACGTTGTTCCAGATCACCGTGCAGGCCGACGGCGGAGATGCCTTTGGCCGTCAGGTGGTCAACGGTTTCCTGCACTTGCTGCTTGGTGAAGCAGAACGCCACGCAGGATGCCGGACGGAAGTGGTGCAGGACCTTGGTCACCGCGCTCATGCGCTCTTCCGGGGAAATCTCGTAGAAGCGCTGCTCGATCTGGGTGTCATCGTGGAACGCTTCGGCTTTCACCGTTTGCGGATCGCGCATGAACTTCGACGCAAGCTGCTTGATGCCCACCGGGTAGGTTGCCGAGAACAGCAAGGTCTGACGACGCTCAGGGGTCTTGACGATGATGTCTTCGATGGCGTCGTAGAAACCCATGTCGAGCATGCGGTCGGCTTCGTCGAGGATCAGCGTGTTCAGGCCATCGAGTACCAGCGAACCTTTTCGCAAGTGCTGCTGGATGCGTCCCGGGGTGCCGACGATGATGTGCGCGCCGTGTTCCAGCGAAGCAATCTGCGGGCCGAACGACACGCCGCCGCACAGGGTCAGGACCTTGATGTTGTCTTCAGCACGGGCCAGGCGACGGATTTCCTTGGCCACCTGGTCGGCCAACTCGCGCGTCGGGCAGATCACCAGCGCCTGGCAACCGAAGTAGCGCGGGTTGATCGGGTTGAGCAGGCCGATGCCGAACGCAGCGGTCTTGCCGCTGCCGGTCTTGGCCTGGGCAATCAGGTCCATCCCCTTGAGGATCACCGGCAAGCTCTGCGCCTGGATCGGCGTCATCTGCGCATAACCGAGTGATTCGAGGTTAGCCAGCATGGCAGCGGACAGCGGCAGAGTGTTAAAAGCGGTGGCGATGGTGGTCACGGGACGGGCCTGCAAAACAAAATGTCGCGCAGTGTAGCAGCCCCGTGCCACTTTTCTCGAAAGTTCTGGACGAACAGCGCTTAATGTTCGATGTGTTCTTCCGGCCTTTTGGCGCGCCTTCCGTCTTCTTTCGACAGTTGCGAGAAAATCGTCGCGGCGAGCATCGCCATGATCCCGACGGTCACGAAGGTCAACTGGAATGCGCCCAGCACCGTCTCGACACCGTCGTTGCCGACCTCGGCGGTAAACCCGCCCAACAAGGCACCGGCGCAGGCGACCCCCAGACTCAGCGACAACTGCGCGACCACCGACAGCAAACTGTTGCCGCTGCTGGCACTGGCGTCGTCGAGGTCGATCAGGGTCACGGTGTTCATCGCGGTGAATTGCAGCGAGT
The DNA here is from genome assembly GCF_044218815.1 of Pseudomonas sp. A0308. Classification (NCBI taxonomy): domain Bacteria; kingdom Pseudomonadati; phylum Pseudomonadota; class Gammaproteobacteria; order Pseudomonadales; family Pseudomonadaceae; genus Pseudomonas; species Pseudomonas sp. A0308. Next base: position 3,916,763 of record NZ_CP162581.1, read on the forward strand.
TGATCGCGCCGAGAACCGCCAGCAGGCACAGCAGCAGCCAGTACGGCGTCTGTTCGCTGACCAGGCCCATGCTGGCCAGCATGATCCCCAGCAGCAGCGTGTTGCCGGTGAGAACGATGCGATAGCCGAGGCGTTCGATCAGCGGTCGCGCGACCCACTTGGCGATCATCGCTGCAGCGGCCAGTGGCAACATGCTCATCCCCGCTTGCGACGGTGAGTAACCCAGCGCCACTTGCAGCAGCAACGGCACCAGAAACGGCAGGGCGCCGCTGCCCAGACGGGCGAACAGGTTGCCGAGAATGCCGACGGCAAACGTGCGGGTCTTGAAGAGCGACGGGGAGAACAACGGGTTTTCGATATGCCCGGCGCGCAGCCAGTACGCGGCCAGACAGGCGAAGCCACCGAACAGCAGCAACATCACGCGCAAGTGCGGCAGATGCAATTCGCCGAGCCCCTCCATGGCGATGGTGATCAGAATCATCGCTGCGCCAAACAACAGGAAACCGAGGCTGTCGAAACGCGTGCGTTCGGTGCCGCGCAGGTCGGGGATGAATTTCCACACCGCGTAGCAGCCGATGACGCCCACCGGAAGGTTGATCAGGAAGATCCAGTGCCACGTCAGGTATTCGACCATCCAGCCGCCCATGGTCGGACCGAGCAGCGGACCGAGTAATCCGGGAATGGTGATGAACCCCATGATCCGCACCAGCTCGGAACGCGGATAAGCGCGCAAGACCACCAGTCGCCCGACCGGCAACATCAATGCACCGCCCAGGCCCTGAATCACCCGGGCGCCGATCAGCATGCTCAGGGTGCTCGACAGTGCACAGAGCAGCGAGCCGATGCTGAACAGCAGGATCGCGCCGAAGAAGATTTTCTTGGTGCCGAAACGGTCGGCGATCCAGCCGGAAGCGGGGATCAGCAGGGCCACGGTGAGCATGTAGGCGATGACCACGCCCTGCATGCGCAAGGGGTCTTCGGCCAGGTCGCGGGCCATGGCCGGCAGGGCGGTGTTGAGGATGGTCCCGTCGAGGGACTGCATGAAGAACGCAATGGCGACGACCCACGGCAACCAGCGTGCGGTGATGGCGTCGAGAGGCGGGCGGTCGGGCATGGGACCTCTTGTCGTTAGGGCTAATGCATACTCAGAGTCGAGTGCAGTCAAGTGGGAGCGAGCCTGCTCGCGAAAGCGGTAGATCATTCAACATCAATGTTGAATGAAATGGCCTCTTCGCGAGCAGGCTCGCTCCCACAGGTTTTGTGTTTACAGGGTGAGCGTAAGTCGGCTCACCAACGCCCCCGGCAGCAATGCTGACGACGTATTGCGCTGGCTATACGTGCTCGCCGACAGCAGCAACTCCCGCTCGGCCGTCAACGCTTCCAGCTGCGAACCCAGCAGGCTGTAAGCGCTGTCGTCGAATCGCATGGTGCTGACCGGCGCCTGAATCTCGCCGTTTTCGACCCAGAATGTCGCGAAGCGCGTCATGCCGGTCATGCGTGCCGCCGGTTGATCCGAGAAGTTCAGGTACCACAGGTTGCTGATGTACAGCCCGGTGCCCAACTGCTTGAGGATTTGCGCTTGTGGCAAATCCCCGGCGGCCATGTTCAGCGCACTGGGTGATTCACCACCGCTGGCACCGTTGGCCGTCAGACCATACTCGGCCGCGCTGCGCGAACCGACCAACTGATCTCCAGCTTTGCCCTCGATGATCAGGCGCAAATCACTGCGCGGATAACCCTCGCCGGAAAACGCCGGACTCAGCGAGTCGCTGACTTTTTCATCCAGTGATACCAGCGGACTGAAAGCCTGATCGCCGACATACAGTTTTTGCAACGGGCTGCTTTTGCTGGCAATCGACTGCGCGGAGAAGCCGCCCCAGCTCAGCATGCCCATGATTTCTTCCAGCGCGGCTGGCGCCAGATAAGCGCGGTATTGTCCTGGCGGCAAGGTGCGCAGTGGGCGACCGAGAAACTCCAGTTGTTCGCGAGCCTGCCGGAAGCGCTTGGCGAAGTCTTCGCTGCTCCAGTCGTGCCCGGCGTAGCTGGCTTTCACCGCTTCACCATTTTCGTGGAACAGGCTGAAGTCGAAATTGAAGCTGTTGGCCTGATGCCAGCCAAACGCGCCTGAGGAACTGGCGAAACCACGGCTGATCGGGCCTGCGGCATAGAAGCCAACCAGATCCAGACCTTCAGCGGCGGCGCAGATTTCGTCGACCACGTGCTCGGTATCCGGCAGCGGATGATCCTGCACTTTACTGCTCTGCCAGCCATTGTGGTTGAGCAGCAGATACGGATCCTGCGGCAGCAGCGGCAGGGTTTCGCGCAGTTGTTGCAGGCCTTCGGCCAGCCGCTGCAAATCGCCTTCCTGATCGCCGGACAGGGTGACTTGCAGGTCGGCGTGGCGACCATCGTTGATCAGTTTCAGGACGATGTTGGCTTGCTGCACCTGCCCGGCCTGGCGCACCTTGGCGTGATTGAAACGCACGAACGCCGAAGATTCAGCGGCGTAGCTGAGGGTGAACTGTTCCGGCTCGCGGACGCTGTCGCGCAGCCAATTGACCATGTCCTTGAAGGCGTCGGACTGACTCTTCGAAATGCTCATCAGGCGTCTCCCCCAAATACATCAACGTTGCTGAATACGCAGGCCGGCGAAGCGTGGCCGACGCGGATCACCTGGTTCGGTTCGCCCTTGCCGCAGTTCGGCGTGCCGAGCACCTTGACGGTGTTGGCATCGCCGACGGCGCGCAGGCTTTTCCAGAAGTGCGCGGAAATCGCCCGATAGTTGGGGTTTTTCACCACGCCTTTGAGTTCGCCGTTTTCGATCAACTGGCCCCATTCACAGCCGAACTGGAATTTGTTGCGCGCATCGTCAATCGACCATGAGCGGTTGGTGCTCATCAGGATGCCGTTTTCGATGCTTTCGATGAGTTTGTTCAGCGGCTGATCGCCCGGCTCGATGTTGAGGTTGGCCATACGATCGATCGGTGGACGGTTCCAGCCGCAGGCGCGGCTGTTGGCGACGCCGTCCATCCCGGCACGGAACTGCGACAGCGCACCGCCGAGTGGGCGCAGCAGCAGGCCATCACGAATCAGGAATTGTTTGCTGGCTTTGGTGCCGTCGTCGTCATGGCCGTAGCTGGCGAGTTCTTCGGGGATGCCCGGATCGAACGTCACGTTGAGCAGTTTCGAGCCGTATTGCAGGCTGCCGAAGTCAGATGCTTTGACGAAGCTGGTACCGGCGTAATTACGTTCATCGCCGAGGATGCGGTCGAGCTCCAGCGGGTGACCGATGGATTCGTGGATTTGCAGCATCATCTGGTCAGGCATCAACAGCAGGTCGCGCGGGCCTTGTGGAGTGTTTGGCGCGAGCAACAGTTGCAGCGCCTGATCGGCGACCAGCGGACCGGCACCGATCAGCCCGCAACGGCTGATCACGTCTGCGCCACCCTGTTGGCCGAAGTTTTCGCGGCCGAGGCTGCGAGTCTGGCTGTCGTTGCCGTCGTAGGCGGTGACGTCGAGGCTTGGGTAGACGAAGCGCTGGGCCTGGCGCAATTCGGCGCCAGCGCTGCTCAGGTAGATCTGTTCGACATGGGTGATGCCAATGCTGACTTCCCAATTCACCAGGCGCTCATCCTTTGGCACCGAGGCGGATTCCGCGCCGAGCAGCTCAAAGCATTCGCTCAGGGACGGGAAGGGTTGTTCGAGATTGGGCGAAAAGTAATCCGCGCGGTCGCTGGAAACCGCTTGATCGCGCAGGTCGAGCAAGGCGTGGGGCTTGAGCCGCCGGGCCTGCTGTTCGGCGCGCTCAAGGGCGGCTTGCAGGCCCCGTTGCGAGAGGTCATTGGTCGCAGCGTAGGCTTCGACGCCGTTGACCCGCACCGTGAGCATCGCACCTTCGTCGCGGCTCAGACTCGGCGGCTCGGCAACGTTCTTGCGCACCGACAGGTATTGGCCGGACTCGCGTACATACCGCAGGGAAAAGAACTCGGCGCCCGTGCGCAAGGCAGCGAAGCGCTGCTTGAGCTGGGGGTGGAAATCGAACATTCGGGAACCTCCTTGTTAGGGGGAAGCGGTAAAGCGACGGCGGGGAGGGGTGAAACGATTGCGCGAGGCCTAGAGTAGGCCTGCGTGGGGGTAGGATCAAGTGAAGAGGGGGTGTAGGAGGTTTTACTGTGCAGCGGGAGAATTTGTGCTGAATGTGAGGGCCCCATCGCTGGCAAGCCAGGCTCCCACAGGTTTTTTGCTGAACACAATAGGTGTGAACGACGCAAAACCCTGTGGGAGCTGGCTTGCCAGCGATTAGCCGTGACGCGGTATCAAGTATTACTGAGCAACAGGCGTGATATCACGCATCGCCTTGCCCTTTACCGGCGCATCGCCCGCTACGTAGTAGTCGGCGGTGCTGCGCGGCAGTGGCTTGCGGCCACGGATCTTGTCGGCGATTTTCTCGGCGATCATGATCGTCGGCGCGTTCAGGTTGCCGGTGGTGATGATCGGCATGATCGACGCATCGACCACCCGCAGACCCTGCATGCCATGCACGCGGCCTTCGCCATCGACCACAGCCATCTCGTCGGTGCCCATCTTGCACGAGCAGGACGGGTGGAACGCGGTTTCGGCGTGTTCGCGGATGAACTTGTCCAGCTGCTCATCGGTTTGCACGTCGATACCCGGGCTGATTTCACGGCCACGGTATTGATCCAGCGCTGGCTGTTGCATGATTTCACGGGTCAGGCGGATGCCGTCACGGAACTCCTGCCAGTCTTGCTCGGTGGCCATGTAGTTGAACAGGATGCTCGGGTGCTGACGCGGATCCTTGGACTTCACCTGGATGCGGCCACGGCTCGGCGAACGCATGGAACCCATGTGCGCCTGGAAACCGTGCTCTTTCACACCGTTGCTGCCGTTGTAGTTAATCGCTACCGGCAGGAAGTGGTACTGGATGTTCGGCCATTCGAATTCCGGACGCGAACGGATGAAGCCGCCGGCCTCGAACTGGTTGCTGGCGCCGATGCCGGTGCCGTTGAACAGCCACTCGGCACCGATGGCCGGCTGGTTGTACCAGAGCAGCGACGGGTACAGCGAAACCGGTTGGGTGCACGCATATTGCAGGTAAAGCTCAAGGTGATCCTGCAGGTTTTCACCGACGCCCGGCAGATCGTGTACGACCGGGATGTCGAGGCTTTCCAGCAGTTTTGCCGGGCCTACGCCGGAACGCTGCAGAACCTGTGGCGAGGCGATGGCGCCGGAGCACAGCAGGACTTCCTTGCGGGCTTTGGCTTCAACGCGCTCTTCAGCGTCGCCAACCAGATAACGCACGCCGATGGCACGCTTGCCTTCGAACAGGATCTTGTCGGTCAGGGCGTGGGTGACGATGGTCAGGGTCGAACGCTTTTTAGCGATATCGAGGTAACCACGGGCGGTGGAAGCACGGCGGCCGTTCGGCGTTACAGTGCGGTCCATCGGGCCGAAGCCTTCCTGCTGATAACCGTTCAAGTCTTCGGTACGCGGGTAACCGGCCTGCACGCCTGCTTCAACCATCGCGTGGAACAGCGGGTTGTTGCCAGCCTTTGGCGTGGTCACGCTGACCGGGCCATCGCCACCGTGGTAATCGTTCGGGCCGATGTCACGGGTTTCCGCTTTGCGGAAATACGGCAGGCAGTTCAGGTAATCCCAATCTTCAAGGCCCGGCAGCTTGGCCCAGTTGTCGTAGTCCATCGCGTTGCCGCGGATGTAGCACATGCCGTTGATCAGCGAAGAGCCGCCGAGGCCTTTGCCGCGACCGCATTCCATCCGGCGACCGTCCATGTGTGGCTCTGGATCGGTTTCGTAAGCCCAGTTGTAGCGACGACCTTGCAGCGGGAACGCCAGTGCGGCCGGCATTTGCGTACGGAAGTCGAGACGATAATCCGGCCCGCCTGCTTCGAGCAGCAGAACGGTGACGCCTTCGTCTTCAGTCAGACGGGTCGCAAGTGTGTTACCTGCAGAGCCGGCCCCTATGATGATGTAGTCGTATTCTGTAGTCATAAATTCTCCTGGGGGAGCTACAAGTCACAAGCTTCAAGCTGCAAGAAAAAGCAGCGAGCTGTGTCTTCGAAATCGGGGGAGGGCGGCAAGCCCAAACTGCTTTTACTTGCAGCTTAAAGCTTGCCGCTTGTGGCTCCTCAGAACACTGAGGCGTAATCGCCCAGTTCGACTTGCACGGACTTGATGCGCGTGAAGTTGTTGAGAGAGCTGATCCCGTTTTCACGGCCAACACCCGACTGCTTGTAACCGCCAACCGGCATTTTTGCGTCGGACTCGCCCCAGGCGTTGATCCAGCAGATACCGGCTTCGAGCTGATGAATCACGCGGTGCGCGCGGTTCAGGTCTTTGGTAACGACACCGGCGGCCAGGCCGAAGTCAGTGTCGTTGGCACGGCGGATCACTTCTTCTTCGGTCTCGTAAGACAGGATCGCCATGACCGGGCCAAAGATTTCTTCACGAACGATGGTCATGTCGTCGGTGCAGTCGGTGAACACGGTCGGCGCCACGAACGCGCCTTTGGCGAATTCGCCGTCGGTCAGACGCTCGCCGCCGCACAGGACGCGGGCACCTTGTTCTTTACCCTTGGCGATGTAGCCCAGCACGCTTTCCATGTGCGCGAAGCTCACCAGCGGACCGAAGTTGGTGTTTTCGTCTTCCGGGTTGCCGATGCGGATGCGCGCAACGCGCTCAACGATCTTGGCTTCGAACGCAGCTTTCAGGTGGCTCGGCACGAACACGCGAGTACCGTTGGTGCAGACCTGACCCGAGCTGTAGAAGTTGGCCATCATCGCGGTGTCGGCGGCGCGATCGAGGTCGGCGTCGTCGAAGATGATCAGCGGCGACTTGCCGCCCAGTTCCATGGTCACGTCTTTCAGCGACGATGCCGAAGCGCTGGCCATGACTTTCTTGCCGGTGTCGGTGCCGCCGGTGAAGGAGATTTTCTCGATGCGCGGGTGCTCGGTCAGCCAGGTGCCGACTTCACGGCCGCTGCCGGTCAGGACGTTGAACACGCCATCCGGAACGCCGGCTGCGGTGTAGATTTCAGCCAGTTTCAGGGTGGTCAGCGAGGTGACTTCGCTTGGCTTGAAGATCATCGCGTTACCGGCGGCCAGCGCTGGAGCGGATTTCCACAGAGCGATCTGGATCGGGTAGTTCCACGCGCCGATACCGGCGACAACGCCCAGCGGCTCGCGACGGGTGTAAACGAATGCGGTGTCACGCAGCGGGATCTGCTCGCCTTCGATGGCGGGTACCAGGCCTGCGTAGTATTCCAGCACGTCAGCGCCGGTAACGATGTCGACGTACTTGGTTTCGGAGAAGGCTTTACCGGTGTCCAGGGTTTCCAGAGCAGCCAGTTCATCGTTGCGCTCGCGCAGGATGTCGACGGCACGACGCAGGATGCGCGAACGCTCCATGGCGGTCATCGCGGCCCAGATTTTCTGGCCCTTTTCGGCGCTGACCACAGCGCGCTCGACGTCTTCCTTGGTCGCACGTTGTACTTGTGCGAGGACTTCACCGGTTGCCGGGTTGATGGCTTCGAAGGTGGCGTCGCTGGAGGCGTCGGAGTAAGCGCCATCGATGTAGAGTTTTTGCAGTTCGAAACGGGCCATAGTGTCCTCGCAAGTGCATAAGTGGTTGGCGTTGGTCACCGGGTGAGCCATGTAGCTGTGGCATCGCTGATCGGTGACAGTTCAGGGGCCGAGCTTTTTTCGAGTGCTCTAGCTCACCTGCTTGGCCAATTGGAAATCCATGTATTCGTAAGCGATCTGTTGCGCCTGCGCTGTGTCGAAAGCGTCTCCCGACAGCGCGCCGCGCAACCACAACCCGTCAATGAGGGCTGCCAGACCGCGGGCGGCGCTGCGCGCATCTTCGAGCGGCAACACACGGCGGAACTGGCAGCACAGGTTGGAATACAAGCGGTGATCGTTGATCCGCTGCAACCTGTGCAAAGACGGCTGGTGCATGCTGGTGGCCCAAAAGGCCAACCAGGTTTTCATTGCCGGGCCATTGACCTGGCTGGCGTCGAAGTTGCCTTCGATGATCACCTGCAGATGCGCCCGTGGGCTGTCATCTGCCAACGCCTGACGACGTGCGGTGACACTCTCGCTGAGGGCGGTCATCAGATACCGCATCGTGGCGGCAATCAGGCCATTCTTGTCCTGAAAATAGTGACTGATGATGCCATTCGAGACACCGGCCAAACGGGCGATCAGCGCAATGCTGGCGTCCCCCATTCCGACCTGATCGACCGCCTGCAAAGTGGCTTCGATCAGTTGTTGGCGGCGGATGGGTTGCATACCGACCTTGGGCATCTTGCACATCTCCTTAGGCCTTCCGACGGGCGAATAACGCTTATCGGATTGAGGGCCAGTCTATTTTGTTTTGATTGAACGTTCAATCAACAAAGAATAAGATCTGCGACAAATCGTCGCTGCCTACAGCTTTTTCCTACGTGTAAGTGGCGATAAAACCGACATCCGAAAATGCTCGAAACCTGTATGGGGCATGGCGCGGTTCGCTATTCGAAGGACGTGTTGAAAGGGCAAGACGCTCAGGGCCAGGTTTCGGATGAACGTCCGTACATCTTCGGCCACGGTAGCGATTCGCAGCGCCATTTCGGCAGGTTCAGGCTTTTTTCGGGGTGTCTTTATATCACCCGCCGGTCGGCTGCCAACTAACCGATTGGTCGGGTTCCGTGTTGCCTTGTGTTCTTCTCTCGCACTGCCTGGAGCATTTGTGCCATGAGTTCTGCCTCGCTAATAAAGACCCCGCCCGAGAAGGTGACGGTCAACGGTTGGGTGTTTTACACCTCTACCGCGCTGATTCTGTTGTTGACCGCCATTCTGATTATCGCCCCGCAAGAGGCCGGCAGGATGTTGGGTGTGGCTCAGGCCTGGTTGTCGCGCAGCTTCGGCTGGTACTACATGGTGGTGATCGCCGCTTACCTGGTGTTTGTGGTGGGCCTGGCGTTTTCTTCCTACGGCAAACTCAAACTGGGCAGCAAGGACGACACCCCTGATTTCAGTTACGGCGCCTGGGCGGGGATGCTGTTCTCGTCGGGTATCGGTATTTCGCTGTTGTACTTCGGCGCCTCCGAACCGCTGGATCACTACTTCAATCCGCCTGAAGGCACTGCCGGCTCCAACATGGCGGCGCGTCAGGCTGTACAGCTGACTTTCCTGCACTGGGGCCTGCACGGCTGGGCGATCTATGCACTGGTCGGTCTGGCCGTGGCGTACTTTGCTTACCGTCATAACCAGCCGCTGGCACTGCGTTCGGCGCTGTATCCGCTGGTAGGCGAGCGTTGGGTCAAAGGCGCGGCCGGTCACGCGGTGGACGGCTTCGGCATGTTCGTGACCCTTTTGGGTCTGGTGACCAACCTGGGGATTGGTTCGCTGCAAGTGTCGTCGGGCCTTGAAAACCTGTTCGGCATGGAACACAGCAACACCAACCTGCTGATCGTGATCATTGTGATGAGCACCGTGGCAACCATCGCGGCGGTGTCGGGTGTGGAAAACGGCATCCGTCGTCTGTCCAACCTGAACATCGTGCTGTTCAGCGGTCTGCTGATTTTCGTGCTGCTGTTCGGCCCGACCTTGCACTTGCTCAATGGCTTCGTGCAGAACATTGGCGACTACCTCAACGGCATCGTGCTGAAAACCTTCGACCTCTACGTGTATGAAGGCAGCGCCGAGAAAACCGAACGCTGGATGGGCCTGTGGACGCTGTTCTACTGGGCGTGGTGGATTTCCTGGGCCCCATTCGTCGGCATGTTCATCGCGCGGATTTCCCGTGGTCGGACCGTGCGTGAACTGGTCGCCGGTGTGCTGCTGATTCCGCTGGGCTTCACGCTGGCCTGGTTGTCGATTTTCGGTAACTCGGCCCTGGATCTGGTGATGAACCATGGGGCGGTTGAGCTCGGCAAGACGGCGCTGGAACAGCCGTCGATGGCGATCTATCAGCTGCTTGAGCATTACCCGGCGTCGAAGATTGTCATTGGTGTGTCGATCTTCGTGGGCTTCGTACTGTTCCTGACCCCGGCCGATTCCGGTGCGGTGATGATGGCCAACCTTTCGTGCAAGGGCGGCAACGTCGACGAAGATGCGCCGCACTGGCTGCGGATTTTCTGGTCGGCAGTTATCACGCTGGTAACCATCGGTCTGCTGTTTGCCGGTAACTTCGAAGCCATGCAAACCATGGTGGTGCTGGCCGGTCTGCCGTTCTCGGTGGTGCTGGTGTTCTTCATGTTCGGCCTGCACAAGGCGATGCGTCAGGACGTGCAGATCGAACAGGAGCAAGCGCAACTGGCCGAGCGTGGTCGTCGTGGTTTCAGTGAGCGTCTGACGCAACTGGATCTGCAGCCGAGCCAATCGGTGGTTCAGCGTTTCATGGACAAGCAAGTCAGCCCGGCGCTGGAAGATGCGGCCGCGCAAATGCGTGCGCAGGGTCTGGAAGTACAGACGCTGCTGGGTAAATCCAAGCGTTGCATGGGCGTGCGCATCGAAATGGAAGAGGGGAACCCTTTCGTTTATGAAGTGAGCCTGGAAGGTTACCTCGCGACGCCGACTGAATCTGTGGACTCTGAAGAGGCGCGCCAGCGCTACTACCGCGCCGAGGTGTACCTGCACAACGGCAGCCAGGATTACGACCTGATGGGCTTCACGCAGGATCAGATCACGCGGGATGTGCTCGATCAGTTTGAAAGCCATCGGCAGCTCCTTGGCCGGGTGTACAGCTAGGTAATGAAGGAGGCGGTGTTTCTGTCTGAAGCACCGCGTTGCCTCCTTTAAAAGATCGCAGCCTTCGGCAGCTCCTACATTGATCGCATCCCCCTTTAGGAGCTGCCGAAGGCTGCGATCTCTTGATCTTCACTCAAACAAAAACGCCGCGATCCTCTCGCGGCGTTTTTGTGTCTGCGGGGCTTACCCCAGGTTCTTGCCCAGCAACGCGTGATACAGCTCGCTGTCGCCCAGGATCCCCACCACATGATTGTTATCGTGCAGCACCAGTTTGTTGCCGGTCTGGTAACGAATCTGCAACGCATCGCGCATGCCGATATTCGAGTCGACCAGCGTCGGCCGGCGCTCCAGTCCTTCCACCGCTTGCCCCGGTACCCAATTCTGCAAGTCGAGGGCCGCGCCGTTCTGCCGCGCGCCTCTGATGGTGTTGCCTTCAGCCAGGTCCAGCCACGAATCGCCGCCCGGATCGAGACACACCGAGCCGTTGATGCGTTTGCACTTGTCCAGCGTGCGCATCAGGCTGCGACCGCACAGCACGTTGAGCGGGTTGGTGTGCGCGACGAAGGTGCGCACATAGTCGTCCGCCGGGTTCAGCACAATCTCTTCCGGCACGCTGTATTGAATGATCCGGCCGTCCTTCATGATCGCGATGCGGCTACCCAGTTTGAGCGCCTCATCGAGGTCGTGGCTCACAAACACGATCGTCTTGTTGAGCTTGCGTTGCAGCTCCAGCAGTTCATCCTGCAAACCCTGGCGGATCAACGGGTCGAGTGCCGAAAACGGTTCGTCCATCAGCAGAATATCGGCATCCATAGCCAGCGCCCGGGCAAGGCCCACACGTTGCTGCATGCCGCCGGAGAGTTCGTCAGGCTTTTTGTTGCGCCATTGGGTCAGGCCCACCAGTTCGAGTTTTTCATCGACCAGTTTCTTGCGTTCCTTTTCCGGGCGTCCCTGCATTTCCAGACCGAAACTGATGTTCTCGCGCACCGTCAGCCAAGGCATCAAGGCGAATTTCTGGAACACCATGGCGATGCGTTTGGTGCGCATCATTTTCAGTTCGGCGGGCGTGCAGGAGGCGATGTCGATCTGGCGGTTTTCATGCTCGACGAACAGCTTGCCGCGGCTCACGGTGTTGAGGCCGTTGATGCAGCGCAGCAGGCTCGACTTGCCGGAGCCCGAGAGGCCCATCAGCACGCAGATTTCGCCTTTGTTGATGTCCAGCGTGGCTTTTTCCACACCAACGATTTGCCCGGTCTTTTTCAGGATCTCGTTGCGGGTCATGCCCTGATCCAGCAGCTTGAGTGCCTCGCGCGGATCTTTGGAGAAGATTACGTCGACGTCTTCGAAGCGAATTATGCTCATGCGTCACCCCCTACTTTGGCGTCGGGTTGTTTGCAGATACGGTCGAGCATGATCGCCAGCAGTACGATCGCCAGGCCTGCTTCGAAGCCCAGGGCGATATCAGCAGTGTTCAGTGCGTTGACCACCGGTTTGCCGAGTCCGTCGGCGCCCACCAGTGCCGCGATCACCACCATCGACAACGACAGCATGATGCATTGAGTGATGCCGGCAGCGATGCTCGGCATGGCGTGAGGCAATTCGATCCGTGAGAGCAATTGGCGACGCGAGCAGCCGAAGGCCTTGCCGGCGTCCATCAGTTCTTGCGGGACATCGCGGATGCCCAAGTAGGTCAGGCGGATGGGCGCCGCGATGGCGAACACCACCGTGGAGATCAGGCCCGGCACCACACCCAGCCCGAAGAGGGTCAGGGTAGGAATGAGGTAAACGAAGGTCGGTACGGTCTGCATCAGATCGAGTACCGGGCGCATCACCGTGTAGAACATCGGCTTGTGCGCGGCGATGATGCCCAGCGGCACACCGATCAGCACGCAGACAAAGGTGGCGAATAACACCTGGGCGAGGGTTTCCATGGTTTCCTGCCAGTACCCCAGATTGAGGATCAGCAGAAACGAAGCGACTACAAAAGCGGTGAGCCCCCATTTGCGCTGGATCAGATGCGCAATCAGGGCGATGAGGCCGATCAAGACCAGCGGGTTGAACCAGGTCAGCGCAAACGTCACGCCGTGGATCATCGTTTCCAGCGTCACGGCAATTGCGTCGAACGTGTTGGCGCCGTGTTGCGTCAACCATTCAACGAATGCCGCGATGTACTGGCCTAAAGGTATTTTCTGATCAATCAGCATGGTAGTGAACGTCCGCATGCAAGGAAATAAACAGCCCGGGCAGGCGAACCTGCCCGGCATAAGCGATTACTGGGCTAACTTGGCTTTCACGGCCTCCAGGCCAGGCTTACCGTCAATGGTGGTCACGCCAGCGAGCCAGGTATCGAGCACCTGTGGATTCTTTTTCAGCCAGGCCTTGGCGGCCGCGTCAGGCTTCATCTTGTCGTCGAGGATGTTGCCCATCAGTTCGCTTTCCATGTCGACGGTGAACTCCAGATTCTTCAGCAACTGACCGACGTTGCTGCATTCCGTGGCGTAACCCTTGCGGGTGTTGGTCGCTACGGTGGCCGCACCGAAATCGGGGCCGAAGAACTCGTCGCCGCCGGTCAGGTATTGAATCTTGAAGCGCTTGTTCATCGGGTGCGGCGCCCAGCCGAGGAACACCACCTCGGTGCCACGGCGCGACGCGCGGTCAACCTGCGAGAGCATGCCCGCTTCAGACGATTCGACGACTTTGAACCCGGCGGTTTTCAGGCCGAAGGCGTCCTTGTCGATCATGCTCTGGATCAGACGGTTGCCGTCGTTGCCAGGCTCGATGCCATAAATCTTGCCGTCGAGTTCTTTCTTGAATTTGGCGATGTCGGCGAAGTCATGCAGACCTTTGTCATACAGGGCTTGCGGCACGGCGAGGGTGTACTTGGCGCCGGTGAGGTTGGTGCGCACGGTTTCCACGGTGCCGGCGTCGCGGTAGGCCTTGATGTCGTTTTCCATGGTCGGCATCCAGTTGCCGAGGAACACGTCCATGTTCTTGCCGTCGGCCAGCGACTTGTAGGTCACGGGTACGGAGATCATGGTGGTCTTGGTCTTGTAGCCGAGGGCGTTGAGGACGACGGAGGTGGTAGCGGTGGTGGCGGTGATGTCGGTCCAGCCAACATCGGAGAAATTTACGGTACTGCACTGTGCCGGTTCTGCAGCTTGCGCCAGTAACGGCAGACTCAGCATGGCGGCCAACAACAACGACGGGGAACCTTTCATGGATGGACTCCTTGGTGTTTTTTTTGGCAGTGTTCCGACTGGACCACCGCACTTATGGGTTGCGGTTGGATGGCGTTCTGGAGACAGCTCTACCACGTCGCCTTGCAATCGAGTCATAACGATCATGTACCAGTGAAAATCTGACGCCTACAGGGGGGGTCGTATCCAGTACAGGGATGGTCGCATCCAGTGTCAGTGACGTCGTTTACAGCTTTTTTCTGCCCTGTCTGGCCATCTGAACTGCATAAAAACGGCGCAAACAGGCGTGAAAACCGGTACGGCGTTCGTGGACATGAGTGCGTCGGTGCCAGACGCCGTGCGAGCCATCAAAAGCCTGATGATGCGGGCATTCCGGCGGATCGCAGCTTGAGCGTAGCAGCTCCGCCAGCGGGCGCTTAACGCCCCGGATCAGCATCTTCAGGAGCTCTGCAGCAATGGCTATCAGCGTTTTCGACCTGTTCAAAATCGGCATCGGCCCTTCCAGTTCCCACACCGTCGGGCCAATGCGCGCGGCGGCCTTGTTCGTTGAGTCGCTGCGTGACAGGCATCAGTTGGAACAGGTGCGGCGCATTGAGGTTCAGCTTTTCGGTTCGCTGTCGGCCACGGGCATCGGTCACGGCAGCGACAACGCGGTGATCATGGGGTTGATGGGTGAGTGGCCGGACGCGATCGATCCGTCGCAGATCGGCCCGCGCATCCAGGCCCTGCGTGAAACCCACACACTCCTTTTGGATGGTCGCTTGTCGGTGCCGTTTGTCTGGGCCCGCGACATGCGCCTGATCGAGGAAAACCTGCCGTTCCATCCCAATGCCATGACCCTGGTTGCCGAAGGCGATCACGGCGAGTTGCATCGCGACACCTACTATTCGGTCGGTGGTGGATTTGTCGTGGATGAGGCGCAGGCGTCCAGCGGCGTGGTCGATCTGGATCGCACCGAGTTGCCTTATGACTTTTCCAGCGCCGTCGAGCTGCTGGAGCTGTGCAAAAAGCACAACCTGCGCGTTGCCGAATTGATGATGGCCAACGAGAAGGTCTGGCGCAGTGAAGAAGAGATTCGCGCCGGGCTGATGAAACTGTGGCGGGCGATGCAGGATTGCGTCGAACAGGGCTTGAAGCACGAGGGCATCCTGCCCGGCGGTTTGAATGTGCGTCGCCGCGCGGCGAAGTTGCACCGTAGCCTGCAGGAGCTGGGCAAGCCGAATGTGATTGGTTCGACACTGAGCGCAATGGAGTGGGTCAACCTGTTCGCCCTCGCCGTGAATGAAGAGAACGCCGCGGGTGGGCGCATGGTCACGGCGCCGACCAACGGCGCGGCGGGGATCATTCCGGCGGTGTTGCACTACTTTATGAAGTTCAGCGAGGCGGTGACTGACGCCAATGTCGTCGATTACCTCCTCGGTGCGGCGGCGGTCGGGATTCTGTGCAAGAAGAATGCGTCGATCTCCGGTGCTGAAGTCGGCTGTCAGGGCGAAGTCGGCTCGGCGTGCGCGATGGCGGCGGCGGGGCTGGCGGAGATTCTTGGCGCCACACCCGAGCAACTGTGCAATGCGGCGGAGATAGGCCTGGAGCACAACCTTGGGCTGACGTGCGATCCGGTAGGTGGTCTGGTGCAAGTGCCGTGCATCGAGCGCAATGCGATTGCGGCGGTGAAAGCAATCAATGCAGCGCAGATGGCGTTGCGTGGCGACGGGCAGCACTTTATCTCGCTGGACCGGGTGATTCGCACCATGCGCGATACCGGCGCCGATATGCATGACAAATATAAAGAAACGTCGCGCGGTGGCTTGGCGGTGAGCGCGGTTGAGTGCTGAGTCAGCTCCACCGAGGTGAATTCTTCGTCGGAACGCCGCCCGGAGACAAGCTCGCTCCCACATTGGAACCTGGCGTTCATACATTTTTGTGTTCACTGGAGATCTACTGTGGGAGCGAGCCTGCTCGCGAAGGGGCCAGACCAGTCAAAACTGCGCGCTAAGTGAACACGGCTAATCAATCACGCCACCTTTTAGCGCGTCGCAATCAGATAAGAGTCTTTCCCAGCTGTTACAGGCAATCGGCACCCCCTACCGTCCGTCACCCGTGCCTTAGGTGACATTCCCCGGCAACCGTGCGCAAGCCAGTTCCCACAAGTGCTACCGATATGCTCACACCCATCGGGGCAGGGCTTTCACTGGCGTCGATGGCACTTCTAAATACCCTTGGTCGGACGTCTCGAATAGACACGTCGCGACGTCGTTTTCAGGAGTTGTTGAACGGCCATTCAATTTTAGGCATGGCAATTGCTCTGTCATAACAAAGCCCGTCTCCCCTGCGAGAACGCCGGCAATAACAAGAGCCTCCGCCTGAGGCCATCACCCGCTTTGTGTGAGGAGATACCGCGATGACGTCGTTCAACTCCGGGGCCCAACCCCAGAACCGTGCGCCTCAATCCATCGGCTTTCTGCTGCTGGACAATTTCACGCTGATTTCTCTGGCCTCCGCAGTTGAACCTCTGCGTATGGCCAATCAATTGTCCGGTCGCGAGCTGTATCGCTGGAGCACCCTCACCGTCGATGGCGGCCAGGTGTGGGCCAGTGACGGTCTGCAAATCACCCCTGACGCCTCCATGCACAAAGCGCCACCGCTGGACACCGTGATCGTCTGCGGTGGCATCGGCATCCAGCGCACCGTTACCCGTGAACACGTCTCATGGCTGCAAAGCCAGGCGCGTCAGTCCAAACGTCTCGGTGCCGTGTGCACCGGCAGTTGGGCCCTGGCCTGCGCCGGCCTGCTCGACGGTTTCGATTGCAGCGTGCATTGGGAATGTCTGGCGGCGATGCAGGAAGCTTTCCCGCGCGTGGCGATGAGCACCCGCTTGTTCACCCTCGACCGTAACCGTTTCACCAGCTCCGGCGGCACCGCGCCGCTGGACATGATGCTGCACCTGATCAGCCGCGATCACGGCCGTGAGCTGTCCGCCGCGATCTCGGAAATGTTCGTCTACGAGCGTATCCGCAACGAGCAGGATCACCAGCGTGTGCCGCTCAAGCACATGCTCGGCACCAACCAGCCGAAACTGCAGGAAATCGTTGCGCTGATGGAAGCCAATCTGGAAGAGCCAATCGACCTTGATGAACTGGCGGTGTACGTCGCCGTGTCGCGTCGGCAGCTCGAGCGCCTGTTCCAGAAATACCTGCACTGTTCGCCGTCGCGCTACTACCTCAAGTTGCGCCTGATTCGCGCCCGGCAATTGCTCAAGCAGACGCCGATGTCGATCATCGAAGTGGCTTCGGTGTGCGGTTTTGTGTCGACGCCGCACTTCTCCAAGTGCTACCGCGAATACTTCGGCATTCCGCCGCGTGACGAGCGCGTAGGGTCCAACACCACCCAGCAAGTGGCGATGCTGCCGCTGCCGCAAGCGATTGTGATGTCGCCGCTGTCGGGTCCGATGTCGGCGTTGAGCCAGGCGCGCAATGAGTCGACGTTTGCCAGTGTAAGGCTGTAGAGCGAGTCATCGTTCTTCGCGAGCAGGCTCGCTCCCACCTTTAACCGAGTTCTTCCATGAGAATTCTGTCGAATGTGGGAGCGAGCCTGCTCGCGAATGGATTTATCAGGCGCTATGGCTTTGCTGGTAGTCCGCCAACGCTGGCAGCAACTGTTTGTCGATGGCCTGACGCACTGCGGGCTGGATGCTGGCGCCACTGGTGTACATGTCCTTGACCATCTTGCGCAGCTCGGATGCCCTTACATTATCCAGCCCACGCACCGCACACTCACAGGCCCGCTCGGCCGTGGAGCCACTTGGCACCTGAAACCCCAATGCCTTGAGCTGTCCCAACAGGTCTTCCTGATCAATCAAGTCGGCGTACATCATGAGGCGAATCCTTCTTCGGCAACGGAGGTCGTGGTTCGATTCTGGTAGGCGGGTGAAGTGACGGCAAGAGCGATTTGTCGCAGTGGCCGCGACGGCTATGAACAGGTCGTTTTCGGCTAACTCGCTGTGCAGGGGAGTCGGCACACTGAACTCAGCTTGCAACACGAAGGTTTGGTCACCCTCGCATCGCAGCTCCTCAACAGTAGCCTCTGCCCCGATCCAGTCACGGCTGGTATCGGGGTTTTTTTTGGCTGTGAATCAGCAAGACCGAGGTGGATTCATCGCGGGCAAGCCAGCTCCCACAGGTTTTGGATCTGGACACCTTTTTGTGACCAACGCCTAACCCTGTGGGAGCGGGCTTGCCCGCGATGAACGATGACGCGGTCTACCGGGCAGGCGGCAGGGCGATGACGCGGCCTATGTAAGTGGGGGTGGGCAGGTCGGTTTGCGCGGCGACGATGGCTTGCAGGTGATTCAGCGTGTCGGGGGTGAACGGTGCCGAGCGTGGGCCGGAGAGATCGACATGGAGCAACATTTGCTCGTTGCCGGCCAGTTCCTGGGGATCGCCGACTTTGTGCAGGCTGTGATAGAGGTGCAGGCGCTTACTGTCGTGGCCGATGATTTGCGTGTGCACTTCGACCTCGGCGTCGAGCTTCACTTCGTGCAGGTAGTTGAGGTGCAGTTCAAGCGTAAACAGCGAGTGGCCGCTGGCTTCGCGGTTGTTGCTGTCCATGCCGAGGCGATCCATCAGGGCGTCGGTGGCGTAGCTGAAAATCAGCAGGTAAAAGGCATCGCGCAGGTGGCCGTTGTAGTCGACCCAGTCGGGGATGATGCGGGTTTGGTAGGTGGTAAGGGTGGGCATGATTGGGTTCCGGGCTGTTGGATGGTCTTCAGGATCAAAAGCTACCCCCTCACCCCAGCCCTCTCCCCCAGGGGGGCAAGGGGGAAAGGGAGCCGATCTTTATGCGATTTAAAACTCGTTTTCGGCTCGGTAATTCAGGTCGGCGTCACTCGCACGAGCACCTCGGACCTCTGGGAGAGGGCTAGGGTGAGGGCAGCAATGTCATGCCAAACGCATCACTCGCTGAAACTCATTCCATGCTTTTCCTTGGTAGTCCTGACCGCCTCCAGTACCGCTAGCAGGCAATCATCACGATAGCGCTCCAATGCCGAAATACTACGTTCGCCAAGCTGCTCGCTGGTGCCATCGACCACGTCATCAATCAACTTGTCAGTCAGTTCCGGGGCCGGCAGATAGGTCCACGGCAACTGCAAGGCCGGGCCGAATTGCGACATGAAGTGGCGCATCCCGGCATCACCACCGGCCAGCGTGTAAGTCAAAAACGTGCCCATGAACGACCAGCGCAGACCCGCGCCAAAGCGGATGGCATCGTCGATCTCGCCCGTTGTGGCGACGCCGTCGTTGACCAGGTGCAGCGCCTCGCGCCACAGCGCTTCAAGCAAACGGTCGGCAATAAACCCCGGTACTTCCTTGCGCACGTGCAGCGGGCGCATGCCGAGGGATTCGTAGACTTTCATAGCCGCTTGCACGGCTTCAGGCGCGGTGTTCTTGCCGCCGACCACTTCCACCAACGGCAGCAGGTAGACCGGATTGAACGGATGGCCGACCACACAGCGTTCCGGGTTGGTCGAGCTCTCGTAAAACTCGCTCGGCAGCAGGCCAGAAGTGCTGGAACCGATTAACGCGTTCGGCTTGGCAGATGCGCTGATTTTGCTGTGCAATTCCAGTTTCAGTTCCAGACGTTCCGGAGCGCTTTCCTGAATGAAATCGGCATCACGCACGCATTCTTCGATGGTCGCGACGAAGCGCAGACGATCCTGCGAAGCGCCCGGCGCCAGGCCGTTTTTCTCCAGCGCCCCCCAGGCATTGGCGACGCGTTTGCGCAGGGCCGTTTCAGCGCCGGGCGCCGGGTCCCATGCCACGACATCGAGGCCATGGGCGAGGGCTCGCGCGACCCAGCCGCTGCCGATGACACCGCTGCCCAGCGCGGCGAAGGTTTTGATTTCGGTGATAAAGCTCATTGGTCATGTCCTAAAGAGTTCGCAGAACCCTGTGGGAGCGGGCTTGCCCGCGATGGCGTCGGCACTACTGAAAAAATCTGTCGGTAGAACAGCCGTCATCGCGGGCAAGCCCGCTCCCACAAGGTCATGGGTAAGTTCGAATTAACCGCGCTGGGTCAGGCCCATTTTCTTGCGACCTTCAGCCGGAGTCAGCACGCGGGCGCCGAGGCGGCTGAGGATTTCGGTGGCGCGTCCGACCAGTTGGCCGTTGGTCGCGAGCACGCCCTTGTCCAGCCACAGATTGTCTTCCAGGCCGACCCGCACGTTGCCGCCGAGCAGCACGGCTTGCGCCGCCATCGGCATCTGCATGCGGCCAATGCCGAACCCGGCCCACACGGCATCCGCCGGCAGGTTGTCGACCATGGCTTTCATGGTGGTGGTGTCGGCCGGCGCGCCCCACGGGATGCCCAGACACAGCTGGAACAACGGGTTGTCGAGCAGACCTTCCTTGATCATCTGCTTGGCGAACCACAGGTGACCGGTGTCGAAGATTTCCAGTTCGGCCTTCACACCCAGCTCGGTGATGCGTTTGGCACCTGCGCGCAGTTGCGCCGGGGTGGAGACGTAAATGGTGTCGCCGTCGCCGAAGTTCAGCGTGCCGCAATCGAGGGTGCAGATTTCCGGCAGCAGTTCTTCGACATGAGCGAGGCGGGTCAGCGGGCCGACCAGATCGGTGTTCGGGCCGAACTCCATCGGGTTCTCGCCAGCGCCGATTTCCAGGTCGCCACCCATGCCGGCCGTGAGGTTGACGATGATGTCGACGTCCGATTCGCGGATCCGCTCCATCAGTTCGCGGTACAGCGCTACGTCACGGCTGAACTTGCCGGTCTGTGGGTCACGGACGTGGCAATGCACCACCGTGGCGCCAGCCTTGGCGGCTTCCACGGCGGCTGCAGCGATCTGTTTCGGGGTGACCGGCACGTGCGGGCTGCGGGCGGTCGTGTCGCCAGCACCGGTGAGTGCGCAGGTGATGATGACGTCGTGGTTCATGGTGCGGTTTCCTTCAGGCGTGATGGGTCTGTCCGCAGCCCTTGTCGGGCTGCGAAGCGGTGATTCAGGGGTGATTTACTTGCTGGTCAGTTGCAGGTTTTCAGCGGCCGGTTTGCCATCGAACGTGGTCACACCTTCCAGCCAGCGCTGCTTGTCTTGCGGGTGATCCTTGAGCCATTGCCGGGCGGACTCGAAGGCGTCCTTGTGATCGAGCAGCGGTTGCATCATCCGGCTCTCGTCTTCGGCGGTGTACGTCAGGTTGGTCAGCAGGCGACCGATGTTCGGGCATTGTTCGGCGTACTTGGGCGACGTGACCGTCCATACGGTGGCCATGCCTTCGTTCGGGCCGAGGGCGTCTTCGCTGCCGGTGAGGTAAGTCATCTGCACGTTGACGTTCATCGGGTGCGGCGCCCAGCCGAAGAACACCACGGCCTCTTTGCGGCGCACGGCGCGATTAACCGCCGCGAGCATGCCGGCTTCGCTTGATTCGACCAGTTGGAATTTGCCGAGGCCGAACTGGTTCTTGGCGATCATTGCCTTAATCTGCGTGTTGGCGCCCGAACCCGGCTCGATGCCGTAAATCTTGCCGCCCAGTTCTTTCTCGAATTTGGCGATGTCGGCGAAGGTTTTCAGGCCCTTGTCAGCCAGGTAAGTCGGCACAGCCAGGGTGGCGCGGGCATCTTTGAGGCTAGGCGCTTCGAGGACCTTGACCTGATTGGCGTCGACGAACGGCGTGATGGTCTGGGTCATCAGCGGGTTCCAGTAGCCGAGGAACAGGTCCAGACGCTGATCGCGGATCCCGGCGAAGATGATTTGCTGGGATGCGCTGGTTTGTTTGGTGTTGTAGCCGAGGCCGTCGAGCAGAACCTGGGTCATGGCACTGGTAGCGATCACGTCGGTCCAGTTGACCACGCCCATGCGTACGTTCTGGCAAGACGCGGGTTCGGCCGCCATGACGCTGGCGCTCAAGAAAGCGGTACCGCTGAGTGCAAGAACACAGCTGCTGATCAGTCGTTTCATGTCGGGTTCCTCGGCAGGTCGTTTATTGTGGTTCCCGGCGTCTGATGCGCCGGTGATGCAAAGTTACGCAGCAATGCGCCCGTGAAAGCGCACTACGGCGACCGGCACTTGCACTGTAGCGACCTGTGCGCTTGAACGCTGACGACAATCGGCGTATCAACGACCCACGCTACCCGCCAACCGAGTGCGCCCATGTCCCAGGATTTCTACTTTTTGCTGATGCCGGGGTTTTCCGCGATCGGCTTTATCTCCGCGATCGAACCTCTACGGGTGGCCAACCGTTTTCGCGGCGAGCTGTACCGCTGGCATGTTCTGAGCGCCGATGGCGGGGCAGTGCTGGCGAGTAATGGCATGTCGGTCAATGCCGACGCAGCGCTTGAACCATTGAAGAAAGGCGCGACGCTGTTGGTGGTCGCCGGATTCGAACCGCTGAAATTCGCCACGCCAACGCTTGAGCACTGGCTGCGCCGCCTGGATAACGAAGGCGTCACCCTTGGCGCCATCGACACCGGCAGCTTCGTCCTGGCCGAGGCGGGCCTGCTTGAGGGCCATCGCCTGACCCTGCATTGGGAAGCCATCGATGCGTTCAAGGAATCTTATCCACAGCTCAGCGTGACGCAGGAGCTGTTCGAGATTGACCGACGGCGCATCACCTCGGCCGGTGGCACCGCTTCCATCGATTTAATGCTCGACCTGATCGCCCAGGCCCACGGCCCGCAACTGGCGATCCAGGTCAGCGAGCAATTTGTGTTAGGCCGCATCCGCCCGCGCAAAGACCACCAGCGCATGGAGGTCGCCACGCGTTATGGCATCAGCAACAAGAAACTGGTGCAGGTGATTGGCGAGATGGAACAACACAGCGAACCGCCGCTGAGCACGCTGCAACTGGCGGAATCGATCAAGGTCACGCGGCGACAACTGGAGCGCTTGTTCCGGCTGCATCTGAACGACACGCCGAGCAATTTCTATCTGCGCTTAAGGTTGGAAAAGGCCCGGCAGTTGTTGCGCCAGACGGATATGAGCGTGCTCGAAGTCAGCATTGCCTGCGGGTTTGAATCACCGTCGTATTTCACTCGCAGCTACCGGGCGAAGTTCGCACGCTGTCCGCGAGAAGACCGCCGTACTGCCCAAGCCTGAAAATCAAAAGATCGCAGCCTTCGGCAGCTCCTACATGAGATCCCCTGTAGGAGCTGCCGAAGGCTGCGATCTTTTGATCTTGCTGTTTGCTTACTTCTTCACCAACGTCGAGCACGCCGCTTTATAAGCCTCATGCTGATACTTGTTCAGCGTCCCCGGCAGCTCGAAATTGTGCTTCTTGGCCTGTGCATTGATCGTCTGCGGCGACAGCAGCGTCACCTCACACCCATCGAGCAACTGAAACACACCCTCGATCTTGAACGTCGTCGGCCCACCGGCAAATTCACCTTTCTTGCTGCGCTTCTTGATCGCAATCCGGTCAATCGAATTCTCCCGCACAAACGACGCGACCTGCGCGGCGAAGCGTTTGACGTTGGCTGCCTCGTCATCGTCTTCGAGGGCGATTTTCTTGGTGGCGAGAGGGATGTGGCTCAGGGTCGAACCGTCGAGAGCGGCCACGGCGATGATCGCTTCGCTGCCTTTGATTTCGATGCCGCAGATGTTCATGGGTGTCCTTTGATTAGCTATAGATGTGCAGCTTACAGATCAGACACTCACTCCTGCCCAATCGACTCCAAAAACTCCGACCGCTCGTCACTCATCCGCGCCACGCAATCGTTCTGCGCGATCTTGAATGCTTTGCTGCCGTCCGTAGCCGGGAAGGCTTCTACCGCGCAATCGGCGTCCCGCGTCTTCAGCCATTGCTGCTGGGCAGTTTTGAGTTTGGCGGTGATGTCAGCCAGTTGCGTCGGGTTCTTGCCGTATGCGGTTTGCATGCGTTCGGTGAGGCTGGCGTAGTTGTCCTTGAGCAGGTCTTCAGCCGCGGTGCGGCTGTAGGCTGAGCACTCCAGGGTCTGCACGTCGTTTTCGACTGCGTCGCACGGGTTGTTGTCGGACTCTTCGGCGGCGTGTACGCCGGTCGCAATCAGTGCCAGGGCCAGGAAGATCGATTTCATTGAGGTCGCCGCTCTCATCCAGTGGTGTATCCAAGATGCGGGGGATTCTGGCTCAAGCTTGCGGGCTTGAACAGGTGGCTGGTCGGGCCGCCTGATGACCCTTTGTCGCGGATTGACGCTTTCGGCAATTCCCCTGTCGTTTTTGCACCCGGTCGCCCCTGCACCGAGGCATATGCTGGCCCCAAAGCGCCGGCAGACGATTCGGCGCATGAATCGCCAATAAGGGGACGCCTGATGAGCCCAGCCGAATTACACGCCGACAGCATCGTTATCGACGGTCTGATCATTGCCAAATGGAACCGCGAGCTGTTCGAAGACATGCGCAAGGGCGGTCTGACGGCGGCCAACTGCACTGTGTCGGTGTGGGAAGGCTTTCAGGCGACCGTCAACAACATCGCTGCCAGCCAGAAGCTGATCCGCGAGAACAGCGATCTGGTGATGCCGGTGCGCACCACCGCCGATATCCGTCGCGCCAAGGAGCAGGGCAAGACCGGCATCCTCTTCGGCTTTCAGAATGCCCATGCGTTTGAAGACCAGATCGGCTATGTCGAGGTGTTCAAGCAGCTCGGCGTCGGCATCGTGCAGATGTGCTACAACACCCAGAACCTGGTCGGCACCGGTTGCTACGAGCGTGATGGCGGGCTGTCGGGGTTCGGTCGCGAGATCGTCGCCGAGATGAACCGCGTTGGTGTCATGTGCGACCTGTCCCACGTCGGTTCCAAGACTTCCGAAGAAGTCATCCTCGAATCGAAAAAACCGGTCTGCTACTCCCACTGCCTGCCGTCGGGGCTCAAGGAGCACCCGCGCAACAAGTCCGATGAAGAACTCAAATTCATTGCCGACCACGGCGGTTTCGTCGGCGTGACCATGTTCGCGCCGTTCCTCGCCAAGGGCATCGATTCGACCATCGACGACTACGCCGAAGCCATCGAATACGTGATGAACATCGTCGGCGAAGACGCCATCGGCATCGGCACCGATTTCACTCAGGGCCACGGCCAGGACTTTTTCGAATACCTGACCCACGACAAAGGCTACGCCCGCCGTCTGACCAGCTTCGGCAAGATCATCAACCCGCTGGGCATCCGCACTGTCGGCGAGTTCCCGAACCTGACTGAAACCCTGCTCAAGCGCGGCCATCCCGAACGTGTGGTGCGCAAGATCATGGGCGAAAACTGGGTCAACGTCTTGAAAGACGTCTGGGGCGAGTAACGCTTTCCAAGACCGCCGCCGAACTGCCCCCTCTCCTGTGGGAGAGGGCTGGGGTGAGGGCTGCGGCCAACACTGAATCTAAAACTTTTCTGGAGTTAAGTTTCCATGGCCAAGATCGCCCCGCAATTGCCTATCGAAGTCGACAGCGAAACCGGTGTCTGGACTTCCGACGCCCTGCCAATGCTGTACGTGCCGCGTCACTTTTTCGTCAATAACCACATGGGCATCGAGGAAGTGCTGGGCGCCGAAGCCTACGCCGAGATCCTCTACAAGGCCGGCTACAAATCTGCCTGGCACTGGTGCGAAAAAGAAGCTGAATGCCACGGCCTGGAGGGCGTTGCGGTGTTCGAGCACTACATGAAGCGCTTGTCGCAGCGCGGTTGGGGGCTGTTCAAGATTCAGGACATCGACCTCGATAAAGGCACCGCCAGCGTCAAGCTCGAGCACTCGGCGTTTGTCTACGTCTACGGCAAGGTCGGGCGCAAGGTCGACTACATGTTCACCGGCTGGTTTGCCGGCGCGATGGATCAGATTCTTGAGGCTCGCGGCAGCAAGATTCGCACGGTTGCCGAGCAAGTGTACGGTGGCTCCGAAGAAGGCCACGAAGACGGCTTGTTCACCGTCAAGCCGTTGTAAGTCGAGGAACCCGTCATGGCTTTCGAAGCAATGTTCCAGCCGATCCAGATCGGCAAACTGACCATCCGCAACCGTGTGCTCAGCACCGCGCACGCCGAGGTCTACGCGACTGACGGCGGCATGACCACCGACCGCTACGTCAAGTATTACGAAGAGAAAGCCAAGGGCGGCATCGGCCTGGCGATTTGCGGCGGTTCGTCCAGTGTGGCCATCGACAGCCCGCAAGGCTGGTGGAAATCGGTGAACCTGGCGGACGACCGGATCATCCCGCACTTCCAGAACCTCGCCGACGCCATGCACAAGCATGGCGCCAAGATCATGATCCAGATTACCCACATGGGCCGCCGCTCGCGTTGGGACGGCGAGCATTGGCCAACCCTGCTGTCGCCGTCGGGCATCCGTGAACCGGTGCACCGCGCGACCTGCAAAACCATCGAGCCGGAAGAGATCTGGCGGGTGATCGGCAACTACGCCACCGCTGCTGGCCGCGCCAAGGCCGGTGGTC
Source organism: Pseudomonas sp. A0308 (assembly GCF_044218815.1). Taxonomy (NCBI): domain Bacteria; kingdom Pseudomonadati; phylum Pseudomonadota; class Gammaproteobacteria; order Pseudomonadales; family Pseudomonadaceae; genus Pseudomonas; species Pseudomonas sp. A0308. Next base: position 3,943,135 of record NZ_CP162581.1, read on the forward strand.
TGGACGGCGTTGAGCTGTCCGCCGTGCACCAACACATGATCGACCAGTTCTGGAGTCCGCGCGTCAACAAGCGCACCGATGAATGGGGCGGCAGTTTCGAGAACCGCATGCGTTTCGGTCTGGAAGTGCTCAAGGCTGTGCGCAAGGAAGTCGGCGACGATTTCTGCGTCGGCATCCGCTTGTGCGGCGACGAATTCCACCCGGACGGCTTGTCCCACGAGGACATGAAACAGATCGCCAAGTACTACGACGACACCGGCATGCTCGACTTCATCGGCGTAGTCGGTTCGGGTTGCGACACCCACAACACCCTGGCCAACGTTATCCCCAACATGAGTTATCCACCGGAGCCGTTTCTGCACTTGGCGGCCGGGATCAAAGAGGTGGTGAAAGCGCCGGTTCTGCATGCGCAGAACATCAAGGACCCGAACCAGGCCACCCGGATTCTCGAGGGCGGTTATGTCGATATGGTCGGCATGACCCGAGCGCACATCGCCGACCCGCACCTGATCGCCAAGATCAAGATGGGCCAGATCGACCAGATCAAACAGTGTGTGGGCGCCAACTATTGCATCGACCGTCAATACCAAGGTCTGGACGTGCTGTGCATCCAGAACGCCGCGACGTCCCGTGAATACATGGGCGTGCCGCACATCATCGAAAAATCCACCGGCATCAAGCGCAAAGTCGTGGTCGTCGGTGCCGGCCCGGCCGGGATGGAAGCGGCGCGGGTGTCTGCTGAACGCGGCCACGACGTGACGCTGTTCGAGAAGAAAGAATTCATCGGCGGGCAAATCACTACTGCATCGAAAGCACCGCAGCGCGACCAGATCGCCGGCATTACCCGCTGGTTCCAGTTGGAACTGGCGCGGCTGAAAGTCGACCTGCGTTTGGGCACTGCGGCTGATGCCGCGACGATCATGGATTTGCGTCCGGACGTCGTGGTGCTGGCGGTTGGCGGACATCCGTTTCTTGAGCAGAACGAACACTGGGGCGCGGCCGAAGGGTTGGTAGTCAGCAGTTGGGACGTGCTCGACGGCAAGGTTGCGCCGGGCAAGAACGTGCTGGTCTACGACACCATTTGCGAGTTCACCGGGATGTCGGTTGCCGACTTCCTTGCCGACAAGGGCAGCCAGGTCGAGATCGTCACCGACGACATCAAACCGGGTGTGGCCGTTGGCGGTACGTCGTTCCCGACCTACTACCGCAGCATGTATCCGAAAGAAGTGATCATGACCGGCGACATGATGCTCGAGAAGGTCTACCGCGAGGGCGACAAACTGATCGCGGTGCTGGAGAACGAATACACCGGTGCCAAAGAGGAGCGGGTGGTCGATCAGGTGGTCGTGGAAAACGGCGTGCGTCCGGACGAAGAGCTGTACTACGGGCTCAAGGAAGGATCGCGCAACAAGGGCCAGATCGATATCGATGCGTTGTTTGCGATCAAACCGCAGCCATCGCTGAGTACCACGGGTGAGGGCTACTTGCTGTTCCGCATCGGCGACTGCGTGGCGCAGCGCAACACACACGCCGCGATCTACGACGCACTGCGGTTGTGCAAGGATTTCTGACGGCTTGCACCAAACCCTGTGGGAGCGAGCCTGCTCGCGAATGCAATCTGTCAGTTGACGATGATGTCGATTGACTCACCGCTTTCGCGAGCAGGCTCGCTCCCACAGTAAAGCGGATCGTGTTTCTCCAGGTTGCACTGGTGGGAGCTTCACCTATGTTGAACACCCTTCTTCCAATCCTGTTGTTCGCAGCCCTGGGCCTCGCTGTCCTTGGCGCGTTGCGGCGGGTGGCAATGTGGCGTCGGGGCCGGGCCTCGAAGGTCGATCTGATCGGCGGCCTGCTGGCCATGCCCAAGCGTTACATGGTCGATCTTCACCATGTGGTGGCGCGGGACAAATACATCGCCAACACCCACGTGGCCACGGCCGGCGGCGCGGTGGCGTCGATTGTACTGGCGATTCTGGTGCACGGCTTTGGCCTGCATAACCGCATCCTCGGTTACGCCTTGCTGCTGATGTCGGCGGTGATGTTCGTCGGCGCGATCTTCGTTTACCTGCGCCGGCGCAACCCGCCGGCACGGTTGTCGAAAGGCCCGTGGATGCGCCTGCCGAAAAGCCTGCTGGCCTTCTCGGCGTCATTCTTTCTGGTGACGTTGCCGGTGGCCGGGATACTCCCGGAGAACTTCGGTGGCTGGCTGCTGGCAGTGATTCTCGGCATTGGCGTGCTGTGGGGCGTTTCGGAATTGCTCTTCGGCATGACCTGGGGCGGGCCGATGAAGCACGCCTTCGCTGGCGCGCTGCATCTGGCCTGGCACCGTCGTGCCGAACGTTTCGGCGGCGGTCGTTCCACCGGTTTGAAACCGCTGGACCTCAACGACCCGAGCGCACCGCTGGGCGTGGAAAAACCCAAGGATTTCACCTGGAACCAGTTGCTCGGTTTTGACGCCTGCGTGCAGTGCGGCAAGTGTGAAGCCGCGTGCCCGGCGTTCGCTGCCGGCCAGCCGCTGAACCCGAAAAAACTGATTCAGGACATGGTCGTCGGCCTCGCTGGCGGCACCGATGCCAAGTTCGCTGGCAGCCCGTATCCAGGCAAACCAGTCGGCGAGCATGCAGGCAATCCGCATCAACCGATCGTCAACGGTCTGGTCGATGCCGAGACCCTGTGGTCTTGCACCACTTGCCGCGCCTGCGTCGAGGAATGCCCGATGATGATCGAGCACGTCGACGCTATCGTCGACATGCGCCGCCACCTCACCCTGGAAAAAGGCGCAACACCGAACAAGGGCGCCGAGGTGCTGGAAAACCTCATCGCCACCGACAACCCCGGCGGTTTCGCACCGGGCGGGCGGATGAACTGGGCGGCGGATTTGAACCTGAACCTGCTCAGCGAAAAGAAATCCACCGACGTGCTGTTCTGGGTCGGCGACGGCGCCTTCGACATGCGCAACCAGCGCACCTTGCGCGCCTTCGTCAAAGTGCTGAAGGCAGCGAAGGTCGACTTCGCCGTACTCGGTCTTGAGGAACGCGACAGCGGCGACGTGGCCCGCCGTCTCGGCGACGAAGCGACGTTCCAGCAGCTCGCCAAACGCAATATCCAGACCTTGGCCAAGTACAGCTTCAACCGCATCGTCACCTGTGATCCGCACAGTTTTCATGTGCTGAAAAACGAGTACGGCGCGTTCGACGGCAATTACCTGGTGCAGCACCACAGCACCTACATGGCGGAAATCATTCAGGCCGGCGCGCTCAACCTCGGGCAGCACAAAGGCAACAGCGTGACCTATCACGATCCATGCTATCTCGGCCGCTACAACGGCGAGTACGAAGCGCCGCGTGAAGTGCTGCGTGCGCTCGGTATCGAAGTCAAAGAGATGCAACGTTCGGGCTTCCGTTCGCGCTGCTGCGGCGGCGGTGGCGGCGCGCCGATCACCGACATTCCGGGCAAACAGCGTATCCCCGACATGCGCATGGACGACATCCGCGAAACCGGCGCTGAACTGGTGGCCGTGGGTTGTCCACAGTGCACGGCGATGCTCGAAGGCGTGGTCGAACCGCGTCCACTGATCAAGGACATTGCCGAACTGGTCGCCGATGCGCTGCTCGAAGAAGCCGCGCCAAGCAAGCCGACCACGCCGGCCCAACGTGAACCCGCGGAGGCCCACTGATGAGCGACATTATCCGCCGCGATCCGCGCGCCGAATGGATCGCCCGCAACCGACTGCATCCGCTGCACGCGGCGATGCAACCGGCACAACACAGCTGGATGGGGCCGAACGGCGTCATCCGTAAAAACCTGCACGGCATCGGTTTTATTGGCCCCAACGGCATCAAGCGTATCGACCGCAGCGGCGCGCAACAGGGCGGGGCGACTAAGCGTTCCGCCGCTGTAGAGGTGCAATTGCCGCTGCATCAGGTGCCGGCCCCGGCGTTCTACATCAGCGTGGTGCCGGACATGGTCGGTGGCCGCTTGAGCAGCCACGACCGCGACTTGCTGGGTCTTGCCCATGAGTTGGCCGGCAAGGATGGGGCGGTGCTGGCGGTGGTGTTCGGCGAGCACAAGGAAAGCGCATTTGCCACGGCGGGCGTTGATCGCTTGCTGGTGCTCGATGGCGAAGCGTTCAACGGTTATGCACCGGAACAACGGGTGCAGGGCCTGCGGGCTGTGGATAACCAGTTCAGTCCGCGTCACTGGTTGCTGCCGGACAGTCGCAGCGGTGGCGGTGAACTCGGCCGTCGCTTTGCTGCAGCGTTGGGAGAACGTCCGGCCACACGGGTCTGGCAGGTCAAGGATGAGCAATGCATCGGCCGCGCCGGTGCGGGGCTGCAAGACCTGGCGCGTCCGGTCGCTCGATTGATTCTGGCCTCGGCCGAATGCGCAGAACCGGTCAGCGAAACTCGCCACGAAGCGCTGCCCGTGGAGTTATCCACAAGCGTCGCGCGCAGCTTGTCGCGAATCGAGGATCTGGGCGCGGTGGCGGTGGACCCTGCGGCCATTCCGATGGCCGAGGCCGAGTTCATCTTCTCTGGCGGTAACGGGGTCAAGGACTGGGCGCTGTTCCACCAGACTGCTGCCGCACTGGGTGCCACCGAAGGCGCTTCGCGGGTGGCGGTGGACGACGGCTACATGGCGCGTGATCGTCAGGTCGGCGCGTCCGGTACCTGGGTCACTGCGCGGGTGTATGTGGCGGTGGGGATTTCCGGCGCGATCCAGCATCTGCAAGGCATTGGCGCCTGCGACAAAGTGGTGGCGATCAACCTCGATCCGGGTTGCGACATGATCAAACGTGCCGACCTGTCAGTGATCGGCGAGAGCGCAGAGATTCTTCAAGCCTTGATCGCGGCGGTAGCGGCCTACCGCAACGACGCCAAGCGCGATGCGGCTTAAGGAAACGCTATGAACACGAAAATCATCAGTCTGGTTTCAATCGGCGCCCACCCGACCTCCGGCCGCCCACGCCGGGCGGAGCAGGATGCACGGGCAGTGGAACTGGGTTTGCAACTGGCTGGGGACAACCTGCAAGTGCTGCATGCCGGCGATGTCGCGGAACCCGCATTGCGCGCCTATCTGGGCATGGGTCTGGAGCAGATGCATGTGCTGGAGCAACCGGCGGGCGCGGATGCGCTGCCGGCGCTGACGGCTTATCTGCGGGAGGCCGGTGCTCAAGTAGTGCTGACCGGTAGCCAGGCAGAAACCGGCGAGGGCTCGGGCATGTTGCCGTTTCTGCTGGCGGAAGGGTTGGGTTGGCCACTGGTGGTCGGATTGGCCCAGGTCGAGTCGATCAATGATGGCTCGGCATTGGTGTTGCAAGCGCTACCGCGTGGGCAACGTCGCCGGTTGAAGGTGAAATTACCATTTCTGGCGACTGTGGATAACGCAGCGCCGAAGCCGAGGCAGAGTGCGTATGGGCCGGCGCGGCGTGGGCAGTTGGAGGCTGATGACGTCGAAGTTATCGACGATGAGCTTTTGTCTGCCGCCACGCTGCAACCGGCCAAGCCGCGGCCGAAGCGCTTGAAAGTGATCAAGGCCAAAAGTGGTGCTGACAGGATGAAGGCTGCTACGGCTAAGGCCAGTGGTGGCGGGGGGCAGGTGCTCAAGGGCGTGAGCGCCGAAGACGGCGCCCAGGCGATTCTCAAGCTGCTGATCGAAGAGGGTGTGGTCCGTTAACTCAAGGACATGCCAACCCACGCAGGAGTTGGCTTGCCGACGATAGCGGCACAACAGTCAAAATATAACTGACTGATACACCGCCATCGCCGGCAAGCTGATCTTCATGTGGATAACGCTCCCTACCCGTTGCAGTTCAAGTCCATCGTCCACAGTGGTGTTGCTCGAAATAAGGCGCCATGCGACGTGTACTTGCGCACTGTTGATTCATTCAACTTCATCCCAGGCATCTTTCCACGAAGAGCCTGCCCCTGGGGCATAAGCCCACGCGGCGCCGGCACACCAGGCAGTGACAGGTTCGGGTTTGCACTGATAGTTTTTGCCCGCGTTAGTCACGATATCGCCGGCCCTATACGGGGTGCCTTCTTTGTAGGCCGGGTACTCTCCGCCGTCGCTGGCTGGCGTCACGGTAAATTCGAACTCCGCTTGGTCCGTTTTGCCATTTTTCGGATCGCGAACATTCAAGCGGGCCGTGAACTTGCCTGGCTGTGTGACGGGTAATGCGATGCCGCTGACGGTCGGGCCGTCCTGTGCGCCTGTCATCCCTGGAACGGCCCACTGAAAGAGCAGGGCGCCATTACTTGCCGATGATGACGTGCCGTTGAACGTAAAGGGTTGTCCCGTCTTCAATGTCGCAGGCCCGGTGATGCGCGCGACCGGTGGCGCCGGATTAACAGGGCCTGGATCCTCGCCTGCAATGATCGACATGGCCTGGCTGTAACCTTTTTGAGTGGCATAAGTCGAGTTGCTTGAAGGGTTCTGCACGTTGTAAGTAACGGTCGAACCCTGCAACTCGCCAATTCTGGCGATAGCGGGGTCGACCTGGTCAGCTATTTCCTTGCCCCATCGAGCAGGCGGCAAATTAGCTGCGCTGATTTTATGGATGATATCGACCAGCTCTTTTTTTGCCCCATCGTTACCGAAGATCCGAAAGTGCACAGAATCACCGGGCTTGAGGGCACCCATGTCGCCGTTGATAAAGCTGCCGATATTGTGAGGTTCTTCGGGTACACCTCCACCTTTGAAACTCACGTCCGAACACGAAATGAAAAACTCGCCATTCGGGTCGTTTCGTATCCAGATGCCGACAACCAGCCCATTCCCTGAAAGCCCGTCAGGGATAGTTCTGACTATCTCGAAATATCCTGATGCGCCGGGTAGTCTGGGTGGCGTCAGCCAGTTTGTTTTTGCGACGGTGAAGACTTCTTCCTGGCCCAACTGCACCAGATCGCCCCACTTTAGTTTGTCAGTCGCCGAATCGAAGCCTTGTTTACTGGTAAATGCATAGAACCTGCTGGGTACATGGGGTGCGGTGCCAATGAGTCGCAGGGTCAGTGCCTGCCCGGCTACAACGTCGGTCTTGGTCCAGTAGGGTGTGGGGTAATCCAGGCTGGCCTTTCTGGGGTCATTCGCGGCGCAGATCTGGTCATCTTTGATAATGGCCTTGATCTGATCCAACGATGGATTATCAATCTCCGGGATGTGTGCAACCTCATTCCATTGTTGGGCGGCGAATACTCTTTCGGCAGGGGTATTAAAGAGTTTGGCTGATTCGCGGCAACCTTTATCGACGATGGAGGAACCATCCTCTGATTGCCAGTAGCCTCCGGTAGCCTGGCAGTTCACCGCACGTGATGCCGGGAAATCCAGGGCGCCATGTGCCCAACTCAAGGTCGGCGCCAAACACAAAGCTGCCAGCGTCCATTTGAGAAATCCTTTTGTGTATTTATTCATGCTCTAGTCCACCTTCAATTCAGATAAACAAGTTCCGAACTGCTGGAACGATCAGTGTGCTTGTTCAATTGGCATTATTGGTTAGCGGATCTCCACGGGAGTGATGCAAGTTGCAGAGTTGTTCTGCCCAGGGCCAGACAGAAACATCCACCCTTGATTACAGCCTTGCCCTGTAAAGCTGTGATTGATGACTGAAAGTTGATTGGCTCGAATGGCTTGTCGCCCGCCACCCCGGCCGGCAGTGCCGGCCAGTGGACAAGCAAAGGCCCGGCGCAGGTAGCGGCGCTCCAGCAGGGTTTGCAGAGAGTCGGGGGTGCGATAGGGGCTCAGTGTCAGGCGAATGGAGGTCGAGTAATTGCGCAGCACGGCTTGCCGGGCTTTGGTGTGTTGGCGCAAGTGCCGGGGCATGCCCTTCTCGACTAATGCCTGAAGAGAGGGCGGGTGACCGCTGTCGTTGATAGTTTTTTCAATACGACTGTCGTGGCTGGCTTCTTTGCAGGAGTCAATCGCACGGCGTTTTTCCCGCAACGAACGTTGCAGGTCAAGTCCCCGGTTGCGTTTATCCATCAACGCCGTCAGCGGATAAGCCACTGTCGAAAGCGTGGCCTGTAAGGCCAACGTCAGTAGTAATTCAATCAGCGTAAAACCTTTGGCGCAGTGATGGCTGGGCGTGCCCTGCCACATCACTGGTCTACCTCCTTTTATAACGCCAAGGACTTCTGCATTAACCCAGGCCATTGGATATAACTGCAAAAGTGAGTGTAGATGAACTTTTCGCCCGAGTATTTTTGCGCAATTTCAATCAAGCAGCATGTTACTCACAATCGCTGTGCACACGCTTGTGGATAAGTTGTTCGCGGTTCTCTGTAGGGCACGTGAAACAGGGCCTGTAGCCTGCTGTATGAAAACTGATCAGGCTAACCCACGGTTTTTACGGGTTTTTTTGTGTGGATAAGGCTCCTGCTTATTTTCGATTTGCCCCCAAAGTCTGTTGGCGTTTCTGTGGATAAGATGTTCGCTATTGGCCACAGGCCTTGTATATAAAGGCTTTAAGACATTTGGTCAAATAGTGATCAATGTGCTGCGGAATACCAATTAAAACCCTGAAAGCCTCGGTTTATGACGGTTTGGCGTGGTTTTCCACAGAGCCGGTAAAGTTACCCCCGATCTCTGTTGGCGCTTCTGTGGATAAGGTGTTCGTCATCCTCTGCAAGCCATACAAACCGCTGCATACAGAGATGTGGTCAAAAAACGTTCAATAGTCATCGCAAACCATGCTTTTGCATAAGTCACGGTTTTTCTTCACAAATCAGTGGGTTATTTTTCGAGTCATCCACAGTTGTCCCCATTTGCTGTGGGTGGGTATGTGGATAAGTTGTTTGCGGAAGGCTGGGGGGCTTGGCGGGTATGGTGTGTGGCGTGATTGATCAAAATTCATTCAATTGCAACGGAGCAGAATCCCAGGACGCCATCGCTGGCAGGCTAGCTCCTGAAGGCTTCGGGGGCTCACAACTTATGTGTACACCGCAGAACCCTGTGGGAGCTGGCTTGCCAGTGATGCTTTTTATCCTTGAACGGGCACACCCTTGAGATACGGCGCAGGCTCAGCCCCAAGGTTGCTCAACAACCGCTCGCTGTACCAATCGACGAAATTCACCACACCAAACTCATAGGTCTTCGAGTATGGCCCCGGCTGGTAAGCCGTGGAGTTGATCCCGCGCTGGTTTTCTTCGGCCAGACGCCGATCCTGATCATTGGTCGCATCCCACACCTGGCGCATGCGTTCTACGTCGTAATCGACGCCTTCAACCGCGTCCTTGTGCACGATCCATTTGGTGGTAACCAGGGTTTCCTGGGCGCTGATCGGCCACACGGTGAAGACGATGATGTGATCGCCCATGCAGTGGTTCCACGAGTGCGGCAGGTGCAGGATGCGCATCGAACCGAGATCCGGGTTCTTGATGCGGCCCATCAGTTTGGCGCAGCCCTGTTTGCCGTCGAGGGTCATCGACACGGTGCCCTTGAGCAGCGGCATACGCACGATGCGGTTGCGCAGGCCGAAACTGGCGTGGGCGTACGGGATCTTTTCGGCTTCCCAGGCCGCGGCGGAGGCCGCGACGTGATCCTTGAACGCCTGATCGGCGCGCGGGTCGGTGACGTCGTCCCACTCCAGCAGGGTTTTTAGCAGTTCCGGGTGCGAGGCGTTGCAGTGGTAGCACTCGCGATTGTTTTCCAGCACCAGTTTCCAGTTGGCCTTTTCCACCAGGGTGGTGGTGATTGCCACCTTGGTGTTCTCCATGTCGTACGGTTCCATGTAGTGGTTCAGCGTCGACAGGAAGTCATCGATGGCCGGTGGATTCTCCGCCAGGCTGATAAAGATGTAGCCGCCAGCTGTCTTTACGTTCACCGGTTTGAGGCCGTACTGCTTCATGTCGAAGTCGGCGCCCATTTCGGTACCGGCGAACAGCAGGCGACCGTCCAGCTCATAGGTCCACTGGTGGTAGTGGCAGACCAGTTTGGCGACCTTGCCCTTTTCACTGGTGCACAGGCGCGAGCCACGGTGGCGGCAGACGTTATGGAACGCATGCACCACACCTTCGGCGCCACGGATGACGATGATCGGGTTTTTGCCGACCTGCAGGGTCAGGTAGTTGCCCTTGGTCGGGATTTCGCAGGTCATGCCGGCGATCAACCACTCTTTCTGGAAGATCTCCTGCATGTCGATATCGAACAGCCGTTCGTCGCTGTAGAACGGTTGCGGCAGCGAGAAGGTGCGCTCGCGCTCCTGCAACATTTGGGCGGTGGCCTTGCGTGCGGGTTCCAGCGGATCGCCCAGGCTGATTTTTGCGGTGACGTCCATCGATGTGATCCTCATGGCCATCTGCGTGGCCGGCGAAAGTGGCTAATCAGGTGTGCTGCTAACGGTTGCTACGCAAGGTGTAAAGAATCTGTTTTGGTGTTGGGGCGAGTGTGGGCCCGGCGCAGGGCGGAACCTTATCCATGGGCGACATGGTGCAATCTGTTCCCGACGCGCAACCCCCGGTGGTTGGGGGCTGGTCGCGATAAGTATGCCGATGTCGCGGATAGGTAAACGGGCGGTCTGCGCTATACGCAGAATCGCCACATGAAGGCCGACAGTCGGCCGTGGAGAACAGCATGTCCAACAGCTTCCTGAATCCGGTCACCACCCAGACCTGGGCCAATGGTCGACACATTGTCCGTTGCGTCAAAGTCATCCAGGAAACCTGGGACGTGCGCACCTTCTGCTTCATGGCCGATCAGCCGATCCTGTTCTTCTTCAAGCCCGGGCAGTTCGTCACCCTGGAGCTGGAAATCGAAGGCCAGCCGATCATGCGTTCGTACACCATTTCCAGTTCGCCGTCGGTGCCTTACAGCTTTTCGGTGACGATCAAACGGGTGCCGGGCGGCAAGGTTTCCAACTGGTTGCACGACACGCTGCATGAAGGCCAGGAGCTGGCGGTGCACGGGCCGGTCGGGCTGTTCAATGCCATGGACTATCCGAGTCCGAAAGTCCTGTACCTCAGCGGCGGCGTCGGTATTACGCCGTGCATGTCGATGGCGCGCTGGTTCTACGACACCAACGCCAACGTCGACATGACCTTTGTCCACAGCGCGCGCTCGCCCAAAGACATCATTTACCACCGCGAGCTGGAACACATGGCCTCGCGGATCGACAACTTCAGCCTGCACCTGATCTGTGAGAAGCACGGCTTGGGTGAGCCGTGGGCCGGGTATCGCGGTTACCTCAATCACAAGATGCTCGAATTGATGGTGCCGGACTTCCTCGAGCGCGAAGTGTTCTGCTGCGGGCCGACGCCGTACATGCACGCCGTCAAGCGGCTGCTGGAAGCCGCCGGTTACGACATGTCGCGCTACCACGAAGAATCCTTCGGTGCCACGCCCCCCGAGGCTCGCGCCGATGCTGTCGAACAGGCCGAGCAGGCAGCCGACGCCCCGGAAATCGACGCGGCGGATCTGCATCAGGTGGAATTCACTTCGTCCGGCAAGAGCATTCGTGTGGCACCGGGCGAGACCGTGCATGCGGCGGCGGCCAAGCTCGGCCTGATGATCCCGAAAGCCTGCGGCATGGGGATTTGCGGGACGTGCAAGGTGCTCAAGCTTGGGGGCGAAGTGGAGATGGAGCACAACGGCGGGATTACCGAGGACGACGAGGCGGAAGGATTTATCTTGTCGTGCTGCAGCGTGCCGAAGGGCGACGTGCGCATCGAGTTCTAAAGATTGGCGCAAATCCAATGTGGGAGCGAGCCTGCTCGCGAATGCGATGTGTCATTCAGCATCTGCGTTTTCTGACACGGCCTATTCGCGAGCAGGCTCGCTCCCACAGGGGTTATGGATTTCAATCTACGAAGAGGTCGGGCATCAGGGTTGCGTCGCTGTCCGGCTCGAAGCGATAGTGATTGAATTCGCTTACACCGCTCTCGCGCAAAATCTCCTCATCAATCAGCAATCGCCCCGTGATCTGCCGCTTGCTGCTACTCAAAATCACATACGCCGCATCCGCCATGATCTCGGGCGTGCGCGCATGCTTGAACGACTCTCTGTTGCCCAACTGAAACTCAATCGCTGCCGTGGCAATCATTGTCTGCGGCCACAGTGAGTTGACGCTGATCCCATACCCGGCGAATTCCTCGCTCATGCCCAGTGTCAGCATGCTCATGCCGTATTTGGTCACGGTATACGGACTGTACTGGGCGAACCACTTGGTCGCCAGGTTCAGTGGTGGCGACAGGTTGAGAATGTGCCCGGCGGATTTCTTCAGATAGGGCAGGGCGGCCTGGCTGCACAGCAGCACTGCGCGGGTGTTGATCTGGTGCATCAGGTCGAAACGCTTGAGTTCGATGTGTTGCACGCCGGTCAATTTGATCGCCCCGGCGTTGTTCACCAGCGCATCGATGCTGCCGAAATGTTCGTTGGCCTGCGCTAACGCCTGGCGCACCGCTTCGTCGTCACGCACATCCAGTTGCAACGCCAAGGCTTTGCCGCCCGCCGCTTCGACTTCCGCGGCGACGCTGTGGATGGTGCCGGGCAACTTGGCGTGGGGTTCGGCGCTTTTCGCCGCAATGACAACATTTGCTCCGTCCCTGGCGGCTCGCAGCGCAATCTCACGGCCAATGCCACGGCTGGCGCCGGTGATGAACAGGGTTTTGCCTTGTAACGACATGCCGATGCTCCTGCTTATTGTTATGTGAGCGGAGGGCTCGACAGACAATGTAGACCAAGCGCAGAAAGGCAATCGACGAAGGGGCCGTGTAGGAGTTGCCGCAGGCTGCGATCTTTTGATTCTGTTTTTAGGATCAAGATCAAAAGATCGCAGCCTGCGGCAGCTCCTACAGGTAGAGGGGTTGTGTCAGGTCAGGCGCTCATGACTTCGCGGATGTCGCGCGCCAGTTCGCGTACGCGCTCTTCCTCGGTATCCCACGAGCACATGAAGCGTGCCCCGCCCTTGCCAATGAAGGTGTAGAAGCGCCAGCCGCGTTCGGTCAGCGCGGCGATGGCCGGCTCGGACAGTTGCAGGAAAACGCCGTTGGCCTGGACCGGGAACATCAGCTCGACACCCGGAATGTCGCTGACCAGTTCGGCCAGCAGTTGTGCGCAGTGGTTGGCGTGGCGGGCGTATTTGAGCCAGGCGTCGTTTTCGAGGATGCCCACCCACGGTGCCGACAGAAAGCGCATCTTCGAGGCCAGCTGTCCGGCCTGTTTGCAGCGGTAATCGAAGTCTTCGGCCAGTTTGTGGTTGAAGAACAGGATCGCTTCACCGACGGCCATGCCGTTTTTGGTGCCACCAAAACACAACACATCAACACCGGCCTTCCAGGTCAGATCCGCTGGCGAGCAGCCGAGGAACGCGCAGGCGTTGGAGAAACGCGCACCGTCCATGTGCAGGTTCAGGCCCAGCTCTTTGCAGGTGGCGCTGATGGCGCGGATTTCTTCCGGGGTGTAGACGCTACCGACTTCAGTGGCCTGGGTCAGGGTCACGACACGCGGTTTAGGGTAGTGAATGTCCTGACGCTTGAGCGCGACTTCGCGGATCGAGGCCGGGGTGATCTTGCCGTTTTCAGTGCCGGCGATCAGCAGTTTCGAGCCGTTGGAGAAGAATTCCGGGGCGCCACATTCGTCGGTTTCGACGTGGGCGGTTTCCGAGCAGATCACGCTGTGATAACTCTGGCACAGCGACGACAGGGCCAGCGAGTTGGCGGCGGTGCCGTTGAAGGCGAAGAAGACTTCGCAATCGGTGTCGAACAGCTTGCGGAAATGGTCGGCCGCGCGAGCGGTCCATTCATCGTCGCCGTAAGCGCGTTGGTGGCCGTGGTTGGCCTGTTCCATGGCAGCCCAGGCTTCAGGGCAAATACCGGAATAGTTGTCGCTGGCGAATTGTTGGCTCTTGTCGGTCATGGCCGGCTTCCGTGATCGAAACGCTTGTGGCGCTTCGTTGGTCAATGATGGTGCGCACTTTACCGAAGATCTTCCGGGGAGCACACGAGATGTCGCTGTCAAAACTCTACAAGGACACGGGCCGATTATGCACCTGAGCAATCGCGACGGCGCGCTGGATCTGCTCAAGTGGCTGGCACTGTTGAGCATGTTGCTCGATCACCTGCGATATGTCGGGTTCTCCGTCGATTGGCTGTATGTGCCTGGGCGGTTGGCGTTTCCATGGTTTTGTCTGGCAATGGCGGCGAATCTTGATCGTGCGGGTGCGCGCAAGACCGAGTGGGGGTATCTGGGCTGGTTGCTGTTGTTCAGCCTGGTCAGCGAGATTCCGTATCGGTTGTACATTCCTGATCCCGACACGTTGAACGTCATGCCGACGCTGGCGCTGGGATTGCTGGTGGCGCGGGGCTGGCAGGATAGAGCGCTGGTTCCGCGACTGCTCGGCGTTGGCGCGTTGCTGCTTTCTGCGTTGTTCTCGGAACGGCTGATGTTCGGTTTCTTTGGTGTTTTGCTGCCGCTGGCGACGTTGTGGGTGATTCGTCGCCCGTGGTATTTCGCGGTGTTGCCGGGGCTGGTGTGCCTGGCGGCGAATCAGTGGCGGGTGTTGTTTGAATCTGCGCGGTTCGGCAATGAGTTGGCGATCTTCGGCCTTATCATTTGCCTGATTGCGCCATGGCTGGGAATGTTCCTGTTGCGACATGCCCGGTCACTTTATCCGCCACCCATGCGCCGCTGGGCGTACGCCCTCTATCCGGGCCATTTCCTCCTGCTACTACTTATCCGCCAGATCGCCGCCTAACCCTGTGGGAGCTGGCTTGCCAGCGATAGCGGTGGGTCAGCCTCCATCAATGCCAGATGTGCCACCGCCATCGCTGGCAAGCCAGCTCCCACAGGGTTCTCCAGTGTTTTTGAGATCGAGTCTGGCAAGGGCTTTTCCCGCCATGTCGTAAACGCACCTTTGCGTGGCGTCCGTAGGCATTTGAGCTGTCTGCGCCGGTCATACCATCGCATCAAAGGGCACGCAGGTGCCTGACCGAGACGAATGGCGCACCGCCGCCGCTGGGAGAGACGCGATGTTCAGCAAGCAAGACCAGATCCAGGGTTACGACGATGCACTGCTGGCGGCGATGAATGCCGAGGAGCAACGTCAGGAAGATCACATCGAGCTGATCGCGTCGGAGAACTACACCAGCAAACGCGTGATGCAAGCCCAAGGCAGCGGCCTCACCAACAAATACGCCGAAGGCTATCCGGGCAAGCGCTACTACGGCGGCTGCGAGCATGTGGATAAAGTCGAAGCGCTGGCCATCGAGCGCGCCAAGCAACTGTTCGGCGCCGATTACGCCAACGTCCAGCCGCACTCCGGTTCCTCGGCCAACAGCGCCGTGTACCTGGCGTTGATCCAGCCGGGCGACACCATTCTGGGCATGAGCCTGGCCCACGGTGGTCACTTGACCCACGGCGCCAAAGTGTCTTCCTCGGGCAAGCTCTATAACGCCGTGCAGTACGGGATCAACACCGATACCGGCCTGATCGATTACGACGAGGTCGAGCGTCTGGCCGTTGAGTGCCAGCCGAAAATGATCATCGCCGGCTTCTCGGCTTACTCCAAGACTCTGGATTTCCCGCGCTTCCGCCAGATCGCCGACAAGGTCGGTGCGCTGCTGTTCGTCGACATGGCTCACGTCGCCGGTCTGGTCGCGGCCGGTCTGTACCCGAATCCGCTGCCGTACGCCGACGTGGTCACCACCACCACGCACAAAACCCTGCGCGGCCCGCGTGGTGGCTTGATCCTGGCCAAGTCCAACGAAGAAATTGAAAAGAAACTCAACTCTGCGGTGTTCCCTGGCGCTCAGGGTGGCCCGCTGATGCACGTCATCGCCGGTAAAGCCGTGTGCTTCAAGGAAGCGCTGGAGCCTGGCTTCAAGGCATATCAGCAACAAGTGATCGACAACGCCCAGGCGATGGCGAGCGTATTTATCAAACGTGGCTACGATGTAGTGTCCGGCGGGACTGACAACCATCTGTTCCTGGTCAGCCTGATCCGTCAGGGCCTGACCGGCAAAGACGCCGATGCCGCCCTCGGCCGTGCACACATCACCGTCAACAAGAACGCGGTGCCGAACGATCCGCAGTCGCCGTTCGTGACGTCCGGTCTGCGCATCGGCACCCCGGCCGTCACGACTCGCGGCTTCAAAGTGACGCAGTGCACTGAACTGGCCGGCTGGATCTGCGACATCCTCGATAACCTTGGCGATGCCGATGTTGAGGCGGATGTGGCGAAAAACGTCGCGGCCCTGTGCGCTGACTTCCCGGTTTATCGCTGAGCGTTCTGGAGTACATGACTATGCAACGCTATTCGGGCTTCGGCCTCTTCAAACACTCGCTCAGCCACCACGAAAACTGGCAGAAGATGTGGCGCACGCCGACCCCGAAAAAGGTCTACGACGTGGTCATCGTCGGCGGCGGCGGGCACGGTCTGGCAACTGCTTATTACCTGGCAAAAGAGCACGGCATCACCAACGTCGCCGTGGTCGAGAAAGGCTGGCTGGGCGGCGGTAACACCGCGCGCAACACCACCATCGTGCGTTCCAACTATCTGTGGGACGAGTCGGCGCATCTGTACGAACACGCGATGAAATTGTGGGAAGGCCTGTCGCAGGACTTGAACTACAACGTGATGTTCTCCCAGCGCGGCGTCTACAACCTGTGCCACACCTTGCAGGATATCCGCGATTCCGAACGTCGGGTCAGCGCCAACCGCCTCAACGGCGTCGATGGCGAGTTGCTCAACACTGAGCAAGTCGCCAACGAGATTCCGTACCTCGATTGCTCGAAAAACACCCGCTACCCAGTGCTCGGCGCAACCGTCCAGCGTCGCGGCGGCGTCGCCCGTCACGATGCCGTGGCGTGGGGCTTTGCCCGTGCTGCTGATGCTTTGGGCGTGGACTTGATCCAACAGACCGAAGTCATCGGTTTCCGCAAAGAAAACGGCGTGTGCATCGGCGTTGAAACCAACAAGGGTTTTATCGGCGCCAAGCGCGTCGGCGTGGTGACGGCCGGTAACTCCGGGCACATGGCCAAACTCGCCGGTTTCCGTCTGCCAATCGAATCCCACCCGCTGCAAGCACTGGTGTCCGAGCCGATCAAACCGATTATCGACAGCGTGATCATGTCCAACGCCGTGCACGGTTACATCAGCCAGTCCGACAAGGGCGACCTGGTGATCGGCGCCGGTATCGACGGCTACAACGGTTACGGCCAGCGTGGTTCGTACCCGGTGATCGAGCACACCATTCAGGCCATCGTCGAGATGTTCCCGGTGTTGTCCCGTGTACGCATGAACCGCCAGTGGGGCGGCATCGTCGACACCACGCCGGATGCGTGCCCGATCATTTCGAAAACCCCGGTGCCGAACATGTTCTTCAACTGCGGTTGGGGCACCGGTGGCTTCAAGGCAACACCTGGCTCGGGCAACGTGTTTGCCGCGAGCCTGGCCAAGGGTGAAATGCACCCGTTGGCCGCACCTTTCTCCATCGACCGTTTCCACAACGGTGCGTTGATCGATGAACACGGCGCTGCTGCGGTTGCCCACTAACAGGAGAAATCCCCATGTTGCATATCTTCTGTCCTCACTGCGGCGAGCTGCGCTCCGAAGAGGAATTCCACGCATCCGGTCAGGCGCACATTCCGCGTCCGCTGGACCCTGCAAGCTGCACCGATGCGGAGTGGGGCGACTACATGTTCTTCCGCGATAACCCGCGCGGTCTGCACCACGAGCTGTGGGATCACGTCGCCGGTTGCCGCCAGTACTTCAACGTCACCCGCGACACCGTGACCTACGAGATTCTCGAAACCTACAAGATCGGCACCAAGCCGCAATTCACCGACAAGGCTGATGCTGCGAAAACAGCCACGACGGCGCTGGGAGAGAAGGTATGAGCCAGACCAATCGCCTGTCCAACGGTGGACGGATCGACCGCAACAAAGTGCTGAGCTTCACCTTCAACGGTCAGAGCTACAAAGGCTTCGAGGGTGACTCGCTGGCCTCGGCGCTGATCGCCAACGGCGTCGACATCATCGGCCGCAGCTTCAAGTATTCGCGCCCACGCGGCATCTTTGCTGCCGGTGCCGAAGAGCCGAACGCGGTGCTGCAGATCGGTGCTACCGAAGCCACGCAGATCCCCAACGTGCGCGCCACGCAACAGGCGCTGTATCAAGGTCTGGTCGCGACCAGCACCAACGGCTGGCCGAGCGTCAACAACGACATGATGGGGATTCTCGGCAAGGTCGGCGGCAAGCTGATGCCGCCGGGTTTCTACTACAAAACTTTCATGTACCCGCAATCGTTCTGGATGACTTACGAGAAGTACATTCGTAAGGCTGCAGGTCTTGGCCGCTCGCCGACCGAGAATGATCCGGACACCTACGACTACATGAACCAGCACTGCGACGTGCTGATTGTTGGCGGTGGCCCGGCCGGTCTCGCTGCAGCACTGGCCGCTGCGCGTAGCGGTGCTCGCGTGATCCTCGCCGATGAGCAGGAAGAGTTTGGCGGCAGCCTGCTTGATTCGCGCGAAAGCCTCGACGGCAAGCCTGCGTTGGAGTGGGTTGCCAGCGTCATCACCGAACTGAAAAACACCCCGGACGTGCTGATCCTGCCGCGCGCCACGGTCAACGGTTACCACGACCACAACTTCCTGACCATTCACGAACGCCTCACCGATCACCTCGGCGACCGTGCGCCAATCGGTCAGGTGCGTCAGCGCATCCACCGCGTTCGCGCCAAGCGTGTGGTGCTGGCCACTGGCGCTTGCGAGCGTCCGCTGGTCTACGGCAACAACGATGTGCCGGGCAACATGCTCGCCGGTGCGGTATCGACTTACGTGCGCCGCTACGGTGTGGCGCCGGGCAAGAAACTGGTCCTCAGCACCAACAACGATCACGCCTACCGCGTGGCGCTCGATTGGCTCGACGCCAGCCTGCAAGTGGTGGCCATCGCCGATGCTCGCAGCAATCCGCGTGGCGCACTGGTTGAGGAGGCTCGCGCCAAAGGCATCCGCATCCTCACCGGCAGCGCCGTAATCGAGACCCGAGGCAGCAAGCGCGTCACTGCTGCCCGCGTCGCCGCGATTGATGTCAAAGCGCACGCCGTGACCAGTCCGGGCGAATGGCTCGACTGCGACGTGGTCGCCAGCTCCGGCGGCTACAGCCCGGTGGTTCACCTGGCCTCGCACTTGGGCGGCAAGCCGACCTGGCGTGAAGACATCCTCGGTTTCGTACCGGGCGAAGCACCGCAGAAACGCGTGTGCGTCGGTGGCATCAACGGTGTTTACGGTCTCGGCGATTCGCTGGCTGACGGTTTTGAAGGTGGCGTGCGCGCCGCTGCCGAAGCCGGTTTCCAGACCGTTGAAGGCGTGCTGCCAAAAGCCTTGAGTCGTCACGAAGAGCCGACGCTGGCGCTGTTCCAGGTGCCGCATGAGAAGGGCACCGCACGGGCGCCGAAGCAATTCGTCGACCTGCAAAACGATGTCACCGCCGCCGCCATCGAACTGGCGACTCGCGAAGGTTTCGAATCGGTCGAGCACGTCAAACGCTATACCGCGCTGGGCTTCGGCACCGATCAGGGCAAACTGGGCAACGTCAACGGTCTGGCCATCGCCGCCCGTTCGCTGAACGTGACCATCCCGCAGATGGGCACCACGATGTTCCGCCCGAACTACACGCCAGTGACTTTCGGCGCGATCGCCGGCCGCCACTGCGGGCACATCTTCGAGCCGGTGCGTTATACCGCACTGCACCAATGGCACCTGAAAAACGGCGCCGAGTTCGAAGACGTCGGCCAGTGGAAGCGTCCGTGGTACTTCCCGAAAAACGGCGAAGACCTGCATGCCGCTGTGAAGCGCGAATGCAAAGCCGTGCGCGACAGCGTCGGCCTGCTCGACGCCTCGACGCTGGGCAAGATCGACATTCAAGGCCCGGATGCCCGCGAGTTCCTTAACCGCGTGTACACCAACGCCTGGACCAAACTCGATGTGGGCAAAGCCCGTTACGGTTTGATGTGCAAAGAAGACGGCATGGTCTTCGACGACGGTGTGACGGCTTGCCTGGCGGACAACCATTTCGTCATGACCACCACCACTGGCGGCGCCGCTCGCGTGCTGCAATGGCTGGAGCTGTACCACCAGACCGAATGGCCGGACATGAAGGTGTACTTCACCTCCGTGACCGACCACTGGGCGACCATGACCCTGTCCGGCCCGAACAGCCGCAAGCTGCTCAGCGCTGTCACCGATATCGATTTGAGCAACGAAGCGTTCCCGTTCATGACCTGGAAAGAAGGTCTGGTCGGCGGTGTGCCGGCGCGGGTGTTCCGCATCTCGTTCACCGGTGAGCTGTCGTACGAAGTCAACGTGCAGGCCGACTACGCGATGGGCGTGCTGGAGAAAATCGTCGAGGCGGGCAAACAGTACAACCTGACGCCGTATGGCACCGAAACCATGCACGTCCTGCGCGCCGAGAAGGGTTTCATCATCGTCGGCCAGGACACTGACGGCTCGATGACCCCGGACGACTTGAACATGGGCTGGTGTGTCGGTCGCACCAAACCGTTCTCGTGGATCGGCCAGCGCGGCATGAACCGTGAAGACTGCGTGCGTGATCAGCGCAAGCAGTTGGTCGGCCTGAAGCCGATCGATCCGACCAAATGGCTGCCGGAAGGTGCGCAGTTGGTGTTCAACACTAAACAGACGATCCCGATGACCATGGTCGGCCACGTGACTTCCAGCTATGCGCACAACTCCCTGGGCTATTCGTTTGCGATGGGCGTGGTGAAGGGCGGTTTGAAGCGTCTTGGCGAGCGGGTGTTTGCACCGTTGGCGGACGGCAGCGTGATCGAGGCGGAAATCGTTTCTTCGGTGTTCTTCGATCCGAAGGGTGATCGCCAGAACATTTGATGGTCTCGAGAACTGTGGGCGGGCGGCTATTCGCGAGCAGGCTCGCTCCCACATTCGACCGCGTTCACCTGGGTGAGCGAGCCTGCTCGCGAAAGCGGCAGATCAGCCACCACAGGAACCAACAGAATTCAGCAAAGGTGCTTTATGACCACAGCCAACGTGTACCAACAACGCCCGACCACCGGTGCCCGTGCCGAGTCGTCGCTGCACCATGCCGACCTCGCCAGCCTGGTCGGCAAGGGCCGCAAGAACGCCGGCGTGATCGTGCGTGAGCGCAAACTCCTCGGCCATCTGACCATTCGTGGCGACGGTCATGATCCAGCGTTCGCCGCTGGCGTGCACAAAGCACTGGGCATCGAATTGCCCGGCGCCCTGAGCGTGATCGTCGAGGGCGAAACCAGCCTGCAATGGATGGGCCCGGATGAATGGCTGCTGATCGTGCCAAGCGGTGAGGAGTTCGCCGCTGAACAGAAACTGCGTGAAGCGCTGGGCGATCTGCACATCGCGATCGTCAACGTCAGCGGTGGCCAGCAACTGCTCGAACTGAGCGGGCCGAACGTGCGTCAGGTGCTGATGAAGTCCACCAGCTACGACGTGCATCCGAACAGCTTCCCGGTCGGTAAAGCGGTGGGCACGGTGTTCGCCAAGTCGCAACTGATGATTCGCCATACCGCTGAAGACACCTGGGAGCTGCTGATCCGCCGCAGCTTCTCGGATTACTGGTGGTTGTGGTTGCAGGATGCTTCGGCCGAGTACGGGTTGAGCGTTCAGGCTTGAAGTGAATTGCGTTGAGCGTGCTTGCGTGTAGGGCTGGAGATTTTTTCCCCCTCACCCCAGCCCTCTCCCCAAGGGGGAGAGGGGAAAGGGGGCCGATCTCGGGTGTTTTTGCGATCTGCATTCACTTTCGGAATTTCAGGTCGGCGTAGCTCGAAAGCACAACTCGGTCAGTCCCCTCTCCCTCCGGGAGAGAGCTAGGGTGAGGGGAAAACCTGACACCCCGCACAAAGAACAGGAGTCACCGCACCATGAGCCGCGCCCCAGACACATGGATTCTGACCGCCGACTGCCCAAGCGTCCTCGGCACTGTGGACGCGGTCACGCGTTTTCTGTTCGAGCAGGGTTGCTACGTCACCGAGCACCATTCGTTCGATGACCGGCTCTCCGGCCGCTTCTTCATTCGCGTGGAATTCCGCCAGCCCGACGGCTTCGACGAACAAGCCTTTCGCGCCGGCCTCGCAGAACGGGGTCAGGCGTTTGGCATGATCTTCGAGCTGACTGCGCCGAACTACCGGCCAAAGGTAGTGATCATGGTTTCCAAGGCTGATCACTGCCTCAACGACTTGCTCTACCGCCAGCGCATCGGTCAATTGTCGATGGATGTCGCGGCGGTGGTGTCCAATCATCCGGACCTCAAGCCGCTGGCCGATTGGCACCAGATTCCCTACTACCATTTCCCTCTCGATCCCAACGACAAACCGTCGCAAGAGCGCCAGGTCTGGCAGGTGATCGAAGAGTCTGGCGCCGAGTTGGTCATCCTCGCCCGCTATATGCAGGTGCTGTCGCCAGAGCTGTGTCGCAAGCTCGATGGCAAGGCGATCAACATTCATCACTCGCTGCTGCCGGGTTTCAAGGGCGCCAAACCGTATCACCAGGCTTACAACAAAGGCGTGAAACTGGTCGGCGCGACGGCGCACTACATCAACAACGATCTCGATGAAGGGCCGATCATTGCCCAGGGTGTCGAGGCGGTGGATCACAGCCATTACCCGGAAGATTTGATTGCCAAGGGGCGAGATATCGAAGGCCTGACCTTGGCTCGCGCGGTGGGGTATCACATCGAAAGAAGGGTGTTTCTCAACGCCAATCGAACAGTCGTTCTTTAGATCGCCATCGCTGGCAAGCCAGCTCCCACAGGGATTTGTGTCGGTTACAAAATTTCAATCCAACCCGAATCCTGTGGGAGCTGGCTTGCCAGCGATGAGGCCATTACTGACAACGCAAAACCAACAAGCAATAACCCGAGCACTCAACGCGCTGCCTGCCTGGGCAACGCGGTTCCATAAAAACAACAGCGAGGTGAAAGCATGTCTGGCAATCGTGGTGTGGTGTATCTCGGCGCTGGCAAGGTCGAAGTACAGAAAATCGACTATCCGAAAATGCAGGACCCGCGTGGTCGCAAGATCGAGCACGGGGTCATTCTCAAAGTGGTTTCCACCAACATCTGCGGCTCCGACCAACACATGGTGCGCGGCCGTACCACGGCGCAGACCGGTCTGGTGCTGGGCCACGAGATCACCGGCGAGGTGATCGAAAAAGGCTCCGACGTCGAAAACCTGAAAATCGGTGATCTGGTTTCCGTACCGTTCAACGTGGCTTGCGGGCGCTGCCGTTCCTGCAAAGAGCAACACACCGGCGTCTGCCTGACCGTCAACCCGGCCCGTGCCGGCGGTGCTTACGGTTACGTCGACATGGGTGACTGGACCGGTGGCCAGGCTGAATACGTGCTGGTCCCCTACGCTGACTTCAACCTGCTGAAACTGCCGGATCGCGACAAGGCCATGGAGAAAATCCGCGACCTGACTTGCCTCTCAGACATTCTGCCGACCGGTTATCACGGTGCAGTCACCGCAGGCGTAGGCCCGGGCAGCACGGTTTACATCGCAGGTGCCGGCCCGGTCGGTCTGGCCGCCGCCGCATCGGCACGCCTTCTCGGCGCAGCAGTAGTGATCGTTGGCGACGTCAACACCATCCGCCTGGCCCACGCCAAAGCGCAGGGTTTTGAGATCGTCGACCTGTCGAAAGACACCCCGCTGCACGAACAGATCGCCGCGCTGTTGGGCGAGCCGGAAGTGGATTGCGCGGTGGACTGCGTTGGCTTCGAAGCCCGTGGACACGGTCACGACGGTGTTAAATCCGAAGCCCCGGCCACGGTACTCAACTCGTTGATGGGCGTAGTGCGCGTGGCCGGCAAGATCGGTATCCCGGGCCTTTACGTGACTGAAGATCCGGGTGCCGTCGACGCCGCTGCGAAAATGGGCAGCCTGAGCATTCGTTTCGGCCTGGGCTGGGCCAAATCCCACAGCTTCCACACTGGGCAAACGCCAGTGATGAAGTACAACCGCCAACTGATGCAGGCGATCATGTGGGATCGCATCAACATTGCCGAAGTGGTGGGCGTGCAGGTGATCAGCCTCGATCAGGCGCCGGAAGGGTATGGCGAGTTCGATGCCGGTGTACCGAAGAAGTTTGTGATTGATCCGCACAAGTTGTTCAGTGCCGCGTAAGCGAGCGAGAAAAAAACGGCGACCATTGGTCGCCGTTTTTTTATCCATCACAGCGCCACGCAACCTTCGCTCACGGGATTTCACAGTTTCTCCACACAGGCTCTGCGACAGTGACGCTAGCGGTTCCGGAACATGGCGGCGCATACCCGGTCAAACCGGCAGTTTGATCGTTGAATGAACGGTCTTTACGTCACAAGAGGATGTCTGAAATGAAGATTGCACGCGGTTTTGCCTTGGCCTCATTGATGGCGTTGACCGCAGGCCCCGCGCTTGCCGGTTTCAGCCTCAACGATGTAGCGGGGGCGGTTTCGGGCATGCAGGGCGGTGACAAGGCTGCCGCCGCGGCGCCGACCTCGGAAACCGCCGGTCTGTTGAGCGCGCTTAGCGCTTTGGACGTCACGCCGCAGCAAGCCGTTGGTGGTACCAGTGCGATGCTGGGCCTGGCGAAAAACCAGCTGAGCAGCACTGACTACTCGCAGCTGGCCAAGGAAGTGCCGGGCATCGACAAGCTCTCGGGTGGCAGCGGCAATCTGGCGGCATTGAGCGGCTTGCTCGGTTCGTCGGGCAAATCCGCCGGTCTGGAAAACGCGTTGGGCAACGTCAAGGACACCAATGACCTGAACAACGCGTTCAGCGCGCTGGGCATGGACAGCGGCATGATCGGCCAATTTGCCCCGGTGATCCTGCAATACCTCGGTCAGCAGGGCGTCGGTGGTTCGCTGTTGAGCAGCCTTGGCGGCATCTGGGGCACCGGCACCGGTAGCTGAATCAGCTCCGCTCGCCGCGTAACTCGGTGATGCGTTGATCCTTGAGCGTCCAGAGTTGGTTGACCCAGTTCTGGACCTTCTCGCGAAACACCGGATCGTTGGCGTAATCGCCCTGCCACAGCGCGGGGTCGAGTTCGCGGGTCTGGATGTCGACGATCACTCGCGGCACGCCGCCGCTGATCAAGTCCCAGAATCCCGGAATCTTCTGCTGTGGATAAACCACGGTGACGTCGAGAATCGCGTCCAGCTGTTCACCCATCGCCGCCAGCACGAACGCCACGCCGCCGGCCTTGGGCTTGAGCAATTGGTTGAACGGTGATTGCTGCTGGCTGCTTTTGGCAGCCGTGTAGCGCGTGCCTTCCAGATAATTCACCACCGTCACCGGCTGGCGCTTGAACAGCTCACAGGCGGCTTTGGTGATTTCCAGATCCTTGCCCGCCAGCTCCGGGTTTTTCGCCAGAAACGCCTTGGTGTAGCGCTTCATGAACGGGTAGTCCAGTGCCCACCAGGCCAAACCCAGGAACGGCACCCAGATCAGCTCCTTTTTAAGGAAGAACTTGAAGAACGGCGTGCGTCGGTTGAGGGTCTGGATCAGTGCCGGAATGTCGACCCACGACTGATGGTTGCTGACCACCAGATACGAGGTGTCCCGGCGCAGGTTTTCGCCACCGCGAATGTCCCACTGAGTCGGGATGCACAGGCGGAAAATCAGCTTGTCGATTTCCGCCCAGGTCTCGGCGATCCACATCACCGCCGCCGACGCATGATCGCGCCAGCGGCCGGGCGCAATCAGTTTGAGCAAGGCAAACACCAGCAACGGCCCGATCAGGATCAGGGTGTTGAGCAACAGCAGCAGGGTGACGAAACAGCCGGTGAGCAGGCGGCGCATAAGGAACTCTTTGAAGACGGATGTGCTCGCCATGATAAGCAGCTTCGGGCGACAGGCCAAATCTGCGCTGACGAATGTTTCACCTTTGCACCACTAAGATCAAAGGATCGCAGCCTTCGGCAGCTCCTACCCTGATCACTGTAGGAGCTGCCGAAGGCTGCGATCTTTTGATCTGTCGTTTGCCGAACGAATTCAAAGACAACGGTCTAAAATCCCGTTGCCTAACTCCTCAAGGAAGCCCCTTACGTGAAATCCCTCCTTGCACTGTTTGCCCTTGTCGCTCTGCCGGTCATGGCCGCTGAGCCGACCCTCTACGGGCGCTATGAATACATCGCGTTGCCGGAAATCGGTGGTGAAGTGCTCAAGGCCAAGATGGACACCGGCGCGCTGACTGCCTCGCTGTCGGCCAAGGACATCGAGACTTTCACCCGCGATGGCGACGACTGGGTACGTTTCCGCCTCGCCACCAAAGATGCCAGCAACAAGGTTTATGAACACAAGGTCGCGCGCATCAGCAAGATCAAAAGCCGTTCCGACGAGGACGACGATGAGCGCGAAACCACTGAAGCGGCCAAACGCCCGGTGGTCGATCTGGAGCTGTGCCTGGGTAACGTCAAACGCACCGTGGAGGTCAACCTGACGGATCGCAGCCACTTCAACTATCCGCTGTTGATCGGGGCCAAAGCCTTGCGTGAGTTTGACGCGGCAGTAAACCCGGCGCGTCGTTACACGGCTGACAAGCCTGACTGCTAAGTGGTCTCATTGACGTAACGTCAGGCTTGGGGCAACGTTCGCGCACTCAACCACGGGCTCGGATGCCATGCCTCATATCCTGATTGTCGAAGACGAAGCGGCGATTGCCGACACGCTGATTTTTGCCTTGCAGGGCGAGGGGTTCACCACCACGTGGGTGAGCCTTGGCGAGGCGGCGCTTGAGCATCAACGGCAAACGCCGGCCGATCTGATCATCCTCGACATCGGCCTGCCAGACATCAGCGGTTTCGAAACCTGCAAACAGCTGCGGCGTTTCAGTGAAGTGCCGGTGCTGTTCCTCAGTGCTCGCGATGCCGAGATTGATCGTGTGGTGGGGCTGGAAATCGGCGCTGACGACTACGTGGTCAAGCCGTTCAGTCCACGGGAAGTCGCGGCGCGGGTGAGGGCAATCCTCAAGCGTATGGCGCCGCGTCCCGTCATTGAGGCCTCTTCGACACTGTTTCGCATTGATCCCGAGCGCGTCCAGATCAGCTATCGCGGTCAGACATTGAGCCTCACGCGCCATGAATTCCGCCTGCTGCAATGCCTGCTCGAACAACCGGAGCGGGTGTTCAGTCGCGAACAATTACTCGATGCGCTGGGCGTGGCCGCCGATGCCGGGTACGAGCGCAGCATCGACAGCCACATCAAAAGCGTACGCGCCAAACTGCGCCTCGTCCGCGCTGAAGCCGAGCCAATCCAGACCCATCGTGGCCTCGGTTACAGCTACAGCCCGGGGCATAGCTGATGTCGTTGGGCCTGCGAATTTTTCTGGTGTATGTGCTGTTTGTCGGCCTGACCGGTTATTTCGTGCTCAACACCGTGATGGAAGAAATCCGCCCTGGCGTGCGTCAGTCCACCGAAGAAACGTTGGTCGATACCGCCAACCTGATGGCGGAGATCCTGCGAGACGACTTCAAGGCCGGCACCCTCAGTGAGAATCGCTGGCCGCAATTGCTCCGTGCTTACGGCGAACGCCAGCCGCAAGCGACAATCTGGGGCTTGCCGAAGAATCAGGTCAACCACCGCATCTATGTCACTGACGCCAATGGCATTGTCGTGCTGGACTCCAATGGCGTGGCGGTGGGGCAGGACTATTCGCGCTGGAACGACGTCTACCTGACCCTGCGTGGCGAATACGGCGCCCGTTCCAGCCGCAGCGATGCGGATGACCCGAGTTCTTCGGTGATGCACGTCGGCGCGCCCATTCGTGACAACGGCCGCATTATCGGTGTGGTCACGGTGGCCAAGCCCAACAGCTCTTTGCAGCCGTATGTCGATCGCACCGAGCGGCGCCTGTTGCTTTACGGCGCCGGGTTGATCGGCCTCGGTCTGCTGTTCGGCGCATTGCTGTCGTGGTGGCTGAGTCGCGCGCTGCATCGCTTGACCGGTTACGCTCAGGCCGTCAGCGAAGGGCGGCGGGTGGAAGTGCCGCATTATCGCGGTGGTGAGTTGGAGCAGCTTGCGACAGCGGTGGAGCAGATGCGCACGCAACTGGAGGGCAAGGCCTACGTCGAGCGTTACGTGCACACACTTACCCATGAACTGAAAAGTCCACTGGCGGCGATTCGTGGCGCGGCGGAGTTGTTGCAAGGTGAGATGGCACCGGCGCAGCGCCTGCGGTTTGTCGGCAACATCGACAGCGAAAGTGCACGGATGCAGCAGTTGATCGAGCGCTTGCTGAATCTGGCGCAAGTGGAGCAGCGCCAGGGTCTGGAGGAACGCGTGGCCGTGCCGCTGGCAGTGTTGGTCGATGAGTTGTTGCACGCCCAGGCTGCGCGAATCGAAGGCAAACAGTTGCGCGTTGAACAAGCGGTCGCGGCGGATCTGTTGCTGATCGGCGAGCCATTTCTGCTGCGTCAGGCGTTGGGCAATCTGCTGGAGAATGCGCTGGATTTCACCCCGCGTCAGGGCTTGCTGCGCTTTAGCGCCGAACGGTTGGGGGAGCAGATTGAAGTCCGCTTGTTCAATGAAACCTCACCGATTCCCGACTATGCGTTGCCGCGTTTGACCGAACGCTTCTACTCGCTGCCGCGCCCGGACAGTGGACGCAAGAGCACCGGGCTTGGGCTCAATTTCGTTGAAGAAGTGGTCAAGTTGCATGGTGGCTCGATGAGCATTCGCAATGTCGAGAGTGGGGTTGAAGTGACATTGTGCATGCCTTGATACCGTCAAAAGATCGCAGCCTTCGGCAGCTCCTACATAGGGGGCACGTACACCTGTAGGAGCTGCCGAAGGCTGCGATCTTTTGATCTTTCCACACAATCTCCATATTCCCCCCACATTCCTTCCATACAGCCCCGCCAGACTCTGCCCATCAAAACAGGGAGAGTCCCATGAACAAGAATCTAACCATAAAGCTGGGGGCCATTGGCCTGTTGATCCTGCTGTTGCTGGTGCCGCTGCTGATGATCGACGGCGTTATCGATGATCGCCAGCAACTGCGTGACGGCGTGCTTGAAGACATCGCTCGCAGCTCCAGTTACAGCCAGCAGTTGAGCGGGCCGGTGATGGTGGTGCCGTATCGCAAAGTGGTGCACAACTGGAAGATCAACGACAAGACCAATCAGCGTTATGACGAGCCTGGCGAAGAGCGCGGGCGTTTGTACTTCCTGCCGGAACGCTTCGAACTCGATGGTCAGGTGCAAACCGAACTGCGCGCCCGGGGCATTTACGAAGCGCGGCTGTTCCACGCCGATAACCGTATCAACGGGCACTTCTCCCTGCCGGCGCAATTGGGCATCAAGGAAGACTTCGTCGACTACCAGTTCGATGCACCGTTTCTCGCGGTCGGCATCAGTGACATTCGCGGCATCGAAAACGCTTTGAAACTGGAACTCGACGGTCAGCGCCTGGACTTCGTTCCCGGTACGCAAGTCGGCTGGCTCGGCGAAGGCGTACGGGTGACGCTGCCACTGCTCGACGCCAGCAAAGCCACGGAACTGGCGTTCGGCTTCGACCTGCGTCTGCAAGGTACCGGCTCGCTGCAAGTGCTGCCGGTGGGCAAGAGCAGCAGCGTGAGCCTCACCGCCAACTGGCCGCATCCAAGTTTTGTCGGCAACTTCCTGCCGGCCAAACGTGAAATCAATGACGCCGGGTTCAGCGCTGATTGGCAGACCACGTTCTTCTCCACCAACTTGCAGGACGCCATGAGCCGCTGTGTGAGCAGCAATGATTGCGAGGCCTTCAATGGCCGCAGCTTCGGCGTAAGTTTCATCGATCCGGTGGATCAGTATCTGAAGAGCGACCGTGCGATCAAATATGCGTTGCTGTTTATCGTGCTGACGTTCGCCGGTTTCTTCCTGTTCGAAGTGCTCAAGAGCCTGGCTGTTCACCCGGTGCAGTACGCGTTGGTGGGTGTGGCGCTGGCGTTCTTTTATCTGTTGTTGCTGTCGCTGTCGGAGCACATCGGTTTTGGCCCGGCCTATCTGCTATCGGCCAGCGGTTGTGTGGTGTTGATCGGGTTCTATGTCTGTCATGTGCTGCACAGCGTGCGGCATGGCTTGAGTTTTTCGGCGGGTTTGGCGGCGTTGTATGGCTTGCTCTATGGCTTGTTGAGCGCCGAGGACTATGCGCTGTTGATGGGCTCGCTGCTGCTGTTTGGCTTGCTGGGTGTATTCATGGTGCTGACGCGCAAACTGGATTGGTACGGGATCGGGCAGAAACCGGCCAAACCGCTGGAGTTTGATATTGGAGCGGTGCAATGAGTGGATTGCGAGAGGATCAGCGGGAGGCTGAGGTGTTGGTGATGCTGATTGTTGCGTCACTACCGCCGGAACCGAGGTGGTGCCATCGCTGGCCAGCCAGCTCCCACAAGATTTGTGCTGGATCAGTTCTCTCTGCCACATCCAGCTCCCATAGGTTCTGTGATGAAACAGATATCTCTGTTACACCCAAATCCACTGTGGGAGCTGGCTTGCCAGCGATGAGGCCGGAACAGGCGCCTCGGATTCAGGGCTTGGGCATGGTCGCGATCATGGACGGTCGCTGACTGACTTCAAAGAACCAGCTGGCCAGTTGCGGATTGGCCTCGCGCCAGCCCAGGTCCGGGAAGCGCAGGTCGAGATAACCCAGGGCACAGGCCACGCTGATCGCGGCAATGTCGAAGTGGCTGGTCAGCTCGGCGATGGCGTCGTTCTCCAGCAGATTCAGAGCGCGGCGGATTTTCTCGCGTTGCGCTTCGAGCCATTCATCCCAGTGTTTTTCTGGCGCGCGCAGCACGAGTTCATAACGCACCATGACCGAAGCATCCATGATCCCGTCGGCCATCGAGGCCAGGGTCAGGCGCCGCCAGCGGGCCGAGCCTTCGCGGGGGATCAGCGGGTTGCCGACATGCTGGTGATCGAGGTATTCGAGGATGACGCGGCTGTCATGGATGACGGTGCCGTCGGCCAGGCGCAGGGCCGGAATCTTGCCCAGCGGGTTGTCGGCGTTGAGCGCCGGGTCCGGGCTGACCGGGCTGAGGACGCAGTCTTGCAGCGCAACGCGATCCTGCTGACCGGTCTCATGCAGCAACACCATCACTTTGCGTACGAACGGGGAAAGCGTGTTGTGGAACAGGGTCATGCTGGGGGCGGACATTGGCAGGCCTCGATCAAAATGGTGAAGTGGCAGCATAGCGCGTAACGCCGCCTCCTCAATCCCTGCGCAAAACCAATGTGGGAGCGAGCCTGCTCGCGAAGCCGTCGGTACAGTCAACGTTGATGTTGAATGTCAGAGCGCTTTCGCGAGCAGGCTCGCTCCCACACGTTTTCTAGCTGCGCTGCAACAATCCTTTTATGGCCAGAACCGCCGGCACGCCGAGCCCGACCCAGCTCAACGCATCCCAGATGCCATCCCCCAACAATGCCGCGAACAACCCCGCCGCACTGAGCAACGCAATCACCAGCGGTGTGCTGAACACCTTCCAGAAATTCGACTGACGCGGCTTCATGCAGACGCCTCCGCCGTTTCCAGCACAGGCTTGACCGCCCTGCGCCGAACCACCCACAGGTACACGCCACTGCCGAGCACGATGATCGTCAGCACATCGAGCGTCGCCCAGAGGATTTTCATCGGCATGCCGCCGTAGTCGCCAAAGTGCAGCGGCTGCGACATGCCCATGGCGTCCATGTACCACGGGCGTTCGGCGATGGCGGTGACTTTCAGGGTGGTGGCGTCGATCAGCACCGGCGTCAGCAGGTGCGACGTCAAATGCGTACCGCCCTTCATGAACACCGAGTAATGATGCTCGCTGGAAAAGCGCGTGCCGGGGAAGGCAATGAAATCCGGCTTCATGCCGGGGGCGACTTCGCCGGCAATGTCGAGCAAGCGGGTGGCCGGTGCCAGGTGCGTCAGCGGCGGTGCATCGCGATAAGGTGCGATCAGCGTGGTCAGCGCATCGTTGCGCCAGGCGGCGATGAGCAGATCGGCGCATGCGCTGATCACACCGGTCACGCCGACCACCAGTGCCCAGGTCAGTGTGACGACGCCGATCAGGTTATGCAGGTCGAGCCAGCGCAGGCGCTTGGATTTGTCCTGGCGTACGGTGCCGAACTTCAACCGGCGCATGAACGGCAGGTACAACACCGTCCCCGAAACAATCGCGACGACAAACAGCAAACCCATGAACGCCAGCAGCAGTTTGCCCGGCAGCCCGGCGAACATGTCGACGTGCAGGCGCAGGATGAACAGCATCAAACCGCCGTTGGCCGAAGGGGTTTCCAGCGCTTCGCCGGTGCGCGCGTCAAGCATGAAGGTGTGTGAGGAGTTCGGTTCGGTGCCGGCAGTCTTCGCCATGATCGTCAGCACCGCGTTCGGCTCATCGTCGTCGAAGCCGAAGTACTGCACGACCTCGTCAGGGCGATGTTGTTCGGCAGCCTGCACCAGTTGCGCCAGATTCAGGCGCGGTGTGTCGGCCGGCATCTCGCGCACGTGCGGCGCATCGCCGAGCGCGTGTTCGATCTCGTGATGGAAAATCAACGGCAAACCGGTCAGGGCCAGCATCAGCAAAAACACGGTGCAGATCAGGCTGGTCCAGGTGTGGATGAACGACCAGCGGCGAATTGTTTTACTTTTCATTTCATGACCTTCAAAAACACCAAAGCCGTCCGCGAAGGACGGCCAGGTTACAGGGCCTGTTTCAGCTCAGTCGCTTACCACTTGTAAGTGGCGCTGGCGACGACGCTGCGCGTGTCGCCGTAGTAGCAGTAGAAGCTGTCGCAGGTGGAAATGTATTCCTTGTCGAACAGGTTGGTCGCGTTCAGTGCCAGCGACGCACCTTTGAGGCTGTTGTCCAGACGTCCGAGGTCGTAATGCACGCTCGCGTCGAACACGGTGTAAGCGTCCGCCTTGCCCAGCCAGGTGTTGGCTTTGTCGCCGTAGGTGTTGCCGGTATAACGCACGCCGGCGCCCACGCCGAAACCATCAAGCACGCCGGTGTGCCAGGTGTAGTCGGTCCACAACGAGGCCTGCTGGTTCGGCATCAGTTGCAGGCGATTGCCTTTGTCGGCGCCGTTCTGCACTTCAGACTTGGCCAAGGTGTAGGCGGCGATGACTTTCAGGTTTTCGGTGACGTCGGAGACCGCTTCCAGCTCCAGGCCTTTGACTTTCACTTCGCCGGTCTGGCTGGTGATCGACACGCCGTCGACGAAGGTGTTGACCGAGACGTTCTTTTGGGTGAGGTCATACACAGCGGCGCTGAGCAGGGTCTTGCTGCCCGGCGGCTGGTACTTGATGCCCAGTTCCCATTGCTTGCCTTCGGTGGGCTTGAGCGAACCGGTGGACGTGGCGTCGGCGCCAGTGGTCGGCTGGAAGGATTCGGCATACGACAGGTACGGCACGAAGCCCGAATCGAATACATAGCTGAGCGCCGCGTTGCCGCTGAACGCCTTGTCGCGCTGGGTGTTGGTGGCATCGCCCTTGTTGATGAACTGAGTGCTGGTGTGCACCCAGTCTTCACGCCCGCCCAGGGTCAGGCGCCACTGGTCGAGGGCCATTTGGTCCTGCACGTACAGGCCGGTCTGGTAGGTCTTCTGGTTGTAGTCGTAGAACGCAGTGGAGCGCGCCGGACGCACGATTGGCTGGCCGTAGATCGGGTTGTTGACGTTGATGCTCGGCGCGGTACCGAAGATCGACGTGTAATTGGTGTTGCTGCGCTGGTGATCCAGGCCCAGCAGCAGAGTGTGGCGGATGTCGCCAGTGGCGAAGTCAGCCTGGAAATTGTTGTCCACGGCGAACTGGCTGATGTCCTCATCGACGTTGGTGGTGCCGCGCCCGACATTGCCCTGATCATCAACCGTGTAACCGGCGAATTGCGTGTTGTAGCTGTTGACGGTCACGGTCTGGAACGACAGATCCGACTTGGTATAGCGCAGGTTCTGCTTGAACTGCCACACGTCGTTGAGGCGATGCTCAAAGGCATACCCAAGTGCGTAGTAGGTACGGTCGTAGAAATCGTAGTCAGGATCGCCGAGGTTTTTGTGGTGGGAAATCTTGCCGAACGGCATGTCGATCTTGGTGCCCTGGATTGGGTAGAACTGACTGGTGACGCCGGTATCGTCGCGGGTGAACTGGCTCAACAGAGTGAACTTGGTATCTTCGTCGATGTTCCAGGTCAGGCTCGGCGCAATGTTGTAGCGCTTGTTGTCGACGTGGTCGACCTGCGTACCGCTGTCACGCACCACGCCGCTGATGCCATAGAGAAACTGACCGGCCTCATCGATCTTGCCGGTGCTGGCGAAGTTGATCTGGCGATGGTTGTCGCTGCCGTACTGCAACTGGATTTCGCTGCTGGCGATGTCGCTTGGGCGACGGCTGACCATGTCCAGCAAGCCGCCCGGCGGGGTCTGGCCGTAGACGGACGACGCCGGGCCGCGCAGCAGGGCGAGGCGGTCGAGGTTCCAGGTTTCCTGTTTCGGGTTGGCGTACACACCTTTTGGCAGCGGCAGACCGTCGAGGAACTGGGTCGGCTCGAAGCCGCGTACGCGCAGCCAGTCGGCCCGAGTGTCGCTGCCGTAGCTGCTGGCGGTGATGCCCGGCATGTAGCGCACGGCGTCATCGAGACTGTGCACGCCTCGGTCTTCCATTTGCTGACGGGTCGCTACCGAGATCGAACGTGGCGCTTCGACCAGTGCTGTGTCGGTTTTGCTGCCGGCGGCGGTGCGCGTGGCGGTGTAGCCCTCGACCGGGCTCCAGGCTGTTTCCAGATTCTCTACACCGATGACCGATGTTTCCGGCAGCGCCATCACGCCTTCCGGCACAGCCACCAAGGTGTAAGTGCCGGTGCTGCTTTGTTCCAGTTGCAGGCCGGTGCCACGCAGGGCTGCGCGCAAAGCGCCGGCGGCGTCGTATTGGCCGCTCACGGGCGCCGAAGTCTTGCCCGCCGCCAGCGCCGGGTTCAGCGACAGCGCGAGGCCGCCCTGGCTGGCGATCTGGTTCAGGGTGGTCGACAGCGGCGCTGCCGGCAGGTTGTAGGCGCGAACGCTGGACGCTTGTTCAGCAGCGATCAGTTGGCTGCTGACCAGCGGAGTGCTGAGGGCAATGGCGACCGCCAGCAAACTGGGGCGCAACAAGGTGTCTAGCGAACGGGACATACGGCGGCTCCTGAATGAAAATATTTCTCAATTGCCTGTGTGCCGGATGAAAATCAAAAAGTGATAGGGCTGGATGGAAATAATTTCGATTTACTTGAAGTGGGGCTGCTGATTCTTGTGGCGACCCTTGTTTTTGCGAGCAACTGGCGGCCTCATCGCTGGCAAGCCAGCTCCCACAGGGTTCTGCGGTAAACATTAATTTTGTGTACAGCACTGAAAACTGTGAGAGCTGGCTTGCCAGCGATGGCGGTAGCTCAGGCAACCAATTACTCAGGTTTGGAATCAGCCTTCGCCACGGTGACCCAATACGGTGTGCGCTGCTCGATCTGCACCGGCAGGGTCGGTAACAGCGCGCTCAAGGCTTTATCGGTGTCATGCAACGGGAAGCTGCCGGTAATACGCAAATCGGCCACTTCCGGTGCCACGCCCAAATGCCCGTGGCGATAGCGACCCAGTTCATGGACCAGATCGCTCAGTCGTGCGTTGTCGACCACCAGCATCCCGCGTGTCCAGGCATCGGCGCCGGGAGTGAGGGCGACAATCGAGCCAAGTCCGTCACTGCGCAGCAGCACTTGCTGGCCCTCGCGAAGGATCTGTTCTTCAGGGTTCGATTGCGTATGCGCCGCCACCGCCGATTGCAGCACGCTCAGGCGCGTGCCTTGTTCCTCGCGCTTGACCAGGAACCGTGTGCCGAGCGCGCGCATGCTGCCTTCGCGAGTCTCGACAATGAAAGGTCGCGTATCGCCGTGAGCGGTTTCGATGAGAATTTCGCCTTCCTGCAAAACAATCAGGCGCTGCTTCGCATCGAAGCGCACGTCCACGGCACTGTGGGTATTGAGGTTGAGCAACGTGCCGTCCGCCAACCGCACAGTGCGCTGTTCGCCGGTGGCGGTACGCTGGTCGGCGAGCCAGTAATCGAGCGGCAGATAGCGTTCACCGGCAAACAAGGCCAGACCAACCACCGCGACAACGCTGGCCAGACCACTCCCCAATTTGCGTACGCGGCGGCGAATGCTTTCGCGCGATTGCAGCAGCGCACTGCGGGCCGGCCCTTTGGCGACGCTGAATCG
Organism: Pseudomonas sp. A0308; assembly: GCF_044218815.1. Lineage (NCBI taxonomy): Bacteria > Pseudomonadati > Pseudomonadota > Gammaproteobacteria > Pseudomonadales > Pseudomonadaceae > Pseudomonas > Pseudomonas sp. A0308. The sequence goes on from NZ_CP162581.1 coordinate 3,979,311, forward strand.
CTGATCGAGCATGCCCAACTGGCGCCAGGCGCGGGCGTGTTCTTCATGGGCCGCATGCCACTTGACGAATTCTTCGCGCTCCAACGGACTGCTGGAATCGAGCGTCAGTTGCCAGGCTATCGCCGCGTCCAGCACATGCGCCGGCACCGGTCTGGAACTGGCCGGACTCATGTTGGCTCACCGTACAGCGCGATGTAGCACTGACGAATGCCTTGAGCGAGATACTGGCGCACGCGCGGCACCGACACACCGAGCTTCTGGGCGATCTCGGCATGGCCGAGGCCATCGAGGCGGTTATAAAGGAACGCAGCGCGGGCCTTGGTCGACAGTTTGCCGAGCAGACGGTCGATGGCCTTGAGGTCTTCGAGGATCAGTTGCTGTTCTTCCACCGACGGTTGTTCGCCTTCGGGAATCAGCATCAGTTCGGTGAGGTAAGCCTGTTCGAGGGCAGCGCGGCGGAAGTAATCGAACAGCAGCCCTTTGGCGATCGCTACCAGGAAGGCCCGGGGCTCGCGCGGTGTCAGCAGTTCATCGCGGCCGAGCAGGCGTACGAAAGTGTCCTGGCTCAAGTCTTCGGCACGCTGCGGACACGCCACATTGCGCCGCAACCACGCCAGCAGCCAACCGCGATGGTCGCGATACATCGCACCGACGAGCTCACTGTGAGGGCTTGGGACTGACGACACCGGACATCACCGATTGGGAAATATTAACTAACGCGAATTGTTCGCGATTGTGGCAGAGGTGGGAATGGTTAGCAATTGGCCACTGGTCGGGTGCTGCCCTGTGTAGGAGCTGCCGAAGGCTGCGATCTTTTGATTTTGCTGTTTATAAGATCAAAAGATCGCAGCCTTCGGCAGCTCCTACAGGGAGAGTGTTGTTTAAAGTCAGAAAGAGGGCGCCTGCTGCCGCCGCTTCCACTGGCTCAAGCGCTGCTGCAAATTCAACGGACTATGAATCTGCTGTCCCCGCGCCCGACTGAACAGTATCAACGCCAACTCCGCCGTCGCCAGTGCATCGGCACTCGCATTGTGCCGCTCGAACACTTCAAGCTTGAACCACTCGATCCACTCATCCAGACCTGCCTCGCGAATGTTCGCCTGTGGGCAGACCAACGGCGCAATGTCGGCGACATCCAGAAACACATGTTGCAGTTTGTACCCCAGATGTTCCTTCAGCGCTCGTCCGAGCATGTGCTGATCGAACGGGGCATGAAACGCCAATACCGGGCTGTCACCGACAAACTCCATGAACTCCACCAGCGTCTCGGCCGGGTCGCTGCCGGCGGCGATCGCGTTCGGCCCCAGGCCATGAATCAACACACTGGCGCCGAGCTTTACTTCCGAGCACTGCAGCGTGCGTTCGAACTGCTGGCTTAAGTCGATCGCGCCGTCTTCGATCACCACGGCGCCAATCGACAACAACCGATCCTTGTTCAGGTTCAGCCCGGTGGTTTCGAGATCGAGCACCACCCAGCGCTGTTCGCGCAGGCTGCAATCGCCCAGTTGATTGATCGACGGCAGGCTTGCCAGACGCTGTTGCAGATCAGCCGGCACCACCGGGCTGGCCGGACGCAGCCACGAAAACAGACTCATAGCTGATACCGCAACGTCAGGCTGCTTTGCAGGCGTTGGGCCTGACGCAGCGATTCACGCAGGATGCGTCGGTCCAGATGATTGAGGCTGTCGGGATCGACCCGGTTGGAATACGGCAGGTTCTCGCGGCTCTGGATCTGATGCTGCTGCATGCGCGTTTGCTGAATGAAGTGATAAGCCTCTTCATATGCCGCGCCGTCGAGTCGCTCGATGACTTCCTTCTCCACCAACTGACGGAAGCGTTCCAACGTATTGTTGGCATCGATGCCATTGGCCAGCGCGAGCAACCGCGCACCATCCACAAACGGCGTCAGGCCCTGGACTTTCAGATCCAGGGTGGCTTTCTCGCCGTTCTTGCGCGCCAGCACAAACTCACGGAAGCGTCCCACTGGCGGGCGATTGCGCAGGGCGTTGTCGGCCATCATGCGCTGGAACAAGCGGTTATCGCCGACCTGATCGAGAATTCCCCGGCGCAATTGCGCACAGCCCTGTTCATCGCCCCACACCACGCGCAGATCGAAATAGATGCTCGACCCCAGCAGGTTTTCCGGCGTCGCCTCGCGGATAAACGCCGCGAACCGTCGCGCCCATTCCGCACGGGACAGGCACAGCTCAGGGTTGCCGGCCATGATGTTGCCCTTGCACAGCGTGAAGCCGCATAGCGCCAGACTCTGGTTGATCTGCTGGGCAATCGGCAGCAGCTTGCCGCGAATCTCCGCGGCATGCGCCGCATCTCGCGCGTCAAAGAGAATGCCGTTGTCCTGATCCGTGTGCAGCGTCTGCTCGCGGCGGCCCTCGCTGCCGAAACACAACCAACTGAACGGCACCCCCGGATCACCTTTTTCGGCGAGGGTCAGTTCGATCACCCGGCACACGGTGTGATCGTTGAGCAGGGTGATGATGTGCGTGATCTGCGTCGAGGACGCACCGTGAGCCAGCATGCGCTCGACCAATTGGCCGATCTCGCCGCGCAGGGTCACCAGTTGTTCGACGCGTTGAGCGCTGCGGATCGTGCGGGCCAGATGCACCAGGTCCACCCGTTGCAGGGAAAACAGATCGCGTTCGGACACCACGCCGCACAGGCGCTGATCCTTGACCAGGCAGACATGGGCGATGTGCCGTTCGGTCATGGCAATCGCGGCATCGAAGGCGCTGTGGTCCGGCGACAGATAGAAGGGCGCGCGGGTCATGTGGCGTTCGATGGCTTCGCTGAAATCGCCGACACCTTCGGCCACCACATGGCGCAAATCGCGCAGGGTGAAAATGCCCAGCGGCGCCTTGTGCTCATCCACCGCAACGATGCTGCCGACCTGTTGCTCGTGCATCAACTTCACCGCTTCACGCAGTGGCGTGTCGGGGCTGCACGTCACCGGATGGCGCATCGCCAACTCGCCGAGACGGGTGTTCAGCGAATATTGGGTGCCGAGATTTTCAACGGCTTTTTGCTGGACTTGCTGATTGACCTGATCGAGCAGGCTGCTGACCCCGCGCAAGGCGAAGTCGCGGAAGACGCTGGAGAGGGCGAACAGTTTGATGAACGCCTGTTTGTTCAGTTGCAGGCAGAAAGTATCTTCACCGGCCAGATGCTCGGTGCGTGTTGCCCGCTCACCCAGCAATGCGGCCAGGGGAAAGCATTCGCCGGTGGTGATTTCGAACGTGGTTTCAGTGCCGCCCTTGGCCGTGTGCGGACGTTCGCCGACCACGCGGCCCTGTTTGACGATATGGAAGTATTCCACCGGGCCGTCGGCAGGCTTGATGATGCTTTCGCCTTGACCGTAAAACCGCAGCTGGCACTGCTCCACCAGATAGGCGAGGTGGGCGTGCTCCATCTGATTGAAGGGCGGGAAACGCTGGAGGAATTGCACAGTGCCCTGAATGTTCTGCAACACCGCGGTTTTCCCTGCCTGGGTGAAGGCGTCCGCTTTACTCATAACCATTACCGCAGTCTTTTTTGAATTGTTGTTGTCGGATCGTTGCAGCCATGGTCGACCCCTGCGGCCGGGGTGCCCATTGGACGTAAGTCTAGGTTGGCGATGACGTTGGGTATATTTGGGAAGTAACCTACAAATTCAGTCGGAAATTCGCCCGCCCAACTATTGGAAAAAAATCCGACGAAGTGCACATTGAAGCTCTGCCTGGCGATGTCTGACGACTGAGCGAGGTGATTGATTTGGAAATGTAGAGAACGCCATGTCCGACCACGATATTTTGAGCGACGCCGAGCGAGAAGCGCTCAGCGCCGTAATGCTCGAACCCGACCTGCCGCCGCAGCGTGTACTGATCGTCGATGACGACAAGGACGCCCGCGAGCTGCTCGCGGAGATTCTGGCGTTGGACGGCATTCGCTGCATGACCGCCGCCAGTGGCGAAACCGCACTGAAGATGCTTGAGGAAAAGCCTTCGATCGGGCTGGTGATCACTGATCTGCGCATGGGCAATGTCGGTGGGCTGGACCTGGTTCGTCAGGTGCGCGAATCGGTGCGGGCGGCGATGCCGATCATCATTGTGTCGGGCGATGCCGATGTGAAAGACGCGATCGCAGCGATGCACTTGAGCGTGGTGGACTTTTTGCTCAAGCCGATTGATACGACGAAGTTGCTGGGGTTGGTCAAGCATGAGTTGGGGATGGCCCAATAGGTACCTTAGTCGGCTTCGGGTACCTGTCAATGTTGACAGTAGAACGCCATGTAATTTACCTGTTTACTTGAGTTGAAAGGCTACGTGAAGCCGAACGCAGCCTACCAGTCTAGAGGGAATTACTATGGTGGCTAATATGGATACTGCGAGCCGTGGTCGTAAGTTTAAGCTCGTTACAGAGGGCAATGCGCAGATCAGGATTTTTCGCAATGGTGAGCTTATTCGCAAGGTAGATGCGGGATACATTGCAGGCGATAGTTTTTATCTGATTGTCAGTGATGAAACATATAAAGAGATCGTTTTTGTCGAGTTTCCAGAGGAAGTTTCAGAAGGAGAGTACACGTTTAATTTTGATGGCTATCAAGACTCGGGACCGCACCCGTCATTTATACGGCATGAGTATGACTCAAAGCGGTTTTATATGTCCGGAGTATGCCATTTGATCGCCAGCAACTCAGGCCGAGAACAGAAGTTTCAAGCGGATGCGACATATGAAGATGGCAGTGATGTTATGCGGGTCGTAATGATAGGCGAGGTTAGTAGGGTTTTTAGCTGATGCATTATGAAAGCCATGTTTTATGCGTTAAGAAACAGGCTGTTTTTGGGTGAGTAGTTTGAAGCTCACTGCGCGAGTTATGTGCAAGGCTCATAAAAAAGGCTCTGTTTTCTCAAACAGAGCCTTTTTTATTTCTTAGTTAAAGGCCGTTTTTAGCCTTGAACTCCCGACGCCGACGGTGCAACACCGGCTCGGTATAGCCATTGGGCTGCTTCGTCCCCTCAATCACTAACTCCACCGCCGCCTGGAAGGCGATGTTGCTGTCGAAGTTCGGTGCCAGCGGACGGTACAGCGAGTCGTTGGCGTTCTGACGATCGACCACCGGCGCCATGCGCTTGAGGCTTTCCATCACTTGAGCTTCGGTGACGATACCGTGGCGCAGCCAGTTGGCGATGTGCTGGCTGGAGATACGCAGCGTCGCACGGTCTTCCATCAGGCCGACGTCATTGATATCCGGCACTTTCGAGCAACCAACGCCTTGGTCGATCCAGCGCACCACGTAGCCGAGAATGCCCTGGGAGTTGTTGTCCAGTTCGTTCTTGATCTGCTCTGGTGTCCAGTTCGGATTGACCGCAAGCGGAATGGTCAGGATGTCGTCCACCGAAGCGCGAGCACGTTTGGCCAATTCGGCCTGACGGGCGAACACGTCGACCTTGTGGTAGTGCAGCGCGTGCAGCGCAGCAGCGGTCGGCGATGGCACCCAAGCGGTGTTGGCACCGGCCAGTGGGTGAGCGATTTTCTGTTCGAGCATCGCTGCCATCAGGTCGGGCATCGCCCACATGCCTTTACCGATTTGTGCACGACCCTGAAGGCCAGTGCTCAGACCGATATCGACGTTCCAGTTCTCGTAGGCGCCGATCCATTTCTCGGCCTTCATGTCGGCCTTGCGCACCATCGGGCCGGCTTCCATGGAGGTGTGGATTTCGTCGCCGGTGCGGTCGAGGAAACCGGTGTTGATGAACACCACGCGTTCGCTGGCCGCCTGGATGCAGGCCTTGAGGTTGACCGTGGTGCGGCGCTCCTCGTCCATGATCCCGACTTTCAGGGTGTTGCGTTTCAGGCCAAGCACGTCTTCGATACGGCCGAACAGTTCGTTGGTGAACGCTGCTTCTTCCGGGCCGTGCATCTTCGGTTTAACGATGTAGACCGAGCCGGTGCGAGTGTTCTTGCGCGAAGTGTTGCCGTTGAGGTTGTGCATCGCCGCCAGGCAAGTCAGCAGACCGTCGAGGATGCCTTCCGGCACTTCGTTGCCGTCTTTGTCGAGGATCGCGTCGATGGTCATCAGATGACCGACGTTGCGCACGAACAACAGCGAGCGGCCATGCAGGGTCACTTCGCCGCCATCGACTGTGGTGTAGCTGCGGTCCGGGTTCATGGTGCGAGTGAAGGTCTGGCCGCCCTTGGCGACTTCTTCCGACAGATCGCCCTTCATCAGGCCGAGCCAGTTGCGGTAGATCACCACTTTGTCGTCGGCATCGACGGCCGCCACGGAGTCTTCGCAGTCCATGATGGTGGTCAGCGCGGCTTCCATCAGCACGTCTTTGATGCCGGCCGCGTCGGTCTGGCCGACAGGGGTGCTGGCGTCGATCTGGATTTCGAAATGCAGACCGTTGTTTTTCAGCAGGATCGCGATTGGCGCGTTGGCGTCGCCCTGGAATCCGATCAGCTGTGCATCGTTACGCAGACCGCTGTTGCTGCCGCCCTTGAGGGTGACCACCAGTTTGCCGTCAGCGATTTTGTAGCCGGTCGAATCGACGTGGGAACCCGCGGCCAGTGGCGCGGCTTCGTCGAGGAAAGCACGGGCGAAGGCGATGACTTTGTCGCCACGCACCTTGTTGTAGCCTTTGCCTTTTTCCGCGCCACCGTCTTCGCTGATCGCGTCGGTGCCGTAGAGGGCGTCGTACAGCGAACCCCAGCGAGCGTTCGAGGCGTTGAGGGCGAAGCGCGCATTCATCACCGGCACAACAAGTTGCGGGCCAGCGGTACGGGCGATTTCGTCATCGACGTTTTGCGTCGTTGCCTGGAAATCAGCCGCTTCTGGCAGCAGATAACCGATTTCTTGCAGGAAGGCTTTATAAGCCACGGCGTCGTGCGCCTGGCCCGCGTGTTCCTGATGCCAGGCGTCAATGCGAGCCTGGAAGTCATCGCGTTTGGCGAGTAGGGCTTTGTTCTTCGGTGCCAGGTCGTGAATGACCTTGTCGGCACCTTCCCAGAATTTGTCGGCGGTGAGGCCGGTACCGGGAATGGCTTCGTTGTTCACGAAGTCGAACAGGACTTTGGCGACCTGCAGGCCACCGACTTGAACGTGTTCAGTCATTGCTTGCCTCACTCTGCTCAGCTATTTCGCTTTTCAGCTCTTCAATTTACCAATGAAGCCTCTGGCCATTTAAACCACAAACCTGCGGACCAGTACATGCCATTGCTGGCGGCTGGGCTGGGACCAATCAACGGCTTGGGGCCTTGCTGACGGGGCTTTCAGGATTGCAAACATGCCTTGGGCAGACATCGATCCAGCGTTATGTAGTGCGCGCTGCGGCATACTACATGATGAGTTGCGCTTGTGAAAATCAGACTAATTACGTCGTTCTGCGACCCCATGACGCATTGCGGTCACGGTGCGGAACAGGATGTTCTCAAAAAACCATTGGATTGTTCCAGTTAAATATGGAAAGTTGTACACGATTTATCTTCGCGTCAGATCGGACGGCGCCCACATGGCCGGCGCATCCCCCTGTGGGAGCGGGCTTGCCCGCGAAGAGAGCAGTCGCTACGACGCACAAGTCCTGCTTGCCTATACTTGCCCTTCCATAACAAAAGTCATGACAAGAGGGCTGCGCCATGGACCATCTCGTACTCACTGTTTTCGCCCCGGACAAACCCGGGCAGGTCGAGCGCATCGCCCAATGCATCGCCGAGCATGGCGGTAACTGGCTGGAAAGTCGTATGTCGCGAATGGCCGGACAGTTCGCCGGGATTCTGCGGGTGGGTGTGCCGGCGGAGGCTTACGACGAATTAGTCGATTCCCTACAAGCACTGTCGACTCATGGCATTCGCGTGCTGATCGCCGAAAGCGGTATCGAGCAATCCTGCACCTGGAAACCGATCGCGATGGAACTGGTGGGCAATGACCGCCCGGGGATTGTGCGCGACATCACCCGCCTGCTGAGCGAGCAGGGCGTCAACCTGGAGCGGCTGGTGACCGAAGTGCGCCCGGCACCGATGAGCAGCGAGCCGCTGTTTCACGCCGAAGCGATTCTGGCGGTGCCGTTGACGTTGTCGCTGGATGTCCTGCAATCGCGCCTGGAAACCCTGGCGGACGACCTGATGGTGGATCTGGTGTTACGCACAGAGGTTTAACGCTTTGGGTTATCCAGTTTAAACGTGCACCTGCCTGTGGATAACCTGTAGAGACTGCTCTCCAGGCCACGTCCACTGTGGCTCTGCGAGAGTTGATCAAAAAACCGCCAGCATTCAGTGACTTGCGCACAAACGGCGGGGATCACGCTGTGGATAACCTTGGGAAGGAACGCTAAGGGCCGCGAGCAACGTGGCCTGTAGCTGTTTGTACGTTTTTTGATCAGCTGCGTCGGCGCAAACTTATCCACGCATCGACGCTGTAAACGGCGAGGCCGGCCCATATAAAGGCAAAAGCGATCAACGTGCTCGACGACATGTGTTCACCGAACAACAGCACCGCTTGCAACAACACCAGCGTGGGCGCGATGTATTGCAGGAAGCCGATCGTGGTGTAGGGCAAATGCCGGGTTGCTGCGTTGAAACACACCAGCGGAATCAATGTCACCGGGCCTGCTGCGACTAGCCACCACGCTTGCGAAGTCGTCCAGAACTCGGGTTGAACACTGGTCGCAGTTTGATTGAACAGCAGCCATGCGATGGCAATCGGCACCAGCATCCAGGTTTCCACCACCAGTCCGGGCAATGCCTTGACCGGCGCCTGTTTGCGGATCAAACCGTAGAAACCGAACGTCAGCGCCAGCACCAGCGATACCCACGGCAGACTGCCGACTTGCCACACCTGCTGCGCCACGCCAATCGCCGCCAGCCCCACGGCGATCCATTGCATGCGCCGCAGTCGTTCGCCAAGAATCACCATCCCCAGCAGCACGTTGATCAGCGGATTGATGTAGTAACCGAGGCTCGCTTCGAGCATGCGCCCGTTGTTGACCGACCACACATAGGTCAGCCAGTTGGCCGCGATCAACGTGCCGCTCAGCGCCAGAATCGCCAGACGTTTCGGGTTGTCGAGCAATTCGCGCAACCAGCCTGGGTGCTTCCAGACCATCAGCAGCAGCGCGCCGAACAGCGCCGACCACAACACCCGATGGATGATGATCTCGACCGCTGGTACTTCAGCGATGGCTTTGAAATAGATCGGGAACAGGCCCCAGATGATGTAGGCACTCAGGCCCAGGATGTACCCGCGGCGCGGGTTGGCAGCTTGCATGCAGAATCCTTGCTTAGGCAGCTAACAAAGGAGGGGATTGTAAGGAGATTTGTCTACGAATGCCGTAGCGCAATGGTCGGGAAATTGTGAACAGCGGACAATTGTGGGAGCGAGCCTGCTCGCGAAGGCGTCGTTTCAGTCAGCATCAGTGTTGAATGTCAGTCCGTATTCGCGAGCAGGCTCGCTCCCACATGGATATTGGTGAATCAGAAGAGTTTCAGCGGTTCTTCATTGAGCGCCGACAACTGCTCACGCAATGCCAACACCTGATCGCCCCAATAACGTTCCGTACCAAACCACGGAAAACTGTGCGGGAACGCCGGGTCATCCCAACGCCGCGCCAACCAGGCGCTGTAATGCATCAGGCGCAACGCGCGCAGCGGTTCGATCAGTGCCAACTCGCGCGGGTCGAAATCGTGAAACTCGTTGTATCCGTCCATCAATTCCGACAATTGCCCCAGGCATTCCTGCCGATCACCGGCAAGCATCATCCAGATGTCCTGCACCGCCGGACCCATGCGGCAGTCGTCGAGGTCGACGATGTGGAACATCTCGTCGCGGCACATCATGTTGCCGGGGTGGCAGTCGCCGTGCATGCGGATGTTCTGATGCGGCGTGTTGGCGTAGACGTCTTCCACACGCTTGAGCAGATCGCGCGCTACCGATTCGTAAGCCGGCAGCAGGCTCTTGGGGATGAAGTTGCCTTCGAGCAGCGTGGTCAGCGAGGCATGGCCGAAGTTCTGCACGGCGAGTGCTTCACGATGTTCGAACGGCTTGGTCGCGCCGACCGCGTGAATGCGCCCGAGCAACTGACCGAGTCGGTACAACTGATCAAGATTGCCCGGCTCCGGCGCACGGCCGCCGCGACGCGGGAACAGGGTGAAGCGGAAACCGGCATGTTCGTGCAGGGTTTCGCCGTTGTGGATCATCGGCGCGACCACCGGGATCTCGACGTCGGCCAGTTCGAAGGTGAACTTGTGTTCTTCGAGGATGGCCTCGTTAGTCCAGCGTTGCGGTCGGTAGAACTTGGCGATCAGCGGTTCGGAGTCTTCGATGCCGACCTGATAGACGCGGTTTTCGTAGCTGTTGAGCGCCAAAATGCGCGCATCGCTCAGGAACCCGATGCTTTCTACGGCATCGAGTACGAGGTCGGGTGTGAGGGTTTCAAACGGATGGGCCATGCTGACTCCTGCGCGCAGCAGGCTGCCGCGTCCGGCCCAGCATGGTAGCGCAGATGGCGGCGGGGGAGTTGGTTGGTGTCTGGTCGGGCCTCTTCGCGAGCAAGCTCGCTCCCACATTTGGGATGCGATCCCCTGTGGGAGCGAGCCTGCTCGCGAAAGCGGTTTATCAGGCGCCGACGACCCCGCCATCCTCACGGGTAATCGCCATCACCGAAGACCGTGGCTTGCCATTCGGCAGATGCTCAGGGAAGGTCGAACCGCCGTTCTCCCCCGGATGCTGAATCCCGACAAACAATGTCTTCTGATCCGGCGAGAAGCTGATCCCGGTGACTTCACAACCAATCGGCCCGACCATGAAGCGGCGAATCTCGCCGGTCTTGGGGTCAGCGCAGAGCATCTGGTTATTGCCCATCCCGGCAAAGTCCCCGGCGTTGCTCGAGTCGCCGTCAGTCAGAATCCACAAGCGTCCGGCCTTGTCGAAACCCAAGCCATCGGGGCTGTTGAACATGTTCTGCGGGGTGATGTTTTTCGAGCCGGCCTTCGGCGTGCCGGCGTGCACGCCCGGGTTTCCGGCGACCACGAACAGATCCCACGCGAAGGTTTTCGACGCATGATCGTCGCGGTCAGTGCGCCAGCGCAGAATCTGCCCGTAGACGTTCTTCTCGCGCGGGTTCGGCCCGCCCACCGGTTGCCCGTCTTCGCCGCGCTTGGCGTTGTTGGTCAGGGTGCAATAAACCTGGCCGTCCTTCGGGCTGACCACGATCCATTCCGGGCGGTCCATGCGCGTGGCGCCGACCACACTGGCGGCGAGGCGGGCGTGGATCAGCACTTCAGCCTGATCGGCAAAGCCGCTGCTGGCATCGATGCCGTTTTTGCCGTGGGTCAGTTCGATCCATTGGCCCTGGCCTTTCGGGTGATCCGGGTTGCTGTCGCCGTTATCGAATTTGGCGACGTAAAGGGTGCCGTGATCGAGAATGTCGCGGTTGGCTTTGGCGTTGCGGTGGTTGATACGGTCGCGGCTGACGAATTTGTAGATGAACTCGCCACGCTCGTCGTCGCCCATGTACACCACGGCGCGACCGTCGTTGGTCTCGGCCAGTGCAGCGTTTTCATGTTTGAAGCGGCCCAGTGCCGTGCGTTTGACCGGGGTCGATTGCGGATCGAACGGGTCGATCTCGACCACCCAGCCGTGACGGTTGAGTTCGTTGGGGTTCTTCGCCATGTCGAAGCGCGGGTCGTGCGGGTGCCAGTTGATTTCGCGGCTGGCGGCCGAGACGCCGTAGCGCTTTTGCGCCGCGTCGAACTGCTGCTGGGCGTTGCTGCTGCCGAAGACGTCGGTGAAGTTCTCTTCGCAGGTCAGGTAAGTGCCCCACGGCGTTTTCCCGTTGGCGCAGTTCTGGAAGGTACCGAGGACCTTTTTGCCGTGTTTGTCGGCGGCGGTTTTCATCAGGTCGTGACCGGCCGCCGGGCCAGCGATGCGCAGCGGCGTGTTGCCATGGATGCGTCGGTTGTAACGCGAGCCCTGAACGAATTGCCACTGGCCGTTCTTGCGCTGCACCTCGATCACCGAAACGCCTTCGCACGCCAGGGCCTTGCGCACGTCTTCGGCCGATTGCGGCATGCCGCCGTGCGGGTAAAGGTAACGGTAGTTGGTGTATTCGTTGTTGATCGCCATCAACGCGCGATTTCTGTCGTCCGGGAAGGCGAACAGGCTCATGCCGTCGTTGTTGTCGCCGAACTGCACTTCCTGTGCGGCCGCGGTGCCATTGCCACTCGGGTCGAACGCCGGGCCATTCTTTTGCAGGGGCTGGCCCCAACTGATCAGTACTGAAGATTTGTAGCCTTTGGGCAGGCTGATGACATCAGTGGTCGCCGCCGGAATGCTTTCGAAGCCCAGCAGACGGCTGTTGCCAGCACTGACGCCAGTGGCCAGCGCGCTGCGGCTCAGGAGGCTACCGCCCAGGAACATCGCTGCGCCACACAGAGCACCGGCGCCGATGAAACCGCGACGGCTGAGGCCGACCATTTTTTCCAGATCAGTCGATTGGTTTTCTTCTAATAGGCTCACATCAGGCTTCCTGCTTGGTTTTGGCAGTCACCTTAATGAGCGTCGATGACGCTTTCGTTGCAGGCCGCGATTAAAGTGACGTGCCGATCAGCACATTGGACGGCGAAAACTGCACATGCACGGGTTGCTCCACTGCCAGCCCACGGCTGCGCAAGTCCTGCGGTTCGGCCAGCGCGCAAAGGGTGTGGCCGTTGGGCAGGGAAATCCGCACTTCGCTGGGGCCGTCGTCGGCGTCGAGAATCGCTTCGATGGTGCCCTCCAGATGATTGTGCCCAGGCGTTGCCGGCTGATCGCTGGCCAGCAATTCGAGCCAGCCGGCCTTGATCAGGGCCACCACTTGCGAACCGGTTTGCAGCTCCAGATGCACAGTGCTGTCGTGGGTGATTTGTGCGTCGAGGCACAAGCCTTCGGCCAGCTCCAGACGAATCAGGTCATTGCGCCCCTGCGCGTTGATCGCCACGACTTTGCCGTGCAACTGGTTGCGAGCGCTGGTGCGTAGCATCAAGCGACCGAGCAGGTCGAGGTCGCTGGCGTCTTCGGCGGCTTCCAGTACCTGCGCTTGCAAGGCTTGCAGCTTTTGATAGAGGCGCAGCACCCGTTGACCTTCGCTGGACAGTTTGGCACCGCCGCCGCCCTTGCCGCCGACGGCACGCTCGACCAGCGGCTTTTGCGACAGGTTGTTCAGCTCATCGATGGCGTCCCACGCCGCTTTGTAGCTCAGCCCTGCGCTTTTCGCTGCACGGGTGATCGAGCCCTGTTCGGCGATATGTTGCAGCAGGGCAATGCGCTGCGGGCGACGGACAATGTGCTGGGAGAGCAGGGAAGGCATGGACATGAATGGGTGCTTTTTTGCTGTGGCGGTGGGAGGTGAAGTTGGCGGCTTGTGGCGCGCGAGTCAAGCCGTGTGCAGAACCTGTCCGTGGGGGGCGCCCAGCTATTCGTCACTGCGCAATATCGATGTAGGAGCTGCGGCCCGCTGCGATTTTTTGATTTTAAAGATCAGGATCAAAAGATCGCAGCGTGCCGCAGCTCCTACAGGGGATTGCGCTGACCTCAGGAGCCGGGTTTTGGCGTGCGCGCCAGGCAATACACGTCGACCCTTGCCGCTCCCGCATTCATTAACAATCGTGCAAGGGCCTGGGTCGTTGCGCCGGTGGTCAAAACATCATCAACCAACGCCAGATGCCGACCTTTTACGTTCGCATCTGACGTCAGGGCAAAGGCATTGCGCAGGTTGCGCTTGCGCGCCTTGGCATCAAGATCCTGCTGGGCGCTGGTGTCCTGAATCCTGTGCACAACATTCTCCTCGCAGGGCAAATCCAGTTGCCGACTCAACCAGCGCGCCAACATCGCTGCCTGGTTGAATCCGCGTTGACGCAGACGTTTAGCGGCCAATGGCACCGGCAACAACGCGTCGGGGCTCGGCAAGTCTTCATCGAAGCGATGTTGCAGGTATTGGCTGAGAACGTCGGCGAGCAGATGACCAAACGGCCATTTCGCGTTGTGTTTAAAGCGGGTAATCAAACTGTCCACCGGGAAATCGTAGCGCCATGGCACGGCGACCTGTTCGTACGCCGGAGGCTCTAGCAGGCACCCGTCGCAGGTCAGGCCGGCCTCGGGCAGCGGCAATGCGCAGGTCTGGCAGTGCTCGCCCAGCCATGGCATCTCGGCTTCGCAAGCGACGCAGATTGGCATTTCTGCTTCTGCTGGCTCATCGCACAACAAGCAGCTCTGTACGTTTTTTAAACAGATGTAAACCTGATCTTTGTCTCGTGGTTGACAGCGCATGACACTTCCTTAAATATGCCGAACATCCGTGTAGCGCCTGTGGGTATTCCGTTCCCGCAGCCGCCAGCCAAGCATAACCAAGGAAATACCCATGAGCGCGAGCACCACTGCCACCCTGCGTCACGACTGGTCATTGGCCGAAGTCAGAGCCCTCTTCGTACAGCCATTCAACGACTTGCTGTTCCAGGCGCAGACGGTGCACCGCGCGCATTTCAACGCCAACCGCGTTCAAGCCTCCACGCTGCTGTCGATCAAGACCGGCGCCTGCCCGGAAGATTGCAAATATTGTCCGCAGTCCGGTCACTACAACACCGGCCTGGAAAAAGAAAAGCTGATGGAAGTGCAGAAAGTCCTCGAAGAGGCTGCCCGCGCCAAAGCCATCGGCTCGACGCGTTTCTGCATGGGGGCGGCGTGGAAGCATCCGTCGGCCAAGGACATGCCCTACGTGTTGAAGATGGTCGAAGGCGTCAAAGCCATGGGCCTGGAAACCTGCATGACTCTCGGTCGTCTCGATCAGGATCAGACCGAAGCGCTGGCCAAGGCCGGGCTCGATTACTACAACCACAACCTCGACACCTCGCCTGAGTTTTACGGCAGCATCATCACCACCCGCACGTACAGCGAGCGCCTGCAAACGCTGGCCTACGTGCGTGAGTCGGGGATGAAGATCTGTTCCGGCGGCATTCTGGGCATGGGCGAGTCGCTGGATGACCGCGCCAATCTGCTGATCCAGTTGGCTAACCTGCCCGAGCATCCGGAGTCGGTACCGATCAACATGCTGGTGAAAGTCGCCGGCACGCCACTGGAAAACGCCGAGGACATCGATCCGTTCGACTTCATCCGCATGCTCGCCGTGGCGCGCATCCTGATGCCGCAATCCCACGTGCGGCTTTCGGCCGGGCGTGAAGCGATGAACGAGCAGATGCAGGCCCTGGCGTTCTTCGCGGGCGCCAACTCGATTTTCTACGGTGACAAGTTGCTGACCACTGCCAACCCGCAAGCGGACAAGGACATGCAACTGTTTGCGCGTCTGGGCATCGCGCCGGAAGCCCGCGAAGAGCACTCCGACGAAGTGCATCAGGCCGCGATCGAACAGGCGTTGGTGGAGCAGAAGAGTACCGAGCAGTTCTACAACGCCGCGGTGTAAAGATTTGCGCGCACTCCTCTGAAGGAATGCAAACCCCTGTGGGAGCGAGCCTGCTCGCGAATGCCGTCGAATATTCAACAGTGATGTCGACTGGACTGACGCTTTCGCGTTCAGGCTTGCTCCCACAGGGGATCTGTCTATTTGAAAATCGAGGCCTGCATGTCTTTCGATCTCGCCGCACGCCTTGCTGCCCGACGTGCCGAAAATCTCTACCGCCAGCGACCGCTGCTGGAAAGCCCGCAAGGGCCTGAGGTGGTGGTCGACGGCCAGCCATTGCTGGCGTTCTGTAACAACGACTATCTGGGCCTGGCCAATCACCCGCAGGTGATCGAAGCCTGGCGCGCCGGTGCCAAGCGTTGGGGTGTGGGCGGCGGGGCGTCGCATCTGGTGATCGGCCACAGCGGCCCGCATCACGCACTGGAAGAAGCACTGGCTGATCTCACCGGTCGGCCGCGTGCGCTGCTGTTTACCACCGGCTACATGGCCAATCTCGGTGCGGTCACCGCGCTGGTCGGGCAGGGCGATACGGTGCTGGAAGACCGGCTCAATCACGCCTCGTTGCTGGATGCGGGGCTGTTGTCCGGCGCGCGCTTCAATCGTTATCTGCATAACGACGCGGTGAGTCTGGCCAAACGACTCGAGAAAGCCACCGGCAACACGTTGGTGGTTACCGATGGCGTGTTCAGCATGGACGGCGATCTTGCCGATCTGCCGGCGCTGGCCCGTGAGGCCAAGTCCAAAGGCGCGTGGCTGATGGTCGACGATGCCCATGGTTTCGGCCCGTTGGGCGCTAATGGCGGCGGTATCGTCGAGCATTTCGGCTTGAGTCAGGACGACGTCCCGGTGCTGGTCGGCACGCTCGGCAAAGCCTTCGGCACGGCGGGCGCGTTCGTCGCTGGCAGCGAAGAGTTGATCGAAAGCCTGATCCAGTTCGCGCGTCCGTACATCTACACCACCAGTCAACCGCCGGCGCTGGCCTGTGCGACGTTGAAAAGTCTCGAGCTGCTGCGCAGTGAACACTGGCGTCGAGAGCATTTGCAGACGCTGATCCGCCAGTTCCGTCGCGGTGCCGAACAGATCGGCCTGGAGTTGATGGACAGCTTTACCCCGATCCAGCCAATCATGATCGGCGATGCCGGCCGCGCGGTGCGCCTGTCGCAGATGTTGCGCGAACGTGGCTTGATGGTCACCGCTATCCGTCCGCCGACCGTGCCCGCTGGCAGTGCACGTCTGCGCGTGACCCTGACCGCCGCCCACAGCGAGGCGCAGGTGCAGCTATTGTTAGATGGACTGGCTGATTGCTTTGCCCAACTGTCGTCGGAGCCAAGCCATGCGTGATCGCCTGATTCTGCTGCCCGGCTGGGGCCTCGGTGTTTCGCCGATGGAGCCTTTGGCCGCTGCGCTCCAAGGACTCGACGAACATCTGCATGTCGAGGTCGAGCCGTTGCCGGAACTCGACTCCTGCGACCTGCAAGACTGGCTCGATGACCTCGATGAGCGCATTCCTCAAGACGTGTGGCTCGGTGGCTGGTCGCTCGGCGGGATGCTCGCATCTGAACTGGCAGCGCGCCGGGGCGACAGGTGTTGCGGCTTGCTGACACTGGCGAGCAATCCTTCCTTTGTTGCTCATGAACAATGGCCGAGTGCGATGCCCGGCGAGACCTTCGATGCGTTTCTTGCCGGTTGCGCTGCTGACCCACGTTTGACCCTCAAACGTTTCTCGCTGCTGTGTGCTCAAGGCGCGCAAGACCCGCGCGGCTTGTCGCGGCTGATGCTCGGTGGCGCACCGAACACTTCGTCGGAGGCACTGATGGCCGGACTGGAATTGCTCGCGCAACTGGATACGCGCGAAGCGTTGCAGGCGTTTCGTGGCCCGCAGTTGCATCTGTTCGCCGGGCAGGACGGATTGGTGCCGGCAGAGGCGGCGGGCGAATTGTTCGCCCTGTTGCCGGATATTGAAATTGGTCTGATCGAACAGGCCAGTCATGCGTTTCTTCTGGAAGACCCCCATGGAGTGGCGGGTGCGATCCAGGCTTTTTTACATGAGTGCGGTGATGACTGATTTGTCCCATGTGGCGCTGCCCGGCGGCTTGCCTGACAAGCGTCAGGTCGCGGCCTCTTTCTCCCGCGCGGCGGCCAGTTACGACAGTGTCGCCGAGTTGCAACGTGATGTCGGTACACAGTTGCTGCAGCGCTTGCCTGCGGATTTCGTGCCGTCGCGCTGGCTGGATCTGGGCTGCGGCACCGGGTATTTCAGTCGTGCATTGGCCGGGCGTTTTGCCCATGGCCAGGGGCTGGCGCTGGACATTGCCGAGGGCATGCTTGATCACGCGCGTCCGTTAGGTGGTGCCGAGCATTTCATCGCCGGTGACGCGGAACGTCTGCCGTTACGCGATTCAACCTGCGATCTGATCTTCTCCAGCCTTGCGGTGCAGTGGTGTGGGAATTTTGATGCGGTGCTCAGTGAAGCTTTCCGTGTGCTGAAACCCGGCGGAATTTTCGCGTTTGCTAGTCTTTGTGTAGGGACATTGTTTGAGTTGCGCGATAGCTGGCGTCAGGTCGATGGTCTGGTGCATGTGAATCGCTTCCGCGAGTTCGCGCGATATGAACAGTTGTGTGCGGCCAGTGGCCTGCGCACGGTGAGTCTGGAGAATCAGGCGCATGTGCTGCATTACCCGGATGTGCGCAGTTTGACCCATGAGCTGAAGGCTCTGGGGGCGCACAATCTGAATCCTGGTCGCCCGGGTGGATTGACCGGGCGGGCGCGGATTCTTGGTCTGGTCGAGGCTTACGAGCAGTTTCGTCAGGCGTCGGGCTTGCCGGCGACTTATCAGGTGGTCTACGCCGTGTTGGAGAAACCCGTATGAGCGCAGCCTATTTCATCACCGGAACTGACACCGACGTTGGCAAGACAACGGTCGCCGCCGGTTTGCTGCATGCGGCGCGTTCGGCAGGGTTGAGCACCGCGGCGGGTAAGCCGGTTGCCTCCGGGTGCGAAGTCACGCCCAAGGGTTTGCGCAACTCGGATGCCTTGGCCTTACTGGCCGAGTGTTCGTTGCCGCTGAGTTATCAACAGGTCAATCCGATAGCGTTCGAGCCGGCTATTGCTCCGCATCTGGCGGCTCGCGAGGCCGGTGTCGCGCTGACGGTGCAATCGCTGCTGACGCCGATGCGCGAGATTCTGGCGATGAATGCCGATTTCACCCTGATAGAGGGCGCGGGTGGCTGGCGGGTGCCGTTGGCGGATCAGGACAATCTCTCGGATTTGGCGATGGCGTTGAAGCTGCCGGTGATTCTGGTGGTGGGGGTGCGGCTGGGTTGCATCAGCCATGCGTTGCTGACAGCCGAGGCGATTGCCCGAGATGGCCTGCAACTGGCGGGGTGGGTGGCGAATATCATCGATCCGAAGACTTCGCGGCTGGAGGAGAATCTGGCGACGCTCGCCGAGCGCATTCCCGCACCGTGTCTTGGGCGAGTGCCCAAGCTCAAGGCGTTGAGCGCCGAAGCGGTGGCTGAGCATTTGCAGTTGGACTTGCTCGACTAAGGTTTTGCCTATGGGCAGGCACTGTGCCATTAGTGTTTTTGACGGGTGTTTTTCTGGCGCCTCTGGTTCAATGGCGACTATTGATCCTTCCCAAGGATGAGACCAGTTATGGAAATCTCCGGTAACACAGCTTTTTATGCGGGTTTGAGCTCGATTCAGACCGGGCAGAATCGCGTCGATCAGGCGGCCAGCCAGATCGCCAACAACACCATTGAGCGTTCGGTCACCAGCCAGTCTTCTGAAGTACAGGTCGATCGCCTGCGTGGCCTGGATCGTGCGCAGCAGTCTGATCTGGCAAGCAACATCGTCGAGATGTCTCAGGGCAAATATCAAGCTGAGCTGGGCGTGAAAGTCGTCAAGGCATCCGATGAAGTGCTCGGTACGATCATCGATACATTCGCCTGATTTTCATAGCTTCCAGCACGCTGAACGCCGCGCATTGTCGCGGCGTTTTTCGTTGTAAGTCCTTCTCGCTCAACTAATCTTCTTTTCATTGTCCATGACTCGATCGAGTCGATGGCGGTTTGCTGTGTCCGGCGTTTGGAAGATATGAAGACGAACGGCAAATGATCGACGCTTGACAAGATTTCGGCGTAAACGTATGTTTCAAACAACTGTTTGACCGTCACAACAAATCAACACGGTCGTTCATTCCCGGTTACATCAGCAGAGGTTTATCGCTATGCCTGACTACAAGGCCCCCTTGCGTGATATTCGCTTCGTTCGTGACGAACTGCTCGGCTACGAGGCGCACTATCAGAGCCTTCCGGCTTGCGCAGACGCAACTCCGGACATGGTTGATGCCATTCTCGAAGAAGGCGCCAAGTTTTGTGAGCAGGTACTGGCGCCGCTGAACCGCGTGGGCGACATCGAAGGTTGCACCTGGAGCGAGTCCGGCGTTAAAACCCCGACTGGCTTCAAAGAGGCTTACAAGCAATTCGTCGAAGGCGGCTGGCCAAGCCTGGCGCACGACGTCGAGCACGGTGGTCAGGGTCTGCCTGAGTCGCTGGGTCTGGCCGTCAGCGAAATGGTTGGCGAAGCCAACTGGTCGTGGGGTATGTATCCAGGCCTGTCGCACGGCGCGATGAACACCATCTCCGAGCACGGCACTCCTGAGCAGCAAAGTGCTTACCTGACCAAACTGGTTTCGGGCGAATGGACCGGCACCATGTGCCTGACCGAGCCGCACTGCGGCACCGATCTGGGCATGCTGCGTACCAAGGCCGAACCTCAGGCTGACGGTTCGTACAAAGTTTCCGGCACCAAGATCTTCATCTCGGCCGGTGAACACGACATGGCCGACAACATCGTCCACATCGTACTGGCCCGCCTGCCGGATGCGCCTGCTGGCACCAAAGGCATCTCCCTGTTCATCGTTCCAAAGTTCATGCCCAATGCTGATGGCACCGTCGGTGCACGCAACGCTGTGACTTGCGGTTCGCTTGAACACAAGATGGGCATCCACGGCAACGCCACTTGCGTGATGAACTTCGACGGCGCCACCGGTTTCCTGATCGGCCCGGCGAACAAAGGTCTGAACTGCATGTTCACCTTTATGAACACCGCTCGTCTGGGGACCGCGCTGCAAGGTCTGGCCCACGCCGAAATCGGTTTCCAGGGTGGCCTGAAATACGCTCGCGATCGTCTGCAAATGCGCTCCCTGACTGGCCCGAAAGCGCCGGAAAAAGCTGCTGACCCGATCATCGTGCACCCTGACGTACGCCGCATGCTGTTGACCATGAAGGCATTCGCCGAAGGCAACCGCGCGATGGTGTACTTCACTGCCAAACAGGTCGACATCGTCAAATACGGCGTGGACGAAGAAGAGAAGAAGAAGGCCGACGCACTGCTGGCCTTCATGACGCCAATCGCCAAAGCGTTCATGACCGAAGTCGGTTTCGAATCCGCCAACCACGGCGTGCAGATCTACGGCGGCCACGGCTTCATCGCCGAGTGGGGCATGGAGCAGAACGTTCGCGACAGCCGCATTTCGATGCTGTACGAAGGCACCACCGGTATCCAGGCACTCGACCTGCTGGGCCGCAAAGTGCTGATGACGCAAGGCGAGGCTCTGAAAAGCTTCACCAAGATCGTCCACAAGTTCTGCCAGACCAACGAAGGCAACGAAGCGGTTCAAGAGTTCGTCACGCCGCTGGCTGCACTGAACAAGGAATGGGGCGAGCTGACCATGAAGGTCGGTATGGCCGCCATGAAAGATCGCGAAGAAGTCGGCGCGGCCTCCGTGGATTACCTGATGTACTCCGGTTATGCCTGCCTGGCCTACTTCTGGGCCGACATGGCGCGTCTGGCTGCCGAGAAACTGGCAGAAGGCACGGGCGACGCGGCGTTCTACACCGCCAAGCTGCAAACTGCGCGCTTCTACTTCCAGCGCATCCTGCCGCGTACCCGTACCCACGTGGCCACCATGCTGTCGGGTGCCAACAACCTGATGGACATGAAAGAAGAAGACTTCGCACTGGGCTACTAAGCCTTAACGCGGTCTGTTGAAAAACCGCTGCTCCCTCGGGGGCAGCGGTTTTTTTATGCGCGAATTTCCTCCGGCCGTGGGTATTTCTGAAAGAAATTCCTTACGTGGCCATCAAGCATGATGGCCATGAAGGAGATTTCATCTCCAAGGGGGCAAAAAACCTTGGTCGACGGCTCAGAAATCAGTGTTTCCGGCCGTTAAAGAGACTGCATGTGATCTGGATCACAATCTGTGTGCTTAACTGGCCACATTGCAGGCACAATGCCATCTCTTTGCCATGACGGGTCGGAGCTTTACCCTTGCCACGTTCTTCCGCTGTACGTTTCAGCCATTTCCTACCTTCCCTGCTGTTGTTGCTTGCGGGGTTGGCGGCTGCGTATGTCAAAGACCTCAGCGTGTTCTTCACTTCCCTGTTCAACGTGTTGCCGACTCTGGTGCTGCTGTTGGGTGGCGCTTACTGCGCGGTTTACCGACGCCAGCGCGAACTGTTTCTGATGCTCACGGTGTACATCGCCTACTTTTTGCTCGACACCCAGACCGACTTTTACCGCGACAACGGCAAAGTGCGCGAAGACGCCGCCGTGGTCTTCCATCTCGTCTGCCTGTTGCTGCCCTTGTTGTTCGGTCTGTTTGCTGCGTGGCAGGAGCGCACGCACCTGTTTCAGGACATGGTGGCGCGGTTCGCCGTGTTGCTCGCCTTCGGCAGCGTGGCGCTGGGGCTTGAGCAAAGTTACCCACAGGCGTTGCTGATGTGGCTTTCGGAAATTCGCTGGCCGGCGCTGCACGGCGCGTGGATGAGCCTGATCCAGTTGTCGTATCCGGTGTTCATCTCGGCATTCCTGCTGCTGGCCTGGCAATACTGGCGCAACCCGCGCCCACTGCATGCGGCGCAACTGGTCGGTTTGCTCGGGGTGTTCTGGATGCTTCCGAAAACCTTCATCCTGCCGTTTACCTTGAACATCATGTGCAGCCAGGTGATGTTGATGATTGCTGCCGCCGTGGCGCACGAGGCTTATCAAATGGCCTTTCGCGACGAACTCACCGGTTTGCCGGGCCGTCGTGCGCTCAATGAACGCATGCAGCGCTTGGGGCGCAACTATGTGCTGGCAATGAGCGACGTTGACCACTTCAAGAAATTCAACGACACCCACGGCCACGATGTCGGTGATCAGGTGCTGCGACTGGTCGCCAGCAAGCTGTCCAAAATCAGCGGAGGCGGTAGGGCATATCGCTATGGCGGTGAGGAATTTGCCCTGGTGTTCGCAGGCAAAACCCTTGAGGAATGCATGCCGCACCTTGAAGTCATTCGCGAGTCGATTGCGTCCTACAGCATCCAGTTGCGCAATCAGGAAAACCGGCCGAACGACGATCAGCAAGGTCGCCAGCGTCGCGCCGGTTCCGGTGCTTCCAGCGTGTCGGTGACGGTGAGTATCGGCGTCGCTGAGCGGGTGGAGCAGCGCAACCCCGAGCAAGTTCTAAAATCCGCGGACGAGGCGCTCTACAGTGCCAAGGGTGCGGGGCGCAACTGCGTGGTCGCGTTCGGCCAGAACCGCCGTGGCGCGGTGCGCATGGACACCGCTGCGGGTTGAGTGATGACGGCGCATTCAGCGTCTGGACAGTGATTGTGGGGCGTGGTGGCCGGCAGTAGTTTCAAGGAAACCTGCTGACGGAGAAGCCATCATGCCCGAGTACAAAGCCCCGCTGCGCGACATGCGTTTTCTGATCGACCACGTCTTCGACTTCCACGCCAACTACGCCGCCCTCGGCGCCCACGACGCCAGCCCGGACATGATCAGCGCGATCCTCGAAGAAGGCGCGAAGTTCTGTGAGAACGTTCTGGCACCGCTCAATCGCAGCGGTGACGAAGAGGGCTGCCATTTCGACAACGGGGTGGTGACAACGCCTACAGGCTTCAAGCAAGCCTTCGCACAATATGTCGAGGGCGGCTGGCATGGTCTGGCGGCAGATCCGGTTTATGGCGGTCAAGGCCTACCAAGCTCCCTGGGGCTGGTGATCAGCGAAATGGTCGGCTCCAGCAACACGTCCTGGGGCATGTACCCGGGTCTGACTCACGGCGCGATGTCGGCAATCCATGCCCACGGCACCACCGATCAGAAAGACACTTACCTGAGTAAACTCACCGCCGGCCAGTGGACCGGCACCATGTGCCTGACCGAAGCCCACTGCGGCACCGATCTGGGCATCATCAAAACCCGCGCCGTGCCTCAGGCGGACGGCAGTTACATGGTCACGGGCAGCAAGATTTTCATCTCTGCCGGTGAGCACGACATGAGCGAAAACATCATCCATCTGGTGTTGGCCAAGCTGCCGGATGCGCCCGCGGGAACAAAGGGCATCTCGTTGTTCATCGTGCCGAAACTCCTCCCGGATGCGTCGGGCGAGGCGGGTGAGCGCAATGGCGTTTCCTGCGGCTCGATCGAACACAAGATGGGCATCAAGGCCTCGGCCACTTGCGTGCTGAACTTCGATAGCGCCAAAGGCTTCTTGATCGGCGAACCGAACAAGGGCCTGAACTGCATGTTCACGATGATGAACCACGCGCGGCTCGGCACTGGAATGCAGGGCTTGTGTCTGGGCGAAGCGAGTTTCCAGGGCGCCATCAAATACGCCAACGACCGCCTGCAGATGCGTTCGCTGACCGGCGCCAAAGCCCCGGACAAACCGGCCGATCCAATCATCGTCCACCCGGACGTGCGGCGCATGCTGCTGACCATGAAAGCCTTCAACGAAGGCAACCGCGCGCTGACTTACTTCACCGCGCAACTGCTCGATGTCGCCCATCTAGGCAGCGATGCCGAGGCGCGTCAGGAAGCCGAAGACCTGCTGGCGTTCCTCACGCCGATCTGCAAAGCGTTCATGACCGACTCCGGGCTGGAAGTGACCAATCTCGGCATGCAGGTTTTTGGCGGTCACGGTTTCATTCGCGAGTGGGGCATGGAGCAGTTGGTGCGCGATTGCCGCATTGCGCCGATCTACGAAGGCACCAACGGCATTCAGGCGCTCGATCTGCTTGGGCGCAAGGTGCTCGGCAGTCAGGGCAAGCTGCTGCGCGGCTTTACCAAAATCGTCCACAAGTTCTGCGCGACTAACGAGGGGCATCCACAACTGGGGAGCTTTGTCACACAGCTCAATGAGCTCAACCAGCAGTGGGGCGATCTGACCATAAAGGTCGCAATGGCGGCGATGAAGAACCCGGACGAGGTCGGCGCTGCGTCAGTGGACTATCTGATGTACAGCGGTTACATCATCCTCGGCTATCTGTGGCTGCGCATGGCGCTGGTGGCGCAAGCGCAACTGGATGCGGGCGAGGGGGAGGTGGATTATCTTCGGGGTAAATTGGCCACTTGCGAGTTTTACTTCAAACGGTTGCTGCCACGCACGGCGGCGCATCGTGCGGCGATTGAGGCGGGGAGTGATTGTTTGATGAAGCTGCCGGCCGAAATGTTTGCGCTTTAAGGTAGATCAAAAGATCGCAGCCTTCGGCAGCTCCACGAGATCGCTTTTTATCTGTGGGAGCTGGCGAAGGCCGCGATCTTTTTCTGATGACTAGAAATAACAAATCAGTCACCGGTTGACCCTATGTGTCGCAAAAGTTGTTGATGTACACTCCGGCTCAACGAGAATACATTCCCACGAATCACCTGTTTAGATCTTGCGAGGTTTGCCATGGCTGACTACAAAGCGCCGCTGCGCGATATGCGCTTCGTCCTCAATGAAGTGTTCGAGGTCGCCAAACTCTGGGCGCAACTGCCGGCGCTGGCCGAGACCGTCGACGCCGAGACTGTTGAAGCGATTCTCGAAGAGGCCGGCAAGGTCACCAGCAAAAGCATCGCGCCGCTGAGCCGTGCCGCTGATGAAGAAGGTTGTCACTGGGCGGACGGTGCCGTCACCACGCCGGCCGGTTTCCCACAGGCTTATCAGACTTACGCCGAGGGCGGTTGGGTTGGCGTTGGTGGCGATCCGCAATACGGCGGCATGGGCATGCCCAAAGCCGTGTCGGCGCAGGTCGAAGAAATGGTCAACTCCGCGAGCCTGTCCTTCGGTCTGTACCCGATGCTGACTGCCGGCGCGTGCCTGTCGATCAACGCCCACGCCAGCGAAGAGCTGAAAGCCGCCTACCTGCCGAACATGTACGCCGGCGTCTGGGCCGGTTCGATGTGCCTGACCGAGCCGCACGCCGGCACCGACCTGGGCATCATCCGCACCAAAGCCGAACCTCAGGCCGACGGATCCTACAAGGTCAGCGGCACCAAGATCTTTATCACCGGTGGTGAACACGATCTCACCGAAAACATCATTCACCTGGTGCTGGCCAAACTGCCGGACGCACCAGCGGGCCCCAAAGGCATCTCGCTGTTCCTCGTGCCCAAGTTCATGGTCAACGCCGATGGCAGCCTGGGCGCGCGCAACCCGGCCAACTGTGGTTCGATCGAACACAAGATGGGCATCCAGGCGTCCGCGACGTGCGTGATGAACTTCGACGAAGCGGTGGGTTATCTGGTCGGTGAGCCGAACAAAGGCCTGGCGGCGATGTTCACCATGATGAACTACGAGCGTCTGGGCGTCGGCATCCAGGGCCTTGCCACTGGCGAGCGCTCCTACCAGAACGCCGTCGAATACGCTCGCGACCGCCTGCAAAGCCGCTCGCCGACGGGCGCGCAAAACAAAGACAAGGTCGCTGACCCGATCATCGTCCATCCGGACGTGCGTCGCATGCTGCTGACCATGAAAGCGTCGAACGAAGGTGGTCGCGCATTCTCCACTTACGTGGCGATGCAACTCGACACCGCCAAGTTCAGCGAAGACGCGACGACGCGCAAGCGTGCGGAAGACCTGGTGGCGTTGCTGACGCCGGTTGCCAAGGCGTTCCTCACCGATCTGGGTCTGGAAACTACCGTACACGGCCAGCAGATTTTCGGCGGCCACGGTTACATCCGCGAGTGGGGCCAGGAGCAACTGGTACGTGACGTGCGCATCACCCAGATTTACGAAGGCACCAACGGCATTCAGGCGCTGGACCTGGTGGGTCGCAAGATCGTCGGCAGTGGCGGCGCGTTCTATCAACTGTTCGCTGACGAAATCCGCCACTTCACTGCGACCGCCAGTGCAGATCTCGGCGAATTCACCAAGCCGCTGAACGACGCCGTCACAACGCTCGACGAGCTGACTTCGTGGGTGCTGGATCGGGCGAAAAGCAATCCGCACGAAATCGGCGCGGCGTCGGTCGAATATCTGCAGGCGTTTGGTTACGTGGCCTACGCCTACATGTGGGCATTGATGGCCAAAGCCGCTTTGGGCAAAGAAGCGCAGGAAGATTTCTATGCCAGCAAACTCGGCACCGCGCGCTTCTACTTCGCCCGTCTGCTGCCGCGCATTCACTCGTTGAGCGCGTCGGTCAAGGCCGGTAGCGAGTCGCTGTACCTGTTGGATGCAGCGCAGTTCTGATACCGATAGCGTCATGTAAGCAATCGCTTACATGACGTGCTGCTGTTCTCCCATATGCGTAGATTGGATCCACGGCTAATCTACATTTCATGGACGTCGCGCAGGAAGCGCAAAGCAACAACACGGACACGTAGGATTCTGCCAGGGTGGCGGAGTGAAATGGATGTCAGGGAAACAGTCTGCAAAGCCCCGCTTCGGCGGGGTTTTCTTTTGCCTGAAGAAAAGTTTTCAGGTCAGGGGATCCAGTGCTGGCGGGCTTTTGCGCGCTTTTTCATCGCGGCCCATGACCTCTTCCAGCAATGTCTGCAGCAGTGCCAGCGAAGCTTGCTGACGTTGCACGTCGCGACACACCAGCCCGACTTTCAACGGCACCCGTGGCTCGCTCAGCGGCTTCCATAGCAGATCTTCATCGTCGTACTCTTTTTGCGAGTGCCCGGGCAGCACCGTCGCCAGTTTGGTGTGCGGCAGACTGTCGAGAATCCCCAGCATATTGTTCAACTCGGCCTGCACTTGCGGGCGACGGCCAAGGCTGGTCAATTGCGCCTGCCAGATCTGGCGGATCTGAAACTCCTCGCCCAGTAACAGCATTGGCAATTCGGCCGCCTGGCGAATCGAAACCTTCTTGAATTCACGCAACGGATGGTCCGCCGGGATGACCAGCGTCAGTTCATCTTCGTACAGCATCACGCCATGCAGCCCTGGCTGACGTGGCGGCAGATAGCTGATGCCGATGTCCAGCGAGCCGTTAAGCAAGCGCCGTTCGATCTCCAGCCCGGTCAATTCATAAATTTGCACCACCAGATGCGGTTGCGCCTTGCGCACTCGCTCAAGCATTTGCGGCACCAGACTGGTGTGTACGGTTTGCAGCACGCCAATCGCCAAGGTGCGCAAAGCCTGGCCCTTGAAGTTGCCGAGCGCTTCGCGTGCGCGTTGCAGCCCGTCGAGCAATGGCAGCGCGTGGTTGTACAACGTGTGCGCGGCGAGGGTCGGCAGCAGGCGTTTACTGCTGCGTTCGAACAGGGTGACGTCGAGATTTTGCTCGAGTTGGCGAATCTGCTGTGACAGCGCGGGTTGGGAGATCGACAGGCGTTCGGCAGCCCGTCCGACATGACCTTCCTCGTAGACCGCGACGAAATAACGCAGTTGTTTGAAATCCATAAGTAATGCTTATCGAAAATGCTGATAAATCGAAATGGCCCGAGGCCGTCAGTGCGCCTAGTCTAACCGCAATCACAAGGCTTACAGGGCCAGAGCGCGCGATGAATAGCTTTTGCTGCGACAGTGTTTGCATAGGCAGTTCAAAAAACCTCGGACGAGGTTTTTTCCAATGAATCTGTTCAATCTGCGGCGCCCTGCGCCAAGCCTCGATGACCTTGTCTTCGATGCCGAGCATTCCGATGCGTATGACAGCCTGAATAGCGATCGCCTGATGCCGAGCGTTGAACGGCCGCAGCAGGTTTTCGTACGGGGACAGGGGTCGTGGCTGTGGGACAGCAACGATCGCGCCTACCTCGACTTCTCCCAGGCCGGCGGCGCCAACAGCCTTGGCCACAGTCCTTCAGCGTTAGTCAAAGCCATCGCCGGTCAGGCCCAGGCGTTGATCAACCCCGGGTTCAATCTGCACAACCGCGGCATGCTCAGCCTCGCCGAACGGCTGTGTGCCAGCACCTCCAGCGATCAGGCGTACCTGCTCAACAGCGGCAGCGAAGCCTGCGAGGCGGCGATCAAACTGGCACGCAAGTGGGGTCAACTGCATCGTGGCGGCGCCTCGCGAATCATTGTGGCGAGGCAGGGCTGTCACGGCCGTAGCCTGGCGACGATCTCGGCGTCAGACAGTTGCAACCTGCACAATCGCTTTGCACCGCTGCTGCCGGGTTTCGATCTGGTGCCCTTCAACGATCTTCCGGCGCTGCATGACGCCGTCGACGCGCAAACCGTGGCGATCCTGCTTGAGCCGATCCAGAGCGATGCCGGGGTTGTCCCTGCGGCCGATCGCTATCTCAAAGGTGTCGAACGCCTGTGCCGCGAACTGGGGATTCTGCTGATCCTCGACGAAGTACAAACCGGCATCGGCCGTTGCGGCACCTTGCTTGCCGAACAGTCCTACGGCGTGCGCGCCGACATTGTCGTGCTCGGCAAAGGCTTGGGCGGTGGCGTGCCATTGGCGGCGCTGCTGGCGCGTGGCAAAGCGTGCTGTTTCGACGCGGGCGAGTTGGGCGGCACGCACCATGGCAATGCACTCATGACCGCGGCAGGGCTGGTGGTGCTCGACAGCGTTCAGGATCGCGCCTTCCTTCAGCAGGTCCGGGACAACGGTCAGCATCTTCGTGAAGGCCTCGCACGGCTGGCGCATCGTTATGAGCATGGCGACCTGCGCGGTCAGGGGCTGTTCTGGGGTTTGACCCTGTCGGATGATTCAGCAGATGCCGTAGTCAAAGCAGCGTTGCATGAAGGCCTGATACTCAACGCCCCACAAGCCGATTGCCTGCGCTTCACCCCGGCACTTACGGTCAGCAAGGCCAACATCGACGAAATGCTCCTGCGCCTGGCCCGGGCCTTCTCCCGAGTGCGCACCGCACAACTGCAATGCCGCAAAGGGATTGCCGTCTGAGCCGAAGCTTCCTACCCGAATTCAAGAACCGTCTCGCGGTATAACGCACGCCCCACGCCTGATTCTTTTGGTGTGGGGCGTTTTTTTTGCGTGCGATAGTGGCGAACAAATGGCGGAAGCACTGAACCCTGACGAGCGGCACGGGTCATTAGCGTGTATGGCTCACGTGAGCCAACCCCCAATCAGGAGCTGACCCATGGATTTCATTCGTATCATCATCGCCATTCTGTTGCCGCCACTGGGTGTGTTTCTGCAGGTCGGATTTGGCGGGGCGTTCTGGTTGAACATTCTGCTGACGTTGTGCGGATACATTCCGGGGATCGTGCACGCGGTTTACATCATCGCCAAGCGCTGAGTTCTGCGGCGCCAGGTAGATCGCTATCGCGAGCGGCCCGCTCCCACATTGGTCTCGGTTGTTCACACATTGCGTGTACACCAGAACACCCGTGGGAGCTGGCTTGCCAGCGATTGGGGCGACACGGATCCGAGTGATGGAGGTGAATTTCAGTCCGCCAATCCCATCACCCGCCGATAAAACGCCCACTCCCGCTCCAACGCATGCGCCTGATTCACCGCTCGACGAAAGCCGTGGCGTTCGTCGGCGTAGTAGTGCGCCTCGACCGGAATGCCGTTCTGCTCCAGCGCCGTGACCATGTCGCGGGTTTGCTGCGGGACGACGACGGCGTCCAGTTCACCCTGAAAGAAAATCACCGGCACGCGGATGTTGCTCGCGTGCAGCAAGGGTGTGCGGGCAGCGTAGCGTTCGGCGTCCTGTTCGGGATCGCCGATCAGCCAGTCCAGATAATCGCCTTCGAACTTATGCGTCGCCCGGGCAAGGGCGACTGGATCGCTGACCCCGTAGAGGCTGGCGCCGGCGCGGAACACTTGATGAAAGGCCAGGGCGCACAGGGTCGTGTAGCCGCCAGCGCTGCCGCCACGAATGAACGCGCGTTCACCGTCGATCAGGCCTTGTCTGGCGAGATAGTCGACCACGGCGCAGGCGTCCTCGACATCGACGTCACCCCAACTCAGATGCAACGCCTGCCGATATTCCCGGCCATACCCGCTGCTGCCGCGATAGTTGAGGTCGGCGACCGCGAAGCCGCGTTGCGTCCAGTACTGGATGCGCGGATCGAGCATCGGGTAGCAGGCTGAGGTCGGGCCGCCATGGATGAACACCACCAGCGGTGGCTTCGTTTCACCGCTCATCGCCGGATAAAAGAACCCGTGAGCCTCGCCCGAACCGCTTGGGTAGCGCAGGGTTTGCGGGCGGCTGATGCGTTCGGCGGCCAGCGGCGCAACGCCGCCGGCCAGCACTGTTACTTTATGGGATGCGCGATCAATGGCGATCACCGCCGAAGGGCTGATCGGCGAGGCTGCGATGCAATAGATGAATCGCTCATCCAGTGCCAGATGCCGGAATCGGCTGTAATCGCCGGTAAGGTCATCGCCATTCAATGCGAGGCGACCGAAACCGCTCTCACTCCAACTGGCCAGATAGCCGTCAGCCAGTGGCAGCCAGGTGCAGCCGCCCATTTGCCACGGCGCTGGAGCGTGATCCGCTTGCACGCTGGGCAATGGCTCGAGTCCATCCACTGATTCGACATGAGGCTGCCAAAAGCCAACCCGGTCGGTCAGACAGTAAAGCTGTCCTTTCGCGTCGAAACGCGGCTGTTGAATCGACTCTTCAGTGGCATCGCCCGCCACGCAGCGGGGCGCTGAAAAACGTTGTCCGGGACGCTCGGCCACCATCAACCGGGTTGACGTCCATGGTTGATGCGGACGGCTCCACTCGATCCACGCCAGCCTTGCGCCATCCGGGCTGATAGTGGGTGCGGCATAAAAGTCCGCACCTTCGGCCAGCAGACGGCGCGTACCATCGGCCAGATCGATTGCGACCAGTCGATGCTGATCGCCATTTTCCTCGACTGCCAAAATCTGCCCGTCGGCAAAATTCACATCGCCATAGCGGCACTCGCCTGATGTCAGCGCCTCGGGCGAGCCATCCAGCGTTTGCCGGTAAAGCTGCTGATCCGCCTCATTAACGAAAACCACACCGTCAGGCGTCAGACAAAACGCTCCACCGCCATATTCGTACACCCGACTGCGTGCGCTGAAACCCGTGGGTGTCAGACATTTCGCCACGCCGTCGCGCCAGTGCCAGATTCGGCACGCGGCATCTTCCGGGCGATATTCGTTCCAGAACAAACCGTTGGCACCGAGTTGCAGTTCGGCAAAATCCATTCCGGCAGCGACAGCTTGGGCGGCGCTGAAAGGCTCAGCCTTTAGCGATGAGGCGTGAGTTTCGTTCATTGCGAAAGGCCAGTTGTTCGATGGTTTGGGTGGCGTGCTCGGCTTCTTCGCGGGCCGCAAGGATCACACCGTGATGTTCGGATTTGCTGCACACCGGGTCTGCATTGCTTGCATCACCGGTCAGCATGAATGCCTGGCAGCGGCAGCCGCCGAAGTCCTTTTCCTTTTCGTCGCAGGAGCGGCACGGCTCTGGCATCCAGTCGTAACCGCGAAAGCGGTTGAAGCCGAACGAGTCGTACCAGATGTGCTGCATGCTGTGGTCGCGCACATTGGGAAATTGTACCGGCATCTGTCGGGCGCCATGACAAGGCAGGGCGGTGCCATCCGGTGTGACTGTCAGAAAAATACTGCCCCAGCCGTTCATGCAGGCTTTCGGGCGTTCTTCATAGTAGTCCGGGGTGACGAAAATCAGCTTGCACGGATGCCCTTCGGCTTCCAGTTTGGCGCGGTATTCGTTGGTGATGCGTTCGGCACG
Organism: Pseudomonas sp. A0308; assembly: GCF_044218815.1. Taxonomy (NCBI): domain Bacteria; kingdom Pseudomonadati; phylum Pseudomonadota; class Gammaproteobacteria; order Pseudomonadales; family Pseudomonadaceae; genus Pseudomonas; species Pseudomonas sp. A0308. The sequence goes on from NZ_CP162581.1 coordinate 4,011,645, forward strand.
GACCAGTTGCTCTCTGGTCGGCAACAGACCGACACGATTGAGCTGCGCCCAACCGTAGAACTGGCAAGTGGCGAGCTCGACGAAGTCGGCTTCCAGCGCAATGCACAGCTCGATGATGCGGTCGATCTTGTCGATGTTGTGCCGATGAGTGACGAAGTTCAGCACCATCGGATAGCCGTGGGCCTTCACTGCACGGGCCATCTCCAGCTTCTGCGCAAAGGCTTTTTTCGAGCCGGCGAGCAGGTTGTTCACTTGCTCGTCGCTGGCCTGGAAACTGATCTGGATGTGGTCGAGACCGGCCTTCTTGAAGTCGCTGATTTTCTGCTCGGTCAAGCCGATGCCGGAGGTGATCAGGTTGGTGTAAAACCCCAATTTTCGCGCTTCAGCTATCAGCTCGGCGAGGTCTTGGCGCACCAGCGGCTCTCCGCCGGAAAAGCCCAACTGAGCCGCGCCCATCTCGCGTGCTTCGCGGAACACCTTGATCCACTGTTCGGTACTCAGCTCTTTTCCCTGTTCGGCAAAATCCAGTGGATTGGAGCAGTACGGGCATTGCAGCGGGCAGCGATACGTCAGCTCGGCGAGCAGCCACAGCGGCAGGCCGATTTCAGGTTTTGCGGGCAGATCAACCAAGGGTGATCCAGTGTTGCGCACGGGCAACCTCCATGAATTGCTCGATGTCGTCACCGAGTTCGGGCACGCCGGGGAATTGCTCGTCGAGCTTGGCGATGATCGCCGCGACATCCCGTTCACCGTCAATCAAACCACCGATCAGCGCGGCCGTCTCGTTGAGTTTGATCATGCCTTCGGGGTACAGCAGCACATGGCCTTTCTGCGCCGGTTCGTACTGAAAGCGGTAGCCGGGACGCCAGGTCGGGGTCTTGCTGCGATCGAAACTCATAAGGTGATTCCTTTATGCCAGACGCGTTGCTCAGTCACGCTGTGATACGGCGGGCGGTTCAGTTCGTAGGCCATGCTCATGGCGTCGAGCATGCTCCAAAGAATGTCCAGTTTGAACTGGAGAATTTCCAGCATGCGCTCCTGGCCTTCGCGCGTCTTGTAGTGTTCCAGTGTGATCGCCAAACCGTGCTCGACATCGCGCCGTGCCTGGCCGAGGCGGGTGCGGAAGTATTCGTAGCCGGTCGGGTCGATCCATGGGTAGTGCTGCGGCCAACTGTCCAGACGCGACTGATGGATCTGCGGCGCGAACAGTTCGGTCAGTGAGCTGCTGGCGGCTTCCTGCCAACTGGCGCGGCGGGCGAAGTTAACGTAGGCATCGACGGCGAAACGCACGCCAGGCAACACCAGTTCCTGCGAACGCAGTTGATCCGGATCGAGGCCGACCGCCTGGCCGAGCCGCAGCCAGGCTTCGATACCGCCGTCTTCACCGGGAGCGCCGTCATGGTCGAGCAACCGCTGTATCCACTCGCGGCGGATTTCACGATCCGGGCAATTGGCGAGGATCGCGGCGTCTTTCAGGGGGATGTTCACCTGATAGTAGAAGCGGTTGGCGACCCAGCCCTGAATTTGCTCACGTGTGGCGCGGCCTTCGTACATCGCCACATGGTACGGATGGTAGATGTGGTAGTAAGCGCCCTTGGCGCGCAGGGCCGCTTCGAATTCTGTAGGGGACATTGGCGTATCAGTCATGTCTGTTCTCCGGGAACAACCATAGGATTCTGTGGTGTCTGTCAGGACGCGATCGCTGGCAAGCCAGCTCCCACAGATTTTGCGTACGCCACAGAACCTTGTGGGAGCTGGCTTGCCAGCGATGAGGCCATCAGCTACAGCACAATACTCATGCCATCGAACGCCACTTCAACATCACGCCGCGCCAGTTCTGCGCGCTCCGGCGAATCCTCATCGAGAATCGGGTTGGTGTTGTTGATGTGGATAAGCACTTTGCGCTGTTCGGGCAATTGCTCCAGCACTTCGAGCATGCCGCCGGGGCCGTTCTGCGCCAAGTGGCCCATCTCGCGCCCGGTGCGGGTGCCAACGCCACGGCGCTGCATTTCATCGTCATCCCACATCGTGCCATCCACCAGCAGGCAATCGCTGCCGGCCATGATTTCCAGCAGCGGCGCGTCGACCTTGCCTAAGCCTGGGGCGTAAAACAGTTTGCCGCCGGTATTCAGGTCTTCGACGATCAAGCCGATGTTGTCGCCTGGGTGCGGGTCGAAGCGGTGCGGCGAATAGGGTGGCGCGGCGCTGCGCAATGGCAGCGGGGTGAAGCGCAGGTTCGGGCACGCGGCAACGGTGAAGCTCTGGTCGAGCTCAATGCGGTTCCAGTCCAACCCACCGTTCCAGTGGGTGAGCATCTTGAACAGCGGAAATCCTGTGCTGAGGTCTTCATGAACCATGTCCGTGCACCAGACCTGATGCGGGCAGCCTTCGCGCAGACTTAGCAGGCCAGTGGTGTGGTCGATCTGGCTGTCCATCAGGATGATGGCGCTGATGCCGGTATCGCGCAGGGCGCGGCCCGGTTGCATCGGGGCAAAGCTTTGCAACTGCGCGCGGATGTCCGGCGAGGCGTTGCAAAGCACCCAGTTCACGCCGTCATCGGAAATCGCGATCGACGATTGGGTGCGGGCCTTGGCATTCAGGCTGCCGTCGCGAAAACCTGCGCAGTTGACGCAATTGCAATTCCACTGCGGAAATCCGCCACCGGCGGCCGAACCCAGAATCTGGACGAACATGAACGCTCCATCATTTCAACGCTGAAAATAAAACGCCCCGGCGAACCGAGGCGTTGCACTGCAATTCTGTCGAGGCAGAACTCAGCGGCTGGCGAAGTACATGGTGACTTCGAAGCCGATACGCAGGTCGGTGTAAGCAGGTTTTGTCCAGGACATAGGGTTACTCCTCAGGTGGTGGATGGGATAGCGCTGTCCATAGGTATAGTCCACGGCAGCGCAGGGATGTTCCAAATAGTTAGGCGGCTATGTTACTCAAAATTTCAACGTGATTGCCCGTGAATATTCGATAAAGCTCGTTGCAGCCTCGGTAATGATCACTTTGTCGCTTGCCACGGCGCGCCGAGCGGCGAATCGCTGGCGAGGCACAGCCAGCCACCCTCGGCGCGGTTCAGTCGTTGCGCGGCGGCCAGCAATGCTGGGCGTTCCAGGGAATCGATCGCGCTGACCAGTTGCGGCAGATAATCCGACGAGTGGCCGGCAAGTCTGGACTGCCACAGCAGTTCGGCGACATCTTTGGTCGATAGATTTTCGTCGCTGAATTGATCGGCGAGGTTCTGCCGTTGCTGGACGAGGTCAGTCGCATCGATGAGCGAAGGAAGCGCTTCAATAAACTGTTGAATATGGCGGAGCAACTCCACCGGTGCGAACGTCGGCGATTGCACGCCGAACAGCAGCCCGGTCTGTCCGTGCATCTGCCGCACGGCACTGAACACCGCGTAACCCAACTGCAACTCGACCCGCAGGCGTTGGTAGAACGGCGTTTGGCACAACTGCGCGAGCAGGCGCCAAGCGGCTTCATCAGAGACATCGCGACTGGCCGTTGGGCAGAACAGCAACAACGCGTGTTCGCTGGACGCGGTGTCGATGTGGCGCCACAGGTGTTGGCCATTGATCGCCGACGGAGCCGGTATTTGAGTATCGGGTGTGCCAGGGATGCGGCTCAGGGCCAGGCCCATGGCTGATTGGGTTTGCGCACCGAGGCCCAAGGCCAGGCCATCCCAGCGAGAAGTTGTCCACAAGTGCTGGGCATTGTCGGATGTTTCTACAGAGGCCGAACATTGTTCAGGCAATGCCTTGAGCAATTGGCGGATCGGTAGCAACGGCGTTTCCGGCTCACCTTGCGCGGAATCGGCGTCCACTTGCGTCAGGCATTTCAGCGCATGCTCCATGACGATCGGCATTGGTTCTTGCAGACCGGTCAGTTTCAGCAGCCATTGATTGCCGGTTGTGCTGAATGACAATTCCACCCCGGCCTGACGTGCGTCGTCCTGAGTTTCCCGCAGGCTGCGCTGCAGTTGCGCCTGCAGGCCAGCGGTGGCTGCTGCTTCCATCTGCCAGCGCAGATAAATCGCGCCTTGATCACCGTTGTCCGGCAATGCCTGGCTGAAGTGCATCGGCGAGCGCTCGCGACGGCCGCGCGAACGATCCTGCGCGAACGTGCGCAGACCTCGGTGAGCGCTGGTTTGTCCGCGGATCAGTCCGGCGTTGGCGACCGGTTCGTTGGCGCGCAAAAACGGATTGGGAGTCGGCAAACGCCAATGGGCGCTGAAGTTATCCACAGTGCCGATCTCGCCAAGGATATGTTTGAGGGCAGCAACGCCGGTTGCGCTCAGGCCTGTTTCCAATTGTTCGCTGTCGAGCCGCGCCCGTTGCAATGCGCCGCTGACATGCTGCTGACGCGCAAGCATGGCTGCGTATTCTTCACGCAGCGGCGTCCAGTCCTGCTGCGCGAAGAAGCTCAGCCAGCCCCGCACCTGTTCGCCAATGCTGCTCAGCGATTCGGAGGATGTATTGAACGCCAGATGCAGCAAGGCTTGGTCAGCAAACTGATAGAGCGGCGCCGCTTTCAAGCTGTCAGCCAAGCCCTGCTGCTGCAAATACGCAAGCAATCCACCGGGCTTGGCGCTGTTCAACGAGTGGCAAAGAAACGCCAACGCTTGAGCGGATGAATCAGGCAAGGCGTCGAATGCAAACAGCAGATTGCACTGGCGTTCGGCGACCTGTTGATAACTTTTCACCTTTAACGGCGGCGGCGCGGCTTGCGCGATGTTATCCCCAGCCGGCAACGCCGCCGCGAACGTGTCCGCCAACTCGCGCAGCTGCTCGAGGCTTTGCGGCCCAACCAGACTCAAGCTCATTTGCCCGGTGCGATAGAACTGCTGATGAAAGTCTGTCAGAGCCTTTTGAAACTCCGGCTGCTCGACCTGGAGAGTGTCCCGATTGCCGGCATGAAAGCCGCGCAATGGATGATCAGCCGGTAAACCTTCGTACAACGCAAACTGCTGCTGCGCCGTCGGATCTTGTGACCAGGCGACAAATTCCGCCTGTAACACTTCCCGTTCCCGCAATTGATCGTCCGGATTCATACGCGGCTGAGCGAGCATGTCTGACAGACGCTCAAGCCCGGCACTGAATGACTGCCTCGGCAACTCAAAGAAAAAATCGGTAGTGCGCTCGCGAGTGCTGGCATTCACCTGCCCGCCGTGACGCTGCACGTAGGCCATCAGCCCTTCGCTCGCGGGAAAACGCTCAGTGCCGAGAAACAGCAAATGCTCAAGAAAATGCGCCAGTCCCGGCCACGCCAGCGGCACGTCATGACTGCCTGCGGCCACCCGCAGTGCGGCAGCGCTGCGCTTCAGGCCAGGCATATGACGCAGGGTCACGCGCAAGCCGTTGGCCAGGGTTTCAGTGTGGGGGCGGGGGTGAGTCGGCGCAGGCATGGGCACTTCCAGAACAGTGAAGTGCCAATGCTAGCGGATTAGCGCTTGTTGAGCGCGCCGTAAAGTTCAGGCCGACGATCACTGAGATAGTGATTGGCCTTGCGGGAGTCGACCATTAACTGCCGATCCAGCTCGCCGACGATCAACGCTTCGTCCAGGCCGGCCTGAGCAATACGACTGCCGTCCGGCGCGGCGATGCTGCTTTGTCCGCAATAATGGATGTCGCCCTCATGGCCGCAGTAGTTGGCGTAGGCCACGTAGCACTGGTTTTCGAAGGCGCGCGAGCGGACGGTGACATCGGCAACGAAATCGAACGGGATCATGTTCGCCGTCGGCACCAGAATCAGCTCGGCGCCGGCGAGGGCCAGTCGTCGGGCGTTCTCCGGGAATTCGAGGTCGTAGCAGATCAGGAAACCGAGCTTCCAGCCGTTAAGTTCCACCACAGGAACCTCGTCTCCACCGGCGCTGAACATCGACCGGTCAAGATCCCCGAACAGATGGGTCTTGCGGTAATTGCACAGGCGCTCGCCGTGGGAATCGATCAGCTGCACGGCGTTGTAGATCTGACCGTCGGCAGTGCGCTCGGGATAACCGTAGACGATCGCCAGGCCAGCGGTTTTGGCGATCCGGCCGATCTGCTGCGCCCATTCACCGTTGTAGACCTCGGCCAATGTGCTGACCGCCTCGGCGCCAATGTTGTAGCCGGTCATGAACATTTCCGGCAGCACCAACAGGTCGGCGCCTTTGGCCTCCATCGCCAGTTGATGCAGGCGCTGGAGGTTGGCGGCAGGGTCCAGTGGCAGCGGTGGACATTGGTAAAGGGCTACACGCATCAGGAATTCCTCTTACTCGGGCAGGGCGATAGGGCCGATGTCTTTGAACACATCACCCGGGCCTGGGTTCTCTTTATGTGTGGCGCCGCCGAAATGTTTAATGATCCCCCACACCGCGTTGAGCGAAGTCTGCACCGCGCCTTCAACCCACGCAGGCGTCCACGACACATCGTCACCGGCGATGAAAATCCCGCGCTGCTCGGCCGGCATGTCGTCCTGCATGAAGTGCGCGTACATGCGCTGGTTATAGCGATAGTGACCCGGCAGGGCGCCCTTGAACGCGCCGAGAAAGTACGGATCGGCCTCCCACGACACGGTGATCGGATCGCCGATGATGCGCGCGGCAATGTCGACTTTCGGGTAGATCTTCTTCAACGCATTCAGCGCCAGCTCTACACGTTTTTCCACCGGGTGCGGGAGCATTTTCAACGCGTCGCTCATCCACGAGTACGACAGGCAAATCACGCCAGGCTTGTCGTCGCCGTTGTCGAACAGATAGGTGCCACGGGTCAGGCGATCGGTGAGGGTCATGCTCATCAGATCGCGACCGGTTTCAGGGTCCTTGTCCTTCCAGAACGGCCGGTCGACCATCACGAAAGTCTTCGACGACTGCATATAGCGCGTGCGGTCGAGCGCCATCCACATCTTCTGCGAAAACAGCGTTTCGTCGCATTCGATCTGGGTGGTCAGCAGCCAGCTCTGGCAAGTGGTCAGGACGGCGGCGTACTCGCGGGTGTCGCCGTTGTTGTCGGTGACAGCGAAACGACCATCGGCTGCATGGGCGATTTTTTTCACGCCGGAACGCGGGGCGCCCCGGTGCAGGGATTTCAGGCTGGTGCCTTCTGGCCAGTGAACGCAACGTTCCGGCACATGACGCCAAATGCCTTGCGGCACCTGTTCCACACCGCCGACCACCAGGTGCTGGTGATCGTCGCAGTTGGTCATCACCACGCGGAAAATTTCCAGCATCGAGTTAGGGAAGTCCGAGTCCCAGCCACCCGTGCCGAAACCGACCTGACCGAACACTTCGCGATGATGGAACGACAGTTTGGCGAAGGCCTCGGAGGTGGCAACGAAGTCGTAGAACGTGCGGTCGTCCCACAGCGGCACCAGGGTGTTCCACAGTTCTTTGAGGCGCGGCACATCACGGTCGCGGATGGCTTGCTGGATATCGGCGAATTGCGAACCGGCTTCCAGCGCGTCCGCCCAGGCGTCAGCCACTTCCTGGAACAGCGCAGGAAGATCCGCCAGTTTCTGTGCGTAATGGGTTTTGCCTTCCAGGTCGATCACTGTGCTGCCGGACGCCGGTGTCAGCGGGTTCGGGAACGGTTTGGTCTCCAGACCCAGCTTGTCGACGTAGTGGTAGAACGCGGTGGAAGATACCGGGAAACGCATGCCGCCGAGCTCGGCGACAATACCATCAGTGCCGTTGAACGCCTGCGAGCGCAGGCGCCCACCCAGTTTCGACGCCTCGTAAACCACCGGTTTCAGGCCCAGCTTCATCAATTCGTAAGCGGCCACAAGACCTGCGATGCCGGCGCCGACAATCGCCACTTCAGCGCCATGATTTTGCACCGGGATGCTACCGAGTCCGGCCGGGTGTTCGATCCAGTCGTCGAAGGCGAAAGGAAAGTCCGGGCCGAAAATGGTGATGGGCTTTTTACCGTCTGCAGGATGGCGATTGTTCTTGTTCATGGCTGACCTTGCTGGCGACCCGACGCGGAATGCGCGTCTGAGTATAGGAAAAGATGCCAGCCATTCTAGGGAGCGTAGAACACGTTAATAAGACGCAAAGTGTCGTCGTTTTGCCAGTTTCCTGTTCAAAATGACGATCTTAAGCTTCACTCTGTTCCCTGTGGGAGCGAGTTTGCCCGCGACTAGGCCCTATCTGACATCCTGGATCTCAATGCCTGCAGTCAGACTGGCTGACCCCGATCAATCTTGCTGCTCAAGATAATCGACGTCGTGGTCTTCTCAACCCCATCCACACTGCCAATCTGATCCAGCAACTGATCCAGCTGCTCCGGCGAATCCGTGCGCAACCACGCCACATAATCAAATTCGCCACTCACTGCACACAGCTGCTGCACCTGCGCCATCGCACTCAAGCGGCGCAACACCTCTTTGCCGGAGCGCGGCTGAACCTTTATCCCGACATACGCCTGCAAACCGCCATCGACCACCCGCTGCCCCAGGCGTACGCCGTAACCGGTGATCACCTTGGCTTTTTCCAGCCGCGCCAATCGTGACGTCACCGTGGTGCGGGCAATCCCCAACTGCCGGGCGAGCATGGCCACGCTTTCGCGAGCATTGATTTGCAGGGCTGCAATCAACTGGCGGTCGATTTCGTCAAGCACGGGCGGGCGGATGTCGGGCAAGGGGGGCTCCATTGGTGCGGATCGTTGATCAGCGCATGTTACAGGCGATGAAGCTCGCCAAGACTGAAAACACCAAACCATCACCCAAGAAAAAGCCGCGCATTTGCGCGGCTTTCAAATTGGTGGGCCCACACGGACTTGAACCGTGGACCAAAGGAGTAGGATCGCTAACCGGCTCCCAGAGGGATACCAACCAGCTTCCTCCGAACGCAGCGTGCAGGTTTCCAAGCACTGCGCTCTCCAGATGTACTCAAGCTGCTGCCACGTGGAGCAGGGAGAATTGGTTAAGTGATATGCCGTCGTACTTACCACGGTGAATCTTGTGGTGGCACTCATGGCATACGGGGATTTGCTTCCGATTAAGGATCGCCAATACCCGAGTAAAGCCCTTAACTTCTTGCCCCAGTTTCCTAATGTGCTTAACGTGGTGCATAGCTACACGGTCGTCACTTGCGCAGATAACACAAGGTGATCCCAGTTTAGAGCGAGTCCTAAGTCTCAGATTTCGCTCCAGGAAGTTAACGTCAACTGTTCCTGTTTTGAACCTATTGGGAGACGATGCCCATTTCCTGATAAGGGGAAACTCGACTTGTCTTATCACCTCACCGGCTGCATTTTTCACCCTTATCCGGAGGTTAGCTCCGTGGTTAGAGAAAATCTTGCTTCTAGATGACCGATGTTTGGCCGCTAGAGTTTTCGCCGCTGCGTGCTGAAGTATGTATTGGATACGGGACAACATCGCAAACTGATCCACAAAAGAGTAGTAGTTTGCTATACCTCTCCAAACAGCTCCAACCTGCTCTACGATTTGTATGTCGTCGAGTAGTATCCATTTGTTGATCGCAGTAGGTTCGCCTTTGGAATCACAAAATCCTTTGGCATGGAGCTTCTCGACAAGTTCGCGTACTGGTGCGTACATGATCGGAGTCCACCCTGCCACTCTCTTACGGAAAACTGCTCCGTTGCGGATGACTTTCATGATCTTGGGTCTTTCGCTACCTACCCTGAGGTTAGTCCCTAGGAATTTCGCCTTTTCGGTCTTCGCGTGGCGGATGTGCGTTTTCTCCAAGCTGAGTTCAAGACCCGCTGTGGATAGATGCTCACCGATTTCCGCTCGGAGCTTTTCGGCTAGGTGCTTAGGCCCATTGATCCCTACAACCCAGTCATCCGCGTACCTGACGTACTTGACCCTTATGAAGCCGTTATCTGAGATAAGGGTAGGGGACATTTGCAGGGATGCTTTGCTGATCGCTCGAATTTCCGCGATAGCGGCTTCCCGTTCCGTGCCTTCCAGACTTGCAATTTTCCCTTGCAGATAACTTCTGCGGCTGAGCAGCTTCCTATACGCAGGGTTGAGTGCTTTCTTGTCTTCCTTTCCCATCTCATGCTCTTGAATCAGACTTTCGACCTTGCGGTCTAGTTGATGCAAGAATATGTTCGCCAAAATCGGGGATATAATACTCCCTTGTGGCGTACCGATGGTTCCGGAAAAGTAAGCCCCTTTGTCGAAGTAGCCAGCCTTCAGTGACTTCCTAATCAGGTTTACAAACCGTTCATCCTTGATCCGCGTTTCCAGTTGTGTAACCAGTTTCTCGTGGGAGATATTGTCGAAGCAGCCTTTAATGTCTCCTTCGATTACCCAAGTTACTCCTGACCATTGTTCCCGGATCTGCTTCAGTGCAGTGTGACAACTCCTCCCCGATCTAAACCCGTGACTGTTGTCGCTAAACGTAGGTTCGAAGATAGCTTCCAGGATCATTCGCATGACCTCTTGCACGACCTTATCAGTAGGTGGTGCCACCGATAGTTCTCGGGTTTTACCATTAGCCTTCGGGATAAGAACCCTTCTGGCGCCTCTAAATGCGAAACTTTCATCTCTCATTTTGTCGATGATGTTCCGGATCGTTCTGATCGAAAACTCATCTAGGGTCGTTCCATCGTTACCCGCAGTCATATTGCCGGGTTTGCTTTTGATCTTCTCGTAGGCCGCAATGTACAAGTCTTCCTTGAACATGAGGCGGTAGATACGATCATTAACAAAGTTCGGATTGGCGTTAGCCTTCCTGAGTGTTTCTATTCGGGTGAAGCTTTTATTCTGCATCGCGCATACCTCCACCGTCCTAGAAACATTACATCCTAGGCCCCTTCCCTTTCACCGGGGATTAGCCGGTCGTATTCGAGGTGGTCGATAGCTAGTGAACGGACACGTCCCCTCACCGAAAAAGATGGTGGGCCGGGCGGGATTCGAACCCGCACTCAACGGCTTATGAGGCCGCTGCATTAACCGTTATGCTACCGGCCCAATACAAACAGGTACTACGAGCCTTCCGTCACCATGGGAATTGCTTCCTTTAGGTGATCCCGCAGTTAACGCAACAACGTGCTCAGGTGTTAGGTCGCCCTTTCGGTTATCTTTCACACTACTTGTGCTAGCGCTCCTGGTGTGGCATGCAGGGGGCTCATAATCGTCTCCCCGCAACCAGAAGAAGTGGCCTCAATCTCATGCCACCCCGGTGCCGAATTTCCCACGCTTTACCTAGGCTTCAAGCAATACAGCCTTGACCTTGACCTGCCCTACCTGACCTTCTCTATTGGAGGAGAGATTCCTCCGCAGAAGGCCTTTTCACGGCATGCTCTTGTCCCTTACGGGGTTTCCCCTTCCGGTAAGCCGCTGGTTTACCCCTAAATGCCACAAGGGGATGGCTATTAACCACAACGTTGTTGCGCCATCTTACGGCGCACTTATGAGTCCTCTGCTCTAACCAACTGAGCTATAGGCCCTCAGTAGGCCGCGGATTATAGCGACGGTTTCGCCGCTGTGCTATCCGAAAAATCCGATACCGTAATACGCAGAAACGTCGTGGCGAACTCTTCCGGTGGCAGCGGCAGGCTGACGATGTAGCCCTGGATCTGTTCGCAGCCTTCGGCGGCGAGAAATTGTTGTTGCGCCTGGGTTTCCACGCCTTCGGCGATGACGGTGAATTGCATGCTTCGGCCCAAGGCGATGATGGCGCGGACAATCGCCGCATCGTGCGGGTCGTCGGGCAGTCCGCGGACGAATGACTGATCGATTTTGAGGATGTCCAGCGGCAGACGCTTGAGGTAGCTCAGCGAAGAATAACCGGTGCCGAAGTCGTCGATCGCCAGTTGTACACCCAGGTGTTTGAGTTGATGCAGCACTGTCAGTGCTTCTTCAGCCTGACTCATGATGAAGTTTTCGGTAATTTCCAGTTGCAGTAAATCCGGCCTGAGGCCGTTGTCCTTGAGCAGTTGCTCGATGCGCCCAAGCAGATTCGGTTGCCGCAGCTGCGCCCCGGCGAGGTTGACCGACAGTGGCCCGAGGCTGTCGTAGATCTGGTTCCACTCGAACATCTGCCGGCAGGCGGTCTCCAGCACCCAATCGCCGATCTGCAGAATCATCCCGTTCTCTTCGGCCAATGGAATGAAGTGCTCCGGCGGCACTTCGCCAAAGGTTGGATGGCGCCAGCGGATCAAAGCTTCGGCGCCGACGAGGCTGTGGTCGTCGAGGCTGATTTTCGGTTGGTAGTAGAGATGCAACTCCTCACGCTCAATGGCTCGACGCAGTTCGTGCTCCAGCGCCACGCGCTCGATGGCCTGCGCGGTGAGGTCGCGGGTGTAACTCTCGACGCGGTTGCGGCCCTTGGCTTTGGAGCGGTACATCGCCGCATCGGCGTTTTTCACCAGTGTGGCCACGTCGCCACCATCGCGGGGGTACAGGCTGGTGCCGATGCTGGCGCTTATGAAAAACTCGTGTTCGCCGGCCTGAAACGGCGCGCCGAAGCAATTGAGCAGTTTTAGCGCGATATGATCGGCGTCGCTGGCCTGTTGCAGGCCGGGCAACAGAATGATGAATTCGTCGCCGCCTAGGCGTGCGACGGTATCGATGTCGCGCAACTGTTCTTTGAGGCGTACGGCGATGCCCTTGAGCAGCAGGTCGCCGACTGGATGACCGAGGCTGTCATTGATGTGTTTGAAGCGGTCGAGATCGAGGAACAGCACGGCACCCAGACCGCCGTTTTCCTGCTGATTATTGAGTGCCGTGAGCAAACGGCTTTCGAACAACGTGCGGTTCGGCAGGCCGGTGAGTGGGTCGTGGTGAGCCTGATAATCGAGTTTGGCCTGGGCGTGTTTGAGGCTGGAGATGTCGGCAAATACCGCAACAAAATGGGTGATGAGTTTGTCGCGGTTGCGCACTGCGCTGATGGTCAGCCAGCTCGGGTACAACTCGCCATTCTTGCGCCGATTGGAAATCTCGCCCTGCCAGTGACCTTCATCGGTCAACTGGTGCCACATCGCTGCGTAAAACGCGCTGTCGTGCAGGCCCGAGGCGAGCAGGCGCGGTGTATGGCCGAGGGCTTCGCTTTCGCTGTAACCGGTGATTTCGGTGAAGGCCCGGTTGACTGCGCTGATGTGCTGCTGGGTGTCAGTGATCAACACGCCTTCCGCGGTGCTTTCGAAAACAGTTGCAGCCTGTTGCAGTTTCTCCTGCATCAGGTGGCGTTCGGTGATGTCGCGGGCGATGGTCAGCATGCAGTCTTCTTCGCCGATCGGTAGCGGTCGGGCAGACACTTCGCACAGGCGAATCTGCCCATCGCTGCGGCGAATATGGCAGGTGAAATCACGGACGAAGCCATCGCGGTGCAGCAGATCGAGCATCTGTTTACGTTCGTTGAGGTTGACCCAGATCCCCAGGTCCAGGGCCGAACGATCCACCGACATGGCGCTGTTGAACCCGGTGATCCGGCTGAAACCGTCGTTGACTTCCAGCAGCAATCCGTCGCTTTGACGCGACAGCAGCAAGCCATCCGGCGATGCATGAAACGCCTTGGCAAACTTTTCTTCCGACGTTTGCAGTTGCTGTTGGGTTTCCTTGAGCTGAGTGATGTCGCGCACCACCACGACCAGTGCGGGCGTGGTGTCGAGATCAAAGGGTTCGGCGGAAATCAGCCCGGTAAACACCTGGCCATTGTTACGGCGAAAGGGCATTTCCAGGTTGCGAATGCTTCCGGCCTGCAACCGCTGCAACAGCCCCGGTCCGACACCGGGAATGCCCCAGATGTTGAGGTTGGTGGCGGTCTGACCGATGACTTCTTCGGCTTTCAGTCCGATCTGCTCTTCGAAGGCCTCGTTTACTTCCAGCAAGCAACCGTCGGACAACCGCGCGATCACCAGAATGTCCGGGCATTGCTGGAACACCGAAGCAAATTTCTGCTCGGACAGGCGCAAGGCCTCCTCGGTACGTTTGGTCTCGCTGATGTCGATCATCAGCCCGCGCATCACCGGTTCATGGCCGTGTTCGATAAGGCTGACGATGTCGCGTACCCACAGACAGCGACCATCGGCGGTGATCACCCGGTAATCGAGGCTATGATCGCGTCCGGCCAGCACTTCGTGATCGCAGAAGCTCTGGGCGCGGGTCAGGTCGGCCGGGTGAATGATGTTGCGCCAGAACCCCGGAATCAGCCAATGCGATAGCGGATAGCCGAGCAAGTCTTCGGCGTGGGGTGACACATAGCTGTAGGTGAAGTCGCTCATTCGCGCTTCCCAGGCGATGGCCGACAAGCTCTCTACCAAGCCGCGATAGTGATACTCACTGCTGCGCAATTCCTGTTCGAGGTTGATGCGGCGGGCGATCTCCGAACTCAGGCGGCGATTGATGCGGATAACCGTCGCCAGCACGATGATCAGGATCACCAGGCCAGGCAGGCCGTAAACCAGCAGATCCGACCAGAATGTCCGGTGATCAAGCACGTTGCCGACCCAATGCTCTTGAATCGCGCTGATTTCAGCAGGGGACATGTCCGCCAGGACTTTGTCCAGAATGCCCACCAGTATCTTGTTGTCACGGGGTACGCCCATCGCCAGCTGATAGCGATACGGGGTTTCGCCGCTGACGTACAGGCCGTCGAGTTTCAGCTGACGCAGGCTCCAGACACTGGACGCGAGATCACCGACTACAGCGTCGACTTCATCGGTCGCAAGCGCTTGCAAGGCAGAGCTGACATTGGGCATGGCGAGCAGATTCAGGTCGGGATGGTGGGTGCGCAGGAGTTCATGGGGCGCGTAGTTTTCCACCACGGCGATCTTCAGACCGTACAGATCGTCAAGTTTGCGCGGTTGTGCGCCGCCGATGTGGGCGAGGATGACGATGGGGAAGTCGAGGTAAGGACGAGTGAACGACAGATATCCCTGACGCTCCGGTGTCGACATGATCCCGGGCAGCAGATCAATTTTGCCCTGCTTGACCTGCTCAAGCACCACCGTCCAGCTCACGGGTTCGACCGGGGTGAGTTTGATCGCCAGACGCTGGCGTATGACGTCTATGTAGTCAGCTGCCAGGCCCTGATAGCGGGACTGATCGTCACGAAACTCAAAAGGCGGCCACGACGCGTCGACGCCAAGGCGCAAGTCCGGATGAGCCGTCAGCCAGCTACGTTCTTCATCGGTCAGAGTCAGCGCGTCAGCCGTTGCGGTCCAGATCATCAATGACAGCAGAATTAGCACGGACGCCAATCTGGGCATAGCGCTCTCGGTATGGCTCGGGGGTAGTTGTTTCGAGTGTAGACGGGGTATGCGGGGGAGGGGTGGTGCGGAGGATTTAATCTGCTACATAAACAAAACCCCCGGCCTGGGCCGGGGGTTCTGGTATCACTCGTCGAGGAAGGAGCGCAAATGCTCGCTTCGCGTCGGGTGGCGCAGCTTGCGCAACGCCTTGGCTTCGATCTGACGGATCCGCTCGCGGGTCACGTCAAACTGTTTGCCCACTTCTTCGAGCGTATGGTCGGTGTTCATGTCGATACCGAAACGCATGCGCAGTACCTTGGCTTCACGGGCAGTGAGGCCGGACAGCACTTCGCGAGTCGCTTCTTTCAGGCTCTCAACAGTGGCAACATCGATTGGCGACTGCATGGTCGAGTCTTCGATGAAGTCACCCAGATGGGAGTCTTCGTCATCACCGATCGGGGTTTCCATGGAGATCGGCTCTTTAGCGATCTTCAATACCTTGCGGATCTTGTCCTCAGGCATTTCCATGCGTTCGCCCAGCTCTTCCGGGGTCGGTTCGCGACCCATTTCCTGCAACATCTGCCGGGAAATACGGTTGAGCTTGTTGATCGTCTCGATCATGTGCACCGGAATACGGATGGTGCGGGCCTGGTCGGCGATCGAGCGAGTGATCGCCTGACGGATCCACCAGGTGGCATAAGTCGAGAACTTGTAACCACGACGGTATTCGAACTTGTCCACCGCTTTCATCAGACCGATGTTGCCTTCCTGGATCAGATCGAGGAATTGCAGGCCGCGGTTGGTGTACTTCTTGGCGATCGAGATCACCAGACGCAAGTTCGCTTCAACCATCTCTTTCTTCGCGCGGCGGGCCTTGGCCTCACCGATCGACATGCGACGGTTGATGTCCTTGATTTCAGCAATGGTCAAACCGGTTTCGGTTTCCAGCGCGATCAGTTTCTGCTGGCAACGAATGATGTCCGGCTGAACACGGCCGATGGCTTCGGCGTATTTGCTCTTGCCTTTGGCCAGTGCGTCGGACCAGCTTTCGTCGACTTCGTTGCTCGGGAACTGACGCAGGAAATCAGCGCGTGGCATACGTGCATCACGTACGCACAGTTGCATGATCGCGCGCTCTTGCTGACGCAGACGATCCAGGGCACCGCGAACACGCTCGACCAGGGCTTCGAATTGCTTCGGCACCAGTTTGATCGGCATGAACAGCTCGGCCAGTAGCAGCAGTTCGGCAATCGCTGCCTTGTTGCTGCGACCGTGCTTCTTCAGCGCCTTGCGGGTGATTTCCATCTGATCGGACACAGCGCCAAAACGCTGGGCCGCGATGACCGGATCCGGACCGCTTTCGGCTTCTTCTTCGTCATCGGAAGAGTCGGCTTCATCGTCGTCGGTGTCGTCGTCAGCCTTGACGGCTTTCGGATCGACCGGCGGCGGCACTTCTGCCGCAGGCGGCGCAATGCCGTCGTCCGGGTCGATATAACCGCTCAGGACGTCAGAAAGGCGACCACCTTCGGTGGTGACGCGGGTGTACTCGGAGAGAATGTGGTCAACCGTGCCAGGGAAGTGCGCGATTGCGCCCATCACTTCACGGATGCCCTCTTCGATACGCTTGGCGATTTCGATTTCGCCTTCACGAGTCAGAAGCTCAACGGTACCCATTTCACGCATATACATGCGCACAGGGTCAGTCGTGCGACCGATATCGGTCTCCACCGCTGCCAACGCGGCTGCTGCTTCTTCCGCAGCGGCCTCGTCGGTATCGGCGTCGGCCAACATAAGGGCGTCCGCATCCGGAGCACTCTCGTGTACGGGGATCCCCATGTCGTTAATCATGCGGATGATGTCTTCCACCTGCTCAGGATCTGAAATATCCTCGGGCAGGTGGTCGTTGACCTCGGCGTAAGTCAGATACTTCTGCTCACGACCCAGTTTGATCAACTCAATAATACGAGACTGCTGTTGCGCTTTTCCGGACATAACACCCTATCCACTGAAGGTCTTGGCGGGCAAAAAACAAGCCGAGGATTATACCTGAGCTATGACCTCACGCGCCAGTTGAGGTCGGGCTTGATGCGGAAACATTGCGACTTAAAAGGTCGCGCAGTTGATTTTTCTCTTCGATACTCAGTTCGCTTTGACGCGCTTTCCTGAGTAACTGTTCAAGATTTCGCTCGCGTTGGCGGGCTGACAAGCTAGTAATGGTGTCGAAAAACTGTTGTTCAAGGTTATCTCCGTCAATCAGCCATTCCTTTTCTGCCAGTGCCTTGAGCAATCGACCCTGTTCAGTGCCGTGCCATCGCGCGATCAACTGAAATGAGTTTAGCTTGGGATTCTTCTGTACGGCTTCGAGCAGCGCCACAAGCAGCTGGGCGTTGGTCTGATTTTCGTCCGCAATGTGCTCGGCATCTTCGACGCGCTTGGCCAATTGCGGGTGATGAAGCAGTGTGCGCAGGGCGGTCAGGGTCGGCGACTCGACGCCGATTGGCGTTCGTGGCCGCTGCTGGTCGCGATCGCCACCACGCTTGCCGTTTTTATCCCAGGGTTTTTTGTCCCATTTCTTGCCGCCGGCACCGGGTTTTTTCGGCGTCCACTCCTGCTGCGGCGCGTACATGTCCTGCGCCTGCGGCTGATGGTAGTCGCTGTAATCGGGCATTGCGTCGTAATCGAAGCCCGGATCGTAGGCGGGCGGCGCTTCCTGCGGTGCGTTTTGCGCGAGCTGACTGACGGTTTCGCTGCTCAGGCCGGTGATTTCGGTCAAGCGCTGACGCATCAGAATGCGCAGATTTGCACCTGGCACTTTGTCGATCAACGGTGCAGCGAGGGTGGCCATGTGGGCCTTGCCTTCGAGCGAGCGCGGGTCGGACTCTTCGCTCAGTTGCTGGAAGAAATAATCTGCCAGCGGCTGCGCATGCTGATTGATTCGGGCCTTGAAGGCGTCGGTGCCCTCGGCGCGAACTAGGGTGTCCGGGTCTTCGCCTTCGGGCAGAAACAGGAATCGCGCGCGACGTCCATCCTGCAGGCTTGAAAGCGTTGCCTCCAATGCGCGCCACGCGGCATTGCGGCCGGCCTGGTCGCCGTCGAAACAGAACAAGACGTTGGGCACGACGCGGAACAGGCGTTTCATGTGCTCTTCGCTGGTCGCGGTGCCCAGCGTTGCGACGGCATTGCGCAGGCCTTGTTGGGCGAGGGCGATGACGTCCATATAGCCTTCGACGACGATGATTTCGTCAAGGTTGCGGTTGTTCTTGCGCGCTTCATAGAGGCCGAATAGTTCCTGGCCTTTATGGAAAACCGGGGTTTCCGGTGAGTTCAGGTATTTGGGCTTGTCGTCGCCCAGTACGCGACCGCCGAAAGCAATGATTCGACCGCGGCTGTCGCGGATCGGGAACATCACGCGATCGCGGAAGCGGTCATAGCGTTTGCCGGTTTCGGCGTTCTCGATCAGCAGGCCGGCGTCGATCATGGCTTTTTGCTGAAGTGTGTCGCTGCTCAAGTGTTTGAACAGATTGTCCCAGCCCGGCGGAGCAAAGCCTAAACCGAAGTCTCGGGCAATCTCACCTGTCAGGCCGCGACCCTTGAGGTAATCCACGGCGGCTTTGCGCGCTGGGTGGCTCTTGAGTGCCTGCCGATAAAAGTCAGCGGCAGCAGTGAGCAGCGGATACAGCGGCGAATCGGTCGGCTGGCGCGGCTTGTGCGGGCGGCCACTTTCTTCGCGGGGTATTTCCATGCCGGCGGCTTTCGCAAGGTCTTCAACAGCCTGGGGGAAATCCAGGTTGTCGTGATCCATGAGGAAGCCGAGCGCGTTACCGCCGGCACCGCAACCGAAGCAGTAATAGAACTGCTTGTCGGGGCTTACGCTGAACGACGGGGTTTTTTCTTTATGAAACGGGCAGCAGGCGGTGTAGTTCTTGCCAGCCTTCTTCAATTGCACGCGCGAGCTGACCACGTCGACGATGTCGGTGCGGTTCAGCAGGTCGTCAATGAAGCTCTGGGGAATCAGCCCGGCCATGGCGTGCTCGTCGTCTGCGCTGTAATAAGTCCGATGCGAAGGGCGGCCGGACGCGGGTCGTTGTTTGAAGCGCGCAAAATGTGCGGCTCGACCGGTGTCGTCTGCGTTATCGCTGTCGGGAAGTGTATCTGCCGAAAATCCACTGACGTTAGTACCAATCAGCCTTCGACTATTTGAAAGTGTTGCGCTGAATCCGCTGACGGCCGGTTAAAGACCTCGGATAGCTCAATAAAGCGGGCACGCATGCAGGTGCCTTGGGCTGATCGTCGTAAGAGGAATCAGTGGGTGTGCTCGTCAGTAGCCTTGAAAGGCTCGTCAGAAAAGACGTGCACCGCTGGCAAAAGAGCCAGGTCTGACGTTTGAAGCAGATTTGTCTCGGTCGCGTGTGCGGCGTCGACGATGAAGCATCAAGCGATATCCGCAAATGCCAATAGCCCGGCTGAGGGCCGGGCTTGGCAGAAGCTTGCTACGAACGTCTGTGTATTAGTACAGACGAACGGCGCGGCGCTGTTCGCGCTGAACTTTCTTGGCGTGACGCTTAACAGCGGCTGCTGCTTTACGCTTACGCTCAGAAGTTGGCTTCTCGTAAAATTCGCGGCTACGAACTTCAGCCAGTACACCGGCTTTTTCGCAGGAGCGCTTGAAACGACGCAGAGCTACGTCGAAGGGTTCGTTCTCTTTAACTTTGACGGCTGGCATCCAGAGCTACCTTCTTTCATTACCGGGATCAACGTTCTCGTCGCAAAAAATTCGCGGCTGAGGTCGTCGGTTTTTAAGGGTTGCGGATGTTAACCCCTCATCGCCCGGAATGCAAAGCCTCTGATCGAAAACCGCTGGTCGGGGCATCACGCGGGGACTATTATGCGCGCCTTCGAATTCAGCCTAAACAAGGCGCAAACCCATGCTAGTACTGGGATTAGAAACCTCCTGCGACGAAACCGGCGTCGCATTATATGACAGTGAACGGGGTCTGCTCGCCGATGCACTGTTCAGTCAGATTGACCTGCATCGCGCCTATGGCGGTGTGGTGCCGGAGCTGGCCTCGCGTGACCACGTCAAACGCATGCTGCCCTTGATTCGTCAGGTGTTGGCCGAGGCTGACTGTGTGCCGACCGAGATCGACGCGATCGCCTACACCGCGGGTCCTGGCCTGGTCGGGGCGCTGCTGGTTGGTGCTTCCTGCGCCCAGGCACTGGCGTTTGCCTGGGGCATTCCGGCACTCGGTGTGCATCACATGGAAGGTCATTTGCTGGCGCCGATGCTGGAGCCAGAACCGCCACAATTTCCGTTCGTCGCTTTGTTGGTCTCCGGCGGTCATACGCAGTTGGTTCAGGTCGATGGCATCGGTCAATACGCGTTGCTCGGTGAGACGCTCGACGACGCGGCCGGTGAAGCTTTTGACAAGACCGCGAAGATGATGGGCCTCAATTATCCCGGCGGGCCGGAAATCGCCAAGCTGGCGGAGAAGGGCGTCGCAGGACGTTTCACTTTCCCGCGTCCGATGTGTGATCGCCCGGGGCTGGAATTCAGCTTCAGCGGTCTGAAGACCTCGGCGCTCAACACCTGGCAGCAGCGCATCAGCGCCGGGGACGACAACGAGCAAGCCCGTTGCGACATCGCGCTGGCGTTCCAGCAGGCCGTGGTGGAGACTTTGACCATCAAGTGCAAGCGGGCCCTGAAACAGGCGGGCATGAAGCGCCTGGTGATTGCTGGCGGCGTCAGTGCCAACAAGGCCCTCCGTGTGTCGCTAGAGAAAATGCTCGGCGACATGAAGGGCGATGTGTTTTATGCCCGTCCCGAGTTCTGCACCGACAATGGCGCGATGATCGCGTTCGCCGGTTGCCAGCGATTGCAGGCCGGACAGCAGGAAAGTCTGGCGATCAGCGTGCAGGCGCGCTGGCCGATGGAGCAATTGTCGGCACTCTGATGGGCCGCGCTCATGAACGGTATTCAGAAATGCCGTTCGCGCCCGGCAAACAGGTCGCGTAGATTGCCACGGTGGCGCCAGACGATCAGCAGCGTCAATGCGCTCATCGGCAGCAGTGCCTCCGGTTCTTGCCAAGCCAGTAGCGGCAGAGTCAGCGGTGTGGCGATCAGCGCTGCCAGAGAGCTGGTGCGGGTCAGGTAGAACGTCAGCAGCCAGGCACACACCGCCAGCAGCGCAGCAGGCGGATACAGGGCCAGCAGCATGCCGGCAGCGGTGGCGACTCCCTTGCCGCCACGAAAACGGAAATACAGCGGGAACAGGTGACCGATCACGGCGCACACGCCAATCCAGGCCTGATCTTGCAGCGAAAGGCCGATAGCCGCAGCGAGCAGTACCGGCAGCAGGCCTTTGCACAGATCACCCAGCAGGGTCAGGATCGCGAGTTTGCGACCGGCCAGGCGCAGCATGTTGGTCGCGCCGGCATTGCCCGAGCCACTCATTCGCGGGTCCGGATTTCCGGTCAGGCGGCTGAGCAAAATGGCGAAGGACAGAGAGCCGAGCAGGTAGGCGAGAGTCGCCAGTAACCAAAACATGCTTACTATTCCGGGCGAGGACGCCCTGATTCTAACGGCGCATTGCGCCCTTGTCGTGCAGCGGAGAAAAGTGCGTGGACAGAGTGTTTATCGAGGGCCTGGAAGTCGACACCGTGATCGGTGCTTACGACTGGGAGCGCGGCATCCGACAGTGTCTGCGTCTTGATCTGAGCTTCGCCTGGGACAATCGCCCGGCCGCGGCCGGTGATGATCTGACCCTGGCGCTCGACTATGCCAGCGTTTCCACGCGTATCCAGGCGTTTGCCGAACAGGCGCAGTTCCAACTGGTCGAGACCTTTGCCGAGCGTCTGGTCGCGGTACTCATGGACGAATTCAAGATCACCTGGGTCCGCCTGAAGCTGACCAAGCCCGGCGCCGTGCCGGCCGCCAAGGGTGGCGTGGGTGTGGAGATCGAGCGCGGATGTCGCTGACTCAGGTCTATCTCGGGCTCGGTAGCAACATCGAGCGCGAAACCCATTTGCGCGCCGGTCTGGATGCGCTGGCCACTTTTTTGGTGGATATCCGCTGTTCGGCGGTATTCGAAAGCCAGCCTGTGGGGATCAAAAGTGGTCCGTTCTTCAACTTCGTGGTGTCGGCGTTTACCGACCTGCCGTTGATGGAGCTCGATCGTCGCTTGAAATTCATCGAAGCAGATAACGGTCGGTATGCGCCTGACCGTAAGGGGTTGCCGCTGGATATCGACGTGCTGTTGTACGGCGATCTGGTGGGCAATTTCGACGGATTGGTTCTACCGCGCGCCGAAATACTGAAAAACGCCTTCGTGTTGTGGCCACTGTCGCTGATTGCGCCAGATCGCGTGCATCCGGCTGTGGGAAAAAGCTTCGCGACACTGTGGGCCGAGGCGCAGATTGATCAAGTATTGGCGCCGGTGGGGTTCGAGTGGCGGGGCGAGCAGCTCACGCCGCCAAGTCTATAAATCAAAAGATCGCAAGCTCCTACGGGAAATGCGAATTTCCGTGTAGGAGCTGTCGAAGGCTCGGGCCGTGATCGGACGATCTTTTGAGCTGGCTTCAAGCACTCTCTTTGTAAGCCTTCAAGGCCTTGAGCCGTTCGCGCTTAAGCGCCTCGCCCAGTTCAGGGCCCTTGAATCCTTTCTCTAGCAGTGGCTGCACCGCCACGCCACGCGCCACACTGGCCGCGCCCCGCAAATAATCAGCCTGTGGATAACTCCTGTCCTCCAGCCCCTTGCGGCCTCGGGCATCCATCTCGCACGCAGCGATAAACTCTTCGAATCGCTGCGGCCGGCGATAGACATCAAAACTTTGCAGCAGCTCCAGCAACGTTGAGGCCTTCAACTCCAAGGCGCGGTGGCCGTGAGTGTGGTACTGGCCTACCAGCAGCGCCAGTTCCTGACAGTCCTTTGGCGCCTTGAAGCGTTCGTTGACCACTTTGATCAGCTTCAGCCCCTTGTGTTCGTGGGCAATGTGTCGTGGCCATTCCTCTTCTGGCGTCAGGCCTTTGCCGAGGTCGTGCAGCAGGCAGGCCCAGCGTACGGTGAGCGGCTGTTTGTGCCGCGCCGATTGCTCCAGCACGCTAAGCGTGTGGATACCGCTGTCGATTTCCGGGTGATGGATTTCTGGCTGCGGCACACCGAACAGCGCATCGACTTCCGGCATCAGCACTTTCAGTGCGCCGCAATCGCGTAAGACCTGAATGAACACCTGCGGTTGGTCTTCCATCAGTGCCCGGGAGATTTCCTTCCAGCTGCGTTCGGCTGTTAGTGCCTCAAGTTCGCCAGACTTACTGAGCTGACGCATCAGGTCCAGCGTTTCCGGCGCAACGGTGAAACCCAAATCCGCGTAGCGAGCGGCGAAGCGGGCAACACGCAGTACTCGCAGCGGATCTTCGGCGAATGCCGGCGAAACGTGACGCAGGACTCGAGCTTCGAGGTCGCGCTGGCCGTGATAAGGATCGGTCAGATTCTGCTGGTCGTCTTCGGCCATGGCGTTGATCGTCAGATCACGGCGGATCAGGTCTTCTTCAAGCGTGACTTCAGGGCTGGCGTGAAAGGTGAAGCCGCCATAACCCCGACCGCTTTTGCGCTCGGTGCGGGCGAGGGCGTATTCCGCGCCGCTTTTCGGATGAAGAAACACCGGAAAATCCGCGCCGACCGGGCGATAGCCCTGAGCGAGCATTTCTTCGGTGGTGGCGCCCACCACGACCCAGTCGATATCGGTGACCGGTTTGCCCAGCAAGCGATCACGTACCGCACCGCCAACCTTGAAAATCTGCATAAAAAACCTCCGTTAGCCCGACAGGATAACCCTTGCGTCGAACTTTCGGAGGCCAGAACCGAATCAAAGGTGAATGACGGCAAGGTCGAGCCGACCGTAATCCCCTTCGCTGTGTTCACCGCGTGGCGGAACGTGATGGGTTTTCATGATCTGGTCGCCTTGCAGCGTTTCCAGATGAATGTCGAAACCCCACAAGCGATGCAGATGTTTGAGCACCTCTTCGGTGGAGTCGCCCAGCGGTTTGCGGTCGTGTTGCTGATGCCGCAGTGTCAGCGAGCGGTCGCCGCGACGATCAATGCTGTATATCTGCACGTTCGGTTCACGATTGCCGAGGTTGTATTGCGCTGCGAGGGTTTCGCGGATAGTCCGATAGCCCGTTTCGTCATGGATGGCGGGTACCAACAGGTCATCTTTCTGGTCATCATCAAGGATGCTGAACAGTTTCAGATCGCGGATCACTTTCGGTGACAGGTACTGCAGGATGAAGCTTTCGTCCTTGAAGCTGCTCATGGCGAATTTGATGGACGACAGCCAATCCGTCCCGGCGATGTCGGGGAACCAGTGGCGATCTTCCTCGGTGGGCTCTTCGCACATGCGCCGGATGTCGCGGTACATGGCAAAGCCGAGTGCATAAGGGTTGATCCCGCTGTAGTAAGGGCTGTCGAAACCTGGCTGGAACACCACGCTGGTGTGCGACGTCAGGAACTCCATCATGAAACCGTCGGTGACCAGCCCTTCGTCATACAGGTCGTTCATCAGCGTGTAGTGCCAGAACGTCGCCCAACCCTCGTTCATTACCTGAGTCTGGCGTTGTGGATAGAAGTACTGGGCGATCTTGCGCACGATCCGCACGATTTCCCGCTGCCAGGGCTCCAGCAACGGTGCGTGTTTCTCGATGAAGTAGAGGATGTTTTCCTGCGGCTCGGCCGGGAAGCGTGCGTTGTCCTTGTCGCTGTATTTGTCCGCGCCTTTGGGAATGGTGCGCCACAGATCGTTGATCTGTTTCTGCATATGTTCTTCGCGATCTTTCTGCCGACGGCGTTCCTCTTCGGCGGAAATCGGATACGGGCGTTTGTAGCGATCAACCCCGTAGTTCATCAGCGCATGGCAGGAATCGAGCAGGTCTTCCACGGCATCAATGCCATGGCGTTCCTCGCATTGCATGATGTACTGCTTGGCGAACACCAGGTAATCGATGATTGAACTGGCGTCGGTCCAGGTGCGGAACAGGTAATTGCCTTTGAAGAAGCTGTTGTGCCCGTAGCAGGCATGGGCCACGACCAGGGCCTGCATGCAAATGGTATTCTCTTCCATCAGATAGGCGATGCACGGGTCCGAGTTGATCACGATCTCGTACGCCAGCCCCATCTGCCCGCGACTGTAGGATTTTTCGGTGCTGAGGAAGTGTTTGCCGTAGGACCAGTGGTGGTAACCCAGCGGCATCCCGACCGAGGCATACGCATCCATCATCTGCTCTGCGGTAATCACTTCAATCTGGTTGGGGTAGGTATCCAGCGCATAGCCGGCCGCGATGCGGGCGATTTCGCGGTCGTAGGTCTGGATAAGCTCGAACGTCCATTCGGAGCCGGTGGAAATGGGTTGGCGTTTCTGCTCTTTGGCGGTCATGTCACTAACCTGCGCTGGAAGAGTTCACGGAAGACCGGATAGATATCCCCGGCCGAGACCAATTGCTGCTGGGCAAACGTATCGGAAAAGGCTTCGGCGATGCGTTCGTACTCGTACCAGAGGGCTTGGTGTTCGCGTGGGGTGATCTCCACGTAAGTGTAGTACTGCACAAACGGCATAATCTGATTGATCAGAATGTCGCGGCAGATGGGAGAGTCGTCGTTCCAGTTGTCACCGTCGGAAGCTTGCGCGGCGTAGATGTTCCATTCGTTGCTCGGATAACGCTCTGCCATGATCTCCTGCATCAGTTTCAAGGCGCTGGAGACGATGGTGCCGCCGGTTTCCCGGGAATAGAAAAACTCCTCCTCGTCCACTTCCCGGGCGCTGGTGTGATGGCGGATGAACACGACGTCGATCTTGTCGTAGTTGCGCTTCAGGAACAGGTACAGAAGGATGAAGAAGCGCTTGGCGATGTCCTTGGTTGCCTGGGTCATCGACCCTGAAACGTCCATCAGGCAAAACATGACAGCCTTGGAGCTTGGGTTGGGTTGCTTGATCAGCAGGTTATATTTGAGGTCAAAAGTATCGAGGAATGGCACCCGATGGATGCGCGCGCTGAGCTTTTCGATTTCTGCTTCGAGTGTCTGAATATCGCCGAAGTTGTCGGGCTCTTCGCGTTTGATCCGCTCGAGTTCTGCTTTGGCTTCGCGCAGTTTTGCCCGGCTGCTGCCTGACAGGGCGATGCGCCGCGCGTGAGCTGAACGCAGGGTGCGGATGATGTTGATGCGTGAGGGATTGCCTTCGTTACTGATCCCTGCGCGCACGGTCTTGAAGGTGTCAGTGCCGGTCAGGTTGCGTTTGACCAGGTTCGGCAGTTCGAGGTCTTCAAACATGAATTCGAGGAATTCTTCCTGGGTAATCTGGAAGACGAACTCGTCCATGCCCTCGCCGGAATTACCCGCCTTGCCCGGGCCGCGTCCGCCGCCCCCTCCCGGAGGTCGGGCGATGTGTTCGCCGGCCGTGAACTCCTTGTTGCCGGGATGAACCACAGTCTGCTTGCCGCCGCGACCGTGGTGAAGCACCGGCTCGTCGATGTCGCGACCGGGAATGCTGATTTGTTCGCCGTGCTCCATGTCGGTAATGGAGCGACGGCTGACCGCCTCTTCGACAGCCTTTTTGATGTGGTCACGATAACGCCGCAGGAAACGCTGGCGGTTCACCGTGCTCTTGTTCTTGCCATTGAGACGTCGGTCGATCACATAGCTCATAGGCCCCTCCGGGGAGCTTCAAGTCATAAGCTTCAAGCTGCAAGTGAAAGCTCACCCGCTCTCGAGATCGGTTTTTGCTGTTCTCTTGCAGCTTGTCGCCAGAGGCTTGCAGCTGCTTTATTGCGATTTGCGGACCCGTAGGTACCATTCGGAAAGTAGCCGTACCTGTTTGTCGGTGTAGCCGCGTTCGACCATTCGTGTAACAAAGTCATTATGTTTCTGCTGGTCCTCTTTGCTGGCCTTGGCATTGAAGCTGATGACTGGCAGCAGGTCCTCAGTGTTCGAGAACATTTTCTTCTCGATGACCACCCGCAGTTTTTCGTAGCTGAGCCAGGTCGGGTTCTTACCGTTGTTGTTGGCCCGGGCGCGCAACACGAAGTTGACGATCTCGTTGCGGAAATCCTTCGGATTGCTGATGCCGGCAGGTTTTTCGATTTTCTCCAGTTCCTCGTTGAGGGCGACACGGTTGAGGATCTCGCCGGTTTCCGGATCGCGGTATTCCTGATCCTGAATCCAGAAATCTGCATACAGCACGTAGCGGTCGAAGATGTTCTGGCCGTACTCGCTGTAGGACTCCAAGTAAGCGGTTTGAATCTCCTTGCCGATAAATTCGATGTAGCGCGGTGCCAGATACTCCTTCAGGAAGCGAAGATAGCGTTCGCGGGTCTCCGCCTGGAACTGTTCCTGCTCGATTTGCTGTTCCAGCACGTACAGCAGATGCACTGGGTTGGCGGCAATTTCATGCGGATCAAAGTTGAAGACCTTGGACAGGATCTTGAACGCGAAGCGGGTCGACAGACCATTCATGCCCTCGTCGACGCCTGCCGTATCGCGGTATTCCTGAATCGACTTGGCCTTTGGATCGGTGTCCTTGAGGTTTTCGCCGTCGTACACGCGCATCTTCGAATAGATGTTGGAGTTTTCCGGCTCCTTGAGGCGCGACAGCACGGTGAACTGCGCCAGCATCTTCAAAGTGTCGGGCGCGCAATGCGCTTTGGCCAGGGAGCTGTTGAACAGCAGTTTGTCGTAGATTTTTACTTCATCGCTGACCCGCAGGCAGTACGGCACCTTGACGATGTAGATCCGGTCGATGAAGGCTTCGTTGTTCTTGTTGTTGCGGAAGGTGTGCCACTCCGATTCGTTGGAGTGGGCCAGCAGAATCCCGGTGAACGGAATCGCGCCCAAGCCTTCGGTACTGTTGTAGTTGCCTTCCTGAGTGGCAGTCAGCAGTGGGTGCAGCACCTTGATCGGTGCCTTGAACATTTCGACGAATTCCATCAGGCCCTGGTTGGCCCGGCACAGCGCACCGGAGTAGCTGTAGGCGTCGGCGTCGTTCTGTGGGTATTCCTCGAGTTTGCGGATGTCGACCTTACCGACCAGCGCCGAAATGTCCTGGTTGTTTTCATCGCCCGGTTCGGTCTTGGCCACGGCGATCTGGTTGAGGATCGACGGATACAGTTTGACCACGCGGAACTGACTGATGTCGCCGCCGAATTCGGCCAGGCGTTTGGTCGCCCAAGGCGACATGATGGTGTTGAGGTAGCGTTTGGGAATGCCGAAATCTTCCTCGAGGATCGCGCCATCTTCGGTGGCGTTGAACAGACCCAGCGGCGACTCGAATACCGGCGAGCCCTTGATCGCGTAGAAGGGCACTTTTTCGATCAGCTGTTTCAGCTTCTCGGCCAGGGACGATTTACCGCCACCGACGGGGCCGAGCAGATAGAGGATCTGTTTCTTCTCTTCCAGGCCTTGGGCGGCGTGGCGGAAATACGACACTATCTGGTCGATGCATTCTTCCATCCCGTGGAAGTCTTCAAAGGCCGGATAACGACGAATCACCTTGTTGGAGAAGATGCGTGACAGCCTCGAGTTGGTCGAGGTGTCGAGCAGTTCCGGTTCGCCGATGGCCAGCAATAGACGCTCGGCGGCGGAAACGTAGGCGCTACGGTCTTGCTTGCACAGCTCCAGGTACTCTTGCAGCGAGAGTTCTTCCTGGCGTGTGGACTCGAAGCGTTGTTGGAAGTGGCTAAAGATACTCATGACGTCACCTCGCTCGATACGTGGAGCCGACGCCGGATCACTCAGTCGATGCTGGCAAGCAGCCGTGGTGGCCACTTGTTTACCCCCCAGAACACTTTCGCGGTCGACAACCTTGAAAGTCACTCCCGATGACCCGTGCGCCGGTGTACCGGCTCTCCCCTGTTTTGGATGGCCTGGGCTTAAGGATAGTTGGGAATTCGGGAGGTAAAGGCGAGATACGTAATTAGTTGTGGCAGACCGTTCGTCTGTCACGCGCGGGCCCGCGGGAGCCGGGGCCTGCGCGTGACAAAAAAATTATTCGGTGGTGCCTTGCGCGGTTTCCGAAGGGTAGGTCGTACGCCACAGCTCGAAGCCGCCGTCCATGCTATAGACGTCGGAGAAGCCCTGACTGATCAGGTACGCGGCGGCGCTCTGGCTGGAGTTGCCGTGGTAGCAGACCACTACCGTAGGTGCATCAAGGTCGGCGGCACGGATGAAGTCCGAGATGGAAACGTTGTCCAGATGCTTCGAACCGCTGATATGCAGTGCGGCAAAAGTAGCGGGATCGCGGACATCGACCATCACCGCGCCTTGCTCGCGCAGGGCCTGGGCCTGTTCCGGGGAGATGCGTTTGAATTCGCTCATGGCGGGTTCCTGTTGCTCGGCTGATTGCGCAGTCTAACGCGGGGCGCTGACTGGCGAAGTTTCGGGGATAAGTGGTGTGAGCGGGGACAGCGCGCCGCCATGTTCATCGCATTTGCAGGAAAGGCGTTCGCCGCTGTCGACGTTCATCAGGGTCAGACTGCCGCCCCAGACGCAGCCGGTGTCCAGAGCGAAAATACCAGGCTCATGGATATTGCCCTCCAGTGCCGCCCAGTGTCCGAAGATGATCCGCGACCCCCGGGTCTTGCGCTCTTTATGCTGGAACCACGGTTTGTAACCGGGTGGGGCGGTGTCGAGACCTTCCTTGCTCTTGAGATCGAGTTTGCCTTCGGCCGTGCAGAATCGCATGCGGGTGAAATAGTTGGTGATCACACGCAGGCGGGTGACGCCTTTGAGGTCGCTATCCCATTTTGCCGGCTCGTTGCCGTACATGCCGTCGAGGAACGCGGGAAGCAGGTTGTCGTCACGCAGGGCCGTTTCGACTTCATTGGCACACTTCAGGGCGCGGCGCACAGACCATTGTGGCGGGATGCCGGCATGGACCATGGCAACGTCACGGGTCTCGTCGTAGTGCATGAGTTTTTGTTGGCGGACCCACTCAAGCAGTTCGTCACAGTCGGGGGCGTCGAGAATCTCGCGCAGGGTGTCGGACTTCTTCAGGCGTTCGATGTTTTTCGCCGCGGCGAGCAGGTGCAGATCATGGTTGCCGAGGACACAGACCAGCGAGTCGCGCATGCCATATAGAAAACGCAGGGTTTCCAGTGACTGTGGGCCGCGGTTGACCAGATCGCCGACCAGCCAGAGCCGATCATGCGCAGGATCGAACGCCACTTGCCTGAGCAGACATTTGAGCGGTTCGAGACAGCCCTGCAGGTCACCGACCGCGTACGTTGCCATCAGTGCAAGGCTCCGGGCACGGCGAGGCGAAAGGGTTTGATGACGGCATCGAAATGCTTGCCGTCGTCGGCGACCATTTCGTAGGTGCCCTGCATGGTGCCGACCCTGGTCGTCATCACCGTGCCACTGCTGTAGGTATGGCTTTTGCCGACGTCGATCAACGGTTGCTGGCCCACCACACCTGCGCCGCGAACTTCTTCTTTATGCCCGTCACCGTCGGTGATCACCCAGTGCCGCGAAATCAATCGCGCCGGGATCTCGCCGTTGTTTTGCACGGTGATGGTGTAGGCGAAGGCGAAGCGGTCGTGCTCGGGTTGCGATTGGTCTGCCAGATAGTGGGTAACGACGCTGACATCGACCTGGTAACGGGAATCGGACATGCAAGAGGCCTTAAACAAAGCGGAACGCGGGGCGTAGCTGATGGGGATTCAGTCTAGGCAAGTATCGGGCAGTAAACCAGAGTGGCGTCCTGCCCGATAGCGTTCATCGCCGGTCAGTCGGCGGCGGGAGCTTCAGGGACTTGCTCGCTGAGCTTGTCGGCCAGGCGCACGAAGGCCGCCAGGTCGAGTTGTTCCGGGCGCAGGCTGCCATCGACACCGGCGGCTTCGATCTCGGCATTGCTCATCAATTGCTTGAGCGTGTTACGCAGAGTCTTGCGGCGCTGGTTGAAGGCTTCGCGCACGACGCGCTCCAGCAAACGATGATCCTTGGCCGGGTGCGGCAGTACCGCGTGCGGCACCAGACGAACGATGGCCGAATCGACCTTCGGCGGCGGATTGAACGCGCCCGGTCCGACGTTGAACAGGTGTTCTACGCGGCAGTGGTACTGAACCATGATCGACAGACGACCCCAGTCACCACCACCAGGACCTGCGGCCAGACGCTCGACCACTTCCTTCTGCAGCATGAAGTGCATGTCGCGAATGATGCCGGCGTTGTTCAGCAGGTGGAAAATCAGCGGCGTGGAGATGTTGTACGGCAGGTTGCCAACCACACGCAGACTGTTCGGCTCGGCGTTGAGCGTATTGAAGTCGAACTTCAGCGCATCGCCTTGATGCAGGTTGAAATTGCTCTTGCCGGCAAACTGCTGGTTGAGGATCGGGATCAGATCCTTGTCCAGTTCCACCACGTCCAGTTGCCCACCGGAATTCAGCAGGCCGGCGGTCAATGCGCCCTGGCCCGGGCCGATCTCCAGCAGGCGATCTGTAGGCTTGGCGCTGATGGAGCGCAGAATGCGGTCGATTACGCCGGCATCGTGCAGGAAGTTCTGGCCAAAGCGTTTGCGCGCCTTGTGTTGGTATTGCTCGGTCATAAACGGGTCTCGGCCATCTGGTAGGCGGTTTCCAGGGCGACTTGCAGGCTGCCGGTGTCAATCTTGCCGCTGCCGGCCAGATCGAGGGCGGTGCCGTGGTCAACCGAAGTACGGATGATCGGCAAGCCCAGGGTCACGTTGACCGCGGCGCCGAAGCCTTTGTACTTCAGCACGGGCAGGCCCTGGTCGTGGTACATCGCCAGCACTGCATCGCAGTGCTCCAGATATTTGGGGGTAAACAGAGTGTCGGCTGGCAGCGGGCCAAGAAGGTCCATGCCCTCGCCGCGCAGGCGCTCTAATGTAGGTTCGATGATGTCTATTTCTTCATGGCCCAGATGTCCGCCTTCACCGGCGTGCGGGTTGAGCCCGCACACCAGAATGCGAGGCTGGGCAATGCCGAATTTTTCCTGCAGGTCGGCGTGCAGAATCCGCGTGACCCGCTCCAGCCGCTCCGGCGTTATTGCATCGGCAATCTCGCGCAGGGGTAGGTGAGTGGTGACCAGAGCTACGCGCAAACCATGCGTGGCAAGCATCATCACCACCTGGGAGGTATGGGTCAGGTCAGCCAGAAATTCGGTGTGTCCGGAAAACGCGATACCCGACTCGTTGATCACGCCCTTGTGGACGGGCGCGGTGATCATCCCGGCGAAGTCGCCGTTGAGGCAGCCGTTGCCGGCGCGGGTCAGGGTCTCGAGGACGAAAGCGGCATTGGCCTTGTCCAGTTGTCCGGCGGCCACAGGTGCGCTGAGCGGTGTATCCCAGACATAGAGACTGTTAGCCGGTGCCGGAGCATCAGGCCAGTGATTCGGCCCGACTTCCAGCAGATTGACGGCCAGCCCCAGCTGCGCGGCCCGCTCTAGGAGCAGGTCGCGGCTGGTGATGGCAATCAGGGGGTGTGGCTGGACTTGCGAGGCGAGCAGCAGGCACAGGTCGGGACCGATGCCGGCTGGTTCGCCGGGTGTCAGCGCGAAACGCTTGGGTTTCACTGCGCTGCCTGGTCTGCACCAGGGAGTTTGATCTCTACGTACGCTTCGTCACGGATCTGACGCAACCAGGTTTGCAGCTCTTCGTCGTATTTGCGGTTACGCAGTACGGTCATTGCTTGCTGCTCGCGGGCCTGTTCGGTGCTGTCGGTGGCGCGACGGCCAAGGACTTCCAGAACGTGCCAGCCGTATTGGGTCTGGAACGGCTTGGACAGCTGACCTTGTGGGGTATTGGCCATCACTTGACGGAATTCCGGAACCAGTACGTTCGGGTCGATCCAGTTCAGGTCGCCGCCGTTAAGGGCGGAACCCGGGTCTTCGGAGTAGCTCTTAGCCAGTTCAGCGAAATCTTCACCGGCGCTGATGCGCTCATACAACGACTGGACCAGTGCTTTGGTCTTGGCTTCGTCGCGTATCGGGCTTGGCTTGACCAAAATGTGGCGCACATGCACTTCATCGCGCATCTGGCTTTCGCCACCACGCTTGGCCAGCAGCTTCAGGATGATGAAACCACCCGGAGTGCGTGCAGGCTGAGTGATGTCGCCGACAGCCATGCTGCTCAGTTCGCGATCGAACGGAGGTGGCAATTGCGCGGCTTTACGCCAGCCCATGTCGCCGCCTTCCAGTGCGTTGTCGCTGGCAGACTTGGCCACGGCCATCTGACCGAAGTCAGCGCCTTGCTTGAGCTGCTGGTAAACCTCCATGGCCTGACGCGCGGCGTTCTGAATCGCTTCAGAGTTGGCGCTTTCCGGGGTCGGAATCAGGATGTTGGCCAGGTGCAGTTCTTCGGACAGTTGCATCTTGCCCAGATCGGAGGCGAGGAAGTTCTTCACTTCCTGCTCGGACACCTGAATGCGTTCGGCTACACGGCGCTGACGCACACGGCTGATGATCATCTCACGGCGGATCTGGTCACGGGCGTCGTCATAAGACAGTCCGTCGCGAGCCAGAGCAGCGCGGAACTGATCCACGCTCATGTTGTTGCGCTGGGCGATGGTGCCGACAGCCTGGTTCAGTTCTTCGTCGGTGATGCGAATGCCGGAACGTTCGCCAATCTGCAGTTGCAGGTTCTCGACGATCAGGCGCTCGAGCACCTGCTGATCCAGAACGCCCGGCGGCGGCGAGCCGCCACCACGCTTGGCGATGGTCTGCTGAACTTCGTGGACGCGTTGGTCCAGTTGGCTCTGCATGACCACGTCGTTGTCGACGATCGCAACCACTTTATCGATGGACTGTACTGCGGCGTTGGCCGCAGTACCCAGGAACAGCGCGCCCAGCATCAGCGGGCGCAGACAATCAGAAAGCTTGGTCTTCACGTTCACGATAACCTTGGATGCCTTTGTCGAGGAAGCTCTCTACTTTGGCGCCAGTGAGGCCGCCGAGTCCCTTCAGAACAATTTGGAGGAAGACGCCATGGTCGCCTTTTTCGTTTTGCGGAGCTTCCTGACTGAATTCGTCGTAGGAAACCCAGTAACGGTTGATCAGGCGCAATTTCCAGCAGCAGTTGTCGTACTCGAAACCACCGAAGGCTTCCAGGGTACGGTTACGGTTGTAGTCGTACTGCCAGCGGCTGATCGCATTCCACTGTGGAACGATCGGCCAGATGACCGAGAAGTCATGCTGCTGGATTTTGTAGTAGTCCTTCACGTAGCCAGGCTGGCCTGGGGTGCCGTAGTCGCCACCACCCACGGTCCATTTACCGGTGTTCTGGTCGTAACGAACCTGGTCATTGCGATAGCGATAGCCGACGTTGATAACCTTGTTCGGATTATCTTCAGGCTGGTAGTGGAACATCGCGCTGCCCGAGCGCGGGCTGCGGCTGTCCGGATCCCAGTTGTAGTCGGCCGTGGTGCGCCAATCGCGGTTCCAGCGGTATTCGTATTCCAGTGCGTACGGCGATACATCGGATTTTGCGTCGTCACGATCGTTAAATGCGATGCCCGGCAGTTGAACCTTGCGGTCCTTGAAATACAACGCTTGGCCAACGCTGATGCGTTGACGCTCGAAGCCGTCGTCTTCAATCCAGCGGCTGGTCACGCCCAGCGACAGCTTGTTCTCGTCCCCGACACGGTCGGAGCCGGAGAAGCGGTTGTCACGGAACAGCGAGGTGTAATTGAAAGTGTTTTCGCTGGTGTCGAATACTGGAATGTCTTCCTGGTCGACCTCAGGTACATAGAGGTAGAACAGACGCGGTTCCAGCGTCTGGCGGTAGCTCTTGCCAAAGAACGACGTGTTACGGTCGAAGTACAGGCCGCTGTCGATGCTGGCGATTGGTACGCCACGGTTCTGATTGCTGTCGAACGTACCGTTGAGCTTCTGTTGCTCTGGAGTCATCGCCGCGATCTGCGATTTGCCGGTACCGTCCAGATCAAGTTGATACTGGGTGTACTGATACTTGAGAGATGGTTTCAGGAAACCATAAGTCCAGTTCATCGGCAGGCTGACGCCAGGCTTCAGGTTCAGGCGATCGCCGTTGGCGCGAGCCAGACCTGAAACGTTTTTATCCAGACGTGGCGCTGCATTCCCATCTTCGTCGATGAAATTACCAGTTTTCAGATCACGATCAAACCGCACAATCTCGGTCTCGTAATCGAAGTTCAAGCCTTCCGGATGATACGGCAGCTGACCATTGAAGGTGATCTGCGGCAGACGACCATACGGTGTGATGTTCGAAACAGTGGCCAGTTGGTACTGCTGAGCATTCAAGCGTGCGGTGTAATTGTCGCCACGATAGGTGACCGAACCCTGCTGATTCACGAAGTCGCTGGACTTCACGCCAATCTGATCGGTTTCCAGATCCTGGAAGTAATACGGATCGCTGATCTTGGTGTAATCCACCTGGGTGAGCACGCGGGAGTCGAGACCGCCCTTGTGCTGCCAGTTGTACATGTAGCGGGTTTTTTCGTAATCGGTCTGCTTGCTGCGCTCGGTGTCGTCATCATTCAGGTACGCAGCGCCGAACTGGCCTTCACTCGACTTGGTCAGGTAACGGAACTCGCCTTCCACCAACATGCCGCGCTTGCTCATGTAGCGCGGATACAGCGTGGCGTCGTAGTTCGGCGCCAGGTTGAAGTAGTACGGCGTCACCAGTGTGAAGCCGGTATCGGTGCTGGTGCCAATGGTCGGCGGCAGGAAGCCCGACTGGCGACGGTCATCGATCGGGAAGTAGATGTACGGCGTGTACAGAATCGGAATGTCTTTTACGCGCAGCGTCACGTTGGTCGCGGTGCCGAAGCCGGTGGCCGGGTTCAAGGTGATGTTGTTGCCCTTGAGCTGCCAGGCGTTGCTGTTCGGTTCGCACGTGGTGTACGTGCCGTCCTTCAAGCGGATGATCGCGTTCTCTGCACGCTTGGCGTACAGGGCGCTACCGCGAATGCGCGATTTGTGCATCACGTATTCGGCGTTGTCGACCTTGGCTTCACCGGTGTCGAGCTGCACGTCGGCATGGTCGCCGACGATCAGTGCGCCGTTGTCACGGATACGCACATCGCCATTGAGTTCGGCGCGGCTCTCTGCCTGATACAGGCTGGCCTCGTCGGACTCGACCTGCATGCTGCCCTGACGCAGGACGACATCACCGGCCAGCGTACCGACTTGATCATCGGTGTTATAGCGCGAAGCTTTTGCGCCGATAAAGGTCGGAGCATCGCTTTTGCTCGTCTTGTCATTCATGCCAGGACGAGTGGGTTCGATGTAGGCACCGGAGCAGTACGGGCCGGTTTCGGCCAGTTGGGCGGCGGTGAGCCTCTCGCGCGGAACCCAGTCGAGGTGACTGAAGTCTTCGCTACGGGATTTCAACCCACGGCCTTTGGCTTCGGTGACCAGCGTTGGCTTGGCGCCATTGTCGGCAACCGAACCTTTATCGCTCGGGGCATCGCCGGTGGCGCTGACGGCACTGCCGTCATGCACTGGACGTGGTGGCAATGCAGCCGCCGACGTCTTGGGCGCACAGTCCCAACCACCCGTAGCCGATACGGAGCAGTCATACTGCTCGGCGGCAACAACGAATTGACTGGCCAGAGGTTGCATAGCCAGCAGACTGCCGGTTACCAACAATGGAAATTTTTTACGAAACGCGGGGGATTTCAATGCCATCTTATTAGTCCGGGCTTCCTGCGTGCCATCTGCCCGCGGTGGTGGGCCGCACGCCTCTCGATGGTCTGAAAAAGATGCTGGATAATAAAGCATGACCCGCTTGACGGCTAGCGCCGTCGGAGACCCTTGCAATGCCTGACCAAGATGTACGCTTGCAACACCTGAAAGTTTGGCTCGATGAGCAGTTGGCAATCCTGTTTGCAGATCAGGGCTGGGGCGCCGTGCCCCCGGCCACGTTGACCGCGGCCAGTAGCGACGCGAGTTTCCGCCGTTACTTCCGTTGGGAAGGCGAGGGTCGCAGTTTCGTCGTGATGGACGCGCCGCCCCCCCAGGAAAACTGCAAACCGTTCGTGGATATCGCATTTTTGCTGGCGAAATCCGGAATAAATGTGCCAAAAATTTATGCCGAAGACCTCGAACGTGGATTTCTTTTGCTCAATGACCTGGGCAACAAGACCTATCTGGACGTGATCGACAGCGAAAATGCCGACGCATTGTTCAGCGATGCCTTGCAGGCGCTGCTGGCTTTTCAGCAGTTGCCGATGGTCGCGCCGCTGCCGAGTTACGACGTTGCATTGCTGCGCCGCGAGCTGGAACTGTTCCCCGAGTGGTACGTGAAGCGTGAACTGGGCGTCGAACTCGATTCCACCCAACAGCAGCAGTGGCAGCGCATCAGCGACTTGTTGATCGACAGTGCGCTGGCTCAGCCCAAAGTGCTGGTGCACCGCGACTACATGCCGCGCAACCTGATGCTCAGCGAGCCGAACCCCGGCGTGCTGGATTTTCAGGACGCGGTCTATGGCCCGGTCACCTACGACGTGACCTGCCTGTTCAAGGACGCCTTCCTCAGCTGGCCTGAAGAGCGCGTACGCGGCTGGCTGGAAAGCTACTGGCAGCAAGCCTCGGCGCTGAACATACCGGTGCAGCCGGACTTCGAAGACTTCCTGCGCGCCAGCGACCTCATGGGCGTGCAGCGCCATCTGAAAGTCATCGGCATCTTCGCGCGGATTTGCCATCGCGATGGCAAGCCACGCTACCTCGCCGATGTGCCGCGTTTCTTCTCCTATATAGAAGCAGTGATCGCTCGGCGTCCCGAACTGGCAGAACTGCAAGCGCTGTTTACCAGCCTGCGTGGCGGAGCGACGGCATGAAGGCCATGATTCTGGCGGCAGGCAAAGGCGAGCGCATGCGCCCGCTGACCCTGACCACTCCGAAACCGCTGGTGCGTGCCGGCGGTGTTCCGCTGATCGAATACCACCTGCGCGCCCTCGCTGCGGCCGGCTTCAACGAAATCGTGATCAATCACGCCTGGCTCGGTCAGCAGATCGAGGATTATCTGGGCGACGGTTCGCAGTTTGGCTTGAGCATCCAGTACTCGCCGGAAGGTGAGCCGCTGGAGACCGGCGGCGGAATTTTCCGCGCGCTGCCGTTGCTTGGCGACGATGCGTTTCTGGTGGTCAACGGTGATATCTGGACCGATTACGACTTCAGCGTGCTGCATCAACCGATCAACGGTCTGGCGCATCTGGTGCTGGCGGATAACCCGGCGCATCACCCGACCGGCGATTTTTCGTTGGTGGAGGGGCAGGTCATCGACGGCCAACCGAACGCGGCGACGCTGACCTACAGCGGCATCGCGGTGCTGCATCCGCAGTTGTTCGATGGCTGCGCGGACGGGGCTTTCAAACTGGCGCCGCTCCTGCGCAAAGCCATGGCGGACGGTGAGGTGACGGGCGAGCGCCTGAAAGGTCATTGGGTGGATGTCGGTACGCATGAGCGTCTGGCCGAAGCTGAAACCTTGATAGAAGCGAGTCGCTGATATGTTGTGGCCAGGGACTCTGATTGGAGCCGGGGCGGGTTTTGCAATCGCCAGCATTCCGGGGGCCATGCTTGGGGCGTTGTTGGGGCAGGCGCTGGATCGGCGTCTGCACTTGCAGAGCTGGGGGCATTTAAGGGAAAAGCTCGGCGGCCGGCCGATGTTGCGCAACGACGAACTGCTGTTTGTGTTGCTCGGACGTTTGGCCAAGAGCGACGGGCAAGTCAGGGACGGGCATATCCAGCAGGCGCGTAACGAGATGCGCGCGCTGGAAATGAGCGAGCCGGCAATGCGTCGCGCGATCGCTGCGTTCAATCGCGGCAAGTCGGGTGGCGATAATCTGCGCGGGTATCTGCGGCGTCTGAGTGCGCAACCCCATGCTACCGAAGGCGTGTTGCGTGCCTGTTGGCGCATGGTCTGGGCTGACGGCCGGGCCGGCGTCAGTGAGCGCGAGTTGTTGGCGCAGTGGGGCAAGTGGCTGGGCTGGACGCCTCAGCAGGTGCAAGCGCTGGCCAGCGATTACGAACCGGGTAAGCGGCCCATCGTCAGTGCAGCGGTGACTTATCAGCAAGCGATGCGTTTGCTCGGCGTGTCGGCGAGCAGCGAGCCGGCGCAGATCAAACGGGCTTATCGACGACTGCTCAGTCGTCATCATCCGGACAAGATCGCTGGCAGCGGCGCGACCCCTGCGCAGGTGCGTGAGGCGACCGATAGGACTCGGGAACTGCACAGTGCCTATACGTTGATTCGTGAGCGGCGGGATTTTCGTTAGGCATTTTTAAGGTCAAAAGATCGTCCGATCGCGGCCCGAGCCTTCGGACGATCTTTTGCTTTTGCTTTGGTCAGTCCGGAGTCTGCGGATTCAACCAGCCGCGCACCCGACGGAACAACTGTTCCTGCTCGGCCTTGTTATCCGGCAATGCCCTCAGCGCCACCTGGCTGAATGCCGGGGTCTTCAAACGCTTGCTCGCTTGCATACGCTCCAACGCCGCATGGCGATCCAGCGGTTTATCCATATAGAAGATATCCGCCGTCGGCAGCTTCAGCGTTGGCGTCAGTTCCGCCAGTGGCGGTTTGGCCTTGGCCGGTGCCTGCGCGTCGACCATGACGAATTTCTCCACCTGTGCTGTCTGCCGCTCGCTCAGGTAACGCGCTGCCCAATAGGCGCCGGTGCCGTGGCCGAGCACAACGATGCGTCGCGCGCTCTGCTGTTCGGCGTAGGCAATGGCTGCGTCGATCCGCGCGAAGATCCGTTCGGCATCGGCTTTGGACTGTTCTTCAGTCGTCTCGGCCACCACTTGATCGGCGACTTCCGCTTCACCGCCTGCGGCCTGTTCGATGGGTTGCGCCGTGGTGGCATCCTTACTGCCAGTTTCCGGCGCTTTCGGCGCCGCTGCGGCTTCGACTACCCGCGGCGCGACCGCATCGCTTTGCAGATCGGGCAGGGTAATACTCAGGCTGCTCCACTCGGCGTTCGGCAACTTCTGCCGCAAAGGGCCGATTGCCTGAGGCCAGTCAGCGGTCTCGCCGGCGCCCGGGACGATAATCACTGCGCCTTTGGGATCGGCGGTGTTGGCCGGTTTCCACAGGGCCAGGAAGGTCTCGCTGGCCGCCTGCAACTGTTGCTGTTCTTGCGCCGGCACTTTACGTTCAAGTGCTGCGGCTTCTTCCTGACTACGCTCAAGCAGAGGCTGACGTTCGGCCGGTTTTTCTTCAGCGGGTTTTTCCGCTGCGGCGGCCGGGGCCGGATCGGCGGCGTTGACGGAAAACGCACAAGGCAGGATCAGCGACAGGCACAATGCTGGCATTGCCAGGCGGTAAACAGAGGGCATCGGTTATTCCAGGCCAGAAAGTATCCCGGCAGCCTAATGGGTTGGTCAGAATTTGTCAGTTCAAGAGACTTCAATGAAGCGATTTCACTGCCTGTGGGTTATCGGCTGTTTGTGGTTTCCCTTGATGGGCTGGGCGGCGCCTGCGCCACCGGCGCACGTTGCGCAATTGTCGGCGAGTGAGCAGCAATGGCTCGCGCAGCACAACGAATTGCGCGTCGGCCTGGTGTTGCAGGCACCGTACGCGCAATACGACCGACGCTTGCAGCGGTTGTCCGGGGCCAATGTCGAACTGATGAAGTTGCTCGCCCAGGCACTCAATGTTGAGCTGAGCTGGCGCAATTTTCAGGATCTGGCGCAATTGGAAGCGGCGGTGCGCGATGGCGAAGTCGATATCGCCCCGGGGCTGACCCAGACACCCAGTGCGCTGCGCCTGTGGCAGTTTTCCGATCCGTACATGCGCGTGCCGCAACTGGTGGTCAGCGATCAGAAGGCCAGCGGCGGGGTGGATCTGGAAAAACTCGACGGCCAGACCCGCGTCGCCGTGCGCATGCCGAGTACTACTGCCGACTATTTGCGCGGCAACTATCCACACCTGAACCTGCAAGGCGTGCCGCTGGAGCGTCAGGCGTTGCAGCTGTTGTTGAGTCAGCAGGCCTCTTACGCGGTGGTCGATGAAGCGCAGCTCGGTCGGCTGTCAGTGGAACCGGAGTTCGCCGAACTGGTGGTGGTGGGCGACATCGGTCTGCCGCAACTGCTGCGCGTGGCTTCGCGGCGCGATTGGCCGCAGCTGGCCGGTATCGTCCAGAGCGCATTGCGGGCGATCCCGGCCAAGGATCTGGAACGCCTGCACAATCAATGGCTGCAACCCAAGTATCCGAGGCTGTCGGAGTCGCCTGGGTTTTGGCAGAACCTCAGTCTGTTGTTCGCCGTCATGTTGCTCAGTTGCATGGCGATTGTGTTCTGGCAGCGGCGTCAGCAGCGCAGTCTCGAACAGCGTCTGCTCGCCGCACGGGAAGACATTGCCCTGCGCGCAGCCAGCGAAGAAGCCTTGCGGTTGACGCAGTTTTCCATCGATCAAAGCACCGTCGGCATTCTTTGGGTCAACTGGGACAGCCACGTGCGGTACGCCAATCGGGCTGCAGAAAACATGCTCGGTTACCCCTCGGGTGGGCTGATCGAGCGGCCGTTGATCGACTTCGAACCGGGCCTGCACATGGACCGTTGGCTCAACCTGTGGAAACGCGCGCGGGCCAGTGAAGAAGGGCCGCAGAGTTTCGAAACCAGTTGCGTGCGCGCGGATGGCAGTGTTTTGCCGGCGGACGTGTCGCTGAGTTTCTTGCGCTTTCGTGACAGCGAATATCTGGTCGTTTACCTCACCGACGTCACCGACCGTCGTCGTGCACTGGCCGCGTTGCAGGAAAGCGAGGCGCGACTGCAAGGCATCGCCGCCAACGTGCCGGGGCTGGTGTTCCGTCTGGAGCGGGCGCCGGTCACCGGGCAAATCGACTTTGCCTATATATCCGAGGGCAGCGAAAGTCTGGTCGGTTATGCCCCGGCGGCCATCGCTCACCGTGACATGGGCCTGCGCAGCCTGGTGCATCCGGACGACAAGGCCAGTTATCACCAGACCCAGGATCAGGCGCTGGACACCGATAGCGACTGGTCGTGGCAGGGGCGAATCCTCACGCGCCAAGGGGTGCAGCGTTGGGCCGAAATCAAGGCGATCACCCGACAGCTGGAAGATGGCGCTTATGTCTGGGACGGCATTGTCTGGGACATCACCGAGAGCAAGCGCATCGAGCTGGAACTGGCGTCATCGCGCGAGCAACTGCGCGAACTGTCGGCGCACCTTGAAAGCGTGCGCGAGGAAGAGAAGGCGCGGATCGCCCGCGAGGTACACGACGAGTTGGGGCAAATGCTCACGGTGCTGAAACTGGAGACATCGATGTGCGAATTGGCCTACGCGCAACTCGATCCCGGTCTGCACGAGCGGCTGAACAGCATGAAACGCCTGATCGCCCAGTTGTTTCAGCTGGTGCGCGATGTGGCGACCGCGTTGCGGCCGCCGATTCTCGATGCCGGGATTGCCTCGGCAATCGAGTGGCAGGCGCGAAGATTCGAAGCGCGGACGCAGATTCCGTGCCTGGTGCAGGTACCGGACAATCTGCCACCGCTCAGTGATGCCAAGGCGATTGGTTTGTTCCGGATCCTGCAAGAGGCGCTGACCAATGTGATGCGTCATGCCCAGGCGCATACTGTGGAACTCACGCTGGTGCTGGCAGGCGACGAATTGTGTCTGACAGTCAGCGATGATGGCGTAGGATTTGTCGCCGCTGCTGGTCGGCCGACTTCGTTTGGTTTGGTAGGCATACGTGAGCGGGTGCTGATCATGGGCGGGCGGTTTGCGCTTGAAAGTGAGCCGGGGGAGGGCACCAGTCTGATGGTGTGGGTGCCGGTGGATGAAGCCTGATGGTCGAGTGGTGTTGATGCTGGCCTCTTCGCGAGCAGGCTCGCTCCCACGTTGGAATGCATTTCCCTGAGGGAGCGAGCCTGCTCGTGAATTTTGAAGTGGAGAAGAACGTGATCCGAGTACTGGTAGCCGAAGACCACACCATCGTCCGCGAAGGCATCAAGCAATTGATCGGCCTGGCCAAGGATCTGCTGGTGGTGGGGGAGGCGAGCAATGGCGAACAATTGCTCGAAACCCTGCGCCATGTGCCGTGCGAAGTGGTCTTGCTCGACATCTCCATGCCCGGGGTCAACGGACTGGAAGCGATACCGCGAATCCGCGCGCTGAATAATCCGCCAGCAATTCTGGTGCTGTCGATGCACGACGAAGCGCAAATGGCCGCACGTGCGCTGAAGATCGGCGCCGCGGGTTACGCG
The DNA here is from genome assembly GCF_044218815.1 of Pseudomonas sp. A0308. NCBI lineage: Bacteria > Pseudomonadati > Pseudomonadota > Gammaproteobacteria > Pseudomonadales > Pseudomonadaceae > Pseudomonas > Pseudomonas sp. A0308. Next base: position 4,054,990 of record NZ_CP162581.1, read on the forward strand.
ACCAAGGACAGTGATCCGGCGCTGCTGCTCACTGCCATTCGTAAAGTTGCGGCGGGCGGGCGTTATATCGATCCGGATCTGGCTGACCGCATGGTCTTCGAAGTCGGCCTGACGGATTCGCGGCCGTTGCATTCGCTGTTGTCCGAACGCGAGTTCTCGGTGTTCGAGCGCCTGGCCCAGGGCGCCAACGTCAACGACATCGCCCAGCAACTGGCCCTGAGCAGTAAAACCATCAGCACGCACAAGGCGCGGCTGATGCAGAAGCTCAATATCACTTCACTGGCGGAACTGGTGAAGTACGCGATGGAACACAAACTTCTCTGACCTGAACGCGATCCTCTGTAGGAGCTGCCGAAGGCTGCGATCTTTTGATCTTGATCTTAAAAAACAAGATCAAAAGATCGCAGCCTTCGGCAGCTCCTACCAGGGGGGGTGTGTGGGCATATCTGTTAGCGACAGCCGCTTTTGCTGGTTCTTGCGGCTCGCAGCTTGTCGCTCTTGGCTCGCTTGCCAATGCGCGCCATCCTTGTAGGGCGATCCCTACCCCCAACCTTCCATACGGCTGAGGCGATTCTCTCCTGCGCCCCGATTTGCGTGGCTGCCGCCAGCCACTAGGCTGGATACACAAGCAGTCATCAACAACAAAGGTGTGGGTATGAGCCAGGTCGATACAAGCGCAGGAGCCAGTGATGTGCTGGTCAGCTTTCGTGGAGTGCAGAAGAGCTACGACGGCGAGAACCTGATCGTCAAAGACCTCAACCTGGACATTCGCAAAGGCGAATTCCTCACCCTGCTCGGGCCGTCCGGTTCCGGCAAGACCACCAGCCTGATGATGCTCGCCGGTTTCGAAACCCCGACCGCCGGTGAAATTCTGCTGGCCGGTCGCTCGATCAACAACGTGCCGCCGCACAAGCGCGACATCGGCATGGTGTTCCAGAACTATGCCTTGTTCCCGCACATGACCGTGGCCGAAAACCTCGCGTTCCCGCTGAGCGTGCGCGGGCTGAACAAGAGCGACGTCAGCGACAAGGTGAAAAAAGTCCTGAGCATGGTCCAGCTCGATGCCTTCGCCCAGCGTTATCCGGCGCAGTTGTCCGGCGGCCAGCAGCAACGTGTGGCGCTGGCCCGCGCGTTGGTGTTCGAACCGCAACTGGTGCTGATGGACGAACCCCTCGGCGCCCTCGACAAACAACTGCGTGAACACATGCAGATGGAAATCAAACACCTGCACCAGCGCCTCGGCGTGACCGTGGTCTACGTGACCCACGATCAGGGCGAAGCACTGACCATGTCCGACCGCGTGGCTGTGTTCCATCAGGGCGAAATCCAGCAGATTGCGCCGCCGCGCAGCCTCTACGAAGAACCGAAAAACACCTTCGTCGCCAACTTCATCGGTGAGAACAACCGCCTCAACGGCCGGTTGCTTAGCCAGAACGGCGAGCGCTGCGTGGTCGAGTTGGGTCGTGGCGAGAAGGTCGAGGCGCTGGCGGTAAACGTCGGCCAGACCGGCGAGCCGGTGACCCTGTCGATCCGTCCGGAACGCGTCAGCCTCAACGGTTCGAGTGATCAATGCGTTAACCGCTTCTCAGGGAGGGTGGCGGAATTCATCTATCTGGGCGACCACGTCCGGGTGCGCCTGGAAGTCTGCGGCAAGACCGACTTCTTCGTGAAACAACCGATTGCCGAGCTCGATCCAGGGCTCAGCGTCGGCGACGTGGTTCCGCTTGGCTGGCAGGTCGAGCACGTTCGCGCGCTTGATCCTCTTTTAGAGGCGAACTGATCGCCCCGGCAATACCAACACCAACCCTGCACGTGGAGAGAACAATAAATGTTGAGATCCCTGAAGTTCACCGCCCTTACCCTGGGCCTGATGGGTGCGGCAAGCGCAATGGCTGCTGGCCCGGATTTGACCGTGGTGTCGTTTGGCGGGGCGAACAAGGCTGCGCAAGTCAAAGCCTTCTATGCACCGTGGGAAGCGGCGGGCAACGGCAAGATCGTTGCTGGCGAGTACAACGGTGAAATGGCCAAGGTCAAAGCCATGGTCGACACCAAAAGCGTGTCGTGGGATCTGGTGGAAGTTGAGTCGCCAGAACTGTCCCGTGGCTGCGACGAAGACATGTTCGAGCCACTGGATCCTGCGCTGTTCGGCAAGACCGAAGATTACGTCAAAGGCGCGATCCAGCCGTGCGGCGTAGGTTTCTTCGTATGGTCCACCGTGCTCGCGTACAACGCCGACAAGCTGAAAACCGCGCCAACCAGTTGGGTCGATTTCTGGGACACCAAGAAATTCCCGGGCAAGCGTGGCCTGCGCAAAGGTGCCAAGTACACTCTCGAGTTCGCCTTGATGGCCGACGGCGTGGCGCCGAAAGACGTCTACAAGGAACTGGCCAGCAAGGGCGGTCAGGATCGCGCGTTCAAGAAACTCGATGAGCTGAAGCCAAGCATCCAGTGGTGGGAGGCCGGCGCGCAGCCGCCGCAGTATCTCGCTTCCGGTGACGTGGTCATGAGCTCGGCCTACAACGGTCGGATTGCTGCGGTGCAGAAAGAATCCAACCTGAAAGTGGTGTGGAACGGCGGCATCTACGACTTCGACGCATGGGCCATCCCGAAAGGTCTGGACGCCAAGCGTGCGGAAGCGGCGAAGAAATTCATCGCCTTCTCGGTACAGCCGCAGCAGCAGAAGACCTACTCGGAAAACATCGCCTACGGCCCGGCCAACACTCAAGCCGTGCCGCTGCTTGCCAAGGACGTCCTGAAAGACATGCCGACCACGCCGGAAAACATCGCCAACCAGGTGCAGATCGACGTCAGCTTCTGGGCTGACAACGGCGAGCAACTTGAGCAGCGTTTCAACTCCTGGGCGGCGAAATAAGCAAGGCCTGGTGATGGTGGGCTTGCCTACCCCTGTGGGAGCGAGCCTGCTCGCGAAAGCGGTAGATCGGCCAGCATAGATGTTGAATGTGATGGCCTCTTCGCGAGCAGGCTCGCTCCCACAGGTAGCTGTGTTCCAACACAACAGAGGTGGTTCGCCACCTCTGTAACGATCAAAGATTTGCGGAGTACGTCATGGCCATCGCCGTTCCCCTGAACGAGGGCGCCAGCCCCACCTTGAAGCAGAAGCTCAAGCGCGCCGAGCGGGTCAACCGCTGGAAAGCGCAGGCGCTGATTGCGCCGCTGGTGATTTTCCTGCTGCTGGTGTTTCTGGTGCCGATCGTGGCGCTGCTCTACAAAAGCGTCGGTAACCCGGAAGTGGTCGGCGGCCTGCCGCGCACCGTGGCGGCCATCGCCAGTTGGGACGGCCGTGGCCTACCCGCTGAACCGGTCTATAAAGCGGCGAGTGAAGACCTCGCCGAGGCGCGAAAAAACCAGACCTTGGGCGATTTGTCCAAGCGCTTGAACATGGAGTTGGCTGGCTATCGCAGCCTGCTGACCAAAACTGCCCGGGCGTTGCCATTCGCCAGCGAACCGGCCTCTTATAAAGAAGCGCTTGAAGCCCTCGATGAACGCTGGGGCGATCCGGCCTACTGGCAAGCGGTCAAGCGCAACACCAGTAGCATCACCCCGTATTACTTGCTGGCGTCGGTCGATCACCGTATCGACGACCTCGGCGAAATCGCCCCGGCCACCCCGGACCAGGCGATCTACCTCGACATCTTCGCCCGTACCTTCTGGATGGGCCTGGTCATCACTGTGATTTGCCTGGTGCTGGCGTATCCGTTGGCGTACTTGCTGGCGAACCTGCCGTCGCGTCAGAGCAACCTGCTGATGATTCTGGTGTTGCTGCCATTCTGGACTTCGATTCTGGTGCGAGTGGCGGCGTGGATTGTGTTGCTGCAATCGGGCGGCCTCATCAACAGCGGGCTGATGGCGATGGGCATCATCGATAAGCCGCTGGAACTGGTGTTCAACCGCACCGGCGTGTACATCTCGATGGTGCACATTCTGCTGCCGTTCATGATCCTGCCGATCTACAGCGTGATGAAAGGCATCTCGCCAACCTACATGCGCGCCGCGATTTCCCTTGGCTGCCACCCGTTCGCGAGTTTCTGGCGGGTGTACTTCCCGCAGACCTATGCAGGCGTCGGCGCCGGCTGCCTGTTGGTGTTCATCCTCGCCATCGGCTACTACATCACCCCGGCGCTGCTCGGCAGCCCGAACGATCAAATGGTCAGCTACTTCGTCGCCTTCTACACCAACACCAGCATCAACTGGGGCATGGCCACTGCGCTGGGCGGCTTGTTGCTGCTGGCGACCGTGGTGCTTTATCTGATCTACAGCTGGCTGGTGGGCGCCAGTCGCCTGCGCCTGAGCTAAGGGGAGTTTGAAATGCTGAGTCCTTACATGTCGCCCATCGAACGGGTGTGGTTCTACAGCTTGCGGATCCTCTGCGGCTTGATTCTGCTGTTCCTGATTCTGCCGGTGCTGGTGATCATTCCGCTCTCGTTCAACTCGGGCAGTTTTCTGGTGTACCCGCTGCAGGGTTTCTCGCTGCAGTGGTATCAGGACTTCTTCGCTTCGGCCGAGTGGATGCGCGCCCTGAAGAACAGCATCATCGTCGCCCCGGCCGCGACCGTGCTGGCGATGATCTTCGGTACGCTGGCGGCCATCGGCCTGACCCGTGGCGACTTTCCCGGCAAGGCGCTGGTGATGGCGCTGGTGATTTCGCCGATGGTCGTGCCGGTGGTGATCATCGGCGTGGCGAGTTATTTGTTCTTCGCGCCGCTGGGCCTGGGCAACAGCTTCTTTTCTCTGATCGTGGTGCATGCGGTGCTGGGTGTGCCATTTGTGATCATCACGGTTTCGGCGACGTTGCAGGGGTTTAACCATAACCTGGTGCGTGCCGCCGCGAGCCTTGGCGCTTCGCCGTTGACGGCATTTCGTCGCGTGACCCTGCCGCTGATTGCACCGGGGGTGATTTCCGGCGCGCTGTTTGCTTTTGCGACGTCGTTTGATGAGGTGGTGGTGACGCTGTTTCTCGCGGGGCCCGAGCAGGCTACTTTGCCTCGGCAGATGTTCAGCGGGATTCGCGAGAACCTCAGCCCGACGATTGCCGCTGCAGCCACGTTGCTCATCGCCTTCTCGGTCATCCTGCTGCTGACCCTGGAATGGTTGCGTGGGCGGAGTGAGAAATTGCGTACCGCACAGGTTTAAGGATCCGCGCTATTCCCCCTGTGGGAGCGAGCCTGCTCGCGAAAGCGGTGGGTCAGCTGGCATATCAGCTGAACCAGACACCGTATTCGCGAGCAGGCTCGCTCCCACATTTTGATTTGTGTTGTGTTCAGATGTTTGGGTCATTCACACCCTGAATAGCAGACAACCCCAAATCCCCAGCTAATCTTGTGCCCAGCTCCCACATCTATAAGAGGCTGCGCACGATGAGTCTTTCCCAGTTCAAAATCGCTCACAAACTGATCACCGGCGCCGGAGCCATCGAGCAACTGGCGGCCGAACTCACTCGCCTCGATATCGATAATCCGCTGATCGTCACCGACGCCGCGCTGGTCAAGTCCGGTACCGTCGAGCTGGCGCTGTGCCAATTGGGCGGGCGCGAGTACGAGATTTTCGACCGTGTACTGCCGGACCCGGAAATTGCCATCGTCGAAGATTGCATGCGCGTGTACCGCGAGGGTGGGCATGACGGCTTGATCGGCCTCGGCGGCGGCAGTGCCATCGACATCGCCAAAAGTGTGGCGGCGTATGCCGGTTACCACGGCGCGCTGGAGGATCTGTTCGGCGTCGACCAGGTGCCGCGTAAAGGCCCGCCGCTGATCGCCATCCCCACCACCGCCGGCACGGGCTCGGAAGTGACCAACGTCGCCATTCTTTCGGACAAGGTCGCGCAACTGAAGAAGGGCATCGTCAGCGACTATCTGTTACCGGATGTCGCGCTGGTCAGTCCGCAAATGACCCTGACTTGCCCCCGCAGCGTTACTGCAGCCAGTGGCGTCGATGCGCTGGTGCACGCCATCGAATCCTATCTGTCGGTGAATGCCTCACCGATTACCGACTCCCTCGCCATTGGCGCAATCAAACTGATCGCCAATGCCTTGCCCAAGGCCTACGCCAACGGCGCCAATCTGCAAGCGCGCGAAGACATGGCCACCGCGAGCCTGATGGCCGGCATGGCATTCGGCAATGCCGGGGTCGGTGCGGTGCATGCGTTGGCGTATCCGCTGGGCGGGCGATTCAACATTGCCCACGGCGTCAGTAACGCCTTGTTGCTGCCGTATGTCATGACCTGGAACAAGATGGCCTGCGTCGAGCGCATGCAGGATATTGCCGAAGCCATGGGGGTGAAAACGGCGCATCTGAGCGCCACTGAAGCAGCGGACAAAGCCGTGCAGGCCATGACCGATTTGTGCGCGGCGGTGGAAATTCCCCCGGGGCTGCGCAGTTTCGGTGTGCCGGAAGACGCGATCCCGGCCATGGCCGTGGAAGCCGCAGGCATCGAGCGCCTGATGCGCAACAACCCGCGCAAGCTCAGCGCCGTCGATATCGAGAAGATCTACCGCGCGGCGTACTGATCCGTCGGCGACTAGCGGTCATGGCACAACCCAATCATCGCAGTCACGGTGCGCGCGCGGAAACTTGAGGTATACAATGCGCGCCATCGTGATTTAGCTCAGAAAAGGTGCGTCATGCAGCCCTTCGTAATTGCTCCGTCGATTCTCTCTGCCGACTTCGCCCGCCTCGGCGAAGAAGTAGACAATGTTCTGGCCGCTGGTGCCGACTTCGTCCACTTCGATGTCATGGACAACCACTACGTGCCCAACCTGACTATCGGCCCGATGGTGTGCGCGGCACTGCGCAAGTACGGCGTTACCGCGCCAATCGACGCGCACCTGATGGTCAGCCCGGTGGATCGCATCGTTGGCGACTTCATCGAGGCCGGCGCGACTTACATCACCTTCCACCCGGAAGCCACGCTGCACGTCGATCGCTCGCTGCAGCTGATCCGCGAAGGCGGCTGCAAATCCGGTCTGGTGTTCAACCCGGCGACCCCGCTGGACGTGCTCAAGTACGTGATCGACAAAGTCGACATGGTCTTGCTGATGAGCGTCAACCCGGGTTTCGGCGGGCAGAAGTTCATTCCCGGCACCCTCGACAAACTGCGCGAAGCACGGGCGATCATTGATGCGTCGGGCCGTGACATCCGTCTGGAAATCGATGGCGGCGTCAACGTCAACAACATCCGTGAAATCGCTGCTGCTGGCGCCGACACCTTTGTCGCCGGCTCGGCGATCTTCAACGCGCCGAACTATCAGGAAGTCATCGACAAGATGCGCTCCGAACTGGCGCTGACTCGCCCATGAGCGGTTTTGAGCAGCTGTTCCCGGGCAAACTGCCACGGTTGGTGATGTTCGATCTGGATGGCACGTTGATCGACTCGGTTCCCGACCTGGCGGCAGCGGTGGACACGATGCTGCTCAGCCTTGGCCGCCAGCCGGCGGGCATCGATTCGGTGCGCGAGTGGGTTGGCAACGGCGCGCCGTTATTGGTGCGTCGGGCGCTGGCCGGTGGCATCGATCATTCGGCGGTGGATGACGTCGAGGCCGAACACGCGCTGGAAGTGTTCATGCAAGCCTACGGCGCCAGCCATGAACTGACCGTGGTTTATCCCGGTGTGCGCGACACCCTCAAATGGCTGCAAAAGCAGGGCGTGGCCATGGCGTTGATCACCAACAAACCGGAGCGCTTCGTCGCGCCGTTGCTGGATCAGATGAAGATCGGCCGCTACTTCAAGTGGATCATCGGCGGCGATACCCTGCCGCAGCAGAAACCTGATCCGGCGGCGCTGTTCTTCGTGATGAAAATGGCCAATATCCCGGCCTCGCAATCGCTGTTCGTCGGCGACTCGCGCAGTGATGTGCTGGCGGCGAAGGCGGCGGGGGTCAAGTGTGTGGCGCTCAGCTACGGTTACAACCATGGCCGACCGATTGCCGAGGAATCCCCGGCGCTGGTGATTGACGATCTGCGCAAGCTAATTCCCGGTTGCCTGGATCTGGCCGGTGGGATAACGTTGCCCGACGCTGTTCAACCCCCTTCTGGAAACGCCATCGTGGTGGTCACCCGCAAACTCTGGATGAAAGTCATCAAGGCCCTGGCCCGCTGGCGTTGGCGCGCCTGACTTTTTTCTGGCCGGCCTGCCGGCGCGTTTGCACACCTGACTGATGACACCTCACACCACGAGGCACCCTATGATCCGCGAAGAATTCCTGCGCTTGGCCGCTGACGGCTACAACCGCATCCCGTTGGCCTGCGAAACCCTGGCCGACTTCGACACACCGCTGTCGATCTACCTGAAACTGGCCGACCAGCCCAACTCCTACCTGCTCGAATCGGTGCAGGGCGGCGAGAAATGGGGCCGTTACTCGATCATCGGCCTGCCGTGTCGCACTGTGCTGCGGGTGCACGACCATCACGTCAGCATCACCGTCGATGGCGTCGAGACCGAAAGCCACGACGTCGAAGACCCACTGGCCTTCGTCGAAACCTTCAAGGCCCGCTATAACGTGCCGACCATCGCAGGTCTGCCGCGTTTCAACGGTGGTCTGGTGGGTTATTTCGGTTACGACTGCGTGCGCTATGTCGAAAAACGTCTGGGCAAATGCCCGAACCCGGATCCACTGGGCGTGCCAGACATCCTGCTGATGGTCTCCGATGCGGTCGTCGTGTTCGACAACCTTGCCGGAAAAATGCACGCGATCGTGCTGGCTGACCCGGCGCAGGCCGATGCCTACGAGCAAGGTCAGGCGCGTTTGCAGCAATTGCTTGAGCAACTGCGCCAGCCGATCACGCCACGTCGTGGTCTGGACTTCAGCAAGCAGCAGTCGGCCGACCCGGTGTTCCGCTCCAGTTTCACCCAGGACGATTACGAAAAAGCCGTCGACACCATCAAGGAATACATCCTTGCCGGTGACTGCATGCAGGTCGTGCCGTCGCAGCGTATGTCGATCGACTTCAAGGCTGCACCGATTGACCTGTACCGCGCACTGCGTTGCTTCAACCCGACGCCGTACATGTACTTCTTCAACTTCGGCGACTTCCATGTCGTCGGCAGTTCGCCGGAAGTGTTGGTGCGGGTCGAAGACAACCTGATTACCGTGCGCCCGATTGCCGGTACTCGCCCACGCGGGGCTACTGAAGAAGCGGATCTGGCGCTGGAAGTAGACTTGCTGTCGGATGACAAAGAGATCGCCGAGCACTTGATGTTGATCGATCTGGGTCGTAACGATACGGGGCGCGTCTCGGAAATAGGTTCGGTGAAACTCACCGAAAAAATGGTCATCGAGCGTTATTCCAACGTGATGCACATCGTGTCCAACGTTACCGGTCAGCTGAAGGAAGGCCTGACGGCGATGGATGCGCTACGAGCGATTCTGCCGGCGGGCACCTTGTCCGGTGCGCCGAAGATTCGTGCGATGGAAATCATCGACGAGCTGGAGCCGGTCAAGCGTGGCGTGTATGGCGGCGCGGTCGGTTACTTCGCGTGGAACGGCAACATGGACACCGCGATTGCGATTCGCACCGCCGTGATCAAGAACGGCGAGCTGCACGTGCAGGCCGGTGGCGGCATCGTCGCCGATTCGGTGCCGGCGCTGGAATGGGAAGAAACCCTGAACAAACGCCGCGCGATGTTCCGCGCGGTGGCCCTGGCTGAACAAACCCCGGACGTCTGATTCACGCAATTCCCTGTGGGAGCAAGCCTGCTCGCGAAGAGGGCGTGTCAGGCGCTATAGAGGTTGGCTGATACACCGCTTCGCGAGCAGGCTCGCTACCACATGGGTTTTGTGTTCAGCCATAAAAAAAGCGGCGCCTGTGAGGGCGCCGCTTTTTTGTGCCTGCGATTTAAAAGTCCAGACTCACCCCGACGTTGATCCCTTGCTGGGTAAAGTCATCATCCTTGCGGACGTTGTAGCTGGCACGAAGCGCCAGGTCTTTGGTGAGGTTGTGGCTCACGCCCAGGTTCAAGCGATTGAGGTTGGTCTGCGGGGTGTAGCCTTCCAGGGTGTACTGGTTGCCCGGCAGGCTGTTGAGATTCATCGTCACATCCTGAGCGTCATCGTTGTACTCACGTTCGTGAGCCAATTCGCCGAACACCTGAGTTTGCGAAGTGATCTGGTATTTGCCCTGAATCCCCAGGCCGAGACGCCGGGAGATGCGCGACTGGTCATCGAATGTCAGCGCGGTGGAGTCAGCGCCGTCCTCCGAATAGCCGTCGACCTCGACCTTGGCGAAATCAGCACTCACGAAGGGTGACAGGTGCCATGGGCTGCTCGCCTCTGGCGCGATGTCGTAACCCACGCGTCCGCTGAAAGCCAGGACATAACCGTCGGTGTCGCCTTTCTCGCCGCGCTCGTTCGTCCCCAACTGGAATTTACGCTTGAGGCTGTCGTAATCCAGGTGGCCGGCGGTCACGGCCGCGTCACCCCACCAGCGATTCTGCTGGTACTGGGCGAAAGCGGTGCCCATGTAGGTGTTCAGCTTGTAGTCGGAATCGTGCTCGCCAGCTTCGAGTTTCTGGTTGTAGAACCCGGCCGCCAGGCCAACGCGCCAGGCGTCGTTGAGGCGGTAGCTGCCACCGATGTTCAGGTTGTAGCCATTGCCGTCGGCGCTGGCGCCGCTGTCCTGGCTGTCGAAGTCCTGATGTTGGCCGCCGCCAGCGACAATCGCGCGCCATTGGCCAACGCCTTGCCAGTTTTCCCAGTCGGCCAGCCACTGGTTGCGCAGTTCATCCTGATGCGAGCGCAGGGTGCCTTGCGCCATCTCTGGCAACAGGGTCGCTTCCCACGGTGCAGCCAGCAACGAGTAAGCGTAATCGGCGATCAGGCGCTGGCCGGCTTCGGTGGGGTGAACTGCATCGTTGTAGATGAGCTTGGTCGGGTCTGGCGTCGCACTGTTGATCCCGTACCGGGCATTCTCGGTGCAGCCGCTACCGCTGAAGCAGGTGGCGCTGAGATTCTGGTCGGTGGCCAGACCGAACTGGCCCGGGTTGGCAAACGACTCTTTGAGCAGCACCGGAATGTTCAGCGGAATCACGTTAGCGTTGACGCGCTGCAACTGGCTGACCAGTTCGGTGTTGAACTGACTGCTGAGCTGGGACGTGAACGCTTGCAGGGGAGAGCCATTGAAGGCCGGGGTGAAGCCGATGTCCGGCAGCAGCCATACCATGATGTAACGGGCGCCGGCTTGTTGCAGGGTTTGCGCACTGCTCGCCAGACGATCCGCCGCAGCGCTGGCCTGAGGCAGGCTGGTCACGCGTCCCTGAAGGAAGTCATTGCCGCCCCCCGACAGGTAATACAGCGCATTCGGATCGGCGCGAAAGCCGTTCGACGGCAGGTAACCGGCGCGAGTGCGTTCGCCGGTGGCGGATTGCGTGGTGATCGAATCAAGAATCTGGTCGGTACGATAGCCGCCTACCGCCCAGTTGTTACCGTCGGCCAGGCCTTCGTCCGCGCGTACTGCCGATGACGAGGACGCTGTCTGATCCGGCGAGAACCCCAGTTTGCCGCCGAGGATCTGCGTCGCGTTGAGCGAGCGCAATTCGCCGCTGCCATCCAGATACACCGGGCCGGTTCGGTTGGTATAGCGCTGAGTGGCGCCGTCCGGGCCGCCGCTGTCGCTAAACGTGCCGGCGTCATTGAGGCTGTCGCCGAAAACAATGAAATTCGAATAAGGATTGGGCGCGGCATTCGCTTGGGCGCAGGCTAATGCGAGCAAGCAGCTGGCCATCGGTACAAACAACGTCTGTTTGATCATGAGCAAGTCCGTTTATTTATTGTTGTAGGTGAACAAAACGACAGTACCAAAAACTTCCGGCCTTTTGCCATCGGTCGCGATTCCTCCCCTGGATTTATCCACCAAAGGCCCGGCCATATTGCACGCTCCGCCCAGCTAAGTTACTGTGCCCGAACGTATGAACGAGACCTTCCCCGTGTTGATCACCAGCAAACTTCTGGATCAAGTCATCAAGGCACACGCCCGTTGGCGTTGGCGCGCCTGAATCTTTTCTGCCGGCTCGGCCGGATCTGTATCGCTTTGCCTTCCTTGCTCGTTTGAATTGCCGCTTTGCCGACGCCCCTGTGCGTCCGACATCGTGCAGCGCCCTGCGGGCAAGTCATCTGAAGGCTGTCTTCAAGTCAGAATTCAAGAGGTTCGAAACGCCATGTTGCTGATGATCGACAACTACGACTCCTTTACTTACAACGTTGTGCAATACCTCGGCGAGCTGGGTGCCGAAGTCAAAGTCGTGCGCAACGACGAATTGACCATTGCCGAAATCGAAGCGCTTAACCCCGAGCGCATCGTGGTGTCTCCCGGTCCTTGCACACCGACCGAAGCCGGTATTTCCATCGAGGCTATCAAGCACTTCGCTGGCAAACTGCCGATTCTTGGCGTCTGCCTCGGCCACCAGTCCATCGGCCAGGCCTTTGGCGGCGACGTGGTGCGCGCGCGTCAGGTAATGCACGGTAAGACTAGTCCGGTATTCCACGAGGACAAGGGCGTTTTCGCCGGTCTGAATCATCCGTTGACAGTCACCCGCTACCACTCCCTGATCGTCAAGCACGATACTTTGCCCGATTGCCTGGAACTGACCGCGTGGACGCAACACGATGACGGATCAGTCGACGAAATCATGGGCCTGCGTCACAAGACCCTGAACATTGAGGGCGTACAGTTTCACCCCGAGTCGATCCTGACTGAGCAGGGCCATGAACTGTTTGCCAACTTCCTCAAACAAACCGGCGGCACGCGCTAAGGACTTCCCATGAATATCAAGACAGCCCTGAGCCGTATCGTTGAGCACCTCGACCTCAGCACCGAAGAAATGCGCGATGTGATGCGCGAGATCATGACTGGCCAATGCACCGACGCGCAGATCGGCGCGTTCATGATGGCCATGCGCATGAAGAGCGAAAGCATCGACGAAATCGTCGGCGCCGTGTCGGTCATGCGTGAGCTGGCCGATCAAGTCGAACTGAAAACACTCGACGGCGTGGTCGACGTGGTTGGCACCGGTGGTGACGGCGCCAATATTTTCAACGTATCCACCGCTTCTTCCTTTGTGGTTGCCGCTGCCGGTTGCACCGTAGCCAAGCACGGCAATCGCGCGGTATCGGGCAAGAGCGGCAGCGCCGATTTGCTCGAAGCAGCCGGTATCTATCTCAACCTGACGCCGGTTCAAGTCGCCCGTTGCATCGACAACGTCGGCATCGGTTTCATGTTTGCCCAGACCCATCACAAAGCCATGAAGTACGCCGCCGGCCCGCGCCGCGATCTCGGCCTGCGTACGCTGTTCAACATGCTCGGCCCGCTTACGAATCCGGCCGGCGTGAAGCATCAGGTGGTGGGTGTGTTCAACCCGGCGCTCTGCCGCCCATTGGCTGAAGTTTTGCAGCGTCTGGGCAGCAAGCATGTGCTGGTGGTGCATTCGAAGGACGGTCTGGACGAGTTCAGTCTCGCCGCGCCGACGTTTGTCGCCGAGCTGAAAAACAACGAAATCACCGAATATTGGGTCGAGCCGGAAGATCTGGGCATGAAGAGCCAGAGCCTGCACGGCTTGTCGGTCGACGGCCCGGAAGCGTCGCTGGCGCTGATTCGCGATGCACTGGGCAAGCGCAAAACCGAAAACGGCCAGAAAGCCGCTGAAATGATTGTGCTCAACGCCGGTGCAGCGCTTTACGCCGCTGACATCGCCAGCAGTTTGAAAGAGGGCGTGGAGCTTGCGCACGACGCCCTGCATACCGGCCTCGCTCGGGAGAAACTCGAGGAGTTGGGTGCCTTTACCGCGGTATTCAGAGTGGAGAATGAAGGATGAGTGTACCGACGGTTCTGGAAAACATTCTGGCCCGCAAAGTTCAGGAAGTCGCCGAGCGTAGCGCCCGCGTGAGCCTGAGCGAGCTGGAAAGTCTGGCCAAGGCGGCCGATGCACCACGCGGTTTTGCCCAGGCATTGCTGGCGCAGGCGAAGCAGAAACAACCGGCTGTGATTGCCGAAATCAAGAAGGCTTCGCCGAGCAAAGGCGTGATTCGCGAAGATTTCGTTCCCGCCGACATCGCCAAAAGCTACGAGAAGGGCGGGGCGACCTGTCTGTCGGTGCTGACCGACATCGATTACTTTCAGGGCGCCGACGCCTATCTGCAACAGGCTCGCGCCGCCTGCAAGCTGCCGGTGATCCGCAAGGACTTCATGATCGATCCGTACCAGATCGTCGAAGCCCGTGCACTGGGTGCCGACTGTGTGCTGCTGATCGTCTCCGCGCTGGACGATGTGAAAATGGCCGAACTGGCGGCGGTGGCCAAAGGCGTCGGTCTCGACGTGCTGGTGGAAGTGCACGACGGTGATGAACTGGAGCGCGCGTTGAAAACACTCGACACGCCACTGGTCGGCGTCAACAACCGCAACCTGCATACCTTCGACGTCAGCCTGGAAACCACCCTCGATTTGTTGCCGCGTATTCCGCGCGATCGTCTGGTGATCACCGAGAGCGGCATCCTCAATCGTGCCGATGTCGAGCTGATGGAAATCAGCGACGTTTATGCGTTCCTGGTCGGCGAGGCATTTATGCGTGCGCAAAGCCCGGGCACTGAGCTGCAGCGCCTGTTTTTTCCGGAACGAGGTGGTTCGATCAGCGGTTCGACGCTCGACTGATAACCTTTCAGACCGAGTCGACCCTTTCGCGAGCAGGCTCACTGCCACATTGAAATGCAATCCAGTGTGGGAGCGAGCCTGCTCGCGAAGAGGCGCTTGAAACCCCTGAAGATTCAAATCTGCCGGAGCCCTCCATGTCGCTGCCAATCCCTCTGACCATCGAAGCGGGCCTCCAGGCCGAACAAGACCTGCTCGCCTCAGTCTGCGCCGGCGATTCAGAGTTCGGCCTTCTATTCTGGCAGCCCACTGACCGCGCCCTGGTCATGCCTCGCCGCCTCAATCGTCTACCCGGTTTCGATCACGCCTGCGAAGTCTCCGCCGCAGCCGGCTGGCCAGTACTCCTTCGCGAGACGGGCGGTGAACCTGTCCCGCAATCAGCCTCGACGATTAACATCGCGCTGGTCTACGCACCACCGCGCAGCGAAGGTGATCTGAATCGCATCGAAACGGGCTACCGGCGTCTTTGCGATCCGATTTGTCAGTTGCTGGATGAGTTGGGCGGTACGTCGTCGCTGGGCGAAATTGACGGTGCGTTTTGCGACGGTCGCTTCAACGTCAATCTCGACGGCCGCAAAATGGTCGGCACGGCCCAGCGCTGGCGTCAGAGTCAGGGAGGGCAGCGTCCTGTGGGCTTGGTGCACGGTGCGATGTTGATGGATAACGAGCGCGAATCGATGGTTGCGGCGGTCAATCGCTTCAACGAAGCTTGTGGCCTCGAGCAGCGGGTACGTGCGCAAAGCCACATTGCCCTGCATGAAAAATTCAACGCGCCACAGGCATTGGCGCGTCTTGATGAGCTGTTTCGATTGATGCTGGCGCAGATGTACAGCGCCTGATTTTCGAGCTTACCGCGTACCGAAGACCACCATGGTCTTGCCTTTCACGTCGACCAGGTTGCGTTCCTCAAGATCCTTGAGCACGCGACCGACCATCTCTCGCGAGCAGCCGACAATCCGCCCGATTTCCTGACGCGTCACCTTGATCTGCATGCCGTCGGGATGGGTCATCGCATCCGGCTGTTTGCACAGTTCCAGCAGGCAACGGGCGACACGACCGGTTACGTCAAAGAATGCCAGATCGCCGACCTTGCGCGTGGTGTTGCGCAAACGTTGTGCGATTTGTCCGCTGAGCACGTAAAGAATGTCTGGATCCTGCTGCGACAGCTCGCGGAATTTCACGTAACTGATTTCCGCAATTTCGCATTCAACCTTGGCCCGCACCCAGGCGCTGCGTTGCTGTTCCTGACCAGCCTGTTCGAACAGGCCCAGTTCACCGAAGAAGTCTCCGGCGTTCAGGTAAGCAATGATCATCTCGCGACCGTCGTCGTCTTCGATCAGGATCGTCACCGATCCCTTGATGATGAAGTACAACGTATCCGAACGGTCGCCGGCGCAGATGATGTTGCTCTTGGCGGCATGACGACGACGCTGACAATGCATCAGCAGCTTGTCGAGGTTCTTGATTTTGGGTGTGGGGGTAATAGCAACCATGGTTGTATCCCGAAAAGACTGCACGGTGATGTTTGATTTTTTTAGGAGGCGCTGAAGGCGGTCGCTACACAGCTGGCATAGGCGCCAGCGAATTGGCGCCAGCTTAACAGACACTTCGTCGCAAATTCGAGAAATTACCTACACGGTTGGAGCATTCGTCCTAGGAATGCTGCTCGCTGTCAGGGCAATCCCCTGTGCTAAGCTGGCGACCCTTTTTTTACAGTGGAGTCTGGGCGATGAAGGCACGCATCCAATGGGCTGGCGAAGCCATGTTCCTCGGCGAATCCGGTAGCGGTCATGTCGTGGTCATGGACGGTCCGCCGGACGCCGGTGGCCGTAATCTGGGTGTTCGCCCGATGGAGATGCTCCTGCTGGGTGTCGGCGGTTGCAGCAACTTCGACGTGGTCAGCATTCTGAAAAAGTCCCGTCAGGCCGTTGAAAGCTGTGAAGCCTTCCTCGAAGCCGAGCGTGCGACCGAAGACCCGAAGGTATTCACCAAGATCCACATGCACTTCGTGGTCAAGGGCCGTGGCCTGAAAGAAGCCCAGGTCAAACGCGCCATCGAACTGTCTGCCGAGAAGTATTGCTCGGCTTCGATCATGCTTGGCGCAGCCGGTGTGGCGATCACCCACGATTACGAAATCGTCGAACTGGGTTGAAGCGACATTCAACTATCATAAAAGCAGTGCAGACTCTGGCGATCCCCCGCTGACGTCTGCATAATGCGCCACTTTTTTCAGGGCAGTGATCGGTCAGCCGACGGGTCATCCGCCTGAACAGATAACCAAAATCGCCATCGCGAAGAGGTGTTAACCGTCCTACGCAGGTGCGTTGTTCGCATTTGACGGGCATGCTTGATCACGCGGCTGTGCCGCATACATAGAGAGTTTTTAACGGTGAAAAGCAAACTCAAGCTCCACGGGTTCAATAACCTGACAAAGACCTTGAGCTTCAACATCTATGACATCTGCTACGCGGAAACCCCGCAAGACCAGCAGGCGTACGTCGAGTACATCAATCAAGAGTACAACGCAGAACGTCTGACGCAGATCCTCACGGAAGTTGTAGAAATCATTGGTGCCAACATTCTGAACATTGCGAGTCAGAACTATGAGCCTCAGGGTGCCAGCGTCACGATTCTGATCTCGGAAGAGCCGGTGACCCCGACTGAAAGCCAGATCGAAGAGTCGCCAGGTCCATTGCCCGAAATTATCCTGGCCCACCTCGACAAGAGTCACATCACGGTGCATACCTACCCGGAAATCCATCCGGACGCCGGTATTGCGACTTTCCGTGTAGACATTGATGTGTCGACCTGTGGTGTCATTTCACCGCTTAAAGCGCTCAATTTCCTCATTCACCAGTTCGATTCGGACATCGTGACCGTGGATTACCGTGTGCGCGGCTTCACCCGTGACGTTGAAGGCAACAAGCACTTCATCGACCACGAGATCAACTCGATCCAGAACTACCTTTCCGAAGACACCCGCGACGCGTACCAGATGACCGACGTGAACGTGTATCAGGAAAACCTGTTCCACACCAAAATGTTGCTGAAGAACTTCGAACTGGACAACTACCTGTTCGGCGACGCCACCAGCAGCCTGTCGTCTGAGCAACGTGCCCAAGTGACTGATCGTGTGAAACACGAGATGCTGGAAATCTTTTACGCGCGCAACATGCCAGCGTAAGAGTTTCAGGCACAAAAAAAGGCGACCTTTCGGTCGCCTTTTTCATTCCGTCACAGGATCTTTGTGGCAGCTGGCTTGCCAACGACAAGTCCCTGTCTGACGATTCAAACTTCAGATCCGATAAGTACTCTTGGTCATCACCTTGGCCAACAGACTCATCCCGAACTTCACTGGTGCCGGAAACCGGAAACCACCCGCATCCAGCGCACTCTCGGCATGATGCTCTTCATCAATGCGCATCTGCTCGAGAATCGCCCGAGACTTCTCGTCCTCGACTGGCAGTTGCTCCAGGTGCTCGTTCAAGTGCTTGCATACCTGATGCTCGGTCGCCGCAACAAACCCGAGGCTGACCTTGTCGCTGATCAGACCGGCCACAGCGCCAATCCCGAACGACATGCCATAGAACAGCGGATTGAGCACGCTGGTATGACTGCCCAACTGGTGAATGCGTTGTTCGCACCAGACCAGATGATCGATTTCCTCTTCGGCTGCGTGCTCCATGGCCTTGCGCACCTGTGGCAGCTTGGCGGTCAGCGCCTGTCCCTGATACAGCGCCTGGGCACAGACTTCGCCGGTATGGTTGATGCGCATCAGCCCGGCGACATGGCGGGTGTTTTCGTCGCTCATCTGGGTTTCCGGCTGCAAAATCGCCGGTGACGGACGGTACGGCTGGCCACTGAAGGGCAGCAGGGTACGCATCGCGGCATCGGCCTGCAGCAGAAGACGGTCAATCGGCGAGTAGTGACGTTGGGTAGTCATGCTGACCTCCGGGAAGAATCTCGGCGGCCAGTTTAACCGAATCGGCCGGAGAAGGTTTGCGCTGGGTCATTAGCCATGCGGTCATGCTTTTGTGGGAGCAAGCCTGCTCGCGAAGGTCGGCACATTCAAAGCATCAGCGCCTGACACTCCGCCTTCGCGAGCAAGATCGCTCCCACAGTTTTTGCGTTACATCAGCCCGGAGGCCAGTTCATCTGGCGTTGTCCGAGTACGTGCATATGAATATGGTAGACGGTCTGCCCACCCTTTTCATTGCAGTTCATGACGACCCGGAAGCCCTCTTCACAGCCCAGCTCCAGTGCCAGACGTTGCGCGGTAAACAGGATATGCCCGGCCAGTGCCTTGTCGTCTTCGGTCAGGTCATTGAGGGTGCGCACCGGTTTTTTCGGGATCACCAGAAAATGCACCGGTGCCTGAGGGGCGATGTCGTGGAAGGCCAGAACCTGGTCGTCCTCGTAGATGATCTTGGCCGGGATTTCCCGGTTGATGATCTTGGTGAACAGAGTATCCACTGCTGTTTTCTCCGTTGTTTGGGCTGGTCTGAGTGTACTCATGGGGACTGAACCCGCCCAGTGTTTTGCCGTAGGACAGATCAGCGCGGGCAGTAGGCCTTGTTGACCATGCCGACGATGGTGCGGTTCAGCCAGCGCGAACCCAGTCGCGGTAAAAACGCGAACCAGCGATTGCGCCGTCCCGGAATGATGATCGCGCGATTTTTCTCCAGCGCGCGAACGGTGTAGAGCGCGACTTCTTCAGGGCTCATCAGCATTTTGCTGTCTTTGAGTTTGTCACTGTTCAACTGCGCGGTGCGGAAAAAAGCCGTGCGGGTCGGGCCTGGGCAGAGCACCGAAACCTTGACCGCGCTTTGTTTGAGCTCAACCCGCAATGCTTCGGAGAAGTGCAGCACATACGCCTTGCTGGCGTAATAGGTGCTCATCCACGGGCCAGGATTGAACGCCGCCACGGAGGCAACGTTGAGAATCTGTCCGCCACCCTGCAGCGCCATGCTATTGCCAATCGCATGGCACAGGCGGGTGAGGGCGAGGATGTTTACTTCGATCAGGTCCTGCTCGGTCATCCAGTCCTGAGCCAGGAAAGGGCCGCAAGTACCGATGCCGGCGCAGTTCACCAGCAGGTCGATTTGCCGGTCACCTTCTTCCAGCTCCAGCAGGAAACCGGAGAGGCGCAGCGGTTCGCCCAGATCGCAGGCTCGGAACAGGACCTCGACGCCGAAGCGTTGGGTCAGTTCGATAGCAATACTTTCCAGCTGATCACGCTGTCGTGCCACCAGAATCAGGCTGCGGCCGCGCCGGGCCAGCGCTTCGGCCATGGCCAGACCGATGCCGCTGGAGGCGCCAGTGATCAGAGCGTAACGGGTCATGCAATTCTCCCTCGCAACAGCTCCGCGCCAGCGACGCGGGTGTCACGGCGGGGAGCGCTGTTCATTCTTGCGCAGAGTCTACAGGGGCCTGCGCCGCTTCGGCTGCATCGTCGGTGGAATTCGCTGCGGGCTCGTCCTCGACTTCGACTTCATCGGTGGTCACCGAGCCGCTGTCGTAGCTGCTTTCGAGGCTTGTTTCGTATTCCTGCTGGATGGCCGAAATTCCGCCGAGTATCCCGCCCATGAAAAACAACCCGATAAAGACGATCCACAGTGCACTCAAAACCTTGACTGCTGTGTTGTTGGGCGGAGGTGGTGGCCCGTATCGGTTGGCACCGGTATTGCCCGGCACGACCATGATTACAAAAGGGAAGATGCTGCCCACGAATGGGACCAGGGTCAGCAACCACAGCCAGCCGGACCAGCCGATATCGTGCAGGCGTTGCACGGTGAAGAAAATGCTGATGACGATGAGCGCCAAACCCAGAAAGAGCGCGACGATGCCGCCAATGATCAGTCCGCTGGTGGATTCGGCGCTGACCAGCCCCACGGCAATCAGCGCAAAAATGCTGATGATCGGCAGGCTTACCAACGTCACGACCATCGTCCAGGCCAGAAAGCGCAAGCGACCGATCCGGCCTTCCACACCAAGCGGTTTGAGCGGTGCAAACGCTGCGAAGGTTTCACCTACGCTGGCCCGCGGTGGCGCATAAGGCGAGGAGGGTTCTGCCACGGCAGCGGATTGCTCGCGTACGTCCGAGAGGTTCAGCTCGATGGCTGTTTCGGCTTCGATCCGGGCGTCGATCCCGGTTTTGTTCAATGCTTGCAGGTAGGTCTGCGCATCGCTGTGAGACAGATCGCGCTTGAGTGCCACGGTGCTGCCGTTGAACAGCCGCTCAATGCTGGCCACTTCGCTTTTGAACAGATCTGCGAGATTCAGCTTGGCTGTGGTGATATCGACACCGGGCTGTAGAGCTCCGTCGAAAACGATCTTGTAACGGGGGTCGCTCATGGCCGAGGCATCCTTGTCGCGATAGATTGAAAGGTCGTCAGTGTAAGGCCAGTCCACCAGCGACGGGCCTGATTTTTTCTTAGCGCGGCCAGCGTTGCGGCAACTGCGCGGCACGTTCCTGAGCCTGCCGGTATTCAGTGTCGAGGCGGGCGATCAACTGATCCACGCTGGGCAGATCATTAATCTGCCCAACACCCTGACCGGCAGACCAGACAGTCTTCCAGGCTTTGGCTTCATCGCTGATCGGCTTGAGCTTTTCGCCGAAATTGACTTCGCCTTTGCCTTGCAGCGTCGCCAGGTCGAAACCCGCGGCCTCAAGGCTTTGGCGCATGAAGCTGGCCGGCACCCCCGACACCGCTGGAGTATGAATGATGTCGGCTGCTTTGGCTGTCAGCAGCATCTCTTTGTAAGCGTCAGGCGCATGACTTTCGGTGGTGCCGATAAATCGCGTACCGAAGTAGGCCAAATCCGCACCGAGTAATTGAGCGGCCAGAATCTCGTGGCCATGGTTCAAACATCCCGCAAGCAGTAAGGTCTTGTCGAAGAACTGACGAATCTCGGCGATCAGCGCAAATGGACTCCACGTACCTGCATGACCCCCGGCGCCGGCCGCGACGGCGATCAAACCGTCGACGCCGGCTTCGGCGGCTTTCTCGGCATGGCGGCGAGTGGTGACATCATGGAAGACCAGGCCTCCATAACTGTGCACCGCGTCGACCAACTCCTTCACCGCGCCAAGGCTGGTGATAACGATGGGCACTTTATGTTCGACGCAAATATCCAGATCCGCTTGCAAGCGCGGATTGCTGTTGTGAACGATCAGGTTCACCGCATACGGCGCCGGATTGTCCAGCGTCGCCAGTCCCGCCTCGATCTGTTCCAGCCAGGCTTTGAATCCGCTGCTTTCGCGTTGGTTCAGCGCCGGGAAGCTGCCGACCACGCCATTACGACAGCAGGCCAATACCAGTTGCGGATTGGAAATCAGAAACATCGGCGCCGCCACCACAGGCAGACGCAGACGTTGTTCGAGCAGAGCGGGCAGCGACATTATGAACACCCCAAAGATTTGTACCGGTTGAAGTTAGAACGGCTTGACCACCACCAGAATTACGATAGCAATCAACATCAGAACCGGCACTTCATTGAACCAGCGATAAAAGACATGGCTGCGGGTGTTCTCGCCACGGGCAAAACGTTTTACCTGCGCGCCGCACATGTGGTGGTAGCCGATCAGCAAGACGACAAGGGTCAGCTTGGCGTGAATCCAGCCGCCCATGCTGAAAATGCTCGGGTTGAGGTAGATCAGCCAGCCACCGAAGATCAGCGTGGCGATCATTGCCGGGCCCATGATGCCGCGATAGAGCTTGCGCTCCATGACACTGAAGCGTTCTTTGCTGATCGTGTCTTCACTCTGTGCGTGATAAACGAACAGTCGTGGCAGGTAGAACAGCCCGGCAAACCAGCACACAAGACTGACGATATGAAACGCTTTGATCCACAGATAGAGCATTTTTAGTTATTCCCAGGTTCACGGTAGTCTGGATAGTAGAGGCTTGAGCGTCCGCACGTCACTTTGACGGTTGTCGCAGGCGCGCGCGGCCCCTATTATCGACGGCTTTCCAGTAGGTTCGTAGAGGGCAGGTTTATGGTCAAGGTCGGTATCGTCGGCGGCACGGGTTACACCGGTGTCGAACTGCTGCGTCTGTTGGCACAGCATCCGCAGGCAGAAGTGGCAGTCATCACTTCCCGATCCGAGGCCGGTCTGGCCGTGGCTGATATGTACCCGAACCTGCGCGGTCATTACGACGGCCTGGCCTTCAGCGTGCCGGACATCAAAACCCTCGGCGCTTGCGACGTGGTGTTCTTCGCCACGCCGCACGGTGTCGCTCACGCTCTGGCAGGTGAGCTGCTGGCGGCAGGCACGAAGGTCATTGATCTGTCGGCAGACTTCCGTCTGCAAGACGCTGAGGAGTGGGCCAAGTGGTACGGCCAGCCGCACGGTGCACCAGAGTTGCTGGATGAGGCGGTCTACGGTCTGCCGGAAGTCAATCGTGAGCAAA
Organism: Pseudomonas sp. A0308; assembly: GCF_044218815.1. Taxonomy (NCBI): domain Bacteria; kingdom Pseudomonadati; phylum Pseudomonadota; class Gammaproteobacteria; order Pseudomonadales; family Pseudomonadaceae; genus Pseudomonas; species Pseudomonas sp. A0308. The sequence continues at coordinate 4,078,053 of NZ_CP162581.1, forward strand.
TCAGGAAAGCCCGTTTGATCGCCGTGCCGGGGTGCTATCCGACCGCTACGCAATTGGGTTTTCTGCCGCTGCTTGAAGCCGGTCTGGCCGACACCTCGCGTCTGATTGCCGACTGCAAATCCGGTGTCAGCGGTGCCGGTCGCGGCGCGGCTGTAGGTTCTTTGTACTCCGAGACGTCGGAAAGCATGAAGGCTTATGCGGTGAAAGGTCACCGTCATCTGCCGGAAATTCGCCAGGGTCTGCGTCGTGCAGCGGGCAAGGATGTTGGTCTGACCTTCGTGCCGCACCTGACTCCGATGATCCGTGGTATTCACTCCACGCTGTACGCGACGGTAGTCGATCGCTCGGTTGATCTTCAGGCGCTGTTTGAAAAGCGTTACGCCAACGAGCCGTTCGTTGATGTCATGCCGGCTGGCAGTCATCCGGAAACCCGTAGCGTGCGTGGCGCGAACGTCTGTCGCATCGCAGTTCACCGTCCACAGGATGGCGATCTGGTGGTGGTGTTGTCGGTGATCGACAATCTGGTCAAAGGCGCCTCGGGGCAGGCGGTGCAGAACATGAACATTCTGTTCGGGCTGGATGAGCGTTTCGGGTTGTCTCACGCCGGTATGCTGCCGTAACACTTTAACTCGCACAGCAAAAAGGCCCGTTCAACGGGCCTTTTTGCATTCTGAACAGCTCGTCGGGTTTATTGATATACCGTAACAATAGTTGACCGATTTTCTCGGACAAGCGGATAATGCGCGTCATCACGCATTATGGCGGCGTAACGCCGGGAGATAGTCAGCATGAGCGTCGAATCCTTCACCCCCACGGCTTTGCAATTCACCCAAGGTGCTGCGCACAAGGTGAAGAGCCTGGTCGATGAAGAGGGGAATGATCGCTTGAAGCTGCGCGTATTTGTTACGGGCGGCGGTTGTTCAGGGTTTCAATACGGTTTCACCTTCGATGAAGATGTTGCCGAGGACGACACCATTGTCGAGCGCGAAGGCGTAAGTCTGGTGGTTGATCCGATGAGTTTCCAGTACCTGGCCGGTGCGGAGGTGGACTACCAGGAAGGTCTGGAAGGTTCGCGCTTCGTGATCAAGAACCCGAATGCTTCCACGACGTGTGGTTGCGGCTCGTCGTTTTCGATCTGATCGCACTTCGCTGCAGACAATAAAACGCCGCAGAGCCTTACGGTTCTGCGGCGTTTTTTATTGGCCGGCGATCTACTCAGTTGGGGTAGATCGCGCCGAGTACACGCAGGCCTTTGGCGCCGGTGACGCTCGGGCGGTTGGTGGCGATGCCTTCGAGGCAGCAATGAGCCAGCCAGGCGAAAGCCATGGCTTCTACCCAGTCAGGATCTACACCGTGAGTGGCAGTGCTGGCGACTTTCGTGTTTGGCAGCAACTCGGCAAGACGATTCATCAGTGCCGCGTTGTGCGCGCCGCCACCGCAGACCAACAGTTCGCGGGTATTCGATTGAGCGCTTTTCAGCGACTCAATGATGGTCAGCGCAGTCAGTTCGAGTAACGTTGCCTGTACGTTTTCAGCTGGGTACGCCTGCAGGCTTGCAAGGTGTCGTTCCAGCCAAGGCAGGTTGAACACTTCCCGGCCGGTGCTTTTCGGGCCTTTGGTCACGAAGAACGGATCGCTGAGCAATGCTTTCAGCAGCGCTGGTTCAGCGGTACCGGAGGCAGCCCAATCGCCGTTACGGTCATAATTCTCGCCACGCTGCTGCTGAATCCAAGCGTCCATCAGCACATTCCCAGGCCCGCAGTCGAAACCGGCTACAGGCTTGGTCGGCTCAATCAGACTCAGATTGCTGAAACCGCCGACATTCAAGACCGCCTGATTACCGCTACGCTCTTCGAACAAAGCTTCATGGAAGGCCGGTACCAGAGGCGCACCTTGACCGCCGGCAGCGACATCGCGGCTGCGGAAGTCACTGACCACCGTGATACCCGTCAGCTCTGTCAGCAGGGCAGGGTTACCAATCTGTACGGTAAAACCGCGCGCTGGCTCGTGGCGAATAGTCTGGCCATGGCTGCCGATCGCACGGATAGCTTCAGGTTTGAGCTGTTGCTGGCTGAGGAGGGCATCGATGCCCTGTGCCGCGAGCCTTACCCACTCTTGCTGGGCAATCGCCGAGCGAGCGATCTCGTCGGGGCCGCTTGCGCACAAGCCAAGCAGCTCGGCGCGCAGGGACTCAGGCATGGGAATGTAGTGCGTGGCGATCAGTTTGATCGCCGAGGTTTGCTCGATCAGGGCGATGTCCAGCCCGTCGAGACTGGTTCCGGACATCACCCCGATATAGAGAGCCATGGCTTATCGCTTGCTCGAAGCCAGCATGGTGGCCTTCTCTTGGTCCATACGTGCCATCAGTGGTTTGCTCTGCGCCAGGAAGCGGGCGCGTTCGGCTTTGGCGATTGGATCGGCCATTGGCAGCTTCTGGCCCAGTGGATCGACGTGAACGCCATTGACCTGGAACTCATAGTGCAAGTGCGGGCCGGTCGACAGGCCTGTCGTGCCGATGTAACCGATCACTTGGCCTTGTTTGACACTGCCGCCGGTCTTCACACCTTTGGCGAAGCCTTGCATGTGGCCGTAAAGCGTACGGTAAGTATTGCCGTGTTGAATGATAACAGTGTTGCCGTAGCCTCCGCGGCGGCCGGCCAGCAGCACTTTACCGTCACCGGCAGCCTTGATCGGCGTGCCGCGCGGGGCTGCGTAGTCGACGCCTTTGTGGGCGCGGATCTTGTTCAGGATCGGGTGCTTGCGGCCCATGGAGAACTTGGAGCTGATGCGGGCGAAGTCCACCGGAGTGCGGATGAACGCTTTGCGCATGCTGTTGCCATCGGCGGTGTAGTAGCTGCTATTACCCTGTTTGTTGGTGTAGCGCACAGCGGTGTAGGTCTTGCCGCGGTTAGTGAAGCGCGCTGACAGGATGGGGCCGGTGCCGACAGCCTTGCCGTTAACCACTTTCTGTTCGTAGATCACATCGAATTCATCACCCTGGCGAATGTCCTGAGCGAAGTCGACGTCGTAGCCGAAGACACTGGCCATATCCATGGTCATGCTATGGGAAAGCCCGGCGCGAGCGGCGGATTGCGATAGCGAACTGTTGATTACACCGTGAGCGTAGGCGGTGCGAACGATAGGTTTTGTAGTAACCCGGTTGAAGGCGAAGCCCTTGTCATTCTTGGTCAGGGTGATGGTTTCAACGTCGCTGACTTTGCTGTGCAGGCTTGTCAGTTGACCTTCAGGGGTGAGTTCGAACTCGAGTTTCTGGCCGCGCTTGAGCTGGCTGAACTGTTTGGCTTGTTTGTCGCTGGCCAGAACTTCATGCACGGCGGTTGCAGGCAAACCGACCTTTTCGAACAGGGTCGATAGCGTATCGCCTTTTGCAACAACTACTTCTCGATGCCCAGGGGCATTAGGTTTTTCAGCGATCGGAGCCGGGGCGGGCGCGGCTTCAGCGGTTTGCGGAGTGTTTTCTTCACTGTTTTCGATTTGGGCGAACGGCGAGGCTACAGGCTCATTTGTGGCTTGAGCGGCGTCTGCAGCGTCTTGATCTTGTGTCAGTTGTTCAGCAGGACTTTCCAGTTCAAGGCTCAGGGTTGTCTTTTTGGCTTCTACATCACTGGAGGGAAATACCAGGAGCGCCAGGCTGAGAAGGGCGGCGATTCCACTTGCAGCGAGCAGGTGGGTCTTCGGGTAAAGCGGTGGCGCTTTAGACGGTTCGGTGGTCATAGGTAATTTTGACTTTGAAAAGTAATGAATTGGAAAAGATGAATGACATGATGAAGATGAAATAACTGTATAAAATATAACCAAATCATCTCTGAAGCAAGTCTACAGACATCGCGTCTGTGGATTGGTGTCCGTGCGCCGGGCAAAACTTGTAATTGGTGCGCGATCTTGTATGGTTGGTTCCCTTTGAATCTGAGCCTTGCGGGTCTGTTATGAAGTCGGTTGAAGAGCAGCTAGCGCTGATTAAACGTGGTGCGGAAGAACTGTTGGTCGAGTCCGAGCTGATCGAGAAGCTCAAGCGCGGCCAACCGCTGCGTATCAAGGCTGGTTTTGATCCAACCGCTCCGGATCTGCACTTGGGTCATACCGTGCTTATTAATAAGCTGCGTCAGTTCCAGGAGCTGGGGCATCAGGTGATCTTCCTTATAGGGGACTTCACCGGGATGATCGGTGATCCGAGCGGCAAGAGTGCCACTCGTCCGCCGTTGACTCGTGAGCAGGTCCTGGAAAACGCCGAGACGTATAAAACTCAGGTGTTCAAGATTCTCGATCCGGCGAAAACCGAAGTTGCTTTCAACTCCACCTGGATGGATCAGATGGGTCCGGCGGATTTCATTCGTCTGACTTCGCAGTACACCGTCGCGCGCATGCTTGAGCGCGATGACTTCGACAAGCGTTACACCACCAACCAGCCAATCGCTATTCACGAGTTTCTCTATCCGCTGGTTCAGGGATATGACTCGGTCGCTCTGCGTGCGGACGTCGAGTTGGGCGGTACCGATCAGAAGTTCAACTTGCTGATGGGGCGTGAGTTGCAGCGTGGTTATGGTCAGGAAGCTCAGTGCATTCTGACGATGCCTCTGCTAGAAGGTCTCGATGGCGTGAAGAAGATGTCCAAGTCGTTGGGCAACTACGTCGGCATTCAAGAGGCGCCGGGCGTCATGTACAGCAAGCTCGTATCGATTCCGGATGCGCTGATGTGGCGTTACTTCGAATTGCTCAGCTTCCGCTCGATGGACGAGATCAATGCGTTGCGTGCTGATGTAGAAGCAGGCGCCAATCCGCGTGATGTGAAAATCAAGCTGGCTGAAGAGATCGTTGCTCGCTTCCATGGCGAAGAGGCTGCAGCGAACGCTCACCGCGCGGCGGGTAATCGTATGAAGGATGGCGAGCTCCCGGATGATCTGCCGGAGATCGAGCTGGCTTCTGCTGAAGATATGCCGATTGCCGCCGTCCTTAATAAGGCAGGTCTGGTGAAGAACTCGGCAGCGGCGCGTGATCTTCTGGCGTCCGGCGGTGTGCGTATAGATGGTGAGGTCGTTGATCGCTCCTTTATATATGCAGTGGGTGCGACTCACGTTTGCCAAGCTGGCAAGAAGGCTTTTGCGCGTATCACGCTGAAATCTCAATAAAGTCGAAATTAGCGGTTGACGGCAGATTCCAGACGTCTATAATTCGCCCCACTTCCGGCGCAGTCGAAACGGAAAACTCCTTGAGATTCAATGAGTTAAGTAGGTTTCGAGAGTGGGTCGCTTCAGTTCATCGAAGCCTGGAAGGAGTTGAAAGAGCGGTGATGTTTGGCTCTTTTAACGGTTCGATCTTCTCGGTCGAAAGCGGAGAAAAAGAGGTGTTGACAACAGCGAGTAACGCTGTAGAATTCGCCTCCCGCTAACGAGAGATCGGAAGCGCAAGTGGTTGAAGTTGTTGAAGAATTCTTCGAAAACTTCTGAAAATAATCACTTGACAGCAAATGAGGCTGCTGTAGAATGCGCGCCTCGGTTGAGACGAAAGATCTTAACCAACCGCTCTTTAACAACTGAATCAAGCAATTCGTGTGGGTGCTTGTGGAGTCAGACTGATAGTCAACAAGATTATCAGCATCACAAGTTACTCCGCGAGAAATCAAAGATGTAACCAACGATTGCTGAGCCAAGTTTAGGGTTTCTTAAAAACCCAAAGATGTTTGAACTGAAGAGTTTGATCATGGCTCAGATTGAACGCTGGCGGCAGGCCTAACACATGCAAGTCGAGCGGATGACAGGAGCTTGCTCCTGAATTCAGCGGCGGACGGGTGAGTAATGCCTAGGAATCTGCCTGGTAGTGGGGGACAACGTTTCGAAAGGAACGCTAATACCGCATACGTCCTACGGGAGAAAGCAGGGGACCTTCGGGCCTTGCGCTATCAGATGAGCCTAGGTCGGATTAGCTAGTTGGTGAGGTAATGGCTCACCAAGGCGACGATCCGTAACTGGTCTGAGAGGATGATCAGTCACACTGGAACTGAGACACGGTCCAGACTCCTACGGGAGGCAGCAGTGGGGAATATTGGACAATGGGCGAAAGCCTGATCCAGCCATGCCGCGTGTGTGAAGAAGGTCTTCGGATTGTAAAGCACTTTAAGTTGGGAGGAAGGGCATTAACCTAATACGTTAGTGTTTTGACGTTACCGACAGAATAAGCACCGGCTAACTCTGTGCCAGCAGCCGCGGTAATACAGAGGGTGCAAGCGTTAATCGGAATTACTGGGCGTAAAGCGCGCGTAGGTGGTTTGTTAAGTTGGATGTGAAATCCCCGGGCTCAACCTGGGAACTGCATTCAAAACTGACAAGCTAGAGTATGGTAGAGGGTGGTGGAATTTCCTGTGTAGCGGTGAAATGCGTAGATATAGGAAGGAACACCAGTGGCGAAGGCGACCACCTGGACTGATACTGACACTGAGGTGCGAAAGCGTGGGGAGCAAACAGGATTAGATACCCTGGTAGTCCACGCCGTAAACGATGTCAACTAGCCGTTGGGAGCCTTGAGCTCTTAGTGGCGCAGCTAACGCATTAAGTTGACCGCCTGGGGAGTACGGCCGCAAGGTTAAAACTCAAATGAATTGACGGGGGCCCGCACAAGCGGTGGAGCATGTGGTTTAATTCGAAGCAACGCGAAGAACCTTACCAGGCCTTGACATCCAATGAACTTTCCAGAGATGGATTGGTGCCTTCGGGAACATTGAGACAGGTGCTGCATGGCTGTCGTCAGCTCGTGTCGTGAGATGTTGGGTTAAGTCCCGTAACGAGCGCAACCCTTGTCCTTAGTTACCAGCACGTAATGGTGGGCACTCTAAGGAGACTGCCGGTGACAAACCGGAGGAAGGTGGGGATGACGTCAAGTCATCATGGCCCTTACGGCCTGGGCTACACACGTGCTACAATGGTCGGTACAAAGGGTTGCCAAGCCGCGAGGTGGAGCTAATCCCATAAAACCGATCGTAGTCCGGATCGCAGTCTGCAACTCGACTGCGTGAAGTCGGAATCGCTAGTAATCGTGAATCAGAATGTCACGGTGAATACGTTCCCGGGCCTTGTACACACCGCCCGTCACACCATGGGAGTGGGTTGCACCAGAAGTAGCTAGTCTAACCTTCGGGGGGACGGTTACCACGGTGTGATTCATGACTGGGGTGAAGTCGTAACAAGGTAGCCGTAGGGGAACCTGCGGCTGGATCACCTCCTTAATCGACGACATCAGCTGCTCCATGAGCTCCCACACGAATTGCTTGATTCATTGAAGAAGACGATAGAAGCAGCTTTAAGCTCCAAGCTGATAGCTCTGAGCTAACAGTTACAAGCTCGAAATTGGGTCTGTAGCTCAGTTGGTTAGAGCGCACCCCTGATAAGGGTGAGGTCGGCAGTTCGAATCTGCCCAGACCCACCAATTTTGTTATGGGGCCATAGCTCAGCTGGGAGAGCGCCTGCCTTGCACGCAGGAGGTCAGCGGTTCGATCCCGCTTGGCTCCACCATAAACTGCTTCGAAAGTTTGAGAGTTTAGAAATGAATATTCGCACTGAATATTGATTTCTAGTCTTTTGATTAGATCGTTCTTTAAAAATTTGGGTATGTGATAGAAAGATAGACTGAACGTTACTTTCACTGGTAACGGATCAGGCTAAGGTAAAATTTGTGAGTTACTCTGAATTGAGTATTATCGAATTTTCGGCGAATGTCGTCTTCACAGTATAACCAGATTGCTTGGGGTTATATGGTCAAGTGAAGAAGCGCATACGGTGGATGCCTTGGCAGTCAGAGGCGATGAAAGACGTGGTAGCCTGCGAAAAGCTTCGGGGAGTCGGCAAACAGACTTTGATCCGGAGATGTCTGAATGGGGGAACCCAGCCATCATAAGATGGTTATCTTGTACTGAATACATAGGTGCAAGAGGCGAACCAGGGGAACTGAAACATCTAAGTACCCTGAGGAAAAGAAATCAACCGAGATTCCCTTAGTAGTGGCGAGCGAACGGGGACTAGCCCTTAAGTGGCTTTGAGATTAGCGGAACGCTCTGGAAAGTGCGGCCATAGTGGGTGATAGCCCTGTACGCGAAAATCTCTTAGTCATGAAATCGAGTAGGACGGAGCACGAGAAACTTTGTCTGAATATGGGGGGACCATCCTCCAAGGCTAAATACTACTGACTGACCGATAGTGAACTAGTACCGTGAGGGAAAGGCGAAAAGAACCCCGGAGAGGGGAGTGAAATAGATCCTGAAACCGTATGCGTACAAGCAGTGGGAGCAGACTTTGTTCTGTGACTGCGTACCTTTTGTATAATGGGTCAGCGACTTATTTTCAGTGGCGAGCTTAACCGAATAGGGGAGGCGTAGCGAAAGCGAGTCTTAATAGGGCGTCTAGTCGCTGGGAATAGACCCGAAACCGGGCGATCTATCCATGGGCAGGTTGAAGGTTGGGTAACACTAACTGGAGGACCGAACCGACTACCGTTGAAAAGTTAGCGGATGACCTGTGGATCGGAGTGAAAGGCTAATCAAGCTCGGAGATAGCTGGTTCTCCTCGAAAGCTATTTAGGTAGCGCCTCATGTATCACTGTAGGGGGTAGAGCACTGTTTCGGCTAGGGGGTCATCCCGACTTACCAAACCGATGCAAACTCCGAATACCTACAAGTGCCGAGCATGGGAGACACACGGCGGGTGCTAACGTCCGTCGTGAAAAGGGAAACAACCCAGACCGTCAGCTAAGGTCCCAAAGTTATGGTTAAGTGGGAAACGATGTGGGAAGGCTTAGACAGCTAGGAGGTTGGCTTAGAAGCAGCCACCCTTTAAAGAAAGCGTAATAGCTCACTAGTCGAGTCGGCCTGCGCGGAAGATGTAACGGGGCTCAAACCATACACCGAAGCTACGGGTATCATCTTAGGATGATGCGGTAGAGGAGCGTTCTGTAAGCCTGTGAAGGTGAGTTGAGAAGCTTGCTGGAGGTATCAGAAGTGCGAATGCTGACATGAGTAACGACAATGGGTGTGAAAAACACCCACGCCGAAAGACCAAGGTTTCCTGCGCAACGTTAATCGACGCAGGGTTAGTCGGTCCCTAAGGCGAGGCTGAAAAGCGTAGTCGATGGAAAACAGGTTAATATTCCTGTACTTCTGGTTATTGCGATGGAGGGACGGAGAAGGCTAGGCCAGCTTGGCGTTGGTTGTCCAAGTTTAAGGTGGTAGGCTGGAATCTTAGGTAAATCCGGGATTCTAAGGCCGAGAGCTGATGACGAGTGTTCTTTTAGAACACGAAGTGGTTGATGCCATGCTTCCAAGAAAAGCTTCTAAGCTTCAGGTAACCAGGAACCGTACCCCAAACCGACACAGGTGGTTGGGTAGAGAATACCAAGGCGCTTGAGAGAACTCGGGTGAAGGAACTAGGCAAAATGGCACCGTAACTTCGGGAGAAGGTGCGCCGGTGAGGGTGAAGGACTTGCTCCGTAAGCTCATGCCGGTCGAAGATACCAGGCCGCTGCGACTGTTTATTAAAAACACAGCACTCTGCAAACACGAAAGTGGACGTATAGGGTGTGACGCCTGCCCGGTGCCGGAAGGTTAATTGATGGGGTTAGCTAACGCGAAGCTCTTGATCGAAGCCCCGGTAAACGGCGGCCGTAACTATAACGGTCCTAAGGTAGCGAAATTCCTTGTCGGGTAAGTTCCGACCTGCACGAATGGCGTAACGATGGCGGCGCTGTCTCCACCCGAGACTCAGTGAAATTGAAATCGCTGTGAAGATGCAGTGTATCCGCGGCTAGACGGAAAGACCCCGTGAACCTTTACTATAGCTTTGCACTGGACTTTGAATTTGCTTGTGTAGGATAGGTGGGAGGCTTTGAAGCGTGGACGCCAGTTCGCGTGGAGCCAACCTTGAAATACCACCCTGGCAACTTTGAGGTTCTAACTCAGGTCCGTTATCCGGATCGAGGACAGTGTATGGTGGGTAGTTTGACTGGGGCGGTCTCCTCCTAAAGAGTAACGGAGGAGTACGAAGGTGCGCTCAGACCGGTCGGAAATCGGTCGTAGAGTATAAAGGCAAAAGCGCGCTTGACTGCGAGACAGACACGTCGAGCAGGTACGAAAGTAGGTCTTAGTGATCCGGTGGTTCTGTATGGAAGGGCCATCGCTCAACGGATAAAAGGTACTCCGGGGATAACAGGCTGATACCGCCCAAGAGTTCATATCGACGGCGGTGTTTGGCACCTCGATGTCGGCTCATCACATCCTGGGGCTGAAGCCGGTCCCAAGGGTATGGCTGTTCGCCATTTAAAGTGGTACGCGAGCTGGGTTTAGAACGTCGTGAGACAGTTCGGTCCCTATCTGCCGTGGACGTTTGAGATTTGAGAGGGGCTGCTCCTAGTACGAGAGGACCGGAGTGGACGAACCTCTGGTGTTCCGGTTGTCACGCCAGTGGCATTGCCGGGTAGCTATGTTCGGGAAAGATAACCGCTGAAAGCATCTAAGCGGGAAACTTGCCTCAAGATGAGATCTCACTGGAACCTTGAGTTCCCTGAAGGGCCGTCGAAGACTACGACGTTGATAGGTTGGGTGTGTAAGCGCTGTGAGGCGTTGAGCTAACCAATACTAATTGCCCGTGAGGCTTGACCATATAACACCCAAGCAATTTGACTACTCGAAAGAGCATCAGATTGCGGTGTGTGAAGACGAAACGAACCGAAAGTTCGATGTTCACAAACACCGAAAGCTGTCACATACCCAATTTGCTGAAGCGAGGCCATCTGGCCACGACTCAGTACCCGAATTTCTTGACGACCATAGAGCGTTGGAACCACCTGATCCCATCCCGAACTCAGCAGTGAAACGATGCATCGCCGATGGTAGTGTGGGGTTTCCCCATGTGAGAGTAGGTCATCGTCAAGATTAAATTCCGAAACCCCAATTGCGAAAGCAGTTGGGGTTTTGTTTTGCCCGCAGGAAATGTACCTGCTTGATTTCTATGCAACGGCCCGGGGCATAGCTATCATTCGGGCCTCATTGTGAGGCGAGACTTGCATGCTGACGTTGTTGAATCTTCTGAAGGATGGACGGTTTCATTCTGGTCAGGACCTTGGCGCTGCCTTGGGAATTAGTCGAAGTGCGGTATGGAAGCAGCTTCAGCACCTCGAGGCTGAGCTTGGGCTATCCATCCACAAAGTTCGGGGGCGTGGCTATCAGCTATCTGCTCCGCTGATGTTGCTCGATCCTCTTAAAATGGCAGGAATGAAAGCAGTCTGGCCAATCACGGTCCTGGACACTACCGACTCCACTAATGCTGAGGCGTTGCGCGCCATTGGCTTAGGGCAAGAGGCCCCATTTTTGGTGCTTGCCGAGAGGCAGACCTCCGGGCGTGGGCGCAGGGGGCGCAAGTGGGTTAGCCCGTTTGCCGAAAACCTTTATTTCAGTCTTGTTCTGCGGATTGATGGAGGTATGCGCCAGCTTGAGGGGCTCAGCCTTGTCGTTGGGCTGGCAGTCTTGCAAACCCTACGAAAGCTGGGTGTGACTGGCGCTGGTTTGAAGTGGCCCAATGATGTTCTGGTTGGCAATAAGAAGATTGCCGGCATCCTGTTAGAACTGGTTGGAGATCCGGCGGATGTCTGTCACGTGGTTCTAGGTATAGGCGTTAACGTGAATATGCAGGTTGCAGAAGAGGTTGATCAGCAATGGACGTCCATGCGGCTTGAGACCGGTAAAAGCTGTGATCGCAATATTCTAGTGGCCGAGTTGGGCGAGCAATTGCTGGCATACATACAGCGTCAACAAATAGATGGTTTCTCGGTTCTTCAGGCTGAATGGGAAGAAAATCATTTGTGGCAAGAGCGATCGGTGTCCTTGATTGCTGGTGTCAGTCAAATAGATGGAGTAGTGCTCGGAATTGATAACCAGGGTGCGCTGCGATTAAAGGTGAATGGCGTGGAAAAGGTCTTCAGTGGCGGCGAGCTCAGTCTGAGGTTACGCGATGATTCTTGAGCTCGACTGCGGAAACAGCTTCATAAAGTGGCGAGTGCTAAGTGGTGCTGAGGTTGTGTTGGTCGCGGAGGGAGTGGTTGATTCGGACCTGGCGCTTTGCGAAAGCTTGTGCAAGCTGAGCGGGCTGTCGCTAAGAAGTTGTCGCATGGTGAGTGTTCGTACTGCTGCGGAGACTAGTGCCTTAATTGATATGCTTGAGCGAGACTTCGGTGTTTCAGTTATCTGTGCGAAACCTGCTCGTGAAATGTCAGGTGTTAGAAACGGTTACGAAGATTACGAGCGTCTAGGTCTGGATCGCTGGTTGGCGATGCTGGGTGCTTTCCGTCTGGCTAAAGGTCCATGCCTCGTGTTGGACTTTGGTACGGCAGTGACAGCGGACTTTATCGCGATAGATGGGGATCATCTTGGTGGTTTCATTTGTCCTGGTATGCCGTTGATGCGCAACCAGTTGCGTACCCATACTCGAAAAATTCGCTATGACGATGTCGCTGCTGAGCGTGCGCTGACAAGCCAGGCGCCGGGACGAAGCACTGTTGAGGCTGTAGAGCGCGGATGCTCACTGATGTTGAGGGGGTTCGTGCTTACCCAGTTGGAAATGGCGCGATCCTATTGGGGGGAGGGCTTCACTGTATTTATTACAGGTGGCGACGCAGATCTGGTTGCAGGTGTAGCGCCCGGGGCCAGATTTGTTCCAGATCTTGTATTCGTCGGTTTAGCTGTGGCGTGTCCTTTGTCTTGAGGTATGTATGCGTTGGATGTTCCTGCTGCTTCTTGTTCTCAATATTTTCTATTACGTCTGGCATCAACAGGAAGCGCCATTGCGGGCAAAGGACGTAACGCCGTTGAGTTTGTACAAGGGTTCACAGCAGGATATTCGTCTGCTGAGTGAAGGTGGAAGGGCCCCCAAGGAGAAGTCTGGTCCGCAACGAACTGAAAGTCAGTGCCTTTATGTCGGTGGTTTTGCTCGTCAGGAGATGGTTGCGGTGCTAGGCGAGCGTTTGGCTCAAATGGATATCAAGGCTCAGCCATCGCTTGAGGGGTCTCCTGCAGCGGGTTTCTGGATGCGTATTGCACCTGAAAGCCAGCGTTTGCTGGGGGATGCGCAGTTGCAAAACCTTTCCAACGAATTCAATGAGTTAAAACATAAAATAATGCGGTGTGAGGGGGTTGCACCTGCTGAATAGTTTGAATAGAATGGCGCCCGCTCCGCAGTGAAGACCTTTCAAAGGTTGACGAAGTAGGGCGATGTCAAAGCAGCTAACCTCAGGTTTTTAAATGAGAAATTGCTTGACAAGGGTTTGGCATAGTATACAATGCCGGCCTGATTAGGAGGGGTTCCCGAGCGGCCAAAGGGATCAGACTGTAAATCTGACGTCTACGACTTCGAAGGTTCGAATCCTTCTCCCTCCACCAGATTTTAGCGTGAGCTGCAAGCTCTGCGGGTATAGTTTAGTGGTAGAACCTCAGCCTTCCAAGCTGATGATGCGGGTTCGATTCCCGCTACCCGCTCCAAGTTTGCAGGTTGTGCAAAGTGTTTCGCTCTTGTAGCTCAGTTGGTAGAGCACACCCTTGGTAAGGGTGAGGTCAGCGGTTCAAATCCGCTCAAGAGCTCCATATAACAAGGCAGATATGAAAATATCTGCCTTTGTTTTAATGGCTTTTGTTGTTTGCTTAATTCTTCTGATAGGGGTGATATCGATGGCTAAGGAAAAGTTTGATCGTTCCCTACCGCACGTCAACGTTGGGACCATCGGTCACGTTGACCACGGTAAAACCACTCTGACTGCTGCTCTGACTCGCGTTTGCTCCGAGGTTTTCGGTTCCGCAATCGTTGACTTCGACAAGATCGACAGCGCCCCGGAAGAAAAAGCTCGCGGTATCACCATTAACACCGCGCACGTTGAATACAACTCGCTGATCCGTCACTACGCTCACGTTGACTGCCCAGGTCACGCTGACTATGTGAAGAACATGATCACCGGTGCTGCCCAGATGGACGGCGCAATCCTGGTTTGCTCGGCCGCTGATGGTCCGATGCCACAAACTCGTGAGCACATCCTGCTGTCTCGCCAGGTTGGCGTTCCGTACATCGTGGTTTTCCTGAATAAGGCTGACCTGGTAGACGACGCTGAGTTGCTGGAACTGGTTGAGATGGAAGTTCGCGACCTGCTGTCCACCTATGACTTCCCAGGCGACGACACTCCGATCATCATCGGTTCTGCTCGTATGGCTCTGGAAGGCAAAGACGACAACGAAATGGGCACCACTGCCGTTCGTAAGCTGGTTGAGACTCTGGATACTTATATTCCGGATCCGGTTCGCGTAGTCGACAAGCCGTTCCTGATGCCAATCGAAGACGTATTCTCGATCTCGGGTCGCGGTACTGTTGTGACCGGTCGTATCGAGCGCGGTATCGTTCGCGTTCAGGATCCACTGGAAATCGTTGGTCTGCGTGACACTACTGTCACCACCTGTACCGGTGTTGAAATGTTCCGCAAGCTGCTCGACGAAGGTCGTGCTGGCGAAAACTGCGGCGTGTTGCTGCGCGGCACCAAGCGTGACGACGTAGAGCGTGGCCAGGTTCTGGTTAAGCCAGGTTCGGTTAAGCCACACACCAAGTTTGAAGCGGAAGTTTACGTTCTGAGCAAAGAGGAAGGCGGTCGTCACACTCCGTTCTTCAAAGGCTATCGTCCACAGTTCTACTTCCGGACCACTGACGTGACCGGTAACTGCGAACTGCCGGAAGGCGTTGAAATGGTAATGCCGGGCGACAACATCAAAATGGTTGTCACCCTGATCAAGACCATCGCAATGGAAGACGGTTTGCGTTTCGCCATCCGTGAAGGCGGTCGTACCGTCGGTGCTGGTGTCGTAGCTAAAATCATCGAATAAGCGGTTGTAATGTATTTTTCGGGCCGGCATAATGGTCGGCCTGATTTTGTTTTAGGTCAGTAGCTCAATTGGCAGAGCGACGGTCTCCAAAACCGTAGGTTGGGGGTTCGATTCCCTCCTGACCTGCCAGATTCACTCGGTGTGTCTGGCTTTCTTTTCACAGGATCTTCATAGATGACTCCTAAGGCTGAAGCACAAAGCTCTCGCTTCGATCTGCTCAAGTGGCTTGTAGTAGTCGCTTTGGTAGTTGTAGGCGTTGTTGGCAATCAGTATTACGCTGCTTCGCCGATCCTGTACCGTGTACTGGCTTTGCTTGTCATTGCTGCTGTAGCTGCCTTTGTAGGCCTGCAGACTGCGAAGGGCAGGTCTTTCTTTGTACTGGTTAAGGAAGCTCGTACCGAGATTCGTAAAGTCGTGTGGCCAACTCGCCAAGAAACCACGCAGACCACCCTAATTGTGGTGGCTGTTGTTCTGGTTATGGCGTTGCTGTTGTGGGGGCTTGATTCCCTGCTCGGTTGGCTTGTTTCCTTGATTGTCGGCTAAGGGTGTCCCGTGGCTAAGCGTTGGTACGTTGTGCATGCTTACTCGGGTTACGAGAAGCATGTCATGCGCTCGCTCGTTGAGCGAGTAAAGCTGGCTGGCATGGAAGATGGCTTCGGCGAAATTCTGGTTCCCACTGAAGAAGTGGTTGAAATGCGTAATGGCCAGAAGCGCAAAAGCGAGCGTAAATTCTTTCCAGGCTATGTGCTGGTACAGATGGACATGAACGAGGGTACTTGGCACTTGGTCAAGGATACTCCTCGGGTGATGGGTTTCATCGGCGGTACTGCTGATAAGCCTGCGCCGATTACTGATAAAGAGGCGGAAGCAATTCTGCGTCGTGTTGCTGATGGTAGCGACAAGCCTAAGCCGAAGACTCTCTTCGAGCCAGGTGAAACAGTACGAGTCAACGACGGGCCATTTGCTGATTTCAATGGTGTTGTTGAAGAAGTTAACTACGAAAAGAGCCGGATCCAAGTGGCGGTGCTCATTTTCGGTCGCTCTACTCCGGTAGAGTTGGAGTTCAGTCAGGTCGAAAAGGTCTAGCTGAGCAAGCATCCCAACCCCGCAGCCTTAGGCTGTGGGGTTTTGTCGTCACTGGGATATACGCGCAAGTAACCGGGGAGCCTTTCGAGGCGTTTGAACCCGTAATTGGAGTGCCTCATGGCCAAGAAAATTACCGCTTACATCAAGCTGCAAGTGAAGGCCGCTCAGGCTAACCCAAGCCCACCTGTTGGTCCTGCTCTGGGTCAGCACGGCGTGAACATCATGGAGTTCTGCAAGGCTTTCAACGCCCGTACTCAGGGTATTGAAGCAGGTCTGCCGACTCCAGTGATCATCACTGTCTACAGCGACCGTAGCTTCACTTTCGAAACAAAATCCACCCCTGCTTCGGTTTTGCTGAAGAAGGCGGCCGGTCTGACTAGCGGTTCCGCTCGTCCGAACACCGTTAAGGTTGGCACTGTTACCCGTGCTCAGCTGGAAGAAATCGCGAAAACCAAAAACGCGGATCTGACTGCAGCTGATATGGATGCAGCCGTGCGTACTATCGCCGGTTCTGCTCGTAGCATGGGCCTTAACGTGGAGGGTGTGTAATGGCTAAGCTGACCAAGCGTCAAAAGGCTATCGCCGGCAAAATCGAAGCAGGCAAGGCCTACAATATTGTAGACGCCGCTGCTCTGCTGGCTGAGCTGTCGACTGTCAAGTTCAGCGAGTCGTTCGACGTTGCTGTAAACCTGGGTGTAGACCCGCGTAAATCTGACCAGGTTGTTCGTAGCGCTACTGTGCTGCCACACGGCACTGGCAAGACCGTTCGCGTTGCTGTGTTCACCCAGGGTCCTGCTGCTGAGGCCGCTCTGGCTGCCGGCGCTGACCGTGTAGGTATGGACGACCTGGCTGCCGAAATGAAAGGCGGCGACCTGAACTATGACGTAGTGATCGCATCCCCGGATGCCATGCGCGTTGTAGGTCAGTTGGGTCAGATCCTTGGTCCACGTGGTCTGATGCCTAACCCTAAGGTTGGTACTGTAACTCCAGACGTAGCTACTGCGGTTAAGAACGCAAAAGCTGGTCAGGTTCGTTATCGCACTGACAAAAACGGCATCATTCACACTTCCGTTGGCAAGATGGGCTTCGACGCCGTCAAGCTGAAGGAAAACGTTGAAGCCCTGATCGCTGATCTGAAGCGTATCAAGCCAGCTTCTTCGAAAGGTATCTACGTCAAGCGCGTTACCCTGAGCACCACTATGGGCCCAGGTCTGATCATTGATCAGAGCTCGCTGGACGCGTAAGACAAAAATTGGCGCGGTTATTCGCGCCAGTTGAAAGATTGGGGTCCCTGCCTGGCGGGGGCTATCCAAGACCGTAGGCGACGCAAGTCTTAAACCATAAGCCTACGCAGATGGTGCTCCCGGTTCCTTACCGAATCAGACACCAAAACGACATTCGGTTTCGATCGAGTGAAACGGTAACAAGCAGGAGTTAAACCCGTGGCAATTAATCTCGAAGACAAGAAGGCCATCGTCGCTGAAGTCAACGAGGCTGCCAAAGTCGCTCTGTCCGCTGTCGTGGTTGATGCACGTGGCGTAACAGTAGGCGCAATGACCGGACTCCGTAAAGAGGCTCGTGAAGCTGGCGTTTATGTACGTGTTGTACGTAACACCTTGCTCAAGCGCGCTGTTGCTGACACTGAATACAGTGTTCTCAACGACGTGTTCACCGGCCCGACCTTGATTGCATTCTCCAACGAACATCCTGGCGCTGCTGCCCGTTTGTTCAAGGAATTTGCCAAAGGTCAGGATAAGTTCGAGATCAAGGCAGCTGCGTTCGAGGGCAAGTTCCTCGCGGCTAATCAGATCGACGTGCTGGCAAGCCTGCCGACCCGTGACGAAGCAATTTCTCAGCTGATGAGCGTGATTCAAGGCGCTACCAGCAAATTGGCTCGTACTCTGGCGGCACTTCGCGACCAGAAAGAAGCAGCTGCAGCTTAAGGCTCAGCGTTTCAACTCTCGCGTATTTTTGTTTATTTCGATGGCCTACAGGCTGTCCCCCAATTCAGGAAATAAGTCATGTCTCTGACTAACGAACAAATCATCGACGCAATCGGCGAAAAATCGGTTCTGGAAATCGTTGAGCTGATCAAGGCAATGGAAGAGAAGTTCGGCGTATCCGCTGCCGCTGCTTCTGCTGGTCCAGCTGCCGCTGCCGCTGTTGTTGAAGAGCAAACCGAGTTCAACGTTGTTCTGCTGGAAGCTGGCGAGAAGAAAGTAAACGCCATTAAAGCAGTTCGCGAGCTGACCGGTCTTGGCCTGAAAGAAGCCAAAGAGAAAGTAGACGGCGCTCCTCAGGTTGTTCTGGAAGGCGTTTCGAAAGAAGCTGCTGAAGACGCCAAGAAGAAGCTGGAAGAAGCAGGCGCTAAAGTCGAGCTGAAATAAGCATCGACTTTGCTCCTCCAGCCCGAGCGTCAAGCGACAGGCTGATGGCTGGTGGCTCTTGCCACCGGCCTTTTTCCGTTATTGGCAGCCGACTGGGTCGGTGCTGATAACGTGCTGTAACCACCCGATGTGGTGGAGCAAACCATGGGGTTTGCACGATTTTCTGGCTGCTCCCGTCGGGAGGGGCCAAACAAGCAGGTGACCAAGCTGGGGAACGCTGATGGCTTACTCATATACTGAGAAAAAACGTATCCGCAAGGACTTTAGCAAGTTGCCGGACGTCATGGATGTGCCTTACCTCCTGGCCATCCAGCTGGATTCGTATCGTGAATTCTTGCAAGCGGGAGCGACTAAAGATCAGTTCCGCGACGTGGGCCTGCATGCGGCCTTCAAATCCGTTTTCCCGATCATCAGCTACTCCGGCAATGCTGCGCTGGAGTACGTCGGTTATCGCCTGGGCGAACCGGCATTTGATGTCAAAGAATGCGTATTGCGCGGTGTAACTTTCGCCGTACCTTTGCGGGTAAAAGTGCGCCTGATCATTTTCGACAAAGAATCGTCGAACAAAGCGATCAAGGACATCAAAGAGCAAGAAGTCTACATGGGTGAAATTCCCTTGATGACTGAGAACGGTACCTTCGTAATCAACGGTACCGAGCGTGTAATCGTTTCCCAGCTGCACCGTTCCCCGGGCGTGTTCTTCGACCACGACCGCGGCAAGACGCATAGCTCCGGCAAACTGCTGTACTCCGCGCGTATCATTCCTTACCGCGGTTCGTGGTTGGACTTCGAGTTCGACCCGAAAGACTGCGTATTCGTGCGTATCGACCGTCGTCGCAAGCTGCCGGCATCGGTACTGCTGCGCGCGCTCGGTTATACCACCGAAGAAGTACTGGACGCGTTCTACACCACCAACGTATTCCACCTGAGCGGCGAAACCCTCAGCCTGGAACTGATTGCATCGCGTCTGCGTGGTGAAATTGCCGTTCTGGATATCCAGGATGAAAAAGGCAAGGTCATCGTTGAAGCCGGCCGTCGTATTACTGCGCGCCACATCAACCAGATCGAAAAAGCCGGTATCAAGACGCTGGAAGTGCCTCTGGACTACGTCCTCGGTCGCACCACCGCCAAGGTCATCGTGCATCCAGCCACCGGCGAAATCCTGGCTGAGTGCAACACCGAGCTGAACGTTGAGATCCTCGGCAAAATCGCCAAGGCTCAGGTTGTTCGCATCGAGACCCTGTACACCAACGACATCGACTGCGGTCCGTTCGTTTCTGACACGCTGAAGATCGACTCCACCAGCAACCAATTGGAAGCGCTGGTCGAGATCTATCGCATGATGCGTCCAGGCGAGCCGCCAACCAAAGACGCAGCCGAAACCCTGTTCAACAACCTGTTCTTCAGCCCTGAGCGTTATGACCTGTCTGCGGTCGGCCGGATGAAGTTCAACCGTCGTATCGGTCGTACCGAAATCGAAGGTTCGGGCGTGTTGTGCAAGGAAGACATCGTCGCGGTACTGAAGACTCTGGTCGACATCCGTAACGGTAAAGGCATCGTCGATGACATCGACCACCTGGGTAACCGTCGTGTTCGCTGCGTAGGCGAAATGGCCGAGAACCAGTTCCGCGTTGGCCTGGTACGTGTTGAGCGTGCGGTCAAAGAGCGTCTGTCGATGGCTGAAAGCGAAGGCCTGATGCCGCAAGACCTGATCAACGCCAAGCCAGTGGCTGCGGCGGTGAAAGAGTTCTTCGGTTCCAGCCAGCTGTCTCAGTTCATGGACCAGAACAACCCGCTGTCCGAGATCACCCACAAGCGTCGTGTGTCTGCACTCGGCCCTGGCGGTCTGACTCGTGAGCGCGCAGGCTTTGAGGTTCGTGACGTACACCCGACGCACTACGGTCGTGTTTGCCCGATCGAAACGCCGGAAGGTCCGAACATTGGTCTGATCAACTCCTTGGCCGCTTATGCGCGCACCAACCAGTACGGCTTCCTGGAAAGCCCGTACCGCGTGGTGAAAGACGCATTGGTTACCGACGAGATCGTGTTCCTGTCCGCCATCGAAGAAGCTGATCACGTGATCGCTCAGGCTTCGGCCGCGATGAACGACAAGAAAATGCTGATCGACGAGCTGGTAGCTGTTCGTCACTTGAACGAATTCACCGTCAAGGCGCCTGAAGAAGTCACCTTGATGGACGTTTCGCCGAAGCAGGTAGTTTCGGTTGCAGCGTCGTTGATCCCGTTCCTCGAGCACGATGACGCCAACCGTGCGTTGATGGGTTCGAACATGCAGCGTCAGGCTGTACCAACTCTGCGCGCTGACAAGCCGCTGGTAGGTACCGGCATGGAGCGTAACGTAGCTCGTGACTCCGGCGTTTGCGTCGTGGCTCGCCGTGGCGGCGTGATCGACTCCGTTGATGCCAGCCGTATTGTGGTTCGTGTTGCTGATGACGAAGTTGAAACCGGCGAGGCTGGTGTCGACATCTACAACCTGACCAAGTACACCCGCTCCAACCAGAACACCTGCATCAACCAGCGTCCGCTGGTGCGTAAAGGTGATCGGGTTCAGCGTAGCGACATCATGGCTGATGGTCCGTCCACCGATATGGGTGAGCTGGCACTAGGTCAGAACATGCGCATCGCGTTCATGGCCTGGAACGGTTACAATTTCGAAGACTCCATCTGCCTGTCGGAACGAGTTGTTCAAGAAGATCGCTTCACCACGATCCACATTCAGGAACTGACCTGTGTGGCGCGTGACACCAAGCTTGGGCCAGAAGAAATCACTGCGGACATCCCTAACGTGGGTGAAGCTGCACTGAACAAACTGGACGAAGCCGGTATCGTTTACGTAGGTGCTGAAGTTGGCGCAGGCGACATTCTGGTAGGTAAGGTCACTCCGAAAGGCGAGACCCAACTGACTCCGGAAGAAAAACTGCTGCGTGCAATCTTCGGTGAAAAAGCCAGCGATGTTAAAGACACCTCCCTGCGTGTACCTACCGGTACCAAAGGTACTGTCATCGACGTACAGGTCTTCACCCGTGACGGCGTTGAGCGTGATGCTCGTGCTCTGTCGATCGAGAAGACCCAGCTGGACGAGATCCGCAAGGATCTGAACGAAGAGTTCCGTATCGTTGAAGGCGCGACTTTCGAACGTCTGCGTTCCGCTCTGGTAGGCCACAAGGCTGAAGGCGGCGCAGGTCTGAAGAAAGGCCAGGACATCACCGACGAAGTTCTCGACGGTCTTGAGCATGGTCAGTGGTTCAAACTGCGCATGGCTGAAGATGCTCTGAACGAGCAGCTCGAGAAGGCTCAGGCCTACATCGTTGATCGTCGCCGTCTGCTGGACGACAAGTTCGAAGACAAGAAACGCAAACTGCAGCAGGGCGATGACCTGGCTCCAGGCGTGCTGAAAATCGTCAAGGTTTACCTGGCAATCCGTCGTCGCATCCAGCCGGGCGACAAGATGGCCGGTCGTCACGGTAACAAAGGTGTGGTCTCCGTGATCATGCCGGTTGAAGACATGCCGCACGATGCCAATGGCACCCCGGTCGACGTCGTCCTCAACCCACTGGGCGTACCTTCGCGTATGAACGTTGGTCAGATCCTCGAAACCCACCTGGGCCTCGCGGCCAAAGGTCTGGGCGAGAAGATCAACCGTATGATCGAAGAGCAGCGTAAAGTCGCAGAACTGCGTACTTTCCTGGATGAGATCTACAACCAGATCGGCGGTCGTAACGAAGATCTGGACAGCTTCTCCGATCAGGAAATCCTGGATCTGGCGAAGAACCTGCGTGGCGGTGTTCCAATGGCCACCCCAGTGTTCGACGGCGCCAAGGAAAGCGAAATCAAGGCCATGCTGAAACTGGCAGACCTGCCGGAAAGCGGCCAGATGCAGCTGACTGACGGCCGTACCGGCAACAAGTTCGAGCGTCCAGTTACCGTTGGCTACATGTACATGCTGAAGCTGAACCACTTGGTAGACGACAAGATGCACGCTCGTTCTACCGGTTCGTACAGCCTGGTTACCCAGCAGCCGCTGGGTGGTAAGGCACAGTTCGGTGGTCAGCGTTTCGGGGAGATGGAGGTCTGGGCACTGGAAGCTTACGGTGCCGCTTACACTCTGCAAGAAATGCTCACAGTGAAGTCGGACGATGTGAACGGCCGTACCAAGATGTACAAAAACATCGTGGATGGCGATCACCGTATGGAGCCGGGCATGCCCGAGTCCTTCAACGTGTTGATCAAGGAAATTCGTTCCCTCGGCATCGATATCGATCTGGAAACCGAATAACACGTGACGCGAATCGAGAGCGGGGCAGGATTGCCCGCTCTCTGCTCCGCCAGGAGGAAAGGCCTTGAAAGACCTACTGAATTTGCTGAAAAACCAGGGTCAAGTCGAAGAGTTCGACGCCATCCGTATTGGATTGGCCTCGCCTGAGATGATCCGCTCATGGTCGTTCGGCGAAGTTAAAAAGCCGGAAACCATCAACTACCGTACGTTCAAACCTGAGCGTGACGGTCTGTTCTGCGCCAAGATCTTTGGCCCGGTAAAGGATTACGAGTGCCTGTGCGGTAAGTACAAGCGCTTGAAGCACCGTGGTGTGATCTGCGAGAAGTGCGGCGTTGAAGTTGCACTGGCCAAGGTTCGTCGTGAGCGCATGGCGCACATCGAACTGGCTTCGCCGGTTGCCCACATCTGGTTCCTGAAATCGCTGCCGTCGCGTATCGGTTTGCTGATGGACATGACCCTGCGTGATATCGAGCGCGTTCTCTACTTCGAGAGCTATGTCGTTATCGATCCGGGCATGACTACCCTTGAAAAAGGTCAGCTGCTGAACGACGAGCAATACTTCGAAGCGCTGGAAGAGTTCGGTGACGATTTCGACGCCCGCATGGGTGCCGAGGCTGTCCGCGAACTGCTGCACGCTATCGACCTGGAGCACGAGATTGGCCGTCTGCGTGAAGAAATTCCGCAAACCAACTCCGAAACCAAGATCAAGAAGCTGTCCAAGCGTCTGAAGTTGATGGAAGCCTTCCAGGGTTCCGGCAACCTTCCAGAATGGATGGTGCTGACCGTTCTGCCGGTTCTGCCGCCAGATCTGCGTCCACTGGTCCCGCTGGATGGTGGTCGTTTCGCGACTTCCGACCTCAACGATCTGTATCGTCGAGTGATCAACCGTAACAACCGCCTGAAGCGTCTGCTCGATCTGTCCGCTCCGGACATCATCGTGCGTAACGAAAAGCGTATGTTGCAGGAAGCTGTCGATGCACTGCTCGACAACGGTCGTCGTGGCCGCGCTATCACCGGTTCGAACAAGCGTCCTCTGAAATCCCTGGCTGACATGATCAAGGGTAAGCAAGGTCGTTTCCGTCAGAACTTGCTCGGTAAGCGTGTTGACTACTCCGGTCGTTCGGTAATTACCGTAGGCCCGACCCTGCGTCTGCACCAGTGCGGTCTGCCGAAGAAGATGGCTCTCGAGCTGTTCAAGCCGTTCATTTTCGGCAAGCTTGAAATGCGTGGTCTCGCGACCACCATCAAAGCGGCCAAGAAAATGGTCGAGCGCGAATTGCCAGAGGTTTGGGACGTTCTCGCTGAAGTGATCCGTGAACACCCGGTTCTCCTCAACCGTGCACCGACCCTTCACCGTCTGGGTATCCAGGCGTTTGAACCGGTACTGATCGAAGGTAAGGCTATTCAGCTGCACCCTCTGGTCTGCGCCGCGTACAACGCCGACTTCGACGGCGACCAAATGGCCGTGCACGTACCGCTGACACTGGAAGCTCAGTTGGAAGCGCGTGCGTTGATGATGTCGACCAACAACATTCTGTCGCCAGCCAACGGTGAGCCAATCATCGTTCCGTCGCAGGACGTTGTATTGGGTCTGTATTACATGACTCGCGAAGCGATCAACGCCAAGGGCGAAGGTCGTGTGTTTGCGGATCTGCAGGAAGTTGACCGTGTGTTCCGTGCTGGCGAAGCCGCACTGCACGCCAAGGTTAAAGTACGTATCAACGAAACCGTCAACGACCGTGACGGCAACAGCGTGAGCGGTACCCGTATCGTCGACACTACCGTCGGCCGTGCGCTGCTGTTCCAGGTTGTGCCGAAAGGGTTGTCTTACGACGTCGTCAACTTGCCGATGAAGAAAAAGGCGATCTCCAAGCTGATCAACCAGTGCTACCGCGTGGTTGGTTTGAAAGAGACCGTGATCTTCGCTGACCAGTTGATGTACACCGGTTTCGCTTACTCGACCATCTCCGGCGTTTCCATCGGTGTTAACGACTTCGTTATCCCGGATGAAAAAGCCCGCATCATCGGTGCTGCCACCGACGAAGTGAAAGAGATCGAGAGCCAGTACGCCTCCGGCCTGGTAACCCAGGGCGAGAAGTACAACAAAGTGATCGACCTTTGGTCGAAAGCGAACGATGAAGTCTCCAAGGCGATGATGGCCAACCTCTCGAAAGAGAAAGTCATCGACCGTCATGGCGTCGAAGTCGACCAGGAGTCGTTCAACTCGATGTACATGATGGCTGACTCGGGTGCGCGGGGTTCCGCAGCACAGATTCGTCAGCTGGCCGGTATGCGTGGTCTGATGGCCAAGCCGGACGGTTCCATCATTGAAACGCCGATTACTGCGAACTTCCGTGAAGGTTTGAGCGTACTTCAGTACTTCATCTCCACTCACGGTGCTCGTAAAGGTCTGGCGGATACCGCGTTGAAAACTGCGAACTCCGGTTACCTGACTCGTCGTCTGGTAGACGTGGCGCAGGATCTGGTTGTAACCGAGATCGATTGCGGCACCGAACACGGTCTGTTGATGACTCCGCACATTGAAGGCGGTGACGTTGTAGAGCCGTTGGGTGAGCGCGTATTGGGTCGTGTTATTGCCCGTGACGTATTCAAGCCAGGTACCGAGGACGTTATCGTTCCTGCCGGCACTCTGGTAGACGAGAAGTGGGTCGAGTTCATCGAGCTGAACAGCATCGACGAAGTGATCGTGCGTTCGCCGATCAGCTGCGAAACCCGCTATGGCATTTGTGCCAAGTGCTACGGCCGTGATCTGGCTCGTGGTCACCAGGTGAACATCGGTGAAGCTGTCGGCGTAATCGCTGCCCAGTCCATCGGTGAGCCGGGTACCCAGCTGACGATGCGTACGTTCCACATCGGTGGTGCGGCAAGCCGTACTTCCGCAGCCGACAGCGTTCAGGTGAAGAATGGCGGTACCGTCCGTCTGCACAACCTGAAGCACGTTGAGCGAGTGGATGGTCACTTGGTTGCTGTGTCCCGTTCTGGTGAGCTGGCAATCGCTGATGACTTCGGTCGTGAGCGTGAGCGTTACAAGCTGCCATACGGTGCTGTGATTTCGGTTAAAGAGGGTGACAAGGTCGACGCTGGCGCAATCGTGGCCAAGTGGGATCCGCACACTCACCCAATCGTTACCGAAATGAAAGGTACCGTGACCTACGTGGGCATGGAAGAAGGCATCACGATCAAGCGTCAGACTGACGAATTGACCGGTATGACCAACATTGAAGTACTCGACGCGAAAGATCGTCCAGCTGCCGGCAAAGAAATTCGCCCAGCAGTGAAGATGGTCGACGACAACGGCAAGGATCTGTTGCTGCCAGGCACTGACGTTATCGCTCAGTACTTCCTGCCAGCCAACGCCCTGGTCGGTGTTGCGGATGGTGCGAAGATTGCGATCGGTGATGTTATCGCTCGTATCCCGCAAGAAACTTCGAAAACTCGTGACATCACCGGTGGTCTGCCGCGTGTTGCCGACTTGTTCGAAGCTCGTCGTCCGAAAGAAGCGTCGATTCTGGCTGAAGTCAGCGGCACCATCGCGTTCGGTAAAGAGACCAAAGGCAAGCGTCGTCTGGTTATTACCCCGAACGATGGTACTGATCCGTACGAAGAGCTGATTCCGAAGTGGCGTCACCTGAACGTGTTTGAAGGCGAACAGGTAAACCGCGGCGAAGTTATCTCCGACGGTCCTAGCGATCCGCACGACATCCTGCGTTTGCTGGGTGTGAGCGCGCTGGCCAAGTACATTGTTAACGAGATCCAGGACGTTTACCGTCTGCAAGGCGTGAAGATCAACGACAAGCACATCGAGACCATTCTGCGTCAGATGCTGCGTAAGGTTGAAATCGCTGAATCCGGCGATTCCACTTTCATCAAGGGCGACCAGATGGAATTGACTCACGTACTGGTAGAGAACGAGCGTCTGGGCGCGGAAGACAAATTTGTCTCCAAGTTCACTCGCGTTCTGCTGGGTATCACCAAGGCGTCGTTGTCGACCGAATCGTTCATCTCGGCGGCTTCCTTCCAGGAAACCACCCGCGTACTGACCGAAGCGGCCGTCACCGGCAAGCGCGATTACCTGCGCGGCCTGAAAGAAAACGTAGTCGTGGGTCGTCTGATCCCGGCCGGTACCGGTCTGGCATATCACAGCGAGCGCAAGCGTCGTCGTGAAGCAGACAAGCCGTTGCGCGTAAGCGCCAGTGAAGTGGAAGCTGCACTGACCGAAGCGCTGAACTCGAGCGGTAACTGAGTTCTGCGATATATGAGCGTAAGGCCCTGATCGCACCGTTCATCGAATCGAGACAATTTGTCGAGGTTCGATGAGTGGGGAGGTCGGGGCCTTGCCTTGACTGGGGACAAGATCCTCTTTAGACTCTTGTACCCCTAAATTTGGCGGGAATTCGTTCCTGCCATTTTGCTTTTCTTGCAAGACAATAGCGTCGCAAGACAACAGTGGAGCTAGTAGATGGCAACTATCAACCAGCTGGTACGTCAGCCGCGTAAGCGTATCGTCGAGAAATCCGACGTGCCTGCGCTGCAGAACTGCCCGCAACGTCGTGGCGTATGCACCCGTGTGTATACCACCACGCCGAAAAAACCTAACTCGGCACTGCGTAAAGTATGCCGTGTGCGTCTGACCAACGGTTTCGAGGTTTCCTCGTACATCGGCGGTGAAGGCCACAACCTGCAAGAGCACAGCGTCGTACTGATTCGTGGCGGCCGTGTAAAAGACTTGCCAGGTGTTCGTTACCACACCGTTCGCGGTTCTTTGGATACTTCCGGCGTTAAAGGTCGTAACCAAGGTCGTTCGAAGTACGGTACCAAGCGTCCGAAGTAATCGGCCGTTTTGCAGATTTTTATTTTATTGAGTCGATAAGAGTAAGGTCGGGCACGCATCCTTTGGATCTGTCCCGAGCTAACCTGAAGACCGCTTGAGGGCTTATCATGCCAAGACGTCGCGTAGCAGCAAAGCGTGAGATTCTGGACGATCCGAAATACGGAAGCCAGATCCTCGCCAAATTCATGAACCACGTTATGGAAAGCGGCAAGAAAGCCGTTGCCGAGCGTATCGTTTATGGTGCCCTGGAAACCGTTGCGACCCGTAAGGCTGGCACCGATCCCCTGGAACTCTTCGAAAAAGCACTCGACGCCATCGCTCCGCTGGTCGAAGTGAAGTCGCGCCGCGTTGGTGGTGCTACTTACCAGGTTCCGGTCGAGGTTCGTCCTTCCCGTCGTAACGCTCTGGCAATGCGCTGGTTGGTAGACTTCGCGCGCAAGCGTGGCGAGAAGTCTATGGCTCTGCGTTTGGCTGGCGAGCTGCTGGATGCTGCTGAAGGTAAAGGTGCTGCTGTTAAGAAGCGTGAAGACGTGCACCGTATGGCAGAAGCCAACAAAGCTTTCTCGCACTACCGCTTCTAATTTTAGCTTCACTAATTTTGCGAGGGCTTTATGGCTCGTACTACTCCGATTAGTCGCTACCGTAACATCGGTATCGTCGCTCACGTGGATGCTGGTAAAACCACCACCACCGAGCGCGTCCTTTTTTACACTGGCAAAAGTCACAAAATGGGCGAGGTGCATGACGGCGCCGCGACCACAGACTGGATGGTTCAGGAGCAGGAGCGTGGTATTACCATTACTTCTGCTGCCATTACCGCCTTCTGGAAAGGTTCTGCTAAGCAGTACAAAGACGAGCATCGCTTCAACGTAATCGATACCCCTGGCCACGTTGACTTCACCATTGAAGTTGAACGTTCCCTGCGCGTACTCGACGGCGCTGTCGTTGTGTTCTGCGGTACTTCGGGTGTTGAGCCTCAGTCGGAAACCGTATGGCGTCAGGCCAACAAATACGGTGTTCCACGTCTTGTTTACGTGAACAAGATGGACCGTGCTGGTGCGAACTTCCTGCGCGTGATCGATCAGATCAAAAAGCGTCTGGGTCACACTCCGGTGCCAATCCAGTTGGCTATCGGTTCGGAAGACAACTTCCAGGGTCAGATTGATCTGATCAACATGGAAGCTGTGTACTGGAATGATGCTGATAAAGGTATGGTTCCTGTTCGTAAGCCTGTTCCTGAAGATATGCAGGAATTGGCTGCCGAATGGCGCGACAACATGGTTCAGGCTGCTGCCGAAGCCAACGAAGAGCTGATGAACAAGTACCTGGAAGGCGAAGAGCTGACGATCGAAGAGATCAAAGCTGCTTTGCGTCAGCGTACTATCGCCGGCGAAATCGTTCTGGCCGTTTGCGGTTCTTCCTTCAAGAACAAGGGTGTTCCCCTGGTTCTCGACGCCGTTATCGACTTCCTGCCTGCGCCAACCGATATTCCTGCTATCAAGGGTACTGACCCGGATAACGAGGAAATCGAGCTGGAGCGTCACGCAGACGATGCGGAGCCGTTCTCGGCTCTGGCGTTCAAGATCGCTACCGACCCATTCGTGGGTACTTTGACCTTCGTTCGCGTTTACTCGGGCGTGTTGAACTCCGGCGACGGCGTGATCAACTCGGTTAAAGGCAAGAAAGAGCGCGTGGGTCGTATGGTG
Organism: Pseudomonas sp. A0308; assembly: GCF_044218815.1. Lineage (NCBI taxonomy): Bacteria > Pseudomonadati > Pseudomonadota > Gammaproteobacteria > Pseudomonadales > Pseudomonadaceae > Pseudomonas > Pseudomonas sp. A0308. The sequence continues at coordinate 4,107,286 of NZ_CP162581.1, forward strand.
CAAATGCACGCAAACGCCCGTGAAGAGATCAAGGAAGTACGCGCTGGTGACATCGCGGCCCTGATCGGCATGAAGGACGTCACCACTGGTGAAACCCTCTGCAATGCTGACAAGCCAATCATCCTGGTTCGTATGGACTTCCCGGAGCCGGTTATTTCGGTTGCCGTAGAGCCTAAGACCAAGGATGACCAGGAAAAAATGGGTATCGCTCTGGGCAAGCTTGCTCAGGAAGACCCTTCTTTCCGCGTCAAGACTGATGAAGAGACTGGTCAAACGATCATCTCCGGCATGGGCGAGCTGCACCTGGACATCCTGGTTGACCGGATGCGCCGTGAGTTCAACGTCGAAGCCAACATCGGCAAGCCTCAGGTTTCCTATCGTGAGCGCATCACGAAGAACTGCGAAATCGAAGGCAAGTTCGTTCGCCAGTCCGGCGGTCGTGGCCAGTTCGGTCACTGCTGGATTCGTTTTGCTCCTGCTGACGAAGGTCAGGAAGGTCTGCAATTCGTGAACGAAGTAGTAGGTGGTGTGGTTCCTAAGGAATACATCCCGGCTATCCAGAAGGGTATCGAAGAGCAGATGAAGAACGGTGTTGTTGCCGGCTATCCGCTGATCGGCCTGAAGGCTACCGTGTTCGATGGTTCTTACCACGACGTCGACTCCAACGAGATGGCGTTTAAAGTGGCTGCTTCCATGGCGACCAAGCAACTGGCCCAGAAGGGTGGTGGTGAGTTGCTCGAGCCGATCATGGCTGTAGAGGTTGTTACGCCTGAAGACTATATGGGTGATGTCATGGGCGACCTTAACCGTCGTCGCGGCATGATTCAGGGTATGGAAGACACGGTCTCCGGCAAAGTAATTCGTGCTGAAGTTCCGCTGGGTGAAATGTTCGGTTATGCGACCGACGTTCGTTCCATGTCCCAGGGTCGCGCAAGCTACTCTATGGAATTCAAAAAATACGATACAGCCCCGTCGCACATCGTCGAGTCTGTTACCAAAAAACAAGGCTGATTCAGCCCCTTTAGGCTAGGAGTTAATTGTCGTGGCTAAAGAAAAATTTGATCGTTCCCTACCGCACGTCAACGTTGGCACCATCGGTCACGTTGACCACGGTAAAACCACTCTGACTGCTGCTCTGACTCGCGTTTGCTCCGAAGTTTTCGGTTCCGCAATCGTTGACTTCGACAAGATCGACAGCGCACCAGAAGAAAAAGCTCGTGGTATCACCATCAACACTGCACACGTTGAATACAACTCGCTGATCCGTCACTACGCTCACGTTGACTGCCCAGGTCACGCTGACTATGTGAAGAACATGATCACCGGTGCTGCTCAGATGGACGGCGCAATCCTGGTTTGCTCGGCCGCTGATGGTCCGATGCCACAAACCCGTGAGCACATCCTGCTGTCCCGTCAGGTTGGCGTTCCGTACATCGTGGTTTTCCTGAACAAGGCTGACCTGGTAGACGACGCTGAGCTGCTGGAACTGGTTGAGATGGAAGTTCGCGACCTGCTGTCCACCTATGACTTCCCAGGCGACGACACTCCGATCATCATCGGTTCGGCTCGTATGGCTCTGGAAGGCAAAGACGACAACGAAATGGGCACCACTGCCGTTCGTAAGCTGGTTGAGACTCTGGATACCTACATTCCGGATCCAGTTCGCGTAATCGACAAGCCGTTCCTGATGCCAATCGAAGACGTATTCTCGATCTCGGGTCGCGGTACTGTTGTGACTGGTCGTATCGAGCGCGGTATCGTTCGCGTTCAGGATCCACTGGAAATCGTTGGTCTGCGTGACACTACCGTCACCACCTGCACCGGTGTTGAAATGTTCCGTAAGCTGCTCGACGAAGGTCGTGCTGGCGAGAACTGCGGCGTGCTGCTGCGCGGCACCAAGCGTGACGACGTAGAGCGTGGTCAGGTTCTGGTTAAGCCAGGTTCGGTTAAGCCGCACACTACCTTCGAAGCTGAAGTGTACGTGTTGAGCAAAGAAGAAGGCGGTCGTCACACTCCTTTCTTCAAAGGCTACCGTCCACAGTTCTACTTCCGGACCACTGACGTGACCGGTAACTGCGAACTGCCGGAAGGCGTTGAAATGGTAATGCCAGGCGACAACATCAAAATGGTTGTCACCCTGATCAAAACCATCGCAATGGAAGACGGTCTGCGTTTCGCTATCCGTGAAGGCGGTCGTACCGTCGGCGCTGGCGTCGTAGCCAAAATCATCGCCTAACTCTTTTGAGTTAAATGATGAGTTGAAAAAAGCCTCCGCTTAGCGGGGGCTTTTTTTATTGGGTTGACACCTATCTGGGGCGTCTATAGAATTGCGCCTCCTTTTAACGGGCGTATTGCGCTCGGTGGGAATAGCAGCCGGAGTCTGAAATCCAATGCAAAATCAGCAAATCCGTATCAGGTTGAAGGCTTTTGACCATCGCCTGATCGACCAATCCACCCAGGAAATCGTGGAAACCGCGAAACGTACTGGTGCTCAAGTGCGTGGTCCAATTCCACTGCCTACCCGTAAAGAGCGGTTCACCGTTCTGGTCTCTCCGCACGTCAACAAAGACGCGCGTGACCAGTACGAGATCCGTACTCATAAGCGCGTTCTGGACATCGTCCAGCCAACGGATAAAACCGTTGATGCGCTTATGAAGCTTGATCTTGCGGCCGGTGTGGAAGTACAGATCAGCCTCGGCTAAGACTCGGTCTTAGTCGTGTAACGCTCTGAAATGGGCGGCCATAGCGGGTGAAAGCCCCGTACACTCATGAGGTTTACAACATGACTATTGGTGTAGTCGGTCGTAAATGCGGTATGACCCGTATTTTCACCGAAGAAGGTGTCTCCATTCCGGTCACGGTCATTGAGATCGAACCGAATCGCGTCACCCAGTTCAAAACTGAAGAGACCGATGGCTATCGTGCAGTGCAAGTCACTGTAGGCGAGCGTCGTGCTTCGCGTGTTACAGCAGCTCAGGCTGGCCACTTCGCTAAGGCGAACGTTGCCGCTGGTCGCACTGTCATGGAGTTCCGTCTTGAAGAGGGCGACTACCAGGCTGGCGATCTGATCAACGCTGAAATCTTCGCCGCTGGTCAACTGGTTGATGTAACCGGTCAGTCCAAGGGTAAAGGCTTCCAGGGTACGATCAAGCGTTGGAATTTCCGCGGGCAAGATAACACCCACGGTAACTCCGTATCCCACCGCGTCCCAGGCTCTATCGGCCAGTGCCAGACTCCTGGTCGTGTATTCAAGGGCAAAAAAATGTCCGGTCATATGGGCGCTGAGCGCGTGACCGTGCAGTCCCTGGAAGTAGTGCGCGTGGACGCTGAACGCAATCTGTTGTTGGTCAAGGGCGCTGTTCCTGGCGCTACTGGCGGCAATCTGGTTGTACGTCCAGCAGCCAAGGCTCGCGGTTAAGGGGAAGCTGACATGCAATTAAATGTAAATGACGCTCAAGCGATCGAAGTTTCCGAACTGACATTTGGCGGCGAATTCAACGAGACGCTGGTTCACCAAGCAGTCGTGGCCTACATGGCCGGCGGCCGTCAAGGTAGCAAGCAGCAAAAGACCCGTTCCGACGTTCGTGGTGGCGGTAAGCGCCCATGGCGTCAGAAAGGTACTGGCCGTGCTCGTGCCGGTACTATCCGTAGCCCAATCTGGCGTGGCGGCGGTACCACTTTCGCAGCTCGTCCACAGGATCACTCCCAGAAGCTGAACAAGAAGATGTATCGCGCAGCAATGCGTTCCATCCTTGCTGAGCTGGTGCGTACTGATCGTCTGATCGTGGTTCAGGATTTCGCTGTTGAAACTCCAAAAACCAAAGATCTGCTGGGCAAGCTGAACAACATGAGCCTGACCGATGTTCTCATCGTGTCGGACGCTGTTGATCAGAACCTGTACCTGGCTGCTCGTAACCTGCCGCACGTAGATGTACGTGACGTTCAAGGTTCCGATCCAGTTAGTCTGATCGCATACGACAAGGTGTTGATCACCGTGTCGGCCGTGAAGAAATTCGAGGAGCTGCTGGGATGAACCAGGAACGCGTATTTAAAGTTCTGCTTGGCCCGCACGTTTCCGAAAAGGCTACGGTTCTGGCTGACAAGAAAGGCCAGTTCGTTTTCAAGGTTGCAACTGACGCAACCAAGCTGGAAATCAAGAAGGCCGTCGAAAGCCTGTTCAGCGTGAAAGTTGAGCGTGTTACTACCCTGAACGTTCTGGGTAAGAGCAAGCGCACGGCTCGCGGTCTGGGCAAGCGCAATGACTGGAAGAAGGCAGTTATCTCCCTTCAGCCAGGCCAAGATCTCGATTTCAGCAGCAGTGCTGAGTAAGGAAGGGGTGCATCATGGCAATCGTTAAATGCAAACCGACTTCCCCTGGCCGCCGTTTTGTGGTCAAGGTGGTCAACCAGGAGCTGCATAAAGGCGCTCCTCACGCACCGCTGCTCGAGAAAAAATCGAAGACTGGTGGTCGTAACAACAATGGCCGTATTACTACCCGTCACATCGGTGGTGGTCATAAGCAGCATTATCGTATGGTCGATTTCCGTCGCAACGACAAAGATGGCATTCCAGCCACTGTTGAGCGTATTGAATACGATCCAAACCGTACTGCTCACATTGCTCTTATGTTGTACGCAGACGGCGAACGCCGTTACATCATCGCCCCTAAAGGCGTGAGTGCTGGCGACCAGCTGATTTCGGGTGCTTTGGCTCCGATCAAGCCAGGCAACCAGTTGCAACTGCGCAGCATTCCAGTTGGTAGCACCGTACACGGCATCGAATTGAAGCCAGGTAAAGGCGCACAGATCGCTCGTTCCGCTGGTGCCTCGGCTCAGCTGATCGCTCGTGAAGGTGTGTACGTTACCCTGCGTCTTCGCTCCGGTGAAATGCGTAAAGTCCTGGCTGAATGCCGTGCGACCCTGGGCGAAGTCTCGAACTCCGAGCACAGCCTGCGTTCGCTGGGTAAAGCTGGTGCCAAACGCTGGCGTGGCGTTCGCCCAACCGTTCGTGGTGTTGCCATGAACCCGGTTGACCACCCACATGGTGGTGGTGAAGGTCGTACCTCTGGTGGTCGTCATCCGGTATCGCCATGGGGCTTCCCGACTAAGGGCGCGAAGACTCGTGGTAATAAGCGTACCGACAAAATGATCGTCCGTCGTCGCAAGTAAATAGAGGGATACGACAGTGCCACGTTCTCTGAAAAAAGGTCCTTTTATTGATCTTCACCTACTGAAGAAGATCGAAGTGGCGGCGGAAAAGAACGATCGCAAACCAATTAAGACTTGGTCGCGTCGTTCGATGATCCTGCCACAAATGGTCGGTCTGACCATCGCAGTACACAACGGTCGTCAACACGTCCCAGTTCTCGTTAACGAAGACATGGTCGGCCACAAACTGGGCGAGTTTGCCGGTACCCGCACTTATCGTGGGCACGTGGCAGACAAGAAAGCCAAGCGTTAAGGGGTTAGGAAATGGAAGTAGCCGCTAAGTTGTCGGGCGCTCGAATCTCCGCCCAGAAAGCCCGCTTGGTCGCCGACCAGATTCGCGGGAAGAAGGTGGGCGAAGCGCTCAACTTGTTGGCTTTCAGCAGTAAGAAAGCCGCCGAGATCATGAAGAAAGTGCTGGAGTCGGCCGTAGCCAACGCCGAGCATAACGAAGGCGCAGACGTTGATGACCTGAAGGTCAGCACCGTTTTCGTCAACGAAGGGCGTTCGCTGAAGCGCATCATGCCACGTGCCAAAGGCCGTGCTGATCGCATCGTCAAGCGGTCTTGCCATATCACTGTCAAGGTTGCTGACAAGTAACGGAGTCGAAGAGATGGGTCAGAAAGTACATCCCATTGGCATTCGCCTGGGAATCGTCAAGGAGCACACCTCCGTCTGGTACGCAGACGGTCGGACTTATGCGGACTATTTGTTCGCTGATCTGAAGGTGCGTGAGTATCTCCAAGACAAACTAAAAAGCGCGTCCGTAAGCCGTATCGATATCCATCGTCCGGCGCAAACTGCACGTATCACCATCCACACTGCTCGTCCAGGTATCGTTATCGGGAAGAAAGGTGAAGATGTTGAGAAACTGCGTCAGGACCTGACCAAGCAAATGGGTGTGCCTGTGCACATCAATATCGAAGAGATCCGCAAGCCGGAGCTCGACGGTATGCTGGTTGCGCAGAGCGTAGCTCAGCAGCTGGAGCGTCGCGTAATGTTCCGTCGCGCTATGAAGCGCGCTGTTCAGAACGCCATGCGCATTGGTGCCAAAGGCATCAAAATCCAAGTGAGCGGTCGTCTCGGCGGTGCTGAAATCGCACGTACTGAATGGTATCGCGAAGGGCGTGTGCCATTGCACACCCTGCGTGCCGACATCGACTATGCCAACTACGAAGCTCACACCACTTACGGTGTGATCGGTGTAAAGGTTTGGATCTTCAAAGGCGAAGTAATTGGTGGTCGCCAAGAAGAACTGAAACCACAAGCACCAGCGCCTCGTAAAAAAGCTGCTAAGTAAGGGGTACGCCAAATGTTGCAACCTAAGCGTACGAAGTTCCGCAAGCAGATGACAGGTCACAACCGTGGCCTGGCTCAGCGCGGTAGCAAAGTCAGCTTCGGCGAGTTCGCGCTGAAGTCTGTAGCTCGTGGTCGTCTCACCGCTCGTCAGATCGAGTCAGCGCGTCGTGCTCTGACCCGTCACGTTAAACGTGGCGGCAAGATCTGGATCCGTGTATTCCCGGACAAGCCGATTTCCAAAAAGCCCCTCGAAGTTCGGATGGGTAAAGGTAAGGGTAACGTGGAATACTGGGTAGCCCAGATTCAGCCAGGCAAAGTCCTGTATGAAATCGAGGGTGTAACTGAAGAGCTGGCGCGTGAGGCTTTTGCCCTGGCTGCTGCAAAGCTGCCGCTCGCCACCGCCTTTGTTAAACGGACGGTGATGTGATGAAAGCGAATGAACTTCGTGAAAAATCCGCACAGCAGCTGAACGAGCAACTGCTCGGCTTGCTGCGCGACCAGTTCAATCTGCGTATGCAGAAAGCAACTGGCCAGTTGGGGCAGTCTCATCTGCTCTCGCAAGTTAAGCGTGACATCGCTCGCGTGAAGACTGTGCTTAACCAGCAGGCAGGTAAGTGATCATGGCTGAAGCCGAAAAAACTGTCCGTACGCTGACTGGCCGTGTTGTCAGCGACAAGATGGACAAAACCATCACCGTTCTGATCGAGCGTCGCGTTAAGCACCCGATCTACGGTAAATATGTTAAGCGTTCGACTAAGCTGCACGCGCACGACGAAACCAATCAGTGCCATATCGGCGACAAAGTCACTATTCGTGAAACTCGTCCGATGGCCAAGACCAAGTCTTGGGCACTGGTTGATGTTCTCGAACGCGCTGTGGAAGTCTAAGGACTAGGGGTCGGAGAAATTATATGATTCAGACTCAATCCATGCTCGATGTGGCCGATAACAGCGGCGCTCGCCGTGTTATGTGCATCAAGGTGCTGGGTGGCTCCCATCGTCGTTACGCTGGTATCGGTGACATCATCAAAGTTACCGTGAAGGAAGCAATTCCTCGCGGTAAGGTGAAAAAAGGCCAAGTGATGACTGCTGTTGTAGTCCGCACTCGTCACGGCGTACGTCGTGCTGATGGCTCCATTATCCGCTTTGATGGCAACGCTGCTGTTCTTCTGAACAACAAGCAAGAGCCGATCGGCACCCGTATCTTTGGGCCAGTGACCCGTGAACTTCGTACTGAGAAGTTCATGAAGATCGTCTCGCTCGCCCCAGAAGTGCTGTAAGGAGATCCGACATGCAAAAGATTCGTCGTGACGACGAGATCATCGTGATCGCCGGCAAAGACAAAGGTAAGCGCGGTAAGGTGCTGAAGGTTCTTGCTGACAACCGTCTGGTTGTTGGTGGTCTGAACCTGGTCAAGCGTCATACCAAGCCTAACCCGATGTCGGGCGTACAAGGCGGTATCGTCGAGAAAGAAGCGCCACTGCACGCTTCTAACGTAGCCATCTTCAATGGCGAAACCAACAAGGCTGACCGCGTTGGTTTCAAAGTAGAAGAAGGTAAGAAAATTCGTGTCTTCAAGTCGACCCAAAAAGCGGTTGATGCTTGAACACTGCTAGGTAGAAGACCATGGCACGACTAAAAGAGATTTACCGGAAGGAAATCGCTCCGAAACTTAAGGAAGAACTTAAGCTTTCGAACGTGATGGAAGTTCCGCGCGTTACCAAAATCACCCTGAACATGGGTCTGGGCGAAGCGATCGGTGACAAAAAAGTCATCGAGCACGCTGTTGCTGACCTGGAAAAGATCACCGGCCAAAAAGTCGTTGTGACCTACGCTCGTAAATCCATCGCTGGCTTTAAAGTCCGCGAAGGATGGCCGATCGGTGTCAAGGTGACTCTGCGCCGTGAGCGTATGTACGAGTTCCTGGATCGTCTGCTGTCGATCTCCCTGCCTCGGGTTCGCGACTTCCGCGGCCTGAATGCCAAGTCCTTCGATGGTCGTGGTAACTACAGCATGGGCGTAAAAGAGCAGATCATTTTCCCGGAAATCGACTACGACAAGATCGATGCTCTCCGCGGTCTGGACATTACCCTGACCACCACTGCCAAGAACGATGATGAAGGCCGCGCTCTGCTGCGTGCTTTCAAATTCCCGTTCCGCAACTGATTGGAGTAGGAAAATGGCCAAGAAGAGCATGAAAAACCGTGAGCTGAAGCGTCAGCTCACTGTTGCCAAGTACGCCACCAAGCGTGCAGCGCTGAAAGCTATCATCGTTGATCTGAACGCAAGTCCAGAAGCACGTTGGGAAGCTACCGTAGCTCTGCAGAAGCAACCACGTGACGCAAGCGCTTCGCGCATGCGTAACCGTTGCCGCCTGACTGGTCGTCCGCACGGCGTATACCGCAAGTTCGGCCTTGGCCGTAACAAGTTGCGTGAAGCTGCAATGCGTGGTGACGTTCCAGGTCTGGTTAAAGCCAGCTGGTAATCGCTGTCAAAGCCTCGATGGTCGGGTCCGCAAGAATCTGACTATCGGTGGCCTTGAATTTGAATCAAGCCCCTTTTGGGGCTTGATTCATTTCTGGGGTGTGTCTAGAATGACCGGCTCGCCTGAGCCCGTGTTTTTCATGCCCGGAAGTTCTCGGCGACAAGTAGTAGCCGCAAGGCTAATTTTTCTGTATTAGGAGCGTCTAGCCCATGAGTATGCAGGACCCGTTAGCGGACATGCTAACTCGAATCCGTAATGCCCAGATGGCTGAAAAGTCTGTCGTAAGCATGCCGTCTTCCACGCTGAAGGTGGCTGTAGCAAAAGTCCTGAAGGACGAAGGTTACATCGCGGATTTTCAGATCACCACCGACGCTAAGCCGTCGTTGTCCATCTCGCTGAAGTACTTCGAAGGCCGTCCGGTTATCGAAGAAGTGAAGCGCGTTAGTCGTCCAGGCCTGCGTCAGTACAAGTCCGTTGAAGATCTGCCGAAAGTTCGTGGCGGTCTTGGCGTGTCTATCGTCTCCACCAACAAAGGTGTGATGACGGATCGTGCTGCGCGCGCTGCCGGTGTCGGCGGCGAAGTTCTTTGCACTGTGTTCTAAGGGGGGATAAGCATGTCTCGCGTCGCTAAGAACCCCGTTAAGCTGCCAGCCGGTGTCGAAGTAAAATTCGCAGGCCAACAGCTTTCGGTGAAGGGTGCCAAGGGCACTCTTGAACTGAACATCCATTCGTCCGTTGAGATTGTTGAAGAAGCTGGTGAGCTGCGTTTCGCTGCTCGCAATGGCGATCAACAAACTCGCGCAATGGCCGGTACCACGCGTGCGTTGGTAAACAACATGGTCCAAGGCGTAAGCCAAGGCTTCGAGCGTAAGCTCCAGCTGGTCGGTGTTGGTTACAAAGCGCAAGCAAAAGGCACGGTTTTGAACCTTGCCCTTGGCTTCTCGCACCCAGTGGATTACGAACTGCCGGAAGGCATCACCGCTGAGACTCCTAGCCAGACCGATATCCTGATCAAGGGCATCGATAAGCAGCTGGTAGGTCAAGTGGCCGCTGAGATCCGCGACTTCCGTCCACCAGAGCCGTACAAAGGCAAAGGTGTGCGCTACGCGGACGAAGTCGTCCGTCGTAAAGAAGCCAAGAAGAAGTAGGGCATAGCAAATGACCGACAAAAAAGTTACTCGACTGCGTCGCGCTCGCAAAGCACGCCTGAAAATGCACGAACTCGAAGTCGTGCGTCTCTGCGTGTTCCGCTCGTCGCAGCACATCTACGCCCAGGTCATCTCGGCCGACGGCAACAAAGTCCTGGCAAGCGCCTCGACTTTGGATAAAGAACTGCGTGATGGTGCCACTGGCAACATCGACGCGGCCACAAAGGTTGGCCAGCTGGTCGCTACGCGTGCTAAGGCCGCTGGCGTCTCGCAAGTGGCTTTCGACCGCTCTGGCTTCAAGTATCACGGCCGCGTTAAAGCGCTGGCTGATGCTGCTCGTGAAGCTGGGCTGGAGTTCTAAGTTATGTCAAATAACGACCAAAAGCGCGACGAAGGCTACATTGAGAAGCTGGTTCAAGTTAACCGCGTAGCCAAAACCGTTAAAGGCGGCCGTATCTTCACTTTCACCGCGTTGACCGTGGTTGGTGATGGTAAAGGGCGTGTTGGCTTCGGCCGTGGCAAGTCACGTGAAGTGCCTGCTGCGATCCAGAAGGCAATGGAAGCTGCTCGCCGCAACATGATTCAAGTTGACCTGAACGGCACCACTCTGCAGTACGCAATGAAGTCCGCTCACGGCGCTTCGAAGGTGTACATGCAGCCTGCTTCTGAAGGTACCGGTATCATCGCTGGTGGCGCTATGCGTGCTGTCCTCGAAGTTGCTGGCGTTCAGAACGTTCTGGCCAAGTGCTACGGCTCGACTAACCCGGTAAACGTGGTTCACGCCACTTTCAAGGGTCTGAAAGCCATGCAATCTCCTGAGTCTATTGCCGCCAAGCGTGGTTTGACCGTCAAGGAGATCTTCTGATCATGGCTACCGTTAAAGTAACGCTGATCAAAAGCATGACCGGCCGCATCCCTAACCACAAATTGTGCGTTAAGGGTCTGGGTCTGCGTCGCATCGGTCACACTGTAGAAGTCCAGGATACTCCCGAGAATCGCGGGATGATCAACAAGGCTTACTACATGCTGCGTGTCGAGGGTTAATCGATGAAACTCAATGATCTGAGTCCAGCGCCGGGTTCCCGTCGTGAAAAGCATCGTCCGGGCCGTGGTATCGGTAGCGGTTTGGGTAAGACTGGTGGCCGCGGCCACAAAGGTCAGACCTCCCGCTCCGGTGGCACCATTGCTCCAGGCTTTGAAGGCGGTCAACAGCCGCTGCATCGTCGCCTGCCGAAGTTCGGTTTCGTTTCCCTGAAGGCTATGGATCGCGCAGAAGTGCGTCTGTCCGAGCTGGCTAAAGTGGAAGGCGACATCGTTACCGTGCAGTCCCTGAAAGATGCCAACGTGATTAACGTCAACGTACAGCGTGTGAAAATCATGCTGTCCGGTGAAGTGACTCGCGCTGTCACTATCGGCAAGGGAATCGGCGCCACCAAGGGTGCGCGTTCGGCTATCGAAGCAGCTGGCGGCAAGTTCGAGGAATAAATGGCTAAGCAAGGTGCTCTCTCTGCGCTCGGCAAAGGCGGTATGTCTGAACTCTGGGCTCGTCTGCGTTTTCTGTTCCTGGCGATTATCGTCTACCGAATAGGCGCACACATCCCGGTTCCAGGTATCAACCCGGACCGACTCGCAGAACTGTTTCGACAGAATGAGGGGACCATTCTTAGCTTGTTCAACATGTTCTCCGGCGGCGCGCTGGAAAGGATGAGCATCTTTGCACTGGGGATCATGCCGTACATTTCGGCATCGATCATCATGCAGCTGATGACAGCCGTCAGCCCGCAGTTGGAACAGTTGAAGAAGGAAGGTGAAGCTGGGCGTCGCAAGATTGCTCAGTACACCCGCTACGGCACTGTCGTTCTCGCTCTCGTTCAGGCTATTGGCATGTCCATTGGTCTGGCGGGGCAGGGCGTATCGTTCACTGGTGACTTTGGCTTCCATTTCGTCGCGGTATCCACTTTTGTGGCTGGTGCGATGTTCATGATGTGGCTGGGTGAGCAGATTACTGAGCGTGGTGTTGGCAACGGTATCTCGATGTTGATTTTCGCAGGTATCGTCGCCGGTCTTCCGAGAGCGATCGGGCAGTCTTTCGAGTCTGCGCGTCAGGGTGACATCAACATTTTTGCCCTTGTTGCGATCGGTTTGCTGGCAGTAGCGATTATCGGTTTTGTGGTGTTCATTGAGCGTGGTCAGCGTCGTATTGCTGTTCACTACGCCAAGCGTCAGCAGGGCCGTAAGGTCTTCGCTGCGCAGACTAGCCACTTGCCGCTGAAGGTGAACATGGCCGGTGTTATTCCGGCTATTTTCGCGAGCAGCATTTTGCTGTTCCCGGCTTCGTTGGGTACCTGGTTCGGTCAGTCTGAAGGTTTGGGCTGGTTGCAGGACATCTCGCAGTCGATCGCTCCTGGTCAGCCGTTGAATATTCTGCTGTTTAGTGCAGGGATTATTTTCTTCTGCTTCTTCTATACGGCGTTGATGTTCAATCCGAAAGACGTAGCGGAAAACCTGAAGAAGTCCGGTGCCTTTATTCCGGGTATCCGTCCGGGCGAGCAGTCGGCGCGCTACATTGATGGCGTTCTGACCCGTTTGACCCTGTTCGGTGCTCTATATATGACGGCCGTATGTCTGTTGCCCCAGTTCCTGGTGGTTGCGGCAAACGTTCCGTTCTACCTTGGCGGGACCTCGTTGCTGATCGTGGTCGTGGTTGTGATGGACTTCATGTCCCAAGTACAATCGCACCTCGTTTCGCACCAGTACGAATCCCTGATGAAGAAAGCCAACCTGAAGGGTTACGGCAGCGGCATGTTGCGCTGAGTACCCATAAGGTTCGAGGAGTTGGTGATGAAAGTTCGTGCATCGGTGAAAAAGCTGTGCCGTAACTGCAAAATTATTCGCCGCGAAGGTGTTGTTCGAGTAATTTGCAGCGCGGAACCGCGTCACAAACAGCGCCAAGGCTGAGTGTGATCCGCTTGAAGCCCGGCAGCTAGTGCGCTGCCGGGTTGATTATTTGTTATTACAGCGATATTATCTCGCGCCCTATTTCTTGGCTTCCGGGGCGTAGGTAGCTGTCAATTGGAGTCCCACTGAATGGCCCGTATTGCAGGCGTTAACATTCCAGATAACAAGCACACTGTTATCTCGCTGACCTACATCTATGGTGTTGGTCGCACTACTGCGCAGAAAATTTGCGCAGAGACTGGGGTAAACCCAGCCGCAAAGATCAAAGATCTGAGCGACGAGCAGATTGAACAGTTGCGTGGCGAAGTGGCGAAGTTCACCACTGAAGGTGACCTGCGTCGCGAAATCAACATGAAAATCAAGCGTTTGATGGACCTCGGTTGCTACCGTGGTCTGCGTCATCGTCGTGGTCTTCCAGTGCGCGGTCAGCGTACCAAGACTAACGCGCGTACCCGTAAAGGTCCGCGTAAGCCGATCCGCAAGTAATCGCCCACGCGAATCGACAGGAAATTAATCATGGCAAAACCTGCTGCTCGTCCTCGTAAAAAAGTTAAAAAGACAGTGGTTGATGGCATCGCCCACATCCATGCTTCTTTTAACAACACAATCGTGACCATCACCGACCGTCAAGGTAACGCGCTTTCTTGGGCTACCTCTGGTGGTTCGGGTTTCCGCGGTTCCCGCAAGTCCACCCCGTTTGCTGCTCAAGTAGCTGCTGAACGTGCTGGTCAAGCTGCGCTGGAATATGGCCTGAAAAACCTCGACGTTAACGTCAAAGGTCCAGGTCCAGGTCGTGAGTCTGCTGTCCGTGCATTGAACGGCTGTGGCTATAAGATCGCCAGCATCACCGACGTGACGCCAATCCCGCACAACGGGTGCCGTCCGCCGAAGAAGCGCCGCGTGTAATCCAGGAGATTGTAAAGAATGGCTCGTTACATTGGTCCAAAATGCAAACTCGCTCGTCGCGAAGGCACCGATCTCTTCCTGAAGAGCGGCGTGCGCGCGATCGAATCGAAGTGCAACATTGAAGCAGCACCTGGTATCCACGGCCAACGCCGCGGTCGCCAGTCCGACTACGGCACCCAACTGCGTGAAAAGCAGAAGGTCCGTCGTATCTACGGCGTTCTCGAGCGTCAGTTCAGCGGCTACTACAAAGAAGCTGCTGGCAAGAAAGGTGCAACCGGTGAAAACCTGCTGCAACTGCTCGAATGCCGTCTGGACAACGTTGTATACCGTATGGGCTTTGGTTCGACTCGTGCCGAATCCCGCCAGCTGGTATCGCACAAGTCGATCAGCGTTAACGGTCAGACCGTAAACGTTCCGTCGTATCAGGTTCGTGCTGGTGACGTGGTTGCAGTTCGCGAGAAAGCAAAAAACCAGCTTCGCATTGTCCAAGCTCTCGATCTGTGTGCCCAACGTGGCCGCGTAGAATGGGTAGAAGTAGACACTGAGAAGAAGTCGGGCGTTTTCAAGAACGTTCCTGCTCGCAGTGATCTGTCCGCCGACATCAACGAAAGCCTGATTGTCGAGCTCTACTCCAAGTAAGGGCTAGAAAATAGGTGCATCCATGCAGATTTCGGTAAATGAGTTCCTGACACCCCGCCATATTGATGTGCAGGTTGTCAGTCCAACCCGCGCCAAGATCACTCTCGAGCCTCTCGAGCGTGGTTTTGGCCACACCCTGGGCAACGCGCTGCGACGCATCCTGTTGTCCTCAATGCCCGGCTGCGCAGTAGTCGAGGCCGAGATTGACGGTGTGCTCCACGAGTACAGCGCCATCGAAGGTGTACAGGAAGACGTAATTGAAATCCTGTTGAACCTTAAAGGTCTGGCCATCAAGCTGCACGGTCGTGACGAAGTTACGCTGACCTTGTCGAAGAAGGGTTCGGGGGTGGTTACCGCTGCCGATATTCAGCTGGATCATGATGTCGAGATCGTTAATCCCGATCACGTAATCGCTAACCTGGCGTCTAACGGCGCCCTGAACATGAAGCTCACTGTAGCTCGTGGTCGTGGTTATGAACCAGCCGACTCGCGTCAGAGCGATGAAGACGAAAGCCGCAGCATCGGTCGCTTGCAGCTTGACTCTTCGTTCAGCCCGGTTCGCCGTATCGCATACGTGGTGGAAAACGCCCGTGTCGAGCAGCGTACTAACCTGGACAAGCTGGTTATTGATCTGGAAACCAACGGTACTCTGGATCCTGAAGAGGCAATTCGCCGCGCTGCAACCATTCTGCAACAGCAGTTGGCTGCGTTCGTCGACCTCAAAGGTGACAGTGAGCCAGTGGTTGTCGAGCAGGAAGACGAGATCGATCCGATCCTGCTTCGCCCGGTTGACGATCTGGAACTGACTGTACGTTCGGCTAACTGCCTTAAGGCGGAAAACATCTACTACATCGGTGACCTGATTCAGCGCACCGAAGTAGAGCTGTTGAAGACTCCGAACCTGGGTAAGAAATCCTTGACTGAAATCAAGGACGTTCTGGCCTCCCGCGGTCTGTCCCTCGGCATGCGCCTCGACAACTGGCCGCCTGCAAGTCTTAAGAAGGACGACAAGGCGACTGCCTGATCGTCGTAATCACCGAACGTAGTGTTTGGTAAGGAATGAACCATGCGTCATCGTAAAAGTGGTCGTCACCTGAGCCGCACCAGCTCGCACCGCAAGGCCATGTTCCAAAACATGGCGGTGTCGCTGTTCGAGCACGAGCTGATCAAAACTACACTGCCGAAAGCTAAAGAACTGCGTCGCGTTGCTGAGCCGCTGATCACTTTGGCCAAGACAGACAGCCTGGCTAACCGCCGTTTGGTTTTCGACCGTACTCGTTCGAAAGCTATCGTTGGTAAGCTCTTCAACGACCTGGGCAAGCGTTACGCTACCCGTGAGGGTGGCTACCTGCGCATCCTCAAGTGCGGCTTCCGCACTGGCGACAACGCGCCTATGGCGTACGTCGAGTTGGTTGATCGTGCTACCGGCGGTGAAGCTGTATCCGCTGAGTAAGACGTCAGTCTGAAACGAAGAACCGGGCCTAGTGCCCGGTTTTTTGTGCCTGTAAGAAAATGATTGATTTGTACAAGCTTGCGGCTCCCCTCTTTTGTCATCATGTGCGGGAAATGATCATTAGTAATTTTCTATCGATGTCTGCGAGGCAATGAATTTGTAGGTGTCACGTTAATGATCAATACTTCCCACCAAGCCGATTAGCCGGCAGTTTGAAGACTGAAAGAGGAAGAAGACCGTATGAGCCAGATGAAAACGCTTACTACCGCCAGTGGCGCTCCAGTCGCTGATAACCAGAATTCTCGCTCTGCCGGCCCGCGCGGCCCGCTTCTGCTCGACGATTTTCACTTGATCGAGAAGCTCGCCCACTTCAACCGTGAAAACATTCCTGAGCGCCGCGTGCATGCCAAGGGCTCGGGTGCTTACGGTACGTTCACTGTTACTGGCGATATCACCCAGTACACCAGCGCCAAGCTGTTCGAGTCTGTGGGCAAGCAAACTCCGACCTTTCTGCGATTCTCTACTGTCGGCGGCGAGCGTGGATCGGCTGATACCGAGCGCGATCCTCGTGGTTTCGCTTTGAAGTTTTATACCGAAGAGGGCAACTGGGACATCGTTGGCAACAACACGCCAGTGTTCTTTATTCGTGATCCCCTGAAGTTTCCAGACTTCATCCACACTCAAAAGCGTATGCCACAAAGCAACCTGAAAAGTGCGCAAATGATGTGGGACTTCTGGTCGCATTCCCCCGAAGCGCTGCACCAGGTCACGATTCTGTTCTCTGATCGCGGTATTCCCGACGGCTACCGTCACATGCATGGCTTCGGCAGTCACACGTACAGCCTGATCAGCGCGCAGGGCGAGCGTCACTGGGTGAAGTGGCACTACAAGACCAAGCAAGGGATCAAAAACCTCACGCCGGCAGATGCTGCGCGTTTGGCGGGCACCGATCCGGATTACGCCCAGCGTGACCTGTTCGAGGCGATCGAGCGCGGTGACTTCCCGAAATGGCGCGTGTGCATCCAGATCATGACCGAGGCTCAAGCTGCGGCGCATTTCGAGAACCCGTTCGATGTCACCAAGACCTGGTCGCAGAAAGAATTCCCGCTGATCGAAGTGGGCGAGCTGGAATTGAACCGCAATCCGCTGAATTACTTTGCCGAAGTCGAGCAAGCCGCATTCGGCCCAAGCAACATGGTTCCAGGCGTCGGTCTCTCGCCTGACCGCATGCTGCAAGGTCGTGTGTTCGCTTACGCTGATGCCCATCGCTACCGTGTCGGCACCAATCACCAGCAATTGCCGGTGAATGCTCCGCGCAGTCCGGTGAATACCTATCAGCGTGATGGCGCGATGGCTTTTGGCAGCAACGGTGGTGCGGCGCCCAACTACGAGCCGAACAGCCACATCGAGTCGCCAAAGCAAGCGCCGCATTATGCTGAACCTGCCCTGAGCTTGAGCGGTGCTGCTGATCGTTACGATCACCGCGAAGACACCGATTACTACAGCCACGCCGGTGCGCTGTTCCGCTTGATGAGTGACGAGCAAAAAGCTCTGTTGGTCAGCAACATTGCCGGGGCAATGAGCGGGGTTTCGCCTGACGTCGTAGACCGCCAGTTGCAGCACTTTTACAAAGCCGATCCGGCGTATGGAGAAGCAATCGCAAAGCTGCTCAACGTACAGCTTAACGAAGTCTAAACGATAAGCAGAACCGCCCTCATTTGGGCGGTTTTTGCGTTATTTAGGCCTCATTTCTCAGAATATCTTCGCTTTTATTGCGTAGAAAGAGTGACCTCCCGGTCCGGTTGGTTCAAACTACAGCCTTTCAAGCAGGGAGATGTAGGGCGATGCAAGGCCACCCAGACGTAATCGATTACCTCAACACGTTGCTGACCGGCGAACTGGCCGCGCGTGACCAATATTTCGTTCATTCGCGGATGTATGAGGACTGGGGGTTCACCAAGCTCTACGAGCGAATCAACCATGAGATGGAAGAAGAGGCTGGTCACGCCGATGCGTTGATGCGCCGGATTCTGATGCTTGAAGGCACACCGCGTATGCGTCCGGATGATCTGGATGTTGGCACCACGGTGCCGGAAATGCTCGAAGCGGATCTGCGCCTTGAGTACAAAGTGCGCGCTGCGCTGTGCAAAGGCATCGAGCTCTGCGAGCAACACAAAGACTACGTCAGTCGTGAGATCCTGCGGATTCAGCTGAACGACACCGAAGAAGATCACACCTACTGGCTGGAAAAGCAGTTGGGCCTGATCAAGCTCATCGGTCTCGAGAACTATCTGCAGTCGCATACTTCCTGATTGCAAAGATATAAAAAAGCCCCTGTCACTGATGAAGTGACAGGGGCTTTTTCATGCCCGGTGTTTAGGCCCGATCACGGATCAGCAACGGCTTGAGGTAGTAACCGGTGTGAGATTGCTTCATCTCGGCCACTTCCTCCGGTGTGCCGGTGGCGATGATCTGTCCACCCTTGGAACCGCCTTCAGGCCCGAGATCAACCAGCCAGTCAGCCGTCTTGATCACGTCCAGGTTGTGTTCGATCACCACCACGGTGTTGCCGTGATCGCGCAGGCGATGCAGCACATCGAGCAATTGCTGGATATCCGCGAAGTGCAGGCCTGTGGTCGGCTCATCGAGGATGTATAGGGTCTTGCCGGTGTCGCGTTTGGATAACTCGCGTGACAGCTTGACCCGCTGCGCTTCACCACCGGACAGCGTGGTCGCAGATTGCCCGAGCTTGATGTACGACAGCCCCACATCCATCAGCGTTTGTAGCTTGCGCGCCAGTGCCGGTACCGCATCGAAGAACACCCGTGCTTCCTCGATGGTCATCTCGAGGGTTTCGTGGATGTTCTTGCCCTTGTACTTGATCTCAAGGGTTTCGCGGTTGTAGCGCTTGCTCTTGCACACGTCACACGGCACATAGATGTCCGGCAGGAAGTGCATTTCCACCTTGATAAGACCGTCGCCCTGGCACGCTTCGCAGCGACCGCCCTTGACGTTGAACGAGAAACGCCCAGGCCCGTAACCACGCGAGCGTGACTCCGGCACGCCGGCGAACAGTTCGCGGATTGGCGTGAACAGCCCGGTGTAAGTCGCCGGGTTGGAGCGCGGCGTACGGCCGATCGGGCTCTGGTCGATATCGACGACTTTGTCGAGATGTTCCAGGCCTTTGATGCTGTCGTGTGCTGCTGCTTCCAGCGTGGTCGCACCGTTGAGTGCCGTGGCGCTCAGCGGGAACAGCGTGTTGTTGATCAGCGTCGATTTGCCCGAACCGGACACACCAGTCACGCACGTCAGCAGGCCGATCGGGATTTCCAGATCGACATTGCGCAAGTTGTTGCCGCGCGCGCCCTTGAGTGACAGGGTCAGCTTCTTGTTGCGTGGCGTGCGCTTGGCTGGCACTGCGATCTTCACCCGGCCCGATAGATACTTGCCGGTTAGCGAGTCCGGGTGCGCCATGACTTCGGCGGGCGTACCTTCGGCGACGATATGGCCGCCATGCACGCCAGCGCCCGGACCGATATCGACCACGTAATCGGCCAAACGGATGGCGTCTTCGTCGTGTTCGACCACGATCACCGTGTTGCCGATATCGCGCAGATGTTTGAGCGTACCGAGCAGTCGGTCGTTATCGCGCTGGTGCAGGCCGATCGACGGTTCGTCGAGGATGTACAACACGCCCACCAGGCCAGCACCGATCTGGCTGGCCAGACGAATCCGCTGGGCTTCACCGCCGGAAAGGGTGTCCGCGCTGCGGTCCAGCGAGAGGTAGTCCAGCCCGACGTTAACCAGGAACTGCAGACGCTCGCGGATTTCCTTGAGGATCTTGTCGGCAATTTCGCCACGACGACCGGTCAGCTTCAGCGTGCCGAAATACTCGCAGGCATCGCCGATTGGCAGGTTGGTCACCGCCGGCAGAGTTTTCTCGCCGACCCAGACGTGCCGCGCCTCGCGACGCAGGCGGGTGCCTCGGCAATCCGGGCAGGACTGGGTACTGAGAAACTTGGCCAGCTCTTCACGCACGCTCGCCGATTCGGTCTCGCGGTAACGTCGCTCCAGGTTCGGCACGATGCCTTCGAACGGGTGCGAACGTTTGACGATATCGCCACGGTCATTGAGGTATTTGAAGTCGACGTTCTGCGAGCCGCTGCCGTGCAGGATGGACTTCTGCTGATCGGCCGGCAGTTCGTTGAATGGCTTCTCCAGACTGAAACCATAGTGCGAGGCCAGCGAGCCGAGCATCTGGAAGTAATAGACGTTACGCCTGTCCCAGCCGCGGATCGCGCCTTCGGCCAGCGTCAGTTCGCCGTTGACCAGTCGCTTGATGTCGAAGAATTGCTTAACGCCCAGGCCATCGCAGGTCGGGCAGGCGCCGGCCGGGTTGTTGAAGGAGAACAGCTTGGGCTCGAGTTCGCTGATCGCATGGCCGCAGATCGGGCAGGCGAAGCGTGCCGAGAAGATCATCTCTTCGCCCGGTTCGTCGTCCATCGGCGCCACGAGGGCAATACCGTCCGCCAGTTTCAGTGCGGTCTCGAAAGACTCGGCCAGACGTTGCTGCAGATCGGCGCGAACCTTGAAGCGGTCGACGATTACATCGATCGAGTGCTTCTTCTGTTTATCCAGTTTCGGCAGCTCGTCGAGCTCGCAGATTCGGCCATTGACCCGGGCGCGGACGAAACCTTGCGCACGAAGTTCTTCAAAAACCGACAGGTGCTCGCCTTTGCGTTCGCGAATCACCGGTGCCAGCAGCATCAGTTTGCTGCCTTCCGGTTGCGCCAGTACCAGGTCGACCATTTGGCTGACGGTCTGCGCTTCCAGCGGAATATCGTGATCCGGGCAGCGCGGCGTACCGACGCGCGCATAGAGCAGGCGCAGGTAGTCGTAGATTTCGGTGATGGTGCCGACCGTGGAGCGCGGGTTGTGGGAGGTCGACTTCTGTTCGATGGAGATTGCCGGCGACAGGCCTTCAATGGTGTCGACGTCAGGTTTTTCCATCATCGACAGGAACTGCCGGGCGTAGGCCGACAGGGATTCGACATAGCGGCGCTGACCTTCGGCGTACAGGGTGTCGAAGGCCAGGGAAGACTTGCCGGATCCAGACAGGCCGGTGATGACGATCAGTTTGTCCCGTGGCAGGGTCAGGTCGATGTTCTTCAGGTTGTGGGTACGGGCCCCACGTATCAGGATCTTGTCCAAAGTGGCCTCGCTCGGCGGGCGTCGAAAACGTAGGAGTATACGGGCAAATACTGGATGGATGCACACTATCAAACCAAGCGTTTTTTGCCTTGTATGAAGAGAGTTTCATCTATGCGTGGCAAAGCGTCGCGATATACCCCGTCTTTCGATGGGACTGGTAGAATCGCCGCCGGTTCACACGAGGTTTTTCCATGCACGATCCCCACAGCGAACGCATGAGTGGCAGCGAGACCCGCGCAGCGAGCGGTCTGGCCCTGGTGTTCGCCTTCCGTATGCTTGGCATGTTCATGGTGTTGCCGGTGCTGGCGACCTACGGCATGGATCTGGCAGGAGCGACCCCGGCCCTGATTGGGTTGGCTATCGGCGCTTACGGCCTGACACAGGCGATTTTCCAGATTCCGTTCGGGTTTATTTCCGACCGCATCGGCCGCCGGCCAGTTATTTATCTGGGGCTGATCGTTTTCGCCCTCGGCAGTGTGCTGGCCTCTCAGGCCGACTCGATCTGGGGCGTGATCGCCGGGCGGATCCTGCAAGGCGCCGGGGCGATTTCCGCTGCGGTCATGGCGTTACTGTCTGACCTGACCCGTGAACAACACCGCACCAAAGCGATGGCAATGATCGGCATGACCATTGGCCTGTCATTCGCCGTGGCCATGGTGGTCGGGCCGCTGCTGACCAGTGCCTTCGGCTTGTCCGGATTGTTTCTCGCCACTGGCGCGATGGCGCTGGTCGGAATCGTGATCGTCATGTTCATGGTGCCCAAGTCCACCGGGCCATTGCAGCATCGGGAGTCGGGCGTGGCGCGGCAGGCGTTGCTGCCGACGCTCAAGCATCCGGATCTGTTGCGCCTGGATCTGGGCATCTTTGTGTTACATGCCATGTTGATGTCGAGCTTCGTCGCGTTGCCCCTGGCACTGGTGGAAAAAGCCGGTTTGCCCAAGGAGCAGCACTGGTGGGTCTACCTGACGGCACTGCTGATTTCGTTCTTCGCCATGATCCCGTTCATCATCTATGGCGAGAAGAAACGCAAAATGAAACGAGTTTTGCTCGGCGCCGTCATGACGCTGATGCTGACTGAGCTATTCTTCTGGCAGTTCGGTGACAGCTTGCGGGCTCTGGTGATTGGCACGGTGGTGTTTTTCACCGCGTTCAATCTGCTGGAGGCTTCATTGCCGTCGCTGATCAGCAAGGTTTCACCGGCGGGCGGGAAGGGCACGGCCATGGGCGTGTATTCCACCAGCCAGTTCCTCGGTTCGGCTCTCGGCGGGATACTCGGTGGCTGGTTGTTTCAGCATGGCGGTCTGTCGGCTGTGTTCCTTGGATGTGCCGGGCTGGCTGCCATATGGCTGGCCTTTGCTGTTACCATGCGCGAACCTCCCTACGTGACGAGCCTGCGCTTGCCGTTGTCGCCCGAGGCGATCCGCGAAGCGGGTCTGGTCGAGCGCCTCAAGGCCCTCGTAGGGGTAACCGATGCAGTGATAGTTGCTGATGAAGCGGCTGTTTACATCAAACTGGACAAAGAATTAGTGGATCGCGACACCCTCGAACGCCTGGTGAACAACCCGGCCGGGGCTGCTTGCGAAGCCTAGGAGAACGTTATGGCCCGTGGGGTTAACAAAGTCATATTGGTCGGCACTTGCGGCCAGGATCCCGAAGTTCGCTACCTGCCTAACGGTAACGCCGTGACCAACCTGAGTCTGGCAACCAGCGAACAGTGGACCGACAAGCAAACCGGTCAGAAGGTCGAGAAGACCGAATGGCACCGTGTTTCGATGTTTGGCAAGGTTGCAGAAATCGCTGGCGAATACCTGCGTAAAGGCTCGCAGGTTTACATCGAAGGCAAGCTGCAGACCCGTGAGTGGGAAAAAGACGGTATCAAGCGTTACACCACCGAAATCGTGGTCGACATGCAAGGCACCATGCAACTGCTTGGCGGCCGTCCACAACAGGGCGAGCAACAAGGCGGCGGCAACAACTATCAGCAGTCCGCTCCAGCGCCACGTCAGCAGGCTCCACGCCCGCAGCAGTCGGCTCCGCAACAGCGTTCGGCCCCGGCTCCACAGCAAGCCGCGCCGCAACCGGCTCCGGATTTCGACAGCTTTGATGACGATATTCCGTTCTGATTCGTGTCCTGAATCGCTCCGGATTTAGCCTCAGAACCCCCGCATCGCGGGGGTTTTGTCGTTTTGGCAGGGCTGAAAGTGGCGGGCGCTCCATGAGATGACTGAACAGTCCCGGCGATTGCGGCAGTAAAGTTTTGTACTGAGCCTTGAAGGCGGGGCCAAGCCGATCCATGATCCGTCCCGGCGACTGGCGATCCAGTCGATTTTCTGCAAGAACAGGTCCCCCGGTGTAGGGGCTGTTCCATAACAACAAGAGAAACCCATGAGCAGTAGCAAGAACAAGGAAATCGAGTACCTGCGCGGCGTGGCGATCCTGATGACGGTTTTGGCTCACATCACTCTGATGTTGCCGTTCCATGCGGGGTTCTTTGGGAATTTGCTGAATGTGTACTCACCCTGGTCAGGGGTGGATCTGTTTTTCTGTATTTCCGGTTACGTGGTCAGCAAGGCCTATCTCGATTACTTCGACAAGAATCGCGAACAGAACCGGTTCGGCGTCGCCGCTACTTCTTTCTGGATCCGTCGCGCTTATCGTCTGCTGCCCACCGCGTGGCTATGGGTGCTGATACCGCTGGCGTTCTCGATCTTCTTCAACCAGTCGAATGCATTCCAGTCGTGGTTCGAGAACCTGCGCAGCTTTACCGCAGTCGCTACATTCTCGGGCAATCTGGCGAACCAGTATGGCGTGCTGCTGGGGCCGAATTCGGTGTACTGGAGCCTGGCGCTGGAAGAGCAGTTCTACTTTATCTTCCCGCTGTTCCTGTTGCTGATCACCTCTACGCGCTGGCGGGTAATCGCCTTGATCGCGCTGATTGCCGTGCAGTTTCCTCTGGATCGCAATGGCTTTGGCGCGCCACCCGCCCCGATGCTTTTCTCGTTCCGGCTGGACGCGATGATGTGGGGCATTCTGTTGTGCCTGTTCACGCGCACGTCCTTGTACAAGCAAATCGAGCCTGTGGCACTGGGTGATAGCGTGTTCAAACGACTGGGCATCACGCTGTTTCTGTTTTACATGCTCGGCGCCATTGCCGGCCAGATGATCTCGATGCCGATCGCTGTCGGGCTGATTGCGCTGAATGCATTGATCCTGGTCTGGCTCTCCAGTTATCAAAAAGGCTACATCTACTGTCCGGCGATTTTGAGCGGGTTCGGACAATGGCTGGGGTCGCGCTCCTATGCGTTGTACGTCATCCACATGTTCGCCTACCACTTGAGTACTGAAATCTGGAGCCGCGTGGCCAGCGAGCGGGGCGTGGTGCTGGGCCCAGAG
Source organism: Pseudomonas sp. A0308 (assembly GCF_044218815.1). Classification (NCBI taxonomy): domain Bacteria; kingdom Pseudomonadati; phylum Pseudomonadota; class Gammaproteobacteria; order Pseudomonadales; family Pseudomonadaceae; genus Pseudomonas; species Pseudomonas sp. A0308. The sequence continues at coordinate 4,131,981 of NZ_CP162581.1, forward strand.
TTCACGGTGGAAATGGTGCTCACCGCATTGGCGGTCATGGCCGTGTGCAGTGAGTTGAACTACCGCTTCGTCGAGACGCCACTGCGCCGTCGGGGGGCGGAAATCTCGCGCCGCAGAATGGCCGGCATCGGCACCCACGAGGCGCCCAAAGAAAAGCCTCTGGCGGATACGCCGGCTCGCTCTACCGAGCTTTCATAACCGGCGCCAAAAACGAAAAACCCGTAGCGCTTCCACGATACGGGTTTTTGTTGCTGAAAATTTGCGCTTTTAACGGCTCAGTCCAGGATCAGGTGCGGCAAGAACCGGCTCGAATCCTTGGTAATCAGACTGTTGTCCTCACGCACACCAATCCCCGCCGCTTGATCACCAATTACCCAGGAGCCGATCAGCGTGTAGCTGTCGTCAAACTTCGGCAATGGCGCAAACTCCTGCAGGATGAACGGCGCATCGGTGTAAGGCCCGTCTTCTTTGACGATCAGACCGTCCGCGGTTTGCAGCTCGATGTTGGCGCCTTCCCGGGAAAAGTACGGTTTGCGCACCCAGCCCCTGGGTACGGCGCTGGCCGGATTCGGATCGAGATGCGCCGCGAGCAGATTCGGATGGCCCTTGTGCAACTCCCACAGCAACGGCAGCGCGCCTTTGTTTGACAGCATCGCCTTCCACGCAGGCTCGAAAAACTGCGTATCGCACGCGGCAATCGCCGCGCCGAACGGCTCGTGGAAGATGAACTCCCAGGCGTGCAACTTGAACAGGTGCGGGATCCAGCGATCCTGCAGGTCGACGAAACGGCCGTCGGCACTGAGGCCAATGTCCTCGATGTCGATGTGCCGTGATTCGATGCCGACTTTTTCCGCAATCAGGCGCAGGTAGTCCGTGGTGCCCTTGTCTTCAACCGAGTCTTTCATCGAGGCGAAGTAGAACGGCCGCTTGAGCTGCAACTCGGCGAAGGCTTGATGCAGTTTGGTGTCGATGCTGTTGAACTGGTCGGCATGGCTCGGCAGCGTGCCGCGCTCGATGCATTGCTCCAGCCAGCCCCACTGGAACGCCGCCGCTTCGTAGAGGCTGGTTGGCGTGTCGTAGTTGAGCTCCAGCAGTTTCGCCGGACCGTTTCCACTGTAGGAAAAGTCCATGCGTCCGTACAGATGCGGATGACCTTCCAGCCAGGACGTGCGGATCATGTCGTAGTACGCAGGCGGGATGCTCAGTCGATCAAGCAACTCTTCGCTACGCACTACGCGGTCGACCAGGTCCATGCACATCTCGTGCAGTTCGGTGGTCGGGTCTTCCAGATCATTTTCGATCTGCGCGAGCGTGAACTGGTAGTACGCGCTTTCGTCCCAGTAGGGCTCGTCGTCGATGGTGTGGAACATGAAGCCGAGGCTCTCGGCTGTCGGTTTCCAGTCGGGGCGCTCGGCGCAGTGGATCTTTTTCATGGTCAGCTGCTCGAACGACCGGAACTGCTACCCCAGCCACCCCAACCGCTGCGCGCGCTGGACTGGCTGCCGAAGCCGCCACGGGAAGTCGAAGAGGCGACGTTCACCGGTTTGCTTCTGGTGCTCTCGTAGTCCGGTTGGCTGCGCGGTGCCGATTCGATTTTGCGGTACTGCGTCGAAGTGTTGTAGGTCTGGCGTGTATCGCGGTCGCGGTAAACCGTGCGGTTGGAATTGTTGCTCATCGCATTGCCGATCAGCCATCCGGTCAACATGCCATTGCCGCCGCCTCCACCACCGGAGTAGTGCGAAGTGCTCTGGGTCGCGTTGCTGGATGTTGTGTCACCCGCCGGCATCTGCGCGTCGGCGATGGCATCGAGATTTTGCGCGGCTTCACCGGGCTGCGGCACTTTGAAGCCACCGAGTTTCGGCACGAAGCGGCCATCGGAATTTTTCTGACACCAGTCGGCGGCAAAATCCGCATCGCATTTGGCTTTGTCGTCATACGCCGGAGCGATGCGTCGGTGCTCGGTCAGGGCCGCAACGTAAGCATTCGAGCAAACATCAGCGGCGACTTCGGCATCGACGCACTGTTCCACGCTCTGGAAGTTGCGGGGCTGATCGACTGCCGCCGCTTCGCCAGAGATGGCCATGGCCACTGACGCTGCGAGGGACAACTGAACGTATTTACTTCGTTTCATCTAAGGCTTCCTGCCGATCAGTTGGACGGCGTCATGCACGCAGCGTTGAGCATGCCGACGCTAATCGCTACGGCGGCGACGTAGATGCCAGCGGCCATTTCACCGTTGGCGATGCGCTGCGAAGTACCTTTGAGCACCAGGGTCGTGCCAAGGAACGCCAGCAGTTGCACCACTGCGGCGATCACCGCCCAAACCACGAAGTCGACAACGTTGACCGAAAAGGCAATCACGTTGCTGGCGGGAATGGCGAAACCGATGATTGCACCGGCCAGCGCGACGGCAGCGGCCGCGTTGCCGGAACGAATCAGCTCGAACTCTTTGTGCGGAGTGACGCGGGTGTAGACGAATTGAAACAGCATGAACAGCAGCACGGCGCCGATCAGGTAGACGATGAAACCGGTCAACGCGGTCTTGTTAAGGGATACGGCCAGCACTTCCAGCATGGAAAACTTCCTTATTTAAATGGTGCTCAGGTCAGTCGTGTACAACGAGATGCCCAGCGAGGTGCTCAAGCTGACGGTGCCTTCTTCATCCTGTTCGACGGAGAACAGCAACAGTTCGCGGCGATCGGTCAGGCCGGTCTCGCGTGCGTAGAGCATCGAGTGATGGTTGATGGTGTAGCTTTCGTCCACATTGACCACGTGTTCGGTCATCGGCACCAGTTCGGTCTGGCCCTGTTCGGTGCCCCACTCGCGGGTGTATTCGACACCTTCGTGGGTGTAGGTCGGCAGGCCGATCAGGCTGTTGGGGCCGGCCAGGCGCTGCAGCTCGGCATCGCTGTTGACGGTCACGTAAGTGAGGTAGTTGAACAGCGTGACCGATTCGATCTGGTCATCGCCGGTGACGTGGATCTGCACCCAGAAATCCTCGTCGTTCATGTAATAGCGGTGCAGTTTGTTGGACTGGCCGAGATCGACCCAGCCTGCGCTCCAGACCGCCTGATCGAAGGGCACACGCACCGAAGTCGAACCGTCGAGCAGCAACGAAAGGGTCGAATCGAACCTGACACCCTTGCCTTGCGCCATGCCGAGTGGGCCGCCGGCAACGGTTGGCGTTGGCGCAGCGGTCTGCCAGTTGCTGGTGCCCAGCAAATCTTTAAACCATCCCATGGGTACGTTCCTTGAAGCGGGTGGAGGTGTTCGTTGGCAAAAAAACGTCGCTAGTGTACCGGGCTGCGTGGTGAACGAGCAGAAGGATTTGAAGCCGGTAAACCATGTGGGAGCGAGCCTGCTCGCGAATGGTGCGTGTCAGTCAACATGGATGTCGACGGGTACACCGCTTTCGCGAGCAGGCTCGCTCCCACAGGTTTGGCGCAGTTTTTACTGAGCGGATTTCTGCTTCAGGCGCTCGAGGATCGCATTGGCGCTGCCCTCGTTCGGCGTGATACCGGCGTCGCGCAGTTTGCGGTCCAGATCGTTGCCGGTCGCGGCATCAGCCAGTTCGTCCGCAGCGCTCAGTTCGGCAGCACGCTGCTGCTGTTTGGCTTGCAGGCGGTTCAAGGTGCCGACTGCGGTTTCCAGTTTGCCGTTGGCACCGCCGCTGGCGATGGACGCGCTGACCTGGGCTTTCTGCACGCTGTCACGGGCCTTGGCCATGTCCACTTGCTGGCGCAGGCTTTTGATCCGCGATTCGGCCTTGTTGATGTCTTTGCGCATGTTGGCGGCGTAGGTGCCGAACTCGTCGCTTTGTTTCTTCTCGACATCCAGGTCGTTGGTCAGGGTCGAAATCGCTTCGGCCACTTCCAGTGCCAGGTCTTCACGGCCGGCGTTCAGGGCCGAGACAGCCTTGGCTTCCAGATCCTTGATCTTGGCGTCGTACTCGCTCACGCGGTCAGCAGCCAGTTTGTGTTTGGCCATGATGGTGACCAGTTCACGGCGGGCGTTCGACAGCGCGGTATCGGCGTCGCGGATTTCCTGATCGAGGATGCGCAAGGCCTGTTGGTCGACGATGCTTTCGCCGACTTCACTGGCGCCGCCGCGCAGTGCGGTGAACAACTTGCTCCAGATGGACTGAGTCATTGGATATTCCCTGTTGATTACTTGAAGAAGTGTTCGAAGGCTTCGCTCGCGCGCTGCACGTTGTCGACCAGGGTTTTCACCTCGGTGACCACGTTGGTCAGGCTCGAGTCGGCGCTCAGTGCGCCAAACATGTTGTAAACGGTCTGGCCGTTAGGCATCGACTCGATACCGATCGACGACAGCGGAAACATTTCCCGGCTGCGCAATACGGCGTCGTTGAAGGCATGGACGTCAGTGATCGAATCGATGTCCACCAGCACGGTGTCGACGATGATCTGCTGACCGGCCAGGGCGATGTGAATCGGCAGGCCGCCGAAATCGTTCATTTCCAGCTTGATGCTGGGCTCGGAGCTCTGGATCAGAGACAGCGTGATCTCTTGCGAAGCCACCTCGTCCAGTGCCTTGAGGGCGTTGAAGAGGCTATCGATGTTCCAGTTGTTGCCTGCGCTCATGTAATTCTCCGACATGAATGAGCCAGCCAGAATCGGTTGGCGTAGCTGTTGCTCCATCTGCTTGAGCAAGCTTCGGTTTTCGGGAAGCACCCAAGTTTCGTGTTTCACATAACCGGCGGCAGCCAGGCCCGCGCGCATCTGCTTCATGTAGAAACTCGACGGTTTTTTTGCGGACGGTTTCGAGCGCTCTCCCTTTGGGCTTTCTGATGCAATAGTGGAGGAGCGGCTTTTCATGGCAGTGACCCGGTTATGAATGTCTCACGCGTGAGCCACACTACAACCAATTCAAAATGCCATCAATGACTCACGCGTGAGATTTTCATGACAAGCGAAAAAAGGCCCGCAGCGAGGCGGGCCTTGATGATTAGAAAGTATCGCGCTGCAGGGCTTTAGCGATTGGCGGCGAGGAATTCGTCGGTCGACACCACACTGGCGTACGCAAAACCCAGCGCCGACATGAACGCGGCGTGGACGTGCGCCGCCGGTACGGTGAGACCGTTGAACTCCAGATCACGGCTGGCGCAGGCGTCGTGGATCACCGTGACGCTGTAACCCATATCGGCCGCGGCACGGGTGATGCCGTCGACGCACATGTGACTCATGCTGCCGACCACCACCAATTCCTTGATGCCTTTTTCTTCCAGAATCGATTGCAGTTCGGTTTCGCGGAACGAGTTGACGAAATGCTTGAGCACCACGGGTTCATCGGCGCGGTTGAGTACTTTCGGATGCAGCTTCGCGCCGTCGGAACCTGGCGTAAAAAACGGGGCCTCGGGTGAGGTGAATTCGTGGCGGATATGGATCACCGAGTCCCCCGCATCACGGAATGCGGCGATCAGTTGGACGGCGTTGTCGGCAGCGGCGTCGGCACCGACCAGCGGCCACTTGCCTTGGGGGAAGTAGTCGTTCTGGATATCGACTACGATGAGCGCTTGCTTGGCCATGGGTGTGTCCTTGAGGTATTGGCTGAAAGTGGCTTCAGTATTGGCGCTGGCCGGTGATTCGAGGATTGGCCCCACCGACAATAGACAGGGGAAAACTGACAATGGGCGCAGAAAGGGCCGCCGTGGCTGAATTGGGCGTGCTGATTTATCCCGGCGCGCAGATGGCGGCGGTGCATGGTTTGACTGATCTGTTCGCAGTGGCCAACCGGATCGCTGGCGAGCATCAGGCTGCGCAATTGCCGCTGTTGCGCGTCAGTCACTGGCAGGTCGAAGGTGATCAGCCACCAGCGCGGGTTTACGACAGTCTTCCCGGCACCGAAAGCCATTTGCTGGCGGTGCTGATACCGCCCTCGATCGGCGGATTTTCTGCGTCACAAATGCCTGTCGCTCTGGCACCGTGGCTGCGCGAGCAACACGCCCGTGGTGCGACGCTCGGCGGGGTTTGCGTAGGCTCACTGATGCTCGCCGAAAGCGGTCTGCTCGACGGCCGCAGCGCTACCACCCACTGGACCTCGACCAAGGCATTCGCCGAGCGTTATCCGAAGATCAGGCTCAAGGCCGACACGCCGATTGTCGATGACGGCGACCTGATCACCACGGCCGGTTTGATGGCGTGGTCGGAGCTGGGGTTGCGGCTTGTCGATCGTCTGCTCGGACCTGGTATCGCCACCGCCACGGCGCGGTTTCTGGTGGTGGAACACAGCGACAGCGCCAGCGAGTGCGGGAGTAATTTCGCGCCGATCCTCAGTCATGGCGATGCAGCGATTCTCAAGGTGCAGCACTGGTTGCAAGGCACCGGCGCGACGGATGTTTCGCTGGCCGCGATGGCCGAGCGGGCAGGGCTGGAGGAGCGCACGTTTCTACGTCGGTTTCGTGCGGCGACCGGGTTGAAGCCGACCGAGTATTGCCAGCACCTGCGGGTGGGCAAGGCGCGGGAGTTGCTCGAGTTCACCAATGACACGATCGACCATATTGCGTGGACGGTGGGCTATCAGGATCCGGGGGCATTTCGCGCCATTTTCAAGAAGATCACCGGGCTGGCGCCGAGTGAGTATCGGGGGCGTTTTGGTTTAGCTGGTTGATCAGAGACTGTCGTAATCTCTGTGGGGGCGGGCTTGCTGGCGATTCGGTCTTACAGTTGGGCAAGTCGGTGGCTGACCCACCGCTATCGCTGGCAAGCCAGCTCCCGCAGGGTTATCTGTGAAGCGTTGGATCGTGCAATTTGCCGGGGATTAGTGAGTCGTCGTGCAGATTGAAACAGGCGCGGTGCCATTACGCTTGCGCCAAGCAGTTGATTCACCAGCGCTTTCCACGGGGTTACCGTTGGCCTGATCTCTGCACCTTTCCTGTCTACATTCATTAGCCTGCCTGAAGGGGGACGCATGACCCCGACACCCCGCAAGAAAATCGTGGTTGCCCACTCCGTTCGCGCCGAAGCGCCGCAGCACGAGGTGGAAACCAACAAGGCCCTGGCGCGCTGGCTGGCGCAGATTCTCGGTTTAAAATTCGGCGGCGCTTATGACCCCGCGAAACATCGCGGCAGTGACCTGTATCTGTTGCCGACGCAAACTCTTGTTGGCGCCGCCAGCGCCCAGGCACTTGGGGTAAAAGGTCCCGATGACTTGTGGGGCGGCTATGTCGAATACGACTTCATCTGTACCAAAGCCATCAGTCATGGCCTGCGCAGTCATCTGGCCCGAGCGCCGCAAGGCTGGTCGCCGCTGTTCTCTGAACGCGTGCGCAGCGTGGTGCTTGATGGCCTCAGCGTGTTCGCCTTCGAAGATGCGCGGCCTGCCGCCGAGCATTTGTTGTACAGCGGGCCGATCCGTCTGAAGCCAATTCACGCTTGCGCCGGTCGCGGTCAGGAAGTCATCAAAAGCCTCGACGCCTTCGACGAAATTCTCGCCCGACCTGAAGCACACGAGCTGTTCAGCGAAGGCGTAGTGCTGGAGCAAGACCTGAGCGAGGTCATCACCCACAGCGTCGGCCAGTCATTCATTGGCGACAGCGTGCTGAGTTACTGCGGTGATCAATACTTGACCAAAGATGCTCATGGCGAAGACGTCTACGGCGGCTCGAATCTGCTGGTGGTGCAGGGCGGCTATGAGGATTTGCTGGCGCTGGAATTGCCCGATGACGTGCGTTTGGCCATCGAGCAGGCGCAAGTGTTCGACAGCGCCGCCGATGAGGCCTATCCGCGTTTCTACGCCTCGCGCCGCAACTACGACATCGCCCAAGGGTTGGACAGCAGCGGCAAAACCCGCAGCGGCGTACTGGAACAATCCTGGCGCATGGGCGGCGCCAGCAGCGCAGAAGTGGCGGCACTGCAAAGTTTCGTCAACGACCCCGCAATGCGCGCAATCCGCGTATCTTCAGTGGAAACCTATATTGATCAGCCGCTGCCGGCGGACGCCATCGAGGTGTATCGCGGCCCGGCTGAGAACAGCGAATTTCTCCTCAAATACGTAATGGTCAAATCTTATGACGGCTAGAAGCGAAAGCATTCAAATCGACATTGATGATGAACAAATGAGCGGGACGTTTCTCAGTCCTAAATCGAAGGTGCCGGGGGTGTTGTTTGTCCACGGTTGGGGCGGCAGCCAGGAGCGTGATCTTGAACGGGCGAAAGGGATCGCCGGCCTCGGCTGCGTGTGTTTGACCTTCGACTTGCGCGGCCACACTGGCGGCAGCGGAATTTCGCTGAGTCGGGTTACCCGCGAAGATAATCTGCGCGATCTGCTGGCGGCGTACGACCGCTTGCTCTCCCACCCGGCGCTCGACACATCGGCCATCGCCGTGGTGGGCACCAGTTACGGCGGCTACCTCGCGTCGATCCTTACCTCGTTGCGCCCGGTGCGCTGGCTGGCTCTACGGGTGCCGGCGCTGTATCGCGATGAGCAATGGCACACGCCGAAACGCGATCTGGACAAGGCTGACCTGCGCGATTATCGCGGCGCACTGGTTCGCGCCGACAACAACCGTGCACTGCATGCGTGTTCGCAATTCACTGGAGATGTGTTGCTGGTGGAATCGGAAACCGACGATTTCGTGCCGCACGCGACGATCATGAGTTACCGCGCCGCGTGTCAGCAGACGCATTCGCTGACGCACCGGATCATTGATGGCGCGGATCATGCGTTGAGCGAGCCGGTTTCTCAGCAGGCATACACGTCGATTCTGGTGGACTGGATTACCGAGATGGTCGTTGGCGAGCGGTTGAGCATTATTCAGTCTTCATAGACTGTGGCGTTCTTTCCGGCGCCATCGCTGGCAAGCCAGCTCCCACAGGGGGCGCATTTCAAATGTGGGAGCGAGCCTGCTCGCGAAGATTCCGGCAGCTGCAAAAAGAATCAGGACGGTGTTTTCTCGATCCGCAGCGATTTGGCCTTCGCCTCCACAACCAGGTACATCACCAGCGTAATCAGCAGCGGCAACAGGAAGTAAATCGCTCGATACGCCAGCAACCCCGCCACCAGGCTGCCTCGCGAGGCCTCGTGTTGCAGCAGCGCCACGAACACGGCCTCCAGCACCCCGAGCCCCGCCGGAATGTGCGTGATGACCCCGGCAATCGCACTGATCAACAGCACGCCAAGCACTAACGGATAATCCAGTTTGCTCGGCAGCAGTGTGAAGATCACTGCGGCCATCAGCGACCAGTTCAGCGCGCCGAGCAGCAGTTGCAACACTGCCATGCGCAGCGATGGCAAGTTGATTTCCACCCCGCGAATCGACCACTCGCGGCGCTTGGAGAACTGGCACGCCGCGAGATACCCGGCACTGATCAACAGCAACAACACGCCGATCCCCTGCAACGCCGTGCTGCTGATTTTCCAGCCCGGCGGCATGCTCACCAGTCCGCTGCTGAACACCACGCCGGCAATGGTCATGTAGCCGAACCAATTGGTCGCCAGGCTCAGGCCGAGAATCTTGGCGATGTTGCCTTTGCTCACGCCGAGCCTTGAATACAGGCGATAACGCATGGCGATCCCGCCAACCCAGGCGCTGAGGTTTAGGTTGAACGCGTAGCTGATGATGCCCACCGGCAGAATCTGTTTCCAGGTCAGGTCCTGGCGAATGTAAGTGCGGCCGATCAGGTCGAAGCTGGCGTAGGTCAGAAAACTCACGAGGGTGATGCCGGCCGCGATGATCAGCGTGCGCACCTTGAAGTCGGCAAGGGTTTGCAGCACCTCGGCCCATTCGATACGTGTGGCGAACATCGTCAATAGCACGATCAGCGCGAGAAAGAACACCACCGTCAGCGGACGCTTCCATTTGCTCCAGCGCGAGTGGGTTGCTGGCGCCGAATGGCTGGCGGATGACGCGTCGGAATGGCTCATGAGCGATCACCTCGAAATGGCTTGAGCCGGGGTTTGTGCGCGGGCAACCAACCGGCCATGGCCGGAAAGTGCCGCAGGAAGTGGAATACCAGAAAGCCCACGGTCATGTGCCAGATGCGTCCGCGCGGCGACTTGGCGGCATCCATGGCTTTGCAGTGGTTTTGGCTGAGGTCTTCGAGACGCTCGAACAGCATCTGATTGAACGCGCGGTCGCGGATCAATACGTTGGCTTCCAGGTTCAGCGACAGGCTCAGCGGGTCGAGATTGCTCGAGCCGACGGTGCTCCATTCTTCGTCTACCAGCGCGACTTTGCCGTGCAGCGGGCGCTGGCAATATTCGTGAATTTGCACGCCGGCCCTGAGCAGATAGTCATAGGTCATCCGCGCCGCGAGTTTGGCCACCAGCATGTCTGGCTGGCCTTGAAGAATCAGCCGGACATCGACCCCGCGCTGCGCAGCATTACGTATCTCGCGCAGCAAGCGATAGCCGGGGAAAAAGTAGGCGTTTGCGATTACCACGCGATGTTTGGCGCGGCGCAGCACCTGCATGTACACATCTTCGATATCGGTGCTGTGCTGGTCGTTATCGCGGAACACCAGGCGCACCTGGCCGTCGTGATCGGTGAAAGCCATCTCTGCACGGCGCTGGCGGCGACGTTGCCACCAAAACCTGGCCCGGCCCGGGCGACCGCTTTGCAGCAGGGCAAAGTGATGGATGTCGGCCACCGCCGGACCCTGCACCTGCACCGAGTAATCCTGCTTGGCTTCAGGGCCGAAATCGGCGAGGTGATCACCGGAAAAATTGATCCCGCCGATGAACGCAACCAAGCCGTCGACTACAACGATTTTGCGGTGCAAACGACGGAACCAGTTGGTGCGAACTCCGAGGTGTTTGGGGGCCGGGTCGAAGATTTGCAGATGCACGCCGGCATCGCTGAGCGCCGAGAGATAGCCTGTGGTTAACTCGCCGCAACCGAAGCCATCGAGGCTGACGGTGGTGCGCACACCGCGCTTGGCGGCGTCGATCAGAATCTCCTGCAATTCGGCGCCGACCTTATCTTCAAAGACGATGAAGGTCTCCAGCAGGATTTCACTCTTCGCCGCCCGCATTGCGGCAAACACGCGGGGGAAATATTCCTCGCCGTTTTCCAGCAGTTCCACGCGGTTGCCGCCCTGCCAGTGGTACTCGACATCGACTTGACCCGGCTGGCGCACAGGCGGGTTGATGCTTATCGGTTCCACAGCGGATTTTTCCATCGGTGCGCTGCTCATAGTTCGATCTCCACCGATAACGGGGCGTGGTCGGAAAGGTGTGACCAAGGCCGGTTCGCCAGCACTTTTGGCTGGCTGGCCTTGAGGTTGCGTACATAGATGCGGTCGAGACGCAGCGTCGGCAAACGTGCCGGAAAACTGCGCGCCGGTTTGCCGTGATGCTCGGCGAACACTTCACGCAGACCGCAGGGTTTGAGCAGCGCATCAGCTCGCTGGCGCCAGTCGTTGAAGTCGCCAGCGACAATCACCGAAGCATCGTCCGGCAGTTCTGCAAGGCGTTGCATCAGCAAGCCCAGTTGCTCGTTGCGATGGCTCTCGCGCAGGCCCAGATGCACGCAGATCGCATGCACCTCTTTGCCGTCGCCGGGCAGGCGCAGCACGCAATGCAGCAGGCCACGGTTTTCGTGACCGCTGATGGATACGTCGAGATTGTCGTGGCGGATGATCTGGAATTTCGACAGCAGCGCATTGCCGTGATCGCCCTCCGGATACACCGCGTTGCGCCCGTAGGCGAACTGCGGCCAGAGGCTGTCGGCGAGGAATTCGTATTGCGGCATCGCAGGCCAGTTGTCGTAGCGCTGATGATGGTGCTCGTGGGTGCCGTGCACCTCCTGCAGAAACACCACGTCGGCGGCGACGCTGCGCACCGCTTCGCGCAGTTCCGGCAGGATGAAACGCCGGTTGAGCGCGGTGAAGCCCTTGTGGGTGTTGACCGTCAGCACGGTGAAGCTGCGCACGGATGACTCGACCTCGGCCCCTTCGTCGGTGAAACCGACCGGCTCTGAAACACTCATGCCAGCACTCCTTCGCCAGCGGGCTCACCGGGCGTGGTGGCCAAGTCGTGGTCGAGGTCGAAACGCTGTAGCAAGTTGCGCGCATCGTAGGGCGCGCGGACTTTGATGTCGTTGTCGAAATAGCAGAACACTTCACGTGATTTGCGCACTCGAGGTTTCAGGCGCGGGGCGATCAAATGGGCATCTGTCGGTTGTTTCCCGTGATGCCAGGCTTCGATCCGATCCGCCCAACGCTTGAGCGCCGGTGCGCTGTAACCGCTGGCGTAGAGTTCCTCGGCACCGTGCAGGCGCAGGTAGACGAAGTCACTGGTCACGTCTTCGCGATACGGCCATTTACCGCCGGTGTCGGCAATCACCAGTGCGATGTTGTGGCGTTTCAACAGGCGCACGAAGTCGACATCGATGAAGCTGTCATGACGAATTTCGACAGCATGGCGCAACGGTTTTTTGCGCCAGGCTTTCATGCAGGCGTGGCCATGCAGGTGCGAGTCGTGTTGACGGGCGAGGGCGGCGGCAGCTTCGGTGTCGTGGGGTAATAGTGCGAGAAAATGCTCGAAACGTTCGGCGTCGAATCTGAAGTTCGGTGGGAACTGCCAAAGGATCGGCCCCAGCTTTTCCTTGAGCTCCAGCACACCTGACGCGAAGAAATTCGCCAATGGCTTTTCTATCTCGCGCAAGCGGCGGATATGGGTGATGAAACGCGGCGCTTTCACACTGAAGACGAAGTCGTCGGGCGTTTCGGCGTACCACTGGGCATAGCGTTCGGGTCGTTGCAGGGCGTAGAACGATCCATTGATCTCTATGCTGTTGACCGCTCGCGAGGCGAACTGCAATTCGCGCTTCTGCGCCAGTCCATCGGGGTAGAAATCCCCGCGCCACGGGGCGTAGCGCCAGCCTGAAATACCGATGTGAATCGTTGCCATGCCGCCCTCCCGTTGAAAGTCCTCGTACAGCCTCTGTCTGTTCATGACTGCTGGCTGTTCGGGAAAGTTTCGGCGGTGTTACGGACGGTGCATTTGTGGAAATGCCATTAATTACCTGCGGGAGCAAAGATCAAAAGCCTCCCCCTCACCCCAACCCTCTCCCCCAGAGGGGGCGAGGGGGAAAGGGAGCTGATCGGGGAATGTTCCAAAGCTGAGTTCGACTGAAGACTCGCAAGTCGGCGTACCTCCAGCATTCAACTCGCTCATTTCCCTCTCCCTCGGGAGAGGGCCAGGGTGAGGGGGCTCTTGAACTTGCCAGCCAATTGCCGATCAGTTCCTTACAGGTTCAGCCAACGGGAGATCGGAGTTTTGATGAAGTTCAGGATCGCCATTCTGCTGGGAGCATTGTTGTTTCTCGGTGCCAGCGAGCTCGAAGCCGCGACACTGCCGGGGTTGCCGGCCGCGACTGAGGAGCCGGCCAAGCCCGAACCGATTGTGCAGGGCGGGTTGCTCGGTGCCATCAGTACGAGCATCGACGACGTACAAGAAAAACTCGACCTCAACGAAGATCTGGTGGATGCCTGGCGCCTGCGCGCCGACCGTGCCGCGAATGAGGTCGACAAACTGGTCAATCACCCCTCGAACCGCTCTGGCTGGAGCGTCGCCGGGGACTTCCTGACGCTGTCCGGGGTGTGGCTCGGCACATTCGCCCTGTTGACCGTGCTCGGCAGCCTGTTGGCTAAACGTCTGCGCGAAGGTCGCTGGTTTCGCACGCACCCGCGCTGCCAGGATCTGCTCGGCTATCTGTTGCCCTACACGTTGCCGGCGCTGATCTGCCTGCCGTTGACGCTGTACGTCAGCCATTTCCTGCAAGCGTCGGCAGGACGTGCCCTGGCGCTGTGTTTTGCTTATGCGACCAGCAGCGGCATCTTTTCCACGTCAATGCTGTTGTGCGTGGTGGTGATGTTCAATGTCGGGCACAAACGCCCGGCGGCAAAAATCATCCGCGATTACTGTCCGCGACCCCTGTTCCTGATCGGCTTTCTCGCTGCGCTCAGCGATGCGTTGACCAGCCCGCAAATCGCCCGGCAATTGGGCGGCAACATCACCAGCAGTATTGCAGTGTTCACCGGATTGATCGCTTCGATCATCTTCGGTTTATTGGTGATTCGCCTGCGCCGCCCGGTGGCGCATCTGATCCGCAACCGTTCGCTGAGCCAGCGTCTGAAACAGCCGTCATTGCAGGAGTCGCTGCGGATTTTTTCCGGGTTGTGGTATTGGCCGATTGTGCTGATGGTGCTGGTGTCGGCGGTCAATCTGATCGGCATCGGCGAGGACAATCAAAAGGCCCTGCGCTGCGCATTGTTCACCACGGTGCTGCTGATCGGGACGGTGTTTTTGAGCACCATCCTGCAGCACCTGTTCAAGTCGCGAAAGGCCGAGACGATCAAGCACAGCAGTGCTTACAAAGAGCGTTTCCTGAGCCTTTTGCATGCGTTGCTGCGGATCGTCATCGCCATTGCCTTCATCGATATCCTCGGGCGGATCTGGGGCGTGTCGTTACTTGATTTCGCCCAGAGCAGCACGGTCGGCCGGGCGATCAGCAATGCCTTGAGCAGCATTGGCCTGATCTTCCTGGTGACGTGGCTGCTGTGGGTGGTGCTCGACACGGCGATTCAAGAAGCGCTGAAACCGCCGGTCAGCAAGCGCGGGGCGCGCCAGCCCAGCACCCGGGTAAAAACCATCCTGCCGCTGTTGCGCAATGCGATCAAAATCATCCTCGTGGTGATTTGCGCGATCACGACCATGGCCAATCTGGGTATCAACGTTGCTCCACTGCTGGCCGGTGCCGGGGTGGTCGGTCTGGCCATCGGTTTCGGCTCGCAGCAGTTGGTGCAGGACGTGATCACCGGGTTGTTCATCATCATCGAAGATACCCTGTCGATCGGCGACTGGGTGGTGCTCGACTCCGGGCATGCCGGCACGGTTGAAGGGCTGACGATCCGCACGTTGCGCCTGCGCGACGGCAAGGGTTTTGTGCACTCGGTGCCGTTCGGGCAAATCAAGGCTGTGACCAATCAATCGCGGCAGTTTGCGTTCGCGTTCTTTTCGGTGCAGTTCACCTATGACACGGATGTCGAAAAGGCCATCGAGTTGATTCGCGAGACCGGCGATTCGATCCGCGAAGACCCTTTCCTCAAATACAACCTGCAAGGGCCACTGGATGTGTTTGGCGTGGACAAGATGGATCTCAACGGCGTAGTGCTCACGGCGCAATTTCGCACGGTGTCCGGCGGGCAATATGCGGTGAGCAGGGCGTTCAATCAGCGTTTGAAGAAGCTTGTGGATAACAGCCCATCGGTGCACTTCGCGCAGACTTATCCACAGCAGGTTGTATTGCCGCAGCGGCAAGGAGAGTTAGCGCAGGAGACGCCACCGGAGCAGTCGCCGGTAGTTTTGCCACACCCGTCTCGCAGCTGACCTCAGGATTTCACTAAGGCTGCTGGCCTCATCGCTGGCAAGCCAGCTCCCACAGGATTTGTGAGCACCTCCAACCCGTTGTTGCCTCAACACAAACTCTGAGCTACCCGACAGGATTTGGAGGCACCGCGAAACCTGTGGGGCTGGTTTGCCAGCGATAGGGCCAGTCGCGTTGGGATAAATCCCGGGGATCTACACTTTACGGGTGACGGTTGCGCACTAAACCCGCAAAATGCAACGATTCCGGCAATTATCGACGACGGTGCCGCTGGCATCGTCGCCAAAGCCATCGTTCCAATCAGACTGGGCCTGCTGACTTTATGCGAATGCGCCTTATGTTACTGGGCGGCGGAAATGCCCTTGGGCAGGCGCTGATTCGCCTCGGTGCGGAAGAAGACATCGGCTTCCTCGCCCCCCGCCCGCCAGAAGACGGCTGGGATGCCGCGAGCCTGACGCAACTGCTTGACGACACTCGTCCGGATGCGTTGATCAACCTCGCCTACTATTTCGACTGGTTCCAGGCCGAAACGGTCAGCGAAAGCCGCATGGCCGGGCAGGAACGCGCCATCGAGCGTCTGGCCGAACTGTGCCAGCACCACAATATCGTCCTTGTGCAACCGTCCAGTTATCGGGTGTTCGACGGCTCGCGTGCCACCGCGTACAGCGAAAAAGACGAACCGGTGCCGCTGGGCCTGCGCGGTCAGGCGTTGTGGCGGATCGAGCAAAGCGTTCGCGCCACCTGCCCGCAGCATGTGTTGCTGCGTTTCGGCTGGCTGCTCGATGACAGCGCGCAAGGCACGCTCGGGCGTTTCCTTGCCCGCGCCGAACTGCCGGAAGAGTTGCTCATGGCCGATGATCGCCGAGGCAATCCGACTCCGGTCGACGATGCCGCACGGGTGATCATCTCGGTGCTCAAGCAACTCGATTGCGCGGCGCCGCTGTGGGGCACTTATCACTACGCCGGGCATGAGGCGACCACACCGCTGGCGCTGGGTCAGGCGATTCTGACCGAGGCCCGCAGCCTCCACGCGCTGGCCATCGAAGCGCCGACCGCCCAGGCTCACGCCGCACGGCCGGACGCTGCCGAGGAACCGCAACACGCGGTGCTCGCCTGCAAGAAAATTCTGCACACCTTCGGGATCAAGCCGCGCGCCTGGCGTGCCGCGCTCCCGGGCTTACTGGATAGGTTTTATCGCCATGGCTGAAGGCACTGTTTTAATCACCGGCGGCGCGGGGTTCATTGGCTCGCACCTGACTGACGCATTGCTCGCCAAGGGGCATTCGGTGCGGATACTGGATGACCTGTCGACCGGTAAACGCAGCAACCTGCCGCTGGACAATCCTCGGCTGGAACTGATTGTTGGCGATGTCGCCGATGCGGCGTTGGTTGCCCAGGCGATGCAGGGCTGCAGCGCGGTCGCGCATTTGGCGGCGGTGGCCTCGGTGCAGGCGTCGGTGGATGACCCGGTGAAGACTCACCAGAGCAATTTCATCGGCACCTTGAATGTCTGCGAAGCCATGCGCCTGGCCGGGGTCAAGCGGGTGTTATACGCCTCCAGCGCAGCGGTGTACGGCAACAACGGTGAGGGCGAGTCTATTGATGAAGACACGCCAAAAGCCCCGTTGACGCCCTACGCGTCGGACAAACTGGCCGGCGAGCACTACTTCGATTTCTACCGCCGCCAGCATGGTCTTGAACCAGCGATTTTCCGCTTCTTCAATATCTTCGGCCCACGCCAGGATCCATCCTCGCCGTACTCTGGGGTCATCAGCATCTTCAGCGAACGCGCGCAGAACGGCTTGCCGATCACCGTGTTCGGCGATGGCGAGCAGACGCGCGACTTCCTCTATGTCGAGGATCTGGTCGACATTCTGGTGCAGGCAATCGAAAAGCCTGTTGTCGAAATCGGCGCGGTGAACGTCGGCTGGAATCAGGCGATGAGCCTCAAGCAGATGCTTGAAGCGCTGCAAGCGGTAGTGGGCGAGTTGCCTCCCGTCAGCTACGGCCCGGCGCGCTCGGGCGACATCCGTCATTCGCGGGCGAACAATCGGCGGTTGCTCGAGCGATTCAAACTACCGCCACAGACGCCGATGAATGTTGGTTTGGCGCGGTTGTTGGGGCGCGCCTGAAAAGCCCCTCACCCTAACCCTCTCCCAGAGGGAGAGGGCTAGGGTGAGGGGGCTGGATCTAGCTAACTCCACAAATCTCCCAGGCATGAAAAAGGCGCCCTTCAACAGGCGCCTTTTTCACGGCCGGGATTTGTCTCAATCCCTGTGGCAAGGGAATTTTATTCCCCGATCGACTGCACATCAGTCGCCTGCAGTTTCAACCTGCTCACCACCAAGCCTCATTCACCACCACGTGAACGTTCTGTACATCCGGCTTAGAACTTATAGCCCAAACCGACCATGTAGATGAACGGATCCACATCCACATTCACCCGTGCCCGAGTGCCCGGTGCAACGGCGTTGTTCTCAACGGTCGCGCGGGTGTCGATATCGATGTAACGCACTTGGGCGTTGAGCATGATGTTGTCGGTGATCATGTAATCCGCGCCGACCTGCCACGCCAGACCCCAGGAGTTTTTCGCCTTGAAGTTGCTGAAGCCGTTGGCGCTGGCTTCACTGCCGACGTGTTCGTCGTAGATCCAGGTGTAGTTGATGCCGCCGCCGACATACGGCTGGAAAGCCGACTTCGAATCGAGCGGGTAGTAGACGACGCTGAGGGTCGGTGGCAGGTGTTTCAGCGTGCCGAGTTTGCCGTTGGCTGCTGGCAGGGCAGTGCCTTTGAGCTTCACGTCATGTTCGAACGGCGTGGCTGCAAGCAACTCGATACCGACGTGGTTGGTGAGCATGTAAGCGAAGTTCAAACCCAGTTGAGTGTCGCTGCTCATGGTCGCCTTGCCGCCCAGATTGGCGCCGCTCAACGGACCCTGATCGACCTTGACGCTGGAGCTGTCGGCCTTCGGGTTGACGGTGATTGCACCGGCACGGATCAGGATGTCGCCGGCTTCGTGGGCGTGGGCGAGCGGGGCTGCGAGCGCGAGGGCAACCAGCGAAGCGCTGAGCAAGGACTTGTTCATGGGGGCTCCAAAAGGACATTAAAATTTTCTGATGTCCTATTGTAAGAAGCCGTCTGATCCGGTCTTTTGACTCAGCTCAATGAAACAGTGAAGGGGCGGGTTTTTGTGGGATTTTGAAGGGCCTCTTCGCAAGCAGGCTCGCTCCCACCTTGGAATGTAATCTCCTGTGGGAGCGAGCCTGCTCGCGAAAACGATGGGTCAATCAGCACAAAATTACCGGCATTCACTCCGGCAGCTCATACACATAAATCTTGTCTGCCTCCATCTGATACCCGGCATCCGCCAGTTCACTGCTGGACGCCTTGACCTGCATCGGCCCCTCGATCCAGTAAGGCTGATACAGCTCATCGAGCTTCACCCCGAGTTCGCTTTTCACATGCACGATCTGGTTCGACGGTGGTGGCGGCACGTGGATGCAGGCGCCGAAATACGGCACCAGCAAAAAGTCCGTGGTGCGCCCCTCTTCATTGACTTCCAGCGGCACGATATAACCCGGCAGGCGAATGTTCTGGCCGTCGAGGCTTTGCACCACCGGTGCATTCGGCAAGTCCTGTTTGGCTGCTGGTGCCGACTCAGCCGACAACGCATCGCTCATCTTCGACAGGTCGTGCAGAGGCGTCATGTTCGGCACTTCCGGCGCGGCGTCCGGCGGGATCATTTCCGACCAGGTCAGGTCTTTTGGCGCGGCTGCCCACACAGGCAGGGCGACCAGCAATAACAGCGCGAGCAGTGCGCGGGGCATGGTGAACATCCTCATAAACGGATCGACAGGCCATCGGCCAAAGATTGGCGATAGGCGCGCCAGGCCGGCACGCTGCCCATCAGCAGCGCGGCCGCCAGAATGCCACCGAGCAGCGTCCATTCATACTCGCTCGGCCACGCGAGCGGCAGGAACAAACCGTAATTGGCCTGCACGTAACCCTGCGCAGCAGCAATGCCGATGTACAACAACGCGAGTCCGGCGATCACTCCGGTCAACGCCAGGGCAAAGGCTTCCAGCACCAGCAGACTTGCAATGTGCCACGGTCGCGCACCCACCGAACGCAGGATCGCCATCTCGCGGCGTCGCTCGTTGAGGCTGGTGAGAATCGCCGTAAGCATGCCGATCAACCCGGTCAGCACCACGAACAGCGAGACCACGAACAGCGCTTTTTCGGCGGTGCTCATCAGGCTCCACAGTTCCTGCAAGGCCACGCCCGGCAGGATCGCCAGCATCGGTTCGCCACGGAATTCATTGATCTCGCGTTGCAGGGCGAAGGTGGAAATCTTGCTGTTGAGGCCCAGCATGAACGCGGTGATCGCTTGCGGCGTCAGGTCCATGTTTCGCGCCTGATCCGCGCTGACCCGCCCGTTGCCACGGGCCGGCACGCCGTTGTGCCAGTCGATGTGAATCGCCTCCATGCCGCCAAGGCTGATGTGCAGCGTGCGATCCACCGGCGTACCGGTGCGCTTGAGAATGCCGACCACGGTGAACGGTTTGTCGTCGTGTTTGACCAGGCTGATCGCGGCCACGCCATGGGCCAGCACCAGTTTGTCGCCGAGCTTGTAATGCAGCGCGTCGGCCACTTCGGCGCCGAGCACCACTTCAAATGGATCGGTGGCAAAGGCGCGACCGTCGGCCAGCGCCAGATGCTGCTGGCGGCCGTATTGGTAATGCTCGAAATAGGCTTCGGTGGTGCCCATCACGCGGTAGCCGCGGTGGGAGTCGCCCAGCGACATCGGGATCGCCCACTTCACTTTCGGGTTGTTGGCGAAGTGTTCGAAGCTGTCCCAACGGATGTTGTTGGTGGCATTGCCGATGCGAAACACCGAGTACAGCAGCAGGTTCACCGAACCGGAACGGGCGCCGACAATCAGGTCGGTGCCACTGATGGTGCTGGCGAAACTGGCTTTGGCTTCGGTGCGCACACGCTCGACGGCGAGCAGCAGGCAGACCGACAGGGCGATGGCGAATGCAGTGAGCAACGCGGTGAAGCGGCGGTTGGCCAGGCTGGCCATGGCCAGACGAAACAGATACATCTCAGACCTCGGCAGACGTGGCGGCGCGATTGAGCTCGGCCAGGGACAGATGACGGTCGAACAGCGGCGCCAGACTCTGGTCGTGGCTGACGAACAGCAGGCTTGAACCAGCTTCGTGGCATTCGGCGAACAACAGGCGAATGAAATTTTCCCGGGCGTCGTAGTCCAGCGCCGAGGTCGGTTCGTCGGCGATCACCAGTTCTGGCTGACCGATCAACGCACGGGCGGCGGCGACCCGTTGTTGCTGACCAATGGACAGCGAGTCGGCGCGGCGACTGAGGATGCTTTCGTCCTTCAGGCCCAAATGCGCGAGCAGGGTGGCGGCGGCTTGATCGACACTGCCGTGACGCTGTTTCGCCCGTTCAGCGCGCAATTTCGAGAAGTGGCAGGGCAACTCGACGTTCTCGCGCACCGAGAGAAACGGCAGCAGGTTGAACTGCTGGAATATGTAGCCGGTGTGGTCGACACGGAATGTGTCGCGGGCACCGGCCGAGAGTTCGGTCAGCTCCTGGCCCAGCAGACGAATGCTGCCGCGATCAGGTTTCTGCACGCCGCCAAGCAAGCCGAGCAGGGTCGTCTTGCCGCTGCCGCTGGGGCCTTTGAGGAACAGGGTTTCACCCGCTTCCAGCCGAAACGCCGGGATGTCCAGCAGCAGTGGGTGACCGGGCCAACTGAAGCCCAGGTCGGACAGTTCGATGAGTGCTTGGGTCATGACACCAATTTCATGGTTGAACACGGAACCCCGTAGGAGCTGCCGAAGGCTGCGATCTTTTGATCTTGCTTCAAAAGCCCAGGATCAAAAGATCGCAGCCTTCGGCAGCTCCTACAGGGGATTTTCGGTGTTTTTAGAATTTCAGCGAGGCAGCCTTCGCCGTCACTTCCGTACCTTGCTGGCCGCTTGCGCTGATCAGTTGTACCTGAATTTTCTGAGTCGCCGGGAAGGTGCTGAAGATATTCGCCAGATCCAGCGTTTTCAGTGCGCCCGGAGTCGCGCAGCTGAACTGATAGTGCGCGTGGATTTCGCTGTGGTCGTGGTGATGCTCGTGGCTGTCCTTGCCCGCTTCATCGTCGTCATGGTCGTCAGCATCCGGCTTGTCACCGAACAGTGGGCTTTCCAGTTCCTGACTGACCACTTTGCAACCGGCAGCGGCTGGCAGGTTAAACAGGGCCAATGGCTTTTCAAGCTGCGCACGGGCGGCGGCAACCTTGGCCTTGTCGGCGTCCGTGGTGGCGGCATGTTCGAAGCCCACCAGATTCATCGCCGGGCTTTCCAGCTCAAGTTCCAGCGTCTGGCCATCCAGTGCCGCGTTGAGACGGCCAACGCCATGTTCATGCGCGCCGAGGCTGCCGTGTTCATGGTCGTGATCGTGGTCATGCTCATTGGCAGCATGGGCGATGGCCAGCGGCAACAGGGCAAACGGCAAAGCGAGCAGCAGACGGCGCATGACGGTCTCCGAACAGTAAAATGAAAAGTTTGTTATGTAATCTTATAACGAAAGTGCGCAGAGTTTGCCCGTGCGCTTGGCGTTACACAAGTCCCGTGGGAGCATGCAGGTCAGAAATGTGCGGGAGCGAACTCAATGTTGCGGATACGCGGAACCGTCGGCGATGTGCCGGTGGATTTGACGGTGGAACTGGATGACAGCGATTGGGCCAGGCTCGGTTCGGCCTTGAATGCGCAGGCGCCGATTGCTCAACCTGAAGGCATTGCGACGATGCCAGCGGCGAAACCGCTGAACCAGGACGATGCCTTGTGGCAGCTCGCCAAGGATCTGTTGCGCAAGGCCGGGCAACTCAGCGGGCCGGACCTGCTGGAACAGCTCGAAGGGCTGACCGGCAGCGCGGTATCAGGCAAGCGTCTGCTGGTGCGACTGCGACACAGTGCGGATGTGAAGGTGATGAGCGGCGGGGATACGCCGCTTTACAGCTGGGTAGAGTAGGCCGCAAAAGCAAAAGATCGCAGCCTGCGGCAACTCCTACAGGTTCAGCGTCCATCCGCAAAAAGGGTGGCAACTGCGATCCCCCTGTAGGCGCTGCGGCACGCTGCGATCTTTTGATCTTCAGTAAAGCGCAGCAAACATCTTGCGACGGTAAACAGTCACCAGCGGATGCTCGTTGCCCAACAACTCGAAAACCTGCAACAACGTCTTGTGCGGCAACCCCTCGCCATAGCTGCGATTGCGGATAAACAACTTGAGCAAGGCATCCAACGCCGCTTCATATTGCTGACGCGCCAGTTGCTGGATCGACAGTTGATACACCGCTTCGTCGTCCTGCGGATCTTTCGCCAAACGTGCTTTCAGGTCGGCGGCGTCCGGCAGATCGCGGGCAAGGCCGAGGAACTTGATCTGGGCCTTGGCCCCGGCCAGTGCGGCTTTGTGCTCATCGCTCTTGACCGCGTCGAGCACGGTTTGCGCTTCGTCCAGTTCACCACGTTCAGTCAGGCAACGTGCATAGAGAATCAGCGCCTTGGCGTTGGTGTTGTCCTCATTAAGCATCACCACCAGCGCCGCTTCGGCATCTGCGTAGCGACCGTCATCGAACAGCGCCTGAGCCTGTTCGAACGGATCTGCTGCGGCTGGCGGCGGCATCTGCACATGCGGTTCGAGCAAGGCGCGCACGGCGGATTCCGGTTGCGCGCCGGCAAAACCGTCCACCGGTTGACCGTCCTTGAACAGCACCACGGTCGGCAGGCTGCGAATGCCGAAACGGGCGACGATGTCTTGCTCGATATCGCAATTGACCTTGGCCAGCAGCAGCTCGCCCTGATAGCTCTCGGCAATGCCTTGCAGCATCGGCATCAACGCCTTGCACGGCGCACACCACTCGGCCCAGAAATCCACCAGCACCGGTTTGTTGAAAGAAGCCTCGATCACCGACTGGTCGAAATCGGCAGTCGTGGCGTCGAAGATGTACGGCGTTTGCTGACTCATGGGGAATCTCGTAGAAGCGTGGATGGGGCAACTATACGGCTTGGTGGGGTGTGGCCGGAAGCGGGGTGGGTTTTGAGATATGTGTCGCCTGCAAGGACGCTTTCGCGAGCAGGCTCGCTCCCACCCTGGAATGCATTCCCCTGTGGGAGCGAGCCTGCTCGCGAAGCTTTTAGTCACGCCGCGCATGGTAAAGGCTGACATGCCGAAATTCTTCCGGCTCAGCCAGATCCGGCAAAGTCATCGCCTCCAGCATCTCAATGCGTTGATACAACGGATGGCGAAAATCCCGGACCCGCGAATCCGCCACCAATGCCTCGCGGCCACGGCTGAGAAACGCATCCAGCAACGGCAGATTCGCCCGGTCGTACAACACATCCGCGACCAGGATCAGATCAAAGCGATCCGCCTCGGCAAAGAAGTTCGTCGAATAACTCATTTGCACATCATTGAGCGCGGCATTCGCCCGACAGGCGGCAATCGCCAGCGGATCGAGATCACAGGCCACCACTTCCAGCGCGCCGGCCTTCACCGCCGCAATCCCGGCGATGCCGGAACCGGCGCCGAAATCCAGCACGCGCTTGCCGCGCACCCATTCGGGAAACTCAGCCAGATAGCGCGCCACCGCCAGACCGCTGGCCCAGCAAAAGCTCCAGTACGGCGGCTCATGAAGGATTCGCTGGGTTTCTTCCTGGCGGAATTCGCGCGCCATGTTGTCGCCGTCGATCAGCCAGAGCTGTAAATCAGTCCCGGGCAACGCGCAGGCCTTGAGTCTGGCGTCGCCGAGCAATTCACCCAATGCCTGTTGCAGGTCGAGCGGTGCATTCATGGTGCTTTGACGAACTGCAACTGGCCCAACGCCTGCGTGGTCGGCTGGGTGATGGTTTGCGACGGTAGATGCAGGATCAGTTGGCCGGACTGACTCGCCCGGCCACGCAGCTCAACCCGCGCCCCCGCCGGAAAGGCCTCGGGATTGAAACGCACGTGGAATGGCAGGATCTGGTTGTTGCCGATCAGGCTGGAACTGGCGAGCAGTTGTTGCGGGCGATCCTTTGCATCGATCACCAGCAGCGCCAGTTCGACTTCGGCACCGGCCGGCACACCTTGCAGGGTGCCGCTCAGTTCGCGTTGATGGGCTGGCAGCGGGCCGAGGGCGGCGGCCTGATTGGCTTTTTTCTGCGCCTGCTGCGGCGCCGGGCCTGGTGTGGGCGGTTGAGGCTTGGGCGCATCGCTGCCACAGGCCACCAGCAGGCTGAAAAGACTGAGCAAAACGAGCGGACGTAAAGGCATTGGCAGCTCCGGCAAAATGAAATCCATGGATCAAACGATCATGCCCGTCTGTATACCGCAAACCCTATGTCTTGTCTTGCCACCGGGATGCGCTACCATGGCCCTCCCTTTTTTTGTTGCCAGCCACCATGCACTGTCCCTTCTGCGGTGCCAACGACACCAAGGTCATCGACTCGCGTCTGGTCGCCGAGGGCGAACAGGTGCGCCGCCGGCGTGAATGCCTGGCCTGCGGCGAACGTTTCACGACATTCGAGACGGCCGAACTGGTGTTGCCGCGCCTGATCAAAACCGATGGCAGCCGCCAACCGTTCGACGAAGAAAAACTGCGCGCGGGCATGCAACGCGCTCTGGAGAAACGTCCGGTGAGCGTCGAGCGCCTCGAATCCTCTCTGGTCCACATCAAGCACAAGCTGCGCGCCACCGGCGAGCGCGAGGTCAAATCCCTCGTGGTCGGCGAACTGGTCATGGCCGAGCTGCAAAAGCTTGATGAAGTCGCCTACATCCGTTTCGCTTCGGTGTACAAGCGCTTCCAGGACCTCAACGAGTTCCGCGAAGAAATCGACCGCCTCGCCCGCGAACCGGTGAAAGAATGACCACCGTCGCCGAGCAGGCCATCCTCGACGCCCATTTCATGGCGCGTGCGCTGGAACTGGCGCGCAAAGGTCACTACACCACGCACCCCAATCCGCGGGTTGGCTGCGTGATCGTGAAGGACGGGCAGATTGTCGGCGAAGGCTGGCACGAGCGCGCCGGCGAACCTCACGCCGAAGTCCACGCCTTGCGCGCCGCCGGTGAGCTGGCACGCGGCGCTACGGCATACGTCACCCTCGAGCCTTGCAGCCACCATGGGCGCACGCCGCCGTGCGCCGATGCGCTGGTCATTGCCGGTGTCGGCCGAGTGGTTGCGGCAATGCGTGATCCGAATCCGCAAGTGGCCGGGCGCGGTTTGCAGCGTCTGGCCGATGCCGGCATTGCGACTGAAAGCGGCGTGCTGGAAGCCGAAGCGCGCAGGCTCAATCACGGATTTTTGAAGCGCATGGAGCACGGCTTGCCGTTCGTGCGAGTCAAGTTGGCCATGAGTCTGGACGGTCGCACGGCGATGGAAAGCGGCGAGAGCCAGTGGATCACCGGCCCGTCCGCGCGTTCGGCGGTGCAGCGTTTGCGTGCTCAGGCGGCCGTGGTGCTGACCGGCGCCGATACCGTGCTGGCCGATGGCGCGCGCTTGACGGTTCGCGCCGACGAACTGGGTCTGGATGCCGAACAAACCGCATTGGCCATGAGCCGCCCGCCGCTGCGGGTTTTGATCGACGGGCGTCTGCGGGTGCCGCTTGATGCACCGTTCTTCAAGGCTGGCCCGGCGCTGGTCGCGACCTGCATGGCCGTCGAAGAGCAATACGCCAACGGCCCGGAATGTTTGATCGTGCCGGGTGATGACGGTCAGGTCGACCTGCATCAATTGCTGGTCGAGTTGGCCAACCGTGACGTCAACGAGGTGCTGGTCGAGGCCGGTCCGCGTTTGGCGGGGGCGTTTGCCCAGCTCGGTCTGGTCGATGAGTTCGTGATCTTTATAGCCGGCAAGTTCCTTGGCTCCACGGCGCGTCCATTGCTGGACTGGCCGCTGGCCTATATGAAGGATGCGCCGGAGCTGAAAATCACTGAAATTCGTGCGGTGGGCGATGACTGGCGAGTCACTGCCATCCCTGTCCTTACGGCGAGCGTATAATTCCCGGCCATCGCGTTAGCGCTGGCTTCGTTCTCAAGGAGAACCCCATGTTTACCGGCATCATCGAATCCATCGGCAGCATCCGTGCAATGACCCCAAAGGGCGGCGATGTACGGGTGCATGTTGAAACCGGCAAGCTCGACCTGAGCGACGTCAAACTCGGCGACAGCATCGCGGTCAACGGCGTCTGCCTGACGGCTGTCGAGCTGCCGGGCAACGGCTTTGCCGCCGACGTCAGCCGCGAAACGCTGGACTGCACCGCCATGAATGACCTGAAAAGCGGCAGCCCGGTCAATCTGGAAAAAGCCCTGACCCCGACCACTCGTCTCGGTGGTCACCTGGTCAGCGGTCACGTCGACGGTGTCGGCGAAATCGTCTCCCGCGCCGATAATGCCCGCGCCGTGGAGTTTCGCATCCGCGCACCGAAAGAACTGGCCAAGTACATCGCCCATAAAGGCTCGATCACCGTCGACGGCACCAGCCTGACCGTGAACGCAGTCGATGGCGCCGAGTTCATGCTCACGATCATTCCGCATACCCTGAGCGAAACCATCATGGCTTCCTACAAGCCGGGTCGTCGGGTGAACCTGGAGGTCGACTTGCTGGCGCGTTATCTGGAGCGCCTGCTGTTGGGCGACAAAGCCGCAGAGCCGAGCGCTGGTGGCACGATTACCGAAAGTTTTCTGGCCGCCAACGGCTACCTCAATTCCTGACTGAAGGGGGTGCCTTGTGGCGCTCAATAGCATCGAAGAACTGGTTGAAGACATCCGCCAAGGCAAGATGGTCATCCTCATGGATGACGAAGACCGTGAGAACGAAGGCGACCTGATCATGGCCGCCGAGTGCTGCAAGGCCGAACACATCAACTTCATGGCCAAGCACGCCCGTGGCCTGATCTGCATGCCGATGAGCCGCGAGCGCTGCGAACTGTTGAAGCTGCCGCTGATGGCGCCACGCAACGGCTCCGGGTTCGGCACCAAGTTCACCGTGTCGATCGAAGCGGCCGAAGGCGTGACCACCGGCATCTCCGCCGCTGACCGTGCACGCACCGTGCAGGCTGCCGCCGCGAAAGACGCCAAGGCTGAAGACATCGTCAGCCCCGGCCACATCTTCCCGCTGATGGCTCAGGCTGGCGGCACCCTGGCGCGCGCCGGCCACACTGAAGCTGCTTGCGATCTGGCGCGCATGGCCGGTTTCGAGCCAAGCGGCGTGATCTGCGAAGTGATGAACGACGACGGCACCATGTCCCGTCGCACTGAGCTGGAAGCGTTCGCCGCTGAACACAACATCAAGATCGGCACCATTGCCGACCTGATTCACTACCGGATGATCCACGAACGTACCGTTCAGCGGATTGCCGAGCAGCCACTGGACAGCGAACTGGGCCAATTCAACCTGGTGACCTATCGTGATTCGGTAGAAGGTGACGTACACATGGCCCTCACGCTGGGCACTGTTTGCGCTGAAGAGCCAACCCTGGTTCGCGTGCACAACATGGACCCGCTGCGCGATCTGTTGATGGTCAAGCAGCCTGGTCGCTGGAGCCTGCGCGCCGCCATGGCTGCCGTTTCCGAGGCCGGCAGCGGCGTGGTGCTGTTGCTGGGTCACCCACTGGATGGCGACGTGTTGCTGGCGCATATTCGTGAAACCGGCGATCAGGTGCCGGCGAAAAAACCGACCACTTACAGCATCGTCGGTGCCGGTTCGCAGATCCTGCGTGACCTCGGTGTACGCAAAATGCGCCTGATGTCGGCACCCATGAAATTTAATGCGATATCCGGTTTCGATCTGGAAGTTGTAGAATACGTGCCCTCCGAATAATGACCGGTTGTTTCCGGCCCTGAATTCGCGGCAAATAAATCACTGAGGGACGCGTAGCAGACGCGTCCCGGCTCTTTAAGAGAACTGACGAATGACCCTGAAGACCATCGAAGGTACCTTCATCGCCCCTAAAGGCCGCTACGCTTTGGTAGTGGGCCGTTTCAACAGCTTCGTTGTTGAAAGCCTGGTCAGCGGTGCAGTTGATGCCCTGGTTCGCCACGGCGTGAGCGAAAGCGACATCACCATCATCCGCGCTCCTGGCGCCTTCGAAATCCCGTTGGTTGCGCAGAAAGTCGCTCAGAAAGGCGAGTTCGCAGCAATCATCGCCCTCGGCGCGGTCATTCGTGGCGGTACTCCGCACTTCGAATACGTGGCAGGCGAGTGCACCAAGGGCCTGGCCCAGGTGTCCATGGAGTTCGGCGTTCCGGTTGCGTTCGGCGTCCTGACCGTTGATTCCATCGAGCAAGCCATCGAACGTTCCGGCACCAAGGCCGGTAACAAAGGTGCTGAAGCTGCCCTGTCCGCACTGGAAATGGTCAGCCTGCTGGCACAGTTGGAGGCCAAGTGATTAGCGACGAAAGCGATCGTTTCAACCCGCGCGACCCTCGTCCAGCGGACGCCGGCAAGCCTTCGAAAAGCGAAAAGCGCCGCGCTGCCCGTCAGTTGGCGACTCAGGCTTTGTACCAGCGGCTTCTGGCCGGCACTTCGCTGAACGAAATCGAAGCGCAGTTTCGCGTCGACAACGATTTTACCTTTGCCGATGCCAGCTACTTCCACGACATCCTGCACGGTGTTCCGGCCAACCAGACCGAGATCGACACTGCGTTGGCGCCGTGCCTGGACCTGACCATCGAAGAGCTGGACCCGGTTGAGCTGTGCGTGCTGCGCCTGTCCACCTGGGAGCTGCTCAAGCGCGTCGACGTGCCGTACCGTGTGGTGATCAACGAAGGCATCGAACTGGCGAAAGTCTACGGTTCGACCGACGGCCACAAGTTCGTCAACGGTGTGCTCGACAAGCTGGCCCCGCGTCTGCGTGAAGCTGAAGTGAAGGCGTTCAAGCGCTGATACGCGCTTGATATCCAATGGGCGAGTTTGAGCTGATCCGCAATTTCTTCGCCGCCGCCCCTTGTGCGCAGGGCGGCGAGGGCGTTGCTCTCGGGATCGGCGACGACTGCGCCTTGCTGGCGGTTCCCCCCGGGGAACAGCTGGCAATCTCCACCGATACGCTAGTGGCCGGCGTGCATTTTGCCGATCCTTGCGATCCGTATCTGCTCGGTCAGCGCTCGCTGGCCGTTGCGGTCAGCGATCTGGCCGCCATGGGCGCTACGCCCATTGCCTTTACCCTTGCCCTGACTGTGCCGACGGTGACCGCCGATTGGCTGCAAGCCTATGCCCGCGGTTTGAACCGCATGGCGCAGAGCTGCGGCGTGGCCCTGGTCGGTGGCGACACCACGCGCGGGCCGTTGAGCCTGACCGTCACGGTGTTCGGCCGCGTCCCCACCGGACTGGCCTTGACCCGCAGTGGCGCGCAGCCAGGTGATTTGCTGTGTGTCGGCGGTGAACTGGGCAATGCCGCTGGTGCATTGCCGCTGGTGTTGGGCCAGCGCGACGCCGCGCCGGACATCGCCCGGCCGCTGCTCGATCACTACTGGTCGCCGCAACCGCAACTCGCGCTCGGTCAGGCGCTGCGCGGCAAAGCCACGTCGGCGCTGGATATCTCCGACGGTTTGCTCGCCGATTGCGGGCACATCGCGTTGGCGTCGAAGGTGCGACTTCAAATTGAACGTGAGCGTGTACCGCTGTCGGATGCACTAGTGGCGTTTCTTGGTCAGCGCGGTGCCGAGCGTGCAGCGCTGAGCGGTGGCGATGATTACGTGCTGGCCTTTACGTTACCGTCCGTCGAGTTGCCGGCACTGTTGGCCGATGGTTGGCCGATCCATGTTATCGGTCAAGTGGCAGAGGGGCAGGGCGTGGCGCTACTGGACCGCGAAGGGCACGACATCACCCCGCAAATCCGGGGCTATCAACATTTTCAGGAGTCACCGTGACAGATCACCCGAAACAGGTCCCGGCCGAATTCGTTCCGCCTTCTGTCTGGCGCAATCCCTGGCATTTTCTCGCCTTTGGCTTCGGTTCGGGCACCTTGCCCAAAGCACCGGGCACGTGGGGTTCGCTCGTTGCGCTACCCTTTATCCCGTTGTGGCAGATGTTGCCTGACTGGGGGTACTGGCTGATGCTCGGCATCACCATGCTGTTCGGCTTCTGGCTGTGCGGCAAGGTGGCCGACGATCTGCGCGTGCACGACCACGAAGGCATCGTCTGGGACGAAATGGTCGGGATGTGGATTACCCTGTGGCTGGTGCCGGAAGGCTGGTACTGGTTACTCGCGGGTTTCCTGGTGTTCCGCTTCTTCGACATTCTCAAGCCGTGGCCGATCCGCTGGATCGACCGGCATGTTCATGGCGGTGTCGGCATCATGCTCGACGACGTGCTGGCTGGCGTGTTCGCCTGGCTGGCGATGCAAGGGCTGGTGTGGGTATTTGCCTGATTCGAGGGTTGTCAGGTTAGAGAGGGTACTAAGGATGTCTCGGCGCTGGTTGGCAGGAGTGGTTTTGGCGGTGCTGGGCACTGTCGCCAGTGCGCAGGAAGCCGCGCCGATGCCCTCGGTGATTCATCTGGCCAGCGAAGTCTGGGAAGACTACACCGCTGCCGATGGCCATGGTCTTGCCTGGGATGTGATGCGTAAGGTGTTCGAGCCGGTCGGGGTAAAACTCGATATTCGCAGCGAACCCTACACGCGATCTGTAGGGCTGGCGCAGCGTGCAGAAGTCGATGCTTGCGTGGGCTCCTATCACGAAGAGTTCAGTGATCTGCTCTATCCGCGCTGGAATTTCGATATCGATCACATCTATGCGCTGGGCCTTGCCAGCAACCCGGCGCCAACGCTGGAAACGTTGGGCAGCTATCGACTGGCCTGGGTGCGCGGCTACGATTACCAGAACTACCTGCCCAATGTGCAGAGCTTTAACGAAGTCATCCGACGCACCGGAATCCTGTCGATGCTGACCCACAACCGTGCCGACTATTACATCGACGCGCTGACTGAAATCAATTACGTGGTCGGTCGGGCGAGGGATCCGTCGCAATTTCGCACGACCCATGTTGCCGAGTTGCCGCTGTACCTGTGCTTCGCCAACACCCCCAAGGCGCGCACGTTGATGGCACTGTTTGACAAACGTATGGAGCAATTGGTGAAAAGCGGCGAGCTGAAACCGATTTTCGAGAAGTGGAAGCAGCCGTATCCGTTCGAGCAGCCGTGACGCGGATCGGTCGGTTCGAAACTGAACCCTGTGGGGGAAGTCATCAAACTTTTTGATCGTTATGCCCGATAATTCAGCCTAAGCGTCTGTAGGAACCTGCTGTTACAATGCCGCCCAGCGAATCTTCAGACTTTTTTAGATCAGGAGCACACCGGTGCCTGTCGTTTTTGTTGCCGCTTCCAAGCTGCCAACGCCTTTTGCGCAATTCACCATGCACGGTTTTCTCGACGAAGCCACCGGCCGCGAGCATGTCGTACTGAGCTTGGGTGATTTCACCGACGGTGCCCCGGTACTCGGCCGATTGCATTCTGAATGCCTGACCGGTGATGCCCTGTTCAGCCAGCGCTGCGACTGCGGTTCGCAACTGGAAGGCGCGCTCAAGGCCATCGCTCGCGAAGGTCGTGGTGTATTGCTCTACCTGCGTCAGGAAGGTCGCGGCATCGGTCTGTTGAACAAGATCCGCGCCTACGAATTGCAGGATGGCGGCGCCGATACCGTTGAAGCCAACGAACGTCTGGGCTTTGCCGCCGACCAGCGCGACTACGCCATGTGCCTGCCGATGCTCGAACATTTGGGCGTGAAGGCCCTGCGTCTGATGACCAACAACCCGCGCAAGGTCAAAGCCCTGACCGACATGGGCATCGTCGTCGCCGAGCGCGTGCCGCTGCACACCGGCCACAACCCGCACAACAAACTGTATCTGGCGACCAAGGCCAGCAAGCTCGACCACATGATGGGCAATGAGCATCAGGGTGAGGTAGACAGGGCGTGACTCGCGGTCAGGTAAAGCGTCGCCTCAGCGTCGACTGGTGGAAATACCTGGCGTTAGCGCTGGTGCCGTTGTTCGTGCTGAATGCCGTGTTTGGTCAGGGCGAGGCGATTCTGCCGGTGCTGGCGATGCCGCTGTTCATTGCCGGTGTCGCTTCGATGTTCGTCAGCCTGAAGTATTTTGGCCGCTACAAACATGCGCTGATCGCTACGCAAAAAGCCCTCGATACAGCGGATGAGCCGGCAGCCTGGATCGCCCTCGCGGCAAGCCGCCGAGCGGCATTTCTCGCGGCCGCATTGCCTGCGTGGATCGGTGCACTGGCGGTATTTGTCGGCCTTGAAGCCATACCACTGATGTTGCTGGCACTGTCCACCGTCGTGCTGTTTTACCTCTACCGTATCCCGCGTCAACTCGGCTGATGCGCCGTCTCTGGCTGGCGGTTCTGCTGCTGGCCATCAATGGCCCTGTATTCGCCGCTCTGCGTGTGGTCAGCCTCGCGCCGTCTCTCTCTGAAATCGTCGTTGAACTGAATTCCGCCGATCTGCTGGTCGGCGTGCTGGATGCGGGCGAGCGGCCTGCTGCGATTGCGAATCTTCCCTCGGTGGGCCGCTATGGCCAACTCGACATGGAGCGTTTGCTCAGTCTCAAACCTGATCTGTTGTTGCTCTGGCCTGGTAGTGTCGGGCCGGCGCAGCGCGATCAGCTCAAGCGGCTGAAGATCCCGACTTACGTCGCTGAATCGCACAGCCTTGAACAGCTTTCTGCGCAGATCGAAGCCATCGCCGGGCAACTGGGCCGGCCCGAGCGTGGGGTGAAACTGGCGACGGATCTTCGCCAGAAACTCGACCACCTGCGCCAGCGTTATCACCGGGACACGCCGCTTAAGGTGTTCTATCAGGTGTGGGACAAGCCGCTGTATACCGTTGGCGGGGGGCAGATCATCAGCGATGCGCTTGAGGTGTGCGGCGCGCGCAATGTGTTCGGCGACTTGAGCCTGCCGGCGCCGCAAGTCAGCATTGAGGCAGTATTGCAGCGAGATCCCGAGGTGATTCTGGCCAGTGATCAGGTGCAGCTGGATGCGTGGAAGGCATGGCCGCAGGTGGCTGCTGTAAAGCAGGGGGCATTGCTGCGGGTAACCGACAAAGGTCTGGAACGCCCGAGTGGCCAGATGATCGACGCCACCGGCAAGCTCTGCCACCTCATCCAGCCTGACAATTAATCCCTGTAGGAGCTGCCGCAAGGTGCGATCTTTTGATGTTGTTTTAGAAGATCAAAAGATCGCAGCCTGCGGCAGCTCCTACAGGGAGCATCAGCAAATTCAGAGGTTTCAGCGCAGTTCAGGCGTCCAGGTCACCCCGAACATCCAGGCCCGGCCTTCCTCGCGATAACCGTACTGGTTGCCGTCATAGCTGTAGTTCGCCCGGCTGTAACCCTTATCGAGCAGGTTATCCACCTTCAGATCCAGTTTGATCTCCCGGTTCAGCGCCCAACTGCTGCGCAGACCGAACAACGCGTAACCACCTAGTGTTTGATTGTTGGTCAGGTCGTCATAGCTGCTGCTCACCGTCTGCCAACTGGCACCGACGCTCAGTCGATCAAACTGCCGATCCACATCCCAACTCAACGTCCGCCGTGCTCGTCGTGCCAACGTATGGCCGGTATCACGGTCGCGCGGGTCGATGATCGCCACGCCAAGGTTGCTCTGCCAGCCAAACAATTCCTGCTTCAGCGCCGCTTCAAAGCCGTTGATCCGTGCTGAAGCCACGTTTTCCGGGCGTGAGTTGCTGCCGAAGATGATCGCGTCTTCAAGATCCGTGCGGTACAGCGACGCTTCCAGACGACTGCTTTCACTCAACTGGCTGCGCCATTGCAGCTCGTAGCTTTTCGAGGTTTCCGGTTTCAGGTTTGGGTTGCTGAAATCCGGGTAGTACAGGTCGTTGAAGGTCGGTGCACGAAAGCCTTCGCTGTAGCTGAGCAGCAGATCGTTGTCCGGATTGAGCGGTAGGGTGAATGTGCCGCTCCAGGTGTTCTGACCGCCGAACTGCTGGTTGTCGTCGTGACGCAAACCGAGTTCAGTGGAGAAACTGTCAGCCTGATAACGGTGCTGGATGAACGCGGCGCGGTTCCAGCGGCTGTCCTCGTCGAACGCGGTGCTGCTATTGATCCGGTCTTCGTACCAGTCGCCGCCGAGGATCAGGCTGTTGCGTGCATCCAGGGTCAAGTCGTTCTGCCAGTTCACCGAATCGCGGTAAGTGTTGAACACCGTGCGCTCGTCGCTAAGCTTATCCAGTGTCTTTTCGCGGTTCTCGGTGTGGCCGAATTCAATGCGGGTTTTCCAGATATCGTTGACCCGGGCATCGACGTAACTGCTGACGCTACTAACGTTGAAATCGCTGTAGGGCTGTTGCTGGACCGATTCGAACGTGGTCATGTCGAAGCGTCCGAACGGATTGTCGAACTCGCTTTTGCCACGGTTATCCAGCAGGTTGGCGCCGACTTCTATGTCATCAGTCAGCGCATGGCTGAGGCTCAGGCTCACTGACTTGTTGCGGTAGGCATCGTGATCGCCGTCGCTTGGGTATGACTCATGAGTACGGTCGATCCCGGCGGTTTCATCCAGGCTGGCGCCAAGGTTGAAGCGGGTTTTGTCGTCGCCACCGGACAGGCCGAGGCTGCGCTCCCAGGTTTGATGGCTGCCGAAGCCGACATGCATGCGTGGTTGCACGCCTTGCTCAGCCCCGCGACGGGTAAAAATCTGAATTACCCCGCCAATCGCATCGCTGCCGTAAATCACCGAGCGCGAACCGCGCAGCACTTCCACGCGTTCGATCTGCTCGATGTTCAGGTGTTGCAGATTGCTGTCACCGGAAGTGGAACTGCCGATGCGCTGGCCGTCGACCAGCACCAGGCTTTGCGCCGACTGCGTGCCACGGATATAGACCCCGGGCAAGCTGCCGCGCCCACCGGCCTGCGCCACTTGCACGCCCGGCACGCGACGCAGCAGGTCTGACACATCGCTCGGTTGCAGGCGATCAATGTCTTCGCGGGTGAACACAGTGTTGGCGGCGCTGCTGTCATTGCGCGCTTCGACCTGACGGTTGGCGCTGATCAAAACGTCCGGCAGCTTCAGCGCTTGATCCCGCTCGAAGGTGTCGGCGACAGCGCTGGCGGATGGCAGCAGGAAAAAGGGCAGGGCGAGGCGCGAGAGTTTCATGGCAATCCATCGGGAGTATCGGGTATACACAAATCAAATGTGGGAGCGAGCCTGCTCGCGAATGCGGTGTATCAGTCAGAAATGATTTGACTGACAGTCCGCTTTCGCGAGCAGGCTCGCTCCCACAAGGGTATTGCGTTTACTTGTTAAGCAATTCCAGACGCTCACGAATCGACGCTTCGATCCCCGCTTCATCCAGCCCGCACTCGGCCAGCATCTGCGCAGGCTTTGCATGCTCGACGTAAACATCGGGCAAGCCCAGATGCAGCATCGACTTGAGGATATTCTCGCGGGCGAGAAATTCGCTGACTGCGCCACCGGCGCCGCCCATGATCGCGTTCTCTTCGATGGTCACCAGCAACTCGTGGCTGCCGGCAATCTCGCGCACCAAAGCTTCGTCCAGTGGTTTGACGAAGCGCATGTCGACCACTGTCGCATCCAGCTTCTCGGCGACTTTCAGCGCCTCGGCCAGTTGCACGCCGAACACCAGCAGGGCGACTTTGCTGCCCTGACGACGGACGATGCCTTTGCCGATTTCGATCGGTTCGAGATCTTTCTCGATAGCCGCATTCGGGCCATTGCCGCGCGGGTAACGCACTGCCGCCGGGCCGTTGTACAGGTGACCGGTGGTGAGCATCTGGCGCAGTTCGTTTTCATCGCTCGGGGTCATGATGACCATGCCCGGGATGCAGCGCAGGTAGGACAGGTCGAAGCTGCCGGCATGGGTCGGGCCGTCTTCGCCGACCAGACCTGCGCGGTCGATGGCAAATAGCACGTCGAGGTTTTGCACCGCCACATCGTGAACGAGTTGGTCGTAACCGCGCTGGAGGAACGTCGAGTAGATCGCCACGACCGGTTTTGCGCCTTCGCAGGCCATGCCGGCGGCGAACGTCACCGCGTGTTGCTCGGCAATCGCCACGTCGAAATAACGCAGCGGGAAGCGCTCGCTGAATGCCACCAGATCCGAGCCTTCCTTCATCGCCGGGGTAATCCCGACCAGACGCGGATCAGCCGCGGCCATGTCGCACAGCCATTCCCCGAACACTGCCGAATACTTCGGCCCGCCGGTTTTCTTCGGCGCAGTGGCCGGCGCGTCGACAGGCTCGAGCTTGGTGATGGCGTGGTAACCGATCGGGTCGACTTCCGCCGGGGCGAAGCCTTTGCCTTTCTTGGTGACGATGTGCAGGAATTGCGGGCCCTTCAGGTCACGCATGTTGCGCAGCGTAGCGATCAGGGTCGGCAGATCGTGGCCGTCGATCGGGCCAATGTAGTTCCAGCCCAGCTCTTCGAACAGGGTGCCTGGGACCAACATGCCTTTCGCGTATTCTTCGGTGCGACGTGCGATTTCCCAGGCGCCGGGCAGGCGCGACAGCACTTTTTTACTGCCTTCACGCATGCTCGCGTAAGTGCGGCTGGAAAGAATCTTCGCCAGATAATTCGACAGGCCACCGACGTTGCGCGAGATCGACATGTCGTTGTCGTTGAGGATCACCAGCATGTTGGCGTTGACTTCCGGCGCATGGTTCAGCGCCTCGAAGGCCATACCGGCGGTCAATGCGCCGTCGCCGATCACGGCAATCGCCTTGCGATCACTGTTCTGCAGGCGGGCGGCAATCGCCATGCCCAGCGCTGCGCTGATCGACGTGCTGGAGTGGCCGACGCCAAAGGTGTCGTACTCGCTCTCGGCGCGACGCGGGAAAGCGGCGATGCCGTCCTTCTGGCGCAGCGATTCCATGCGCTCACGGCGACCGGTGAGGATCTTGTGCGGATAAGCCTGATGACCAACGTCCCACACCAGCCGGTCGTCCGGGGTGTCGAAGACGTAATGCAACGCGATGGTCAGCTCGATGACGCCCAGGCCGGCACCGAAATGCCCACCGGTCTGGCCGACCGTGTAGAGCAATTCCAGGCGCAACTCATCAGCCAGGGTTTCCAGCTCGGCTTCGGCTA
Organism: Pseudomonas sp. A0308; assembly: GCF_044218815.1. Lineage (NCBI taxonomy): Bacteria > Pseudomonadati > Pseudomonadota > Gammaproteobacteria > Pseudomonadales > Pseudomonadaceae > Pseudomonas > Pseudomonas sp. A0308. The sequence continues at coordinate 4,169,451 of NZ_CP162581.1, forward strand.
ACCGGCGCAGGCCGTCCGGCGTATTCGCACGGTCGAGCAGGGGCGTGGTCGGGCGCTTGCGGGGAATCTCATGAAACGTCGTGGGCATCAGGCGAATCGTTATAGGTATAAAAGATGCGGCAGTTTACCTGATGCATCGCCCACTGCCCACGCGTTGATCTTTTTTGGCCGATTCGCCGTCAGCTGCGGCGCTCGACGATATACCGGGCCAGCTCGCGCAACGGCTCGGCTGCCGCGTCAAACGGTCGCAGGGCGTGGAGAGCCTGATCGCGCAGCTCCAGCGCGTAAGCCTTGGCCGCGTCCAGGCCGAGCAGCGCCGGGTAGGTCGGCTTGTCCCGGGCGATATCGGCGCCTTGGCGTTTACCGAGGGTGGCGGTATCGCTTTCGACGTCGAGGATATCGTCCTGCACCTGGAAGGCGAGGCCGATGGCTTGTGCGTAAGTCTGCAAGGATTGCAGTTCATCCGGCTTGGCGCGGCCGCTGGCCAGGGCACCGAGTTTGACACTGACTTCGATCAGCGCACCGGTCTTGTGTCGGTGCATCAGTTCAAGGGCTTGCTGATCGAGCTTGAGACCGACCGAACCGAGGTCGATGGCTTGACCGCCGACCATGCCGGCCGGGCCTGCGGCCAGTGCGAGCGCACTGACCATCTGCAAACGGATATCGGCGCTCAGGTCGCTCAGGCGCGGATCGAGCAAGGCGCTGAACGCCAGACTCTGCAAGCCGTCACCGGCGAGAATCGCGCAAGCCTCATCGAATTTCTTGTGAGTGGTGGGCTGGCCGCGACGCAGGTCGTCGTCGTCCATCGCCGGCAAATCGTCGTGCACCAGCGAATAGGCGTGGATCAGCTCCACCGCGCAGGCCGCACCGTTAGCCTGCTCAGCCTCGCCACCGATGGCTTCGCACGCGGCGTAAGCCAACAGCGGACGCACGCGTTTGCCGCCGTTCATCACGCTGTAGCGCATGGCCTCATAGAGGCGCGCCAGTTCTGGCAACGGGGCGTTGAACAGGCTTTCCAGTGCCGCGTTGACCCGGGCCTGGCTGGTCGCCGAATACGCTGCAATCATTCTGGCTGTTCCGCGTCGAAGGGTTCCTCGGCGAGTTCGCCATCGCGCTCCAGCAGCACTTGCACCTTCTGCTCAGCCTGAGCCAGCGCTGCCTGGCAGTCACGGGTCAGCCCGATGCCCTGCTCGAAAGCGGTCAGCGAGTCTTCCAGCGACAATTCACCGTTCTCCAGACGCTCGACCAATGTTTGCAGGTCGGCGAGGGACTGTTCGAAATCCAGTGCAGCTTTTTTGCGGGCCATGGCGGCAGTTTCCGGTTGACGTTAAACCGGCGCGACACTAGCAGATAGGGGGGGTATGGGCAAATGAGCGGGCTATCTGCGCCCCGTATTTCTGTGGCGAGGGAGCAGGGGGATATAGGGGGATTCCAGGAGGGTGACGGTGTATTCGGCTCATTCTGTGAGCCGAATAATTCCGCTATTCGGCTCACGCACAACAAATACGCGTAATTCCTACAGCGATAGCACCTGTATCCGATTGTTAAAAAAACGCCGAATGGATAATCTTCGCGCCTTCTACGACCCGATAGTCACGGGTCTTTCAGACGAAACGCAGTTTCAGAGGCTGTGAAGTACCGAGGATCGGGTGCAAGGTTTCGTTCAGGCATGGCAGGAGGCATTACATGCGTTCATTCATTTTGCTGTTGATCGGGATGGTTTGCGCACCCGCGCTGCTGGCCGCACCGAGTGCCGAGCTGTCGGAACCGGTGGGTGGCTGGCGTTATCACGGCTTGCTCGATCGCACGGAAAACCCGCAAGTCGCCTATCCGACGCCACCGATCGATCGTGGCATCCAGCGCAATCGCACGATGATCCAGGGCCAGCTCAAGGCCATCGGTCATATGCGCCCGCCGCACAGCCTCGCCGTCAATGGCAATCCGCTGAATCTGTACACCGACGATCAGGGCCGTTTCGCCCGGCCATATGCCTTTGGCGCCGGTTCCAACAGCGTCGAGGTGATCAGCGCCGAGGGCCAGTCGCTCAAGCGCGTGCAATTTTATGAAGCAAATAATTTGCGCACGTCGGCGCGAATTCGTCTTGTCTTGGGATGGGACGATCCAAAGGCTGAGCTGGATCTGCACATTGTCACGCCCGATGGCCAGCATGCGTTCTGGGCGCGGCCGGCATTGAGCAACGGCGGCGGCCTCGACCCCGACGGCGTCGATGGCCCCGGCCCTGAGATGTTCACCATGACCGCGCCGCTGCACGGCACCTATCTGGTTTACGTCAACTATTGGGGCAATTTCGGCAACGGCGGCTATAACTTCGAGGAGACCAGCAATCAGAACGAGGTGATTACCTCGCAAATCACGCTGGTGCTCAATGAAAACACCGTCGACGAAAAACGCGAGACGTTCATCGTGCCCCTGCGGGCGATTGGTGATCTGCTGCTGGTCAAGACTTTCAACTATTAAGTATCCCGCCATGGATGAAATCGTGAGCGTTGGGAATGAGCGTGAAGATGAGCGATAACACTGTTACCCCGGCTGTCGAAACACCTGCTGGCAAACCTTCCCGACGCTGGCCGTTGCTGTTGGCCGGGCTGTGCCTGGTGGCTGGCGTAGCAGGCGGTTTTGGCTGGCTGCTGCTCAAACCCAAGGCGCCGCCGGTGGAGCTTGCCGGTGACAAGCTTGGCCTGAGCCGCCCGGATGCATTGCTGGAAACCCGCTCGCTGAGCCAGTTGCCCAAAGACCTGCTGACGGTGCCGTTCCTCAAGGCCACGCTCACCGAAGATTTCGTCTTCTATTACGAAGCCCACGCCGATCGCCTCGGCTTGATCGGTAGTCTGCGCCGAATCATTTACGAGCATGATCTGAAGTTGCAGGACAGCTTGATCGAACAGCTTTTCGATCAGCCAGCTGATGTCGCGCTGTGGCGCGGTGCCGATGGTCGCTTGAAGGACTTTCTGCTGGTGATGGATCGCGGTGGTTTGGCCAAGCTGCTAGAGCCGCTGGCGAAAGTCGCGCTGGATGACACCCAGCTCAGCGTTTTCGGCAATCTCAAGGTTGGCAGTGACGAGGTGCCGCTGTACCAGTTGAGCTACAACGCCAGCAAATCGCTGCTGTTCGCTTCGCGCGGCGACAAACTGGTGGTGCTGTCGAATCCGGCCAAGTACTACGACCCTGAAAGCGGCGTGTCCGAGGAATCCGGCCACGTCTCGCCGCAAGCGTTGGCGGCATTGCTCAACGGCGAAAAGCTGTTCCCCGAAGCCTTTGGCCTGCCTGCTAAAACCCCGGAAACCAGACAGCGACTCTCGGTAAATTCCAGCGTCCTCGCCATGGGCTACCAGCGCTTCATTCCGAACTTCGCCGGCCTGCGTTTCGACATGGACGACAAGGGCTGGCACAGCTACCTCGCCATGGACGAGCTGGAAAACCAGCCGGATTTCGATTTCAAACCGGTCTGGCAAGCCATGCCACTGGGCGCCAGTGCCTGCGTAACGTTGCCGGTAGCTGCCGAACCGCAAAAGCCGTTGCTGGTAAAACTCGGCGCCGAAGACGCCGTTGCACAGACGCTCACCGAACACGTGGCGGGCGCCGCGGGCTTGTGCTGGTACGCCGATTCGCGTTTGTACACGCCATTGCTGGTGGCCAGTCTGAAGGACGAGGACAGCAGCAAGCTCGACGGCGATCTCGGCAAACTGTTCGGGTCGATGGTCGGCGCCTTCGAGTCCAACGTCGAAGAAAAAGTATTCCCTGTAGTGGAGAAACAGGAAGGCCAGAGCCACGTCTGGCAGCGTCAAGTCAGCTCCAGCTTCGGTCCATACGCGGCCAGGGACGCAGAGAATCCGGATGCAATCAGCGGCAAGGCTTTCATGAAGGTCAGCCTCGCCCGTCACGGCTCGACGCTGCTGTTTTCCCTCGACGACAAACTGGTCGACAAAGCCCTCGGTACCCTCGACAAACGCTTCCCGCCGATGGCCGATGTGCTGCCCAAAGACGTGCTGATGCCGATCTATTTCGGCCCGGATTCGATGGCGCAGCTGATGCAGCAGGAAACCCTCGACAGCCTGCCGCAAGACATGGAACCGGTGTTCTACAACGCCGCGCAAACCTATCTGATCCCAAAACTTCGCACTCTCGGCGGCTACGGCAAATATGCCCTGACCTTGCCTGAAGGCAGCGAGCCGGATGGTCACTGGCAGTGGCTGCCGCTGGAGTGGAAAGCGCTGTGACGGCACTGATCCGCAGCCTCGGCTTACTCGCGCTGTTACTCAGCGCCGGCGCCCGTGCCATCGAAACGCCTGCGCTCGATCCTGCACAATCCCAGGTGTTTCGCGCCTGGTTCGTGCGCATCGCCCAGGAGCAACTGAGCCAGGGCCCGAGCCCGCGCTGGTATCAACAGGATTGCGCCGGGCTGGTGCGCTTCGCTGCCAACGAAGCGCTGAAAGTCCACGACGATAAATGGCTGCGCAGCAATGGCCTGTCCAATCGTTACCTGCCGCCGGAACTGTCGCTGAGCGACGATCAGCGCAAGCTCGCCCAGCAATGGCAGCAGGGCGGCGGCAAGATCGGGCCGTACGTCAACGCAATCAAACTGATTCAGTTCAACAGTCATCTGGTCAGCCGCGACGTGTCGCAGGCGCGTCCCGGTGACCTGATGTTTTTCGATCAGGGCGACGACCAGCACCTGATGATCTGGATGGGCCGCTACATCGCCTATCACACCGGCACCACCACCCCGACTGACAACGGCATGCGTTCGGCAAGCCTGCAGCAACTCATGACATGGAAGGACACCCGATGGATACCCGACGCAGCCAACCCCAACTTCATCGGCGTCTATCGACTGAACTTTCTCTCCCAATGACCGGTGCCCGCATGTTGCGTTTACTGCCTCTGCTGTTGACATTAGTCCTGCCATTTTCGGCAGTGAACGCCGAAGACACCGTCGAACCGAGCGGCTACACACCGGTGTCCGGCGAAAGTTTTTTCCTGCTGGCTGACAGCAGTTTCGCTGCCGACGAGCAGGCCATGGTTCGCCTCGAAGCGCCGGGCCGCGACTATCGGCGTTTCCGCATGGAGCCTTACGGCGGCGCCGATATTCGCGTGTATCGCATCGACAAGCCGCTGGACTTCCTCAAGCGCCAGAAAAACCTGCACCGCGTGGTCAGCGACGGCCAGTTCAAGGGCGAAGGCTTGTCCAACACCCTCGCGTATCTGTGGGACAACTGGTACCGCAAATCCCGGCGGGTGATGCAGCGTGCGTTCTCCTATGAATCGCGCAAACAGGTCACCGAGGAAGTGCCGGAACTGAAGATGGGCAACGCCATCGTCGCGCCGACACCGTATGACGCGCAGCCGCAATTCGCGCTGATTCCGGGCTTGCCGGTGGTCAGCCAGTTCCGTTATCCGCTGTGGCAGGCCAAGCCGATTCAGCCACCGGCCGGAGTCAATCTGGCCGGGTCTTCCAGCGACTTTGTCAGCGTCGCGCCGGGTAACGTTTACATCCCGCTGGGTCAGTTGAAACCGGGTCTTTATCTGGTCGAAGCGCTGATTGGTAAGTACCGCGCGACCACCATGGTCTTCGTTTCCAACACCGTGGCAGTGAGCAAGATTGCCGGTGATGAATTGCTGGTCTGGGCCGCTCGCAAACACGAAGGCAGTTCGGTGCCGAAGGTCAATGTGCTGTGGACCGACGGCCTCGGCGTGATGAGCAGTGGCGCCACTGATGCCGATGGTTTGCTGCGCCTGAAACACGTCAGCCCCGAGCGTTCTTTCGTCATCGGCGAGGACGAGGAGGGCGGTGTATTCGTTTCGGAAAACTTCTACTACGACAGCGAAATCTACGACACCAAACTCTATGCCTTCACCGACCGACCGCTGTATCGCCCAGGTGATTGGGTGTCGCTGAAAATCGTCGGTCGCGAGTTCAAGAATGCGCGGGATTCGGTGTTGCCGGGTGCCGCAGACGTCAATGTCAGCGTGCTCGACGCCACTGGCACCGAGCTGCAACGCCTTGATCTGAAACTCGATTCGAAGGCCGGCACTCAGGGTCGTTTCCAGTTGCCGGATAACGCGGTGGCGGGCGGGTACGAGATTCGCTTCAACTATAAGGATCAGGCTTACAGCAGCGCCTTCCGTGTGGCTGAGTACATCAAGCCACACTTCGAGATTTCGCTGAATCTGGCCAAGCAGGATTACCGCACCGGCGAGCCGGTCAAGGGCAGTCTGGTGCTGTTGTACCCGGACGGCAAACCAGTGGCGAACGCCAAACTGACCCTGAGCCTGCGCGCGCAGCAACTGTCGATGGTCGACAACGAACTGCAATACCTCGGGCAATTCCCGGTGGAGCTGACCAGCACCGAACTGACCACCGACAGCAAAGGCAACGCCACCCTCGACCTGCCGGCCGCCGACAAACCGAGCCGCTACATGCTCACCGTGTTCGCCAGCGATGGCGCGGCGTATCGGGTCAAGACCACCAAGGAAATCCTCATTGACCGTGGCGCCGCGGGTTTCCGCTTGAGTGCGCCTCAGCGTTTCAGTGCAGTCGGCGACAAGGTCGCGTTCAGCTACGCCAACGAGGGCGGCACCGAGCAGAGCAAAGCGGTCACGCCGAGCACTTACGGCTGGGTGCGCCTGGAAGACCAGAGCACCGGCGAAGGCAAACTCGCGGCGACTGACAAAGGCTTCAGTCTGGCCTTCGAACGTCCGGGCACTTACAACCTGACGCTCAAGGATCAACACGGTCGCGTCCTCGGCGCCACCGCTCATGCGGTCACCGGTGACGGCGTCAAAGCTGTGCCGGGCACCGTTGAAATCGTCCTCGACAAACCTGAGTACAAGGCCGGCGACGAAGCGTTGGCACTGATCACCTTCCCTGAGCCGGTCAATGATGCACTGCTGTCGCTGGAGCGCGACAAGGTCGAAGCCACCGCGCTGCTGGCCAAGGGCGGCGACTGGTTGAAATTGGAAAAACTCAGCGACACCCAATACCGCGCACGCATTCCGGTGAAGGATAACTTCGCGCCGAACCTGACCTTCTCCGTGCTGTACACCAAGGGCGGTCAGTACAGTTTCCAGAATGCCGGGATCAAAGTGATCGCGCCGCAAATCGACGTGGCGATCAGCACCGACAAACAGGTGTATCTGCCGGGTGACACGGTGACCGTCGACCTGACTACGCAGTTCGCCGGTAAAGCAGTTCCGGCGCATCTGACGGTGAGTGTTGTCGACGAAATGGTTTACGCGTTGCAGCCGGAAGTCGCGCCGACCATCGACCAGTTCTTCTACCATCCACGGCGCAACAACGTGCGCACCAGCGCCAGCCTGTCGTTCATCAGTTACGACGTCGCGCTGCCGGGCAGTCCCGGTGCGCCGGGCAAAGCCAACCGCAGTGAACGTGGCGTAAAAGTGCTGGAGCGGCCGCGTCGTGAAGACGTCGATACCGCTGCGTGGCAACCGGAATTGCTGACCGGTGCCGACGGCAAAACCCGCTTCACCTTCAAGATGCCCGACTCGCTGACCCGCTGGCGCATCACCGCTCGCGCCATCGCCGATGACGGTCAGGTCGGTCAGAAGAAGCAGTTTGTCCGCTCGGAAAAACCGCTGTACCTGAAGTGGAGCGGGCCGAGCAAATTCCGTAAGGGTGATCAGCCGCAACTCGGTATTTTCGCGTTCAGCCAAGCCGAGAAACCGGTCAAGGCTGAGCTGGTCACCCACTACGCCGGCACCGAACAACGCCTGCCGGTGACCCTGAACAACGGCATCAACTACCTGCCGCTGCCGGCGTTCGCATTGGCTTCCGGCGAGTGGACGGCGGAGTTGGTGCAGGACGGCAAAACCGCTGATTCTCTGGCCGTGCGCTTGAGCGCAACCGGTGACGGCTGGCAAGTGACGCAGACGCAAAGCCTCGACGTGGTCAGCGGCGATACACCACTGAGCCTGCCGGCGGACGCCACCGATATTCGCCTACGGCTGGATGACAGCCCGCAAGCGCTGTTCCGTTCGGCGCTGGATGATCTCCTCAGCTACCCGTACGGCGGGGTCGAGCAGACCGCCAGTCGCTTGTTGCCGCTGAGCATTGCCTATCCTTCGCTGGCATCGAGCCCACAGATCCGCGATCGCTTGCGTCTGATCATGCAGAACAGCCGTCTGCGGTTGGTGCAAATGGCCGGGCCGTCGGCGAGCTTCACCTGGTGGGGCTACGACGGTGAGCCGGATGCGTTCCTCACCGCTTACGCCTACTTCGCCGACTGGAATGCCAGCCAGGTACTGGATCTGACGCTGCCGCCGGAGCATTGGCAGCGCGTGTTGGAGGTTTACGCCAAACAGGCGCCGAACACGCCGTTGCTGCAACGGGCGTTGATTCTGTCGTTCGCCAAGCAGATGCATTTGCCAGTGAACACGCTGCTGACGGGGTTGATGGAGGATCTGGCGAAGGCGGGTGAAGGCAATGCCGAAACCCTGATCGACGATGGCGTAGACAGCCTGGTGATGAGCGATCCGGATTCGGCGCTCGGTCTGGCGGCGGCGCGAGTGTTGACCGCATCGCTGGCCACACAGGCGAAAGTCGCGTTGCCTGACGCATTCAATCGTCAGGTGGGCGCTGCGCAACAGCGTCTGTCGGTCAGTTCGCAGCCGTTTGTCGAAGCGCTGAATCTGTCGCTACAACCGTTCGATCAGGCTCGCGCGCAAGCCTTGCTGCAACGCTTGTTGCCGCAGCAATCGACGCTCGAGCGCGCACTGGCGCTGACCTGGCTGCAACGCAGCATCGCCCAGGCTTCGCCGACCATTGCGCTGACGCCGGGTGAGGGGTGGAAGAAAAGCTACGGTGCCAGTGGCGAGATGTTCTGGACGTGGCAGGGTGCGACGCCGGTGCCGAGCGTGTTGACGGTTTCTGGTAGTCAGGAGCGTCCGCTGCGCGCGGCGCTAAGTTTCCAGACTCAACAGCCAGCCATCGATCCAATGGCCGTGACCATCACCCGGCGTCTGTCGCGACTGGTGCCGGGCGATGAAGCGTTCACCTTCAAACTGGAGCCGGTCGGCACTAAGCCGTTGTCCAGCGACAGTCTGTACCTGGACGAAGTGATCCTCACCAGCAAGGCACCGAAACCGCTGCGCTACGGCATGCTCGAAGTGCCGTTGCCACCGGGCGCCGATGTCGAGCGCACAACGTGGGGCATCAAGTTGCAGGGCAAGGACGGCACTGAGCCGACCGCGCTGGAGAAAGCGCGTTTCGAGCCGGGGCAGTTGGCTTATGCCGTGCCGGTGGATGCGCTGAGCGGCGAATTGCGCCTGCGCCATCTGGTGCGTTTCTCGCAGAAGGGCCAGTTCAATTTACCGCCGGTGCGTTTCACCCAGGTCTACGCGCCGCAACATCAGGCTCAGGAAGCGAAAGCCGCCCTCGGTCAGGTCACGGTCAACTGACATGAAGCGGCCGCTGCTGTGGCTGATGTTGTGTGTGATTCCCGCGCTGGCAACGGCGCAGGATGAGTCTTTGCGCGTGGCCTACAAGGGTGAATTGTTGTCGTTGAGCCAGACGCAACTGATCGCTCGCGAGCCGTTGCCGCCTTCGCTGGATGCGCCGCTGGGCAGTCTGTGGAAGCTGTTTGTTTATGTGTGGCTGGTGGATACCGGCGCTCGCGAGCCCGCTTATGAATGTCGCGGACAGTCGAAGGAAGAAGTTTATTGCTGCAGCGCTGGCGGCAAGATTGAACGTGATCAGGCGTTGGTGAAGTCGTGTGGGTTGTATTTTGAGCCTGCGCGGTTGGGGATTTCTTCTTCCGATTGGCGGGCGTATTGGCAGACGCGGCAGGCACCGTCGTGGTTGCTGGATCTGCCATTGGTGCAACCAGCCACGCGAGTTTCTGTGGCTGATTTGTTGAAGGTGTTGTCTTCGCTGCCAGCTCAAGACCAGATGCGCCGCGTGTTGCTTGATGTCGTTCTGACTGCGGCAGATGGCAACGTCGTTGGTGAATTAGGCGGGCGCTTGCGGGTGAAAACCTGGAGCTGGCTTGGCGATCAGGACCCACAATCGCGACAGGGCGGATTTGCCGGTTGGACGGTGGATGGCTCGCCGGTTTGGGCGGGAGGGCGTGGCACCAGTCAAATGGTTCTACGAAATTACGGTCAGGCATTGGCGGCGGTGTTGCCAACGGTCTGGCCAGCAGAGACGGGCCGTTGTGTCGAAGTCGGTCTGTTCTCGCGCTATCCGGTGTTACGTGTTTTGGCTGGCGATCGGGCGGTGACTTCCGGACCGTTGCAGGGCGATTACCGCGTCGAATTCGCTAACGGCAATGCGCTGGATATCCATAGTGACGGCGAACTGTTTCTGCTCAACAACAAACTCGTCGCCAGGCTTGATCGCGAAGAATACGTCGCCCGGGTGCTGGATCGCGAAGCCAAACCCGAACCCGCCGAAGCCGCCAAAGCGCTGGCCGTGGCGATCCGCACCTACCTGCTGCAAAACGCTGCGCGTAGCGGCGATTGCCTGAGCATCGATGACAGCAGCACCCGCCAACGCGTCGCCCCGCGCCCGGCCTCGGCGGAGTCTCGCAGTATCGCCGCATGGACCGCGGATGTGGTGCTGGCCGGCAGTATTGTCACCTATCACTCAGACCAACCCGGCCCGGACAAACTCGCTTGGCAACAAGCCGTCGAGCAGGCCAATGCTGGTCAGCGCTACGACGCGATTCTGCTCCACGCCTATCCGCGCGCCAGCCTCAGCCGTTGGGACAACCCGGTCGCCTCCTGCGAAGCACTGCCCGCCGCCCAAGACTGGCTGCAAAAGCAACGACGCGGCTGGCGCCCGAAGCTGGAAAGCGAAACCGGCTACAACGAAGTCAGCACGTTCGCCGTGTGCAAACTGGCTTTTGGCAGACCCTTCGTCGACCGCGAGCGCCAACGAATCTATGTGCGCGGCGTACTCACCCTGCAGGATCGCCTCGACCTCACCCACGAATATCTGCACCTGGCTTTTGAAGCACATCCCAACGGCCAGGATGAAACCTACATTGAAGGGCTCGCCCGTCACCTCTTGCTGGAATAGACCATGACACTCCGTTATCCACAGGTCTTGCTGCTGCTCTGCACGTTGACCGCGCTGTCGCCGGCCATTGCCGCCGACAGCGTCAAACTCGACACCCCGGTCGGCGGCTGGCGCAGCGGCGCGCCGCAAGGCGAGGGCGAAAGCTTCCGCCAGACCGTCAACTACCCAGCCTCCTCGGTGAACACCCCGATCGGCCAAGCCAACACCGCACGCATCAGCGGCGAAATCAAAGCCACACCGAAGAGCACAGAGCCCGGCCGCCTCATCGTCAACGGCGTCAGCATGCCGCTGAAAATCGACGACGCCGGCCGCTTCGACCGCCCATTCTCCTTCCCCAACGGCAGCAACAGCGTCGAAGTCCGCAGCCCTGACGGCAAACAACGCCACCGCACCCAGTTCCTCAACACCAGCGGCGGCGCCACCCCAGCCAAACTGCGCGTCCTGCTCGCGTGGGACAGCGACGGCACCGACCTCGACCTGCATCTCGTCACCCCCGACGGCGGCCACATCTGGTACGGCAATCGCACCGCCCCCAACGGCGGCGCCCTCGACGTCGACGTCACCACCGGCTACGGCCCGGAAATCTTCGCCATGCCGGCGCCGATCAAGGGGCAGTATCTGGTGTATGTGAATTACTACGGCGGCGGGTATCGCGCAGATGACGAAGGTGGGGATGAAGCCGTGCAGGCGCTGACGACGGCGCAGGTGACGGTGATTACCGAAGAAGGCACGCCGAGCGAGAAGATGGAGACTTTTTTGATCCCGATGCGGACGGCGGGGGAGTTGACGTTGGTTAAGGCGTTTAGTTATCCGTGAGCGATAAATTGGGCAGCAAGTTGCTGCCCAATTATCCTGTCATCACTCAGGCCGCCAATTCAGGTCGGAAACTGCTGGAGGTCAGACGCTTTAGCGCAATATCAAGAGCCTGATCATCGAACAGTTTGCTCTTGCGAGCAGCAGCACCAGCGCCACCGTCCCAATGCTTCAACGCCTCACGCACTGCAGGAACGGTCGCAGACACGCCTTCCTGGCTTAGCAGCCAATCGACTGTCGCCAACAACTCCATACCGAATGGCGATTCAAAACCGTCAATCAACTCGGCAGTGCGTTCTAAAGCCTGGGAGTATTCCTTGGCCTCAGTCTTCAGATACGTCTGCAAAAAGGCTTTGCGCTCTTGATCAAACCAGATCACATCGCTAATGCCGGCGTCACTGATGCGTTTGTCACAGTGCAGATAACTGCCATCGAGGTTGTCGAGCAGATGTTCCAGCCGGTTGGCGTACGGCCCATATTTGTGCGCGACAAACTTCAGATTCAGAGGATTCTCGGTATCCGGCAACTGCTCGATAGCACGCTCGAGAAACCAAGCCAACTTCTGTATCTCCAGCAGACTGCACTCCATACCTAAAACCCAATAGCGACGAACCAGTTCGGCGATAAGCGCGCGGGCTGGCGTGAGTTTTTCTACGCCCGAACGTTTGGCTACGTTCAGATACTGGTTCGAGGGCTCGAATACCAACACATCGGCGTCCAGGTCCCCCAACACTTCGACAATCTGCTCACGGACTTCAGGCCACTTCAAACCGCCGTTACCAGCACCCAGAGGCGGGACGGCGACAGATTTCACGTCGTTCTCAAGCAAAAACCGACGCAGATCATGCAAGCCTTCCGTTATCCACGCCATTTGCGACGGAGAACGCCAATGGCGTTTGGTTGGGAAGTTCACGATCCAGCGAGGGCCATCGAGTTCATTGGTGGCCGTCACATGCATCTTGCCGGTTTCTACTTCCTTCGCCTTACACGCTGCTGCATAGAGACGGTAATTTTGCGCAAAGCGTTCTTTAAACATCAATGCGATGCCCTTGCCCATCACGCCCACGGTATTCACCGTGTTGACGAGGGCTTCGGTTTTGGCTTCCAGCAGGTTGCCTTGGGTGAATCTGATCATTGGAAATACCATTTGGGGCGCGCATGAACCGGCAACGTCAGGCCTCTGGCGGCAACGTCTGCTTCTATACGTACTTTCATTGCATCGGTGTGGCACATGATGCCCAGTAGCCCCGTAATCGGTAGGTGATGGTGGATCAGCGCCTCAGCCTGATAACGCTCCATTTTGCGAGGATCATCAGGATCGCGCTTGAAGTCGCGCCGTTGAAGGATAGACCAATCGATCTGGTCGAGATTCGCCAGATCGCTGTAGTAGTTTGTCCAACTCGGGTAAGCATGTGCGTTTGTAAAGACAAACGGTAGGCCGAGCTCTTCAACGCGATAGAGGCTTGAGACCAGAATCACGATCTCGTCATTGCTGCGTTGCTGAACACTCCAGCCAGAGTGAATGTTCTGCATCATCACTGAGAAGGGCGTGAAGTAGAAGGGCACGTAATCGGCCAAAACGCCTTCCGGTGCGATAGGCACCTGACGGGAACGGCGCTTATCGATCAAGTCGACGTTACCGATATTCACGTACTGAGGTGCCTGTGCTTCCGAGTTTGCGCAATGCAGACCGTTGTCCAGAATCCAGGGCAGGTTATCGCGGTGCACGATACGCCAAATCAGAGCTTTCTCTGGATTCAGGCTGGTGTAGTTCATTTATAAGAACATTCCGGGATTCACGCTGATGGGAGTCGCAAGCTTTGCCACGCGCATTTTAGCCTCACAAAGCGAGCTGACTTCATCGTTGGGTGCATAAATCCTGGAAAAGTTTTTGGGGTTTACCATTTCGGGAGATAGGCATTCGGCCATGCAAACGCTTTTGCATTCTGGGTTCTGATAGTCCCGAGTACTCATCAGCTCCCAATTAATTGCTTCAAAACCTGCGTTGTAATCGAGCAGTTGGATCGCATCATCAGCGAGTGGGTGACGGGGAATAATTTTCCAGTCGTTTTGTTTGGCAAATGATCGAAAGACGGAGATGAGGACGAACTTTTCTTTGGGCCGGCTGAGCTGTACACGTCCATCAAAAGGATTCGCAGCAAACCAGTGGAACGGAACATAGCGATCAAGATTGAGCGCTTTGCGCTTCCTGAGGATTTCACTGTCTGCGACGTCGGTGAAATTTTCCAGACTGGCGCGAGGCTTTAGGCCTTCCTGAAAGATCCCATCCAAATTCTCAACGGAGGTGAGGTGGTAAACGAAGTATTTTTCCCTGATGTTTGCGTCCGACATAGTGGTCTCCTTGACCTACACATCAACCTAAACTGAATTCAGTCCCGGCCTTGCCCCGCGCTGATGTAACCCTCGATCCGTGGGGGTTGGTACAACAATCGCCGTGATTCTAGTTTGCTATCACTTTTGACCACAAGCCCAATATGGAAATTGGTTAGCAGGGTCATACAGCAACACGCCTGAACTCACTCTTCGTCAAAATAATCGCGATCAAGCGTCGGCAACCGCAACAAACGCGATGTCACGCCCACCTCATGATCCATCATCAGATGCACCAGCCGCATGCCGTCTACCAACACAATGCCGTCCACCGATTTGGCGAAGTCGACAGCGTGCGCTGTAAAGCCAGAGGTGGTAATGAACACGCCACGCTTGGCTTTTTGCCCTGCGAGCGCCCCATAGAACGCCTGCAGTTCAGGGCGGCCAACCGTGTTCTGCCAGCGCTTGGCCTGAACGTAAACCTTCTCCAGCCCCAATTTATCGAGCGAGATAATGCCGTCGATGCCGGCATCACCGGAACCGCCGACACGTTGCAGATCATTGCGACTGGCGCCGTAACCCAGTCGATGAAGCACATCCAGCACAATCACTTCGAAACGGTTGGGGCTGACTTGCAGCAAGTTATCCAAAAGGTCGGCCGCCGTCGCATCGCGCAGTTCCTTTAGCGCTCGCTCCAGTCGGTCATCGGGGCTTTCGGTGGCAGAGGCTAGATCTGGCTCCACATTTGGTTGGTCATCCAGTGGCTCGGCATCAGGCGCGACTTTCAGCTTCACATTCATGTAGCCGATTGCCAAATGCTCCACATCCTTGGCGGACAGTGGAAATGCATGCTCCTTGGCATACTGCACGCCTGCATCGGTCAACTTCCAATAACCGCGTTTGGCACTACTGGAAAGACCGGCACGCTTGAGACGATCGTGCGCCCAGCCTGATCGGTTTTTGTAAGTGGCCTGACCACTCGCGATCAGATCCTCACGCTGCGCTTCTGTTAATTGCAGCATTTTGGCTGCCGCCTCGTGGGCGTCCCGAGCAATTGCACCGTCGGGTTTTGTGGCAAGAAACCGCAGGATCGGCTCGATGAACTGATCGTAGGTTGGAACAGACATGGGCGCATCCCTGTGCTGATGGGTGTTTTTGAACTGACCGACGGGCGAGTATAAATTAACGCTCGCTGAGGATGCCTCCGCGAGTCAGCGCTGTTGCCGTGAAAACGTAAGCCGCTGTGTCCCAGCACACTCACACATTGAATGGCTGACCGAAAAGGGTTTTGTCCTACAGAACATCCCTGCGCAATAAATTCCTCCGTCTGGCATACGCAAGCTTTGCCTAGGCGCTATCATCCCTCACTTTTTTGCGCCTGCTGATCGGGCGCGTGAGCTATGGAGCAACACACGGTGATTACCGGCGAACTCAAAAGCAAAATCGACGTTATCTGGGCCGCTTTCTGGTCGGGCGGTATCTCCAACCCGATGGAGGTTATGGAGCAGCTGACCTATTTGTTGTTCCTGCGTCGTCTGGATGAGTTGCACACCCTGGAAGAGAACAAGTCCAATCGTCTGAAACAGCCGATGGAGCGCCGCATCTTCCCTGAAGGCCTCGACGCGCGGGGCTGCAATTACAACGATTACCGTTGGTCGCACTTCAAGAACCTGGCCCCGGCGGACATGTTTGAAGTCATTGCCGATCACGTGTTCCCGTTCCTGAAAACCATCGGCAGCGATGACTCCACCTACAGTCATCACATGCGCGATGCGCGCTTCACTATTCCGACGCCGGGGCTGCTGGCGAAAGTGGTGGATTTGCTCGACGACATCCCGATGGATGATCGCGACACCAAGGGCGACGTCTACGAATACATGCTCGGCAAAATCGCCAGCGCCGGGCAGAACGGTCAGTTCCGCACGCCACGACACATCATTCAGTTGATGGTTGAACTGACGGCGCCGCAGCCGAACGACGTGATCTGTGATCCGGCCAGTGGTACTTGCGGTTTTTTGGTCGCCGCGGGTGAATATCTGCGTGAGAAGAATCCTAGCCTGTTGCTGGATGCTGCACAGCGTGAGCACTTTCACCATGGCATGTTCCACGGTTTTGATTTCGACAACACCATGTTGCGGATTGGCAGCATGAACATGATGTTGCACGGGGTGGAAAATCCGGATATTCGCTATCGCGATTCTCTGGCGGAAAATACGGCAGGGGAAGCTGAGCATTACAGTCTGATTCTTGCTAACCCGCCGTTTGCCGGAAGTTTGGATTACGAAAGCACGGCGAAAGACCTGCAGAAAATAGTTAAAACTAAGAAGACCGAATTGTTGTTTTTGGCGTTGTTTTTGCGTCTGCTTAAGCCGGGTGGTCGTGCGGCTGTGATTGTTCCTGATGGTGTGATGTTCGGGTCCAGTAAGGCGCATAAAGAGTTGCGTCGGATGATTATTGAAGATCATAAATTGGATGGTGTCGTAAAACTTCCAAGTGGTGTGTTTAGACCCTATGCTGGTGTCGCTACTTCAATTTTACTCTTTACTAAAACTAATTCTGGTGGCACTGACAGCGTTTGGTTTTATGATCTGCAAGCCGATGGTATGAGTTTGGATGATAAACGCATTCCACTGTTGTGTGAGGAGAAGATAGGAGTTGTCCCTGTTGTGGCGCTCGTCGAGGAGGATCACGTAAACAACAATCTTCCTGATGTGTTGAGTCGTTGGAAAGCTCGCAAAGGGACAGAGACTGGACGTCCTCGGACTGCACAGAGTTTTTGTGTTGAAAAATCCGAAATAGTTGCTCAAGGCTATGATCTGAGTTTGAGTCGCTATAAGGAAATAGTGCATGATGTAGTAGAGTACCGATCACCCAAAGAGATATTGTTGAGTTTGGAGGCGTTAGAGGAGGAAATAAGGTTGGGTGTGCAGGGGTTGCGAGGGTTAATAGATTGAATTTTGTGTCTGAGGTATTACTGCTTAGCCAAGTTTCTGAGTTAAATCCTAAAGTGTCTAGGATTTTTGAATGCGATGAGTTGGTTTCTTTTGTTTCTATGTCTGCGGTTACTGTAGATGGTGAAACTTCGGAAGGTGAAGACCGGCTCTACTCCGAGGTAAGTCGAGGATACACGGCATTTAAAAGTGGAGACCTGTTGGTTGCGAAAATTACTCCATGCTTCGAAAATGGGAAAATTGCTCAGGCAACGCTGAGCAGGAGCTATGGATTTGGTTCCACGGAGTTTCATGTAATACGACCAAATTCTGAGCGGCTGGATTCGAGATATCTTTTTCATTTCTTACGCCAGAAAAGTATACGACTTGATGGTGCTCTTAAAATGACGGGCAGCGCTGGTCATCGTCGTGTACCCGCAAGCTTCTTTTCTGGATTAAAAATATTAGTTCCTCCGATAGTGGAGCAAAGGCGTATTTCTTCAATTTTAGATAAAGTAAGGTCTTTGATTTCTAAGCGCTACTTATGTTTAAGGTTGTTAGATTTACTGTGTTTGAGTTTTATGGAGGAAGTCTTTAGCGAGGCGGAAGAAAAAGACTCTTGGATGGATGTAGTGGTAGGTGATGTTTCTGAAGTGCAGGGAGGGCTTCAGGTTACCAGTGCCAGAAAATCCAACTCTAAAGAGGCTCCTTACCTTCGTGTTGCCAATGTTTATCGTGGGTTTCTTGATCTTGGTGAGGTCAAGAAAATTCGTGTAACAGATGCGGAGTTAACTAGAACTTTGCTTGAAACGGGTGATGTCTTAATTGTTGAGGGGCATGGTAATCCTGAGGAAGTCGGTCGTTGTGCTCTGTGGGATGGTACAGTAGATGGGTGTACGCACCAAAATCATTTAATTCGTGCCCGGTTTGATGTGCAGAAAGTTCTGCCGCGGTTCGCTTGCGACTACTTGAATTCGTCGCGTGGGCGACGTCATTTGTTTAGAGCGGGTAAAACTACCTCGGGCTTAAATACTATTAGCGTTTCTGATGTTCGCAGCGCTCCTTTATTAATTCCACCGTTAGCTATTCAGCAACAGTATTTAAATCGAACAGAAATAATTGATGCGATACGGCTTCAGAATAGAGAGCACCTCGCTGAACTTGAAGTGCTCTTTACCTCCCTCCAACACCGAGCCTTCCGAGGCGAACTCTAACCCATGCGCGGCTCCCTGCTCCCAGTCTGGTCCCGAACCTGGCGCGAGCTCTGGAGCCCCTTGGCGCGGCACGGATCGGCGCCGGCCGATCTATTCTGCGAGTTGTACCGGGCGTTGATGCCTGCCTTAAAAACGCCCCCATCCATGGCCGCTCTGGCCGAGATCATCGACGATCCACCTCAGAGCGTTCGAGCCTTCCGGCAGATCAGCGCCGATGACCTGATCGACGAATCATCCCTGCTCAGCTTCCTGCAAACCGCCTACGAAGTGCTCGACGAACTGGCCGGCGACGCACTGGCCAATGCGTATTTCAATCGCCTCGCCAACTTCATCGACACCTACAACCTCAACTATGAACTACGCCGCCCCTGTCGGTTGTATCCGACAGTCCCCGGCCTGTTCGCCAATCTGGTTCAAGGCCTGCGCAACAGCAACGCCGAGCATCCGCACCTGCATACCCTGCAAAGGGATTTCGACGAAGCCTTCCGCGACCTGCACGACAGGGGCGGTGAAGGGCGGATCAAAACCTGCCTGCAGAAACAGATCAATCTGCTGGAAGCCCTCGGTCGCAATAATCCGCAGGTCAATGAATACGCACTGTCGAGCATCTGCGACCAACTCCCGCACTGGCCCCACGCCAAGGTTCGCCAAGCGCTGAAAAGCCTCTATGGTTTCACCTGCGACTATCCCGGTATTCGCCATGGCGGTAAGCCCGGTAGCGTGGAAGGCAATATAGAGATGCGCGATATGCTGGCACTTTGTATCCTACTCACCGGATTCACTCCCTACCTGACCGATCGGCTGGACGTTGCCGCCATATTTCAAGGACGTTGATATGAGTAACTTTGCCTTCTTGCGCGCTGAATGGCCCGGGCTGCATGCCGAGGCGTTGAAGGCTGAAGCCAATGTGCTGGCGGATCCGCGCACGTCCTGCTTCTACGCCCGGCGCACGCTGGAGTTGTTGGTGGCGTGGTTGTTCCAGGCCGATCGCAGCCTGAAGCTGCCGTACAAAAGCGACCTGTCGGCGTTCCTGTTTGAGCCAACGTTCAAGACCCTGACCGGGCCGATGCTCCACGCCAAAATGGAAGTCATCCGCAAGCGGGGTAACGATGCCGTGCACAGCGCCCGGCAAGTGCGCGAGCAAGACGCCAAAGCAGTGCTCAGCGAACTGTTTCATGTGGCCTATTGGTTGGGGCGGCATTACGCACGCAGCGCGGCGGGCAAACCCGATGGCGCGCTAAAGTTCGACGCGGCGTTGTTGCCCAAGCCGCCGCAAATCGCCGCCACGCAAACTCAGGCGCAACTGCAAAAGCTTGAACGCGAACTCGCTCAACGAGACGCCGCGCTGGCGCAAGCACAGAAGAAAAACGCCGCGCTGGATCAAGAACTGGTCCAGCTACGTGCTGATGTGGCCGCTGCCAAAGCCGCCAACGCCAGTCAGCCGGATAACCACGATTACAACGAAGCACAAACCCGTGACCTGTTTATCGATCAGTTGCTGCACGAGGCAGGTTGGCCACTGAATGCTGCCCGTGATCGCGAGTTTGAAGTCGCGGGCATGCCAAATAGCAAAGAACAAGGTTTTGTCGATTACGTGCTGTGGGGCGACGACGGCAAACCGCTGGCGTTGATAGAAGCCAAGCGCACGCAGCACGATGCCCGCAAGGGCCAGCAGCAGGCCAAGTTGTACGCCGATTGCCTGGAGGCGATGTTCGGCCAGCGCCCGCTGATCTATTTCACCAATGGCTACGAACACTGGCTGTGGGATGACTTGCTTTACCCGCCGCGCCTCATTCAGGGCTTCCACAAGAAGGCCGAATTGGCGTTGCTGATTCAACGTCGCAGCAGCCGCAAGAAATTGGGCGAGGCGACGATTGATCCGCTCATTGTCGAACGGCACTACCAGCAACGGGCCATTCGCCGTATCGGTGAAACCTTCGAGCAGGATCACCAGCGCAAAGCGTTGGTGGTCATGGCGACCGGGGCCGGCAAGACCCGGACAGTCATCGCTTTGAGCGATTTGCTGATGCGCTGTAATTGGGCCAAACGCATTCTGTTTCTGGCCGATCGCGTGGCCTTGGTCAATCAGGCTGCGAATGCGTTCAAGAAGTTTTTGCCTAATGCGGCGCCAGTCAATCTGGTGACCGAGAAGAACACCGAGGGCCGCGTCTACGTCTCGACCTACCCAACGATGATGGGTCTGATCGATGAGAAGCAGGAAGGGCAGCGGCGCTTTGGTGTCGGTCATTTCGATCTGATCATCATCGATGAGGCGCACCGTTCGGTATATCAAAAATACGGCGCGATCTTTTCCTACTTCGATGCGTTGCTGGTTGGCCTGACGGCGACGCCTAAAGACGAAATCGATCGGAACACATACAGCCTGTTCAACCTTGAAAGCGGCGTACCGACCGATGCCTACACTTTGGATGATGCGATTGCCGAGGGTTATCTGGTCAAACCGCGTGGGGTTTCGGTGCCGCTGAAATTCCAGCGCGAAGGGATCAGTTACGACGCACTCTCTGAAGAAGAGAAAGACCAGTGGGATGAACTCGAATGGGGGGAAGAGCAAGTAGTCCCGGACGAGGTCAGCGCTGATGCGGTCAACCGCTGGTTGTTCAATACCGACACGGTCGACAAGGTGCTGCAGACCTTGATGGAGCGCGGCCACAAAGTGGCGGGCGGCGATCGGCTGGGCAAGACGATTATTTTCGCCAAGAACAACGCACATGCGGAGTTCATCGCCGAGCGGTTCGACGCGAGCTATCCGGACAAGAAGGGTGCTTTCGCTCGGGTGGTGACTTACAAAACCGATTACGCACAAACGTTGATCGATGACTTCTCGATCAAGGACAAAGCTCCGCACATCGCCATTTCCGTGGACATGCTCGACACCGGCATCGATGTGCCGGAAGTGGTCAATCTGGTGTTCTTCAAAATTGTTCGCTCCAAAGCCAAGTTTTGGCAAATGGTGGGACGTGGAACGCGTTTGTGCGAAGACCTCTTCGGGCCAGACCAGGACAAAGAGGACTTCTTCATCTTTGATTTCTGCCAGAACCTGGAATATTTCAACCAGAACCCTGAGCCAACTGAGGGCACTTTGAGCGAGCCACTGGGGCAGCGTTTGTTCAAAGCGCGTTTGCAGATGTTGGCGGCGTTGGATCGACGCCGAAACAGTGTTGATGCCAGAGAGTCTTGTGGCACCTATTCGGTCATCTATAGCGACGACGAACTTCGAGATGACATTGCCCGTGGGTTACACGAGCGAGTCAGTGCCATGACGCTGGATAACTTTGTGGTTCGACCAAAGCGTTACTGGGTTGAGCGGTTCTCCGCTGCCGGTATCTGGAAAGACCTCGGTGACACCCAACTGCAAGAGCTTGCTGAACATCTGTCCGGGCTACCCACCCAGTTGGCGGAAGAGGATGAGGAGGCCAAGCGTTTCGACCTTTTGCTGCTCAGACTGCAGCTATGTGTTCTCAATGCTGAGCCAGGTTTCGCCAGCTTGAGCGAAAAGGTTCGGGAGCTGGCTGAGGCACTGTTGGGCCAAAGCAACATCCCGGCGATTGCTGAGCATTTGCTGATAGTAGAGGCCGTAGCGAGTCAGGAATGGTGGGAAGACGTAACGGTGTCGATGCTGGAGCAGGCGCGTCGCAAACTACGCAGTTTGATCAAATTGCTGGAAAAGGGACGGGGTGTTCGCGTCTATACCGATTTTGAAGACGAGTTAGGGCAAATCGACGAAGTGATTATGCCTTCGATGGTGAACCCGGCAAGTTTTGAGCGTTTTCGTGACAAGGCCCGTGCGTTCCTGCGGGCGCATCAGGATCATTTGTCACTGCAGAAGCTGCGACGTAATCAGCCGCTGACTGCGCTGGATCTTGAAGCGCTTGAGCAGATGCTGGTTGAAAGTGGGGCGGGTGTTGGGGAGATCAGTCGAGCGCGTGAACAAGCTAAAGGCTTGGGTCTGTTCATTCGCTCCTTGGTTGGGTTGGATCGTGACGCAGCAACTGATGCGTTGTCGGGTTTTTTGGCAGGAAGAGCACTGAATGCCAGCCAGATCGAGTTCAGCAATTTGGTGATACAGCACCTCACGGAACATGGGGCGATGGATGCGAATCTGCTCTATAAATCGCCGTTCACCGATATTACACCTAAAGGGCCAGATGACTTGTTCGACTCAAAACAGGTGGATGAGTTGTTTGCGGCGCTTCAAAAGATCGAGGCTGGTGCCCGCGTAGCTTA
Organism: Pseudomonas sp. A0308; assembly: GCF_044218815.1. NCBI lineage: Bacteria > Pseudomonadati > Pseudomonadota > Gammaproteobacteria > Pseudomonadales > Pseudomonadaceae > Pseudomonas > Pseudomonas sp. A0308. The sequence continues at coordinate 4,192,040 of NZ_CP162581.1, forward strand.
AGGCTCATCACTGAATTTATAGACATGGATTAAAAGGATTAAAAGGAGCTGCACGATGACTTCAATTTCAACCAAAGACGTGATGGCAAAAGCTTCGAATGAGGATCTGAAACCTCTGGTCGAATACATTCTTAAAGCCAGTACTACGGAAAGCTTGTCTGGGAAAGAACTCTACAAAGTGCATAACCCCAATCATCAACGCTATCCCGGTCTGATACTCGATGAGATCCGTTTGTTCGGAGGCAATAGTTTCGTCAACCTCTTTCGCAGTGAGGGGCCGGACTACCATGAGGTTGTGAAGGATGTAGCCAGCAAATTTGGCGTAAAAGAAATCGACTCCTTCAGTCTGGTTCAGCTCGAGGAAGAACTGATTCAGAAGATTTTGCGCGACGCATTGAAAAAAGCTGAGGGGCAAGAACGTGCGGACATGGAGGCTATTCTTAAAGAGGCCGGTCTCGGTAAAGGCGATCTGGGGGCTTTGTTGTCCGGAGCATCTCTCCTGACTTTGTTAGGGGCCAAAGCAGCAGGTGTGGTCACTTACCAATTGTCGGCAATCATTGCCAGTGCCATGGCGAAGCAGCTTTTGGGTTATGGCATCAAGTTCGCCGCCGGCGGTGCAGCTAGTGTTGTTCTTGGACGTGGGGTAGCAGTGCTGATGGGGCCTATTGGCTGGATTCTCACTGGTGTATGGACTGCAATTGATTTGGCGGGGCCCGCATTCCGCGTAACCGTACCTTGCGTCCTGCATATTGCGATGCTCAGACAAAAAATGATGTGCGCTCAGATGAGCTCGGCATTTGAGGGCGCTTTCGATGATTGATTTGAGCGTTGTATTCAAAGTGCCTGAGTGGCTCGCGGCTGGACTTCAGTCTGGTGAGCTTGAGCGTGTCGGCGGTGTGATCCGGGATAAGGTCACGAAAAAGGTCGTTGCCTGGTTGAGAGAGGGTGATTCCGTCAGTACTGAGCCGCCATCAGAAGTGCTTGATGGACAGCTGTCGAAGTTGATGATGCAAGGCCAAGTGTTGATGGGACTTCAAGTCGCCAACCTGGTTGTGAGTGCTGTCGGCTTTGCCATGATCTATCGGAAGCTTCAGGGCATTGAACGGCAGCTGTCTGTGATTGGTGATGCTGTTAACGATGTGAAGGCGAAACAGGAATGGCTTGAAGATAAAGATTGGATGGCCAAATTTGCACCTGTGAAGGCGGCGATGAGTACGCTGGCCGATTTGCAGCATTACGTTTCGCCGAAGCTGGTTCACGATAAGTTATTTACCGCTGAAACTCAGTGTTCTGTCGCGCAAAATTACTTTCATGACGTGATTCGCAAGCTCACTTCGGATAACAAAGAGTATCTACGTGCCTTTGAGCTATCGATGAGCTATCGCTCATGGTTGGCCTCAGGACAGGGGCGAATTCAGGCGCTTTCGGAACTAGGGGAGCAAAAAGCTGCACTTACTGTTGCTCAGAATCTCACCGCTGATCACGCTGAGTTTGGGAAGACCCTTACAGCGATTTTGAGTGATCCATTGCGACGTTTCGTCCCCGGAAACTACGACCAGCAAGCGAGCGCCAGTTTGGTTGGCTTAGCCAATCAGGCAACACAGGTGCATCAAGTGCTGAAGGGGAATGTGCTGCAGCTTGATTTCATGCACGAGAACAAACTGCTGCCGTCTGATTTGCCATCGGCTGAAGCGTTGGATCAGCAAGGAATGTTGATCTACCTCGCTAATCGTTGAGGGACACTTTCCAGCAGGCATTAAAAAGCCGGCTTGTGGCCGGCTTCTCGGGGACTGGCTTGGCCTATTTTTGGTAAGCCTTGCCAGCCTTCAAAACGTACACCCGGATCTGCGTCCGGCTGTGGGACTTGGTCAGACGTTGGTCTGCCGCGTCGGGCGTCATCTGAGCCGCGGGAGCGGGGCGATGCGCAAATGTGGGGCGCAGGATACTGAGTTTTGCTTTGGATTCCCAGTGTGAAGTGCGGGTTAGAGCGACTGCAGCGGTACAAATCAGGATTTTGTACTGTTTTTTAGGGCCTCTTCGCGGGCTAGCCCGCTCCCACAGGGTTCTGTGTGAATCCTGGATCAGACAAACCAATTCAGAGAAATGGCACCACCGGCCGCCGTTTGCTCAGCGTCGACCACCAGAACACCCAACCCAATATATGGATCCGCTGCTCTTCGATTTGTGCGGGGCGGAAGACTTCGTCGGGATATTCAGCGCTGTTGTGGCTGCGCAGGCGCAGGCCGTTGCCGGGCATGCGATGCAGGTATTTGATGCGTAGCATGCCGTCGTGTTCGATGGCGTAGATTTCGCCGTCGACGACTTGGGTGAGGCCGCGGTCGATGGCGACGATGGAGCCGTCATCGATGCGGTCGGCCATGCTGTTGCCGATCATGTGTGCGCAGATAGCGTCGCCTGGGCGGATTTCCAGTTGATCGAGGTGCGCGCGTAGCAGGCGGATGGACAGGTCCGGGTCCTGGATGACGTGGGTTTTTCCAGAGCCGTTGGTCTGCGGTGTTTCTTTGAAGAACGCCAGATCGATGTCGTTGGGGTCGATGACGTTGTAGACGCCACGGATGGTCTGGGCGTCGAAGGTGTCGCCGTTGCTCGCGGGCGGGGTCAGGCTTGGTATCTCTTTGGTGCCTTCGCCGGTTTTCAGCCATTCGCTGTTGACGGACAACAGGCGTGAGACTTCTTCCATGCGATACGCCGGGACGCCCCGGGTGTACCAGTTGTGGACATTTTGGGCTTCCGTGCCCCAGAACTTTGCGAAACCCGTGGTGGAGATGTTCGCTTTTTCCAGGAGTGCCTTGAATCTTGGACCGCTAGTGTTCTTTCTCATAAACACGGAGTCTACGGCCGTGCTAGAGGGGTTTGAATAAACTTGGCGTTCAAAAACGGGCTGAATTTTGCGACTGGATGTAAGACGTTCTTGTGGGAAATTAAACAAGTTAAAACCGTGTCGCGCAGAGTTTAAACAGTCCGTTTAAGGGGGATGTTCTCGCACATAAAAAACCCCGGATCGACCGGGGTTTTATCCAAGCATCACGCAGGTTGCATGGACTCAGCCTTTGTAGGCAGCAACCGACTTGGTGATCGCTTCGCGGGCGGCGTCTGCACCGGCCCAGCCTTCGATCTTGACCCATTTGCCTTTTTCGAGATCTTTGTAGTTCGCAAAGAAGTGCTCGATCTGCTGGATCAGCAGCGGTGGCAGGTCGGTGTATTCCTTCACGTCGACGTACAGCTGGGACAGCTTGTCGTGTGGCACTGCGATAACTTTGGCATCGCCGCCGCCGTCGTCAGTCATGTTCAGGATACCAACCGGGCGAGCGCGGATTACCGAGCCTGGCGCAACCGGGTAAGGGGTCACAACCAGCACATCGAGGGGATCACCGTCGTCAGCCAGGGTGTTCGGGATGTAACCGTAGTTGGCCGGGTAGAACATTGGGGTGGCCATGAAACGGTCAACGAACAGGCAATCGCTGTCTTTGTCGATTTCGTATTTGATCGGCGCGTGGTTGGCCGGGATCTCGATCGCGACGTAGATGTCGTTCGGCAGGTCTTTGCCAGCCGGAATCTTGCTGTAGCTCATTGGGCGTTGCCCCCGTAGTTGACCAAAAACACTTGGCCGGATTGACCAAAAAGTGGCGGCGATTATAGGCATATTCTGCCGTCGACGCCATGAACCTAAAGTCGTGCAGAACTTAGTCGTGCGCCTGATAGACCGGGTCGCTGGCCTGAAGTTGCCGCAACCTGCCCAACGGGTCCTGCCGATAGAAAAGCTGCAGTTGCGCGTAGACCTGCGGATAAGCCTCGTGCAGCAGATCCGGGGCGCTGAAGAAGTATTCGCTGGTGACGGCGAAGAACTCGGCCGGGTTCTCGGCGGCGTAAGGATCGATGGCGGTTTCTGCGTCGGGATTGTCGTCGAGCTGGCGGTTGAGATCGTCGTAAGCCGTCTGCATCACATCGGCCCAGTCGCTGACGCGCATGTCGGTGTGCAGCGGCGGCAGGCCGTTGGCGTCACCGTTAAGCATGTCGAGTTTGTGCGCCAGTTCGTGAATCACCAGGTTGTAGCCCTCCCAGCCACCACTGGCCATCACGCCCGGCCAGGCGAGGATGATCGGCCCCTGCTGCCAGGCTTCACCACTGTGTTCGCCATCCCATTCGTGCTCGACGCCACTGGCATCGCGGTGACGCTGTGGGCTGAGGAAGTCGTCGGGATAGAGGACGATTTCGTGAAAACCCTGATACCAGTTCAGATCGCCCAGATGCAAAAGCGGCAATTGCGCCTGGGCGGCGAGCAGCAGGCGTTGCTCCTGATGCAATTCGACGCCGGGCAGGGCGCTCAGGTGTTTGTCTTCGAGAAACAGCACACAGGCTTCGCGCAGCCACTGATCTTCTGCGGGCGTGATGCCATCAAGAAAGCTCAGGTGATGGCGTACCTGTTGCCACATCTCGTCGGCAATCGGGTGCCTGGCCAGAATGCGCCGGCGGCGCCAGGCGCTCAGCGACCACATCGGCTTAGTGCGATTGGACTTTGGTGCCGCCGAATCGGCTGCGCACCACGCCGATGATCATCGGAATCAGCGACAGCAGAATGATGGCGACCACCAGCAACGACAGGTTTTTCTTGATGAACGGTACGTTGCCGAAGAAGTAACCCAGGGTCACCAGTCCGCCCACCCAGAGGATGGTGCCCAACACGCTGAAACCGAAGAAACGCGGGTACGGCATCCGTGCTACGCCGGCGACGAACGGTGCGAAAGTCCGGATGATTGGCAGGAAGCGCGCCAGGGTCACGGTTTTGCCGCCGTGCTTGTCATAGAAATCGTGGGTCTTTTGCAGATAGTCACGGCGGAAGATTTTCGAGTTCGGATTGCTGAACAGCTTTTCGCCAGCCGTTCGCCCGATGACGTAGTTGGTGCTGTCGCCCAGGATCGCAGCGAGCATCAGCAGACCGCCCAACAGCACTGGGTCCATGCCGCCGCCAGCCGCAACAGCGCCGGCAATGAACAGCAGCGAATCGCCAGGCAGGAACGGCATCACCACCAGACCGGTTTCACAGAAAATCACCAGAAACAGGATGGCGTAGATCCACGGCCCGTAGTTGTTCACCAGCAAGTCGAGGTAAACGTCGAGATGCAGGATAAGGTCGAGCGGGTTGAAATCCATGGGGGCACCTGTATGGCGGCCCTACTCAGTGGGCCTGTGCGGATGACTTCGTGTAAGCCTACAGCGGGATGTAGTTTTTCTTACAAGCCGGGAAGATCGGGATTATACGGTTTGAATGATGACGCGCGTGTTGGTTTTGTAGCGCGGGATGTCGAGGTGTGAGGAATTGTCAGAGATACGGAGTTGTGGGGGCGTGAGTTTTTGTGGCGAGGGAGCTCCCCTGGCCACAAATAGACTCGTCAAACTAGCGTTATAGCTCGTCGCTGATCGGCAGTACGTAGTTCTTGAACTCTGTGTCTTCCTTGAAGCCAATCGATTCGTAGGTTTTCTGCGCCACTTCGTTGTTGGCACTGGTGGAGACGCGCATGCGCACGGCCTGGGTTTCCTTGGCCATTTTCTTCGCGGTACGGATCAGGTTGTCGGCGACCAGTTGGCGCCGAGCGTCTTCGGCGACGTAGATGTCGTTGAGGATCCACACGCGTTTGAGCGACAGCGAGGAGAAGCTTGGATACAGCTGACAGAAGCCCATCAGCTTTTTGTCGTCATCATCGGCCAGAGCCAGATAGATCACCGACTCTTTGCGGCGCAGGCGTTTTTCGAGAAACGCGCGGGAGGAATCCGGGTAAGGCAGGGAGCCGTAGAACTCGCGATATTTGACGAACAACGGAGTCAACAAATCCAGATGTTCGAGGGTCGCTTGAATAATCCGCATGATAGGTCTCGTCTTCAAGTGGCTGTCTTCAACTGCTCTGACGGCGATGGGAAACCCTGGCGGCCGTGCGTCGATCCTGCCTTAAACCAGCGCAGAAACGCAATGCGGAAACGGTTCAGGCTGGGGGCGGATCGAGTAGGAAGTTTCCTTTCATGTCCGCTCCTGCGTCCGACTCCAGCGTCTGAACCTGTGCTTCGTCCTTCAGGTTGACACCCGACAGCTGTCGCCGACAGGCTTCGCGCATCAGGTACAGCAAGCGATGCGCCGCCATGCCGTAGCTCAAGCCTTCAAGCCGTACGTTGGAAATGCAATTGCGATAGGCGTCGGTCAATCCGATTTTTGGATTGTAGGTGAAATACAAACCGAGGCTGTCCGGCGAGCTGAGGCCAGGGCGTTCACCGATCAGCATGACGACCATTTTTGCGCCGAGCAGTTGACCGATCTCGTCGCCGACGGCAACGCGACCCTGTTCTACCAGAACGAGGGGCGCAATCGACCAGCCGTCGCCGCCCATTTGCTCTTCCAGCCGGAGCAGAAACGGCAGCGTATGCCGATGCACCGCCAGCGCCGATAGACCGTCAGCCACGACAATCGCCAGATCGACGCCGCCCGGATGGGCCGCTGCGTAATCGCGCAAGGCCTGCGCTGACTCGTCGCTGAGCTTGCGTCCCAGATCCGGACGTTGCAGGTAGCTGTTGCGGTCCACCGCTGCGCTGTGCAAAAGCAGGCTTTCGCGCCCACGCTCACTCAGTTGTGCACTGAGTCCGGCATGATCGAACGGCAGATGCACCGCATCCCGCGCCTGAGCGTGGGCGTACTGGAAATCCAGTTGCGCGCTGGTTGGCAGGCTGGTGCCGGTGCGGCCGAGGGCGATTCGCGCCGGTGTCAGGCGACGCAGTTCCAGCCATGGGTTTTGTGGGTCGACAGGCGGTTTATCCATCAGGCTCATCCCAGTTGCGCCAAGGCCTGGCGGAAGGCCGGCGGCAGGTTGTTGCCGAAGCGGACCTTACCGTCCGCCTGGGTGAAGATGCCCATGTTCGCCAGCCACTGTTCAAATTCCGGGGCTGGTTTCAGGCCCAGAGTCTGGCGCGCGTAGAGCGCGTCGTGGAACGAGGTGGTCTGGTAGTTGAGCATGATGTCGTCGGAGCCGGGGATGCCCATGATGAAGTTGATCCCCGCCACACCGAGCAGGGTCAGCAGGGTGTCCATGTCGTCCTGATCGGCTTCGGCGTGGTTGGTGTAGCAGATGTCGCAACCCATCGGCACGCCGAGCAATTTGCCGCAGAAGTGATCTTCGAGGCCGGCGCGAATGATCTGTTTGCCGTTGTAGAGGTATTCCGGGCCGATAAATCCTACGACGGTGTTCACCAAAAACGGCTTGAAATGTCGCGCCACGGCGTAGGCTCTTGTCTCGCAGGTCTGTTGATCGACGCCGTGGTGAGCGTTGGCCGACAAGGCGCTACCTTGCCCTGTTTCGAAATACATCAGGTTTTGCCCGAGGGTGCCGCGGTTCAGGCTTAATCCGGCGTCGTAGCCTTCCTGCAATACATTCAGGTTGATGCCGAAACTGGCATTGGCCGCCTCGGTGCCTGCGATCGACTGGAATACCAGATCCAACGGCACGCCACGGTTGATCGCCTCGATGGAGGTCGTGACGTGGGTCAGCACGCAGGCCTGGGTCGGGATGTCGTAGCGCTGGATGATCGCGTCGAGCATTTCCAGCATCGCGCAGATCGAGGCGATGCTGTCGGTGGCCGGGTTGATGCCGATCATCGCGTCGCCGTTGCCGTACAGCAGGCCGTCGAGAATGCTCGCGGCGATGCCGGAGGGCTCATCGGTGGGGTGATTCGGTTGCAGGCGGGTCGACAGGCGCCCGTGCAGACCGAGAGTGCCGCGAAACTTTGTGACCACGCGGATCTTCTGCGCCACCAGCACCAGATCCTGCACGCGCATGATCTTCGACACGGCGGCGACCATTTCCGGAGTCAGGCCAGGGGCAAGGGCTCGCAGACTGGTTTCGTCAGCGGCGTCGCTGAGCAGCCAGTCGCGAAAACCACCGACGGTGAGGTGGCTGACCACGGCGAAGGCCGGTTTGTCATGAGTGTCGATGATCAGCCGAGTGACTTCATCGGCTTCGTAGGGAATCAGTGCTTCCTGTAGGAAATGTGTCAGCGGAATGTCGGCCAGCGCCATTTGCGCGGCCACGCGCTCGCCGTCGTTGAGAGCGGCAACACCCGCGAGAAAGTCCCCGGAACGCGCCGGGCTGGCCTTGGCCATGACGTCCTTGAGGCTGTCGAAGCGGTAGGTCTGGGCGCCAACCGTGTGAGCGAAACTCGCCATACAGAATTCTCCGTGACGGCGCAGGTCTGTCCTGCGCCGTGGTTTTCGGCAGTCAGTGCAGGGCTTTTTCAGCGTTCTGAATCGCCGCGAATTCTTCTTCCGGCGTACCTGCTACCAAGTGATGTCGACTGTAGAAAGCAAAGTAAGCAATTAACACTCCATAGATGATAGCGGCGCCGATCACGACCCGTGGGTCGACCAGGAACCCCGCGATGACGGCGATGCAAGCCAGCACCAGCGCCACGCCGGAGGTGAAAATGCCGCCAGGCGTGCGGTACGGCCGATCCATTTTGGGGCGGCGGATGCGCAGCGTGATGTGCGCCGCCATCATCAGTACGTAGGAAATGGTCGCGCCGAACACCGCTACCAGAATCAGCAGGTCGCCCTGGCCGGTCAGTGACAGACCAAAACCGATGATCCCTGGAATGATCAGCGCCAGCACTGGCGCCTTGCTTTTGTTGGTCTGGGAGAGTTTTCGTGGCAGGTAGCCTGCGCGCGACAAGGCGAAAATCTGCCGCGAGTAGGCATAGATGATCGAGAAGAAACTGGCGATCAACCCGGCCAGGCCCACGAGATTGACGAAACCGCCCATCCAGGTCGAGCCGCCATAGGCTTTGCTCAGCGCTTCAACCAGCGGGTTGCCCGACGTCAGCAGAGAATTGGCACCCGCACCACCAGGCCCGACGATCAGGATCAGCAGGGCAAAGGCCAGCAGCACCAGCATGGCGCCGATGAGCCCGCGTGGCAGGTCACGTTTAGGGTTTTTGGTTTCTTCGGCGGCCAACGGCACGCCCTCAACGGCGAGGAAAAACCAGATCGCGTAAGGAATCGCCGCCCAGACGCCGACATAGCCGAACGGCAGGAAAGGGCTGGCGCCGGCAGCACTGGTCACCGGGATGTCGAGCAGGTTGGCGACGTCGAAGTGCGGCACCATCGCCACCAGAAAAACGCCGAGCGCCAGCGCTGCGACGGCAGTGATGACGAACATCAGCTTCAATGCTTCGCCGACCCCGAAGATGTGGATGGCGATAAAAATGATGTAAAACGCCAGATAAATCATCCAGCCGCCGATGCCGAACAGCGACTCGCAATAGGCGCCGATGAACACGGCAATTGCGGCGGGTGCGATGGCGTATTCGATGAGGATCGCGGTACCGGTCAGGAAGCCGCCCCACGGGCCGAACGCGCTGCGGGCAAAGCCGTAGCCGCCACCGGCGGTGGGAATCATCGAGGACAGTTCGGCCAGGGAAAAACACATGCACAGATACATGGTGGCCATCAGCAGCGTCGCGAGGAACATCCCGCCCCAACCGCCCTGCGCCAAGCCGAAGTTCCAGCCTGCATAGTCGCCTGAGATCACATACGCGACGCCAAGCCCCACCAGCAGAACCCAGCCGGCGGCGCCTTTTTTCAATTCGCGTTGTTGGAAGTAGTCCGAGCCGACTTTTTCAAAGTCGACGGATGAGCCGGTCGCCGGAGCGCCAGCGGGGGATTCGATAGGCATAGGGTTCACCATTTTTATTGTTTTATTGGCCCAGTTGCAGAGCCAGGGACCATGGGTTGAATCGCACATCGCTTTCGCGAGCAGGCTCGCTCCCACACTGGATGTGTGTCGGGTCGAGCATTGCGGGGCACGCAATTCCCTGTGAGAGCGAGTCTGCTCGCGAAAGCGGTCGAAAGGGCGAGCCAGGAATACCTGCCTCGCCCTGATGCTTTAGAAGAAGCCCAGCGGATTGATGTCGTAGCTCACCAGCAGGTTCTTGGTCTGCTGATAGTGATCGAGCATCATTTTGTGGGTTTCACGACCAACGCCGGACTTCTTGTAGCCGCCGAACGCGGCGTGCGCCGGGTACAGGTGATAGCAGTTGGTCCAGACGCGACCGGCCTTGATAGCCCGGCCCATGCGGTAGGCGCGGTTGATGTCGCGGGTCCACAGGCCGGCGCCGAGGCCGAACTCGGTGTCGTTGGCGATGGCCAGGGCTTCGGCTTCGTCCTTGAACGTGGTGATGCTCACCACCGGGCCGAAGATTTCTTCCTGGAACACGCGCATCTTGTTGGTGCCTTTGAGCAAGGTCGGCTGGATGTAATAGCCGGTCGACAGATTGCCCTCGAGTTTTTCCACTTTGCCGCCGGTCAGCAGCTCCGCGCCTTCGCCCTTGGCGATTTCCAGGTAGGACAGGATCTTGTCGAATTGCTGCTCGGACGCCTGGGCGCCAACCATGGTGTCGGTGTCCAACGGGTCGCCACGTTTGATTTGCAGAACTTTCTTCATCACGACGGCCATGAACTCGTCGTAGATCGATTCCTGAACCAGTGCGCGAGACGGGCAGGTGCAGACTTCGCCCTGGTTGAAGAACGCCAGCACCAGACCTTCGGCAGCTTTCTCGATGAAGGTCGGCTCGGCCTGCATGATGTCTTCGAAGAAGATGTTCGGCGATTTGCCGCCCAGTTCCACGGTGGACGGAATGATGTTTTCAGCAGCGCATTTCATGATGTGCGAGCCAACCGGCGTCGAGCCGGTAAAGGCAATCTTGGCGATGCGTTTGCTGGTCGCCAGCGCTTCGCCGGCTTCTTTGCCGAAGCCCTGCACAACGTTCAGCACGCCCGGCGGCAGCAGGTCGCCGATCAGTTCGACCAGCACGGAAATACCCAGCGGCGTTTGCTCGGCAGGCTTGAGCACCACGCAGTTTCCCGCCGCCAGCGCTGGCGCGAGTTTCCAGGCGGCCATCAGGATCGGGAAGTTCCACGGGATGATCTGGCCGACCACACCCAGTGGTTCATGGATGTGATAAGCCACGGTGTTGCCGTCGATTTCGGCTGCGCTGCCCTCCTGGGCGCGGATGCAACCGGCGTAGTAGCGGAAGTGGTCGGCAGCCAGCGGGATATCGGCGTTTAGGGTTTCGCGGATGGCTTTGCCGTTGTCCCAGGTTTCGGTGATCGCCAGCAGTTCGAGGTTCTGTTCGATACGGTCGGCGATTTTCAGCAGGACCAGCGAACGCGCCTGCACCGAGGTTGCACCCCAGGCGTCAGCGGCGGCGTGGGCGGCATCCAGTGCCTTGTCGATGTCTTCGGCAGTGGAGCGGGGGAATTCGGCAATCGGTTGGCCATTGACTGGCGAAGTGTTGGTGAAGTACTGACCTTTGACAGGCGCGACGAACTCGCCGCCGATGTAGTTACCGTACTTGCTCTTGAACGAGACTTTGGCGCCTTCAGTACCGGGGTGAGCGTAACGCATGATGATGTTCTCCTTGGCTTTGTACTTATTAGAGAAACGCGCAAGTGCGCTTGCTATAAGCGTAGAGCAAAGGTCGGGCCACCGCCGTGCGGGTCATGTAAATCAAGGCGTTGCGTGGTTTCTGTCGGACGGGCGGATCGCAGCTGTGACGGTTTCGGTACAGGCTGAGTGACAGTTTGTACCGCTTTTGGCACAGCTGGTGACCGGGCAGTCTTGCCAGCATTGCAAACGCTGGTTGGCTGGAGGATGCTGGGCGTCACCTCAGCATTGGGCCGTCGAGCTTCGGGGAGAACAATAAGAAATGCACAATAATCATTTGAGTCGCCATGCCCAACAGGTGCTCACCGTTACCCAGGGCAAACCGCACCTGCACGGGCCCGGAGCCGATCCGTCGATAGCCCGGTCGTGGCTGCGCTGTGTTGAGGACTATCACCTCGACCCAGCGCTGAGCATGGCGCCTACCGTGCTCGAACATGGGCGCGTTCTTGAAAGCCGCGAGCGCCTGCAACAGGTGTTGCAGATTGCCGGCAATGAGATGAGCAGCCTGCATCAGCAACTCTCCGGTGCCGGACACGCGGTGCTGCTGACCGATGCCCGTGGGGTGATCCTCAACTGCGTTACCGCGCCGGCCGAACGCAAGATTTTCGAGCGTGCCGGCCTCTGGCTCGGCGCCGACTGGAGCGAAGCCTGTGAAGGTACCAATGGCATCGGCACTTGCCTGGTCGAACGCCAGGCGCTGACCATTCATCAGGATGAACATTTCCGCGGGCGCCACACCGGCCTGACCTGCTCGGCGAGCCCGGTGTTCGATCCGCACGGCGAATTGCTGGCGGTACTTGATGTGTCCTCGGCACGTCACGACGTCTCGCGGCAGAGCCAGTTCCACACCATGGCGCTGGTCAACCTGTCGGCGAAGATGATCGAGAGCTGCTACTTCCTGCGCTGTTTCGATAATCAATGGTTGCTGCGCTTTCATTTACAGGCCGAGTCCGTCGGGCTGTTCAGCGAAGGGTTGCTGGCATTTGATGGAGAAGGGCGGATCAGTGCAGTCAACCAGAGCGCGCTGAACCTGCTGGGGCACATCCGCGGTGGATTGCTCGGTAAACCCGTCGAGGCGTTTTTCGATTGTTCGCTGGATGAATTGCTCGGTCGTGCGAGTGCCAACGCCAGCGCGAGTTGGCCGTTACGCACCCGTGACGGGCGAAATCTGTTTGCGGTGTTACGCGGCGAGTCGCGCAAAACGACGCCGATCATGCCCGCGTCGGTCGTGGCGCAGGCTCCGCGCCTGTCGGGGATTTGTCTCGGTGACGCGGCGTTGCAGGCGGACTTTCGCAAAGCCCTGCGGGTTTTCGAGCGTGATGTGCCGCTGTTGATCAATGGTGAAACGGGCTCCGGCAAAGAGGCTTTCGCCAAGGCTGTGCATCAGGCCAGTCAGCGCGCGAGCAAAGCCTTCGTTGCCCTCAATTGCGCGGCGATTCCTGAAAGCCTGATCGAAAGTGAGCTGTTCGGCTATCGCGGAGGCAGTTTTACCGGCGCGCGCAAGGACGGCATGCGCGGCAAACTTCAGCAGGCCGATGGCGGCACATTGTTCCTTGATGAAATCGGCGACATGCCGTTGGCCTTGCAGACCCGTCTCTTGCGAGTGCTTGAGGACCGGCAAGTGGTGCCGATCGGCGGCGAGCCGGAAGCTGTCAACGTGCGGATCATCAGTGCGACTCACCGCAATCTTCTGGAGCGAGTCGAGAACGGCAGTTTTCGCGAGGATCTGTATTACCGGCTCAACGGCCTGGAAGTGGCGTTGCCGGCGTTGCGTGAGCGCAGTGATAAATCGCAGCTACTGGATTTTCTGCTGGCCGAAGAGGCGGGCGGCGACGTGTTGGTGATTGATGAGCCGGCGCGTCAGGCGTTGTTGGCGTTCAACTGGCCGGGGAATGTGCGGCAGTTGCGCAACGTCCTGCGCACGCTGGCGGCATTGTGTGATGAGGGGCGGATCGGGCTGGAGGATTTGCCGGTGATGATTCGCCAGGCACGGCCACAGGTGTTGGAGGTTTGCTCATCCGAACATCCGCTGGAGGATGCCGAGCGGTTGGCGTTGCTGAATGCCCTGGAACAGCAACGCTGGCATATGACGCAGACGGCGCAGCAGCTTGGGGTCAGTCGCAATACCCTCTATAGAAAGCTGCGTAAACACGGGATTGCCCGCTAAACCGCGCCGCACCGTTCGCGAGCAGGCTCGCTCCCACAGGGTTAGCGCCAACCTTGTGGGAGCGAGCCTGCTCGCGAAGGCGTCGGCAAAGGCGAAACACAAGGTGCGATTTCCCCCTCCCTACGCTAACCTGCGGCCATGTTTTACGAGGTCGACTATGCACATTCATATTCTGGGTATCTGCGGGACTTTCATGGGCTCGATGGCGGTTCTGGCCAAAGAGCTGGGCCATCACGTGACCGGCTCCGACGCCAACGTCTATCCGCCGATGAGCACGCAGCTCGAGGCCCAAGGCATTCAGCTGACGCAGGGCTACGATCCGGCTCAGCTCGATCCGGCACCGGATCTGGTGGTGATCGGTAACGCCATGTCGCGCGGTAATCCGGCGGTGGAATATGTGCTGAACAAAGGCCTGCCGTACGTCTCTGGCCCGCAGTGGCTGGCTGATCACGTGCTGCAAGGTCGCTGGGTGCTGGCCGTTGCCGGCACCCACGGCAAAACCACCACCAGCAGCATGCTCGCGTGGGTGCTGGAGCACGCCGGCATGAGCCCGGGTTTCCTGATCGGGGGCGTGCCGCAGAACTTCTCGGTGTCCGCACGTTTGGGCGGTACGCCGTTTTTCGTGATCGAGGCCGACGAGTACGACAGCGCTTTCTTCGACAAGCGTTCGAAGTTCGTGCACTACCGCCCGCGCACCGCGATCCTCAACAATCTTGAGTTCGATCACGCAGACATCTTCCCCGATTTGCCGGCCATCGAACGGCAATTCCACCATTTGGTGCGCACCATCCCGAGCGAAGGCCTGGTGATCCATCCGACCACCGAGCCTGCCTTGCAGCGGGTAATCGAGATGGGCTGCTGGACCCCGGTGCAAACCACCGGTGCTGGCGGTCAGTGGCAGGTCAAATTGCTCAGCGAAGACGGCTCGGCCTTTGAAGTGATGTTCGAAGGTGTGTCCCAGGGCACGGTCGAGTGGGAATTGACTGGCCAGCACAACGTCGCCAACGCCCTGGCTGCGCTGGCGGCTGCGCGTCATGTGGGGGTGGTGCCGTCGATGGGCATCGCCGGGTTGAGCGCGTTCAAGAACGTCAAACGCCGGATGGAAAAAGTCGCGGAAGTGCGCGGCATCACCATCTACGACGATTTCGCCCATCACCCGACGGCGATCGCCACCACGCTTGATGGCCTGCGCAAGCGCATCGGTGATGCACCGTTGATTGCGATCATCGAGCCACGCTCCAACTCGATGAAACTCGGCGCGCACCGTGACGGTTTGCCGGACAGCGTTAACAATGCCGATCAGGTGATCTGGTACGCCCCGGCCAACCTTGGCTGGGATCTGGCCGCCACCGCTGCGCTGTGCAAGGTGCCGTCGATTGTCAGCGGTACGCTGGAAGGCATCATCGAACGCGTGAAAAGCCAGGCTCAGCCCGGCACTCACGTGGTGATCATGAGCAACGGCGGCTTCGGCGGCCTGCACGGCAAACTCGCCGAGGCGCTGCAATGAACACTTTTGCGCAGAACGGCGGCCCGGAGCGCATCACGCTGGCGATGACCGGTGCATCGGGCGCGCAGTACGGTTTGCGCCTGCTCGATTGTCTGGTGCGGGAAGATCGCGAGGTGCACTTCCTGATCTCCAAAGCCGCGCAACTGGTGATGGCCACCGAAACCGACGTCTCGCTGCCGCCCAAGCCGCAAATGATGCAGGCGTTCCTGACCGAATACACCGGGGCCGCCGCCGGGCAGATCCGCGTGTACGGCAAGGAAGACTGGATGTCGCCGGTGGCCTCGGGCTCTGGCGCGCCAGCGGCGATGGTGGTTGTGCCGTGCTCGACCGGGACGCTGTCGGCCATCGCGACGGGTGCCTGCAACAACCTGATCGAACGCGCAGCCGACGTCACCTTGAAGGAACGTCGCCAGTTGATTCTGGTGCCGCGCGAGGCGCCGTATTCAAGCATTCATCTGGAGCACATGCTCAAACTGTCGAACATGGGCGTGACGATTCTGCCGGCCTCACCCGGTTTCTATCATCAGCCGCAGACTATCGATGACCTGATCGATTTCGTCGTCGCGCGTATTCTCAATCTGCTGGGCATCCCGCAGGACATGCTGCCGCGTTGGGGTGAGCATCATTTGAGCAGCGATGAATAAGCTGCTGGTGATTGTGCTGGCGCTGCAACTGGCCGGGTGCGCCACAGTGCGCACGCTGGACGCGGCCAAACCGGGCGCGCCGGTGGTGTATTCCGGTACGCGGCTGGATTTGTATGCGTTGAATGGCGGGTGTTGTGCGATGGATCGATTCGGTGCCGAGGCGCCGAGTTATCCGGGTGTGGACCTGCCGGCGAGTGCTTTGCTGGATACGCTGCTGTTGCCGTTGTCGCTACTCACCGTGATAGGCGTGGGTTTTCAGGCGACTGGCGGGTTGTAAAGGTCAAAAGATCGCAGCCTTCGGCAGCTCCTACAGGATGAAATTAAGATCCATGCAGGAGCTGCCGAAGGCTGCGATCTTTTGATCCCGGGAGTGCTGCGCACTCCATCGCCAGCCTGCTGGCGATAGCGATTTCAGATTATTTGCCCAGTTTCCTCAGTTCATCCGATTCGATCACCCGAACCCCATCCTGCTCCTCCAGCGCCAGCCGCCACATTGCCCGGGCCAGTTGGCACGCTTCGATTCCCCGGTATTTACCCGGAATCAATTTCGAAAATGGCGCAGCCAACTGCTCGCCCAGGCGTGGTTCGGAACGTTCGCCCAGCAACAGCGACGGCCGGCAAATGGTCAGTTGCGGCCAGTCTTGCGCGCGCAGTGCCTGCTCCATTTCACCTTTGACCCGGTTGTAGAAAACCGACGATTTCGGATCGGCGCCGATGGCGCTGATCACGATCAGATGCCGCGCACCCATCTCCCGCGCGCGCTTGGCAAACGCCACCACCATGTCCAGATCGACTGCGCGAAACGCCGCTTCGGAGCCGGCCTGCTTGATGGTGGTGCCGAGGCAGCAATAGGCGATGTCGACGCGACCGCTGAGCTGCGGCAGAAAGGCCTGTGGGTCGCCGACCGGGTTTTCCAGGTGCGGATGCTCGGCCAGTGGCCGACGGGAGGGGGCGAGGACGCGAGAAATCGTTGGCTCGTTGAGCAAACGGTCGAGTAGATGTTCACCGGTCAAACCGGTGGCTCCGGCAAGCAATACGTGCTGAGGCGTCAAGTACATAGTGTCTCTCCCTTGATACTGTTCAGCTTAGTTGCTCTTTATCGCTCCGTCGTTCAACGCAGCACTTTGCAAAGCTTTTCGCGCTTGCTGTTTACGCAGTTGCTGCCAGTGCGACAGCACGGTTTTCGGTGCCCAGATCTGCGGCTCCGAGGCTTCGAAATTGTCCGCCAGTTCACGCTCGGCGACGGTGGCCCTGGCCAGTTTGAAGGCTTGCTCCAGATCGTCGGTCTGGTTCAATGCCTGGGCGAACAGCGCATCGCCGAAGTAGGTGAAGTTGGCTTCTTCGGAGCAACCGAAGGACACGCGATCAGCGCGCGAGGCGGTCATGATCAGCGTGCGTTCGTCTTTGAGCGCCGGGATGAAACCGCCGGAGTAACACGCGGAAATCACGATGATCTTGTCGCGGTTTTTCAGCGGCGCGAGCACGGCGGCGAGTTCGTCGGCGGGCAGGTCGGCCAGTTCCATGCGCGGCTGGTCGAGCACCAGCTCATGTTCGGCGGTGCCGTGGCTGGTCAGGTAGATGAACAGCAAATCTTCCGGACCACTGCGTTCGGCCAGGGTCAGTGCAGCGCGGCGCAGGTTCTCTCGAGTGGCCATCGGTCGGTCGCCGAGGTGGTCGCGGTGGTTGACCAGACGAATCTGGCCGTGCGCGCCGAAACGCGTATTGAGCATGTTGGCGACGTAGTCGGATTCGCGCAGGAACACGCTCTGCTTGCCGTCGCCGCCGAGGGTCAGGGTGTACAACTCGACCGCAGGCGTCGAGGGCGGAATCGCCGCCAATGCCTCATCAAGCAAACGGCCCTGAGCGAGCAAGCCGAGTTCGAGGGTGTCGGGCAGCAATTTGCCGTCGGCATCACGCACACGCTGACCGTTGATCCAGGTGCCGCTCATGACACTGCCGTCGGTGAGCACCAGCGTGCCGCGCCCCGAATAACTGTCGTTGTCGAATCCGCCGATATAAAAGCTGCCATCAGACAGGTTCAAGCGACCCTGACCGCTGAAGCGCCAGTCGCTGAACGAGCCGATGTAATGGCTACCGTCGGCGCCGATCAATTCGCCCTTGCCGGTCAGCGCGCCTTCCTTGAACTGGCCCAGCCAGACATCGCCGTCGGCGTTTTCGTAGCGGCCCTTGCCGTGCAGTTGGTTGTTCTTGAAGCCACCGACATAGATGTCGCCGTCAGCGCTGTTGAACGTACCGTTGCCTTCAAGCTGACCGTTGACGAAATGGCCGGTGAACGAGTTACCGCTGGAATCACCGCGCTGGCCTTCGCCATTGGGTTTGCCGTGGGCGAACTGGCCTTGATAAGAGCTGCCGTCATCCATTTCGAGACGGCCGAGCCCGGAATATTGATCCGCCTTGAATTCGCCACGGTAGGTCATGGCGTTTTCTTTCAACGTGCCTTCGCCGTCCCGCCGGCCCTGTTTGAAGCCGCCGGTGTAACTGCTGGCATTGGTGGTCAGGCTGCCCTGACCGTCGAACAAACCTTGCTGGAACTGGCCGCGATAGATCTCGCCATTACTGCCATGCCATTCGCCCTGCCCATGCCACTGCCCCTTGTCGAACTGCCCGGCGTACCAGCTGCCGTTGGGGTAGTCGACACGTCCCTGACCTTGCAGCAAGCCATCGACCAACTCGCCGCGATAGCGTCCGCCGTCCGGCAGGCGCGCATCCGGGGGCAACAGCGATTCGCCGTCGCCGCAAGCGGCAAGCAACAGGGTCAAGGCAAGGGGTGCAAGACAAGCGAGTGAGCGCATAGCGGGATCCGGGCAATTAGGCGACCGAGTATGCCGCAGCTATGTGACCTTATACAGCCGCTCAGGGGAAGCAGATGCGAAACAGCGTGCGCCGCTTCGCATCCCGGCGCTTAAACGAAGCAGAGCGACAGCGGTTCGGCGATGTAGGCCGGTTTGTCCGAGCCTTCTATCTCAAGTGTCGCGGTGGCTTTGAGCAGCCACTGGCCAGGTTTCTTCTCGGTCACTTCAACCATGTCGACCTTGAGTCGGACTTTCGAATTGACCTTCACGGGCTGGATGAAACGCACACTGTCCAGACCGTAGTTGACGACCATCTTCACGCCTTCGGGCAGGATCAGGATGTCTTCCATCAGTTTGGGCATTAGTGACAACGACAGGAAACCGTGGGCAATGGTGCTGCCAAAAGGCGTTTGCGCGGCTTTGACCGGGTCGACGTGAATGAACTGAAAATCACCGGTGGCTTCGGCGAACAGGTTGATGCGTTCCTGATCGATGGTGAGCCATTCGGAACGTCCGAGTTCCTTGCCGACATAATCTTTGAGCTCTGCAACTGGAACATAGGGCATTGAGACTCTCCTTGGGTTCATCTGTTTTATAGTTTTTCAGGTGGGGGATTTGACCGCCCTGCGAACCACTGTAGATCATCATGGCAATTTGCTCAGGTCAACCGACCATGCTTTTGGCGAATGCCGATCCATAGCGCGGGCATGCTTATAATGCCGGGCGCTTTTTGTCGGAGATGTCAGATGTTGTTACGTGGCCTGACCCTGCTGGTGCTGTTCCAATTGCTCGGCACGGCACTCAATCATTTGCTCTTGCCGGTGCTGCCGGGGCCGATCATCGGTCTGCTGCTGTTGCTGGTATTCCTGATTATTCGCGGTGAAGTCGGCGAGCCGTTGAATCTGGCGGCCGGCAGCCTGTTGCGTTATCTGCCGTTATTGCTGGTGCCGCCCGCAGTCGGTGTGATGGTGTACGCCACGGCGATTGCCGCCGATTTCTGGGCGATTGTCGGTGCGCTGGTG
Organism: Pseudomonas sp. A0308; assembly: GCF_044218815.1. Taxonomy (NCBI): domain Bacteria; kingdom Pseudomonadati; phylum Pseudomonadota; class Gammaproteobacteria; order Pseudomonadales; family Pseudomonadaceae; genus Pseudomonas; species Pseudomonas sp. A0308. Next base: position 4,211,691 of record NZ_CP162581.1, read on the forward strand.
GTGTCGCTGATTCTCTCGATGGCCTTCGCCGGTGTGCTGATGCAACGCTTGGCCAAGCGCCACGCGCAGCCGTCGGAGGAGTCCTGATGCTCTTTGATTGGCACGGCGCCTGGGCGTCGGTGATTCACCATCCGCTGTTCGGCATCGGCATCACCCTTGGTGCCTATCAACTGGTGCTGGCGGCGTTCGAGAAAACGCGCTGGATCTTTTTGCAGCCGGTGCTGGTCTCCATGCTGTTGGTGATCGGTGTACTGGTCGGCTGCGGCCTGACGTACGCCGAGTACCGCAAGAGCACCGAGATCCTCAGCATTCTGCTCGGCCCGGCGACGGTAGCGCTGGCAGTGCCGCTGTATCTCAATCTGCGGCGCATTCGCCAATTGTTCTGGCCGATTTTTACTACGCTAGTGATAGGTGGAGTGGTCGCCACGGGCATGGGCGTCTTGCTGGGGTGGTGGTTCGGTGCTGATCACATGATCCTGATGACCATGGCGCCGAAGTCGGTGACCTCGCCGATTGCGATGCTGGTGGCCGAGCAGATCGGTGGCGTGGCGGCGCTGGCGGCGGTGTTCGTGCTGATCACCGGGGTCATCGGTGCGATCTTCGGCCCGGCGCTGTTGACCCGCCTCGGCGTGCACAGCCCCGAAGCACGCGGCATGGCGCTGGGCATGACCGCGCATGCCGTCGGCACGGCGGTGGCGATGCAGGAGAGTGATGAGACCGGCGCCTTCGCGGCGTTGGCAATGAGTCTGATGGGCGTGGCCACGGCGGTGTTCCTGCCGTTGGCGGTGTCGATGGTGGTGTAAGGAAATGTCTATGAGTCTGGCGCTTTTCCCGTTGAACACAGTGCTGTTTCCCGGCTGCAACCTCGACCTGCAGATATTCGAGGCGCGCTACCTGGACATGATTGGCCGCTGCATGAAACAGGGTGGCGGCTTTGGCGTGGTGTGCATTCTCGATGGCCTTGAAGTCGGTATCGCTCCCGCGGGTTACGCGCTGGTGGGGTGTGAAGCGCGGATCACCGATTTCCAGCAGCAGGAAAACGGCTTGCTGGGCATTCGCGTACAAGGCGGGCGGCGTTTCCATGTGTTGCGCACCGAAGTGCAGCGCGACCAGTTGATCCTCGCCGACGTCGAGTGGCTGGACGATGAACCCGAGCAACCCTTGCAGGACGAAGACGCCGATCTGGTGGCGCTGCTCAAGGCGCTGGCCGAGCACCCGATGGTCGAGGCGTTGAACATGGGCACCGAGGCGCACGGCCAGCAGTCATTGGCCAATCAGCTGGCCTACCTGCTGCCATTCGCCGAAGAAGACAAGATTGACCTGCTGCAACTCGACGATCCGCAGCAGCGACTGGATGCTATCCAGGCGCTGCTCGATGAACTGCAAGGTGAGTTGTTCGCGTGATGGTCGTTTTTATTTGCCTGGGACGCGCGGCAAGCTGATCGATTCAAGGTCGATGCTGAGGTCTTCGGCGGCGATGCGGTAACCCGGCGGGTTGTCGACGCTCCAGTAATCGTGCGTGGCGTTGTACAACACGCTCGCGCCGACAGCCTTGTCGGTGAAGATATTGCGAACCCTGACCACCCCCGCCAGCTGCTGGCGTTTGCGGTGTGCCCCGAGGTCTTCACTTAACGCTTTGACGCTGCTGTAAGCCTGCGCATTGACTTCGTGCAGTTGCAGCATTTCGAACACAAGGTTGATTTCATAGACATTGCCGCTGGAGGTGACTACATGAACCGACTCGACCGGAACATCAGCGGCTTCGATGTTGGGTAGCGTAATGATGACGGTTCCCACATGCAGAGTCGTGCCCTCCAGGCGTATCTCGTTGCCCGTGATCGTTTCCTTCATGTTTGCGGTGTGAATCGTCCAGCTCGAGGCATTCGCGGTTTTCGCCTCGGCACCTGGTGTTGCCAGGCTGATCATCGCGTTGCTGGCAGGGAAGACTTCGTACTCGGCACTCTGACCTTGCAGTGCGTAAATGCCTTGAGGTGTGTCTGCCTTGATCTCGATCCTGGCGTTATGCGCCGGGAGCAAGCTCTGCTCGGTGATCCTCGGCGCGTGGAAGAAATAGTGCCCATGGCGCAGTTTCAGGCAGTCGCGAGCATTTTTCCCCTGCAGGCCTGCGCGTTTTACGTCCTGCGCATACTCCAGCCTTGGCGCAACCAACCGGCAGGATTTGCCATCACGGAAGACCAGCACGACCTCATTGGCCATGTGCAAGCCATTGGTGAGAATGCCACTGCCGCTATTGAATGTGGCGGCGTGTCGCTCGCTGATGACACCGACGAAGTTGATTACCCGGTTGGGAATGAACAGGCTCAGGTTGATGTTGCTGTAAATGAGTGACGAATAGCCCGACACCCCATGGCGGACATCAATGTTGTAGTTGATGTACGTGTCGCCCACGTCCGCATGGTTACAGTCGAGATAAACGTTGGTAGCCGTCTTCTGGGCGGCAGTTGCGTCGAAGACGATCTTGCCATCGCCCTGGGGGACGAAATATTGCCTGGGGCTGGTGTTGGCGATCTGCACTTTTCCGCCATTGAGGATGCCCAGGGCGGGTGGTTGCCGGCCCGCTACAGTCAGCGCCACCTGCACGTCATGGTCGTCGGCGTCATTGAGCGAGGCGGACAGGACCGGGAGCAGTTCATAACCGTCGCGGGTCTTGAACAGCAGTTGCTGATGGTTGATCAAGCGCTGGCTGTCCAGTTCCCGGTAAACGTTTTCGACGGTCAGGACGTGCTCGGGCAGCTCGCCATCTTCGCCGCGCAAGGAACGCACCACCAGTGACGTGCCGATGATCTGCCAGCGCTGAATGGTCGCCAGCGGCCAGTCTAGTTCGATCAGGCTCGACTGCCCGGCATCCTCGATAATGGTTACCTCCGCGCTGCTGGCGGTGATGAAGTAACGATCCCTGCCGGCGCCGCCGTTCACGCGGCAGTGCGTACCACGGATGAGGATGGTGTCGTCGCCTGCGGCGGCGTCCACTGTATCCATGCCGTTGGCGCTAATCCGATTGGCAACGTCACTGCCGGTAACCCGACTCGCGCCTGCGGTCAATGTCGAGACGTTCTCGATGCCAGTAGTCTGGGCAACCTTGATCAAGGTGTCCGTCGCCCCGGCGCCGCGCAAGCTGACTTCGCCGCTGTGCAGATTGACCTCGTAACCTTGCTGACGAGTATCCGTGGCAGGACGCCTGGAAGTGAAGGAGAGCAGGTCGGAGCCTTCGCCCCCGTCAAGATTGCTGATGGCTGCCGGTGGCAATTCCCGGTCCAGTTCGGCGTGGGTCACCTCGTAGTGGAATTCGTCGGCCTTGTCGCCGCCAACGAGGTTTTTTGCGTCTGCGCGATAGATGAAGAAATTCGATTTGGCCTTCACGCCGGTGATCGTGTCCTCGCCATCCCCCAGGCGCCACAGGATGCCCTTGTCGTCTCCCAGGGTGCCCGTCACCACGCCGCCAAGATTCTGCGGCAGACCATCGCGGGCATCGATGACATCGGCGGTTTCCTGCACCACCGGTTCATGGCTGATCTTGAACGGTTGTTCACCCGCGCCCGCATTCCATTGGTGCTTCCAGAGTTTCACCGGTTGCAGGCTGACGCTGTAACTGCCGTTGATGACCTGCTCGACGTAGTCGCGGTAGGCGCCGTCGAGCAACTCTCTGGCGGAGCGCTCGACCTGCCGACTGTGGTCGCTCTGGGTCTTGGCAGCCTTGTAGCGATCCAGCACGTCCTGGTCGAGCTCCTTGCGCACGCTGGCGAACCAGCCGGAGCGCAGCCGTTCGTGCGCGCTCAATTCGATGTAGTCGTCGATATCGTCAACGATCCGCGCAGCGCGGTAGATCTCCGCACCCAGCACCAGCACACCCGCCGCCAGAATGCCCACGGGACCTGCGATGTTGCCGAAGCCGGCCAGCGCCGCGAGGCCGAGGATAATACTGACCCCGGCACTGGCCGCGCTCAGCGCGCCGCCGACGTAGTGATCCTGGGCTTCCTTGCCCTGGGCCGCCGCCGCAGCGTTGAATGATTTCACCGCGCCGATCACATCGAAGGGCAGGGTGATGGCGCTGGCGAACAAGCCGGCACCGCGGCCCAGTACCTTGCCCGCCGACGTCGTGGAGAAACGCTGGAAAACCACTCCGTTGCTCTTGAGCATCGCTTCGCCGGTCTTGCTCAGGCCACGCTCGATGATCAGTGAGCCAAGCTCCGTGCCAACAGCTCCGGCGTTGAACGCGGCTTCGCCCCAGTCGCCGGTCTTGATCGCGTCCGCGATCCCGGCCATGCCGCTGTAGATTCCGTAAGCCTGCAGGCCGACCCCCGCGCCATTGAAAATGGAGCTTCTGGTTTTGCTGACCCATGTGGGCCAATGGCTAGTGTCGTCGACGCGCTGAATATCGATTTTCTGCGCGGCATTGACCAGTCTGCCGAAGCGCTCCATCGGGCTGCCAGGCGCCAGCGGCTCGGCGGCGCTGAACACTGGCGGCGCACCGATGGAGCGTTTGCACGCAAGTTCGAAGAAGAAGCTGGCAGTGGTGTTGTCCGCCTGCGCGACAGATTTGATCCGGGCCTCGACGGTGTCCGGGTTGAAGCCCAGTGCGTCGAGAAACGCCTGGTCGGGTGTCTTGAGGTTCGTGTTGTCTGCGCTGATCGCATGCCCGGCGATTGTGGCGCCCATGGCCTGAAGCTCGACACGGGTGATGGCGAACTCACCGATGCGCAAGGCGCCCAAGCGTTTGTCGAGCGATCTGAGTGTGCGCGAAGAGGGTTTTTCGGCGCCATCGGCTGGCGATTCATGAATGCCCGGCGGCGTTGCGCTCAGGCCCGTCGCAGGCTTTTGCAGATCGCTCGGCGCGTGGGTCGGTGTGACGTGAATGACTGGCTCAGGTGTTATCGGCCTGGCGGCGTCTATAGGTGTTGGCACAATTCAATCCTTTGAATGGTTGCTGTGAAGTGGCGGCTAAGTGCCGGCGTGTTGCACTCGGTAAACTCCCTGTTACACCCAAAACAATTTCTTCGACGCATGCGACCTGGTCGCCCGGTGCGCGGGTTTATGGGCGCATGAAATCCTTGTCGATCATTTAATTGTTTGAAACGCAAAGTCTGGTCGCAGGCACATGAAGTGTTGTCGAGATGTCATTGAACGACATTGATTGTTCATGATGCTTTTGAGCGATAACTCAGGAAGTTCGCGCACCAATCTAATTGAATAGTGAAATTGTGAAAGTGCCGAAGTTGAATTTGCCCCATTGATATGTAACGCGGTTTTTATACGCAAGTTAATGCGCCGCCAAGTGCGTGAATGAATAGTTGCCGACAGGCAGACAACAACGCTCTCCGGGGCTGGCCAGGAGAGCGAAGAATGACGCTGAGACGAAATTATGTCCGATGGCGCCGAAGGGCTCGGCGCTGTCAGTAGGCGTATCGCACCAGGGTATGGGGCAGATGGCGCAAAGCAAAAAAGCTGAACAACGCCACCAGCGCCGGCAGAACCAGCCACCAGACTTTGAATGGCATGGCGTTCAACGGGGTTTTGCGCTGACTCAACCACAACGCCGCCGCGCACACGCACGAGGCCAGCATGGCGCCAGCCAGTATGTCGGTCGGCCAATGCGCGCCCAGATACACCCGCGACAGGGCAATCGACAGCGCGGGTATGCAGGCGATCAGCAACCAGGTCAGGCGCAGGCGTGGCGGTTGCCCGCGCCCGGCCAGCACGCCGAGGGTCAGGAACAGCGCGAACGCGCCCGATGAATGGCCGCTGGGCATGCTGAAGCTGGTAATAGGGTCGGTCAGCACTTCCGGGCGTACACGGGCGAAAAACTGTTTGGTCGCGGTGTTCGCCAGTGCGGTGACGAGCAGGGTGCCGCCAGCGAAAATGGCGTGGCGCCACTGTCGGCACAGCAGCAAAAGGCCAGTCAGCAGGGCGCTGAACATCAGCATGTTGCGGAACTCACCGATCAAGGTGAAGGTGACCGCGATTTCATCCAGCACCGGTTGGCGATGTTCCTGCACCAGCGTCATCACGCCCTGATCGAGTGCCGTCAGGTACGGAAAGCCGATGAACAGGCCAACCAGAATCAACAGGCTCATGCTGCTGATCCAGACCGTTGCGCGGCGATGGCGGCGCAGGCTGCTGTTGACACTGAGGCCGACCATCGCCGCGATGCTGCCTGCGACGATCCCCGCTTCCAGCCAGAAACCTTCGGGCAATGGCAGACGGAATGCGGCGCCCGTGGCCCAGCCCGGCAGCAGATAGGCCAGTGTCCAGCCGGCCGTGGCCAGCAAACTGACGGCGGCGAAGCGGGGGAAGGGCATGTCGCACATGCCGGCGACCATCGGAAGCATCGGTCGCAGCGGCCCGATGAAGCGCCCGACCAGCAGGCTGGCGATGCCGTAACGTTGGAAATAGCTTTCGGCACCGCTCATCCATTCAGGATGATGGCGCAGCCCCGGCAGTCTGCGGATGTTCTGGTGGAAATGCCGACCGACGAAGTACGAGACCACATCGCCGAGAATCCCGCCAAGAAAACCCAGCAACAGGGTTTCGCTCAACGACAGTGCGCCGCTGCCGGCCAGCACCGCTACGGCAAACAGCAACACCGTGCCGGGCACGATTAAACCGGCAATTGCCAGGCATTCGACAAAAGCCACAATGAACACCGCGACGGCCAGCCACTGTGGGTTGGCCGCCAGCCACCCGGTCACGCTATCGAGCCATGGGCCCATACCAAAAACTCCATTTCATTGATTGCCCCCTGTAGGAGTTGCCGCAGGCTGCGATCTTTTGATCTTCAAAGCGAAAGATCGCAGCCTGCGGCAACTCCTACAGGGGTTTTTATTTACAGCAGGAAATAGTCCCGACCTTCGACCTGACCCCGGCGCAGCGGGTTCCGCGTACACCATTGCGCGTAGGCGGCGTCGACGAAGCGGTACATCAGGTGTTCGTCACGGCCAGGGGGAATACCCAGGCGCGTAGTCTGAATGATGTGCGCGGGCGCCGGTCCGATATCTTCTACCAGCAACCGCTCATGATCAAAACGCCTGGCGTCCCACATCGGCACCTTCAAACCCAGCGCCTTGCACAATAAGGTCTGCCCGGCGCAGAGCTTCTGCGATGGCCGCGGCCGACCTTGCGCATCAGGATTGTTCAACAGCATCTGCGCCAGACTCGCCGGGCCGCTGATTTCATCGACCCACGGATAAGCCGATTTGATCAGTACGGCATTGCCCGGCCCCTGCGCGCTGAAGTTCAGCGAATCGCCGCCACGTGCGTAATACATATAGATGTGGCCACCATCCAGAAACAAAGCCTTACGCTTTTCTGTATAGCCGAGTGACGCATGGCTGCCTTTTTCCGCGCAGTAATAGGCCTCGGTTTCGATGATTCGCGCACTCAGCCACAGATCACCGACCCGATGGCGGATGACTTTGCCGAGCAGATCCCGCGCCAGTGTCTGAGCGTCACGGTCGAAAAAACTGTCCGCAAGCCCTTGTGGCAGGCGTTCGGCTTGGCTGGCAACGGTCAGGTCGGACATGGCAGGCAACGTTTATCCAGGCTGAAGAGGTCGCGATAATAACAATTTCAGTCTTAATTCCCGCTGAACGTTGGCAATTTGTAGTCCATTTCGACCATCCGCCCGTCACCGCTGTTAGTCCCGGGACGCGACAGCTATAATCTGCCGCTTTCCTCTTTGCCAAGACCCCAGCAGACCATGACTGAGTCCGTTCTTGACTATATGACCCGATTGGGTCGCGCCGCCCGCGAAGCTTCCCGGGTCATCGGCCGTGCCAGCACCGCGCAGAAAAACCGCGCCTTGCAGGCTGCGGCCAATGCACTGGATGCGGCTCGCGCCGAGCTTGCGGCAGCCAATGAACAGGATCTGGCCGCCGGTCGCGCCAGTGGTCTGGAACCGGCATTGCTGGAACGTCTGGAGCTGACCCCGGCGCGCATCGACGGCATGATTGTCGGCCTGCGTCAGGTGGCTGCGCTGCCGGATCCGGTCGGTGCGATCCGTGACATGAGCTTTCGCCCGTCGGGGATTCAGGTCGGCAAGATGCGCGTGCCGCTGGGTGTGATCGGGATCATCTACGAATCCCGGCCCAACGTGACCATCGATGCCGCCAGCCTGTGCCTGAAGTCCGGCAACGCGACTATCCTGCGTGGTGGCTCCGAGGCGATTCATTCCAATCGTGCGATTGCTGCGTGTATCCAGCGCGGTCTGGCCGAAGCCGAACTGCCCGCCGCCGTCGTGCAAGTGGTCGAAACCACTGATCGCGCCGCCGTTGGCGCGATGATCACCATGCCCGAGTACGTCGATGTGATCGTACCGCGCGGTGGTCGTGGCCTGATCGAGCGCATCAGCCGCGATGCCCGCGTGCCGGTGATCAAACATCTGGACGGCATCTGCCACGTTTACGTCAGTGCCCACGCCGATCTGCCCAAAGCCCAGCGCATCGCGTTCAATGCCAAGACTTACCGTTATGGCATTTGCGGGGCGATGGAGACCTTGCTGGTCGATCAATCGGTTGCCAAGGATTTCCTGCCGTCGATGGCAGCGCAGTTCCGCGAAAAAGGCGTCGAGTTGCGTGGCTGTGAGCGCACCCGGGCGATCATCGACGCCGTGGCGGCCAGTGAAGACGACTGGAATACCGAGTATCTGGCGCCGATCCTGTCGATCCGCGTCGTTGATGGGCTGGACCAGGCGATCGAACACATCAACCATTACGGCTCGCACCACACCGACTCGATCGTCAGCGAAAACCTCGCTGACACCCGGCGGTTTGTGGCTGAAGTCGACTCGGCGTCGGTGATGATCAACACCCCGACCTGCTTCGCCGATGGATTTGAATACGGATTGGGTGCCGAGATCGGCATTTCTACTGATAAGCTGCACGCCCGCGGCCCGGTGGGCCTCGAAGGACTGACCTGCGAGAAGTACATCGTGGTCGGTGATGGCCAGTTGCGCGGCCAGGCGACGGTCTGACTTGACCGACCTCGACCTGACAACGCCGCCGCCCGGCAACGAACCCCGCCCTCTGCGCATTGGCGTACTGGGTGGTACGTTCGATCCGGTGCACATCGGCCATTTGCGCGGTGGGCTGGAAGTCGCCGAAGCGCTGGGGCTGGATGAGTTGCGTTTGATGCCGAGCGCGCGCCCGCCGCATCGCGGCACGCCGCAGGTGTCGGCGCAGGACCGGTTGGCGATGGTCGAGTGCGCGGTGGCCGGAGTGCCGCCGCTGGTGGTGGATGCCTGCGAATTGCAGCGGGACAAACCGTCCTACACCATTGATACCCTGGAGTTGATGCGTGCCGAAATGGCCGCCGAGACCCAGGTTTTTCTGCTTTTGGGCTGGGACGCATTTTGCGGCCTGCCCACTTGGCATCGCTGGGAAGAGTTGCTCCAGCATTGCCACATCCTGGTGCTACAGCGCCCGGACGCCGACAGCGAACCGCCGGATGCCTTGCGCAACCTGCTGGCAGCGCGTTCGGTGAGCGACCCGCTGGCCCTGAAAGGGCCGAGCGGACAGATTGCATTCGTCTGGCAGACACCGCTCGCGGTCTCTGCCACCCAGATCCGTCAACTGCTGGCCAGCGGTAAGTCGGTACGTTTCCTGGTGCCCGACGCGGTCCTGGCCTACATCGATGCGCACGGTCTATACCGTGCGTCGAACTGAACAAGGCGTGCTTAACTGATACGAATCCACGTGTCGCCAAGCCGCCGAATATATGAGCAAAACGAGTTTTATATGACTGACAAAGATCTACATAAAGTAAAACGTAAAGGCACATTCAAAAGCGCTCCGTTGCCGGAAGTGGCCAACACCAACGAGCCGCTCAAAGGCGACGAACTGGTCAAGCTTGCTGTTGCCGCTCTTGAAGACGTCAAGGCGCAAGACATCCAGATCATTGATGTTCGCGACAAGCAGAGCATCACTGACTACATGATCATCGCCACCGGTACTTCCAATCGCCAGATCAACGCGATGCTGGACAAGGTTCGCGAAGAAGTCAAAAAGCAGGGCGCCAAGCCGCTGGGCGAAGAAGGCAAGGGCGACAGCGACTGGGTGCTGCTCGACCTCGACCTGGTGATCGTGCACATGATGACCGCCTCGGCGCGTCAGTTCTACGACCTGGAGCGCCTGTGGGCCGGTGCCGAGCAAAGCCGTGCGGCAGACGCCAAGCACCACAGCCCGGAAAACACCCACGAGCATTTCACCAAGCTCAACAAAGACCAGCTGTAAGGGATTGCTGTGCGACTGCGACTGATCGCCGTCGGTTCACGCATGCCCAAGTGGGTGGAAGAAGGCTGGCATGAATATGCCAAGCGTCTTCCGTCCGAGCTGGCGCTGGAACTGGTGGAAATACCGCTCAATACCCGTGGCAAGAATGCCGACGTGGCCCGTTTCATCCGCCAGGAAGGCGAAGCCATGCTGGCCAAGGTCGGGCCGAACGAGCGGGTTGTCACGCTGGAAGTCCACGGCAAACCCTGGAGCACCGAGCAGCTTGCGGTCGAACTCGACCGTTGGCGGCTGGATTCGCGCACGGTCAACTTCATGGTTGGCGGCCCCGAGGGGCTGGCGCCGGAAGTCTGCGCCCGCGCTGATCAGCGCTGGTCGTTGTCGCCGCTGACCTTGCCGCATCCGCTGGTGCGGATCCTCATCGGCGAACAGCTGTACCGTGCCTGGACCGTGCTGTCCGGTCACCCTTACCACAAGTAATCCTGCCCTCATGTCTCAGCCGATCCGCATCAAGGACCACGAAAAGGACGCACGCCTGGTGCGTAGCCGCGTCGTGTTCGGGGCCATTGCAGTCGTGCTGTTGATCTGCGTGTTGATTGCACGGCTGTATTACTTGCAGGTGATCCAGTACGAGTACCACTCGACGCTTTCGGAAAACAACCGAGTTCACGTGCAGCCGATTCCGCCGACCCGTGGGCTGATTTTCGACCGCAACGGCGTGGTGGTGGCGGACAACCGGCCGAGCTTCAGCCTGAGCATGACCCGCGAGCGCTCCGGCGACTGGCAGCAAGTGCTCGACGTGATCGTCGAAGTGCTGGAACTGACGCCAGAAGACCGGGTGATCTTTGAGAAGCGCATGCGCCAGGGGCGTCGGCCGTTCGAGCCGGTGCCGATCCTGTTCGAACTCAGCGAAGAACAGATCGCCCGCATCGCGGTGAACCAGTTCCGTCTGCCGGGCGTGGAAGTCGTTGCGCAACTGGTCCGTCACTATCCGCAGGGCGCGCATTTTGCGCACTCGGTGGGTTACATGGGGCGGATCAACGAGAAAGAGCTCAAAAGCCTCGATCCGGTCAACTACAGCGGCACCCACCACATCGGCAAGACGGGCATCGAGCGTTTCTACGAGCCTGAGCTGCACGGGCAGGTGGGTTACGAAGAAGTCGAGACCAACGCTCGCGGCCGCGTTCTGCGCGTGCTCAAGCGTACCGATCCGATTCCCGGCAAGGACATCGTCCTGAGTCTGGACATCAAATTGCAGGAAGCCGCCGAAGCCGCACTGGGTGGTCGTCGTGGTGCGGTGGTTGCACTCGATCCGAAAACCGGCGAAGTGCTGGCGATGGTCAGTCAGCCGAGCTTCGACCCGAATCTGTTCGTCACCGGCATCAGCTTCAAGGCGTACGCCGAGCTGCGCGATTCCATCGACCGGCCACTGTTCAACCGCGTACTGCGCGGTCTGTATCCGCCGGGTTCGACGATCAAGCCAGCCGTGGCGATCGCCGGCCTCGATTCGGGTGTGGTGACCGCGTCGAGCCGGGTGTTCGACCCGGGCTACTACATGCTGCCCAACTACGATCACAAATACCGTAACTGGAACCGCACGGGTGACGGCTTCGTCGACCTCGACATGGCGATCATGCGCTCCAATGACACCTACTTCTATGACCTGGCCCACAAGCTCGGTATTGATCGGTTGTCGGCCTACATGAACAAGTTCGGCATTGGTCAGAAGGTTTCGCTGGACATGTTCGAAGAATCACCCGGCCTGATGCCTTCCCGCGAGTGGAAGCGCGCGACCCGCAAACAGGCGTGGTTCCCGGGCGAAACGCTGATTCTGGGGATCGGCCAGGGCTACATGCAATCGACCCCGCTGCAGTTGGCTCAGGCCACGGCACTGGTGGCGAACAAAGGCGTGTGGAACCGGCCGCACCTGGCCAAATCACTCGATGGGGTGAAGCCGGTGGACGAAAATCCGATACCGGACATTATCCTGCGCGATCCGTCCGACTGGGCCAAGGTCAACCACGGCATGCAGCAAGTGATGCACGGCGCCCGGGGTACCGCGCGTAAAGCGGCCATTGGCGCGCAATACCGTATCGCCGGCAAGTCGGGTACGGCCCAGGTCGTGGCGATCAAGCAGGGCGAGAAGTACGACCGCTCCAAGGTTCAGGAGCGCCATCGTGACCACGCCTTGTTCGTCGGTTTCGCTCCGGCCGATGACCCGAAAATTGTTGTTTCGGTAATGGTCGAGAACGGTGAGTCCGGTTCCGGCGTCGCCGCGCCCGTGGTACGTCAGATCATGGACGCCTGGCTTCTGGGTCAGGACGGACGTTTGAAGGCCGAATACGCCAGCCCAATCAGTTCGGAGGCTACGGCCCGTGATGAATAACTTTGATCGCATGCTCTCCAGTGAGGATGTGATGCGCCGCCGCGCGACGCTGCTGCAAAGACTGCATATCGATGGGCCGCTGCTGATCCTGTTGTTGATTCTCGCTGCCGGCAGCCTGTTCGTGCTGTATTCGGCCAGCGGCAAGAGCTGGGATCTGCTGGGCAAACAGGCCACTTCGTTCGGTATCGGTCTGGTGTCGATGATCGTCATTGCCCAGTTCGAACCGCGTTTCATGGCGCGCTGGGTGCCGCTGGGCTACGTGATCGGCGTGCTGCTGCTGTTGGTGGTCGACATCATGGGTCACAACGCCATGGGCGCCACACGCTGGATCAACATTCCCGGTGTGATTCGTTTCCAGCCTTCGGAATTCATGAAAATCCTGATGCCGGCGACCATCGCCTGGTATCTGTCCAAGCGGACATTGCCCCCCCAACTCAAGCATGTCGGCATCAGCCTGATGCTGATTGGCGTGCCGTTTGCGCTGATCGTCCGCCAACCGGACCTCGGCACTTCGCTGCTGATTCTGGCCGGCGGGGCATTCGTGCTGTTCATGGGCGGCTTGCGCTGGCGCTGGATCGTCAGCGTACTGGCTGCGGCCATTCCGGTGTCGGTCGCGATGTGGTTCTTCGTGATGCACGACTACCAGAAGCAGCGCGTGCTGACGTTCCTCGACCCGGAAAGCGATCCGCTCGGCACTGGCTGGAACATTATTCAGTCGAAAGCTGCTATCGGTTCCGGAGGCGTATTCGGCAAGGGCTGGCTGCTCGGCACCCAGTCGCACCTGGACTTCCTCCCGGAAAGCCACACCGACTTCATCATTGCCGTGCTCGGCGAAGAGTTCGGCCTGGTGGGCATCTGCGCGCTGTTGCTGATTTATTTGCTGTTGATTGGCCGGGGGCTGGTCATCACCGCTCAGGCGCAGACGCTGTTCGGTAAATTGCTCGCCGGCGCGTTGACCATGACGTTTTTTGTTTATGTTTTCGTCAACATCGGTATGGTCAGTGGCCTGTTGCCGGTTGTAGGGGTTCCGTTGCCGTTCATTAGCTACGGAGGAACTTCGCTGGTGACACTGCTGTCAGCGTTTGGGGTTTTGATGTCGATCCATACCCATCGCAAGTGGATCGCACAGGTTTGAATAAGGTGAAGAGTTCAATGCAAGTAATGCGTGGCTGGGCGACTCGATGCGCGCCATGGGTTGGCCTGGTAGGCCTCCTTGGCAGCGTGCAGGAAGCGCTGGCCGGCGAATATGAAGGCTCACCCCAGGTGGCCGAATTCGTCGGTGAAATGACCCGCGACTACGGTTTCGCCGGTGAGCAACTGATGGGTGTTTTTCGCGAGGCTCAGCGTAAACAGGCGATTCTCGACGCCATCTCCCGACCTGCCGAGCGGGTCAAGCAGTGGAAGGAATACCGCCCGATGTTCATCACTGACGCGCGTATTGCGCGAGGTGTGGACTTCTGGCGTCAGCACGAGGCCACGCTGGCCCGTGCCGAGCAGGAATACGGCGTGCCGGCACAAGTCATCGTGTCGATCATCGGCGTTGAGACCTTTTTCGGACGTAATACCGGCAATTACCGGGTGATCGATGCCTTGTCGACGCTCGGTTTCGACTATCCTCCCCGTGCCGAATTTTTCCGCAAGGAGCTGCGCGAGTTTCTGCTGTTGGCGCGCGAAGAGCAGGTCGATCCATTGACGCTCAAGGGTTCATACGCCGGGGCGATGGGCCTGCCGCAGTTCATGCCGAGCAGCTTTCGCGCCTATGCAGTGGATTTCGACGGTGACGGCCACATCAATATCTGGAACAACCCGGATGATGCGATCGGCAGTGTCGCCAGTTATTTCAAGCGTCACGGCTGGGTCGCCGGCGAACCGGTGGTCAGCCGCGCCGATGTCCGTGGCGAGCAGGCCGATGAAGGCCTGACCACTGGCATCGAGCCGACAAAGACCGTCGCGGAGTTGCGGGCGCTGGGCTGGTCAAGTCATGATGCGCTGCGCGATGATATGCCGGTTACTGCATTTCGCCTTGAAGGCGAGAACGGCCCTGAATACTGGATGGGTCTGAAGAATTTCTACGCGATCACGCGTTATAACCGCAGCGTGATGTACGCCATGGCCGTACATCAACTGTCTGAACAGCTGGTACAAGCACGGGGCGTCAAGTAATGCGGGCATTGCCTAACAATAAACCCCTGAAGCTGGTGGCATTTGCTGCGTTGGCGGTACTGGTCGCCAGTTGTTCGACCAGCCGTACCCCGACTCAGAAGGCGCCCACAACCGCCGTGCGCAAGCAGCCGGTTCTTGATATCAACCGTGCCCACAAAGATGGCGCGCCGTGGTGGGATGTCGATGTTTCGCGTATCCCCGATGCCACGCCAACCCTGCATACCGGTGCGTACAAGGCCAACCCGTACACTGTGCTGGGCAAGACCTACTTCCCGATACAGGAATCCAAAAGCTACGTCGCTTCGGGCACGGCGTCCTGGTACGGCACCAAGTTTCACGGGCAGAACACCGCCAATGGCGAGGTCTATGACCTGTACGGCATGAGTGCCGCCCACAAGACGTTGCCACTGCCAAGTTACGTTCGGGTGACCAACCTGGACAACAACCGCACAGTGATTCTGCGGGTCAACGATCGCGGGCCGTTCTATTCCGACCGGATCATCGACTTGTCCTACGCGGCGGCAAAAAAACTCGGTTATGCCGAAACCGGCACTGCGCGGGTCAAGGTCGAGGGCATCGACCCGCAGCAATGGTGGGCCGCCAAGGGCCGTCCGGCGCCGTTGATGCTCAATGAGCCGCAGGTTGCGCAGAACAGCGCCCCGGTAATCACGGCCTCGGCCGGTACCGTCGAGCAATGGACGCCACCGCCGCAGCAACACGCCGCGGCCGTTGTGCCAGTGCAGATTGATGCAAAAAAAAACGCTTCTGCAACAGCATCTGGCCAGTATCTGCAGGTGGGCGCCTTCGCCAACCCGGACGCTGCAGAGCTGCTGAGGTCGAAGCTCAGCGGGATGGTGAGCGCTCCGGTGTTCATCAGCTCGATCGTGCGCAATCAGCAGACTCTGCACCGGGTACGCCTGGGGCCGATCGGCTCGCCGGGTGAAATCACCCAGGTGCAGAACAGCGTGCGCCTGGCTAACCTTGGTTCGCCAAGTGTGGTCACCGAGTAACACGTAGAACTTGATTGACGGTTCACCTGCGGTATTGGGGGGTGAACCAGGTTGTTGGCTCGTCGAAGAACAAAAGCCCGGCAAGGGTGACTGGAGTGAGCAACTGAATACGCGATGACTCGTCAGAAAGTCATCTGATTAAATTTTGCATTAGCGATTTCGAGAGACGGATGAACATCACCACCTTTGCCAAACGCCTTTTCCTGCTAGTCCCGCTGCTCCTCTCACCCGCCGCGTTCGCGGTCGAGATGATGCCTTCGCCACCACAACTGGCCGCCAAGTCCTATGTGCTCATGGATGCCAGCAGCGGCAACGTGCTGGTTGAAAACAATGGCGACCAGCGTCTGCCACCGGCCAGCCTGACCAAGCTGATGACCGCGTACATCGCGACCCTGGAAATCCGTCGTGGCCAGATCGGTGAAAACGATCCGGTGACCGTCAGCGAAAACGCCTGGCGTACCGGCGGTTCGCGGATGTTCATCAAGGTCGGTTCGCAAGTCACTGTCAGCGACCTGCTGCACGGCATCATCATCCAGTCCGGTAACGACGCCAGCGTGGCACTGTCCGAGCACATCGCCGGTAGCGAAGACGCCTTCGCCGACGTGATGAACAAGACGGCCACCGAGCTGGGCCTGACCAACTCCCACTTCATGAACCCGACCGGTCTGCCAAACCCTGACCATTACTCGTCGGCTCATGACATGGCGATTCTGGCTCGCGCGATCATCCACGAAGACCCTGCTCACTACGCGATCTACTCGCAGAAAGAGTTCTTCTGGAATGGCATCAAACAACCTAACCGCAACCTTTTGCTGTGGCGCGACAAGACCGTTGACGGTCTGAAAACCGGTCACACCGACGAAGCCGGTTATTGCATGGTGTCTTCGGCTGTCCGTGATGGCCAGCGCCTGATCGCCGTGGTGTTCGGCACCAATAGCGATGTGGCTCGTGCTGCTGAAACCCAGAAGCTCTTGACCTACGGCTTCCGCTTCTTCGAAACCCAGACCTTCTATCAGAAGGGCACCGAACTGGCTCAGGCCCCGGTGTGGAAAGGCACCACCAGCCAGGTCAAGGCCGGCCTGGCGCAAGACCTGACCATGACCCTGCCAAAAGGCCAGCTGAAGAAGCTCGCTGCCAGCATGACCATGAACCCGCAACTGACCGCGCCAATCGCCAAGGGCGACGTAATCGGTAAAGTCGAAGTCAAACTGGAAGACAAGGTCGTGCACAGCGCTGACCTGATCGCTCTGGATGGCGTCGAGGAGGGTGGTATCTTCCGCCGCATGTGGGATAGCATCCGTCTATTCTTCTACGGCTTGTTCAACTGATTTGTGTTGACCTGCATGGCCCCGCCCCGATCCGGTGCGGGGCCATGTGCGTTACCACGGCTTGCACTATAGAGGCCGTTACGCCATGACCGATACCGAAGTAAAGGCGCCAAAGATCGAATTCCCTGCCAACGATTACCCGGTTAAGGTGATCAGCGACACGGGTGTCGGCAACAAAGACAAGATCATCGAAATCGTCAAGAAGCACGCGACCATCAACGATGATCGTATTGACGAGCGTTCTAGCAGCAACGGCAAATACACCACGATTCAGTTGCACATCGTCGCCACCGGTCAAGACCAGCTGTACGATATCAACAGCGAACTGCGGGCGACCGGTTTCGTGCACATGGTGCTGTGATGCCGGGCACGCTGGGCTTTCGCGACCTCGGCCAGATGGCTTACGAGCCGGTCTGGCATGCCATGCAACGCTTTACCAACGAACGCGGCAGCGATGCCGCCGACGAAATCTGGCTCGTCGAGCACCCTCCGGTGTTCACGCAGGGTCAGGCCGGCAAGGCCGAGCACTTGCTTGTGCCGGGTGAAATTCCGGTCGTGCAGGTCGATCGCGGCGGGCAGGTGACTTACCATGGCCCCGGCCAATTGGTGGCTTATCTGTTGCTGGATGTACGCAAGCTGGGTTTTGGCGTGCGTGATCTGGTCAGTCGCATGGAGCTATGCCTGATCGAACTTCTGGCCAGTTACGGTGTGACCGCAACGGCCAAGCCAGACGCTCCCGGCGTGTATGTAGATGGAGCGAAAATCGCTTCTCTGGGTTTGCGCATTCGCCATGGTTGTTCCTTTCATGGACTGGCCCTGAACGTGGATATGAACCTGGAACCGTTTCGACGGATTAATCCCTGCGGCTACGCCGGGCTGGCGATGACCCAGCTGAGCGATCACGCAGGATCGATTGAATTTGCCGAGGTAAGTGCCCGGCTGCGCGCGCAGCTCGTCAAACACCTCGACTATGCTGAGCAGACGACCCTGACGGGCGGAATCGACTGATATGACTACTGATGCAGTGCAAACCATGATCCCGACGCTCGACGTGACCGAGCGCCCGGCCCCGCGTCCCAAGGTTGAAGCCGGCGTCAAGCTGCGCGGTGCCGAGAAGGTTGCACGCATCCCGGTAAAGATCATTCCGACCACCGAGCTGCCGAAGAAACCCGACTGGATTCGTGTGCGCATCCCGGTTTCGCCGGAAGTCGACCGCATCAAGAGCCTGCTGCGCAAACACAAGCTGCACAGCGTTTGCGAAGAAGCGTCCTGCCCGAACCTGGGCGAGTGCTTCTCCGGCGGCACCGCAACCTTCATGATCATGGGCGACATTTGCACCCGTCGTTGCCCGTTCTGCGACGTGGGCCACGGTCGTCCGAAGCCACTGGACGTCAACGAGCCGCAAAGCCTGGCCATCGCCATCGCCGACCTCAAGCTCAAGTATGTGGTGATCACCTCGGTTGACCGCGACGACCTGCGTGACGGTGGTGCCCAGCACTTTGCCGACTGCATCCGTGAAATCCGCAAGTTGTCGCCGAACGTGCAGCTGGAGACCCTGGTTCCGGACTACCGTGGCCGCATGGACGTCGCCCTGGAAATCACCGCCGCCGAGCCGCCGGATGTCTTCAACCACAACCTGGAAACCGTGCCGCGTCTTTACAAGGCTGCGCGTCCGGGTTCGGATTACCAGTGGTCGCTGACCCTGCTGCAACGTTTCAAACAGATGATGCCGCACATTCCGACCAAATCCGGTCTGATGCTGGGTCTGGGCGAGACTGACGAAGAAGTCATCGAAGTCATGAAGCGCATGCGCGAACACGACATCGACATGCTGACTCTCGGCCAGTACCTGCAACCGTCGCGCAGCCACTTGCCGGTGCAGCGTTTCGTGCACCCGGACACCTTCGCCTGGTTCGCCGAGGAAGGTTACAAGATGGGCTTCAAGAACGTTGCGTCCGGGCCGTTGGTGCGTTCCTCGTACCATGCCGATGAGCAGGCGAAGCTGGTCAAGGCTGAGCTGATGGGTTCTTGATCCGGCGCTGAATGAAAAAATGCCCGCCGAGGCTTTAACGCCCGGCGGGCATTTTTTTGCCTGTCTTACATTCAATGCTGATTTTTCCTGCAACCTGCGGCGTGGCCGAGCCTCTTCTGTTTACCGCCGTTCCTGACTACTGTGTTTGCATGACTCACAGGGAGATCCAAGGATGACCGTTCGACCAACCCACACACTTTGCCCGCACAAAGCCGTGCCCGCGTTGCCCTCAGAAGGGCTGATCGGCGTCATTGCACCAGCCGGCCCGGGTGTATTGGACACCGATAAGGCGGTGCAATGGATGCGCGCGCGGGGTTATGGGCTTAAGGTGTTCCCCGGCGTTTATGAAAAGGATGGCTATCTGGCCGGCAGCGACGACGTGCGCTTGCGCGATCTTCATGCGGCGTTCGCGGATCCCGAAGTCGATGCAATTATTTGCCTGCGTGGCGGCTACGGCACGCCACGGCTGCTTGACCGGATCGATTACGACCTGCTGAGCCGCCATGCCAAGCCATTCGTTGGCTACAGCGACATCACCGCGCTGCACCTGGCCATCAGCCGATACGCTGGCTTCGTGACCTTTCACGGGCCGCTGCTCAACGCTGACCTGTTGGGCGACAAGGAGCCGCCAACCGTCACTTCGTTCTTCGCCATGCTGCGCGGGCAAATGAAGGCGGGGAGTGTGCTAAGCCATCCGGTGGCGTATCCGTTGACTACGGTCGAACCCGGCATCGCGCACGGGCGCTTGCTCGGCGGTAATCTGGCGATGATCGCCGCCACCTTGGGCACGCCTTACGAAATCGATGTGGAGGGGGTGATTCTGCTCATCGAGGATATTAACGAGCCGCTGTATCGGATCGACCGACTGCTGACGCAGATGCGTCTGGCCGGCAAACTGGCCAAATTGCGCGGAGTTCTGGTTGGGGATGTGGCAGGGGTGGATGTCGCGGCATTGAACCGCCTGCTCAAGCAGACGTTCGAGCCTTTGCGGATTCCGGTGCTGTCAGGTTGGCGTAGCGGACATTGCGATCCGAACCTGACGCTGCCGATGGGCGCGCTGGTGCGGCTGGATGCGGGGAAGAAGGAGTTGATGCTGGAGCAGGATGTGGTCACCCGCCGATAATTGCGGGTGATGCAAAAAGATCGCAGCCTGCGGCAGCTCCTGCACGGGATTAACGTAAACCCTGTAGGAGCTGCCGTAGGCTGCGATCTTTTGATTTTGCTTTATTGGTTACGCAGGCTTTCCAGCAGCTTATGCGTTGGATACCCATCCGCCGGCCAGCCAAACGACTGCTGTGCACTGCGAATCGCCTTACGTGTATTGGCGCCGATGATCCCGTCTGCCGTGCCGGCATCGTAGTTGCGTGCACTCAGCAAGGTCTGCAACTCGATTCGCTCGGTGCGGCTCAGCGGCAGATCATCTTTAGGCCAAGAGCCATTGATCAAGCCAGCGCCGCCGAAGCGCTCGGACAGCAGGCTCACCGCCAGCGCGTACGACGAAGAATTGTTGTACTTGAGGATCGCCCGGAAGTTGTCGAGGACCAGGAACGCCGGGCCACGATAACCGGCCGGCAGCAGCAGGGCGGCGGACAATTGTTCGGTTCCGGCGGGCGCCTGAGCCCCATTGGGCAGCATCACGCCGAGCTGACGCCATTCGGCCACGCTTTTGCGCAGGGTGCCATCTGCCAGCGTGTAGTCGAAGTTGCCGGGCAATTGCACTTCAAAGCCCCACGGCTGGCCCCGCTGCCAGCCGGAGCTTTGCAGATAGTGCGCGGTCGAGGCCAGCGCGTCGGCTGGACTGCCCCAGATGTCGCGGCGCCCGTCACCGTCGAAATCAACCGCATGGGTGTTGTAGGTGGTCGGGATGAACTGCGTCTGGCCCATGGCACCAGCCCAGGAACCGAGCATCTTCTCCGGCGTGATATCGCCCTGTTGCAGAATCTGCAGGGCGGCGATCAGTTGCGCGTGGGCAAAGCCTGGGCGACGACCTTCGTAGGCGAGGGTGGCCAGCGAGTTGATCACCGATTTGCTGCCCTGGAACTGCCCGAAGTTGCTTTCCATGCCCCACACCGATACCAACGCCTGCCGGTCAACGCCATAACGCTGCTCGATGCTTTGCAGGATATCGGCGTACTGAATGATTAGCGCCTGGCCCTTGCGCACGCGCAGCGGCGACAGTGCTCCGTCGAGGTATTCCCACACCGGGCGGGAGAACTCCGGCTGACTGCGGTCGGCGCGAATCACGCTGGCGTCGAAACTGATATTGGCGAATGCACGATCGAACAGCTCGGCGCGAATCCCGGCTGCCAAGGCATCCTTGCGGAAACCTGCCTGCCATTCGGCAAAGGTCTGGGTCGGCTGAAGATCAAGTGGGTCGGCGGACGGCACTACCGGCGGAATAATCGCTGGGGCCGTGGCGACAGGGGCGGCTTGAAGAGGTTGCGCATCGGCGGCGGTAGGTTTTTCCGCACAGGCGACAAGCAGTATGAAGCTGGAGGCAGCGATCAATTGGCGAACAGGCCAACGACGGGAAAGACTAAAGGGCATGCACAGTTCCAGAGGATACGAATCAGGTGCAGACCTTAACATGACCGGGGGGTGCTGCGCTTTAAGCTGCCAGAAAGTAAGAAGCCTCCCAGCTATTAGACTGGAAGGCTTCGCGGCGGTAGCTGCCTTTACCCTTGGTTGGTTGTTCCTGGCGGCTGCGGAACAGGGGTTGGGCGATGATGGATTTGGCCTTGTTCGGGCGATGTTTCGATGGCTTTTTGCTCATGAAGGTTCTCTTGATCGAGTGGGTTTTGCGCAGGGAATAATCTGCCGATGTCGGGCGTCTGTCTATAGGGCAAATGCAGGTGCTGTTTGTAGGAAAACAAACTCAAAAGATCGAAGCGTGCCGCAATTCCTACAGATAGAAGGCTGCGATCTTTTGACCTTATTCTGCGGGCAATGACAAGCGCTGGCCTGCCATCAACAACGCCAAACGACTGAGGCTCATCCAGGGCGACCCGGGCGCCTGGCCTTTGATTTGCGCATCAATACGCTGAGCTTCGAGCAACAACTGCGCCCAGCGTTGCGCCGAGTAACGTTGCAGGGCTTTGCTCATCAAGGGCTTGCGCTTGTCCCAGACCGGCGGTTTCGCCGAGCTGAAGCATTTGTCCAGCGGTGTGCCCTGGCTGTACTGCAGCGAGATATTGGCCAGCAGGCGCAACTCCCTCGCCAGTGCCCAGAGGATCACTGGAGGTTCGACCCCCTCACCACGCAACCCTTCGAGCATGCGCAGGGCGTGGGCCGGTTCACCGTTAAGGACCGCGTCGGTCAAGCCAAACACGTCGAATCGTGCACTGTCCGCCACAGCGGCCTGTACGGTTTCGACAGTAATCTGCCCACCTTCGGCCATCAGCTTGAGCTTCTCGATTTCCTGCGCGGCGGCGAGCAGGTTGCCCTCCACACGTGCAGCAATCAGTTCGACTGCATCCTGGCTGGCCGACAACCCCGCCTGCGACAGACGCTGACGAATCCAGCCCGGTAGCTGATTGGCATCCACTGGCCAGATCTGGATGAACTGCGTCTGCTGACCTTCAACCAGCGCCTTGCCCCACTTGGTCTTCTGCGCGCTGCCATCAAGCTTGGGCAGGCTGATCAGCAGCACCGTGTCTTCGGCTGGACGTGAGCAGTACTCGATGAATGCGGCAGCCCCCTTGTCACCGGGTTTACCCGATGGCAAACGCAGTTCCAGCAGACGCTTTTCAGCAAACAACGACATGCTGGCACCGGCCTGCAGCAACGTGCCCCAATCGAAATTGGCGTCCGCGGCGAATACCTGGCGTTCGTCGAAACCTTGCTGGCGGGCAGCACTGCGAATGGCGTCGGCGGCTTCCTGACACAGCAGCGGGTCATCACCGCTGATGATATAGACGGGCGCGAGGGCGCCTTGCAGGTGTTTGCCGAGTTGCGCGGGAGCGAGCTTCATAAGAGAGGTCGAACGGGGCGCCTGAGCGCCCCGAACTTCTTACTGCTGCGGAATTTCGAGCGGCGACTGACGCGGGGTTTCCGCCTCAATCTTTTGCGCCGCTTCCAGCGCATCGGCTTCTGCCTTGGCGCGGTCATTGGCGGCCTGCTGCAGTTGCTGCAGTTGACCCGGGGTCAGCTGTTGCAGACGCAGCATCATGCGCTGAACCAGATCGCGACGGATATCGCGACGGGCGTCGTTGGCTTCCTGATCGGAGCCGACGAGGTTGTTGCCGTCGTGGATGAACACTTTCTGCACTTCAAGCTTGTCGCTGAGCAGAGACAGGTTTTTTTCACCGCGGATGTCGTAGCTCAGGACAGTGCTGAGCTGATACTCGCCCGTGCGACCGGCACCTGCATAGCTGAGGATACGCTGGCTTTCCTGTTCGTCAGCCAAGTACAGCTTGTACGGCGCACCGCTGTAAACCTTGACGCCGCTGGACTCCAGTACCTGACGCATTTGAGTGACGGTCTCGCCGTAGGCGTTACGGGCACTCAGGTCGAGTTCCTTGATCGTCAGTTCGTTGCTGCCAGTGCCACGCAGCTGGAAACCGCAGGCGCTCAGCAGAACAGCGAGGCCCATCACCAGCAGATTGCGTTTGATCATTGTGTTGCTCCCCTTGAAACCATGTGGGCCGACCTGGCGGCCCGAAAGGTTTTACAGTGCGTCAGGCAAACCTGACGCCCAATCCAATTTAGCTGGCGACGATGTTGACCAGTTTTCCTGGCACAACGATCACTTTGCGAATGGTCAGACCGTCGACGAAACGCAGCACGTTTTCGTTGACGCGAGCGGCGGCTTCAACCTCTTCGCGCGTCGCGCTCGCCGGCATTTCGATCTGGCCACGCAACTTGCCGTTGACCTGGATAACCAGGGTCAGGCTGTCCTGCACCAGTGCGCTTTCGTCCACTGCAGGCCAGCCTGCGTCGATCACGGCGTCGGCGTGCCCCAGTTGATTCCACAGCTCATGGCTGATGTGTGGCGTGATCGGAGCCAGCAGCAAAGTGACGGCTTCCAGACCTTCGTGCACCAGAGCGCGATCCTGCTCGGTGCCTTGCGCGGCTTTTTCCAGCACGTTCATCAGCGTCATGACCTGAGCGATGGCGGTGTTGAATTTGTGGTTCTGGCCGACGTCGTGGCTGGCCTGCTTGATGGCCAGGTGGATCGAGCGGCGAACGGCTTTTTGCTCGTCGTTCAGGCTGGCAACGTCGAGTTTGCCCGGCAGGCCCTGGGTAACGTGGGCTTGCGCCAGACGCCAGACGCGCTTGAGGAAGCGATGCGAGCCTTCCACGCCCGAGTCGGACCATTCGGCGCTCATGTCAGGTGGCGAGGCAAACATCATGAACAGGCGGCAGGTGTCTGCGCCGAACTGATCAATCATCGACTGTGGGTCGACGCCGTTGTTCTTCGACTTGGCCATTTTCTCGGTACCGCCGATTTCCACCGGCAGGCCGTCGGCGATCAGCTTGGCGCTGATGACCTTGGCCTTGCTGTCGCGCTCCAGTTCTACGTCCGCCGGGTTGAACCAGGTGTAGGCACCGTTGGCTTCGCGACGGTAGTAAGTTTCGGCGATTACCATGCCTTGGGTCAGCAGGTTCTTGAATGGCTCGTTGGAGCTAACCAGGCCTTCGTCACGCATCAGCTTGTGGAAGAAACGTGCGTACAGCAGGTGCAGAATCGCGTGTTCGATACCGCCGATGTACTGATCCACCGGCAGCCAGTGGTCGGCCGCGGATTTCTCGACCAGGCCACCTTCAAAGTGCGGCGAGGCGTAACGGGCGTAGTACCACGACGACTCGACGAAGGTGTCCATGGTGTCGGTTTCACGCTTGGCAGGCTGGCCACATTTCGGGCAGCTGCACTCGTAAAACTCAGGCATGCGCGCCAGCGGCGAACCGGCGCCATCCGGCACCACGTCTTCCGGCAACACGACGGGCAGTTGATCTTCCGGTACCGGCACGTCACCGCAAGCGTCGCAGTGGATGATCGGGATAGGGCAGCCCCAGTAGCGCTGGCGGCTGATGCCCCAGTCGCGCAGGCGGAACTGGGTGCGCGAGGCGCCCAGTTCTTTTTTGATCAGTGCCACTTCGATCGCGTCGAACGCGCCGGCGAAATCCAGACCATCGAACACGCCGGAGTTGATCAGCGTGCCGTGCTCGCCGTAGGCGTCTTGCCACGGGGCGGGGTTGGTCTCGCCGGAGCTGGTGCGCACTACCGATTTGATCGGCAGGTCGTACTTGTGGGCGAACTCGAAATCACGCTCGTCGTGCGCTGGCACAGCCATGACCGCGCCGTCGCCATAGTGCATCAGCACATAGTTGGCGACCCAGACCGGGAGTTTTTCACCGGTCAGCGGGTGCTCGACGAACAGGCCGGTCGGCAGGCCTTTTTTCTCTTGAGTGGCGACGTCGGCTTCAGCCACGCTGCCGCCCTTGCATTCAGCGATGAACGCTTGCAGCTCAGGGTTGTTCTGCGCGGCCTGGGTGGCCAGCGGGTGTTCGGCAGCGACGGCCACGTAAGTCGCGCCCATCAGGGTGTCCGGACGGGTGGTGAAGACTTTCAGGGTGCCGGCTGTGCCGATCGAGTCGACGTTGTACGGGAACTGCACTTCCATACCGCGGGATTTGCCGATCCAGTTGCGCTGCATGGTCTTGACCTGTTCAGGCCAGCCAGTCAGTTCGTCGAGGCTCTCCAGCAGCTCATCCGCATAAGCGGTGATCTTGAAGTAGTACATCGGGATTTCACGCTTTTCGATCAGCGCGCCGGAACGCCAGCCGCGACCGTCAATGACTTGTTCGTTGGCCAGAACGGTCTGATCGACCGGGTCCCAGTTCACGGTGCCGCTTTTTTTGTAGATCACGCCTTTTTCGAACAGGCGAGTGAACAGCCATTGTTCCCAGCGGTAGTAATCAGGTTTGC
Organism: Pseudomonas sp. A0308; assembly: GCF_044218815.1. NCBI lineage: Bacteria > Pseudomonadati > Pseudomonadota > Gammaproteobacteria > Pseudomonadales > Pseudomonadaceae > Pseudomonas > Pseudomonas sp. A0308. The sequence continues at coordinate 4,237,779 of NZ_CP162581.1, forward strand.
AGGTGGTGACTTCACGCGACCAGTCCACCGCCAGGCCCAGGCTGCGCAGCTGGGTTTTCATGTAGGCGATGTTTTCGTAGGTCCACTTGGCGGGCGCTACGTTGTTTTTCATCGCGGCGTTTTCCGCCGGCATGCCGAAGGCATCCCAACCCATCGGTTGCAGAACGTTCTTGCCTTGCATGCGCTGGTAACGGGAGATCACGTCGCCGATGGTGTAGTTGCGCACGTGCCCCATGTGTAGCTTGCCGCTGGGGTAAGGGAACATCGACAGGCAGTAGAAAGTCTCCTTGCCTGGCTGTTCGCTGACTTCAAAGGACTTTTGCTCATCCCAGAACGACTGGGCGGCGGCTTCGATTTCACGGGGCTGATATTGTTCGTGCATGGCTACTTTTGTACTGGATAGGGGTGGCCTAATCCTCTTCAACGCGGCATTCGGGCTGGCCCGGACGAGCTGGAAGTGGAATGACAGGAAGCGCCGTAGCATACATGACCGCGCTTGGCCTAGGGAAACCCTGATTGCAGCTGTTTGGCCCGCTGAATGGGTGGCGAGGGCCGTTGGTCGCGGCGTGCAGCCGGTTCGTGCAGCGAAGCTAAGCTCTAACTGGGGAGTGAGTCTTATCTTCAATGAGGTGAGGGATGGTGGAGCAACAGCAAAGAAACGTCACGAAACCTGAGTTGTACGAGCGGTTGATGGACCGTCTGGGCATTGCTCTGGACGCTGCAAAAACCGCAGACCGGCTGCGCGACGAGCGCCCCCTGGAACTGGAGTTGCGTGGCTTGAGCCCCGCCGAGTTCAAACTGGTCAAGGCCTATCTGGATCGCAGTGAACGTGAAACGCACGGATGTCTGTCGCAGGCAGTGAAGCAGCTCGATGAAACACATTCGGCCAAGGTCATCTGGCTCAAGGACAAGGCGCCGCGCAAAGACATCGTCAAGGTGCGTGCTTTGCGGGCCAAGTAAGCGCATGGCAGGTCAAGAAACGGATCTTTTTCAACAGGATCCCACCCTATCGGTTGTCGCGTTGTATTAACCCACTTAGGCTTCGGGCATCTTTGGAGATGCCCGATGCCTTTACGTTATTTCATCAAACAACTTCTATTGCCGCCCGGCATTCTTTTGCTGCTGTTGCTGGCCGCGTGGTGGCTGCGCCGCTCACGGCCGCGACTGGCTGGATTGTGTTTTGCCCTCGGTTTTGGCGGATTCTGGCTGATGAGCCTGCCGGTGGTGGTGCAATGGGGTGCAAAAGCCCTCGAGCGAGAGCCGCCACTGGCCCGCGAAGAGTGGGCGACATTGGCGCAGCGTGCCGATGCGATTGTGGTGCTGGGGTCCGGGCGTGAGCGGGGTGATCTGGCCTGGGGCGACGATCAACCCACCGGCGTGGGACTTGAGCGTCAGCGTTATGCGGCGCGATTGGCGAAAGCCTCGGGACTGCCGATTTTGACCAGTGGCGGCTTGCACTACGGTACGCCTCCGACCGAGGCAAAGTTGATGGCCGATTCATTGCTGGACGATTTCGGCGTGACCGTGCGTTGGCAGGAAGGGGAGAGCCGCACCACCTGGGAAAACGCCAGATTCAGCGCCGATATGCTGTTGCCGCAGGGGATCAAGCGCGTAGTCGTGGTGACGCAGGCGTGGCACATGCCGCGATCGGTGTGGAGTTTTCAGGCGGCAGGGTTTGAAGTGGTGCCCGCGCCAGTGGGCTTCTTGGGGACAGACAACGCTCGGCCGTTTGGTGGCTGGCTGCCGGAGTTCAAATCGATCTGGCAGAGCGGACAGTTGCTGAATGAAGCGGTGGGGCAGGTGGGGTATTCGCTGTTTTACCGCTGAGAATCAAAAGATCGCAGCCTGTGGCAGTTCCTACAGGGGGAATACAAATCCCATGTAGGAGCTGCCGCAGGCTGCGATCTTTTGTTTTACAGGGTCTTGGACATCCGGCTAGCCATCAACGCCCAACCGAACAGTCCCAGACACAGGACGATTAGCGGCCACGAACGCCATTGCAGATACGGCGTCAGGTTGTGCATTGGCACCACTTCGCCATACAAAATGCCTTGTTCGAACTGCGGAATCTGCTCGGTGATCTGCCCGAACGGGTTGATCAGGCCGGTCACGCCATTGTTGGTGGCGCGGATCATCCAGCGTCCGGCTTCCAGCGCGCGCATCTGCGCCATCTGCAAATGTTGCAGCGGGCCGATCGAGGTGCCGAACCACGTGTCGTTGCTGATCGTCAGCAGCAGGTCACTGCGCGCCGACAGGCTGGCGGCGAACTCCGGATACACCACTTCGTAGCAGATGAACGGCGCAATCTGGTAACCCTTGGCCTGCAGCATCGGCTGATCGGCGGGACCGCGGGCGAAGTCCGACATCGGCAGGTCGAAGAATGCGATCAGTCCGCGCAGCACATCCTGCAACGGCACGTACTCACCGAACGGCACCAGTTTCTGTTTCAGGTAAGTGCCATCGCCTTCGCCCACCACAGTGATGCCATTGTAGAAGCGTCTTTCGTGGTGCACCGTTTCGCGGATCGGTACGCCGGTGATCAGCGCCGATTTACGTTCGGCGGCGAAGTTACCCATCATGCTCAGGTAGCCCTCGGCGGACTCCTTGAGTACCGGCACCGCCGTTTCCGGCCAGATCAGCAGATCCACTGGTTTGGAGCGGAAACTCAGATCGCGGTACAGCGCCAATTGCGCATTGAGCTGCGCCGGGTCCCACTTCATGCTTTGTTCGACGTTACCCTGAATGGCAGCAACGGTCAGCGGCTCGCCTGAAGGGCTGGTCCAGGCGTGGCCCTTGAGTGCAATCCCTGCCACCCATGGCCCGACCAGCAATAGCAGGCCAACCGCAACAAAAGCCTTGCGACCGGTTTGCAGCAGACGCGGCGCGTTGTAGATCAACGCAGCCGTCAACGCCAGAACGAACGACACCAGCCACATCCCGCCGACCGGCGCGAGACCGGCCAATGGGCCGTCGAGCTGGCTGTAACCGGAATAAAGCCACGGGAAGCCAGTGAGGAACCAGCCGCGAAAGGCTTCCTGGCCCACCCACAGCGCGGCGAATGCCAAAGCATCGGCCAGCGGTGCCTCGTTACGGCGCAGCCAGCGCGCCCAGAGCCAGGCGGGCAGGGCGAAGAAAAAGGCAATCGCCGCGGTAAACAACAGCATCAGGAATCCGGCCAGCAGCACCGAAGCGCCGCCGAAGTGATGAATGCTGTAATAGATCCAACTGGTACCGGCGCCGAACAGGCCGAAACCGAAGCACCAGCCACGGCCCAGTGCCTGACGGGGGCTTAGCTCACGCAGGCCGGCATAGAACAAACCGACCGCCAGCAAAGCCAGCGGCCAGATATCGAAGGGTGCCAGAGCGAACGTGGTGATTGCACCGGCCGCCACGGCCAGCAGGTTACCGGGCCAGCCGGGGCGGGTTGTCCAGCGCATTTCAGTCCTTAGATTTAACGAGCGATGGGCGTCAGTCGCAGCAAGTGAATCCGACGGCTGTCGGCGTTCAGGATGCGGAAACGATAAGCGCCGATTTCAGTGGTTTCGTTGCGTTTTGGCAAGTGCCCGAACGCGCTCATCACCAGGCCGCCGACGGTGTCGAACTCGTCGTCGGAAAACTCGCTGTCGAAGAACTCGTTGAAGTTCTCGATCGGCGTCAGTGCCTTGATCAGGAAGTCACCGCTGGGCAGCGGCTTGATGTAGCTGTCTTCTTCGACGTCGTGCTCGTCCTCGATATCGCCGACGATCTGTTCCAGCACGTCTTCGATGGTCACCAGACCTGCCACGCCGCCGTATTCATCAATGACGATGGCCATGTGGTTGTGGTTGGCGCGGAACTCACGCAGCAACACATTCAGACGCTTGGACTCCGGCACGAACGTGGCCGGGCGCAGCAGGTCCTTGATGTTGAAGCTGTCGCCGTTTTCCTTGAGGATCAGCGGCAGCAGATCCTTGGCCAGCAGCACGCCCATCACGTCGTCATGGCTTTCGCCGATGACCGGATAGCGCGAGTGGGCGGAATCGACCACGGCCGGCAGGAATTCACGCGGTGTCTGGGTCGCCTTGATGCTGACCATCTGCGAACGCGGCACCATGATGTCGCGTACTTGCAGGTCAGCCACCTGAATGGCGCCTTCGACGATGGCCAGCGCTTCGCTGTCCAGCAGTTTGTTCTGATGTGCATCGCGCAGCAGCTCAAGGAGCTCCTGGCGGTTCTTCGGCTCGTGGGCAAAAGCCTGGGTCAGTTTACCCAGCCATGACTTCTGCCCGTTGCTCGATCGATCTTCGCTCATAGCGATTACTCTGAATCCTTTGTTGTAACGATTGGGGATGGTTCGGTTTCGTCGTCCGCGTACGGATCGGGATAGCCCAGTTCAGCAAGCAACTCGCGTTCCAGTGCTTCCATTTCTTCGGCTTCTTCGTCATCTATATGGTCGTAACCAAGCAGATGCAAGCAGCCGTGAATGACCAGATGTGCCCAGTGGGCCTTTAGTTCCTTGCCTTGTTCGGCGGCTTCGCGCTCAACCACGGCCACGCAGATCACCAGATCGCCGAGCAGCGGGATATCGAGAAACTCGTCGGGCACGTCAGCCGGGAACGACAGGACGTTGGTCGCGTAATCCTTCTGGCGCCAGGTGTGATTGAGCTCACGGCCTTCTTCCTCGTCGACCAGACGAATGGTCATTTCCGAGTCAGCGGTGCGCTGGCGCAGGGCCAGTTCGCACCATTGGCGGAACTCGGTTTCACTGGGAGCGGACGCTTCGGTCGCTATTTGCAGGTCAAGCTCAAGCATCGCGGCGAGTGTCCTTCGCAGGTTCATCAGTCACGCGATTTTCGAAGCGCTCGTAGGCTTCGACGATGCGTTGAACCAGCGGGTGGCGCACAACGTCCTTGGGCATGAAGTGCGTGAAGCTGATACCCGGCACGTCTTTGAGCACTTCGATCACGTGGTGCAGGCCCGACTTGGTGCCTTTCGGCAGGTCGACCTGGGTGATGTCCCCCGTGATAACCGCGGTCGAGCCGAAACCGATACGCGTCAGGAACATCTTCATCTGTTCGACGGTAGTGTTCTGGCTTTCGTCGAGAATGATGAAGCTGTTGTTCAGCGTACGACCGCGCATATAGGCCAGCGGCGCGACTTCGATCACCTGACGTTCGATCAGCTTGGCCACATATTCGAAGCCGAGCATTTCGTAGAGTGCGTCATAGAGCGGGCGCAGGTACGGGTCGATCTTCTGCGACAGATCGCCGGGCAGGAAACCGAGCTTTTCACCCGCCTCAACCGCCGGGCGCACCAGCAGGATGCGCCGGATCTGCTCGCGCTCCAGTGCATCGACCGCGCAGGCCACGGCCAGATAGGTCTTGCCGGTACCGGCCGGGCCTATGCCGAAGTTGATGTCGTTACCGAGTATTTCCTTCACGTAGCGCAACTGATTCAAGCCGCGAGGGCGAATCATGCCTTTTTTGGTGCGCAGGGCGACGGAGGCTTCCGCGGGGGCGTGGTTGTCCAGCTCGACGACGGCTGATTCCTGCAGAAACAGGTGAACCATATCTGGCGACAACTCCGTACCCTTGGTTTCGCGGTACAGGCGGCGAATCAGATTTTCCGCAGACGTGGTGTGCTTGGAGTCGCCGATCAGCTCGAACTGGTTTCCGCGGTTGCGGATCTCGATACTCAGGCGCTGTTCGATCAAGCGCAAATGCTCGTCGAATTGCCCGCACAGATTGGCGAAGCGATGAGCCTCAAAGGGCTCGAGAATAAAACGATGTGGTTCTATGGGAGCGTTCAAGGTCGTATTTAGCCGCCCTGGGGCAATTAAGATGAAATCAAGGATAACGCCAGTGGCCTGGGTGCGAAAGCTCTTAAATTAATGAACACAATCTCAGTAACAGTGCAGTCCACTGTGGGAGCTGGCTTGCCAGCGATAGCGGTGCAACAGGCGACATATTTGTCGGGGCTGATGGCCTTATCGCTGGCAAGCCAGCTCCCACAGGATTCTCTATGTTCCTGATATTTGTTACTGGATCAATGAGCCGCGCAGCGAGTGCGGTTGCGCCGCATCGATGTGCACATCTGCGAACTGGCCGATCAGCGTTGGATTGTCGCAGCGGAAGTTGACGATACGATTATTCTCGGTGCGCCCTTGCAGTTCGCCCGGGTCTTTCTTCGAGTAATCGGTCACCAGAATTCGCTGGGTCGAGCCGACCATTTGTCGGCTGATCTCGAAACCTTGCTGATTCAGGCGGTGCTGAAGCGCGTTCAGGCGTTCTTTCTTGAGCGCTTCTGGCGTGTCATCGGCCAGATCGGCAGCCGGTGTGCCCGGGCGCTGGCTGTAGACGAACGAGTAGGAAAAATCGAAACCGACGTCTTCGATCAGCTTCATGGTCTGTTCGAAGTCTTTCTCGGTTTCACCCGGGAAGCCGACGATGAAGTCCGAGCTGATGCAAATCCCCGGCACCGCCGCGCGCAGTTTGCGCAACTTGGATTTGTACTCCAGCGCGGTGTGGTTGCGCTTCATCGCCGCCAGAATCCGGTCAGAGCCCGATTGCACTGGCAAGTGCAGGTGCTTCACCAGTTCCGGTACTTCGGCGTGGGCCTGGATCAGGCTGTCGGAGAACTCCAGCGGATGCGAGGTGGTGTAGCGAATGCGGTCGATGCCATCGACGGCGGCGACCACGCGGATCAATTCCGCCAGGTCGGCCAGACGACCGTCGTGGGTTGCGCCGCGATAGCCGTTGACGTTCTGCCCCAGCAAAGTGACTTCACGTACGCCGTTTTCGGCCAGATGAATGATTTCGGCGAGCACGTCGTCGAAGGGGCGGCTGACTTCTTCACCGCGGGTATAAGGCACCACGCAGAACGTGCAGTACTTGCTGCAACCTTCCATCACCGACACGTAAGCACTCGGGCCGTCAATGCGCGGCTCGGGCAAGTGGTCGAATTTTTCGATTTCCGGGAACGAGACGTCGACTTGCGGCAATTTGGTGATGCGTGCGGCGTCGATCATTTCCGGCAGGCGGTGCAGGGTCTGCGGGCCGAACACCACGTCGACGTAGGGTGCGCGATCACGGATCGCCGCGCCTTCCTGGCTGGCCACGCAACCGCCGACCGCGATCACCATGTCCGGGTTGGCCAGTTTCAATTCGCGCCAGCGGCCCAGTTGCGAGTACACCCGGTCCTGGGCGCGTTCGCGGATCGAGCAGGTATTGAGCAGAATCACGTCGGCATCTTCGGCGCGAGCAGTGACTTCCAGGGCCTGATGTTCACCCAGCAGATCGACCATGCGCGAGCTGTCGTACTCGTTCATCTGGCAACCGTGGGTTTCGATGTAAAGCTTCTTGGCCATGGATTAGGATCGTCACGTGATTCAAAGAACCGCGCATTATAGGGAACATGTCTCCATGTTCCTACCGTTGTGCGTCCGGTGGCTATGCTATAGTTCGCGCCCTCATTTTTATCCCCGATGTTATCCGCCCGCCATGACCAAACGCGAAGCTCCAATCTACAAGGTGATTTTCCTCAACCAGGGCCAGGTGTTCGAAATGTACGCCAAGCAGATCTATCAAAGTGATCTGTGGGGCTTCCTGGAAGTGGAAGAGTTCGTCTTTGGCGAGCGCACGCAGATGGTCGTCGATCCGAGCGAAGAAAAGCTCAAGGCGCAATTCGAAGGCGTGGTGCGCAGCTTTGTGCCGATGCATTCGATCGTGCGCATCGACGAGGTTGAGCGTCTGGGTACACCGAAAATCAGCGAAGCCCGCGGTACCGTCGGCAATGTGATGCCGTTTCCGATGCCGATGCCTGAGAAGTAAGTTTCAAGACCGCGTCGCTCCATTCGCGAGCAGGCTCGCTCCCACATTTGATCTCCAGTGTTCCGAAGACCACTTGTGGGAGCGAGCCTGATCGCGATGGGGCCCGCAAGATCGGCTCAGAAATCAGGGAAGAGGCGAAAACGGCGTGCGCCCATCGGCGCTCTGCAGTTCCATCAGGTATTTACGGAAAATTTGCCCGAGCACCTGTGTGGCGGTTTCGAGGTCTTCGCGGGACATTTTTTCAGAGACTTCGTCGGCAGTGTCCAGCGCCTCTTCGGCGCCGTTGACCGCGGCCATCTTCAGCACGATGTACGCCTGAATGTTGTTGGCCTGCACGCCTTCGCCGTGGAAGAACATGGTGCCGAGCTTGAATTGCGCCTGGGCATGGCCTTGCAGCGAGGCTTTTTCGAAATAGCTCAGGGCTTGATTGAGGTCGCGCGGCGCATTCTTGCCGTCGTAGTAGAACTCACCCAACTCGTATTGCGCTTGCGCATCCCCTTCATCCGCTGCCTTTTGGCAGGCGGCCAGTGCCTGCGTGACGTCTTGCGGCTGAGTATTGAGGGTGCAACGACCCATCGCCGGGATCAACAACGAGTTGCCGCCTGCTTGTGCATGCGCGAGCAGGGGCTGAAGGAGCAACAGGCAGCCCAAGGCAAGGGTGCGGCCGGTGCGGTTCATGGGAATCGACTTACCTCTGAAGGGCACGCGGACCCATCGAGGGATCCAATAAGCGCGCATTATGAAATAAGCAGGGCCATCCTTACAAAGTCTTTACTCGTTTTTCTGCTGCGCGGGGAATATATCGCCCACTTCAGGCGGATATTTAGCAGAGGCGTCGGAAAAACAGCTCGGGTGTAGGTGAAAGCTGACGCTGGCAATGGCCAACGTCAGCGGTTCGGCGATTATTTCAGTTTGGCGAAGGCGCGCTCGGCTGCATCCAGAGTCAACTTCAACTCGGCTTCGCCGTGGGCGATAGAAGTGAAACCGGCTTCGAATGCACTCGGTGCCAGGTACACGCCGCCTTCCAGCATCAGGTGGAAGAAGCGACCGAACAGGGCAGCGTCACTGGCCATCACGTCTTCAAAGGTGACGATGTCGTCGGCACCGCTGAAGTACAGGCCGAACATGCCGCCGGCCTGAGTGGTCACGAACGGAATACCCGCTGCATCAGCGCGTTGTTGCAGGCCGTCTAGCATGCGCGTGGTGTAATCGGTCAGTTCGTCGTGGAAACCCGCACGGCTGATCAGGCGCAGAGTGGTCAAACCGGCAGCCATGGCCAGCGGGTTACCCGACAGCGTGCCGGCCTGATACACCGGGCCCAGTGGCGCGATGCGTTCCATGATTTCACGCTTGCCGCCGAAACAGCCGACGGGCATGCCGCCGCCGATGATCTTGCCGAAGGTGGTCAGGTCTGGTTTCACTCCGTAGTAAGCCTGCGCGCCACCGAGGGCCACGCGGAAACCGGTCATCACTTCGTCGAAAATCAGCACAACGCCATGTTTGTCGCACAGCGAGCGCAGACCTTCGAGGAAGCCCGGCGCTGGCGGTACGCAGTTCATGTTGCCGGCCACTGGCTCAACGATGATGCAGGCGACTTCTTCACCGACTTCGGCGAGCATTTTTTCCACGGCGTCGATGTCGTTGAACGGCAGGGTCAGCGTGTGTTTGGCGAACGCGGCCGGTACACCCGCCGAGCTCGGAACGCCTTGGGTCAGTGCGCCGGAACCGGCCTTGACCAGCAGGCTGTCGGAGTGACCGTGGTAGCAGCCTTCGAATTTGATGATGCTGTCGCGGCCGGTGAAACCACGGGCCAGGCGGATGGCGCTCATGGTCGCTTCGGTGCCGGAGCTGACCATGCGCACCATGTCCATCGACGGCACCAGCGAGCAGACCAGGTCGGCCATCTCGGTTTCCATCGCGGTCGGCGCACCGTACGACAAGCCGTGTTGCAGTTGATTGCGCACCGCGTCCAGCACGTCCGGGTGGCTGTGGCCAAGAATCATCGGGCCCCACGAGCCAACGTAATCGACATAACGCTTGTCGTCTTCGTCAGTGACGTAGGCGCCTTCGGCGTGTTTGAAGAACAGCGGCGTGCCACCCACGCTCTTGAACGCGCGAACCGGTGAGTTCACGCCACCGGGAATGTGTTTCTGGGCATTGGCAAACAGGGTTTCGGAACGAGACATGATCGGGCTCTCAAAAATCAGGATTTGAACAATTCATTGAATGCGCGGGCGCGGCGGGTCACTTCGGCGGTGCTGTCGGCACCAAACAAACCGTGGACCACAGCAAGCAAGTCGACACCGTGGGCCACCAGCGGCGCAGCGTTGTCGAGGGTAATGCCACCAATCGCGCAGATCGGTAGATGCAGCGCACGTTTGGCTTCGTCGAGCAGATCAAGGCTGCAGGTCGGTGCACCGGGTTTTGTGTTGGAATTGAAGAAACGACCGAAGGCGACGTAACTCGCGCCTTCCTTGGCAGCCTGTTGCGCCAGTTCGATTTGCGCGTGGCAAGTCGAGCCGATGATCGCTTTCGAGCCGAGCAGGGCGCGGGTCGGTGACAGCGGGCCGTCGGTCTGGCCCAGGTGTACACCGACGTTCAGGCGCGCGGCCAGTTCGGCGTCGTCGTTGATGATTAGCTGCGTGTTGTAGCGTTCGCACAAATTGCGCAGCGCCTCGGCCTCGCGCAGACGGCGGGCCTCGTCGCTGCTCTTGTCGCGGTATTGCAGCAGAGTGACGCCGCCTTCCAGCGCCGCCTCCACGTACGACAGGAACTTGCCGGCCAGCAACTGGCTGTCGGTAATGGCGTACAGGCCACGTAGTTTCATCAGGCAGACCTCACGACGTTACGAGCAGAAATCCAGCGGCAGGCGACGCGGGACAAACTGGCCTTTGCCCAGCTGTTCGGCATCGCGCAGGGTGCGCCAGGTGTAATCCAGTGCACTGCGCACGGCGCTGGCAAGGTTTTCACCTTGCGCCAGGCGACCGGCCAAGGCACTGGCGAGGGTGCAGCCAGAACCGTGATAACTGCCCGGCAAGCGCTGGCAGTAAAAGGTTTCACGCAGACCGTCGCGGCTGTACAGGCGATTGTGGATTTCAGTTTCGTCGCCGTGGCCACCGGTAATCAGCAGGTTTTTGACGAACGGCAGAAGTTTTTCAGCGCACTCGTCCGCGGTGCCTTCGGGCAGTTCGGCAAGGATGCGTGCTTCGGGAAGGTTGGGGGTCGCGATGATCGACAGTGGCAGCAGACGTTCGCGCATCGCATAGCCGACTTCGTCCTTGCCCAGACGTCCACCGCCGCCGGCGCGCAGTACCGGGTCACAGACCACCGGCAAGTGCGGGTGCGCCGACAACAGTTCGACAACGGTGTCGACCATTTCCAGCGAACCGAGCATGCCCAGTTTGACCGCAGCGACTTCGGAGTCGTTGAGTACGGCATTGGCCTGGGCCAATACCCACTCACGGTCGAGGACGCGAAAGTCAGTGACGTTGACGGTGTCTTGCACGGTCAGGGCGGTGACGGCCGGAGCCGCATGGCAACCCTGCGCGAGCAGGGCTTCGATATCTGCCTGCAAGCCGGCGCCACCACTGGGGTCGTGGCCGGAGAGACAGAGGACAACGGGGCGGGAGCTGTAGATATTCATGGTGCGCGAGCTTACCACCAAAGCTGATTTTCGGGTGTGGCTGGCGCAGCAAGATCAAAAGATCGTCCGATCGCGGCCCGAGTCGTTGGAGGATCTTTTGATCTACCTGACCAATCAAACAGCTCTAGCTCGCTGCTTTGCTCTGGAACGCCCGTTCTAGAGCCTTTGTAGGAAAAATTCCGATGGTGCTCAATGGCCATCAACGGCTATGCTAGTCTGGATCCAAACCAATAACAGGTAACACCGGTTTTACGTCTACTCACAAGGAATGGGGGGCTTCCTGACACAACCGGACGAGCCACGCTGGGGCTTCAATGCGCTATCTGCTGATGTTGCTGTTCTGCTTGCCCCTCATGGCGAGCGCCGTCGAATTCGACGAATTCACCCAGAGCCTCCCTCTGGGCCGGTCACTGCAAGTGTTCGAAGACCCGAGCGGTCAGGCGAGCATTGCCGATGTCCGCGCGCAGGCTGCTGCCGGCAATTTCAAAGCCCACGACAAAGCCACGCTCAATGCCGGGTACTCACGCTCGGCATTCTGGCTGAAGATCGACCTGCATTACCGCCCGAGCAATCCTGGCGCCCAGCGCACCTGGCTGCTGGAGTTGGCGTATCCGCCGCTCGACCATCTCGACCTGTATCTGCCCGACGCCCATGGCGACTTTCATCTGATCCGGCAAACCGGCGATGCCTTGCCGTTCGCCAGTCGTGAGATCCGCCAGAACAACTATCTGTTCGACCTGACGTTCGCGCCGGATCAACAGCAAACCGTGTACCTGCGACTCGCCAGCGAAGGCTCGATCCAGGCGCCGGTGACGTTGTGGTCGAGCACCGCGTATCTCGAAGACCAGCCGGTGCGCCTGTACGTGCTGGGCATCATTTATGGCGTGCTGCTGGGGATGGTGGTCTACAACCTGTTCATCTACCTGAGCGTGCGAGACACCAGTTACCTCTATTACATCTTCTACATTGCCTCGTTCGGGCTCTATCAGCTGTCGGTGAATGGTGCGGCGGTCGAGTATTTCTGGCCGAACAATCCGTGGTGGGCCAACGCCGCCACCCCGTTCTTCATCGGTTGTGCGGGGTTGTTCGGCAGCCAGTTCGCCCGCAGCTTTTTGCAGACCAAGACGCACAGCCGCTGGCTTGACCGCTTGCTGATCGCCTTGATCGCATTCGGCGCGCTGGTGGTTGGTCTGTCGTTGATGGCCAGTTATGCCTTGGCCCTGCGCCTGGCAACAACGTTGGCGCTGACCTTCACCGTGGTGATTTTCGCCGCCGGGATTCTGGCCTGGTGCCGCGGCCTGCGGGTGGCGCGCTACTTCATCATCGCCTGGTCGGCGTTTCTGCTCGGTGGCGTGATCAACACGCTGATGGTGCTGGGCTTGCTGCCGAACGTGTTCCTGACCATGTACGCCAGCCAGATCGGCTCGGCCATCGAAGTGGCGCTGCTGTCGCTGGCATTGGCCGATCGCATCAACGCGATGCGCGAACAACAGGCGCAGACTCTGTTCGATGCCAGCCAGAAACTCGAAGTGCTCAACCAGCAACTGGCCCGCAGTAACAAGCTCAAGGATGAATTCCTCGCGACCCTGACCCACGAACTGCGCACGCCGATGAACGGTGTGATCGGCTCGCTGGAACTGATGCAGACCGTTGACCTCGACCCGGAGCTTGAGCAATACCAGCAAACCGCTGCCGGTTCCGCCCGGGACATGATGCGCATGGTCAACGGCATCCTCACCCTTACCGAATTGCAAGCCGGCAAGCTCAAGGCGACACCGGGCAGCTTCAGCCTGCGCGGCGTGGTCGAGGCATTACGTGTGCAATTTGAAAGTAATGCGGCGAGCAAGTCGCTGGACTTCAAAGTCGACGTGTTGCCGACCCTGCCGGATCGCCTGAATGGCGACAGCACGAAACTGGCGCAATGCCTGGAATGCTTGCTGGATAACGCGATCAAGTTCACTCGCGTGGGCGGTCTGGCGCTACGTGTTAGCGGCAAACCGACGACGGACAATCGTATGGCGCTGTCGTTTGCGGTGATCGACACCGGTATCGGCTTCACTGATCTGGGCGAGGCGACGATGTATCAACGCTTCTTCCAGCTCGACGGGTCGATGACCCGTGAGTACGGCGGCTTGGGCGTGGGTCTGGCGATTTGCCGACAGTTGGTGGAATTGCTCGGCGGCAAGCTCACCCATCGTTCCGAACCCGGTCGCGGCAGCCGTTTCCAGCTGGACGTCGAGTTCGAATTGCCGGTGGTCGAACCTGCGCCAACAGCGGCGCCTGCCCGCGATTGCATACGCGCCCCACAAGACTGCACGGTGTTGTTGGTCGATAACAACAGCGTCAACCAACTGGTGATGCGCGGCATGCTGCTCAAGCTCGGTTTCCGCGTGCGCGCCGCCGATAATAGTGCGGCAGCGCTCGATTACCTGCAGCGCGAGAACTTCGACGCGGTACTGATCGATTGCCAGTCGCCTGCCCAGGACGGCGCGGCATTGTGCTGCCAGATCCATGCTTTGCCGGGTTGCGCGCATCTGCCGGTGTTCATTTTGGCGCTGAGTGCCGACCGCGAGATGTGCAGCCCTGGCGCGGTGATCGATTACTTGAACAAACCGGTGAAATTCGAAGATTTGCAGGCAGCGCTGGAGCGGCGCGTGCTCTGCTGCTGACAGGGTAAAAGCGCCGCAAAAACGGCGGATATGACACTTTGTTCGGCGTGGGGGCGGTGCTTAACTGACCTTCTCGCTGAAGAAGGAACCCGTCATGAACCTGCATCAGTTCGCCGAAACCCACGAAGTCACCAACCAGCCGCCGTCGCTGGACGGCAGCAACCTGTACCGCATTGATCTGCCGTTGCAGGAGTGGTCGCGCCGGTTTGGCGCCGGTTGGGCCGAATCGCGAATTGATGCCTACGGTGCTCTCGCTGGCGGGCCGCTGATGGAAGCCGGGTTCCTCGCCAATCAGAACAAACCGGTATTCGCCAGCCATGACCGCTACGGTCATCGTATCGATCTGGTGGAATTCCATCCCGCTTATCACGAGCTGATGCGCACGGCCATCGAGCATGGCCTGACGTCCTTGCCATGGGCGCACCCGCAGGACGGCGCCCACGTTGCCCGGGCCTCCATGAGTTACCTGCACAGCCAGGCCGAGGCCGGCAGTGGCTGCCCGTTGACCATGACGTTCGCCAGCGTTCCGGCCCTGCGTTTGCAGCCGAACCTGGCCGAGCAATGGCTGCCGAAAATCCTCGCCACCGAATACGATCCGCGCAATGTCGGCATGGCGCACAAGGCCGGGGTCACCATCGGCATGGCGATGACCGAAAAACAGGGCGGCACCGACGTGCGCGCCAATACCACCAAAGCCTATCCGGTCGGTGCCAGTGGGTCGGGCGAGGCCTATGAACTGGTCGGGCACAAGTGGTTCTGCTCGGCGCCGATGTGCGATGCGTTCCTCACGCTGGCGCAGACCGACAAAGGCCTGACCTGTTTTCTGCTGCCGCGCCATCGTCCCGATGACACGCGCAATCAGTTCTACATCCAGCGCCTGAAAAACAAACTCGGCAATCAGTCAAACGCCTCCAGCGAGGTGGAATTTCGCGGGGCGCTGGCGTGGATGGTCGGTGAAGAGGGGCGCGGCGTGCCGACCATCATCGAGATGGTGGCCATGACCCGTTTCGATTGCATGGTCGGCTCCAGCGCGCTGATGCGTCAGGCGCTGACCCAGGCCAGCCATCACTGCGCGCACCGCAAGGTCGGTGGCAAACTGCTGAGCGAACAGCCGTTGATGCAGAACGTGCTGGCCGATCTGGCGCTTGAAAGCGAGGCCGCACTGGCCCTGAGCCTGCGCATGGGCAAAGCGCTCGATCATCTGGATGATCGCCACGAAGCGCAATTCGCCCGGTTGGTGACGGCGGTGGGCAAATACTGGGTCTGCAAACGCGCGCCGGCCATGATCAACGAAGCCGCCGAATGCATGGGCGGTGCGGGTTATGTCGAAGACAGCATCCTGCCGCGACTGTACCGCGAGGCGCCGGTCAACTCTACGTGGGAAGGCTCGGGCAACGTGCAGTGCCTCGACGTGTTGCGTGCCTTGTCGAAAGAGCCGGGCGTGCTGGATGTGTTGTTCAGCGAACTGGGTGACGGCCATGGCGATAAACGTCTGGCCGCACATATTCAGCAGTTGCAGGCGCAGTTCAAGGATACGAGCGACATTCAATACCGGGCGCGGCAGTTGACTGAGGATATTGCGCTGGGGCTACAGGCCAAACTGTTGCTGGAGGCTGGGAATTCGGCGGTCAGTGATGCATTTATTGCCAGTCGTCTGAGTGGGGGCGGACGAGTCTACGGCGCGCTGCCGCGTGGACTGGACGTCGAAGCCATCGTCGCCCGCTCGACGCCGCAAGGTTTCTGACCCCAATCTCCACAACACAACAAAACCCTGTGGGAGCTGGCTTGCCAGCGATGGCGTTCTGTCACTCGACATCGATGTTGAATGTGACGACCTCATCGCTGGCAAGCCAGCTCCCACAGGGATTCGGGTTGTCTGAAAGATTTAGGTGTAGCCACAACGCCACTGTTCCCGTCACGCCACGATGCAGGCAAGATGAAGCTCTGCAAGTCAGAACACAGGAAGCTGATCGTGACCGAAGCGTTTATTGTCGTTCAAACCGCCGAACAAGCCGTGGATCGTCTGGCCGAGCTCCATGAGCGGGCCACCTCTGCGCTGAACTCGGCGCTCAAGCGGTACCTCAAGGATCGCGTCGAGCCCGACGCCGAGCAGCGTGCTCAGTTTCGTTATCCCGAACTGCGTTTGACCTATCACTGCCAGGGCGAAGTCCCGCAGACCACCCGCGCCTACGCCAAGGTGCAACTGCCGGGCACCTACAGCGTCACCGTCACCCACCCGGCGGCCTTTCGCAAATACCTGCTCGAACAACTTGTGCCGCTGATGCATGACTTCACCGTGACCGTGGAAGTCGGCGTCAGCCAGCAAAACATTCCGTATCCATACGTGGTCGAACAGGGCGACGAACTGGCCGGCTCCGGCGTGACGGCAGCGGTGCTGGCGCGCGTTTTCCCGAGTACCGATTTGTCTGCCGCCACCGATGGCATCGCCGACGGTCTCTACGATTGGGAAAATACCGATCCGCTGCCATTGGCGCTGTTTGATGCGGCGCGTGTGGATTTCTCGCTGCGCCGACTGGTGCATTACACCGGCAGCGACTGGCGTCATGTGCAGCCGTGGATCCTGCTGACCAACTATCACCGTTACGTCGACCAGTTCATCGTCCATGGTCTGGAGCAATTGCGCAGCGATCCGCGTTTCGTGCGCATGGTGCTGCCGGGCAACGTGATCATCGAAAAGAGCATGGATCACGGCGAAGCTTCGGCGATTGCTGCCGGTGTGGTCTGGCACCGCTACCAGATGCCGGCCTATCACCTGATCGCCAGCGATGGCCACGGCGTGACCTTGGTCAATATCGGTGTCGGCCCGTCCAACGCCAAGAACATCACCGACCATTTGGCGGTACTGCGTCCGCATTGCTGGCTGATGATCGGTCACTGCGGCGGTCTGCGTCAGTCGCAGACCATCGGCGATTACGTGCTGGCCCACGCCTACATGCGTCGCGACGGTATTCTCGATCGCGTCGTGCCGCCCAACATTCCGATCCCGGCACTGGCCGAAGTGCAAATGGCGCTGCAACAAGCGGCAGCCAATATCACGGGCGAGAAGGGCGACGATCTGAAAAAACGCCTGCGCACCGGCACCGTGCTGACCTACGACGACCGTAACTGGGAACTGCGCTGGGCCCAGGAGCGACCGTTGATCAACCTGTCCCGTGCCGTGGCGGTGGACATGGAAAGTGGCACGATTGCCGCGCAGGGTTATCGCTTGCGAGTGCCGTATGGCACGTTGCTGTGCGTTTCGGACAAACCGCTGCACAGTGAAATCAAGCTGCCGGGTTCGGCCAACGCCTTTTACGAACGCGCGGTCAGCCAGCACTTGAAGATCGGCATCGAAGCAGTCGATCTGCTGCGCACCGAACTCAATTCGCTGCACTCGCGCAAACTGCGCAGCTTCGACGAACCGCCGTTCCGTTAACGGTTAGTCGTGGTCATTTGGCGATCCGGGCACTAGCATTGTCAGCCCAGATCGCCAGATGTTGTTTTGCCCATGTCCCGTCCTCCGCGTCCACCTTCCCGCCGTCCCGGCGCGAAGCCTCCGTCTTCTGCCCCTCGCCGTGTCGCCAAGGCGCCGCCGGCCGAGCCGAAACTGATCCTGTTCAACAAACCGTTCGATGTGCTGACGCAATTCAGCGACGGTGAAGGGCGGGCGACGCTCAAGGATTACATCGACGTGCCGGGCATCTACCCGGCCGGGCGTCTGGACCGAGACAGCGAAGGTTTGCTGCTGCTGACTAACGATGGCCAGTTGCAGGCGCGGATCGCAGACCCGAAACACAAGCTGGCGAAAACCTATTGGGTGCAGGTCGAAGGCGAGCCGACGGACGAGCAGTTGCAGCGTCTGCGTGATGGCGTCGAGTTGAATGACGGCATGACCTTGCCCGCCGAGGCGCGCCAACTCGACGAACCTGATCTGTGGCCACGCAACCCGCCCGTGCGCTTTCGCAAAAGCGTGCCGACGAGTTGGCTGGAACTGGTGATTCGCGAGGGACGCAACCGTCAGGTACGGCGCATGACTGCCGCGGTCGGGCTGCCGACGCTGCGGTTGGTGCGGGTCAGGATTGGTGACTGGACGATCGACGGTCTCGATCAGGGCCAGTGGGCGGAGGTGCCGGCGCGCTTATAGAGCGCCGGATTCGATCAGGCCGATCACCACGCTCTTGATGATGAACGCGGCCACACCCAGGCCCAGCACGAAGAACAGAATGAGCGAGCCGAAGCGACCGGCCTTGGACTTCTTCGCCAGATCCCAGACGATGAAACCCATGAAAATGATCAGGATGCTGACCAGACCGGTCATCATCCATTCTTCGAGTAGTGCAGGATCCATCGGACATCTCCGGCGCTGGGCGGGGTAAAGGGCGGCGGCGATTATACGCCATGGGCAATTGCTGAATCATTGACCTGCGTCGGTGTGCCACACCTCTTCAGTCACCGCTCCTACAGGGAGAGATTTCAGCTACGCAAATGAGTCAGCGGCAACTCGGTACTGTTCAATACCTGATTCAGCACAAAGCTTGAGCGAACGCTTGTTACGCCGTCGATGCGGGTGAGGTGACCGAGCAACAGCTTCTGATAGTGATCCATGTCCGGTACCACCACTTTCAACTGGTAATCAGCATCCACCCCCGTCACCAGGCTGCACTCCAGCACCTGCGGCAACGTGCGAATCGCCGCTTCGAAATTCTCGAAACGCTCTGGCGTGTGCCGGTCCATGCCGATCAGCACGTAAGCCGTCAGGCTCAGGCCGAGCATCTTGCGGTCCAGTAGCGCCACCTGACGCGAGATATAGCCGTCGTCTTCCAGCTGTTTGACCCGGCGCGAGCAAGGCGAGGGTGACAGACCGATGCGCTCGGCCAACTCCTGGTTGGAGATGCGGGCGTCGCGTTGCAATTCCGCCAAAATGCTCAGGTCGTAACGGTCGAGTTTGCTCATCAATCTGTCCTTGGTTGTAACTATTGCGGAGGATTATCTATCCAGGGTGAAAAATTGCGCAAGTGATGTTTATTTGAGCAATCTTCGCAATCCTCTGTCGCGGCCTCAGGCTTATTCTTATCACCAGAATCACTGCTCGGTAACACAGTCCACGCGGCCCGCCCAATCAGGCCTGCCGCGGCCGCCACCCCCACCGGGGTTGGGCCGGCCCCCGAGCTACGCACTGTCCACAAGACGGCGTGAGGTGAGCCGACGTCAAAAGCGTCGAGCCAGGACGAAGTTCTCTAAAGGGAGGCCGACGGGTCTCCCTTTTTTCTTGTGCGCGATTTACTGCTGCGCCGCTCAATAAATAAGTTGCGTGACTGATAACCTGTTGCAGAACCCGGTGTGTGTTTCCCCGGTCTTAGCTACAGGCCACTCCAATCAAGGTCTCTGAGCCGCAGTGAGGAATTTCATGAAGTCGCGCATCTGGCAGCTGGCCGGTGTTGGTTTGCTGTGTATGAGTCTCGGTGCGCAGGCACTGGCCGATGAGCCGCAAAATCGTGGCCCTGACGGCGGCGGTCGCGGGCCGGAACATCAGGGCAATAATCAGGGCCATGGCGGCGACAATCAGCAGCGCCCGCAGAACAACGAAATCATCCGTGGCGACAACAGCCGCCAGTTCGAGCACAACGGTCAGCAGAACAACGGCCAGAACCAGAACCGCCCGGCCTACAACCCCAACCCGGTGCGCCAGCCCCCTCC
The DNA here is from genome assembly GCF_044218815.1 of Pseudomonas sp. A0308. Classification (NCBI taxonomy): domain Bacteria; kingdom Pseudomonadati; phylum Pseudomonadota; class Gammaproteobacteria; order Pseudomonadales; family Pseudomonadaceae; genus Pseudomonas; species Pseudomonas sp. A0308. The sequence goes on from NZ_CP162581.1 coordinate 4,257,596, forward strand.
ACCGCCGCAGCTACCGGCCAACAGCCTGCCGATCCAGCCGCGCCCCGACGCCGTGCGCCAGACCCAGGAACCGCGTCAGGGTTACTACCGCGATGAGCGTCCGCAAAACGGCTACAACAATCAGCATTGGCAGACCGGCAATCGGCCCAACGACAACCACTGGCCGGGACGTCCGGACGGTCACGGCACTGGTTGGGGACCCGGCCCGCAATATCGCCCGGGGCATGTGATCGATCGCTTCCCCGATCGTGACTATCGCGTGCCGTATCGCGGTCAGGACTACTTCTATTCCGGCGGCTATTGGTATCGCCCGCAAGGTCCGCGCTACATCGTCGTGCAACCGCCGCGCGGGATTCGTACGCAGTACTTGCCGGATTACGCCCGTGAAGTGTGGGTCGGTGGGTCGCTGCTGTTCCTCGCTGCCGGCTCTTACTACGCGTATCAGCAAGACACGCAGGATTACATCGTGGTCGCGCCGCCCGTGCAGCAGCAACAGCCGCAATCCCAGGGCTACGACGTCGAGGCCTATCCGGCCAATGGACAGTCGCCGCAGCAGGTGCAGCAGGACGGGTACCAGTGTTATCAGTACGCGGTGCAGCAAAGCGGTTTCGATCCGCGCACCGCGACGTATCAACCGGCGCCCGAGGTGGTCCAGGCCTACCGTCAGGCCCAGGGCAATTGCCTGAGCAGTCGCGGTTATCAGGTCAGATAGAAGCCGCTACGAGCTGCAAGTTTCGAGCTACAAGCTTGAAGCTAGCGGCTTGTATCTGCTTTGATCGGGTCTGCGTGCACCAGCACTTCGGCTCGCGGGTAGGCTTTGTGAATGGCATCGGCGGCCTGATCGCTGATGCCGTGAGCGACGGACAACGTCAGCTCCCCCGGCAATTCCAGATGCAACTGCACGAACCAGTGGTTGCCCGAGATCCGTGTGCGCAAGTCATGCGCGCCCAGCACCCCCGGCACACTGCACGCCAGTTCGAGCATGTGCTGGCTGACGTCCGTCGGTAGTTCCTCGTCCATCAACACTGAGAAACTTTCTCGGGCGATCTGCACCGCGCTCCACAGGATGTAGACAGCAATCCCCAGACCGAACCACGCATCCAGTTGCTCAAAGCCAAACCCGGCCAGCACCAGCGCAATCAGAATGCTGCCGTTTAGCAGCATGTCCGAGCGGTAATGCAACGAATCGGCGCGCACGGCATTGGAGCCGGTAGCCTTGATCACCCGATGCTGCAACACCAGCAGCGCCAGCGTCAGCAGCAGGGAAAACACGATCACGCCGATGCTCAGCCAAGGCGCGCCCAGCGGCTGCGGATTGTTCAGCCGCTCATACGCCTGAAATGCGATCAACACCGCACTGCCACCAATGAACAGCGCCTGCGCCATGCCGGCCAGCGACTCCGCCTTGCCGTGGCCATAGCGGTGATCGTCGTCCGCCGGACGTAACGCGTAGTGCACCGCCAGCAGATTGAGCAACGACGTGACGCCGTCCAGCGCCGAGTCGGTGAGGCCGGCGAGCATGCTCACCGAACCGCTCAGCCACCAGGCGATGGCTTTGGCGACGATCAGCGTGCAGGCCACCGCCACCGAGGCGCGGGTGGCCAGCCGCAGCAGGCGGGCGTGTTCGGGCTTGGAGATCATGGGCAGGGTGATTCCTTATGCGGCAGGTTGCAGGCCGAACATCGCCAGTTGCTGAGTGCTGCCCTTGTGCTGGATCAGGCGTGGATCGTCCAGCGGGAAGTTGCGCCCCAGTTCCGTTTCGAGAATAGCCTGCAACTTTTGGTTATCGACCTGACCGTCCGGGCCGACGGCTTGCTTGAGCTTGGCCGGATCGATTTGTGCGGTATGACCTGGCTCGAAATAGATCGCGCCAGTGGCGAAGTCGACAGCAAATGCGATCAGCCCGGGGATCACGTAGAACAGCAGCCCGACGGCATCGAGCACGGCAATCGCCGGGTCAATCTTGCCGTCGATCTGGCCGCGACGATCCGGATAGAAAATCGAGCCGCACGCGGTGATTTGAGTGAGCAGGGTGGCGACCAGCACGCCGCCGATCAGGCGAAAAGGTAAACGCATGGGAAATATCTCCTGAGTCATCTAATAACGAAGCGTCGTCGTGTGAAGTTAAGACCCTGACGAACGCCAAGCAGTTCGCCGTTATACTCGCCGCTGGCAGGGCGTGCCCACAGTAAATTGCGGCCTCGTCTCACCCCTACCGAAATATGTTGAGGATTGAAGTTGTTTTCTCCAGATCGACACCGCGTGAAGGCTGATGAGTCCTGTCGGGGTTCGGCCCTCCGGGCTAAAGCTGTGAGCGCGCCATGCTACGTTGCGGGACTTGGCAAGGAAACGACCCTTACCTGCGTCCCGCGCCTTGCCTGGCACGCTCACATCTTTAACGTGACTCGCCATTTACTGTGGGCACGCCCTGGGGAGCCAGCATGATTTCTTTGCCGATCGATGAAGTTTTACCCGCCCTGCGTGAAGCGTTGGCGACACGCCACGAAGCCGTGCTCGAAGCACCGCCCGGCGCCGGTAAAACCACCCGCGTGCCCTTGGCGCTGCTCAATGAAGCCTGGCTCGATGGGCAAACCATCCTCATGCTTGAGCCTCGTCGTCTGGCGGCGCGTGCCGCAGCGGAACGACTGGCCAGCGAGTTGGGTGAGAAGGTCGGGGAGACCGTCGGGTATCGCATTCGTCTCGACAGCAAGGTTGGCCCCAATACCCGCATCGAAGTGGTCACCGAAGGCATTCTCACTCGCCGCTTGCAGGATGACCCGGCACTGGAAGGCGTGGGTCTGCTGATCTTTGACGAATTCCACGTTTTGCCATTTGCACCGAAATAGTGGCATTTCTTGTCAAAATCATCCTGCCCTTCCTCCCTGGGCTCTCTCCCGCCTCTGGACGCTTACGGCGGCCAGCGTGGCCAATGACACCCAGGCCGGCAAACTTCTGTATGGCGAGGAAACCGTAGTGTGTACAGATGCCACCTACATCGGGGTCTAGAAGCGCAACGAACATGCGAGGTGCCAGGTGATCTTGAATATCTCAGCCCGGCGCAATACCTACCAGCGACACGACAAGCACAGTGTCCTCTACAAACAGTCCAGTCCGGCTGCTACACGAGGTTGATCAGGGTGATCAGAAGCTTCCCGTCCGACGTGAGCTTCTCAACTTGCTCAGTAAGTGACCAGGGCTCTGGGCTCTGGGCTTCTTGAACCGCGAATATTCCTTTGGCCTGGGTTCGCGCGTAGATCGGGCGAGCCAAAGTCTTATCTATCAGATTTGATTATTGCCTGCCTTGTTTGAGTCTGAGCGAAAAGCGTCCTCGTCTAAAGTCTTTAGAATGGTTAGCTGGAGTTGAGGTGGAAGATTGAGGTATTCAAGTATTGCGGGATTCAGTTTTTCATGAATTTCTATCTCCGCTTGACCAAAGAATTCATTGATATAGAAATATAGATCTCTAATAACTTCGTATGGTTTTGCGTGATGGGTCCGTAGAATTGATTTTGATTTAAGGCTATTGTTAAAGGTTGTCGAGGTGGCTGTTTTTATTGATTCTTCGTCAAAGGCTACGCTCTGGCAAAGTTTTCTGTGTATTTTAAGAAGCTTGGAGAGGTGCTTTTCAAGTTTTGATAAGGGGTTGCAAAGTTCGTCAGTGGTGCTGGTGGCGTTTTGCAGTGTTATTGAGTTGATTAGCGAGATGGCTTCAAAAACAAGCTTGGTCGAATCTGTCACCTGCGGGTTCTTAGAGAATGTCCAAAATGGGGTTGGCATGGGGATTTCAATTGATACGTTTTGCTGTTTATTTTGAGCTAAACAAATTATAAATGGATCTAGGCTGTTATTTATCCATCTCCCGGGTTTCTTCAATTCCAAGGTAATGGCATAACTTGCTGCAATAACTGCAATTTCACCTAGCTGTTGCTTCTTGCTGCAGTTCAGTATGTCCTTAAGATTCAGCAGCGCACTCGTATTGTCGCCCTCAATTATCTGAAGGCGTGCCTTTAGATAATGGTGTACTGGCTTGAAAATCTCGAAATCTTCGTCTTGCTCAAGAAGGGCGATAGCTTCTCTGACTGGGGTGGTATCCGAGGCCGCTCTGTCGATAATCTCTAGTGCATATGCTAGAGGTGCGCACTCTTCAATAGTCCTGGTGGCTACAAATCTCTCATAACAATTAAAGATTTCCATAATCGATGTGTCGAGATCTGGCTCGGGGAAACAGTTTGAACTTCCTATCATGTCATGATGCAAGATTATGTGAGACTGATGGAAATTGTCTTGAGTTTTTTTCTGGGCTTGGTTGGTGAACTCGTTAATGTAATACTTAAGGATTCCAAGGAGGCTGGCAGAGTGAATGTCTGGTGTGCCGTTGGATAAATGGCCAATAAATCTTTGAATTGCGGTCCCGGCTATATAGGCGGCGCGAACATTTTTGACTTTATCAGGTAGTTCTTCTTTGCAATCGCGACTGCTGAAATTTTGGTTCAGTTTACCAATTTTATCTTCTATTGTTTTTAACTTGATGTCAGATTTTGTTGTGATCTTATTTAGCGAACTCCTGAAGTCCGCAGTGTTTGCCTCGGTTATTTTGTCAAGCTGTTGTCTCACTGCGTTGCGGGTGTTTTTTGCGCAGTCATATTCCGTCATATGAATATCGGGAAGTAGGTCGAAGAGGTAATATAGAGGTGTTGATTCTGGAAGGCGCGCACGGATATGGCATAAAAATAGTGCCAGTTGGGGGAATGCAATTATTGATAAAAATGCTCCCAAACCAGTTCGGTATGACGTTCTGGTGAAAACAGCCCTTGAGCGAATAAATGACAGGAGAGTCTCTGCAGTGTCCAGGAACTCAGAAAGCTCGTCGGCAATATTTTGATCGTCGCCAGACAAGAGCATTAGCAACTCGCCGATTCGACCTTGGTTGGCACTTCGCCACGGTTTGGTTGCATTGGGACCAAAACGAGACTGTCTTCCATGCCACGAGCGCTGGAACGTCAATTTTTGCTCGTTCGCTTCTATCAGGCCGAATCCACTTGCTAGTGCGTCTATGGTTTCTGCGTAGGTTGGAATCCTTGCCCAGCCGAGGCCTGTTGCGTCCTTCATCGATTCTCGCCCTTTCCGGTACCTAGAAAATGCAGAGTCACTGTTGGCGCTGATGGAAAATTGACCCACCCTGCCGATTGAAATTTGACCCAGGGCGGATTGCTGATTTTGTTACCAGCAACTGTGGATAAGTCTACCAGCGCAGCTGCTGTTGCCCCCACTCCTTCGCTAGCCCAGTTCAGTTGTTTAAGACCTGCCACACGCAGCCATGTAGCAGGCCGTCGTCGCCATGAAATCAGAACGGCTCATCGTCCTCCGGTTCTTGGCCGCCCTTACGCTTTCGCTCCCGTGATTTGATCTTGGCCTGGGCCGCCAAGCTACTGTGTTGCAGGCGATAGGACTCGTTACCGGTTTCGACGATGTGGCAGTGGTGGGTCAGCCGATCCAGCAGGGCGGTGGTCATCTTGGCGTCGCCGAACACGCTCGACCATTCGGCGAAGCTCAGGTTGGTGGTGATCACCACGCTGGTGTGTTCGTACAGCTTGGACAGCAGGTGAAACAGCAACGCACCGCCAGCCTGGCTGAACGGCAGATAACCCAGTTCGTCGAGGATGACCAGATCCATGCGCAGCAGTGCCTGGGCGATCCGCCCGGCTTTGCCGTCGTGTTTTTCGCGCTCCAGCAGATTGACCAGATCGACCGTGGAGTAGAAGCGCACGCGCTTACCGTGCCGGGTGATGCCGGACACGGCCAGCGCGGTGGCTAGGTGGGTTTTACCGGTGCCTGGCCCACCGATCAGCACCACGTTCTGCGCGGTGTCGGTAAAGCTCAGATTGGCCAGCTCGCTGGTCAAGCGAGCGTCGGCGCTGGAGGCGCTGAAGTCGAAGCCGGCCAGATCGCGGTGCATCGGCAGCTTGGCCATGTTCATCTGGTGGCTCACCGAGCGCATGGCGCGATCTGTGTGCTCTTGTTCCAGCAGGTGTTCGAGCAGCCACTTGGACGAGGCTGTGTTCGACTCACCCTGTGCAGTTAACTCCGCCCAGGCCGTGGCCATGCCGTGCAGGCGCAGCTCCTTGAGTTCCGCCATCAAATCACGCATGACCGATCTCCTCGGTCTGGCCACGCAGGCGGTCGTAGCGCGCCGTGTTAGCGACGGGGGCTTCCTTGAGCGACAAGTGGGTTTCGACGCTGGGTGGTGGTTCGGTCGCGGCCAGGCGCGCCACGACATTGAGGATGTGTTCGGCGCTCAGGCTGCCGCTTTCCAGTACCAGCTCAACAGCCACCAGCACCGCATCGAGCCCGGCGACCGGTACGGCAGCCAGAACTTGCGCCATGATCCGGTCACCGCCGGCATGACGCCCCAGACCGTGCTTAAGCTGACGCAGCGGCGCCGGCAGATCAGCAAAGGGCGCGCCGTTGCGCAGCGCACCGGGCTTGCGTTCGATCAGCGGGAGGTAGTGCTGCCAGTCATAGCTGACCTGGTCGCGATCCAGCAAGCGGACATGGCTGGCGATCAGCGCGTCGTCAGCCACCACCTCGATTCGCGTCGGATACAAACGGCTGCTGACCCACTTACCCGCGTACTCACACGGCACCGAGTAGCGGTTGCGCCCGACGCTGACCAGGCAGGTGCTGGAGACCCGCGCAGGCCGCTCGACGTAACCGTCGAATGGCGCTGGCACAGGCATCAGTTCAGCGCGCTCCAACTCCAGCACTTCGGCCACACTCAGCCCGCTGTATTGAGGGTGCGTCAGCTCGTTCCAAAGCGCGCGGCAGCGCTGGCCCAGCCAGGCATTGAGTTCCTCGAAGGAGTGAAACTGACAGTCCTGGGCGTCTAGCCAGATACGCCTGCGGCTGTCTTGCACGTTCTTTTCAACGATGCCCTTTTCCCAACCAGCGGCGACGTTGCAGAAGTCCGGATCGAACAGGTAATGCGCGCACATCACCGCAAAGCGCGCATTCACCGCCCGGCTTTTGCCCTTATTGACCTTGTCGACGGCGGTCTTCATGTTGTCGTAGATGCCCCGGCGCGGCACGCCGCCCAAGGAGCCGAACGAGCGTGTATGGGCGTCAAATAACATCTCATGGCCCTGGCTCGGATACGCCACAAGCCAGAACGCACGGCTGGCACACAGCTTCAGATGTGCCACCTGCATACGCCGGTAAATGCCGCCGACCAGCAAGCCTTCCTCGCTCCAGTCAAACTGAAACGCCTCGCCAAGAGCAAAGGTCAGCGGCACAAAGGCCTGCGACGCCTTGCCCTGTCCCCCTCGCCAGGCACGGATAAACGCGGTGAGCTGGCTGTAGCCACCGTCATAACCTTCGGCTTTGATTTGCGCCAACAGCGCCTTGGCACTGCGCCGCTGTTGCTTGGGCCGTAGCGAATCGGCTTTTAGCGCCTGCTCCAGCGTGGCGTGAAAAGGGCTGAGTTTGTTGAAGATCGCGCGGCGTTGGTAGACCGGCGGCTTGGCCTCAGGTGCTCTGACCCACTTGCGAATCGTGTTGCGCGCCAACCCGGTGCGCTTGGCTATCTCATGCAGCGACAGCTTGTCGCGGAAATACATCCGGCGGATTTTGCCCATCATTTCCATACTGATCACCCTGTGTTCTCCTGCTCAAAAATTGAGCAGAAGCAGTTGAACACCTGGGTCAGTTTTCAGTCGGCAGAACAGCCTCTACTGGGTCAGTTTTCGGTCAGCGGCAACATGGAGTCGGCCAAAAGCGGGCAGTCAGTCTGATCCTGCGGCGAACGCTCAAGCGTCTGCTCCCCTCCAAAACCGCCGGATGCAGTACTTCGGCTTCTAAACCGAAGCTGACGTTCTCGCTCAGCGGAAAGAAAGGCTGCTATGTGACTGCCTTCTGTCACAAAGCGCACTTGCAGTCTGAACGGCAGCATTCACGACCGTCGGCCGTAGTACACGTCGCCCGGAAAACATGTCAGAAGTCCGCAGAGCCACCATCAGGCCTGCGGGGCCTCGATCGCCTCGTCAAGCTTGATGACGGTCTCGAGCATGCGCCGAACGATAACTGCATCGAACTCTTCCGCCCGGTCCCCTTCATGGGTCCCTTTGTTCAGGCAGTTCCACTCGACTTTGTGCTTATCGCGGTATCCAAGTATCTCGCCCAGGTGCGGCACGGCCTCCTGGAAAACGGCCACGTCCTTCCCGCCGAGGAACTTGTGGAGCCCCGTCGCCAAGCTCATGAGGTCAGGGTCTCCCGGCCCCCTCATCCCAACACTGATCTGCGCCTGCAGATTCTTACTTGCAATCTTCTTCCAGAGACGGTTGAGCTCTTCTTCGAAGGCCTTCCGGATGTAACTCAGGGAGTCGCGAATACGCCCTTCTTCGTAGCTGCGGGTCGCCACCGTGAGGTAGTGGCGGGGCGAGTCGAGCTTCACGGTGATCTTCTTGGCGGCGAACGGTACGAGGAAGTCGATCCGGGTCACCGTTTCCTTGTACTTTTTCATCGGCACGGCGTTCTCGAGGCGCTTCACGAAATCCTCACCGTGGGTCGTGACGATGAGTTGCCTCTTGCCGACCTCTTCTGGATTCAAGATGAGGTCGATGATCGCGCCCCGGTGCTCATCGTCGATCGAGTTCACGACATCGTCGAATATCAGGAACGGGAGGCGGTCTCTGGTGATCTTCGCCAACAGGATCGCGAGCCCGAGGCACCGAATGTGACCTTCGCTTAGTACCTGGAGCGCGTCGCACTTGTCCCCGTTCTCGAACTCAATCTCTATCCTCTCCCCGGCGGCCGTCGGCAACCTCAGGGAGTTGAGCCTGTCGGAAGGGTGGTCGTTCTTGTTGATCTCGTTGTAGAACTTGAGGGTCTTCTCGTTGAGATCCGCTGCCAAGGCCAAGGGCAGTCCGGCGTTGTAGGCCAGGAGTTTCTGGCGGAGCGAGTCGTAAGAGATGCTGTAGCTCCAGCTTCTCGCGACCCCTGGTTTCTCGGCTTCCGCCTCCCTGATGAGATCTTCGTTCTCTTGGTTGAACTTCTCGATAGCCTGCGTCGCCTCCTTCTCGCTCTTCGCGTTCGCAGCGACGAGGGTCGAGATGGCCACGATTTCCTCGAGGTCCTTGGTGATCGCGAGGTTATCGTCCTCGAGCCTCTTGATCGCGGCTTTGGATTGTTCGACTTTTCCGTTATGGGTGGCGGTCGCGTCCTTCAGCTCCTGTAGGAGCTCGCGCATTGCCGGCACGGCTCGGAGGAAGGTCTCGATGCCCGCCGCGTCCTTAGCGTCGGAAGCCTCAACGCTGAACGAGCCAACCTCGGGCGCTTTGGCGAACCCGACAGCCGTGGCGGACGCCGGAAGCTTGGCGATTGCTGAAATCAAGTCCCGCCAGCCGAGGTCGAGTGCCTCTCGGACTTCCTTGATCCGTTCTTCGGTCCTCAGGGCGGCGTCGAAGTGCTTCAGCTTTTCCTCCGCATTGCTATACGGATCGACCGGAACTACGAGTCGTCCGTCTCGGTAGAGTTCGGAGGCGCACGCGGGGCACTCGTTCTCAAACTTTTCGCGGTTCCCCTGGATCGCGGCGTAAAGATCCCGAAGAGAAAGTTGGTCCTTGTACTGGTTGAGGAACGCTTCCGATTCCGCCTTCTCTTTGATGAGCCGGAGTAGTTCGTCGACGCTGGCAAGGATAACGTCTGTTCCGGGATCGGTGGCCGTTTTAAGGTTCTGCAGGCGGCCGATTTCGGTGTTGTTCGCCTTTTGCTTGCCACCATTGCCTTCGGGTCCGGTTAGGACGGCCTTGATTTCCTCGAGGTCCTTGCACTCCGGATATTTCGATAGCAGCGCAGCGCCTCGCGTTTCAGCGGCTTTGGCTTTTTCCGGGAGGCCTTCGAGGGTCGCCTTGTGTCCGGCGAGGACCTTCGCCCGCTCCGCGAGATCCCTCCCATTCTTTCCAACTAACTCGGCCAGGTAAGTGTCGAGGCTATCGTTGAACTGCGTTGCGAACGTGTTGAACTCTTCCAAGCCGAACAGCGCCGCCAACCGCGCCTGCTGGGCGACCGGGGTATTGGCCGCCACTCGCGCGAATCCGTCGATCCGGTTCTTTTCGATGAAGCAGAATTCGAAACTTCGGGGGTCCGCTTTTACTTCGATTCCTTTCTCCTTCGCGGTATCTCCATACAGGACAGGTTTCGCCGACCTCCTCGATGTGGCGTTCCTGATGTAGTCCGAGACAGGGATCCGCTTCGAATCCGCTTCGTGGATCGAGGCGAGCAATCCGTATTCGAGTGCCTCGCAGAGACTCGACTTTCCCGTCCCGTTCGGTCCATAGACGAAGGTGTACGGATTCTTGAATTCGAAAGTGTGCTTGTCGGAGAACCCACGAAAGTGCTCGACTTCCACCTTGGTTAGCCGGACGATCTCGCTTTCGTTGGCGTCCGCTTCGTCGACCGCGATTTCGAGTGCCGGAGGCGCTGCCTCCCCCTTGTCGACGATCAGTTTTGCCAAGACTTTCCCGCGCCGGCCTCCGGCTGACCCGACCGCCGCGATTTCGTCGAAACCGCCCAGTATCAGGTTGGCTAGTTTTTTCTCGTATTCGGATAGAGTCGGGGCCGACTTGACCAAGAAGCGTTTGAATTCGACTAGGGACTTGGACATATGCGCTCGCGTAGGGGTTGTTGTCGATTATGCGGTCGGGCGCGGGATGTCGGCACGATGCCTCCATTCTATGCAAAAGCATTTTCGGGGAAAGCCGTGTTCGATGTTTTGCGGAAGATGGCGAGGCACCAATCGACGGCTTTTAGCCTATAGCAGACGCGCAACCCGATACGGTCGGCTGTCCACTTCGAACCGGGTGCTCTCGGACAAAAGCTGGGCTCTTCGTCCTCTCGACCCTGCCATTGGAGCCTAAACCGACGAACGTCCGGATTGGGGCGGATGCGGCCGGTCGCGAATGACCGAAACCGACCCATTGCTGTCACTCACCACAGGCCGTAACCGGCCAAAAGCAGACATCCGCAACAAGATGTTGTCCTACGTCCGCTATCGATGTCACGTGACCAACCCGGAGCAGGTTCAGCCGTTGAGCGGTTCGCTAGTCTCGGCACGATCACGGCAAAGAAACGCTGGCACAGCCCGGACATAGACCAGTTCAGCAACCAGCTCGACAAGGGTCTGGGTAATCACCGCAGCGGCGGCGAGCCCCCGCAGCTGTTCAGGCAGCGCTAATGCAAGGGGCAGCACCACCAGTGAGTTGCGCGTCGAGCTGCTGAAGATCACAGCCCTTGCCGACCGCACAGGCAGCTTGCACACCTTGGAGACCAGTGCACCGATTACGGGAGCCAAGAAGGCAAAGGCGATGTAGATCGGCAGTACGGGAGCAAGCCTGCCGATCTCATTCACTACGGGAGCAATCTGCGAGCCGACCACGGCTATGAGCACCGCCGCCATGGCCGGCACAGGTAACCAGGCCCAAGCATCGGCCCATGTCTTCACCGCTGCGGAGCGCTTTACCAATGCTTCTGTCAGCAGTGCCAGGATCAGGGGGGCCATGATGAGTGCCAGAAAGGCTTCGACAAAGGGGCCTATCGACACGACCACCCCCGAAGTATCACTCAGCATAAGCCCCAGGTAGAGCGGTAAAAGAGCAAGCTGAAGTAACAGCAAAATCGGCGTCGCCGAAAGGATCAGGCGTGAGTCACCCCGGCCAATGTGGGTGAACACGACCACGTAATCGATGCAGGGCGTCAGTAGCACCAATAGCACGCCAATCAGGATGGCGGGATGTCCATCCAGGAAGCGGGTCAGCCCCCAAGCCAGGAGAGGAATCAAAACAAAGTTGGCGACTAGGAGCGCAGCCATGAAGGGCTTGTTGTGCAAGCCATCTTTAAGGTTCAGCAACGGAATCTGAAGAAACATCGCATACATCAGAACAGCGATGGTGGGCGTGACCAAGACCGACAATCCCTGGGCGGTATTCGGAGCCAGCAATCCGCCAATCGCCGCGACAATAACCGCTACGAAGTAGATCGGTACTTGGTTCTGCTCTAGTGCATCTCTTGTCATGGTTCACTCAAAGTCATGGTTTGCTCTCCGCGTTAGGGAGGACAAGGATGGTTAGCTAGGGATAAGGCAAGCAGCGCTAACGGCCAATGGTCATTCATCAATGGCTGCTTCAGGCCTGTACTTGCAGGTTAAAAAGGGCAAGGTCGACCCAAACTGGGCACCCTGAAAATTCGATCATTGGCCAAAAACGGAAGCACTGATTTTTGGGTATACGGATTTAATGGTTGATGGGGCACCTTCACCCCATCAATCTGATACCACCCTCAGATGGTTGATAGATCGACTCCGTAGTTGAGTTCCTCTGCGAAGTCCGGCAGTCCGTAACCGATGGTTTTCTTGTAGAAAGGAGAGACCTTCGCAGTCGGTGCCTTCTTCTTGTGCTTCGTGGTGTAGAGCATTCGTGCCAGCATCACCTCGAAGGAGTAACCGCGCCCTTCACGGTTCTTGTCCTTGGCCAGTCGGTTGATGGACTCCGTGTAAGCGTTGGTGACGGGCATGTCCGTCTCGAAGTAGGTCATGGTCTCTTCGCGCCAGTTTCCCACTGCCCTGACCAGATCGCTCCAGACTTCCTTTTGGCCCTTCGGGATGGTGGCTATCCACTCGTCCAGGGCGGCTTCTGCCTGGAGCCGTGTGGTGGCGTCCCAGATGCCGTAGAAGCGCTCCTTGTGCTCGTAGGCGGCCAGCAGTTGCGGGAACGCGCCTGTCCAGGTCTCCATGATGAGGCGCTCCCGGTCTGAGACTTCGTGAGCGCGTTTCAGCAGGATTTTCCGGTCTCCCTTGAGAGTCCGGCTCTGGGACGGTTTCAGCTCCTTTCTGAGGCCCTTGCGCACTCTCTCTAGGGCATCGTTGGCCATGCGCACCACATGGAACTTATCGACCACGATACGGGCCTGGGGCAGCACAGCCTTGACCGCTGCCCGGTAGGGGTTCCACATGTCCATGCTGACGATCTCGACCTTCTGCCGGTCTTTCAGCTTCATCAGGTAGTTGGTCACCACGTCCTGGCGGCGGGTGGCCAGCAGGTCGAGCAGGGTTCGCTCCTCAATGTTGGTCAGAATGCAGCGGTAGCGCTTGTTCAGGTATAGCTCGTCAATGCCCAGGATGCGGGGCGTCTCGAAGCGGTGCCAGCGCCCCAGGAACTCGGCGCGGGCGTTGAAGATGTCGCGCACCGTCTTCTCGTCCAGGCCGGTCTGTGCCGCCACAAAGGTGTAGGGGTGGTTGAAGGATTCCTTCTCCACGTACTCATGCAGCCGCAGTGTCATACGGAATCCGTCCACCATCTCCGGTAGCTGGGGCCTGAATGTTGTCTTGCAGGCCCGGCAGGTGTATCGGCGGCGGACCACCCAGAGAGTGACCCGCTTGCCGTGGATGGGCAGATCACGATAGGGAACGTCACGCTTGCCGAACCGTACGAACTCACCCTGCACGCCGCATTCCTCGCAGGCGATGGGATCGGGCACGTCCACCTGGAAGTGCATTTCGTCGTCGGTTGATTTGCAGCCCAGTACTTGGTATTGCGGCAGGTGAAGGATGTTGTCGGGAAGTTCGGTCATGGTGTTGTATAGGCGTAGGTGTCAGTCAGATCCATCCGACTCGGCATTGGTGTTTGCTTTTTTACCCAACAAGCTGCTGGAAACGAAAAGTAAGGCACCGAGGACAATTGCAATATCAGCCAGGTTGAAGGCCGGCCAATGCCAGTCTCGCCAATAGAAATCAAAGGAATCCACAACATAGCCGCGAAAGACCCGGTCAATCAGGTTGCCCATGGCGCCACCGAGGATAAGACTGTAAGCGATGGCTTCTCCTTTATGACGATTTTCAAGGATCAGCTTGATCAGAAAAATCGAGACCACTACCGCGATTCCGATAAAAAAGTAGCGCTGCCAGCCTCCACCATTCGCAAAAAGACTGAATGCGGCACCGGTGTTCCATAGGTGCACCCAGTTAAAGAACGGGGTCACCGAAACATACTCGCCATAGGCCATTGATTGCTGCACCAGCCACTTTACAGCCTGATCAGACGCTGCCAGCAGGCCCGATATGGACAATAGGGCATACGGCGAGAGCTTTTTGCCAATAATGAGCATTATTTAACCCTTCAACGCCAAAATGCGTCTGGCACCGTTAAGTACAATGCCCCCCGCGATGGTGCCGATAATCAGATCCGGATAATTGGAACCGGTCCACGCGACCAGGGCGCCGGCGGTGATGACCCCCAGGTTGATCACCACGTCGTTGGCCGAGAATATCCAGCTTGCCTTCATGTGCGCCCCGCCTTCCCGATGTTTGGATATGAGCAGCAGACAACTGGTATTGGCAATCAATGCGACGAATGCGATAGCCATCATCACCAGCGATTCAGGCTCACTACCGAATACAAAGCGTCTCACCACCTCTACGAGCACGCCCACAGCCAAGATCAGTTGCAGTACACCAGCAAGATGCGCGGCACGTACCTGCATTTTCACGCTATGTCCAACCGCATAAAGGGCAAGCCCGTACACCGCCGCATCGGCAAAATTGTCCAGGGATTCTCCAATCAGGCCGGTGGACCGGGCGATCAGACCGGCAGTCATTTCCACCACGAACAGAAGTGCATTGATGCCGAGCAGCCAGCGCAGGGTCCCGGATTCTTGCTTAGCAGAAGCTGCCGAAAACTCGGCGGCCTTGATGGTCTCCGGATTTGCAGCGACGGTTTCCTGAAGCGAGGCGCCTAGCCCCAAGGTCTTCAGTTTCGAGGTGACGGGCTCGACCTCGCCGTCATGCACGACCTTCAGCCGGCGGTTCGACAAGTCGAAGGACAGCGCCCGAATCTCCTCAAAGCCGTTCAGGGCTAGGCGAATCATTCGTTCTTCTGATGGACAGTCCATCTTCGGCACGGCATAAACACTGACCCATCTCCCTGGCGCCTCGGAGGAGGCCTGTATATCGGTATCCGCTGCGGACGTTGCATCACCGCCACAGGCGCCACCACAGGATTTGCTCATGATACGACTCCACTTGAACAATGTTGTGGTACCATTTAAAACTATAAAGCTACTATAAGGTCAATAGAGTAAAGAATCCGTTGGGGAGGAGGCTGATGCGCATTGGTCAGTTGGCGCAGTTGGTAGGGGTCGAAACACAGACGATCCGCTTCTATGAACAGCAGGGCTTGTTGCCGCCGCCTGATCGGCAGGACAACGGTTACCGTGTCTATACCGAGAAGCATGGTGAGGGGCTGGCCTTCATCCGTCGCTGCAGAATCCTGGGCCTGTCACTGGCTGAGATTCACGAACTACAGAGCTATGAGGACGACCCTCATCAGCCTTGTACCGCCGTCAACGCCTTGCTCGATGATCACATCTCTCATGTGCGGTCGCAGATAGCCGCTCTGCAAGCGCTTGAGAAACAACTCGTTTCACTGAGAGCGAGTTGCAACGATGACCGGGAAGTTGAGGCGTGTGGGGTTCTTGCTGGAATTAGCGAAGGAAACATGCACCAGCAGTAGGTGAAGCATCAACCAGATAATCCGATGAGATGCCGGTCTGTCTCACTCTCATGCAAAGGTAAGATCAACCATTTAATCCGCTTACCCTGATTTTTCCATCATGCATCCTAGCCCGCCCCACCTAAGCCGCACAGGTATCGCCATGGTGCTTGTGCCTACTCCCCGAGAATGGTCTCATTGCGGAGAAATTCGTACGGCGACCGTATCTTCATACCCATGAGGGTCGGAGCAAATACCTCTCACCTCTATACATATCGACATCATCCCGATGCCCAGGCGTAAGGTCACAATCCAAGTAGTGCTTACACTGAGCCTGGCATTGCTGCTGGTCATGGGTTGGCATATGTCTTCCCTGTTGGTTGGTGCAGAGCCGCAAGCGGGATTCAAGAGCGAAGCCGCGCACAGTAGCTTGCTCACAGAGGCAGCCCCCTCTTGCGTCTTTTGTGCAGGTCACCAGCACTCGCCGATGACTGCCGACCATGTGCACGAGACCCCTTACCTTGGGCCGCTGCTTATCCTGCCAGCACAGGCAGAAAGCAACATCCTGACTACCCTGCCGGATGAAGCCGCACCAACTCGCCTGGTCTACTTGATTGAGCGCCCTCCGCGATCCAGCCGCGTGATCTAAGCACAGCCGCACTGCGGCTAAAGACCACTGCAATCCAGGATCAACTTATGCAATCGCTTTCTCCGCGCGAGCCAGGGGCGTTGTTTGCGCACCTGCGCCGCCCGATGCGCTTATTACTGCTCGCTATCGTGCTGATGCTCATGGGCATGGCAGATGCACTGGCTCAAGACGTCACCACGAACGATATCGCGTCGACGGTAGTTCCCGTGCCACCCACCTCTGTAGAGGGTAGATATCAACCATGATGGAAACAGAGACAAACACTCGCTTTCCCAGCCCCTGGAGCCTGTTGCTTATGGCCTGGGGTATTGCGTTGGTTTCGACCTTAGCCGCCTTGTTCATCGGCGAGGTCATGGGCAAAACGCCCTGCGTGCTCTGCTGGTTCCAGCGCGCATTCATGTTTCCACTGGTCGTGATTCTGGCCGTTGGTTGCTACACCTCGGATTTCGGGGTCTGGCGTTATGCGTTGCCGGTTACCGTCGTGGGCTGGCTCATCGCGCTCTACCACAGCCTGCTCTACTTTGGGGCCATACCGGAGAGCATCAAGCCCTGCGGGGCAGGCCCGTCCTGCTCCAGCGCTGACATGACGATTTTCGGCAGCGTCCCTCTGCCACTGCTTTCGCTGGTCGCATTCACCCTTATCGCTGTTCTTCTTGTTCTCATCCGTCGGAGGTCTTCCCTATGAGCAGACGTGCAATCGTCCTCGTCATCAGCATTCTTACTGCGCTCGGCTTCACTGCTGCGGCATTCTTTTATGATCGATATTCGGTAAGTGAAGAGACCCCGCCAGTTGCTCCAGTGGCTAGCTCGTTGGTGCGCTTCCATTCGCCCGTTATCGGCACCGCCAATGCGCCCGTAACCATCGTTGAGTTCTTCGATCCGTCCTGCGAGGCCTGCCGCGCCTTCTTTCCAGTAGTGAAACAGATCCTGGCTGACAACCCGAATGATGTGCGCCTGGTGCTGCGTTACGTCCTCTTCCATGAAGGCTCTGAAACAGCAGCAAGAATCCTCGAAACTGCACGCAAGCAGGGGGTCTTCGAGCCTGTTCTGGAAGCACTCATGGTGGCGCAACCGCAATGGCACAGTGACCCACTGGTGCAGAAGGCCTGGGAAGCTGCTGAAGCGGCAGGCTTGGATGTGGAAAAGGCCCGTGTGGAGATGATGGCTGGCGATATCACCGAGGCCCTGAAAAGGGACTCTCAGGATGCCCAGGCTGCTGGCGTGCGCCAGACGCCCACGTTCTTTGTGAATGGCAAGCCGCTATTGAGTTTCGGCGCGCAGCCACTGATTGATCTGGTCAAAGCTGAAGTCGAACAAAGCAAATAAGCGCTAACCGTCTGCATACAGCTGAGCCAGACTCACCACCTGCCATGTAGCGTGCCTCGCATGGCAGGTGGTGGCGCATGTTTAGTGGCGGTGGCTTTTCCCAACATGAGTGTGGCCATCATCCGGAAGCGCACTGACACCGCCAGTGGTGTTCAGGCGCTGGAGGATTCCACACTCGTCTACGCCGCGCTCAGAGGCGCAACGGTGTCGTAACTCAACCAGCTGTTGTTGCAGGGCCAGCAGGCTGGTCACGCGCGCTTGCACATGCTCAATGTGCTCATCCACTAAGCTATTCACACCCTCACAGTTCCCCTCTGGCCGATCCATCAGCGCCAACAAGCTTCTGATCTCGTCCAGGGTCATGTCCAGTGTTCGGCAGTTACGGATGAACGTAAGTCGCTCAAGGTGCTCACTGCTGTACAGGCGGTAATTACCCTCGCTGCGGGCCGGAGCGGGCAACAGCCCCTCGCGCTCGTAATAGCGAACCGTTTCAACTTGGCAATCGGCAAGCTTGGCCAGCTCTCCAATCTTCATGAGTTACCTCTTCAGCAAACGCTTGACCCTGTAGTGGCTTCAGGGTGTTCACTCTGCACAACTGTTCAACGAGGATACCTTCATGGCTGGCTGCTGCGGTGACGAATACAAACCTGAAGCGGTTTCAAAGGATGTCTGCTGTGACTCCAACGAAGCAAGCAAGTGCTCTGCCACAGCGGCTACAGCAGTAAATGCCGTAACCGGCTCCAGGCTCAGCAGCTTCCGCATTGCGCAAATGGACTGCCCTACTGAGCAGACGCTGATTCAGGACAAACTGAGCAAGCTCGCAGGCATAGATAAGCTCGACT
The DNA here is from genome assembly GCF_044218815.1 of Pseudomonas sp. A0308. Lineage (NCBI taxonomy): Bacteria > Pseudomonadati > Pseudomonadota > Gammaproteobacteria > Pseudomonadales > Pseudomonadaceae > Pseudomonas > Pseudomonas sp. A0308. The sequence goes on from NZ_CP162581.1 coordinate 4,275,946, forward strand.
TCAACCTGATCAATCGGATTCTTGGGGTATGGCACAGCTTGCCGTCGACCGCGCCTATCGAAGCGGCAATCTCGTCCCTGGGTATGCAAGCAGAGCCGCTATCTGCTGAAGGGCAAGCCCGCATCAAAATCGAACAGATGGACTGCCCAACGGAAGAAAAGCTAATCCGCGACAAGCTGACCTCGCTACCCGGCATCAGTGCGTTGGAGTTCAACCTGCTTCAGCGCGTACTGACGCTCAGCCACTCAGCAGAAGCACTGCCAGCAGCACTGGCAGCTATTCGCGAGCTTGGTTTCACGCCAGTGGTTGAGGGTTCCGCAACAGCAAACGAAGAAACGCAAAGCACCCCGCGCAAGAAGGCCTGGTGGCCCTTGGCGCTATCGGGCGTGGCCGCCGTATCGGCGGAAGTGATCCACTTTGCCGAGCTTGCGCCAGATTGGGCTGTGGCTGGCATGGCGCTGCTCGCCATTCTGCTGTGCGGCCTGACGACCTATAAAAAGGGCTGGATCGCGCTGAAGAACCGTAACCTGAACATCAATGCGCTGATGAGTATCGCGGTGACCGGTGCGGTGCTGATTGGACAATGGCCAGAAGCGGCCATGGTCATGTTCCTCTTTTCTGTCGCCGAGTTGATCGAAGCGAAGTCGCTGGATCGGGCGCGCAATGCCATACGCGGCCTGATGGATCTGACGCCGGAGCGCGCCACGGTGCAGCAGATCGATGGCACATGGCTTGAAGTTGACGTTAAAACCATCGCCGTAGGCGCATTGGTCAGGGTAAGACCGGGCGAACGAATCGGTCTCGATGGCGAGGTAACTTCCGGGAATTCCACCATCAACCAAGCGCCCATCACAGGGGAAAGCCTGCCTGTAGAGAAAACCATCGGCGATCCGGTTTTTGCAGGAACCATCAACGAAGCCGGCTCCTTGGAATACCGCGTCCTGGCCGCCGCAGCCAACACCACGCTGGCACGTATCATTCACGCGGTCGAAGAGGCGCAGGGTTCACGTGCGCCGACCCAGCGCTTTGTCGATCAGTTCGCCAAGGTATACACCCCTGTCGTATTCCTATTCGCCCTGGCTATCGCCATTGTGCCGCCACTCTTCATGGCCGAGCCCTGGTACGACTGGATCTACCGTGCCTTGGTGCTGCTGGTGGTCGCTTGCCCTTGCGCCTTGGTCATCTCGACGCCCGTCACCATTGTCAGTGGCCTGGCAGCGGCGGCGCGTAAAGGCATTTTGGTCAAAGGCGGCGTCTATCTGGAAATCGGTGGCAAGCTTGGCGTCCTGGCACTCGACAAAACCGGAACCATTACTCATGGCAAGCCGGTACAGACCGATTACATGCCGTTGGTTGAACAGGACTCAGAACTCTACCGTACTCATGCTGCCAGTCTCGCCAGTCGCTCTGACCACCCGGTTTCGCAGGCAATAGCCAAGCATGCCACTGAGAATGGCCTGACGTTTGCTGCCGTTGAGGGATTCGAAGCCCTACTGGGTCGAGGTGTTCGAGGCACCATCGAAGGCATAGATTTCCACCTGGGTAACCACCGTCTGGTGGAAGAGCTTGGCCTCTGCTCACCCGAGCTGGAAGCGACGCTGGAGCGTCTCGAACGCCAAGGTAAAACAGTGGTGGTGCTGTGCAATCCGCAGCGTGCCATTGCCCTGTTCGCCGTTGCCGATACCGTCAAGGACTCCAGCCGCCAGGCAATTGAGGAACTTCACGCGCTTGGCGTGAAGACCACAATGCTGACCGGCGATAACCCGCACACCGCAGATGCGATTGCACAGCAGGTAGGCATCGACGAGGCACGCGGCAATCTCCTGCCAGTCGACAAATTGCAGGCCGTTGAAGCATTGCAAGCGCGCGGCTACGTTGTTGGGATGGTCGGCGATGGCATCAACGATGCGCCGGCGCTGGCGAAGTCTGAAATCGGTTTCGCCATGGCCGCCGCAGGCACAGACACTGCCATCGAAACTGCGGATGTGGCCTTGATGGATGACGACCTGCGCAAGATCCCGGCCTTCATCCGCCTGTCTCAACAGACCGCCGCCATCCTCAAGCAGAACATCGTGCTGGCGTTAGGGATCAAGGCCCTGTTTCTCGCCATTACCTTAACGGGGCAGGCGACGATGTGGATGGCCGTCTTTGCAGACATGGGTGTCAGTCTGCTGGTGGTGTTCAACGGCCTGCGCCTGCTTAAAAAGTAGGGTTGGAGGATTGAAGATGAAAGCAGCATTGCAACTCGCAATTGAACAAGCCTTTCAGCAGGCCCGGCAGGCCATGCAGGAACAGCGCAGTACAGATGCCTTTCAATGGCTGGAGCGCGCGCACATCCTGACTCAGCGCCAACCTTTGCTGCATGCCAGGTCACACTGGCTGATGCTCACGCTCGGCTGGCAAATTGGCGATTATCGCGAGGTGGCCGGGCAAATACCGCGCATTTTCGCGGCCTTGTTGTTCTCCAAAATCTGGGTGCCCCTCGGCAATACAGGCCGCTCCAGAATCAGTGCGTTCAAGCCCATGCCGGTTCCTGAAGAACTCCAGACCTTGCTTGCGAGTGACGAGCAAAACCTGTCCAGTCGGTAATTGCGCCCATGCAAGTCGATCTCGCCACCCAGCTGCCGTGCCCACTCGCAAAGGTGATCGCCCAGGTGCGCAAACCACGCCTGTTGCGTCAGGTTGCTTCACCCTTATTGAGTTTCAGCCCGCTGGATCCGGCTGAGTTTCCTGATACCTGGAGCGAGGGCACCTACTGGGTCAAGCTGAAGCTATTCGGCGTACTTCCCATTGGCCGTCAGGCAATTGTGACTACCTACCCGCAGACGGAAAACGCTCAGGCCTTCATGCTCAGAGACAACGGCTACAGCCCGCTGATCAATAAGTGGGATCACCTGATTACGGCACAAGAAGTGAGTGGCGGAACGCTTTACCGAGATCGCGTGACTATCGATGCCGGCATCCTCACCCCGTTCGTGTGGCTTTTTGCGCGCCTGTTTTACGCCCATCGTCAGCGCGGCTGGGCAGTCCTGGCGGCAAATGGCTTTAACTACTGAAGCACGACATGCCCAGGCAGGCTGCTCATCCAGAAGGCAGTCCATCTTGGCCACTGAAAATTCGCTCACGCAGGCAACCTCCTTGGTCGGAGCAGCTTCAATACAACCTGTAGCAGGTACGGGATCAACTTTTGACCTGCATCAGGCTACACCCGTCTTCGAGGTCTATATTGACTACTGGTGACTCACCCCACGACCCACTTTCACCTGCAAGGAACTGAGCAATGAAAGCACCAAAACTCGCCACCTTCGCTTTGGCGGCTGCGCTTTTTCCGGCCTTAACCTTTGCGCAGCAGGACTCCAGTACCACCAGCCAGGCTCAACAGCAGCCAATGAGCGTTGAGCAATTTGATCAAGAGATGGCGAAGGCACAAGAAAACCTGAAGAGAATGCAGGAGCAAATGAGCCAAATTCAGAAAGCAAGCGACCCTGCACAGCGTCAGAAACTGATGCAAGAGCACCAAACCATGATGCAGCAAGGAATGCACATGATGAACGGAATGCGTGGCGGCGGAATGATGGGGTGCTGCGGAGGGGGCATGCAGGGCGGCCATATGATGGGTGACGGTCAGATGATGGGCGGGGGCCACATGATGGGTAACGGTAAGATGATGGGTGGGGGCCACATGATGGGTAACGGTAAGATGATGGGTGGGGGCCACATGATGGGCTGGGATCAAATGGGCAGCCACTACTCCCAGATGACGCCTGAGCAGATGAAGCAGCATCAATACATGATGGACAGGTACATGGGCATGCAACAGATGATGATGGATCAGATGATGCAGCATCAGCAGCATATGGGCATGCCACAGCGCTGAGACTTCACACTTATTCCACGGGCAGCATGCTGTTCCCGTACGGTATGAATACTCTCATGCGCCAGCCCAACTCACGCTAGGGGCGTTGGGCTCCCCCGATTCAATTTTTGGCTCACCTGAAGATTCAGCGCTAAAGCTCCTGTGAATGGTGACTTTTTTGTGCGCTCCGTCGACGCATCAACCAATAGGGGGCACGAATACGTCAACTCTGTATCAGCGGACACCTACATGTCTGGCTGGCTAATGGCTGCTTTTGGCCGTTAGCTGCCTCTTACCGGCGACAGCGGGGCGAAGACCGTGGCCAGGTGAAACAGCCGTTTCCCGTCGCGATTAGCGATCAGAGTCAACAGATATTAGCTGCTGGTCTATCAGAAATTTGAGGGCTTCGATTGGATCAGATGGCGGCAGTGGATGGTGTTGACGTTCGTATTCCACGATCAGTTTCGCCAATAGTTCCAGCTCGCTGCCCTCTGAGCAGTCGGATTCTGCACCCCAAAGTTGCGTCAAGCGCGCTAAGGCGGTGGCTAGCTCCTCATCGGAGCGAATCGGCTTTTTGTTAATAGCGCTGTCTCCTTCATAGATCTGGTTGTAACGCTACCTGCGCTGGCTTTTGCAAGCCACTGCTATCATCGCGGCCCTCGATAATTCAGCGCGCCGTGCTCTCGTTCTATCGAAGGAGACGCAACGAATCGCTGTAGAATGATGTGGCTCGATAAATCCTGGGCTCAATAACTGAGTTCAGCATATTATCCGCCGAAGCGCTTGAGGCCATCGACAGCTATTGACTGGTTACTGTATTTCGTGACAACAGCTGTAAGTCGATAACGACCCGCCCAACGCCGTCCGGCTCCCGTACAGCTCCCTCAGATTGGCAGGCCTGGACAAGGCGTGGCTATCTCGCCCGGCGCGCAGCCCTTATCGCAGTTTGGTGGCTGGCAGTTTCAGGACTGGCGCCGGGCAGCTCAACTGCGCAGTGCGAAATGAGCATCCCGAATGGGCGTCAGGTGATGCGCATAATTGATTCAGACGATGAACAGAGCGATGTGATATCAAGCACCTACTGCCTATGGTGCCGAACAGCGCTACATTCATGTCATTTTTCGCATCTGGAGGTGACGCTATGGATTCCGCGTTTGCTCGTACTCGCAGGGCAGCGGCCGCCCCCCGCAAGCCAACGGAATACCTTCTCCAAAAAAGTGCTGACCAGCTCAGTCCTGTCATCGTCTACAGGCTCACGGTCAAAGGCTTTGATCTGAAAGACGTTAAAGACATGCTTGCGATATCTGATCTGTATTCAACCAAGAAGATCATGAGTCGCATTGTTGGTAAGTCCATCAGGACAATTCAGCGCCAGGGCAGCAGGCAGCCAGCACACCTGAACTCTCAACAGAGCGCCGTTGCTTTCCAGTACGCGAAGGTGCTGGAGCACGCGATGAATGTGTTCGGCACCCAGAAGCTGGCTGAAGAATGGCTAGGGCGCCCTTGCAAGCACCTGGATGGCGACGTGCCGCTGGACGTTATCGACAATCCGTTCGGCTTTCAGGCGGTCGAGGATTATCTGGAACGTATCGAATACGGGGTCTATCAGTGAATTTAATTCACTGGTCTAGCTCTTGGTACGCATGGCGCCTCGACCGCGAGCTCTACCAGGACACCTGGGACTGTGGAATGGGTGCGTACAAGATGTGGGGCCGTTGGAATCCTCCGGGACGAAACGTCGTGTATGCCTCCGTGGACCCCTCAACCGACATTTTGGAGGCAGCCCAAGTTGGCGGAATGACGGGAGGCAAAAATGGGGCGTAATCGTGTCGAGCGCTCTGAGTCGTAGAAAGGCCTGGACGAGAGTCAGCGGCTGGTTAGAGCAAATCGTCGCTGCTGCGTGGCTTCTATCACGGCGCTTCATCGCAGCGGCAACTGTCGTACCATGCCATCGGAGCAAGCGTGAGCACGCGAGGTTTCGATGAAAAAGCGGAAACGTACATCTGAAGCTGAAATGATAGCTCGATTCCGAGAAGAAGCGCGCTTGGTGTTGGCTAAACGCCATGGTGCTCAAGGGCGCTTGTTAGCTATTGCCGCTGCCGCGGGTCGAGATATGGAGCCGGTCGGCCGCTTGGCCGGTTCTACCCTTAAAATAAAGGATATCTAGGGCGGAAACTGGTTAGAGGCGCTCATGATTCGTAGTTGCGCCGCTACAAGTTCCGTATCGAAGCTAGGTAGCGGTGCACCTCCGCCAGTTCAGCAGTGCGCCCTGACAGCATGAACTGCAGAGCGCTTTGGCCGTTGAAGAGGGGTGTTTTGTTGGGTTTTCTAACCCAATGGTAGCCGTAGTCGGCATGATTGCTGAAGACCACCCTCAAGGATCTGTGGATCCCCATCAGGTAGGAAATCCTCTCCATGAGATCGTGGCACAGGCATACCTCTGGCAAACACTTGTACTTGTGATAGGCGGCGTCGCCTATTATTCCCAGCAGAACTTTCTGCTCAGCTTCAGAGCAGTCCCATTTTTCCATAAGGTTAAAGAAAAACGTCAACGCGACCTTGCCTGCAAGTGGACTATTAGGGGCTGCCATTTGATCTTCATCATTTAAAGTCACGTTAATAGACCTCAGTTTACAGCCGCAAAACGCGGGCCTTGGCTACGGGAATCATCCTTTCCACTATAACCAGCGTGGCGCGCGCTACGGACAGACCTGCGGATCTCGCCGCACGGCCTCGATGGGAGCCAAGCTGCGTCTACTCAATTTCCGTAGCGCCCCGTGAATGCGGTCGGGACTGTGCGATGGCAACGTGCCGCATTCCCGCACGCACTGTTGTGGGCACCCGCTGCCCGCCAGAGCCGAAATGAAAGCCGATCTGCGAAGCCTGTCAGAATAAGCTAGCGACAGTTCCCCGCCATCCTGTAGCCCGCGGCAATGGCTGAGGACTCATTGGCAAAATGCTCCTGATTCTTGGGGGCCACTTTGGTGTAACTCGGGCAGCCCTTCGGCAGGTGGTACACCCGGCTGTTCCTGTTTCCGATGATCACATCACTGGGCACGGCTTTAGCGGAAGGAGGGGGCGTGACGCTGGTGAGGACCGGGCTCACGATACCCTCGCGCGATGGCTTGTGCCCCTGCGTCCAAGCGCGTTCGCCGGTGATGAAGGGGTTGTGATGTCCCATGACTCTTGCCGTGCGGCTGCCCCACTCCCGCTCCCAGGTCGAAACCGGATGCTGGCGATCCCAAGCCATCAGCAGCAGCTGTTGTTGCCGCGACATCGATAAACCGTAGCGGTCGTACATGTAGAACGTCGATCTGGCAACCAGACCCTTCACCTCATCACGCGGCTCGGCGGCGCGTCCCTTGAAGTCCACTCTGGTGCCGCATGCCCCGTACTGTGCAGGGGCGCCAGCCACACGCCCGTACTGGTAGTTACTGCGGTCGCCGTTCACCTCGCCCACGGATGGGTAAAGTGTTGCCGCCGATGATTTTTTGACCCGGGTGCCGACGCTATGCAGACCCAACCCAGCAGTCTTAAAAGTTGAAATGCAACAGCGAGTTCAGCGTTCGAAACTGGGGCAATGAAATACCGGCATGTGGGTCAAAAATGCATCGGCAGCAACAGATACAGTATTTTTGAAGCCGTCATCATGAGTTTGACACCGCTCGGCCCGCTGCGCGCGTCCATCCAGCGGCTGCCCCTGTTCCTGAGTCCGATCGCCTCTGGCTTCCCCTCGCCGGCCGAGGATCACATCGAGGTCACCCTGTCTCTGGACGACCCGTGCGTCGCTACACCGCCAGTGACTGCCGAGCGGGTGATGGGCGTGATGGATGCGATCAATGCGCGATGGGGACGGGGAACCATGCGATCTGCAGGGGTGCCGGTGAAACCGGACTGAGGGCATGCGGCGGGAGATGATGAGCCCGAGCAATACGACGCGGATTGATCAGTTATGGACGGTAACGTAAGCGCTTGAGGCAGCCTACCCTGGAAGAAACAGGTATAAGCCAAGAGCTGCCCGAGTGCGAATTGATTCGCTCTAGTTGATTCAGGCGTTCATTGCCCCAGAGCAGTCAGCGAGATTGGCCTGACTGGCGACTGTTTTAGTTCTATGATGAAACCTGCCTGATATCCAACACGACCCAGACTTCATACCCTTTCTCTCGAGCCGCTTTCTCGGCCTCGAGTTGGGCAGCGAGTGTACTGATGGAGCGGGAGCTGTGCTCGAAGCGGAATGGCGAGCCACCGTTCTTGCGCACGCTCAATTCAACGAGTGTGAAGGTGGAGTGCTGTTTGGGTATTGGCTGCTTCGATTTCGAAGGAGCGGGGTCTAGGCCAAGTGCGCGCCGCATCTCGGCTTCAATGAGTTTTGCGTCAGTCAAGCGAGATCCCTAGAGCGATTGCGGGTGACGCCATTGTAGCGAGGAGTGGTGCTGACATGGCCTGAGTTCGATGCTGGCGAGCCAACAACCTCATCTCTGCGATATGGCTACGAATCACCAAAGTAGTCATCACAGGCGACTAGTCCGAATGGGCGTTCCTCGCAGGGCTGCTCATCGCTGAACAGATTCTGCGTGCGGCGCTCCTGCTTCAAAAACGCTAGCGCCGCGAAAAAGCAACTTTCGCATAGATTGACTCGATAGCGCTCGCCATCATGCCCTGCGCCATAGCCCCAGAGCGCCTGGAGCGTCCCGAACTGCTCGCCGTATCCCGGCACCCTCGTACTGGTAGCGCATACATCGCAAATGGTGTCTTTATGGGGCTCTGTCATCGGGCAGTTCTCGTGTTCGTATTAAAGAGGGCGGCGGGGGGGCACTGCACAACGGAGTGCCTTTTGCCAATTTGCAAGCGCCGCTGCGTCAGCTCAAGCATGGTCTGGTGCACCATGCCAGCGGTGGATGTGGCAGGTCTTCGACAACTGAACTGGGCTATCGAAGGGAGGATTCAAAAGCAACTGCGCTGATAAACTTATCGACAGTTGCAGATGCAGAAATCAGCAATCCGACTGGGTCAATTTCCCATCAGCGCCAACACTTCAAGCTGTCCATCGACGACCTGTGCCATGATTGGAAATGCGACGAGTGTCTGGAGATGCGGTTGGCTTTGGTTTGTCAAGGTTGTCCCCTGCACGTTTCTTGCGTTGCCGGCGGCGACCACTCCATTCCCTCTTCGAGGATCGGATGGCTTTCGCTCACGACGATCAACGGTTTGTTCCGATTCTCCAGCGCGAACATGGCGATGGAGCCTCCGGCGTCCGCCACCGGCACCGCCCCCTGTGGCTCAAGCCTGCCAACCCAGACATATTGCCGGGTCTCCAAACATGCAAGGTAATACGAAATACCCATGTTTCCTCCGAATTCGAATCAAGTCTTTTGCTGCGCCAATCCGGAACGGGAGGCGGTACTGCCGCAATCATCAAAGGCAGCATGACACGCTCACACGACAACTATCCTGACGCGGCGGGGTTCCTCTTTCACTGATCAGCACTTGCTTTGTTGCTGACCACCGTTTGCATTCGACCTATCCCCTCTTGGTTAAGCTCACCAGCCCTACAAAGGGCGTCAATCCCCTTGTAAGTCTCGAACAGGGACATGAGGTCGCCCTGCGCCATGATTTCCAACGGTTTACGGCCATTAAAGAAATCGTTGTGGTTTTCCTTGCCCGCAAAACCGTAGACGTTCTCAGGGTTATCAAAGACCAGTCGCAAGCTGGCGTGGCAGTTCAATACGATGCTGGCCCGCTCCAGTTGATCGAAGTCGAGTTCCACGCCCTTGCCCTGCTGAGCATGGGAAATGCTGCTGCGCGAGACACGAAGAATACTGCACACCTGCTCAGTAGTAGACTTCCATTTCTCTAGGATTCTCAGTGCCGTTCGGAGAATCACGCTGCCCTGATCCTTTGAGAATGCAAGGGTTTTGGATGCTGCATGCATGGTGGTAGCTCCTGTATCTACGCAACATGGCGGTCGAGTCAGGTCATGCGCAACGGGGGGAAGTATTTCGCTAAACCGTGACCGCCTGTTTCGAAGTAGGCTGGAAATTGGTCACGTTGTTAGCGAAATGAGTGGTCATGCGTTAGCGAAAAGGCCGGTCACGATGGGCCGAAATACGCACCTAGCCTCGCAGATGCAATGCCGCAGAGAAGATCACGTGGGTACTCATCCGAGTATCGAGAGGCTGACTCGCTGAGGTTGAGTACGTGCGATCGCCTTCCACTCTGTACTGATGCCCAAGCACATTACCTTGAGCGTCTCGAATGGAGCTAATCTCCAGCAATGGCTCCATCATCCAACGACCAGCCTTGTTCATGTGCCCTGGATTCACAAGATACGCCTGCTCCAGCCAGGCGTGCTCAGTCTGCGCAGCTATGACCTGTTCCAGCAATGGAACCGACGGGACCATTAGCATGCTTCGAAAGGCCTCGTTTCCATCGTCCTCAACGATCTGCAAATAGAACCAGAGCCAGGTCACCTCTAGCTCGACATATGACCAGAACTGGACGCCATCTGGCGCTGTTGAGAGTCCGGGGAGCAGCTCCGCATTTCGGCTGGTCTTGAACACGCGGCAATCACCTAATGAGAATTGTGTTTGATTGGTGCACAATATATTTTGTAGTCATATATTGTTCAATCGCGCTTCATCTTTCCATTTTGCGGAGCAGCAAAATGGAAGTCCGGGATTCGTTCGGGAAAGCGTTGAGATTCGTGCGGCACCGTAGGGGGCTGGCGCAGGAAGATTTCTCGCTCGTTAGCAGCCGTACCTTCGTCAGCATGCTGGAGCGCGGGGCAACGAGCCCGACTCTCGAAAAGCTCGATAGCCTCTGCACGGTGCTCGACACTCATCCGGTCACCCTCTTGGCCCTGACCTACTTGCTTGGATCCGAAGCTCCTGAAAGTTTTGAGCAGCTCCTGGAGAAGGTTGGTGAGGAGTTGAGAGCTCTAGTCGAACCTGACTGATTACTCAGCGAGGCTGTGTGAGGGACCGGTTCCGTGGCCGCACAGTGAGTGTTGACCTTGCTGTCCCTCTGTGCCCTGTGGCTGGCCTGGAGGTCCCGTTTTTGGCAGGGCTTATAGTTTTTGTGGGCGTCAGAAAATATGTGGATTCTGACTTTTTGGGGCTCATATGTCCGTCGCACAAGCTATTTTAAATCGAGTCAAGCACATGCCAAAGGGGAGGCCCTTTGCCGGCGCGGTGTTCGCGCAGATCGGTTCCCGTGCGTCGATTGATAAAGCGCTTTCTAGGCTGGTGCAATCAGGCACGCTGGAGCGAGTAGCTCGCGGTGTCTACATGCGCCCCAAAATGAGCAAGTACACCGGCAGGGTGGTGCGCCCGAGTCCGCTGGCTGTCATGGAGGTCATCACGAAGGCGAGCGGCGAGACGATCCAGATACACGGCGCGGAGGCTGTTCGGAGGTTGGGCCTCAGCACACAGATGCAGGTGTTGCCGACCTTTTACACCAGCGGATCTACTCGCGAGATCAAGGTTGGCAATGCGGTGGTTCGCCTCCGCCACGTATCCAAGGATCGCTTGCAGCACGCCGGCACGACGGTAGGTGTGGCGCTTACTGCTCTCTACTACATCGGGAAAGAAGGGCTGTCCGCTAATGTGGTTTCCAAGATTGTTAGAGCGCTGAGCGGCGAAGAGCTGATGAAGCTCCGGGCCTGCAAGATGCCGGCATGGATGCGGTCGACATTGAGCCTTGTGTGAGCGTACGTGGATGCGACTTGCGTACTCGATCACTCGGCCTCGATGGTGATGATGTGTGTGGCGATCAGACCTTCCAGCACTTTTCACAAGAAAGGAGCCATTCGCTCTGATATGCGTGATCATCTCTGTCAGTCCTCCTTGTGTACTGTAAAATTCGTATGAGCTTTCTCCCTATCGACGTTGCTCTGCCTGCCCTTCGCTCAGCATTGGCAGAGCGAAATGAAGCTGTCCTTGAAGCTCCTCCAGGAGCGGGTAAGACGTAAGCGGCCAGCGAACACACCTTGCGCAGATTAGGCAGGCGTCCACTGATGCGGCAGCAGTCGCTCCATCTCGCTGGCCCGCTGCGTCGGCAGCCGCGTCAGTACATCCTTGAGATAAGCATACGGATCATGCCCGTTGATGCGCGCTGACTGGATCAGGCTCATGATCGCGGCCGCCCGCTTGCCGCTGCGCAGCGATCCCGCAAACAACCAGTTAGACCGCCCAAGCGCCCACGGCCGGATCAAGTTCTCGATCTGGTTGTTGTCGATGGGCACAGCACCATCTGCCAGGTAGCGCGTCAGCGCTACCCAGCGTTTGAGGCTGTAATCCAGAGCCTTCGCTGTGGCCGAACCCTCGGGCACAATTTCACGCTGGGCCAGCATCCACTCATGCAGCTTTTCAGCGATGGGCACTGCTGTTTCCTGGCGTAATCGCCAACGGTCTTCGTCGCTCATTTCCTTGGCGTGTCGCTCGACTTCGTAAAGCCCGCCAATCGAGTGAAGCGCCTGCTCCGCCAATTGGCTTTTATTGGCTACATGCAAGTCAAAGAACTTACGGCGTGCATGGGCCATGCAGCCGATCTCGGTGATGCCCAGCTCAAAGCTGGCCTTGTAGCCGGCAAAGTCATCACAGACCAGCTTCCCGTTCCAGGTGCCCAGGAAGTTGCGCGCATGTTCGCCGGCACGGCTGGGGCTGAAGTCGTAGACAACAGCCTTGAGTGCCGAAAAAGGCGTGCTGCTGTAGGCCCAGACGTAAGCACGATGGGTTTTCTTCTCTCCCGGAGCCAGCATTTGTACCGGCGTTTCATCGGCGTGAACCACGCGCTGGGCCAGCACCACTTCGCGCAACGCATCGACCAGGGGCTGAAGCTGCACGCCGGTTTGACCCACCCACTGCGCCAGTGTCGAGCGCGGGATGGCCAGGCCGGCACGGCCGAAGATCTTTTCTTGCCGGTACAGCGGCAGGTGGTCGGCGAACTTGGCCACCATCACGTGGGCCAGCAGGCCGGCAGTGGGGATACCCTTGTCGATTACCTGCGCCGGCACCGGGGCCTGGATCAGTGTTTCGCACTGCCGACATGCCCATTTCCCACGCACATGCTGTTCGACGGTGAACACGCCCGGCGTGTAGTCCAGCTTTTCGCTGACATCTTCACCGATGCGCTGAAGCTGGCAGCCGCACGCGCACTGGGTGTTGTCCGGCTCGTGATGGATCACAGTACGTGGGAACTGCGGTGGCAACGGCACACGCTTGGGTTGCTGGCGTGGTTCTGCCTGTGCGGGAGCGGGATGAAGGGCTTTTAACTCCGCCTCGATGGCTTCGAGGTCGGTATTGAGTAGGTCATCGAGCAGGCTGCCCTGCGCCGGGCTGATCTGCTCGCTGCGCTTGGCGAACTTGTGCCGTTTAAGGATGGCGATCTCGTGAGTGAGCTGCTCGATAATCGTTTCATCACGATGGATCTTTCGGCTCTGGGTGTCGACCTTGGACATCAACTGCGCAGCTAGTGTGCGCAGTTGTTCGGGGGTCATTTGGTCGAGATCGGGCAAGGAAGTCATGGGGTGGATTTTACCAAAGCAGCCCGACTGCTTCAGCTAAAAGGCAGCATTTAAAGCAATGTAATTGCACCGCCCGCACCGACTCGTTGCCAGGGTAATCCAAGTACCAGCGCCTGGAGTTGTTCGGGGTCGAGTTCGACCTCCGTTCCACGATGGAGGCCTGGCCAATGAAACTTACCTTGGTTCAAGCGCCGTGCCGCTAGCCAGATACCGACGCCGTCGTGCACCAGGACTTTCATCCGATTGGCCCGACGGTTGGCAAAGAGGTAAGCGCAGTGCGGCTTCGCCGCACCGAACACCGCGACCACTCGGGCCAACGCAGTCTCAGTGCCGGCGCGCATGTCCATAGGCTCGGTGGCGAGCCAGATTGCATCGACGCGAATCATTGGGCCAGGCTACGAATGAAACAGGCGCAGCCGTCCGGATCCGAGGCTGGCCATTTTACGGTGATGGATTTATCACCCAGAGGCAGCGAGATGATCACCATCTCTTCTGATGCTCGCCTTGGTCCCGTTTTTACCGGAACGAAAGCCGGCAAGGTTGCAGGCGATTGATCCCGGTAAGTCGGTAGCCACTTGCGGATCACGTTGGCGTTGATGCCGTGATGGATGGCTACGCTGGAAATTGTCGCTCCGGGTTGCAGGCATTCCTGGACGACCTGGGCTTTGAATGGTTTCGGGTAAGAGCTTCGTTGGCGCATGGAAATCCTTGCGATAAGGGCGATCGCGTCCGCTTAAAAATACGCGGACACCATCGCCCTTAATGCTGGAGTTCGGTAGGTGACTTGGCCGGACGGTTACGGTAAGACAACCCGAGTTCCCCTCGCTCTATTGAATGAGGCATGGCTTGGAACCCAAACCATCTTGATGCTCGAGCCGAGGCGTCTTGCTGCTCGAGCTGCGGCTGAGCGTCTAGCTAGCGAATTGGGTGAGAGAGTAGGTGAAACCATCGGGTACCGGATTCGCTTGGAAAGCAAAGTCGGTCCGAAAACCCGAGTTGAAGTCGTCACCGAGGGCATCCTGTCCCGTCGTTTACAAGAGGATCCTGCCCTCGACGGTGTTGGGGTTGTCATCTTCGATGAATACCATCTTCGTACGCTCGACGCAGATTTAGCCTTAGCACTTTGCCTTAACGGCCGTGAGCTTCTGAGGGACGAAAGCCAACCTCTTAAGATCCTTCTCATGTCTGCAACGCTTGAGGGGGATCGCCTTTCTAAGCTCCTGAACGACGCTCCAATAGTGACGAGCGACGGTCGTATGTTCCCGGTCACCACGTATTGGGGGAGACCTTATCAACTCGGTGAGTTCGTCGAGCCACGCGTGATTCAGATCTGCCTGCAGGCCCTATCTGAACAAAGCGGGAGCATCCTTGTATTCCTTCCCGGTCAGGCTGAAATACGCCGGGTTAACGAGCAGTTGAAAGATCAACTGAAGGGCCAAGAGAACATTATGCTTTGTCCGCTCCATGGCGAACTTGACCTATCGTCCCAGCGAGCTGCTATCGAACCCGCGCCACAAGGCAAACGCAAAGTGGTGCTTGCCACCAACATAGCCGAAACAAGCTTAACCATCGACGGCGTTCGCGTCGTAGTGGACGCTGGACTGGCCCGCGTGCCGCGCTTTGACCCTGTCAGTGGTATGACTCGCCTGGATACGCAACGTGTTTCTCGAGCGGCAGCTACGCAACGTGCTGGCCGCGCAGGACGCCTCGAACCAGGTGTTTGCTATCGACTCTGGTCGGAATCGCAACATGACCAGCTTGCTGCATACGACGCTGCCGAAATTTTGCAGGCAGACCTATCTGGACTCGCGCTGCAGCTAGCACGATGGGGCGTGCAGCCTGACGATTTGGCTTGGTTAGATTCGCCTCCTGTAGCAGCTTATGCGCAAGCTCGTGACCTGCTCATCCGGCTAGGAGCATTAGATGAGCGTGGTGTTATTACTGCCCATGGCCAAGCTATGGCTGAGTTACCTGCACATCCTCGAATCGCGCATCTGTTGCTCCGTGGCCAGGCATTCGGACTTGGTAACCTCGCCTGTGACATCGCGGCGCTGCTTGGAGAAAAGGATATCCTCCGCGGTACCGGCGCCGACCTTCATGATCGTATTAGTGTATTGGGTAATGAAGCGTCCTCACGCGCTAGTCGAGGGGCTGTTCAACGAACCCGTCAGCTAGCGAGACAGTTCAGGGGATATCTACGCGGTCCGGTATCTGAGCCTGTGGCAGACCCTGATCATCCACGGTGGCAAGGGGGGCTCTTGGCCTTCGCTTATCCCGACCGAGTTGCTCGTCAGCGACGCGATGGTGGAGCTGAGTACCGATTGGCAAATGGTCGTGCCGCTCAGTTTGGCGAGCCTGACGCACTGATGAAAGAACCTTGGCTAGTCATTGCAGATCTTGGGAGCAGACAAGGTCAGAGAGAGGAGCGCATCTACATTGCCGCAGCACTTGATCCCCAGCTATTCGACACTCTGCTTGCCGAGCAGGTAAGCCAGCGTGATGAACTCGAGTGGGATGAACGCGAAGGTGTATTGAAAGCCGAGCGTCAGCAGCGTGTGGGTGAGCTGGTACTGAGTCGAGCGGCCATTCCTGGGCTTGATGAAGAGGCTCGTTCTAAGGCCTTGGTCGGCCTCGTACGTCGCAAGGGCATGGAGCTGCTACCGTGGACACCGGATCTTCGTCAGTGGCAGGCACGAGTGTCTCTTCTTCGTGGTCTGGATCTCGAGCAAAAGGGTGAAAGTGAGTGGCCTGATCTGTCAGATACCGCACTCCTGAGCTCACTTGAAGAGTGGCTGGGACCGTATCTGGATAAAGTCAGCCGACTCAGTCATTTCGCCGACTTGGATCTCCGAAGCATCCTTTTTGGTTTACTGCCTTGGCCGTTACCTGCACGCCTCGATGAACTTGCCCCCAAAGCGCTGCAGGTGCCTTCTGGCTCGCGCATTGCGATTGATTACTCAGAACACCCACCCGTGCTTGCTGTGAGGCTACAGGAGCTGTTTGGCCTGGCTGACACTCCACGTGTAGCAGGAGGCCGTCAGGGGGTGCTACTGCATCTACTGTCTCCAGCCCGCAGACCCGTACAGGTTACTCAAGATCTCGCCAGCTTTTGGGCCAACACTTACATTGAAGTAAAGAAAGATCTAAAGGGTCGATACCCCAAACACTGGTGGCCTGATAACCCTATGGAAGCAGAACCAACCGCTAGGAGTAAGCCTAGAAAGCAATGACTGCCGCCCGAGCGAAGCCAAGAAAAATCTAGAGATCGAGATAAGAAGCGACCAAGTTTACGTGGCGCGTGCCTTGGCAATTTCAAAGTCTTCATTACGAAACTTCTTGAGCTTTGCAAGCTTTGTTGCGTACTCGGCAACAGGCATTCCTGCCTTCAAGTCGTTCAGAAGTTTCTCTTGGCTTTGGTCAAAGACTTCAATCGCCTTGATCATGTAAACCGAGGAAACCGTAGTGTGATAGTTCGATACCTTCTCGAAGGCTAGGTGAATGTAGCGCTCTACAGAGTCAGGACAACCCCCTGGCCCTGTTGGCCGGTGACGACAAGGCCGCGCGCGGCGCTCGTGGCGGCGTGCAGCGCGCCCGCCAGCTGGCGCGGCAGTTCCGCTCCTAGCTGCGCGGCCCGGCCAGCGAGCCGGTGGCCGATCCGGATTACCCGCGCTGGCTCGGCTGCCTGCTGGCCTTCGCCTACCCGGACCGCATCGCCCAGCAACGCCGCGCGGGCGGTGCCGATTACCGCCTGGCCAACGGCAGCGCGGCGACCTTTGGCGAGCCGGATGCGTTGATGAAACAGCCCTGGCTGGTGATCGCCGACCTCGGCAGTCGCCAGGGCCAGCGCGAGGAGCGCATCTACCTCGCCGCCGACCTCGACCCGGCGCTGTTCGAGGGGCCGCTGGCCGAACTGGCGCCGCGTACGCTGGAAGTGCCGTCCGGTTCCCGTATCCGCCTGGACTACAGCGACGAGATGCCGGTACTCGCCGTGCGCCTGCAGGAGCTGTTCGGCCTGGCCGATACCCCGCGCATCGCCAACGGTCGCCAGGCGTCAAGCTGCACCTGCTGTGCAGGTCACCCAGGACCTGGCGAGCTTCTGGCGCAATACCTACGCGGAAGTGAAGAAAGATTTACGAGGTAGGTACCCCAAGCATTACTGGCCTGAGGATCCACTTGTGGCCGAGGCTACTGCAAGAGCTAAGCCGAGAAAGCCATAGGTATTGCCTTAATGTTAATGCTGGTGAATTAAAAAAGTAAGTTACTTTGTTGGGTACTGCAAGCAAAAGATTAGAAATAGAACAACTGGCTCATGCTAGGCTGCGTGCGATTCTAGAAATTTATACCATCCTTCAACGCTCCGATTAGACCTTACGAAAAGCGCAACCGTGCATGACAGAACTGGCGTAGATCCCACGGCCCGCCCCTCATGTGCGAGTGAGTGAAGACTCCCGCTGGCGAGCAATCTCAAAGTCCTTATTCGCCATCTTCTGCAGCACTTTGAGTCGCTGAATGTACTCGGTGACCGGCATACCTTCTTCAAGGAGGGCGAGCAATTCGTTCTCCTCTGAGAAGTACTTGTCCATCGCCATGACCAGGTGAACTGAACTTACTGTTTCCGTGTATCCAGCCAAATCGCGGAAGGCCAAGTTGATGTAGTACTCGGCCGATTGTGATGTGAGATGACCTGTCCAACTGATTACCTCAGCCAGGAATGTCTGGCTATCAAGTAGCGCACGCCGGAAGTCGTCTTCATTGGTGAGTTGGTGGCGTTTGATGAAGCGAATGAAGAGATTGGTGATGAAGGCATGACGGAACATGTGCGCGCAGACTTGGGACTCGATGCCGGCTACTTTGCGCAGATGATTGATCTCGTTTGATATTGCGCCGCTTGTGAGCGGGCGACCCGTTGTCGCAGAGACGAAGAAATACCCATGATCCTTTACGCCTTTGTACACAGTGCGCATGATTTTGCGTCGCTCCACTTCTATGTACTGTTTGAGTTTTTTTAGCGCAGTAGAAAAGACGGGAACGTAGCGCTCGGCTCCCTCGGCCTGTTTGAGCGTGTCCAGGCGTAGTACGGGATGTTCCATTTCCAATGCTCTCAGTACATCATCCACCTTAAGGTTTGCAACTTCGGTGCGCCTTCCACCTGTATCGCTGAAAAGTTCAATCATGCAGGCACGTCTTACCTTCACAAACGCAGGGCTCTTATCCTTCCGGATGGCGGCTTTCAGTTGCTGAATCTGCTCTTTCGTGATCGGGTTTCTGCGGTGTTCTCTGTGCGACTCTCCGAACGAGTGATGCGTCAAGTAAGTCCGATAGATATTTCTCCCATTTCGGGACGCGGCGACATACTTTTCCTCCCTGGCCCGTATTGACCCTTCAGGAGAAACAAAGTTAGGAATGCCATATAATCGGCCAACGAAGCCTAGAAAATCTAGCCAAACTTTTCCCGTGGCAACTACTGAGGTCTCCGATTTCTTTGTTACCGCCGGATTGAAACTCGAGGTCTCCTTTCGAATCTCATCAATGTAATCAGTAAACTTTCCATCTTGCAGGGTGATGGGGTCGAGACTATCTCGATAGCACTTTCGTAGCAGTTGACTCAATTTTGAGGCGTACTCTCCCATTGATCCGCCTTTCTGTCCCTTTCGCGATAGCCCTTGCTTTCCACGTCCCTTGCGACTCAACAGGGATTGCATATACAGGTTGCCAATTAAACAGGGCGAACCGTTTGGCCAGATCATAAACGGCATGTTAGTGGCATCACGGGTACTCAAGCGGTCGACCGAAAAGTGGCTGAATGTCTTGAATTCGCCCAAGAGGCTGTAAAGCTTACGGGTTAATCGACTATTCATGCGCTAGCCTTTGCGGTAGTCCGAGATATTGGCAACGTCCGCTATCGGAGCGTGAGCTTCGGAATAATTTTCTACTTGATTGAACGGTGGCATGCCCATGCTCAATATGGCCCGTAAAGTGTGGAGGGCATCGTGGGTCCGCTTTGCTCGGATCTTGTCGTCCGCTGCGTCGCGTATGTTGGTGAGCTGAGTCATTGACTCGGATAGTGCGCGAAGCAATATCACATTCGTCTGCCGCTGCATCTCCAGTTCCTGTTCCAGCTGCTCGACCTTTCTTGTTAACCCTGACTTGCTTCGTTTATTGGCGTGTTGCTGCCGTTTCTCCGCAAATTCAAGCGCCTCGAGAGCTTTGAGGCGTAGATCATTTAGTGCTTTGAAGCCACCAACTAGGTTTTCATTAGCATGTGTCTTCAGGCTGTTCAAGCTCATAGGGTAAGTTATTAGTGGCTCGTCTTTCTCGCTCGCTATAGATCGCTCGAGTTTTGCGAGACTTCCTTGGCTTTTTAGGGCGAGGTGGAGATCGGCATCCTTACTGAATTGCACTGGCCGTTGAATGATCTGCACAAGCAGAACATGAAGCGCCTTGACGCCGGCAGCCACTAGGCTTGCTCGCGACGCCCTGCTCATGCTGTTTCCTCAGTTAAAATCAGGCGGGCCACTACCTTGAACTTGTGGCCCTGGTGATCCGTGAAGAATTCCGGCTCGATTTCCACCCAGCCCTCAACTAGCAAGTCTTGAATCTGGTCTTCTAGATCATGGGTATCTATCAGATTGAAGTCTTCTGTCCCGTGCCGTTTCTTGAGTAATTCGGCGAGGGCGAGGTAATTCTCAACATTGCCCATATGCAGTTGTTCGGCTACATAGTGTGCCTTGGCACTGGCTAACACGGATCCGTCGGTTGATTCGGTAATGTAATGGTAGACATGCTTTGGATCCGCATGTCCCAGCATCCATTGCAGCGTGTCGAGTTTGGCGAAACTGCCGCAGTAAAAGAACAACATTGCAAAAAAACGACGCATTTGGTGCTGGCGGAAATAGTATCGCTCACCAGCTGCGTTTAGAGGTGTTTCGAAATAGTCACAGAACATGTCGAGGTTGCGGTTGTACACGGTAACGGACGATTCCGTGAGATTCGGTGCGCCTGTTACAGTAGGAACGGCGAAAAGGGTTTTAAGCTTACGGATGTAACCTATCCGTTGCAGAACCTTCTGCATCCTAATGAGAGTCTTTACCATGTCTACGGCTATGGGTTCGATGGGGCGCGCTTGCCTGCGACGATGACCGAAGAGGTGGCGAGTGCTCTTTGCGTTTTTAAACATGAGCCACGTCTCAGTTTCGTCAAGGCAATCGGCTGCTTTTAATTCATACAACTCGCTAGCGCGTCGGGCCATAAGCACGCCAATAGTCAACTGTATGCACCCGATGTAAACCATTATGAGTTCATATAGACCAGAATTGCGTCTTAGGTTTTCGAAATACTCGTTTTTTTTACCCTTCACGTTGGAGCGAGTTTTGGACTTGGCTGAACCACGCACACGAGTCGAAAGACATAGTCTATTTACTCCCAGAGATGCCAGTTTTTGACCAACTAGATATTGTACCTCTTCATGCGTAAGAGAGCTTGGAGATATGTTGCGCTTGCGGCACTCGAGTGCAACTCGACAGAAAGCTTTAGTGATTTCTTGTCCGTGATCGAGGTGGAACTCTATCGCTTGACGTACAGCCTTGAATACGATGTCGGACGGAACAGTGCGAAACCTACCCAGGGTCGACAAATCAGGCATATAGCGTTCAGCCTCAATTAGGGCCTCTAGGGGAGGGCTTGGAAGCGGGATTTCATGTAACAACCCAAGGCTGTATAAAGTTGAACGATAGAAATAGTAGGTATTGTCTATCATTCTCTCATGCTGCCCACTTTTTACGGGCGCACTTCGGTATTCCTTTTTAAAAGTACTGGTGTCACTGTTGAAGCAGAGGATTGGGTGAACGGGCTTGGCGAGGCTCTTGCCTCGTAGGGTATCATGGTAAATATCCTGGGCGAGCAAAAAGGTATTCGGCTGTTTGCCATAGGGAACTTGGTTGTGATAGAAATTTCTTAAGTATAGAGCCGCCCGTACCTGAGGAATTAGGTCATAAGATATTCCTAGTATGTCATCGTCCAATTGCTCATTAGTGATCAATCCAATTTCTGGAAGGCTCTTCAGTACGATTGAGATCTCGTTGGAATCGGTGCGTTTAACTAAATTAAGGCAGTATTCGCGTGCTCGATTAGTCCAATTGTATGTTGACTCTGTAGTATGTGGGGTTGATGCTATCGTCTCTAGAATTTCAATTAAGTTACCACTCGTAAGCCCGCCAAGTCCATGAGAGGATAGCTTGTAGCGTTTGCTATTTATGAGCAGTAAGTCAATGATATGACAAGCAGCGCGAAAGCGCTTGTGCTGCTGTCGCTGACCTTTCGCTTCTGCAAGAAAACTGGAAGAAATGCGTGTGCAAGACGTCAAGTAATACTTGAAGCTGTCGAGCAGTTGTTTGTGTCTGGATTCCGTAAGAGTGCTTCCGTCATCCAATACTACCCTCCAGTCAAGCTCTTTATATGTTTTGAATTCAAAGCTAATCCTCCACACTGGATCATCGAAGTCGCTGAGAAGCCAACAGGCCGATCGATATTCTTCTTTAGCCTTGATTAGAAAAGGCGAAAGAAAATCGAGTTCAGGGGGTAGATGCATAGATCAGATTCTCCATGTGTGAAGCGCTGACGTGCTTTCGCGCGATGTGTAGGTGATCTTGAAGGTCACTGTTGTAGCCATCTTCAATCTCTCGTACTACCAAGTCGGTGAAATTCGACCAGTAAATAGCTTTAGAGCACAGTTTGGACGGGGTGCTAGCGCTGCAAACGGCTTCTTTTAATGAAAGGAGGGCAGTAAGCACTCCGCTGTCGATCGAGATAAGTACACGATCAGCCTGGTCAATATGCTGGATGTCCCGCTGTTTTGAATCCGCCATTTTCATGTGCTCGGGGTTCCGGATATGATCTGGAATTTCTCGTAGAGCATGGTGTTTTAGGAACTCATGAAGTTCCTCCATGTTTTGGAATCTTGCGACTTCTAGTAAGCGAGGGCTGTCCTTCATGGCTTCGCAAATAATGCCGCGCTGGAAAATTCGAATCCATCGGGTCTGGAAAAATGCAAGGATAGGTTCCGGTAGGTAACTACTCAGCAAAGAAGAGTTATATCCAGTATGCCCGATAGCCTTAGCCATAGTTTCTACGCTGTTAGTCTTTAGGTAAACTTCAACTCCACTGGATGCTCGCAGCGATGTCACCGAAACACGTGAAATAAACTCTCGGATGGTGTTTTCGTCTCGGCCAGAAATAGTTGAAAATTCGTCAATTATCTGCTGGTGACGATCTATCATGCATGGCTTGATCTTGAATATCTTCGGCTTTTTTGGATAACAGATGGCTCGCTGGCAGTGAATAAATAAATACCGCCATGCATTATCGTCTGCATTGCGAAGTTCTTCCCGAAGGGGTTCAGTTAGTGAAATTACTCGGCGAACCCATACGGCCTGCCGAGGAGTAAGGTCGATTTTTTGCTCACTCAATTTGCCTCCTTTGCGATCTTTGTATCCAATAAGTTGATAGCCGCTGTCTGTCTTCAGGAATCCAGAAAGATTTCCCCGTTTGTCGTAGAGCTCGAGGTTATCGAAGAAGCTTTCTGTCAAGCAGGGATGATGGTAAGTGAGTAGCAACTGCAGGGCGAAGAAGTCGCTGGGTTTGGGGAGGGCAAATAATTTGGCTGCATCATCTTTCGTTGTTTGCCAAAGAATCTTGTTTGCATGCTCTCTAAGATAAGCTAGCCCAAATTTTTTGAATGTTGCACATAAGTTGTTCTCTCCGACTTCATTGATGCTTGCAAGTCGTCGGCTTATTTTTGTGATTGGTGTCCCTGTGAGCGAAAGTTGATCTCGATTGATTTGTTTCTTGCGGATGCTAAAGAGTCGTTTTTCAGCCCATTTCACTACTATCTGGTTATCTTCTAGGATTCTTTTAAATATTATTTCTATTGCTTCGGAGTCGGTTAGCTGCAGCGGTACGGAAGTTATGAGCTTGTCTTTAACAATGGTGCCATCAGCTGTCGTTCTGAGATTGGTATGGGAGCCAGGCGTAGAGGCGGAAGTCGGGCGCGGTAACTCACCAGCGAATGGCCGGGTCCAAATTCCCGATTGGATGAACGCCTCATCTATAGTATGGATGAACTTCGCATAGGAACGCGTCCGATTTGCGATGTCAGTACCTACTTCCAGTGCTTGCTTGAAGTTGAAGAGTAAGTAATCGATGAAGAGATTCTTGATCTGCATAGGGTGCTGGAAACTGGTACTGGGCCAGCGCTCAGCATTTTGTGAGAGAAAGAGCAAAAACAAATTGAAGTCAGAGTGCGCAGGTGCAAGATGTTTTTGCGCATTCTGGCGATAGTTCTTATAAATCTCTTCGGCAAACTCCTCGCCGTGGGAGTTCCAGATTAGGTTGATCGGAATGAAGCTGATTGCTTCTTTGCGGCCTTGAACAGGCCAGCCATTCCAGTAGCGAACTGACTTTGCGTCGAGGTGCTGCTTTTCCTGCTCCCAAACGTGCTGGTTGTAACGGGGATAAACCTCCATTCGAGATAAGGAGGGCAAAAGTGGGATCTCCTTACGCATTTCATCCAACAGCATGACGAATCCCCTGGCGTAGCGCTGTCTGCTCGTACCGTTTAGGACGAGCAGAGATTGGTCGGCTAACGATCCGAGAAAGCCTTTCATGACATTAAGAAATGATGGGGAGGAGAGAGACAGATAAGTGATCACGGTGCCGGTGACTTGGCAGTAGGCTTCGAAGACCTTCACGAGGTGAGTAGCTTTTTCCGCAGCGTTGATCGCGGCGCAACGCTGCATGAGGTCCACGACATCTGGAGGTATGACGCTAAAGCGATAGTTCACCAACGACTGCATATGTTTGATGACTGTCAAAGATTTATCCTTGAGATTATTTCCATGAAATGCCCGGAATAGAAGGATACTGGAAGAGTTTGACAACATCTGGCAAGTGGCAAAGTGCTTGAGCGCAGCCTCGACGCCGATCTGGCATTGGCCCTGAGTTTGAACGGTCGAGAGCTGTTTCGCGCTGAACAGCCGCTGAAGATTTTGCTGATGTCCGCAACGCTGGAAGGCGAACGCCTGGCCGGTTTGCTCGACGACGCGCCGATCCTGCGCAGCGAGGGCCGCATGTACCCGGTGACAATGCGCTGGGGGCGGCCGTTTCAGCCCGGCGAATACATTGATCAACGCGTGACGCAGACGGTACTCGAAGCGCTCAATGATGAAACCGGCAGCGTGTTGGTGTTTCTGCCGGGGCAGGCGGAAATCCGTCGAGTCCATCAGCAACTGAGCGACGCCATCGGTGAGCGCAGCGACGTGTTGCTCTGTCCGTTACACGGTGAGCTTGATCTGAACGCGCAACGAGCGGCCATCGATCCGGCTCCACCCGGTCAGCGCAAAGTGGTGCTGGCGACCAACATCGCCGAAACCAGTTTGACCATCAACGGCGTGCGCGTGGTGATCGATGCCGGGCTGGCGCGGGTGCCGCGTTTCGATCCGGGCAGCGGCATGACCCGCCTCGACACTCAACGCATTTCCAAAGCCAGTGCCACCCAACGCGCAGGCCGGGCAGGGCGACTGGAGCCAGGCGTTTGTTATCGCTTGTGGTCGCAGGATCAACACGAGCAACTGGCGGCATACGGCAGTGCGGAAATTCTCTCGGCAGATCTGGCCAGCCTTGCGTTGCAACTGGGGCGCTGGGGCGTGACACCGGGCGAACTGGTCTGGCTCGACGTGCCGCCGGCAGCGGCTTATGCACAGGCACAGGATTTGTTGCAGCGTCTGGGTGCGCTGGACGGCGAGGCGCTGACTGCGCACGGTCAGGCCATGGCCGAGCTGCCGGCGCATCCGCGTATCGGCCACTTATTGCTGCGCGGTCAGGCGTTGGGGCTGGCGACGATGGCTTGCGATGTCGCCGCGCTGCTGGGCGAGCGCGATATCTTGCGCGGCGCCGGGGCCGACCTGCACAGCCGACTGATCCTGCTTTCGGGCGAAGAGCGCGCAACTCGTGGGGCGCAGGGCGGCGTGCAGCGTGCGCGGCAACTGGCGCGGCAATACCGCGGTTACCTGCGCGGTAAGGCGAGTGAACCGGTCAACGATCCGGATCATCCGCGCTGGCTCGGCGCTTTGCTGGCGCTGGCCTATCCCGACCGTGTCGCCCAGCAGCGCCGCGCCGGTGGCGCTGAATATCGCTTGGCCAACGGTCGCGCTGCGCTGTTCGCCGAAGCCGACAGCCTGATGAAAGAACCGTGGATCGTCATCGCCGACCTCGGCAGCCGTCAGGGCCAGCGCGAAGAACGGATTTATCTGGCGGCGGATTTTGATCCGGCGCTGTTCGATTCGGTGCTGGCCGAGCAGGTGCAGTGCGTCGATCAACTGGATTGGGACGAGCGCGAAGGTGTGTTGCGCGCCGAGCGTCAGCGCAAGGTCGGTGAGCTGATCCTCAGTCGTGAACCGTTGACCGGTCTCGATGAAAGCGCACGCAGTCAGGCACTGGTCAATCTGGTGCGGCGCAAGGGTCTTGAGTTGCTGCCATGGACACCGGAACTGCGTCAGTGGCAGGCGCGTGTCGCCCTGTTGCGGCAGTTGGATCTGCAGACTCAAGACGCAAGCCAATGGCCGGACGTCAGCGATGACGCGCTGATGAAATCCCTTGAACACTGGCTGATGCCGTATCTGGGCAAAGTTTCGCGGCTCAGTCATTTCGCCAATCTGGATCTGTCGAGCATCGTCCGCAATCTGCTGCCGTGGCCTCTGCCGCAACGGCTGGATGAGCTGGCGCCACATCATCTGAGCGTGCCGTCGGGTTCGTCGATTCGCCTGGATTACAGCGAGTTTCCGCCGATTCTGGCGGTACGTTTGCAGGAGTTGTTCGGGCTGGCCGAAACCCCGCGAATCGCTGGCGGCAGGCAAGTGGTCAAGCTGCATCTGCTTTCACCCGCGCGGCGTCCGGTGCAGGTGACGCAGGATCTGGCCAACTTCTGGCGCAGCACTTATGCCGAGGTGAAGAAGGATTTGAAGGGACGGTATCCCAAGCATTATTGGCCGGATGATCCGTTGGTGGCCGAGGCCACTGCCCGGGCCAAACCTCGTGGCACCTGAAGAACAAACGATCGCCGCTTGCGGCAGCTCCTACAGGATGTGGGTCGGCCACAAATTCATTGCTGCGAGAAAACCGTCTTCACCCAACCTTGCAGCGTGTATTTTTCATAGATGGGTGCAGGGATGTCCACGTACGGGGCTGTGATGAAGTGCTCCGGAATCACCGGGCTGTTTTCGTCGATGACCAGAATGTTTGCCGGATTGTAGAAGTCATAATCGACAACACTCTTGTTGGTCGTGATGACCTTTTTTCGAAGAACGTAATGCCCGGATGACCCCCGGGATCGGTTTGCACTGCACCAGAAACCTGTAATCGGTAATGCCGAGTCGATCGAACTCATTCGCCAGACCTTCAAGTGCCGGCACCCGGTCCTTGCCGGCCATCACCACAAACGCCGAGTAATCGCCGGGCGCACCGTCGGCAACATAGTCGTCGTAAATGAAATTGTGCAGTTTTTTCAGACCGTGGTGCCGTTTGCTATGGGGTGGCCGGGAGCAGAAAACGGGCGATCACTGGCAAGTGATCGGAAATGCGCAAGGTATCGTCCTGGCGCACCATCGCTTCAACCCGCTTGATCTTCGGGCTGTAGAACAGATAGTCGACCGTGCGATCCGGGCCGTTGAGGCCGGGATCGTTGGGGTAGTGCGTCAGCCACTGGGCGCGATTGATGCCGCTGGCTTCATTGTTGGTCGGGATCATCGGGTATTTGTCCCACAGCAGATGTAACTCGCTGTCGGCGGCGTAGGGCGTGCGCTGCTCTGCGGGCAAACGGCGATATTGGCCGATCGGCAGCAGGTTGAAATCGCCGCCGACCAGCCACAGCAAACCCTGGCTTTCATACTTGTCGAGTACCTTGGCCACGGCCGTCACCTGCGCCTGCAAGGTGTCATTCGGTTGGCTGGCGCGTTCCAGATGCGTATTGAATACGGTCAGTTGCCCGCCATCGCTGAGCGGCAGACGGGTCGAGAGCAGGGCGTTTTTAGGCTGGAACTGGCGGCTGATGAAATTGCTCGAAGCCACCGGTAATTGCAGACGTTCGGCGTGTTCGATGCGGTAGCGGCTCAGGGTCGCCAGTTGCCGGCCGACGCTGCCAAAGATGTGGGGTTCGGGGACGAAGTCGGCTTTCCAGTCAAACGCGCTGACGCTGCACGGATACAGATCGGCGACCCGCTCCTGCAACAGCTTGAGCTGATTCTGATAGTCGCTGGCCTTGGCGCCGTCATCCAGTTCCTGCAACAGCACCACATCGGGTTGCTCGTCGCGGATCACTCGCGCCACTTCATCGAGACTGAAGGCCATGTCTTCCAGGGTTGGCGCTTCGTCATTGCCCTGGGCCAGATCATTCCAGAACACGTAACGCTTGCCGGCCAGGTACTGCACGTTCCAGGTCATGACTTTCAGCGCTTGCCCGGGCACCAGCGCAGGAGGGGTGCCGGTGCAACTGACCGGCAGGGTTTCCCGGGTGTCGGGGCGCCAGGTCAGGCTGAACAACAGCACGCCGATCAGAGCGATGGCGAGCACAACAAGCAACAGGGTGTAGCGCAGCAGACGGGTCATGGCTCGGCTTATAGCGTTACAGAAAGTGGCCCCGAGCATACCCGAGTGCGCGCCCGTCGCCCAAGGCCAAAGCGATCAGACCGCGCCACTACGTTTGTCAGGCAGTTCGCTGATCAGCATGAACAGGCGAAACAGCACCACGCTGGTGAACAGTTGCAGGAAGCTGTGGGCACTGTCGATCAGTACGGCGATCACCGGGTTTTGCGGCTCTGGATAAACCGCCAGGCTCGCCCCTTTGAGCAACCACAGCGGTGTCATCACGCAAAGAATGCACAGCAGGATTCGCCAGAAATGCCCACGGGTCAGGCGCAGGCTTTCTTTCATGGCGTGCAATGGATTGAGGCCGCGCAGGACCAGCAGGTATTCGCCGAACGCCAGCATCACCATGAGGATCAGACCCGGCAGGAAATACAGCGAAATGCCCAGCAGGATCAGCAATGTGTTCAGCGCCGTCAGCAAGGCGAAGCGCGGCCACAGGGTGGCAGCCATCGCCAGCAGGTCGCGGTTGCGCGGCGACTCGCCACGACTGCGGGCATCGAGAAACAGAATCAGCGCGGCGGTATACAACGGATAAATCACCAGGCCGACGATGATGCTGCTCGCCGCAAAGCTTTCCGGCCCGGTGGCGCGATCGACCACCTGTTGCAAAAAGGCTTCGACGATCACCAGCGGCAGGCACAGCTGCACGATGCTGACCAAATGGCGTTTGAAAAAAAACAGAGAGTCGCGCAGCACTTCGAAGGCATTCATCAGTCGGTATCGCAGGTCGAAAACAGTGGCTCACTTTAACCGATGATGTGCGGCGCGGCACAAACGTAAACATTCGGTAAAGGTCGTTGAAACATCCTGTCACCGTCGCCATTACAGGTGAGCACCCCGTCCAGTGTGGACGAGGGCAATGTTTTCCCCGGCAATCTACGAGGTCGCCATGAACAGCGAAGAGCAAACCCTGATCGATGGATTGTTTTCCCGGCTGCAACAGGCCGAAACGGAAGCAGCCCCGCGCGATGCCCAGGCCGAGGCGCGGATCAAGGAACACCTGACACGCCAACCGGCGGTAGGTTATTTCATGACCCAGGCGATTCTGGTGCAAGAGGCAGCGCTCAAGAGCCTCGACGAACAGAACAAGCAACTGACCCGGCAAGTCCAGCAGTTGCAGGCCGAACTGCAATCGGCCAAGGCCCAAGGTGCGGCGCCCACGCCGAGTGGTGGCGGTGGTTTTCTGTCGAGCATCTTTGGCGGCGGCACTTCGCGTCCGGCACCGGCCCAGAGCACCCCGGCATCCACTGGCGGCTGGCGTGAGCCGGCACCGCAGCAGAACTTCAATGCGCCCGCGCCGCAACAGAGCTTTGGCGCACAGTCGCCTAACTACGCGCAACAAGCGGCTCCGGCGGCAGGCAACAGCTTTCTCGGTGGCGCATTGAAAACCGCCGCTGGCGTGGCCGGTGGTGTGATGCTGGCGCAAGGCATCAGCAGCCTGTTTCATCACAATCAACAGCCGGAAGAAATTGTTGAAGTGATCAAGGAAGAGCCGGCGCAGGTTGCAGACCAGAGCAACAGCGGTTGGGGCGATGACCAGCGCGTGGCCGGAAACGACCAGGGTGGGGTTGCCGATACCGACTACAGCGATGACAACTCATCGTTCTTCGATGACGACGATTCCTTAGTCTGACTCACCATTCGTCCGGAGCCCCTGAGGGCTCCGGACCGATTATTCGCGTCACCTTCCTTCGGGCTGGCATACTGAGCGCCATTTTCGGGCCTGGCGCCTGATCCCGCTTCGTGCGCTTGCGCGCTCACAGGAACTCCGGTGAAAAAAATCGCAGTGTTCGCCGACGTGCAGAACCTCTACTACACCGTGCGTCAGGCCTATGGTTGCCACTTCAACTACGCGGCGCTGTGGGCAGACATCAGCAAGGACGGGCAGATCGTCGAGGCCTACGCCTACGCGATCGACCGTGGCGACAGCAAGCAACAGCAGTTCCAGCAGATCCTGCGCAACCTCGGCTTCATCGTGAAGCTCAAGCCTTACATCCAGCGCAGCGACGGCTCGGCCAAGGGCGACTGGGACGTGGGCATCACCCTCGACATCATGGACGCCGCCGACCACGTCGACGAAGTTGTCCTGGCGTCCGGTGATGGCGATTTCGACATGCTGCTGGAACGCATCATCAGCAAACACGGGGTGCAAGCGGTCGCCTACGGTGTGCCCGGCCTCACCGCCAACTCGCTGATCCGCGCCGCCAGCCGTTATGTGCCGATCGAAGGCGCACTGCTACTGAAGAATTGAGCGGTTACTGAAGAATTGATTTGTACGGAGTTGAACCCGGTTTGGAACGCATTGCAGTCATCGACTTTGAAACCACTGGCCTCTCGCCAAACAGCAGCTGTCGCGCCACGGAAATCGCCGTGGTCATGCTGGAAAACGGCCGCATCGTCGAGCGTTACCAGAGCCTGATGAACACGGGTGTACGCGTCCCCGCGTTCATCGAACAACTGACCGGCATCAGCAACGCCATGCTACGCACCGCGCCGCCGGCGGAAAAAGTGATGAACGAGGTCAACGAGTTTGTCGGCTGCACGCCACTGGTCGCGCACAACGCTTCGTTCGACCAGAAGTTCTGGGACTTCGAACTGGGGCGGATCAAGCGCACACGCCTGCAAAACTTCGCCTGTTCGCTACTGTTGGCTCGCCGCTTGATGCCGGCGGCGCCGAACCACAAACTCGGCACCCTCACCACGTTCGCCCGCCTGCCCCACACGGGTCAGGCTCACCGGGCGATGGCGGATGCAGAGATGGCGGCGAACTTGATGGCGCACCTTGCGGATGAGTTGCGCAGCAAGCACGGCGTGCGCGAGTTATCCCATGACCTGCTGTGCAAACTGCAGAAAGTCCCGGCCGCCAAAGTCAGCGAACATCTGCAGCGCTATCGCTGATCCCAAAATCACCGAAGCTTCCCTGTAGGAGCTGTCGAGTGAAACGAGGCTGCGATCTTTTGATCTTGTTTTTAAGAGCAAGATCAAAAGATCGCAGCCTGCGGCAGCTCCTACAGGAGAGCTCTACTTGCCGTTGCCTTCGATATGCCCGAGCGGCACGCGCTTTTCGATGGCGCTCGACAGCACAATCGATGTCTTGCTGAACCCGAATTTCGCCACGCGATTAATCAACTCCTCCAGCTCTGGCATCGAGCCCACCGCGGCCTTCATGATCACGCACGGATCGCCCGTCACTCGAAAGCACTCGGTCAGTTGGGGGATTTTCACCAGTTCGTCGTAGACCTTCTGACTGCCGTTCTGGTGCAGACGCAGTTCGATCACGCACTGAATCGGCAGGCCGATTTTCGCCAGATCGATTTTTGCCTCATAGCCGGTGATCACTCCCGCTGCTTCAAGCTTGGCCACACGCTCCGCGACGGCGGGGGCGGAGAGGTTTACTTTGCGCGCTAGGTCGGCGTAGGACGCTCGACCGTTTTCGAGTAGGGCGCTGAGCAGCATGCGGTCGTATTTGTCCAAGGGGTGAACTCCTGAAATCGGCAGACTTTCGAAATCGTGGTTTATGCCGTTGATCTCCGTGCTTTCCAAAGTGTACCGGCGCGATAAACAGGTTTTGTAACTTATTTTTGCCGGCTGGCCTTTCTAGAATATCCAGTCTCCTGACGCTGACTGTCGAGTTGCTCATGTCTGCCCTGCGCCGTTTTTCCTTGCCGCTGATCGCTGCTTTTTTTGCGTTGTATGTGATTTGGGGATCGACCTATCTGGTGATCCGCATCGGCGTCGAATACTGGCCGCCGCTGATGCTTGGCGGCGTGCGCTTTGTGATTGCCGGTGCGTTGATGTACGGCTTCCTGCGCTGGCGCGGGGCACCGGCGCCGACGTGGGCGCAGTGGAAAGCGGCGGGGATCATCGGGATTTTGTTGCTCAGCTTCGGTAACGGTGCGGTGAGTGTGGCCGAGCACTCGGGGGTGGCTTCGGGAGTTGCTGCGTTGGCGGTGGCGACGGTGCCGCTGTTCACGTTGCTCTGCGGTTATTTCTGGGGCGCGCGTAATACCCGTCTCGAGTGGGCCGGGGTAGGCTTGGGCATTGTCGGCATCGCCATGCTCAACATGGGCTCCAACCTGCAATCGAGTCCGCTGGGTGCCGCGTTGCTGATTTTTGCGGCGGCGGCGTGGGCTTTCGGTTCGGTGTGGAGCCGGCATCTGCCGCTGCCGCAGGGTGCGATGGCCAGTGCCGTGGAAATGCTGGTCGGCGGTGTGGTGCTGCTGATCGGTAGCACGCTGAGCGGCGAACATCTGCAAGCGCTGCCGCCGATTGAGGGCTGGCTGGCGCTGGCGTATCTGATTTTCTTCGGCTCGATCATCGCCTTCAATTCCTACATGTACCTGCTCAAGCACGTGCGCCCGGCCGCGGCGACCAGTTATGCCTACGTCAACCCGGCGGTGGCGGTGTTGCTGGGGATCGTGTTTGTTGGCGAGACGATTGGTATCGAAGAGGCGCTGGCGATGTTGGTGATCATCAGCGCTGTGGTGTTGATTGGCTTGCCGCAGTGGCGCCGACCAGTACTGCCGCCAGTCGCAGCGCCGACAGCCGTTCCCGCGGAACAGCGTACGAATTAGGGTAAACTGCGCGGCATTGCACACTCGTGTCGCACAATTGCGCTGAATTTTCCTACGGTACTCCCATGACTTTCGCCTCCCTTGGCCTGATCGAACCTTTGCTGCGCTCTCTCGAGAAGCTCGGCTACCAGACCCCGACGCCTGTGCAGGCGCAAGCCATACCGGCCGTTCTGGCCGGTCGCGACCTGATGGCTGCGGCCCAGACCGGCACTGGCAAAACAGCCGGTTTTGCCTTGCCGCTGTTGCAGTTGCTGGCCATGGAAGGCCCAAAAGTCACCGCGAACTCCGCGCGTGCGCTGATTCTGGTGCCGACCCGCGAGCTGGCCGAGCAGGTTCATGAGTCTGTGCGCCAGTACGCCGAAAACCTGCCGCTGCGCACTTATGCGGTTTACGGCGGCGTCAGCATCAACCCGCAAATGATGAAGCTGCGCGGCGGCGTCGATGTGCTGGTCGCCACGCCTGGTCGCCTGATCGACCTGTTCCGCCAGAACGCGCTGAAACTCGATCAGTTGCAAACCCTGGTGCTGGATGAAGCCGATCGTATGCTTGACCTGGGCTTCTCCGAAGAACTGGCGAACATCTACCGCATGCTGCCGAAAAAGCGCCAGACCCTGCTGTTCTCCGCGACCTTCTCCGACGATATTCGCCTGCTGGCCGGGCAGATGCTCAACGACCCACTGAGCGTCGAAGTCAGCCCGCGCAACGTCGCCGCCAACACCGTCAAGCAGTGGGTGGTGACGGTGGACAAGAAGCGCAAGGCCGAACTGTTCGTGCATCTGATGCGCAAGAACAAGTGGAAGCAAGTGCTGGTGTTCGCCAAGACCCGCAACGGCGTGGATGCGCTGGTGGAAAAACTCCAGGGCCTGGGCGTCAACGCGGACGGCATCCATGGTGATAAACCGCAGGCGACCCGTCAGCGTGCGCTGGATCGTTTCAAACTCAGCGAAGTGCAGATTCTGGTGGCCACCGATGTCGCGGCCCGTGGTCTGGACATCGAAGACCTGCCGCTGGTGGTCAACTTTGATCTGCCGATCGTGGCCGAGGATTACATTCACCGTATCGGCCGTACTGGCCGTGCCGGTGCGACGGGCGAAGCGATTTCGCTGGTATGTGCCGATGAAGTGAACATGCTGTCGGCGATCGAGATGCTCACGCGTCAGACGTTGAAGCGTCAGAACGAACCGGACTTCGAGCCTGAACACCGCGTGCCGGATACCGATGCCAGCGGCCAGGTGATCAAGAAGCCGAAGAAACCGAAAAAGCCGAAAAC
Source organism: Pseudomonas sp. A0308 (assembly GCF_044218815.1). Taxonomy (NCBI): domain Bacteria; kingdom Pseudomonadati; phylum Pseudomonadota; class Gammaproteobacteria; order Pseudomonadales; family Pseudomonadaceae; genus Pseudomonas; species Pseudomonas sp. A0308. The sequence continues at coordinate 4,309,863 of NZ_CP162581.1, forward strand.
TTCCGGCGGTGGCGGCAAGCGCAACCTGGGTAAATGGGTCGACAGCGGCGAGACGCAGGCGCCAGAGCCTTCGATCAAACCTGTGCGCAAGGTGCCTGTGTTCAACACTGGGCCGCGCAAGCGCAAGCCGTAAAAGCAGCTTCGAGTGGATAGCTGCAAGCTGCAAGTTAAAAGCGCTGTGCTTTAGCTTGCAGCTTGTGGCTTAAAAACTGGCGCTGCTTTTAAGCCACTGCACAATCCCCAACCCCGCGGCCCGCCCACTGGCAAAACACCCCGTCAGCAAATAGCCGCCCGTTGGCGCTTCCCAGTCAAGCATCTCGCCCGCGCAGAACACCCCCGGCAACGCCTTGAGCATCAATTGCTCGTCCATCGCCTCGAACGTCACGCCCCCGGCACTGCTGATCGCTTCGTCCAGCGGGCGGGTTTTGATCAATGTCACCGGCAATGCCTTGATCGCCCGGGCCAACAACGCCGGATCAGCAAAGGTTGCAGCGTCAGTCAATTCACGCAGCAACGCCGCTTTCACCCCATCAATCCCGACCTGACTGTGCAGATGCTTGGCCATCGACCGCGAACCGCGTGGCTTGCTCAACGCTGCCTGCAATTTATCCACAGGTCGGCCGGGCAACAGATCGATGTGAATGGTCGCTGAGCCGTGCGCGTTGATCGCCTCACGAATCGGCGCCGACAGCGCATAAATCAGACTGCCTTCAATGCCGGTCGCGGTGATCACGCATTCGCCCAAGCGCGGAATGTCGTCGTTCAAGCCAATGGCGATATTTTTCAGCGGCGCGCCGGCGAATTTGCTGACAAGCAATTCGCTCCAGGCCTGCACTTCGAAGCCGCAGTTACTTGGCTGCAATGGCGCCAGTCCTACACCACGCTGCTCAAGCGGCAACATCCACGCGCCGTCGGAACCGAGTCGCGACCAACTGCCGCCGCCGAGGGCGAGCAGCGTGGCGTCGGGTTTGAGGGTTTTCTCGCCTTCCGGGCTGTCGATGCGCAGCGCGCCGTGTTCATCCCAACCGAGCCAGCGATGGCGGGTGTGGATAACCACGCCGCTGTCGCGCAGACGCTTGAGCCAGGCGCGCAGCAGCGGCGCGGCTTTCATGTCGGTGGGGAACACACGGCCGGAGCTGCCGATGAAGGTTTCGATGCCCAGATCGTGAATCCAGCGGCACAACGCGTCGGCATCGAAGCTGCGAAGCAACGGGGCGATTTGCGGTGCGCGTTCGGCGTAGCGCGAAAGGAACGCCGGGTAGGCTTCGGAATGGGTGATGTTCATGCCGCCGACGCCTGCCAGCAGAAACTTGCGGCCCACCGAGGGCATGCCGTCGTACAGATCGACGCGTACTCCCGCCTGGCTCAGCACTTCGGCGGCCATCAGGCCGGCAGGGCCACCGCCGATGATGGCGACGTGAGCGGGGGAGGAGGCGGTGTTCTGAGTCATGGCGTGCGCTGCGGTATGGCGAGATAAGGCGCGCATTCTAACAGCGCAGGCCAATGGGGGAGATCCCTGTGGGAGCGAGCCTGCTCGCGAAAGCGGTGGGTCAGTCACTTTTGATGTTGGAAGGACCGACTTCTTCGCGAGCAGGCTCGCTCCCACAGTGGATTTGTGGAGCAATTCAAATGTTGGTTAAAAAACAACCACCGCGCTGTACGCCATGTTCGCTGTGGCCTGTAGTCCCTTTCACTCAGGTTATCCACAGGCAGTTCCACAGCGATTGTGGGTAACGCAGCACAGCTCAATGACAACCGTGTGACGTCCAGACGCGCTGCGCGCTGTGATGAAGAATGCCGTGGCGGCGGGCGAGGGCGTGGCGATCCTTGCTGTAACCACCGCCGATCACGCCGACCACCGGGATGTCGCGGCCCAGACAATGGCGCATCACGCTTTCATCGCGGGCGGCGACACCTTCGTCGGTCAGTTGCAGATAACCGAGGGCGTCGTCCTTGTGCACATCAACGCCGGCGTCATACAGCACCAGATCCGGTTGATACAGCGGCAGCAGATAGTTGAGCGTGTCGTCGACCACTTTCAAATAGTCGGCATCGCCCATGCCTTTGGGCAGCGGTATGTCCCAGTCACTTTCGGCTTTGCGTGCAGGAAAATTCTTCTCGCAGTGCAGGGACACGGTAATCGCCTCCGGGGTGTCATGCAGGATGCGCGCGGTGCCGTCGCCCTGATGCACGTCGCAATCGAAGATCAGCACGCGATTGACCCGGCCGCTTTGCAGCAGGTATTGGCTGATGATCGCCAGGTCATTGAAGATGCAGAACCCGGCCGGGTAGTCGTAATGCGCGTGGTGGGTGCCGCCCGCCAGATGACAGGCCAGGCCATGCTCCAGGGCTTTTTCCGCAGCGAGGATTGAACCGCCGACCGCCCGCACCGTGCGCCGCGCCAGTGCTTCGTTCCACGGCAGGCCGAGGCGCCGCTGGTCTTCGCGGGACAACTCGCCGCTCATGTAGCGTTCGATATAGCTACGGTCATGCGCCAGCGCGAGGATGTCGTTGGGGCAGATCTGCGGACGCAACAGATCGGCGTCACGGGTCAGGCCGCTGTCGACCAGGTGATCACGCAACAGACGAAACTTGTCCATGGGAAAGCGGTGATCCGCTGGGAACTCGGGGCTGTAGTCTTCGTGGTAGATCAGCGGCAATGGCATGGCTTTTTCGCGTGGGAACGTTGGAAAGAGTGAAGGATCCTACCAGCGATGTAGACTTGCGGCATGGAAACGGAGGGGCACGATGGAGCCGATACTGCAACTGGAAAGCGCACGCCTGCTGATGCGTCAGTGGCAGGACGAGGATTTGCCGGCATTTGCGGCGATGTGTGCCGATCCTCAGGTCATGCGCTACTTTCCGGCACCCTTGAGCCGACTGGAAAGTGCGGCGCTGATTGGTCGTGTACGCGGACATTTTGCCGAGCATGGCTTTGGTTTGTGGGCGCTGGAGCGCAAGGACAGCGGCGAGTTCATCGGATTCACCGGGTTGGGTGTCGTCGGTTTCGACGCCTCATTCACGCCGGCAGTGGAAATCGGCTGGCGTCTGGCCAAGGAACATTGGGGCCTGGGTTACGCCAGTGAAGCGGCGTGGACCGCTCTGCGCTGCGGCTTTGATCGATTGGCCTTGAAAGAGGTCGTGTCTTTCACCGCACAAAGCAATCTGCCTTCGGAGAAAGTCATGCAGGCGATCGGCATGCATCACGCGCCGGCCGATGACTTTGATCATCCGAAACTCGCCGTCGATCACCCGTTAAGAAGGCATGTGCTGTATCGCATCACCCGGGAACAATGGCTGCAAACCTTGCATGGATAAGCCGACACGGACGTTTACAATGGCCGCCAAATCATTGGCCTGCGCCAGAATCTGAATCGACCGCCGTAGCCAAGACTGCGCGGTATAGCTTTGTGTGAGGAGAGCCTGAATGAGCCAAGTGTTGGAAGATCTGGTCGATTTGCTGACCCTGGAACCGATCGAAGAAAACCTCTTCCGCGGCCGTAGCCAGGACTTGGGTTTCCGTCAGTTGTTCGGTGGTCAGGTGCTCGGCCAGTCGCTGTCGGCGGCCAGTCAGACCGTTGAAGAAACCCGCCATGTGCATTCGATGCACGGTTATTTTCTGCGTCCGGGCGATGCCAAGTTGCCGGTGGTCTATTCGGTTGATCGCGTGCGCGATGGCGGCAGCTTCAGCACTCGCCGCGTAACGGCAATCCAGAAGGGCCATCCGATCTTCACGTGCAGCGCTTCGTTTCAGTATGACGAAGAAGGCTTCGAGCACCAGACCCCGATGCCGGTTGTGGTCGGCCCGGAAAACCTGCCGTCGGAGCTGGAGCTGACCCAGCAACGTGCGCACCTGATCCCCGAGCACATGCGCGAAAAACTGCTGTGTCCGAAGCCGATCGAAGTGCGCCCGGTCACTGAAAAAGATCCGTACAACCCGCAGCCAGCGGACCCGGTGAAATATGTGTGGTTTCGCGCCGACGGTGCGTTGGCCGACATTCCGGCGCTGCACAAATATCTGCTGGCCTATGCCTCGGACTTCGGTCTGCTGACCACCTCGATGCTGCCTCACGGCAAATCGGTCTGGCAGAAAGACATGCAGGTTGCCAGCCTTGATCACGCGCTGTGGTTCCACAATGACCTGCGTGCCGATGACTGGTTGCTCTACGCGATGGACAGTCCGTGGGCCGGCAACTCGCGTGGTTTCTCCCGTGGCAGCGTGTTCAATCGCGCTGGGCAACTGGTGGCTTCGGTCACCCAGGAAGGCCTGATTCGGCATCGCAAGGATTGGGCATGAGCCTGGCTGACGTCCGCCATTGGGTGTTCGACATGGACGGCACCCTGACCGTCGCGGTGCATGACTTCGCGGCGATTCGCGTGGCATTGGCGATTCCGCCCGAAGACGACATCCTCACCCATCTCGCCGCGTTGCCGGCCGATGAATCGGCGGCCAAGCATGCATGGTTGCTCGAACACGAGCGCGATCTGGCCTTGGGTTCGACCCCGGCGACGGGGGCAGTGGAGCTGGTGCGTGATCTGCACTCGCGCGGTTATCGCCTCGGCATTCTGACCCGCAACGCGCGCGAACTGGCGCATGTGACCCTGGAGGCAATCGGTCTGGCTGACTGCTTTGCCGTCGACGATGTGCTGGGCCGCGATGAAGCACCACCGAAGCCGCACCCGGGTGGTTTGCTGAAACTGGCCGAGGCCTGGAACGTGTCGGCCAGTGAGATGGTGATGGTCGGCGATTACCGCTTTGATCTGGATTGCGGCCGTGCGGCGGGCGCGCGCACGGTGCTGGTGAATCTGCCGGATAACCCGTGGCCGGAGCTGACGGATTGGCATGCGCAGGATTGTGTCGAGTTGCGGCAGATGTTGTTGGCTTAGGATCAAAAGATCGCAGCCTTCGGCAGCTCCTACAGGGGGATCGCACTCCATCTGTAGGAGCTGCCGAAGGCTGCGATCTTTGCTTTTGCTTTTACTCGAACAACGCTTTCTGCCCCTCCGGCGACGTCAGCATCTCGTCGCCGTTATGCCCAACCCCCGGCACCTCAACCAAGCGCTGATTCACGCCTTCCGGATGGCGGCGCAGCAAGTAACCGAAAAACATCTTGCCTCGCTCCAGGCGATACGCCCCCTGCGCTTTTGCCGAGCAACTCTTGTCCAGCGCCGGATGCTGCGGGTCGATGTCCTGCTGCCCGAGCAGATAAATCACCTCGCGTTTGATGTAACTGCTTTCAAGCTGCAGCGCCGTTTGCCCACCGGCATACACCGGCATGTCTGACAGACCGTACTTCCAGCGATTGAAGCCCGGACATTGCGCGTGATCGAATGCCACGGGCCGCTGTTCATTGAAATAGGCGTACGAGGAAGGGTTCGCTACCACGTAACGCAGGCGAATGCCGTTGGCCTTGAGCGCAGGCTGATCCTTGGCGAGCAGGGCATAACGCTGCACCACCTGGCCTCCGCCGGAGTGGCCAAAAATCACGATCTGTTTGACGTCCGGAAACTGTTTGCGATCGGTGATACGGGCGACGATTTCATCCAGCGCCGCATAGGAACTCAATGGATTCGGACCTGTGGAAAAACCGCCGCCCATCCACTCGTTGCCTTTCCAGCGCAACACCGTCGCGGGCAATGAGTACAACGGCACGTCACTTTCATTGAGAAACTGCGGGGCGATCACCAGCGTGTGCGCGGTTTGCCCCGCCAGTTCTGCCGCGCTTTCGGCGCTCTTGCGATAGGTCTCGGCGTTGCGCAGGCGACCATGAATGACGATCAGCACGCGCTCGATTTTCTCCGGCGCAGGGCCGATACCCACCGCCATTTCCCCGGCCTTCAGTTGCAATCGCCCGGGGCTGATTGCGTCGACGCCAGCCGCCTGCGCGGTGCTGCCAACGATCAGCAAAGCCAAAAGCCATTTGTGCATTTACAGGTTTTTCGCCGCAAAGGTGTCGCACTGGCTTACCTGGCCCTGCGCGAATCCGGTTTTGAACCAGCGCACCCTTTGCGCCGACGTGCCGTGAGTAAACGAGTCTGGCACCACACGACCCTGACCCTGTTGTTGCAAGCGATCATCACCGATGGCGTTGGCCGCGTTCATGGCCTCTTCAATGTCGCCCGGCTCCAGCCAGTTCAGGCGCTTCTGCGCGCTGTAGGCCCAGACACCGGCCAGACAATCGGCCTGCAGTTCCTGACGCACCAGCAAGCCACCGTCGCCCTCCATCTGCCGACCTTGCTGGCGGGCTGTCTGAATTTTCGCCGAGACACCGAGAAGCGTCTGCACGTGATGTCCGACTTCGTGAGCGATCACGTAGGCTTGTGCGAAGTCTCCGGACGCCTTGAAGCGTTGCGACATTTCCTGGAAGAACGCCATGTCCAGATAGACCTTCTGGTCTGCCGGGCAGTAGAACGGACCGGTAGCCGATGTGGCCATACCGCACGCGGAGTTGACCCGATTGCTGAACAGCACCAGGGTAGGATCTTTATATTGACGGCCGGCCTGCTGGAAAATCGTGCCCCAGGTGTCTTCGGTATCGCCGAGGATCGAGCGGACGAACTCTGCCTGTTCATCGTTCGCCGGCGGTGCCTGGCGGGTCTGCGAAGTGGCTGCCGGTTGCTCGGACATTTGCCCGGTGAGCTGGCCGAGGATCTGCATCGGGTCTTGCCCGGTGATCCAGCCGATGCCGACGATCAGCAGAATCGCCCCAAGGCTCAGGCCCTTGCCGCCGCCAAAGCGCATGCCACCGCCACCGCCGGCGTCATCACCACGGGCATCGACGACGTTGTCACTGCGTCGGCCTTTTTTCCATAGCATGTGGGAATCCTCTATTGAACGTGATGATGAGTGTTGCTGGTGCGTGAGTATGGCGCCAGTCCGGTCGTCAGACACCCGGGTTGGCCCGGCGGTTCTATTGGCGCGTGAATCCGGGTTCACGTGCAGGATCAGGACTATAACTTCGCGTCATCAAAAGTTCTGCTGTCTTGCTCGTTATCATTGAAGCCGGTGTTGAACCATTTGGTGCGCTGTTCGCCCACTATTATGAATATTCTCTGTGAGAGTCTGACGCCTGGCTCTAGATTGTTTGGCAGTGTTTACAAAGGAGTGCCCATGACCGTCAGTACACCGTTGTCCGGCGTCAACCAACCCTTCAAAGGGATCATGCTGATTGTCGTGGCGACCTTCCTGTTCTCCAGTCATGACGCATTGTCGAAATACCTCTCCGGGTTTTATCCGATCGTGATGGTGGTGTGGGCGCGCTACGTGGTGCACACCCTGCTGATGGCGGGCATTTTTCTGCCGCAATCCGGGTTGCGCGTCCTGCGCACCAAGAAGCCTTTGTGGCAGTTGATCCGCGCACTTTGCCTGCTCGGCACCAGCCTGTTCTTCACCACGGCGCTGATGTACATCCCGCTGGCGGAAGCCACGGCGGTGAACTTCCTGGCGCCGGTGCTGGTGACCGCGTTGTCGGTGCCACTGCTTAAGGAGCGAGTGACCCGTGGTCAATGGATCGCGGTGATTTGCGGTTTTATCGGCGTGCTGATCATTGTTCATCCCGGTGGCGAACTGTTCACGCCGGCTGTTTTGCTGCCGCTGTGCTCGGCGCTGTTTTTCTGCTTCTACCAATTGCTCACTCGCAAGCTGGCCGAAGTCGACAGCCCGACCACCAGCAATTTTTTCGCCGGGTTGTGCAACACGTTGGTGATGAGTGCGCTGGTGCCGTTCTTCTGGCAGGTGCCAACGTTGACCCATGCCGGGCTGATGCTGGCGCTGGGCAGTTGCGGGATGACCGCGCACTTGTTCCTGACCCAGGCGTTCCGCCATGCCGCGCCGGCGTTGCTGGCGCCGTTCGGGTATTGCCAGATTGTGTTTGCGGGGCTGTTGGGCTGGCTGCTGTTCAATCACACGCCGAGCGGGTTGACGGTGATCGGTATTGCGGTGATCTGTTGCAGCGGTCTGGCGGCGGCGTGGCAGCAGAGCCGCAAGTAGCGACACAAACCCCTGTAAGCGCTGCGGCACGCTGCGATCTTTTGATCTTTAACAACAAGATCAACAGATCGCAGCGTGCCGCAGCTCCTACAGGGGGCGGATCACTCGGTGATGGCTGGAATCTTGCGCGGCGCCATGAAGTACATCCACGTCAGCGCGAGGAAGTACATCGCCGGAATCAGGGTGAACAGCACGGTGTAGTTGTTGTTGGTGACGGTGAGGATGTGGCCGACGATCTGGGTCATGAACATCCCGCCGATCGCTGCGCACATGCCGCCGAAACCGAACACCGTACTCATCATGTGCTTGGGCGTGTAGTCCATCACCAGGCTCCAGATGTTCGCGGTCCAGGCCTGGTGCGCGCCGATGGCCAGCGAGATCGCCGCCACCGCGACCCACAAGTTGGCGGACCCGGCGGCCATGACCACCCCGATGATGCAGCAGGCGAACAGCAACATCGACAGCAACCGCGCCTTGATCGCGTTCATGCCGCGACCGATCAGGAACGAGGACAGAATGCCGCCACCGACACTGCCGAAGTCGGCGGTGACGTAAATGATGATCAACGGGATACCCATCTGGGTCACGTTGATGCCCAGGTTGTATTGCTGATTGAGAAACGGCGGCAACCAGTACAGGTAGAACCAGAACACCGGCGCGGTCAGCGAGTAGGCGAGGGCGAAGGCCCAGGTGCCGCGCATGCGCAGGATTTTCGAGAACGGCACGCGAGCCTGTTCAGGTTCGACTTCCTGCTGGATGTAGTCGAGTTCGGACTGTTTCACGCTCGGGTGATCTTCCGGGTTGAAGTACTTCAAACCCCAGAACAACAGCCAGATCCCGCCCAGTGCCGCCATGCACAGAAACGCCGCCTGCCAGCCCCATACGTGAAGGACCAGTGGCAACAGCATCGGCGTGAACATGGCGCCGACATTGGTGCCGGCGTTGAAGATGCCGGTGGCGACGGCACGTTCACCAGCGGGAAACCACAGGCGCGTGGTTTTCACGCAGGCCGGGTAGTTCGCCGCTTCCGTCAGGCCAAGGATAAACCGGCAGACCATGAAGCCGACCGCCGAAGTGGCCAGGCCGTGAGCGCCGGTGGCCAGGCTCCAGAGCAGCACGGCGCAGAAGAACACGCGCTTGACGCCGACCCGGTCTATCAACCGCCCTTGCAGGACAAAACCGATGGCGTAGCCGACCTGAAACCAGAAGTTGATGTTGGCGTAATCCATCGCCGTCCAGCTCATTTCCTTGGCGAGGATCGGCTGCATGACGCCGAGGGCGGCGCGGTCGATGTAGTTCAGGGTGGTGGCGAAAAACACCAGCGCCAGCATGCCCCAACGGGTTTTGCCGACCGCCATGGCGCCGCGGATCTTGTCGCCGATGCCACCGGTGGCAGTGCTCATGGCCGGGGCCATGCGGGAAGTCTGTGAAGGAATCATGTGTTCCACCCGTTTTTGGATTTTTTATTTGGTGTTCTTTTGTTGTCGAACACTGCGACCGGTGGTTCATGTCCGGACTCAATGTGCAGTCGATGTTGGGCAGTGGACGAAAAATCGTCAATTCGTCAAACCGCCATTGTGTTCGATAATCGCCCGCAAAACTAACCGGGTAGTACACTTTAAATTGCTGCGCGAGGGGATGCAGCCAATAATTTCACCACGATAAAAATGATCACCCGTCACAAACGGCGCAGTCCGGGAGTTGAAGCATGCAGCGTTCCATTGCCACGGTTTCCTTGAGCGGCACCCTGCCGGAAAAACTCGAAGCCATCGCCGCCGCCGGGTTCGACGGGGTGGAAATCTTCGAAAACGACCTCCTGTACTACGACGGCAGTCCGCGGGAAATTAAACAGATGTGCGCCGATCTCGGCATCGCCATCACCCTGTTCCAGCCGTTCCGTGATTTCGAAGGCTGCCGCCGCGATCGGCTGGCGCGCAATCTGGAGCGGGCGGAGCGCAAGTTCGATCTGATGCAGGAATTGGGTACCGATCTGGTGCTGGTGTGCAGTAACGCCTCGGCCGACAGCGTTGGCGATCAGCAAATTCTGATAGATGACCTGCGGCTTCTGGCAGAGCGCGCCGGGGCACGCGGTTTACGCATCGGTTATGAAGCGCTGGCGTGGGGTCGACACGTAAACACTTATCAACAGGTCTGGGACATCGTGCGTCAGGCCGACCACCCAAGCCTTGGCGTGTTGCTCGACAGCTTCCATACCTTGTCGCTGAAAGGCGATCCGTCTGCCATCGCCGACATTCCCGGCGACAAGATCTTTTTCGTGCAAATGGCTGATGCGCCGATCCTGGCAATGGATGTGCTGGAGTGGAGCCGACATTTCCGCTGTTTTCCGGGGCAGGGTGAATTCGATCTGCCGGGCTTCCTCGCGCCGATCATCCAGAGCGGTTACACCGGGCCGCTGTCGCTGGAAATCTTCAACGATGGTTTCCGTGCCGCGCCGCCACGGGCTAACGCGGCGGACGGGTTGCGTTCATTGCTGTACCTGGAGGAGAAGACTCGGCTGCGCCTGGAGCAGGACGCGACCCCCGTTGCAAATCGCGAAATTCTCTTCGAAACGCCCAAGGCCAGCGAGTACAACGGCGTCGAGTTTCTTGAGTTCGCCGTCGATGAAAGCCTCGGCGCCAAGCTATCGAACTGGCTGGAACGACTCGGTTTCGTCAAGGCTGGGCAGCACCGCTCCAAGAGTGTGAGCCTGCTGCGCCAAGGTGATATCAACCTGATCCTCAATTCTGAACCGTACTCGTTTGCTCACAGTTTCTTCGAGGCCCACGGCCCATCGCTGTGCGCCACCGCCGTGCGAGTCAAGGACAGCGCCAGCGCGCTGGCCCGTGCAGTTGCTTATAAAGGTCAGCCCTATCGCGGGTTGGTCGGGCCGAACGAGCTGGAATTGGCGGCGGTACGCGCGCCGGACGGCAGCCTGATTTATCTGGTGGATGAACAGGCGGATGTCTACGGCACCGACTTCAATCTGCTGCCCGACGCACCGGGACGTGGCGGCCTCAAGCGCATCGATCACATGGCCATGGCATTGCCGGCGGACAGCCTCGACAGTTGGGTGCTGTTTTATAAAAGCCTGCTGGATTTCGAGGCCGACGACGAAGTGGTCCTGCCCGACCCGTATGGTCTGGTGAAGAGCCGTGCGCTGCGCAGTCGCGATAGCTCGATCCGTTTGCCGTTGAATATTTCCGAGAACCGCAACACGGCGATCTCCCACGCACTGTCGAGCTATCGCGGCTCCGGTGTGCATCACATCGCCTTCGATTGTGATGACATCTTCGCCGAAGTCAGTCGAGCCAAAGAGGCGGGGGTGCCGTTGCTGGATATTCCGCTCAACTATTACGACGATCTCGCCGCGCGTTTTGATTTCGACGACGAATTCCTCAGTGAGCTGGCGTATTACAACGTGCTGTATGACCGCGACGCGCAGGGTGGCGAGCTGTTTCACGTCTACACCGAGCCGTTTGAAGGGCGCTTCTTCTTCGAGATCATCCAGCGCAAAAATGGCTATGCCGGGTATGGCGCGGCGAACGTTGCGGTGCGTTTGGCCGCGATGGCCAAATCACGCAGTGGCGCGGTGCGCCAGGCGAAGTTGTAGGAAATTCGTAAACGCGGGATTAAACACGGGTCGCGCGGCTTCCTTCACTGTGCGGCTCGGCCCATAATCGCCAGCCTGTGCAGTGAAGGCCGTGAGCCCGCAATGACAATAAATTCAGAACTTTCCGTAGCTCCCGTCGAGTCCGTCGCAGAGCCGCGCAAAAGTCGCAAGAACAACCCGGAAAAGACCCGTGAGAACATCTTGCAGGAGGCGATCGTCGAGTTCGTCCAGCAGGGATTGTCCGGTGCCCGCGTCGACGCGATTGCCGAGCGCATCCACACCTCCAAACGCATGATCTATTACTACTTCGGCAGCAAGGAGCAGTTGTACGTCGAGGTGCTGGAGAAACTTTACGGCGATATCCGCAACACCGAAAACCGCCTGCACCTGACTGAGTTGCCGCCCGTGGTGGCGATTCGGCGACTGGTAGAGTTCACCTTCGATCATCACGACCGCAACGTCGATTTCGTGCGCATCGTGTGCATCGAAAACATCCACAACGCGGAGTTCGTGAAGCGATCCGACGCGATCAAGGCGATGAACAACACCATCCTCGATTCACTGGGCGAGATACTGCGTCGGGGTGCTGAGGAGGGTGTATTCCGCGCCGGGCTCAATGCGCTGGATGTGCATTTGTTGATCAGTTCGTTCTGCTTCTATCGCGTGTCGAACCGCCACACGTTCAGTGAGATTTTTCAGATTGATCTGCCGGACGAAAGCATCAAGCAGCGTCATCGCGAGATGATTTGCGATTCGGTGTTGCGCTATCTGCAAGCCTGACACTTCAAAAGATCGCAGCCTGCGGCAGCTCCTGAAAAACCCTGCAGGAGCTGCCGCAGGCTGCGATCTTTGATCTCTAAATGTCCATACTTTGAAAATGCGCCAGCATCCGCTGCGCATCCGGCACCACGCCGCTGAACAACTCAAACGCCTTCACCGCTTGAAACACCGCCATGTTGCCGCCATCCAGCGTCCGGCAACCCAGTGCGCGGGCGTTACGCAACAATTCGGTTTCCAGCGGGAAATAGACGATTTCCGCCACCCACAATTCCTTGCGCAACAGCTCCACAGGCACCGGCATACCCGGCAATTTGGCCATACCCATTGGCGTGGTATTCACCAGGCCGTCGGCCAGTTTCAAGGAGCTCGACAGCTCATGCCCGGCCGCTGCTCGGCCCCCGCCGAAGTGCTGGTTGAGGTTGTTCGCCAAGTGCTCGGCGCGTTCACTGTCTACGTCGAAAATACTCAAGTGCCGTACGCCTTCGCTCAACAGCGCGTGGGCCACTGCCGCGCCAGCCCCACCGGCACCCATCTGGACCACCCGCTCGCGTGCAGCGTCCTTCAAGCCACGGCGAAAACCTTCGGCAAACCCGAGGCAATCGGTGTTGTGGCCGACACGTTTGCCATCCTTCAGCACCACGGTATTCACCGCGCCGATGCCGCGCGCTTCGTCAGACAGTTCGTCGAGCAGCGGGATGATCGCTTGCTTGCACGGGAAGGTGATGTTCAACCCGGTGTAGTTCATCCGTTCGGCGGCCAGTAACAAGTCGGGGAGGGCGCTGCTATCCATGTGCAGTTGGTCGAGGTCGATCAACCGGTACAGATAACGCAGGCCCTGTGCGTCGCCTTCGTGCTCATGCAGCGCTGGCGTGCGCGAGGCCTGAATGCCGGCACCGATCAGCCCGGCCAGTATTACGTTTTTGCGAATCATGCCGCGCATCCCTTCAGCCGCTGGCTGAAATGTTCCAGGGCCAGACGATAGCCGTGGCTGCCAAACCCGCACATTACTGCCGTGGCGATGGCTGAAACGAAGGAGTGATGCCGGAATGCCTCGCGTGCGTGGACATTGGACAGGTGCACTTCGATCACCGGCAGTTCGCTGGCCACCAATGCATCACGAATCGCCACGGAGGTGTGCGTCCAGGCCGCTGGATTGATCACGATCCCGGCGCAACGGCCACGGGCGGCGTGAATCCAGTCGAGCAGTTCGCCTTCGTGATTGGTCTGGCGAAACTCCACGGTCAGGCCGAACTCTTCACCGGCACGACCGCACAGGGCAGAGATGTCAGCGAGGGTTTCGTGACCGTAAGTTGTTGGCTCACGGGTGCCGAGCAGATTCAGGTTCGGGCCGTTGAGCACCAGAACGATAGGGGGCATGAGAGGAAACTCCACTTATTGTTTTTGGCTTTGGCCGAGGGTTTCAGCCTGTGGAGATAAAATGTACTAGATGGTTACATGGGTCAATTGAACGCTTGGGTGCTTTGGGTTTTTTGTTCGGTGATCGCACAGATCCAAAGATCGCAGCCTTCGGCAGCTCCTATATTTGGAACGCGCTCCCTCTGTAGGAGCTGCCGCAGGCTGCGATCTTTTAAGGCACCCACAAAAAAGCCGTCATCACGACGGCTTTCCTGTATCCAGCATCTGCAATCAGCGCCGGGTCAGCAGCACACCCGATTCCATGTGATGCGTCCACGGGAACTGGTCGAACAACGCGCACTGAGTAATACGGTGCGTGTCGTGCAACTGGGCGATGTTGGCCGCCAGGGTTTCCGGGTTGCAGGAGATATAAAGGATGTTGTCGAAACGCCGGGTCAGTTCGCAGGTGTCCGGGTCCATGCCGGCGCGCGGTGGATCGACGAATACGCTACCGAACTCGTAACTTTTCAGGTCGATACCGTGCAGGCGACGGAACGGACGGACTTCGTTGAGCGCTTCGGTCAGCTCTTCGGCGGACAAGCGCACCAGTGTGACGTTATCCACAGCGTTTTCGCTGAGGTTGCTCAACGCCGCGTTGACCGACGTCTTGCTGATTTCGGTGGCCAGTACTTTACGCACGCGGGTCGCTAGCGGCAGGGTGAAGTTGCCGTTGCCGCAATACAGCTCGAGCAGATCGTCAGGGCGATCGCCCAGCGCTTCGTATGCCCAGTTCAACATCTTCTGGTTCACCGTGCCGTTAGGCTGGGTGAACGCGCCTTCCGGCTGGCGGTAGCTGAAGGTACGGCCGCCGACTTCAAGTTGCTCGACCACATAATCCTGGCCGAGGACTTCGCGTTTGCCCTTGGAGCGACCGATGATGCTGACGCCCAGGTCCGCCGACAACTGGGTCGCTGCCGCGTGCCAATGCTCGTCCAGCGGACGGTGATAGCACAGGGTGATCATCGCGTCGCCGGCCAGCGTGGTCAGGAACTCCACCTGAAACAGCTTGTGACTCAACGCCGAACTCGCCTGCCACGCCGCCTTCAATTGCGGCATCAACTGGTTGATGCGCAGGCTGGCAATCGGGAACTCTTCGATGAGGATCGGCGTGCGCTTGTCATCCTGGGAGAACATCGCGTAATGCCGCTCACCGCCCTCGCGCCACAGGCGGAACTCAGCGCGCAGGCGGAAGTTCGCAAGCGGCGAGTCGAACACGGTCGGCTCGGGCGCATCGAACGGCGCCAGCAGATCACGCAGGCGCGTGACCTTGGCTTCCAGTTGTTCGGCGTAAGCTTTGGAATCGAAAGTCATGCGTTGAACCAACCCAACTTGATCACGAACAGAATCGACAGAATCACCAGCGCCGGGTTCAGCTCACGAGCGCGGCCCGACAGCAGTTTGATCGCGGTCCAGGAGATGAAGCCAAACGCGATGCCGTTGGCGATCGAGTAAGTGAATGGCATGGCCAGCGCAGTCACGACGACCGGCGCGGCGACGGTGATGTCATCCCAGTCTATTTCCGCCAGGCCCGAAGTCATCAACACGGCGACGAACAGCAGCGCCGGTGCAGTGGCGAAAGCCGGAACGCTGGACGCCAGTGGCGAGAAGAACAACGCCAGCAGGAACAGAATCGCCACGACGATGGCCGTCAGACCGGTACGGCCACCAGCACTTACGCCAGCAGCGGATTCGATGTAACTGGTGGTGGTCGAAGTGCCCAGCAGCGAACCGGCCATGGCCGCGGTGCTGTCGGCGATCAGTGCGCGACCCATTTTCGGCATGTGGCCGTCCTTGCCCATCAGGCCGGCGCGCTTGGCAACGCCGATCAGGGTGCCGGAGTTGTCGAACAGGTCGACGAACAGGAAGGCGAAGATCACGCTGACCAGACCGATGTCCAGTGCGCCTTTGATGTCCAGTTGCAGAAAGGTCGGCGCCAGCGAAGGCGGCATCGAGGTAATGCCGCCGAACGGGGTGAAGCCCATCGCGATCGAGGTGATGGTCACCGCCAGGATGCCGATCAGCACGGCGCCGCGCACTTTCAGCGCTTCGAGGGCGACGATCAGGGCGAAGCCGAGGGTGGCGAGGATTGGCGCGGGTTGTTTCAGGTCACCGAGGCCCACCATGGTCGCCGGGTTGCTGACCACGATGCCGGCGTTGTGCAGGGCGATCAGCGCCAGGAACAGGCCGATACCGGCAGCAATTGCTGAACGCAGGGGCAGCGGGATGCTGTTGATGATCCATTCGCGAATGCGGAAGATCGACAACAGGAAGAACAGCACTGCGGAAATGAACACCGCACCCAGCGCCACTTGCCAGGTGTGGCCCATGTGCAGGACGACGGTGTAGGTGAAGAAGGCGTTCAGACCCATGCCCGGTGCGAGGGCGATCGGGTAGTTGGCGATCAGACCCATCACCGCCGAGCCGATGGCGGCTGCCAGACAGGTGGCGACGAACAGCGCGCCCTTGTCCATACCGGTCTCGCCGAGAATGCTCGGGTTGACGAACAGAATGTAGGCCATGGCCAGGAAAGTCGTGATGCCCGCCAGAATCTCGGTCCGCACGTTGGTGTTGTGTGCCTTGAGTTGAAACAGCCTTTCCAGCATGTCCGCTCCCCGTGGCGCGCGTGGCGCCGTGAATGTATCGACCTCAACAGCAAAGCACAGACCGTCGCAAGCGCCTGGGAAATTGTGGTGGGCCGGAAAAAGCCGCGCATCATACCAGCAGCGTGAGGAATATGGCGGATGTTGGTGTCGATCGTCGGCGAAGTTTTGCGCTGTGGTCAACTGCGCCATACTGCGCGCAGATTTTTGGTGATGGGGGGAAGCATGAGCAAGTGTCGGTTTAAAGCTTTTGGATTGATCGCAGGCCTGATGGTCGGGACGTCGACAGTGTGGGCCGCCTCGGCGCCGCCCTTGTCGCAAGTCAAAGTCATCAAGGTGCAATCTTCGGCCTGCGGCCTTGAAGACATTGCCGATGGTCAGGCGCAAACCCAGTGCAATCACAGCGGCGCGAGCATCAAGGTCTACGTGCTGGAAGTCGGTTATGGCCAGAACCAACCGCAGGCTGCGCTGGACGGTTTCGAAGTGAACGGCACTCGGGCCCCGGTCTGTGCCTTTGATACCGGCAATCTGACCGAATGCACGCCCGGCAGCAAAACCGTCGGCTCTCTTTATACCTTCGATCTGGCGGGCAAGCAGGAAGGCACCTTCACCTTCAGCAACACCTCGATCAACGCTCCGCGCAACACAATGTCGACGCAGCTTTACATCAAGTAACGGCTGTTGCTGCGCGATCCGGGCGAAGCTGACTACGCTTTGAAGATCACCCAGCGGAAAGTGCCCATGACCTTTAGAGCCCTGATTACCCTCGCCGAGGGCATCGATGATTTGCACAGTGTGACCCTGATCGACGTACTGCGCCGCGCCGGCATCGAAGTGATGGCGGCCAGCATCGAGGGTCGCCGCATGCTGACCTGCGCCCGTGGCACGCGCCTGACCGCTGACGGCATGTTGGTTGATGTGCTGGCGCAGACCTTCGACCTGATCGTCCTGCCCGGCGGTGCCGTCGGTTCACAACACCTGGCGGCGCATCAACCGCTGCAACAATTGCTTAAGGATCAGGCCAGTGCCGGGCGCCTGTTCGCCGCCATCGCCGAAGCCCCGGCTGTCGCCCTGCAAGCCTTCGGTGTCTTACGCCAGCGACGCATGACCTGCCTGCCGAGCGCCAGCCATCAACTGTCGGGTTGCACCTTTGTTGATCAACCCGTTGTCGTCGACGGCAACTGCATCACCGCCCAAGGCTCCGGCGCCGCGCTGGAGTTTGCACTGACGCTGGTCGAGCAATTGGGCGGCAAGGCGTTACGGGTGAAAGTGGCGGGGGAGTTGGTGGTTTGAAGTGATCAGGCGTGGGCAGCGAGAGGTTCAATCGCTGGCTGCTCGCGATGTTCCGCCTGCCACAGATCGTAATCTGTTTGTACACCCAGCCACACGCGCGCCTTGCCAATGCCCGCTCGCTCCAGCCGTACCGCCAAGTCCGGACTAATGGGTGCATGGCCGTGCAATACGCGGGAGAGATGCGGGCGAGCGAAGCCAAGGTGTCGTGCCAGTTCAGTAACGCTGATGCCAAGTTCGGGCAAGACGTCCATCAACAATGTTTCACCGGGATGTGGCGGGTTGTGCATGGGCATGAGCCTGCCTCCTGTCAGTGGTAGTCCAGATAATCGACCAATTCGATATCCGAGCCGATAAATCGAAAGATCACTCGCCAGTTGCCTGAAACACTTAGCGACCAGTAATCCCAGAGCTCGCCCTTGAGAGGATGCAAGCGCCAACCCGGAAGATCCAGATCTCCCGGAAGTGTCGCGCGATCCATGAACTGCAGCATGCGAGCCAAGCGTTTTGCGTGGTCGGCGCGAATTCCGCGAGTTGAACCTGTTTCATAGAAGCCCCGAAGGCCTTTGTGCTGAAAGGATTTGATCATGGCGGCGAGTGTAAGGCGATACATTACACTCTGTGCGGTATCCATGTACCGCACCTTCGCGATTAATTTGTGCTCGTCGTGCTGAGTTCTAAAGCGAACGTCAAACCTTCACCTCGTCCACCGGCACATGCATCCGGTCGCGGTTAGCCAGCGTCGGGAACAGTTTGATCCACGTCCCGGTCACCACCAGCGTGCCGATGCCGCCCATGACCACCGCCGGCACGGTGCCAAACCAGTGGGCGGTGACGCCGGATTCGAATTCGCCCAACTGGTTCGAGGCGCCGATGAACAGGCCGTTGACCGCGCTGACCCGGCCGCGCATTTCGTCCGGGGTTTCCAGTTGCACGAAGGAGGCGCGGATCACCATGCTGATCATGTCCGCCGCGCCCAGCACCACCAGTACGGCCAGCGAGAACCAGAACGAGGTCGACAGGCCGAAGGCAATGGTCGCGACGCCGAAGATGCCCACCGCGGTGAACATCACGCGGCCGACGTTACGCTCCACGGCAAAGCGCGCGAGGAACAGCGACATCCCCAGCGCGCCGACTGCCGGCGCCGAACGCAGCAGGCCCAGGCCCCACGGGCCGGTCAGCAAAATATCCTTGGCGAACACCGGCAGCAGCGCCGTGGCGCCACCAAGCAGCACCGCGAACAGATCCAGAGAAATCGCACCGAGAATGTCCGGGCGGCTACGGATGAAGCGAATCCCCGCCAGCAGTGAATCCAGCGTGGCTTTGCCTTTGTTCAGCGGTGTCTGACGGGCCGGCAGGTTGAGCATCAATGTGCAGGCAATCACGTACAGGAGCACGGTCGGGCCATAGACCCAGACGCTGCCGAACGCGTAGAGCAGACCGCCAAGCGCCGGGGCAACAATGGTTGCCGACTGCTGCGCCGATTGCGCCGCCGCGACGGCCCGCGGGAACAGCGCACTGGGCACGATGCTCGGCAACAGCGCCTGAGTGGTCGGCATCTCGAACGAGCGCGCCGCGCCGAGCAGGAAGGCGAGGATGAAGATCAATTCGCGGGTGACGTGATCGGTGGCACTGCCAATGGCCAGTGCCAGCGCGATCAACGCCTGCAACGACTGACAGATGGCCGCGACCTTGCGTCGATCGTAGCGGTCGGCGACGTGCCCGGTGTGCAGCATGAACAGTACGCGCGGGGCGAATTCGACCAGGCCGACCAGACCCAGATCGAGGACATTGCCGGTCAGTTGATAGAGGTTCCAGCCGATGGCCACGGTGAGCATCTGGAAACCGCTGGCGGTGAAAATCCGTGCGAACCAGAACGCCAGGAACGGACGATGATGACGTAACAGCAGGGGCTCTTGGCTGGGCATCTGAAGGCAGGTCTGGCTCGAGGGGAACTGCGAGATTATCACCAGTCTGTAACAGGAAGTTGCTGTGATAAAAAATTTAGTTAGCCAGACATCGATCTTGACCCGCTGCCTGACGGCGTGTGGCGAGGGAAGGCGTGGCAAAGGGTTGCTGCGGCAGTGAGGCAACTTGTCACGCGGCAAACGACCACGCAGTTCTTCGTCGGAAATGGGACTACTCTTTCAACGTTGCTTGATCCAGATCAAGACCCTCCCGGGCCATGTTCTGGTGGCCCGTTGGCCAGACTCCCTGCGTTGCGATGGTTGTAAAAAAAGAACGAATCGGAATTCGCCGCACTCCATATCCGTGGGGGCAGTAGGTGCAGGGGCCACAAGCCCCGACGCCGGTATTACCTGACAGAGGAAGACTTATGTTCGGTTTAGAGGCACTCGATCTCGCCCGAATTCAGTTCGCGTTCACCATCTCGTTCCACATCCTGTTCCCGGCCATCACCATCGGCCTGGCGAGTTACCTCGCGGTGCTCGAAGGCTTGTGGCTGAAAACCCATAACGACACCTACCGTGACCTTTACCACTTCTGGTCGAAGATCTTTGCGGTCAACTTCGGCATGGGCGTGGTTTCCGGGCTGGTCATGGCCTATCAGTTTGGCACCAACTGGAGCCGCTTTTCGGACTTCGCCGGTGCTGTCACGGGACCGCTGCTGACCTATGAAGTGCTCACGGCATTCTTCCTTGAAGCCGGTTTCCTGGGCGTGATGCTGTTCGGCTGGAACAAGGTCGGCCGCGGCTTGCACTTCTTCTCCACGGTGATGGTAGCGGTCGGTACGTTGATTTCGACCTTCTGGATTCTGGCCTCCAACAGCTGGATGCAGACCCCGCAAGGTTTCGAAATCATCAACGGTCAGGTGATCCCCACTGACTGGTTTGCAATCATCTTCAACCCGTCATTCCCTTACCGTCTGATGCACATGGCGACCGCGGCGTTTGTTGCGACGGCATTTTTCGTCGGCTCCTCAGCGGCCTGGCACTTGCTGCGCGGCAAGGACAATCCGGCGATCCGCACCATGCTGTCGATGGCGATGTGGATGGCGCTGATTGTCGCGCCGATCCAGGCTGTCATCGGTGATTTTCACGGTCTCAACACCCTCAAGCATCAACCGGCAAAAATCGCCGCGATTGAAGGCCACTGGGAAAACAAGGGTGACGAAGCAACACCCCTGATCCTGTTCGGCTGGCCGGACATGAAGGAAGAGAGAACCAAGTTTGCCGTAGAGATTCCGTATCTCGGCAGCCTGATCCTCACGCACTCGCTGGATAAGCAAGTACCGGCGCTCAAGGACTTCCCGCCCGAAGACCGGCCGAATTCGACCATCGTATTCTGGTCGTTCCGGATCATGGTTGGCCTTGGATTCCTGATGATTTTCACCGGCCTGTGGAGTCTGTGGCTGCGCAAGCGCGACACGCTCTACACCTCGCGTCCGTTTCTTTATCTGGCGCTGTGGATGGGGCCGTCTGGTCTGATTGCGATCCTCGCAGGCTGGTTCACCACTGAAATCGGCCGCCAGCCGTGGGTGGTTTACGGGCTGATGCGCACGGCTGATGCGTCTTCCAATCACAGCTTCGCGCAGATGAGCATCACGCTGATCATGTTTGTGGTGGTGTATTTCGCGCTGTTCGGTGCCGGTCTCGGCTACATGATGCGCCTGGTGCGCAAGGGGCCGAAGATCAGCGAGGGTCAGGAAACACCGGATGGTGGGCCTGGCAAGAAACGTACACCGGCCCGTCCGTTGTCCGCAGCCGACGATTCGTCCGATGCCGACCACGGCGACGACGTCACCCTGACCAAGGAGATTTGACTCATGGGTATTGATCTTCCGCTGATCTGGGCCGTGATCATCATCTTCGGCATCATGATGTACGTGGTCATGGACGGCTTCGACCTGGGCATCGGGATCCTCTTCCCGTTCATCCCGGGCAAGGTCGACCGTGACGTGATGATGAACACCGTCGCCCCGGTCTGGGACGGTAACGAAACCTGGCTGGTGCTCGGCGGTGCGGCGCTGTTTGGCGCCTTCCCGCTGGCGTATTCGGTGGTGTTGTCGGCGTTGTACCTGCCGCTGATCTTCATGCTGATCGGCTTGATTTTCCGCGGCGTGGCGTTCGAGTTTCGCTTCAAGGCCAAGGACGACAAGCGTCACCTGTGGGACAAGGCATTCATCGGTGGCTCGGTGGCCGCGACGTTCTTTCAGGGGGTGGCGCTCGGGGCGTTCATCGATGGATTGCCGGTGGTCAATCGGCAGTTTGCCGGTGGTTCACTGGATTGGCTGACGCCGTTCACGATGTTCTGCGGCGCGGCACTGGTGGTGGCTTACGCATTGCTCGGCTGTACGTGGCTGATCATGAAGACCGAAGGCAAGCTGCAAGAGCAGATGCATAACCTCGCACGGCCACTGGCCTTCGTGCTGTTGGCGGTGATCGGTATTGTCAGTATCTGGACGCCGCTGGCCCACCCGGACATCGCGACGCGCTGGTTCAGCATGCCGAACGTGTTCTGGTTCATGCCGGTGCCGATTCTGGTGCTGGTGACGATGTACGGCTTGATCCGCGCCGTGGCGCGTAACGCCAATTACATGCCGTTCCTGCTGACGCTGGTGCTGATTTTCCTCGGCTACAGCGGTCTGGGCATCAGCCTGTGGCCGAACATCGTGCCGCCGTCGATATCGATCTGGGACGCCGCCGCACCGCCGCAAAGTCAGGGCTTCATGCTGGTCGGCACGCTGTTCATTATCCCGTTCATCCTGGGTTACACCTTCTGGAGCTACTACGTGTTCCGCGGCAAGGTTACCCATGAAGACGGTTATCACTAGAACTGTAGGAGCGGGCTTGTTCCGGGCGGCGTTCCGACGATGGCGTCGGCGGCGTTATTCAGCTAACGGAGGATCGATGCAATGACTGGCAAACATTCCCTGCACGACATTAAAGAAGCCGAAAAAAAGCCGCTGTGGCAGCGGCTCGGCTGGTTGGCGATGATCTGGATTGGTAGCGTCGGCGCACTGTTTATCGTCGCGAGCCTGATGCGCATGTTCATGAACGCCGCAGGTCTGACCACCCACTGAAACATCCCGTCGCCTTCAAGGTACGGTTTTGAAACCCTCCGAACGGAGGGTTTTTTCTGCCTGGCGTTTTACTTGCGGGCTTTGAGAATCACGAATTTCGGTGTGTTCGCCACTTGTTCGACACCGCGGAACAGTCGCGCCAGTTTGCTGTGATAGCCCAGATGGCGATTGCCGACGATGTACAACGCACCGCCTACCACCAACGCTTCGCGCGCTTGCTGGAACATGCGCCAGGCCAGGAAATCACCGACCACTTGCTGCTGATGGAACGGCGGATTACACAGCACCACGTCCAGCGATTGCGCTTCCTGACCGGCCAGACCATCGCCGGCACGCACGATCATGTCGCGATCACCAAGTGCTGCGCGCCAGTTCTCGGCAGCCGACTGCACCGCCATGAACGATTCGTCGACCAGCGTGTAGTGCGCATCGGGGTTTTGCAGGGCGCTGGCAATTGCCAGCACACCGTTGCCGCAGCCAAGGTCGGCGACCCGTGCACTGCCAAGGTTCTTGGG
Organism: Pseudomonas sp. A0308; assembly: GCF_044218815.1. NCBI lineage: Bacteria > Pseudomonadati > Pseudomonadota > Gammaproteobacteria > Pseudomonadales > Pseudomonadaceae > Pseudomonas > Pseudomonas sp. A0308. The sequence goes on from NZ_CP162581.1 coordinate 4,333,105, forward strand.
CAGATGCGGGAGAAAGGCACGGGTGCCGATGTCCAGGCCTTCTCGGCAGAATACGTTGGCGTGGTTGATCAGTTCGATGGCCGGCGCGTCGAGACGATAACGCGAAGGGTAGGGCGACACCGCCGGTTCTTTCGCTTCAGGGGTGGCAATCAACAGCCGTGCTTTTTTCACCGCCAGTGACGCCTGTACCGGGCCGATGTAGCGTTCCAGCAAATCGCCTGCAGCGCGTGGCAGATGTTTAATCATGGCGGCGGCGATCACTTCTGCGCCGGGCGCCAGTTGCCCTTGCAGGCGAATCAGTTGTTCTTCCAGCAAGGCCAGGGTTTTCGGTACGCGGATCAGTACTCGGTCGAACGGCCCGACCAAGGGCTCGCTCGCCGGGATCCTCTGGATCGCATCGAAGGCCTGGCCATTGCGCAGCAGATTCTTTTCCAGGCCCTGAAAACCCAGAAATGAATCGCCGCTGCTGCTGACTTCAACCTTGCCCAGCAAACTGGCGGCCAACGCGCCGAAGCTGTCGTTGAGCACCAGTACCCGTGTGCCGGCCACCGGTTGCTGCGCCGCCAGGTAATTGAGCAAATATTCATCGGCCGCGTCGAAAGCTTGCAGCGGTTCATTTTGCTGTTCGGGCTGGCGAATCAGGTCGAGTTGGGCGAAGGGCGTGTCAAGCAAGGGCATGGGGCGGGGACTCAGGGTGGTCAAGGTGTGTTCCGCGGCTGGGTTACTTGCGGCGGAACCCGACCCAGTGGACAGCGACTCTGACAAACAGCGTCATCACTCGGGAAGGGCCTGAATGGTACGTTTTTTTCCGGTGCAATACCCGTAAGTTTTTGAAGGACGCCAAGCGGCGATGTCAGATAATGCCGGCTCTGGCAGCGGCGATAACCGCAGAAATCTTGTTGCAGACGTTGAGTTTCTCAATCACGTTTTGTACGTGATAGTTAACGGTGCGCTCGCTCAGGCTGAGGATTTTTGAAATTTCATAGGCGGTTTTTCCGCCAGCCGACAATTGCAGAACCTCCAGTTCTCGTGGCGAAAGATGCGGCTGGTCGGGCTTCATCGACTGCTTTGGCAGCGTACGAGCAAACAATTCGCTCAAATGACTGGCTGCATAAAAGATGTAGCCAAAATGCTCATACAGTTCGAGTGGGCTGATCGGGCAGTGTTTGCGCGCCAGGCTGAGGATGCTGCACAAGCCGCTTTCCTTATGATGGAAAGATTGCGACCAGCCATGTTGCAGGCCTTGTTCCTGCAACGCTTGCCACACATGTGGAGCCTTCTCATACAGTGTTTCATTCCAGACAATCGGCATCATCGACTGATTGCAGTGTGCCGTTATCGGATCAATTGAACTGAATTTCCTTTGTTCATACTGCCTGTTCCATTCTTCGGGGTAGTTATTGATTTGCAAGGTGTTTATTGACGTAACCTGTTGCGGCATTGCAACGGTTACTGCACAAAAGTTAAAGCCAAGATTTTCGGCAAATCTGAGCAGTATCGGATACGCAGTATCGATGCCCTTGGCGAAAGTCAGCTGCTTCAACTGCGACTCCTTCCACGTTTCCATTAAAAATGCTCCGTGCAATTTCCGGGGTGCTTCTTGGATCCAATCTGATCCGCACGAAAACGAGTGTAGGACGTTTCCCACGTGATGCTCCGATTATTTTGCTCTTGGAACGAGTGATTAATTGAATGGCCGGTTATTAAGTACAGAGTGTTTTATATGTGACTTATCATTGTTACGGAATTTTCCTCTCCCACACGTAATGGAAGAGTGCACGCACATTATCCCAAGGGCAGGCATCCTGATATCACTACAAATCAGAGGTATTTAAGCAGGCGACTTTGCGCGAGACTGTTGGTTAACCGTTGAATGGAGTGCCCAATGACTGCCAGCACAGACAAATTCACCCATCAGACCTTGCTTGACGTGCAACCGTTGACGCCCAATCTGTTCACTCTGCGTACCACCCGTGATGCGGGTTTTCGCTTTCGTGCCGGTCAGTTCGCGCGACTCGGTGTGATCAAGGCCGATGGCAGCACAGTTTGGCGCGCCTACTCCATGGTCTCTTCACCGTTTGACGAGTTTCTTGAGTTCTTTTCTATCGTGGTACCCGGAGGCGAGTTCACCAGTGAGCTGAGTCGACTGGAGGTCGGCGATACCTTGATGGTTGAACGTCAGGCCTATGGCTATCTGACCCTTGATCGTTTCGTCGACGGACGCGATTTGTGGCTGTTGTCGACAGGTACTGGGGTGGCGCCTTTCCTGTCGATCCTTCAGGATTTCGAGGTCTGGGAAAAATTCGAGAGGATCATTCTTGTGTACAGCGTCAGGGAAGCGCGCGAACTGGCTTACCAGTCGTTGATCGCCGAACTGGCACAGCGTGATTATCTGGCGGAGCACATCCACAAGCTGCAGTACATTCCCACTGTCACTCGCCAGACGCATCCCGGTGCGCTGAACGGGCGGATCACGACGCTGATCGAGAACGGTGAGCTGGAACGCGCCGCGGGTGTGGAACTGTCAGCCGAACACTCGCGCGTCATGCTGTGTGGCAATCCGCAGATGATCGACGACACGCGTGCCTTGCTCAAACAGCGGCACATGAGCCTGAGCCTTGCTCGGCGGCCTGGCCAGGTGGCGGTGGAAAACTACTGGTAAACAAACGGCGCCTCGCAGGCGCCGTTTTTTTTGGGGTGTGGCTGATTCAGGGCTGATTGTTCTGAGCCTTGAGCAAATCGCGGATCTCGCCCAGCAATTCCTCTTCTTTGGTCGGAACCGGCGGCAGGCTAGGCGCAACGGCTTCTTCGCGCTTGAGACGGTTGATGGCTTTGACACCCATGAAAATCGCGAAAGCAACGATCACGAAGTCCAAAACGGTTTGGAGGAACTTGCCGTACGCGAGCATCACCGCGGGCGCATCGCCCTGCGCCGCTTTCAACGTAATGGCCAGATCACTGAAGTCCACTCCGCCGATCAGCAGGCCGATTGGCGGCATGATTACGTCACCGACAAAGGATGAAACGATTTTGCCGAAGGCGGCACCGATGATGATACCGACGGCCATGTCGACCACATTGCCTTTGACCGCGAAGGCCTTGAACTCGTTAAGCACGCCCATAGGTTATTTCCTTGTTACAGATGAGTTTGGTGTTGGCAGTGTAAATCAGTAAAACGCTTACTGCGCGAAACACCTTCTTACAATGCACATTTTTATCGACACATGAATAGACGATTAGTTTTCAAAGTGCCACTAATCGCGCGCGATTTACGCCATAACCACATGACTTGGAAGGAATTTTTTTCAATCATTGCGTTACGTTCTTTCTATTTATGTTCAGCGTTGCGGGCCTCTAGCCTTGTGTTGGCGCACCTGGATGCGCTCAAAAAAACAGAGGATCCTGATATGAATTCCGCTATTGGATTAGGGGCTTTTCCCCATCGCCGCACGCTTGGGGTCATCACCGCCAGCCTGCTGACCTTTTCCGTGCATGCCGCCCCGCTGACTCGCGACAACGGTGCCGCGGTAGGTGACAACCAGAACTCGCAGACTGCAGGAGCCAATGGCCCGGTGCTGTTGCAGGATGTGCAACTGATTCAGAACTGCAGCGCTTTGACCGCGAGCGCATTCCCGAGCGCGTGGTACATGCACGGGGCACTGGCGCCCACGGCACCTTTACGGTGACCAACGATCTCAGCGACTTGAGCAAGGCCAAGGTGTTCGCTGCCGGCCAGACTACCCCGGTATTTGTGCGTTTCTCCGCTGTGGTTCACGGTAATCACTCCCCGGAAACCCTGCGTGATCCGCGCGGTTTCGCCACCAAGTTCTACACGGCTGACGGTAACTGGGACCTGGTTGGCAACAACTTCCCGACCTTCTTCATCCGCGATGCAATCAAATTCCCGGACATGGTGCACGCGTTCAAGCCTGACCCACGCACCAACCTTGACGACGATTCGCGCCGGTTCGATTTCTTCTCCCATGTACCGGAAGCCACGCGTACGCTGACCGAGTTGTATTCCAACTCGGGTACTCCAGCCAGTTATCGAGAGATGGATGGCAACGGTGTGCATGCCTATAAGTTGGTCAATGCCAAAGGCGAAGTGCATTACGTCAAGTTTCACTGGAAGAGTTTGCAGGGCATCAACAATCTGACGCCCAAGCAAGTCGGAAAAGTCCAGGGTCAAGACTACAGTCACCTGACTAACGATTTGGTTACGAATATAAACAAGGGCAACTTCCCGAAGTGGGACTTGTACATTCAAGTGCTAAAACCACAAGATTTGTCCAAGTTTGATTTTGATCCATTGGATGCAACGAAGATCTGGCCAGGTATTGCGGAGCGAAAAGTTGGACAAATGGTCCTTAATCGTAATCCGGCAAATGTGTTTCAGGAAACTGAACAAGTAGCCATGGCGCCGGCCAATATTGTTCCTGGTATCGAGCCTTCGGAAGACCGCTTGTTGCAAGGTCGAGTGTTCTCTTATGCCGATACACAAATGTATCGCCTCGGTGCCAATGCCCTGCAATTGCCGATCAACGCACCGAAAGTTGCGGTGAACAATGGCAACCAGGATGGTGCGATGAACTTCGGTGCCAGCGCTTCCGGAGTGAATTATCAACCGAGCCGTCTGCAGCCGCGTGAAGAAACACAAACCGCGCGCTACAGCCAGATGGCGCTGTCGGGCAGCACTCAGCAGGCGAAGATCCAGCGTGAGCAGAACTTCAAGCAGGCAGGCGATCTGTACCGCTCGTTCAGCAAGAAAGAGCGTCGCGATCTGATCGACAGCTTTGGTGGCTCGCTGGCCACCACCGATGACGAGAGCAAGCACATCATCCTGTCCTTCCTTTATAAGGCTGATCCCGAGTACGGCACTGGTGTCACCGAAGTGGCCAAGGGTGACTTGAGCCGGGTCAAGGCACTGGCAGCCAAACTGGTCGACTGATTCCACATAACGCAACGCGGGGCCTGAGTCAGGCCCCGTTTCGCTGAGGGAGACTGCTGATGCGTGTCTATCTGTTTCTATTGTTCGGGTTTATGTCCTGTGGTGCGCTGGCAGCACCGGCCGTGCAAAGCCCTGACGCGATCAAAGAACAGCTACAGGATTACTATTTCGACGCCGCCCGGCGCGGTGATGTACCAATGCTCGATACCTTTATCGAATCCGGTTATTCACTCGACACTCGCGACGACAAGGGTTACACCGCGCTGATTCTGGCGGCTTATCACGGTCAGGCACCCGCAGTGGAGCGCTTGCTCGCCGCTGGTGCGGATGCCTGTGCCCAGGACCAGCGCGGCAACACGGCGTTGATGGGCGCGATCTTCAAGGGTGAGTTACAGATCGCCCGTCGGTTAATGGCCACCGATTGCAGCCCCGATCAACGTAACGGTGCCGGTCAGACGGCGGCGATGTATGCGGGTTTGTTCAAACGCCTTGAATTGCTCGACGCGCTGAAAGCCAAAGGCGCCGACCTTAATGCCGAAGATCCGCTGGGTAACAGCGCCGCACGTCTGGCCAGCGGCGAGATCCGTACCGCAGCGCCGCGCTGATCGGCGGCGCGTGCGTTATCATCGCGGTTTTTGTCGGGGGTTCTGATGGCCAAGGCCAAGCGCATGTACGGCTGCACCGAGTGCGGCGCAACCTTTCCCAAGTGGGCCGGCCAGTGTGGCGAGTGCGGTGCCTGGAATACGCTGACCGAAACCATGATCGAGAGCGGCGGCGCGACGGCGCCCTCCGGACGCACCGGTTGGACCGGGCAGCAGGCGCAGATCAAAACCCTGGCCGAAGTCAGCGTCGAAGAGATTCCACGGTTTTCCACTGCCTCCAGTGAGCTGGATCGTGTACTGGGCGGCGGCCTGGTCGATGGTTCGGTGGTGTTGATCGGCGGCGACCCGGGTATCGGCAAGTCGACGATTCTGTTGCAGACCCTGTGCAACCTCGCCAAGAGCATGCCGGCGCTGTACGTCACCGGCGAGGAATCCCAACAGCAAGTGGCCATGCGCGCCCGCCGCCTCGGTTTGCCTCAGGATCAGCTACGGGTGATGACCGAAACCTGCATCGAGACCATCATCGCCACGGCACGTCAGGAAAAGCCCAAGGTGATGGTGATCGACTCGATCCAGACGATCTTCACCGAACAACTGCAATCGGCGCCCGGCGGCGTGTCTCAGGTGCGCGAGAGTGCGGCGTTGCTGGTGCGCTATGCCAAGCAAAGCGGCACGGCGATTTTCCTCGTCGGCCACGTGACCAAGGAAGGCGCACTGGCCGGCCCGCGCGTGCTTGAGCACATGGTCGACACCGTGCTGTATTTCGAAGGCGAATCCGATGGTCGACTGCGTTTGCTGCGGGCGGTGAAGAACCGCTTCGGCGCCGTCAACGAGTTGGGCGTGTTCGGCATGACCGACAAGGGTTTGAAAGAGGTCTCCAACCCTTCGGCGATTTTTCTCACGCGCGCTCAGGAAGAAGTCCCGGGCAGTGTCGTGATGGCGACGTGGGAAGGCACCCGCCCGATGCTGGTGGAAGTGCAGGCGCTGGTCGATGACAGTCATCTGGCCAACCCGCGCCGTGTGACGTTGGGGCTGGATCAGAACCGATTGGCGATGCTACTGGCCGTTTTGCATCGCCATGGCGGCATACCGACTCACGATCAGGATGTGTTCCTCAACGTGGTCGGCGGGGTGAAGGTGCTGGAAACCGCATCCGACCTGGCGCTGATGGCGGCCGTGATGTCGAGCCTGCGCAATCGGCCGTTGCCCCATGACCTGCTGGTGTTTGGCGAAGTCGGGTTGTCCGGCGAAGTGCGCCCGGTACCAAGCGGTCAGGAGCGGTTGAAGGAAGCGGCCAAGCATGGCTTCAAACGCGCCATTGTGCCGAAGGGCAATGCGCCGAAGGAGTCACCGCCGGGGCTGCAGATCATTGCCGTGACCCGACTGGAACAGGCCCTCGACGCGCTTTTCGAATAACTACCAACCCGCTGTAGGAGCTGCCGAAGGCTGCGATCTTTTGATCCTGATCTTTTAAAAAGCAAGATCAAAAGATCGCAGCCTTCGGCAGCAGCTCCTACACGGCCAGGCTTTATCCGATTTCGATCAGTGCGCCCAACTCCCGCTCCAGCTCCTGCGGATCGCCCAGATTGAACTCAATCACGCGCCGCAGGCGTTCGATCGACTCCAGGCTGATGTGCTTGCAGACGAAGCCCAGTTGGCCGCGGTCATCGTGGGTCAGTTGCACATCCATCTTGATGCCGACCTCATCATCGAGATGAATCTCCACGAGGAAATGCCGTTCCCGATCACCCAGCCACGGCTCGGGTTTTTCGATCAACAGCCCCTTGAGCGAGAGATCGATCAACTTGACCTGCCAGATGTACTCGCCCTGACTCAATTCAGTTCGGGCATCGAACGCGATACGTTTGAATCGGCGACGCTCTGCTGGGTGCTCGCTCATGGCGCAATCCTCTCGAAGGTTTGCTGACTATAGACCCGACCAGCCGGGTGCAGCCAACGATCAAGGCGTCTAGACCTATGTCGGGGTATGGCCTTTGTCGTCGTAAGCGCTAAACTCGGGGTGGCTGTCTTTCTTGTCCACCCTGGCTGGAATAATAAAATGAAAAACAATAATAGCCTGCTACGCCACTTACCCTGGCTAGTGCTGGCAATCGTAGGAGCGTGCGCCCTGGGCGTAGTGGCATTGCGCCGAGGCGAGGCCATTAACGCCTTGTGGATTGTGGTCGCTGCCGTGGCCATTTATCTGGTTGCGTATCGTTACTACAGCCTGTTCATCGCAACCCATGTGATGCAACTCGATCCGCGTCGGGCCACCCCCGCCGTGCTCAACAACGATGGTCTGGACTTTGTTCCAACCAACAAACACATTCTTTTCGGTCACCACTTCGCGGCGATTGCTGGCGCGGGGCCTCTGGTCGGCCCGGTGCTGGCGGCGCAGATGGGGTATCTGCCCGGCACACTCTGGCTGATTGCCGGTGTGGTGCTGGCGGGCGCGGTGCAGGACTTCATGGTTCTGTTCATGTCGACCCGACGCAACGGCCGTTCCCTGGGTGACATGGTGCGTGAAGAAATGGGCCGTGTTCCCGGCACCATTGCACTGTTCGGCTGCTTCCTGATCATGATCATCATCCTTGCGGTGCTGGCGCTGATCGTGGTGAAGGCACTCGCCGAAAGCCCGTGGGGCATTTTCACCGTGATGGCGACCATCCCGATCGCGATGTTCATGGGCATCTACATGCGCTACATCCGCCCGGGCCGCATCGGCGAAATCTCCGTGGTCGGCGTGTTGCTGCTGCTGGGCTCGATCTGGCTGGGTGGGCAGATTGCCGCCGATCCGGTGTGGGCCAAGGCGTTCACCTTCACGGGTGTGCAGATTACCTGGATGCTGGTCGGCTACGGTTTTGTCGCTGCTTCGCTACCGGTCTGGCTGATTCTGGCGCCGCGTGACTACCTCTCCACTTTCCTCAAGATCGGTACCATCGTCGCGTTGGCGATTGGCATTCTGGTGACCATGCCCGAGCTGAAAATGCCGGCGCTGACCCAGTTCGTCGACGGCACCGGCCCGGTGTGGAAGGGCGGTCTGTTCCCGTTCCTGTTCATCACCATTGCTTGCGGTGCGGTCTCCGGTTTCCACGCGCTGATTTCTTCGGGCACCACGCCCAAGCTGCTGGATAACGAAACCAACGCCCGTTACATCGGTTACGGCGGCATGCTGATGGAGTCATTCGTGGCGATCATGGCCATGGTCGCTGCATCGGTGATCGAGCCAGGCGTGTACTTCGCCATGAACAGCCCGGCGGCCGTCGTCGGCAGTGACGTGGTGTCGGTTGCGCAAGTGGTCACCAGTTGGGGTTTTGCGATCACGCCTGAGGCGCTGCAAGCCGTGGCGAATGACATTGGCGAAACGACCATCCTCGCCCGTGCCGGCGGTGCACCGACCCTGGCGGTGGGTATTGCGCAGATCCTGCACAGTGTCCTGCCGGGTGAAAACACCATGGCGTTCTGGTACCACTTCGCGATCCTGTTCGAAGCGCTGTTCATCCTGACCGCAGTCGACGCCGGTACTCGTGCCGGACGTTTCATGCTGCAGGATCTGCTTGGCTCCTTCGTTCCGGCGCTCAAGCGTACCGAATCCTGGACCGCCAACCTGATCGCCACTGCCGGTTGTGTGGCGATGTGGGGCTGGTTGCTGTATCAGGGCGTGATCGATCCACTGGGCGGCATCAACACCTTGTGGCCGCTGTTCGGTATCTCCAACCAGATGCTGGCCGGTATCGCGCTGATGCTCGGCACCGTGGTCCTGATCAAGATGAAGCGTCAGCGCTACATCTGGGTCACGCTGTTGCCGGCAACGTGGCTGTTGATCTGCACCACGACCGCAGGCTTCATCAAGCTGTTCGACGCCAACCCGGCGATCGGCTTCCTGTCGCTGGCCAGGAAGTACAGCGATGCACTGGCCAATGGTCAGGTGCTTGCTCCCGCGAAAAGCGTCGAGCAGATGCAGCACGTGATCTTCAACGCTTACACCAACGCCACGCTGACTGTGCTGTTCCTGTTCGTGGTATTCAGCATCCTGTTCTATGCGCTCAAGGTCGGCATCGCTGCCTGGGGCAAAAAAGAGCGTACGGATAAAGAATCGCCATTCCAGGCCCTGCCGGATGCGTAACCAGAGGATTGCAGCATGTTCAATGACCTGAGTCGCCTCGGTAAATACCTCGGTCAGGCCGCGCGCCTGATGGTCGGCATGCCCGACTACGACACTTACGTCGAGCACATGCAAAACAAACACCCGGACAAACCGGTGATGAGCTACGAGATGTTCTTTCGCGAACGTCAGGAAGCCCGTTACGGTGGCAAGGGTGGGCCGAAGTGCTGTTGATCTGACAGCCTGAGGTTGAAGCAAGCCCCCGGTGGGAGCGAGCTTTCTCGCGAGTGCGGAGTATCAGTCGATGAATTATTTGACTGGCACACCGCTATCGCGAGCAGGCTCGCTCCCACATTTGTTTTTGTGTTGTTCATTCATTTTGTGAAGGAGAAAGCGTTTGTCCTCTCCCATTCCTGTCACGGTGCTCAGCGGTTTTCTCGGCGCCGGCAAGACCACGTTGCTGCGCCATATCCTGAAAGCCGAGCACGGCCTGAAAATCGCCGTCATCGAGAACGAATTCAGCGATGCCGGTATCGACACCCAGTTGCTGGGCGACGAGCCGGTGCAGGTCATGACCCTGGCCAATGGCTGCGTCTGCTGCACCATCCACACTGATCTGACCAAGGCTCTGTACCTGCTGCTTGAACGTCTGGACAGCGGCGAGATCGCCTTCGATCGTCTGGTCATCGAGTGCACCGGTCTGGCCGATCCGGCACCGGTCGCGCAGACCTTTTTCATCGACGAAGAATTGCGCGAGCGTTACCTGCTCGACGGCATCATCACCCTGGTCGACGCGGCTCACGCCGACGTGCACCTGACCCAGACCATCGCCCAGGCGCAAATCGGTTTTGCCGACCGTTTGCTGGTGAGCAAGACCGATCTGGTGGACGAAGCCACATTCACCGCGCTGAGCGAACGTCTGACCCGAATCAACCGGCGTGCGCCGATCCGTGTGGTCGAGCATGGCAACATCGATCTGGCCGAACTGCTGGATGTGCGCGGCTTCAACCTGAATGCCGATCTCGGTGGCGGCCTGAGTCTGCGCCCGGTGAGCAAAGCACCTTCGATCGATCGCATCTCAAGCCTGGTACTGCGCACCGATCAGCCGCTGGATATCGATCAGCTCAGTGAGTTCATGAATGAACTGCTGGAAGAACATGGCAAGCAATTGCTGCGTTACAAAGGCGTGCTGAACATTGCCGGGGAAGATCGCCGGTTGGTGTTTCAGGGCGTGCTGAAACTCTACGGTTTCGACTGGGACACCGAATGGGGCGAGGGTGAGAAGCGCGAGAGTGTGATCGTGTTTATTGCCGATGATTTGCCGGAAGAGAAGATTCGGGCGGGGTTTGCCAACGTGGTGGCGAGCTGATGGATCTTCAGCGTCAGTGATGACGCTATCGCGGGCAAGCCCGCTCCCACAGGTCAAGCGTCGGTCATGAATGCTGTCGGCATCTTGACCACTGTGGGAGCGGGCTTGCCCGCGATGGCGATCTAGCCGACGACACAGCGGTCATTGACGGAATACAGGAGGGTGTCCTCCAGATGATCCAGATGTTGATTCATCAGCATGCTGGCTCTGCAAGCATCCCCAGACTCCACCGCCTCAACCAGTGCCAAATGCTCCTGCCACGCGCAACAGTTGTGCGTAGTCCCGCCACACCGCGCAATGGCCAGTGACGTCAGCGGCACCAGAGTGCCAAGAAAATGCGCCAACGGTGCATTCCCCGCCATCCGCGCCAATTGCAGATGAAACTCCCCGGACAAGCGAATCGCCGCGCCCCGCCGATCCTGCTCCACAGCCTGCCGTTCACGCTCGATCAGCGCTCGTAGACGTTTCAAGCCGTCAGCCTGTGGGCGCTGACACGCCAGGCGCACCAGCGTGTTTTCAGCCAGTCGCCGCGCATGCAACGTCTGCCGATTCTGTTCCGCATCCGGCTCGGCCACCCGTGGCCGATGATTGGTGCGCAATACGATGACGTGTTCGTTGCACAGCTGCGTCAGCACCCGGCGAACATCTGCGCGGCTGGCGCCGAACATCTGCTTGAGACTGTCTTCGGTGAAGCGGCTGCTCGGGTCGATGCGCTGCTCCAGAATCGCGTCGAACAGTCGCGGATACAGATCATCATCCGGCGCGCGCAGGCTGGAGAAGGGCAGGGCGGCTGACATCTGGCGAGGGTGCGACGGCGAGGCAAGGCTGTTCATGGCCGGTCTCCAGTGTGAAATATTTCAGTTGCTCAAGTGGTCGTCCGGAATGTTCATCTCGATGCCCATCCGCTGCGCCTCACGCAGAATGTGCCGGCGCATTTCAGCGCTGGCCTGGGCGCTGTTTTTGCTGCGGATCGCGCGGACCACGGCTTCGTTTTCTTCCAGCCGTTCGGCCAGATGTTCCGGGGAGTTGCGCAGCACTTCGGCGCTTTGCTTGAGGGCGTTGCTGGTCTGCTGCACCACACTCTGGAAAATCGGGTTTGAAGTCAGCGTGAACAGCTCTTCATGGAAGGCAACGTAGGCGCTGACTCCGGCTTCGCTGTCGCCGGCTTCAAGGGCTTCGCGCATGTCCATCAGCGTCAGGCGCAACTGGCCGACTTCCTTGCTGCTGATCGACTGCGCCACCAGGCCGACAATGAACGGTTCAAGGGTGTAGCGCAGTTGCAGCACGTCTTCGAGACTGGCGCCGGCCACCGCGCTGTCGTGGCGCTGGCTGTCGCTGAGTTGCGCGTCGAGCACCACCACACCTTTGCCGGGCATTGAGCGGACGAGGCCAAGGGTTTCCAGGACGATCACCGCTTCGCGCAGGCTTGGGCGGCTGATACCCAGTTGTTCGGCCAGTTCGCGCTGGCCCGGCAACATGTCGCCGGAGCGCCATTGACCACGGGCCAGTGCGGCGCGGAGTTTTTCTACGACTGAGTTGACGACGGTAGATGTGGTAATCACTTGTCTTGCTCCATGTGCCTGTGAGGGCGGCCGCAGACGACGAACAAAGGATCGACGCCTGCGGCACCTCCCACAGGGTTGAAATCAGAACTCCTGCTGGTGCGCCGGAGTTGCTGTTTTACGCGGTTGAAAGGTGTAGCCCTGCTGACCGCTGAGTACTTTATTGGCTCGCTGCACATCGATGTCCTTTTCCCAACGGGCAATGGCCACGGTGGCGACGCAATTGCCGATCAGGTTGGTCAGCGCGCGGCCGATGCCCATGAACCAGTCCACCGCCAGCACCAACACCAGGCCGACCACCGGAATCGCCGGGATTGCCGTCAGCGTCGCCGCGAGAATCACCAAGGCTGAACCGGGAATACCGTGGGCGCCTTTGGAGGTAATCAGCGACACCAGCAGAATCGTCAGCAAATCAGTCATGGCCAAAGGCGTGCCGGTGGCGTTGGCGATGAAGACGATGGCCAGCGTCAGGTAGATCGAGAAGCCGTCGAGGTTGAACGAATAGCCGGTGGGGATCACCAGTCCGACGGTCGAGCTGCCGATGCCCAGGTGTTCAAGTTTGCGCATGATCTGTGGCAACACGGCATCCGAGGACGCGGTGCCCATGACGATCAGCAGTTCTTCGCGCAGGTACTTGAGCAGCGGCCACATGCGCAGGCCGGACGCACGCATCACCAGGCCCAGAATCACGCTGACGAACGCGATGCAGGTCAGGTAGAACAAGCCGACCAGGCTGCCCAGATGTTGCAGGGAATCGATGCCGTATTTGCTGGTGGTGAAGGCGATGGCGCCGAACACGCCGATCGGCGCCAGACGCACGATCATGCCCATGATCCGGAAGATCACATGGCTCAGTTCGTTGATCAGTCGCGATATACCGGAGGCCGCTTCGCCGACCAGATTCAAAGCACTGCCGAACAGTACCGAGAACAGCAACACTTGCAGAATGTTGTTCTCGGCAAAGGCGCCGATCACCGATGTCGGGATCAGGTCCATGAGGAACTGCGTGGTGGTGTGCATGTGCTGGCCGCGCTCGGCCAGATCGCCCATGTCGGCCGTGGACAATTGCTCCAGGTGGATATTCGCACCGCTGCCGATGCCGGTGCTGAAGGCAAATACCAGACCGATCACCAGCGCGATGGTAGTCAGCACTTCAAAGTAGATAACCGACTTGAGGCCAATCCGGCCGACCTTCTTCAAGTCGCCCGCGCCACTGATGCCGCTGACCACTACGCAGAACACGATCAGGCCGATGAGCATCTTGATCAGTTTGATGAAGCCGTCGCCGAGCGGTTTGAGCTGGGCCGAGTATTCCGGAAGGGTCAGCCCACAGACGATGCCGAGCACCAGTCCGAGAACCACTTGGAGGAAAATTGAACGCGAGCACCATTTGAGCATGGGAGAAATCCTGGTCGGTGTCCTGGCTGCCGTACGCGGGGCGTATCAGATTCAGGACTTAATTATTGTGGTCTTACCGGTATGTCCAGTGCGGGTGCAGTCTAGGCTCGGTTTTTTTGAAATGACAAGTGAAAATAGTGAAATTGGCATGACCGGTCTGACCAGTGGCCAAAGATCAAAAGATCGCAGCCTTCGGCAGCTCCTACACGGAAACGCGAATCCCAATGTAGGAGCTGCCGAAGGCTGCGATCTTTTGATCTTCCTTCAGGCGAAAAAAAACCGGCCAATCACTTGGCCGGTTTTTCATGCTGCGGGTTTAGCGTCGCAATTAAGCGCCGTATACCGGCAGTTTCTTGCAGATGGCTTTGACTTTCTCACGAACGGCGTCGATCACCGCTTCATTGGAAAGATCTGCCAGGATGTCGCAGATCCAGCCGGCCAGCTCTTTGCACTCTGCTTCCTTGAAGCCACGAGTGGTCACAGCCGGAGTACCGAAGCGCAGGCCGGAAGTTACGAACGGTGAGCGTGGATCGTTAGGCACGGAGTTCTTGTTCACGGTGATGAACGCTTTGCCCAGAGCGGCGTCGGCGTCTTTACCGGAGATTTCCTGCTTGATCAGCGACAGCAGGAACAGGTGGTTTTGAGTACCGCCGGAAACTACGTCGAAACCGCGCTCGATGAACACGCTGGCCATGGCCTGGGCGTTTTTCACCACTTGTTGCTGGTAAGTCTTGAACTCAGGCTGCAGCGCTTCCTTGAAGCAGATCGCTTTGGCGGCAATCACGTGCTCCAGCGGGCCACCCTGGGCGCCCGGGAATACGGCGGAGTTGAGCTTCTTCTCGATGTCGGCGTTGGCGCGAGCCAGGATCAGGCCGCCACGTGGACCGCGCAGGGTCTTGTGTGTGGTGGTGGTCACGACGTCAGCGAAAGGCACCGGGTTCGGGTAAACGCCTGCGGCAACCAGACCGGCCACGTGAGCCATGTCGACGAACAGGTAAGCGCCAACCTTGTCAGCGATTTCGCGGAAACGCGGGAAGTCCAGGATCTGCGAGTAGGCAGAGAAACCGGCCACGATCATTTTCGGCTTGTGCTCAACCGCCAGACGCTCGACTTCGTCGTAGTCGATCAGGCCGTTGGCGTCGATGCCGTACTGGATCGCGTTGTACAGCTTGCCGGAGGAGGAAACGCTGGCGCCGTGGGTCAGGTGACCACCGTGGGCCAGGCTCATGCCCAGAATGGTGTCACCGGCCGACAGGAGGGCCAGGTAAACGGCGCTGTTGGCTTGCGAGCCGGCGTGCGGCTGAACGTTGGCGTAGTCGGCACCGAACAGTTCTTTGGCGCGGTCGATGGCCAGTTGCTCAACGATATCGACGTACTCGCAACCACCGTAGTAGCGCTTGCCCGGATAACCTTCGGCGTACTTGTTGGTCAATACCGAGCCTTGAGCTTCCATCACCGCTGGGCTGGTGTAGTTTTCCGAAGCGATCAGCTCGATGTGCTCTTCCTGGCGCACGGCTTCTTGCTCCATGGCGGCAAAGAGATCGGCGTCGTACTTGGCAATAGTCAAATCACGGCTGAACATGGCGGTCCTCAAGGATCGGGGGCAGAAAAGGGGGGCATTCTAACCCAACCGCTTTTAGAAGGGCTATGAAACACAATCAGGTTGTGGATAAGCGGGCTTCAAGCTGCAAGCCAAAAGCTGCAAGTAAAAGCCGATTTGCTCTTGCTTGTCGCTCGCTGCTTGAAGCTTGCAGCTTTCTTCATGTTTGATTGATCGGAGCTGTCAGCTCCATCAATCAAACATGAAGAGCGCATCATTGCTGAACTGCGCCTCAAACCGTCCCGCCGGCATTGGTCGCCCGAACAGATACCCCTGAACCTCATCGCAGCCATGCTCACGCAGGAAGTCCAGTTGTTCGTGGGTTTCCACGCCCTCGGCAATCACCGCCAGATTTAGGCTGTGAGCCATGGCGATGATCGCCCGGGCGATCTGCGCGTCTTGCTCGCCGGACGGCAGGCCATCGACGAAGGTACGGTCGATTTTCAGCACGTCGATCGGGAACTGCTTGAGGTAGTTCAGCGATGAATAACCGGTGCCGAAGTCATCGACCGCGATGCTCAGGCCGAGATTCTTCAGGCCGGCGAGGATCTGCATCGCTTCGCTGACCTCACGCATCAGGATGCTTTCGGTCAGTTCCAGCTCCAGACAGGCCGGTGGCAGACCGGTTTCGCGCAGGATCGTGGCGATCCGCGTACCGAGCTGGCCGTCGGAGAACTGCCGCGCCGAGATGTTCACCGACACCTTCGGCACGCGCACACGGTTCTGGTGCCAGGTCTTGAGCTGACGGCACGCCTCGCTGATCACCCAGTCGCCGACATCGACCACCAGCCCGAGCTCTTCCAGCACCGGAATGAAATCTCCCGGCGGCACCAGTCCGCGACGCGGATGACGCCAGCGCAGCAGGGCTTCGGCACCGGTCAGCCGTTTGCCGTCGCCGCTGAATTGCGGTTGGTAATACAGGACAAATTCGTCTTGTTCCAAGGCATGGCGCAGGTCGCTTTCCAGCTCCAGACGCTCCAGTGCACTGGCGTTCATGTCGGCCTGATAGAACTGGAAGTTGTTTTTTCCACGCTCCTTGGCGTGGTACATCGCGGTGTCGGCGTTCTTCATCAACTGGCTCAGTTCGTTGCCGTCCTGCGGGCTGAGGGCGATGCCGATACTTGCAGTGACAAAGAACTCACGACCTTCGAGCACGAACGGCCGCACCAGACTGGCGAGAATCTGCTCGGCGACATGAATCGCCCGGTTCAGCGCCAGTTCGCGGCTGGAACGATGTTGCAGCAGCAAGGTGAATTCATCGCCGCCCATGCGCGCCACGGTGTCGTCATCGTCGACGCAGGCCAGCAGACGTGTGGCCATGTCTTTCAGCATGCGGTCGCCGGCCGCGTGGCCGAGGGAGTCGTTGATCGGTTTGAAACGGTCGAGGTCGAGGAACATCAGCACCACCCACGACTTCTGCCGCTCGGCCGATTGCAGCGCGGTGTGCAGACGATCCTGGAACAGCGTGCGGTTCGGCAGATGGGTCAGGGCGTCGTAGTAGGCGAGACGGTGAATCCGCTGTTCGCTCGCCTTGCGCTCGCTAATGTCACTGAAGAAGCACACGTAACTGGCCAGATCACCCTCGTCATCGAGCACCGCGGTGATGCCGACCCACGCCGGGTAATGCTCGCCGTTTCGGCGCTTGAGCCAGACCTCGCCTTCCCACGTGCTGTGCTGATGCAATTGCTTGAGCACGTAACGCAGGTGTGCGTCCTGTTGTTCGTCGACGGTGAGCATGTTCGGCAACTGGTCGAGGACTTCGGCCACCGCGTAACCGCTGACCCGGCTGAAGGCTTCGTTGGCCTGGACGATGTAACCGGCCGGATCGGTGATCAGGATAGCCGAAGTCGAATGTTCGAAAACCGTGGCGGCCATGCGCAGGTCTTTTTCGGCGCGGCGCTGCTGGCTGATGTCGCGTCCTACGCCAAGCACGCCTTCGAACGCACCGTGTTCGTCCCACACCAGCACCAGGCGCAACTCGATCGGGATCTTGCGGCCGTCGGCGCGCAGGCAGTCGAACAGGAACAGCTGGGTCTGGACTTGGTTGCGCAACAGCGCCAGTTGCTCGGGTTTGTCCAAAGCCTTGCTGACCCGATCCATCAGGGCGTGGATCCCATTCAGTTGCTGCGGGTTGGCGATGGTCGATTGCCAGCCGTTCTGAAAAATCCACTCGACGTCATAACCCAGCACCGCTTGCACCGAGGGGCTGACATAGTTCAGCGACAGCTTGCTGTCGGTGGAGAAGATCACGTCGCTGATGCTTTCGGCGAGCATGCGATAGCGCTGCTCGCTGTCGCGCAGGGATTCGCTGGCCTCGATCTGCTCGGTGATGTCCTTGGCCACGCCGATGATCCGCGTGACCTGATCGTGCTTGTCGCGGGCCAGTGCCTGTTCACGGATATCGAAGCGCCGCCATTCGCCGTCGCGATGGCGGAAGCGCAACTGACATTGCAGCAACTGGCTGTAACCGGCGTGGCGCTGCATCTGGCGCGAGCGGTGGTAATAGTCGGCATCTTCGGGGTGCAGCAGGATTTCCCAGAAATACTCGCCCATCTGATGCAGTTCGCTGCGGTTGTAACCGAGCGTCTGGCCGAGGTGGTGGTTGCTGAAAATCATCCGCTGGCTGATCACGTCCTGCACGTACAGGTGATCCGGCACGGTACGCACCACGTCGGACCAGAAACCTTCGCGCTCCAGCAGCGACAGTTCGATCAGTTTGCGGCTAGTGATGTCGTTGATGCTGAGGATTACGGCTTTGTAGTCATGCTGCTCGGTCGGCAGGCGCAGCACCATCCACAGATGCTGGTCACGACCATTGATGTCGGGCAGTTTGATTTCCAGTTCCAGCTGCTTTTGCTGCTGCAGCACGGCGTCCAGAATCTGATGGCCGATCGCGCAGTGACGGTGCGGATGGCCGTCGATCAACAGTTGCCAGGCGTCGTCACAGGAATTGACGTTGAGCAGTTGCAGCGCCACCTGATTGACCTCGGTGACGCGCAGTTCCTGGAGCAATTGCTGGCGCTGTTGCGGCTGATCGAGCCAGGCCTTGAGCTGGTCGCTGGTCTGGATCTGCACCTTGTCGAAAAATTGCTTGAGACCGGACAGGTCGAGCACGCAGAGGGCCACGCCGGTGCCCTCGAAAATGTCCTGATACCGGCGACGACCCTCATGCAGTTGGCGCTGACGGCGGCGCATGTTCAGCAGCGCAATCACCGGCAGCATCGAGAAGGCCAGGCCCAGCAAGCATTTGCCGATGAACGCCGGCAGCAACTCTTCAAGCACACGTCGACGGTCGAACAGGCCGCGCAACTGCCAGTCGCTGCTGCTCAGCGGCACAGTGAGCACGGTGTTGGCCAGATCATCCGGGCTCAGCACGCCGGGCCTGGCCGACGACGGTGCCTCATCGCGGCTGATGATCTGATGGTTGAGGCGGTTTTCCACCAGCCACAGTGGACGCAGGCCGGTTTCACTTTGTTTGGTCAGCGAGTCGAAGAAGATCGGCGCCAGGCGCAAGACCCAGTAGCCGCGCGTGTTGCCGCTGGCCTGATGCAGCAGCAAATGCACCAGAGAGCCGTCGTCCGCGTTGCTGAAATAATGCGCTTGCGAGCGGCTTCGGCGCACCAGTTCAGTCAGGTAGTCGGCGTCGGAACTGTCCGCTGCGCTGTCACTGATGATTCTGCCGGAGGGACTGAGCAGCGCCATGCTGCGCAGACCGGGCAACGATTGCTGGAGCTTGCGCAGCAATGCCTGCTGTTCGTCGGCTGACTGCGGCTGTTCGACGATCGGTAGCAGATTGAGCGCGATTTGCGCGTTCAGCGCCATGTTCAGGCTAACCTGCGAGGCGAGGTCGGCGGTGTAATCGATGGTGTACTGGCGCTGGTTTTTCTGGGTTTCGCGCAATTGGTCGAGCAATTGCCAGAACAGCAATGCCAACAGCAAAAGCACGAGTGTCGCCAGCGCACCCTTTAATGTTCCGCGCAGGGGTGAGCCTGGCGCCGGTTGGGTGCTGCTCACAGAGGCTGGCGGAGTGACATTGGACAAGCTGTAATCCTGCGGTCTGGCTGGACTGGCGCGACATGCACTATAAGCCGGACGCCCGAAGGGCGGCTAGCATGCCTTGAGTTGTGGCGAAGTGCCAGCCCCCTAACGGGTGGACTGCCTTCTATCATTAAGGTAGCTTTGCCGGTTACGCGGGAGCGTTCCAGCTCCTACAATCAGACTTTTTCTGCGCGCACGCATTGATGACTATCAAGTGAACGACGCGCATCGGTCTGGCCGGGCATCGCCTGCGCTCCAATCATTCATCTGTCACTGACCCAAGGTTCTCCATGGCTCAATACGTCTTCACCATGCATCGGCTGGGCAAAGTTGTTCCGCCGAAGCGGGAAATCCTCAAAAACATTTCGCTGTCCTTCTTCCCCGGCGCCAAGATCGGCGTGCTCGGCCTCAACGGTTCGGGTAAGTCCACGCTGCTGAAAATCATGGCAGGCGTCGACACCGAGTTTGAAGGCGAAGCCCGTCCGATGCCGGACCTGAATATCGGTTATCTGCCGCAAGAGCCGCAACTTGATCCGACCAAGACCGTGCGTGAAGTGGTCGAGGAAGCGGTCAGCGTGATCAAGAACGCCCAGGCACGCCTGGACGAGGTCTACGCGGCTTACGCTGAAGAAGATGCCGACTTCGACAAACTGGCTGCCGAACAGGCCAAGCTCGAAGCGATCCTGCAAGCCAGCGACGGCCATAACCTGGACCGTCAACTGGAAGTCGCCGCCGACGCGCTGCGTCTGCCGGCCTGGGACGCCAAGGTCGAATTTCTCTCCGGTGGTGAAAAACGTCGTGTGGCCCTGTGCCGTCTGCTGCTGTCCGCTCCGGACATGCTGCTGCTCGACGAACCTACCAACCACCTGGACGCTGACTCCGTGGCGTGGCTGGAGCACTTCCTGCACGACTTCCCGGGTACCGTGGTTGCGATCACGCACGACCGTTACTTCCTGGACAACGTTGCTGGCTGGATTCTGGAACTCGACCGCGGCGCGGGCATTCCTTACGAAGGCAACTATTCGGGTTGGCTTGAAGCCAAGTCCGATCGTCTGGCTGCCGAATCCAAGCAGCAGTCGGCTCACGAAAAAGCCATGAAAGAAGAACTGGAGTGGGTGCGCAAAGGCGCCAAGGCCCGCCAGTCGAAATCCAAGGCTCGTCTGCAACGCTTTGAAGAAATGCAATCGCAGGAATTCCAGAAGCGTTCGGAAACCAACGAGATCTACATCCCGGCCGGCCCGCGTCTGGGCGACAAGGTCATCGAATTCAAGAACGTTTCCAAGGGCTACGGCGATCGCGTGTTGATCGACAACCTGTCGTTCTCGATGCCGAAAGGCGCCATTGTCGGCGTAATCGGCGGTAACGGTGCCGGTAAATCGACCCTGTTCCGCATGCTGATGGGCAAGGAAACACCGGATTCGGGCAGCATCGAAGTCGGCGAAACCGTGCAACTCGCGTGCGTCGACCAGAGCCGCGAAGACCTCGATGGCAGCAAAACCGTGTTCCAGCAGATCTCCGACGGTTCTGACCAGATCCGCATCGGCAACTACGAGATCCCGTCGCGTACCTACGTCGGTCGCTTCAACTTCAAGGGTGGCGATCAGCAGAAGTTCGTCAAGGACCTGTCCGGTGGTGAGCGTGGTCGCCTGCACTTGGCGCTGACTCTGAAAGAGGGCGGCAACGTCCTGCTGCTCGACGAACCGTCCAACGACCTCGACGTTGAAACCCTGCGTTCGCTGGAAGAGGCTCTGCTGGACTTCCCGGGCGCCGCGATTGTGATCTCTCACGATCGGTGGTTCCTTGACCGCGTCGCGACCCACATCCTGGCGTACGAAGACGACTCGCAAGCGATCTTCTTCGAAGGTAACTACACCGAGTACGAAGCCGACCGCAAAAAGCGCCTCGGCGAAGCAGCGGCCCAGCCACACCGGGTACGCCACAAAAAACTGGCCTGATTCGGGTTGGTTGCATGAAAAAGCGGAGCCTTCGGGCTCCGTTTTTTTTGCTTTGATTTTTTCGGGGGTACCGAGGTGGATTCATCGCTGGCAAGCCAGCTCCCACAGGATTTGTGATGTGCCCGGAATGGGTGAGCACTGCTGAAACTGTGGGAGCTGGCTTGCCAGCGATTGGGGTGTAACTGTTGGTGCATTATCGAGGTTGGTAATCGTCATTGAGGTGCAAAAAATCCCTGAAAAGGCTTCTGATTTATATCCTGTGCACCATTTAATTTCATAACTGCGACATCTTGCGCTGTTCCTGTGCGCATTTCGTTTGCTACAGTCCGGCTCAATTTCTTCCAACGATAATAAATTTGCCGAGACTTTTTCCATGATCGAATCCGTCGAATCCTTCCTCGCACGCCTGAAACAACGCGACCCGGATCAACCCGAATTCCACCAGGCTGTCGAAGAAGTCCTGCGCAGTCTGTGGCCGTTTCTTGAGGCCAATCCGCGTTACCTCACCTCGGGGATTCTGGAGCGCATCTGTGAGCCGGAGCGCGCGGTGGTGTTTCGCGTGTCGTGGGTCGACGATCAGGGCAAGGTCCAGGTCAATCGCGGTTTCCGTATCCAGATGAACAGCGCCATCGGACCGTACAAGGGTGGCTTGCGTTTCCACCCATCGGTGAACATGGGCGTGCTGAAGTTTCTCGCCTTCGAGCAGACCTTCAAAAACTCGCTCACCTCGTTGCCAATGGGCGGCGGCAAGGGCGGCTCGGACTTCGATCCGAAGGGCAAGAGCGACGCCGAAGTCATGCGGTTCTGCCAGGCGTTCATGAGCGAGCTGTATCGCCATATCGGTGCTGATGTTGACGTGCCGGCCGGCGACATCGGCGTCGGTGCGCGGGAGATCGGTTTCCTGTTCGGTCAGTACAAGCGCCTGAGCAACCAGTTCACCAGCGTGCTGACCGGTAAGGGCATGACGTACGGCGGCAGCCTGATTCGCCCGGAAGCCACCGGTTTTGGCTGCGTGTATTTCGCTGAAGAGATGCTCAAGCGCCGCCAGCAGACCGTTGAAGGCAAACGCGTGGCGATCTCCGGTTCCGGCAACGTTGCGCAATACGCCGCGCGCAAGGTCATGGATCTGGGCGGCAAGGTGATTTCCCTGTCCGACTCCGAAGGCACGTTGTATTGCGAAGCCGGGTTGAGCGAAGAGCAGTGGCTGGCGCTGCTGGAACTGAAAAACGTCAAGCGCGGACGGATCAGCGAATTGGCGGCAGCCTACAACCTGGAGTTCCGCGCCGGTCAGTTGCCTTGGTCGCTGGCCTGCGACATAGCGCTACCGTGCGCCACGCAAAACGAACTCGACGCCGAATCCGCCCGCGTGCTGCTGCGCAACGGCTGCGTGTGTGTGGCCGAAGGCGCGAACATGCCGACCACTCTGGAGGCTGTGGATATCTTCATCGAGGCGGGGATTCTGTTCGCGCCGGGCAAGGCATCCAATGCGGGCGGCGTGGCCGTCAGCGGTCTGGAAATGTCGCAGAACGCCATGCGCCTGTTGTGGACGGCGGGCGAGGTGGACAGCAAGTTGCACGCGATCATGCAGTCGATCCACCACGCCTGTGTGCATTACGGCGAAGAGAACGGGCGGATCAACTACGTCAAAGGCGCGAACATCGCAGGCTTCGTCAAAGTCGCCGACGCGATGCTTGCTCAGGGAGTGGTCTGATCCGGCTCGATGCGAATCACTTCAATCATTTGATCGCCGGCGGGGCGCTGCCATAGCACCTCGTCGTTGAGCCGGGTGCCAAGCAGGGCCCGGCCCAGCGGGGAGCCCCAGTTGATCAGGCCTTTGGCTGCGTCGGCCTGATCCTCACCGACCAGTTGCACGCGGCGTTCGGTGTCGTGTTCGTCGGCGTAGGTCACCCAACTGCCGATTTGCACTTTGTCTGTAGACGTCGCGGCGACGGCGACTTGTGCGCTGCCGAGGCGCTGATTGAAATAACGCAAATCCCGTTCGAGATCGGCCTGACGTTGTTTGTCGGCCTGTTCACCTTTTGCCGTTTGCTCGGCGTGCAAGGCTTGCAGCTCGGCGACTTTCGCCTGCAACTGTTGCAGACCTTGTTGCGTGACGTAATTGGGCTGCGCGCTGACCTGCCGTTCGACTGGCTGATCGGCTTGCGCGGCGGCGTTGTCTTCGTTGACGAAAGCACGGCTCATGGTGTCCTCCCCGTTAATGGGTTGGGCCATGCTCGCAGGGATTTGGTTTCATCGGATGTCTGCAAACGACCTATTGCGAGCGATAGGCCCGCGCGGCGCCCTGATCCTTCTGCTGCTGCCAGGCGCGCTCGCGCTCGTCCCAGTGCTCGTTGCGATAGTCGTTGCGATCCTTGTTTTCCAGCATCGCCTGACACTGGCGGAAACCGTCGGTCCAGCCCTCGGCGTATTGCTTGTCCTTGAGATAGCGCGGCACATTCTTGCGAAACTCGCCGCTGATCGATCCGGCGGCTTGTCGGCCGCTGACGCAACCGTCATCAAACCCGTCGGCAAAGGCCGGTGGATAACCCTTGGCGATCAAATCCTCGTGAGTGGTCTGGCAACCGCTCAGCAATAGCAAAACACCCAGCGAAACCACACACCGCCACATCGCACTCTCCCGAGCCGTCACACGGCTTATGGGGTGAGTCTAGAAGGGGATTCGTTGGATGTTGGTGAAAGGCGTGTGAGTAATTCGTTAACCAGTAGAGATCCCTGTGGGAGCGGGCTTGCCCGCGATGAGGCCATCACATTCAACATCTCTGTTGGCTGTGAGTCCGCTATCGCGGGCAAGCCCGCTCCCACAGGGTCAGTGGTATGTCTGCTTAGTAGTGATACCACTTCACCTCAAGCATCACTTCAGTCTCAGGTGTTGCCACATGACTGAACTCGCGCTGCGCACTCAGGCGTAAACCCAGGTTACGCGACAGCTCCCACTGCTGATTCAGGCTGAGGCTGCGACGCACTTCGCCATTGATGAAGTAATCACCCTTGGCCTCCAGACTCAGGTTGCCCAGCGGGTTTTTCCACAGTACGCCGGTATTGAAACCGCCGGCGGGGGAAACGAACTCGGCGAAGTCATTGTTGTGTTCGACGCGCACCGTGCCGAGGGCAAAACCGAGCACGTCTTCACCCAATTGCCACGTACCGCCACCGCCGCCATTGACGTGGCTGACCAGGGTTTCGTCATCATGCTTGCCCGGCACGCGCTCAAGTCCGCCCGTGACTTGCCACGACAGCGGCTGCAGCAACTCGTTACGTGGCGTCAGTGAGCGAATGGTCGCCAGATCCAGTTGCTGGAACTGCCAGTGATTGCCTTCGTACTGGCGCAGCTTCATCTGCAGGATTTCGATTTGCGCTCCGAGCGGGAAACTTTCGGCGTTGTCGTTGAGGTCGTGATACGCCATGCGCAAGCCGTACTCGGCGAACGCACGGTCGCCGCGAGTACCGAGGCCGGCCTGCCAGGTGCGCGACTCGTGGCCATCCTCCGGCAGACCGGGACGAGGAATTTCCAGCTCCGGTGCCGGGTTCTTGTTGATCGCCCGAAGCAGTTCAAAGCTGCGCTGCGCCCGTTGCGGATCACGTTCCTGACCGTTGGCGCGGTAGCGCTCCAGTCGATACGCGGCGTCGATGATCAGCGCTTGCCGGGCGCGGGGCAGGGCCTTGAAGGCCGGTTCCTGCAACACCTGCTGCTCGGCGCTGACTTTCAGCACCCATTGCTGTTCTTCGTCAGTCAACGGTTCGGCGCGGCTGAGCAATTCGCGCTCACGGGACGGGCGGTATTCGATGCTTTCCACCAGACCCGCTTCTTTAACGGCTTTGACCGTGTCAGTAGGGATTGCGGTCAGCGGGAATTGTTCGGTCAGGCGCAGGCTCGGCCGGGCCACTTGCAGCAGTTCGAGCAGACGGTAGGAGCAGTTTTCGTCGAAGAAGAAATAGTCGAACTGGATCTGCTTCAACTCCCACACATGCTCGACCATGCGTGCGGTTTCTTCTTGCGTCAGGTTGAGCCGGTACTCCCACAGATCTCGGTTTTCCAGGCTGCGGTATTCGGAGAGTTTTTCCTGATACGGCACCAGTGCAAACAGCCCCGGATAGCCGCCCATCAAGCCTTTCCAGGCGTAAAGAATACTGTTGTCCGAACCTTCGATGTAGGCGCCAAAGTTGATCGCGTAACTGAGCAGCGAGGTCTTGTCGCTTTGCACGTCAGCCTGATCGATACGCAGCAGGGTGTGGCCGAACATCGACGACGGACTGTTGAGATACGCTGCCGGAAAGATCATCACCGCGCTGTGCGGCGAGACGTCCTTGAACCACTTTTTGTATTCGGCGCACGCCGGCATCGGCAGGTCGGTCAGGTTGAGCTGCGTTTTCAACCAACGGGTGCGGGCCGGATAAACGCATTGCGCGTGCTGCTCACCGAGACTGGCCGGGGCGTACAACGCCTGCACGGTGGCGGCCAGCTCACGGTCGGGGTGTTCATTGCCATCGGGCGCGAGAAAGAATTTCTTGTCGCTGACATAGCTGCGCCAGCCGCCAAGCTTGGCGGTTTCGTAATGACCGAGGGAAATCCAGAAGCGGTCATTGGCCAGTTGCTGCAAACGTTGAGGGTCGATGTTTGGCGCGGCGGACAGCGGGGCGCAGACACAGAGCGCCAGCCAGGCAAGGCGTTTGAGCATAGTCGGCAACTTAAACAGGAAAAAAACAAAAGCCCAAGGAGGGACGGGCCGAAAAAATAAAAACCCGCTCCCCGAAGGAAGCGGGCAGGGTCGAGCTTAAGCCTGCGTTGCGTACTTGGCCAGACGTGGGTCTGATTTCAGCACGGACAGGGTGTTGGTATGCACGTCTTCAGCGGTCACGTCAGCCTTGCTGAAGATCTGCTGGAAGTGCTCGTGAGTCACAGCAGCGAAGTGCGCACGGTCTTCCGGCGCCACGCCCAGTACCACGGCATAGGTCGTCAGCGCTTCGCCGTTGCCCTTGGCCATGTCTTCAGACAGCTCGTTCATCATGCCATTCATGGCAAACCAGGATTTGCCGCCATAGGTCAGCGACGCGTTGGTCGAGCAACCGTTGGTGCCGGAGGTCATACCAAACGTGGCGTTACCGGAAGTGCCGTTGGTGGTGGATGCCAGGAAGTGAGCCGGGGTGCCACGCTGACCTTCGAACAGCATGTTGCCCCAACCGCAATCCGGGCCGCCTGGAGCTTGCGCCATTGCGTTGATGGATACAGCGGTGAAGAGAGTACCGAGAAGAATCCGTTTCATAGCTTTTATCTCTTTATGTGCATACCAATGGACAGGGTTCTGGCTCCTGACGGTGCCAGTGGGCCGGTATTAGTTCCAGCCGCGCAGTTTGGAGTTTAGGCACGTTCCTGGGGTTCCGTGAGTTTTTGCAAAATATTTGGAATAAACCCCGGTTTCAAGGGGGCGGGTCACGGGACGGGCGTTTGTCTATGCTTTGTCACATGGCGCGCCTTGCCAGTGGGGTACGGGCAGCGCCAGAATGCCGCTATCTGCCCCGCCTGATTGTTAAGGAAGCCCGATGCCTGATCCTGTTGCTGCCAGCTTGCGTCTAGCGCCCGAAGCGCTGACCCGTCCGTTTTCCGCTGAACAGTTCAGCTTCACTACCACCAATGATCTGGAGCCCTTTCGCGGTGTGCTCGGCCAGGAACGTGCGGTCGAAGCCTTGCAGTTCGGTGTGGCCATGCCACGCCCCGGTTACAACGTCTTTGTCATGGGCGAGCCCGGTACCGGTCGCTTCTCGTTCGTCAAACGCTACCTGAAGGCCGAAGGCAAGCGCCTGCAGACCCCGGCGGACTGGGTCTATGTGAATAATTTCGATGAACCGCGCGAACCGCGCGCACTGGAGTTGCCATCGGGCACGGCCGGCGCGTTCATCGGTGACATCAACGGCTTGATCGACAACCTGCTGGCGACTTTTCCGGCGGTCTTCGAACACCCGTCCTACCAGCAAAAGAAAAGCGCCATCGACCGCGCCTTCAACCAGCGCTACGACAAGGCCCTAGACATCATCGAGCGTCTGGCCCTGGAAAAAGACGTTGCCCTGTATCGCGACAGCAGCAACATCGCCTTCACACCGATGCTCGACGGCAAGGCGCTGGATGAAGCTGAGTTCGCCCAGTTGCCGGAAGCCGATCGCGAGCGTTTCCACGAAGACATTTCCGGTCTCGAAGAGCGCCTGAACGAAGAACTCGCTAGCCTGCCGCAGTGGAAGCGTGAGTCGAACAATCAGCTGCGTTCGCTCAATGAAGAAACCATCACCCTGGCCTTGCAGCCATTGCTGTCGCCGTTGTCCGAGAAGTACGCGGAGAACGCAGCGGTCTGCGGTTACCTGCAAGCGATGCAGGTGTACCTGCTGAAAACCGTGGTCGAGCAACTGGTCGACGACAGCAAGACCGACGCCGTCGCCCGCAAGCTGCTGGAAGAACAATACGCGCCGAGTCTGGTGGTCGGTCATCCGGTCAGCGGTGGCGCGCCCGTGGTTTTCGAGCCGCACCCGACCTACGAAAACCTGTTCGGTCGCATCGAATACACCACTGATCAAGGCGCGCTTTACACCACCTATCGCCAATTGCGTCCGGGTGCCTTGCACCGCGCCAACGGTGGTTTCCTGATTCTTGAAGCGGAAAAAATGCTCAGCGAGCCGTTCGTGTGGGATGCGCTCAAACGCGCCCTGCAATCGCGCAAGCTGAAAATGGAATCGCCGCTGGGCGAGATGGGCCGCTTCGCCACCGTGACCCTCAACCCGCAGCACATCCCGTTGCAGGTCAAAGTCATCATCATCGGCGCGCGGTCGCTGTACTACACGCTGCAGGACCTTGATCCGGACTTCCAGGAGATGTTCCGCGTTCTGGTCGACTTCGATGAAGACATCCCGATGGTCGACGAAAGCCTAGAGCAATTTGCCCAGCTGCTGAAAACCCGTACTTCGGAAGAAGGCATGGCGCCGCTGACGGCCGATGCGGTCGCGCGTCTGGCAACTTACAGCGCACGTCTGGCCGAACACCAGGGACGGTTGTCGGCGCGCATCGGTGATCTGTTTCAACTGGTCAGCGAGGCTGATTTCATCCGGCATCTGGCCGGTGATGAAATGACCGATGCCGGTCACATCGAGCGCGCCTTGAAAGCCAAGGCCACCCGTACTGGGCGCGTGTCGGCGCGGATTCTCGATGACATGCTCGCCGGGATCATCCTCATCGACACCGATGGCGCGGCGGTCGGCAAGTGCAACGGGCTGACCGTGCTTGAAGTCGGTGACTCGGCATTCGGTGTGCCGGCGCGGATTTCCGCCACGGTTTACCCGGGCGGCAGCGGTATCGTCGACATCGAGCGTGAGGTCAATCTTGGCCAGCCGATCCACTCCAAAGGCGTGATGATCCTCACCGGGTATCTGGGCAGCCGTTACGCCCAGGAATTCCCGCTGGCGATTTCCGCGAGCATCGCACTGGAGCAATCCTATGGTTACGTCGACGGCGACAGTGCGTCGCTGGGCGAGGCGTGCACGCTGATTTCGGCGCTGTCGAAAACCCCGCTCAAGCAATGCTTCGCGATCACCGGTTCGATTAACCAGTTCGGTGAAGTGCAGGCGGTGGGCGGGGTCAACGAGAAGATCGAAGGCTTCTTCCGCCTCTGCGAAGCGCGCGGCCTGACCGGCGAGCAGGGCGCGATCATTCCGCAGGCCAACGTCGCTACGTTGATGCTCGATGAGAAAGTGCTGGCGGCAGTGCGCGCAGGGCAATTCCACGTGTACGCGGTGCGTCAGGCCGACGAAGCGTTGAGCCTGCTGGTCGGTGAACCGGCCGGTGAGCCGAATGCCGATGGTGAATTCCCGGAGGGCAGCATCAATGCGCGAGTAGTGGAACGCCTGCGCGATATTGCCGAGATGATCAGCGAAGACGACCTCAAGGAAGCCGAGAAGGAATTGGCGCAGGAGGCATTGGTAGAAGCCAAACCTGCCTGAGCCTTCATGCAGTAAATCTGTGGGAGCGAGCCTGCTCGGGAAAGCGCTGTATCAGACGACGATTAAGTTGCCTGACACTTCGCATTCGCGAGCGGGCTCGCTCCCACAGTGTTTTTCCAGATTGATTTTTGCGCTGATCTTCGTGAAAAGTGCCATCACTCTGACGCCAATATTCACACAATGACCATTCGGCGCATTCTGGTTTCATATGGCTTGCACGGCGGACTTTTCTTCTATTCTCAGCTCAAGGATATCGACAGTATCACTGGATCGAGCCAGTCCTCCCGAGAGGGCTGAATACCGGCTTCACCGAGGGTCGCCGCCATGTCGCGCAACCTCTGCCTCACCCGTCAATGCCTGGGTCTCGTGACCCGTATCGAATGTGCCATCAAACCGTTGGCCGGCGATAACGGCATGTGGACGCTGCTCTTCGCTGCCGGCATGGCCGGCGAACAACCTTCCGCCATCAAAGCCCAGGGTCCGTTCCACGGCCCGATTGCCGCCGAGTCGATTCTCGACACCATCGTTGAAAGTCTGACGTTGCACGGCTATGAACTGGCCGACGACCCGCAGATCTGGAGCCTGCACCTGCAAGCCCAGCTTCGGCAGATCAACGGCGGGCGCGGCCGTAGCCTCAACGGTTAGGGCGCGGTGTCAGGCATCTGCGCCTTGTCGAGCTTGACCTCAAAGCCGTATTGCACGGTGGAGAGGTTGGTTCGCTGATAGGTTTCCACGTGGGTAGGACGGCCATAGAAGTAGTGCACGCCAAACAGCGCCGGGCCTTCTGCGCTCGCATCGTGGCTGACCGAGAGAATCTGCTTGAGGTATTTGCCGCTGTCGTCCTTGACGAAGAACCGCCATTCATCGGCAGGAAATAGCTTCAAGTCGACCACCAGCGTGTTGTTCCTGATCTCCAGACCTTTGGGCAAAGACTTGGCGTCGTAGGTTTTTTTCTCGACCGAGGCTAGAAACAGCGGCATTGAGCCGACGGCAATCGCCGGCGTATCCGGGAACAGGTTCAAATCGTAGGTGATCGTCGCTTGCAGTGGATCGACCTGATAAGCCTCGGGCGGTAGCTCGATCGGTTCATCGAGTTTGCCGCTGCGCTTTTCGGTGAAGAACGTCACCGGGCTGACCCCAGGGCTGAAGTCGTCCCCGAGCAGTTCGTCGTTGAAGGTGCGGCGGTGAGAAAACTCGATGCGCGCAGCGCTCGAGTCCTCCACCGATTGTTGAATACGCACGCCTGCCTTCAACTGATCCTCGGTCAGGCTCGCGCC
Organism: Pseudomonas sp. A0308; assembly: GCF_044218815.1. NCBI lineage: Bacteria > Pseudomonadati > Pseudomonadota > Gammaproteobacteria > Pseudomonadales > Pseudomonadaceae > Pseudomonas > Pseudomonas sp. A0308. The sequence goes on from NZ_CP162581.1 coordinate 4,363,957, forward strand.
TTTGAGCCAGTTCGCGGCCAGATCGTCATACACCACAATCGGCAAGTCCAATGGCTGGATTGTTTTTTCCATAGTGTGTGGGCTGAAAGTGCGAATTGGCAGATCCAGCGCTTTGCGTGTCACGGTTACCGAGGAAAAATCCAGCAGGCTGACTTCCAGCGTCTCGATCGGGCCATTGAAGTAGACCTTGTTGTAGCGGCGCGGGTGTTGTTGCTCGAACGCCAGTTGGTCGGCACTGAGCTGCTTTTCCAGCGCGTCGCTCCAGGTTTTTTGCTGTTGCAGGTGCGTCAGTTGCTTTTGGTAAAAGTTAACCTGCTCCGGACTTTCGTTGATCGAACCGGCACGCACCAGGTATTGACCAGTGCCATCACGCGCTTGAACGATCAGCGGATTGAGCTGGGCGTCCGCGACTTCCGGGGCCAGGGGCAGGTTGTTGCTGAATTCGACTTCGGCGTAGTTCTTTTCAAGCTTGAGCAGTTTGACGCTGAGATTGTCGTTGGTGCGGGTCTGACCGACATCTTTCTGCGTCAGGTCGAAACTGTACAAGCGGCGCGGCGCAATGACTTCGACCTGGCCTTGCAGGCTCACCGGTTGCGGCAAGGTCTTTTTGTCCACCCCAAGACCATCGATGAACGGGTAGGTCACGGTCAGGTCATCGGGATTGGTAACGTTGGAGCTGGACGGGCTGAGCTGGATGCCCGGATCGGTTTCCGACCATTCCGGCTGATAAGCAATGACGCGCTTGTTGCTCAACGTTACCGACTGCCATTCCACGCCATGCGGGAACAGGAAACCACCGGGGATGTTCAGGTTGAAAGGAAAAACCGGTTGCAGATCGGTGAGGTAATCGGAGCTGGCATCTTTGTGCAGCACGAACAGACCCTTGATAAACGTATCAACCAGCGCTTGCGGGTTAGGGTAGTGCTTGAGCACGCCGAGGGCGTCTTCGCCGTATTCGGTTTGTGCCGGATTGCTGTCGAGCTTGAGCTGTGCGCGTTCGAGCAACAGCAGCGAACCGCCGAGTTCGGTGACGGCGTCCTTGAGCTTCGGATCGGTGATGGCGTCCAGTGACTGTTCGAATTTTGCGGTTTTTTCTTCAAGGCTTACGGTGCGCTTTTCGTCACCTTGCGAGCAACCGCCAAGGAGCAGGGTGAAGCAAATTCCGGCAATCGTTATCGGCAATCGCACATCCATTTCCACTTTTCCTGTCCGCTTTCGCTGGGCCGTCAATGGTTTGGACACTAGCAGAAAAAATTGCCGCACACGTGCGCTGGTGGCGGATTTTCAGGCGGTTTCTGGCTGTCACAGCGGGCTGGTATACTCGCCCCCCATTACAACCCCCCTTGTGTGAGATTCAATGGAACGCTTTATCGAAAATGCAATGTATGCCACGCGCTGGCTGCTGGCGCCGATCTACATCGGGCTGTCTCTCGGACTCCTGGCGTTGGCACTGAAATTTTTCCAGGAAGTTTTCCACATCCTCCCCAACGTCTTCTCGATGGCCGAGTCGGATCTGATTCTGGTCCTGCTGTCGCTGATCGACATGGCGCTGGTCGGCGGCCTGCTGGTGATGGTGATGATTTCCGGCTACGAGAACTTCGTCTCGCAACTGGACATCGACGAGGGCAAAGAGAAGCTCAGCTGGCTGGGCACCATGGACTCCTCGTCGCTGAAGATGAAAGTGGCGGCCTCGATCGTGGCGATTTCCTCGATCCACTTGTTGCGCATTTTTATGGACGCCAAGAACGTCGATCCCGAGCACCTGATGTGGTACGTGATCATCCACATGACGTTTGTGATTTCGGCATTTGCCATGGGTTATCTGGATAAGCTCACCAAGCACTGATCATTCCTTGATTGCTGCAAAACCGCCCGTCTGTTGCGAAACAGACGGGCGGTGTCGTTTGTGGCTTGTGCTTTTTTGCCCGCAGGCATATCCCTGTAGACCTACTGGCTCGCCCTGCGTGAGGTGTGTTCATGAACCTGCAAGAGTTGAACGCGTATGCCATCGCCGGCAAGGTCGATGAGCTGAACCTGATCTCCATGGAAGGTGGCATTTACCTGCTCGAAGCGCGTATGCGTGGAGCGGCGTATCCGCTCAGCAATCCTCAAGGGCAGATGTTGACGCTACGCTCGGTCGAACATGCCCGGGATGTGCTGCATAGCTTCCCGGTGTTGCCATTCAACCTCGTACACACCTCGGTACATGATGAAATGTGTGGCCTCGGCGCCAGTGGCGAGGAAAGTCTGAAAGTGCCGCTCGCCTGGCGGTCCGCACTGTAGACCCGGCGCCCCAAACGCCAAGGCATCTGTGCTAGTCTGCTCGCCCTTTTGGTTCCGGGCGCGCCGGGACGCGCTGTGTACGCACGGCACGTCTGTTGGTCGTCCGCACAGCGGAGCAGTGTCATGTCCGAAGTAAATCTGTCCACCGACGAAACTCGCGTCAGCTACGGTATCGGCCGTCAGCTGGGTGACCAGCTGCGCGACAACCCGCCACCGGGTGTCAGCCTTGACGCCATTCTGGCCGGTCTGACCGACGCTTTCGCCGGTAAGGAAAGCCGTGTGGGTCAGGAAGAAATGTCCGCCAGCTTCAAAGTGATCCGCGAGATCATGCAAGCCGAAGCGGCTGCCAAGGCTGAAGCTGCAGCAGGCGAAGGCCTGGCTTTCCTGGCTGAAAACGCCAAGCGTGACGGTATCACCACTCTGGCTTCCGGCCTGCAATTCGAAGTGCTGACGCAGGGCGAAGGCGCCAAGCCAAGCCGTGAAGATCAAGTGCGTACTCACTACCACGGCACCCTGATTGACGGCACTGTGTTCGACAGCTCCTACGAGCGTGGCCAGCCAGCAGAATTCCCGGTTGGCGGCGTAATCGCCGGCTGGACCGAAGCCCTGCAACTGATGAATGCCGGCAGCAAATGGCGTCTGTACGTGCCGAGCGAACTGGCTTACGGCGCTCAAGGCGTTGGCAGCATCCCGCCGCACAGCGTTCTGGTATTCGACGTCGAGCTGCTGGACGTTCTGTAAGACCTGGCCTGTCAGCATGACAGGCTAATGTGGGAGCCAGTCTGCTGGCGAAAGGGTCGAGCGGTTTTTGTTCAAAACCCCTTTGATGCCATCGCCAGCAGGCTGGCTCCCACAGTTTTTTCCGTGACTTTCATAGTTCTATCTTGTGATGCAGTTCATTCGTCGGGCGCAAGGCCCGGGCGTAGCAGAACAGGAACAGATTGCGCACCAGCTCCTTGAGCACCAGCGGCTCGCTGGAATTCAGGCTGCTCACATCCAGATCACCCTGATCCTGCAGCTCATGCAGGGCTTCTTCTTCAAGCACCGCACAGACTTCCCCGGTTTCACGATGCAGGATTCTGAGGTAGGGGTGTGGGCGATCCAGCCAGGCGTCGATCAAATAAGTCATGGTTCTCATCTCCATTGAAAGGGTTTCAATGAGAATAATTCTTATTCAACAAATAGCAAGCGCCTATTGGCGGATTGCAGATTTTTCAGGGTAAAGATTGCGTAAGGTCAAAACGGCTGGCGCTTGGCTATTGCGTGGATGTACCGAGGGAGCAGGGGAGGGGGAAGCTCCATCCCACGGCGGGCGTGGGATGGATGACAGCAGGTTCAGACTTTTCTGACGAACTCGGATTTGAGCTTCATCGGGCCGATGCCGTCGATCTTGCAGTCGATGTCGTGGTCGCCATCGCACAGGCGGATGTTCTTGACCTTGGTGCCGACCTTGACCACCAGCGACGTGCCTTTGACCTTGAGGTCCTTGATCACGGTGATGGTGTCGCCGTCCTGCAGGACGTTGCCGACCGAATCTTTCTTCACGGCGTCATCGGAGGCTGCTTCGGCTTCGCTATTGGCAGACCACTCGTGGGCGCACTCCGGGCACACCAGTTGGGTGCCGTCTTCGTAGCTGTATTCGGAATTGCATTTCGGGCAGGGTGGCAACGTGCTCACTAGGGCTCCTTGAGAGTGGATCGCTAAAAGTCGCACATTGTATAGGGTTTCTCCGCTGATGGCGCCAAAAGCAAAAAATCGCAGCTCCGACAGCTCTGTAGGAGCTGCCGAAAACTGCGATTTTTTGATTTTTTTTCAGCGATTTCAGTGTGTGCGGGCGACCGCAAACTCACTCAATTCAACCAGTGCATCACGGTATTCGCTGGCCGGCAGCGCTTCGAGGCACTTGATCGCACGGGCCACATAGTCGCGAGCCAATTGCGCGGTGTACTCAAGTGAACCGGAAGCTTCCACGGCGATGCGGATGCTTTCCAGGTCTTCGATCCCACCTTTCTGGATCGCCTGACGCACCAGTGCAGCCTGTTCAGGCGTTCCTTCGCGCATGGTGTAGATCAGCGGCAGGGTCGGCTTGCCTTCGGCCAGATCGTCACCGACGTTCTTGCCCAGGGTTTCAGCGTCGCCCTTGTAGTCGAGCAGATCGTCGACCAATTGGAATGCCACGCCCAGGTGATCGCCAAAGGTGCGCAGGGCTTCGCTCTGCTCGGCGGTTGCACCGGCCAGCGCGGCGGCGCTGTGGGTGGAGGCTTCGAAGAGCATCGCGGTCTTGCCGCGGATGACTTCCATGTAGGTTTCTTCGGTGGTGCTCGCGTCACGGACCTTGGACAGTTGCAGCACTTCGCCTTCAGCGATGATGCGCGTGGCCTGCGAGAGGATCTTCATCACCGGCATCGAGCCCAGTTCGACCATCATTTCGAACGAGCGCGAGTACAGGAAATCGCCCACCAGTACACTTGGTGCGTTGCCCCACATGGCGTTGGCAGTCGAGCGGCCACGGCGCATGCCGGACATGTCGACCACGTCGTCATGCAGCAAAGTCGCGGTGTGCAGGAATTCGATGGTGGCGGCGAGCAGGCGCATGTCATCGCCTTCGCGACCCAGGGCCTTGCCACACAGCAACACTAATAAAGGACGCAGGCGTTTGCCACCGGCCGAGGTGATGTAATCGCCGATTTTCGATACCAGCGGCACTCGGGAAGTCAGCTGCTTCTTGATGATGCCGTCGACGGCGCTAAAATCGTCCGCCACCGCGCGGTAGAAAGCTTGGGGTTGCATCAGCGAGAGTCGCTCCAGAAGGGTTGCGCGGCATGCTAGGACCCCCGTCCAGACCTGTCAAGGCGCGATGGACGGCTACTTGCAAGCCTGCGATAGCTTGCGTACAATCGCGCACCCTGAACTTCCTGGGCAGCACCTGCCTTACGCAATTGCTAGCGGGCCTTCCAGCCCCATGCAGCCATGCCAGCCAATACCTCTTCTTATAAAGAGCTGGGTGAGCAGGATTATCGGAGAAACACCATGTCTTATGCAGTAATCGTTACTGGCGGCAAGCAGTACAAAGTCGCCCCAGGTGAATACCTGAAGATCGAAAAACTGGAAATCGCTACCGGCGAATCCGTTACCTTTGATCGCGTTCTGTTGGTTGCCAATGGCGACGACGTAAACATCGGCGCTCCAGTTGTTGCTGGCGCTACTGTTGTGGCTGAAGTGATCTCCCAAGGTCGTCACGATAAAATCCGCATCATCAAGTTCCGTCGTCGTAAGCACCACATGAAGCGTATGGGCCACCGCCAGTGGTACACCGAGATCAAAATCACCGGTATTCAGGCTTAATTTCAGCCTAATTCCTCACTAGGAGAATTGAACTCATGGCACACAAAAAAGCTGGTGGTAGTACCCGTAACGGTCGCGACTCAGAAGCCAAACGCCTTGGCGTGAAGATGTATGGCGGCCAGAAGATCATTCCGGGCAACATCATCGTGCGTCAGCGCGGCACCCAATTCCACGCTGGTTACGGCGTTGGCATGGGTAAAGATCACACCCTCTTCGCGAAAATCGAAGGCGTGATCAAGTTTGAAGTAAAAGGCGCGTTCAACCGCCGTTACGTGAGCGTTGTCGCGGCTTAATCGCGAGATCGCTGGAAGAGCCCTGTCTTGCGACGGGGCTTTTTCGTTTGTGGGGTGAGTCTCTTGCAAAACTGTTTGTATGGGCTGTCGGCGTGCGATACAGGTCGTGTTTTGGGGTCGCTGCGCTCATTTTTGCAAGAGTCTTATGTCTTGATTGTTTTTCGGCTCGTCCGTATGGCGAGAGGCGTTGGTTATGAAGTTTGTTGATGAAGTATCGATTCGAGTAAAAGCTGGTGATGGCGGCAATGGCGCCATGAGTTTCCGTCGGGAAAAATTCATCGAGAACGGTGGCCCGAACGGTGGTGATGGCGGTGACGGCGGTTCCATCTACATGATGGCCGACGAAAACCTCAACACCCTGGTCGACTACCGTTACACCCGGCACTTCGATGCCGAGCGCGGTTCCAACGGCGGCAGCACCGACTGCACCGGTAAAAAAGGTGAAGACCTGATCCTGCGCGTTCCAGTCGGCACCACCGTGATCGACTCCGCTACTCAGGAAGTCATTGGTGATCTGACCAAGGCTGGTCAGAAACTGATGGTAGTGCAGGGCGGCTGGCACGGTCTGGGTAACACCCGTTTCAAATCCAGTACCAACCGTGCGCCGCGCCAGACCACTCCGGGTAAACCGGGTGAGCAGCGCGACCTGAAACTGGAAATGAAAGTGCTCGCCGACGTAGGTCTGCTGGGCTTGCCGAACGCCGGTAAAAGTACCTTTATCCGTTCGGTCTCGGCAGCCAAGCCGAAAGTTGCCGATTACCCGTTCACCACGCTGGTGCCAAACCTGGGTGTGGTCAGCGTCGATCGCTGGAAGAGCTTCGTCGTTGCTGATATTCCGGGCCTGATCGAAGGTGCTTCCGATGGCGCCGGCCTGGGTATCCGCTTCCTCAAGCACCTGGCGCGTACGCGTCTGCTGCTGCACCTCGTCGACATGGCGCCGCTGGATGACGCCAGCGCGCCGGATGCCGCTGAAGTGATCGTCAATGAGCTCATCAAGTTCAGCCCGTCCCTGGCTGAGCGCGATCGTTGGCTGGTGCTGAACAAGTGCGACCAGATCCTTGAAGAAGAGCACGAGGAGCGCGTCAAGGAGATCGTTGATCGCCTGGAGTGGACTGGTCCGGTCTACGTGATCTCGGCCATCTCCAAGCTGGGTACCGAGCGTCTGTGCCACGACATCATGCGTTACATGGAAGATCGTGCCGACCGCCTGGCCAATGACCCTGCCTACAAGGAAGAGCTGGCTGATCTCGATCAGCGCATCGAAGACGAAGCGCGTGCGCAACTGCAGGCGCTGGATGACAAGCGTGCCCTGCGTCGCAGTGGCGTGAAGTCGGTCCACGACATCGGCGACGATGATTGGGACGAAGAAGATGTGGATGACGAAGACGGTCCGGAAATCATTTACGTGCGTGACTGATCCGTTGCGATAAACTTGAACGCCGCTCAATCGAGCGGCGTTTTAGTATCTGGAAATCAGTAGTTGGTCAGGAATAGCCACGATTAACGTCACGGGTGGTGCCAGGTCGCGCCGCCCTCAAGCTAAGGTTGAAAATGATGCGGAGCAAGGTGACAGGTGCGCAGCGTTGGGTCGTGAAGATCGGCAGCGCTTTGCTGACGGCTGATGGCAAAGGGCTGGATCGTGCGGCAATGAGTGTATGGGTCGAGCAGATGGTGGCTTTGCATGAGGCTGGTGTCGAGTTGGTGCTGGTGTCCTCCGGGGCGGTAGCGGCCGGCATGAGTCGCTTGGGCTGGACCGCACGACCCAGTGCGATGCACGAACTTCAGGCTGCCGCCGCTATCGGTCAGATGGGTCTGGTGCAAGCCTGGGAATCAAGCTTCGCCGAGCATGGCCGGCACACCGCGCAGATTCTCCTGACCCACGACGACCTGTCCGATCGCAAGCGCTACCTGAATGCCCGCAGCACCCTGCGAGCGCTGGTCGAGCTGAAAGTCATCCCGGTGATCAACGAAAACGACACGGTGGTTACCGACGAAATTCGTTTCGGCGACAACGACACGCTGGCGGCGCTGGTGGCCAACCTGGTTGAGGCTGATCTGCTGGTGATCCTGACGGATCGCGACGGTATGTTCGATGCCGATCCGCGCAACAATCCAGAAGCGCAGCTGATTTATGAGGCGCGCGCCGATGATCCGAGCCTGGATGCGGTGGCGGGTGGCACTGGTGGTGCGCTGGGGCGCGGCGGCATGCAAACCAAGTTGCGCGCAGCACGGCTGGCGGCGCGCTCCGGTGCGCACACCATCATTGTGGGTGGTCGTCTCGAGCGTGTGCTGGATCGGCTGAAAGCAGGTGAGCGTATCGGTACGTTGTTGTCGCCCGAGCGCGGCATGTTGGCGGCGCGCAAGCAGTGGCTGGCAGGGCATCTGCAAACCCGTGGCACGCTGGTGCTGGATGATGGTGCTGTGTCGGCGCTGTCTCAAGGTAACAAGAGCCTGCTGCCGGTTGGCGTCAAGCTGGTGCAAGGCAGTTTCCGTCGTGGTGAAATGGTGGTCTGTGTGGCGCCTGACGGTCGTGAAATTGCCCGCGGCCTGGCCAACTACAGCGCGCTGGAAGCTCAAAAAATCATCGGTCAGTCGTCGGATGCGATTGTCGGTTTGCTGGGTTACATGGCTGAGCCGGAACTGGTTCACCGTGACAACCTGATTCTGGTGTAAGGAAAATTCAATGCGCGTAGCAAGAGGATTGTTGGGTCTGTTGATGGCGCTGCCATTGCTGGCCTCGGCCGAGGAAATCGGTCAGGTGTCGACGGTGTTCAAATTTGTCGGTCCGAACGACCGGATCGTGGTCGAGGCGTTCGACGACCCCAAGGTCGAAGGTGTGACCTGCTACCTGTCGCGTGCCAAAACGGGCGGCGTAAAGGGGAGTCTGGGGTTGGCGGAAGATCGCGCCGAAGCTTCGATTGCCTGCCGTCAGGTCGGTCCGATCAAGTTCAGGGGCGAGCTGAAGGACGGCGATGAGGTGTTCAAGGAGCGCACATCGTTGGTGTTCAAGACCATGCAGGTGGTGCGTTTCCTCGACAAGAAACGCAATACGCTGGTGTATCTGGTCTATAGCGATCGCGTGATCGAGGGTAGTCCACAGAATGCGGTGACGGCCATTCCGATTTTGCCGTGGGTGCCGGTTCAGCCATAAGGCTGGAAACCATTACAGGGTCGGGTTTGTTTCCAGGCCCATTGGTTGAATGATTGAGGGCGAGCCGTTTGGCTCGCCTTTTTGTTTCTCCTTGTTGAATTGATGTGCTTCAGGCGCGAAGGGATTCGTATGCGTTCTTTTTTTATGTCGCTGATGGTGTGTTGCTCGCTGTCCATGCAAGTGCAGGCCGAACCGTTTTATGCCGGAAAGTCATTGGCGCACCCGGTGATTCAGTCTCAGGAGAGTGGCGCGACGTTGGCGTTTGTTCGCGAGCCGTCGGGCGTTGTGGGGTATGCGTGCATGTGTGATGCGCCGACAGCGGTGCCGCAGATGCTCGACAATTTCGGTGATTCGAGCATCGAGTCAGTGTTCTACGCCAGTCTCGATAGCGATATACAGACCTTGATTGTCCTGTCCCGAGCGGGTGGGCGAAATGGGCTCCATGGCTATCGATTCAGTGAGCGATCGGGCAAATATCGCAAGCTGAACAGTCTGCAGCCGGTTCTGGATCGCATTGCGAGCAATCAGAAGAAGCTCAATGCCGCACGGGTAGTGAGCGAGCTGAACAAGTTGCTGCCCTATGACTACGGTTATGAGATGGCGACAACTGGCATCCCCGAGTTCGATGCGCTCGATCCCACGGCTGGCACGTTAGTGGGCGAATTCGGTGTTGGTGGCGTTCCGGCCTCGGAGGGCGGTGAGCCGTCAGAAGATGGTGTCTATGACGCCTACAAGAAAACCTTTCTGCAGCGCGAAGGGCGTTGGTTGACGCTGACCTACGAGCGCACGCCGATGGAGGAGGGTGAGCTCGCTCCGGCCTTTCGTGTAACGCAAATTGCGTGGGAGTCTGACCCGAAACGTTATGTGGGTTCGGAGGACGGCCCTCTCGTTAAGTTGTGGGGTGATCGTGTGCTGGAGCGAGGCGTGATGGTTCAGGGCAAGAAGACGGGTGACTGGATCGAGTTTGATGCAGCGGTCTCCGAGGCCTCGGGAGCTTATGCGAATGGTTTGAGGCAGGGCACCTGGGTGGTCAACGAGCGCCATAGTGTTTCCGAGGGTTTGTTCGTCGATGGTTTGCGTGAGGGGCGCTGGACGATCACTGCGTACGATAAAGATGAAGATATTTCTGGTTTCGACACGTACAGGCAAGATGTTCTGGATGGCCCGGCAGAGCGAGTCAGGGGGAGTGAGATTATCTCTCGCGGCGAGTATCTGAATGGTCGGCAGAATGGTCGTTGGGTCAGTGGCGAAGGAGAGGGTGCTTATGTCTCGGGTGCCAGGGAGGGCGCCTGGACTCTCAAAGTGGACGGCGACCGCGTTCAAACCTTGTCGTTTGTCGCGGGTAAAAAGGATGGAGAGCTGCGCGAGGTTGATGCTGCGGGTGTGCTGCGACTGCTTGAGCACTACAAGGCCGGTGCGCTTGATGGCTTGAGAGAAACTTACGCTGCGAACGGCAAGCTGACCTATTCGGCGACCTACGTGGCGGGGCAGATCAAGGGGCGTGCGCTGACCTATACCGATGATGGTTCGGTACTGCTGTCTGACATCACCTGGCTTCATGGAAATAGAGAGGGGCCCTTTCGTACCTATCACTCAAATGGTCGGTTAGACCGGGTGGCCATTTATGAGGCGGATGAGCCCATCGGCAACGATCAGTCGTTTAATGAGGCTGGGGCGTTGGTTTCAGACAGAAATTACTGCCATGTGGTCGATGGCAAGTACACAAGAATAAAGCCGTGTGGCCTGCAGCGTAGTTTTCGCGGTGATGGGGTAGCCTACTTCGAGGCCGATTACCTGTTCGGGGTCAGGCAAAGTGTGCGTCACGAGTCTTACGAAGGGCGAAAGGTCGAGGAGGTGCTGTTGGGTGCGGATGATCGTGTGATTCACAACGATTACTACCCCAATGGGCAATTGAAGTGCTCCGAGCCCATGCAGGGATATCGTCTGATCACCGTTGAGGGACGGGAATACAAAGACTATTCCTATGCGAAGCGTGAAGGTGAAATGGTCTGCTACTACTCGACCGGCGTCGTTGAGCGTCGCTTCAACTTTAAGGGTGGCGAGCTGGTCGGCTGTTACACCGGGTACGATGAGTCGGGCGTGCAGAACTTTCCGCCGCCAGAGGGGTGTCCTCCACCGAAGCCGGTCATGTTCAATTTTGGTGAGTAGACTCGGTGAGTCGGGTGCGTACCCTTGATCGGGTGCGTGCCTGTTTGCGGGGTTGTGATGAGAGGGGCGCCAAATCGCAGGCAATAAAAAACCGACCCGAAGGTCGGTTTTCTAATGACTACGTCGCTTAGGCAGCTTCTTTCAGTGCCTTGACGTGGCCATTCAGACGGCTCTTATGACGAGCAGCCTTGTTCTTGTGGATGATGCCTTTATCGGCCATACGGTCGATAACTGGCACAGCCAGAACGTATGCAGCTTGAGCTTTTTCAGCGTCTTTTGCGTCGATGGCCTTAACTACATTCTTGATGTAGGTACGAACCATGGAACGCAGGCTGGCGTTGTGGCTGCGACGCTTCTCAGCCTGTTTTGCACGTTTTTTGGCGGAAGGTGAGTTGGCCACCGTCGAGCTCCTCGAAAGACTTTTTAGGAAATAGCAAACAAAATAGGCCGCGAATCATGCCGATGAAGAGAAGTCTTGTCAAGGGCACTTGAATCGTTCCGCTAAGTGGTAGGTATAAAGAGGCGGGATATTTATTTCCGGCGCTTGACCTGTAAACTCGCGAGCTTTGGCTCTGTGCTGCTGCGGCGCGGAGTATCGCACAAGTAGGCGCTTTATTCGCCTGCTGTTTATCGACAGGCACAAACTCCTTCAATGAATCTGCTCAAATCGTTGGCCGCCGTCAGCTCTATCACGATGATTTCCCGGGTTCTCGGGTTTGTTCGCGATACGCTGATTGCTCGAATATTCGGCGCCGGAATGGCGACAGATGCCTTCTTTATCGCCTTCAAATTGCCCAATCTGTTGCGGCGGATCTTCGCCGAAGGGGCTTTTTCCCAAGCGTTCGTGCCCATTCTTGCGGAATACAAAAGCCAGAAGGGCGAAGAAGCGACCCGTACTTTTATCGCCTATGTATCGGGTTTGCTGACGCTGGTGCTGGCGCTGGTCACCGCGCTGGGCATGATCGCCGCGCCGTGGGTCATCTGGGCCACCGCCCCGGGGTTCACCGATACCCCGGAAAAATTCCAGCTCACCTCTGACCTCTTGCGGGTGACGTTCCCTTATATATTGCTGATCTCCCTGTCCTCGCTGGCCGGTGCGATCCTCAATACCTGGAACCGCTTCTCGGTGCCGGCATTTGTGCCGACCTTGCTCAACGTCAGCATGATCGTGTTTTCGCTGTTCCTCACGCCGTACTTCGATCCGCCGGTCATGGCGCTCGGCTGGGCGGTATTGGTCGGGGGACTGGCGCAGTTGCTGTTTCAACTGCCGCATCTGAAAAAGATTGGCATGCTGGTGCTGCCGCGCCTGAATCTGCGTGATACCGGTGTATGGCGGGTAATGAAGCAGATGTTACCGGCGATCCTTGGCGTATCGGTCAGCCAGATTTCGCTGATCATCAACACCATTTTTGCTTCGTTTCTGGTTGCCGGTTCAGTGTCCTGGATGTATTACGCCGACCGTTTGATGGAATTGCCATCGGGGGTGCTGGGCGTGGCGTTGGGCACGATTCTGCTGCCGACGCTGGCCAAAACCTACGCCAGCAAGGATCGCCACGAATATTCGCGGATTCTCGACTGGGGCCTGCGCCTGTGCTTTGTGCTGGTGTTGCCGTGCTCTTTGGCGCTGGGGATCCTCGCCGAGCCGTTGACCGTTTCGTTGTTCCAGTATGGTCAGTTCACTGGCTTCGATGCCGAAATGACTCAGCGAGCATTGATTGCCTATTCTGTCGGTCTGCTCGGGATTATCGTGATCAAAGTGCTCGCGCCAGGCTTCTATGCGCAACAGAACATCCGTACGCCGGTAAAAATCGCAATCTTCACGCTGGTGTGTACTCAGTTGTTCAACCTGGTATTGATTGGTCCGCTGGCCCACGCCGGCCTGGCCCTGGCGATCAGTGCCGGTGCGTGCCTCAACGCCGGGCTGCTGTTCTATCAGTTGCGCAAACAGCAGATGTACCAGCCGCAACCGGGTTGGGCCAAGTTCGGTTTCAAGCTGATCGTGGCAGTGGCGGTGATGTCGGTGGTGTTGCTGATCGGCATGCATTTCATGCCGGCGTGGGATCAAGGCCACATGCTTGAGCGCTTCCTGCGTCTGGGGGCATTGGTGGTGGCTGGCGTGGTTGCGTATTTCGGCATGTTGCTGCTGCTCGGTTTCCGTCTGCGCGACTTCAATCGCAAGGCCTTGAGCTGAGGTTTTACCCTTTATGAATGGGCGCGGGCCGGCAGTTTTGTCGGCTCGATCACTTTGCGTTACGGTGTTGCCTGTCGTCGACCGTCGGGTGTGGTTATAATCGACCACTTTATGAGCAAGAAGCGCGTTATGCAGCTGGTTCGAGGCCTCCACAACTTGCGCCCCCAGCATCGGGGCTGCGTCGCCACTATTGGCAACTTTGACGGTGTTCACCGTGGTCACCAGGCTATCCTGGCCCGACTGCGTGAGCGTGCGCTCGAGTTGGGCGTACCCAGCTGCGTGGTGATTTTCGAGCCGCAGCCACGGGAGTTTTTCGCCCCCGAGACCGCGCCGGCACGTCTGGCTAGGTTGCGCGACAAACTGCAGCTACTGGCCGCCGAAGGTGTCGACCGGGTCCTGTGCCTGGCCTTCAACCAGCGTCTGAGCAAACTCAGCGCCAGTGAGTTCGTCGACACCATTCTGGTGGACGGGCTCGGCGTGCAGCATCTGGAAGTCGGTGACGATTTCCGCTTTGGCTGCGACCGCCTCGGCGATTTCGATTTCCTGCTGCAGGCCGGGCAGGTTCACGGGTTTACCGTCGAAGCCGCGCAAACCGTCGAGCTGGATGGCATTCGCGTCAGCAGCACTCAGGTGCGTAACGCCTTGGCCGCCGCCGATTTTGCCCTGGCCGAACGTTTGCTCGGTCGCCCGTACCGCATCGCGGGTCGTGTGCTGCATGGCCAGAAGCTGGCTCGGCAATTGGGTACGCCCACTGCCAATATTCAACTCAAGCGTCGTCGCGTGCCGTTTACCGGAGTGTATCTGGTGGATGTCGACATCGACGGCAAGACCTGGCCCGGCGTCGCCAATATTGGCGTACGGCCCACGGTGCAAGGTGATGGCAAAGCTCACCTTGAAGTCCATCTTTTAGATTTTGCCGGCGATCTGTATGACCGGCGTTTGACGGTGGTTTTCCACCAGAAGCTGCGTGAAGAGCAGCGATTTGCCTCTCTGGAGGCGCTGAAAACGGCGATCAATGCGGATGTCGCCACCGCCCGTGCACTAGCCGCACCTAGCGCCCATCGCTAATGAAGAGCCTTAAATGACCGACTATAAAGCCACGTTAAACCTTCCGGACACCGCCTTCCCAATGAAGGCCGGCCTGCCACAGCGCGAACCGCAGATTCTGCAGCGCTGGGACAGTATTGGCCTGTACGGAAAGTTGCGCGAGATTGGCAAGGATCGTCCGAAGTTCGTCCTGCACGACGGCCCTCCGTACGCCAACGGCACGATCCACATCGGTCACGCTCTGAACAAGATTCTCAAGGACATGATCATCCGCTCGAAAACCCTGTCGGGTTTCGATGCGCCGTACGTGCCTGGCTGGGACTGCCACGGCCTGCCGATCGAACACAAGGTTGAAGTGACCCACGGCAAGAACCTGGGCGCGGACAAGACCCGCGAACTGTGCCGTGCCTACGCCACCGAGCAGATCGAAGGGCAGAAGTCCGAATTCATCCGCCTTGGCGTGCTGGGCGACTTCGCCAACCCGTACAAGACCATGAATTTCCAGAACGAGGCCGGTGAAATCCGCGCTCTCGCCGAAATCGTCAAGGGTGGTTTCGTGTTCAAGGGCCTCAAGCCTGTGAACTGGTGCTTCGACTGTGGTTCGGCTTTGGCCGAGGCGGAAGTCGAGTACGAAAACAAGAAGTCGTCGACCATCGACGTGGCATTCCCGATCGCTGACGAAGCCAAACTTGCTGCCGCGTTTGGCTTGCCGTCGCTGGCCAAGCCTGCCTCGATCGTGATCTGGACCACCACCCCGTGGACCATCCCGGCCAACCAGGCGCTGAACGTTCACCCGGAATTCAACTACGCGCTGGTTGATGTCGGCGACAAGTTGTTGGTGCTGGCTGAAGAGTTGGTCGAAGCCTGTCTGGCTCGTTACAGCCTGGAAGGTTCGGTGGTTGCGACCACCACCGGTAAAGAACTGGAGCTGATCAACTTCCGTCACCCGTTCTATGACCGTCTGTCGCCGGTATATCTGGCCGACTACGTCGAACTGGGCGCTGGCACCGGTGTGGTTCACTCCGCTCCGGCTTATGGCGTAGACGACTTCGTGACCTGCAAGAAGTACGGCATGGTCAACGATGACATCCTCAACCCGGTTCAGAGCAACGGCGTTTACGTGCCGACGCTGGAATACTTCGGCGGCCAGTTCATCTGGAAGGCCAACCCGGCCATCGTCGAAAAACTGACCGAAGTCGGTGCGCTGATGCACACCACCGTCATCGAACACAGCTACATGCACTGCTGGCGTCACAAGACTCCGCTGATCTACCGCGCTACTGCGCAGTGGTTCATCGGCATGGACAAAGAGCCGGTCAGCGGCGACACCCTGCGTATTCGCTCGCTCAAAGCCATCGAAGAAACCAGGTTCGTTCCGGCCTGGGGCCAGGCGCGCCTGCATTCGATGATCGCCAACCGTCCCGACTGGTGCATCTCGCGTCAGCGCAACTGGGGCGTTCCGATCCCGTTCTTCCTCAACAAGGAAAGCGGCGAGCTGCACCCACGCACGGTCGAACTGATGGAAGAAGTGGCCAAGCGCGTTGAAGTCGAAGGCATCGAAGCCTGGTTCAAGATGGACGCCGCCGAACTGCTGGGTGATGAAGCGCCGCAGTACGACAAGATCAGCGACACCCTCGACGTCTGGTTCGATTCGGGTACCACGCACTGGCACGTCCTGCGCGGTTCGCACCCGATGGGCCACGAGACCGGCCCGCGTGCCGACCTGTACCTGGAAGGTTCCGACCAACACCGTGGCTGGTTCCATTCCTCCTTGCTGACCGGTTGCGCCATCGACAACCACGCGCCGTACCGCGAACTGCTGACCCACGGCTTCACTGTCGACGAAGCGGGCCGCAAGATGTCCAAATCCCTGGGCAACGTGATCGCACCGCAGAAAGTCAACGACACCCTTGGCGCCGACATCATGCGTCTGTGGGTGGCTTCGACCGACTACTCCGGCGAAATCGCCGTGTCCGAGCAGATCCTGGCTCGCAGTGCCGATGCCTACCGCCGGATCCGTAACACCGCGCGCTTCCTGCTTTCCAACCTGACCGGTTTCAACCCGGCCACCGACATCCTGCCGGCTGAAGAAATGCTCGCGCTGGATCGTTGGGCGGTGGATCGCACCTTGCTGCTGCAACGCGAGCTGCAAGAGAACTATGGTGAATACCGTTTCTGGAACGTCCACTCCAAGATCCACAACTTCTGCGTGCAGGAGCTGGGTGGTTTCTACCTCGATATCATCAAGGATCGCCAGTACACCACCGGCGCCGACAGCAAGGCACGTCGCTCGTGCCAGACTGCGCTGTTCCATATCTCTGAAGCGCTGGTGCGCTGGATCGCGCCGATCCTCGCCTTCACTGCCGACGAACTGTGGCAATACCTGCCGGGCGAGCGTAACGAATCCGTCATGCTCAACACCTGGTACGAAGGTCTGACCGAACTGCCGGAAGGCTTCGAGCTGGGCCGTGAGTACTGGGATCGCATCATGGAAGTGAAAGTCGCGGTCAACAAAGAGATGGAAATCCAGCGTGCAGCGAAAGCTGTCGGTGGCAATCTGCAAGCCGAAGTGACGCTGTTTGCCGAAGAGGCTCTGACTGCCGACCTGGCCAAGCTGAGCAACGAACTGCGCTTTGTATTGATCACTTCGACCGCCAGCGTTGCACCATTCGTACAGGCTCCGGCCGACGCGGTGGCTACCGAAGTCAGCGGCCTGAAGCTGAAGATCGTCAAATCGGCATTCGCCAAGTGCGCTCGCTGCTGGCACTGCCGCGAAGACGTCGGCGTGAACCCGGAGCATCCGGAAATCTGCGGTCGTTGCGTCGACAACATCAGCGGCGCTGGCGAGGTTCGTCACTATGCCTAATGCCATTGGCCGTTTCGGACGGTTGGGCTGGCTCTGGTTGAGCTTGCTGGTGCTGGTCATCGACCAGGCCAGCAAGTTCTACTTTGAAAACAAGCTCGAAATGTTCCAGCAGATCGTGATCATCCCCGATTATTTCAGTTGGACCCTGGCGTACAACACCGGCGCTGCCTTCAGCTTTTTGGCTGACAGCTCCGGCTGGCAGCGCTGGCTGTTCGCCCTGATCGCGATTGTGGTCAGTGCGGTGCTGGTGGTCTGGCTCAAGCGTCTGGGTCGCAACGAAACCTGGCTGGCCATCGCCTTGGCGCTGGTGCTGGGTGGTGCGTTGGGCAATCTGTATGACCGCGTGGCCCTGGGCCATGTAATCGATTTCATTCTGGTGCACTGGCAGAACCGCTGGTACTTCCCGGCGTTCAACATCGCCGACAGCGCTATCAGCGTTGGCGCGGTGATGCTGGCACTGGATATGTTCAAATCCAAGAAAACCGAAGAGGCCGCTCATGACTGAACAAGTATTGGCTGAGCAACGCATTGGCCAGAACACGGAAGTCACTTTGCACTTTGCATTGCGCCTGGAGAACGGCGACACCGTCGACAGCACGTTCGACAAGGCTCCGGCGACCTTCAAGGTCGGCGACGGCAACTTGCTGCCGGGTTTTGAAGCGGCGCTGTTCGGCTTCAAGGCGGGTGACAAGCGCACCCTGACCGTCGAGCCGGAAAACGCTTTCGGTCAACCGAACCCGCAGAACGTGCAGATCATCCCGCGCTCGCAGTTTGCCGACATGGAACTGTCTCCCGGTTTGCTGGTGATCTTCAACGATGCGGCCAATACTGAGCTGCCGGGCGTGGTGAAAGAGTTCGATGACGCGCAAGTAACCATCGACTTCAACCACCCGCTGGCGGGCAAGACGTTGACCTTCGACGTGGAAATCATTTCCGTCAAAGCGCTGTAAAAATGTGGGAGCGAGCCTGCTCGCGAAAGCGGTGTGTCAGGCGACATCGATGTCGAATGTCAGTCAGCTTTCGCGAGCAGGCTCGCTCCCACCCAGTTGGTAATTCATTGTTTTTCGCGCGCAAGACACGAGGCATAGCATGCAAATCAAACTCGCCAATCCCCGTGGCTTCTGCGCCGGTGTGGACCGGGCGATCGAAATCGTCAACCGCGCCCTGGAAGTCTTCGGGCCACCGATCTACGTGCGTCATGAAGTGGTGCACAACAAGTTCGTCGTCGAAGACCTGCGCAGCCGTGGTGCGATCTTCGTTGAAGAACTGGATCAGGTGCCGGACGACGTCATCGTGATCTTCAGTGCTCATGGCGTATCGCAAGCCGTGCGTACCGAAGCCGCTGGTCGTGGCCTGAAAGTGTTCGACGCTACCTGCCCGCTGGTCACCAAGGTGCACATCGAAGTCGCGAAATACAGCCGCGACGGTCGTGAATGCATCCTGATCGGCCACGCCGGTCACCCGGAAGTCGAAGGCACCATGGGTCAGTACGACGCCAGCAATGGCGGCGCGATCTACCTCGTCGAAGACGAAAAAGACGTCGCCGAATTGCAAGTGCGCAACCCGGAGAAACTGGCCTTCGTCACCCAGACAACCTTGTCGATGGACGACACCAGTCGTGTCATTGATGCGCTGCGTACGCGCTTCCCGGCCATCGGTGGGCCGCGCAAGGACGACATCTGCTACGCCACACAAAACCGTCAGGACGCCGTCAAACAACTGGCTGACGAGTGTGACGTGGTGCTGGTAGTCGGCAGCCCGAACAGCTCCAACTCCAACCGCTTGCGTGAACTGGCAGAGCGTATGGCCACCCCGGCCTACCTGATCGACGGCGCCGAAGACCTGCAAAAGAGCTGGTTCGATGGCGTCGAACGTATCGGCATCACGGCCGGTGCTTCGGCGCCGGAAGTGCTGGTGCGCGGCGTGATTCAGCAGTTGCACGCCTGGGGCGCTACCGGCGCCGATGAGCTGGCCGGGCGCGAAGAGAACATCACCTTCTCCATGCCTAAAGAGCTGCGCGTCCGCTCGATCTGACGCTTTTGGCTTTTTGACACAGCGCCTGTTCAGTCTTTTCGCTGCTCAGGCGCACGCGACCGGTCGCTGCCAGCACTATCTGGCGCTGGCTGACCGCCTCGCGAGTCGAGCAGATATGTAACGTCCCGGCCTGAAATTTGCGCCCGGGCATCAGCGGTTGCCCCAGATTGCTGAACCGCACATAACGATTCACCAGCCAATTGCCGACAATCGGCACCTTCGCATCGCTCGTATGCTCAATCAGCAGCGGGTTGTTGCTGTCCTCCGCGCCCTTGCCGCTGATATCCAGAATGATCCGCCAACCCTGACTCCAATCGCCGTTGATGCCATGAATCACCGTGGTCTGATTGCGCGTGATGGCTGTTGTGCGGGCGTTACGAATACCCTCGATCAATGACTGCGCTGCCTGGTCGCGCTGGTTCGATTCGGTGAGCGTGGCAAACGCCGGACTGACCAGCAGCAGAACAATTGCGCCAATCGCCAGTCCCATAAGCAGTTCGATCAGGCTGTAGCCTCGTTGCGACATGAAAACGACCTCCTTGGAGTGTGATCAACGACGCGTTCCCTGCGCCGCTGCGAGTAAATCAACCGACATGTATCGATTGAATGTTCTAGCGTGTAGAAGCAGGTATAGCCGACGGCAACGGAGGGCATCGATGGATCATCGTACAAAAGGTTTCACGCTGATCGAGTTGCTGGTCGCCATCGCGATTTTTTTGGTCCTGGTCACACTGGCGGTGCCCGCTTTCACCCGATCAATACAAAGCAGCAAGGCCGATACCGAAATGGGCGATCTGCAGCGGGCGATCAATTTCGCCAGGCTTGAAGCGATTGACCGCGGCGCGACGCTGCGTCTGCGTCCGACCGCCGGGGGCGGCGTCTGGACCGGTGAGTTGGCTGTCTACGACAGTACTGGCACTGCGGCCAATGTGTTGCGGGTTGTTCCGGCGATGAGCAGCGGCGCAACTCTGACGCTAACCTCAGGAGTGACCGCGCTGGATTTCAACAACCTCGGCGGTCTGGCCGCACCCTCAACGGCAGTGGTCATCAGTTACACGCTGGGAACGCAGAGCAGGACGCTTAACGTGTGTTTGAACGGACGAATTCAATTGGGTGGAAGTTGCGGATGAGGGCAGGGAGCAAAGGCGTACAGCAGGGCATGACGCTGATCGAAGTGCTGGTCGCGTTGCTGATTCTGACGGTCGGGCTACTAGGGGCGGCGGCGGTGCAAATCAATGCACTGAAATACACCGACAGTTCACGCATGACCAGTCAGGCCAGTTTCATCGCCTACGACATGATGGATCGCATCCGCGCCAACTCCGGTGCGAATTACACCGTTACGCCACCGACCTCGGCCAACCCTGGCAACGCCCGGGATCAGGATCTCTTCGATTTCACCACCAGTATCGTCAACTTCGGCGGGCCGACCGCGACGGGCAGCATCACCCTCAACCAGCGGGTTTACACCATCACCATCACCTGGAGTGACGCCCGGGCCGCCAACACGGCCAACGCTCAACGCAGTTTCGTCCTGAGCAGTCGCGCCGCCGTTGATCCGGTGGTCATGCCATGAAGCGCCAAAATCGCGGTTTCGGTCTTATCGAATTACTGGTCGCTTTGGCGCTGGGGCTGATCGTGGTGTTGGGCGTGGTGCAGATTTTCATCGCCGCAAAAAACACCTATATCAGCCAGAACAGCGCTGCTGCCATGCAGGAAGACGCGCGCTTCGTGTTGAGCAAGATGATCCAGGAAATCCGCATGGTCGGAATGTTCGGCTGCCTTGGCACCATCACCGATTCAAGCAATGCCGGGGACTTCAATGCGGCGCAGATCACGCCGATCAATTGGGATAACGCCAATCTCAAGTTGACGCTGGTCACGGCGGATATTGGCGGTGGCGGCGGCACACCCACCTGGACGGTGCTATCCGATTGCCGCAACAGCGCGACGGCCTATACCGGGTTGCGAAGCCCGGCGACCGGGCAAATATCTTTTCCTGTCAGACGTTTGATCTACAGCTTCAGCAATAACCAGATATTGATGGGTACTGGCAGCGGCAATCCGGCGCAACAGGTGCTGGTGAATAACGTCAGTGCTTTCAACGTGACATTCGGTGTGGCGAGTTCTGCGACGGATGTCGCAGCCTCGACCTACAGCACCAATCCGGGCGATCCGGCACTTATTCGCAGCGTGCGCCTGAGCCTGACCCTCGCCGACCCCAACAACCGGGTGCGCAATCAAACCTTCAACGTGGTTGCCGCTTTGCGCAACCGCTTGCAGTGAGGGGCCGGGCGATGAGGATTTCTCTCCATCAGCGTCAGGCGCAGAGGGGCATGGTGCTGCTGGTCAGTCTGGTGTTTCTGTTGCTGATGACGATGATCGGCCTGTCATCGATGCAGAGTGCCAACCTGCAGGAAAAAATGGCCGGGAGCGTAGGCCTGCGCAATCAATCATTTCAGACCGCCGAAGCAGCGTTGCGTGTGGGCGAGAGCGCGGTGCAACTGGACAGTTTCGCGTTGGCAGTGTGCAGCGGCACCACGCAATGTGCGCCGCCAGCCGAGTCGTCGGTGGTGAGTACTGCGGGGCTCAATTCAACCTCGGGGGTGCTCTGGATTGCCGCAGGTAACGGATTCTATGGCGTGCAGAACATCGGTACGACGCTGACCGCCGTGAATGTGCCGAGCAACACCTCGGCGACGCTTTATCGGGTGACCGCTGTCGGCATCGCCGGTACTTCGCGTAGCGTTGTGGAGAGCATTTATGCGAAGTTTTGAACGCTGCGCATCTCTGCTGACCGGCATGCTGCTGACTTTCTATCTGGCCGCACCGGCTTATGCGTTCACGCCGTCTGACTCGCCATTGCTGAGTGCGGCTGCGGTGCCACCGAACGTTATGTTGCTGATCGACGATTCGGGGAGCATGAACAGCATCATCTATGCGGCGGGATTCGATCCGACGCTCAACCGCACGCCCGCCCGGGAGTGCAATGCGTTCCTGGGGTTGTGCTCAGGCCTGAATGCGCCAGCGATTACGGGCGATACAGTGTTCTTGTCGAGTCTGCCGACCTCAGGTTGCTCTGGCGGTGCCTATGCGTTTTACAACAACAGCCTTGCGCCGCTTTGCCTGAAACTGCCAGATCCGGTGGGTGGCGGTAATACCCGCTACTCAGGGGATTACATTTCATACGTAGTCGGTCTTGCCATCAACAATGGCACCCGCGACTTCACCACCGGGGCGATCCCCAACGATTACCGAATCAACGTCGCACGCAACGTATCCACGGCACTGGTCAGCAGTAACCGCACTTTGCGCATGGGCCTGTCGACGTTCAACCCGGCGACCAGCAGCAACTCTGGCAATGGAGGTTACATTGCCCGTTCCATTGCTGATCTGTCTCCGGTCGCCGGCAGCGTGACCCAAGCCCAGGCTGACTCCAATTACAACGTGTTGATCTCCTCGATCAATAACTTGAGCGCCGTGGCCAACACGCCGTTGGCGGAAACCTATTACGAAGTCACTCGCTACATGCGCGGCATGGCGCCGTTCTATAACAGTACGCCGACTACCTACACCAGCCCGATCCAGTACCGCTGCCAGAAAAATTACGGCGTGGTGATTACTGACGGCTTGCCGACTTTCGACCGTACCTTCCCGACCAATGATCCGCTGGGTACAAACCGTTTGCCGAACTGGGACGGCGTCAACAATGACGGCGACAACCTTAACGGCGACGGTGAGGGCGACACGTTGTATCTGGATGACATCGCCAAATTTGCCTACGACATCGACATGCGCTCCACCGGCACCGACGCGGCAGGCAAGAGCTGGAACGCAGTGGATTTCCCCAGGCAGAACATGAACACCTACACCGTGGGCTTCGCCGCTGACAACGACATGCTCTCGGACGCAGCGAGTTACGGGCAGGGCCGGTACTATCAGGCAACCGACAGCGCTGGCCTCAATGCTGCGTTGTCGTCGGCGCTGAGCGACATCACCTCCAAGGCCGGTTCGGGCGGTGCTGGTGCCGTTAGCGGAGCCACCCTCAGCAGTAACAGCAGTTTCTATCAAACCACCTATGACCCCAAGGACTGGCGCGGCACGATCAAGGCATTCGGCTTCACATCGGCCGGAACCGTTAATACCTCAACGGCACTCTGGAACACCGACACAACAATTGTCCCCGGGGCCACGGCGCCGACTTACCAATCATGGAACACCTCCAGTAACGCCGCCGTCACGCTGGCCTACGGTAATTTTTCCGCCGGGCAGCAGACGACACTCAGCCAGGGCCTGCCCACCGGTATCACCGGCATTGATCTGGTGGAGTGGAGCAAGGGCACCAACAAGAGCGGACTCAAGGTGCGCAGCGTATTGCTCGGCGACATCATCAACTCGCCATTGGTGCTGGCCTCGCCTGCGGACAAAACCGCCTCCGACCTGTCGGGCGACACCACTTACAGCACTTACCTGACGACCAAAGCGGCGAACATGAGCGCCAGCCTGGTGGTGAATGCCAACGATGGTTTCGTCAACGTCATCAATTCGGCCAATGGCACCCGGCGTTATGCTTACTTGCCATCCAGTGTGTTGCCGTCGTTGCGCTTGATCGCCGACCCGAACTACATCAATGGCGTCAGCCACAAGTTTCTGGTCGACGGCCAGGTCGGCGTGTATGACGCGCAACTCAACAACGCCTGGAAAACCCTGGCCATTGGCGGCACCGGAGCGGGTGGCAAAACCTTTTACGCGCTGCAACTGTTCGATGCTTCCGCAGGCAACGTCATGCGTGCGTTGTGGGAAGTCAGCGCACCGACCATCGCCAACACCGGCAACGCTTTTAATGATTTGGGTTATGCCTATGCGCGACCGGAAGTGGCACGCTTGGCCGATGGTCGCTGGGCGGCGTTTATCTCCAATGGTTATGGCAGCAATTCGGGGCTGGCAGCGCTGTATGTGCTGGATGTACGCGACGGTTCGCTGATCAAAAAAATCGTTGTCGACAGTACGGATACCAGTAACGGTTTGTCCTCGGTGAAGCTCAAGGTCAACTCGCAAAATGTGGTGCAGGCTGCCTATGGCGGTGACTTGAAAGGGCGGTTGTGGAAATTCGACCTTAGCGCCACTGCGCCCGACAGCTGGGGCGTGGCGTTTTCCGGCAAGCCGCTGTTCACCACGGCGGGCGGGGCGACGCAGCCGATCACGGCGCAGCCTTTGCTGGCGGACAACGCATCGGGCGGTAAGCAGATCTTCGTCGGTACCGGTAAATTCAACGAAACCGCCGACAAGACCAACAAGGATTTGCAGGCGTTCTATTCAGTGTGGGATGCCGATGGCGGGTCCGGGCAGCTCACTGTCAGCAACTTGCAGCCGCAGGCGATTACCGGCTCGTTCTCTGGCAGTTCCGGTCAATTCCTGACCACCACGCAGAACGACACGACGTATCCGGGGGAGAAGGGCTGGTACTTGCCGCTGGTGTATAACAACGTGCTGACCGGCGAGCGAGTCATCAATCAAGCGAGTATCGTGCTGGGCCGTATCGTCTTCACCACGGCCAGCGTCGACACCACCGATCCCTGTGCGAGTTTCGGTACCGGCAAACTGGTCGAACTCGATGCGTTCAGCGGTAAGATGCTCAACTATGCCGTGCTCGACACCAATTCCGACAACCTGGTCGACAGCAATGACACGATCTCCAGTGGCGTGATATTCACTGGCGGTATTCCGACGCTGAACTTCATCTCCAGTGACGGCAAACGCAAAGGCATGACCGACACCAGCGGCACCATCACCATCATTGTTGAAAAGGGCGGCGGCGGCAGTCGTCGTATCATGTGGCGACAAATACAGTAAGTGAGAGTTTGAGGCATGCGCAGAACCAACCGAGGTTTCACCCTGATCGAAATCATGATCGTGATTGCGATCATCGGGATTGTGCTCACCATCAGCATTCCAAGTTACAACGAATACGTGAAGAAAGGCCGCCGCGCCGAAGTGGTGTCGCTGCTCTCGGAGCAGGCACAGAGCCTCGAACGTTTCTACACCAAGAACAATGTCTATACCGGTATCACCGGTTTGAGCGCGGGCAATGATTTCTACACCCTTACGCCGACGATCACAGATCAGACCTTCCTGCTGACGGCCGCCCGTAAGACGGGCACGGCCATGGCCACCGACAAGTGCGGGGATTTCACCCTGACCAATACCGGTGTCAGAAGCATGAACAACGCGACCACCGGGCTGACCACCAAGGATTGCTGGGGCCGCTGAGGCGCTTATCTTCGGGCGCCTTTTGCGCCCACTGTCTTTTTTACGGTTGGATCAAACATGACCAGGCAACAGCAAGTGGTGATTGTCGGTGGCGGGGTGATTGGCCTGCTGACCGCCTACAACCTCGCCTCCGAAGTGCGCAGCGTGGTGCTGCTGGACCGCTCGAATGTCGGCCGGGAATCGTCCTGGGCGGGCGGCGGTATCGTTTCGCCGCTGTATCCCTGGCGCTATAGCCCGGCGGTCACGGCCCTGGCGCATTGGTCGCAAGATTTTTATCCACAGCTCGGCGAGCGTTTGTTTGCCGATACCGGCGTTGATCCTGAAGTCCACACCACGGGTTTGTACTGGCTGGATCTGGACGACGAAGCCGACGCGCTGGCGTGGGCTGAGCGGGAAAACCGTCCGTTGCGGGCAGTGGATATCTCGGCGGCGCATGATGCCGTGCCGGTGCTCGGTGCCGGATTCTCGCGGGCTATCTACATGGCCGATGTGGCCAACGTAAGAAATCCACGCCTGGTGAAATCCCTGAAAGCAGCCTTGCTGGCGCTGCCGAACGTGACTATTCACGAGCAGTGCGAAGTCAGCGGTTTTGTTCGCGAGGGCGAGCGGGTTGTTGGCGTGCAGACTTCCACTGGCGTGATCACTGGGGATCAGGTCGTGCTGACGGCTGGCGCGTGGAGCGGTGATCTGCTTAAGACGCTGGATCTGACGCTGCCCGTCGAGCCAGTCAAAGGCCAGATGATTCTCTACAAGTGTGCGGCTGACTTTCTGCCGAGCATGGTGCTGGCCAAGGGGCGCTATGCGATTCCGCGTCGTGACGGGCACATACTGATTGGCAGCACGCTGGAACATGAAGGCTTCGACAAGACCCCGACCGATGTGGCGTTGCAAAGCCTCAAGGCTTCGGCGGTTGAGCTGTTGCCGGCACTGGCGGATGCCGAAGTGGTGGGGCATTGGGCAGGGTTGCGTCCGGGTTCGCCGGAGGGGATTCCCTACATTGGCCGAGTGCCAGGGTTTGAGGGGCTGTGGCTCAATTGCGGGCATTACCGCAACGGTTTGGTGTTGGCGCCGGCGTCGTGTCAGTTGTTTGCCGATGTGATGCTGGGGCGAGCGCCGATTATTGATCCGGCGGCGTATGCGCCTGAAGGCCGTATTTAGCCGTGGATTGTCCAGGCGTCTGTTAGATCGCCATCGCGGGCAAGCCCGCTCCCACAGTGTTCGTGGTGTTCATCGAACCCATGTACACCAACAAAACCTGTGGGAGCGGGCTTGCCCGCGATAGGGCCCTCAATCCAGACCGAGTTTCTTCAGGCGATAACGCATCGAGCGGAACGAAAGACTCAACCGCTGCGCCGCCGCAGTCCGATTCCAGCGGGTCTCCTCCAGCGCCTGCAAAATCAGTTTACGTTCGACGTTCTCCAGATAATCCTCCAGATTGTCGATCTGCGTCAGATCGGCAATCGCGCCATCCGCTGCACAGTTGCCCTCGCTCAAGCGCAAATCTTCAGCCTCGATCGTACGGTTCTCGCACAAGGTATGCGCCCGTTCGAGCACGTTCTCCAGTTCCCGCACATTCCCCGGAAACCGATAGTTTTTCAGAGCCTCCAAAGCGTGCAGATGCAGGCATGCCGCTGGTTGGCCGGTGTCTTTGGCCAGGCGCTGAAGCATGTGCGCCGCCAGCACTTCAATGTCATCCCGTCGCTCGCGCAGGGGCGGCACACGCAATTCGATCACGTTTAGCCGGTAATAAAGATCCTGACGAAAGCGCTCGGCGGCGACTTCTGCGTCGAGGTCCTTGTGCGTCGCGCAGAGAATGCGCACATCGACCACGGTTTCCTGCTGACCGCCGACACTGCGTACGGCTTTTTCCTGAATCGCCCGCAGCAGCTTCACCTGCATCGACAGTGGCAAGTCCGCCACTTCATCGAGAAACAATGTGCCGCCCTGTGCTGCCTGGAACAGGCCCGGTTTGTCCTCGACCGCGCCGGTAAAACTGCCTTTGCGATGGCCGAAAAACTCGCTTTCCATCAGTTCCGAGGGTATTGCCCCGCAGTTCACCGGCACGAACGGCTTGCCGGCGCGAGGCCCTTGTTCGTGGATCAGTCGTGCGACCAGCTCTTTGCCGCTGCCGGATTCGCCGCTGATGTACACCGGGGCCTGGCTGCGAGCGAGCTTGTCGACTTGTTTGCGCAGGTTGCGCATCGGCGGCGAATCACCCAGCAAGCGTCGATCAATTGAGGTGCTTGCGTCGCCAGCGGCGGGCATGCGCAGTGCTGTCGCGACCAATTCCCGCAGTCGGGTGAGATCTACCGGTTTGGTCAGAAAGTCGAAAGCTCCCGCCTTCAACGCATTGATTGCCGTTTCCAGGCTGCCGTACGCGGTGATCATCGCCACCGGCAGTTGTGGATAACGTTGCTGAATATGCTGCACCAGTTCCAGTCCCGTGCCATCGGGCAGGCGCATGTCTGTCAGGCACAGGTCGAAGGTCTCGCGCTGCAACAGCGCCTGGGCCTCCCCCAGATTGCGTGCGCTGTAGCTGTTGAGTTTCATCCGTCCCAGGGTGATTTCCAGGAGTTCGCGGATATCGGGTTCGTCGTCGACGATGAGGATTTTTTGCCGTGGGCTCGTGTTCAACTTTGTTTCCGTCCGTGAGCAAAGGTGATGCGAAAGCAGCCGCCGCCTTGGCGTGGATTGAAGTCTAGGCGCGCTTGGTTGCTTTCGCACAGCTCACGGGACAGATAAAGCCCAAGGCCGGTGCCTTGGCTGCTGGTGGTGAAGAACGGTTCGAACAGATGCGCTTGCTGATCAAGCGGTACGCCGGGGCCGTTGTCCTGAACCTCGAGTACCGCCAGTTGGCTTTCGGGGTTTATGAACAGGGCCAGCCAGACCTCGGCGTGATCATGCAGCATGGCGCTGTGACGCCAGCCGTTGCGTAAAAGATTGTCGAGAATTTGTGTGAGCTGGTTGGGATCCATCAGGGTGGCGAAGTCGCCCGAGTTGATGCGCAGATGAATCTTCTGCCGCTCGGTAGCCTGCATGCGGCTCTCAGTGACGAAGTTTTCCAGCCACGGCTTGAGGTCCAGCCGTTGTGGAGCGCTCTGTTGACGGCGGGACAGTTGCAGGACGTTTTCGATAACTCGGTTCATGCGCTGGGAGTGGTCTTGAATAATCTGCGTCAGACGCCGATCCGCGCTATCGAGTTCCTCGGACTCCCCCAACAACTGCGCGGCATGACTGATGGCGCCCAGCGGATTGCGAATCTCGTGGGAAATGCCGGCCGTCAAACGCCCGAGCGCGGCAAGTTTCAGTTGCTGGGCTTGTTGAGCGATCTGCGCGAGGTCTTCGAGAAACACGAGGGTTTGCTGATTGGGGCTTTGTTCGAGGGCGATGAAGCTTGGCTGCAGTTCCAGGCCGTTGCCGGGGATTTTCAGACTTTGTGGGCGCAGTGTCGGGTTGTTCAGCCACAGTTGCAGGCGTTCGACCAGGGCGGTCGAATAATCGTCGATCAAATGGCCCTGAAGGTGCGATTGCGCGAGCAGGGTCTGCGCGCTGTGATTGGCCAGCTGTACCCGGCGTTGTTCGTCGAGCACCAGGATCCCGGTGCGCATGCGTTGCAGGATCAGCGCATTGAGAGCCTCCAGACCGACCACTTTGCTGGCGGTTTGCTCGGCCAGGGTTTCGCTGACCTCCAGCCGCCGGACCAGCCCCTGCACCAGCAACGACGCGGCAAAACACAACGCGCCAAGGGTGCCGGCCTGCAGGTATTCGTTGGCGCTCAGGGGATGGCTGAAACTCAGCAGAAAGCTTAAACCGACAATGCCGATGGCGCCGATGGCGGCGATCAGCAGACCGATGCGGCGGCGCAGCAAGGTATTGCTGATCGCCACAGAAACGATCAGCAAGTTGCCGAGCGCACTGGCCACGCCGCCAGCCGCGTAGAACAAGCCGCACAGCATCAGAACGTCGACCAGCGCCAGGCTGAACAATTGCGCGGGGCGTCGGGTGTTCTCCAGGAACACCACCAGCAAAATGTTCAGCACCAGATACAGCCAGCTGCCGTTGCGCAGCAGATCGTCGTTGGCCGACGTCAGCAGGCGGTTGTCCATGTTGCTGGAGATCAGCAGCACCAAGGTGATGCCGACACTTAAACGGTAAAGATGATAAAGGCGCAGCAGACGCTGAGCCTGTTTGCTGTCGGCGTGGGAGGCCTCAGCGATCACTGGAACCTGGGCCTTGCTCGAGGTGAGCCTGGCTGCAATACCACTGTTGTTGAAGGCTCAGCGCGCGGTCGCGGGGCAGATGCACGCCGCAATGGGCGCAGCGCACCATCGGCGCAGCATCTTGCTCGCGAGGAGACTGGGCGGACGAAGCAGGGGCCTTGAACTTGCGCCACAACCAAATCGCGGCAAATATCAGGGCAATCCAGAACAATAAACGAAGCATGATGAGCGGCTTTTCGACGGATGATTCGGCAGTTTAGCCAAGGTCCTGACAAGCGCACAGCGCTATTAAGGGCGGTAATGAAAAAGGGAGATCCGAAGATCTCCCTTTTCTGTGCATCCGGTGTGATCAGTCGAACACGCCGAAAGTCATGTAGCTGAACCACGAACGGTCGGTATCGGCAGATTCCGGCTCCGGCTCTTCGATCACGTCGCCGTTCTCGTCTTTAGGCTTGAGCTCGTTCGGGATCGAGTCTTTCGCGTCCTGGTACTGCTTCTGCACGTCCTGGTTGGCGCGGGTCTCTCCCGGCGGCAGTGGCGGACGCGACTCGATCAGACCGAGGGTCGCCTTGCTCAGGAACGAACGGTTGTCGGCTTCTGCAACCCTTGGCACGAACTGGCCGTCTTGCAGGGTCGGGTGATCCGGGTAGTTGAGCTTCAGGGTTTCCAGGCTGGTGTTGGCCAGTTCGTCCAGGTGCAGACGCTGGTAAGCCTCGGTCATCACCGCCAGGCCGTCGCCGACCGATGGGGTTTCCTGGAAGTTTTCCACTACATAACGGCCACGGTTGGCGGCGGCGACGTAAGCCTGACGGGTCAGGTAATAGTCGGCTACGTGGATTTCGTAGGCGGCCAGCAGGTTGCGCAGGTAAATCATGCGCTGCTTGGCGTCCGGCGCGTAGCGGCTGTTCGGGTAGCGGCTGGTCAGCTGTGCGAACTCGTTGTAGGAGTCGCGGGCAGCGCCCGGGTCACGCTTGGTCATGTCCAGCGGCAGGAAGCGCGCCAGCAGGCCGACGTCCTGGTCAAAGGAGGTCAGACCCTTGAGGTAATACGCGTAATCCACGTTCGGATGCTGCGGATGCAAACGAATGAAACGCTCGGCGGCAGACTTTGCAGCCTCCGGCTCAGCGTTCTTGTAGTTGGCGTAGATCAGTTCGAGTTGTGCCTGATCAGCGTAGCGACCGAACGGATAACGCGACTCCAGGGCCTTCAGCTTGGCTGTGGCGCTGGTGTAGCTATTGTTGTCCAGGTCCTGCTGAGCCTGCTGATACAGCTCGGCTTCACTCAGGTTTTCGTCTACGACTTCCTTCGATGAGCAAGCAGCGGTCAATGCGAGGATGGCGATCAGCAGCAGGTGTTTCACTTGCATGGCGGCTTGCGTCCCTATGACGGCCGCTGTCTTGGGCGGGGCCGTCCTGTTATGATGAGCGCCCCGTTGAAAAGCCTCGGGGCAAAAGACGCCGTATTTAACCACAAGCGCGCAGCCGAAACCAAAAGCTGTGCCGACGCACAGTCAGAGCATGTCCGATAAAATTGAACTTCGCGCAGAGGTGCCGTCCGAATTGGGCGGCCAACGCCTCGATCAAGTCGCTGCCCAACTCTTCGCTGAGCACTCACGCTCGCGCCTTTCCGCCTGGATCAAAGAAGGTCGCCTGACTGTGGACGGGGCGGTCATCCGCCCGCGCGACATCGTTCATGGCGGTGCCATCCTTGAACTGACTGCCGAGCAGGAAGCTCAGGGTGAGTGGATCGCCCAGGACATCGAACTCGATATCGTCTACGAAGATGACGACATCCTGGTGATCAACAAGCCTGCGGGCCTGGTGGTGCACCCGGCTGCCGGTCACGCTGATGGCACGCTGCTCAACGCCTTGCTGCACCATGTGCCGGACATCATCAATGTCCCGCGCGCCGGTATCGTGCATCGCCTGGACAAGGACACCACCGGTCTGATGGTGGTGGCCAAGACCATTCAGGCGCAGACAAAGCTTGTTACTCAATTGCAGAGTCGCAGCGTCAGCCGGATCTACGAGTGCATCGTGATTGGCGTGGTCACCGCCGGGGGCAAGATCAACGCCCCGATCGGTCGTCACGGCCAGCAGCGCCAGCGCATGGCGGTGATGGAGGGCGGCAAGCCTGCCGTCAGCCACTATCGCGTGCTGGAGCGTTTCCGTTCCCACACTCATGTGCGGGTAAAACTGGAAACCGGTCGTACTCACCAGATTCGCGTGCACATGGCGCACATCAACTTCCCGTTGGTCGGCGATCCGGCGTACGGCGGTCGTTTCCGCATTCCGCCAGCCGCGAACGTGAACATGGTCGAAACCCTCAAGCAGTTCCCGCGTCAGGCACTGCACGCGCGTTTCCTTGAGCTGGATCATCCGACGACCGGTCAGCGCATGAGCTGGGAATCGCCGTTGCCGGAAGATTTCGTCTGGCTGCTGACCCTGCTCAAACAGGATCGCGAGGCGTTCATCGGATGAACTGGCTGACGCCGGACTGGCCTGCGCCGGCCAGCGTCAGGGCCTGTGTCACTACCCGCGAGGGAGGTGTCAGCGAGGCGCCGTTCGACAGCCTCAATCTGGGTGATCATGTTGATGATCGTCTCGAGGCTGTTGCCGAGAATCGTCGGCGACTGACCGATCACTTCTCTATAAAGCCTGCCTGGTTGCAGCAAGTTCACGGGATTGCCGTGGCACAGGCTGACCCAGGCATTGTGGCGACGGCAGATGCCAGCTGGACTGCAACGCCTGGTATCGCCTGCGCTGCGATGACGGCAGACTGTTTGCCGGCATTGTTCTGCGATCGTGCCGGCACGCGTGTCGCGGCCGCTCATGCCGGTTGGCGTGGTCTGGCGGCAGGCGTGCTTGAGGCAACTCTCGACAGCCTCGATGTTCCGGCTGCAGAGGTGCTGGTCTGGCTCGGTCCGGCCATTGGCCCCAAAGCCTTTGAAGTTGGTCCGGAAGTACGGGAAGTCTTCATCAATCAACTGCCTGAAGCAGCAGAAGCGTTCGTACCGAGCGACAATGCCGGCAAGTTCATGGCTGACATCTATCTGCTGGCGCGCCTGCGTCTGGCTGAACGGGGTGTCACGGCTGTTTATGGTGGCGGTTTCTGCACCGTGACCGATCCGCGCTTCTTTTCTTACCGCCGTGCGTCGCGCACCGGTCGTTTCGCCTCCCTTGTTTGGCTCACCCGCTAAACTCTCTGATCTGCATCAACTCACCGACGCTTGAATCTCCCAGAATCGACCGCATCTACAGTGGTATCTGGCAGGTTTCTTTATTCAGGATGGTTTCTTAGGTCCGGCCTGCTCAAAAGGAAGGTGACCCATGCGTATAGACCGTTTAACCAGCAAATTACAGTTGGCCTTGTCCGACGCCCAGTCGTTGGCTGTCGGCCACGATCATCCGGCCATCGAGCCGGCGCACTTGATGCAGGCCATGCTTGAACAGCAGGGTGGTTCGATTAAACCTCTGCTGATGCAAGTAGGCTTTGACGTCAACAGTCTGCGAAAAGAGCTGACCAAAGAGCTCGATCAATTACCAAAAATCCAGAACCCGACTGGCGACGTGAATATGTCGCAGGATCTGGCGCGCCTGCTCAATCAGGCTGATCGTCTGGCCCAGCAGAAGGGCGATCAGTTCATTTCCAGCGAACTGGTGTTGCTCGCTGCGATGGACGAAAACAGCAAGCTCGGCAAGCTGTTGCTCGGCCAGGGCGTGAGCAAGAAAGCTCTGGAAAACGCGATCAACAACCTGCGCGGTGGCGAAGCCGTTAACGACGCCAACCACGAAGAGTCGCGTCAGGCGCTGGATAAGTACACCGTCGACCTGACCAAGCGCGCCGAAGACGGCAAGCTTGATCCGGTGATCGGCCGTGACGACGAAATCCGTCGCACCATTCAGGTTCTGCAGCGTCGCACCAAGAACAACCCGGTGCTGATCGGTGAGCCTGGCGTGGGTAAAACCGCGATTGCCGAAGGTCTGGCCCAGCGCATCATCAACGGCGAAGTGCCGGATGGCCTCAAGGGCAAGCGTCTGCTGTCCCTCGATATGGGCGCACTGATTGCTGGTGCCAAGTATCGCGGTGAGTTCGAAGAGCGCCTGAAATCGCTGCTCAATGAGCTGTCGAAGCAGGAAGGGCAGATCATTCTGTTCATTGACGAACTGCACACCATGGTCGGTGCCGGTAAGGGCGAAGGCTCCATGGATGCGGGCAACATGCTCAAGCCTGCGCTGGCTCGCGGCGAGTTGCATTGCGTTGGCGCAACCACGCTCAACGAGTACCGCCAATATATAGAGAAGGATGCGGCCCTCGAACGGCGTTTCCAGAAAGTTTTGGTGGAAGAGCCGAGCGAAGAAGACACCATCGCAATCCTGCGTGGCCTCAAAGAGCGTTACGAGGTTCACCATAAAGTCGCGATCACCGACGGCGCGATCATTGCGGCGGCCAAGCTCAGCCACCGCTACATCACTGATCGGCAGTTGCCGGACAAGGCCATCGACCTGATCGACGAGGCCGCCAGCCGCATCCGCATGGAGATCGATTCCAAGCCGGAAGTGCTGGATCGTCTGGAGCGCCGTTTGATTCAGCTGAAAGTTGAATCTCAGGCACTGAAGAAAGAAAGCGATGAAGCGGCGATGAAGCGCCTGGAAAAACTTCAGGAAGAAATCGTCCGTCTTGAGCGCGAATACTCGGACCTGGAAGAAATCTGGAACTCGGAAAAAGCCGAGGTGCAGGGTTCTGCACAGATTCAGCAGAAGATCGAACAGTCCCGTCAGGAACTGGAAGCCGCGCGCCGCAAAGGCGATCTGAACCGCATGGCGGAGTTGCAGTACGGGGTCATCCCGGATCTGGAACGCAGCCTGCAAATGGTCGACCAGCACGGCAAGAGCGAAAACCAGTTGCTGCGCAGCAAGGTGACTGAGGAAGAAATCGCGGAAGTCGTGTCGAAGTGGACCGGCATCCCGGTGTCGAAAATGCTCGAAGGCGAGCGCGACAAGCTGATGAAGATGGAAAGCCTGTTGCACAAGCGCGTGATCGGTCAGGAAGAGGCGGTCGTGGCGGTCTCCAATGCGGTGCGTCGTTCGCGTGCCGGGTTGTCCGACCCGAATCGTCCGAGCGGCTCGTTCATGTTCCTCGGCCCGACCGGTGTTGGTAAAACCGAGCTGTGCAAGGCTCTCGCCGAGTTCCTCTTTGATACTGAAGAGGCGATGGTGCGGATCGACATGTCCGAGTTCATGGAGAAGCATTCCGTGGCACGGCTGATCGGTGCGCCACCGGGATACGTCGGTTACGAAGAGGGCGGTTATCTGACCGAAGCGGTACGGCGCAAGCCTTACTCGGTGATCCTCTTGGACGAAGTCGAGAAGGCGCATCCGGATGTGTTCAACATTCTGCTGCAAGTGCTTGAGGATGGCCGTCTGACCGACAGTCATGGCCGTACGGTCGATTTCCGTAATACCGTGATTGTCATGACCTCTAACCTCGGCTCGTCGCAGATCCAGGAGCTGGTCGGTGATCATGAGGCACAACGTGCGGCCGTCATGGACGCGCTGACTTCCCACTTCCGTCCGGAGTTCATCAACCGTGTCGACGAGGTGGTGATCTTCGAGCCTTTGGCGCGGGATCAGATCGCGGGTATCACCGAGATCCAGTTGGGCCGCCTGCGCAGCCGTCTGGCCGAGCGCGAGCTGAAGCTGGAACTGAGTCCGGAGGCGATGGACAAGCTGATTGCCGTCGGCTACGACCCGGTCTATGGCGCACGTCCTCTGAAGCGGGCGATCCAGCGCTGGATCGAAAACCCGTTGGCGCAACTGATCCTGTCGGGGCATTTCCTGCCCGGCGCGACAGCAACAGGTGCAGTGGAGAACGACGAAATCGTTTTCAACTGATCCGCAGCGTCAATAAAATAAGGAAGGCCTCGCATTGCGAGGCCTTTTTTTCGCCAGGCTGTTGAACTGAAAGGAAAAGGCTTGTAAAGTGCGCCCCGCAGTCAGTCACCCACAAGGGTTTCAGCTCACTGAGCGGAAATCTGAAATAAGTTGCAAATCATTAACTTGAAAGCGATTTAGGGGGTTGACAGAGGTGTTCTAGGTTGTAGAATAGCGCGCCTCAGACACACGAACGCAGCGATGCGAACGGAGTCTGAAAGCTTCAAGTTTCACCGTTGTAAATTGAAATATGTAGTTCCGTGATAGCTCAGTCGGTAGAGCAAATGACTGTTAATCATTGGGTCCCAGGTTCGAGTCCTGGTCACGGAGCCAATTTCAAACCGGGGTATAGCGCAGTCCGGTAGCGCGCCTGCTTTGGGAGCAGGATGTCAGGAGTTCGAATCCCCTTACCCCGACCATTTTTGGGTCGTTAGCTCAGTTGGTAGAGCAGTTGGCTTTTAACCAATTGGTCGTAGGTTCGAATCCCACACGACCCACCATTTTTGAAACCAGTTAACGCTGGGATCGAATCTTAAGATCAGAGGCCAAAAGCGCTGATCGAAGAAGGCGATCGAAAGGTCGCCTTTTTTTTACCGGGGTATAGCGCAGTCCGGTAGCGCGCCTGCTTTGGGAGCAGGATGTCAGGAGTTCGAATCCCCTTACCCCGACCATATTAAAAATCCTCGTATCGAAAGATACGGGGATTTTTTTTGTCCGGCATTTATAAGCCCCACAGCAACAGTGCTTGTTTGGGGCGTAAAAAAGCCGCGTTTTCCAAAGGAAGACGCGGCTTTGTCTACAGCCGACTCAGGCGCCGTCTTGATCTTTCAGGTGTTCGAACAGACCCTTGGGCATTTTCTTGCCGTTGGCTTCGAAGTTGGCTTTCACGTTGTCATACGCCTCTTGCTCATCGATGAAGCCGTCATGGTTGGTGTCGATCTTGTCGAAGTCGGATTTCGGCGCGACTTTGATGAACTCGGCGCGCGAGACTTTGCCGTCGCCATCGCTGTCGGTCTTGGCCATCGAGGCGTCGCCGCATTTGCCCTCACCGCATTTGCCTTCCGGGGTTTTTACCGAGGTTTCTGCTGAAGCGACCATGTAGCCCTGAGCCAGTGGCTGCGCGGCGAATACCGAGCCGGACAGCATCAGACCTCCCGCCAGTGCAGCGCCGAGCAGGCCAATGGATTTTTTGCCGAGAGTCGAGTGATGGGACATTGCATTCTCCTACGGTTGCACAGCGCAACCACACGTTAAGGACGATCAGCCGGAGCAGGTGTGCTCAGGTGGGGCCATTAGGCGGTGGCGGTGTATCGCGTCTGTGTCGTGGAGCGGGGCGTTTGTAAGCGAAGGTGGGGAGAGCGGGGCGGGATACAGTCAGACACATCTCTGCAGATCACCCTCAAACCCTGTAGGAGCATTCGAGTGAAACGAGGCTGCGATCTTTTGATCTTGATCTTTAAAAACCAGGTCAAAAGATCGCAGCGTGCCGCAGCTCCTACAGGTATTGCATCAATGCAGCTTCAGACGCGGCTCAGTCCCGCGACCGATCTTGCTGCCCAGCATCAGCATTGCCGTGCGGAAAGGCCCGTACAGCGCCATCTGGTGCATGCGATACAGCGACACGTAAAACATCCGCGCCAGCCAGCCTTCGAGCATCACGCTGCCGGTCAGGTTGCCCATCAGGTTACCCACAGCCGAGAAGCGCGACAGCGAAATCAGCGAGCCGTAGTCGGTGTATTTGTACTCCGGCAGGGTCTTGCCTTCGATGCGCAGTTTCAGCGACTTGGCCAGCAGTGACGCCTGTTGGTGCGCGGCTTGCGCACGCGGCGGCACGTTGCGGTCGGAGCCAGGTTGCGGGCATGCGGCGCAATCGCCGAACGCGAAGATGTTTTCGTCGCGGGTGGTTTGCAGGGTTGGTAGCACTTGCAGTTGATTGATGCGGTTGCTTTCCAGGCCATCGAGATCCTTGAGGAAACCCGGTGCGCGAATGCCCGCCGCCCAGACCTTCAGGCTAGCCTTGATCTCGTTGCCATCGGCGGTAATCAGGCTATCGGCCGTCACTTCGCTGACCGACGCGTTGGTCATCACGTTGACCCCGAGTTTCTCCAGCGTTTTGTGCACCGGCCCGCTGATGCGCTCCGGCAGGGCAGGCAGCACCCGTGGCCCGGCTTCGATGAGGGTGATGTGCATGTTTTCCGGTTTGATGCGATCGAGGCCGTACGCCGCCAGTTCATGCGCCGCGTTGTGCAGTTCTGCCGCCAGCTCGACTCCAGTAGCACCGGCGCCGACGATGGCCACGCTGATCTGCTGGACCACATCGGTCTGCCCGGCATGGGCACGCAGATAGTGGTTGAGCAGTTGCTGGTGGAAACGCTCGGCCTGTTTGCGCGTGTCGAGGAACAGGCAGTGCTGCGCGGCGCCCTGAGTGCCGAAATCGTTGGTGGTACTGCCGACTGCGATCACCAGCGAGTCATAAGCCACTTCGCGGGCGGGCACCAGTTCGACGCCGTTTTCGTCGTAGGTGGCGGCCAGCTGGATTTTTTTCGCGGCACGATCAAGCCCGCTCATGCGCCCCAGCTGGAACTCGAAGTGGTTCCATTTTGCCTGGGCAACATAGTTGAGTTCGTCTTCGGAGGAGTTCAGCGATCCAGCCGCCACTTCGTGCAACAGCGGTTTCCAGATGTGCGTCAGGTTCGCGTCGACCAGCATCACACTGGCCGTGCCGCGCTTGCCCAGAGTCTTACCCAGGCGGGTAGCCAACTCCAGACCGCCGGCGCCGCCGCCGACAATAACAATACGATGGGACATAGGGATAACTCGCAAGGTTTTTAAAAGAAATCGGTGCGATTACCCGAGCGAGCGCGATGCAGCTCATAGCGTCAGGTAACTGATAAATCGGCTCAACAGGCCCAGACCAATGGTCACTGCCAGCACCAGCACCAGGAGCATCCACGGCCGGAAAGGCCGGCGCTCGACACGGTGTTGGGAAAGTTGCAGGTACTCTTCGACATGCTTTTGGTCTTCGGGTTTCAGGCGGCTGGTCATAAAGGCCTCGTCAGGTAGACGTTGCTGAATGTGCAGAAGCTACAGCGGTTTTCAACCGGGGTTGAACGCAGCATAGCCGCTGTCCGGAACCGGTTCGACACAGAGGCTATCGTCGAGGCGAATGATGCCGCTTTGTAACACCCGCGCGGTGATTCCGCCATGCCCGCGCACCGCTTGAAAGGTGCCGGGGCCGAGGTTGTTCTGCAGGCGTGCGCAGGGCTGGCACCAGCCGGTGGTTTCGAAAATCGCCTGACCGATACGAAAGCGCCTGCCCTTGAGGCTGAACAGGTTGATCCCGCTTATAACGAGATTGCGCCGCAGATCTTCAGGTTTTACCGGTTGATCGTGCGGGCGTCCCATCAATGCGCTGATCACGGCCAGATGTTCCCACTGAATCAGCGTCACTTGCCGTGCGTTGCGCACCCCGGGGCGGGCGTGGTCGCCGGTCAGTCCGGCTTCAAGGCGTGCTTCAACGGCATCGAGTTCGATCATCGGTCCACGGGATTCGGGACGCACGCCGATCCAGCGCACGGTGCCGGTTTGCGGGACATCGGCGATCAATTGCTGAAGTGGTGTCACAGGCTGATCCCTACATCGAAGACGATGCTGCGCCCCAGGTTACTGCGCAGAAAGTCTGGTGCATCGGGGTGCGCAAACAGCACGCGGGCGAACGTCGGGCCGACGAGGGACAGCGAACGCCAGCCCTGACGCAAATATTCGGTCGGCGGTGGAAAGTGGCTGTTGAGGTCCAGCACTTCGCGCTTGAGGCTGGCGAACGCGATGATGTCCAGCTCGCCCAGATCCATGCCGCGCTCCTTGTAGTTGTGGGCTTTTTTACGCAGCGTCGGCGCGAGGCGCAAGAGGAATTCATTGGCCGGAATCCGCTTTGGCTTGGCTTCGCGGCGCACCAGTTGACTGAGGGAAAACGCGCTGCGCCGACGTTGCAGTTCATCGCGCCATTCGTCGTTAAGCCTGCGCCCCTCGTCGAGGACGAAGAATACTTCGAAGTTGGCGTCGCGAAACAGCACGTCCGGCGGCTCGCCAGCAGGCGCGAATTCGTCGGCGCGATAAGGAATGTTCAGGCCTTGCAGCAGGCGCTGGCAGACCCAACGCTCACGCTCCCATTTGCGGGCATTGGACAGGAATGCGTTGGCCTGCTCGGCCGCGATGGTCAGCAGGCGTAAGTAATCTGAGTCATCCATAGGCCAAGCTTAGCGTTCAAATGTGATCGAAGTAGTGGCCAGGAAAACTCTTCCCGGTTACGTCATCGCCAGCCAGTTTGGCAGGGCCAGCGAAATCCACGGTACATAGGTTATCAATATCAGGAACAGTAACAGGATAATCAGCCAAGGCATCGCCGCACGGATGGTGGCACCCAGCGACATGCCTGTCACCGCCGACGTGACGAACAGGTTCAGCCCCACGGGCGGAGTAATCAGCCCGATCTCCAGGTTCACCACCATGATGATGCCCAGGTGGATCGGGTCGATCCCCAACTGCACGGCAATCGGAAACAGGATCGGCGCCAGGATCAGGATGATTGCCGAAGGCTCCATGAACGCCCCCGCCACCAGTAATACGATGTTCACCACCAGCAGGAACGTCACCGGCGTCAGCCCCGCGCCGATGACCCAGGCGGTGATCTGTTGCGGAATTTGCTCGGTGGTCAGCACATGAGCGAACAGCATGGCATTGGCGATGATGAACATCAGCATGATGCTTAGCTTGGCGGATTCCAGCAGCACTTTCGGTGTCTCACGGAACGTCATGTCCTTGTAGACGAACAGTGCAATGAATGCCGAGTAGACCGCCGCGACTGCCGCCGCCTCGGTCGGGGTGAACATTCCTGAGTAGATGCCGCCCAGGATGATGACCATCAGCAACAGGCCCCAGATGGCTTTGCGTGCTGCCGTAAACCATTCACGAACGGTGGCACGTGGCATGGCGGGCAGGTTTTTCCTGACGGCGACGACATAGATAGCCACCATCAGCGCGGTACCCAGCAGCAAACCCGGTATGACCCCGGCCATGAACAGCTTGCCGACCGAGGTCTCCGTCGCAGCGGCATATACGACCATGACGATGGAGGGTGGAATGAGAATGCCCAGCGTACCGGCATTGCACACGATGCCGGCACCGAACGCCTGTGGATAACCGGAGCGGACCATGCCCGCAATTGCGATGGAACCCACGGCCGCGACCGTTGCAGGGCTCGAGCCGGACAGCGCGGCGAACAACATGCACGCGAGGACGGCTGCGATGGCCAGACCGCCGCGAATATGACCGACACACGCATTGGCAAAGTCGATCAGGCGTCGCGCGACGCCGCCCGTGGTCATGAACGCGCCGGCCAGCAAAAAGAACGGGATCGCCAGTAACGTGTAGTGCTCGGATGTCTCGAATAACTTGATGGCCAGTGAGCGCACGGAGTCGGGGCTGAACAGAATGATCGTCATCGAACCGGCCAAACCCAGGGAAATGGCGATCGGCACGCCGATGAACATCAGCACGAACAGGGCGACGAAGAGGAACAGAATGGTCATTTCTTGTCATCCTCATGCTCGGTCAGTTTCATCGCATCTGCGGCTTCATCGGCCAGGCCCAGACCGGTTTGACGGTGTTGCACAATGCGCACGAGGATTTCGGCAAAGCGAATGAACACCAGAGCGAAACCGACAGGCACGATCAGCCCGATGTGCCACTGCATGATGCCGTAGTGACCGAGATCCTCGGCGCCGATACCGGCGATGAACAACGTCTGAATCCATTCGAAACTGCTGACACTGAGCAGCCCCGCATAGGCGAGACAGCACAGGCAGGCAATGATGGCGATGATGCGCTGAGCCGGTTTGCTGGCCAGCTTCACCAAGGCATCGACGCCGATATGCCCGGCAGTGCGCACGCCATAGGACAAGCCAAAAAAGATCAGCCAGGCAAACAGGGCTTTGGTCAACGCGATGCTCCACGTCATGGCCTGGGCCATCCCCATGATGCTGTCGCCAATCGCGAATAACGGTTCACTTGCGCCTTGCCATTGCTCAGCGAAGCTGTAGAAAACGCTATAGAGGTTGTTCAGGATGACGTAAACGAACGTCACCAGCGTCATTGCCGCCAACAGGAAAACAATGAAGCCTTCCTCGAAGTGGTCCCAGATGCGCCGCAAGGCATTCATGAGTGGCTGCTCCCGATCGAGTGACGACAATGAAACAGGTGCCGCCCTTTTGAGGTGGCACATGCGGGCAGATTTACTGAGCCTGGTTTGAGGCGTCGGCGGCCTTGATCAGGTCGGCGCCGATAGCACCTTCGAACTTCGCCCAGACCGGCTTCATTTTTTCACGCCACTCGCCACGTTGTTCCGGAGTCAGCAGGATGATTTCAGTGGTTTTGGCGTCGACGATATGCTGTTTGGCGTCCTGGTTGAGCTTCTCGGCGTCTTTGTTCACCTGGGCGGTAACCTCGACGATTATTTTGTCCAGTTCGGTTCTCACATCCGGCGGCAAGCCATTCCAGAACTTGGTATTGGTGATCAGCATGTAATCGAGCAAGCCATGGTCGGATTCGGTGATGAACTTCTGCACCTCGTGCATTTTCTGACTGAAGATGTTCGAGTAAGGGTTTTCCGCACCATTCACGACACCGGTCTGCAAGCTCTGATACACCTCGGCGAAGCTCAACTTGCGCGGGTTGGCTTTCACTGCTTTGAATTGTTCATCTAGTACGGCCGACGCCTGTACACGGAATTTCAGACCCCGGGCATCGCCCGGTACAACCAGCTTCTTGTTGGCGGACAACTGCTTCATGCCGTTGTGCCAATAAGCCAGGCCTGTGATGTTCTTGCTTTCCATCGACTTGAGCAGTTCCTGGCCTTGAGGGCTGCGCTGGAAACGGTCGACGGCCGAGATGTCGTTGAACAGGAACGGCAAGTCGAATAGCTGCAATTTCGGTGTGTATTGTTCGAACTTTGCCAGCGACGGGGCAATGAGTTGCACATCGCCCAACAGCAGCGCCTCCATTTCCTTGCCGTCGCCAAACAATGAAGAGTTCGGGTAGACCTCAACCTTGACCTTGTCCTTCAGGCGTTCTTCGACGAGTTTCTTGAATAGCAGGGCGCCTTGGCCCTTGGGCGTTTGCTCGGCGACTACATGGGAAAACTTGATAACGATTGGATCGGCCGCCAGCGCCAGGCCCGATACGCCCAGCGCAAGTGCGCAGACGACTGCGTTGCGCAATGATTTAAGCATTGAGATGTTCCTCTTGTTTTAGTTCTCGTGCGGCTCATGACTCAAAAGCGTTTGCACGGTGGACAAGAGGAGTCTAGGCAATAAATCTCAATTGGTTGTCGAGACTAGTATTTCCAGAAGACCGGTGTGAGCAGCACCAGGACAGTGAGGATCTCCAGTCTTCCCAAAAGCATGCCGACAGTCAGCAGCCATTTGGCAGCATCGGGCAATGTGGAAAAGTTTCCCGCCGGCCCAATGATCGAGCCAACGCCAGGCCCGACGTTGCAGACGGCGGTAGCCGCGCCACTCAATGCAGTTGTCCAGTCCAGGCCGATGAGCGCCAAACCCATGGCGATCACCCCGATAGTGATGGTGAAAAAGAATGAAAACGTCAGCAGCGAACGGGCGATGTCCTCGTCGATGGGGTGTTTGTTGTATTTTTTTCGGATCACGGCGCGAGGATGGATCAATTGATTCAGACTGCCCATTAGCAGCGTGCCAGCCACCTGAAAGCGGAATATTTTAAGACCGCCAGCGGTGGAACCGGAGCAGCCCCCGACAAAGGTCAGATAGAAGAACAGCAACACGGCAAAACTGCCCCATAACGTGTAATCCCCCAGTGCTACGCCGGTTGTAGTGACCACCGATGTCACGTTGACCGCCACGATCCGAAACGCTTCCCACCAGCCGTAATCGCTGTGCAAGCACAACCAGGTACCGACCAGCACCCAGGTAATGAGCAAAAAGCCA
Source organism: Pseudomonas sp. A0308 (assembly GCF_044218815.1). Classification (NCBI taxonomy): domain Bacteria; kingdom Pseudomonadati; phylum Pseudomonadota; class Gammaproteobacteria; order Pseudomonadales; family Pseudomonadaceae; genus Pseudomonas; species Pseudomonas sp. A0308. The sequence continues at coordinate 4,407,774 of NZ_CP162581.1, forward strand.
ATGAACCCGCGTACCTGATGATCCTTGAACAAGGCCCGTTTATTACCGCGAAGCGTGCTCACGTACAGCGTGAAAGGGAGGCTGCCCAGAATCATGGTAGCGACCGCCACCCAATGAATGGACGGTTGTGTCCAATGTGCCAGCGAGGCATCGGAGGTTGAAAATCCTCCCGTGGAAATCAATGACATTGAATGGTTGATGGCTTCGAACGGCGTCATCCCTGCTATCCACAGGGCCAGCGTAGCAAGACCGGTAAGCCCGACATAAAGCCCCAGAATATATTTGGCGGCGACATGGGAGCGCGGCGTGACCTTCTCCGACCAGTCGGACGATTCGGTCTTGAATAGCCGCATGCCCCCGACCCGCAGTAATGGCAGGATAGCCACCGCCATGCCGATGAAGCCGATCCCCCCCAGCCAATGCAGCATCGATCGCCAGATCAGCAATCCTGGAGATGCTGTGTCCAGCCCGGTAAGGATGGTCGATCCAGTTGTGGTGATGCCTGACATCGTTTCAAAAAACGCATCGGTGTAGCTGATGTGCTGGATAAGCACCATAGGCAGTGCGGCGAATATGCACACAACCACCCAACTGGCGGTCGTCAGCATGTACATATCGCGAGGACGTAACTGAACGTTCTCGGGACGACCCTTGTTAATCATCACCAGCCCGCACAGCGCTGTGATCAAGCTCGACCACAGGAAGGCCGACATATCATCTTTGCGATCATGGATCACCAGCGTCAGCATGGGTATCAGCATGCTCACCGCCAGCGTGATCAGAATAATTCCCAGAATGAAGCTGATGAGTCGTAATACCGCAATGGACATATGTAACGCCTTTTTGTTAGCGCCGCGAAGTATCGGCGGGCCTGTTGTCTCGTCCCGTAAAGTTTTCGTAACTTTTTCTCTCCTCCGGATTCTCTGCGCGCCACGCGCAGAAGCGTGATACGGCGAGTCGCAAACGGCGGTATAGACTGAGATCTGCCTCGACGGGAGAACCGCGTGAAAAATATAACAGTGTTGCTGCTCGATCTTTGGCTGGCGCGGCGCCAGGCGTCAGCGAAGGATCACCTATGATCGGCGCCGAATTGCTGTCATCCACAAGTCTGACGCTCGGATGGCTGATCTATCTGCCGGTGCTGTTCTGGGCGATTGTTCGTGCTCCTTGGGTCGAGTTGTTCAGTGATAGCCGTCGCCAGCATCTGTTGTTCGGCACGGTGTTCGCGCTGTTTCTGTTGTGGCTGGTGCGCCGCGATTTCGATACCGGGGTGGCTTATCACTTCATCGGCATGACGGCGGTGACATTGCTGCTCGACTGGCCGCTGGCGGTTCTCGGCGGGCTGGTGGCGCAAGTTGGCCTGGTGCTGCTCGGGCGCCAGGATCTCGCGGCACTGGGGGTCAACGGTGCACTGTTTATTCTGCTGCCGGTGCTGGTTACCGAGTGCGTGGCGATCCTCGTCGAGCGCGCCCAGCCTCGCAATCCCTTTGTGTACATCTTCTGCTCCGGGTTTCTCGCCGCCGCGCTGTCGGCGCTGTTGTGTCTGCTGCTGAGCCTGACATTGCTCTGGTACGACGGCCTGTTTGCCATGCCCGAATGGCTGGAAGACTTTATCGGCTACCTGTGGCTGATCATATTCCCCGAGGCGTTCATCAACGGCATGGTGGTCAGCGCACTGGTGGTGTTCAGCCCGGAATGGCTGGAGACGTTCAATCGCACGCGCTACCTTTCGGCACCCTGGAAGGACGACGATCCCAAGTCTTGATCCACATCAAACCCGCCACGCGCGCGGCATTTCATGCTCGGCCAAATTCGTTCAGGAGCGGCAGCATGAGTGTTTACGAGTGGGCGCGGCAGGAAACCCGCAAGAGTCTGGAGATGGCGCAAGAGGTGGGGTTCGATCCGGGGTTGAGCCTGCGCGCCTTGCTCAGTGCGGTGGTGCAACAGAGCAAGACCGTGCGCAACGCCGAAGACCTGGCCGACGAGTTGCGCTTTCTGGCGGAAAACCTCGACGACGATCAGGACTACGGCTTCATGCGGCCCTGAAGGGATCAGTGGCGCGGATCGAAATCGCCGGAAAACAGTTCATCCTCGGCGTCCGGTGCGACCGGGATCTTGTGCTCTTCCGAGGCCCAGGCGCCCAAGTCGATCAGTTTGCAGCGATCGGAGCAGAACGGCCGGAATTTGTTATCCGGAGTGAATTCCACGGGGGCGCCACACGTTGGGCATTCTACGGTCGGGATCTGGCTCATGATTGGCCTCCACTTAAAGTCAGGTAAAAGTCATGCAGGCGCTCGACCTCGCTGTGCAGCCAGGCGAGGTCGCGGTCGTTGACCACCACGTCGTCGGCACGGCTCACGCGGTCTTCACGGCTCGACTGGGCCTTGAGGATCGCCTGAACCTGCTGTTCGCTGGTCTGGTCACGCTGCAAGGTGCGTTCGATCTGCAGTTGTTGCGGAGCGTCGATCACCAGGATTCGCTGGGTCATCGCGTATTGCCCGGATTCGATCAACAGTGGCGAAACCAGAATCGCATAGGGCGATTTTGCCAGCGCCAGATGATGGGCGATTTCCTCGGCGATCAACGGATGCAGCAGGGCTTCGAGCCAGCGGCGCTGCTCCGGGACTTCGAAGATCAGCTTGCGCAGGGCGGCGCGATCCAGCGTGCCGTCAGCCTGTAACACGCCGGCGCCGAAGTGCTCGGCAATCCTGGCCAGCGCCGGGCGACCCGGTTCGACCACCCAGCGTGCTGCGTGATCAGCGTCGACCACATGGACGCCAAGGTCGATGAAGTGCTGGGCCGCGGCGCTTTTGCCGCTGCCGATGCCGCCGGTCAGGCCGAGAATCCAGGGTTTTTCCACAGGGGTATTCATTTCAAACCGACAAACTGCCAATAGAAGTCGGTTATTTGACCACCCCAGAGCAAGGCAATCCAGCCGGCAATTGCCAGATAGGGGCCGAAGGGGATCGGCGTCGAGGTTTTCTGCTCGCGCACACGCAGCAAAATCACCCCGAGAATCGCTCCCACCAGCGAAGACATCAGGATCGTCAGCGGCAGAATCTGCCAGCCACCCCAGGCGCCGAGCAGCGCCAGCAGCTTGAAATCACCGTGACCGATGCCGTCCTTGCCGGTCAGCAGTTTGAACAGCCAGAACACTGACCACAGCGCCATGTAACCGGCCACCGCGCCCCACATTGCATCGTGCAGCGGCACGAACAGCCCGAAACTGTTGACGATCAGCCCCAGCCACAACAACGGCAGCACCAGCACATCGGGCAGCAATCGATGCTCGGTGTCGATCAGACTCATCGCCAGCAAGCCCCAGGTAAGGAAGATCAACAGACAGGCCGGCCAGCCAAAACCCACCTGCCAGGCGATAAACGCCGAAAGCAGTCCACAACTCAGTTCGGTCAGCGGATAGCGTTTGCTGATCGGCGCTGCACACGCGGAGCAGCGTCCGCGCAGGCACAGATAACTGAGCAGCGGGATGTTTTCCCACGCACGAATTCGATGTGCGCAGTGCGGACACTCGGAGTGCGGCAGCATCAGGTTGTAGGTCGGCAGCGGCGTTTCGCCGGGCAGACCGAGCACGTCCTGCGCCTGCTGGCGCCAATCGCGCTCGAGCATTTTCGGCAGGCGCCAGACCAGCACATTGAGAAAGCTGCCGACGATAAGACCGAGCAGCAACGCCGTGCATACGAAGGCCAGTGGGTAAACGGCAAAGAGTTCGTCGATAGGCATGTCAGATCGCTGAGCCGAGTTGGAAGATCGGCAGGTACATCGCCACCACCAGACCGCCGACGATCACCCCCAGGACGACCATGATGAACGGCTCCATGAGGCTGGTGAGGTTGTCGACCATGTTATCCACTTCGTCCTCGTAAAACCCGGCGACCTTGTCGAGCATTTCGTCCAGCGCGCCGGACTCTTCGCCGATGGCGGTCATCTGCACCGCCATGTTGGGAAAAACCCCGGTGGTGCGCATGGAAAAATTCAGCTGCATGCCCGTGGAAACATCCTGGCGGATGCGCAATACCGCGCGCTTGAACACCACGTTGCCCGTGGCGCCGGCCACCGAGTCGAGCGCTTCCACCAAAAGCACGCCGGCAGCAAATGTGGTCGACAGGGTCCGGGCGAAGCGTGCAACGGCAGATTTGTACATCAGCGTGCCCACCAACGGCAGCTTCAATAGCCAGGTGTCTTTGCGATCGCGCATGGCCTGGGATGTTTTCAGCGCACGGCGGGTGCCGAAAAAAGCGGCCACCAGCGCAACGAGTATCGCCCACCACCATTGCTGCATGAATTCCGAGAGGCTGATGACCAGCAGGGTGAAGGCCGGCAACTCGGCGCCAAAACCGGAAAAAACCGACTCGAATTGCGGCACCACTTTCACCAGCAGAATCCCGGTCACCACGGCTGCAACCAGCACCACGGCGGTGGGGTAAGTCATGGCTTTCTTGATTTTGGCCTTTAGGGCTTCGCTTTTTTCCTTGTAGGTCGCGACCCGTTCCAGCAACGTGTCGAGGGCGCCGGACTGTTCGCCGGCATCCACGAGGTTGCAATACAACTCATCGAAATACTGCGGCTTCTTGCGCAGGGCGTTGGCGAAACTGTTACCGGCGGCGATCTCCTGTTTCACCTCGTCGACCAGTTTGCGCATGGCCGGGTTTTCGAAGCCCTCACCGATGATGTCGAACGACTGCAGCAGCGGCACGCCAGCCTTCATCATGGTCGCCATCTGCCGCGTGAACAGGGCGATGTCCCGGGGCTTGATGCGTTTGCCGAAGCTAAAAAGCGAGGCAGTTTTTTTACGCACCTTGCCCGGATTGATCCCTTGCTTGCGCAGTTGAGCCTTGATCAGTGCCGGGTTCTGCCCGCTTAATTCACCGCTGAGTTTGCTGCCTTTCCTGTCCGTGCCTTCCCAGGCGTAGACGCTGATTTTCGCTGCCTTGACCGCCATGTTCAGTCCTTGGTGACCCGGTTGATTTCTTCCAGGCTGGTAATGCCTTGCATGGCCTTGCGCAGGCCTGAGGTACGCAGGTCGTCGAAGCCGTCGCGGCGCATCTGGATGTCGATTTCCAGCGAGTTGCCCTCGGCCATGATCAGTCGTTGCAGGTCTGCTGTGTTCTTCACCACTTCATAAATCCCCACGCGTCCCTTGTAACCGCCATTGCAGTGATCGCAACCGACTGGCTCGTAGATCGTGAAACTGCCGATGCGTTCCTCGGGGAAACCTTCCTTGATCAAGGTTTCGCGCGGAATCTCGATGGCTCTCTTGCAGTGGCTGCACAACTTGCGCGCCAGCCGCTGGGCGATGATCAGGCTGACCGAAGTGGCGATGTTGAAGCCGGGGATGCCCATGTTATGCAGTCGCGTCAGGGTTTCCGCGGCGCTGTTGGTGTGCAGTGTCGAAAGCACGAGGTGGCCGGTCTGCGCAGCCTTGATCGCGATCTCGGCGGTTTCCAGATCGCGGATCTCGCCGACCATGATCACGTCCGGATCCTGACGCAGAAACGAGCGCAAGGCCTGGGCAAAGTCGAGCCCCTGCCTGGGGTTGACGTTGACCTGGTTGATGCCTTCCATATTGATCTCCACCGGGTCTTCGGCGGTGGATATGTTGATGTCGACCGTGTTGAGAATATTCAGCCCGGTGTACAGCGACACCGTTTTGCCCGAGCCAGTGGGGCCGGTGACCAGAATCATCCCTTGTGGCTGCTTGAGGGCTGCCAAATACAGGTCTTTCTGCTCAGGCTCATAGCCGAGGGCGTCGATGCCCATTTGCGCGCTGGAGGGATCGAGAATCCGGATCACCACTTTCTCGCCCCACAGGGTCGGCAGGGTATTGACCCGGAAGTCGATCGACTTGCTTTTGGACAGGCGCATCTTGATCCGCCCGTCCTGCGGTTTGCGCCGTTCGGAGATGTCGAGGCTGGCCATGACTTTCAAACGTGCGGCGATGCGCCCGGCCAGTTGGATCGGCGGCTTGGCCACCTCGCGCAGAATGCCGTCGGTGCGCACCCGTACCCGGTAGTTTTTTTCGTAAGGCTCGAAATGCAGGTCGGAGGAGCCGCTTTTGATCGCATCGAGCAGCATCTTGTGGACGAAACGCACCACCGGCGCATCGTCGGCGTCTTGTCCGCCGATGGCGTCCTGCTTGTTGTCGTCGATCGATTCGACATCGAGGCCGTCGAGATCGACGTCGGCCATGTCTTCGAGACCGGTGCCGTGAGTGTCGAAGAATTTTTCGATGGCATCGCTGAGCTTGTCGTCCTCCACCAGGATGGCTTCGGTGCTCAACCCGGTGCTGAACTGGATGTCGTTGATTGCCTGATGATTGCTCGGGTCGGAAATTCCCACGAACAGCTTGTTGCCGCGCCGCCACAAGGGCAGGGCATGATGCTGGCGCACCAGTTTTTCACTGACCAGGCCTTTGGGCTGGGTTTCCTTGTCCAGGCAATTAAGGTCGAGGAACGCCATGCCGAAGTGCTCGGAGGCGATCTCGGCGACCTGTGCGCTCTTTACCAGTTTGTTCTGCACCAGATAGCTGACCAGCGACAGCCGATTGCGCTGGGCCTGTTGCCAGGCCTGCTGGGCACTTTCTTCCGTGAGCAGTTCGGCCTGCACCAATTGCTTGGCCAGACCGCTCAGAGCGATGTCATTCATGGGGATTCCGCACGCTTGCAGTTCATGACTTATAGCCTAGTCAAGTGACAGCGCCAAACACGGTCGGTGCAGGTGACAAAAAGTGTCAGATAGTGCGGTTGCGGGCTGTAGGAAACTGCGTAGAGCGCTGCTCGCGCTTTGTGAGCAGGGCTTTCAGGCGCTTGGCATGCGCTATGCTCTGCTCTTCTCAGATCATGAGATTTCGACTCATGCATGGAGCGTTTCTATGAAAAAACAACAAGGTTTTACGCTGATCGAGCTGCTGATCGTTGTGGCGATCATCGGGATTCTGGCGACTATCGCCCTGCCGCAGTATTCGAAATACCAAGCGCGATCCAAGGTGACGGCGGGGCTGGCAGAGATCAGTGCGATGAAAGTGCCATTCGAGGACGTCATTAACCAAGGTACTGATCCCACACTGACTAACGTGGCGGGCAGTGCGACGGTTACTACCTCAAACTGTTCGGTGACCGCGTCGGGCACCGCTTCTTCGGGTGCCGGGACTATCGTTTGTACGATCAAAAATGCGCCAGGCCCAGTGTTGGACAAAACCATCACGCTCACTCGGTCCTCTGGCACCGGCGCGGGTCTCTGGACTTGCGGCACTACCGTTGCACCTGACTATTCGCCAAAAGGCTGTACTGCTAGCGGTACATAAGGCTTTCATTGTTTTTTGGTTAAGTGCCCCGCAATGCGGGGCATTTTTCATTGCGCAGCGCTTCACAAAAGCTTCAATAATTTCAGCGCCTTAGGAACTTTTCAAAAAGCCGCAACTTGCATGTGAATATTCAACCAGTCATGCATTTTGCATGAATCCGGAAATTTGTCTTATTTGTAAGTTATTGATTTATAAGGTTTTTATGTCATCTGAAAAGTTGGCACAGCGTTCGCAATATCTACGGTAACCCTGCTGACAAGACATCCAGCAGACTTTCCAGAAAAACAGGAGTTACTCGTATGAAGAAGTTCGCTATCACTGCCGCTGCTGCAACCGCGCTGACCCTGACCATGGCTTCCGGTGCATTCGCACAATCGGCTCAGGCTACTCAGGCTCCAATGACTCTGGCAGCCGGTGAAGTCACCGAGATGAAACAAGATACTTCCGATACCTGGATCACCACTAAGGTCAAAGCTGACCTGGTCACCGAAAAAGGCATTCCAGGTACCGACATCAAAGTAGAAACCAACAAAGGCGTTGTGTCGCTGTCGTCGACTACTGCTGTAACCGAATCGCAGAAAGACGTAGCTGTTGCCATCGCCAAGAAAATCAAAGGCGTTAAAGCGGTTTCCGCTGACGGCCTGAAAGCCGAGTAAGGCATGACTTCTCGCCTGGACCGGGAGAAGGGGCGACAGACGGGCCGAGCAATACGTCTGCCGCAACTTTAGAGTTCATGCGAACGATCACACGGATGTGATCATTACGGGCCCCGACACTTTGTGTCGGGGCCCGTTTTATTTGGCACGCAACAAACAATGTGGGAGCGAGCCTGCTCGCGAAGTGCTCCGTCAGCCGACGAAGATGTCGACTGACGCGTTGCATTCGCGAGCAAGCTCGCTCCCACATGAGTTTGGTGTCGGGTCAGTTACCGCGTTTGCTATTGATCTGCTTCAGACGATTGCCTTCAAAGCGCAGGTATTGATACATGCCGTTGTTCGGGCCGTAGGTCCATTCCTCGATCTGAAACTCTTCCCGCCGATTGGCGCTGCGCTTGTAACCCAGTACATCGCGGCTCACGGGCTCGCCACACTTGTTCAGCACCTCGCTTGCGCGGTCGCCAAGGCTGATCAGTTGGCTGCCGCAACGCAACGTATCGGAGGCTGACGCCTGGCCAGCAACGAATGTCAGTGCCATTGCCGCCAGCCATTTACGATGGGTCATTCGGCATCCAGGTGCATTTGCGTCACCACCCTACCGTCGCTTTCAGCCTCGCCCAGATTGGTGTCGATGAAGTACACGCGGTCGTCAGCCAGTTGGCCCTTGTCCACCAGGAAATCCTTGATGCTGCTGGCACGGTCCTGGCCCAACTGACGCAGCAGCACATCGCTGGAACTCCAGAACTGGATTACGCCTTCGCGCATTTTCGCTGTGCGTTCTTCCTTGCCCAGATCCTTCCATTCGGCCGGCGGCTGAGTCTTCAGACGAGTGCGATAGATGCCTTCGAGCAGTGGGCCTTTCTCGCTGTCCGGCACGTCAATCAAGGATGCCTGAGCCGGGACTTTATCGCCGCGGCGCTGGAGCATCTTGTAGTAGTTGTATTGGTATTCACGTTCCAGACGCTGTTCGGCAAGCAATGGGCCGTCGCTGCTTTTGGCGGCGACGCCCTCGATTTCCAGGCGCAGGGCCGGACGCTCCTTGAGTGCCTGGGACAGCTTGATCAGCGCCCCCTCGGCATCCTTGTTCAACTCGCTGGAGCCCGGCGCGAAGGACACCGTGCCGAGATCCTGGGAGCCGCCACCGCTGACCAAACCGCCAATCATTTTGAATGGTGCCGCAGCGGCTTTGACGATCAGATTGCGCAGTGTCTGCCAGACAATCGGCATCACGCTGAATTGCGGATTGTTCAAGTCGCCCGTTACGGGTAACTCGATGGAGATTTTGCCGTCGACGTCCTTGAGCAACGCGATCGCCAGTTTCAACGGCAGGCTTGTCGCGTCCGGACTGTCGACTCTCTCACCCAGCTGCAATTGCTCGACCACCACTTTGTTCTCGGCCTTCAGTTGGCCCTTGGTGATCAGGTAATGCAGGTCGAGGTTGAGCCGGCCCTTGCGGATGCGGTATCCGGCGAATTTGCCGGAGTAGGGTGTCAGGGTGGTCAGCTCGACCCGTTTGAAACTGGTGGTGATGTCGAGGCTGGCCATCGGGTCGAAAGGATTGACCGCGCCCTTGATGGTCACCGGTGCATAGCGGTCAACCTTGCCTTTGATGTCGACAGTGGCCGGTTTCGACTGTCGACTGTCGATGGTGCCGATCTGGCCGTTGAGTTGCTGGACGGCGGTGGCGAAATTCGGCGTCAGGCTGAAGTCGGCGAAGTTGGCCGAGCCGTCGTTGATGGCGATACCGCCGATGTGAATGCCCAATGGTTTGTCTTTGCTGGCCGGTTTGGCAGCGGCGGTTGTCGTGCCGCTGTCGGCAGGCTGCGGAATCAGCAGATCATCGATGTTGGTGGTGCGGTCATCGTTGATCATGAAGCGCACGTACGGCTGTAACAGGTTGACCTTGTCGATCGACAGGCTGTCGCCATGCTGATAGTTCAAGCCTTCCACAACGACTTGCTGCCACTTGAGGAAGTCGCGGGTTTTCAGGGTGTCGAGGGTGTGCAGTTGATCGATCTGCGCGCGGCCGGTCACGCTAAGCGCCAGCGGTTCGGTGCTTTTAAGGTTGACCTTGAGGTCACTGCCGAGCATGCCGCTGCGCAACTCGAGACGAATGAACGGATTGATGTAGGACTGCGCAACACGCAGGTCGATGTCCTGGGTTTTAACGTTGAGCTGGGCGTTGACCGGCGCCAGATTGACCGTGCCATCGGCGAGGATCTTGCCCTGCTTGCCTAACCCGGTATCGAGTTTGAGCTTGAAGGGTGATCCGTTGAGGCTGTCAAAATCCTGCAGGTCGACGTTCAGCGGGGTGACATCCAGTGTCACCGGTGGATTGGCCGACCGGTCAGCCAGATGGACGGTGTAGTTGCGCAGCTGCACATCTTTGAGCAGTACTTGCCATGGCTTGTCCTGCGCGCTCGGTTCAGGTTTTGGCGAGTCGGCGGTCGCAGGCGTGCTGGCCGGTTCGGCGGCGGCTTTGGCGGCGGGTTTCGAAGGCTGGCTGGCGAACAGTTTCTGCCAGTCCAGTTGCCCGTCAGCCTCAAGGGCGGCCCAGGTTTCCAGTTTCTGGCTACGAATCTTGCCAACCACCACTTGCTGTTTCGCCAGGTCCACCGAGGTCTCGCTGACATCAAGGCGTTCAAGTTTCGCCAGTGGGCGCCCGTCGGGTGCCTTGATCGCGAACGGCGCGATGCTCAGTGCAATGTTGTTCAGTTGTAGCTCGGTTTGTTTCGACAGATTGAGTTTGTATTCGGTGCTGAGGTTCATCACGCCGTTTTCAAGAACCAGGGGCACCGCGTCTCGCACGTAAGGCCAAAACGCTTTCATATTGCCGTCGGTGATTTTCAGCGTGCCTTCGGAGGTGATCGGGATCAGGCTGAAATTGCCGCTCCAGTCGATTCGGCCACCGTTGGGACCGATCGCGACCAGCGTCATGTCGGCGCTGTCTTCGGGCAGAGTGCTGAGATTTTTCAGCTCGAAGTTGAGATCGTCGTAGAGGAATTCGATGGGTTCGCTCGGGCGCACATCCTCAAAGTGCACGACACCGTTGGCGAGTTTGATCTGGTCGATGCGCAGAGGAAACGGTTTGGCATCGGGATCGGCGGGTGTCGGTTCACTGGCAGGTATGTTGAACAGACCGAGCAGGTTGAGCTTGCCGTCTTTGGCGAAGAGGATTTCGGTCTTCGGTTTGTCCAGTTCGATGTTGGACAGATGGACTGCTTTCGTCCACAGGCTATCGAGTTGCAGGTCGGCGTACAGGCGTTCAAAACCGACCTGTTCTTTGCCGGGCTCGCCGATGACCAGGCCCCACAAGGTGACTTCAAGGCTGAACGGATTGAGTTCGATGCGCTGGATATGCGCAGGCACCGTCGCGTAGTTGGCCAGTTGCTGGTTGGCAACACGCAACGCGATGCCCGGTAAAATCAGAAACCCGAGCAAGCTGTAGAGGGCCAGAGCGGTCAACAGTGCGCCAATCGCGCGAATCAATCCTTTGGGCATGTGCGGCTTCATCTGTCGGAAACGGAGTGCCTTGGAGTATGGCACGCGATTCTGGTTCCGAAGTACCTGGTGTAGAACAGGATTGTTCAGATTCTTCGGAAAACATAAAACACTGTGGGAGCTGGCTTGCCAGCGATGACGGCCGATCATTCGACATAGATGTCGCCTGGTCCACCGCTATCGCTGGCAAGCCAGCTCCCACAGGTTGTTCGCCGCAAAGCAATGTGATCAGAGTTGCAGGATCAGGGTTTTCAACGGCGGCTGTTGGTCCAGCGACGGAAAATCCGCGCCCGGGGTCATCACGCTCCATTCGCGCACCGGGCGCCCGGCCTTCTCGGCGCAGCGCAGGACCTGTTCGCGCCAGTCGTCCATGCTGACTTTCGCCAGGTTGTTGCAGCAGATCAGCACGCCGTTGTGGGCTGTGGTCAGCAGGGCCGGTTTGAGCAGGCTTTGATAGTCGCGCAGCAGGTCGACGGTGCCGAACGCGCTCTTGGCCCAGGCCGGCGGATCGAGCAGTACCAGATCGTACTGGCGCTGTTCCAGGCGCTGATAGCTCGGCAGTTTCTGCCCGCGTCGTTGACTGATGGGCAGACCGGCCAGTTGGCGGATGGCCGGAAAGTAGTCGGACTGGACGAACTCCATTTCCGGCAACTGCGGATTGAGCAAACCGTTTTCGCGACCAACGGCGAGGTTGCCTTCGGCAAAATCGAGGTTGCACACTTCACTGGCGCCACCGGCCGCGGCACTCAGGCCAACGCCGCAGGTGTAGGCGAACAGGTTGAGCACGCTTTTGCCTTTGGCGTGATCCTTGACCCAGCCGCGGGTGTTGCGCAGGTCGAGGAACAGCAGCGGATCCTGCCCGGCATGGCGTCCGCGTACACGGTAATTGAGGCCCCATTCGTGACCGACCAGATCCACCAGTGCGGCGTCGTCAGCACGGTAGACGTGGTCTTCGCGGTCGATACGCGAGTTGCCGCGGGAGCGGTCGTTGTAAACCAGCAAAGTCTCCAGGCCCAGGGTCTGGTTGACGATGGCGTGCAGTTGCAGCAGATCGTCACGCTCCAGCGTCTGGTGAAAACTTTGCACCAGCAATTGCGGGCCGTAACGGTCGATGGTCAGGCCGCCGGCGCCTTCCTGGCTGCCATGGAACAGGCGATAGCAATCGGTGCCCTGGCTGTGCAGTACAGAGAGCAAGTCCTGACGTTGATCGAGGGCGGCGCGCAGCGCCTGATTCAAGGAAGACATGCGGGCGCCTTGCTGGAGAGAATTGGGGCGCGGGAGTTTAACAGTTACTGAGCTGCAAGCTCTAAGCTTCAAGCCTCAAGCTCAAAACTTGCAGCTCTGAGCGTCAGCGAAGCAGCCCCATCCGCCGCTTTGCCCGTTGCACCGAGCCATTGCGCATCGCCCAGCGCAGCATCGGCGCGCTGCGCTTGACGCTGGCGCGGATCAGTTGGCGTTGCAGCGGATTCTGTTGGGCGTCGAGCATGTCGCTGGCCCAGTCTGGCAACAGATCGATGCCGGCCTTCATCATCAGATCGCCAAATGGCCGCGCCATCAGGCTGGGGGCCGGGGCTTCGAGCAGCAGGCGCAGGACTTCGCGGCTGCGCTCATCGCAGAGCAACTGCGGGCGCATGCGTTGCAGATAATCCGCCACGGCCTGCCGCGATTTCGGCACATCCCGGGCGCCGAGGCGCTCGGCGACCACGGCGATTTCTGCGTAATACCGGTCCTGATCGGCCAATGACAACTGTGGATTGCGATAACGCAGATGCGCCGCGAGAAAATTACTGACTTCCGCCACATGCACCCACGTCAGCAAATCCGGATCGCTGGCCGCATAAGGCCGGCCATCTGGCGCCGTGCCGACGACTTGCAGGTGAATGGTGCGGACCTTCTCGATCAACCAGTCGGCGTCGCGGCGTGAACCGAAAGTGGTGCCGGAGACAAACTGACTGGTGCGGCGCAAACGTCCGAGCATGTCTTCACGAAAGTTCGAGTGGTCCCAGACCCCGGCCAGCGCCAGTGGATGCAGCGCCTGCAGCAATAGCGCACTGATGCCGCCGATCAACATGCTGCTGAAGTCGCCGTGCACCTGCCAACTGACCGAGTCGGGGCCAAACAGCCCCGGGTCGCCCTTGGGATTTTCCAGATCGAGCTGGCCGAGGGACAGACCGGTCAGGCTCATGAGTTGGTTTTCGATACGACTGCGGATGAATTCCATGAGCACTCAGTGAGGGAGTGGGGCGCGCTCGGTTGGCCGCGCCCGCAAGGGTTACTGATTGAGGCGCGTGTCGATCAGGCCTTGCACCACGCTCGGATCGGCCAGGGTCGAAGTGTCACCGAGGCTGTCGAGTTCGTTGCAGGCGATCTTGCGCAATATGCGCCGCATGATCTTGCCTGAGCGGGTTTTCGGCAAGGCCGGCGCCCACTGGATCAGATCCGGTTTGGCGAAGCTGCCGATCTCCTTGCTGACGTGGGCCAACAGTTCTTTTTTCAGTTCATCGCTGGGCTCGGTGCCGTTCATCGGTGTGACGAAGGCGTAAATGCCCTGACCTTTGACGTCATGTGGATAACCGACCACCGCCGCCTCGGCGATGCTGTTGTGCAGCACCAGCGCGCTTTCCACTTCGGCGGTGCCGATACGATGGCCGGAAACGTTGATCACATCGTCGATACGTCCGGTGATCCAGTAATCGCCGTCCTCGTCGCGGCGGGCGCCGTCGCCGGTGAAGTAGTAGCCGGGGTAGGGCTTGAAGTAGGTATCGACCATCCGTTGCGGGTCGCCGTAGACACTGCGGATCTGCCCCGGCCAGCTTGACTTTATGGCGAGCACGCCGCTGCCGGCGCCTTTGATCTCTTTGCCGTGTTCATCGAGAAGCACCGGCTGCACGCCGAACATCGGTTGCGTGGCGCAGCCCGGCTTGATCCGCTGCGCACTGACCAAGGGGCTGAGCATGATGCCGCCGGTCTCGGTCTGCCACCAGGTATCGACGATGGGGCAGCGTTGTTCGCCGACCACGTTGAAATACCATTCCCACGCTTCCGGGTTGATCGGCTCACCGACGCTGCCGAGTAATCTGAGGCTCTGTCGGGAAGTTTCCTTCAACGGTTCGGCACCTTCGCGCATCAACGCGCGCAGTGCCGTCGGTGCGGTGTAGAAGATATTGACCTTGTGCTTGTCGATGACCTGCCAGAAGCGCGAGCTGCTCGGATAGCTCGGCACGCCTTCGAACATCAGCGTGGTCGCGCCATTGGCCAGTGGCCCGTAGACAATGTAGCTGTGGCCCGTCACCCAGCCGACGTCGGCCGTGCACCAGAACACTTCGCCGTCGCGGTAATCGAGCACGTATTTGAAGGTCATCGCCGCTTGCAGCAGATAGCCGCCGGTGGTGTGCAGCACGCCTTTGGGTTTACCGGTGCTGCCGGAGGTATAGAGGATGAACAGCGGGTCTTCGGCGTCCATCGGTTCCGGTGGGCAGTCGTCGCTGACGTCGCGCACAGCCTGGTGATACCAAAGGTCCCGGCCTTCGACCCAATCGACCTTGCCTTGGGTACGCTCGACCACGATGACAGTGCTGACATCCGGGCAACTTTGCAGGGCTTTGTCGACGTTGCTTTTCAGCGGCACGAATTTGCCACCGCGCACGCCTTCATCGGCGGTGATTACGGTGCGGCAATCGGCATCAAGGATGCGGTCGCGCATGGAGTCAGGAGAAAAACCGCCAAACACCACCGAATGAACGGCGCCAATTCGGGTGCAGGCGAGCATGGCGTAAGCCGCCTCGGGAATCATCGGCATGTAGATGCACACCCGATCGCCTTTCTTCACGCCACGGCTTTTCAGCACGTTGGCCAGTCGGCAGACGTGGTGATGAAGTTTTTTGTAGGTGATTTGCGCCGATTCGGCAGGGTCGTCGCCTTCCCAGAGCAGGGCGGTTTGATCGCCGCGCTGTGCTAAGTGACGGTCGATGCAGTTGTAACTGACGTTCAGTTTGCCGCCGGCAAACCAGGCGGCTTCACCGGTTTTCAGGTCGTAGCGCTGAACGGTTTGCCACGGTGTGCTCCAGTCGAGGAAGCGTGTGGCCTGTTCGGCCCAGAAACTGCTGGGGTGTTCAATGGATTCGCGGTACAGGCGCTGATAGTCGTCCTGACTCAACTGAGCAGCCCGGCGGACGGCATCGGCTTGGGGGAACGTGCTGATATCGAACATGACGGTTCCTTATTCTTGTTGTGCGAAGAATAAAGATGCGCCGAGCGGTCAACAGGTTCAAGTCATCCACAAACAACTGTGGGAGCGAGCCCGCTCGCGAATGCGGAGTGTCAGTCAACAAAGATGCTGAATGACAAACCGCATTCGCGAGCAGGCTCGCTCCCACAGTGGATAAGTGTTGCCCGCAGGATCTGTGGGCAACACAGTCAAATCACCCGCGGTGACGACCGCGGAAGTAGTTGATCAAGCCCTGGGTAGACGGATCGTCAGCGTTGGTTTCGTCGCTGCCGACCAGGCGATTGTAAACGCCCTTGCCCAATTCCTTGCCCAGTTCCACGCCCCACTGGTCAAAGGCATTGATGCCCCAGACCACGCTTTGCACGAACACTTTGTGTTCATACATGGCCACCAGTGCGCCAAGACGACGCGGGCTGATGCGTTCGACCACAAGGGTGTTGCTCGGACGGTTGCCCGGGATCACCTTGTGCGGAGCAAGTTTTTGCACCTGGTCTTCGCTCATGCCCTTTTCGCGCAATTCGGCTTCGGCTTCCGGCAGGGTCTTGCCGAGCATCAGCGCCTGGCTCTGCGACAGGCAGTTGGCGTACAGCCACTGATGGTGGTCGGCCACCGGGTTGAAGCTGACGATTGGCACGATGAAGTCGGCCGGGATCAGTTGGCTGCCCTGGTGCAGCAGCTGGTGGTAGGCGTGCTGACCGTTGCAGCCGACGCCGCCCCAGATCACCGGGCCGGTATCTGTCGAGACCGGGGTACCGTCCTGACGCACGCTCTTGCCGTTGGATTCCATGTCCAGTTGCTGCAAGTGCTTGGTGATGTTGCGCAGGTAATGGTCGTACGGCAGGATCGCGTGGCTTTGCGCGCCCCAGAAGTTGCCGTACCACACGCCGAGCAGCGCCAGCAGCACTGGCATGTTCTGTTCGAACGGCGCGGTCTGGAAATGCTGGTCCATGGTGTAGGCACCGGACAGCAGTTCCTTGAAGTTGGACATGCCGATGGCCAGGGCAATCGGCAAACCGATGGCCGACCACAGCGAGTAACGGCCGCCAACCCAGTCCCACATCGGGAAGATGTTTTCTTCACGAATGCCAAACGCCACGGCCGCGGCGTTGTTGCTCGACACAGCGATGAAGTGACGATACAGCTCGGCTTCCGAACCGCCCTGAGCCAGGTACCAGGCGCGTGCGGCCTGAGCGTTCTTCAGGGTTTCGAGGGTATTGAACGACTTCGACGAGACGATGAACAGCGTGGTTTCGGCGCGCAGCTTTTGTGTCAGTTCATGGAACTCGCTGCCGTCGATGTTTGCCAGGTAGTGGCAGCGCACGCCTTTTTGCGCGTAGGACAGCAAGGCTTCGGACACCAGCTCAGGGCCGAGGAACGAGCCACCGATGCCGATGTTGACCACGTCAGTGATCGGCTTCTCGGTGTAACCACGCCACAGACCGTCGTGGATGCGGCCGACCAGATCGGTGATCTGATTCAGCACCTTGTGCACTTCCGGCATCACGTTGACGCCGTTGACCGACAGCTTGTCGCCGACCGGACGGCGCAGGGCGGTGTGGAGCGCTGGACGCTGTTCGGACGTATTGACGATTTCGCCGTCGAACAACGCTTTGATCGCGCCCTTCAGATCGACTTCATTGGCCAGGTTCACCAGCAGGTCGCGGGTCTGGGCGTTGATCAAATTCTTCGAATAATCGAGAAACAGCCCGCAGCTGCTGAGAGTGAACTGATTGAAGCGCTGCGGATCGGCGTTAAAGGCTTCGCGCATGCTGAAATCCTGCATGGCTTGGCGGTGATCTTTCAACGCTTGCCAGGCGGGCAGAGCGGTAACGTCTTGAGGATTGAGGTAATACGCCATCGCTGCGGTTTTCCTTTTTACTTGAACGGCCTTTTGAACACTGAACAGGCCTGCACGCCATGTTTGGGCGTGGGCCAACTGCGTTGTCACGGTTTCTGGACACAGGGCGAATACAGTAAACCTCGCGCTGCAATCTGTCTTGACTTTGTCTGACCCGATCCCTGTACTTTTTTAACATTGATACCGGGAACGAGGCGACAAACGGCCAATACACACCAGCAGTGGAGCGAAAACAAATGTGGGAGCGAGCCTGCTCGCGAAGGCGGTGTGTCAGTCAACAACCAGGCTGAATGACACACGGCCTTCGCGAGCAGGCTCGCTCCCACTGGGTATTGCAGTGATGCTTACGTCGGCGTATCGAGATTCAGGTGCAGGTTATCGATCAACCGCGTAGTGCCGAGGAACGCTGCCACCAGAATCACCAGATCACGGTCTTCAGCCGTCGCCGGACGCAAGGTCACGGCGTGGCGGATTTCCAGATAATCCGGGCGCAGGCCAGCGGCTTCGAGCTGCTGCAGTTGCGCGCTGATCAGCGCCGGGAAATCCCGTTCACCTTGCTTGATCGACTCGGCAATCGTGCTCAGGGTGCGATAGACGACCGGGGCTACGGCGCGTTGTTCTTCGCTGAGGAAACCGTTGCGCGACGACAGTGCAAGGCCATCGTCAGCGCGGACTGTCGGTTCGCCGATGATCTGGATCGGCATGTTCAGGTCATGCACCAGCGCGCGGATCACCGCCAGTTGCTGGAAATCCTTCTGACCGAAGATCGCCAGATCCGGCTGAACCATGTTGAACAGTTTGCTGACCACTGTCGCCACACCTTCGAAATGCCCCGGACGGCTGGCGCCACACAGGCCTTCGGAAAGTTGCGGCACGCTGACTCGGGTCTGCCCGGCCATGCCATCGGGGTACATTTCTTCGACGGTCGGCGCGAACAGCAGCGAGCAACCGGCTTCCAGCAGTTTTTCCTGATCCGCCGCGAGGGTGCGCGGGTATTTGTCGAGGTCTTCGCCGGCGCCGAACTGCAGCGGGTTGACGAAAATGCTCGCGACCACGAAATCCACGCGTTGCGTGGCTTTGGTCACCAGCGCGACGTGGCCGCTGTGCAGGTTGCCCATAGTCGGCACGAAGCCGATGCGCTTGCCTTCGCTACGGGCGCGGGCTACAGCAGCGCGCAGTTCGCGTACGGTTTTGACGGTGTTCATGCAGAGAATCCGTGTTCGATGCCAGGGAACGTGGTGGCTTTGACTTCGCTGACGTAAGCCTTGAGGGCCGAATCGATACTGTCCTGACCGTGCATGAAGTTTTTCACGAACTTGGGTACGCGGCCGGAGATCGACAGACCGAGCATGTCGTGCAGCACCAGGACCTGACCATCGGTGGCGCTACCAGCGCCGATGCCGATGACCGGAATCTTCACTGCCTGACTGATTTCCGCAGCCAGTTCGCTCGGTACGCATTCGAGCAGCAGCATGGCCGCGCCAGCCTGTTCCAGTGAAATGGCGTCGGCACGCATCTGCCGCGCCTGGTTTTCGTTGCGGCCCTGCACTTTATAGCCACCGAGAATGTTCACCGCTTGCGGGGTCAGGCCCATGTGCGCGCAGACCGGGATACCGCGTTCAGCGAGCAGACGGATCGACTCGGCCAGCCACAATGCACCTTCGACCTTGATCATGTGCGCGCCGGCCTGCATCAGCATGGCGGCGTTGGTCATGGTTTGCTCAAGAGTGGCGTAAGCCATGAACGGCAGGTCGGCCATGATCAGGGCATCGCGGTTGCCGCGTTTGACGCAGGCAGTGTGATAGGCCATTTCTGCGGTGGTCACCGGCAGGGTGCTGTCGTGACCTTGCAGGACCATGCCGAGTGAGTCGCCCACCAGCAACACTTCGACACCGGCCTCGTTGCAGGCGTGGGCGAAAGTCGCGTCATAGCAGGTCAGCATGGTGATCTTTTCACCTTTCTGCTTGAGGCTCTGGAGCGTGGTCAGGGTGATGGCTGGCATGTAAAAAATCCTCGTTCAGGCGCTCTGGAAACTACTGCGAGTAACGCGCGTGATTCTTCATCTACTCAGGCGCACGGTCTTTTGTCGTGCTTATAAGGCCTGGATTGCGCCCGTATGTGCCGGGTTGGCGGCAGCGGGACGCCTATAGTCGTGAGGAGCCAAGCGGAAGTCAATTGTGTGTGTTACCGCGTTGTTACGAGGGGAGTGTTACCGGCGTTACTGATGCGATTCAGCGGCGCGGCGGGGCTGAATCACAGGATTTTTGTCGGACAAAAATAGCGATGTCGCACGCTATCCATGTAGGCGCTGCCGAAGGCTGCGATCTTTTGATCCTTGGGGTTTTAAAAACAAGAGCAAGATCAAAAGATCGCAGCCTGCGGCAGCTCCTACAGGGGGATTTGTTTCAGGCTTGGGGGAGGCGTTCGAGGCCGACGAACGGGCAGGCGGCCAGCAGACCGGCGAGGCTACGGCCATCGGCAAGAAGCAAATCGGCTGGAGCCAGTTCAGCCATCGGATACAGGACGAACGCGCGTTCCTGAATCTGGTAGTGCGGGACTTTCAGTCGAGGTTCGTCGATCAGTCGATCACCGAACAGCAGAATATCCAGATCCAGCGTGCGCGGACCCCAGCGCTCCAGGCGTTCGCGACCCTGATCGTTTTCGATGGCTTGCAGCGCGTCGAGCAGATCCAGAGGGGCCAGTGCGCTATCGAGCGCGGCGACCGCGTTGGTGTAACGCGGTTGGCCTGGCAGTAGCGAGTCGCTTTGATAGAAGGCGGAAACGCCGACGAGTGCGGTCTGCGGCAATTGCCCCAGCGCGTCGACCGCGCTGCGCAATTGTTCGGCAGGGTCAGCGAGGTTGCTGCCCATGCCGATGTAGATGCGTTCCATGCCTTACTCGCCTGTGGCGCTCGGCGCACCGGCGCGCTTGCGCTTGGAACCGCCGCTGCGACGACGTTTGCGCGGAGCACCGCTGGCATCGTCACCCTTGCCGCTGAGGTCGCGGATCATGTCGCGACGTTCGCTGTCGTTGGCATCCTGATAGTCAGTCCACCATTCGCCCAGGCCGTCGGTCTGCTCGCCAGCGCTTTCACGCAACAGCAGGAAGTCGTAACCGGCGCGGAAGCGCGGGTTGTCGAGCAACAAGTCGGCACGCTTGCCGCTACGCCGTGGCAGGCGCTCCTGCATGTCCCAGATCTCGCGGATCGGCATGGTGAAGCGCTTTGGAATCGCAATGCGCTGACACTGTTCAGCGATCAGCTCGTGCGCGGCTTCCTGCATCGCCGGAATCGGCGGCATGCCACGCTCTTGCAGACGCAGAACGCGGGCCGGCAGGGCGGGCCACAGCATTGCGGCAAACAGGAACGCCGGGGTCACCGGTTTGTTCTGCTTGATGCGCAAGTCGGTGTTGGTCAGCGCTTCGCTGATCAGCGTGTGGGTGTAATCCGGGTTGTGATCCAGTGCGTCGGCGCTGGCCGGGAACAGCGGGGCGAACAGTTGCAGATCGACCAGCATCTCGAAGGTGATCGCACCGTGTCCGGAGAGGAACAGCTTGAGCACTTCTTCGAACAGGCGCGCCGAGGGAATCTCGCGCAGCATCGGTGCCAGTTCGCGGATCGGCTGAACGGTGTGTTTTTCGATGCCGAAATTGAGTTTGGCGGCGAAACGCACGGCCCGCAGCATGCGTACCGGGTCTTCCTGGTAACGCTGCTTTGGATCGCCAATCAGGCGGATCAGGTGATTGCGAATGTCGTGTACGCCGTTGGCGTAATCGAGAATGCGCTCGCTGACCGGATCGTAATACAAGGCGTTGATGGTGAAGTCGCGGCGTTGCGCGTCTTCTTCCAGGGTGCCGTAGACGTTGTCGCGCAGAATCCGCCCGCTTTCGTTACGCGAAGACTGATTACTGTCTTCATCGTCTTCGTTTACGGGGTGATTGGCGCGGAAGGTCGCGACTTCAATGATTTCGCGACCGAAATGGATATGCACCAGTTTGAAGCGGCGGCCGATGATCCGCGCATTGCGGAATTCGGCGCGGACTTGCTCAGGCGTGGCGCTGGTGGCGACGTCGAAATCCTTGGGCGTGATACCCAAAAGCATGTCACGCACGCAACCGCCGACCAGATAGGCCTGGTAACCGGCGCCCTGCAAGCGTTCGACAATATTGACCGCGTAGCGGCTGAATTGCGTTTTCTGCAGCGAATGTTGACCGCTGTTGAGCACTTCAGGGGTGCTACGGATGTGTTGCGTACGACGCACGGGAGTTCGGAATGACTGGAACAACTTCTTCAGCATGGGATGCACTGTTTGAAGGAATGTTCGGCCATACCAAAGAATGACCGCATGATGGGCGCAGATTCTAGCATTTAGTCAGGGGATGGTGTAGGAGACAGCAGATTCGAGCTGAAAGCCGCAAGCTACAAGGGTGAAGCGGGAGTAAAAGGGCGATTTTTACAGACGGGAGAAACTACAAGGGGAGCCGAAGCTCCCCAAGAAAGTAGTTGCGTGCTCTTTTTTATTATTGATTCGGGCTTCTTGTTTTTGTTGAGTGCCCTCGCCATGAAGCGTTTCCTTCATGACCCTCCCAATCGGGAGCCAAGAGCAAACGGATTGCTTTGGTCGCTGAATTGCAGTGATCTCTCGATCCAACCAGTACAGGCTCTGTCTTAGGACAGTTTTTGTTGTTCTCGGCCTGGTCGTGGGGCAAGCCCCAAATACAACGCCTCTCCAAAAGAATCAGTTAGCTGCGTCTCTCGCCGTCTTGTTTTTATTGTGCGTGAGTCGATTCGTCTTATTTTTATTGTCTTGTGCATTGCTTGTTATTGTTCTTGTACCAAACATATAGCAGGGGGCGTGCCAACTTTTGCGAGGCCCAATAAAACAAGGGGTTAGGTCGATATAATCGTTTTGTCGGGACGAAAAAAAGCCGGGGTTTCGTTACCGATAACCCCGGCTTCTGTTACGTGAATGGACTGAGGTAACAGTTTTTTCACATCTTTAAACGTTACCCGCACACTCGACAGGTAACGTTCAGCTCTCGCTGGCAACCCCGGTCTTGCGCCGTGGAATGCCCAGACGCTGACGGCGTTCCCACAGGCATTTACGGCTGACGCCCAGTTTGCGCGCCAGTTCGGTCTCGGTCATGTGGTCTTGATGCTCGAGGACGAAGTGCTGGAAGTAGTCCTCCAGGGACAGATCTTCAGTCGGCTCGTGGCTGCTGTTGCTGGCGTTACCGCTCGTTTGCGGTGGCAGGCCGATGAACTCGTCGTCTTCCAGATCGCTCAGCTCGATGTCGATGCCCAGCAGCTCCGCGGAAATCTCCGGACTCTCGCTGAGAATCACAGCGCGCTCCACAGCATTTTCCAACTCACGCACGTTACCCGGCCAGGAATAGTGACGGATGGCCTGTTCGGCATCCGCGGCAAATGTCAGGTCGGTACGGTTAATGCGCGCACTCTGGCGTGCGAGGAAGGCGCTGGCGATCTCGTTGACGTCAGCACCGCGCTCGCGCAGGGCCGGCAGTTTCAATGCGATCACGTGGAGGCGGTAATAAAGGTCTTCGCGGAACTGGCCGATTTTCGCCAGGCTCTTGAGGTCCCGGTGAGTCGCCGCGATCAGGCGCACATCGACCTTCTGCGACTGCACCGAACCCACCCGGCGAATTTCGCCTTCCTGCAACACACGCAGCAAGCGGGCCTGGGCTTCGAGTGGCAGTTCGCCGATCTCGTCGAGGAACAGCGTGCCACCGTCCGCGGCTTCGACCAGGCCAGCGCGCCCGGCGCTGGCGCCAGTGAACGCACCTTTTTCGTGGCCGAACAGTTCGGACTCGATCAGGCTTTCCGGGATGGCCGCACAGTTCACCGAGATCATCGGCGCCTTGGCGCGTTTCGACAGGTTGTGCAGGGCGCGCGCCACCAGCTCTTTACCGGTGCCGGACTCGCCCTGGATCAGCACATTGGAATCGGTCGGGGCGACTTTGCGGATCTTGCTGTAAAGATCCTGCATGGGCGGGCACGAGCCGATGATGCCGATTTCGCCATTGCTGTTGTCGACGGCGGACTTGCCGCCGCTATTGGCGGTTTTGGCGGTAACAGTCTCACCGGCAGCAGGCGCCGATTGACGGTCACGCAAAATTCGCGCGACAGCCTGGAGCATTTCATCGTGGTCGAAAGGCTTGGCGATGTAGTCCACCGCGCCCATCTTCATCGAATCCACCGCCGAGCGCAGGCTGGCGTAACTGGTCATGATCAGCACCGGCGTGCCTTGGCCAAGCTTGATCAGCTCGGTGCCAGGGGCGCCCGGCAAGCGCAGATCGCTGACGATCAGATCGAACGTAGGAATGGTGAAGCGTTCTTGTGCTTCCTGCACTGAACCGGCTTCGCTCACCTGGTACTGGTTACGTTCCAGCAGGCGGCGCAAGGCGGAGCGGATAATTGTTTCGTCTTCGACGATCAAAATGTGCGGCATTGATTCGATACTCTCGACGGTCTCAGTTCACAGCGGACGTCGCTTCGACATGACGCGGTAAGGTCACCCGGATACGGGTGCCGCGTTGGCTTTGTACATCAGCCGGGCTGTCGATGGTGATTTGTCCATAATGCTCTTCAACGATGGAATAGACCAGTGCAAGGCCCAGACCGGTGCCTTCGCCAGGATCCTTGGTGGTGAAGAAGGGTTCGAACAATCGGTCCATGATGTTCTTCGGAATACCGCTGCCTTCGTCCTCCACGATCAGGTCGACCGTGTGTTCGCCGGCTTCACTCTTGACCCGCACCGCGCTGTGCGGCGGGGAGGCGTCACGGGCGTTGGAGAGCAGATTGATCAGCACCTGGGCAAGCCGCTGCGGATCGCCTTCGACCCAGTGATCGGGATCGCAGAGGTTGTAGAACTGCACTTCGAAATTGCGCCGGTTCAACGCCAGCAGGCCGATCGCATCCTGCGCGACTTCGGCCAGACAAACGGGCTCGTCGCTGTGCTGATGGCTGCCGGCATGGGCGAAGCTCATCAGCGACTGGACGATGCGTGATACGCGTTTGGTCTGTTCAAGAATCTGCCCGCTGATCTCGGTCAGCTCGCTATCGTCTTCGCGTTCTTCACGCAGGTTCTGCGCCAGACAGGCGATGCCGGTGATCGGATTGCCGATTTCATGGGCCACGCCCGCAGCAAGACGACCGATGCTGGCCAGGCGCTCGGAGTGCACCAGTTTGTCTTCGAGCATCTGGGTTTCGGTGAGATCTTCGACCAGCAGCACCAGACCGCTGTTGCCGGGGGCCAGCGGTTCGTCAATCGCTGCTTTGTGCAGATTGAGCCAGCGCGTCTGGCCGTCGAGGGCCAGGTGTTGTTTGTGCAAGTGCTCATCGGGCAGGTTGATGAAGCCCTGGAGCAATTCTTTCCACGGATCGCCAATGGTACTCAGGCGCGAGCCGACCACGCGTTGCGCAGCGATCCCGGTGAGTTCTTCCATGGCCTTGTTCCACATCAGGATCTCCTGATCCTTGGCCAGCGAGCAGACGCCCATCGGCAGTTCCTGCAAGGTCTGGCGGTGGTAGCGGCGCAGGGCATCGAGTTCGGCGGCCAGACCTGTGAGGCGCGAGTGGTAATCCTCGAGGCGGCTTTCGATGAAGTGAATGTCTTCGGTGACATAGTTTTCGCCGCCGGCCTTGTACGGCAGGAAGGTTTCGACCATGTCCTGAGCGACGCTTGGGCCCATCAGACCGGAAAGGTTGGCTTCGATACGGTCGCGCAAACGACGCAAGGCGTACGGGCGGCGTTCATCGAACGGCAGATAAAGATCACGCAGCGCCTGTTCGACTTCTTTCTGCGCAGCCTTGGCGCCCAGCGGTTTGGCCAGTTGTGTGGCGAATTCCTGTGGCGAGGCAGCATGCAGTTCGCGGCGTTGCGGGCGACGCACGTTGTCCACGGCGCAGGCTTCGGCAGCGGACGCTTCCTCGGGGCTGGCGTTGGTGAACAGCGAGATCAGAGTGAACATCAGCACGTTGGCGGCCAGCGAGGCGATCGCCGCCATGTGCCAACTGGTGTCGTCCAGCACGTAAATCATGTTCAGCAGCGGGATGTAGAAACCTTGCAGATTGCCGACCAGCGGCAGGAGCATGGTCACCACCCACACCAGAATCCCCGCCAACAGACCGGCGATAAAACCGCGCCGATTGGCGGTCGGCCAGTACAGCACCGACAAAACGCCCGGCAGGAATTGCAACGTGGCCACAAAAGCAACGATGCCCAGGTTGGCCAGATCCTGGCCGGCGCCGAGCATCAGATAGAAGCCGAAACCGGCCATGATGATCGCGACGATCAGCGCCCGGCGGGTCCACTTCAGCCAGCGATAGATATTGCCTTCGGCGGGCGGCTGATAAAGCGGCAGCACCAGGTGGTTCAGCGCCATGCCCGACAGTGCCAGGGTGGTGACGATGATCAGGCCGCTGGCCGCCGACAAACCACCAACGTAGGCGAGCAATGCCAGCGGCTTGCTGTTGGCGGCAATGCCGATGCCGAGGGTGAAATATTCCGGGTCGGTGGTGGCGCCGAGCTTGAGGCCGGCCCACAAAATCAGCGGCACTGCCAGGCTCATCAGCAGCAGGAACAGCGGCAAACCCCAGCTTGCGCTGACTAATGAGCGCGGGTTGAGGTTTTCGGTGAAGGTCATGTGATACATGTGCGGCATCACGATTGCCGAAGCGAAAAACACCAGCAGCAGCGTGCGCCACGGGCCTTCCTGCAACGGCGTGTGCAACGCGGCGAGGGCGGTCTGGTTTTGCAGCAGCCACAGCTCAAGCTGTTGCGGGCCGTCGAATACGCCGTACAGCGCATACAGGCCAACGCCGCCGAGGGCGATCAGTTTGATCACCGATTCGAAAGCAATCGCGAACACCAGCCCTTCGTGCTTCTCGCGAGTGGCGATATGCCGGGAGCCGAAGAAAATCGTGAACAGAATGATCAGCGCACAAAACGCCAGCGCCACGCGGCTCTGAATCGGCTCGCCGGTGAGGATGCCAATGGAATCGGCCACCGCTTGAATCTGCAACGCCAGCAGCGGCAGCACGCCGATCAGCATGAAAATCGTGGTCAGCGCCCCGGCCCAGGTGCTGCGAAAGCGGAAGGCAAACAGATCCGCCAGCGACGACAGTTGATAGGTGCGGGTGATTTTCAGGATCGGATAGAGCAGCACCGGCGCTAGCAAAAATGCGCCGGACACCCCGAGATAACTGGACAGAAAGCCGTAGCCGTACTGATAGGCCAGGCCTACCGTGCCGTAGAACGCCCAGGCACTGGCGTAAACCCCCAGCGACAACGTGTAAGTCAGCGGATGGCGAATGATCGCCCGTGGAATCATTCCACGCTCACTGATCCAGGCTACGCCAAACAGTGCGGCCAGGTAGGCGGCGCTGATCAGGAGCATCTGGGTCAGGCTAAAGCTCATCGGCATCTTTTTGGCTCTGCAGGATGAAGGTCACGACAATCAGGATCAGCCAAAGCAGATAGGGGCGATACCAGGCGCCCGTAGCGTCGATCCACCAATCCATGATGGCGGGCGAAAACAGATAGATCCCCACGACCAAAAGCAGGACCAAGCGATAGATGTACATCCCGGCCTCTCTTTTTTATGCGCGTGCCCGAAAACGTGCGGCGATGGTAACGGATGGCAGCGCGACTGCAAGTGTCGTCATAGCAGTTGCGCTTCGGGCAGGGTCAGTGTGCGCGGGATCCGGGTGGCATCCCAGTGCGCGCTGCCCCACTTCAGCAGTTCCTGCGGCGTGGCGTGTTCGAGTTCCGCGCCGGGGTTTTGCCCCAATGCACGCAAGGCCCGCAGCAGCAACGGCGTGGCTTGATCCGCCTCAAGCGGCGGCGAGCGGTAGGACTTGCCGAGTTTGTTGCCGTCCGGTTGGGTGATCAACGGCAGGTGCAGGTAGCGCGGTTGACGCAAGCCCAGCAGTTCTTGCAGATAGAGCTGGCGCGGCGTGGAGTCGAGCAGATCGGCACCGCGCACGATATCGGTAATGCCTTGCCAGGCATCGTCGAGCACCACGGCCAGTTGGTAGGCATAGAGGCCGTCGCGACGGCGGATCACAAAGTCGCCGACATCGCGGCCCAGATGCTGGCGATATTCGCCCTGCACCCGATCAATGAAGTGATATTCCAGCTCCGGCACGCGCAGGCGGATCGCCGCGTCTTGCTGGTCGTGGCCGGCGTTGCGGCACAACCCCGGATAAATCCCGTGATACGGCTCCAATTGTTTGCGCGAGCACGTGCAGGCGTAGGCCAGGCCGTGATTGAACAGGCTGTTGAGCACTTGGGCATAAGCGTCGTGTCGATCGCTCTGGCGCACCATGTCGCCATCCCATTCAAAGCCGTAGCTTTCCAGGGCCTTGAGGATCGCTACCTGCGCGCCGGGCTCTTCGCGCGGCGGGTCGAGGTCCTCCATACGCACCAGCCAGCGGCCGCCGACCGAACGCGCGTCCAGGTAAGAGGCGAGGGCAGCGACCAGCGAGCCGAAGTGCAGGTGGCCACTGGGTGTCGGGGCGAAGCGGCCGATGTAGGCGGGGGAAGTCTTGGCAGTCATGAATGCGATAGTACTTTTGAGGACTTGCTGCGGCCACTGTGGGAGCGAGCCTGCTCGCGAAAGCGCAGTGTCAGACAATTAAATGCTGAATGACACAGCGTTTTCGCGAGCAGGCTCGCTCCCACAAAAGCAGATAGCAAACGGCAGAAACAAAAACGGAGCGTTCGCACGCTCCGTTTTTCGTTCAGGTCGATATTACTTGCCGACCTGCTTTTCCTTGATTTCAGCCAGGTTCTTACAGTCGACGCACATGTCGGCGGTAGGACGGGCTTCGAGTCGCTTGACGCCGATCTCGATGCCGCAGGATTCACACCAGCCGTAATCTTCGTTCTGGATCAGATCAAGCGTCTTGTCGATCTTCTTGATCAGCTTGCGCTCGCGATCGCGGGCGCGCAGTTCCAGGGCGAATTCTTCTTCCTGGCTGGCACGGTCGGCCGGGTCAGGGAAGTTGGCCGCTTCGTCTTTCATGTGGTCGACAGTACGGTCGACTTCCTGCATCAAGTCCTGCTTCCACTTGTTCAGGATCTTGGTGAAGTGGGCCCGCATTGGGGCGCCCATGTACTCTTCGTCTTTGGCCTGAACATAAGGTTCGAAACCGCTGACGGTCGGATTAGCCTGTTGCTTTGCTTGGGTGGGCATGAAATGGACCGCCTCTACTCTTGTAATCCATTGCGCAGGATTGCTCCATCACCGACACCTGCCGGCCCTGCGGCTGCAAGCGGGCGAACTTACCAGATCAATTCGGCCCGCGCTACTCCCGGATGTCGAGGCTGCGGCCGACGGTGCCTGGAAATGTTTGCCAAGCCGTGTCTGGCGGTGTTGAAGACCTGTTCAATCACTGATTTTAGTCAATCCTGGAGCGTACGTTCTTATCGTTACAGTCCAGCGTTCTTGTGGCTGTGACCGCTACGGGTTCTCGCTCGTTCCGGCAGATGGGTAGAATCGTTTCTTTTCCCTCGTCGAAGGAAGGCCAATGGCTCAGCCCTACAGTGCGCGCAGTCGTGCGATCGAACCGTTCCATGTGATGGCGCTGCTGGCGCGGGCCAATGAATTGCAGGCTGAAGGGCACGATGTGATCCACCTGGAAATCGGCGAGCCGGACTTCACCACGGCCGAGCCGATCATCCAGGCGGGGCATGCGGCACTCACTGCGGGCAAGACGCGCTACACCGCCGCGCGCGGTATTCCCGAGCTGCGCGAAGCGATTTCCGGTTTTTATCAATCGCGATACGGCTTGAACATTGATCCACGGCGCATCCTGATCACGCCGGGTGGCTCCGGGGCCCTCCTGCTGGCCAGTGCTCTGCTGGTCGATCCCGGTAAACACTGGTTGCTGGCGGACCCGGGTTATCCGTGCAACCGGCACTTCCTGCGCTTGGTCGAAGGCGCGGCGCAGCTTGTTCCGGTAGGGCCGGAGGTGCGTTACCAACTGACTCCGGACCTGGTCGAGCGGCATTGGGATCACGACAGTGTCGGCGCACTGGTGGCATCGCCGGCCAACCCGACCGGGACGATCCTGACCCGCGATGAACTCGCCGGGTTATCCACAGCCATCAAGGCGCGACACGGGCATCTGGTGGTGGATGAGATCTATCACGGCCTGACTTACGGCACCGATGCGGCCAGCGTTCTGGAAGTTGATGACAGCGCTTTTGTGCTCAACAGTTTCTCCAAATATTTCGGCATGACCGGATGGCGTCTCGGCTGGTTGGTCGCACCGGATGCGGCGGTCAGTGAGCTGGAAAAACTCGCGCAGAACCTCTACATCAGCGCACCGAGCATGGCCCAGTACGCGGCGCTGGCGTGTTTCGAGCCGGATACCATCGCGATTCTTGAGGAGCGCCGAGCCGAATTCGGCCGACGTCGAGATTTCCTGCTGCCGGCATTACGCGAGTTGGGGTTCAACATCGCAGTAGAACCGGAAGGCGCGTTTTATCTCTACGCGGATATCAGCAAGTTCGGCGGCGATGCCTTCGCGTTCTGTCGTCATTTCCTCGAAACCGAGCACGTTGCGTTTACACCAGGGCTCGATTTCGGCCGTTATCAGGCCAGTCACCATGTGCGATTTGCCTACACGCAAAACCTCCCTCGCTTACAGGAAGCGGTGGAACGGATTGCCCGTGGCTTGAAGAGCTGGCAAGCCTGATGCGTTTTTATCCTCCTCTGGAAGAGGCGCGACTGATCCGCCGATATAAGCGTTTTCTCACCGATATCGAGACCGTTAACGGCGAGTTGCTGACTATTCACTGCCCGAACACCGGTTCGATGCTCAATTGCCAGGTCGAGGGTGGGCAGGTCTGGTTTAGCCGCTCTAACGACCCGAAGCGCAAATTACCCGGCACTTGGGAAATCGGTGAAACCCCGCAAGAACGGTTGTTCTGCGTGAATACCGCACGAGCCAATGGATTGGTTGAAGAGGCGTTGCAGGCCGGCGTCATTACCGAGTTGAACGGCTTTACCGCGTTGAAGCGCGAAGTGGCTTACGGACAGGAAAAAAGCCGCATCGATTTCCGCCTCGAATACCCGAGCGGCCCAGCCTATGTCGAAGTGAAAAGCGTCACGCTGGGCTTTGACGGCACAAATGTGGCGGCGTTTCCCGATGCTGTCACCCAGCGCGGCGCCAAGCATTTGCGTGAGCTGGCGCATCTGGCGCGGGATGGGATTCGTGCTGTGCAGCTGTATTGCGTGAATCTCAGCGGAATTGAGGCAGTGCGTCCGGCCGAAGAAATCGATTCGGCCTATGCCGAGGCGTTGCGTGAGGCGGTCGCCTGTGGTGTTGAGGTTTTGGCTTACGGGGTTCGCCTGAGCCATGAAGAAATGGTGATCGACCGCCGCCTCGATGTGCTGCTCAACGGTTAAACATCTATCCACAGGCCTTGCGCATCTTCGCGGCAAGGTATGGCCGTCAGCGATTGTCCGGCGCAGGGCCCGGAAACGCATTCACCGTCCTCGATCAGAAACAGTGCGCCGTGAGTGGCGCACTGGATCAGGCTATTGCTCGGGTCGAGAAACTGGTCGGGTTGCCATTCCAGCCCTACACCGCGGTGCGGGCAGCGATTGAGATAGACATACGCCTGACCTTCGCGACGCACGGCAAACAGTTTTTTTCCGTCGACATCAAAACCGCGGCTGCCGGCCTCGGCCAGAGCGGCGCCCGCGCAGAGAAACTTCATGGCTATCCTCTAGTGTCGTGTCGGGATATGTCCGAGCTTGACGTTTAAATGCAAACAATTATCAAATGGCGGCCTTCACCCGAAGGCGCCGGACAGATGCCGAGGATACTTGGCCTGACATCCTGACGCCCGGGAAAACCTTGTTCAAGGAAGCTGTGTATGCGCCTGAGTACCCGCGTTGCTGTGCTGTGTGTCGGACTTTTCGTCAGTCACCAGGCTGCAGCGGCTGATTTGCCGCAACGTTGGGTCAGTGCCGGCGGTTCGCTGTCGGAGTGGGTCAGTGCGCTGGGTGGCGAGTCGAAACTGGTCGGCGTCGATACCACCAGTCAGCATCCGCAAACGTTGAAGGCTCTGCCGAGCATCGGCTATCAGCGCAGTCTGTCTGCGGAGGGCATCCTCAGTTTGCGTCCGGACATTCTGATCGGTACCGAGGAAATGGGCCCGCCACCGGTGCTGGCGCAGGTGAAAGCGGCCAAGGTTCAGGTGGAATTGTTCTCGGCTCAACCGGATCTGCCGACACTGGAGAAAAACGTCTCCCATCTGGGCCAGCTACTTGGAGCGGAGAAACAGGCCACCCAACTGCTGCAAAGTTATCAACAGCAACTCGACGCGCAAAAAACGCGGGTGACTGACGCGCAATCCAGACAAAAGGCGCCGGGTGTGCTGCTGTTGCTCGGGCATGCCGGTGGCAAGCCGCTGATTGCTGGCAAGGACACCGCCGCTGACTGGCTGCTGCAACAGGCAGGCGGGCGTAATCTCGCCACCCACACCGGGTACAAGCCGTTTTCTGTGGAATCCCTCGCCAGCCTTGATCCTGAAGTGCTGGTGTTCTCCGACCGGGCGTTAACCGGTGAGGCGGCCAAAACTGCGTTGTTCAAGGAAAACCCTATTCTCAACTCCAGCCGCGCGGCCAAGGCCGGGCGGGTGCTGGAGCTCGATCCAACCCTGTTGGTCGGTGGGCTCGGACCACGTTTGCCGGCAGCGCTGAAAACCCTGTTTGACGGTTTTTACCCGGCCAAGAGCGGCCAATGACCACACTGGTAAAACCCCGCAGCCTGTTCATTGGCCTGACACTTCTGTGTCTGCTGGCGATCTGGTTGTCGTTGGCGTTGGGGCCGGTCAGCCTGCCACTGTTCGACACGTTGCGCGCGGCGTTGCGCATGATCGGCGTACCGCTGGTACCGGAAGGGCTGGAGCAGGCTGAGCTGATTCTCGGGCAGATTCGTCTGCCGCGAACCTTGCTCGGGCTGGCGGTCGGCGGCGTGCTGGCGTTGTCGGGGGTCGCGATGCAGGGACTGTTTCGCAACCCGTTGGCAGACCCGGGTCTGGTCGGCGTTTCCAGTGGTGCGGCGCTGGGCGCGGCGATTGCGATTGTCGGCGGTTCTTTTTTTGGTGGCTTGCCGGAATGGTTCGGGCCTTATCTGTTGTCGGCGTGCGCGTTTCTTGGTGGGCTCGGTGTTACAGCACTGGTTTATCGTCTCGGTCGGCGCAATGGGCAAACCAATGTCGCGACCATGTTGCTGGCGGGGATCGCGCTGACGGCACTCGCCGGTTCGGCAGTTGGCCTGTTCACTTATCTGGCAGATGACGCGACCCTGCGTACGCTGACGTTCTGGAACCTCGGTAGCCTCAATGGCGCCAGTTATGCGCGGCTGTGGCCATTGCTGATCATCAGTGCCGGTGTGGCGTTGTGGTTGCCGCGTCGGGCGAAGGCACTGAACGCCTTGTTGCTGGGTGAATCCGAGGCCGGGCATTTGGGCATCGATGTCGAACGGCTCAAACGTGAACTGGTTTTTTGCACGGCGCTGGGTGTCGGCGCGGCAGTGGCGGCGGCAGGGATGATCGGGTTTGTCGGGCTGGTGGTGCC
Organism: Pseudomonas sp. A0308; assembly: GCF_044218815.1. NCBI lineage: Bacteria > Pseudomonadati > Pseudomonadota > Gammaproteobacteria > Pseudomonadales > Pseudomonadaceae > Pseudomonas > Pseudomonas sp. A0308. The sequence goes on from NZ_CP162581.1 coordinate 4,440,956, forward strand.
ACATCTGGTGCGATTGCTGGCCGGCCCTGATCACCGGGTCTTGCTGCCGGCCTCGGTGTTGGCAGGGGCGAGCCTGTTGTTGCTGGCTGATCTGGTGGCGCGACTGGCCCTGGCGCCGGCGGAGTTGCCGATCGGTATCGTCACGGCGTTTATCGGTGCACCGTTCTTCCTGTATCTGCTGCTGCGGGGGCGTGCCTGATGTTGCGTACGCACAATCTGCACATCCGCCGTGGTCGTAAAACCGTGCTCAGCGGTATCACCCTTGAGCTTGAACCGGGTGAAGTACTCGGTGTGCTCGGTCCGAATGGCGCCGGAAAGAGTACCTTGCTCGGCGCTTTGTGCGGTGAGTTGACGGCCAGTGAGGGAGAGGTCTTGCTCGACGCGCACGTGTTGAGCCACTGGACCGGCACCCAACGCGCGCAACGCCTGGCCGTGTTACCGCAGGTGTCGACGCTGGATTTTGCCTTTCGCGTCGAAGAAGTGGTCGGCATGGGGCGTTTGCCTTATCAAAGTGGCCGGGTGCGCGATGACGAGATTGTCGCCGCGGCACTGGCGGCCGCAGACGCCGGGCATCTGAGCGGTCGCAGTTATCTGGCGTTGTCCGGTGGCGAGCGGCAGCGCGTGCATCTGGCGCGGGTGCTTGCGCAACTCTGGCCGGGGCAGGCGGGGCAAACGCTGTTGCTGGATGAGCCGACCTCGATGCTCGACCCGCTGCATCAACACACGACGTTGCAAGCGGTGCGCGAGTTTGCCGATCGTGGCGCCGCCGTGCTGGTGATCCTGCATGATCTGAATCTGGCAGCACGTTATTGTGATCGCGTGTTGCTGCTTGAAGGCGGGCGTCCGGTAGCATTGGACACGCCGCAACAGGTATTGCAGCCGGAAACGCTCAAAGCCGTGTTCGGCCTTGAGGTATTGGTGCAGCCGCACCCGGAGCGTGGGCATCCGCTGATCATCGCCCGCTGATTTTCTCATCGAGGTGATCGCATGCGTGGGATGTGGCTTTTGGCTGTGTTGTTGCTCGCCGGGTGTCAGCATGTTGCTGCGCCGCCGCCGATCGGTGGTCAGATTCGTGATCTGCACAGCGGTCAGGTGCTGACCGCGCAGCAATTGCTCGCGCGTCTCGCCGAACCCGATCGGGTGATCGTCGGTGAGCAGCATGACAACGCCGACCACCACGCTGCGCAGTTATGGCTTTTACAGTCGCTTGGTGAGCTACGGCCGCAGGTCAGCCTGCTGCTGGAAATGCTCACGCCGGATCAACAGGCCAAAGTTACTGCGGTTCGCCAGTCCGCGTCGCCTCCCTCTGACCTTCCCGGCGCATTGGCCTGGCAGGAGGGTTGGGACTGGAATCTCTATGGGCCGATTGTCCGCTTCGCCCTCACGCAACCGTATCCGCTGCTGGCCGCCAACCTGGATAACGGCGAAATCCGCGCCTTCTATCGTAATCCGCCGGTTTTGAGTGGCAAGCGCAGCAATGCTGACGCAGTGAAAACGACTTTGCTGGGGCAGATCAGCGATTCTCACTGTGGTCTGCTGCCTGATTCACAGATGCCGGCGATGCTGGCGGTTCAGCAGCAGCGGGATCGACGCATGGCAGAGGTTTTGCTGTCGGCGCCGACTCCGTCCTTGCTGCTGGCCGGTGCGTGGCATGCGCGCAAGGATGTCGGGGTGCCGCTGCACGTCGTGGATGTGAGCGAGTCCCGAGCACCGACGGTGCTGATGCTGGCAGAGCAGGGCGATGAGGTGACTGAGGCGATGGCCGATTACGTCTGGTACACCCCGGCCACCCCGAAGCGCGATTACTGTGAAGAGATGCGTAAACAGTTCGGCAAATGACTTTTCCACAGGCAAAAAAAGACCCGGTAAGAACCGGGTCAAATAACCGTGATTAGCCTGATGAGGAGATAATCTGAGAGTCCGAACCAAGGGCTTTTCAGAATATCGACTGATCTCGCGACCAGTTGTGATAATCATAGCGATTCTCATTACCATGTCAATCGCTGATTCTGCATTTATTTGATCTGATCTCTGCAATGGCTCGAACGCCCCGTAAATAAAGGAGTTCGCGCTACCCTTTGTCAGCCGTCAAACGGGCGATCTGTTGGTTCATTTGGCCGATGCGCCGCGCCATGCTCGCGATCAGGCTGTGGGCGATCTTCGGATTACTGCTGGTCATGCTCAAAAATTGATCCCCGGGAATCAGCATGACTGTGCAAGGTTCTCGCGTGACCACCGTAGCGTTGCGCGGCTCCCCGGTGAACAGCGCCATGGCGCCGAAAATTTCGTCCTTGGGAACCTCGCCGACCTTGTGTCCGTCGACAAAGGCTTCGGCGTGCCCCTCGATGATCACGAACACGTGATCGGCGGGGTCGCCTTGGTGAATCAGGGTTTCCCCGGCCTCGACCCGCTTGAAACCGTTGGTACTGCGAAACTCCCGCGGTTTCAGTTCGGCCACGGCGTGGGCTAGGAGGGCCATTTGTCCCAGCAGATACTCGAGAAATTGCTCCGCACGGCTGGCGTCTGCAAATAAATGCTGGAAGACATCACTGCGCCGATAAGGCAGCAAACGTAACGGCCCGTCACTGCGCAAGCGGCAATCGGCCCAGGCGTCACTCTGCTGGAGGCCGATCAAGTCGCCTTCCTGCCAATAGAACAGTGCGCGCGAACCGATGAAACCATTGATCACCCCTTCAGCCAGTAGAAACACCTGATCGTCGGGCAACTGCGCCGACAGGTCATCAGTCGCTTCCAGTTCAATCGCCGACCCGCACGACAAAAGGCCTTCCAGCCACTGTGCAGGCAGATTCTGCAAACGGTTGATCATTGCGTCGGCCAATGCCGATTGTTCCCCAAGCAGGTACATGGCAGTCAGCGCCCGTTCAGTTCTTGTGGCGTGTGGAAATGGCTTCGAGCTGCTTGTTCAGGGCGTCCTTGCGTTCGGCGGGGATGTCGTTCCAGTGCACATCCATCAACGCGCCTTCGATCGCATACAGCAACACCTTCGACGCGCGAAACCCGCGGGTGCGCACGGCCCGGTAGGCGTCCACTGCGCCCAGGCGACGCAAGTCCGAGGCGCTGTGGATGCCCACGGCATGCAGCCATTGCGCCGACGTCTTCCCAAGATTCTTCAGGTGTTGCAGTTCATCATTCATCAAGCCTCCTTGCGACGGCCGAATGGTGCGTGGGCGAGCTTCTCAGGAGTGTAGCCATCAGTAGGAAAAGCGTGGTTGTTTGGTCGGATTCAACGCAAAAGCTTCTAAGAAACGACAACCGGAGGGTGTGAAAGGCCTGCGAACGCAGAAAGAAGGGGGCAAACAAATATCAAATGTGGGAGCGAGCCTGCTCGCGAAAGCGGTCTTACTTTCACGATCAGGGTGACTGACACTCCGTCTTCGCGAGCAGGCTCGCTCCCACAGGGTGGGTGTGGTGTCAGAGATATCAGCGAGTGCGATAACGCAGGCGTGTGCCGAAATTCATCGACATCAGAATCTCGTCAGCACTCAGTTCCGGCGGGAAGTACGCTCCGGAAATCTGCGCGTGGGCCAGGCTTGCGCCTTCAAGCGACGCGTTGCGGAAATCAATGCCACGCAAATCGGCAGAACGGAAATACGCGTCCCGGAAATCTACGCCATCGGCGTTCAATTCGCGCAAATCGAGGCCACGGAAGTCGCCACCGACCATGTCGATCGGGCCGTCTTGTGGGCGTTCCTTGTTGAAACCTGTGATGTCATCTTTATGCAGCAAGGCATACAGCGGGGTGTCGAGAAGTTTCGGCTGGCTCATGTCACATCACCTGTTGGTTTTATGACGCCAGTATAGTGCCACTATTTAGCGGCCGTGAAGCGAGCGAGGGCTTCACGGCCGAAATAGTTTCTTACAGGCCTGGCAGGCGCTGACGGATCTGAGCGACAACGGTGTCCAGTGTCCCGGATTCATTGGTCTGAACGCGTTTGCTGCGCAGAATCTCTTCTGGCGTCAACGCTTCGCGGTTGGCCTGTTGTGCTTCGATCACAGCCAACGTGGCGTCGGACGGATCCTGTTTATCGGCCTGACGAATCGCCAGCCAGCTCTCGATCACTGCTTGCGGGGCGTTGCAGTCGAGGATCAGGAACGGTGTGCCAGTCGCTTCAGCGATTTTTGCGGCGTTATCGCGCTGCTCACGCTTGAGGTAAGTCGCATCGATAACCACCGGGAAACCGGCGTGCAGGATGACCTCGGCAATTTCATGCAGGCGCGAGTAGGTTTTGGCGCTGGCGTCGGCGCTGTAAATGCCGGCCTGCACATCGTTGGCCACGGTTTGCTCGCCAAACAAACGCTTGCGTTCAACGTCGGAGCGCAGACGAATTGCCCCCAGTGCTTCGACCAGGCGCATGGCCACGTGGCTCTTGCCGACAGCGGAAACGCCGTGGGTAATCGCCATGAAGCGCGAAGGGATGGTGCTGTAGCTTTCCGCCAGGTTGGCGTAGTTGCGGTACTGGCGCAGGGTAGTGGCGCGCTGCACCGGAGTCGCGTCCGCCGGCATGCTGAACAGGGCCACCTTCGCGCGAACCAGTGCGCGGTAGGCTTTATAGAAGTTCAGCACTTCCAGGCCTTGGTAGTCGCCGGTCAGTTCCAGGTATTGGCTGATGAAACGGCGAGCCAGCGACTTCAGGCCGCGGTCTTCCAGGTCCATCGCGAGGAAACCGGTATCGGCGTAGACGTCGGTGAAGCGGAACGGCTCGTTGAACTCGATGCAGTCGAAAATCACCACTTTGCCGTCGATGACGGTGGCGTTGCCCAGGTGGATGTCACCATGGCATTCGCGGGTGAAACCTTCGGCCTTGCGCTGAGCGAACAGCGGCTTTAGGCGCTCGAAGCTGCTTTCGGCCCAGGCTTTCAGAGCCTCGAGTTGCAGCAAATCGTTTTTGTCGCTGAGGAACGGCAGGATCTGTTCGAAGTTTTGCGACACCGGTGCCATCACGCTGTCCGGGGTGCCTGCGTCGTGCTCGGCTGGGACTTTCGGCGCGGTGAGGTGGAACTTGGCGATCTGTTCAGCCATTTCGTCGATGTGCTGAGTTGTCAGCTCGCCGTTGGCTTGCAGGGTGCTGAGCAAGCCGGACTGTGGAAACTGGCGCATTTTCAGCACGTAGTCGATCGCTGGGCCGTCGCCGCCCAGTTGCGGGGCGTCGACGCTGCCCGTCACCGGCAACACTTCCAGATACAAATCCTCGGTCAAACGCTGGTTCAGACGCAGCTCTTCAGCGCAAAAGTGTTCGCGTTGATCGAGGCCGGTGAAGTCGAGGAAGCCGAAATTCACAGGCTTCTTCACTTTATAAGCAAAGGGGCCGGTGAGGATCACCCACGAAATATGGGTTTCGATGACCTGGAACCCTTCGACGGGGTGCGGATACAGGGCCGGGTTTTGCAGGGCAGCGATCAGGGACTGGCTCACGGGCGATCCTTCAGAGACTGGGGGAAATTCGAGGTCGCCATTATGGCCGCTCGCCCGCCTGACGCAAACCTCGGAGCGCTCCTGTTGAGTCTGAATAAAGTGCGTATAATCCGCCGCCATGACTCGAACTCGATCTCCCCGTACCAAGAAAAAACCACCTTCCAAGGGCCTGCGCCCATGGATGGGTTGGGCCATTAAACTCAGTCTGGTCGGCCTTGTAGTGCTGGCCGGCTTCGCCGTTTACCTCGATGCCGTGGTGCAGGAGAAGTTCTCCGGCAAGCGCTGGACCATCCCGGCCAAGGTATACGCGCGCCCGCTTGAGCTGTTCGTCGGACAGAAACTCAGCAAGGAAGATTTCCTCACCGAACTCGACGCACTCGGCTATCGCCGCGAAGCCGTGAGCAATGGCCCCGGCGCTGCCGCAGTCTCCGGAAACACCGTTGACCTGAATACCCGTGGCTTCCAGTTCTATGAAGGCCTTGAGAAGGCGCAACCCGTGCGCGTGCGCTTCTCGGGCGATTACGTGGCCGAGTTGTCGGCGACCAACGGTTCGAAACTGTCCGTGGTACGTCTGGAGCCGGTTCTGATCGGCGGGATTTATCCGAAGAACCTCGAAGACCGCATCCTGATCAAACTGGATCAGGTGCCGCCGTATCTGCTGGAAACCCTGGTCGCCGTCGAAGACCGGGATTTCTACAGCCACTGGGGCGTGTCGCCAAAGTCGATTGCCCGGGCGATCTGGGTCAACACCTCTGGCGGCAAGATGACTCAGGGCGGCAGTACGCTGACCCAGCAGTTGGTGAAAAACTTCTACCTGACCAACGAACGCAGCCTGAGCCGCAAGCTCACCGAAGCAATGATGGCGATGTTGCTGGAACTGCATTACGACAAGAAGGAAATCCTTGAGGCGTACCTCAACGAAGTCTTTGTCGGTCAGGACGGTCAGCGCGCCGTGCACGGTTTTGGTCTGGCCAGTCAGTTCTTCTTCGGTCAGCCATTGTCCGAGCTCAAACTGCATCAGGTCGCGATGCTGGTGGGCATGGTCAAAGGCCCGTCCTATTACAACCCGCGCCGCAATCCGGAACGCGCACTGGAGCGTCGTAATCTGGTGCTCGACGTGCTCGAGCAGCAAGGCGTAGCGACTTCCGAGCAAGTGGCCGCCGCGAAGAATATGCCTCTGGGTGTCACCACTCGCGGCAAACTGGCCGATAGCTCCTTCCCGGGCTTTATCGATCTGGTCAAACGTCAGTTGCGTGAAGACTATCGCGACGAAGACTTGACTGAAGAAGGCCTGCGGATCTTCACCAGTTTCGACCCGATCCTGCAGATGAAAGCCGAGGCGTCGGTCAACGACACCTTCAAGCGTCTGTCCGGTCGCAAGGGCTCCGATGATGTGGAAGCGGCGATGGTCGTGACCAATCCTGAGACCGGCGAAGTCCAGGCCATGATCGGCAGCCGCCAGGCCAGTTATGCCGGTTTCAACCGGGCACTGGACGCCGTGCGGCCAATCGGCTCGTTGATCAAACCGGCGGTTTATCTGACTGCGCTGGAGAAACCGAGCCAGTACACGCTGACCAGTTGGCTGTCGGATGATCCGTTGTCGGTCAAAGGCGCGAACGGTCAAGTCTGGAAACCGCAGAATTACGATCGTCGTTCCCACGGCACTGTGTTCCTGTATCAGGGCCTGGCGCATTCCTACAACCTGTCGACCTCGCGCCTGGGTCTGGAAGTGGGCGTGCCGAATGTCCTCAAGACGCTGGCCCGTCTGGGTGTGACCCGTGAGTTCCCGGCGTTCCCGTCAATGTTGCTGGGTGCGGGCGCGATGACGCCGATGGAAGTGGCGACCATGTACCAGACGCTGGCCAACGGTGGTTTCAATACGCCGATGCGCGGCATTCGCAGCGTGCTGACCGCCGAAGGGGAGCCGCTCAAGCGCTATCCGTTCCAGATCGAGCAGCGGTTTGATCCGGCCTCGATCTATCTGATCCAGAACGCCATGCAGCGGGTGATGCGCGAGGGTACTGGCAGCTCGGTTTATAACGTGTTGCCAAAGACTCTGACGCTGGCCGGCAAGACCGGTACCAGTAACGATTCGCGCGATAGCTGGTTCGCAGGTTTCAGTCAGGACTTGCTGGCAGTGGTCTGGCTGGGCCGTGATGACAACGGCAAGACGCCGTTCACCGGCGCGACCGGTGCGTTGCAGGTCTGGAGCAGTTTCATGCGCAAGGCCGATCCGCTGCCGCTGGATATGCCGCAGCCGGATAACGTCGTGCAGGCATGGGTTGATTCGCGTACCGGGCAAGGCTCTGACGCCAACTGCCCGGGTGCGGTGCAGATGCCGTATATTCGCGGCAGCGAACCACCACCCGGCGCTGCGTGTGCAAGCGAAACGCCTGCATCTGGCGAGTCGGTGATGGATTGGGTCAAGGGCTGGATGAATTAAGCAAAGAGGGTTTCAAGTGAACAAGTGGTTGATTCCAGCGGTGACCGCCGTGGCTTTGCTCAGCGGCTGCTCTACCGTTCAGCGTGGTTCGATCCCTGTAGTGGATTCGGGCACAGCCGTGTCCAACAGCGAGCGCATTTCCGCCAATGGCGGTTTCCGTCAGACGACGGTCAAGCGTCCTGTGCAGGGCCAGCCTCAAGCCATCCCGCAAGGCGATACCGGCGTCGTAGTGATGGTGCCGGGCGGTGGCGCGACAACGTCGGCACCGATCAGCGCGGCGCCAATTGTGCCGGGCCCGGCATCCGGCGGTATTACGCCGGGGCCATATAACCCGTCGCCAGTCGAGTCGGCACCGATCAACTCCGGCAGCTACAGCATGCCCTCGACACCGAGCGGCATTCCTTCGGCCAGCAGTAGCGGTGGTTTGTCGGCGGACGAGCAACTGGATGGCCCGGTGCTCGCCTTGTTGACGACTGCTCAACAGCAACAGGCCGGTGGCGACCTCAACGGTGCGTCGTCGAGCCTTGAGCGCGCGCAACGTGTCGCCCCGCGTGAGCCGCAAGTGCTCTATCGTCTGGCTCAGGTGCGCATGGCCCAAGGCGATGCGCCACAGGCCGAGCAATTCGCCCGTCGTGCGTTGACCATGGCCGGCGGCCGTCCGGACTTGCAGGCCAACCTGTGGGAAATCATCGCTCAGTCCCGTGAGAAACAAGGTGACTCCGCCGGCGCTGCTCAGGCCCGTCAGAAGGCCAAGGTAACGCTGTGATGGATGCGCGCTTCCCGAAAATCGCCGATCAGTTATTGCTGATCGAGCGTGAGCTGCGTACCCAGGGCTGGTGGGAAGAGGTCTCGCCGTCGGCCGAAGCCTTGAGCAGTGTCGAGCCGTTTTCGGTCGACACGCTCGAGTTCGAGCAGTGGCTGCAATGGATCTTCCTGCCTCGCATGAAGATGATCCTTGAGCAGGATCTGCCGCTGCCGAACGCCTCAGGCATTCAGGAAATGGCGGAAATGGTCTTCGCCCAGCGCAATCTGCAGGGCAAGGATCGACAGCTGCAGCTACTCCTTAAAGAGTTTGACCTGCTGATCACCGCTTCCCGCTGAACCGAAAACTGCCAGGCTTTACTGGCAGTTCTCTCTGATCTGCTTCTGCGCTTCGACAATGCGCTCCTGCCGTTGTGCATCATCCAGCCGCCGCAATTCTCCCCCCACGTCCTCTCGCAAACGCGGATTGTTCTGCAATTGCGCAAGATTCGTCCGTGCCTGCTCACAAAATGCCTTGAGCTGCGCTTGTTGGTCGTCGACCTGTTTCTTGACCTTGTCGTCGATGGCTTTCTGATCGCCCAGCACACCGCTGCCCGGCATGGCTGCGGGTTTTGCCGGGGCCGAGGAGGGCATGTGTACCGTGGTGGATGGTTGGCCTGGCGGAGGTTGCGCATCGAAGTGCGTAACACCTTGGGCATCGACCCATTTGTAAATCTGAGCGGCTGTGCACCATGGGCTGAGGCCGATCAGCAGGGTTAACAGAAGCATTCGCATGCTGATTCCTTGGCAAAATTGCGCAATTGACGCTAACAGAGTAGCTGTTTTCAGGTTTTTTCTTGCGTTCTCATGTGCTTACCCACAATTAACCACAGAGACGGCTTGACTTGGAGAGGACGAAACAGAAGAATCCAAAGTCCGCTGTAGAGGGACTGCCAGAAGCAGACCCACTCGGTAGATCATGAGGCGCATACCCGCGCCGACCTGTTACACCCGCAACGCGTTACCTCGCGCTGGGTGGGAAAGGCCCGCAACACTTGGGACGATCCCAATACTTGCTCAGTCAGTGCTGACGTAGTCGGCGACCACCGTCGCTCATGCTCTGCCGAGAAGTAAACCTATTAAGACCCGTCCCATTTTCGTGGACGGTATTCTGGCGTTTTAGAGGTGAACAACGTGGAGCTTTTATCTGGCGGTGAGATGCTCGTCCGCTTCTTGCGTGACGAAGGCGTCAAATATATCTACGGGTACCCGGGTGGTGCTCTCCTGCATGTTTACGATGCCCTGTTCAAAGAACCGGAAGTGACTCACATCCTGGTTCGTCACGAACAAGCGGCAACCCATATGGCTGACGGCTACGCCCGTGCCACCGGTAAAGCCGGCGTGGTATTGGTGACTTCCGGTCCAGGCGCCACAAACGCCATCACCGGTATTGCCACTGCCTATATGGACTCGATTCCAATGGTGATCATTTCCGGTCAGGTGCCAAGCACCATGGTCGGCACCGATGCGTTCCAGGAAACCGACATGATCGGTATCTCCCGGCCGATCGTGAAGCACAGCTTCATGATCAAGCACGCCTCGGAAATCCCGGAAGTCATGAAGAAAGCGTTCTACCTGGCGCAATCCGGTCGTCCTGGCCCGGTCGTGGTCGATATCCCGAAAGACATGACCAACCCGGCCGAAAAGTTCGAATACATCTTCCCCAAGAAAGCCAAGCTGCGTTCCTACAGCCCGGCCGTTCGTGGGCACTCCGGGCAAATCCGCAAGGCAGCAGAAATGCTCCTGGCGGCCAAGCGTCCAGTGTTGTACTCCGGCGGCGGCGTCATTTTGGGCAACGGTTCCGCTCCGCTGACCGAACTGGCGAAAATGCTCAACCTGCCGGTGACCAACACTTTGATGGGCCTGGGCGGTTTCCCTGGCACTGATCGTCAGTTCATCGGCATGCTCGGTATGCACGGCAGCTACACCGCTAACCTTGCGATGCACCATGCCGACGTGATCCTGGCAGTTGGCGCACGTTTCGATGACCGAGTGATCAACGGCCCGGCGAAGTTCTGCCCGAACGCCAAGATCATTCACATCGATATCGACCCGGCTTCGATTTCCAAGACCATCAAGGCCGACGTGCCTATCGTTGGTCCGGTGGAAAGCGTCCTGACCGAAATGGTCGCGATCCTCAAGGAAATCGGCGAGACCCCGAACAAGGAGTCCGTGGCCAGTTGGTGGAAGCAGGTTGATGAATGGCGCGGTGATCGCGGCCTGTTCCCTTACGACAAGGGCGACGGCAGCAAAATCAAGCCGCAGACCGTTATCGAAACCCTGTGCGAAGTGACCAAGGGCGATGCCTATATCACCTCCGACGTGGGTCAGCACCAGATGTTCGCTGCGCAGTACTACACGTTCAACAAGCCTAACCGCTGGATCAACTCCGGTGGCCTGGGCACCATGGGCTTCGGTTTCCCCGCAGCCATGGGCATCAAGTTGAGCTTCCCGGACGACGACGTTGCCTGCGTCACCGGCGAAGGCAGTATCCAGATGAACATCCAGGAACTGTCGACCTGCCTGCAATATGGCTTGCCAGTGAAAATCGTCATCCTGAACAACGGTGTTCTGGGGATGGTTCGTCAGTGGCAGGACATGAGCTATGGCAGCCGTCACTCGCACTCTTACATGGAATCGCTGCCTGACTTCGTTAAGTTGGCTGAAGCTTATGGCCACGTCGGCGTACGCATCACCGAATCGAAAGATTTGAAGTCGAAGATGGCAGAAGCGTTCGCCATGAAAGATCGTCTGGTGATCATCGATGTCTCGGTTGATACCAGCGAGCACGTCTACCCGATGCAGATCAAAGACGGCTCCATGCGCGATATGTGGCTGAGCAAGACGGAGCGTACTTAATCATGCGGCACATTATTTCCTTGCTTCTGGAAAACGAACCCGGCGCTTTGTCTCGCGTAGTCGGCCTGTTCTCGCAGCGCAACTACAACATCGAAAGCCTGACCGTGGCCCCGACCGAAGACCCGACCCTGTCGCGTCTGACGCTGACCACTGTGGGTCATGATGAAGTCATCGAGCAGATCACCAAAAACCTGAACAAGCTGATCGAAGTGGTCAAGCTGGTGGACCTGTCGGAAAGTGCTCACATCGAGCGCGAACTGATGTTGGTCAAGGTCAAGGCCACTGGCGCCCAGCGCGCCGAGATCAAACGCACCACCGATATTTACCGTGGACAGATCGTCGATGTCAGCGCCAGCGTGTATACCGTTCAATTGACCGGTACCAGCGACAAGCTCGACAGCTTCATTCAGTCCATCGGCACCGCATCGATTCTGGAAACCGTCCGTAGTGGCGTGACCGGTATTGCCCGCGGCGACAAAGTACTCAGCATCTAAACCAAATTAGCGAATGGCCTGAACGGCCTGGATATATAGGGGAATTTCATGAAAGTTTATTACGAAAAAGACTGCGACCTGTCGATCATCCAGGGCAAGAAAGTTGCCATCATCGGTTACGGTTCCCAGGGCCACGCCCAGGCGTGCAACCTGAAAGACTCCGGCGTCGACGTTACCGTTGGTCTGCGTAAAGGTTCGGCCACCGTTGCCAAAGCTGAAGCTCACGGCCTGAAAGTGACCGACGTTGCTTCCGCTGTTGCTGCTGCCGACCTGGTCATGATCCTGACCCCGGACGAGTTCCAGTCTGCTCTGTACAAGAACGAAATCGAGCCAAACATCAAGAAAGGCGCCACCCTGGCCTTCTCCCACGGCTTCGCGATCCACTACAACCAGGTTATTCCGCGTGCCGACCTCGACGTGATCATGATCGCGCCGAAAGCACCGGGCCACACCGTACGTTCCGAGTTCGTTAAAGGCGGCGGTATTCCTGACCTGATCGCGATCTACCAGGACGCTTCCGGCAACGCCAAAAACGTTGCACTGTCCTACGCTGCCGGCGTTGGTGGCGGTCGTACCGGCATCATCGAAACCACCTTCAAAGACGAGACTGAAACCGACCTGTTCGGCGAGCAAGCCGTTCTGTGTGGCGGTACCGTTGAGCTGGTAAAAGCCGGTTTCGAAACTCTGGTTGAAGCTGGCTACGCGCCGGAAATGGCCTACTTCGAGTGCCTGCACGAACTGAAACTGATCGTTGACCTCATGTACGAAGGCGGTATCGCCAACATGAACTACTCGATCTCCAACAACGCCGAATACGGCGAGTACGTGACCGGCCCGGAAGTGATCAACGCCGAGTCCCGTCAGGCCATGCGCAACGCCCTGAAACGTATTCAGGACGGCGAATACGCCAAAATGTTCATCAGCGAAGGCGCAACCGGCTACCCTTCGATGACCGCCAAGCGTCGTAACAACGCCGCTCACGGTATCGAAATCATCGGCGAGCAACTGCGCTCCATGATGCCGTGGATCGGTGCCAACAAGATCGTCGACAAAGCCAAAAACTAAGTCGTCGTCCCTTGTACGAAAAACGCGGCCTCGGCCGCGTTTTTTCGTTTGGGTCGGTGGTTCTGGTATAAAGCTGCATCGTTTGTGGCCGAACTGTCGTCCACAGGCACCTGTCGAATTTTTCCAAACCGTTGCAAGGTAATGTCCATGAGCGAACGTCCCGAAGAGCCGAACAAGGCTTCAGACGCCGAAAGCCTGCTGCCCATCGATGAGCACATCGAAGAAGGGCATGACGCAGAAGGCCGTAAAGTCCGGCATCGTGGTATCTATCTGCTGCCGAATCTATTCACCACTGCGAACCTGTTTGCCGGGTTTTACTCCATCATCAACTCGATGAGCGCGCAGGCGGCGTTGAGCGCTGGTGATTCCGTCAATGCGAGCAAGTATTTCGCGTTCGCCGCAATCGCGATTTTTGTCGCGATGGTGCTCGACGGTCTCGACGGTCGTGTCGCGCGCATGACCAACACGCAAAGTGCCTTCGGCGCCGAGTATGACTCGCTGTCCGACATGGTCGCCTTCGGTGTTGCCCCTGCATTACTGGCCTTCGGCTGGGCGCTGGGTGACATGGGCAAGGTCGGCTGGATGGTTGCCTTCATCTATGTAGCGGGCGCGGCGTTGCGTTTGGCGCGTTTCAACACTCAGGTGGGGACAGCGGACAAGCGCTACTTCATCGGGCTGGCCAGTCCGGCAGCTGCCGGCGTGGTGGCGGGTATTGTCTGGGCGTTCAGCGATTACGGCATCCAGGGTTCGAAGATGTCGTTTCTGGTTGCACTGATGGTGGCGGCTGCCGGCATGCTGATGGTCAGCAACATCAAGTACAACAGCTTCAAGGAGCTGGATTTGAAAGGTCGCGTGCCTTTCGTGGCAATCCTCGCGGTAGTGCTGGTGTTCGCTGTCGTGTTCAGCGATCCACCGCGCATTCTGCTGCTGGTATTCCTCGCTTATGCGGCTTCCGGCCCAATTCAGTATCTATTGCATCTTCGTCGTCACAAAAACGCCGAGTGATGTAATTTCCAGCATACTCCGCAGTCTATGGGTGCATCTGTCCTCCAAAGCTGCGGAGTTGCCATGCTCATCAAAATTCCTAAAGCGTCTGACTGCCATGAGTCGGACGTCACGTCTGAATCTATCTATCTGTCTCGCCGCCAGCTGCTCGGAGCCACCGCGGCCGGCATCGCCGTGAGCAGTCTTCCGCGCTGGGCCAATGCTGACGATGTGGTGCGATATGCCGATGTCGAACCTGGCAAGGCGCCCGCCTGGTTTGCCGAAAAACTCCCCTCTACTCAATGGGGGGCGGTAAACGTCAAGGATGAGGCGATCACGCCTTATAAGGACGCGACTCACTACAACAACTTCTATGAGTTCGGCACCGACAAGGGCGATCCGGCCGCTAATGCCGGTTCGTTGAAAACCGAACCGTGGAGTGTAGTGGTGGACGGGGAGGTGGGTAAGCCGGGGCGTTATGCACTGGAAGACTTCATGAAACCGTACCAGTTGGAGGAGCGTATCTATCGTCTGCGCTGTGTCGAGGCCTGGTCGATGGTCATTCCGTGGATCGGGTTTCCCATCGCGGCGCTGCTCAAACAGGTCGAGCCGACTTCCAAGGCCAAGTACATTCGCTTTGAAACCCTTCAGGATCCGAAAAGCATGCCGGGGCAGCGATCAGGCTTTGCCTTGATCGAATGGCCTTATGTAGAAGGCTTGCGTCTGGATGAGGCGATGAATCCATTGGCTATTCTGGCGGTGGGCATGTATGGCCGCGAATTGCCGAATCAGAACGGAGCTCCTCTGCGGCTGGTGGTGCCATGGAAGTATGGCTTCAAGAGTGTCAAATCCATCGTGCGTATCAGTCTTGTCAGTGAGCAACCGAAAACGACCTGGCAAAGTATTGCGGCGGACGAATACGGCTTCTATGCAAATGTGAATCCGACTGTCGATCATCCGCGCTGGACGCAAGCGCGCGAGCGCAGGCTGCCGAACAGTCTGTTCAAGCCGAATGTGCGCGATACCCAGATGTTCAACGGCTATTCGGAAGAAGTCGCTTCTTTATATACAGGGCTCGATCTGCGGAAGAACTACTGATGCGATATCCGGTCTGGCGGGTGAGTGTTTTCATTGCTGCAGCGATTTTGCCATTGCTGTGGTTCTATCAGGCTTTCGCGGATCTGCTTGGGCCGGATCCTGGCAAGGTGTTGGTTGACAGGTTGGGCCTTGGCACGTTGGTGCTGCTGTTGATCACCTTGAGCATGACGCCTTTGCAAAAACTGACCGGTTGGGCGGGGTGGATTGCTGTTCGGCGGCAGTTAGGCCTTTGGTGTTTTGCCTATGTGGTTTTGCACCTATGCAGCTATATGGCTTTTATCCTGGGTTTCGACTGGTCTCAACTGGGTGTCGAGTTGCGCAAGCGGCCATACATTATTGTCGGTGCGTTGGGTTTCCTCGGATTGTCGGCGTTAGCGGTAACCTCAAATCGCTACAGTCAGCGCCGTTTAGGTGCTCGCTGGAAGAAGCTGCATCGGCTGGTATACGTGATTCTTGGGCTGGGATTGCTGCATATGTTGTGGATCGTGCGCGCTGATCTCAAGGAATGGGCAATTTATGCTTTTATAGGTGTGCTGCTTCTATTGCTGCGTGTCCCTCCCGTTGCTCGTCGAATCCCGCGTTTACTTGCTAAAAAGCAGGTTCTGCAACAAAAGTGAAATTAACGGTTGACGGCAGATTCCAGACGTCTATAATTCGCCCCACTTCCGGCGCAGTCGAAACGGAAAACTCCTTGAGATTCAATGAGTTAAGTAGGTTTCGAGAGTGGGTCGCTTCAGTTCATCGAAGCCTGGAAGGAGTTGAAAGAGCGGTGATGTTTGGCTCTTTTAACGGTTCGATCTTCTCGGTCGAAAGCGGAGAAAAAGAGGTGTTGACAACAGCGAGTAACGCTGTAGAATTCGCCTCCCGCTAACGAGAGATCGGAAGCGCAAGTGGTTGAAGTTGTTGAAGAATTCTTCGAAAACTTCTGAAAATAATCACTTGACAGCAAATGAGGCTGCTGTAGAATGCGCGCCTCGGTTGAGACGAAAGATCTTAACCAACCGCTCTTTAACAACTGAATCAAGCAATTCGTGTGGGTGCTTGTGGAGTCAGACTGATAGTCAACAAGATTATCAGCATCACAAGTTACTCCGCGAGAAATCAAAGATGTAACCAACGATTGCTGAGCCAAGTTTAGGGTTTCTTAAAAACCCAAAGATGTTTGAACTGAAGAGTTTGATCATGGCTCAGATTGAACGCTGGCGGCAGGCCTAACACATGCAAGTCGAGCGGATGACAGGAGCTTGCTCCTGAATTCAGCGGCGGACGGGTGAGTAATGCCTAGGAATCTGCCTGGTAGTGGGGGACAACGTTTCGAAAGGAACGCTAATACCGCATACGTCCTACGGGAGAAAGCAGGGGACCTTCGGGCCTTGCGCTATCAGATGAGCCTAGGTCGGATTAGCTAGTTGGTGAGGTAATGGCTCACCAAGGCGACGATCCGTAACTGGTCTGAGAGGATGATCAGTCACACTGGAACTGAGACACGGTCCAGACTCCTACGGGAGGCAGCAGTGGGGAATATTGGACAATGGGCGAAAGCCTGATCCAGCCATGCCGCGTGTGTGAAGAAGGTCTTCGGATTGTAAAGCACTTTAAGTTGGGAGGAAGGGCATTAACCTAATACGTTAGTGTTTTGACGTTACCGACAGAATAAGCACCGGCTAACTCTGTGCCAGCAGCCGCGGTAATACAGAGGGTGCAAGCGTTAATCGGAATTACTGGGCGTAAAGCGCGCGTAGGTGGTTTGTTAAGTTGGATGTGAAATCCCCGGGCTCAACCTGGGAACTGCATTCAAAACTGACAAGCTAGAGTATGGTAGAGGGTGGTGGAATTTCCTGTGTAGCGGTGAAATGCGTAGATATAGGAAGGAACACCAGTGGCGAAGGCGACCACCTGGACTGATACTGACACTGAGGTGCGAAAGCGTGGGGAGCAAACAGGATTAGATACCCTGGTAGTCCACGCCGTAAACGATGTCAACTAGCCGTTGGGAGCCTTGAGCTCTTAGTGGCGCAGCTAACGCATTAAGTTGACCGCCTGGGGAGTACGGCCGCAAGGTTAAAACTCAAATGAATTGACGGGGGCCCGCACAAGCGGTGGAGCATGTGGTTTAATTCGAAGCAACGCGAAGAACCTTACCAGGCCTTGACATCCAATGAACTTTCCAGAGATGGATTGGTGCCTTCGGGAACATTGAGACAGGTGCTGCATGGCTGTCGTCAGCTCGTGTCGTGAGATGTTGGGTTAAGTCCCGTAACGAGCGCAACCCTTGTCCTTAGTTACCAGCACGTAATGGTGGGCACTCTAAGGAGACTGCCGGTGACAAACCGGAGGAAGGTGGGGATGACGTCAAGTCATCATGGCCCTTACGGCCTGGGCTACACACGTGCTACAATGGTCGGTACAAAGGGTTGCCAAGCCGCGAGGTGGAGCTAATCCCATAAAACCGATCGTAGTCCGGATCGCAGTCTGCAACTCGACTGCGTGAAGTCGGAATCGCTAGTAATCGTGAATCAGAATGTCACGGTGAATACGTTCCCGGGCCTTGTACACACCGCCCGTCACACCATGGGAGTGGGTTGCACCAGAAGTAGCTAGTCTAACCTTCGGGGGGACGGTTACCACGGTGTGATTCATGACTGGGGTGAAGTCGTAACAAGGTAGCCGTAGGGGAACCTGCGGCTGGATCACCTCCTTAATCGACGACATCAGCTGCTCCATGAGCTCCCACACGAATTGCTTGATTCATTGAAGAAGACGATAGAAGCAGCTTTAAGCTCCAAGCTGATAGCTCTGAGCTAACAGTTACAAGCTCGAAATTGGGTCTGTAGCTCAGTTGGTTAGAGCGCACCCCTGATAAGGGTGAGGTCGGCAGTTCGAATCTGCCCAGACCCACCAATTTTGTTATGGGGCCATAGCTCAGCTGGGAGAGCGCCTGCCTTGCACGCAGGAGGTCAGCGGTTCGATCCCGCTTGGCTCCACCATAAACTGCTTCGAAAGTTTGAGAGTTTAGAAATGAATATTCGCACTGAATATTGATTTCTAGTCTTTTGATTAGATCGTTCTTTAAAAATTTGGGTATGTGATAGAAAGATAGACTGAACGTTACTTTCACTGGTAACGGATCAGGCTAAGGTAAAATTTGTGAGTTACTCTGAATTGAGTATTATCGAATTTTCGGCGAATGTCGTCTTCACAGTATAACCAGATTGCTTGGGGTTATATGGTCAAGTGAAGAAGCGCATACGGTGGATGCCTTGGCAGTCAGAGGCGATGAAAGACGTGGTAGCCTGCGAAAAGCTTCGGGGAGTCGGCAAACAGACTTTGATCCGGAGATGTCTGAATGGGGGAACCCAGCCATCATAAGATGGTTATCTTGTACTGAATACATAGGTGCAAGAGGCGAACCAGGGGAACTGAAACATCTAAGTACCCTGAGGAAAAGAAATCAACCGAGATTCCCTTAGTAGTGGCGAGCGAACGGGGACTAGCCCTTAAGTGGCTTTGAGATTAGCGGAACGCTCTGGAAAGTGCGGCCATAGTGGGTGATAGCCCTGTACGCGAAAATCTCTTAGTCATGAAATCGAGTAGGACGGAGCACGAGAAACTTTGTCTGAATATGGGGGGACCATCCTCCAAGGCTAAATACTACTGACTGACCGATAGTGAACTAGTACCGTGAGGGAAAGGCGAAAAGAACCCCGGAGAGGGGAGTGAAATAGATCCTGAAACCGTATGCGTACAAGCAGTGGGAGCAGACTTTGTTCTGTGACTGCGTACCTTTTGTATAATGGGTCAGCGACTTATTTTCAGTGGCGAGCTTAACCGAATAGGGGAGGCGTAGCGAAAGCGAGTCTTAATAGGGCGTCTAGTCGCTGGGAATAGACCCGAAACCGGGCGATCTATCCATGGGCAGGTTGAAGGTTGGGTAACACTAACTGGAGGACCGAACCGACTACCGTTGAAAAGTTAGCGGATGACCTGTGGATCGGAGTGAAAGGCTAATCAAGCTCGGAGATAGCTGGTTCTCCTCGAAAGCTATTTAGGTAGCGCCTCATGTATCACTGTAGGGGGTAGAGCACTGTTTCGGCTAGGGGGTCATCCCGACTTACCAAACCGATGCAAACTCCGAATACCTACAAGTGCCGAGCATGGGAGACACACGGCGGGTGCTAACGTCCGTCGTGAAAAGGGAAACAACCCAGACCGTCAGCTAAGGTCCCAAAGTTATGGTTAAGTGGGAAACGATGTGGGAAGGCTTAGACAGCTAGGAGGTTGGCTTAGAAGCAGCCACCCTTTAAAGAAAGCGTAATAGCTCACTAGTCGAGTCGGCCTGCGCGGAAGATGTAACGGGGCTCAAACCATACACCGAAGCTACGGGTATCATCTTAGGATGATGCGGTAGAGGAGCGTTCTGTAAGCCTGTGAAGGTGAGTTGAGAAGCTTGCTGGAGGTATCAGAAGTGCGAATGCTGACATGAGTAACGACAATGGGTGTGAAAAACACCCACGCCGAAAGACCAAGGTTTCCTGCGCAACGTTAATCGACGCAGGGTTAGTCGGTCCCTAAGGCGAGGCTGAAAAGCGTAGTCGATGGAAAACAGGTTAATATTCCTGTACTTCTGGTTATTGCGATGGAGGGACGGAGAAGGCTAGGCCAGCTTGGCGTTGGTTGTCCAAGTTTAAGGTGGTAGGCTGGAATCTTAGGTAAATCCGGGATTCTAAGGCCGAGAGCTGATGACGAGTCATCTTTTAGATGACGAAGTGGTTGATGCCATGCTTCCAAGAAAAGCTTCTAAGCTTCAGGTAACCAGGAACCGTACCCCAAACCGACACAGGTGGTTGGGTAGAGAATACCAAGGCGCTTGAGAGAACTCGGGTGAAGGAACTAGGCAAAATGGCACCGTAACTTCGGGAGAAGGTGCGCCGGTGAGGGTGAAGGACTTGCTCCGTAAGCTCATGCCGGTCGAAGATACCAGGCCGCTGCGACTGTTTATTAAAAACACAGCACTCTGCAAACACGAAAGTGGACGTATAGGGTGTGACGCCTGCCCGGTGCCGGAAGGTTAATTGATGGGGTTAGCTAACGCGAAGCTCTTGATCGAAGCCCCGGTAAACGGCGGCCGTAACTATAACGGTCCTAAGGTAGCGAAATTCCTTGTCGGGTAAGTTCCGACCTGCACGAATGGCGTAACGATGGCGGCGCTGTCTCCACCCGAGACTCAGTGAAATTGAAATCGCTGTGAAGATGCAGTGTATCCGCGGCTAGACGGAAAGACCCCGTGAACCTTTACTATAGCTTTGCACTGGACTTTGAATTTGCTTGTGTAGGATAGGTGGGAGGCTTTGAAGCGTGGACGCCAGTTCGCGTGGAGCCAACCTTGAAATACCACCCTGGCAACTTTGAGGTTCTAACTCAGGTCCGTTATCCGGATCGAGGACAGTGTATGGTGGGTAGTTTGACTGGGGCGGTCTCCTCCTAAAGAGTAACGGAGGAGTACGAAGGTGCGCTCAGACCGGTCGGAAATCGGTCGTAGAGTATAAAGGCAAAAGCGCGCTTGACTGCGAGACAGACACGTCGAGCAGGTACGAAAGTAGGTCTTAGTGATCCGGTGGTTCTGTATGGAAGGGCCATCGCTCAACGGATAAAAGGTACTCCGGGGATAACAGGCTGATACCGCCCAAGAGTTCATATCGACGGCGGTGTTTGGCACCTCGATGTCGGCTCATCACATCCTGGGGCTGAAGCCGGTCCCAAGGGTATGGCTGTTCGCCATTTAAAGTGGTACGCGAGCTGGGTTTAGAACGTCGTGAGACAGTTCGGTCCCTATCTGCCGTGGACGTTTGAGATTTGAGAGGGGCTGCTCCTAGTACGAGAGGACCGGAGTGGACGAACCTCTGGTGTTCCGGTTGTCACGCCAGTGGCATTGCCGGGTAGCTATGTTCGGGAAAGATAACCGCTGAAAGCATCTAAGCGGGAAACTTGCCTCAAGATGAGATCTCACTGGAACCTTGAGTTCCCTGAAGGGCCGTCGAAGACTACGACGTTGATAGGTTGGGTGTGTAAGCGCTGTGAGGCGTTGAGCTAACCAATACTAATTGCCCGTGAGGCTTGACCATATAACACCCAAGCAATTTGACTACTCGAAAGAGCATCAGATTGCGGTGTGTGAAGACGAAACGAACCGAAAGTTCGATGTTCACAAACACCGAAAGCTGTCACATACCCAATTTGCTGAAGCGAGGCCAACTGGTCACGACTCAGTACCCGAATTTCTTGACGACCATAGAGCGTTGGAACCACCTGATCCCATCCCGAACTCAGTAGTGAAACGATGCATCGCCGATGGTAGTGTGGGGTTTCCCCATGTGAGAGTAGGTCATCGTCAAGATTAAATTCCGAAACCCCAATTGCGAAAGCAGTTGGGGTTTTGTTTTGCCCGCAGGAAAGTTTTTGTTCGCACCACCGAACAAATTTGCACAGTTATTTTCGTATCAGAACACTAGAATAGCCCCATCTTTTTCGGAGCCAGAGCCTTTATGTCAGATCCGGTTGACGCCCCAGGGCTGTCAGATTTACCGCTGGAAGACCTGGTGGCCTGTCATGAGTGCGACTTGCTGATGCGCAAGCCGAAGCTTGCCCACGGCGAAAAAGCCCTCTGCCCGCGCTGTGGTTACGAGTTGTACGCCCACCGCCATAATGTGGTGCAGCGCAGCCTTGCCTTGGTCATCGCGGCACTCTTGCTCTACGTGCCAGCGAACTTTTTACCCATCATGCAGCTCAATCTTCTCGGGCAGTCGTCGCACGACACTGTCTGGAGCGGTGTTGTGGGTTTGTTCAACACCGGCATGCAAGGTGTTTCGATCGTCGTATTCCTGTGCAGCATGGCCATTCCGTTAATCAAGTTGCTGTGCCAATTGGCGGTATTGCTGACGATCCGCTTGAACCTTGGGCGCAGCTACGGCCTGCTGCTCTATCGAATTTACCACCACCTCAAAGACTGGGGAATGCTCGAGGTCTACCTCATGGGCGTACTGGTGGCGATCGTTAAACTGGCGGACATGGCGGCCATCACCGTCGGCCTCGGTCTGGCGTGTTTCATCGGCTTGTTGTTGATTCAGGTCTGGCTGGAGGTGGTGATGTCGCCGCATCAGATCTGGCAGGCGTTATCTGGAGAGGATGCTCATGCGGGCGATTGATGCGGGCATTCTGACTTGTACCGAATGCCACGAGTTGAACAGGCAAGACGCGGACACCGACGAGCAAACCTGCACGCGCTGCGGCGCACTTGTTCACCCGCGCCGTCCGAACAGCCTGGCCAGAACCTGGGCACTGCTGATCACTGCAGCGATTATCTACATCCCCGCCAATGTGCTGCCGATCATGACTGTCAGTTCTTTGGGGCAGGGGGATCCGAGCACCATCATGTCCGGGGTGATCCAGTTGGTGCAGCACGGCATGATCCCTATTGCTGCGGTCGTTTTCATCGCCAGTATTCTGGTGCCGACTTTCAAACTGGTGGGCATCGCACTGTTGCTGTTTTCGGTGCAACGACGTCAGCCGTTGTCCGCGCGTCAGCGCATCTGGATGTACCGTTTTATCGAATTCATTGGCCGCTGGTCGATGCTCGATATTTTTGTGATCGCCATCCTCGTGGCGGTCATCAACTTCGGCCGGCTTGCCAGTGTCGAAGCCAATCTTGGCGCCGTCGCCTTTGCCACTGTGGTGATTCTGACGATGCTTGCTGCAGTAACTTTTGATCCCCGACTGATTTGGGATAACACGGAGTCGGATGACGACCATGACTGATTTGCCTGTAGCGAAAACCCGACCGGCCTCGAACTGGTCTGCCATTTGGGTACTGCCTTTGATTGCGCTGATCATCGGCGGCTGGCTCGGCTGGCGTGCTTACTCCGAAACCGGTATCGAGATCCAGATTCGCTTCGAGAGCGGCGAAGGCATCCAGGCCAACAAGACCGAGGTCATGTACAAAGGCATGTCGGTCGGTAAGGTCAAGACGCTCAAGCTCGACGATGAAGGGAACTCCAAAGGAGTGATCGCCACGGTCGAGATGAATAAAGACGTCGAGCCATACCTCAAGACCAGCACCCGTTTCTGGCTGATCAAACCAAGCGTGACCTTGGCCGGTATTACCGGGCTGGAAACACTGGTCTCCGGTAACTACGTCGCCATCAGTCCCGGCGAAGGCGAGCCTTTGCGCAAGTTCAAGGCGCTGGCTGAAGAGCCGCCGCTGTCTGATGCCAAGCCTGGTCTGCACCTGACCATCAAGGCTGATCGGCTCGGCTCGCTGAGCCGCGGCAGCCCGGTGTTCTACAAGCAGATCAAGGTCGGTCAGGTCAAAAGCTATCTGCTTTCGGAAGACCAGAGTACCGTCGAGCTCAAAGTTTTTATCGAGCCGACCTACGCCAAACTGGTGCGTAAACACACACGTTTCTGGAACGCCAGCGGCATCAGCATCGACGCCAACCTGTCTGGGGTAAAGGTGCGCAGTGAATCGCTGGCGAGTATTGTCGCCGGCGGCATTGCCTTCGCCACGCCAGAGAATCGCAAGGACAGTCCGGCGACCGATCCAAGCTTGCCGTTCCGTCTTTATGAAGACTTCGACGCCGCCGCTGCCGGAATCCGCGTGAAGGTCAAACTCAGTGACTTCGAAGGTCTGCAGGCCGGTCGTACGCCGGTGATGTACAAAGGTATTCAGGTCGGCAATCTGAAGGCGCTGAAGGTCGATGCGGATCTGAACAGCGCCACTGCCGAACTCACCCTTGATCCATTGGCCGAAGACTATCTGGTCGATGGCACGCAATTCTGGGTGGTCAAACCGTCGATTTCCCTGGCCGGTATCACTGGATTGGAAGCACTGGTGAAAGGTAACTACATCGCCGTGCGCCCCGGTGACAAAGGGGCTGCCCCGAAACGTGAATTCGAGGCCAGACCAAAGGCACCGCCGCTGGATCTGCGTTCGCCGGGCCTGCACCTGGTGTTGTTCACCGATGCCCTTGGTTCGATTGAAGTCGGCAGTCCGATTCTTTACAAACAGGTCAAGGTTGGTTCGGTTCAGAGTTACCAGTTTTCCAAAACCCGAAAGCAGGTGGTTATCGGTGTTCACATCGAGAAGGAATACGAAAATCTGGTTAACGCCTCGACCCGTTTCTGGAATGTCAGCGGTATTACATTGACAGGTGGCCTGACGGGCGGCATTCAAGTGAAGAGTGAATCACTGCAGACGCTGATGGCCGGCGGTATTGCTTTCGAAACGCCACAGCCCAAGGCGCCATTGCAGAAACGTATTCCGCGCTTCCGCCTGTTTGCCAGCCATGACGACGCCAATCAAAAAGGCGATGTTGTGACGATAAAGGTTGATCGCGCCGATGGTTTGCGCAGCGGTACGCCAGTTCGCTTCAAGGGGCTGGATGTCGGCAAGATTGAAAGTGTCGATCTGACCGACGATCTGCAAGCGGTCATCCTCACCGCACGCATCACGCAAGTGCCGGAGAAAATTGCGCGGGTTGGCAGTCAGTTCTGGGTGGTGAAACCGGAGTTGGGGCTGATCAAGACTTCCAATCTGGAAACCCTGGTCACCGGGCAATACATCGAAGTGCAGCCGGCGGCGAAGAACCTCGGGCCGCAAAAGAACTTTGTCGCGCTGGCTAATGCACCGGAAGTGACCAGGCAAGAGGCGGGTTTGAGTCTGGTATTGAGCGCGGCTCGTCGTGGCTCGCTGAAACCGGGTGTGCCAGTGACCTACCGTGAAATCACCGTGGGCAAAGTTACCGGTTATGAACTGGGCCAGACCGCTGATCGCGTGTTGGTGCACATTCTGATCGAGCCGAAATATGCGCCGTTGGTACGCAGTGGCAGCCGCTTCTGGAACACCAGTGGTGTGGGTTTCGATATCGGCTTGTTCAACGGCTTGACGGTTCGCACGGAATCGCTTGAAACGGCGATTCAGGGCGGGATTGCTTTTGCTACGCCGGATGGCGAGCGCATGGGTAATCCGGCGCGGCCTGAGCAGACGTTCCCGCTGTTCGATAAGTTCGAGGATGAGTGGCTGACGTGGGCGCCGAAGATTTCGCTCGGTAAATAACCCGTATTTGATGTGGCGTCTGAAAAGATGCTTTTGCGAGCAGGCTCGCTCCTACAGTGGATCGGCGGTAGACACAGATTCTGTGCCAACCATAAATCCCGGTGGGAGCGAGCCTGCTCGCGAAAAAGCCTCAGCGTTCAGCACACATCCCAAGCCATAAAAAAGGGCCGCTATCCAATCAGATCGCGGCCCTTTTTATTGCCTTCAGTTAACGCCGATCAAACCGCATCCAGCTCTGGCTCATCCGCTTCAACATTCACCGTGGCTTTGACCACATCATGGCGGCGGATGTACTTCCAGTCCGCCTCGTCGATGTAGATCCCCGCTGGGCCGCTGCCGCCTTCCAGGTCGATGGCGACACTGGCGCAGACCTGCGGCTTCACGCTCGCCAGAATCGGCACGAAGCCCAGTTGCAGGCTGGTTTCCAGCAAGGCTGCCTGGTTCTTCTCGTCAATGTCCGCCGCCTCATCGAGGTAGTACGGCAGGCGTACACGACCGGCCTGATCGCGGTCCATCAAGTGCAGCAACAAGTACATGTTGGTCAGCGCCTTGATGGTCATGGTGGTGCCGTTGGACGCCGCGCCGTCGATGTCGGTGTGGATAACCGGTTGGCCGTTGACCTTGGTGATCTCGAACGCCAGTTCGAACAAGTCCTTGAGGCCGAGCTGGTTGTGGTTTGCCGCCACCAACCGCGCCAGGTATTCCTTGGCCTCTTCGTTCTTGTTGTCCTGTTCGGCGCTCTGGCTGAGGTCGAACACCGACAGGGTTTCGCCTTCTTCGTACTGACCGGCGCTGTGGATGATCTGGTCGATGTGTTTGAGCGCTTCCTTGTTCGGCGCGAGGACGATACGGAAGCTCTGCAGGTTGGACACCTGACGCTTGTTGATCTCGCGGTTGAACAGCGCCAGTTGGTGCTCGAGGCTGTCGTAGTCGCTACGAATGTTGCGCAGGGTCCGGGCGATGTCGGTGACTGCCGCACGCCGCGCCTTGCCGAGGGTCAGCGCCTCGTCGGTACGGTGTGCGTAGGCGTTGATCAGCAGTGACAGGCGGCGCTCCATGTCGTCTTCGCTGTCGAACTTGGCCACGCCTTTGAGGCGCACTTGCGCGTACAACGCTTCGATCTGGCCATCGGCGCGCAGCAGACCCTGCCAGCTGTCCTGATAGTCGTTGAGCAGCGGCAGCAGGTTGTCCATCGAATCGTCGACCGGATCCATGAACGGCGTGCCGAACGGCAGGTCCGCCGGCAGCAACTGACGGCGGCGCAGGGCGTCGTCGAGAGTACGTTGCTTGGCTTCCATATCGGCGATCTGCCGGCCAACCAGTTGCAGCTTGGCCGACAGTTGCTGGACGCGCTCGGTGAACGCGTCGCTGGAGCGTTTGAGTTCGTCCTGCGCGCCTTCCATCTGCGCCAGTTGCTCAAGCTTGTCGCCTTCTTCGGCGCTCAGGGTCTGGCAGCGACGGAAGTCTTCCAGCGCCTTTTGCGCATCCAGAACCTGCTGATACAGCGCTTCGGTCTGGGTCTTGCTCGCGGCGCGGTCGGCGGCCACGGCTTGCTGGGTTTTCAGTTGCTTGAGCTCTTTATCAAGACGCTCTTTCTGATCGCGCAGCGCGGCACGGTCAGCCAAGGCTTGCAGGGCCGGTGGCTCGATGTGCGAGATGTCGATCGACAGGCCCGGCACCTCGAAGCGCTCGCCTTTGAAGCCATCGAGAATCAGCTCAACCGATTTGACCCACTCGCCATTGTCGTCGAGGGTGATGCCGTGCTCGCCCAGCGGCAAGCTGAACAGCGCGCTGTTGAACAGACGCATCAAACGCTCGACGTCAGGCTGCGAGAATTCCTCACGCAGGCGGGCGTAGCTGTTGTTGTCGGCGTGATCGAGTTGCTGCTTCACCGACTTCAGGCGTTTTTCCAGATCGCGCAGACGTTCTTCCAGATCTTCGGCGCTGAACTGACGCGATTGCGCCAAGGCACCGGCCAACTCGTCGTGAGCGTCTTTGGCGGCGAGCAATTGCTGCTCCAGCACTTTGACGTCATCGACCAGCGCAAAGCGATTTTTCAACACCGACAGTTCGCCGAGCCAGCGCTGGATGCCGGAAATTTCCCGTTCCAGACGCATCAGTTCTTGTGTACCGCCACGCTGATTGTTTTGCAGTGCATCCTGCTCGCCGCGGTAGTGATCGGCCTGAATCGTCAGCTCTTCCTTGCGCGCACCGGCGTAATCCGACCAGGTGCCGAGCAGCGAATCGAGCAGCGGCGACAGGCGGTGCAGTTTGCCACGCAGCACGTCGCGCTGTTTCACGCCATTGGCCAAGGCTTCGACCAAGGGACCAGCGGCGACCAGCGAGTTGTAGTCCTGTTCCATGCGGCGTACGTCGCGGAACGCTTCTTCGCACGCAGCAATGTAATCAACGCTACCCGAGCGCAAGCTGTGCTCAAACGCATCGAGGAACAGTTGCTTGAGTTTGGCCGCGGTGATTTCGCGCATGTGCAGCAGGTTGATGAACAGTGCGCGGAACGTCTTCAGGCTCTGCTCACTGGTGGACCGCAGCGGGATCAGGGTCAGGTCCAGCGGGATCGACGTGTGACCGCCAACCAGCAAGCGACGCAGTTCGTCAGGCTTGAGTTCGTAGGCTTTCAGGCCTTCTTTCTCAAGGTTGCTGAACAGCTCTTTCTGGCGCAGGCAAGTGTCGTTTTTCTGGTAGTGGGCCAGATCGAGTTTGCCGGCGTAGGCGAAGAACTGGTGACCGAAACCACCGCCGGGGCCGCGACCGACCACGCCGATAACGTGCGGGCCGTGGGGCAGGCTTACTTCGACAAGGATGTAACTGGTGTCGGTCGCGAAGTAGAAGCGCCGCGATTGTTCCAGGCTGTATTTGCCGAAACTCATGTCCGACATGCGCGCCAGAATCGGGAACTGCAAGGCGTTGATCGACGCCGATTTACCGAGGTTGTTCGCGCCATAAACCGACAGCGGTTCTTCCAGCGGGAACAGGCCGAGGCTGTAACCGGCGGTGTTCAAAAGGGCAAAGCGGCGGATGCCGTAGCGTTCCTGGCTCATGCGTCGGACTCCTGTTCTTCGGCAATGGCGCGGGCCAGTGCGTCTTCTTCACTCTCTTCGTCAAATTCCGAGAGATCGAGCGGATCGTCGGTTTCGAGGAATTTGGCTTCGGCAGCTTCGTCGATCAGCACTGGCGCTGGCAGCGGCAGAACGCTGTGCACGCTGGCGGCCAGGTCGCGGTCTTGCTGAACCGACAGGCACACATCGAGGAATCGGTGCATCGGCGGCAGGAAACGGTACACACCGTTCTCTTCGCCGGCGAAGCCGAGCTGGGTCATGCGGCGCATGATCTTTTCTTCCAGCTCTTCAACGGTCTGTACTTCGGCCTGAATAAATAGATCGCGGTACTTCTCCAGCAACGATGGCAGCTCTTCGCGGCCTAGGCTGCCACCATCAAGCACAGCAATCGGGTCGCGGCCCTGATCGGCCAGATGCTCGACGAGGATGAAGGTAAACAGGGCCAGACGCTGGGCCGTCTTGTTCACCGCCGCAGCAGCCAGGTCCGGTACGAAATAGTAGAAACCACGGGTGTCGCAGACCAGTTCAAAGCCCAGGGCCTTGAACAGCGTGCGGTACTGATCCTGAAAGTTCGACAGTTGCGCGTACAGCTCCGGGTCACGGCGGCTGACGTGGTAGCCCTTGAACAGTTCGCGGAAGATCGGCGCGAGTTGAGACAGTTCGGAGAGATCAAGATGCATTTGGGATGCTCGCAGAATCCTCGGCGGCGGTGTCGCGGGCCGAGAGCAGGGCGAAGGAGCGCAGGCTGACCTGGTGCTCGTGAGTGTGGTATTCGCGGCGTTCCAGACGTTCGCGCTTGAAGCGTTTTTCCCGCGACAGGCGCGAGAACCAGTAAAGCAATTCGTCGGTGGCGCCGTCCGGCTCCTGCTCCAGCAGCCAGACCATAAGATCCGGCATCGGCAGGGCGTCTTCGCAGCGATCGAGCATTTCGCGCACCGTGCGAGGCGCACGTGGAGCTTCACCACCTTTTTGGGTTTTGTGGGCCTTGGGGAAACGCGCCGGCTTCGGCTCGAAACGCGCCAATGCATAAACGTAGGCTTCGACCTGGCTGGCGCTGCCGAGGAAGGTGCTTTGCGGCCGGGTGAACAGCGGCATCGCCGCTTGCGGCACCGCATCGATACCTTTGCGGCGGATCGCGGCCAGCGCCAGTGCGGCGCCACGGGTCACGGCGTTATGGCGGCGCGCTTCTTCACGCAGCGGCAGCAGCAGTTCGCGGGCATGACGCAGGGTCAGTTGGGCGCTGGTCTGCATTTCGAGGATGCGCGCGTGGGTGCGCAGCAGCATGTCGTCATCGACCAGATGGCCGAGGCGTTGCTGTTCGCTGAGCATCTTCAGCAGTACGGTTTCGACCTTGCGCACGCCTTGTTCGAAGGCACCGTCGGCGTTGACCAGATCGATCATCGGCTCGACGTATTCGTCCCAGGTCGCCAGAACTTCGGCGTAACGCTGACGCAGTGGAATCTGTCGGTCGCTGGTCTTCGCGCGCTCGGCCACGGCCACCAGCGCCTGCTCGTCGTTGTCGAGCTTCTTCAACACGTCGCGTACGCGCATGTCGAGCAAGCGCAGCTGGCGGGCCAGGTCGTGGCCATCGCGGATGTCGAATGCGTCCTGAATATAACCAGCCAGGCGCTCGAGGTGCCGCAGATACGCTTCGATTTCCAGGCACAGGCCCAAACGGTGCTCACGGCGCAGGTAGGCGAGGAAGTCGTGAATCTGCGCATTGAGCTCGAAACGGTTCGGGCTTTTCGCCACGGGCACCAGAATGTCGAGGCGAATCCACACGTCGAGCAGACTGGTGATGTCCTGCGGCGTGCTGTCCAGTTGTTGGGCGGCCAGTTGCGTGCGCAGTTCGTTGAGGCTCAGTGTGCCTTGGTCGAAGTGCTCGCACAGTGGCTCCAGAAGTGCCCAGTGTTCAGCGAGGGCGCGCAAGACGCGCTTGGGTTCGATCATCGGAATGGCCGGCTGGTTGGCGATTAAAAGCCGCGATTGTACTGCATCACGAAGGATGCGATTCACTCTCGGGACGGGCTGTCGCTTTTTTCAAGGTAAAGAGCATGGATAAAGCGCCAGGCTCAAGACTATCGATCAACAGCGAGCGATCTTGAGCGAAGGGCGGTAGAATCGGCGCACTTCAGTTATCCACAAGTGGCCGACCTTTGCTTATCGAGTCCCGCCGCCGCGCCTATTTGAACGCCATGCAGGTGGTCAATTGGCTGCCGCGCACCGAATTGCCCTTCGCTGCCCCTTCGCGGCCCGAGCTGCTGGACATGCCCGAGCCCGAAATCGAGGCGCCGGTTGTGGCTGTGCCTCAGGCCGAAACCCCGGTGCAGCCTGCCGTGCGCCCCACCGAGCGGCAGAAGATCGAAGTGCCGCGACCTTCGTCGCCGAGTACTCGAGCCAGCACAAAACCGGTCGAGGAGGCGGACGACACGCCGGTGGTCGCCAAACCTGCGCCAGTGCCCCCCCCGCGTTTCGCCCTGCAACTGCTGCGCGCCGGGCGTTGCCTGCTACTGGTGGAGTTACCCACAGGTGAATCCTTCCAGAGCCGTGATCCGGCGTATCTCTTGCTCAAGGACATGTTGCGTGCCGCCGGTCTGCCGGATGCGCCGCAGATCGTCGGCGAGCCGGTGCGCTGGCCGTGGTTGAATCGCGGCACGATGGATCAGGGGCCGGAAGCTGCGCGCGACTTCGTGCAAGGTTTTCTTTCGGTACAAATGGAAGCGGCGCCGTGCGCCTGCCTATGGCTGATCGGCCTGCCGGCGGTGCGTTTTGCCGGTGAAGCTGACGCCGAAGCGTTCAATCGTGAATTGCAGATCGAAGGTCTGGGCCCGGCCTGGGCCATTCCCGGTCTGGAATTGTTAATGGAAGAGCCACAGCGCAAAGCCGCTGTGTGGCAAGCCATGCGTCGGCTGATGGCGCGCTGGAAAGAATCGAATGAGTGACGCTGTAACGTTCCGCCCGATGACCGAGGCGGACCTGGACGCTGTACTGAAGATTGAGTTCGCCGCCTACAGCCACCCGTGGACCCGTGGGATTTTTCTCGACGGCCTGGGCAAATACCAGATCTGGTTGATGTTCGAAGGTCAGCAGCAGGTCGGTCACGGCGTGGTGCAAATCATTCTGGATGAGGCGCACCTGCTCAACATCACGGTCAAACCGGAGAATCAGGGGCGTGGGCTGGGGCTGACGTTGCTCGAGCATCTGATGTCGCGGGCGTATGCCGCCCAGGCGCGCGAGTGTTTTCTGGAGGTGCGTGACAGCAACCGGTCGGCGTTCCGTTTGTATGAGCGTTATGGCTTCAATGAGATTGGCCGGCGTCGTGATTATTATCCGGCGGTGGGTGGGCGTGAAGATGCGGTGGTCATGGCCTGCACCTTGGTTGACTGATCCCACTGATGTATGGCTGAGCCCCCTGTAGGAGCTGCCGAAGGCTGCGATCTGTTGATCTTGCTTTGGATGTTGAACAACAAGATCAAAAGATCACAGCCTTCGGCAGCTCCTACAGGGATTGCGTTACTGCAGGTAATCAGCGATTGCCATCCAACGGTTCGCGCCGCGCCAGCTCTGCTTCATCCAGACCATTGCCGCCGCCGATATCGTCTTCATCGACCACGCTCAAATCCCAGTCCGCAGGATTGTCTTCACCGGATTCCTTCGCATCCCGTGCGCCATCCTCATGAATCAGCGTTTCCGGGCTCATGTCATCGTCGGTCGGCTCATGGTCGGCAGTCGACGCGCCAGTGAGGCCCGCTTCACGCACGCGCTCTTCTGGCATCAGTTGCTTGCGCTCCTGTTCCGGCAGTTCGTCGCCGATTTTCGCGCTGGGCTGTTCGTCGTCGAAATCCAGCTCGTGCATCGAACCCATCCGATCTTCGTTATCATCGATGGGTTCCGGTTGCACCGCATCGTAAGGGCGTCGTGAATCAGTCATGGCAAATCCTCATAGTGTGGGCCTTACTAAGGTGGACTCGCCGGGCACACGAGAATTCCAACAAAAACACTTGCGATCCTTTCGTGACCCCGACTGACGGTCGTCTGTCAAAGCAGCGCATCTTTCTTGAGGCCTTACAGCATGCATGACTTACAAGACCTGATTGATAACAACGAGCGTTGGGCTGACGCGATCACCAAGGAAGACCCGGATTTCTTCGCCAAGCTGGCGCGTCAGCAAACCCCTGAATATCTGTGGATCGGCTGTTCCGACGCACGGGTGCCGGCCAACGAAATCGTCGGCATGTTGCCGGGCGATTTGTTCGTACACCGCAATGTCGCCAACGTCGTGCTGCACACCGACCTTAATTGCCTGTCGGTGATCCAGTACGCGGTCGATGTGCTCAAGGTCAAACACATTCTGGTCACTGGCCACTACGGTTGTGGCGGTGTGCGGGCGTCGATGCAGGATCGTCAGCTCGGTCTGATCGACGGCTGGCTGCGCTCGATCCGTGACCTCTATTACGACAAGCGTGACGAACTGGCCAAGCTGCCGACCGAAGAAGAGCGGGTCGATCGCATGTGCGAGCTCAACGTGATCCAGCAAGTGGCCAACGTCGGCCATACCAGCATTGTGCAAAACGCCTGGCATCGCGGGCAGAGCCTGTCGATCCACGGTTGCATCTACGGCATCAAGGATGGGCGCTGGAAAAGCCTGAACGCGACCATCAGCGGTTTCGAGCAATTGCCGCCGCAGTATCGCTTGCGTCCTGTCGGGGCGCCGTAGCCGCCGAAGGTTGCCGCGCGGATCAGCGTGAGCCTTGCCGTCGCCAGCGCTGTAAAAAGTGCTGGCCCTCGATGCTCGGGGGTTCGTTGTAACCGGTGATCCACCCACGGCAACGTACAGAACCGCAATCGCAGGCAAACTGACGCAGCAGTTTGTCTTCGGTGGCGGCGTAATCCATGGTCAGCCGCTCACCCCTGTGGATATCTTTCAACGCCCACAGCCACAGTTCGCTCATGTCGAGAAATACGTTCGGGTCGCAGGCGTGTTCGAGTGCACCGCAAAAGCGTGGATCGTAGACGTGGATACCGTTCAACAGCTGTCGGGTCTGTCGACAGCGGTAGGGCAGTAACTGTCCAGACACCCTGCACATTCGGCAGGTGCGCTGAAATTCCCGACGCGCCGCGACGCCTGTCGGGGTGCCGTGCTCATCGTGGAAGACTTCGAAGTCGGCGCTGGACGGAAACCCGAGGCGCACAGGGAGGCCAGCGAAGGGATAGATACCTTCGGTATCGCGTGGAACAGATCCAGCAATCGCATGGGTATTCATAACAGTCCTTGTTGCAAGGAGGGCGCGATTTCCTTTATCTGACGTCCTGTCAGCGCGGCGCCACTATTCTTTGGATCCAATGTAGTTGTAATAGGTATAGACGGTCTACTGTCAGATCTGACAGGCGAGATAGACGCTTTCCCGCGTCAGTCATGGCTGACACGGGAATGACATCAACGCGATTACAAGTGTGGAGCGGGGGTCGCAGTGGCGGGCAGCGGGGCTTTGAGCTGTTGCAGTTGAGCCTTGACCGGTGGTGTGGCGCACTGGGTGGTGGCTTGCTCCGGGGTCAGGTTGCGAATGGAGGTGTAGAACAACTCGCAGGTTTTGACCTTTTGCGTGACTTGCCAGGTCTGTGTGCACGTACTGAGCGTGCTCTGCGCATCGCTGTCCGGTTTGCTGCCCATGTCGGCCTGCCAGCAGGCGGCGCTCAAATCCTGCCCCATTACCCTCATGCCTGCCGCGTCAGCCTTGGCTTGCGCATCGTCGCCGGTGTAGCTTTTGGGATCGGCGGCGTACCAGATGTAACTGGGGTGGTTCGAACCCAGCACCGGCACGTTCACCCCGGCGCTTGGGCTGATGGTCGCCAGGCCGAGGACGCTCACGGTCGGACCGTATTGCTGCTTGATCCAGTTCCTCACCGGTGCACCGAACGCCACCATCGGCAGCGTCTTGCCGCTGGCGGTCTGGCTGAACTGCTTGACCAGCGTGGTCTGGTAGTCCTTGAAGTAGTCATAGACACCCTCCAGGTCACTGCCAGCGTTGGACGGCGCGGCGATCGGTGCGATGTCGATGATGGTCTGATAGGCCGGGGTCTGATCGGCGGGGATGCCATTGACCGTCAACAGCGTTGCCCAGCGGTCGGTGGTATTGGAGCGCAGATAATCCTGAGCCTGGGTCAGCGAGTAATCCGGCGGAAAGTGCAGCAATTCGACGCTTTTACGATTCTCCAGGGCCATGCCCAACGGCAGGAACAGATACCAGCTGTACGCCCATTTGCCATCGGCGTTGAGCTTGCTGGCGCCGGTGTAGGCCAGATCTCCCGCGTCCAGCAGCGCCGACAGCGGTTTGTCGTAGCCCTGCGGCACGCCGCTGATTTCCGCGTAGATCTGGTCGTTATCGGTTTTGACCAGAACCTTCGCATTGGCATAGCCGTCGCGTTGCACGCTCTGGGTCAGGTAATGCGCGACGGTCTGCTCTAGCGTCCAGTTGCGGAAGCAGATCACGCTGCAGTTGTTGGGGTAGGCGAACAGGCGTGTGACGCGCTCGGTGCTGCCCAGTTTCAGGTCGACATCGGCGTGGGCGGCGGCGCTCAGTGTCAGCGCGGCGAGGGTAAGTCCTGCGAGTTTGAACATGCTCAGATCCTTTTCAGCGTGGTTCCCGGTTGCGGGGCGGGTACATACTGAAACCACGGGTGTCGCGCGGTCTAGTGGGCAGTAGAAAAGTTATCGAGTGAGTCGTTGCAAACGTGGGAGTGAGCCTGCTCGTGATAGCAGGCTCACTCCCACATTGGTTTTATATGGTGAGGTCGAACGCTTTACGGCATCACCGGCGGCGTATACGCCAGTGTCGTCCCGAGCGCCCACAGCAACAGCAGCACCAGCGGTGTATGCACCAGCAATTGCACGAACGAGAAACCGATCAGGTCCCGCGCCTTCAAGCCGAGCACGCCCAATAGCGGCAGCATGTAGAACGGGTTGATCAGGTTCGGCAAGGCTTCCGCCGCGTTGTAGATCTGCACCGCCCAGCCGAGGTGGTATTGCAGATCGTTGGCGACTTGCATCACGTACGGCGCTTCGATGATCCACTTGCCGCCGCCGGACGGGATGAAGAAACCGAGAATCGCCGAGTACACGCCCATCAGCAGCGCGTACGTGTCGTGCGAGGCGATGCTGACGAAGAACGTCGAGATGTGGTGGGCCAGGGTTTGCGCGTCGGCGCCTTTGACGGTGGTCATCAGCGCGGCAATCGAGCCGTACAGCGGAAACTGGATCAGCACGCCGGTGGTGGTCGGCACCGCGCGGGCGACTGCATCGAGGAAGCTGCGCGGACGCCAGTGCAGCAATGCGCCGAGCATGATGAACAGGAAGTTATAGGTGTTGAGCCCGGAAATCGCGGTAATCGCCGGTTTCGTCGAGAACTCGTGGAACAGCCATCCCGCCGCCAGCAGCACCAGCACGATGATCAGCAGCGGACTGTGTTCCAGCCATTCGCCAGGGCGCGTGCGCGGTTGCAGCGGCGGCAGGTTGAAGGCCGGGTCTATCCCGCAGGCCTCGGCGCTGCGCGCAGAGTTCGGGCCGGGGGCGGTGGCGTAGGCAATGATGATCGAAACCACGATCAGCGCCAGCAACATCACGCCGGACTGCCAGAGGAAAATGGTTTCGGTGAACGGGATAACGCCAGTGATCGACAGAATCGACGGCGGCAGGCTGCCGGGGTTGGCCTGCAACTGCGCCGCCGACGACGACAGCCCCAGTGCCCAAACCGCGCCAAGTCCCAGATACGCGGCGGCGCCAGCTGCACGGTAATCCATTTTCAGATCGGTGCGGCGGGCGAGGGCACGGACCAGCAAACCGCCGAATACCAGCGACAAGCCCCAGTTCAGCAACGAGGCAACCATCGAGATCAACGCGACCCAGGCCACGGCAGAGCGGCCGTTTTTCGGGATACGCGCCAAGCGATCAATCAGTTTAACGGCAGGCGGAGAACTGGCGACCACGTAGCCGCCGATCACCACAAAGGCCATTTGCATGGTGAACGGGATCAGGCTCCAGAACCCGTCGCCGAATGCCATGGCGGCGGCGGTCGGTTTGGCGCCCATGGCCATTGTGGCCAGCGCAACGATGATCACGGCCAACGCCGCGAATACCCAGGAATCGGGAAACCAGCGTTCGGCAAAACTTGAACAGCGCAGGGCAAAGCGTGCAGAGCGGCTATCTTCGATATCAACGGCCACGGGAGTACCTCGGATTTTTTATGGTTATTGTGGTCCGCGGGAGCCGCCGCCCATCTCGACAGCAAAGAGCTCCCACATGGGGTTCGCTGCGGTTGGTCGGCGTTGCGTCGTCCCTCTGGACAGGCCTGAACAGTAATTCAAGCCAAGCCATTTTGTGAGCAGGTTTTTGCAAAATCGGGACTATGGTCTAACGGGTTGTCCATCGACGCATTTGCGTAGACCATGTGCGCCTTGGTTTTTTGCCTGCCAGAGTTCTTTGCCATGACTGCCCAAAACACGGCCAAACCGGTGCCGTTCAGCCGCTCCGACTACAAGACCCTGGGCCTTGCGGCCCTTGGCGGGGCTCTGGAAATCTACGATTTCATCATCTTCGTATTCTTCGCCCTGACCCTCAGCCAGTTGTTCTTCCCGCCGGAAATGCCCGAGTGGCTGCGGCTGCTGCAAAGCTTCGGAATTTTCGTCACCGGTTATCTGGCGCGGCCGCTGGGCGGGATTCTGATGGCGCATTTCGCCGACCGGATGGGCCGCAAAAAAGTCTTCAGCCTGAGCATCCTGATGATGGCGCTGCCGTGCCTGCTGATCGGAATCATGCCGACTTACGCCCAGATCGGTTATTTCGCTCCGCTGCTGTTGTTGGCGCTGCGCATCTTGCAAGGCGCGGCGGTTGGCGGTGAAGTACCGAGTGCCTGGGTATTCGTCGCCGAGCACGCACCGACCGGGCATCGCGGTTATGCCTTGGGCTTCTTGCAGGCCGGTTTGACCTTCGGCTATCTGATCGGCGCGCTGACCGCGACATTCCTGGCACAAGTATTCACCCCGGCGGAAATTCTTGATTACGCCTGGCGCTATCCGTTCCTGCTGGGCGGCGTGTTCGGTGTGATCGGTGTCTATCTGCGCCGCTGGTTGAGCGAAACCCCGGTGTTCATGGCGATGCAGGCGCAGCGCGAGGCGCGGGTCGAGCTGCCGCTGCGTACAGTGCTGCGTGAACATCGACTGGCAATGCTGCCAGCCATGTTGCTGACCTGCGTGCTGACATCGGCAGTGGTGGTGTTCGTGGTTATCACCCCGACCATGATGCAGAAAACCTTCGGCATGACCGCCAGCCACACTTTTGCGCTCAGCGCCTTGGGCATCGTCTTTCTCAACATCGGTTGCGTGATCGCCGGGTTGCTGGTGGATCGCATCGGTGCCTGGCGCACGGTCATGCTGTATAGCGTGCTGCTGCCGCTGGGCATTGGCGTGCTTTACAGCTGCTTGATCATGGGGGGCGGTTGGATTGGTCTGGCGTACGCGGTGGCCGGTCTTGCCTGTGGCGTTGTCGGTGCAGTGCCGTCGGTGATGGTCGGGTTGTTCCCGGCGCGTATTCGGGTCTCCGGTATTTCCTTCACCTACAACATTGCCTACGCCGCTTGGGCGAGTATCACGCCGTTGTTGCTGATCGGTCTGATGCCATGGAGCCCGTGGATCTGCGTAATCTTCTGCGCGGTGATGGGCGCAGTGGGTGTGCTGAGTGCGGCGTATTTTGGCGCGCGGATGCCGCGTACGGGGCCATGTCAGGTTGCCGGAACTGCCTGACTCGCAGAGCCCGAACTATTTTTGACTGACGAGTCTCAATCGCTCTTCAGAAAAGCTGTCCAAGGCCGATGGTTAGGCTGTATCCGCTTTCCACCCTGCCCATCGGTGCTTTCCCATGTTCAATAAACGCTTGAAGCAAGAGCTGGCTGCTCTTCGTGAAGAACTCTCCAGCCTTGTGCAAGTAAAGGAAAGCCTGGAAAGCGAGATGATGGTGCTGACCCTCGAGCCGGATGGACGGGTTCAGTCGGTCAACCAGAACTTCCTCGACGAGATGTTCTACAAGAGCCATGACCTGATTGGCCGGGCCATCGATGACATCGTCCCGGCCCATGTGAAATCCGACGAATTCCATCAGCGCTTCAAGAGCGCCATGACTCGCGGCGAGCATTTCGCCGGCGCTGTGCGACTGCTGCGTGGCAATGGTGACGAGGCCTGGTTGCGCTCGATCGTGCAGCCGGTACGTTCTTCGGATGGGCGGATCAAGCACATCTCGATTTTCTCCAGCGACCTGACCCGCACGATCGAAGCCTCCCGCGAGCATGAAAACCTGATCGGTGCACTGGTGCGTTCCACCGCGGTGATCGAGTTCGATTTGAACGGTAACGTGCTCAACGCCAACGAACGCTTTCTCAGCGGCATGGGTTA
Organism: Pseudomonas sp. A0308; assembly: GCF_044218815.1. Lineage (NCBI taxonomy): Bacteria > Pseudomonadati > Pseudomonadota > Gammaproteobacteria > Pseudomonadales > Pseudomonadaceae > Pseudomonas > Pseudomonas sp. A0308. Next base: position 4,479,759 of record NZ_CP162581.1, read on the forward strand.
CAGCCTGGCGCAGATCAAGGGCAAACATCACCGCATGTTCTGCATGCCCGAAGAGTACAACAGTGCCGAGTATCAGAATTTCTGGCGTCGTCTGAACAACGGCGAGTTTGTGGCTGCCCGTTTCAAACGTATCGACAGCCATGGTCGTACAGTGTGGCTGGAGGCCTCCTACAATCCGGTGGTCGATGCCAACAACAAACTGTACAAAGTGGTGAAGTTCGCCACGGTGATCACCGATCAGGTTAATCGCGAACAAGCTGTCGCCGACGCGGCCAGCATTGCCTACAGCACCTCGCAACAAACCGACAGCACTGCCCAGCGCGGCACGACTGTAGTGACCGAAGCGGTCAACGTGATGCGCGACTTGTCGCGGCACATGCAGGCCGCCGGTGAAGGCATTGAAGCGCTCAATGAGCAGTCGCTGGTGATTGGCACGATCGTCAAAACCATCAGCGGCATCGCTGAACAGACCAACCTGCTGGCGCTCAATGCCGCGATCGAAGCGGCCCGCGCCGGTGAGCAGGGCCGTGGTTTTGCCGTGGTAGCCGACGAAGTGCGGCAACTGGCCTCGCGCACTAGCCAGGCGACCGAAGAGATTGTCGGCGTCGTGCGGCAGAACCAGGAAATGGCGCGTAACGCCGTGGCGCTGATGACCGACGGCAAGCTCCAGGCCGAGCAAGGGCTGGCGCTGGCGGCGGAGGCCGGAACGGTGATCGTTGAGATTCAGGATGGCGCGCAGAAAGTCGTGAATGCCGTCGGCCAGTTCGCCAATCAACTGTCTAACTGATGCTCCCTGTAGGAGCTGCGGCACGCTGCGATCTTTTGATCTTTTGATCTTTTGATTTCAAGTCTCAGAGTCAGGATCAAAAGATCGCAGCGTGCCGCAGCTCCTACAGTGGGGGCGCCAGCCATTCTGACGCTACAATCAGCTCCTTTTTCCCGGAGCAGATCCCCATGAGCGACTCCCACCGCCGCCCGGTTCCCCTGAACAAAGCCTACCGCCTGCTCAATCACGGCCCGACCGTACTGGTCAGCGCCGCCCATGACGGCCAGCGCAATATCATGGCCGCCGCGTGGGCGATGCCACTGGACTTCGAACCGCCGAAAGTTGCCGTCGTCCTCGACAAATCCACCTGGACGCGGCAGTTGCTCGAGGCGTCCGGCACCTTCGTACTCAACGTGCCGTGCGTCGATCAGGCCGACATCGTGCAGACCGTGGGCAATACGTCGGGTCTGGAAATCAGCCAAAGCCAAGGGCAGGACAAGTTTCAGGCCTATAGCTTGCAAACCTTTAGCGGCGACAAGGTTGAAGCGCCGCTGCTCGAGGGATGCGTTGCCTGGCTCGAATGCCGCTTGCTGCCGGAGCCGCGCAATCACGATCAATACGACCTGTTCCTCGCCGAAGTCATTGCCGCCCATGCCGATGAACGGGTGTTCAGCGAAGGACGCTGGCATTTCGAAGGGCATGACGGCCTGCGCACTTTGCACCATGTGGCCGGCGGGCACTTCCTGACGATAGGCGAGGCGGTGGACGGCAAGACGCTGGCGGTTTGAGTTTCGTTGATCTCAATCCCCCAGCGCTTCTCCCTCGCGCCGTGGATCTGCGCCACCTTCCAGCGATACATTTCCCTGCGCATCCTTGACCCGCACGATGGCCTGGGTGCCGCTGGTCATGTCGATTTCGTTGACGGTGTGGCCCTTGTCTTTCAAAGACTGAATCAGTGCCGGGCTGAACTGGCCTTTTTCCAGTTCGGTTGGGCCGTTGCGGCTGCCGAAGTTGGGCAGGCTTATCGCGCTTTGCGGGTCGAGGTTCCAGTCGAGCAGGCCGACGGTGGTTTTGGCGACATACTCGATGATTTGCGAGCCACCGGGCGAGCCGACGCTGGCGAGGAATTCGCCGCTGGTGCGGTCGAAGATCAGCGTCGGCGCCATCGACGAGCGCGGGCGTTTGCCGGGTTCGACGCGGTTGGCGACTTTCTGCCCGTTCTCTTCGGGGATAAACGAGAAGTCGGTCATCTGGTTGTTCAGCAGAAAGCCCTGAACCATCAAGTGCGAACCGAACGCCGCTTCGATGGTGGTGGTCATCGATACCGCGCCGCCGAGGTCATCCACCGCCACCACTTGCGAGGTGGAGATGCGCAGCGGTGAGCGATCCGGTGCGTAAGCCACTTGCACGCCCGGCGGTGTGCCCGGTTTGGCGCTGCCCATGCTGCGTTCGCCGATCAGGCTGGCGCGGCTGGCGAGATAGCCCGGATCGACCAGGCCTTTGACCGGCACCGGCACGAAGTCAGTATCGGCGACGTATTGCGCACGGTCGGCATAGGCCAGGCGTTCAGCCTCGGCGATCAGGTGCACGGCTTGCGGCGCCGGTTCGAAGCCGGCGGGTTTGTCGGTCTTCAGCGGTTTCAACGGTGCCAGCGCCAGGCGCGGATCGCGGGTCTCCAGTGCCTGCAAGGTGCCGAGGATCTGCGCCACGGCGATCCCGCCCGATGACGGTGGCGGCATGCCGCAGACCTGCCAGCGTTTGTAGTCAGTGCACAAGGGCGCGCGCTCCTTGGCTTTGTAACCTTGAAGATCGTTCAACGACAGGCTGCCGGGGTTTGCGTGGCTCTGCACCTTGGCGACGATCTCCTCGGCGATCGGGCCTGTGTACAGCGCATCGGCACCTTCGCTGGCAATGCGTTTGAGCACGGCAGCCAAGGGCGGATTTTGCAGGCGAGTGCCGACGGCTTTGACGCTGCCATCGCCATTAAGAAAGTAAGCAGCCATGTCTGGCGAGCGGCGGATCACCGGGTCGGATGCCAGCAGCGAATACAGGCGCGGGGAAATCGCAAAACCTTGTTCGGCCAGTTTGATCGCCGGTTCAAACAGCTTGGCCCAGGGTAGACGACCGTGCTGTTTATGCGCCATCTCCAGTGCACGCAATACGCCCGGTGTACCCACAGAACGCCCGCCGATTTGCGCTTGCGGGAACGGCATCGGTTTACCGTCCGCTTGCAGGAACAGTTTCTCGGTGGCGCCGGCCGGCGCGGTTTCGCGGCCGTCATAAGTGCGTACCTGTTTGCCATCCCACAACACAATCATCGCACCGCCACCGATGCCGGAAGATTGCGGCTCCACCAGCGTCAACACCGCTTGCATCGCAATCGCAGCATCAATCGCCGAACCGCCCTGACGCAGCATTTCCCGACCCGCTTCAGCGGCCAGCGGATTGGCCGCGGCCGCCATGTGTTTGCTGGCGTGACGGGTTTGCAGGTCGGTGCGATAACCGGAGGCGGCTTCCGGTGCCAGCGGCAGGGTCGAGGAGGGCGGGGCGTTGCACGCGGTGAGTGACAGAGCGCTGATGATCAGCGTCAGGGCAGGCAGGCGAAAGCGGCTCAAGGGCAAGGCTGAAAACACGCGGGCTCTCCGTCCGTGGATAAAAAGTCTGAGGGACTTTATCGACCGACCGGTCGCGACGCAAACCGGTGGGCATTTTTGTCTTTCTTTTCAGCGCGGATGTTCGCTAGGGTCAATGTCAAATTCATCGAACTGAAACAAGCCCCTGTGGGAGCGAGCCTGCTCGCGAATACGGTGTATCAGCCAGCCTTGATATTGAATGAAACACCGCTTCGCGAGCAGGCTCGCTCCCACAAATACAAAACCTACAAGAGGCCAGTAATGCACAGCGAGTTCCCCACCTAGTCCAGCTACCGCGACCATGATCTTGCCGAAGTTGCTGGCGGGCTCCGTTGTCCTGCCGGATTCCATGCGGTCCAGGAGCCGCCGCCGTGCGGATGCTTCCAAGGCCAGTCTTCGTCGAAGAGGGATATGAATCGAGCCGGGGGAGCTTGTCGGTCAATAGGGGAGTGGGGCGAACCGAACGGTTGAGTTACAGGCGCCTGGTTTCACGAAAAATCCAATTCGTACCAGGATCGAATCCGTTTCCTACGGCGCTTTCTCGGTCTGGCGGAATAGGCGATTACCGAGACTTTTCTACAGGCATAAAAAAACGGCCTACCTTTCGGTAAGCCGTTTTTAGTACTTGGTGGCTACACAGGGACTTGAACCCCGGACCCCAGCATTATGAATGCTATGCTCTAACCAACTGAGCTATGTAGCCAAGTGGCGCGCATTATTCCCCTGAAATGGAAAAGCGTCAAGCGTAAATTTAAAATATTTCTTCTTATTTTCAACCGCTTATCCTCCGGCCCCGAAAATCGTGCCGGGCAGGGCATCAACGAAGCTGAAATCTCGCGGTGTTGGTACTCAAGGCATGACTGCCCTGACTCAAGGTGTCCGCCGCCAGATTCACCGCGCGCGCGCCTTCGAGCAATCGCACTGCTGCCTGATCGACTTGCTGAATACTGCTGCTGACTTCGTCGGCGGTGCTCGCTTGCTCTTCAACCGCCGTGGCGATCTGCGCCAGGGTGTCGGTGACGCTTTGCACGGCGCTGGCAATTTCCCCCAGGCGTTCGCCCAGCCCGGTCACGGCTTCGGCGTCCGTTTGTGCCTGGCCACAGGCTGCTTCCATCAGGCTCACGGCTTCGTTGACCGTGGCGCGCAGGCTGTCGACCGTGCCGGCGATCTGCGCGGTGGACGATTGCGTGCGTTGCGACAGGCTACGCACCTCATCGGCGACCACGGCGAAACCGCGACCCTGTTCCCCGGCGCGCGCGGCTTCGATGGCTGCGTTGAGCGCGAGCAGGTTGGTCTGCTCGGCCACCCCGCGAATGGTGTCGACCACCAATTGAATCTGCTGCCCTTGCTCACTGACCCGGCCTAGCGCGGCTGCGGTGTCGTTCAAGCGTTGGTTGAGTTGTTGAATGCTCGCTGTGGTGCGCTGACTGTCGCGGCTGCTGTCGGCGGCGATGCGGCGGGTGTTTTGAGCGCTGCCAGAGGCCTGCTCGCAGCTCTGTGCCACGCCTTGGGAGGTCGCGGCCAGTTGCGTGGCCGCAGCGGCGATCTGGCTGATCTGCAACTGCTGTGCTTCGACTTCGCTGAGGGCACCGCTGGAATGATCGTTGAGGCTGCGAACCGCGTTGCTCAGTTGTGAAGTCTCGTGATCGACGCCGATCATACTGGTGCGCAATTGCACCACGGCGACGTTGAGTGCGGTGCTGATCGCCGCCAGCTCATCGTGTCCCACAACCGGAACTTGCAGACTCAGATTGCCGTCGCGCAGGGCTTCGGCAAGTACGGTGATGCCGCTGGCGCTGCGGCGGGTCGAGGCTTGCAGGCAGATGAACAGGTACAGCGCCACCAGCAGCAGACAGCCGAATATCGCCGCGACGATGATCAGTTGGCGAACCGCCGAGCCGTGATGGTCTTCGAGGCGCTGATCCAGCGACATCAGCGATTGCTGGCGCAGAGAGGCGAGGTCAGCCAGCAACGCATCAAGGCTGCGTTCGAAGTCTTCCGGTTTGAGATTGATGCTGCCACCGAACACGCCGTCGTCCAGCACTTTGAGGCCGCTGTCCAGGTGCTTGAGGCTGTCGTGGTATTGGCTGGCCCAGGATTGCAGTCCTGTGGGCAGACGCGCTTCCAGCAAGCCTGCGGTTTTCACCAACTGCTCACGGGCATCGCCGATGCGGCTGCGCAGGTCGCGCAACTGCAAGCGACTTTGCAAAGTGAACTGACCGGACACCACCGACGCCTGACCGACCGCCGCGAGGCGCCCGACCCGTTCGATCAGGTCCGGTGCATGCTGCGTGGAAATCTGCGTCAGCAGATAGGTTTCCAGCCATGGCGCGAGGGTCAGGCGATTGTCCATGACGATTTGCTCGCGCAGTGCTTGCAGGGCGCTGAGGGCGTTGGTGAAACGGTCGTAACCGTCCGGCCACCAGCCGACGCCGCTGAGGCTTTTCGAGTCCAGGCCGCCGAGCGCGGTTTGCAACGCCTGATAACGGGTGAGGGTTTCGCCTTCGGCGCCCTCGTTATTCAGCGCATTGCCCAAGTCAGTGGTGGCTTGCTGGACAGCTGGCTGCACAGCATCGAACGCAGCCATGGCGGCGAGCGTCGCGGGTGTCGGCTGACGATTGGTTTCCGTGGCACGCCAACGCGCTGCGCGGTCGCGCTGGGCCGCGAGCAGGTTGTCGAGCGCATCGAGCGCGAGCAACTGACGCACGCCGGCACGTTCGCCGGAAATCAGATTGAGTTTGTCGCGATAGTCCTGGCCGATCATCAACAGGCTGCCGGCCAACGGCAAAATGAATAGCAGAAACAACAACTGGAATTTACGTGCGAAGCCAAACCGCCCCAGCAACTTGATCCCCGGTGAAAGGAAAGCCTGCATGCCCCATGACTCCTCTGGACACCACGCACCAATGGCGTGCATCGCGGTCGGTCGACGTTGATGTTGTGCCCTGCTAAAAGGCCTCGAAAGTTCACTCTTGTTCGCTCTGTGGGCAAACTTTGTAGCGAAACTTCCCATTGTCGATCACCTTTGTAAGGCGACCGCGTTCAAGCCAAGAAGCAAGGCAAGATTCAGACCATGGCGTTGCGCTATCACCTGGTCAATGACGAACAGTCAGTTAGTTAGCTGGCTAAGGGGATAGCCTTGGCGCACCGAAAAATGGCACATTGACGCACCTGCCTGCGTGCACCCATCTGCTGTCCGGAAATTTCCATGGCTATCAGCAACGCTCCGACCGCCACTGTTTCGGCGTCCGCTCCACCCCAAAGCAGCCCACTGGTGATGCGCATCATCGGCGCAGTGGCACTGGCGCATCTGATCAATGACTTGATCCAGTCGGTTTTGCCGTCGATCTACCCAATGCTGAAGGCCAGCTACGGCCTGACCTTCACCCAGATCGGGCTGATCACGCTGACCTTCCAGCTGACCGCTTCGCTGTTGCAGCCGTGGGTCGGGTATCACACTGATCGGCACCCGAAACCATGGCTGTTGCCGGCGGGCTCAATTTGTACGCTGATCGGCATCGTGATGATGTCGGTAGTCGGCAGTTTTCCAATGATTCTGCTGGCGGCGGCGCTTATCGGCATCGGCTCCTCGACCTTTCACCCCGAGGCGTCGCGGATCGCGCGACTGGCCTCGGGTGGGCGCTTTGGTCTGGCGCAATCGACCTTCCAGGTCGGCGGTAACGCCGGTTCCGCGTTCGGTCCACTGCTGGCGGCAGCAATCATCATTCCGTTCGGTCAGGGCAATGTGGCGTGGTTCGGTTTGTTCGCGGTGTTTGCGCTGTTCGTGCTGTACCGCATCAGTCGCTGGTACGCCCATCACTTGAACCTTTTCAAACTCAAGGCGGGCCAGGCGGCGACTCACGGGCTGTCAAAGGGCAGGGTGACCAGTGCGCTGGTGGTACTCGGCCTGCTGGTGTTCTCCAAGTACTTCTACATGGCCAGCCTAACCAGCTATTTCACGTTCTACCTGATCGAGAAGTTCGACCTGTCGGTGGCCAGCTCGCAGTTGCACCTGTTCCTGTTCCTTGGTGCGGTGGCGGCGGGCACGTTCTTCGGCGGGCCGATTGGCGACAAGATCGGGCGTAAGGCTGTGATCTGGTTTTCGATTCTTGGAGTGGCACCGTTTACGCTGCTGATGCCTCACGTCGATCTGTTCTGGACCAGTGTGCTCAGCGTGATAATCGGCTTTATCCTCGCTTCGGCGTTCTCGGCGATTGTGGTGTACGCGCAAGAGTTGGTACCGGGGAATGTCGGGATGATTGCCGGGATCTTTTTCGGTCTGATGTTCGGTTTTGGCGGGATTGGCGCTGCGTTGCTTGGGCATCTGGCGGATGTGCACGGGATTGAATACGTGTACTTCCTGTGCTCGTTCTTGCCGTTGTTTGGGGTGTTGGCGATTTTCTTGCCGCGCACCAAAAAGCCCTGATTTACGCATTACCCATTGCAGGAATGTGTTGGGCCATAAATTTCAGACACAAAAAAGCCGCGTATCAAACGCGGCTTTTTCATGGGTGCAGATTTTATACGTTGAAGCGGAAGTGCATCACGTCGCCGTCTTTGACGATGTAGTCCTTGCCTTCCAGACGCCATTTACCGGCCTCTTTGGTGCCGGCTTCGCCCTTGTACTGGATGAAGTCGTTGTAGGCGATCACTTCGGCGCGGATGAAGCCTTTTTCGAAGTCGGTGTGGATCACGCCAGCAGCCTGAGGTGCAGTGGCACCGACTTTGACGGTCCAAGCGCGGACTTCTTCGACGCCGGCGGTGAAGTAGGTCTGCAAGTGCAGCATTTCGTAACCGGCGCGAATGACGCGGTTCAGGCCAGGCTCTTCCAGGCCCAGGGCCTCGAGGAACATGTCCTTCTCTTCACCGTCTTCGAGCTCGGCGATCTCTGCTTCGATCTTGTTGCAGACCGGAACAACGATGGCGCCTTCTTCTTCGGCGATGGCGCGGACAACGTCCAGGTGCGGGTTGTTCTCGAAACCGTCTTCAGCGACGTTGGCGATGTACATGACCGGCTTGGTGGTCAGCAGGTGGAAGCCTTTGATCACTGCTTTTTCGTCAGCGCTCATGGACTTCATCAGGCTGCGCGCAGGCTTGGCTTCGGTGAAGTGAGCGATCAGCTGCTCCAGCAGAGCCTTCTGAACGACCGCGTCCTTGTCACCGCCCTTGGCATTGCGCGCGACTTTCTGCAGTTGCTTCTCGCAGCTGTCGAGGTCGGCGAAGATCAGTTCCAGGTCGATGATTTCGATGTCGCGTTTCGGGTCGACGCTGTTGGAAACGTGGATCACGTTTTCGTCTTCGAAGCAGCGCACCACGTGAGCGATGGCGTCGGTTTCGCGAATGTTGGCGAGGAACTTGTTGCCCAGGCCTTCACCTTTCGAGGCGCCGGCAACCAGGCCAGCGATGTCGACGAATTCCATGGTGGTCGGCAGGATGCGCTTGGGATTGACGATGGCCGCCAGTGCGTCCAGACGTGCATCGGGCATCGGCACGATGCCGCTGTTCGGCTCGATCGTGCAGAAGGGGAAGTTCTCGGCCGCGATGCCGGATTTGGTCAGCGCGTTGAACAGGGTGGACTTGCCGACGTTAGGCAGGCCGACGATGCCGCAATTGAATCCCATGGTGTTTCCCCTCGGATAAGAGTCAGGCCTTCTGGCTGTGCAGGTTTTTCATCGCACGGTTCCATTCTCCGGCGAGGATATCCGGCAGCACGCCGAGGGCAAAGTCGATGCTGGCATCGAGTTTTTCCTGTTCGGCGCGTGGCGCACGACCCAGGACGAAATTTGAAACCATACTGGCGACGCCCGGGTGGCCGATGCCAAGCCGCAGACGGTAGAAAGTATTCTGATTGCCCAGTTGCGCGATGATGTCGCGCAACCCGTTGTGACCGCCATGGCCGCCGCCCTGCTTGAGCTTGGCGACGCCCGGAGGCAGGTCGAGTTCGTCGTGCGCCACCAGGATTTCTTCAGGCTTGATGCGGAAAAAACCGGCGAGTGCCGCCACGGCCTGGCCGCTGCGGTTCATGTAGGTGGTGGGAATCAGCAGACGAACATCCTGACCCTGATGCGAGTAGCGCCCGGTCAGGCCGAAATATTTGCGATCGGCGACAAGGTTCACACCTTGTGCGGCAGCGATGCGCTCAACAAAAAGGGCCCCTGCGTTATGCCGGGTCTGTTCGTATTCAGCGCCTGGATTTCCCAGGCCAACGATCAGTTTGATGGCAGTCACGATAGGGGCCCTTCCTTGGAGTGGTGGATAACATCGCCGCAATCAGGGAGAGCGGCGAAAGTGGACGAAAAAAGCTCATTTACCATAGATGTAAACTCCGCGTTCTCGCCCGCTTTCTCGCTACGTTCCAGTCCGCGATGTTACTTGATCACTCCGGCGTCACAGAGTGAATTACTCTGCTGCGCCTTCTTCGGTAGCTTCTGGAGCAACACGTGGAGCGTGGACGTTGGCAACAGCCTTGTCATCGCCGTGTGCCAGAGCAACGAACTCAACACCTTTAGGAGCTTTGAGGTCCGACAGGTGAATGATGGTGCCGATTTCTGCTTTCGACAGGTCGACTTCGATGAACTCAGGCAGATCTTTCGGCAGGCAGGTCACTTCGATTTCCGAAGTAACGTGCGAGATTTCGCCGCCTTTCTTCACTGGAGCTTCTTCACCAACAAAGTGCACAGGCACGATAGCGGTCAGTTTCTGACCTGCTACAACGCGTACGAAGTCAGCGTGCAGAACGTGGCCTTTCGACGGGTGACGTTGCAGAGCTTTGATGATGACGTTCTGCTTGGTGCCACCAACGTTCAGCTCGATGATGTGGCTGTAAGCCGCGTCGTTTTCAAGCAGTTTGGCAACTTCTTTGGCCAGCATGCTGATGGATTCAGGGGCTTTTTCGCCACCGTAAACAACAGCTGGAACCAGAGCGGCGAGACGACGCAGGCGGCGGCTCGCACCTTTCCCCAGGTCGGAACGCACTTCAGCATTCAGAGTAAAATCGTTCATTTTGTATCTCCAAAATAGCCATGACCGAGCGGCGTTTGCGACCAGCGCCTAACACGGTATGGGCAAAAAAGCCCCGCCCCGACAGGAATGCCGGGGCGGGGCGCTTTTCGTCAACGAGACATTTCGAGAAGGGCAGGGCCCTTAGCGGAACATCGCGCTGATCGATTCTTCATTGCTGATGCGGCGAACCGCTTCGGCAACTACCGGTGCAATATCCAGTTGACGGATACGTGCACAGGCTTGTGCTGCAGCGGACAGCGGGATGGTGTTAGTCACCACCAGCTCGTCCAGCACGGAATTTTCGATATTCTCGATGGCCCGACCCGACAGCACAGGGTGTGTGCAGTAGGCAAAGACCTTGGCTGCGCCATGCTCTTTCAGGGCCTTGGCCGCGTGGCACAGAGTGCCGGCGGTATCGACCATGTCATCGACCAGAATACAGGTACGCCCTTCGACATCACCGATGATATGCATCACTTCAGAGTGATTGGCTTTCTCACGGCGTTTGTCGATTATCCCGAGATCAACACCCAGCGACTTGGCAACAGCACGTGCACGCACGACGCCACCAATGTCAGGGGAAACAATCATCAGGTTTTCGAAGCGCTGATCTTCAATGTCATCCACCAGAACCGGGGAGCCGTAGATGTTATCTACCGGAATATCGAAGAAACCCTGAATCTGGTCAGCATGCAGATCAACCGTGAGAACACGGTCGATGCCGACTACGGTAAGCATGTCAGCGACGACTTTCGCGCTGATAGCCACACGTGCGGAACGCGGACGGCGATCCTGACGGGCATAACCAAAATAAGGAATAACAGCAGTGATACGAGTAGCCGAGGAGCGGCGGAAGGCGTCAGCCATCACTACCAGTTCCATCAGGTTATCGTTGGTCGGAGCGCAAGTCGGCTGAATAATGAAAACGTCTTTACCACGAACATTTTCATTGATCTCGGCAGTAATTTCGCCGTCGGAAAATTTGCCGACAGAGATGTCACCGAGAGGGATATGCAGCTGACGTACAACACGCCGAGCCAGATCGGGGTTAGCGTTCCCCGTAAAGACCATCATCTTGGACACGCGCAGTACCTAGAGGCTGAGGGTAACCTGGATGGGTATGGAAAATGGCAGGGGCGGCTGGATTCGAACCAACGCATGGCAGGATCAAAACCTGCTGCCTTACCGCTTGGCGACGCCCCTGTATCTGTTGCATCAAGTGCCGAGCACCTGGTTCCTTTAGAGCAGACTTTGCAGCTTGCGATGCAACATCGAAATGTTGCTTCCTTTCGCTACAAACCCTGTAAGGGTCTCTGTCAGAAGGGCCGAGACTTTATCAGCTTCAGCTTTGTTTGGGAAGCCCCCAAACACACAACTTCCAGTTCCGGTGAGCTTTGCTTCGGTAAATTTACCTAACAAATCCAATGCGTTACGTACCTCTGGATAACGCCTTGCAACCACCGGCAAGCAGTCATTTCGACTGTTTCCCTCGGGAACGGGGCGCACTTTAATGGGCGGCGTGTTACGTGTCAACAAAGGATCGGAAAAAATTTCTGCCGTACTTACAGAGACTTGCGGCACGAGCACCAGATACCACGGTTCTTCAGGGTTCACCGGAGTGAGTTTCTCGCCCACGCCCTCGGCAAACGCCGCGTGACCACGGACGAAAACCGGAACATCGGCGCCTAGCGACAAACCCAGTGCCGCCAGCCGATCTTCATCCCAGCCCAGTTGCCACAGATGATTGAGACCCAGCAAAGTCGTCGCGGCATTTGAGCTGCCGCCACCAATGCCGCCGCCCATGGGCAGAACCTTGTCGATCCAGATGTCGATGCCCAGCGCACAGCCGGACTGTTGCTGAAGCATTTTCGCCGCACGCACGATCAGATTGCTGTCATGCGGCACGCCGGCAAATTCGGTATGCAGTTGAATCACACCGTCATCGCGCACGGCGAAAGTGATTTCATCGCCGTAATCGACAAACTGAAACAAGGTCTGCAACTCGTGATAACCGTCTTCACGGCGACCCAGAATGTGCAACATCAGATTGAGTTTGGCCGGCGAGGGCAGGGTCAGGCGTGCAGCGGTCATGCGTTATTGCCCCAACTTGCGCGGTTGCCAGGTCTTGATCACCAGCGTCACATCGAGGTCGGTGCCGTGCAGCTTGATGCGCTCGGGCAGCCAGTAACCGTTTTGTTCGGTGTAAGCGGTGTATTCGACTTTCCAGCCATCCTGTTCAAGGTTGGCCAGGCGGCTGTTGGCATCCAGATTCAGTCGGCTTTTGCTGTTCGGCGCAGGCAGGCCGCGGACCCACCAGGCCAGATTCGACACCGGCAATTTCCAGCCCAACTGCTCTTCGAGCAAAGTCTCCGGCGATTGCGATTCGTAGCGGCCCTGATTGGCGACTTCCAGCGAAACTTTGCCCGGACGCCCGGTCAGGCGTGCCGCGCCACGACCCAGCGGGCCGGACAGGCGAATGTCGTAATAGTCCTGACGCTGTAGCCAGAACAGCGTGCCGCTACCGGAATCTTTCGGTGCCCGGATGCCGATCTTGCCGTCGATCTGCCAGCCGTCGAGGCCGGTCAGCTGTTGTTTGTTCGCCGCCCATTGGGCCGGGCTGCCGTGACCTTCGACCGATTCACGAGCACCGAAACCCGCGCAACCGGCGAGCAGGGCGATAAAGCTGAAAACAATAACGTGGCGCAAAAACATGAGTTAAAGAGTCTCGGATCCGGTCAGGCGCTTGATGGTGCTGCGCAGAATGGTGCTGTCGGGCTGATCCTTGAGGAATTTGCCCCAGACTTGTTTGGCTTCACGCTGGTTGCCCTTGACCCACAATACTTCGCCCAGGTGTGCGGCGACTTCGTGGTCAGGGAAACGCTCCAGCGCTTGGCGCAGATATTTCTCGGCGTCGTCCAGATTGCCCAGGCGGAAATTCACCCAGCCGAGGCTGTCGAGTACCGCCGGGTCTTCCGGATTGATCTGGTGTGCCTGCTCGATCAGCGTCTTGGCTTCAGCGTAGCGGGTCGTGCGATCGGACAGGGTGTAGCCCAAAGCGTTCAGCGCCATGGCGTTGTCCGGGTCGCGCTTGATGATCAGGCGCAGGTCTTTTTCCATCTGCGCCAGGTCATTGCGTTTTTCCGCGAGCATGGCCCGGGTGTACAGCAGATTCAGATCGTCGGGGTATTGCAGCAAGGCTTGTTGCAATACCTTCCAGGCCTTGTCGTCCTGTTTGTTGGCAGACAGGGTTTCCGACTCGATCAGATACAGCTGAATCGCGTAATCCGGTTGTTCATCGCGTTCGGCCGCCAGTTTGCTTTGGGCTTCGGCGGTCTTGCCGTTGTTCATCAGGATATCGGCCTGACGCAGCTGTGCCGGCAGATAGTCGTTGCCCGGGCCTACCTGGGCGTACTCGATCAATGCGCCCTGCGGGTCGTTGCGTTCTTCGGCGATGCGCCCCAGGTTCAGGTGCGCCGAATCGACATGGCTTTCCCGAGCGATCAGGTCTTCCAGATAGCCTTTGGCCTCATCCCAGGCCTTGGCTTCCAGGCATACCAGCGCCAGCGAATAACGCAGTTCGTCGTCTTCCGGGTACTGCTGAACGAGGCTGGAGAACTCGGCCTTGGCGTCGTCCATCCGATCCTGCTCAACCAGCATCCGCGCATAAGTCAGGCGCAGACGTTTGTCGTCCGGATATTTCCTGATGCTTTTTTGCAGCAGTGGCAGGGCTTCGTCGCCACGGTTCAACAGCTGGAGCAGACGGGCGCGCAGCAGAATCGGGGCGATTTCGCCATCCTCTGGCGTATTGTCTTCGAGCAGTGCCAGCGCCGCTTTGTTGTCGCCATCCTGTTGCAGGAGCAGGGCCTTGCCGAAAATCAGCTGACTGTTGTTCGGGTGACGCTGCAACAAGCGGTCAAAACTTTTCATCAGACCGTTGCGGGTTTCCTGATCGGTATCAGCCGCCGACAGCGCGAGGAAGTCGAAATGGGTGTCGCCCTTGCCTTGCAGGACTTTCTCCATATAGACCATCGAATCGTCATAACGCCCGGCACGCGCCAGTTGCACGGCGGCGGCGCGTTGCGCTTCGAGGTCGTCCGGCGCGTTTTTCGCCCAGATCAATGCGGTATCCAGCGCAGGCTGATCCGCACCGAGGTATTCGGCGATGCGGAACGCGCGCTCGGAGACGCCCGGATCCTGGGTATTGATGGCCTGAGTCACGTAGTTGTCCAGGGCAATGTCGAAACGATTGCGCTGGCCGGCGAGCTCGGCACTCAGCAGGCTGAACACGGTTTCTTCACTGAACGAGCTGTAAACCTTGGGTTTTTCAGGCGCAGGGGTGGTGTCTTCAACCGGCGGCGTACCGTCCGGCGACACGGGGGCCAAGGCCTGGCAGCCGCTGAGGAAGACAAAAGCGAGGAGCAACGCGGAGGATCTATTCATATAGGAAGAGGACGACTAACCTGCGGTCGGATCATCATGACACAAGCCTTCGGCCAAACATAACCGAGTCTCAACTGTGCCCATTATAGGGGCCGACAATTGGGACAATAGTCTGCGGTAGTTGTTCTGAATCTGACGAAGGTGGACAATTGCCGGCTTCACGTCACCATCAGCGACTTTGAATGGCCTTCCTTGCACTCGGTATCAACCACAAGACTGCTTCAGTAGACGTCCGCGAGCGCGTGGCCTTTACCCCTGAGCAGCTGGTTGAGGCGTTGCAGCAGCTCTGCCGACTTACCGACAGCCGCGAAGCTGCGATCCTCTCCACCTGCAATCGCAGTGAGCTTTATATAGAACAGGATCAGCTGTCGGCAGATATCGTGCTGCGCTGGCTCGCCGACTATCACCATTTAAGCCTCGAAGAGCTGCGCGCGAGTGCTTATGTGCATGAAGATGATGCGGCAGTTCGTCACATGATGCGCGTCGCCTCCGGGCTCGACTCGCTGGTGCTGGGCGAACCGCAGATTCTTGGCCAGATGAAATCGGCCTACGCCGTGGCCCGCGAGGCTGGCACCATCGGTCCGCTGCTCGGGCGTCTGTTCCAGGCAACCTTCAATGCCGCCAAACAGGTGCGTACCGACACCGCCATCGGTGAAAACCCGGTGTCCGTGGCGTTTGCGGCGGTCAGTCTGGCGAAACAGATTTTCAGTGACCTGCAACGCAGTCAGGCTTTGCTGATCGGCGCCGGCGAGACCATCACCCTGGTCGCCCGCCATTTGCATGAGCTGGGGGTCAAGCGCATCGTTGTTGCCAACCGTACGCTGGAGCGCGCAAGCCTCCTGGCTGAGCAGTTCGGCGCCCACGCGGTGTTGCTGTCGGACATTCCGGCGGAACTGGTGCGCAGCGATATCGTTATCAGTTCGACCGCCAGTCAGTTGCCGATCCTCGGTAAAGGTGCGGTCGAGAGCGCATTGAAGCTGCGCAAGCACAAGCCGATCTTCATGGTCGACATTGCCGTTCCCCGGGATATCGAGCCGGAAGTCGGCGAACTCGACGACGTTTACCTCTATAGCGTCGACGATCTTCACGAAGTGGTCGCTGAAAACCTCAAGAGTCGTCAGGGCGCAGCACAAGCGGCCGAAGAAATGGTTTCGGTCGGCGCCAGCGATTTCATGGTGCGCCTGCGCGAACTGGCAGCGGTTGATGTGCTCAAGGCCTATCGTCAACAGAGCGAACGCCTGCGCGACGAGGAGCTGCAAAAAGCCCTGCGCCTGCTGGCCAACGGCGGCAACGCCGAAGATGTGCTGGGGCAACTGGCCCGCGGCCTGACCAATAAACTGTTGCATGCGCCCAGCGTGCAACTGAAAAAGCTTTCTGCCGAAGGCCGCCTCGATGCGCTGGCCATGGCTCAGGAACTCTTTGCCCTCGAGGGCTCACCGGATAGCTTTTCGGATAAAAAACCGCAATGAAAGCGTCACTGCTCAATAAGCTGGACATCCTCCAGGACCGTTTCGAGGAACTGACCGCGCTGCTCGGCGATGCCGAAGTCATTTCCGATCAGACTAAATTCCGCGCCTATTCCAAGGAATACGCCGAACTTGAGCCGGTCGTACACGCCTATAAAAAACTGCTCAGCGTACAAAGCGATCTTGAAGGCG
Organism: Pseudomonas sp. A0308; assembly: GCF_044218815.1. NCBI lineage: Bacteria > Pseudomonadati > Pseudomonadota > Gammaproteobacteria > Pseudomonadales > Pseudomonadaceae > Pseudomonas > Pseudomonas sp. A0308. Next base: position 4,496,258 of record NZ_CP162581.1, read on the forward strand.
CACAGGCGCTGCTCAAGGACAGTGACCCGGACATGCGTGAAATGGCTGTGGAAGAAGTCCGCGAAGCCAAAGAATCGCTGATCACGCTGGAAGGCGATCTGCAACGCATGTTGCTGCCCAAGGATCCCAACGACGGGCGCAACGTGTTCCTCGAAATTCGCGCCGGCACCGGTGGCGACGAGGCGGCGATCTTCTCCGGCGATTTGTTCCGCATGTACTCGCGTTACGCCGAGCGACGTGGCTGGCGTGTGGAGATCCTGTCGGAAAACGAGGGCGAACACGGTGGCTATAAAGAAGTCATTGCGCGTATTGAAGGCGACAACGTTTACGGCAAGCTGAAATTCGAATCCGGCGCGCACCGCGTACAGCGTGTACCCGCCACCGAATCCCAGGGCCGTATCCACACCTCGGCCTGCACCGTGGCGGTGTTGCCCGAGCCGGACGAGCGCGAAGCGATCGAGATCAACCCGGCGGATTTGCGCGTCGACACGTTCCGCTCCTCCGGGGCCGGTGGTCAGCACGTCAACACGACCGACTCGGCGATCCGCATCACGCACTTGCCGACCGGCACCGTTGTCGAGTGCCAGGAAGAGCGTTCGCAGCACAAGAACCGTGCGCGGGCGATGGCCTGGTTGTCGGCCAAACTCAACGATCAGCAAACCGCTGCCGCGGCAAATGCCATCGCCAGCGAGCGCAAATTGCTCGTCGGTTCCGGTGACCGTTCCGAGCGGATTCGCACCTACAACTTTGCTCAGGGCCGTGTGACCGACCATCGCGTCAACCTGACCCTGTATTCGCTTGATGAAATTCTCGCCGGTGGCGTGGAGGCGGTTATCGAGCCGTTGTTGGCCGAATACCAGGCTGACCAACTCGCGGCGATAGGTGAATAAATGACCATCATTGCCAGCCTGTTGCGCGCCGCCGACCTGCCGGATTCACCGACCGCACGTCTGGACGCCGAATTGCTTCTGGCCGCGGCGCTGGGCAAATCGCGCAGCTTTCTCCACACCTGGCCCGAGCGCATCGTGCCGACTGACGCCGCGCTGAAGTTTGCCGAGTACCTGCAACGCCGCCGCGCAGGTGAGCCGGTGGCTTACATCCTCGGCCAGCAGGGTTTCTGGAAACTTGATCTGGAAGTCGCACCGCACACGCTGATCCCGCGCCCGGACACCGAGTTGTTGGTGGAGGCTGCGCTGCAATTGCTACCCGCGACACCGGCCAAAGTCCTCGACCTCGGCACTGGCAGTGGCGCGATTGCCTTGGCCCTGGCCAGCGAGCGTCCAGCGTGGCAGGTCACTGCCGTGGATCGCGTGCTCGAAGCCGTGGCGCTGGCCGAGCGTAATCGCCAACGCCTGCATTTGAACAATGCCAAGGTGCTGAGCAGTCATTGGTTCAGTGCGCTTGAAGGTCAGCGTTTTCAGCTGATCATCAGCAACCCGCCGTACATTGCCGCGACCGATCCGCATCTGATCGAAGGCGATGTGCGCTTCGAACCCGCCAGTGCATTGGTGGCCGGTGAGGACGGGCTCGACGATCTGCGTCTGATCGTCGCCCAGGCCCCGACGCATCTGGAGGCCGGTGGCTGGCTGATGCTCGAACACGGCTATGATCAAGCCGAAGCCGTGCGCGATCTGCTGCTCGGTCGCGGTTTCGAAGAAGTCCACAGCCGCACCGATCTGGGCGGCCATCAACGCATCAGCCTGGGGCGCCTGCCGTGCTGAACGATCAGGAATTGCTGCGCTACAGCCGGCAGATTCTGCTGCAACACATCGACATCGACGGCCAGTTGAAGCTCAAGGACAGTCGCGTCCTGATCGTCGGCCTCGGTGGTCTCGGCGCGCCGGTTGCGTTGTATCTGGCGGCGGCGGGTGTCGGTGAGCTGCATTTGGCGGACTTCGACACGGTCGATCTGACCAACCTGCAGCGCCAGATCATTCACGACACCGACAGCGTCGGCATGAGCAAGGTCGACTCGGCGCTCAAGCGTCTGGGCGCGATCAATCCAGAGATTCAACTGATCGCCCATCGTCAGGCGCTGGACGAGGATTCCCTCGCGGCGGCGGTGGCGGCGGTGGATCTGGTGCTCGATTGTTCGGATAATTTTTCCACACGCGAAGCCGTCAACGCCGCGTGCGTGGCTGCGCGCAAACCCTTGGTCAGCGGCGCGGCGATTCGCCTTGAAGGGCAACTGTCGGTGTTCGACCCGCGTCGCGCCGAGAGCCCGTGCTACCACTGTTTATACGGGCACGGCAGCGAAGCCGAACTGACCTGCAGCGAAGCCGGCGTGGTCGGGCCCCTGGTGGGACTGGTCGGCAGTCTTCAGGCGCTTGAGGCATTGAAGGTGCTGGTCGGTTTTGGTGAACCGCTGGTAGGCCGCTTGCTGCTGATCGATGCGTTGGGTTCGCGCTTTCGTGAATTGCGCGTCAAACGTGATCCGGGTTGCAGCGTCTGTGGATCGCAGCATGCGTGAGGCGCCGATCGGCGTGTTCGATTCCGGTGTCGGCGGTTTGTCGGTACTGGCTGAAATTCAGCGCTTGTTGCCCAATGAGTCGCTGCTGTACTTCGCCGATTGCGGGCACATTCCGTATGGCGAGAAAACCCCGGAATTTATCCGTCAGCGTTGCAATGTGATGGCCGGTTTTTTCCGCGAGCAGGGCGCCAAGGCGTTGGTGGTTGCCTGCAACACCGCGACTGTGGCGGCTGTTGCCGATCTGCGCCGCGACTTTCCCGACTGGCCGATTGTCGGCATGGAGCCTGCGGTCAAACCGGCCGCCGCCGCTACCCGCAGCGGCGTGGTCGGTGTGCTTGCCACCACGGGCACCTTGCAGAGTGCCAAGTTCGCAGCCTTGCTCGACCGCTTCGCCACCGATGTACGCGTGATCACCCAGCCGTGCCCCGGTCTGGTTGAATTGATTGAAAGCGGCGATCTGCACAGTGCCGAGTTGCGCACGTTGCTGCAGGGGTATGTCGATCCGCTGCTGGCCAGCGGTTGCGACACGATTATTCTCGGCTGCACGCACTACCCCTTCCTCAAGCCGATGCTCGCGTCGATGATCCCCGAGACCATCAGCCTGATCGATACCGGTGCCGCTGTAGCGCGACAACTCCAGCGCCTTTTGGCCGAACGCGATCTGCTCGCTGCAGGGCCTGACCGACCAGTCAGATTCTGGACCAGTGGTGACGCGAAGCATTTCAGCCAAACCCTGCCCCTGCTGGGCCAAACCACGTTCGACGTGCAGAAATTCAGTTTGTAAAAAAAATGTGAAATAACTGAAAATCAGCTGAACTTCTGATCAAGCGCTGGCTTCTATAGCGATGAGTTATCCAGAAAACCGAACGATCGTTCCGTAAAGGGAAGTTTCAAAGTGAAGCGACTATTCTGCTTGGCCGCGATTGCGGCCGCATTGATGGGGCAAAGTATTACCGCACAGGCTGCCGGCGTTGAATTCGCCGTTGGCGCTACCAGCGATTCGACCATGACGTATCGCCTGGGCATGAATTTCGACTGGGACAAGAGCTGGCTGCAGAGCGACGTCGGTCGCCTGACCGGTTACTGGAGCGGTGCTTACACCTATTGGGAGGGTGACAAGACCTCCAGCAACAACAGCCTGTCGTTCTCGCCAGTGTTTGTTTACGAATTTGCCGGTGAGTCGGTGAAGCCGTACATCGAGGCGGGGATTGGTGTTGCAGCGTTTTCCAACACCAAATATGAGTCGAACAATATCGGCGGTTCGTTCCAGTTCGAAGACCGTATCGGTGCTGGCGTGCGCTTCAATGGCGGGCATGAGATCGGGATTCGTGCCACGCACTATTCCAACGCCGGCCTGTCCAGCGACAACGATGGTGTAGAAAGCTACGCGCTGCATTACACGATGCCGCTGTAAGCGCACCGTGCGCCGGGCTTGCCCGAGTTTGCGCTGTGTCAGTTGACATCAATGTTGACTGACACAGCGCTTCTGCGAACAAGCCCGGACACCGTTAGTTTTTTTTACCTCAACACACCGTTCAGTCAAACCCCGGCCGTTTGGGCAAGTGATGCGCAGGCTGGTTTTGCCACGTCGGGTCAAATTTCCTTAAAGCGTCTTCCAGCCTGTCCAGCATTTTTCCTGGACTGGGTTCAGTCCTCATAATCGTGCTCAACTGAATCCGTTCATCCGGCTCACCCCTCCTGAATCTCTCAAGAAACGCCCAGACGCGGCGCTGCAACAGTGCACGTTCGATCCTGAACTCCGGCGTCATACTCAGTCGACGAATGTCCGCGATGGTGTCTGCCGGCAAGGTGGCCCAAAGATCCAGTCTTTCGCGTGTGAGTACTGGCGGCACGCTCTGTAACCACAGGTGCGCCGTTTTGTCGGGATCTATATTTCCGAGCCAGATATCTGTGCCTGTCTGGCGGCGCGCTGCAATAAAACGCCGTTGGAAAGCTGCATCGAAAAGCGGATTTCCCGCCAGATTGATGCCCTTCCTGAGCTCCAGGGATTCGGGAATCGATGAGATGAAGTTATCGGCAAGATTCAACGCTGTTTTTGGAATCTCGGACGTGACTCCATCCGGAATACTGTCGATATGCGTAGAGTGAAGATCCACTTCCCGCAACGCGGTCATTCCTCTGAACGACGGCGCAACAAATAGCGGATTGGCACTCAGATTCAATATCTCCAAATGCAGTGGACCGTTCTGCGGGCCAATCTCGGCAGGCAACCGGGTGATGCCGGTATGTGCCAGATCCAATTCTCGCAAGGCTCTCATGCCTCTTAGCGAAGGGGCATCATCGAGGTTGTTTCTGGCGAGCTTCAATATTTCGAGGCGCATCGGACCGTCCGGCGTACCCAGTTCGGTCGGTAGTTGAGTGATTCCAGTGCCTGTCAGATTCAACTCCCGCAAGCCTGTCATGCCATTGAGCGAAACGCCGCCGGTCAGTTGAGTATTTTCGCATCTCAATACCTCAAGCCGCGCCCGCCAGACATTCGCGTTTAATCCAGCAAGGCGTCCGCTCAGTGTGTTGAATGACAGATCCAGCTCGCGCAAATAGGACATATTGGTAAAGTCAGGCAGCTCTTCCAAATACACGTTATTGCTCAGATCAAGCACTTGCAGGCGTGACGGACCGGGGCTCTCGGTGAGTCCCCTCGGTGAAAACTGCATGTTGGTGTGGCGGATTCTCAATACCTGCAACTCGGTCAGGCCGCGCACCGAAATAGTATGGTGGACACTGCATTCCATCAGGGTCAGCTCGCGCAGGCGGGGCAATCCAGAGAAGCTCGTAAATTCATGTGTCCACGGGAGCGTGCATTGATGAAGCTCCAGTACTTTCAGCTCGGTGAGCCGGTTCATTGCGCCAAACAGTTCTTTGCCTTCGCCCGCCAGGTTCCGGACTTCGAGTGCTTCAACATGAGAAAACGCCGAAAACAGTGCATCCAGCTTCTGCACGGCAGTTCCCTTCAAACCCAGAGAAACAATTGAGTCGACTCGAGTGGAAAGAATCGGCGGCTGTAAATTAGCGCGACTGCCCAGGTCCAGTTCAAGCTTGAAGCCAATCAGTTGCCCATCGCGATAGACTTTTTCCGCAGCGTCGCCTTGCCACTTGTACAGTCGATGCAACGTTTCACTGATTGCAAAGCGTCTGATGAGCTCGTCGTTATCAGCCCCTCTATAAGCCGCTACCCAGGCGCTGAGTTCGCGAACCAGTCCAGGCAGCCCAAGCCGAAGCCGCTCCAGCTCTGCTTCTGCCTGCACCGAATCACCAAACCGCGCGATGAAGTCATCGGCGTGTTGATCAGTCGCTTCGGGAAAATAGCGTTTGACCTGCGCTCGCGTGGTGCCAATAACGGCCGGGGGTTGCCTGCCTGAGGGGCCTGGCGTGGTGTCGAGCCAGGGGCGGTGCAAATTGCCCGGGTTGGCCGGCCCGGGCTCATTGCGCCGCATGCCTCCCCTCAACCCCACGAAGATAGAAATCCAGGCGTTGTCCTCGTTGCGAGTAATGGCCAGGCTCTCGCCGCTTCGGCTGGCGCGGTAGATGTTGGCACTATCGCTGGCAACGGGATCAGTGGGTTTAACAATGCGCCACACCTTATTCGAGGGTGTGGACGCATCAAGATCAAGCAGTGCCTGATACGCGTGATTGAAGATTACTGCGTAGCGCTTGCCGTCATGGCGATACAGACCGTCGCTATCGGCTTCGGCCGAGCTGAAATCCAGCTCGGTGCGAAACGCCTGCAGACGGGTTTCAGTCAGTGGTGCGGTGTCTTGCGCAGCGTCATTGCGCACATGCCAGAGGCCGGTATCGGGATTACGCTGCAGCTCAGGGCCGGACGGCTGCAATTCGTTTGCGCGTCGGGCTCGGTACACGCCAGTTTTGGCGTCGAGTGCGACAAGAACGATGCCGCCGTCGGACAAATCCACATACTGACGTTTGTTGTACACCCTGAAGCCATCACTGTCGGCATGCTGCAGTTTTATCTGCGCATCGATCAGGTAGTGCTCCAACAGCGGCTGCGTGGAGGGACGGGTTTGAGTTGCCATTGAAGTCTGCTGCACCGTGACAACCGCAGCCGGCAGAATTGCATCAAGGTCGATCTCATTCACGGAGCTGGGCCGCGTTGCCGAGTCCACTTTGAACGTCAAGGGATCGAAGCCGTTTTGATTCAGCCCGTCAGGATCGGCTGAGTCCCCTTGTGATTGCCGGTTGGGGCTGACGTGGACATCGGCCTCTACGTGGGTTTTGCCACCGCGAGGTGGTTTTGCTGCCATATTTCTTCATCCTTGAAAAATTGCCCTCGGCGCTTGCGAGGCTCGGTGTTTCGGCATCCTGCCGATTGACGTGTTGGGAGCGATTCTGCTGTCGATCGTTGCGCACCAGACGGGCAAGCAATCGACCAGCCTGCTCAAACTGATACCGAGATAAAGCCGTCGAATATCGGCGTTATTTTGCGGTGAGTCTTGACGCAATCAGCACCCTCGAACGAGGACGTGAACGATATCGACTGGAGATACTGAATGAGATCAGAAGCGCAGACAGGGGCGGCAGGAAATGACGGCAACACGCGTAGGAACTGATTGACCTGCAGGGCAGCAGGTTTTTGCCTGGTTCGTTTGCCACCAGCGGTCATCGACCTGAAACGAAACAGGTGGCTGAGCGATGGCGGTTCATCGCACAGGCTCGTTGAAAGATCAGCGATATACCGTGGCAATGCCCCGGCGTTCTTCGATGCACTCCGGTGCGCCCATTTCAAACTCGCGACAGATCAGCGGACGCTTCTCATAGATCGTGCACATCATCGTGTCGCGATCCAGCGCCGCACACCAGCCGTCGTCCAGACGCAGCATCACTTCGCCGCCCCATTCATCGGTATCGATAAAACGATCAGGCACGCCGGTGTCGGTGATCAGCATCACTTCGAGCTGGCAGCAGCAGGCTGCGCAGGTCGAACAGGTGACCGCCGGTTCGGCGATTTGTTGGTGGGGAATGGTCTTCATGGGCGGCAGTGTAAGGCAGTGGATGCTGCGTGTGTGAACGCTCTGACAGACGCTCAATGAGCCAAGCGTCGAGCCATCAGGTGCAGCAGCGGGAACAGCAACGCCCAAAGCAGGCCGATGCCGATCAGACTGGCGAGCTCGCCGTAGGGAAATTGCACGCCGGCCAGGCGCCCACCGCCGTAATACGACAGCGCACCACCGACGGCCCCCAGCACGCTGGCCAGCCACCATGGCCGTGCGGTCCATTGCAGACAGTGGCGCAGCGTGGTCGCCAGCAACGCCCATAGCAGCATCAGCCACAACGGAATCAGCGGTGACGAATCCTCGAACGCGAACACACCGAGGCTGCGCAAAACGCTGTCCACCGCCGTACCGACAATCACCACGCTGAGGATCAAACGTCCCTCCGCCGCCCAGCTGCTGATCCAGAGCAGATGAATCACCAGCACCGCCAGCGCCAGCAACAGCCACAAACTGTTGCCGCCGAGCACGCAGGCCAGCCAGCCGATCTGGAACAGCGCGGCATTGGCGATCTGCTTAAGCATCGAAGCGTCCGAGCAGCGGCGCGGGCATGGCGGCCGGTTTGGCCAGCAACAATTGCGCGGTGCCGATGGTGCGCTCCAGGAAGCCACCCTCGCAGTAGCACAGGTAAAACTCCCACAACCTGAGGAAGTAATCGTCGTAGCCCAGTTCGCTCAAGCGGCCATGGGCGCGGCGAAAATTCTCGTGCCACAGGCGCAGGGTTTTGGCGTAGTGCAAGCCGAAATCTTCCATGTGCAGCAGGTTCATGTCGGTGTCGCGGCCAACGATTTCGAGCATCTTCTGCACGCAGGGCAGGGCGCCGCCGGGGAAGATGTAGCGCTGGATGAAGTCCACGCCGCGCTTGGCTTGCTCATAACGCTGCTCGCGGATAGTGATCGCCTGTAGCAGCATCAGGCCGTTGCTCTTGAGCAACTGCGCGCATTGCTTGAAGTAGGTCGGCAGGAAGCGGTGGCCGACCGCTTCGATCATCTCGATCGACACCAGTTTGTCGTACTCGCCGGTGAGGTCACGGTAATCCTTGAGCAACAACGTCACTTGATCCTGCAGGCCCAGTTGTTCGATGCGTTTTGCGGTAAACGCGTACTGCTCTTTCGACAACGTGGTGGTGGTCACGCGACAGCCGTAATTTTGCGCCGCGTAAAGCGCCATGCTGCCCCAGCCGGTGCCGATTTCCAGCAGGTGATCGCTGGGTTTGAGCGCGAGTTTCTGGCAAATGCGCTCCAGTTTGTTCAGTTGCGCCTGTTCCAGGTTGTCTTCGGGGGTCAGGAACTGCGCCGCCGAATACATCATGGTCGGGTCGAGAAACTGTTCGAACAGCTCGTTGCCGAGGTCGTAGTGCGCGGCAATGTTTTTCTGGGAGCCTTTGCGCGTGTTGCGATTGAGCCAGTGCAAGCCTTGCACCAGTGGTCGGCCGACACGAGCCAGTCCCCCTTCCATCGCATCGAGAACTTCGAGGTTGCTGACGAACACTCGCACCACGGCGGTCAAGTCCGGCGAGCTCCAATAGCCGTGGATAAACGCCTCGCCTGCACCGATCGAGCCGTTACTGGCGACCATGCCCCAGGCGGCGGCATCGAGTATGTGGATCTCGCCCACCAAGGCACTGCCGGGTGCGCCGAACAGCATCCGTTCGCCATCCTCGACCACCACAAGCTGACCGTGTTTGAGCCGGGCCATTTGCCGTAGCACGCCACGACGCAGCAGCGAACCGGTCAAGCCGTTGGCACTGAGCCGACTGACCGACAGACTAGAGGATTTCATGGCGGTGTTCCTTGGTAGGCACGGTGGCGGTTTGAAAGCTGCCGTCAGCAGCCTGATGAGAAAAGATCGGAGCGCGTTTGAACAGCAGTCGTACGGCTTGCCAATAGATCGCCAGAGCGGTTTTTGCGGTCATCCACGGGAAGCGTCGCAAGTAGCGGTGCAGGCTCTGACGGTCGAGCGTTTCGCGTTGCAGGTTGAGCGTGGCGTCGAACAGTTTGTGCTCGCCCTGCCAGTCGGCCATGTGTACGCCGAGGGTTTGTGCGGCGGGGCTGAAGCTCATGCGGTATTCGAGATCGCGCGGCAGAAACGGTGAAACATGAAAGGCCTTGGCTACCGCGAAATGCTGATGAGCGCTCTGCGGATCGATTGGCGCGCGCGCTGGCAACACATAGTGATAGCGCTCGCGCCACGGTGTGTTGGTGACTTCGCAGACAATCGCCGCCAGTTGCCCGTCGGCCTCATGGCAATAAAAGAAACTCACCGGATTGAACGCCAGCCCCCAGCTGCGCGGTTGCGTGAGCAGGCACACCGACCCTTGCGGTTCATGGCCGATGGCGATGCCGACCTGCTGGCGCACGGCGTCGATCAAGCGCATGCCGGTGCCGGTGAAGGCCTTTAGGTAGTCGGTCTCGCGAAAGGAAAACGGCGCAAAGCGACTGCGGCTGGCCAGCGCCGACAGGCCGAACAACGCGTCCTGTTCTGTCAGATCGAGGTACAGCAAACCAATCCGGTAACGAAATTCGTGTCGGCGCGGGGAGAAGCGCCGATGGCCGATCCAGCCGCTGTAGAGGGCGCTGTTCATAGGGTTTCCCCGAACGCGGCCGCCACGCGCAGTGCGCTGACCACACCGTCCTCATGAAAACCGTTGGCCCAATAAGCGCCGCAGTAGTGCGTGTGCTGGACGCCATCCAGTTCGGCCCAGCGGTTCTGCGCCGCCACCGCCGCGAGGCTGAACTGCGGATGGGCATAAGTGAAGCGGGCCAGCACTTTGTTTGGGTTGATGCCGGCGCTCTGGTTGAGGCTGACACAGAACGTGGTATCGCTTTCGATGCCCTGGAGAATGTTCATGTCGTAAGTGACGGCCGCGTGAGTATGGCCAGTACCGCTCAGGCGATAGTTCCAGCTGGCCCATGCCAGTTTGCGCGTGGGCAACAGTTGCGTGTCGGTGTGCAACACCACTTCGTTGTCGGCGTAGGGCAGGGCACCGAGGATCGCGCGTTCGGCCTCGCTCGGGCTGGCCAGTATTTGCAGGGCCTGATCGCTGTGACAGGCGAACACCACTTTGTCGAAGTGCTCGATCCCCGCCGGGCTGTGGATAACCACGCCGTGTTCGTCGCGGTCTACTCGCTTCACCGGACAATTGAGGCGAATCCTGTCCTTGAACGCGGCGGTCAGTGGCGCGATGTAAGCGCTGGAACCGCCCTCTATCACTTGCCATTGTGGCCGGTCACTGACTGACAACAAGCCATGATTCTTGAAGAAGCGCACAAAGAATTGCAGCGGAAAATTGAGCATCTCGGCCATCGGCATCGACCAGATCGCGGCACCCATCGGCACGATGTAATGCAGGATGAAACGCTCGCCGTAGCCGCCGGCCTTGAGGTAATCATCCAGGGTCATGTCGGCGTCGATGCGTAGCTCGTTGAGGTCGCGCTGGGCTTCTTTATTGAATCGCAGAATGTCGCGCAGCATGCCCCAGAATCCCGGCGACAGCAGATTGCGCCGCTGGGCAAACAGGCTGTTGAGGTTGTTGCCGTTGTATTCCAGGCCGCTGTCCGGATCGTTGACCGAGAAGCTCATTTCGGTCGGTTTGAAGCTCACGCCGAGCTGGCCGAGCAGGCGGATGAAATTCGGGTAGGTCCAGTCATTGAACACGATGAAACCAGTGTCCACGTCATATTGGCGACCTTCGACGCTGACCTGCACCGTGTGCGTGTGGCCACCGACCCAGTCGCCGGCTTCGAACACCGTGACGTCATGTCGTCGATTGAGCAGATGGGCGCAGGTGAGTCCTGCGATACCGCTGCCGATAATGGCAATTTTCATACTGGATCTCGCTGCGGTGGCGGTTTGCGCACCATGCGTTTACCGATTGCCAGTTGCAGACCCGTTGGCAGTTTCGACAAGGGCCACAGCGCGGCCATGAACAGCGCCGGGAAGGCGATCTCCAGTGGGCGATCCTTGAGCTTGGCGAAGATATGCCGCGCAGCTTTATCCACAGGCCAACTGAGCGGCATCGGGAAATCGTTCCTGGCGGTCAGCGGTGTTTCGACAAAACCGGGGCTGATGACCGTGACTTCGATGCCCTCATCCGCCAGGTCGATGCGCAACGATTCGAATAGATAGCGCAGCCCGGCCTTTGACGCGCCGTACGCTTCTGCCCGTGGCAGCGGCAGGTAAGTGACCGAACTCGCCATCCCCACCAGATGCGGCGCGGTGCCTTTGCGCAGTAGCGGCAGGGCGGCTTCGATGCAGTAGGCGCTGGCGAGCAGATTGGTGCGTACCACGTGCTCGACGATGGAAGAGTCGAATTGCCGGGCATCGACATATTCACAGGTGCCGGCATTGAGGATCACTGTGTCCAGCGACCCCCAGTCCTCAGCGATCTGCTCACCGATTTCACGCACGGTCTGGCTATTGGTCAGATCGCCCGGCACCACCAGCACTTGTCCCGGATAGCGTTGCGACAACACTTTGAGCGCGGCGACCTGGCGCGAACTGACGGCCAGGTGCGCGCCGGTGGCGAGGATGCTCTCTGCCAATGCTGCGCCAATGCCACTGCTGGCCCCCGTCAACCAATAACGCCGTGGAGGTGTACGACTCATCCCATTCTCCTTTTCAGCCAGGCGATCACCCGGCCCAATATTGGCAAGTGCTCATATAGCAACGCCCCGGCATCGAAATAATCCCGGTGACGATAAACCTTGTCGCGCCACAGCAAGTGCGAGCAGCCGCCGACGCGGATCTCCCGACCACTGGCCAGACGCGGGTGGCGATAACTCATGACCCAGCGCAGGTAGCCTTCACCCTCGCCAATCTGGTCGTAGCCGTGAAAATCGAAACGCAGCTCGCTGACGTTGGCGTACAGCTCTGCGAAGTAATCGCGCAGCTGCGCCAGCCCCTGAACTTCATGCAACGGGTCGGTGAAGTGAATGTCATCGCTGTACAACTCGCCCAGACGTTGCAGGTTGTCTTTGTTCAGCGCTGAAAATTGCCGGGCGAAGCTGCGCAGGAATTCACTCATGATCGACCCCGGCTGGTTGGCGGGAGGGCAGGTTCTTGAACGCAGTCAGCGCCCGCTCCCGCGATGCACTGAGGTTGACGATCGGCTTCGGATAATTCGCCACGCCGAACAAGCCGCCGGCACTGGCCGGGTCATGCACCTGTTTTTTGTCGAGGTCGGCGAGTTCTGGCAGCCAGTGCTTGATGAACAGGCCCTCGCTGTCGAATTTTTCCGATTGGCTCAACGGGTTGAAAATGCGGAAGTACGGCGCCGAATCGGTGCCGGTCGACGAGCTCCATTGCCAGCCGCCGTTGTTCGCCGCCAGATCACCATCGATCAAATGACGCATGAAAAACCGCTCGCCTTCGCGCCAGTCGATCAGCAGGTTTTTGGTCAGGAACATCGCCACCACCATGCGCAGGCGATTGTGCATCCAGCCGGTTTCGAGCAATTGGCGCATCGCCGCATCGATGATCGGCAGTCCGGTACGCGCCTCTTGCCACGCCGCGAGTTCTTCCGGGGCGTCGCGCCAGGCCAGCGCTTCGGTTTCCGGACGGAAGGCGCGATGGCGCGAAACCCGTGGATAGCCGACCAGAATGTGTTTATAGAACTCGCGCCACAACAGCTCATTGATCCAGGTAATAGCGCCGACTTTGCCGCTTTCGAATTCACCCTGATTGCTTTGCAGGGCGGCGTGAAGGCATTGGCGTGGCGAAACCACGCCAGCGGCCAGGTACGCTGACAGCTGACTGGTGCCGGGCTTGGCCGGGAAGTCGCGTTCGCTTTTGTAGTAATCGATTTGGGCGTCGGCGAAGGTATCGAGGCGGCGCCTGGCTTCTTTCTCACCGGCAGGCCACAGATCGCGCAAGGTTTCGCTTGGCGTGGCGAAGCCGGTGACGGATGCAGGAATCGGATCGCTGCCGATATCCAGTGCCGACTGTTTGCCGGGTGCGGGCACCAACGCCGGAATCGAGCGATGCAGGCGTTCGTAGCAGACCTTGCGAAACTGGCTGAACACCTGGAAGTAAGTCCCGGTCTTGGTCAGTAGGGTGCCAGGCTTGAACAGCAATTGATCGAGATAACTGTGAAATTCGATGCCCTCGGCCCGCAATGCCTCGGCCACGGCCGCATCGCGCCGGCTCTCGTTCAAGCCATATTCTTCGTTGACGTGCACGACCTTGATATTCAGTTGGCGACACAGTTTGCACAGTTCTGCCGGCGCCTGGTCCCAATGCGTCGCCGTACGGATCAACAGAGGAATATTCAGTTGGCCGAGGCTTTTGCTCAGTTCGTGCAGATTGCGCAGCCAGAAGTCGACCTTGCAGGGCGCGTCGTCATGTTCTTGCCATTGCTGCGGGCTCAGCAGATACACGGCAACAGTCGGACCGCGCGCTGCGGCAGCCGCGAGTGCGGTGTTGTCATGTTGGCGCAAGTCGCTGCGCAGCCAGATCAATTGCATATCGGTCGTCGTCGCGTCCATTAAATCAGCCCACGCTGAACGAGAGCCTGATGTGCTGAAAGTGGATCTTCAGCCAGGTACAAATCAGCAGTTTCCAAGGTTTTTGCGGACAACTCGGCCTGGTGGATGCAAACCGTTGGTCCGACGATGATTTTCGGGCAAGTGACGCCAGCCAAAAGTTTTGGCAACTGCGCAAGCTGCATGGCTTTGCTGGAATACAGCAGTACGCCGCGGGCTTGCAGGTGTTCGACCGCCAGTGCCAGCTCTCCGGACGGCAGTGGCCAGTCAAACACCTGCACCGGGCAATCAGCGCTGCTGACCAGCCACGCGCACAGCCACAGATGAGGCTCCAGTGACAGGTCGGAATGATTGATCAGCAACAGTGGCGCGGTGTGCAATTGACGATTGTTATGGTAGATGCGCGCGCCAAATTTGCTGCGTAACCACGAATAAAAAAATACCCGTTCCATCTGCGCGCCGAACTGGCCCTGCCAGCGCTGTTCAAGTTCAGCCAGCAGCGGCACCAGCAACTGCTCACACAGCGTGCGCGGGGGATACAGCGCCATGACTTGATTGATGCTGTCGTCGATGGTCCGTTCATTGAGTTGCGTAACGGCCATGAGCAGGGTCTGGCGCAAGCGTTGCCAATCGTTTTCCACCGACTCGCCGAGGTCTTGCGCAGTGTCGAGAAGCGGCTTGACCTGGCTGACCGCGACGCCACGGTTGAGCCAGGTGAGGATCGTCAGGATGCGCTGCACGTGCTCGGCCGAATACAGCCGATGACCCTTGGGCGTGCGTTGCGGGACGATCAGACCATAGCGCCGTTCCCACGCACGCAGCGTGATCGCATTGACGCCGGTTTGCCGCGCCACTTCGCGGATCGGCAACCAGCCATCGTCGAGGGCTTTCTTGAAATCGGCGCCGAGGTCTTCTTGGGCGCTGGTGTCGGGGCTCACGTTCATCAAATCAAGTTTCGCAGGCTGAGATTTTCCGGGTGCGGTTGCAGGTAAACCTGTTGCGCAATGTACGGATCGGGGTGTTGGCGAAAGTGATGCTTGAGCAGGGTCAGCGGTACCACGAGCGGAACGATGCCCAAACGATATTGGCCGATCACATGCACCATCTCCTGCTTGTCTTCGGCGCTGATTGCCTGTTTCAAGTAGCCGGTGATGTGCTGCAGAACATTGCTATGGGTGCCGCGGGTCGCACATTTTTTTAGCGCTGCCATCAATTCGCTGAAGTAACGCGGGCCAAGTTCGGCAGGGTCGCTCTGCGCCATGTTGCCCAGCAGCTTGCCTAGCGCCTTGTATTGCAGCGGGTTGTGCGCCATCAGCTGGTATTTGTAGCGTGAGTGGAATTCGGTGAGCACACGGCGGCTCAGGCCTTGGGCAAGCACTTGCTGCCAGGCGCTGTAGGCAAGAACCCGGGTGATGAAGTTTTCACGCAGCACCGGATCATTCAGGCGTCCGGCTTCTTCCACCGGCAAGTCCGGGTGCCGTGCACAGAAGGCCTGCGCGTAGATGCCCCGGCCACCGCCATTCACCGGCGCGCCGTTATCGTGATAGACCTTGACCCGTTCCAGACCGCAGGAAGGTGATTGCTGCATGAAGATGTAGCCGCAGATGTCATTGAGTTCGCCGGCCATTTTCTCGCCGTACTCGGCCAGAGGCGCGGTAACGTTGATCGAGGGATTGACAGTGCCGACGGCTTGCGGGCTTTGCGGATCGCCAACCAGACGGATCGGTTCGCGGGGGATGCCCATGCCGATGGCGACTTCCGGGCACAGCTGCACGAATTCGAAATGTTCAGCGAGGGTGCGGCTGCACAGGCGTGATTCCTTGTGACCGCCGTTAAAGCGAACCTCGGCGCCCATCAGGCAGGCACTGATGGCGATCTTCGGCCGGGACATGGAAAGGTCTGACATGGATACCTCTCGAATCTATACCTGTACAGAGATTGATCTCTGTACAACATTTCCTAAGCATAGATTCATAGCTGTACAAGTCAAATCATTTGTATAAGTTTTTCTGTAGACGCTGCCGCAGGCTGCGATCTCTTGATCCTGTCTTTGATTTGGGAGTTTTGAAAAGCAAAGATCAAAAGATCGCAGTCTTCGGCAGCTCTTACATGAGCCAGCCGATTTTCCATTGGGCGTTGTTTTGTAAAGCATGCCAATCGAATCGTTCGACGCGCTTGGTCAGCACCGCCTGCAACTCGACTTCGAGCACCGTGCCCTCTTCATCGCAAATCAGCTCAGTCACCAGGAAATGTTTTTCACGGTTTTGCGGGTGGGCTGCTGTCCATTTCGACAGCAGCAATTTGCGTGGGTTGATGCGATTCATTGCAAGTGCTCATGCAAGCGGCGGGCAGCTTCCTGGCCGCTGAGCCAGGCACCTTCGACGCGTCCGGACAGACACCAGTCGCCGCAGGCATACAGGCCCAGATCAGCATCCGCCAGTGTGCCCCATTCGTGGCCCGTCGCCGGACGTGCATAGAGCCAGCGATGGGCGAGACTGAAGGTCGGCGCGGGCATCGCGCTGTGCAGCAATTCGGCGAACGCGCCGTGCAGTTGCTCGATCACCGCTTCCTTGGGCAGGTCGATGTGCTGTCGACTCCAGGCGCTGGTGGCGTGCAGTACCCAAGTGTCGAGGGTGTTGTCGCGCCCCGGTTTACTGCGATTGCGCGCCAGCCAGTCGAGGGGGCTGTCCTGCACGAAGCAACCCTCGATCGGAGTATCCAGCGGCGTATCGAAGGCGAGGGCGACGGCCCAGGTCGGGTCCATTTTTACCCCGGCGGCGGCACCGGCGAGTTTCGGCGCGGCGGCCAGCAGCGCGGTAGCTTGCGGTGCCGGCGTGGCGATCACGACATGACTGAATGGGCCGTGGGTGAAGCCTTCGGCGTCTTGCAGATGCCAATGTTCTTCGCCGCGATAGACCTCGGTAATCCGACAGGCAAATTGCACCTCCAGCCCCTCGAGCAAGCCGCGGGTGATGGCGCTCATCCGCGGCGCACCGACCCAGCGGGTCTGCTCGTCCGGCGACAGATTCAGTTGCCCGCCCTGGAAGGTGTAGAGCTGCGGTGTCCACTCGGCGACCCAGCCCTGACTTTGCCAGCGCTGTACCTCGGTGACAAAACGCCGATCACGGGCGGTGAAATATTGCGCGCCCAGATCCAGCGAACCGGCGTCGCTGCGTTTGCTCGACATACGTCCGCCGCTGCCGCGACTTTTATCGAACAATTGGACGGTGTGCCCAGTCTCCGTAAGAGCCTGAGCCGCCGAGAGTCCGGCGATGCCGGTGCCGATGATTGCGATAGGTACAGTCATAGGGGCCTCGTTTACCTTTCTGTACAGACTACGCCGTCGTTGAAACCTGTACAATTTTGTTTTTTGGTATAACTTCTAGCGTTCTCGTTCTGGCAGCTTGGCCTATGGTTAAACAATAGAACCTGCCCGATAGAAAAGATCCCTGCTTTTAAAAATAGACTAGTGATCCGGGTAAAACGCCACGCGAGGAAGATGTCATGCACATATTGCTGACCGGCGGTACTGGTTTGATCGGGCGTCAACTCTGTCGACACTGGTCGGGGCAGGGGCATCACCTGACGGTTTGGAGTCGACGCCCGGAAGCGGTCGCGAAAATCTGCGGGACGCAGGTGCGCGGCATTACAAGGCTGGAAGAGCTTGGCGAAGAACCCGTCGACGCAATCATCAATCTTGCTGGCGCGCCGATTGCCGACCGACTGTGGACCCATCGACGTAAAGCGTTGCTGTGGAGCAGCCGCATCACGCTCACGGAAACCTTGTTGGCGTGGCTCGAAAAACGCGCGCAGAAACCGGCGCTGCTGATTTCGGGTTCGGCCATCGGCTGGTACGGCGACGGTGGTGAGCGCGAGTTGACCGAAGACTCACCGCCAGTAATCGACGATTTCGCCAGTCAGTTGTGCGTTGCCTGGGAGGAGACTGCCCAGCGCGCAGAGGCGTTGGGCATTCGCGTGGTGCTGGTGCGAACCGGTCTGGTGCTGTCGGCCGAGGGCGGCTTTTTGTCGCGGCTGTTGCTGCCGTTCAAACTTGGATTGGGCGGGCCTCTGGGCAATGGCCGGCAGTGGATGCCCTGGATTCATATCGACGACCAAATCGCCCTGATTGATTTTCTTCTGCATCGTGATGAGGCCAGTGGTCCTTATAATGCGTGCGCGCCAAAACCTGTGCGCAATCGCGAATTTGCCAAGACGCTGGGCAGTGTTTTACATCGTCCGGCGTTCATGCCAATGCCGGCCCTGGCACTGAAGGTCGGTCTTGGCGAGTTGTCATTGCTGTTGCTGGGTGGCCAACGGGCCACGCCGGCACGCTTGCTGGAAGCGGGATTCAGTTTCCAGTTCACGGATTTACGCGCGGCTCTGGATGATCTCTCCAGCCGCCTCTGAAATAGGACGTTGCATGACCGATCACGCCTTGCTTCTGGTCAACCTGGGTTCCCCGGCCTCCACCTCGGTGGCCGATGTACGCCGCTACCTCAATCAATTTCTGATGGATCCGTACGTGATCGACCTGCCGTGGCCGGTGCGGCGTTTGCTGGTGTCGCTGATCCTGATCAAGCGACCCGAGCAATCCGCCCACGCCTACGCCTCGATCTGGTGGGAGGAGGGTTCGCCGCTGGTGGTGCTCAGCCGTCGCTTGCAAGAGCAGATGAAGGCGCAGTGGAAGCATGGCCCGGTCGACCTGGCGATGCGTTACGGCGAGCCTTCAGTTGAAACGTGCCTGACAAGGCTGGTCGCGGCAGGGCACAAGCGCATCACGCTGGCGCCGCTTTATCCACAGTTCGCCGACAGTACGACGACCACGGTGATCGAAGAGGCCCGGCGTGTAATTCGTGCCAAGAACCTCGATGTGAAGCTGTCGATCCTGCAACCGTTCTACGATCAGCCGGAATACCTCGACGCGCTGGTCGCCAGCGCCAGGCCGCATTTGCAGCAGGACTATGACCACCTGCTGCTGAGCTTCCATGGTTTGCCGGAGCGGCATCTGACCAAGCTTGATCCGACCGGGCAGCATTGTTTCAAGAACGAAGACTGCTGCAAGAACGCATCCCCAGCGGTTTTGGCTACCTGCTATCGCGCGCAATGCCTGCGCACGGCGGCACTGTTCGCCGAGCGCATGGGGCTGGCGGACGGCAAATGGTCGGTGTCGTTTCAGTCGCGATTGGGTCGTGCCAAGTGGATCGAGCCGTACACCGAAGCGCGGCTGGATGAGTTGGCGAAAAGCGGTGTGAAGAAGCTTCTGGTGATGTGCCCGGCGTTTGTGGCCGATTGCATCGAGACGCTGGAAGAGATTGGCGATCGCGGCAAGGAGCAGTTCCGCGAAGCGGGGGGCGAGGAGTTGGTGCTGGTGCCGTGCCTGAATGACGACCCGCAATGGGCGAAGGCGTTGGCCACTCTTTGCGAAAGAGCGCCTTTGGCCCTTTAAAGCCAAAAGCTTCGCGAGCAGGCTCGCTCCCACATTTGATCTTCAGTGTGCTGAAGAACCCCGTGGGAGCGAGCCTGCTCGCGAAAGCTATCTGTCAGGCAATAAACATCTTGAAGCCTTAGAGCAGCGGCTCATCCGCCTTCTTGTTCTTCCAGCCATCATTGCCCGGCAGCAGCAGGTTCAGCGCAATCGCCACCACCGCGCACAGCGCGATGCCTTTGAGGCCGAAGTCGTCCGGACCGGTGCCAGTGCCAACCAGCACACCGCCAATCCCGAACACCAGCGTCACCGAAACAATCACCAGATTGCGTGCTTCGCCCAGATCGATCTTGTGGCGGATCAGGGTGTTCATGCCCACTGCCGCGATCGAACCAAACAACAGGCACAGAATCCCGCCCATCACCGGTACCGGGATGCTTTGCAGCAGCGCGCCGAACTTGCCGACAAACGCCAGGCTGATGGCGAAGATCGCCGCCCAGGTCATGATTTTCGGGTTGTAGTTCTTGGTCAGCATCACTGCGCCAGTCACTTCGGCGTAGGTGGTGTTAGGCGGGCCGCCGAACATCCCGGCTGCGGTGGTGGCGATGCCGTCACCGAGCAGGGTGCGATGCAGGCCCGGCTTCTTCAGATAGTCACGACCGGTCACGCTACCGACTGCAATCACGCCGCCGATGTGTTCAATCGCCGGGGCCAATGCCACTGGAACGATGAACAGAATCGCCTGCCAGTTGAACTCCGGCGCGGTGAAGTGGGGGATCGCGAACCACGGTGCTGCGGCAATTTTCGCGGTATCGACCACACCGAAATAGAACGCCATGGCGAATCCGACCAGTACGCCGGAAATGATCGGCACCAGACGGAAAATGCCTTTGCCGAACACTGCCACGATCAACGTGGTCAGCAGCGCTGGCATCGAGATCATCATTGCAGTCTGGTAATGGATCAGTTCGGAACCGTCGCCAGCCTTGCCCATCGCCATGTTCGCGGCAATCGGTGCCATGGCCAGGCCGATGGAGATGATCACCGGGCCGATGACCACTGGCGGCAGCAGACGGTCGATGAAACCGGTGCCTTTGATCTTCACGGCGAGGCCAAGAAAGGTGTAGACGAAACCGGCCGCCATCACGCCGCCCATGGTCGCGGCCAGGCCGAACTGGCCCTTGGCGAGAATGATCGGGGTGATGAATGCAAAGCTGGACGCCAGGAACACCGGCACCTGACGGCCAGTGACGATCTGGAACAGAATCGTCCCAAGACCTGCGGTAAACAGTGCCACGTTCGGGTCTAGGCCCGTGATCAGCGGCATCAGCACCAGAGCGCCGAAAGCCACGAACAGCATCTGGGCGCCGGACAGCACCGTGCGCCAGAGCGGATCGTTGAACTCTTGTTGCATGGTCACGCGTCCTTCTGCTTGGTGCCGAAGATCTTGTCACCGGCATCGCCAAGCCCTGGGATGATGTAACCGTGTTCGTTCAAACGTTCGTCAATCGAGGCGGTGTAGATGGTCACGTCCGGGTGAGCCTTTTCTACAGCGGCAATGCCTTCCGGCGCAGCAACCAGCACCATCGCGCGGATTTCCTTGCAGCCAGCCTTTTTCAGCAGGTCGATGGTTGCAACCATCGAGCTGCCGGTGGCGAGCATCGGGTCGATGATCATCGCCAGACGTTCGTCGATTTCCGGAACCAGTTTTTCCAGATAGGTGTGGGCTTGCAGGGTTTCTTCGTTGCGGGCAACACCCACAGCGCTGACCTTGGCACCCGGGATCAGGCTGAGCACGCCTTCGAGCATGCCGATGCCGGCACGCAGGATTGGCACGACAGTGATCTTCTTGCCGGCGATTTTCTCGACCGACACGGTGCCGCACCAACCTTCGATATCGTAGGTTTCCAGCGGCAGGTCTTTAGTAGCTTCGTAGGTCAGCAGCGCACCGACTTCCTGAGCGAGCTCGCGGAAATTCTTGGTGCTGATGTCTGCGCGGCGCATAAGGCCAAGTTTGTGACGGATCAGCGGATGGCGGATCTCTTGGATGGACATGGGGAAAGGCTCCGGCGGCGGGCAAAAAAACCGGCCTAGATTAATCTATCCGAGGGTGATGTCCTATAGGACATAGAGTACGTTAGTCCATAAAGGCTTGATTCAGCCGTGCGAGATGCGTACCTTTGCCCGCTTTTCGCGACTATACCCCCCTTCAACCACCCCCCGGAGAGCGCCATGTCCGCTGATCTCGAGCATATCCGTCAAATCATGCGAGAGGCTGACTGCCTGTACACCGAGTCTGAAGTCGAGGCCGCCATTGCCCGCGTCGGTGCACAAATCAACGAAACACTGGCCGAGAGCAACCCGGTGGTGTTCTGCGTGATGAACGGCGGGCTGATTTTTTC
Source organism: Pseudomonas sp. A0308 (assembly GCF_044218815.1). NCBI lineage: Bacteria > Pseudomonadati > Pseudomonadota > Gammaproteobacteria > Pseudomonadales > Pseudomonadaceae > Pseudomonas > Pseudomonas sp. A0308. The sequence continues at coordinate 4,518,064 of NZ_CP162581.1, forward strand.
CGGCAAGCTGCTGACTCATCTGCATTTTCCGCTGGAAGCGTCCTACCTGCACGCGACCCGTTATCGCAACGAAACCAGCGGCGGCGATCTGTTCTGGAAGGCCAAGCCAGAAGTCTCGTTTCTTGACCGTGACGTGCTGATCATCGACGACATCCTCGATGAAGGTCACACCCTTGGCGCGATCATCGATTACTGCAAACACGCCGGCGCGCGCAAAGTGCACACCGCCGTGCTGATCGACAAGGATCACGACCGCAAGGCACGTCCTGACCTGAAAGCAGACTTCGTCGGCCTGCCGTGCATCGACCGTTACATCTTCGGTTACGGCATGGACTACAAAGGCTACTGGCGTAACGCCAACGGGATCTTTGCCGTTAAAGGCATGTAAGCAAGATCAAAAGATCGCAGCGTTCCGCAGCCCCTGCAAGGGATTGATGTACACCTTGTAGGAGCTGCGGAACGCTGCGATCTTTTGCTTTTAATCCCATGCTAGAGTGCTCGGCCCCGCCTTCCGGAGCCTGCCATGAGCCTCTTGATTCGCAGCCTTGCCGCCCTATTGCTCACCCTGAGCCTGCCTTTGTCCGCCGCGCCAATGCACAGCCAGTTCCTGCCGCCGGACGATCTGACCCTGCGCGATGCCGAGCCCGAACATCAGCAACTGATGCAGGTCACGGACTATTCGGTGGTGGTCGGCGCGCAACGCCAGTCCAATCAGCAGCCGATTCCGGTCACCTCGCCACTGATGATCCGCCTCAAGGGCAAATCCCTGAACAAAGGCGCGACAGTCACTCAGGTGCTGGTCAGCTTCGATGGCGAAAGCAAAAGCCTGAAAAAACCGCTCTATGACGACAAAAGCAAAACCCTGACGCTGTTTTATCCGCTGGCGCAATACCGTGTGGTGATTGATCTGCTGCGCAACGACACCGTCTATGTGCAATTCCTCAGTTACGCCAACGGCCATATCTGGGCCGATTTGCACACCGGCAGCGTGCGTGCGCGTTGAGCCGAGCGGCAGGGCAGGGGTAAACTGCCCGCCCCGTGTCATGTCTGCGAGCTGGAGTCGGCAATGCGTAAAGATAAGAAACAAGTGATTGGTGACGAGATCGGCGATGAGCAGATCAAGCTGTTCCTCTATTTTGAACCGGTCGACGCCACTTCGCCGTCGTTGCACAAACTGATCAAGGCTTACCGTGGTCTGCGAATCGACGATTTCGAGCGGTTTCTGACGTTCTTTGTGGCGGCAGGGTACGACGTCGATGGCAAGGACGAGCAGGGCCAGACGTTTGTTGATCAGATCCGCGATCAACGCAACGCGCCGGAATACATCGAGCTGATCGACAAGGCTCGCGGTTAAGGTCTAAAGACAAGATCAGCTCCTACAGAGGATTAGTGTTCACCCTGTAGGAACTGCCGAAGGCTGCGATCTTTTGCTTTTTGGCAGGCATAAAAAAACGCCCCGCACTCACTGAGCTGCGGGGCGTTTTTTATGCGGCACGATCAAGCGTAGCTTGGCGTCTCGCTGCTTTCTTCAACCAGTTCCAGGGCGATGTTGTTCTGCGTGTTGATCTTGCGATACAGCGCAGCATCGGTTTCCAGAACCTTTTCACGGGCCGGGAAGATTTCCGCCAGTTTGCCAGCCCACTCGCCGGACGCTTTGCCCGGGAAGCACTTCTCGATCAGTTCCAGCATGATCGAAACGGTCACCGATGCACCTGGCGATGCGCCGAGCAGGGCCGCAAGGGAACCATCCTTGGCCGCGACCAGTTCGGTCCCGAATTGCAGGATGCCGCCCTTTTTCGGATCTTTCTTGATGATCTGTACCCGTTGGCCGGCCACTTCCAGGCGCCAGTCTTCGGCTTTCGCCTGCGGGTAGAAACGGCGCAGGGAATCCAGACGCTGTTCCATCGACTGCATCACTTCGCTGACCAGGTACTTGGTCAGGTCCATGTTGTTTTTTGCCACCGCCAGCATCGGCCCGATATTGCCGGCGCGAACCGACAGCGGCAGGTCCATGAACGAACCGTGCTTGAGGAATTTGGTGGTGAAACCGGCGTATGGCCCGAACAGCAGGGATTTCTTGCCATCGACCACGCGGGTGTCCAGGTGCGGCACCGACATCGGTGGCGAACCTACGGCAGCCTGGCTGTAAACCTTGGCCTGGTGCTGTTTGACCACTTGCGGGTTGTCGCAACGCAGCCACTGGCCGCTGATCGGGAAGCCGCCGAAACCTTTGCTTTCTTCGATGCCCGAAGCCTGCAGCAATGGCAGGGCCGCGCCACCGGCGCCGAGGAAGACGAATTTGGCATCGACTTCACGGCTGCTGCCGCTGTTGACGTCCTTGATGCTGACGGTCCAGCCGCTGCCGTTACGCTTGAGGCCGGTGACGCGCTTGCAGTATTTGACCTGGGCGTCGGGAGCGCTGGTCAGGTGCTTGAGCAACTGATTGGTCAGGGCGCCGAAGTTGACGTCGGTGCCGTTCATCACGCGGGTCGCGGCGAGCACTTCGTCCGGCGAGCGGCCCGGCATCATCAGCGGCATCCACTCGGCCATTTTGGCCTTGTCCTCGGTGTACTCCATGTCGGCGAAGGCGTGGTGCTTGCTCAGCACATCGAAGCGTGACTTGAGGAAGGACACGCCACTGTCGCCCTGCACGAAACTCAGGTGCGGCACCGGGCTGATGAAGGATTTGCACGAGCCGAAGGTGCCTTTTTTGGTCAGGTACGACCAGAACTGCTTGGACACTTCGAACTGGGTATTGATGTGCACGGCTTTCTTGATATCGACGCTGCCGTCGGCCGCTTGCGGCGTGTAATTCAGCTCGCACAGGCCAGCGTGGCCGGTACCGGCGTTGTTCCACGGATTGGAACTCTCCGCAGCACCGGAGTCCATCAGCTCGACAACTTCCAGTTTGATCGCCGGATCGAGCTCTTTGAGCAGCACTGCAAGGGTGGCACTCATGATGCCGGCCCCAACCAGTACTACATCGACTGCTTCGTTATGCGCCATTTAACGCGTCTCCAAAATCTGCAGCACCAAATTGTCGGCATGGCTGCCAGGCATTCAGGGACAGGTCAATTATGTCCCGGCTATCCGTGGTCAGGTTCGCCATGTCCGAATCTTCGCAATTTTTCGCAACTTTGACGGATGCGTGCGGCGTGGCTTCCAGAGCTCCATGAACTCATTTCAGCGCCCGGCTGGCAATTCGACTTATGGTCGAGACATCCGTTTTTGTGCAACCAAATCCGTAGCGGACAGGCTTCAGGCTCCGGTATTCGAGGTATACCCGGTCCTGTGTCGTTGGGCTGTTTCAGACGCTAATGGTGCATGTTCAGACGCAAAACTATTCATTTGCTCGCCACACTCTTGTGAAGTTGTGAAAACCCGTTTTTTTCACGCTCTTTTGAAGACGTGAACCTCAAAAAAGGGCTGTCCAAGCCTGGCACCCTGCCCGCAAAGGCAAAACAACGCGGTGGCCGAGCGTCATGACAGCTCTGCAGATTCGCGAAAAGCGGGGGTTTTGCCGGAAGAACAGGCAAGCGCGCCAACTTCACTCGATCTGTGTGGGCGACTCTCTGTGGGCGATTTTGGATGCCAATGCAAGCGCATTGACGGTGTTGCGGGGCCCGATCAGGAGACGTCCTTATAATCGGGGGGAGATTGTATCGAAGAAATGCGCGGAGTTGGTCGAGTTTAATGACTTTTATTAGGCATCCGGTCAGATGCTCAACTGCACCTGCGCCCGTGCGCGCATTTGACGCGGTACGACCCGGGCGCTCGCGGGCAGCGGCTGGTTCAACCAGGTAAGGCGGATTTCTTCTATTTCCACCCAGCCATCGCCCATCGGCTGCAGGCTGCACTGCTTGAAGGCCTGACAGTGACCGTTGCGGTCGAGCAGGGCAAAGCTGCGATGCAGCGGGCGTGGCGCGAACAACGAGATCAGATAACGCATGGCCGAGTACCTTGTTGGAGGACTGATTTGAAGGATGCCGACCAGCCGTGACGTGTACATGTATGGCGGGTGAAAAATCTGTGACAGGAACCGCTTTCGACGGGGTTTGTCAGACATTTCAGTATTCATTGTGCGGTGCTGGTTACCCGCAGTGGCCCACCGCTATACTGCCGGCCTGTTTGTGCCTGATTCTGGAGAGAAAAGCATGTTGCAACGCCTGTTGTTCGGTTTGATCACTGTGGCCGGTTTGACTCTGGCCGGCTGCGCCCACAGCCCGCAACAACTGAGTCCGGAACCGAAGCTGACCACGCAATTGCCTGCGGTCGGCCGTGGCCAGCCAGTCGTCGTGCGTGTGGTTGACGGTCGTCCGTCGCCAACTCTGGGCACCCGTGGCGGTCTGTATCCTGAGACCAGTGCCATTACTGTACAGCGCGAGCAGATCCTGCCGAAGTTGCAGGCTCAGGCTGAAGCCGCCGTGCGTTTGCTCGGGTTCACCCCGACCAACAACGCGCCCAACGCTCCGCAACTGACTGTGACCCTGGCCGAACTGAAGTATCAGTCGCCCAAAGAAGGCATGTACGTGACTGAGGCGACCATCGGCGCGACCTTCCGCTCTGACGTGCAGAACGCCAACCGTCGCTACAGCGGCCGTTACGGTGCTTCGCTGGACCAGCGCTTCGGCATGGCGCCGAACCAGGAAACCAATACCAAACTGGTCAGCGATGTGTTGAGCGATGCGCTGACGCGTTTGTTCAAGGATCCGACCGTGGGTCAGGTTCTGGCTGAATAAGCGGGTCGCCTGATGTGAAAAAGCCCGGGACCAGTGATGTCTCCGGGCTTTTTCATGCCTACATCACTACCTGCATAACCCCCATCCCTGTAGGAGCTGCCGCAGGCTGCGATCTTTTGATCTTGTTTTCAAACAATCAAAATCAAAAGATCGCAGCCTGCGGCAGCTCCTACAGGGGGCGTATCGTTCAGGCAGCCTGCGAATAAAAATCGAGAACGCTAACCCCCGTCAGCAAATCTGTCTCGGGCAAATCCGCGTGCTGATGCCCGCCCAGCGCGCAATACACCAGCCAATGACGATCCTGAACATTGAAGGCGAGGCTGCCAACGAGACTTTGCTGCTCGTCGTAGGGGGTGATGAGGTACAGACGATCCTGGTTTTCAGCGTGAAGCATGACGCGTTCCATGTGTGTTTCGAGGCGCGCATGGTGGTGCATCCACATGACGAAGCCGTGACACAGGACAGCCATCGGTCGATTGCCGGGTTATTTGTCGTAAAGGAGAGGCGTCGCGGACAGGTTTCGGTAGAATCCTGGCGCGGTCGTCTGTCTGGCGTCTGCCACACTGATTAAGTTTGAGGTCTGTGATGTCGCTGCATTTGATGACGCTGTTTACCAACCATCCCGCCAAATTGATCAATCTGCTGGCGCTGCTGTTGGCGTTCCCCGGCAGTTGGCTGCTGCACGCGACCCGCCGCCGCGAACAACGCGCATCGGCCAGCATCGCCGCGCAGCGCCAGGCTCAGCCGAACGCTGAACCGATCCTCGATTGGTCGACGTTGCGCATGAACCGCTTTTTCTATCGCTTCGGTTTTGCCTGCCTGGGCTTGGCGCTGGTCATTTCCTGGATCAGCACCCAATTCTGAATTGAATGCAAAACCCCTCGCCACCGTCATGTGGTGTCAGGCAAAAAAAACGGCGCCCGAGGGCGCCGTTTTTGCGTCGGATCGAAGCCGCTTACAACGGCAACCCAGCCTTGACCCGATACTGGTTACGCACCGGCGTTGCATATTGCAGCACCAGATACGGACGATGCTCTTCAGGGCAAGCGTCCAGCCGTGACTGCCACTCTTCCTGCGCCTTGGCCAGCTCATCCGCCGGGAACACCTCGGCAGCTTTCGGCACATTCAGTTGCGGATCAGCATCGGCCCACTGCGCATACGCCAGGTAATGCACCGGGAACAACCGGTAGCCGCCGAGAATCTGCTTGTCCATTTCGACTGCCAATTGCTTGGTGTCTTCAAACAGCTCGGTAATGGGCGCGGCAAAGTTCACGTGCACCCGGCCCTTATAGCCGGTAATGCCCTTGGCAATGCTCACGTCATCTTCGCCCGACACTTTGCTGTAGGTGCCGGTGGTGGCGCGGATGTACAGCTCGCGGGCCTTGGCCTGGTCGCACGGATCGTATTCGTAGCTGATCGACACGGGGGTGACGTTCAGCGACTGAATCACTTCGCCGAACGGCTCGTCCTTGCGGCTCATGTGGAACATCTTGAGGATCGCCGACTCGGTGCGGTCGTCGCCATCCTTCGCCCGGCCTTCGGCCTGTGCAATCCAGATCGAGGCGCAATCATTGCGGATCGAGTGGTTGATGTACGCCGACAGCAACTGATACGCGGCCATTTTCTCGCGACGCCCGGTGATCGAGCGATGCACGATGAAACTCTTGTTCAGGCGCATCAGGTCGCTGACAAACGGCTTCTGCAACAGGTTGTCACCAATCGCGATACGCGGCGTCGGCAGGCCGGCGTGGTACACGGCGTAGTTGACGAAGGCCGGGTCCATGACGATGTCACGGTGGTTGGCGATGAACAGATACGCGCTGCCGGACTTGAATTGCTCGACCCCGGTGTAGGTCACGCCGTCGGTGGCGCGCTCGATGGTGTGGTCGACGTACGCCTCGATTTTGTCCTGCAAAGTTGCCACCGATGTCACGTCGGCAAACTCACGACGCAGCCGATGGGCTATAAGTGGTTTGAGCATCCAGCCGAAAGGACCGGCAAAACGCGGGAAGCGGAAGTGGGTGAGGATATCTAGAAACGCCTTGTCGCCGAGCAGTCTTGCCAGTACCACGGGTACTTCGCTGTCGTCGTAAGGTCGGATGGCATCGAATTCGCCCATCATGCTCTCTTGTTGGAAACGGCTAGGGTAAGTAAAGGTTTTGATCGAAAACCAACGGGGCACGGTCTGAAAAAATAGCCAGACAAAAATAGCCCTGCAAATAGACCGGCGATTATACGCACAAGTCACTTGGGAGACCGCGATGCTGGAAGCTGCACTGTATGAATGTCCTTATTGTGGGGAGCAGGTCGAGACGTCAGTGGACTTGTCCGGCGGCGATCAGACTTATATCGAGGACTGTCAGGTGTGTTGTCGCCCGATCACGTTTGTATTGCAGGTTCACGGTGAGGAATGGCATCTGGAAGTGTTCAGCGAAAACGAGTGAGGGGCGCCCATGCAGCGGATCTACGAACCGGAAAACCTGTTGGAAGGCGAAATGCTCAAGGGCATGCTCGCCAGCGAAGGTATCGAGGCGCATCTGGTGGGCCGGGATTTGCTCGGCGGCGCGGGCGAGTTGCCGATTTTCGGGTTGCTGGGGCTGTCGGTCGATAACGATCAGGCCCAATACGCCCTCGAACTGATCACCGCGTACAATGCCGCGCTGCCGCTGCCCGGCGACGAACCGGAGAGCTTCCCCGGTACGCTGGTCTGTTAGGCTGGCGTTCGTTTTATTTTTTGAGTCGTGTTGCCCCATGTGTGGACGTTATGCCCTGTTTCGCTGGAACCGCGACTTCGCGGCTCTGCCAGGTTTTCCTGCCGATCAAATGGCGCAGTGGAACATTTCCCCCAACGATTCGGTATTGATGCTGCGTGCCGGTGAAGGCGGCGAGCGCACGCTGGCCCGCGCCCGCTGGGGGCTGACGCCGCCGTGGTTGACGGACTTGTCACGCACTCCGGCTCATGCCCGCGCCGAAACCGTGGCCGAGCAACCGATGTTTCGCGAGGCGCTGCGTTTGCGTCGCTGCCTGCTGCCGGCCAACGGCTTTTATGAATGGCGCGGCACCCAGCGCAAGCGCCCGTACTGGCTGACGCCGGGCGAGGGGGCTTCGCTGTTTTTTGCGGCGATCTGGGAAGCGTACCCGGTGCAGGAGCAGGTGTGGTTGAGCACGGCGGTGATCACTCAATCAGCGGCCAGTCAGCGCCGGCCGTTGATTCTGGATGAGGCGGGGCAGGCTGCGTGGCTTGATCCCGCGACGCCGCTGCATGCCTTGCAAGCCTTGCTCGCCAGTGAACCCGCCGCGTTGCGCGAGCGGGTGTTGGCGAACATGGTCAATGATCCGAAACTCAATGGGCCGGAGTGTCTGACTCCGGGTTGAATCAAAAGCCTCTCACCCCAGCCCTCAGGGAGAGGGCTGGGGGGCTTTTGCTCTGCGGAATATATCTGAAAGTCGCTGCAACACGTCCGTTGTATCTGGCGCCAATACAATTACCCACCTACGATACGCGACAGGTTTTCAGGGAGCTTTTGAATGAACAAGACATTGGTTGTAAGTGCACTGAGCGCAGCGCTGTTGCTGGCCGGTTGTCAGTCGGTCAACACCACCAGCGGCGGCGCCGTGGGTGTGGAGCGCAAGCAATACATGTTCAGCATGCTGTCCTCGCAAGAGGTCGATCAGATGTATGCCCAGTCCTATCAGAAGACCGTGGGCGAGGCGTCGACCAAGGGTGTGCTGGACAAGACCAGCAGCGACGCCAAGCGGGTTCAGGCTATTTCCAGCCGTCTGATTGCCCAGGCACCGAATTTCCGCCCCGATTCGGCGCAGTGGAAGTGGGAAGTCAATCTGATCAAGAGCGACGAGCTCAACGCCAACTGCGGCCCTGGCGGCAAGATCATTTTCTACACCGGGCTGATCGACAAACTGAAACTCACCGACGATGAAATCGCCGCAATCATCGGCCATGAAATTGCCCACGCTCTGCGCGAGCATGGTCGTGAAGCGATGTCCAAGGCCTATGGCATTGAAATGGCCAAACAGGGCGCGGGCGCACTGCTCGGTCTTGGCCAGGACAGCCTGGCGCTGGCCGATACCGTGGCCAATTACGGCATGACCCTGCCTAACAGCCGCGCCAACGAAAACGAAGCCGACCTGATCGGCCTGGAGCTGGCCGCTCGCGCCGGCTACAACCCGAACGCCGCGATCACTCTGTGGAACAAGATGAGCAAGGCGTCGGAAGGTTCGCCGCCAGAGTTCATGAGTACACACCCGGCGTCGACCAGCCGGATTGCTTCGTTGCAGGCGGCGATTCCGAAGGTGATGCCGCTTTACGAAAAAGCTCCGAAGTCCTGATCATCTTTCAGCGAGGCTGATGATCCCTTCGCGAGCAGGCTCGCTCCCACAGGTTCGGTAGTGCTCACACAATCTGTGAGCGCCGTACATCCCTGTGGGAGCGAGCCTGCTCGCGAAGACCGATGACGCGGTCTATCGACTTGTGCCGTTAAATCCAGCCACTGCTCTGCATCGCCTTGTACACCGCAACGAGCGCCAGAATCAGGAATGCCGAGGCCGCCAGGCGTCGGATCAAGGTCAGTGGCAGTTTGTCCGCTGCAAAATTACCCGCCAGTACGACCGGCACGTTGGCAATCAGCATGCCCAATGTGGTGCCGATGATCACCAGCCACAACTCCGGATATTGCGCGGCGAGCATCACCGTCGCAACCTGGGTTTTGTCGCCCATTTCAGCAAGGAAGAACGCGATAAGCGTGGTCAGGAACGGACCGAACTTGCGCGCGGTGCTGGCTTCATCGTCATCCATTTTGTCCGGGACCAATGTCCACAGTGCAGTGGCTGCGAAGCTTGCGGCGAGAATCCAGTGCAACACGGAGTCGGAGAAGAAGCTGCCAAACCAGGCACCTACCGCACCGGCTGCTGCGTGGTTGGCCAGGGTCGCAGCGACGATGCCGGCAATGATCGGCCAGGGTTTGCGAAAGCGAGCGGCCAGAATCAGCGCGAGCAGTTGCGTCTTGTCGCCGATTTCGGCCAAGGCAACGATTGCGGTGGGAACGAGTAAAGAGTCCAGCATCAGGATTTTCCTAAGGGGCGGGTCGACACGGCTATGACACGTACAGCCTTCCCGCCCCGGGTAAGGTGTGCGTGTCATAGGTCTTGTCAAACCCTGCAATCCGTCTGATGCGGACGCTTGGGTCGCATACGCCATGATCTGAGGATCAAGTATGTTGACGTATGCCGGACGAGCTTGGTGCTCGTGGGAGACTACTCCCCTAGGACGGAGCGGATTCTGCCTTCGCAAATCCGATAGAGCAAGAACAAATTTTCAGCCGCGCTTGGCCCGGTAAATCCGGAAACCGTTACCCTCAGCCTTGATCGCACAGATCCCGAGGTGCTCTTCAATCAACGGTTGATACTTCAGGAAGCTATTGGCAACCAGGCGAAGTTCGCCACCGTTTTTCAGATGTTTGGCCGCTTTTCGCAGCAAGTTCTCGGTGGCGAAATAATCGGTATGAACGCCGACATGGAACGGTGGATTGCTCAGAATCGCGCTCAGTCCCATCGGTGCAGCATCGATACCGTCACCGGTCAGCACTTCAGCCTCCAGCCCGTTGGCTGCAAGCGTCAGACGGCTGCTGGCGGCGGCAAAAGCGTCGACGTCGAGCAACGTGACCTGGTTGTGCGGGTAGCGACGTTTTACCGCAGCCCCCAACACTCCAGCGCCACAGCCGAAATCCAGCAGGTGGCCGCTCGGCAGTTTGTCCAGATGCTCCAGCAACAGCGCGCTGCCGCGATCCAGTCGACCATGGCTGAACACGCCCGGCAGGCTGATGACTTTTAGCGGACCTTCGGCCAGCGGCAATTCATAGGTTTGTGCCAGGCTTTCCAGCGACTTCACTTCAGGGGCATTGGCTACCGTGACTTGCCAGAGCTGGCAGTGCCGCGCGCTGTCGAGCTTGCGCGGCTTGCCGAACGGGTTGAGTTGCTTGGACGCGCCTTCGATGCCGCTGCGTTTTTCCCCGACCAGAAATACTTCGCGCCCGGCCAGGCGCGCGGCCACGGCGTTGAGGATGTAGTCGGTCAAGTCCTTGGACTTGGGCAGGAACACCACGGCGCTGTCGAACTCGCGCTCGGGGATGTTCACGCCGAAATGGCTGCGGCCTTCGAAGCGCGCCTCCAGGGCGTTTTGATCACCGGCATGCCAGCACCAGCCAAACGCGTTGGGCAGGCGACCGAGCAAATCGTCGGCAGGCAAACCGGCCAACAACAGCGAACCCTGGAATAACTCGGGCTGACGAAGCAGTACTTCACTGCGCGGATCCATATCTGCTCCTCAAAAAAAAGTGCCGCAGTTTATCAACTGACGACCCGCAGCGCCTTACCGCTGAAGAACGCTTCGGCGTTTTCGGTCAATTGACCGACGATGCGCTGCCGCGCCTCACGGCTGCCCCAGGCGTTGTGCGGCGTGACGATCAGGCGCGGAATGTCGGCGGCCAGCAGCGGATTGCCCTGAGTGGGCGGCTCGACACTCAGCACGTCAGTGGCGGCGCCGCCTAGATGACCGGCGCGCAAGGCATCGGCCAGCGCCTGTTCATCGATCAGTCCGCCGCGGGCGGTGTTAATCACGAACGCGCCGGGTTTCATCGAAGCCAGTTCGCGAGCGCCGATGAAGTGGCGAGTGTGTTCGTTGAGCGGGCAGTGCAACGTCAGGGCGTCGATCTGCGGGAGCAATTCATCCAGCGGCAAACGATCCGCCCGGGCAGGGCGCCCCGGGATCTGCCCGAGCAATACGCGCATGCCGAACGCTTCGGCCAGTTGCGCAACGGCGCCGCCGAGTTCGCCATGACCGAGCAAGCCGAGGGTTTTGCCTTGCAGTTCGACAATCGGGTAGTCGAGCAGGCAGAACTGTTTCGCCTGCTGCCAGCGACCGTCACCGACGGCTTTTTGATAATCGGCCAGGCGGGTGGCGAGGTTGAGCAACAGCATGATGGTGTGTTGCGCCACCGATGGCGTGCCGTAACCCTGGCAGTTGCACACCGTGATGCCGTGGGCGCGAGCGGCCACCAGATCGACGTTGTTGGTGCCAGTGGCGGTGATCAGGATCAGTTTCAGGTCAGGGTTGGTGGCCATGGCGGCGGCGTCGATCAGGATCTTGTTGCTGATCGCCACGGTGGCACCTTGCAGGCGTTGGGCAACCTGTTCAGGCAAGGTCTGAGCGAACAATTGCAAGTCGCTGAAGCAGGCGCGCAACGGGCTGAGGTCGAGATCGCCAAGATCCAGTGAAGGATGATCAAGGAATACGGCGCGGCGCGGGTTCGTCATCAATTGTACCTTTTGTGCTGTGAACGGAAGGCGTAATCTGCCGAGCCTACCAGATGAAACAATTGGTTACTCGGTGTCGGCGGTGCTCCAAAATCCTGTGGGAGCGAGCACCTGCGCCTTGAGTCCGATTTGACTGATCAACTCCAGAGGAGCCCCCATGTACTGGACCGAGTTCTTGACCGTTGCACTGATCCACCTGCTGGCCGTCGCCAGCCCCGGCCCGGACTTTGCCGTGGTGGTGCGCGAGAGCGTCACCCACGGAAGACGCGCCGGTACCTGGACGGCGCTGGGTGTGGGCACGGCGATTTTCCTGCATGTGGGCTATTCGCTGCTGGGCATCGGTTTGATCGTGTCGCAGTCGATTGTGCTGTTCAACGCGCTGAAATGGGCGGCGGCGGCGTACCTGCTGTACATCGGCTTCAAGGCCTTGCGTGCGCAACCGGCAAAAGCCGTCAGCGATGACTTGCACAAGGAAGCGGGCGAGCGCACCGCCCGTGGTGCGTTCACTTCGGGCTTCGTGACCAACGGCCTGAATCCGAAAGCCACACTGTTCTTCCTGTCGTTGTTCACCGTGGTGATCAACCCGCACACGCCCCTGGCGATGCAGGCCGGCTACGGCGTTTACCTCGCTGTCGCGACCGCTTTCTGGTTCTGCCTGGTGGCCATGCTGTTCAGCCAGCAACGCGTACGCGCCGGTTTCGCCCGCATGGGCCACTGGTTCGACCGCACCATGGGCGCTGTGCTGATCGCCCTCGGTGTGAAAATCGCGTTCACCGAGATGCATTGATCCGGCGAGAGCCTGAGGGCTGCGGGCTATTGGATGGCCGCGATCCTGTAGGAGCTGCCGAAGGCTGCGATCTTTTGATCTTAAAAACACATCAAAAGATCGCAGCCTTCGGCAGCTCCTACAAAGGGCTCGTTCATGACTTTCCCCTTCCATCCTGCAAATGCTGGCGCAAAGCTAGCATTTGTACGGCTCTGCAAATCATTCCTTTGGCTGATTTGGCTGGCGTATAAGGGTTTTAGAGTACAAATCTCTACGCCAACACCGAGCCGTCAGAAAAGGGATTCTTATGTTGCAGACTCGCGTCATTCCCCCAGCCGATGGGGCCTACCAGTATCCATTGCTGATCAAACGGCTGCTGATGTCCGGTGCCCGTTACGAGAAAACCCGCGAGATCATCTACCGTGACCAGTTACGCTACAGCTACCCGACCCTGATCGAACGCGTGGCGCGGCTGGCCAACGTGTTGACGGCTGCCGGCGTCAAGGCCGGTGACACCGTGGCGGTGATGGACTGGGACAGTCACCGTTACCTGGAATGCATGTTTGCCGTTCCGATGATCGGCGCGGTGATCCACACCATCAACGTGCGCCTGTCCCCGGAACAGATCCTCTACACCATGAACCACGCCGAGGACCGCTTCGTGCTGGTCAACAGCGAGTTCGTCGGGCTGTACCAGGCGATTGCGCCGCACCTGACCACGGTCGAGAAAACCCTGCTGCTGACCGATCTGCCGGAAAAAACCGCCGAGCTGCCGAATCTGGTGGGCGAATACGAGCAACTGCTGGCCGCCGCCAGCCCGCAGTACAACTTTGAGGACTTCGACGAAAACTCGGTCGCCACCACGTTCTATACAACCGGCACCACCGGCAACCCGAAAGGCGTGTACTTCACCCATCGGCAACTGGTGCTGCACACCATGGGCGTGTCGACGATCATGGGCTCCATCGACAGTGTGCGCCTGCTTGGCACCAACGACGTCTATATGCCAATCACGCCGATGTTCCATGTCCACGCGTGGGGCCTGCCTTATGTGGCGACCATGCTCGGGCTCAAACAGGTTTATCCGGGGCGTTACGATCCGGAGTTTCTGGTGGAGCTGTGGCGCAAGGAGAAGGTCACGTTCTCCCATTGCGTGCCGACCATTCTGCAAATGCTGCTCAACGCCAAAGGTGCGCAGGAAACCGATTTCGGCGGCTGGAAAATCGTCATCGGCGGCAGCGCACTCAACCGTACCCTGTACGAAACCGCCAAGGCTCGCGGCATTCAACTGACCGCCGCCTATGGCATGTCCGAGACCGGACCATTGGTATCGTGCGCACACCTCAACGACGAGCTGATGGCCGGCACGGAGGACGAACGCACCACTTATCGAATCAAGGCCGGTGTGCCGGGCCCGCTGGTGGAAGCCGCGATTGTCGATGCCGAGGGCAACTTCCTCCCGGCCGATGGCGAAACCCAGGGTGAACTGGTGCTGCGTGCGCCGTGGCTGACCGAAGGTTATTTTAACGAACCGCAAAAAGGCGCCGAACTGTGGGCCGGCGGCTGGCTGCACACCGGCGACGTCGCGACGCTCGACAGCATGGGCGTGATCGACATCCGTGACCGGATCAAGGACGTGATCAAGACCGGTGGCGAATGGATTTCCTCGCTGGACCTCGAAGACCTGATCAGCCGTCACGTCGCGGTACGCGAAGTAGCAGTGGTGGGCATCGCCGATCCGCAGTGGGGCGAGCGCCCGTTTGCCCTGCTGGTGATCCGTGAAGGGCATGAAATCGGGGCGCGGGAGCTCAAGGAGCACCTCAAGCCATTTGTGGAGCTGGGGCATCTGAGCAAGTGGGCGATTCCGAGTCAGATCGCTCTTGTTACGGAAATTCCCAAGACCAGCGTCGGCAAGCTCGACAAGAAGCGTATCCGTCTCGACATCACTGAATGGCAGGCCAATAACAGCACCTTCCTCTCGACCCTTTAAGTCCCTGCTGGCGCGCCGAAAACGGCGCGCCAGACCCGCCAAGCAAGCGCTTGCCTTGTGAAATCGAAAATTTCAGCCATCCTTGCCATGCCGACACGTGTCGGCCTGGCGAAAGGACTGTTCCAGAGTGGTCGGCAGCTGCAAATCACACTTTAGAGGGATCAAGCTCTACAACCTGCTGGCTATAGTCCACTTAAGGATTTTTAAGAACGTGGCACACGCACAAGATGGGGCGATGCATCTTTGGAGTGACGTCGGACAGCCTTTGGCATCCGGTCCTTCAGGCGTTTTTAAAAGTACTCACTGCCATAACAATAATGCACATGGAGTAGCGTCGATGACCTCAGTAAACCAGTTCTGGCGCCGGGCGAAACTGCCTCTGGCGGTCAGTCTTGCTTCTTCGCTCGCCGGGCCTGCATTCGGCGTCAGTTTCAACGTTGGTGAAATCGAAGGTCAGTTCGATTCATCCCTGTCGATCGGCGCAAGTTGGTCTACCCAGAGCCCGAACAAGAACCTCATCGGCGTCAACAATGGTGGTCACGGCCTGTCGCAGACTTCTGACGATGGCCACGCCAACTTCAAGAGCGGCGAAACCTTTTCGAAGATCTTCAAGGGCATCCATGACCTTGAATTGAAATACGGCGACACCGGCGTGTTCGTCCGTGGCAAATACTGGTACGACTTCGAACTCAAGGACGAAAGCCGTCAGTTCAAGGACATCAGCGACAGCAATCGCAAGGAAGGCGCCAAGTCTTCCGGCGGGCAGATCCTCGACGCCTTCGTCTACCACAACTACGCCATCGCCGATCAGCCGGGCTCGGTTCGTCTGGGCAAGCAGGTAGTGAGCTGGGGTGAAAGTACCTTCATCGGTGGCGGCATCAACTCGATCAACCCGATCGACGTGTCTGCATTCCGTCGTCCAGGTGCCGAGATCAAGGAAGGCCTGATCCCGGTCAACATGTTCTACGTGTCTCAGAGCCTGACCGACAATCTGTCGGCCGAAGCCTTCTATCAGCTGGAATGGGACCAGACCGTTGTCGATAACTGCGGCACCTTCTTTTCGCAGCCGGACATTGTCGCCGACGGTTGCAACGACAACCTGCGCGTGCTGAACAAGCGTTCGACTATTCCAGCCGTTGCACTGGGGCCGTTGGCCGCCAACGGCGTCGATGTCAATCAGGAAGGCGTTCTGGTACGCCGTGGTCCGGATCGCGATGCCCGTGACAGCGGTCAGTGGGGCGCGTCCCTGAAGTACATGTTCGAGCCTCTGGATACCGAGTTCGGCGCGTACTTCATGAACTACCACAGCCGTGCGCCGATCTTCAGCGCAACCGGTGCGCCGCGGTCGGTCTACAACACTGCAGCCGGTCTGCCCGGGCCGTTCGCAGCTCTCGCACCACTGCTGGTGGCGGGCAACTCGAATTACTTTATTGAATACCCTGAGGACATTCGCCTCTACGGCCTGAGCTTCTCTACCACCCTGCCTACCGGTACGGCGTGGAGCGGTGAGATCAGCTATCGCCCGAATGCACCCGTACAACTGAACTCCACCGACATCCTGTTCGCCGGTGTTCGTCCGCTGGGCGGCGCACTGACCAACGCTTCGCTGCTAAATGGCGTTCCTGGTCAGGATCTGCACGGCTATGAGCGCAAGGAAATCACCCAACTGCAGACGACCTTCACGCACTTCTTCGATCAGGTCATGGGCGCCAGCCGTCTGACCCTCGTGGGTGAAGCGGGCATGACCTACGTGGGCGGTCTGGAAAGCCGTTCCGACAAGCGTTATGGCCGGGATCCGGTTTATGGTCCGGGTGAGTTGCCGGCCACTGGCGGTATCAATACCTGCGCCAACATTCTCAACGCCAGCACCATCAATGGTGCAGGGCCGGGTTCGCCGCAGAACAACCGCAGCCGCAATTGCGACAACGACGGCTTCACCACATCGATGTCGTGGGGCTATCGCGGTCGGGCCATCTGGGATTACAACGACGTCTTCGCCGGTGTGAACCTCAAGCCGAACGTGGCCTGGTCCCATGACGTCAGCGGCTACTCGCCTGGCCCTGGCGGCAACTTCGAGGAAGGTCGCAAAGCGGTCAGTCTGGGCGTCGATGCCGAGTACCAGAACACCTACACCGCGAGCCTGGCCTACACCAACTTCTTCGACGGCAAGTACACCACCGTGGATGACCGCGACTTCGTTGCGCTCAGCTTCGGCGTGAACTTCTAAGCACTGCATTTCAGGACGAACGAATTTATGAAAATAACAAAAAGTCTGTTCCACGCCGGTGTTCTGGGTCTGTCGCTGCTGGCGACCGGCGTCATGGCCGCAGTGCCTGCTGGCGAAGCGGACAAGCTGGGCAAGAGCCTGACCCCGATGGGCGCAGAAATGGCGGGTAACGCCGATGGCTCGATCCCGGCCTGGAAGCCGTTGCCGAAGAATGCCGGTGCGGTCGATGCGCGTGGTTTCCTGTCCAACCCTTACGCCAGTGAGCAGCCGTTGTTCACCATCACCGCCAAGGATGTCGACAAGTACAAGGACAAACTTGCGCCGGGCCAGTACGCGATGTTCAAGCGCTACCCGGAAACCTTCAAGATGCCGGTCTATCCATCGCATCGCGGCGCTACCGTGCCGGATGAGGTGTTCGCCTCCATCAAGAAAAACGCCACCACCACCACGCTGGTGTCGGGCGGCAACGGTCTGGAAAACTTCGAAACGGCTGTGCCGTTCCCGATTCCTAAAACCGGCGTCGAAGTCATCTGGAACCACATCACCCGCTATCGTGGCGGCAGCGTGACGCGTCTGGTGACCCAGGCCACGCCGCAACCGAACGGCTCGTACAGCCTGGTGTATTTCCAGGATCAGTTCGTGTTCCGCGACAAGATGAAAGACTACGATCCGGCGAACCCAGGCAACATCCTGTTTTACTTCAAGCAGAAAGTGACTGCGCCGGCACGTCTGGCCGGTGGTGTGCTGCTGGTGCACGAAACCCTCGACCAGGTTAAAGAGCCACGTTCGGCGTGGGTCTACAACGCCGGTCAGCGCCGTGTGCGCCGCGCACCGCAAGTGTCCTATGACGGCCCGGGTACTGCGGCGGACGGTCTGCGTACCTCCGACAACCTGGACATGTTCAACGGCGCGCCGGATCGCTACGACTGGAAGCTCGAAGGCAAAAAAGAGATGTACATCGCCTCCGACAGCTACAAGCTCGACGATCCGAAACTGAAATACGCCGACATCATCAAGGCCGGCCACATCAACCAGGATCTGGCGCGTTACGAGCTGCGCCGGGTCTGGCACGTGGTTGCGACCCTGAAGGAAGGTCAGCGCCACATCTACGCCAAACGTGACTTCTACATCGACGAGGACACCTGGCAAGCAGCGGTCATCGACCATTACGACGGTCGTGGTCAGCTGTGGCGTGTGGCCGAGGCGCATGCCGAGAACTACTACGACAAACAAGTGCCGTGGTATGCCCTGGAAACCCTCTACGACCTGCAATCCGGCCGCTACCTGGCGCTGGGCATGAAGAACGAAGAGAAGAGTGCGTATGACTTCGGCTTCACCGCGACCACCAGCGACTTCACCCCGGCCGCTCTGCGTCAGGAAGGTGTTCGTTAAACCGCTGTAAACCCGAGGCCGCATCCTCGTGAAAACGCCCCGACTGGTTCGGGGCGTTTTTTTTTGATCATTTTGTACCGCTTTGTGTAGGCGTTGCCGCAGGCTGTGATCTTTTAATCCTGCTTTGGATTCAGAAACATTCTCGTCAAAAGATTGCAGCCTTCGGCAGCGCCTACAGGATTTGGCGTGCAGGTCGTTGTAGCCTTTTTGTAGCCATTTGTAGCAACTACCTTCATAACCGGTTCGTTTAAGGCTAGTCTGCGGACATCTGCAACGCCGCCAACAGCAATTCGAACAAGAGCCGGCCATGACTGATCTGTCCCCACTTCCGGGTCCCGCAAGCGTTGCCGTCGCGGCACTGGACGGGCGTTTTTTTCGCCCGCCGCTGCCTGACGGACACGTATTGCGACCACGCCTTTGCGAGCGCCTGCAAGCAGGACTCGGTGGACGGCTGTTGCTGGTCAGCGCCCCCGCAGGTTTCGGCAAGAGTTCGCTGGCCGTGGAGTTTTGCCAGAGTCTGCCGGCGCATTGGCAAAGTCTCTGGCTGGGCCTGAGCCCACGGGACAGCGACCCCGGTCGCTTTCTCGAGCGCTTGCTCGAAGGCCTGCAAGACTATTTCCCCGAACTGGGCAGCCGCGCGCTCGGCCTGCTGAAGATGCGTCAACGCCACCAGCCGTTTGCCTTTGAAGAATGGCTCGACGGTCTGCTCGACGAGCTGGCGCAGCACCTTGATCCGGCGACACCCTTGTTGCTGGTGCTCGACGATTATCATCTCGCCCAAGGCCCGGTGCTCGACCGTTGCCTGCAGTTTTTCCTCAACCACTTGCCCGAGGGTCTGCTGGTGATGGTCACCAGTCGGCAGCGCCCTGACTGGCACCTGGCGCGCTTGCGACTGTCGCGGCAACTGTTGGAACTGCACGAGCAGGATTTACGCCTGACCCATGACGAAGCCCTGACATTGCTCGATCGCCACAGCACTTCATTGCGCGGCGAAGCGTTGGAAAACCTCATCCAGCGCAGCGAAGGCTGGGTCGCCGGGCTGCGTTTCTGGCTGCTGGCAGCATCCGAAGCCGGCAGTGAAGCCGCATTGCCGCAAGCGCTGAACGGCGGGGAAGGGCTGATCCGCGACTATCTGCTTGAAGAAGTCATCGATTGCCTGCCCATCGAAGTGCAATCGTTTCTCTACGACACCGCACCGCAGGAGCGCTTTTGCAGCGAACTGTGCGATGCCGTGCGCGAAGCCCATGACAGTGCCGAGATCCTGCGTTTCCTGCAGGCGCATCAGGTGTTTCTGGTGCCGCTGGATGAACACGGGCACTGGTATCGCTATCACCATTTGTTTTCCGACCTGTTGCGCAGTCGCCCGGTTGCACAGGCCATGGTGCCCACCGGAACGCTGCATTTGCGCGCCTGTCGCTGGTTCAACGCTCAGGGTTTACTCGATGAGGCCGTGGAGCAGGCGTTGCGTGCCGGCCACCTCGACGTCGCGGCTAATCTGGTGCAGAACCTGTCGGAGGAGCAACTGTTGGCCGAGCAGAATGTCGGCATGCTGTTGCGCTGGAAAATGGACTTGCCCGACAGCCTGTTGATCAGCACGCCGCGCTTGATCGTCTTGTACAGCTGGGCGCTGGGGCTGGCGTGTCAGCTCGATGCGGCCGAAGAATTGTCCAGCCATCTGAGCCGCTTCCTGCCGGCGCCATCGGCCACGGCGCAAAAGTCGATGCTGGCGCAATGGCTGGCGTTGAGCGGGATCATCGCGCGCGGGCGCGGTCATCGCGAGTTGACGCTCAAATACTGCAGCGAAGCGCTCGAAAGCCTGCCGGTCAAGCGCTACGGCCAGCGGCTGATGTGCTTGTCGACGTTATCCAACCTGGCGATTGCCGAC
The DNA here is from genome assembly GCF_044218815.1 of Pseudomonas sp. A0308. Classification (NCBI taxonomy): domain Bacteria; kingdom Pseudomonadati; phylum Pseudomonadota; class Gammaproteobacteria; order Pseudomonadales; family Pseudomonadaceae; genus Pseudomonas; species Pseudomonas sp. A0308. The sequence goes on from NZ_CP162581.1 coordinate 4,538,392, forward strand.
GGTGATCTGTGGCGCGCGCGGGGATTGAATCGCGAGTCCCTTGAGTTGGCGCAACGCGTTGGTAACCCGTTATTTGAAGCACTGGCGCATTACGATCGCGCCCGCGTTTTGCAGGCTCGCGGTGAAATTCTGCGTTCGCTCGATGAAGTCCATCAGGGCCTGGAACGGTTGCGCGGACTTTCCCCACAGCGCCTGTATGCCGTGCGCGCGCGGCTGACGTTGTACGAAGGTTTTCTGTTGGCGATGCGCTTGCAGCCGCAGCTCGCACGCGTGCGGTTATTGGCCGGGCTCAGTGAAGCACGGGCCTGTCGCGACATCAGCGTGTTGATCGGTCACTGCGTGATCGCGCGTCTGGATGGCGCCAGCGGTGAGTTCGCCAAAGCCTTCGCCGAACTCGCTGAAGCCGAACGGCTGATGCACATCTGGGACGTGCCGCCGATCTACTATCTGGCGATGATCACCCTGGTCAAATGTGAACTGTGGCTGGCGCAGGGCCGCACCGATCTGGCCGAAGCCTGGCTGGCGCGGTTGGGCCAGACTTATACGGGCGAACGTGCGGCGGCGCCGCCGGAATTTCATCCACAACTGCCTTTGCATGTCGAACTGCAACAGGCACTGCTCGATGTTATTCAAGGGCAACCGATGCTCGCCGAAGGGCGCTTGAACGTATTGCACGAAAACGGCCAGCAAACCGGGCGTCAGTTGCTCAGCGTTATGGCGTTGACGCAGAAGGTGGCGTTGCTGTTGGCGAGCGGGCGCGAGGCGGAGGCGCGCAAAGCGCTGAATCAGGCGTTGGAGGCAGCGGCCGGGGGCGTGCTGCAACCGTTCGAGGCTTTGGTCAAGGGACACGTGGACTGGTTGCGCGGACAATTGCTGACGTCGCCAACGCTGGCAGGACAGCAATTGCTGCAACATTTTCCGCCAGCCGCACCCCGTCCGGCCGTGGAATCAAGTACTACCGAACAGCTCAGCAGTCGCGAACTGGCGGTATTGCGGTTGATTGCTCAGGGCTGCTCGAATCAGGAAATCAGCGAGCAGTTGTTCATCTCGCTGCATACCGTTAAAACCCACGCCAGCCATATCAACAGCAAACTTGGGGTTGAGCGGCGTACGCAGGCAGTGGCGCGGGCTAAAGAGTTGGGGGTGTTGCAGTGACCGCCGTTTGACGCCTCTGGAGCAAGGAGAAACTTGAACCAGAGTTTGTCGTTCACGCTGTTCCGGCAAAGTCCGTGCGTTTTATCGAATTCTCACGCTGGAGAATTGAAATCAGCCCCAAGGCGCAATCATCTGCAGTTTCGCTGGCGATGGACTGTTGCAGGTGCTCGCTCAAAACAGCCTTGAATTTTTTTCCCGGCAACGTTGCATTCCACTCCAGCAGTTTTTGCACTGCCGGTGCGGGAACGCCGCTGGACTTTTGGTAAAGGCTTTCTGCTGTGCCGGCACTCATGATCGCAAAACCCGTCGGCGCTAAGACTGTCCCGCGGTACAGCCTGAGCTTCGATATCGCTTTAGGGTCATTCAGCAACGAGGTGGTATTGGTGAGCTCGTCATTTTCTGGAGGCGAAAGGGTCTCGAGTTGCCCGTCCGGATCAATCAGTGCAATGACGCCGACTCCCAAGTTGCCCGCCATATAGCGACCTTGTGAGTAAGCGACGAACGACAGAGTGCAGGCCAGATCGTTGATCTCGCAGCCGAGCTTAGCGGATTTGCGTCTGAACGCGTCCAGGCAACGATTGATCAGGCGCTGGGCTGCCTTGGCGTTGTGCTTTTCCATGTTCTGCCAAAGGCTTTCAAAGTTTTTGCAGACGTAGGCGAGTGTCGCGGTTACTGCGACTTGGGCGCCGATGTCCGAGCGGGCTCTGGAGCCAGCGCCGTCGGCCAAGGCAATGCATGTCACAGCGTTCGACTCTCTTGCCGCGACGTAGTCCTGGCAAGGTGCTTGAGTTTCCAGATGCGAGCGTCCTGCCACAGACGCGAAAGCGGTTTTACAGGTGAAGTCCAGCGTGAGGTCAGACATGGTGTCCTTAAGGGAAGGCGTCCATAAGAGGGCGCTTTTATCGACGAGCACGTGTTCCATTGGGTAGGGATTGACTACCTGCCGTCTTGTTTAGCAATTGGCTGGGCGCGAGGATAACCTATCGATTTTGCGGATCACAACCGCAGCGGCACGCCTTGGTATCAGGATCAAAATTATGCAAACCCCGAACACAGCCCTTATCCGCGAAACCTTCCCCGTCGGCCCTTTGCAATGCAACTGCACGATCATCGGCGATCCGATCACAAAAAAAGCCATCGTCGTCGACCCGGGTGGCAATCCCGACTTGATCATGGCCCGCCTCGATGCGCTGGGCCTGAAAGTGGTCAGCATCATCCATACCCACGCGCATCTCGATCATTTCCTCGCTTCCGGGCAGATGAAGGAAAAGACCGGCGCGACCCTGCATCTGCACAAGGAAGATCAGTTCCTCTGGGACAACCTCGAGATGCAATGCCAGATGTTCGGCGTGCCCTACGTTCCGGTGCCATCACCGGATCGCTGGTTGTCGGACGATGAGGAGCTGGCTTGCGGTTGCGGGGTGGCACTGCATACGCCGGGTCATACGCCCGGTTCCATGAGCTTTTGGTTTTCCGAGGCTAAGCTGTTGATTGCCGGCGACACACTTTTTCGTCGCGGGGTAGGGCGCACGGATTTATGGGGTGGCGATCAGGCGACCATCGTGCGATCGATCAAGCAGCGGCTGTACACCCTGGACGAAGATGCAACGGTGGTTACCGGGCATGGTCCGGACACGCGTCTGGGTGATGAAATGCGCGAAAACCCTTTTGTACGGGCGTAAATATTTTGTCATGGGTGGGCGGCGGAATTTTTGTCCATTGTCATGATCCAACGCCCGCAGAGGTTTATTGCCAACCGGCCGCTGCACCTCAGAATGCAGAAAAGTAGGAGCTCTTCATGTTCACCAAGCGTCGTTTGATTATTGTCGCTACTGCCGTGGCCTTGTTGTCCGGCTGCGCCTCGCCTAACCCTTATGACAACCAGGGCCAGGCCGACGGCGGCTCCCAAGGCATGAGCAAAACCGCCAAGTACGGCGGCCTCGGCGCTCTGGCCGGTGCACTGGCTGGTGCCGCTATCGGTCACGATAACCGTGGCAAGGGTGCCTTGATTGGTGCTGCCGTGGTGGGTGCTTCGGCGGCCGGTTACGGTTACTACGCCGATCAGCAAGAGAAGAAACTGCGTGCCAGCATGGCCAATACCGGGGTTGAAGTGCAGCGTCAGGGCGATCAGATCAAGCTGATCATGCCGGGTAACATCACGTTCGCCACCGATTCGGCGAATATCGCCTCCAGCTTCTATCAGCCATTGAATAACCTCGCCGGCTCCCTGAAGGAGTTCAGCCAGAACCAGATCGAAATCGTCGGCTATACCGACAGCACCGGCAGCCGCCAGCACAACATGGACCTGTCCCAGCGTCGTGCGCAGAGCGTGGCGACCTACCTGACGTCGCAAGGTGTCAGCGGTGCCAACCTGTCGGCCCGTGGCGCCGGTCCGGATAATCCAATCGCCAGTAACGGTGACGTCAATGGTCGGGCGCAGAACCGTCGCGTTGAGGTCAACCTGAAGGCGATTCCGGGCCAGCAGTATGGTGCTCAGCAACAGCCGGGCACGGTTCAGCAGTATCCGTAACTGATGGCCTGAATGAAAAAATGCCCGATCCTGTGATCGGGCATTTTTTTTGTGGCCGGTGCTGGCTCCATCGCGGGCAAGCCCGCTCCCACAGGGTTATGTGTGGAACACGGATTTTGTGTACACCAAAGAAACCTTTAGGAGCGGGCTTGCCCGCGATGGGGCCGGTGCATTCACCGTAAAATCCTCAGGCACAAAAAAGCCCCCGGACAACGGAATTGTCCGGGGGCTTTTGCTTGTCGCTGCGACTGATTACTTCTTCAAACCATAATGCTCATCGAGCATGCCTGGCGCATTCGGAGTCTTCGGCGCGTAATCGCGTGGCGGCTCCTGATCGCGCGGTGGCGTCAGACGCTCGCGTGGGGCCTGCACCGATTCAGAGTGCAACGAGGCGAGCAAGCGCTGGCGAGTCTGCTCGTCCAGGGCCAGACGATTGGCACCCTCGGCGAGATGATCCTGCACTTCCTGATAGCTTTGGGTCAGTTTCTTGACCAGCATCGCGGTGCTGTTGAAGTGGGTGACCACTTCGTTTTGATAACTGTCGAAACGCTCCTGGATATCATCCAGTTGACGCTGCGTACGGCTCGGCGCAGCGTTCGGCGCAACGCGCGCGATCAGGAATCCAATGGCGACACCCACAACCAGGGCAAGAGTCGGTAACAACCAAACTAAGAGCGAGTGTTCCACGAGTCCTTCCTCTATAAACGGCTTTGCTTTACGTTAACGGCTCGAACCTGCGCTGTATACCGCGATTCACTCGCAATAGATTGGCACAGACAATTTGCTAGACGAGTCGACCCGATTCGAGGTCACGGAGTTCCTTCCTTGCTGATGCGTGAAACCCCTGTAGTGATTGATGGCCCAGTCGGCCAAATTGAAGCTCTTTACCTGGATAACGAGCAGCCGCGCGGCATCGCGCTGATCTGCCATCCGAACCCGGTGCAGGGCGGCACCATGCTCAACAAGGTCGTCTCGACCCTGCAGCGCACGGCCCGCGACGCCGGTCTGATCACCCTGCGCTTCAATTATCGCGGCGTCGGCGCCAGCGAAGGTAGCCACGACATGGGCACCGGTGAGGTCGACGATGCTCAAGCCGCCGCCGCATGGCTGTTGGAAAAACACCCGAATCTGCCACTGACCCTGTTCGGTTTCTCCTTCGGCGGATTTGTTGCAGCAAGTCTCGGCGGCCGTCTCGAAGCCCAGGGCGTGCAACTCAAGCACCTGTTCATGGTTGCGCCGGCGGTGATGCGTCTGGGCGAGCAGGATCAACTGCCAGCGCATGTCGAGTTGACCGTGATCCAGCCGGAAACCGACGAAGTCATCGATCCGCAATTGGTCTATGACTGGTCGGACGAACTCCAGCGCCCCCATGAGCTGCTGAAAGTGGCAGAATGCGGACACTTTTTTCATGGCAAGTTGACCGATCTCAAGGATCTGATCCTGCCGCGTCTCTCGAATTGATTGCAGTCTGACAAGCGATTACCCATGACGAACCGTACCCGCATCCTCACCGGCATCACCACCACCGGCACGCCACACCTTGGCAACTACGCCGGCGCCATCCGTCCGGCGATCCTCGCCAGCCGCGACAGCAATGCCGATTCGTTCTACTTCCTGGCCGACTACCACGCCCTGATCAAATGCGATGACCCGCTGCGCATCCAGCGCTCGCGTCTGGAAATCGCTGCGACCTGGCTGGCCGGTGGCCTGGATGTCGACCGCGTGACCTTCTACCGTCAGTCGGACATCCCGGAAATCCCCGAGCTGACCTGGCTGCTGACCTGCGTCGCCGCCAAGGGCTTGCTCAACCGTGCGCACGCCTACAAGGCCTCTGTGGACAAGAACGTCGAAACCGGTGAGGACCCGGATGCCGGCATCACCATGGGCCTCTACAGCTACCCGGTGCTGATGGCCGCGGACATCCTGATGTTCAACGCGCACAAGGTGCCGGTCGGTCGTGACCAGATCCAGCACGTGGAAATGGCCCGCGACATCGGCCAGCGTTTCAACCACCTGTTTGGCCAGGGCAAAGAATTCTTCACCATGCCTGAAGCGCTGATCGAAGAAAGCGTGGCGACGTTGCCTGGCCTCGACGGTCGCAAGATGTCGAAGAGCTACGACAACACCATTCCGTTGTTCTCCAGCGCCAAAGAGATGAAGGACGCGATCTCGCGGATCGTCACTGACTCCAAAGCGCCAGGCGAAGCCAAGGACCCGGACAACTCGCACCTGTTCACTCTGTTTCAGGCCTTCGCCACGCCAGCACAGGCTGACGAATTCCGCAGTGAACTGCTCGGTGGCCTGGGTTGGGGCGAGGCGAAGAACCGCCTGTTCCAGTTGCTCGATAACGAATTGGGCGAGGCGCGCGACAAGTATCACCAGTTGATCGAGCGTCCGGCAGATCTGGAAGACATCCTGCAGATAGGCGCGAAAAAGGCCCGTGCCGTGGCAACGCCGTTCCTCAACGAACTGCGTGAAGCCGTGGGCCTGCGTTCGTTCGTCAATCAGGTTCAGGTGGCTGCGACCACCAAGAAGAAAGCCGTAAAAGCCGCTCGCTTCGTCAGTTTCCGCGAGGACGACGGCAGTTTCCGTTTCCGTCTGCTGGCGGCCGATGGCGAGCAATTGCTGCTGTCGCGCAACTTCGCGGATGGCAAAACCGCTGGCCAGGTGACCAAGCAACTGCAATCCGGTCAGCCTCTGGATGTGCGCAGCGAAGACTTGAGCTTCAGCGTGTGGCTGGAAGGCGACTGCATCGGCGACAGCCCGGCATTCGCTGACAGCACGGCGCGGGACGCGGCCATCGAGGCCCTGCGCATCGCGTTGACCCCGGTACAGGAATAATCAGCGGCTCGGCCCGACCAAGGGCTGATTGCCATTCCCATGGGCCGTCGCTACAGTGACGGCCCGTTTTTGTTGCCTTGCTAACGAATTATGACGCCCCTAGAACGATACCAAGCTGATCTGAAACGCCCGGACTTCTTCCATGACGCCGCGCAGGAAACTGCTGTGCGTCATTTGCAGCGCCTGTACGAGGATCTGATCGCCGCCGATCAGAACAAGCCGGGTCTTTTGAGCAAGCTGTTTGGCAAAAAGGATCAGACGCCGGTCAAGGGTCTGTACTTCTGGGGCGGCGTGGGTCGCGGCAAGACTTACCTGGTCGACACCTTCTTCGAAGCGCTGCCGTTCAAGGAAAAGACCCGCACGCACTTCCACCGCTTCATGAAGCGTGTGCACGAAGAGATGAAAACCCTCGGCGGCGAGAAAAACCCGCTGACCATCATCGCCAAGCGTTTTGCGACTGAGTCGCGGGTCATCTGCTTCGATGAATTCTTTGTCTCCGACATCACTGACGCAATGATCCTCGGCACGCTGATGGAAGAGTTGTTCAAGAACGGCGTGACCCTGGTTGCGACCTCGAACATCGTTCCCGATGGTCTGTACAAGGACGGCCTGCAACGCGCGCGCTTCCTGCCGGCCATTGCGCTGATCAAGCAGCACACCGAAATCGTCAACGTCGACAGCGGCGTCGACTATCGTTTGCGTCACCTCGAGCAGGCGGAACTGTTCCACTATCCGCTCGACGAAGCCGCTCACGAAAGCCTGCGCAAGAGCTTCAAGGCACTGACACCGGAATGCACGGCGGCGGTGGAAAACGACGTGCTGATCATTGAAAATCGCGAGATCCGCGCCCTGCGCACGTGTGATGACGTGGCCTGGTTCGACTTCCGCGAACTGTGCGACGGCCCGCGCAGCCAGAACGACTACATCGAACTGGGCAAAATCTTCCACGCCGTGCTGCTCAGCGGTGTCGAGCAGATGAGCGTCACCACCGACGACATCGCTCGCCGCTTCATCAACATGGTCGACGAGTTCTACGACCGTAATGTGAAGCTGATCATCTCTGCTGAAGTCGAATTGAAGGATCTGTACACCGGCGGGCGCCTGAACTTCGAGTTCCAGCGCACGCTGAGTCGCCTGCTGGAGATGCAGTCGCACGAATTCCTGTCGCGGGCCCATAAGCCTTAAGCAGATCTCGAATTCAGAAAAAGGGCCTGCAATTGCAGGCCCTTTTTTTTAGCGCGTTTGGTCAACCGGTTTGTTCGAGGTAAGACGCCAGATGCTCTTGCTGTCGGCACCCGACCAGCAGCCAGAGCAAAATCCTCGCTTTGCGCGGGCAGGCGAACCCGGCCATCAAGGCACCCTTGCGCTGTAAATCGATTTCGCTGCCCTCAAAGCCGTAGGTTGACCGTGCCGTGGAGCCACAGCCGGTGCGTGTCGCGATGATTACCGGAATGTGTCGGGCGATGGTTTCGATGACTTTGGCCCAGTGTGCGGACACATGTCCGGCACCGAATCCGGCGATCACCAGCCCGTCATAGCCCAGCTCGACGACATTTTCCAACAGCAGACTGTCCGCAGAGAGCGATGCTTCCAGCAAGGCGATCGTCTGGTTGGTGGTTTGCGGCAGGGGCAAGACCTGACGTGCAACAGGCGGCTGCAAATAACGCACAACACCTTCCATTAGAATGCCGGCCGGACCGGTCACAGGCGATGCGAACGCGTGCAGCGCCATGGAGTCGACTTTGCGCACGGCGTTCGCCCGGTGAATCTGCCCGTGGATAACCACTTGGGCGCCGCGTCCCCGACTGCTTTGCGCCAGTGCGACGCGGCCGGCATCCAACAGGTTTGCCGGGCCATCGGCACCCGCCTGTGCCGCCGAACGCATGGCGCCAGTCAGCACCAGCGGTTCGTCGTGGTCCCACAGATAATCAAAAAAAGTGGCGGATTCCTCTAGCGTGTCCGTGCCTTGAACAATGATGACGCCTGCCGCTCCTTGATTGATCTGAAAGTTCGCCCAGCACAACACGCTAAGCAGATATTCGAAATCAAGTGAGGCGCCGGGCAATAGTCCGAGCGTCTCTACAGTCAACTGCGCAAGTGTTTTCAGTTCCGGCACCGTGTTCAGGAGCGCTTCGCCTGACACCGATGGAACGACGCCTTCGCCGCTTTGGAGCGATTGCATGCTGACAGTACCGCCGAGTGCGGCAATGGCCAGTTTGGGCAAGTCCATGTGATACCTCGCAAAGGAAACCGGCGGCTCCTGAATCGAATTCAAGCGCCAGCCGGGAAGGGGGACGTCAGTGGCTTGCCAGCCAGCCGACGAGCGGAAGGATCAGCAGCGTGCTGATGGCCATGGACAACACATTCCCGATGAAACCGTGCATGTGCCCCGGCACTCGTTGCGCGAGGGCGCAAGCCAGCGGTGGGGCGATCAGGGCACCGAGCAATGCGCTTGAGACAATCACTTGCCAGTCGCCGCCGTAGGTCAAAATAGCTGCCGGAACGACTGATACCAGCGGCACATAGGTCGGGTACCAGCCTCGGGCTATCCATTGTTTGCGCCAGATCAGCACGCCCAGTGCCGAGGTCAATGCCTGGCCCGCCAGTAGTTGTGGCAACAAACCGGTGCCATAGACAGGGCTCATCGGGTTCAGGGTAAACGCCAGCAATGCGCCGACGATCAGCCCGAGACTGGCCCATTCATTGCCGAAAAAAGGCGCTTCGGAGAAGTCCGCCAAGACCCGGCGAATGCTCCAGACCACACCATAATCGGGAGCCTTGGCGGTCACCGGGATGCTGGCCTCCTCGGCGACCTGTTCGGGCGCCGCGGATGTCACCAGACTCGGTATGTAGCGGCAGAGTACGAAGGCGCCGATGCTGGCGATTGCCATGCCCGATACATTGCCGATCACCACGGGCAGTCCGAGGGGATTGCAGACGTAATTCACTATCAGCATGCACATGGGCGTCACGAAAAGGGCTCCCATGATTGCGCCATTGATAGCGACCTTCCAGCCACCCCCAAACATCAGAACCATCGCCGCGGGCAACGACACAAATGCCGCAAACGTTGGCTGCCAGCTCGTGGCGGTTACGGTCCAGCCCCATACGAGATTGCTCAGGACCAGACCCAGCAACGAGCTGGTGACGAGCCACGGCCATAGTCCGCTGCCGTAACAGATGGTAAAGCCTTGCCAGGATTTTCCCGTTCGATTCGCCCAGTAACCCAGATAAGCACCTGCCAAAAGGCCAATGGATGCGAACTCGTGTTTATAAAATGCCACCTCACTGATATCTCCCAACACCCAGCGCAGCCAGGCGGTCGGCTCGGGAAGATTCGAGACCATGTGGCCGTAATCCGGCCAGCGTGCTGACCAAAGTGAGTGATTGTTCATCGAGAGCCAGACAATCAGCGCTGTAGCACTCAGCAGCAATCCAATGATCATGCTGTCGAGCATTGTTCTGGCGGCGACTTGTTTCCGTGGTTTTGCGTGGATAGTTCCCATTGCTTGGCCCCCCGGTTAGCGCGGAAGGCACGGATGCTCGGTGTAGCCGAGCATTCGGTCGTAGACATCGCAGCGGCGATCCCGATGGAGGTCGTTCAAGTCATTCCAGATAGGCGCGCTGCGAGCGCTGGTCAGGTCAATATCGGCGTAGAGAATTTCCTGCTGGTCGGCAGATGCCACGCGGCCGATCGGCCAGCCGTTGGTGCCGGCGATCAACGAACATCCAAGGTATCGAGCGCCGCGCTCTTCGCCGATTCGACTCGCCGCCGCGATAAACACGTTGTTGACATGCGCGGCGGTCATGGTCAGATACGAGGCCATGCATTTGCCGGCATCATCGAACAACGGTGGCGGAGTCCAGACCCAATTGTTGAGGCTGCAAATGATGTCTGCGCCTTGCTGGCTCAGGATCCTCGGGACCTCGGGAAACCAGATGTCCCAACAGATCAGCAATCCAATGCGACCGATAGGCGTGTCAAAGACCGGGAATCCCGAGTCGCCGGCAGTGAACCAGAGCTTTTCCAGGTTCCAGAGATGAGCCTTGCGGTACTTGCCGATAAACCCGTCAGGTCCCACTAGCACGCCAGTGTTGTAAAGCCTCGATCCCTCGCGCTCGGTCAGCCCGGCTACCAGATAAACCTGATGATGACGGGCGAAATCTTCCCAACTGCCAACACTCGGCCCATCTGGAACCGCTTCGGCATGGTCAAACGCATCCTGCCGGTTCTGAAAGAAATAACCGGTGTTGGTCAGTTCGGGCAAAACGATAAGGTTTGCGCCGTTGTTAACCGCTTCCAGTGCCAACTCCAGACTGGTACTCAAGTTTGCCGCGCGGTTTTGCGTGCCGACCTGCGGATCGAATTGCACGACCGCAACACGAACGGGGCTTGTGGACTCACTCATTTTTCATGACCTCTTATTATTGTTTTCACGCCGTTGAATGGCGGGGTCATAAGAGTCGAGTCGGGAGCAAAGCGTAAGTCGGCGGTTTCCGGTTAAGTTGTAGGCCTTCTCCTAGGAAGCGTAGTCCTGCGTTAACGCAAGGTCCTCGGCCTGCTGCCGGGACCCTTCGTTAACAGTGGATGGCGTGCGCAGAGAATCAGGTGGCGTGGTGAAAATGCGGGTAGTCATCCATGGTGAAGCCGCCGTTGAAACGCGCATTGGTCTTGTCGCAAATATGAATGACTGCATCGACGGCACCGCGAAAGCAGGGCTCGGTCCAACCGGCATCAACCGAAAATGACTCCCCCGATAAATACAGGCCCGAAGCCTTTGAATAGTCTCGGTTATATTTCAGCAGGCGGACGGCATCGTGGTAAGTCCCGGGACGGTAAAGCTTGGCGCACCCCAGCGAATTTTTATCGGTCATCCAGCGCTGTACGACGGCTTGTTGCAGGCCAATGTACGGGGAAATACGTTGTTGAATATTGCTGGAGTTCATGAGGATTCTGTCCAGTTCTTCTGCGCACTTTGCGATCAGTTCTTTGTCGCTGAAGCAGGACAGTTTGGTTGCATCGTCCTCCCAGGTGTAACTCAAAAGAATGCAGTCGTAGCTGTAGTTCTCGTTGTAGCGGTAGGTATAAACGTCATGGATAAAGCTGTCCGTGACAATCGCTTGGGGAATGTTGGTATTGCCCGACAGAAAGGATTTTTTCAGCGGTGCGAAGACCTTGCAGCTGGTTTCCCAGTGCGCGGTTTTGTACGCGTTAATCGTTTCGAACGGCAGCATCTGAGGCGTGAAGTCTTCCAGCTTGACTCGGGTCTCGATCAACCATGAGGGCAGCGTCATGATCACTGAATCAAAGTCATTGAAGTGTTCCTGGGCCAACTCGGGCTGGCTATGTTTGCGGTTGAAATAGACGCGGATTTTTCCGCTGCCGAGTTTTTTCAATCTGCTGACGGCGCAGTCGGTCAACAGGCCTTCACTGCTTTGCTGGCAGTGCTCATAAAACGATTGGGTGGACTCGTCGGGCTTCATGAACATCAGGCATTCACTCAGCGCAGCGAGCCCCAGATAGCGTGGTTTATCAAACTGCAGGCCAGTCGAATCGAAAACCGCATTGCTGTTCACAAGGGGTGAGTCAGGCAGCGGGTCGCCTTGTTCATCCACTCGGCCATGCACTAATTGCAAATGGCTGCTGAAACCAAATATGGCGGTGCGCAGAGGATATAACGCGCACACGTCATAGAAGGCTCCCCAGCTACCGTCGCCAATCCCGATGGCATAGAAAATGGCCGACTCCTTTGCCGACATGCCCATCCCGCCAAAGTCACCGGGAGCGTCGCGATTCCAGCGCTGCAAGGCAGGCATGCCAACCAGTTCTCGGAAGGATACGGCGTGGTATTTTTCGACGATAGCGGCCCAGGCGGCTTCCCAGTCCTCGCCCGCGTACATTTCGGCGACATGCCGGGTCATGCGGTCGGCGAAAGCTCTCCACTTGGCGTGCACCGCTTGCAGTTCATCGCTGGGAGGCGGCGTCTGGCCGTCGGTATTTTTCCAGATCAGCATTTGCGGTGCAGCTTCGGTCGCCAGACGGCCCTCGCGCAGGTAAATGCCGGTTGATTTGACCCATTGGCTGCCAGGGTTGGCGAAGTCCGACAGCGACAAGTCAAAGGTCTTCGCGTAGTAGGCCATGAGCGATCGACCCTCAGTCGGCAACTCGCCTTCGCGGTTGAACAGAGGCATGCGCATCGCGCCCATTTCAAACGGGGTATGACTCGCGCTGGATTGAGGGCTTCCCGGAACGGTCAGGTGTCTGCCGCCTATGCGGGAGGATTGTTCGATCAGCGTGATATGCCTGAAGCCGCAGCGCAGCAACTCTCGGGCGGCTGTGAGACCGGTGACGCCAGCGCCAATGATGCAGATCCGGTGTTGTGGGTCAGTGGCGCGAGCGATGCCGTCTTTTTGCTCGACCAATGCGCGATAGTCAAAGCACAAGTCAGGAGGATTGGGAAAGCGGGGCTTCCATTTGGATGGCGTTGAGCGTTTTTTGCGAACCTCAACGCCAGCGGCTTGTGATGGGTAGTTGTAACTGGATCCGATGGTCACTGTTCATCTTCCTTGATGCGATGTGCATGTGAAGGAGTCTGTACGGCGAACCTATGTATGGACAGTCGTAAAAAAGGTCGGAAAGCTGATCTGTTTTCGCTGGTTTATGTGGGAAAAAACACGCCAAGAGCCGTCCATGTGAAAGGGCTACTCGCACATGGACGTCTGTCTGATTGTGTTTATGCAGCCTGCTGAAACTGCTGCCGATACTGGTTTGGCGACAATTCGGTGTGCTGACGGAACAGCCGCGCGAAGAAGCTCGCATCGTCATAACCGACTTCATAACTGATGGTCTTGATGCTCTTGCGGCTGGCGGACAACAAGCCCTTGGCCGTTTCGATGCGCAGGCGTTGCAGATAGTGCAGGGGTTTGTCGCCGGTGGCGGTCTGGAAGCGGCGCATGAAATTGCGGATGCTCATGCCGTGCTCGCGCGCAACGTCCTCGAAGCGAAACTTGTCGGCGAAGTGCTCTTCGAGCCAGTGCTGGATCTGCAGGATGATCACGTCCTGATGCAGCTTCTGCCCGCCAAAACCGATGCGGCCCGGCGAGTAGCTGCGCTGCACTTCGTAGAGGATGTCGCGCGCTACAGCCTGTGCGACGTTGGCGCCGCAGAAGCGCTCGATCAAGTAGATGTAGAGGTCGCAGGCCGAGGTGGTGCCGCCGGCACAGTAGAGATTGTCTGCATCGGTCAGGTGTTTGTCCTGATTGAGGTAGACCTTCGGGAAGCGCTCGGTGAAAGCGTTGAAAAAACGCCAGTAGGTCGTAGCTTCCTTGCCATCGAGCAGGCCTGCCTCGGCCAGCCAGAACACCCCGGTGGCTTCGCCGCACAGGACGGCACCGCGAGCATGTTGCTCACGCAGCCACGGCAGGACTTGCGGGTAGCGGGTGCACAGCGTGTCGAAATCGTCCCAGAAAGCCGGGAGGATGATGATATCGGTATTTTCCAGGCCGCCGTCCACTGGCATGACCACATTACTGAAGCTTTTCACCGGCTTGCCATCGGGGCTGACCAGGCGGGTTTCGAACGCCGGAGTCAGGCCTTGGCCCAGTTGCTTGCCGTAACGCAGGCTCGCCACATGGAAGAAGTCCTTGGCTTGCATGAGTGTGTAGGCGAAAACCTGGTCGATCGCCAGGATGCTGACGCGCCGCAAGGGCGTGGAGACGTGCTTGGACATAATTCAACTTTTGTTTTGTTTTTATAAGGGAAAGTGGTCACCAGACGGCTGGATCGTCTTATTTTTTGTCGGATGTGTCCAGTGTCCTCTATCGGAGGGGAGGCTTAGTCTCTGAAGGACACAGCCCTCCAACAAGAAAGAAAGGTGCCGCATGATCCCCAGAACCTTGTTCAGTTCCGAGCACGAATTGTTCCGCGACAGCGTACGAACCTTCCTCGAAAAAGAGGCCGTGCCGTTTCACGGGCAATGGGAGAAACAAGGTCACATCGACCGTAAACTCTGGAACAAGGCAGGGGAGGCGGGGATGCTCTGCTCGCATCTGCCGGAAGAGTACGGTGGCTTGGGGGCGGACTTTCTTTACAGTGCGGTGGTGATCGAAGAGGTTGGGCGATTGGGCCTGACCGGCATCGGTTTTTCGTTACATTCAGACATTGTTGCGCCGTACATCCTGCATTACGGCAGCGAAGCGCTGAAGCATAAATACCTGCCGAAACTGGTGTCGGGCGAGATGGTCACGGCCATTGCCATGACTGAGCCCGGCGCGGGTTCCGACCTACAAGGCGTCAAGACCACCGCCGTGCTGGACGGTGACGAGTACGTGATCAACGGCTCCAAGACCTTTATCACCAACGGCTTTCTCGCTGATCTGGTGATTGTCGTCGCCAAGACCGATCCAAAGGCCGGCGCCAAGGGCACCAGTCTGTTTCTGGTGGAGGCGAATACGCCGGGCTTCGAGAAGGGCAAACGCCTGGAGAAGGTCGGAATGAAGGCCCAGGATACGTCGGAATTATTCTTCCAGGACGTACGCGTGCCGAAGGAAAATTTACTGGGGCAGGCCGGGGCGGGGTTCGCTTACCTGATGCAGGAATTGCCGCAAGAGCGTTTGACCGTGGCGATTGGTGGTCTCGCTTCGGCAGAAGCAGCGTTGCAATGGACAATCGATTACACCCGTGATCGCAAGGCATTCGGCAAGGCGATTGCCGATTTCCAGAACACCCGCTTCAAACTGGCGGAAATGGCCACGGAAATTCAGATCGGTCGTGTGTTCGTTGATCGCTGTCTTGAGCTGCATCTGCAAGGCAAGCTCGACGTGCCGACTGCGGCGATGGCCAAGTACTGGGGCACTGACCTGCAATGCAAGGTGCTCGACGAATGCGTGCAGTTGCACGGCGGTTACGGGTTCATGTGGGAATACCCGGTGGCTCGGGCGTGGGCGGATGCGCGGGTGCAGCGGATTTATGCCGGCACCAATGAAATCATGAAGGAGATCATTGCGCGGTCGCTTTGAGTTTTGCAGTGAGTTGACAGGCCCCTTCGCGAGCAGGCTCGCTTCCACAGGTACGGTGATCTCCTGTGGGAGCTAGCTAGCTTGCTCGCGAAAGCGGTGCATCAAACGATCACGGCGCAGGATTCGGATGATCCTTGTGAATCGCCTCGATCCCCGCCAGCACTTCATCCGACAGTTTCAGATCGAAACTGGCGATGTTGCTGTCCAGCTGCTCCAGCGTCGTCGCGCCAATGATGTTGCTGGTGACGAACGGCTGCTGAGTCACGAACGCCAAGGCCATTTGCGCCGGATCCAGACCGTGTTCACGGGCCAGTGCGACATAGCGGCTGCACGCCGCTTCCGATTGCGCGTTGAAATAGCGGCTGAAGCGGCTGTAGAGGCTCAGACGACCTTTTGGTGGGCGCGCGCCACCTTCGTACTTGCCGGACAGGAAACCGAACGCCAGCGGCGAATAGGCGAGCAAGCCGCATTGTTCGCGGATGGCGATTTCTGCCAGGCCAATTTCAAAGCTGCGGTTGAGCAGGTTGTAGGGGTTCTGGATCGACACGGCACGCGGCCACCCCCGTGCTTCGGCCAGGGCGAGGAAGCGCATGGTGCCCCACGGCGTTTCGTTGGACAGGCCGATGTGGCGGATTTTCCCGGCCTTCACTTGCTCGTCGAGTGCTTCGAGGGTGTCTTCAAGTGGCGTCAGGTTGGCTTCGATCTTGTGTTTGTAGCCCAGTTGTCCAAAAAAGTTGGTGCTGCGCTCCGGCCAGTGCAGTTGGTAGAGGTCGATGTAATCGGTCTGCAGACGCTTGAGGCTGGCATCCACCGCTTCCGTGATGTGTTGGCGGTTGTGGCGCAGGTTTTTGTCGCGGATGTAGTCGATGGTGTTGCCGGGGCCGGCGATCTTGCTGGCCAGGATCCAGTCGGCGCGATCACCACGGCTTTTGAAGTAATTGCCGATATAACGCTCGGTGGTGGCGTAGGTTTCGGCTTTCGGCGGTACCGGATACATCTCGGCGGTGTCGATGAAATTGATCCCGGCCTCTTTGGCCCGTTCGATCTGGGCGAAGGCTTCAGCTTCAGTGTTTTGCTCGCCCCAGGTCATGGTGCCGAGGCAGATTGCACTCACGTTCAGGTCGGTACGGCCTAGCTGGCGATAGTCCATCGGGTGCTCCTTGGGCAAAACAATCATAAAAGCAGGTTGAAATATTTTTCGCAATCTGCATAATTGCCGACCTCTTTCTGCAGTGGAAGTGATGCGCCGCCGCCGAAGAATCTTGCCGTTGAACGGACGCGCCGACCCGAGCCCCCGAAAGCGTCTGTATCCGGCTGCCTTTGACTTGTCAAAGTACGCACTATTCAGTAAGATCCGCCGTCTAATTTACAGGGCGGCCCCTGAGGCTATAAAGAATGAAAACTTTTACTGCTAAACCAGAAACAGTAAAGCGCGACTGGTTTGTCGTCGACGCTGCTGGTCAGACCCTGGGTCGTCTGGCCACCGAAATCGCGAGCCGTCTGCGTGGCAAGCATAAGCCTGAGTACACTCCTCACGTTGATACCGGCGACTACATCGTCGTAATCAATGCTGAGCAGATTCGTGTTACCGGTGCTAAAACCACTGACAAAATGTACTACTCCCACTCCGGTTTCCCGGGCGGCATCAAGTCGATCAACTTTGAAAAGCTGATCGCTAAAGCCCCTGAGCGCGTGATCGAGACCGCGGTTAAAGGCATGCTGCCTAAAAACCCGCTGGGTCGCGACATGTACCGTAAGCTGAAAGTCTATGCGGGCGCTGCACACCCACATACTGCTCAGCAGCCCCAAGAACTGAAGTTTTAACGGAATAGTACATTATGTCGGCGACTCAAAATTACGGCACTGGCCGTCGCAAGACCGCAACCGCACGCGTTTTCCTGCGTCCGGGTACTGGTAATATCTCCATCAACAACCGTTCGCTGGAAAACTTCTTCGGCCGCGAAACTGCCCGCATGGTAGTTCGTCAGCCGCTGGAGCTGACTGAGACTGTCGAGAAGTTCGACATCTACGTCACCGTGATCGGTGGTGGTGTAAGTGGTCAGGCTGGCGCAATCCGCCACGGCATCACTCGCGCTCTGATGGACTACGACGAAACCCTGCGTGGCGCTCTGCGTAAAGCTGGCTTCGTTACTCGCGACGCCCGTGAAGTTGAACGTAAGAAAGTTGGTCTGCGTAAAGCGCGTAAGCGTCCGCAGTACTCGAAGCGTTAATTCCGCTTCCGCGTTCAAAGAACGCCCGCCTCCTCACGGAAGCGGGCGTTTTTTTATGCCTGCGATTTATCAAAAGAATTGCGCTGTGACAACTTGCCACATTCGTAGAGCCCCTATACTGCAAGGCTTGAGGGTGAGAGCTCCGGGTAATTCCCTTGTCAGAATTGGGGCTTTTCATTACCATTCGGCAAAATTTTTATAAGTAACATTGATTTATTTAGTAGATGCCTGATTTAACAGGCCACAAAAGCTGATGGGAGAGGACTGAATGAGCAATGACGGCGTGAATGCAGGCCGGCGTCGCTTCTTGGTAGCAGCCACATCCGTGGTGGGTGCTGCAGGAGCGGTGGGGGCTGCGGTCCCGTTCGTGGGGTCATGGTTTCCCAGTGCCAAGGCGAAAGCCGCTGGTGCACCGGTGAAAGTGAATGTCAGCAAAATCGAGCCAGGACAGCAGATGATTGCTGAGTGGCGCGGTCAGCCGGTGTTCATTGTCCGCCGTACCGAGGAAATCCTGGGGAATCTTAAAAAGATCGAGGGGCAACTCTCCGATCCGACCTCCAAAAACTCCACGCAACCCACCTATGTCGACCCTGAAGTGCGTTCGATCAAGCCGGAAATTCTCCTGCTGATCGGGATTTGCACACACTTGGGTTGCTCACCGACCTTCCGTCCCGAAGTGGCACCTGCGGATCTGGGTAAAGACTGGGTAGGCGGTTATTTCTGCCCTTGCCACGGTTCCCACTACGATCTGGCTGGCCGCGTCTACAAGTCGCAACCCGCGCCTTTGAACCTGCCAGTTCCCCCGCATTCCTATGAGACCGATGACCTGATTGTCATTGGCGTCGATACGGAGAAAGCGTGATGAGCAAGTTCATGGATTGGGTAGATGCGCGCTTCCCTGCCACAAAAATGTGGGAAGACCATCTCAGCAAGTATTACGCTCCAAAAAACTTCAACTTCTTCTACTTTTTCGGCTCGCTGGCGCTTCTGGTTCTGGTTAACCAGATCGTCACCGGTGTCTGGCTGACGATGAGCTACACCCCGTCGGCAGAAGAAGCGTTCGCTTCTGTTGAATACATCATGCGCGACGTCGAGTACGGCTCGATCCTGCGTCTGCTGCACTCCACTGGCGCTTCGGCGTTCTTCATCGTGGTCTATCTGCACATGTTCCGTGGTTTGCTCTACGGTTCGTACCAGAAACCGCGTGAGCTGGTCTGGGTGTTCGGCATGCTGATCTACCTGGCGCTGATGGCCGAAGCCTTCATGGGTTATTTGCTGCCGTGGGGTCAGATGTCCTATTGGGGTGCGCAGGTGATCATCTCGCTGTTCGGTGCGATTCCGCTGATCGGCGACGACCTGACCCAGTGGATTCGTGGTGACTATCTGATCTCCGGAATCACCCTGAACCGCTTCTTCGCCTTGCACGTTGTGGCCTTGCCGATCGTGATTCTCGGTCTGGTGGTGCTGCACATTCTGGCGCTGCATGAAGTGGGTTCGAACAACCCTGACGGCGTCGATATCAAGAAGCACAAAGACGAGAACGGCATCCCGCTGGATGGCATTCCTTTCCATCCGTACTACACCGTGAAAGACATTGTCGGTGTTGTGGTGTTCTTGTTCATCTTCTGCTTTATCGTGTTCTTCTTCCCGGAAATGGGTGGCTATTTCCTCGAAAAGCCGAACTTTGAACCGGCCAACCCGTTCAAGACGCCAGAGCACATTGCGCCGGTTTGGTACTTCACGCCGTACTACGCGATCCTGCGGGCGATCCCGGACAAGCTCATGGGTGTTATCGCCATGGGTGCGGCCATTGCAGTGCTGTTCGTCTTGCCATGGCTCGATCGCAGTCCGGTCAAGTCGATGCGCTATAAAGGCTGGATGAGCAAAATCTGGCTGGTGGTGTTCTGCATTTCGTTCGTGATCCTCGGCATTCTCGGCGTTCTGGCGCCAACCCCGGGTCGTACGTTGCTATCGCAGGTCTGCACCTTCCTGTACTTCGCCTACTTCATTCTGATGCCGTTCTACACCAGGCTCGAGAAGACCAAACCGGTTCCGGAAAGGGTGACTGGCTGATGAAAAAGTTATTTTTTGCTCTGATTTTTGCTGCTTTGCCTGTCCTGTCTTTCGCGGCACCACACGGTGGTCCGGAACTGGAAAAAGTCGACATTGACGTCGGCGACAAGGCTGCTCTGCAGGATGGTGCGCGTACCTTTGCCAACTATTGCATGGGTTGCCACAGTGCCAAGTTTCAGCGTTACGAGCGGGTTGCCGATGATCTTGGCGTACCCCACGAACTGATGCTGGAGAAGCTGGTGTTCACTGGCGCCAAGATCGGTGACCACATGAACATCGGCATGCAGCCTGCCGACGCCAAGACCTGGTTCGGCGCAGCGCCGCCGGATCTGACGCTGGTGGCTCGCGTTCGTGGCACTGACTGGCTCTACGGTTACCTGAAGTCGTTCTACGAAGACCCTGCACGTCCATGGGGCGTGAACAACACGGTCTTCCCAAACGTCGGCATGCCTAACGTGCTGGTCGGCCTGCAAGGTCGTCAGGTTGTAGGTTGCAAACAGGTGCAGATCGTCGAGGACGGCAAGAAGCAATATGATCCGCTGACCGGTACGCCTCTGACTCACGAAGCGTGCGATCAACTGACCATCGTGCCGAAATCCGGTGCTCTGAATGAAGAGCAGTTCGATGAGAAGGTCAAGAATCTGGTAACCTTCCTGGCTTACTCGGCTAACCCGGTTAAGCTGCAACATCAGCGCATCGGTACTTACGTTTTGCTGTACCTGGCGTTCTTCTTTGTGTTCGCCTATTTGCTCAAGCGTGAATACTGGAAAGACGTGCACTGATACGCTTCAAGCATTGCTGTTAATCGCGCGCGCCCAAGGGCGCCTCCGACAACGTAGCGCCTGGTAAGCCAGGTGTTGCGGGAGGCGCCCTCTGGGCGCGCGCGTTTTTCCGGTTCCGATAATTTCAACAAGCGAGGAGGATCGCCATGGGCGTGACCAATCGGTTGGCCTGCTACTCCGACCCCGCCGACCACTATTCCCACCGAGTGCGCATCGTGCTTGCAGAGAAGGGTGTCAGCGCCGAAATCATTTATGTGGAAGCTGGTCGCCAGCCGCCTAAACTGATTGAGGTGAACCCTTACGGAAGTCTGCCGACGCTGGTCGATCGTGACTTGGCGTTGTGGGAGTCGACCGTGGTGATGGAGTATCTGGATGAGCGTTACCCGCACCCGCCGTTGCTGCCGGTTTACCCGGTGGCACGTGCCAACAGCCGACTGCTGATTCATCGCATTCAGCGTGACTGGTGTGGTCTGGTGGATCTGATTCTGGATCCTAAAAGCAAGGAGGCCGCGCGCGTCGTGGCGCGCAAGGAATTGCGCGAAAGCCTGACTGGCGTGTCGCCGCTGTTTGCCGACAAGCCGTTTTTCCTCAGTGAGGAACAAAGTCTGGTGGATTGCTGCCTATTGCCAATACTCTGGCGTTTGCCGATTCTGGGTATTGAACTGCCGCGGCCTGCCAAGCCGTTGCTTGATTACATGGAGCGCTCGTTTGCGCGTGAGGCTTTCCAGGCGAGTCTGTCTGGTGTCGAACGCGACATGCGCTAAGGCTTAAGGAGCCGCTATGAACTCCAGTCGACCTTATCTGGTCCGCGCGCTCTACGAGTGGATTGTGGATAACGATTGCACCCCGCACATGCTGGTTAACTCCGAGTATCCGGCCGTGCAGGTGCCGCAGGGTTTCGCCAGTGACGGGCAGATTGTTCTGAACATCTCGCCAAGTGCTGTGCGTCATTTGCACATGGACAACGACGTGGTGACCTTTGAAGGTCGCTTTGGTGGTGTCCCGCACAGTCTGTACGTGCCGATCAGCGCCATCCTGGGCATTTATGCCCGGGAGAACGGTCAGGGCATGGTCTTCGATATCGAGTCGCCGATGGGTGACGAAGACGATATCGAGCAGGACGATGACCTGCCGCCACCGGACAGCGAGCCACCGCGCCCAAGCGGCCGGCCAAGTCTGAAGGTAGTGAAGTAATAAAAAAGGCGATCCGGATGGATCGCCTTTTTTATTGCCTGCTTTAAACCTGTAAGAGCTGCCGAAGGCTGCTCCTACCAGGAAGAAGTCAGTCGATGTACTCGAACAGCTTCACAATCTTCTGCACGCCGGATACGCCCTGCACGAGGTTGGTCGCCTGAGCGGCTTCCTGCTTGGTCAGCAGACCCAGCAGATAGACGATGCCATTCTCGGTCACGACCTTGATGCGCGAGCCGGGAATACTGGCGTCGGTGAGCATCTGGGTCTTGATCTTGGTGGTCAGCCACGTGTCGTTCTGACGCGCCAGCAGGGAGGAGGGTGGCAGCACTTGCAGCTCGTTGTGCACCTTCTTGACGCGCTGAACGTTGGCAGCGGCCTGTTCGGCCTTTGCCTTGAGGTCTGCGCGCGGTGTCTGGCCAGCCAGCAGCACGACGCCGTTGAAACTGGTGACGACCACGTGCGAGTCGTTGTCCAGCGCCGGGTCGGCCTTGGCCACGTTAACGCCCACTTTGGTTTCGATCAGCGAGTCATCGATCTTGCTGCCGAAGGTGCGAGTACCGCGGTCGTCATCAATCGGCGCTTCACGGCTGGCATTCACCACCGAAGTGCAGCCGCTGATGCCGAGGCACAGAGTCAAGGCCAGAAGGCCAAGGCGATTAGGGGTCATTCTTCACTCCCGAACAGTTGGCTGTCGATCAGATCGCAGAGGCAATGGATCGCCAGCAAGTGGACTTCTTGAATACGTGCAGTGACGTTGGCCGGTACGCGAATCTCGACGTCCTCGGGCAACAGCAGTGACGCCATGCCGCCGCCATCGCGTCCGGTCAAAGCTACGACAATCATTTCGCGATCATGTGCGGCCTGGATCGCTTGAATAATGTTCGCCGAGTTACCGCTGGTCGAAATCGCCAGCAAAACATCGCCTGGCTGACCGAGTGCACGGATCTGCTTGGAGAACACTTCGTTGTAGCTGTAGTCGTTGGCGATCGAGGTGATCGTCGACGTATCGGTGGTCAGGGCGATGGCCGGCAGGCTCGGGCGCTCGCGCTCGAAGCGGTTGAGCAGTTCCGAGGAGAAATGCTGGGCGTCGCCGGCAGAACCACCGTTGCCGCACGAAAGCATTTTGCCTTCGTTGAGCAGGGCGTTGACCATGATCTGGCTGGCTTGCTCGATGTGCGGTGCAAGTACGTCCATCGCCTGTTGCTTGGTGTCGATACTGGCCTGAAAAAGCTGGCGAATTCGCGATTGCATGTCCATCTGTGTGACCTTAAGTAGCGCGGCTGTTCGGCACATGAATGTGCAGCCCGCAAAGCAAAGAGCAAAAGTTGTCGGGTGGAAATATCCGGGTTGGCGGCAGGCAATCAACTGTCGAAAGCATTCTGCAACCAGTTCAGCTGGCTCGGATGGCTGTCGATGGCCACCACGTCGAAGCGGCAGGGGGAATTGGCCCAACGCGACTCGCGCTGAAGAAAATACTGTGCAGCGAAAATCAGTTTCTGCTGCTTGCGCTCATCGATGCTAGCGAGCGCACCACCCCATTGAGTGTTTTTTCTGTAGCGAACTTCAACGAATACTACTGTATCGCCATCAAGCATGACCAGATCAAGCTCGCCGCGTTTACATAACCAGTTCTGCGCCAGCAGGCGCAGCCCCTGATTTTGCAGATGTTCGAGCGCCTGGCGCTCGGCATCCTTACCGCTTTGCGAGCGTGACCTGTCAGGCATTAGCGCTGGGTGTCCGGCAGGCGCTGAACCTGGCCGCTGACGAATTGAGCCCAAGGCAGTTGACGCACAATACGCTGAGTCTGGGTCATGCTGAGGCTGCCCGACTGACCTTCGATGCGGCTGTCCGGCAGGGCTTTGAGTTGGCCCAGACGCGGTGCCAGACGATAAGCATCGGCGCCCATGGCGTACAGGCGCCCAAGGCTGCCGGCGGCTTGTGGCCACTGCGCGGTGACTTGCTGGCGCAGCGGATCGCTGGTTTCCAGCAGCCAAGGCGTTTCGCAGAAGCGGATGCCGTTCATGTCGTTGTACTGGTTCACATCGCCGCTGGCGCTGTAAACGTGCGAGGTCGCATAGACAGGGACGTCACCGGCGTACTGGAAATTCAGGGTCGGCTTGATCTGCTGCGCCTGTTGCGGAGTCGCGGCGAGGAAGATGAATTCGATGTCCTGACGGCGCGATGGCTGAGCGGCAACGTTGGTGCCTGCAGCATTTTGCAGGCTCTTGGCGCGGGCTTCGCTCTGGCGCAGTTGGAACATGTCGGCAATTTGCTGGGCCAGTTGCACTGGCTGGTCGACACGCTCGGTGGCAACGATGCTGCCGCCATTGGCTTGCCAATCCTGGCTGAACGCGCGCAGGACGCGGTCGCCCCATTCGCCTTTCGGCACCATGATCGCGGCGCGTTGCAGGCCGTCGGCGCGGGCGCGGCGGGATACTTCGCGGGCTTCGTCTTCAGCTGCAAGGCCAAACTGGAACAGCTGCGCCGGACCTTGATCGCCTTCGCTGTAGTTCAGCGCGAGGGTGGTGATCGGCAGTTGCGGGCGGGTGCTCAGTTGTTTGACCAGCGTTTTTTCCAGTGGACCGACGACCAGTTGCACGCCGTCGGCCTGAGCCTTGCGGTAGAACTCGTCCATGGAGGTCAGTTTCGAGCTGTCATAGAACTCGATCGCTGGTGGCTTCTGCCCGGCCTGTTGGGCCTGATAGTGCGCAGCCATGAAACCTTCGCGCAGTGCTTTGCCGACCGACGCCAGTTGGCCGTCCTGTGGTAGTAGCAGGGCGATTTTGCTCAGCGGCTGGCTGGCCAGTTCCTTGAGCTTGGTCAGCGGCAGCGGCAGATTGATTGCAGCCGGGTGCTTTGGATTCTGCGCGCGCCAGGTATCGATTGCGGCTTGTTGCTGTTCGAGCGTGCCGGCGGTTTTCACGGCCAGCGCCAGGCCCATCCAGCCGCCGAGGTCATCGGTGGTGTTCGGTTGCAGTTGATCGGTCGGCAGCGAGGCGATCAAAGTCCAGATCGCTTCATGGTTCTTGCTCGCAGCTTCGTCTTTCAGCATCGGCGCAATGAAGATGCGCTCGCGGGCGGCAGCCAGGGTCTGGCCATCGGCTTCGAGGGCGCGAGCATGAACGGTGCCGGTGCGGACTTGTTGCTCTTCCGGCATTTCACCCAGTTTCTGCAGGCTTGGATGGCTAAGGGCGGTCAGCGCCGCTTTCGGCTGATTACGCGTCATCGCGAGTTCGGCGGACAGTGTATTGGCAAAAATCTGCTGGCCCGGCTTGAGTTGCTCCACCGGCACTTGTTGCAGGATCTGCGCAGACTGCCCGGCATTGCCTTGGCGATAGGCCAGGTCTGCTGCGCTCAGGCGCAACAGGGCGGCTTTTTCCGGGGTTTTAGCCTGGGAAGCCTGTTCGAGCAGTTGCTCGATGCTGGCGTCCGGAGTCCGTGGAAGTTCGCCAAGGCTGGAGGAAGGGGAACTGGCGCAAGCCGCCAAAAGGGCAGCGAGGCAGAGGGCAGTGAACAGCCGCAGGCAAGCGATCATGTAAGTGTTCCTGATACTCGATCAAATTAGCGTGGAATTGTACCCAAGCACTGGCCGGGGCGCGATGTTGCTGGCGTGAATCGGTCAATTTAGCTGAAGTAAATGTTGCGGGGTCGCATGACTGCGCGCAAAACCGCAGGCCGGCAGAGGACGTCGCAAGCCTCGTGACGCGTTACAATGCCGGTTTTTACCGATCATGAGGTGTGCGCTTTGACTGCTCCAGGTTCCCTGAATTCCGCTGCCGGCTCGCTTTATGTGGTGGCGACGCCCATCGGCAACCTGGACGACATCAGCGCCCGGGCACTGAAAATCCTCCGTGAAGTGGCGCTGATCGCTGCCGAGGATACGCGTCACTCGCAACGACTGATGCAGCACTTCGGTATTTCGACGCCGTTGGCCGCTTGCCACGAACATAACGAACGAGATGAAGGTAGCCGCTTTATCACCCGTCTGCTGGCGGGAGATAGCGTCGCGCTGATTTCCGACGCGGGCACGCCGCTGATTTCCGATCCGGGCTATCACCTGGTGCGTCAGGCTCGCGCTGCCGGGATCAATGTGGTGCCGGTGCCGGGTGCCTGCGCGTTGATCGCAGCATTGTCGGCAGCGGGCCTGCCGTCTGATCGATTCATCTTCGAAGGTTTCCTGCCGGCCAAGTCGGTTGGGCGCAAGGCGCGACTCGAAGCAGTCAAGGAAGAGCCGCGTACACTGATTTTCTACGAAGCCCCGCACCGCATTCTGGAATGTCTACAGGACATGGAAGCAGTGTTCGGTGGCGAACGGCAGGCACTGCTGGCCCGTGAAATCACCAAGACCTTTGAAACGCTCAAGGGGCTGCCACTGGCTGAATTGCGCGCATTCGTCGAGTCCGACAGCAATCAGCAGCGCGGCGAATGCGTGGTGTTGGTTGCCGGCTGGACGGCCCCTGATAGCGAGGACGCGGTCAGCAGCGAAGCCATGCGCATCCTCAATCTGTTGCTTGAAGAGATGCCGCTCAAGCGTGCCGCCGCGCTGGCAGCGCAGATCACCGGTGAGCGTAAAAACGTCCTTTATCAGGTCGCGCTGGATAAACAGAAAGACGTGTAAGCCGTCGCCCATAGCGGTCTTGAGGCTTTTAGCGCTTGTTCTTCGCTCGCTCTGCCGTTAACCTTCGCGGTGGAGAGTCGATCGGACAGTCGCTGCCCTCTATGAAAATTAGGGGGGGGAGGAAAGTCCGGGCTCCATAGGGCGAAGTGCCAGGTAATGCCTGGGAGGCGTGAGCCTACGGAAAGTGCCACAGAAAATAACCGCCTAAGCGCTTCGGCGCCGGTAAGGGTGAAAAGGTGCGGTAAGAGCGCACCGCGCGTCTGGCAACAGTTCGTGGCTAGGTAAACCCCACTTGGAGCAAGACCAAATAGGGTCCCAAGGCGTGGCCCGCGCTGGGACCGGGTAGGTTGCTAAAGATGTCCAGTGATGGCCATCGTAGACGAATGACTGTTCAAGACAAAACCCGGCTTACAGATCGACTCTCCACCTTTTTCTTTCCCTGCTTGAATCAATGGCATCGGGGCTGTGTAATATCAGCAGGCCTGCTCTGAAAGTTCGGCAGCGGCAATTGCAGTAATAGCCTTTTCCCACCTTGCTTCAATCAACAGCAGAAGCGCTTTTGTAATACCGAAAAAATCTTACTCTTAACAAATTACTTTAACTTTCGAGCGCAGCTTTCAGTGCTGCATCAAGTTATGGGTCAAAAGTCTCCGTCAGATTCTCGTTACTCCTCCTTTTATGCTCCTAAATCTCCGTTCTGTAAGGCTTTTCCTTTAATCCGCGCCTTGACGGTGTGGTGGCCGCATTCCTATAGTGTGCACAAGTGGCGGAAAGTGGCATGAAGTGGGTTTTTTGAGCTCAAAACGATAAAAATTGGAGAAACGCAGACGTGTTTCGCGGAGCTAACGCTATCAGTCTCGATGCAAAGGGCCGTCTCGCTATGCCGAGCCGGTACCGTGACGAGCTGGATTCGCGTAGTTCCGGCCAATTGATCGTCACCATTGATGCCGTTGATCCGTGTCTTTGTGTCTACCCGCTCGACGAGTGGGAAATTATTGAAACCAAGTTGCGCGCGCTCCCTTCGCTTCGTGAAGAGAACCGCCGCTTGCAGCGTTTATTGATTGGTAATGCCGTCGACCTCGAACTCGATGGCAGTGGTCGTTTTCTGGTTCCACCGCGTCTGCGCGAATACGCAAAGCTTGATAAGAAAGCGATGCTGGTGGGCCAACTGAACAAGTTCCAATTGTGGGACGAGGATGCATGGAACGCGGTATCTGCCGCTGACCTTGCTGCCATTCAACAACCGGGCGCGATGCCTGATGAACTGCGTGATTTGATCCTGTGACTATTGATAGCGGCTTTAACCACATCACCGTACTGCTTGACGAAGCCGTCGAGGCTCTCGCCGTACGTCCTGATGGCTGCTATCTGGACGGTACGTTCGGGCGCGGCGGACACAGTCGTTTGATCCTCAGCCAGCTCGGACCGGACGGTCGACTCATCGGATTCGACAAGGATCCTCAAGCGATTGCCACCGGGCAAACGCTAGCGGCCGAAGACGGCCGCTTTGTCGTTGTGCAGCGCAGCTTTGCCGAGCTCGGTTCGGAAATCGCCGAGCGCGGTCTGGCCGGCAAGGTCAGCGGTATTCTGCTCGACCTGGGCGTGTCCTCGCCGCAACTCGATGACGCTGAGCGCGGTTTCAGTTTCCTCAATGACGGCCCGCTGGATATGCGCATGGATCCGTCCCGCGGCATCAGCGCTGCTGAATTCGTCAACACCGCGCCGGCTGAAGAAATCGCCCGGGTGTTCAAGGAATACGGTGAAGAGCGTTTCTCCGGTCGCATGGCGCGTGCCGTCGCCGAGCGTCGCGATATCAAACCTTTCGAGCGTACCGCCGATCTGGCCGAAGTGCTCAAGGTTGCCAACCCGGCATGGGAAAAGGGCAAGAATCCGGCCACCCGTGCGTTCCAGGGTTTGCGCATTCACGTCAACAACGAATTGGGCGATCTGGAAGCCGGCCTCGAAGCGGCGCTGGAAGCCCTGGAAGTGGGCGGCCGTCTGGTCGTGATCAGCTTCCATTCCCTGGAAGACCGCATCGTCAAACTGTTCATGCGCAAGCTGGTGAAAGGCGAAGCCGATAACCTGCCGCGCAACCTGCCGGTTCGCCATGTGGCGTTCGAGCCGAAAATCAAAGTCCATGGCAAAGCGCAGACGGCCTCCGACGCCGAACTCAAAGCCAACCCACGTTCCCGTAGCGCCGTCATGCGCGTCGCGGAGAAATTGCGTTGAGCAAGCTTTTCGCCAAGCCACTGCCCGGCGGCAGCTTTTTCATGCTGCTGCTGTTTGTTGCCGTGCTCGTGTCGGCCATCGCGGTGTCTTACAGCGCGCACTGGAACCGCCAGCTGCTCAACAATCTTTATAACGAGCTCAGCGTGCGCGACAAGGCGCAGGCCGAGTGGGGCCGCTTGATTCTCGAGCAAAGCACCTGGACCGCACACAGCCGGATCGAAGTGCTGGCCACCGAACAACTGAAAATGCATATCCCTGGCGCGGCTGACGTGAAGATGGTGGCGCCATGATGAAACTTGAAGGCGCACTGTTCCCGTGGCGCTTCCGCCTGATGGTGACGCTGCTCGGTTTGATGGTGGCTGCGATCTGCTGGCGCATCATTGACCTGCAAGTGGTTGACCGTGACTTCCTCAAAGGTCAGGGCGATGCACGCAGTCTTCGTCACATCCCGATTCCTGCTCACCGTGGTCTGATCACCGACCGTAACGGCGAGCCTTTGGCCGTCAGTACCCCGGTGACCACCCTGTGGGCCAACGCCAAGGAAATGCAGACGGCCAAAGAGAAGTGGCCAGCACTGGCCGCCGCGCTGGGTCAGGACCCGAAAGCCCTGACCGAACGCCTTGAGGCGCAGGCCAACAAAGAATTCATTTATCTGGTGCGCGGGCTAACCCCTGAGCAGGGCCAGTCCGTGCTCGACCTGAAAGTGCCGGGCGTTTACGGCATCGAAGAATTCCGCCGGTTCTACCCTGCCGGTGAGGTCACCGCGCACATGGTCGGATTTACCGACATCGATGATCACGGGCGCGAAGGCGTCGAACTGGCCTACGACGAATGGCTGGCCGGTGTGCCGGGCAAGCGACAAGTCATCAAGGATCGGCGCGGTCGGCTGATCAAGGATGTCCAGGTCACCAAAAACGCCAAGGCCGGCAAGCCCTTGGCGTTGTCCATTGACCTGCGCCTGCAATATCTGGCCAACCGCGAGCTGCGTAACGCGATCATCGAGAACGGCGCCAAGGCTGGCAGCCTGGTGATCGTGGACGTGAAGACCGGCGAGATCCTCGCGATGGTCAACCAGCCGACCTACAACCCGAACAACCGTCGCAACCTGCAACCGGCGATGATGCGTAACCGCGCGATGATCGACGTGTTCGAACCGGGTTCGACCATGAAAGCCATCTCGATGGCCGCCGCGATCGAAACCGGTCGCTGGAAACCGAGCGATACCGTCGAGGTTTACCCAGGCACGCTGCAGATCGGCAAATACACCATCAAGGACGTTTCGAGGTCCGAAGGTCCGGTACTCGACCTGACCGGCATCCTGATCAATTCCAGTAACGTCGGCATGAGTAAGGTCGCGTTCGATATCGGCGGTGAAACGATTTTCCGCCTGGCGCAGAAAGTCGGTCTCGGCCAGGACACCGGCCTCGGCTTCCCGGGCGAGCGTGTCGGTAACCTGCCGAACTACCGCGAATGGCGCAAGGCAGAGACGGCGACGCTGTCCTACGGTTACGGTATTTCCGTCACCGCGATTCAACTGGTTCACGCCTTCTCGGCGCTGGCCAACAACGGTCGCCTCGCACCGCTGACGCTGATCAAAACCGACAAAATGCCGCAAACCACACAAGTGCTGCCGGAAGCTGTCGCGAAAACCATGCAGGGCATGTTGACCCAAGTGATCGAAGCCCCGCGCGGTGTGTTCCGTGCGCAGGTGCCGGCGTATCACGTGGCGGGCAAATCGGGTACGGCGCGCAAGACCTCGGTGGGCACCAAGGGCTACGCCGAAAACTCCTACCGTTCGCTGTTCGCCGGCTTCGGCCCGATGAGCGATCCGCGTTACGCCATCGTTGTGGTGATCGATGAACCAAGCAAGGCCGGTTACTTCGGTGGTCTGGTTTCCGCGCCGGTGTTCAGCCGTGTGATGTCCGGCACCCTGCGCTTGATGAACGTGACCCCGGATAACCTGCCGACCCCACAACAGGCCAACACGACCCCGGTCGTTCCGCTGAAAGCCAATGGAGGGCGCGGCTGATGTCATTAAGTCTGAACAAGATATTCCCCCACGCCGGCCACGATCTGTTGATTCGTGAATTGGCGCTGGATAGCCGTAACGTACGTGCGGGCGACCTGTTCCTCGCGGTGCCGGGCGGCAAATTCGATGGGCGTGCGCACATTGCCGATGCCTTGCAACGTGGCGCCGCTGCTGTGGCCTATGAAGTGGAAGGCGCCACGGTGCTGCCAATCACCGATGTGCCGCTGATTCCGGTCAAGGGCCTGGCAGCGCAGCTGTCGGACATTGCCGGGCGTTTTTACGGTGAGCCAAGCCATCACCTGAACCTGGTGGGGGTGACGGGCACCAACGGTAAAACCAGCGTGACCCAACTGGTTGCGCAGGCGCTGGATCTGCTCGGCCAGCATTGCGGCATTGTCGGCACCCTCGGTTCCGGCTTCTATGGCGCATTGCAAAGCGGCCTGCACACCACGCCGAATCCGATCGCCGTGCAAGCGACTCTGGGCGACCTGAAAAAGGCTGGCGCCAAAGCCGTGGCCATGGAAGTGTCGTCCCACGGTCTGGATCAGGGCCGCGTCACCGCGCTGGCGTTCGACGTTGCCGTGATGACCAACCTGTCCCGCGATCATCTGGATTATCACGGCACGATGGAGGCTTACGCGCAGGCCAAGGCCAAGCTGTTCGCCTGGAATGATCTGAAGTGCCGTGTGGTCAACCTCGACGACGATTTCGGCCGGCAACTGGCCGCCGAAAAACGCGAGTCGCGTTTGATCACCTACAGCCTGCTCGACAGCAGCGCTTACCTGTACTGCCGCGAAGCGCAGTTTGACGATCATGGCGTGCGCGCCACCTT
This sequence comes from Pseudomonas sp. A0308, assembly GCF_044218815.1. Lineage (NCBI taxonomy): Bacteria > Pseudomonadati > Pseudomonadota > Gammaproteobacteria > Pseudomonadales > Pseudomonadaceae > Pseudomonas > Pseudomonas sp. A0308. The sequence goes on from NZ_CP162581.1 coordinate 4,569,924, forward strand.
GGTCACGCCGCAGGGCGAGCATCATCTGCGCAGCACGCTGCTCGGCCGTTTCAACCTGAGCAACGTATTGGCAGCCGTTGGCGCCTTGCTCGGCCTGGATTACGCGCTCGACGAAATTCTCAAGGTACTGCCGAAACTCGAAGGCCCGGCCGGACGCATGCAGCGTCTTGGCGGCGGCACTCAGCCGTTGGTGGTGGTCGATTACGCGCACACCCCGGATGCGCTGGAAAAAGTCCTGACGGCTTTGCGCCCGCACGTCAAAGGTCAGTTGCTGTGCCTGTTCGGCTGTGGCGGTGATCGTGATCGCGGCAAGCGTCCGTTGATGGCTGAAGTGGTCGAGCGTCTGGCCGATCAAGTGCTTGTCACGGATGACAATCCGCGCACCGAAGACCCGGCAGTGATTTTCGATGACATCCGCGCCGGTTTCACGGCTGTGGATAAAGTCACCTTCGTCTCCGGTCGTGGTCAGGCAATCGCGCAATTGATTGCCGAGGCTTCGGCGGATGACGTGATCGTTCTGGCCGGTAAAGGTCACGAGGACTATCAGGAAATCAATGGCGAGCGTCATGCCTTCTCTGACCTGGTCGAAGCCGATCACGCGCTGACCGCTTGGGAGGTGGCCCATGCTTAAGGCCCTGACACTCAGCGAGCTGACCAACGCGCTCGACGCACGCCTGATCGGCGCCGATGCCAGTTTCGACGGCGTGAGCATCGACAGCCGCGGGATCAAACCCGGCCAACTGTTTATTGCCCTGACTGGCCCGCGTTTCGACGGTCATGATTATCTGAACGACGTCGCCGGCAAAGGCGCCGTTGCTGCATTGGTCGAGCGCGAAGTCGCCGACAGCACCTTGCCGCAATTGCTGGTCAAGGATACCCGTCAGGCCTTGGGCCAGTTGGGTGCCTTGAACCGTGCCGCGTTCACTCAGCCAGTGGCTGCCGTCACCGGTTCCAGCGGCAAGACCACGGTCAAGGAAATGCTCGCCAGCATCCTGCGTACGCGCGGTCCGGTGCTGGCAACACGCGGCAACCTGAACAACGACCTCGGTGTTCCGCTAACCCTGATCGAGCTCGCCCCGGAACACACCTCCGCCGTGATCGAACTGGGCGCCTCGCGTCTGGGCGAAATCGCCTACACCGTCGGGCTGACCAAGCCGCACGTAGCGATCCTGAACAATGCCGGTACCGCTCACGTTGGTGAGTTCGGTGGCCCGGAAAAAATCGTCGAAGCCAAAGGAGAAATCATCGAAGGGCTGGCGGCCGATGGCATCGCCGTGCTCAACCTCGACGACAAGGCCTTTGGTATCTGGAAGACCCGCGCTGCCGGTCGCAAAGTGCTGACCTTCGCGCTGAGCAACACTCAAGCGGACTTCTACGCCAGCGACCTGAGCACTGATGCACGCGGTTGCCCGGCCTTCAATCTGCACACGCCCGAAGGTAGCGAGCGCGTTCAACTGAACCTGCTCGGCACCCATAACGTTGCCAACTCCATGGCCGCCGCCGCTGCTGCCCACGCTTTGGGTGTGTCGCTGTTCGGCATCGCCACTGGCCTTGGCGCGGTGCAACCGGTCAAGGGCCGCACCGTCGCGCAATTGGCGAAAAACGGCATGCGCGTGATTGATGACACTTACAACGCAAACCCCACCTCGATGTGCGCGGCCGTTGATATACTCGCCGGCTTTTCCGGCCGCACCGTCCTGGTGCTCGGAGATATCGGCGAGTTGGGCGATTGGGCGGAGCAGGGGCACCGCGACGTGGGCGAATACGCCCGGGGCAAGATTTCCGCGCTGTACGCGGTTGGACCGAACATGGTTCACGCCGTCAACGCATTCGGTGAGCAGGCGCATCACTTCGGTACACAGGCCGAACTGATCCAGGCCCTGGACGCCGAGCAGGACACAAACACCACCATTTTGATCAAGGGTTCGCGCAGTGCAGCGATGGAAAACATCGTTGCGGCTCTGTGTGGGTCCAGTCTGGAGAAACATTAATGCTGCTGCTGCTAGCGGAGTATCTGCAACAGTTCCACAAAGGCTTCGCGGTCTTTCAGTACCTGACCCTGCGCGGGATCCTCGGTGTGCTGACCGCGCTGGTTTTGTCGCTGTGCTATGGCCCGTGGATGATCCGCACTCTGCAGAACCGTCAGATCGGCCAGTCCGTTCGTAACGACGGTCCGCAATCGCACCTGTCCAAGTCGGGTACCCCGACCATGGGCGGCGCACTGATTCTGTCGTCCATCGGCGTCAGTACTTTGCTCTGGGCTGACCTGAGCAACCGCTATGTCTGGACTGTGTTGCTGGTGACTCTGTTGTTCGGCGCCATCGGCTGGGTCGACGATTACCGCAAAGTCATCGAGAAGAATTCGCGTGGCTTGCCAAGCCGCTGGAAGTATTTCTGGCAGTCGGTGTTTGGTCTGGGCGCGGCGATCTTCCTTTATATGACCGCTTCGACGCCGGTGGAAACCACGCTGATCCTGCCGATGCTCAAGGATTACAGCATTCCGCTGGGCTTCGGCTTCATTGTGCTGACCTATTTCGTGATTGTCGGTTCGAGCAACGCGGTCAACCTCACCGACGGCCTCGACGGTCTGGCGATCATGCCGACCGTGATGGTCGGCGGTGGTCTCGGCATCTTCTGCTACCTGTCGGGTAACGTGAAATTCGCTGAATACCTGTTGATCCCGTATGTGCCGGGCGCAGGCGAACTGATTGTGTTCTGCGGCGCGCTGATCGGTGCCGGTCTGGGTTTCCTCTGGTTCAACACCTATCCGGCCCAAGTCTTCATGGGCGACGTCGGCGCACTGGCGCTGGGTGCTGCACTGGGCACCATCGCGGTGATCGTCCGTCAGGAAATCGTCCTGTTCATCATGGGCGGCGTGTTCGTGATGGAAACCCTGTCGGTGGTCATCCAGGTTGCATCCTTCAAGCTGACCGGTCGCCGCGTATTCCGCATGGCACCGATACACCACCACTTTGAACTCAAGGGCTGGCCCGAGCCGCGCGTGATCGTCCGTTTCTGGATCATCACCGTGATTCTCGTGCTGGTTGGCCTTGCCACCCTGAAGCTGAGGTAGAACGAGTGTCTCTGATCGCTTCTGACCACTTCCGCATCGTTGTCGGCCTCGGCAAGAGCGGCATGTCCCTGGTTCGCTTCCTGGCGAACCGGGGCACGTCGTTTGCCGTGGCCGATACGCGGGAGAATCCACCGGAACTGGCCACGCTCAAGCGTGACTATCCGCACGTGGAAGTGCGTTGTGGCGAGCTGGACGTTGAATTCCTCTGCCGTGCCGACGAGCTCTACGTGAGCCCCGGCCTGGCGCTGGCGACCCCGGCCCTGCAAGCCGCTGCGGCCCGTGGCGTGAAACTGTCCGGTGACATCGAGCTGTTCGCGCGTAACGCGAAGGCGCCGATTGTGGCCATCAGCGGTTCCAACGCGAAAAGCACCGTTACCACCCTCGTCGGCGAGATGGCGGCTGCGGCCGGCAAACGTGTGGCGGTGGGCGGTAATCTCGGTACCCCGGCGCTGGATCTGCTCAGCGACGACGTCGAGTTGTACGTGATGGAGCTGTCGAGCTTTCAGCTGGAAACCACCGATCAGCTCAACGCTGAAGTGGCCACCGTGCTGAACATCAGCGAAGACCACATGGATCGCTACAGTGGTCTGCCGGCGTACCACCTGGCCAAGCACCGGATCTTCCGTGGTGCCAAGCAGTTCGTGGTCAACCGTCAGGATGCACTGACCCGTCCACTGATGGGCGAGGGCCAGCCATGCTGGACGTTCGGCCTGAGCAAACCTGATTTCAAGGCATTCGGTATCCGCGAAGAAGAGGGCGAGAAGTATCTGGCCTTCGAATTCCAGAACCTGATGCCGGTCCGTGAGCTGAAAATTCGTGGCGCGCATAACCAATCCAACGCACTGGCGGCGCTGGCGCTCGGCCATGCGGTCGGCCTGCCATTCGACGCGATGCTTGCGGCCCTGCGTACCTTCGCCGGTCTCGAACACCGCTGCCAGTGGGTGCGTGATCTGGACGGTGTCGCTTACTACAACGATTCCAAAGCCACCAACGTTGGCGCCGCACTGGCGGCTATCGAAGGCCTGGGTGCGGATATCGACGGCAAGGTCATTCTGATCGCCGGTGGTGATGGCAAAGGTGCCGAGTTCAACGACCTGCGTGATCCGGTGGCAGCCAACTGCCGCGCCGTGATCCTGATGGGCCGCGACTCCGACAAGATCGGCGCGGCCATCGGCGATGGCGTGCCACTGATTCGCGCAACCTCTCTGGTTGATGCTGTCGCGCAATGCCGCGCCGCCGCTCAACCGGGTGATGTGGTGCTGCTGTCGCCGGCCTGTGCCAGTTTCGACATGTTCAAGAATTATGAAGACCGTGGTCACCAGTTCGTCCGCGCCGTGGAGGAATTGGCATGAACCTGAGAAATATCATCAAGCCGTACCCGTCGCCGCTGATTACCGGGCGCGGTATCGATCTCGACTTCCCGATGCTCGCCGGTTGCCTGGCGCTGCTCGGCCTGGGCCTGATCATGATCGCGTCGGCCTCCACCGAAGTGGCAGCCGCGCAGTCGGGCAGTCCGCTGTATTACATGATCCGCCACCTTATCTATGTGGTGCTGGGGTTGGGCGCGTGCATCATCACCATGATGATTCCGATCGCCACCTGGCAACGCCTTGGCTGGTTGATGCTGCTGGGTGCGTTCGGCCTGCTGATCATGGTGATCATCCCGGGGATCGGCCGTGAGGTTAACGGTTCGATGCGCTGGATCGGTTTCAGCTTCTTCAACGTGCAGCCCTCGGAGATCGCCAAGGTATTCGTGGTGATTTACCTCGCCGGATATCTGGTGCGTCGCCAGAAAGAAGTGCGTGAGAGCTGGATGGGTTTCTTCAAGCCGTTCATCGTGCTGCTGCCAATGGCCGGACTGTTGCTGATGGAGCCGGACTTCGGTGCCACCGTCGTAATGATGGGGGCTGCGGCGGCGATGCTGTTCCTTGGCGGGGTCGGCTTGTTCCGCTTCTCGCTGATGGTGGTGCTGGCGGTCGGGGCCGTGGTCCTGCTGATTCAGATGCAGCCCTACCGGATGGCGCGTCTGACCAACTTCGCCGACCCGTGGGCCGACCAGTTCGGCGCCGGTTATCAGTTGTCGCAAGCGCTGATCGCGTTCGGTCGAGGTGAATGGCTGGGCGTGGGCCTGGGCAACAGCGTGCAAAAGCAGTTTTACCTGCCGGAAGCGCACACCGACTTCGTGTTCTCGGTACTCGCCGAAGAGCTTGGCGCGGTGGGTTCGCTGTGCACCGTGGCCCTGTTCGTCTTCGTGTGTATCCGCGGCATGTACATCGGTCTGTGGGCCGAGAAAGCCAAGCAGTTCTTCGCTGCTTATGTGGCATACGGCCTGTCATTCCTGTGGATTGGTCAGTTCCTGATCAACATCGGTGTGAACGTCGGCCTGCTGCCAACCAAGGGGCTGACCTTGCCGTTCCTCAGTTACGGCGGCAGCTCGCTGGTGATCTGCTGTGCCTGCCTTGGCCTGTTGCTGAGGATCGAGTGGGAGAGTCGAACCCATTTGGGCAGTGAAGAGATGGAATTCCATGAGAGCGACTTCACCGAGGAGCCGAATCATGGGCGCTAACGTATTGATCATGGCCGGCGGAACCGGCGGCCACGTATTCCCGGCGCTGGCCTGTGCCCGCGAGTTTCAGGCGCGCGGCTACACCGTGCACTGGCTCGGCACGCCACGCGGGATCGAGAACGAGCTGGTACCGGCCGCAGGGCTGGAACTGCACCGCATCAACGCCAGTGGCCTGCGCGGCAAGGGCAAGCTGTCGCTGCTCAAGGCGCCGTTCATGCTGCTCAAATCGGTCTGGCAGGCGCGGGCGATCATTCGTCGGCTGCGTCCGGTGTGTGTGGTCGGCTTTGGTGGCTACGTGACCGGCCCCGGCGGTCTCGCGGCGAAACTGGCCGGTGTGCCGGTGATCGTTCACGAGCAGAACGCCGTCGCCGGCACCGCCAATCGGTTGCTGGTGCCGTTCGCCGCCCGAGTGTGTGAAGCGTTCCCCGACACCTTTACTCTGTCGGACAGCCGCCGTACCACCGGTAACCCGGTGCGCAGCGAGCTGTTCCTCGAAACACCGCGACCTGCTCTGGCCGGTCGCAAAGCGCGTTTGCTGATCCTGGGCGGAAGCCTTGGCGCAGAGCCGTTGAACAAGTTGCTGCCTGAAGCGCTGGCGCAAGTCGCTGCCGATTTGCGTCCGGAAGTGTTCCATCAGGCCGGCAAAAACCACGATGAAGTGACTGCAGAGCGCTACCGCGCCGCCGGCGTGGAAGCGCAGGTGCAGCCGTTCATCAAAGACATGGCCCAGGCCTATGGCTGGGCTGACCTGGTGGTGTGCCGTGCAGGCGCGTTGACCATCAGTGAGCTGGCTGCCGCCGGTCTGCCCTCGATGCTGGTGCCTTTGCCCCACGCGATCGACGATCACCAGACCCGCAACGCCGATTATTTGGCCCGTGAAGGCGCTGCCTTCCTGATGCCGCAAAGAACGACTGGTGCCGCGGACCTTGCCGCGCGCCTGACAGAGGTCTTGATGCAACCGCAACGACTCGAAGAAATGGCCCAAGCGGCCCGCCGTCTGGCGAAACCCGATGCCACCCGTAGCGTGGTCGATACCTGTCTGGAGGTGGTCCATGGTTGAGAATCAGAAAGCCATGCCGCAACCGGAAATGCGCCGCATCCGTCGCATCCACTTCGTCGGTATCGGCGGCGTGGGCATGTGCGGCATCGCCGAAGTGTTGTTGAACCTGGGCTATGAAGTGTCCGGTTCCGACCTGAAAGCCTCGCCGGTCACCGAGCGTCTGGAATCGTTCGGCGCCAAGATCTTCATCGGCCACCGTGCCGAGAACGCTGCTGCCGCCGATGTGTTGGTGGTGTCGAGCGCCGTCAACACCTCCAACCCGGAAGTGGCGACTGCACTGGAACGCCGCATCCCGGTGGTGCCGCGTGCCGAAATGCTGGCTGAGCTGATGCGCTATCGCCACGGCATCGCCGTTGCCGGTACCCACGGCAAAACCACCACGACCAGCCTGATTGCTTCCGTGTTCGCCGCCGGTGGTCTCGATCCGACGTTCGTTATCGGTGGGCGTCTGAACGCTGCCGGCACCAACGCGCAACTCGGCACCAGTCGTTACCTGATCGCCGAAGCCGATGAAAGCGACGCGAGCTTCCTGCACTTGCAGCCGCTGGTGGCCGTGGTCACCAACATCGACGCCGATCACATGGCGACCTACGGCGGTGACTTCAACAAACTGAAGAAAACCTTCGTCGAATTCCTGCACAACCTGCCGTTCTACGGTTTGGCGGTGATGTGCCTGGACGACCCGGTCGTGCGCGAAATCCTGCCACTGGTCAAACGTCCGACCGTGACTTACGGCTTCAGTGAAGACGCCGACATCCGTGCGATCAACGTGCGTCAGCAAGGCATGCAGACCTTCTTCACCGTGCTGCGTCCTGATCGCGAGCCGCTGGATGTATCGGTGAATATGCCGGGCAACCACAACGTGCTCAATTCGCTGGCAACCATCTGCATCGCCACCGACGAGGGCGTCAGCGATGAAGCCATCGTTCAGGGTCTGTCGGGCTTCCAGGGTGTTGGTCGACGTTTCCAGGTCTACGGCGAACTGCCGGTGGACGGCGGCAGCGTGATGCTGGTCGACGACTACGGCCACCATCCGACCGAAGTCGCGGCCGTGATCAAAGCCGTGCGGGGTGGCTGGCCGGAGCGCCGGCTGGTGATGGTTTACCAGCCGCACCGCTACAGCCGCACCCGCGACCTGTACGACGACTTCGTCAATGTACTGGCTGACGCCAACGTTTTGCTGCTGATGGAAGTCTATCCGGCCGGTGAAGAACCGATCCCGGGCGCCGACAGCCGCAAGCTGTGCAACAGCATCCGGCAGCGCGGTGCGCTCGACCCGATCTACATCGAGCGTGGCGTCGATCTGGCGCCGCTGGTCAAGCCGCTGTTGCGCGCCGGCGACATCCTGCTGTGCCAGGGCGCTGGTGATATCGGCGGTCTCGCGCCGAAGCTGTTGAAAAGTGAATTGTTCGCTGGCGCCGTGGCCGCGCCGGTCGAGGGGAAGTTGAAATGACTGCTGCCTACGCCAATCTGTTCTCCACCATCGCGCCGAAAGACTTCGGCCGTGTCGCCGTGCTGTTCGGTGGCCTGAGTGCCGAGCGTGAGGTTTCGTTGAAATCCGGTAACGCTGTGCTCGAGGCGCTGCAGAGCGCTGGCGTGGACGCGTTCGGCATCGACGTCGGCGACGATATTCTGCAGCGTCTGCTGAGCGAAAAAATCGACCGCGCCTTCATCATTCTCCACGGTCGTGGCGGTGAAGACGGCTCCATGCAGGGCCTGCTCGAGGTCGCCGGCATTCCATACACCGGCAGCGGCATTCTGGCGTCGGCACTGGCGATGGACAAACTGCGCACCAAGCAGGTCTGGCACAGCCTCGGGATTCCGACGCCGCGTCACGCCGTGCTGTGCAGCGAAGCCGATTGTATTTCGGCAGCGACGGAACTGGGCTTCCCTTTGATCGTCAAACCGGCGCATGAAGGTTCAAGTATCGGGATGGCCAAAGTGAGTTCTGCGTCCGAGTTGATCGACGCATGGAAAGCGGCCAGTACCTACGATTCGCAAGTGTTGGTTGAGCAATGGATTCAAGGTCCGGAGTTCACCATCGCCACCCTGCGTGACCAGGTGTTGCCTCCAATCGCCCTGGGTACACCGCACACGTTCTACGACTACGACGCCAAGTACATCGCCAACGATACCCAGTACCGCATTCCGTGCGGGCTGGATGCCGCCAAGGAAAAAGAACTCATGGATCTCACGGCCAAGGCCTGTGAGGCGCTGGGTATCGCCGGTTGGGGCAGGGCAGATGTGATGCAGGACGCCGACGGGCAGTTCTGGTTCCTGGAAGTGAACACCGCACCGGGCATGACCGATCACAGTCTGGTGCCGATGGCGGCCCGTGCTGCCGGTCTGGATTTCCAGCAACTGGTACTGGCCATTCTGGCTGCCAGCGTAGAAGAGGCGCGAGGTTAAGACGATGCAAGGCGCACAGCTCAGACATCAGCCACCCGCACCCGGCCGCAAGCCGGTGCCGCGGGGTGCCAGCCGAATGGTGGCCAAAGAGCCAATGTCCGCGCGCCTGCCAAAAGCCAACTTCGGTTTTGTGAAAAGCCTGTTCTGGCCAGTGCTGCTGGTGGTGCTCGGGTTCGGTACTTACGAAGGTGCGCAGCGGTTGCTGCCGTACGCCGACCGGCCGATCGCCAAAATCGCCGTGCAGGGCGACCTGAGCTACATCAGCCAGCAAGCGGTGCAGCAGCGAATCGCCCCGTTCGTCGCGTCGAGCTTCTTCACCATCGACCTGGCCAGCATGCGCAAAGAGCTTGAGCAAATGCCCTGGATTGCCCACGCCGAAGTGCGTCGGGTGTGGCCGGATCAAGTGGTGATCCGCCTCGAAGAGCAACTGCCGATAGCGCGTTGGGGCGACGAGTCATTGCTCAACAACCAGGGCCAGGCGTTTACGCCCAGGGAGCTGGCGAACTACGAACACCTGCCACAACTGTTCGGCCCACAACGGGCTCAGCTGCAAGTGATGCAGCAATACCAGGTGCTGAGCCAGATGCTCCGGCCTATGGGCTTCTCGATTGCACGCCTGGAATTGCGTGAGCGAGGTAGCTGGTTCCTGACCACCGGTGCCGGCAGTTCCGGCCCCGGCATCGAGTTGCTGCTGGGACGCGGCAACCTCGTGGAAAAGATGCGCCGCTTTATCGCCATCTATGACAAGACGCTTAAAGAACAGATTACGAACATTGCGCGCATCGATCTGCGCTACGCCAACGGCCTTGCTGTTGGCTGGCGGGAACCAGTAGCGCCGACGGCAGCCCAACCCGCTGTCGCAAAGAATTAAGAAGAGGCAGGACCCATGGCAAACGTGCAAAGCGGCAAAATGATCGTCGGTCTGGATATCGGCACCTCCAAGGTGGTGGCGCTGGTAGGCGAGGTCTCGGACGACGGCACGCTGGAAATCGTCGGTATCGGTACACATCCGTCCCGCGGCCTGAAAAAAGGCGTGGTGGTGAATATCGAGTCCACCGTGCAATCGATCCAGCGCGCGATCGAAGAAGCCCAACTGATGGCGGGCTGCCGCATTCACTCGGCGTTCGTCGGCGTGGCGGGTAATCACATCCGCAGCCTGAACTCCCACGGCATCGTTGCGATTCGTGATCGCGAAGTCAGCTCGGCCGACCTTGAGCGCGTGCTCGACGCCGCCCAGGCTGTCGCGATTCCGGCTGATCAGCGTGTGCTGCATACCCTGCCGCAAGATTACGTGATCGATAACCAGGAAGGCGTTCGCGAACCTCTGGGCATGTCCGGCGTACGTCTGGAAGCCAAGGTTCACGTGGTCACCTGCGCCGTCAACGCCGCACAGAACATTGAAAAATGCGTGCGCCGCTGCGGTCTGGAAATCGACGACATCATTCTGGAGCAACTGGCGTCCGCGTATTCGGTGCTGACCGATGACGAGAAAGAGCTGGGCGTGTGCCTGGTCGACATCGGCGGCGGTACCACCGACATCGCGATCTTCACCGAAGGCGCGATCCGCCACACGGCCGTGATCCCGATTGCTGGTGATCAGGTGACCAACGACATCGCCATGGCGTTGCGCACCCCGACCCAGTACGCCGAAGAGATCAAGATCCGTTATGCCTGCGCCCTGGCCAAACTGGCTGGCGCCGGCGAAACCATCAAAGTGCCAAGCGTTGGCGACCGTCCCCCGCGTGAACTGTCGCGTCAGGCCCTGGCCGAAGTGGTCGAGCCGCGTTACGACGAACTGTTCACCCTGATCCAGGCCGAACTGCGCCGCAGCGGCTACGAAGACCTGATCCCGGCCGGCATCGTCCTGACCGGCGGTACGTCGAAGATGGAAGGCGCCACCGAGCTGGCCGAAGAAATCTTCCACATGCCGGTACGCCTCGGTGTCCCGCACGGTGTGAAAGGTCTGGATGACGTGGTGCGCAACCCGATTTATTCCACTGGCGTTGGCTTGTTGATGTACGGCCTGCAAAAGCAGTCCGACGGAGTTTCGTTCTCCGGCATCGGCAGCCGCGACAGCTACAGCAGCGAAGAGCCTCAGGCGCCGCTGCTCGACCGACTGAAAAAGTGGGTCCAGGGCAATTTTTAAAAGCAGCGCGAAGCGACAAGCTTCAAGCGGCAAGCAACAGCAGTAGATACACCGCAACAAACAGCAGTAGGCGAAAAAACTAGAGAATGTAAGGAGAGGGAAAATGTTCGAACTCGTAGACAACATCCCCGCAAGCCCGGTAATCAAAGTTATCGGTGTTGGCGGTGGCGGCGGCAACGCTGTCAATCACATGGTCAAGAGCAACATCGAAGGCGTTGAATTCATCTGCGCCAACACTGATGCTCAAGCGCTGAAATCCATCGGCGCGCGGACCATCCTGCAACTGGGCACCGGCGTGACCAAAGGTCTCGGCGCTGGCGCCAACCCTGAAGTAGGTCGTCAGGCCGCTCTCGAAGACCGTGAGCGCATTGCCGAAGTCCTGCAGGGCACAAACATGGTGTTCATCACCACGGGCATGGGCGGTGGTACCGGTACCGGTGCTGCGCCGATCATCGCCGAAGTGGCCAAGGAAATGGGCATTCTGACCGTTGCGGTCGTGACTCGTCCGTTCCCGTTCGAAGGCCGCAAGCGCATGCAGATCGCCGACGAAGGTATCCGTCTGCTGTCTGAAAGCGTCGACTCGTTGATCACCATCCCCAACGAGAAGCTGCTGACCATCCTCGGTAAAGACGCGAGCCTGCTGTCGGCTTTCGCCAAGGCCGACGATGTACTGGCCGGTGCCGTTCGCGGTATCTCCGACATCATCAAGCGTCCGGGCATGATCAACGTCGACTTCGCCGACGTACGTACCGTGATGAGCGAAATGGGCATGGCGATGATGGGCACTGGCTGCGCCAGCGGTCCTAACCGTGCACGTGAAGCCACCGAGGCGGCGATTCGCAACCCGCTGCTCGAAGACGTGAACCTGCAAGGCGCACGCGGCATCCTGGTGAACATCACCGCCGGTCCTGACCTGTCCCTGGGTGAGTACTCCGACGTGGGTAGCATCATCGAAGCCTTCGCATCCGAACACGCCATGGTCAAGGTCGGTACCGTTATCGATCCGGACATGCGTGACGAGCTGCACGTCACCGTCGTTGCCACCGGTCTGGGCGCGAAAATCGAGAAGCCTGTCAAGGTCATCGACAACACCGTTCACACGTCTATGGCAGCTTCTCAGGTTCAGCAACCGGCTCCGTCCCGTCAGGAAGCACCTGCGGTGAACTACCGTGATCTGGACCGTCCGACCGTCATGCGCAACCAGGCTCAGGCCGGTGCTGCGGCTGCCGCGAAGATGAATCCGCAAGATGACCTGGACTACCTGGACATCCCGGCTTTCCTGCGTCGTCAGGCCGATTGATGGAATGTATCAGGGCTATGAAGGTGATTGGTGTTCAGCAAAGGCTCGGTCTGCTATTATCGCCAGCCTTTGTTGATACCAGTTCGCAATTTGCGCTGAAGCGGCCCAAGCCATGATTAAACAACGCACACTGAAAAATATTATCCGTGCCACAGGTGTAGGCCTGCACTCCGGTGAGAAGGTCTATCTGACCCTCAAGCCTGCGCCTGTCGACACTGGCATTGTGTTTTGTCGCGCTGACCTCGACCCTGTGGTGCAGATTCCTGCCCGCGCGGAAAACGTCGGTGAAACCACTATGTCGACGACGCTGGTAAACGGCGACGTCAAAGTGGACACGGTAGAGCACTTGCTCTCGGCCATGGCTGGCCTGGGCATCGATAACGCCTACGTCGAGCTCTCCGCGTCCGAAGTCCCGATCATGGATGGCAGCGCTGGACCCTTCGTATTCCTGATTCAATCGGCTGGCCTGGAAGAACAGGACGCCGCCAAGAAATTCATCCGCATCCTGCGTGAAGTGACAGTGGAAGACGGCGACAAGCGCGCCACTTTCGTCCCTTTCGAAGGGTTCAAGGTGAGCTTCGAGATCGATTTCGATCACCCGGTTTTCCGGGACCGCACCCAAAGTGCAAGCGTGGATTTTTCCAGCACTTCGTTCGTAAAAGAAGTCAGCCGCGCCCGTACTTTCGGTTTCATGAGTGACATCGAGTACCTGCGCAAGCACAACCTCGCACTCGGCGGCAGCGTTGAAAACGCAATCGTGGTCGATGCCGATGGCGTACTGAACGAAGACGGCCTTCGCTATGAAGACGAATTCGTGAAGCACAAAATCCTCGATGCCATTGGCGATCTGTACCTGCTGGGCAATAGCCTGATTGGTGAGTTCAAGGGCTTCAAGTCCGGTCATGCACTGAACAACCAGCTGCTGCGCAAATTGATTGAGCAGACAGATGCCTGGGAAGTGGTGACGTTCGAAGACGCCAGTACCGCACCAATCTCTTACATGCGCCCTGTTGCGGCGGTGTAAGTAAAAAACCTCTCTAGTTTTTTGAAGGCCATCCTCGGATGGCCTTTTTTTATGCCTGGTGTTTTTGTGTTGCCTGAGCTGACCTCATCGCTGGCAAGCCAGCTCCCACAAGGATTTGTGGTGTGCCGGAAATTTGTGTCTCATCCATAAACCTGTGGGAGCTGGCAAGCCAGCTCCCACAAGGATTTGTGGTGTGCCGGAAATTTGTATCTCATCCATAAACCTGTGGAAGCTGGCAAGCCAGCTCCCACAAGGATTTAAGGTGTGCGGAGATTTGTGTCTCATCCATAAACCTGTGGGAGCTGGCTTGCCAGCGATGGGGCCGGTAAGGGCAAAGCATTAATCAGGCAGCCACCACCACCCGATTGCGCCCGCCTTCCTTGGCCTGATACAACGCCTTGTCCGCCGCGAACAGCAACTGCTCCAGCGTCATCTCGCTCGCCGTCGTCCACGAAGCGATGCCGATACTCACCGTCATCGGCGACTCAGCCCCTGCGACCAACGGCAATTGTTCCACCGCCACCCGAATATGCTCGGCAATCTGCTGCGCGCCCGCACTGTCGGTCTCGGCAAGAATCACCGAAAACTCCTCGCCGCCGTAACGCGCCACCAGGTCCGTCGGTCGTCGCACATTCGCCGTGATCACTTTGGCCAATTCGCGCAATGCCCGATCCCCTGCCTGATGCCCATGCCGGTCGTTGAACGCCTTGAAGTGATCGGCGTCGATCATCATCACCGACAGCGGTTTGCCCGAGCGCTGGGCACGAAACCATTCATGGCGCAGCGACTGATCGAGCATCCGCCGGTTGGCCACCCCGGTGAGCGCATCGGTGGCGGCCAATTGCGCCAGTTCGTGTTCGGCGCGGTGACGCAGGCGCAGTTCACGGACAAGCAGCCAGGTCAGCCAGAGCAGGCCTAGGCACAGCACGCCGGTGGCGCCACTGATCAGTATTGCGGTGCGGCGCCAGGCGGCGAATACCTCGTCGCTGGACAACGCGACGATCACCGTCAGCGGCAGGTTCCCGACCCGCGAATAGGTGTAGAGCCGCTGCTGATAATCCATGCTCGACGTGCTGGTAAAACTGCCGTTGCCACTTCTGTCGTTCAGAATCCGCACCACATTGGGTCGATTGCCGAAACTTTTACCGACGGAGTCGCTTTGCAGGTACGGCTTCTGCGCCAGCAACACGCCATCGTTGTCGATGATGTTCAGTGTGCTGCCATTGCCGATGTCGAGGCTGTTGAATAATTGGTCGAAATAATCGAGCTTCAACGATGCCACGGCCACGCCGACGAACTCGCCGGTGTCCGAGGAAATACGTCGACTGAAGCTGAGGCGCCATTGATTGGCCTCGTCGCAGTCGCAACGGGTCTTGAACGGCCGGCTGATAAACATGCCGACATCGCGGTTGAAAGCATGGGCGAGAAAGTAATCGCGGTCAGCGAAGTTGCCCGGCTTCGGCACGAGCTGCGATGAGTCGGCAACCACATTGCCGAGCTTGTCGAGCAACAGGATATCGCCCTTGAAGCGTGCAGTGGCCGAGCGATCGAACAGCGCCAGATGGCGGATCTGCGGGGTCAGGTCACGCAGGTCATCACGCTGCGACGTGGCGATCAGGCCTTGCAGCGTCAGGTCGTACAACTCGACGGTGCGCAGTACGTCGGCGTCGATCAACTGGGCGATGGTGGCGGCGCTGCGGGTGCCTGACTCCTGAGCGCTGGCGTGCTCACGAATCAACAGGAACGTGACAATGCACACGATCGCGATCACGCTCAGCAGGCTGCCGAAAATCAATAGCCGCTCGGGGCGTCCGGTCTTGCCCGCAACAGGTGGGGTACGGCTCGCGATCATGGTGGGGTTATCGGTTGGGGAGTCTTATAAGCGTAGTAGGACATACACAGCAGCCAAAGCCAGAAACGATTCCCAATGTGGGAGCGAGCCTGCTCGCGAAAGCGATGTGTCATTCAACCGGATGTCGATTGGAAGACCGCTTTCGCGAGCAGGCTCGCTCCCACAGTGTGCATCATTAAATTCTAGACTGTGTTTGTCGCGCCGATCTTAGAAGACGTTGATCGGGTAGTCGACGATCACGCGGTATTCATCGGTGTCCGAATCAATTACGCCATAACCGTTGCCAACGCGATGGGTGGCCCACTGCAGGCGCACCGCCAGGTCTTTCGCCTGACCGCTTTGTACGACGTACTTCAAATCGAGATCGCGTTCCCAATGCTTGGCGTTGCGGCCGTCGGCGCTGTACCAATTGGAATACCCCACGCTACGCGGGTCAGCCTTGGTCAAGTCAACCATCCCCCGCGAGTATGACACTGCCGAGGTCAGACCCGGTACGCCGACACTGGCAAAGTCGTAGGCGTACTTGAGTTTCCACGAACGCTCGTTCGGGCCGTTGAAGTCCGAGTATTGCTGGGAGTTGTCGAGGTAAACGCTGTCGCCCTGGCTGATGTAGTCGAATGGCGTGTTGCCGTTGACCCGTTGGTAAGCGGCGGTGACGCTATGGCTGCCGATGCCGACAGTGAAATGCAGGCTGTAGGTGTTGTTGTCGATGTTGCCGAGCAGCGCATCGCCGGTGTCCTGGGTGTGATAGAAGTGCAGGCCCGGGTTGAGGCTGACCAGGTCATTCAACTGCCAGGTGTAATCCAGGTCGTAGTAATACTGGTTCCAGATGTCCTCGAGCTCGGACGCATACAGGCTGCTGGTCAAGCCTTCGACACCGCTCCAGGCCACACCGGCCCAGTTCAGGTGTCGGCTTTCGTCACCCTCGGCCAGCGTGCCGTACGAAGTGCCGATGCGCTGGTGGGCACTTTGGTTGTAAGGCTTGGTGAAACTGGCCTGGCCACCTTCGATCAACCAGCCATCGAAACTGTGGTTGGTCAGGCTGACGCCACGGAACGTCTGCGGCAGCATGCGCGTGTCGCCGCCGGCAATCACCGGGTTGGTGAGGAACAAGTCACCAGCCTTCAATTCGGTGTCGAACGCACGCATTTTCAAAGTACCGCCGGCTGTCGAAAACGAGCCCGGTGCCTTGCCGTTGCCATCGCTGATCGGCAGGATGCTGGAGCCGTCCGTGCCGCCACCACCGTCGAGTTTCAGCCCGAGCATGGCGTGGGCATCAATGCCGAAACCGACTGTGCCTTGGGTATAGCCCGACTGGAATACCCCGAGAAAACCCTGGCCCCACTCGATGTTGTCGTCCGCCTTCTGCAGGCGGTTGCGATTCATGTAGTAGTTGCGGGCGTTGAGGTTGAGGCTCGAGCCTTCGATAAAACCTTCTGGTGCGGGCTCATCGGCGTGAACGGCGGGGGCAATCGTTGCGGCAATTGCAATGAACAGTGGAGTGAAACGGACTGGGTAACGCACGTGCGGTAAAGCTCCTTGGGTCAACGGCACCTCAATGTTCCGAGGCGCGAAATGTTTCTTGTTGTAAAAGACGCACCAAACAGCTTTCAGACCACAACGAAAAAAGGCCGCTGAAAGGCAGCGGCCTGGAATGACGACGGTTGAACGGGAAGAGCCAAACAACCGCGTCGAGGGAAACGGAGCGATGTGCGACTCAGCTGTCTTTCTCGGAGGCTTGAGCCTGGGTTGCTGCAGCCTGAGGTGTCTGCGTCGCGTCTTTGGCCTTGGCCATCATTTCTGTCTGATGCTGATCGTACGCCTGGGCCCGAGCGCTATTGTGCGCAACGAACGCCTGGGACTCTTCAGCCATCGCCATCGGCGACAGGATCAATGAGGACAAAACGAAAGCGCTGGCAATACCCATACTGTTGGACATCTTGAAAACCTTCTTGCTTGGCAAGTGCTGTTTGGTGCGGGCAAAGATAAGGTTGCCGGGGCTTGGGAAACAGCGTGATTTTCATAAATGACTATTGCGCAGTAGGTAAAAATTGAAGATTGCGGTGAGGCCAAGAGCTATCCCCTCAGCCCAGCCCTCTCCACCAAGGGGGGCGAGGGGGAAAGGGAGCAGATCGGGGGCTTTTCAAACCGGCAAACAAATCCCAAAGGTATTCATCCCCCGATCACTGCGCACAAACACATCCCCGCCATGCATCAGCGCAATCGCTTTCACGATCGCCAGCCCCAGTCCATGGTTATTCCCACTGTTGCTGCGCGAAGCATCCACCCGATAAAAGCGCTCGAACAACCGTGGCAGATGCTCGCTGGCAATCGGCGAACCGGGGTTGGTTACGCCGATGCTGACTAGATGTTCTTCTACCTCAATTCGCACCACGATCACCTGACCCGGCGCGGTGTGTTGCACTGCGTTGCTCAATAGATTGATCAACGCCCGACGCAAATGCGCGACCTCTATCTGCACCTGCGCATCGCCGCTGACCTGCACCTGAACCTGCGCGTCTTCGAGAATGAAATCCAGATACTCCAGCGTGGTTGCCACTTCATCGGCCAACGATGCCGACGTCAGTTTGTTCGCCTTGTTGCCCTGATCCGCACTGGCCAGAAATAACATGTCGTTGATGATCGAACGCAGTCGCTCCAGCTCTTCGAGGTTGGATTGCAGCACTTCGAAGTAATGTTCGGCTGAACGTCCGCGCGTCAATGCCACCTGAGTCTGGCCGATGAGATTGGTCAGCGGCGAACGCAGTTCGTGCGCCACGTCGGCGTTGAACGACTCCAGTCGCGAATAGGCCATTTCGACCCGCTCCAGCGTCGAGTTGAACGAGTCGACGAACTGTTCCAGCTCCGGTGGCAATGGCGACAATCGCAAGCGACCGGCTCGCAGCGGCGGGGTCAGGCGCTGGGCTTCGTGGGACAGTTTGATCAGCGGCTTGAGGCCGATCCGCGCCACCCAATATCCCAGCGCCGAGGCCAGCAGCACGCCGACAATCGCCAGGCTGATCAAGGCGATCAGCAACTGATGCTGGGTCTGGTGAAAGGTCTCGGTATCGATGCCGATCATAAAGCGCAGCGGCGGACGCTGATCCTTGGCCGGCAATTCAGTCAACAGCACTTTCAGTGGATAAGTACGCTCCGGCAGCTGCAAGTCATGCATCCCCAGCGGCCCTTGGGCGAAGGCGCGGATCCGTGAATCCGGCGTACCGTATTCGTAACCCGGATCACCACTCACCACCCAGAAACGAATGCGCTTGTCCTCTTCGCCGAGCAGTTTCAACTTGGCGTTGATCTTCACCCAATGCTCCGGGGTACCGAAGCGATTGAGTGCCGATTCGAGCACGCTGTACCGCGCATCCAGCTCGGCTTCCGGTAACAAGCCCAAACCTTTATCGACCTGCTGATACAGCGCGCCGCCGATCAACAGAAACACCAGCAGCGCCACCAGCGTGAACATGCCGCTCAGGCGCAGGGCGATCGAGTTACTGGACACCACGACTCTCCAGCACATAACCCATGCCACGAATGGTGTGCAGCAGTTTCTCGTCGAACGGCCCGTCGAGCTTGGCGCGCAGGCGTTTGATCGCCACCTCGACAACGTTGGCATCGCTGTCGAAATTGATGTCCCAGACCATTTCGGCGATGGCGGTTTTCGAGAGGATTTCACCCTGGCGGCGGGCGAGGACACTGAGCAACGAGAACTCCTTGGCGGTCAGGTCCAGGCGCGTGCCGGCGCGAGTCGCCTTGCGGCTGATCAGGTCTATCCACAGGTCGGCGATGCTCACCTGCACCGGCTCATGCCCGCCACTGCGCCGGGTCAGCGCTTGCAGACGCGCGACCAGTTCGAGGAAGGAAAACGGTTTGCCAAGGTAATCATCGGCACCGTCGCGCAAGCCCTTGATCCGGTCTTCAACCCGCTCGCGGGCGGTGAGCATGATCACCGGGGTTTGCTTGCGCGCACGCAATGCGCGCAGCACGCCGAAGCCGTCGAGGCCCGGCAACATGACGTCGAGGACGATCACCGCGTAGTCGCTTTCCAGCGCCAGGTGCAGGCCTTCGACGCCGTCGCGGGCCAGGTCCACGGTGTAACCCTGTTCCGTCAGGCCGCGGTGCAGATAGTCCGCGGTTTTTTCCTCGTCTTCGATAATCAGAACGCGCATGACCCGCCTCAGTCTGTGGTCGCCAACGCCGGTACGGGCGCAGGTTTGGGTCTATGGAAAAGTCGCTCAAGCCACAAGTATATGACCGGCGTGGTAAACAGCGTCAGCATCTGGCTGACCAGCAAGCCGCCCACTACCGCGATCCCCAGCGGTTGGCGCAATTCGGCGCCGGTGCCGTAACCGAGCATCAGCGGCAAGGCACCGAGCAGCGCGGCGAGAGTGGTCATGATGATCGGCCGGAAACGCGTGATGCACGCTTCGAAAATCGCGTCCTCTGGTGACATCCCGCGTTGACGTTGGGCTTCGAGGGCGAAGTCGATCATCAGGATGCCGTTCTTCTTCACAATGCCGATCAGCAAGACCAGCCCGATCAGCGCCATGATCGAAAAATCCTGGCCGCAGATCCACAACATCATCACCGCGCCCAAACCCGCTGCCGGCAAGGTCGAAATGATCGTCAGCGGATGCACGAAGCTCTCATAAAGCACACCGAGAATGATGTACACCGCCACCAGCGCCGCGAGAATCAGCCACGGCTGACTGGCCAGCGAGCTCTGGAACGCCTGCGCCGCCCCCTGGAAGTCGCCGCTGATCGCGGTCGGCATGCCGATTTCGGCCTTGGCCTGATTGAGCAGAATCACCGCATCGCCCAGCGCCACGCCGGGCGCCAGGTTGAACGACATGTTGGCGGCCGGAAACATGCCGTCATGGGCAATCGACAGCGGGCCAATGGTCGGTGCATCGAATCTGGCCAGCGCCGACAGCGGCACCATTTCCCCGCTCAGCGGCGAGCGCAGGTAGAAATAGTTGAGGCTTTCGGCCTTGCCGCGCTGCCGGGTGTCCAGCTCCAGAATCACGTTGTACTGGTTGACCTGAGTCTGGAATTCATTGATCTGGCGTTGGCCGAACGCATCGTAGAGCGCCTCGTCGACATCGCTGGCAGTCAGACCGAAACGCGCCGCCGCGCTGCGGTCGATGCTGATGTGAGTGATGCTGCCGCCCAGTTGCAGGTCGTTGGAAATGTCGCGAAACGCCGGGTTGCTGCGCAGTTTTTCGGTCAGGCGCTGGGTCCAGGTGGCGAGGGTCGCGCCGTCGTTGCTCTTGAGTACGTATTGGTACTGCGCGCGACTTGGGCCGGAACTGAGGTTGATGTCCTGGCCGGCACGCAGGTAGAGCACGATGCCGGGGACTTTCATCAGTTGCGGACGAATCCGGTCGATGAACTGGCTGGCGCTGACGTCACGGTCGCCGCGTTTCTTCAGGGCGATCCAGAAGCGCCCGTTGGCGATGGTCTGGTTACTGCCGGAAACACCCACCGAGTGGGAAAACGCCTGCACCGCCGGGTCGGCGGCGACGATTTCGGCCATGGCCAAGTGTTTTTTCACCATGTCGCCGTAGGAAATGTCCGCAGCGGCTTCAGTCGTACCGAGCACGAAGCCAGTGTCCTGCACCGGGAAGAAACCCTTGGGGATAAAGATGTAGCCGGCGATGGCCAATGCGAGGGACAAACCGAACACGCCGATCATCAATTTCTGGTGGGCGAGGGCGCGGCGCAGGCCTTTCTCGTACCAGCCGAGCAAGCGTTCACTAAAGCCCGGTTTCGCGTGGGCGTGATGCACCGGTTTGCGCATGAACAGCGCCGCAAGAGTCGGCGCCAACGTCAGCGAAACCACCACGGAAATCATGATGGTCGAGGTCGCGGTCAGGGCAAACTCCTTGAACAGTCGCCCGACCACACCGCCCATGAACAACAGCGGAATAAACGCCGCCACCAGCGAGAAACTGATCGAGACCACGGTGAAGCCGATCTCGCCTGCGCCTTTGATCGCCGCCTCGCGCATATCGTCGCCGGCCTCCAGGTGCCGGTGAATGTTTTCCACCACCACAATCGCATCGTCGACCACAAATCCCACGGCCACCACGATGGCGACCAGCGTCAGGTTGTTCAAGCTGAAGCCGAGGATATACATCAGCGCGAAACTGGCGATCAGCGACACACCGAGCACTGCCGAGACAATCAACGTCGCCGACAACTGACGCAAAAACAGCGCCATCACCGCCACCACCAGCAGGATCGCGATCAACAAAGTGATCTCGACCTCGTGCAGCGAGGCGCGGATGGTCTGGGTGCGGTCGATCAGTACGTCGACCTGCACAGAGGCCGGCAGCATCGCTTCGAGGCCGGGCAGGGCGGCTTGAATCCGGTCCACGGTCTCGACGATGTTGGCGCCCGGCTGGCGCGAGATCACCAGGTTTACCCCCGGTCGATCACCCGCCCACGCTTGCACATAATCATCTTCCGAACCGTTAACAACGTTGGCGACATCTCTTAGGTGAACCGGGGCGCCATCCTTGTAGGAAACGATGAGTTGGCTGTATTCCTCGGGATGGAATAACTGGTCGTTGGTCGACAGTGTGGAAATACTCGACTCACCGTACAGCGCTCCTTTGGCCAGGTTGAGGCTGGTTTGCTGAATCGCCAGACGAATGTCGGCGAGGGTCAGACCGATGGCCGCGAGTTTATCCGCCGAAGCCTGAACGCGAATCGCCGGACGTTGCTGACCGGTAATGTTGATTTGGCCTACACCGTCGATCTGACTGATCTGACGGGCCAGCAGGGTTTCCACCAGATCGCTGAGTTCGGTGCCAGGCATCTGCGTCGAGCTGACACTCAGGATCAACACAGGGCTGTCGGCGGGGTTGACCTTCCTCCAGGTCGGCAGCGTCGGCATGTCCTTGGGCAGCTTGCCGGCGGCGGTGTTGATCGCCGCCTGAACTTCCTGCGCGGCCGTGTCGATGCTTTTGTCGAGGCTGAACTGCAGGGTCAGCAAGGTTGAGCCCAAGGCACTGCTGGAAGTCATCTGGGTCATGCCGGGAATGGCGCTGAATTGCACCTCCAGCGGCGTGGCCACGGACGAGGCCATGGTGTCGGGGTTGGCGCCGGGCAATTTCGCGGACACCTGAATCGTAGGAAATTCCGCTTCTGGCAGTGGGGCAATTGGCAAACGCGGGAAGGCAATGATGCCGACCAGCACCAGTGCGAGGGTCAGCAAAATGGTCGCCACCGGGTGATCAATGCACCACGTCGAAACCCCTTTGTGCGCCTTCATGGTTTCGGCTCCGCCTGCACTACTTGCGGTGGCTCGGTCATGACTTGCACGGTCGAACCGGGTTTGAGCCGCGACTGGCCATCGGTTACCAGCACGTCACCGGCCTTCACACCTTTGATGATGTCCTGACCGCTGCCCTGATAAACCATCTGCACTTGCACGGCTTCAACCTTGTCGCCGTTCACTCGATAAACGAAGTGTTGGTCGAGACCGCGTTGTACGACGGTGGGTGGCACGACCAGCGCATTTTTGTCGAGGGCCGTCTGAATTTTTACCGTCACCAACAGGCCCGGCCAGAGCTTCTGGCTGGCATTGGCGAATTCGGCTTTGGCGCGGATGGTGCCGGTGTTGGCGTTGATCTGGTTGTCGATCAGGGTCAGGTGACCTTCGCCGAGCAGGTTACCGGTTTCGCCGTCGGTGTCGGCGCCGATGTAAGCCTTGACCTGTGCATGTTGCGGGTCGTTGATCAGGCCTTGCAGGGTCGGCAGCATTTGTTGTGGCAGGGAGAACTCCACGGCAATCGGGTCGATCTGGGTGACGGTGAACAGGCCCTGGGTGTCGGTCATGCGCAGGAAGTTGCCCTCATCGACTGTGCGAATACCGACGCGGCCAGTGACCGGGGAGCGAATCTGCGTGTAGGAAAGTTGTACCTGCGCTGCATCAATCGACGCTTGATTGCCTTGGGCACTGGCCTTCAATTGATTGACCAGAGCCTGTTGCTGGTCGTAGGTCTGCTTGGAAACCCCGTCATCGACGCTGAGCAGTTTGTAGCGTTTGAGGTTGACCTGGGCGACTTGCAGTTGGGCCTGACTCTCGCCGAGTTGGGCGCGGGCCTGGTCGAGGCTGGCGCGGATCGAGCGGTCGTCGATGGTGGCGAGCAAGTCGCCTGCTTTGACCAGTTGACCTTCTTTGACGAGGATTTTGGTGAGGGTACCGTCGATTTGGGGGCGTATGACCACACTGTGCAGGGACAGCACCGAGCCGATGCCGCTGGTGTAGCGGGGGACGTCTTTTTGGCTGACGGCGATCACTCGCACCGGGATGGCGGTAGGGGTGGCGAGTTTGGTAGGGGCAGGTCGGGTTGCAAACCACAGGCCTGCGGCAGCCAGGGCGATCAATAGGGTGGCTAGCAGGGCTTTGTGCTTTTGGATTCGCATGCTTTTTGGGCGCCGAGGTTTGGAGTTTGGGCAGATTGGGTAGGTTATAAACCAGTGTGGGGGTCAGGAGGGTGACGGCTAGCTGTCAGCGCTGTCAGTTTCGTTTTGTGTGCATATCCGTAGCTGTGGTAACGGCCCCTTAGGGTTCCGCCCTTACGGCGGGTCACTTTTGGCAAACGCCCCAAAAGTAACCAAAAGGTCTGTGCCCTGGCGTTCGGCCCCTCGCTGAGGCTCGGGGTCCCTTCGTTCCGGGATTGATTCGGGGGCATCGCTTCCGGTTTGCTTCGCTGCACCTCCTTTCGATGTGTTTGGCTTCGCCAAACGGTCGCTGCGCTCCCACCCCCGGATCATTCCCTCCACTCAGCCTGCCGACGGGCTCTGAGATCAAGATCAAGATCAAGAGCTTTACTCGAGCTAACGCTCATTGTTGAGTTGGGCGGCATTCGCCGCGTGCGGGGTGTACTTGTCTCCTCTGTAGGAGCTGCCGCAGGCTGCGATCTTTTGATCTGGCTTTTGCTTTCTGTGAGAGCTGGCTTGCCTGCGATGGCGGCCTGCCAGCCGACCAATGTCTTGCAGACTGCATGCGAACCCATTGTAGGAGCGAGTCTGCACCGCGCCATCTACGCTTCTAAAGATCCGCTCCCGCCAGCGGATACAAGTTGTATACCCCAGCCATTATCGTTGCGGGTCTCTTCGGGAGTGTCTTGCAATGAACCTCAAAACTGTCATCTCCAGCGTGCTTGTTTTACTTCCGCTAACGGTCTGCGCCGCGCCTCAGCCCCTCTCGGGCGAGATCCGCTTCACCGGGCAAATCGTCGATTCCGGATGTGAAGTCGGGCGAGTGGGTGCGCTGGTGACCAGCGAATCCCGGCAGATCGAACTCAAGCCAGGGGTGAAGGTTGATGTAGACACTTACCGCAACGCTTGCAGCCGTGGGGCGTTGCCGTTTTCCATGACCTATGAGTCGCTGAAAACCTCCACCGACAATGGCATCGTGACCATCAATTACCTGTAAGCCGTTCGGCGTGCGGTGCAAATCTTCAGGTGCCGAGCCACGGCGCGCAGGTATACTGCGGCCCTTCGCGGCTCACTTACCGGGCGCGACTTTTTGTTTTGCGGAGCTTTCATGACTTCCCCGATCCAACCGCCGGTTGACGACGCTGTGAGCGATGTCCCGGCCGATATGGCCGACGCCAGCGATTCCAAAGCCGAGATCCCGGCATTCAAGTTCCCGTTCAAACCGGGCGAACTGGCAGGTGCCAAAGGCTCTAACCAGCCGTGGTACAAGAATGGCGCCAAGAACGGCCATACCAAGAGCCCAGGCATGGCGCCGCCGGGCACCCGTCGTTCGATGGGCAAGCGCTGACTTTTCCTTCGGGGAATTGCATTTGGTTGCGCGGGTTTTTGAGGGGCGGCGACAGATTTGGGATTGTGGTCGCCTTCACTGGCCCCATCGCTGACAAGCCAGCTCCGACAGGTTTTCCGGTTGTTCACTTAGTTGATGTACGACGCAAGACCCTGTGGGAGCTGGCTTGCCAGCGATGGGGCCCGAACAGCCACTCGAGTATCTGTATCAAGCCGCACGCAACGAAATAAACGCATAGGTCAGCGCCGGCTCCGTCACCACCAGCGCCCCCGCCGCCCGCACTTGCCCGGCCACATCATCCCCGGACAAATGAAACAGCCATTCACTGGCCACTTCACCCAGTGGCTGCGCGTTCACCTGGTCAATTACCTTCGCAAAAGCGTCCATATTCGGCAAATACGCGGTAAACCCGTCGCCCTTGAGCGCCGTGGTCCGGATGCCCAGCGCAGCGCAGATGGCATCCTTTGTCCGAATGTCATCACGATCAGCCTGACGCGAACGCTGAATCAGCTCGATCAGTTCCTGATCGACCAGTTCGCCACCGACGATCAACAGCGGCCCCTGTTCCCACGACTCTGGCGGGCAATCCTTGGCGGCAGGGTTGAGCGGAATGTGCGGATTGATCTCCGCCGGATAAATCCGACACACCAACGGTCGACGTTCGTAGATGCGGCACAGCTTGTCATCGTCAAGATTCCGACAAGGTCCGACATTGTACGCGGCGAAAGTGATGGCCACGTGCACCGCCGATTCACCGCTGCGCACCGCGACCGAACGCCGTTCGGCATGTTCACGCTGCTGCGCCGGCAAGCCCAGACCGTTGCCGAGAAAAGCCTCTACCAGCACGATCACCTGACCACCGTCGGCCGCCCACATGCGGGCTTCGGCGAGGGTCAGGGGGACATGGTGGTCGGTGCAGCACTTGCCGCAGCCTACGCAGGAAAACGTCGTATTCATTGAACGATCAATCTTCAATCAGGTGTGAATCAGCGACGTAAAGCCGCCATGGGATCACCGATCGAAGCAAGTTATGCGCCATTCATTGGGTTTTGGCAGTCGGGCGGATCGAGTCCCATTCGGTGACGAATGCGGTTTTCGATTTTTTGTTGTACAGGCACAGCTCGGTGCCTTGTTGGCCTTTCATGTGTTTTTGCGGGTATTGGCCTTGCAGCAGCACGGCGGTGTAGCCGACGCGGTCGTCGAATTGCGCGGCATTGCCGACTGGTTTGGCGTTCTTCAAACCGCTGGCTTTGGTGCAACTGGCGAGCACGGTTTTGTCGTAGGCGGCCCAGGCGTCAGGGCTGGACGCGTGGGCGTTGGAGACGAGGGCGGTGAGGCAGAGCAAGCTTGCGGTGAAGGTTTTCATGGTTGGGGCATCCTTGGATTGAGTGGCCAAGGGTTGGAGTATGCCTAAAGACTATTGTTGCTTGGGCCAACGTTAAAAGATCGCAGCCTTCGGCAGCTCCTACATGGAAATGCGATATCTGTAGGAGCTGCCGAAGGCTGCGATCTTTTGATTTTCTTCAGGTCGGTACGATTTCCCGGCGGACTACGTACATTCCGGCACTTTCATACAATCGCTGTGCCCGCAGGTTGTCTTCCAACACTTTCAAATCGACAAACCCTTCGCGCCGTTGCTGAAAAACCTTGAATGCATTCAACAGCAATGCCCGGCCCAATCCTCGACCCTGGGCGCGCGGATGCACCACCAGATTCTTGATGTACGCACTCGTCCAGCACTGCACCACACCAACGACACCCTCGGCATCAATGGCAATGAAACACAGAGCCGGGTCATATTCCGGATCGCGTTCAAACCGTTGCTGCCAAACCTCCAGCGCCGGCACCCGGCCGCCACCTTCGTGGTGACCGAGTTGCATCAAGTCATGCACGGCGCCAGCCAGTTCCGGGCGATAGGTGCTGATTTCAATGCCCCTCGGCCACAAGACATCCGGAACGTCTGCACTCAGATCGCGCCGCAGCAAAAAGCAGTAAATCTCGCCCAAGAGTCAATAACCGTTGGCCGCGACGTGTTTGGCCGCTTCGATCAGACGTTGGGTCAGCTCCGGCGAGGAGAACTTCGTCAGCACTGCGTTGGCCCCGGCCAGTCGTGCCTTTTCGCTGTTCATCGCGCTGTCGAGCGAGGTGTGCAGCAGCACGTAGAGATGGGCGAAATCCGGGGTCTCGCGCAGGGTGCGGGTGAAGGCGTAGCCGTCCATCTCGGACATTTCGATGTCGGAGACGATCAGGTTGATCTGCTGGGCGGTGCCCTGCAAATCGAGCAGGCAGTCGATGGCTTCCTTCGCGCTGCGTGCGGTGTGGCATTGCAGGCCGAGATTGCGCAGGGTGTGCACCGATTGTTGCAGCGCCACCTGACTGTCGTCGACCACCAGAATCCGCGCGTTGCCGAGGACGTCGGCGTCTTCCATGGTCAGGTCGGTCGGGGCCATTTCGATTTGCGCCGGAGCGATGCTGTGGATGACTTTTTCGATGTCCAGCACCTGCACCAGCGTGCCGTCCACCGAGGTCACACCCGTGATGTAGGCGCGCGGTCCGCCGGAGCCGAATGGCGGTGGTTTGATGTCGGTGGTCAGGCAGTGGACGATTTTGCTCACCGCTTGAACGTGCAGGCCCTGTTTGGAGCGGCTGACGTCAGTGACGATCAGACAGCCACCGTTGGGGTCTTCCAGCGGTCGCTCGCCGATCGCGCGGCTGAGGTCGATGACCGACAGCGCGGCGCCGCGCAGGGTGGCGATGCCTTTGACGTGCGGATGCGACTCCGGCAGCTTGGTCAGCGGCGGGCAGGGAATGATTTCACTGACTTTCAGCAGGTTGATCGCCATCAGCTTGCCGCTGCGCAAAGTAAACAGCAGAAGCGAAAGTGAATCTGCGCGGGCTTTGTTGGAAGACATAAAAACCTTCTGTGGAAAAAGGTGATGGGCGAGGGTGGAAATCGCCAGAAACTATTGATGCCGGGTTATCGGCGCTAATGGGGTGGGCTTTAGGTCAGTTGTCGGGTGGCGTTGCGTTCCAAAGCCAAAGCCAAAGCCAAAGCCCCTCACCCCAGCCCTCTCCCCGAGGGAGAGGGGGCCGACCGAGGTGTCTTGCGCAATACATCGACCTGAAAGAACGAGTCGATTATGGATTCGACACTGCACATTCACGTCGGCGCAGCTCTCCAACATCCCCCTATCAGTCCCCTCTCCCTCCGGGAGAGGGTTAGGGTGAGGGGGCTTTTAGCTTTTCATGCCCAACCGCTTGGCCATCCGTCCCAGATTCGCCCGATCAAGCCCCAACTCCCGCGCCGCACTCGCCCAATTATCCTGATGACGTTCCAGCGCCGCAGTGATCAATTGCCGCTGGTACGCCTCGGTAGCACTGCGCAAATCCCCGCTGATCAATGGCGCCGACGCCACAACCGCAGCAAGTGGCTCAGGCAAGTTATCCACAACCTCACGCGGCAAATCGAGATCCGCCGCACTCAAACTGAGAATCTTCGGCCGCACCTTGCAGTTGCCCAAGGCCTTCAACGCGCTGCGCCCGATCAAGTGTTCCAGTTCGCGCACGTTGCCTGGCCAAGTGTAGGCGAGGAGGGCTTCCTGGGCGTCACTGTTCAGTCGCAGGCTATTAAGGCCCATGCGCGAACGGTTCTGTTCGAGGAAGAAGCCGCTGAGCAGCAACACATCACGTCCACGATCACGCAAGGCCGGCACCCGTAGCGGGTAAACGCTCAGGCGGTGGTAAAAGTCGGCACGGTAGCGACCGCTGCGCACTTCTTCGGCCAGATTGCGGTTGGTCGCAGCGATCAGGCGCACGTCGACCTGATGCTCCTTGTCCGAGCCTAAACGTTGTAACTGGCCGCTCTGCAGCACGCGCAACAGTTTGGCCTGAACGGTCAGCGACAATTCGCCCACCTCATCGAGAAACAGCGTGCCGCCATTGGCCAGTTCAAATTTGCCGCGGCGGTCGCTGGTAGCGCCGGTGAAGGCGCCGCGTACGTGGCCGAACAACTCGCTTTCCACCAACGTGTCGGGCAGTGCCGCGCAGTTGAGGCTGATGATCGGTTTGTCGGCGCGGGCTGAGGCAGCGTGGATCGCCTGAGCTACCAACTCCTTGCCAACCCCGGTTTCGCCGGTGATCAACACGGTCAGGTCGCTACCGCCGACCAGGTTGATCTCTTCCACGAGGCGCTTGTGCGTCTTGCTCTGGCCGATCATTTCGCGGTTCTGCTGACCGCTGGCCTGCCGGTAAATCTCGGCGCGCTGGTGCTCGTCTTCGACCCGGATCGCCAGACGCTCGATGCGTTCGGCGGCATTGACTGTGGCCGAGGCAAGGCTGGCGAAGGCTTGCAATACGTCCAGTTCGATCGGCTCGAAGCGTTCCGGATCGAGCGCGTCGAGGGTGATCAGGCCCCAGAGTTTTTCATCGACAAACAGCGGACAGCCGAGGCAGTCGTGAACTTCCAGGTGGTCGTCGAGGCCGTCGATCAAACCGTCGTAAGGGTCGGGCAAGTCGCTGTCGGCGGCAAACCGGGTCGGCCCGGACCCTGCCAGCAACACCTCAAAGCGCGGGTGCTCACTAACCTTGAAGCGGCGGCCGAGGGTGTCCGTACTCAAGCCATCCACCGCCAGTGGCACCAGCGATTCGCCGTCGAGGCGCAACAACGCGGCGGCATCGCAGGGCAGCAGGGCGCGCATGGCTTCAAGCAGTCGACGATAACGCTCACCCTCCGGCAATTCGCGGGAGAGGTCGGAGACCAGCGGCAGTAGAGCGGTCAGCAAGGATTTGGCGATCATGGTTGTGTAGTCAAAGAGACAAGATGTAGTCGGAGTGACTATAAAGAGCGTTGGGTCGAATTGACTACATATTTTTTAACATACTGATTTATATGGATAAATAAGTTGGCACGGTAACTGATAACTCTAGGGTAACTTTTCCAGAAAGCTCAGGAGTCACCCTTATGCTTAGCGTCCAGGATCGTGCCATCGTCAAATCCACCGTGCCTTTGCTGGAAAGCGGCGGTGAGGCGCTGATCACGCACTTCTACCGCATGATGCTCTCCGAATACCCGCAAGTGCGCCCATTGTTCAACCAGGCGCATCAAGCCAGCGGCGACCAGCCGCGTGCGTTGGCCAACGGTGTGTTGATGTACGCCCGGCACATTGATCAGCTCGACCAGTTGGGCGATCTGGTGGCGAAGATCATCAACAAGCACGTCGCCTTGCAGATCCTGCCGGAGCACTACCCGATTGTCGGTGCCTGCCTGTTGCGCGCCATCTCTGAAGTGCTCGGCGAAGAGATCGCCACGCCAGAAGTGATGAGCGCCTGGGGCGCGGCGTACGGTCAACTCGCCGACATCCTGATCGGCGCCGAAACCGCCATCTATGACCAGAAAGAGCAAGCCGTTGGTGGCTGGCGCGGGGCGCGCGAATTCATCGTTGCGGCCAAGGTGGAAGAGAGCGCGGAAATCACTTCCTTCTACTTTGAGCCTGCGGACAAAGGCCCGATTCTGGCGGCCGAGCCGGGTCAGTACATCGGCATGAAGCTGGTGCTGGATGGCGAAGAAATCCGCCGCAACTATTCGCTGTCGGCGCTGGCGAATAAAGGTCAGTACCGCATTAGCGTCAAACGCGAACCGGGTGGCCGTGCGTCCAATCACTTGCACGATCAGTTGCATGTCGGCGCGAGCATTCAGCTGTTTCCACCATCGGGTGAGTTCACCCTGGCTGCCAGCGACAAACCACTGGTGTTGATCAGCGGCGGCGTTGGCATCACCCCGACGTTGGCGATGCTCGAGGCGGCGCTGGAAACCGAGCGCCCGGTGCACTTCATCCACTGCGCGCGCAATGGCAGTGTGCATGCGTTCCGCGACTGGATCGACGGCCTGGCTGCGCGTCATCCGCAACTCAAGCGTTTCTATTGCTACGCCGAAGACGACGGCGTGAGCCCGGCAGCGGACAAGGTCGGGATACTGAGCCAGGAGTTGCTCGCTCAATGGCTGCCGGAGCAGCGCGATGTCGACGCCTACTTCCTTGGGCCGAAAGGTTTCATGAGCGCGATCAAGCGGCATCTGAAAGCGCTGGGTGTACCGGAGAAACAGAGCCGGTATGAGTTCTTCGGGCCGGCTGCTGCCTTGGAATAAATAGTCGAGACCGAGTAGTCCGTATCGCGGGCAAGCCCGCTTCCACAGGTTTTATGGCGTACGCAAAATTCATGTACGACGCTGGACCTGTGGGAGCGGGCTTGCCCGTGATGGCCGTTACACGGTTCCGTTCTGAAAAATCCCTTTGAATTAATGGTTCCTTAACCGCTTTATCGTTTATTTCCCCGGTGTAGACTTGCGACAACTTTCAGTCGCCAGACGGCTGAACCATGGACATATAAGGGAAACGCGATGAGCGAGGAAACAATTCGATTGGGACGTGAGCGGCGCTTTCTGGTGCTGCTGGGCATCATCTGCCTGGCGTTGATCGGTGGCGCGCTGTACATGCAGATCGTGCTCGGCGAGGCGCCGTGCCCACTTTGCATCCTGCAGCGTTATGCGTTGCTGCTGATCGCGCTGTTCGCCTTTATCGGTGCAGCCACGCGCACCCGGCGCAGCATCACCGTATTCGAAGTACTGGTGGTGATCTGTGCGATTGCCGGGGCGGCAGTCGCCGGGCATCACGTGTACACCCAGTTCTATCCGGCGATCAGCTGTGGCATCGATGTGTTGCAGCCTATTGTTGATGATCTGCCGCTGGCGAAGATCTTCCCGCTGGGCTTCCAGGTCGACGGATTCTGCTCGACGCCGTACCCGCCGATCCTCGGTCTGTCGCTGGCGCAATGGGCGCTGGTAGCGTTCGTACTGGTGGTGATCCTGGTTCCGCTGCTGGCCTCGCGTAATCGAAAAACACTGCGCTGAGTCAACTATTGCGCGTTGTTGCCGATACAGAAAACGCCCCGATTTGCGGTTCAGCAGATCGGGGCGTTTTGCATTTCAGAGTGTTTGTGAAAACACCGTGACGAACGGCAAGGAAGGGTGTGGCAGGTGTGCGACATGTTGTCACACAGGCGGTGTCGCAAGCCGATCCACCTACCCGGATTGGCGCACTGTTACAAAAAAGGATTGGTCTGTTTGGGTGTTTTCGGGCTTTTGAACGCGTGTGCCACATCAGGCAGTTTTAACAAGCGCGGGCAAATGGCCAGAAGCCTTGGGGTATCGGGCTTTGCGCCGATCCAGCCCTCGGAAAAAGCCTTCAGAGCTGTCTGAACTGAGGCGGATACACCTACAAATTTTGGCGTTTTTGTTGAGAATCTATTTCGATAACATGCGGCACTTTTGCAAAAATTGCGATGGATTGTTGCTTGAACGGATAAAAATTATTTCGGGATAAGACATGGTGTATAGGGCGCTACCTATCTACAATCGCCCGCACTGAATTCCCGGCGCTGTTCAGCCTTTATTAAGGAGGCGAGCAGGAAGTCGGGTGTCGAGCAGGCTGTGAGGCTTTCAAGACACCCAGGTGTCGGTGCCTTCCAACTTTCCGCACCAAATGGAATTGGTCTGTAACAAGGCCTTTGACCACGAATTCGAATAAGAACTTACCGCTGTCCCAGGTTTTGTCGAGCGTCTGACGCGCGACGGGCGGCCCTTATTCAATCCAAAGAAAATGCCAACCCTTGGCAGGGTGAAGTGTTGGCGATCAAAACCCAACTGCATTGCGCAAGCTGCTTTAGAGGTCGTGAGATGAGTAAAAACAGGTACCCCAGATTACTAGGCCTAGTGCCGCTGCTCGGCACGTTGTTGCTGGGAGGCTGCAACATGACCCTGCTCAATCCAACGGGCCAGGTCGGCCTGGAACAGCGCAACCTGATCATCACCGCGACCCTGCTGATGCTGTTGGTCGTTGTGCCGGTTATCGTCATGACCTTCCTGTTCGCCTGGAAGTATCGCGCCTCCAACAAAGACGCCATCTACACGCCGAAATGGTCGCACTCGACCAAGATCGAAGTGGCCGTCTGGACCATTCCGGTTCTGATCATCATCGCGCTGGGTTACATCACCTACATTTCGACCCACGAACTGGACCCGTATCGTCCAATCGAATCCGACGTCAAGCCGATCACCATCGAAGTGGTTGCGCTGGACTGGAAGTGGCTGTTCATCTACCCGGAACAAGGCATTGCCACGGTCAACAAGATCGTGTTCCCGGCGCACACGCCAATCAACTTCCGGATCACCTCCGACGCCGTGATGAACTCGTTCTTCATCCCGGGCCTGGGCGGCCAGATCTACGCGATGGCGGGCATGCAGACCAAACTGCACCTGATCGCTGACCGCAACGCTGAAATGGACGGTATCTCCGCCAACTACAGCGGCGCAGGTTTCACCGGCATGAAGTTCAAAGCCATCTCGACGACTCAGGAAGATTTCGACGCCTGGGTAAGTGAAGTCAAGAAGTCACCTAAACAGCTTGATCAAGCTGAATACGCAGCCCTTGCCAAACCGAGCCAGAACAACCCAGTCGAGCTCTACTCCTCGGTCACGCCGAACCAGTTCCAGATCATCGTCGACAAGTACGAAGGTATGAAGCCGGGCAAGCCGCTGAAGCACGAGAAGAAAGAGAAAGAAGTGGCGGCCACGGAAATTGACTCGAGTTCGCATTCAGCTGCCGGGGCAGAGGAGTAAACAATGTTTGGTAAATTAAGTTGGGAAGCGGTTCCTTTCCACGAGCCGATCGTGATGGTGACCATCGCCATGATCGCGCTGGGTGGTCTGGCACTGTTCGCTGCAATCACTTACTTCAAGAAGTGGACTTACTTGTGGACCGAGTGGTTGACCTCGGTTGACCACAAGAAAATCGGCGTGATGTACATCATCGTCGCCATGGTCATGCTGCTGCGCGGTTTTGCCGACGCCATCATGATGCGTACCCAGTTGGCCATGGCCACCGAGGGTTCGCCTGGCTACCTGCCACCTGAACACTATGACCAGATCTTCACCGCTCACGGTGTGATCATGATCATCTTCATGGCGATGCCATTCTTCACCGGCCTGATGAACCTTGCAGTGCCGCTGCAGATCGGCGCGCGTGACGTTGCCTTCCCGTTCCTGAACTCCCTGAGCTTCTGGCTGCTGGTATCCGGCGTTGTGCTGATCAACCTGTCGCTGGGCGTTGGCGAATTCGCCAAGACCGGTTGGGTTGCTTATCCACCGCTGTCGGGCCTGCAATACAGTCCGGGCGTGGGGATGGATTACTACATCTGGGCGCTACAGTTATCCGGGTTGGGTACAACGCTGACGGGGGTTAACTTCCTCGCCACCGTGCTGAAAATGCGTACCCCTGGCATGAAACTGATGGACATGCCGATCTTCACCTGGACCTGCACCTGGGCAAACGTTCTGATCGTGGCTTCGTTCCCGATCCTGACCGCTACCCTGGCACTGCTGACCCTTGACCGTTACATGGATTTCCACATTTTCACCAATGAACTTGGTGGCAATCCAATGATGTACGTCAACCTGTTCTGGGCGTGGGGCCACCCTGAGGTATACATCCTGATCCTGCCGGCATTCGGCATTTTCTCGGAAGTCATCTCGGCCTTCACCGGCAAGAAACTGTTCGGCCACCACTCGATGATCTACGCCTCGGGCGCGATCTCGGTACTGGGCTTCATGGTTTGGCTGCACCACTTCTTCACCATGGGTTCGGGTGCCAGCGTCAACGCCTTCTTCGGTCTGGCGACGATGCTGATTTCCATCCCGACGGGTGTGAAGCTATTCAACTGGCTGTTCACCATTTACCAGGGCCGTCTGCGCTTCACCAGCCAGGTGCTGTGGACGCTGGGCTTCATGGTGACCTTCGCCATCGGCGGCATGACCGGCGTACTGCTGGCCATCCCGGGTGCTGACTTCGTTCTGCACAACAGCCTGTTCGTGATCGCTCACTTCCACAACGTGATCATCGGCGGCGCGGTATTCGGTTACATCGCAGGTTTCGCGTTCTACTTCCCGAAAGCGTTCGGCTTCAAGCTGCACGAAGGCTGGGGTAAAGCAGCGTTCTGGTTCTGGATCTCGGGCTTCTTCGTCGCGTTCATGCCGCTCTATGCACTGGGCTTCATGGGCATGACCCGTCGTCTGAACGCCACCACCAACCCTGAGTGGGTACCGTACCTGTACGTTGCCATGTTCGGTGCGGTAATGATCGCTGTCGGTATCGCCTGCCAACTGATCCAGCTGTACGTCAGTGTGCGTGACCGCAACAAGCCAGAGAACGTTTGCGATCACGGTGACCCGTGGAATGCACACACCCTGGAATGGTCGACCTCTTCGCCACCGCCGTTCTACAACTTCGCCGTGCTGCCTAAGGCTGACTGCATCGACCCGTTCACCGAAGCCAAGGAAAACGGTACTGCGTACCAGCGTCCGGCCAAGTACGAGCCGATCCACATGCCGAACAACACCGCCACTGGCGTTGTGATGGGCGCGCTGTTGACCGTCTTCGGTTTTGCCATGATCTGGCACATCTGGTGGCTGGCAATCGCGAGCCTGGTAGGCACTGTCGTCTACTTCGTGATCCACGCTGCACGTGACGACCAGGGCTATATGGTTCCGGTTGAAACGATCGAGCGCATCGAAGCCGAGCAGCACAAGCGTCTGGTTGCGGCAGGGAAAATCCCGGCCGGTGCCACCCGTGTTGAAACCTCGTTGGAACAGGCTTAAACCATGTCGAATTTAGTGACCAATGCTGGACACGCCCATGGCGAACATGGGCACGATGACCATCACCACGATTCGGGCGAGATGACCGTATACGGTTTCTGGCTCTACCTGATGACCGACTGCATCTTGTTTGCGTCGATCTTCGCGGTATACGCGGTACTGGTAAACAACGTTGCCGGTGGCCCGTCGGGCCACGACATCTTCGAACTGCCATACGTGCTGGGCGAAACCGCTCTGCTGTTGTTCAGTTCGATCACCTACGGCTTCGCCATGCTGGCGTTGTACAAAGGCAAGAAGCAGCAGGTCCTGGGCTGGTTGTTCATGACCTTCCTGCTCGGTGCTGGCTTCATCGCCATGGAGATCAACGAGTTCCACCTGCTGATCTCCGAGGGCTTCGGTCCTAGCCGTTCGGGCTTCCTGTCCGCGTTCTTCACCCTGGTCGGTACCCACGGTCTGCACGTATCCGCAGGTCTGATCTGGATGGGCATCATGATGTACCAGGTCAACAAGCACGGCCTGACGGCGACCAACAAGACCCGTCTGAGCTGCCTAAGCCTGTTCTGGCACTTCCTGGACGTGGTGTGGATCTGCGTATTCACCGTTGTTTACCTGATGGGGACTCTGTAATGGCTAACGCACACTCCCATGACAGCCATGATGCTGGCCACGGCAGCGCCAAGTCGTACGCCATTGGCTTCATTCTGTCGGTAATCCTGACTGTCATTCCGTTCGGCCTGGTGATGTACCCGACCTTGCCGAAGATGACGACACTGGCAATTGTCATGCTGTTCGCAGTGATCCAGGTGATTGTTCACCTGTATTACTTCCTGCACCTGGACCGTTCCATTGCTCAGCGTAACAACGTGATTGCGTTCGTCTTCACGGCCATCGTGATCGTGCTGCTGGTTGGCCTGTCGCTGTGGATCATGTTCAGCATCCACACGTACATGATGGCGAAGTGAGGTAGACCCGATGTCGCTCAAGCACTTTATCCAAATCACCAAACCGGGGATCATTTTCGGTAACGTGCTTTCTGTGGCAGGCGGGTTCTTCCTGGCCTCGAAAGGGCATGTCGATCTGGCGGTGTTTCTGGCAGCCATGATCGGCACCTCCCTGGTTGTAGCCTCCGGTTGCGTGTTCAACAACTGCATCGACCGCGACATCGACCTGAAGATGGAACGCACCAAGAACCGGGTACTGGTCCAGGGCTTGATCTCCCTGAAACTGGCCCTGATCTACGCGACCATCCTTGGTGTTCTCGGCGTTGCATTGTTGTACAAGGTGGCCAATCCGTTGGCCGCCCTGTTCGCGGTAATCGGCTTCGTGATCTACGTCGGCTTCTACAGCCTGTACCTCAAGCGCAAGTCGGTTCACGGCACGCTGGTGGGCAGTCTGTCGGGCGCCATGCCGCCAGTGATCGGTTACGTCGCTGTAACCAACAGCTTCGACATGGCCGCGCTGGTTCTGCTGGTGATGTTCAGCCTGTGGCAGATGCCGCATTCCTACGCCATCGCGATCTTCCGCTTCAACGATTACCTGGCCGCATCGATTCCGGTGCTGCCAGTGAAGCGCGGGATTAAAGTGGCCAAGAAGCACATCCTGCTCTACATCCTGGCGTTCCTCGTGGCGACCTTGATGCTGACCTTCAGCGGCTACGCCGGCATGAGCTACCTGGCCGTCGCCGCCGCGATGGGCATGTACTGGCTGTACATGGCCTGGACCGGCTACAAGGCAGTGGATGACACTGTCTGGGCACGCAAGCTGTTCGTGTTCTCGATCTTCACCATCACTGCGTTGAGCGTCATGATGTCCCTGGACTTCAAGGTGCCGAGCGAGTTGTTGCTGACGTACGCGCCGTAAGTTTCAGGTTGTTCAAGAAGCCCCGCCATCGAGAGATGTGCGGGGTTTTTTGTTGGCTGACTTTCGGTGATTGAGGCGCCATCAATCGTGAGCAGGGGCCACCTCGACGCGATACCTTTGCAGGAGCTGCGGCACGCTGCGATCTTTTGATCCTGGTCTTTAAAACTACAATCAAAACCAAAAGATCGCAGCGTGCCGCAGCTCCTACAGGGTTGAGTTGCGGTATCGGAGTAAACCCCCTAGATTCGGATCCAACCATGACAGTGATAGCGCCATGCCATTTCACGGGTGCTCAACTGTTCTTCATGCACCGATAACGAGGCTGGGCGAAATGACTGAGAGGATGACCTGCGACGAACGCTTCATTGCCCTGGCACAAGAGCTGAACTACGACATCCACGGTGAGAACACCGCCGGCGGTAACTACGCACCGCTGATCCGTCATCACGATGAGCTGTACATCAGCGGGATGGTGCCACGTACCCACGGCAAGATTCAGTACCCCGGTCGAGTTGGCCTGGAGTTGACGCTCAAGGACGCGCAGGCCGCCGCGAGCATCAGCGCGATGCGGTGTCTGGCGCTGATCGTCGATGCGGTCGGTTCGCTGGACAAGATCCGGGCGCTGTTGCGGGTCACGGTGTACGTGAAGTCCACGCCTGACTTTGTTGACCTGAGTGAAGTGGCCAACGGTGCGTCGGATGTGTTCAGCCATGTGCTCGGCGATGCTGGCCGGCACACGCGCACCACGGTGGGTGTCTATCAGTTGCCGAAGAATGCGGCGATTGAAGTCGACATGATTGCGGCATTGCACTCGGGCGCATAATCCTCGCGCCGGAAAACAAAAAGCCCCGCCTGATCACTCAGTGCGGGGCTTTTTCGTCAGCGTGGCCGGATTACTGCGCGGCGATGCTGTAGCCATCAAATGCGGTCCGCTGCTGCAGGGCCGTGATGATGTTCTTGCGGTTGACGGCCTGTTCGGTGCCGGCATTGTCGACGAAGGTTTCGCTATCGATTTCGGCTTCCTCACCTTCACCGACGAAGGTGAAACCAAGGAACTCCAGCGCTTCACGGTCAACATTCAGACGCGAGCGTGGCGTGCGCAATGGCAGGGTCACGCTGCTGCCATCCTTGCTGATGGTGAAGATTTCGACCTCTTTCTTCGCCCGTGCCGCTTTGCTCTTGCCGCCGCTCGGGTTGCTGATCGCCTGATGGGTCTGGTTCAGTACTTTGAGCGCCAGGCCGTAAACGATTTCCTGGAAAGCCGGATCATCCTTGAAGCTAGAGAGGATGCGGCCGATCGAGAACTTGCTGCTCAGGTCTTCGAGGGCGGCGATGTCGGCAGCCTCGGCATCCTTGAGGCTCTTGAGTTCACCCATCAGTTCGTAGGCCTTGTCGTCATCGAAGCGGTCGTGCGCCTCTCGGATCGCGGTGCGCAGTTCACGGATCTGATCGCTCTCGCGGGTCGACTGGAACGCGTCCAGTACCATCTCGCTGATGATTTTGGCTTGTGGCAGGTGTTGTGAAAGATTGATGGAGTTTTCGTATTCCGCTTTGGACGATTCGGTGACTACGGATTCAGCGGTGTTGAAATCGGACATTGAAATTTCACTACTTTTTAACTTGAGTGGAGATGAGCAAGCACGGGGCTTTTTCAGGTCGACTAATTTAGGGGAGCGGGGCGACGTTGTCACGGAGCAACGGGCTGGCGGTCGAGTTTTTTCCGTAGCTCACCGCTTAATCAGGATCTGCCCCAGGCTGTCATCGCAAACTCGACGAAACGTCTGAGCTTGGGCAGTCGATACCGATCCGGGGCGTATAACAGGTGCAATGGACGGCTGGGCGGCTGGTATTCAGGGATGACCGTGACCAGTCTGCCATCGCGCAGGTCCTGTTCCACCAGTGCATCGGGCAGCATCACGATGCCCATGCCGGTGCGTGCGGCCTGATGCAGGCCGGCGGAGCTGTTGATCAGCATCGGGCCACTGACATCGACCATGATTTCGCCTTCCGGGCCGCTGAGGCGCCAGCGCTTTTCCACCGATTGCCAGTCATCGCCGGTGGGGTAGGCGAAGGACAGGCAGTCATGCTGTTGCAGGTCTTGCGGCGTCAGCGGCATGCCGCGCCGTGCCACATAGTCCGGCGACGCGCAGACCGTCAGGGTGTAATCGATCAATGGCCGCGCGATCAGGTTGGACTGCTCGAAGTTGCCCAGCCGAAAAGCGACGTCGAGCCCGTTTTCGAGCAGGTCCGGACGGCTGTTGGTCAGGACCACATCGAGTTTGACCTTTGGCCATTGCAGGGAAAATTCACTGAGCGCCGGGGCCATGCGTTCAACGCCGAAGGTCAGCGGTGCGGTGATGCGCAAGATGCCGCGAGGTTCGTCCAGAGCCTGTTCGGCGAGGCGTTCGGAATCGGCCAGCAGGCCC
The DNA here is from genome assembly GCF_044218815.1 of Pseudomonas sp. A0308. NCBI lineage: Bacteria > Pseudomonadati > Pseudomonadota > Gammaproteobacteria > Pseudomonadales > Pseudomonadaceae > Pseudomonas > Pseudomonas sp. A0308. Next base: position 4,610,153 of record NZ_CP162581.1, read on the forward strand.
AGCACTTCGAGGCAGCGCTGGTAGTAGACGCTGCCGAACTCGGTCAGTCGTTGGCGGCGGGTGGTGCGCTGCAGCAGTTGCACACCAAGCCGTTGCTCCAGCGCTCGCAGATGATTGCCTACCATCGTCGTCGACATTTCGCACTGCAACGCGGCCGCCGTCATGCTCCCCGCTTCGACGACCTTGACGTAGACGTTCATCGACTGAAACAAATCCATTATCAAGCCCAGCTTATAAATGATTGAAGTTTTGCCGAGTTTATCCAGTTCTGGTGGCTAACCATACTGCAAACACACCGACCTTCACTGGAGTTTGAAGTCATGACCGCCGCCCTGATGAACACCTACCAACCACTAGCCCTGAGCTTCACCAAGGGCCTGGGCACTCGACTGTGGGATCAGGCTGGCCGCGAGTATCTGGATGCGGTCGCTGGGGTGGCCGTGACCAACGTCGGCCACTCGCACCCGCGGATCGTGTCGGCCATCAGCGAGCAGGCCGGACTGCTGCTACATACTTCAAATCTGTACAGCATCGACTGGCAGCAACAATTGGCAAAACGGTTGACCGAACTGTCGGGGATGGAGCGCGCGTTCTTCAACAATTCCGGGGCCGAGGCCAATGAAACTGCACTGAAACTGGCGCGGCTCTACGGCTGGCGCAAAGGGATCGAGCAACCGCTGGTGGTGGTGATGGCCAACGCGTTTCATGGCCGCACGCTCGGCACGCTGTCTGCCAGCGACGGGCCGGCGGTGCGTTCGAGCTTCAGTGAACTGCCGGGTGATTTCGTCAAAGTCCCGTTCGGTGATCTCGCCGCAATCGAGCAGGTTCAGCGCAAGCACGGCGAGCGGATCGTGGCGATACTGGTCGAACCGATTCAGGGCGAAAGCGGCGTGCAACTGGCGCCGCCCGGTTACCTGAAAGCCCTGCGCGAGATCTGTAATCGGCATGCCTGGTTGCTGATGCTTGACGAGATCCAGACCGGCATCGGCCGCACTGGCCAGTGGTTTGCGTTTCAGCACGAGGGTTTCGTCCCGGACGTCATGACATTGGCCAAAGGACTCGGCAACGGCGTGCCGATCGGCGCGTGTCTGGCGCGGGGCAGGGCGGCGGATCTGTTTACACCGGGCAGTCATGGCAGCACGTTTGGCGGTAACCCATTGGCCTGTCGGGTTGGCTGCACCGTGCTGGACATCATCGAAGAGCAAGGCCTGCTGGAGAACGCCCAAGTACAAGGTGAGCGCCTGTTGACGCGGCTACGCGCAGAGTTGGCGGACAACCCCAATGTGCTGGCGATTCGAGGGCAGGGATTGATGATCGGCATCGAGCTGAAACAGCCGATTCGGGATCTGACACTGATCGCAGCGCGGGATCATGGGCTGCTGATCAACGTCACGCGCGGCAAGACGATACGGCTGCTGCCACCGCTGACGATTGATGAGCGGGAGGTGGGGATGATTGTTAGAGGTGTTGCGCGGGCTGTAACTTCGATTTGATAGCTACGCGATAACCCTGTGGGAGCGAGCTTGCTCGCGATAGCGCATTGTCAGGCGACATTCATTTTGAATGATCGATCGCAATCGCGAGCAGACTCGCTCCTACATGGGAAAGGTGCATAGCTCTACTTCGGATAGTCCGCCAAATCCGGCGCCAGCATTCGCGTTTGGGGCGCGCCGTTCGAGTTGTGCTGAATGATCTCTCGCGGCTGTCCCTGTTCATTGAAAAACACCTGACCGATCCCCGCCGAATTCCATAACCGTTCGCCGGCTTCAGCATGTTCTGGCGTGTACGGCACGATGCGCATGCGGCGGCGTTTGGTCAGCCAGTTGAGTGGTGAGCGGGGTGAGTAGAGCCAGCGGTTGAGGCGATCAAACCACTCCAGCAACGTAGGCGGGAACTCGTTCTTGATGCCGCTGCTGGTGATCTGCCAGATTCGCGGGCCGGCCTTGCGGTGTCGGATAAGTACTTCGTAGACGAAGGAATAATGCACATCGCCGGACAGCACCACGTAGTTCCCGGGCGTGCGCGAGTGTCGGAAAATGTTCAGGATCACCTGCGCGGCGCCCCGGTGGGCCATCCAGTTTTCGGCATCGACCAGCAATGGAAAACCGCACCAGCTAAAGATCTTTTGCACGGTTTCAATCAGCTTCACACCGAAGATCGGCGCGGGTGAAACGATGATCGCCGACGGGTGATCGAGCAACTCCTGCTGCAGTTCGCTCAACGCTTCCCAGTCGAGCAGTCCTGAGGGTTGCTTGAGCGCCATTTCGCTGCGCCAGCGTCGGGTCCGGGTGTCGATAACCACCAGCGCCGGGCTGGTTGGCAGCACGAAATGCCAGTGCTGAAAGCGCAGCAGCTCATCAATCAGATCGTCCTGCACCGGGCTGTCGAGGTAATGGTCATCGCCGCTGGCAATCAGACGTCGAGTCTTCACCAGCACATCCTTGAACGCGTCCGGGTTATTGCCCCAGCCCTGGCACAACATGTAGGCGATCAACGCATTGCCGATGATGCGTTTGGAGAACGGATGGCCGTAGGCCGTTTCCTCCCATTGCGCAGAAAGATTCCAGTCATCGGTAATGTCGTGATCATCAAAAATCATCAGGCTCGGCAGATGCGCCAGCGCCCGGGCGACGTTGCCCAGCCCTGCCTTGAAAGCATCGATACGCGTCTGTTCGAGGTTATAGCGCTTGAGGCGCTCGGGCGTCAGCGTTGGTGTCGTCGGATTGATCAACGTCCAAGCCACCGGCGACCACACCAGCAAATACATCGCCATGACTTCGGCAAAGGTCACCAGATGATTGTCGGCGCTGCTGCTGGTGAAAATCGGCTTACGCGCACCGCCGAAAAATCGCTCGCGCAATGTCTCGTTGCTCTCAAGTGCCGGTAACAAATCTGCACGATGGTAGTAGCTCGCCGGATGATCGTAGAGCTTGGCGCTGTCGCTGACCACGGCGCCTTCGAGGTGTTCGTCGAACAGGCCGAGGCGTCCGATCAAGGCATGAATCGCCCGCAGCGTCGGCCCGGCGACGTCATCGGCGTAGACCTGATCGCCACTCATCATCAGCAGCGCCGGGCGCTGTTGCGGGTCGGTTTCGGCGGCCAGCAGTTGGTCGACGCAGAGCAAACCATCCACCGCCGGATGGTGCGGCTTGCGGCAAGAACCGTGGAGCAACTGGTCGATCCGCGAACGCACCACGAAATTTGGGCACCTGGCGTCGCCATACAACAGATGCGGCGCCCAATCGGCGATGCACGCGTCGCCATCAATCAACACGTCGTAATCGACAAACTCGTCGAGGGGCAGGGCGTTTTCGAGGCTGACATCAATGAGATGAACGAATGCGCGAGTGCCTACAGGAATGACCGTGCATTTCTCGGCATCCAGAGGAATGTCTCCTACACCTTGCACGCGCAAAGTCAGCGACAGTTGGCGCGTGCCAACCAGCCACAGCACCAGTCGTTTGGGCTCAAGCCGTCGCAACAACGGGCCGGCCAAAACCGGTGGCAGCGGGATCAGTTCATCAAGTGTTGGAGACATCCGGGGACAAGACTCAAAGCGCACGGCCGGCGATGATAGCGCAGCCGGCGCCTTGAACGCTTAAGTGAGGCTTAAGAGTCGGCTTTTTGCAGTTTCAGATCCAGCAGACGCCATTCGGCCGGCGTCGCGTCAACTCTTGGCTGCTCTTGCACGGAGCAATCGAAACGGTAGGTGACATCGTCGCCGGTCATGTTGCGAGCGATGACGGTGTTGCTGAAGGTGTAAACCTGATCCTTGAAACGGTGGCTGACGAGGCTTTTGCTGTCAGCAAAGCGAGCCGACGCGGGGAAGCGCAACGTGCCGGTCACGAACGGGCTGCACATGACATACGCGAGCATCGACTTGTCGGCTTGTGCATCACTGCGAAACTTTTTGCTCAACGCCGCGAGGGCTTTGCGTCCCTGGTCGTCACTCTGGTCCAGCACGGTCTGTAGCGCCATCGACTTCGGCGCTCGGCTGGCGTAGTTCGGCAGCAAGGCAGAGTCGGCGGGCGAAGGCTTGTCATCCGGTTCGATGGCGGCAAACACCGGCGCATCTTTCAGGGCAGCGGGAGGGGTGACTGATTCGGCTTCGGGCAACAGCGAAGTGGGTTCGGCCTCCTGCGTCTGCACGGTTTCGTAATCATGTGAAGAAGGAAACAGTGACAAGGTGATCGACAACACCACCATGGCCACAATAAAACCGCCGGCCGCGCCCACAATGTTGCCGTAGAAAATATTCCAGCTGCCACGGTTCTTGACCACCCAGCGCCACATGAAACCCCAGGCGGCGACAAACGCCAGAAAACGCAGAAACTCCATTTGATCCTTTCCTTAAACCTTCAAAATCCTGAAAACAGCGCACCGCGATGATGAGCCCTGACGATGGGCGGCAAGATATCAAAATAGAAGTCTGGTGCCACGAGGACATTTACATCAAATGGCCGGGGTGGACTATTTGAGCGAAAAACATCAATACAGTCACGCCGGCCACAACGCCGCAAACGCCTGCGAGAAGTTGGCGTGCGAGCGTATGTTCAATCCCTGAGCGGCGCGCCACCCACATCCATGCACCTGCCAGAGCAGCGGCGATTGTCAGGAATTCAAACACCGTCCACATGCCCTCTGGACGAGGCGGGCGAGATGATCCGAGCAGTCCGATGTAAAGCTCCGAGAAGACCAGACCCACCATCATGCCGCTGGCGGCGCCCAGCGCATTGGCGACTATCAGATTCCACGCCCCCCGATGCCGGACGACCCACACCCACATTGCCGCCCAAGCCAAAAAGAAAACCGCCCAATCCATCGTATTCTTCCTTTTTAAATCGACACCGCTTGAGGCTGTTGGCACCCTCACCGACAGTGGACGGCAAGATAGCAAAATAGTAGCGTCGCGCCACTCACTTGATTCCCGTAATGGACTACACATGTCGATTATCACGTCAGCCTTACGCTTGCTCTGCGGACTCACTTTTGCCGCAGGCATGAGCCCGGCCATCGCCGCAGTGCAAGAAAATCCGCAAAACAGTTGGGACTATTACTTCGCCAATTGCCAGCGAATGCAGGAAAAAATAGCCGACGTCCAGAGCGGTCGGGTTCCGGGTGCTTTTGAGGTGATGTTTGATCTGGAAGGCAGCCTGCGGTCCATGGCTCAGCGCCGCTCGAACCTGGCCCCGCAACACCTCGGCTCCCGCGAATTCGCGCAATGCGAAAACGTCGCCGCCCAGGCCGAAGCGACGATTGCCCAAGGCAAAGCCGAGTTCGCCGCCAAAATGGAGCGTGGCGTACAGGAAGGCAGAATCGCCCACCAGAACTCCCCCGAATACCAACGCGCCCGCTCCCTCGGCTTCAGCGACGTCGGCGATATCTCCTTCCTGAAACTGCACGAAGACACCGAAGGCGAAGCACGCCTGAAAACCATGCTGATCACCGTCGACGCAGTCTGCGGCCAGTACTTCCGCGCCACGCACTATGTGAAGCCGTATGTGGTCTACACCGTTCGGCCGTCGGATGGTGGGTGTGGCGAGGTAAAGCGCGTGGCGGTGGTGGGCGGTCGAGCGGTGGAGAAGGGTGACTACATTGATGAGAAAGGCGAGTTTCAGTATGTGGGGTGGAAGAAGCTTGCAGGCGCGGATGGCTTCCCGACAGACATTCGGGTGCTGAAGTTACTGCGTTAGCTAGTGTGGCTGGGTAACTGTTTTCCAGGAGTTGCTACCTTAGAACTCCTGTAAAAAGATGAATGTAATGAGTTGGTGGAGCGTCGATGTTAAAGATCATATGGAACATAATCGCGGGTGCTGCTGTTTTGTCCGGGTTGTACCAAGGGTACGCTACTTATAAAGTGCCAAAGGCAGAAGTGTCATTGGCGTACAGTGTCTCGGATTTCAATTTTCCCCCTTCATTGACATCTGTTTTCGATGAGAGCGGTGACAGAAAGTTGTTGGAAGCCAGTTACTCAGACGTCGTCAAGTACTCCGGAATAAATTCCATTGCTTACGCCGGATTGCATAATGAGGGCGATAAATCGGCGGCTGACATCCGAGTGACCTTCCCGACAGCCCGACTGATCACCGTCGAACCCGAAAGATCCAAGGCCTATGAAATCCGGGGTGGAGCCAACGTGATCATTGAGAAGCTCGCCCCTGGAGAATCGGTCTATATCAGGGCGTGGCTGAATGATTCGGCGGAGAAGGCGCTGGACAAAATATCTTCAGTCCATTCCGAAGGAGCGGTTGAGTTGTCGCCACTCACAGAGGTACCCAAAAGTTCGTTAACTAAAAATGACACAGCGTTTTTCGGAATGTTTGCAATTGCCGTCATGCTGCTTTTGCTTGCAATATTTCTGGCCTATAACCTTTATTGGACTCATGAAGATCCCAAAGCCAGTTATTCCCGCGCCTGATGACGCTTGAATCTCAAAGAATGTCTTTCAAGTAAATCTTAAGTGCAAGGAGCGGCTGATCGAGCTGCTCCAGCGATTGCGCCTGGCTGAAATCGGCTGACAACTTGTGCAGCTCACGCCCCAACGGTTTCTCGACACCGCCCAAGGCGTCCATTGCCAGACCAAGACACTCGTTCATCTTCAACTGAATGGTCTCGACATCACCCCGCCGCACCAGCAACTCGAAAATATCCTTCTGGTAATCACCCATGACCATGTCGTCCCGCAAAATCGGGCTCAGGCCTTCTTCCTCGTAAGCGAGCTTGAGGGAGAAGAGGGCGACTGTTTCCAGTGACGTTTCCATGGGGTGCCTTTTGCGATGTCCTTCGTAACGAGAGATGAGGGTTCTGGGGGCAGCCAACGCTGCACCGGGGACGGGCGCGATTATACGTATCCGACTGCATTCGGGGGAGTGATCAACAACGATACCGCCCACTTCAGTACAGCCAGGACTCGAGAGTGGTGACGCTGCATTCAAAGCAGTTCTGATAAATTCTCCATCGCTAAAACCGCTGACAGGGAGTCATGTATGGCAACACCATTCGCACAAATAACCAAACCCAAAACGCGGCAGTTGCCACCATCAGCACCGCAACGATGAAAAAGTTACTGATCGGGGCGGCGCTCGTGATGGGGGCTATTCTCTACATCGGCTACTACCAAGCCCTTGAAGACGGTGACATTGAAACCATCCTGTTTATCAAAAAGCATCCGACGTGGCAGATGAGGTTTCACAACATCCACGCCAACGACGGGGAGATCAGGCAAGTGGAACGGCTTACGGACGAGGAGCGAAAAATGATCATCGATTACTGTCGGTATCGACTGGGGCTCGATACGGCGCTGAGAACGCAGGATGATGTTGAGAGATGCAGAATTAAATAGCCCCGTTCGATAAGGGTTACGGGTACAGGCCCGGTCGGAGTTGTGCCACCCACAAACTCGACGTTAGATGTTGAACACAAGCGGAGTTACGACCATGGAATACGACGACAAGCTGATGGAGGATGCCGTGCTCGCCCTGTTGGCAGCCTTAAGTTCAGATGACGGCAATGCCTGGAAAGGCTTCGACTTCGAGATCATGAACCGATTGCATGAGCAGGGTTTCATCAGTAATCCGGTGAACAAGAACAAGTCGATCTGGTTGACAGATGAAGGCATGCAGCGAGGTCGGAAGATAGCTGAGCGGTTGTTTGGGGGGAGTGCACAAGCTGAGCCCGCTTCCAGCCCTGAGACCTGATCTCATGCGGCTTCATCGGCTGGATGCACCTGAAAATCATCTAGCCGAGGGCAACCAGTTTTCTACAGACGAAAAAAAGGCCTTGCCTAAGCAAGACCTTTCTTGATTTTGGTGCCCGAGGGAGACTGTAGGCATCCATATAATCCGTGGCTTGCAGCTAAGTTATGCACTTAGGGATACAAGCAGGGATACAAATTCAGTTTTGCTGCCCTGATGATGCCTGATCTGCTCGGTGCTTACCAGCTGAGCTCAGCGACCAAGCCGCAGATAAGGCGATGATCGGTGACGTTGAAATAAGTCGGATCTTGTTCGTCTTGCTCTCCGATGAAAAATGCATAGGCGCGTTTTTTGGATTTGCTTTTTTTCTCCTTGATACCTTCCTCGCGCACGACCTCCATCTCATTCTGTACCTTCGTCCGTTTGTAACTGGACCACTGGGACCAACAGATGCGAAGCATGTATTTGCGCACTAGCTGTCGCTCGGAGTTCCATTCACCAGCAGAAAGCTGGATCACCAACGAATCATCTGTTGCTTGAGCCTTGGCCCAGGCCAGCTCCGCATAGAAAACTTTTGAACGAGAAAATTGCTCAATGCCTGCGTTTGCAGCCCCCAGTTTTTTGAAGGCAGTCAGATACGTCTTGTCCTCGATCCCGGGAATGTCTAAGGACATGTTTCTGTCGTAGGGGAAATTGATGAACGCCCGACAAATCGGCCGGATCGTGTTGGACGGTCTTCGCCCGGCTGGTCGCGTAGTACCATCATCCGAATTGGTACGGGTGGTGCTCTTGCTACCAGTCTGTGCCGGTGACTTTGGCAAGGTAGTGTCTACTGAAGTACGTTCGTCCTTAAGGATCAATCTCGAAGGGGACAAGCCTGGGCTGGTTTCCAATTCATTGCGAACGCTACCTTTGCGGCCGCTTGCAACGGTTTTCCGTTCCCCATCTACGTCGCAACCTTCTACATGATCCGTTTTAGGGAATAGGCTGAAGTGCGGCCTCTTTAGATTAGTTTTGAGATACGACGCTGGGTAAACGGGTTTCTTGCACCCGCTACATTCATAGCCATCCCTGTCAACGTGTGGAAGCATCCATAAATCTTCAGCCTCTACAATTTCCTTTGTGTACCTATCCCGAGCTGATTCCATCCTGCCTCTCCAAAAAACGTGGCCTTTCCGTAACTTAACACGCTTCAGTCCTGTAAAAGCTGCCGGGGCCCCTGAGACTTTTGTCTTAACACGGTGTCGGAAACCCGCGACATCTTGCTAGCGACAGACATCCCACCTTACTGAAATTTCAACGTTGAAATTGAAAGGATCCTGACGAAAAAGTGGCATCGTTACCGCGATGGTAAAGATGCCCCTTTGTGTTGCTGATTGGCAGAGAACGGCCAAAGGCGGACACTTCGGTCTGGTTTGCGTCGGAAAATAAGTCGAGATTATTCGAATGCCGGTTGAGTGCAAAAGATGCGGTCAAGGTTCAGTCCAAGCTATGCGTATCCGCTCTACGAATATCTTGCTGTGGGTCTGCGAGGAATGTGAAGCGACCTGGAAAAGACAAGAGGAAGTCAACGTCGGTAAGTTTGAAGACTACGGAACGCTAATGAGGGGGATCGGGCGCAGTATTTTGTGGTCGGAGCTAGTGCCTCAGTAAAAAGCGCGCAAAATTCGCTTTACACTTTCTGTGAATCGTCCGCTTGGGGTTGTGGATTCAACTGGTTGACGCAACAGATTGGCTAAGGACTTAACACGTCAATGAATCGATTGCGCCGGATGGTTTACTCGGGAATTCCGGTCACCGTATGCACTACGCGCATTGCACAAGGAGGTCGGGTCCCTTCTGGGTGCAACTGTTCGCATTTCTTCAGCAGCGGATAGGCATCGGCAAACTTCATGGCCGCCACCTGCTCAGCGTGTTGCTGCGAAACAAAGCAGTGCTCGAACCGATAGGCCGCATACACCTCGGGTAGCAGAGCCGGATGATCGTAAACCTCGTCGACGATATTGTTTAACAGCTGGGACATCTGCCCGTTGAGCCCTGGCGACATCCTGGTGAGCAGATCATCCTTAGCGACACCGGCGTGTCTGGCCTCGATGACCTGCTTCGATGCGCCGATAGACGCCTGCATCCCCTCTGGGAACGGACAACTAGACGCCCCCAATGCCGAGGCCGAAGCCATACAACTCAGTAAAGTGAAAACAGCGGCCATCCTTGTCATGGAACTCCCTCGTTTAAAGTCGGCATTGTCGAAAAGACGTTGAGGATCTTAACCGATGCCAGCTCAGACCGCTGCTATGGGTCGTTCTCTACCGGTCATGTCGACGGCTCGTACTGGTCAAATCCGATGCAAATGACTGGTCAGGTCGAATGCAAATGGGTGGGCAAGTCTGTGCAATTACCCAATTGCACTGGTGAACTGTGAGTTCACCCGGTTCACCTGTTCACTAAGATGGGTACCTTTTCGCTAGCACAGTCCCGCGGGTTCCCGGTCGCGATGCCGTCCATATGCACAGCCACGCTGCTGTTCGAGCAGTCAGTCTGCTTGGTGTATGTCGCAGCGCGTTCAGAAAGTCGCCAAGCTCAGGCTCCAACAAATGAGGGTGCTGTTGAGTTTTCGGTGCTTGAGCTGCGATATCGCGGAGCCGGCTTCCCGGGTTGTTCTCGGTTAAGCCTAAACCGATGGCTCGACCGAATATCTGATTGACCCAGGTGCGACACTTTTCCGCTACGTTGTGGGCGTCCCGCGCTTCTATGGATGCTTGCAGGTCCGCGCAATCTGTACGGGTTATTTCGTCGAGAGGTTTGTCTCCGAGCGCTGGAAGAATGTCCTTGTCGAGGTACGTGCGAATCTTATTGAGTGTGGACGGAGCCAGACCCTTTTCTTCTTTCGCCTTTAACCAAGCGTCAGCAGCCGCTCGGAAGGTTCGAGTTTTAGCTGCATCTATTGCCGCTTTAGCTGATCGCTTTTGTTCGAGGGGGTCAGCACCACTGCTCACTACTTTGCGTAGTTCGGCAGCTTTGTCTCTCGCTAGCGCGCCGCTTACCTCTGGGTAACCCCCAAGCCCCATCCACGCCCAATTACCCGCCGGGCGTTTATAGCGGAGCTGCCAGGATTTACCTCCATCAGGTTTGACCCTGAAGTAGAGGCCATTTCCATCCAGCTCTCGGTATTCCTTTGATTCCGGCTCCAGTCCCGCGAGTGTGGTATCTGCGAGAGGCCGACGCTTGATATCTGCGCGCTTCATCCATGTATCCCAAAGTTCGGTATTTTTCTCAGGATACAAGCAGGGATAAAGGGATAAAGGGATACAGAGGTAGATAGCCAGACATAAAAAAACCGGCCTAAGTGGCCGGTTTCTTTGGGTCTGAGAGACTGGTAGAGACTCTCAGATACTGCTATGTGGTGCCCCGAGGGGGCAACGGTCGAACTGCGACAGTAACGTACCACACACGGCAATCGCCTGCGATGCCCGGTTATGCTGGGCTGCATCGGTCTTGAAAGAAGACAGTAAACGGCATGATCCTGCATCTGCGTGATAGCCTTTACGCCATTTTTACGCCAGGAGGGTGTGGTGGCTTCTTACAGGAAACGAAGCGGTGGTTGGCGAGCAGAGGTCGCGAAGCTAGGTGTGCGTGACTCCCAGACCTTCGAAACAAAAGCGGCGGCGGTGGCTTGGGCAACGGCTCGTGAAGCGGGAATCCTCGCGCAGAGCGGGAAGTCGCGCACGACTGTGTCGATGACTCTTTCGGAAGCTCTGCGTCGATATAAGCGTGATGTATCACCCAGCAAGGCAGGCCAACGCTGGGAGGAGTTGCGTTTGGATAAGTTCGACAGGGAGCTCGAGTGGGTCGGGGAACTGATGGATACCATTACGTCAGAGCAAGTAGCTCAATGGCGTGATGCGCGATTGAAGGTGGTGAAGACCGCGACAGTTCGGCGTGAGATGACCCTTCTGTCATCCGTTTTTGAGCTCGCCAGAAGGGAGTGGAAAACGTGCTTGGTGAACCCTGTACGTGATGCCAAGCGGCCGAGTAATGGGCCACCCCGCGAACGCCGAGTCTCCCCAGGTGAGATCAGCGCACTCCTTAACCGGCTCGGCTATGTCGAAGGGCAACCGCCGGTGACGCTGCTTCAAGAGTTGGCATATGCGTTTCTGATTGCCCTTGAAACGGCAATGAGGCAGGGGGAAATCTTAGGCATGACCGCGAAGTGGGTGAATCTAAGGGAGCGTTACGTCCGGCTGCCCATGACAAAGAATGGCTCAAGCCGGAATGTACCTCTGAGCAAGCGAGCCGGGGAACTGTTGGAGCCGCTGTATAAGGGGAAGGGCGCTGAAGATCGACTGTTCCGGCTCGAATCGGCGTCGGCAGACACCATGTTCCGGAAAATCCGCGACGAGCTGGGGATTGAAGGACTGACGTTCCATGACACGCGACATGAGGCTATTACTCGGCTTGCCCGAAAAGTAGATGTTCTGGATCTGGCGCGTATCACTGGCCACAAGGATTTGAAGTCGTTGATGATTTATTACAACGCAACTGCTTCGGAATTGGCCCAACGATTAGGATGAAAAAAGCCTGCGGAATGCGCAGGCTCAAGGGTTATGCAAGCTCTCTCGATCGCCTTGCTACCGGTAATCTGGCGCGATGTTGCCGCAACCAGGTGATCACCTCCCCCGCGAACCATCTTTTCGCGGCTTTTGCTCCGGTGGCGCAAGGTTGTACGCTTTTGGGAAAGCCAGGCTGAACAACGACTCTACGTTCAACTGTGTAGGTGGATAGCTTCAGGTACGCCGCGATGTCCTGTGATGTCCACAGCTCATGTTCAGCCGCTACTGCCGGACGTTGCAACTGCCGAATCAGTTCTTGTATCGAGCTGAGCAGATCTGCCGGCGCTGATAGCGATTCACCTGACATAGCGTTTCTCCCGAGCTGCTCGAGCAGCAGTTTTCTCCGCCATCAGGACAGCCCATTCTTCTGCTTTCCGTTGCTGACGTAGCTTGCTGCAGCTCTTGTGTCGGCGTGTCGAGCGAGAAAAACCACAGATGTCGCAGACGCTGGGCAGATCAAGCCGCTGGCTGGCCATTGCAGGCCGGATTCTTTCTCTTGCTGGCGTGGTCGAGTTGGTCATTGGTGCGTCACTCGGTGGTGGTTCGGCAGTTCCTTTTCAGACTCGATAAAGCCGGTACTTTTGGCGTCGCCGTCCATTGCCTTAATGAACATGACTTCCACTTTCGCGGAGTCCACCAAGACTTTCCCTACTTCGGCGATTGCCTTCGCCCGCTCAATGTCCATTGGCTTATCTTCGTCTTGAAGAGCTTCCAAAGTGGCAAACAAGTGATTTCGTAGATCCGTCATTTTGTTATTCATGAGCGGCCTCAATTGCGCGCTTGAGTTTGCCGAGTTGGCGAATAGTAGATTTGAGTTCTTCCGGGTATCGGTGAATGGAGTTGCGTCGCATGAGTTCGCCCCGGGTTATCAATTCAAGGTTCTCGACGTTGCAGTTGTTATGGTCACCGTCTCTGAAAACCAGGAGGAAACCGGTCGCTATAGGTCCGTGGACCGCTTCCCAATTTCGTCGGTGTGTCCACTCCCACGTATTGGGTTCGGCAACTTTGATTTTCAGGTACCCGTCCGTGGCCATGACTTCCGTCCCGATCGGGACATGGTTGTGCGGTAGCCGGCCAGTGGTGAATTGTGTTTCTGCAGATCTGCCGCCTGCGGCAAATGGCTTACCTCTGTTCCAGGTCCCGTGTCCTTTTTGAAAGCGAGTGGCCACGCCGGGGTTGTTACTTTTACGAAGACGGCCGGAATGCTCGCCGGCCAGAAACTCGGCGCTGCGCTTCAATCCGAGCTCTTTCGCTTTGCCATAGATCGCTGACTTTGGACGGCCAAGCATTTCCTGAAGCTGAGTCATCGGCGTGTCGTGATACAGGGCGGACAGGTGCGCAACCTCGGCCGTTGTCCAGAAACGCCGGCGGGTGGTCGACCGGCCTTGTTTCGCTTCAGCAGTGCTTGCTCTTGCACGCTCCAACGCTTGTTGTGCAATCGGGTTCATACGGAAGTTCCAAACAGAGTGGGCTTGGCCAACAGCTGGGCCACCACAGCAGCCTCGTTCGCGGTGAGGTCACCGAGCAGGTGGGCCATGGTGGTTAGGGATTCGAGGCGGATCCGAGCGTCTGGCGTCTTGCGCACCTGATAGTCAAAAAGTGCGGTACCGACAATGCGGATGGCCATCAAGTGACGAGCCTCCTGCACGCCGCCGGCCGGTGATGTGATAGCCTTCGGGGCGCTGCTGCTTTGGTGCTGTGCTTGCATGGTGTTGCCCTCAGTGGTGGTTGGTGCCGAGGGGTTGCCTCCCCTCGACGCCTTTCTTTACCGGCGATCGCCGGTGCTGGATCTGGTGGCTAGGCTCAAGCCTTCCGCACCAGGTGAATTACCAAATCCTCAAACTCCCCGACCTCATCCCAAGACTGCCATTCCAGAACGGCCTGAATCTGCGCAGGTGTGCAGTCCAAGACGAGAATCTCCCGATGGCCACGGTTGGCTCGGACCTCTAACGCATCTACCAGCCCGCATAGGGCATACGCTTCGGCGAAGACCGTCCGGCTTTCATCTCCAAACTGCGCCATTACCGCGTTCAGCCGGCGTATCTCTGCGATTGCGCTGTCTCGATCCCGATCGTTGATCACTTGAATCTGCATGGCGGCTACTCCCGGAAAATGAAGCAGCGCATGGTGGAAGGGATGTGGGCGGTTGGTGCCATGTCCTGCTGCCGGGCACGGATCGCGCTTTCCACTCGTTTCTGAGTGTCCAAGCATTGGTGAGCACGGCAGTCTTTAAGCAGGCGTCGCAGCACGGCCAGGTCCGGAATGCGCTGGCGGTGTTCCAGGGCGACCTCGGCGAACTGGTTGAGGTTGATGGCAATCACGCCGGCCTTTTTGCTGTGGTTGACCATCGGTGCAGAAGGCAGCGATTCCAGGTAATCAAACACCTGCCAGAACTCGTTCACTTCCTTCGGATCCGTGCTGATCGCCGCCTGGCGCTCGTTGGCCGCTTTCAGAAGGTATTTGCGGCAGGCCTGGACCATGTGGTCTGGGATGGCGATGACAAGCTGCAGACAGTCCAGCAGGGCCAGCATCATGCTGTGGTTCTTGATGACCCGATCGGATGCCAAGTTACGGCTGGCCCAAAGCTCGGCGCGGTACTTGGGATACAGTTCGGCGAAGCGCTTGAGCACCTGCGGTTCGGCGCGCATTGCCTTCACCATGAAGTGGCTGACGTGTTCCAGTTCGGTCTGGACGATCGCATCGGCCGCTTTGCGACTCTCATCGGTGATCACCGGCTTGAGAAACGGCAGCCGGACGATACGGCTGATGATCGCTTCGTGGCCGGTGACGATGGCGTTCTGAGCGATCACGATGGACGCGCGAAACGGCGGCTCGTAGGTGTCGTTGCTGTTGGACTTGACGCCCCGGGTACGCAGGGTGCCGCCGCCATAGAAGTCCTTGAACTGGTCCCACTCGAAGGCCTTTGTATTGTCCTCGTTGGTGTTGCGGTCAGCCTCGAGGAGTACCAATGGGAGGTTAGCCACCTGGCCCATCGCCCGACTCAAGCCCGAGAACGAGCTTTTGGCCGGGTCGAAGCCCTCATAGATCCGCCCGAACAGCTTCCAGATGAATTTGATCAGCGTGGTCTTGCCCGAATCGGGCTCGCCCGACATTTCCAGGAACGGGAAGCTTTCATGCTCTGCCCTGATCTGCTCGGCGAACAGCGAGCCAAACCAGTAGGTGAGGGCCAGAATGCCGTTCTCGCCGAAAACCGTCCAAAGGTTCGGCAGCCAGTCTTCGCGATAGCCCTTGCTGTCCAAAGCCATCTTGAGCTTCACCGACTTCATGAGGCACTTGACGCGCTGTTTGCCGAATTCGAAATAGTCCTCGTCGTTGGCTTTGTAGATTGAACCGCCTTGAATGGCGACATCGTTGAAGATGTACGCCTTGTGATCGCGGCTGTAGCCCAGAAAGTCAATGGTTTCGACGGTTTTCAGGCCTTGGGTCTGCCGGATGATGATCTGATCCAGGTGTTTCTGAGTGCCCATCCATGTCCCACCAGAGAACATGAGTCGTGTCTTGAATTCACTGCTCGACGAAATTTGTTTGGGCGTGAATGTCCAGTTTTCACCATCATCCTGATCGATGCCGGTAACGTGAATGTAGAACCATGCTTCGTTGGTAACGTCGTTCACCTGTTTGTAAAGCGCTTCAAACCGGCAGTTGGCGAGCAACTTAAGGCTGCAAACGTTCTGCAGCGCCTTGCGACGGGCTGCTTTGTCGTTGAGTTGCTGGTCTTCATGGTCCTCGCTGGTGGCCAGTGATTTCTGTTCCTCCTCGAGCTTCGATAGATCGAACTTTGCCCAGTAAGTCTGGTTGCCGAAGTTGAAGGCGAATTCTGGGAAACCTTCTTCCCAGGTGTAGATCAGCAGCGCCTTCTCTTTCGGCGAGGGAGCCAGCAGCAATTCGCCCTCATGGCGCGCAGCATCCAAATCACGCTTGCGCTTGTCGTTGCGGGCCTTACCTTCTTCTTCGAACTGCCAACGCTGGTGCAGGTCGTTCCAATCGACTTTCTTATCCCGCTGCGGAATGAGCGCAGCCTTGCACGTGAAGCCCATCTCGCGTGCCTGTTTCACCCAGCGCAACAGGTAGCCGCGTGCAGTCGGTTCGTTGTCTAGGCCCCAGACCAGAGTGGGAAGATTGCCCGGACGCTGCTCGAGCAGTTGCTTCAAAGCTTCGATCGGGAAGTTCACACTCGACATGGCTGACACCGCATCGACGGCGTTTTGCACTAGGGCAACGGCGTCAAAGATACCCTCGACTATCCACAGCTCTTTGACGGTGGCCAGGTCCACACTCGGCGGGCACCACCATTCACCTTGGGCGCTATATTTGGGCTTGAAGCGGGCCTTCATCTTGCCGAAGCGGGCAGGACGATCGATCAGACGTTCCCAATAGCCACCGTTCGGAAGGGTGAATCGAATCGTGGCGCTGGACTCGTTCGTTTCGTGGTTGACGTAGTTCTCTTGGGTGAACCAACCGGTCATAGCTCCGGCGTTCAAGCCCCGGGCGAATTCCAAGTACGCACGGGCCGTTACGGTCGGATCGTTGTCCGTTGCCGGCGCTCGCTTACTCCAGTCCTCGAACAGATCCTCATAGATTTCTTTTACGTGCTCGATATGACCGCAGCGCTCTGGGCGACCACAGCGTATCTGCCAGGGCTTGTCGTGGCGGGCATACAGCTCTTTCTTGTTGCAGGCAGGGCAAACGCCGCCTCGCATGTAGTTTGTGCCTACACGTAACTTCAGGCCGAAGTCGTCTTCCAGCCGCTGAAGTACTTGAGTTCGGATATCTTCATTCATCATGATTTTTTCGCTGCTTTAAGGCTGAGGCCGAGGCTTTGGGTAAGGGCGCCGATCAGGTGTTTCTGAGCGGCCATCACAGGGCTGTTGGCAAGAATCGATCCGTGGCGCAGGCCATCGGGAATCAGGCGGTACTGGTCTGCGTACCAGAGGTCGTTGAAGCTGAGACGGTATTGCTCGCGCAGGCTGGCCAAGAGCGCCTTCGCCTGATCGGGCGTCAGTTTTGCGTTGATGTTCATGGCGTTTTCCATCGTCAAACCTCAAATTCGGGCGCAGCTCACCCAAACCCACGGCAGTGGGGCAGGCGGATTTATTAGTTGGGAGTTACGGCGCGGCTACGCGGAAACGACCGTTGTCCGGTGCGTTGAGAATGCGTTCGTAGATTAAGCTGACCGGGACGGCCCACGCGTTACCGGTGGCCGGGTCGATTATGACGGTGTGCGTCGACGTGCTGCTGACGATGTCCAGGCGCTGCCGATCGCGAATGGCGGTCATATCACTGCAAGCCAAATGCACTAGTTTTTCAGCGGTCTGTGTGAGCACGTCATAGTCGCTGACCAGGTGCTGCACGGCGCGGTCGAACAACTGCTGATCGTCGCCCAGGTGTTCGCAGTGATGACGCTCCAAAAACACAAGCGCTGCTGCTTTGAGCACGTCCTGATATTCCTGTACTGCAGATAGGCCGATCATTGGGACGCCCCTGATTTGTTGCGGTACAGGTCGATGGCCGCCAGCACTTCGGCGTGACGTGCTGCCATGTGCAGGTTGTGGGCATTGAGGATGTGTTCCGCTTCGATTTCGGAAATGCAACCGTCCGCCAATGCCTTTGCAATTTCTTGGTCAACACACCCGCGCTTGGCTGCGACGTTTACCGAGAGGGTGTACATCTCAACGTTGTCCAAGCTCTCAGGGTCCGCCACCGGAACAAACAAACCGCCGTACATGGCCGCCACGTAGTTGGGCAAATGCTGTGTGCCGGCTTCCTGTTCCAGTTGATAGAGCTGGGCATCATTAAGCGGGCGGCTGTTGTTGTTCTCGTAAGCGTGGTTATCGAACTTCTTCAATGCCAAGCCGATCCGAGCTGCCGCGCATTCCCGTCCACCTGGGTAACTACAGATGATGGCGCTGACAACTTCCCGGCGAGTCTTTAGAACTGAACTATTCATGTTCTGCTTTTCCCTGTGGCTTAGTGCTATTACTGTTCGATCACGCCGTCTTTGATCCCCAGCAACACGGCGGCTCGATGTGCCTCCCCGCGTCGACACTGGCTCTGGCCACTCAGCACTGCGTAGACGGTGCTGGGATTCAATTGGTGCTTCTCAGCGAAGTCTTTCGCTGTCTGGCCTTTTCGTTCCAAAGCTTCTCGGGCTTCGCGCCGGGCTTGCTCGTTGATGGTGCTGTTCGGCATAGTGCAATTCCTTGCAACTTCGTGTGATGTGATGCAAAGGATGTGGCAAAAAACTGCCAATGTAAATATGAAAAGTGGAAATATTTTGACTCTGTCCGAAGAGATAGGCGCAAGACTGCGCGAGCAGCGTAGTGAAAAAGGCCTGACACAAGATCAAGTGGCTGAAAGGCTGGGCATTTCCAAACGAACCCAGGGGAACTATGAGTCCGGGGCAAGTGACGCCCCTGCGTCCTACCTGAGCGTCGTCGGAAAAGACCTGGGTTTCGACGCCCCATATATTCTCAGTGGTGTGCGTAGCACCCTTGGTGGCGATGCGCTGGACGCGCTCGAGGATTCGATTATTAAGAAATATCGAAGCATCCCGGAAGACGACCAGAAAACGATCCGTCGCCTGCTCGATGCCATGGCGGTGATGGAGGCGCGTGGCCTGAATTAGGCTGTGACAAATTGCTAACACCTCTGGCGCCTCCTCTGTCCTAAGGCTCTAAACCGCCCGATAACGTCGATTCACTCATGCACCTATGGAGCAGTACGCATGTTGGATCGCGCTAAATTTGAAGGCAGTTACAACGAGTCCCGTGAAAATGATTGGCAGCCAATTACCGCATTGGAGCTGCGGTTGATTAGGCTTTACCGGCGAATGTCTGACGAAGATCAGCAGCGGGTGAGGCGGATGACAGAAGTACTCTCGGAAGTCCCTGACGGCCCTGACATCGACAAAGCAATCACCTAACCACCTCGCTTGTCCTTACGTTGCTTCAGGCGCTGGCCCCTGCGGCTGGCGTTCCCGCGTTATCACGCTGCCCCCAGCTGATCGAACAGCTCCCGCTGTTTCGCCCTGGGCGAGTCGGCAGTTTGCGCCGTAGTCTGTGCCCCGAGTTGCTCAAACATTTCCTGCAACTCTGCCTTGGGCATTTCCTTCAAACGGCCAAACAACAACTGGTTGACCATCTGTGCTGACGGGTGGGTCGTATGAGAAAAAGTCAGATGTGCGGCCCATTGGTGTCCGCAATTAGGGTCTAAACAAAAGCAATACAGCGTCCTGAAATCCGTTGATGTCTTTACGCTGTTCTTGATTTTTCCCTTGTGCCCGCATTTACAAGTAACTCGCATGTGTCCCTCCCCAGGGGCAGCCAATTGCCACTATTTTGCCATAATTTGTAGTGGTATTTCCTGCTCTAGACACTTCCTGTAGCTTTTTCAACTGCTGTTTCTGGTTCCTTCCAGGAGATTCGTCTGTCTTCCCGCAAGGTCTCGTTCACCTGGTCGAAAAGTTGACAGATCGGACGAATTTCGTTGCTGGTGTACACCCGATCGATCTTTTCGATATCGCCAAAGCCGGCGCTGTTTTCCGGGATGATTCCGGCCAGTGCGGGGTTCATTCGCCAGGCAGCGATCACGTCGTTGCGGGTGATGTTCTTGACCTTCTCCAGTTCGTCCTTCGCCTGGAAATCCCCCACCGGGATGATCTGCACGGCCTTTTCGGCGCCGCCGGGGATGTTCAGAAACAGCGAACGAAAGTTGCCCACGCCCTTGCTGCCGGAGATCTGCTCACGCAGGTTCTCTTCGTCCTTTTCCGTCAGGTTTGGATCGTTGGTGTAGAAGACGTAACCCGCGTGGGCACCGTTGGCGTAGTAGCGCCGGCGAAACAGGGTGGCGGCTTCGTTGAGCAACAGCGCCTGCATGCCGCCGAGGTAGTCGGGCACGCCATAGATGTCCTGCTCGACGTCGTAGTCGAGGACGTGCTCGATCTCGTCCCGGTCAAACTCCATCTCTTTGCCGTCCGGCAGCAACATCACATACCCGCCGTCGACCTTGACCCGCATGTTGATCGCGGGCAGGTGCTCCAGCTCCAGGATCTGCCCGAGCATGTTGGGCTTGCGATACAGGTACGCTTCGCCAAACACCACAAAGTCCAGTCCAGCGCGGCCCATGGTCGCCACGCTGCAGCCCTGGGAAGGAATGAACTCGCGCAGCAACAGGTTGCGTTTGAATTTGGGAATTGCGCCGTGGTGTGCGTTAGCCCGTAGCAGCTTAGCCAGCCCCAGACGTGACACCGGCGGCTTGTACAGGCGGCCATCCTCCGACGCGAATACGCCCAGGTAGTTGCCCATGCTGCCGACCAGAACCTGTTCGGGATCGCCGAATGCGAATGACCGCGTCGGTTGCTTGGGTTGAGTCGGTTGGTCTTTGACTGTTCGCTTCGTCATGGTGGCCTTTAGTTGCTGAACACGTAGCGGCTACGTTGTTTTTTGTCGGTGTTGAGGGGTTCGTTGGCCAGGGCATGCATGATTGCCCAGGCCACGTCGGCGTGACCGGTGGCGTCGGTGCGCGATGCGCTGTAGGTGATCTGGCCGCTGCCGGTGGTGCCGCGCTTGATCGTCAGGAAGGCCTGGGCGATGTCGTTCCAGCCGGCGTCCCATTCGATCCGGCTGCCGACGATGGTGTCCTGTGCCTTGAGCACCAGGATGTTTTTGGTTTCGAGGCTGTAATGGATCGAAGTCGCACGCGGGTAGAAGTCGCGCACCAGGTCGAACACACCGTGGCCAATGCCGGTTGTGTCGATGCCGATGTGCTGGACGTTGAAGCGCTCCGTGAGCCGCTTGATCTGCTCGGCCTGGTACTTGAACGACTGCCCCCGCCAGCTGTGCTTTTCGAGAATCCGAAACTTACCTTCAGGCTCGAGGGGCGGCGCGATGACCACGCAGGTCGAATCGTCACGGGTGCGGCTCGGGTCGTAGCCGATCCAGACAGGGCTGTTACCGAAGGGGCGCGGATCGTCAGGGTCGTAGTCGGTCCACAACGACAGGTCGGAGTAGCAGCGTTCAAGGTCGCTCAGGGCAAACACGCTCTGGGTACTGTCGATGAATTTGCACATGAACAGCTGTTCGAACTTGTCGTCGTCGTACTCCAGCTGCAGCTGCTCGAGGTCGAACAGATCACAGCCGCCGGCGATCGCATCCAGGATGGTGATGACCTTGCGCCATTGGCCGTCCGGACAGAGCGAACCTGCAGACGTTTGTTTGTCGCTGGGCCATGGGTCTTTCGCAATCTTGCGTTTGCTGTTGCGGAATTTTTCGCCGGTCCAGAACGGATAGGCCTGGTGCGACACCGCGCTGGGCGTGGAGAAGTAGGTTTTGCGCCACTTCTTATGGGTCGCCATGGCGCTGGCCACGGTGTTCAGTTTTTCGAAATCCCGTATCCAGAAATATTCGTCGACATAGACGTGGCCATGGTGGCCCTGGGCAGTGCTGCTGTTGGTGCTGAGAAAGCGCAGCTCGGCCCACGGCTTGCCGTCCTTGCTGAGCACGATCGGGTTGCCGGTCAGCTCCAGGCCAAACCATGCCTGGGCAAACGAGATGATGTAGCTACGGAAGATCTCGGACTGGGCGCGACTGGCCGACAGGAATATCTGGTTGTCGCCGGTCAGCACGGCGTCCATGAACGCTTCGCCGGCGAAGTAGTAGGTCAGGCCCACCTGGCGACTTTTCAAAATGTTACGGATCCGCGCCGTCAGCGGGTTGATTTTGGCGGCGTACAGCTCTTTCTGGTAGCCGTACATCTTGCTGATGAACTTGTCGAGAAAGTCCACTTCGGTCAGGCCGCTGACGTCGTTCTTCGGCGCTTTCTGTTTTTTCTTCCCACCCTTATCGCCGCGATCGCCCCGGTCCCGACGCTCATTGCGCTGCTCGTCACGACGCTGGCCACCGTCCTCCTGTGGATCATTCGCCGGCATCGGCGCGGGCTTGGCGCATTGCTTGGCCAGGCGTTCGCGGATCGTGGTCAGGTGCGTCAGCTCGTCCAGTTCACCCTTGGTCAGGCTGCCGGGTTTATCCAGAAGCAGGGTGATGCGCCGGCTGACGGCGGTCAGCGGTTCTTCGTCCGACAACATGTCGTCCCACTCACCCTGGCGGATCCAGTAGTAAATGATCCGGATGTTGGGCAGGGATAACTGCGCCTGAATTTCACGCGGCTTACAGCGGCGTAAATAAAGGCGTTTGGCGGCTTCTTTTAGTTCGGGGGCGTATGGCATGGCCGCAGTCTATGCGGCGAAAACGACTGAAACGCGGAGTTAAAATACGCGTTCTTCTGATATTCCGAAAATCAGAATGCATCAGAAGTTAACCGTTTGTTTGGGGCTGATCGGCTCCCTATCGTGGCGGCTCAAATCACCGATTGAGCGCAGTTAACGCCCATGCCCCGTTCCCTTGTTTCGTTCTGGAAACGTGTCGCCACCAGCGGCCCGACCGTTGACGGTCGCGTAATCCTTCCCCAGGAACTGCGTGACATTGCTGAGACGTACAGCACCGCCAAGTACACGGCATCGATTTGGTCTGAACACGAGCGCTGGCCAGGTTCCTACGGCACGGTCTATGCGGTACGCCTCGTAGAAGAAAGCGAAGGCCTAGAGCCTGGCCAAGTGGCGTTGGAAGCCCAACTGAAGCCTAACGACAAGCTGCTCGCGCTTAACGACCAGGGCGAGAAGTTGTTTTCGAGTATCGAGATCCTGCCGGACTTTGCCAACACCGGCAAAGCCTACCTAGTTGGCCTGGCTGTGACCGATTCACCGTCCAGCCTCGGTACTCAAGAACTCTATTTTTCCCGCAAGACCGGTCAACCGGTCCATTTCGCAGCCTCCGTTCCCCTCGGTTCCCTGCGAGAAGAAGAGCCTCAAGGCGACATGGCCAAGTTGTTCAGCATGTTCAGCGGCCTGTTCAAACGCTTCGGTATTGACGAAGTGCCTGACGAAACCACCCCGAAAACTACCGAAGAGAACAACGAAATGGATCAAACCACCGGCACGGCCCTCAAGGCCTTGCGCGATCAACTCCTGATCATCGTCGCAGGGCTGGACGCCGTGATCGAAGTCGCTGCCGCCGCAGCTCCTGAACCTGAAGCTGCACTGGTCGAAGACGTGCAGGCGGCAGTCGATACGGTCGTGACTAGCGCCGAAAACGAGTTCAAGAGCAAAAGCCAGGCCAATGCAAACAAGACTCTGGCAGCCCAATTGGCAGCGCTGACAAAAGAGTTCAGCGAGCTGAAGAACTCCCCGGCTGGTCGCGTCCTGCCGAAAACCACTGGCTCCACCGACACCAAAAAGCGGGTGCTCTGACATGGCTCAGTCCCTTAGCGCTCATGGCGCAAAGATGTATGCACAACTGCAGCTCGACATCGCCGAAACCTACGGCGTAGATCTGGCGCGGAAAATGTTCAACGTCGAACCCTCGATTGCCCAGGAATTGAACGAGGCGATCACCGCCAAGTCGGACTTCCTGCTGCGCATCAACGTCATTGGCGTGAGCGAGATCAAAGGTCAGAAGGTGTTCCTGGGCGTTTCCGGTCCTGTGACCGGCCGCACCAACACCAAGACCACCGACCGCGAAGCTAAGGACGGCTCGGCGCTCGACGAAAACACATACGAGCTGTTTTCCACCGAGTCCGACGTTAGCCTGCCATACGCCAAAATCGACGCCTGGGCGAAGTTCCCGGACTTCCATCAGAAGTACTCCGCGGCTGTGCAGAAACAAATCGCGTTGGACCGCATCATGGTCGGCTTTCACGGTGTTAAAGCCGCTGTGCAGACCGATATCGTTGAATATCCGATGCTGCAGGACGTGAACAAGGGCTGGCTGCAGATCGCTCGGGAGCAGATCCCCGCGCAGGTTCTGACCCAAGGCCTGGAGGCCGGCAAGGTGACCCTCGGCGAAGGTGGCGATTACGCGAACCTCGACGCCCTGGTGCATGACACCAAGCAAATGGTGGACGAACGCCTGCGTGATGGCGGCGACCTGGTCGCGATCATCGGTTCTGACCTGCTGGCTGCCGACAAGGCGAAGCTGTACGCCAAGCAAGGCGACGTGCCGACCGAGAAAGAGCGCATTGAAGAGGCTCAGGTCATTGCGACCTATGGCGGTCTGCCGAGCTTTAGCTTCCCGTTCTTCCCGGTCGACACCGTGGTGGTCACCAGTTTCGACAACCTGTCGCTCTACTTCCAGGACACCAGCTTTCGCAAGCAAACCATCGACAATCCGAAGCGCTCCCGCGTCGAAGATTACACCAGCCGTAATGAAGGCTATGTGATCGAGCAGCTCGAGAAGTTTGCGATGACCGAAAACGTCGAACTGGTGACCGCGTGAGCCTGGCACTGGCGCATAAGCGCCGCATGAAAGCCGAAGGCCCAGCAGTCGCTGTCGTCGGTGCCAAAGCCATGGCCTATTCGCCCGAAACAGCGCTCTCCAGCCCTGCCAATGCGAAGAAGCACCTGCAGCTGCAGATGGATGCTCTGAATGTCGACCTGGAGCGCATTAGCTCCATGGACAACCACGAGCTACGTCGTCAGCTCAAGCGTGACGAACTGCTGCCCAAGTACCTGGCCTATGTGCAGCGTTACCGTGATTCCGAATTGAGTTTTCCGAACCCGGTAATGATGCAGGTCCTGGTCTGGTTGTTTGACACCGCCCAGTTCGGCGCGGGGCTGGAGCTGGCCAACTTCGCTATGTCCCAGGGGCAGGAACTGCCGGAGCGCTTCAAGCGCAACGTGCAGACCTTCGTCGCGGACGAGGTGATCGACTGGGCCGAAGCCGAATACAAGGCCGGTCGCAGTCCCGAACCCTACCTGTCCGACTTGTTGCACCTGGTGGACGGCGAATGGCAGCTCTTTGAGCGCATTCCGGCCCGCTACCACAAGCAGATCGGGATTCTCGCCCTGGATCAGCGCGACTTTGGCAAAGCCATCAGCCACTTCGAACGTGCCGAGGCGCTGTACGACGGCATTGGCGTGGGCACGCGCTTGGAAGGGGCCCGCAAGGCCATGGCAAAAGAACAAGCCGGCAACGGCACCGAATAACCGACTACCCCCCCAGCGGGAAACTGTGGAAGTGAGTCAGCCATTTATGGCCGTCGACTCACCACCACCAGTTTTCCCGCCCTATTCGAGCGCCCAGCAATGAGCTTTACAGGCAGAACCACCACCTATGTGGAACAGCAGATCGGCAACGACGGCTTTTGGCCTGACCTTTCCGTGTCTGAGTTTCAGAAGGCCTATCGCCTTCCTGGTGAATACCTGGGCGAGCTGCTGGTCGCTGATTTGACCATGGCTATGGTCGAGGTCAATAACGACCTGGCCAAACTCAAAGCCAGTTGGCAATCCGCAGGCGTGTCCAGCGTGGAATCTGCTGACCCTATGGTGCTGCCGGAGCGCACATTTCAAGCAGCGACGTACAAGCGCGCCGTGTATTGCCGCGCCAAAGCCAGCCTGCTGACCCAGTTCGCCACTGTGAGCCGACGCGAAAGCGCCGAGAACACCGGTAAAGAAGCCCCGGAGCGATCGGAAACCTTCCTGGCCTTCAGTCAGCAGGCTGTTCGCTCGCTACAAGGTCGTGGGCGCATCTCGGTGGCGCTGCTATGAGCCAGGTCGTGAAAATCGCCTACCTCGAAATCTCCGGCCGTCAGACGGGCAAGACTGAACGTCTGACTGGAATAGCGAGGCACTTGGCTGCCGAAGGTAAGTCCGTCGTCTATGTCATCTGCAATAAGTACTGCGCGGCTGACTCACGCATGTGTCTTCCCGGCGTGACAGTGATTGTGGACGGCGACCCTCTGCCGTTTGGCATTGATCCTGACGCAGCTATCTGGATCTACGACGAATTTGACTTCCAGAAGTCGGTGGTTGTTCGCGACGGCGCTTACTACGCAACCACGGCGGAACACCTGCGAGTGGTCGGTGTGATTCCAGCAAGTGACGACGTCCTTATGCAGCTGCTGAAAGCGAATGGCTACCGACATGAGCGGCATTTGCTCCCGGACTTCTTGAGAGAACTTGTCCACGATCATCGCGCATTCATGTCCCCGGGCGAGTTCCGACTGAGCATGCTCGGGGAGTTCCAGTCGTGATCAAGCTGAAGGCACTCACCGCCTATCTCACCGAACGCCAGTTGGTGGCGCCCGAGCATCTGGATAGCTGGTCCGACCAGGTGCAGCTGGAACTGATCTGGAAGCCCGACACCAAGGGCATGCACATGGGCAATGTGAACTACAGCGCCACGATCGTGCTCGAGAGTTTCAAAGGCGAATCGGCCCGCCTGATGGCATTGGTCGGCAGTTGGCTGGAGAACAACGACGAAGACCGTGATGGCCTGGCCGCGACCGTGTTCGACGTCGTCGTGTCTGACGATGCGCTGGGCCTGGTCGACGTCGACATCAAGCTGCAGTTCATCGAGCCGCAATACCTGACCGAGGATCCGGACGGCGAGATCGAGGCCTTCGGCGAGACCTGGGCGTTCGTGCCGTTCGAGCTGTGGGTGGCCGAGAAAGGCGAGGTGATCGGCGATGGCGCGTAGCACTTTCGACCTGGACGTGCGTGGCCTGCTGGGTGCGGAAGAACAGCTCGCCCTGCTCAATCTGCCGCCGCAGTTGCGCCGCCGGCTGCTGAACAACGTCAGCAAGCGCGTGCGCAGCCTGAGCCGACAGCGGATCCGCAACCAGCAGAACCTGGACGGCACGCCGTTCGAGGCCCGCAAAGGTTCGGCCAAAGGCAAAAAGAAGATGGAAGCCGGCCTGGGCAAGCTGCTCGAGGTCACCCGCGTCAATGCTGACGAAGCCGAACTGGGCTGGCGTAACGCGCTGACCCGTTGGGTGGCTTCGCAACAACACAACGGCGTCTCCGAACGCCGCACCGCCGCCCAGATGCGCCAGTGGAACAAGGTGCCCGAAGGCCTGGCCGCGACTGAAAAGCAGGCCAAGCGTCTGCGCCGTCTCGGTTTCAAGGTCCGTCAGGTTGGCAAAAAGACGCTCACACGCCCGTCCGTGGCGTGGATTAAAGAGCATGTGAATTACGCCAAGGCCGGTCTGCTGATTCGCATCCTGGACGACGAACAAGCCGAGACCTCTGGTGCACAAAGCTGGGAAATCAAGCTTCCCAAGCGCCAGTTTCTCGGCCCTGGTACCGAGTCCGAAACCAGCGCGCTGGTGAACCTGGTGCTGCAACAAATCCTTAATTCTCCCCGCTAACGAGGCACTGCATGTCACTCGGCAAAGTCAGCGTAAACAATCTCAACCTCGGCCAGGGTGCCGTGTCTGCGATCGAATGTTATTTCCTGTTCATCGGTCCCGGTGCGAAAAGCACAGGGCAACTGATCCCACTCAACACCGACAGCGACCTGGACGTGATGCTGGGTATTCCAGCCAGCGACCTGAAAACGCAGATCACCGCCGCACGTCTGAATGGCGGTGACCGCTGGGCCTGCCTGGCTGCGCCGTTGGCTGCCGATGGCAACTGGCAGGACGCACTGACCAAGGCGCAGCAACAGGGCTACTCCGTCGAAGCCGTGGTGATCACCAAACCAGTCACCACTGCCGCCGAATTGTCGACCATGCACGACGCTGCGCAAGCCCTGCAGAACACCTATGGGCGTCGCGCTTTTGTCATTGCCTCGTCGGTCGGCATCGACGCTGCGCAGACCTGGTCGCAGTACCTGGGCGAACAGAAAGCCATCGTGGAAGGCCTGGCCGCACCGCGTGTCATTTGCGTGCCCCAGCTGCACGGCAACGACCTGGGCGTGTTGGCCGGTCGCCTGGCCAACGCCGCCGTCAGTGTGGCCGACAGCCCAATGCGCGTGGCCACCGGCCCGGTACTCGGCTTGGGACCGGTACCGGTCGATTCCGAAGGCGTGCCGCTGCTGTCCGCGATCCGCTCCGAGCTGGATAAGGCGCGTTTCTCCGTGACCCAGACCTACACCGATTATCCGGGCGTGTACTGGGCCGACGGCAACCTGCTCGACACCCCAGCGAGCGACTTCCAGGTGATCGAGTACCTGCGCATCGCCGACAAGGCGGCACGCCTGGTACGTCCGCTGCTGATCCGCCGCGTGGCCGATCGCCGCCTGAACAACTCGGCCAACAGCATGGCGGTGAACATCAGCGCCCTGATGGCCCCGCTGCGCGCGATGGCCAAGTCCACCACCTTCGCGGGCCAGGTGTTTCCCGGCGAGATCGAGCAGCCCAAGGACGGCGACATTGTCCTGACCTGGAAGAGCAAAACCGCCGTCGAGGCCTACATCAAGTTGCGCCCCCTTAACTGCCCGAAAGACCTGACCGCGAACATCGCGCTGGACCTTTCGACCACTGAAACGGAGTAACCCCGCATGGCTGCAAAGATTGGCGGCAAGAACTTCGACGTGAACCTGGGCGATCTGCTCGTTCACGTCGAGAGCGGCACCATCGACATCACCGACAACAGCACCGTCGCCCAGACCAAGGGCGTACCCAATGGCCATGTTGACGGTGACGTAGCCGCAGCGGGCGAACTGGAGCTGGATACCACCAACTTCAACCTGCTGATCGAACAGGCCAAGAGCGCCGGCAGCTTCCGCGAGCTGGAACCGTTCGACATCGTGTTTTTCGCCAAGGCGGGCGACGAGGAACTGCGCATCGAAGCGTTCGGTTGCAAGGTGCGGATCTCCAGCCTGTTGAGCCTCGACCCGAAAGGCGGCGAGAAGAACAAACACAAGATCCCGTTCGACGTCACCAGTCCGGACTTCATCAAGATCAACGGCGTGCCATACCTGAGCGCTGCTGAAATCGAAGGCCTGACCTGATGGTGGACTGGTTCGATCGCGCCCAGGCGCAAGAGCAGCGCGAGCGCGACAAGGCCATTGAGGCCCAGCTCGCCCGCCCGCGCCCGTCCGGACCGAGCCGGACCCATTGCCAGGATTGCGACAACGAAATCCCAACTGCGCGTCAGGCGCAGGGCGGGATCACCCGTTGCACCCCGTGCCAATCCCTTTTCGAAAAGAGGCCTCATCGATGAGCAAAAGCCCTTGGCCGAATTTCAGCTACGACGAATTGCGTTGTCGCTGTGGCCGCTGCAGCAGTGACGGGACGGAGATGGATCCGGCGTTCATGGACCAGGTGCAGAAGCTGCGCATCCTGTTCGGCAAGCCGCTGACCATCAACAGCCCGTATCGCTGCCCGAAACACCCGGTGGAAGCCAAAAAGGCCAAGCCTGGCGTGCATGCCGAAGGCAAGGCGATCGACATCGCCTGCACCGGCGCGGACGCGGTCGAGCTGCTGCGTCTGGCCATGACCCTGCCGTTCACCGGCGTGGGCATTCAGCAACGCGGTACCGGCCGTTACATCCACCTGGACATGGCCGCTGCCCAGGCCGGTCGTCCACGTCCAACGCTCTGGAGCTACTGAATGCACCGTACGCGAGTGGTGGCAGTTATTGGTGTGCTCGCTGCATTGGCGGGCAACCAGTTGAACAGCGTCACCGATTACTTCGAAAGCACTTACGCGGACTACGTGGGCACCGTGGCCGGCGCGTATTGCCTGGCACCGACAGAGCTGCGCGGCAGGGTGCGTCAGATCATCGACGAGAGTGCGGCGCCCAACAAAATCCGCGTGGAGTGCGCCGCCGATGCCCTTTAGAAGCGACCTGATCATCAAAGCGGTGAACGGTTCGGCCCTGTGGGATCTGGTTCGGCCGCTGTTCTTCGTCACCGCCGACGGTCGGCCGGTGACGGTGCCAGCGGGCTATCGCACGGATCTGGCCAGCGTGCCGCGTCCGGTGTGGTGGTTGGTGCCGCGTGACGATGAACTGGCCCGACGTCCGGCTGTGGTGCACGACTACATCTACACCCACCTGACCCGCAAATTCACCAAAGCCGAAGCCGACCTGGTGTTTTACCAGGCACTGCAGGAAGAGGGCATGCACAAGCCTCTGGCCTGGCTGATGTACAGCGCGGTCCGCATCGGCGGCCGTGGCAACTGGAGCGCATGACATGGAGTTGAACCCGCTGACCGTCAGCGTCTTGCTGGTGCTGACCGAACTCGCCCTGACCGGCGTACTGGGCTTTCAGGTTTACCTGTTTAAGCAGGTCAGCGCGGCGCGCCGTGAACACCTGGAACTGCGCCTGTACATGGCCCAGAACTACGTGAGCAACGAGCAATTCGACAAGGTTATCTCTCGGCTGGAAACCCGCCTGGAAAACCACCTCGACACCTACTTTCGCAACCTCAACAAGAGAGCCAACGCATGACTGAAGTAAACCGCGACATCACCATGGAAATCGGCGACCGCGATTTCACCTTCCACCTGACGCCCCAGGACGTGACCAAGTACTTCAACAGCACCACGAACAACAACAAGGTGGCCCCGGCCAATAACTTGCTGGTGAGCACCGTCAAGCAGGAAGAGCGCGCCTCGCTGAAGCCCTTGCTGGTTAACCCCATGACCGTGATGGAGCTGGCCGGTGCGCTTCTTGAAGAGTACTCGCCGGACATCGACATCATCGTAAAAAAGTCCTCAGCCACGCTGACGGCTTAACCGACGACGGGTTTGGGCAACTGATGGCCCTGACCCACCGTTGGCTACCTGGTGCTGTGCCCTCGATCGAGAACATGGGCACGGCGAAATGGCTGGAAGACGAACACTGGAGACGCATGGAGATTGCCGTGGCTAACGGCATCGCCTTTGCGCTGAACGGATAACACCCCATGGCTGACCGCAGCGCCCGCTTGGCTTTCATCCTCAGTTTGACCGACAAGGTCAGCGCGCCCCTGGGCAGGGTGAAAACCAGTTTTTCCGACCTGGCCACCCAGGGCGAAAACAACATCAAGCAGATGGGCCTTGGCTTGGGCGGGATGATCGGCGCAGCCAAGGGCATCAGTGAATCGCTGGAACCGGCGCTGGAAATGAACCGCGCCCTGGGCGAAGTCCGCTCGCTGGGTGTGGCTGAAGATGCCCTGAATGCCCTCAATCAAAAGTCGCTCGAGTTCTCCGTGAACTATGGCGAGAACGCCCGCGACTTTGTGGCCTCGGCTTACAGCATCTCGGGCGCGATCAAGGGGTTGTCCGGCGACCAGCTGGCGACCTTCACCAACACCAGCAACCTATTGGCCAAGGCCACCAAATCCGACGCCGAGACCATGGGCGCCTACGTCGGCACCATGTACAACCTGTTCAAAACATCGGCTGATGCCATGGGCAAAAGCCAGTGGGTCGAAAAGCTGGGTGGTCAGACGGCACTGGCGGCGCAGTTATTCCGCACCGATGGCGCACAGCTCAAGGATGCGTTCAAGGAAGTGGGCCAGCTCGCCACCACGGCGGGCGTGGACATCGCCGAGCAGTTCGCGGTGATCGGTACTTTGAGCAGCACCATGGAAGGCGGCGACGCCGGCGGCTTGTACAAGTCGTTTTTCGAGAACATCGGCGCCGCGTCCGACAAGCTCAAGATGAAATTCACCGAGCAGAACGGCCAGCTGATGCCGATGACGGACATTCTGGCCAAGCTCGAGGGCAAGTTCGGCGACCTGACCAGTGCCGCCGCCGGTGCCAAGTTGACCGAAGCGTTCGGCGGCGAAGGGGCACGGGTGATCAACGCCCTGGCCAAGGACACCGACCGATTCAAAAACGGCCTCGACCAGCTGGGCAAAGTCCGCGGCTTGGAGAGCGCCGAGAAAATGGCCAAGGCCATGGTCGATCCCTGGCAGCAGTTCGGCGCGGCCGTCCAGGCGCTACGCATTGCCTTCGGCCAAGCGTTGATCCCAATGCTCGCCCCGCTGATGGACAAGCTGGTCGGCATCGCTGGCACGTTGACCCGTTGGACCCAGCTATTCCCCAACATCACCCGCGTGATCGGCATCACCGTATTGGTGATCCTCGGCCTGACCGCCGCCATGGCCGCGATGACCTTCACCGTGGGCCTGGCCAAAATGGTTTGGCTATCGCTGGTCACCATCTGGAAAGTCCTGACCTGGACGGGCTTTCGCAGCATCGCCATGTTCCTGGTGCACACGGTATTGATCGCAGGGTTTGTCCTGGGCTTGGCAGCGCTCTACACCTGGATGGGCTTGGTCAAGGTCGGCATGTTGCTCTGGCAGGGCGCGATCTGGCTGGTCAACGCCGCCATGTATGCCAACCCGGTGGGGCTGATCATCGCCGGCATCGTCGCCCTGGTCGCGATCGTAGGCGCCGCGATCTATTACTGGGACGACTGGACCAGCGCACTGATGAACACGGCCGCGTTCCAGTGGATCGCCGGCCAGCTGCAGGCCTTGTCGGATTGGTTCGGCTCGATCGGCGGCTGGACCGGCATGGCGAGTGCGGCGTGGGACGGCATCGTCAAGATTTTCAAAGACGCGATCAACGGCCTGATCGAGATGTTGAACAAGATCCCCGGCGTGCAGATCGATGCGGCCTTTGGCGACATGCCAAAAGCGCCGGAGATCCCTGGCATAAAAGCGCCGGAGATTCCCGGCATAAAAGCACCGGTACCGAACACACCCGCCGTGGATCGAACGCTGCAGGTCGCCCAACAGCCGTTGGCGGCGCGTCCTGCCCTGTCTGTGGTGCCGTCCCTGGTCATGGCGCCGGCTCCGACCGAACAGGCCGAGCAAGCCCGCCAGCGCATGAGCGCAACGACCGGAAGCCTTTCCCCGACGCGCCCGACAGCCGTGCCCCAGGGCGGTCTGCTGCGCAGCATCCAGAACACCAACAACCAGACCCAAAACAAGGGCACGCATGTGGAGACCCTCAACATCAACACGGCCAAGCCTATGACCCCGTTGGAAGTGGAAAACATGATGAGCATGGCGGTGGGTGGATGAGCGAGTACATCGACCTATTGATCACTGACAACGACCTGGCGCTGGATCTGTCCCGCCAGCCACTGCCGGTCGAGGATCGCGCCTGCATTGCCCAGGACATCGGTCACATGATCCGCGAAAGCGGTCTGCTGGTGACGTTGGTGGCCGAGCGTAACCGCCTGAAACAGCGCGACTGCATTCAGCAGCTGGAACTTTTGGTGGAGGCGGACGTGCGCCTGGTACCGGGCACCGCCTCAATAAAAGAGCTTGCACCAGGTCAGTACCTGGTCACCGCCACCACCCTGCAATTTGGCAATGTCGAGGTGACCCTTTGAGCGTTGACTTTAAACAGGCGCTCGCTGACTCGGGCGTTCCAACCACTGAGGCCGCACTAAAGGCTGCGTGGGAAACCGAAGTTACTGCCCAGGGCAGCAAGCTGGCCAACACCAGCGCCTATTCACCGTTCTGGCGCGTGGTCACCGCGCTGGTGACCAAACCGGTGCTGTGGTTGCTGACCTTTGTCAGTGACACCGTGCTGCCCAACTTTTTCGTCAAGACCGCCGAAAAAGCCTGGCTGGACATGTTGGCCTGGGCGGTCAACGTCGAGCGCAAAGCCCCGACCAAGACCGTCGGCACACTGTTGTTCAGCCGCGCCACGACGGTGGGGGAGTTCGAAGTCCCGATTGGCACGCGGGTGCAGTCGGCCTCGATCAATGGGCATGTCTACGAACTGGTGACCACCGCCACCGCCAGCTTTGCCGAAGGCCAGTCACAACTACAAATTCCGGCTAAGGCGACCGAAGCCGGCAGCGGGTTCAACCTGGCCCCCGGTTATTACGCGGTTTTGCCGGTACCGGTACCGGGCGTGATCCAGGTGGTGAATCTGGACGGCTGGCTGACAACGCCTGGTTCGGATTCCGAGCCGGACGACCAGCTGCGCCTGCGGGTGCGTAACCAGTTCAGTGCGGTCAACCAATGGCACACCGACGCGGTGTACCGAGCTCTGATCGCGGCGTTCCCGGGCGTATCGCCCAATGGCGTGTACTTCGAACATGGGGCACCGCGTGGCCCAGGCAGCGCCAATGCCTACGTGTTATTTGAAGCCGGCGTGCCGGCAGACACCTACCTGAAGCAGATCAACGCCAAGATCATGGACGAGGGCAACCATGGCCACGGCGATTCCATGTTGGTCATGGTCATGCCCGAAACCCTGCACGACGTCAGCTTGCAGGTGTGGCCGGTGGCGAACCTGAGCGTGGCGCAGCGTGCCACCTTGCAAGCCGATATCGCTCTGTTTGTGCGGGCAGCGTTCCGCGAAAGCACTGGGCGCGATTACACGCCGACGCTGACCTGGCCGCAGTCGCGCTTTTCCTTCAGTCGCCTGATCGAGGAACTGCACGAACAGTTCCCCGGCATCGAGTCCATGAAGTTCGGCAACGAGGACATCCTTTCCGACCTGGTCATTCCCCGGCTGCAGGCGCTGGAGGTGACGTTCGATGATTAAGCTCGAATTGCCGTTCTGGCTCGACGGCGAAGAGGCCACCAAGCTCAAGGCCACCGCCCAGGCCTGGTGGGATTCGGTCGAAGGCTGGATGCGTTGGCCGTTGCTGCAAATGGACGCCGAGACGTGCCACCTAACCATTCTGGATCTGCTCGCCTGGCAGCGCGACATCACTCGTTTTCGAGGTGAGTCGGAGAGCCTGTACCGCCTGCGTGTGAAATACGCCTTCATCAACGCGGTCGACGCCGGATCGGTGATCGGCTTCCAGCGGATCCTGCAGCGCCTCGGTGTGGGGTATGTGCGGATCGAAGAACGCCTGCCCGATCGGGACTGGGACATCGTCCAGTTGCACCTGAGTGATTCGCAGCTTTCGGAAAATCCAGCGTTGCTGGACATGATCGTTCACCAGTACGGGCGCACCTGCCGCCGTTACGAATTCGTCAGCACCTCCGTGGTTCGCCTGGTGATGGCTGCCTACGAGATCAGCAACGACCAAATGACCCTGATCGCCAAGTTCGACGACACGCAAAGCGTGGTTATGCGCTTGACCACTGCCGAGTTCGGTCACGACCACCTGTCGATGGTCGCCCGCTTCAACGACACCCAAACGGTCGGCCTGGCGCTGACCACCTCCGAGTTCAACAACGACCAGGTCACCCTGGTTACACGCTAAAAGGAATTACCCCATGGGGGCTAGCATTACCCTTGCAGGCGAAAGCCTGATCTCGCAGAAACAGGCCGCACGCCAGACCGTTGAGGTGTCCCGCTTCATCCTGGCCAAGGTGCCCGGGCTGGATACCACCCTGCCGGTGGATCGCGCCGCCGGCGTGCCCGATGCCAACCTGATCGTGCATACCACGCCGGTCACCCGTGAAGGCTATCTGGCCACCAACAAAGTGGTGTACAGCCTGATGTTGGGTACCGATATCGGTGACTTCGACTTCAACTGGATGGGCCTGGTGACCGCCGAGGGCGTGTTGCTGATTGCGGCTTATGTCCCGCTGCAGCAGAAACGTCGCGAGATCCCGCCACTGCAGGCCGGCAACAACCTGACCCGCAACATCGTCTGGGAATACGACGGCGCGCAGTCGCTGTCGGGGATCACCGTCCCGGCCAGCACCTGGCAGTTCGACTTCACCGCCGACTTCACCGCGATCAACGCCCAGTTGGCCGAGCTGAAAACCGAGCTGGACAAGAAGGTCGATCTGACGACCTGGACACCGCCGCAAGCGGTGAGCCTGGACGGCCCGGTGTTGGTGTACCCAGGCAGCGTCAACACCTACAAGATCACCGACTACAACCGGTTCAGCATTTTCACGGCGGCGACCACGGTGGGCACTGTGACCATCGCGGCGGACGTCCTGACCTTGACGATTCCAGCCAACGCGCCGGCGGGGATAATGACGCTCGACGTGCTGCGCGATGGCAGTAAAGCCTCGTTCCGCCTGCCGGTCGGTGCTGCCGCCATTGTGCCGCCGACCATCACCAGCCCCGTCAATCTAGCGACCGGTGTGGCCCTTGACCTGGTGCTGACCGCGACAGCGTTTGAGGTGTTTCCGGCGGGCTTTGACCACCAGGTGTCCCGTCGCTGGCAGATCGCGACAGACGAAGCCTTTACCCAGCTGATCTTTGACAAGACCAGCACCACCGCGCTGACCAGCATTCGCCCGAGCGACTACGACATCCTGATGCCTCCGGGTAAACGCTTGTATGCGCGGGCGTTGGACATTGGCGCAACACTGCAAACGGTCGCACCGGTGGCTATCTCGTTCAACACCGCGACCATCTACATCCGTCGCCCATCGATCACCTTCCCAGTTGATGGCCAGCAGGGCGTTACTTCGCCGGTAACGATTCTCAGCGATGCGTTCAGTGTTTACGGTGGAAGTGATATCCATCTCGAAAGCCGTTACCAACTGTTCATGGCCCCCGATGCGACAGGCCTTGTTTCTGACAGTGGTTGGTCTACCACCAATCTAACCAGTTACAAGCCCAACTCTATCGTTCCCAACACACAACTTTATGTAAGGGTGAAATATAAGGGCAAGGTACTGGGCGAAACGGAGTGGTCATCGTTAGTGCGCTTTGTCACGGCTAAGCAGTTAGACGGTGTTTACACCCAGCTTGTTGCAGGGCCTGCCAGTCGCTCGGATGCCGTAATGGTCTCGGTCGATGGGGATATTTACCTGCAAGGGGGTCGATATAATAATACTGGCGGCGCTACGCGTTCAGACCTTTGGAAATTCTCTCCGGGATCTGGCACTTGGACTCAGAAAACTTTTTCAAAGGCGCTTAGTACGCACGTGGCCGTT
This sequence comes from Pseudomonas sp. A0308, assembly GCF_044218815.1. Lineage (NCBI taxonomy): Bacteria > Pseudomonadati > Pseudomonadota > Gammaproteobacteria > Pseudomonadales > Pseudomonadaceae > Pseudomonas > Pseudomonas sp. A0308. The sequence goes on from NZ_CP162581.1 coordinate 4,647,066, forward strand.
GCTATTAACGGTTTGATTTATTTCTATGGTGGTTCTAGCTCTGCGGATGGGACCAACTATCTAAACGACCTTTGGATCTACAACCCTACCACCGGGGTGGTTAGCGCCGGTGCGAGCCCTGCTGGGGGCGGACGTACAAATGTGCTGGGTTGTGCCCTTAATGGAAGGATGTACGTCGCGGGTGGCAGCATGTCCGGGTATGGCATTAGTAAGAATTTACTATGTTACAACCCGGCTAATAATACTTGGAGCGTTCTGCCTGACTGCCCTGTTTCGGTCTGGTCGCTGGGCGCAAAGCTGGTGGCTGCTGCCGGTAAGATTTTTCTGCTCAGCGGAGCATCGACCTATTGTTATGATCCTGAATCCGGAGAGTGGACTCAGAAAAGTAACTTTCCCTATGTAGCGTTTTCAAACTTTGGAGTCGTTGCGGTAAATGACCTGATTTATCGTTACGGGGGGTATTCGAATTCCATTTACTACAAAACGCTGTCTGTGTACGACCCTGTTCAAGATAGCTGGAAGGCTCTCCCAGCAGGAGGATATCCGAGAGCGAATCCGGCCATTGCGGAGGCTGGAGGCAGTATTTATGTCTTCGGTGGCACGAACGACACGACTTACCTGACTGACTTTTGGAGGATCGACTAAGTGTATAAGTTAATTTCTTATTCTGACGGCTCGGCTTTAGTGACTAACGACAGTCCGGCCTATCGTGCTGAACACTTGGTTGAAAGTGCGGCAGAGGCCGAAGAGTTAGTTGTGGGGCTGAACCAGTCCGGGTTAATGGAACAATTGACGGTTTATCGTTTTGAGGTTGAAACCACCGGTTTGACACTCGAAGGCGGCTTAAGACTCAAGACCGACCGCGAAAGCCAAGCTCAACTGAGCAGCGCCTACACCACCCTCAAATACCACCTGATTCCAGATACCGATTGGAAAGCCTTGAACGGATGGCAGGTGGTGACACTGGAGCAGATCGAGCCGATCGCTCGCGCCATGGCGGCGCACGTTCGCGGCTGCTTCCGTGGTGAACGTGCTGTGGGTACCGCCATCACCAGCGCGACCACCATGGAGGACATCGACTCGATCGACATTCCGGTCCAGTTCACAGCGGCGTATCAGGCTGCGTTCGCTGAGGTGATGAACATCGAGCAGGCGACTGAATGAACTGGTCGCCGGTGACCATGCAGTGGCCCGCCGAGGCGACCGCCTGGATGGATCAGATGAGTGAGGCCAAGGACATGGCCACCGCCGCCCTGGCGAGCACGGGTGCGCGCCTGACCAGTTTGGCGGACCAGGTCACCACGGATCTGAGCTTGATTGGTGCCGCGGTCAAGGGCGTTATTGCGAACGGTCGCGCCGCCTTGGACGGCCAGTTTGGCGAGATTCCTAAGTGCTTTGTGGTGACGCCGTTTCAAAGCGGTGTCGGCCAGGGCACCGGTTACCAGCGTTTCCTGTCAGCCCCAAATCTGGTGCAGCGCCTGGCGGATAAGCTCGAGGACAGCGCCGATCCGGCGCACCCGACGGGCGAGCAATACGCCCTGGTGATCCTGTTCCTGGGCACGCGCTTTGACCAGATGGCCGGGGTGCTGTCGAAATTCAACGCCTTGATGCCGATCGCCGAGCTGCAGAAAGCCGAGCGTCGTGCCCAGCACCTGTTCGACCTGGACACCTCGAAGTGGGAACTGCCGACTATCGGCGCTTTGCCGCCCTGGGTTGATCTGCCGCTGGAGCGTTGCACCGTGCTCAAGGAAGCCAGCGCCTCGATCAACGGCCAGTTGGCCCGCTTGGAAAGCTACGCGGCGGACAGTTCGCCGCTGGATGACCTGGCCGAGTTGGCTCAGCGCAAGGCCGAACAGGCCCTGGGCCAGGACTCGAAACTGAACGCCCTGAAAGACCTGCTGGCCGGCGGCACACCCGACACCAGCATGCAGGCGCGTTTGCTGGGACCAGGTGACGCGGGTGAACTGCGCAAGCAGCTGCTCGAGGGCGACGGTGCACCAGGTCACGAATGGGTGCTGTCGTCGGGCGTCATGCTGGTGGGTTCCCTGCAGGGCTTGAGCTTTGTTCGCGAACTGGTGGGCCTATGACGCTGCTGCTCGATGGCCAACAAATCATCGGTAACCGCATGAAGGTGACGGCCAACCTCAAGATCGAAAGCGACGACATGTCGGGGCAGACCAGCAACACCGAAAAGTCGCACAAGGGTTTCAAGCCCAAGACGCTGACGATCGCGTTGACGATCCCCTACAAGCAGCTGAGCAACTTGCGCACCCTGATGCGCCTGGCCGAAGGCACCGAAGGCGGGGGCCAGCTCAAGACCTATCGGATCGTCAACGACACCGCCGAGGCGTTCGGCATCCGCCAGGTGACGTTTTCTGACGGTGTCAGCGCCCGTGAAGACGACAGCCTGGCGCAATGGATCGTCCAGTTCACCCTGTCGGAAAAGCTCTCGAACCCGGAAAAGGTCGAGAGCCGACGTGCTGGCAACGCGGTGAAGTCGCAATCCGCACCCGGTGACGGAGTGGCCGGTACCGGCGCCGATGGATCGGGCGGGGCGGCCGAAGAGCTGACCGGCTTCGAAGCTGTCCTCAAAAAAGTGGACTCCTACCTGGGCGGCACAACATGAGCATGAAGCTGCATAAGGTGCTGACGATCAATGGTGTCGTGGTACCGCTGGTAAAAGACGAAGTTCGCCTGGAGATCAAAAGCCCAGGGCGGGCGATGTTCACCATTCAGGCAGGGGCCTCGGTGCAAGGCCTGGTGACGCTGGACATCGGTTACAACGAAGCCGCACTGCAGCGCCACTTCATCGGCTACGTCGAGCGCTGCACCGCGGCTAATGGCATTGAGCAGGTGGTGTTCTGCCGTGAGCTGGTCGCCGTGCTGGCCAAGTCCCTGCCGATGAACCTGCGCCATGTGGATCTGCGCGCCGTGCTGACCGAGATCAGCAGCAAAACCGGGCTGCATTTTCGTGTTCCGGATCAGCCGTACACCAAGGTGAAAGCTCCGTTTTTCTACAGCCTGGCGGCCGGATATCAGGCGCTGGACAGCATGGCCAGGGTGTTCGGCATTGCCGATTTTATCTGGCAGCAGCAGGGCGACGGTGAAGTATTCGTCGGCTCCTGGGCCGACAGCTTCTTTGGTGCTCGAGCACCGCTGCAACTCCCGGTCAGTCTGTTCGATGGCTACCAGGGCAATCAAAGCGCAATGGTCGCGGCTCTCCCCGGGCTACGACCAGGTGCAACAATTAACCAGGGCGAGCGGATCACCAGTGTCACGCTTGCCGGCACACAGATGGCCATCAAATGGACGACGCAATCAAGCGCAGCGTAGAACGCCAATTCCCTGAACTGACCGGTGGCTACCACCTGCCGCGCTTTGCCCGCGTGGTGAGGGTGGCTGATGCGCCCGCCGGCGCATCGATGTGCGACGACTTCCGGCCACGCTATGCCGTCGACATCGAGGTGCTGACCCCGGACGGTGAAGCCGATCCGAACCTGCCGGTATTGTCCGGTGTGCCGCTTCCGTTGCCATCCGGTGGCGATGAAATGGGCATGTTCGCGTTTCCCCAGGAAGGCACCCAGGTGGTGGTGTGCTTTGCCTACGGCCTGCCGCACAAGCCCTACATCCAGACGATCCTGCCGCACGGCCTGAGCCTGCCGAAGGTGCCGAAGGGCGACCAGGTGTGGCAGCACAGCGATGCGGTGCAGCAGCGCGTCGATGCGGACGGCAACTGGACGCGCCTGACTGACGGCAAGATCCGCGACCATTCGCTGGAGCGCGAAGTCGAAGCCCTGGGCAACCACGAGAAGTACCAGAGCCACGTTCAGGACGTGGAGAATCATTCCACCGAGGAAGTGGGTGGCATCAAGCGGATCAACGCCCTGGGTGCGCTAAAGCTGAATTCCGCCGGTACCGCAACGATCGCCTCTCTGGATGACATGCACCAGGCGACTGGGCGAGATTTAAACCTGGTGGTGGGCAAAAAGCACAACGCTGCTGTTGGTGGCGACATGCTGGAAAAGATCCAAGGTCTGCGCAAAAGCGTGGCCGGGCAAAGCCAGCACATGGTCGCGCCGAAAAACCATGTCGGATCCGAAGGGGTCAACATCTTCCGCGTGCTTTGCGACACACTCGATCTGCTCGAGCAAATGGCTACCCAGATCGCCAGCCACGTCCACGGATCCAGTCCAGTACCGACGACGGCGGCGGTATTCACGGCGGATAGCGTGAAAGCAGCATTGCTATCGACAGAGTTAGGGGCAGTGACGCTTTGAGCGGGCTGTTCTAACGATTAATATTTCTTCGTGATACTGGATTAATTTATGCCTTCCCTATAGCGTGTTGGTGCTGATCAAACAGGCACACTTTATAGGGATATAAATGAATATTCATACCATAGCCGATTTTGAAAAACGACTTAAAGAAATCGCGGGACATGCAACGGCGCCAACCAACTCACTCGAAATGCATGATGGTGTTATGTATGACCTACCCCAAGAACAACGTCTATTGCTGATAGGGTTGGTTAAAGATTTTATCGTAAAGACAAAGTGCTCTGAGACATTTTCTGAGAAGGTTGTAAGCAATAAAATAAAATCTATTTTTGCGCAGATTCTATCGAGTCCAAGTTTAATATTTAAAGATCAAATTAAGCTTCTCGCTGATGAGCTTGAATCTTTCGATACCGTAAATACAGTTTATCTTAGGGTTGATGGCTTACTGGTTGAGAAGACTCTGAGCCTTGGGAAGGTTACATTTTCTATGTGCGATGAAGCGTATATAGATTCGATTCTGGCACCCGCAATTTTTGAAAGCGAGGGGGTACGGTCATCAAACGCTTTAACGTTTGAACAACGCATCAAGCCGGAGATAGAAAAAGATTTAGATCGTCGATGCGTTGCGCGAGTTGAAATCATTGCTGAGCCTAATCGCGCATTTGAAAGGGCTAAGGACGAGGCTAGGCGAGTTATAGATATATTACGATACTCCTCCAAATTCATTTATCCACTGTCTGAGGATGTGAGGATCGGACTGATAGGAGATCATCCTAGAGCGGATAGAATTGGGTATGTAACAAGGGAAAAGGGTTTTCTCTTGACATCTGACGCTGTGGGATCACCGCGGGCTTTCGTCGTTGATAAAGCCGCGTTGACTACTATGGACAGTATTGGTGCCTTAGAACTAGCTGGTTATTTAAATGAGGAGCAGTTGAGTCCTTTCAAAGAGTGCCTGCTACGGGCAGTTCATTGGTACTCATCGGCAATCACTCAGTCCGAACGTGAAAATAGTTATTTGCATTTAATGATTGCACTGGAAACTCTGTTTACTCCTGAGAAAGGAGAGCCAATTGCCAATACTATAGCAGAGTCAACGGCGCTTATAATTAACACGACTTTGCCCGGCAGGAAGCAAATTAAGAAATTCATCAAAAAATGTTACGGTACAAGAAGCACTATAGCTCATGGCGGGAAGCAGACTGTTAGTGATACTGACTTATGGGAGCTTTTAATAATGGTTTCTAATGTTATTCGGCAACTAACAAAGAAAATTCATTTGTTTTCTACGCAAAAGGATGTTGTTGCATATCTTGAGGATTTGAAGTTTTCTTAATTGGTGGAGATTCTAGGTCTTGTAATTTTTCCTTCACTCATCGAGCCGAGTTGTGAAATATCGGCTCATGAAATTCCTACGCCAGTCGGCACCACCAAGATTGCGCATAAGCGCAACCGTCGATGTACTCTATTCCGCTTAGAACAAATCCAGTAACCGCCATCCCCGCTAGGGTTGCATCCAGGAGTCTCGGTAAAGGATCCGGGTCTAGAGGCATTCCTACATCTAAACGTGCGACATTAGCGGTTCTACCCAGCTCTTTGTTTATCTCCGAGTTCACCATCACATTCCCCCTAATGGCCGGATAGCGTCGTCGTTCCTTGGCGTCGAGAGCTACGCCATGGCGCCGCATAGGGGTAACAAGCATATGCACGTGATGCTCCTACCTATTCGTCAGTTGGACGATCGAACAGAGCTTCGACCGCATACGCCAATGCCCCATCCGCTTGTTCAAGAAGATCGCTGAGGTCGCCCTGATCGATTATGTGAGCCCGATGTAGTGCATGAGCCGTTCTGAGCAGTGCTTTATGTTGAGCACCAGGATTCTCTAGCAGCGCATCGCTATCGTTCAGCAACACTGTCCACGTCGCGATAGCAGCGGTTCTTTCAATGGTTGCCATGTCCATAACTCCGGCCTCATTCCGTGACTGCAAAAATACTGTACATGCAGACAGTATACTCGAGCGACCAGATTCCGTCTCGACAGTCAGATGACGTGCAGCTAGCGGCTCGATCAGATTGCTTCACGGAAAACGAGCGCTGGAACAAAAAAACATCTGAAAAAGCACTTATCCCCCTCCCGCCGACGGGCTTTGCGTCCGTTTTTTGTGCAAATTCGGATGTAGTGCAAACGAGACTGCAGCCCAGGCGGGCCGAGGGGCCCTGCAGGTGATCGGCACTTTCACAGAGTGCAAAGTTTTGAAAGGAAATGCAGCGCGGTTGCACAGCTACGCAAAGGGCGCGGACGGAAGGGTTAACGCTGGAGTGCCCGGTTTCATTGGGCGAAAACTTTTAAAACGTGGGTTTCGGTGTGTTTTAAAAAACGCGCACGTTCTTTTTCTGGCGGGGATTGGTTGTGTACGGGGTGAGGCTGAATTCCCTGCTAGCCAGGCAGGGCAAGGACTGCAGGCGGATTGCAGCATTTCGGAGGGTTTCACGCCTCCTTAGCGTTAACCATTCGAAGGTGAGGCAGGTTGTTCATGTTTTGAAGGCGCGTGAATTCCTTGGTCACGATCGGGATCAGCACGCGGTTCAAAGCATCACTCAACCTAACAGCCTGGTCTTCGTTCAGCTTCTTTACCGTCCCAGTCTGTCCGCTGGCACAGCACACATTGTCGGGATGAATTCCCAGATCATCCATGGTGCCGTCGATGTATCCGCGCAGGTATTCGCCGCGTTGGAACAATATCGAGCTTTCGGGCGCTTCCTGGTAATCCCAATGAACCTCCCAAGCCGCGCCTTTCTTGATGATTTCGATGATGGGTACTGCTGCTCGGGATGCTGTCTTACGCATGCTTATTCTCCTCGATCAGTGCGCGCCGGGTCATTTTGAAGGATAGCTTCAAGGCGCCTCATTAAAGTTTATTTAGGTTGACCCCCAAATCCCTGTCAGACCATGGATATCTGTCAGAAAATGCTCTGGAGACCCTGTATTTACTGGGTTTCAGATCTGACATCGAGGCTGGATGTTTGTGTCAGTTTTGCCATCAGAAATAAAAACCCCTTATAAATCAGCTACTTGAAAACTGCGAATCTGACACTGCTGTTTTGTCAGGTTTTGACAGGTCGCTGACACCTTTCTGACATCAACAAAAACGGCTGAGAGCCTTGATTTATAAGGGTTAGATAGTAGTTAGAATAGTAATCTGACAAAACTGACAAGCTTTTGAGGGGTCAACCCTAATTTTTTTTCGCTTCGCATAGGGGGCGCTTCGTCACATGCGTACACATCGCAACGGCTCTAAAAGTTCGGCCTATCACACCGCGACACTGCTACATCTCACCCATCCGCTACTGAGCGTTGGGCTTTAACGTCGAGATGGTCTGTGTGCCAACACGATTTGCTGCTGCCTGAGCCTGGGCGCTTTGATTTGCGCGGTTACGCCATAATTACGCCAGACGAAAAAAAAGGCCTTGATAATCAAGGCCTTTCTTCATTGTGCTGGTGCCCCGAGGGAGACTCGAACTCCCACTCCTTTCGAAAACGGATTTTGAATCCGCCGCGTCTACCAATTCCGCCATCAGGGCTCAATGGCGGCGAAGTATAGAGATGAGATTACCGTTGGTCAATCACGTTTCATGGTCAATTTTCGATATTTCCGCTAGACTTTCGGCCCCTGCTAGACGAACCCCATCATGCGCGTTGCTGACTTTACCTTCGAACTCCCTGATTCGCTGATCGCCCGCCACCCTTTGGCCGAGCGTCGCGGTAGTCGCCTGTTGACCCTTGATGGGGTCAGCGGTGCTCTGGCACACCGTCAATTCACTGATTTGCTTGAGCATTTGCGCTCGGGCGATTTGATGGTGTTCAACAATACCCGGGTGATTCCGGCGCGGCTGTTCGGGCAGAAAGCGTCCGGTGGCAAGCTGGAAATACTCATCGAACGGGTACTCGATACCCATCGCGTACTGGCGCATGTGCGTTCCAGCAAGTCGCCGAAGCCGGGTTCGAAGATTCTCATCGACGGCGGTGGCGAAGCCGAGATGCTCGCGCGTCATGACGCGTTGTTCGAGTTGGGCTTTGACGAAGAAGTGTTGCCGCTGCTTGATCGCGTCGGGCACATGCCGTTGCCTCCTTATATAGACCGCCCGGATGAAGGCTCGGATCGCGAGCGTTATCAGACGGTGTACGCCGAGCGCCTGGGCGCGGTGGCGGCGCCGACGGCGGGGCTGCATTTCGATCAGGCCCTGATGGAGGCGATTGCCGCCAAAGGCGTCGAGACCACATTCGTCACGCTGCACGTTGGCGCCGGTACGTTCCAGCCAGTGCGCGTCGAAAAGCTTGAAGATCACCACATGCACACCGAGTGGCTGGAAGTCGGCCAGGACGTGGTCGATGCAGTCGCCGCGTGTCGTGCGCGCGGTGGTCGAGTGATTGCCGTGGGCACCACCAGCGTGCGTTCGCTGGAGAGTGCGGCGCGCGATGGCGTGCTCAAGCCGTTCAGTGGCGACACCGATATCTTTATCTTCCCGGGCCGGCCGTTCCATGTGGTCGATGCCCTGGTGACCAATTTCCATTTGCCTGAATCCACGCTGTTGATGCTGGTTTCGGCCTTCGCCGGTTACCCCGAAACCATGGCCGCCTATAAGGCTGCCGTCGATAACGGTTACCGCTTTTTCAGCTACGGTGATGCGATGTTCATCACCCGAAATCCCGCGCCGACTGCCCCTAGTGAATCGGACCCAGAGGAAACAGTATGAGTCGCACCTGTCGTATGTCCTTCGAGCTGCTTGCCACCGATGGCAAGGCCCGTCGTGGTCGTCTGACCTTCCCGCGTGGCACCGTCGAGACTCCGGCCTTCATGCCGGTCGGTACTTACGGCACGGTCAAGGGCATGTTGCCGCGTGACATCGTCGCCACCGGCGCGGAAATGATCCTGGGCAATACCTTTCACCTGTGGCTGCGTCCTGGCACCCAGGTGATCAAGGAGCACGGCGACCTGCACGATTTCATGCAGTGGAAGGGCCCGATCCTGACCGACTCCGGCGGCTTCCAGGTGTTCAGCCTCGGCGCGATGCGCAAGATCAAGGAGGAGGGCGTGACCTTTGCCTCTCCGGTCGACGGCGCCAAAGTGTTCATGGGCCCGGAAGAGTCGATGCAGGTTCAGCGCGATCTCGGTTCCGATGTCGTGATGATCTTCGACGAATGCACGCCGTACCCGGCTGACGAAGACGTCGCCCGTGTGTCGATGGAGCTGTCGTTGCGCTGGGCTCAGCGTTCGAAGAATGCTCACGGCGAGAATACCGCTGCACTGTTCGGCATCGTCCAGGGCGGCATGCATCAGGATCTGCGCATGCGCTCGCTCGAAGGCCTCGACAAGATCGGCTTTGATGGCCTGGCCATTGGCGGTCTGTCGGTGGGTGAACCGAAGCACGAGATGATCAAGGTGCTCGATTATCTGCCGGGCATGATGCCGGCTGACAAACCTCGTTACCTTATGGGCGTTGGCAAACCGGAAGATCTGGTTGAGGGTGTGCGCCGCGGTGTGGACATGTTCGATTGCGTGATGCCAACCCGTAATGCCCGCAACGGGCATCTGTTCATTGATACAGGCGTGCTGAAGATCCGTAACGCGTTCCATCGCCATGATGAATCGCCGCTCGATCCGACCTGCGATTGCTATACCTGCCAGAACTTCTCCCGCGCTTATCTGCATCACCTGGACAAGTGCGGCGAAATGCTGGGAAGCATGCTCAATACCATCCATAACTTGCGCCATTATCAGGTGCTGATGGCTGGTTTGCGCGAGGCTATTCAACAGGGTACATTGGCCGCCTTTGTCGATGCCTTCTACGCCAAACGCGGGCTCCCCGTTCCGCCTTTGGACTGAGTTTTCTGACCCCAAGATTCAACATTTGCAACTGGAGTGCTAAATGAGCTTTTTTATCTCTAACGCCATGGCTGACGCTGCTGCACCGGCTGCTGCAGGCCCAATGGGCGGCGGCTTCGAGTGGATTTTCCTGGTCGGCTTCCTGGTCATCTTCTACCTGATGATCTGGCGCCCACAGGCCAAGCGCGCCAAAGAGCAGAAAAACCTGCTGAGCAGCCTGCAGAAGGGCGACGAAGTGGTCACCACCGGCGGCATCGCCGGCAAGATCACCAAAGTGGCCGATGACTTCGTGGTTCTGGAAGTTTCCGACACCGTGGAAATGAAGTTCCAGAAAGGCGCCATCGCCGCCACGCTGCCAAAAGGCACGCTGAAAGCGATCTAAGGTTCCAACTTCTACTCAATCGACGGGGCGCGCAAGGCGCCCCGCGTTCATAACGGGCGGCGTGATGCTGAACAAATACCCTCTGTGGAAATACATTCTGATCCTGGCGGTGCTGGCGGTCGGTCTGATTTATTCCGCTCCCAATCTTTATCCTGATGACCCGGCCATTCAGGTCAGCGGCGCCAGCACGGCACTGCAGGTCAATCAGGCCGATCTGGATCGCGTAAGCACCGCGCTGAAAGAATCCGGGATCAACGTCAAGGCTGCCACGCTGGCGGCGAACGGCAAGGGCGGTCTGATCCGTCTGACCAAGGCTGAAGATCAGTTGCCGGCCAAAGACGTTGTGCGCAAGGCATTGGGTGATGACTACGTCGTCGCGCTGAACCTGGCACAGACCACCCCGCAATGGCTGCGCAACCTGGGCGCGCACCCGATGAAGCTGGGTCTGGACTTGTCCGGTGGTGTGCACTTCCTGCTGGAAGTGGACATGGATAAAGCCCTCGATGCACGCCTGAAAGTCTACGAAGGCGACGTCAAGAGCCTGCTGCGCAAAGAGAAGCTGCGTTATCGCAGTCTGCCGCAGCTCAATGGTGCCATTCAGCTGGGCTTCAGCGATGAAGATTCCCGCGAACAGGCCCGTGCGCTGATCCGCAAGAACTTCAACGATTTCGACATTGTTCCGGCCGACCTCAATGGTCAACCGGTGCTGCGTCTGGCGATGACCCCGGCCAAGCTGGCGGAAATCCGTGAATACTCCATCAAGCAGAACTTGACCACGGTACGTAACCGCGTCAACGAGCTGGGTGTTGCTGAACCGATCGTCCAGCGTCAGGGCGCCAACCGCATCGTGGTTGAGCTGCCGGGCGTGCAGGACACTGCCGAAGCCAAGCGTATTCTCGGCAAGACGGCCAACCTTGAGTTCCGTCTGGCTGCAGAGCCTGGCGCTTCGAAAGCCACTTCCGAAACTTTCGAGTTCCGTGAAGGCAATCGTCCTTCGGCGCAGATCGAGCGCGGCCTGATCATCACGGGTGACCAGGTAACCGACGCCAAGGCTGGTTTCGGCGAGCACGGCACGCCTGAAGTGAACATCCGTCTGGATGGTCACGGTGGCGAGCTGATGAGCCGTGCGACCCGCAGCAACGTTGGTCGCAGCATGGCTGTGATCTTCATTGAGCAGCGTCCGGTCACCACTTACACCAAGCAAATGGTGAATGGCGTCGAAAAAGACGTCGCGGTGCAGACGTTCAAGGAAGAGAAGAAGATCATCAGCCTGGCGACCATCCAGTCGCCGCTGGGTGCTCAGTTCCGTATCACTGGCCTGAACGGTCAGGGCGAGTCGTCCGAGCTGGCGCTGCTGCTGCGTGCCGGTGGTCTGGCGGCTCCAATGTACTTCGCTGAAGAGCGCACAATCGGCCCGAGCCTGGGTGCTGACAACATCACCAAGGGTATCGATGCGTCGTTGTGGGGCATGTTGTTCGTGTCGCTGTTCATCATCGCGATCTATCGCTTCTTCGGCATCATCGCCACCGTCGCTCTGTCGGTGAACATGGTGTTGCTGCTGGCGCTGATGTCGCTGCTGGGTGCAACGCTGACCCTGCCGGGTATCGCCGGTATCGTCTTGACCATGGGTATGGCGGTCGACGCCAACGTGCTGATCTTCTCGCGGATACGTGAAGAGATCGCCGCGGGCATGTCCGTGCAGCGCGCAATCAACGAAGGCTTCGGCCGGGCATTCACCGCGATTCTCGACGCCAACCTGACCACTCTGTTGGTCGGCGGGATTCTCTTTGCGATGGGCACAGGCCCGGTCAAAGGTTTCGCAGTGACCATGTCCCTCGGGATCTTTACCTCGATGTTCACGGCCATCATGGTGACCCGCGCAATGGTCAACCTGATCTTCGGCGGACGTGACTTCAAGAAGTTGTGGATTTAAGGGGCTGCCATGTTACGTACAATCAACTTCATGGGCGTTCGCAACTTCGCGTTCGGCGTCACAGTATTCCTCACCCTGCTGGCTATGTTCAGTGTCGTCACCAAGGGCATGAACTGGGGTCTGGACTTCACCGGCGGTACGCTCATCGAGCTGACCTACGAGCGTCCGGCCGATGTCACCAAGGTGCGCGAGCAACTGGTGAGTTCGGGTTACCACGAAGCCATCGTGCAGAGCTTCGGTGCGACGACTGATCTGCTGGTGCGGATGCCGGGTGAAGACCCTCAGCTGGGCCATCAGGTCGCGGAGGCGCTGCTGAAGGTTGGCGGCGACAACCCGGCGATGGTCAAGCGTGTCGAGTTCGTCGGCCCGCAGGTCGGTGAAGAGCTGCGCGACCAGGGCGGCCTCGGCATGCTGCTGGCGCTCGGCGGCATCCTGATCTACCTGGCTTTCCGCTTTCAGTGGAAATTCGCGGTCGGCGCTATCGTTTCGCTGATCCACGACGTGATCGTGACCATCGGTATCCTGTCGTTCTTCCAGATCACTTTCGATCTGACAGTACTGGCAGCGGTGCTGGCGATCATCGGTTACTCGCTGAACGACACCATTGTGGTATTCGACCGGGTTCGTGAGAACTTCCGTGTACTGCGCAAGGCAACGCTGATCGAGAACATCAACATCTCGACCACCCAGACCCTGCTGCGCACCATGGCGACGTCGATTTCGACCTTGCTGGCGATCGCTGCGCTGCTGTTCTTTGGTGGCGACAACCTGTTCGGCTTCTCGATTGCCCTGTTCATCGGTGTTCTGGCGGGTACTTACTCGTCGATCTACATCGCTAACGTGGTGCTGATCTGGCTGAACCTGACGACCGAAGACCTGATTCCACCGGCTAACACCGAGAAGGAAGTCGACGACCGTCCATAAACGGCCATCGTTTTTCCAGTAGTCAGCCAAAAAAGGCGCGAGTTGAACTCGCGCCTTTTTTTATGCTCCAAGGCTGGGAGAAGCGCGGGCCCGTCCCGCATGTGATGGTCAGGAGGTTCATGTGAACAAGTCGTTGCTGGTTGGTGCGGTATTGGGTGCTGTCGGTGTGACTGCCGGGGGTGCTGTTGCCACCTACAGCCTGGTTAAAAGCGGCCCTGAGTATGCGCAAGTATTAGCCGTTGAACCGGTCAAGACACAGATCAAGACGCCACGTGAAGTGTGCAAGGACGTAGCAGTGACCCGGCAGGCGCCGGTCAAGGATCAACACCAGATTCTCGGTACCGCCATCGGTGCCGTAGCGGGTGGTTTGCTGGGTAACCAGATCGGCGGCGGCAACGGCAAGAAGATCGCTACGGTCGCCGGCGCGGTCGGTGGCGGTTATGCCGGTAACAAGGTTCAGGAAGGTATGCAGGGTCGTGACACCTACACCACGACACAGACTCGCTGTAACACCGTAAACGACATCAGTGACAAGGTTGTTGGTTACGACGTGCGTTACTCGCTGGATGGCAAGGAAGGCAAAGTGCGCATGGATCGTGATCCGGGCAACCAGATTCCGGTCGACAAGGAAGGCAAACTGGTCCTGTCGCAGAATGAGCCAGGTCAGTAACGGCCTGGTCGTTTAAAAAGAAGCACCCTTCGGGGTGCTTTTTTTGTGCCCGTATTCTTGTCAGCCGACTGATCTGTCGGTGATCACCAGGAGCTGCCGAAGGCTGCGATCTTTTGATCTTGTTTTTAAAAACCAGAATCAAAAGATCGCAGCCTTCGGCAGCTCCTACAGGGGGGATATTGAATTTCAGGCATAAAAAAAGCACCCCGAAGGGTGCTTTTTTCGTTTCGCGAAAAGCTTAGCGCTTCAGCGACGCCGGCAGGTGCGGCTGGATCGCCGTCAGCACTGCCTTGAAGCATTTGGTGTTGCCGGCAACGATGTGGCCTTTTTCAAGGAAGTCGTGACCACCGGTGAAGTCGCTCACCAGGCCGCCAGCTTCTTGAATCAGCAGGGCGCCTGCAGCCATGTCCCACTCGGACAGGCCCGACTCCCAGAATGCATCGAAACGACCGGCAGCCACGTAAGCCAGGTCGAGGCTCGCCGAGCCAGCACGGCGGATGCCAGCGGTCTGGCCAACCAGAGCGCGGAACATGCCCAGGTAGTTCTCGAGGTTGTCCATCTGGTCGTCACGGAACGGGAAGCCAGTGCCCAGCAGGGCGCCGTCGAGGCTGGTGCGACCGCTGACGCGCAGGCGGCGACCGTTCAGTTGAGCGCCGCGACCACGGCTGGCGGTGAATTCTTCCTGGCGAACCGGGTCCAGAACAACAGCGTGTTCCAGGCGACCGCGATATTTGCAGGCGATGCTGACAGCGAAGTGAGGAATGCCACGCAGGAAGTTGGTGGTGCCGTCCAGCGGATCAATGATCCACAGGTATTCTTCGCCTTCGATGCCGGTACCGGCGTGCATGCCGGTCTCTTCGCCACGGATGGAGTGGTTCGGGTAAGCCTTGCGCAGCGCGTCGATGATTTTCTGCTCGGCGGCGCGGTCCACCTCGGATACATAATCCTTGGCGTCTTTTTCGTCGACCTTGATGGTATCCAGGCGCTCGATGGAGCGGAAGATCAGTTCACTGGCGCTGCGGGCGGCGCGCAGCGCGATATTCAGCATGGGCTGCATGGATGTGTCACCTAAGGTTGTTAAAGAAAGCCGCGCATTCTATCAGAACTTTTCTTCAGGTGAAGGTCGCTGTTCGCTTTCATAGCTTAACGGTAGGCTGTTCTGTAAGATTTGCACCCCTTTCCTGTGTCCGAGAGCGCCTCCCTTGCTGCAGAACATTCGTGTCGTCCTGGTCAATACCAGCCACCCCGGCAACATCGGCGGGGCCGCGCGCGCCATGAAAAACATGGGTCTGTCGCGCTTGGTGCTGGTCGAGCCGCGCCTGTTTCCGCACCACGAGGCCGATGCTCGCGCCTCCGGTGCCGGTGACATCCTTGAAAATGCCCAAGTCGTCGCCACCCTTGAAGATGCCTTGGTCGGTTGCAATCTGGTGCTTGGCACCAGTGCTCGTGACCGCCGTATCCCCTGGCCGCTGCTGGATCCGCGCGAATGCGGAACCAAAGTGGTTGAGGAGGCCGGGCAAGGCGCGCAAATCGCTTTGGTATTCGGTCGTGAAGATTCCGGCCTGACCAATGACGAGCTGCAGCGATGTCACTTTCACGTGCATATCCCCTCCGATCCTGAGTTCAGCTCGCTGAATCTGGGGGCGGCGGTGCAGGTGTTGAGCTATGAAGTGCGTATGGCCTGGCTGGCGGCACAGGGTCAGCCGAGCAAGATCGAGAAAGAAGAAGTGGCCTCGGTGAAAAGCGCCGAGCTGGCGACCATGGATGAGCTGGAGCGATTCTATGAGCATCTGGAGCAGACGCTGGTCGCTATCGAATTCCTCGATCCGGAAAAACCGCGGCACTTGATGGCGCGCCTGCGCCGGTTGTACGGACGCAGCTCGGTCAGCCGGGCGGAAATGAATATATTGCGTGGCATCCTCACGGAAACCCAAAAAGCGGCCCGTGGTGAGCTTCTAAAGCGGAAGGACTGAATGATGTTTGAGCGTTTGCGTGAAGATATCCAGAGCGTATTCCATCGAGACCCGGCGGCGCGTAACGCTTTTGAAGTCCTGACCTGCTACCCCGGCATGCACGCCATCTGGATTCATCGATTGGCAGGCATGCTCTGGCGCAATGAGCTGAAATGGCTGGCGCGATTGGTGTCGAACTTCGGTCGCTGGTTGACCGGGATCGAAATTCATCCGGGCGCCAAGGTCGGTCGGCGTTTTTTCATCGATCACGGTATGGGGATCGTCATTGGCGAAACCGCCGAGATTGGTGATGACGTGACCATTTATCAGGGGGTGACCCTGGGTGGCACGAGCTGGAACAAGGGCAAGCGTCACCCGACACTGGGCGACGGCGTTGTCGTGGGCGCTGGCGCCAAGGTGCTCGGCCCGTTCACGGTCGGTGCCGGTGCCAAGGTCGGCTCCAACGCGGTGGTGACCAAAGAAGTACCGCCGGGCGCTACAGTCGTGGGCATTCCAGGTCGAATCATCGTCAAATCCGATGAGGAGCAGGACGCCAAGCGCAAGGCCATGGCCGAGAAGATCGGTTTCGATGCCTATGGTGTCAGCGAAGACATGCCCGACCCGGTGGCGCGCGCCATCGGTCAGTTGCTCGACCACCTGCAAGCGGTGGACGGGCGGCTGGAAGGTATGTGCGGCGCATTGAAGGATCTGGGCAGTAATTACTGTGCGAAAGATCTGCCTGAGCTGCGCGAAGAAGACTTCGCCTGCGTGAAGGGCAAGGATCAGAGTCAGGCCAGCTAAACCGCACCGTTGCTGTCGCGAGCAGGCTCGCTCCCACGGGGGGCATTCCAGTGTGGGAGCGAGCCTGCTCGCGAAGAACGGTAACGCGGTACCTCTGGCTGTTAACGGCCTGCCTTTGCTATGATGCGCGCGCTCTTTCGCGGGTAAACCCGACTAAAGCACTAGGTCTTATAGTTGACTTAAATACTCGGGAATTGCATACTCGCCCCATTCTGAACTCCGTGGTAATTGTCCATGCGACTGACTACAAAAGGCCGATACGCCGTGACCGCCATGCTTGATCTGGCGTTGCACGCGCAGCACGGGCCGGTGTCCCTGGCCGATATCTCCGAGCGCCAAGGCATTTCCCTGTCCTATCTCGAACAGCTTTTTGCCAAGCTGCGCCGCAGTAACCTGGTTTCCAGCGTTCGCGGTCCGGGTGGTGGCTACCAGTTGTCCCGCGACATGCAGGGCATTCAGGTCGCCCAGGTGATCGACGCGGTGAACGAATCGGTCGATGCCACCAAGTGCGGGGGGCAGGGTGATTGCCATTCCGGCGACACTTGCCTGACACATCATCTGTGGTGCGATCTGAGCCTGCAGATTCACGAATTTCTAAGTGGTATCAGCTTGGCTGATCTTGTGACTCGCCGTGAGGTGCAAGAAGTAGCCCAGCGTCAGGACCAGCGCCGTTGCAACAGCAAGGCGCAACGCCTGGACAAGATTGAAGCGTCCGCCGTCGAATGACAGCCGTAGAGCCAGCGGCACGCCAGCCCTGATTTAGGAGATAGTCCATGAAATTGCCGATTTACCTTGATTACTCTGCGACCACACCGGTCGATCCGCGCGTTGCGCAAAAAATGAGTGAATGCCTGCTGGTCGACGGAAACTTCGGTAACCCGGCGTCCCGTTCCCACGTGTTCGGCTGGAAAGCTGAAGAGTCCGTCGAAAACGCCCGTCGTCAGGTGGCCGATCTGGTCAATGCCGACCCGCGTGAAATCGTCTGGACCTCTGGCGCCACCGAGTCCAACAACCTGGCGATCAAAGGTGCGGCACATTTCTACGCCTCCAAGGGCAAACACCTGATCACCACCAAGATTGAGCACAAGGCTGTCCTCGACACCATGCGCCAACTGGAGCGTGAAGGTTTCGAAGTGACCTACCTCGAGCCGCAGACCGATGGTCTGGTGACTCCGGCAATGATCGAAGCCGCGCTGCGTGAAGACACCATTCTCGTGTCGGCCATGCATGTGAACAACGAAATCGGCACCATCAACGACATCGAAGCCATCGGCGAGATGCTTCGCGCCAAAGGCATCCTGTTCCACGTTGACGCTGCTCAGTCCACCGGCAAGGTCGACATCGACCTGTCGAAACTGAAAGTCGACATGATGTCGTTCTCTGCCCACAAGACCTACGGCCCTAAAGGCATCGGCGCGCTGTACGTGAGCCGCAAGCCGCGTGTGCGCATCGAAGCGACCATGCATGGCGGCGGTCACGAGCGCGGCATGCGTTCCGGTACTCTGGCGACCCACCAGATCGTCGGCATGGGCGAAGCGTTCCGTGTGGCCAAGGAAGACATGGCTGCTGAAAACGTGCGCATCAAAGCCCTGAGCGACCGCTTCTACAAGCAGGTCGAGCATCTGGAAGAGCTGTATGTCAACGGCAGCCTGACTGCCCGCGTTCCGCACAACCTGAACCTGAGCTTCAACTACGTTGAGGGCGAGTCGCTGATCATGGCGCTCAAGGATCTGGCGGTTTCGTCCGGTTCGGCGTGCACCTCGGCATCGCTTGAGCCTTCGTACGTACTGCGCGCCCTGGGCCGCAACGACGAACTGGCACACAGCTCGATCCGCTTCACCTTCGGCCGTTTCACCACCGAAGAAGAAATCGACTACGCCGCGCAGAAAGTCTGCGAGGCCGTTACCAAGCTGCGCACTTTGTCGCCGCTGTGGGACATGTACAAAGACGGCGTCGATATCTCGAAGATCGAGTGGGCGGCACACTAAATATAGAAGCCGCCAGATACAGATCCTGTAGCGACGCGGCGACTGACGCAGCGCAGCTACAGGGCCTCAAGAGCGGCCCTGATGAGTGAGGATTAGAACCATGGCTTACAGCGAAAAGGTCATCGACCACTACGAAAACCCGCGTAACGTCGGCAAGATGAATGCCGAAGACCCGGATGTCGGCACTGGCATGGTTGGCGCACCAGCGTGCGGCGACGTGATGCGTCTGCAGATCAAGGTCAACGATCAGGGCATCATCGAAGATGCCAAGTTCAAGACCTACGGCTGCGGTTCGGCAATCGCCTCCAGCTCCCTCGCTACCGAGTGGATGAAGGGCAAGACCCTGGACGAAGCCGAAACCATCAAGAACACCCAGCTGGCCGAAGAACTGGCCCTGCCGCCAGTGAAAATTCACTGCTCGGTACTCGCTGAAGACGCTATCAAGGCGGCTGTTCGCGATTACAAGCAGAAGAAAGGCTTGATCTGACTTTCAGGATTTGGCGACGAGTAAGGAGTCACCGATGGCTATCAGCATGACAGAAGCGGCTGCTCGACACGTGCGGCGCTCCCTCGACGGGCGCGGCAAAGGTGAAGGGATTCGTCTGGGTGTTCGCACCACAGGTTGTTCCGGCCTTGCCTACGTGCTGGAGTTTGTCGACGAGGTGGTTGCAGAGGATCAGGTGTTCGAAAGTCACGGCGAAAAAGTGATTATCGACCCGAAAAGCCTGGCCTACCTGGACGGCACCGAGCTCGATTTCGTCAAGGAAGGGTTGAACGAAGGCTTCAAGTTCAACAACCCCAACGTACGCGGTGAGTGTGGCTGCGGCGAAAGCTTCAACATCTGAGGCTTGTCGTGGGTACTCCTTGTCATTTCGCTTTATTCGAGCTGCAACCGAGCTTCCGTCTGGATCTCGAGCAGTTGGCCACGCGCTACCGTGAGTTGGCGCGTGGTGTTCATCCTGACCGCTTTGCCGATGCTTCCGAGCGCGAGCAGCGGTTGGCGCTTGAGCAATCTGCCGGCCTCAACGAGGCTTATCAGGTGCTTAAGAGCCCGCCCCAGCGTGCGCGCTACCTGCTGAAGGTCAGTGGGCATGAAGTGCCGATGGAAGTCACGGTCCATGATCCCGAGTTTCTTTTGCAGCAGATGCAATGGCGCGAAGAGCTCGAAGACCTCCAGGACAGTGCCGATCTCGACGGCGTCGCGGTATTCAAGCGTCGCTTGAAAGTGGCCCAGGAAGAACTCAACGAAAGTTTTGCAGCCTGTTGGGACGATGCAGCGCAACGTGATCAGGCCGAACGCCTGATGCGGCGCATGCAGTTCCTCGACAAGCTGACCTACGAAGTGCGCCAGTTAGAAGAGCGCCTCGACGATTAACCCAGTGCCGCTCCGGTCGCACGCCTGATATACAGATAAGTCCTGATCACGATGGCCCTACTGCAGATCGCCGAACCCGGCCAAAGTCCTCAACCGCACCAGCGTCGCCTGGCTGTGGGGATCGACTTGGGTACTACCAATTCGCTGGTCGCTGCGTTGCGCAGTGGTCTTTCCGAGCCGCTGGCCGACGCAAACGGGCAGGTCATCCTGCCGTCTGCCGTGCGTTACCACTCCGACCGTGTCGAAGTCGGCGAGTCGGCCAAACTGGCTGCCGCTTCCGATCCTTTGAACACTGTGCTGTCGGTCAAGCGCTTGATGGGTCGTGGTCTTTCCGACGTCAAGCAATTGGGCGAGCAACTGCCATACCGCTTTGTCGGCGGCGAATCGCACATGCCGTTCATCGATACCGTGCAGGGCCCGAAAAGCCCTGTCGAAGTCTCCGCCGAAATCCTCAAAGTGTTGCGCCAGCGTGCTGAAGCGACCTTGGGTGGCGAACTGGTTGGCGCGGTGATCACCGTTCCGGCGTATTTCGACGATGCTCAGCGCCAGGCCACCAAGGATGCGGCCCAATTGGCCGGTCTGAACGTGCTGCGCCTGCTCAATGAGCCGACCGCGGCCGCTGTGGCTTACGGTCTGGATCAGCACGCCGAAGGCCTGGTCGCGATCTATGACCTGGGCGGCGGTACTTTCGATATATCGATTCTGCGTCTGACTGGCGGTGTGTTTGAAGTTCTCGCCACTGGCGGCGACAGCGCGCTGGGCGGCGATGATTTCGATCATGCGATTGCCAGCTGGATCATCGAGAGCGCGGGCCTGTCCGCCGATCTCGATCCAGGCGCGCAACGTAATCTGCTGCAAACCGCTTGCGCGGCCAAAGAAGCCCTGACCGATGCGGCCAGTGTTGAAGTTGCCTACGGCGACTGGAAAGCACAGCTGACCCGCGAAGCCTTCGATGCACTGATCGAGCCGATGGTCTCTCGCAGCCTGAAAGCCTGCCGCCGTGCTGTTCGTGATTCCGGCATCGAGCTGGAAGACGTGCATGCCGTGGTCATGGTCGGCGGTTCGACTCGCGTCCCGCGCGTTCGCGAAGCGGTTGCCGAAGCCTTTGGTCGTGAGCCGTTGACCGAAATCGACCCGGATCAAGTGGTGGCCATCGGTGCCGCGATCCAGGCCGATACGTTGGCTGGCAACAAGCGCGATGGCGGCGAACTGCTGCTGCTCGACGTGATTCCGCTGTCCCTGGGGCTGGAAACCATGGGCGGTCTGATGGAGAAGGTGATTCCGCGCAACACCACCATCCCCGTCGCCCGTGCTCAGGACTTCACCACTTACAAAGATGGCCAGTCGGCAATGGCGATTCACGTGCTGCAAGGCGAGCGTGAGTTGATCAGTGACTGCCGCTCGCTGGCGCGTTTCGAATTGCGTGGCATTCCAGCGATGGTCGCGGGTGCGGCGAAGATTCGCGTGACCTTCCAGGTCGACGCTGACGGTCTGCTCAGCGTTTCCGCCCGCGAACTCGGTTCGGGCGTTGAGGCGAGCATTCAGGTCAAGCCTTCCTACGGTCTGACCGACGGCGAAATCGCCAAGATGCTCAAGGACTCGTTCCAGCACGCCAATGACGACAAGGTCGCTCGCGTTCTGCGTGAACAGCAAGTCGATGCCCGGCGTCTGATCGAAGCCGTGCAGGGTGCTCTTGAGGTGGATGGCGAGCGTTTGCTTGACGCCGAAGAGCGCATGGTTATCGACCTGCAATTGCAGGAACTGGCCGAACTGATGAAAGGTACCGATGGTTACGCCATCGAGCAGCAGACCAAGCGTCTGTCGCAAGTGACCGATGCTTTTGCTGCCCGCCGCATGGATTTGACGGTGAAAGCCGCTCTGTCGGGGCGCAATCTGAATGAAATCGAGGATATCTGATGCCGCAGGTCATTTTTCTGCCCCACGACAAGTTCTGCCCTGAGGGTATGGTGGTCGAGGCTGCGCCCGGCACATCGATTCTTGAACTGGCCCACGAACACCACATCGAGATGGAAAGTGCTTGCGGCGGCGTCTGCGCCTGCACCACTTGTCACTGCATCATTCGCGAGGGTTTCGACTCGATGGAAGAGGCTGACGAGCTGGAAGAAGACTTCCTTGATCGTGCCTGGGGTCTGGAAGCGCAATCGCGACTGGCCTGTCAGGCTATCGTGGGTGAAGAAGACATCACCGTCGAGATTCCGAAATATTCGCTTAACCATGCGGCCGAAGCGCCGCACTGACTGGTAAGACTGTCATGAGCTACGGTTGGAATGATGTTCAACGTATTGCAGAAGAGCTGGCCGAGGCCCACCCCGGTATCGATCCGTATTCTGTTGGTTTCGTCCGTCTGCAGCAGATGATCATGAATCTGCCTGACTTTGATGACACCTCTGGTCGCGTTGGCGAGAAAGTACTGGAAGCGGTTCAGACGCTCTGGGCCGAAGAATTGGACTGATCGTCCTCGCAGGTTAGGCAATACCCAAGAACCCGCGTATAATTCGCGGGTTTAATTTTTCACAAATTACCGTTTCTGGAGTTACACCATGGCTGTTCAACGCACTTTCTCCATCATCAAGCCTGACGCTGTTGCAAAAAACGTCATCGGCGAAATCACCACTCGTTTCGAAAAAGCCGGCCTGCGCGTTGTAGCTTCGAAACTGAAGCAACTGTCCAAAGCTGAAGCTGAAGGCTTCTACGCTGAGCACAGCGCTCGTGGTTTCTTCGGCGACCTGGTTTCCTTCATGATCTCCGGTCCTGTTGTTGTTCAGGTTCTGGAAGGCGAAAACGCTATCGCTCTGAACCGTGAGCTGATGGGCGCTACCAACCCTAAAGAAGCTGCTGCCGGTACCATCCGCGCTGATTTCGCTGATTCCATCGACGCCAACGCTGTTCACGGTTCGGACTCCGAAGCCGCAGCTGCTCGTGAAATCTCGTACTTCTTCGCAGCTACTGAAGTAACCACTCGCTAAGCATTGGCTTAAGAGTGAAGGTGAATCCATGACTACATCGACTGTTAAAACCAACCTGCTGGGTCTGACCCAGCCGGAAATGGAAAAATTCTTCGACTCAATCGGGGAGAAGCGTTTCCGTGCCGGTCAGGTAATGAAATGGATTCACCACTTTGGCGTCGATGATTTCGACGCCATGACGAACGTCAGCAAGGCCTTGCGCGACAAGCTCAAGGTTATTGCCGAGGTCCGTGGTCCCGAAGTTGTCAGCGAGGACATCTCCACCGACGGCACCCGTAAGTGGGTGGTGCGCGTGGCGTCCGGCAGCTGTGTCGAGACCGTGTACATTCCCCAGGGCAAACGCGGCACGTTGTGCGTTTCGTCCCAGGCAGGCTGTGCCCTGGACTGCAGTTTCTGCTCCACCGGCAAGCAAGGCTTCAATAGCAACCTCACCGCCGCCGAAGTCATCGGTCAGGTGTGGATTGCCAACAAATCTTTCGGCAGCGTCCCGGCGACCGTCGACCGTGCCATCACCAACGTGGTGATGATGGGCATGGGTGAGCCGCTGCTGAACTTCGATAACGTCGTCGCCGCCATGCATCTGATGATGGATGACCTCGGCTACGGGATCTCCAAGCGCCGCGTGACCCTGTCCACGTCGGGTGTGGTGCCGATGATCGATGAGCTGTCCAAGCACATCGACGTATCCCTGGCGTTGTCCCTGCACGCACCGAATGACGCATTGCGTAACCAATTGGTGCCGATCAACAAGAAATATCCGCTTAAGATGCTGCTCGAGTCGTGCCAGCGCTACATGTCGTCCCTGGGCGAGAAGCGCGTGCTGACCATCGAGTACACCTTGCTCAAGGACATCAACGACAAAGTCGAGCATGCCGTTGAGATGGTCGAGTTGCTGAAAGACATTCCATGCAAGATCAATCTGATTCCGTTCAACCCGTTCCCGCACTCCGGGTACGAGCGGCCTAGCAACAATGCTATCCGCCGGTTCCAGGATCAACTGCATCAGGCAGGCTTCAACGTCACTGTGCGCACCACCCGTGGTGAAGACATCGACGCGGCTTGTGGACAATTGGTAGGACAGGTGCTGGATCGCACCCGTCGCAGCGAACGTTACATTGCCGTGCGGGAATTGAACGCCGACGGCGATCTGGCGCAGAACGCCGCGAATACAAACTAAGAGAGGATCTCTATGTCCCTGCGCTTTGCGCTGCTGTTGCTGTTGGCCAGCCTGAGTGCTGGCTGTGTCCTGTCGGGTGACTACAACCCGATGAAGACCAGCAAGGGCCGCGATGAAGCGCGAGCCGCTTATGTGCAGTTGGGGCTGGGGTATTTGCAGCAGGGCATGACCGAGCGCGCCAAGGTGCCGCTGAAAAAGGCCCTTGACCTGGACAGCTCTGACCCGGACGCCAATGCTGCGCTCGGACTGGTATTCCAGGCCGAGATGGAGCCTGCACTTGCTGACGAACACTTCCGCAAGGCCTTGTCTTCACGTCCCGCCGATGCCCGCACCCTCAACAACTACGGCAGTTTTCTCTACGAAGAGCAGCGATACAAGGAAGCCTACGAGCGTTTTGAACAGGCCGCCGCCGATACCCTGTATCCTGAGCGCTCGCGCGTATTCGAGAGCCTCGGCATGACGGCGGCAAAGCTCGGCCAGCGTGATCTGGCGCAGCAGCAACTGGAAAAAGCCCTGCGGTTGAATCGTCAACAACCGCGCGCATTGCTGGAAATGGCTGAGTTGTCCTTCGAAGACAGGCATTATGTGCCCGCACGTGACTATTACGACCGTTTCAGCCTGCTAACCGAACAAAATGCACGTAGTCTATTGCTCGGCGTTCGGCTGGCGAAAGTGTTTGAAGATCGCGACAAGGCAGCCAGTTATGGCCTGCAATTAAAACGACTCTATCCCGGTACGCCGGAATATCAGCAATACCTGTCGGAGCAATGATGAAAGCGGCGCATCCCGAAGTTGTAGCAGCGAATCGCGTTAACCCCGGTGAGACCTTGCGCCAGGCCCGCGAAAGCAATGGCTGGTCGCTGGCCGAAGTGGCCCTCAAGCTCAACCTCACCGTGACGTCCCTGAGCAATCTTGAAGCCGGCGCTTTCGACAAGCTGCCGGGGCACACCTTCGCTCGCGGCTATATTCGCGCCTATGCCAAGTTGCTCGGCATGGACCAGACCGCTCTGGTTCAGCAATTTGACCAGTCCACCGGCACCGATTCCCAGGGCAGCAACGTGCATGCGCTGGGTCGTATCGAAGAGCCGGTGCGGGTTTCCCACACCATTTTGCGCATCGTCAGCCTGCTGTTGCTGATCGCGGTCATCGGTGGCGGTTTCGTCTGGTGGCAGGATCAGACTTCGCAGCGCACCAAAGACCTGACCAGCCTCGCCCCTGAGCACGTCGAAGTCGAAGGCGCCGACGGCACCACGCAGATTCACCCGATTGACGAGCCGGAAGACCAGGCCGTTGCCGAAGGTCAGGCCGAAGGCACGACTGATTTGGCGTTGCCGCAATCGGAAACCACCGCTGAATCCACTGGCGCCGAGCCTGCTGCTCCGGCAACCGCTCCAGCAGCACCGGCCGCGACGCCAACTGCACCGGTTCACACGCCGGCTCCGGTTGTCGCTGCGCCGGCCACGCCGACAGCGAATGTTCCGGCTACTCCTGCGCCGACCGTTGCCGCTCCGGTGGCTCCTGCGACGCCAGCGCCAACCGCGCAAGCGGCTGCGCCAGTTGCGGGTCAAGGTCAGGTTTCTGTGCAATTCGTTGCTGATTGCTGGACGCAAGTCGCCGATGGCACCGGCAAGATTCTGTTCAGTGGCCTCAAGCGTAAAGGCGATAGTCTGTCTGTTGCCGGCAAACCACCGTTTGCCGTACGACTGGGCTATGCCCGTGGCGCACAGGTCAGCTACAACGGCCAGTCGGTCGATATCGCTCCGTTCACCAGTGGCGAGACTGCTCGCCTGAAGTTGGGTCAATAAGTCATGCACGGCGAATCTCCAATCAAACGTCGCGTTTCGCGCAAGATCTGGGTCGGCAACGTACCGGTAGGCGGCGATGCGCCTATCGCTGTGCAGAGCATGACCAACAGCGACACCAATGACGTAGCCGCCACCGTTGCGCAAATCAATCGTCTGGAAGCGGCCGGCGTCGACATCGTTCGCGTTTCGGTGCCGGACATGGACGCCGCCGAGGCATTCGGCAAGATCAAGCAATTGGTCAAGGTGCCGCTGGTTGCCGACATTCACTTCGACTACAAGATCGCTCTGCGCGTAGCCGAACTGGGTGTGGACTGCCTGCGTATCAACCCGGGCAACATCGGTCGCGAAGATCGCGTGCGTGCAGTGGTTGATGCTGCTCGTGACCGCGGTATCCCGATTCGTATCGGCGTCAACGCCGGCTCGCTGGAAAAAGACCTGCAAAAGAAATACGGCGAGCCAACTCCGGCGGCGCTGGTCGAATCCGCCCTGCGCCACGTTGAGCACCTCGAACGCCTGAATTTCCAGGACTTCAAAGTCAGTGTGAAGGCCTCCGACGTGTTCATGGCCGTCGAAGCCTACCGCTTGCTGGCGAAAGAAATCGTCCAGCCGCTGCACCTGGGCATCACCGAAGCGGGTGGATTGCGTTCTGGCACGGTGAAATCCGCCGTGGGCCTAGGTATGCTGCTCGCCGAGGGGATTGGCGATACTATCCGCATCTCGCTGGCGGCCGACCCGGTCGAGGAAGTGAAGGTCGGTTACGACATTCTCAAGTCTTTGCATTTGCGTTCCCGTGGCATCAACTTCATCGCCTGCCCGAGCTGCTCGCGGCAGAACTTCGATGTGGTCAAGACCATGAACGAGCTGGAAGGGCGCCTTGAAGACCTGCTGGTGCCGCTGGATGTCGCGGTGATCGGTTGTGTAGTCAACGGCCCCGGCGAAGCCAAGGAAGCCCACATCGGCTTGACCGGCGGCACGCCAAACCTGATTTACATCGACGGCAAGCCGGCGCAGAAACTGACGAATGAAAATCTGGTGGATCACCTGGAAAAGCTGATCCGCCAGAAAGCGGCCGAAAAGGTCGAAGCTGACGCAGCGGTTATCGCGCGCGGCTGAGCCTACAGAGCCGAACGAATTTAAGGATTTAAAGTGAGCAAGTCATTGCAAGCCATTCGTGGCATGAACGACATCCTGCCCGAACAGACCCCGCTGTGGCGTTATTTCGAGGGCACTGTTGCGCGTCTGCTGGATAACTACGGTTACAAGCAGATCCGCATGCCGATCGTCGAGTTCACCGAGCTGTTCAAACGCTCGATCGGTGAAGTGACCGACATCGTCGAAAAAGAGATGTACACCTTCGAAGACCGCAACGGCGACTCCCTGACCCTGCGTCCGGAAGGCACCGCTGCGTGTGTACGTGCTGTGCTTGAGCACGGCATCACTGGCGGTGGTCAGGTGCAGAAACTCTGGTACATCGGGCCGATGTTCCGCCACGAGCGTCCGCAGAAAGGCCGCTATCGCCAGTTCCACCAGATCGGTCTGGAGGTGTTCAACCTCGACGGTCCGGACATCGACGCCGAGCTGATCACCATGACCTGGCGCCTGTGGGGCGAGCTGGGTATCCGTGATGCGGTCAAACTCGAACTCAACAGCCTCGGCACCAGCGAGTCCCGTGGTCGCTACCGTGAAGCGCTGGTCGAGTATCTCTCGGCGCATCACGACAAGCTCGACGAAGACAGCCAGCGTCGCCTGAAAACCAACCCGCTGCGCGTGCTCGACACCAAAAATGCCGACACTCAGGCCGTGCTGGTCGATGCGCCGAAAATGGCCGACTACCTGGACGACGAGTCCCGTGCACACTTTGAAGGCTTGAAGGCCCGTCTGGATGCCGTCGGCATTCCGTACGTGCTCAACCCGAAGCTGGTACGCGGCCTCGATTACTACAGCAAAACCGTTTTCGAATGGGTCACCGACAAGCTCGGCGCCCAGGGCACTGTTTGCGCGGGCGGTCGTTACGACGGCCTGGTCGAGCAGATGGGCGGCAAGCCGACCACCGGCGTTGGTTTCGCCATGGGCATCGAACGTCTGGTGCTGATGCTCGAGACCCTCGAGCAGATCCCGGAAGAAATTTCCCGTCAGGTCGACGTCTACCTCTGCGCCTTTGGTGAAGAAGCCGAGCTGGCGGGTCTGGCTCTGGCCGAGCGTGTACGTGATCAGCTTCCAAACCTGCGTCTGCAAGTCAATGCCGGCGCTGGCAGCTTCAAAAGCCAGTTCAAGAAGGCCGACAAGAGCGGTGCGCTGTACGCACTGATCCTCGGTGACGACGAAATGGCCCAGCAAGTGGTAGGTTTCAAACCCCTGCGTGGCCAGGGCGAACAACAAAGCATTGCCTGGGATGCGCTTGCCGCTCACCTGGCCACCTGCGTCGTGCAGGGTTGAAGCTGTCTTAACAGCCGAATTAGCGATTAAGGAGTATTGGGGTGTCGAGTACCGAAGACGAACAGTTGGCGGATTTGAAGGACTGGTGGACACGCAACGGCAAACCTCTGGTCACCGGCGGCCTGTTGGCGCTGGTTATCGTGTTCGGCTGGCAGGCTTATCACAAATATCAGGACAACCAGTCGCAAGGCGCCTCGGTGCTCTATCAGCAACTGCTGGAAACCACGCTGACGCCTGACGGCAAGCCTGATGCTGCCCGCGTTGCGGATCTGGCTGGCAAGCTCAAGAGCGAATTCGGCGGCACTGCCTATGCGCAGTACGGCAGCCTGTTCGTGGCCAAGGTTGCAGTCGACAGCGGCAAGCTGGACGACGCCGCGACCGAACTCAAAACCATCGTCGACAAACCGGCCAATCCGGCGCTGGGCGAAATCGCCCGTCAGCGTCTGGCGCAGGTGCTGGGCGCGCAGGACAAGGCGGATGACGCTCTGAAACTGCTCGACGGCGACGCCGACACGGCGTTCCTGGCCACTCGCGAAGAACTCAAGGGCGACCTGCTGGTGAAGCTGGGCCGTACCGACGACGCGAACAAGGCGTATCAAAAAGCCAAGGCGGCACTGTCGGATGAAGCGGCGGTCGGTGGCCTTCAAATCAAGCTCGACGACCTGGCTAAAGGGGATGCGTGACGTGATCCGTTGGAAGCATGCAGCATTGCTGGCTCTGGCCATTTTGGCCGCGGGTTGCAGCAGCAACAGCAAAAAAGAATTGCCACCGGCCGAGCTGACCGACTTCAAAGAAGAAGTGGTTCTGCAAAAGCAGTGGAGTCGTTCGATCGGTGACGGTCAGGGCGAAACCTACAACATGCTGGTACCGGCGATCGACGGTGACACCATCTACGCGGCCGATGTGACCGGCGTGGTAATGGCCATGGATCGCAGCAACGGCGACGTGAAGTGGGATCAGGATCTTGAACTGCCTGTCTCCGGCGCCGTTGGCGTCGGTTACGGTCTGGTTCTGATTGGTACGCTGCGTGGCGAAGTCGTCGCTCTGGACACCATCAACGGTGAAGAGAAGTGGCGTGCTCGCGTCAACAGTGAAGTCCTCGCGCCGCCGGCCAACAACGGCGACGTGGTAGTGGTGCAGACTCAGGACGATCGTTTGATCGGTCTGGATGCTTCCACCGGTACCCAACGCTGGGTGTATGACAGCACTCCAGCCGTGCTGACCCTGCGTGGCACCAGCGCACCGCTCGTGACCAACCGCCTCGCGGTGGCTGGCCTGTCGACCGGTAAAGTTGTCGCCCTGGATATTTCCAATGGCGTTCCGGTGTGGGAACAACGCATCGCGATTCCACAGGGTCGTTCGGAACTGGAGCGCGTGGTCGACATCGACGGCGGTCTGCTGCTGTCCGGCGGCACGCTGTACGTTGCCAGCTATCAGGGTCGCGTTGCGGCACTGGATCTGGAAAGCGGTCGTCAATTGTGGCAGCGCGATGCGTCGAGCTACGCCGGTATTGCTCAAGGTTTCGGCAGCGTTTACGTGAGCCTGTCTTCGGGCACCGTTGAAGGCGTCGACGAGCGTTCTACCACGGCTTTGTGGAGCAACGATTCGCTGGCTCGCCGCCAGCTGTCGGCTCCGGAAGTGTTCTCCAGCTATGTTGCAGTAGGTGACCTGGAAGGTTATCTGCATTTGCTGAGTCAGGTTGACGGTCGTTTCGTCGGCCGTGAGCGCATCGACAGCGACGGCCTGCGTGCTCGTCCGCTGGTGGTGGGGGACACGATTTATGTGTATGGCAACAGCGGCAAACTGGAAGCCCTGACCATCAAGTAACAACTATGCTTGGGGATAACACCCCAGGCAGCTTCACTTGTGGGAGTGAACCTGTTCACCCCGCAGTGTTGCCCCGAGCACCAGCCGCTGCCTCGCAGCGGCTTTTGTATTTTCTGAAATAACGAAGTGGAGAGCCGCATGGTTCCCGTAATCGCCCTGGTGGGCCGACCGAACGTCGGCAAGTCCACCTTGTTCAACCGCCTGACCAGGACTCGCGACGCCATCGTCGGCGACTTGTCCGGTCTGACCCGTGATCGCCAGTACGGTGAGGCCAAGTGGCAAGGGCGTTCCTACATTCTGGTCGACACCGGTGGTATCTCCGGTGACGAGCACGGTATGGACGAAAAAATGGCCGAGCAGTCGCTGCTGGCCATTGAAGAAGCAGATGTTGTGCTGTTCCTGGTAGATGCCAAGGCCGGTTTCACCGCCGCCGACCAGATGATCGCCGAACACCTGCGCAAACGTAACAAGTGTTCCTACGTGGTTGCCAACAAGGTCGACAACATCGACCCGGAAATGGCCCGCGCTGAATTTGCTCCGTTGGGCATGGGCCACGCGATTCCTATCGCCGGTGCTCACGGCCGTGGCATCACTCAGATGCTGGAAATCGCCCTGGGTGAATTCCCGAGAGACGAAGAAGAGCCGGAAGACGGCGAAGAAGAAGTCGTTGCCGAAGGCGAGGAAGCCAAGCGCATTCCTGGCCCGAGCGAAAAAGACGGCATCAAGATCGCCATCATCGGTCGTCCGAACGTTGGCAAATCGACTCTGGTTAACCGCATGCTCGGTGAAGACCGGGTAATCGTTTATGACCAGCCCGGCACCACCCGCGACAGTATCTACATCCCGTTCGAACGGAATGAAGAGAAGTACACGCTGATCGACACCGCTGGTGTGCGCAAGCGCGGCAAGATTCACGAAGAAGTCGAAAAATTCTCCGTGGTCAAAACCCTGCAGGCAATCAAAGACGCCAACGTGGTGATCTTCGTGATGGACGCCCGCGAAGGTGTGGTCGATCACGACCTCAACCTGCTGGGCTTCGCCATCGAGTCGGGTCGTGCGCTGGTGATCGCGATCAACAAGTGGGACGGCATGACGCCGAGCGAGCGCGACTTCGTGAAAGTCGAACTTCAGCGTCGCCTGTTCTTCGTTGACTATGCCGACATCCACTTCATCTCGGCACTGCACGGCACTGGCGTGGGCAACCTCTACGCTTCCGTACAGAACTCGTTCAAGTCGGCGGTCACCCGCTGGCCGACCAACCGTCTGACCCAGATTCTGGAAGACGCGGTTGGCGAACACGCGCCACCGATGGTCAACAACCGCCGGATCAAGCTGCGTTACGCCCACTTGGGTGGTGCGAACCCGCCGATCATCGTGATCCACGGTAACCAGATCGAGAAAGTGCCGAAGTCGTACGTGCGCTATCTGGAAAACACTTACCGCCGTGTGCTGAAGCTGGTCGGTACGCCGATCCGCATCGAGTTCAAGGGCGGCGAGAACCCGTACGAAGGCAACAAAAACACCCTGACCGACCGCCAGGTCAACAGGAAGCGTCGGATGATGTCGCACAGCAAGAAAGCCGACAAGAAACGCCGCGACAAAAAATAAAGCAGCTGCCAGTTTTTAGCTGCAAGCTTCAAGTAAAAGCAAAAAGGGCTCTTTTCAGAGCCCTTTTTTGTGTCCGACAGTTTGATGCTTGAAACTTGCGGCTTACAGCTTGAAACTTGCAGCTCACCTGCAAGGGGCTACCGATGATCACCAGTAAGCTGCCGAATGTCGGCATCACGATTTTCACGCAGATGTCTCAGCTCGCGGCGCAGACCGGCGCCATCAACCTGTCCCAGGGTTTTCCTGATTTCGACGGCCCGCAGTCTCTGCGCGATGCGGTAGGTCGGCACATTGCCAGTGGCCATAACCAGTATTCGCCGATGGCCGGCCTGCCAGCGCTGCGCGAGCAGATCGCGGCGAAGATCGCTCGCAGCTACGGCGTGAAGGTGGATGCCGAACATGAAGTGACCGTGACGCCCGGCGCGACACAGGCGATCTTCTGTGCAATTCAGGCAGTTATCCACAGCGGCGACGAAGTCATCGTGTTTGACCCGTGCTACGACAGTTACGACCCCGCGACGCAATTGGCTGGCGGTCGCTGCGTGCATGTGCAACTGAGCCCCGACGATTTCTCCATCGATTTCGACAAGCTTGCCGCCGCCCTGAGCCCGCGCACCCGCATGATCGTCCTCAACACCCCACACAACCCGAGTGGTGCGCTGATCAGCCGCGCTGAACTGGATCAATTGGCGGCGTTGATTCGCGATCGCGACATCTATCTGATCAGCGATGAAGTCTACGAACACCTGGTGTTCGACGGTGTGCCGCATGTCAGCGTGCTGGCTCATGAAGAGCTGTATCAGCGCGCCTTCGTGGTCAGTTCGTTCGGCAAGACGTACCACGTTACTGGCTGGAAAACCGGTTATGTCGTCGCGCCGCCGGCCCTGACGGCTGAACTGCGTAAAGTGCATCAGTACGTCAGTTTCTGCGGCGTCACGCCGCTGCAATACGCCTTGGCCGATTACATGGCCGAGCACCCGGAGCATGTCGAAGAGCTGCCGGCGTTTTATCAGGCCAAGCGCGATCTGTTCTGTGATTTGCTGGCACCGTCGCGATTCACCTTTAACCGGGTTGCCGGCACCTATTTCCAGCTGGTCGATTACTCGCAGATTCGTCCTGACCTGAACGACGTCGAGATGGCCCTGTGGATGACTCGCGAGCACGGCGTGGCGAGTATTCCGATCTCGGTGTTCTACCAGAGCCCACCTGAAGGCCAGCGCCTCGTGCGCCTGTGCTTTGCCAAACGCGAGGAGACGCTGCGCGAAGCGGCGGCAAAACTATGCGTGATCTGAGTGCATTACCTGACCTTAATCTGGCGCTGATCCAGACCAGTCTGGCGTGGCACGACCGCCAGGCCAACTTCGAACATTTCGAGGTGTTGCTGGAACAGGCGCGTGGGGCGGACCTGATTATCCTGCCGGAGATGTTCACCACTGGCTTCTCCATGGAGTCGGAAACCCTCGCTGAAGCCGAGAATGGTCCGACCAGCAAATGGCTGCGGCTTCAGGCCGCCAGGCTCGATGCGGTCATCACCGGCAGCGTGATCATCCAGGCGGCAGACGGCAGCCATCGCAATCGCCTGCTGTGGGCGCGGCCGGACGGTGAAGTGCTGCATTACGACAAGCGTCACCTGTTCCGCATGGCCGGCGAACACAACCACTACACGCCCGGTGAGCGGCAGGTGCAGTTCGAACTCAAGGGTTGGCGAATTCGTCCGCTGATTTGCTACGACTTGCGTTTCCCGGTGTGGAGCCGTGATGCGCAGGACACCGATCTGCTCCTGTACACCGCCAACTGGCCGGGCGCACGGCGTCTGCACTGGAATCGGTTGTTACCGGCGCGCGCCATCGAAAACCTCTGTTACGTGGCAGCGGTGAATCGCGTTGGCACCGACGGCAAAGGTTTTGCCTACACCGGCGACAGCCAGGTGCTGGATTTTCAGGGCGAGTCTTTGCTGGCGGCGGGGGAGGCGGACGGGGTGTTCAAGGCTGTGCTGGAAGCGGCACCACTGGCGGCTTATCGCGAAAGATTCCCGGCCAATCTGGATGCCGACACCTTCGAATTCACCTGAAATTCAAGCGGTGACGGGGAGGGCCCTTTCGCGAGCAGGCTCGCTCCCACATTGGAATGCGATCCTCCTGTGGGAGCGAGCCTGCTCGCGAAGGTGGCTTTGAAATCTGCACAAAAATGTCAGGCAAAAAAAGGCCCCGAAGCTTTCACTTCGGGGCCTTTTGCGTTTCAGCGGTGGATTAAGCCGCTTTCGCTTCCGGCTGGCTCAACGAGCGATTCAACGCACTGAACAGTGCCTTGAAGCTGGCAGTGGTGATGTTTTCATCGATACCCACGCCGTGCACCGCTCGTTCGCCGTTCACGCGCAGCTCAATGTAAGCCGCCGCTTTGGCGTTGGTGCCCGCGCCAATCGCGTGTTCGTTGTAGTCCATGATCTCCACCGGAATCGGCAAGCCGGCCACCAGTGCTTCCAGCGCACCGTTGCCCTTGCCGCGCCAATGAAGGTTGGTTTCGCCCTGACCCTTGCTCGCCACTTCAACTTCGACGGCACTGTTGCCGTTTTCTTCCTGCAGACGATGGCTGACCAGCGCATAAGGGGTGTTGGCTTGCAGGTACTCGCTGATCAACAACGAGTGGATCTGCTTGGCTGTCATCTCAAGGCCCAGGCGATCGGTTTCACGCTGTACCACCTGGCTGAATTCGATCTGCATGCGACGCGGCAGGCTGATGCCATATTCCTGCTCCAGCAAGTAGGCAATGCCACCCTTGCCCGACTGGCTGTTGACGCGAATCACCGCCTCATAGCTGCGGCCAATATCGGCCGGGTCGATCGGCAAGTACGGCACTTCCCACAGGGCATCTGGTTTCTGCTGGGAGAAGCCTTTGCGGATCGCGTCCTGGTGGGAACCGGAGAATGCGGTGTGGACCAGATCGCCAACGTACGGGTGACGTGGGTGAACCTGAATCTGGTTGCACTCTTCAACGACTTTGCGCACGCCGTCGATGTCGGAGAAGTCCAGCTGAGGATCGAGGCCCTGGGTGTACATGTTCAGCGCGACGGTAACGAGATCGACGTTGCCGGTACGCTCGCCGTTACCGAATAGGCAGCCTTCGACGCGATCGGCGCCAGCCATCAGGCCCAGCTCGGTGGCGGCCACGCCGGTGCCACGGTCGTTGTGGGTGTGCAGGCTGATGATCACGCTGTCACGACGGTTGATGTTGCGACCGAACCATTCGATCTGGTCGGCATAGATGTTCGGCGTCGCGCACTCAACAGTGGCCGGCAAGTTGAGGATCATTTTGTGCTCAGGCGACGGGTTCCAGACCTCGATCACTGCATCACAGACTTCCTTGGCAAATTCCAGTTCGGTGGCGCTGAAGGTTTCCGGCGAGTATTCGAAAGTCCACTCGGTGTCCGGCTGCATGGCGGCGTATTTGACGAACAGCTTGGCCGCGTTTACCGCGATGGCCTTGATGCCTTCCTTGTCTTGGTTGAAGACGATGCGACGGAAAGAAGGCGAGGTGGCGTTGTACAGGTGAACGATGGCTTTCTTCGCGCCGCGCAAGGATTCGAATGTGCGCTCGATCAGGTCTTCACGGCCCTGGGTCAGCACCTGAATGGTGGTGTCGTCCGGGATGTGGCCTTCTTCAATCAGGGTACGCACGAAGTCGAAGTCGGTTTGCGAAGCCGCCGGGAACGAGGCTTCGATTTCCTTCACGCCCACTTGCACGAGGGTTTTCCAGAAACGCAGCTTTTTCACCGCGTCCATCGGCTCGATCAGCGACTGGTTGCCGTCACGCAGGTCGGAGCTGCACCAGATCGGCGCGGTATCGATGGTTTTCGACGGCCAGGTGCGATCAGGCAAGTTGATGACGGGGAACGCGCGGTATTTCGAGGACGGATCTTTGAGCATGCTCATCGGGAAATTCCTTATTGTCTGGGCCGAAAAGAGGCGGCCTGCCGGTACAACGAATGTGTTGGGAAAAGCGTAGGACGAGGCGCCGCGATTCAGCCTGGCAGTCGTGCGCTGACGAGGCACAGGCTGCGGTGCTGGCGAAGCTGAATAAGGGTGTGAGAGGTTTTCATGCTTTCAACCCTAACCGCGAGGACAGAGGTTGGCAAGCGGTCGAAAAAAATTGAGAGGAATACTCGAAAAGACGGGTTTTGCGCGATTTTATTGTTTGTAAGTTGCCGGATCGTTTTGATGTTTGCGCGAGGTTTGGTTGGGGCGCAATTGAGGGTGATGTGTTATTCCAGAATATTTCGGTGACAGTGAGTCCGTCATCGCGGGCGAGCCACGCTCCCACAGAGATTAGTGGTGTACACAACATTCATATTTACCTCGAACCCTGTGGGAGCGGGCTTGCCCGCGATGAGGCCGGTAGCCTCATCACATAACTCAGGGCTGAAACGCACCAATGAAAATCGCCGGATCCACCCGCGCATCATTCAGACTGATGTTCCAGTGCATATGCGGCCCGGTCGCCCGACCAGTCGAGCCGACCTTGCCAACCACTGCCCCACGAGCCAGCTGATCGCCAACCTTCACGTCGATTTTCGACATATGGCAGAACATGCTGATAAAGCCCTGGCCATGATCGACAAACACCGTATTGCCGTTGAAAAAGTAATTGCCGGTCAGGATCACTTTGCCCCCGGCCGGGGTCTTGATCGGCGTGCCGGCCGGTACGGCGAAATCGAGGCCGGCGTGAGGATTGCGTTCTTCACCGTTGAAGAACCGGCGCACGCCGAACTTGCTCGACAACGGCCCGTTGACCGGTTTGTCCAGCAGCAGATTGCTTGGAATGTTCGGGCTGAAGCTGCGATAAGCCTTGATCTGCTCGGCCAACTCGCCCTCGATGCGCTTGAGGTTGGCCGGGTTCGGATTGACCTGCTGAGTGTTCTTCAGGGTGATGCGCTGTTCCGGGTATTTTTTGCTGCCAACGGTGAATGGCAAGGTTCGACCGCCACTGCTGATCTGCTGTGCGCCAGGCTTGACCGTCAACGGCACACCGACAATCGCCAGCCAGTTGTTCTGTTCTTTCACCACAAGCACTGGTTTGCCCTGATATGTGGCTTTCGGCGCCTGAGCAGCAGCGCCAAGATCAACCACGGCCACGCCGCCGGGCACCGGTTTGTTGAGCAGCCGGGTGATGTAACTGTCGGCGTGGGCATTGAAGGTCAGGCAGAGCAAAAACAATGGAGCCAGAAAACGCGGCATGGATCAGTCCAGTAAAGAAAGGGTGACGGGCGTCAGGTGGTTGTCTTCGACGCGCACTTGCAGTTCGCCTTCGCCGAGTTTGGCTTTCAGGCGCTGGCCGGTGTGTGTCTGCGCGGCGTTGCGAATCGCGTTGCCGCGCTCGTCGAGCAAAATGCTGTAACCGCGACCGAGGGTTGCCAGCGGGCTGACCACATGCAGCGTCTGCATCTGACTTTGCAATTGCAGTCGACGGTTTTTCAGACCTTCGCGCATGGCCCGGGGCAGACGTTCGGCGAGGCTGTCGAGGCGCTGGCGCAACATCGCCAGTTGCCGTCCCGGATGTTGTCCGGCGAGGCGGGTTTCCAGACGGATCAGACGTTCGCGGCGGGTATTGAGCTGGCGCTCGAAAGCCCGGCGCATGCGCATATCCAGATCATCCAGGCGCTGAGCCTGCTGGCGCAGACGTTCGCCGGGATGACGCAAACGACGAGCCATGCCTTCCAGGCGCAAGCGATCGCGCATCAAGCGGTCACGCATACGCATCACCAAACGACGATGCAGGCTTTCGACCTGACGGATCAGATGACTGGAGTCGGGGGCGAGCAACTCGGCGGCAGCGGAAGGTGTTGGCGCACGCATGTCGGCGACAAAGTCGCTGATCGACACATCGGTTTCATGGCCGACGGCGCTGACGATTGGCGTCACGCAGGCATCGACCGCACGGGCCACGGCTTCTTCGTTGAAGCACCAGAGGTCTTCCAGTGAGCCACCGCCACGGGCGAGGATCAATGCGTCAAAGCCGCGCGCGTCCGCCAGTTTCAAGGCGCGGACGATTTGCGCGGTGGCTTCGCGGCCCTGTACGGCGGTCGGGATCAACGTCAGCTGCACTTGTGGCGCCCGGCGGCGGAACACGCTGATGATGTCGCGGATCACCGCACCGGTCGGCGAGCTGATGATGCCGATGCGCTGTGGATGGGCCGGCAGCGGCACTTTGCGTTCGGCACTGAACAGACCTTCGGCGCTGAGCTTTTCCTTCAGCGCGTCGAAGGCCAGGCGCAACGCACCGTCACCGGCCGGTTCCACGGTGTCGAGTATCAATTGATAGTCGCCACGGCCCTCGAACAGCGAGACCTTGCCGCGCACCTTCACCGCCAAACCGTCCTTCAACGCCTGACGCACCCGAGCGGCGTTCTGCCGAAACAGTGCGCAGCGCACCTGAGCACCGCTGTCCTTGAGGGTGAAATAGATGTGGCCGGACGCCGGACGGGCGAGGTTGGAGATTTCGCCCTCGACCCAGATGTTACTGAACACGTCTTCAAGCAACACCCGCGCGCGGCCGTTGAGCTGGCTGACGGTCAGGACTTCACGGTCCAGGCCAAGTCTTGCAAAGGGATCTTTAATCATGGGGCGCAGTTTAAAGGCATTCGCCGGTGAATGTCTGGAGGAAGTGTTGGATCAAAGGTGTGGGATTTTGCCTATAGGCGAGGGCGACGGTGCTGTTGCAATCGGCATCCGAGGGAAGGAATCTTACGCCGATGGGGGCGCTGTCCTGAATCAACAGCAAAAATCGAATGGTTGCGGCTGCTGCCGTGCATGGCGGTGGGCTGTTTGCAATCGCAGGTGTGTATGCCGAGCTACCCTTGTTGATGCTGGCGCTGTGTCTGTTGCCGGCCATGGCATTGGGATTGTGGACTGGTCGGCGGCTGACGATGCGTTTGTCCCGCGAGGCATTTGTGCGACTGGTGATGTGGCTGGTGCTGGCAAGCGGGATTGCGTTGATCGTGCGCTACTTCAGCACTTGACCGGATTTCGTCAGGGATTAAGCTGCCGGCCGCACTGACGCCATCGCGGGCAAGTCGAATCGGCGCACCGATGCTCCCACAGTGATTTGAGTCGATCACAATGTTTGTATTCGCCTCAGACCCCGGGGGGAGTGGGCTTGCCCGCGATGGCGGTGGAGTGAGCACCGCAGAACTTCCATTTGACGTCGCAGGCTGCATCATGAATTCGCAAAGCATCATCGTCCCGAAAATCTCCACCCTGCCGGTGCACGAGCCCCGGGCGCGGGCGATCGTGCGCTGGCTGGTGCGCAAGAACATCGTCAAGGAAGAGCTAAGCACCTGCGGGCGCACCGGCAACCGCATGGCCTACGCGATCGCTGATGGCGCCCGCGCGGTGGTGCTGCATCCCGAGGCGCTGCCATTCGGTGAGGCGATCAATGGCCTGGAGATCGTCACCAAGCGTTGCATCTTCACCCCGGCCAAAGGTTTTCTCGAAGAAGCAGGTTGCGCCGAATGTCGCCGGGAAATCGGCGAAGCGCTGTTCGATAGCCTTGAGGAATGGATGCCGGCACGCACCGACAACTTCACCTGCCCCGAATGCGGCCACGAAGACGATATCAATGGCTTTCTCTTTTTGCAGGAATGCGCGTTCTCCAACCTAGGGTTCATCTTCAACAACTGGCTGGAAGCGGGGTTCAAACAGAGCTTTATCGACGAATTTGCCGACTGGCTCGATCAACCTGTGAGCTGGGTAAAAGTTGAACTCTAACGCCACATTCCCTGTGTAGGAGCTGCCGAAGGCTGCGATCTTTTGACGTTGTTCTTCAAAAGCAAGATCAAAAGATCGCAGCCTTCGGCAACTCCTACAACGAGCAGGGTTTTCCGTATATCAATTAGGCTGAGTTTTACATTGAACAGCAGGGGGTGTCTGACTATAATGGCGCGCTTCCATTTTCCCGCTCGGGAGCCCCCGCGATGCTGCGTATCAGCCAAGAAGCTCTGACCTTCGACGACATTCTTTTAGTACCTGGTTATTCCGAGGTGCTTCCTAACGAAGTCAGTCTCAAGACCCGTCTTACCCGTGGCATCGAACTGAACATTCCTCTGGTTTCTGCCGCCATGGACACCGTTACTGAAGCCCGTCTGGCAATTGCCATGGCTCAGGAAGGTGGCATCGGCATTATCCACAAGAACATGACCATCGAGCAGCAAGCTGCCGAAGTGCGCAAGGTCAAGAAGTTCGAAGCCGGTGTGGTCAAGGATCCGATTACCATCGAGGCTGATGCCACGGTGCGTGACCTGTTCGAACTGACCCGCATGCACAATATCTCCGGCGTTCCGGTGCTGCACGATGGCGACCTGGTCGGCATCGTCACCTCCCGCGACGTGCGTTTCGAAAGCCGTCTGGAAGCCACCGTCCGTGAAGTGATGACGCCTAAAGAGCGTCTGGTCACGATCAAGGAAGGCGCCAGCAAGGACGAAGCACGCGAACTGCTGCACAAGCACCGCATCGAGCGCGTGTTGATCGTCGACGACAAATTTGCCCTCAAAGGCATGATGACCGTCAACGACATCGAAAAAGCCAAAGCCTACCCGCTGGCCAGCAAGGACGATCAAGGTCGTCTGCGCGTGGGTGCTGCGGTCGGTACCGGTAAAGACACCGGTGACCGCGTCGCCGCTCTGGTCAATGCCGGTGTGGACGTGGTGGTGGTCGACACCGCTCACGGTCACTCCAAAGGTGTGATCGACCGTGTTCGCTGGGTCAAACAGAATTTCCCTGACGTGCAGGTGATCGGCGGCAACATCGCCACCGGCGCTGCCGCCAAGGCCTTGGCCGAAGCTGGCGCCGATGCGGTCAAGGTCGGTATCGGCCCTGGCTCGATCTGCACCACCCGCATCGTCGCCGGTGTCGGCGTTCCGCAAATCAGTGCCATCGCCAACGTCGCCGCTGCCCTTGAAGGCACAGGCGTGCCGTTGATCGCCGACGGCGGCATCCGTTTCTCCGGTGACCTGTCCAAGGCCATCGTTGCCGGTGCTTCCTGCGTGATGATGGGCTCGATGTTCGCCGGTACTGAAGAAGCACCGGGCGAGATCGAACTGTTCCAGGGCCGTTCGTACAAGGCTTATCGCGGCATGGGTTCGCTGGGCGCCATGTCCCAGGCTCAAGGTTCCTCCGACCGTTACTTCCAGGACTCCTCGGCAGGCGCCGAGAAACTCGTTCCGGAAGGCATCGAAGGCCGTGTGCCGTACAAAGGCACCCTGAGCGCGATCATTCACCAGTTGATGGGCGGTCTGCGTTCCTCGATGGGTTACACCGGCAGCGCCGACATCGAAGAAATGCGCACCAAGCCCGAGTTCGTGCGGATCACCGGCGCCGGCATGGCCGAATCCCACGTTCACGACGTGCAGATCACCAAAGAAGCGCCAAACTACCGCGTAGGTTGAGCCTTCAAGCAAATCGTTAAGCAACCGGGGCTGTGTTATTCAGCCCCGAGTTGTTTCTGAATCACGACTGTTTCTGAATTACTTAGACGAGACTGAATCATGGCCCTCGACATTCACGCTCACCGCATCCTGATCCTCGACTTCGGTTCGCAATACACGCAACTGATCGCCCGCCGCGTGCGCGAGATCGGTGTTTACTGCGAACTGCACCCGTTCGACATGGACGAAGATGCGATCCGCGAATTCGCACCTAAAGGCGTCATCCTCGCCGGCGGCCCCGAGTCCGTGCACGAAGCCAACAGCCCGCGCTGCCCGCAAGCCGTGTTTGACCTCGGCGTGCCGGTCTTCGGTATCTGCTACGGCATGCAGACCATGGCCGAGCAACTGGGCGGCAAGGTTGAAGGTTCCGAGCTGCGTGAGTTCGGTTACGCCCGCGTTGACGTGGTCGGCAAGAGCCGTCTGCTCGACGGCATCGAAGACCACATCGACGCCGACGGCCTGTTCGGCCTCGACGTGTGGATGAGCCACGGTGACAAGGTCACCAAGATGCCGGAAGACTTCCACATTCTGGCCAGCACCCCAAGCTGCCCGATTGCTGGCATGTTCAACGACGACCGCGGCTACTACGGCGTGCAGTTCCACCCGGAAGTGACCCACACCAAACAGGGCGGCCGTATCCTGTCGCGCTTCATCCTCGACATCTGCGGCTGCGAAGCACTGTGGACGCCGTCGAAGATTGCCGAAGACGCCATTGCCAACATCCGCGCACAGGTCGGTACCGACAACGTGTTGCTGGGTCTGTCCGGCGGCGTTGACTCCTCGGTAGTTGCCGCGCTGCTGCACAAAGCCATCGGCGACCAGCTGACTTGCGTCTTCGTCGACAACGGTCTGCTGCGTCTGCACGAAGGCGAGCAAGTGATGGCCATGTTCGCCGAGAACATGGGCGTCAAGGTGATCCGCGCCAACGCTGAAGAGCAGTTCCTGAACAATCTGGCCGGCGAAGCCGACCCAGAGAAGAAGCGCAAGATCATCGGTCGTACCTTCATCGACGTCTTTGATGCCCAGTCGAACAAACTGGACAACATCAAGTACCTCGCTCAGGGCACTATCTACCCGGACGTGATCGAGTCGGCTGGCGCCAAAAGCGGCAAGGCTCACGTGATCAAGTCGCACCACAACGTGGGCGGCCTGCCGGAAGAGATGAACCTGAAACTGGTCGAGCCGCTGCGCGAACTGTTCAAGGACGAAGTCCGTCGTCTGGGTCTGGAGCTGGGCCTGCCGTACGACATGGTTTACCGTCACCCGTTCCCGGGTCCTGGCCTGGGCGTGCGCATCCTCGGTGAAGTGAAAAAGGAATACGCCGACCTGCTGCGTCGTGCCGACCACATCTTCATCGAAGAACTGCGCAAAGCCGACTGGTACCACAAGGTCAGCCAGGCGTTCGTGGTCTTCCAACCGGTGAAATCGGTTGGCGTTGTAGGCGATGGCCGTCGTTACGCCTGGGTCGTTGCCCTGCGTGCCGTAGAAACCATCGACTTCATGACCGCACGTTGGGCGCACCTGCCTTACGAACTGCTGGAAACTGTCAGCGGCCGCATCATCAATGAAATCGAAGGCATTTCGCGCGTTACTTATGACGTGTCGAGCAAGCCGCCGGCGACGATTGAGTGGGAATGATTCCGCGTCTGG
The DNA here is from genome assembly GCF_044218815.1 of Pseudomonas sp. A0308. Lineage (NCBI taxonomy): Bacteria > Pseudomonadati > Pseudomonadota > Gammaproteobacteria > Pseudomonadales > Pseudomonadaceae > Pseudomonas > Pseudomonas sp. A0308. Next base: position 4,690,219 of record NZ_CP162581.1, read on the forward strand.
CACAGCCAGGCACCTGATGGCATGAAATGCCGCTAAGCCCGCGTAATTGCGGGCTTTTTTTTGTTTGTGTTTGGCACGATCTGGCAACGGGAGGAAGCGCCAAGCACCGTTTGAGCATGGCATTAAAGCTGGTATTATGGTTTGGCGATGCCATGATTGATGCCGATACCATGCTGCGTTCTTTTGTGTGTTCATGGTATTAATATTCTATAAGTTACTGTTTCGTAAGAAAAAATACGATAAATTCGAGATTTTTTCAGCATGGTATCGGAGACGAAGAAGGACAAGGTACATGCTGACCGATACCAAGCTGCGCAATCTCAAGCCCAGGGACAAACTCTACAAAGTGAATGACCGGGAAGGTCTCTATGTGGCAGTGACTCCAGCCGGCTCCATCTCGTTCCGTTACAACTACTCAATCAACGGTCGGCAGGAGACCATCACCTTTGGGCGTTATGGTGTCGGTGGCATCACCCTGGCCGAAGCCCGCGAGCTGTTGGGTGACGCCAAGAAGATGGTTGCGGCGGGCAAGTCGCCGGCCAAGGAGAAAGCCCGAGACAAGGCGCGGGTGAAAGATGCAGAGACGTTCGGTGCCTGGGCGGAGAAGTGGCTGCGTGGCTACCAGATGGCCGACTCCACCCGCGATATGCGCCGCTCGGTTTATGAGCGTGAGCTGAAGCCGAAATTCAGCAATCAGAAGCTGGTGGAGATCACCCACGAAGACTTGCGGGCGCTGGCTGATGCCATTGTTGAGCGAGGCGCACCGGCCACCGCCGTTCATGTGCGTGAAATCGTGTTGCAGGTATTTCGCTGGGCCATCGAGCGTGGGCAGAAGGTCGAAAACCCGGCAGAACTGGTGCGCCCAACAAGCATCGCTCGATTCGAGCCACGTGACCGAGCGTTGACGCCAGAAGAAATTGGGCTGATGTACCAGTACATGGAGCGAGTGGGCACAAGCCCAACAAACCGTGCGGCGGCCAAGCTGTTATTGCTGACGATGGTGCGCAAGAGCGAGCTGACCAATGCGACCTGGAGCGAGATCAATTTCAGCGAAGCGTTGTGGACGATTCCAAAGGAGCGGATGAAACGCCGTAACCCGCACCTGGTATTTCTGTCCCAGCAGGCTCTGGATATTTTCATTGCCATGAAAACCTTTGCCGGTGGTTCCGACTTCGTTTTGCCATCACGGTACGACTCGGATGCGCCGATGAGCGCTGCCACACTTAACCAGGTGCTGACGCTGACTTACAAGGCGGCGCAGAAAGATGGGAAGTCACTTACCAAGTTCGGACCGCATGATTTGCGGCGCACAGCCAGCACGCTGTTGCATGAGGCCGGCTACAACACCGACTGGATCGAGAAGTGCCTGGCGCACGAGCAGAAGGGCGTGAGGGCTGTCTACAACAAGGCTGAGTACCGCGAGCAGCGGGCGGCGATGTTGCAGGATTGGGCCGATATGATTGATGAGTGGACTTCGGGAGGCAGTAAGGGTTGATGTTTTTGCTATCTTTGATAGCATTGAAGTTGATGCCGTGAATTTATAAATAAGGCCGCCATTGGCATCGGGCAGGTCAATTACCGATTAGCTGCTTCGCGCAGCTACTCGATGAATAGCAACTATTCATTTGAGAGGTATTGACCCATGCAAAATATAAAGACCCTCATCAACAGGAAGAAGCTCCTGGAGATGATCCCGCTTTCGACACGAACAATTTATAACCTGGAGCAGCGAGGGGATTTTCCACGCCGTATCGCGTTAACCAGTAGAAATGTCGCCTGGGATTTGTCAGAGGTCGAAGAGTGGATTGAGGCACGTAAATCATCGGGTGATCAAGCTGCGCGACCTGGCCCTATAGAGGGCTAGTTATATGGCTCTTGATCTTATGGCGGCTTTCACGGAATTGCCGCCACCCATTGATTATGTTCTGCCTAATATGGTTGCTGGCACTGTTGGTGCTCTTGTGTCGCCTGGTGGGGCTGGTAAATCCATGTTGGCCCTTCAATTGGCTGCACAGATTGCAGGCGGGCCTGATTTACTTGAAATAGGCGAGTTTCCCACCGGGCAAGTGGTCTATCTGCCTGCTGAAGATCCACCGGCCGCTATTCACCATCGTCTGCACGCCCTTGGGGCACACCTCAGCGCAGCGGAACGGCAAGCCGTGGCTGATGGTTTGCTCATTGAACCCTTGATCGGTAAATGCCCAAACATCATGGCTGCTAGCTGGTTCGATGCTCTCAAACGAGCCGCTGAAGGTCGTCGCTTGATGATCTTGGACACTTTGCGGCGCTTCCACATTGAGGAGGAGAACGCTAGCGGGCCGATGGCGCAGGTTGTTGGGCACATGGAGGCCATAGCCGCTGATACAGGCTGCTCCATTGTGTTTCTGCACCACGCGAGTAAAAGCGCAGCCATGATGGGGTCGGGCGATCAACAGCAGGCCAGTCGTGGATCGTCCGTACTGGTTGATAACATCCGTTGGCAATCGTACCTATCCGGCATGACGCAAGGCGAGGCCGAGATACTGGGGGTCGATGATTGTCAGCGTGGGTATTTTGTCCGCTTTGGCGTCAGCAAGGCCAACTATGGCGCACCTTTTCAAGAACTCTGGTTTAGACGGCACGACGGCGGCGTGTTGAAGCCTGCTGTACTGGAGCGGCAGTGCAAGGTGAAAAGGAGACAGCGTGAAGAAGCCTAAGCATGACCTGACCCACGTCCGACATGATCCCGCGCACTGTTTGGCACCTGGCCTGTTCCGCAGCCTCAAGCGTGGCGATCGCAAACGCTGCAAGCTGGACGTGACCTACACCTTTGGCGAGGACGAATCCATGCGTTTCGTCGGATTCGAACCTCTCGGGGCCGATGATATGCGTCTTTTGCAAGGCATCGTGGCCCTTGGCGGCCCGAACGGCATCTTGCTAACCCCGGAACCGACCAGTGAGACGGGGCGACAGCTACGGCTATTCCTTGAACCCCGTTTCGAAGCCATTGAGCAAGACGGCTTGGTGGTTCGTGAGAGCCTGACCAAACTGCTCTCAGAAACGGGCATGACGGATAGCGGCGACAACATCAAGGCGCTCAAAGCCAGCCTGCTGCGCATGTCGAACGTCACCATCCTTGTGACGAAGGGACGGCGGCAAGCCGCGTTCCACCTGATGAGTCATGCTTTTGACGAGACGGACGGCAGGCTATGGGTTGCCCTGAATCCGCGTATTGCCGAAGCGATCCTGGGGCATCGTCCATATGCCCGTATCGACATGGCGGAAGTGCGGGTGCTACAGACTGATCCGGCACGGCTGATGCACCAACGGCTATGCGGCTGGATCGACCCCGGCAAATCCGGGCGCGTGGAACTGGACACGCTTTGCGGCTATGTCTGGCCAGATGAAGCCAATGCCGAAGCTATGAAAAAACGCCGTCAGACTGCCCGGAAGGCACTGGCCGAACTTGCCGCCGTGGGTTGGGTAGTGAACGAATACGCCAAGGGAAAATGGGAGATCAAGAGGCCTGGCCCCACGGCAACTGCACCCGTTTACCGTCGTAACGTTCCCTTGTTACCGTCGTAACGCTCCCCTTCTGCCGTCGTAACGTTCCCCGTCCCAATTTGGAAAACCCAGACGGTGCGCTGCTTTGCGGGCAGTTTGGGAAATCCATCCAAGATTATCTAAAGATAATCCATCATGCGCGGTGCAGCTCGCGCCTTGAGGGCGCGTTCTGACCTTGCCAATAAAGCCCTGGCGGGCTTTATCAATCGGCCATAGGCCGATGGTTTAACGCCAAGAAGAGAAGGCGGCTTCAGTGGCCGCTGAAACGCCTTGTGAGAGGGGAAAACAACCCGGAGTCCCTTATTCCATGAGCTGAAGCAGAATCTGCGTCTAACGGTGCTGGAGGGCCGCTGTGTGCACTTGTAGTTATCTGTACTGAAACCTTGGCTCGAAACGTGAAATGGCTAAGCAGTGCCCATTCGTTCGGTAAGAATAATAAGAAGATTATTATTCTTATTATTACCAAGCAGGAATGAGCCGTGTGTGTTGGACGCCCATAACCAGTAACCTGCGTGAAGGTGTCAACATCAGGAAAGGTTGCCCCTCAAGTATCAATACGTCGCCTTAGTGGTATGACGGGAGGGGAGGCAAATTTCTTGTGTTCATTGACACTTGAGGGGCGGGTTATGCCCTTCTTTTTTGGCGTCCAACTCGCCCCATCGGGGCGAATGGTTTGTGTCGATTGTTGGCATTTTAGGTTCCGATTTAAAGCCGATTGAGCAGCGATTTTGAAGCGACTATGTCGATTGCAGGCCGATTTGGTGACGATTACGGTTATGTTGCCAAGAATCGGTGTTTGTTTGACGATAAAACGCTTTACGTTCGATATGCGCTAGATTTTCAATAGTGGGTGAAATGCGGGCAGGATGGGTGAAGTTAGCTAACCGGCAAGCCGGTTATCTATCTTCACTGTCCCTTATTCGCGCCGGGGGCACTCAACGGGAATCCTGCCCTGCGGGGCTGATCGGCTACCGCCGGTTGCAAGAGTATAGGTCTTGCTATTTTTAATATCTTTGATAGCATGGTTGTCGGGTACACCAAAAGGGTATTGATATGGCAAATGTGCTTATCAGGAATTTACCCGCCGAGGTGCACCGTGCGTTGAAAGTTCGAGCAGCGCTCAACGATAGGAGCACCGACGCGGAAATACGCGAAATACTGACGGCGGCAGTACAGCCGCTAGAGCTTGAAGAGATTGGCCGGGAAGTTGGCTTGTCCGAAAGCGATAAAAAAACAGAGTAGTTTTACGTTTGTAAGTCCGGGCCTCAGCGCCAAGGGCAATACCGATCAGCTAGTGGCGTAGCTCTTCGATGAAACGTTGCCGAGAACAAGCACAACGCTTGGTCAAGGCAATGCCTTCTTTTCATCGACGGAGTACGACCATGAAGTCCAAAATTTTAGCGGCTAAAAAAACCGCTCTAGCCGTTGCACTCGCAACCGGCTTTATCACCACTACCACCGCCCCTGTGCAAGCTGGTATCCCCGTCATCGACGGCGGCAACCTGGCCCAGAACATCATGACGGCCATCGAGTCGGTGGCGCAGACGCTCAAGCAGATTGAGCAGTACCAGACCCAGTTGCAGCAGTACGAAAATCAGCTCCAGAACACGATGGCCCCAGCCGCGTATATCTGGGATCAGGCGCAGACTACGATCAACCGGCTGATTGCCGCGCAAAACACGCTGGCCTATTACGAGAACCAGCTAGGCAGCCTGGATCGTTACCTGGCCAAGTTTCAGGACGTGGCCTATTACCGCAGCTCGCCATGCTTCAACGGCAGCGGCGGATGCACGCCGGCCGAAAAGGCAGCGATGGAAGAGAACCGCCGCCTGGCGTCAGAGTCGCAAAAGAAGGCCAACGATGCCCTGTTCCAGACCGTTGCCGACCAGCAAAAGGCTTTGAAGGATGACGCCCGTACCCTGGAGCGGCTGCAAGGCGCGGCCCAGGGTGCAACTGGCCAGCTACAGGCCATCGGCTACGCCAACCAGCTCGCCAGCCAGCAGGCCAATCAGCTCTTGCAGATTCGCACCATGTTGACCGCCCAACACAACGCGGAGGCAGCCCGGATTGCAGCAGAACTCGATGCCGAGGCGCGAGGTGATGCCAGGGCCGAGCAAATGCGTACCTGGACGTTTCGCCCGAGTCCGGCAGACAACTACTAGGGAGGCGGTGAGATGAAAAAAATCTTTTTTACTACCGCGGCTACGTTGCTGTTGTTGGCTGGATGTGAACAGGAAAGGATGCCCGAACCAAATGCGGCGACGTGTGCCCCCGATGCGTTCCAGGCAGCACTGAATGAAATGCGCAGCGAAGCGAACCGAGAGGCCTTTACCGAGGAATGCAGAGCATTCCAGAAGGCCAAGCAGATGCGTCAGTGGGAGTTCAAGCCCAGCCCTAAAGATGATTATTGAGGTGGTCGCCATGAGAAAGAAAATTGCTCTAGGTGGCTTGATGATGGTCGCCACAATGGTGCTGGCTGAACCTGCAATGGCGCAGGAGCTAAGTAGCAGCGGTGTTATGAATGATGTGCTCAAGCGTTTTCATGATGCTGCCGCAACATGGGGGCCAGCTATTGAGTCCGCTGCATCGCGTTTGTTCTGGACGCTGGTTGTGATTTCGATGGTCTGGACATTCGGCATGATGGCTTTGCGCAAGGCCGACATTGGCGAGTTCTTCGCGGAGTTCGTTCGCTTCACGATCTTCACCGGCTTTTTCTGGTGGTTGCTGACGAATGCGAACCAGGGCATGAATATCGCCGGTACGATTGTTCAGTCATTGCAAACTCTGGGCGCGCAGGCGGGGGGACTTTCCAATAGCAATCTTGGGCCCTCCAGCATCCTTGATCTTGGTTTCGAGTTATACAACCGCACAGTACAGGCCACCTCGGAGCTGGGATGGCGGCAGATGGCAACTGCTCTGGTCATGGAGCTAATGGCCCTGGCTGTTTTGTTTGTCCTGGCGTTGATTGCGGTCAACCTGTTGCTGTTGCTCGCATCAGCCTGGATTCTGTTGTATGCCGGTGTGTTCTTCCTTGGCTTTGGTGGAAGTCGTTGGACTTCCGACATGGCGATCAATTACTACAAGACCGTGCTGGGCCTGGCCGCACAGCTTATGGCAATGGTGCTTCTGGTTGCGATTGGCAAAGAGTTCATCAATCACTACTACACGCAAATCAGCGAGAACATGGCATCCCAGGAACTGGCCGTGATGTTGGTTATATCGGTCATCTTGCTTTTCTTGGTCAACAAAGTTCCGCCGATGATTTCTGGTCTTGTGTCTGGTGGTGGTATTGGCGCAGCCGGTGGAATTGGAAACTTCGGTGCGGGTGCGGCAGTTGGGGCGGCGGTGACGGCGGCCAGTATGGCAACTGGCGGCGCTGCCCTGGCAGGTAAAGCGGTTATGGGTGCCGCAGCCGGTGCAGCCGGAGGTGCAAGTGCACTCCAAGCGGCTTTTCAGAAAGCATCAGCGAGTATGGAAACCGGCGGTGACATGTCCAGCATGGGGTCAGTTGTCAGCAGTGGCGGAAACGGTGGTGGTGAAGCGGGTACTGCTGGCAGTAGCCCATTCGCCCAAGCGGCTGGCTTTGGTGACAGCGGCAGTAGCTCAAGCGGTGGCGGCTTTGCCAAGGCCGCGAAGCTGGCCACAGGCACGGCCTCCGAGTTAGCCAAGGGTGTCGGCTCTCAAGTGAAGCAGGGATTCCAGGAGCGAGTGAGCGAAACCACAGGCGGAAAACTGGCTGCTTCGATACGCGAAAGCATGGAGCCGAAAGAAGCAAGCCAATCTGGCCAGTTCGAGGGCAATAGCTTGGGCGCCGATTCTGGCCCAGATAGTAACGAAGTCAGGAGTTAGCACGATGACGACATCAACATACATGGCCGCATTGGCGGCCCTGGATGAAGCGCCAAGGGAAGAAGTCAGCCAGGTATTTATTTCGCCGCTGGGTGATCAATCGACCGAGGTCGATGCAGAGACAGAAACAGCCGCTTTTGTATCACGGCCAGACCCTATGAGAGAGAGCGAAACTAAGCCGATAAGTATTGAGGTTAATGGCGGCAGGAATGAGCGGTCAGCATTCGCGGAGGCGGCGGGGCTGTACCTGTAGGCGCACCGGGCTGGCCACAACCAGCCCGGCACTTTCAATCAACACCTACTGGAGAGGTGAATTATGACAACACAACATATTATCGAACCAGGGCAAGCAGTGCATCAAGCAGCGGCTATTCTTTCTTCTTTGGAGTACATCAACCAAGCGGAAGCGCGGAGCCTTGGGCCATTGGCCGAAGCCGTCGCTAATGCTTTTATGGTGGTGTACTACCAAGCTGAAACGGGCCGGGCGACACAGGCTGATTTTCAAGAAGCAATGAACGCCTTGCGCCAAGCGTGCAGCTAATGACGAAAGGGCGGCCACTCGAACTGGCCGCCTTTTTCAATCTTCACTGTTTGGCCATTCCCGACCCACAGACGGCGCATCCATCCATTCGCGTTCCTCCGGCGGCAGCGGGTAAGCCCCGGATGCTTTCGCGTCGGCCAGTAGTTCGGCCAGTGTGTAGCGCACCCGACCAGTGGAAACGGCGCGGGCCGGGTCGGCCTTCTCATGCAGCCTGTTCTCTAGGTTCTTTGGGTCTGTCATCGGGCGACCTCAGCAAGCATGGATACTAGGTGTTCCAGGTCAGTGATCGAATGCGCCAGGAAGCGGCCGGCGCGGCAATCTGCAATCATTTCCTCAGTTTTTTCCTACTCATGTTCAACCTCGTTCGTACCAGCTCTTCGAGCGATTCACCACGCGCACGACCAGCAGCATCACCGGCACTTCGACCAGGACGCCGACCACGGTTGCCAATGCAGCGCCGGAGTGCAGACCGAACAAGCTGATGGCGGCCGCCACGGCCAGCTCGAAGAAGTTGCTGGCACCGATCAGGGCCGAAGGACAGGCGACAGAGTGCTTTTCCCCCGCCCGCTTGTTCAGCCAGTAGGCTAACCCGGAATTGAAGAACACTTGAATCAAGATCGGCACGGCTAGCATGGCGATCACTAACGGCTGCCGGATGATGGCCTCGCCCTGGAAGGCGAACAGTAGAACCAACGTCAGCAGCAGCGCGGCCATCGACCACGGCCCGATCTTCTGCATGGCCCGTTCAAAGGCGGCCTGTCCTTGCTTGAGCAGATGCCGCCGCAAGAGCTGCGCCAGGATCACCGGCACGATGATGTAGAGCACGACCGAAATCAGCAGCGTGTCCCAAGGCACCGAGATCGAGGACATGCCCAGCAGCAGGCCGACGATGGGCGCGAAGGCCACGATCATGATGGCGTCGTTCAGAGCCACTTGCGAGAGCGTGAAAAGCGGGTCGCCGTTGGTAAGGCGGCTCCACACGAACACCATTGCCGTGCAGGGCGCGGCGGCCAGCAAGATCAAGCCCGCGATGTAGCTGTCCAGTTGATCGGCCGGCAGGAACGGAGCGAACACTTGTCGGATGAACAGCCACCCCAGCAGGGCCATCGAGAATGGCTTGACGGCCCAATTCACGAACAGCGTGACGCCGATGCCGCGCCAATGCTCTTTGACCTGGTGCAGCGCCCCGAAGTCGATCTTGACCAGCATCGGGACGATCATTACCCAAATCAGCAGGCCCACCGGCAAATTGACCTGGGCCACTTCCATGCGGCCTATGGCCTGGAACACGTCAGGAAGGCCCTGGCCGAGCGCAACACCGGCGACGATGCACAGGGCCACCCACAGCGTCAGGTAACGCTCGAAGCCGCTCATCGGGGCCTGGCGCGGCTTCGCGGCGATGGCCTGTGCGCCGGCGCTCATGCTTCCTGCTCGGTCTTGCCGATGTTCGCCAGCTCGCGCTTGATGGCCGTCTGGTCAAGCATTTTGAGAGGCAGATTCACGAACAGGCGGACGCGGTTCATCATGTGCCGGAAGGTTTGTTCGAAGGCCCGGCGCTTCTCGGCGTCAGTGCCTTCGACGGCGGCCGGGTCTTCAAATCCCCAATGCGCCGAGATCGGCTGACCAGGCCACACCGGACACATTTCGCCGGCGGCGTTGTCGCAGACGGTGATGATGAAGTCCATCTTCGGTGCGTCGGGCGTGGCGTACTCGTCCCAGCTCTTGCTGCGCAGATTCTCGGTCGGGTAATTCACCGACTCCACCTTTTCGACGGCGAAGGGATTGACCTTGCCGGTTGGGTGACTGCCGGCGCTGTAGGCGCGGAAGCGCCCTTGCCCCATCGTGTTGATGAGAGCTTCGGCCATGATGCTGCGCGCCGAATTGCCGGTGCAGAGGATGAGGACGTTATAGATTCTTTCGGTCATGATGTTTCGCTTTCTGGTAGTGGCTGGGGAGCAATGGCGATGGATGAAAGATCGGTGGCCTCGTCGATGACGTGGCCGGCCGCTTTCCGTTCGGAATAGCGGTCTGTCAGTGCTTCACGGTGCGGCCGTACCAGCGCCGTGAAGCGCACCAGTTCTTCCATCACATCGGCTATTCGGTCGTAGTACGGCGAGGGCTTCATGCGGCCCGCCGCGTCGAACTCTTGGAACGCTTTGGCGATACTCGACTGGTTCGGAATGGTGAACATTCGCATCCAGCGGCCGAGCAGACGCAAGGTGTTCACGGCGTTGAAGCTCTGCGAGCCGCCGGATACCTGCATCACGGCCAGGGTGCGGCCTTGGGTCGGCCGGATGCCGGCCATTTCAAGCGGCAGATGGTCAATCTGCGCCTTCATGACACTGGTAATCTGACCGTGGCGTTCCGGGCTGCACCAGACTTGTCCCTCTGACCACTCGGACAGGGCGCGCAGCTCCTTGACGGCCGGGTGATCGTCGCTTTGCACTTGATCGGGCAACGGCAAATCGGACGGGTCGAAGATGCGTGTTTCTGCGCCAAAGAATTGCAGCAGCCGGGCCGCTTCCTCGACGGCCAGCCGTGAGAACGAGCGGGCGCGCAGCGAGCCATACAGCAGCAGGATACGCACCGGCGGGGCGTCGGGTGCCAGCCCGAGCGCCGGGCGCTCGATGGCAAAGGATTTGTCCAAAGCGGGCAAAGAATCGGGGTCGGAAAGATGGCGAAGTCTCATGCCAACACCTTCCCGGCTTCCGTGGTGCAAGACAGGTTGCACACCTGGCCGCCGCAGCAGTTTTCCGTGAGAAAGGCCACCAGGTTAGTGGCCGTCGAAAAGTTCGCCTCGTAGATCACAAATCGGCCTTCTTGCCGCGACGTGACCATGCCGGCGTGTGCCAGCTCTTTCAGGTGGAAGGATAGCGAAGACGGCGGGATGCCGGCCGCTTCGCTGATTTTTCCGGCGGCCATGCCGGCGGGGCCGGCCTGGACGAGAAGCCGGAACACCGCGAGGCGCGATTCTTGAGCGATGGCCGCCAGGGCGGCTACAGCATTTATCGTTTCCATGTTTCAATAATAGTCGAAATATGGAGTGTGCTCAATAGCTCATTTAAGCTGTAAAAATGAGCTAGGCGCATTTAGATCGATATGTGATAAATTGGCCTGCCAGTTTAAGATGGGTGCATTTGAGTATGCCCAAAGGAGCCCGCAAGTATGCGCAGGACGAAGCCAGTAGCCGCGCCGATGGTGGCGCGGGTCTATCTGCGCGTCAGCACCGACGCGCAGGACTTGGAACGCCAAGAGGCGATCACTACGGCCGCGAAGGCCGCCGGCTACTACGTCGCCGGCATCTACCGTGAGAAGGCATCCGGCGCACGCGCCGACCGGCCTGAGCTGCTGCGCATGATCGGCGACCTACAGCCCGGCGAGGTGGTCATTGCCGAGAAGATCGACCGCATCAGCCGCCTACCTTTGCCCGAGGCCGAGCGCCTGGTGGCCTCGATACAGGCCAAAGGCGCACGCCTGGCCGTCCCTGGCGTGGTCGATCTATCCGACCTGGCGGCCGAGGCCCAGGGCGTCGCCAAGATCGTGCTGGAAGCCGTGCAAATCATGCTTTTTCGCCTGGCCTTGCAGATGGCCCGCGACGACTACGAGGACAGGCGCGAACGCCAGCGCCAAGGCATTGAGTTGGCCCGCCAGGCCGGGCGGTACAAGGGCCGCCGTGCTGATCCGAAGCGCCGCGCCCAAGTTGTCGCGCTGCGCAAGTCCGGCTACAGCATCAACAAGACCGCCGAGCTGGCCGGGTACAGTGCGGCCCAGGTGAAACGGATATGGGCCGAGGTCAGCCAGGCCGAAGCGAAGCAGCACGGCGCGTTCGTGGAGGACGCATTGACGGAAGCCGATGCCCTGGCCGCTGTCGGCCAGGATGAGCGCCAGGAGGAAAGGGCATGAAGAAGCCGAACCAAGACGACGAGCCGTTTTTCATCACCGAGGAGATTGCGGCCGAAATGATCGCCGGCGGCTATGAGTTCGAGCTGCCGCCCATTCCTTGCACCATCCGCCTACGCGACGTGCTGGAGCGCATGACCGATGCTGAGCTAGCATTGCAGCCGGGCGAGATCGCCGACCAGGAGCGTGAACGCTGCCGGCGCAAGCCGTGTTCAACCTCATGATCTGGTCATGGTATTTTTCATGGCACTGAGCCTGATAGTTCTTGCAAATTGTTGTCACTAAAGGGTTTTGTGTGCTTGTTTACAATCGAGTGGGAGTGACGGGCACTGGCTGGCAATGTCTAGCAACGGCAGGCATTTCGGCTGAGGGTAAAAGAACTTTCCGCTAAGCGATAGACTGTATGTAAACACAGTATTGCAAGGACGCGGAACATGCCTCATGTGGCGGCCAGGACGGCCAGCCGGGATCGGGATACTGGTCGTTACCAGAGCCACCGACCCGAGCAAACCCTTCTCTATCAGATCGTTGACGAGTATTACCCGGCATTCGCTGCGCTTATGGCAGAGCAGGGAAAGGAATTGCCGGGCTATGTGCAACGGGAATTTGAAGAATTTCTCCAATGCGGGCGGCTGGAGCATGGCTTTCTACGGGTTCGCTGCGAGTCTTGCCACGCCGAGCACCTGGTCGCTTTCAGCTGTAAGGGGTCGTTTGCGGGAGGGGGCGGAATCCTACGCTAAGGCTTTGGCCAGCGATATTCTCCGGTGAGATTGATGTGTTCCCATCCGAGCGGCGAAACATGGGCCAAGAGATCGGGCGATAGCAGCTTTCCATCGCGTTTCTGGTTTGCAACGACCTCGCCGAGCTTCATGGTGTTCCAGAAGATGATGATGGCGGCGAGCAGATTCATGCCGGCGATGCGGTAATGCTGGCCTTCGGCGGAACGGTCGCGGATTTCACCGCGGCGGTGGAAGCTGATTGCCCGCTTCAGCGCATGATGAGCTTCGCCTTTGTTGAGCCCGATCTGGGCACGCCGTTGGAGTTCGGCATCCAGAATCCAGTCGATCATGAACAGGGTGCGCTCGACGCGACCGACTTCCCGCAGGGCTGTCGCGAGCTCGTTCTGCCGCGGATAGGAGGCGAGTTTCCGCAGAATCTGGCTTGGCGCGACGGTCCCGGCAGCAATGGTGGCGGCGATGCGCAGGATGTCGGGCCAATTGCGCTCGATCATGGCTTGGTTGACCTTTCCGCCGATCAACGCTCGCAGGTGCGCCGGGGCGGCCGACGGATTGAACGCGTAGAGCCGTTTGGATGGCAGGTCGCGGATGCGCGGAGCGAACCGGTAGCCGAGAATGGCACATGCGGCAAAGACGTGATCGGTGAAGCCGCCCGTGTCGGTGAACTGCTCGCGGATATGGCGTCCAGCATCGTTCATCAGCAGGCCATCGAGGATGTAAGGCGCTTCGCTTGCCGTTGCAGGAATCACCTGGGTTGCGAACGGCGCATATTGGTCGGAGACGTGGCTATAGGCTTTCAGGCCCGGGGTATTGCCATATTTCGCGTTGACCAGGTTCATGGCCTCACCTTGCTCTGTAGCGACGAAGAACTGTCCGTCGCTCGAAGCCGACGTGCCCATGCCCCAGAACCGGGCCATGGGTAACGCTGCCTGTGCCTCGACCACCATGGCCAGCGCCCGGTCATAGGCTTCGCCCTCGACATGCCACCGTCCAATGCGGATCAATTCCCAGAAGGTGTGGGTGTTTGTCGCATCCGCCATTTTGCGCAAGCCGAGGTTGATCCCTTCCGCCAAGATAACGTTCATTAGCCCGATCCGGTCAGCGCAGGGTGCTCCTGTGCGCAGATGGGTGAACGCTTCGGTGAAGCCGGTCGCCGCATCCACCTCCAGCAGGAGATCGGTGATGCGCGTGGGCGGGATCTGCTTGTAGAGATCGAGCACCAGATCTTCGGCGCCTGTCGGCGCGGCGGCTTCGAGTTTCTCGATATGCAGAACGCCGTTTTCAATCGACCCGCCCGGGATCGTGCCTGCGCGAGCGGCACGGCCAAGCTCGCGCAACCGCATGTCGAGGCGAGCTTGCCGGTCTGCCAGCCATTCCTCCGGCCGCAATGGCACAGCGAGACGACCGCCTTCCGCGATGGATTGTGCCGGAACGAGTGCGTGTTTCAGATCGCCATAGCGCCGGGACCTAGTAAGCCAGACATCTCCGGAGCGGAACGCATCGCGCAGATGGAACAGCACCGCGATCTCCCATAGGCGAGCGTCGCCAGCCCTCTGGGCCCGAAGGTGGCGATGCCATTTCGAGCTGGGCCGCAAGAAGCTGGTCATCGCGGCATCGTTCAAACCGGTACGAAGGGCCGTCACCGCTTCCAGAAGCGGCAGTGCAACGGGCGCAGCTCGCAGATCGAGCAGGCGCAACATGCGTGGAGCGTATCGGCGGAAGCGGTGATAACCGTCGAGCACATGATTGAGCGGATCGTCGGCCATGGTGGCGGTCAGCCTGGTTGCCATTGCAACAAGGGTTTTTAAGCCGTCCCACCCTGACCCACTCGCGATGACATCGCCCAGCGGCTGGCCATCATCCTGTGCATCGACCAGGGCGCCCCCGATCTCGGCGAAGGATTTCAGGGTGTCACGCACCACCCCCGCTTCGTCTGCGACCTTTGCATGGCAAATACGCTCCGAAGCACGGTAGAGACGGCCGACGATCCGGTCGTGGGTTTCGACCACTGCGTCGGCCAACATCGCCTGCCATTCCGAGACGCAAACAGCCAAGATCGCAAGCCGCCTGTCCTCCGGGAGATCGCGCATGCCGTCGGCATAATACCGTTCACCCTGCCTGCGCAGACGAGTCACCCGATGGGCAGGAACGCCGGCAAGCAGATCCTCGGGGAGATCGATGCGTTGCAGATATTCGAGCCGGTCGAGCAGCCGGTTGGCCGACGAAGAGTTCGAGCCAGGCTCGAACTGGCGCAGCCACACAAAACGGGTCACCCGATCATCAGCCGTCTCCTCGAGCAATGCCAGCAACTGTTCTCGGATCGACATAGGCAGCCGACTGGCGATCCTCGTCTCGATGCGTCGCTCGGCATCGACGAGAGCCGCGGCACAAAGCCGCTCGATCGTGGATGTCGCGGGAAGGACAGTGCGGGTGCGTCGGCACTCGGCTACGAAGCGACGGGCGATATCCTCGTTCGACACCGCCATCTCGGCTTCTCGGAACAACCATTCCTTCAGCTCGCTCGCACCACGTCCGGAGAAGGTGCGGAAGCCGTAGAGCCCCCGTAACTCGGCAAGATGCTCGTGCCGTGTTTCCTCGCGGGCAGCATAGTCTACGAGATCGTCGGCACCCAGGCCAAGCTGCGCTCCGATAAATTCGATGACCTCTGCAGGGATCAGTTCGCCTGGAGCCAGCACCCGGCCGGGATAGCGCAGGACACACAATTGCAGGGCGAAGCCGAACCTGTTGTGAGCGCGCCGACGCAGCCTGATATGCCCAAGGTCTTCATCACTCAGCGTATAGTGCTTGAGCAAATCCGTCTGTGAAGTCGGCAAGCGCAACAGCGCGTCTTTCTGCCGATCGGTTAGAGTGACGCGACGCGGCATACATGTTCCTTTTTCAAAATCTGATAGCGTTCAAGACGCTTTGTTTATGAAGCTGGTTGAGATACATTTCCAGAGGTCAATGCAATCGTGGCCGAAGCGCCGCCTCAAACCAACGTTTGTGATACATGCTGATCGGATATGCCCGCGTCTCCAAAGCCGATGGCTCGCAGTCTCTCGACCTGCAGCACGACGCCTTGCGCGCCGCAGGTGTCGAACGGGACAATATCTATGATGATCTTGCTTCCGGCGGTCGTGATGATCGCCCTGGCTTGACTGCCTGCCTCAAGTCATTGCGTGACGGCGATGTGCTGGTGGTCTGGAAGCTCGATCGCCTCGGACGATCGCTTGCCCATCTGGTCAACACGGTGAAGGAGCTGTCAGACCGCAAGATCGGCCTGCGGGTTCTGACTGGAAAGGGCGCTCAGATCGACACCACGACTGCGTCCGGTCGCATGGTGTTCGGAATCTTCGCCACCTTGGCCGAGTTCGAGCGGGATCTGATCCGAGAGCGCACCATGGCGGGTCTCGCCTCCGCGAGAGCGCGCGGTCGCAAGGGCGGACGAAAATTCGCGCTCACCAAAGCTCAGGTGCGTCTCGCGCAAGCCGCCATGGCCCAGCGCGATACTTCAGTTTCCGATCTCTGCAAGGAACTCGGCATCGAGCGCGTCACTCTCTACCGATATGTCGGTCCCAAAGGCGAGCTCAGAGACCATGGAAAGCATGTTCTCGGACTTACGTAGCAACTCGTTTCTTTTCGCAGGTTGAGCCACCTCCGCGCTTCATCAGAAAACTGAAGGAACCTCCATTGAATCGAACTAATATTTTTTTTGGTGAATCGCATTCTGACTGGTTGCCTGTCAGAGGCGGAGAATCTGGTGATTTTGTTTTTCGACGTGGTGACGGGCATGCCTTCGCGAAAATCGCACCTGCTTCCCGCCGCGGTGAGCTCGCTGGAGAGCGTGACCGCCTCATTTGGCTCAAAGGTCGAGGTGTGGCTTGCCCCGAGGTGATCAACTGGCAGGAGGAACAGGAGGGTGCATGCTTGGTGATAACGGCAATTCCGGGAGTACCGGCGGCTGATCTGTCTGGAGCGGATTTGCTCAAAGCGTGGCCGTCAATGGGGCAGCAACTTGGCGCTGTTCACAGCCTATCGGTTGATCAATGTCCGTTTGAGCGCAGGCTGTCGCGAATGTTCGGACGCGCCGTTGATGTGGTGTCCCGCAATGCCGTCAATCCCGACTTCTTACCGGACGAGGACAAGAGTACGCCGCAGCTCGATCTTTTGGCTCGTGTCGAACGAGAGCTACCGGTGCGGCTCGACCAAGAGCGCACCGATATGGTTGTTTGCCATGGTGATCCCTGCATGCCGAACTTCATGGTGGACCCTAAAACTCTTCAATGCACGGGTCTGATCGACCTTGGGCGGCTCGGAACAGCAGATCGCTATGCCGATTTGGCACTCATGATTGCTAACGCCGAAGAGAACTGGGCAGCGCCAGATGAAGCAGAGCGCGCCTTCGCTGTCCTATTCAATGTATTGGGGATCGAAGCCCCCGACCGCGAACGCCTTGCCTTCTATCTGCGATTGGACCCTCTGACTTGGGGTTGATGTTCATGCCGCCTGTTTTTCCTGCTCATTGGCACGTTTCGCAACCTGTTCTCATTGCGGACACCTTTTCCAGCCTCGTTTGGAAAGTTTCATTGCCAGACGGGACTCCTGCAATCGTCAAGGGATTGAAACCTATAGAAGACATTGCTGATGAACTGCGCGGGGCCGACTATCTGGTATGGCGCAATGGGAGGGGAGCAGTCCGGTTGCTCGGTCGTGAGAACAATCTGATGT
The DNA here is from genome assembly GCF_044218815.1 of Pseudomonas sp. A0308. Lineage (NCBI taxonomy): Bacteria > Pseudomonadati > Pseudomonadota > Gammaproteobacteria > Pseudomonadales > Pseudomonadaceae > Pseudomonas > Pseudomonas sp. A0308. The sequence goes on from NZ_CP162581.1 coordinate 4,707,517, forward strand.
TGCTCGAATATGCCGGGGAGCGAATGCTCTCTCACATCGTTGCCGAGCACGGCGACTACCAGGCGACCGAAATTGCAGCGGAACTAATGGCGAAGCTGTATGCCGCATCTGAGGAACCCCTGCCTTCTGCCCTTCTCCCGATCCGGGATCGCTTTGCAGCTTTGTTTCAGCGGGCGCGCGATGATCAAAACGCAGGTTGTCAAACTGACTACGTCCACGCGGCGATTATAGCCGATCAAATGATGAGCAATGCCTCGGAACTGCGTGGGCTACATGGCGATCTGCATCATGAAAACATCATGTTCTCCAGTCGCGGCTGGCTGGTGATAGATCCCGTCGGTCTGGTCGGTGAAGTGGGCTTTGGCGCCGCCAATATGTTCTACGATCCGGCTGACAGAGACGACCTTTGTCTCGATCCTAGACGCATTGCACAGATGGCGGACGCATTCTCTCGTGCGCTGGACGTCGATCCGCGTCGCCTGCTCGACCAGGCGTACGCTTATGGGTGCCTTTCCGCAGCTTGGAACGCGGATGGAGAAGAGGAGCAACGCGATCTAGCTATCGCGGCCGCGATCAAGCAGGTGCGACAGACGTCATACTAGATATCAAGCGACTTCTCCTATCCCCTGGGAACACATCAATCTTACCGGAGAATATCGTTGGCCAAAGCCTTAGCGTAGGATTTCGCCCTCTCCCGCAAACGACCCCATGTGGGCGGTAAAATCAGCTATGTCCGTATTCCCTCACCTGAAGACTTCTGGTGATGAAAATGGCATCCCCACCCGGAAACTGGAAAACCCGCTATAAAGCCAGTGATCTTGCAGACCATCAAAGATTAGAAATGACCTGCAAGAAATGTAACCGCCTTGTTTATATCAATAAGGCAATGATCAGCTCAATTCGAGGACACGAGCAATTATATTTGGACGAAGTTGAACGACGCGCACGCTGCAAAGCTCAAAATTGCCGTGGCACCATGCGCATGGCAATGGTGCGTCTTGATGAACTCAGCGGTTTTATTGGCGGGATTGCTTGATCTCCCGCCAAGATTTTAAGATCGCAATAAACTGGCTGACTGGCGCAATAATGGTATAGCAATAAGATAAAGGCTTGCTGCGACGAGCCAAACCCAACCATCCCACTGCCCCGCGGTTAAGCCATAAAGCGTCGTAAATCCGACCGGCCCGATAATCGAGGTTATATTCGTCAACCCCGTTAAAGTTCCCTGTAAAGCACCTTGTTTTTCATCGCAAACAAGACCTGAAATAATGGCCTGCAAAGCAGGCATACCAATGCCGCCTGTGGCCAGCATAAAAATTGCCGGCAGAACCATCCAGCTTTGCGTGATAAAAGCCAGCAATAAAAACCCGCACATATCAGCGCCCATTCCAAGCAGCAACACACCGCGGTCACCCAGTCGCTTTGAAAGAGTGCCGGTTAAAACAGCTTGTACGAATGTATGTGCTGCACCAAAAACGGCCAGCGACACACCTGCTGTGCCAATATCCCAATTCAAGCGCTGTTCGCCATAAATCACCCACAAAGCGGCGGGCGCCTGCCCAATCAGCTGCATAAGAAAAAACAACGCAAAAAAGCTGGCAAGTCCCTGAACTGCAAAATTGAAGCGAAAGCCTTCAAACAAATTGATTTTGGCTGGCTGTCCTTCAGGCGGTTGTGACGGCGTTTTGGGCAACAAGAAAGCCACCAAACAAAAGGCAATTGCATTGAGAAGAGCCCCTGCCACAAAGGGCGCATGCACAGATATATCACCAAGAACACCGCCAATAGCAGGCCCTGCAATCATACCTGCACCAAAACACGCCCCCATAAAACCAAACCAACGCGCACGTTCTTCCTGTTTAGTTGTATCAGCGATAATTGATGCCGCGATTGCACCAGTTGCTCCGGTAACACCTGAGATAATCCGGCCGATATAAAGCACCCATAAAACAGGCGCTGCCGCCATTATGCTATAATCAATCGTGGCACCTAAAAATGAAACCAGCAAAATAATCCGCCGTCCATAGCGGTCAGATAACCGCCCTAAAACGGGCGCGCAAAAGACCTGCATAAACGCATAAAGCGATAAAAAAACACCATAGTGAAATGCTGTTTGCTCTGCCGGTACAAATTCATTTAATAAAGCCGGAACCACCGGCATGATTAATCCCAAACCAATCGCATCAAGCGCGACAACAATGAGTGCGGTTATAAGTGATTTTGACATAGATGTGACTTTTATTTATCATTGATAAGTTGGCGATAAAAAACTTTGTACCTGGCATAAAGCTCGGTGGTGTCAGCGCGTGACCGTACCGGCTTCTTTTGATACTGCCGCCTGGGCGGCTTCTCCTGCTGATCCGGTGACGCCTCAAAGGCTCCCAGCCGCTTTTCCAGGGCAGGCTTGGACAGATCGCGGGACAGGGTGCTGGGCTTGACCATCGTGCCGTCATCGGCCCGGATCACCAACCCGTTACCCCTTGGCGTAATCTCCAGGCCGTTATCACGCATGACCTGGTGCAGCTCCGTCCAGGACTGCGCGGCTTTAATGTCGTCCAGGCATTCGCGCTTGATCCAGCCCACCAGACTTTCCACGCCGGCATGGCGCTCCATGTCGGCGGCCCTCGATGCCGCCCCGCGCTGCTGCGGCCGGTGATTGTCTGCCTCCAGGCCATAGTCCCGTTCCAGCGTCTCGCACAAGTCGGCCAGCGCCAGGTGCGGATAGTACGGTTCGTGCATCGTGTGCCTGGTCGGGTGAATCTTGTTGATGGCAATGTGGATGTGCAGGTTGTCGGTGTCGTTATGCACGGCGCTGATACGCTGATGCTCACCAAACCCTAGCCCTTGGCAAATCCGTTCCTCTATCGCCTTCAAGGTGTCGGCATCGGGATTCTCGCCGGCGCGAAAACTGACAATCAGGTGATAGGTCTTATCGCCCTTGGCCCTGGTGTTCATGTGCTGGGTGGCCAGCACTTCGGTGATGGCATCGCGCACTGAATGCGCCTCGCAATTCGTGACCTGAACATGGCCCAGCCGGTGGTCTTTGCTCTGTGCGTCGGTGATGTATTTAGCCAGGTCGGCAAAGTCTGATTTGCCCAGGGAACGCATGGCAACATGCTTGGCAATCATGATGCTGCCCTGGGTCGCACAATAGATTCCATCAATCGGCTCATTTCGTCCTGGTTGGCCTCAATCCGGGCCAGCAGGCCCAAGACAGTTTCAGCGCTGAACCGGGCCGTTCGGGCATCGTCGGTCAGCCACAATTTCAGCAGACCACCGAGGCGGCCCAGGTCGCCATTGACCCGCACCAGCTCGCGCACGTTCTCGTAATCGGTCACGCCCTGGACGGCGTAACCCTGCCCCACGGCCAGCAAAAAAGCAGACGTACTCAAGCCAGCCGCTTGTGCGTTGGCCTCAATGGCGGCCCGCTCTTCCGGCAGGCAATACACCTTGATCGGCGTGCTGCTTTTTCTCGTTACCTTCTGCTCTGTCGCCTCCATCTTTGGCGTCCTCCTGGTTCTCTTATTCCGGCGTCCGCCGATGGCCCCGCAGGGCAGGATTCCCGTTGAGCGCCGCAGGTGCGAATAAGGGGAAGTGAAGAGGAACACCATGCTTGCATGGTGGGCCTACTTCACACATCCTGCCCGCTTCACCACCACTTTAACATCACTACCATTTACCGGCTATAACCCGTTTTATCGACAAACACAAGCCGATTCCACGCATAAGGCGTGCAATCTGGCTTTAGTCGCCTTACAATCGCTTTAATAGCGATAGAATCGGCATTAAATCGCGGATAAATCGACATATAAAAGGCGGTAGAATCGGCATGACTAAACGGCTTACAGAGCGCATTGCAGCGCAAATGCAGACCCAAAAGCCCACCCGTTCAGGACAGAATCGGGCGGCTTTCCTGGCCCAGCGCGACGACATAAAAGAGGCTTTGACCGATGGCTGGCCGGTAAAAGCCATCTGGAAAACGCTGCACGATGAAGGGAAAATCAGCTTCGGATATGATGCTTTTATCAGCTATGTGAACAGTCTGATTCGGTCGCCAGGCGAGCCTGAAAAGGCCACCGCAAGACCGCCGGCATCCTCCCAACCGGCCCCCAAGAAAGCCACCCCAGCGACACCCAAACCAGTACCATCAGCCAGCCATAAGCCGGGGGAGATTCCCAGCTTCAACTTCAACCCCAGCCCGAACAAAGCGGACTTGATTTGACGCCCCAAGGGGCGGATTGGACGCCAAGAGGGAAGGCATAGCCCGCCCCTCAAGTGTCAATGAACCCCTGGAAATCGACCCCGAAAACAGCCCCCTTCATAGAGGCGGCCTATTAACATTTGAGTGGGAGTGACGGGCACTGGCTGGCAATGTCTAGCAACGGCAGGCATTTCGGCTGAGGGTAAAAGAACTTTCCGCTAAGCGATAGACTGTATGTAAACACAGTATTGCAAGGACGCGGAACATGCCTCATGTGGCGGCCAGGACGGCCAGCCGGGATCGGGATACTGGTCGTTACCAGAGCCACCGACCCGAGCAAACCCTTCTCTATCAGATCGTTGACGAGTATTACCCGGCATTCGCTGCGCTTATGGCAGAGCAGGGAAAGGAATTGCCGGGCTATGTGCAACGGGAATTTGAAGAATTTCTCCAATGCGGGCGGCTGGAGCATGGCTTTCTACGGGTTCGCTGCGAGTCTTGCCACGCCGAGCACCTGGTCGCTTTCAGCTGTAAGCGTCGCGGTTTCTGCCCGAGCTGTGGGGCGCGGCGGATGGCCGAAAGTGCCGCCTTGCTGGTTGATGAAGTACTGCCTGAACAACCCATGCGTCAGTGGGTGTTGAGCTTCCCGTTTCAGCTGCGTTTCCTGTTTGCCAGCCGGCCCGAGATCATGGGGTGGGTGCTGGGCATCGTTTACCGCGTCATTGCCACGCACCTGGTCAAGAAAGCGGGCCATACCCACCAAGTGGCCAAGACGGGCGCGGTCACCCTGATCCAGCGTTTTGGATCGGCGCTCAATCTGAATGTTCACTTCCACATGCTGTTTCTCGACGGTGTGTATGTCGAGCAATCCCACGGCTCAGCGCGTTTCCGCTGGGTCAAGGCGCCGACCAGCCCAGAGCTCACCCAGCTGACGCACACCATCGCCCACCGGGTGGGTCGCTATCTGGAACGGCAAGGCCTGCTGGAACGGGATGTCGAAAACAGCTATCTGGCCTCGGATGCGGTGGATGACGACCCGATGACACCCCTGCTGGGGCACTCGATCACTTACCGTATCGCTGTCGGTTCACAGGCGGGGCGAAAGGTGTTCACTTTGCAAACTCTGCCGACCAGTGGTGATCCGTTCGGTGACGGGATTGGCAAGGTAGCCGGGTCCAGCCTGCACGCCGGCGTGGCGGCCAGGGCCGATGAACGCAAGAAGCTCGAACGGCTGTGCCGGTACATCAGCCGCCCGGCGGTATCCGAGAAGCGGCTGTCGTTAACACGAGGCGGCAACGTGCGCTACCAGCTCAAGACGCCGTACCGGGACGGCACCACGCACGTCATTTTCGAACCATTGGATTTCATTGCAAGGCTGGCCGCCCTGGTACCGAAGCCCAGAGTCAACCTAACCCGCTTCCACGGGGTGTTCGCACCCAACAGTCGGCACCGGGCGTTGGTCACGCCGGCAAAACGGGGCAGGGGCAACAAGGTCAGGGTGGCTGATGAACCGGCAACACCAGCACAACGGCGAGCGTCGATGACATGGGCGCAACGGCTCAAGCGTGTTTTCAATATCGACATCGAGACCTGCAGCGGCTGCGGCGGCGCCATGAAAGTCATCGCCTGCATTGAAGACCCTATAGTGATCAAGCAGATCCTTGATCACCTGAAGCACAAAGCCGAAACCAGCGGGACCAGGGCGTTACCCGAAAGCCGGGCGCCACCGGCTGAGCTGCTCCTGGGTCTGTTTGACTGACGAGCCTGAAGGCCAACGATACCAATCAAAATGCTGCGTTCACAGCGCCGCGGCAGGGATCCGCCGTGCTGGTTGTCGGAAAAGGAGCCGCTAGTGGGAAAGAGGAGGGTAAATTTTCAGCGTTGCTGGCTCCCCGTCAGCCGGATTGGGTTGCATCGCAGGGGTGTCGAAAGAGTCAACTGCGGTCCAAAGCTGTTGGACTTGGGTGAAAAGGGCGTTTATTCTTCCTATACGTGCCGCGTTCCAGGCGGCGACTATGAGGGCTATGTCGATGCCCATGTGCGCCGGCTGGAGGCGCTACGCCGGGCCGGTATCGTCGAGCGGATCGACGCCGACCAATGGCGCATCCCCGATGATCTGGTCAGCCGTGCCGCCGCCCATGACGCCGGCCGAGACAGTCAGGCCAGCGTTCGCGTCCTTTCCCCGGTCGATCTGAACAAACAGATCGGATCGGACGGCGCGACCTGGCTGGACCGGCGGCTGATCCACGGCGAGACGGCCGACCTTGCGCCAACCGGCTTCGGGCAACAAGTCCGCGAAGCCATGGACCAGCGCCGCGAGCACCATATCGAACAGGGCGACGCCACCCGCAGCCGGGACAGCCGCGTCTTCTACCGGCGCAACCTTCTCGCCATCCTGCGGGAGCGCGAGGTAGCCGGCGTCGGATCGGATATGGCTTTGAGTAAGGGCCTGCCGTTCCGCGCCGCCACGGACGGCGAGAGCGTCAGCGGCAAGTTTACCGGAACCGTGCATCTATCGAGCGGCAAGTTCGCCGTGGTCGAGAAATCCCATGAGTTCACCCTTGTCCCGTGGCGGCCGATCATCGACCGCCAACTCGGCCGCGAGGTTATGGGCATCGTGCAGGGCGGGTCGGTGTCGTGGCAGTTAGGGCGGCAGAGGGGGCTGGAACGCTGAGTGCGCCCATGCCGCATTGCGAAGCAAAAGATAATCGGATAAAATGTAGCAATTCATATTCGTAAGCGTGGAGTAATCAGATGGGAAATTCCAAGTCAGCAGACAAGTAAGCCGCAACAACCAGTATTGTTGTTGCGGCGCTCTGTAAGGCTAGTCTCATCTGATTGCTGACGAGCAGACGTCGCCCGGTATTCCTTAATCGAGGGTTGATTCGTCATGACCACCACACGCCCCGCGTGGGCCTATACGCTGCCGGCAGCACTGCTGCTGATGGCTCCTTTCGACATCCTCGCTTCACTGGCGATGGATATTTATCTCCCTGTCGTTCCAGCGATGCCCGGCATCCTGAACACGACGCCCGCTATGATCCAACTCACGTTGAGCCTCTATATGGTGATGCTCGGCGTGGGCCAGGTGATTTTTGGTCCGCTCTCAGACAGAATCGGGCGACGGCCAATTCTACTTGCGGGCGCAACGGCTTTCGTCATTGCGTCTCTGGGAGCAGCTTGGTCTTCAACTGCACCGGCCTTTGTCGCTTTCCGTCTACTTCAAGCAGTGGGCGCGTCGGCCATGCTGGTGGCGACGTTCGCGACGGTTCGCGACGTTTATGCCAACCGTCCTGAGGGTGTCGTCATCTACGGCCTTTTCAGTTCGATGCTGGCGTTCGTGCCTGCGCTCGGCCCTATCGCCGGAGCATTGATCGGCGAGTTCTTGGGATGGCAGGCGATATTCATTACTTTGGCTATACTGGCGATGCTCGCACTCCTAAATGCGGGTTTCAGGTGGCACGAAACCCGCCCTCTGGATCAAGTCAAGACGCGCCGATCTGTCTTGCCGATCTTCGCGAGTCCGGCTTTTTGGGTTTACACTGTCGGCTTTAGCGCCGGTATGGGCACCTTCTTCGTCTTCTTCTCGACGGCTCCCCGTGTGCTCATAGGCCAAGCGGAATATTCCGAGATCGGATTCAGCTTTGCCTTCGCCACTGTCGGGCTTGTAATGATCGTGACAACCCGTTTCGCGAAGTCCTTTGTCGCCAGATGGGGCATCGCAGGATGCGTGGCGCGTGGGATGGCGTTGCTTGTTTGCGGAGCGGTCCTGTTGGGGATCGGCGAACTTTACGGCTCGCCGTCATTCCTCACCTTCATCCTACCGATGTGGGTTGTCGCGGTCGGTATTGTCTTCACGGTGTCCGTTACCGCGAACGGCGCTTTGGCAGAGTTCGACGACATCGCGGGATCAGCGGTCGCGTTCTACTTCTGCGTTCAAAGCCTGATAGTCAGCATTGTCGGGACATTGGCGGTGGCACTTTTAAACGGTGACACAGCGTGGCCCGTGATCTGTTACGCCACGGCGATGGCGGTACTGGTTTCGTTGGGGCTGGTGCTCCTTCGGCTCCGTGGGGCTGCCACCGAGAAGTCGCCAGTCGTCTAACCGACGACTGGTAGCAGGCCCGCTCCGATGCGGCGCACTAACCATCGAAACCTCGTGAATGTCGGTATCCTGTCTGGCAGGATACCGCTCATTTCCCTTGTTCAGTTCATCGCCGTCGCCGAGCATCTGAATTTTCGGCATGCGGCCAAGGCACTTGGTATCAGCCAGTCGAGCGTCAGCGCGCGTGTGAAAGCGCTGGAGGATAACCTTGGTGTCCTGCTATTTGAGCGCCATGCGCGGGGCGTTCGGCTAACAGACGCAGGCAGGCACTTCATGGAGCGTGTCACGGCGGGTGTCGATCAACTCGATCACGCAGTGAAGACCGCGGAGTGACGGGCACTGGCTGGCAATGTCTAGCAACGGCAGGCATTTCGGCTGAGGGTAAAAGAACTTTCCGCTAAGCGATAGACTGTATGTAAACACAGTATTGCAAGGACGCGGAACATGCCTCATGTGGCGGCCAGGACGGCCAGCCGGGATCGGGATACTGGTCGTTACCAGAGCCACCGACCCGAGCAAACCCTTCTCTATCAGATCGTTGACGAGTATTACCCGGCATTCGCTGCGCTTATGGCAGAGCAGGGAAAGGAATTGCCGGGCTATGTGCAACGGGAATTTGAAGAATTTCTCCAATGCGGGCGGCTGGAGCATGGCTTTCTACGGGTTCGCTGCGAGTCTTGCCACGCCGAGCACCTGGTCGCTTTCAGCTGTAAGCGTCGCGGTTTCTGCCCGAGCTGTGGGGCGCGGCGGATGGCCGAAAGTGCCGCCTTGCTGGTTGATGAAGTACTGCCTGAACAACCCATGCGTCAGTGGGTGTTGAGCTTCCCGTTTCAGCTGCGTTTCCTGTTTGCCAGCCGGCCCGAGATCATGGGGTGGGTGCTGGGCATCGTTTACCGCGTCATTGCCACGCACCTGGTCAAGAAAGCGGGCCATACCCACCAAGTGGCCAAGACGGGCGCGGTCACCCTGATCCAGCGTTTTGGATCGGCGCTCAATCTGAATGTTCACTTCCACATGCTGTTTCTCGACGGTGTGTATGTCGAGCAATCCCACGGCTCAGCGCGTTTCCGCTGGGTCAAGGCGCCGACCAGCCCAGAGCTCACCCAGCTGACGCACACCATCGCCCACCGGGTGGGTCGCTATCTGGAACGGCAAGGCCTGCTGGAACGGGATGTCGAAAACAGCTATCTGGCCTCGGATGCGGTGGATGACGACCCGATGACACCCCTGCTGGGGCACTCGATCACTTACCGTATCGCTGTCGGTTCACAGGCGGGGCGAAAGGTGTTCACTTTGCAAACTCTGCCGACCAGTGGTGATCCGTTCGGTGACGGGATTGGCAAGGTAGCCGGGTCCAGCCTGCACGCCGGCGTGGCGGCCAGGGCCGATGAACGCAAGAAGCTCGAACGGCTGTGCCGGTACATCAGCCGCCCGGCGGTATCCGAGAAGCGGCTGTCGTTAACACGAGGCGGCAACGTGCGCTACCAGCTCAAGACGCCGTACCGGGACGGCACCACGCACGTCATTTTCGAACCATTGGATTTCATTGCAAGGCTGGCCGCCCTGGTACCGAAGCCCAGAGTCAACCTAACCCGCTTCCACGGGGTGTTCGCACCCAACAGTCGGCACCGGGCGTTGGTCACGCCGGCAAAACGGGGCAGGGGCAACAAGGTCAGGGTGGCTGATGAACCGGCAACACCAGCACAACGGCGAGCGTCGATGACATGGGCGCAACGGCTCAAGCGTGTTTTCAATATCGACATCGAGACCTGCAGCGGCTGCGGCGGCGCCATGAAAGTCATCGCCTGCATTGAAGACCCTATAGTGATCAAGCAGATCCTTGATCACCTGAAGCACAAAGCCGAAACCAGCGGGACCAGGGCGTTACCCGAAAGCCGGGCGCCACCGGCTGAGCTGCTCCTGGGTCTGTTTGACTGACGAGCCTGAAGGCCAACGATACCAATCAAAATGCTGCGTTCACAGCGCCGCGGCAGGGATCCGCCGTGCTGGTTGTCGGAAAAGGAGCCGCTAGTGGGAAAGAGGAGGGTAAATTTTCAGCGTTGCTGGCTCCCCGTCAGCCGGATTGGGTTGCATCGCAGGGGTGTCGAAAGAGTCAACTGCGGTCCAAAGCTGTTGGACTTGGGTGAAAAGGGCGTTTATTCTTCCTATACGTTGTCGGCAGCGGGCCAAAAAGGAATACGTCCATGCCCATCGAGGTGAAACCGGCTGTGAGCGCGGGTTCAAGCATATAGCCCGACAGGCGCGTATCCTTGCCGATCACGACACGATGGCGGTGGTCACCGCGACGAAAGACACGGCCAGCCGCCATGCCGACGCGCAAGGCGGTTTCCGCCGTCATCGCGCCTTCGTTGGCTTTGCCACGAATACCGTCTGTGCCGAAATATTTGCGCACCATAAGGTCGATTATCCTGTCGTCGGGTCGCCCTCAAAGGGGACATGCCTGCTGAACCGCGAATATAGAGAAATATCCCGAATGTGCAGTTAACGAATTCTTGCGGTTTCTTTCAGCGCCGCCAATACCGCCAGCCCGTCGCGCAAGGGGCGCGGCTCGTGTGTGCGGATGAAGTCAGCTCCACCTGCGGCGGCGGCAAGCTCTGCAGCGAGTGTCGCGGCCCCGACATCCCCCGGACCACGGCCTGTGAGCGCGCGCAGAAAGGATTTGCGCGAAACAGACAGAAGCACCGGCAAATCGAAGCGCAGCCGCAATTCATCGAACCGCGCCAGCACCGAGAGCGAGGTTTCGGGAGCAGCCCCCAGAAAAAACCCCATGCCGGGATCAAGGACAAGGCGGTTGCGTTTGATACCGGCACCCGTCAGCGCCGCGATGCGCGCGTCAAAGAACGCCGCAATGTGATCCATGATGTCGCCAGCGGGTGCCTCGCGCCGATCTGCCTGCCCGTCTTGCACCGAATGCATAACGACGAGTTTGGCAGATGATTTCGCCAATTGCGGATAGAACGCAGCGTCTGGAAAACCGCGAATATCATTGAGATAGGCCACACCACGCGACAAGGCATAGGCTTGCGTCGCGGGTTGATAACTGTCGAGCGAGACGGGAATGCCATCTGCCTTGAGCGCGTCCAGCACCGGCGCGATACGCGCGATTTCTGTGTCGGACGAAACAGGCGCGGCGTCGGGATTGCTGGATGCCGGACCGAGGTCGATCACATCTGCCCCCTCGGCCATCAGCTTACGCGCCTGCGCAATGGCTGCGTCTGGCGCCAGATACCGGCCTCCATCGGAGAAACTGTCCGAGGTTATGTTGACGATGCCGAAAATGATGAGCGATTTATTCATGGGGGCTTCTATAATAATAATAATCGAGCATGAGTATCATACGGATGCTCGGGTCGAAAGGGAATCCCCAGGCGAGTAACCTGTTTGCGGTGATCCATTAGCTGCAGGAGCAGAAGAGCATACATCTGGAAGCAAAGCCAGGAAAGCGGCCTATGGAGCTGTGCGGCAGCGCTCAGTAGGCAATTTTTCAAAATATTGTTAAGCCTTTTCTGAGCATGGTATTTTTCATGGTATTACCAATTAGCAGGAAAATAAGCCATTGAATATAAAAGATAAAAATGTCTTGTTTACAATAGAGTGGGAATGATCCTCTTGCACTTGAATGCCTGCATCAAGTGACTGAAAACCCCTGGCCTCGGCCGGGGGTTTTTCGTTTCAGGTGCGCGAAAACGTTCAGAGGGGCAGGCGGCTTTGCAGTTTTAGCCCTATTTCCGTCAGGCGCTGGGAGAGTGCGGCGATATCAGGAAACAATACGCCACTGATCCGCGGCATGGCCTGGACCCAGACATACACTTGGCCGTCCACCGTCTGATTGACCGGGGTTCGGACAAGGTTGCCCGAGCTATTGCGGCGTATGAGGGTGTAATTGTTCTGGGTTTTTTCCAGCAGGTACATGCCATTGCGGTGTAGCAGCCGATCCAGCGTTTCCTCGGTCCAGGTCACGGGGGGCGCTTCGATTTGCAGGCGCAGGTCGGCGTAGAGATAGTCGAACGAGTCGCGTGTGCTTGCGCCATTGTCGAAGGGGCCGCGAGCGACTTTGATGCCGGGGTCGATGTCCACGCCAACCTCCTCTGACGGCAAGGCCTCTTCTATCCGCAACCCGATGCCGCCCCGCAGTTCGCTGATGCCGGGCAGGTTCCTGAAGTTATTGGTGTTCTGGGCATCGATCAGTGCGATCCATTTGCCCGGACCGTTAAGCACATCATCCCCCCACATGATTTGCGACATCAGGCTGGTGTGCATCATTTGCTCTTCAATCGAGGTGAGGGACACGTTCATTTTGTAGCTGGCCGCGCAATCGATCCCTTGCACCCGGATGCCATTGACCTGGGCCGTCCTGACCAGCTCGAGCATGTTGAACCTCTCGTTCGGATCGGTCCCGAGGCTGGTCAGGTAAAGGCGTAAATCTTCGGACATCTGCCCGCTGGTGTAGAAGTTGTTCAGATCAACCTGAGCGAAATCATTGAGCAGGCCACGTACATAGAGCGTCTTGGCATGTCGGGCAAGCGCGGGCATGTTTTCGATCATGAAGCGCATGCTGGTGATGCGATCGAGGGTTTCGCCAACGGCCAGGCCTTCGGCGTGTTCAAAAATGCCATCAATCAGTTCGCCGGTTGGCATGGCGCGGGTGATTGCAGGCTGTTTCGGCCGTACCGGCAGGTTGTTCCAGTCCAGCTCGGCGTAAAACTCCTTGGCCTCACTCAGAAGCTGTGTGCGTCGGTGGCTGAAATGGGTGGCATACACGTGGTCGACCGTTCCATTGCCGGCGGCGCCGGCAGCTGCATCGGCTGAATCTTCGGGCAGGTTCATTGCCCATTTTCTCAGGTTGAGCATGTCCGAACCGTACACGTCGTAGAGCGTACGCACGCGGCGCAGCGGGCGGGAAATCGTTGCGGGTGGCAGGACCAACGATTCGTCTGGCGTTGGTTCCAGTGAGGGGATCGACGAGCTCTTGCCGGGGCCACAGGTGCCCAGGCATTGCCCGCCGCCTTTGAGACGCAGCGCCGGCATGCGCTCCCAGGTGCCGTCGGCACTCAAGCGAACCGGCAGGGAATAGGCGAACTGGCTGGGCCGCTCCGGGTCGACGATTGCCCAGTTGCCACTGTCCTCGGAGGCGGTGAAGTAACGCACGTAGTACGGTTTGCCATCGAGGCTGATGGCATACGCCGGCTCCGAGTCGAGGCGGTAAATGCCCTGGAACTTCCCCGGTTCGGTTTCGGCGTGAAGGTGTTCAAGCACGGCATCACACTGATACCGGACAGGGATTTTCAGCGCCGAAGACGATGGCGGTTCAGCGGGGGCGAGCACCTCGGGAGTGGGCGAAGGGGTTGTGGCCTCATCCGACAGTCCGGTTGCCGTCTCACCCGCCTCGGCTTCGGATACGGCCTGCGGCGCATCGAGCGCTGGCAGAAACGGCTCGTTCGCCGCGGTGAACTCGATCAACCCGGCCATTTCCTCGGCCTCGGCAAATTCAACCTGCGGGCCCACCTCCAGCAGCGCGCCGGAGCCGCTGAGGAACGGAACGTTGAGCAGCGCCTCGATACCGTCGAGCACCGCGCCTAGGGTGCCGACCCTGCGCTCGGCGGGAGTCCTGCCGTTGACTGCCAGGTCGATGTTCAGGCTCATGTTGGCGATACCGGCGCCAATCACCGGTAGTGCCAACGGCCAACCCACGGCGGCCATTGGGCCGAAGACTTTCAGACCGGCGCTCAAATAACCCATCCACAGTTTTTTGCGCAGATCGCTGTTGGAGGTCAGCGCCAGACGGGCCTCGGCAAACATGGCGTTGCGTGTCGAATCGGTTAGCCAGGTGAACGGGTCAGCGTTGATGGCGACGCTGCTGCCATTGACCAGCCGATGATCGCTGCGACCCCAAGTGCTCACCAGACGGTTCATCAGATCGGTCAGATTTTCGTTCATCGCGTTGCGATCGGCCAGCGGGAACCGGTTTAGGAAGGCCTTGCGTTTGCCCTCGGTGTTCATCTGTTCGAGCACCCACCAGTGCAGATCCGCGTCGTCCTCCATGACCCGCAAAGCTCGGACTTCGCCGGGCAGATAGAGGATCTGCCGGCCACTGTCCTGCACCAGGCGCAGCGCATTGATGGCGACGTGTCCGTCAATTTCCAATGCACGTACTTCGCCGCTGGCCGCTTGGCTTGCCTGCAGCATTTGCAGGGTGACGGGCCAGGTGATGGGGCCAGTCACCGCGTCGATCACGCGCTGGAAATCTGTCCCGTCAAGGTGGCCGTGCTTGAGTGCCTGAACTGCGAGGGCGAGAAAATTGCACTTGGCCAACGTGCGGAAGTCGTCCGCCGAGGCCTGCCAGAACGTCGTCAGCTCCCCGGTGTAGCGCGTGCTGAAATCGATGCTCCAGAATTCATTCAACACATCACTGCCCAGCAATCGCACTTCATTGCTCTGATCAAAGCTTTCGGCCTCCGGCCCCTCGGAGTAGAAACCGCAGTAGAGCGCCAGCAGGTCTGCGTTGTCCTGATCGGTGGCGCGAAAACGCTGGATCACCAGTTGCGTGAGGGTCAACGACTCGTACGGTTTCTCCTGCGGGTGTTCCCAGCCGGTGAAAGTCAGGGCGCTGCTCTGCGCGGTCCTGAATCGATGGAAGTAAATCCGGTCCGGATTGGCGCCCGACAGACCTTTATCGGCCAGTAACTGCGTGGCGACGGCTCGGGCTGCGTCCTCAAGGCCTGGACATACCAGCACGAGGGTTGTGGCGATTGCCTTGAGACTGGCCTTGTCTGCCGCGTTGGGCAGCTGGCGGCGTTCGGGTGCGTTCATGCACTTCTCCATCCATGGGGAAAACGAAGATCGAGCATGAACGATTGGTTGCGGGCGCAGGCACTAACTATGTATCGCCCATGGAGGCTGGCGTGGAAATAGCAAAACCCCTGGCTCGCGTCAGGGGTTTTGTCTGTCTGGAGCAGGTGTCAGTCGGGCAGGCGACTTTGCAGCGACAGGCCCATTGCGCTCAGGCGTTGGGACAGTTCCTTGATGTTGGCGAAGCGGATGTCGTTGACCTTTGGCCAGCCAGGGCGGTGCAGGGAAACGCCGCCATCAGGCAGTTGCGTCACGGGTGTGCGCATCAGCATGCCTCGCTTGCTGCGGTGCAGCACGGTCCAGCTGTCGTCGTTCTTGATGAACATGAACATGCCGCGTCGATGCAGCAGGTTGTCCAGCGTGTCCTCATTCCAGTTCACCGGTTCTGCCGGCATTCTCAGGCGCAGGTCAGTGCGAATCACGTCATGATTGACCGACGCTCCGGCTTCAGCGGAAAACGCCTCGCGACGCACTTCCAGGCCCGGATCGACATCGACCACTGTGGGTTGGCCCATTGCCGCTTCTTCGATGCGCAAACCGATGCCGCCCTTGATTTCGGCGAGACCGTCCAGGCCTCTGAAGGTGTTGGTGTTCTGCGCGCCGGTCAGCACCATCCATTTTCGCGGACTGTTGATGTAGGTGTCGCCGGTCATGATGTCACTGGCCAGATACGTGCCGATCATTTGCTCGTCGTAGGGCGCGGCCGGCGAACTCATCTTGTAGCTCGCCGCGCAATCGATGCCCTGTACCCGCACGCCGTTTTCCCTGGCGACCCTGACCAGTTCCAGTGCATTGAAGCGTCCCGCCGGGTCGGTGCCCAGACTGGTCAGATAGGTGCGCAGGTCCGCCGACATGGCGCCGCTGGTGAAGTAGCGGTTCAGGTCCACCTGTGCGAAGTCACTGAGCACACCGCGCATATAAAGGGTTTTGGCATGGCGGGCGAGCGCCGGCATGTTTTCGATCATGAAGCGCATGCTGGTGATGCGGTCCAGGGTCTCGCCCACGACCAGCCCGGGCGCCGACTCAAAGATACGGTCGAGCAGTTCGGCTATGGATGTCTGCTCATCAAAGGCAATGGGTGGACGCGGCGGCGACGTGATCCACGGCAGATCGTTGAAGAATTTTCTCGCGGCGACTTGCAGCGACTGCCGCTTGGCCAGCGCATGGCGCTCGAAGGGGTCCTCCATGCCGAAAGTGCCGTCGGCGGTGGGCGTCAGTTCGACATGGGTTTCGTTGAGGTTCAGCGCCCAGGCCTTGATCGAGCGGCGCACCGTCGGATCGATATCGTAAGCCGAGGGCACGATGCGCACCGCGCGCGGTATCGGCGACTGTGGTTCTGTCGGCGGTAGCGTTTCGGCCTCGGTGGATTCAGTCGACTCAAGGGTGTTGAGTTCGATAGGCGGCGTGCACTGTTTGCCCGCGCACTGGCCACCGCCCCGAAGACCCAGCGCCTGCATCCGCTCCCACTCGCCTTGGGGGTTCAGGCGCACCGGCAACGAATGCACGAACTGGTTGGGACGATCCGGATCGACAATCGCCCAATAGCCGCCCTCGCTGGCATCGCCGAAAAAGCGCACGTAGTACGGCTTGTTGTTGAGCAGGATGGCGAACGGTGGATCACGATCAAGGCGAAAGATCCCTTGAAACTGTCCGGGCTCACTTTGCGCAGTCAGCCCTTCGAGCAGTTCGTTGCACACGTATCTCTGCGCAATCGGCGGCGGGGTCGCACGGCCAACCGGGCCCGGCCACGTTAACTCGGCGACCGGATTTAGCGTTTCGGCGTCCTCGGCCGCTTCGCTAGGCGCTTCAGGCGCAAGCGGATCCGCCGGCGTCTGGGCCGCAGTTGCTTCGCTGAACTCGGCCATCTGTTCGGCTTCTGCTGCGTCCACCTCAACGCCGACCTCCAGCGTTGAGCCTGAGCCTTTGAGAAACGCGACGTTGAATAGCGCGTCAATGCCACTGAGCACCGCACCGAGCACCCCGGCCTTGCGTTCACTGGCGCTTTTGCCATTGACCGCCTGATCGATATTCAGGCCCATGCTGGCAAGGCTGGCGCCAATCACCGGCAGGGCAATCGGCCAGCCGACCGCAGCCATGGGGCCGAATACCTTGAGGCCCGCGCTCAGGTAGCCGATCCAGAGTTTCTTGCTCAGTTCGCTGTTGGAGGTCAGGGACAGGCTGGCCTCGGCGAACATCGCGGCGCGGGTCGCTTCACCGAGCCAGCGCATCGCATCACCGCTGATCGCGCGATTGTGCTGGTTGATCAGGTGATGGTCGGCGCGGCCCCAGGTGCCGACCAGCTGGTTCATCAACTCGGTGAGCCCCTCGGTGATCTGCTGCCGATCCGCCAGTGCAAAGTGGCTCAGCAGCGCCTGTCGCCGGGTTGCCTCGTTCATCTGTTCGAGCACCCACCAGTGCATGTCCGCCGGGGTCTGCATGACCACAAAAGCCTGCGCTGCGCCCGGCAGATACAGGATCTGCCGGCCGTCGGCAGCCACGATGCGCAGCAGATTGATGGCGACATGCCCGGCGATATCGAACGCGCGCACATCACTGGTCGTCGTGTGGCTCGATTGCAACATGGCCAGTGTCACCGGCCAGGTAACGGGGCCGATGACCGCATCGACGATCCATTGGAAATCGCTGCCGCTCAGTTGCTCGAGTTCAAGTGCCTGCACCGCCTGACTGAGAAAGTTGCACTTGGCCAACGTACGGAAATCTTGCGCGTGGGCGCTCCAGAAGCTGTTCAGCTTTTGCTGGTAGCGCGAGCTCAGATCAATGGCCCAGAAGTCGTTGAGCACTTCGTTGCCATGCAGGCGCACTTCATTGGTGTGGTCGAACGTCTCGGCCTGCGGCCCGTCCGTGTAGAAGCCGCCGTAGAGGTCCAGCAAGTCGGTATTGTCCTGATCGGTGGCGCGAAAGCGATGCACCACCAATTGGGTGAGGGTCAGCGATTCGTAGGGCTTTTCGCCGGTGTGCTCCCAGCCGGTAAACGACTGCGTGCTGCTTTGCGCCAGGTTGAAACGATGGAAATAAACCTGATCCGGGTCGATCTCGGTAAGGCCCTTGCGCACCAGCAACTCGCTGGCGACTTGATGGGCCTCGTCGTACAGGCTGGGGCAAAGCTGCACGACGGTGGTGGCGATGGCCTTGAGTGACGCTTTGTCTGCCGCATTCGGCAGACGGCGCTGTGGGGACGATTTCATGTGCTCTCGATCCTTGAGAAATGAAGGTCGAGCATGGCCGAATCGCTACGGCGGCGTGCATTAGATACCTACCGCACAGGATGTCTGCAAACGTGTCGAGGGTCAGCGCCGCGCCACGTCGGAGAAGTAGAACTTGTCCAGAGTGTGCCGGGATTCGGTGTATTCGAACTGGCGGCCGTCCTGAAGGAATGTCTGGTTGCTGACGACGATCACGTGGCTCTGGCCGTCGAGGTCCAGGTGCGACAGGTCATCCTTGCTGCACGGGCGGGCTTCGATGGTGCGCTGCGCGTAGGCGATCTGAAGCTGCAGGGTCTGTTCGATGTAGGCGTAGATTGATTGCTCGGCGATATCGAGGGACAGGCCGGGAATGACCTCGGTGACAAAATGGTTGATGTCGAGGATCACCCGTTTGCCATCAATGCGCCGCACCCGTTTGACCCGGGTAATCAGGCTGCCGGGCTGCGCATCGATGTGTTCGAGCAATGCGCCTTCGAGGGGAATCTGCGCCAGCTCGACCACTGCGGTACTGACGTCGTCGCCCAGGCGTGGGTAGGTCTCCTGAAAACTGACGATGCCACCGAGCTGAAATTCGATCGGGTTGGTCGACAGGACGAAGGTGCCCTTGCCATGGACTTTCTGCGCGAAACCGCGCTCCTGAAGTTGCTCGATGGCCTTGCGCACGGTGCCGCGGCTGGCCTGATAGCTGTCCATCAGCTCGGTTTCGGAGGGCAGGCGAGCGCCTCGTTGCAGACGTTCAGTGGTGATACTCGCCAGCAGATCGCTGTAGATCTGGTTGTATTTGCTCATGAGAGGGGCTCGATGCCGGCTGTGCTCAAAGCTTCGAACCTTAAGGGCAGGGTAGGGCTTTGTCCATGTGGGGATTGGAAATCACCTTAGGCTGAAGTAGGAAAATTCTCTGCTGGTCTGGCAAAAACATACAAAAACAAACTCGTCTGTACGAGTTGTTGCAATAACTCGTACAGACGAGTACTTTTCGTTCCCACGTGCTGCCAATAACAACAATCCACAGCGGAAGAACTAGCATGAGCCACGACTATCCGAACATCGTCCAAGCGCTGCTGCAAAGCCTTGGCGGTCGCGAGAACATCGAACAGGCCGCGCACTGCGTCACGCGCCTGCGCCTGGCGTTGAAGAATCCAGCCCTGGTCAATAGTGCCACGCTCAACCAGATCGATCTGGTCAAAGGCTCGTTCTTCACCGGCGGTCTGTATCAGGTGGTGATCGGCCCGGGCGAAGTGGAAAAGGTCTACGCCGAATTGCGCCGCCAGACCGGCCTCGCCGCGTCGACCATCGCCGACGTCAAACAGAAAAGCGCCGAGAAGATCAACGCCATGCAGCGTCTGGTGCGGGTATTTTCCGACGTGTTCATGCCGATCCTGCCCGCGCTGATCGTTGCCGGTTTGCTGATGGGCATCAACAACCTGATCGGCGCCAAAGGCATGTTTATCGAAGGTCAGACCCTGCTGGATGCCTACCCCAAACTCGAGGGACTGTGGAGCCTGATCAACCTCATGGCCAACACCGCGTTCGTGTTCTTGCCGGCATTGGTGGGATGGTCGGCGGCCAAGCGCTTTGGCGGCAGCGAGATTCTCGGCATCGTACTCGGCCTGATGCTGGTTCACCCGGATCTGCTCAACGCCTGGAACTATGGCAAGGCGGTGGCCGGTCTGGACGGTCAGCAGATGCCGTACTTCGACATCCTCGGATTGTTCCAGGTAGAGAAAGTCGGTTATCAGGGGCAGATCCTGCCGATACTGCTGGCCGCTTACGTGATGAGCGTCATCGAAAAATGGTTGCGGGCACGCGTGCCCAACGCAGTGCAATTGCTGGTGGTGCCCATCACCACGATTGTCGTCACGGGAGTTCTGGCGTTGGCGGTGATCGGGCCTGTAACCCGTCACATCGGTATCTACATCACCGAGGGTGTGGTCATGCTGTTCGACCTGGCGCCGATGGTCGGTGGGGCGATTTTCGGACTGCTCTATGCCCCACTGGTGATCACCGGAATGCACCACATGTTCCTCGCCGTCGATCTGCAACTGATCTCGACCCAGGGCGGCACGTTCATCTGGCCGATGATCGTCATGTCCAACCTCGCTCAAGGCAGCGCTGCGTTGGCGGTGTTCTACATGACGCGCAACGCGCGGGACAAAAGCATGGCGTCGACCTCAGCGATTTCCGCGTATTTCGGTATCACTGAACCCGCCATGTTCGGGGTCAATCTGCGTTACAAATTTCCGTTTTACGCCGCGCTGACCGGCTCGGCGCTGGGCTGCATCTTCCTGTCGATTAACAAGATTCAAGCCTCGGCCATCGGCGTCGGCGGCTTGCCCGGGTTTATCTCGATCATTCCGCAGTTCATTCCGATGTTCGTGATCGGGATGATCATCGCCATGGTTGTGCCGTTTGTTTTGACCTGTGCGCTGAGCATGAAGATTGTCCGCCCCGGCTATCGGGTTGCCTGATATCGACCCGTAGGAGCTGCCGCAGGCTGCGATCTTTTGATGTTGTTTTTTGAAAAGCCAAAGTCAACAGATCGCAGCCTTCGGCAGCTCCTACAGGGGGCACAGGGTTTGCCGGTTTTAAAATCAAGAGGGAAATGTGCCATGCAAGACTGGCAGCGTTCGGTTATCTACCAGATCTACCCGAAGAGTTTTCACAGCCATGCCGGCAACCCGACAGGTGATTTGCTCGGCGTCGTGGCCAAGCTCGATTACCTGCAATGGCTGGGTGTCGATTGCTTGTGGATCACGCCATTCCTGCGCTCGCCGCAACGTGACAACGGCTATGACATCAGCGACTACTACGCGATTGATCCCAGTTACGGCAGCATGGCCGACTGCGAGTTGCTGATCGCCGAGGCGGGCAAGCGCGGGATCAAGTTGATGCTCGACATTGTGGTCAACCACACCTCGATCGAACATGTGTGGTTTCAGCAGGCGCGCAGCAGCCTCGATAATCCCTACCGTGACTTTTATATATGGCGCGATCAGCCGAACAATTGGCAGTCCAAGTTCGGCGGTTCGGCCTGGGAGTACGAAGCCCAGACCGGTCAGTACTATCTGCACCTGTTCGACCACACCCAGGCTGACCTGAATTGGGACAACCCCAAGGTACGCGCCGAAGTCTTCAAAATGATGCGCTTCTGGCGGGACAAGGGCGTGGGTGGTTTCCGGCTGGACGTGATCAATCTGATCTCCAAGCCTGCGGATTTTGCCGAGGACAACAGCGACGGCCGACGCTTTTACACCGACGGGCCGAACGTCCATGAGTACTTGCAGCAGATGCACCGTGAGGTCTTCGCCGGCCACGACCTGATCAACGTCGGGGAGATGTCATCCACCAGCCTCGAGCACTGCATTCGTTATTCCAATCCGCAGTCGCAAGAGCTGTCGATGACCTTCAACTTTCATCATCTGAAAGTCGATTATCCAAACCTGGAAAAGTGGGTTCGCGCCGATTTCGATTTCCTCCAGCTCAAGCAGATCCTGTCCGACTGGCAGACCGGCATGCAGGCCGGCGGTGGCTGGAATGCGCTGTTCTGGTGTAACCACGATCAGCCTCGGGTGGTCTCGCGGTTTGGCCATGACGGCGAATATCGTGAGCTCTCGGCAAAAATGCTCGGAACGGCGCTGCACTTTTTGCAGGGCACGCCGTTTGTGTACCAGGGCGAAGAACTGGGCATGACCAATCCGGGTTTCGAGCGTATCGATCAGTACCGGGATGTCGAGACGCTGAACATCTTTCGGCTCAAGCGTGAAGCAGGCACCAGCGACATCGACAACATGGCGGCGATCATGCAGAAGTCCCGTGACAACGGGCGTACGCCGATGCACTGGAACGCGGAACCGAATGCCGGTTTCAGCCACGTCGAACCGTGGATCGGGTTACCGGCCAATGCCGCCCGGATCAACGTCGCCCAACAACTTGATGATCCTGATTCGGTCCTTCATCACTACCGTCTTCTGATCGCGTTGCGGCGCACAGAGGCGCTGATTTCGCTGGGCATCTATCGACAGTTGTTGCCTGAACACAAGCAGGTCTGGGCTTATCTGAGAGAAGGCACCGGCGAGCGCCTGCTGATCGTGAACAACTTCTATGCCACACCGTGTGAAATCGAACTGCCAATAGAGATCGACGAGACGCTGAACCAGCGGTTGCTTGTCAGCAATTATCCGGACTGTCCGTCACGTAATCGACAGGTGAGTTTGCGCCCGTATGAATCGTTCGTCCTGCACCTGATTGATCCCTGATTCCTAACTAAAAAACAAGATTTCAAAAAGCACGCAGAGCACTGCGCGGGGGAGTTTTGCGCGCCGAATTCATGGAAACACACAATAAAAATAATGGGGTGGCTTATGAAAACAACAATTAATCGCAGCCTTGCAGTCGCAGGTTTATGCCTCGCGTTACCACAGACATCATCAGCGCTGGAGTTCGGTGGTTACTTGCGCAGTGGCATTGGCAATGCGACCAAGGGCGGTAGCCAATCGTGCTTCCAGTTGCCGGGGGCGCAGACCAAATACCGCTTGGGCAACGAATGCGAGCAGTACGGCGAGCTTGAGCTGCGCCAGGATTTGTACACCCTCGACGATGGCTCGGTACTTAGCGTCGATGGCATGGTCTCGCTGTACAACCGCTACAACCAAAGCCTCACGTTCAATGAAGACAACGGCTCGGTGCGTCTGCCGCAGGCCTATGCACAGTGGTCGAACATGCCCGCGCTCAATGGCGGTTCGCTCTGGGCCGGTCGCCGCTACTACAAACGTAATGACATCCACATTTCCGATTTCTACTACTGGAACCAGAGCGCTACCGGTGGCGGGATCGAAGATGTGCTGATCGGCGATCTGAAATACAGCTACGCCTTTTCGCGCAAGGACAACCTCTATCAAAAGGACTACATCAACCGGCACGACTTCAACGTCGCCGGGTTCGCTACCAATCCGGGCGGCGAGCTTGAGTTTGGCTTGAGCTACATCGACAAACCCGACAGCCGCGACGCGCACCGGGGCTGGGCGATCACCACGCAGCATGTGCAGAAGGACTTTCTCGGTGGCAAAAACAAACTGGCCTTCCAGTACGGCGAAGGGCCTGGCACCGGGCTGGGTTATACCGGTAACGTCAAACTGGACGACAGCAATAAAAGTTATCGGATTGTCGAGTTTTTCGACTGGCAACTGACGCCGCGTTTTGGCGGGCAAATCGAGGCGGTGTATCAAAAAGATATTCGCCCGGACGGCGCTGACCAGAACTGGCTGTCGCTAGGTGTGCGTCCGACCTATGCGCTTACCGAACAATTCAAACTGGTCACCGAACTGGGCCATGATCAAGTCGATGCACCGGGCGGCACGCGCAAATTGAGCAAGTTCACCGTTGCGCCGACATGGTCACCCAAGGGCCCGGAATTCTGGGCGCGCCCCGAGGTGCGTTTGTACTACACCTATGCCAGTTGGAACGAGGCAGCCAAACGCGCGGCCAACGAATTGGCCCAAGGGTCGGCGCTGTCCGATACCGGCGCTTTCGGTACCGCTCGCCACGGTGCGAACGTTGGATTGCAGGTCGAATACTGGTGGAAATAAGCGATGCTGGTGGGGCGGCGCGCTCCACGGGTACTTCCAAGAACAAAACCGCAGGTGACATCATGGCCACACCTCAACAATTGCAACTGCTGGCGCCTTTGTCCGGCGTGCTGATCCCAATGGATCAAGTGCCCGACCCGGTGTTTGCCAATCGCGTGATCGGCGACGGCCTGTGCATCGACCCGACTTCATCAGCCTTGTGCGCTCCGCTGGCCGGGGTGATCAGCAACGTGCAGGCAAGCGGTCATGCCGTGAGCATCACCGATGACCGTGGCGTTCAGGTGTTGCTGCACATCGGTCTGGATACGGTGAATCTTGGCGGTCAGGGCTTCACCCGCCTGGTTGAAGAAGGTCAGCGAGTGGCGGCTGGCGAAACGCTGATCAAGTTCGATGCCGATTACATCGCCCTGCACGCGCGCAGCCTGATGACCCTGATGCTGGTGGTCAGCGGTGAGCCATTTACCTGGACGGCCGCGCAGACGGGGCTGGTCGAAACGGGCCAACCTCTGCTGAGTCTCACCAGTGCGCATGCCATCCGTGAAGAACAGGTCGCGCCAACAGGCGAAGTGATTTTCTCAAATGTGCTGAAACTGCCCAATCCCAATGGTCTGCATGCGCGTCCGGCGGCGGTGTTCGCGCAAGCGGCGAAGGTTTTTTCGGCAAAGATCTATCTGCATAAACAGCAGGCCGAAGCCAACGCCAAGTCACTGGTGGCAATCATGGCGTTGCAGACCGCTTTGGGTGACAGCGTGCAAGTGAGCGCCGTGGGCGAAGACGCGCAAGCAGCAATCAGCACACTCTCGCGGTTGCTCGCCGAAGGGTGCGGGGAATCGGTCACAACGTTGCCTGTGACGGAGCCTTGCGAAAGCGTCGAACCTGAGGTGCTGACGGTTCTGCGTGGAGTCTGTGCATCGCCCGGTTCGGCATTGGGCCAGGTCATGCAGATCACCGAGCCAAGCCTCGACATAAAAGAGTCCGGTGCCGGGGTGAAAACGGAACAGGAGGCGCTGACGAACGCGCTGATCGAGGCGCAAATGGCCTTGCAGCACTTGCGCGACACGGCGGGAGGCAGCGCTCAGGAGGAAATCTTCAAGGCTCATCAGGAACTGCTCGATGACCCGAGCCTGCTCGATCAGGCCCAAGCGTTGATTGCCGAGGGCAAAAGCGCGGAGTTTGCCTGGAGTACTGCAACCGAGTCGACCGCGGCGCTGTTTCGGCAGTCGGCCAGTCCGTTGCTGGTTGAACGTGCGGCAGACCTGGCGGACGTCTGCTTGCGAGTCCTCAATTTGATTCTCGACGTGCACGACCCGGTCCTGACATTGCCGCACGGGACGATCCTGGTCGCCGATCAACTGACGCCGTCACAGACGGCGGGGCTCGATGTGACAAAGGTGCTTGGCATCGTCACGGTCGGTGGTGGCGCCACCAGCCATGTCGCCATTCTTGCGCGGGCCTTTGCCCTGCCGGCGATTTGCGGGGTGCCGGCGCAGGTGCTGGCCTTGGCGAACGGCAGCACGGTGCTGCTCGATGCCGACAGGGGCGAACTGCAACTCAACCCCGATCCGCTCGCCATCGAGCAATT
Organism: Pseudomonas sp. A0308; assembly: GCF_044218815.1. Lineage (NCBI taxonomy): Bacteria > Pseudomonadati > Pseudomonadota > Gammaproteobacteria > Pseudomonadales > Pseudomonadaceae > Pseudomonas > Pseudomonas sp. A0308. The sequence continues at coordinate 4,733,084 of NZ_CP162581.1, forward strand.
GCAAGCCAGACGCGAGCTACAGCGCCTGCGCCATCAACACGACCACGCACAGGCGACGCTGGCCGCCTGCACCCGCGACGGGCACTACATCGAGGTGACAGCCAACGTTTCCTCCCTGAGTGAAACCGAGCAGGCGATGGGCCTGGGCGGTGCAGGTGTCGGGCTTTTGCGCTCGGAGTTTCTTTATCTGGATCGCAACCATGCGCCCACTTTCGACGAACAAGTGTCGACCTACAGCGCCATCGCCCAGGCCGTGGGGCCGTCGCACAATCTGGTGGTACGCACCCTCGATGTCGGCGGCGACAAGCCATTGGCCTACGTGCCGATGGACAGAGAAACCAACCCGTTCCTCGGACTGCGCGGGATTCGTCTGTGTCTGGAGCGCCCGCAACTGTTGCGCGAGCAATTTCGGGCGATCCTTGGCAGTGTCGGTCTGACGCGCCTGCACATCATGTTGCCGATGGTCACGCAAATCTCGGAGCTGCATCTGGCCCGGCAAATGCTGGAGGAGGAAGCGCAGGCACTGAACCTGGTCGAACGGCCGAAACTGGGGATCATGATCGAAGTGCCGGCGGCGGCACTGATGGCCGATGTGTTCGCGCCCTACGTGGATTTCTTCTCGATCGGCACCAATGATCTGACTCAATACACCCTGGCGATGGATCGCGATCATCCTCGCCTGGCCAGTCAGGCCGATAGTTTTCATCCCTCGGTGTTGCGCCTGATTGCCATGACCGTCAAAGGCGCGCACGCCCATGGCAAATGGGTCGGCGTCTGTGGCGCGATGGCTTCGGAACGTCTGGCCGTGCCGCTGTTGCTGGGGCTCGGCGTGGATGAGTTGTCGGTCAGTGTTCCGCAGATTCCGGCGATCAAAGCGGCAGTGCGGGAGGTGGATCTGCTCGACTGCAAGGCCATCGCCGACCAGGTACAGAGTCTGGAAAGCGCTGAGGAAGTACGCGAAGCACTGCGCCTGTATCACGAGGCAACGGTCGATATTTCACCGGTTCTGGAGAACTGACATGTTCGATAAATTGCAGCAGGCGTTCTGGAAAGCCCTGACCCCGGATCTGGTGCCGGACGAGCCGACAATACCAACCGAACCTGCCGAGGGGTTAAGCGCAGATATCGTTGCGGCGTTGGGTGGTGGGGATAACCTCAAAGCGCAGCAACCGGTGGCGCTGACCCGGGTGCGGGTGGTGTTGCGTGACGTATCACGCATGGACCGTCAGGCATTGAACGAGGCCGGTGTCGCGGGCGTCATGCCCCTTGAGGATGGGGTGGTGCACCTGATTACCGGCCTGCGGCCATAAGTCCCTAGGGGTGTGCGGCCTCAGGTCACCCTTACTGTTTCTCAACCGCAGGTGTATCGTATTCGCCTTTTACGGGCCTTCAGGGGTCTGTCGCTGATACGTGAGGTAGTTGAGTTCATGTCCTTTACCCGTCGCCAAATCCTCGGTGGCCTGGCCGGTCTTGTTGTCGTAGGCGTTGGAGCGGGAGGCGCGTCGCGTTACTGGCTGGGCAAGATGGCTGACGCCGAGGCGGGCCACGACTACGAGTTGATCGCCGCGCCCCTGGATGTGGAACTGGTGCCGGGGCACAAGACCGAGGCCTGGGCGTTCGGCCCGTCGGCACCGGGCACCGAGTTGCGTGTGCGTCAGGGCGAATGGCTGCGGGTGCGGTTCATCAACCATCTGCCGGTGGCGACCACCATTCACTGGCACGGCATTCGCCTGCCGCTGGAAATGGACGGCGTGCCGTACGTGTCGCAATTGCCGGTGCTGCCGGGCGAATACTTCGACTACAAATTCCGCGTGCCGGACGCCGGCAGCTACTGGTATCACCCGCATGTCAGCAGCAGCGAAGAACTGGGGCGCGGATTGGTCGGGCCGCTGATCATCGAAGAGCGCGAGCCGACCGGTTTCAACTACGAAAAGACCCTGAGCCTGAAGAACTGGCACATCGACGAAGAAGGCAATTTCGTTGAGTTCAGTATCCCTCGTGAAGCTGCGCGCGGTGGTACGGCGGGACGTTTGTCGACTATCAACGGCGTGCCGTTGCCGGTGATCGACCTGCCGGCCGGGCAGATCACCCGCGTGCGTTTGCTCAATCTGGATAACACCCTGACTTACCGCATCAACATTCCTGGTGTTGAGGCAAAAATCTACGCGCTGGACGGCAACCCGGTTGAGCCGCGCCCGCTGGGCAAGGAATACTGGCTCGGCCCCGGCATGCGTATTTGCCTGGCGATCAAGGCACCGGCGGCAGGCGAAGAATTGTCGCTGCGCAATGGCCCGGTGCGTCTGGGCACTCTGCGCTCGGTGGCCAACACGGACGCGCCGACCGAGTGGCCGCCGGCGCTGCCCGCCAACCCGGTGGCCGAACCGGACCTGGCCAATGCCGAGAAACTCAACTTCAATTTCGAATGGGTCGGTTCGGTGTCGGTCAACGTCGACAACGGCAAGCCGCCGAGTCTGTGGCAGATCAACGGCAAGGCGTGGGACATCACCGACAAGACGTGCGCCGATCGTCCGATTGCCAGTCTCAAACTGGGCCAGAGCTATATTTTCGAATTGAAGAACATGACCCAGTATCAGCATCCGATTCACCTGCACGGCATGAGCTTCAAGGTGATTGCGTCGAACCGGCACAAGGTCATCCCGTACTTCACCGACACCTATCTGCTGGGCAAGAACGAGCGCGCGCAAGTGGCGCTGGTGGCGGATAACCCGGGGGTATGGATGTTCCATTGCCACGTGATCGACCACATGGAAACCGGCCTGATGGCCGCCATCGAGGTGAAGTGATGCGCCAGATTCGCCCCGCAGCGATCATCGACCGCAGCCGTGACCGCGACTTCATGCGCGAAGCGCTTGCCCTTGCAGCGCAAGGCGCAGCCCTCGGCGAAGTGCCGGTGGGCGCGGTGCTGGTGCAGGATGGCGAGATCATCGGTCGTGGCTTCAACTGCCCGATCAGCGCCAGCGACCCGAGCGCTCACGCCGAAATGGTCGCGATCCGCGCCGCGGCGCAGGCGGTGGATAACTATCGACTGCCCGGCAGCACGCTGTACGTGACGCTGGAGCCGTGCAGCATGTGCGCCGGTTTGATCGTGCATTCAAGAGTGGCGCGGGTGGTGTATGGCGCGCTGGAGCCAAAAGCCGGGATCGTGCAAAGCCAGGGGCAGTTTTTCACCCAGGGCTTTTTGAATCACCGGGTGTTGTATGAGGGCGGGGTGTTGGCAGAGGAGTGCGGGGCGGTGTTGACCGAGTTCTTTCGTGCCCGGAGAGCAAAACCCACTGAATAAACACGGACTCAATGTGGGAGCGAGCCTGCTCGCGAAAGCGTCGGTACATTCAACATGAAGGGTGACTGACACACCGCTTTCGCGAGCAGGCTCGCTCCCACAGGGGTTCTCTAATGTGCGGGAGATTGGGTTACTTCCTCGCGACGATCACCGCCCGCATCGGCGCCGGCAGTCCTTCGATCGTCTTGCTGTGATCATCCGGATCAAGGAAGTCACTCAACGACTGATACTTCATCCACTCGGTGCCGCGCTGTTCCTCAATCGTCGTCGTGCTGACATCCACGCATCGAATATCGGTAAACCCGGCACGCCGTAACCACAACTCCAGCGCCGGCACCGACGGCAGGAACCACACGTTACGCATTTGCGCGTAACGGTCTTCTGGCACCAGCACCTGATGCTTGTCGCCTTCAACCACCAGCGTTTCCAGCACCAGTTCGCCGCCCTTGACCAGGCAATCCTTCAGCGCCAGCAGGTGCTCGATCGGCGAGCGGCGGTGGTAGAACACGCCCATGGAAAACACCGTGTCGAAACCTTCCAGATTCGGCGGCAAATCCTCGAACGGGAAGGGCAGGTGCCACGCGTTTGGCTCAGACAGATAACGCTGCACAGCCTGAAACTGGCAGAAGAACAACCAGTTCGGGTCAACCCCGATCACGCTGTCCGCACCGGCGCCAAGCATGCGCCACATGTAGTAGCCGTTGCCGCAACCGACATCGAGGATGCGTTTTCCCTTCAGATCCAGATGCAGGGCGACCCGCGACCACTTCCAGTCCGAGCGCCATTCGGTGTCGACGTGCACACCAAACAGATCGAACGGCCCCTTGCGCCACGGCGACAGGCCCATCAGGGCGGTGCGCATTTGCGCGCGGGTTTCGTCGTCGCAATCGGTGTCGAGTTTCAAGCCGTTGAGCAGATCGACTTCGCTCGGCTGGATCTTCGGCAAGGCGTCCAGCGCACTTTGCCAGCGCTCCAGATCGCCGTGGCCCTTCTCCATTTTCTTGTCGAGTTGACGCTGCAGGGTGTTGGCCCATTCGGCCAGCGGTGTACCGGCCAGACGGCGGGCGAGGGGGGACAGATCAATCATGGCAAGGCAATCAACGAGGCAAAGTTAAGACACTGGAACCACGGCACGACTTTCGAGAACCCGGCGGCCAACAGGCGTTCGCGGTGTTCTTCGAGGCTGTCGGGCTTCATGACGTTTTCGATGGCGCTGCGCTTCTGGGCGATTTCCAGTTCGCTGTAGCCGTTGGCGCGTTTGAACGCGACGTGCAGATCGGTGAGCAATGCATGTTCTTCGGCGTCATTGAAGCGCAGTTTTTCCGACAGAATCAGTGCGCCGCCGGGCAGCAATGACTGGTGGATGCGCGACAACAACGCGGTGCGCTGATCCGGGGCGATGAATTGCAGGGTGAAGTTCAGTGCCACCACCGAGGCGGGTTGAAAGTCGAGGGCGAGGATGTCGCCTTCGATCACTTCGACCGGCAGCAACTCCTGAAACATCGAGTCCTGCCCGTTGAGGTATTCGCGGCAACGTTCGACCATGGCGGCCGAGTTATCCACCGCGATTACCCGGCAACCGTCGGTGCGCACGTGACGGCGCAACGCCTGGGTCACTGCCCCGAGGGAGGCGCCGAGGTCGTAGAGCACGCTGTTCGGCTGGGCGAATTGAGCGGCGAGCACGCCGAGGTTTTCGACGATGGTCGGGTAACCCGGCACCGAACGCTTGATCATGTCCGGGAACACGCGCACCACGTCTTCGTTGAAGGCGAAGTCAGGCACCTTATCCAGGGGCTGGGCGAAAATGCGATCGGATTCTTTGCTCACGGCGGTTTCCGGCGGTGTCGGTGGAAAAGGCCGGCATTTTAGCCAAAGTGGCGCGGGGATGCTTGAGTTGTCTGATAAAGCGTGGGGAATCGGCACGCGGCCTACAGAGGGCGGGGGGCTGCGCAGGATAGTCAGGAGAGAACAGTGAATGACCCAGTCAACATCAAGACTTGATCATTCACGGCTTAAAGCGAGATCAGGAGGCGCGCATGTAAACGTTTAATTCGGCTCTGCCAGTGATGTGCAGCTCTTCTGTCCTGTGGTCTTTGCCTTTGAAATCAAAGTTGATGAGGTAGCGCAGCGCCTGGCAGTCGTTTGAAATGACTTCGACATCAATAGTGCCGCTTTCCGGACTGTAATTATAAAAAGTGGAGTAAGAGTCGCTAGCACCGACTTCATAATATTGGAATATCTCAAACGGGAAGTCTGAATCTGTTGGGTTGTAACTGCCAGATTGAATGTCGCTGCGAAAACGAAACGTCATTCCTTTTCCGTAATTCACAAGATTTTTTTCGAAAGCGCTGGCAGTAAATTCGATTCGAGTGCTGTTAGGGTCTTGTTGGAACTCGATATTTTGCGTATTGAAATCCACGCGGTTTGAAATCGAGGTTTGAAGATCGCAGTTGACGGAGATATAGGTCCCCTGTGCATTTGGCGAATTTTTGTTTTTGAATATATTCATGATGTTCTTCCTTGGTCTACATTCGTGATTTGGATAACGCCACGCAATGGTAGTGAGGGGAAGAAATTCGGGGCACTGTCAGATCTGACAGGTTTTTATATCGTTTCGAGATAGATCAAGATTTTTATGGTTATGACACATCGCCAGATTGTTTGTTTTTATTAAACGCCGAGGCAGCAATACCCCATTGGCCCAGCCAATAACTGAGGATGATGACGTAAGGCGCGGCATGGAATGGTGCAACAAACCGGTCGATGCCAATCACGCTGTCAGAAAACACAAATGCCAGCGCACCTCCCGCTGCCAGTAACGCCGAACGCTTGGGCACGTCGGTGCCGAGGCGAGCAAGAGCCCGCCAGAGCATGGCGCTTATTGCTGTGCCGTAGACGATCACGGGTACTAGCAATGGGCCGAGGCCACTGGAAATCAGCATCCCCAACAGCACCGCACCAACGCCGAGCGCGAGCATCAGTGGCATCAACGCCAGACGTTTGCAGTCACTGAGATAAGCCTTGAGATACGCCAGATGCGCAACAAGAAATGCGCCAAGGCCGAACACGAACAGATCCCCTGGCCACGCCAACAACACATCGCCCAGCAGGGAAAAAATCAGACCGAGGCTGATCCAGCGGCGATAGTCGCTGGGCGGTGCGTCGTGCAGCCAGCCGAGCAATGCCAACACCGGCAACGGTTTGACCAGCAGACAAAGCAGCGCCGCGTGGGTGCTCAAGCCGTAGAGAAAGGTCACCGCGCCCATCAGCGCCAGAATCAGCCAGCCCACGATCAATTCACCGAAATGGCGCAGTCAAAGGTTTCTACCGGCAACACTTCCGGCGCCCAGGGTTGTTGCGAGGTCAGGCGCAGGCGCCCGGTGCCCGCAGCAAACGCTTGAAAACGCCAAGTGGAAAGCCCGGCAGCACCGACCACGCCAGCATCTTCCGGGTTGCTGTAGACCTCGGGGCTGAGGGCGCGCAAGACGCCGCCAGCGGAATCCTGAATCGCCCAGCGATAACCCGTGGTCGGGTTGCTTGGCAGCATCACGATCAGGTTTTGCCCGGTGGTGAGTCGCACGGGGCATTCGCTTTGTTTTTCCACGGTCACGTTCTGTTTCGGCTGCGTGGCGCAAGCGGCCAGCAAAGAAAGGGCGATAGGGACAAACAGGCGAATGGGGGACATAAGGTCAGCGGCTCCGGCGTTGGCGACGAACGGCGAGCATAACCGAAGATGAGACAAATTGTGACGGCGCGGCGGTTTGGCGGTGTTGTCAAGGACGCCATCGCTGGCAAGCCAGCTCCCACAGGTTTCTCGGTAGAGCACAAGATTTGTGAGCACCAATGAACATTGTGGGAGCTGGCTTGCCAGCGATAGCGGTAGTGCAGTTGCTACTTCATGTTCAGAAGAGCACCTTCGCCACATCCGCAAACCGCTTGGCGAAATGCACGGTAATGCCTTCTTTCAAGTAGTCCGGCAGTTCCTCGAAGTTGCCCCGATTCGGTTCTGGCAGGATCAACTCAAATATCTTCTGCCGCCGGGCCGCGATCACCTTTTCACGTACCCCGCCAATCGGCAGTACATGCCCGGTCAGTGTCAGTTCGCCGGTCATCGCCACGCCTTTTTTCGGCGCTTGATTGCGTGCGAGAGAGAGCAAAGCGCTGGCCATGGTCACGCCGGCGCTCGGGCCATCCTTCGGTGTCGCGCCTTCCGGTACGTGCAGGTGGACGAAGGCTTCGTCGAAGAACTTCGCATCGCCGCCGAATTGCTTCAGGTTCGAGCTGACGTAGCTGTAGGCGATCTCCGCCGATTCCTTCATCACGTCACCCAACTGCCCGGTGAGTTTGAAACCGCGATTGAGCGTGTGAATCCGCGTCGCTTCGATCGGCAACGTGGCGCCGCCCATGCTGGTCCACGCCAGCCCCGTGATAACGCCCGTGCCGGACAGCACTTGCTCGTTGCGGAACACCGGATGGCCCAACGAGGCTTCCAGATCTTTCGGCCCGAGTTTGATCACCGCTTTTGGCTCGTCGATCAGTTTCATCACCGCTTTGCGCACCAGTTTGCCCAGTTGTTTTTCCAACTGACGCACCCCGGCTTCACGGGCGTAACCGTCGATCAGGGTTTTCAGGGCGCTGTCACTGATGCTCAGGCTGCCCTTGGATACGCCGGCCTTTTCCAACAATTTCGGCCACAAGTGACGCTTGGCGATGGCGACTTTTTCTTCGGTGATGTAGCCCGACAGACGAATCACTTCCATACGGTCGAGCAACGGACCGGGGATCGAATCAAGCGTGTTGGCGGTGCAGACGAACAGGACTTTCGACAAGTCCATGCGCAGATCGAGGTAGTGGTCGAGGAATTCGACGTTCTGTTCCGGGTCGAGGGTTTCGAGCAGCGCCGAGGCCGGGTCGCCCTGGTAGCTCTGGCCCATCTTGTCGATCTCGTCGAGCATGATCACCGGGTTCATCACTTCGACGTCTTTCAACGCCTGCACGAGTTTGCCTGGCTGTGCGCCGATGTAAGTGCGGCGGTGGCCCTTGATCTCGGCTTCGTCGCGCATGCCGCCGACGCTGAAGCGGTAGAACGGGCGGCCGAGGGATTCGGCGATGGATTTGCCGACACTGGTTTTACCCACACCAGGCGGGCCGACCAGCAGCACGATAGAACCGCTGATCTCGCCTTTATAAGCACCGACGGCGAGGAATTCGAGGATGCGGTCCTTGATGTCGTCGAGGCCGGCGTGGTGTTTGTCCAGCACCTTGCGCGCGTGCTTGAGGTCGAGTTTGTCCGCGCCATAAACGCCCCACGGCACCGACGTCGCCCAGTCGAGGTAGTTGCGGGTGACCGCGTACTCCGGCGAGCCGGTCTCGAGGATCGACAGTTTGTGCGTTTCTTCGTCGAGGCGTTTCTGCACCTGCGCCGGCAGGACTTTACCTTCCAGGCGCTGTTGGAACTGTTCGAGGTCAGCGCTGCGGTCGTCCTTGGTCAGGCCGAGTTCCTGCTGGATGACTTTGAGTTGTTCCTTGAGGAAGAACTCGCGCTGATGCTCGCCGATCTTGCGGTTGACCTCAGCGGAGATTTCTTTTTGCAGGCGCGCGACTTCGACTTCCTTGCGCAGCATCGGCAGGACTTTTTCCATGCGCTTGAGCATCGGCACGCAGTCGAGCACGGCTTGCAGCTCGGCGCCAGTGGCCGAGGTCAGGGCGGCGGCGAAGTCGGTCAGTGGCGACGGATCGTTAGGGCTGAAGCGGTTGAGGTAGTTCTTCAGCTCTTCGCTGTACAGCGGGTTGAGCGGCAGCAGTTCCTTGATCGCGTTGATCAGCGCCATGCCGTAGGCCTTGACCTCGTCGGTCGGCTCGGTCGGCTGATGCGGGTATTCGACTTCCACCAGATACGGCGGGCGGTGGTGCTTGAGCCAGGTCTTGATGCGGACGCGGCTCAGGCCCTGGGCGACGAACTGGAGTTTGCCGTTTTCGCGGCTGGCGTGGTGCACCTTGACCAGTGTCCCGTACTCGGGGAGGGCGTCGGTGTTGAAGTGGCGCGGGTCTTCCTGGGGCGTGTCCATGAAGAACAGGGCCAGGGAGTGGTGTTCGGATTTGCTGACCAGTTCGAGGGTTTCGGCCCACGGTTCTTCGTTGACGATGACCGGCAGCACTTGCGCCGGGAAGAACGGGCGGTTGTGGATCGGGATGATGTAGACCTTGTCCGGCAGGTTCTGGCCGGGCAGGGCCAGCCCTTTGCCGGAGGTGGTGTGTTCGATGTGGTCTTCGCTGGCTTCGGTGTAGTCGTCGGAGTTATCGGGGAATTCTTGCTGGTCGCTCATGGGGCACCTGCGCAATTGGGTATGGGTGTTAGATGGGGCAGGGCTTGAGTGGTTTCAATGGGGGTGGGTGTTTCTGGTTGTGTTCAGGGTTTTGACAGGGGTCACGCTTTGGACTTGGCGGCCTTTGGGCCGACCATGTTCTTGGGGTTTTGGGGGTATATCCGTTTTTGCGGTGCCGCTGCTGGCGGTTTCGCTTTTACAGCGAGTCACTTTTGCAGACGCCCAAAAGTAACCAAAACGCTGGGCCCCGGCGTTCGGCCCGCTCGCTGGGGCTCGGGGTTCCTTCGCTCCGGAATTGATCCGGGGGCATCGCTTCCGGTTTGCTTCGCTGCACCTCCTTTCGATGTATTCGACTTCGTCGAACGGCGCTACGCGCCCACCCCCCGGATCAATCCCTCCACTCAGCCTGCCGAAGGGGCCAGGTAGATCAAGAGCTGCAGCCGAGCTAACGCTCATCCTGTTGAGTGGTGAGGGGCGTGCGGTTGGCTTTTGTTTTGTGGTGGTTTTTCCCCTCGCCGGAACGCCGCACCAGCCCTCTCCCGAGGGAGAGGGAGCCGTTTTTTGGGCTTTTCAGGATTTGAGTTCGACTCGGTATTTTACGTCGGTGTAATGCTTTCAGGCCGCTCGGTCAGTTCCCTCTCCGGGGGGAGAAGGAGCCGTTTTTTGGGCTTTTCAGACTTTGAGTTCAGCTCGGTATTTCACGTCGGCGTATCTCGCCCAGACACCTCGGTCAGTCCCCTCTCCCTCTGGGAGAGGGTTAGGGTGAGGCTGCTTCAGAGGCTGTTTGAGTTTGAAGAGCAACCCTCAACTTTTTTTCCATCAAACTCAGCTGTGTGGCGCCGGTTGTGGGATTTCGAGGTTATCCAGCACCCGATTCACCGCCAATTCGGCCAGCATGATGATTTGCTGGATCGCCAGGATCGTGCGCCGCTGGGGCAGGTCGATGTAGGCGGCGATGTCGCTGCTCATGAGGCTGGCTTGTGCCAGGGATTCGCAGGCGTGAACCAGCAGGCTTTCGCTGTCCTGGTCTGGCGCGACCTGGAACATGGTGCTGGGTTTGTGGAAGCGCAAGGTGAGTGCGTTGGGTTTGAGGTAGTGGTCGAGCGCGCGTTCGGCGGCTTCGTGGAATTTCTTCGAATCGGGGGATTGGTAGGGCGAGGTGTCGTTGGTTTCTGGTGGGTTGGGTGTGGGCTTTTTCATGGTGAATACTCAGTTGGTGAAAGTGGAGCTGCCTTCGATTGCCGCGACGCAATCTGAGGTGGCAGCTGTACGCGGGTTCGCGGACCGATAACTGAGAAATCGGCATACCTCCAAGGACGGTATCCCGCGCACAGCCGCCATGACACAAACAACGGGCACCGAGGTGCCGTCAGGTTGGCGATTATGCATCAGTTATCGGGCCGCGACGCCCCATCGCTGAATTTGCAGCGACCCACCGAGCCTATCCAGCCGGTTTCCGACGCACAACCGACGCGACTTGTCGGAAAACTCCGCGCAATCTCCAGCATCTGTAGGACAAGCACAATTCCTACAACCCCACACATTCCAACCTGTAGGAGCTGCCGAAGGCTGCGATCTTTTGACGTTGATTGTCAGAAACAAGATCAAAAGATCGCAGCCTTCGGCAGCTCCTACAGGGGGAATTGTTGGTAACAAAAAAGGCGATGCCCCTTTCGGGACATCGCCTTCATTACTACCGGTTAAATCTTATTCCGGCAGTTTGTACGCAATCACATAGTCACCCATCTTGGTGCCCAGCGAGCCGTGGCCGCCGACAACAAGCAGGACGTATTGCTTGCCGTCCTTGCCGGTGTAGGTCATCGGGGTCGCTTGACCACCTGCTGGCAGACGCGCTTTCCACAACTCTTTACCGGAGTTGACGTCGTAGGCGCGCAGGTACTGGTCGAGGGTGCCGCTGAGGAAGCCAACGCCACCGGCCGTCACGATCGAGCCGCCCATGCTAGGCACGCCCAGGTTGAAGCCGATCGGGATTGGCGAGCTGTCGCGGCTGGTGCCGTTTTTGCGTTTCCACACGACTTTGCCGGTGGTCAGGTCGATACCGGCCACGTAGCCCCAGGCCGGGGCCTGGCACGGTACGCCGAAGGGCGACATGAACGGGTGCATGATCACCGCGTAAGGCGCGCCCGTGTTTGGTTGCACGCCAGAGGTTTCGCTTTCGCGTTTGCTGCCGGCGGCGACTTGCTCGCGTGGCACCATTTTCGAAACGAAGGCCATGTAGTTCGGGCTGGTGAACAGCATCTGGCGAACCGGATCGACCGACACGCCGCCCCAGTTGAACACGCCGACGTTGCCCGGGTAGATCAGGCTGCCCTGTTCCGAAGGAGGGGTGTACTGGCCTTCATAACGCAGTTCCTTGAACTGGATGCGGCACAGCATCTGGTCGAACGGGCTCGCGCCCCACATGGCTTTTTCGGTCAGTTCCGGGGCCAGCAGGTTGAGGTCCGAACGGGCCTGGGTCGGTGCGGTGAAGTCGCCTTTGACGGCGCCTTGCGGTACCGGGATTTCCTTGATCGGGATGATCGGCGTGCCGTCGCGACGGTCGAGGACGTACAGGCTGCCCTGTTTGGTCGGGGCGATCAGCGCAGGTTTCACGCCATCGGCGGTTTTCATGTCGAGCAGGGTTGGCTGGCTGCCAACGTCCATGTCCCACAGGTCGTGGTGGGTGAACTGGTAGTTCCAGCGCACTTTACCGGTGGCCAGGTCCAGAGCGACGATGCCGGCGCTGAATTTCTCGGCGCCCGGGGTGCGGTCGGCGCCCCATTGGTCAGGCGTCTGGTTGCCCAGTGGCAGGTAGACCATGCCGAGTTTTTCGTCGACGCTGGCCAGCGACCACATGTTGGCCGAGTTACGGCTGTAGGTTTCGCCCGGTGCCAATGGTTCGGTGGCGTCCGGCTTGTCGCTGTCCCAGTTCCAGACCAGGTGGCCGTCGTGCACGTCGAAGGCGCGGATCACGCCCGATGGCTCGTTGGTCGACTCGTTGTCGGTGACGTGACCGCCCATGATCACCAGATCACGGGTAATCGCGGCAGGCGAGGTGGAGTAGTAGCCACCAGCCGTGAACGGGCCGATGCCTTGGGTCAGGTCAACCACGCCCTGGTTGCCGAAGCCTTCGCAGATCTTGCCGGTGTCGGCATTCAGTGCGATCAGGCGAGCATCAGCGGTTGGCAGGTACAGACGACGCGGGCAGGCCTGAGCTACGGCTTTGCCAGCTTCGGAGATGACTGCAGAGGCAGCGTTTTCAGACTTGGCGTAATTGGCTTCGTCGTAGTACGACACGCCACGGCAGGTCATGTGGGCGAAGCCTTTGAAGCCGACAGGGCTCTTGATCTGCGGGTCGAAGCGCCACAGTTCTTTACCCGTGTCCGGGTCCAGTGCCAGCACTTTGCTGTGCGCGGTGCAGGCGTAGAGCATGCCGTTGGCTTTGAGCGGGGTGTTTTCGTTGGTCAGCTCAACCGGGTCATCAGCGCTCGGCAGGTCGCCGGTCTGGATGCGCCAGGCTTCTTGCAGCTTGCCGACGTTGGCCGGGGTGATCTGCTTGAGCGGCGAGTAACGGTCACCGAACTCGCTGCGGCCATAGGCCTGCCAGTCGCCATCAGGCATGGCTGGTGCGGTGTTGGTCATGTCCGCGGTGTCGCGGCCCAGTTCGCCGAACGTTTCGCCCGGGTGGGTGAACAGGCTGGCCACAGCGGTAACGCCGGCCAAAACCACGGCCACGGTCAAACCGCCAGTCCCCATGCGGGCAGGGCCGTTGATCAGCAGTGGACGACGGAACCACGGCAGCAGCATCACGAAACCGAGGGCAAACCACAGTGCCAGACGCGGCACCAGTTGCCACCAGTCCAGACCGACTTCCCACAGCGCCCAAACGGTGCTGGCAAACAGCACGATGGCGTACAGGCTCAGCGCCGCGCGACGACGCAGCAGCAACAGAATACCGGTCAGCGCGATGCCGATACCGGCCAGCAGGTAGTACAGCGAGCCGCCGAGCATGCTCAGCTTGACGCCTCCGGCCAACATGGCCAGGCCCATCAGTAGAAGCAGAATGCCGAGCAGGCTTGGTAGCAGACGGCCCCGACTCGAAGCACTTTCGGTGCTCATAGTGTGATTCTCCGTGACGTTTATGTAGTCCCGCGCTGTAGTCACTTTAGATGACGATTTGGCGTGGGCATGGTTCAGATAAAAACTTGTCTAGCTAACGAATTTTTCCCGATCCCTGTGGGAGCTGGCTTGCCAGCGATGGCGGTCTATCTGCCGGCACATCTGCGGTCTGACCCACCGCTATCGCTGGCAAGCCAGCTCCCACAGGTTTTTTCGGTGTTGGTTAGAACGAGGACTGGATCTTGATTCCGCCGATCAGTGCGTCATCAACCTTGTCCACACCGCCCGGATGGCGGATGTATTGCAGGTTCGGGCGCACGGTCAGCCAGTTCGTTACATGCACGCCGTAATACAGTTCGGCGCTGTATTCGGTGTCTTGCGGCGGCAGGAACGATGGATCGTCGTAGTCGTAGACAGCGCGCGCCTGATTGCTCTTCTCGGCGTTTTTGCGATAGGCCGGGTTGACGTGGACGCGGGCCATGGCGAAACCGATGTCGTCTTTGGCGCGACTGGCGAGCAGGCCTTTGTAGACGAGGCCGGCCTGCACATAGTTGTCGATGGCGTTGGTTTTCTTGTCGTGCATCGTGCCGTTGGCGAACACGCTCAGGCCCCGCGAGTTGTCGCTGGCCATGCTGGTGATTTGCTGCTGCACGCCGAGCCACACACCGTGTTTGCTGGAGGCGCTGCGGTAGGCTTCGCCGCTCAGGGCGGCGGGTTGACCGTTGTTGTCCTTATAGACATCGCTGGCCTTGGCGTTGCTGTAGTAATAACCAGCGCGGTACTCGCCCGGCAGGCCGTTGAATTTCGGCGTCCACACCAGTTCAACCGGCAGGATCGCGCCTTGGGTGCCGCTGCCGCTCAACTTGAAGCCGTTGCCGCGATCGAGGTTCGACGGGTTTTGCTCGTAAGCGCCGACCTGCGCGTACAACTCAGGCGTCAGGTGATATTTGACGCGCATCGCCCACTGGCTGACGGGCCAGTTGTACCAGATGCCGCCCACCCAGTTGCCGACCTGCGAGCCGCAGAACGCCAGATTCTGGAAGTCGCACGGGAAGCTGTTGAAGTCTTCGCCTTCACCGAAACGGCCGACCTTGATGTCGAGTTTCTGATCGAAGAATTTTTGCTGGTACCACATCTGTGTCAGACGCGTGGTCTGGCCACGGCCCCAGACTTCCTGGGCCGACGTGAAGCCACCGACGCGCGGATCGTTGATGCGGTCGTTGCTGATGTTGTTGCCGCTGCGCTTGGTGATGGTCAGTTGAAACTCGGCGTCGTCCCAGCCAAGGATCTTCTGCAGGTCCAGGTGCGTGCCGAGGCCGAACTGGTCGCTGTAGCGCGCCGTGCGATTGTGGTCGTAACCGCCGTGCAGGTTGCTGCCCATTTCGCCGGTGTAGTCGAGCTTGAAGTCGTAGCCTTTTTCCGAGAGTTCTGTACGCGTGCCGTTCCAGTCACCGAGCATGTACGGCGATTCACTGTCGAACGCGGGAGCGGCTTGGGCGCAGGTGGCGAGGCCGACGGCGGTGCAGCCGCCAATCAGGCGTAGGGTTGAGATAGCGCTATCTCGAAACAACGGAAAATCGGGCATAAATGGGTCTTTCTGGGTCTTTTTCTGGGGATAAGCTGGCCGCTACGATTTGTCGCAGGCAGTGAAGCGATTCAGCGGAAGGGCGGCAGGATAATGATCTGTAACAAAAAGACAAAGTGCTTTTGTCGACATGCAGCGTTTCGTATTCGGTAACAGTGCGGCAAACGGGCGCATTGTCGGGCGTCTGCGAGGCTGCGATCTTCGCGGGTTGACCTACATTTGAAGGAAGCACTTCCACCCGGTCTGCCCCTCGGCTAAGGTGCGCGGCTTCTGCATTTTCACTTCGCCCAAAGGCCAGGCATGAACGAACAAACCCCCGATCCGCTGCACGGCGTAACCCTCGAACAGATCCTCACCGCGCTGGTGGCCCACTACGAATGGTCGGGGCTGGCGGAGCGTATCGACATTCGTTGCTTCAAGAGCGATCCGAGCATCAAGTCGAGCCTGACGTTCTTGCGTAAAACCCCGTGGGCGCGGGAGAAAGTCGAGCGTCTGTACGTGAAGTTGATGCGCACCAAGCGACCGCTCTGAGATGGACGCCGTGTGGCGCCATCGCTTGATCACCCTCGCAGCCACCCTTGGCTGGGCCGGGTTGGGCATTCAGCTGTACCTGATTTTTATCGCGCGTTTGAGCGTCGAGGCCAGTCTGCTGGGCGGGTTGGTGAGTTTCTTCAGCTATTTCACGGTGTTGACCAATACCTTGGTGGCCACCGTGCTGACCTGCGCCGTGACCCCACGCGAATCCGCCGCACGGCGCTGGTTTTTGCAACCATGGGTCAGTAGCGGTGTGACAGTGAGCATCGTTGTGGTCGGCCTCGCCTACAGTCTTTTGCTGCGGCATTTGTGGCATCCCGAGGGTTGGCAATTCATCGCCGACGAATTGCTTCACGACGTGATGCCGCTGGTGTTTCTGGGCTACTGGTGGTTTTGCGTACCGAAAGGCACGTTGCGCCTGTGGCATCTGCCGGTGTGGCTGATTTATCCGCTGGTGTATTTCGCTTACGCATTGCTGCGCGGGAATTTGCTCGGGGCGTATGCGTATCCGTTCATTGATGTGGCGGTGTTGGGTTATCCACAGGTGTTCATCAATGCTGGCGGGATATTGGCGGGGTTTGTGGGGATTGGCCTGGCGATGATTGGCCTTGACCATTGGCGCTCCCGCACGAAGTTAAAGTACCTGTAGGAGTTGCTGCAGGCTGCGATCTTTTGACTTTGGCTTAAAAAAACAAGATCAAAAGATCGCCGCCTGCGGCAGCTCCTACAGGGGGTATCACTCTTCCTCAGAGCCCTCGGCACGCCAGTAGCCGACGGCTTTGACCAACTTGTCATCCAGCCCGTGCTCATCCAGCAGCACCCGGCGAATCTGCCGCGAGACTTTGGTTTCGGTCGCCACCCACGCATACAGATTGCCCTTGGGCACCTGCAGTTGCTTGACGGTGGTCAGCAGGTTTTCCGTGCCGCCCTCGCGCAGTACCCAGATCACATTGACCTGCGCGGCGCTTTCCAGCGTTTGCTGCTCGGCACCGTTTTCCACTTCGATCACCACCAGCGCCTTGCGATTGGCCGCCATACCTTCGAGGCGGCGGGCGATGGCGGGCAGGGCGGTTTCGTCGCCGATCAGCAGATAGCTGTCGAATATATCCGGCACGATCATCGAACCGCGCGGCCCGCCGATGTGCAGGAATTGGCCGGGTGTGGCCTGTTCGGCCCAGGTCGAGGCAGGGCCGTCGCCGTGCAGGACGAAATCGATGTCCAGCTTAAGCGTGTCGAGGTCATAGCGACGCGGGGTGTAGTCGCGCATCTCGGGCATCGGGCCTTCGTTTTTGCCGCCGAGCACCATTGTCTCGAGTGCGGCAGTTTGTTCGGCGTTCTGCGGGAACAGCAGTTTGACGTGATCGTCAGTGCCCAAGCTGATAAAACCGGCCAATTCGGGCCCGCCCAGGGTGATGCGGCGCATACGCGGGGTCAGGTCGACCACACGCAGCACTTGCAGGCGACGGCGTTTGATTTCGTGCATCACGCGGTGAATGGTTTGGGTATCGACTGCAGTCATTCGGCTTTCTCCGGGGCAGGTTGAACGGCGGGGCCGTCGACAATCGCTTTGGCGGTGTTATTGAGCAGATCCCGTACGCGCAGGATTTCTTCCGGGCTCCAGCGCCCGTGGTGCAACTGCAAAGCGTGGCGCAGGTTGTGCACCGCTTCATGGATTTCCGGCGGCCGGTCATGGCCGCGCAGCGAGCGCTTGCTGACGTCGATGCGCATGCGCACACCATCGAGGGCCACTATTTGCTCGCTCAGGGACAGGCGCCCGGCGTCGGTCACGCTGTAGCGTTTCTTGCCACCCTCGGCGTCACCGCTGATCAGTTCGCTTTCTTCCAGAAAGGTCAGGGTCGGGTAGATCACGCCGGGGCTCGGGCTGTAGGCGCCGTCGAACATGCCTTCGATCTGGCGGATCAGGTCGTACCCGTGGCAGGGCTGTTCGGCGACCAGTGCCAGCAGCAGCAATTTCAGGTCGCCCGGGGCAAACACTCGCGGGCCGCGCCCACCGCGTTCACGGCCGGGGCGTTTCTCGAAGCCGTCGCGGCCGTCACCGTGCTCGCGGTGGGGGGAATGATGGTCTCTCATTTCTGTCTTCTCTCGTCGTGTTTAGATACAACTTAAGATATATCTTATGGCCGGCGCAAGACATTCGGATCAGTGGTCGACGCGACGCTTCAACGAAAATGACGCCGTCGTCGATGCGGGATAAGTTTTGTATTTTTTTAGAGTAATTGTGCTAATTACAGCACTGTGAAATCGAATGTCAGTTTCGTTATTAGTGCGTAAGCCCGCAATAACAAGTGTTCTGGATAGTTTTAGATCTGTATGTTTTTTTGCTGAAAACTGTATGTAGTATAGTTCTGAGAGTCACTGTTATGTTAATTGCTGAAAGCGGTTTTTTTCCTCTTTTACATGGGTATCGGTAACTACGGGTAGTGGTGAAATTTCCTACTTACTTTGTGGTTGAATTACTTGATCATGCCTCCGCGTTGAAAGTTAAGTCGGCAACCGACAACAGTTTTCACGCGCCAATCCTTATCAAAAGCAGGTACTGATCATGTTCAAGAAGTTTGCAATTTCCGCCCCGATGGCCATCTTGGCACTGAGTTCTTCCGTGGCGTTTGCCGCAGACCCGATTAGCCAGACGATCAATATCAAGGCATTCGTGCCAACTTCGCTGTTCAATGTGGCCCCTCAGACGCCGGGCTTCGGTGTTGATGAAACCATGAACCAGCTGGGCAGCGGTGAACTGAGCCCCATCACTGAAATCTTCAACATGAAGCACACCGATAACAAGGGCGCGATCAATGCCGTGCTCGACGGCACTGCTGCGCTGTACAACGGCCGCGACAGCATCCCGCTAACCGTCAAGGTCGGTGGCGTGGAACTGACCAGCGTCTCCACCGAAATCGTTAACGAAACTGATTCCGTACCTGGCGTGCAGCGGGAAATGGTCATCAAGGCTGCCACGCCAACGGCTACTCAATCGGGTAACTACTCGGGTAGCTTCGCTGTGGTATTCGAGCCTGTGTTGAAGCCGTGAAACAACTTTTTGAATAACAAAATGCTTATTCAATAGTCTTGGCCCACTGGTCATCTTTGATGATCAGTGGACGCCAGCTCATCAAGTAACTCGAGTATTAAAGACCATGTTCCCGATGACGCCCATCGCGGCAGCGCTCGCACTTTTTTTATGTGCCAGTGCCTTGGCCGCGCCCACTAATAACGCTAACACGCCGCGCAGTCTGCTCGCTCAGGCCAAAGGGTTGCCGGCGGAATTCGAAGAACACTTCTTCGATGTGCCATTAGCTGTTCGGGTTGAGCGTGATCAACAATTTCTCGGTGAGGCGATGGTCGTGTTAAGCAAGGATGATCGTGTCACTCTGCTGGAATTTACCGACACCGGCGACAGCCAGATCCCTGCCAGTGAACGGGATGTATTGGGTAGTTTTTTGAAGCAGGGGGTAAGCCTGGGCGCCTGTCAGGGCAGCTGCCCCGACCAGGTACTGGCGGTGCATTACAACCTGCAGAATTCGCTGGTTTCGATCGCTACCGAAAATGCTGAGCGCGGCAGTGACGCTCTACGCTATTACGCTCTCCCCGAAAAGGGCAGCACCGGGTTGATCCTGCGTAATCAACTGAACCTCAACGGCGGTCAGGAGCAAGACCTCGGCGGTCGCTATGGCCTCGAGGCGAGCAGCAGCCTCGGCAACTGGACGCAACGCGTCAACCTGCAAGTGGCGCGCCTGGGCGGACCTGACGACAAGCTCTATCACGCGATGCACGAGCTGTACGGCCAGCGTGAGTTGCAGGGCAATTTTCTGCGCCTGGGTTATTTCACCCCCAGCTCCGAAGGCCTGACGCGGCAGTTGCGTTCATTTGGCGCCAGCCCCGATACGGCGGCGGGCGTGATGTTTGGCAGCTCCGACAGTCTGGCGGTGAACAATCCTACGCCCAGCGTTTACCCGATTTACGTCACGGCCAACCGCCAGGCATCGGTGGAAATCTATCGCAATGGTCTGTTGATCAACACCCAAGCGGTCAGTGCCGGCCTGCAAACCCTCGACACCCGGACGCTGCCTGGGGGCATTTACGAAGTCGAAGTGCGGCTGATCGAAGACGGCCAGATCACCTCAACCACGCAGGATCTGGTGTACAAACCCAGCAACTGGCGCAATCACGATGAGCGTTGGCGCTACAGCGTGTTCGCCGGCCAGGAAAGCAAATTGTTGAGTAACTGGGACGAACAGTCTCGTGGGGACATGACGGCCGGTGCAGCGCTGAATTATCTGCTGCACCCGCGGGTGATCGTCGGCCTCTCGGCGCGGCAACTGCAAGGCAAGCAGCAAGTGGCTTCGTCGATTGACTGGACGTTGGCCAATAACACCAGCCTGTATGCCAACGTTTACCAGACCGAAGACCACGGCACCGGGATGGATCTGCAAGGCATCTACAACTATGGCTCGGGCAACCTGTTCGCCACGCACAACCGCAGCTGGCTGGACACGACCAATCTTTATGAGACCTTGCCGGACGGTACGCGGGTTCGCCAACGCAACGTGTATATCGGCCAGACCGCCAACACGTCGCTGGCGATCAACCATCGACTCAACAGCAAGCAATCGCTCAATGGCCGGGTTTCCCATAGCGAGGGCAATGTCGAAGGCGTCGGTATCGATCTGGGCTGGACGCAACGCAGCCTGTTGTTTGGCAGCGATGCCAGTTGGCGTTTCTCGGTGTTCGATCGCCCCGCCAGTTTCAGCAGCGGGCAGGCGCGCAATCGCGGAGTCGATTTGAGCGTCAGCCTGGCCCTCGGCGCAAAGGGCGAACAGTGGTCGGGCAGCATTGGTACGCGCACGGCTCGGGAGGGTGGCCGCGACAACAACGCGTCGCTGACCTACAACAAGACTCTGGAAAACCACGTACTGCAAAACGTCTCGGTCACGGCGCTCGCTGACACCTATGGCGTCGGCGTGTCGGGCCTCGGCAGTTTTAGCACCGAGGCATTCAATGGCGATGCGTTCATTCAGCGCTCTTCCTATAACGGCAATTACACCGGCGGTCTCAACCTCGACAGCACCGTGGCCGTGGGCGCAGACAAGATCGTCATGACCAGCCAGCACGCCAGTGGCGGTGCCGGGATGATCATCGACGTCGAAACCGATCTCGACGACATCGCCCTGCGCGCCGACGACCTCAGTGGCGGCAGCACAACCCTGCGTCCGGGGCGCAATTACGTGTCACTGACCGCCTATAAAAACAGCTCGGTGAGCTTCGATTTCGAAGGCAACCACGTGCCGTCCGCCAGCATTCAACCGCAGCGCGCCCGCTATCACATGAACAAAGGCGGGGTGGGGTATCGCAAGATCACCGTGAGCAGAACCCTGACCGTGCTCGGGCGTTTGCTCGATCCGCAAGGCAAGCCGCTCAAGGGCCACCACATCATCAACCACGCCAGTCGCGGTGTCAGCGAGGTGGACGGCTTCTTCTCGATGGAAATGAACGCCGGTTCACCGACCCTCGAAGTGCGCTCCGGTGAACAGTTGCTGTGCCAGTTCCGCCTCGACACGGCCAATGCGCGCAGTGAAAACGATGTGCTGATGATCGGGGATCTGCGTTGCACGCCGGATACGTTGGCAGACACCACGCCTGCCCCGACGACGGCAGGTTGAACCCTTTCAGGAAGCGACTGATGCACATGAAAAATCAATCGAGCAGAGTGATGGGCGGGCTCTTTTCAGCCGCCGTATCGCTATGGCTTGTCGCACTACCCGCTGCTGCGGCTACGCAGGAAATCACGGCCGTGTTCAAGCCTGATCCGAATAATCCGCTGGTGAACAAATTTGTTAATACCACCCCGCAAAGCGGCGTCTGTCCGGGGCATATGCCGGCGCGCTGCGAAGCGCTGGGAATTTTCAGCATTCGAACGTGGGATATCAACTTTCGCTCAAATGGCCCTATGCCGGTGCTGCCGGTCCCGGATATACGCAAAGGCGCGATGTTCAAAGTGCCTTCGCAGTGGCGAAGCTTTGAGGTGATTTCAGACAAGGGCGAGCCCGCAACCGTCGAAATGCGCATTTCAGGGATCGGTAACCGCTTTGATATTCCCGATCCCCCAAGTGTTAATGCGTGGGGCCCCAGTGCGCCTAACTGGACGTTTCCACCTGCGCCTTGCGTGCACACCGGAATGTATGCGGCGGGTTCAACGCTTCGCCTGTGGTTCTGGATCGTGCCTGAAGGGGCGGGGGTCTGCGCCTTGACCGCACCGGTTGAGATCCCCAGCCTTTACTATGCGAACTTCGAGTACGCCTATGAACTGAGAACCCCCAACCCCTTGCGCATGGCTACAGGGCAATACACCGGATCGCTCAGCTACACGTTAGGGCCGGGTCAGGACTTCGACTTTGGCGACATCATGATTCCCAACGATAACCTGTTGACCTTTAACTTCAATCTGGATGTGCAACACGCCCTTAAAGTCGAAGTTCCGCCAGGTGGCAATCGTGTGGAACTGTTGCCGCAGGGCGGCTGGCAGGCCTGGCTGCAGCGCAATCGCCGCCCTGAACGTCTGTTCCGCGACCAGACATTCAGTATCTCGAGTTCCAGCCGTTTCAAGATGCAGCTCGAATGCCAGTACGGCGACGGGAGCAATACGTGCCTGATCCGCGAACCGGTTTCCGGAGATGCCGTGCCGCTGAACATTGCCGTCACCCTGCCGGCCGGAATGATCGATGTCGGCGGGCAGCCAGTCAATCGACGTCCATTATTGCGCGACGGTACGGGCACCGAGCTTTTTGAGCCGGCCTATTACGTTGATCGCAAACCGGCAACGCTGCATTTCGAAGTCGGCCGTGAAGCGGTCGAGCAAATGCTTACCGGTGAGGGGAAAACCTACACCGGCGATGTCACCGTGATCTGGGATTCGCAAGTCTGAGCACCCTGTGTGCGTGTTTCGTCCACCGCTCCACATCCAGAGGCTGAAACCATGAATTATCGACTGGCGCTGCTACTCGCGGGCTGGCTACCGCTTATCTCCCACGCCGGGCCCGCGATCAATGTCGGCGTGGTCTACGACTACCTCGACGGTGATAAGAGCACCTACCTGAAGCGGGTTTTCAACAGCGGCGACGCCACGGCGTTCGTCAAGATCAACATCCTCGAAATTGTTTACGACGCCGACGGCACCGCGCGGGAAATTCCGCTGGTCAATCAGACCGAAGCCAATGCCCGTGATGGCTTGATGGCCAGCCCCGCGCGACTGATCGTCCCCGCCAATGGCATGCAGGGCAGTCGTCTGGTGTTCATGGGCGAACGGGAACAGGAACGTTATTTCCGCGTGCGATTCGTTCCGGTGGTGCCGGAAAAAGAAGATGAATTTGCGGTGGCTGAAGAGGAGCGCGATGAATACAAAAAAGGCCTGTCGGCAGGCGTCAACGTGTTGGCCGGCTACGGCACGGTGTTCTTCGTGAGGCCCAGGGAGACTCGGTTCAACAGCGTGATCAGCAACGAAGCGACCCGTTATGAAGTGCACAACAGTGGCAACAGTACGGTGGTGGTCGACGAGTTCAGAAACTGTTCGGCCAAAAATGAACGCGACTGCCAACCGACCACGAAACATCACGTATTGCCAGGCCGGTCCTTCAAGTTTGATAAACAAAGCGGCCGTGAATACAACTTCATGTTGATCGAGGGCAAGTCGAGCAAACCGATCGAGGTCAAGGGCTGATGCCCGGACGTAAAAGGTGATGAAGATGTCAAACCCCACACGCGCAGCCCTTTCACTGGGGCTGCTGTTACCCATGAGCGGCATTGTGAATGCAATCACCGAACGTGAAACGTTCGAAGTCTCGGTGAGTATCCCCAGCGCGGAGTTTTATGTAATCCCCTCCGAGCCCGACTGGATTCATCAGGAGCAGGCGCTGCCGTTCAATCCGGTATCGGGGAAGTTCACCCCGCTGCGCAAGAACTTCGATGTGAAAAACGTCAATGGCGGCATTACGGCGCGCATGAGTACCGAGCCCTATCTGAGTAATGGCAGGGACACGGACAACATCCCGTTGACCGTCACGTTCAACCGCAAACGCCTGAGCCTCGTTGCCGAGCCCGTAATCACTGAACTCGATGGCCAGGCAGGCCAGCGGGTGGGTCTGGAAATAGCCGCGGCGTTACCGGTGGATGCTTACCGGCCAGGCAGTTACTACGGCAGCGTGCACATGATTTTTGAAGCGCTGGCGCCTTGAACGTTCAACCGGGAAGGCATCACTGCGCTGGCCGAAATCCGGGCCGTTGGTTGGGTAATTGTCAGCTGTGCGGGCGTCGTTCGGCTCAGGTCTCGCCACAAGGATCGTCAAAATGAAAAGCAGTCGCCGATTCAACGATGCTCTAAAGCGTCTGGTTGCGGGCATTACGTTATCTGCGTCACTGAGCCTGCCGGCACAGGCGCTTACGCAAAATATCGACGCGTCGTTTCGACCCGATGCGGCAAACCCGCAAATGAACAAGTTTCGCAACGACACACCCATATCCGGGGTGTGCGAGGGACATATTCCGGCGCAATGCAAGGCGCTTAACATCTTCACGATTCGTGATACGGCTTTTCGCGCTACATCGATCGGGCCCATTCTGCCCGGCGCCGATCTGAGAAACGCTGCGATGTTCAAGGTTCCGTCTCAATGGCGGCCGTTAGCTGTTACCCACCAAATAACCGGCGAGGTGGAAACCGTCGAGGTGCGTATTGCCGGCATTGGCCACCGGTGGGATTTGCCCCGTCCGCCGGGGGTTTCTGCGTGGACCTTGCCAGGACCTCCACAAATTGCCTGGAATCGGCGGTGGCTTGACGGCGTTGCTCCTTGTGTTGGGACCAGGTACATCGCCGCGAGCAGTTCTATGGTCCTGTTCTTCTGGCTCGTTCCTGAAAATGCCGGCGCGTGTGGGTTGGCACCTGGCACTGAGATTCCCAAATTTTGGTATAGCCACCTGGAATACGCATACGAGCTCAGAACGCCCAATCCGTTAACCATGTCCACCGGCAACTACACCGGCTCCATCACCTATACCATGGGTCCGGGACAAGATTTCGACTTCGGTGATGTCATGATTCCTGCCGACAACCTGTACACCTTCAACTTCAATTTGTCGGTGCAACACACCCTCAAGGTTGAAGTCCCGCCCGGCGGGCAACGGGTCGAGTTGCTGCCCCAGGGTGGCTGGCAGGCCTGGCTGAATCAGGGGCGCAAACCCACGCGATTGTTCCGCGATCAAACCTTCAACCTGTCGGCTTCTTCGCGCTTCAAGATGAACCTGGAATGCCAGTATCCCAGCGGTAACAACTGCGCACTCTGGGAGCCAAATGCCGGTCATGTCGTGCCGCTCGAAGTCAGCGTCACGCTGCCGAGCGGATTGACCGACGCGTCGAACCAGCCGGTCAATCGTCGTCCATTGCTTCGCGATGGTGTCGGTACCGAGCTGTTCCAGCCCGGTATTTACGTAGACCGCAAACCGGGCACGCTGCATTTCGAAGTGCCGCGTGATCACGTTGAGGAGATGATCAAGCAGGGGACCGCGCGCCACTACTCAGGCAATGTCACCGTCATCTGGGATTCACAAGTCTGAGCCTTGCCGTGGGGCGAGCCGCGAGTATGACGACAATCGTCGCCATACCCGAAGAGCGGCTGCGATGCTGTTTCAGATCCCGGCGTTGGCCATCGCTGTGCGGGTCAATCGTCTGCCCAGCTCCTGCTCCTCATTGCCGATGTCGGTGTACAGCCGTTCGTACACCGCGTCGGTCATGGCTTCACCGGTAAACACCGTAGAGTCGGGCACCGATAGCTGTCGGGCCAGATTTCGCAATGCTTCCCTCAGCGCTGCTTGTTGCGCTTCGGGCAAATCTTCGCCATCGGCCCAGGCTTGTTGCGCTGAACGCAACGCGTCCAGTTGCTCGGCTTTGCTTTCGTAGATCCGTGCGTTGTTTGCGAATTGGCCCGGGTAAGTGTCGCGCAAGTATTCCATCCAGAAAATCTGCTCGAGCATGTTGTTCACCAGACCGTCGCCCTCTTCCAGCGCAACAACCGTGTCATACGCTTGATCAATGGCCTTCTGATCGACGCCGGCGACCTCTGACCAACGCCTGCCCTGAGACTGCCAAGGCAGCTCCAGGCGCTCGGCCAGGCCGGTTTCATAGGCTAAATGCACCTCCACTTCATCCGGTCGGCCTGCGCGGCTGGCCATGTCGGCACGGGCGACTTCGTTGACTTGCTCAAGGCGCGCCGCGCCTCTTGCCAGTGTCACCAGCTTGCCTTCCAGTTCTGCCTGAGATGTCGAATACGAATACGCCTCTGAGGCCAGTACCTTGATCCCCATGTTGTTGAACATCTGCGCGCCGGCATTGGCGCAGGTCGTCGGCGCCGTAGATTCGGTGAACAGTTCATTGCGTGTTTTGGGATCCAGATAAGCGGCGTCGATCATGCGCCAGACGCGATCGGTAAGTTGCGTGCGAGCGTCACCACCGTTTCGGTAGTCGGCAGAATCCAGCTGTTTTTCGATGACCTGAAAGAACCCCAGGGAATCGGGCTCTGTCGCCAGGTCGTGCCAGGCTTCGAGCCTGAAGGTCCCGCGCCCGGACTCGCTCGTGCCCCAGAATGTCATGCCAGACAGACGCCAGAGCGCCAGATCCTGCTCGGCCAGATTGCTGTAGTAGTGCTGGGGATCGATGCCGACCGATCTTCGATACTCGTGATAAGCCAGCCGATTGGCTTCAGACAGATCCTCGGCATCAAGGCGTGTACGGGCAATGAGCAGCGCGTGATCGGAACCTGCGGTCACCTCCGGGATTCGACTGATGGGGTTTCTCTGCATGTCCAGAAAGAAACCTCTGGGCCGGCGCTTTTTGAAAATCCCCTCCGGCCAGCCATCGATGCCGGTGTTGTTCAGGCTCAATACTTTCAAGCGTGGCATGCGCTCGACATTTACCGCGCGACCCAACGGATTACCGTCGAGCCGCAAGCTTTCCAGGCGCGTCAGGTTGCGCAGACGCTCGACGTCGGCGACGGTCAGTTCAATCAGGTTGTCACTCAGGCGCAGTGTCTCGAGCATATGCATATCGCCAATTCCCTCTGGCAATCGAGTCAACTGACATTTTCTGGCACTCAGATGGCGCAACTGCTTAAAGTCTTTCAGCAGGCCTTGGGTGTCGACGTTGAAGCGGGAGTTATCAATATTCAGCGCGGTGATCTGTTCAAGGTACTTGCCCAGTTCGGGCAGTTTTTTCCACCACCGTACAAGATCGCTCGGGAACAAGTCGGTCGCCAGGTCCAGCGTATATCCCTCGTCCAGGTGGGCACTGCGCTTGTCGAGGAACTTTGCTTTGCGTTTGAAACAATCGATCAGTTGGTCAGCGATATGTTGCCCGCCACCGCCGACGAAATTGCGTGGGTCTGATATCGGGTAATCCGGTTGGTCCCATTGCCACCTGCGAAGGAGTACACGCAGGTCGTCGAGCTCTGTTTCCAACTGTATGAGTGTGGCAATCGGGTCGCCCCGGGTACTCAGCGACTGGACAAACTGCCTGACCTCTCGCTGGTTGAAATGGGGATACAGATCCTCTACTCGCGAAGTGAGGTTCGTGTCATTTTTGGACTGTTTGGGCCCTCGGAGCAACAGTAAGTCCTCCCGTGGGCATTCAGGCACGCGCCCTCGATCATCAAGGATGACCCGCCGTTCGGCTGGCGTTGTGGTCTGCGTGATGACCCAATGTTTGAACAGGTTCCCTTCGCTGCGGCGCAACCCCAGCGTTTTCAATTGCTCGTCAGGCAGCGCCTGCAAAACGCTTTGATACAGATCAGTCGGCCCATACAACGGCGTGCCTTGGGCGTCGTGAACTTCATAAAGGCCGTTGCTGCCCTTGACCAGAATCCGCACGGTGGCGGCATCCTCCGGGCCCACCTGGCAAGTCAGCTCGCCATCGAAACGGGCGTTACGCAGCTCGATGCGCACGCCTTCCAGTGTATTGCTGTAAAGGCGCAGCGCATTGAGCGTCAGGCGTTCGGTATCGACGCTGGTCAGCGATTTTCTGTAAAAACCTTCATACGCCCGTGCGGTTCGCGTTTCCAGTTGCAGCTCGCGGGCGATGCGTTTGAGGCGCAGGGGGAGGCGACTCTCGGCGACCATGATCGCCCGTTCGGCGCGGGTGGCGGTGGCCAGGAGATTGTCGATGCCTTGGGCCGGAATGTCGGGAAATGCAGCGCGGATCAGTGGCGCCAGTTCTTTATTCTCGAATACTTCACGACTGGCGTAATCCTCGTTGAACAATTTACCGCGGCCGTTCTCAGTCACGGCGACGATGCGTTTGCGCAAAGCGCGAACGCGCGCGTCCAGCGATGCCGGAAGGATATCTGCCGGGACATCGAGAATGATCGACGTACCGTTTTCATCCAGTGTCTGCATCACGATCTTCAACAGTTCGCCATTGAACAATTGCCGGTCCTGGAGTTGAACAATCAGCTTTTGACCTGCCGAAGCCTCTTTGCCTGTGTGCTCCCAGATCGTTTTGTGGGTAACGTCAATAATCCGCATCGAGGCTTTTTCGGGCCACATGCCATGAGCGGTGAGTATCTGAAGTTGCGTCACGGGGTCCGCTTTTCCATAAACCAGCGGGTCGTCGCTGCGCAGGTAGTCGATGAACGACCGGATGTCCGAATCAATATCAAGGCGCTTTATCGTATCGGTCAGCAGCGTGGGAGGGCGCAGGTTCTCGACATACATGCCGCGCAATTCAGCGGGGTCGGTGCCGCTGATCCTGCGCGCGGTTTCGAGCTGGGCATCGCTCAGATCCGCCACGGCAGGGCCAATGCGACGCAATAACGTGGCGTCGTCCCAGGTTCGCGGTTGCTCGCCTTCGAGCACGTAGGCACCGGCGCCATTGAGCGTGACTTGCGGTTGATAGGCTTCAGTGCGATCAGGGTGTTTCAAGCGAATCGTGCCGCTTTGTGCGTCGCGCGCGAGTTCGTAGTGTTTGTCCTGAGTGCGCAGAATCTCCCTGCCTTCGTACGCGTGCACGCCTGTTGCGTCGGGCTTGGCGTCCTTCGGCAGATCGATTGTTCGCTGTTCATAGGGGGCGTGGTCCGGGTGCCAGAGGGTGTCACGGCCATCGGGTAGCTTTACGGGCTTCATGCCCTCGATCAGTGGCGATAGCTTGAACTTGAACGCGCCCGCAATCTCGGCCCCGGCTGCAAATGCCACCAGTTGAATGACATCCGTCACCACGCTGACTACGTGCTCGGCCGCCTCAAGGCCCAGGCCTTCAGCAAGATCGACAATGCCTTCGATCACGTCATAGGTCAGTTGATAAACCGTGTAAGCCATCATCAATTCGCCCAGGCCCGGCACGAAGGGTGTCGCTATCAGCAAGGCTACGTTGAAAATGTCCGATACGATTTTCTTGAAGTTGTCCCACCAGGCCCAGCGCGCCCTGGTGTCCGTGTCGGCGGTGGACACAGCGATGACCTTGGCGTCGTTGAGAATCTTGTTGAGTTTTTGCTGATAGGCATGTGTCCAGTAATCGCGGGGCAGTGGCAGGTGCTCGAACCTCAGGTGCGCATTGGGCTCGTCTTCTGTACGCCATACCGGGTGCGAGTCTGTCGGATCAACCTTTTCGTGCCAGACCACGTGGCTGAGGCGTTGTTCGAGGTCGGCGAAGAAGTGCCCGCGCTGTTGATGGTCTACAAACTGGCTGAAGAACTGGCGATAACTGAGCTGCGAGGCAGCGCCGGTTTTGTTTTCACGCAGTTGCCGCGTCAGCTCAGTCATGAAGGCATTGGGTGATGTGTACTCCTTCAGCGGATGCTCCGGATCATGGGGGACATAGCCAATAAGCTGGCGGATGCCTCGGCTGTCTCTCACGGCAGGAATCAGCAGCAGAACACCGGTCAGGCGTGTCTCCATTATGGAAAGATCACGGCACTGCATGCGCTGGCCATTGAGCAGCGGCAGAGGGGCGCCTTTTGCCAGCGCGTTGATCAGCCTGTAGGCGTCGAGCTGGATGTCGCCGGTGGTCAATGCCAATTCGGCGGCGGCGCTTAATGCATCCTTCAGACTTTGCGTCACCTTGTACTTCATGGCGCCGACGGCCACCGGTTCGCTGGGCAGCAGGTAGCTTTGCAGGTGTTGGTTGTAGAGTTTGCCGATGTCCAGTTCCCTGCACAGCGTCTGGAACTGGCTGATGGTCATCTTTGCCTTGATCGGCAATATATCGAAGTGCCCGCGCTCGTCGGGCTGGCTGATGTATTGCGAATCGGCAAGCACCGTTTCGTTGGCGGCGAAGTTGTGCAACGCGGCGTCCAGCAGGGATACGATTCGAGTCGTGACACCGCCCAGGGTATCGATCGTGTACCAAGGTCCTTCCTTGGGGATGTACAGGTGCAGGAAGGTTGTCCTGACGTCGTGGGTGACTGCGTATTGTTCCTGGAGCTTCGCCTGAAGCAGAGGCGCCGCGAATGTCCGCACGTCCTGAAGTTTTTCGAACAGCTGGTCGACCTTGTTCTGAGAGCCCCAGGCCTTGAGGTTGGCGGTTTTCAATTGGGCGTGTCGGGCGGTGGGCGCGGTGTTGTACCAGGGCTCGATTTTCAGTGCAGTGCTCGCCAGTGCCTTGCCCCGGCCGAGGCTCGCGGTTTTGATATTTTCGTGCAGGGTAGAGCGTATGAAATCGTAGTGCCGACCTTTGTTCTGGTCAGGTTTGGAAGTATCAGGCATGGCAATCATCCTTGATTGTTTGAGGATGACCAGCCTATCCGTTGGAGGGCAAAACAATAGTCTAAAAGTTGCCGCTTCAGCGGCTGTTTTACCCGTTTATCCGTTGAGTATTTGAATCTGAAAAATAACTGGCTACCACCTGCCAGCGCGCCAATTAGTGTTGCTCCAGGCGTGCAACGCTTGAACTTTCAACCGGGCGACACTGAGAGTCGCTGCCCGGTTGCAGATACGCCGTGAGAATCGGCGCCATGCCCTTGAGCACTTGCGTCGGCAAGGCCGAGGTGAATTTGAAGTTCTCCGCCGAACGCCCCGGAACGAATGCGGTGAGGGTGCCGAAATGGTGATCGCCGATGTAGAACACGAAGGTCGCGGTGCGGTTGATCGACTTCGAACTGAGGATGCGTCCACCCGAGCCGATGGCTTCGATACGGTTGTCACCGGTGCCGGTCTTGCCACCCATGGCCAGTGGGGTGCCGTCCGCGAGTTTGAAACTGCCGGAAACACGTTTGGCTGTACCGGCGTCGACCACTTGCGAAAGTGCTTCGCGCATCGCTGTGGCGACTTGTGATGGCATCACGCGTTTGCCAACGTGCGGATCGTTGACCAGTCGCGTTTCGTAAGGGGTGCCGGCGGCAAAATGCAGGCTGTCGATCCGCAGGGTCGGCATGCGCACGCCGTCATTGAGGATGGTGCCGATCAGTTCGGCCAGCGCTGCCGGACGGTCGCCAGAGCTGCCGATGGCGGTGGCCAGCGACGGCACCAGGTGATCGAACGGGTAGCCGACTTGTTGCCAGCGTTGATGAATCTCAAGAAACGCCTCGATCTCGAGCATGGTGCGGATGCGGCTGTCGCGCGCGCCCTTGTGCTTGCTCTTGAACAGCCAGCTGTAAACTTCCTGACGTTCAAATTGACTGGCCTTGACGATCTGGGTGAAGGTCGCGTCCGGATGATTCAGCAGATAGCCGATCAGCCACAGATCAAGCGGATGGACCTTGGCGATGAAGCCTTGATCGGGCAAATCGTAGCTGCCCGGGCCGTAGGCGTCATAGAGGCGGATGAGGCGGTCGTCGGTCAGTTTCTCGTTGAGCTTGGCGCCTTTGAGGTGTGAGCGCACGAACGTGTTGAAGTCTTCCTGGCTGGCGTTCGGCAACAGATAACGGTGCACGGCGGCCATGCGAATCGGGGTCGGGCGCATGCTGTCGAGGAAGGTTTCGAGCCGCGCCTGGGTGTCTTTGTTACGGTATTTCTTCCAGAACTTGAGCAGGAACGAAGTGCCTTCGCGATCGGCGAAACTCGCCAGGTATTCCTGGCGCCGTGGGTCACTATCATTCTTGAGCAACTCGGCGCTGCTGTTGGGACCGGAATAGGTGGTGTAACGCACGATATCGCGCATCAGCCGAATGAACGGCAGGTTGATCGACTCGCGCAGGGAATCGCGCAGGGTCGGCAGGCGACCGTTATCCTCTTTGCGAAAGTTGTTAAACGTGTGCAGACCTCCGCCGGTAAAAAACGCCTCACCGGGACTGGCCGAGTATTTGCGATCCAGTGCTGCACTGAGCAGCTTCGACAGATCGTGATCCTTGTTCTGGATCAGGTAATCGACAACCCAGCGGCTCAGGCGATCCTGCTCCGGCACCTCGACCTTTTTCAGTTCCGGCACGCCCATGGCGCCGTACTTGTCGTGCAACTCGGCGATGATTTGCAGGTAGGTGGTAAGGACGCGCATCTTCGCCGTCGAGCCCAATTCGAGTTTGCTGCCTTCGTTGATGTCGAACGGCTGGTCGGTGCTGTCGGTCTGCACCCGTACGCGTGAACCGTCCGGGGTCAGCTCGAACAGGGTGAAGCTGTAGCGCACCTGAGTGGTGCTGGTCGGCGTCAGCAAGCGTTCGCCGAGCAAACCGACTTCGGCAGCGTAGGCCGGGTCGGCGAGTTTCTTCAGGTAGGCGGTGGCCTGGGCTTGCAGCTCGCCTTGCAAGGTGCTGGTGGCCGACAGGTCGAGGCGGTCGAGGTCGTACAGGGGCCGGTTGAGCATGCTTGCCAGACGACTGCGGGCAGCGCTGATGCCTTTGTTGGTTTCGATTGGCTGAATCGTCGGTTGGGTCTGCCAGTCGCGATAGCTGACGGTGCTGGCCAGTGCAGCATCGGCCAACGCGCTGTCGATCACGCCGCTCTGCTTGAGCAGGCGCAAATGGCTGTCGGTGAGGTTGGCGAGGTCTTCACGGCCCCTGGTCAGATAATACGAAGGGCGACGCTGGGCGATCATCAACGAGAGCATTTCGCGCAGGGCCAGGCCTTTGTCGGCCATGGTTTTCGGATCGGTCTGCGGGCTGTTGAGCTGCTCGTTGGCCTTGGCGAAATCAGTGCCGTACCAGACCCGCAGACCTTCAGCCATGCCGTGCACTTCACCGTGGCCCGGTACGGCGGACAACGGCACGCTATTCAGATAATCGCGAATGATGTTTTGCCGTGCACCCAGGGTTTGCGGACCGTCCTGATACGCACGCACGCTGGCGGAAATCATCTGACGGATCTTCTCGGCGCCGGACGCCGTCAGGCCTTCAGGAGAGTGCCGATATTTTTCCAGTTGCGTCGCCAGCGTACTGCCACCCGCCGATTGCCCGGGCAGGTGAAGCACCTTGGCCACTTGCGACCAGGCGGCCATGCCGAAGCGTGGCCAATCCACTGCCGGGTTGGCCAACGGTTGTTTGGGGTCGAGCAGAAAGCGGTTTTCGATAAACAGCAGGCTGCTGACCACTACCGGCGGAATCGCTGCAAAATTCGAATACAGTTGTTGCGGATAGTTGTACTTGTACAGCGGCGCGGCGCGGCAATCGGTGATCGACAACCCGGCCTGGATCTTCTCGGAAAAAGGCACAAACAGGCCTTTGTCGGTGTAGCTGAGCAGGGCGGGTGAAAAACGTGTCTGTTCGGTGATCACGTAATTGCGCTTGATCAGGCGCGGCAGGAATTCATCCAGTGAGCTGTAACCCAGGCGCAAATCGAACGGGCCATTGCCCGGATAGCGAATCGCTTCACTGGGGCCAGGTTCCAGTTTGTAGGTCAGCGAGGCGGCATATTGGCTGAGTTCACGGGATTGAAAGCGCGAGGTGCGCATCTCTTTGGACGCACCCAGCCCTACCACCACCGCAATAATCAGCAGCAACAACCAGAAAGCCTTCCACCCGTGCCGGCTACGGCGGGGTTTTTCAGGGACAGGCGCTTGATCATCCACACGTTCAGTCGGAACCACGGCTTTACTCGAATCGGTTTGCCACAAAGCGCCCATAGTCGATTGATCCATTCACGCAGATTGATCGGACTTGTCTGAAGCTTAGACGGTGGTTGGCGCTGGTGAAAAAATTGTGAGGTTCACAACAGTCGCGAACGAGCCTCAGTCTCATCGCCGACAGTGACGCGCCTGTGATGATCCGATACGCAGGTGTCGAAAGTTATTGCAGGTGTAACTTTTTAAGTTGTTTCTTGTTTTTTGGTTGGTTCTGGTTACATACGCGTGCTATGTGATTGGAAAGTTTCGTTGTTCACTCGCTACTCAATTCGATGAACAAGGAAAGTTGTATGTTTGTAACTCGCTATTCTCCGGTATCGGCTGTTGGTGTTACCAAAAGTGGTCACGTATCTGCGCTCGCTGAAAACTATGAAGTTGTTAGTTCGGTCACGCCTTTATCGATACAGCAAATGTCGAAAGATAATCTGCGCATGTTGAAAAAGGTCCCGGTAGAACCGCCTGACTGGTTAGCCAGCCTGACGGCCAGACAGCGCACTGATGCGCAACAGCTCATCGACAATGCTGTTATCGCGCATACCGCATTCAACGAGCGCATGGACGCCGTCAACGCGGCGCATGAGTTTGCTGCGCCTCTGCTGAGGAAGGCTATCAGGGACAAAGTGGGGCTGGACGTCGATGTAAATAAAGTTCGAGTAAATCTGTCTGTCAGCCAACTGGGGGATAACAGAAACCTGTCGAGTGTCACACTGTTGGAAGCGGCGTTACATAATTTTCCGAAAGCCGATATGTGGGTGCATTTCCTTTTTCCCAACTGCTTTACCGTCGACTTAGACGGCAAGGTAATGGATATTAAACTGGATGTTAATGTATTCGTTGGTATATGCCGTCAGCTCGATTTGGGTAAAAAATACCAGGCACATATAAGGGCGGCATTGAAATGGGATGAGCCCCATGGGCGAGAAAGCCTGAATGATCGGTTCGTGGTTTATCAGAAATCGGCTTTGAAGGCCGCGAGTTACGTTGCTCTGTGCAAAAAGGATATCGAGCAGAAGCACCATGACGCGCTGGTGGCGATCGTCGAAGGTGACAAAAACGTAAGGATCGATGGAAAACCTGTCTGGTATCGGAGCCTTGATTTCACGGGCATGCCTGTCCACAGCTGCATCATGTTCGAAATCGCCGACCCTGATGACGAAGGGGTCTGGGACGCTTTGTTACCAACGGTAGACGGCTATGCCAAAAACGATTTCATTGCCTACATCCCTGATGATCCCGATCATCCGGTCAAGCATTACAAAACGCTAACGCAGCTCAAGACCCGGTTGATCGAGCAGTTTTTACGACGCGCCGAAAGTGATCCCGCCAAGGCGCCGTCGGCTTATCAGCAATTCTTCAGTCGGTTCATGCGCCATAAGGATCGAGCGAAGTTTTACTACAGTTTTACCGAAGATGTTCCAACTCCGAGTGGCGCCGTGCCGCTTTACGGTCACCGTACTCGCCAGCAAAAAAAGGAGGTCGACTTCCTGTTGCAGTTCAGGGTACTGGACCCTTCCGGAGATGAATGGGCGCAACACTACGACCTGTGGACAACACTGCGCAGGGAGTTCGACAAGCGGATTTTTCAGGATGCCGCCGACGCGATCGTGTCCACTGAAGATGCCGATGGGCGCGATGCTCACTCGCTGCTCGAAACACTTCTGGACGTTGGCCTGGTCGCACTGAATTTGTTGTCCTTCGCCGTACCGCCGCTGGGTGTGGTGATGTTGAGTATCTCGGCCGTTCAATTGATGTACGAATTGCTCGAGGGTTTCGAGGCGTTGAGCAAGGGCGATAAGGAGGCAGGGTGGGAGCACATCACCGACCTGCTGGAAAACATCGGAGTCAGCGTGGCGACGCTGCCTTTGTTTGTCGGCCTGCATACGGAGTTCACGGCGATTGAAGCCGCCGCGGGGCAAAAGCGGTTGTGGAAGCCAGACCTTGCACCTTACCGCAGCCATGTGTCGCTGGAAGGTTTGCAGCCTGATGCGCTGGGGCAATATCGGGTTGATGGCAGGCATTACATTCGGCTGGATGATGCTGTTTTCGAGAAAGTCGTCGAGCCGCTCAGCGGGCAGTCACGGATCGCTCATCCGAGCAATCCAGAGGCCTACCAGCCGTTCCTTGAGCAGGATGAGGCGGGTCAATGGCACCATTCGCTTACCCGCTCGCCGAAACCGGACGCAGCGAAGTCCATGGGCTTTGCCAATGACGAATTTCGTCGGTATGCCATCAAACCGTCCGACATTGGCGATCTGACCCCGAGCGCCAAAGGCATCAGTAGAAGTGCCGACGGGCGCTTTTTCATTCGCAATGTCGACGTCAGAGGCAAGGTGGCTGTGTACGGGGTCAGGTCCGACTTCCTGATCAACAGCGACATCGTCGACGTAGTGATCGTCGATCCCCATACCAATCGGGCTCAGGGAGCGCGGCTCATACAAGTCGCTGCGGACCAATGGCAGCCACTGTCTCTGCGCGGCGGCAGTCACCCGGAGGCTGACGTTGAGGGCGAGGTAATCGGCGACACCGTGAGCGGGGATTTTGTCGATGAGATTGTTGACGAAATACTGGCGACGGCCAGCCCGTCATTGAACCGTGAACGACTGCCGAACGGTCTTTGGGAGCCGGTTATCGCGACCGGTGTACAGCGTGGCGCGGAAGGTATCCCACTTGATTGGGGTCCCCGTCATGACGTGCCATTCATTGCCGAACGTACTCAGATCAACAGTGCGTTGTCGGTCTCGGAGTTTTCACGATTACCGATCAATACGGATTTGTTTTCTCCTGTAAGAGTTCGCTACTCGAGCAACGTCGGCGCTCAGTTGGCAAATCGGCAGGGAGGCGCCAGCTTTGTCTTCGAGATGCAGCGTGTCAAATACTCCGCAGCGGTGAAAGGCGAGTTCAACGCGATCAAAATTGTCGACATCGGTGCCGGTGAAATACCTGACCAATCCAATGCGGTGTCAGGTTTCTGGGCACCTCAGGGAGGGTATGTCGACATACCGGCCAATCCAGGGTGGGGTGAACCCGATCACGTATTTACCCCAGGCTTCGGGGGTTGCTCACTGGTGGTTGATCAACTTGAGGAAAATCTGCTGCGCGTCAGGCATGTTGAAGGCGGCAAGGAAGATGCGCAGTACAACAAGCTTGCGGCCCGCGAGCATGGCTGGGGCCAAAGTGCAGCCATGGAGTATCGGGATTACGGGATCGTTGCGGATCAAAACAGTAACCTCGACACCCTGTTGGGTGGTTTTGCCTTTATGAAATATGACCGCAAGAGCGGCGTATGGAATATCCACTATCAGGCCATTTTGGGCACGCCGACTATCTCCCGCTACTCCACTGCCAGGCCGGGCCTGTTCGGGCAGTCGGCATCCCGCGCCACGGTGTTCGAGCGAGTAATGGTCCGAAAATCCATGACCAAACAAGTGGTCACGGCGCTGTCTCCTGGACGCCTCACTTCCACAAAAGCGTAACCGTCTCGCCGTTGTTTCATGACGGGTGTGGCAATGACGCTGCACCATTGTTGTGCAATACTCGCCGCCGTTTTGGCGGCGAGCTTTCCATCAGGTCTCAGGTGATGTTTGTCATCATCTGCTGTTAATGCGAGACCTTGCGCTGAATCTTGTGATTTATAGAGTGAAAAGCCCTGCCATAAGCTTTTTATACTGCACGCCCCGCTGATCTCGCAGGTTGTCCTGCGAGACGCGTCCGCCCACGAAGCCGGCGCGGTT
The DNA here is from genome assembly GCF_044218815.1 of Pseudomonas sp. A0308. Classification (NCBI taxonomy): domain Bacteria; kingdom Pseudomonadati; phylum Pseudomonadota; class Gammaproteobacteria; order Pseudomonadales; family Pseudomonadaceae; genus Pseudomonas; species Pseudomonas sp. A0308. The sequence continues at coordinate 4,770,717 of NZ_CP162581.1, forward strand.
TCATTCAAGCCAAGGCCTATCGGCCGAGGCTTCGACTCTCGGTGGTCATATCCAATAACAAGACGAGGTTGTATCCCTATGCCAGTTGGCAATCACCTGCCTCACGGCGAAACCGCTAACGGCGGTCCGCTCAAACGCGAACTCGGCGAACGGCATATTCGCCTGATGGCGCTCGGTGCCTGTATCGGCGTCGGTCTGTTCCTCGGTTCGGCCAAAGCCATCGAAATGGCCGGCCCTGCGATCATGATTTCCTACATTCTTGGCGGTCTGGCGATCCTGGTCATCATGCGCGCCCTCGGCGAGATGGCCGTGCACAACCCGGTGGCCGGGTCGTTCAGTCGCTATGCGCAAGATTATCTCGGCCCGTTGGCGGGTTTTCTCACTGGCTGGAACTACTGGTTCCTGTGGCTGGTGACCTGCGTCGCGGAAATCACCGCCGTCGCGGTGTACATGGGCATCTGGTTCCCCGATGTCCCGCGCTGGATCTGGGCCCTCGCGGCGCTGGTCAGCATGGGCTCGATCAACCTGATCGCGGTGAAGGCTTTCGGTGAATTCGAATTCTGGTTCGCCCTGATCAAGATCGTCACGATCATTGCCATGGTGATCGGCGGCATCGGCATCATCGCTTTCGGTTTCGGCAATGACGGCGTGGCACTGGGGATTTCCAACCTGTGGGCCCACGGCGGCTTCATGCCCAACGGCGTGACCGGTGTGCTGATGTCCCTGCAAATGGTCATGTTCGCCTACCTTGGCGTCGAAATGATCGGCCTGACCGCCGGTGAAGCGAAGAACCCACAGAAGACCATCCCCAGCGCCATCGGCTCGGTGTTCTGGCGGATTCTGTTGTTCTACGTCGGCGCCTTGTTCGTGATTCTGTCGATCTATCCGTGGAACGAGATCGGCACCCAGGGCAGTCCGTTCGTGATGACTTTCGAGCGTCTTGGCATCAAGACTGCCGCCGGCATCATCAACTTCGTGGTGATTACCGCTGCGCTGTCGTCGTGCAACGGCGGCATCTTCAGCACCGGGCGCATGCTCTACAGCCTGGCGCAGAATGGCCAGGCGCCGGCCGGTTTCGCCAAAACCGCAAGCAATGGCGTGCCGCGTCGTGCACTGTTGCTGTCGATCGGTGCATTGTTGCTGGGCGTGCTGCTCAACTATCTGGTGCCGGAAAAAGTCTTCGTCTGGGTAACCTCGATTGCGACATTCGGCGCGATCTGGACCTGGGTGATGATCCTGCTGGCGCAGCTGAAATTCCGCAAAGGCCTGAGCGCCAGCGAACGCGCCGCACTTAAATACAAAATGTGGCTGTACCCGATCAGTTCGTACTTTGCGCTGGCCTTCCTGGTGCTGGTGGTCGGTCTGATGGCGTACTTCCCGGACACACGAGTAGCGCTGTATGTGGGCCCGGCGTTTTTGTTGCTACTGACCGTGTTGTTCTACGTGTTCAAGCTACAACCGACCAATGTGTCGCAAGGTGCGGTGCGTTCGGCTTCGTAAGTTGTAAGCGCTGAAACACAAAAGCCCCGGTCGAGAGATCGGGGCTTTTTTGTGGATCAAACAATTGGGACAAATGCGCCGGCCGGTGCGTCAGGCTGGCGCTTTCTGTATTCAGGCCACTGCCACTTCCTGCGGCTCAAAACTATCCGCCCGTGCCATCTGCCACATCCGCGAATAGAACTCGCCGTTCACTTCCCCGCTGAGCAATTCCCCCGGTTTCAGGAATACATGCAACTGCGAGAACAGCTTGATCTCGGTCGCCGACATGCGTCGTACCAGGTGCTTGGCCGACAGTTGCGAGGGGTGATCGAGGCCGGCGGCGGCGAGCATTTCTGCTAGCGCCTTGAGCGTGTTGCGATGGAAGTTGTAGACCCGCTGCGCCTTGTCGGGCACGACCAGCGCACGTTGGCGCAGAGCGTCCTGGGTGGCGACGCCAGTCGGGCATTTGTTGGTGTGGCAACTCTGCGACTGGATGCAGCCGATGGCGAACATGAAGCCGCGCGCCGAGTTGGCCCAATCGGCGCCGATGGCCAGCACGCTGGCGATGTCAAAGGCGCTGACGATTTTGCCGCTGGCGCCGAGTTTGATCTTGTCGCGCAGATTTAAACCGACCAGCGTGTTGTGGACGAACAGCAGCCCTTCGCGCATTGGCACGCCGATGTGGTCGGTGAATTCCACCGGTGCGGCGCCGGTGCCGCCTTCCTTGCCGTCGACGACGATGAAGTCGGGAAGGATGCCGGTTTCCAGCATGGCTTTGGCGATGCCCATGAACTCCCACGGATGGCCGAGGCAGAATTTGAAACCCACCGGTTTGCCGCCGGACAGTTCACGCAGTTGCTGGATGAAATGCATCATCTCCAGCGGCGTGGAAAACGCGCTGTGGCGTGACGGCGACACACAGTCTTCGCCCATCATGATGCCGCGGGTTTCAGCAATTTCCTTGGTCACTTTGTGCTTGGGCAGAATGCCGCCGTGGCCCGGTTTGGCGCCCTGGCTCATCTTGATTTCGATCATGCGTACTTGTGGGTTCTGCGCCTGGGTGGCGAAGCGCTCCGGGTCGAATCGACCGTCGCTGGTGCGGCAACCGAAATAGCCGCTGCCCAGCTCCCAAGTCAGGTCGCCGCCGTGTTCACGATGATACGGGCTGATGCTGCCTTCGCCGGTGTCGTGGGCAAAGTTGCCAAGCTTCGCTCCCTGGTTCAACGCGCGGATGGCGTTGGCGCTGAGTGAGCCGAAGCTCATCGCCGAGATGTTGAACACCGACGCCGAATAAGGCTGCGTGCACTGCGGACCACCGACGGTGACGCGGAAACTGCTCGGGTCGCTCAACGGCGCCGGACGCATCGAATGGCCGATGAATTCGAAACCGGATTGGTACACATCGATCAGCGTGCCGAATGGTTTGTCGGCGCTTTCATTTTTTGCCCGCGAGTAGACCAGTGAACGCTGGGCGCGGGAGAAGGGCAGGGCGTCGCTGTCGGACTCCAGCAAATACTGGCGAATCTCCGGGCGGATGCCTTCGACCAGATAACGGATGTTGCCCAAAATCGGGTAGTTGCGGCGTACCGCGTGTGGGCTTTGCAATAGATCGAACAGACCGAGCAGGCTTAGCACGCCAGTGACGGCGGTGATCGGCCACAGCCAGTCATGTTCGAGAAAAGGCAGGCTGGCGAGGGTGAAAATCACGCAGACGGCAAAGAAGGCGTAGCGGCTCAGAAGGGACAGGCTCATACGGTTTCCTTGGTTCGGACTTTGTAGGGCAGGCAGGGATTCTGCGCCAACGTAGAAACCGTGAACAGGGAGACTTTCTGACTATTTCGGCGTCAGGCAACAGACTGACGCAGCGGCAACAGCACACGGAACGTAGTGCCAGCCCCGAGTTCGCTGCGTACCGAAATATCCCCGCCGTGTTTTTTCACGATGCCATAGGACAGGGACAAACCCAGTCCTGTCCCTTGGCCCACCGGTTTGGTAGTGAAGAACGGGTCGAAGATTTTCTGCAAGGTTTCGGGCGCAATGCCTGACCCGGTATCGGCCACTTCGATCCACGCGGCTTCCCCTTGCAGCCCCGTGCGCAGAGTGATGACGCCGCGTTCAGGTCCCATGGCCTGCGCCGCATTGACCACCAGATTCATGATGACCTGATTGATCTGTGACGGCAGGCATTCGATGTCCGGCAGTTTCTGATATTCCCTGACCACATCGGCCTTGTATTTGAGTTCGCTGGCGACAATGTTCAGGGTCGATTCGATGCCTTGTTGCAGATTGGCCCACTGCCATTGCTGCTGGGTGTCGACCCGGGAGAAATCCTTCAGGTCCTTGACGATCTGGCTGACGCGACCGATGCCCTCCTTGGATTCTCGGATCAGTACGGGAATATCCTCAAGCAGGAAATCCAGTTCGAGGTCTTCGCGCATTTTTTGCAGTTGCGCGGCGGACTCGGGTGGCAGCGTTTGTCCGGCGGCCTGATAGGCGTCGAGCATGCTCAGCAACTGCTGGAAGTAACCGTCCAGCGAACCGAGGTTGGAGGAAATGAAGCCGATCGGGTTGTTGATTTCATGGGCAACCCCGGCCGCCAGTTGTCCGAGCGAGGCGAGCTTTTCTGACTGCACCAACTGACCTTCCAGTTGTTTGCGCTCGTCGATTTCGCGCTGCAAGGCTACGCTGGCCTTCTTGAACTGGGCGGTGCGCTGATCCACCAGATGCTCCAGATGATGCATTTGCAATGATGCGCGTTCGGTCATCTGCCACTTGGTCAACAGAGTGTTGGCCATTTGCTGGACTTCAATGTTGTCGAAGGGTTTTTTCAGAATCAGCAGACGGTCGTGAGCCTTCAGGCGATCGAGCAACTCGTCCCAGGAATAGTCGGAATACGCCGTGCAGACGACCACCTGCAATTGCGGGTCCTGCTGCCAAAGGTGTTCGATGGTTTTCGCGCCGTCCCAGCCGTCGGGCATGCGCATGTCGACAAACGCCACGGCATAGGGACATTGCTCCTGCAGGGCGAGGTTGAGTTTGGCCAGTCCTTCCTCGCCACCATAAGCGGAGTCGAGCACGAAATTCGGTCGTTGCGGGCGGACTTGAGCACCGAACAGCACTGTTTCCATTTCATCCAGTTCTGCCGAGTGCGCCAGGGGCGGGGTGAGAATCTTGCGAAAGTCTTCGTGAATCGACGGCATGTCGTCGATCAGCAAAATGCGACGGTTCGACAGTTCGCTCATGCGTTCTCCGTTACGGTGATCAGCGGAAGCTGCAAGATGAATAAGGCACCCAGCCCAGGCCCGTCGCTGTGCGCAGTGAGGTGGCCGTTCATTTCGATCGCCGCCAGCGCGCAACTGTGCAGGCCAAAACCGTGGCCTTCTTTGCGCGTGGTAAAACCGTGAGCAAAGATCCGTGTCATGTTTTCCGGGGCGATGCCTTCACCATCGTCCCGGACGCTGATTTGCAGAAAGGTCTCGTCAACGATTTCCACCCCAAGCGTCATTGTCCGAGTGCGGTTGCTGAGGTCGGTCATGGCGTATTTGGCGTTGCTGATGAGGTTGATCAGAATCAGCAGCAGGCGGTGTTTGTCACCCATCACCTGAGGCACTTCACTGTATTGCCTGACCACGGTGACGTGATGGCGAGTCAGCGCGCCGGCATTCATGCGCAGGGCGTCTTCCAGCAGTTCGTCGATGTACAGCGGTTCGGTCATGCTGTTGGCCCCGGCATAGGATTGCTGGGTGGCGACGATGTCCTTGATGTGGTCGACGCTCTTGTTCATCTGGCCCAGCTCATCGGCCATTTCCTGCTGTTCCTTGGCAATTGCGCTGACCAGTTGGTTGAGATAGTCGGGCAGCAATTTGCCCTTGTCGTCTTCACTGAGGAAATGCCCGAGGTCGTTGGGGTGTGCGTTGATCAACTGCATGGCCTTGCCAAGCCCAATTGCCTTGCTGCTGCGCAGTTTTCGCCCGATCAGCTCGCAGGAGATATTCACGCTGTTGAGTACGTTGCCGACGTTGTGCAACACGTTGGTCGCGATTTCAGCCATGCCCGCCTGCCGCGCAGCATCCAGCAGTTCGCTCTGGGCGTTGTTGAGCTCCCGGGTGCGTTCTTCGACCCGTTGCTCCAGCGCATCGTTGGCGTTTTGCAGGGCGTTGTTGACCCGATGGATCTCGGCGAAGCTGCGGATCAACCGGACGGCCAGCCACAGCAGTGACAGCATCAGCAGTACAGAGAACAGCAGCATGTAGAAGTGGTACTCGCGATCGATTTTTTCGACCCGTTGCTGATCCAGGTTGAGCATGTGGGTAATGTCGTCCAGACGTTCGGCCACGGGAACGACTGCGATGTTTTCCAGCAGTTCGTTGACGACTGGCTGCTCGCGCAAGATCAGCGCGACGTGACTGCTGAGAACTTTCACCGGGGCATGAAACTCTTGCGGCAAGCGTTGCGCGTTAACCGCCAGTTTGTTCAGGCCCACTTCGATGTCCGCGGCCTTGTCGGCAGAGGTGACCTGGGCGAATTCCAGGGCACTGAGCAGCAAGTCGTAGGTGTCGGTGGCGATGTTTTGTACCTGCAGCTTGTCGAGGTCGGACAAGTCCGCCAATTGCGCCTGGATATCATCTTCGGCAGTCGGCAGGAAGGCCAGGGAGTTACGCAACAAGGCGTTGTGTGACTTGAACTGCTCCACCAGGCGAGTCTTTTCCTGCATCGCTTTTAAAAAGCCTTCGTGAGCATCGTTCCATTGCCTGGAGTCCTTGCGCCCATGCCCCGATTCCATTGTGGTGAAACGCTCCCACAGCTGATGCATCTCGATCACCGGAGACACGAGCGGGTCGTAGTTGTGGGAAATCGCCACGCGGGCCTTGAGTATTTCGTTCTCCCACAGGGCGTCCTGTTGGGTGATCTGGCGGATCAGGTCGCGCGATTCGGTGTACGTGACGGTCTGTTCGGAACTGGACTTGAGATAGAGAAACAACAGCGTCGAGGCCAGCAGAATGGCTAGCAGCGTGACCAACAGCAGACTGGTTCTGCGTGACATCTTCTTCATCGCTTGCCCTCCCATTGCCCGGACAGGGTCTTGAGAAACAGGATGATCAGCGCTTTGTCTTCTGCGCTCGGCATGCGCCCCAGCTGATACTGGAACATGACGTCCACGGCCCGTTCGAGGTCGGGGGCCGAACCGTCGTGGAAGTACGGCGCGGTCAGGGCGACATTGCGCAGACTCGGCACCTTGAAGACCGCGCGATCAGCTTCGTCGCCGGTGACATTGAATCGTCCCAGGTCAGCTACCGTCGGGTTGCCACGATCGGCGATGTAATCACCGAATACGCCGAACTTCTGAAACATGTTGCCGCCGATGTTCACGCCCTGATGGCAGGCGATGCAGCCATAGTCCTTGAAGCGTTGATAACCGTACTTTTCTTCAAGGGTGAGGATGTCGGTATTGCCCAAGAGGTATTGATCGAAACGCGACCCGGGAGATAGCAGGGTTCGTTCGTAGGAGGCGAGTGCATTCTGGATATTGGCTTGGGTCACGGCATCCGGATAGGCGCCGTCGAAGGCCTTGCGGTAGTCGGGATCGTCGGTGATGCGTTGCACGACGGTTTTCCAGTCACCGCCCATTTCGTGGGGGCTGGTGATGACATTGTCGGCTTGCTCCTCCAGAGTCCCGACCCGTCCGTCCCAGAATTGCCGGAAATTGAGGCTGGCGTTGAGCACGGTGGGCGTGTTGAACGCCACCGGTTTTCCATCGAACCCCAGAGACCGGGCACGGGTGTCGGCTCCCCCCTTGTCCAGTTGGTGGCAACTGGCGCAGGACAGCGTGTTGTTCGCCGATAGCCGCGGATCATTGAACAATTGGCGACCCAGCGCGACGCGTTCGCGATTGACGGGAGCCATCTCGGGCAAGGGCTTGAGTGGCTGGTTCAACGGCTCGCTGGCAGCGTTGACACAAACCCCGCTAAACATGAAGACCAGCGCATAACGGAAAAGAGTCACTGGAGATTGTCCCCCGTGCTGCTCGCCGGACTGTCGCTGGAGCTCGATGGATCGGCCCAGGGCGCCGCAAGCCCTGCGCTCAAAAGCCGGGCAAACGCCGGCGCCGGCAAGGCTTCGCTGAAGTAGAAACCTTGAGCTTCTTCGCAATGGTGATCCTTGAGATATTTCAGTTGCGCTGCCGTTTCCACGCCTTCGGCGATGACGTTCAGGCTCAGGCTTTTACCAAGGCTGATGATCGCGCCGACCAGCGCGGCATCGCTGCTGTCAGTGCACAGACCACGAATGAATGACTGATCGATTTTCAGTACATCGATGGGAAAGCGACGCAGGTAGCTGAGGCTTGAATACCCGGTGCCGAAGTCATCGATGGCCAGCTTGATCCCCAGTGCTTTCAACCGTTGCAACGAGCTCATGGTCGCGTCGACGTTTTGCATCAGCACACTCTCGGTGATTTCCAGCTCCAGCAGGCACGGGGCCAGCCCTGTGTCTGCAAGGACCTGTTCGACGCTCTCGACAAAGTGGCGCTGGCGAAAGTCGATGGCCGAGGTGTTGACCGACATGCGGATCGGCGGCAATCCTGCGGCTTGCCATTGCCGCGCCTGGCGGCAGGCTTCGGCCAACACCCACTTGCTCAGCGGGACAATTAGCCCGCTGTCTTCGGCCACTGGAATAAAGTCTGACGGGTAGACCCAGCCATGCCCCGGTTTTTGCCAGCGAACCAGCGCTTCCGCACCGACAATCCGACCACTCTGCAGGGCGATTTTTGGCTGGTAGTGCAAGACAAACTCGTTTCGCTGCAACGCCTGGCGAATACCTGATTCGATACTCTGCTGTTCCCGTGCGCGCGCATTCATCGCCTCGATGAAAAAACCGAAATTGTCCGGACTGCTGTCCTTGACGTTACGCATGGCCGTTTCAGCTTTTTTGATCAGGTCGATGGCCTCGATCCCGTCGTCCGGGTAAACGCTCAAACCCATGCTGGCGGTGACGCTGACGTCATGCCCCGCGATCATCTGTGGAGTGCGAATGACGCCCAGCAGTTTTTCGGCGATGCTGCGGGTCTGCTGAGGGTGGTTGATATCGGTGAGGATCACCACGAACTCGTCAGAACCGTAGCGAAAAACCGAGTCCGATCCGCGCACGTTTTTGAGCAACTGCTGACCCACCCGTTTGAGCATTTCGTCGCCGGCCGGATGCCCCAGCGCATTGTTGATGCGTTTGAAGCGATCCAGACCGAGGAACAGCACCACCAGTTTTTTGTCATGGCGTCGGCAGGCAGCAAGGTGCTGAGTCAGGCGGTCACCGAGCAGGGTGCTGTTGGGCAGACCTGTGAGGCTGTCGTAATGCAACAGATGCGACACCTTGAGTAATTCGTGGACCCGGGCCTCGATCGTCTGTTCGAGGTTGAACATTTTCAGTGCGGCGTCCTGAGCCAGTTGCCATTTCCAGGTCAGGGCGTTGGCCATCTGACGAATTTCCAGGGCATCGAAGGGTTTTTTCAGGATCAATAACTGATCGCCGAACTCCAGCCGTTCGGCCATGGCCTCCCAGCTGTAGTCGGTGTAGGCGGTGCATAACGCGATTTGCAGGTTCGGATCGGCTTGCCACAGTCTTTCGATGGTCTCCAGGCCATCCCAACCGGGCGGCATGCGCATGTCAATGAAAGCGAGCGCGTAAGGCTTTCCTTGTTCCAGTGCCAGTTGAACCAGTTTCAGCGCTTCCTGCCCCTGATAGGCGGAGTCGAGCTGGAAGGTCAGGTGCGATGCCTGTCGGCTGCCGAACAGCGTCTGTTCCAGGCTGTTCAGATCGGCTTCGCCGCTCGTGTCGGGGGTGAGTATCTTGCGAAAGTCAGCATGAATCGCCGCGGTATCGTCGACGATGAGTATGCGGCGGTTGATCGGCCCGGCTTGCGCACTCACGGCGCTACGCCAGATCCAGACTCGCTCTTGCTCGGGAGCATCCTTTTTCCCTCCTCGCATGCCCGTACGCAGGCCGTTTGTGTCGATCGACCTCTTGAGCATAGTTGGCCGCCGGGCACTTCGCTTGCAGGTGTGTAACCGATGTATTGCGTGAGCCCCGCGAAAATCATCTAGCCTTGCCCTCAAGCGCAGGCAAGTCAGGATGTCTGTCGGCGCGCCTGTCAGGTTCACTGTTTCGCTTGAGGCCACCCCATGGACGAACAATCTGCGCCGATTTCACCGTACCGGCCGAAGGTGTTGCTGGTCGATGACGAGGAGTCGATCCTCAACAGCCTGCGGCGCCTGCTGCGCAGTCAGCCTTACGACGTGCTGCTGGCCACCAGCGGTGCACAGGCGCTCGAAATACTGACCCAACAGCCCGTCGATCTGGTGATGAGCGACGCCCGCATGCCCAATATGGACGGCGCTACATTGCTGGCTCACGTCCATGAACTCTATCCGGCGACCACGCGGATCATGCTTACCGGCTATGCCGATCCTGCGGCGATCATCAAAGCCATCAACGAAGGGCGGATCAATCGCTACATCAGCAAACCCTGGAACGACGATGAAATGCTCGTGACCTTGCGTCAGGCGCTGGAGCATCAGCATTCCGAGCGTGAACGTCAGCGTCTGGAGCAGTTGGCCCAGGTGCAGAACGATCAGCTCAAATTGCTCAACAGCACCCTGGAAAAACACGTCGCCGCGCGTACTGCCGAGTTGCAGCAGACCGCCGACATGCTTGATCTGGCCTACGAGGAACTCAAACACAGTTACGTGACTGGCACCGAAGTGTTCTCGTTGCTGGCCAACCTGCGTTTGCCGCCGGCCAAGCAGACCAATCGGCAGATCATCGAACTGGTGCGCGTCTACTGCAAAATGCACGGGATCGATGAAGCCAGCAGTCGTGACCTGACCATGGCCGCTGCGTTGTACAACATTGGCAAACTGAGCTGGACCGACAACATGATGGTCACCCCCTCGGATTTGCTTCGCCATACCGAGCGCGATCGTTATCGCGGATATCCGAAACAGAGCGAATCGCTGCTGATGACCCTCGACCCGATGAAGGATGCGGCCCGGTTGATCCTGCATCATCAGGAACGCTGGGACGGCAGCGGCTTTCCGGATCGGCTCAAGGGCGAGTCGATCCCGTTGGGTTCGCGACTGCTGAAGCTGGCGGTGGATTTCGTCGAATTGCAGCGCGGGCTGATTCTCGAGCGGCAAATGAACAGCGACGAAGCATTGTTATACCTGCGTCAGTACGCCGGCAAACTCTACGATCCCGAGCTGGTCGAGGACTTCATCCAGGTGTGCGCGGCGTTCCTCAGCGATGTGGTGCTGGCCGACCCGGACGTCAAGGTGCTGGGCACACGGGAGCTGGCGGCGGGAATGATTCTGGCGCGCAATCTGAATGCCGACAACGGCATGTTGCTGCTCAATGCCGGCAAGGTTTTGAGCGAACTGCTGGTGGACAAGCTGATCAGCTTCGAGGCCATGGAGGGGGCCAAATACAAAGTGTTCGTGAAGGTGCCGGAGGAAGTAGAAGGGGCGCTCCAGGAACAAGGGTGATGGCATGTGAGGTGACGTTGGCGGGGCAGGCATGGGATCCTTGCGGTTTTTCTCCAGGACCGTGGCTGACCCATGACGTGTGCATCCGCCGTTTCACCTCGCATCATCCACATCGCCGCCGCGCTGTTACTCAACGCCGACGGCCAGACCTTGCTGGTGCGCAAACGCGCCACCACGGCATTCATGCAACCGGGCGGCAAGATCGAAGCCGATGAGTTGCCGGTGCAGGCACTGGCCCGTGAGCTGGAAGAAGAGTTGGGATTAGTCATCGATCCCACGCAGGCAACGTTCCTTGGCCAGTTTTCAGCTCCCGCCGCCAATGAACCGGGATTTGTCGTACAGGCAGAAATCTTTCAACTGACCATCGATGCCGAAGTTTCCCCGGCGGCTGAAATCGAAGAGGTCATCTGGGTCGATCCGGCTATTGATCCGGTGCTCGAACTGGCGCCATTGACACGCGACCTGATCCTGCCGTTTTATCGAGCCTCGCTGACCAGAATCGCCTGATCATTAACGCAAGGGACGCCCACCATGATCCCGCTTCAAGACCTGCTGATTTTCTCTGCTGCCGCGTTGCTGATGGTCCTCACGCCGGGGCCGAACATGATCTATCTGATCTCGCGTTCGATCTGTCAGGGGCGCAAGGCGGGCGTCACGTCGTTGCTGGGTGTGGTCGCGGGTTTCTTTGTGCATATGTTTGCCGCTGCTGCCGGTCTTACCGCTGTGTTTCTCGCAGTGCCAATGGCTTATGAAGTGTTGAAGTGGGCCGGTGCGCTGTACCTGCTGTGGCTGGCCTGGCAGGCGCTGAAACCCGGCGCGCGTTCGCCGTTCGAAGCCCGGCAGTTGCCGCCGGATTCGTCGCGCAAACTGATCACCATGGGCTTTCTCACCAGTGCCCTGAACCCGAAAATTGCGGTGTTCTATCTCTCGGTGTTTCCGCAATTCATCAGCCCTGAACACGGCTCGGTGTTCGTCCAAAGCCTCATCCTCGGCCTGACCCAGATCAGCGTCAGTTTCTGCGTCAATCTGCTGATTGCGCTGTTCGCGGCGGGCATTGCTTCGTGGTTCGTGCGCAACCCGACGTGGCTCGCGGTGCAGCGTTATTTCATGGGCCTGGTGCTGGGCGGTCTGGCCATTCGCTTGATGCTTGAGCAACGGCGAGCCGCCTGAGATGTGGATCGAAAAGCTGGACGCCAGCCATGCCCTGGCCTATCGGGAACTGATGCTCGAAGCCTACGACCGTCATCCGCAGGCATTCACCTCAAGCGTGCGTGAACGCGCGGTGATGCCGTTGAGCTGGTGGGAAGCGCGCCTGACCAGCAAGCTCGATGTGGTGCTCGGCGCATTCGAGGGTGGCACGCTGGCTGGCATTGTCGGTTTGGCATTCGAGCCACGCGAGAAGGCCCGACACAAGGCCACGCTGTTCGGCATGTATGTGTCGGCGGATTTTCGTCAGCACGGTTTGGGGTTTGAGCTGGTGCAAGCGGCACTGGCCGAGGCGCACAATCATCCCGAGCTGAAGCTTGTCCAGCTCACGGTGACTGCTGGCAACGACGCAGCGTTCACGTTGTATCAGCGCTGCGGCTTTATCCAGTTTGGACTTGAGCCGCTGGCGGTGCGGGTAGGCGAAGACTACTTCGACAAGATCCACATGTGGTGTGAGCTCTCCAGAAAATAAGATCTTTTGATTCAGCGTTTCAGCGCACGGCGCTGACCCCATCCAGTGTCGAGAACGACGTGTCCTTGGCCGTCAGCAAAAAGTCGCGCATGTACGGCGCATCGAGCATGTCGGCGCGTATCCCTGCGTACAGCGTGGCAAACAGGCCTTTCTCGCCCAGCCGCTTGCCTTTCACGTAACCGCGCGAGCTGTACTCATGCAGCGCCCAGTGCGGCATGCCGCAGACGCCACGGCCGCTGGCGACCAGTTGCATCATCATCACCGTCAGTTCCGAGGTGCGCACTTGCGCCGGTTCGATGTCGGCCGGTTCGAGGAAGCGGGTGAAGATATCCAGTCGGTCGCGTTCTACCGGGTAGGTGATCAGCGTTTCAGTCAGCAAGTCTTCGGGCACGATGTACGGTTTGCTCGCCAGCGCATGCTGATTGGCCACCGCGAGCATGGCTTCGTAGGTGAACAGCGGCACATAGGTAATGCCGGCGATTTCCTGCGGGTCGGAGGTCACCACCAGATCCAGATCACCACGCGCCAGGGCCGGCAGCGGCGCGAAGGAGAAGCCCGATGCGAGGTCGAGTTCTACTTCCGGCCAGGCATCGCGGAACTGGTCGATGGTCGGCATCAGCCACTGGAAGCAACTGTGGCATTCGATCGCCATGTGCAAACGCCCGGCCGTGCCACCGGCCAAGCGGCTGATGTCACGCTCGGCGGCGCGCAGCAGAGGCAGAGTTGCGTCGGCCAGTTGCAGCAGGCGCAAGCCGGCGCTGGTGAAGCGTACCGGTTTGGTCTTGCGCACGAACAACTGCATGCCCAGCCGTTCTTCAAGCTCCTTGAACTGGTGCGAGAGTGCCGATTGGGTCAGGTGCAGACGGTCGGCGGCATCGACCAGGCTGTCGGCTTCGCGCAGGGCGTGCAGGGTTTTCAGGTGACGGATTTCAAGCACCGGCTGGCTCCATGAGGAAAACTTGTGATCAACACGAAAAGGTTGAGTTTGTCTCATGTTGGTTTGACTGTCGACAATGGCGCCATCTTTTATGCAATGGAGCACACTCGACATGGCCGTGGCCCACACCCTTGGTTTCCCGCGCATCGGCGCCGACCGTGAACTGAAAAAAGCCCTCGAAGCCTATTGGCAGGGTGATCTCGATCAGACCGCCCTGAATCAGGTCGGTCGTGAACTGCGCGCCCGCCACTGGCAATTGCAGAAAGACGCCGGCATCGATCTGCTGCCGGTCGGCGACTTCGCCTGGTACGACCAGGTGCTGACCCATTCGCTGATGTTTGGCGTGATCCCCGAGCGTTTCGACAACGCGCGCGACGAGCGCGGCCTGCCAACCCTCGACACTTTGTTCGCCATGGCCCGTGGTGCGATCAGCCATTGCTGCGGCGCTGACAGCAAGACTCAATACGCGCAAGAACTGACCAAGTGGTTCGACACCAACTACCACTACCTCGTCCCGGAATTCAGCGCTGATCAAGCCTTCAAGCTGAACTGGAACCAGTTGTTCGATGAAGTCGAAGAAGCCAAAGCGCTGGGCCACAACGTCAAACCGGTGATCATCGGCCCGCTGACCTACCTGTGGCTGGGCAAGGCGAAAGGTGACGAGTTCGACAAGCTCGAGCTGCTCGAGCGCCTGCTGCCGGTGTACAACCAAATCCTCGTGCGCCTCGCCGAGCAAGGCGTGGAATGGGTGCAAATCGACGAACCGATCCTCACCCTCGACCTGCCGCAAGCCTGGAAAAGCGCCTTCGAACGCGCTTATCACATCCTCCAGTATTCACCGCTGAAGAAACTGGTGGCGACGTATTTCAGTGGCCTTGAAGACAACCTGGGTCTGGCCGTGGGTCTGCCGGTGCAGGGGCTGCACATCGACGCGGTGCGCGCGCCGGAGCAACTTGGCCAGGTGCTCGATCGCCTGCCGACCTACAAGATTCTCTCGGTGGGGCTGGTCAACGGTCGCAACGTCTGGCGCTGCGAACTGGAGCAGGCGCTGGCGCAATTGCAACCGGCGCAGGAGCGTTTCGGTGACAACCTGTGGGTCAGCAGCTCCTGCTCGTTGCTGCACAGTCCGGTGGACGTCGAGCGGGAAGACAAACTCGATCCGGAACTCAAAAGCTGGCTGGCGTTTGCCGTGCAGAAGTGCAGCGAAATCTCCGTGTTGCGTGATGCGCTGAACGATCCGCAGGCGCCCAAGGTGCAAACTGCGCTGGCCGAGAGCCGGGCTGTTCACGCCAGCCGTGCGCAGTCGCCACGCATTCATAAGGCTGATGTGCAGGCGCGGATCAAGGCGATCAATGCCGGCGACAGTCAGCGTCATTCGCCGTTTGCCAAACGCATCGCCAAGCAACAGGCGCGTCTGCAGCTGCCGACGTTCCCGACGACCACCATCGGCTCGTTCCCGCAAACTGGTGCGATCCGTCTGGCGCGTCAGGCGTTCAAGCAGGGCAAGCTGTCGCCCAACGATTACCACGACGCCATGCGCAGTGAAATCCGCCACGCCGTGTTGATTCAGGAACGCCTCGGGCTGGACGTGCTGGTACACGGTGAAGCCGAGCGCAACGACATGGTCGAGTACTTCGCCGAGCAACTCGACGGTTACCTGTTCACGCGGTTCGGCTGGGTCCAGAGCTACGGTTCGCGCTGTGTGAAACCGGCAGTGATTTACGGTGACCTGAGCCGGCCGCACGCCATGATGGTCGACTGGATTACTTACGCACAAGGCCTGACCGACAAGGTCATGAAAGGCATGTTGACCGGCCCCGTGACGATGCTGATGTGGTCGTTCCCGCGTGAGGACGTGTCGCGCAAAATTCAGGCGCAGCAACTGGCGCTGGCCCTGCGCGATGAAGTGGTCGATCTGGAAAACGCCGGCATCAAGATCGTGCAGATCGACGAAGCGGCGTTTCGCGAAGGCCTGCCGTTGCGGCGTGCGCAATGGCAGGAATATCTGGACTGGGCGGTCGAGGCGTTCCGTCTGACGGCGTCTGGTGTGAAGGACGAAACGCAGATTCACACGCACATGTGCTACAGCGAATTCAACGACGTGATCAAGGCCATCGCCGACATGGACGCCGACGTCATCACCATCGAAACCTCGCGTTCGGACATGGAGTTGCTCGAGGCCTTTGAAGCGTTCGACTACCCGAACGACATCGGCCCGGGCGTCTATGACATCCACTCGCCACGGGTGCCGGACACTGCCGAGATGGTCAAGTTGATGAGCAACGCGGTGCAGCGCATTCCCGCCGAACGTCTGTGGGTCAACCCTGATTGCGGTCTGAAAACCCGCGCCTGGCCGGAGACGGAAGCGGCACTGGTGAACATGGTGGCGGCGGCGCGGCAGTTGCGCAGTCAACTGGCCTGACACTCGCCCACAGGATCGATTAGAGGTCGGAGGCTGCGTCCGACCCGGATGACCGCTCGGCACTCTTCATCAAACTGTCACGTAACTGTGGCAGCGCGCTTGTACAAACTTCATCAGACTCGCGCTCTACTGGGGTTCTGTGTTTCGGTGTTTTTGATGATGAAGGGATGGTTTTCGATCGCGGCTGTTCTGGCCGCGATTTTTTTCGGCGTGCCGGCCTCTGCGGCGTCGCGATGCGATGTGAATGTGCCCACCGAGCGTGTCGATCTGGCGCAGGTCAGCCTGGCGTACCAGAGCATTGGCCGTGCTTCGGATCCGGCATTGTTGTTGGTGATGGGGCTGGGCGGGCAATTGATCCACTGGCCGGACGAAGTGGTCGAGGCGCTGTGTCAGCAGGGTTTTCGAGTGATTCGCTATGACAACCGTGATGTGGGTCTGTCGACCTGGCGTCAGGCACCGGCGGAGGCCAATCTGACCTTTGAAGTGCTGCGATACAAGCTCGGTCTGCCGGTGGCGGCACCGTACAGCCTGACCGACATGGCCGACGATGCGCTGGGGCTGATGACGGCTCTGCATGTCGAGCAATTCCATGTGCTGGGCGCCAGCATGGGCGGGATGATTGCTCAGCACATGGCGGCCATGGCGCCGCAGCGGGTTGAGAGCCTGACGCTGATCATGACCAGTTCCGGCGCTGAAGGTTTGCCGGCGCCCAGCGCGGCGCTGGTGCAGTTGCTGGCACGACGCGGTGCGCCGAACCGAGAAATGGCGCTGGAGCAGCAGGCGGATTTACTCGCGGCACTCGGCAGCCCGGCGATCAGCGATGATCGCCAGGCATTGCTGCAGCAAGCGGCGGCTTCTTACGATCGCGCGTTCAATCCGGAAGGCGTCAAGCGCCAGATCATGGCGATACTGGCCGAGCCGAGTCGGGTGGCGCTGCTCAATCAGTTGCGCGTGCCGACGCTGGTGGTGCACGGCACGGCCGATCCGCTGCTGCCGGTCATGCATGGCGTGCATTTGGCCGCGCACATTCGCGGCAGTCAGTTGAGGTTGATTCCGGGGCTGGCCCACCGGTTTCAGGAAGCGTTCAAGGAACCGTTGCTGGCGGCGGTATTGCCGTATTTGCAGGCGCATCGTGAAGACAATTCGCATTGGGCGCAGATTGAGCCGGTGGTGGGGCGGAATCTGCTGTAGCCGCGTTACCTTCGTGAGCAGGCTCTCTCCCACACAGGGGGTAGACGTTAGCCATGTACGCGCACCCAAACCGAAACCAACACCGTAGCCGCCATCAACCAGGCCACCGCCGCCACGGCCAGCGAAGCCTCCAGCCGCATCCGGTCGACCATCACATACAACGTCGCCAGATACACAAAGTACGGAATGATCGACCACATCCCGAACACGATGGTGGTCTTCAGATCATCAACTGAGCGCCCCTTGCCGACGATGTAATGAGCAATCAGCGCAAACGTCGGGAACAGTGGCACCAACCCCGCGATGTAATAGTTTTTCGTCTTGGCCAGCGCCGCGAGAATCAACACAACCGCGGCACCGAGTGCCGCTTTCAGCAACAGATCCATCAGTGGCTCAACCCGTATTTTTTCACTTTGTCGAACAGCGTGGTCTTGGCCATGCCCAGTTCCAGGCTGGCCTGGGTCAGGTTGCCGCCGCTGCGTTGCAGCGCGTCGCTGAGCAGGTTGCGTTCAAAGGCTTCCACCGCTTCGGCAAATGCCAAACCCTGGCCCGCGCTGCCGGCACCGGTTTTCTTGAAGGCCGGCAAACCGAGGGCAAAACGCTCGGCGACGTTGCGCAGTTCACGCACGTTGCCCGGCCAGTCGTGGCTCATCAGGTGCGACAGGGTCTGGTTATCCATTTCCGGTAGTGCGCGGTCGAAGCGCAGGGCCGATTGCTGGGTGAAGTGTTCGAACAGTTGCAGGATGTCTTCGCGGCGTTCGCGTAATGGCGGCAATTCCAGCGTCACCACGTTGAGGCGGTAGTACAAGTCACTGCGGAATTCGCCGGCCTTGCTCGATTCGTCGAGGTCGGATTTGGTCGCCGCAATCACCCGGCAGTCCACCGCCACGCTCTGGTTGGAACCGAGGCGTTCGAGGGTGCGTTCCTGCAACACGCGTAGCAATTTGATTTGCAGCGGCAGCGGCATGCTTTCCACTTCATCGAGGAACAGCGTGCCGCCGTCGGCGTGTTCGATCTTGCCGATGCGGCGCTTGCCAGCGCCGGTAAACGCGTTGGCCTCGTGACCGAAGATCTCGCTTTCGAAAAGGTTCTCCGGCAAACCGCCGCAGTTCAGTGCAACGAACTGCTTGCTGTGTCGCCGACTGAAGTCGTGCAGGCAGCGAGCGACCAGTTCTTTACCGGTGCCGGTTTCGCCTTCAATCAGGACGTTGGCCGAGGTGTCGGCGACGTTGGCGATCAATTCGCGCAGGTTCTGCATGGCCGGCGAGCGCCCGATGATCCGGCCTTCAAGCGAATCCCGCTCGGCCAGTTGCCTGCGCAGCGACGAGACCTCACGGGCGAGGCTGCGTTGCTCCAGCGCACGGCGTGCAACATCGACCAGGCGCTCCGGCGAGAACGGTTTCTCCATGAAGTCGTAGGCGCCTTTCTGCATTGCGCCAACTGCCATGGAGATGTCGCCGTGCCCGGTGATCAGCACCACCGGCAAGCTGCGGTCGCGTTGCTTGAGCCGGGTCAGCAGTTCGAGGCCATCGATGCCGGGCAGGCGAATGTCGCTGATGACGATACCGGCAAAGTTGTCGCCGACGCGCTCCAGCGCTTCTTCTGCACTGCCGACGCCGATGCTGGGAATGTCTTCCAGCGTCAGCGCTTGCTGGCAGCCGAGCAACACATGGGGGTCGTCTTCGACGATCAATACACTGAGGTCTTGGTTCATATTGGCTCGGCAGGAGTAGGGCTTACCAACGGTAAACTGAGAACGAAAGTGGTACCGCCGCCACCAGGGTGTTCGACACCCAAATGTCCGCCGGTGGCGGCGGCAAGGCTGGCGGAAAGCGTCAGGCCCAGGCCCAGGCCTTGTTCACCGGGCTTGGTGGTAAAGAACGGTTCGAACAGATGCTTGCGCGCTTCGACGTCGACACCGTGGCCATTGTCGCGCACCCGCAGGCGATATTTGCCATTGAACTCTTCACCTTCCAGCCACAGTTGCGGCAGCGGTTGCGCCTGCATGGCGTCGAGGGCGTTGCCGATCAGGTTGACCAGAATCTGTTCGAGGCGGGTCTGGTCGATGTGCAACTGCACATCAATGAATTGCCGGCGCAGTTGCAGTGCCGGATTTTCCAGGCGCGCTCCGAGCAATTGCAGCGCCGCGTCCACGGCTTTGCCGAGGCTGGCCTGGCCCTGATTGTCACCACGTCGGGCAAACGATCGCAGGCTGGCGGTGATCCGGCCCATGCGGTCGATCAGGTCGTTGATGGTTTTCAGATTGGTGCTGGCGACATCGAGCTGGCCGCGCTCGAGAAAACGCACGGTATTGCCTGAGAGAGTGCGCATGGCCGCCAGCGGCTGGTTCAATTCGTGGGCGATGCTCGTGGACATCTGGCCGATGGCGGCGAGTTTGCCGGCCTGCACCAGTTCATCCTGGGCCCGGCGCAGCGTCTCTTCAGCTTGCCGGCGTTCGCGGATCTGACTCTTGAGTCGGTCGTTGCTGGCACGCAGGTCGGCGGTGCGTTCGGTAATCCGACGCTCCAGTTGATTGTTGGCTTCCTGCAAGGCTTCGCGGGCGGCGAGGCGGGTGGCGATGACCTTGCGCCGCTCATTCCAGGCAATCAGCAGGAACGCCACCAGGGCAAATGCGACGGCGACCAGAATGCCTTGGTTGATCGCTTCGCGGCGCAAATCCTGAAGCGGCGTCAGCAGGGTGAAATTCCACGGTGTATCGCTAAGGGGCCGGGTCTGCGCCAGATAGCGGATGTCGTCTTCGTCGGAGTCGATTTCACTGTTGGACGGGAAGGTGAGTTTCTCCACGCCTTCGGACAAGGTTTCCCGGGCCAGCGGTTGCAGTTCGGTGAGCGGGAACCAGTAGTACTGCAAGCTGCGGGCGAGTTTCTCTTTGACTTCGTCGCTCAGCGGGATAACCGATTTGAGGCGTCTGGCCGGATCGCTGGACAGAATGATGATGCCGTTTTCATCGCTGACAAACGCTTCGAGGCGCGCCCGTTGCCAGCGTTCTTCCATGGCTTCGAGGCGCACTTTGACCACGGCGACGCCGATGATCTTGCCGTGTTCTTCCAGGCCATGGGCCAGGTAGTAGCCGGGTTCGCCGTTGGTGCTGCCGATCCCGTAGAAACGGCCCGGTTCACCGCGTATGGCTTTTTGAAAATAGGCACGGAAGGACAGGTCTTCGCCCAGATAACTGTCGACATCGCGCCAGTTGCTGGTGGCCATCACGCGGCCGGTGGTGTCCATCACGTAGATGGCCCGACTGCGGCTGCGCCGGTTCAGGCCTTCAAGGTAATCGTTGACCGTTTTCCGGTGCTCCGGAGTCGGGTCGGCCAGCAATTGCGGAACACTGGTTTCCAGTTCCAGCAGGCTGGGGAGGTAGGTGTATTTGCTGATTTCGCTCTCGACGGCGCGGGCGTGCAGTTCCAGCTGACGCTGGCCGTTCTCGCCAAGGCTACGGATACCGAAATGTTCACTGGTCCAGAAGCCGATAAAACCCAGTCCGACCATCAGGGCGATGATCAGCGGCGGCAAGAACAAGTGACGAATCAGACGGGGCTTCACGGCAAGTGATGGCGTTGCTGCGCGATAAAGATTGGGGTCGCATTTCATCACAGATGCCTTGGGTCAACCAGCACACTTGCAGCAAGTACGCTGTTCCTGTGGGAGCTGGCTTGCCAGCGATAGCGGTCTATCAGTCGACATCATCTTCAACTGACAAGGCCCCATCGCGGGCAAGCCCGCTCCCACAGGTACTGCAGTGTTTTTTAGTGCTGCAAGATTTTCTCGAGGAAGTGCTGCGCGCGTTCGGAGCGGGCGCTGATATCGCCGAAGAACTCTTCTTTCGGGCAGTCTTCGATGATTTTGCCGGCGTCCATGAAGATCACGCGGTCAGCCACTTTGCGCGCGAAGCCCATTTCGTGGGTCACGCACATCATGGTCATGCCTTCCTGGGCCAGTTGCACCATCACGTCGAGCACTTCGTTGACCATTTCCGGGTCGAGCGCCGAGGTCGGTTCGTCGAACAGCATGACGATCGGGTCCATCGCCAGCGCACGGGCAATCGCCACGCGCTGTTGCTGACCGCCGGACAATTGGCCCGGATGCTTGTGGGCGTGAGCCGACAGGCCGACGCGCTCCAGCAGTTGCAGACCTTTTTTGGTCGCCTCTTCCTTGCTGCGGCCCAACACCTTGATCTGCGCGATGGTCAGGTTTTCGGTGATGGTCAGGTGCGGGAACAGTTCGAAATGCTGGAACACCATGCCCACGCGCGAGCGCAGTTTCGGCAGGTTGGTCTTCGGGTCGGCAATCGAAGTGCCGTCGACCACGATGTCGCCTTTCTGGAACGGTTCCAGCGCGTTGACGCATTTGATCAGGGTCGACTTGCCGGAACCCGACGGGCCGCAAACCACGATCACTTCGCCTTTTTTGACCTCGGTGCTGCAATCAGTCAGCACCTGGAAGTCCCCATACCACTTGTTGATGTTCTTGATAGAGATCATACGGCGAACCTTTTTTGCAGACGCTTGACCAGCAGCGAGGCGGCAAAGCTGATTGTGAAGTACACGAGACCTGCGAAGATCAGGAACTCATTGGAGCGGCCAATGATGTCGCCACTGGCGCGCGAGGCATTGAGGAAGTCCACCAGGCCCACGGTGTAAACCAGTGAGGTGTCCTGGAACAGAATGATGCTCTGTTGCAGCAACAGCGGGGTCATCTTGCGAAACGCTTGCGGC
Organism: Pseudomonas sp. A0308; assembly: GCF_044218815.1. Taxonomy (NCBI): domain Bacteria; kingdom Pseudomonadati; phylum Pseudomonadota; class Gammaproteobacteria; order Pseudomonadales; family Pseudomonadaceae; genus Pseudomonas; species Pseudomonas sp. A0308. The sequence goes on from NZ_CP162581.1 coordinate 4,792,693, forward strand.
AGGATGATCAGACGCATCATCTGTCCGTAGCTCATGCCCAGCGCTTGCGCCGCGCCCATCTGACCTTTGGGAATCGACTGCACACCGGCACGGACGATTTCGCAGAAGTAAGCCGCTTCAAACATCATGAACGCGACGATGCATGAGGTGAACGCGCCGATCGGGGTGTCTTCGCCGGTGATCCAGCGCAGCACGAACGGCACCGCCAGATAGAACCAGGTGATCACCAGCAGCAGCGGGATCGAACGGAAATAGTTGACGTAGGCGCCGGCAACCCGCGACAGCAGTTTGCTCGAGGACAAACGCATCAGCGCCAGGATGGTGCCGAGAATGATCCCGCCCACCACGCCCATCGCCATCAGCTTGAGGGTCATCACCATGCCGTTCCACAAACCGGGAATGGCCGGGACGATGCCACTGAAATCAAATTCCATTATTTACCCCCCACGGAGATCAGGCCGGGCACGGCAACTTTCTTCTCGACCACGCGCATCAGCAGCATGAGGCTCATGTTCAGGGTGAAATAAATCAGGGTAGCGAGGGTGAACGCTTCAAACAGGTTGGCCGAGAACTCGGCAGTCTGTTTGGTCTGCGCGAGCAGCTCCATCAGCCCGATCAGCGAGGCCACGGAGGAGTTCTTGAAGACGTTCAAAAATTCCGAGGTAAGCGGCGGAATGATGATCCGGTAGGCCTGGGGCAGCAGCACGTTCCAGTAGATTTGCGGCAGCTTGAAGCCCATGGCGCGAGCGGCCGATTCCTGGCCACGCGGCAGCGCCTGGATGCCGGTACGCACTTGTTCGCAAACACGCGCGGCGGTGAACAGACCCAGGCACACGACCACGCTCAGGTAAGCCGAGGTGGTTGGGTTGAGGTCCTGTTTGTACCACTCTTGCAGATCGGCGGGCAGCAGGTCGGGCACCAGGAAGTACCAGATGAACAGCTGCACCAGCAGCGGCACGTTACGGAACAGCTCGACATAGCAGGTCGCAATGCCCGACACGATGCGGTTCGGCACGGTGCGCATGACGCCCAGTATCGAGCCCAGCAGCAGAGCGATGATCCAGGCCACGATGGCGATGGCGATGGTCCAGCCCAGACCGGAAATGAACCAGTCGAGATAGGTCTCGCTGCCCACGCCGGTGGACTTGAAGAACACGCTCCAGTCCCAGTTGTAATTCATTAGGGTCTCCCCTCGATTCGATCGATATACAAGTGCCCGCCTGGGAAACTCCGTTCCCTCTGATCGTGAAGATCAGGCACACGCGATCGGCTCGACAGCCACCGGTTCGAGTGTTTCCAGAATGTGCCAGCAGGGAGTGACAAACTCCTGAAAGGGCCGAGCCCCTTCAGGAGATAAGGTTAGTCAGAAATCAGGATTTCTTGTCGTCAGCCGCTTTATCGGTCGGATTGGCGATCAGAGCCTTGAGCTCGTCGCTCATCGGGAAGTTCAGGTTCAGGCCTTTTGGTGGAATCGGCGCCATGAACCACTTGTCGTAGATCTTGGTGATCGCGCCCGATGCGTAGGTCGCCTTGATGGCGTCATCCACAGCCTTTTTGAACGGCTCGTCGCCTTTGCGCATCATGCAGCCGTAGATTTCGTAGGACTGTGGAGTGCCGGTCACGGCCCAGTCGGTGGCTTTCTTGGCCTTGGCCGCTTCGCCGGCCAGCAGTGCGTCGTCCATCATGAACGCAACGGCACGACCCGATTCCAGCATCTGGAAGGATTCACCGTGGTCTTTGGCGGAGATGACGTTCATGCCCATCTGCTTGTCGGCATTCATCGCCTTGAGGATGCGCTCGGACGTGGTGCCGGCGGTGGTCACGACGTTCTTGCCTTTGAGGTCGTCGAAATCCTTGTACTTGGAGTCAACCTTGGACAGCAGACGGGTACCGATTTCGAAGATGCCGACGGAGAAGTCAACCTGCTGCTGACGCTCGACGTTGTTGGTGGTGGAGCCGCACTCGACGTCCACGGTGCCGTTCTGCACCAGCGGGATACGGGTTTGCGAGGTCACCAGGTTGTATTTGACCTGCAGGTTTGGAAGGTCGAGGTCTTTCTTGATCGCTTCGACGATAGCCAGCTGGATATCGTGGGAGTAGCCGACCGGTTTGCCGGAGGCATCAGCGATGTAGGAAAACGGGATGGAGGCATCGCGGTGGCCCAGGGTGATGACACCGGACTCTTTGATCTTCTTCAGGGTGCCGGTGAGTTCGGCAGCGAAAACTGGCGTGCTGATCAGAGCGGCAGCAATGGCTGCGCCCAGGATATGGGGAACGATGCGCATCAAATTTTCCTCGACATTGTTTTTTTTATGGAGCCAGTTTGTCGGCCCTTTTGTGCTTCGAATGCCTGACGGCTCCTGCAGTGTTGGCACAGCAGGCATTCGTCGAGAGAGTGTAGAGCATGAGTCGTGCCATACCAGTCGGTAACACCTAAGGCTCTGATTTATAACGCTATTAAAATTTTATGGCAGTTTTTTGTGGTGTATCTGATCCGGTTAACCGAATCGACCGCAAAGTCGCGTTCGGAAAACCGAATGGTTGGAGGCCTCTTACCCTGGCCCTTCCGAAACGTTGGACCGCGCAGAGGGGAGAGGGCCGGGGTGAGGCAACTGAACCCACATAAAAAAGCCCCTGAATCTCACAATTCAGGGGCTTTCATTTAAGCGATGGTTATATCAAGCCGCTTCAATCTTGCGATTCTGCTCGACCTTGCCCAGATACGCCGCCAGTTTCTCCTGCTCGGCAGGTGTGGTGAACAGCCCCAGCTTGCTGCGACGCCACAGAATATCGTGCGCGGTCGTTGCCCACTCTTCGCTGCACAGGTAGTCGACCTCACGGGTGTAGAGCCCGCCACCAATGTGTTCACCCATGTCCGCGAGGGTTTCCACGCCTTCGAGCATGCGCCAGGTGCGGCTGCCGTAGGTGGTGGACCAGCGGCGGGCGATCTCGGTTGGCACGAAGTCGAACTTGTCGCGGATCAACGCGCTCAAGGCCTGCGGGGTGGTCATGTCTTCGCCGCCTGGCAGGGTCGCCGAAGCCGTCCAGCTCGGGCGCATCTGGGTGAAGTGCGGCATCAACTGCGCCATCGCCGACTCGGCGAGTTTGCGGTAGGTGGTCAGCTTGCCGCCGAATACCGACAGCAGCGGTGCTTCCTCACCGCCACCCGACAATGCCAAGGTGTAATCGCGAGTCACGGCCGACGGGTTATCGGACTCGTCGTTGCACAGCGGACGCACACCCGAGTAGCTGTGCTGGATGTCGTCGCGGCTGACTTGTTTCTTGAAGTGTGCGTTGACCACTTTCAGCAGGTAATCGGTTTCGCCGTCGGTGATCGCCACTTTGGCTGGATCGCCGGTGTACTCGCGGTCGGTGGTGCCGATCAAGGTGAAGTGGTTCAGGTACGGAATAGTGAAAACGATGCGCTGATCTTCGTTTTGCAGAATGTGCGCATGTTCACCTTCGTACAGCTTCGGCACGATGACGTGGCTGCCCTGAATCAGACGGATGCCGTATGGCGATTCCATCTTCAGGTCGTCGCGAATGAACTTGGCAACCCATGGACCCGCGGCGTTGACCAGTGCTTTGGCAGTGATCGAGAACAGGCTGCCGTCGGCGCGCTCAAGATTCAGATGCCACAAACCTTTGGCGCGGCGGGCGCTGACGCAACGGGTCTGGGTGTGCACATGGGCGCCTTTTTCCCGCGCAGCCATGGCGTTCAGCACCACGAGGCGGGCGTCGTCGACCCAGCAATCGGAGTATTCGAAGCCTTTGGTGATTTCGCTTTTCAGTGCGCTGTCGGCGCCGAACTTAAGACTGCGCGAGCCTGCAAGTTTTTCGCGCTTGCCGAGGTTGTCGTACAGGAACAGACCGGCACGAATCATCCACGCCGGACGCAGGTGCGGACGGTGCGGCAGCACGAAGCGCATCGGCTTGACGATGTGCGGCGCCTTGGCCAGCAACACTTCGCGCTCAGCCAGCGCTTCACGCACCAAGCGGAACTCGTAATGTTCGAGATAGCGCAGACCACCGTGGATCAGCTTGCTGCTGGCCGACGAGGTGTGGCTGGCCAAATCATCTTTTTCGCAAAGAAACACCGAGAGACCGCGACCGGCGGCATCCGCTGCGATCCCCACCCCATTGATCCCGCCACCGATGACGGCGATATCGTAGATCTCGGAGATAGGGGGCGTACGCAAGGTAGATGTAGACATCGGCTGGCCTCGGGCTCTTGTGATTTTCTGTATTTGAATTCGAACATTAATGTTCATTTGCGAAAATGGTAGCCCATAAACACGCGCACAGCCAGCCGCATTCGATTGAAAAAACTCATCGAAGGGCCGTTAAAGGAAAATTTCCGAACATTAAATGCGCGAAGGGGCGCTAGATGTGTGCTGTTTACTCGATTGCCTTCGCGAGCAGGCTCGCTCCCACAGTTTGAAATGCATTCCAATGTGGGAGCGAGCCTGCTCGCGAAGGCGTCGGCGCAGCAAATGAAGATTAGGGGGGCTAAACGACTTCCAGGCGAATCTTGTGCTGGCTCAACAACTGCGCCAATGCCGGCACCGGTTGCTGGTCGGTCACCAGGCAATCAATCAGGCTGATCGGCCCGAGCCGGATCATCGCGTTACGCCCGAACTTGCTCGAGTCCGCCGCCAGAATCACCTGGCGTGCATTGGCAATGATCGCCTGCGAAACCCGGACTTCCTGATAATCGAAGTCGAGCAGACTGCCGTCCTCGTCGATACCACTGATACCGACCAGGGCAAAATCAACCTTGAACTGATTGATGAAATCCACACTCGCCTGACCCACAACACCGCCATCGCGACGGACATTGCCACCGGTCAGCAGCACATCGAAATCATCCTTGGCACTGAGCATCGACGCCACGTGCAGGTTATTGGTGATGATTTTCAGGTGGTTGTGGTTGAGCAGGGCGCGGGCAATCGACTCGGTGGTGGTGCCGATGTTGATAAACAGCGAGGCATGATCGGGAATCTGTGCGGCGATGGCTTCACCAATGCGTTGTTTTTCATCGCGCATCTGATCGGCGCGCATCGCATAGGCAGTGTTTTCGACGCTGGAATCATAGGCAGCGCCGCCGTGGTAACGACGCAGCAGATTGGCTTCCGCGAGCTGATTGATGTCGCGGCGGATGGTTTGCGGGGTAACAACGAACAGCGTAGCCATTTCCTCGATGCTCACATAGCCGCGTTCGCGGACCAGCTCGAGGATTTGCTGCTGACGGGGAGGCAGATTCATGGGGCTTCCTTTGGGCTGCCGTGCAAAATTTGCCCATGATGCCGCAGGAATCTCCTCCCGACCAGTTTCCAGCTTTAGTCAGTCCTCAGACTGGCTTATTCGGCGTCCTCACGCGCCCAGTCACGGGTGCGGCTGACGGCTTTTTTCCAGCCTTTGTACAGCTTCTCTTTCTCGACTTCGTCCAGGCTCGGTTCGAACTCACGCTCGATCACCGCTTTGCCACGCAGTTCATCCAGGCTGCCCCAGAAGCCGCATGCCAGACCGGCCAGATACGCCGCGCCCAGTGCCGTGGTTTCGCGCATTTGTGGGCGCTCGACCTGGGTGCCGAGGATGTCGGCCTGGAACTGCATGAGGAAGTTGTTCGCCACCGCGCCGCCGTCTACGCGCAGGGCCTTGAGGCGTTCGCCGGAGTCCTGTTGCATGGCGTCGAGGACGTCGCGGGTCTGGTAGGCGATCGATTCCAGCGCGGCGCGGATGATGTGATCCACGCGTACGCCGCGAGTCAGGCCGAACAGCGCGCCACGGGCATACGGGTCCCAGTAGGGAGCGCCGAGACCGGTAAAGGCCGGTACCAGGTACACGCCGTTGCTGTCCTTGACCTTGTTGGCGAAGTATTCGGTGTCGTGGGCGTCGTTGATGATTTTTAGCTCATCGCGCAGCCACTGCACAGTCGAGCCGCCGTTGAATACCGCACCTTCCAGCGCATAAGCGACTTCGCCGCGCGGGCCGCAAGCGATGGTGGTGAGCATGCCGTGCTTGGATTTCACTGCCTTGTCGCCGGTGTTCATCAGCAGGAAGCAGCCGGTGCCATAGGTGTTTTTCGCTTGGCCCGGCTCAACGCACATCTGGCCGAACAACGCCGCTTGCTGGTCACCGGCGATACCGCCGATGGCAATGCCGCTTTTGGTGCGGCCATAGATCTCGGACGAGGCTTTCACTTCCGGGAGCATTTCGCGCGGGATGTCGAGGATCTCCAGCATCTTCGCGTCCCACTCAAGCGAATGAATGTTGAAGAGCATGGTGCGCGAGGCGTTGGTGTAGTCGGTGACGTGCACCTTGCCGCCGGTGAATTTCCAGATCAGCCAGCTATCGATGGTACCGAACAGCAATTCGCCGTTGCGCGCACGCTCGCGGCTGCCTTCGACGTTGTCGAGGATCCACTTCAATTTGGTGCCGGAGAAGTACGGGTCGGTGACCAGGCCCGTGGTGTCACGGATGTACTCTTCGTGGCCATCGCGCTTGAGCTGCTGGCAGATCTCGGTGCTGCGGCGGCACTGCCAGACGATGGCGTTGTAGACCGGACGGCCGGTGGTCTTGTCCCAGACTACGGTGGTTTCACGCTGGTTGGTGATGCCGATGGCGGCGACCTGATCGTGATGCAGACCGGCCTGGGCCAGCGCTTCGACCATCACTGCGCTCTGGGTGGCGAAGATTTCCATCGGGTCGTGTTCGACCCAGCCGGCTTGCGGGTAATGCTGGGCGAATTCGCGCTGCGCGGTGCAAACCACGTTCGCATCGCGGTCGAAAATGATCGCGCGGGAGCTGGTTGTACCCTGATCGAGGGCAATGATGTAGTTCTTATTCTGAATGTCGGTCATGTCGATTGCCTTGGACGAAATAAGGGAGAGTGGGCCGTGGCGCAGGTTCTAAAGGGCAGGAACCCGCGCCGACTGTTTCAAGAAGTTCTTGGTTTGCCGTCAATGGCCGGTTCTGCATCCTTTGTAGCAGGTGTGGCGCCGGTCAGGTGGCGGGCGATGAGCCCGCGATACCCGGCAGCGCCGAGGCAGGCACCGACAATCGGTGCAAAAATCGGAATCAGGAAATACGGAATATCACGGCCGCCAGTGAAGGAAATTTCACCCCAGCCCGCAAAGAAAGTCATCAGTTTCGGACCAAAATCACGCGCAGGGTTCATCGCAAAACCGGTCAGCGGGCCCATCGAACTGCCGATCACTGCGATCAGCAAACCGATCAGTAGCGGTGCCATCGGGCCTTTCGGCAAGCCATTGTTGTCATCGGTCAGGGCCATGATCACGCCCATCA